>NZ_CP152414.1:975000-5775000 GCF_038969555.1 Bradyrhizobium sp. B117
GGAAGGGTTTGAGGATCGCGCCGGCGACCAGCAGCCGCTTCAGCGCCGGCGGGTTGACCGCATCATACTTGCCCGTCACCCAGGTGAAGGTGTCGCGCGAGGCGCAGTCGATCGCGGCCTGGTAGTGCTTCGGCAACGCGTTCCACTTGTCCAGGTTCATGATGTTGTGGCCCTGGCCGGTGCCTTCCCACCAGCCCGGATAATAGTAGAACTTCGCCACCTTCACGAAGCCGAGCTTCTCGTCGTCATAGGGGCCGACCCATTCGGCGGCATCGATGGTGCCCTTCTCCAGCGCCGGATAGATGTCGCCGCCCGCGATCTGCTGCGGCACGCCGCCGACCTTGGCGATGATCGTGCCGGCGAAGCCGCCGACGCGGAATTTCAGGCCTTGCAGATCGGCCATCGACTTGATCTCCTTGCGGAACCAGCCGCCCATCTGAGCGCCGGTCGAGCCGGTCGGAATGCCGATCGCGTTGTGCTCCTTCAAGAGGGCGTTGAGCAGATCCTGTCCGCCGCCCCATTGCAGCCAGGAGATGTGCTGGCGCGTGTTGAGACCGAACGGCAGCGCCGTGCCGAAGGTGAAGGCGGGATTCTTGCCCCAGTAGTAATACAGCGCGGTGTTGCCCATCTCGACGGTGCCGTTGGACACCGCATCCAGCACCTGCAGGCCTGGGACGATCTCTCCGGACGCGAACGGCTGGATCTGGAATCTGTTGTCCGTGATCTCGGCGACGCGCTTGCAGAAATATTCGCAGCCGCCGTAGAGCGTATCGAGCGCCTTCGGCCAGCTCGCGGCGAGTCGCCATCTGACCTCCGGCATCGATTGTGCAACGGCTGGTGCGGCAACGGCACTCGCGGCAAGGCCCAATCCGCCCGCCGTCAGGAATTTACGACGTTCCATGCGCTTCCCCTCTCTCTCTCTCTGATGTCGAGTCCTCGACGAGGGATCGCGATCTTGGTGCCGCTTTGGTCTTCGCCGGGCAACCGACGTTTCGTTGTGTCCGAAATCTTGGTTTTTCCGGATCGCGATCAGGATGACCAAAGGGGGTGCGCAAAGCAAGCGCTCTTTGGTCGTGTCCCCGGCACGGCCGTTCAATGTTGCGCTGCGAACGCCGCTTCCATCGCCTTTCGAACCTTCACCGTCTCGTTGTTCGCGTCGAACTCCACGTCGCTCCAGCGCACCACCGCGCCATGCGCGACGTCACGCTTCAGCTTCACGCGATGCGCCAGGCCGATCGGCAGCGCGCCGGCCTTCAGGCTCGCCGCCGCAGGCACCAGCTTGCCCCACACCGTGTAGCCGCCTTCGCCGTCCAGCATCTCGCCGGCGCGCAAGGCACGCTTGGCGACCGCCGCGACGTCGCCGCGGAAGCCGTAGGGCTGCCCGGTCGGCTCATTGCGCAGCGCGGCCGACAGGATCGAGATGTTCAGCTCGAGCCCGATCAGGTGATAGGGCTTGTACATTGCAGCGTACCGCCCGCTGGCATCGGTCTTCAGGCCGTATTGCCTGAAACAATCCGCTGCGTAGTCGTTCGGCGCCTCCAGCACGACATAGACGCCCCAGCGCAAATCGCGAAACACCGGCCGGCCATCGCGCTCGAGCGACGAGACCACCTCCACCACGCCGGAGCGCTCCAGCACGCCGCCCTTGTCGCTGGGCCGCATGACATGCGGCAAATCGTCGACGCCGCAGGGCGGAAACAGCAGGCCGCCGGCGGGCACATCGAGCCCACAGGCGTTGGCGATCGCGGCCATCTCGATCGCCGATTTGGTGCCGTCAAGGAAGGAGTTGAACATCTGCGGATTCATGCCCGCCGACTGCGCTTCGCCGGCGGTGAGGCCGTAATGCTGCCAGACGCCGTCAGGCGTCACGTCGTGATAGGCCGGCAGATATTTTGTCCCTTTGCCCGCGGCAACGACGCGAAAGCCGGTGGCGCGGGCCCAGTCGACCATCTCCGCTGTCAGCGCCGGCTGGTCGCCATAGGCGAGCGAATAGACGACGCCGGCTTTCCGCGCTTCCTCGGCGAGCAGGGGGCCAGCCAGCACGTCGGCCTCGACATTGACCATCACGATATGCTTGCCCGCCGCGATCGCGGCGCGCGCATGTTGGATGCCGACGGCGGGATTGCCGGTCGCCTCCACCACCACATCCATCGCGCCGCCGGCAATGGCGCGGGCACCGTCATCGGTGAACACGGTCCTGGCGATGCGCTCGGCATCCCAGCCGACGGTGCGGCATGCCTCGCGCGCGCGCTCGCGGTCGAGGTCGACGATGATGGGCACCTCCAGCCCTGGCGTGTGCGGCACCTGGGCCAGAAACATCGAGCCGAACTTGCCGGCGCCGATCAGCGCGACACGAACGGGCGTGCCGGCGGACGTGCGGGCCTGGAGGAGACGGAAGAGGTTCATGAGGGAATATTTCCAGTTCTACAGAATCTCGTGAGACGCGTGTTTCTATCAGCTCGTCATGGCCGGGCTTGACCCGGCCATCCACGTCTTACTGCAAGTGATCGTGTCGAGACGTGGATGCCCGGGTCAAGCCCGGGCATGACGACTTAGGATGTTGCGCGCGCGAACCTACTCCGCCGCCTGGCGCGGCGCCCGGGCGAGCCGCAGCAGCGCATCGTCCTCCACCGTCTTGATCGGCGCAAAATCGCGATGCGCGATGTACTCCGGCCGTGTTGGTGTGCGGATGTAGTTCGAGACCGCGTTCAGCGTCAGGTACACGATCTTGCGCGGATAGGGCGTGATGTTGCCGCTCGAACCATGCACGAGATTGCCGTGGAACATCAGCATGCCGCCGGGCTTGCCGGTGGGCGCGACGATGCCGCCCTGCTTGACGAGGCGCGTCACGGTGTCCTCGTCCAGCGTCCATAGCGGGTAGGACGTGGTGGCGAGGTCGTGCGCGGCTTCGAGATCGCCGGCATTCTGGCTGCGGGGCACCAGCATCAGCGGGCCGTTGATCGGCATCACCTCGTCGAGGAAGATCGCAATGTTCATGGCACGCGGCTCCGGCATGCCGTCGTCGCGCTTCCAGGTGCCGTAATCCTGGTGCCACTGCCAGACATCGCCGGTGAAGGCCGATTTCGCGTTGATCTTGAACTGGTGCATGTAAACAGGCTCGCCGAACACCTGCTCGACCGGATCAATCATGCGCGGATGCGCGCCGAGGAGTCTGAACGCCTCGTTGTAGAGATGCGCGGCGAAGGCCGTGCGCGGCGCGCCGCTCTTCTCGCGCCAGACCTCCGGCCGGTTGGCGTCATAGATGCCGACCGCCTCGCGCGCGAGCAGGTCGACCTCCTCCTGGCTGAACAGCTCGGGGAGGAACAGCCAGCCCTCGCGGTGGAAGAACTCCAATTGCTCCTGAGACAGTTTCATGGATCGTCCTCCTGTTTGATTATTTGTTTTTTCTCTCGTCATGGCCGGGCTTGACCCGGCCATCCACGACTTTGCTCCACGTACCGAAGAACGTGGATGCCCGGGACAAGCCCGGGCATGACGGCCAGGTGCTTTTGTCGCTACGCCGCCGCCTCGTCCGTCGCTCTCAATCTCTCCTCAGTCATCCGTCCCGCCGTCTGCGCATGCGCCAGCGCCGCGCGCTCCGCGGCCTTCGCATCGCCTGCGAGAATGTGTCCGGCAATCATCGCATGCTCGGCCCAGGCGCTGCCGCGATAGTCGAGCTCGGAGAGCACCGTCGCCATCGAGCGGCGCATATGCGGCCATTGCGGCGCGATGGTCTCCTCGATCACGGGATTGCCGGCGAGCTGATAGATGGCGCGGTGAAAATCGACATCGAGCGTGATGAGCTCGGCGAGCGAGGTGTTGCGATCGATGCTCCGTCCGGCGGCTAGCGCTGCGTCCAGCCGTGCGCGTCCCGCCGCGTCGGCGCCCGCGCGCATCGCCGCGAGCCGCGCGGCCAGCGCATCGATGGCGCCGCGCACCTCGTAGAGCTGGCGGATGCGGGAGGGATCGAGCTGGGTGACTTCAAAGCCGCGCTTGCCGCTCTCGGCGACGAGCCCCTGCCGGTGTAGCAGATGCAGCGCATGCGACACCGGCTGGCGCGAGACGCCGAGCTTGTCGGCAAGCTCGTTCTGCCGGATGCGCTGGCCGGGTTGAAGCGTGCGGTCGGAGATCGCCTCCAGGATCCGGGCATAGACCTGGTCGATCAGGTTCGGAAGCGGGTCGAGAGGAATCACGCCGGCAACTCCGAAATTTAGCAAGGAATACGGAATTCCGTATTCGAAGGTATAGCGGGAGGGGGAGGGCGTCAAGCCGGCGCCTAGGGCTTCTCTAACCCATTGATATTGCTAGCCCCGTCTACTGTGCATGGGGTTGTTTTCGCTGTTATGGCCTGGCGAGGTCGGGCGCCTATTTCTTCTTGCCCTGCTCAATCAGTATCCGGCTCATCAGGTACAGCCGCGGCGCGATCGAGTTGGTGTCGATGAACTCGTCGCGGGCGTGATAGCCGAAGCCGGCGAGGCCAAAGCTCTCGACCACGACCGCCTTGCCGCTGCGGCTGGCATAGCCGGCATCGGTGCCGCCGCCGGTCATCTCGGCGATCTCGAGCTTGCGGTCGATCTCGGCATAGATCGCCTGTCCCTCCTGCGCCAGCGCGCGGCCGCGCTCGCTGGCGACGAAGGGCGGGCGCCCCGGTGTGATGGTCACCGTCGTCTCGGTGTCGGGCACGAGCTTGTTCTTCAGCTTCTCGTCGAGCGCCGCCTGCAACTTGGCGACGCCGTCGGGACTGGTGAGGCGGACGTCGGCGCCGGCCTCGGCCTTCTCCGGGATCTGGTTGCGCACGGTGCCCGCCTGCGCCGTGGTCCAGTTCAGCTGCGTGCCCGGGATCGACTTCGCGACGTCCTTCGCCTGCAGCAATTGATGCGCCAGCTCGATCAGTGCGTTGCGGCCGAGATCGGGCGCGGCACCGGCATGCGAGGCGCGGCCCTTCACTTCCATCTTCGCGGTCGCAGTGCCGCTGGCGCCTAGCAGCAGGCTCTCATTCTTCGCAACCGGCGCGGCCACCGTCGGCTCGCAGGACAGCACGACATCATGCTGGTCGGCCAGCTCCGCGATGATCTCGCCCGATCCGATCGAGCCGACTTCCTCGTCCGGATTGAACGACACTGTGAGCGTCGCGTAGTCCTGCCAGCCGGCGTCCTTCAGCATCTTGAGCGCATGCAGCACCACCGCGATGCCGCCCTTGTCGTCGGCGATGCCGGGACCGTAGATGCGGTTGCCGTCGACGTGGTACGGCTCGCTTGCGAGGATGCCGCGCTGATAGACCGTGTCCATATGCGCGATCAGCATCAGCTTCCGCGTGCCTGATCCCTTGAACGTCGCGATCACCATGTCGGCGCGGGTGCCCGCAGTGGTCTTGCGCCGCTCGGTGCTGGCGCCCAGCGCCTTCAGGCGGGCTTCGGTGAAGTCGGCCATCGTCTTCAGGCCTTCGGCGTCGCCGCTGCCGCTCTCGATCATCACCATGTCGCGCAGGGTCTCGATCAGCGGCGCCTTCTCCTGCTCGGCGGCGGCCTTCAGTTTCTCGTCGGCAGCGGCGAGCGCGGTGCCGCTGCCGGCGAGGAGGCCGAGCACGGCGAGCATGGAGACGTGGCGGGGTTTCATGAAAGCATCCTTTCGCGTCTCGAGCGCCTGCAATCGCGCGATTGGACGGAAACGTAGCATCCGCACCGTCCGGATGCCACGCTCTAGGGCTCCAGCACCTCCACATCGAGCGCCGCAATCCGCTCCGCATCGGCCAGCGCCTCGATCCCGGCAATACGGTCGCCGCCGAACGTGACGCGCAGCGCGATGCGCAGCTGGCCACTGAGGATGACCGCAACGCCCATCTCGCCATCGACCAGCGCGGTCCGTGCCGCCTGGGCACGGCCCTTGTAGATCTGAGCGACGGCATCGGCGCCGCGGACCTCCGGCAGCGCGCCGAGCCGCACCGCGGCCTGATCGGCACGGAAGACGACGCCGGGATCGAGCACGGCCAATAGCCCCTCGAAATTGCCCTCGCGCGACGCCTTGAGGAAAGCATCGACGATCTTGCGCTGATGCGACAGGTCCGCCTCGGGCACTGGCGCGCCCTGCACGCGCCGCCGCGCGCGGCTCGCCAACTGCCGCGAGGCGTCAACCGAGCGGCCGACGATCGGCGCGATCTCCTCGAACGGGACTGCGAACATGTCGTGCAGCACGAAGGCGAGCCGCTCCGCCGGCTGCAAAGTCTCGAGCACGACCAGCAGCGCCGCGCCGACGGAATCGGCCATCTCCGCCTCGCGCTCCCTGGTCTCGTCGACCGGCTCCGGCACATGCGGGCCCATCGGATCTTCCTTGCGCGACTTCCGCGCGCGCAGCATGTCGAGGCAGATGCGCGCGACCACGGTGGTCAGCCAGCCCCGGAGGTTCGCGATGTCGGATGTGTCGTAGCGGCTGACACGCAGCCAGGCCTCCTGCACGACGTCGTCGACCTCGCCGCGCGACCCCAACATGCGGTAGGCGACGGCACGCAGATGGTCCCTGTTGGCCTCGAACTGCCGCACCAGAAAATTTTCCTCGAAGCTTTCTTGGCTCATCGGTCACATTCCCTCATCGCGATCCGTCATGCCCATGACGAAGCCAATCCGGCCGATGTGACTGGAACCTTCGAAATTCGTGAAACGGAGACTCGATATGATGCACGCCCGCATGAATCACCCCGTCATGGTCCTGCCCGAAGCCATGAATGTCTTGCAGTCCCTCGGCAATTTGACCAAGCAGGGCCTGTCGGAAAAGCTTCTGGAACTGGTGCACCTGCGCGCCAGCCAGATCAATGGCTGCAGCGTCTGTGTCGACATGCATCCCAAGATGGCCCGCAAGCTGGGGGAGACCGACGAGCGCCTGTTTGCCGTGTCGGCCTGGCGCGATGCGCCTTATTTCAGCGAGGCCGAGCGCGCCGCGCTGGCGCTGACCGAAGCCGTCACGCGGCTTGCCGATCGCGAGGACCCGGTGCCGGATGCAACCTGGAACGAGGCCGCCAAGCATTTTGACGAGCGCGAGCTGGCCACGCTGATCCTCTCGATCGCGGTCATCAACGTCTGGAACCGGCTGAATGCGACGATCAAGATGCCGGTGGGTGTGTGGAAGGTGGCGTGAGGCGAGCACGGACCGGGCGCTCCCTCGCCCCGCTTGCGGGCAGAGGGTGGGGTGAGGGGGAGTCTCCGCAGCCACGGTGAGAGTTGGACTCGCGGAAGCTCCCCCTCACCCGGATCGCATCTCGCGATGCGATCCGGCCTCTCCCCGCACGCGGGGAGAGGCGAAGAGAGTGCCTACTCAGCCAAGAACCTGCTCACCACCTCGCCGAATTCCATCGGCGCCTGCTCGAACATCCAGTGGCCGGCATTGCCGATCACCGCCGTCCGCGCGCCTGCAATATGCTCTGCCAGCACGCGCCACATCACCGACAGGCTTCCCGTGGTCGCGCCGCCGCCGATCAGCAGGGTCGGCGTCTTGATCGCTTGCGCATCGCTGAGCGTGTAGGGCCGGCGCTGCTCGTTGATCTGGCCGAGGAAGGTGAGCGTGTTGTCGCGCAATTGCTGTTTTGCGGCCGCGGGCACGCGCCGCCAGGAGCCGTCGCCCTCAATACCCTCGTAGAAATTCCGCAGCGCGCCCTCGATGTCGCCGGCGCGGATCATCTCGACCGAGCGCACCGTCTTTGCGGCGAGCGGCGGATGCGCAGGCGTGCCCTCTGGCAGCGGCAGGCTGGCGTCGAGATCGCCGCCGGGCTCGGCGAGCACCAGCTTGCGCAGCAGATCAGGCCGCGCCTGCGCGACGCGAAACGCGATGTGACCGCCGCGCGAATGGCCCATCAGATCGACGGGTCCGGGCTTCACCTGCTCGATGAAGGCGATCGTGTCTGCAACATGCTGCGCCATCTTGTAATCGTCGCCGACGGCGTCCCAATGCTCGGGAAAGAAATGTCGCAGGCTGACCGCGATCACCCGATGATTCCTAGACAGCGGGCCGAGTACCGAATACCAGGTGCGGAAATCGCCGAGCGTGCCGTGCACGCAGACCAGCGGACGGCCTTCGCCGACTTCGAGATAGGCCATGTCGTAACCGTTGACGCGGAATGTCTGCATGATCAGCTCGCCAGAAAATCCAGGACCACTTCGGAGTATTTTTGCGGCGCCTGCTCGAACATCGGATGCGTCGCGTTCGGGATGATCGCCGTCCTGGAGTAGGGCACATGCGCGGCGAGCGCATGCAGCACTTTTGGCAGCAGGCCCTTGGTCCGCGCGCCCAGGATGAACAGCGTCGGCATTTTGATGGATTCCGCATCCGCCTTCGAGAAGGGCGGGCGATCGTCGCGGACCTGACCGATCAAGGTGTAAGCGTTGTCGCGCAGGTTTTGCTTCACCATGGCTGGCAGCCGCGGCCAGGTGTTGGCACCCTCCAGCGTATCCACGAAGACGGCGAGCCCGCCATCGACATCGCCCGCCGCGATCTTGTCGGCCGAGGCCGTGAAGCGCGCAAGCAGCGGCGAGGGCCCGCCGACATAGTCAGGGTCGAGGCTCGCATCGAGTTCGCCGCCGGGCTCGGCGAGGATCAGCCGCCGTAGCAGATCCGGCCGCTGCTGCGCCACGCGGAAGCAGATGTGTCCGCCGCGGGAATGACCCATCAGATCGACCGGGCCGAGATCAAGGTTCTCGATGAAGGCGATGACGTCTTGGACATGCTGGGCAATCGAATAGGTGTCGCCGACGCCGTCCCAGCGTTCCGGGAAGAAGTGCCGCAGGCTGACAGCGATCACCCGGTGTCGCTGCGTCAGTGGCCCGAGCACGCAGCCCCAGACGCGGAAGTCGTTGAGCGATCCATGCACGCAGACCAGCGGCGCGCGGCCCTTGTCTTCGCCCACGTCGAGATAGGGCATGTCGTAACCGTTGACGTGGAGGCTTTGCATTCTGGGGGGCTCGTGAGAAGAGGGCGGAACTCCTGTGCAAGATTCCCGGAAACCGGGTGGATCGCAACTATTTCCAAGCCTAGATTTGAGCACAGATCACAGTGGGGGCATGCGAGAAGGACGCAAGCTCAGGAACCAAGCCATGACCGACCAGCATTTTGCCCTGTTCGACACGAAGATAGGCCTCTGCGCCATCGCCTGGGGCCCGCGCGGCATCAACGGCACGCAGCTCCCGATGGGCGGCGAGCAGAAGATCCGGACCCGCATCAGCCAGCGCCATCCTGACGCCAGCGAAGCCGAGCCGACGACCGAGGTGCAGCAGGCGATCGACCGCATCGTCAACTTGCTCGCCGGTGAGCCCGACGATCTCACCGACATCCCGCTCGATCTCGATGGCGTGCCCGAGTTCAACCGCGGCGTCTACGAGATCGCCCGCGCCATTCCGCCCGGCAAGACCATCACCTATGGCGACATCGCAAAACAGCTCGGCGGCGTCCAGCTGTCGCGCGACGTCGGCCAGGCGCTCGGCCGCAACCCGTGCCCGATCGTCGTGCCCTGCCATCGCGTGTTGGCGGCCGGCAACAAGCCCGGCGGCTTCTCGGCGAATGGCGGGGTGGTGACCAAGCTGAAAATGCTCGAGATCGAAGGTGCGCTGGTGAACCACACGCCGAGTCTGTTCGATTGAGGGTGCGAAAGCTCGCTCGGCGTCATGGCCGGGCTTGACCCGGCCATCCACGTCTTCCTCCTCGGTAGAAGAACGTGGATGCCCGGGACAAGCCCGGGCATGACGGTGTTCGGTGCGGCCGCCTGCCCTAAATCTTCGTCGCCGTCTTCGGCCAATATCTGTCGCGCAGATGCCGCTTCACCAGCTTGCCCGTGGGCGTGCGCGGCAGCTCGGCTTCGAAGTCGATCGAGCGCGGGCACTTGATCGCGGAGAGGCGGCTCTTGCAGTAGGCGATAAGGTCGGCCTCGAGCGCCTTGCCGACGCGCTTCATGTCGTGCGGCTGCACCACTGCCTTGACCTCCTCGCCCATCTCCTCGTTCGGCACGCCGAACACGGCGACGTCGGCCACTTCGGGGTGGGTGATGAGCACGTCTTCCGTCTCCTGCGGGTAGATGTTCACCCCACCCGAGATGATCATGTAGGACTTGCGGTCGGTCAGGAACAGAAAACCGTCCTTGTCGAGATAGCCGACGTCGCCGAGCGTCGACCATCCCTTGGCGTTGTAGGCCTTCTTCGTCTTCTCGGGGTCGTTGTGATAGGTGAAGGCGGGTGCGTCGGCGAAATAGACCGTGCCGATCTCGCCGAGCGGCTGCTCCTCGTCGTTCTCGTCCAGAATCTTGATCTTGCCGACTACGGCGCGGCCGACGCTGCCGCGATGCTCCAGCCATTGCTGCGAGTTGCAGACGGTGACGCCGTTGCCCTCCGAGCCCGCGTAGTACTCGATCAGGATCGGGCCCCACCATTCGATCATCTTCGCCTTGACGTCGACCGGGCAGGGCGCGGCGGCGTGGATTGCGCCCTTCAGCGTCGAGACATTGTATTTGGTGCGGACCTCGTCCGGTAGCTTCAGCATGCGCACGAACATGGTCGGCACCAGCTGGGATTGTGTGACCTTGTATTTCTCGACCAGCTTCAAAAACTCCTCGGCATCGAAATGCTCCATGATGATCGAGGTGCCGCCGAGCACGATCGCCATCATGTTGAAGCGCAGGGGAGCGGCGTGATAGAGCGGCGCCGGCGAGAGATAAGTGCTCTCCGCGTTCATGCCGCACATGTCGGCGCAGAGCACGCGCAGGAACGCGTTCGGCTCGTCGATCTTGTTGCCCTCAAACGCCTTCTTGATGCCTTTCGGGCGGCCGGTGGTGCCCGATGAATACAGCATGTCGTAACCGGCGACTTCGTCCGCGATCGGCGTGGTCGGCTGCGCCGCGGCTTCCTTGTCGTAGGAGCGGAAGCCGGGTAGCGGCTCGTCCATCATGTAGAAGACCGGCTCGCCGGGCGCGCCCTTGACCAGGGCCTTGATCTGGTCAGCACATTTCGGCGTGGTGATCACGACCTTGGCGCCGCAATCGCCGATGATGTAGTCGATCTCGTCCTGTTTCAGATAGCGGCTGATCGCGGTGTAATAGAGCCCGCTCCGCTGCGCCGCCCAGCAGATCTCCATGAAGGCGAGGCGGTTTTCCATCAGCAGCGCGATGTGGTCGCCGGCCTTCAGGCCCAGCGAGCGGAAGAGCTGAGCGCCCTGGTTCGAGAGCTCGTCGAGCTCGCGATAGGTGATCGCCTTGCGGGTGCCGGCCATCTGGTAGGCGATCTTGTCGGGCGTGGTCCTGGCGTAGACGGAGGGGTGAGTCATGGCGTTTCCTCAAAACGCGAATGGCGAATAGCGAGTGGCGAATAGGGAAGAAGGGTAAACCGTTCTTCGCCTACTCACCATTCGCTACTCGCCATTCACTACTCGCTTTTGCTTTTTTACAGCCGTTCCACGATCGTCACGTTGGCCATGCCGCCGCCTTCGCACATGGTCTGGAGGCCATAGCGCTTGCCGCGCTGATGCAGGGCGTGGACCAGCGTCGTCATCAGCTTGGTGCCGGAGCCGCCGAGCGGGTGGCCGAGCGCGATAGCGCCGCCGTTGACGTTGAGCCTGCTAGGATCGGCGCCGGTGGTCTTGAGCCAGCCAGTCGGCACCGAGGCGAAGGCTTCGTTGACCTCGAACAGGTCGATGTCGTCGACCTTCATGCCGGCCTTCTCCAGTGCCTTCTTGGTGGCGTGCAGGGGAGCGTCGAGCATGATGACGGGATCGCCGCCGGTCATGGTCATGTGATGGATGCGCGCGAGCGGCTTCACGCCGAGCTGCTTGAGGCCGCGCTCGTTCACGACCATGACGCCGGAGGCGCCGTCGCAGATCTGGCTGGCGCTGGCCGCGGTGAGCTTGCCGTTCTCGGCGATCAGCTTGACGCCCTTGATGCCGTCGAGCGTGGCATCGAAGCGGATGCCTTCGTCGACGTGATGGGTGTCCTTGGAGCCGTCGGCGCGGGTGATCTCGAGCGGCACGATCTCCTTCTTGAAATGGCCGGCTTGCGTGGCCGCGATCGCGCGCTGGTGGCTCTGGAAGGAATATTCGTCGAGATCATCCTTCGACAGCCCGTACTTCTCGGCCATCATCTCGGCGCCGGTGAACTGGCTGAACACGATGTTCGGATATCTCGCCTCGATGCCCGGGCTCTTGTAGTGGCCAAAGCCGTTCTTGGCGGCGAGCTGCGAGGACAGGCCCATCGGCACGCGCGTCATCGATTCCACGCCGGCGGCGATCACCACATCCATCGTGCCGGACATCACGGCCTGGGCCGCAAAATGCAGCGCCTGTTGTGAGGAGCCGCACTGGCGGTCGATCGAAGTGCCCGGCACGCTTTCCGGCAGTTTCGAGGCCATGATCGCGTTGCGCGCGACGTTGTTGGACTGCTCGCCGACCTGCATCACGCAGCCCATGATCACGTCCTCGACCAGCGCGGGATCGACCCTGGTGCGGTCGACCAGCTCGTCCAGCACCTTGGCGGCGAGATCGGCCGGATGCCAGCCGGCGAGGCGGCCCCCCTTGCGCCCGCCCGCGGTCCGCGCAGCGGCGACGATGTAAGCCTCGGCCATGTCGGTCTCTCCCTGGATTCTTCTGGATTGGTTTGGTTGTCGGGGGCGGATTTAAGGGGCGGGATAAGGTTTAGTCAATCGATCAATTAACTCTTGTGATGAGGCGCTGCATCGGCTTATCTGCGGCCGCTTCAAGCGCCGAGAACAGGGATTTCCGTGACTACCAGCGTACCGAACAGGCTCCCCAGCGGAAAAAATTCCACGGCAGAGAAATTGCTCGTGGCCGCGAGCGAGCTGATGATCGAACGCTCCTCGATCGAGATCTCGCTCTCCGACATCGCCCAGAAGTCAGGCGCCAACGCCGCGCTGGTGAAATATCATTTCGGCAACAAGGACGGCCTCTTGCTGGCGCTGCTCGCGCGGGATGCCGCGACCGAGATGTCCAATCTCGAATATCTGCTGGCGCAGCCGATCACGGCGACGGCGAAGCTGAAGCTGCACATCGCCGGCATCATTCGCGCCTATTACCGGTTCCCATACATGAACCGGCTGATCCATTATCTTCTGCACGAAAGCGAGGCGGGCTCTGCCGACGAAGTCTCGAAATTCTTCGTCGCACCGCTATTGGATTTTCATCGTCGTCTGCTCGCCGAAGGCGTCAGCCGCGGCGAGTTCCGCCAAACCGATCCGGTGCTGTTCTACACCAGCCTGATCGGCGCCTGCGATCACCTGTTCTTCGGCCGGCACGCGATGTCTCGCGCGACCGGCGTCGGCCCGGTCACCGACGAAGTCTGCCGGCAATACATCAAGCACATGGAAACGCTGATCTGCGGCGGCATCCTCACGCAAGCCGGGGAAGCTGCTGCGGCCGGATAATCCGGCCAGAACTCTTCAAGTCTAGAGAAGAAACGCCCAAGGAAAGGTAGCCTGTCATGGAATTAAAAGACGTAGCCGTTCTCATCACCGGCGGTGGTTCGGGTCTCGGCGAGGCGACCGCCCGCGCCATGGCGGCCAAGGGCGCCAAGATCGGCGTGATCGACCAGAACAAGGAGAACGCCGAGAAGGTCGCAGCCGAGGTGAAGGGCGTCGCGCTGCATGCCGACGTCACCAGCGAGGAGCAGATCAAGGCCGCGATCGCGAAGGCGGAAGCCGCGCACGGCGTCGCCCGCGTGCTGATGAACTGCGCCGGCATCGGCGGCTCGCAGCGTATCGTCGGCCGCGACGGCGTCTATCCGCTCGAAAAGTTCGCGCGCATCATCAACGTCAACCTGATCGGCACCTTCAACTGCCTGCGCCTGTTCGCCGAGCGTCTCGTCACCATCGAGCCTGTTGGTGAGGAGCGCGGCGTCATTATCAACACCGCATCGGTTGCCGCTTACGAAGGCCAGATCGGCCAGATCGCCTATTCGGCCTCGAAGGGCGGCGTCGTCGGCCTGACGCTTCCGGCCGCGCGCGACCTTGCCAGCCAGAAGATCCGCGTCAACACCATCGCGCCCGGCCTGTTCTTCACGCCGCTGCTGATGGGCCTGAACGAGGAGGCCCGCAAGAGCCTCGGCGCCCAGGTGCCGCATCCCTCGCGCCTTGGCGACGCCAAGGAATATGGCGCGCTCGCCGTGCACATCGTCGAGAACGCGATGCTGAACGGCGAGACCATCCGTCTCGACGGCGCCATCCGCATGGCGCCGCGGTAGCTCTCTTCCCTTCTCCCCTTGTGGGAGAAGGTGGCGCGCGTAGCGCGCCGGATGAGGGGTTCTCTCCGCGGAGACAGACCCCTCACCCAAGGGAGTATGTGGTCAGCGACGTACATGCCCTCTCCCACAAGGGGAGAGGGCGCAATAACCGCCACTCAAAGAGCGGATGCAGGAGCGCCCCATGTCCCAACCGCTGCTGATCGAGCATCACGACGGCGTCGACCGGGTGACGCTCAATCGTCCCGAGAGTCTCAACGCACTCGATCCCGCGCTGATCGATGCGCTCAACGTCTATTTCCAGGGTCTGCAGCGCAACCGGGAAACGCGCGTTGTCGTGCTGCGCGGCGCCGGCAAGAATTTTTGCGCCGGCCTCGATCTCAAGGCGGCGATGGCGCGCCGCGCCGGGCAGCAGGAGCCGCCGGGCGTTACGGAGTCGCTGGATTCGCAGCGGCGCATCGCCGACATCGTCATGCTGATGCGGCGCTGTCCGCAGTCGATCATCTCGCTGGTGCAGGGCGCGGCCGCCGGCGGCGGATTTGCGCTGGCGCTGGCCTCCGACATCCGCATCGCGACGAAGTCGGCACGGATGAACTGCGCCTTCATCAAGCTCGGCCTTGGCGGCTGCGACATCGGCACCAGCTATTTTTTGCCGCGGCTCGTCGGTGTGTCGGTGGCATCCGAGCTGATCCTCACCGGGCGCTTCATCGGCGCCGATCGCGCGCTCGCGGTCGGGCTCGTCTCCGAAATCGTCGACGAGGACAAGCTCGATGCGGCTGCCGAGCCTTATGTTGATGCGATGATGACGGCCTCGCCCGTCGGGCTGCGGCTGTCAAAGGAATGTCTCAACATGAGCGTCGATGCAGGATCGCTGGAAGCCGTGATCGCGATGGAGGATCGCAACCAGGTCCTGTGCAGCCGCTCCGAGGAATTTTCGGAAGGCATCAGGGCCTTCCTTGAGAAGCGAAAGCCTGTCTATATCAAGCGCTGAACGACAAAGATCCGCAAAGGACAATAATTCCGGGAGACGCAAAATGAGTGGAAGCGCGGCGGCGGTCATGTCAAAGCCCGCCTTTCGCAAGGTCGAGTGGCTCGCGCGCGACATCGATGTCGAGCGCCGCGCCGACGGCACGGTGGTGCTCAAGTCGCGCATTCCGTTGCAACCTCACGAGACGCACATTCCGGCTTCGCTGGCGAAATGGGCCAGGGAAGCGCCCGAGCGCATATGGCTCGCGCAGCGCGGCGGTCCCAACCGCGAATGGCGCAAGGTCTCCTACGGCGAAGCCAAGCGCACTGTCGATGCGCTGACGCAGGCGCTGCTCGATCTCGGGCTCGACGGACGTCCGGTCGCGATCCTCTCCGGCAATTCGATCGAGCATGCGCTGATGACGCAGGCCGCGATGCAGGCGCGCGTCCCCGCAGCTCCCGTGTCGCCGGCCTACTCCTTGATGAGCCACGATCACGTCAAGCTGAAGTATCTGTTCGACCTGATCGAGCCGGCCGTCGTGATGGTGCAGGACGGCCCGACCTTCGAGAAGGCGCTCAGGGCGATCGACCTCACCGGCGTCACCGTCGTTCACGTCCTGCGGCCTTGCGAGGGCGTCAAGAGCGTCAGCTTCGCTGAGCTCGCGGCAACGCCGGTGACCAGGGATGTCGAGGACTCCATCGCGAAGATCACGCCCGACACCGTCGGCAAGCTGCTGTTCACGTCGGGCTCGACCGGCATGCCCAAGGCGGTCATCAACACGCAGCGTATGATGTGCGCCAATGCGGCGATGATGATGCAGGTGCGGCCGCGCATCCCGGGCGGCCCGCTGCCGGTCGTGCTCGACTGGATGCCGTGGAATCACACCATGGGCGGCAACGCGGCGTTCCATCCCGTTCTGGTCGACGGCGGCACGCTCTATATCGATGACGGCCGGCCGATGCCGGGCCAGCTTGAAGAGACCATCAGGAATCTCCGCGAGATCTCGCCGACCTATTACGCCAACGTGCCGGCGGGCTACGCCGCGCTCGCGGCGGCGATGGAAAAGGACGATGCACTGTGCCGCTCGTTCTTCAAGAACCTGTCGATCATGGCCTATGGCGGCGCGCGGCTGCCCGACGATCTCTACGATCGCATGCAGGCCCTCGCCGTGAAGGCCACCGGCGAGCGCATCGTATTCTACACCGGCTGGGGCTCGACCGAGACCGCGCCGACCTCGACCGGCACCTATTGGGACACCGAACGCGTCGGCCTGATCGGCCTGCCATTCCCCGGCGTCGAATTGAAGATGGTGCCGTGCGGCTCGAAATACGAGCTGCGCCTGCGCGGCGTCAACGTCACGCCCGGCTACTTTGGGCAGCCCGATCTGACCAGGAAGATGTTCGACGAGGAAGGCTTTTACTGCATCGGCGATGCGGGCATCTTCCTCGACGATGCCGATCCGGTGAAGGGCATCATCTTTGCCGGCCGTGTGGTCGAGGACTTCAAGCTCACCACGGGCACGTTCGTGCATGTCGGCTCGCTCCGCACCGATGCGATCGCTGCGGCGACGCCCGTCGTGCATGACGCGCTGGTCGCCGGGCAGGATCAATGCTCCATTGGCTTGCTCGCCTGGCCCAATCTGCATGCGTGCCGTCAGCTTGTCGGCAATCCCGAGCTGACCTTCGAGGATGCGGTGAAGCACCCCGAGGTGATCGCCTGCTTCAAGCGCGGGCTGGAAGCACATAACAGGGAATGCGGAGGCGCCAGCAGCCGCGTCATCGCCCGCGCGATGCTGATGGTCGAGCCGCCCTCGATCGACGGCAATGAGCTCACCGACAAGGGCTACATCAACCAGCGCGCCGGCCTCGAACGCCGCGCCGCACTGGTCGAGCGGCTCTACGCGGAGCAGCCGGATCAGGATGTGATCGTGCTGCGATGAGTGCGCAACTCTCTCACCTCGTCATTCCGGGCTCGCGCTACGCGCGCCCCCGGAATGACGGCACAAATAATGACAACGAATAAGAGGTAGCCCGCCATGAACTTCGACTTCTCCGACGATCAAAAGCAGCTCCGCGATCAGGCGCGCAAATTCCTCGCCGAAAAATGCTCGCCCAAGGCGGTGCGTGTCGTGCTCGACGGCAAGGCGCCTTACGACAAGGAGCTGTGGAAGGGGCTCGCCGAGATGGGGTTTCTCGGCGTCGCGATCCCGGAAGAGTTTGGTGGCGCGGGCGCCGGTCATCTCGAACTCTGCGTGATCGCGGAAGAGATGGGCCGGGCCAATGCGCCGGTGCCGTTCTCCTCGACCGTCTATCTTGCCGCCGAAGCGCTGCTGATCGCCGGCAGCGACGCGCAGAAGAAGAAGTGGCTGCCCGCGATCGCATCCGGCGATGCAATCGGCACGCTGGCGCTGTTCGAGGGCAAGGGCAATCCGGCGCCGAAGAACGTCGAGCTCACGGCGGCGAATGGCGTGCTCAACGGCGTCAAGAAGCCGGTGGCGGATGGCGCGATCGCCGACTTCGCGGTGGTTGCCGCGCGCACGGGATCGAGTGGGCGCGAAGGCGACATCTCGCTGTTCCTGGTCGACCTCAGGGACGGCGGCGTCGAGGTGAAGAGTCTCACCAATCTCGATCCAACCCGCGGGCAGGCTGAGCTCACTTTCAGGGATTGCAAGGCCGAGCCGCTGGGTGCAGCCGGCGAAGGCTGGAGCATCTTGACCCAAGTGCTCGACCGCGCGGCGGTGCTGTGTGCCTTCGAGCAGGTCGGTGGCTCCGACCGCGCGCTGGAGATGGGCCGTGACTACGCGCTCGACCGCATCGCGTTCGGGCGCCAAATCGGATCGTTCCAGGCGGTCAAGCACATGCTCGCCGACATGTACGTCTCGGCGACGCTGGCGCGCTCCAACAGCTATTACGGCGCCTGGGCGCTCTCGACCAACGCGGCCGAGCTGCCGGAAGCGGCAGCCGCCGCGCGGATCAGCGCAACGCAGGCGTTCCAGCACTGCGCCAAGAACAACATCCAGGTTCACGGCGGCATGGGGTTCACCTGGGAGTTCGACTGCCACATGTACTACCGCCGCGCCAACGCCATGGCGCTGGGCTTGGGCAGCCTCTCCTATTGGGAAGACCAGCTGATCGACCGCATGCGCAAGAAGAACGCGGCATAACGACAGTGCGTAGGATGGGTAGAGCGAAGCGAAACCCATCGCCACGCAAGGATTGGAAGAGATGGGTTTCGCTGCGCTCTACCGATCCTACGAGATGAACGGCGCGGCCGAGGACTGAGAACCATGAACTTCGACGACACCCCGCAGGAAGCCGAGTTCCGCGCAACTGCTCGCGCCTGGATCGGCGCCAATGCGCCCAAGCAATACGAGGACGAGCTGCGCAAATCCTCGCTCGGCCGCACCGTGCTCAAGAACGCCAACATTCTGGAGGTCGCAAAAGCCTGGCAGAAGAAAAAGGCTGATGCCGGCTGGGCCTGCCTGCACTGGCCGAAGGAATATGGCGGCCGCGGCTCATCGCCGATCGAGCGCGTGATCTGGCAGCAGGAAGAAGGGCCGTTCGGCCAGCTCTCCCGCATGTTCATCATCGGCCACGGCATGTGCGGGCCGACCATGATGGCGTTCGCGCGCGAGGAGCATAAGCGCACCTATCTGCCGCCGCTCGCCTCCGGCGAGAAGATCTGGTGCCAGCTGTTCTCCGAGCCCGCCGGCGGCTCCGATGTTGCGGGCCTGCGTACACGCGCGGAAAAGGACGGCGACGACTGGATCATCAACGGCCAGAAGATCTGGACCTCGGGCGCGCATTATTCCGACTATGGCATCTTGCTCACCCGCACGGATCCGACCGTGCCCAAGCACAAGGGCCTCACCATGTTCTTCCTGGACATGAAGAGCCCTGGTGTCGAGGTGCGGCCGATTAAGCAGGCGAGCGGGGCCTCCGATTTCAACGAGGTCTATTTCACCAATGTCCGCATCCCCGACCACCAGCGTCTCGGCGAGGTCGGTGACGGCTGGAACGTCTCGCTGACCACGCTGATGAACGAGCGCAGCGCGATCGGCGCGGCCGTCTCGACCGGTTTTCCGGAGCTGTTCGAATATTGCTCCAGCCTGATGCTCGACGACGGTCCGGCGATCGAGGACCGCGCGGTGCGCTCGAAGCTCGCGAACTGGGCGGTGAAGGCGAGCGGGCTGAAATACACCAGCATGCGCGCGATCTCGGCGCTGTCGAAAGGCGAGCGTCCGGGTCCGGAAAATTCCATCGGCAAGCTGGTTGCGGGCTCGATGATCCAGGACGTCGCGACCTACGCGCTGGATCTGCAGGGCGCGGCGGGCGTGGTTAGCGGCGAGGATGCCGAGCTCGCCGGCCGTTTCCAGGCGATGCTGCTGCGCGCGCCGGGCACGCGTGTCGAAGGCGGCACCGACGAGATCATGCGCAACATCATCGCCGAGCGGGTCTTGGGCCTGCCCGGCGATATCCGTGTCGACAAGGACGTGCCGTTCAACAAGATCCCGACGAAGGGCAGATGAAATCGTAGGGTGGGCAAAGGCGCGGCAGCGCCGTGCCCACCTCTAGAAGGCGGTGGGCACGCTTCGCTTTGCCCACCCTACGAAGAAAAGGGAAGCGCCAATGAATTTCGACGACACCCCGCAGGAAGCCGCGTTCCGCGAGACCGCACGCAAATGGGTCGAGGCCAATGCGCCGAAGGAGCTGCATGCCGAGCTGTCGAAGTCCTCGCTCGGCCGCATCCGGCTTGCCAAGCATGACATCGTCGATGTCGGCAAGGCCTGGCAGAAGAAGAAGTTCGAAGGCAATTGGGCCTGCCTGCATTGGCCGAAGGAATATGGCGGCCGCGGCGCGACGCCGATCGAGCGCGTGATCTGGCAGCAGGAGGAGGGCGTCTACGGCAAGCTGACGCAGCCGTTCCAGATCGGCGAGGGCATGTGCGGTCCGACCGTGATGGCCTTCGGCAGCGAAGATGCAAAACGCCGGTACCTGCCAAAGCTCGCCTCGGGCGAGGAGATCTGGTGCCAGTTGTTCTCCGAGCCCTCAGCCGGCTCGGACGTCGCGGGGCTTCGCACCCGCGCGGAGAAGAAGGGCGACAATTGGGTCGTCAACGGCCAGAAGATCTGGACTTCCGGCGCGCATTATTCCGACTATGGCCTCCTGATCGCGCGCACCGATCCGAATGTGCCCAAGCACAAGGGACTCACCATGTTCTTCCTGGACATGAAGAGCCCGGGCGTCGAGGTGCGACCGATCAAGCAGGCCAACGGCATGCAGGAGTTCAACGAGGTCTATTTCACCGACGTCATCATCCCCGACAGCCAGCGTCTCGGCGCGGTCGGCGAGGGCTGGAGCGTGTCGCTGACGACGCTGATGAACGAGCGCATGTCGATCGGCGCGCGGCTCGCGACCGGCGTGCCTGAGATGTTCGAGTTCTGCGCGAACCTGATGCTGGAGGACGGGCTCGCCATCGACGATCCCGCCGTGCGCTCGAAGCTAGCAAGCTGGGCGGCGAAGTCGAGCGGGCTGAAATATACCAGCTATCGTACGATCTCGGCGCTGTCGAAGGGCGACCGGCCGGGGCCGGAGAATTCGATCGGCAAGCTGGTCTCGGGCATGATGCTGCAGGACATCGCGACCTATGCGATGGACCTGCAGGGCGCGGCCGGTGTTCTCACCGGCAGCGACGAGGAGACGGTGCAGGGCCAGTTCCAGCAGATGCTGCTGTCCTCGCCCTCGATGCGCATCGCCGGCGGCACCGACGAGATCCTGCGCAACATCATCGCCGAGCGCGTGCTGGGCCTGCCCGGCGACATCCGTGTCGACAAGGACGTGCCGTATAACAAGATCCCGACCAAGGGGCGGTGATCTCCCCTCTCGCTGCATCTCGTGGGGTGGGCAAAGCGAAGCGTGCCCACCATATGCAGATGCGCCGGGGAAAGTCTGTCCGTGGGTACGGCGCGATGCGCCTTTGCCCACCCTACGAGAAGAGCGCGAGCTGATCCATGGACGCACACGTGAAACAAAACGACCGCATCGGCGTGCTCGAAGAGCTCCTCAACGAGCGCTACTCCGTCCGCGCCTTCCTGCCCAAGCAGGTCGACCGCGCCACCATCGAGCATGTCTTGACTACCGCGCAGCGCACCGCGTCCTGGTGCAACAGCCAGCCCTGGCAGGTCATCATCGCCAGCGGCGAAGCCAAGGAGCGTTTTCGTCAGCTGATCTACAAGGAAGCGTCAGGCGGCCTCGGCGACGACTATGATTTCATCCCGCCGCGCGAATATGTCGGGGTCTATCTGGAACGCCGCCGCGAGAGCGGCTTCCGGCTCTACAACACGCTCGGCATCGCCCGCGGCGACAAGACGGCTTACGCGAAACAGGCGCTGGAGAACTACAATTTCTTCGGCGCGCCGCATGTCGCCATCATCCACACCAACGAGCCACTCGGCATCTACGGTGCGATCGATTGCGGAGCCTATGTCTCGAACTTCATGCTGGCCGCGCAGGCGCTCGGGCTCGGCACCATTCCGCAGGCGGCGCTGGCGCGTCACTCCGGCCTGATCCGCCGCCATTTCAATCTGCCCGACGACCGCCGCGTCGTCTGCGGCATCTCGTTCGGCTATGCCGACAACCCACAAGGTCAACAGCTACCGCACCTCGCGCGCCAGCGTGGCCGACACCGTGACCTTCGTCGAGGAGTGATCGAACGCCAGGCTTCGCCGCGCTGAGTGCCGAGATCCACGCAAGCAAAGGCGGCCGCAGAAACGGCCGCCTTCACGTCTCGTCTCGATCCGATGACTGCCGCTAGCCGCCGCTGCCGCCGATCACGGCCCGCACGGTCTCGTCGGGCCCGAAATCTTCGGCACCGTCGACATAGAGCAGCGCGGCGAGCTTGGAGCGCGCGCGATTGACGCGGCTCTTGATGGTGCCGACCGCGCAGCCGCAGATCGAAGCCGCGTCCTCGTAGGAGAAGCCCGAGGCACCGACCAGGATCAAGGCTTCGCGCTGGTCCTGCGGAAGCTTGTCGAGCGCGGTGCGGAATTCCTCGAACTCGAGATGCGCGTTCTGCGACGGCTGCGTCTTCAGCGTCTTGGCGTAATTGCCCTCGGCATCCTCGACCTCCCGCCGCCGCTTGCGATAGTCGGACCGGAAAAGGTTGCGCAGGATCGTGAACAGCCACGCCGGCAGATTGGAGCCGGGCTGAAACGAGTCGATGTTGGCGAGCGCGCGCAGCAGCGTCTCCTGCACCAAATCATCGGCGCGGTCCGCATTGCCGCTGAGCGAGATGGCGAACGCGCGCAGACTCGGCACAGCCGCCAGGATGTCGTTACGCAGGGAGTCCGTGAGAGGCATTAATCCCTCCCATTGTTGTTGTCGTTGGAGCCCCCAGCAACATTCTCTTCGTGAGATCCGCCTCCCGGCGCGTCAAGCTTCTTGATGAGCTCCGCGAACCGGTCGGGAACCCCCTGCCGCACGACGTCGTCGTACATGGCGCGGAGCTGATGCCCGATCCGGGACTGGATCTCCGGAGTGAGCCCTCCCTTGCCGGGGGTCGTGCTTTTGCTGGCTTGAGATTTGAGATCTTTCATGACCTGTTCCACGTTTCCCCGAGTTAAGTGACTGTAAAATAGAGAAGTTTTCTCAACCGGGAGCCGTTCCCTGGATAGGCACAATGCGACGTGAGATAAAAAGTTCCGCGCCTTGCGGAACTTTTATTGGCCTGATGCGTAAACAGCCCAGCAGGGGAACCCGGGCCCCCCGCGTATCGCCTGACCTCAGGGTTGGATCTCAAGGCTGGCCCGAAGATGAATGGAGTGGGGATGTCCCGTTCACAGCTTGTTGCTGAACACTTGCCGCTGTTGCGCCGCTACGCCCGCGCCCTGACGGGCAGCCAGGCCTCCGGTGACGCCTATGTCGCAGCCATGTTGGAAGCCATGCTGGGAGATCCGTCGGTGCTCGACGAGAGCCATGGGCCGCGTGCCGGCCTGTTCCGGCTGTTCACCCAGATCTGGAATTCCGTCTCCGTCAACGATGATGCCGAGGTGACGACGCTGCCGATGCCGCCGGAGCGGCGGCTGTCGAACATCACGCCGCTGCCGCGGCAGGCCTTCCTGCTGCTCTCGCTCGAGGGATTTTCGGAAGAGGAAGTCGCCTACATCCTCGGCACCGACGTCGGCGAGACGCGCCGGCTGGCCGATGCCGCCGGACGCGAGATGGCGGCCGAGATCGCCACCGACGTGCTGATCATCGAGGACGAGACTTTCATCGCCATGGACCTCGAGAGCCTGGTGAAGAATCTCGGCCACAACGTCGTCGGCGTCGCGCGCACCCATGCCGATGCGGTGGCGCTGGCCAAGAACAAGCGGCCCGGCCTGATCCTCGCCGACATCCAGCTCGCCGACGGCTCGTCGGGCCTCGACGCCGTCAACGAGCTGCTGCGCACCTTCGAGGTGCCGGTGGTGTTCATCACCGCCTACCCCGAGCGCTTCCTCACCGGCGAGCGCCCCGAGCCGGCGTTCCTGATCTCGAAGCCGTTCCAGCCCGCGATGGTCTCCGCGGTGGCGAGCCAGGCGCTGTTCTTCCAGCGCAACTCGCGCAACCGCACGCCCAAGGCGCCTGCGGCGTAAGAAGACTCGATCTAACAAGAAAACGGCGCGCCGCAAGACGCGCCGTTTTTGTTTTGCCGGCACTTCTTTCAGCAGCCTCGGCAGACGCTGTTGACCTTGGCCTTTACCTTGGCCTCGTCCGCCCATGGTCCGCCCATCGGCTGCGTCCCGTCGAAAGTGATGAGGATGGTCACCCTCTGCAAATCGTCCTTCGTCTCGGCGGGCGGTTTCGGGAACGGCACGGATCGCTCGACCATAGCGAGCGTCTCTGCATCGAGAGGTGGGATTCCGGCACTTTCGACCAGCGTGTTCGAGATCAGTTTGCCTGACCGATCAACGACGAACGTGACGCCGGTATCGCCCCTCTGACCGATCGCCTCCGGCGGAAACCTCCTGTGGTGCCCTACATGTTCGGTAACCGCCTTGCGCCACGCGTCCATGGCGTCGGACGCCGCGAAGGCAGGCGTCGGCACGCTCGCCGCCAACCCGTAGGGTACCAGGTCGAAATGACGGCCGCTGAAGACCAGCGGCGCTATGAACGAGAATGTCTCCTCCTTCAGCTCTGATGGCGGTTCGGGAAACGGTTGGGCACGATCGAAGATTGTCAGCAAAGCAACATCGACCTGCCGAGAGCCGGAGCTCGCATCCAATGCCCGCGATATCAGCCTGCCGGACCGGTCGATGACGAACGTGATCTTGGCGCGGCCAGCTTGCCCCCGCCCATCGATCGTTTGTCCTCGCCCTTCAATTGGAAGCAGCTTGTTGCCGGCAATGTGTTTCGCCAGCGTTGCCTTCCAGGCGGTCGCGCGTTCGACCTGCAAATCCGACTGTGCATGTGCGGGGAACGCCGCCAACAATCCGAGAAACGCGGTCAGCAAGGGGAATTTCATCTGCATCGGGGCGGATAGTAGTCGCCATCAGGTTGATTGCAAGGCTCGCCACTCGTATCGCGTTCGCGATGTGGGTAGCTCGATGGGCTGGGAGCCCGCTTGACGGCGAGCAAATTGCCTCGTTGATACGTCGGACCGATGACACCCATAGCGACCTCAAGCCGCCAGGAGATTTCGCATCATGGACCAGCAACTGCTCGATCGCCTCGCCATCCGCGACCTCGTCGAAAACTGGGCGGTGTGGCGCGATGCCGGGGACTGGGAGCGTTTTGCAACGGTCTGGCACGAAGAGGGCTGGATGTCCGCGACCTGGTTTCAGGGACCGGCGCGGGATTTCATGCGCGTCAGCCAGGAGGGATTTGCCAAGGGCGTGCGCATCCTGCATTTCCTCGGCGGCACCAGTATCGATCTCGCGGGTGAGCGGGCCATTGCCCAAACCAAGATGACGATCTCGCAGCGGGCCCTGGTGCACGACGTGCTCTGCGACGTCGTCTGCACCGGCCGCTTCTACGATTTCCTGGAGAAGCGGCAGGGAAAATGGGGCATCGTCCGCCGCCAGCCGATCTATGAGAAGGACCGTATCGACCCGGTCGATCCCGCAGCATCCCTCCGCCTCGACCAGCAGGCGCTGGCCGCGTTGCCCGAAGGCTACCGCCATCTCGCCTACATGCAGGAGCTGATCGGCTACAAGGTCAAGCGCGACATGCCGGGCCTGATCGGGCCCGAGGTCGAGAAGCTTTATGCCGAAGGGCGGGAGTGGCTCGCGGGGAAGGCAAAGTGAGCCCCAGACAGAAGTGAGCCCCAGAAAAAAGTAAGGCGCGACTGGCATCACCACAGTCGCGCCCTACGTCGCCGGCTTATGGGGCAGGGGGGAATAGCCGGCTGTTGAGACGACTCTCGGGCGCGAAAGTCGTTCCAGGCGGTTGCAAAATTTTTTGTGCCGCCTGCGGTGATTTGTGCACACGGTTAAGTGATCTTAACGGCTGAGAACTCCCGGTCCTCTCGTCGCGTTGTTCCCGCGATCGCCATGGGGCGAGGGATATTTAGCCATGTCACAGATTCAAAAGATATTTTTGGGCGCCGTCGCAATTGCCGCGACGCTCGCTGCGGTTCAGGTCGGCGCGGTTCAGCTGGCCTCCGGCCACGATCTGGCCGACCGCTGGCAGGCGGTTGCCGACAAGCCGGACCACAACGTCAATCGCGCCAGCAAGGCCGACCGCCTCGCCGGGATCAAGCCGGCCCCGGTTCCCACCCGCACCGTGTCGATGCGGCTGAACGACCTTGCCGACACCTCGGTGCTGCTGCGGGTCCCCGCGGTGATCGAGACCGGCAACGCCAAGCCGCCGCCGATGCTGCTCAGGGACAAGGACCAGAAGCAGGGCCGCCACAAGCCGACGGTCGCCTGCGAGCCGATGGTCAGCTCGCTGACCGAGGTCGCAAGGCTGCTCCAGCCCGGTCGCTGCGTGACCTGATCGCCCCCGGCGGACGGACCGGCGTCATAGGGGCGCTCACATCCTCTTGATCCGTTGTCCAGTCGCGTTATATCCCGGCTTTCCCTTTTGATTGACCGGGTAAACGCATGACGACGTCAGATACGGCTGTGCATACGCAGCCCTTCCAGGCCGAGGTTTCCGAGCTGCTGCACCTCATGGTGCACTCCGTCTATTCGGAGACCGACATCTTCCTGCGCGAGCTCGTCTCCAACGCGTCGGACGCCTGCGACAAGCTGCGCTATGAGGCGATCGCAAGTCCCGCGTTGCTGGGCGAAGGCGACGCGCTCAAGATCCGCATCATCCCGAACAAGGCGGCTGGAACGCTCACTATTGCCGACAACGGCATCGGCATGGAGCGGCAGGAGCTGATCGACCATCTCGGCACCATCGCCCGCTCCGGCACCAAGGCCTTTGTGTCGAAGCTGAAGGAGGCCAAGGACGGCCTCGGGCTGATCGGCCAGTTCGGCGTCGGCTTCTATTCCGCCTTCATGGTCGCCGACAGGATCGTCGTCATCAGCCGTCGCGCCGGCGAGAGCGACGTCTGGACCTGGACGTCCTCCGGCGGCTCCGGCTTCGAGATCGCGCGGGCGAGCGAGGCGGACGCGGCGCGTGTGGCGCGGGGCACCGAGATCGTCCTGCACCTCAAGGACGACGCCAAGAAATATCTCGAGACCTACGAGATCGAGCGCATCGTCAGCGCCTATTCCGACAACATCCTGTTCCCCATCGAGCTCGTGCCAGAAGAGGGTGAGCCGCGCCAGATCAACTCGGCGAGCGCGTTGTGGCAGCGCTCGAAATCCGAGCTGACGGCGGAAGACTACAAGAAGGCCTATCAGCAGATCGCATCCGCCTTCGACGATCCCGCGATGACGCTGCACTACCGCGCCGAGGGCCGCTACTCCTACGCCGTGCTGCTGTTCGCGCCTTCGACCAAGCCGTTCGACCTGTTCGAGCCGAACCGCAAGGGCCGCGTCAAGCTCTATGTTCGCCGGGTCTTCATCACCGACGACGCCGACCTGCTGCCGGGCTATCTGCGCTTCATTCGCGGCGTGGTCGACAGCGAGGATCTGCCGCTCAACATCTCGCGCGAGATGCTCCAGAACAATCCTCAGCTGGCGCAGATCCGCAAGGCGGTCGCGACCCGTGTCGTGTCCGAGCTGGAAGGCCTTGCCGACAAGGACCCGGACAACTTTGCAAAGATCTGGGACGCCTTCGGCGCGGTGCTGAAGGAAGGCATCTACGAGGATTTCGAGCGGCGCGAAAAGCTGCTGGCGCTGTCCCGCTTCACCACGACCTCGGGCGAAAAGCGCTCGCTGAAGCAGATCATCGCCGATTTCAAGCCGAACCAGACCGAGATCTATTATCTCGTCGGCGACAGCATCGAGCGGCTGAAGTCCAATCCGCGGCTGGAAGCGGCGACCGCGCGCGGCATCGAGGTGCTGCTGCTGTCCGATCCGGTTGACGCGTTCTGGACCTCGATGCCGTCGGAGTTCGACGGCAAGCCGCTGAAGTCGCTGAGCCAGGGCGATCTCAATCTCGACCTGATCCCGCGCGTCGACGCCGCGGACGAGGCGAAGAAGGACGAGCCTGAAGCGGACGAAGCCGCCACCATCGCGGTGATCAAGGCCGCGCTCGGCGAGCGAGTCAGCGACGTCAAGGCCTCGACGCGTCTCACCAGCTCCGCCTCCTGCCTCGTCGCCGACAGCCAGGGCCCGAGCCGCGAGCTCGAGCGCATCCTGTCGCAGCAGAACCGCGGCATGCGCACCAAGCCGATCCTCGAGATCAACCTGCGTCATCCCATGGTGAGCGCGATCACCAAGGCGCAGGCGGGCTCCAACACGGTCGATGACCTCAGCCTGCTCCTGCTCGAGCAGGCGCAGATCCTGGACGGTGAGCTGCCGGAGGATCCGGCCGCGTTTGCAGCGAGGCTGAACCGGCTGGTGCTGCAGGGGCTGGGCTGACGCCACGCACACAGACCGCGTAGGGTGGGCAAGGCGACTTGTCCGCCTTAGCTCGAAGAGCGAAGGCGGAAGCGTGCCCACCGCATGCGCACCGTGATGCTGTCGCGGCGCCATGTCTCATCCGTTTCGCCGCGCGTCACAAGCGGGAGAGGTATGAACGAGAGCAATCGCTTCTTGCACGCCGTTGTGCCATATCGAAATGACATACCGCGTGCCGTTGTTACCGATTCGAGGAAATGTCCGATGCGCTTGCCGATTTTGACCCTGACCGCGATTGCCTCGCTGTTTGTCGCGGCGGACGCCGGCGCACAGACCTACGATCCACGCTACCCGGTATGCATGCACGTCTACTCGCCGGGCGGCTTCGGTGGCGGTGGCGGCGACTATTACGACTGCTCCTTCACCTCGCTGCCGCAGTGCCGCGCCACGGCCTCGGGCCGATCGGCCAGCTGCGACCTCAATCCCTATTACGCCTTCGACGAACCGCCGCCGCCTCCGCGCAAGCGTCACAAGAAGCAGCACTAGCGATCGGCGATGCGGCTCTGCGGGAGGCTTGTCATGCGCAGCTCATTCGCTCTGATGGTGATCGCCGGTGCATTGATTGCGGCTGCGCCGGCGCAGGCGCAGACGTTCGATCCGCGCTATCCCGTCTGCATGCACGTCTATTCCGGCGCGAATGGCGGCGGCGGGGAATGGTACGACTGTTCCTTCATCTCGGTGCCGCAGTGCCGCGCCACGGCCTCCGGCCGCCCCGCGACCTGCGATCTCAACCCGTATTATCCGGTCAACGCGCCGTTGCCCCGCGCGCGCTACAGGCGCGGCGGCTAGCTCTGCGCGATCACCGCTCGCCGGGCCACCAGCTCGAGCGCGGATCTTTTGCGGAGATCTTTGTCGTGCGTAGCGCCACCAGATGGCTGCGCTTGTAGGGACGGCCCCCAAGCTCCGAGCACTGGCGACAGCGCATGGCCCGCTCGAGCTCGTGGATCGGCGTCGACTTCCTCCGCCTGACGATGTCGAGTGCTACCGTCTGATGCGTCTCGCAGCCCAGGCACTTGACCTCAAGATAACAGTAGCTCGCGTTGAGTGCGTCGCCGAGCGTCGGTGAGGGCTGTGCGGGGCCCTGAAACCCCAGCATGCGCTGGTTCCAGGCCTCGCAGGCGAGACGATCGGCCTCCTTGCGGACCTTGGCAGCGCGTTCTGCCGCCGCCCGGACGGACGCACCATAAATTCGCTCGCGGGATTTGGTCGTCATGACGCGGCAAGATGCCCGCGCTCGGGATATTTCGGCAAGCCGCTAGGAATGGTGGGTGTGGATGGCCTGGACGCAATCCGCGTTCCGCGCCGCTACTCCTTCTTGATCCCCGACAATTCCACAACCTTGCGCCAGCGGTCGGTCTCCGCGCTCAGCATGCTGCCGAACTCGCCGGCGTTGCCGTGCAGCGGGATTGCGCCGAGCTCGGCGATGCGGGCCTTGATCTCGGCATCGGACAGCGCGGTGTCGATCTCGCGATTGAGCAGATCGACGATCTCGCGCGGCGTGTCGTGCGGCGCGCCGACGCCGTAGAAAGAGCTCGTCTCGTAGCCGGGCAGGGTGTCCGCGATCGGCGGCACGTCGGGCAGGATCTCCGAGCGCTCGCGCGTGGTGACGCCGAGCGCGCGCAGCTTGCCGGCGCGCACCAGCTCGAACGACGAGGTGACGTTGTCGAACATGCCCTGGATCTGGCCGCTCATCACGTCGGTCAGGGCCGGCGCCGAGCCGCGATAGGGCACATGGGTGAACTGCACGCCGGCGAGGGACTTGAACAGCTCGCCGGACAGATGCAGCGAGGTGCCGATGCCGGACGAGGCGATCGACATCTTGCCCGGGTTGGCTTTGGCATAGGCGATGAAGTCGGCAATATTCTTCACCGGCAAATCGTTGTTGACGACCAGCACCAGCGGAATGCGCGCGAGCCCGGCGACCGGCGCGATCGCCTTGGCGAAATCATACGGCAGCGAGCGATCGAACGAGGCGTTGATCGCATTCGCGGTCGAGGTCAGCAGCAGCGTGTAGCCGTCGGGCGCCGAGGTGATCACGGCCTGCGTCCCGATATTGCTGCCGGCGCCCGGCTTGTTCTCGACGACAAAGGTCTGGCCGAGCCGGTCGGACAGCCGCTGGCACAGCAGCCGCGACAGCACATCGGTCGCGCCGCCCGGCGCATAAGGCACGACCCATTTCACGCTGCGCGAGGGATAGGAGGGGTTGCCGATCGCAAAGGCGCGCGGCGCTGCGAGCGTGGCGACGGTGCAGGTAGCGGCCTGAAGGAAATGTCGTCTGGTGATCATGGAAGCCTCCACGAAGAAACAGAAGTTGCCGCACGCTCCTCTTCCTTCTCCCCTCGTGGGAGAAGGTGGCGCGAAGCGCCGGATGAGGGGTTCTCTCCACTCGCAAGATTGTCTGTGTGGAGAGAGACCCCTCACCCGTCGCGCTTGCGCGCGCCATCCTCTCCCACAAGGGGAGAGGGTAAGGATGCTCGCGCGGCTTCGTTACTTGGCTATCGCAAGAATTGCGCCACGCCGCACGCCGATCCCGTCGGCTTGGTAAAGGATGACTGGAGTTAATCGCGCACTAACCGGCTTTTACCTTGTCTCTTAACACCTGGGCAGGACGCGCGGGCTAAGCTGCCGCTACCTGCAGACACGTTCCGAAAGAATGAACGGCATGACCCCCGGCGTCATTGAGCAACCAAAGGCCGCGCGTGCGCCTTCGGCTTCAAAGATCTGGCTGAAGGCCATCGAGCTCACGGCACGGATCGAGACGCTGCCGGGCCGCCTGTTCGCCGACGTCATCGACGATTGGGCGCAGCGCCAGCCGGACCGCATCGCACTGGTCGCGGAAGATACAACGCTCGACTACGACGGCCTGTCGAAGCGGATCAACCGCTATGCGCGCTGGGCACGCTCGGTCGGCGTCGCCAAGGGCGATACGGTTGCCCTGATCATGCCGAACGGCATCGACTATGTCGCGGCCTGGCTCGGTATCAGCCGGGTCGGCGGCGTGGCAGCGCTGATCAACACCAAGCTGGTCGGACAGTCGCTCGCGCATTGCATCGACGTCGCAAGACCCTCGCATATCATTGTTGCGCATCAGCTCGCCGAGGTGCTGGCGAGCGCAACGCCGCATCTGACGACGCAAGCCACGATCTGGACCCACGGCGATGCCCGCAGCGAGCGCGCCATCGACGTCGCGCTTGCCGCGCTCGACGATGCGCCGCTGTCGCCGGACGAGCATGGCGACGTCATCATCGACGACCGCGCGCTGCTGATCTACACCTCCGGCACGACAGGACTGCCAAAGGCCGCCAGCATCAGCCATCGCCGCATCCTCAACTGGGGTTTCTGGTTCGCCGGCCTCACCGGCGCCACGCCGCAGGACCGGCTCTATGACTGTCTGCCGCTGTTCCATTCGGTCGGCGGCATCGTCGCGCCGTGCAGCATGCTGGCTGCCGGCGGCTCGGTGGTGATCGCGGAAAAGTTCTCGGCTTCGAACTTCTGGTCTGACATCGTGCGGCACGACTGCACACTGTTCCAGTACATCGGCGAGCTCTGCCGCTATCTGCTGAAAGCCCCGCCGTCGGAATACGAGAACCGCCATCGGCTGCGGCTCGCTTGCGGCAACGGCCTGCGCGGCGACATCTGGGAAGATTTCCAGGCGCGCTTCGCCATTCCGCGTATCCTCGAATTCTATGCGGCCACGGAAGGTAATTTCTCGCTGTTCAACGTCGAGGGCCAGCCGGGCGCGATCGGCCGCATCCCGCCGCTGCTCGCGCATCGCTTCCCGGCGAGCCTCGTCAAGCTCGATCCTGATAGCGGCGCGCCGCTGCGCAATGAAGATGGCTTTTGCATCGCCTGCGCCCGCGGCGAGGCCGGCGAAGCCATTGGCCGCATCGGCACGGCCGACGAAGGCGGTGGCCGCTTCGAGGGCTATACCGACGCCGGCGAGACCGAGAAGAAGATTCTCCGCGACGTGTTCGCCAAGGGCGACGCCTGGTTCCGCACCGGCGATCTGATGCGGCTCGACGACAAGGGCTTTTTCCATTTCGTCGATCGCATCGGCGATACCTTCCGCTGGAAGGGCGAGAATGTCGCGACCTCGGAGGTCAACGACGCCGTGCGCGATTTCACCGGCGTCATCGATGCCACCACCTACGGCGTTAGCATCCCCGATAACGATGGCCGCGCCGGCATGAGCGCCATCGTGGTGAACGAGGGTTTTGACATCGAAGCGCTGCCGGCGCACCTGGCGCAGCGCCTGCCGGCCTATGCCCGGCCGGTCTTCATCCGCATCTCGCGCGAGCTCGATGCGACCGAGACCTTCAAGCAGAAGAAGGGCGAGCTGGCGCGGGAGGGATTTGATCCGGCTGCGATTTCCGATCCGCTGTTCATGCTCGACCCGCAATCCGGCGCCTATGCCGCGCTCGATTCAGCGACGTTTACCAAGATCATCGAGGGCACGATCAGGCTGTAGAGGACTATGAGGCAACGCACCCACCACAAGACAGGTGCGCTCCCTCCCGCCTTGCGGGGGAGGGCGGGGGAGAGGGGTAGCCCAGGAAAAGGTCTGTCGATCGTCTCAGCAAAGTTCGTTCACCACGGAGAGAGTGCGTCGTGTGGCACCCCTCTCCCTGCCCCTCCCCCGCAAGGGGGGAGGGAATGCGGGCAACGTGCTCACATCACGTATTCATCGCAAACCCGCGGAAATCGCCAGATAGGTCCAATTTTATCTGAATTGTCCAAGAAGCCATTTACTTCTGTCGGGTAAACAGAAGGCCATGGGGAGGCGGTCATCAAGAGCCGCCACAACACGAAATATCGATAACAAGAGCGAGCCAGCCATGTCGGTACGGTCCAAGGTCATTGAGGCGATCCAGCAGATCGCCAAAGAGCAGCACGTCACGCTTCCCGCCCTCTCCGACGATCTGTCCCTGCACGAGACGGGCTTCGACTCGCTCGCCTTCGCCATCCTGGTGGCGCGCCTCGAGGACGAGACCGGCGTCGACCCCTTCACCATTTCCGAGGACGCAGCGTTCCCCGCCACCGTGGGTGATTTCGTGCGGGCCTACGAAAATGTCCCCGCGTGAGATCTTTGCGCTCCGCGACCATCTCGGCGCGGAGCTGACCGGCCGCACGCTGTCGGACGCGCACCATGTCGTGTCGCTGACGGATATCCTGTCGCAGACGGTCCTCGGCGGCCGCCTGCGCGAATTGTCCGGCCGTGCCGTCTTGCTGAAATTGTCCGACCAGCTCCGGTCGGGCCTTGCCATGATCGAGCTCGACGGCATCGCCCGTCGCATGCTGCTGTGCCCGCCCGATCTCAACCCGGCGCATCTCGACGCGCTGATCGCCGATGCCGGGATCAATGCCGTCGTCACCGACGAGCCCTATCGCTGGACTGATGCCGGCGTGCCGCTGGTCGTCACCGCGCAATTGCCGCTTCAAGCCACCACGCCTGCCAGGACCGAGCGCGCCACCGAATGGCTGATGCTGACGTCGGGCACCTCGGGCGTGCCGAAAATCGCCGGCCATACGCTGGAAGCACTGACCGGCGCCATCGTCGCCGAAGGTCCCGCGAAGGGGCTCGCTCCGGTATGGGCGACGTTCTACGACATCCGCCGCTATGGCGGACTGCAGATATTCCTCCGCGCCATCCTCTCCGGCGGCTCGATGGTGCTGTCCGATCCGCATGAGGCGCTCGGTGATCACGTCGCGCGGCTGAATGCGTGCGGCGTCTCGCATATCTCCGGCACGCCCTCGCACTGGCGCAAGCTCTTGATGAGCGGCGCGGCCGCGCAGTTCGCCCCGCGCTATGTCCGCCTCTCCGGCGAGATCGCCGACCAGGCGGTGCTCGACGGCCTCAAGGCCGCGTTCCCGAATTCCTCCGTCGGCCATGCCTATGCCTCGACCGAGGCCGGCGTCGGCTTCGCGGTCAATGACGGGCTCGAAGGCTTTCCGGCCGACTATCTCGGCAACCGCAATGGCGTCGAGATGAAGGTCGTGGATGGCTCCTTGCGCATCCGCTCGACGCGCACGGCGCACGCCTATGTCGGGCGCAACGCCGCCGCGCTCACCGATGCCGACGGCTTCGTCGACAGCGGCGACATCGTTGAATTGCGCGGCGACCGCTATTACTTCGTCGGCCGCCGCGGCGGCATCATCAATATCGGTGGCCTGAAGGTCCATCCCGAGGAGATCGAGGCGGTGATCAATCGCCACCCTGATGTCAGGATGTCGCGGGCCAAATCGCGCAAGAGTCCGATTACCGGCGGTATTGTCGTCGCCGACGTGATCCTCACCGAAGGCACCGACCAGGCGCGGGTGAAGGAGACCCGCGACCAGATCCTGGAGCAGTGCCGCGCCCAGCTCGCGTCCCACAAGGTGCCGGCGGTGATCCGCTTCGTCGAGGCGCTCGACGTCACGCCGGCCGGCAAACTGGCGCGCACCGATGCATAATGTCCTCGTCACAGGCGGCAGCCGCGGCATTGGCCTTGCGATCGGCAAGCGCCTCGCCTGTGCCGGCTTCAACGTGATTGCGGCGGCGCGGCGCGAGAGCGACGAGCTCAAGGCGGCGATCGCCGAGTCCGAGGGCCGCCTGCATTTCCGGGCCTGCGACCTCGCCGTGATCGACGCGATTCCCGCTTTCGCAAAGCTCGTGCGCGACGAGTTCGGCCCGATCTTTGGCCTCGTCAACAATGCCGGTCTCGGCACCGAGGGCCTGCTCGCGACCATGCACAATTCGGAGATCGAGGCGCTGGTGCAGCTCAACGTGCTGTCGCCGATCATCCTCACCAAATATGTCGCGCGGCAGATGATGGCCGATGGCGCCGGCCGCATCATCAACATCTCCTCGATCATCGCGACGACAGGCTATAACGGCCTCTCCGTCTACGGCGCGACCAAGGCGGCCGCGACCGGCTTCACCCGCTCGCTCGCGCGCGAGGTCGGCAAGCTCGGCATCACCGTGAATGCGATCGCGCCGGGCTTCATCGACACCGAGCTCACCCACAATCTTTCCGACGAAGGCCGCAAGCGTATCGCCGGCCGCAGCGCATTGCGCCGGTTGCCGGAGACGGACGACGTCGCGCGCATGGTGGAATATCTGCTCGGCGAGGGCGGCCGCAACGTGACCGGCACCGTGTTCACGATCGACGCGGGCAACACAGCGTAAACGGAACCCGTCTGCCGCAATTGCGTTGATCCGGCGCAATGACATTCAGCCGGATTTGGTCGTAAGATGCCCCGCAATCGATTGGGTTACGTCAATCGATCTGCCCTAATCGACAGGGAGCAGTCCATGACCGTGCGAGACATGACCGCTTCAACCCAGGACCGGACCGAGCAATCCGGCGCGAAGCCGGGCGACATTCATTGCCCGCCGATGACGAATCAGAATTCCGGCAGTCACGGCCATGAAATGTATCCGCAGCAATTCGTGCGGCTCGTCGGCTGCCATGACGCCTCGCTCGAGGCCCTGCGCAAGCGCGAGGACGAGAAGCTGCACTAGCGCCTACGGGCGCTCAAGCCCGATGCTTCGGCAGATCAATCCGTTCGTGTGAGAATTCCGGCGGCCCGTCGATGAGGCGACGGATGCGGCGCTCGCGTTCGTCGGCCGCCAAGGCGGGATCGAGCAGCGCTTTGATCTCGTGGACCGCGATCTCCTCGATCCGCGTGGCGTCGGATGCGACCGAGTGCGCCGATGCCGGCGCAGCAGGCGCGATCTTCAGTCCGAGCTCTACCAGCTTGCAGATCGCAGCCGAGCGCGACAAATGATGGGCTTCGGCCCAGGCATCGACAGTTGCCGTCAGCCTTTCCGGCATTTTCACCGCGCTGATTGGGTCAAGCCCCGTGCGTCGCCGCACCGGCGCGTCGGGGTGGCTGCTGCTGAAGTCGGACACCTCGATCATCCCGCGTAGCCCCTGGAGATCCTGCCATCGTAAAGGTTGCCAGGGCCGGCTGTTTGACGTCGATCAATGATCGGCTGCGGCATTGCGGCGCGCTGCGATCTTGTTGTCCGGGCCGGTTTCGGCCAATGATCGAAAGCGGCGCCCGGCGAACCCGGATCGCTTCTGCCTCGTATCTCTCTCGGACGCTTCCCAACCATCCGGCATCAACCGATGACATCAGGCGACTCCTTCTACGGTGGCATTCCGGTCTTCCGCGGCTTCACCAGCCTTATGGACCCCGCGCTCTATGCGCCGCTGCCGGATGACTGGAGCATCGGCGTGGCTGACATCGTGGATTCGACCAAGGCGATCGCGGCGCAGCGCTACAAGGCGGTCAACATGGCCGGTGCCGCCGTGATCGCGGCGGTGACCAATGCGCTTGAGGGACGCGAATTTCCCTTCGTGTTCGGCGGCGACGGCGCGAGCTTTGCGGTCGCGCCTTCGGATCTCGGTGCTGCGCGCGAGGCACTGGCCGCGACCGCGACCTGGGTGCGCGAGGATCTCGACCTCAAGATGCGCGTCGCGCTGGTGCCGGTGAGCGCCATCCGTGCGCAGGGCCTCGACGTGCGCGTCGCGCGTTTCGGTCCGTCGGCGAATTTGTCCTATGCGATGTTCTCCGGCGGCGGGCTCGCCTTCGCCGACGCCGCGATGAAGCGCGGCGAGTTCGCGGTCGCGGAGGCACCGACGGGCACGCAGCCCGATCTCTCCGGCCTGTCCTGCCGCTTCGAGGTGATGCCGGCCGCGCGCGGCCTGATCCTGTCGGTTCTGGTGATGCCGGTGCGCGGCGCCGAGCCGGCGGCTTTCCGCAAGGTGATCGAGGATATCATCCACCTCGTCGAGCGCAGCCCGGATGGCGGCCGTCCCGTGCCGCCACAGGGACCGCCGCTGAAATGGCCACCGCAGGGGCTGGAATTCGAGGCCCGCACCAAGCGCGGCGGTCCGCTGCTGGCGCGCAGGGCTAGCGTGCTGGCCTATACGCTGTTCGTCTATCTGATCATGCGTTTCGACCTCAAGGTCGGCGGCTTCGTGCCCAAGGTCTACAAGCGCCAGGTGGTCGAGAACTCGGACTTCCGCAAATATGACGATGGCCTGCGCATGATCCTCGACTGCACGCCGCAGCTCGAGCGCGCCTTGAGCGAGCGTCTCGCAACCGCCGCCCGCGACGGCATCGTGCGCTACGGCCTCTATCAGCAGGACGCGGCGATGATGACCTGCTTCACGCCGTCGGCGCTGCGCAGCGACCATGTCCACTTCATTGACGGCGCGCGAGGCGGCTACGCCTCGGCGGCGACGGCGCTGAAGGCGATGGTGGCGGCGGGTTAAGGCATGATCCTGAAAAGTGCGAAGCGGTTTTCCGAAAAGATCATGCTCAAACAACAACCTAAAGCGCGATGCGATTCATCCCAATCTCATCGCGCTTTAGCGGCGGGTCCAGGTCTCGCCGCCACAGAGCGCGCCGACGCAGCCTTCGACCCGCAGCGAATCTGCGCCGGTGACCGTGACGCTGCTCGCATAGGTGCTGCCGTCGTCGGCATTGTAGATCTGGCCTGACCATTTGTTCGGCCCTGACGGCTGCATGCCGTTGAACAGCGGCAGGCCGATCATCGGGCGCCTCGCGAGCGCGGGATTGGGGTTCTTGCTGTCGGTGGCGGGCTGGCCGGTCGCGGTGTCCATGGGCTCGCGCAGCCAGACGATGTGGCCGCAGATGCCGCCGCCGCACTTGCTGATCTTCACGCGCGCATCACCCGCCTGGGTGAGCCAGGTCCCGTCGGCGCTCTGCGCGTGGGCGGAAGGCGTGCCGAACAGTGCAGCCAAAATGATGGAAGGAATCGCGAATCTGGTGAGCATGGAGAGAGCCCCGAAAAATGGAGGCGCTTCCATAGCAGCCCGGCAGGATAGTGCAACGCTGGATGGAATCACATTCCCGCGTTTCCCTGCCTGCGCTTAGTCGCCTGCGCTCATTTGCCCCAGCGCGCGAAGGCGACCGAGGCGGCGGTCGAAAGCCCGAACACGACCATGGCGCCGCCGACCAGCGCGAACAGGGTCCAGGCCGGCGCCTGCGCCGTCATCAGGCCGACGCCGCCGATCGCGACGATCAGAAGCCGCGCGGTGGAGGCCAGCACCGGGCCGCCGACGCGTGCCGCGCCCTGCGAGGAGAAATACAGCGACACGCCCATGCCGAAGAACACGAACGCCGGTCCGGCCCAGTGGAAATAGCTGTGGGCGGCGGCGGTGACGCCGGGGTCACGCGTGAACAGTGATACCCACAAGGCGGGATCGAGCGCGACGACGAGGCCGATCAGGCCGACCGTGAGTCCGGAAGCAGCAGCCGCGGTCCAGGCCACCCGCCGCGCGCGCTTGATATGTCCGGCGCCCATGGCCATGCCGACCATCGGCACCGAGGCGATGCCGAAGGCGAAGGTGATCGGGATCAGCAAGAATTCCAGCCGCGAGCCGATGCCGTAGCCGGCCAGCATCTCGGTGCCGAAGGTCGCCAGGATTTTTGTGAAGATCAAAATGGTGAGCACGGTCTGGAGCGGCGACAGGCAGGCCACCGCGCCGACTTTGAGAATGTCCAGGAACATCGCGCGCTCGAACTGGAAGGCGCGAAAATTCAGCGGCAGCCGGCTGCGACCAGACAGGAGATACCAGAGAAAGAAGACCGCGGCGCAGCTGAACGCGAGCAGCTGGCCGCTCGCAACGCCGGGCATGCCGAATTGCGGCACGCCGAACAGGCCGAGGCCCAGCGTGCCGCCGACCGCAATCTGGAGCACGCTCGCGCCGATCAGCGTCATCGAGGGCAGGCGCATGTCGCCGGTGCCGCGGATCACCGAGGCCAGCGTGTTGACGAGCCAGATCGCGATCGCGCCCGAGAACAGCACCTGCGAATAGCCGCAGGCTTCCTCGAGCACGCGCTCGCGCCCACCGAGCAGGGTGAAGAACGAGCGGCCGAAGGCGAGCATCATCGCCGTGAAGAACAGTCCGCCGCAGAGGCCGATGATGGCGGCATGCAGCGCCAGCGTCGCGGCGCGGTCGCGATTCCCGGCGCCGAGCGCGCGGCTGATCGCGGAGGAGACCCCGCCGCCCATCGCGCCCGCGCTCATCATCTGCGTCAGCATCGCGAACGGAAAAACGAGGGCGATGGCGGCGAGCGGGATGGTGCCGAGCCGGCCGATATAGGAGGTCTCGGCGATCGCAACCAGCGTGCTGCCGACCATCGCGATCATGTTGGGGATCGCAAGCCGGAGCAGCGTCGGCAGGATCGGCGCCGTCAGCAGGCTCGCGATGGGGGAGGCGACCGGAGCATGCGGCGGCGCGGCGTCTATCGGGGCGTCGATCGTCATGTCTCACCGGGCGGAATATTGAATGACGAGTGACATATTATAGGGCGCCCGCGCCGGTGCCAGCCCTCCGTTCACGCAGGGCTCACCACGGCAGGCCGCATAGGTCGATGGTGCCGAGCGTCGGCGCGCGGACGATGTCGAAGACGTAGGGCGCCATGTACTCGAAGCGGATCCGCCCCTCCGGCTGCTCGCAATAGACCTCGCCCTTGAAGGGCTGCCATCTGCGGGCCTCGTAGAACGCGAAATTGTGCGGCTCGCAGAACAGGAGCCCGAAGCGGACAGCCTCGTTGGCGCGCATGGTATGGACGGCTGCGTCGATGGCCATGGTGGCATAGCCGCGGCCGCGCCGGTCCTCGCGTGTGCAGACGCCGCCGATGCCGCCGACATGGACCTTCTGTCCGTTCCAGGTGACGGTGCGGAAGTAGACGCCGACGTGGCAGACGATACCGTCCTCGGGCGTCTCGAGCAGCACGCGAAGTTGGGCATTGTCCCATTTGACGTGAGCCCAGGGCTTGCCCGCGATCATCTGCGGTCCCCAGACCGCCTGATGCAGCGGCGCGGCGATCGGCCACGAGGCGTCGCCGTTCAGAATGTCGATCTCGATGCTCATGCCGTCCCTTCACAGCTCCGCTTCGTGGCGCGCTTGTTCTGTCTTAAGCGCCTCAAAGGCAATGATATTTTATGGCGAACCGCAGGCTTGATCGACGGCGGCCCGTTGCGACGAATTGGTGCATTCGGGCGAAGTCACCCCATCACGCGTTTTCGCAAATTCTGAGGTATTTAATGCTGCAGGAACCTTCTATAAGGGGTGACCGTTAGAACTCGTTCCCCACCAGTTGCGGACAAGAAGCCATGACCTTTACGCTGCCCCCACTCCCCTACGCCTATGACGCCCTCGGCCAGTACATGTCGAAGGAGACGCTGGAATATCATCACGACAAGCATCATCAGGCCTACGTCACCAACGGCAACAATGCGCTCAAGGGGACCGAATGGGAAGGCAAGTCCCTTGAAGAGATCGTCAAGGGCTCGTTCGGCAAGAACCCCGCGGTGTTCAACAACGCCGGCCAGCACTACAACCACATCCACTTCTGGAGCTGGATGAAGCCCAACGGCGGCGGCACCAAGCTGCCGGGCAAGCTCGAGAAGAAGATCAACGAAGACCTCGGCGGCTTCGAGAAGTTCAAGACCGACTTCCAGGCGGCCGGCGTCGGCCAGTTCGGCTCCGGCTGGTGCTGGCTCCAGGTCAAGAACGGCAAGCTCGAGATCTCCAAGACCCCGAACGGCGAGAATCCGCTGGTGCACGGCGCCACCCCGATCCTCGGCTGCGACGTCTGGGAGCACTCCTACTACATCGACTATCGCAACCGCCGCCCCGACTATCTCAAGGCGTTCGTGGAAAACCTCGTGAACTGGGAATACGTCGAGTCGCTGTTCGACAAGGCGTAAGCGTCATTCCGGGGCGCGCAAAGCGCGAGCCCGGAATCCATTCGTCCACTCGGGCTGACGCCCGATGGATTCCGGGCTCGACGCTGACGCGCCGCCCCGGAATGACAACAAAGGCGGTCGCATGCGCGGCCGCCTTTTTGCCGTGCGGAATTGCCTGATTGAACCAGTCCTGCGCCGTGCGCGCACGGGTCTGTCATCACACCGTTTGCATCGGGGGAACACCGCCCTTAATCAGGACGGGCATCACCTTCGATCCGACCGAGCCCGTTGTCAGACCCTTCCCCGAAAGACCCGGCGCCTGCCGAGGACGCGGAGTCCGAGCCGCGGCCGGGACGCGTGCGCAAGCCGATCGGCTGGTCGACCATCATCATCGCCGCGCTGGTGGCGGTGAGCGCAGGCCTGGTCTGGCGGCGCGACGGGACGGCCGGCGTTCTCGACATCCTCACCCATGACCTGTCGCTGTTCGGCGGCATCCTGCCTCGGGTGCTGGCGGGCTGCCTGTTAGGGGCCTTCATCTCGGAGATCCTGCCGCACGAGAAGGTCTCGCGCGCGCTCGGGCCGAAATCCGGCCTGATGGGGCTTCTGATCGGCACCGCCTTCGGCGCGATCCTGCCCGGCGGACCCTTCACCGCCTATCCCGTGGCGAGCGCGCTGCTTGCGGTCGGCGCCGATTTCGGCGCCACCATCGCCATGGTCGTGAGCTGGACCCTGATCGGCTACGGCCGGGCGGTCGCCTGGGAGATCCCGATCATGGGCACCGATTTCACGCTGTGGCGGATTTTGATCTCGCTGCCGTTGCCGGTGCTCGCCGGTGCGCTCGGCCGTTTCGTTTATGTCCGGGTCTATCCGAAGCGCGAAAGCGACGAGGACGCGGCATGAGCGCGGCGCTCCTGATCGACATCCTGCTCTGGGGCTCGGTTTTCGGCGTCGGCCTGATCGCCTTCCGCCGCGGCCCTCCGGTGTTCAAGGCCTCGCTGCGCGAGGGCTCGATGGACTTCATCAACATCGTGCCGCGGATCGCGCTCGGCGTGATCGGCTCCGGCTACATCGCCGCCATCATCCCGCAGGAGGTGATTACCGGCTGGCTCGGCCCGGACTCTGGCTGGCTCGGGGTTGCGACCGCGGTGGTCGCCGGCGCCGCGACCCCCGGCGGCCCGGTGATCGGCTTCTCCATCGGGACAGTGGCGCTGAAATCCGGCGGCGGGGTGCCGCAGGTGGTCGCCTATGTCGTCGCCTGGGCCCTGTTTGCCTTCCAGCGGGTGATCTTGTGGGAAATCCCGTTCATGCCGGCCCGTTTCGTCTGGTTCCGCTGCGCCGTCTCTGTGCCGTTTCCCTTCGTGGCGGCCGCCATCGCCATGGTGATCGGCAAGCCCTGAGTGGGCCGTGGACAGGCGTAATGTTATAATATAACGTCGTTGAATGGTTCCCGCCGCGTCCCACGCCCACCATCACGACCATGCTCGTGGGCATTCCCAAGGTCATTCTCATGACCATTCGCATGGGCACGACCACACCCATGCCCATGTCCACAATGCGGCCTCGCCGCATCCGGCCCAGGACGCACCCTGGTCGATCCTTCGCATGACCATGGCCGGGCGCCTTGCGGCCGCATTGGCGGTCTGCGCCGTGCTCTGGGCCATCGTCTTCCTGGCGATGAGGTGATCATGGCGGCGCTGCACTTCCACAACGTCACGCTCGGCTATGACCGCCACCCCGCCGTGCACCATCTCAATGGCGAGGTCGCGCGCGGGGCGCTGGTCGCCGTGATCGGGCCGAACGGCGCCGGCAAGTCGACGCTGCTGCGCGGCATCGTCGGCATCCTGAGGCCGCTCGATGGCAGCATCCATCTCGGCGGGTTAGACGCCCGCGACATCGCCTATCTGCCGCAGAGTGCAGAGATCGACCGCAGCTTCCCGATCTCGGTGTTCGATTTCGTCGGCACCGGACTGTGGCGCGATGCCGGCCTGTTCGGCGGCATCGGCAAGGCCGCGCGCGCCAAGATCCTGCGCGCGATCGGCGCAGTGGGTCTCAGCGGTTTCGAGAACCGCCCGATCGGCACGCTCTCCGGCGGGCAGATGCAGCGCGTGCTGTTCGCGCGCGTGCTGCTCCAGGATGCGCGCCTGATCGTGCTCGATGAGCCCTTCAACGCCATCGACAGCAAAACGACGGCCGATCTGCTCGCGCTGGTGAAGCACTGGCATGGCGAGGGCCGCACTGTGCTCGCCGCGCTGCACGACATGGAGATGGTGCGCACCCATTTCACCGAGACGCTGGTGCTGGCGCGCGGCCCCGTGGCCTGGGGCGCGACGGCGGAGGTGCTGACGCCGGAAAACCTGATGGTCGCGATGCGGATGTGCGAAGCGTTCGATGACAGCGCCGCGGCCTGTGGCGAAGATGGGCGCTCGCAGGCGGCGTGATTCCAGATGGTCTATGACGCGCTGATTGGCCCGTTCACCGAATTCGAGTTCATGCGGCGGGCGCTCGCCGCCGTCATCGCGCTGGCGCTCGCCGGTGCGCCGATCGGCGTGTTCCTGATGCTGCGGCGGATGAGCCTCGTTGGCGATGCCATGGCGCATGCGATCCTGCCTGGCGCCGCCGTCGGCTTCCTGCTCTCGGGCCTCAATCTCTTTGCGATGACGGCCGGCGGCCTAATTGCCGGTTTTGCGGTCGCGATCCTTGCCGGCGTCGTCGCCCGCTCGACCGGGCTGAAGGAAGACGCTTCGCTCGCGACCTTTTATCTCGCCTCGCTCGCGCTCGGCGTCACCATCGTCTCGATCAAGGGCACCAATATCGACCTGCTGCACGTGCTGTTTGGCAACATCCTCGCGATGGACGACCAGACGCTGCTGGTGGTCGCCTTCAACGCCACGGTCACGCTGCTGGTGCTCGCTGTGATCTACCGCCCGCTGGTGATCGAGAGCGTCGATCCACTCTTTCTGCGCACCGTGAGCCGCGCCGGTGGCCCTGCGCATCTCGCCTTCCTCGCGCTCGTCGTGATCAACCTCGTCAACGGCTTTCAGGCGCTCGGCACGCTGCTGGCGGTGGGGCTGATGATCCTACCCGCAGGCATCGCGCGGTTCTGGTCGCGCGATCTGACGGCGATGATGTGCATTGCCGTGATCGCCGCTGCCGTCTCGGGCTATGCCGGCCTCGTGCTGTCGTTCCAGACCCGCGTGCCGTCGGGGCCCGCGATCATCCTGGTGGCGACGGTGTTCTACATCGTCTCCGTGCTGTTCGGCCGCGTCGGCGGCATCGTCAGGCAGATGTTTCCCGGCCGGCATCTGGAGGCGTGACGATGCGCTTTCTTGTACTCACTGCCCTGCTGCTGATCGCTTCGCCGCTGCAGGCCGCGGAGCGGCTCAATGTCGTCGCGAGCTTCTCCATCCTTGCCGACTTCGTCCGCAACGTCGGCGGCGACCGGATCGATCTGACCACGCTGGTCGGCCCCGACAGCGACGTCCACGTCTACACGCCGGCGCCGGGCGATGCGAAACGGATCGCGGCAGCAAAGCTCGTCATCGTCAACGGGCTTGGCCTCGAGGGTTGGCTGCCGCGGCTGGTGCAGTCCGCAGGCAGCAAGGCCCAGGTGGTCACCGCGAGCGCCGGCATCGCGCCGCTGAAACTGGGCTCGGCTGCCGATCCGCATGCCTGGCAATCCGTGCCGAATGCCAAGGTCTACGTGACCGACATCGCCAATGCTTTGGCTGCGGCCGACCCCGATGATGCAGACTTCTTCCGTGCCCAGGCCAAGGCCTATCTGGAAAAGCTCGAAGCCCTCGACCGCGAGGTCCACGAGACCGTCGCCAAAATCCCGCCGGAACGGCGCAAGGTGATCTCCACCCACGACGCCTTCGGCTATTTCGCCGCCGAATACGGCGTCCAGTTCGTGGCTCCCTTGGGCGTCTCCACGGAAACCGAGCCCAGCGCGCGGGACATCGCGGCCATCATCGGCCAGATCAAGGCCCAAAAGATACCGGCCGTTTTCCTGGAAAATATCAGCGATGATCGCCTGATCCGGCGGATCGCGGCCGAGACCGGGGCGAAGGTCGGCGGGACCCTGATTTCGGACGGTTTGACCGGCGAAAAGGGGCCTGCACCCACTTACATTGACATGGTCAGGCACAATATAAAGGCCCTGACCAGCGCGCTTGACCATTAGGGCAGGGGCCACCCCGCCTCGCGTCGCGCGAAAAAGCCCGAAGCCGGAGTTGTTATGTCTGAAGCGACCTCCCAGAAAATTCCCGTGACCGTCCTGACCGGCTATCTCGGTGCGGGCAAGACCACGCTGCTCAACCGCATCCTGTCGGAGAACCACGGCAAGAAATACGCCGTCATCGTCAACGAATTCGGCGAGATCGGCATCGACAACGACCTCATCATCGGCGCCGACGAGGAAGTGTTCGAGATGAACAACGGCTGCATCTGCTGCACCGTGCGCGGCGACCTCGTACGCATCATGGACGGCCTGATGAAGCGCAAGGGCAAGTTCGACGCCATCATCGTCGAGACCACCGGCCTTGCCGATCCGGCGCCGGTCGCGCAGACCTTCTTCGTCGACGAGGACGTGCAGAAGAACGCCCGCCTCGACGCGGTCGTCACGGTCGCCGACGCCAAATGGCTGTCCGATCGCCTGAAGGACGCGCCCGAGGCCAAGAACCAGATCGCGTTCGCCGACGTCATCGTGCTGAACAAGACCGATCTCGTCAACAAGGGCGAGCTCGCCGAGGTCGAGGCCCGCATCCGCGGCATCAACCCCTATGCGAAGCTGCATCGTACCGAGCGCTGCTCGGTGGCGCTGGCCGACGTGCTCGATCGCGGCGCGTTCGATCTCGACCGCATTCTCGACATCGAGCCGGACTTTTTGGAGGCCGATGATCATGACCACGACCATGATCATCACCACCATCACGGCCACGATCATCACCACCATGATCACGGCCACGGCCTGAAGCATTATCACGACGAGGACATGCAGTCGCTCTCGCTGAAGACCGACAAGCCGCTCGATCCGAATGTGTTCATGCCCTGGCTGCAGAACCTGGTGCAGGTCGAGGGCGGCAAGATCCTGCGCTCGAAGGGCATCCTCGCCTTCCACGACGATGACGACCGCTACGTCTTCCAGGGCGTCCACATGATGCTGGAGGGCAACCACCAGCGGAAGTGGAAGGAGGGCGAGCCGCGCGAGAGCCGCCTCGTCTTCATCGGCCGCGAATTGCCTGAAGAGGCGATCCGCAAGGGTTTCGAGAGCTGCATCGTCTCGTGATGAAAGAGTTTTCACCGGCCCCCGATTCCGCTTCGATCGTCTCCGTCACCGACCGCGTCAAGCAGGTCGCACTCGGGATGGCCGTGACCTCGGTGCATTTCCTCGGGCCCCGCGCTGCCTTCGTTGGCGGTGAGGAGAATGTCGCGTTCGTCGACGCCAAGGGCGAGGTCACCACCGTTGCCGTGCACAGCGGCGGCATTCTTTCGACCGCCTCCGACGGCAAGCGCCTCGTGATGGGCGGCGACGACGGCAAGGTCGTCGCGCTCGACGCCAAGGGCGAGGTGACGCTGCTCGCGACCGATGCGAAGCGTCGCTGGATCGATGCGGTGGCAGTGCATCCCGACGGCGCTTTCGCCTGGTCGGCCGGCAAGACGGCTACCGTCAAGAGCGGCAAGGCCGAGGAGAAGTCGCTCGAGGTGCCCTCGACCGTCGGCGGTCTCGCGTTTGCGCCAAAAGGCCTGCGGCTCGCGATCGCGCATTACAACGGCGCCACGCTGTGGTTTCCCAACATGGAAGGATCGGCCGAATTCCTGCCCTGGGCCGGCTCGCATCTCGGCGTCATCTTCAGCCCGGACAACAAGTTCCTGGTCACCAGCATGCACGAGGCGGCACTGCATGGCTGGCGGCTCGCCGACAACAGGCACATGCGCATGACCGGCTATCCCGGGCGCGTCCGCTCGATGTCCTGGAGCGCGGGCGGCAAGGGGCTCGCGACCTCCGGCGCCGACACCGTCATCATCTGGCCATTCGCCAGCAAGGACGGCCCGATGGGCAAGGAGCCCGCGATGCTGGCGCCGCTCCAGGCCCGCGTCTCGGTTGTCGCCTGTCATCCGAAGAACGACATCCTCGCCGCCGGCTACAGCGACGGCACCGTGCTGATGGTGCGTCTGGAAGACGGCGCCGAGATCCTGGTCCGCCGCAACGGCACGCCGCCCGTGTCCGCCCTCGCCTGGAATGCCAAGGGCACCCTGCTGGCGTTTGCGGATGAAAGTGGGGATGGCGGTCTGCTGGAGCTTTAATCTGTCATGGTTCCCGCCGTATAGCGGTAGGGTGGGCAAAGGCGCTCTTGCGCCGTGCCCACGATCTTTTTCCTTTGACGGGAGCCGTGGGCACGCTTCGCTTTGCCCACCCTACTGCAGCTGACATTCATGCGGTTTCTGACGACCTTCCAGCTTGCCGACTTCGCCGACACGCTGGTCAGCCTGACCACGGCCTTCGTGCTGGGCACGCTGATCGGCGCCGAGCGGCAGTATCGCCAACGCACCGCGGGCCTGCGCACCAACGTGCTGGTCGCGGTGGGCGCGGCCGCCTTCGTCGATCTCGCCATGCACCTGGACGGCGCGGACGGCGGAGTGCGGGTGATCGCCTATGTCGTCTCCGGCATCGGCTTTCTCGGTGCCGGCGTCATCATGAAACAGGGCATGGACGTGCGCGGGCTCAATACCGCCGCGACGCTGTGGGCCTCGGCCGCCGTCGGCTCCTGCGCGGGCGCCGACATGGTCGCGCAGGCCGCCGCCCTGACCGTGTTCGTCATCGCCGGCAACACGCTGCTGCGCCCGCTGGTCAACGCCATCAACCGCATCCCGCTGAACGAGAAGGCGCTGGAGGCGACCTATTACTTCAAGCTCGCGGTCGCGACCGACGCGCTGCCCGACATGCGCGACCGCCTCGTCGACAAGCTCGAATCCGCGAAATATCCGGTGGCCGATGTCGAGGTGGCCGAGATCGGCGAGGACAATCTGGAGATCGTCGCAAAGCTGGTGGCCACCGCGGTCGACCCGAACGAGCTGAATGCGGTGGCGACCGATCTCCAGCACTTGCCGGGCGTGCGTCACGCCACCTGGGAAGTCAGCACGACGGAGTGAACGCGGCGCTTTGGCGCACAGGAGATAGGTTCCCGCTCATTCGGTCCCGGAACCGGCGCGCCCCAGTTTCGTTGATCCCGCGGACAAACGCGGTGATCGATATGGCCGGCCCAAACGATAAGCGCAGACTGAAACTCGACCTGACAATCGCCGGTTCGCTGTTCGCAGCAGGCGTCGTGGTGTCGGTCATGTCACTGGCGCAAATCCGCGCCGAAAGCCGGATGCAGACGGCGCAGGCGACTCAGCCGCTCCAGGGCACGCCATCCGACGAACAGAGCAAGACGCCCGCGGAGGCGAAGCCTGGCGGCGACCGGCCGACCACGCCGGCCCCCGAGCCGGCGCGCCCCGATCCGCAGACGCAGGGCGCGGCGACCAAGCCGGCCTTGCCGCCGGCACCGGCCGAGAAGATCGCCCCGCCGATTGAGAAGAAGTAGGTCTCTCTGTCATTCCGGGGCGCGCGAAGCGCGAGCCCGGAATCCATTCATCCGCACACTCTGTCGCCCGATGGATTCCGGGCTCGACGCTGCGCGTCGCCCCGGAATGACGGGCGGAGAGAGGTCGCGCGTCACCGCACCAGGATGTTCCTAAACTGCCAGGGATCGCTGGTGTCGATGTCCTCCGGGAACAGTCCCGGGCGATCCGTCAGCGGCGTCCAGTCGGTGTAAAAACCCTTCACCGGGCCAAGATACGGCAGCTGGATTTCGAGCAGGCGGTCGAAATCCATCTCGTCGGCCTCGACGATGCCTTCGTTCGGGTTCTCCAGCGCCCACACCATGCCGCCGAGCACGGCGGAGGTCACCTGCAGGCCGGTGGCGTTCTGATAGGGCGCAAGGGCGCGGGTCTCTTCGATCGAGAGCTGCGAGCCGTACCAATAGGCATTGTTGTCATGGCCGAACAGCAGCACACCGAGCTCGTCGATGCCGTCGACGATCTCGTTCTCGTCTAGGATGTGGTGCTTCTCCTGCATCTTGGCGGCGCGGCCGAACATCTCGTGCAGCGACAGCACGGCATCGTCGGCCGGATGATAGGCGTAGTGGCAGGTCGGCCGGTAGATCGCCTTGCCCGAGGCGTCGCGCACCGTGAAGTAATCGGAGATCGAGATCGACTCGTTGTGGGTGACGAGGAAGCCATACTGCGCGCCGCGGGTCGGACACCAGGTGCGCACGCGCGTGTTGGCGCCGGGCTGCATCAGGTAGATGGCAGCACCGCAGCCGGCCTCGTGGGTCCGCGCATTCTCCGGCATCCATTTCTCGTGGGTGCCCCAGCCGAGCTCGGAAGGCTGCACGCCTTCCGACAGGAAACCTTCCACCGACCAGGTGTTGACGAAGACATCAGGCTCTTTCGGCTTCTTCGAGCGCTGGGTGTCGCGTTCGGCGATGTGGATGCCCTTGATGCCGGCCTGGCGCATCAGGTCCGCCCATTCGGCCTTGGTCTTGGGCCGGGGCGCATTGAGCTTCAGATCGGCGGCGACGTTGAGCAGCGCCTGCTTGACGAAGAAGGAGACCATGCCGGGATTGGCGCCGCAGCAGGAGACGGCCGTGGTCGAGCCCGCGGGGCGCGCCCGCTTGGCGGCCAGCGTCACTTCGCGCAGGGCATAGTTGGAGCGCGCTTCCGGGCCCTTCGACGCATCGAAATAGAAGCCGAGCCAGGGCTCGTTGACGGTGTCGATGTAGAGCGCGCCGAGCTCGTTGCAGAGCTCCATGATGTCGGTCGAGCCGGTATCGACCGAGAGGTTGACGCAAAAGCCCTGGCCGCCGCCTTCGGTCAACAGCGGGGTCAGCAGCTCGCGATAATTGTCCTTGGTCACGGCCTTCTGGATGAAGCGTACATTCTGCTTCTCGCAATGCGCCTTGCGGCCCTCGTCCTTCGGGTCGATCACGGTGACGCGCGACTTGTCATAGTCGAGATGCCGCTCGATCATCGGCAACGTGCCTTTGCCAATGGAGCCGAAGCCGACCATGACGATGGGACCGGTGATCTTCGCGTAGATCTGCGAGGGGTGGCTCATGGGATGGTTTCTCCGGAACGTGCTAGCGGACAAAAGGTGAGGGGGTGGATCAGGCGCTGCGGCACTTGTCAGATGCTGCGGCGCTTGGCGGTGACTTCGATTTCGACCTTCATCTCGGGCTTGGCGAGGGCGGTGACGACCAGCAACGTCGCCGCCGGCCTGATGCCGCCGAGAACCTCGCCGCAGACGGCGAAGTGGGCGTCGATGGTGCTCGCGTCGGTGACGTAGTAGGTCGCACGGACGATATCGGCCATCTCGAATCCGCCCTCCTTCAGGGCGGCTTCGATGGTCTTGAAGCAGTTGCGTGACTGGCTCGTGACATCGGCCGGCATCGTCATCGTCGTGTAATCGTAGCCGGTGGTTCCCGCGACGAAGGCGAAATCGCCGTCGATCACGGCGCGGCTGTAGCCGACGGTCTTCTCGAGCGGGGAGCCGGTGGAGATCAGGCGACGGGACATGTTTGGACCTCGACTGAAAGGGGTGTTTCGCGGGGGTTAAAAGGCGTTTCCGGCGCCTGCGCAACCCCAAAGGGCTTAGGATTGGCGCAGGCGCGGCCGGGCGTTGCCGCAGGATGCTGCGGCTTCGGTCTTCGCTATGAAAGCGATCCCTTAGGCCGCGTGGGCGTGGAGGGCGCGAACCGCCCTCCGTTTAGGCAGGGCCGCGCCGGTCGGGACGATCATCCCTTCGGCGCCATCGAGCGCACCGTCGGTGAGCTCGATCGCCAGCAGGCGGTCGCGTTCGAACGGGCCGGGCAGCGACAGCGCGCCGGTCTTCTCGGCCGAGAAGCCGAAGCGGGCGTAGTAGGGGCCATCGCCGAGCAGGATCACGGCGGCGTGCCCGCGCGCCCGGGCGGCGGCCAGCGCTTGATGCATCAGCGCGGCGCCGATCCCGAGCTCGCGGCAGGCAGGGTCAACCGCCAGCGGTCCAAGGACCAGGGCGGGCCTGCCTCCGGCGCTGACGTGCCACAAGCGCACGGTTCCCACGAGTGTCCCCTCGCGCACGGCCGACAGGGCAAGGCCTGCGGCAGGTACGCGCCCGTCGCGGAGGCGCTGGCAGGTGCGGCCATGGCGGTTCTCGCCAAAGCACGCATCGAGCAACGCTTCACGCATCGCGACGTCGGCAGCACGTTCCGCACGGATCGCGAACGGAGCGGCTTTCGAAGTGAGGGCGACTTGTGGCTTCCGAGGAGCAGTCATGGCGCGTCAGTCCCCGCTTGAGCCGACGCGCGTGCAGCACGCCGGTCCAAGACGTCGTCAGAAATCGAAGATGTCAGGGAGGAGCCGGCAAGCCGGCTCCCGGGTTCGTCAGGCCTCAGACAGAGAGGCGGATCAGATGTGGTACGTCTTGAGCGGCGGGATGCCGTTGAACGCCACCGCCGAGTAGGTCGACGTATAGGCCCCGGTGCCTTCGATCAGCAGCTTGTCGCCGATCTCGAGCGTGACCGGGAGCGGATACGGGCTCTTCTCGTACAGCACGTCGGCGCTGTCGCAGGTGGGACCTGCGAGCACGCACGGGGTCATGTCCGCGCCGTCATGCGGGGTGCGGATGGCGTAGCGGATCGACTCGTCCATGGTCTCGGCGAGACCGCCGAACTTGCCGATGTCCAGGTACACCCAGCGCACCTCGTCCTCGTCGCTCTTCTTCGAGATGAGCACGACCTCGGACTCGATGATGCCGGCGTTGCCCACCATGCCGCGGCCCGGCTCGATGATGGTCTCCGGAATCTGGTTGCCGAAGTGCTTGCGCAGCGCGCGGAAGATCGAGCGGCCGTAGGTCACGACCGGCGGCACGTCCTTCAGGTACTTGGTCGGGAAGCCGCCGCCCATGTTGACCATGGAGAGGTTGATGCCGCGCTCGGCGCAGTCGCGGAACACCTGCGAGGCCATCGCCAGCGCACGATCCCACGCCTTCACCTTGCGCTGCTGCGAGCCGACATGGAAGGAGATGCCGCACGGCTCCAGGCCCAGGCGCTTGGCGACGTCGAGCACGTCGACGGCCATCTCCGGGTCGCAGCCGAACTTGCGCGACAGCGGCCACTCGGCGCCGGCGCAGTCATAGAGGATGCGGCAGAACACCTTCGCGCCGGGAGCGGCACGGGCGACCTTCTCGACCTCGGCGGCGCAGTCCACCGCGAACAGGCGAATGCCGAGCGCGAAGGCGCGCGCGATGTCGCGCTCCTTCTTGATCGTGTTGCCGAAGGAGATGCGATCGGGCGTCGCACCTGCGGCCAGCGCCATCTCGATCTCGGCGACCGTCGCGGTGTCGAAGCAAGAGCCCATGGAGGCGAGCAGGGACAGCACTTCCGGCGCCGGGTTCGCCTTGACGGCGTAGAACACGCGGCTGTCGGGCAGCGCCTTGGCGAAGCTCTGGTAATTGTCGCGCACGACCTCGAGGTCGACGACGAGGCACGGCTCGGTGTCGAGACCTTCCTTGCGGCGGTTGCGCAGGAATTCCTGGATACGTTCGGTCATGGCACTCTCCAACGGTCCCAGCGACGGGATCCGCATCAACGTGACGTCGGATAAGAGTGCTTCGGCCACATCGCGCGATGGAGGCGCGTTGAGGCCAAAAAACTCAAACCAGACTGTGCTGCCGTGGATTGGTTGGGAGAGTCTCCCGCCCGCTCACCTGGCAATGAAGGACAAGCCTTTTCAGTAGCCCGCGCCGGCGTTGGAATGCCGGTAGAGACCAAAAAAGCCCGATCCGTCGTTGCTTTAAGTCGCGTCCCCCGTTGAGAGCGGGGTGCGCCGGTTCGCCTCCGGCTGCCAGTCACGGTTGCAAAAAGTGAAGTCACCTTCGACAAGGCATCTCTTGAGAGAGATGCTGGGCTCCGGGTTTGCTTCGGTCGTTCGACTTTTCAGTCTTCGACTTCCGCACTTCCGAAGAGCCCCTCGGCTTCTTCACCCCTTGGCGGCTGTCCGGCCTCTTGTCCGGATACCTACCGACTGACACACGACCACAGGCACGTGCGAAATTGGGCAAGACCGCAAATAAGCGTTTTGACTCTGGTTCGCAAGAATTTTTTTAGGCTGCGGACAGAATTGCCTAACATCTGCTTGCGCAGTGTTGCGCGAGCGACGCGGAAGATGAACGTGCGTTAAGTTTTCTGTGTCGTGTGCGTGTTGCCTACGCGCGTGTGCGCGTCAGTGGCGCTTGGTGAAGGGCTCGACGCGCTGAGCTGCGCGGATGAACGCGGTCATCACGAGCACGCCGAGTGCGAACAGCACGGCCTGAAGGATGTGCGTGCCCTGGTCGCCGAGACCGAACAGGATCGCGAGCGCCCAGCCACCGGCAAAGGCCGCGCCGAACACCTCCGCGCCGATCAGGATCGCGGCGCTGATGACGGTGATGACGCTGGGCCAGACGATCTGGCGGGAGGACGAGGAAGGCGCGTTCATGAACTCTGGGATCCCAAGGCTTCGAGGGCCGCAATCTCCCCGAAAAGCCGGTCGGGAGCAAGGGCAAAGGGCCCAAAAAAGCCCCATGGCGTGCTATAGCTGCCCGCAACAATCGAGCCACAAAAATCGGGACTTGCGATGTCAGAACCCCGCCAAAATACCGACACCGAGATCAACCCGCTGCTGAAGGCCTGGGTGACGCCGTTCGCGACCCCGCCCTTCGACGAGATCAAGCCGGAGCACTTCCTGCCCGCCTTCGAGCAGGCCTTCGCCGATCACTCCGCCGAGATCGCGGCGATCACCAATGATCCGGCCGCGCCCGACTTCGCCAACACCATCACGGCGCTGGAGCGCTCGGGCAAGCTGCTGAGCAAGGTCGCGGCGGTGTTCTACGACCTCGTCTCGGCGCATTCCAATCCGGCCATCCTTGAGATCGACAAGGAGGTCTCCTTGCGGATGGCGCGGCACTGGAATCCGATCATGATGAACGCCGTGCTGTTTGGTCGCATCGCCCATCTGCACGAGAACCGCGCTGGCCTCGGTCTTTCGCCCGAGCAGCTCCGCCTGCTGGAACGCACCTACACCCGCTTCCACCGCTCCGGTGCCGGCCTCTCCGAGGAGGCCAAGACGCGGATGGCGGAGATCAACGAGAAGCTCGCCCAGCTCGGCACCAGTTTCAGCCATCATCTGCTCGGCGACGAGCAGGAATGGTTCATGGAGCTCGCCGAGGCCGACCGCCAGGGTCTGCCGGAGAGTTTTGTCGCCGCCGCCACGGCTGCGGCAGAAGAGCGCGGCATGGCCGGCAAGGCCATCGTGACGCTGTCGCGCTCCTCGACCGAGCCGTTCCTGAAGAGCTCGGCGCGGCGTGACCTCCGCGAGAAGGTCTACAAGGCCTTCACCGCGCGCGGCGACAACGGCAATGCCAACGACAACAACGACACCATCGTCGAGATCCTCAAGCTGCGGGAGGAGAGTGCCAAGCTGCTGGGCTATCCCACCTTCGCCGCCTACCGGCTGGAGGATTCCATGGCCAAGACGCCGGACGCGGTGCGCGGCCTCCTGGAGCGGGTCTGGAAGCCGGCCCGCGCGCGGGCGCTCGCCGATCGCGACGAGATGCAGGCACTGATCACGGAAGAGGGCGGCAATTTCAAGCTCGCGCCCTGGGACTGGCGCTTCTACGCCGAGAAGCTGCGCCTCCAGCGCGCCAATTTCGACGATGCCGCGATCAAGCCATATCTGACGCTCGACCATATGGTCGCCGCCGCCTTCGACTGCGCCACGCGCCTGTTCGGCATCACCTTCGAGGAGCGCAAGGACGTTCCCACCTGGCACCCCGACGTCCGGGTCTGGGAGGTGAAAGGCCCTGATGGCAAGCACAAGGCGCTGTTCTACGGCGACTACTATGCCCGGCCGTCGAAGCGGTCCGGCGCCTGGATGACCTCGCTGCGCGACCAGCAGAAGCTCGACGGCGACATCGCGCCGCTGGTCATCAATGTCTGCAACTTCGCGAAGGGAGCAGGCGGCGAGCCCTCGCTGCTGTCGCCGGACGACGCCCGCACCCTGTTCCACGAGTTCGGCCACGGCCTGCACGGCATGCTCTCCAACGTGACCTACCCGTCGCTGTCGGGCACCTCCGTGTTCACCGACTTCGTCGAACTGCCCTCGCAGCTCTACGAGCACTGGCAGGAGCGGCCCGAGGTGCTGCAGCAGTTCGCCCGCCACTACCAGACCGGCGAGCCGCTGCCGGACGATCTGCTCCAGCGCTTCCTCGCCGCGCGAAAATTCAACCAGGGCTTTGCCACGGTCGAGTTCGTCTCCTCGGCGCTGGTCGATCTCGAATTCCACACCCAGCCGGCCTCGGCCGCGCAGGACGTGCGCGCCTTCGAGAGACGTGAGCTGGAGAAGATCGGCATGCCGGAGGAGATCTCGCTGCGCCACCGCCCCACCCAGTTCGGCCACATCTTCTCTGGCGACCATTACGCCTCCGGCTATTACAGCTACATGTGGTCGGAGGTGATGGACGCCGACGCCTTCGGCGCGTTCGAGGAGGCCGGCAACATCTTCGACCCGGCGGTGGCGAAACGCCTGCACGACGACATCTACTCCTCAGGCGGATCGGTCGATCCGGAAGCCGCCTACGAGGCCTTCCGCGGCCGCCCGCCGGAGCCCGACGCGCTGCTCCGCCGCCGCGGCCTGCTCGACGACGCCAAGGCGGCCTGATGCGCATGCGCGTCCTGTTTGGAATGCTGCTCGCTGCTGGCATGATGCTGGCGGCGGGGGCGGCGAGCGCGCATCCGCATGTCTGGATTACCGCGACCAGCGAACTGCTCTACGCCGCCGACGGCAGCATCACCGGCGTCCGCCACGCCTGGACGTTTGACGACATGTTCTCGGCCTATGCGGTGCAGGGGCTCGAGAGCAAGACCAAGGGCGCCTATACGCGCGAGGAGCTCGGGCCGCTGGCGCAGACCAATGTCGAGTCGCTGAAGGAATACGCCTATTTCACCTTTGCGAAAGCCGACGGTAAGAAAGAGCGCTTCCAGGAGCCGGTCGACTATTTCCTCGACTACAAGGACACGGTGCTGACGCTGCACTTCACGCTGCCGCTGAAGAACCCGGTCAAGCCCAGGCAGCTGGTGCTCGAAGTGTTCGACCGCTCCTTCTTCATCGACTTCCAGATGGCCAAGGACAATCCGGTCAAGCTGGTCGGCGCGCCCGCGGGCTGCCAGATGAAGCTCGACCGTCCCAGCGACGGCTCGGCCACTGCCCAGAAGCTCAATGAGCAGACCTTCCTGAACGGTGAGAACAGCAATTTCGGCATGATGTTCGCCAACAAGATCACGGTGGATTGCCCTTGAAGCCGCAACTCTCCCCGCTCGCCCGCGGTCTGCTCGCCTGCGCTGCGATTGTCGTCGTGCTGGGCGTGGCCGATGCCGCGCTCCACGACCTCCTCGCGCAAAATCCCTTTGGCGGGCCACGGCCGGCGCCGGCGGCCGAGCCCGAGGCCAGCGGCCTGATCGGCTGGCTGCTGGCAAAGCAGTCGGAATTCTATCGCCAGATGTCGTCCACCATTCGCGCCGCCAAAACCGATGGCTCGGCGGTCTGGACCTTGCTCTTCATCTCGTTCGCCTACGGCATCTTCCACGCCGCCGGCCCCGGCCATGGCAAGGCGGTGATCGCCTCCTACCTCGTCGCCAACCGCGAGACCGCCCGGCGCGGCATCGCGCTGTCGTTCGCCTCGGCGCTGATGCAGTCGCTGGTGGCGATCCTGATCGTCGGCATCTCGGCCTGGATCCTGAACGCCACCGCCAAGACCATGTGCAAGGCGGAGGGCGCGATCGAGATCGCGAGCTACGCCCTGATCGCGCTGTTCGGCCTGCGCCTCGTCTGGGTCAAGGGCCGCACCTTCATCCGCGCGCTCCAGGCGGCCCAGCCCGTGCCGGCAATCGCCGGCGTGCCGCATGAGCATGATCACGGCCATCACCATCATCATGATGCGCACGACCATGATCATGGCCATCATCATCACGATCATGCTCACGCCCACGACCATCACGGGCACGAGCACGTCCATGACGAGCATTGTGGCCATTCCCACGGTCCGACGCCGAGCGAGCTTGCCGGCCCCGGCGGCTGGCGGCGCGGCTTTGCGGCGATCCTGACTGTCGGCATCCGTCCCTGCTCGGGGGCGATCCTGGTGCTGGTGTTCGCGCTGGCGCAGGGCCTGTTCTGGGCCGGTATCGCCGCGACCTTGCTGATGGGACTCGGCACCGCGATCACGGTCGCGGCCATCGCCGTCGTCGCCGTCTCCGCCAAGGACATCGCGCAGCGCCTCAGCGCCGGCCGTGACGGCGGCGGCGCGCTGTTCATGCGCGGCATCGAATTCGCCGCGGCTGCCGTCGTGCTGCTGTTCGGTGCGGGGCTGTTGTTCGGCTACATCGCGGCCGAGCGGACGACGTGTTTCTGAAGCGAAGGTCTCGTAGCCTGGATGGAGCGCAGCGCAATCCAGTGCCACTGCGGAAAGACCCCGGATTACGCGGAGCCTGTCATCGGGCGCGCATTCGCGCGACCCGTTGGCTCCATCCGGGCTACGGTGGCAAAGCTCACACCGGCAAAAACTTCATCAACGCCGGCATGAAGAAGATCCCGAGATTGATCGCGAAGCCGATGCTCCACAGGATCGAGCGCAGCGTCGGGCGGTTGCCGAGATAGGTCAGCACATAGGCGATCCGCACGATCAGGAACAGCACTGCGAGCTCGTCGATCAGGCGCTGCGGCGAATCCCGGAATTCGGCGAGCAGGACGGCGAAGGCGAAGAACGGGAAGGTCTCGATGCCGTTCTGATGGGCGCCGAGCGCACGCTGCGCGAGGGCGTCCTCATAGAAGGCGGGATCGCGCGGCCGTGAATTGTCGAAGCCGCGAAACCTGATCCATTTGATCGAGACGATCGTCGACAGATACAGCAGCAGCGCCCCGAATACGCACCATTCCGCGAGCGTCATCTTTCCTCCCCCGCTTGGATGCGACCCTAGCGAAACCCGCCTCATCTTGACAAGTTCGGGGCAACGCGCGACGCAAACGGCCATGACGAACGTTGTCCCCATCGAGACCGCGAAGGTGGCCGTGCAGTCCGGCCGCCCGCGGGTCGGCGTGCTCCTGGTCAATCTCGGCACACCCGATACGGCCGATGCGCCCGGCGTGCGGGTCTACCTCAAGGAGTTCCTCTCGGACGCCCGCGTCATCGAGGACCAGGGTCTGATCTGGAAGCTGGTGCTGAACGGCATCATCCTGCGCCGCCGCCCGCGCACCAAGGCGCTCGACTACCGGAAGATCTGGAACAATGAGCGCAACGAGTCGCCGCTGAAGACCATCACGCGCTCGCAAGCCGACAAGCTCGCGGCCGCGCTGTCGGACCGCGCCCATGTCGTCGTGGACTGGGCGATGCGCTATGGCAATCCGTCGATCCAGGCGGGCATCGATGCGCTGATCGCCAAGGGCTGCGAGCGCATCCTCGCCGTACCGCTCTATCCGCAATATTCCGCCTCGACCTCGGCGACCGTCTGCGATGAGGTGTTCCGCGTGCTCGCGCAGCTTCGCAACCAGCCGACGCTGCGGGTGACGCCGCCGTATTATGAGGATGCGGCCTATATCGAGGCGCTCGCGACCTCGATCGAGACGCATCTGGCGACGCTGTCCTTCAAGCCCGAGCTGATCGTCGCCTCCTTCCACGGCATGCCGAAATCCTATGTCGACAAGGGCGATCCTTATCAGAGCCACTGCATCGCCACGACCGAGGCGCTGCGCCGCAGGCTCGGCATGGACGAAACAAAGCTGCTGCTGACCTTCCAGTCGCGCTTCGGCAATGACGAGTGGCTGCAGCCCTACACCGACAAGACCATGGAGCGGCTGGCGAAAGAAGGCGTGCGCCGCATCGCGGTGGTGACGCCGGGCTTTTCCGCCGACTGCCTCGAGACGCTGGAGGAGATCGCGCAGGAGAACGCCGAGATCTTCAGGCACAATGGCGGTGAAGAGTTTTCCGCGATCCCCTGCCTCAACGACAGCGAGCCCGGGATGGACGTGATCCGCACCCTGGTGCTGCGCGAGCTTCAGGGCTGGATCTGATGTTTCGTCCCCTGAATCGCCGCGACTGCCTGGCGCTTCTCGGGATGACCGCCGCGCTGCCGACCGCGGTGATGGCGCAGCAGCCGAACGCAACGCGCCGGCTCGGTGTGCTTTCGGTCATTGCGGGCGATGAGGTGATCGGCCAGGCACGACTGGCCGAGGCGCTCGCCATCCATGGCTGGAAGGAGCAGGACAATCTGAAGGTCGACTGGCGCAGCGGCGCCGGCGATCGCGCGCGCATCGCCCGGCTTGCCGATGAGCTGATCGCGCTCAAGCCCGACGTCCTGCTCGCGCTCGGTACGCCCTCGGTGGAGGAGCTGCGCCAGCGCACCACGACAATCCCGATCGTGTTCGCCGTCGTCACCGATCCCGTCAGCCAGGGCTTTGTCAAAAATCTCGCTCATCCCGGCGGCAACATCACCGGCTTCACCGATTACGACGGCCCGCTGGCCGGCAAATGGCTGGAGATGTTGTCTCAGGTCACGCCTAGGGTGTCCCGCGTCTTCGTCGTCTACAATCCCGCCACCGCGCCGTTCGCACCCCTGATGCTGCGCACGATCGAGGAGGCGGCACGGACCCTCCACGTGACAGTCGAGCCCGCGCCGGTCCATGACGTCGCCGCGATCGCGGCGCTGGCCGCGCGGCAAGACGGCGGCCTGCTGATCCTGCCGGACTTCTTCACCATGGCCAACCGCGCGCATCTGTTGGCGGCGATCGGGCAAGCGCACCTGCCGGCGGTGTTCTGGAGCCGCACCTTCGTCGACGAAGGCGGGCTGATGTCCTACAGCACTGATAGCGCCGAGCAGTTGCGACGCGCCGCGTCCTACATCGACCGCATCCTCAAGGGCGCGCAGGCGGCCGACCTCCCGGTTCAGAACCCCACCAAGTTCGAGCTCGCGATCAACCTTAGGACCGCGAAGGCGATCGGCGTCACGCTTGCCCCGGGCCTCATCGCACTCGCGAACGACGTCATCGAATAAGGTGATCGAATGGAGGCGTCGAACGGACGCCTTGCCGGATTCGTTAATTTTCGTCGCTAGGTCTCCGCTCGCGCGCTTTCAAGATCCCGTTGCAAATACATATCGTGACCATTCCCTCCCTCTCCGTCTTGTGCAGAATCGGGCCGATACCGACGTGAATCGCGACCGCTGAACCGGTAGGGTCGCGCTCCCGACCAATGACGGCGCGGGAAAGGGCTTTCCTGCCTTGTTTTTCCCGCCTTGGAGGAAATATGAGCGGCTTCGACATTTTCGCGATTGTTCTGGTGTTGCTCGTCATCGCCACGCTGCTGGCCGGCGTGAAGACGGTGCCGCAGGGCTATGACTGGACCATCGAGCGGTTCGGCAAATACACGCAGACGCTGAGCCCCGGGCTCAACCTGATCGTGCCCTATTTCGATCGCGTCGGGCGCAAGATCAACATGATGGAGCAGGTGATCGACATTCCCGAGCAGGAGGTCATCACCAAGGACAACGCCACCGTGACGGTGGACGGCGTCGCCTTCTTCCAGGTGTTCGATGCCGCGAAGGCGAGCTACGAGGTCGCCAACCTCAACCAGGCGATCACGGTTCTGACCATGACCAACATCCGCTCGGTGATGGGCTCGATGGATCTCGACCAGGTGCTCTCGCATCGCGACGAGATCAACGAGCGCCTGTTGCGCGTGGTCGATGCCGCGGTCTCGCCCTGGGGCGTCAAGGTCAACCGGATCGAGATCAAGGACATCGCGCCGCCCGCCGACCTCGTCGAAGCGATGGGTCGGCAGATGAAGGCCGAGCGCGTCAAGCGCGCCGACATCCTCGCCGCCGAAGGCCAGCGCCAGTCCGAGATTTTGCGCGCCGAGGGTGCCAAGCAGGGCCAGATTCTTCAGGCCGAAGGCCGCAAGGAAGCCGCGTTCCGCGACGCCGAGGCGCGTGAGCGGTCCGCGGAGGCCGAGGCCAAGGCGACGCAAATGGTTAGCGAGGCCATCGCCAAGGGTGACGTCGCGGCGCTGAACTACTTTATCGCCGACAAATATATCAAGGCGTTCGGCCAGTTCGCGGATGCGCCGAACCAGAAGATTATCATGCTGCCGATGGAAGCGACCAGCATGCTCGGTTCGCTGGCCGGCATCGGCGAGATCGCCAAGGCGACGTTCGGGGAGAGTGCCGCATCGGCTACGGCCGCGGCCCGTCGCGGCGGCTCGGTGCCGTCGTCGGGCCCGACACCACCGGCCGTGCCGCCGCAGTAACGGGATTTGCGCGCATGCCCAGGAAAAGTGGGTACCGGTTTTCCGATGAGGGCATGCGCCAATATGACGAGGTCGTGTCATGACCGACATGTTCGCATCGCTCGGCACCTGGAATTGGCTGATCTTCGGCTTCATCCTGATGGCGCTGGAGACGATCGCGCCGGGCGTATTCCTGTTCTGGCTCGGGCTTGCGGCCTTGCTGGTGGGCCTGGTCTCGTTCGCGGTCACGATGTCCTGGCAGATCCAGCTGGTGATGTTCGCGATCTTCGCGGCAGCGGCCGTGCCGGTGTGGCGGCGCCTCGCCCGCCCAAAGCTGGACGCCAGCGCCAGCCCCTTCCTCAACAGGCGCACCGAGGCGCTGCTCGGCCGTGAGTTCACGCTGGAGAAGCCGATCATCGACGGCTCCGGCACGGTCCGCATCGGCGACACCGTGTGGCGCGTCGAAGGCCCCGACACGCCGGCGGGAACGCGGGTGAAGGTGGTGCAGGTGGACGGCGCCAACCTGACGGTCGCGGCGGCGTAGCTTTCTTACCCTCCGCCTCCAGGCAGGGCTATTGCATATGGCTTGCACGATGCGGCGGCATCGGCACTGGGCTCCCTCTCCCGCTTGCGGGAGAGGGTTGGGGAGAGGGTGTCTCCGCAACGGGACAATCCCCAAGAGGAAAGAGCCCTCACCCGCCGCGCTCTGCGAGCGCGTCCGCCTCTCCCGCAAGCGGGAGAGGCGGAGCAAGCCCGCAGACAATCCTCGTGAAATTCACATGCTTTTGCCCTGCCCCTCCAGGGGAGGGTAAGAGAAGCCTTACCTCTTCCACCGCTCCGCAAACCGGTGCAGCGGCATGAAGGTCTCGCACAGTTCTCGCCCGAGCGGTGTCAGCCCGTAGCCGCCGCCTTCGCCCAGCTCCACGAACCCCGCCTCGCGCAGTTCCGTCAGGCGCGCCTGCAGCACCGTGGGCGACGCCTCGTCGCAGGCCGTGCGCAAGCTGCGTGAGGTGAGCGCGACATCGCGCAATTCCCAGAGGATGCGCAGGCTCCAGCGCCGCCCGAGCAGATCGAGCAAGGCCATGATCGGCCGCCCGGTGCGCGAGCCGCGGACGCTACGAGGCTTGGAGCCGGCCTGTCTTGCCATCGAATCCCTCTTGCACGATGCTACAGAAAGTGTAGCGTTCTGCTACGGTAAATGTAGCAGACGGAGACGGCCGATGTCCGAGGCCACACCGCGCATTGCGCCGCTGGAGGCGCCTTATCCCCCGGAGATCCAGGCGCAGTTCGACCGCATCATGCGCGGGGCGCCGCCGCTGCTGCTGTTCCGGGTGATGGCGGGCCACGCCCGCGCCTGGGACAAGTTCCGCGCCGGCAGCCTTCTTGATCCGGGACCGCTGTCCTTGCGCCAGCGCGAGATCGTGATCGATCGCACCTGCGCGCTGACCCGATGCGAATATGAATGGGGCGTGCATGTCGCGATCTTTGCCGGCCCGGCGCGGCTCACCGAGGACGAGATTCGCGCCACCGTGCAAGGCGATGCGAGCTCGCTGTGTTGGTCGCCGGCGGAGCAGGCGCTGATCGCGGCGGTCGATGCGCTGCATCACCGTGCAGCCTTGAGTGACGAAGAATTCGCCGCGCTCTCGGCCGATTACGACGCGGAGCAGATCCTCGAGATCATGCTGCTGTGCGGCTTCTACCGCACGGTGTCCTATCTGGCGAACGGGCTGAAGCTGCCGCTGGAGGAGAAGGCGGCGCGGTTTCCGCAATAGGCTTCCTCTCCCGCAAAGCCGGGGAGGCGAGTTGGCTCACCCGAACAGCGGCGTGCCCGGCACGAAGGCGTCGAAGGCGGCCCAGAACTGCGAGCGGTAGCGGTCCTGCTCCTGCAGGATCTCGTGCTTGGCCCCGGCGATCACGAGATGCGAGCCGGCGCGTAAGTGATAGGCGAACTCCTCGATCGCCGCGGTCGAGACCACGGTGTCGTTCGAAGCGGCCAGCATCAGGATCGGCTGGCGGATCTCGGAGGGATAGTTCATGCCCTTGAAGGTCTGCATCGCGCCGAACGCGGTGTCGGCCCAGGCCACCGTCGGCGAGGCCAGCCCCAGCGTCGGGTCCTCCTCCAGGATCGCGGCATTGCGCGCATAGCGCACGGGATCGCTGGTCACGGGATTGTTGATGAAGGGATCGAGCCCGGTGAGGCGGTCGCTGCCGCCGGGGACGTAACGGCCGCCCTGCCCGAGCAGGCGCATCGTCTTGAGCAGCGCGCGCACCGGAAACGAGGTGGTGCGGCCGGGCAGGTCGATCATCGGCGCCGACAGCACCATGCGGTCGAACCAGCGCTTGCCCGCATGCGCCACCCGCAGCAGCACGGTGCCGCCCATGGAGTGGGCGAGCGCGAAGAACGGCGGCGGACAGTCCGGCAGCACCACCTGCTGCACGAAGGCCTCGACGTCGATTTCGAAATCGGCGAAATCGCGCACATAGCCCTTGCGCGGATCGCGCAGGCGGCGCGCGGAATGGCCCTGACCGCGCCAGTCGATCATCGCCACCGCAAAGCCGCGGTCGCGCAGGTCGCGCACGGTCTCGAAATATTTCTCGATCTGCTCGCTGCGCCCGGTGAAGACGCAGACCGTGCCCTTGCGGTTCGCCGGCGGCGCCCAGCGCGCAAAGCGCAGCTCGACGCCGTCGGACGTCTTGATGGTGCCGCTGACGACGTCTTCGGGAACGGGGTTGGACGGAATCGAGACCAGCGTCATGATGGGGCGTGCGTGGGCACCAGGTGCTGCAAATCAAGGGGCGGGAGCGCCGAAAAGGGGCCAATGCCGCCCTCTTGAACGCCGTCTGGACTCACCCATATCACCTTCGTGCAGGCCGCTACCAGTGTTTCGGAACCGGAACATCAGGCTGCACACAGACTAAAGCCCGGCCCGATTGGCGGGCGGGTTACCTGAACAGTCGCTCAATGGAGGACTTGAACCATGCGTACCTACGACCTCACCCCGTTTTATCGTTCCACCGTCGGCTTCGACCGCCTCTTCAACCTGCTCGACCAGGCCGGTTCGGACGGCAGCCCCGGTTATCCCCCCTACAACATCGAGCGTACCGGCGAGAACGCCTACCGCATCACCGTCGCGGTCTCGGGCTTCTCCAAGGATGAGCTCTCCATCGTCGCGAAGGAAAACACGCTGACGATCAAGGGCGAGAAAGTCGCCAACGAGAACAGCAAGTCCGAGGTGCTCTATCGCGGCATCGCGGCGCGGGCCTTCGAGCGCGCCTTCCAGCTTGCCGACTTCGTGCAGGTGAAGGACGCCTCGCTCGAGAACGGGCTGCTTCACGTCGATCTCGTGCGCGAGATTCCCGAAGCCAAGAAGCCGCGCCAGATCGCGATCAACGCCGCAACGCCGAAGGCGCAGGTGATCGAGAACTCGGCCGCCGCCTAAGACAAGCGACCTCCAGGTTGCGAAAACGCCCCGGTGCCCCGGGGCGTTTTTTCATTTTGCCTCGCGTCACAGAACGGTGAGGACCGTAACGCCACGGCCTCACGCTCCGTCCTTTGGGCATCGCACCCTAACGAGACGGAAGATGATCATGTCACTTTGGCGCAGCCTTTTCGTCGCCGCGAGCCTGTTGGCGGCCCCGCTCAGCCTCGCTCACGCGCAGACGCCGCAAACCGTGAAGGCCAAGAACGTCGTGCTGGTGCACGGCGCCTGGGCCGACGGCTCGAGCTGGTCGGAAGTGATCCCGATCCTCCAGGCCGCCGGCCTGCATGTCACCGCCGTGCAGAACCCGCTGTCGTCGCTTGCGGACTCCGTCGAGGCGACCAAGCGCGAGCTCGCCGAGCAGGACGGACCGACCGTGCTGGTTGCGCATTCCTGGGGCGGCACCGTGATCAGCCAGGTCGGCACCGACCCGAAGGTCACCGGCCTCGTCTATGTCGCCGCCCGCGCGCCTGATGCGAACGAGGATTTCGTCGCGCTCTCGAAGCAATTCCCGACCGGCCCCGTGCGCGCGGGGATCGTCGAGCGCGACGGCTACACCAAGCTGTCGGAAGAGTCCTTCCTGAAGTATTTCGCCAATGGCGTGAAGCCGGAGCAGGCGAGGGAGCTCTACGCCGTGCAATGGCCGACGGCCGCCTCGATCTTCGCCGGGCGCACCACGGAAGCCGCGTGGCGCTCCAAGCCGAGCTGGTACGCGGTGTCGAAGAACGACTACACCATCAATCCCGATCTCGAGCGCTTCCTCGCCAAGCGCATGAACGCCACCACGATCGAGCTCGACGCCGGCCACCTCTCGCTGGTGTCGCATCCGAAGGACGTGGCGAATTTGATTCTGGAAGCTGCAGGGTATCCGCGGAGCTGAGGTGATTGCGTGAATGCAAAAGGCGCCTGCAATCTCAGGCGCCTTTTGTTTTGCTCCACTATCTCCCCGCCGTCGTCCCTGCGAACGCAGGGACCCATAACCCCAGGGAGCAGTTTGGCGATGATTCGGAGTTCGGGACTCGCTCTTCATCCGCACCGATCAATCACGCGGTATGGGTCCCTGCGTTCGCAGGGACGACACCGTTTGTGTGGTCATCCCATCGCATCAAACGCGCAGCGCTAATCCAGTCCCTGCGCGGCCGGCATCTCCTGCGTCGGCAGGATGGTCGGAGCTGGCTTGGCCTGACCGACGGTGGGTGTGGCCGCTTCGGCGGGCTTGGCCTGCACGGCCACCGTCTGCTGCGCGGGCTGGGCCTGCTGTGGTGTCTGCTCAGCTGGCTTGGCGGCTGCCGCCGGCGCCTCGGCGCGCTGCGGGGCGGCCTTGGGGAGCGGCACGGTGCGGCTGGCGACATGCGGGATCGGGGCAGGCGGGCGCGGCGGGCCACCGCGGACCATGGTCGGCGGCGGCAGCGCACTTTGCGGACGGTAAGGTGCAACCGCGGGCTCATCATACGAAGGCGCCATGCCGTAGGCATCGGCGGCCGGCATGAAGCGGATGATCCTGCCGTCGCGGGCGTCGATCACGAGCCGGCCGTCATCGCCGCGGCGGTCGATCACCGCGATGGTGTAGACGCTGCCGCGCAGGCGCGGGATGCCGAGCGGCGAGAAGCCGTTCTCCCGCAGCACGGCGTAAACCTCGGTGGGCGGCAGCAGGGCCGGGGCCGGACCGCGCTCCTCATAGCCGTAGCCATAGCCGTAACGCGGCGGCATTGGCGGTGCGGCGTCCGGCGGGGCATAGGGCCCGTCGAAATCCGACACGGCGATCATGGTTCCGCCGCCGCTTCCGTTCGCCGGAACCTGCGCTTGCGCCCCGGTCGCAGCCATCGCCAGCGCGGCGGCGGCCACACATCCTGTGAAAAACTTCATGGTCGACACGCTCCTGTCAGGGCCCCGGATGCTCGCGCTCTTTCGCTTCTTGCGGCGTGGCGTGCCTTCCGAAGGGCCGATCCGAAGCTTCATTTGCGATTTCGGCGCCGCTTGGGCCGGATCAGGGCGCGTTTGCTTCAAAACCGGGGCTGCGCAACTTTCGGAAAGCGATTGATTGACTTATCGGGAATCGGGACTTCCACGCGCTTGTGTGCTAGACAAAAATTTGGCAAGGTGATGGTTAGGACAGGAAGACTGTCTCAATTTTGCTTGCGGTTCCGGCACAGGGATTGCAACGAAAGTCGGTGCTTCCGAGCACCATAAGGCAACAGGAAAAGCCGTTCTCGGGGACGAAGAACGCCTTGGCCTGAATTTAAGAAAATGCGGCTCGCAGCGGACGAGCGGTGACCCAGAGGCGGGTGCCGCGGAACGCCCAAGGTGCGCCGAAGATGGCGGTGAGACAGCTTGCCGCACGGAGAGGACAGGAACAATGAACGGGTCGCAATTCGAGCGCGCAAACATCGTGGCAGAACAGCTGTCGGCGACGGTCGCCTCGAAACCGGCCGATCCGATTCAGGAGCACAACTCCCGTCCGGCCGCTGAAGGCCTCTACGATCCGAGCCTGGAGAAGGACAGCTGCGGCGTCGGCTTCATCGCCAACATCAAGGGCAAGAAGTCGCACGAGATCGTCTCGGACGCGCTCAGCATCCTCTGCAATCTCGAGCATCGCGGCGCGGTCGGCGCCGACCCGCGCGCCGGCGACGGTGCCGGCATTCTGGTGCAGATCCCGCACGCCTTCTTCAGCCGCAAGGCGAAGGAGCTCGGCTTCGCGCTGCCCAATCCCGGCGAATACGCCATCGGCGCGCTGTTCATGCCGCGCGACACCGCCTGGCGCAACGTCATCAAGAGCATCATCGCCGACCAGATCAAGGAAGAGGGCCTGACCCTGCTCGGCTGGCGCGACGTGCCGACCGACAATTCCTCGCTCGGCGTCACCGTGAAGCCGACCGAGCCCGCTTGCATGCAGGTGTTCATCGGCCGCAACGGGGTTGCCAAGACCGAGGACGAGTTCGAGCGCCGGCTCTACATCCTGCGCAAGTCGATCTCGCAGGCGATCTACCAGCGCCGCGACCGCGGCCTTGCGGGCTACTATCCCTGCTCGATGTCCTGCCGCACCGTGATCTACAAGGGCATGTTCCTCGCCGACCAGCTCGGCAAGTACTATCCCGATCTGCACGAGAAGGATTTTGAGAGCGCGCTCGCGCTGGTGCATCAGCGCTTCTCGACCAACACCTTCCCGGCGTGGTCGCTGGCGCATCCCTACCGCATGATCGCGCATAACGGCGAGATCAACACGCTGCGCGGCAACACCAACTGGATGGCGGCGCGCCAGGCTTCGGTGAGCTCCGAGCTCTACGGCAAGGACATCAACCGGCTCTGGCCGATCTCCTACGAAGGCCAGTCGGACACTGCCTGCTTCGACAACGCGCTCGAATTCCTGGTGCAGGGCGGCTACTCGCTGCCGCACGCCGTGATGATGATGATTCCGGAGGCGTGGGCCGGCAATCCCTTGATGGATGAGAAGCGCCGCGCCTTCTACGAATATCATGCCGCGCTGATGGAGCCGTGGGACGGCCCCGCCGCGATCGCCTTCACCGACGGCCGCCAGATCGGCGCCACGCTCGACCGCAACGGCCTGCGGCCGGCGCGCTATCTCGTCACCAAGGACGACCGCATCGTCATGGCGTCGGAGATGGGCGTGCTGACGATCCCCGAGGACCAGATCATCACCAAGTGGCGCCTGCAGCCCGGCAAGATGCTGCTGGTCGACCTCGAGCAGGGCCGCCTGATCCCGGACGACGAGATCAAGGCCGAGCTCTCCAGGAGCCATCCCTACAAGGAGTGGCTGGAGCGGACCCAGATCGTGCTGGAAGAGCTGCCGAAGGTGCCGACCACCGGCGTGCGCTCCAACCTGTCGCTTTTGGATCGCCAGCAGGCGTTCGGCTACAGCCAGGAAGACATCAGCATCCTGATGACGCCGATGGCGGCCACGGGCGAGGAGGCAGCCGGCTCGATGGGCAACGACACGCCGATCTCGGCGCTGTCGGACAAGGCCAAGCCGCTGTTCACCTACTTCAAGCAGAACTTCGCGCAGGTCACCAACCCGCCGATCGACCCGATCCGCGAGGAGCTGGTGATGAGCCTCGTCTCGATCATCGGGCCGCGGCCGAACCTGTTCGACCTCCAGGGCATGGCCACGACCAAGCGCCTCGAAGTGCGCCAGCCGATCCTGACCGATGCAGATCTGGAAAAGATCCGCTCGATCTCCGACGTCGCCGAATCCCACTTCAAGTCGCGCACGCTGGACACCACCTTCCACGCCGGTCTCGGCGCGGCCGGCATGGACCAGGTGCTGGACGAGCTCTGCGCGCGCGCGGAGAGCGCGGTGCGTGAGGGCGTCAACATCATCATCCTGTCCGACCGCATGGTCGGCACCGACCGCGTGCCGATTCCGGCGCTGCTGGCCTGCGCCGCCGTGCATCATCATCTGATCCGCGTCGGACTGCGCACCTCGGTCGGCCTCGTCGTCGAATCGGGCGAGCCGCGCGAAGTCCATCACTTCGCCTGCCTCGCGGGTTACGGCGCCGAAGCGATCAATCCCTACCTCGCGTTCGAGACCATCATCGCGATGAAGGATCGCCTGCCCGGCTCGCTCGACGACTACGAGATCGTCAAGCGCTACATCAAGTCGATCGGCAAGGGCCTGCTCAAGGTCATGTCCAAGATGGGCATCTCGACCTACCAGTCCTATTGCGGCGCGCAGATCTTCGACGCGGTCGGCCTCAAGGCGGACTTCGTGTCGAAGTTCTTTGCGGGCACGCATACCCGCGTCGAGGGCGTCGGCCTTGCCGAGATCGCCGAAGAGGCCGTGCGCCGCCATGCCGACGCGTTCGGCGAGGCGCAGGTCTACAAGACCTCACTCGATGTCGGCGGCGAATATGCCTATCGCAGCCGCGGCGAGGACCACGCCTGGACCGCCGAATCGGTGTCGCTGCTCCAGCACGCCGCGCGCGGCAACTCGCAGGAGCGCTACCGCGCCTTCGCAAAAATCCTCAACGAGCAGTCGGAGCGCCTGCTGACGCTGCGCGGCCTGTTCCGGATCAAGAACGCGGACGAAGAGAAGCGCAAGCCTGTAGCGCTCGACCAGGTCGAGCCCGCCAAGGACATCGTCAAGCGCTTCGCCACGGGTGCGATGAGCTTCGGCTCGATCTCGCGCGAGGCGCATACGACACTGGCGATCGCCATGAACCGGATCGGCGGCAAGTCGAACACCGGTGAAGGCGGCGAGGAAGCCGACCGCTTCAAGCCGATGCCAAACGGCGATTCCATGCGCTCGGCGATCAAGCAGGTCGCCTCGGGCCGCTTCGGCGTCACCACGGAGTATCTCGTCAACTCCGACATGATGCAGATCAAGATGGCGCAGGGTGCCAAGCCCGGCGAGGGCGGCCAGCTGCCCGGCCACAAGGTCGACGCGACCATCGCCAAGGTCCGGCACTCGACGCCGGGCGTCGGCCTGATCTCGCCGCCGCCGCACCACGACATCTACTCGATCGAGGATCTGGCGCAGCTCATCTACGACCTCAAGAACGTCAACCCGACGGGAGACGTCTCGGTCAAGCTCGTCTCCGAAATCGGCGTCGGCACGGTGGCCGCGGGCGTTGCCAAGGCGCGCGCCGACCATGTCACCATCGCCGGTTTCGAGGGCGGCACGGGCGCTTCGCCGCTGACCTCGATCAAGCATGCCGGCTCGCCCTGGGAGATCGGCCTTGCCGAAACCCACCAGACCCTGGTGCGCGAGCGGCTGCGCAGCCGCATCGTGGTCCAGGTCGACGGCGGCTTCCGCACGGGGCGTGACGTCGTGATCGGCGCGCTGCTCGGTGCCGACGAGTTCGGCTTCGCCACCGCGCCGCTGATCGCGGCCGGCTGCATCATGATGCGCAAGTGCCATCTCAACACCTGCCCGGTCGGCGTCGCCACCCAGGACCCCGTCCTGCGCAAGCGCTTCACCGGCCAGCCCGAGCACGTGATCAACTACTTCTTCTTCGTCGCGGAGGAAGTCCGCGAGATCATGGCTTCGCTCGGCTTCCGCACCTTCAACGAGATGGTCGGCCAGGTTCAGCTGCTCGACCAGACCAGGCTGGTCGCGCACTGGAAGGCCAAGGGCCTCGATTTCTCAAAACTGTTCGTCAAGCAGAAGGAAGAGAAGGGCCAGAAGATCTATCACTCCGAGCGCCAGAACCATCATCTGGAGGCGGTGCTCGACCGCACGCTGATCGAGAACGCGCAGCCCGCGCTCGACCGCGGCGCGCCGGTGAAGATCGAGGCCACGATCAACAGCACCAACCGTTCCGCCGGCGCCATGCTGTCGGGTGCGGTCGCCAAGATCTACGGCCATGCGGGCCTGCCGCACGACACCATCCATGTCGGCCTCAAGGGCACTGCCGGCCAGGCCTTCGGCGCCTGGCTCGCGCACGGCGTCACCTTCGAGCTCGAGGGCGAAGCCAACGACTATGTCGGCAAGGGCCTGTCGGGCGGCAAGATCATCGTCAAGCCGCCGCGCAACGGCGGCATCGTGCCGGAAGAGAGCATCATCGTTGGCAACACCGTGATGTACGGCGCGATCGCGGGCGAGTGCTACTTCCGCGGCATCGCCGGCGAGCGCTTCGCCGTGCGCAACTCGGGCGCTGTCGCGGTGGTCGAGGGCGCGGGCGATCATTGCTGCGAATACATGACCGGCGGCATCGTGGTCGTGCTCGGCAAGACCGGGCGCAATTTCGCGGCCGGCATGTCGGGCGGCATCGCCTATGTGCTGGACGAGGCCGGCGATTTCGACAAGCTGTGCAACCTCAGCATGGTCGAGCTCGAGCCGGTTTTGTCGGAAGAGCTGATCAACGCCGGCACCTACAACCACTCCGGTGACCTCGAGGCGCATGGCCGGGTCGACGTGTTCAAGAACCTGCTCGATTCCGACGTCGAGCGCCTGCACGTCCTGATCACGCGCCATGCGAAGGCGACCGGCTCCAGGCGCGCCGCCGAGATCCTTGCCAATTGGAAGGACTGGCTGCCCAAATTCCGCAAGGTGATGCCGGTCGAATACCGGCGCGCACTGCGCGAGATGGCCGCCAACGCGGACGCCGAGCCGAAAATCGCGATCGGGGCGTAATTCTCACCTCGCGTCATTCCGGGGCGCGCAATGCGCGAACCCGGAATCTCGCAAAGATAACCTCCAGGTTCCGGGTCTGCGCGCCGCGCGCGCATCCCGGAACGACGGAAAGAAAACTAAGCGGCAGGGACTTCGGGTTTAATGGGCAAGATCACGGGTTTTCTGGAAATCGAACGGCATGACCGCAAGTACACTCCGGTCACCGAGCGCGTGAAGCATTACAACGAGTTCGTCGTTCCCTTGAGCGAGAAGGAAGTGCGCGACCAGGCCGCGCGCTGCATGAATTGCGGCATTCCCTATTGCCACGGCACCGGCTCGGTCGCGCCCGGCACGCCGGGCTGCCCGGTCAACAACCAGATCCCCGACTGGAACGACCTCGTCTATCAGGGCAATTGGGAAGAAGCCTCGCGCAACCTGCACTCGACCAACAATTTCCCCGAGTTCACCGGCCGCATCTGCCCGGCGCCGTGCGAAGCGTCCTGCACGCTCAACATCGACGACAACCCGGTCACCATCAAGACCATCGAATGCGCGATCGTCGACCGCGCCTGGGACAATGGCTGGCTGAAGCCCGAGGTCGCCGCCGAGAAGACCGGCAAGAAGGTCGCCGTGATCGGCTCGGGTCCGGCCGGCATGGCCTGCGCGCAGCAGCTCGCGCGCGCCGGCCACGACGTGCACCTGTTCGAGAAGTACGCCAAGGCCGGCGGCCTGCTGCGTTACGGCATCCCCGACTTCAAGATGGAGAAGGGCGTCATCGACCGCCGCGTCAAGCAGATGGAAGGCGAAGGCGTCACCTTCCATTACAACAGCCATGTCGGCGCTGACGGCAACGTCGATCCGCGCGAGATGCTCAACGAGTATGACGCGATCGCGCTGACCGGCGGTGCGGAAGCCCCGCGCGATCTGCCGATCCCCGGCCGCGAGCTCGACGGCATCCACTACGCCATGGACTTCCTGCCGCAGCAGAACCGCCGCGTCTCAAATGAGCCGCTGGGCGGCACCGCCGACATCCTCGCCAGCGGCAAGCATGTCGTCGTCATCGGCGGCGGCGACACCGGATCTGACTGCATCGGCACCTCGATGCGTCAGGGCGCGCTGTCGGTGACCCAGCTCGAGATCATGCCCGCCCCGCCCGAGCGCGAGAACAAGGGCCTGACCTGGCCGAACTGGCCGCTGAAGATGCGCACCTCCTCCAGCCAGGCCGAAGGCGCCATCCGCGAATTCGCCGTACTGACCCAGAAGTTTTCCGGCGAGAACGGCAAGGTCAAGAAGCTGCACTGCGTCCGCGTCGACGACAAGTTCAAGCCGATCGCCGGCACCGAGTTCGAGCTCGACGCCGAGCTCGTGCTGCTCGCGATGGGCTTCGTGCACCCCGTGCACGAAGGCCTCTTGAAGCAGCTCGCGGTCGACCTCGACCCGCGCGGCAACGTCAAGGCCAACACGCTGGACTACCAGACCTCGCGTCCGAACGTGTTCTCCGCCGGCGACATGCGCCGCGGCCAGTCGCTGGTGGTGTGGGCGATCCGTGAAGGCCGGCTGTGCGCGCGGTCGATCGACACGTTCCTGATGGGGAAGACGGATCTGCCGCGCTAGGTGCAGTCATTCCGGGGCGCGCGAAGCGCGAGCCCGGAATCCATTCATCCACAAACCCTGAGGCCCGATGGATTCCGGGTTCGCGCCAAGTGGCGCGCCCCGGAATGACCAGCGGAGAGAGCCGCGCCCACGCGCCTCGCCTGAGTAGACGCGCAGGCAAGCAGCGCTAATTCTGCAGCCTCACCCCCACCATCATCACAGTCCCCTGCGAGCTCGATCCCGCCTGGTTCGAATCCAGGATGTCGTGCCGCAGCGTGCCCTTGACCCAGATGTTGCGGTTGAGCTTGTAGATCAGGTTGCCTTCGAGCGAGTAGGTTTTGTCGTTGCGGCCCTGGTTCTGGTAGTCGTAGGTGCCGTAGGTGAATTTGCCGACCGCGGTGAGCCAGCGGCGGAAGTCGTGGTCGACTTCGGCGGCGTAGGTGTGCACCAGCACGCCGGAGGAGCCGGGGACGGTGGTCTCGGCGATCTGCGTGTCGGTGGCGAATTTCACCGTGGTTAGGCCGCTCGCATTCCAGATCAGCGAGCCCGCGGTGAGGAAGCCCGCGAGCTGGCTGAGGCGCGGGTCGACATAGTTGCGCGCGGAATAACCGACCGAGATCTCGCCGATGAGGATGCGCGAGAACTCGAAGGAGGAGCCGACCTTGGCGTAGCCACCGTTTGAATCGCGGAAGTAGCCGTTGCGGTCGGCGGCCTGGTCGTGCACGCGGGTGTCGCCCTCGATCTCGACGAACGGCTTCAGGCCCGGCTTGAGATCGTAGGAGAAGCGCCCGACGCCGCCATACTGGTTGAAGTCGCGATCGTTGTTGCTGAAGGTCGAGCCGTCGGTGAGCTTCGAATCCGTGTAGGCGGTGCGGTCGACGGTGGCGCCGGCGGCGACCTGGAAACGGTTGAAGGTCTGGTCGAAGCCGAGCGTCGTGCCGTAGGCGGCGTAGACAGGATATTTTTGCAGGCCGGCCTGCACGTTCGGGCTGCCTGGATTGTCGGTGGCGAGCCGCAGGCGCAGCTGCGAGGTCAGCTTGAAATCGCGGTCGACGTCGAGGCGGCCGTCGACATGGCCGGTGAAATCGGGCCGGTCGACCTCGACCGGCGAGGGCGAGGCAAAGCCGTCGATCGTCGCCGGCATGTTGTTGGTGTAGCCCGAGAACGAGCCGCGCAGATCCGCGACCAGCGCGTGGCGCTCCCAGTCGGACTGGACAAGAAGGTCGGGTGCGACGACGTAGACCGGCGAGCCCACCGGCTTGTTCAGGCGTGCCGGATTGGTGTCGTAGCCGGCGGAGAGCTCGAGCCCGCCCCTGATCAGGAAGCTGCCGGCATAATCGCCGACCGCACTGAAGGCGTCGTCATCGGCCTTGAGGCGGCGGCGCAGCGGCTGGCCCGGCACGTTGCCGGCCATCGCCGGGGCGACCGGCGTCTTGTGCGCGGTCTCGGACGGCGGCGGCGCAATGCGCGGCGGGCCGAGCGTCGTCACCGGCGTTGCGGGTGGGGGCGGCGAGCCGGGGCCGAGCGGGCGCTTCGGCTTGGCCTGGCCGGGATAGAGTTTTGGCTGCTGCCGCTTGCGATTGAGCGAGTCATAGCCCGAGCCGCTCGCGCCGTTCGCGGCCGGCAGGCCGTAGGTCGGGACCTGACCGGCTGTGTTTTGGCCGAGGCGCGAAGGCGCTGGCGTCTGCTGGCGCTTGCGCGGATCGGCACCCGGATCGGGCAGCGTCGGCAGCGCGTCTGAGGGGGCCTGCGGCACGCCCGCCGTGCGGCGGGTCGGCAGCGTGTCGGGCGCGACGAAGCCGCCGCGGTTGGGATTGAACAGGTCGGGCGTGAGGCTCTGGGCGGCCGCGGGCGCGCTTTCCAGCGCGGTCAGCAGCAGGCATGGCAAAGCGGCGCGGAAAGCGTATGCGCAGCTGCCCCGGCCTCTACCTGGAGGCGACCCCACGATGGAATAACTCCAACGAAATCAAGCACTTTCACGATTGCCCCCGCCGGACGGCGGGAACCATCGTTAATGGACTTAAAACAATTATGGTTAATGACCGGTTGAGGGCATTTGCGGCCGCGTCGCGTCACCCGCCCGGGCGTGCTAAGCAGGCGGCAACGGGCGAACGCCCACCCCTTCCTTGGACCTGATCATGCCGAGTTCGAAACCGCTGATGACCCAATCATCCGGCTCCGCCCCCGCCAGCGTCGAATCCGCGCTCCGCACCCTGGAGACAGGCAGCGCAGGCATCAACGCACTCTCGGCGGCGCTGCGCGGCCCGTTAAGCACGACCTTCGCGGCGGCCGTCGATCTGATCCGCCAGGCCGAGGGCCGCGTCGTCGTCACCGGGCTCGGCAAGTCCGGCCATATCGGGCGCAAGATTGCAGCGACGCTCGCCTCCACCGGCACGCCGGCTTTCTTCGTCCACGCCGCCGAAGCCGGCCATGGCGATCTCGGCATGATCACGCCCGACGACGTCATCATGGCGCTGTCCTGGTCCGGCGAGCAGCCGGAGTTGAAGAACCTCGTCAACTATTCGGCGCGGTTTGCCATCCCGATGATCGCGGTGACGTCGAACGCCGCGTCCTCGCTCGGGCAGGCCGCCGACATCGTGATCGAGCTGCCGAAAGCACGGGAGGCCTGCCCGCACAATCTGGCGCCGACCACCTCGACGCTGATGCAGGCCGCGATCGGCGACGCCATCGCGATCGCGCTGCTCGAAGGCCGCGGCTTCACCGCGCTGGAATTCGCGCATTTCCACCCGGGTGGCAAGCTGGGGGCGATGCTGAAATTCGTCCGCGACTACATGCGCACCGGCGCGGAGATCCCGGTCAAGCCGCTCGGCACCGAGATGTCGGAGGCCGTGGTCGAGATGTCGGCCAAGGGTCTTGGCTGCGTCTGTATCGTCGATGAGGCCGGCGCCATCGCGGGCATCATCACCGACGGCGACCTGCGCCGTCACATGCGCCCCGATCTGCTGACGGTTTCGGTCGACGACATCATGACGAAGCAGCCCAAGACCGTGCCGCCCTCGATGCTCGCGACCGAAATGATCGAGGTGCTGAACACAAGCAAGATCACGACGCTGGTCGTGACCGAGGCCGACAAGGTGGTCGGCATCGTGCATCTGCACGACCTGCTGCGCGCGGGCGTGGCGTAGTCCTATCGCCGTCGTGCCCGGGACAATGCCCGGGCACATCAGCTCACAGCGTCTTCAGATACTCGATCAGCTGATAGCGTTCGTCGTCGTCCTTGAACATGCGGCCGATCACGCCGTCGCGTCGCGGCTCGCCGTCCCTGAGCTCGAACGAATGGCCGAGCGCGCTGTTGCCCTGGATCGGCTTGCCGTCCGATCCGGTCATCGAGAACTGCGTCTCACCCGTCTTGCAGCGCTCGTCGGCGGTGACGGCGAAGCCGACGGTCACGGGATCATAGTCGCGGCGGCCCATGCAGAATTTGGTCGGGCGTTCGTTCTGCGGCTTCAGCAGCCAGTACAGCGAAGGCACCGAACCGTTGTGCAAATAGGGCGCCGTCGCCCAGATGCCGTTCAGCGGGCGCGCGCGATAGCGTGCTCCCCCCGCCGGGTTGAGGCAGTTCTTGCGGGCGAGATTCCACAGCTTCGCCCGCTCGGCGTCCGACAGCTTCTCGTCGTCCATCCATTTGCGGGCGACGAGATCGACCACCGTCATCAGGCCGAGCGCATAGACCATCTCGTTGGGCGAGGCGCTCGCGGTCGGGACATCGCATTGCCACCATGTCTGCAGGTCGGCCGTATTGACCTTCAGGAAGCCGGGCACGTCGATGATCCTGTTGCTGAGCACGAGCGTCTGCTCGGGGTCGGTGTTGATCTCCTTGAGGGGAATCGTGACCGCGTTCAGCACCTTGCTGTCGCCGCTCGGCTCCCAGCGTCCTGACGACCAGAACGCCGGGGTGTCGATCGCCGGCAGATGGCATCCCGAACACATCTCGGCGTAGATCTTGCGGCCCTTCTCGGCCTTGTCCCTGTCGATCCGCCAGGCATCGCCGAGGATTTGCGACGGCCATTTCGGCGACAGCAGGCCGCCGAATTTCGGACCGGTGGCGGCATCGGCCGACTTGAAGGGATCGGGACCCCTCAGCATGTCCTCGATCCAGCCGAGCGTGTTGACGTGAACCGAGGACCGCCAAATCCTGTCGCCGGGATAGGCGTCGGACAGGTTGAGCAGGGCCGTCACGCCGAGCGCTTCGCCGGCGTTGCGGATCAGCGGCTGCTCGATCGAGGCGTCGTATTGCGCGAACTTGAACCACGGCACGGTCCAGATCGGGGGATAGCTCACCGGGGCGTCCTGGGCGTGCAGGTTCTTCTCGAATCCCTTGAGCCCGCTCAGCGCGAGATCCTGCGAGAAGACCTGGTTGCCGATGCGATTGAGGGCGTCGAGGCGGCCGAACCCTTCCTCGGTGTCCTTCTGCTGCCTGCCGTCCCAGGTCTTCTTGCCTTCGATCGTCTCGTTGTACTTCTCCTGCCAGCCAATCAGGAACTTGCCGATCGCGCTGAGCTTCTGCTTGAGCGCGTCGCGATCCGCCTTGCCGGCGTCGGCGCCGAGCACGCGATCGGCGAAGCGGTCGAAGCGGAACGGGACGTAGAGCGTGTAGGCGATCGACAGGCCGGTCGAGAGCTCGAGCTTCTTCAAGTCGGTCATGGCCGGGCCGCCGTCGAAGCGGACGTCGATGCCCTGGTAATGGATCTGGCCGGTGTGACACGCCGCGCAGGTCAGCCCGATCTTGTCCTCCTCGCGTCGGCCGCTCGCGGGATCGACGACGCCGGTCATCCGTGCAAAGCCGACCGGCAGGCCGTCGACGTTCTCGGCCGGCGTCCATCGCGTCGACCAGTCCGGCGCCTGCGTCGTGTCATAGACATTGGCGTAGCCGAAGCGGCGCAGCGTCGTCGCGTCGGTCTGGACCGACTGCGGGCTCGGGATGAAGCCGAAACTTTCGAGATAGGCGCTGTCCTTCATCATGCCCGGCTTCGAGAACAGACGCAGGCGCGGCTGCTCCAGCGCCACGAACCACTCATAGGGTATCGGGAAGGTCGCAGTGCCCTGGCTCGCATGGTGAAACCAGTGCCGGTCCTTCAGCGACCAGTTTTGCTCGAGCCAGAACGCGGCCTTCGTGTCCGGCACTGCGGGGAGGGGCGGCGGCAGGAGCTGCGCGAGGATTCCCTTCTGCGGCAGCATGGCGCGGACCTGGTTGGGGAATTCGGCCACCGCAACGAGCGCGACGAGAGCGGCGGCGAGGACGATGCCCGCGATCCCAAGAGCCCAGCGAAACCTGAGGGCGCAGGATGACAGCAGCGGCTGTGACACGATCCGCTGGGTGATCCGCTCGGGGAATTTGCGCTCGTTGAACAGCGTGCGCACCTCGGCCACGCTGAGATAGAGCTCCGTCTTCTTGCCGTCGACCTTGCCCTTGCCCATGATCTTCAGCAGGACGGGCCATTCGAACTGCATCAGCACCGGGTAGTACCAGCGCGCAGCGCTGCCGGCGCGCTCGAGATTGTCGTGCATGAAAGTCTTGATTTCCGCGGCGTTGAGGCCGGGCTCGCTGACGCCGGTGTTCGGATCGGTGTAGATCCGGCCGAAGCTCTGGAGGCGCGCGATCTCGTCCTCGTTGACCTTGCCGTCGACACCGAGGATGCGCGAGCCGGCGCCCAGCTTGTCCAGCGGGCCACCGCGCAGCGCGTCGAGCTGCGGGCCGGACCAGATGCTTTTCAGGATGTGACTGAAACCGTTGGCGATCGTCGCGACGCCGCGGACCTGGATGCGGGCCCAGATCTTCTTCAGCCCGGTCTCGCCGCTCGCATTCGCGATGGTCTGCGACAGCATGTTGAGCGGGACGGTCCCGCCCTCGACAAAACCTTCGCCGACGAGGCCGCGCAGAAACGGGCAGGGATTGTCCGGCGAGACTGGGATCGAGGGGTCGAAGGGCGGCTTCGAAGCGGGGTCGTGCATGGCCCAAATCCTGAAAACAGCGAATCGTGAAATGACGCGCGCCGATAGAGCGCGAAAAGTCCTAACAAACCGGCAGCACACTATACTACTTCAGCGTGTGGCGAAGTGTGTCCGAATTCACTGTCGTGTCAACACGGCCCAGGCGCGTGGTCGGGGAAAACCCTGAGGGGATCGCAAGCGGCCGCCGCCTGCCTTTTCAGGACTCGGCGGCGCGTTTGACGTCGCTCTGGACCAGGGTCAGCTTGCCCAGCGGCACGCCCGCATTCAGGAGCCCCTCGCGGTAATGGGCGAGGTCCTCGGGCCGCTTCCAGTGGAAGTTGCGCAGGTGACGGTCGACATTCAGGGTCGGGTAATTGGTCATCAGCACGGCGGTGGCCTCCGCGGCCTCATCGTCCCGGCGCAACTGTGCCAGCGCCGCGGCGCGGATCGCCAGCGCCTGCATGTGGTTCGGGTTGATGTAGAGCTGCTCGCGGGCCCATGACAGCGTCGCGTCGTATTGTCTCAACAGATAATGGCTGAAGGCGTTCAGCGCGGCCCATTGATAGCGCGGGTCGCTGTTGTCGCGTTGGGCGGCCATCGAGAACAGCTCGATCGCCTCGCGGTGCTCGCCGATGACGAAATGGCAGATGCCGAGCACGCCGCGCGCGCCCATGTCGTAGGGATTGAGTGCGACCGCGCGCTTGGCGGCGTCCATCGCGGCCTCGTAATGGCCTTCCATCGCATGCGCCCAGGACAGGATCGAGAACGCAAAGGAGGAACGCGGGTCGAGCCGGACGCTGGTCTCGGCGAGGTTCATCGCCTCGGCCCACATCTCGCGCGTGCCTTTGACCCAGCCGAACTGGATGCTCTGGATCTGGATCGTGGCGAGATAGGCGTGCGCGATCGACAGTTTGGGATCGAGCCTGATGGCCTCCCGGAACAGGTCGACGGCGGTGGCGAGGTCCTCCTTGGTCTGCCGATAGTAATGCGACAGCCCCTTGAGGAAGCGGTCCCAGGCGGTCACGTCGGTGGAGGGCCGCGCCGGCGCCGAGGCTTCCGCGCGGACGATCTCGGTGGCGATGGCGGCGGACAGGTTGGTGGTGATCTCGTCTTGCATCGCGAAGAGGTCGCCGATGTCGCGGTCGTAGCGGCCGGTCCAGAGCTGCTCGCCGGTCTCCGGCGCGATCAGCTCGGCGGTGACGCGGATTTTTGCGCCGGCGCGCCGTACCGAGCCCTGGATCAGATAGGTGGCGTCGATCTCGCGCGCGATCAGGCGGGTCGAGACATTCTTGCCCTTGAAGGCGAAGGTCGAATTGCGGCTCAGCACGCGATAGAACGATTGCAGCGCCAGCGCGTGGATCAGGTCCTCGGTCAGGCCGTCGGAGAAATATTCGTCCTGGGCGTCGCTGAGATTGGCGAAGGGCAGCACGCCGACGATCGCGGTGCGGTACTGCTGCGACAGGACGGACGCCTCCCGCACCTCGGGGACGAGCGCCGGTGCGTTCTCGGGCGTCCAGGTGAAGACCCCGACCGAGTCCTTGATGTTCTTGAAGCGATGGTTGCCGGCATCGGTCAGCGGCACCTGGAGATGCTTGCTCGCCTCTCTGTAGGCCTTGGCCGAGATCGCGAAGCCGCCGGGGCTCGCCACCGCTTCGAGGCGAACGGCGATGTTGACGTCGTCGCCGAAGACCTCGTCCTCGTCGGCGATGACATCGCCCATGTGGATGCCGAGGCGGAATTGCATGGCGCGGTCGGCCGGCAGATGGTGGTTGCGCTCCGCCATCAGCGTCTGCATCGCGATCGCGGCCTCAGTGGCGCCGACGATCGAGGCGAATTCCAGCAGGAAGCCGTCGCCGGTGTTTTTGACGACGCGGCCGCCGTGATTGAGGATAATGGGATGAATCGCGCTGCGATGGGCCTTGAAGGCGGCATGGGTGCCGGCCTCGTCGCTGCCCATCATGCGCGAATAGCCGGCGACATCGGCGCAGACGATGGCGGCCAGACGTCTTTCCATATCCCCGGAGCTCCAAGGGGTCGAGGACCGGCCACGGCGTGGCAGTCGCCTCGAATCCCGCATTTCAAGAACCCTGCCTTTATAGAACAGATGCGGCCGAGCGAAAGTATGATCCGCATTGCAAATTCGAGGTAAATTTGACGCATGCCGGCGGTGGACGCCGGCTGGCGAACCGATTATGCCCATCCTTTGTCGCAGGCGGTCGGGCGGGCACCTCACATGCTGGGCATTCACGAGATCTGGCTCTTCATCTTGTCGGGCATATTGCTCAACATCACGCCGGGGCCGGATACCGTCTATGTGATCGGCCGCAGCATGCAGATGGGCTGGCGGGGTGGCGCCGCGGCCGCGCTCGGCATCAGCTGCGGCTGCTTTTTCCACGTCGCGGGCGCCGCGATCGGCCTTTCGGCCTTGCTGATGGCCTCATCCACCGCGTTTTCGATCCTGAAGCTGGTCGGCGCGGCCTATCTCATCGTCACCGGGCTTCAGATGCTGTGGTCGCGTCCGGCGCTGGCGCCGGCCATCGACGAGCCGGCGCGGAGCTCGCTGCGACTTGTGTTCCTCCAGGGCGTCTTCACCAATGCGCTCAATCCCAAGGTCGCGCTGTTCTTCCTGGCCTTCCTGCCGCAATTCGTCGCAGCCGATTCAGCCCACAAGCCGCTCGCCTTCCTGACGCTCGGCCTGATCTTCATCTCCACGGGAACGCTGTGGTGCCTGGTGCTGGCGGCGTTCGCGGCCAAGGCCGCGCACCGCTTGCGCAGCTCCGAAGGCGCGATCGCCTGGGTCAACCGCGCGCTCGGCGGCCTCTTCATCTATCTCGGCATCCGCGTCGCCATGCTGGAGACGCGGTAGCTCGTTCGAACGAATGATATGAGCTGCGTAGGGTGGGCGAAGGCGCAAAGCGCCGTGCCCACCATCCTTCCGATTTCGATAAAGGTGGTGGGCACGCTTCGCTTTGCCCACCCTACGTTCTTCCCTTAGACGAACTCTTTCACCAGCGCGCTGCCGGCGAGATACAGCCCCAGCAAAATCATCGCGATCAAAAACCAGCGGCGGAACGCTTCGGCCGGCATCCGCGCCCGCACCGACTGGCCGATGAACATGCCGGCAAAGGCCATCGCCATCGCGACGGTGCCCGGCGCGGCATTGGCCGGCGTCAGCAATCCGCCAGCGGTGAGATTGAAGGCGAGCGCCAATGTCGCCGTCGTGAAGAACACGCCGAGCGCCTGCACCAGCTCGTCCTTCTCCATGCCGATCGCCTGCATGAACGGCATCGAGGGGATCACCTGCACGCCCGTCGAGGCCGAGATCACGCCGGTGATCACGCCGACCACGCCGCCGACCCATTTCTCGTTCTGCGGGGCGACGCGGAACTGGAATTTGCTGAGACCGATGATCGCGTAGATCACCAGGAGAACGCCAAGCACCACGGTGCCGTAGCGCGCATGGGGGCCGGTGAGCGCGCCGGCATTGAGCCAGCAGCCGATCACGGTGCCGATCATCAGCGGCCATAGCCGCTTCAGGATGTCGCGCAAATGGGGGCCGACAAAGGTCTGCCAGACGTTGGTGACGATGGCGGGCACGATCACGATGGCGATCGCGCGGCTGGGTGCCATGCTCACCGCGAGCAGGCCCATGGACACGGTCGGCAGGCCGAGCCCGACCACGCCCTTGACGAATCCGGCGATCAGGAACACGGCGGCGATGACGATGAGAAGCGGGTCGATCATGTCGGACACATTGACCGAAGCTGCATCCCGGCACAATCTGGAGGATACGGAGATAGCCTTCGTCGGTTACGAAGTCTGGAGCGCGATCCGGAAAAATGTGGAGCGGTTTTCCGAAAGATCGTGCTCAATCAACAAGGTTGGAGACCTGCCATGCGTTTTGATCTCGTCGATCTCCAGCTCTTCATCGCGGTCGCCGACCAGCGCAGCATCACCCGCGGGGCCGAGCGGTCACATCTCGCCTTGGCTTCCGCCAGCGCGCGCATCAAGGGGCTCGAGGACGCGCTCGGGGTGGCACTGCTCAAGCGCGGGCGTCGCGGCGTCGAATTGACCGCAGCCGGCGAAAGCCTGCTCGATCATGCGCGGCTCGTCATCCATCAGATCGATGCCATGCGCGGCGATCTCGCCGGCTTTGCCAGCGGCGTGCGCGCCAGCGTGCATTTCCTGGTCAATACCTCGGGGCTGTCGGAGCATCTTCCGAAGGCGCTGGCCGGATTCCTGCACGAGCATTGCGATGTCGCCGTCGACATCGAGGAGCGCGAAAGCACCGACATCGCGGCCGCGATCACCGCGGGCGCCGCCGATCTCGGCTTCGCCGCCGAGCACGCGCTGCCCGATCATATCGAGCGCTTCGTCTTCAGCGAGGATCATTTGACGCTGGTGACGTCGCGGCGCGGCCCGTTCGCGGGCCGCCGCCAGATCGATTTCCAGGAGGCGGGCGCTTGCGATTTCGTCGGGCTCACCAGCGCCACCGCGCTCCAGATGCACATTTCGAAGCACGCCGCCCGGCTTGGCATGCGCCCGCATTATCGCGCGCGCATGCGCGATTTCGACGCGATCTGCCAGATGGTCGCCGCCGACGTCGGCGTTGCCCTGGTGCCGATCTCCGCCGCCCGCCGCTGCGCCAAGCTGATGCCGCTCGCCATGGTCCGCCTGCGCGATGCCTGGGCCAACCGCAAGCTCGTGATCTGCGCGCGCAGCTTCAAGACGCTGCCGCGCCCGGCCAAGATGCTGGTGGAGCATTTGCGGGCAGAGGCCGTGTGAGGGGGCTGTTGCCGCGAACTGGCGTGAGCCCGCGTCATAGCCGCTAACTCAACTGCGCTCCCTCCCCCCTTGCGGGGGAGGGCGGGGGAGAGGGGTGGCCCAGCAAAAGGTGTGACTGTCGTGAAGAAGTTTCTTTGCGCGATCGATGGAGTCCCCGTGTGAACCCCTCTCCCTAGCCCTCCCCCGCAAGGGGGGAGGGAACGCACCTGTTGTGTTGTGAGGTCGTTCGCCTATCGCTTCGCTACTTCGCCGTCTCCACCCCGGCGTCCTTGATCACCTGCGCCCACTTCCTGGTCTCATCCGCGATGAACTGCCGGAAATGCTCGGGCTCATCGCCAACAAGCGTCGCGCCTTGGGCCGCGAGCTTCTCTCTCACCGCGGGATCCGCCATCGCCTTGGTCGCGAGGCCATGCAGCGCGGTGACGATCTCCTTCGGCGTGCCCTTGGGCTCCATCATGCCGTACCAGTTCTCGATGCGCAGATCGGGAAAGCCCGCTTCCTTCGTGGTCGGCACGTCGGGCGCGGTTGGGGCGCGCTCGACTGATCCGACGGCAATCGGCTTCAACGCGCCGGCCTTGACCTGCGGCAGCAAGACGGGGAGATCGAGGAACGTCATCTGCACCTGCTGGCCCAGGAGATCGTTCACCGCAGGAGCTGCGCCGCGATAGGGCACGTGCACGATGTCGATCTTCGCCGTCAGCTTGAACAATTCACCGGCGAGATGCGGCAGGCTGCCGGGGCCGGAGGAGGCGAAGTTGAGCTTTCCCGGCTGCGCCTTGGCGAGCGCGATCAGCTCGCCGATGTCCTTTGCGGGCACGTTGGTGGCGACCACCAGCATCTCCGGCACGGTCGCAACCAGCGTGACCGGCGTGAGGTCGACCTGCGTGTCGTAGGCGACGCGCTCCATGCTCGGGCTGATCGCGAGCGCGCCGGCCGAGGAGATCGCGATGGTGTAGCCGTCGGGCGCGGCCTTGGACACCGCATCGGTGCCGAGCACGCCGCCCTGGCCGCCGCGATTGTCGATCAGCACCGGCTGGCCCGACAGTTCCGACATGCGCTGGCCGATCACGCGGGCGATGATGTCGTTGGGGCCGCCGGCCGGGAACGGCACGATCAGCTTGATCGGTTTTGCGGGAAAATTCTGCGCCGATGCCAAGGACGGCAGCAGCAGGAACAGTCCCAAGACCAATTCAACGAGCAGCCTGCGTGAGATGGTCATGCAAGCCTCCCGCTCGCGTTTGTTATTGGTTGAGCAGCTTGAGGGCTTCTTCGTGAACTCTTGGATCGCCGGCGGCAACGATGCGGCCACCGCCCTGCGCCGGCTTGCCTTCCCAGGTGGTGACGACGCCGCCGGCGCCAGTCACGATCGGGATCAGGGCTGCGATGTCGTAAGGTTTCAGCTCGGTCTCGACCACGAGGTCGACATGGCCGGCCGCCAGCATGCAATAGGAATAGCAATCGCCGCCATAGCGCGACAGCCGCGCGCCCTGCTCGATCCGGCCGAAAATGGCGCGATCGCGCTCGTTCATCAGCAGCGGGGAGGTGGTGTAGGTGGTCGCCTCCGACAGCGAGGCACAGCGGCGGACCTGGAGCCGGCGCTCGCCGGAGGGACCCTTGTAATTGGCCGAGCCGTTGTCGCCGGAGAAGCGTTCGCCGATGAAGGGCTGGTGCATCATGCCGTAGACCGGCGTGCCCTTGTGCAGCAGCGCGATCAGCGTGCCCCAGATCGGAAAGCCGCCGATGAAGGATTTCGTGCCGTCGATGGGATCGAGCACCCAGACATAGTCGGCGTCCTCGCGCTCATTGCCGAATTCCTCGCCGACGATGCCGTGCTGGGGGAAGCTGGCCTTGATCAGCCGCCGCATCACCGCCTCGGCGGCGCGGTCGGCCTCGGTGACGGGATCGAAATCCTTGGTCTTGCTCTTGTCGTCGATCGACAGCGAGGTGCGGAAGAACGGCAGGATGGTTTCGCCGGAGGCGGTGGCGAGCCGTCCGATGAAGGCGGAGAAGTCGATCACCGTCACGGCGTGTCCTCAAAACGAAAGTGGGGTGAAGCTTGCATCTGCCTAGCTCAAATCGCCTCTCGCGTGCAGCGCTGTCTTGATTTGCACCCTGGTATTTTGAATGCAGAGGGCCGTCGCCTCATTCGAGTCATCCGCTGGCCAAATATCGATCACAGAGTTGAAAACTTAGTTCCGAGTATGCCTTGTTCGTATGCAAATGACTATCAACCCATTGAAATTCCTTATCAAAGAAACTGAATCTGGGTTTCTCTTAGAGCAATTGAGCCATGTGCATATTGCATGGGAAACGGCTCAAAAGCCCTTGCACTTTGTGCGTCGCGGCCGCATATTGTTGCGGTGCGGTAGCGCTTCGCGTTACCGCTGCCCTCCTTGGGCGTTTCCTCCCTAGACTTGGGCCGCTTCTTCATTAGAAGCGGCCCTTTTTTCTTGCCGCTCTATTTTCATTTTGGCGCGCGCAAGCGGCGAAGCGAAAACGCGTTCGCGCCCATCGCGCGCGGCGAGATCGTTCGAAGAAAAAGCTGTCGTCTATTCCGCTGCGGCCTGGAACGGGCCGAGATCGCCGAACGGGATCGTCGTCGCCAGCACGTCGGCGAGCACGCCGAAGTCGGACGCCACTTGCGCAAAGCGCGGGCCGCGCTCGCGCCGCCGCTCGTCCATGTAGATCGCGCGATTGAGCTCGAGCTGCACGGCATGCAGGCCGCTTGCGGGGTTGCCGTAATGCTCGGTGATGAAGCCGCCAGCATAGGGCTTGTTGCGGCCGATCGAATAGCCGAGCCCGCCCAGGGTCTCCTCGACCCTGTCAGGCAACAGCGGCGTGCAACTGGTGCCGTAGCGATCGCCGATCACGACGTCGGGCCGGCGCGGCTCGTCTCTGCTGACGCCGACCGACGGCATCGAGTGACAGTCGACCAGCACCACGGTGCCGAACATCTGGTGCACCTTGTTGATCAGCCGGCGCAGCGCGCGGTGATAGGGCTTGTAGAGCGTCTCGATCCGCGCCAGCGCATCGTCGACCAGGATGCGTTCGCGATAGATCTCCTGGCCGTCGCCGACCACGCGCGGAATGGTCCCTAGGCCGCCCGCGACCCGCATCGAGCGGGTGTTGGCGAAGCTCGGCAGGCGGCCGGAGAACATGCGGGGATCGAGCTCATAGGGCTCGCGATTGACATCGACATAGGAGCGGGGAAAGTTGACCCGCACGGTCGGAAAGCCGCGCGCGCTCAAATGTCCGATCAGCTCGTCCATGAAGGAATCTTCGGACCGCCGCAGCGTCGTCAGGTCGATCCGCGATGCGCTGAGGAATTCGTCCGGATAGGTCGAGCCGGAATGGGGCGAGTTGAAGATGACTGGCGCGCGCCATTCGGCGGGCTCCACGATCTCGAAGGCTGGCGACACCTCGCCGTCAAACCGCGTCATCTTCTCAGGCTTCGTCCCTTCGCCGCACGATCCGGGCCCCCGGATCGAATGATTCGGCCGGTCGAGCGGCTCTTATGTGTCGTCATTGTCCGGAATCGCAACCATTCTGCCAAGCGAAAAGATGTGACGGGCACTGGAACTTGTCTTAACCGTGCGGGCATCGAGGTGGGGATCGGCGCGACCGGCTCGATTGATTCGCAGCCCGTTCGGGTTCACAAAGGCCCGGCAGTGCGAGCCGACGCGGGTTAAGATTTTCACCACAAATTTACCCTCTGTCGGGCTTAGTGATTGCTGCTGATATCCTCTGGGGATTCGACGTTTCCTGCCATGCCAAAGATCCTGCTCGCCGAAGACGACAACGACATGCGCCGTTTCCTGGTCAAGGCGCTGGAAAACGCCGGTTTTCAGGTCTCGTCCCATGACAACGGTATGGCCGCCTATCAGCGGCTCCGGGAAGAGCCGTTCGAGATGCTGCTGACCGACATCGTGATGCCGGAAATGGACGGGATCGAGCTCGCCCGCCGGGCCTCGGAACTCGACCCCGACATCAAGATCATGTTCATCACGGGTTTTGCCGCGGTCGCCCTGAACTCGGATTCGGACGCCCCCAAGAACGCCAAGGTGCTGTCCAAGCCCGTGCATCTGCGCGAATTGGTCAGCGAAGTGAACAAGATGCTGGCGGCCTAAATCAGGCCCGTTCCGTCCTTGCGCACGCTCCCTTGAGCCGTTATAGGGACCCCACCCGACGTAAGTGGACTTTTAGGGCACGTAGCTCAGCGGGAGAGCACTACCTTGACATGGTAGGGGTCACAGGTTCGATCCCTGTCGTGCCCACCACGCTTCGCCAAAAGGCTTCGCGTGGCGCAGCCACGCCCCAATAAGGGCAGAAGCGTGTCCGGCGTAGCTCGGAGAGCGTAGACGGACTGGGGCGTCTTGCTCGGTATCCTGGAACGCCCGAACGCCATCCGGCATTGTTCCGCCATGCCGAAAGCCTCCACAAAAACCTTCAAGCGCGGCGACCACGTCAGCTGGAATTCCGAGGCCGGCCGGGTGCGCGGCCATATCCTGCGCGTCCACACGGAGGACGTCGACTACAAGGGCTACACGCACCACGCGAGCCCGGACGATCCGCAATACGAGATCAAGAGCGACAAGACCGACCACGTCGCCCTGCACAAGGGCCGGGCGTTGCGACGGCTGCGCAGCTGAGCGGCACAAGCACGTAGCCGGATTACGCTGCGCGCCACCCGGGCTACGACGCCGCTTGCGGGATCCCCGCCTATTTCAGTTCCGTATTCGCGACCGGCATGATCGAGGCGACGTGCCAGCCGGTGGCGTCCTGAACATAGGTCTGGCTGATCAGAAACGTATTCTGCTGGGGCGGCTTGCCCGGAAGCGCGCGCGTGAAAACGATGGGGACGAGGATCTGCATGACCTCGTCCGAGAGCACGGCGACGTGGAATTTCGACATGTCGGGCTCGAGGTGCCAGGTACCCTCGTAATAGGTCTTGAACCGGGCCGCGACGTCATCGCGGCCGCGCGTCTCGATGCCTCTGGCAAACAGCAGCGTGCCGGGCGAATTCAGGAGCATGGCCTTCACCGCGTCCGCATCATGCGCGTTCTGCGCCGTGATGAATCTTTCGAAGATGGCTCGTGCCTCGGCGTCATTCGCGGCAGCGCGCGCGCTTCCGGCTGACCAGAACGTTGCGGCGAGAAACAGCGCTGCGGTCACCGCGACATGACGGCGTCGTGGAAAGCGTTGTGGCCGGATTGTGCTTGGAGACGTTTCGGGCCGGGTCATGTTCACCTCTGGTCATTGGCAGGCGTCATTTGAATGGTGATCGTCATACCATTGATGGTCACATCGACGTTTTCAGGAATGCACGATCGGCCGTAACCCCGACATCACGGAAGGGTTAGTCGAGGCCTCCGGGTGTGGTGGCGCGCACCGCGCAAGCTCTCGCCGCCAACACCGAGTTGAGTTATCGTCCGGTGGTCCATCGGGGCTACGATCACCCCCTTCAGGCGCGAGGCCGCCCATGAGCGTGTCCGTCATCGAGCAAGCAAAGATCCAGGCGCAGGTGCTGGTGCCGCTGGTCAAGGCACTCCAGGCCGAGCTCGGCGAGGCGCGCGCCAACGCGCTGGTGCGCAGGGCGCTCGGCGATCTCTACCGCGGTTTCGGCGAGGAGTTCTGGAAGGCCAAGAATGAGAGCGATCTCGGCAAGGCCGTGTCCTCGGCGTTCAGGACTTATGCCCGCGACGACGCGCTCGCCTATGACGTCATCGAGCAGACGGCGGACGCCTTTGCGTTCGACGTGACGCGCTGCGCCTATGCCGAGTTCTACAAGGCGCTCGGCGAACCGGAGCTCGGCTTCCTCCTGGTCTGCACCGCGGATTTTGCGACCGCGGAAGGGTTCGGCCCCGACGTCAAGCTCACGCGCACCCAGACGATCATGCAGGGCGCCTCTCATTGCAATTTCCGCTACCGGCGCGATGGAGGCAGGTCACAGTGAAGGGATTGCAAATGACGCGGGCCGGCTGTCTTGCCCTGGCGACGCTGGCGCTGATGGCGCCGCGCGCCGAGGCTACGATCATCGACTGGCAGGCCGAGCTCCAGCGCTGCCGTGAGCTGCGCCAGAACGTGGCGCCGCTGCTGCAGGCCGGCGAGGGCATATCCGCCGTCGGCCGCTCCAACAGGTCCGTCCGTCGCTGCATCTGGATCCAGCGCATGGCGGTACGGAAGAAAATACCGGGGGCGGAGGTGTGGTAGGCAGCCTCGTTGCCCGCGCGAAGATCATGGCCCCGCCGTGACAAAGGCCGAGATGATCGTGCCATCGCTGCCAAGCGCAATGTGCCAGTGCGATGCGGCACCGCCCTGGTGCCAGACCGAATAGACGTCCTGGCCTTGCGCGCCGACACCGAGAAATTCGATCGACGTAATCGGACCCATGTCGGCGAGGCCGGGTTGCAGACGCGGCAATTGCTTGCGGGTGAGTTCAGCCAGAGCTGCGCTCATTTCGCCATAGTTGGGCTGGCCCGCTGCGAGGCTCTCGACGAGACGACGAAGCGCAGCGGCGCTGCCGGGATTGGCGGACCGGCTGCTCATGCGCGTCTCGATCGCGCGCTGGAGCTCTTGTGCTGCGCCCGCGTCGATGCGTTGCATGGTGTGGTCGTTGCCATGCTGGTGCAGGATCACGGCCGTCGGAATCCCGTCCGGTCCGAGGGTAAAACGAAACGCGACCTCGATATCCCTCGCGACGAATTCCGTTTCGCTCACCGCGTAATAGGCAACCGAGCCTTGGCCGGTCAGCCGTGCCGAGAGATGGTCATTGTCACGCGTGACGGTGAAGACGGCGCCATGGAATTGATAGGTTCCGGCGTAGCGATCCAGAGTCGCTTGCGGCAACTGAATCTCCTTGGCTTTGGAGCCGGGTTGATCCGAGCCATCGGCTGCTCTGCCCGCCTCGTTATTGCGGTCCGGGCCGGTTTGCTCCGCCGAGCGGATTCGGGCGGCCAGGACATTCCAATCGGCCAAGCCCAACATCTTCGCGACGAGCTCGAGGCTCTCGCTGACGGTGAGGGAGACTGATCGGGTACTGCTGAGGGCTTCGCGAAGCGTTTGCGCCATGACTTTGGCGTCGCGGAAATCGCGCATCTTCTGTTCCTTTGCGATACGAACGGAGAATGTCAGGGCTTGCGTTACTGACCCGTTCGCTCGAGCAAAGGAAGCGTGCGGCGGTCTGATACACTTCACCATACCCCGAAGGGCGCAAGCGGCAGGCGGTATCTACCTGGCAAAAATTGTGCTTGAGAGCCTCGTGATTGTGAACCGGCCATCGATGCTGCGTCACTCATGGCTCCGCAATTGATGCAGGCAGGCGCAGAAGCATTCTTGATGTTGGTCAGCTCTTGACCGTCCGAAGCAGCACCGCCTTCAATCCGGACGGATAAAGACTCGGACCGCCTCCGACGTCGAGATCCGCGAGGTTGAACCAGCGCGCGACGATTTGCTCTCCATTATCCTCGCGAAAGTCGATGCGGTCCTCGCCGCCGAACGCGCCATCCGGGAACGAGACGTCCGCGATGAACATCACCTCGTGGCCGGTCGATCCCTCGTGCACGAAGATGTTCTCCAGCACCAGCGGCTCGCTCGTGATGGTGACCTCGATGCCGAGCTCTTCCTTGAATTCCCGCACCAGCGCGGCGCGCCAGCTCTCGCCGAACTCGATCTCGCCGCCGAGCGGGCGCACGCCCTTGATGCGCCCCGCATCGTCGCGCACCTCGGCCGCCAGCAGCCGCCCGTCGCGCCAGTGCAGGCCGATCGCGACGACGCGGATGTGAGGATGGGGACGCCATGTGGTCATGGGAAATCGTTATCGCGCGCACCGCCGCCGTGCAATGCGCGCAGGCGAGGACTTGTCGGGCTGGATCTGCGCCGCCTTCGCAGCCTTGATCCATGACTCGCCGCCTGCCATTGTCCGGTCACCCACCATGGCAACGACCTTGGTGCGATCGAATTATGGCGTTCGGCGAAATGCGTCGCTCCGCCGGATGTGAAAAGAAGGCAGGCTGGCAAGATGAGCAGTGTGAACAAGCCCGGCGGCAACTACCTGCCGGCGATCATCCATGGTGGAATTGCGTATGTGAGTGGTCAGCTGCCGCGTCGCGGCGAAGACCTGCTGTATGCGGGCAAGGTCGGCGCAGGCGTCGATATCGCGGCCGCGCAAGAGGCTGCGTCCCTCTGCGCCGATCTATGTATTGCGGCCATCAACCACGCAACAGGCGGAGAGGACAAGATCGTCCAGATCTTGCAGGTCGTGGGATATGTCGCCTCAGTGCCTGGATTTACCCAACAGTCGCAAGTCATGAACGGTGCTTCCGACCGGCTGATCGAACGCCTCGGCGATCGCGGCCGTCACACGCGTACGTCCGTCGGCGTCGCCGAGTTGCCGCGAGGGGCGCCGGTCGAGCTGAGTATGACTGCCGCTGTTCGGCCGTAGGCCCGTCGATCGGTGATCGACGCGGCGACAGGCGGCCTTATGTAACGAGATATTTTGCGACCGCCGCCTCGTCCCACGCGATCCCGTTCCCCGGCTCCTCGCTCGGCAGCGCAAAGCCGTCCTTGATCCTCAGCCGGCTCGCCAGCACCGCGTCGGCCCAGTCGACATATTCCAGCCAGTGCGCTGATGGCGTCACGCAGAGCAGGTGCGCACTGACCTCCGAAAACAGATGCGTCGACATTTCGATGCCGGCGGCATGCGCGAGCGCGGCGGCGCGCAGCCAGCCGGTGACGCCGCCGATGCGCTGCACGTCGGGCATCACGTAATCGGACGCCTCGGCGGCCAGCGCCGCCTGCATCGAGAAGGCGCTGTCAAAATTCTCGCCGATCTGGACGGGGGTGCGCAGCGCGTCCGCGATGCGGGCATTGCCCTCATAGTCGTCGTGACGGGTCGGTTCCTCGATCCAGGTCAGGCCCTCGTCGTCGAGCATCTCGCCGCGGCGGATCGCCTCGGTGACAGCCAGCGCCTGGTTGTAGTCGCACATCAGCGTCACGTCGTCGCCGACGGCCTTGCGCACCGCACGCACCACGGCGAGATCCTCGCGCGCATCGGGCCGGCCGACGCGGATCTTTGCGGCGTGAAAGCCTTCGGCCAGCAGCTTGTGCGCCTCGTCCACCGCGGCGCCCGCCGGCATGATACCGAGCCCCTTCGAATTGTAGGCGCGCACCGGCTTCGGCGCGCCGCCGAGCAGGCGCGCCAGCGGCAGGCCCTTGCTGCGGGCCAGCGCATCCCATGCTGCCATGTCGATGCCGGACTGCGCGAGGCGCTGCAGGCCGGCAAGGCCAAGCAGCGTGAAGCGCTGGGTTAGCTTGCGCTCGATCTCGAACGGCTGCAGCGGATCGCCGGCGATGAGCTCTGACATTTCCGTGACCATCGCGGTCAGCGGCTTCAACGCCGAGGGGGTGATCGAGAACAGATAGGCGTGCCCGACGGCACCCTGGTCGGTCTCGCAGTCGATCAGCACCAGCGGCGCCTTGGCGACCGCGCCGGTCGAGGTCTGGAGCGGCAGGTTCATCGGCACGATCACGGGGCGCGCATGGAAGCGCTTGATACGGATATCGGTCATTCGGAGGGTCTCCCGGCGGCGTGAATGCAGGTTCAGGCCGATCTTAAACCTTCATCATGAAACGAAAAGCCGCCTGATGCGACCACCATAAAATGGGGTTGCGCGAGCCTGTGTTTATTGGCTCTGTGCAGCCGAAGGCTGCGCCGCAAATCCCGAGAGATTTGCGACAAAATCGCACACAACGGAGCCACAGAGTGAAACAAGAGATCTCCGAAGAGCAGCCCAAGAGCGGCTTCTTGACGGGCGCCGCGATCGCTTTCCTCCTGCTCGCGCTGCCGCTTGCGGTCTGGCTGGACCTGACCGAGCTGAGCAAGACGGCGCTTCGCCGGCAGGCCGCCGATCTCAATTCGGTGATCACGAGCGTGCGCAGCTATTACGCCTCCAACGTGGTCGGGCGGATCCTGGCCAATCCCAACGGCACTACCAGGGTGGTGCACAATTACGAATCCGTTCCGGGCGCGATCCCGATCCCCGCGACATTGTCGCTCGAGCTCGGGCGGGTGATCGGCGCGCAGCAGGAGAACATCACCTATCGTTTCGTCTCCGACTTCCCGTTCCAGAACCGCGCCCCGCACCAGCTCGACAAATTCGAGAAGGACGCGCTCGATGCGCTCAGGAAGGACCCCGAGCAGAAGATCGTCGACACCGAGACCTCGCTGTTCTCCGACAAGGTCCGTCTGGTCGCGCCCGTCACGATGGGCCCGGCCTGCGTCAGCTGCCACAACAGCCATCCCGAGAGCCCGAAGAAGGACTGGAAGGTCGGGGATATCAGAGGCATCCAGGAAGTCATCATCGCCCAGCCGATCGCGGCCAACATCTTCTCGTTCAAGTTCCTGCTGGCCTATTTCTTGATCGCCGCCGGCAGCGGGCTCTCGTTCCTCTCACTGCAGCGCCGGCAGGCGAGCCGCATCAAGACCATGAACAAGGAGCTCGAATCCGCCAACGACTTCCTCGCCTCGCTGTCGATGAAGATCTCGCGCTACATCCCGCCTCAGGTCTACAAGAGCATCTTCTCCGGCCAGAAGGACGTCACCATCCACACCGAGCGCAAGAAGCTCACCATCTTCTTCTCCGACATCCAGAACTTCACCGCGACCACCGAGCGGCTTCAGCCTGAATTGCTGACCCAGCTGCTCAACGAATATTTCACGGAGATGTCGGCGATCGCGCATGAGCACGGCGGCACCGTCGACAAGTTCATCGGCGATGCCATGCTGATCTTCTTCGGCGATCCCGAGACCAAGGGCGACCGCGCCGACGCGCAGGCCTGCCTCCAGATGGCCTGGCGCATGCAGCAGCGCCTCGCCGAGCTCAACGCGAAATGGCGGGCGTCCGGCATCGAGCAGCCGTTCCGCTCGCGCATGGGCATCAATTCCGGCTATTGCAATGTCGGCAATTTCGGCAGCAGCGACCGCATGGACTACACCATCATCGGCGCCGAAGCGAACCTCGCCGCGCGCTTGCAATCGATCGCCGAGCCCGGCGGCATCGTGCTGAGCTATGAGACTTTCGCGCTCGTCAGCGACATTGTCCGCGCCCACGCGCTGCCGGCGATCACGATGAAGGGCATCAGCCGCGAGGTGATTCCCTATTCGGTCGACGCGCTCAATGATGCCGCAGCCGAAAGCAGCGGCATCATCACCGAACGCGCGCCCGGCCTCGAGCTCTATCTCGATCCCGCCGTGGTGAAGTCAGGCGATGCCGCCCGCGTGCGAACGCTGCTGGAGAACGCGCTCGCCTCGCTGAAGCCGGCGTGAGGGGACGATTGACGCGCTGCTGATCGAGAGAGTCCCCGTGTGAACCCCTCTCCCTAGCCCTCCCCCGCAAGGGGGGAGGGAACGCACCTTTGTTGTGACGAATAACTCGACTCAAAACGCGCAAGCGATGAGCCCAGCTCTTGCCGCGTAGCACGCTGAGCTCCCTCCCCCCTTGCGGGGGAGGGCGGGGGAGAGGGGTAGCCCAGCAAAAGGTGCCTGTTGAACGCCGTGCCGTACCAACGCCACCTCCACGCGGGTTCACCTCGCCGCGCCCTCCGTGAACGCCGTCTCGATCACGTCGCCAAACGGCTGCCAGGAGCGGCCGTCGAACTGCACCAGCCGCATCTGCCGGATCGGCAGATAGCTCTCCGGCGAGGTGTTCATCCTGATGTCGGGCAGGGCGACGGAGGGTTGATAGGCCTTCAGCGATGCGGCCTGCCGCATGATGTTCTCGCGCGAGAAATCGTCGCCGCATTGCTTCAGCACCTTCGTCAGCGCTTCGGCCGCGGCGTAGCCGTAGACTGCCGCGCTGTTGTTGGTGCTTTCGATCTGATGGTATTTGTCCATGAAGGCGAACCAGTCCTTCATGCCGGCATCCTCCTTCCAGGCGGGATCGCTCGGATCCTTCAGGAACGCCGCCGAGATCACGCCGGATGAATTTTCGAGGCCCGCGGGCGCCATCGCATTGGCGATCGAGGCGGAGGCATCGTTCACGATGAAGACCGGGCGCCATTTCATTGACGCCGCCAGCTTGATCACCTTGGACGCCGTCGACGGCACGCCGAGAAAGACGAAGATGTCGGCGCCCGCGCGCTTGAGGATCGAGACGTGGCCGTCGAGATGCTCGTCATTGATGTCGAAGGCGATGTCGACGAGGACCTGACGGTTCAGATCGCCGAGCCCCTCCTGGATGCCCTTGTAGAGCATGCGCCCGAACTGATCGTTCTGCCAGAGCACCACGATCTTCTTCCGGGGGTAGTAGGCCTGGATGTAGTTGGCGTAGATGCGCCCCTCGGAGCGGAACGACGGCTGCCAGCCCATGGTCCAGGGAAATGCCTTGGCCTGGCTCAGCTCCTCGTCGCCGGAGGCGACGAACAGCTGCGGGATTTTCTTCTCGTTCAGATACCAGCGCGTGGCGATATTGCCGGGCGTACCGAACGAGCCGAACATCAGCTGCACGCCGTCCTTCTCGACCAGGTTGCGGGTCAGGTCCAGCGCGGTCGCCGGATCGGAATTGTCATCGCGCGTGATGAAGCGGATCTTGCGGCCGTTGATCCCGCCGCGCGCATTGACCATGTCGAAATAGGCGGCCTCCGCGGTGCCGATCGCGCCGAACTCCGAGAGCGGCCCCGAATACGGCATGACATTGCCGATGCGGATTTCCTTGTCGGTCGCGGGTTGTTCGGTGTGTTGCTGCGACATCGCCCCGAGCGAGGCGAAAGCAATCATCGAAACGAACAGCAGTCTGCCGGTGACGCGCATGTTCGACACCTTGTCGTTGGCCCCCAACGAGGTCGGCCCGATCCGCTCCAGGGCCGCTTGATCTAGGTCAAGCGTTTGGCATTCCTATGGCCGGGCAACCCGCTTCAATGCGACGCATGGTCCTGAAGCGAAACGGCAGGCGTGTTGACGCGCCGCTCTGGCGACGTGTCGATTCCGCAATCGAGAGAGTCCCCGTGGCGCCCCTCTCCCTAACCCTCCCCCGCAAGGGGGGAGGGAACGCACCTGTGCTTGTGGTTGGGGGGCGGAGGCCGCAAGCCGCATTGAGTTTTCGCTTCGAGTTTTAAAACCGGCTGTCGCCGTGCGGCACACTGCGATCCCTCCCCCCTTGCGGGGGAGGGCGGGGGAGAGGGGTGGCCCAGCAAAAGGTGCGAGTGGATGGTCCGAGCGCAACCCTACGGCAGCCCGCGCGCCTCGAGCTGATGCACCAGCAGCAGTGTCGGCTCGGCGAGACTGTCGCCCGAACCATCGAGCCCGAACGCGGCGGCGATGCCGGCGCGGCTGCGCAGCAGCGCGCTGCGCGGACAGTGGCCGGCGCCGCAGAGCGTCTTTTTCAGCGTCTCGCCTTGTGCGACCAGATTGGCCGCATCGTCCGCGGCCCAGGCCAGCACGATCGGCACATCGACATTGAGGATCCCGGGGTAGGCCGACCGCTTGTCGTACTGGGCGGCGTCGGAACCGAGATAGGCCTTCACGCTGTCGCTGGCATCCTTGCCGGCGCGGTAGATCCCGGACACCAGCACCACGGCGGCGACCTCGGCGCGATCGGTCTGGAGCTCGGGATGTGCCAGCAGCGTCGCGACATGGAAGGCGCCGGCGCCGTAGCCCACCGCGACGATCTCGCGGGCATCGCCATTGAACAGATCGATATTGCCGTGGACCCAGGACAGCGCCGCCGCCACGTCCGTGGCGCCGACCGGCCAGGCCGCCGACGGCGCCAGCCGATAATTGACCCGCACCCCGATCATGTCGTTGCGCGCGGCAAAGCACATGGCCTGGTCCTGGATCTCGCGCGACAGGTCCGGCGCCGCGCGGTCGCCGGTGAAGGTGTCGCCGGTCACGAACACCAGCACCGGCCGCGGCGTCGTCGCCTTGGTCGTGCTGGCGGCGACGTCGAGCACGTTGGCTTCGCTCTCGCCATAGCGCAGGCCGCGCGAGAAGGTGACATCCTCGCACAGCCGCGCGGTGCCGCCGGCGGTCGTGTCGGAATCGGTGAGGCCTGTCAGGACGAGATCGGACGGGGGAAGCAGCCGCGCAGGCATCGGGCCATGCGCGGAAGCGGTCGTGACGGTCAGAAGCAGGAATAATGCGAGATAATTCTTCATATTGGTGCCGGCCTTGCGCGCCTCATCATGGGTCGCCGGTTTGGCCTGTCTTTTCAATTCGCCTTATTAGTTAGCTGGGCTTGAGGCGATTTCGCGGCGGCGTGGCTGGTTCTCGGGCGCGCTCAATTCCCCGGCTGGAACGTGCAGTCCGCCCCGCTGCCGTCCTTCCGCCTGATCGCGTTGGGGTCGATCGTGCAGCTCAGCTTGCTCAGGCTCTCGAAATTCGATCCGGCCGCACCGTCAGGCGGAATGCCCGCCAGCGCTTCCGTGGCGAATATCTCGTTGGCGGTGGAGCCGTTCACGGTCTTGGTCTTCTTGCCGAAGCTCACCTCGCAGTTGCGTACGGTGATATCGACATTGCCGGTGCGGCAGACGATCTTGTCCGCCGTCACCACGATCGGCTTCTTGTAGGGAATGTCGGCATTGGCGGCGAACAGCATCGCCACCGCCTTCTTCTCGGGCCCCGTCAGGTCCGGCGACAGCGGCGCGATCACGCCCGCGAGCGCCAGCGCCGTCGCGCCCGAGACTTTTGCAGGCGCGGCGCCTGAGGCGCCGGTGGCACCTTGCGCGCAGGCGGCGATGAGGCCGCAGGCGAGGATCGATCGAACGGATTTCATCTTTGCTCCACCGACCTGCCGTTTCAGGCGGCTTTCTTGCGCGTAGCAGCCTTCTTGGCGGCCTTCTTCGTGGTCTTCTTGGCCTTTTTCTTCTTCGCCGCCTTCTGCGCCGTGAGATAGGCCTCGACCTTTTTGGAGGAATGGCCGGCTGCGCCTACCACGAGCCTCAGCTTGGCCGGGGTGATCTTGAACTTCTTCGACCAGTAGCGGACCTCGTAGGGCTCGCTGAGCGCGATCCGGCTCTTGTCGGCGGCGCGGTGCTTCTGGAGCTTGATGTACTCCTCGACCTTCCTGGCGGAATGGCCGACCTTCTTGACGGCGTATTTCAGCTTGGCCGGCGTCACCTTGAACTTCTTCGACCAGTAGGCGACTTCGTATTTCTCGGTGAGCGCGATCAGCGCCCGATCGGCTCCGCCGCGCTTCGCCTTGTTGTCGGCCATGCTTCCCTCCTGCCCTGGATGGCATCCAGTCTAGCATGCAACCGGATTTGGAAGGCAAGATGCCAATCCCGCATCGAATGCGCGGCCCGGCCGTTTAGCACCGATGTGTCAGATATTTGTCGCGCGTGACCCCCGCCTCGAGCCGGCTGAGGCTTGCTACTGTGCATGGGGTTGTTTTCGCAGTTTTTGTTTGGGCCGACCTGTCACGCCCGCTTCATGGTCCGGAAGGTGATGGAATAGCGGCGTGCCTCGACCGGCGGGATGCTGTGCTCCCATTGCGAGCGCGCCTCGCCGTCCATCATGTAGAGCGAGCGCGGCAGGGCCTCGAGCGTATGGCGCTGCCATTTGTCGCCGATGCGGCGGCGGAAGCGGAATTTGCAAGGCGAGCCCAGCGACAGGCCGAGCACCTTGTCGAAATGCGGCTTGTCGCGATGCCAGCCGATACCCACGCCGGCCTTGTATTCGGTGCACAGCACCTGCCGCACGCTGCCGTCAGTGAGGCCGGCCCATGCCTCGACCCGGCGCGCGATGGGCAGCACCCACACGGGGATCGGCTCGGACTCGGTCAGCCGTTGCAGCGTGTAGTCGTAGCGGTAGCCGAACGAGGCCACCCGGCGGTTGCCTTCGAAGGCGCCGAACTGGAAGCGCTGGAGCGGTAATGCTGCGATGCGGCCGATCAGCTCCTGCTCGGCGGCGTCATCGATAAAATTGTCCACATAGCGAAGCCCGGCGGGACCGCTGTCCGGATCGGCGAACAAACCAAGCTGCGTCATTTCCTCGCATTTCCGTGATGGAACCTAATGGCGGCTGACGCGACTTATCTAATGACGCGGGAAGTAACGTGCGAGGCTGTCATGGCAGAGAAGCATACCGCCGATCCAGCAGAGATCATGCGGGCCACCGGTCATCCCGAGCTGGAATACGCCGCCGGCTGGACCATCGCCGGTCTCGTCACCATCGGCACCATCGTCGCGGCCTGGGTGTTCGCGATCTAGGCGATTGGAAACTGAAGCTCGAAGGCCGCCCCTTGGTCCGTCGGCTTGAGCCTGATCGAGCCACCATGGCTCGCCATCACCGCGCGCGCAATCGCAAGGCCCATCCCGGTACCGCCCTGGTCCCGCCGGGTGGTGAAGAACGCATCAAAAATCCTGTCGCGGTTCGGCGCCGAGATCGGCTCGCCGTCATTGCTGACCGTCACAAGCAGGGTCGTCCGTGCGTCGACCGCCTCCAGCCTGATTGTCCCCGCCTTGTGCCGCACCGCGTTATCGGTGAGATGCGACAATACGATCAGCGCCTTCTCTGACGACATCCTGATCGCCCGGTCGAGGCTGCCGCTGGCTTCGATGCAGCTTGCCGGAAACCGGCTTTTGAGGTCGGCGATCACGGGCGCCAGATCCGTCCGCTCGTTCTGCGGCAGGCTCTCGGCCCGCGCCAGCTCGCGCAGCCGCTGCGCCATTGCTTCGAGCCGCTGGGTGTCGGACAGGATGTTGGCGATGAACGTCTTCTGCTCGGCCGGCGTCAGGCTGCCCGCCTTGCCTTGAACCGAATCCTGCAACAGCTCGGCCGCGCCCTTGATCGAGGTCAGCGGCGATTTCAGCTCATGGGTGAGATGGGCCGAGAACGTCGCGATGTAGTCGGAGCGCCTGGCGAGCTGCTCTGCCATGCCGAGGAAGCTGTGCGAGAGCTGGGCGAACTCGCGGGTGCCGTAGTGCCGGAGCGGCCGAAATGCCTCGCGGTCGCCGCGGCCAATTCTGGCGGCGCGATCGATCAATTCGCGCATCGGCAGCGTGATGGTGCGGGAGAACACGAGGCCGATCGCGATCGTGCCGAGGATCACCGCGAGCCCGGCCAGCACGAACTTTGCCCGCTCCTGGTAGAGGTGATCGAAGATGTTGCTCGGCGTACGCGTGGTGTAGATCACTCCGGCGACGCGGTTGTTGACGATCACGGGCATTGCCGAGAACACGTGAACGCCGAGGCCGCGGCTGAAGGAATAGATCGGTGGCGGCGGCTTGTCCGGCACGCGGTTGCGCAGGGTGGCGCGGTACTGCCCGTGCAGCGCGTCCGCGACCTCCTCGATATGGGCGAGCGACTGCCCGACCTCGTAGCGCCCGGCGATCACGATGCCCTGCGGATCGAGGATGCGAAAGCCCGCCAGCGTCACCTTCTGCGTCTCGCGGATGATCGGCGTCATCCTCGCGCCGATCTCGACGTAAGCGGGCTGAGCCGGCTGGGATGCAGGCAGCGCATCCGGCCGCCGCCTGAGCAGATCGTTGGCGGTGAGGTCGAGCGCGGGGCGGATCGGGGTGACCGGGTCGCCGGGGTCAGGCAGCATGTTCGGCGGCACCTCGGCGCCGAGCACTAGGCCGCTGCCAAGCCTCGCCGTAACCTCCTGCGCATAGATCGTTGCCAGCACGCGGCTCTGTGCGATCAGCTCGGCCTGGGTCTGGCGGATCAGCTGGTTGTCGTAGAGGCGGAAGAAGAACAGGCCGACCAGCGGCAGCACGCCGACCGTCGCCAGCACCGTGAAGATCACGAGGGTGAGCGATGGCCGCCATTTGTCGGGCGCCGCGCTCATGCCTCTTTCTCGCAGCGGCCAAGCTTGAAGCCGACGCCGTGGATGGTCTCGATCACGTTCTCGCAATTCTGCGCCGCGAGCTTGGCGCGGATGTTGCGGATGTGGCTGTCGATGGTGCGGTCGGAGACCTGGATGTTGAGCTGGTAGGCCGCGCGCATCAGCTGCTCGCGGTTGAACACCGAGGTCGGCCGGGTCAGGAACGCGCGCAGGATGCCGAACTCGATCGCGGTCAGCTTCAGCGGTGAGCCGGCGAAGGTCGCGACATGCTGCTCGGGATCGATCAAGAGGCCGCCTTGCACCAGCGCGGCAGGCCCGGCCTTGGCCTCGCCGTTGCGCGGGCTGAGGCGCCGCAGGATGACATTGACCCGCGCCACCAGCTCGCGCGGGCTGAACGGCTTTGTCACGTAGTCGTCGCCGCCGATCTCGAGGCCGAGAATGCGGTCGATCTCCTCGTCGCGCGCCGACAGGAACAGGATCGGCACGTCGGACGTCTTGCGAATCTCGCGGCAGACGTCGAGGCCGTCGAACTCGGGCATGCCGATGTCGAGCACGATGAGGTCGGGCCTGTCGGCGGCAAAGCGGGCGAGCGCCTCCTTGCCGTCGCGCGCCTCGATCACGTCCATGCCGGCCTTCTTCAGGGCGACGCGGATGACCTCGCGGATGTGGCCCTCGTCGTCGACGATGAGAATGCGATGCGCCAAGAATCTCTCCGCTCACCCGGCCGGCTGGCTGCTGGATTTGCTCCTTGCGCCGGCATCGAGCTTGCGCTGCAGACGCCAGCTCCGAAACCCCCAGGCACGCCAGGTCATGTCCAGGCGCTGAGTCTCCAGAAGCCGGTCACGTCCGACAAGATCATATTCTGGGCGAGACGGCATCACTTTCTCAATTGCGGGCAAAGCCTGTGGTCCAAGTTGCATAAGGTAGGCGATATCGACCGGCTCGCCGAACCCCATAATCTGCCGACTGTGCGCAACATTATAGTCGGCAATGAACGCGTCGAAGTTCACCAGCGAGCAACTATACAACACGATCGTTAACGCGATCAGATTGGCACCGACGAGCCACCGGTTGGACCGCTTGAGCGCGATGCGGGCAACGATCAGGATCAGCCCCAACGCCACCAGTCCCATCCAGATGAAGGCCGCGATCCGCCAATAGGTCAGCATGTAGATGTCGACGTATAGATCGAGGCGGAGAATGGACGAGGCGACAAGCAGCACGTTCTGCCCGACCCAGAGATAGACCAGCGGCCGGATCACCCTGGATTTCTCGGCCGGCCCACCGGGGCGCATCGCGACCAGAACGAAAGCGGCAGCGAGCAGGGCGGTCGCGATCAGCGGATAGGCGCCGCGATGGGCATAGGCCGCATAGGTCATGTTGGCCGGCAGCGCCACATGACCCCAGAGATAGATGCCGTCGAGGACCGACTGGGCCGCGAACAGTAGATTGAACAGGATCAGCGAGCGCAGGATCGTCGAGGCGCCCAGGAACTCCGCCGAGACCATGGGTGGCAGCGCCGGCGGCACGGGGACAGCGGCGACATCGGTGGTGACAACGGTCCTGCGCCGCCAGCGCACATGGATGAACGGCCAGACCAGCGCCAGCATCATAGTCCAGAACAGCACGCGCGGAACGCTGACATGATCGAAGATGAGCCTCGGATTGAGCAGCGACACCCATTGCTCGATCACCGGATTGGCGGCCGCGAACAGCGCGACGAACACGGTGCCGAGCGCGGCCGGCAACAGCCAAAGCGCGATGCCGCGGGTGAAGGCCGACGTGTTGAAGACCTGGAGCGCCTCGGGGAAGAATCTGAAGGGGCCGAACAGGACAAAGTTGCGCAGCGCGCGGGCGCGGTCGGCGAGCCCGGTTGTCTCCGGATTGGTCGCGAGCAGCAGGGCAATCGTCAGCGAGGTGACGAGGATCAGGAAGGACAGCGTGTTGAGCTCCTCGACCGCTGGCATGAGGCCGGCAACAAGAACGGCTGCGCCGATCCCCGCCCGCCGCAGGTCGAGTGAAGCTTGATTGAACAGCACCGACACGCACACAACCGCGAGCGCAAACAGCGTCAGCGACAGCCCGATGCGCTGGGTGTAGAACAGCCAGTCCGCGAGGGCGGCCAGCGCCAGTGTGAGGCCGACCTTGGCCGGGATCGAGGAATGCCTGATCGGCTGGATGTCCGCTGCGATCGTCGAAGCCAGGCTCGTCATGTCCAGAACACCTTTCGTGATGGGTGGCATCACGAAGTCTGCACGGCGCTTGCGCAGAAGCCGGGGCCTTCGTCTGCACGGTTTCAGGAGTCTTTTGCAGTTTTCGTGCAGGTGCGCTTTTGCCTCTCGCGCAGCGCAGATCGCCTTGATAGGTGCGAAGCATTCACCACTCCTAGCGCGTGACGCATCATGCAATTCCTCAATCGCCTCGGCCTCATCCTGCTCTGGCTTGCCGCGCCACTCGTCGCATTCGCGGCTGCGAACAAGAACGATCCCTATCTGCTCGTGCTGCGCGACACCGGAAACATCGCGCTTGTCGTCGCAAGCATCCTGATCGTCATCGTCCTGCTGCGGAGAGGACGCTGGCGCAGCATCGCGGGCAAGCTGCTCGTCATGCTCTGGTGCCTGCCGCCGCTGCTGATGTCGGCGGCGCATCTGAAATTCGAGCTGCGCAAGCGCGACGTCCTCACCGCCAGCGCTGCCGAGACGCGTCAGCTCGGGCCTCACTTCATGGTCGGCTATTCCTCCTTTCCCGAGATCGCGCGCCTTGCCGAGCAGGGATTGATCGGCGGCGTCTACGTCACCAGGCCCAATATCCGCGGGCGGACCATCGAGGCACTGCGCGCCGAGATCGCGGCACTCCAGGACAAGCGGCGCGCCGCCGGTCTGCCGCCGTTGGTCGTAGCCGCGGATCAGGAGGGCGGCATTGTCGGGCATCTGGCGCCGCCGCTGACCAAGGTGCCGGCGCTGGCGACGCTCACGGGACTCGCCCCTGACGACCAGCAGGCCAAAGCCGAAGAGTTCGGCCGTATCCACGGGCGCGAGCTCGCAGATCTCGGCGTCAACCTCAATCTCGCGCCGGTGCTCGACCTGAAGCCGCCGCAGCGGCGCAACCGCCTCGACTTTCACACGCTGATCGGCCGGCGCGCGATCGCGAGCGATCCCGTCGTCGTCAGCACGATCGCGAGCGCCTATGTCCGCGGGCTGGAAGAGTCCGGCGTCGGCGCCACGCTCAAGCACTTTCCCGGCATCGGTCGCGTGCGCGCCGACACGCATCATTTCAGCGCCAATCTCGACACGCCGGTCAAGGAGCTGGAGGCAACCGACTGGCTGCCGTTCCGTGAGGTGCTGTCGCATTCGCGCAGCGCGCTGATGGTTGGGCACGTCACGCTCACGGCCGTCGATCCCGATCGCGCTGCTTCGCATTCGAAGCGCGTCGTCCAGGGCATCATCCGCGACAAGTGGAACTACCAGGGCGTCGTCATGACCGACGACCTCGTGATGGGCGCGATCTACCAGAACGACGTCTGCAAGGCCGTGGTCGAGGCGATCAATGCCGGCGTCGATTTGCTGCTGGTCGCCTATGATGGCGCGCAGTTCTACCGGGTCTTTGCCTGCGCCCTGGAGGGATCACGGCTGGGCAGGCTCGATGCGGCGATGTTGCATGCGAGCGCGGCGCGGCTGCAACGTCTCGTCATGCCCGGGCTTGTCCCGGGCATCCACGTTCTCGGTGCAAAGAGGCAAGGCGTGGATGGCCGGGACAAGCCCGGCCATGACGACGAGAACACGTCGAACTTTCGGCGCGCCAAGCTATGATTTCGCAAACTGACGGTAATCCGGCTCGCGGTGAAACCAGAATTCGTAGCCGGTGATGGCCTTCTGCATGGCGACGTCGTGGATCGGCTGATTGAGCGGGACGACCGGAACATCGCGCATGCAGAGTGCGATGAAATCCTTCACCGTCTTATCGTACTCCGCTGCATCCGTGGTGAAGCGCGCCTTATCGATCAGCGCGTCCATCTCCTTGTTCTGATAGGAGGAGATGTTGAAGATCGAATTGTTGCCGTGAAAATTCCAATAGAAGTAATATTCGGGATAATCCAGCCAGCCGCTGAAGCGGTTGAGCGCGAGCGGCAGCTCCTTCTTGTTGAGCGTCGTGCGCCAGTTTGCGCCGGGGATTTTTTCGATTGACGCCTTGATGCCGATCTTGGCGAGGCTCTCCTGAATCAGGATGGCGGTCGGTTCGCCGACGGTCGCAGTGCCCGCGTCGAGCGACAAGGTCGTCTCCAGGCCGGACTCGAAGCCTGCTTCCTTCATCAGCGCCTTGGCTTTGTCGAGATCGGTGACATAGGGAAACGGCTGCGGCCAGACCGGTTTTGAGACTTCGGCAGCTCCGCCGTACATGGGAACGGCGCGCCCGAAGAACGCGCTGCTCTGGATCTGTTCATAAGGCATCCCCCAGGCGATGGCCTGTCGCAATTTCACATTGTCGAATGGCGGTTTTGCCGTGTTCAGCGCGACGTACCAGAGCGCATTCGGGATCGGCACGCCCGAGACCTTGACCTTGCCCTCCCGGATGATCTGCTCGAAGTCGCGCGGCGCAAAACCGCTGGAAATATCGGCATCGCCGCGCTCCAGCATGGCGCGGCGCGTGCCGGCGGAGGGCACGTCGCGCGCGATGACGCGCTTGACCTTCGGCAGCGGCCCGCTCTTCCAGTCGTCGAAGCGTGCCAGCACGGTCTCGCTGCCGGGCTTCCAGCTCTCGATCCTGTAGGCACCGCCGCCGGCCTCGTTGTTCTTCAGCCAGGTCAGCGCCCAGGGGTCCTCGGCGGTCGCGTTCTTCTTCGCAAGCTCCGAGTTGATGATGAAGGGCACGACGACGGCGACGTTGAACAGCAGCATCTTGTCCTTGCGCACATAGTCGATGCGGAAGGTATGGTCATCGACCACCACGAACTGCTCGGGCTTCTCCAGCGATCCCGCGGACATCTGGAAGGTCGGAAAGCCGCCGACTTTCACCGCGCGATCGAACGACCATTTGACGTCCTTGGCGGTCACAGGCGTGCCGTCGTGGAATTTCGCGTCCTTGCGAAGCTTGAAGGTGCAGGACATGCCGTCGGCCGCGACCTGACAGCTTTCCGCGAGCTCAGGGGCGAGCTTCTCGCGGTCGTACGAGACCGTCCCATCCGGCAGCGTCTTCGAGGCATAGGTGAGCAGGCGGTCGTAGCAATTCCAGGACAGGCCGTTCACGGTCTGGTTGGAGCCGACGCCCTGCATGTCGAGCGAGTTCGGCCCGAGCTCCTGCACCACCAGAAGCGTCTCGCTGCGTCCCTGCGCAGAGGCCAAGCGGGGAGCGAGTGTTGTCATTCCGGCGATGCCGAGGCCGCCGAGCATCAAATTGCGGCGAGTGATGTCAAAAGGTGATGCGCTCATCGGTGCCTCTTTTGCGGGAAATCTACGCCCTAAAGAGGCAAGGCGCATGCCATCGGTCGCGCTTCACGGCGTCGCATCCGCTCCAGGCCTATCTCAACTCCTCCGCCAGGAAATCGACCAGGGCACGCACCTTGGTCGAGGGACGCGGACCCGCGGGGAACACGGCGTAGACGTCGACAGGTGCGAGCTTGTAGCTCTTCAGCACAGGCACCAGCGCACCCGCCTTGATCTCGGGACCGGCCATCACCGGCGAGGTCATCGCGATGCCGAGACCGGCCAGCACGCTCGCGAACACGCCGGGGCCGGAATCGGTGGTGATGCGGCCGCGGACATCGACGGAAGTCTGGGCACCGTTGCGGGTGAACGACCACGTGGTGTGGCCGAACAGGCCGGGACCGAAGATGCAATCATGCGAGGCGAGATCGGCCGGCGTCTTCGGCGTGCCGCGTTTGGCCAGATAGGACGGCGCCGCGACGAGAAAGCGCGGCAGGGTCGCAAGCTTGCGTGCACCGAAGCCGGAGTCGCTCAGCGGGCCGAGCCTGATCGCGACGTCGGTGCCTTCCACGACGAGATTATGCCGCTCGTCGGCAACCGACAGCTCGACGCGCAGCATGGGATGCGAATCAAGGAATTTCGGCAGGCGCGGAATAATGTGCCTCGTGCCGTAGACGATCGGCATCGTGATACGCAGCGTGCCGCGAAGCGAGTCGACGCCGCGCGCGGCGTCCTCGGCATCCTCGATGTCGGCAAGCACTTCGCGGGCCCGGGTCAGGAACAGCGCGCCGGCATCGGTGACGGTGATGCGGCGCGTGGTGCGCAACAGCAGCTTGACGGCGAGTCGGGTCTCCAGTTCGCCAATGATGCGCGACACCGAGGGCTGCGACAGGCCGAGCTCGCGCGCAGCCTTCGAAAAACTGCCGCTTTCCGCCGCCCGGACGAAAACGGCCAATTCCTGAAGCCGGTCACTCATTTGGAGCTCGAATAAATCTTGTCCGCCATCGCCGTATACCCCTTCATTTGCAAATGATCCAGATAGAGCGGGCCAACAGCCAAAGATGGAGCTTCTCATGGCCCTGCAAGACAAACTCGACGCCTTCAAAGCCGATTTCGAAGGTGGCCGCTTTCCGATCAAACCGACGAAGGAGGCGCTGGACACCATGCATCGTGCCACCGCTGAATTGATCGCCAGCGGCCAGGCCCAGCGCGCGAAGAAGGCCGGCGACAGCGCGCCGGAATTCACCCTGATGGACCCCGACGGCAAGCCGGTCGCCTCGCGCGACCTGCTCGCGAAAGGACCGCTGATCGTGTCGTTCTATCGTGGCGTCTGGTGCCCCTATTGCAACCTCGAGCTCCAGGCCCTCCAGGAGGCGCTGCCGGAGATCGCCACGCGCGGCGCCAGCCTGGTTGCGATCTCGCCGCAGACCGCGCCGAACAGCCGCAAGTCGCAGCGCGACAACAAGCTGTCATTCCCGATCCTGAGCGACGTCAGGAGCGAGATCGCCGATGCCTTCGGGATCCGCTTTGCGCTGCCGCCGCACCTCGTCTCGCTCTACAGGTCCTTCAAGAACGACCTGCCGACGTTCAACGACAATCCGTCATGGGTGTTGCCGATGCCCGCGCGCTACGTCATCGGCCGCGACGGCGTCATCGCCTATGCCGAGGTGAACCCGGACTACACCCAGCGCCCCGATCCGTCCGAGCTGCTGCCGGTGCTCGACCGGCTGCGGGCGGGCAAGGCGGCCTGAGGGACTACCGATCGAGGTGAATACCTGCAAGTGATCGTCATGCCCGGGCTTGTCCCGGGCATCTACGTTCTTTGTGCCGCGTGACAGGCGTGGATGGCCGGGACAAGCCCGGCCATGACGGGAGTGCTACGGCGTGACCGCGCCGCGTGCGACCGCGCGCGGGGCGGTCAGCTCCTTCCAGGTCGAGTTCGCCACGTGCACCGGCGAAAATGCCGGGCGCTCCACATACCGGCCATCGCCCGCCTCGGCGCGCAGATCGCCATCCTTCCAGACGATGCGGCCGCGCGACAAAGTTGCGGCCGGCCCGCCGGTGCAGGCAAAGCCTTCGAACACGTTGTAGTCAATCCGGCTCATCTGCCGCTTGGCGCTGATGGTCTTGCTCGCCTTGGGATCCCACACCACGACATCGGCATCCGAGCCGACCGCGACCGCGCCCTTGCGCGGATAGATGTTGAGAATGCGCGCGATGTTCGCCGAGGTGACCGCGACGAATTCCTCCTTGGTCAGCCGTCCCGTGGCAACGCCCGCGGTCCAGAGCAGCGCAAGGCGGTCTTCGAGGCCGCCGGTGCCGTTCGGGATCTTCCTGAAATCGCCGAGCCCGAACCGCTTCTGCTCGGTGGTGAAGGCGCAGTGGTCGGTCGCGACCACCTGGAGCGAGCCGGACTGAAGGCCGGCCCACAGACTGTCCTGGTGCGACTTGTCGCGGAACGGCGGCGACATCACGCGCTGAGCGGAATGATCCCAGTCCTTGTTCTGGTATTCATCGGCGTCCAGCAGCAGATGCTGGATCAGCGGCTCGCCGTAGACGCGCTTGCCCGCCGCGCGCGCCCGCGCGATCGCCTCGTGTGCCTCGCGGCAGCTCGTGTGCACGATATAGACCGGCGTGCCGGTCATATCAGCGATCATGATGGCGCGGTTGGTGGCTTCGCCCTCGACCTCCGGCGGCCGAGAGTAGGCGTGGCCTTCAGGGCCGGTGACGCCGCGCGCAATCAGCGCCTCCTGCATCAACGCGACGACATCGCCGTTCTCCGCATGGACCACGGGCATGGCGCCGAGGTGGGCGCAGCGCGCGAACGAGTTGTAGAGCTCGTCGTCGTTCACCATCAGCGCGCCCTTGTAGGCCATGAAATGCTTGAAGGTGTTGATCCCGTAGGTTTTGACCACGGTCTCCATCTCGTCATGGATCTGCTTCGACCATGACGTCACCGCCATGTGGAAGCCGTAGTCGGTTGCCGCCTTCTCGGATTTGTGCCGCCACTCCTGATAGGCCGCGAGCATCGACTGGCCGGGATCGGGCAGGCAGAAATCCACCACCATCGTGGTGCCACCGGCCAACGCCGCCTTCGTGCCCGATTCGAAATCGTCGGCGGTCACCGTACCCATGAACGGCATTTCGAGATGGGTGTGCGGATCGATTCCGCCCGGCATGACGTAGGCGCCGCCGGCGTCGACGATTTCGGCGCCAGTGGGCGCCTCGAGCGACGTGCCCATCGCCACGATCGTCTCGCCGTCGATCAGCACATCCGCGCGGCGCGAATGGTCGTGATTGACGACGGTGCCGCCGCGGATGAGGAGGGGCATGGGGAACTCCGGAGAAGAGGAGGGGACGTTTCGCACGAAGGCTAAGCGCGGTGTGCGCGATGCGACAGGCGAAATTTTAGTCAGCCGGTCGTTTTGCCGCGCACTCTCTACGCCGCATGGGCGATCAGTCCGTCGATCATCGCGCGCACGAGGCCTGCAATCTCCTTGCGCAGCGCCGGCAAGGGAACTGCGACCAGCTTCTGCTCCAGCCCCAGCGCCACCATGCCATGCACGGCCGAGAACAGGCTGCGCGCGGTGATGCCGAGCTCCTCAGGGCTGCGCTTTGGAAACAGGACGGCCAGCGGTTGGTAGATATGGCGGAACAGCTGCATTTGGTCGTCGATCGACCAGTCGGGCACGGCCTTGTCGGCCTCCATGCGGTGCTCGAACAGCGCGCGCCAGAGTTCGAGATTCTCCGCGGCGAAATCGCAATAGGCAATCGCGATCCGAACCAAAGTCTCCTGCGGCGATGGTTCGCCCGCGCTCTCCGCCGCGCTGAGTACTTCGTCGAGCCGAAGCAGCGTGCGTGAGCCGACGCGGAGGATCAGCTCGTCCACATCGGCCACGAGATTGTAGACCGCGCCATTGGCGCAGCCGATCTCGCGCGCGAGATCGCGGGTTTTCAGACCGGCCAATCCGCGGCTTGCGATCATCCGTTCCGCCGCCAGGATCAGGTCGGCCCGAAGTTTCTCTCGACGTTCCAAGGCTTTAGACATTTGTTAACCAAAACCGTGAGCGCTGCTCAAATTTATCTTGAGCAACGCTCAAGATGTGTTACAAAGCACCTGTGAGCAACGCTCATAACAGGGAGCAGCCAATGTTCAAGACCGTAGTGACACTTTTCCGCGGCAGCGTGGCCGCTGCGGGCGAGGAGCTGGAGGACCGGACGGCCCTTCTGATCCTCGATCAACAGATGCGCGATGCGGCCGCGGCCGTCGAGCGCAGCAAGCGGACGCTGGCGCTGGCAATCGCCCAGGACCAGCAGGAAGGCCGCAAGCTCGAAGCGACGATCGCCCGTATTGCCGATCTCGAGACGCGCGCGGTTGCGGCGCTCGATGGCGGCCGCGAGGATCTCGCCAAGGAAGCGGCCGAAGCCATCGCAGGGCTCGAGGCCGACCGCGATGCGGCGCTGACGGCACGCGCGCTGTTCGCGTCCGAGATCGCCAGGCTGAAGCGGCACGTCGCGAATGCGCAGGCCCGCATCACGGAGCTCGATCGCGGCCGTCGCGTCGCCCGCGCTTCGGAAGCAGTGCGCTCGCTCCGCCGCAGCGGCATCGAGGCAGCCCGCCCTTACGAATCCACGCTGCCGGAAGCGGAGAGCACCTTGCGGCGCCTGCGCGAGCGCCAGATCGAAGCCCAGGCGGCCGACGATGCGCTGGTCGAGCTCGACGCGGCCACCGGTCCGCTCGCCACCGCCGAGAAACTCGCCGAGCAGGGCTTTGGCCCCCGGCTCAAGACGACCGCGGACGACGTGCTGGCGCGTTTGAAGTCCAAGCGCATGCCGACGGCCTGATCTCAAGCCCGATCTCTCAAACCCCATCATCATTCGAACCGATAGGAGACCATCATGAACCAGAACGGCCAACCCCACAGCGGCGCCTGGGTGACCTTCACTTACGCGTCCTTCGCAGCCTCCGCCTTCCTCGTCGCGCTCGGCGTCTTCTTCCTGCCGATCGACCTCTGGATGAAGGGCTATCTCACCATGGGCATCGTGATGCTGATCCAGACCTGCGTCACTCTCACCAAGACCGTGCGCGACAATCACGAGAGCAGCCGGCTGGTGAACCGCATCGAGGATGCCAAGGCCGAGCGTCTGCTGATGGAGGTCTCCAAGGCGGCTTGAGGAGCGCGCGCCGAAGCGCGAGGCCATCTGCAGCACGGAGCGGTGGGTGCCGAAGCATCCACCGTTCGCGTCGTGGAGCCATCCCCTGATTGAAGCGCCGCCTCGCGCGATGTGATCGTTAGGTTTATATCGCGCCTGCGAAATGCAACCGAGCCATGACGGATCGCGCGGGCGCGCGCCCTTGCGCGCCGAAGCGGGCAGGGGCACTCTGCGCATGCGGCGCGCACACAAAACGCCGCCAATAAGATTGCGCGAGGAAGCTCCATGGCGGCGACGCGGATCGACTGCGACATCCACCCTGCGGTTGGTGGCACGCGCACTACGCTGCTTCCCTATCTCAGCGATCACTGGAAGGAGCAGGTGGTGAGCCGCGCCATCGACGGGCTCGATCTCACCTCCTATCCGCCGAGCATGCCGTTTTCGGGTCGCGCCGACTGGCGCCCGGCCAATGGCGCAAAGCCCGGCTCTGATCTCGCGATGGTGCAGAAGGGCGCGTTCGAGCAGCTCGGTGCCAGCCACGCCATTCTCAACGTGCTCTACGGTGCGCAGGCCGTGTTCGACGCCTACATGGCGGCCGACTTCTGCAAGGCCATCAACGACTGGATCGCCGCCGAATGGCTGGCACGCGATCCGCGCCTGCGCGCCTCCATCGTGGTGCCGATGCAGGCGCCTGATCTCGCCATCGAGGAGATCGAGCGCCGCGCCGGCGACAACCGCTTCGTCTCCATCCTGGTGCTGGCGCAGGGCGAGACGCTGCTGGGACGGCGGCATTTCTGGCCGGTCTACCAGCTCGCCGAGAAGTACCAGCTGCCGCTCGCGATCCACGCCGGCACGCAATATCGGCAGGCGCCGAGCTCGGCCGGCTGGCCGTCGCACCGCTACGAATATTACTTCGTCGAGGCGCAGGCGTTTCAGGCGCAGATCTTGAGCCTGATCTACGAGGGCGTTTTCGGCAAGTTCCCTGATCTCAAGGTCGTGCTGATGGAATCGGGCGTGAGCTGGCTCCCAGCCTTCATGTGGCGTGCCAACAAGACCTGGCGCGGCGTGCGCGTCGAGGTGCCCTGGGTCGAGCGCGAGCCGGCTGCGATCATTCGCGAGAATTTTCGCGTCACCATGCAGCCGTTCGATGCGCCTGGCGATGCCAGAAGCGTCGAGGAGATCATCGACCAGATCGGCTCCGAAAAGATGTTCCTGTTCGCGTCCGACTATCCGCACTGGCAGTTCGACGGCGACGATCCGATCCCGCCGAACCTGCCAAAGAGCATCATCGCGAAAATGTGCGTCGACAATCCGCTGGAGACGTTTCCGCGGCTGTCGCTCGCCAACTAGTTCCGGAGGTTTCGCATGAGTGACGTCATCGACCGTCCGCTGCGCGACGACGAGAAGCCCGTCGGAACACGTTTGCGCATCGTGGATTGCGACGTGCATCCGAGCCTGCATTCACCCGACGATCTCAACGAATTCCTGCCCAAACGCTGGCAACAGCATCTGAGGGAATATGGCAGCCATCTGCGCACGCCGTATCTGTTCACCACACCCTATCCGCGCTCCTCGCCGCTGATCGCGCGGCGCGACGCCTGGCCGCCGACCGGCGGGCCGCCCGGCTCCGATCTCACCTTCATGCAGAAACAGCATCTCGATCCGCTCGACGTCGAGTTCGGGATTCTGCAGGTCCTCGACCTCTTCATCTTCTCGCAGCAGAACCTGGAATTCGGCGCCGCGATCCAGCGCGCGATCAACGACTGGCAGTTGGCCTTCTGGTCGCACCGGGATCCGCGCCTGAAGGCCTCGATCCTGGTCGGGCAGGATGGGGTAGACCTCGCCATCGCCGAGATCGAGCGCTGCGCGAAGATCGGCGAATACATCCAGATCAACGTCTCGCCGCGCGCCAACGAGCCGCTTGGCCGCCGCCGGTACTGGCCGATCTACGAGCGTGCCGAGGCGCTCGACCTGCCGCTCGGTATTCACGTGGGCGGTTACGGCGGACATCCGCCGACCGGCGGCGGCTGGCCGTCTTATTATGTCGAGGAGCACCAGTCCAACGCGCACACCATCGCAGCGCAGCTTGCGAGCCTCGTCATCGAGGGCGTGCCGGAGCGGTTTCCGAAGCTGAAGATCGTCTTCATCGAGGGCGGCTTTGGCTGGATCCCGTCGGCGGTGTGGCGCATGGACCAGCACTTCGAGCGCTTCCGCAGCGAAGTGCCACATCTCAAGCGCAAGCCGTCGGAATATGTCCGCGAGCATTTCTGGTTCACGACGCAGCCGATCGACGAGCCCGACGAGGCGCGGCATCTGCGCGCGCTGATCGAATGGGTCGGCATCGACCGTCTGTTGTTCTCGTCGGACTATCCGCACTGGGATTTCGACGATCCGCGCTTTGCCTTCAAGACGCCGCTGACCGAGGCCGAGCGGAAGAAGATCTTCAGCAGCAATGCCCGCGCGGTCTACAAGTTCTGAAGGTTTCGAGAGGACATGGCCCGTCACATTGTCGCACGCACCACGGAGATCCCGCCCGGCGGCAACAAGGTCGTCGATATCGCCGGGCGCGATATCGTCGTGTTCCATGTCAATGGCGAGTTCTTCGCCCTTCTGAACCGATGCCCACACGAAGGCGCGCCGCTGGACAAGGCGGCCTGCGTGGCGCGGCTGACCTCGCCGGAGCCGGGCGTCTACGAGCGCTCGCGCGTCGGCGAGATGCTGCGCTGTCCCTGGCATGGCTGGGAGTTCGACATGCGCAACGGCCAGTCCTGGTTCGATCCGAAACGCGTCAAGATCCGGTCATATCCGGTCGCGGTGGAACGCGGCGAGGAGTTGCAGAAGGGCCCGTATGTGGCCGAGACGTTTGCGGTGCATGTCGAAGACAGTTATGTGATCGTCGAGGTCTGACGCGCTCGTCATTCCGGGGCGATGCGAAGCGCCAACCCGGAATCTCGAGATTCCGGGTTCGATGCTGCGCATCGCCCCGGAATGACTCTCTTGATTGCGCAGTGATCTCGCCATTGCCGATTGAGATTCCAACGCAGGTGCGATATGGCTCTCGCGCTTTCCAGAGGCGGAGATGAGCTTTGTCGAAACAATCCCTGCGTGAGGAGGCCGAGCGCCTGATCCGCGAATCGATGGAAAAGAAAACCATCGTCGTCAAGCAGGGCACGACCCGCATCGAGGCCGTCTGCGGCAAGTGCGGCGCGCCGAACCGGGTCCAGGCGGAAAAGGGCCAGACCCGCGTCAAATTCGCCTGCAAGAATTGCGGGCACAAGCAGGAGACGCTGTGACAGCTCGGGCGAGTGGCGCCACTAGCGCCGGATCGCCCTGAGGATAGCCGAACCTGCCTTCAGGCCCGACTGGAGCGCACCCTCCATGTAGCCGTAATAGGCAAAGCAGGTGTGCTCGCCCGCAAAATACATCCGCTTGTGAAACGCGCTGTTGAGCAGCGGTCCGGCTCGCGTGACTTCGCCGGGCGCGGGACAGGAATAGCCGGCGCCGGTCCAGGGATCGGCGGGCCACGGAATGAAGTCGGGGGGCTGGGAGAGATTGTCCTCATAGCCGCGATAGACCTGGCCGATCCGCGAGGCGTAGAATGCATCGACAGCGGACTTGCCGCCGCGCTCCCATTGTCGAATGGCCTGCTGTGCCGGTCTGCTGCCGGCGAACAGGCTGAGCTCGACCTCGCGACCGCGCGGCGCGATCTGGTTGTCGGTGCCTTCCCATGTGACGCCGAACCGGCTCGAGGTCGCGGCCGGCGCCAGCCCGTGATCGATCCAGAAGCGGCGCTTGACCGGACTGAGGTATTTCACGGCGGTGCCCATCGAGATGTAGTGGTCGGGCGTGAGTTGCGGCGTGATGTTGATCCTGGCGAAGCGACCGCCCGGCCACAGGCTCGGCGGAATCGCGAGCACGACGTAATCGGCGACATGCGGAGCTGCACCCTCCGGCGTGACGGTCACCCCCTCCTTGTCGATGTCGATCGCGATGACCGGCGAGGACAAATGGACCACGCCTCCGACCTTCCTGATCTCCTCGGCAAGGTGCTCGGCCAGCGATTGATTGCCCTCCGAGCAGCGCAGCGTTTCGGTCTGGGTGAAAAAGGCGCTCGGATGCCCCTTGAGTGCGCCGCCGTGGACGACCGCGAAATTGGCGAGCAGGCTTTGTCGTTCGACGGGCTGACCGGCGTCGTTGCTGAACTGCTCCTTCATCGCGAGCTTGGCGAGGGGCGAGCAGTGTTCGTCCTTTATCCAATCGGCCATGGATTGCTGGTCCAGAGCGTCGGCGCCGTGAGTTCGCCAGGGGGCATGCTTGTGGACATGCCGCGCACGCTTGGCCATCCGTCCGAACGATTCCTCCATCTGCTCGAACAGCGTCTTGAGCGCGAGCGGGTTCGAGATCTTTCGACCGTCGAGATAGATCGGCATGTCGAGATCGAGTGCGTCGAAATTCGAGTCCAGCGTGAACAGCGAGAGGCCCAGCCGGAACTGGCGCGCCAGGGCCAGCCACAGCGGATGATTGTAGCCGATCAGCTCACCGCCCGCTTCGACCACGCCGCTCGCCTTGTTCTTGCTCCAGACGCGGCCGCCGACGCGTTCGCGCGCCTCGAAAATCGTCACGTCGCAGCAATGGGCGAGCGTGTAGCCGGCCATCAGGCCGCCGAGTCCCGCTCCGACGATCGTGACACGCGGCCGTCGCGCCACCCGCGCCGGGCGTGGCATGTCGCGGGGAGGTGTGGCCGCCGTGACGACCATGGCGTTCGCGAGCGTCGCACTGACGAGCTTCTGACGGTCGAAGCCGATGAACTTCTTGCCGTAGCGGCGATTGAGCCGTGCGTAAATCGAGCGCATGGGCAAATCCTCGGATCACAATCAGATCGAATAAAAATGCCCGGGTTGCTCGACGCGGCTGGCTGGGCCAGCCCGCGGGGCTCCCGGTAAATTGACGCATTATGCGATCAACGATAGCCTGCAACCTTCGGTCGTGTCTAGGGCGGGGGCTTAGGTATGGCATCAGTCGCAAAAGCAAGGACTCGTGCCGGCAAGCGTGCGGCCGGCAAGACTGCAAAGCGTGGAGCCAAAGCCGCGGTCGGCGCCACTAAGCCCGTCGTCGTTCCCGGCAGCACTCGTCCGCCGACTGCGGGCGCCAAACGTCTGCGCGCCGAGAAGCCGGGTAAACGCGTCGAGATCACCCTGACGCTGCGCGGACCGAAGCTGCCGGATGCCAGACGGCTCGGAGGCCGGGCGCTGTCGCGAGCCCAGTTCAAGGCGAGGTACGGTGCATCGAAGAGCGACGCAGATAAGGTGTCGCGCGTGTTGAAGACGTTCGGCCTGAAAATCGAAGGCGTGTCGCTCGAGACGCGAAGCATGCGTGTGAGCGGGACCGTCGCGCAGATGGAGACGGCATTTCAGCCGCGTCTCGGCGTCTATTGGAGCGAGGACCAGGGCGAATTTCGCGATCGCGAGCACGATTACAAGATTCCTCTATCGCTCAAGAAGATCGTGACCGCGCTGATTGGATTTGGTCAGCGGCGCGTGATGTGGAGGAGCAGGGCAAGGATCGGCGCCGGGCTGACGCCGCTCAGTCCGTCAGCTTTGGAAGCACTGTATCACTTCCCGCCCGGAGATGGCGCGGGCCAGCAGATCGCAATCGCCGAGTTTGGAGGCGGCTATTTCGCCGAGGACCTCGCGCTCTATTGCAGGAAATTCGGACGCAAGAGGCCGAAGGTCGAGATTGTCTCGATTGACTGGACGGTTCGCAACCGCAGGCAAATCGAGCGATTGCCGCGAGACGATCGCAAGGACGCGCTTGGCGATACCGGCGAAGTGATGATGGATGTCGAAGTGGTCGCGGGTCTTGCGCCGGGAGCCAGGCTGTCGGTCTACTTCGCGAATTTCGACCAGAAGGGCTGGATCGATCTGTTGAATCGCGTGATCATCGACCGGCCGGTGGCGCTTTCGGTAAGCTGGGGCTCTGCGGAGGATTCCACTGATTGGTCGCCGGCCGCGCGCACGGCGATCAACGAACGGCTTCAGGCGGCTGCGGCGCTTGGCATCACGATCTGCGGGGCGTCGGGTGACGACGGCACCGGCGACGAGGAGGCGGACGGGGCTGCACATGTCGATTTTCCGAGTTGCAGTCCGTTCGTTCTTGCGGTCGGCGGCACCATGATGACGCGGCTCGCAGGCGAGGTGACGGAGCAGGTGTGGTGGGAGACGCCGGGACGCCGGATGAAAGCGGGCGGAGGTTCAACCGGCGGCGGAATCAGCGAAATATTTCCCCGGCCGGCGTGGCAACGCGGCATCGATATCAGGTCCCTGAACAGCGGGCGGCACGGTCGTGTCGTGCCTGACATCGCGGCGCTCGCGGGTCCACCGGGTTACGCAATGATCTTCCGGGGCAAGCCGGACTATGGTGGCGGGACCAGTGCATCCGCGCCGCTCCTCGCCGCACTCATCGCACGCGTCAACGCGCTATTGCCGCCAGAGAAGCGGCAGCGCTTTCTGGCGCCGTTGCTTTACCGCAGGTCACCCCTGCTTCGACGTCCGATGGGGGAGTTCGTCTGCCACGACATAACGGTCGGTCACAACGCATCGCGGCCAAAGCCGGGCGTCGGATATGAAGCGAAGCGAGGGTTTGACGCGGTATCCGGCTGGGGCGTGCCAATCGGAAGCGCGCTCGTGCTGGCTTTGGGGTGATCAGCCGGCTAGCTTCCGTCCACAAACCTCTTGAACGCATCCGCATAGTCCGGATGCCATCGCGACAGCGGCGGGCGGTTCTCGACGATGTCGCCGGCGGCCCACAGCATGCGCTTCTCGTCCAGCGCCCGCGGCACGTCGTTGTCCGGGCACAGGATATAGAAGTCGCCGGCCTCGAGCCGTGCCAGCATGAAGTCGACCGTCTGCTCCGGCGTCCAGGCGCCGGCCGGCTTTTCGGTGCGACCCTTCGCGGTGAGGCCGGTGAAGACGAAGCCGGGGATCAACAGATGCGCGGTGATCTTGCAATCCCTGGTGTTGCGGAGCTCGTGCTGGAGCGCTTCCGTAAACGCCTTCACGCCGGCCTTGGAGACGTTGTAGGCGGGATCGCCGGGCGGCGTGGTGATGCCTTGCTTGGAGCCGGTGTTGATGATGAGGCCCGCCTTGCGGCGCGCGATCATGTTCGGCGTGAAGATCCGCGAGCCGTTGATGATGCCCCACATGTTGACGCCGATGATCCGCTGCCAGTTGTCGGGCTCGGCGAACAGCGTACTGCCGGGCTGGATGCCGGCATTGTTCATGAGGATGTCGGTGCCGCCAAAGCGCTCGCGCACGGCGCGCTCGAGTTCCGCCACGCTCTCGGCCTTGCCGACATCGACGGCGAACGTCATCACATGTGTGGCGGACGTGATGGATGACAGTTTTGTTCCGGATTCCGCCAGCCGTGCCTGATCGACGTCGGCGATGCACACCTTCATGCCGGCGCGCGCAAAGGCCGTGGCGGCGGCTAGTCCAATGCCGGATGCGCCACCCGTGATCACGGCAACATTGTCTTTGACGATGGCGGAATGTGGCATGATTGTTCTCCGGAACAAGGGTTGGGCCATGGCGCCCATTCGACCCTGCACAAGTCGGCATGGCAGGGCTTCGTTCCGCGCTGACTTTACGCCTTTCCGGCAGCGCTGTATTCTCTTCGACCTAACGATCCCGCGCAGATCGAACCAATCAATCATTTGACAGGGAGTGCAGCCATGGCTGTGTCGCAGGCTATTCCGATCACGCGCCATCCGTTCGCCAACGGGTCCTACAAGCAGATGCTGATCGACGGCAAGTGGGTCGATGCGGCCTCCGGCAAGCGCTTCGAGACTCACAACCCTGCCACCGGCGAGCTGCTCGCAACCGTCGCGGAGGGCGACAAGGAAGACATCGACCGTGCGGTCGCTGCCGCCCGCCGCGCCTTCGAAGGCCCGTGGAGCAAGATCAAGCCGTTCGAGCGGCAGAACCTGCTGCTCAGGCTCGCTGACCTCGTCGAGAAGAATTTCGACGAATTGTCGCAGCTCGACACGCTCGACATGGGCGCGCCGGTCAGCCGCACCCGTGCCTATCGCCTGCGCGCCGTCGGCATGCTGCGCTATTATGCCGGCCAGACCACCGCGATCCATGGCGAGACCATCGAGAACTCGCTGCCCGGCGAGATCTTCTCCTACACGCTGAAGGAGCCGATCGGCGTCGTCGGCGCCATCATTCCGTGGAACGGTCCGCTCACCGCGACGATCTGGAAGATTGGCCCTGCGATCGCGACCGGCTGCACCGTGGTGCTCAAGCCCGCGGAAGAAGCGCCGCTGACCTCGCTGCGCATCGCCGAGCTCGCGCTGGAAGCCGGCATTCCGCCCGGCGTCGTCAACGTCGTGCCGGGCTATGGCGAGACCGCGGGCGCCGCGCTCGCCTCGCATCCTGACGTCGACAAGGTCGCCTTCACCGGCTCGCACATCACGGGCCAGTCGATCATCCGCGCCTCCGCCGGCAACCTCAAGCGCGTCTCGCTCGAGCTCGGCGGCAAGTCGCCCGACATCGTGTTCGCCGATGCCGATCTCGATGCCGCAGTTCCCGGCGCCGCAATGGCGGTGTTCGCGAATTCCGGCCAGATTTGCAGCGCCGGCACCCGCCTGTTCGTCGAGCAGTCGATCTACGAGGAGTTCGTCGGCCGCGTCGCTGAGTTCGGCAAGAAGCTCCAGGTCGGCAACGGCCTCGATCCCAACACCCAGATCGGTCCGCTGGTCTCCGAGCAGCAGCTCGAGCGCGTCACCGGTTATCTCGACATCGGCCAGAAGGAAGGCGCACGCGCGCTCGCCGGCGGTGGCCGCGTCACCGAAGGCGCGCTGTCGAAGGGCTTCTTCGTCTCGCCGACCGTGTTCGCGGGCGTGCAGGACAACATGCGCATCGCGCAGGAGGAGATCTTCGGCCCGGTCATCTCCGCGATCGCGTTCAAGGACATGGACGAGCTGGTCAAGCGCGCCAACAACACCACCTTCGGCCTCGGCTCCGGCCTGTGGACGCGCGACGTCAGCAAGGCGCATGCGGTTGCGAAGAGCCTCCGCGCCGGCTCGGTGTGGGTGAACTGCTACCAGGCGATGGACCCGGCCGTGCCGTTCGGTGGCTACAAGATGAGCGGCTACGGCCGTGAATCCGGCAAGCAGCACGTCGAGGAATATCTCAACGTGAAGTCCGTCTGGATCAAGACCGCGTAAGACTTTCTCCCTCTTCGCCTCTCCCCGCGTGCGGGGAGAGGCCGGAATTCAAACGCAGTTTGAATTCCGGGTGAGGGGGAGCCTCCGCGAGCCCAACTCTCGGCATTTTCCCGGAGGCAGCCCCTCACCCCGACCCTCTCCCCGTAAGAACGGGGAGAGGGAGAAGAGCTGTGGTCTTTTCAGATCGCCGCCCCTCGCTATATGATCCACGTCCTTCCATAGCCATTTCGGGGCCAGCATGAAATTCGAGGCGTTGTTTCAACCGTTGCAGGTCGGTCCGTACAAGCTCGCGCATCGCGTCGTGATGGCGCCGCTGACGCGCATGCGTGCCGAGCGCGAGAGCTTTTCGCCGCGGCCGCTCAACGCCGAATATTACGGCCAGCGCGCAACGAAGGGCGGCCTGATCATCGCCGAAGCCTCCCCGGTGCTCTCGCACGGCCGCGGCAACCCGGCGACGCCGGGCATCTATACGGACGCGCAGATCGCGGGATGGCGTAAGGTGACGGATGCCGTGCATGCCAAGGGCGGCATCATCTTCCTCCAGCTCTGGCATGTCGGTCGCGTCTCGCATTCCTCCTTCCATGGCGGTGAGCTGCCGGTCTCGGCTTCGGCGATTGCGATCAAGGCCGAAGGCATGAAGGCGATGACAGCTGACGGCAAGATTTCTGACTATGAGACGCCGCGCGCGCTGGAGACCGACGAGGTCAAGGACATCGTCGAGGCCTTCCGGCAAGGCGCGAAGAACGCGCTCGCCGCCGGCTTCGACGGCGTCGAGATCCACGGCGCCAACGGCTATCTGCTCGAGCAGTTCCTGCAGTCGCGCAGCAACCAGCGCACCGACCAATATGGCGGTTCGATCGAGAACCGCGCCCGGCTGCTGCTCGAAGTCACGCAGGCCGCGATCGACGTCTGGGGCGCGGGCCGCGTCGGCGTGCGGCTGTCGCCGCACGGCATCGCCAACGATTCCGGCGAGCCCGATCCGATGCCGCTCTATACGCATGTGGTGAAGGCGCTCGACAGGCTCGGCCTTGCCTATCTGCACTTCATCGAGCCCCGCTCCAGCGGCGCCGGCCGCGCCGACGTCCACTGGGAGAACGTGCCCTCCGCGATGGTGCTGTTCCGCCCGCACTACAGCGGCGTGCTGATGACCGCCGGCGGCTTCACCGGCGAGAGCGCGAATGCGGCGATCGCCGACGGCCACGCCGACATCATCGCCTTCGGCCGCATCTTCATCTCCAACCCGGATCTGCCGTACCGCCTTGCGCACGACTACCCGATCACGCCGTACAACCGCGCGACGTTCTATGGCGGCGAGGAGAAGGGGTACACGGATTACCCTGTCTATGACGAGCTGACGCCGGCGTAAGTCGCTGCCGTAGCCTGGATGGAGCGCAGCGAAATCCCTAATTTTTCCCGGCGTCGAGAATCCCGGATTGCGTTGTGCTCCATCCGGGCTACGGGGCTATTGCGTCGCCCCGACTGACACCACAAACTCCGTCATTGCGAGCGCAGCGAAGCAATCCAGAATCTTTCGGCGACGGCAGTCTGGATTGCTTCGCTGCGCTCGCAATGACGACGGAGAGACTTCCATGGCCAAAGCCGCAGTCGCCGCAGGAACCGCCACCGGCCAATGCCTCTGCGGCAAGGTCACCTTCGAGATCGACGTTCCCGCGCGCTGGGCCTGGCACGACCATTCCGCCGCCAGCCGCCGCGCCCATGGCGCGGCCTACGCGACCTATGTCGGCAGCTGGAAGAAGCGTTTTCGCATCACCTCGGGGAAAACCGCGATGACCCGCTACGAGGACAAGGCGACGAAAACCGCGCGCAGCTTCTGCTCGCATTGCGGCACGCCGATCGCCTATGAGCGGCCTCGTGGCCCCCACATGGTCAACATCCCCCGCGCGCTGTTCAAAGAGCGCACCGGGCGCCAGCCGCTCTACCACATCGCGATCGAGGAGCTGCAGGAATGGGCCTATACCGGCGAGCCCTTGGTGCCCCTGAAGGGCTTTCCCGGCGTGGTCTGGCAGCGCTCGAAAAAGAAGAAGCGCGCTAGCGGCGAGGACCCGTTCGAGCTTGGCCGCGAGGAGGCGCTTTAGCCTTCGCGCTGGCCGACGTCGCCGAGCGCGGCGCGGCTCTCTTTGCTGGCGGCTTGGCCGGCATCGTCGCCACGAAATCGAGCGCGCGCTTCACCCAGATTTTGAGCCCGGCATCGGTTCGCGTGCCCTCATCAGAGACCCTCACGAACCCCTTCATGATGCGCCCGCGCATTTCCATTGGGCTCGTGTGCGGCTCCTTCAGCATCCGCGCATGCGCCTCTGGGCCGACGCGAAACAGCATGCCGCCGCGGCCGCTGATGGTGCAGCACATCACGTTGTCCACCATGAAACAAAGCCCGCCCATCATCTTCTTTTCCGCGACGTGGCGTTGGCCCGCCAGCAACTTGCGAACCCGTGCGGCGGTGCCTTCGTCGTAGGCCATGACGGTCCCTCCGGCTTCCGCCTATCCTTCCAGCTTCTCCTCACGCGCGCAAGGCAGCCATGACAGCGCTTCCTTGCGCGCCTGCCAAGACTTCGGCCATCATGCTTTCCGTCCTTGCGGCAACGTCCGCTCCTGGAGGAAACATGAAGAACAAGATCACCGGCCGCTCCGCCTTTCTCGCGCTGCTCAAGGACGAGGGCATCACGCATCTGTTCGGCAATCCCGGCACCACCGAGCTGCCGATCATGCACGCGCTGAAGGACCATCCTGACCTCACCTATGTGATGGCGATGCAGGAGAGCCTGGTGGTGGCGATCGCCGACGGTTACAGCCGCGCGTCGGGAAAACTCGTCGCCTGCAACGTCCATGTCGCGCCGGGCCTCGGCAATGCGATGGGCTCGCTCTACAACGCCCAGTTCACGGGCACGCCGATGATCCTGACCGCGGGTCAGCAGGAGCAGGGCCACGGCCTGATGGAGCCGGTGCTGTATGGCCCCTTGGTGCGCATGGCCGAGCCGCTGGTGAAATGGGCGGTCGAGGTGACGCGGCTGGAGGATTTGCCGCGCATCGTGCGCCGCGCCGCCAAGGTCGCGATGACGCCGCCGACCGGGCCGGTGTTCATCTCGCTGCCCGGCGACATCCTCAACAGTGAGGCCGGCATTGATCTCGGCCGTTCCACCCGTATCGATGCGCGTGCAAGGCCGTCCGACGAGGCGTTGAAGGCCTTTGCTGCGCGGCTGCTGAAGGCCGAGCGGCCTGCGATCGTCACGATGGACGAGGTGGTCAAGAGCGACGCGCTGAAGGAGGCAGCCGAACTCGCCGAGCTGCTCGGCGCCGCTGCCTACCAGTCCTCGACGCCCTATGGCGCGCACTTCCTGTCGGAGAGCCCGAGCTTCGTCGGCACGCTCGCGCGCGTGCAGAAAGTCGCACGCGATACGCTGGCGCCGCACGATCTGCTGGTCGCGCTCGGCGGCGATCCCCTGCGGATGTCGGTCTATAGCGAGGTCGATGCGCTGCCTGATGGGCTTGGCATCGTGCAGATCGGGCTCGTCGATTGGGAGATCGCCAAGAACTATGGCGCCGAGATCGCGCTGAAGGCGGACGTCAAGGAAACGCTGCGCGCACTGATCCCGGTGCTGAAGGAGATGGGCGGCGCGGCGCTCGCGAGGCGCGCCAAGGAGCGCCTCGCTGAACTTGCACCGAAGAACTGGACCGCGCGCCGCGCCGCCTTGGTCGAGCAGATCGGCAGGAGCGCGGGCCGCAACCCCATCGATCCCGATTATCTCGTGCTGCAAATGGTCGAGGCCATGCCCGACCACGCTATCCTCGTCGACGAAGGCCTCACCTCCAGCCGTCAGATCACCAATCTGCGTCCGCATCGCGACCGCTATGGCTATCACGGCCTTGCCTCCGGCGGCATCGGCTGGGGCCTGCCGGCCTCGGTCGGCGCCGGCATCGCCAATCCGGATCGTCCCGTGGTGTGCTTCTCCGGCGACGGCAGCGCGATGTATTCGATCCAGTCGTTGTGGACCGCGGCGCATCACAAGCTGCCGCTCAACGTCGTCATCGCCAACAATGGCGGCTACCGCATCATCAAGCAGCGCCTGCTCGCCTTCCACGGCGATGACAATTACGTCGGCATGGACTTTGTCGATCCGCCCGTTGATTTCGCCGGAGTGGCGAAGGCGCTCGGATGCGAGGCGATCAAGGTCAGCGATGTCAGCGAGCTGAAGGCGACGCTGGCGTCGGCGTTCAATCGGCCAGGGACGAAGCTGATCGAGGTGATGGTGGATGGGAAGGTGTAGACGGAGCACACTCCGCTCTGCTCCCTCCTCCCCTTGCGGGGGAGGGCGGGGGAGAGGGGTGGCCCAGGAGGCGGTGTTGCCGTCGTCGAGAATAGGTCGTGCGCTGCAGAGAGTCCCCGTGTGGCACCCCTCTCCCTAGCCCTCCCCCGCAAGGGGGGAGGGAACGCAGCGGTGTTTGTCGATGCAGTGTGGCTGATCGCCTGAAGTAAGGACTGCTCGCAGCTACCCCTTCTTCCCCACCCGATACCCCGCCGCCGGATGCGGTGCGCCTAATCGCGCGCGACCGCCGCCGAACAGCTTCTCCCGCAGCGTGCCTTTCGCATATTCGCTCTTGTACCGCCCGCGCTTGGTCAGCTCCGGCACCAGCATGTCGGCGATGTCCTCGAAATCACCGGGCGAGATCGCGAACGCAACGTTGAGGCCGTCGACATCGGTCTTCTCGAACCAATCCTCGATCTTGTCGGCGACGCTTTCGGGCGTGCCGACCACGACGGGGCCGGCGCCGCCAATGCCGACATGCTCGATGACGTCGCGCACGGTCCAGACGCGGTCCGGATCGCCGCGGGTGACGTTGTCGAGCGCGCTACGGCCGGCGTCGTTCTGCACGTGACGCACCTGCTGATCGAGCTCGTAGCCGGAGAAGTCGATGCCGGTCCATCCCGACATCAGGGCCAGCGCGCCTTCCGGATTGATGTGCGAGCGGTAGTCGGCATATTTCGCTGCGGCTTCGGCTTCGGTGTTGCCGAGGATGATCGTCATCATGTTGAACATCAGGATCTCCGCCGGATTGCGGCCGAGCGCGGCGGCCTCCTGGCGGATCGCGGAGACGCGCGGCGCGATGATCTTGGCCGACGGTCCCGACATGAACACGCATTCGGCGTGCTTCGCCGCGAATTGCCGCCCGCGCGGCGAGGTGCCGGCCTGGTACAGCACGGGCGTGCGCTGCGGCGATGGCTCGCTGAGGTGGATGGTGTTGTTGATGCGGTAGTTCGCGCTCTCGTGGTTGATGCGATGGACCTTGCTGGGGTCCGTGAAGATGCCGCGCGCCCGGTCGCGCAGCACGGCGCCGTCCTCCCAGCTGCCTTCCCAGAGCTTGTAGACGACCTCCATGTATTCGTCGGCGATGTCGTAGCGGTCGTCGTGTCCGGCCTGCTTGTCCTTGCCGGCGCCGCGCGCGGCGCTGTCGAGATAGCCGGTGACGACGTTCCAGCCGATCCGTCCTTCGGTGAGATGATCGAGCGTCGACATCCGCCGCGCGAACGGGTAGGGCGGCTCGAACGAGAGATTGCTTGTGACGCCGAAGCCGAGATTCTTGGTCACCGCCGCCATCGCCGACAGCAGCAGCAGCGGCTCGTTCGACGGCGTCTGTGCTGCATTGCGCAAGGCCGCGTCAGGGCTGTTGCCATAGACGTCATAGACGCCGAGCACGTCGGCCAGGAACAGCCCGTCGAAACGGCCGCGTTCCAGCGTTTTGGCAAGGTCGATCCAGTAAGGCAGGCGGTTATACTCGGCGGTGCGGTCGCGCGGATGGGTCCACAGGCCCGGTGACTGGTGTGCGACGCAATTCATCGCAAAGGCATTGAGCCTGATCTCTTTGGCCATGCTGGTCCCCTGGCGCCCTGTACTGAGCGCTCTTCGAATGATAGACGTGCGCCCCAATCTGGCGACGTTCTTGCATATCGCTTGCCCTTGGCAAGGCCAAAATCAGCGGCGCTCCCGCCCCTGGCAAGCCAATCTCAAGCGAGCAAGAACGAAATCCCAAGAGAACTGCAAGAGAACTACAAGCGATCTATAAGAACTGCCCAAGTCCCCGCCACTTTCGAAGGACACCCTGTCTCGGATAGGGTCCTTCGTCGCAAAGCCTCGAAAAACAAGTCATGACCAGAGCCGACGCCATCGCCCGCGCCCGTGAGGATTTCCAGTCCGGCGCTTTCCTCGCCGAGCTCGACCGCCGCGTCGCCTATCGGACCGAAAGCCAGAACCCGTCGCGCGGTGTGGAACTGCGCGCCTATCTGGAACAGGAGATGATGCCCTCCTTCGCCGCGCTCGATTTCACCAGCCGGATCGTCGAATCCCCGAGCGGCAAGGCGCCGTTCCTGTTCGCCGAGCATCACGAGAGCGCGTCCGCGCCGACCGTGCTCGTCTACGGCCATGGTGACGTCGTCGACGGCATGGAAGGCGAGTGGCGCGACGGCCGCGATCCCTGGCGCACAACGGTTGCGGGCACGCGGCTCTACGGCCGCGGCACCGCCGACAACAAGGGCCAGCACAGCATCAACATGGCCGCGCTCCGCGCGGTGCGCGAGGCCCGCGGCGGCAAGCTCGGCTTCAACGCCAAGTTCATCGTCGAGATGGGCGAGGAGATCGGCTCGCCTGATCTGGGCAAAGTCTGCGACCTCAACCGCGACGCGCTCAAGGCCGATTTGTTCATGGCCTCCGACGGGCCGCGCCTCTCCGCTGATCGTCCGACGCTGTTCCTGGGATGCCGCGGCGGCATCCGCATCCATCTCGACGTGAATTTGCGCGATGGCGGCCATCATTCCGGCAATTGGGGTGGCGTGCTCGCCAACCCCGCGACCATCCTGGTCAACGCCATCTCCACCTTGGTTGACGGCCATGGCCGCCTCCAGCTCGACGCGCTGAAGCCGCCGCGGCTCACCAACCAGATCCGCAGCTATCTTGCCGACGTGCAGGTGGTCCCGACCGCGGACGAGCCGGCACTGGCGGAGAACTGGGGTGAGGAGGGCCTGTCGGCGGCCGAGCGGCTTTATGCCTGGAATACGCTCGAAGTGCTGGCGATGTCCTCGGGCAATATCGAGAAGCCGGCCAACGCCATTCCCGGCCATGCCAATGCCGTGCTGCAACTGCGGTTCGTGGTCGGCACTGAGGTCAACGGCCTGATCGAGGCCATCCGCGCGCATCTGGTCCAGAACGGCTTTCCGATGGTCGGGGTGCGGGCGGCGCAGAGCTTTGCCGCCTCGCGCACCGATTTCGACAGCCCCTGGATCAAATGGGCGGCGGATTCGGTCCAAAACACCACCGGCAAGGCGCCGGCGGTGCTGCCGAATTTCGGCGGCTCGCTGCCCAACGACGTGTTTTCCGAGATCCTGGGACTGCCGACGATCTGGGTCCCGCACTCCTATCCCGGCTGCTCCCAGCATGCGCCCAACGAGCACATCCTGCTGCCATTGACCGAGGAGGCCTTGACGGTGATGGCCGGGCTGTTCTGGGATCTCGGGGAATTGCCGCAACCGTTAACCTGAGCCTTCGGTCCAGCCAAAAGTCACATTCTATTCCGGCCCGTTTTGTGCTTGCATCCCGCCGCATCATCCTGAAAGGGGAAGAAAAAAGTGAAACATTTCCGTAGCATCGGGCTCGCGCTCGCCGCGACCTTCGCCGTCAGCCAGGCCGGGGCCCAGGAGCTGACCGGCACGCTGAAGAACATCAAGGACACCGGTGCCATCACGCTCGGCTTCCGTGACTCCTCGATCCCGTTCTCCTATCTCGACGACAACCAGAAGCCCGTCGGGTTCGCGATGGACATCTGCTACAAGATCGTCGATGCCGTGAAGAAGGAGCTCAAGCTCGACAAGCTCGAGGTCAAGCTCAACCCGGTCACGTCGGCGACCCGTATTCCGCTGATGGCCAACGGAACCATCGACCTCGAATGCGGTTCGACCACGAACAACGCCGAGCGCCAGAAGCAGGTTGCCTTCACCAACACCCACTTCCTGACCGCCAGCCGCTACGTCTTCAAGAAGTCGAGCGGCCTGAAGTCGATCGACGACCTCAAGGGCAAGACCGTGGTCTCGACCGCCGGCACCACCAACATCAAGCAGCTGACCGAGGCCAACGTCGAGAAGAAGCTCGGCGCCAACATCATCCCGGCCAAGGACCACGCCGAAGCCTTCCTGATGGTCGAGACCGACCGCGCCGTCGCCTTCGTCATGGACGACATCCTGCTCGCCAGCCTCGTCGCCGGCTCGAAGGCGCCGGACGACTACGCCGTCTCCAAGGACGCGTTCTCCAAACCCGAGCCCTACGGCATCATGCTGCGCAAGGATGACGCGCCGTTCAAGAAGGTGGTCGATGCGGCGACCGCTGCGCTCTACACCTCCGGCGAGGCCCAGAAGATCTACGACAAGTGGTTCACGGCCAAGATCCCGCCGAAGGGCCTGAACCTCAACACCCCGATCTCCTCCGAGCTGAAGAACGAGTTCGCCAAGCCTTCGGACTCGCCGAACCCGGACGATTACAAGTAAGATACCGTTTGCCTCTCCCCGCGTGCGGGGAGAGGCCGGAATTCGCGCGGAACGCGCGGATTCCGGGTGAGGGGGACTCTCCACGAGTCTAACTATCACCTTCCTCGCGGAGAACCCCCCTCACCCTCTCCCCGCAAGCGGAGAGAGGGAAGACATGCCGGCCGTTCTGGAGGGAAGTGGCCGGACATTTGCATAGGCGCCGGGACATTTTTGACTGGCGCGTTCGCGCGGGGGACACGTGAACTACAACTGGAACTGGGGAATCTTCTTCCAGCCGAACCCGATGGGGACCGGTACCTATCTCGACATGCTGCTGTCGGGACTGGTGCTGACCCTCGAAACCGCGGTGCTGGCCTGGATCATCGCGCTGATCACCGGCTCGATCGTCGGCGTCATGCGCACGCTGCCCTCGAAGGGCGCCTACTGGTTCGGCTTCTGCTACGTCGAATTCTTCCGGAACATGCCGCTGCTGGTGCAGCTGTTCCTGTGGTTCTTCGTGCTGCCGGAAATCCTGCCCAAGGCCGCGGGCCTCTGGCTGAAGCAATTGCCGAACGCGCCGTTCTGGACGGCGGCGATCGGCATTGGTCTGTTCATGTCGGCGCGCGTCGCCGTGCAGTTGCAGGCCGGCATCGGCTCGCTGCCGCGCGGGCAGAAGATGGCGGCGACCGCGCTGGGGCTGACCACCGTGCAGGGCTATCGCTACGTGCTGCTGCCGATGGCATTCCGCATCATCCTGCCGCCGCTGACCTCCGAGTTCCTCAACACCATCAAGAACACGGCGGTCGCGATCACCATCGGCCTGCTGGAACTGACCGGCCAGGCACGCTCGATGCAGGAATTCTCGTTCCAGGTGTTCGAGGCCTTCACCGCCGCGACCATCCTTTATCTCCTCGTCAACGCCGTCGTCGTGACCGGAATGCGCTTCCTCGAGCGCTGGGTCGCGATCCCCGGCTACATCACGGGGAAATAAGCGATGCTCGGCAATTTCGATTTCGACGTCATTCGCCGCGCGCTGCCCTATCTGTTCTACGAGGGCATGACCTTCACGCTGACGCTGACCGCGCTCGCCGCGTTCGGCGGCCTGGTGTTCGGCACGGCGCTCGCCCTGATGCGCCTGTCCGGCCTCAAGCTGCTCGGCCGCATCGCCGGCATCTATGTCGACTTCATGCGCTCGCTGCCGCTGGTGCTGGTGATCTTCTGGTTCTACTTTCTGGTGCCCTATATCGGGCAGTGGCTGACCGGCGCCTCGCGCCCGATCAGCGTCGGCGCGTTCGCGTCCTCGCTGATCACCTTCATCATGTTCGAGGCCGCATACTTCTCCGAGATCATGCGCGCCGGCATCCAGTCGATCTCGCGCGGCCAGCCGGCCGCAGCCAGCGCGCTGGGGCTGACCTACGCCCAGACCATGCGCTACGTCGTGCTGCCGCAGGCCTTCCGCAACATGCTGCCGGTCCTGATCACGCAGACCATCGTGCTGTTCCAGGACACCTCGCTGGTCTACGTTCTCTCGATCACGGACTTCCTGGGCGCGGCGAGCAAGGTCGCACAGCGCGACGGCCGTCTGGTCGAAATGTATCTGTTCGCAGCCGTCGTCTACTTCACCATCTCCTGTATCGCGTCCTTCGGCGTCCGCCGCCTCCAGGCGCGCATCGCCATCATCCGCTAGGTGTGATGTGAAATTGATATCGCGACATGCGGTGCCCTTCACCTCTCCCATAGGGAGAGGTCGGATCGCGTCAGCGATCCGGGTGAGGGGTTCTGCGCCAACGATAGACCTGAATCCCTCACCCGGCGCTTCGCGCCGACCTCTCCCCTTGGGAGAGGTGAACCAAGTCTGCCGCAGGGTCTGAGAGCACATGATCGAAATCAGCCACGTCAACAAATGGTACAGCCCGACCTTCCAGGTGCTGACCGACTGCACCACCAACGTTACCAAGGGCGAGGTGGTCGTGGTCTGCGGCCCCTCCGGCTCGGGCAAGTCGACCCTGATCAAATGCGTCAACGCACTGGAGCCGTTCCAGAGCGGCGACATTTTGGTCGACGGCACCAAGGTGAACGATCCCAAGACCAATTTGCCGAAGCTGCGCTCGCGCGTCGGCATGGTGTTCCAGCACTTCGAATTGTTCCCGCACCTGAAGATCATCGACAATCTCTGCCTCTCGCAGGAGAAGGTGCTCGGCCGGTCGCACGACAAGGCGGTGACGAAGGGCATGCAGCTCTTGGAGCGCGTCGGGTTGAAGGAGCAGGCGCAGAAATTTCCGGCCCAGCTCTCCGGCGGCCAGCAGCAGCGCGTCGCCATCGCGCGTGCGCTTGCCATGGACCCGATCGTGATGCTGTTCGACGAGCCGACCTCGGCGCTCGACCCTGAAATGGTCAGCGAGGTGCTCGACGTCATGGTCGACCTCGCCCGCGAAGGCATGACCATGATGGTCGTGACCCACGAAATGGGCTTTGCCCGCAAGGTTGCCAACCGCGTCATCTTCATGGACCGCGGCGAGATCGTCGAGGACGCTCCGAAGGACGACTTCTTCGGCAAGCCGCGCAGCGACCGCGCGCAGAAGTTCTTGTCGAAGATTCTGTCGCACTAGCGCCGCCGTCATTCCGGGGCGCGACGCAGTCGCGAGCCCGGAATCCATTGGGCGGCAGTACGCGAGGTGAAATGGATTCCGGGTTCGTCGCTTCGCGCCGCCCCGGAATGACGAATAGAGGGGTGCTCGGCTCCCCCAACTGGCGTATAAGCGCGCCAAATCCCCCTTTCCCGCCAGGAGACCCGCCTTGGACTCGATCGCCTACGTCAACGGTTCATTCGTCCCGCTTTCGGACGCCAAGGTCTCGATCCTCGACCGCGGCTTCCTGTTTGCCGACGGCATTTACGAGGTCTCGGCCGTGCTCGACGGCAAGCTGGTCGACAACGCCTCGCATCTGGCGCGGCTGGAACGGTCGGTCGGCGAGATCAAGCTGAAGCTGCCGGAGACCGTCGAGCGCATCACCGAGCTGCAGAAGGAGCTGATCGCGCGCAACAAGGTCGAGAACGGCCTCGTCTACCTCCAGGTCACGCGCGGCGCCGACAAGGGGCGCGACTTCGCGTTCCCGAAGGGCGACGTCCAGTCGAGCCTGGTGATGTTCACCTCCGAGAAGGACATCATCAATGCGGCCGCGGCCAAGACCGGCATCAACGTGATCACGGTGCCCGACATCCGCTGGGAGCGGCGCGACATCAAGAGCGTAGCGCTGCTGGCGCAGGTGCTGGCGAAGCAGGCCGCGGCAGAAGCCGGCGCGGGCGAGGCCTGGATGCTGCAAGACGGCTACGTCACTGAAGGTGGCTCGTCCTCGGCGTTCATCCTCACCAAGGACGACGTCATCGTGACCCGCAAGAACTCAAACGCCATCCTGCCGGGCTGCACCCGCAAGGCGGTGGTCGCGCTCGCCGAGGAGCGCCAGCTCCGCGTCGAGGAGCGTTCCTTCACCGTGGAAGAGGCGCTGGCCGCGAAGGAGGCTTTTGCGACCTCGGCCTCGCTGTTCGTTCAGCCGGTCGTCGCGATCGACGGCAAGAAGGTCGGGGACGGCAAGCCCGGCCCGATGGCCACGCGCCTGCGCGAGATCTACGTGGAGTTCGCCAAGGCGACGGCGGTCTAAGCCGCGTTCTCCGCTGTCATCGCCCGGCTTGACCGGGCGATCCAGTACTCCGAGACGTCAGTGCTTGAACCGGAAGGCTGCGGCGTACTGGATGCCCCGCCTTCGCGGGGCATGACAGTCGTGAATACCTACGCCACCGACGCCTTCACCTTCACCGGATGCACGGCGCGGAACGCGATCGCCAGCCTGTTCCAGGCATTGATGGCGCCGATCAGCATGGTCAGGTTCACCGTCTCCGCGTCGGAGAATTGTGCGCGGACCTGCTCGTAAGTCTCGTCAGGCGCGTGCGTCTCCGAGATCAGCGTCACGGCTTCAGTCCAGGCCAGCGCGGCGCGCTCGCGGTCGCTGTAGAGCGGGGACTCCCGCCAGGCGTTGAGCAGATAGATGCGCTGCTCGGTCTCGCCGCGCTTGCGGGCGTCCTCGGTGTGCATGTTGATGCAGAAGGCGCAGCCGTTGATCTGCGAGGCGCGGATCTTGACGAGCTCGATCAGCGATTTCTCGAGGCCCGTCGACTGGATCTGCTCCTCCAGCGCCATCAGCGCCTTCATCGTGTCGGGGGCGGCCTGGTAGAAGTTCATGCGCGGTTTCATGGTCGTTCTCCTTGCTTGCTGGGTTGAGGTCAGTGGGCTCCGCCGGCCGAGGTCTGGCCGGCCTTCTTCAGGAACAGGACGGCGGCGAGCGCGACGATCAGCGCCATGCCGAGCAGATAGAAGGTGTCGCTGAAGGCGAGAATAAAAGCCTGCTTCTGCACGGTATGGCCGATCGCGACATAGGCACGATGGGCGGCATCCGCACGGTCGAGGACGCCGTGATTGACGAAATACTGCGTGAGTTGTTCCAACCGCGTCCGCGTCGCCTGCTCGAACACCGAGACCGACTGCATCAGCACATTGGAGTGATATTGCTCGCGCTTGGTCAAGACGGTCTGGAGCAGCGCGATGCCGACGGCGCCGCCGAGATTGCGCATCATGTTGAACAGGCCGGAGGCCGAGCCGGCGTTCTCCGCCTCGATGCCCGCGGTCGCGACCGCCGACAGCGGTGCCATCACCAGCGCCTGGCCGATGGCGCGAACGACGTTCGGCCAGAAGAGCTGATCGGCGGCATAGTCGTTGGTCATGGTGATGTTCATGAAGCTCGATGCCGCAAACAGCGCGAAGCCGATGCCGATGATGATGCGTGCGTCGAACTTCTGCATCAGGCGCGGCACCAGCGGGATCAGGAGGAGCTGCGGCAATCCGGTCCAGGCCAGCACGAAGCCGATCTGCTCGGCATTGTAGCCCTGAATGCGCGCCAGATATTGCGGCAGGATGAACACCGAGCCGTAGAGCGCGATGCCGAGCAGGAAATTCGCCAGCATGCCGAAGCCGAAATTGCGGCGCACGAGCAGGCGCAGATTGAGCAGCGGCTTCTTCACCGTGAGCTCGATGATCAGGAATGCGGTCAGCGCCACGGCTGCGATCACGCTGAGCTTGACGATGAAGGGCGAGCCGAACCAGTCGTCCTTGTTGCCTTCCTCCAGCACGGTCTGAAGCGCGGACAGGCCGATCGCCATGGTGATGATGCCGGCCCAGTCGCCCTCCGCTAGCTGCGCCAGCTTCATCGGCTTTGCCTCGAGCGCGTACCAGAGCATGGCGACCATGACCGCGCCGGGCACGAGGTTGACGTAGAAAATGTATTGCCAGCCGAAATTCTCGGTGAGATAGCCACCGATGGTGGGGCCGATCGCGGGTGCGAACGTCGCCGACAGCGCGAACATGGCAAGGCCCACGGGCTGCTTCGCGCGCGGCAGCAGCGTGATGATCAAGGTGAACGCCATCGGGATCAGCACGCCGCCGGTAAAGCCCTGCACGGCTCGCAGCGCGATCATCTGCGGCAGATCCTGCGCCAGCGCACACGCCGCCGACAGGGCCAGGAACAGGACCGCGTTGGTGAGCAGGTAAATCCGGATCGAGAACACCTGCGCGAGCCAGCCGGATAGCGGGATCACCACGATCTCGGCGATCAGATAGGAGGTCGAGATCCAGCCGCCGTCGTCGATGCCGGCGCCGATCGCGCCCTGGATGTCCGCCAGCGAAGCGTTGACGATCTGGATGTTCAGCACCGCCATGAAGGCGCCGAGCGTGGCGCCGATCACCGCGATCCAGGTCTTTGCGGAAATGACGGGCGCGGCAGGCGCGGCCGGAGCAGGGATGGTGGCGGCGGAGGCGGCGTTGAGGGCGGGTTGGAGCGTGCTCATGGAAGCCTCGTCTCGGATATGGAGACAGGATGCGTCAGGCGATTGGTTTCGATAATCGCGGAAGTTGGGGAAGGATCGTCCGGCAGGAATTGATAGTCCCGCCAGTCTTCCGACCTCAGCTGCCGTTCTTGCGAGGCGCGTTCTCGGCGAGACGCCTGGCCGTGTCGCGCTCGGCCAGCACCGTCTGCTTGGTGTCGACGGTCGGCACTGCCGACATGCCGGGCCGGAGCAGGCCGGTCAGGCTGTGGTCGTCGAGCACGATCTTCACCGGTACACGCTGCACGATCTTGGTGAAGTTGCCGGTGGCGTTGTCAGGCGGCAGCAGCGCGAATTCCAAACCGCTCGCCGGCGACAGGCTGTCGACATGGCCGCGCAGGGTCTGGTTGCGGAAACTGTCGATGCGGAGCTCGACCGGCTGGCCGGGGCGAACATGTGTGAGCTGCGTCTCCTTGAAGTTCGCCACCACATAGACCGCATCGAGCGGCACCACCGCCATCAATTGCGTGCCGGCCTGCACGAACTGGCCGACGCGCAAGCTGCGCGCGCCGACGATGCCGTCGACCGGCGCGGTGACCTCGGTATAGGACAGATTCAACGCGGCCTGCTGTGCGACCGCGCGGGCGCGGTCGAGTTGCGCCGCGGCCTGGGCGCGCTGGGTGGTGAGCACGTCGACCTTGCGCTGCGCGGCGACGAGACCGGATTTGGCATGCTGCAATTGCGCGTTGCTGGCGCGCAGCGCCGCATCGGTCTGCTGCGCGCGCTGGATCGTGCCGGAGCCTGACTTCATGAGGTCGTCGTAGCGGGCGCGCTCCTCCTGCGCGAATTTCAGATTGGCGTCGGCGGCGGCGACATCGGCTGTGCTCTGCTCGATGATCGGCTGCTGCAGTTCGAGCTGCGCATCGATGTTGCGCACCGAGGCTTCGCCGGCGGCGACGTCGGCTCTCGCCTGGTTCAGCGCCGCCCTGAAATCGCGGTCGTCGATCTTCGCCAGCAATTGGCCGGCCTTGACCCGCTCATTGTCGCCGACCAGCACCTTGGCGATATAGCCGGAGACCTTCGGCGCGATGATCGTGGAGTCGGCCTTCACATAGGCGTCGTCGGTGGATTCGAGGTAGCGGCCGTTGGTCCAGTAGTCGTGGCCGTAATAGGCAATCGCTGCCGTGCCTGCGAGGAGCGCGAAAGCCAATGCCACGCGCCGGACCATGTTCCGGGCCGGCATAGCCGGCGGCGTCTTGGCGTAATCATGAACAATTTCAGTCGCTTGCTCGAAATTCTCGGTGCGGGGCATCTCGGACATGGCAGTCTCCTATCGGCTCGCTGAGACTATCGTTCGTTCCGGCTCTGGTGATAATTTGCGAAATTCGGGAAGGATTATCCATCAAGGGTGGATAGTCCGCACCGTTGTTCCCGGCTTGTGATGGTCTACCGAAGCAGGCCGACGACTGCCCCAGAGCGATTGCCACGTTTGTCGCGCGATTGCTGCCAACCCCTAGCGCTCGGACGGAGCTGCGAGCGGGACGAGGGCGTGTGTAGATAATCGGGGTGAATTTGCTCCGATTGTCGATCGAAATGGGATAATCGGCGGCCATGGATCGATTGACGAGTCTCGAAGTGTTCAGCCGGGTGGTCGAGACGGGCGGCTTCTCCGCAGCCGCCCGTAAGCTCAACATGTCGACCACCATGGTGAGCAATCACGTTCAGGCGCTGGAAGACCGGCTCGGGGTGAGGCTGCTTCACCGCACGACGCGCAAGGTCAACCTCACCGAGATCGGCAAGGCCTATTACGACCGCTGCGTCCAGATCCTCGCCGACATCGAACAGGCCGACGACATCGCGAGCGAACTGCAATCGGTGCCCCGCGGTACGCTGCGCATCCACGTCGCGACCCACATGGTGCCGTTCGTCGCGCCTGTGGTGGCGAAGCTGCTGTCGGCCTATCCCGAGCTCAAGATCGACCTGCGCATGGGCGAGGCCGATGTCGATCTCATCGAGGAGGGCTACGATGTCGCGCTGCGCATGACCCCGCCGCCCGACTCAAGCCTGATCGTGCGGAGCCTCGCCACCTGGCGCCACGTGCTGTGCTGCTCCCACGACTATCTCGACAAGCACGGCCGGGTGCAGCGGCTCGACGAGCTCACCGCGCATAATTGCGGCCGTCACCTGAACTATCCGTTCGGCGACGAGTGGCGCTTCTTCGATCGCAAGGGCGCGCCGGCCGCGGTGCGCATCTCCGGCAGCTTCGTCACCAACAGCGGGGAGGCGCTGCGCAGGGTGGCGCTGGAGGGTGCTGCCGTCTGCCTGATGGCCGGGTTCCTCGTCCAGGACGATCTCGACGCCGGCCGGCTCATCCGGTTGCTGCCGGAATATCGGCCGGTCGAGCTGTCGATGAACGCGGTCTATCCGCACCGGCATCATCTGTCGGCCAAGGTCAGGACCTTCATCGACCTGCTCGTGCACCACAGCGCCGAGCAGCAGAAGCTGGTCAATCCGTATGCGTGAGACGCGGCCATCAGTGCCGTAGGGTGGGCAAAGGCGCAAAGCGCCGTGCCCACGATCTGTCAATGATCGCGACAGATGGTGGGCACGCTTCGCTTTGCCCACCCTACGGAGGTGTCAACGTGGTGGCGGCAATCTCCCAAACACGGCATCGAGCGCGACGCCGATCGCGAGCAAGCGGCGATCGCTGCCTGCCGGGCCGTCCAGCTCGAGACCCACAGGCAATTTGCTCGTGGCGCCCAGCGCGACCGGAATCTGGATACCGGGAATGCCGGCATTGCTACCGGGATCGGTGTTCTGGATGATCAGGCCGAAATTTTCCAAGCTGCTGGAGTCGGGATTGGAGGCAATCGCCACGCGCGGCGTGGTCGGGAAGGCGATGGCGTCCAACCTGTTGGCGGCAAACGTGTCGCTGTAGAGCGCCTGAAGCGCCGGCCGCCCGGTCTTGATCGCGGCGTCATAGAGCGGCTTGGCGTCGAGCAGCGTGCCATCGGGAGCCGGCAGTTTGCGCGGGATCACGAAGCCATCATAGATGCCCTTGACGTCGGCGCTGGAGATGTCCTTCGCCAGCGCCTCGATGCTGAGGCCGGTGCCGGTATGCTCGAGATATGCCACCAGATCGTCATAGGCCTCGTACAGCGCGACGGGAAAGCTGACCTGGCCGTTGAGTTCGGCGAGCTGCGGCATCGCGATCTCGACGATGGTGACGCCCCGCGCCTTCATGGCCGCGATCGCCGCGTGGAAGGCGGCTTCGGTGTCGGCATCGAGATTGGTCAGCATCGTCTTCACGATGCCGATGCGGACCTGCTTCAGATCCGCCGGTGTAACATCGTCGCCGCCGGCGACGACACGGTCGAGCAGCGCGACATCTGCCATGGTCGCGGCCATCGGGCCTGCGGTGTCGCGGGTGTGCGAGATCGGCGCGATGCCTTGCTGCGGATAACGGCCGACCGTCGGGCGCAGCGAGGCGCATCCATTCAGCGCGCCGGGCACCCGGACCGAACCGCCCGTGTCGGTGCCGAGCCCACCGGTAACGATCCGCGCGCCGATCGCAGCGCCGGTCCCGGACGAGGAACCGCCGGCGATCAGCGAGCGATCATAGGCGTTGCGCACACCGAACTCCGCGCCGGTCTTGAACGCCGTGTTGTAGCCGGAGAGGCCGAAAGCAAGCTCGTGCATGCTGGTCTTGCCGATGATGACCGCGCCTGCGGCGCGCAGCTTGGCAACCACGGGCGCGTCTGCCTTCGGAATGTAGTCCTTCAGCGCGGGTGTGCCGGCGCTGCACGGAAGTCCGGCAACCTCGATATTGTCCTTGATCACGATGGGAACGCCGCCGAGTGGTTTGCTCGTGTCGCTGCTCGCGTCGAATGCGGCGGCGGCCTTCAGCGCGCCAGCTTCGTCCAGAGTCACGAAGGCGTTGAGATCGGCGTGGGCCTTGGCGCGGGCGAGAGCTTCCGTCGTGAGTGATGTGCTCGCAACTTTTCCGGCACGAAGATCGGCGGCGGCCTGGCTCAGGGTCAACTGGTCGAGATCCATGATGCGTCACCTGATTTGCGGAGGCGCCAACGGGCGCCCCTTAAAGTCCGGAGGCTGAGGCCTCGCTGGTGCCGCGTCAATCGTGGGCGCGCATCTTTTGCATTACCGATGTCGTCAAATTCGCAACGAGTTGCTCGACCTCGGGCTTCACCTTGGCGATCGCGGCGTCCTTCACGGGTCCGTAGCCACGGATCTCCATCGGCGCTTTTGCGATGATAACGAGGTCGGACAGTCGCGCTGCGTCGAGATTGCCGAGCATGCGTTCGATCAGGCCTTCATACCAGCTGATCAAATCCCGCTCGGCGCGCCGCTCATGCGTGTAGCCGAACGGGTCGAACGGCGTTCCGCGCAATCCCTTCAACCGTGCCAGCACGGCGAGCGGCGTCTGGATCCACTGGCCGAAGGCGCGCTTGCGCGGACGACCGCGGGCATCGCGCTTGGAGAACAGGAACGGCGGGGCGAGGTGATACTGGATGCTGAAGCCGTCCTCGAATTCGCGCTTCAGCTCGTCGCGAAAGCCGCTCTGCATATGCAGGCGCGCGACCTCATACTCATCCTTGTAGGCCATCAGCTTGAACAGGGCGCGGGCAACCGCCTCGGTCAGCGCTGTGCTGTTCACGGCCGTTTCGGCGTTGCGGACCTTGGCGACGATTGTCCGGTAGCGCGCCGCATAAGATTCGTCCTGGTAGGCGGTGAGGAAATCGGCGCGCCGGGCGATGATCTGGTCCAGCGTCTCGGCTTGCGGCGTCGCGCTCGCCTCCGGCAAGAAGTCCGGATCGGCAGCGGCGATGCGGCCCCAGGCAAAGGCCTGCCTGTTGCGCTCGACCGCGACGCCGTTGAGCTCGATCGCGCGCAGCAGTGCGGATAGCGAGACCGGCACCAGCCCGTGCTGCCAGGCAAAGCCGAGCATGATGATGTTGGCATAGACGGCGTCGCCGAGCAGCCGTTCGGCCAGCGCATTGGCGTTGATGGTGTCGAGATTGCTCTCTCCGATCACGTGGCCGATCGCGCGCATGCGCGCGGGCGAAGCGAGATCAGTATCGCGGAAGCGGACGACGTCGCCGGTCGGCATCTCCGCTATGTTGACCACCGCGCGGCTGCCGCGGCGATAGGTGCCGGATGCCTTGGGCGAGGAACTGACGACGAGGTCGCAGCCGATCAGCGCATCGGCCGCGCCCTGGTCGATGCGGACCTGATGCAACGCGTCGGGCGACGCGGCAAGCCGGATATAGCTCAGCACGGGACCGAATTTTTGCGCAAAGCCGGTGAAGTCGAGCACCGAGACGCCGCGCCGTTCCAGATGCGCGGCCATGCCGATCAGTGCGCCGACCGTAATCACGCCGGTGCCGCCGACGCCGGTCACGAGCAAATCGTAGGGTCGATCGAGCGTTGTGGTGACGGGCAGGGGAAGCGTGGCCGCGCGGCCGACTGCGTCGATCTCGCTTGCGCTTTTCTTGCGTCGCGTGGCGCCTTCGACGGTGACGAAGCTCGGGCAGAAGCCGTTGAGGCAGGAAAAGTCCTTGTTGCAGGTCGACAGGTTGATCCGGCGCTTGCGGCCGAACGGCGTCTCCTTCGGCTCGACGCTGAGGCAGTTGGACTCGACCGAGCAATCGCCGCAGCCTTCGCAGACGAGGTCGTTGATATAGGCAAAGCGCTTGGGGTCGGCGAGCTGTCCGCGCTTTCGCCGCCGCCGCTTCTCGGTGGCGCAGGTCTGCTGGTAGATCAGGACCGAGACGCCCGGGATATCGCGCAACTCGCGCTGGACCGCATCCATCTCCTCGCGCGGATGGATGGTGACGCCGCTGGGCAGGTCCGCCGGAGCAAACTGCGCGGGATCGTCCGAGACCAGCGCGATGCGCGCGACGCCTTCGGCACGGACGCTGTGCGCGATGGCATGCACGCTGATGGGGCCGTCGACCGGCTGGCCGCCGGTCATCGCCACGGCGTCGTTGAACAGGATCTTGTAGGTGATGTTGGCTTTGGCGGCGATCGCCTGACGGATCGCCATCGAGCCCGAATGGTAATAGGTGCCTTCGCCGAGATTCTGGAAGACATGCCTGTTGCCGGTAAATCGCGACGATGCCGCCCAGTTCACGCCCTCGCCGCCCATCTGGATCAGCGACGAGGTCTCGCGGTCCATCCAGCTCGCCATGAAATGGCAGCCGATGCCGGCCAGCGCCTTCGAGCCTTCCGGCACCTTCGTCGAAATGTTGTGCGGACATCCCGAGCAGAAATACGGCGTGCGTGTTGCACCGGCGACGTTGATCGTGCGCGCGGCCTCCGGCATCAAGGCCGCCGCACGGGCCGCGAGATTGAGGCCGGGAAACATCGGATCGAGCCGGCGCGCGAGCACGCCGGCCAGCGCACGCGGCGACAATTCGCCGATCCAGGAGATCAGCCGTGCCCCGCGCTCGTCGTGCTTGCCGACCATGCGCTCGGGCTTGGCACCGGGATAGTCGTAGAAATATTCCTTGAACTGGCTCTCGATGATGCCGCGCTTTTCCTCGACCACCAGAATCTCGCGCTTGCCCTTCACGAACTCCATCGCGTCGTGCAGCGCCAGCGGCCAGACCATGCCGACCTTGTAGATGTCGATGCCGATGCTGCGGCAGGCGGCCTCGTCGAGCCCCATCAGCCGCAGCGCCTCCATCAGATCGAGATGCGCCTTGCCCGTGGTGACGATGCCGTAGCTGGCATTGGGGATGTCGTAGATATGGCGATCGATCGGATTGGCCTTTGCGAAGGCGTAGACCGCGTGCTTCTTCGCTTCCAGGCGCTCCTCGATCTGCGGCCCCGGCAGATCGGGCCAGCGATAGTGCAGCCCGCCCGGCGGCGGCGTGAAGTCCGGCGTGCGGAAGGCGCGCGGCGGGCGCAGTGCGACGGAGGCGCCTGATTCCACGATCTCCGAGATCGCCTTGAAGCCGACCCACATGCCGGAGAAGCGGCTCAGCGCATAGCCATATTCGCCGAACTCGAGATATTCGCCGACGCTGGCCGGATGCAGCGTCGGCATGAACCAGCTCATGAAGGCGACGTCGGACTGGTGCGGCATCGACGAGGAGACGCAGCCATGGTCGTCGCCGGCGACCACCAGCACGCCGCCATGCGGCGAGGAGCCGTAGGCGTTGCCGTGCTTGAGCGCATCGCCGGAGCGATCGACGCCGGGGCCCTTGCCGTACCAGAGCCCGAACACGCCATCGACCTTGCGGTCGGCTTGTGTCTCGACCTGCTGCGAGCCGAGCACCGCGGTTGCGGCGAGGTCCTCGTTCACGGCGGGGAGGAATTCGATTGCATCGCGCTTCAATCGCTCCTGGATGCGCCACAGCTCGAGATCGATGCCGCCGAGCGGCGAGCCGCGATAGCCGGAGATGAAGCCGGCGGTGTTCAGCCCCGCGGCACGGTCGCGCCTGATCTGGTCGAGCGCAATGCGGACGATGGCCTGCGTGCCCGTGAGGAAGACACGGCCCTCCTCGCGGTCGTAGCGGTCGGAGAGCTCGTAAGTGTCGAGTGACGAAATGGCGTCCATGGCGGACCTCGCGCGGCATCCTGCCCGATGATGGAAGGTTATGCTTGGGAGGCTGGTAGGTCTTGCCTATTTTTCCCGCGTTGATCACAAATCCGGTAGAATTTTGCGTTAGGCCATCAAATTTGGTAGATGTTCCCGATCTGAGAGGCCTTCATGATCGAAGAACAGGATACGCGAATACTCGCCCACCTTCAGAAGGATGGCCGCGCGACCAACCAGCAGCTCGCGGAAGAAGTCGGCATGTCCACCTCGGCCTGCTGGCGCCGGGTGCGGGCGCTGGAGGAGAGCGGCGTCATCCAGGGTTATGCGGCGCTGGTCGCGCGCGAGCGTGCGGGCTTTGCGATGTCCGCCATCCTCCACGTCTCGCTGGAGCGGCACGATGCCAAGTTCGTCGACGAGTTTGTGGCCCGGGTCACGAAGCGCCGCGAGGTGCTGGAGTGCTTTGCGACCACGGGCGATGCCGACTACCATTTGCGCGTCGTCGTGCAGGACATGACGGCCTACAACCGCTTCCTCGATGAGTTCATGTTCCGCATTCCCGGCATCCGCACCGTCCGCAGCAACGTGGTGCTGAAGGAGATCAAGACCGGCGTGACGCTGCCGTTCTGATGAGGCTTCGTAGGATGGGTAGAGCGATAGCGAAACCCATCAAGCTCTTTCCGCGACGAAGCAGGTAATGGGTTTCGCTGCGCTCTACCCATCCTACGGCACCGTTGATCGTGTCACGCCGTTTTTGCTTCAGATCCGGCCCCCAGCAGAATCATGAAGACGAGAACGTGGCTGATGAGCAGCAGCGGCACGTAAACAGCCGGAATGTAAATGCCGGCGCCGAACAGGCCGGGATTCTGGATTTTCGTCACGCCCATGTAGTAGGCGTTCAGAAGATCCAGCGTGCCCCAGACGTTGAATATCCAGACCAGCGGAATGGCCATCGACCATCGCCAGGAGAGGGCCGCCATCGAAACGAGGGCGAGGGTGGCGGCGATGAGATCGCCCCAGCCGACCTCGGCGGCGAAATCCGGGCTCAATTCCGCCGATACGAATCCGGCCACCATGAAGTTCAAGCCGAGGAACCTGAACGCGTTGAAGGCTGCGAGAAGCCTCAAGGCGTCATAGCGCGGCATGGCGCGGAGTGCCGGCCAGACGTAGATGGCAGCCACCACCGCGCTTGTCAGCAAAGCGCCGGCGACGCTGAGCACGAATGGAAGGTTGAAGCTCGGAGGCACTTTGGGATTTCCTTGCGATTGTTTGTCCGGCCGGGTGAGATCGAGACGGCGCGCGTCGGCGGACGCTCAGGGTTTCGTCATGAGCAGACGGAGCGGCATCAGCGGGCCGACTGCGATGTATTCGTGGTCGACGAGCTCCTGCCTGGCGAGCGGCAGGCCATCCATGATCGCGTGTCCCTCGGCAACGTCCTTGACGTTCAGCAGGAACACGGCTCCGCGCCCGTCGGACCGCGAATACCATTCTCGAACCGTCCCGTTGAGGTAGAGCTGAACTGTCTGCCTGACTTCGTCGGGCATGACGGCCATCACCTGTTCGCGGGTGATGCCCGGCTTGACGGTCAGGATGACCATGACCGCGGTTGTCGGCGACGTGGCTTGTGCTTGTGCTTGGGCTTGGGATGAATCGACCATGAGAGTAGCGCCTGTCAGTGTGAGGGTGAGTGCCAATACGACGTTGCGGATTGTCTTCATCGGCTTCATGTCTCCAGTCACGGCGGTCGCCGTGATGTCGCCGATGTCGGCGCACGCAGCGGTACGGCTCATCAGCAATTCGGATGTAAGACCGCTTTCCGCGCGGCACTATTCGCGATAATGTTGATGGGCTATGAAGCAAAACTTCACAGTCAGGCAGGGCGCGCTCGACGGCGTGCAGGCGTTCCTGAGTGTCGCCCAGCATCGCAGCTTCCGCCGGGCGGCCGCTGAGCTCGGAGTCACGCCGTCGGCCATCAGCCAGGCGGTGCGTGCGCTCGAGACGCGGGTCGGCGCCGCGCTCTTCATCCGCACGACCAGAAGTGTCGGCCTAACCGAAGCCGGCGAGAGATTCTTTGCGCGCGCACGGCCCGCCTTCGAGGAACTCGTCGCGGCAAGCGGTGCGGCGCGAGAACTTGGCCAGCGGCCGGCCGGGCTGCTGCGTCTCACCGTGCCGCGCGCGGTGGTGCCGATCCTGCTGGAGCCGCTGGTGGCCTCGTTCTGTCAGGCATATCCCGAGATCGAGGTGGAGCTAGCCGCGAGCGAAGAGCTGGTCGACCTCGCCGCCGAAGGGTTTGACGCCGGCATCAGGATGGGCCAGTTCATCGCCCCCGACATGGTCGCGGTGCGCCTGACCAAGCCGCTGCCTCTCGTCATCGTCGGCAGTCCGGCCTACCTCGCTCGCCGCGGTCGTCCCGAGCGCCCCGACGATTTGCGTGGACACGCCTGCATGAGGTTGCGCCGATCGAACGGTGCGCTCGCTTCCTGGTCGCTCGACGACAAAGGTCGTTCGATCGAGATCGTCGTTTCGGGACCTTTCATCGCCAATGATTTTCCCACCATGCTCGGAGCCGCCATCGAAGGCGTGGGTCTTGCGCAGATGCCCGCGCCATTGGCCGCGAGCGCCGTGGCGGCGGGGAAGCTCATCCCTGTGCTGGAGCAATTCGCGCCGATGACGCCGGGTGTGTTCCTGTACTATCCCGGTCACCGACAGATCATGCCGAAGCTGCGAGCCTTTATCGATCATGTGAAGGGTCGCTCGGGGACGACGGCCTGATCTAAAGCGCGATGAGATTAGGATTGATCCTCATCGCGCTTTAGGTTGTTGTTTGAGCATGATCTTTTCGGAAAACCGCTGCGCACTTTTCCGGATCATGCTTTAGCGCCCCTCCCGCACGAACCTGTTGCGCAGCGTCCCGATGCCGGTGATGTCGATCTCGACGACATCGCCGTGCTTCATATCAGGCGAGGCGCCGTCCGTGCCCATCCAGATCACGTCACCGGGCCACAACGTAAAATATTTCGTCAGCTCGACCAGGAACGGTGCTACGCCGAAGATCATGTCGCGGGTCGCGAAGCGGTTGGTCTCCCGGCCGTTGACCCGGACGACCGTTTCCATCTTGGCGAGATCGGCCTCGGTCTCGATCCACGGGCCCATCGGCTTGAACGTGTCGGCATTCTTCGAGCGCCACAGGCTGCGGTCGGCCTTTTGCCAGGAACGCTCACTGACGTCGTTGCCGATGGTGTAACCGAACACGCAATCCATCGCGTTTTCTTTGGTGAGGTGCTTCACCTTCTTGCCGATGACGACGACGAGCTCGCCCTCATAATGGATCTTCTCGGTCGCAAAGGACGGGATCACGACGTCCTCGTCGTGCGCGATCAGCGCGTTCTGCGCGCGATAGCCGATCTCGGGCCGGTCAGGCACCGCCGGAATCTCGCCGCGCTTGTCGGCGGCTTCCTTCAGGTGCTTGAGGTAATTCAGCCCGACGCAATAGAAGGTGCGCGGGATCAGCGGCAGCTCGATCTTGACCTGCGATAGCGGATGCGCGCGCGAGGTGCGCTGCCATTCGCCGAACGGGTCGCCGTCGATTGCGATGACCTGGTCGCCTTCGACGATTCCCCAGGAAGTTTTGCCGGAGGCGGTGAATTTCAGCCAGCGCATGTCCAGTCCTCGCTATTATTCCGCGGCGTCGCGCGGCTGCACCTTCCAGGCGCCGGCGGCTGGCCTTTGCAGTCCGAGATTCTCCCGCAGTGTCTTGCCGCGATACTCCTTCTGGAACAGGCCGCGCCGCTGCAATTCCGGCACGATATGCTGCACGAAATCGGCATAGGAGCCGGGCACATAGGTTGCGGCAATGACGAAACCGTCGCAGCCGCGCTCGACGAACATCTCCTCCAGTCTGTCGGCGATCTCCGTGGGGCCGCCGACCATGGCGTCGTGCACCTGGCCGCGGCCGGAGAAGGTGACGAAGTCGCGCGCGCTCGGATTGCTCTTGCCGGAAGTCTTCAGCACGCCGTCGCGGATGCCGAGAATGCCCTGCATGCTCTTCAAGTCCTCCGTCGTCAGCGGCTCGTCGAGATCTTTGGAGGCGAAATCGTAGTTGAGCGCTTCGGCGAGCAGCGACAGCGCGTCGATCTGGAGCGGCAGCTTGTTGATCAGCGCCATCTTGTCCTCGGCCTCGGCCTTGGTCGCGGCGCAGACCGGCGTGGTCAGATTGCACAGGAACATCTGGTCGGGATCGCGTCCCGCCTTCGCGGCCTCGTTGCGCACGGACGCATAGCCTTCCTTCGCGGCGGCAAGATTGCGCGCGGCGGTGAAGATCACCTCGCCCCATCGCCCCGCAAAGCGCTGGCCCCGGCCGGACGCTCCGGCCTGGATGATGACGGGGTGGCCCTGCTGCGAGCGCGGCACCGTGAACGGGCCGCGCGACTTGAAGGCCGGCCCGTTGTGATCGAGCCGCTTCACCTTGCCTGGATCGGCAAAGCGGCCGGTCTTCTTGTCCATGATGATTGCGCCGTCTTCCCAGGTGTCCCAATGGCCGAGCACGACCTCCATGAACTCGTCGGCCTTGTCGTAGCGGGAATCGTGTTCGGGATGGGAATCGCGCCCCATGTTGAGGGCCTCGCCGTCGTTGAGCGAGGTCACGACGTTCCAGCCGGCGCGCCCGCCGGACATCAGGTCGAGCGTGGCAAAGCGGCGCGCGACGTCGAACGGCTCGTAATAGGTGGTCGAACAGGTCGCGCCCAGGCCAAGCTTGTCGGTGACCATGCCCATCGTGGTCAGCACGATCAGCGGATCCATCTTCACGCAGCGGATGCCGTATTCGACGGTGTGCGCGTGGTCGTTGCCGTAGCGGTCCGGCATCGCGAGGCGATCGTCGAAGAAGGCCATGTGGAACTTGCCCGCTTCGAGAATCCTGGCGATCTCCTGGTAATAATCCGCCGACATTGAATCGTCGCGGGAGTCCGGGTGGCGCCAGGAGCTCGGCAGGTTCGTGCAGTTCTGCGCCTGAAGGAAGCCGACCAGGACCATCTGCCGATTCATGCTGCTGTTCTCCAAATTCGCTCAGGCCAGATCGAGCACCGTGTCGAGCCGGTACTCGCGCGCCAGTGCGCGCATCTTCTCCCAGGTGGCATCCTCAACATCGATGCCGTCACGCAGGCGCTGCTGCTCGCGGATGCCCTCGATCTCGCCGGGATAGTAGACGCCCTTGCTGCCCTCCGAGGGCGGCGTCGATTTCAGGTAATGCGCGAACTCCGCGACCTCGCGCTTGAACTCCTTGAGCGGGCGGAACGCGGCGACGTTGAACACCGCCATGAAGCATCCGTCATTGTGCCGTCCCGTCGGCTCGACGCCGAAGCCGAGACCGGTGAGCAGGCCGCACAGCACCTCGACCATGGCGGCAAGGCCGCTGCCCTTGTAACCCTCGGTGCCGCCGAGCGGCAGCAGCGCGCCGCCCTTGCGGTATTGCGTCGGATCGGTGGTGTGCCGTCCCTCCGCATCGATGATCCAACCGGTGGGGATTTCTTCGCCGCGCGCGACCGCGAGCTGGATCTTGCCGGCTGCGACCGCAGAGGTCGCCATGTCCAGGTAGAACGGCGCCGTGAGATCGGACGGCACCGCGATCGAGATCGGGTTGGTGCCGAGCCGCGCCTCCTTGCCGCCGAATGGCGCCACGTGCTTCGGCGAGCGGCCGGAATCCGCCGTCGCGATCCCGATCATGCCCTCGCGCATCGCCATCAAGGGATAGGCGGCGAGGCGGCCGACATGGCTCTGGCGGAACACGGTGCAGGCGGCGACGTTCGCCGTCTTCGCCTTCTCGATCGTCAGCGCCATCGCCTTGGCGTTGACGTGGAAACCAAAACCCCAATGGCCGTCGATCACGGTCGTGGTCGGCGATTCCTGGACGATGGTCCATGGTGCGCCGGGCACGATGTGGCCGGCCTTGATGCGGTCGATATAGGTGGGAACGGCAATCACGCCGTGGGAATCGTGGCCGGCGAGATTGGCGTTGACGCAGCCGGTGGCGACCGCGTCGGCCTCTTCTTCGGACGCTCCGGCGGCCCGGAGCAGGGCGGCGCTGATGCGCGTGAGGCGGTCGGCCCTGACGATCGGCATGGCGTTCCCTCAGCCTGGTGCCCTTAACGGGCTGCTTGTTGGGAGCCATCGTCTCAAAGCGCGGGAGCGATATCAATCTCCCGTAAACCAATACAGGGCTGCAAATTCGTAAAGAGAGCGCGCCTTTGGTCGAGGATTTGTCCCGTGCGGCGGTATTTTCGTGAGTTTAGTACCGCACGTTCGCAGCTCGTTCACTTTGATCGATGGTTTGCCGCAGGCAATAACGACCACTTAGGCGGTCGCCCTTCATAAAGGCATCCGGGATAAATAGGCAGAAATGCCCGGGAGCTAAGATCGTGTCGACGACACTCGCGCGCACCTTTGCGGCGTTGAGCGCCATCAATGAAGCGATCCTCTACGCGAAATCGCCGGACGAGCTGTACCAGAAGGTCTGCGACGCCGGGTTTTCGAGCGGGGATTTTTTGGCCGTCGCCGTGTTCCTGGTGGATGCGGATGGTCAGCGGCTTCGTTTCGCCGCCGGTTGCGGCGACGACATTCGGCGGCTGCGTGCGCTCCTGATCACCACGGAAGCCGACACGCCCGAAGGGTCGGGCGTCGGCGGCGAGGCGTTTCGCGATCAGAAGCTATGCATCAGCAACGACTATCTGAACGATCCGCGGTCACTGGCGTGGCGCGCGGGCGCGGCCAGCGCCAATATCGGCGCGGCCGCGGCGTTGCCGCTGCTCTGCGACGGCAAGAGCGTCGGCGTGCTCTATGTGACTCGGAGCGAGGCCAACTCGCTCAACGAGCAGATGGTATCGCTGTTCGAGCGCATGTCGGCCAACATTTCCTATGTGCTGGAAAATTTTGCACGTGAGGCCGCGCGGCGGTCCGGCGAGCGCGCGATGCGGCGCCTCAACCGCATGTTCGGCGCGATCAGCGCGACCAATGAAGCCATCCTGCGCGCCAAGACCGATCTCGAGCTCTATCAGCTCGTCTGCGATGCCGCCGTGCACAGCGGCAAGTCGCTGGCGACGATCGTGTTGCTGCGCGAGCCGGATTCGCACTGGATGGTCCCGGTCGCCTCCACCGGAGAGAACCTCCAACTGGTCACCCAGGCGCGCTATTCGATCGACCCCGACAATCCCTACGGCAAGGGTCTCTCCGGCGAGGTATTCCGCACGCAGAAAGCCATCGTCGAGGACGATCTTGCCAGTCGCACCAAGGGCTCGCCCTGGGAGCAGGCCAATGTCAACACCGGCGTCGCGGCCTGCGTCGTCGCGCCGCTGATCAGGCACGGCGAGAGCGTCGGCGTGCTGCTGTTCTTCATCAGCCGTTCCTGGGCCAAGGACGAGGAGATCGTCGCGCTGCTGCTGCGCATGGCCGAGAACGTCTCGTTCGCGATCGAGAATTTCGGCCGCGAGGCCGAGAAGGCAAGGATCGCCGCCGAAGAGGAACGCCTGGCGCGCATGTATGCGGCGCTCAGCGCCACCAACGAAGCGATCCTGCGCGCGCGCTCGCGCCCGGAGTTGTTCGAGCTCGTCTGCGAAGCGACCGCCAAGGGCGCCAAGTTCACCTCGGTCAGCATCGCGCTGGTCGACCATCGCGCCGAGCTGTTGCGTGTCGTCGCCAGCTACGGCCCGAATGCCGCGCAGGTCCGTAACTTCAGGTTCTCCATCTCCGACCAGGTGCCGGAGGGGCGCGGGCTGACCGGCACCGCGTTCCGCACACGCCAGCCTGCCATCAGCAACGACGTGTTCGCGGACGACCGCATCGCGCCGTGGCAGGCCATTGCCCGCCGGAGTGGCATCGCGTCCTCCGCGGCGCTGCCGCTGTTCAACGGCGAACGGGTCGAAGGCGTGTTCCTGTTCAACTCTCCGGACCGCGACACCTTCACGGAGGAACTGGTCGAGCTGCTGCGCAAGCTCCAGGCCAATGTCGCCTTCGCGCTGGAGAATTTCGATCGCGCCGACGAGAAGGCCAAGGCCGAAATGCAGCGCAATCGTCTGCGCGGCATGCTCGAGGCGCTGAGCGCGACCAACGAAGCCATCATGCGGGTCAAGACCCGCGCCGAATTGTTCGAAGTCGTGTGCGAAGCGGCGGTGCTTGGCGGCACCTTCTCCTCCGCGACCATCGCCATGGTGGACGCGACCGGACACTATCTCGACATTGCGATGACCAAGGGCGAGAGCTGCTATCAGGTCAAGCAATGGCGGTTCTCGACGTCGGCCGACGACCCCGAGGGCCGCGGGCTGACCGGCACCTGCTTCCGCAGGCGTGCGCCTTGCGTCGCCAACGAACTCCTCACCGACGTCCGCACCGCGCACTGGCACCAGATTGCCCGCATCCAGGGCACCAAATCGGGCGCCTGCTTTCCGCTGCTCAGCAATGGCCATCAGGCGGTCGGCGTGCTGCTGTTTCTCTCGCCGGACGAAGGCTCGTTCACGCCGGATCTGGTCCAGCTGCTGGGACGGCTCGCCGAGAACGTGTCGTTCGCGCTGGACAATTTCGAGCGCGCCGAGGAAAAGGCCCGCACCGAGGCGCAGAAGGAGCGCCTGACGCGCATGTTCGCGGCGCTGAGCGCCACCAACGAGGCGATCATGCGGGCGAAGTCGCGCGCCGAGCTGTTCGACCTCGTCTGCGTCGCCGCATCGAACGGCGCCAAGTTCACTTCGACCACGATCGCGCTGGCGAGGCCCGACAGCGACCAGCTCGAGATCGTGGCCGCGGCCGGACCGTCCGCCGACACCACGCGCAACGTCCGCCTCTCCATCGACCCCGAGCGTCCGGAAGGGCGCGGCATGAGCGGTACGGCGTTCCGCACGCGCCAGCCCTGCATCAGCAATGACTATCTCAACGACGATCGCGTTCGCGCCTTTCATGCCATCGTCCGCGGCGACGGCGCGCGGTCAGGCGCGGCGTTCCCGCTGACCGCGCACGATCAGGCCGTCGGCGTCATGATCTACATGTCGACCGAGCCGGCCGCCTTCACGGCGGAATTCGTCGAATTGTTGCAGCGTCTGGCCGACAACGTCTCCTTTGCGATGGAGAATTTCGACCGCGCCGACGAGAAGAGCCAGGCGGACGAGCGGATCGAATATCTCGCCTCGCATGACAGCCTGACCGATCTGCCGAACCGTGAGACCTTCAACGGGCTATTGCGGCAGGCGATCGATGAAGCGCAGCGCCGCGATCACCGTTTCGCGGTGCTGTTCATCGATCTCGACCGCTTCAAGGTCATCAACGATTCGCTCGGACACGAGGCCGGCGATCTGCTGCTGCTCGAAGTGGCGAACCGCTTGCGCGGCGCGCTGCGGGCCAGCGACGTCGTCGCGCGTCTCGGCGGCGACGAGTTCGTGGTGATCCTCGACCAGTGCGGCGAGATCGACGACGTCCAGCGCATCGCGACTGGACTCTTGACGGCGCTGGCCGAGCCTATGCAGCTGGCCGGGCACGAATGTCACACCACGGCGTCGATCGGCATCGCGATGTATCCGGCCAACGGCTCCGACGCGCAGACGCTGACCAAGAACGCCGACATGGCGATGTACCTCGCCAAGGAAGACGGCAAGAACGGCTACCGCTTCTTCTCCAAGGAGGTGAAGACGCAATCGATCGAGCGGCTCTCGCTGGAGAGCGCGCTGCGCCGGGCGCTGCAGCGCGAGCAGTTCTCGCTGAACTACCAGCCCAAGGTCGACATGGAGACTGGCCAGATCACGGGTGTCGAAGCCTTGCTGCGCTGGACCCATCCCGAACTCGGCAGCGTCTCGCCGGCGCAGTTCATTCCGCTTGCGGAGGAAACCGGCTTGATCGTGCCGATCGGCCGCTGGGTGCTGAACGAGGCCTGCGCGCAGGCGATGGCCTGGCAGCGCCGCGGCCTGCTGCCGCTGTCGATGGCGGTCAACCTGTCGCCGCGGCAGTTCGCCGACGAGCATCTGTTGCAGGACGTCGACGAGGCGCTGGCGGCCTCGGGCATGTCGCCGGTGCTGCTCCAGCTCGAGGTCACCGAGAGCATGATGATGCGCAACGTCGGGCGGGCGCTGAAGGTGCTCGACGCCATCCAGAGCCGCGGCATTCGCTTGGCAATCGACGATTTCGGCACCGGCTATTCGTCGATGTCGCTGATGAAGCATTTCCCGATCGACACCATCAAGATCGACCGCTCCTTCGTGCGCGACCTGCCGCAGGATTCGGAAGACCAGGCGATCGCGCAGGCGATCATCAGCATGGGCAAGGCGCTCGGCATGACCGTCGTTGCCGAAGGCGTCGAGAACGCCGAGCAGGAGGCATTCCTGCGCACCCATGGCTGCGACGAGATGCAGGGCTATCTCATCTCCAAGCCGCTGCCCGCGAAGCAGATGGCCGAGCTGCTGCGGCCGATGATGCTGCCGGTCGCGCCGCCGCTCCAGCCGGAGCCGGCCTCCGGCGACGCCGCCGCGTCAGGGCTGAAACGCGCTGTCATCTAGCGGCTGCGGGTGCAGCTCGCGGACGTCGTGCTCGCCGGCTTCCGCCTTGCTCGGAAAATCCTGCGGTCCCGTCAGCGAGGTCTGCTCGACGAACAGCGCGAGAATCGTTCGCGCACCGTCGGCGAAGCTCGCGCCCTCGTTCAAGCCGAGCGCGGCGGACCATGTTGCGTTCATCGGCTCCTGGTCGTCGACCACCGCCATCGCAGGCCCCCACCACCAGGCGGGCGCGGGCGAGCGCTCGTCCTCGGGCACGACATGCCAGCGGACGAACTCATCCATCACGCGCTCGAATTCCAGGCGTACAGCCTGATGCATGCGGTCGATACTCCCAGAATCTGCATCCGATGACAGGCCGACGTACGGATTTTGATCGCAGCCTTGGCGTTCGGAAAAATCGGCTCGCGCATATCGGGCGGGCCATGCATGCCGACATCATCGTCGGCAATGCCTCAATGTGCGGCCGTCGGCGATACGCCAACGGCGGCAATGAACAGGCATTCTAGCCGCTGGGAGGTGCGGCAGGCAAGGTACGGATGTTACGGTTGCTTAACGGGCCCTGAGCGGATGCGCCTTCTGGTGCCAGGCCCAGGCGGTGCGGATCACCGTCGGCAGGTCGGAGTGACGCGGCACGAAATTCAGGACTTTTCGCGCAGCGGAGGGGTCGGCGACCAGATAGGTGGGATCGCCGGCGCGGCGCGGCTTGACCGTGTGCGGCACCTCGCGCCCGGTCTCCTTCTTGATAGCGTCGAGGATCTCGCGCACCGAGAAGCCGGCGCCGGTGCCGAGATTGAAGCTGCCGCCGGCATGCCCCTGTTCCAGCAACTTCAGGGCGGCGAGATGCGCCGCCGCGAGATCGGTGACATGGATGTAGTCGCGGATCGCGGTGCCGTCGGGGGTGTCGTAGTCGTCGCCGAACACGGCGAAGTCGACATGGCCCTGGAGCGCCATCATGGCGCGCGGAATGAGGTGAGTCTCGTTGTCGCGCAGCTCACCGATGCCGCCGGCCGGATCGGCGCCGCTGGCGTTGAAATAGCGCAGGCAGAACGCACCAAAGCCGTAGGCAGCGCGATAATCGGCGAGCATGCGCTCGATCATCCACTTCGATGCACCGTAGGGATTGATCGGCGCGCAGGGAAAGTCTTCCGGCAGCTCCTTGGAATCGGCGTTGCCGTAGACGGCGCCGGTCGAGGAGAACACGATGCGATGACAGCCCGCGTCGCGCATCGCCTGCAGCAGCGACAGCGTGCCCTGGACGTTGTTGATGTAATATTTCTGCGGGTCGGTCATGGACTCGCCGACGAGGCTGGCGGCGGCAAAATGCATCACAGCGGTGACCTTGTGATCGGCAAAGGTGCGCGCCAGCGCCGCTCCGTCGAGCAGATCGCCCGTCACCAGCGGTCCGGCCACGAAATTGCGATGACCTGTCGAGAGATTGTCATAAACGACGGGTTGATAGCCGGCGGCGGCCAGAGCGCGGCAGGCGTGCGAGCCAATATAGCCCGCGCCTCCTGTGACGAGGACGGTCGGTCGGTCGGTCATGTCGTAATCTACTCTTCTCTCAGCGATTGAACGGCCGGTTGCGGCTGAAGAGAAGATAGAGTGCGCGGGGGTTGGTGGTCAAATAGCGCCAGAACAGGCGGCGCGGCTCGAGCAAGGTCCGCCAGGCCCATTCGAGCCCGATCTTCTGCATCCAGACCGGCGCGCGCGCGCGGCTGCCCGACAGGAAGTTGAACAGGCCGCCGGATGTCTTGATAACGCCAACATTGGTGAGATGCGGCGTGAATTCCTCGACGAATGCCTGCTCGTTGGGCACGCCCAGCGCGAGCCACAGATAATCCGGCGCGAGCGCGTTGATCTCGTCGACCTTCGCGCGTAGCGCCTCGCCTCTGAGATAGCCGTGGCTGCGCCCGATGATCTTGAGCTCCGGATACATCTTCTGGACGTTCTCGACGGCGGCGAGGTTCTCGGCCTCGCTGGCGCCGAACATGTAGAAGGTGCGGCCCACAGCTTCCGCTTTGCGGGCGACGACATGGAACAGGTCCGTGGTCGAGACGCGCTCGGGCAGCGGAAACCAGGATTGCAGCTTCGAGGCCGTCACCAACGGCTGGCCGTCGGCATTGATCATGTCGGCGGCGCGGAACAGGCGCTCGGTCTGCGGCTCGGTCGAGCAGCGCGCCAGCACTTCGCCATTGGCCGAGGTCAGGAACAGCGGACGACCGATGCGCTTGTCGGGATTGGTGGCCTCGATCATGAAGTCGGCGGTCGCTTCCAGGTCGAGCGCGGCCATGCGCAGGCCGCCGACCGTGATGCGCGGCACGTCGGCTGTGGCTGCCCTTCCGTCGAGGTTGACGCGGCGCTCAAGCATATTGTCTGCCTCGCTGGCGCGCTTGGGTTGCGGGGGTGAGCTCGTCGAGCACGACGCCGACGAGCTTGCGCTCGGCGCGGCCGAGCGTGCTCAGGATCTCTTCCAGGCCGTCGTTGATGTCGAGGCTGGTCGGCAGCACTGCCACCAGCGCATCAGTGTCGTCGAGCAGCTTGCGGCTGCCGGCGGTGAGCGGCGTCACGGGGCCGTCGAGGATCACGAGATCATAGCCGCCGGCGGAACGCGCCTGCGCAATCGCCTTGCGGATGGCCTCAGCCGCCTTGCCGGCATCGCCTTCGGCGGCGGGCAGAACCGAGATGCCGTTGACCGTCTTGATCTCGCGCGCGGCCTTGCTGCCGTTCGAGAGCCAGCCGAGCCGGCTCGGCTCGCTCTTGCCGTTACGGTTGACCTTGTTCGAGAGCGAATGTGCCAGATGGTCGGCATCGATCATCAGCACGCGCACGCCGTCGCGCGCGGCCGCGAGGGCGAAATTCAGGGCGGTCACGCTGCGCCCGGTGGTCTCGCCGGCACCGACCAGCGCGATGACCGGCATCGCCTTGCCACCGGCGCGACGGACGGCGGCGGCGCGCATGTCGCGCCAGGCGTTGAGCAGGCTCGTCAGCGGAAAGCCGGGGCGCAGCGTCGGCCAGCCCAGCCGGGTGACATCGACGCCGCCGCCGGAGGCGAGGATGGCGCCGAGCGTGTGAATGACATCGGCCTCCTGGAAGCGTGCGATCAACGGCTTTTCGATCAGGGGCTTTTCGGCCATCGCGGGTTGCAGCGGCGGCGCGGCAAGTTCCGGCAGGGCATGCGCGACCTCGGGAGCTTGCGGGACCGGCTGGGGCGGGGCAGGTTCCGGCGTTCGTGCGACCTGCGGTGCGCGCGCAGTGTCCGGCGCCGGCGTGCGCTGGGGGCGGGCGGGCGTCGGCACGGGTGCGGCCGCGCCGGCGAGCAGAAATTCGGCGGCCACGAACCGGCCCGAGGCCGCGATCGCGCCGAAGATGAAGCCGATCATCGCGAACAGGGTCATCCCCGGCGGGAACGAGCGCCGCTGCGGCACCGTGGCTTCGCCGATAACGCGGGCGGCCGAGGTGTTCAGCGTCTCCTGTTCCTCGGTCTCGCGCGAGCGCTTGAGGAAGGACTGATAGACGTCGCGGCTGGCATCGGCCTCGCGCTCGAGCTCGCGCAGCCGCACTGCGGCCTGGCTGAGCTGGACGCTCTGCCGCTTCTGCGCTTCCAGCGCCCGGTTGAGCGAGGCCTCGTAGTCGCGGGCGCGCGTCAGATCGTTCTTGGCGGACTGGGCGAAGCGGTCGATCTCCTCGTTGATCGTGCGCTTGAGATCTTCGACCTGCTTCTCGGTCTGGCGCAGCGCCGGATGGCGCGGGCCGAGCTCGCCGGCCTGCTCCGCGTATTTCTTGCGGGCGTCGGCATATTGGGCGCGCAGGTTCGCGATGGTCGGCGATTGCAGCGCCTCGGGGATCGCGCCGGCATCCGCTGCCGTGCGCCGGCTGGCCTCGATCTGGTCGAGCCGTGCCTGCGCGTCCATCGTCGCCGCGCGGGCTGCGGACAGCCGCTGGTTGCTGGCGGAGAGCTGCTGGTCGCTGATCAGCGCGTCCTGGGTGCCGACGAAATTGTTCTGGGCCTTGTAGGTGGCGAGCGTGGTTTCGGCGTTGCGCAGCCGATCGCGCAGCTCCTTGAGGCGGCCGGAGAGATCGTTGGTGGCGCGCCGCGCGGCGGAAGCCTGCGAGTTGCGGGATTCCGTGAGGTAGGCGTTGGTCAGCGTGTTGGCGAGCATCGCCGCCTTCGCCGGGTCGGTCGACCAGACCTCGATGTCGACGATGAAGCTCTTCTCGGTCTTGCGGATGGTGATGTGCTTGTTCAGCGCCTCGAGCGCGCCGAGCTGCACTTCCCTGCTGTCCGCGGCCGAGGGCGCGCGGGGCTGAAGGCCGATCAGGCCGAGCAGCGACGACATCAGGCTCTTGCCGTCACTGCCGCCGAACTCCGGATCCTTGTCGAGACCGGCCTGCTGGATCACCTGGAGCAGCACGCTGTTGGACGTGATCAGCCGCGCCTGGCTCTCCACCACCATGGACATGCCGGAGACGTCCTGCGCCCGCGGCGTGAGCTCGCGATCGACCAGTTGAAGTTCGCGCGGATCGACATAGAGCTGGGCGGTGGCGGTGTAACGGGGCGTTATGCTCTTGCCGACGGCGACGGCAAGCGTCGCGCCGAGCAGGGCGGCCGCGGCAATTGCGACCTTTCGGCGCCAGAGCAGATGGGAAAGCTCCAGCACGGTGAAACCGGCCTCCGGCTTCTGCTGCAGAGCCTCCGGCCTGGCGCGATCTATCGGCTGGTTATAGTCAAACATGATCCCCAGCTTCCATTCCAACTGCCGCGGGCTGAGGGGTTACTCTTCGCTTTACGCCACGCACCCGGGAAATAGGTGCCCACTCAACGCAACAGGGAAAATTAACCATACTCATTGAGGGACTATTCACCGAAATGGCAAACAAAGCGTTTAAGCGCATGCCGCTCTTCGACGCGTGACCGTAACGCGGTCTCCGAGAGATTAACGGTTCGTTACCGCGCGCGAGCATGTCGCCAAGCTCTGCTTCTCCCGCGATCGCCTGCGCGCGCATGATTGTCACCTCTTCCGCAGGATGACGTGATAGTCGCCGCGGCGGACATCGGTCCCGCGCGGAAGCACGGCGTTCAGCACGGCGGCGCCGGCATCGACCAGGGTCGCGAACAGCGGCTTGCGCCGGCGCATCTCGGGATAGCGCGGGCTCTCGACCTCACGGCGGTAGATCATCTCGAGCCCGTTGGCGGCGGCGAACGCTTCGAGGCGCGGCAGCGTCACCAGCGGATGGAAGAAGGTCGGGAACGGCGGCTCGCCCGGCAGGCCGGCATCCTTGATGCCGCGGATATTCCGGTAGAACCAGACGTGAAACCAGTGCGGCGAATATTTGGTGACCACGCCGGATAGCGAGCGCGGATTGGGCGCGCCGATCAAGATCATGCCGCCGCGCTTGAGCGCGTCGCGGAAATTCAAAAGCGCGGCGTCGACATGGGGCAGATGCTCGATCACGTTGTAGCAAATCACGAGATCGAAAGTCTCTTTTCCGAAGCGGTAGGTCTGCACGTCGCCGAGGATGGCTTCATCCGCGTAGGTGTTGTTGCGGACCTGGTCCTCGTCGATGTCGACCACGGTGATCCTGCTGCGGCTCAGCAATTCCGGCGGCACGACGCTGCACGAGCCGCCGCCGGCTTCGTAGATCGCGAGCGGGCCCTGCGGCAGCTCGCGGCGCAGCGTGTCCTGCACGGCGAGCAGGCTGTCGCGCGCTTCGCCGGGCACGAGGTCGTGCAGCGCCGGCGCCTGTGCAGCGGCCGCGGAGAGGTGGGTGACTGTCGCGAAATCGATCGTGGCTGGCTTGTTCATTTTTTTCTGACCGCGCTTGTTCTATTCAAATTTACAGGAAAAAACGCGCGAGCCCGAAGAGCAAATCCGATGCCGCGCCGCTTCACGCGTCACGGTGCTTACGTTCGGGTTAATGCGCACTGCCGTTAACTACGGCATTGTTCATGTTGAGCCGTCTTCGCGGCGATGGACCGCGAATTGCAGTACCACGCGCGCATGATTGTGCGCGGGAAACAGGCGGAAGCGGTTAAGTGCATTGGTACGGCGAGATGCGGCTCGGCGCCGTGTTGCGCATCCAGGCCGGGCGTTCATTTTGGGACGTATCCGTACCGCGGCGATGTGCCGTCGCGGGACGGCGCCGATCCCGCGCGATCGAAGCAGGGCTTTTTCAATCTATCTCGGACATCTAGAACGTCATGACATTGATCCCGACTGACCTGTCAGCCACGCGTCTCCAGGATGCCGTGCGCGATCCCAACCGGGAGATCGCGGCGAGCTCCCGCGTCATAGACCTGTCGGTCGGCATCGTCGTCTGCATTCCCTGTTTCCGCCGCCCGCAGCATCTGCGGCTGACGCTGGACTCGCTCGTGAACCAGCGCACGCCGCGCTCCTTTGCCGTCGTCATGGTCGAGAACGATGCCGCGCGGCGCGAGAGCGCGCCGGTCGCGGCGGAGTATCTCGCGGACGGCAGGCTCCAGGGCATCTGCCTCGTCGAGAAGCGGCAGGGCAATTGCCAGGCGATCAACGCCGCGTTCGAGACGGCGCAGGCGCTGTTTCCCGCCGCGACCCGCTTCCTGATGATCGACGACGACGAGATCGCTTCGCCGGACTGGCTGGAGCTGATGGTCCGCACCGCGGAGGCGACCGGCGCCGACGTGGTCGGCGGGCCGGTGCTGCCGGTGTTCGACGACGACAGCAAGCCGTGGCTCGGACGTCATCCCGCCTTCTGTCCTGCCTACGATTACACCGGCGCGGTGCCGCTGATCTATGGCTGCGGCAATTGCCTGATCACGCGGGCTGCGTTCGAGCGGTTCGAGCGTCCCGCCTTCGACCTGCGCTTCAATTTCCTCGGCGGCGGCGATTGCGATTTCTTCGTGCGCTGCCGCGATGCCGGCATGACCTTTCACTGGACCGCGGAAGCGGTCATCACCGAGACCGTGCCGCAGAGCCGCACCAGCTTCGGCTGGATCGCCAGGCGCGGCCTGCGCATCGGCGCGATCAACTACCGTGTGCAGTCCAAGGCCGCGCGGGGCACCGGAGCACGGATTCGGGTATTTGCGCAGATGCTGGCGCGCTTGCCGTTGTCGCTGCTTCGCTCCGCGCGTCTGCTCGCGACATCGAAAGCCGTCGTCGCCGTGCATCCCACGCTGGTCGCGCTCGGCTCCCTGCTCGCGGCGTTCGGCATCGAGCCGAAGCCCTATGAGGCCTCGAAGATTGTGTCCTGATCCCGGTTGGGATCAGATGCCGAAACAGGTGAGGACGACCCGGATCGCCGCGCGCGGCAGCGCCCTGAGCGAGCGCCGGCCGATCATCCCGAGATAGCCCAGCGACTGGCGATATCGGCCGAAGCGCACCGCCTGCATCGCCGAATAGGTGACGAGATGAATCTCGGCGGCCTGGCGCAGCCCGGCCGCGGTGCCCTCCGGCAACCGCGCCAGGATCAGCCCGTCGTCGAAGACGCGCGCGATCGCCGGGAAGAAATCCTGCGGCGTCCGCACCGCCGCGTTCATGGTGTTGGCGGTGTGCACGCGATAGTCGAGCAGCAGCTTTGGCGCGAACTCGAATTCGCCGATCGCCGCGAGGCGGCACCAGCAATGCCAGTCCTCGCAATATCTGAGCGAGGTGTCGAAGCCGCCGATGGCGCGAAAGGCTTCCGCGCGCGCGAGCGCGATGCCGCCATTGACGATGAAGTTGCCGGCCGCGAGCCGCGCCAGCACGTCGCCGGAAGGCTTGCGGCGGCCTTTCAGCAGCTCACGCCGGCCGATCTGCCGTCCCTCGCTGTCGATCGTGTTGTAGTCGCCGTAGACGAGAACCGCGCGCGGAGCGGCGCGCGCCGCCGCCAGCAGGGCCGCGGCCGCGCCGGGCCGCAGGCGGTCGTCGGCATCGAGGAAGAGCAGCCAATCGCCGCTCGCATGGCGCGCGCCGAGATTGCGCGCGGCCGACACGCCGGCGGAATCGTTGGTCATCAGGCGCAGCCGCGGGTCGCGCATGGCGCGGACGATCGCAACCGTGTCGTCCGACGAACCGTCGTCCACGACGATCACCTCGCCGACCTCGCTCTGCGCCAGCGCGCTTACGAGGGTTTCGCCGATATAGGCCGCAACGTTCTTGGCCGGAATGACGACGGACACCGGAGTGGTCGGGCTCGCCGGCAGCGGCAGACGCATCGCCGGAGCGATGCGCGCGGAGGCCGGCAGATCGAGAACGTCTTCGGCGGTGATCAGAGCCACAGCTCGCCTTTAAGGATCCGTTAACCAGGGCGCATCTGCCGAGCCGACATTGCGATCGATCGCAACATTTGGCCCGTCCGCGAATGATACTCGCATTACGGCCAAATCCTTTCCGCAAGGACCGACGTGTCCGCGGTTTTCTCAATTAGCGTTAAGCCGATGGCATTAAGCCTGTGGCAAATTTGGAAGAGTGCGGCAGCCGGTCTCATGCGAAAATGCGCATCTGACTGCTCGCGGATGGATTCAGTGCCCGCAAAGACATTCCACGACGACCCCGATGCCATGGTCCTCAATCTCTTCTACGAGGATAAGGACGATCGCTGGTTTCCCGGCGACCGGCATCTGCGGCGCATGGCGCGCCGCATGCTGCTCGGCGAGCCGCGCATGAGCGGGCAGCTTCGCGTGTTCCTCAATCTCTGCGCGGGGCTCGACCGGCTCGGCATCCGCTACCGCGTCAACGACTACGGCTACATCGCGCAGCATCCGAGCGAGCTCGCCTGCATCATCGGCCGCACCTTCCTGCTCGACAAGTTCGCGTGGAAGAACCCGATCCTGCTCGGCGTCGCCGCGCACAATCATCCGCTCGACGACCCTGATTTGTTCAAGCGCCTGCCGGTGAAGAAGGTGGTGGTGCCAGGCCCGTGGTACGTCGACATGTACCGGCCGTACTGGCCCGACACGGAGGCCTGGCCGGTCGGCATCGACACCGATCTCTGGGCGCCGTCGCCCGCCGTGGACAAGACCGTCGACGTGCTGGTCTACGACAAGGTCCATTGGGACCGCGAGCGCTATGCGCCCGAGCTGATCGAGCCCGTTCGCGCCCGTCTCGCCAAGGAGGGCTGCTCGTTCATCGAGCTGCGTTACGGCAGCTACAAGGAGGAGGACTATCAGGCCGCGCTGGCGCGCTCGCGCGCGATGATCTTCCTGTGCCAGAACGAGAGCCAGGGCATCGCCTATCAGCAGGCGCTGTCCTGCGGCGTGCCGGTGTTCGCCTGGGACCCCGGCGGCCCGTGGCGGGATCCCGAATATTATCCGCACCGCGTCCAGTTCGGACCGGTGTCCTCGGTGCCGTACTGGGACGCGCGTTGCGGCGTAAGGTTCGCCGACATCGCAGGCTTCGAGTCGGGCTGGGACGATTTCTGGGCGGGGTGTGCGGTTGACAGGTTCGATCCGCGCGGCTTCGTGCTCGACAATCTCACGCTGGAGCAGCGCGCACTGCAATATTACGAGATCGCGCAGGGCATCGTGCGGCAGCAGGCGGCGCCGCAGGCCTCACGCCTGGTGGTTGACGGATGCTTAACAGGCATCGGCTAGTACCTGAACTTTTCCGGCTTCATCGATTTGCCTTGAGCCATGGATCGCAGCGCCGCTGACATGACCGACGTCGAGGTCCGATCGCTCGGTCACGCGTTTCGCGATGGGCTTGCGGGGCTGAACGCCGTGCAGGCGGCGCGATGTCTCGTCACGATCGCCGCGCTGCTCCTCGTGCTGGTGACGCTCGATCCGTTTCCCGATTTGCGCAGCGAGGCTGCCACCACCGTCGTCGGCGGACGCATGGCGCTCACTTATATCTCCTGGGCGCTCCTGGCTGCGGTGGCGGTGTTGTTCGTCGCCGCGACGGACGGGCCTTCGCTGAGGAGCCTGGTCACACCGCTGCATCTCTGTCTGGTCGGCTGGCTGTTCGTCAACATCGTCTTCTCCGAGAGCCGCGGCGTGTCGATCCAGCGCTTTGTGCTCGCCGCCAGCGTGACCTCGCTTGCCGTTCTGCTCCCATTGCTGCCGCCGACGCAGGGCAACTTCAACCTGTGCCTCGGCGGGGCCGCGCTCATGCTGCTCGCGCTCTGTTATCTCGGCGTCTTCCTCGCGCCACAATACGCGACCCACACCGCGCTCGACATCACCGAGCCGATGCTGGCCGGCGACTGGCGCGGCAGCTTCGGCCACAAGAACGTCGCTTCGCCGGTGATGACCATCCTGGTCTATGTCGGCATTTACCTCACCGCCGTTGGCTCGTTCGTGATGGGGCCGGCGGTCGCAGTGCTCGCCGGCATCTTCCTGATCTTCACCGGCGGCAAGACCTCGACGGTGCTGTGCCTTGCGATCTATGGCCTCGCATCGCTGGTCTATGTGACGCGGAGCCTGTGGCTGAAACGGATCATCTGCTTCGTGCCGTTGATCGTGATGAACCTCTTGACGGTCGGCAGCGTCTTGAGCCCAGCGCTGGGGACCATGACGCGGCAGCTTCCGCTGGATCCGACCTTCACCGGCCGTTCCGACATCTGGGAGTTCGCGCTCGCGGCCGTCGCCGAAAAGCCGATCATCGGCCACGGTTATGCGGCCTTCTGGGACGACGTGACCGCACGGCAGACCGCCCAGGGCGCCGAATGGGCGACGAGCGCGGCGCACAGCCACAACAGCTATCTCGACCTCGCGGTCACCATCGGCCTGCCGGGACTGTTGCTCGTGATCCTCATCTTCGTGCTCGCGCCGCTCGGCAATTTCCAGTCGGCCCAGGCCTACAGCCGCAGCAGCGCGCTCGCAAAGCTGTTCCTGACCGTGTGGCTGTTCGGTCTCTATTACGGAACCACCGAGACCTTCCTGCTCGAACGGCAGAATCCGATCTGGTTCATGTTCGCGCTTGCGGTCGCGGGCCTGCATTTCCTGGCCAGGTTCCAATGCGTCGATCAGGTGAAATCCGAACGTTGCCAGCTTGTCGCAGTCCGTTTGGTGGGATCGGCTTAACGATACGCAGCGACGTCGCTTGTGGTCTGCGGCAAAACATAATCTATCTGGAAATATTCAGTAATCGTATGTCCCGCGGATGACGTTTCTCAGCGTCGAGCAAGTCAACGGTCAGGTGTCCAGCGCGTCGGGAATCGCGGTCGATTTCGTGCGCGACTGGCGGCAGGCCGCATTGCGCCTCAGCGCAGGCCATCGCACCGCGTTTCAGCATGGCTACTGGCTCGGCGCCTGGTACGAGGCGTTCGGCGGCGTCGCGCCGCTGATCGCAGTGGTCTCCGATGCGGCGACGGGCAGGGACATCGCGGTGGTGCCGCTGGTCAGCCATGTCAGGCGTGGCATTCGCATCGTCGAATTTGCCGATTTCGGCGTCACCGACAACAACGCGCCGATCCTGGCGTCCGATGCCGCGCTGGACGCGGCGGCGATGGATGCGATCGGGGCGGCGCTGGTCGAGGCCTTGTGCGCGCTGCCCGACGGCTTCGACCTGCTGCGCCTGAAGAAGATGCCGGCCCAGGTCGGGGGCAAGGCCAACCCGCTGGTGTCGCTCGGCCGGATCGGCTCAAGCTCGCTCAACGGCAATCTCGTGTTGACCGGCGACGATTACGAGGCGTACCAGGCCTCGATCAAGCGCATGCAGATGCCGCGCTGCTGGCGCGTCTTCAATCGGCACGCGGGCGCACGGTTCGAGATCGCCACGGATGTCGCGCGCGCGCATGAGCTACTGGACGTGATGGATGGCCAGCAGCAGGCGCGCATGCGCAAGCTCGGCTCGCGCTTCGTCCTCAACGACGAGACCCATGCGAAGTTCTATCGCGAGGTCGCGCGCCAGGGTGTTGCGGAAGGTTATGCCGTCATCTCGGCGCTGGTCTGCGACGAGGGCGTCGTCGCCACCACGCTCGGCGTCAGGCATGGCGCGACCTATTTTCTCCTGCGCATCAGCCACGCCGGCCATTCATGGGCGAGCTGCTCGCCGGGTCTGCTCATCACCGAGCGCACCATGGCCGCGCTGCATGCACAGGGCGTGCGCCGCTTCGATCTCAGCATCGGCAATCACGACTACAAGCGCCGCTTCGGCGCGGAGAAGGTGCCGCTGACAGACGTCAGCGTCGCGCTGTCCTGGCGCGGGGCACCTTATGCCTTGCGCGACCATGCCGCGCAGGGCCTGCGCCGCCATCCGAGACTCGCCGCCCTTGCCGCGCGCGCCATGGGCAAGGCTGCAAATTAGCGTGAAGGCCCCGGATTGCGGGGGTCATTCGACGATCGCAATCGTCGTGCTATCGTCGCCCTCTCCCCGGAGGCGACATGGAAGATCGTTCGGCAAAATATCGCGCATTCTATGCGCAGCTGATCTGCGCTGCGGCGAAGGCGGCGGATCCCCGGCTCGAACAGGCCTTTCGGACCGTCAGACGCGAGCCCTTCGCCGGTTCTGGGCCGTGGTCGATCTGTCTCGGCGGTCACCCTTATGTGGTCACACCCGACAATGACCCTGCCTTTCTCTATCAGAACGCGCTTCTTGCACTGGATCCGGAGCGCGGCCTCAATATAGGCATGCCCAGTGCGCATGCTTATTGGCTCAGCGGCTGTGCGGTCAGGGAAGGCGAGACCGTGATCCAGATCGGCGCGGGTAGCGGCTATTACGCCGCGATCCTGACGCATCTCGTCGGTCCCGGCGGCCGGGTCCACGCATATGAGATCGACGAGCGCCTGGCGGCACTCGCGCGCGACAACCTGAAGGACATCGCTCATGTCGATGTGCGGGAACGTTCGGGCATCGCCTCGGACCTGCCCGCAACCGACGTGATTTATGTCTGCGCGGGTGCGGCGCAGCCGGCCACGGAATGGCTTGATGCGCTGCGCCCCGGCGGCCGGCTGGTGTTTCCCCTGGCGCCGGAAGGCATGCTCGGCGGCATGCTGATGATCACGCGCCCGGATGACGGCGCGATCTGGCCGGCGAAATTCCTCAGCCGTGCCCAGTTCATCGGCTGCGCGGGTTTGCAGGATCAAGACGCCGCCCGCCGATTGGCCGAGGCGTTCGCGAAAGGATGGGAAAGCGTGCAGTCGTTGCGGAGGGAGGGCGGTCCCGACGAGACCTGCTGGTTCGCCGGTGAGGGCTGGTGGCTGTCCACGGCGCCGCCGCCAACGCCGACGGATTCAGTTCAGGTGGATATCGCCTAGCCCTTCACGATCCCGTGCATTCCGCGCAGTGCAGCCGGCCGCGCGAGGCGCGGAACAGGCTGCGGCAATACCAGCGCCGTGCCAGCGCCTGGGCGGGCTTGCGGATCATCTGCGCGATCAACAAGAGTTCGAAAGCCATTCGTATCGCTTTTGGTGGAAATGTCCTGCGAACAGAGATGGGGCGGCATCCCCGAATGAGAATGCCGCCCGCGTCGCATCAGCCATGCAATCGGCCGCGCAGCTTAACTGTTCTGCTCAACCATGCAGCTCAGCCATGCAGTTTCTTCGCGGTCTCCGCGATCTGGCGGCCCTGATAGCGCGCGCCGGCAAGCTCGTTGGCGCTGGGTTGGCGGCTGCCGTCGCCGCCGGTGATCGTGGTTGCGCCGTAGGGCGCCCCGCCCGTGACCTCGTCGAGCTTCATCTGGCCGGCAAAGCCGTAGTTCAGGCCGACCACGACCATGCCGAAGTGCAAGAGGTTGGTGATGATCGAGAACAGCGTCGTCTCCTGGCCGCCATGCTGGGTCGCGCTGGACGTGAAGGCACCGCCGACCTTGCCGTGCAGCGCGCCCTTGGCCCACAGCCCGCCGGCCTGGTCCAAGAAGTTCGCCATCTGCGAGGCCATCCGGCCGAAGCGGGTGCCGGTGCCGACGATGATCGCGTCGTAATTGGCGAGGTCCTCGATCTTGGCGATCGGCGCAGCCTGGTCGACCTTGTAGTACGAGGCCTTGGCGACTTCGGCCGGCACCAGCTCCGGCACGCGCTTGACGTCGACGGTGACGCCGGCCTCGCGGGCGCCTTCGGCAACGGCATTCGCCATCGCTTCGATATGGCCGTAGGCGGAATAATAGAGGACGAGAACTTTGGTCATGGTGGTCTCCGTTGGGTGGGTTTGATGTGTTGAGTTGTTTTGTTCGCTGTCATTGCCGGGCTTGACCCGGCAATCCATCGGGCTTGAAAAGCTCCTTGCGAAGGTGATGGATGCCCGGCTCAAGGCCGGGCACGACGAGTTGTTTTGTGGTTACGCCGCGTCGACGAGGACGATCTCCGAATCTTCCAGCGCCGTGATCTTCAGCTTGGCCTCGTCGCGGATCGCGGCGCCGTCGCGGGCGTTGACGCGCACGCCGTTGATCTCGATCGAGCCCGCCGCCGGCACGAGATAAAGATGCCGCGCCGTCTGCGGCGCGTACTCGGCGCTCTCGCCGGCCTTCAGCGTGGTGGCGAGCACCCGCGCATCGGCGCGGATCGGCAGCGCATCCGTGTCGCCTTCGATGCCGCTCGCGATGGTGACGAGCTTGCCGGAGCGATTCGCCTTCGGGAACGGCTTCGAGCCCCAGGTCGGCTGTCCCCCGCGCGCCGTCGGCTCGATCCAGATCTGGAAGATCCGGGTTTGCGTCGGCTCCAGATTGTACTCGGAGTGGCGGATGCCGCTGCCGGCGCTCATCACCTGCACGTCGCCGGCTTCAGTCCGCCCTTCGTTGCCGAGGTTGTCCTGATGGGTGATCGCGCCCTCGCGCACATAGGTGATGATCTCCATGTTGGCGTGAGGATGAGCCGGGAAGCCCGTGTTCGGCGCGATCTCGTCGTCGTTCCACACCCGTAAAGAGCCGTGACCCATGTTGTTCGGGTCGTAATGGCTGGCGAAGGAGAAATGATGCTTGGCCTTGAGCCAGCCGTGGTCGGCGCCGCCGAGCTTGTCGAAAGGTCTGAGTTCGATCATTTGCGTAGTCCTTGGTTTGAACGGGCGGGCGTTGATCAGGCGTTGAAACCGCCATCGACGTTGAGCACGGTGCCGGTGACGAAAGAGGCTTGCGGGCTTGCGAGGAACACGACGCCGGCGGCGACCTCCTCGGGGCGGCCGAAGCGCCGCAGCGCGTGCTGCTTGCGCTGGGTCTCGGCGAACTCGCCGCCGTCCTTCGGATTCATGTCGGTGTCGATCGAGCCGGGCTGCACCACGTTCACGGTGATGCCGCGCGGGCCGAGGTCGCGTGCCGCGCCCTTGGTGTAACCGACCACGGCCGCCTTGGTGGCGACGTAGTCGGCAAGGCCAGGGAACGAGGCGCGGTCGGCGAGCATCGATCCGACCGTCACGATGCGGCCGCCTTCACCCATCAATTGCGAGGCAGCGCGGATCGCCGCGATCACGCCGTGCACGTTGATGCCATCCTGGCGGGCGAACGCTTCGGTGTCGGCCTTGGCATCGTCGATCGCACCACCGGCAGCGACGCCGGCATTGTTGACGAGGATGTCGAGATGGCCGAACTCCTTGGCGACATCATTGACGAGCTGTGTCACGTCCTTGGCGGAAGCCTGGTCCGCCCTGAAGGCGCGGGCCTTCACGCCCTTGGCCTTCAATTCGGCGACGACCGCTTCAGCCTTGTCGGGCGAGGCGACATAGCTGATGGCGACATCCGCGCCTTCATCGGCTAGAGCGCGGGCCGAGGCCGCGCCGATCCCGCGCGAGCCGCCGGTGACGAGGGCAACCTTGCCTGAGAGCTTCTTGGTCATTGGATTTCTCCAGTTCCTGAATGTCTGATGACCCTTGGATAAGCCTCCGCCTGTGGTATAGAAATAGAAACTGTTGAAACGCATTGTTTCCTGAAATATCCCTGACGGACCGACGCCCATGGCAAAACTCCCCGATTTCGAGGCGCTCGCGATTTTCGCAAAAGTCGTGGAATTACGGTCGTTTGCGGGGGCGGCGAGCGAACTCACGATGTCCAAGGCGACGGTGTCCAAAGCGGTCACCCGGCTGGAGGAGCGGCTCGGCGCCCGCCTCTTCAACCGCACCTCGCGCCGGCTCGCGCTGACCGATGCCGGCCACAAGCTCGCCGACCGCGCCACGCGCCTGCTTGCCGACGGCGAGGCGGCCGAGAACGAGGCGCTGGCGCAATCGGTGGCGCCGCGCGGCCTGGTGCGGCTCGCGGTGCCCATGACGTTCGGCATCAAGGCGGTGGCGCCGCTGCTGCCGGAATTCTTCGAGACCTATCCGGAAGTCTCGGTCGATCTGCACTTGAGTGATGCGACCGTTGATCTCATCGGCGAGGGTTTTGACATGGCGGTGCGGATCGCGCGGCTGCCGGATTCTTCGCTGATTGCGCGGCGGCTCTTCACCATGCCGCGCTTCACCGTGGCCGCGCCGTCTTATCTCAGGAAGCATGGCCGGCCGACGCATCCGATGCATCTCGCCGAGCACAAATGCTTCAGCTACGCCTATCTCTCCACGCCCAATGTCTGGCACTACACCAATTCGGCCGGCGAGCAGGCGAGCGTGCGTCCGGGCGGCCCCCTCAGGGTCAACAATGGCGAAGCCGTGATGCCCTCGCTGCTCGCCGGCCTCGGCATCGCGGAGCTGCCGGAGTTCATCGTCGGCGACGCCATCTCCTCCGGCGCCCTCGAAGTCATCCTGAAGGACTGGAAGCAGGCCGAAGGCGCCGTGCACCTCGTGACCCCGCCCGGCGGCCCGCGCCCCGCGCGCGTCGAGGCGCTCGCAGATTTCCTCGCGGCGAAGCTCCCGGGCACCTGCAAGCGGCAGCCGAGGAAGGGCGGCAAAGCCGGATAGATTGGTGGGCACGGCGCTTTGCGCCTTTGCCCACCCTACGAGTCTATCGTCCGCGCAAGCTATCGTAGGGTGGGCAAAGCAAAGCGTGCCCACGTCTTTGCCTGAGGGATCGCAAGTGTGTCGATATCGACGCGCTCAGGGCAGGCCGTTCTTCTTCGGCGTTGTGCCGCAGGGATATGCGCGACATCGCGGGGCAATTCGGTGAGTGATGGTGGGCAAGGCGCTTTGCGCCTTTGCCCACCCTACGACACCTCGCTTCGGCCTGACTACGGCACCTTCACGCCGTCGATCGCGATGATGCGCAAGTTCGGCTTCAGCGTCTCGTCCAGCTGCGTCTTCAACTCGTGCACGCGCGGGTCGGTCGAACGCGCCGCGCACACCGCGTATTGATGGACCGATTGCGCCAAAGCGCGCCGCGCTTCCGGCGTTCGCGTCAGGTCGGGCTTCGAAAGCCGCAGGACGATCGCTGCGAGATTCACCAGCATCTCGTCCAGGGCGACGTCGATGGTAGCAAGATTACGCATGACCCACTCCTGGAAGGGCAACCGCCGCTCCAGGGATGCGTTCCGGGCCGGGCTGAACATGGTGAATGCCTGGTAAACGTCTTGTTCTTGCCGATCGCCACGCTAGGCTGGGGCCGAAACAAGAAAAGTCCAGGGAGGGGAGTTGCCATGGATCGACGCGATATCCTGCGCGCGGTTGCCGCATTGCCGTTGTTGCGAGCTGCATGGCCGGGGCCGGCCTTCGCGCAAGCCTATCCGGCGCGCAACATCACCCTGATCGTGCCGTTTCCGGCCGGCGGGCAGGCCGATCTTGCGGCGCGTCCCGTCGCGATGGCGCTGGAGCGGATCCTCGGCAAGCCCGTGATCGTCGACAACCGTGCCGGCGGTGGCGGCGGATCGGTCGGCAACGCCGCGGCGGCGCGCGCCGAGCCCGACGGCCACACGCTGCTGATGACGCTGTCCTCGCTCGCGGTGCTGCCCGAAGCCGACCGGCTGTTCGAACGGCCGGTCGCCTACGAAGTCTCGCAGTTCATGCCGATCGCGCGCGTGCTCGCCGATCCCACGCTGCTCGCGGTGCCGGCCTCGGCGCCATGGAAGACGGCGCAGGAGTTCGTCGAGGATGCAAAGAGACGGCCCGGTCAGATCACCTACGGCTCCTCCGGTCCCTACGGCACGCTGCATGTGGCGATGGAGATGTTCGCCGGCAGCGCCGATATCAAATTGCTGCACGTGCCGTTCCGCGGCGCGGGGCCGGCGCTGACCGCGCTGCTGAGCGGCACGGTGCAGGCCATCGCCGCGGCACCCGGCACGCTGAAGCCGCAGGTCGACGACGGCAAGCTGCGCGTGCTCGGCAATTGCGGCGCCCAGCGCATCGCGAGCTTTCCTGACGTGCCGACGTTCCAGGAGCTCGGCTACAAGGACGTCGAGATGTACATCTGGGCCGGCTTGTTCGCACAGAGCACGCTGCCCGCGCCGATCGCGACCCGCTTGCGCGAGGCGATGGCGCAGGTGATGTCGAGCCCCGACGTGCTCAAATCGTTCGAGGCTTCGGGCAGTCTCGTCGCCTATCAGGACGCGCCGGCCTTCTCCGAATTCGTCGCGGCCGACAGCACGCGCCTGATCGCGGCGGTGAAGAAGATCGGCAAGGTGGAGTAGGTTCCAGCCGCACTTTCACATTTTTTTGTTGGTTCAGAACCTGACCGCGTCTCATTGATTGAGGACAAATTGAGAGAAGCGAGAAGGATCTGGATATGCGAACAGAGCGGATTGCGCTGGGTGTGGCGCTCGCGATCGGCGGCATCGTCGCGCAGGGCGCCGCCTTCGCGCAGGAATATCGCGGCACCATGGAACAGCAGATGGCCTGCACGCCGGATGTGTGGCGGCTGTGCAGCGACCAGATTCCGGACGTGAACCGCATCGTGGCCTGCCTGCAACAGAACTCGCCGCAACTCTCCAGTGGCTGCCGCGCGGTGTTCCGGTCCAACAACCAGGTGCAGCCGCAGCAGCAGGTGCCGCGTGGTCGTGCCGCGCCGTCGCCGCGCTATAACAATGCGCCGCCGCCACCTCAGCAGGTGCAGCCGCGGCCCTACGACGATGACGACGATTAGCGCTGCCTAAAGCATGATCCGGAAAAGCGCGCAGCGGTTTTCCGAAAAGATCATGCGCAAACCACAAGCCAAAGCGCGATGAAGATTTCATCCTGATCTCATCGTGCTTTTGCGCATGATCGGAAAACCAGGCAGCAGTCGGCGCGAAAGATTGCGATCGTGCCGCCTGGTTCAGCGCTCTGGCTTGCTGTCCGATTGAGGTCGATGTCCAAGCGCCGTCCGCAAGGCCACGGCAAAGAGAATGGCTGCGACTGGCCAATGGAACCAGATCTTATGGCCAGTGAAGAGATTGATCAGAATCAGGAAGACCGACACCGTGAGTGCCGCTGCAACCGGCCGGGGCAGCTTTCTGAGCCAATCCGTGACGACATTCGTCGACGATGGTGGCGCGCGCCTGTCTTCCATTCGCGGAGCACGCGCTCTCTCCGAGGGCGTTGCGTTTCCCTTGATCGGGAAGCTCCCTTGCCCGGCGGTCCCGCCGCCAAGGGTCAGCCGATAGCTGGTCATGGGAGCAATGTTCTTCATGGGGCGCTGGCCGAGACAGTCGAAGCCAACGGATAATTTGTTGTGCACCTGATCGTAGACGGAGCTCGAGATCACGACGCCGCCGGGGTCAGCGAGTTCTTGCAGCCGCGATGCGATATTGACCCCGTCGCCATAGATGTCGGAACCATCGACCATCACGTCGCCGAGGTTGATGCCGATGCGAAACTGCATCGGGTTCGCCTGAGGCGCGTCCGAACCTTGACTGGAAATTTCCTGCTGAATCTCGACCGCGCATTGAACGGCCTCGACGACGCTGGCGAACTCGGCGATCACGGCATCGCCCCAGGTATTCACGATGCGGCCGTCATGACGCTCGACCAGTCGCGCAATGGCGGTGCGGTAGCGGCGGAGCGTCTCCAACGTTCCGGTCTCGTTCGCTTCCATGAGACGAGAATAGCCGTACACGTCAGCGCACAGCACGGTTGTCAGTCGTCGTTTCACCTTGTCGTCGGTCATCCTCAGTATGGTAGCCTTCCTGACGGACAAATGCATCAGGCATCGCATCCGGAGCCGCCTATCCCGAAACCGTCATAATCGTGCAACGTGGCACTCAGCCAAGGCCTAAAGCATGATCCGGAAAAGTGCGAAGCGGTTTTCCGGAAAGATCGTGCGCAAACAACAACCTAAAGCGCGATGACGATTCATCCGAATCTCATCGCGCTTTAGACACGAGCTTGGTCTGGGTCCGCCGTCGCCTCGATGGACGGTGCGAAACGTTTCGGCCCTCCGGCGGCGCCCATCAGCCGCCCCCAAACCTGGTGGCTTCCCGCACCAGGATGTCGATCAGCATTTTGGCAGGCATTTCCCGCACAAGCGCGGCTGCCTGCCCTGACCAGAGTGGCATGAAGTCGGCGCTCCCATTCGGCTCCGCCGCAGCACGCAGCGGCGGCAGCTCGCCCATCGGCAGTGGAAAGTCCGGTGCCGCGTCCGACCAGGGACCGATCTCGGCGGCAAGGCGATTGACAAGAACTCTCGCCGGTCGTCCGGAGAACACGTTTGTCACGACAGTCCGGTTTGCCCGCGCATTCCGCAGCGCCTCGCGATGGAGCGGGGGTGTCGCCGTCTCGGTACAAAGCAGAAATGCAGTCCCGATCTGCGCGCCGGCGGCTCCGAGCGCGAACGCCGCCGCGATCCCTCGCCCATCCGCGATTCCGCCTGCAGCGATCACGGGCACGCCGACGGCGTCGGCCACCTGGGGCACCAGGGCAAATGTACCGGCCTGCGAGGCGATCGCGCGCTTGCGATCGGAATCGAGGAATATGCCGCGATGCCCTCCGGCATCATATCCCTGCGCGATGATCGCATCAGCGCCATGCTTTTCGAGCCAGCATGCTTCGTCGACCGTCGTCGCGGATGAAATCACCTTGCAGCCTGCGGCCTTGACCCGATCGACCAGCCTGGGCTCGGGCAAGCCGAAATGAAAGCTCACCACCTCCGGCCTGACATCCTCGACCACGGCGCACGCCGCCTCGCCGAAGGGAGCGAGATCGAGGCGCGGTGTCACCGTTGCAGGGTCGATGCCGAGTTCGCGATAATAGGACGCAAGCTTCTCGTGCCAGGCTCGCTCGCGAGCGGCGTCCGCTTTCGCCGGATCGTGGCAGAAGAAATTGAGGTTGATCGGTTTCGTCGTCAGTCGTCGGAGCTCCGCGACATTCTTCAAAACGAGTTCCGGGGCCATGATCGCGCAACCGATCGAGCCGAGGCCGCCGGCATTGGACACCGCGGCCGCAAGTTCGACCGTGCAAAATCCGGCCATCGGCGCCAGCACGATGGGATGGTCGATCCCAAATAGTTCAACGACACGTCGGTCGGACCACATTGCACACCTCCTACCAGCGACCAGCGGACGCGCCGCCGTCGACATGCATGACCTCGCCGGTGACAAAGGCCGCTCGCTCCAGATACATCACGGCATCGACGACCTCCCGTGTTTCGCCCATGCGGCCCATTGGCTGCAGGCTCGCGAGGAAGCCAAGCGCTTCCGGCGCGTGCATCGGGGTCGCGATCGCACCCGGAGAAACGGCGTTCACGCGGATATTCCGGCTTGCGTACTCGATCGCGAGCGAGCGGGTGATCGCGTTGAGCCCGCCTTTGGTCAGTGCCGCGAGCGCCGCTGCCAGCGAGGCCATCGGCTGCTCGGCGATCGTGGCCGTGATGTTGACGATGTGACCCGAGCCCGCGAGCAGCATCCTCGCCGCCGCCCGCTGCGTCAGGTGGAAGAAGCCCGCGAGATTGACCCCGACCATCGTGGCAAAGTCGGCTTCGGAATACTCCGTAAAGGGTTTTGCAATGAAAAGGCCGGCGTTGTTGATGAGCGTATCGATCCGTCCGAAGCGTTCGATGGCCAGTCCCACGATGCGATCGGCGGTTCTTGCGCTGGTTATGTCGCCCTCGACCGCAAGAGTCGACGGATCTTCGCTCTTTGCAATCGAACGGGAGGTGGCAACGACGTGATAGCCGATGTCGCGATAGGCCCCGAGCAACGCCGCGCCAATGCCTCGCGATGCCCCGGTGATGACGGCAACTTTCCGTTCGGATGTCATATTCGCTCCTTCACGCAATCAGTGTGCGGATGAGCGAACAGTTACCTTGATCGAGGTCGCGCGCCTGTGCATCGCCTGCTCAGCTATTGTCATTTCCTGCTGTCGGCGGCAGCAGATCATTACATCCGTAACGAAGTCAGGCCAGCAGGCTGCGCCGATATTGCGCCGGCGTCTGGCCGGTGGCGCGCCGGAATGCACGGGTGAAATTGGCCTGACACGAAAACCTGAGCGTGAGCGCGATGTCGACCAGGGCCCGGTCGGCGTCGCAGAGCAGATCCTTGGCGCGTTCGAGGCGCCTTGCACTGACATGCCGATGCGGCGATTCGCCGAAGGCGGTCTTGAACGCGCGCGAGAAATGAAATTCGCTCAGGCAGGCAACCGAGGCCAGCCGCGCCACCGTCAGATCGCTTTCCAGATTGGCTTCGATATAGTCAAGCACGCGCGCCAGTCTGCGCCGGTCGAGCCCCTCCCTTGAAGCGGGGTTGGCCAGGTCGGACGGCGACGCACCGGCATGGTTCTGGATCAATCTTGCCACCAGACTCAACGCCAGGGTTTCGGCGAGCAGCCTGCCCGCGGAAGTCTCGTGTTCCAGTTCGGACATGATGGCGTAGGCGATCTCGGCAAGCAGCGGATCGTGGAAACCACCCTCGCGATGGAGTGACCTGATCGCCGTCGTGTTGAACCCGTCCCCAAAATGGTCCGACGAGAACCGACTGGGAGGAAGGTAGAGATGCAGTATCGCTGGCACCGGCTCGGACATGTCGATCAGGCCTTCCTGCACGCCGGCCGGACGCAGCCAGATCGTTCCGCGTTCGGACACGGTCGAATCGATGACCCCGTCCAGCCGTCGCGTGATGACGGACCGACTGCCGCGGACATCGATGCAGACCTCGGCATCCGGCTGCGGGTTGTTCCAGGTGACCGTACCGCTGTGGCTGCGAAGCTCCGCCGCGAGATTCGACCAACCCCGCGTGGCCGATGAGGCCAGCAGCCCGGCGACGCCGTATTTGTTGAAGCTGCGTTTGCCCGGCGGCGTCGGCTGAGGTGCCAATTCCTGATTTCCACCAGATGAATTCACGCGGATGCTACCCTGGAAACATGCCCTGCCAGCTCGATGGCATTGATGTGGTCGGCCGCGAGGCGGACCGCAATTCCCGCCGGCACCCCATCACGCATCTGCGATCAAGGCGGCGTGAGCCGCCAGGTTCCGCCGTCGCGCGTCGACGCCTCCCTAAGGCCTGACCTCGCAAACGTCGATCCACTCGGCGCCGACGAGCTCCGCCATGCGGTCCGGCGCGATGCGCACGGCGCTGTGGGTCGAGCCGGCGGCCGGCACCACGACATCGAACGCCTTCAGCGAGACGTCGCAATAGACCGGCAGCGGTGATTTCAGCCCGAACGGGCAGACGCCGCCGACCTCATGGCCGGTGATGTCGGCGACCTCTTCCAGCCCCAGCATCTTCGGCTTGCCGCCGAACTGCGTCTTGACCTTCTTGTTGTCCATCCGTGAGGTGCCGGCCGCGACGATCAGGATCACGCGTTCGCCGACGCGCAAGGACAGCGTCTTGGCGATCATACCCGGCTCGACACCATAGGCCTCGGCGGCCAGCGTCACGGTCGCGGAGCTGATCGGGGATTCGATGACGGAGATGTCGGGGGCTTTGTCGGCGAAGAAGGCGCGAACGGATTCCAGGCTCATTCCAGTCTCACGGGCGGAGGGTGATCTCTGGGCGATCCCTAGATGATCCCTGGCAGCTCGGAGAGCGCGCGGACGCGGTGGTCCGGTGCAAATCCAAGCTCGTCCATCTGGGTGCGGATCGCCTTGAACATCGTCAGCGGTGCCACGAGTTCGTTCTCGACGCAAGCCAGCGCCATCGTCTCGGGCGTGACGCGCTCGATCCAGGCGACGTTCAGTCCGAACGACTTTGCCCCGGCGACGTCCCAGGGATTGGAGGAGACGAACAGCACCTCGTTCGGGGCGGTGCCCAGCGCCTCACCGATCAGCTCATAGGCCTCAGGGCTCGGCTTGAAGACCTTCTTCGCATCGACACTGATGGTGGCATCGAGCAGGCGGTCGAGATTGGTGTTGCGCACCAGCGCGTTGAGCATGTCCGGACTGCCATTGGAGAGGATGGCGAGTTTTCGCGGCTTGAGCGCGGCGAGTGCTGCCGACGCATCCGGATAGAGATCGAGATGCAGGTAATTCTCGATCACGCGCTCGAATGCGTCGTTCTCGTAATCAAGCCCGAGCGCGCGCAGCGTATAGGCCAGCGAGTCGCGGGTGACGGCGGCAAAATCCTGGTAGCGCCGCATCAGCGAGCGCAGCCAGGAGTATTCAAGCTGCTTGATGCGCCAGACCTGCGTGATGATCTCGCCGTAGCCGGGAAACGCATCCTCGGTGATCTCCGCGACCGACTGGATGTCGTAGAGCGTTCCGTAAGCGTCGAACACGACGGCTTTGATGGTCATCGGCTGTCCTTCCCGGCAGTTGCGGTCACAAGAGGTCCGCTTGGGGGAGTGCGCATAATCGTGAGCCTACCAAAGCAGAACGGAAGTCTGCCACTGCAGGCGTGATCGGCAGCTAGCGCACCCCTGAGCAGACTCTGAGGACGCCGATACGGCGGAACCGCCATCACGATGATCGGTACTGTGGTGCGGATACGGCTTGCAGCTCAACTGACATGGCGTTCGCTTACAAAGCAAACAGACGGAAAGATCGGTTTCGAAGTTGGTCAGCATAGCTGTCCAGTGCGTCTTCGCCGCAACAGCCAGCGAGAAATGCGAGCCGTCCAGCCTCACGCCTTTGTTGTGGCGAATCCAAAAGATAAATCGATGCAGGATTGGGGCCGGGCTGAACACGATGTGTGGTTGGATCGATTGGGGGAACCGTGGCCGCGCGGCTGGCGACGTTGAAGATTTGGCAAGCAAGCTGTATCGCCGGCGCGCTGACAGCGACTTCGCTTGCCGCGCTTGGTCAACTTGCGGTACCGCGCCCAAGCACCGCAACGCCGAATGTAAGAGTGGCTGATGCATTCAGCGGCATCCCGCTGAATGTGACGACGGTCCTGACAAATGCCGGCGCCGCGTTTCCGGCCCCGGCCATCGAAACGAAATTTGATACAGGATTGTCGGCTAATGCGATTGTTGCGGCGGGATTCAGCGCCGCGGCGCGGGACTCGGTGCCGCCGTCCGATGTAACCACTTCTCCAGAGCCAAGGTTGCAGGTCGCCAGCCTTGAGGCAACGTCGCCCGAGAACTCGGCAAAGCTACAGCAGGACGGTCCGCCCGTTGCTTCGCCCAATCCGGCCGAAGGCAAACCGTCGTATCTCAAATACTACGTCTACTCGGAAATTCCGCCGCCGGAGAAACCCGCGAAGATCGCCTTGTCGGCGTTGCGCGACGTTCCGCTCGGAACGCCCGTCCAGGAGATCGAACGTGCGGCCGAAGCGTTCGGTGTCGATGTCAACTTCATGAAGGCGGTCGCCAAAATCGAATCCGATTTCAATCCCAGGCAACGCACCGGCTCCTATATCGGCCTGTTCCAGCTGAGCAAGTTTGAGTTCGGCAAATACGGATCGGGCGACATTCTCAATCCTCGCGACAATGCGATAAGTGCGGCCTACAAGTTTCTCAGCGAGGCTGCGCTATTCGAAATCATGACGCAGAAGAAGCCGACCCTTTCCGACCTCTACCTGATCCACCAGCAGGGCTGGGAAGGAGCCGCCCAACACATCAGCCGTCCGCAGCGGATTGCCTGGAAGTCGATGTGCGCAACCCGGGAGGGCTCGGAGAAGGGCGAGCGATGGTGCAAGCGCGCTATCTGGGGGAACACGCTGCCTGCGGTCAAACGCGAATGGAAGTCGGTCGATAGTCTCACCTCGGGTGCGTTCGTGGCGATGTGGCGGGACCGCGTCGACACGCTCTATGCCCGCTATCCTGTGCTAACTGCGGCGGCCGAACGCGCGAGATGAACAGCTGGCGACTGCCCACACGCACACCTCTGGGGCCACATTCGTTTCGTCGAGATGTTGTGTCGGCAGTCTAGTTTCCGTCGCCGGGCCAGTTTGCGCTCCGCTTCGCGACCGGGTGGTTGTTCGGCTCCGGCGGCCGGATTGACCCAACACCTCGACCAGTGCCGCTCCGCGGCCCGGACTCTTAGATTATTCACAGGCAATCACGCCCGCTTCTGGCCCGAGCCGGACTCAGCATGAGCTGCGCCAACGCGCTGCTGTCAGGGCGGAGCAGACCTCGGACGAAGAGCAGCGCGAGCTAGACGGTCGGTGGACGTCCTCGCCGCGTCCAGGTCGCCCGCTCGGCGAAGACCCGGCTGACCTCAGCCATGTGCTCCGTGCCCCACGTGCAGAGCGGCACCAGCGCCTCGGCCAGGCTGTGGCCCAGAGGCGTGAGACTGTAGTCCACCCGCGGCGGCACCTCCTTGTAGTCGGTCCGCTTCACGAGACCATCGGACTCCAGCTCCTTGAGCTGCTGGATCAGCATCTTGTCGCTGACGTCGCGCACGGATCGTCGAAGCTCGCCGTAGCGGGTCGGACCGCCCTGCGCGACGAAGTACAGGATCAGCGGCTTCCACTTGCCGGCGATGACCCGCAGGGTTGCGTCGAGGCCGCACGTGAAGCCGGGCAAGGTCGGCGTGCAACCCTGGACGGGTGATTGAGCCGGCGCGGGCGGCAAATTTTGCTTTGAATGATCTGACGACATTTTTTGGGTACTTACCAAAAGGTGCATACTTGTCGATAGGTGGGTAGGCCGCCAGCTCAGTGCAACCTCAATGAAGGGAGCACATCATGAGCAGACTACACGGCAAGACGGCAGTGGTGACCGGCGGCGGAACCGGCATCGGATTTGGAGCGGCGAAACGGTTCGTCGACGAAGGCGCGTTCGTCTATCTCTTCGGGCGGCGGCAGGAGCCGCTCGATGCCGCCGTTGCGCAGCTGGGGCCCTCGGCGCGCGCCGTCAGGGGCTCGGTGACCGATCTGTCCGATCTCGACAGGCTGTATGCGGCGGTGAAAGCCGAGCGGGGCGGGGTCGATATTCTGTTTGCCAATGCAGGGACGGGATCGTTCGCGCCGCTCGGCGAGATCACGGTCGAGCACTACGACCAGATCTTCGACGTCAACGTGAAGGGGCTGGTGTTCACGGTGCAGAAGGCCCTGCCGCTGATGACGAAGGGGGCGTCGATCATCCTCACCGGCTCGAGCACGGGGGTGATGGGGACGCCGCAGTTCAGCATCTACATTGCGACCAAGGCCGCGATCCGCAATCTGGCGCGCAGCTGGGCGCAGGACCTGCGCGGCACGGGCATCCGCGTCAATGTGCTGTCCCCGGGGCCGACCAAGACGGAGCTGGCGCTGGAGGTCGTAGGCGAGGAAGCGTTCGATGCGCTCGGAAACTCTACGCCGATCGGGCGTGTGGGCGATCCCTCCGAGACAGGGGCGGTGGCCGCTTTCCTCGCATCCTCGGACAGCAGCTTCATGACGGGCGGCGAGGTCTTCGTCGATGGTGGCCTGGCGCAGGTTTGAAGTCTCGTTCGCCTCTCCCGCTCATGTCCGCCGAAGCCTTTGGCGAAGGCGGATGCGGGAGAGGTCGGCGCGTCCCGGGCGATGCGAAGCATCGCCCGCGCGCCGGGTGAGGGCTTTCTCCTCTTGGTGATTGTGCCATTGCGGAAACACCCTCTCCCCGACCCTCTCCCGCAAGCGGGAGAGGGAGTGCGCCTCCGACGCTTTAGGCTAGATCCCCAGCAGCTTCCTTGCGTTCGCCTTCAACACCTTCGGCCGGATCTCGTCGCGGATCTCGATCTTGGCAAAATCCGACAGCCAGCGGTCCGGCGTGATCACCGGCCAGTCCGAGCCGAACAGCATCTTGTCCTGCAGGATCGAGTTGATGTAGCGCACCAGGATCGGCGGGAAATACTTCGGCGACCAGCCGGAGAGGTCGATGTAGACGTTCGGCTTGTGGGTCGCGACCGACAGCGCCTCTTCCTGCCAGGGGAAGGAAGGGTGCGCGAGGATGATCTTGAGGTCGGGGAAATCGGCCGCGACGTCGTCCATGTACATCGGGTTGGAATATTTCAGCCGCATGCCCATGCCGCCGGGCATGCCCGAACCGACGCCGGTCTGGCCGGTGTGGAACAGCGCGATCGCGCCGCCATTGTTGATCTCTTCGTAGAGCGGATAGGCCATGCGGTCGTTGGCGTAGAAGCCCTGCATGGTCGGGTGGAATTTGAAGCCGCGCACGCCGTATTCCTCGATCAGCTTGCGCGCCTCGCGCGCGCCGAGCTTGCCCTTGTGCGGGTCGATCGAGACGAAGGGGATGAGGACGTCGAGATGGTCGGAGGCGATCTCCAGCATCTCCTCGTTCTTGTAGCGGCGGAAGCCGGTCTCGCGCTCGGCATCGACCGGAAAGATCACCGCGGCGATGTTCTTGGAGCGGTAGTAGGCCGCGGTCTCCGGCACGGTCGGCGGATGCTTGTGCGGCGACTTGAAGTACTCCGCCATCTGCGCCTGGAAATCGTCATAGCCGTCGTCGGGATGGGTGCCGCAGGGCTCCTCGGCATGGGTGTGGATGTCGATGGCGACGACGTCGTCGATGTTTGGCAGCTTCAGCTTTGGCATTGGTGTCCTCCCGACGGGTTGTCAAATTGATTATATGATATAACGAATTTGGCAAGGCGTTGCCGGAGGCAAAAGCGCTGCCTGCAAAAGTCCTTGCTGTGCCTGGCCGCGAATGGACAAGATCGGGCCGATCCGGCCGTTTCTACTGTGCATGGGGTTGTTTTCAAGAATTTGCTGGCCCGGAACCGGGCAGTTAACATTGACATGACCTCCCGCCATGCCTTAAGAACCGCCCCGTCCCGGGCGGCTGGTCCGCCAGCGGGAAAAATCTCATTTTGCCACATTCGCGCGTGCCGAAACGGTAGTGCCGAACACGGCCTTTCGAACGTTCAGGATTCTGCCATGAAGGTCCGTAACTCCCTGAAGTCGCTGCGCGGTCGCCATCGCGCCAACCGCCTGGTCCGCCGCAAGGGCCGGGTCTATGTGATCAACAAGGTGCAGCGCCGCTTCAAGGCTCGGCAGGGCTGAGCTAAGCGGCTGATTGCCCTCGCGGTCGCCTTTCGCGCGCTCCCGCAAGACCACGGTCTCACACGAGTTTGACGCCGCCCCTGCTATGCAAGGGCGGCTTTGCGCGTTTAGACTTTGATCATGGCTGTGAGATTCCCTTTCGCGCGCACCCTGTGTCTAGCCCTCGTGCTGGGAACCGCCGGGCTGGCTCCCGCCCTGGCGCAGCAGGTCGAGCCGCCGCCCCCGCCCGGCAAGCAGAAGAAGCTCCCGGAGGCGCCTTCCAAGCTGCCGAAGGTCGATCGCAGCAAGAATCTCGATTTCCTGTTCGGCGCGCTGAAGGCTGCACCCGATGAGGTCAGCGCCAAGCATGTCGAGGCGCGGATCTGGGCGATCTGGATCCAGACCCCGAGCGACACCGCGGCGCTGCTGATGGCGCGGGCCAAGACCGCGGTCGAGGCCCAGAAGATCGACATCGCGATCAAGCTGCTGGACTCGGTCATCAAGCTCAGGCCCGACTATATCGAGGCCTGGAACCGGCGTGCCACGCTCTACTACATGCAGAACGATTATGGCCGCTCGCTCGCCGATATCCGTGAGGTGCTGATCCGCGAGCCCCGTCATTTTGGCGCGCTCGCAGGGCTCGGCATGATCATGCAGGAGGTCGGCGACGAGAAGCGCGCCCTCGAGGCCTACCGCAAGGCGCTTGCCGTGAATCCGCACCTCGAGAAGATCCCCGAGCAGGTCAAGGCGCTGACCGAGAAGGTCGAAGGCCGCGATATCTAGAGCACGGCTTTCCAGGAGGATCGTGCTCAAACAATACGGACAACTCGATCAGTTCTTGAGCCGGTGCGGCGGCGGTGGATTAACCACGATGAGACGCGCCGCGTTGCAAGGGGTACTGCCACGGCCGCAGGCTTACCTTCATGGCAGGAGCACAGCCATGAAGCGTTTGATCCTTGCAGTTACATTGCTGCTGGCGTCGGGGACGGTGAGTCTCGCCGACGGGTTGTTCTGGGTGGTCGGCAACCGCGCAACCGGCAAGTGCAACATCGTGACCAGCAATCCCGTGATCGACGGCGACATCTGGTTCGGCGATGGTCCCTACAAGTCCAGGGACGACGCCAAGCTTGCCCGCTCGACCATCCGTGCCTGCCCTGCCGTCACCCCTGACGAGGAAAAGGACGAGGACAGCACGAACTAGGCTGACTGCGTCCTAATGCAGGACGCTGCCGCCGCGCTCAGTCAGTCCGTGATCGGCTGCCGCGGCGTAGGCCCTTGCCAACTCCGCCTCGAGATGCTCGTTGATCAGGAGCAGCGCCCGCACGGCACCGCGCAGATCACCGTTGCAGCTCGCCACGATCTCGTCGATCGCAGTGTCGTTCGATCTGAAGCTCATCGAAAATTCTCCGGTTCAAACCAGGACATATCCTGCCGGCCGTTCCTCGCATCCCCTGAGGCTGCGAGGAGGATCGGCGCCCACCCGCGTCTAAATGGCGGAACCGACCATGGCGATTATATGGAAGCCGCGATGACGACTGCATGAAGCTGGTCCGAGGCTTGTGCGTCACGAGGGAATGGCGTTGATTTTACTCGGCTTTTTAGTTCGGCAATTATGCACATATCCACAGCCCCTCAATTGCGTTGGAAGCGCTGACGCTCTCCGGGCGAAACTAGCGCGTGCAAGACCCGTAATTACCCTGTGCCCTGGAACGTCCGGATTCTCCCCATGATCGTGATGTCAGTCGTGACGGCGCTGGTTCTGCTGGCGCTGGTCACGCAAGCCGGAATCCTGGCCGTGCAGCGCGCCTTTCCACCGCAGGGCCGGATGATCGAGGTCGAGGGCGCGACGCTCCACGCCGTCGACATCGGCCCCCGCGAGGCCGGTCTGCCGATCGTGATGCTGCACGGCGCGAGCTCCAATCTCGAAGCGATGCGGCGCCCGCTCGGCGACATGCTCGCGAGAGATCATCGCGTCATCCTGATCGACCGTCCCGGCCATGGCTGGAGCACACGCGCGCGGCGGCGGGATTCGACGCCGGAGATCCAGGCGCGGATGATCGACGAGGCGCTTGGCAAGCTCGGGATCGAACGCGCGGTGTTCGTCGTGCATTCCTGGAGCGGGGCGCTCGGCGCGCGGATCGCGCTCGATCATCCGTCCCGCGTCGCCGGCCTCGTGATGCTCGCGCCCGTCACCCATCCGTGGCGCGGCGGGGTCGGCCGCTACAACGAGATCATCGCAACGCCCGTGATCGGGCCGCTGCTCGCCTACACCATCACGCTGCCGCTCGGTTATTTTCTCGCCGAACCCGGCGCGCGCAACGTGTTCCTGCCGCAGATGATGCCGGATGGTTTCGTGCAGGACTCCGCAACGCCGCTGCTGCTGCGTCCGCGCGAGTTCATCGCCAATGCCTATGATCTGGTGACGCTGAAAGAGGCGGTGACGGCGCAAGCTCCGCGCTATGGCGAGATCAAGGTGCCGGTCACGATCATCGCGGGCGAGCCGGACAAGACGGTGAAAACCAGCATCCACGCGCGCCCGTTCGCCGCGACCGTGCCAAATGCGAAGCTGATCGTGCTGCCCGATCTCGGCCACATGGTGCAGAACGCCGTGCCGGATCTGGTGAAGACGGAGATCGAGGCGATGATCGGAAGAATAATTCCGGCGCAGGCGGTCGCCGACTAAAGCGCAGTCGAGCGAAGCGGATGCCGGTTCGCGTGAGAAAAACGCGTCAAAACAAGAGGCAAGAGCTTCGGTTCTGATTCAATCAGAACCGAAGCGGCCGCTTGCACGCTTACTGCTTGATCTTCCCGTCCTTGTCGAACTGCGAGACATAGGACCAGAGATTGTTGATCTCGTTCTCGTTCTTGATGCCGGCGAACGCCATCTTGGTGCCGGGGATCTTGGCCTTGGGGTCCTTGATGTATTCCTTGAAGGTGGCCTCGTCCCAGGTGATGCCGGAATTCTTGTTCGCGTCCGAATAACTGTAGTCCGGCGCGGTGCCGGACTTGCGGCCGTTGAGGCCGTTGAGCTCGGGGCCGACCTTGTTCTTGGCGCCTTCGCCGATCGCGTGGCAGGCCAGGCATTTGTTGAATGACGATTTGCCGGCCGCGACATCCTGCGCCATCGCGGCGGGTGCGGCGGCGGTCACGGTGAGGATCATCAGTGCGCCAAAAGTCAGTTTTGTCATCGGGTGCTCTTCGTCTCTTCCCTGGTGGGTTTGGCCTGTTCGGTCTCTTGCCTGGTCGGCAGTCGTCGAACCCACCGGTTGTGGCAGGCCCGCCCGGCTTGGACAAGCTTTGAAACCATGACAGGTTTCATGGCTGCCTACTTGTCCCAGAGCGAACTCGCAGGAGATCGCGGCTCCGACTTTCGGATGGCCTACCCAAACCCTCGCGGACGTGATTGATTTGGCGTGACAAATTGATCGTGCGGCGTGAGCCGGAAGGATTTGCCATAAGGGGTTTGATATGGCCATCATGATGCCTGCGAGCGACCAGGCGGTACTCGCGCGCCGCGCTGAGATCGTGGCTGCATTGCGCGCAATCGTGCCCGGCGAGGGCGTGATCGATACGCCTGCCGAGATGCGGGCCTATGAATCCGACGGGCTGACCGCCTACCGCCAGCCGCCGATGGTGGTGGTGCTACCGGATACGACCGAGCAGGTCTCGTTGATCCTGAAATATTGTGCCGGGCAGGGCATCAAGGTGGTGCCGCGCGGCTCGGGCACCTCGCTGTCAGGCGGCGCATTGCCGCTTGAGGACGGGGTGCTGCTGGGGCTCGGCAAGTTCAAGCGCATCCGCGAGATCGATTTCGACAACCGCGTGGTCGTCACCGAGCCCGGCGTCACTAATCTCGCGATCAGCCAGGCGGTCGCGCATGCCGGCTTCTATTACGCGCCCGATCCGTCCTCGCAGATCGCCTGTTCGATCGGCGGCAATGTCGCGGAGAATTCCGGCGGCGTGCACTGCCTGAAATACGGCATGACCACCAACAACGTGCTCGGCTGCGAGATCGTGCTGATGAGCGGCGAGATCCTGCGCATCGGCGGCAAGGGGTGCGAGAATTCCGGTTACGATCTGATGGGCGTCATCACCGGCTCCGAAGGCCTGCTCGGCGTCATCACTGAGATCACGGTGCGCATCCTGCAGAAGCCGGAGACGGCGCGCGCGCTGATGGTCGGCTTCGCGCAAGTCGAGGCGGCCGGCGAATGCGTCGCGCGCATCATCGGCGCCGGCATCATCCCCGGCGGCATGGAGATGATGGACAAGCCGGCGATCCACGCCGCGGAAGCCTTCGTCCATGCAGGCTATCCGCTCGATGTGGAGGCCCTCCTCATCATCGAGCTCGACGGTCCCAGGATCGAGGTCGACGAGCTGATCACGCGCGTCGAGGCCATTGCCAACGGTTGCGGCTCGACCACCTGCCAGATCTCGACCTCGGAGGCCGAGCGCAATTTGTTCTGGGCGGGTCGGAAAGCCGCGTTCCCCGCCGTGGGCCGCATCTCGCCGGACTATCTCTGCATGGACGGCACGATTCCGCGCGGCGCGCTGCCGAAGGCGCTGGCGCGCATTCGCGAGCTCGGTGAAAAGTACCAGCTCGGCTGCGCCAACGTGTTCCACGCCGGCGACGGCAATCTGCACCCGCTGATCCTCTACGATGCCAACAAGCCCGGCGAGATCGAGCGCGCCGAAGCCTTCGGCGCCGACATCCTGCGCGCCTGCGTCGAGTTCGGCGGCGTGCTCACAGGCGAGCACGGCGTCGGCATCGAGAAGCGCGACCTGATGCCGGACATGTTCACCGAGATCGACCTCAACCAGCAGCAGCGGCTGAAATGCGCCTTCGACGCGCAAGGCCTGCTCAACCCGGGAAAAGTGTTTCCGACCCTGCACCGCTGCGCCGAGCTCGGCCGCATGCATGTCCATGCGGGCAAGCTGGCCTTCCCGGACATTCCGCGGTTCTGAGCGATCGCGCGGAGGGAAGAGGCCCGTGAGCCCTTCCCTCCGCAAAACACTCACAGCAGCCCGTACTGCGCCCGCTCGCGCTTTGCCAGCAGCGGCAGCGCTTCGCCTGCGATGCAGGTCTTGAAATGGGCGCTCTCCTGGTGCGCCGTGAACGCGGCCTCGTCGCGGAACAGCTCGTAGAACAGGAACTGGGCCGGATTGTCCTTGCCGCGCGAGATCAGGAACAGCTTGACGCCGTCCTCGCGCTGCGCCTCGGGAAGGAAGCGGTCGAGGATCCCTGCGACCTTGTCGGCCTCGCCCGGCTTTGCCTCCCATTGCGCGACGACGAGCAGGCCGCCGCCATCGACGGCCTCGCTCAGGGATTTCTGCGTGGCATAGTGGTTCATGGCTCTCCTCCTTGCTGTTCGCCTTCAGTCTCGATTGCGACCGGTGTGAGCTTGTAGCGACGGCCCGAACCGGCTTGGTTCGCCGGTCATCGAAGTGTCGATGTCGTGAACGCTGCGGTTATGATCGCAGCGTTGCGGTGGGCCGCTGCAGGATCACGAGCGCGATGACAATGGTCGCCGGCGTCACGCCGCATTTGATTTTGACGGCGAATTTCGCTACCGCCTTTTCCCGTGGACACGCTCAGGGTCAGAGACGCCAAAGACGTCGAAGAGGTGGTGCGCGCGGCGATTGCCAATGAGCAGCCGCTCGAGATCATCGGTCATGGCAGCAAGCGCAGCATCGGCCACGCCATGGCGACCAATGCCGTGCTAGACGTCTCCGCGCTCAATGCCGTCACCTCCTACGAGCCGAACGAGCTGATCGTGACGCTCCAGGCCGGCGCGCCGCTGGCCGACGTGCTGTCGCTGATCGATGCCAAGAACCAGCAATTCGCCTTCGAGCCGATGAACACGGCGCCGCTGCTCGGCACGCCGGCGGTCGGGACCATCGGCGGGATGATCGCGGCGGGGCTCGCCGGCCCGCGCCGCATCAGGGCGGGCGGGGCGCGCGATCATCTGCTCGGGGCGCACGCCGTCTCCGGTTTCGGCGACAGCTTCAAGACCGGCGGCAAGGTGGTGAAGAACGTCACCGGCTACGACCTCTGCAAGCTGCTCGCGGGGTCCTGGGGCACGGTGTCGGTGATGACTGAAGTCACGCTGAAGGTGATGCCCAAGCCCGAGGCCGAGCGCACCCTGCTGCTGCGCGGGCTGGAGGATGCCGCCGCCAACAAGGCGATGACCGCGGCGCTCGGCTCGCCCTTCGACGTTTCAGCAGCCGCGCATCTGCCGAAATCGGCGTTCCGCGCCAAGACCGAGGGGCTCGGCGATATCGCCGGCCAGGGCGAGGCGCTGACCGTGCTGCGGCTCGAGGGCATCACGGCGTCCGCCGCCCACCGCGCCGGGTCCTTGCGCAACTTGCTGGCGCCGTTTGGAACCGCAACGCTGATCGAGGATGCGGCATCCGCCGCGCTGTGGGCCGCCATCCGCGACGTGCTGCCGTTCGCGGCCGGCGGCGCGCTCGGCGCCTGGCCGGTCTGGCGGATCGTCTGCCCGCCGGCATCGGGCGCGGCGCTCGGCACGCAATTGGCGCGCGAGACCGGCGGCGACGTGATCTATGACTGGGGCGGCGGCCTGATCTGGGCCGCGCTGCCGCCGAAGGGGGACGCGCATGCGCCGATCGTGCGCCAGCGCGCGGATGCTTTTGGTGGACACGCCACGCTGATCCGGGCGGCCGAGGACGTCAGGCGCGATGTCGACGTGTTCCATCCGCAGGCGCCTGGCGTTGCTGCGCTGAGCGAGCGGGTGCGCGCCAGTTTCGATCCGAAGGCCATCTTGAACCGGGGACGCCTGAGGCGGGGCGTTGCGGCATGAAGACCGAATTCTCATTGGCGCAGCTTGCCGACCCCGACATCGTGGAGGCCGACAAGATCCTGCGCGCCTGCGTCCATTGCGGCTTCTGCACCGCAACCTGCCCGACCTATGTGCTGCTCGGCGACGAGCTCGATAGCCCGCGCGGCCGCATCTACCTGATCAAGGAGATGCTGGAGAAGGATCAGGCGCCGACCGCCGAGGTGGTCAAGCATGTCGATCGCTGCCTGTCGTGCCTGGCCTGCATGACGACCTGTCCGTCGGGGGTGAACTACATGCACCTCGTCGACCAGGCCCGGGTCAGGATCGAGCAGCGCTATGAGCGCCCCCTGGCCGAGCGGCTGCTGCGCCAGGTGCTGGCCTTCGTGCTGCCGGACCCGCAGCGCTTCCGTATCAGCATGTGGCTGGCGCGGCTGGCCCGCCCGCTCGCCGTATTCCTGCCGACGCCGCGGCCCTCGGCGACACCCGGCCTGATCCAGCGCCTCAAGGCGATGCTGGCGCTGGCGCCGGACCGGCTGCCTGCGCCGGGGCCTGCCGCCGGCAGCGTGTTCGCAGCCCGCGGCAAGAAGCGTGGCCGCGTCGCGCTGCTCCAGGGCTGTGCCCAGCAGGTGCTGGCGCCACGCATCAACCAGGCCGCCATCAGCCTGCTCACCCGCCACGGCATCGAGGTCGTGCTGGTCCGGGACGAGCAGTGCTGCGGTGCGCTGACCCATCATCTCGGCAACGACCACGATGCGTTGGCGCGGGCCCGCGCCAACGTCACGGCGTGGCAAAAGGAAGCGGCCGGGGAGGGGCTCGACGCCATCCTGGTGACGACCTCCGGCTGCGGCACCGTGATCAAGGACTACGGCTATCTGCTGCGCGAGGACACGGCGTTCGCCGCCGATGCGGCCAAGGTGTCCGCGCTCGCCAAGGACATCACCGAATACATCGCCGGCCTCGGATTGGAATCGACTGCACGGCATGACGACATCGTCGTCGCTTATCACTCCGCATGTTCGTTGCAGCACGGGCAGAAAATCACGGGCCTTCCGAAAGAATTGCTTTCCAAGAATGGATTCGTGGTGAAAGATGTCCCGGAGAGCCATTTGTGTTGCGGCTCGGCGGGGACCTACAACATTCTCCAGCCCGAGCTTGCGGGCAGGTTGCGCGATCGCAAGGTCGCCAACATCGCAAGCGTCAAGCCGGACATGATTGCCGCGGGCAATATCGGCTGCATGGTGCAGATTGCCAGTGGCACGTCAGTTCCGGTCGTACACACGATTGAGCTTCTCGATTGGGCTACGGGCGGGTCGCGGCCGGCATTGAACGCGCGAGTTTGAGCTTTCAAGGGCTGGGCTTTCGTCCGCAGGTGACGGCAGAACGACGCCCGATCGACCATTGTTCGGCGGCAACAGGAGGACCACGATGGCGAAAGCGAAGAAGAAGAAAAGCAAGAAGGCCAAAAAGGCCAAGAAGGTTGTAGCGGCGAAGAAGACCGCGAGGAAAGCAGCCAAGAAGTCCGCGAAGAAGTCTGCCAAGAAAGCCAAGAAGTCGGCCAAGAAAGCTGCGAAGAAGGCCGCGCCGAAGAAGGCTGCGAAGTCGGCCAAGAAGGCTGTGAAGCAGGCTGCGCCGAAGAAGGCTGCGAAGAAAGCAGCACCGAAGAAAGCGAAGGCAGCTCCCGCGCCGAAGCCGTCAGCGCCGGTGGCGGCGCCGGCTCCGGCTCCCGAGCCCGCCGCCGAGACGAGCTGGGCGATGCCTTCGTCTTCTGCGGAGCCGACGCCGGCCGACGGGCAAGGCTAGACCAGCGAGGCTGGCCTTGGACTGGGTCTTGGACTGGGTCTTGGGCCGGGTCCCAAGGTTCGGCGAAAGGTTGGGGCCACCCCAACGGCAACGAGCGACAACAGCAAAGGCCGCGGCGGTGACGCTGCGGCCTTTTTGCATCGTCCTAATGGTCGGGGAGCGTCGGTTGTTTCTCACGCCAGCCCGATTCGTGGCGAGGGCACCACTGCAGCTCGGCTCTCCGTATTAACCCGGGCCGCCCGGTGCACTTTGGAATGCAAATAATGTGATCGAGAAGACACACAGCCCGACAACCTTTCGTGGAATCGCCAAAACGCCCAAAAAGTCGGCAGATGCTCGTGTTTTTTGCTTCACGGTTTCCCCGCCCCAATCCAAATTGCCGCAGTTACGAATTTTTGAAGTCAGTCGTCTGCCCCGGGGGGCTTCCGGGGGACTGGCTGGTGAGAACTGGTGATGGGGATCGAAATGAAGAAAGTAGCTTTGTTGGCAACGGCGCTGGCAATGGTGACGGGTTCGGCTTTCGCGGCAGACATGCCGGTCAAGGCATTGAAGGCTCCGCCGCCGCCCGCCTTCGACCCCTGGGACATCGCCTTCGGCGGCGGTATCATGAGCGACTACATCTTCCGCGGCGTGACCCAGTCCAACCACCAGCCGTCGGTCGCCGCTTATTTCGAGCCGCGCTACAACGTCAACAAGGACCTCCAGCTCTACGTTGGTACGTCCGCGGAGAGCATCTCGTTCCCGAACCGCGCTGCGGCTGAGGTCGACATCTACGGCGGTATCCGCCCGACCTTCGGTATGTTCGCCTTCGACTTCGGTATCTGGGGTTACCTCTATCCGGGCGGAAGCTGCTTTGGCTCGCAAGGCACCCTCGCTCAGGGCAATTGCGGCAGCAGCCTCGACAACTCGGTGGGCCCGATCGGCCTGCCGATCAACGGCAATTTCGCCAAGAAGGACGCGAGCTTCTACGAAGTCTATGCCAAGCTGAACATCACCCTGAACGATCAGTGGGCGGTCGGCTTCAACGAATACTACTCGCCGAACTTCCTGAACCTCGGCGCCTGGGGCAACTACGCTTCGATCACGGGCAAGTGGACCGCGCCCAGCACGACCTTCGGTGCCAGCGGCGTCGGCATGTATGTGTCGGGTGAATTCGGCCGTCAGTGGCTCGGCACCTCCGACATCTTCTACGGCATCGCGGGTGACCCGCGGTATGCCAACGGCATCAAGGAGCCCAGCTACAACACCTGGAACATCGGTGTCGGCTTCACCTACAAGGTGTTCACGCTCGATCTGCGCTACTATGACACCGACCTGTCGAAGGGCAATTGCAACGCCTTCACCAGCGACTTCTCGGCCACCAACTCCAGCCCCGGCTTCGTCACCCCGATCAACGGCGGTGCAAACGCAACCACGGCGTTCGGCTCCAACTGGTGTAGCGCTGCTGGCGTCGCCAAGCTCTCGGTCGACCTGACGGCGATGAGCAACCTGAAGTAAGGTTCTTCCCGAGACGACCTTACGAGGGCGGCAGGGCAACCTGCCGCCCTTTTGCTTTGGGAGGGCTGCCGGAGTTCGCTCCGGATGACCTGTGCGGTCAGGTTCGTTGCCGCTACAACGTCATGGCCGGGCTTGTCCCGGCCATCCAAGTTGCAGCCCGAGGCAACAAAGACGTGGATGCCCGGGCCTTCGCCCCGGGCATGACGAGTCGGTGGAAGCGGCTATCCAAAAACGCGCGTCCCGAACTGGCGCCGGTGTGCCCACCTCAGCGCGCCGCGGTCGTCTCCGCCTGGGCCGCCTCGCCCAGGGTGTGGATATCGCCGTCTTGCACCATCATCACCTTGCGGGTGTGGAAGGCATCCAGCGTCGAGCGGTGGCCGATCGAGACGATGGTGGCCTGCGGCAGCTTGTCCGCGAGCAGCCGGTACAGCCGGGCCTCGGAGGGCTCGTCCAGGGATGCCGTGGCCTCGTCCAGGAACAGATAGTCCGGCGTATGCAGCAGCGCGCGGGCGAGCCCCAGCCGCTGCTGCTCGCCGAGCGACAGGATCCGGTTCCAGTGACCGTCCTCGTCGAGCCGTTTGGCCAGCCGCGGCATGCCGACCGCGTTGAGCGCCTCCGCGATCTTCTCGGGCGCGACCGTGCCGTGCTCGGACGGATAGATCACGGCGTCGCCGAGCGGGCCGATCGGAAAATACGGCCGCTGCGGCAGCATCATCAGCCTGGCCTTTTCGGGAATGGCGATGCTCCCGGTGCCGAATGGCCAGATGCCGGCGATCGCCCGGAACAACGTCGACTTGCCGGAGCCGGATGGCCCGCTCACCAGCACCCGCTCCGCCGGCTCGACCGTGAAGGCATCGGCGCTGACCAGCGGCTCGCCGTTCGGCAGATCCACCAGCAACTGCGCAAGGGTGATTGCCTTGCCACTCGAGCGCGCAACGCCGATGGTCGGCTCGCGCGCGGCGAGGGTGGCGGCGGAGCTGACCGACATCTCGAAGCCGTCGAGACGGGCGACGATGGCGCGCCATTCGGCGAGCGAGCGGTAGGCCGTGACGAAGAAGGACAGCGCATCCTGCACGCTGCCGAAAGCCGAGCCGGTCTGCATCATGTCGCCGAGCTGGATGCGTTTGGCGAAGTAGGCCGGAGCGACCACGACGTAGGGAAAGATCGTTGCCGCCTGGCCATAGCTCGCCGTGAAGGCGGTGAGGCGCTTGGTCCGGCTCATGATCGCGTACCAGTTGGCGATGACGAAGCCGAAGCGGTGCAGCAGATGTCCTCGCTCCGCGCCCTCACCCTTCAACAGCGCGATCTGCTCGGAATTTTCGCGCACGCGGATCAGGTTGAAGCGGAAGTCGGCCTCGAAGCGCTGCTGCTCGAAATTGAGGTTGATGAGCGGAGCGCCGATCCAGTGCGTCAGCCCCGTGCCCAGGACCGCGTAGACCAGCGCGCACCAGACCAGAAAACCCGGGATGACGATATCGGTGCCGTAGATGTGCAGGGGGGCCTTGTTGGACAGGCCCCAGAGGATGACGACGAACGATGCCAGCGTCACGATCGACGACAGCAGACCAAGGCCAAGGACGAGCGTTTGCTCGACGAAGTTCTTGACGTCCTCGGTGATACGCTGGTCCGGGTTGTCGGCCGGGTCGCCCTTGAGCTGCATCCGGTAATGCGTGGCGCCTTCGAGCCATTCGCCGAGATAGTGTTGCGTCAGCCATCGCCGCCAGCGGATCTGGAGCCACTGGTTCAGGTAAAGCTTGTAGACGGCCACTGCGACGTAGGTGAAGGCAAGGCCGATGAAGATCCAGACCTCCATGACGAACTCGTTGAGATCGTAGGCCTGGAGCGCGCTGTAGAACCGGTTCTGCCATTGATTGAGCAGCACGTTGATCGCCACCAGCGTCAGCTCCATCGCGATGACGACGCCGAGCAGGCCGCGGCCGGCCCATTTGTCTTCCGATCGGAAATACGGACCGGCGATTCGCCAGACGACCGCGAGCGTGGCGCTGATGTTCTTCACAGAGCAGGATCTCCTCGAGGGGGGTGTGCACAAGTGCCGGGAGTCAAATGGCTGCGGCCATGCGGAATTTGGGTGCGCTTAGACTAAAGTCGCAAGTTCTGCAATTTGCGTTGGCTTGTCGCGGCTCGCAACCTTAGCATGGGCTTCGACGGCGCGGGGTGGGGGCCTCCAGGATTTCGCGAGCTTGTGAGCGGACGGGAACCGCCACAATTTGCAAGGAATTCGCGTCCAGCTCGGGGGTTATCTTCCCAGCGTCAAGCAGGCTTGGCCGTCCACGCAAGGCCGCCTGCCACAACACATGCGTGGGGGAGGAAGACCATGTGGAATCAAATCTATGATCCGCTGCACAGCCCCGTGCTGTCGACGATCGCCGCGGCGGTGCCCGTCGTCACGCTGCTGGTCCTGATCGCGAGCGGCCGCGTCCAGGCGCATATCGCAGCCGTCATCGCCGTGATCGTGACCAACCTGATCACGATCTTCGTCTTCACCATGCCGGCGAACATGTCGATCCGCGCCTCGATCCTCGGCATCGTGACCGGCTTTTTTCCGATCGGCTGGATCGTCCTCAACGTCATCTTCCTCTACCAGGTGACGGTCTCTACCGGGCGCTTCGAGCTGCTCAAGCGCGCAGTTGGCGGCGTCACCGAGGACCGGCGGCTGCAATTGCTGCTGATCGCATTCTCGTTCGGCGCCTTCTTCGAGGGCGCCTCGGGATTCGGCACCCCGGTCGCGATCACCGGCGCCGTCCTGATCGGCCTCGGCTTCTCGCCGCTCGCCGCATCCGGCCTGTCGCTGATCGCCAACACCGCGCCGGTGGCTTACGGCGCGCTCGGCACGCCGATCCAGGGCCTTGCCTCGGTGACCGGGCTCGATCCCTACATCCTCGGCGCGATGGTCGGCCGTCAACTGCCGTTCTTCTCGCTGATCGTGCCGTTCTGGGTGGTCTGGGCGTTCGCGGGCTGGAAGGGCATGAAGGACGTCTGGCCGGCGATCCTGGTCACCGGCGTGTCGTTCGCGATCCCGCAATTCGTGATCTCGAACTTCATCAATCCCTGGATCGTCGACATCGGCGCATCGCTGATCTCGATGGGCGCGCTGATCCTGTTCCTGCGCGTATGGCAGCCGCGGCAGCTCTGGCTGTCGCCGGCCCTGCGCGGCCATGATGAATCGGCCGCCACCATGGCGACGGCCAAGCCGCTCGACAAGACGCCGTTGACGCAAAGCGAGCTGTTCAGCGCGCTGCTGCCGTGGATCATCGTCTGCGTCGTGATGCTGATCTGGGGCAACGGTGCCTTCAAGACCTGGGCGAACGGGATCTTCGTCTGGAACTATCCAGTTCCCGAGCTGCACCAGATGATCAACAAGATGCCGCCGGTCGCGCCGGCGCCGACCAAGGAAGCGGCGGTGTTCGGCTTCACCTACCTGTCCTTCACGGGTACGGGCATGTTGATCGCGGCGATCATCTCCGGCTTCCTGATGGGCGTCGGTCCGGGCCGGCTGCTCGTTGAATACGGCCGCACCATCCGGCTCTGCGCGATCTCGCTGATCACGATCTCGGCGATGCTCGCGATCGGTACCTTGACGCGGCTCTCAGGCGTCGACGCGACGCTGGGTCTCGCCTTTGCCGCAACCGGCGTGCTCTATCCCTTCTTCGGCACGCTGCTCGGCTGGTTGGGCGTGGCGCTGACGGGATCGGATACGTCGTCGAACATCCTGTTCGGCAACCTCCAGAAGATCACGTCGCAGCAGCTCGGCCTCTCGCCGATCCTGATGGCGGCGGCGAACTCGTCCGGCGGCGTGATGGGCAAGATGATCGACGCGCAGTCGATCGTCGTCGCCTCCACCGCCACCAACTGGTACGGCCATGAGGGCACGATCCTGCGCTTCGTGTTCTGGCACTCGATCGTGCTGGCCTGCCTCGTCGGCGTGCTGGTGACGTTGCAGGCCTATGTCTGGCCGTTCACGGCAATGGTCCTGAAGTAGCTGTCGGCGTCCTGCTTCAACGCCAATCCCCGCGAGGCTCGCCCTCGCGGGGATTTTTGCATCGTGCGCAGGCGAACCTTCTCAACGGCGCCGCCGTCTTATAGAAGGTGCCGCAAATCGGGTCGGTCGAGAGGTGTCATGGTTTCGTTCAAGCTGGTGGTGTGTGCGGCGGTTGCAATGCTCGCGACGTCCGGCCTTGCTCGCGCCGAGGAGGGCTTTCCGTTCGGCACCGAGATGACGCTGGAGGCGCTGCCGCAAGCAGGCTCGAAGCGGATTCCCAACATCGAGATCGGCGACAATGGCGAGGTCGTGCTGGAGCTCTGGTGCAAGGGCGGCAAGGGCCAGTTCTCGGTCGCCGGCAACACCGTGATCTTCGTGCCCGGCCAGATACAGGATCGGTCCTGCCCGCCGGCGAGAGCCCAGGCCGACGACGACCTCGTCGCAGCGCTCGGCAGCATCGAAACCTGGAAGCGCCAGGGCGACGTGCTGACCCTGATCGGCCCGAAGCCGCTGCGCTTTCGCGTGAACGGGAATTAGCTCTCTCGCGTCCCGGACAAGGCGTAGCGCGCAAGCGCTACGACGCAGAGCCGGGACCCAGTTTCTTATCCGCGACTTCGCTTGTGACTTCTGGGACCCGGCTCCGCAGCGCTTTCGCGCTGCGTCCGGGGCACGAGAGTCACGTCACTTCCACACCGACTTGTCCGCGTCCCACCGCTGGCCCTTCAGCTCCTTGGCGAGCGCCTCGATTGAGCCGTTGTCGTCGGGCTGATCGCCTTCCTCGTCGGCCGAAGCGTCATCCGAGAGATTGAGCTTGGCGGCGCTGCTCTCGTCGGCGGTGCTGGTCGCGGGGCTGCCGATCCACAGCATCAGCTTGTCGGTGGTGCCCGGCTTGTCGGGCGAGATCAGGCCTGCGACCTCGATCGTGTCGGTGAGCTCGAGCGCTGGGAAATCCTGGTTCGGCCGCTTGAAGACCAGCTTGAGCTTGCCGGTGGCCGGGTTGAAATTGTGCGACACCGGCTTGGCTGCAAGCGTCCTGCTCAGCACGCCGGCGACGGCCGAAGCGAGCTTGTCGCGGTTGACCTTGTCGCCCTCGCGCCAGTCGGCGGCGGGAATGCGGATGGTGCGATCCATCTCGGTCATCCCCGCGGTCCAGCCGGCCGCGGTGACGCCGGTCATTGCCTTGAACTTGCCGAGCAGCGCGGCTGCACGCTCCGGATCGACCGACATGTTGATGGTCTGCTCGCCGGCGCGCAGCGCGTCGCAGCCGACCGAAAGGCTTGCCAGCGTCACCTCGACGTCCTGGCCCTTCAGGCTCTTCAGGAACTCGGTCGCAGCATCCAGCTTGATCTTGACCGCGATCGCCTCCGGCGAGACGTCGGTGAAATCCTTCGGCTGCGGCGTGATGCCGTCGTCGGAGGTCTGGTTGTCCAGAAACTCCTTTTCGCTGAGATCGGAATTGTCCGGCGAGGTCACCTCGGTCACGGCCTGGCCAATCGAAATCTGGCCTCGGAATTCGAACGTGTCTCCGGTCGGCTTGCGCAGCAGCTTGACGCTGACCGGCGATTTCTCGCCGAGGCTCTGCGTCGTGCCCGTCAGGTTCTGGCCGGCGACCTGGAGATTGACGACGAAGCGGTCCTTGCGCTCCGAATTCTTCGCGATGGGATAGCAGACGTCGAGCACGGCCGCTGTGACGGTCTTGCCCTGGCGCGTTTCCTTCAGCACCACGTCGGCATTGCCGTCCATCAGCCCGTCGATCGAGGTGAAATAGCGCGTCTCGGTTCCGCCCGGCGCGGCGGCCTTCGGCGACAATTTCATCTGGGCGGATGCGACCTCGGGCGAGGCGGCGAGCAGAGCGGCCAAAATCATCGTCGGGCAAACCAGGAGAGCGCGCATCGCCGAAATCCTCGAAGGAACAGAATCGGCCGCCACCGTAATTGGTTTTGGCCGTCGGTTGAATTGCAAAGCGTCAGGGAGAGGATCGGCAAAAAAGAAGGCCGCCCGGAGGCGGCCTTCGTAGGCGCTGTAATGAAGGATGGGCTTAGAAGCCGCCCATGCCACCGCCGGCGGGCATCGCGGGCGCGGCTTCCTTCTTCGGCATCTCGGCGACCATGGCCTCGGTCGTCACCAGCAGGCCGGCCACGGAGGAGGCGTCCTGCAGCGCGGTGCGAACCACCTTGGCGGGATCGATGATGCCCTTCTCGATCATGTCGACATAGTCCTCGGTCTGGGCGTCGAAGCCGAAGGTCTCGGACTTGTTTTCCAGGATCTTGCCGACCACGATCGAGCCCTCAACGCCGGCATTCTCCGAGATCTGGCGGATCGGAGCTTCCAGCGCCTTCAGCACGATGTTGATGCCGGCCTGGACGTCGGCATTGGCGTTGGTGAGACGGCCGACTGCCTTCTTGGCGCGCAGCAGCGTGACGCCGCCGCCGGGGACGATGCCTTCCTGCACCGCGGCGCGGGTGGCGTTGAGCGCGTCCTCGACGCGGTCCTTCTTCTCCTTGACCTCGATCTCGGTGGCGCCGCCGACGCGGATCACCGCGACGCCGCCGGCGAGCTTGGCAAGGCGCTCCTGGAGCTTCTCACGGTCGTAGTCCGAGGTGGTCTCCTCGATCTGGGCCTTGATCTGGCCGACGCGGGCCTCGATGTCGGGCTTCTTGCCGGCGCCGTTGACGATCGTGGTGTTCTCCTTGTCGATCACCACCTTCTTGGCGCGGCCGAGCATCTTCACCGTGACGTTCTCGAGCTTCATGCCGAGATCTTCGGAGATCAACTGACCACCGGTCAGGATTGCGAGGTCTTCAAGCATGGCCTTGCGGCGATCACCGAAGCCCGGCGCCTTGACGGCGGCAACCTTGAGGCCGCCACGCAGGCGGTTGACGACCAGGGTCGCCAGCGCCTCGCCCTCGACGTCCTCGGCGATGATGACGAGCGGCTTGCCCGACTGCACCACGGCTTCGAGCACAGGCAGCATGGCCTGCAGGCCGGACAGCTTCTTCTCGTGCAGGAGGATGTAGGCGTCCTCGAGCTCGGCGGTCATCTTCTCGGGGTTGGTGACGAAGTACGGGCTGAGATAGCCGCGGTCGAACTTCATGCCCTCGACGATGTCGACTTCGGTGTCGAGCGACTTGTTTTCCTCGACGGTGATGACACCCTCGTTGCCGACCTTCTGCATCGCCTGGGCGATCATCTTGCCGATGGCGGCATCGCCGTTGGCCGAGATGGTGCCAACCTGGGCGACCTCGGAGGAGGCGGCGACGGGCTTCGCGCGCTTCTCGATGTCCTTGACCACGGCCAGGACGGCGCTGTCGATGCCGCGCTTGAGGTCCATCGGGTTCATGCCGGCGGCAACCGCCTTGGCGCCTTCGCGCACGATGGCCTGGGCCAGCACGGTCGCGGTGGTGGTGCCGTCGCCGGCGAGGTCGTTGGTCTTGGAGGCGACCTCACGCACCATCTGGGCGCCCATGTTCTCGAACTTGTCCTCGAGCTCGATCTCCTTGGCGACGGTGACGCCGTCCTTGGTGATGCGCGGCGCGCCGAAGCTCTTCTCGATGACGACGTTGCGGCCCTTCGGGCCGAGCGTCACCTTGACGGCGTTGGCGAGAATGTCGACGCCGCGCAGCATGCGATCGCGCGCGTCTCCGGAGAATTTGACGTCCTTGGCAGCCATGGTCTGCAGTCCCTCGTGTTGCGTGATGTGTCTTGGTTCGTGCTGTGCGGCGGAATGATGGATGCCCGGATCGCGCGATCCGGGCATGACATTCAGCGGCCGTTCAGGCGGATGGCCTTAGGCCAGCACGCCCATGATGTCCGACTCCTTCATGATCAGGAGCTCTTCGTTGTCGATCTTGACCTCGGTGCCCGACCACTTGCCGAACAGGACGCGGTCGCCCGCCTTGAGGTCGATCGGAATCAGCTTGCCGGTCTCGTCGCGGCCGCCGGGGCCGACGGCAACGACCTCGCCCTGGGACGGCTTTTCCTTGGCGGTGTCCGGAATGATGATGCCGCCCTTGGTCTTTTCCTCGGCGTCGATACGTTTGACCACGACACGGTCATGCAGCGGACGAAATTTGGATTTAGCCATGACGTTTCCCTTTGGAGGCTCGCTTCGGAAGTAGTGAATTCGGTGGGGCGGCGCTACCGTTCCTCCTCTTCCCGAGGATCGAACGGCGCGCTTAGCAATCGGGCTTTCCGAGTGCTAAGAGTGGCCCGGGAATATGGCTTGGCCGCGATCCTGTCAAGCAAAGGTGGTTAAGCGATTGGTGAGGCGGATATAGGATGGTGGCATTAGAAACTTGGTCGGGGCGCCCGCGTATTAAAGGACGTCATTGCCCCGGCGGCAGTTTTGCGCTTGGCTGCGGGAGGGGTGCGGCCATGGTCTTGTTCGGGGGAATGCCATGATCAAATCAGCTCGCGCGCGCACGGTCGCCAATCTGGCCGCTGCCTCTGGCCTGGCGTTGCTGCTTGGCGCCTGCGGCGGCGGCATGAGCCTGCCGTCGTTCTCGTCCTCCCAGCCGGCACCCGAGGCCGAGCCCGGCGCCGGTCCTGAAATGCCGGCGAGCATCCGTGCCGACGAAATCGTCGGCCGCTGGGGTCTCGCCTCGTTCCAGAACCCGGCCGACCGCGCCCGCACCGAGGCTGCGGCGAGGGCCCAGTGCAAGAACCCCTACGTGATCACCGCCGGCTCCTCCGGTGGCGTGATCATGCATCTGGCCGACCAGGCCACCCCGCAGGAGCTGCGGCTGAAGGGCTCGCCCAGCGGCAAGAACTATATCGGACCGGCCGGCCCGACCCCCGGCGAGCAGGACCGCGAGATCGTCTCGTTCGACGGCCGCGTCCTGATCACCCGCTTCATCGACAAGGACGCCGCCACCCGCTACGGCAACATGGTCTACGTCCGCTGCGCGCCACGGGCGTAGTCTCTCTTCCTCTTCGTCATGCCCCGCGAAAGCGGGGCATCCAGTACGCCGCGGCCTCTCGATTCAATCACTGCCGTCTCTGGAATACTGGATCGCCCGGTCTTCGCCGGGCGATGACAGCGGGGGGGACGCCGCCAAAAACAAAAACGCCGGCCCCTGGGCCGGCGTTTTGCTTTGTCCGTGTCTCGCGCGCTCAGTCGAACAGCGCGTCGATGTCGTCCTGCGAGGCGTGGCCGACGTCGCCGGCGAGCTTCGGGCCGTTGAGGAGCTTCTCGTCGTCGCTGCGCTGATCGACCGGCGCCGGCACATGGGCCTTGATCGCGTCGACGCCGCCCCAGATGTCCATCATCGCATTGATGTGCTGCTCGATGAACTTCATCGTGGTCATGACCTTGCTGATGCGCTGGCCGGTCAGGTCCTGGAAGTTGCAGGCTTCGAAGATCGAGATGACGCGTTCCTGGATGTCGTCGGCGAGGCGCTTCTGCTGGTCGGCCGAGTCCACCTTGGACATCGCGCTGGCGGCCTGGTCGATCGACTCGGCGGCTTCGAGGATCTGCTGGGTCGCCTGCTCGGTGCCGCCGACGACCGCGCCGAGCTCGCCATTGACCTTGGCCATCTCGCCGCCGTCGAAGCTCTTGCCGTGCAGCGTCGCGATTTCGCGCTTGGTGCGGTCGATGGCGTCGTGGATCAGGTCGAGCTCGACCTTCAGCTTCTCGCACTGCTCGATCTGCGCCCGGTAGGTCTCGAGCATGGTGCGGGCTTCGGACAGTTCGTGGGCCGTGGACGCGTCGATCGCCGCCATGGCCGCGCTGCCGGACAGCGGGGCAGCCACAACGCCCTTCGCCATCTGTGCGCGGATCGCGCGCAACTCCGCCATGATCTCGCTATGCATCGGGCCTGCCTCTTCGGTTACGTCAAGAATCGGCATCTCGCCACCGACGATATCTTCGACGCGAAAACGTTTGCGGTGAACAGCCATCAGGATACTCCCCCCACCTCACTCACGCGTCTTTGTAGGCAGAAGCGATTTAACACGAAGTTCACAGCCGGAACTGTGTTTGCAGACGCGCGCGACGGCGCGCAAAGACGCGATTAACCATGCGTGCGCGGCATTCATCGAAAATAAACGCTGATCGCCAAATTGCAGCCCCGCGTGCGACGTGGTGAATCGAAACGCCCTTTCCGTTTACCAAACAAAACGGCTTTTGCTCTTTATTGACCACGTCGAGGGGCGCGATCAGCCATCAGCTCTCCATGACGCAAATGATCTAGACGAAACAGTACAGAGTACGTCGATGTTCAAGAAAATGTCTGTCGCGCTGCTCGGCAGCGCTTGCTCCTTCATGGCCGGCGCGAACAGCGCGAGCGCCTTCGACAACACGGTGCCGAACGACCCTCCTGCGGTGCTGTACGCCCCGCAGGTGCCCCCCGCGCCGGTGCGCGTTGCCTCCAATTCGAACATGGGCGGCGGCTTCATCGAGTTCCTGTTCGGCGATGGTCCTGGCCGCGGCCCGGCCTACGCGCCGCAAGCGCCGGTCTATCAGCAGCAGCCCGGCTATTACGACCAGCGCCGCCTGCCGCCGATGGGCGAGCCGCAGATGCAGGGCGGATATCAGCAGGGCGCGCTCCAGCAGGAAGCGATCGATCCGCGGCAGCGTCCGTTCGATCCGAGATTCGAGAAACAGATCGTTGACTATAGCGGCAAGGAAAGTGCCGGCACGATCGTGGTCGATACGCCGAACAAGTTCCTCTACCTCGTCGAGGGCAACGGCAAGGCGATGCGCTACGGCATCGGCGTCGGCCGTCCCGGCTTCACCTGGTCGGGCGTCAAGTCGATCACGGCAAAACGCGAATGGCCGGACTGGACGCCGCCGGCGGAAATGATCGCGCGCCGTCCGGATCTGCCCCGGCACATGGAAGGCGGCCCGGAAAACCCGCTCGGCGCCCGCGCGATGTATCTCGGCTCGACGCTCTACCGCATCCACGGCTCCAACGAGCCCTGGACCATCGGCACCAACGTCTCCTCCGGCTGCATCCGCATGCGCAACGAGGACGTCATCGACCTCTACGGCCGCGTCAATGTCGGCACCAGGGTCGTGGTGATGTGATCTCTCTTCCCTCTCCCCTTGTGGGAGAGGGTGGCTTCGCTGAAAGCGAAGCCGGGTGAGGGGTTCTCTCCTCACGAGCGGTTTCGCGAGCGGAGAGAACCCCTCATCCGGCGCCATAGCCGATGCGAAGCATCGGCGTTCTTAAGAACGGCGGCCGAAGGCCGCCTACGCCACCTTCTCCCGCAAGGGGAGAAGGAAGAGTCTCGGAACAAGACGCGAGAAAAAGGGCCGCCCATAGGGCGGCCCTTTGCATAGAGATACGTGTTGAGCCTTACGCGTAATCGCTGCCGCCGTCGTCACCGCCGCCGAAATCGCTGTCGTCGGCCATGTCCATGTTGCCGTTGTCGTGATCGTCGTCGTAGTTCTGGTCGTTGTTGTTGTCGCGATCGTTCGAGGCCTGGTCGGAGAAGCCCTGGCGGGAGTCGCGGTTCGAGCCGATGTCGCCGAGGCCGGCATCGCGCGCGAGCGAGCCGCCGGACTGATCGCCACTACCACCCCACGGACCGCCACCACCGCGTTCCTCGATGATGGTGGTGTCGCCGAAGGCCTGCTGGTGCCCTCCGCCCATCATGCCGCGGATGCTGGAGAGCAGCAGTGAGCCGCCGACGACGCCGGCCGCGGCTGCCGCCGCCGTGCCGAGGAACGAGCCGCCGCCACCGCCGATCGGCGGTGCGCCATAGGCCGGACCCTGACCTTGTCCGTAAGCCTGACCATAAGGCGGCTGGCCGTAGCCCGGCTGGGTCTGGGGCATCGCCTGGCCGGTGTTCCAGACCGGCCGCTGCTCACGCGGCGGCACGTTCGGAACCGAGCCGCGAGACTGGCTTCCGCCGAACAGCGTGTCGCGCATGGTGTCCAGGAAGCCGCCGGACTGCTGCTGCTCGGGCGCATGGGCCGCTTCCAGCTCCTGGATGCGGTTATGGGCGCGCTTCAGCGCTTCGTCCTGCAACAGCGTGGTCTGCACCAGGGCGTAGACCGCGCCGGGGGCCTTGCGCAGACCGTCGGAGATCGCGGTGATCGCGTCGGGATCGCGCGGTGCATTTTCCAGTTTCGAAAGCCGGTCGAAAAGCTCGTCAACGAGCTGGCGTTCCTGCGGCGTCATGATCAGTCTCCCTCGCGCAAACCAAGCGCGAGCAAGATGTAGGGTTCCATTGTGGCCCCAACAGTGCCGGCCATATTAAATTTCGTTATGCGACAAGCTGACCCGTGGCTTGTTTTGGCCGGGGTTCATCCCAGCGTGACGCCGCTGTCCGCCAGCAGGCGCGCAAAGGCATCGCCGGCAAGATACGCGTGCTCGCGCTCGCGAACGTCGGTCATCGGATCGAGGCCGGTGAGGACGTCATCGACGAAGCCGGGATGGCACATCACGAGGCCGCCGTCGGGCAGGCCCTGAAGGAATTGCCCCATCAACGCGCCGAAATCGGCGGCGCGCGTGAAATCATAGGCGCCGGCAAAACCCGGATTGAAGCTGAGGCCGGCGCTGGCGGCGCGGCGGCGGAATTGCGCGCTGAGGATGTCGAGCACCATGGCCTTTGGCGATGCGAGGCGCTGGACAAGCGGCAGGTCGCGGCCGCCCTGGCGCACCCAGGCGTTCGGCGCGCCCTCGCTGACGGCATCGACAAAGCCGTCGCGCACTTGCGGAAAGAGTTGCACATGCTGGTGGCCGTCGACGAAGTCCGGCGCGCGGCCGAACGCTTCCACGAAGGCCATCAGCTGCGCCTTCACCTCGTTGCGAAAGAATTCGCGGTCGAGCCGGCGCGCAAGGCCAGCTCGCAGCAGCTTTGGAAATGGCATGAACATGTCGCCGTCGAGCGGGCGGAAATGCATGGTCAGCGGCCGGAACGGCGCCGACAGCGTCACGTGCAGTCCGATCGCGCAGCGCGGGCTCGCCTTCACCGAGGCCTGGAGCGCCTCGACCTCGCCGCGCTCGATCGCGGGACCGACCATCATCACCGAGGTTGCGTTGAGACGGCCGCGTTCGATCAGGTCGCGGATGGCGCGGTTGACGCCGGGGCTGATGCCGTAATCGTCGGCGCAGAGCCAGATCCGCCGCAGGCTCGCGGCCGCGCTCATTCGGCCGCGGTCCTCTTGGCGGCTTCATCGGCCTCGAAATGCTTTTCGCTATGCTCGGCGACGAAGTAGATCGGGCGCGCCTTCAGCTCGGAGAGGATCTTGCCGATATATTCGCCGACGATGCCGATCATGATCAGCTGCACGCCGCCGATCGTCATCAGGCCGACCACGAGCGAGGGATAGCCGGGGACCTGCTTGCCCGTCGTGAACACCTCCCAGAGGATCGAGAGGCCAAACAGAAAGGCGATGCCGGCGAGGATGACGCCGAGCAGGCTGGCGAAGCGCAGCGGCGCCACCGAGAACGAGGTCAGGCCCTCGATGGAGAGACCGAGCAGTCGCGCGGCGTTGAAGGTGGTGACGCCATGGGCACGCGGCGCCGGCTCGTAATCGACGCGGATCTGGCGGAAGCCGATCCAGCTGGCGAGGCCCTTGAAGAAGCGGTTGCGCTCCGGCAGCTGCCGCAGCGCCGTGACCGCGCGCGGCGAGAGCAGGCGGAAGTCGCCGGCGTCCTCCGGGATCTTCTGGCGTGCGCCCCAGTTGATCAGCGCGTAGAAGCCATGCACGGCGAGCCGGCGCAGGAAGGTCTCGTTGTCGCGATGCGCCTTGGCGGTATAGACGACGTCGTAGCCGTCATCGATCCAGTGCCGCACCAGCTGCTCGACGAGAGCAGGGGGGTGCTGGCCGTCGCCGTCCATGAACATCACGGCGCCGAGCCGGGCGTGGTCGAGGCCGGCCATCAGCGCCGCCTCCTTGCCGAAATTGCGCGACAGCGACACCACCTGGATGTCGATCGCATCGGCCGGCAGGCTGCGTGCGATCGACAGCGTCGCATCCGCGCTGCCGTCGTCGACATAGACGACCTCGCAGGACAGGCGATAGCGCTGCCGCAGGGTCCTGGAGAGATCGCAGATGCGCTGGTGCAGGGCGGAAAGGCCCGCCGCCTCGTTATAGACGGGGACGACAATCGACAGCCCTTTTGCAGCGGCATTCGCTGCGGTGGTCGTCAGGGCGGAAACATCAGAGCCCAGCGTCATCGATCAAGGTTCCAGAGGCGTTCAAGGTCATCGGAGCAGCATATGGTAGCTGCCGTTTGCTGTCGCTACGCTGAACGGACCTGGGGCTCACTGCCGCAGGAACGCCTCGAGCCTGGCGAACAGCGGGTTTTCCCGGTCGAACACATAGTCGAGCGAGACCACCGAGACGGTCTCGGCGCCATGCTCGCGCAGGAAGCTCGCGAGCGCATAGAGCTGGCCCGGCGGGCAGTGCAGCGTCAGCATACCTGACGAGGTCGGGCCGCCGAACGGGGCTTCGACGCCGAACCGACTGTGGGCCTCGCCGAGCAGGGCGTCGTCGCACTGGCGGAAGCGGGTCCGAACCTCGCGGTATTTGTTGGCCCGCGCTCTTGCGGCGATGTGATCGAGGATGACGCGCGCGGTCTCGCGCGCCTGCGGCGACCAGTCGGCGTCTTTCGACGCCACAAGATTGGCCTGGCTGCGCAGGATCATGCCGTCATCGAGAACCCGCAAGCCGTTGGCGGCAAGCGTCGCGCCGGTGGTGGTGATGTCCACGATCAGTTCGGCGCTGCCCGCCGCCGGCGCGCCTTCGGTCGCGCCCGCGCTTTCGACGATGCGGTAGTCGGTGATGCCGTGGTTCTGGAAGAAGGCGCGGGTGAGGTTGATGAACTTGGTCGCAACCCGCATCCGCATGTGATGCTGCTCGCGGAAGCCGGTGGTGACGTCGTCGAGGTCGGCCATGGTGCGCACGTCGATCCACGCCTGCGGCACCGCGACGACGACGTCGGCATAGCCGAAGCCAAGCCCTTCGATCAGCGACACGCGCTTGTCGGCGTCCGCGATGTTCTCGCGTACCAGGTCCTCGCCGGTGACGCCGAGATGCGCGAAGCCGCGCGACAGCTGTGCGGCGATCTCGCTGGCCGAGAGGTAGGCGACCTCGACATTGTCGAGGCCCGCAATGGTGCCGCGATAATCGCGGGCGCCGCCGGCCTTCGACAGCTTGAGCCCGGCGCGGGCGAAGAACGCCTCGGTGTTTTCCTGCAGGCGGCCCTTGGAGGGAACGGCCAGAACGAACGGCGCGCTCATGACTTAAGCTCCCACCTTGCGGCCGATCCGGCTCAGCGCATCGATCCAGACCGAGAACCCGACCGCGGGGATCGGCTCGGCCGATCCAAGCTGGGTCATCAGCCCGTCATAGCGGCCGCCGGCGACCAGCGGCTCGGCGCCGTTGCCGCGGTGATGCAGCTCGAATTCGAAGCCGGTGTAATAGTCGAGGCCGCGCCCGAACGCGGTCGAGAAGCGTGTCTGCTTCACGTCGATGCCGCGCGCCGCCATGAAGCCGACCCGACTCTCGAACTGGTCGATTGCGGCAGCCAGATCGAGCTTCGCATCAAGCGTGAGCGCGCGCAGCGCGGCGATGGCGTCGTCCGGATTGCCTGATATCGACAGGAAGCGCTTGAGCACGGCGATCGCCTCGCGCGGCAGCGCGCCGCCCTTCAGCGTGGATTGCTCCAGGAAACGGTCGGCGATCTCCGCCGTGGTGCGGCCGCCGACATTGGTGGTGCCGGCGATCGACATCAGATCGGTGACGAAGGCCAGCGCCGCCTTGCGGTCGGAGCCGGCGAGTGCGGCGAGCACGCCCTCATATTCGCTGCGGGTCGCGGTGGCCGCGGCCGCCAGCTTCTCCAGATCTTTCTCCAGACTGATCTTGCGGTTGAAATCCTTGACCAGGCGGCGGCGCCAGACCGGAAAAAGATTCAGCGCGTCGAGCAGCGCATTGAACAGCGCGACGTCGCCGGTGCGGATCTCGACGTCGCGGACGCCGAAGGCGCTGGTCGCTTCCAGCGCCAGCGCCAGCATCTCGGCATCGGCCGCGGCGCGGTCCTGGCGGCCGAATGATTCGATGCCGGCCTGGAGGAATTCGCTGGCCTGGCCGCTGCGGTAGCGGAACACCGGACCGAGATAGCTGAATCCGGCCGGCTGGCCGGCGCGGCTAGATGCGAGGTAGTCGCGGGCGACCGGAATGGTGAGGTCCGGGCGCAGGCAGAGCTCCTCGCCGGAGAGGTCCGTGGTCAGGTACAGGCTCTTGCGGATGTCCTCGCCGGACAGATCCAGGAACGGCTCGGCCGGTTGCAGGATCGCCGGCTCGGCCCTGACATAGCCGGCCTGCGCGAACGACAAGAGCAGCGTATCCGCCCAGGCGGCGGAGCCGGCAGCATTTGAGGTGGCAGTCGCGGTCATCTCAGGGTCCATCGTCCCGGTAGAACCGGGCAGGGCAAGGGGAGGCGAATTGGCGCAGCCCTTAGCATGGCCCGAAAGCGGTTTCGACCTCCAATGGATCAATCCCTTAACGGCTTTGGAGCGGGGAGGCCGCAATCTCGCGGAAAGTGCTTCAGGTATTTTAATACCTCGGAAGCGCGAGGTGTGGCTTTCACTTGGTTTGGCCAGGGACGTCTATGCACACGTCATCGGTGGAAGCGAAGCCAAGTACTGCTGCTTCGAGCGCAGCGTGATCTGCGAACTGCTCGGTCAGCTTGAGAATTCTGCGCCTTTTGGCCCGGGTCCCTTATGCCGAGAAACCCCTTGATGAGTCGGAGTTCCTCGCGCCGCCGCACCCGAGCGACAGTCTCATTGCTGGTCGCTGATTTCGTCCGCCGCAAGCGACTCCCTGCAGCAACCGCAGGGCTCGACGTCACATTGAGAACTTGAGCGCGGTGGGCAAGTCGTCGCATACTCATTTTGGGTATGACGGGTCAACCGTTTGCTGCCGCCTTCGTTTACAGTGTGAACATTGGTTTCCGATTCATGCGCAATGCTCCAGATGTTATCCGGGCGGTCTCGCGGCATACGTTGGCCTATATGCTGTTCTCGATCAGCGAGATGTTCCGGCATTACGACGAGTTCGATCCGCTGGACCTTCTGATCGTTCATGCAATTCTCAACGCGAACGTCATCAATGTGATGAACGACCCGTCGCTGGACGAGAGCTTCTCCAGCATTCATGCGGTCGAGCCTGATGCGATCAAGCAAGGTGTGTCGCGGGCGGCGCTCTCTCGCTTCCTCAGCCTGCCGCTCGAGACAGTTCGCCGTCGCGTGACAGGACTTAAGAGGCGAAAGATTCTCGCCGAGACCAAGGCCGGGCTCATCGTGACCGAGCAGAACGCTTTCAGGTTTGGAAACAATCACGAACTGCAGAAGACCAATATGTTGTTCCTGACCAAGCTGCTTCGCGATCTCAAGCGCGCCGGCATCAACGGGCCGGACGATCTGCGCGTCCGCAAGGGCGCTGCATCCACGAGGAAGGCGAAATAAGCGGTAGGATATGGATCGAAGCCGTCTCAACATCGCTCGCGACGGAGCGCAAAAAGTAGCGGCGAACGGGGTGCTGTCGTTCCAGGGGCTGCGGCCATCCTCAGCCCTCGAGCTTCAATCGTACGACTTCGATCATTTCGGCGAAACCGAGCGATATGCCGGCGCATCCAGCATGCCGTTGTCTGCCGGGACAAGTGCCATCATGCGCGCCAGGCTCAGCCTGCCAAACATGACCCTCTCGCTGGTGAGGACCTTCCCGCGGATCATTCGCGGTTATGACCTGGCCCATGCCGTCGCCGTGGTGGTTCCGATGGATCATGTGACCGCGACTCGGATCAACGGGCAGACGATTGGCAGCTCGATCGTGATTCTAAAGGGGGTGTCCGACTGCCTGGTCTATGAGCCCGCGGGGCGCCTGATAGGTGTTGCGTATTTCAGTCCGCCCGGGCGCGAATCTTGGGCACAACTAAGCGACGGCTATCACCTGCTGAATACGGCACCTTGCATGCTCGCCGCTCTGCGCGGCTTGATCTCCGCGACGCTTGAAACCGCAGCCTATGATCCAGATTTCCCGGACGAGCCAGCCTCGCGAGGCGTCGTCGAGCAATCGCTATTCGGCGCCATCGATGCCGCAATCCGGACCGGCGTGAACAGTGCGCCTGTCCCATCCTTGACGAATCGCTATCGGCGGATCGTCGTGGACATGGAAGAGTCGATCCGGCGCAATCTGATGATCTGGCCCAAGACCACCGAACTGGCAGAGCAGATGGGCGTGTCTGTGCGGACTCTCCAGAGTGCGACGCTGGCCATCTGCGGCATGAGCCCGAATCGCTACAGCCGGGTCTTGCGCCTTTGGTCGGTGCGCAAGCAGCTGCGTGTCGGCCCGGCAGCGCGCAGTGTGAAGTCCTGCGCGATTGCGCATGGTTTCTGGCATCTCAGCGAGTTCGCGGCGAGCTACAGGGCAGCATTCGGAGAACTGCCGTCCGAGACCCTGCACCGGTCGCTGCGAGGGGAATAGGCTGGCGGCCGCAACTCACTTCGACTTCAGCGCATCAGGTGCTAGTCCCCGCCGCCGCCCCAATCGCCCAGCACCGCCTGCACCAGCGCCAGCGCCGCCACGGCGGCGGTGTCCGCCCGCATGATCCGGGGGCCCAGGGCCAGCCGGAGGATCTTGGGCTGCCGCAGCAGCAATGCCCGCTCTTCCTCGGCAAAGCCGCCTTCGGGGCCGATCAGCACGTCGATCCCCTGGCCCGCGGCCTCCCGCGCGTTTTGCAGGCTCTGGACGGAATTTTGGACATCTGCCGCCTCGTCGCAAAAGATCAGCAGCCGGTCGGCGGGGCGCTGGCTCAGGTAGCGCTCCAGCGGCACCGGCTCGGCGACGGTGGCGATGCTGAGGATGCCGCATTGCTCGGCCGCCTCGACGACATTGGCGTGCATCCGCTCGGTATTGACCCGGGAGGCCTGGCTGAACCGGGTCAGGACCGGTTGCAGCGTCGCGGCCCCCATCTCGATGGCCTTCTGGACCATGTAGTCGAGCCGGGCATGCTTGAGCGGGGCGAAGACGTAAGCGAGGTCGGCCAGCCGGTCCTGGGGTCGGGTCTGCTGTAAGATCACCAGCCCATCCGGCCGCTTGCGGCCCTCGATGGCGGCCTGCCACTCGCCGTCGCGGCCGTTGAAGGCCAAAACCTCGGCCCCGGCGGCCAGCCGCAGCACATTGCCGAGGTAATTGCTCTGGTCGCGGTCGAGCGCGACCTTGGCGTCCTGGGCGAGGGGAGCGTCGACGAACAGGCGGGGGGCGCGGAAATCGTGGGAGGGCATGGTCCAAAGGTCCGATTTGCCGGCGTTCTTAACCGAAAGCAGCACTTTCGGGGGTAAATATCGCCAAATTGGTGCGTCCCGACGCCGCGCTCTTGCCCTATTCGACGGGTTGTTAAGGGCCGGCGGGAATCGTAAAAACGCGAGCACGCTGGTTGCGCTTCAATTGGGAAGACGCCGAACCCCGTAAGCTCCTGCCGGAGAGACTATCTTGATGATCCGTCATTTGATGGTTCCGATCACTGCCGCCATGGTCAGCCTGGGCGCCGCGGGCGCCTATGCGCAAAGCGCCTTCCCGGCGCCGCTGCCGAACCAGGCCGCCAGCAGCTCGGCCTTTCCGCCCGTGAATGGCTCGGCCCCGACCGCCTCTGTCGGCGCGGCACCGCAATCCTCGTTTCCCGTGAATGGCGCTGCGCCCGTCGGCGGCGCCGGCGCCTTCAGCGCCGCTCCGCCGACGCAGGCCGGTCCCGGCGAGGACTGCATGAAGGCCTTCATTCCTCTGCGCGAGGAGGCCGAGAAGCGCGGCAAGTTGATCAAGGCCGCGAGCGACCGTCACGCTCAGCCGGACGAGGCCTGCAAGCTGATTCGCAATTTCAGCCAGGCCGAAACGAAGATGATCAAGTACATCGAGACCAACGCGGCGAAGTGCGGAATCCCGCCGCAGGTCGGCGCGCAGATGAAGGATGGCCACAAGAACACCGAGGCCATGGCGACGAAGGTCTGTAACGTTGCGCAGCAGATGCAGAACCAGCCGCGCGGTCCGGCCGGCCCGTCGCTGAGCGAGGTGCTGGGGTCGGGCTCGGCGCCTGAAGCCAATGCCGGCAAGAAGGGCGGCAGCACCTTCGACACGCTCAACGGCAACGTCCTCACCCGATGAGCGACACATCCGCCCGTGTTGCCGATTCCACCGGCAACTGGGTCGATACGCTCGCGCCGCAATGGGCGCGGCCTTACTTGCGCCTGTCCCGCTTCGATCGTCCGATCGGCTCCTGGCTCTTGTTGATGCCGTGCTGGTGGTCGGCGGCGCTCGCGAGCGGCATGGCGCACGACATCCGCCGCCTGCCGCTCACCATTGTGCTGTTCTTCATTGGCGCCTTTGCGATGCGCGGGGCAGGCTGCGCCTGGAACGACATCACCGATCGCGACCTCGACGCCAGGGTCGAGCGCACCCGCTCGCGGCCGCTGCCCGCGGGACAAATCACCGTGAAGCAGGCGCTGGCCTTCCTGGTCGCGCTGGCGCTGGTCGGCCTCGTCGTGCTGCTCCAGTTCAACCGCTTTGCCGTCGTGACCGGCATCGCCTCGCTCGTGGTCGTCGCCGTCTATCCCTTCATGAAGCGCGTCACCTGGTGGCCGCAGGTCTTTCTCGGGCTCGCCTTCTCCTGGGGCGCGCTGATGGGCTTTGCCGTCACCTTCGGACGCATCGATGTCACCGCGCTGGTGCTCTATGCCGGGTCGATCGCCTGGGTGATCGGCTACGACACGATCTATGCGCATCAGGATGCCGAGGACGACGCGCTGATCGGCGTCAAATCCACTGCGCGACTGTTCGGCGCGCACACCCACCAGGCCTTGATCCTGTTCTACGGTCTCGCGGTGGTGCTGATCGGTGTCGCACTGGCATCAGGCGATGTGCGCTGGCCGGCATGGCTCGGGCTTATGGCCTTTGCGGCGCATCTCGCCTTTCAGATCGCGCGGCTGAATATCCACGATCCGGCGCTGTGCCTACGCCTGTTCAAGTCGAACCGCGATGCGGGCCTGCTGCTGTTCGCGGGATTGCTGGCCGACGCCGTCATGAGGGCGGCGTAGGTCTCGTAGGGTGGGCAAAGGCGCCCTTGCGCCGTGCCCACGATCTTTCTCAATTCGATGGAAGAGGTGGGCACGCTTTCGCTTTGCCCACCTACGGCACCTGTGATGGCCGTTCAATTCCGCGCGATGATCTCGCGTTCGCCGTGATGAACCGGCAGTTCGCGCGCGATACCGGTACGGCGACGCATCAAAAATTTCGGACGGCGGGTGCGGATCGCGTTGGCGCGGCGACGGCGGGCTGCGGGCTTGCGCGCGCCTTCGTCTAGCTGCGGCAGCGCGAAGAGCTCGCTCCAGATCGCCCAGGCCTCGTTGAGTTCTTCGCCATCGGCGCTGACCAGCAGCGGAACGGAGAGCGAGGGATCGCGATGCACGAGGACGAGCGCCTGCGCCTCGTCATTGCCGCGCAGCGCGACGCCCACGAAGTCGCTGACGCGCACGTTGATCGCCATCTGCATGCCGCGGACGGCACGGCGCAGCACGACTCGTTCGCGATGAAGCTCGATCTGCCTGGTGTGTCCGTCGGCGCGCGGATCGTGCGCATCGAAGCGGACCGGAAGGGAAAGAGGGTCGAGCCGCAAGGAGCGGCTCGACCCGGCGGGAGCGACCCCGCATGTTGCTGTTTGACGCCTCACGGCTTTCATTCTCCCCGCCGGGATTATGTTCCCGGTCGATGCGAGGACCTTAGCGCGGCCATTTCCGAAACCGCTTAAAAAGGCTGGTTAATCCAACCTCACCGCCGCGCATGATTGACAAGACCTTGGCGCGCATGATTGACGAGACGTTGCTTTGGCCGTGCGAATCTGAGCCTTTTGCAGGCTGAAAGTGCTTGAAGTCCGCACCATTTGGGCACATCTGGTGGTCAGGGCGCCGGTCGCCCCGAAACCTCCCGCGCCCCCAACAGGATTTCGTTTGTGAACCCTTCACCAAGCTCGACGCTTTCGCCCCAGGGCTCTTCACAAGGCTCTTCAAAAGCCAATCGCGATCTGTTCGACCAGTCCGCGCTGTCCGATCTCGCACAGCGGCTGGTGGAGGCGGCGAGGCGCGCCGGCGCGGATGCGGCCGATGCGGTCGCGGTGCGCGGCGTCTCGCAGGGCGTCGAGGTGCGCGACGGCCGCGTCGAGGAATCCGAGCGGTCCGAGGGCGACGATGTCGGGCTGCGCGTCCTTGTCGGCCAGCGCCAGGCGGTGGTCTCGACCAACGACGTCAGCGGCGACGCCGTGACCAAGCTCGCGGAACGCGCGGTCGCGATGGCGAAGGTCGCACCATCGGACAAATATGTCGGTCTCGCCGATCCCGCGCTGCTTGCGCGCGATTTCCCCGAGCTCGATCTGCTCGATCCCGATGTGCCCGCAACCTCGGAGCTCGAGCGCCGCGCGCTCGCGGCTGAAGCCGCTGCGCTCGCCGTGAAGGGCGTGACCAAGTCGGGCGGTGCCTCGGCCTCCGCAGGCATGGGCGGCATGGTGCTCGTCACCTCGACCGGCTTCCACGGCTCTTATTTGCGCTCCAGCCAGGGCATCTCGGCCACCGCCATATCAGGCGAAGGCACCGGCATGGAGCGCGACTACGACTTCACCTCGGCGCCGCATGCCTCGGATCTGTTGTCCCCGGAGGTCGTCGGCCGTTCCGCCGGCGAGCGCACGGTGGCGCGCTTCAATCCGCGCAAGGTCGAGACCTGCAAGGTGCCCGTCGTGTTCGACCCGCGCGTTGCGGGCTCGCTGGTCGGCCATCTCGTCGGCGCCATCAACGGCGCCTCGATCGCGCGCAAGACCAGCTTCCTGAAGGACAAGCTCGGCCAGCAGCTGTTCGCAAAGAACATCCGCATTGTCGACGATCCCCTGCGCAAGCGCGGCCTGCGCTCGCAGAGCTTCGATGCCGAAGGCGTCGCAGTGAAGCGGACCGCGCTGGTCGACGAGGGCGTGCTGACGACCTGGCTGCTCGACTGCGCCACCGCGCGCGAGCTCGGCCTTACCACCACCGGCCATGCCCATCGCGGCGTGTCATCCTCGCCCTCGCCGGGGCCGTACAATCTGCATCTCGAACCCGGCACGCCGAGCCCGGCCGAGCTGATCGCCGACATCAAGCAGGGCTTCTACGTCACCGATTTGATCGGCTCGGGCGTCAACGGCGTCACCGGCGATTACAGCCGCGGCGCCTCCGGCTTCTGGATCGAGAACGGCGAGATCACCTATCCCGTCAGCGAGGTCACGATCGCGGGCCACCTGTTCGAGATCTTCAAGTCGATGCAGCCGGCCAACAATCTGGAGTTCCGCTACGGTATCAATGCGCCGACGGTGCGCATCGAGGGTTTGACGCTTGGCGGACGTTGACGCGCACTCCCTCGAAACCATCCTGACGCGTGATGCGGCGCTGCTGAAAGACACGGTGCGGGAGGCGGGCAGCCTTGCGCATTCGATGTTCCGCACCGAGCTGAAGAAGTGGATCAAGGGCGCGTCCTCGCCGGTCTCGGAAGCCGACATCGCCGTCAACGACCTGCTTGAGGCGCGCCTGCGCTCAGCGACTCCCGGCTACGGCTGGCTGTCGGAGGAGAGTGCCGACGATTCCACGCGGCTGTCGCGGCGGCTGACCTGGGTGGTCGATCCCATCGACGGCACCCGCAACTATCTCAACGGCCATGACGAATGGTGCGTCAGCGTTGCGCTGGTCGAGGATGCCGCACCGGTGCTGGCCGCGGTGTACGCGCCGGCCAGCGACGAGTTCTTCTTCGCGGCCCGCGGCCAAGGCACCACGCTCAACGGCAAGACCGTTCGGGCAGCGGGCGGATCGGCGCTCGACTTCTCCCGCGTCGCCGGCCCGAAGCCGATGGTCGAGCGACTCAATACCGACGGCGGCGACATCAGGCTGCATCCGCGAATCGGCTCGCTCGCGCTACGCCTGTGCCGGGTCGCCGACGGCGCGCTGGATGCGGCTTTTGCGGGGGGCAACAGCCATGATTGGGACCTTGCGGCGGCCGATTTGATCGTGCAGGAAGCGGATGGTAGGATGAGCGACCTCTCCGGAGATCCCATCCTCTATAACCGCCGGGAAGTGGCGCACGGGGTGCTGGTGGCAGCGGGTCGCGATCGTCATGCGAGCATTGTCGCGCATTTTCGAAACCGCCCCTTAGCCTGAAGCGCTTTCGTCGTGCTTGTCGGTCACTGCTTTGCCGGGCAGCCCGTTAGGAACAGAACCCATGCCAGATAGTGCCCCGCAACAATTGCTGCATCTCGTCATCGGCGGAGAGCTCGTCGATCTCGAGCACAACACCTTCAAGAACCTGGACGACGTCGAGATCGTCGGCCTCTATCCGAACTACGCGACTGCCCACGCCGCCTGGCGGGCCAAGGCGCAGAGCACGGTCGACAATGCGCAGATGCGCTATTTCATCGTCCATCTCCACCGGCTGCTCGACCCTACCCAAGAATCGAAGCCGGCGCGTTGAAGAAACTGCTTCGCAATACGCTGCGAAGCAGCTGGTTTCAGCGTGCCGTCGGGATCCTGGCGGCCGAATATCTGCGCTTTGTCTGGCGGACCAACACGTTCACGTTCGAGCCGCCCGACGTCTATGACATCGTCGAGCCGCAGATCCCGGCGATCTTCGCGTTCTGGCACGGCCAGCATTTCCTCACCCCGTTCATCAAGAACAAGGACTCCTACAAGGCCAGGGTCCTGATCTCGCGGCACCGCGACGGCGAGTACAACGCGATCGCCGCCGAACGGCTCGGCATCGGCACGATCAGGGGGTCCGGCGACCATGGCGGCGCCTTCCACCGCAAGGGCGGCGTCGGCGCCTTCAAGGAAATGGTGCGCACGCTTGAGGACGGTTGTAATGTCGCGCTGACCGCCGATGTCCCCAAGCGCGCGCGCGTGGCCGGGCTCGGCATCATCATGCTGGCACGGGAATCGGGGCGGCCGATCATGCCTTTCGCGATGGCGACCAGCCGATTCATCCGGCTCAAGAACTGGGACCGCAGCACCATCAATTTGCCATTCGGGCGGGGCGCATTGGTCGGCATCAAGGAAATCCACGTTCCGCCGGACGCCGACGCGGCCATGATGGAAACTCTGCGGCTCGAGCTGGAAGAAACCCTGAACGAGGCGACCCGCCGCGCCTATGCGCAGCTCGGCCGTCCGGGACCCGCAGATGGCTAGTTCGCTTCCGATGACGCTGCGGATGTATCAGCACCTGGCGAGCGGCCTGGTGCCGCTGGCGCCTGCGCTGATCAAGCGGCGGCTGAAGCAGGGCAAGGAGGATCCCGCCCGCGTCGGCGAGCGGCGGGGTCTGTCCCAGGACGTCCGTCCGCATGGCCCGCTGGTCTGGATCCATGGCGCCAGTGTCGGCGAGGTCCTGGCCGCGGCGGCGCTGATCGAGCGCCTGCGCGACCTCAACCTGCGCATCCTGCTCACCTCGGGCACCGTGACCTCTGCGGCCGTCGTCGCAAAGCGCTTTCCGCCCGACGTCATCCATCAATACGTGCCCTATGATTCGCCGCGCTACGTCGCGCGCTTCCTCGACCACTGGAAGCCGTCGCTGGCGCTGTTCATCGAATCCGATCTGTGGCCGAACCTGATCCTGGCGGGGGCGGCGCGCCGGGTGCCGATGGTGCTGATCAACGGGCGGATGTCGCCGCGCTCCTTCCCGCGCTGGCGGCGGATGCACGGCACCATCTCGGCGCTGCTGTCGCGCTTCGACATTTGTCTCGCGCAGTCGAGGACCGATGCCGAGCGTTTCTCCGCGCTCGGCGGCCGCGACGTCGTCACAACAGGCAATCTCAAGCTCGACGTTCCCGCGCCGCCGGCCGATCCCGCGAGGCTGGAGCGGCTGATGGCGATGACGCGCGGGCGTCCCATCATCGTTGCGGCCTCGACCCATCCGGGCGAGGACGACATGCTGGTCGCGGCCCATCGCAGCCTTGTCGGTTTCTTTCCGCAACTTCTCACCGTGATCGTGCCGCGCCATCCGGATCGCGGCTCCTCGATCGCGGGGGTGATCACGGCATCCGGTCTGAAGCCCGCCTTGCGCTCGCGCGAGGAACTGCCGACCGCCGCGACCGACGTCTATGTCGCCGACACCATGGGCGAGCTCGGCCTGTTCTACCGGCTCTCGCCGATCGTCTTCATGGGCGGATCGCTGATCCGCCATGGCGGCCAGAATCCGATCGAGGCGATCAAGCTGGGAGCCGCGATCGTTCATGGCCCGCACGTCTTCAACTTCGCCGACGTCTACGAGGCGCTCGATGCGAGCGGTGGCGCGCGCCAGACCGACACGCAGGAAGCACTGGTCAAGCAGCTCGGCCAGCTCCTCGCCGATCCCACCGTGCGCGACAAGATGCAGCGCGCCGGCAGCGGCGTGGTGGATCAGCTCGGCGGCGCGCTCGACCGCACCATGAGCGCGCTCGAGCCCTATCTGCTGCAGCTGCGGATCGAGATGGGAGCCGCCAATGCGTGAGCCGGCCTTCTGGTACCGGCCACGTTCCCCGAAGTCGCATCTCTTAAGTCCATTGGGCGCGCTCTACGGCGCCATCACCGCACGCCGCATGGCGCGCAAGGGCTTTGACGCCGGCATCCCCGTGATCTGCGTCGGCAATTACCATGTCGGCGGCGCCGGCAAGACGCCGACCGTGCTGGCGCTGACGAAGCTGCTGCGCGAGCTCGGCGAAACGCCGGTGGTGCTGAGCCGCGGCTATGGCGGGCGTTTGACGGGCCCGGTGATGGTCGATCGCGCGCATCACACGGCCGCCGACATCGGCGACGAGCCGCTGATGATGGTGCGCGACGTCCCCGTCGCGGTCGCGCGCCGCCGTCTCGACGGCGTCGCGCTGGCGAAGTCGCAAGGCGCCACCGTGATCCTGATGGATGACGGCTTCCAGAACCCGCATCTGAAGAAGGATGCGTCGTTGATCGTGATCGACAGCGAGCGCGGCCTCGGCAACGGCAAGGTGTTCCCGGCCGGCCCCTTGCGCGCGCCGCTCAAGGCGCAGCTCGCGCGTACCGATGCGCTGGTGCTGATCGGCGACGGCCATGCCGCGGACGATGTCGCGGCCGAGCTCGAACGGCGCGGCAAGCCGAGGCTGCGCGCACGCTTGACGCCGGATACGGCCTCGGTCGCGCAGCTGTCCGGCAAGTCCGTTTTCGCCTTCGCCGGCATCGGCGATCCCGAGCGCTTCTTCCGCAGCTTGCGCGCCAGCGGCATCGATGTCGCGCGCACGCGCCCGTTTGCCGATCACCACAGGTTTTCGCACGACGAGCTCGTCCTGCTTGCGGCGGACGCCCGGCGCGAGCAGCTCACGCTGGTGACGACGGAAAAGGACCTCGCGCGCCTGCGCGGCCGCAGCGATGTGCCAGGCGGCATCGTGCCGTTCGCCGTGCAGCTCACCTTCGACGATCCGGCAACGCTGCGGCAGCTGATCAGCGATCACCTCTACAAGGCGCGCGAGCGGCTGTTTTCCAGGCGATGATATTGTAGATCGCGTAGTCTCGTAGGGTGGGCAAAGCGCAGCGTGCCCACCATCATCAGAACCATCCGGGTTGAAAGTGAGAGTCGTGGGCACGCTTCGCTTTGCCCACCCTACAGCCGTTACGGCTGCCATCGCGGTAAAGCACTCGGTCGTGCTCACCACGCCCCAACGGCTATCATTCCGATAATGGTCAGGCACGAGGCGCAGGCCACCATGAAGGTATAGCATTCGGGTGTATTCATCGCTTCCTCCCAAACTGCAGCCAATTGCTTGGCCATTGCTACGCGGGAGAGATCGCCGGTCTTGTCGGCGGTCTTGTCGGCGGTCTTGGAGCCGCTTCAATGCGGCGTACTGCGGCCGGTCTTGCGGTGCGCCTTCGTCCCATCCTCGTCAGCCTGATCCGCAGGAAGACAATTCGCTTCGAGAGCTTCGAAGCGTTCGGTTGCGATCAGAAGCTGCTTGCGCATCTCAGCGAGACGGGCGCGGCAATATTCACGATAGAGCAGGTCCAATATGGTGGGCATGATCACCCCCATCGGGCGATATTCGATTGACTGATATTCCACCTGCAAATTTTCGAGGTGATCCTAGCCCGTCAGATGGCTCTTCGATATGAGCCCGTTCACAGACTGCGCCAATTCCAATGCTCAACGGCTTTTGGTTGACTTGATTGTCTGCGCGATAAAAGCAACAGGGCCAATTACCTAACACGCATGTTAGCAGCACTGTGTTTCACCAAGACTTCGTCAAACAACTTAAGCGCGCCGAATTGCAACAAAGAATCCAACTACAGCGCGAAATGACTCACCATTGAGTGCACGCGCCGTTCGATGCAACGCAGACCGGCATGATGAGGTCATTTGTCTGTGAGACGGGCGGTTCGAGCGCTCGCGAATACCGTCGGGACGCCGGTACTTTCATCGCCATGCCTCGAGATCGCGCCTTCGCTTTGTCCATCCCGCGGCAGCCGGCCATTCAGGTGACATTCATCGCACGGCGCCTATCGATGTCGGACGATCGGGAGAATTCGATGAGATTGCCGTCCGCAGCCGTTGCCGCGAGCCTTGTGTGTCTGATCATTGCGCCGGTGCTGGCGCAAGCGCCGGCGCCTGCGCCGAGTCCGACCGCCACCGTGCCGGTTCCCGCTACCAAGCGCGTGACCTGTCTTGCGACGACGCAAAATTTTAAGGGGCAGGAGAAGCGCGACCAGATGCAGCTCTGCATGGCGCAGGCGCGGCTCGATTGCCTGAAGCAGGCGATCGATCAGAAGATCGTCGGCGAAGCACGGAAGAGTGCGATTAAGACTTGCGTGGGCATGGATGGTCCCGAGCCGCAATAACCGAACGATGCCACGATCTCGATATCGTAGGGTGGGCAAAGCGGCTTGTCCGCCGAAGCTCGGAGAGCGAAGGCGGAAGCGTGCCCACGTTGCTCGTCGTGATCTTGAAGAGATGGTGGGCACGGCGCTACGCGCCTTTGCCCACCCTACGAGATCTATGAAATCACGCTCACGGCTGCTTCAGCGCGCCCGGAAAGTGCCGCTGCAAGACGGCAGCGGGCGTGGCGTAGGCTTCCTGCAAATCGACGCTCCAGTATTTCAGCTCGTCGAGCGGAATGCGCGTGTCGGTGATGGCGCAGCGCACGAAGGTCCCCGGCGAGATCACGCGGAAATCGCCGTCGAGATACTGCACCTGCGCTTCGCCATGGCCCGAGGGGCCGAACTTGTTCAGCACGGTCGAAAGTCTCCGTGGAGGGGGCCGCTCCGGGGAAAACCCGGGAGGGCGATGTGTTGGACGGGATGTAGCATAGATAGGGCGGCTTGTCCGCCCGTTAAACCCACCGGTTTGTGATGTTTTGCCGCCGTTTCCGCGTGATAGTGCTGGGCCGAAGGATAGTGACGCAGACACCCATGCGCCTTCGACTGACCGCCCTGTTCCTGATGCTGCTGATCCCGGCCGCTCATGCGTCGCCGGCGCCGCAGCAGGTCGACATTCCGCTGTCGTCGGGCGTGCTTCATGCGCAGCTCTACAAGCCCGAAGGCGAGGGGCCGTTCCCGACCGTGATCGCGCTGCATGGCTGCGGCGGCCTCGGCAACCATTCAGAGCCGGTGCTGCCGCGCTATCGCGACTGGGCCGAGCACCTGCTCAAGGCTGGCAATGCCGTGCTCCTGCCCGACAGCTATGGCTCGCGCGAGCTCGGCCCGCAATGCCGCGTCAAGGAGATGCACGTCAAGGCGCGGCGCGAGCGAGTCGCCGACATCGCGGCCTCACGCGCCTGGCTGATGAAGCAGACCTGGGTGGCGCGCAGCCGCGTCAGCCTGATCGGCTGGGCCAACGGTGCCAGCGCGCTGCTCTGGGCGGTGCGGCCGCAGGGCGGCGCGCGCGACGCGAGCCCGGATTTCCGCGCCGCCATCGCGTTCTATCCCGATTGCCGGATTTCCGCCGGTCTGGGGTGGAGCACGCGGGTGCCGACCCTGGTGCTGATCGGCGGCAATGACGATGTGTCCTCGCCGCCGGCCTGCCGCCAGATGGTGGACGGCGCGCACGGGCGCAGCGCGCTCGCGCGCATCGTGGTCTATCCCGGCGCCTATCACGATTTCGACCGCGCCAACACGCCGCTGCACGCGGCCGCTGCTAGCGGCGACGCCGCCGCACCCGAGCATGGCCATCTCGGCACGGATTCCGAGGCGCGCGCGGAGTCGCAGAAGGAAGTCGCGGAGTGGCTGGCGCGGTAAGCGGGGCCGCCCGAGGAACAAGGTGAGGCGGACAGCCCCGCATCGACCACCGCCCTGCACGGAGCCTGATGGCCGACCGGGAATCTACGGATCGCGCGCGGTACGAGTTTCAACAGGTGACGGCGCCATCATTCGACCACGATGTCGATTAAACGCAATCCTCATGCGCAATCGCATCACTCTCTTCGCCTCCGCCCTGATCGTCTTCACCGTCGCGGTCTTCCTGTTCGAAGCCCACGCCGGCGCCCCCATGCGCGCGCCGGACCATTGCGGCTTCTGGACCACGATCGACGCGGGATTGTCCTGCCGCTGAAGCTCAGCCTGCTAGTCCCGTCACCCTGAGGTGCTCGCCTCTTCGGCGAGCCTCGAAGGGCGACGGCCCGGCTGCATCTCGGCCGTACATCCTTCGAGGCTCGCTACGCGACACCTCAGGATGAGGGTCTGACATGACGGGGCTGAATGGGCTACGCACTGCCTCCACATCGTCATTGCGAGCGTAGCGAAGCAATCCAGAGTCCCTCCGCGGAACGATTCTGGATTGCTTCGTCGCAAGGGCTCCTCGCAATGACGAGGATGAGAGCGCTCGCCAAGCCACCTCAAAGCCGCCCCTCGCACCTCAGAACAAGCTGCCCTGATCCACCGGCTTGCCGACGCGCTTCGGCGCGGGCTTAGTGTCCTGCGCGGCCGGCTTTGCTTGCGACGGCGCGCGCTTTGCCGTCGGGACGGTGCGATCCGCATCCGCGGTCGCGCCGACGCGGCCGTCCGCAAACTCGATCTCGACACGTGCGCCGGGACCGATCGAATCAGCCGCATGCACGGGATGGCCGGCCTCATCGCGCACCAGCGCAAAGCCGCGCGCGAGCACGCCGCGATAGGACAGGGCCGAGAGCAGCTTGCCGCTGTTCTCGACGCGGGTATCGAGCCGGTGCAGCAGCGTTGCCAGCGCGCGCTGTGCGCGCTCGGCGAGGCGATGCGTGCGCTCGCGCTGGCGCGCAATCGCGTTGCGCTGCGCCTGTGCATTCGACAGCTTTGAAGCGCGCAGGCGCACCTCGAGCCCGGCAAAGCGGTCGCGCCGCTGCCGCAGCAGCGAGCGTGCGGACAGGCCGAGGCGCTCGCCGCACACGGTGAGGCGGTGATCGGCCTGCGAGATCTGGCCGTGCAGGACGCGCAGCGTCAATTTGGAACTTGCTGCGGTAAACCTGCGGAAATGCGCATGCGTGTTGGCCTTGAGACAGCGGGGCAGGGACGCGCCTGCCGAATCCAGCCGCTGCCGTGGGATCGCCAGGAGATCACCTGCGGCCGGCAGCGCACGCGCGGCGGCACGCAATTCGCTGCGACGGCTCTCCTGGGCGCGCTGCCAATAGGCGCGGGTGCGGCGACCGAGATCGGCGACCTCGACGAACAACTCGCTGCGCACCGGCACGGCCATCTCGGCCGCCGCCGTCGGCGTCGGCGCGCGCTTGTCGGCGACGAAATCGATCAGCGTGATGTCGGTCTCGTGGCCGACCGCGGAGATCAGCGGGATCATGCTCTCGGCCGCCGCGCGCACCACGATCTCCTCGTTGAACGACCAGAGGTCCTCCAGCGAGCCGCCGCCGCGCGCCACGATCAACACGTCGGGGCGCGGGATCCTGCCACCCTCGGGGAGCGCATTGAAGCCGCGGATCGCGGCCGCGACCTGCTCGGCCGAGCCTTCGCCCTGCACCTTGACCGGCCACACCAGCACGCGGCGGGGGAAGCGGTCCTCGAGCCGATGCAGGATGTCGCGGATCACGGCGCCGGTCGGCGAGGTCACGACGCCGATCACCTCTGGCAGCCAGGGCAAGAGCTGTTTTCGCGCCTCGTCGAACAGGCCCTCGGCGGCGAGCTTCTTCTTGCGCTCCTCCATCAGCGCCATCAGCGCGCCGATGCCGGCCGGCTCCAGCGCCTCGATCACGATCTGGTATTTCGAGGAGCCCGGATAGGTCGTGAGCTTGCCTGTCGCGATGACCTCGAGCCCCTCCTGGGGCTTGAAGCGCATGCGGCCGTGCACGCCCTTCCAGATCACCGCCTCGATCTTGGCGCTCTCGTCCTTGAGCGCGAAATAGCAATGGCCGGAGGAGTGCGCGCCGCGAAAACCGGAGATCTCGCCGCGGACCCGGACATGGCCATAGGTGTCCTCCACCGTCCGCTTCAGGGACTGTGAGAGCTCGGAGACGGTGAATTCGGGCGCGTTGTGAAGTTGTTCCGCAGGCGGCATCGGCAATCGATTCGGCATTTTGGGGTCAGACCCGACGTTAAGGATTTTCGCCGCGCAGTGCCAATCCGGGGATTGATCGAAAGAGTACTCTGTAATATAGAGTTCTCTATTGTTGATGAATTTAAGGAGGTGAGCCATGGCGATCCGGTTGCTGCGAGGCGTTTTGAACGGGCTGAAATGGGTTCTCTGCGCGGTCGGCGGCGTGACGCTGATCCTCGCCGCCATGATCGCAACGCCGCTGGCGCGGCCTCCCGAACTGCGGTCGGTCTCCGACTCCAGCAAGGGGATCGACTGGTCCACGCTGCCTCCGCTCGAGCGCTTTCAGGCCCGCGACGGCACCTGGATCGGCTTTCGCCACTACGCGCCGAACGGCCCTGCGACCGATCGCGGCGCGATCTTCATCCACGGCTCGTCCGGCTCCAGCGGCACCGTCAACCACGCGCTGACCCATGCCATCGCGGCGCGCGGGGTGGAGACCTGGGCGCTCGACATCCGCGGGCACGGCGGCTCCGGCACGCGCGGCGATATCGGCTATGTCGGCCAGCTCGAGGACGACCTCGTCGATTTCGTCGCGCATGTCCGCAAGAGCGCGCCGGATCTGCCGCTCACCCTGGTCGGCCACTCCGCGGGTGGCGGTTTCTCGCTGCGCGTTGCCGCCACTCCGATCATGCAGGACATGTTCGTGCGCACCGTGCTGCTCGCGCCCTATCTCGGCTACGACGCGCCGACCAACAAGCCGCATTCCGGCGGCTGGGCCAATGCCGACGTGCCGCGCGTCCTGGGTCTCGCCGCCTTGCGCAAGCTCGGTATCGACTGCTGCTCGCAGCTGTCGGTGCTGGCCTTTGCGGTACGGCCGGACTTCGAGAAGATCCTCGTTTCCACCTATTCCGACCGCCTGATGCGCAATTTCGCCACGCGCGGCTATCGCGTCGATCTACCCGCTGCGACACACCCGATCACGATCTTCGGTGGCGCGGAGGACGAGATGATGATCTCCGACAAATATGCGGAGACCGTGCAGGCGATCAAACCGTCGGTTGACGTCAAGGTGCTCGACGGCATCAACCACATGGGTATCGTCACCAATTCGAAGGCGATCTCGGTCATCGCCGACGACGTCGCAACGCGCGGGGCAGGGCAGTCATGATCGACAGCAAGGAAGCGTCCGCAGCGCTGGCCGACATCGACGACATCGTCCAGCGCGTGAAGCAATCGCAGCTCTACGAGCTGGCAAGCCTCGCGGCGGTCTGGTGGGGCGTGCTGGTGTTCGCGGGCAATCTCGTGACCTGGCTCTGGCCGGTCTACGCCGCCTACGCCTGGGTCGCGGTGGACGTCCTGGGCGTCGGCGGCCTCGTTGCGCTCCGCCTGCTCAATCCGCCGCATCATCCCCATGGCGGAGCTTTCGACGTCAGGCTGGTGCTGGTGTTCGTGCTGTTCTTCGCCTTCGGCTATCTCTGCACCAGCGTGATCGGCCATTTCGGCCCGCGCCAGCTCGGTGCGTTCTGGCCGCTCTATTTCATGCTGTTCTATACGCTGGCCGGTCTCTGGTTCGGCTCTGCCTTCGTGGCGATCGGTCTTTGCATCGCCGCGCTGACGCTGATCGGTTTCTTCTACATCGGCGAGGCATTTCCGCTGTGGATGGCCTTCGTCAATGGTGGCGGCCTGATCCTCGGCGGGCTCTGGATGCGGCGGATCTAGCGGATGGCCGAGCTCGACGACATCATCCATCAGCCGCTGCGATTGAAGATCATGGCGGCTTTGAACGCCCTGCCTGCGACGGCAGGGCTGGAATTCGCGCGGCTGAAGAAGCTCACCGGCGCCACCGACGGCAATCTCGGCGCCCATATCGAGACCCTGGCCAAGGCCGGCTACGTCTCGGTCGACAAGGCCTTCGTCGGCAAGAAGCCGCAAACCACCGTCACCGCCACCGCCGCCGGTCGCGGCGCCTTCGCGCGCCATGTCGCGACCTTGCAGGAGATCATCGCGGGGAAGCAAGTGTAGCCCATTGGCAGGACTGCTTACGGTGCAAGGTGAGCGTAAAATGGGTCCGTTAGAGCGACTGCGTGGATGGTTTTCAATTGGGTTACTGCCACCGGCGCAATGCCCGCGTTCCGAAGGAGCGAGAGGAGCATCAAAAATTTTGCGTGCGAAATGCGATTTGGAAGTGAAGTGTTGTGAGCAACGATGAATTTTCTGATGGCCGTGAAGCCGGCAACGGTATTAGCAAGCTCGTGGTGAAACTGCGTTACACTTGAGGCAGCAAAGCCGCCTGCCTTGCGAAGTATTGCCTCAAACTTTGGTTGAAGCGGACAGCCAACAAATCTGGAAAACATTCCAGCGACTAACCGGGTGAGATGCTCGTTGCTTCCCCACATGGAGGCCTTTGTCTCAATAATTGCCATGAGTTCATCGTTCGATGAGTACTTCGAAGCAACCCAGATTTGGGCGTACAAGCTCCATATAGACGAAGAACCGAGACCACTTAGCGTTTGTTTGATGTGTCCACGTACCCAACTATTGTCTGGCAAACGTGCCGCCACAATGGCACTGGCGATTTCGACAAGGGACGCGTCATCTACAAGATGGCCATCTTGAAGGATTTGGGTAAGCAAGTTGAGCTTGAGAGCAGGAGATGTATGTGCCTGCCACCACTGTAGTAGTGCATGTCTCAACGACGGCCAGTTCGCCAGAATGAGCGAAAAATCTTCGTCGGAGATTTGGGCCGATGTGTCGCGAGCCAAGTTGAGAAGGCGCTTAAGCACCTTGTCCCCGTTGCCCGACGAGAAAGCGCCGCGCTTTAGGCCAACTCGAATACCGATCTCAATCTTTCGGCGCTCGTTGAATATCGAACTCTTCGTCTTTCTTTTGGCTGCAATACGGTCAGATAAGGCGCTTAACCACTCATTTTCTCTGATCTTGAAGTGTTTACGCGCTTCAATCTCCGTCAAAATTCTGGTCTTGCCCGAGTTCAATCGAAGCTGACGAGTTTGTAGCGCGAGGTCCAGATTTCTTATGATCTCACGGGCCTCTGAGATCGTGTCTACTCCGATATCAATATCATCCATAAATCTTGCGAAGTCCGCATTCGGAATGCTTTCTAGCAGCTTATCAACTTCAAACAGAAAACAGTGCGCTAACAGACGCGGAGCATCAAGGTTCATCTGGGGCAAACCAATAGGAACGCGTGGCATATAGTCCGGTTGCCAAAGCATGCTCGAGAGAGTGTAAATCAGCAAATCGAGCGCATGCTCTTTCACCACCGAAAGGCTCGCCAGTACGTTCCTTAGATGCTCGTACGAGATGAAGTCGTAGTAGTTTGCTATGTCAGTAACTACCAAAAATTTCTTGGTCTCGGTGAAACCAAAAATCGTCTGCTGAAAAGCTAGCCACGCTGATAGTGAGCCGTATTCTGCGGTTTGCCCCTTGATGATTTTCGAGAAGCTGTGGTCGGCTGGTGCATAGAAGGACTTCTTGCTTGGCGCCTGCAGCTTGACTTCGTTCCAGATAGCGTTTGATAAAGCCTGAAGAACCAAGGCGTCCTTCGCAGTCGGCACAACAAGCTGCCGACAAAGCCCCTTCGACTTCTCAGCTAAGAAACGCAAAGGCTGACGCGGAGCGTATGAGGCCGAACAAATTTCAGCTTCTATTGCCGCGCAGTTTGCATCTAGTCGGACGTGAAAGTCGAGATTTTCGAGCGGATCGGGAATTGGTTGCTTCCGCATTGCGTCCCGGACCTGCGCCTTCCAAACTATCTTTAGCTGCGTTGCGCCGATTACTTTGCGGAGATCGGCTATCTTTAGAGGAAACTTCGGCGAGTACATATCGGTTAAGCCGTCTCGTGAGAGCTGGGGGCAGGCTCTACTAACACGCGTAAGGCAGCTGTCCTACACCTCGGCGAGCCGGTCAATACCGCGGCGGCAATACCTGGTACTTAGTGCGCGTTGGGAGGGGAACTACTCCTGAGCTGGATCGAAGATCACCTCGGCGCCTTTCAGCCGGAATTCGTAGTCGCCGTCCTGCTGATTGGGATGGATGACGAGGTTGGTCGCCCTCGCAGACGCATATTGGGGATCGTCCCCATGAATTTCGGGCTCGCGCCTCAGCGACGTGCGCTGGAATGACGGGGAGTGCGGGGCCAGCCCCCTTGAGACCCGCCGCGATTCGTGCGACCTCCGCCCCAGTAAAACCCCTTTTTCTGGGCCTTCGATGCACATTCTCCTGCTCGGTTCCGGCGGCCGCGAACATGCCCTGGCGTGGAAGATCGCAGCCTCTCCCCTCGTGACCAAATTCTGGTGCGCGCCCGGCAATGCCGGCATGGCGCGCGAGGCGGAGTGCGTTGCGCTCGACATCGCCGACCATGCCGCGGTGATCGAGTTCTGCAAGAAGAATGCGGTCGAGCTCGTTGTGGTCGGCCCGGAGACGCCGCTCGCCGCCGGCATCGTCGATGATCTCTCGGCCGCCGGCATCAAGGCATTCGGGCCGAGCGGCGCGGCCGCGCAGCTCGAAAGCTCCAAGGGGTTCACCAAGGCGCTCTGCACCGAATTCGGCATTCCGACCGGCGCCTACAAGCGCTTCACCAAGCCTGAGGATGCGCGCGACTACGTCAACAGCCAGGGTGCGCCGATCGTCGTCAAGGCCGACGGCCTTGCCGCCGGCAAGGGCGTCGTCGTCGCCAAGACCGTGCGCGAGGCCGAGGACGCCATCGCCATGATGTTCGAGGGCGCCTTTGGCGAGGCGGGGGCCGAGGTCGTGATCGAGGAATTCCTGCCCGGCCGCGAGATCAGCTTCTTCGCGCTCTGCGACGGCGAGACCGCCATCCCGCTCGCCTCGGCGCAGGACCACAAGCGCGTGTTCGACCATGATGTCGGCCCGAACACCGGCGGCATGGGTGCCTATTCGCCGACGCCGCTGGTGACGCCCGCGATCCACGATGCGATCATGGCGAAGATCATCCTGCCGACGGTCGCTGGCATGAAGCAGCGCGGCACGCCGTTCCGCGGCATTCTCTACGCCGGCATCATGCTGACGACGCAGGGGCCAAAGCTGTTCGAGTTCAACGTCCGCTTCGGCGATCCCGAGTGCCAGGTGCTGATGCTGCGCATGATGTCGGACATCGTGCCGGCGTTCCTCGCCGCCTGCGACGGGGAGCTCAAGCATTTCGACCTGCGCTGGCATCCGGAATCCGCGCTGACCGTGGTGATGGCGGCGAAGGGCTATCCCGGCGATTACCAGAAGGGCACGCGCATCGAGGGGCTCGATGACGCCGCCAAGGTCGATACCGTCGAGATCTTCCACGCCGGCACGGTCGAGAAGGACGGTGCGATCCTCGCCAATGGCGGCCGCGTGCTCAATGTCTGCGCGCTCGGCAAGACCGTGACGGAGGCGCAGAGCCGCGCCTATCAGGCTGTCGACCGGATCAACTGGCCGGACGGCTTCTGCCGCCGCGACATCGGCTGGCAGGCGGTGGAAGCGGAGAAGGCCAAGGGCTGAAGGCTTTTTGCCGCCCCCGGTGCGCGATTTATGTCCGCGCCCGTCGGCACTCCAAAAATGCACAGGCAGGCCTTGAACTTAGCTACTGTGCATGGGGTTGTTTTCGACTTTCATGTCGAGGCGCCCCGCGACTGACCAGACAAGGATGCAGAAAGATGTCCGATCTCGCCGACCTCTATCCCGGCTTCGCCTCGGAATGGATCAACACCTCCTTCGGCCGCATCTTTGCCCGTGTCGGCGGCAAGGGGCCGCCGCTGCTGCTATTGCACGGCTTCTCCGAGACGCATGTGATGTGGCACCGCGTGGCGCCTGAGCTTGCCGACAGGTTCACGCTGATCATCGCCGACCTGCCCGGCTATGGCTGGTCCGACATGCCCGAGAGCGATGCGCTGCACATCCCCTACAGCAAGCGCGCGATGGCGAAGGCCATGGTCGAGGCGATGGAGCGGCTCGGCCACGTGCACTTCGCGCTCGCCGGCCACGACCGCGGCGGCCGCGTCTCGTATCGCTTGGCGCTCGATCATCCCGGCCGGCTGTCGAAGCTCGCGGTGCTCGATATCCTGCCGACCTATAATTACTGGGAGCGGATGAACCGCGCTTATGCCCTGAAGATCTATCACTGGACTTTTCTGGCCCAGCCCGCGCCGCTGCCGGAGACGCTGATATCTGGCAATGGCGAGTTCTTCCTGCGCTTCAAGATGGCGAGCCAGACCAAGTCCAAGACGCTGGATGCGATCGACAAGCGCGCGCTCGAGCACTACCTCGCCCCGTTCCGCGACCCCGCCCGCGTGCACGCGATGTGTGAGGACTACCGTGCCGGCGCCTATTTCGACTACGACCTCGACAAGGCCGATTTCGAGGCCGGCAAGAAGATCACCGTGCCGATGCTCGCGCTGTGGGGCAATGCCGGCATCGCGCAGGCCGCCGCGACGCCGCTCGACACCTGGAAGCAATGGGCGACCAACGTGGACGGCATGCCGGTGGATTCGGGGCACTTCCTCACCGAGGAGAACCCTGACGTGACCGCGAAGGCGCTGCGCGAGTTCTTCCTCGCGCCTTAGCGCCGCTCCCGAAAGAACTCCTTGAGCAGCCGCGCCGCCTCGCTCTCGCCGACGCCGGAATAGACATCCGGCGCGTGGTGGCAGGTCGGCGAGGCAAAGAACCGCACGCCAGACTCGACCGCGCCGCCCTTGGGGTCGGCGGCGCCGTAATAGAGCCGGCGGACCCTTGCAAAGGAGATCGCGCCCGCACACATGGTGCAGGGCTCCAGCGTCACGTAGAGGTCGCAGTCGACGAGACGCTCGCTGCCGATCTTCCTGGCCGCCTCGCGCAGCGCGATGATCTCGGCATGGCCGGTGGGGTCATGGTCGGTCAGCGTCCGGTTGGCGGCGGTGGCGATGACCTCGTAATTGCGGACCACCACGCATCCGATCGGAACCTCGCCCGATTTTCCGGCGTTTTCGGCCGTCCTGAGCGCCAAATCCATGAAAGAAGGGGCTTTCATGCCTCGTATCATCGCCAGAAACCTGCTAGTAGCTCCGCCTTCAGCAAGAGTGAATACCGGTTTTGCCTGAGCATGCGGCTCGGAACGAGCGCGCGCACTGCTCCCGCGCCGCCCCCTTAAGTGAGATTATTCATGCCTCGCGACAGCGACAAAGACAACGATTCCCGCGGCCGGCGAGGCCCGGCCAAAGGCGGCCGCAGCGGCAAGCCGCGCGGTCCCGAGAAGAAGTTCGCCAAGCGCGGCTTTGAGGGCAAAAGCGAGCGTAGGGACGACCGCGACAGCCGTCCGCCCCGCGGCGACCGCGACAGCCGCCCGTACCGCCGCCGCGAGGAGGGCGATGCCCCGCGCCGCGATTTCTCCGACCGCCCGCGCTTCAAACGCGACGACCGCGGCGGCGAGGGCCGCGGCGAGCGCAGCTTCAAGCCGCGGGGGGACCGTCCCTTTTCTGATCGCGGAGCGCGCGATGGCGAGAAGCGCTCCTTCAAGCCGCGCGGTGATCGCCCCTCCCATGGCCGCGACGACCGTCCGCAGCGCAGCCGGGATCGCGATGATGCGCGTCCAGCCGGTCGCTTCGGCGACAAGAAGTTCGGCGACAAGCGGCCGTATGCGCCGCGCGGCGAGCGTCCGGAGCGCAAGTTCGACGGCGAGCGAAAGTTCTCGCGCGATCGTGGCGAGCGGAGCGATTCAAAGCCGTGGCAGAAGCGCGAGGATCGTCCGCGCAGCGATCGCCCCCGCAAGAGCTTCGACAAGGATTTCGGCGGCCGCGATCGCGGCGAGGAAAAGCCCTGGCGTCAGCGCGATGATCGCCGCGAGGGCGGCCGTGGCGGCGAGGACCGTCCGCGCTTCTCGCGCTCGCGCGATGATCGGGCGTCAGGTGATCGTCCGTTCCGCGATCGGCCGAAATTCGATCGGCCGCGTGACCGCGACAGCGAACGTGGTGACCGCCCGAAATTCGATCGCCCGCGCCAGCGGCCTGAAGGCCGGATGGACTGGCAGGAGCATCCGCGCAGCGAGGGCCGCTTCCGTGATCGCCCGCGCCGCGACAACGAGGACGACAGCAGGATCTTCGAGAAGCGTCCGGCCTTCGGCGGGCGCGGCGCCTATCGCGAGCGCGACCGCGATTTCGAAGGGCGGCCGCGCCGCGACGAGGCGCCGAAGCCGAAGAAGACCGGTGAGCGCATCGCCAAGGCGCTGGCCCGTGCGGGCCTCGCCTCGCGCCGCGATGCCGAGGAAATGGTCACGCAGGGTCGCGTCACCGTCAACGGCCGTGTCATCAACTCGCCGGCGCTCGACATCACGCAGAACGACGTCGTCCTGGTCGACGGCAAGCCGTTGCCGCCGCGCGAGCGCACCCGACTGTTTCTCTATCACAAGCCGCGCGGGCTGATGACGACACATGACGATCCCGAGGGGCGTCCGACCGTGTTCGACAATCTGCCCGAAGGCCTGCCGCGGCTGATCAGCGTCGGCCGGCTCGACTTCAACACCGAAGGCCTGTTGCTGCTCACCAATGACGGCGGGCTCGCGCGCACGCTCGAGCTGCCGGACACCGGCTGGCTGCGCCGCTACCGCGTTCGCGCCCATGGCGACGTGACGCAGGCGCAGCTCGATCAGCTCAAGAGCGGCATCGAGGTCGAGGGCGTCAAATACGGTCCGATCGAGGCGACGCTGGAGCGCGACCAGGGCGCCAATGTCTGGCTGGTGTTCGCGATCCGCGAAGGCAAGAACCGCGAGGTGCGCAACGTCTGCGCCCATCTCGGGCTCGAGGTGAACCGGCTGATCCGGGTGTCCTACGGCCCTTTCCAGCTCGGCGAGATTCCCGAAGGCCAGGTCGACGAGATCAAGTCGCGCGTGCTGCGCGAGCAGCTCGGCGACAAGGTGATCGAGAAGTCGGGCGCCGAGTTCGACGTGCCCGCGAAATCCGCCGGTCGCGGTGACGAAGCGCCGAAGAAGCCGATGAAGCGCGCCGTGATCGCCGACCGCAAGGGCCGCCGCGTGCTGGTGCAGCGCACCGGCAGCGAGGAGGCGCGCGAGCGCAACGAGATGGAGGCGAACGGCTACGGCCCGCCGCGCCGTCCCAAGCGCGGCTATCACGGCAAGCGCGACCTGACGCCGCGGGAGGACTAGCTTGCGCGTCGTCGGCGGAAGGTTGAAGGGGCGCAATCTCGCCTCACCGTCCTCGCGCGACATCCGCCCGACCGCGGATCGCTTGCGCGAGTCCGTGTTCAACATCCTCGTGCACGCTTATGACGATCCGATCGAGGATGCGCGCGTGCTCGATCTCTTCGCCGGCACCGGCGCGCTCGGCATCGAGGCGTCGTCACGCGGCGCGAAGTTCACGCTGTTCGTCGACAACGGCGCGGAGGCGCGGGCGCTGCTGCGCAACAATGTGGAATCGCTGGGCCTCGGCGGCGTGACAAAAGTCTATCGCCGCGATGCCACCGATCTCGGCCCCGCCCATCCCGTCGAGCCGTTCTCGCTGGTGTTCCTCGATCCGCCCTATGGCAAGGGCTTTGCGGAGAAGGCGCTTGTGTCCCTGCGCGATGGCGGCTGGCTGACGCCGGGCGCGCTGCTGGTGGTGGAAGAGGCCAAGGCCGCGCAGTTCGTGACGCCGGAAGGGTATGAGGAATTGGAGCGCCGGGCGTACGACGACACGGAGTTTGTGTTTTTGAAGAAGCCGTAGCGCCGCTGCCGTAGGGTGGGCAGAGCGAAGCGTGCCCACCACCTGTCTCGATCATGCAGAGGTCGTGGGCACGGCGCTCTGCGCCTTTGCCCACCCTACGGCAGCGCGATTACGGCACCGTCACCTTCTCCCGAACAGCTTCTCGACATCAGCGAGCTTCAACTCGACATAGGTCGGCCGGCCGTGATTGCACTGGCCGGAGTTCGGCGTCTCCTCCATCTCGCGGAGCAGGGCGTTCATCTCCTCGGGCCGCAGCCTACGGCCGGCGCGGACCGAACCGTGGCAGGCCATGGTGGCGGCGACGTGCATCAGGCGGCGTTCGAGAGGAAGCGCCTCGTCCCATTCGGCCATGTGCTCGGAGAGATCGCGCAGCAGCCCGCCGGCATTGGTCTTGCCCAGCAGTGACGGCGTCTCGCGGACCGCGACCGCGCCCGGGCCGAAGGATTCGATCGCGAGGCCAAACGAGGCCAGCTCCTCGCTGCGCTCCAGCAGGCGCTCCACCGTGGCCTCGTCCATCTCGACGATCTCGGGGATCAGGAGGATCTGCCGCTGCACGCCGTTCGCGGCCAGCGAGGCCTTGAGCCGCTCATAGACGATGCGCTCATGCGCGGCGTGCTGGTCGACGATGATGAGGCCGTCCCGGGTCTGCGAGACGATATAGGTCTCGTGGATCTGCGTGCGCGCCGCGCCGAGCGGGCGATCGACGAGGTCCGCTACCGGCTGTGTTTCGATCCTGATGTCAGCGCTCGGGGCGCCGACATCGAACGTAGCCTGTGCGCGCTCCGCGAAGACGGGCGCGGCGGAGCCTTCGAATGACGGCATCGGCGCGACCGGAGCGGATGGCGAGGCGCGCCAGTCCCAGCCTGCCGGGCGCTGCGGCGCGAAGGCGGGCCGGAACGAGGCCAAGGCGCTCTCGCCGCTGTTGGCGGCGGTGCGGCGGCCCTCGCGCGCGAGCCCTTCCTTCAGTCCGTGCACGATCAGCGCGCGGACGAGGCCGGCATTGCGGAAGCGCACCTCGGTCTTGGCCGGATGCACGTTGGCATCGACCTCGCGCGGATCGAGCGTGACGAACAGCGCCAGCACCGGATGCCGGTCGCGCGGCAGGTAGTCGGCATAGGCCCCGCGCACCGCCCCGAGGATCAGCTTGTCGCGGACCGGGCGGCCATTGACGAAGAGATATTGCCCGAGCGCGTTGGCCTTGGTCAGCGCGGGCGCCGCTGCATAGCCGGCAACGACGACGCCCTCGCGCTCGGCGTGGACCTCGAAGGCATGGCTGCGGAACTCCGCGCCCAGGATGTCGCCGAGCCGCGTCAGGCGGCCGGCTGCGCCCGGCAACGCTGCGGCCCAGGTCACCGGCGCGCGCTCTTCGCCCGCCAGTGTGAAGGCGACGTCGGGCCGTGCCATCGCAAGTCGCCGCACCACCTCGCGGATCGCTTCCGCCTCGGTGCGGTCGGTCTTCAAGAACTTCAGCCGCGCCGGCGTCGCATAGAAGAGATCGTTGACCTCGACGCGGGTGCCGTGGGCCAGTGCCGCCGGCATGATCTCGGACTTCTCGCCGCCCTCGACCGTCAGCGCCCAGGCGTGCGGCTCGCTGGCATGCCGCGTGGTGATGGACAGCCGCGCCACCGAACCGATCGAGGGCAACGCTTCGCCGCGGAACCCGAGCGTGCGGATCTGGAGCAGATCCTCGTCGTCGAGTTTTGACGTGGCATGGCGCTCGACCGCGAGCGCGAGGTCTTTTGCGGTCATGCCGCTGCCGTCGTCGGTGATGCCGATTCGCCGGCGGCCGCCGCCATCGGTGAAGACGTCGATCCGGCTCGCGCCGGCGTCGATGGCGTTCTCGACCAGTTCCTTGACCACGCTCGCCGGACGCTCGACCACCTCGCCGGCGGCGATGCGGTTGACGACCTGTTCTGGCAATTGGCGGACGGGCATGGGCTCTGGGCTTAGGCTTGCGATCTGGATTCGCTGACGGCGCTATCTTAAGCCGTGTTGCGTCAAAAGCATGTGTTGGGCAACAGCCGTGTGGCGGGCTGGGGAAGAGGGCTGCCTATCACATTGAAGACATTGGGCGTTCGAGAAAATCGCGCAAGCCGGATCAAGCGACGTCCAGCGACCGTCCTGATTGTGGGGGGCCGGGCCGCGGTGTAGCATCGTGAAAAAATGGTAACAGGACGGGAGGACGCCATGTGCCATCTCTTCGCGCACCAGCCCCAACGTGACTACGAATCCCAGACCCGCTCTTTAAGGATCGGCGGGCACTGCACCTCGATCCGGCTCGAGATGGCATTCTGGGACACGCTGGAGGAGATCGCGGCCAAGGAGAGCATGAGCCTCGGCAAGTTCCTGACCACGCTCTACAACGAGGTTCTCGACCACCACGGCGAGGTCAACAATTTCGCCTCGCTGCTGCGGTGCTCGTGTTTGATCTACCGCTCGAAGACGATGGCGCCGGTGCAGGCGTTCAAGCCCACGGTGGCGCAAATCCTAGACGCGGCAGAGTAGTTCCACCGTCATCGCGAGCAAAGCGAAGCAATCCAGAGCCTTTCCGTTGAGGCAGTCTGGATTGCTTCGTCGCGCAACGACGGGGAGAGAGCGGTGTGCCGGCCTCAAATTTCCTTCTTCTGCATCGCGCCCGCAATGTAGTCCGCCTGCCGGATCGCCAGCGCGACGATGGTCAGCGTCGGGTTGCAGGCCGCGCCGCTGGTGAACTGGCTGCCGTCCGAGACGAACAGGTTCTTGACGTCGTGGCTCTGCCCGAACTTGTTGACCACGCCATCTCTGGGCTTCTCGCTCATCCGGTTGGTGCCGAGATTGTGCGTGCTCGGATAGGGCGGGGTCGGATAGGTCACGGTGGCGCCGACGGCATCATAGACCGCGGCGCCCTGCTTGTAGGCATGGGCGCGCATCGCGACGTCGTTGGGGTGGTCGTCGAAGTGCACGCTCGCAACCGCCTGCCCATGCTTGTCCTTGACGACGGGATCGAGCGTGATGCGGTTGGTCTCCTGTGGCATGTCCTCGCCGACCAGCCACATGCCGGCCATCCTGGGATAGCCGTCGAGCGCCGACGTGAACGATCGACCCCAGGCGCCGGGGTTGAGGAACGCTGCCATGAAGGGCAGGCCGATCGACAACGTCTCCATCTCGTAGCCGCCGACGAAGCCACGCTTCGGATCATTGACGGATTCATCGCGGATGATCCCGGCCATGGTGGTGCCGCGATACATGTGCACCGACTTCTCGAACACGGCATAGACGCTGCCGGTCATGTGCCGCATGTAGTTGCGGCCGACCTGGCCCGACGAGTTGGCAAGCCCGTCGGGGAACATGGTCGAGGCGCTGTTGAGCAAGAGCCGCGGGCTCTCGATCGAATTGCCGGCGACCGCGACGATGCGTGCTTTCTGACGCTGCATCGCCCCGCTCTCATCGGCATAGACGACGCCGGTGACCTTGCCGCTGGCATCGTGCTCGATCTTGACCACCATGCTGCTTGGGCGAACTTCAAGGTTGCCGGTCGCCTCTCCCTTGGGAATCTCGGTGTAGAGCGTCGACCATTTTGCGCCGGACTTGCAGCCCTGGAAGCAGAAGCCGATCTGCTGGCAGGAGCCGCGGCCGTCGCGCGGCTGGCTGTTGATGGCCATGTTGCCGGTGTGCACGGTCTTGTAGCCGAGCTTCTTGGCGCCAGCCTCCAGCACCTTGAAGTTATTGTTGCCGGGAAGTCCGGGAATGCCGTTGGTGCGGGTCACGCCCATCTTGTTCTCGGCCTTGGCGTACCATGGCTCCATCTCGGCCAGTGTGACCGGCCAGTCCAGAAGATTGGCGCCGGGAATGTTGCCATAGGTGCTCTTCACCTTGAACTCGTGCTCGTCGAAGCGCAGCGAGGCGCCGGCCCAATGTGTCGTGGAGCCGCCGACCGCCTTGACGATCCATGCGGGCAGGCCTGAGAAGTCTTTGGCGACGCGCCAAGTGCCGGACGTGGTGCGCGCATCGGTCCAGGCGAGCTGGGAAAAACTCTCCCACTCGTCGTTGACGAAGTCCTGGTTCTCGATGCGGGGGCCGGCCTCGAGGATGACGACCTTGACGCCCTTCTGCGCGAGCTCGTTGCCCAGCGTGCCGCCGCCGGCACCGGAGCCGACGATCACCACAACGCCGCTGTCGTTCAGATCGAATTTTGCCATATGCGTTCTCCTGAACCGTTGGGGTGCGATTAAGCCTTCGGCAGCCAGTCGATGTCGGCGAAGCCGCGGTTGATGTAGCCGCCGTGCTCGGCGGAAGAGCCCTCGTAGCCGAAGCGAGGCCAGACCTCTTTCTGGTTGTAGAGGGAGACGACGAGGTCGCCGCGCACCTTCTGGAAGAAGTCGCTTCCCTCGATCTCCTTCAGCAGCACCACGCGATCGGCCTCCCAGGGCACCTCGGCATAGGGCGCCTTGTGACGATCCTTCGCGTTCTGATCGAGCCTTGCGATGCCGTCGCTGATGAGAGCCTTGACGGCGGGATCCTTGGCGGCCTTGCCGTCCCACGGCTTGATCGCGATGATGTAATAGCTGTCGCCCAGCACATCGTGCGGATAGATGTCACGCGCGACCTTCAGCAGCGTCTTCATCGTCGCAGGCGAGAGCGCGGTGGCATCATCGGCCCAGGCGTCCTCGATGCTGACGGCGACGCTGGTCGCGACAGCCACGACCGGCACGGCGGTCGCCGCGCCCTTGAGAAAGACGCGGCGGCTGTGCTTGCTTCGACGATCGACTTCTCTCATGGCATTCCTCCGTGGATTTTTGTGATTTGGATTTTCTGTGATCAGCCGAAGCGTCCGCCCCGCTGGATCACCTCGATCTTGTAGCCGTCGGGATCGCTGACGAAGAAAAAGCGCGCCAGCGTCCTGCCGTCGTGCTTGAAATCGCGTAACGGGCCCGGTGCGAGCTTCTCGCGCTCGAAGCGGGCATGTTCGGCATCGAGATCCTCGACCACCACGGCGAGATGGCCGTAGCCATCGCCGAGCGCATAGGGCTCCTTGCGATCGAAATTGACCGTCAGCTCGACCTCGAAAGGTGAGGAGGGGTGACGCAGATAGATCAGGGCGAAGTCCGCGAATTTCAGGTGGTCGGCGACTTCGAGACAGAAGGCACGCCTGTAGAAGTCGAGCGAGCGCGCCTCATCCAGCACGCGGATCATGGAATGAACGGGCTTTGCCATTCAGTTCTGCTCCTTGAGGTAAGCAATGATGGCGGCGCGCGTCTCCTGCTTGGCCTGCCGGTACTCCATGGTCACGCCGGGAATGACGGCTTGCGGATTGGTCAGCCATGCATCGAGCCTGGTCTCGTCCCAGGCGAAGTCCGCCTTCGCGAGGGCTTCCGAGTATTTGAAACCGTCGACCTTGCCGGCTGGGCGGCCGACGATCTTCACCAGTGGTGGGCCTTGCCGCGTCGGCTCCGACGAACTCGTGGTGTGGCACACCGCGCATTGCTGCTTGAACAGCGCCGCGCCATCCGGCGGCTTTGCGACCGGCAATGGCATTTGCGCATCGGCGATCCGCACCACCAGCACCATCGCGGTGCACAACCCCAGCACGACTGCGCGCATCGTCAAGGCTCGCCCGTCCACATCAAATCCAGTGTGCGCAAACTCTAGGCGTCGCCAAAGATGCGGTGGTAGTAGCGGGCTATTTTCGCTGCGCGCGGCATGTGGTGTTCCGCGCTGCCTTATATGCGGAGCACAATTCCGCGAAAGCGCCGTCAAATCCCTAAACGATCACCACACCATGCGCATTGCATGACAGCCGCGCCGCTCGAACTCTCTACGCGATGCGATGGCCCGGTGCAGACGAGCGGCGTGGGGAGCCGCCGAGCCACTGATCGCGAAAAAATCCAGGAGAAATGGATGAAGTTGGTGAAGACCTCGATGATCGCATGCGCCCTGTCGGCTCTCATTGCGACGCCCGTTCTCGCGCAAGGCGCCCCGCCCGCCAAGACAGGCGGCACCGTGCAAAGCAAGCCCATGCAAGGCACGATGGGCAGTGGCGATGAGGAGATGAACGCTCAGCCCGGCGCGGCGGGTGAGAAGACCGGCATGAAGCCGAGCAAAGGCACCCGAGGCACGGTCGGCACCACGGGCAGCGCTGCGCACAAGGGGACCGCCGACGATCCCACGGCGGGCGGCGCCGCCCCATCCAAGCGTTACTAATCCCGCCGGGTGACACTGAAAACTCCGGTCGCGTTGCGGCCGGAGTTTTTTTACCTGTGCCTGCTAATCGTCGAAGCGGCCGCCTCGGCCGGCCTTGACGTCGCTGCGGCGCTTCTTGCCGTCGAGCCGGCGCTGCTTGGAGGCGAAGGTCGGCCGCGTCGCGCGGCGCGGCGTCGGGCGCACCATGGCTTCCTTGAGGATCTCGACGAGGCGGTCGATGGCGTCCTGGCGGTTGCGCTCCTGGGTGCGGAAACGCTGCGCGTGGATCACGATCACGCCGTCCTTGGTCATGCGCTGGCCGGCGATGCGGGTGAGCCGGATGGCTGCGTCCTCCGGGATCGCCAGCTTGCTTGTGTCAAAACGCAACTGGGCCGAGGTCGCGACCTTGTTGACGTTCTGACCGCCCGGGCCGGAGGCGCGGACAAAGCCGATCTCGATGTCGTCCTCGTCGATGACGAGATCGCGGGATATCCGCAGCATGATGGCACCATTCGTGATGCCCGGACATATCGCGGACGTCCACGTTCGGCAATGGCGCTCATGCAAACGCAAATGGCCGGGACGAGCCCGGCCATCTGAGAAGCGTATAGAGAAGGGGTCAGTTCGACTTCGTCGCCGGTTGCGCCGCGGCCTGCGGGGTGCGGCCGACCACGACGGTCAGCAGGCCCTGGCCCCAGAGGCGCTTGGCGGCGGCCTTGGCGTCGTCCAGCGTCACCGCGTCGACGATGGCGTTGCGCTTCTCGATATAGTCGATCGGCAGCTTGTCCTGCTGGTACTGCAGCAGCGCCTGGGCGAGCTTGGAGGAGGTGTCGAGCGCCAGCATCTGCGAGCCCTTGAGGTAGGACTTGGCCTCGTCGAGCTCCTTCTGCGTCGGGCCCTCCTCGGCGATGCGGCGCACCTCCTTCTCGATGGCATCGATGGTGTCGCCGGCGCGGTCGGCGCGCGTGCCGGTGTTGCCGATGAAGACCGCCGAATGCTCCATCCAGAGCAGCGATTCGAATACCGAATAGGCGAGGCCACGCTTCTCGCGCACCTCGCGATAGAGCCGCGAGGACAGTCCGCCGCCGCCGAGGATGTGGTTGACGACATAGGCCGCCATGAAGTTGGGATCGCTGCGCTTCACGCCGGGGCCGCCGAAGGTGATCACGGTCTGCGGGACGTCGAGCGTCACGAAGGCGCGCTGCGGCGGCTTGGCCGCCTCGATGTCGGGAACCGGCGTGAGGTTGGCCTTGGCGGGAAGGCTGCCGAAGGTGTGGTCGAGCAGCTTGCCGAGGGTCTCGGGATCGACGTCGCCGACCACCGCGATCTTCAGCCCATCCTTGGCGAGGACGCGGCCGACATAATCTTTCAGGTCGGCGACCGTGATGGTCGGCACGCTCTCCAGCGTGCCGTTGGTCTGCCGGCCGTAGGGATGATCGCCGAAGGCGACCTCGAGGAATTTGCGGCTCGCCAGCGAGGTCGGGTTGGTGGTCTCGCGGCGCAGGCCGGAGATCACCTGCGAGCGGATGCGCTCGACATCGGCGGTGTCGAAATGCGGCGAGGTCAGCGCGCTCCTGAGCAGGTCGAAGGCTTCGTCCTTGTTGTCGCGCAGCATGCGCAGGCTGCCGCGGAACGTATCGCGGGTGGCGCTGAAGGAGAGCTCGATGGCGCGGCGATCGAGCCGCTCATGGAAGGTCTTGGAATCGAGATCGCCGGAGCCCTCGTCGAGCAGGTCGCCGACGAGATTGGCGACGCCCGACTTGTCCTTGGGATCCTGCGCCGAGCCGCCGGCAAAGGAATATTCCATGGCGATCAGCGGCACGGTCGCGTCCTGGACGAACCAAGCCTCGATGCCGCCGGGCGAGACCAGGCGCTGGATCTTTGCGGCCGCTTGCGACGGCGAAACGGTCGCGAGCGCAAGCGCCGCGCCGGCGGCAAGGGAGAAGGCAACGCGTCGAAGGAAGGGATAGGTCACGAACGCTTCTCCTCGCGCTTGGCGGTGGCGGTGTCCTTGATCAGATAGCCGGTCACCGAGCGCTTCTTCTCGAGCCATTTCTGCGCGACAGCGCGCACCTGCTCGGCGGTGACCGCCCGGATGCGGTCAGGCCAGCTCCTGATATCCTCGATCGACAGGCCCGTGGTCAGGGCGCCGCCGTACCAGCGCGCCAGCACCGCCTGGTTGTCCTGGGCGTAGATCGCCTCGGCAATGAGCTGGGTCTTCACCCGCTCGAGGTCCTCGGCGCGGATCGGATTCTGCGCGATGTCGGCGATGACGCCGTCGATCACCTGCTCGACCTCGGTGAAGCTGACGCCGGGCTTCGGCGCGGCCGAGATCGCGAACTGGGTCGGGTCGAGCGAGATGCTCGAATAGCTGGCGCTGGCTGAGACCGCGAGCGGCTTGTCGACGACGAGAGCGCGGTAGAGATAGGAATTGCTGCCGCTGCCCATCAGCTGCGCCAGCACGTCGAGCGCTGCGCTTTCGCCGGCCGCGGCGGTCGTCGCCGACGGCACCAGATAATAGCGCCGCAGGTTCGGCTGCTCGACGCGCGGGTCCGCCAATGTGACGGTGCGCGGCGCCGCCGGCTCCGGCTCCTGCGGCCGGACGCGACGCGCCGGGATCGCGGGCTGGGCCGGGATCGCGCCGAAATTGCGCTCGACCAGCGGGCGGATGTCGGCGGCCTCGACGTCGCCGGCGATCACCAGGATCGCGTTGTTCGGCGCGTAGAAGCGGCGGTAGAAGGCGAGCGCATCTTCGCGATCGAGCTTCTCGATCTCCTGGTGCCAGCCGATCACCGGCCGGCCGTAGGGATGGTTGAGATAGAGCGCGGCCATGATCTGCTCGTTGAGCCGCGCATCCGGATTGTTGGCGACGCGCATGTTGTACTCTTCGAGCACGACGTCGCGCTCCGGCAGCACGTTCTCGTCCTTGAGGATCAGGCCGGTCATGCGGTCGGCCTCGAACTCCATCATGGTCGGCAGCTGCTCTTTCGGAACACGCTGGTAGTAGTTGGTGTAGTCGACCGACGTCGAGGCGTTCTCGTTGCCGCCGACGCGGAGCACGGTCTGGGAGAATTCGCCGACCGGATGCTTCGAGGTGCCCTTGAACATCAGATGCTCGAGGAAGTGCGCGAGGCCGGACTTGCCCGGCGTCTCGTCGGCCGAGCCGACCTTGTACCAGATCATCTCGGTGACTACGGGCGTGCGGTGATCCGGGATCACCACGACCTGCATGCCGTTGTCGAGCGTGAAGCTGGCAGGCGGAGCCGATGTCACAGTGGTCTGGGCGAGGGCGCTGGCTGAGAGGACACTCGTCGAAAGCAGCGCGGCAAGGAGGCAGGCGGCCGATCGGTAAGAGGACATCATGATCCCTGGTGAGAGGCCGAGGTCCGGATCTCCGGCTCGGTGGCGCGGTATGCTACGCCGCGCGGCTGAGGCTTCGCGTCACGAAGCAGCAAACTCAACGCGCAGGCAAGTTACTGATAGGCAATTTATCGATCGCGGCCGGCGTGCAGGGGCCGCCGGCGCCAGGTCCGCTTGTGTCAGTATGTCGCGTTGGGACGGAACGTTATTGTTCCTTGTCCTTGCCCGACATGATGTCGAAGTAGGTCTTCTTCGTGTTGTCCTTGCCGGCGCCGTAGGTGTAGTTCGGCGAGGGCGTCTGGTAGCCCGGCGGCGGCTCGACCAGCGACTGGCGCGGCGGCTCGCTGGTGAATTGCTTCTCTTCGGGGGTGCCGCCCTTCAGCATGCCCCACAGGCCGCCGCTGAAACCGAGCTGGGCGGGACTGAGCGACGGATTGGAGTTGGTGCCCGGCTGAATCGGATCATTGCTGGTACGCTCGGGCGCCGCGGTCCTGCCGACTTCCATCTCGGCCGGTGAAAGGGTGCGGCCCGCCTGCCAGTTCTCGGTCGCCTTGACCGCCTTCTTCCGCGCGGCAATGGCCTCCTTGCGGCGCTTCTCGTCGGGGTCCTTCGGCCAGTTCGGCGCATTCTTGGCCTGGGCGCCGGCCGGCGGCGGCAGGTCGAGCTTGGGCGGCACGACCAGCGGCGAGCGCTCGCGGTATTCGATGCCGGGCTTTTCCATGCTCTTGGCGCCGATGCCGGACATCAGATTGTCGATGAGCCTCTCTTCGAAGGTCATCCCGTCATCTTCATCTTCGTCATCACCGGCGCGGGCGGCGCCCGTCGCCATGACGAGACCGATGCCGAGCGCGACAGCGGACACTTTCAACGCCCGCCAGACCCCGCCTTGGGGATCTCGAACCATTGAACCGCTGGTTTTCGAGCTGCGCATCGCTGTACCTGTTCCATATTGTGGCAGATTGCCGCTCGCGCGCGGCCTAACCTTCGCAAAAGCAGGGTTCCACCTGTCGGTCCGTATCGGCCGGGATCAGGGCGCTTTTGCGGCGGGTACCCCCAGGAAGGAATCATACAATAGCGCCGCCACCCCAGCAACGATGGCCACGTCGGCGAGGTTAAACACGTACCAATTATAGGTATTTCCGGCGATCTCGATGTGGAGCAGGGCGAAATCGACCACCGCGCCATAGGCGAGGCGGTCGATGCCGTTGCCGATCGCGCCCCCGATGATCAGGCCGAGCGCGACCGTCGCCAGCAGGGTGTGCGAGCGGGCCATCCAGATCGCCAGCGCCACCACGGCGATGGCCTTGACCGCCATCAGCGCGATCTGCGCCGCCTGGCCGTCGTTCTGGAGCCAGCCGAAGCTGATGCCGATGTTCCAGGCCAGCACCAGGTCGAAGAACGGCGTCACCCGCACCGCGCCGCGATGGGCGAGGTCGAACACGTTCAGCAGCCAGAGTTTCGAGGCCTGGTCGAGGATGACCGTGACCACGGCCGAGAGGATGCCGGCGCGGAGCGGGGTCATGGCTGGCCGATCAGACGCTCACGCCCAACGCCTTCCATTCGCGCAGTGCCTGAGCATCGCGCGGGGTGACGTCGGGATATTCGGCGTCCTCGCCGACGCTCGGCGAGATCTTCCAGGAGCGGGCGCATTTGGTGCCGACCGCCTTCTCGATCGCGACCGCGACGCCGGGGACGGCATCGAGGCGGAACGCGCTCGCCGGCGCCTCGCCCTCGCGCACCTCGTAGTTCGAGGTGATGCAGACTTCGGCGAGATCGACGTCGAACAGCGTCATCATCATCTCCCTGTCGGCGACATAGATCACCGGTGAGGCCTCAAGCGAGGAGCCGATGTTCTTGGCGGCGCGTTCGAGCTCGAGCGCGCCGGTGACGACGCGGCGGACGTTGCGGATCGTCTCCCACTTCGCGGCGAGCCTGTCGTCGCGCAGGCTTTCAATATCCGTGGGGAACAAGGTCAAATGGACCGACGGCTCCGCCTTGGGACGGAACATCCGCCAGGCCTCATCCGTGGTGAAGCTCAGGATAGGCGCGAGCCACTTCAAGAGGGCATCGCACAAAAGCTCGATCGCGGTGAGCGCGGCCTTGCGCGCCACCGAGGACGGCGGATCGCAATACAGCGTGTCCTTGCGAATATCGAAGTAGAACGCCGACAGCTCGGAGTTCATGAAAGCCGACAGGCTTGCGACCACGGTCTTGTAGTCGAACGCGGCATAGGCCTTGCGGATGGTTTCGGCATGCCCGGCCAGTTCGTGCAGCATCAGCCGCTCGAGCTCGGGCATCTCGGCATAGGCGATCTTCTCGCTCGCCTTGAAGTGATGCAGCGTGCCGAGCATCCACCGGAGCGAGTTGCGCAGCTTGCGGTACGTCTCGATGGTGTTCTTCAGGATCTCCGGGCCGATGCGCTGGTCGTCAGCATAGTCGGTGGCGCAGACCCACAGGCGCAGGATGTCCGCGCCGGAATCCTTGATCACTTTCTGCGGCTCGACGGTGTTGCCGAGCGACTTCGACATCTTGCGGCCGTTCTCGTCGAGCGTGAAGCCGTGGGTCAGCACGATGTCGTAAGGCGCGCGGCCGCGCGTGCCCGAGCTCTCCAGCAGCGAGGAATGGAACCAGCCGCGATGCTGGTCGCTGCCTTCGAGATACATCACGGTGTCGTCGCCGCCGTCGACTTTGCGAACGATGTTGCCGAGCTGCGGGAAGTTCTGGCGATCTTCCAGCACGAAGGCGTGCGTGGAGCCTGAATCGAACCAGACGTCGCAGATGTCGTCGACCTTCTTCCAGTCTTCGCTCGCGCGGGAGCCGAGGAAGCGCTCGCGGGCGCCGTCCATGTACCAGGCGTCGGCGCCTTCCTCCATGAAGGCTTCGGTGATGCGCTGGTTGACGATCTCGTCCTGGAGGATCTCGGCCGAGCCATCGGCCTTCTCGCGCACGAACACGGCGATCGGCACGCCCCAGGCGCGCTGGCGCGAGATCACCCAGTCGGGGCGGTTGGCGATCATGCCGTTGATGCGGTTCTCGCCGGACGGCGGCACCCATTGCGTGACCGAGATCGCATGCAGCGCGCGGGCGCGCAGCGTGTCGCCCTTCTTCGCATGGCCGTTCTCGCTGACGTCCTTGTCCATCGCGATGAACCATTGCGGCGTGTTGCGGAAGATCACCGGCTTCTTCGAGCGCCAGGAATGCGGATATTGGTGCTTGAGGCGCCCGCGCGCCAGCAGCTTGCCGCCCTCGATCAGCGCCTTGATCACGGCCTCGTTGGCATCACCCTTCTCGCCCTTGTCGTTGAGCACGCGCTTGCCGGTGAAGCCGGGGGCCTGTGCGGTGTAGGCGCCGTTCTCGTCGACGGTGTAGGGGATCGCGGTCGAGATGCCGCGCGCATCGAGCTCGCGGGTGTTGGCCGTCCAGACGTCGAAGTCCTCGCGGCCGTGGCTCGGCGCGGTGTGGACGAAGCCGGTACCGGTATCGTCGGTGACATGCTCGCCGGCGAGCAGCGGCACGATGAACTCGTAACCGCCGCCGAGACCGCGCAGGGGATGGGCGCATTCGACGGCATCCAGCGTGTCGCCGGGAATGTCGCGCACCTTCTCGTAGGACGTGACGCGCGCCTGCTTGAACACCTCTGCGGCCAGCGCATCGGCCAGGATCAGGAGATCGCCGGTCTTGGCCCGATTGTCCGCCGGCGCATCCGTCACCTTATAAAGGCCATAGGCGATCCTCGGCGAGAACGAGATGGCGCGGTTGCCCGGGAGCGTCCAGGGCGTGGTGGTCCAGATCACGACCGAGGCATTGGCGAGCGCACCATGCGCGGGCGAGGTGACGGGAAACTTCACCCACACCATGTCGGAGGTGTAGTCCTCGTATTCGACCTCGGCTTCCGCCAGCGCGGTCTTCTCGACCACACTCCACATCACCGGCTTGGAGCCGCGATAGAGCGTGCCGTTGGCGGCGAACTTCATCAGCTCGCGCGCGATCTGCGCTTCGGCCGGATAGCTCATGGTCTGATAGGGATGATCCCAGTCGCCGATGATGCCGAGCCGCTTGAACTCTTCGCGCTGCACGTTGATCCAGTGCGTCGCATAGGCGCGGCATTCTTTCCGGAACGCCACCATCGCGGCGGAGTCGCGGAAATCCGGCTTCTGCTTGCCCTTCTTGCGGTAGTTCTCCTCCTCGATCTTCCATTCGATCGGCAGGCCGTGGCAGTCCCAGCCCGGCACGTAGTTGGAGTCGAAGCCGAGCATCTGCTGGCTCTTGGTTACGACGTCCTTGAGGATCTTGTTCAGCGCGTGCCCGATATGGATGTTGCCGTTGGCGTAGGGCGGGCCGTCATGCAGCACGAACTTGGCGCGGCCTTCGGCGTCCTTGCGCAGCTTGTCGTAGAGACCGATGTCGTTCCAATATTTCAGGATCTCCGGCTCGCGCTGCGGCAGGCCGGCGCGCATCGGGAATTCTGTCTGCGGAAGGAACAGGGTCTTCGAATAGTCTTTGGCTTCAGACTTTTGGGACTTTTGCGGCTTTTCGGACATGAGGCTGACTGGCTCGGAAGGGCGCGGGAACGGATGGCGACAGGGAATCGCGGGGTGAAACGTCAAAATCCCGGTCTTGCGCCGAGCCTTCAGGCTCAGGCGGAAGCCGGGCCGCTAATCCCTATGATGCGCCGCGCAAACATGGGCCCTCCATAGCAGCCGGGCGGGGCAAGCGCAAAGGTTCGGCGGGTCGGATTCGGGCCTCAATCGATCACGCCAAGCCGCGGAAACGCGTCCGGGGCGGCGGCCAGGATAGTGCGGGCGCGGGCGGAATCGTCGTCCATCTGGCGGATCAGGGCCTCCAAACTGTCGAATTTCAGCTCCTCGCGGATGAAGCCGACGAAGGCGCAGTCGAGCGTTTGGCCGTAGAGGTCGCCCTTGAAGTCGAACAGGAAGATTTCCAGGAGCGGGGCGCCATTATCAAAGGTCGGGCGGCGGCCGAAGCTCGCGACCCCTTCCACCCGCTCGGGCCCGCGGCCGACCCGCACCGCATAGATGCCGTGCTTGAGCCCGCAATTGGCATCCAGGCGGATATTGGCAGTGGGGTAGCCGAGGTCGCGGCCGCGCTTCTCGCCGTGGATCACCTCGCCGGTGATGAACCAAGGCGCGCCCAGCATGGTGGTGGCATCATTCAGCAGCCCTTCGGCAAGCGCGATCCGGATCGCGCTGGAGGAGACCGGCCGCTCGTCGATATCGACATGCGGCTGCACGTCGACCTCGATGCCGAGCCGGGGTGCCTCGTTGACCAGCAGGCCCGGCGAGCCGACGCGGCCTTTGCCGAAATGGAAGTCGTAGCCGACCGCGATCCCGCTGACGCCGAGGCGCCCGATCAGGTCATGGTGAATGAAGTCTTGCGCGCTGGTGCCGGCGCGCGCCTTGTCGAAGGTCATGACCACGGCGCCGGCAAGCCCGGTGCCGGCCAGAAGCCGCAATTTGGCCCGTTCGTCCGTCAGGCGGAATTGCGGGGTGTTGGGGCTGAAAAACCGCCGCGGATGCGGCTCAAAGGTCAACGCCAGTGCAGGACGGCCATGCGCCCGGCCCATTTCCAAGGCCGCAGCGATCACGGCCCGATGGCCGAGATGAACACCGTCGAAATTGCCCATGGCGACCACGGCGCCCCGGGGAATGGCGGAATCCGGCGTGCTGTCGCGGATAACGGTAAAAGGCGGAGCCATCAGGGGAATTCTCGGATCCGGCGGGACCGGCCGGGACCGTGGCGCGACCGGCCAGATGAAGTCAAGCGGTTGGGTGGGACCGGATTGAACACGATTTCAATTCTTCGAAGGCCTCCCCAGTTAACGGGCTGTTTAACGCCTTGATGCTAGTCCTTGAGCGTGGAACCGCCGGGCTCCGGTCTGGCAGGTCCGATCGTAATATTCCTGGGTTATGCGTTGGGGGAGTCGAGATGGCGGTTGATTTGTCGATGCCGGTTCTGGTGGTGGATGACTATAGCACCATGATCCGTATCATCCGGAATCTGCTGAAGCAGCTTGGCTTCGATAATATCGATGATGCCAGCGACGGTTCGGCGGCGCTGAACAAGATGCGCGGCAAGAAGTACGGGCTCGTGATTTCCGACTGGAACATGGAGCCGATGACGGGCTACGACCTGCTGCGCGAGGTGCGCGCGGATCCCAATCTCGCCACCACGCCCTTCATCATGATCACGGCGGAATCGAAGACCGAGAACGTGATCGCGGCCAAGAAGGCCGGCGTGAACAATTACATCGTCAAGCCGTTCAACGCGGCGACGCTGAAGACCAAGATCGAGGCGGTCTTCCCGGACATGGCGAGCGCGTAAGCGCGGCCTGACCACAAAAGAGCTATCTATAGAGATCGTCATGCCCGGGCTTGTCCCGGGCATCCACGTTCTTGGATGCAAAAAGCGAAGGCGGGGATGGCCGGGGCGTAGGCGAGCGGAAGCGGACGCCGTCCTTCGGACGGCTATGCCCGGCCATGACGACGTCTGGCACTTAGCAATTGGTCTAAGTTGGCGTCGCTTCGGATCGCCGCGCCACTACCACGTCAATTCGCGCATCAGCGCCTTCGGCGGATGGCCGAACAATTCCATCACCGAGTTCGGGTCGAGCTGGTCGAGGCCCTCGAACTCCTCGGCATGGATGCCGCGGGTGACGAACAGGCAGTCGATGCCGAACTCACGCGCGCCGGTCAGGTCGGTGCGGACGGAATCGCCGATCGCCAACACCTTCTTCCGGTCGATCATGTGGCCCTGGCGTTCGCCGGCGAGCCGCATTGCGCGCTCGTAGATCGGCCGGTGCGGTTTGCCGTAGAAGATCACCTCGCCGCCGAGCTCCCGATACAGCTCCGCGATCGCGCCGGCGCAATAGATCAGCCGGTCGCCGCGCTCGACCACGATGTCGGGGTTGGCGCAGACCAGCGTCAGATTGCGCTCGCGCGCCTTCAGCATCATGCCGCGATAATCTTCCGCCGTTTCGGTCTCGTCGTCATAGAGGCCGGTGCAGACGATGTAGTCGGCCTCTTCCAGCGGCGCGGTGGTCGCATCGAGGCCGCGGTAGATCGAATTGTCGCGCTCGGGGCCGAGCCAGAACATCTTGCTTTCGGGATGTTTGGCGACATAGAGCCGGGTCAAATCGCCCGATGACACGATGGCGTCATAGGTCTCGTCGGCGACGCCGAGCTTGCGCAATTGCCGCTGCACGGAGTCGGCCGGGCGGGGCGCGTTGGTGATCAGGATCACCGTACCGCCGCGGCTGCGATAGGTGTGCAGCGCCTCGCAGGCTTCGGGGAAGGATTCGAGGCCGTTATGGACCACGCCCCAGATGTCGCTGAGCACGACCTCGACGCCGCCCACGAGCTCGCGCAGGCCTTGGGCGAAATGCAGCGTGGTCATGACGTGCGCGGCCGATCAGATGCGGCGCGCGAGCGCGGCGTTACCGGTGATGCGTTGTGTCGGAGCTGCGGCTGACGTCGCGCTTGATGTTGAGCCTGGGCTGGGGGAAGCGGAGCCATTGGATCCCTGAATGTCCTGCGCCTGGTTCGGCGCGGCCCCGCCGGTAGCAGATGCCCCCTCCGGCCGCAATGGCCGCGGCGGCGCGAACAGGAAGCCCTGGCCGAACCGCACGTCATAGTCGAGCAGATCGACCACGGCCCGCTCGCCCTCGATCCGCTCGGCGATCAGGTCGATGCCGAAGCGGCCCAGCAGGTCGGAAAGGTCGGACGGGTGGATGTCAGAGGTCGACGCCTGCCTGGGGTCGAGCAGCAGCGTCGCCGGCACCTTGATGAAGCGCACGCCGCGATCGGCGAGCTCGCGCGGCTCGATCCTGAGATCGGTGACATGGTCGATCGAGAAGCGGAAGCCGCGCTGGGCCAGCGCGGCGAGATTCTCGGTCTCGGCCGGGCCGAGATTGCGGAAGGTCGATTGCTTGAACTCCAGCACCAGCGAGGGCGCCAGCGCCCGGTTGGCTTCGAGGAAGTCGAGGCATTGCGCGAAGGTGGTGGAATTGCCGAGCGTGGAGGCCGCGACGTTGCAGAACACGCCGACATCCTTGTTGCGCACCATCAGGCGCCGCAGCACCTGCACGCAGCGCAGCATCACCATGTTGTCGATGCGCCCGATCAGCCCGGAGGCCTCGGCGATGCTGATGAACTCCTCGGCCGCGATCAGCTGGTCGCGCTCGTCGCGGACCCGCGTCACGGCCTCGTAGAACCGCACCTTGCGCTGCGGCAGCGTCACCATCGGCTGGAGGAAGATGTCGATGCGGTTCTCGTCGACCGCGTTGCGCAGCGTCGCCAGCAATTGGGTCTGGTTGCGGCCGCTGGCGGCGTGAGCCTGATTGGCGGTCTGGGTCTGGAACGCCGGTGCGGCGGGGCGTGATGGCGGTGCGGCAAGCGGGGGAGGGGCCACCGGCTTCTGATCGAACGGTGCAAGCAGGTCGATTGGCGCCTCCGACTCCGGCCTCGCGACGGGAGCGGGAGAGGGAGAGGGCCCTGGCGCCGCGCCGGCCAGGAGATCCTCATGCGCCGACACCGTGGTGGCGAGCTGCTTGACCAGCCCGCCAAGCTCGTTGATCTCGCCGACCACCGACTGGATGCGGTCGGAGTTGGTCGAATTGGACGAGGCGATGCGGCCCTCGATCGCAGCTAAGCGGCGGCCGAACTCGGCGACCTGGCGGGCGAGATCGGCGGTGCCGCGCGAGAGGTCTGCGATCTGGCCGCCGACATCGCTGCGGTCGCGCAGCCGCATCGACACCGCATTGTAGAGGATCAGGAAGGTGAGCGCGGTCAGCGCCACGATCGCGGATTCGGTTCCGCTGATGCCGGCGACCGAGTAGAGCACCAGCCCGAGCGAGGCGGCGACCAGAACCATGCAGATGGCGATGAAGATCGTCGAAATGCGAATCATGCCGCGCGTTACGCCTCAAAGAGCTGACTGCCTCACCCCGGGAAAACACGGGTCGCGGTCCGAACCCCGTCACGCCTCATGCTCCCCCAAGCCGCACGAGCTTAACATCATTGTTGATTCGAGGGGATAGCAGCCTCGTTGCGGCTTATTTCAAGCCGGCCCGGCGAAAGCCCTCGAGGTAGTGCTCGCGGTCGGCGGCGAGCTTGATCGGCATGAACTCGGCGATCCAGGCCAGCGACACGTTCGGCTGGGTGCGACGGAGTTCCTCCAGGGCGGCATGGGCGATCCCGGTTTGACCGGCCATGCCCGCGGCCGCGGTCAGCACCCGGTGTGCGCCGACGAAGTCGCTGCGCTGGCGCAGGGATTCCTGGGCGAGGCGGATGGCTTCCTGATAGTCGCGGCCGAGGAAGCGGGCATAGGCGGCGATGCCGAAATAGACGGGGGCATAGGGATCGCGCGGGCTGAGGCGGATCGCCCTGCGTGCCGCCTCGTCGGCCTCCTGCCAACGGCCGCAATAGCCCAAGGCCAGACCATAATAGCCCTGTGCCAGCGCAAAATTCGGATTGAGCCGCAGCGCGGTCTCGAATTCGGCGAGCGAGTCGTCGAACCGCCGCGCGAACAGGTTGACGTGGCCGAGCGCATTATGCGCCCAGGCATCCTCGTCGTCGGCCCGGATCGCGGCCCGCGCCGCGCGCTCGGCAGCGGTGATGGCCCTCGCCATCTCCATCCAGCCCATATGCGCAGTGAACATGTAGCTGGTGCCGAGCAGGCCGAGCGCCTTGCCGTAGTTCGGGTCGAGCGCGATGGCCTTTTCGAGCAGCGCCTGCGCCACCACATGGTCCTGCCGCGTCACGCGCCAGTAATGCGACAGTGCGCGCATCACGAGGTCCCAGGCGTCCATGCTGTCGGGCGGCTTGCGCTCGGCGCGAAAATTTTCGGCGGCGTAAAGCTGCGGCTCGATCGCGGCGACGATGGCTTCGGTGATCTCGTCCTGCACGGCGAAGACGTCGGCGAGCTCGCGGTCGTAGCGCTCGGCCCAGAGATGGCTGCCGGTGGCGACGTCGTTGAGCTGCGCGGTGATGCGGACGCGGTCGCCGCCCCTGCGGACGCTGCCTTCGACGACATAGCGCACGCCTAACTCTTCGGCGACCTGCCGCAGATGCACCGTGCGGCCCTTGTAGATGAAGGAGGAGTTGCGCGCGATGACGAAGAACCAGCGCAGCTTCGACAGCGCGGTGATGATGTCCTCGCTGATGCCGTCGGAGAAATAATCCTGCTCGGGCTCGCCGCTCATGTTGGTGAAGGGCAGGACGGCGATCGCGGGACGATCGGGCAGCGGCAGTCCGGTCGGCGCTGCGGTCGTGGGCGCCGCCAAGGCCGCCGGCTTCGCTGCGTCCGAGTGCTCGGTCACCGCGCCGACGAAGCGCACGCCCTTGCGTGCGATGGTGCGGATCAGCCGCTGCTCCTCGCCGTTGTCATTGACCGCGCGCCTTGCCGCGTTGATGCGGCTGGTCAGCGTCGATTCCGAGACGACGCGGCCGTTCCAGACTGCGTCGAGCAGATTGTCCCGCGTCACCACGCGCTCGCGGTTGCGGACGAGATAAATGAGGAGATCGAACACCTGAGGCTCGAGCGCGATGAGCGCGTTCGCCCGCCGCAATTCGCGGCGCTCGGGATCGAGCACGAAATCCTCGAACTGAAACGTCACAATCCCTCCTCGGCTCCCGCGCGGAAATCAAGGCGGCCTCAGCGTAAAATAACGCCGCTCTCAAGGCCAGCGATGCGCATGCGCCCTATCGTCCCGGCGTTTTTCAACCCGCAGGAGTTTGCTCATGTCGACATCCGCCGCACTCAAGCCAGCCACACCCGATCTTGCCGCCGTCAAGCATCGCCAGCACGGCGCCTGGTCGTCCGGCGACTATGCCGTCGTCGGCACCACCTTGCAGATCGTCGGCGAGCAGCTCTGTGAGGCACTCGACATACGCGCCGGCAGCAAGGTGCTGGACGTCGCCGCCGGCAACGGCAATGCGACATTGGCCGCGGCGCGGCGCTGGTGCGACGTCACGTCCACGGACTACGTGCCGGCGCTGCTCAAGCGCGGGCAGGAGCGCGCGGCGGCGGACCATCTGACGGTCGAATTCCGCGAGGCGGATGCCGAGGCGCTGCCGTTTGCGGACAACAGCTACGACGTCGTGCTCTCGACCTTCGGCGTGATGTTCACGCCGGACCAGGACAAGGCGGCTTCCGAGCTCGCGCGGGTCTGCAAGTCAGGCGGCAAGATTGGCCTCGCCAACTGGACGCCGCAAGGGTTCATCGGCCAGCTGTTCAAGACCATCGGCAAGCATGTCGCTCCGCCCGCCGGCGTGAAGTCCCCGGCCCTGTGGGGCACCCCAGCGCGGCTCGAGGAGATGTTCGGCAGCAAGGCTTCCGAGATCGTGGCCGAGCCGCGCATGTTCGTGTTCCGCTACCGCTCGCCGGACCACTGGCTCGATGTCTTCAAGTCCTTCTACGGGCCGATGCTGAAGGCGTTCGCCGCGCTCGACGAGAGCGGCCAGGCCGCGCTGAAGCGCGATCTCTTGGCGCTGCTCGGCGAGTTCAACCATGCTGACGATGGTACGATCGTCGTGCACAGCGAATATCTGGAAGCGGTCATCACCAAGCGGTGAAATCCGGCGCGATCAGGCCGGATCAATTCCGGCCTGATCGTCGTCGTTGGTTAGAAGGGTGCGGTGGCGCCGACCGTGTCCGCCGAGACCGCCTCGCGGCTGCCGAGCGGCTTGGGGCGACCGGTCGTCGTGTCGCGCAGGGTCTGCCGCTCGATCTCCGAGTTCAGCTCGGCGCCGAACATGATGACGATCGCCGACATCCACATCCACATCATCAAGCCGATTGCCGCGCCAAGCGAGCCGTAGGTCGCGTTGTAATTGGCGAAGGATGAGAGATACCAGGACAGCAGCGACGAGCCCGCGATCCAGAGAATGGCGGCGATCAGCGCGCCGGGGCTCAGCCATTGCCAGCGCGGCGCATCGCGGCTTGGCGCGAAGCGGTAGAGGATGGCGAGCGCGACCATGAGAATCAGGAAGAGCAGCGGCCAGCGTGCCAGCGCGACGATCAGCTTGCTCTCGGGGGCGATGCCGAGATGATCGAGGGCGAGCGGGAAGGCGACGACGGTGCCGACCATCACCAGGAGCGCGACAATGCCGCCGACCGTGAAGGCCAGCGACACCATGTTCAGCTTGATGAAGCTGCGCTTCTCGCGCTCCTCATAGGCGACGTTGAGCGCGTCGAAGATCGCCTTGACCCCGGCATTGGCGCTCCAGATCGCGAGCAGGAGGCCGAACAGGAAGGTGGCGCCGAGCGCCGTGTTGCCCTTCGACACCACGCGCCCGACCTGCTCCTCGACGATCTCAAACGTGCCCTGGGGCAACATCATTGCCAGCTTCTGGAGGTTGTCGCTGATGGTGGCGGGATCGGCGAACAGTCCGTAGGACGAGACTAGTGCGGTGACGGCCGGAAAGATCGCGAGCAGCCCGAAGAACACGACGCCGCCGGCGGTGGCGAGCAGGCGATCGTCGTCGATGCGCTGATAGGTGCGCCAGAAGATGTCCTTCCAGCCGGCCCAGGGGATCGCGAACGGGCTTTTCGAGCGGCGGCCGTGGCCGGGCTGCGCCGCCGCGCCGGCCGGGCTGGTTTCCGGCGAGTTCGCCTCGCTATTGCGATGGTCCGGCGGAGGTCCGGCCCGGCCAAGGCCGGAGTCCTGGAAATAGCGTTCGGCGGTCAGCACGAACACGGCCGTGGCGGCGATCAGCAGCCAGGAATCGAGCTGTTCCGTGCGCCGCACCTGCATCTCAAGCGTCCAGTCTGGGACGGTTGCGCCTGCGGCGTGCAGCCGTGACGCCCAGCAGACCGATTGCTGCGAGCATCAGGCCAACCTGCACGGGGCGGTTGGCGCCTGCCGGCCGACGGCCGCCATGGCCGCGCTCGCCCGGCGCGAGCGGCGCCAGGGGAATCGTCGTGGCCACCTCCTTCACTGCCTGCTTGACCGTTCCGCGCGGGATGCGCGGCGTCGCGATCGCAACCCGCAGCCGGCTCGCAAGCGGCACGATCGGCTTGGCCTTGCGCTTCATCTGAGCCATCGCGATCCCGGCACAGACTGCGGCGAGCACCAGCAGCACGGCGCCGACGGCACCAAAGCCCCAGAATTGCCCGTAGGTGATCGCGACCCAGCGGTAGAGGGCGACCAGACCGACGAAAAATGCCGCGACCACGAACAGGCCCGCGACCGCGAACAGCCCGCCGGCCACCGCGTAGGATGTCACCTTGCCGGTTGCGTGGCTGGTCTGGTCACGCAGATAGGATTGAGCAGCGCGTTTGACGTGATTGAGCTTCAGCGCCATGCCGGCGCGCAGCAGTTCACCCGATGGCGCGAGCATGCGGACATCCTCCGAGAGCGAGAAATTCGTCGGGGGGTGAACGTGGCGGAATTTGACTTGTTCCGTTGGACGGTGATCGCCGCGACGGATCAGCCGAGGTCGGCGGCCGAAATCCAGAACACCTCGCCCTCGGATTCCTCGGTGTCGAGCCAGAGCAGCGGCAGTTCCGGAAACGCCTCGTCGACCAGCTCGCGGCCGCGGCCGATCTCGCAGATCAGGCCGCCATTCGCCGTGAGATGATCGGGCGCGTCTTGCAGGATCCGGCGCACCACGTCGAGACCGTCGGCGCCGCCGTCGAAGGCCAGTTTCGGCTCGGCCCGGCATTCCGGCGGCAATGCCGCCATGCCTTCGGCATCCACGTAAGGCGGATTGGTGATGATGAGGTCATACCTGGCATCGCCGAGCGGGGCGAACAGATCGCCGCGGTGGAGCGTGATGCGGTCATCGAAACCGTGCTCGCTGACATTGCGCGCGGCGACCTCGAGCGCGCCCTTGGAGACGTCGACGGCATCGACCGTGGCATTCGGGAAATGATGCGCGGCGAGGATCGCTAGACAGCCTGAGCCGGTGCAGAGATCGAGCACGCGCTCGACCCCCGTGGGGTCGTCGATCAGCGAGCCGGGCTCGCCGTCGCCGCCGAAATGCGAATCCAGGAGCTCGCCGATGAAGGAGCGCGGAACGATGACGCGCTCGTCGACATAGAACGGCAGGCCGCGCATGTAGATCTTGTTGACGAGATAAGCCGTCGGCTTGCGTGTGGTGATGCGCTTGTGGATGAGATCGAGCAGCATCTTGCCTTCCGCCGCGGTGACGCAGGCATGGCCAAAGATCTCGAACTGGTCGGGATGCAGATGCAGCGCCTCGCAGACCAGGAACACGGCCTCGGCGACCGGATCGGTCGTGCCGTGTGCGAAGGCCAGCTTGGCCTCGGTGAAGCGGCTCACCGCATAGCGGACGAAATCGATCAGCGTGAGCAACTCGCCGCGGCCGACCTTCGCGAGCTTGGGTGCCGCTTTCGCAAGCTTCGGTGCGGCGCGGCCGCGCGTGGTCTTCTTGGATGCTCTTGCCATCAGGATTTCGTCCAGCGTGCGGCAGCCTCGTCGTCGCGGGCGTGGGCCTCGACCCAGCCGGTCCCGGTGGCGCTCTCTTCCTTCTTCCAGAACGGCGCGCTGGTCTTCAGGTAATCCATCAGGAACTCGGCCGCTTCGAACGCCGCCCGGCGGTGTTGCGAGGCGGTGAGCACCAGCACGATGTTCTGGCCCGGCATGAACCGCCCGACGCGGTGGATGACCGTGACGCCGTTGAGCGGCCAGCGCGAGATGGCTTCGTCGACGTGGCGCTGGATCTCTTCCTCCGCCATGCCCGGATAATGCTCGAGCGTGAGCGCCGAGATCTTCGAACTGTCCTCATCGGCGCGGCAGATGCCGGAGAAGCTCACGACCGCGCCGATGTCGGTGCGGCTCCTGGTCAGGACCGCGATCTCGCGCGCGATGTCGAAATCGTCTTCCTGGATGCGGATGGTGACGGGGCAGGTCATGAGCCTAGCCGCCGGTCATCGGCGGGAAGAATGCGATCTCGCGCGCGCCGGCGATCGCGGCATCCGACTTGACGTGGGCGTGGTCGATCGCGGCGCGGATCACTTTCGGCTTCTCGAAGGCGTAGGCATAGGCCTCGCTTTGACCGGACAGCCAGGCGATCAGCTCCTCGACCGTGCGCACGGTCGCGGGCGGCTCGATGGTCTCCTCGGCCTTGCCAATGCGCTCGCGCACCCAGGCAAAGTACTTCACCTTCATGCCTCATCCTCCTTGATGAGGTGATGGATGCCGGCGCGGAAATAGTCGTAGCCGGTGTACATGGTCAGCAGCGCCGAGGCCCACAGCAGGACGAGGCCGATCAGCGAGACCACCGGAACGACCTCGTCACCGGCCGGGCCTGCGAGCAGGAAGCCGATGGCGACGAGCTGAACGGTGGTCTTCCACTTGGCGAGCTTGGTTACGGGCACGCTGACGCGGAGCGCGGCGAGATATTCGCGCAGGCCCGACACCAGGATCTCGCGGCACAGGATCACGATGGCGGCCCACAGCGACCAGCCGTGGATGATGCCGTCGGCGGCCAGCATCAGCAGGCAGGAGGCGACCAGCAGCTTGTCGGCGATCGGGTCGAGCATCCGGCCGAACGCCGATTGCTGATTCCAGATCCGCGCGTAATAGCCGTCGAGATAGTCCGTTACCGCGGCGCCGATGAAGATGGCGACCGCGACCCAGCGCAGCCACAGCGGATAGTCCATGATCGACTGCGCATAGATGCATCCGACCACGACCGGGATCGCGGCGATCCGGCCGTAGGTGAGGATGTTGGGGAGGGACATCGCGCGGCTGGTCGTCCCTCGTGTCGTGGCGATGTTCATCCGTCCTACCAATACCGCTGATGGCCTGAGGTCAACCGTCCCTCCCACATGGGGTACGGGATGCGACGACCATATGACTCTGTCCCCTTTAGTTCATCCCGGCTGGGGATGGAAATACTCGAAAATCCGGCGGGCGCTCTCGGCGCTGACCCCCGGAACCTTGCCGAGATCGGCGATCGAGGCCCGTTCGATCTCCTTCAAGGTTCCGAAATGATGCAGCAAGGCACGTTTGCGCGACGGGCCGATGCCCGGAATTTCTTGCAAACCGGCCTCGCGGATGTCCTTCTTGCGCAGCTTGCGGTGCGAGCCGATGACGAAGCGGTGGGCCTCGTCCCGCAGCCGCTGGATGAAATAGAGCACGGGATCGCGCGGCTCGAGCTTGATCGCCTCGCGTTCCGGCATGAACAGGGTCTCGCGGCCGGCATCCCGGTCCGGCCCCTTGGCGACCGACATCAGCGACACCTGGGTCAGGCCGAGATTGGCGAAGATCTCCCGGACGGCGTTGAGTTGGCCCCGGCCGCCGTCGATGATGACGAGGTCGGGCCATTGCGGGAAGTCGTCGTCTTTCGCCTTGCCGGCGGCGTCCTCGGGCGGATTGATCAGGCGCTTGAAGCGGCGCTCCAGCACCTCGCGCATCATGGCGTAGTCGTCGCCCGGCGTGAGCCCTTCCGACTTGATGTTGAACTTGCGGTACTGGTTCTTCACGAAGCCGTCGGGCCCAGCGACGATCATGGCGCCGACCGCGTTGGTGCCCTGGATGTGGCTGTTGTCGTAGACCTCGATGCGTTTGGGCGCATGCGGCAGGCTCAGCGTGGTCGCCATCGCGTCGAGCAGGCGGCTTTGCGTGGCAGTATCCGCGAGCTTGCGGCCGAGCGCCTCGCGCGCATTGGTCAGCGCGTGGGCGACGAGCTCCTTCTTCTCGCCGCGCTTGGGTGCGGTGACCTCGACCTTGTGCCCGGCCTTGATCGCCAGCGCGTTGGCGAGCAACTCGCTCTCCTCGATCTCGTGCGAGAGCAGGATGTTCTTCGGCGGCGGCTTGTCGTCGTAGAACTGGGCGAGGAAGGAGCCCAGCACTTCCTCCGGCGTGAAGGTCTTCTCCGCGCGAGGGAAATAGGCGCGGTTGCCCCAGTTCTGGCCGGTGCGGAAGAAGAACACCTCGACGCAGGAGAAGCCGCCCTCCTGGTGGATGGCGAACACGTCGGCTTCCTCCACGGTGCGCGGATTGATGCCCTGCTGCGACTGGATCGCCGACAGCGCGGCGAGGCGGTCGCGGTAGAGCGCCGCGCGCTCGAATTCGAGCTCGCTGGCCGCCTTCTCCATCTCGCCGGCAAGCTCCTGCTTCACCGCATGGCTCTTGCCGGAGAGGAAGTCGGTCGCCTCGCGCACCAGCGTCGTATAGCCGCCGAAGTCGATCTCGCGGGTGCAGGGACCGGCGCAGCGGCGGATCTGGTAGAGCAGGCAGGGCCGGGTGCGGCTCTCGAAGAAGGAGTCCGTGCAGGAGCGGATCAGGAACGCGCGCTGAAGCGCGGTGATGGTGCGGTTGACGGCGCCCGCGGAGGCGAACGGGCCGAAATAGCGCCCGGGCCGGGTCTGCGCGCCGCGATGCTTGAGGATCTGCGGCGCCCAATGGTCGCCGGTGATCAGGATGTAGGGAAACGATTTGTCGTCGCGCAGCTGCACGTTGAAGCGTGGCCGCAGCTGCTTGATCAGGTTGGCTTCCAGCAGCAGCGCCTCGGTCTCGGTGTTGGTCGAGACGATCTCCACGGTCACCGTGGCCGCGATCATGCGCAGGATGCGGGCCGGCTGCGGCGCGCTCTGGCGCGCGTAGTTCGACAGGCGTTTTTTGACGTTCTTGGCCTTGCCGACATAGAGCACGTCGGCGTTGGCATTTAGCATGCGGTAGACACCGGGCGAGGTCGGTGCGAGCCGGACCGCGCGCTCGATGGCCTCATGGCCGGTCGCTAGCGGACCTTCGCCGACCGCGCCGCTCTCTTCGAGGATGTCAGGCAGCAGCGCATCGTCCTCGTCCTCGCCGCCCGTGGTGGCGGGATCGAGGTCCGGCGGCGCCAGGCTCTCCGGCGGCGCGTCGGTTGCGGCAAGGCGGGGCGGTTTGCGCGCGCGCTCGTCCGGATTGTCGGGGGAATCGTGAACCATGGAGCGAATTTAGGTGCTGGGGGTACCGATTTGAAGTTCCGGCCATGCCGTACGCACAGGCTGGCGGCGCAGTTCCGGTAACGCTTGCTTAAGCCTGTTAACAGCGCGGTAACCCGGCTTAACAGGCCTTTAACTTAAAACTCTCGATAAATCCTACGCGAAAAAGTCTTGGTTCCGTAACCATGCGGTGGTCTCGCGCGGCGGCGCGGCATCGCGGGGGACGGCAGTTGCGTTGGAGAGTACCGATGAAGAGGTTCGTCGTGGGCGCAGCCGCGTTGGTTGCAGCCGGCTGGACAGCTTCGGCAGAGGCCGCCGATTTCAATTACGGGCAGCATGCGCCCTATACCGTCAATCAACCGCTCAATGCGTATAGCTGGGCCGGTCCCTATCTCGGCGGCAACATCGGTTACGAATGGGGTTCGGTCGACAACAATCCGGCAAAGCCGTCCGGCTTCGTCGGCGGCGTGCAGGCCGGCTACAATTTCCAGAACGGCCCGTGGGTGTTCGGCGTCGAGGGCGACATCCAGGCCGCCGGCGCCGACGACACGTTCGCGCCGTGGAAGTTCTCCAATCCGTGGTTCGGCACCCTGCGCGGCCGCGCCGGCTATGCGTTCAGCAACGTGCTGTTCTACGGCACCGCCGGCCTCGCCTTCGGCGAGCTGCGCGCGCAGACCTTCGGTTGGACGGAGTCGCACACCAGCGCCGGCTGGACCATCGGCGCCGGCGCCGAAGTCGGCCTCGCGCCGAACTGGAGCGCCAAGCTCGAATATCTCTACATCAATCTGTCGACGAGCCAGTTCGCCATTACAGGCGTGTCAAACGGCTATAGCGCCAGCGTTGTGCGCGCGGGCGTGAACTATCACTTCTGATAGCTGAAGAAGAAAATACCGGACACAACCTCCCGGCCGCTCGCGGTCGGGATTTTTTTTAAGTCAGGCGCGCTAGGAGAGGATGACCAAGTTGACCGCCTTCGGTCCCTTCCCCTTCTTGTCCGGTTCGACTTCGAAAGTAATGCGCTGTCCTTCGGCAAGGTCCTTCAATCCCGCCCGCTCAACAGCGGTGATGTGAACGAAGACATCGCGACCGCCGTCGTCCGGCTTGATGAAACCGTAGCCGCGCTCGCCGTTGAAGAACTTGACCGTCCCCGTCATGGCCATCGGGAAACTCCCCCTCATTGCTCCTCCGTCGCGACGCAGACTCACGTCACGACATGACCGGACCTTACGAAGCCCGGGAGCTGGCCATCCTTTGGCGGACCTCATCGGTCCGGTCGGATCTTTCTTAGGGCCTTCACTCCGCCGCAACCATTCGCGGAAGCGGAACGTAAAGCCAGTCACGCAAACAGCATAATACGGTTCGTTGCAGATTGACTACCGCTCCTGCATCTTTTTCCCAAGAATGCCGGAGTGTTACGGTCGAGGTACCTCTAATCGGAATCTGGCAGCGCCGCCCTGGCCGAGCGGCACTTCCAGCTCGGGCAGGATGGTCTTGAGCTCGCCGTGTAGCGTGTAGGGGGGATTGACAATCAGGAGTCCCGTGGAGGTGAGCGCTGCGCCATCAAGCTGCGGCGCGACACTGAATTCGAGCCGCAGACATTTTCCCGGAGGCTTTGCTGCGGCTGCGAGCCGCGCCACCGATTGCGCCAGCGTGTCGGTGGCGCGGCGGTTCTTGGCCGGATACCAGATTACATAGATACCGGTCGGCCATTTCGCGAAGGCCGTTGCGAAGGCTTCGCCGAGTTTTTCGAACTCGTCCTTGGCCTCGAACGGCGGATCGATCAGCACGAGGCCGCGCCGTTCCTTCGGTGGAACGAAGGCCGGCAATGCAACCCAGCCGTCGAGATCGACCACGCGGGCCTGCTCGTCACGGCGCAGCACGTCGATCAGCGCCTTGCGCGCTTTCGGCTCGAGCTCGCAGGCGACGAGCCGGTCCTGCGGCCGCAGCAGGCCGCGCGCGATCAGCGGCGAGCCCGGATAAGCCTTGAGCTCACCCTTCGGATTGAAGGCGCGGACGATGTCGAGATAGGGCTTCGTCAGCGCCGCGGTCTCGTTCGACAGGCGCGCCTGCATCAGCCGCGCGATGCCGGTCAGCCACTCGCCGCTGCGCCGCGCCTCGTCGCCTTCGAGATCGTAGAGTCCGGCGCCGGCATGGGTGTCGATGACGCGGAACGCCCCCGGCTTGTCCTGCAGATAGGTGAGAATGCGCGCGAGCGCGATGTGCTTGATGACATCGGCGAAGTTGCCGGCGTGGAAGGCGTGGCGGTAGTTCATGGCGGACAGTTACGACATCGCGCGATGAAAGTAACTGCTGTCATTCCGGGGCACGCGAAGCGTGAAGCCGGAATCTCGAGATTCCGGGTCTGGTGCTAACGCACCATCCCGGAATGACGACGAGAGCGTTGTGCCTCAACCACCCCTGATCGGCGGCATCGTCACCTGGTCGCGGCGGCAGGCGCGGCGGTCGGTTTCCTCGCAGGCGCGGAACTGCAGATCCTTGCTGAGGCAGATGCGCACTTCGGACAGCCGTGTCCGGTTGCAGGTAACCGAGATGGCGGCATTGCTCAGGCCTGGATTGGCCTTGATGAAGGCCTCCTCGACCTCCGTCGGCGCCACGGTCTTGGCCTGCGACAAGTCGAGATATTCGGCCGGAATCTTGATCGCGGCGCGCGCCTTGCGGATCGTCTCGAAATAGCTGCGGCCTTCGAGGCCCGAGCAGGTGCCGTGCTTGTCCCACTCGTTGAAGATCAGGCCCGGCGCCGGCATCAGATCGAGCATAGAGGAGACGATGTTGCGGTTCAGCCGCGGCGCCGGCCGCTGGCAATATTCGGGGAAGCCGCTCTCATATTGCGGCCACAGCCCGTGCACCACGAAAGAGTAGGGCCGGCCGCTGCACTGGATCTGGGAGCGCCCGCCGCGCTCCGCCGCCTCTTCGCAGAACGAAGGCGACCATGACAGCGATAGCACATAGAAATCGAATTCGCCGGGCGCGTTCTGCCGCTTGTCCTGCGCCTTGGCGCCGCCGGCCAGCGTGACCAGCCCGGCAGCCAGGGTCAGCGAGATCATCAGGCGGGAGAATGAATGCAATCTGGAATGAAACATGGCGACGCCCCTCAACTAGACTGTGCAGTCAGCCTAGCAGGCGATGGGAACATTTCAAGAACAAAATGGACGCGAGACGCATTCGGCCGCTTGATCGGGCCGAATCGGGCTTCTCGAATTACTGCCTGGCGGCGCGGCAGGCCGGATTGTAGGCCCAGTTGCGGTCGAGCCCGACCACGCACCATTCGACGCCGTTGCCGTAGCTGGCAAAGCCGCCGTCCTCAATGATCGAGAAATGCACCTTGCGCACCTTGCCATCGTTGAGCAAGGCATCGCCGGTGCAGTAGCGGCGCGGAATGTTGTCGGACTGCCAGGGCCGGAACGCGACCTCGTGAACGGCGGCGAAGCCCGTGATCTTCAACGGAGAATTCCAGAACGAGCTTTCCTTCTCCCAGAACTGGCTGGCGATCGTCGGCAGCGCCCTGTCGCAATCGGCGACGGCGCCGTCATAGCGCGGCCCGCTCAGCCAGAAGTTCAGCTCGAGCGGATTGGCGGCCCTGGCCTCGCCGAGCGACAGCGCTCCGAACATGAGGCCGAGCACGGCGGCGAAGCGGAGCGATTTCAGGGGGAGGGCGCGCATGGGCAATCCGGACAGCTGGTCTTGCGAAGGTCGGACGGTGCCGCGAAGGCCGGGCGGGGTCAAGTGCAGCACGGCAACACTTGGCGAGGAGTTGACCGTAAGGGCGCGCCCGGCAGGGCTTCGGTTCTTTTCACTTCCATCCCGGCACCGTAAACTGGCGCCAACCAATTGGAGTAACGGGAATGCGAATCATTGCGGCCGCGGGCCTTCTCGCCCTGGGGATGATGGCGAGCCAGTCGGCGCGTGCTGACCTCCTTCCAGTGCCACCTTTCAAGGGCAACGACACCGGTGGGATCATCGCCTATTCGATGGCGACCCAGGTCGATGCCCGTCAGGTCGCGGTCGATCACTGCGCGCGCTACGGCAAGGTCGTGAAATTCCTCGCGGTGCAGGCCTATGAGGGCGGCTACATCTCGTTCTCCTGCCGCTGGGTGCCCTATGGCGCCGCCGAACGGCCGATCCGCACGCTGTACTGAGGCGTCGTAACGCCGCCTCTCTCAAGCCGGGAGCCTCCAACATGACGCGCAAACTCGCTTTGCTCGGCTCAAGCCTTTGCCTCGTCTTGTCGGCCGGCGTGGCCAGTGCCGACGACCTGCCGGTGCGCAAGGCCGGCCTTTGGGAAATGAAGATGGTCAGGAGCGGCTCGGCGATGCCGGAAATGACCATGCAGCACTGCACCGACGAGACCGTCGACAAGGAGATGAGCAACAACGTCTCCCCGATGGCCAAGCAGATCTGCTCCAGGCAGGACATCAAGAAGACCGCAACCGGCTATGTCAGCGATTCCGAGTGCAACGTCGCCGGCATCAGCACGACCTCGCATGCCGAGATCACGGGCGATTTCAATTCGGCCTACACGGTGAAGACCTCCTCACACGCGCAAGGCGGCGCTGCCGGCCCCGCGGGCCGCGATACCTCCATGACGCTCGAAGCGAAGTGGCTGGGCGCCTGCAAGCCCGACCAGAAGCCCGGCGACATCGTGATGCCCGGCGGTTTCAAGATGAACGTGCGCGACGTCGATAAATTGAAGGCGCTGCTGCCGAAATAGGTGGGCGTAATGGCGCTGACCGGGATCAAGGCGATCGCGTTCGACGTTCAGGGGACCTGCGTTGATTTTTTCCAGCCGCTGCTGCGCGCCGGAGCCGCGATCAATGCGGCCAAGGGGCTCGACATCGATTGGGCGGCCCTGTCGGCGGAGTGGCGCGAGCTCTATCGCGCTTCGATGGATGCCGTGATCGCCGGCCGCCGCGACTGGTTGCGGGTCGATCGCATCTATCGCGAGGCACTGGACAAGCTCGTCGAGACGCGCGGCCTGTCTGATCGTTTTGACGGGGCCGAGCGTGACGCGCTCAACGAGGTCTGGACCAAGCTCGATGCCTGGCCGGACACGATCGAGGGCCTGACCCGGCTTCGCCGGAGATTTTGTACGGCGACCTTGTCCAACGCCGGTATGGCCAGTGTGATCGCGCTGGTGAAGCACGCCGATTTGCCGTTCGACGCGATCCTGACGGCGGAGCTCGCGACCAGCTACAAGCCTGCGCCGGCAGTCTATCAACTCGCCGTCGACTATCTCGGCTATGGGCCGGATCAGATCCTGATGGTTGCCTGCCACAAATATGATCTGAAGGCGGCGCGCGCATTCGGAATGAAGACGGCCTTCGTGCCTCGCCCATTGGAGTTCGGGCCCGACGCTGCGCCCGATGTCTCGCCCGAGAGCTGGTTCGACGTCTATGCGACGAGCTTTGTGGATCTGGCAGATCGTTTGGCGGCGTGAATGTAGAAAGCTGAAGATCGCGATGCCTGAATAGGTGAGATCGTAGCCCGGAAGCCGGTGCGCTCCCTCGCCCCGTTCTTACGGGGAGAGGTGAAAAAGCCAGCTACACCGGTATTCTCACACTCGCCCTCAATCCCCCCATCGGGCTGTCGCCGAGCGTGATGTCGCCGCCATGCGAGCGGGCGATGTCGCGGGCGATGGCGAGGCCAAGGCCCGTGCCGCCTTCGTCCTGGTTGCGGGCGTTGTCCAGCCGCAGGAACGGCTTGAACACTTCTTCGCGCAAGTGAACGGGAATGCCGGGGCCGTCGTCGTCGACGGTGACGGTGAGATAGCGGTGATCGCGCTGGCCGGTGATGGCGATGGCCTTGCCGTAGCGCGCGGCGTTGGTGACGAGGTTGGCGAGGCAGCGCTTGAACGAGGCCGGCTTCACCGTCACCACCGGCAGGCCGTGGAACGCCACCGTCGCGGCGTGGCCGTGGCGCTCGGCGTCGCTGCGCAGCTCTTCCAGCGCCTGCGCCATGTCGGTTGGCTGCGACTGTTCGCCGGAATCGCCGCGGGCAAAGGCGAGGTAATCCTCCAGCATCATTGACATCTCGTCGACGTCCTTGCGCATGCCCTCGAGCTCGGGATTGTCGCCGATCAGCGCCAGCTCGAGCTTGAAGCGGGTCAGGATTGTGCGCAGGTCATGGCTGACGCCGGCGAGCATCGCGGTGCGCTGCTCCATGGTGCGCTCGATGCGCGACTTCATCTCGATGAAGGCGACCGCCGCGCGCCGCACCTCGCGCGCGCCTCTGGGTCTGAAGTTCGGCGCCTCGCGGCCCTTGCCGAAACTTTCGGCAGCGTCGGCGAGGCGCAGGATCGGCTTGATCTGGTTGCGCAGGAACAGCACCGCGACGATCAGGAGGATCGAGGACGTGCCGACCATCCAGAACAGGAAGATCTCCGAGTTCGAGGCATAGGCGGCGCTGCGCTGCGCGAACACGCGCATCACGGCATCGTCGAGCTGGATGCGGATCTCGACCAGGTTGGAGCGACCGACCGTGTCGATCCAGAACGAGCGTCCGATCTGGCGGCCGAGCTGCACCGACAGGGTCTGGTCGAGCAGCGAGAAGAACGGCTTTGGTCCCGGCGGCGGCATGTCGCCGGCGGGCAGGAAATCGACCACGAGGCCGAGGCGCTGCTGCGCGATGCGGCGGATCTGGTCGCGGTCCTTGTCCTGCGGATAGCCCTTGTAGACGTCGATCAGCGCGGCGATGTCCTGCACCACCGCGGCCGACAGGCGGCGCGTCACCGTGTTCCAGTGCCGCTCCATGAACACGAAGGCGACGACCGATTGCAGGATCACCATCGGCACGATCATGATCAGCAGCGCACGGGCATACAGGCCGGTCGGCATCCAGCCCTTGAACGCATTGCCCATCCAGCCATTGGCGGCCGAGACGCGGCCGGCGGCGCTCTTCAGCAGCGTCAGGCCGGTATCGATCGTGCTCATCGCGCGCGCTTCACTGATTTATGGCGAGGCCACCAGGCGGTAGCCGATGCCGCGCACCGCCTGGAGGAACAGCGGATTGGCGGGATCGGTCTCGATCTTGCGCCGGAGGCGGTTGATCTGCACGTCGACGGCGCGTTCGTTGACGCTGCCATTGCCGGTCAGCGCGCTGCGCGGCACGGTCTCGCCCGGCGTTTCCGACAGAATCCGCAGCATCTCGCGCTCGCGGTCGGTGAGGTGAATGACCTCTTCGCCCTGGCGGAGTTCGCCGCGATCGAGATGATAGACATAGGGGCCGAACGCGATCTTCTCGACCGCCCCGGTTTGCGGCGGCGGGGCTGCGCGCTTGAGGATGTTGTTGATGCGCAGCGCCAGCTCGCGCGGCTCGAACGGTTTTGCCACGTAGTCGTCGGCGCCGATCTGCAGGCCCTCGATGCGGGCTTCCGCCTCGTGCCGCGCCGTCAGCATCACGATCGGCACCGAGGAGGAAGTCCGGATGAAGCGGGCGAGATCGAAGCCGGTTTCGCCGGGCATCATGACGTCGAGGATCAGCAGGTCGAAATGCAGGCCCATCAGCTTCGAACGCGCGTCGCCGGCGCTGGCGGCGGTCGAGACGCGGTAGCCTTCTGCGGCGAGGAAGCGCGAGAGCAGATCGCGGATGCGGCGGTCGTCATCGACCAGCAGGAGATGCGGGGCGTCGTCGGCCGGTTGCACCGGCGGTCGTGCGAGCGTGGCAGCGAGCGGCACGGTCACTCCTTGCTGTCTTGATTGACGGAAGCGAAGATCGTCTCCAGCACCTTGTCCGGATCGTCGCGGTCGATCATCGCGCGCAGGAAGCGCTTGACGGTCTCGGCATCCTGCGGCGCCATCTCGGCGAGCGCTTTCGTGATCCGCGTGGTCTGGAGCCCGGCGAGCTTCTGCACCAGCGCCTCGCCCTTCGGCGTCGCGTAGAGCAGGCGCTGGCGTCGGTCATTGTCGCCGGTCTTCTGCACGATATAGCCCTCGTCCAGCAGCTGCTTGAGCACGCGGCCGAGCGACTGTTTTGTGATCCTGAGGACGTCGAGCAGGTCGGCAACCTTCAGCCCGGGATAGCGGTAGACGAAATGCATGACCCGGTGATGGGCCCGGCCGAAGCCGAAGGCCTCAAGTTCCTGGTCGGGATCGCCGACGAAATCGCGGTAGGCGAAGAACAGCAGCTCGATGATATCCCAGCGCAAATTGCCTCCGTCGCCTGCGGCCGGCCGTGGCTCGGCAGCGTCTTGGGGGGGAGTCGCGAAATTTATGTCAGGCATATTGACGTATCTTGGGTTCAATGTTACAAAACCGTCGACCCGCACGAAATTTTAGATCGCTTCGCGTCGGGTGGCATCGTAGCAGGGCGGCCGGAGTGAGCCGGACAGGCGGCGACGGCCGGAGCAGATCTACCGTGCGATTGTCGAGCGGCATTTCGGCAAAACATACTGGACTTCCGCCTTCCGCAAAAGCATGTCCTCGGCGACATGCTGGCCACGGAAACCGGCCGTAACATGGCTGGCGGCGGTCCGGCCAGGAACCAATCAAGCCAGCCGGGCCCGGAAGCGGGCAGGCGGGCGCGAGAAACCGCGCCGCGACCGGCAGCGGGAGGCAAGGACATGAGCATGACATTCGACATCCAGCCCGCATCCAATCCCACGTCCGAGAAGGATCGCACCGCCAAGCTGGTGGACCCAGGCTTCGGGCGGGTCTTCACCGACCACATGGCGATCGTCCGCTACAACCAGGCCAAGGGCGGCTGGTACGAGGCGAAGATCGAGGCGCGCGCCAGTTTCCAGCTCGATCCGGCCGGCGCCGTGCTGCACTACGCCCAGGAAATTTTTGAAGGCCTCAAGGCCTACAAGCGCGACGATGGGGGCGTGAACCTCTTCCGCCCCGACGCCAATGCGCGGCGCTTCAAGGATTCCGCCGACCGCATGGCGATGGCGCAGCTGCCCGAGGACGTCTTCATCGAGGCGGTCGAGCAGGTCGTGCGCATCGACCGCGCCTGGATGCCGGGCGGCGAGGGCAGCCTTTACCTCCGCCCCTTCATGATCGCGAGCGAAACCTTCCTCGGCGTCAAGCCGTCGTCCGAATACATCTTCGCGGTGATCGCTTCGCCTGTTGGATCCTACTTCAAGGGCGGACCTGCGCCGGTCTCGATCTGGGTCTCGGAGAATTATACGCGCGCTGCCATTGGCGGCACTGGCGCGGTGAAGTGCGGCGGCAATTATGCCGCGAGCCTGCGCGCCCAGGCCGAAGCGATCCAGCACGGTTGCGATCAGGTCGTGTTCCTCGACGCGGTCGAGCGCCGCTACATCGAGGAGCTCGGCGGCATGAACGTGTTCTTCGTGTTCGACGACGGCTCGCTCTCGACGCCGCCGCTGGGCACCATCCTGCCCGGCATCACCCGCGACTCCATCATCAAGCTCGCCCGCGATGCCGGCAAGACCGTGCGCGAGGAGCCGTACTCGCTCGACCAGTGGCGCAAGGATGCGGCCTCGGGCCGCCTGAAGGAAGCGTTTGCCTGCGGCACCGCCGCCGTGATCTCGCCGATCGGCCAGGTGCGCTCGGTGAGCGGCGACTTCGAGATCTCGGGCGGCGCCGCCGGCCCCGTCGCCATGGGCCTGCGCAAGCAGCTCATCGACATCCAGTACGGCCGCACCAACGATCCCCACAACTGGATCCGCAAGGTGTTTTGAAACTCTTCTTCCTTCTCCCCTTGCGGGAGAAGGTGGCGCGAAGCGCCGGATGAGGGGTTTGTCTCCGCGAATTCAAATGTGAGTTCGACTCGCGGATAGAACCCCTCACCCGTCTCGCCGCTTTGCGGCGAGCCACCCTCTCCCGCAAGGGGAGAGGGCAGAAGCGCAAGGTTTGTGGCTTATTGCGCACTGAACGTGCTGCTGCCGCCGAGCGACAAAGCCAGGACACAACAAGCATCCTGGACATCGCGATCATGGCAACAAAGCTCTCCCAGCCGCTGAAGTGGATCGTTCTCGCCGCCATCACCGGCGTCAGCGTTTTCGGCATTCTGACCATCGGTCCTGTGCCGGAAGTCGTCGCGCAAGACCGCTCGCCGATCGTCGACGTGCGCACCACCGACCCCGAGATGAACGCCGCGATCGCCCGCGCCCGCGGCACACTCCCCACCTTCTGGGCTTCTTACGAATCGCCCAAGTCGTCGGAGACCGGTCATTCCCTAAAAGTGCGCTTTTCGACCCGCAAGGGCGGCGAGCACATCTGGATCGCCGAGGTGAAGAAGCTGCCGAACGGGTCTTATTCCGGTTTCTTTGCCAACGAGCCGCGTGACCTGCCCGGCAAGCACGCAGGCGACGCGGTCAAGTTCAGCGAAGCCGACATCTCGGACTGGATGTTCATGCGCAACGGCAAGATCGTCGGCGGCGAAACCATCAAGCCGACGCTGAAGTCGCTGCCGAAGGCGGATGCGGACGCGCTGAGGGCGCGGATGGAGCAGCCGTAAGAGGTTTTCTTCCCTTCTCCCCTTGTGGGAGAAGGTGGCGCGAAGCGCCGGATGAGGGGTTGTTTCCCCGGGGGCTCTCTCGCGATCGTGCTCGGGGATAGAGACCCCTCACCCGTCTCGCCGCTTCGCCGGCGATCCACCCTCTCCCACAAGGGGAGAGGGGAAAAGGCCCCGGTTGCCGCATCGCGCCCCGGCTGGTAAACGCCGCGCATGGCCGAGAAACCCAAAAAACCCCAGAAACTGAAGGCGCGCCTGCCGCGCGGGCTCGAGGATCGCGACCCCTCAGCGATCCGGGCGACGCGCGAGATGGTCGAGAAGATTCGCGCCGTCTACGAGCTCTACGGTTTCGAGCCGGTGGAGACGCCGGCGATGGAATACACCGACGCGCTCGGCAAGTTCCTCCCCGACCAGGACCGGCCGAACGAGGGCGTGTTTTCCTTCCAGGATGACGACGAGCAGTGGATCAGCCTGCGCTACGATCTGACCGCGCCGCTCGCGCGCTATGTCGGCGAGCGCTACGGCACCGACGGTCTGGTCCTGCCCTATCGCAGCTACCGCGTCGGCTACGTCTTCCGCAACGAGAAGCCCGGCCCCGGCCGCTTCCGCCAGTTCATGCAATTCGATGCAGACACCGTCGGCTCGGCGACGCCGGCCGCGGATGCCGAGATCTGCATGATGGCCGCTGATACGATGGAGGCGCTCGGCATTGCGCGCGGCTCCTATGTCGTCAAGGTAAACAACCGCAAAGTGCTCGACGGCGTCCTCGAAGCCATCGGCCTCGGCGGCGACGAGAATGCCGCACGCCGGCTGACCGTGCTGCGCGCGATCGACAAGCTCGACAAATTCTCCGCCGACGAAGTGCGCAAGCTGCTCGGTCCCGGACGATGGGATGGCGGCGAGGAAGGCAAGGGCGACTTCACCACGGGCGCCAACCTGAGTGAGGCTGAAGCCGACGTCGTTCTCGCCATCACCAGGCCGCGCGACGACTGGAAAGAGGCGATTGCCGCGGCGGAAACCTACCTCGCCAAGAGCCAAGTCGGACAGGCCGGCGTCAGCGAGTTGGAAGAGATTGCGAAGCTCGTGACGGCGTCGGGGTACGGCGCCGACCGCATCAAGATCGATCCCTCCGTCGTGCGCGGCCTCGAATATTACACCGGCCCCGTCTACGAGGTCGAACTGCTGCTGGAGACCAAGGACGAGAAGGGCCGCCCGGTGCGGTTCGGCTCGGTCGGCGGCGGCGGGCGTTATGATGGTCTCGTCTCGCGCTTCCGCGGCGAGCCGGTGCCGGCGACCGGCTTCTCGATCGGCGTCTCGCGCCTGCAGGCCGCGCTGACCTTGCTCGGCAAGCTCGACACGCGGCCCGAGTTCGGTCCCGTCGTCGTCACCGTGTTCGATCGTGATCGCGTCGCCGACTACCAGAAGATGGTCGCGAGCCTGCGTACTGCCGGCATCCGCGCCGAGCTCTATCTCGGCAATCCCAAGAACATGGGCAACCAGCTCAAATATGCCGACCGCCGCAACTCGCCTTGCGTGATCATCCAGGGCTCGGACGAAAAGGCGCGTGGCGAGCTGCAGATCAAGGATCTGATCGAAGGCGCGAAAGCGGCCGCCGCGATCGCCTCCAACCAGGAATGGCGCGAGACGCGCCCGGCGCAGTTCTCGTGCAGCGAAGCCGATCTCGTTTCAAAAGTGCGCGAGGTCTTGGGCCGCCATGACGTAAAGTGGGGATAGCCATTCCGGCAGGCCGTCATGCCCGGGCTTGTCCCGGGCATCCACGTCTTGTTTGATGGAAGGGAACGTGGATGGCCGGGACAAGCCTGGCCATGACGAAAGCAGGGAGACAACGATGCCTGAGATCACCGTCAGCATGGCCGAGGGCCGCACCGACGAGCAGAAGGCCGGCATGATGCGCGACATCACCCAGGCGCTGGTGAAGAATCTCGGAGTTGACGCCGATGCCGTCGTCATCCAGATCAACGAGGCCCCGCTCCGCCACAAGATGAAGGGCGGCAAGACCTTCGTGGAGCGCGCGGCGGCGGCGAAGAAGTGACGCGTTCGCGTCATTCCGGGGCAGCCCGCCAGGGCTGAACCCGGACTCTCGCACCGTAAACTTCTGGATTCCGGGTTCGCGCTTCGCGCGCCCCGGAATGACGAGCAAGCACCATGGACGCACGCGACTTCATCAAGGTCGGCATGAGCGCCGAGCGCACGCTGGTGGTGCCGGTGGAGCGCACGGTCGGGCATTTCGTGCCCGGCATGCCCATGGTCTATGCGACGCCGATGATGATCCTGGAAATGGAGGTGACGTCGGGCGATGCGATCCGCGCAGCGCTCCAGCCGGGCTGGGTCACCGTCGGCACCGAGGTCGACATCCGCCATCTCGCAGCAGCGCTCGTCGGCGCGACGGTGCGGACCACGGCGAAAGTGGTCGCGGTCGAGCGCCGCGTCATCCGCTTTGAGGTCGAGGCATTCGAGGGAACGCGCAAGCTCGGCGAGGGCCGCCATGCGCGCGGGCTCGTCAATGTCGAGATGTTCAACAAGCGGCTGGGGGCGTAGCGGCAGGGCACGGTCCCGTAATGCCGTAGGGTGGGCAAAGCGAAGCGTGCCCACGACCTTCGTCGCCATTTGAGAAATTTGCTGGGCACGGCGCTTTGCGCCTTTGCCCACCCTACGACACCGTCTACTTCGCCAATTCCCTCGACCGTTGCGTCGCCGCCGCGATGGCGCGGATCATCAGCTCGCGCAGGCCTAGCTCACCCATCAGCACGCCGAGGGCCGCGGCGGTGGTGCCGCCGGGCGAGGTCACGTTCTGGCGCAGCGTCGCGGACGGGAGCTCCGACTGGTGCAGCAGCTCGCCGGAGCCGGCGACCGTCTCGCGCGCGAGCTTGGTCGCCAGCGCCTCGGGCAATCCCGCCTCGACGCCGGCGCGTGCGAGTTCCTCGGCGAGCAGGAACACATAGGCCGGACCCGAGCCGGACACCGCGGTCACCGCGTCCATCAGCCCTTCGTCCTCGACCCATTCGACCGAGCCGGTGGCGCGCAGCAGCGCGTCGGCCACGGCGCGCTGCGTGGCGCTGACATTCTTCGCCGCGACCGCCACCGTGATGCCGCGGCCGATCGCCGCCGGCGTGTTCGGCATCGCGCGCACCACGGTGCCGCCGATGACCTCTTGAAGCGAGGCAATCGTGGTTCCCGCCATAATCGAGACCACGGAGGTCTTGGCGGAGACGAACGCCTTCAGCTTGGCGCCGGCCTCGCGGAACATCTGCGGCTTCACCGCGACGACCATGGTCTCGACAGTGCCTGCCGACGTCACATCGGGATTGAGCGCGACGCCTTTGGCGGCCAGCGCGGTGATCTCGGGCGAGATGAACGGATCGACCACCGCGACGCGGCGCGGGTCGAGCCCGCCGGCCAGCCATCCGGTCAGCATCGCGCCGCCCATCTTGCCGGCGCCGGCGAGCAGGATGGTGCCGGTGATGTTTTGAAGAGTGCTGTTTGCCATCGCTGCCGCCACACGTTCGCCGTCGTCCCCGCGAAGGCGGGGACCCATAACCACAACTGGTTCTAGTGGATGGAGGTGTTGGCAACAAGCCGCGTGCCACAAGCGAAATCACGCGGTATGGATCCCGGATCTGCGCGCGCTTTGGGCGCGCTTGTCCGGGATGACGTGGGGAGGGAGCGTCGGCTCTCCTACGTCGTGAGGCGCCCTATGCCTCGCCCACCGTGTCGAACATCGCGGCGTCCATGGCCTGCGCGGTGGTCTTGCCGGCCCACACCACGAACTGGAACGCCGGGAAGTAGCGCTCGCAGGCGTGGATGGCGCCGGCGAGCATGGCCTCGCATTGCGCGGTCGAGGCGGTGAGGCCGCCCGGCAGCACCAGCGCCTGGCGATGCATGATCATGCCGGTGTTGGTCCACAGGTCGAAATGGCCGACCCATAATTGCTCGTTGACCGCGGCGACGAGCCGCTGCACCTCGCTCCGGCGCGGAAGCGGAATCTTCATGTCGAACGCGCACGCCAGATGCAGCGCCTCGATCTCGCCCATCCAGGTGAAGGAGATCTGATAGTCGGTCCATTGTCCCTTCGAGACAATGGTGAGCTCGTCCTCGCCGGAGCGTTCGAACGGCCAGTTGTTGCTGGCGGCGATATCCTCGACCACCGCGAGCGGGTGATTTCGGGAATCGATATTGCCTTCGAGCAGGGACATGCCGTCTCGACCTCTTGCCTTCTTGTTGTCTTTGATACGCACGCGGTTGGGTCCGGCGCGCGCTCCCTAAACGTCGTCGATCCCGGGAGTCGCTTTCGCGATCTCCCTCGGATCGGCGCGGCCTGTCGCGGATCAAGTGATGTGATTTGCGGAATCTGCGCAACGGGGTCGCGAGTCCGTCCACAAGCCAGGACTCCTTCGTCCACAGCTCATCTGTTGGCCACAATTGTTAACGACGAGAACAAACCGGAATCGGATTCCCTGAAAGCGCCAATCGTTAATTCCGCCGCGCGATGTCCGGGCTGCCATCGCGGCATGGGACCATGCGGATTTTCCGTGCGGAACACGCTTGCTGCGGCCCCGAACCGGCGTCATATTTCCTTCTAGGTCGCTCAATCCCGAGCGGCCGATGTTCTCAGGGCGGGGTGAAAGTCCCCACCGGCGGTAAGGGCCGAAAGGCCCAAGCCCGCGAGCGCCTTCCGTGAGGGTTATCCCGAAGGGAAGGGTCAGCAGATTCGGTGCAACTCCGAAGCCGACGGTTAAAGTCCGGATGAAAGAGAACGGTCGGTGGCAGACGCATCGCAAGATGCGGCTGTTTGTCGTTCCGTGTGCCCTGATTCTGGTCCTTAACTGAGGAAAGCCATGAATCAGATGTTGCAAGATCCCCAAACCGAAACGTCCCAAGCGAAGACGTCCGAAGCCACCCGACCGCTGGTTCCACAGGACCCGGTGACGGAGCATCCGCGCTTTGCCAAGCCGCAGCGGGTGGCCTTCGTGCAGGCCTGCTGGCACCGCGACGTTGTCGCGGAAGCCCGCATCGCCTTCATGAAGGAGGCCGAGGCGCGCCACCTCACCCATGTCGACGTGTTCGAGGTGCCGGGCTCGTTCGAGATCCCGCTGCACGCGCAGATCCTCGCCAAGACGCGGCGCTACACCGCGATCGTCGCGGCCGGCCTCGTCGTCGACGGTGGCATCTATCGCCACGAGTTCGTCGCCGACACCGTGATCAAGGCGCTGATGGACGTGCAGCTGCGCACCGAGGTGCCGGTGTTCTCGGCGGTGCTGACGCCGCAGCAATTCCACGAGACCGAGGTGCACTACGATTTCTTCCGCAGGCACTTTGCAATCAAGGGCGTCGAGGTCGCGGCGGCCTGTGCAGAGACGTTGCATGGCCTGGAGCGTCTACGCGGCCAGGTCGCGGCGGGGATCGTCGGCTAGGCAGGCTGCCCTCGGGTGGGCAAAGCGGCTTGTCCGCCGTAGCTCGAGGAGCGAAGGCGGAAAGCGTGCCCACCATCCTCGCTACTGAAGTCATTTCGGGGCTCGCGAAGCGAGAACCCGGAATCTCGAGATTCCGGTTCGGCGCTGGCGCGCCGCCCGGAATGACGGTGGTAGATCAAATCAGTCGAAGAGGCTCGACACCGACTCTTCCGCGGCGGTGCGCGCGATAGCGTCGGAGATCAGGCTGCCGATCGGCAGCGTGCGGATGTTCGGCGCCTTGGTCACCGCTTCCGTCGGCAGGATCGAGTCGGTGATCACGAGCTCCTTCAGCCTGGAGCCGGCGATGCGCGCCGCCGCGCCGCCGGAGAGCACGCCATGGGTGATGTAGGCGTAGACGTCCTTGGCGCCCTTGGCGATCAGCGCGTCGGCCGCGTTCACCAGCGTGCCGCCGGAATCGACGATGTCGTCGACCAGGATACAGGTGTGGCCGGCGACGTCGCCGATCACGTTCATGACCTCGGACTCGCCGGGGCGCTCACGGCGCTTGTCGACGATGGCGAGCGGTGTGTTGATGCGCTTGGCAAGGCCGCGCGCGCGAGCCACGCCGCCGACGTCGGGCGAGATCACCATCACCTTGGAGAGGTCGAACTTCTCCTTGATGTCGCGCACCATCAGCGGCGCCGCGTAGAGATTGTCGGTCGGGATGTCGAAGAAGCCCTGGATCTGGCCGGCATGGAGGTCGAGCGTCATGACGCGGTCGACGCCGGCCTGCGTGATCAGATTGGCGACGAGCTTCGCCGAGATCGGCGTGCGCGAGCCGGACTTACGATCCTGCCTTGCGTAGCCGAAATAGGGCAGCACCGCGGTGATGCGGCGCGCCGAGGAACGGCGCAGCGCGTCGGTGATGATCAAGAGCTCCATCAGATGGTCGTTGGCCGGGAACGAGGTCGACTGGATGATGAAGGCATCCGAGCCGCGGACGTTCTCCTGGATCTCGACGAAGATCTCCATGTCGGCGAAGCGCCGGACCACCGCCTTGGTCAGCGGCAGGTCGAGGCCTTGCGCGATCGCCTGCGCGAGAGCCGGATTGGAGTTGCCGGCGACAAGCTTGATGGAGCCGTTCTTGGCCGACATGGACGCTTCCTCCCGCGCTTTGCTGGATACGACGTTCAACATCAGAGAATACCCACTGGGAGCACGGTTACGACGAGCGAGCAAATATCAGGCCGAAGCGTGCAATGGCAACCCGGGATGCTACGTTTTCCCTTCGAAAATCCTGAGTCGGGCCAACGGCTTGGCCGCAAACTGAGCCCGTGGTTTAGCGGGGGTTATTGCTCGGCATAGCCGAGTGCCGAGGCCGGCATGTCCGGCACCGGGACTGGGCCCTCCTTGATCGCGCTCGCCACCGCTGGTCCCCGCGGGGCTGGAGCGGCGCCCGGGGCATCCGGCGTGCCGTTGATCATGTTGGAAAGTCCGCTGAATCCGGCCTGGGCGATCTTCCGCAGCACCAGGTCGTCGGCCGCTTGCCAAGGGTCACGGGCAGCGTCGCGGCCGCCCTTGGCGGAGGTCGGTTCCTCGCCGGAGAGGCGCAGCGCCCGCTGCTGGTTGGCGTCGTAGACGTCCCAGACCCAGGCGATCACGGTCTTGCCGCGCACCACCTGGGCGGAGAGGTAGCTGCGCACGCGGTAGGCGGCCGTCCCCTCGCGGGAGATCACGGACAGGCTGCGCAGCTTGGATTCGCTGTCGAGCACGCCGACCATGCGGTCGAACACCTGCGGCGGCGGCCCGTCGATGGATTCGAAGGCGACCGTCGCGCCGGAGCCGGCGCTCGGCGCCATCGCATAGGAGTTGGCGGCACCGCCGCCACCGGCGCAGCCGCCGAGCGCGGTCGCCGCGGCCAGCAGCATGACCGCCAGCACGCGCGAACCCGCGCGGCCCAAGATGAATGACGCATCCCTCATTATGGAGGGCAGCGATATCGTTAAAATGCATTAACGTCTAGGGCAGCGGCGACATAGACCACTGTCGTCGCGTCTACCCACACTCATTCCGGGCGTCTGACGGACGGACTATGGTGCGCAATTGCGCACCTGAGAATCTCGAGATTCCGGGTTCGATGCTTCGCCTCGCCCCGGAATGACGCGGGGTTGCCCTTGTGTTCACCCCTCCAGCGCGATCGCGTGGATGTGCCGGCCGTAATCCGGCTCCTTGCGATGCACCGAGCGGCGGTAGCTGAAGAAGCGTTCGTCGGCGTAGGTATCGAGGCCGAGATCGTCGATCATCAGGATGCCGGCGGCCTCGAGCCGCTTGCGGATGAAGCCGGCGAGATCGAACATCGCGTGTCCGTCGCGGATTGACGGGATGAAGAACATGGCGTTGTCCGCATCTGCCTCGATGAAGCGCGCCACGAACTCGTTGCCGACCTCATAGCTCTCTTGCCGGATCAAGGGACCGATCGCGGCGATGATGCCGCTGCGCCTGGCGCCGAGTTTTTCCATCGCCGAGATCGTTGCTTCCAGCACGCCGGTGAGCGCGCCCTTCCAGCCGGCATGGGCGCCGCCGATCACGCCCGCGTTGGGATCGACGAACAGCACCGGTCCGCAATCGGCGGTGGAGACGCCGAGCGCGATGCCCGGCGTCTTCGTCACCAGCGCATCGCCCTTCGGCCGCGGGCCGCTCGGCCACTGCGCGTCCGCAACGCGCACGTCGGGCGAATGGATCTGGTGCAGGCTGAGAAAGCGCTCCGGGGCGACGCCGACATGCTCGGCCATGCGGCGGCGGTTCTCCGCAACGAGGGCCTGATCGTCGTTCGAGCCGAGCCCGCCGTTCAACGCCGAATAGATGCCGCTGGAGACGCCGCCTTCGCGGGTGAAGAAAGCGTGGCGCAGGCCGGGCACCGCCGACAGCAGCGACGAAGTGAGGGTCATCAATTGCCTCCGGCGTGCTCGAGGTCGCTGAGGCCGGCGATGCCCCTCAGCCGCGGCTCGGAGATGCCGAGCACCTTGAACATGGAGCCCATGCCGCTGCGCCCGGTATCGGTCAGGCGCTTCAGCGCCACGGAAATGTCGGTGGCCACTTCCGGCGTCGCCTTCTGCATCAACGCGGCGGCCCGGGTGTCGATGCCGACACGCTTGAGGAAATCGCCTTGCGTCACCGGACCGTGCACGCGCGCGCCGACGTCTTCTGCTGCACGCGCCAGCGCCTGGAAATCGACATGGGCGGTGACGTCGGCCTGGCCCGGTGCCTTCAAGGGGTCAGTGAAGGTGTGGCGCGCGATCGCCTGGAAAGTGTCGCCGGCGTCGCTGCGCAGATGGCCATAGTCGATGATCAGCGCCGCGCCGTCCTGGTCGCGCACGCGCGTGGCGAGCTTCATGATCTCGGCGTCCGGCCGCCATTCGAACACCGCGCCGATGGGCGCGGCGCGCACCAGCGGCGGCAGTAGCACATCGAAACGCGGCGTCGGCTCGGCCGCCGCGCCGAATTGAAGCTTGCCGTTGGGGTCGAGCTCGATCACGCGCTCGTGCCAGCCGCTCTCGTGGCGAACCATCTGGTGGATCGGCAGCACGTCGAAATATTCGTTGGCGAGGATGACGCTGGGGCCTTCGGGCACGTCGTCGATGCTGTCGTGCCAGGCGATGTTGCGCACGCCCGACAGCGTCGCGCTCTGCCGCTCGCGCAGCACGGGATTGACCTCGACCATGTGGATATGGAGCGCCTGATACAGCGGCGGCAGCACGCGGAGCGCGCGCAGCGCATCCGCCATCATGGTGCCGCGGCCGGGGCCGAGCTCGATCAGACGCAAAAATTCCGGCGAGCCCATCTGCTTCCACACCGAGGCTGTCCACAGGCCGAGCAGCTCGCCGAACATCTGGCTGACCTCGGGCGAGGTGGTGAAGTCGCCTTCACGCCCGAGCGGGTCGCGCGAGATGTAATAGCCGTGGCGCGGATGCATCAGGCACAGTTCCATGTACCGCCAGACCGGCATGGGGCCTGAGGATTTGATCAGCGCCTTGATCTCGTTGAGTAGCGGCTGGTCGGTCACGGCGTGCTTTCTCGAAATGAATTAACGAACGGCCTTGTTCGGCCTCGGCGCACCGCGCCGCACTGCCCATACAATAAGTATGCCCCCGACAATAAGCATCGGGATCGACAACAGCATGCCCATGGTTAACCCGCCCCAGAGGAAGCCGAGCTGGACGTCCGGCTCGCGGAAGTGCTCGCCGGCGATGCGGGTCAAGCCATAGATCAGGATGAAAGCGCCGAGGATCATGCCGGGCCGTTTCAAGGCACCGAAGCGGATCATGATCGCGAGCACGGTGAACAGCAGGATGCCCTCCATGCCGGCTTCATAGAGCTGGCTCGGATGGCGGGGCAGCTGGGTGGGATCGTTCGGGAAGATCATCGCCCAGGGCAGGCTGGGATCGGTGGCGCGGCCCCACAATTCTCCGTTGATGAAATTGGCGATGCGCCCGAGCAAGAGTCCGATCGGGGCGACCGCGGTGGTGATGTCGCCGAGCGACAGGATCGAGATGCTGTTGCGATAGGCAAACCACATCACCGCGACGACGCAGCCGAGGAAGCCGCCATGGAACGACATGCCGCCCTCCCACAACCGGATGATCGCGGCGGGGTGCTCCATGAAGAAGGGCAGATTGTAGAACAGCACATAGCCGGTGCGGCCGCCGAGGATGATGCCGAGCGTGACCCACAGGATGAAGTCGTCGATCTGCGCCAGCGAGATCGGCGCCGGTCCGCCCCACAGCCGCTGGTTCTTCAAGAGCGAGCGCGCATAGAGCCAGCCAAACACGATGCCGCAGATATAGGCCAGCGCGTACCAGCGGATCGCGAACGGACCGATCTCGATCGCGATCGGTTTGAAGGCGGGGAAGTCGATCAGCAGAAAGGGCATCAGGCCTTCTATGTCTAGACAAGATTGCGGCGATAGAGCGCCAGTAGGCGCTCCCAATGCCGCTCGGCGGCGTCGCGGTCGTAGACCGGGCGCTTGGGAAAGGCAAAGCCGTGATGCGTGCCGGGATAGATCTCGACCTCGGCTTTGGCGCCGCTCATGCCCTGCCTGACTTTCTCGATGATCTCCGTGGGCGCGTAGATGTCGGTCTCGGCGCAGGCGAAATAGAGCTCGGCCTTGGTCTTGCTTGCCGCAAGATGCGGGCTGTCGTCCTGGTCGGTCGCAAGCTGGGTGCCGTAGATCGAGGCGGCGGCCTTGACGCGATCGGGGAAGTGCGTGGCGGCGTTGACCGCGTAGCGGCCGCTCATGCAATAGCCGACGGTGCCGACGATTTTGGTGTTCGCGGCGGCCTGGCCCTCCGCATAGGTGAGCAGGGCGCGGGTGTCGTCCATGATCATGGGAATCGTGAGCGAGCCCATCAGGGCGAACATGCGCTTGCGCTCGGGCGCGTTCGGATCGGCCGGCAGCGGGCCGAGCTCCATCACGCCGGAGCGATAATAGAGGTTCGGCAGCATCACGTAATAGCCTGAGGTCGCGAGCCGGCGCGCCATGTCGCGCAGCTCCTCGCGGATCGCCGGCGCGTCCATGTAGAACAGGATGACCGGAAACGGTCCGGCGCGTTCGGGATGGGTGATGAAGGTTGCGGTGTGGCCGTCCTTGGTGGGGATCGCGATCTGCTGGTCGATCATCTCGTGCGCCTTCTGATGCTTCTTATGGCGGGACGTTGAATACGATTGCAAGTAAACCGCGGCGTGACAAGGATACCGCCGCTTCGCTCTTGAACCGTGCGGCGCGGATTGCCATTGTCTTCTCGCGAGTTCGCGCAAAGTTTATCGGCGGCGCCAGGAGACCGACATGACCCAGACCAGCAACCGGTTTTTCGACGAGATCGGCCGCCTGATGAATGACGCCGCCGGTGCCGCCCAGGGCGTCAAGCGCGAGTTCGATACGGTGATGCGCACCCAGGCCGAGAAATTCCTGCGCGACATGGACCTGGTCAAGCGCGAGGAGTTCGAGGCGGTCAAGGACATGGCCCGCCTGGCGCGCGAGGAGAACGAGGCCCTGAAGGCGCGGATCGCGGCGCTGGAGGCCAAGCTCGGCGGGTAGGTTTTGTCGTTCCGGGGCGCGACGAAGTCGCGAACCCCGGTGCGCAATTGCGCACCTGGGAACCTCGAGATTCCGGGTTCGGTCGCTGCCGCGACCGCCCCGGAATGACAGCTGATCCGGTCCCTTCCGGTCGCCCATTCTCCTTGTCATTTCCACATCTTCCGGGTAAAAGCCCGCCACGTCCGCGGCCCCCGCACCCCTGGAGGCTTGCTGTGGACCATGCCATGGGCCGCGCTGCGGCCCATTAACTTTTGCAAAAACAAGGACTTAACGACATGGCGACGACCGTCAAGGAATTGAAGGCGACCGCACGTCCGAAGAGCGGCAAGGGGGCCGCCCGGGCTGAGCGTCGCGCCGGGCGAGTTCCCGGAGTGATCTATGGTGACAACCAGCCCCCGCTGACGATCTCGATTGCAGATCGTGAACTGCGCCAGCGCATCCTCGCCGGCCGGTTCCTGACCACGCTGGTCGACATCGACCTCGACGGCAAGAAGCACCGCGTGATTCCGCGCGACTATCACCTTGATCCGGTCAAGGACTTCCCGATCCATGTCGACTTCATGCGGCTCGGCGAAGGCGCCACCATCCGCATCAGCGTGCCCTTGCACGTGGTGAAGGCGGAAGGCTCCCCGGGCGTGAAGCGCGGCGGCACCGTCAACATCGTCGCCCACGCGATCGAGCTCGAATGCGGCGTCGAGAGCATTCCGCAGTACATCGAGGCCGACGTCGGCTCGCTCGAAATCGGTCACTCGCTGCATCTGTCGGACGTCAAGCTGCCGGCCGGCGTCAAGGCGCTGACCCGCGAGGACGCGACCCTCGTCACCATCGTGCCGCCGTCCGGCTACGCCGAAGAGCAGAAGGCCGCGGCTGCGGCTGCTGCTGGTGGCGCGGCTCCGGCTGCGGGCGCTGCTGCTCCGGCGGCCGGCGCGGCTGCTCCGGCGGCTGGTGCTGCTGCTCCGGCGGCTGCCAAGGCTCCCGCCGGCGGCGACAAGAAGAAGTAATCTCTCAAAGCTGGCGCGTGGTCTCTGACCGCGCGCCGAGCGAGGGGCGCGCCGCGTCATGCGACTCTTTGTTGGGCTCGGCAATCCCGGCGCGAAATACGCACGTAACCGGCACAATATCGGCTTCCTGGCCGTCGACGAGATCGCGCGGCGTCATGGTTTTTCACCATGGCGCCGTCGTTTTCAGGGCGAGACCTCGGAAGGTGCGCTCGGCACTGAGCGCGTGATCCTGCTCAAGCCCACGACCTACATGAACGATTCCGGCCGCGCCGTGCAGGAAGCGGCAGGCTTCTTCAAGATCGCGCCGGGCGACGTCACCGTGTTCCACGACGAACTCGAACTGCCGCCGGGCAAGGTGCGGGTGAAGATCGGCGGCGGCATCGCCGGCCACAACGGCCTGCGCTCGATCTCCGCGCATATCGGCAACGACTACCGCCGGGTGCGGCTCGGCATCGGTCATCCCGGCGTCAAGGAACTGGTGCACGGCCACGTGCTGTCGGACTTCGCCAAGGCCGACAACGACTGGGTGACGACGCTCTGCGACGCGGTCGCCGAGCACGCGGCACTGATCGCCAAGGGCACGGACGCGACCTTCGCCAACAGGGTGCATCTCGCCATGCAGGCGAAGGGATTTTTGACCAAGGACGAGAACGGCAAGGAATAGGGGCGCCGTTTTGTCCGTCATGCCCGGGCAGAAGCGCGAAGCGCGTCTTCGCGCTAGATGTCCCGGGCATCCACGATCTTCGTTCCGCGCGTTAAGGCGTGGATGGCCGGGGCAAGCCCGGCCATGACGAATACGGATAGAGGACGACCATGGGATTCAAATGCGGAATCGTCGGATTGCCCAATGTCGGCAAGTCGACCTTGTTCAACGCGCTGACCGAGACGGCCGCGGCGCAGGCTGCGAACTATCCGTTCTGCACCATCGAGCCGAATGTCGGCGAGGTCGCCGTGCCCGATCCGCGGCTCGACAAGCTCGCGGCGATCGCCAAGTCGGGCCAGATCATCCCGACCCGGCTGACCTTCGTCGACATCGCCGGCCTCGTGCGCGGCGCCTCCAAGGGTGAAGGCCTCGGCAACCAGTTCCTCGCCAACATCCGCGAGGTCGACGCCATCGCGCATGTCGTGCGCTGCTTCGAGGACTCCGACATCACCCATGTCGAGGGCAAGATCGCTCCGCTCGCCGACATCGAGACCATCGAGACCGAGCTGATGCTCGCCGACCTCGACAGCCTCGAGAAGCGCGTCGACAACCTCAGCAAGAAGGCCAAGGGCAACGACAAGGACGCCAAGGAGCAGCTCGACCTCGTCAACCGCACCCTGGTGCTGCTGCGCGACGGCAAGCCCGCACGCCTCGTCGAGCGCAAGGCCGAGGAGGAGCGGGCGTTCTCGATGCTCGGCCTGTTGTCGTCCAAGCCCGTGCTCTATGTCTGCAACGTCGAGGAAGGCTCGGCCGCGACCGGCAACGCCTTCTCCAAGGCGGTCGAGGAGCAGGCGGCGAAGGAGGGCGCGGTCGCCGTCGTCATCTCCGCCAAGATCGAATCCGAGATCGCCACCATCTCGCGCGAAGAGCGCGCCGACTTCCTGGAGACGCTGGGTCTGGAAGAAGCCGGCCTCGATCGCCTGATCCGCGCCGGCTACTCGCTGCTTCAGCTCATCACCTATTTCACGGTGGGCCCGAAGGAAGCGCGCGCCTGGACCATTCATCGCGGCACCAAGGCGCCCGGCGCGGCCGGTGTGATCCACACCGATTTCGAGAAGGGGTTCATCCGCGCCGAGACCATCGCTTATGACGACTACGTCGCGCTCGGCGGCGAAGCCGGCGCCCGCGATGCCGGCAAGCTGCGCCTCGAAGGCAAGGAATACGTCGTCGCCGACGGCGACGTGATGCATTTCCGGTTCAATACGTAAGGCACCAACACCGGTGCCGTAGGGTGGGCAAAGCGAAGCGTGCCCACCGATCTCTCAAATCGCGGAATGATGGTGGGCACGGCGCTTTGCGCCTTTGCCCACCCTACGGCACTTGCGACTGCCTCACTTCATCCCGCCGCCCTGATCCCGGATCGCGCCGAGATGCTCGTTGATGCGGAATACGATCAGGATCAGCTCGGCGGCGATGCGCGAGAACACGACGCCGACGACGACGCTGGCGATCGACGACAGCAGCACCAGGAAGCCGCCGAACGGACTGATCGCCATCGTCGCCAGACCCGAGAAGATGCCGGAGAGGCCGAACAGGCAGATCAGCGCGATCACCAGCCAGTAGAACGTCTTGATGATGGTCGGCGTGATGAAGCGGTCCCATTGAAACAGGTCGCTGAATGAAAACATTGCTCTCCCCAGGGCAAATCGGGACTTTCGGATCGGGACGTCACTCGGGCCTCGGCCTTGACCCGACTCAAATCAAGACAGCCGCCTCCTGTGTAGCACGAGCCATGCGGGCCGGCGGGTTGAGATTGCCGCAAACTGCGGCCACAATCTGTCATTTCCGCAACGCACTCCCAAGATGACCCTGACCTTCGAAGACTTCCCGACCGGCCGGTTCGGCACATTCGGCCCGCGCCATGTCACCCGCGACGAGATCCTGGCCTTCGCCGCCGAGTTCGATCCGCAGCCGATGCATCTCGACGAGGAGGCCGCCAGCAGGAGCATGCTGCGCGGCCTGTCCGGCTCAGGCTGGCACCTCTGTTCGCTCATGATGCGGATGATGGCCGACGGCTTCATCACCCGCGCCGCCTCGCTCGGCTCGCCCGGCGTCGACGAAGTGCGCTGGCTCTCGCCGCTGCGGCCCGGCGACGACCTCATGCTCGACGTCGATGTCGTGGAGGCGCGCGCCTCGAAGAGCCGGCCCGAGCTCGGCATCGTCAAGTTCAAATGTACCGTGTGCAACGCGGCGGGGGAGGCGCTCGCCGAGATGACCTCGCCGATCCTGATCAAGCGGCGCGAGGGGGCAGCCTGATGCGGTTCTTCGAGGACATCGCGATCGGCCAGCGCCGCGAGCTCGGCGCCTATACGTTCACGGCCGAAGCCATCAAGACCTTCGCTGCAAAGTTCGATCCGCAACGCTTTCACCTCGACGAGGAAGAGGGCAAGAACTCGCTGTTCGGCGGGCTCGCCGCCTCTGGCTGGCATGTCGGCTCGGCCTGCATGAGCTTGGTTGTCGCCGACGGCCAGCGTCTGGCGCGCGAGGCCGCGGAGCGCGGCGAGGAGGTTGCGGTATGGGGCCCATCGCCTGGCTTTCGCGACCTGCGCTGGATCAAGCCGGTGCTTGCCGGCGATGTCATCTCTTTTGCCAGCGTCGTCATCGACAAGCGCACCTCCGCCTCGCGTCCCGGCTGGGGCATTCTGACAGCCCGCACCACCGGCACCAACCAGCGCGGCGAGGAGGTCTATTCGATCACTCCCTCGGCCTTCGTGCCGATGCGGAAGACGGGCTGATTTAGAATCGATCGAGCCGGCTGCCTCTTCACCTCTCCCCGCTTGCCGGGAGAGGTCGGATCGCTCTTGCGATCCGGGTGAGGGGGTACAGGTCCTTCGATGAATCTCATCCGCGGAGAGAGGCCCCGCACCCCAACCCTCTCAGCGCGAGCGAAGCTCGTCGCGGCCCCGTAAGAACGGGGAGAGGGAGAGGAGAAACCGAGCGAGTGTTGCCCCCGCGCTATGGACGCGATTCCGGGTCGCTGCCATAAGCCTGCTCAACATGGTTACCCGCGAAGCAGTTGGCGGAACCATCGAGTTGCTAACCAATTATGAACCTGTCGCTGTCTAATTGAAACGAATTAGCAGAGGACAGGGGACGAGGACCATGGCAGACCGCGGCGCACTCAAGCTGGTCGGATTCATTTTTGCTACTGCCACGCTGGCCGTGATGCTGGTTGCCGGCATGGTGGTGAAGGGCTACGCCGACGGCGCCTACACCCTGGAAGCCTCGACCGTGGAAGCGGCCAGGTAAGATCTCCAGTAAGATCTCCAGGTAAGATCTTAAGTCTTCGCGGCCGGGATCGGCCTTTCGCTCAGCGACTATAGACGAACGCCAGGACGGCGATCGCAACCACGAGCAGCCCGACAAAGCGCAGCATGATCGTGCCGAACTGGTTCGGCGCGGGCTGCAGCGGGATGGGGTCCGTGTTGTCGGGCCGAATGCTTTCCATCTGACATGTCCCCGGCCCGGCCGTGACGGCACGGGCGCCTGGCATTGGTCGCGGGGGAGGGGGCGTGGGTTCAAAGCGTACACTGCTTCACCTCTCCCCGCTTGCGGGGAGAGGTCGGATCGCTCTTGCGATCCGGGTGAGGGGGTACAGGTCCCACGCTTATCTCGCGTGTGGAGAGAAGCCCCTCACCCCAACCCTCTCCCCGTAAGAACGGGGAGAGGGAGAGAGACATCCCTCCAGAATCAAAACCGCCGCGCTCCCTTCCGGGAACGCGGCGGCCGGTGATGCTTGGCGCTGGTGCTTAGCTGTTACGCAGGCCGTCGGCGGCGCGCTTCCACTGCGCGACGTTGTCGGAAATCATGCGGGTCGACTTCATTGCGGCCTGGCTGAGCTGGGCGTAGCCGGAGATCTCGCGCTGGACGCGCTGGCCCTCGGCATGGAGCAGGTCGCGCAGGCTCTCCAACTCGGAGATCAGGTTCTCGATCTCGGCGAGCGAAGTGCCGGCGACGCGCTGGATCAGCGAGTTGACGTTGGTGACGGTGGCTTCTGCGCTCGGATCGAGCGGCGGCGCGTCGGTGGTCGGCGTCGCCGGGCGGCGCAGATAGGCGATGTCGTTGCGGACGAAGTCGCGAATGCCGGCCTCGACCTCGGTCACGGCGGCGAGGTCGTTGTCGACCGTCTCGGTCTCGGTGGATTCGATCTTTTCCGGACGAGTAGCGTTCATCGTTGTTCCCCTGATCGCGTTGAGCGCAGCGCGAGTGTCCCCGCACGACGGCGTTCTGTGAGGGGACTAGGGCGCCCGATTTTGGCCGCAACTGGGCCAAGATGCGGCAAGGGCGGACCATTCGGGGGCTTTGCCGTGGCGTATGGTTAGGGAAGTGTGAACGACTGCTGTGAAGATGATCCTATCTCTCATCGCGCCTCGATCCTTCGAGACGCGCTCCTTCGGAGCGCCCTCAGGATGAGGGGAAAGAAAGAGTGGAGGCCTACCAGCTCTTCTTGAAGCCCGCCGTCACGCTCTTGTTGATGGTGCCCTGCGAGGTCTCGCCGACCGAGCCGGAGACGGTGACGTTGTCGAACAGTTTTTGCTCGGCGCCGACCTTGCGCAGCCATTTGTCGTCGGTGGTCGACAGCGACTGGCCGGCGCTGATGCTGGTGCCGGTGTCGGTGATGGTGACCTTGGCGGTCTGGTCGGTCTCGTAATTGCGGGTGATGTGGCCGCCGATGCCGGGCACCGCGGTGGTGCCGTGCTGATTGACGCTGTAGCCGTTCTGGAGCGTCAGCGAGGTGTCGCCCGACAGCGGCACCGACTTGGTCAGCGACGCCCCGAGCTTGCTCTGCTCGGAGCCGGGATCGACGCGGGCTTCCACCGCAGTCTTGTCCCAGATCGAGCCCGCGCCCGGCGCGGTCGCGGTCGCCCAGGCACTGCCCGAGGATTGCGGCAGGCTGCCGCCATTGGCGGCCTTCTGTGCCAAGAGCTCGGACATCGTCCTGGGCTCGCTCGTCACCGTCATGTCGGCGCCAATTCGCGTGTCCCAGAACTCGAACACCGACTGCTTCACGGTCACCGCCGAGGAGCCGTTGGCGTTGGCGTTCGACGACCAGTTCAGCCCGCTATTGGCCGCGGCCTGGGCGCGCTTCTTGGCGGCGATGATGTCGTTGAGCGTGCCGGCGTCGATCGCGAGCTGGCTCCAGTCGAGCTTGTCGACGTCGATGCCCTTCATCACGTCGGGATCGTTGACGTCTGGGGCCTCGGCCGCCTCAGCCTCCTCGTCGGGCGCTGCGGCCGGGCCGGGCGAGAAGGGCGGAATGATCTGCGCCGAAACCGTCAGCGCCGAGCCAAAAATGAACACGGCCGCCAGCACCGGCAGCCTGGTCCAGCCAAAACCTGTCGAGAATTCCATCGTCCTGCCCGCGAGCCCCGGCGCATGCCGTCCGCCAATAATATAAGGCGGCCTTCGGTGATGACCATGCGCCATTCGGTCCGCCGGCATAGATGCTGATCTATCGTTGCGAAATTGTGGCAACTCGCGTGAGGACGCGAACCAACGGGCCGCGCGAAAAGGCGCGCGCCCAATGACGAGCTCGTGACACGACGGCATCCGGCGGGGCTGGAGGCCAGGACGTCGCGTCAAGCGTCGTCATCGGTCCCGGAGAGCGGGACCCGTTGGCGTCCCCCTCAGCCGGCGCTGGTCATCTTCGGCAGATGAATGGCGCGGCCGAGTGCCTGCTCGACCAGGTCGAAGGTGTCGATCAGCACGCGCATGCTGATCAGCTTGCCCGCCCTGAACTGCGCGAATTGGGCGACCCGCAAGGAGATCGGCTTGTTGGAATCGAGCGCCGTCAGCGAATAGCGCAGCATCGACGCCGCGGAATCGACGCCCAGCATGATGCTCTCGCGGTCGAAGCGGCGGACCTGGAAATTGTCGGCAAGCTGGCGGATGACCTCGAGCACGGCATCCCGGCCCTGGCGCGCGCCGAGGAACGGAAACATGTCGATCGGACCATAGAGCGCCCACTCGACGTCCTCGTCGATCAGGGCCTCGATGTCATCGAAATGCCGGTCGTTGATCGCGCGGTGCAACGCGCGCGAGAAACGCCAGAGGCTGTGCTCTGTCATTTGGGGCAATCCTGAAGCTGGCTTGCAGAAAAAACGGAAAACAGCCCCATGCACCGCAATGTGCCCCGGGGCGTTCAACTCATTTGTATGCGAACAAGGTACGGGATTTCGGCCAAAACGCAATTCACGTTTTTGCAATGCACAATTGATTGCGTTTTGTGAGATTTACAACAGAACCCCGTAGTTTCCCGGTTTCTGCCTCACCTCTCCCGCTTGCGGGGAGAGGTCGGATCGCTCTTGCGATCCGGGTGAGGGGGTACAGATCTCACGGCGACCTGATACGTGGAGAGAGCCCCTCAGACTCAGTCCACCCGCTGCCCCATGATCAGGGGCCCGATCTCGCGCTCCAGCACCTGCTGCACCAGGTCGTAGGAATCGATGATCTCGCGGATCTGCGAGACCTGCCCGCCGCGGAAGGTGTAGAACACCGCCATGTCGAACTGCACGATGCGGTCGTTGCTGCGCTTCTTGAAGTAGCCGTGCAGGTAGGTCGCGACCTCGTCGCCGTCGGCGAGGATGTGCGGCGCCTTGTAGCGGATCTCCGAATAGCGCGACCAGATCGTCTGCCAAAGCTCGCGCAGCTCGGCCTTGCCGTGACGCGGCACCATGTGCGGCAGCACGTCGATCGGCGCATGGGTGAGGAAGTCGACGTCCTCGGTGCAGCACGACAGCGCGGTCTCGAGATCGCCGCGCGCGAAAGCGTCGAGCAGATGCAGCACACGCTGCTTGTTCAGCTTTTCAACCGTCATGCCGCGCCGCCTTTCCTCGGCCGTGGATTGCAAGGCTATCGCGCGGTGCGCGCGCTTCAATCCGCAAAAACACAGGAAAAAAACAGGACAAGCACACAAGGTATGACGCGCGAGCACAATGCCCGGTTCATGGGGTGCAATTGCGGGTTGCCTCTGCATTCACATGCGCGAATTCGGCCGCGCCCCGTGACACCCCTGCACACACCGGCGGGCGCGCCGCGTCAGGGAACCCGGCCCGCTTGCGCCCGTTGAGAACTGGACATCGCATCCGGAGACATCGATCCATGAAATCCCCGCTTCCCGCCATCGCCGCCGCACTTCTGATGCTCGGCGCGAGCTCCGCCGCCAACGCTAAGGGCTGCATCAAGGGCGCCGTCGTCGGCGGCGTCGCCGGCCACTATGCCGGCCATCACGGCATGCTCGGCGCCGCTGCCGGCTGCCTCTATGGAAGGCATCATGCGAAGGAGCAGGCGAAGCAGCAGCAACAGCAGGGTCAGGTGAACGGGCAGGGCAAGCTGTAGCGCTGGTCGTTCTCGTGCGAGTCAGGCGGCCACCACTCTCTCACTCCCTCCCCCCTTGCGGGGGAGGGGCGGGGAGAGGGGTGGCCACGAACGCTGACCTCTCCCGGAGCCACCCCTCTCCCTAGCCCTCCCCCGCAAGGGGGGAGGGAACGCAGCGGAGTTCGTCGCTACATTCGCGCGAACGGCGAAGCCGTAAGACTCTGAAGCATCCACACTTGTTCGGCGCCCAAAGGCACGTGACCCATCTCACATCACCTCTCCCGTGGAGCAGCTAACGTCACGTGCATGTCATCAGGGAGACATGCCATGGCCGCCACCATCGCCGCCGCGAGAAAGTCCCGCCTCCACAACGCGCTCGAAGGCCTCGCGCTGACCGCGACGCTGCAGAGCTTCCCGACCTTCGCCGCTGCGGCCTTCCTGCTCAAGCTCGTCGGCAACCACGACCTCGTCGGCGACCCCGGCGTCGCCATCTTCGTCGCCGTGGCATCGCTCGCCCACGCGATGTTGGCTGTGACCCTCGGCCCGAGCTTCCCGGCCTTCTTCAAGACCGTCTACGAGCCGAAATTCTTCGAGGCCCATCTGTCGCTCTCCGACAAGATCACCGCCTGGCGCACCCAGCCGGTCGCCTCGCTCCAGCTCGTGACCATCGTGCTTCTGCTGTCGGTGATGGCCGTGGTGACGGCGAGCGTGGGGTGAACGCGAAAATCTGTGCGCCCGTCATTCCGGGGCGCCGCGAAGCGGCGAGCCCGGAATCCATAACCACGACTGGCGCCGCTGCGCCCCCTACCTCTTCTTCCACCCCCCGCGTCGCCCCGGGGCACCACCTGTCGACTTCGGCGCCGGCCCGAACTCCGGCCCCGATTGCCTCGAATCCGTCGGCTGGATGATCCGGCTGGTGGTGCCGAACGGCTTTGCCGGCAGCGCCGGGCTTGGCCGGTAGGGCAGGGACTCCGGGCCGTGCATCTCGTCGAGATGCGGCTTGTGCACGCGTGAGCCCTTGCCGCCGCCGGCCTTGAGGGCTGTTGCTGCGCTCTTGTTCTTCATGGCGGTGACCGGCAAGTTCGCGGCGTCGCCGTACTTCTTGGTGCCCGCATAGGCGCCGGCCTTGCTCTGCACCGCGCGCTGTTTTGCGGTGGGATCGTCCACCACCGCGAGCTCGGTGGCGCGCAGGCGCTTGACTTCGTCGCGCAGGCGGGCGGCTTCCTCGAAGTTCAGGTCGGCGGCGGCCTCGCGCATGCGCGTTTCCAGGTCAGCGAGCACGGCTTCAAAATTGTGACCGATCGAGATGACGTCGTCGGTCATGTCGTGGCCGCCGACCTCGACCAGCACATGGTCGCGCTCGTAGACGGAGTTGAGGATGTCGCCGATCTGCTTCTTCACGCTCTCCGGCGTGATGCCGTTGGCGTTGTTGTACTCGACCTGCTTCTCGCGGCGGCGGTTGGTCTCGGCGATGGCGCGCTCCATCGAGCCGGTCATGCTGTCGGCATAGAGGATCACCTTGCCGTCGACGTTGCGCGCGGCGCGGCCGATGGTCTGGATCAGCGAGGTCTCGCTGCGCAAAAAGCCTTCCTTGTCGGCATCGAGGATCGCGACCAGCGCGCATTCGGGGATGTCGAGGCCCTCGCGCAAGAGGTTGATGCCGACGAGCGCGTCGAACGCGCCCAAGCGCAGATCGCGGATGATTTCGATGCGCTCGATGGTGTCGATGTCCGAGTGCATGTAGCGGACGCGAATGCCCTGCTCGTGCAGATATTCGGTGAGGTCCTCCGCCATGCGTTTCGTCAGCACCGTGATCAGTGAGCGATACCCGGCCTGCGCGGTGGCGCGCACCTCGCCGACGAGATCGTCGACCTGGGTGCGGGCGGGGCGGATATCGACCGGCGGGTCGATCAGCCCGGTCGGACGAATGACCTGCTCGACGAACACGCCGCCGCTCTCGTTGAGCTCCCAACCGCTTGGCGTCGCCGACACCGCGACGGTCTGCGGACGCATCATGTCCCACTCCTCGAAACGGAGCGGGCGGTTGTCCATGCAGGACGGCAGGCGGAAGCCGTACTCCGCCAGCGTCGCCTTGCGGCGGAAGTCGCCGCGGAACATGGCGCCGATCTGCGGGATGGTGACGTGGCTCTCGTCGGCGAAGATCAGCGCGTTGTCGGGGACGTATTCGAACAGCGTCGGCGGCGGCTCGCCGGGGCGGCGGCCGGTGAGATAGCGCGAATAGTTCTCGATGCCGGCGCAGCTTCCGGTCGCCTCCATCATCTCGAGGTCGAAGGTGGTGCGCTGTTCCAGCCGCTGGGCTTCCAGCAGACGACCCTGATCATGCAGCTGGTCGAGCCGCTGCTTCAATTCGAACTTGATCGACTTGATCGCCTGAACCAGCGTCGGGCGCGGCGTCACATAGTGCGAATTGGCGTACATCTTGATGAATTCGAGCTCGTCCTGCTTGTGGCCGGTGAGCGGGTCGAACTCCTCGATCTGTTCGATGGTGTCGCCGAACAGATTCACGCGCCAGGCGCGGTCCTCATAGTGCGCCGGGAAGATGTCGATGACGTCGCCGCGGACACGGAAGGTGCCGCGGGTAAAATCGGCCTGGGTGCGCTTGTACTGGAGCGCGACCAGGTCGGCGATCAGCTGGCGCTGGTCGATGCGCTCGCCCTTCTTCAGCGCGAAGGTCATCGCGGTGTAGGTCTCGACCGAGCCGATACCGTAGATGCAGGACACCGACGCCACGATGATGACGTCGTCGCGTTCGAGCAGCGCGCGTGTCGCCGAATGGCGCATGCGGTCGATCTGCTCGTTGATGGACGAATCCTTCTCGATATAGGTGTCGGTGCGCGGGACGTAGGCTTCCGGCTGGTAATAGTCGTAATACGAGACGAAATACTCGACCGCGTTGTCCGGAAAAAAGTTCTTGAACTCGCCATAGAGCTGGGCGGCGAGCGTCTTGTTCGGCGCGAGGATCAGCGCGGGACGCTGCGTTGCCTCGATCACCTTGGCCATGGTGTAGGTCTTGCCGGAGCCGGTGACGCCGAGCAGCACTTGGCTGCGGTCGTTGCGCTCGATGCCTTCGACCAGTTCCTTGATCGCGGTCGGCTGGTCGCCGCGCGGCTCATAGGACGACTTGATCTCGAAGCGCACGCCGCCCTCGGACTTTTCCGGGCGCGGCGGGCGGTGCGGTGTCCACACCTTCATGGAGCCGTCGTCCTTGCGGAACTCCGGCCGGCCTTCGCGGATCAGCGATTCCAGCGCATCCGCGGTCGCCTTGACGCCAAGCGCCTCCATCTTGGAGCGCGGCGGACGCGCAAGCGCTTCGGCGTCATCCTCCTCGGTGGGCAGGCCAAGCTGCCGCGCCAGTTCCGGATCGAGCGTCGGGATCGTGGCGGCGGTGCCGTAATTGGCCTGCGGCGCTTCTTCAAATCCTTCGGTCGAGGTGCGGGCCCCTGGCGGCTGCGGGTTGGGCCGCAGTGGCATCGGCTTGGCCGTATCTTTGGCGGTGTCTTGCGGAAACTCCTTCGGCGTCGAGGCGCGCGCGCGATGCGCGGCGGCCTCGCCGCCGGCGCGGCGGTCGCGCGAATTGTCCGGCGGCGGCTGCAGCCCGGTGCCTGATCCCAGCCCGGCATCGCCGCGATTGATCGCGGGATTGAGCAACTCGGCCAGCGCCGGCCCGATCGGCTGCACATCGGGCCGATGAGCCTTCGAATTCGGTGCTTTGGATTTCGGGGATTTCGGGGGAGCAGGTTTCTTCGCCATGAGCCGAATATGGGACGAGTCCGCCCCTCAATAAAGGGCGAATGACCCACCATGCTCAGGCTGCTGACAGCAGGTTGGCAGCAGGACCCGCTCACGCCGCCGGCAACGGGCCCTCGTCGCCGCCGGCCGCCTGATGCGGTTTCAGGATGTCGAGGTGGATGCCTCCGCAATCGGTGCAGCGCATGGTCCAGTACTCGCATCCGGCGCGGCCGCCGATCACACGGAGCACCGCGAGATCGCCGTCGCATTCCGGGCATTTCGACAACACGCTGCGGGTGTGGATCCGAGGCCGCGGTGTGTCTTCGAATTCCATGACTGACATGACCGGTTCCCTGCTTTACCCCGCTGCTGGTCCCTCGGAAATCCGCCTATTCGTCGTCGCTGTCGGCGCGCCGGCGGAAGCGATCGATGTGGTGCTTGGCGTCGGCAATCGCGGCGTCGCTGTTGGGCCAGGCGAAGCCGACTTCCATGGCCGGAAACAACACGCCGTCGATGGCAAGCGGGCTGAAATCGGCGCGCCGGATCCGGGCATGCCAGAGGCCTTTGCCTGCCTCGAAGGATTCAATGTCAAAGCCGTCGTAGAGGGTCGTCATTTGTAGTCCCCAAATGCTCTTGTCGGAGGGTTAGAGGACCACGTTTGCCGATTTCGGTATGTGAAGCCGTTCACATGCGGTCCGGCTTTTTCACCCGTACGGGTGAGGGGCCGGAGCGTTTGGAAGCTGGAACTAGCCGCGTGCGGTAGCCCGGCCGAGCCGCCGCGGCCGGGCTGCGGGTTCCGATGCGGCGCGCATGATCCAGCGGCGGAACGCGGCGAAGTCGCGCTGCTCGGTCTGGAAGCTGCGATAGACGAGATACCAGCGCATGCCTTTGGGCACCGAGAGATCGAATGGCGCGACCAGCCGGCCGGCGGCGATGTCGTCGTCGATATAGGGCCGGATGCCCATGGCGACGCCGAGCCCGTCGGCGGCAGCTTGCAGCGCCTGGCCGTAGAACTGGAACTCGGGTCCGCGTGGATTGATGCGCGTGAGGTTCGCGGCCTTCAGCCAGATCGGCCAGTCCTCCGGCGAATGTTCGACGCGGATCAGGCTTGGACCTTTGAGGTCGGCCGGGCGCTTCAACGATGTGGCGAGGCGTGGCACGCAGACCGGCGTAAGGTCGCCGGCGAACAGCGGCTCCGCGACCAAGCCCGGCCAGTCGCCGGTGCCGAGCTTGATGCCGCAGCTCCAGTCCTCGCCGAACGGCACCGAGGCGCCGCCGGTGGTGAAGCGCACCTCGATGTCGGGCTCCTCGTTGCGAAACTCCGACAGGCGCGGGATCAGCCAGCGCATCGCGAAGGTGTGGCCGACACCGATGGTCAGCACGCGCATGCCGGACGGCGCCGTCACCTGCGCGGTGAGGCTGGCCAGCGCGTCGAAGATCGGCGTCAGCCCGCTTTGATAGGAGCGGCCGGCCTGCGTCAGCACCAGCCGGTTGGCCTTGCGCTCGAACAGCGCGACGCCGAGCCGCTCTTCGAGCAGATGCACCATGCGGCTGACCGCGGCCGCCGACACGCTGAGCTCGAGCCCGGCCGCAGCAAAGCTGCCGGTCCGCGCCGCCGCCTCGAATGCCTTGATGCCGTTGAGAAACAGCAGCCGCCGCAAATGACCGACCCTCAGGAAAGCTGATGCCAGGCCAAGATAACTCAGTTTGCGCGAGGTGAGCAAGCGAGGCAGAAATATCAACGTAATTCGGGCTGATTTGTTGAAGGCGGAGCGCGGCCCCTTCGCCTCTCCCCGCGCGCGGGGAGAGGCCGGAATTTGCGCAAGCAAATTCCGGGTGAGGGGGACTCTCCGCGAGTCTCACTGCTTCCGTCCCCGCGGAGACTCCCCCTCACCCCACCCTCTCCCCGCAAGCGGGGCGAGGGAGTGAAACAGTCTGCGTCCCTTACGTGCCCTCTACAGGAGAACCCCTACGTGACGCCCATCATGATCGCTGCCCTTGGATTGCTGATGGTGGCCACCGCGTTCCTGTCGGGGCTGTTCGGCATGGCGGGCGGCCTGATCCTGATCGGCGTGCTGCTCGCCTTGATGCCGCTGCCGACGGCGATGGTGCTGCATGCGATCACGCAGATGGCCTCGAACGGCTGGCGCGCATTCCTGTGGCGGTCGCATATCCGCTGGCGGCCGGTCGCGAACTATATGGTCGGCGCTGCCATTGCGCTCGCGGCCTGGTCGATCACGCGCTACGTGCCGGACAAGCCGGTGGCGCTGCTGATGCTGGGTGCGACGCCGTTCATGGCGCGGCTGCTGCCGTCGAACATCAAGCCGGACCCTAATAGGCTCTGGCAGGGAACGGTCTACGGCACGATCTGCATGGGCCTGATGCTGATGACCGGCGTCTCCGGCCCACTGCTCGACACCTTCTTCCTCGGCGGCGATTTCGGCCGGCGCGAGAAGGTGGCGACCAAGGCGATGTGCCAGCTGGTCAGCCATTTCACCAAGCTGATCTATTTCGGCGGCGTGATCGACCAGGCCGCAAGCCTCGACCCCGTGCTCGCCGGCGTCGCGATCGCGGCCTCGATGCTCGGCACCACGCTGGCGCGGCGCATCCTCGAAGCCATGACCGATCAGCAATTCGTGGCCTGGTCGAACAAGCTGATCACCACAATCGCCTGCTATTATATCGCCTATGGCGGCTGGCTCCAGCTTCGCGCGCCGGTGCTTGCCGCCTTTGCCAAAGGTGGCTTGCAGTAAAGGGAGGTTTGCAATGAGCGGTAACGCCGATCCGCTGGTGCTGGACTTCGTCGAATGGGTCGCGCGCGAGCCGCGCGCCTATGCCGAGGTGATCGCGACCTGGAAGACCTCGTGCCCGCGTCTCACCATCTGGGAAGACGCCACTGAGCGCGGCTACGTCGCCCGCGAGACGCTGCCCGGCATCGGGCTGGTCATAGCCGTGACGGAAGGCGGCGAAAGGTTGCTCCGAACGAACGGGCGGTGAGCGCGTTGCTTCCGACGGGCTCTTGCCGGAGTGCTAGCGCGAAGGCGCCGCCAGCCGTGGCCGGATGATCTCGACCATGCGCTCCGCCGAAGTGCCCGGCGGAAAGAAGCCGAGATATTTTCCGTCGCGGTCCATGAGATAGATGAAGGACGTGTGGTCGACCGTGTAGTCGCCGGCATCCTTGCCGATCGGGACCTTGGCAAAATAGACCTTGTAGGCCTCGGCTGCCGCCGCGATGGCGTCGAGGCTGCCGGTCAGCCCGAGCAGCCGCGGATGAAACATCGGCACGTATTCGGCGAGATGCTCGGCCGTGTCGCGTTCGGGATCGAGCGTGATGAAGACCGGCTGCACGGCGTCGGCATCCGGCCCGAGTTGCTCGAGCGCCTGTCCAATCGCCATCAGGTCGGTCGGACAGACGTCGGGGCAGTAGGTGAAGCCGAAATAGACCAGCATCAGCCGTCCGCGAAAGTCGCGATCGCTGCGATGCTTGCCGGTCTGGTCGATCAGCTCGAACGGCCCGCCGACCGGCTCCCGATTCCACATCAGGATGTCCATGGTCTCCGCGGCCGAGCGCGCCTGCGCCACTCCCGCGCAGGCGAGCGCCAGCATCACGCAAAGCCAGCGGCTGGCGCCTCGCATCACAGCCCGAAGGTGAGGCGGCTGCCCGTCGTCGTCACCACCACCTTGCCCTCCATCTGGGCATTGGCCTCCTGTGCGAAGTTGAGCCCGCTGCAATGCATGGGCACCACGACATCAGGATTGAGCGCCTTGATCTCGCTCACGACCTGCGTGAGGTAGTCCTTCGGCGCGGGGCCGAGATGGAAGCCGCCGACGATGGCGTGCACCTTCTCGACGCCCGACACCTCCTGCGCCTGCTTCACCGAGTTGACGATGCCGACATGGCCGCAGGACGAGATCACGACGAGGCCGAGATCCCGCACGTTGAAGCAGGTGGCGTGCTCGTGGATGTGCTCGTCCGGGACGATCTTGCCGTCCATCTCCGCGGGCAGATAGTGGCCGACATTGCAGCCCAGCCCGTCCTTGATGCCGAACTCGACCAGCGTGTTCGGCAACACGCGCTCGCTGCTGCGGCGGGTGATCTTGCCGGTGGTGAAGGCATGGTCCGCGATCACGGTCGGCGTTTCGCACAGTACGGTCGTCACCTTCTGCGCCGCGAGCTGGCGGCGGTCGAGGGTGCCGAAATCGGCGAACTGCCCCTGCGTCGGCGTCGGGGTGACGCGGTGGCAGAAATTGTCCTCGCCACCTGCATAGAGCTTGAGGTCGGCGGGCAGCTTGTCGCGGAACTTGTCGAGGAAGCCGTTCAGTCCGCCGAAATGATCGTAATGGCCGTGGCTGACGATCAGCGCATTGAGCTTGGCCGGATCGACGCCGATCAGCGCTACGTTGTTGAGCAGAACCTCCGGCGTGTAGCCGTAGTCCAGCATCAGCGTGCGCTGATTGCCGCCGCCTTCGGATTCCAGCCAGAGCGACAGGCCCCATTCATTGTGCAGCGACTTGCGGAAATCTCCGCTGCGTGCAGCCGGCGCGATCGAGACGCCATTGATCTGCTTGGGGCGGAAGAACAGGTCGAAGCTCGAATCCACGAGAACGCGGATCGAGAGCTTGTCGACGGTCGGAACGGCGATCGGCGCGGCGCGCGCGATCTCGACACAGGTGAAGGCGTTTGCGGCTGCGGCTCCGGCGAGGGCCGCTGAGCCGAGAAGGAAATCGCGCCGTGGAAGGGTCCTCGTCATGGCAATGCCTCCCGCTTTATGAAATGCCCGAGCTTAGGTCCAATCCGGGGCCGGCTCAACAAGCAGCGGCCGGTCCGGCGCGAGGGCGAGGCCATCGGTTTGCCGGGTCACACCCCGACACCGGCGACGGGACGGCTTTCTTGCGCTGCCTGTCACGAAGGCTACTCTGTTCGGCAGTTGCAGCAATGGGATTGATCATGTCACTCAAACTGTTCGAACTCGTCGGCACCGACGCCGCGCGCCCCTTCAGCCCGTATTGCTGGCGCGCGCGGATGGCGCTGGCCCACAAGGGCCTTGCGGCGGAATCGCTGCCGTGGCGCTTCACCGAGAAGGGCGCTATCGCGCCGCACGGCTCGGAAAAGGTTCCGGTGCTGCTGCATCACGACAAGCCGGTGGTCGATTCCTGGGCGATCGCGAATTATCTCGAAGACACTTTTCCGGATCGCCCGTCGCTGTTCGGCGGCGAGGGCGGCCGCGCCATGGCCCGCATGATCAACGCCTTCGGCGACATCGCCATCGTCGGCGGCATCTTTCCGCTGATCGTCGCCGACATTCCCAAGAACCTTGCCGAGACCGACGCCGCCTATTTCCGCCAGTCGCGCGAGGCGCGTTTTGGCGGCAAGAGCCTGGAAGAGGTGATGGCGAGCCGCGACACCGGCGTCATCGCGTTCCGCAAGTCCCTGGAGGTGATGCGGCAGACCCTGAAGAAGCAGCCCTTCATCGGTGGCAGCGCGCCGAACTATGCCGATTACATCGTGTTCGGCGGCTTCCAATGGGCGCGGGTGACGAGCCCGTTCAAGCTGCTGGAGGCGGATGATCCGATCTACGCCTGGCGCGAGAAGCTGCTCGATGCGTTCGACGGCATGGCGCGCAAGTCACCGGGGCACGCGGTGTAGGGCACACTGTCGTCCCGGTGAAAGCTTCGTAGGGTGGGCAAAGGCGCGAAGCGCCGTGCCCACGTCTTTCCCGCACAGGCAGTGACAATCGTGGGCACGCTTCGCTTTGCCCACCCTACGATGCTGGAGAATGTCGCGCGTTCTCGCGCTTAACGAGCGCCTGCCGCCGCCTTCCGCAAGCATTCCCGGCACAGACAATCCTCGCCCTTGACCGGCATCGGCAGCTTTGCCGTTTCCTCCGCGCACCAGCAATTGCCCGAGAGGTCGCAGCCGAACTCGGTGCCGCAGCGGGAGCAGGCGAGGCGGCGCGGTTCCGGCAACGGAAATTCTTGCGGAATTGTCATGATTTGCCCAAAAGCTGCGCCGTCATTTTCATGTCGGGTTCATCTGTCGCTGCGGTATATTAGGCGCCGCGCAGCTATCAGGAAAGCGGCTGGCAAGGCGCGAAGGACAAATCGATGGCCCGCGATTCGCAAGCCGCGCTCGTCGCGCTCAACCGCTTCGGCTTCGGCGCCCGCGGTGGCGCCTCGGGCGATCTCATCAATGCAGCCTCCGATCCCCGAGGTTTCGTGAAGGCGGAACTGGCGCGCCCCAATGGCGTGCTGCTCGAGGCGCCGGGCCTGCAATCGACGCCGCAGCTCGGGCAGGCGGTGTTTGCCTATCAGGACCAGGTCAAGCAGGCGCGTGAGGCGGCCGCCAAGGCCGGCACGCCCCCCGAAGCGCAGGCGCCATCAGATCAGAAGCCGGGCCTCCGCCGAAACCTCTCGCTGAATGCGGTCGCAACCGAGATCGCGGGCCAGATGACGGATGCGAAGCCGGCCGACATTGCGGCAAAGCCCGAGACCATGCAGCCGGGCGCTGCCGCGCCCCCGGCCGCAAAGCCTGCACCGCAGCCGCTCAACGTCATCCAAAAGACCTTTCGCGCCGAGGCGCTGGCGCGGTTGCAGCGCGCGACGCTGGTGGAGTGCGGCTTCACCGAGCGGCTCGTCGTGTTCTGGTCCAACCATTTCTGCATCTCCGCCAGCAAGGGCGAGCTGGCGCGGATCTGGGCCGGCGCGTTCGAGCGCGAGGCGATCAGGCCGCACGTGCTCGGGCGTTTCGCCGACATGCTGAAAGCCGTCGAGCAGCATCCGGCGATGCTGTTCTTCCTCGACAACCAGCAATCGCTCGGCCCGGACTCGCGCGCCGGGCAGAACCGCAAGCGCGGGCTGAATGAAAATCTCGCGCGCGAGATCATGGAGCTGCATACGCTCGGCGTCGGCGGCGGCTACACGCAGGAGGACGTCACCTCGCTCGCGCGCATCATCACGGGGTGGACCTTTGCCGGCCGGCAGGGGCAACTGGGAACGCCCGGCTCCTTCGTGTTCAACACCAATGCGCATCAGCCCGGGCCGCAAGTGCTGCTCGGCAAGACCTACGAGCCGGCGGGCCTCGCGCAGGGCGAGGCCGCGCTCGCCGACATCGCGCGCCATCCCTCGACCGCGAATTTCATCGCGACAAAGTTCGTCCGCCACTTCGTCGCGGACGATCCGCCGCCGGCGCTGGTGGCGCGGCTGCGCGACGTGTTCGTCAAGACCGACGGCGATCTCAAGGCGCTGGCCACCGCGCTGGTCGATTCCGACGAAGCCTGGAAAGCGCCGCTGACCAAGATGCGTAGCCCTTACGACTTCCTGGTCGCGAGCGGCCGGCTGCTCGCGCGCGTGCCGGAGGACCCCGGCGCCTATCTCAACAATCTCAATCTGCTGGGACAGCCGCTGTGGTCGCCGGCCGGCCCCAACGGTTTCCCGGATACCAGCGCCGCATGGGCTGCGCCCGAAGGCATCAAGCTCCGGCTCGACATCGCCGCGCAAATGGGCGCGCGGCTCGGCAACAACATCGATCCGCTCGACCTGCTCGAATTCGCCGCTGCGGACGCGGCGTCCGTCGAAACCCGCAAGACCATCGAGCGCGCCGAGTCGCGCCAGCAGGCGCTGGCGCTGCTGTTGATGTCGCCGGAAATGCAGAGGAGATGATGATGATCGACTGCGTCGAGAACCGGCTCCTCACCTCGCGCCGCAGCCTCCTGCTCGGCGGCGCCTCGTTCGCGGCCTGGGCCTATTTGCCGAAATTCGCGCGCGCGGCCGACGGGCGCGATCCCAGGTTGATTGTCGTGATCCTGCGCGGCGCGCTCGATGGGCTCTCGACCGTCGCGCCGGTCGGCGACCCCGACTATGCCGGCCTGCACGGCTCGATCGCGCTCGCGGCCGACGGCGCGCATCCCGCGATCATGCTCGACAGCTTCTTCGCGCTGCATCCGTCGATGCCGGAATTCGCGCGCATGTATCGCGACATGCATGCCGCAGTGATCCACGCGGTCGCGACGCCCTATCGCGACCGCTCGCATTTCGACGGCCAGGACGTGCTCGAAAGCGGCTATGCCGGCCCGGGCCGCGTGCAGTCCGGCTGGCTCAACCGCGCGCTGGAAGCGCTGCCGCGCGGCGAGCGCGTATCGAGCGGGCTTGCGGTCGGCCCGACCACGCCGCTGGTGCTGCGCGGCAATGCGCCGACCGTCGGCTGGGCGCCGGTCGCACTGCCGCAGGCCGATGACGACACCGCGATGCGGCTCGCCGATCTCTACCGCCACCGCGATCCCGCGCTCGCCGCGGCATTGTCGCAAGGCCTCCAGCTCGAGAAGGCCGCGAACGGCGACGACATGAAGCGCAAGCCCGGCAACCAGGTCGTGCAGATGCGCCAGGTCGCGCGCGGCGCGGCCAAGCTGATGGCGGCCGACGACGGCCCGCGCATTGCCGCGCTCGCCTTCGACGGCTGGGACACGCATGCCAATGAAGGCGGCCCGGTCGGGCGTCTCGCCTTCCTGCTTGGCGGTCTCGACGGCGCGCTCGCCGAATTCGAAAGCGGCCTCGCTGATCGCTGGCACGACACCGTCGTTGTCGTCGCCACCGAGTTCGGCCGCACGGCGCGCATCAACGGCACCGACGGCACCGATCACGGCACCGGCACCATCGCGCTGCTCGCCGGCGGCGCCGTGAAAGGCGGCCGCGTCATCTCCGATTGGCCCGGTTTGAAGCCCGCAAACTTGTATGAGGGCCGCGACCTCAAGCCGACGACAGATCTGCGCTCGGTGATCAAGGGCGTGCTCCAGGCGCAGTTTGGCTTGTCGGATCGCGTGCTGGCGGAAACAGTGTTCCCCGACAGCGCGGCGGCACGGCCGATGAAGGGATTGGTGGCCTAACCCACAAGCGCCGTCATTCCGGGGCGCGCGTAGCGCGAGCCCGAAATCCATACTCCCGATTGGGGTTATGGATTCCGGGCCCGCGCCTTGCGGCGCGTCCCGGAATGACGACATGATGAGCCGACATCAGGAGATCACCGCATGTACATCGCCATGAACCGCTTCCGCGTCGCCAAAGGCTCCGAGGCCGATTTCGAGCAGGTCTGGCTCACGCGCGACACGCATCTGGACAAGGTGCCGGGCTTCGTCGAATTCCACCTGCTGCGCGGGCCGGAGCTGGAGGACCACACGCTTTACGCCTCGCACACCGTGTGGGCGAACCATGCCGCGTTCGAGGCCTGGACCAAGTCGGAGGCGTTTCGCGCGGCGCATCATCGGGCGGGCGACAACAAGCCGCTTTATCTCGGCCATCCCCAGTTCGAGGGCTTTGAGGTGATGCAGACTGTAGGGCGCGGCGCCAAGTAGGCCGCGCCGCAGAGATCAGCGCCGCAAAAATCAGCCCAAGGTGATCCGGTCGATCTCCGCCATCTCCTCCGCGCTGAGCTTCCAGGCGATCGCGTTGACGTTCTGCTCGATCTGCTCGACACGGGTGGCGCCCGCGATCACGCTCGACACCTGCGGGCGCGCGGCGAGCCAGGAGAAGGCCAGCTCCAGCATGCTGTGCCCCCGCGCGGTCGCGAAGGCCTGCAGCTTCTCGACGATCGCCTCGTTGCGCGGCGTGACGTAGCGGTCGCGCAGCCGCGGCGTCTGGCCGAAGCGGGTATCGCCGGGCGCGGCTTCGCCCTTTTTGTACTTGCCAGTCAGAAGGCCGCTGGCGAGCGGGAAGAACGGCAACAGGCCGAGCTTGTACTCCGTTGCGGCCGGCAGCAGGTCCTTCTCGATGTCGCGCACCACCAGCGAATATTCGTCCTGGCACGAGACGAAGCGCGTGGTGTTCATCGCGCGCGCGACATACTCCGCTTCCGCAATGCGCCAGGCCGGAAAGTTCGAATTGCCGATGTAGCGCACCTTGCCCTGGCGGACGAGGTCGTCGAGCGCGCGCAGGCTCTCCTCGATCGGCGTCAGCGGGTCGTAGTCGCGCTGCTGGTAGAGGTCGATGTAGTCGGTCTTCAGCCGCTTCAGGCTCGCTTCCACGGCCTCCATGATGTAGCGGCGCGAGGCGCCCTGCTTGGTGCCGTCCTCCGCCATGGGCTTCGAATATTTCGTCGCCAGCACGATGTCCTTGCGGCGATCGCCCAGCACGGTGCCGAGCACGGTCTCCGAGCCGCCCATGTTCGAATAGATGTCGGCGGTGTCGAACAGCGTGATGCCGAGATCGAGCGCGCGATGGATCACCTTGCGCGAGGCCTCTAGGTCGATGCGCTGGCCGAAATTGTTGCAGCCGAGCCCGACCGCGGACACGCGAAGGCCGGAGGCGCCGAGATTGCGAATTTCCATGGGAGGTCCCTGTCAGAAGTCAACAGCGGTGTATTGTGACCGCGGTGCACTCGACCGGCAAGGAGCCCACCTGCGCTGCTGCCATGCGGGCAAAAAAATGCGGCCCCTGTCAGACGCGGCGACTGACGGGGACCGCTTGGGGCGCTTGATCGGTGACGGGGGGCCTGATCAGACGCAGCTGCAACTTAATCCCGCTGTGTTACGTGCCGGTGACAGGCAAAGTTATCCACAGGCTGCGTGGTCCGGGAAAAGGCGGCTAAAATCAGAAGATCTTGCGATAGACGATGAAGCCGGAGCGCTCCGCGACCTTGTCGTAGAGACTCTGCGCGGTGACGTTGGTCTCGTGCGTCTGCCAGTAGACCCGCGGGGACCCCGCGAGTTTGGCGCGCTCGTAGACGCCGTAGATCAACGCCGAGGCGACGCCCTTGCCGCGCGAAGCTTCCAGCGTGAACAGGTCCTGCAGATAGCAGGACGGCTCGATCGCTGTGGTGCTGCGGTGGAACAGGTAGTGCGTCAGCCCGACCAGCTTGCCGTCGCTCTCGGCGACCAGTGCATGCACCGGCTCATAGGCATCGAAGAAGCGCTGCCACGTGACCTTCGTGATCTCGGGCGCCAGCGCGGTCGGGCCGGAGCGGCCGTAGAAGGCGTTGTAGCCGTCCCACAGCGGCAGCCATTGATCGTAGTCCTGCCTCGTGACGGCGCGAATGGTGAGCGACATGTGAGAATTCCGCAATCGATGAAGCGTCCTTCATACGTGATAAAGGGCGAGTCGATCAATTGTCTGCCGCTCTACTCCGCCACGCGCAGATATCGGATCAGCTTGCGGTTCGAGGGATCGCGCAGCGAGCGGTAGTAGTCGGCGCGCTCCGGCGCGTCGGTGTGGCGGACGAGGTCGGTGACCGGCGTGTAGCTCAGCATGCGGCCGCCGTCGGGCAGCGCGTTGCAGACGAAGCGCAGCACCTCGCCATTGCGCAGCTTGATGTTGATCGGCGTGGCATCGCCGATCCGCACCATCTCCATGCGCTGCGCGATGAAGGTGCCGAGCTCGTCCTTGGGCAGCTCGAACGCGCCGGTGTCGCGGCCGTGATACATCAGCGCGATGAAGGGCGGCTTGCCGTCGGCGATCTCGTCCGGCAGCGCAAAATAATCGCGGAAGGCGCGGTTGATGAATTCGGCCCGCGTCTCGGCATCGAGCAGCACGATGCCGATGTCGACCTGGTCGAGCGCGGCCGACAGCCGCGCGGCAGTGGCGTGGCTCTGGCGCTCGGCGGCGAAGCTCGCGAGCAGCCGCTCGCGCATCAGGCCGGTGATGCCAGCGGTGCCGAAGGCGGTGACGGCGAGAAGGCCGACCAGATCGGCCGCGGCATGGAGCGACATGGCGCGGTGGCCGAGGCAGAACAGCGCCGCGCCGATCACGGCAAGCACCGCGCTGGTCATCGCGGAGCCGAAACCCGACAGTGCGCCCGCAAGCGCGACGACACCGACGAACACCGGCGCAGGCGAGGAAAGAGGAATGGTGCGATCGAGCAGGATCGCGAGCAGCGCAACCGCTACCGTCAGCACCGGACCGGAGATCGCACGCCATCCGAACCGCATCTCGTTCCTCCCTGAACGAGTAAGGCGGTCAGACTGACCTACCGTTGCGCCAGCGCAATCCGATTTCGTGCGGCGCGCTTAAGAGGCGCTTGCGGTTCCAGGAAAAGCTTTCGGATGATTTAGAGCGTTTTCGAGCGAAGTGGATACCGGTTCGCGTCAAGAAAACGCGTCGATACAAGAATCTGGAGCCCCGTTCCGATTCCCGCGGAGCGGGGCTCTAGCCCAAATGCGCGTGCTTCATGCGCTCTTGCTGCGCGGGGACATGCAGCGTCGACGTTCCCGGACCCTTGCGCGTGCCGACCAAGATCAACAGCGACGCCGCGACCAGGATGGCCGCAGTCAGGGTGATTGCAACGATGACCACAGGCGATTTCATCGACGTCCTGTCGCGATGCCGGTTGGAGCGGGCCACGCGGCGCCTTGAAGGCTAGTCGAGGATGAGACGGGAATCAGACCGGCAGGCCCATCGCCATGGTCGCCTTGGTCGACAGCACCGTCAGGGTGACGATCAGGCACAGCGAGAGCGCGGCGACGGCGAGCGAGGCCGCGACCGCGTTGGTCAGCCGGGAAGACGAAACGGTATCGGTTCGGCTTTGAAAGCCCGCCGTGCCGGACGCCCGAATCATGGTCTAAATCCTTCAATGTGCGAGCGAATCACCCGCGACATCGAACAATTTCACTATTTCAACGGGCAATATTGGGGCGGCTATCGCGCCGAAAATGGCGAGATTGCGGCGAGGATGAACCTTATGCCCACTATTCGCCAGCGCGGGCGAGCCCTCAGGCGCCCGCGGCGATGCTGGCGGGATTGTCGATGTCGGCCGGCCGCCAGTCCATCGATACATAACCGGGCGTGGCTTCCACCCGCTTCAGCCAGTCCCGGATCGCCGGGAAGGCCTGGAGATCAAAGTCGCAGCGCTCGGCGAGGTGGGTGTAGCCGTACAGCGCGATGTCGGCGACCGTGAGCTGGCGGGCGGCGAAATAGGCGTTGGTCTTGAGGTGGTTCTCCATCACCTGCAGCGCGCCATAGCCGCGCTCCATCCAGTCCTCCAGCGCGTGCGTCTGCAGGTCGCGGCCGCCCTTGACCAGTGACAGCCAGAAATAGGCAGCGCCGATGTTCGGCTCGAGCGCGTGCTGCTCGAAGAACATCCATTGCAACGCCTCGGCGCGGTCGATGCGATTCTCCGGCGCGAGCGGCGTGCCGACGGCGACGTACCAGAGGATGGCGTTGGACTCGGCGAGAAAGCGGTCGTCGCCGACATCGAGCAGCGGCACCTGGCCCGACGGATTCTTGGTCAGAAAATCCGGCGTGCGGCTTTCGCCGCGCAGAATGTCTACCTCGATCGCTTCGTAGGGCACGTTGAGCAGCGCCAGCGCAAGGCGGACCTTGTAGCTGTTGCCCGAGCGTTGCATCGAATAGAGCTTGTACATTCGGGGAGTTTCGAATCCGTGGTTGGGAATGGCGCGGCACGTGTTGCCCCGCAGCGCGGGTAAACAATGATGCCGATGCGAATCCGCCGCAAGGGCCAGCCGATAGAAAAACTCGAAAACCCTACCGCACTGCAACGCCGCGGAAGATCATTTCCGCGCGACGATGCAAATGAGTTCACGCTTGCGTCAACGCACGGGATGCATTCGACCGTGCATTGGTGAGACGGTTGAGCAGTCAGAGCTGGGACGCCGAGATCCTCCACATCGTCATGGCCGGGCATAGCCGTCCGAAGGACGGCGTCGCTTCCGCTCGCCTATGACCCGGCCATCCACGTCTTAGCGACGCCGCACGAAGAACGTGGATGCCCGGGACAAGCCCGGGCATGACGACCTTTGGTCTCATCGCAACACGCAAAATTGCTCCGAGGACAAGCCTTGCGGGATATGAGCGGTTTGCCCGACAAAGTTGCGGAAAATTGCGGGAAATCGCGCCTTGAAACGCTCCAAATCTGTAAACTTTTGCCGGATCGGGCCGAAGTTTCTTGCGGCGCAGCGATACACGTTTTAGGGTGGCTGCATTCCCACAATTGGAGTCGTGAGGCCCAAGTGCTCACGACGCTTGTCAGGAGATGACGATGTCCTTCCTTGCCGCTGCGCTCGACCGTGTGAAGCCGTCCGCGACCATCGCGGTCACGGATAAAGCACGCGCGCTGAAAGCGGCGGGCCGCAACGTCATCGGCCTCGGCGCCGGCGAGCCCGACTTCGACACGCCTGCGAACATCAAGCTGGCGGCGATCCGCGCCATCGAAGCCGGCAAGACCAAGTACACCGCGGTCGACGGCATTCCCGAGCTGAAGGACGCCATCATCGCGAAGTTTCAGCGTGAGAACGGCGTCGCCTACAAGCCGAACCAGATCATCGTCGGCACCGGCGGCAAGCAGGTGCTCTACAACGCGCTGATGGCGACCATCAATCCGGGCGACGAGGTGATCATCCCCGCGCCCTATTGGGTCAGCTATCCCGAGATGGTGGCGCTCGCCGGCGGCGAGCCGGTGCCGGTGGTCTGCACCGCCGCGACCGGCTTCAAGCTCGGGGCCGAGGCGCTCGAGCGCGCGATCACGCCGAAGACCAAATGGGTGATCCTGTGCTCGCCGTCGAACCCGACCGGTGCCGCCTACACCAAAGCCGAGCTGAAGGCGCTCACCGACGTCTTGGTCAAGCACCCGCATGTGTGGGTCATGACCGACGACATGTACGAGCACCTCGTCTATGACGACTTCCAGTTCACCACGGTCGCGCAAGTCGAGCCCAGTCTCTACGACCGCACGCTCACCGTGAACGGCGTGTCGAAGGCCTATTGCATGACCGGCTGGCGTATCGGCTATGCCGGTGGTCCGGCGCAGCTCATCAAGGCGATGTCGACCATCCAGTCGCAGTCGACCTCGAACCCCTGCTCGATCGCGCAGTGGGCTTCGGTCGAGGCGCTGAACGGTCCGCAGGACTTCATCCCCGCCAACAACAAGGTGTTCAAGGAGCGCCGCGACCTCGTCGTCTCCATGCTCAATCAGGCCAACGGCATCGAGTGCCCGCGGCCGGAAGGCGCGTTCTACGTCTATCCGTCCTGCGCCGGCACGATCGGCAAGAAGGCGCCGTCGGGCAACGTGATCTCGAACGACGAGCAGTTCGTCACCGAACTGCTCGAGACCGAAGGCGTCGCCGTGGTGCAGGGCTCGGCCTTCGGCCTCGGCCCCGCCTTCCGCATCTCCTACGCGACCAAGACCTCCGACCTCGAAGACGCCTGCAAGCGCATCCAGCGCTTCTGCGGCAATCTGCGTTGAGCCGAAGACAGTGCGAATTGGAAAGGCCCGCTTCGTGCGGGCCTTTTTGTTTGTGTTTCGATGAACGGAGTCGGATGGACCTCTGCTCTGGTCGGCGTTGTGCATGGCCCCTCACCCGGATCACATCTGCGATGTGATCCGACCTCTCCCCGCAAAGAGCGGGGAGAGGTTAGTCCGCCGATAGCGCGAATTTTTGCTGTGAGGGATGCACGATTCTCTCACTCGCTCTCCCGTTCTTACGGGGAGAGGGAGTGAGGGGCCTCTCTCCAAGCGTTCATTTCAGATACGTCCGATCTGGCAACTCCAAAATTCCTGTGGCATAGACCATCACGCAACACGGGTGGGGCGCTCTCTCTGCTCGCATCACATTCATAGCCGGAGATCTTTCATGCGCCGTTCGTTCATCTTCGCCGGGCTCGCTGCCGCCAGCCTCGTTGCCTCCGTCGCAAACAGCGATGCGCAGCAGCAGCGGATGGTCCGCGTCGGCGTGCTCGAATGCCGCGGCGGCGCCAGCGTTGGCTTTATCGTGGGATCGGTGACCAATCTCGGCTGCGTGCTGCGCGCCGAGGGCGTGCCTGAAGATCGTTATGTCGCGACGATCCGTAAGGTCGGCCTCGACATCGGCATCACCCAGGAGACCACGCTGGCCTGGGGCGTGTTCGCGCCGGTCGACCGGCTCGGGCCCGGCGACCTCTCCGGCAATTACGCGGGCGCGCAGGGCAGCGCCTCGGTCGGCGTCGGCCTCGGCGGCAACGTGCTGGTCGGCGGCTCCAACAATTCGATCGCGCTCCAGCCGCTCAGCGTGCAGGGCCAGGTCGGCCTCAACGTCGCCGCCGGCCTCGAAAGCCTGGAACTCCGCCCGGGCCGTTAAAATTTTCGGTCATCGCGGATGAAACGCTCTCCTCACCTCTCCCTTCGGGAGAGGTGGAACGGGCGGCCGATAGCCGTGTCAGTCATCAAGACTTGTTCTAATTGATTTTCTAACCGACGACGCACCGCAGCGACGTTTGATGCTTGCCAAAACTCGGCGACGGGCAGAGCATCACCGTTTGCCGACCCAATCATGGGCCGAGCTCCACACCAAGGAGGCGGCGAATGGGACAAGACGTCAGAAGTCCCCGAGGTCCACGGTGCATTGCGCTGGTGGGCCCTTTCCAAAGCGGTAAAACCACACTTCTCGAAGCAATCCTGGCGCGAACGGGCGCAATCCCGCGTGCCGGCAGCGTCGATGCCGGAACATCCGTCGGCGACGCCACACCCGAGGCCCGTCATCACAAGATGACCGTCGGCCTCACTGCCGCCACCACGAGTTTCATGGGCGACAGCTACACCTTCCTCGATTGTCCCGGTTCCGTCGAATTCGCCCACGACATGCGCGCCGCGCTGCCCGCGGTCGATGCCGCGATCGTGGTCTGCGAGGCCGACGAGAAGAAGCTTCCGCAGCTTCAGATCATCCTGCGCGAGCTGGAAGAGTTGAAGATCCCGCGTTTCCTGTTCCTCAACAAGATCGATCGCGCCAGCCAGCGCATCCGCGAGACGCTCGCGATGCTCCAGCCCGCCTCGCGCGTGCCGCTGGTGCTGCGCCAGATCCCGATCTGGAAAGGCGATCTGATCGAGGGCTTTGTCGATCTCGCGCTGGAGCGCGCGTTCGTCTATCGCGAGCACAAGGCCTCCGAGGTGGTCGCGCTCGAAGGCGGCGATCTCGATCGCGAGAAGGAGGCGCGCTTCTCGATGCTGGAGAAGCTCGCCGACCATGACGATGCGCTGATGGAGCAGCTGCTCGAAGACATCCAGCCGCCGCGCGATGCCGTGTTCGATGATCTCGCCCGCGAACTCCGCGAAGGGCTGATCTGCCCCGTGCTGCTCGGGGCCGCCGCGCGCGAGAACGGCGTGCTGCGCCTGATGAAGGCGCTGCGCCACGAGGCGCCCGGTATCGCGGAGACCGCAAAGCGGCTCGGCGTTCCCGACACCAAGGATGCGCTCGGCTACGTCTTCAAGACGTTGCATTCGCAGCATGGCGGAAAGCTGTCGCTGACGCGACTGCTCGCCGGCCATCTCGACGACGGCGCGACGCTGCAATGCTCCTCCGGCGGGATCAGCCGCATTTCCGGCATCCTTGCCGTTAACGGCGCCTACGACACCAAGCGTGCCGCGGCGGACGCCGGCGACACCGTCGCGCTCGCCAAGCTGGACCCGTTCAAGACCGGTGACACGGTCTCGAACGGCAAGACCCCGCCGGCTGCGCTCACCGCCCCGGAGCCGACGCCGCCGGTGCTCGCGATGTCGATCGCGTCCACCGACCGCAAGGACGATGTGAAGCTCGGCCAGGCGCTGGCGCGCCTGCACGAGGAGGATCCCTCGCTGGTCATCGTGCAGAATCCCCAGACCCATGACACCGTGCTGTGGGGGCAGGGCGAGATGCATCTGCGCGTCGAGGTAGAGCGCTTGCGCGATCGCTTCGGCGTCAAGATCTCGTCGCATCCGCCCGCGATCGGCTACCAGGAGACCATCCGCAAGCCGATCACCCAGCGCGGCCGCCACAAGAAGCAGTCCGGCGGCCACGGCCAGTTCGGCGACGTCGTGCTCGACATCAAGCCGCTGCCGCGCGGTGACGGCTTCAAATTCGCCGAGAAGGTGGTGGGCGGCGCGGTGCCGCGCAACTACATCCCGGCGGTGGAGGAAGGCGTCGTCGACGGCTTGACGCGCGGCCCGCTCGGCTTCCCCGTCACGGATGTACAGGTGACGCTGACCGACGGCTCCTATCACAGCGTCGACAGCTCCGATCTCGCCTTCCGCACGGCGGCGCGGATCGGATTGAACGAAGGCCTGCCGCAATGCCAGCCGGTGTTGCTGGAGCCGATCCACGTCGTCGAGATCGTCTGTCCGACCGACGCCACCGCCAAGATCAACGCGATCCTGTCGGCACGGCGCGGCCAGATCCTCGGCTTCGACACCCGCGACGGCTGGAGCGGCTGGGACTGCGTCCGCGCCATGATGCCGGAAGCGGAGATCGGCGAGCTGATCGTCGAGCTGCGTTCGGCCACGGCCGGCGCCGGCAGCTTCACCCGCCAGTTCGACCACATGGCCGAAGTCACGGGGCGCGCCGCCGACCAGATCATCGCCGCGCATCAGCACGCGGCGTGATTTGGCTTTCGCGCAGTGAGGGGCGCGCACTCTCTCACTCCCTCTCCCCGCTCTTCGCGGGGAGAGGGTGGGGTGAAGGGCTGTCTCTAGGCGTGCGGCGTTTTCATTTAGCTCGAGCTCGCGCCCAAATCTCCGTCATTGCGAGCGCAGCGAAGCAATCCAGACTGTCTCTGCGGAGGCAGTCTGGATTGCTTCGTCGCAAGTGCTCCTCGCAATGACGGTGGGGACAGACGGGCTCGTAAGCGAATTCCCTTGCCCTCCTCGCTAAATGATGTATTTTACATCATTGTAAATGCTCCAGACATCACTTATAAGATCTAATACGTGAGGCCAAGGTGATCACGTCGTTCCAGATGCGGGCAGCCCGCGCGCTGCTCGGCATTGACCAGAAAACCCTGGCCGAGCTCGCCGGCGTGTCGCTGCCGACCATCCAGCGGATGGAGGCCTCGACCGGCAATGTTCGCGGCGTGGTCGAGACCTTGATCAAGGTGGTCGAGGCGTTCGACCGGGCCGGCGTCGAGCTGATCGGCGAGCAGACGCGCAGCGACAGCGGCGGGCGGGGCGTTCGCCTGAAGGAGCCGGGGCCGCCGCGCCGCGTGGGGGCATGATCGCGTTGGTCGTGCTTGGGATCAGGATGAGCTAGCGCATCGCTGCGCAACGCGCCGCACGATGCATGGAGCATTGTGGGGGCAGCGGAGCACTTTGCCGACATGAGCATCACAAGCGATCACGCAAGCGGGCTGCATCGGCTGCGCCGGCCGACCTTCGCCGAACTGTACTTGCCAAAACTCGTTACCGTCTGGCGCGAGGGCTATGGCCCATCGGATTTCCGCGCCGACGTCTTTGCAGGCCTCACGGTTGCGATCGTCGCGCTGCCGCTGTCGATGGCGATCGCGATAGCCTCGGGCGTGACGCCGGACCGCGGCCTCTACACGGCCGTCGTCGGCGGCTTCATCGTCTCGCTGCTCGGCGGCAGCCGTTTCCAGATCGGCGGGCCCGCCGGCGCCTTCATCGTGCTGGTCGCGGTGACCGCGGAGCGGCACGGCGTCGACGGCGTCATCCTCGCCACCATGATGGCGGGCGCCATCCTGATTGCCGCGGGCCTGCTGCGGATCGGCACCTACATCAAGTTCATTCCCTATCCCGTCACGGTCGGCTTCACCGCCGGCATCGCCGTGATCATCTTCGCCAGCCAGCTGCACGATCTCGGCGGCATCACGCTGGCAGGGAAGGAGCCCAGCGAATTCGTGCCAAAACTGGTCGCGCTCGCCGGCGGCCTGCACACCATCAATCCGTCCGCGGTTGCGGTTGCGATCGCCAGCATCGCCATCATCGCCGCATTGCGGATCTGGCGGCCGTCCTGGCCGGGCATCCTGATCGCGGTCGTGTTCGCGGCGATCGTGTGCGCGGTGTTCTCGCTGCCGGTCGAAACCATCGGCAGCCGTTTTGGCGGCATCCCGCGCGAATTGCCGTCACCCGCGCTGCCTGCGTTCTCGCTTGCGAAGGCGAAAGGCGTGCTGCCCGATGCGATCGCCTTCGCGCTGCTCGCCGCGATCGAATCGTTACTCTCGGCGGTGGTGGCCGACGGCATGACCGGACGACGTCACCGTTCCAATTGCGAGCTGGTGGCGCAGGGTGTCGCCAATATCGGCTCGGCGCTGTTCGGCGGCATCTGCGTCACCGGCCTGATCGCGCGCACCGCGACCAACATCCGCGCCGGCGGGCGCGGGCCGGTCGCGGGCATGCTGCATGCGGTGTTCCTGCTGCTGTTCATGCTGATCGCGGCGCCGCTCGCGAGCTACATCCCGCTCGCCGCGCTCGCCGCCGTGCTGGTGGTGGTCGCCTGGACCATGGCGGAGAAGCAGGAGTTCGCGACGCTCTTGCGCTCGTCCTGGGGCGACGCCATCGTCCTGCTCGCAACCTTCCTGCTCACGATCTTCCGTGATCTCACCGAAGGCATTCTGGTCGGCTTTTCGCTCGGCGCGGTACTGTTCATCCATCGCATGGCGGAGATGACCGGCATCGAGGAGCGCATGCCGCTGGTGGCCGCCGACCGCCCCGATGACGGCAATGGCGAGCGTGTTCCCTACGATCCCGCGCTCGCGGTCGATCGCGACGTGCTGGTCTATCGCATCACCGGCGCGTTCTTCTTCGGCGCGGCCTCGGCGATCGGCAACGTGCTCGACGGCGTCGCCGACAAGCGCAAGGGATTCGTGGTGGATTTCGCCGCGGTGCCGTTCCTGGATTCGACCGCGGCCAACGTGCTCGGCCGCGTCGCCGCCAAGGCGCATCGCCAGGGCATCCGCCTGTTCATCACCGGAGCCACGCCCGCGGTCCGCCGCGCGCTGCTCACCCATGGCGTGACGCCGCCGCGCGCCCGCTATCGCGAGACCATCGCGCGCGCGGTCTCGGACATCAAGGGCGGTGCGGCGAAGCCGGCGCCGGGCGATGTGGCCGGGAGCTGATGTCGCACTGAGCCTCCCGGCTTGACAGAGCCCGCGGGACGCGAAATGGATCGCCTCCAAATACGACCCCAAGGAGGCGACGACAGTGACCAAGGCTCCCGCAGCCTGCTTGATCGGATGGCCGGCCGCGCATTCGCGCTCGCCGCTGATCCATCGTTACTGGCTGCGCACGCTCTGCATCGCAGGCGGCTATGTCATCGAGGCGGTTCCGCCCGACGATTTGCGCGATTTCGTGCTGCGGCTGTCGCTGCGCGGTTTTGTCGGCGCCAATGTCACCATCCCGCACAAGGAGGCGGTGCTGGCGCTCTCGACACCCGACGCGCGCGCGCGGGCCGTCGGCGCCGCCAACACGCTGTGGTTTGCGGACGGCGAGCTGCGTTCGACCAACACCGATGTCGAAGGTTTCATCGGCAATCTCGACGCCAGCGCACCCGGCTGGGACAGGGCGGACGAAGCGCTGGTGCTCGGGGCCGGCGGTTCCTCGCGCGCGGTCGTGTTCGGCCTGCGCGAGCGCGGCATCAAGCGCATCCATCTCGCCAATCGCACCATCGCGCGGGCCGAGACTCTCGCAGAACAGTTCGGGCCGAACGTGCATCCTGTTGCGTGGGACCGGATCAACGACGTGCTGCCGCGCGTAAAACTTCTCGTGAACACGACCTCGCTCGGCATGCACGGCCAGCCGTCACTCGATGTCGATGTCGCAAGCCTGCCGAACGAGGCCGTCGTCGTTGATCTCGTCTATGTCCCGCTGGTGACGCCGCTGCTTGGGGCCGCGCAAGCGCGCGGGCTCGAGACCGCCGACGGGCTCGGCATGCTCCTGCACCAGGCGGTGCGCGGCTTCGAATTGTGGTTCGGCCGCAGGCCCGAGGTCACGGCCGAGCTGCGCGCATTGGTCGAGGCCGATCTCACAAAGACTTGAGAGAATAGTCAGAGGTCTTCGGCGTTCTCCATCCGTGGGGACAATCGGAGACCGTCATGACCGTTCAACGCCAAACTTTCACGCGCCCGCTCATCGCTGTTGCGATGGTGGCCGCTTCCACCTTCTATGCTTTCGCGCAGAAGGCGCCGGTGCCGACGCGCGTGCGCGGCACGATCGAGAGCGTCAACGGCGATACCATGCAGGTCAAGTCGCGCAGCGGCGAGGACGTCAAGCTGCGCATCGCTCCTGACGTGAACGTGTCAGGCATTACAAAGATTTCACTCGCCGACATCAAGGTTGGCTCCTTCGTCGGCGCCACCACCGTGCCGGGACCGGACGGCGGCCAGAACGCGGTCGAGGTGCACGTCTTTCCGGAGAGCATGCGCGGCACCGGCGAGGGCTCGCGGCCCTATGACCTCAAGCCCAATTCCAGCATGACCAACGCCACGGTGTCGGAGAGCGTGGTCGGCAATGACGGCCACACGCTGCTGGTGAAATACAAGGACGGCGAGAAGAAGGTGTTCGTCGCCGACAACACGCCGGTGGTGACCTTCGTGCCCGGTGACAAATCCGATCTGAAGGCCGGCGCGAAAGTCATCGCCTTCATGAAGCAGCTGCCGGACGGCTCGTTCGAGACCAACCGCGTCAGCGTCGGCCGCGACGGGCTGACCCCGCCGATGTGATCGGCCGAGCAGGGAATAGCGGCGGTCGCACGGGGTTGCCGTGATGTACCGCCGCAACGTCCTGGAGGGACAAGGCCATGCCGACACTGATCAACTGGATGCCACGCGCCGCCGTGGCTGCATTCGTCACCTTTATTGCCGTTTCATCCGCCTCGGCGCAGCAGGCGCCGACGGTCCGCATCCGCGGCACCATCGAGAGCGTCGACGGCAACATGCTCGGCATCAAGACCCGCGAGGGCAGCGACGTGAAGGTGCGCATGACCGACAACGTCGCGGTCTTCGCCGTGGTGAAGACCGAGCTCTCCGAGATCAAGGAAGGCTCCTATATCGGCGTCACCGCCATGCCCGAGCCGGACGGCACCCAGAAGGCGATCGCCGTGCACATCTTCCCGGAGAACCAGCGCGGCGCCGCCGAAGGCTTCCGCCCCTGGGACGCCCGCGCCAATTCGACGATGACGAATGCGACCGTGGCGCAGACGGTGAAGGGCACCGACGGCCAGAACATCACGGTGAAATACAAGGACGGCGAGAAGAAAGTCGTGGTGCCGCCGGACACCCCGATCGTCACCTTCGTTGCCAGCGACACGTCGGAGGTGAAGCCCGGCGCCAAGCTGATCATCTTCGGTGCGGCGAAGAAGGACGACGGCTCGCTGGAGGCGAACCGGGTCAATGTCGGGCGGGACGGGATCACGCCGCCGATGTGAGTGATCGAGCGCTGGACTCGTAGGGTGGGCAAAGGCGCACTTGCGCCGTGCCCACGTCTTCTCTCGCTTCGGGAGAATTGGTGGGCACGCCTCGCTTTGCCCACCCTACGGCACCGTCGCTGCGGCTACACCGCGATGATATGATCGTCGATCTCGTCGATCCGGTTGACGCCGCACAGACCCATTGTGGTCAGCAGCTCCTTCTGGATGATGTCGATCGCCTTGGCGACGCCGGCCTGGCCGCCGGCGCCAAGCCCATAGGCATAGGCGCGGCCGATCATGCAGGACTTGGCGCCGAGCGCGAGCGCGCGCATCACGTCCTGGCCGGAGCGGATGCCGCCGTCGAACATGATCTCCATCTTGTCGCCGACCGTGTCGACGATCTCCGGCAGCGCCTCGATCGAGGACGGCGCGCCGTCGAGCTGCCGGCCGCCATGGTTCGACACCACCAACGCCTGCGCGCCGGTCTTGGCGGCTTCCTCGGCGTCCTCGACGTCCAAAATGCCCTTGATGATGAGCTTGCCCGGCCAGATGCTGCGGACCCACTCGACGTCCTTCCAGTTCAGCGTGGTGTCGAACTGCGAGTTGATCCAGGTCGACAGCGACGTGATGTCGTCGCTGACCTTCAGATGACCGGCGAGATTGCCGAAGGTGCGGCGCTTGCCCTGCAGCACGCCCGAGACCCAGGCCGGCTTGGTGGCAAAATCGATCAGCTTCGCCAGCGACCACTCGGGCGGCACCGTCATGCCGTTCTTGATGTCGGCGTGGCGCTGGCCGATGACCTGCAGGTCGACGGTGAGCACCAGCGCGCTGCACTTCGCGGTGATGGCACGCTGGATCAGCTCCTTGATGAAGCCGCGGTCCTTCATCACGTAGAGCTGGAACCAGAACGGCTTCTCGACATTGGCGGCGATGTCCTCGATCGAGCAGATCGACATGGTCGATTGCGTGAACGGGATGCCGGCGGCCTGCGCCGCGCGGCAGGCGTAAATTTCGCCGTCGCCATGCTGCATGCCGAGCAGGCCCACGGGCGCGAGGATCAGCGGCATGGTCGAGGGCTCGCCCAAAATCGTGGTCGAGGTGTCGCGCTTGGAGACGTCGACCAGGATGCGCTGGCGGAATTTGATCGCCTGCATGTCCTCGCGGTTGGCGCGCAGCGTTTCCTCGGCATAGGAACCGCGGTCGCAATAGTCGAAGAACGCCTTCGGCACGCGGCGCTTATGCAGCGCGCGAAGATCGTCGATACAGGTGATGTGCTTCATGAACGTGTCCCCGGCCCGTCGTAGCGGAAGTCTTGCGTCGGAAGATTGAGGGGTCATCTAGCATGGTTGGATGCACAGCCAAATCGTTTGAGAGGAGGGCGCCATGACGAAGCCACACGCGGGACCGTCGCCGGAACAGATCAAGGAGAAGCAGGCTCTCGAGGAGGCCCTGGAAGAGGGGCTGGAGGAGACCTTCCCGGGCTCTGATCCCGTCAACGTCACCCAGCCGCCGCCGAGCCGTGACGACGGCCATGTCAAGCGCTCCGGCTAGGCCGGGTTCCGCCCCCGTTTCGGCGCTGCGGCAGGAAATATAATGTTAACAACCCCTTATCGACGCAGGGAGTACCCCTGTTCCGTAACGATTGATCACATTTTTTGAAGCCAATTTGACCGCGTTGGGCTTATAAGACCCTCAGCAAATCAGGGATGCGGGGCCCGAACGGGCAGCCCGTGGTTGTAGAGGGGATCCCTGGTTGTTGCGCTGGGGGACGATATGAGTCGCAAATATTTCGGGACGGACGGGATCCGGGGCCGCGCCAACGGACTGATCACGCCGGAGCTCGCGCTCAAGGTCGGCCAGGCCGCCGGCCTTGCATTCCAGCGCGGCGACCACCGCCATCGCGTCGTGATCGGCAAGGACACCCGCCTGTCCGGCTACATGATCGAATATGCGATGGTCGCGGGCTTCACCTCGGTCGGCATGGACGTGCTGCTGGTCGGCCCGATGCCGACGCCGGCGGTCGCGATGCTGACCAAGTCGATGCGCGCCGACCTCGGCGTGATGATCTCGGCCTCGCACAATCTGTTCGAGGACAACGGCATCAAGCTGTTCGGCCCGCAGGGCTTCAAGCTCTCCGACGACGTCGAGAAGCAGATCGAGCAGCTGCTCGACGAGCCCATCGACAAGCGTCTCGCACAGAGCGCGAGCCTCGGCCGCGCCCGCCGTATCGACGGCGTGCATGACCGCTACATCGAATTCGCCAAGCGCACCCTGCCGCGTGACCTCTCGCTCGACGGCCTGCGCGTCGTGATCGATTGCGCCCACGGCGCCGCCTACAAGGTGGTGCCGGAAGCGCTGTGGGAGCTGGGCGCCGACGTGGTGCCGATCGGCGTCGACCCCGACGGCTTCAACATCAACAAGGATTGCGGCTCGACCTCGCCGGAAGCGCTGTCGAGGAAGGTGCGCGAGATGCGCGCCGACATCGGCATCGCGCTCGACGGCGACGCCGATCGCGTCATCCTGGTCGACGAGCGCGGCCACCTCGTCGATGGCGACCAGCTGCTCGCGGTGATCGCGCAGAGCTGGAAGGAAGACGGACGGCTGTCGCGGCCCGGCATCGTCGCCACCGTGATGTCCAATCTCGGCCTCGAACGCTTCCTGAAGGGGCACGGGCTCGATCTCGTGCGCACGCCGGTCGGCGACCGCTACGTGCTCGAGCAGATGCTGAGCGGCGGCTACAATCTCGGCGGCGAGCAGTCCGGCCACATCATCCTGTCCGACTATGCCACCACCGGCGACGGCTTTGTCGCCGCGCTGCAAGTGCTCGCCGTGGTGCAGAAGCTGCGCCGTCCGGTGTCGGAAGTCTGCCACCGCTTCGATCCGCTGCCGCAGATCCTCAAGAATGTCCGCCACAAGGGCGGCAAGCCGCTCGATGATTCCGAGGTCAAGTCGGCGATCTCCGACGGCGAGAAACGCCTCAACGGCCACGGCCGCCTCCTGATCCGCTCCTCCGGCACCGAGCCCGTGATCCGCGTCATGGGCGAAGGTGAGGACCGCATCCTGGTCGAGGACGTCGTCGACACCATCGTCTCGGCGCTCGGCCAAGCCGCGGCGTAAGCGAGCCGGATCAGGGGTCTCTGTCCGCGCCACAGATATCGTAGGGTGGGCAAAGCGAAGCGTGCCCACGCATCTGTCGCCGTATCGGAAAGACGGTGGGCAGGGCGCAAATGCGCCTTTGCTCACCCTACGATATCGGACGCGCGGAGGGGGTTCTTCCTTGTGGGAGAAGGTGGCGCGAAGCGCCGGATGAGGGGTTGTCTCAGCCAGCTCAAATCGAGAGGTCCATGCGCGGAGAGATACCCCTCACCCGTCTCGCCGCTACGCGGCGAGCCACCCTCTCCCACAACAAGGGGAGAGGGTAAGACCCACGCATTCCAGCCATTTGCGATTGGCGCTGGTTCTACCGCGCGTTGCATCGTAATGAGCAGCTGCGGCGGTTCGCCGCGCCCGCCGGGATGCTCCATTGAACAAGCCTGTCGTCGTACCTGCGGAAACGCTGACCGAGCCCGTTGTCGTCGGCGACGTCGTGCCCGTTGCCAAGGCGGCGGCGGGGCCGGCCTATATCGTGCTCGCCGGCATCAGCTTCTCGCACTTCCTCAACGACACCATGCAGTCGCTGATCGCCTCGGTGTATCCGATCCTGAAGGACACCTACGCGCTCGACTTCGCGCAGATCGGCATGATCACGCTGGCCTTTCAGTTCACGGCCTCGCTGCTGCAGCCGGTGGTCGGACACTACACCGACAAGAAGGCGCAGCCTTATTCGCTGGCGATCGGCATGGCCTCGACCTTCTTCGGCCTGTTGCTGCTCAGCGCCGCGCACCAATATCTCGTCATCCTCGTCGCCGCCGCGCTGGTCGGTCTCGGCTCGGCGGTGTTTCACCCCGAATCCGCGCGCATCGCGCGGCTCGCCTCGGGTGGCCGCTACGGCTTTGCGCAATCGGTGTTTCAGCTCGGCGGCAGTTTCGGCACCTCGATGGGGCCGGTGCTGGCCGCGCTGATCGTGGTGCCGTTCGGGCAGGGCAGCATCGCCTGGTTCTCCTCGATCGCGTTCCTCGCGATTCTCATTCTCTGGCGCATCGGCCGCTGGTATGCGCCGCAGATCACGGCGAAGAAGGCTGCGCCGATCCATACCCGGCCCGGCGGCCCGAGCTCGCGCCGCGTCGCGATGGCGCTGCTCGTGCTGGTGGCGCTGCTGTTCTCGAAACAGCTCTATGTCTCCAGCCTGTCGAGCTACTACATCTTCTACCTGATCGACCGTTTCGGCGTGTCGACGCAGGCGGCCCAGATCTATCTCTTCATCTTCCTCGCCGCGAACGCGGTCGGCGCCTTCTTCGGCGGTCCACTCGGGGATCGGTTCGGCCGCAAGATCGTGATCTGGATCTCGATCCTCGGCGCGCTGCCGTTCACGCTGGCGCTACCCCATGCCGGGCTCTACACCAGCGCGGTGCTGTCAGTGATCATCGGCCTCATCATCTCCTCGACGACGTCGTCGATCATCGTGTTCGCGCAGGAGCTGGTGCCGCACCGCTTCGGCATGATCTCCGGCGTGTTCTTCGGCGTCGCCTTCGGCATCGGGGGCTTAGGCGCCGCCGTACTCGGCAAGCTCGCCGATCACACCTCGATCGCGTTCGTCTATCAGGTCTGCGCGTATCTGCCGGCGATCGGCCTGCTTGCCGTGTTCCTGCCCAAACTGCCGCAGCACGCGCGTTAACAAAACCTGCTCCGCTGTATTGCTGCTTCATACATCGTTAGCAATTGCGGCGCCCACAAAGCCTCTTCCAGCGAAGTAGGCACTTCCTGCTGCCGCATTTTTGCAACGCTCTCACCGCATCCCGCGTGTGCGCTCAGAAAAAATCAACCTTAAAAATTAGGGTTAAGTGGCGCTTAAGCATTTGATGCCATCGTCCTCCCGTGAGTTTCCAGAACGTGAGGCGTCTGCATTTTGCCTCACCGGCCATAAGGACGAAGCCAATGCGTAGCGTTAAGTCTCTTCTTGCCGCGGGTGCGGCATCCCTGATCTCGTCGATGGCGTTTGCCGCCGACATGCCGATCGCTGCCCCGCCTCCCATGTACTCGCCGCCGGCTCCGCCCGCCGATTTCGGTGGCTGGTATCTCCGCGGCGACATCGGCTTCAGCAATCAGAGCGTGAAGAGCGTTCGCAAGTCTGACGAGGCAGCCTATTCTCAGCTGAGCTCCTTCAGCCAAACTACAGATTTTGATACGGCCGGGATCTTCGATGTCGGCGTCGGCTATCGCGTGAATAGCTGGTTTCGGACGGACGTCACCGCTCAGTATCGCGGCAAGTCAAACTTCAAAGGTACAGATCTTTTGACTGGTTCGGCGTACGGCACTCCCTATTCTGGGATCGACAATTACAACGGCAGCAAATCCGAATTGCTGTTCTTGGCGAACGCGTATGTCGACCTGGGTACTTGGTGGTGTGTAACTCCGTTCATCGGCGCCGGCGTCGGTGCATCGCGAGTTAACATTTCCAGCTTCACTGACTCGGGTGCGGTCAATCCGCTCGTCTCGCCCGGCGCCACCCCGTCAGGTTTTCCCCCGGTCGTGACCGCTGGAACGCACTCGAGCTACGCAACAGCTGCAAGCGGATCGAAGTGGAATTTCGCCTGGGCGGCGCACGCGGGTCTTGCTTACAAAGTCAACCCCAGTCTCACGCTTGAACTTGCCTACAGCTACGTCGATCTAGGCAGCGGAACTACCGGTGCGCTTGCAGCGTACGACGCCGCCTCCCTCGGCAACACATTCAAGTTTAAGGACATCACCTCGCACGATCTTAAGCTCGGCGTGCGCTGGGATCTCAGCAGCCCGCCGGCCTACATGCCGCCGCCGCTCGTCACCAAGGGCTGATCTTCGAGCCCATCGGTTAAAGTCTCTTAACGGCGCGGGATCATCCCGCGCCGTTTTGCTTTGCGTATTTTTCATGGCTTCGCGGCGGCGAAGAGCTCCGGCGCAACCATTGGTTAAGGTTAACGAGCCATGATCATGGCGAAAGTTCGAGTTTATTTGGAGCGTTGCGATGCGTGGGCTTTTGTTGGCGGCGGCGATGTTCGGGACGGTATCTGCCGCGCATGCGGCCGACATGCCGGACCTGCCGATCCTGCGCGGCAGCGTCACCGACGGTCTGTCGAGGACGAACCACAATTGGGACGGCTTCTATGTCGGCGGCACCGCCGGCTACACGGCCGATGCGACCGATTTCGGCCAGAGCGTCGTCGGCCTGACCAACTACATCTTCCGCGACAGCGTGCTCCAGGGGCCGACGTCCACGTGGTCGCTGCTGCAAAAGGCCAACACGCAGGGCGTCAATTACGGCGGCTTCATTGGCCGCAATTGGCAGTGGTACGATGCCATTCTCAGTCTCGAAGGCACCTACAGCTATTTCGGCAACCTCTCGACCGGGTCGACCGGCTCCAATGCGCTCGTGATCGTCAACCCGCCCGGCGAGGTACGGCCCGACGGCATCACCCACAATTATGCCGTGTCGCTCACCGGTACCGCCACGGCCCAGGTCAAGGACATGGTCACGCTGCGCGGTCGCGTCGGTTGGGATGGCGGCCCCTTCATGCCCTACGCGTTCTTTGGCGCTGCCGTCGGACGGATGGACGTCACCCGCACCGTGACGAGCGACGTGAGATTGCGCACGGACACGACGATCACGAACGGGTTGGGCGGTTTTACGACCATCATCGGAACGACGTGGGATCCCGTTCCGACGCAGTCGGGGACGCAGGGCCAGCACAGGACCAACACCTTCGCGGTGGGTTGGACCGCCGGCCTCGGCCTCGAATATTGCATCTGGGACGGATTGTTCGCACGCGTGGAATACGAATATGTGAGATTCTCGCCTGTGATGAACACGGTCGTCACGCTGAACAATGCGCGCGTCGGGCTTGGCTACAAGTTCTAACGCTGCTTCGTCGCGTCGCGGTTGACAGGTTCGCTGCGGCCTGATGCTCTGTGGCCCGACATGGGGTGATAGCGATGCAGATCTACGGCGACAGCAATTCCGGCAATTGTCTGAAGGTGAAGTGGGTCTGCGACAAGCTCGCGGTGCCCTATCAGTGGATCGAGATCGACACGCGCAAAGGCGAGACGCGCACGCCGCAATTCTTGGCGATGAACGGCGCCGGCCAGGTGCCGACCGTCGCCTTCGACGACGGCCGCACGCTGGCGCAGTCCAATGCCATCATCCGCTATCTCGCCCGCGACAGCGCGCTGATCCCGCGCGACGCCTTCGCGGCGGCCAAGATGGACGAATGGTTGTTCTGGGAGCAATACAGCCACGAGCCCTACATCGCGGTGTGTCGCTTCCTCATCGTCTATCTCGGCAAGGCCGCCTCCGAGCTCGACCCTGAAAAGGTCAAGCGCGGCTATGCGGCACTCGACCGCATGGAGCAGCATCTTTCCGGCAACCGCTTCTTCGCCGGTGAGGCAATGTCGCTCGCCGACGTCTCGTTGCTCGCCTATACCCGTGTTGCCCACGAAGGCGGCTTCGATCTCGGTCGTCATGGGGCCACCCGCCGCTGGATCGGCGAGGCCGAGGCCTTTCTCGGCCTGCCGCCGGCGCGCTAAGGCATGATCCGGACCCGGAGGGCCGCGTTAGCGCAAGTGCGCAGCGGTTTTCCCTCGCGACAAACGCGGAACGCGTTTGCGCGGAGATCATGCGCAAACAACAAGCTGAGCGCGATGGCGATTCATCCTGATCTCATCGCGCTTTAGGCTGGAGTTTTTCGACATGACCGACAAGTCCGTCTCCATCCGTCCCGCGCGCCGATCGTGGCGATGCTTGCCGACGATCATCTCGGGCGCGGGCGCGAGCGCGTCGAGGATCCGCTGCCTGCGGTCTATTACGCGGCATTCGAGCGGGTCGAGCGCGATCCGAACCTGACGCTCGTGGTGGCCGAGAGCGAGGGCAGGGTGGTCGGCTGCCTGCAACTCGCAGTGCTCGGGGGCATCAGCTCGCAAGGCGGCGTGCGCGGTCTGCTCGAGGATGTGCGCGTTGCCGCCGATTGTCGCAGCCGCGGCATCGGCGAGCAGTTGGTGCAATGGGCCGTTGCCGAAGCGAAAGCGCGCGGCTGCAAGCTGGTCGAACTGTTGACGCATCAGACGCGCGTCGATGCGCAGCGCTTCTACAAGCGGCTGGGATTTACCGCGAGCCATGTCGGCATGACTGTCCGCTTTTGAGGCAGTAGGAGCGTTTTCGAGCGAAGTGGATACCGGTTCGCGTAAAGAAAACGCGTCAATACAAATATCCAGAGCCCCATTCCGATTGTATCGGAATGGGGCTCTGGCCCTTGGCGTTGCGCAAGCAACCAAATCGGATCGCGCATTCATTCATCTTAAGAGCTGATAAACTACCCGCCCGTCGTTCACGTTCCCGCAGGAACGAACGGTGCTAGGCAGTCAGACACCGGGCTCGGTCGGTTCGGGGATTTCGATGACAAGCTATTCCATGATCAAGGTCGGCAACGGCTACGTTGTGCAGGCCAATGACAAGTGCATCTTGAAAGTCAGCAGCCGCCGCCGGGCCGCGCAATTGATCAGCGAGGCCACGGACTTGCTGAACGCGCTCGCGGCGGTTGAATCGCCCGATATCGCAGCCGAGCCGCCATCACTCCGCCGTGAGCCGCCGGAACTTTCTTGACTGGTCTGCCCGATTCCCGTATCAGCCGCGGCGGGACACCTCCCCCCAACGGGAGGCTTACTATCTGGAAGGGTAGATCATGACTGTAGCGAAGCCCGCTTCGCGGCCGACCGTGCCGCATTTCTCCTCCGGCCCCTGCGCCAAGCGCCCCGGCTGGAACGCCCAAAATCTCAAGGACGCAGCACTCGGCCGTTCGCATCGCGCGAAGGTCGGCAAGACCAAGCTCAAGCTCGCGATCGATCTGACGCGCGAAGTGCTTGAAGTGCCCGCCGATTATCGCATCGGCATCGTGCCAGCCTCGGACACCGGCGCGGTCGAGATGGCGCTGTGGTCGCTGCTCGGTGCACGGCCCGTCACCACGCTCGCCTGGGAATCCTTCGGCGAGGGCTGGGTCAGCGACATCGTCAAGGAATTGAAGCTCAAGGACGTCACCAAGCTCAATGCGGCTTACGGTGAGATTCCCGACCTCTCCAAGGTGGACCCTGCGAGCGACGTCGTCTTCACCTGGAACGGCACCACCTCCGGCGTGCGCGTGCCGAACGCCGACTGGATCAGCGCGACCCGCGAAGGCCTGACCATCTGCGACGCGACGTCCGCCGCGTTCGCGCAAGCGCTCGACTGGGCCAAGCTCGACGTCGTCACCTTCTCCTGGCAGAAGGCGCTCGGCGGCGAGGCCGCGCACGGCATGCTGATCCTGTCGCCCCGCGCTGTCGAACGGCTCGAAACCTACAAGCCGGCCTGGCCGCTGCCAAAAATCTTCCGCATGACCAAGGGCGGCAAGCTCAACGAAGGCATCTTCGTCGGCGAGACCATCAACACGCCGTCGATGCTCTGCGTCGAGGACTATCTCGATGCGCTGAACTGGGCCAAGTCGATCGGCGGCCTCAAGGCGCTGATCGCCCGTGCCGACGCCAACACCAAGGTGCTGGCCGACTGGAAGGCGAAGACGCCATGGATCGACTTCCTCGCCAAGGACGCCTCGATCCGCTCCAACACCTCGGTGTGCCTGAAGTTCACCGATCCCGCGATCACCTCGCTCTCCGACGACGCGCAGGCGGAGTTCTCCAAGAAGCTGGTCGCCCTCGTCGAGAAGGAAGGCGCCGGCTACGACTTCGCGTACTACCGCGATGCGCCGGCCGGCCTGCGCATCTGGTGCGGCGCCACGGTGGAAGCAAAGGACGTCGAGCTGCTGACACAGTGGATCGACTGGGCCTTTGCCGAGACCAAGGCTTCGCTTGCGAAAGCCGCGTAGTTGTTTTCTTCGCCTGTCCCCGTTCTTACGGGGAGAGGCCGGGTCGCGCAGCGATCCGGGTGAGGGGCTCTCTCCGCGAGCACTTCGCCTGTGGCTGCCCCTCACCATAGCCGATGCTCCACATCGGCGTCCTTTCTAGGAACGGCGGCCGAAGGCCGCCTATGCCCTCTCCCCGTAAGGACGGGGAGAGGGAGAGCAACAAGCTTCCAAGTCACTCACGCATTTCCGGCTCTCGGGCCGATCCTCCCTTAGGGACGGTGAAGGACACATCCCCATGACCAAACCCAAAGTTCTCATTTCCGACGCTCTGTCTCCCGCCGCCGTTCAGATCTTCAAGGACCGTGGCGTCGAGGTCGACTTCCAGCCCAACCTCGGCAAGGACAAGGACAAGCTCGCCGAGATCATCGGCAATTACGACGGCCTTGCGATCCGCTCCGCGACCAAGGCCACCGCAAAGATCCTGGAGAAGGCGACCAACCTCAAGGTGATCGGCCGCGCCGGCATCGGTGTCGACAATGTCGAGATCCCGGCCGCGACGGCCAAGGGCATCATCGTGATGAACACGCCGTTCGGCAATTCGATCACGACCGCCGAGCATGCGATTACCCTGATGCTGGCGCTGGCGCGCGAGATCCCGCAGGCCGATGCCTCGACCCAGGCCGGCAAGTGGGAGAAGAACCGCTTCATGGGCGTCGAGATCACCGGCAAGGTGCTCGGCGTCGTCGGTTGCGGCAATATCGGCTCGATCGTTGCCGACCGCGCACTCGGCCTGCGCATGAAGGTGGTCGCATTCGATCCGTTCCTGTCGCCGGAGCGCGCCAAGGACATCGGCGTCGAGAAGGTCGATCTCGACGAGCTCCTCAAGCGCGCCGACTTCATCACGCTGCACACGCCGCTGACCGAGAAGACGAAGAACATCATCGACGCGGCCGCGATCGCCAAGATGAAGAAGGGCGTGCGCCTGATCAACTGCGCCCGCGGCGGGCTCGTCGACGAGCAGGCCGTGGTCGAAGCGCTCAATTCCAAGCACATCGCGGGCGCTGCCTTCGACGTCTTCGTCGAGGAGCCCGCGACCTCCAACGTGCTGTTCGGCCATCCCAACGTGATCTGCACGCCGCATCTCGGCGCCTCCACCACAGAAGCGCAGGAGAACGTCGCGCTCCAAGTCGCAGAACAAATGTCGGACTATCTGCTCACCGGCGCGATCTCGAACGCGGTCAACTTCCCCTCGATCACGGCCGAAGAAGCGCCGAAGCTGAAGCCGTTCATCGCGCTCGCCGAGAAGCTCGGCTCGTTCGCGGGCCAGCTCACTGAAAGCGGCATCCGCAAGGTCGAGATCACCTATGAGGGCCACGTCGCGGAGATGAAGATCAAGGCGATCACCTCCGCGGTGCTGTCGGGCCTGCTGCGGCCGATGCTGGGCGAGGTCAACGTGGTGTCCGCGCCTGTCGTCGCCAAGGAGCGCGGCATGGTGGTGGACGAGATCGTGCGTGCCTCCCAGAGCGACTATGAGAGCCTGATCACCGTCACCGTGGCGACCGAACGCCAGGAGCGTTCGGTTTCCGGCACCGTGTACCATGACGGCAAGCCGCGCCTCGTCGACGTCAAGGGCATTCGTATCGACGCCGAGTTCGGCAAGTCGATGATCTACATCACCAACGAGGACAAGCCGGGCTTCATCGGCAAGTTCGCAAGCCTCCTCGGCGATGCCAAGATCAACATCGCGACCTTCCATCTCGGCCGCGTCGCCCCCGGCAGCGATGCCATTGCCCTGGTCGAGGTCGATGGCGCCGTGCCGGCCGACCTGCTCGCCAAGGTGCAGGCCCTGCCGCAGGTCAAGCAGGCCAAGGCGCTGACGTTCTGATCCTTCACCTCTCCCGAAGGGAGAGGTCGGATCGCATCGTAAGATGCGATCCGGGTGAGGGGTTAGGCTCTTACCGTATGCTGCGGCCCCTCACCCGGATTGCTGGCGCAATCCGACCTCTCCCCGATGGGGAGAGGTGACACAGCAAGCCGACAGAGTTGGATTTTATCGCACCAGTCACCGACATATTCCGACCTACGGAACGACGCCGCCTTCCAACGAGGGCGGCGTTTTTATTTTTCCCGCGCCCGGCAATCTCAGTGTACCAATGGCGTCAGGACAATTCGTTCAGAGAACGTTCCGCTCAAATCGTTCGACAAGGGAGAAAACAATGCGTGAAGCCGTCATCGTTTCCTATGCACGCACGGGCCTCGCGAAATCCGGCCGCGGCGGGTTCAACATCACGCCGCCGATGTCGCTGGCGGCCCACGCCATCCAGCACGCGGTCGATCGCGCCGGCGTCGACAAGGACTATGTCGAGGACTGCTATCTCGGCAATTGCGCCCATGGCGCGCCGAACATCGGCCGCCAGGCCGCGCTGCTCGCCGGCCTGCCGAAGACCACCGCCGGCGTCTCGGTGAACCGCTTCTGCTCCTCCGGCCTTCAGACCATCGCGATGGCCGCCAACTCGATCCGCTCGGACGGTGCCGACTGCATCGTCGCCGGCGGCGTCGAGAGCATCTCGATGCCGGGCGGCGGCACGCCGAAGGAATCGATCGATCCTGAATTGCTCAAGGTCGCCCCCGACATCTTCATGGCGATGATCGACACCGCCGACATCGTCGCCGAGCGCTACAAGCTCAGCCGCGAATACCAGGACGAGTTCTCGCTGGAATCGCAGCGCCGCATGGCCGCGGCGCAGCAGGCGAACAAGTTCAAGGACGAGATCGTCCCGATGAAGACCAAGATGAAGGTGGTCGACAAGCAGACCAAGGCCGAGAGCATCGTCGACTACGTCGTCGATCGCGACGAATGCAACCGGCCTGAGACCACGATGGAAGGATTGGCAAAACTCGAGCCGGTGAAGGGCCCCGGCAAGTTCGTCACCGCCGGCAATGCCAGCCAGCTCTCCGACGGTGCCGCCGCCGTGGTGCTGATGGAAGCCAAGGACGCCGAGAAGCGCGGCCTCAAGCCGCTCGGCCGCTTCGTCGCCTGGGCGACCGCCGGCTGCGAGCCGGACGAGATGGGCATCGGCCCTGTGTTCGCGATCCCGAAGCTCTTGAAGCGCACCGGCCTCAAGATCGACGACATCGATCTATGGGAGCTCAACGAGGCCTTCGCCAGCCAGTGCCTCTATTGCCGCGACCAGCTCGGCATCGATCCCGCTAAGTACAACGTCAACGGCGGCTCGATCGCGATCGGCCATCCCTTCGGCATGACCGGCGCCCGTCTCACCGGCCATCTGCTGCAGGAAGGCGCTCGCCGCAAGGCGAAGTGGGGCGTCGTCACCATGTGCATCGGCGGCGGCCAGGGCGGCGCGGGGCTGTTCGAGATCTACAGCTGAGATCAGGCTGCATGAATGCGAAAGGGCACGGCGCAAGCCGTGCCCTTTTTGTTTGGGTTTTGACGGCTGAACAGTAGGAGACGCGCCGCGCTCTCACTCCCTCCCCCGCTTGCGAGGGAGGGGTGGGGAGAGGGTGTCTCCGCAACGGGACAATCTCCCAGAGGAGCGAGCCCTCTCCCCAACCCTCTCCCGCAAGCGGGAGAGGGAGCGCACCTACGTCGCGGCGGCGATCGGGCTCGATCTGGCCGCAGTCCTACGCCCCCGCCACCACCGGCGCGAACACGACTTCGATCAGCGTGCCGGAGCTGCCTGCGCTCTTGATGTTGAAGCGGGCGCGGTTGGCTTCGACCAGCGCCTTGGTCAGCGACAGGCTGAGCGCCGAATTGTCCGAGGCGTCCCCGGGCGGCGGGGTGCGGAACGGCTCCATCGCGGCGGCGAGCTCGCGCTCGGAGAGGCCGTGGCCGGTGTCGCGGATGCGCAGCGCGATCTCGCGGCGGTCGGTCATCGCGGTGGAGACGATGACCTGGCCGCCGGCGCTCGCGAGCCGGATCGAGTTCGAGATCAGGTTCATGGTGATCTGCCGCATCGCGCGCGCATCGGCTGCGACCTGCGGCAGCGCATGGCCGAGCGAGGTGCGGATGATGATGCGCTCGCGGTTGGCCTGCGGCTGCATCACCACGACGCAGGCCTCGACCAGGTCGTTGAGGTTGAGGTTGGCGAAATTGAGATCGAGCTTGCCGGTCTCGATCCGCGACAGCTCCGAGAGATCGTCGATGATCGTGATGACGCGCTCGCCGGAGGCGCGGATGTCCTTCAGGTATTCGCCGTAGCGCTCGTTGCCGAGCGCGCCGAAGCGCTCGGAGATCATCACCTCGGCAAAGCCGATGATGGCATTGAGCGGCGTGCGGATCTCGTGGCTGATCCGCGCCAGCATGTCGGCCTTGGCGTTGGCGGCTCCGTCGACGAGGCGGCGCGCCTGCGTCAATTCGCTCTCGCCCTTCTTCGCGTGCGAGAGATCGCGGAACACGGCGAAGAAGTTCGGCCCGTCAGGCCGCGTGCGGCCCATGATCATCGCGAGAGGAATGACGCCGCCCTTCTTCTCGCGGCCCAGCACCTCGCGGCCGTGGTCGAGCAGGCTCGCAATGTCCTGGCTTTTCACGCTGTCGAGATAGTCGGCGACGATCTGCTGGCTCTCGGGCGCGAACAGGTTGACGAGGTTCTGCTCGAGCAGCGTTGCGCCGTCATAGCCGAACAGCGCCTCGGCGCTGCGGTTGCAGGCGTGGATGTTGCCTTCGGCATCGAACATGACGATGCCCTCGGCCGTGGTGTCGAGGATCGCGGCGAGATCCTCCGCATCGGCATCGCCGGCTTCGGCCTCAGGCTCGACCGCCACCATCGCGACCGCTTCAGCGGCGACAGGCGCGACGACGGCCTGCGGCAGCGCGCAGATCAGCGCATGCGCGCTGTCGCCGTCCCAGTCGATGGTGTGCAGATGCGCTTCGGTGGTCGCAAGCGGCGCCTCGCCATTGGCGATCGCCGCGCTGATCGTGATCGGCGTGCCGGCTTGCGAGGTGCTGCTCGCCGAGGACACGCCCATTTCGACATAGAGCGCATCGAGCCCGCCGGCATCTTCCAGCGCGTGGATGCTGGTGTAGCCCATGCGCGCGAGGAAGGCGGGATTGGCATAGAGCAGGCGGTCGAGGCGATAGATCAGGATGCCGGTCGGCACAAGGTCGAGCAGCGCGCGGTCGCGCATGCTGTGGCCGAGCGCGGGCGGGGCGGGCTCGGTCAACCATTGCGCTGCAGTTTGCGGCGCCTCGGGCTCAACCGTCGGCGCTGCGATCTCCGCGGCCATCGGCTCGGCCGCGCTGATCGCCTCGCGCTCGCGCTCGAGCCGCTCGGAGAGTTGCCGGGCGAGCTCGTTGAACGCGCTGTTCTCGACCGGCGTCAGCGTCGGCGATCGGGCGTCACCGGGCGGGCGGAACGGCACGACATTGGGCGAAGTTTCCAAGGGTGTTTCCGAGGGAATTTCCGAGGGCGTTTCCACTGGCGTTTCCGGATCGGTTGGATGTGAATTCGCGTCGGGAGTGGGGTCGGGCAGTTCGGCGACAGGCTCAGGCGTAGGTTCAGGCTCGGGGGCGGGCGGCTCGATCGGCGGCGGCTCTGCTTCAGGCTCAGGCGCGGCGATGTCGGCGGGCGCCTCGCGCTGCGCCATTGGTTCGACGAACAGCTCGAAGCGGCGCAGCGCATCGAGCCGGTTGAGGCCATCGAGATCGCGGCAGACGCCAAAGCCCCGAAAGCCCGCAAAGTTGCGCATCCGGTCGTAGATCGGCAGGCCCGCGAGCTCGACTGGAATGTGCTCGCCGCCATCGGCCGGCCAGTTCACGGTGATGCCGGCCCAGGTGTCGTGGCTCGCCAGCGCCTGCGCGACGCGACCCTCCGGGTCGAGCGAGAATTCGTCGTCGATCTCCCGCCAGGGCCGGCCGAAGCCGGCCGCGGTGTGCGTGCCCATCAGGCGGATGAACTCGTCGGAGCCGAGCACGAAGCGGCCTTCTGCATCCATCTGCCACAGGAAGCGCAGTGGATGCTGGCGCGGTGACGCTGCTGACGGCGACTCACCCATGCCGGATGTGATCGGCGCGGCTTGGGGCGGCACAATGGCTGCGGGCGGGTTTTCAACCGGAGTTTGGGCGTCGTCGTTCGAGTTCTGGACGGGCTCCTCAGTCGCTTTGACGGCGTCCTGGATCGGGACGATCTGTGCTGCCGCTTCGCGCGCAAGCGGCTCGGACGCGCTCTCGATGGTGTCGTCCACCGTCTCGACCGGCTCCGCGAAGGCATCGAACAGGTCGATACCGGCAGGCGCGTCCTGCGATGGTGGCGCTTCGCTCCGCATCTCGGCGGCTTGCTGAGCAGCCTGAATCGGCGCGTCCGGCACGCTTGCCGGCGCAGCCTGCTGCATAGCCGGCGTGATCAGCGCGACCAGGGCGACATCGGCGCCTGTGCCGACCCGTTGCAGCACCATCCGGCCGTGAGCGATCGCCGCCTCGGCGCGGCCGTATCTCAGCGCATCGCTGCGGGCGCGGTCGAGCCCGGCTTCACCGAGATCGTGACAGCCGAGCAGGGAACGGGCGGCCTCGCTGGCGCCGGCGAACATCCCGTCGGGCGCGAACGCCGCCATCGGCACCTTGGCGCCGGCGACGAGGCGATGCAGCCGCTCGGTCAGCGGCATGCTGCGCGTCGCGGCATCCATCGCGGTGATGAGCACGCCAAAACTTCCATCGGCAAACTCGAGCCGGGCGCAGGCGCAGGTCATCAGCGTGCCGAGCCGGGCGCCAAAACCTTGTAGCCGTTCCAGCCTGACCGCGCCGCCCACCGGCAGCCGCCGCGCCAGCCGCGCGACTTGGCGGCGATGGCGCTCGGCCGGGCCGAAGGTCTTTTCCGCCAGCGCTGCAGCATGGGCCGCGCCGAAGAACTTTGCGCCGACCGGATTGGCCCACAGCACGCGGGCGCCGTCGATCGACCAGAGCCAGCTCGGCAGTGGCGAGGTCGCGTGCACCGCCAGCCGGGGATCGCTGACGCCTCGCAACTGGAAATCCGAACTCGTCATCCGACCGGCTTTAGTCTTTCGCGTCAGCATCAAGGGGAAAGGATGCCGGGAATGGCAGCCTTAAGAAAGGGTTAGTATCGCCCGCGGGCGCGGGCAGGTCCACGGCCCCCCGTCCGCAGGGGCGGCCATAAGCCGCGATAACCTTAATGTGGCCGAACCCGCAAGCCGCAAGCCCGGTTGCATCCGCAGGAATCGGCGGGGACCGGCGCCTCGCGTCATACCGGCAATACCGTCCGCCGCTAGTCTTGGCGGTGGGCGCGCCCGGGGGACGGCCGGAATGGCCGACAGCAGCAGGACAGGAGTGGAAGGGATGACCGAGCAGGGACAAGACCGTTTCGAGCTTCCGCCGGAGATGCGCGCGATGGCGGAAACGAGCTTCAAGCAGGCGCGCGACGCCTTTGAGAAGCTGCTCGCCAATGCCGAGGCCGCCGCCGGCTCGATCGAGCAGCGCGGCGCCAGCATGCGCTCCGGCGCCCGGGACATCGGCGCCCGCGCGGTCGCCTTCGCCGAGACCAATGTGCAGGCTTCGCTCGACTACGCCCAGTCCCTGGTCCGCGCCAGGGATCTGTCCGAGGTGATGCGGCTGCACGGCGACTACGTCCAGGCCCAGATGAAGACCCTGGCCGAGCAGGCCAGCGAAATCGGCCAGATCGTCAGCCGCGCCACCATGGACGCGACCCGGGCGAAGCACTGAAGCCTGATGGGATGAGGCACTCGCGCCCCGACGGCGGTGCGTTCCCTCCCCCCTTGCGGGGGAGGGCTAGGGAGAGGGGTGGCCCAGAAAAAGGTGCCGGTGTTGATGCACCGGCGAGCGCGCGACCGACAGAATCCCCATGTTGCGCTCCTCTCCACGACCCTCTCCGCAACGCGGGAGAGGGTCCAAAATCAGCATCGAGATACCGCAACCCTGAGTTCCCCACCTCGGGAACTTCACCCTTCAAGATTAAATTATCGCACCGCCCCCCTGGATCACATTGCGGTGCACAATGTTGACATGATGGGCAGCAATAGTGATGGCGCTGGGCGAGCCATCTCCATTGTTTCGCGTTTCCAGTCTTTCGTACCCGCTGAATTTGAGGCCTTCGGGGCCCGGCGGGCGCGCCAGAAGGCTCACTCCATTTTTTCATCATCGTGAGGGACGACCATGACAGGTGCGACTGATCCGTTTTCTGCCTCGATCATTCCGTTCGAGGTCCCCGAGCAGATGCGTGCGTTCGCCGAGAAGGGCGTGTCGCAGGCCCGCGAGAACTACGCCAAGTTCAAGGATGCCGCCGAGACCCATAACGGCACCGTCGAGGCCGTGTTCACCACCGCCAGCAAGGGCGCGAGCGAGTACACCGCCAAGCTGGTCGAGTTCATGAAGGCCAACAGCTCGGCCTCGCTGGACTTCGCCCAGGAGCTGCTCGCCTCCAAGACCCCCTCGGATGCGTTCACGCTGTGGACCGGCCACGCCCGCACCCAGCTCGAGACCTTCCAGGCCCAGGCCAAGGAGCTGGTCGAGCTGACCCAGCGCATCGCCAACGAGACCGCCGAGCCGATCAAGGCGAGCGCCTCGAAGTTCTACAAGCCCGCCGCCTGATCAAAACGGCGGATCGCACGCTTAAGAAACCCGGGCCGCGAGGCCCGGGTTTTTCTTCACCTCTCCCGCTTGCGGGAGAGGCCGGGAGAGGGCTCTCTCCTCACGGGGAGTGTCGCCGCCAAGCGGGCGAGGAGAGCGCAGCACCGCTGTGGTCACCATCAGGCCCGATTTAGTCGGACGGAGTGTGATTTACGCTGGTTTTTCGTCCGTTTGCGGCCTTGCCAAAAACCCCCGTTGCACCTAGTTTCCGCCCCGTCCAGCCCCCCTCGGTGACCGGCCCTCCCAGGGCGTCCCAAGGCGCGGCTCGCAAGGATGCAGTTGTAGCTCAGTTGGTTAGAGCGCCTGTCTGTGGAACAGGAGGTCGGTGGTTCGAGCCCACCCAACTGTACCAGTCCAGTTGAATTGCCCCGCATAGATCTGACGTATTTGCGCCGCCTGGCGGGCGGTACCCACCCAACCAAGCGTGGGCAGCGGGCGCAACGACGTTGATTTGCATCAAGGGTACGACAGAAACAACGTCGATAACGGCAACGAGCCGCGAACGGTGCGGTGGCGCATTCGCCTCCCTCAATCAGCGGGGATCATCATGCCATGCTCCCGGCCTAACGATCCAAGCCGTCGCCTTGTTCTCAGCGCACTTGCGGCGCTCGCAACATTCTCCATGCCGGTCGTTGACAATGCGCAGGCGCAAACAACAACCGGGCAAGCACCCGGTCCGGCCGGGGGCGGCTTTTCATTCGCTGCGGTCGGCGATACCCGACCCATGATGTACCTCCCGTTGAAAGAAGGACAACCGGACCTCAGCAAGTTCTTCGTCGAGATGTTCGGGTTGGTCATGCCGGAAAAGGTCGCCGAGGCCGTCGTCGCGAAGGATGTGAAGATGATCTTCGATCCGGTCACAAAGGACCTGATCAAGATTGTCATGCCATTCGCATCCAAGACGGAAGTGATGACCCTGACGGTAGATAAGGGTTGGGTCACCGAGGCATCCGTTGAAGACGTGAAACTGCTCCCTGGAGTCCATCGGACGATGTTCCGGCTTCAGGGCGGCGAATGGGTGACCCGTGAAATCGTGAAGGACGTTCAATCCGGTCGCGCCAAATTCGTGGTGAATAGCGGTGACGCCGTCTGGTGGGGCAATCAGGGCTTGACTGTCAGCGAGAGCCCATACTGGAAGCGCGTGAATGATACGATGTTGAAGAAGCTACCCGCGCCGGATGACGAGATGCGCGCAGCCGGTCTGGATGGGCGCTTCTTCATGAGTGTGGGCAATCATGAGGTGTGGGCCGACCCGAAGATTGAGGGCGTTCTTTCGGCGGTGCCGTATCTGAGGAAATTCGGCGTCACGCCGGAAAACCTCATCTACAAATTCGATTTCAAGGGCGCCCGCCTCATCTATCTCTGGAGTGGCAAGTACGACTACCGTTCGCCGTCGCTGTGGGACGCTGATCGGCCAAAATATGCCGAGCAGATGACCCAGCTTCAAAAGTGGATGGACGAGGCGAAGGCCAATGGCATTCGGAAGGCGTTTATCGTCTTCCATTATCCCGTGTTTGCGCGGTCAGGTTTGGGCCCGATCCCGGCTCCCGATAACCCGCACAAGGCGATTGCGTCGTATGCCAAGGACATGGAGGTGGTCGTATTGAACGGGCATGTCCACACCACGGAAATCTATGACGTAGATGGGATAAAGTATCTGATGTTGGGCGGTGGGGGCGCGGAACAAGACCCAATCCTGCCGGGGCGAACCAGCATCAAGGTGCCCGCTGACTATCCGCAGGACCGCTACTGGAAGGGCCAGCCTCCGCAAGAGGAGTACAACTACGTGCTGGTGGACGTCGAACCAGGCCAGAAGACGAAATTCACCCTCAATCGCTTCCGGCCGTGGTCGGCAGAGCCATTCGGGACCGAGGAACTCTTCAAGTGAGCAGGGCACCTGTGTTTACGGAGTGAGGTTCTGGCGACAGCTATTCTGATCATTCACGGCTTGGTATCGCGGTCGCACTGCTTGGCGCGATAACACACCAGACTTTAGCGGCATGGGGATCGGCGGGCGCGCGACGCGGCTCGTTCTTTGGCCGCTTTCGTTCCATACCGTCAGTCACGTTCGCCAACGCCGTGGTCGTGCTGTACGCCATTTCCACGCTTCTGGGTGGGACCCTTTATCTCTATTTCCGTGTGGATGTCAGACCCGAATTAGAGCGTGCGGGTCACTGGCATGCCCTTGGCTTCTTCGACCTCAAGGAACATTTTGCAGCAATCGGGCTGGCGTTGCTGCCGGCCTATTGGGTCTGCTGGCGACGGCCGCTTGCCAGCGAACCTGTTCAGACGCGCACGGCGCTCACCTCGATACTTGCTTTCATCGTTTGGTGGGGCTTTCTGACCGGTCACGTCGCTAACAACATCATGGGTTTCGGCTCATGACATCATCAGCCTCGTTCCGCCGCTTTGCATTCGCATTCGGGACCACGTTCGCGGTCCTCTACGTGATCGCGCTCGCAAGGGACCTTGCTCTTTTCACCGTTTTCCCGTCGCTCGGCATCGTGCTCGCGGGCACGCATCATACGCGAGACGTTGCTGACCCTGCGATGGGATTTCTAGCTCCAGCGATGTACTGGTACGGGTGGGCCGCGACGGCCGCGCTCGGGGCACTGATCGTCGCCCTCGTTGCTGCGTCGTTCGCCGAACGCTTGGCGCGATACGTTTGGCCGGGATGGGTGTGGGTCATTCCTGTCCTCTCGATGATCGCTTGCGTCTATCTCACACTGCCTTGGTTTCGACTTTAGCTTGGTTCCTCGGCCGCATCGCGTCCAGCCTTCCCGAGGAAATTCGAGCGCAACAATCGTTGGGGATCTCATGTCGAACTCCGATCTCGCGTTGTCGATTGCGCTTGGTGTCGGTCTTGCGGCCGCGACGGGCCTCCGGGTGTTCCTGCCGATGCTGGTTGCCAGCGTGGCCGCTTACTCGGGTTCGCTTGCTGTGGGCGACGGTTTCGCGTGGCTTGGAACACCTGCTGCAATGCTGATGTTTGGCGTGGCCGCGCTCCTGGAGGTTGCTGCGTATTTCATTCCCGGCGTGGACAATTTGCTCGATGTCATCGCCGCGCCTGTTGCCGTGATCGCCGGAGCCATCGTGTCGGCGGCGACCATGGCAGATCTTCCACCGATGATGAAATGGACGGCCGCCATCGTCGCGGGTGGCGGCGCGGCCGGCATCGTGCACGGCGTCACCGCGGCTCTGCGGGCCAAATCGACAGTCATGACGGCCGGCCTCGGCAACTCGACCGTCGCGACCGCCGAATTGGGAGGTGCGCTCCTCGTCTCAATTCTTGCCCTGGCCGCGCCGGTAGCCGCATTCGCGATCGTCATTCTGATGCTCTGGCTGGCGATACGTTTGATCCTGCGCTTGCGGAGATCAGTTCCTCGCAAGGATGCACCGGGATGACCGCGTGACCGCTCGTGCTGCTACCTTACCCACACCACGATCACCACCACCGGCAACGTAACCGCCGCCAGCAGCGTCCTCAGCGCCACCGCGCCTGACCGCCGCATTAGCTGCCGATTCACAGGAAGAAAGGGCCTGAGGAGATCCCCGAATTGGGCGCTTCTCCATCGACAACTAATGATTGCCGTTGCTGGCGGCATCCAACACGGTTTAGACTGACCTTAGGAACACATCGCGGAGATGTGCCATGCGTCGGATTTGGTCCGAATTCCTTTCATTCGCATTTTTCATCAGTGTAGGAATGCCCTCGGGCAGTTGCGTAGCACAACCGGTCATTGACGCCGAAGTCGTGCTCCAAACTTGCCAAGCGTTCTCGAAAAAGTCCGCCGAGAACATGCCAGCGATCATTTTACCGGAAGCTGGCAAGTCGTTCATTGAAATTTATGGCAGGCTCTCCGGCTTACTTGAAGGCTGTTTGTCAGCGACCGAGACCAGCCGCAATTCAGGTGGCGTCACTTTTCTGGTCCAGAATACCCGTTACGAAAGCGTCTGGTACTTTTCCACTGACGAGGGATCGATCCGACGTATTAATATCGAACGATATAAACCAGTTACTTTGGCCGATGACGAGTTATGGCAATCTCCATTTGCCATTGCAGCAGCATCCCAGGCCGCTCTTGGTATAGCAGGTCTATTAGCGGGAACAGCCGAAACAGACTCTACAGCTCCCATAACTAAAGGTGGGCCGCCCAAAGCGATAGCCCCGCCGTCCGAGCCATATACCGTGGAGTTCTTCTATGCGACGGACCGAAAAGAGTCCTCTGACGCAATAGAGTTCGAGGGACGCACCAGCGCCCAGGCAAGCGACGGTTCTACCTATAGCTCGAACGGTTGGACAGCTGTTAGCGGCTACACGGGAGAGCGCAGCCATGATCTTAGCTTCGGTGCCATTCGGGTTCGCGTCCCGGAAGGGCATCATATTGGAAAGATAGAATTGCCATCGAACCGGAGAATCTTTGGCATTACCTTGTCAAGGGATGGCCCTGATCCCAAGAAGCATTTTACGATCCGCAGCATCGCAAAAACGAGCGAAGATCAGTGGATCAAATCGCTATCGTCGACCAAGAAAAAGAAAGCCCTAATATTCGTGCATGGGTTCAACACCAAATTTCGAGACGCCGTCTTTCGCACAGCACAGATAGTTTGGGATCTTCAATTCGGCGGTACTGCAGTTTTGTTCTCGTGGCCGTCTCGTGGCGAGATAGCGGACTATCTCTATGACAAAGACAGCGCGCTTAGTTCACGTGTAGCACTACTCCGCGTGATAGATAACCTTCGCAAGGCAAAATTCGAAACCGTCGACATCATAGCCCACAGCATGGGCAACCTGATTGTAGTGGATGCATTGTCAACTACTGCGGCAACAAAATCGCCTACTGTGATTGCTCAACTGGTTATGGCTGCGCCGGATGTTGACCGCGACATGTTCATTCAGGAAATTCCGCGAGTTGCAAAGGTCGCCAAAGGCTTAACACTCTATGCATCTAAGAACGACAAGGCCCTTCAGCTTTCGAAACGAGTTGCTGGCAGGATTCCTCGCGCTGGAGACGTACCGGAGTCCGGGCCGATTATCATCAAATCCGTATCGACCATCGACGTTAGCGCTATCGGCGACGAATTGTTCGGGCTCAATCACAACACATTCGCCACAACCCGAAACGTGCTGAATGATCTCAAAATACTCCTTGAAACCGGCGCACCACCGCCAAGGCTAACTGAAGTTCGCGGCGTTCCCGAGCCTCCCCAAACAGCCTCTTATTTTCGATATGCGCCTTAACTTAGAGTGCTAACGCGCTGGCGACGAGGCGCATCATTTTCGGCAAGTATCCCGAGAAGGAATGACGGTGACAGTGCACAAAACTTTCGACGCGGGGAGGGCCCTATCCGCGACGCTGCTCAAAGCCAATTTTGTGCGCTGTCAGCGTAGCTTTTAGGTCGCAATGCGATATCGGTAGCGAGCCAAGGGCGTTCATGGAAAAGCAAGCCAGGCGGAAAAGATCGTGAGTTTCTTCGAGCGTCTCAAGACAGAAGCTTCCGTTGAGTGGCGGGCCTACACCGAACATCCCTTCACGAACGGATTGGTAGACGGCTCGCTGCCCGAAGCGGCGTTTCGTCACTATCTCGTTCAGGACTACCTGTTCCTCATCGAGTTTGCTCGCGCCTACGCGCTCGCGGTCTACAAGTCGCCCAGACTTGCCGACATGCGTGAAGCCGCGGCCGGCCTTTCGGCCATCCTCGATGTCGAGATGAACCTGCACGTGAAGCTCTGTGCCGGTTGGGGTCTATCCCCGTCCGATCTTGAACAGGCCCCTCCGGCCGCCGAGATGCTGGCCTATACACGCTACGTGCTCGACGCAGGAATGCGCGGCGATCTGCTGGCACTCAAGGTGGCGCTTGCCCCCTGCGTGATCGGTTACGCCGAGATCGCAACGCGGCTCGCCTCGCGACCCCAAGCGGATGCTGCGACGAACCCCTATCGCGTTTGGATCGCCGAATACGCCGGCGTGCCGTACCAGGAGGTCGCTGCCAGAGCGCGGGCGCACATGGAGCATCTCGCCGATCTCTATGCCACGCCGGCCCGCGAGGCAGAGCTGATTGCGATCTTCAAGGAGGCCACCCGGCTCGAGGCAGACTTTTGGGAGATGGCCTGGCGCGCGGGCTAAAGCATGATCCGGAAAAGTGCGAAGCGGTTTTCCGGAAAGATCATGCGTAAACAACAACCTAAAGCGCGATGACGATTCATCCAAATCTCATCGCGCTTTAGCGTGCTGAATAGCGGTTTCGGCAATCGTTTGGGCTCATGACCTGAAGGTCATGCGATGAGGGTGAACAGCCTCTACGAGATCTCGAAGTGCGTTGTCGCCCCTATCTCACCCCCGCCACCATCATCACCACCATCGGCAACGTCAGCGCCGCCAGCAACGTCCCCAGCGCCACCGCGCCCGACACCGGATTCACCAGCCGCTGATACTGCGCCGCGAAGATGTAGGCGTTCGCGCCGGTCGGCATCGCCGCGAACAGCACGATCACGCCGGCGGCGACCGGCGGCAGGCCGAGCAGTTTTGCCAGCACGAACGCCGCCGCGGGCATCGCCACCAGCTTGAGCGCGCACATCACCAAAATGCTGAGCTTCTCGCCTTTCACCTCGAAGCGGAACAGGTTGATGCCGAGCGCGATCAGGGCCGCCGGCGATCCCGCCTGCGCGAGCAGCTCGACCGTCCTGTCGACGACGGGATTGAGGCCGAGGCCGGTGAAGCGCCACACCACGCCGAAGCCGATCGCCAGCATCAAGGGGTTGCGGGAGAGATCGGCGAGCACGGGGCGGATCACCGACAGCGGCGAGCCGGTGCGCTTGCGGCTGACCAGCTCCATCTGCAGGATGCCGCAGAGCCAGAGCAGCGGCGTGTTCACCGACAGGATCAGCGCCATCGGCCCCGCTCCCTCGTTGCCCAGCGCCGAGAGCACCAGCGGAATGCCGAGCATCACGATGTTGCCGTAGACCGAGCCGATCGCGAACACGACGCCGTCTTCGCGGTCCTCGCGCCGCGCGCGGAGCAGGGCCGAGAGCATCAGCGCCGCGATCCAGGTGAGCGCGAGCGCGCCGTAATAGGCGCCCCACATGCGCCACGGGCTGACGTCGGGGAATTCCGACACGACGATGGTGCGGAACAGCAGGGCGGGAATCGCGATGCTGAAGGCGAATTCGCTGATGCCCTTGTGCGCGGTCTCCGAGACGAAGCGGAACAGCACCGACGCATAGCCCGCCGCGATCAGGGCGAACACCGGCGCGACGATCAATACGGTGGCCATGCGCCCCTCAACCTCACGGGGATATGGCCTCACACCCCACGCGCCCTCGATGGTGCCATCATGCCCCTGTTTTGCCCGACGAGTCAAACGGATTTCGTAAAATCCGCAAAGGTTGCGAAATTCGCGAGGCGGCCCAGTGCCATGGCTACTGTGCATGGGGTTGTTTTCGAATTTTTTGTCCGACCCACCCACCGCCGTCATCCCCCGCGAAGGCCGTCATGCCCGGGCTTGTCCCGGGCATCCACGTTCTTTGATCTGCAAGCGAAGGTCGTGGATGGCCGGGACAAGCCCGGCCATGACGCGGTGGAAGGTCCCGGCCCCACCGCTGTTGCCGAGAGCGCACAGCGGCCCGTTTTCGCATCTCCCCTCGGTTGCCAACGAACCGCCGTTCACCCACTATTCCCTCCTGTTCGACATTTGGGGGGAACGATGCCGGTGTTTCGCTTCAGACAATCCATGGCTGCCGCAGGCCTCGCGCTTGCGCTGGCCGTCCTGGTCCAGCCAGGCTCTGGCTTTGCCTACACGCCCGAGCAGCAGCAGGCCTGCACGCCGGATGCGATGCGGCTGTGCGGCGAGTTCGTTCCGAACGTCGACGCCATCACCGCCTGCATGATCCAGAGGAAGTCGCAGCTCTCGCCGCAATGCGCGGTGTTCTTCCGCCGCGGCGCGGAGCGGGGCGAGGCGGCCGCGCCGCGCGCCGGCAGGCCGACCAACGTCGCGCCGAGAAGCGCCTCGACGACCTCGAAGAAGAAGCCGGCGGCGAAGGCAAGCAAGAAGAAGAAAACCGACGAGGGCTGAACGCGGCTAGCTGCGTTCCTCGCTTGAAACCTTGTGATGCCCGGGCGCTCCCCCGGGCATTTGCATTCCGTGCTCCGCTTGTGACCGATGTCACGCAGGCTTGCCGTTCCCGGGGCGGAACGACTCCCGCCCTCAGCCTCGCGACAGCTTCCGGACTCCTTTTGTTCGCGCGAGCGCCGCGCGGATTTGCGGTCATTACGGACGCGCGCGATGGAAAAGAGTCGGTCGAAGGTTTGCGCGGGCAGGTTGCATTCCGTTTTGCCCGCCGCGCTGCTCAAAAAGCGCACAGGCGCTTGCATTACAGGCGTTTCATTGCAGTTCGCGTCTCGTCGCTCCCGGCAGTGTGACTCAAAAGCCAACACGTCTTGTTATTTCGTGGCGGCGACGCAACTCCCGATAAATTTTTCTTTCCCGAATCAGCGGGGTGATTCATTTTCGTGGCCTGGGGTCAATCTGGGAGGCCGAAGGTATGAACGTTATTGTTTTTGCATCGCGTAAAGGCGGCTCGGGGAAGAGCACCCTGGCTGCACATCTCGCCGCGCAGATCAAGGCGACCAAGCCCATTCTGCTCGTCGATGCGGATCCGCAGGGCTCGCTCACGCTGTGGCACAAGCTGCGTGGCACCAACGAGCCGCCGATCAAGGCGGCGGTGAACTCCGTCAGCGGCATCGTCTCCGCTGCCAAGCGCGACGGCTATGAATGGGTGTTGATCGATACGCCGCCGAACCTGTCGGCCGTCGTCGACGACGCGATCAAGAATGCCACCATGGTTGTCATTCCCGCCCGTCCCGGCGTGTTCGACGTCAACGCGGTGCAGGAAACCATCCAGATGTGCCGTGCGGCGCGCAAGCCCTATGCGGTCGTGCTCAACGGTGCGCCGGCCAAGCGCGACGAAGCCGAAAGCCCGATCGTCACCATCGCCCGCGAAGCGCTGGCGAAATTCCGCGCTCCGGTGTGGGGCGGCCAGATCACCAACCGTTCGGATTTGCTGATGGCGCTGAGCCACGGCGAAGGCGCGCGCGAGTATCAGGCCGAGAGCCGCGCGGCCCAGGAGATCGCAAGGCTGTGGGCGGCGATCGAGCGTTCAGTGAAGGCTATTCGCGGCACGGCGTCGGCGTCCGGCGCAATGCACAAGCAGGCAGCATAATTTCACACATCACTCCCCGGACGACAAACGCGCGGATGCCCGCGCGTTTTGCGTTTCTGCCTCCGGTGAAGGTGAGCTACGCCACCATCAGCATGTAGAACACGATGACCGGCGACAGGGTCAGGATCACCGACCAGATGCCGACGGCCCAGAGAATGTCCCCGGTGGTAAAGTTCTGCTGTGTGGCGTCGTAATGCGACGCCGCCTCGTTATGACTATTCACAAACGCCCCCGCGATTTCTTCGCTTATGGGCGTCGACGATAGGCGGGATGCTTTAAGATTCCGTCCCGCAGGCCCCTGCGCTTTTCCAGCGCATTTGCCACCACGGATTAACCATCCGCGCGGCGCGCCGCCGTCAGGTGAGCCAGACCCGAAACAGCAGCACCGGCATCAGGCCGAGCACCACCGCCCAGAATCCGAACGACGACACCACGAGAATTCCCTGCAAAAGATCGGCGGGCGCGAACTGGCTTGCGGCCGTAGGCCGGTTGCGATTCCCCATTGGATATTCCCCCTTCGGTAGACTTTGAGGGAAACGATAGGCGCCATTGCGTAAACGAGACGTGGATGCGCCATGCGGCGCCTGCGAAGGCAATTCGCGCGCGGTTAACCACGGCGCCTCTTACCCTCTCCCCTTGCGGGAGAGGGTGGCTCGCCGCGTAGCGGCGAGACGGGTGAGGGGTCTCTCTCCTCACGGGCAGTCTTGCGCGTGGACAGAGACCCCTCATCCGGCGCTTCGCGCCACCTTCTCCCGCAAGGGGAGAAGGTGCAGCGTGCTTGGGGAGAGAGTGACTACGCCGCGACTTTCATCCGTCGCGCGATCTCGCGATCGATTGTCGCCGCGAGCTCGCTGCTCACCTCCACCATCGGCAGGCGCACCTCGGGGCTGTCGATCAGGCCGCTGCGCCACAGCCAATACTTCGCCGGCGCCGGGCTCGGCTCGGCGAACAACAACCGCGTCAGCTCCGCGATCTCATTCCAGCGCGCCTGCGCGGCATCGTGGTTGCCGCGCTTGTGCTCGCTATAGATCGCCGCGAACGCCGCGGTCTCGACATGGGCCGACAGCACGATGCCGCCGTCGGCACCGTCGGTGAGCGCCTCGAGATAGTTTGCGTCCTCGCCGGTCAGCACGCGAAAATCCTTCGGGCGGTCGCGCAGCAGCGCGATCGATTGCTCGCGGCTCCCGCCGCAATCCTTCAGCCCGACGATGTTGGGATGCTCGGCAAGCCGCAGCATGGTCTGGTTGGTGATGTTGACCGCGCAGCGATAGGGAATGTTGTAGAGCGCGAGCGGCCAGGCGGCGTGATCGGCGAGCGCCTCGAAATGCGCCGAGAGCCCGCGCTGCGATGGCCGCACGTAATAGGGGCTTGCGATCAAATAGCCGTCGATCGGCCAGTCCGCGGTCTCGTCGAGGCGATCCTTCAGCCGCGCCGTGTCTGCGCCCGACAGGCCGAGGCAGATCGGGATGCTGCGGCGGCCCGCCGCCATCTCCTCGCGCACCACGGCAACGAGGCGCTCGAGCTCGGCTTCGCGCAAGGTCATGCCTTCACCGGAGGTCGCCCCCAGGATGAAGCCGTCGATAGCCTGTCCGCAGTAATGCCGGGTCAGCCGCCGCAGCGAGGTCTCGTCGAGCTTGCCGCCTTGAAACGGCGTCACCAGCGGCAGCCACAGCCCGTGCAATTGATCGCGTAGTCCGGTCATGTTCCATCTCCTTCTCGGGAAAAAACCTGAGACGGAGGCACATGAAAAAACCCCGTCCAGGTGGCGGGGTTTTCGGGATTGGCTCGCGATGACGAAGTCAGCCTAGCGCGCGCACCATTCCGAGGTCCCCGGATGGGGGCCTTTTTTCGAAACGAGGGCGCACGACTTCGTGATCATGGGCAAATGATGCGGGGTATGCCTGGAACTGTCAATACACGCGGAGGGCGAAAGCCGAATGACAAGAAAAAAAGCCGGGCCCAAAGAGCCCGGCTTAGGTATTGGCCACGTGAGGCCGACACAATCACCTTCCAAGAGGGATTACTGAACTCCCGCGCCACTGGAGGAGGGGGACAAATGCGCAACGCGAAGGCTCAGCGTGCAAACAGTATGGGCTTCTCCAGCGCCATGCAGCAACAGCCGAGGCCGCATGTCAGACATGCGGAAATCAGGACGGCCAGCGCTGCGCCTTGCTCACCACAAAGTCGCGGAACACTTGCACGCGCGCGACCGTCTTCAACTCCTCGGGATAGACGAAGTAGGTGTCGAGCTGGATCGAATCGGACTCGCCGAACAGTTGCACGAGGCGGCTCTGCTCTTCGACGAGATAGTCGGGCAGCGCGGCGATGCCGAGGCCCTGCTGACAGGCGCGGACGAGGCCGAGGATGTTGTTGACCTTGAAATAAGCCTCGCGCGGACCCGAGCCGTTGCGCGCAGCTTCGACCAGCCAATTGCGGTTCTGAAGATGCGGCGCGAAGTTGCCGTCGGAGAGCGTGATGATGCGGTGGGAGTCGAGCTCCTCCAGCGTGCGCGGCGTGCCGAAGCGCTTGATGTATTCCGGCGAGCAATAGGCGTGGAAGCCCATCGCGAACAGCTTGCGCTGGATGAGATCGGGCTGCGTCGGCTTGCGGGTGCGGATCGCAACGTCCGCCTCGCGCATGGAGAGATCGAGCTCCTCGTCGGTGACGATCAGCGAGATCCGGATCTCCGGATAGAGCGCGGTGAACTCGCCGAGCCGCGGGATCAGCCAGTTGATGCCGACGCCAGGCGTGGTGGTGATCTTGAGGTCGCCGCTCGGCCGCTCGCGGCTGTCGGTCAGCTTGGCGCGCGCCGCCTGCAGCTGCATGAACACGTCATGCGCGGTGCGGAACAGGAGGTCGCCCTGCTCGGTGAGGATCAGGCCGCGGGCGTGGCGGTGGAACAGCGAGACCGAGAGCTCCTGCTCCAGCGCCGAGACCTGGCGTGACACCGCCGATTGCGACAGGCCGAGCTGCTCGCCCGCATGCGTGAAGCTGCCTGCTTCCGCCGCCGCGTGAAACACCTTCAGCTTGTCCCAGTCCATGTCTGTAAATCCGTCGCGTGTTCGAGGCATGATCGTTATTCCGCTGCAGCGCGCTCGCTGGCGCGCAGGGACAGGAATCGTTCGGCTTCGAGAGCTGCCATGCAGCCGAGGCCCGCGGCCGTGACCGCCTGACGGTAGGTCTCGTCGGCAACGTCGCCGGCGGCGAACAAGCCGGGCACCGAGGTCGCGGTCGAGTTCGGGGCGACCTCGACATAGCCCGACGGTTTCAGCTTGACCTGGTCTTTCACGAGCTCGGTCGCCGGCGCATGGCCGATGGCGATGAAGATGCCGTCGGTCTTCACGTCCTTGAGCGCGCCGGTCTTGACGTTCTTGAGGCGCACATGGGTGACCTTGTTCGGGTTCTCGGTGCCGCAGATCTCGTCGACGGCAGAGTCCCAGATCACCTTGATCTTGGGGTGCTTGAACAGGCGCTCCTGCAGGATGCGCTCGGCGCGGAAGTGATCGCGGCGATGCACGATGGTGACCTGCGAGGCGTGGTTGGTGAGGTACAGGGCCTCCTCGACCGCGGTATTGCCGCCGCCGACCACCATGACGTCCTTGTTGCGGTAGAAGAAGCCGTCGCAGGTGGCGCAGGCCGAGACGCCGCCACCCTGGAACTTCACCTCGGACGGCAGTCCAAGCCAGCGCGCCTGTGCGCCGGTGGCGAGAATCACGCTGTCGGCGAGATAGACGTCGCCACTGTCGCAGGTGAGGCGGAACGGCCGCTGCGAGGTGTCGAGCTTGATCACCAGGTCGGAGACGATCTTGGTACCGACATGGACCGCCTGCTTCTCCATCTGTTCCATCAGCCAGGGGCCTTGGATCACGTCGGCGAAGCCCGGATAGTTCTCAACGTCGGTGGTGATGGTGAGCTGGCCGCCCGGCTGGATGCCCTGGATCAGGATCGGCTCGAGCATCGCCCGCGCGGCGTAGATCGCCGCGGTGTAGCCGGCGGGGCCGGAGCCAATGATGACGACCTTTGCATGAACAGGAGCGGACATTTCGATGGACGCCTTTCACGGGGGATTTGCAGCGCGGGCGCGGAACGTGCCGGGAGGCCTCGCGGAGGCGCTGAAATATCAGAGCTAATCTAAGCCTTCTGGTGAGCCATGCAAGAATTGCATTCCCTCTCAGCGGATTTTTCCAACACGGAACAAAAGTCGATTGCGCTGCACGCGCAATAAAATTGCGCTGGCCGCGCGGACTGGGTATGAGGATTGCGACAAACCACCCAATACCGCCGCAAAGGCCAGGAGTTCCAATCACGTGTCGCGGAACCTAGACGAGATCGACCTGAAAATTCTGACCGAAATCCAGGCCGACGGTCGAATCACGAATGTCGAGCTGGCCAAGCGGGTCGGCATCTCGCCGCCGCCGTGCCTGCGCCGGGTCCGGACGCTTGAGGAGGAAGGCTATATCCACGGCTACCGTGGGCTCCTCGACGCCCGCAAGCTCGGCTTCGACGTCACCGTGTTCGCCGCCGTGCACCTCTCCAGCCAGGCCGAGGCGGATTTGCGCGCCTTCGAGGAGTTCGTCCGCGCCGAGCCCTTGGTGCGGGAATGCTGGATGCTATCGGGCGAGGTCGATTTCATCCTGAAATGCGTCGCCCCCGACATGGCGACCTTCCAGGATTTCGTCACGCACCTCACCGCCGCCCCGCACGTGCGCAACGTGCGGACCTCGCTGGTGCTGCATAATTCGAAATACGAGGCCGCCGTGCCGCTGGACGTGAAGGGAAGAAGGTAGGGCGCAAGCCTGTTGGATCCGTCATCCCTCGAGGCTCGCCGAAGAGGCGAGCACCTCAGGCTGACGGTGAAAGAGCGGCCCGCCAAAACAAAAAGGCCGCGCATCGCGCGGCCTTTTGAACATCAGCGCAGCGGGAAAACCCTACCGCCACTCTACCTTGGTGATCTCGTACGCCTTGGCGCCGCCGGGCGTATTCACCTCCACGGAGGCGCCCTTCTTCTTGCCGATCAGCGCGCGGGCGAGCGGCGATGTGATGGAGATGCGGCCCTTCTTGGCGTCGGCCTCGACCTCGCCGACGATCTGCCACACCGTCTTCTTCTCGGTGTCCTCGTCGACCAGCGTCACGGTGGCGCCGAACTTGATGGTGTCGCCGGAGAGCTTTGAGATGTCGATGATGTCGGCGCGCGCGAGCTTGTCCTCAAGCTCGGCGATGCGGCCCTCATTGTGCGACTGTTCTTCCTTCGCGGCATGATATTCCGCGTTCTCCGACAGGTCTCCGTGCGAGCGCGCCTCGGCGATATGCTCGATGATCCGCGGACGGTCCACGGACTGGCGCTGCTTCAATTCTTCCCCGAGCGCGACAAAGCCGGCCTGGGTCATCGGAACCTTTTCCATCTCTTCTCTCGTCCTTCGGCTTCGCGCCCCCGCAAACGGAGGGGCGCGGCAACCTTGATTCGTCGCTATGTCCGGGGCTGAGCACGCGGCCACGGAGGGTTATGTGGGTCTGGCGCCGGAACAGAACAACCACATGGCCGGACAGTTCCTCCGGCCATTGTGGCTTCATTGCCAATCACTTAGCGGAAAGGCTGAGCTTTCCGCGCCCGCGATCAGGTTTCCGAAAAGTAGCTCTGCAGGGTACGAACCTCAAGGTCCCCGCCCAGATAGGCGCGGATGCCCTGCGCGGCCGCCACGGCCCCGGAAAGAGTGGTGTAATACGGCACTTTATGCAAGAGGGCCGCGCGCCGCAGTGAACGGCTGTCCGCCAGCGCCTGCGGGCCTTCCGTGGTGTTGAAGACGAGCTGGACATCGCCATTGGTGATGGCATCGACGATGTGCGGCCGCCCTTCCAGCACCTTGTTCACCTTCTCGGCCGGGATGCCCTCGTCAGTGAGGAAGCGCGCCGTGCCTGACGTCGCCAGCACCTTGAAGCCGAGCGAATGCAGTTCGCGCACAGCGTCCGCGATGCGCGTCTTGTCGCTCTCGCGCACCGAGACGAACACCGTGCCCTTGCGCGGCACCCGCGTGCCGCCGCCGAGCTGGCTCTTGGCAAAGGCGACCTCGAAATTGCGGTCGATGCCCATGACCTCACCGGTCGAGCGCATCTCCGGGCCCAGCACGGTGTCGACGCCGGGGAAGCGTGCGAAGGGAAACACCGATTCCTTGACGCCGACGTGCTTGAACTCGCTCTTCTTCAATTTGAAGTCGGCGAGCTTCTCGCCGGCCATGATGCGCGCGGCGATCTTCGCGACCGGCGTGCCGATCACCTTGGCGACGAAGGGCACCGTGCGCGAGGCGCGCGGGTTGACCTCGAGCACATAGATCTCGCCGTCCTTGATGGCGTATTGCACGTTCATCAGGCCGACGACGTCGAGGCCGAGCGCGAGCTCGCGGGTCTGCCGCTCCAGCTCGTCGATCATCTCCGCGTCGAGCGAGTGCGGCGGAAGCGAGCAGGCGCTGTCGCCGGAATGGATGCCGGCCTCCTCGATGTGCTCCATGATGCCGACGATGAAGACGTCCTTGCCGTCGCAGAGACAGTCGACATCGACCTCCGTGGCGTCCGACAGATAGCGGTCGAACAGCAGCGGGTTCTTGCCGAGCACGGTGTTGATCTGCCCGGTCTTGTCGTTCGGATAGCGCGCCTTGACGTCGGCTGGCACCAGCTCCGGCAGCGTGCCGAGCAGATAGTCGTTGAGCTGGTTCTCCTCGCGGATGATCTGCATCGCGCGGCCGCCGAGCACATAGGACGGGCGCACCACCAGCGGCAGACCGAGATCGGCGGAGACGAGCCGCGCCTGCTCGACCGAATAGGCGATGCCGTTCTTCGGCTGCTTCAGCCTGAGCTTGTCGAGCACGCGCTTGAAGCGGTCGCGGTCTTCGGCGAGATCGATGGCGTCGGGCGAGGTGCCGAGGATCGGCACTTCGGCAGCTTCCAGCGCGCGCGCGAGCTTCAGCGGCGTCTGGCCGCCAAACTGCACGATCACGCCGTGCAGCGTGCCGTTGCTGCGCTCCTTCGCGATGATCTCCAGCACGTCCTCGGCGGTGAGCGGCTCGAAATAGAGCCGGTCGGCGGTGTCGTAGTCGGTCGACACCGTCTCCGGGTTGCAGTTGACCATGATGGATTCGTAGCCGGCGTCATGCAGCGCGAAGCAGGCGTGGCAGCAGCAATAGTCGAACTCGATGCCCTGGCCGATGCGGTTGGGCCCGCCGCCGAGGATGATGACCTTCTTCTTGTCGGACGGCGTGCTCTCGTCCGCAGGCAGGCCCGCAAACGGCGCCTCATAGGTCGAATACATGTAGGCGGTGGGCGAGGCGAATTCGGCGGCACAAGTGTCGATGCGCTTGTAGACGGGGCGGACGTCGAGCGCGTGGCGCTTCGCCGTCACCTCGGCTTCCGTCATATGGGCGAGCACCGCGAGGCGCGCGTCGGAGAAACCCATGGCCTTGAGCGTCCGCATGCCGAAGGCGTTGCCGGGCAGGCCATTCTTCCGGACCTTCTCCTCCATGTCGACGATGCCGCGCATCTCGCCGAGGAACCACGGGTCGATCTTGCAGGACTTGAAGATCTCCTCGTTGGTCCAGCCGAGGCGCATCGCCTGGGCGACCTGGAGCAGCCGGTTCGGCGTCGGCGTGCCGAGCGCGGCGCGGATCGCGTTCTTGTCGTCGTCGCGGCCCAAACCCTCGATCTCGATCTCGTCAAGGCCGGTCAGTCCGGTCTCAAGCCCGCGCAAGGCCTTTTGCAGGCTTTCCTGGAAGGTGCGACCGATCGCCATGACTTCGCCGACCGACTTCATCGACGTGGTCAGCGTGGTGGAGGCGCCGGGGAATTTCTCGAACGCGAAGCGCGGCACCTTGGTGACGACGTAGTCGATGGTCGGCTCGAACGAGGCGGGCGTCGCGCCGCCGGTGATATCGTTGGAGATCTCGTCGAGCGTGTAGCCGACCGCGAGCTTGGCGGCGACCTTGGCGATCGGGAAGCCGGTGGCCTTCGAGGCCAGCGCGGAAGAGCGCGACACGCGCGGGTTCATCTCGATGACGACCATGCGGCCGTCCTCGGGATTGACGCCGAACTGCACGTTGGAGCCGCCGGTCTCGACGCCGATCTCGCGCAGCACCGCCAGCGAGGCGTCGCGCATGATCTGGTATTCCTTGTCGGTCAGCGTCAGCGCCGGCGCGACCGTGATGGAATCGCCGGTGTGCACGCCCATCGGATCGAGGTTCTCGATCGAGCAGACGATGATGCAATTGTCTTTCTTGTCGCGCACCACCTCCATCTCGTACTCTTTCCAGCCGAGCACGGATTCTTCGATCAGCACTTCGTTGGTCGGAGACGCGTCGAGGCCGCGCTCGATGATGTCGAGGAATTCTTCCTTGTTGTAGGCAATGCCGCCGCCGGTGCCGCCCATGGTGAAGGAGGGACGGATGATCGCGGGCAGGCCGATCTCGGACAGCGCCATCATCGCCTGTCCGAGCGCGTATTCCTGATAGCGCTTGCGGCGATCGCCTTCGCCGAGGGTCCATTGCCGGTCGAGCTCTTCGAGCGCTGCGCCCGACAGCTTCTCGCGTTCGGCGTGGTATTTGTCGCGGAACGACTTCTTCAGCTCGGACGCGTTGGCGAGCCGCGACTTCGGCGTCTGCAGCCCGATCTTCTCCATGGCGTTGCGGAACAGCTGGCGGTCCTCGGCCTTGTCGATCGCATCCGCGGTGGCGCCGATCATCTCGACGTCGAACTTCTCCAGCGTGCCCTGCCGGCGCAGCGACAGCGCGCAGTTCAGCGCGGTCTGGCCGCCCATGGTCGGCAGCAGCGCGAAGCCGCCGGGAATGACGTGGCGCTCCTTCTCGATGATCTTGGCGACGATCTCGGGGGTAATCGGCTCGATATAGGTGGCATCCGCCAATTCCGGGTCGGTCATGATGGTGGCCGGGTTGGAATTGACGAGGACGATGCGATAGCCCTCTTCCTTCAGCGTCTTCACCGCTTGCGTGCCCGAATAGTCGAACTCGCAGGCCTGGCCGATCACGATGGGACCGGCGCCGATGATCAGGATGGTGGTGATGTCTGTACGTTTGGGCATCAACTCTCGCCGGACTGGAATTTGGGCACAAAAAAAGGGCGCGCCTGTTGCGCGTCCCTTTGGCCGAGAGCGCGGTGGTCTCCCTCGCGCGCGGGTGGGTCTTAGACCAGTTTTCGGGGCGGCGAAACCCCGAAAAACGCCCATCAACCGGCAATTTTAACGGGTTTTGGCCGTGCCTGCCAGCCGCGGGCGAGGTGCACCAGAAGCGAGGCCGCAACGCTCGATCCGCCGATCCAACCGAGGTCGGTTGCCGACAGGGTGGCGAGCACCGCGCCGCCGAGCGCCCCGCCGATGGCGAAGCCGAGATACATCGCGGAGGCATTGAGCGAGAGCGCGATCATCGAGGCCTGCGGCTCGATCCGGATGATGCTGGCGATCTGGGCCGGATAGAATGCCCACCCGGAGAGGCCCCAGAGGAAGATCGCGCCCAGCACCGCGTAATGCGCCTGGCCGGGCATCAGCTTCAGGACCAGCGAATGCAGGATTAGCGCGCTCGCCATGCCGGCGAGACCGAGGGCCGCGGTTGCGAGCGTGCCGAACCGGTCGGCGAGGATGCCGCCAAGCATGTTCCCGATCGCGGCGGCACCGCCGAACACCAGCAGCGCGAGGCTGATCTGCGGGGCATCGAAGCCGAGGCCATGCAGCGGGACCGCGAAATAGGTGAACACGGTGAAGCCGCCGAGCGCCCAGAGAATGGTGATCAGCAGCGCGATCACGACATTGCTGTGACGCGCGACCGCCAGCCGTTCGCCGAGCGAAGCCGTGTTGCGCGGCAGGCCACGGGGCAGGCCGAGCAGGAGACCCGCGAGCGCGACGGCGCCGATCAGCGCGACCATGGCGAAAGTCGCGCGCCAGCCGAGCAGGCTGCCAATGAGATTGCCGAGGGGGACGCCAATGACCGTCGCAACCGTGAGGCCCGAAGTGACCAGCGCCACCGCGCGGCCGCGCCTCTCGGGGGAGGCGACGGCCACCGACACGGCGAGCGCCGTCGGCATGCATAGGCCGGAACCCAGCGCCATCAGCATCCGCGAAGCCAGCAGCAGCGCATAGTTGCTCGCCACCATGGCCGCGAGATTGCCAGCGATGAAGGTCGTCAGCGCCAGCGCCAGCACGGTGCGGCGGTCGATATTGTTCAGCGCCACCGCCAGGATCGGCGATCCCACGGCATAGGTGAGGGCATAGGCGGTGACCAGTTGGCCCGCGGCGGAGACCGATATCGAGAGATCATTGGCGATCGCCGGCAAAAGGCCAGCAATGACAAAGCCTTCGGTGCCTATCGCGAAGGCCCCGAGGGCCAGCCAGAATACGCTCATGTGCAGTTGATCCCTATGTTCAATGTTTATTGAACTATCGAAAGCAATGGTTTCAGTGTCAGTTGGTTCAAGAACTATTGAACATTGCGGCCGCTTTGCTATGATTCCGGACCATGAGCCGCACGCCCCTCCATCCCACCCGCGAGCAGATCGAGCTGCCGATGGTTCTGGATTGCCTGAGCGATCCGATCCGACTGGCGATCGTTTACCAGCTCGCGCAGCAGGAACGTGTCAGCAGTGAACTCTGCTGCGGCGACTTCTCCGCGCTCGCCGGCAAATCCAACCTCGCCTATCACTTCGCAAAACTGCGCGAATGCGGCCTGATGCTGACGCGCGTCGCCGGCACCAACCGCTTCATGCGGCTGCGCCGCGAGGATCTGGATGCGCGGTTTCCGGGCTTGCTCGATGCCGTGATCAGCTCGGCGGCCAAGGATGCGGACCGGCTTCAGCTGCTTCCGGAGTGCGAGGTGGTTGAGGCGGACTGAAGTTGAGACGATTGCGTGCGATTTGGCCGGCAGTCCGTCTTCGCTTTCGCTTCGCTCCAGCTACGCCGGACACGCTTCGCCCCTTTCGGGCCTTGCGTGGCTGCGCCACGCGTAGCCCCGAAAGGGGCGAAGCGTGGAGACCCGGCCTGGATTTGAACCAGGATGAAGAGCGTTGCACCGCCCTCGCGTAGACGCTTCCGCCACCGGGCCGTCGCGATCATGCCTGATCAGGATACCGCGGGCCACCTCAGCTAATTATTATGCTTAACGAACCAAAGGCGGCCGCGCGATGAAGGTCATGCGCCAGCGATTGTGGCCGATATTGCCGTGGGCGCGCTGGACCGCGAAGCCCGCGGCCCTCAGCTTGGCGGTGATCTCGTCCTCACTGTAGCGCTGGAGCCCGATGCGCGAGCGCAAGTGACGGTAATCTGACAGCGCGGTGCTGATCAGCCCGACCAGCGCATCCTTCAGAAAACCGTGCCGCAGGCCGAAGCTGAGCAGCGCCATCACGTCGCGGCCCATGCCCACATTGGGCTGCAAGATATCGCCGAGCACGAGCTTGCCGGAGGGCTTCAGGATGCGGCGGATGTTGAGCAGTGCGGCGTCGAGCTCGTCGGGTGTCATGTATTGCGCGACCGAGTTCATCACCGCGAGGTCGATCGACTGGTCCTGCATCTTGCGGACGTCGTCGAGCGAGCGGACGCGGATCTTCGTGTTCGGGGCAAAGCGCGCGATCAGCCGGCCGCGCACGCCGGGGGCCGGCTCGGCGAGGATCAGCTTGCCGCAGGCCGATGCCACCTGGCCCGCCGACAGCGCCTCGCCGCAGGCATAGTCCAACACCGTCGCGTCGGGCGAGGGGATGTAACCAATGATGTCCCGCGCGATGATCTGGAAGTGCAAATCGCGATGCAGCTTGCTGACATAGATCGTATGCGTCGAGTCGTAATAATCGATCCAATCGTCCATGATATCCGAGGGTCCGGGCCGAATGGTTCCTGCCAAGGAACCGGCGCTGGCCGCCTTGCGTTAGGGGTGCGACGGCGCGCCGTCAATGTCCGCGTCCTAACAGGAAGGTTCATCGTGAGCAAAGCCCCCAGCAAGGTCTCGCCCGACCTCGACACCCCCACCGATTTGTCGTCCCAGGCGGTCAACAAGGTTTCGGAGGCGCTCAATGTGCTTCTGGCCGACGCGTTCGCGCTGTATCTGAAGACCAAGAATTTCCACTGGCACATCAGCGGCCGGCATTTCCGCGACTACCATCTGCTGCTCGACGAGCAGTCCGACCAGATCTTCGCCACCACCGACCAGCTCGCCGAGCGCGTCCGCAAGATCGGCGGCACCACGCTCAAATCGATCGGCCAGGTCGCAAAGCTCCAGACCATCAAGGACAACAACGAGGACTACGTCCCGCCGCGCGAGATGCTGCGCGAGCTGATGCAGGACAACAAGCATGTGGCCGCCGCGATGCGGAAGGCGCATGAGGTCTGCGACGAGGCCGGCGATGTCGCGAGCGCCAGCATCCTCGAAGTCTTCATCGACGAGACCGAGCGCCGGACCTGGTTCCTGTTCGAAGCCACACGGCAGGAAGGTGGCAACGAGGCGTAAGGGCCGGCTGCTGTAGCTCCGTAGGGTGGGCAAAGCGACTTGTCCGCCGTAGCTCGAAGAGCGAAGGCGGAAGCGTGCCCACGAACTGCATCTTGCCGGTAGGTTTGGTGGGCACGGCGCGCAAGAGCGCGCCTTTGCCCACCCTACGGCACCGTCTTTGTAGCTACCGCCACAACCGCATCAACGCGCCATTCTTGCCCGTCACCGGATCGGTCGGCGGCAGCGCCACCTTCGGAATCGCCTTCAATGCCTTGGCGTGATTTTCCGGCGTCGCGCGCGTGATCTCCATCTTCGCACCCGGCGGATAAGCACCGATCACGCAGAAATCACTACTCGCCCTGACGCACTGATGCCCGGTGCCGGCGGGCAGGATCGCGGCGTCGCCCGCCTTGATCTCCAGCTCCTGGCCGTGATCGCCGCCGAAGCGGACCCGCGCATGGCCGCGCGCGACGCCGAGCACTTCATGCACGGTCGAATGATAGTGGAGATAATCGTAGACGCCGTTGCGCCACGTGCCGCCCCAGTCATTCGCCTCGAACAGGTTTTCGATCGTCTCTTCCGGATGCTTGGGATCGAGCTTCACCGCACCCTGGTAGACCAGGAAGGGAAGGATGTTGTTCGGCACGAGCCCGTCATCCTCGAACACGATGGCGAGCGGCTCGGCCTTGTCGCGAACGACGGACATGGCTGGGGCTCCTGCGTGAGCGTAGCAGGGAACAACGAGGGGCGGGAGACGACGTTCCTCTGACGAAGAAGCCCGGGACCAGGCCCGGGCTCGATGCGTGACACAGCTTTGCGAGCGCGCCTTACGCGCTCTTCTTCTGCCGCATCAGATCGGCAAAGCGCTGGAACAGATAATGCGAGTCGCGCGGACCCGGCGAGGCCTCGGGATGGTACTGCACCGAGAACACCGGCTTGCCGTCGAGCTGGATGCCGCAATTGGATCCGTCGAACAGCGAGATGTGGGTCTGCGTCGCGCCCTTCGGCAGCGTCGTCTCGTCCACGGCAAAGCCGTGATTCATCGAGGTGATCTCCACCTTGCCGGTGGTCTCGTCCTTGACGGGATGATTGGCACCGTGATGGCCCTGATGCATCTTCTTCGTCTTCGCGCCGACGGCAAGACCCAGCATCTGGTGGCCGAGGCAGATACCGAAGGTCGGCGTGCCCGACTTGATGACGTCCTGGATCACGGGCACGGCATATTTGCCGGTGGCGGCCGGATCGCCTGGACCGTTCGACAGGAACACGCCGTCCGGCTTCATCGCCAGGATGTCTTCCGACGAGGTCGTTGCCGGCACCACCGTCACCTTGCAGCCGACACCGGCGAGCAGGCGCAGGATGTTGCGCTTGATGCCGTAGTCGATGGCGACGACATTGAACTCCGGCTTGTCCTGGCGGCCAAAGCCCTTGTCCCACAGCCAAGGGGTCTCGTCCCAGGTGAAGCGCTGGCCGCTCGTGACCATCGGCACGAGGTCCATGCCCTCGAGGCCAGGCCATTCGCGGGCTTCTTCCTTGAGGCCGTGCAAATCGAATTCGCCGGTCCTGGAATGCGCGATCACGGCGTTGGGCATGCCCTTGCTGCGGATCAGCGCGGTCAGCGCCCGGGTGTCGATGCCGGAGAGGCCGATGATGCCGCGCGCCTTAAGCCAGGCGTCGAGATGCTTGGTGGCGCGGTAGTTCGAGGGATCGGTGATCGCGGTGCGCAGGATCACGCCGCGCGCCCCTGGCGTCGCTGCCATGTTCACCGTCTCGATGTCTTCCTCGTTGGTACCGACATTGCCGATATGCGGGAAGGTGAAGGTGATGAGCTGGCCGGCATAGGAGGGATCGGTGAGGATCTCCTCATAGCCGGTCATCGCGGTGTTGAAGCAGACTTCACCGACGGCGTGGCCTTCGGCGCCGAGACCGAAGCCTTCGAGCACCGTGCCATCGGCGAGCACGAGGAGCGCGGTCGGTTTATGGTCCGGCCAGGCGGTATCGTTTTCATGTTGGGTCATGAGCCCGCTTCATAAGCCCCCCACGGGCGCCCGTCAAAGCGCAGAAGCGCCGATTCACATGCGTTTTTGCATATTTGACGGGCGGCTTCAGGCACTTAGGCAGGAACCAGCAACTTTGCGCCATTTCGGCCCCTGATGGGGAAACAAAGCACCGGCAGCCGGTCCAGTCTGGCCTCTTGGCCGCGAACGGCTTAGATCAGGCGCGACAGATTGAGAGGATCCCGGCCATGCTGCGCGACGACATCAACAATGCGGTCAAGGAGGCCATGAAGGCCAAGGACGAGCGCAAGCTGTCCACGCTGCGCATGGTCAACTCGACCATCAAGAACGCAGACATCGACGCGCGCGGGCAGGGCAAGCCGCCGCTGACCGACGCCGACCTGCTCGCAGTGCTCCAGAAGATGATCAAGCAGCGCCAGGAATCGGTCGAGCTCTACGACAAGGGCGGCCGCGCCGAGCTCGCCGCGCAGGAGCGTGAAGAGATCGCGGTGATCTCGGCCTATCTGCCGAAGCAGATGTCGGACGACGAGGTCAAGAAGGCGATCGCGGACGCCATCGGCGAAACCGGCGCTGCCGGCATGAAAGACATGGGCAAGGTGATCGCGGTGTTGCGCACGAAGTATGCCGGCCAGATGGATTTCGGTAAGGCGTCCGGATTGGTGAAGGCCGCTCTGACGGGCTAGCCGTCATTCCGGGGCGACGCGAAGCGTCGAGCCCGGAATCCATCGTGCTGCTCAGTCCGTTGCTTAATGGATTCCGGGCTCGCGCTACGCGCGCCCCGGAATGACAAGAAAGGGAGAGCAAAACCGATGACCGGCGCGATCAAGCCGTTCTACATCGCCATCAGCGACGACATCCTCGCCGACCTCAAATCGCGCCTCGACCGCACGCGCTGGCCGGAGGCGGAGCTGGTGGACGATTGGAGCCAGGGCGCGCCGCTGCAATGGATCAAGGAGATCTGCGGCTATTGGGCGAGCGGCTACGACTGGCGCGCGCGCGAAGCGAAGCTCAATCGCTTCGATCAGTTCACCACCGAGATCGACGGGCTCGACATCCACTTCATCCATGCCCGCTCGAAAGAACCGTCCGCGCTGCCGCTGATCATCACCCATGGCTGGCCGGGCTCGATCGTGGAATTCCAGAAGGTGATCGCGCCGCTCACCGATCCCGCCGCGCATGGCGGCAATCCCGCCGATGCGTTTCACGTGGTCTGCCCGTCGCTGCCGGGCTTCGGCTTCTCGGCCAAGCCGAAGAGCACCGGCTGGGGTGTCGACCGCATCGCCGCGACCTGGGCCAAGCTGATGGACCGGCTCGGCTATAACAGTTACGGCGCGCAAGGCGGCGACTGGGGCTCGGCGGTGACGACCTCGCTCGGCGCGCAGGACGCCGAGCACTGCGCCGGCATCCACATCACGCTCGCCTTCAACGCTGCGCCGAAAGTCGAGGGCGAGCCGACGGCGGAGGAGAAGCGCGCGCTCGCCGGCCTCAAGCACTATGTCGATCTCGACTCCGGCTATTCCAGGCAGCAATCGACGCGACCGCAGACGCTCGGCTATGGCCTGACGGATTCGCCGAGCGGGCAGGCAGCCTGGATCCTCGAAAAGTTCTGGGCCTGGACCGATTGCGACGGCCATCCCGAGAACATCTTCAGCAGGGACGAGCTGCTCGACAACGTCATGCTCTATTGGGCGACCGAGACGGCGACATCGTCGGCGCGGCTTTATTGGGAAAGCTTCGGCAAGCGCCGCACCACGCCGGTGGTCAAGGTGCCGACCGGCGTCGCAGTGTTCCCGAAGGAGATCATCACGCCGGTGCGGCGCTGGATGGAGCCGAACTTCCACAACATCACGCATTGGAGCGAGATGGAGAAGGGCGGTCATTTCGGCGCCTTCGAGCAGCCGGAGCTGTTCGTGCGCGATGTCAGGACGTTTTTTCGGACGGTGCGGTGAGGCCCCACTGTCATTCCGGGGCGCCCGCAGCGCGAACCCGGAATCCATCGGGCCGCAGCAAACGCTGCGCAATGGATTCCGGGCTCGACGCTGGCGCGTCGCCCCGGAATGACGCCTGAGAAACAAGATGCCTCCCCATCGTCATGCCCGGGCTTGTCCCGGGCATCCACGCGCTTAAAGTGGCTGTTCAAGCAAGAAGAACGTGGATGGCCGGGACGAGCCCGGCCATGACGCCGAGACTCCGGGAAGACGACCAAGCCCATGCTGACCGAAGCCGCAACCTACGACGAGCTCTATCGCAACTTCCGCTGGGACATCCCGGCCCGCTTCAACATGGCGGAGGCGTGCTGCGACCGCCATGCCGATGGCACCGGACGCCTCGCGCTGGTCTATGTCGACGAGAACGGCGCGACCACGCGCACCTCGTTCGACGAGATCGCGGACATGTCGCGGCGCTTCGCCAATGTGCTGAAGGCCGACGGACTTGTGCGCGGCGACCGCGTCGCGGTGTTCCTGTCGCAATCGCTGGAATTGCCGATCGCGCATCTGGCGGCATTCCGCGCTGGCCTGATCTCGATCCCGCTGTTTGCTCTGTTCGGCGAGGACGCGCTGGAGTTCCGCCTGTCGAATTCGCAAGCAAGAGCCATCGTCACCGACGAGGCGGGCTGGGAGAAGCTGACGAAGATCCGCGATCGGTTGCCGTATTTGCAGGACATCTATGTCACGAGCGGCGCGGTTCATGCCGGCGCAAAACCGTTCTGGTCGGCGATCGAAACCGCGTCCGAGGACTTTGCGACCGTCGATACTTCCGCCGACGATCCCGCGCTGATCATCTACACCTCAGGCACCACGGGCAACCCGAAGGGCGCGCTGCATGCGCATCGCGTCGTGCTCGGCCATCTGCCCAATGTCGAGATGTGCCACAACTTCCTGCCGAGGCCCGGCGATCTGATGTGGACGCCGGCGGACTGGGCCTGGATCGGCGGCCTCATCAACGGCCTGTTCGCATTCTGGTATCACGGCATTCCGCTGGTGGGACACCGAGCGCGAAAGTTCGAGCCGCAGGCGGCGATGCAGATGATGGCCGATCTTTCCGTCCGCAACGTCTTCCTGCCGCCGACAGCGCTCAAGCTGATGCGGCAGGCGGGCGTGAAGCATCCCGGCGTCAAGCTGCGCAGCATCTTCACCGGCGGTGAATCGCTCGGCGGCGAGCTGCTCGGCTGGGTGCGCGAGACCTTCGGCATCGACGCGCACGAAGTGTTCGGCCAGACCGAGTGCAATCTCGTGATCGGCAGCAACTCGAACCTGTTTCCGATCCGCCCGGGCGCGATGGGCAAGGCCACTCCAGGCTTCGACGTCCGCATCGTCGACGACAAGGGCGAGGAACAGCCGCGCGGCCAGCGCGGCATCATCGGCGTGCGCCAGCCGTGCCCATGCACGATGCTTGAATACTGGCGCAATCCGGAGGCGACGGCGAAGAAATATGCTGGTGGATTTCTCTTGACCGGCGATCTCGGCGTGCAGGATGAGGACGGCTATTTCTGGTATGTCAGCCGCGAGGATGACGTCATCACCACCGCCGGCTATCGCGTCGGCCCGTCCGAGATCGAGCACACCTTGATGAAGCATCCGTCGGTCGCGATGGCCGCGGTGGTCGGCATTCCCGATCCGATCCGCACCGAGTCCATCAAGGCGTGGATCGTGCTGCGTCCGGGCTTTACCGGCAGCGATGCGCTCGCGCGCGAGATCCAGGACTTCGTCAAGGTGCAGCTTGCCGCCCATGAATATCCGCGTTTCGTGGAGTTCGCCGAGACGTTGCCGATGACGGCGACGGGCAAGGTGCTGCGGCGCGAGCTGCGGGCGAGGGGATAGCTTCCGACAATGGCAAAGGCCTCTCAAGCCGCGGGGCTTCACCGCGCCTCGCTCGACAAGCTGCACGATCTCGATGCGGCGCTGGAGCTGATGTATTACGGCTGGCGCGGCATGACGCTGGAGGCCGACGAATATCTTGCGAAGCAGGGCCTGTCGCGTCCGCATCATCGTATCCTCTACGTGGTGGCGCGCCGGCCCGACATCGCGATCGGCGCGCTGATCGAAATCCTCGGCATTTCCAAGCAGGCCCTGAACCGGCCGCTCAATCTGCTGCTGGAGCGCAAGCTGGTGACGTCGAAGCGGTCGCCGGAGCAGCATCGCTCAAAACTGCTGCGCCTGACCGCCGCGGGCCAGCGCATCGAGCAGAAGGCCTCGGACCATGAGCGCAAGGTCCTGCGCGAGGCGTTCGACCGGGTCGGGGCGCCGGGGGCGGCGGCATGGATGGCCGTGATGGGATCGATCGCCGACAACAACTGACGAATCCTGAAGTCAACATAGTTGACATGAGGCGCGCGCTTTGCCACCTTCCCGGCAACGAGCCGGGGAGGGCTGCCTCATGGGCGCAAAGAAAATGGATCGCGCGGCCGCCGAGCGCTTCGTCGCGGCTTGGTGCGCGAACTGGTGCAAAGTCGACATCGACGCGGTCGTCGCGCATTTTGCCGATGACGCACAGATGCGCAGCCCTCTGGCGCTGTCGCTGACCGGTTCTCCCGTCGTCACGGGCGCCGAGAACATCCGTGCCTATTGGCGCCAGGCCTATGGCCACATCGAAAGCGCCGACCTGAAGATCCTGAGCTGGAGCTGGGACGAGGTCATCGCGCGCCTGATCGTGTGGTGGCAGCTCGGCGACACTCGCGCCAGCGAGTTCATGGATTTCGACGATGCGGGCCGTGTGGTGCGCAGCGAAGCTTTTTACGGAAAATGACCATGCACCTTTCGGATTTCGTCCTGCCGCTCAACGCGCTCTGGTTCGGCGGCGCCTTCGTTCAGTTCAGCATCGCCCAGCACAACACGCTGAAGATCTTGCTGCCGCGAGAAGAGCGTAGCAATCCGATCGCGCCGACGCTTGCGGCCAGCGTTGCGTTCCTCGGCGGGATGAATCTGCCGATCGGGTTGTTGTCGCTGTATCTTCTGGCCGCTCGCCCCTCGTTCTTCCAGCCGGTCGAGGCGCAGCTCGCGCTGTTCCTGTTCTTCGCCGCCTGCCACTTCAGCCAGTTCGCCTACAATCTTCCGGTCCTGATGCGCGGAGGGCGCGTCGGGGTGGCATACTGGCCGGTGCTCAAAGGCCCGATGCTCAGGATCTTCGTCATCGACGCGGCGCTGTTCGCGGCCAATCTCGGCGTGGCGCTGCTGCTCGTATCTCGCTGACTTGAGCATGATCTTTTCGGAAAAGTGCGCAGCGGTTTTCCGGAAAGATCATGCTCAAACATTGACCCAAAGCGCGATGACGATTCATCCCGATCTCATCGCGCTTTAGCGCGACGGCGCCGACAGGGCCGACCGCAGCGTCGCGGCGAGGTCCTGCCGCCGGAATGGCTTTGTCAGGATGCGGGCGTCGACCCCATCCGGCGTCTTCACCGGATTTTGGCTGTAGCCGGACGTGAAGAGCACCTTGAGCCCGGGCCGCAATTGGTTTGCTTGCCTCGCAAGCTCCGGCCCGAACATGCCGCCGGGCATCACGACGTCGGTGAACAGCAGATGGATGTCCCCGGGCTGGCGCAGCACCTCCAGTGCCGCAGGCCCGTTCGACGTTGCAATGACGCGGTAGCCGAGGGTTCTCAGCTCGCTCTCGACATAGGCTCGCACCATCTCGTCGTCCTCGACGACGAGAATGGTCTCGTGTCCGTCGGGGGCAACGATCGGCTCCGCTGGTAACGACTCCTCGCTCGGCGCCGTCGCAATACGGGGGAAGAACAGCCTGACGACGCTGCCCTGTCCCGGCTCGGACTGCAATTGCACGAGTCCGCCGGATTGCTGCGCAAATCCGTAGACCATGCTGAGGCCGAGGCCGGTCCCCTTGCCGACCTCCTTGGTCGTGAAGAACGGCTCGAACGCGCGGCTCGCGGTGTCCGCCTCCATGCCGCAGCCGGTATCGGTCACGGCCACCATGACATAGTCGCCCGGCCGCGGCTCGCCGTTGACGTCGAGATCGGATTCGCTGAGCGAGTTGTTGCGCACCTCGACCGTCAGCTTGCCGCCGTCAGGCATGGCGTCGCGCGCGTTGAGCACGAGGTTGAGCAGGGCGGTTGCCAGCTGACCGGGATCGACGCTGGTCAACCATAAACCCGGTCCGAACGCGAAGCTGCACTCGATGTGCTCGCCCAGCGTCCGACGCAGCAACTGCTCCATGCCGAGGACTCTTTCGGCAATGTCGATCTCGCGCGGCCTCAAGGGCTGCTTGCGCGCGAAGGCGAGCAGGCTGCGTGTCAGGTCGGAGCCGCGCTCGGCGGCGGTCGCGATGTCGTCGGCGATCCCTTGCAGTTCCTTGTTGCCCGCCAGCCTGTCGGCGAGATGCTCGGAGTTGCCGAGAATGACGGTCAGCAGGTTGTTGAAATCGTGCGCCACGCCGCCGGTGAGCTGGCCCATGGCTTCCATCTTCTGGGACTGGCTGAGCTTGTGGCTGAGGTCGGCGATGGCGGCACGTTGCTGCTCGAGCGACTCGGCGGTGCTGTTGAGGAGCATCATCAGTCCGCCGAGCTCGCCCCCCGGATAAGGCGGCGGAATGCGTGCGCTGAGATCGCCGAGCCCGAGCCGTTTCGCCATCGCGGCAAGCCGCCCGACCTGGCGCCCGACGCTGACGGTCGCGAGGATCCAGACGCCGGCGAGCAGCAGCAGCGAGGCCACCGCGAGAATCGCCATATCCTCGTAGAGCCGGCGGTTCGCCGCCGCGACCAGCCCGTCCTTGGAGCGTCCAACGATGATATAGAGGCCGGCCTTGCGCATCGACGGTGAGCGGGCGACGGCCCAGACCTGCGCGCGGCCTTCGCGATCGGTCAACTCGCGCGAGGCCTCGCCGTCGGACGAGGCCGCGAAGCGGAACAGGTCCGAGCCCGCGATCGACGCGCCGACGGGCTCGCGCCAGCCACCTAATCTGGGCGCGACCAGCACCGTGCCCTTGCTGTCGACGAGCAGGATCTCCTTCTCGGCGAGCAGACGCTTGTCGTGAAATTCCGCGAATTTGTTCAAATTGAACGAAGCGAGCAGGACGAATTTCAGCGCGCCAGCGTCCGAGCGCACGGGATAGGCGATCTGGAGCACCGATAGTCCGGTGAGGCGGCCGAACACCGGCTCCACCGCGACGACGCCTTGCGAGACCTTCGCCTGCTTGAAATAGGCGCGGTCATTCAGATCGAGCGTGCGGTTCGTCCGCAGCGAATCGCAGAACAGGCTGCCGTCGGGATCGATAGTCAGGATTCCGGTGAACTGCGGGTATTCCTCGCGCACATCGGACAGGAACGCCGAGCATGCCGCCTTGTCGCGCGTGTCAACGTCGCGGGCGCGGGCGAGGCCATAGTGGAGCTGGGCGGTGCCCTGGATCTTCTCGTCCAGGTCGCTGGCGATGTCCTCGGCGGATGCCGCGAGATTGGCCAGGGCCGCGTTGATCTCGCCCGTCCGGTTCTGCACGAAACGCAAGCCGACGAGGATTGCCGGCACGAGCATGGCCGCGATGACGAGGATCAGTAACCGGGTACGCAGGCTCATCGGTGGGGCGGATCCGCTCTTCGCGCGTGTTTGTTCGGAGGTACAATTTGCGGCACGATCGTCTGCTCAGTCCATAGGGATGGGCTCGAAAATCGCACGGAAGAGACAAGCATCTCGCTTTGCGCGTATTGTATCATCATTGCAATCTTCGCGTCATCCGCCATCGTTGCATGTGGGCGCGGCAGCGCTAATATTGTCATCCGCGCGCGACGAAAGATCGCGCCGGCAGACGAGGGAGGAAGCCGATGTCCATCTCGGGCAAGGTCGATCCGGTGGTGCGTGCCGTCGCGGCGACCGACATCGCGGAGGCGCTGGTCGAGGGCCTGCGCGATTTCCAGGCGCTGCCGCTCTACGGCCTTGTCTTTGGCGCGCTCTACGCCGTAGGCGGTATCGTCATCATGCTCTGCCTCACCGCCTTCGGCATGGTCTATCTGGTCTATCCCCTTGCCGCCGGCTTCGCGCTGATCGGGCCTTTCGTGGCGATCGGCCTTTACGAGGTCAGCCGCCGCCGCGAGCGCGGCGAGCCGGTCTCGTTCGGCGCGATCTGGTCGACGATACGCTCGCGCAGCGAGATCGGCTGGATGGCCTTCGTCACGCTGTTCGTGTTCGTGATCTGGATGTACCAGGTGCGGCTCCTGATCGCGCTGCTGCTCGGCCTGCATGCCTCGTTCTCCAGCCTTCAGGAATTCATGACGGTGGTGCTGACGACGAACGAGGGCCTGCTGTTCCTCGCGATCGGCAATGCGGTCGGCGCCGCGCTGTCGCTGATTCTGTTTTCGCTGACCGTGGTGTCGTTTCCGCTGCTGCTCGACCGCGAGGTCGATTTCGTCACGGCGATGGTGACGAGCGTGCGCGCGGTGGTGACGAGCCCGCTGCCGATGATCGGGTGGGCCGCCGTGATCGTGATGCTGCTGATCGTGTCAGCGCTGCCGTATTTTCTCGGACTGGTGGTGACGTTGCCGGTGCTCGGGCATGCGACCTGGCATCTGTATCGGCGGCTGGTGGTGCCGGTGTCGTAGTCATCCCGGCCTTCGCCGGGGCCACTCAGTGCCGTAGCGTGGGCAAAGCGAAGCGTGCCCGCCGGTCAGTCGTGGGCACGGCGCAAGGGCGCCTTTGCCCACCCTACGATTTTGATGGTGTCGTGTGATGGCGTTGGTGCCCATCAAGGTCGTCGCCCCCGCGAAGGCGGGGGCCCATAACCCCAGGGAGACGTGTCGGGCGAGCCGATAACCGCGAGTCTTCGCCAAACCTCTTCCTGTGGCTATGGGTCCCGGGCTCGCGCTTCGCGCGCCCCGGGACGACAGCTTGATCTGTAACGCCTACGGCGTCTTGATCCCCATTGCCTTCAGCGCATCGAGCATGCGCTGCGGCGGCCCCATTTTCACCACCAGCGGCTTGCCGGTCTCGAGCACGCTCTTGAGGCTGGAGAGAATCGCGGGCCAGCCGGAGCGGCCGCCGGCGAGGATGTCGTCGCTGAGCGGCCGGTCGTGGCCTTCGCTCATGGTCAAGCGCACCGCCTCGCCGACCTGTTCGATCTCGTAGGTGACGAGCGTCGGTCCAAGCTTCTCGATCAACTCGGGCCAGTTCACGTTGAACGTGACCGAGAGCTTTCGCGGCGGGTCGTAGGCGAGAACCTCGCCGCTGATGTGCAGGGCCCCATCGGGCGTGCGCACGACGAACGCGCCGCCAAGGCGCGGCTCGACCTCCACGCTGTTGCCGAAGAAATAGAGCTTGCTGAACCCGGCCGAGGTCAGCGCCTCCCAGACTTTCTCCGGCGTCGACGCGATGTAGATGGTGTAGACAGTCAGAGGCTTGAACTGATCGAGGTTCATTTTGCGTCGAATCCCTTGTTGAGGGCTGCGCGTGGGATGCCGAGCAGCTTGCCGGTCTCGAGCAGGCTCTTGAGCTGGGACAGGATCGCCGGCCAGCCATTGGAGACGGCGCCGAGATATTTACCGCCTTCGACGAAGCCGTCATGCAGCACGGTCAAACGCACGAGCGAGCCGAAAGGTTCGATGGTGAAGACGACGCGCGAGATCGGCTCGCCGCGCAGTTCCTCGAATTTGTGGTGCTTGAAGCTGTAGGACAGGCGTCGCGGCGGATCGGCTTCGAGAATTTCACCGGAATCGGTGACCTCGCCGTCGAGCATGAGCGCGAAGGGAGAGCCGACCTTCCAGTCCGACTTCACCTCGGCGCCGAACCAGTATTGCCGCGTGAACTCGCTCGACGTCAGCGCCTCCCACAGCTTTTCCGGCGTGGTCTCGATGTAGCTCACATAGACGAATTGGGGCTTACTCATCGCGCTTCTCCAACTGGCGTTTCAACTCGCTGAGCGCGCCGAGCTTGCCGCGCTCGAACTTCTTGATCCAGCGTTCGCCGATCTGATGGATCGGCACCGGATTGAGGTAGTGCAGCTTCTCGCGGCCATGCCTGATGGTCGTGACCAGGTTGGCCTCTTCGAGAATGACAAGGTGTTTCGTAACGGCCTGCCGCGTCATCGCGAGGCCTTCGCAAAGTTCGTTCAGCGTCTGGCCGTTTCTGGCGTGAAGCCTGTCCAAGAGCGAGCGTCGTGACGCGTCGGCGAGCGCTTTGAAGACCTCATCCATGGTGGCAATGATAGGCAGCCAGATGGTTGCATGTCAAGTGCAGCGTCATTCCGGGGCGCGCCACCGGGTCCGCGCAAGGCGCGGCCCGATGACAGGCTCCGCGCGAACTATGGTGCGCAATTGCGCACCTGAGAATCTCGAGATTCCGGATAACCGCTGCGCGGTTTCCGGAATGACAACTTGAGAAATCGTGTTTTGGTCGCCAACAATCGGCCGTGCTAGCGTTGAAGCTCAGCCAACACAGATTGGTTCCGGGAGGACTTTGATGTTCCGTTGCGTCCTGACTGCTGCCTGCCTCGTCCTTTTTGCCGGCAGCACTGTTGCCCACGCGCAAAAGCAAACCATCGGCGCGCCGCCGGAAGCTTCCAACATGAAGCTGGTCGGCAGCAACGACCTCCAGGCGCGCAGTGCCTATCAGCCCACCATCCATCACCAGGGCGATCGCTGGATCGCCTATATCGGCCATCACGGCGGCACCGACGACGTGCCGGCTCCCGTCAATTCGATGACGGGGCAGGCGGAGCCGAACGGAACCTCGATCGTCGATGTCACCGATCCCGCGCGTCCCAGATATCTGCGGCATCTGCCGGGGCAGGAAGGCAAGTATGAATCCGGCGGCGCGCAGATGGTGCGGGTCTGCGACGGAAAATCGTTGCCGAAAGGCGATCCCAACGCGGTCTACATGCTGCGCACCTTCGGCAGCGAAGCGCATGAGATCTGGAACGTCGCCGATCCCGCCAATCCGGTGCTCCTCACGCGCATTGGCGGTCTGAAGGACACGCACAAGAGCTGGTGGGAATGCGACACCGGCATTGCGTTCCTCGTCTCGGGCGCGCCGGACTGGCGCACGCGGCGCATGACGCAGGTCTATGATCTCAGCGATCCCGCGCATCCGCAGAAGATCCGCGACTTCGGCCTGCCCGGCCAGGAGCCGGGTTCGACCGGCGCAGTGCCGACCGAATTGCACGGGCCGATCTCGACCGGGCCGAACGGCAATCGCGTCTATTTCGGCTACGGCACCAACAAGGGCGGCATCCTGCAGATCGTCGATCGCGAGAAGCTGTTGAACGGGCCGAAGGAGCCGACGCCGGACAATCTGCGCTATCCCGAGATTTCGCGGATGCCGATGTCCGCCTTCAACGGCGCGCACACGACGTTTCCGATGCTCGACATGCCCGTCGCCGAGTTCGCCGAGGACAAGGATGGCAAGACGCGGGACATCGTGATGATCGTGGACGAGGCGATCCTCAACGAATGCGGCGAGGCGCGGCAGATGGTGTGGTTTGCCGACGTTACCACCGAGACGCGGCCGATGATGATCTCGAGCTACACCGTGCCGGAGGAGAGCGGGCGGTTCTGCCAGCGCGGCGGGCGGTTCGGCTCGCATTCGTCGAACGAGAGCATGGCCCCGGTCTATTACAAGAAGATGGCCTTCATCGCCTTCTTCAATGCCGGCGTGCGCGCGCTCGACATCCGCGATCCCTATCATCCGAAGGAGGTCGGCTATTTCATCCCGGCGATCACGTCCGCCACCGACAAGCGCTGCATTCCCGTCGAGGGCGGCGAGCGCTGCAAGATCGCGATCCAGACCAACAATGTCGAGACCGATGAGCGCGGCTACATCTACATCGTCGACCGCGCCAATACCGGCCTTCATATTCTCGAGCTGACGGGACCTGCGCGCACCGTGGCCGGCCTGCCGAAGAACTGACGATGCGACGCGCGGCGATCATGCTGATGGTCATGCTGGCTCTCGGCGCGCCGTGGCGCGTGTGCGCAGATGAGGCGGAACGCGTCGGGCAATGGCGGGAGATCAACTGGCCGTTTTCCCGCGATGGCTGGCCCACGGGCCGCGCGTTCCGCTGCACCGCGGGCGGATGCAATGGAGCCGAGCTCTACGTCCGTGCCAAGCGCGGTTTCTGCAATTGCGACACCGGCGTTGCCGATGACGACGAGGTCGACCGCGTCACCGATATCGATCTGGTCAGCCCGCGCTTTACCGCGACTGCACCAGGTGAGGCGGTGCATGTCGGCGAGCTGCACGGTCGTGCGCGGCGCTATGATCTCGTCCTGTATGACGGCGCGAGCCACGTTGCGGTCGGCATTGCCGTTTCACGTCGCTGCGATCTCTTTGTCGCGGCGGCGCAGGGACAGGGCGATGCCAACGCGATGCAGCATGCGGCGCTCGCGTTCCTGGAGACGCAGGATATGAGAACGTGGGTGACAGCGGCGCTGGACGGAAAGTGAGGGAGACACGGTCGCGCGACCCATTCGGCTGTCATCACCCGCGAAGGCGGGTGATCCAGTACTCCGAGGCGGTCGTGGGGTACGGAGAAGCCGCAGCGTACTGGATACCCCGCCTTCGCGGGGTATGACACCGCTGGTTGGGCGCGCGCCCTGCGCTCAACTCACTTCCGTTCCCCTCCATCCCATGCATTAATATCCCCAAACCCTCCTCAGCCGAGTCCCGCCCATGATGTCCATGCAAGCCTATCTCGCCTTCGTCGCCGCCTGCATTGCGCTGGCGCTGCTGCCGGGGCCGATCGTCACTCTCGTCATCGCCAACGGCCTGCGCCATGGCACGCGCGCGGCGCTGACCAATGTCGCCGGCGCGCAAGCCGGCCTCGCCATCGTGATCGGCATCGTCGCGATCGGCCTGACCTCACTGATGGCGACCATGGGCTACTGGTTCGACTGGGTGCGCTTTGCCGGCGCGGCCTATCTGGTCTGGCTCGGCGTCAGGCTGATCTGGGCGCCGGTCGAGGGCGTCAATGTCGACGAGCCGCCGGCGCCGCCGCGCGGCGGCTTCTTCCTGCAAGGCTTTCTGGTGCTGCTGTCGAACCCGAAGGTGCTGGTGTTCTTCGGCGCCTTCATCCCGCAGTTCATGGACATGAACCAGCCGCACTTTCCGCAAGTCGCATTGCTGGGCGCCACCTTCATGGTCACCGCCGTGATGACCGACGCGCTCTACGCCATCGCCGCCGGGCGCGCCCGGAAATTCTTCTCGGCTCGCCGCACCCGGATGATGTCGCGCGTCTCCGGCGGCTTCATGATAGGCGGCGGTATCTGGCTGGCGCTGACCCGGGCCAAATGAGCCCCGTTGAACCTTCGTAGGCGGCAATGCGTCCAAGGGAGCATTGCCGCTGACGAAGGATTATTGCCGTGCCGAATTTACCTCCGCTCGTTTACGCGATGCTGCTTGCGCCGCTCGCGCTGATCCTGATTGCCGCTGTCGTGAAGACCTGGCAGGCGCGCGAGGCGCGGAGCTGGCCGCAAGTCGCCGGCAAGGTGGTCACCTCAGTCGCCGAAGTGCGCGAGGTCAAGGTCTCCGACGACGAGCGCGAGGACGGCTTTCGCACGGAGAGCCGCAATTTTGCGAATGTGACCTATGAATATGCGGTCGGCGGGCACAAGCTGAGCTGCAACCGCATCTCGATCGGCGAGGACCTCGGCAATTTCCAGGTCGCCGAGAAGCTTGCGAAATACCCGGCCGGCAGCATTGTCACCGTCTATTACAATCCGAAGCATCCCGATCAGGCGGTGCTGGAACGCGATCTGCCCAAGGGCCTGTGGGGCTGCCTTGGCATCGGTTCAGTGATCGTGATCGCCATCATCTTCGGCTCGACCTTCGGCCTCAACCAGAGCTACCAATATTTCGCGCACCACATCGGCCGGCCCGATCTTGCGGGTCTCGTCGTCGGCTTCGGCGCTTTCGGCCTGGTCATCGCGCTGATGGCGTGGGCAGTGCAGCGGCAGGCCTCGATGGCGACGCGCTGGCCGGTGGTGCCGGGCACCATCAAGCTGTCGGAGATGGAAGAGTATCACGAGGCGAGCGAGCGGGGCGAGGCGCGCGGTCTCGAGATGTTCGCGCGGCGGGTGTCCTACACCTACAGCTATCAGAACGTCCGCTACACCAATGAATGCGCGCGAGTCGCGGCGGAAACGCCAGCGGCCTCCGGCAAGATGCTGGAGAAGCTGATGGCGCGCTACCGGGACGGTGCCACCGTCGAGGTTCGCGTCAATCCCGACAACCCGGCCGAGGCCACGCTGGACGCCCGCGGCGACGGCCGCTTCGCCTACGTGCTATGGGGCATCGCCGCCGTCTTTGCCGCACTGGCGGTGTTCGTCGCGACGCGAGGCGGCTAGAAGTGAGAGAGGCCGATCAGTTCGTCGTACTCCGCTGCGCTCCCTCCCCCCTTGCGGGGGAGGGCAGGGGAGAGGGGTAGCCCAGCAAAGACTGTATCCGTCGTCGAGAAGAATTCTCGCTCTCATGAGAGAGCGCGCCGTGTGGCACCCCTCTCCCTAACCCTTCCCCGCAAGGGGGGAGGAACGCACCGCGTGTCGTGGCGGCACTTTGCCTTACACCAACAGCTCCGCCCGCAACTCCACCTCGATCTTTGCAAAGATCCTTCCCAGCCGCTCGGCCCATTGCTGCTGGCCGGCCTGGTCGGCGATGAGGTCCTGGCGGATCTCGATGCCGGTGTTGACGAGGCCGCGGGCTTCGCCATGCACGGGGATGGTGTAGTCGCTGAGGTCGCTGACCGCATAAGGCTCGTTGTCGCCGACGACGAGGTCACCCTCGCTGCGCAGATGTTTCAGCAAGAGCTGCGGCAGCACGGTGTCGCGGTTGTAGAGCGCGCCGATGTGCCAGGGCCGCGCGACGCCGGCATAAACCGGCGTGAAGCTGTGCAGCGACACCAGCACGGTCGGCCGCCTGTCGTGCAGGCGGCGGTCGATCGCGGCATCGATGCGATGATGATAGGGCTCAAAAATCTCGCGCCGCCGCGCCGCGCGCTCGCTCTCGGTGATGCCCTCGTTGCGCGGAACTCTGGTGGCTTCGGAGATCACGGGGATCGAGCTTGCAACGCCGGGCGAGCGGTTGCAGTCGATCACGAGCCGCGAATAGCGCTGCGCGATCAGATGCGCGTCGAGCATTTTTGCCAGCCGCTCGGCAACGCCGGCGATGCCGATGTCCCAGGCGATGTGTCTGACAAGCTCGCTCTCGGCGACGCCGAGATCGCCCAGCGCGCGCGGCAGCACCCGTCCGTAATGATCCGAGGTGAGCAGGAACGGCGATGCGCCTTCTGCATTCACTTCATGCACCGGTGGAATGTCCCCCTCGCCAAGAAGTTGATCGGCCGTGTCGACTGCGTCCAGCGTCATTCCTGATTGCCTAACGAAAATGCAATTGCCCCTCGAAATCAGGCAGGAATCGCCTGTCCGAAATTGATCCAGCTTGCCGGACGATGCCGCCACCCGCGATTCATCTCAAGACCGAATATCGCGCGCTCCCGCCCTTGATTGGGGCGACATTTGCCACGCGCGACGCTGTCGCTTCGCGTGATTGGCGGTTATAGACACGCCATGACCTCCGATCGTCTCTTCGTCTACGGCACCCTGATGCGCGGCTTCGACCATCCGATGGCGCGGCTGCTCGCGGGCCATGCGGATTTCCTCGGCGAAGCGACCTGCCGTGGCCGGCTCGTTCTTGTGAAGCATTATCCGGGCCTGCTGATGTCGGATGCGGCCTCCGACATCGTTCACGGCGAGCTGTTTCACCTGCGCGTGCCGGACGAGCTGCTGCGCGAGCTCGACATGTACGAGGCTTGCGGCGAAGGTTTTCCGGAGCCGACCGAATATCTGCGGCAGCTGATCGACGTGACAGGCGCGGATGGCAGCACAGGCAAGGCCTGGACCTACGTCTACAACTGGCCGGTCACCGACCTGCCGCGCATCGAGTCCGGGCGTTTTCTAGAGCACTAACCGCGGATGCCGACTTCACCTCGCCCCGCTTGCGGGGAGAGGTCGGATTGCATCGAAGATGCAATCCGGGTGAGGGGGAGCCTCCGCGAGTCCAATTCTCACCGTCCTTGCGGAGACTCCCCCTCACCCCAACCCTCTCCCCGCAAGCGGGGCGAGGGAGCAGACCGTCATCGTGGCTGCTTTCTGGCTCACTAAGCCGACAGCACTTCCTTCACCACGCGCACGTCGACCTCATGCTCGACATAGGTCCATTCCTCGGTTTGCCTGAGCATCCCGACCAGCTCCTCGAACAGCGAGGCGTCCGCGGGGGCGAATTCGAACCAGGTCAGGAAATCGAAGGGGCCGCCGAGGTCGCGGCAATGATAGAGCTGGCGCGCGATCGCGGGCAGGAAGCGAAGACTGCTCGCGATGTGGTGCGACTTGTCCTCGAAGATCTTGCGGCGCTCTTCCTGCGTCAGCTCCCACCACGCCTGCGATTTGCGGATCGGGATCAGCGCCGCGCTGGTGGCTTCCAGCCGGCCGAGCCCGGCCTGCACGGCCACGAGCTGCTCCTTCTCGGCCCGCTCGGTGTAGCGCAAGCTAGAGGGCACACCGACCAGCCGCCAGGCATTGCGCGAGGGTACCAGCGGCAACGAGACGGCATCGCTGTCGGTGACCGACAGCGCCGGCACGAAGGGCAGGGGCTCGCCCGTCACCGGTGAAATCGAGGTGACGCGCCAGCCCCCGCTGTGACCGCCTCGAAAGGTCCTGAACATGGAGCCATGGAAGCGTGGAAGCGGGCTGGGTTCAAGCCTTACCACCATCATTCCGGGATATTGGTCCCGTCATCCTGAGGTACTCACACTGCATAGCTGTGTGAGCCTCGAAGGATGAATCGGCCCGGATGCAGCCCGGCCGTCGCCCTTCGAGGCTCGCCGAAGGGGCGGCACCTCCAGCGACAATGGCTTCGCCATTGCGCGGGGGTGACGGGACCAGGCCCTGTGAATAGGTCGAATAAGCCGGATAACCCGCCTAAACCTGGCCTTTAACCCGGCCGCACCTATATCCCTGATCCTTCGCCCGACTCACCCCGGTTTGCGCTACACCCAGGCCATGCGCTTCACGCCCCAGTTCCTCGACGAGCTTCGTGCCCGGCTTTCGGTTTCCGAAGTCGTGGGCAAGCGCGTCAAGCTGAAGAAGGCGGGGCGGGAGTGGAAGGGGCTGTCGCCGTTCCAGCAGGAGAAGACGCCGTCCTTCTACGTCAACGACCAGAAGGGATTTTACCACGACTTCTCCTCCGGCAAGCACGGCGACATCATCACCTTCGTGATGGAGACCGACGGGCTGCCGTTCGCTGAAGCCGTCGAGCGGCTCGCGGGCATGGCGGGCCTGCCGCTGCCGGCGGTGACGCCGGATGCGGCGCGATTCGAGCAGCGGCGCAAGTCGCTGCATGACGTCATGGATCTCGCCGCGAAATTTTTCGCGGAGACATTGGCCTCGCGCGTCGGAGCCAAGGCGCGCGGCTATCTCGCCGACCGCGCCATCTCGCCGGCGACGCAATTGCAGTTTCGCCTCGGCTATGCGCCGCCGCCGCCCGAGCGCTTCGCGCTGAAGGAGCATCTCGGCAAGCTCGGTGTCTCCGTCGAGGACATGATCGAGACCGGCCTGCTCGTTGCGGGCAACGACATTCCCGTTCCTTATGATCGCTTCCGCGACCGCGTGATGTTTCCGATCACGGACTTACGCGGTCGCGTCATCGCCTTCGGCGGGCGCGCGCTGGAGAAGGACGTTCCGGCAAAATACCTGAATTCGCCGGAGACGCCGCTCTTCCACAAGGGCGACAATCTCTACAATCACCAGACCGCGCGCAAAGCCACGCATGATGGCGGCGCGCTGATCGTGGTCGAAGGCTACGTCGACGTCATTGCCATGGTCACCGCCGGTTTTCCAGGGGCCGTCGCGCCGCTCGGCACCGCGCTCACCGAAAGCCAGCTCGCGCTGCTCTGGAAGATGGCGGACGAGCCGATCCTCTGCTTCGACGGCGACCGCGCCGGGCAGAAGGCCGCGTATCGCGCTGCCGACCTCGCGCTGCCCTTCCTCGCACCGGGAAAAAGCCTGCGCATTGCACTGCTGCCGGAAGGGCAGGACCCCGACGATCTCGTCCGCTCAGGTGGGCGCGGCGCGATCGAGGAGGTGATCACAGCGGCCCGTCCGCTCGCCGACATGATCTGGTCGCGCGAGCTCGAAGGCGGCAATTTTGCCACCCCCGAGCGCCGCGCCGCGCTGGAAGCGCGCATCAAGGAGCTCACTGGCGGCATCCGCGACGAGGTGGTGCGGCGCTATTATCGCGACGATTTCGTCGAGCGGCTTCAGCGCACCTTCGCTCCGGAGGGCGGGCGCGGCTTTGGCGGCCGGGGCAATTTCCGCCCCGGTCAGGGCGGACGGTCGTTCCAGCCCAGGGGCGGGGCCGGCGCGAATCGATTCGGCGGCCAGGGATTCGGCGGCCAAGGGCGCCGCGGTCCGCCCGGTCCGACCCTGTTGCCGTCCGGCCCCTACCAGGCGGCCAGTCCCCAGCTGGCGGCCAGCCCGATCATGAAGGGCCAGCGCAGCGCCATCTCCCGCCGGGAGGCCCTGATCCTGCAATGCCTGATCAATCATCCCTGGCTGCTGCATGAGCACCTCGAGGAGGTCGCCGCCCTGGAGCTGGCCCACCCCGAGGCTCACAAGCTCAGGGCCGGCATCATCGCCGCCTTCGCCAACGACCATCACCACTCCCCGGACCCCGAGGAGCAGGCCGAGAAGATGCGTGGCGACCTCGAGAAGAGCGGTTTTTCGCAGCTCCTTCAAAGGGTTGAGAATGCCATCACCACCGCTGCGGTGTTCGGGGCCCGCGAGGGCGCGGCGCGGGATGACGTTCTTGCCACCTGGCACCAGCTCGTTGCCTTGCATCGGCAATACCATTCACTACTTAGAGAGCTGAAAGACGCCGAGCTGGCCTTGGGGGAAGACCCCAGCGAGGCCAATTTGGCGTGGCTGCGCGACGTGAAGGCTCGGCTGGCCGAGGTCGACGGTACCGAGGCCCTGATCGAGGGTTTTGGCGAGCTGTCGGGCCGGTTCCAGAAGAGCGTGTGATGAAAGAATCATGCGGACGGCCGGGGTCGGAACCGCTAAAAGACTCGCCAAATCCAAGGTTTGGCGGCAAAAACAGGGTTAATCGAGGCTTAACGGTCTTGTAGCACTTTGGCCACCAGGCGGCCGCAGGCAGAACAGACGCGTCAGGAATGAATCCGCGCAATCGCTGTTGGCACTACACCTGCATCCGCTGCGACAAAGAGGCTCACGAAGCGTTAGGCAAATCCGGCGAGAGAGAGTTGGGGGTGGCGAGAGACACGTGCGCCGCCTTTTCCGTGTCGAGAGCTGCCGAAGCGAGAGCGTCGAGCAACAGGTTCAAGTGGATTCACGCGGGGCGCGGCGATCGTCTCGCATGAAGCGCGTTTAGGAGCAATGGATGGCCACCAAGGCAAAGACGCTGCAGGCGAAGGACAAGGAAAAAGACGACAAGGCAGCGGATGCTCCCGAGAAGGATTCCCAGGACGCGCCCTCGCCGTTGCTCGATCTGTCCGACGCGGCAGTGAAGAAGATGATCAAGCAGGCCAAGAAGCGCGGCTTCGTGACCTTCGATCAGCTCAATGAAGTTTTGCCGTCCGACCAGACCTCGCCCGAGCAGATCGAGGACATCATGTCCATGCTCTCGGACATGGGCATCAACGTCACCGAAGCCGACGACAGCGAGGGCGAAGAGGAGAAGGACGAGGCCGACGACGAGACCGATAACGAGCTCGTCGAGGTTACCCAGAAGGCCGTCACCGAGGTCAAGAAGAGCGAGCCGGGCGAGCGCACCGACGATCCCGTGCGCATGTATCTGCGCGAGATGGGCACGGTCGAGCTGCTCTCCCGCGAAGGCGAAATCGCGATTGCCAAGCGCATCGAGGCCGGCCGTGAGGCGATGATCGCGGGCCTGTGCGAAAGCCCGCTGACCTTCCAGGCCATCATCATCTGGCGCGACGAGCTCAACGAAGGCAAGATCTTCCTCCGCGACATCATCGATCTCGAAGCGACCTATGCCGGCCCCGACGCCAAGGGCGGCATGAACACCGCGATGATCGCCGGTCCCGCCGGCGAGAACGGCGAAGCGCCGGCCGAAGGCGGCGAGGCTGTCGCCGCCACCGCTGCGCCCGCGCATGTCGCCCCGCCCGCCGCGCCTCCGTCGCCGACCCCGTTCCGCGCCGCGCAGCCCGCCCCTGGCGGTCAGGGCGGCGAGGAGAAGGATCCGGGCGAAGCCGCCGCCGAAGCAGACATGGACGAGGACGACGAGTTCGAGAACCAGATGTCGCTCGCGGCCATCGAGGCCGAGCTCAAGCCGAAGGTCGTCGAGATCTTCGACAAGATCGCCGAGAGCTACAAGAAGCTGCGCAAGCTTCAGGAGCAGGACATCCAGAACCAGCTCGAGAGCACCTCGCACGGTCCCTCGCTGTCGCCGCACCAGGAGCGCAAGTACCGCAAGCTCAAGGACGAGATCATCGTCGAGGTGAAGTCGCTGCGCCTCAACCAGGCGCGTATCGACAGCCTCGTCGAGCAGCTCTACGACATCAACAAGCGCCTCGTCTCGCACGAGGGCCGCCTGATGCGTCTCGCCGACAGTCACGGCGTCGCGCGCGACGACTTCCTGCGCAACTACACCGGCTCGGAGCTCGATCCGCGCTGGCTCAACCGCGTCTCGAAACTTTCCGCAAAAGGCTGGAAGAACTTCGTCCACCACGAGAAGGACCGCATCAAGGACCTTCGTCACGAGGTGCATCAGCTCGCGGCGCTCACCGGCCTCGAGATCATCGAGTTCCGCAAGATCGTGCACTCCGTGCAGAAGGGCGAGCGCGAGGCACGCCAGGCCAAGAAGGAGATGGTGGAAGCCAACCTCCGTCTCGTGATCTCGATTGCGAAGAAGTACACCAACCGTGGCCTGCAATTCCTCGACCTGATCCAGGAAGGCAACATCGGCCTGATGAAGGCGGTCGACAAATTCGAGTATCGCCGCGGCTACAAGTTCTCGACCTACGCGACGTGGTGGATCCGGCAGGCGATCACCCGCAGCATTGCGGACCAAGCCCGCACCATCCGCATCCCCGTGCACATGATCGAGACGATCAACAAGATCGTGCGCACGTCCCGCCAGATGCTCAACGAGATCGGCCGCGAGCCGACCCCGGAAGAGCTCGCCGAGAAGCTCGGCATGCCGCTCGAGAAGGTCCGCAAGGTTCTCAAGATCGCCAAGGAGCCGCTCTCGCTGGAGACGCCCGTCGGTGACGAAGAGGATTCACATCTCGGCGATTTCATCGAGGACAAGAACGCGATCCTGCCGATCGACGCCGCGATCCAGTCCAATTTGCGCGAGACCACCACGCGCGTGCTGGCGTCTCTGACCCCGCGCGAAGAGCGCGTCCTGCGCATGCGCTTCGGCATCGGCATGAACACCGACCACACGCTGGAAGAAGTCGGCCAGCAGTTCTCGGTGACGCGCGAGCGTATCCGTCAGATCGAAGCGAAGGCGCTGCGGAAGCTGAAACATCCGTCGCGGAGCCGGAAGCTGCGGAGCTTCTTGGATAACTGATTGTATCGTCATGCCCGGGCTCGACCCGGGCATCCATCCAAACGAAAACGGCGGGCCGAAAGCCCGCCGTTTTTCTTTTATGCCGCTGCTTCGCGCGACCCGCGCGCAGCGCCTACTTCTTCTTCGCGCCCACCCGCTCAATCCGCTTGATCTCGAGCGCCGGTCGCCCGCTCTTCTCCGCGATCTCGCGGTCCTGCTCCATGATGAAGTTGCGGGCGGGTTCGTCGCCGTCGAGGCCGCCGAGCAGCTCGGCGGGGACGCGGCGATTGGAGCGTTGGGAATCGTCTTCATAGACGACGTTGAAGAAGGCGAATTCGCCTTTGGGATTGGTTCCGGGTTTCTTGGCCATGGCGGCTTGTCGTCGATCAGGGCGCCGCAGTCAAATGACTTCGCGACTTGTCAAACGCGAAAGTCAGCGTCAGCCGCCCTTGCCATCGATCGACGATATCTGTTCGTGAGATTGAAGCGCCCGGCGCTTCGCGAGGTTCGAAGCGAGCCCTCAATAAACGGCGGGCCGCGAAAGCCCGCCGTCTATTTTTGGTCTTCAGCGTTGCCCGGGGCTGGCAGGGCAACAACCTAGAATAGAAGCGTATAGACTGCGTCATGCGGTGGCAAGACAAATCACGGGAGCGCCGATGTCGCAGCGAGCGCAGCAGATATGCGCTTGTCGTGGTGTCGAGTTCCAATGCAGCATCGAAGCAATTGTTTGGATTATCAAAGCAGTTTGTTCGCATCTGCGGCTCTTGCGATGCAGCGAGAGCGATCCGGCTTGTAGGAATACGCACCGATTTGCACGTTATCCCGTCCGCGTGTGGATCGCGCGATAACATATGTTAATGGCAGCGGCGCCACGCGACGTGCGTTCACCTTGTCCGGGCGCGCTTCGCCAGCTCCTGCGCGGCGAGTCGCGATCCCTGGCCGCCACGTCCGCCGTCATCGTCCTTGCGCCCCTGCGCCATGATCGCGCTGCCCATCGCCGTGGAACCGAAGGTGATGAGGAACGACGCCAGCAGCAGTCCAAGCGCAATCCCGCCGGCGTGGTCGGCGAAGATCAGCTCGCGCAGATGCGCGGGGTTCAGCCAGAGCAGTCCGCCGACGAGCAGCACTGCGGCGCAGGCGCCGATCGCGAGGTTGATGGCGAGCAGACGGAAGAGGGGACTGCGGAGGAGATGGGGCGGTCGAGGTTGCTGATTGTTGGGCATGGCCTGCTGCCTCATGCTGGCCCAACGCACCAACTGACGGCGCCGCGCGAGCATCGATACTATAGCGGCCAGTCTCTCATCCGTCACTCCGGGCGCGCGTTGCGCGAGCCCGGAATCCAAGTACTCACCACCTCTGCTGCGTGATGGATTCCGGGTTCGCCCTTCGGGCGCCCCGGAATGACGAGAGCAGGGGGTTACGGTGCCACCAGCTCGACCCGCCGGTTCAGCGCGCGGCCGGCGTCCGTTGCGTTCGAGCCGACCGGCGCCAGCAGGCCGACGCCGGCGGTGCGCAGCCGCGTCGGCACGATGCGAAAGCTCTTCACCAGCTCCGCTGCGACGGCCTCGGCGCGTCGCTTCGACAGATCGAGATTGTATTCATAGGCGCCCTGGCTGTCGGTGTGGCCGACGATGAAGACGCTCAGTTGCGGCTGGCTGGTGAGGAGCTTTGCGATCTGCTCCAGTGTCGGGCGGCTCTCGGGTTTCAGCACGGCCTTGTCGGTGTCGAAATAGATACCGTAGAGCGCGATGTGGCCGGTCTCGCCGAGACCTTTCGCCATCGCAGCGGCATCCACCATCTTGTTCGCGATCGCACCTAACTCGGCGACGGTAACCTGCGCATAGATGTCCTGGTTGTTCTGGCTGACGAGGACGCTGGCAAAAGTCTCGCGGCCGCCTTCGGTCTTGCGGCCGGCAAAGTAGCGGTAGTTGAAGCCGTCGACCCACATCTGCGGCACCGGGAGTGTGTCGATGCTTTCGGTGAAGGGAATGGCGCCGCAGGCATCGGTGTCGCAGGCAAGCAGCGTCTCGAAGCCGGCCTTGGCCAGCTGCGTCTCGAAATTGCGCGACACTTCCAGGATCGAGGGGCCGGGATTGGTGCGATAGGCGATGCGGACAATGCGGCCCTCGAGCCGCCGTGCGTCCGTCGGCTGGCCGTCTTTGAAGGGCGCCGCCTGCATCCGCGCCGCGTCAAAATCCTTCACGACATAGCCGGTGATGACGCTGCCGGCGAAGCGGCCGATGCCGGGATAGTCGCGGGAGCCTGCGACGTCGCGCGTCTGCGCGGAGGCGGCAACGGTGTGGAGCGAGAGCAGAGCGAGGACGGCGAGCATCCGGCAACGAATGGGCATGGTCATCTCGATCAGGTTGGGGCAGGGGTGAGCGCTGCTCCTTAGTCGCGTTCGCGGCGGGATCGGTTCTGGCGAGTTTTGCCGCTTTGACGCGAATCCGGTTCCCGGGCATGATCGCCTGCTGCTTTCCTACGCAAATTCCAAAAGGACCTCCGCATGTTGAGACCGCTTCTCGCCGCCGCCTCCATCCTCTTGCTGGCCGGCGGGTCGGCGCAGGCTGCGCGCTGCGGCGGCGACTTCAACAGCTTCGTCGCCAGCGTGGCTGCGGAGGCGCAAGGAGCCGGCGTCTCGGCGAGTGTGACCAGCGCGGCCTTCAGCGGCATCACCCAGGACGGCGCGGTGCTCGCCTTCGACCGGCGCCAGCGCTACACCTTCAACAAGAGCTTTGAGCAGTATGTCTCGACCCGCGTCGGCGCCGGCCGCATCAATGGGGGCCGCGCGCTGCTCCAGCGTCATGCCGCACTGCTCTCGCGCATCGAGCAGCAGTTCGGCGTGCCCAGGCAGATCCTGGTCGCGATCTGGGGGCTGGAGAGCGATTTCGGCAAGGGCGACATCGGCAAGCTGCCGGTGATCCGAACGCTGGCGACGCTCGCGCATGACTGCCGCCGCACCGATCTGTTCCAGGGCGAGCTGCTCGCCGCGCTCAAGATCGTGCAGCGCGGCGACCTGCCGCTGCGCGACCTCATCGGCGCCTATGCCGGCGAGATCGGCCAGACCCAGTTCCTGCCGTCGTCCTACATCAAATACGGCGTGGATTTCGACGGCGACGGCCATGTCGATCTCCGCCACAGCGTTCCCGACGTGCTCGCCTCGACCGCGAACCTGTTGCACACCAACGGCTTCAAGATGGGCCAGTCCTATGGCGAAGGCAGCGCCAATTTCGAGGCGATGCGCGAGTGGAACAGGGCGGTGGTGTACCGGAAGACGATCGGCTATTTCGCGGACCGGCTGATGGGGCAGTAGGGGCTGAGCGGCTGAGCGTGCGCCACACATTCACTGTCATCGCCCGCGAAGGCGGGCGATCCGGTACGCCGCAGCAGCTCGATTCTAGCCGCGCCGTCTCGGAGTACTGGATTCCCCGCCTTCGCGGGGAATGACAGTTCGTAGGGTGGGCAAAGGCGCAAGGCGCCGTGCCCACCATTTCCGTCCGTTATCGGAAGTCGTGGGCACGCTTTCGCTTTGCCCACCCTACGACAGCGGTGGGTGAGGTGACGCCATCGCGTCCCTGACTACGTCCCCTTCGCCATCTTCTCCAACCGCCGCTGCAACGGCGCCCAGTATGTCCCCGGGCGGAAGCGCTGGAGCAGGTCCATGAAGCGGGCGTCGTTGCCGATCAGGATGCGCGGCTCGTTCCGCTCGATGCCCTTGATGATGCGCAGCGCCGCGTCCTTCGGCGTGGTCTTCGCCGCGGTCTCAAACCGCTCGATCATCTGCGAGCGGCGCTCATTGTCGGTGACGCCGACGCCGGTGCGCGAAGAACGCGCAATCGCGGTGGCGACGCCGCCGGGATGGACGACCGACAGCTTGATGGGACTGCCCGCCACCGCAAGCTCGTGCCGCACGCTCTCGGAGAAGCCCCGCACCGCGAATTTCGCGGCGGCATAGGCCGATTGCCCGGGCGGGGCAATGATGCCGAAGATCGAGGAGAGGTTGACGATATGCGCCTCTGGCTTCGTCTTCAGATGCGGCAGAAAGGCGCGCGTGCCGTGCACCACGCCCCAGAAATTGATGTCGAACAGCCACTCCATCTGCGCCTGGTTGATCTCCTCGAACGTCCCCAGCAGCGCCACGCCGGCATTGTTCACGACAATGCCGAGCGCGGGATGCGCCGCGATCGCATCGGTCGCGAACTGCGCGATGTCGCTCGCTTCGCCGACATCGACGCGGTGCACGCTCACCTTTCGCTGTCCTCCGATCTCCGAAGCGAGCGTCTTCAGCCCGGCCTCGTCGCGATCGGCGAGCGCGAGATCGCAGCCGCGCCCGGCGAGCTCGATTGCGAGCGCGCGGCCGATGCCGCTGGCGGCTCCCGTGATGGCGGCAGCGCCGCGAATCGCAGTCATGATGTTCCCCCAAGCCCCTGATGATGGAACCACGATTTACATTTTTTTGAAACGAAACCGAACCCGTAGCCCCTCCCGGTTTTTAACATACGTTACGAAAGCAAGCATTGGAGTCGCTGATGGGACAAGCAAAACCATTTCGCGCGACAGCGCTGATCGTTGAAGACGATGTCATGCAGCGAGAGATGCTGTGTGTCCTGCTGGAAGAGAGCGGCTACCAGGTGATTCAGTGCGAAAGCGCCGAAGCCGCCGAGCGCATCCTCGACAAGAACGCGGGCGCGCTTTGCCTGATGATGACCGACGTGCAGCTCGCCGGCCGCATGAACGGGGTCGAGCTCGCGCACGTCGCCAAGGATCGCAACCCCCGGCTCGACGTGGTCGTCACCTCCGGCCGTCCCCTGAAGCAGCCCCTGCCTGATGGCGCGAAATTCTGGGCCAAGCCGTGGGCGCCGCTGGATGTGCTGCGCGAGGCCGAGCTGGCGCAGATGTCTTGATGGGCCCAGTTGTCCTGAAGGCCAAGTCCGGCTTTCTTGCAGTGAGGCGGACTGCTAAGGTCCGGCCATGACCTGGTCCTTCCTGCTCACTTCGCTGATCGTCGTCGCCTCGCCCGGCACCGGCGTGCTCTACACATTGGCGGCGGCGCTGACGCGCGGCTCGCGCGCCAGCGTGGCGGCCGCGTTTGGCTGCACGCTCGGGATCGTGCCGCACATGATGGCGGCGATGCTCGGGCTTGCCGCCGTGCTGCATACCAGCGCGCTCGCTTTCGCCGCGCTGAAATGGTGCGGCGTGCTCTATCTGCTCTACATGTCCTGGCAGGCGCTGCGCGAGACGGGGGCGCTTGCGGTCGAGGGCAGGATCAAGGAGCGGTCGGCCGGCCGCGTCATCGTCACCGGCTTCCTGATCAACATCCTCAATCCGAAGCTGTCGATCTTCTTCCTCGCCTTCCTGCCGCAGTTCATCGCCGCGGACGAGGTCCATGTGCTGGCGCGGATGTTGGAATTGAGCGGCGCCTTTATGGCGATGACCTTTGCCGTGTTCGTCGTCTACGGCCTCTGCGCCTCCTCCGTGCGCGAGCGCGTCATCTCCCGTCCCGCCGTCATGGCCTGGCTGCGCCGGAGCTTTGCCGCGGGCTTTGCCGCACTTGGCGCCAAGCTGGCGTTTGCGGAAAGGTAAATTCCTCACCTCGTCCCGCTGCTTCCTTCACCTCTCCCCGCCTGCGGGGAGAGCTCGCATCCCATCGCAGATGGGATGCGGTGAGGGGGGCAGGTCCATCGACGATCTCGCGTGTTGAGAGGCCCCTCACCCAACCCTCTCCCCGTAAGAACGGGGAGGGGGAGAAACAGCAGCGCAGCGCGCCCAATAAAAAAGCGGGCCTGTTGCCCGCCACCTTCAAACCAGCCGTGCCCGATACCCGGGCGGAGCGAGGCTCCACCCGGGCAAAGAAAAAGAAGCCTCGTTACTTCTTCTTCGCCTTCTTGGCCTTTTTCGCCTTCTTCTTCGTCGCCTTCTTCGCTTTCTTAGCCATAGGATCCTCTTAAGGGTTAATGGTGAAACGCGACACGAGGAACGCTCGGCGGAGGGCCAGCCTCGCAACATCCTCAAAGACGAACTCAGCAGATTCGCAGCTCTCTGCCCCGCGTTGTCACATCTGTGTCATCCCGTTATCCACAGCTCAGATGCATTTTTAGGTGATTTTGACCCGCGAATCCGCGTCGCGACGCGCGGCGAGGCGACCGTGCCTCGACACAGACGACGTGCCTAACGATCCGATAGTCGCGGCACGGCGTTCATGAATTCAAAACCAAGGGCGCGCTTTCGGCGATCGCAGTGAGGTTCCGTTAAGCGCAATCCGCGCATGATCTTCCGCAAGAACACGGGGACGGGGTCATGGACGAACTTCTGCCAGAGACAGGGGGCGGGACGCTGCGCGTATCGCGGGCGCCATGCTGAACGTACCGACGCTTTGGACCGTCATCATCATCAATTTTCTCGCGCTGGGTCTGATCTGGGCCTATGTCGCCCACGCCTATCCGAAGTTCGAGGCGGCGCGGTATTGGACCGCGGCTGCGGTGTTGGCGGCAGTCGGTGCGGCGATAACGATGCTGCGCGAAGTGATGGATCCGGGCTTTCCCTTGATCGCAGGCGGCGCCCTGATGATCTTTTCGTCGTGGCTCGCCTGCATGGGAGTGGCCAGATTTTATCACCGTCCGGTGTCCTGGACCGTGGCCGTCGCCAATTCTTTCTTATGCAGCGCTGGCCTCGCATTCTTCCTGCTCGTCACCGACAACATGCCGATGCGGGTCGTGATCTACTCGCTGGCGCAATCGACGCCGGTTGTGATGACGCTGCCGCTGCTCCTGCGCAGGCAGGAGGGCCGGGAAAATCCGGGTGCGCGTCTTGCTGCGATCGTGGGTTTTCTGCTGTTGTCCATCCACGCAGTCCGCTCTGCCGCGGTGCTGTTCGGCTATGGCGGGGCGATCACCGCGATCAACTTCAACGGTCTGCAAGCCCTGATGATCCTGTTGCTGGTGTTCCTGGCGATGGGCTGGAATTTCGCCTGTCTCCTGATGGCGATCGAACGATTGCGGGGCGAGGTCGCCGACCTCGCGCTGCTCGACGATCTCACGGGAGTGGCCAACCGCCGCCATCTGTTGCAGCGGCTGTCGGAGGAATGCGCCCGTTCCGAGCGCAGCGGCGAGCCGTTCTCGCTGCTGGTGATGGATCTCGACGGCTTCAAGACCATCAACGACACCCATGGCCATGCCGCCGGTGATGCCTGCCTACGGCACTTCACCCTGATGGCGCAGACGCGCCTGCGGCCCGGCGACATGCTCGCCCGCACCGGCGGCGACGAGTTCTGCGTCGTGCTGCCGTCCTCCTCCTTGCGCGAGGGAGCCACGATCGCCCGCCGCGTGCTCGAGGTGTGCCGGCAGGATGCCGTGAGCTGCACCGGCACCGACATCCCGATCGCGATCTCGATCGGCGTTGCCGAGTGGGACCGCAGCGTCGGCCAATTCCCTGACAGGCTGATCGCGCATGCCGACCACGCGCTCTATGCCGCCAAGAAGAACGGCAAGAACGATTTTGCGGTCTACGATCCGGCCCCGCCGCTCGCGCCCGAGCCGGGCGGCTTAGCCGAGACCGCGCGCAAATTCGCGTAAAGCCTGCTAGGGTTCGAGTTCGTTGTTGGACCCGCATGATGATCTCCCGCCTGCTCGCGGCGATTTTCGCCGCACTCCTCCTGACCGCACCAGCCGCCGCAACCGACACCGAGCTCGCAAAGCTCGCGCGCGCCTCCGGCACGCCCGACATTCCCGGCCTGAAGATCGTCTGGCTCGCGCCGTGGGGCGACGTCCAGAGCGCCCATGCGTGGCGCAACATCATCGTGCACCAGACCGAGGGGCCATCAGGCTCGGCGCGAGGCGGCGCGGCGGAGCAGGCGAAGAATCCGACCCGCCGCGGCGTCACGGTGTGGGTCGAGACCGACGGCACGGTCTATTGGGCGGTCGCGGAAAACCTGGTGCCGACCCATGGCGACGGCGCCAACCGCAACGACAACAAGTACATCGACAACAGGTCGACCTACCGCCAGGTGGTGCGCGACAATTCGATCGGCGTCGAGTTCGCCGGCAACTATCCCGATGTCACCACGGGTCCGACCGATGCGCAGGTCGCAGCCTGGAAGATCCTCGTGAAGGTGCTGCGCGCGCGCTACGACATCCCGCTCGACCACGTCTATGCCCACAACTGGATCGACCACAAGGACGCCCGCTATTGCGAAGGCTGCTGGCTCGCGACGCTGGCGCGGGTGTGGGGGGAGTAGAGCTAAAGCGCGATGACGATTCATCGAAATCTCATCGCGCTTCAGTGAGCCTTCCCCGTTCAGGGGAACGCCTTGGGGAGGTCGGCCGACGGCTTCGTGACGATCTGATGCGCATCGCGCCAGATCACCTCACGCTGGTGCGAAGTCGTGATCGTGCGCACCGGCAGGCCGCCCTCCTCGAGCAACCAGGCGCAGTAACGCGCGCGGCTGACCGCTTCGCGGGCCCGGGGATCGAACCAGCAAATGCCCCAGATCGAATCGCGCCGCTTGAAATGCCGCGCGATGCGCCCGGGAAGCGGCAGATGCTGTGCGAACCAGTCGAACTGGTCCGAGAGCTCCTGCCGGATCCAGTCGGGACAATTGGTCCGCTGGATGTACCAGGACGCACGGAAGAAGCCGCTCTCCACACGGCTGCGCGGGTGGATGAGCGGTGTAACGAACCGCAAATACATGACGACACGGCGTGACGCCGTGTTGCGTCACGCCCCTCGTAACCAGATGGGATGAAATGGAAGAACAGCCGCGAAGCGGCGTTCAGCTCAGGACCGGTTGCCGGTCGCGGATGGGCGGCGGCGGTCGGAACATGTCGATCTCAACTTCATGCCGCCTCCCTTGTGAGCGTGAGCAAAGCGGCGCGGTATTGCGCCGGGGCCGCAGCACATACACCAGCCGACGTCGTGGGACAAGCGTGGCGAGGTGACCTCACACCGGCTGCGCCATCCAGCCGAACAAGCGCCGGATCAATCCCGGTTGCCGCGGCACCTCCGGCGGGCCGTCCGCCGCCAGCACGCGCTTGAAGAAGTAGTCCAGGAAGACCATGTCGTTCGGCTCGGTGACGGTGAACGTCTCGTCGCCGAAAAACACGCTGTAACTGAAGAAGAACGGGCCCATGAGTGGGATCGTCGCTGTGCCCGCATAGTCCTTGGAGATCACGAACTCGGACGGCTCGAGCCCGTGCTCGCGCATGGCTTGCTCGACCAGCGGCAGCTTGCGCATGAACTGGGCGGAGAAGCCGCCGACGGTGGACTGCAGGATGATCGACACGGTGTCCGTCCATGGATGCTGTCGGTCATTTTGGGTCGGTTGACCGGCCGCGCGGGTTCAAGGCAAGCTTGGTTCTGAACGATGTTGGGTGAGGTTGATCACCCAATGGGCGGATCGGCAGGCCCGACTCGGTATAGGCATCAGGCATGGGAACACTGACATTCGAAGAACGCGCCGTGGAATATCAGTGGGCCAGCGATACGGCTTTCGACGGTATCCGATTGGAAGTTCTTTCGAGCGGAGGGGATGTGCTCTTCGACGTGAGCGTGCCGGACAGCGATCACTGTCAACACGTTCGGTAAAGACGTCGCCGCAAACCTGCTGATGGTCGCGATCGAGGTTGCGCAACGCCCGCGATAGTCAGTTCGCCTCTCTAGGAGCGGGCACGCCAACATCATATCCGGCGATCGCCGAGAAACCTGCACGTCGCCCAAACAAAAAAGCCGGCGTTGCCGCCGGCTTTCCGTCTGTCTCGATCCGCCAATTCGTAGGCGCTAAAATCTCGCTTTTACAGCGCGGCTTCCAGTGCGGCCTGTTCCTGCCTTGCGATCGTGCCCTTGACCGCGGACTGTACCTTCTCGAAGGCGCGGACCTCGATCTGGCGGACGCGCTCGCGCGACACGCCGAACTCGGCGGCAAGATCTTCCAGCGTCATCGGCTCATCGGCGAGGCGGCGGGCCTCGAAGATGCGGCGTTCGCGCGGGTTGAGCACGCCCATGGCGCCGTTCAGCGCGTCACGGCGGTGATCATACTCCTCGTGCTCCGCCATCAGGGCTTCCTGGTTGGGCGTGTTGTCGACCAGCCAGTCCTGCCATTCGCCGGCTTCGCCGTCGTCGCGGATCGGGGCGTTGAGCGACGCGTCGCCACCGAGGCGGCGGTTCATGTCGATCACGTCCTGGTCCGTCACGCCGAGGCGCTTGGCAATGGTCGCGACCTGGTCGGGGCGGAGATCGCCTTCGTCCAGCGCGTTGATCTTGCTCTTCGCCTTGCGCAGGTTGAAGAACAGCTTCTTCTGGTTCGCGGTGGTGCCCATCTTCACGAGCGACCAGGAACGCAGGATGTACTCTTGAATCGACGCCTTGATCCACCACATCGCGTAGGTGGCGAGACGGAACCCCTTCTCGGGTTCGAAACGCTTCACCGCCTGCATCAGGCCGACATTGCCTTCCGAGACGACCTCGGAGATCGGCAGGCCGTAGCCGCGATAGCCCATGGCGATCTTGGCGACGAGCCGGAGGTGGCTGGTGACGAGTTGGTGCGCCGCGTCGCGATCGTCATGCTCACGCCAACGCTTGGCGAGCATGTATTCCTGCTGGGGTTCCAGCATCGGGAACTTGCGGATCTCGGCGAGGTAGCGAGAAAGGCCGGATTCTCCATTGAGAATCGGCAAAGCAGCGGTACGGGCCATAGTGCGCCCTCCAAAGGTTCAGGCCCCCGATAGCGGCGGGCCAGGCAGACGACCGCTGTGTCAAAGCCGGCCGGGCTGCGATGTTCCGCGTTGGTGAATTTCAACGCAGGGGCAATATACCCCATGGGGGGTCGAAAAGGGAAGGATTGCTGACGTCACGTCCCCGTGTGGCAGCTATAACTTTTTGTAAGGTAACACTTTTCTGAAACGCCTGCGTCATAGCGCCGCTTTTAGCGTGCTCTGAAGGAGAAGCAAATCCTCCGGCAGCGGCGCTTCCCAGTGGAGTAATTCTCCCGTCCTGGGGTGCTCCAATACCAGCAGATAAGCATGCAGGGCCTGCCGTCCGAGCGCCGCGAGAGCGGCCTGCGACTCTGGGCCGAGCTGGTTCGCCTTGGTCTTGAAATGCGGGCCATAGACGGCGTCGCCCATCAGGGGATGGCCGATATGGGCAAGGTGGACGCGGATCTGGTGGGTGCGGCCGGTCTCGAGCTCGCAGGCGAGCAGGGCGGCAACGTCCTTGCCGTCGCGCCCGGCAAAGCTCTCGATGATCTCCCAATGCGTCACGGCCTCGCGGCCGCCCTGCCGCACCGCCATCTTCTCGCGCGCATGCGGATGGCGGTCGATCGGCGCATCCACCGTGCCGCGATGCCGGCCGGGGAGCCCCCAGGCAAAGGCCATATAGCCGCGCCGCATCTCGCCGGTGCGGCCGTGGTCGGCGAACTGCGCCGACAGCGAGGCATGCGCCATGTCGTTCTTGGCGACCACCATCAGCCCCGTGGTGTCCTTGTCGAGCCGATGGACGATGCCGGGCCGGCGCACCCCGCCGATCCCCGACAGCGAAGCGCCGCAATGGGCGATCAGCGCGTTCACCAGCGTGCCGGTCTCGTGGCCGGCTGCGGGGTGCACGACGAGGCCCTTGGGCTTGTTGATGACGATGATATCGTCGTCCTCGAACACGATATCGAGGGCGATCTCCTCGCCTTTGGGCTCCGCCGGGGCCGCCTCCGGCACGTCGATTATGATCGTATCGCCGGATGCGACGTGATAAGCGGGGTCCCGAATGGCGGCGGCCTTCAGGCTCACCGCGCCCGCCAGGATCAGGGTTTTGAGCCTCGATCGCGACAGGTCCGGCAGGCGCGCCGCCAGCACGCGGTCGAGCCGGGCCGAGCCCTCGTCGCCTTCGACCACGACCTCCAACCTTTGCGCTGACCCAGAGCTTTCCATGACGACGTCTGATACCGCTATTCCCGAACCGACCCCCGAGCAGGCCGCGCTGTTCGCGCGGGTGCGGCGGATGATGCTGATCGCGGGGTTGACCACGGCGCTGGCGATCTGCGCCGTCCTGATCGCGGTGGGCTACCGCCTTTTCAAGTCGGAGGGAAGGGCGGTTGAGACCGCCGGCGACGTCACCGCGACCCTGCCCAAGGGCGCCAGAATCGTCTCGACCGGGGTCGCGGGCGACCGGCTGGTGGTGACGCTCGATATCGGCGGGGTCACCGAGATCCGCACCTTCGATGCCCACACCCTTAAGCCCGCCGGAAAGCTGAAATTTGCCAATGAGCCGTAAAAGGGCGGTTCGGGTCCTTGCGGCGGACAAATTTCGAGGCTATTGGCTACCCCTCACGCTCCCTTCGTCTAGCGGTTAGGACGCGGCCCTCTCAAGGCTGAAACAGGGGTTCGATTCCCCTAGGGAGCGCCAAATCCGCGATATTCCTCGACTTTCTGCGACAACATACGACATCGGGCCGCGCGACGGCGCCCGGTCATAGGTTGCGCGCCGCAGCGTCGCCGCTGATGAAGTGATCGCGTGAACCCGCCTTGCATTCACTCCGGCGCAAAATGAACCACATCGCGCCGTCGCTGCTGCGCCGCGCGATGGTTGCATGACGAGCGCATGGCTCGGGCTCCTCTCAACGCCTGTTCGAGCCGTGATCGCGAGAGGAGCCCTGGCCGCAAGTCCTGGCCGCAAGTCCGGCCGCAGGTTCAGTGATGCGCCGAAATGCTCCTGACGGTGCGCGGGAGCAAGCTTGCGTACGGCTCGGCGCGGGCGCTCTCTCACGCCGTCGTGCCGTCGATCGAGCGGCGGATCACCCGCTGCACTTCAGCATTCGAAAGAAACAGATCGTGGTTGATGATGCCCCAGCCTTCCTGGGAGGCATCGACCACGCGCACGCCGAGCCGCTGAATGACATCCTTCTCGGCGGCGCCGACCCTGGTCATTCCACCTGCGATCTGGCCCGACAGCGCGAGTGCGCGATCGTTCGTCGCGGCGATCACGGTGATCTTGCCGGCGAGCGGACCGATGCGGTGGATTGCCGACGAGAATACGTCCATGTCGATATCGGGCGCGGCAAACACGACCGCGCCGATCTTGCTCGTCACCGTGTCGCCGTATCGCGCGTAGAGCTGACGCAGGCTTTCGAGCGTGAGCATGGTTCCCATGCTGTGTGCAACGATATGCACGCGGCCGCCTGGAGCCGACACCAGCGCAGAGAGCACGCGCTCGAAATCGTCGCGAGACCACATCGCGCTGTCGCGGTCATAGGCATAGTCGAACAGTCCTGCCTTGGAGGGCCAGGAGAATGCCATGGTCCGGCCGCGGAACTTGATCCCATCGGAGAGATGGGCGGCATCCAGCACCGCCGTCTCGAATGTCTGCTTGAAGCCGTGCACATAGATCAGCACGTCCCCTCCGCCGGCCTGCGCGGCGAGATCGCCGGCGTCGGCCGACACCGGCTCGATCCGGTCAAGGCGCCAATCGCCGAGCCCAACCGAGGCGAGAGACAGGCGGCTCTCGTCCGGCGCCACCAGCTTGGCCCGCGCGACCGTCATGCTCGTCGCACGTTCCGGCCCAAACCAGGGTTTGGTGCGGCCGCCGTTGATTGGCTTGCGCGTGGTGGTGACAAGCAAGGTGGGATCAACGGAGAGTGACGACGCGTCGAAACGCGCGCCGGTCGCGCCCAGGCCGGCGCATCCGCCGAGCGCGAGGGCACTGCCTGCCGACACAAGCCCGCCGAGCAGTGCGCGGCGCGAAACAGAAATATGAGAATCGCGTTGCAGATGACGTCGGACGATCACACGGAACCCCAGGGAACTTTGCCCACCGTAAGCCGCCCCGCCTGACTCCCTGAATGACAATGCGGGCGAGAAGACGGCAGAGCAACTTCGCGCTCGGTTGCGTGGACGTGGCGTTCGCGTACGGCGCCGCCGGACTTGCGAGCGTCCGGCGAAGTTCCCTAACCGTGTCCGAGAGTGGACATCAGATCAGCCGACGATTTCGATCTCATGCAGCGCGCACCACTCGCGCAACGCTCGCTCCGTGGCTTTCGCCTGGAACGCATGCCAGCGATCGATCGCGCCTCTTCTGGCAAGCAGCACTTTGAATTTCGGATAGGCGCCCCGTTTGCTGAAGAAATAACGGACGTCGTCGACATCGTCCGGCAGAAACTCGCGGGCAAAATCCAGCACCAGTGGCTTGCCCAGGCCGAGTTCACGCTTGTCAGGGAGCGGGACGTACTTCTCCTCGTCGTCGATGTCGTCAGGCGGGTCGTCGTCGAAATCTTCTGAGTCCAGGCCCTTGGTCTGATAGTAGATCTTTCCGGTCTGTCTGCACACGAAGGCACGAAACTGCGCCACGCCGCCGTCGGTGTTGGCGAACTCGAAGGCTTCGGTGATGTCCCCCAAACTCACTGGCACTGTGTTCTCCATCAACGACAAAATACAGCAACACGCAGATATTGTAACAGGGGTAAGGTCCTCGATCGCGAACTGCCCGTCGGACAAAACAGTCCGTCACTGCCAACGCCTTATGCCGAAATATTACCACGTTACCGAAATTCTGATTTGTCGCAGCTATCGGCCCTTCGTTCAGCGCAGGAGTTATGGGTGCCAGCTGGCGCCCGGTCTTCCCTGCGCCCCTTCTTTCGAGAGGCTGCGAAGAAGCGCAGAGCTCGGGCAAGTCATGCCGCGAGATTGCGAGCGCGTGTCTGCTATTCGCCTGCCAAAATGCTACCACATGCGGGCATGATGCATCGGCATCAACGAGGGTGGTCGTTGTTCGCGGAATCTGCCTTGATGCGATTTCAGCGCGGAGGAGTTTTGATATGAGCGGTTTGGTGATCTCTGGCGGCCGGGTAGTGGATCCCGCGAGCGGGATGGATGCCGTCGGCGACGTGGCGGTGGTGGACGGCAGGATCGCCGCGGTCGGTACAGGCCTCGGCGGCGCCGAGCGGGTGATCGACGCCGCCGGCCTCGTGGTCGCACCTGGCTTCATCGATCTGCACGCGCATGGCCAGTCGATCCCGGCCGACCGCATGCAGGCGTTCGACGGCGTGACGACCACGCTTGACCTTGAGGCCGGCGTGCTGCCGGTCGGGTCCTGGTACGAGCGCCAGGCGCGGAAGGGCCGCGTGCTGAACTACGGCGCCGCCACCAACTGGGCCTTTGCCCGCATCGGCGCGATGACGGGCTCCAATGCCGAGAGCTCGCTGGAGGCGTTCGGCAACGCGATGCGCGACCGCCGCTGGATGGACAATGTCGCGAGCGATGCGGAGGTCGCCGGCATCATCGAACGCCTTTCGCGCGGCCTCAACGAAGGCGGCATCGGCATCGGCATTTTGAACGCCTATGCGCCGGGCGCCGGCGTGCAGGAGCTGACCGCGGTCTGCCAGCTCGCCGCCAAGCAGGACGTGCCGACCTTCACCCACGTCGCCTACATGTCGCGCATCGACCCCGAAAGCGCGGCGGAGGCCTATATCCGCCTGATCGGCTATGCCGGCGCCACCGGCGCGCACATGCACATCTGCCATTTCAACTCGTCGAGCAAGACCGACATCGAGCGCTGCCGCGTGCTGGTCGAGAAGGCGCAGGCGCAGGGCCTGCCGATCACCGTCGAGGCCTACCCTTACGGCACCGGATCGACGGTGCTCGCCGCCGCGTTTTTCAGCGATCCGCAATTCGTCGAGCGCAACGGCACCGGCTACGACTCCGTGCAGCGCGTGACTGACGGCTATCGCTTCCACGACCGCGAGGAGCTGCTCAAGGCGCAGGCCGAGGAGCCGTCCTCGCTGGTGCTCTGGCACATCCTCGACACCGAGAACAATGCGCATCACCGCGACCTGCTCGACATGTCGGTGCTCTATCCCGGAGGCGCGATCGCGTCGGATGCGATGCCGTGGACGACGTCGGATGGCAAGACCTATACCGGTGACGCCTGGCCGCTGCCGGACGATGCCACCTCGCATCCCCGCTCGGCCGGCTGCTTCACGAAGTTCATTCGCGAATGGGTGCGCGAGCGCAAGACCGTGTCGCTGCTCGAAGGCGTGCGCAAATGCGCGCTGATCCCGGCGGAGATCCTGTCGCAAAGCACGCCCGCAATGCGCGCCAAGGGCAGGCTTGCGAAGGACGCCGATGCCGACATCGTCGTGTTCGATTATGAGAAGCTCTCGGATCGCGCGACCTTCACGGCGATGAATCGTCCCTCGGAAGGCGTGCGGCATCTGATCGTGAGCGGCCAGGTGTTGATCAGCGACGGCGTGCTCGATATCGCGGCGCGGCCCGGAAAGCCCGTGCGCCGCCCGATCGTCGAGGGCTGACCCATGCCGGTCCCCATTCTCCTGGTGACAGGCTTTCTGGGGGCAGGCAAGACGACTGTCGTCAATCACCTGCTGGCGAACGCGGAGGGGCGGCGGATTGCCGCCGTGGTCAACGATTTCGGTGCGATCAACATCGATGCGGAGTTGATCGCGGGCGCGAGCGACGGCGTGGTCAGCCTTTCCAATGGCTGCATCTGCTGCTCGCTCGAAGGTGATCTACTCCGTACGCTCTCGACGCTGCTGCGGCGCGATCCGAAGCCGGACTACATCGTCATCGAGACCAGCGGCGTCGCCGATCCCGGCGACGTCGTGCGCAATTTGATGGACCCCGTGATCCTGCGCGAGGCTCCGCTGGAGACTGTGCTCTGCGTGATGGACGCCGCGACGCCGCCGGCTGCGCTCGACGACGCCCTTCAGCGCTCGCAGTTGCGCGTCGCCGATATCGTCGCGCTGAGCAAGCTCGATCTGGCGGACGAAGGCGCGCGCGCGCGAATGCGCGAGGCCATCCGCGCGCGGCGCGTCCCCGCCGTGGTGGTCGATGCCAGGCACGGTGAGATTCCGTCCGCGCTGCTATTCCCAGCGCCCCCGGATCGCGCGTCCGCGCTGCGCGATCCGGGGCCGAAACGCCCGGCCGAAGAGCGCTTCGAGACGCTGAGCTGGACCTCCGAGCAGCCGCTCTCGCTGCCGCGCTTGCAACAGGCCATCGGCCGGCTCGCACCAAAGCTTGCGCGCGCAAAGGGCCTGTTCGAGACGATCGAGCAGCCCGGCCGGATGATGGTGTTCCAGTTCGCCGGCGGCCGCGCCACGCTGGCGCCGGGCGAAGCTCCGGCGGAAGGCGTGCCGCGCGCGCGGATCGTCTTCATCGCCGAGCTCGGCGTGCTCTCGAAGGCCGAGCTCGACGGGATCATGGACGCGTGCGTTGCGGGCTGAAGCTGTCGCAGCCTCACGCAAACTGCGCGATGCCGTTTCCGACCGACCAGTTCTCCGCGGGCGCATCGAGCACATTCACGAACACGTCCTCGGGACGGATGCCCGGGTTTTCGCCGAGCAGCTCCGCGATGCGCCGGTACAGCGCCTTCTTCTGCTCCGCCGTGCGCGAGGCGAACACGGCGATCTGGATCAGCACGGCATCGTCGCTGCGCTTGACGCCGTAGGCGTTGCCGCAGCGGAAGTTTGCCGGCGAAAGCTCGCTGATGGTCATGAACTCGTCGCCCTCGGGCACGTTCAGCGCCTCGCGCATGGCGCGATAGAGGCTGTCGAGGATCGCCTGCCGGTAGGCGTCCGGCTTTCCGGCGCGCATCGAGATGTGGAGGAGAGGCATCAGCTGGTCCCTTTGCATGCGGGGCCGATCGGCCGCGGCGCATGCAAGCGCCGGCCGTCCGGCCCATTGACGAAACGGGCTATCAATCCCAATTTATTTTTGACACGATGTCGAGAAACCATGTTATTGACATCGTGTCAAATATTATTGCGGGCAAGAGGAGCAGGATTTGAGGCCGCGCGAGTTCGACCAAGACGAGGTGCTGCGCATCGCGTTCGACCAGTTCTGGCGCAAGGGCGTGCGCGGCACCTCGCTGTCGGACATCGCGCGCGATGTCGGCGTTCAGCGCGGCAGCCTCTACAATGCCTTCGGCAGCAAGGAAGCGCTGTTCCTGCTGGCTTATGAACGCTACGCGGGCGATTACCTCGTCGCCCTGCAAAAGGCGCTCGGCGCGGGCAGCTTGCGCAAACGCCTCACCGCGTTCTTCGACCTGACCATCACCAACTTCCGCTCGGGCTCGCCGCCACGCGGATGTCCGACCACGCGCGGATTGATGGAGCTCGGCGCGGCTGAAGGCGAGGGGCTGGACGAAGAGGCGCGCCAGGCTTTTGCGAGCCTCGTGTCGCGCATCACCGCTCTGGTTCAGAACACGTTGGCGGCGGGTGCGGAGCGCGGCGAGTTCAGCGGCAATCCCGCGGCCGTAGCGCTTCACATCGTCACGGTGACGCGGGGCCTTGCCGTGCTCGAACGCGCCTTCGATGACGAGCCGCAGCTACGCAAGATCGCGGCCCACACGATCGATCTCGTGCTCGGCAAGAAGGGCGGCTAGGCGATAATCACGAGAACGACGACCCCAGCGGTGGTTGCGCTGGGATCGTCTGGAGGTTTCATGGAGGGCATCGAGCTCTGCGTCTCCATGGCGATGTTGATAGCGCAAGCCGGCTTTATTGGCGAATAGAACCCGTCAAAGCATCAGCACAAGGCGAGCGCATTGACCGCGCGCGTGGCGGCAGCCTCCGCCCCGGAGGGAACGAACTGGCACATGATGGCCTCGAGCTCGCCAGGCTGCTTGCGTCGCGCAACCGCCAGCAGCCGCATCAACTCTGCCTCGTCCTGCGAGAGGCGCCGGCACGACGGCGGCATGAAGCACAATTCGCAGGGCCGGCCGCTGCGCAGGATCCTGACCAGCGCGGCCGCCCGCGCCACCAGCAGCGGGCTGTCGGCGATGTCAGGCGCCTCGTCGGCATAGCGATACGCCGCCTCCCAGCAATCGGACGCGCCGGTCGCATAGGCCGCGCCGATGAAGCGGAACAGCGACAGCGCGATGCGGCAAAACTGATCGTAGCTTTCGACGCTTCGCGGCGTCGCATGCACAGCCTGAAGCGCACAGCGCGGCGACTGGCCCGCTTCCGGGATCGGCGCGGAACCGCACGCATCCTGCATCATGAACGATCTCGTCAATGCAGCGTGGGGCTTCCGACCAGCCAGCTCTTCATCGCCATCGTCCGATCATGATCGAAGGATTGAACATGTCGGTCGGGCAGGATCAGGCCGGCCATGCGGAAGATCGTTGCGAGCCCCCGCACGGGCGCGAGCGCCCAATCCGCACCCACCGGCGGCAGCCAGGATTCGAACTGCTCGCGCGCGACGTCGATGCGTTCCTGCTGCGCGGCGGCGATGGCGTGCAAAATTCCGTGCTCGCTTTCGCTCATGCGCGGACAAGTCGGGCAGTGCACCTCGATCGCCGTATGGGCGGTGCAGGCAAAGATCTCGATGATGGACTCCAGAGAGGGCACGGCATCGCCGACGCGGAAATGATCGTACACCTGCTGGATGTCGGCCGCGGTCGGCACGGCACTGCCGCTGCGCGCCTTTGCCCGAAATCCCCAGATGAACAGCCGCTCCGCCGCGCACAGCGCGGGAAGGTCGAGGGACCTGCGATATGTCGATTGATGCATTGAGCCTCCGGCCCTTGGCGTGCGCGCATGCCGTAATATGCGCTGACGATCTGTGCCGATGGTTCGGTCAGGGCCGTCTGCAAGTCAACGCGTGGAGGGGCGATATCGAAATGTTCTAGATTGGAAGAGCTTGCATCTCGGGCGCGGCTGACGGGAACCCGAATGCAGGCGATCGCGCACAGCGTGCAGGAGGACGCGTCCGGCACCGACCAGGTCTCGCAAAACATCTCCGGCGTCACCGATGCGACGGCGGAGACCGGCCAGGCCGCAGGCCTCGTGCTGCAATCGAGCGGACGGTTGACGCAGAAGCTGCAATCGCTGGAGAACGAGGTCAGCGCCTTCGCGGCGGGCGTGCGAGCGGCCTGATACGGCGCCGACAGCGTCTGCCGTGGTGCGGATAATTCGCTGCGTCGCGGCGCATGCGGGACATTGATATTCCGGCCTGCGGGACCGGTCATCGCGACCGGCTTTCCCGCCCTTGACGGCTGCGGCTAAAGTGAAGAAGCAGGATCATCGAACCTGCCGACCCGCGGCCCGCGCGGGCATGGAGACCGCCGCATGTCGTTCAAGAAGCTCCTGATCGCCAATCGCGGCGAGATCGCCATCCGCATCGCGCGCGCGGCGGCTGACGCCGGCATCGCGACGGTCGCGATCCATCCCGCCGACGATGCGCTGTCGCTGCATGTGCGCGTCGCCGACGAGGCGGTCGAAATTCCCGGCCGCGGCGCGCGCGCCTATCTCGACATCGACGCTGTGGTGAAGGCGGCCAAGAGCGCGGGCTGCGATGCCGTTCATCCCGGCTACGGCTTCCTCAGCGAGAACGCGGCGTTCGCAAAAGCCTGCGCTGATGCAGGCATTGCTTTTGTCGGACCCAAGCCGGCGGCGCTGGAGCTGTTCGGCGACAAGGTGGCCGCACGGCAGCTGGCAAAGCGTTGCGGCGTGCCGATCATCGCCGGCACCAGTGGGCCGTCGAGCCTCGACGAGATCAGCGCGTTCTTCGAATCCCTCGGCAAAGGCGCCGCGATCGTGATCAAGGCGATGGCCGGCGGCGGCGGCCGCGGCATGCGCGTGGTCGAGAATGCGGCGGATCTGGCCGAGGCCTATGCGCGCTGCCAGTCCGAGGCGAAGGCCGCGTTCGGCTTCGACGGCGTCTATGCCGAGCGGCTGATCCGGCAGGCGCGCCATATCGAGGTGCAGATCATCGGCGACAAGCACGGCGCGATCTCTCAGCTCTGGGAGCGCGAATGCACCATCCAGCGCCGGCACCAGAAACTGATCGAGGTCGCGCCGAGCCCGTCGCTCAGCGACGGCTTGCGCGGCCGTATCATCGAGGCGGCGAAGCAGCTCGCGGCTGCGGCCTCGTATGATAATCTCGGCACGTTCGAGTTCCTGGTCGACGGCGCGGCCGAGGACAGCTTTGCTTTCATCGAAGCCAATCCGCGGCTTCAGGTCGAGCACACCGTGACCGAAGAGGTGCTCGGCCTCGATCTCGTCCGCGCCCAGCTCGCGGTCGCCGCCGGTGCCTCGCTGGCCTCGCTCGGTCTGGCACAAGGTTCGGTCCCGAAGCCGCGCGGCTATGCGATGCAGCTCCGCGTCAACATGGAGACGCTGGACGAAACCGGCGCGACCCATCCGACCGGCGGCGTGCTCACCGTGTTCGAGCCGCCGTCCGGGCCCGGCGTGCGTGTCGATAGTTTTGGTTATGCCGGCTACAAGACCAGCGCCGCATTCGACTCGCTACTTGCAAAAGTCATCGTGCATACGCCGGGCGAGGCCTGGCATGACGTCGTCGCAAAGGCATCGCGCGCCTTGCGCGAGTTCCGGATCGACGGCGTCGTCACCAACATCGCCTTCCTTCAGGCCGTGCTGGCCCATCCTGATTTCAGGACCAACCGCATCGCGACCGATTTCATCGACCGCAACGTTGCGAAGCTGGTCGAGGCAGCGGACGGGGCGGCCAAGCCGCTCTACTTCGCGGCGACCGAGCGCGGCGATCACGGCGTGGAAGCGCATATCGCGCAAGTCGTGCCCGAAGGCGCGGTGATGGTCGCAGCGCCCTTGCAGGGCACCATCGTCACCATCCAGGTGAAGGAAGGCGAGATCGTCCGCCCCGGACAGCAGCTCGCCGTGATCGAGTCCATGAAGATGGAGCATCTGGTCATGGCCGAACAGGGCGGGCGGGTGACAAAACTCGTCGCCGGCGACGGCGTCACGCTGATGCATGGCGAGCCGATCATGTATCTCGAGCCGCTCGACGTCGCGGCTGACAGCGCCGCGGCGGAAGCCGACATCGATCTCGACCATATCCGCCCTGACCTCGCCGAGCTGATCGCGCGCCAGGCCAATACGCTTGACGCCAACCGCCCGGCCTCGGTCGAGCGACGCCGCAACACCAACCAGCGCACCGCGCGGGAAAACGTCGCGCAGCTCGTCGACGACGGCTCGTTCATGGAATATGGCAGCCTTGCGATCGCGGCGCAGCGGCGCCGGCGCAAGCTCGACGATCTCATCAAGAACACGCCGGCCGACGGCCTCGTCATGGGCGTTGCCACCGTCAACGCCGGGAAGTTCGGCGGAGACGCCGCACGCTGCATCGTCGTGGCCTACGACTACACCGTGCTTGCTGGCACGCAGGGCCACATGAACCACAAGAAGATCGACCGCATGCTGACGCTTGCGGAAGACTGGCGCGTGCCGCTGGTGTTCTACGCGGAGGGCGGCGGCGGCCGGCCCGGCGATACCGACCGGCTCGGCATGACCGGCCTCGACGGCCCGTCCTTCGTGCAGTTCGCAAAACTCTCCGGCCTCGTGCCCGTCATCGGCGTCGTCTCCGGCTATTGCTTCGCCGGCAACGCGGCGATGCTCGGCTGCTGCGACGTCATCATCGCCACCAAGAACGCCTCGATCGGCATGGGCGGCCCGGCGATGATCGAAGGCGGCGGGCTCGGCGTCTATCATCCGGCGGAGGTCGGCCCTGTTACGTTCCAGTCGCCGAACGGCGTCATCGACATCCTGGTCGAGGACGAGGAGGAGGCGACGCGCGTCGCGCAAAAGTATCTGTCCTATTTCCAGGGCGCGGCGCAGGACTGGGAGGTGGCCGACCAGCGCCTGCTCCGTCGCGCGATTCCTGAGAACCGGCTGCGCGTCTACGACATCCGCAGCGTGATCGACCTCGTCGCCGACAAGGACAGCGTGCTGGAGCTGCGCCGCGACTACGGCGTCGGCATGATCACCGCGCTGATCCGCATCGAAGGCAAGCCGTTCGGCCTGATCGCCAACAATCCGCGCCATCTCGGTGGCGCCATCGATGCCGATGCCGGCGACAAGGCGGCGCGCTTCCTCCAGCTCTGCGATGCCTTCGACCTGCCCATCGTCTCGCTCTGCGACACGCCCGGCTTCATGGTCGGGCCCGAGGCCGAGAAGACCGCGATCGTCCGCCACGTCTCGCGCATGTTCGTGACGGGCGCGAGCCTCACCGTGCCCTTGTTCGGTATCGTGCTGCGCAAAGGCTATGGCTTGGGGGCGCAGTCGATGATCGGCGGCGGCTTTCACGCCTCGTTCTTCACCGCGGCCTGGCCGACCGGCGAGTTCGGCGGCATGGGTTTGGAGGGCTATGTCCGCCTCGGCTTCCGCAAGGAGATGGAGGCGATCGCCGATCCCGAGGAGCGCGAGACCTATTATCGCAACAAGGTTGCCGAGCTCTACGCCAACGGCAAGGCGGTCTCGATCGCCTCGGTGTTCGAGATCGACAACGTCATCGACCCCGCCGAGACGCGGCGCTGGATCATGGCGGGGCTCAGGTCCGTGCCGAAGCCGGCGCCGAGGGCAGCGAAGAAGCGGCCGTGTATCGACACGTGGTGAGGGCGGTGCAGCAACGCGCGCTTTAACGATCTGGGCAATCTGCGTCCACACCGTCATGCCCGGGCTTGTCCCGGGCATCCACGTTCTTTCGCATACGCGGCATAGATGTGGATGGCCGGGACATAGGCGAGCGGAAGCGACGCCGTCCTTCGGACGGCTATGGCCCGGCCATGACGATGAAGAGACAGCGCGCCGTGCTTGCGTTCCCGGTTCCCGATTGACATCCCCGCGCGTGCTGCCAGACTTTGCACGATAATACAGGGTGGAGACGTCCGCGATGGCCAGCCTTTCGGCCTCGAACCATGTCGCCCGTGTTCTGTCCGTCGCCAATCATGTGGCCGACGTCGATGCCTCCTCGCGTATCGCCAATTCGTGGCGGCGCTGCCTGATCAGCCACAAGCTCGATCCCGCCCGCCAAGGTCCGCCGCAGACGCTCACCGAGGCCGAGATCCGTCACGTTGCAGGACCCATGGAAGAGGTGATCAGGCTCGCGACGCCCGACCTCGACGATCTCGCCCGCGTGCTGCGCGATGCCGGCTATTGCGTCAACCTCGCTGACGCGAACGCGACCATGCTGTTCAGCCGCCTGCCATGCGAGGCCGACGCAAAGATGTTCCTGGACTGGAAGATCTACACCGGTTCGAACTTCGCCGAGACGTTCGAGGGTACCAACGGGCTCGGCACCGCGCTTGCGGAGGAGAAGCCGATCCTGGTGCATCGCGACGAGCATTTCCGTGCGCAGTGGCACATGTTCTCCTGCGCGGTGGCGCCGCTTTTCGACCAGGCCGGCCGTCTCGCCGGCGCGATCAACATCACCTCCTGCCGCGAGGATCTCGAGCGCACCGCGCACCAGCTGGCGTTGGCGGTGACGATGGAGGCGACGCGGCGGGTGGAGGGCGCGATCTTCCGCGGCCATTTCCGCAACGCCTGGATCGCGACCGTGCCGGGCGACGGCGGCAGCGGCCTCATCGCCTATGACGACGACCGCCGCATCGTGGGCGCCTGCCGCTCGGCGCGTGCGCTGCTCGGCCTTACCGATGGCATGATCGCCTCCGGCATCGATCTGTCGCGCTACCTCAAATTCGATCATCACGCCGGGCGTAGCTCGGACGATGTCGTCGCGCTGCGCCGCGCCGACGGCAGTGCCTTGGGCCAGGGCCATATCGCGCCGCCGCAGCGTGCAAGGTCGCCCGTTCCGCGGCGAGATGTGCCCGCGGATCGCTTCGACGCGCTGAACCGGCTCGCCGGCCGCGATCCAGGCCTCGTCAAGAGCGTCAAGCGTTTGAGGAACATCGGCGATCACAATCTGCCGGTGCTGCTGCATGGCGAGACCGGCGTCGGCAAGGACGTGTTCGCGCGCGCGATTCACGCCGCCAGCAACCGCGCGCGCAACGATTACGTCGCGCTGAACTGCGCGGCGATGCCGGAAAGCCTGATCGACGCCGAGCTGTTCGGCTACGAGGCCGGCGCCTTCACCGGCGCGCGGCGCGAGGGGTCGAAGGGTCTGATCGTGCAGGCCGACGGCGGCACGCTGTTCCTCGACGAGATCGGCGACATGCCAATCGCGCTGCAGACGCGCCTCTTGCGGGTGTTGGAGAACCGCGAGGTCTGGCCGCTCGGCGCGCGGAGGCCGGTGCCGGTTGACATCCGCCTGATCAGCGCCACCCATCGCGACCTCGGCCGCATGGCGGAGGAGGGCGCCTTCCGCGCCGACCTCTATTTCCGCCTGCGCGGCATGGAGGTGCGATTGCCGGCCTTACGCGATCGCGCCGACAGGGACGATATCATCCGCCAGATCGCGCGCGAGGAAGCGCCGAACTGTCGTCTTTCTGAAGAGGTCTGGGCGCTGCTCTCGGCCTATCCCTATCCCGGCAACATGCGTCAGCTCCGCCACGTGTTGCGGCTCGCCGGCTGCACGGCAGAGAACGGCGTCATCACGGATGCGGACCTCGATCTGCCGCCGTTCGGCGGACGAGGAGCGGAGCCCGATCTTGCCGCGGCCGAGCGCGCCACGATCGTCGAGGCCTTGCGCAAGCACAGCGGCCGCGTCACCGAAGCGGCCCGCGCGCTGAAGCTCAGCCGCGCCACGCTGTATCGCAAGATCAAGCAGCTGAAGATCGAGACGGCGCAGTAGGGTTTAATTGCACGCCGCGAGCATTCTTCCCCTCTCCCCTTGTGGGAGAGGGTGGCTCGCCGCTTAGCGGCGAGACGGGTGAGGGGTATCCATCCGCGAGTCCAATTCGCATTGGAATACGCAGAGACATACCCCTCATCCGGCGCTTCGCGCCACCTTCTCCCGCAAGGGGAGAAGGTGCAGCGAGCTAGCCGCGCCGCTTACGAAAAATCCGTCCAGCTCAGATGTCGCGAGTCGAGGTCGCCGACTGAAACGGTCTCGCGGATTTCGTCAGGGACGTGGAAACTGCTCCGCAGATAGACCAGCGGCCTCGCCGCGTCCGAATGCGATACCCCACGCACCTCGCCGACGAAGATCGAATGGGTCTTGGTTTCGAACTCCTGCGCCAGCACGCAGTCGAACGCGGCGACCGCATCGCTGAGCACCGGTGCGCCGGTCGCGCCGCGCGCCCACTGGCCGAAGGCAAAACGATCGTCGCCGTTGACGCCCTTCTGCCCGCTGAAGGTCAGCGCCAGCAGCGCGTGATCCTCGTGCAGGAAGTTGATCGCGAAGGCGCCTTCCTCGCGGATGCGCGCATGCGCGCTGGCGTTGCGGTTGACGCAGACGATCAGCGACGGCGGATTGTCGGACAGCGAGCAGGCCGACGTCACGGTCAATCCGGTGCGCTTGCCGTGCTCGGCGCCGACGGTGACCAGCGCCACCGCGCCGGCGCATTGGCGCATGGCCTGCTTGAAATCCTTTGCGTCGACGCTCACGCCGAAATCTCCGAAATGAAAGCGGGTGCGGCACGATCGCGCCGCACCCGCATCGGGTCAAGCTGCCTTGCGCGCGGAGCCGAGATGCGTCAGGCGCGGCATCACCTCGTTCTTGAGCAGCGAGAGCGAATGGTGCCAGGCTTCAGCCTTGTGCTTGTAGTCAAAGCCGAACACCAAAAGCACGCCGAAGCCGCCGACCTCGTCGTAGATCTTCTCGATCTTCTCGGCGACGGTCGCGGGCGAGCCGACGATCCAGTTTCGCTTGGCGCAATATTCGACCGTGACGTCGCTGTCGGGCACGTCAGGTGCGTGCTTGAGATAGTCCTTGAAGCCGAAATGGCCGAGCAGCGGGAGGAAGTACTCGTGCATCATCCGGCCCATCATGTCACCGGTCGAGAGCCTCCAGGCCTCCTCGTCGGTGTCGGCGACGAACACCTCGCGGACCAGCCGCCAGTCCTGGCGGTTCGGCTTGCGCCCAGTCTTGGCGGCGCCGATCTCGACCGAGTCCCAGTGGCTCGAGACGTAGGCCGGATTGAGGTTGAGGCTCATCGGGATGAAGCCGCGCTCGCCCGCAAGCTTCAAGGTGTCCGAGTTCTTCGAAAGGCCTGCAACGCCGATCGGCGGATGCGGCGCCTGCAGCGGCTTGATGTGCGGTTTCAGGAAGTCGAACATCGTGTCCGGCTTGGTCACCGTCCAGTATTTGCCCTTGTGGGTGAACGGCGCCGGTTCGGTCCACAGCTTCAGGATGATCTCCAGCGCCTCGCGGGTCATGTCTCGGTTCTGCCCGCTCATGCCATCGACGTTGAACATCGCCCAGTCGCTCGGCAGGCCGCTCGCCGCGACGCCGAAATTGAGCCGGCCGTCGGACATATGGTCGAGCATCGCGACGCGGTTGGCGAGCTCGGCCGGGTGGTGATAGGGCAAGAGGAAGCCGCCCGGCCCGATGCGAAGCTTCTTGGTCTGCATCAAGGCCTGTGCGATCAGGAGGTCCGGCGTGGGATTGGGTTCCCAGGGCGCGGTGTGGTGCTCGCCGACCCAGGCCTCCTGATAGCCGAGCTCGTCGAGCCAGCGCATGACCTGCAAGTCCCAGTCGTTCCCTTCCTTCAGGCCGCACTCCGGCGGATGCGAAGGCATCGTGAAATAGCCGATCTCCATGGGTTTCCTCATCTGATGTTGACGCGTCTTGCTGCGCGGTTCACGGATGTGAGTAGGAAGGCTTCAGCAAGGCGTGTGCCAGCGCGGACCACGGCTCAGACCCGCGAGAAAAGGCTGGTTTGCGGCCGCAATAGCCGATATCCCGGGGCGGATTTGCAAGCGTCCGTCTCATTGTCGCGAGACGCGTCTTGCCGGTGAGACAAGGATACACGCCACGATGACCGAACCCGCTTTTGTCGCGGTGGACTGGGGCACCAGCAGTTTTCGGCTGTGGCTGGTCGACCGCGCCGGCCATGTGCTGGCCGAGCGCCGCAGCGGCGAGGGCATGCTGGCCGCGGCGAAGACCGGTTTTGCGGGCGTGCTGCAATCGCATCTCAGTGCGGTCGAGGCGCCCACTCATCTGCCCGTTCTGGTCTGCGGCATGGCCGGCGCCAAAACCGGCTGGGTCGAGGCCGGCTATGTCGACACGCCGGCGCCACTTGCCGCCATCCTGAAGCAGGCCGCGCGCGTGCCGGGTGAGGCGCGCGACATCCGCATCCTGCCCGGTATCGCGCAGCGCGATGCCAAGGCACCCGACGTGATGCGCGGCGAGGAGACGCAGCTGCTCGGCGCGCTTGGCCTCGATGCCGCCGGCGAGGCGCTGGTCTGCATGCCCGGGACTCATTCGAAATGGGTGCGCGTCACGGGCGGCACCGTCGCGCATTTCTCCACCTTCATGACCGGCGAGCTCTTCAGCGTGGTCTCGCGCGAGACGATCTTGTCGTTCGCGGTTGCCAATGCCGACGACGCTGAAGATGTCGCGAGCTTCAAGGCGGCGGTGAAAGCTGCGTTCGAAGCTCCGGCCTTCGCCGCCAATCTCCTGTTCGGCGCGCGGGCGCGGCAGCTGCTGTTCGGCGGCACGCCGGCTGCGGCGCGCGAAACGCTGTCGGGCACATTGATCGGCGCCGAGCTCGCTGCCGGGCTTTCCGGCGCGGTGCCGAAAGCGGGCATCACGCTGATTGCGTCGGGGCGCCTGGCGACGCTGTACCGGCTCGCCTTCGATGCGCTGTCGGTCACCGTGCAACCGGTCGATGCGGATGAAGCGGTCCGCCGCGGCCTGTCGATGGCCGCTGCTGCGATCTGGACCAAGTAAAAGGATTTTTGAGATGAGCGTTCCTTTTCCGCCGATGCAGCGTCCGCTGGTCGCGATCCTGCGTGGCGTCAAGCCGGAGGAGACCGAGGCCATCGTCGGCGTTCTGATCGAGGCCGGCATGACCGCGATCGAGATTCCCTTGAACTCGCCCGATCCGTTCCGCTCCATTGCAACAGCCGTGAAGCTCGCGCCGGCCGGCGTACTGATCGGCGCCGGGACGGTCCTGACTGCCGCAGACGTCGACCGCCTCAACGATGTCGGCGGCAAGCTGATGGTCTCGCCCAATGTCGATACTGACGTGCTGGCGCGCGCGCATCAGCACGGCATGGTGACCTTGCCCGGCGTGTTCTCGCCGACCGAGGCGCTGCTCGCGGCACGCTCCGGCGCATCGGGCCTGAAATTCTTTCCGGCGAGCGTGCTGGGGGCATCTGGCATAGCGGCGATTCGCGCCGTGCTGCCGGCAGGCGTGATGATCGCCGCCGTCGGCGGCGTCTCCGATCAGAACTTTGCCGAGTACATCAAGGGTGGCGTGACGGCGTTCGGGCTGGGCTCGAGCCTCTACAAGCCCGGCATGTCGGCCGCCGATGTCGCGGCGCGCGCGAAGGCGACGATTGTGGCCTATGATCGGGCGATTGCGAAAGACTGAAGCATCAATAAACCAGCCGTGATGCCGTCACGGTCGCGCTTTATCCTATCTTGCTCTACCGGCGAGATCAGGAGACCGACATGGCGATCAACAACGTGGCCGATCTGTTCGTGGCAACACTCGAACAGGCCGGCGTCAAACGCATCTACGGCATCGTCGGCGACAGCCTGAACGCCCTCACCGAGGCGCTGCGCCGCCGTGGCACCATCGAGTGGATCCATGTCCGGCACGAGGAGGTCGCAGCCTTCGCGGCCGCCGGCGAAGCCGAGATGACGGGAAGCCTCGCGGTCTGCGCGGGTTCCTGCGGCCCGGGTAATCTGCATCTGATCAACGGCCTGTTCGACGCGCATCGCAGCCGTGTTCCCGTGCTGGCGATCGCGGCGCAAATTCCGACCGCAGAGATCGGCGGCGGCTATTTCCAGGAGACACATCCGCAAAACCTCTTTCGCGAATGCAGCCATTATTGCGAGCTGGTCTCGGACGCGAGCCAGCTTCCTTATGTGCTGGAGAACGCGATCCGCGCGGCGGTCGGTCTGCGCGGCGTCGCCGTCGTCGCCATGCCCGGCGATGTCGCCTTCCGCTCGCCGCCCAAGCGCGAGATATCGACGACGCGCGGGCTTGCGCTGGCCGCGCCAAAGGTCGTGCCGCAGGCCGATGAGCTCAAGGCGCTGGCGGATCTCCTCAACGGCGCCGAGCGCATCACGCTGTTCTGCGGCCGCGGCTGTGCCGGTGCGCATCCGCCGCTGATGCAGCTCGCAGAGAGCCTCAAGAGCCCGATCGTCCACGCGCTCGGCGGCAAGGAGCATGTCGAATACGACAACCCCTACGATGTCGGCATGACCGGCTTCATCGGTTTCTCCTCGGGCTATGCCGCCATGCACGCCTGCGACGCGCTGGTGATGCTCGGCACCGATTTCCCCTACAAGCAATTCTTCCCTGTTGATGCGAAGGTCGCGCAGATCGACATCCGTCCGGAAAATCTCGGCCGGCGCTGCAAGATCGATCTCGGCCTCGTCGGCGACGTCAAGCTGACTATCGAGGCGCTGCTGCCGCTGCTCAAGACCAAGACGCAGCGCAGGCATCTCGACGATGCGGTCGCGCACTACAAGAGGGCGCGCGAGGGCCTCGACTCGCTTGCGAAGGGCACGCCCGGTAGCAAGCCGATCCATCCGCAATATCTGGCCAAGGTCATCAGCGACCACGCGTCCGACGATGCCGTGTTCACCGCCGATGTCGGCACGCCCACGGTGTGGGCCGCACGCTATCTCGACATGAACGGCCGGCGCCGATTGATCGGCTCGTTCGCGCACGGCTCGATGGCCAACGCCATGCCGCAGGCGATCGGCGCGCAGGCTGCGCAGCCCGGCCGGCAGGTGATCTCGCTCTCGGGCGACGGCGGCTTCACCATGCTGATGGGCGACCTGATCACGCTGACGCAGATGAAGCTGCCGGTGAAGGTCGTCGTCTTCAACAACGGCGTGCTCGGCTTCGTCGCGCTGGAGATGAAGGCGGCGGGCTTCGTCGACACCAATGTCGATCTGGAGAATCCCGACTTCGCGGCGATGGCGCGTGCGATGGGCATCTTCGCCAAACGCGTCGAAGACCCCGGCGAGCTGCCGGGCGCGACGAAGGAGATGCTGGCGCACAATGGCCCCGCGCTGCTCGATGTCGTCACCGCGAAGCAGGAGCTGTCGATGCCACCGACCATCACGGCCGAGCAGGTCAAGGGCTTCAGCCTCTGGGTGTTGCGCGCCGTGATGAACGGCCGCGGCGACGAGGTGCTCGACCTCGCGAAGACCAATCTGCTGCCGCGGTGATTTCAGCTGAGGAAGTTCGGTTCACCTCTCCCCGTCGGGGAGAAGTGGGCACCCGATTCAGCTGCGCTTTGCGGACGGCAATGGCAGCCGCTCGTGGCGGCGTTGGAAGCGCTGCCAGTGCAGCACGATGCCGATCAGCAAGGCCGGCAGGAAGCCGAGCGCGATCAGGAAATGCGGCAGCTGCGTCGGCGAGATGAACGCCATGGCGATGTCGGATATCAGCCAGAGCGCCGCGAACATCACCGCGAAATCGGTGCGTGGGCAGCGCAGATAGTAGAACACGGCGGTGATGACGATGGCGGGCCCGATCGCAATCCCGATCATCACCGCCGTCAGCTCTTTCGGCGTCAACGCGTCGAGCACCATCGCTGCCAGCAGCCAGAGCGCGGCGAACATGGCGACGATGTCGAGCGGATGCCGCAACCCAATACCTCTCGCAGGAAATGCGCTATCGTTGTGGCCCGGCCCCCTGCCGTCAAGGGAAAATACGCCTATTCCTCGTCGCTTCCGGGCGTTGGCCGCAGCATGAAATGGCCGAAAGCGGTGGCGATCGGCTTGTCCGCATCGTCTTGCCAGGCCCGCGCCTCGAAAGCGACGATGCGCCGGCCCTGCTTTACGATCGAGACATCGGCAATGCTGTCGAGCGCGCGGCCGGAACGCAGATAGTTGACGGTGAGCCCGATCGGCTTGGGCAGCGCGGCGATGCCGAGCTCGCGCGTTACACCGACGATCGCGGTGGTCTCGAGAAAAGCGCCGGTCATGCCGCCATGGATCGCGGGCAGGATCGGGTTGCCGATGATTTTCGGCGAGAACGGCATGGTCAGCGTGCCGTCGTCATTGATGCGGATGCCGAGGCAGCGTGCGAACGGGCTGCTCGCGAACGGGCCGTCCGGGTCCTCCGGTGCTTCCAGCGTCGGGATGCTGCGCGCATCCATCCTGCGGTCGGCGAGCATGTTGGTGCGGTTGGCGCCGATCATGAAGCAGGCGGTCGCGGTCGCGACCGGATCATCCTCGGACTCCTGATACGCCGTGGAGCGCACGAACGCGATCGAGCGCGTCGTACGGTAGCAGACCGAATGCGCCTTGATGTCGAGACCCGGCGTTGCCGGCTTCTGGTAGTCGATGCGCAAGTCCAGGGTTGCGATCGCTCGTGTGCCGTCAAGCGCGAGTTGCACGGCCATTCCGCAGCTCTCGTCCAGCATCGCGGTGACGACGCCGCCATGCAGCACGCCGGTCTCGCTATCGCCGACGAAGACGGGGCGGTAGGGCAGGCTGGACCAGGCTTCGCCGGCCGCAAAGCGGTCGAGCTGGAGCCCGCTGATATGGCCGTAATCGGAACGGCGGCCCTTGATCGCCTCGGCGAGTTCCTCGAAGGGGAGGGTGGCAGGTGGAGTGGACATGACGACGTTCTAGACCAGTGGCGGGCGCGGCGCAAAACCCCCGAATGCGCCGGCAGGCCGGGCCGGTTGGGCCTCGACAGGGCGGTCGGAAGCAACGATGGTGGGCGCTTCGTTCGTTTCGACCAGCCGCAAGGAGCGCCCATGACCGACCCCGAAACGCCCGCTCAGGGGCCCGTCACCATTTCGAGCTCGAGCTCGGAGCGCGCGCCGATCATCTATTTCGACGGCGCCTCCTGCTTCGGCCATCACAACGGCGCGATCCAGATCGAGCTCGCCGCGAACCTGCTGATGCCGGTCGGCGCCGCGGTCAGGGTCGACGTGGTCCAGACCGCGCATCTGCGTTGCAGCGTGGCCGCCGCGCTTGCCTTGCGTGAAGCGCTCGACAAGGCTCTGGCGATGTACAAGCAGGGCCAGCAGCAGCCAACGGAGGACATTCCGGCGGTGAAGAATTGAGATCACCACGAAATCAGACCTCATTCTGAGGGCCCGCCAACGGCGGGCGTCTCGAAGGATGGCCGCAAGCGCGCGGCCATCCGCAGCGAATAGCTTCGCCTAGCTCACATGCACCTTCGGCTTCTTGCCGCCGTTCCATTTGCCGTCGAGCGCGCGCTCGATGTGGGCGGCGAGTTGCAGCAACAGGCCGTCATTGGCCTGCTTGGCGATCGCCTGGATGCCGAGCGGCAGGCCGTGGTCTTGCGCCGCCATCGGCATCGAGATCGCCGGCATGCCGCAGAGATTGGCGAGCGGCGTGAAGGCGAAGAAGCGCCAGAGATTGCCGAACCAGTCGAGCACATCGGGATTGTCGGAGATGGTGAGATATTCTTTTGTGCCGACCTTCGGCGTCGGCAGCGCGGTGATCGGCGTCAGGATCACGTCCCACTGCTCGAAGAACGCGCCGAAGCCGCGCGAGGTGGTGTTGAATACGCCCTGCATCTTCGCGCGCTCGGCGAAGCTGGTGTGACGGCCGGCTTCCCAGATCCGGATATTCATGGGCTCGATCAGGTCTTCCGGCGGCTTTTCAAGCCCGCGCGCGGCGAGCATGTTGGAGATCACCACGGCAAAATTGCTGATGTAGCAGGTGGTCTGTGCCGCGAAGGCAGCGCGGAAGTCGAGCTCGGGCAGCGCGTAGTCGACGTGATGGCCGAGGCCTTCGAGGAAACGGCCGGTCTTTTCCAGCTCGGCGGCGATCTCCGGCGTCGCGGTGTAATCGCCCCAGGTGTGGGACAGCGCGATACGGAGCTTGCCCGGATCGCGCTTGATCATCTCCGAATAAGGCTGCGCCGTGGTCCAGAACGGCATGAACTCGCCGGGCGCGGGCCCACGGGCGTGATCGACGAAGGCGGCGGTGTCGCGCACCGAGCGCGACTGGCAGCCCTGGATCGAGACCAGGCCGGTGAGGTCGGACATGTGCGGCGCGAGCGAGAACACGCCGCGCGAGACCTTCAGGCCGATATTGCCGTTGACGCCGGCGGGAATGCGGATCGAGCCGCCGCCGTCGGTCGCATGCGCGATCGGCACCACGCCGGCCGCGACCATCGCGGCGCTGCCCGCCGATGATCCACAGGTGGTGTAATCGGTATTCCAGGGATTGCGTGTGACGTAGACGGCGGGATTGTCGGCCGAACTGCACACGCCGAATTCCGGCGTCGTGGTGCGCCCGATCAGGTTCAGTCCTGCCTGGCGGAATTTGCCGGTGAGGAACGTGTCGGCGGCGGCGCGATTGCCGCGCATCAACAGCGAGCCCATCTCCTGGAGCCGGCCCTTCATGGTCGGGCCGAGATCCTTCATCAGGAAGGGCAGGCCTGCGAAGGGACCTGCGAGATTGGCGCCGTCCTTGGCGGGCTCGGCGATCACGTCCTCGAACAGCTCGACCACGCCCGACAGCGCCGGATTGACCTTGGCTACGCCGGCGGCCGCCTGCCGCGCCAGTTCCTTGGCCGTCAGCTCGCCCTTGCGGACGCGCGCCGCCAGCGCGACGCCATCGTGCTGCGCCCATTCATTCCAGCTCATCGGCAAAGTCATGAAGTCAAATCCCCTAAGATGCGGGCGCCACCTTTTTCGCAAGGAACCGCATGAATCAACCGAGCCGGCGCGAAGGGCAGGGTTGCGCCGGGCGGAGGGGTCGCGGCGTCATTAAGGCAGCCGCGCGATGACCGCAACCGGCCCGCCGCCGGCCGGCCCCTGATGCTCGGCGCCGCCGGAGACGTAGATCGCGCCGGTGCCGGCAAGCCCCGCGATCAGGCCGCCGACCGCGGCGCGAGCATGGCGCGTCGAGCTGATGTCGGTGTCTTCCAGCATGGTGTGCCGGTAGCCGCGCACTGTGCCATCAGGCGAGGCCTCGGCCTTGGCGAAGATGTTGACGAGCTCGCGGCCCGGCTGCGGCGTCGTGCCAAGCCCGACGCTGTTCAGCGCCGACACCACTGCAGGGGCATCGATCGCATCACTCATCACGGCATGCCCGATCTCGAGCTCGCTCGCTGACGACGCCGAGTTGCCGAGCACGATGACGACATTGTGCATCAGCTCGATGCCTGATGAGGTCGAGGCGACGTTCGAGAACAGGTCGTAGCGCCGCAGCACGTCCTCATCGCGAATGTCAGATGAGGTTTCACCGAGCGCGACCGCAACCCCGAGCGCGGAGGCGCCGCGCGAATAGGCCATCGAGCTGTAGGAGCTCGTCGTCGCCGTCTTGTTGCCGCGCGCGATTGCCGCCGCGAACCGTTCGCTGGTGAGCAGCGGGCATTTGATCTGGACGAAATGAACGTCAGTGGGATCGGTGATGCCGGCATCGTCCATGGCGGCTTTCACGGCCGTGGCCGTCTCAGCGATCTGAGCGGTGCGGCCAAGCTCCTCGGGCAGGAAGTCTCTCGTATGCGCCATGCCGATGCTGAGCCGCTTGCCGGAGAGGCTGGCCGTTCGCTCGGCCTCGCGGCGCGTGAATACCGTGATATGCGGGCTGAGCACGCCTTCGGTGCCGCCGGACATCACGAAGGCGATGCGTTGCTCGACGGCCTCTGGCGACAGCCCGAGCCTGGGCGCCAGCGCGGTGCACAGCGCGGCGACGGCATATTCCCGGGTAAAATCGTTGACGCCGCCATTGCCCTCGGTCTTGCCGAGAATGGCGAGGATTGTTTTGGGATCGATCGCGCCGGAGCCGATCATGGCCATCAGGCCGGAGACGTCACCGGGGCCCCTGGTGGCGATCTTGAAGACGCCGACCGCAGTTGTCCGCATGATAGTCCTCGTGTGGAGTTCGGTGGTCCGGCAGATCAAACAGGCGCGGAACACGGGGCTGATGTCAAGCGGCACGCGTCATCTCTGACCGTCGCCCTTAGGTGCGCCTCCTCGGCGAGCCTGACGGGTCTGCTGTTCTGGTCTGCCGTGACGCAAGCGAGAAGCCGCCGACATCCCCACGATTGTGGCGAGATCGCATCGGTCTGGCAAAAAAATCCTCTGTCGACGGTTGCGCGGCGCACCTTGATGAATCAACCTTGGTTGGTCCATAAGCGGCGTCCCGCGGCCGGATTTCGGTCTGCGTCGCGTGCTTGGATAGAGGGAATTCTCGCGTGGCAAATATCAACCAGAAAATTGCGCAGGAGCTTGGGGTTCGGGCCGAGCAGGTCGAGGCGGCGGTGACGCTGCTCGACGGCGGCGCCACGGTTCCCTTCATCGCCCGCTACCGCAAGGAAGCGACCGGCGCGCTCGACGACGCACAATTGCGCACCCTGGAGGAGCGCCTGGTCTACCTGCGCGAGCTCGAGGATCGCCGCAAGGCCATTCTGGAGTCGGTGCGCGAGCAGGGCAAGCTCGATGCCGCGCTCGAAGCGTCGATCATGGCCGCCGACAGCAAGGCGAGGCTCGAAGACATCTATCTGCCGTTCAAGCCGAAGCGCCGCACCAAGGCGGAAGTCGCCAAGGAAGCCGGCCTCGAGCCGCTCGCCAATCAGCTCATCGCCGAGCCCGGTAACGATCCGAAGGTTGTAGCCGAGGGCTTCATCAACGCCGAGAAGGGCGTTGCCGATGCCACTGCGGCGCTCGACGGCGCGCGCGCCATCCTGGTCGAACGCTTCGACGAAGACGCCGACCTGATTGGCGCCTTGCGCGAAGACGTGTGGACCAATGCGCGCATGGCGTCCAAGGTGCGCGACGGCAAGAAGACCGAGGGCGAGAAGTTCGCCGACTATTTCGAGTTCTCCGAGCCCCTGACGAAACTCCCCTCGCACCGCATCCTCGCGATGTTCCGCGGCGAGAAGGAAGAGATTCTCGATCTGCAGATTCAGGCCGAGGAAGCGCCGCCCGCCGGCGTTCCGGGCGCCTATGAACTGAAGATCATGAAGCGGTTCGGCATCGCCGACCTCAAGCGCGCCGGCGACCGCTGGCTGATCGACACCGTGCGCTGGGCCTGGCGCACCAAGATCCAGGTGCATCTCAACATCGATTTGCGCATGCGGCTCTGGAACGCGGCCGAGACCGAGGCCGTCCGCGTGTTCGCCTCCAATCTGCGCGACCTGCTACTCGCGGCGCCCGCCGGCACCCGCGTCACCATGGGTCTCGATCCTGGCTACCGCACCGGCGTCAAGGTCGCTGTCACCGATGCGACCGGCAAGGTCGTCGATACCGCGGTGATCTATCCGCATGAGCCGCAGCGGCAGTGGAACGAGTCGCTGGCGACACTCGGCCGGCTCGCCATGAAGCATCGCGTCGAGCTGATCGCGATCGGCAACGGCACCGCCTCGCGCGAGACCGACAAGCTCGCAGGCGATCTCGTCAAGGGCCTCGCCGAGCTGAAGATGTCCAAGATCGTGGTGTCGGAAGCCGGCGCGTCGGTCTATTCGGCCTCCGCCTTCGCCTCGGAGGAATTGCCCGGCCTCGACGTCACCCTGCGCGGTGCGGTCTCGATCGCCCGCCGCCTGCAGGATCCGCTCGCCGAGCTCGTCAAAATCGAGCCCAAGGCGATCGGCGTCGGCCAGTATCAGCATGACCTCGGCCAGGCCAAGCTCGCCAAATCGCTCGACGCCGTGGTCGAAGACTGCGTGAACGCGGTCGGCGTCGACGTCAACACCGCCTCCGCGCCGCTGCTGGCCCGCGTGTCGGGCGTCGGCTCGGGTCTTGCCCAGAGCATCGTGGCGCATCGCGACGCCAACGGCCCGTTCAAGTCGCGCAAGGCGCTCAAGGACGTGCCGCGGCTCGGGCCGAAGGCGTTCGAGCAGTGCGCCGGCTTCCTGCGCATCCTCGGCGGCGAAGACCCGCTCGATGCCTCCGGCGTGCATCCGGAAGCCTATCCGGTGGTGCGCCGGATCCTCGCGGCCACCAAGAGCGACATCAAGGCGCTGATCGGCTCAAGCGAGATCGTTCGCACGCTCAAGCCGAAGGACTTCGTCGACGAGACCTTCGGTCTGCCGACCGTCACCGACATTCTGCGCGAATTGGAAAAGCCCGGCCGCGACCCGCGTCCGGCGTTCAAGGCCGCGGTGTTCAAGGAAGGCGTCGAGGAGATCAAGGACCTCCAGAAGGGCATGATCCTCGAGGGCACCGTGACCAACGTCGCCGCCTTCGGCGCCTTCGTCGACATCGGCGTGCACCAGGACGGCCTCGTGCACATCTCGGCGATGTCCCGGAACTACATCAAGGATCCGCGCGAGGTGGTGAAGCCCGGCGACATCGTCAAGGTGAAGGTGCTGGACTTCGAGGTCGCCCGCAAGCGCATCTCACTCACCCTGCGCCTCGACGACGAGGTCGGCGCCAAGAAGGACGCGCCGGGCATGCAGCGCGACAACTCGCGCAACACGAGCCGCATGACCTCGTCGGCGCCGCGCAAGCAGGAATCGTCCGGCGGCGGCGCCCTCGCCGAAGCCATGCGCCGCGCCGCCGAGAAGAGCAACGGCAAGCGGGCTTGATTTCTTTAACCTCTCCCCGCCCTTTGCGGGGAGAGGTCGGAATTCGCGCGCAGCGCGGATTCCGGGTGAGGGGCAGTGCAAACTCTCGACCAGATCAATGGTCCATCCGGCTCCTGTGCGCCCTCAATTTAAATCGAATTCGTGGACACAGCCCCTCACCCCACCCTCTCAGCGCGAGCCAAGCTCGTCGCGCCCCCGTAAGAACGGGGAGAGGGAGTGCACGAGCTGGGCCTCCCTAACACCCGCGTCAGAATCTGGCGCGTTTGTAAGTTGAAGCTGCCCGTTCCTTCCCCTCATCTGATCATCCTCGTGCGGCGCGGTGACCGCCGCAGTGCAAGGAGGATGCTTCGATGAACAACAGGCTTCTCAAAAGCTTCACCGCGGCGACGCTCGCAGCGATGATGGCGGTTGCTTCACCAGTGCTCGCGCGTGGCGGCGGTGGTGGCGGTGGCGGCGGGCACGGCGGCGGCTTTGGCGGTGGCGGCTTTGGTGGCGGCGGCCATGGCGGCTTCGGCGGCGGCGGGCATTTCGGCGGCGGCGGAATGCATGCGGGTGGCTTCGGCGGCGGCATGCATGGCGGAGGTTTCGGCGGCGGCATGCGTGGCGCAGGTTTCGGCGGCATGCGTGTCGGCGGGATGGGCGGCGCCAGCTTCGCCCGTGTCGGCGGGCCAGGCTTTGCTCGACCTGCCTTCGGCGGACCACGCTTCGCGCATGCGGCGATCGGACCGCGCTTTGCCGGCGCCGGCTGGCACGGCAGGACCTTCATCGGCCGCCACGCCTTCTTCCGGCATAATCACTTCCGTCGTTTCGCTTTCATCGGCGGGCCCTTCTACGCCGATTATTACAACTATTACGACGATGGCTGCTGGCGCAGGAGCTTGACGCCCTACGGCTGGCAATGGGTCAATGTGTGCGGAGACTATTGGTAGACGCATCGCCGTACCGCACCATTGTCGCGATCGCCACCGGGCGGTTCCGCTCAGCCCCGGAACGGGATAGTCTGGTGGCGATCGTCGCGCGGAGTTTCGCATGACCGGAGGTCACCGCCGCATCCTGGTCGTCGAGGACGATCCGGAAACCGCAGGCCAGCTCGTCGAGGAATTGACCACCTCGGGCTATGAGGTCGATCTCGCCGCGACCGGGCGCGAGGCCCTCAGCCACGGCGCGGCACGCGACTATGCCGTGATCACGATCGACCGCATGCTGCCCGATATCGACGGCATCACCGTGATGCGGCAGTTGCGCGATGACGGCATCGCCGCGCCCTTCCTGATCATCTCGGCGCTCGGCGAGGTCGATGACCGCGTGCGCGGCTTGCGCGCCGGCGGCGACGACTATCTCGTCAAGCCGTTCTCCTTCGTCGAGCTTCTTGCTCGTCTTGAGGCATTGGGCCGTCGCAGCGAGACCATCGCCAAGGAAACCATCTTGCGCGTCGGTGATCTCGCCGTCGACCTGATCGCGCGCAATGCCAGCCGCCGCGGCCGCAAGATTCCGCTGCTGCCGCGCGAATTCCAGCTGCTCGAATATCTCGTGCGCAACGAGGGGCGCGTCGTTTCCCGTGCGATGCTGCTCCAGCATGTCTGGGATCTGCATTTCGATCCTTCCACCAACATCATCGATGTCTATGTTGGCCGCGTTCGCCGCAAGGTCGACGATGCCCAGGCCTATCCGCTGATCCACACCATCCGCGGCATCGGATATTGCCTCCGTGCTCCTGGCTAAGACGCTCCGCTCCTCAACCTTTCGCCTTGCGCTGATCGCGATCGCGGTGTTCGGGCTGATCGTCGCGGCGATCATGGCCTATGTCTATTTCGGCACGCTTGCCTATGTGCGGAGCCGGGTCGGCAATGCCGGCGATCACGGCGATTTCACCGCGATGATCGGGCTCGCGATGTTCGCGGTCGCGATGCTCCTGGCCATGCTTGCGGGCCTTGCGGCAGTGCTGGTGACGCGGCGCACGGTCGGCCGGATCGAGGAGATCAATGCCACCAGCCGCGCCATCATGCTGTCGGGCCTCGACCGGCGCATTCCCTTGCGCGGCAGCCACGACGAATGGGACCGCGTTGCCGAGAACCTCAATCAGATGCTCGATCGCATCGAGACGCTGATGGGCGAGGTCAAACAGGTCAGCGACAACGTCGCCCATGATCTGCGCACGCCGCTGACGCGCATGCGCGGCCGGCTGGAAAAGGCCTACCACACCCCGCGCGGCAGCGAGGCCGATGCCGCGCTGATCGGCGACACCATCGCCGATCTCGATGCCGTGCTCGGCATGTTCGCCTCCATCACGCGGATATCGGAGATCGAGACCCGCGCCCGCAAGGGCGCCTTCCGCAGGCTCAATCTCGTCGAGGTTGCCAGCGAGGTGGTCGAGCTCTACGACGCCGCCGCCGAAGAGGTCGCGACCCGTCTCAGCATCAGTGGCGACCGCGAGGTCTCCGTGACGGGCGACCGCGACCTGCTGTTCGATGCCATCGCCAATCTCGTCGACAATGCGATCAAGCACGGCCGCGCAGGCGGGCAGGTCACGGTGACCTGCCGCAGCGCCGAGGGCGGCGCTGACATCGCGATCGCGGATGACGGTCCGGGCATTCCCGCCGAGCAGCGCGATCACGTCTTCAAGCGTTTCACCCGGCTCGAACAGAGCCGCTACACGCCGGGCAACGGCCTGGGCCTCAGCCTCGTCGCAGCCGTCGCGCGCCTCCACGGCGCCGAGATAACCCTGCACGACAACGCGCCGGGTCTCACGGTCCGGCTCAGCTTCCCCACGTCATAGCTCGATCACGCCGCGGCGTGCGGCATGTGCGACCGCATCGGTGCGGCCGGTGGCATCGAGCTTGTCCAGCAGTGAGCCGACATGGAATTTCACCGTGTGCACGGAGATGTTGAGCTGGCGCGCGATCATCTTGTTGGAGGCGCCCTCAGCCATCAGCGCCAGCACGTCGAGCTCGCGCTGCGTCAGCGCGATATCGTCGGGCATGCGGCGCGGATCGCGCGCGATGATCGTCGCTGTGGCGGTCTCGCCCGGCGCGGCAAGACGAAGCCCCGCGACGCTGGCGAGCAGCGTTGCGAGGCGATCGGCAAGGGCGGGATCGTCGATCTCGAGGGACAGAACGATCTCCGGCGTCGTGTCCGCGCTCACGCCTCCGGCCTCTCGCCGATCGTGACCTTGAAGCTGGCCGGCTCGCCGCCGCGGCGCACCGCGACGTCGACCACCGTGCCGACGCTCGCCGGCCCCAATGTCCGCGACAGCGCCCGCACGCCTGAGAGCTTCTGGTCGTTGACCGCGACGATCACGTCGCCCTGGCGAATGCCGGCCGCGGCGGCCGGCCCCGCCTTGTCGACATTCATCACCATCGCGCCGACGCCGTCGTCAAGTCGCACCGGCTGGAGCCCGAGACCGAGATAGCCGCGGGCGATGCGGCCGCGCGTCTCGAGCTGCGCCGCGACGCGCTCGATCGTCGCTGTGGGAATGACGAGCACGCGCCGCGGCCCGAGCACGGCCATGCCGAAGGCCTCGCCCGATGCATCGAGCGCGAGCCCGCCCTCCTGGCTATCGCGCAGGCGCAGGTCGAGCTCGATCCGCGCATCGATGTCGCCGCCGCGTAGGGAGCGCCAGCCTTTGCCCGATGCCGATACCATTCCAAGCGCCGCGCTCGGGGCGTCGCGATCGGTGGTGACGACGACCGAGAGCGAGCCGAGGGGAGGGGCCGTTGCGGCCAGTTTCACCGGCGCGATATCGGTGTTGGCGCGCAGCAGCGCGATATCGGTGGTGTGGTCGCGGCCCGCGATCGTGGCGACAGCGGTGCTGCCGTCGGGCAGGCCGATCTGGACCTCGCCCTCGTCGGCCAGCGCCTCGTCGGCGGTGACGATCAGGCCGGGCTTCCAGACGAAGCCGGTCGAGCGGGAGCGATGCGAATGCACGGAGACGATGGACGGCGCGGTGCGCGCCACGACGTCCGCGAGCGCGGACGAGAGTGAAGACAGAGGAGTGGGGTCGGTCATAGCGGGCTCCTGTAAGCTGTCCACAATCTGGGATGTCGCCGGCATTTGCGAAACTGGCCGGGTGGCCAGGACTTCGCGTCAGGACTTCGCGTCAGGACTTCGCGTCAGGACTTCGCGTCAGGACCTGGCTTCCGTAAGAACCACGGCCGACGAATATGTGATTGGGAGGCGCTCACGAGAACGTGTAGCAATCGCCAAATTGCACCGCCCGGCCTCGAGCCTTTTCCGCGAGCCCTGACTGATGACCATCGATCTCACCCGCCGCACCCTGCTTCAACTCGCCGGCGCCAGCTCGCTCGCGATGGCCGCCGCGGCGGCTGCGCGTGCCGAAGGCACGCCGCAAGGCGGAGGACCGACCTATGCCAGCCGCACGCCGATGCGGGTCGGCATGGTGACGCTGCGGGTGAAGAACCTGGACACGGTCGCGGATTATTACCGCGACGTGATCGGGCTCACCGTGATGGAGCGCTCCGCGACGGGTGCAAAGCTCGGCACGGCCGGCATCCCGCTGCTGGTGCTGGAGGCCCGTCCCGAGGCCGCGATTGAGTCGCGCAGCGCCGCCGGCCTCTACCACACCGCCTTCCTGATGCCGACGCGCAAGGATCTCGCACGCTGGCTGGTACACGCGGCCTCGCACCGCGTGAAGCTGTCAGGCTTTGCCGATCATCTCGTCAGCGAATCCGTCTATCTCGATGACCCCGAAGGCAACGGCATCGAGGTCTACGCCGACCGAGATCCTTCGCAATGGCAGTGGAGCGAGGGCAGCGTGAAGATGGCGACCGACGAGCTCAACATCCCCGACCTGTTGTCGCTGACCAACACGCGCGTGCCCGATTATGCCAAGGCGCCGGACGGACTGCGCATCGGTCACATGCATCTGCGGGTCGGCGATCTCGCGCAGGCGCAGAACTTTTACCATGGCACAATCGGCCTCGACCCGACCCGCAGCCGTAACGGCGCTGCGTTCCTTTCGTCGGGCCGCTATCACCATCATCTCGGCATGAACGTCTGGCAGAGCCAGGGCGCCGGCCAGCGCGACGAAACTACGACGGGCCTTGCCTGGTTCTCCCTGGTGATGGCGAAGCAGGAGCTGCTCGCCGCGCAGGAGGAGCGCCTGCGCAAGGGCGGTGCGAAGGTCACCGCGCTTGCGGAGGGCGTGGAAGCGATCGATCCCTGGGGCACGCGGGTGCGGCTGATCAAGGTTTGATCGCCGGCGCGGGCATTGGTAAGACCGGTCAGGCGCTAGCCAGCTTTCGTGGCCAGCTTTCCGGGGGCCCACCTGACATGACCGATTTCCACGGCGTCTTCCCCTATCTTGTCTCGCCCGTCGATGCGGATGGCGCGATCCGCACGCAGGTGCTCGCAAAGCTCTGCGACGATCTGATCGGCGCCGGCGTGCACGGGCTGACCCCCCTGGGGTCGACCGGCGAGTTCGCCTATCTCAATTCCGCGCAGCGGATGGCGGTCGTGCAGACCACGATCGAAGCCGCGAAGGGCCGCGTGCCGGTCGTGGCCGGCGTCGCCTCCACCTCGACGGCGGATGCGGTGGCGCAGGCGAGGGCGTACCAGAAGTGTGGTGCTAGCGGCATCCTGGCGATCCTGGAGGCGTACTTCCCGCTCGCCGATGCCCAGGTCGAATCCTATTTCCGCGCCATCGCGGACGCCGTGGACATTCCCGTCGTCATCTACACCAATCCGCAATTCCAGCGCTCCGATCTGACGCTCGACGTGATCGCGCGCCTCGCCGAGCATCCGCGCATCGGCTACATCAAGGACGCCTCGACCAATACCGGCCGGCTGCTCTCGATCATGAACCGCTGCGGCGATGGCTTGCGCGTGTTCTCGGCCTCCGCGCATATCCCCGCCGCGGTGATGCTGATCGGCGGGCTCGGCTGGATGGCGGGCCCGGCCTGCATCATCCCGCGCCAGAGCGTTGCGCTCTACGACCTCTGCAAGGCCGGCCGCTGGGACGAGGCCATGGCGCTCCAGCGCAGGCTGTGGCGCATCAACGAAGCCTTCGCCCGCTTCAACCTCGCCGCCTGCATCAAGGCCGGGCTTGCGATCCAGGGCTACGACGTCGGCGATCCCGTCCCGCCGCAGGCCCCGCTCACGGCGGATGCGCACAAGGTCGTGGAAGCGGCTTTGAGGGAGCTCGATTAGCGAGCCGTCATTCCCGACACGATCAGTGCCGTAGGGTGGGCAAAGCGTAGCGTGCCCACGATCTTCGCGTCCGTCGAGCGATGGTGGGCACGGCGCAAGCGCGCCTTTGCCCACCCTACGGAATCGCAGATTTACGGGACGGCATGCCGAAATCGCGGATATTCCGTCCAAAACCGCGGCTGGCCTCGCATGCCTCGATCCGCTAAAAGGCGCCCGCACTTTGAGGCTTAGAGGACCCCAATGAACATTCTTCCCGGCAATTTGCGTTTCGGAGCGGGCCAGCCCGTCAAGCGTTTGGAAGACCAGCGGCTGCTCACCGGGAAGGGGCAATTCATCGACGACAAGCCGGAAGACGGCGCGTTGTGGTTGCATGTGCTGCGCTCGCCGCATGCGCATGCGAAGATCGTCTCGATCGACACCAGCGCCGCGGCCGCGATGCCCGGCGTCACCGCGATCTACACCGGCGCAGATCTGATCAAGGACGATATCGGCGCCATCCCCACCTTGAGCATCTTCAAACGCCCCGACGGCAAGCCGATGACGGTGCCGCCGCGCCGCCTGCTCGCCCATGAGATCGTTCGTTACGCCGGCGAAGCGGTGGCGGCAGTCGTGGCTTCCTCTCGTGCTGAGGCGCAGAGCGCGGCCGAAGCGATCGTGATCGAATACGACGTGCAGCCTGCGGTGGTCGATCCGGTCGAGGCCGTAAAACCCGGCGCGCCCGCGGTGTGGCCGGAGGCGCCCGACAACATCGTCGGCGCAATGAGCTATGGTGACGCTGCCAAGGTGGACGAGGCCTTCGCCAAGGCCGCGCATACCGTCGAGCTCGACCTCGTCAGCCAGCGCCTCGTGCCCTCCGCGATGGAGCCGCGCTCGACCATTGCCGAGATCGACAAGAAGTCCGGCCGTCTCCTCCTGCACGTGCAGTCGCAGACGCCGGCCTCGACCCGCGACGTGCTGGCGGAAGCCGTGCTGAAACGCCCGAAGGACAGCGTGCGCGTGCTGGTCGGCGACATCGGCGGCGGCTTTGGCCAGAAGACCAACCTCTATCCCGAGGACGGCATCGTCGCCTATGCCGCGACCAAGCTGAACAAGAAGATCCGCTGGCGCGGCGACCGCACCGACGAGTTCGTCGGCGGCACCCACGGCCGCGATCTCACCTCGACGGCGTCCTTCGCGCTCGACGAGAAGGGCAAGGTGCTGGCCTATCGCGTCAAGTCGATCGGCTGCACCGGAGCGTACTCGTCGGGCGCTGCGAACATCATTCCGCTGGTGCTCGGGCCGTTCGTGCAGACCGGCGTCTACGATCTGCCGCTGGTGCATTTCGAAGTGCAGTCGGTGATGACCCACACCGCACCAGTCGGTGCCTATCGCGGCGCAGGCCGCCCCGAGGCGGTCTTCATCGTCGAGCGCCTCTTTGACGCCGCAGCCCGCAAGATCGGCATGGATCCGCGCGCGATCCGCAAGGCCAACTACATCAAGCCGGCGCAGCTGCCCTACACCAACGCCGCCGGCCAGGTTTACGATTCCGGTGCCTTCGCGCACATGCTCGACCGTGCCGTGAAGCTTGCGGACTGGGACGGCTTTGCCGCGCGCAAGAAGGCGGCGAAGAAGAAGGGCCTGCTCTACGGCCGCGGCCTCACCTCCTACATCGAATGGACCGGCGGCCGCGCCCACACCGAGAAGGTCAGCCTGCACGCGACCTCGCAGGGCCGCGTCGTGCTGCATTCCGGCACCATGGCGATGGGGCAGGGCTTGCAGACCACCTACACCCAGATGATCTCCGACACGCTCGGCATCTCCATGGACAAGATCGACGTCGTCCAGGGCGACACTGATCTTGCGATGGGCTTTGGCAGCGTCGGCTCGCGTTCGCTGTTCGTCGGCGGCACGGCCGTGGCGGTGTCCTCCAACGATCTGATCCGGAAGGCGCGCGAGAAGGCGGCGAACGTACTGGAGACCTCGGTCGAGGACATCGAGTATCAGGGCGGCGTGCTCACCGTGGTCGGCACCGACCGCCGCATCAGCCTGTTCGATCTTGCCGAAAAGGAAAGCGGCGCCAAACTCAGCGTGGATTCCGAGGGCGAGGTGGACGGTCCGAGCTGGCCGAACGGCACGCATATCTGCGAGGTCGAGATTGATCCGGAGACCGGCGTCTCCAAGGTCGTGCGCTACACCACCGTCGACGACGTCGGCATCGCCGTGAATCCGATGCTGGTCACCGGCCAGATCCATGGCGGCGTCGCGCAAGGCATCGGCCAGGCGCTGTATGAAGGCGTCTCCTACGATGCCGACGGCCAGCTCCTCACCGCGAGCTACCAGGACTATTGCATCCCGCGCGCCGACGACGTGCCGCCGATCGTGGTGACGCTGGATGATTCCGCACCCTGCCGCACCAATCCGCTCGGCGCAAAAGGCTGCGGCGAATCCGGCGCCATCGGCGGCCCGCCTTGCGTCACCAACGGCGTGATGGACGCGCTCGCCGAGCTCGGCATCACCCAGCTGAACACGCCGCTGACGCCGCAGAAGATCTGGCAGGCGATCCGGGACGCGAAGGTGGTGGCCAAAGCGTAGAGTTATTGCGCGCAAGCTGTAGCCGCATTCTCAACCGTCGTCCCGGACAAGCGCGCCACAGCGCGCGCCGATCCGGGACCCATAACCACAGGGAGTAGTTTGGCGCGAAGCTGGCAACTCCGAGTCCCCGTAACCACATCTGCCTGTGGTTATGGGTCCCGGATCTGCGCTTACGCTTGTCCGGGACGACAGCGGAGGGTGTCGCGCCAGTGGGGGCTACAACGCTCAAATCCCCAGCATCATCTTCGCAATAATATCGCGCTGGATCTCCGACGTGCCGCCGAAGATCGTGTAGGCCCGGCCGTTGAGATATTCCGGCACCACCGTCAGCATGTCCTCAGGCGTTGCCGGCTCGTGGTTCAGCCTGTAGAGCGGGCGCATCGGCTCGACGGCGAGGGCGTCGTGGCCGATCACGTCGGCGCCGAGGCGCGTCACGGCCTGGCGGATCTCGCTGTTGCGCAGCTTCAGGATCGACGACACCGCGCCGGGATTTTGCCCGGTCTGGAGCGCCGAGAGCACGCGCAGCTCGGTCATCTCGAGCGCGTCGATGTCAACCTCGACCTCGGAGATGCGCGTCGCGATGTCGGGGCTGTCGATCGCGCGCCCGGTCAGGTCGGACTCCGCGAGCTCCGCGATGGCCTTCAACCCTTCGCGCAGCTTCGCTGACGCGATGCCGGAGCCGCGCTCGAACTCCAGCAGATACTTGCCGTAGGTCCAGCCCTTGCCTTCCTCGCCGACGCGGTTGGCGACGGGCACGCGCACGTCGTCGAAAAACACCTGGTTGACCTCGTGGTCGCCGCCGATGGTGAGGATCGGCCGCGTGGTGATGCCCGGCGTCTTCATGTCGATCAGGATGAAGCTGATGCCGTCCTGCTGCCGCGGCCCGTCGCTGGTGCGCACCAGCGCGAACATGCGGTTGGCGTGGTGGGCGTGCGTGGTCCAGATCTTGGTGCCGTTGATGACGTAGTCGTCGCCGTCGCGCACCGCGCGCGTCTTCAGCGAGGACAAGTCGGAGCCGGAGCCCGGCTCTGAATAGCCCTGGCACCAATAGTCCTCGCCGGAGAGAATCCGCGGCAGGTAAAAATTCTTCTGCTCGGGCGAGCCGAAGCCGATGATGACGGGCCCTACCATCTTCACGCCCATCACGTTGACATTCGGCACGCCCGCGCGCGCGGACTCGGTTTCAAAGATCCAGCGCTGCGCCGGCGTCCAGTCGGGCCCGCCATATTCGACCGGCCAGCCCGGCGCGCCCCAGCCGCGGCTGTGCAGCGCGCGCTGCCAGGCCATGCCGATGTCAGGATCCGAGAACACCGACGGCGTCAGCGCGGTCGCGCGCTTCACCTCGTCGGTGAGGTTTTTGGCGATGAAGCCGCGCACCTCGTCCTGGAAGGCGCGCTCCTCGGCATTGAACGTGAGGTCCATCATGCGCTCCTGGGGTCAGGCCGTGCGGCCAAGCTGGGCGTGGCGGGCATAGTGGTGGGCGCTGCCGCCGAACAGCGTGTCGAAGGCGACCAGCCGCTTGAAATAGGCGCCGACCTCGAGCTCCTCGGTGACGCCCATGCCGCCATGGAGCTGGATCGACTGCTCGCCGACGAAGCGGGCGCATTTGCCGATTTTCGCTTTCGCGCCTGATGCCGCCCGAGCACGCTCGACCGGCGCGGCATCCGCCTTCAACGCAGCCCGCAGCGCCATCGAGCGCGCTTCGTCCACCTGCATCGCCATGTCGGCGAGGCGATGACGGATCACCTGATTGGCGGACAGCGGCCGGCCGAACTGTTTTCGAATTTTGGTGTAGTCCAGCGTGGTGTCGAGCAGCGTCTGCATGATGCCGACGGCTTCTGCGCCAAGCGCAGCCATGGCGCGGTCGACGGCCCATTCGATCGCGGGCAGTGTGTCGCTATCGTCACCTAGGAGAGCATCCTGCGGCAGCTCTACGCCTGATAGCTCGATGTTGCAGGCCCGTCCGCCGCCGAGACGTTGATAGTCACTCATGGCAACGCTCGGCGTTTTCGCCGGTACCAGGAACAGGCCGATGCGCCCCGACGGTCCCCGATGATCGTGGATATGCGCGGAGACGATGATCTCATCGGCAGCGTGGCCGTCGAGCACGCCGATCTTGCTGCCGGAGAGGCGCCAACCCTCCGCTGTCTTGTGAGCGACGGTTGCGACCTTGGCGAGATCGAACCGCGCCGCGCGCTCGGAATGCGCAAAGGCGAGTTTTAGCGATCCATCCGCAACCTTCGGCAGCAGCGCCTCCTTCTGCCCGGTGGTGCCGCACTTCTCGATCAGGGCCGCTCCAAGCACCACGGTCGCGATGTACGGCTCGGACACCAGCCCGCGGCCAAACGCTTCCATCAGAATCCCGATCTCGACCGGGCCGCCGCCGAGCCCGCCACACTCCTCAGGGATCGGCAGCGCCAACCAGCCGAGCTCGGCGAACTGCTTCCAGACATCGGGGCTGAAGCCAAGCGGATCGCTCGCCATCTTGCGGCGGTGATCGGCATCGTAGCTTTCGGCCACGAAGCGCTCCGCGCTCTCGCGCAGCAGCCGTTGCTCGTCACTGAGATTGAGGTCCATGTCGCTACTCCGCGGCCGCCGGCGGCTTGCGCACGGAGGGATGCAGGCCGGACGGATCGACGATCATGCCGAACTCCTGAAGGTTATGGGCGTGGCAGAGCTGATGCAGCGCAAAGGCCTGGTCGATCGCGGCAGGCTGGCCCATCACGTCGACCGAGCGGTTCACCGCCTCCTTGGTCAGCTTCAACGCAAAGGACGGCTTTGCTGCGATCCGGCGCGCCAGCTCCAGCACGCGTGCCGACAGCTCCGCACGCGGCACGACCTGGTTGACCATGCCGAGCTGATGCGCCTCTTGCGCGCTCCAGCTGTCGGCGGTGAACAGAAACTCCTTGGCCTTGCGCGGGCCGAGCTCCCAGGGATGCACGAACCACTCGACACCGCAGACGCCCATGGTGACGACGGGGTCGCAGAACTGCGCATCGTCGCTGGCGACGATGAGGTCGCAGGCCCAGGCCAGCATCAATCCGCCCGCGATGCACTTGCCATGCACCTCGGCAATGGTCGGTTTTGCCAGATTGCGCCAACGCCGCGTGATCTGGAGATATATTTCCTGCTCGCGTGCGAAGCGGCCATGCGCATTGGGTTCAGCAAATCCGCCCCAATTTCCTACCGGCGGAAAATCGACGCCTGCGGCATTCTTAGCCCCGGGGCGGAGGTCATGGCCCGAGGAGAAGTGCGGGCCATTGCCGGCGAGGATGATGACCTTGACCGCGTCGTCCTGCACCGCTTCGTCGAAGGCGGCGTTGAGGTCGTAGGTCATTTGCAGGTTCTGCGCGTTGCGCGCATCTGGCCGGTTCATCACGATCCGGGTGATCGCCGGCTCCGGCCGCTCCACGAGGATGGTCTCGAACGAGGACATCGCGTTCCCCCTGGCGTTTCCATTGTTGTTTTGCCGGAGTTGACTATGCCAGCCGGGGATAGGCAAGAGGCTTGCGTCTGTCGGCTGCCTTTAGTGTCGTCGCCAAGACGTCTGGCGTCTCGCGCATGCAATCTGGTAGTTTGCACCAGATTCCACCGGGAGAAATTTGATGCGCAAGATCCTCACCGTGCTGGCGGCGCTGGCCTCGCTCAGCCTCACCAATTGCGGCTACAACGCGATCCAGACCGAGGACGAGCAGATCAAGGCCAACTGGTCCGAGGTCGTGAACCAGTATCAGCGCCGCGCCGATCTCGTGCCCAACCTCGTCAACTCGGTGAAGGGCTTTGCGCAGCAAGAGAAGGACGTGCTGCTCGGCGTCACCAATGCCCGCGCCAAGGTCGGCAGCATCCAGGCAACGCCGGAAGTGCTGAACGATCCCGCCGCCTTCCAGAAATTCCAGGCCGCCCAGGGCGAGCTCTCCAGCGCGCTGTCTCGGCTCCTCGTGGTCACCGAGAACTATCCGCAGCTCAAATCGGATGCGCTGTTCAAGGATTTGATGTCGCAGCTCGAAGGCACCGAGAACCGCATCACGGTTGCCCGCAACCGCTACATCAAGGCGGTGCAGGACTATAACGTCACCATCCGCTCGTTCCCGAGCAACTTCACCGCCATGGCGTTCGGCTACAAGGAGAAGCCGAATTTCTCGGTCGAGAACGAGAAGGAGATATCGACCGCGCCGAAGGTGGATTTCAACGCCGCGCCTGCGCCGTCGAAGTAGCCGCGTTCGGCACAGATGCGCGCCCCACCCACCACTGTCATTCCCCGCGAAGGCGGGGAATCCAGTACGCCGCGGCTCCTCCGTATCCCACCGGCGTCTCTGGAATACTGGATCGCCCGGTCGAGCCGGGCGATGTCCGCGAGGGTGTGGCGGGCTCGTTCGGTCATGCTCTCTCGGATTGCCCTCGCCGTCGCGCTGGTCCTCACCTTTGCCGTCCCCGCCTTTGCCGACGTCGCCGTGCCCCAGCTCACCGGCCGCGTGGTCGACCAGACCGGCACGCTCTCCAGCAGCGACGTCGCCACGCTCACGCAGAAGCTGCGCGATTTCGAGACGCGCAAGGGCAGCCAGGTTGCCGTCCTGATCGTGCCGACGACGGAGCCGGAGACGATCGAGCAGTACTCGATCCGCGTCGCGGACGCCTGGAAGATCGGCCGCAAGAAGGTCGACGACGGCGCGATCCTGGTCGTCGCCAAGAACGACCGGCATTTGCGCATCGAGGTCGGCTACGGCCTCGAAGGCGCGCTCACCGACGTCACCTCGCGGCGGATCATCGACGAGATCATCACACCGAAATTCAGGACGGGTGATTTTGGCGGCGGTATCTCGGACGGCGTCGATCGCATGATCCGCGTCATCGACGGCGAGCCACTGCCGGTTCCTTCACCGAGCGTGAATTTTGGCAATCTGGACGACCTCGGACCGCTCTTCATCGTGACGCTGTTCGCCTCGATCGGGGTGGGCGGGTTCTTTCGCGCCATGCTGGGGCGGCTGGCCGGATCATTGGTGACCGGCGGCATCATCGCCGCGCTCGCCTGGTTCATTCTCGGCTCTTTCGCACTCGCCATGGTCCTCGGTGTCGTCGGCTTCATCATTGGGTTCATTGCCGACCTGTTCTCGGCGATGGCGCCAAGCACGAGGTCGTCGCGCGGCGGCTCCTGGTCGAGCGGCAGCTCGGGAGGCGGCTGGAGCAGCGGATCGTCGTCCAGCGACAGCGGCAGTTTCAGCGGAGGCGGTGGCAGCTTTGGCGGAGGCGGCGCCTCGGGGAGCTGGTAGGTCATGAGCATCAGGCGTATCACCAGGCATCTGCTCCAGCACCATTGGCGGGCGAAGCAGATATTTCCGCAAGCCGTGCTCGACCGCATCGAGCAGGCGATCAAGAGCAGCGAGACAACCCATTCCGGCCAGGTCCGCTTCGTGGTCGAAGGCGCACTCGACGGCCGACCGCTGTTCCGCAACCAGCCGGCGCGCGCGCGTGCGCTCGACGTGTTCTCGCATTTGCGGATCTGGGACACCGCGCACAACAACGGCGTCCTGATCTATCTGCTGCTCGCCGACCGCGATGTGGAGATCATCGCCGACCGCGGCATTGATGCGAAGGTGGGTGCCGAGGGCTGGGAGAGCATCTGCCGCGCGATGGAGGCCGAGTTCGCCGCGGGCCAGTTCGAGCGCGGCGTGATCGGCGGCATCGCCGCGGTGTCGCGGGAGCTGGCCAAGCACTTTCCGCCGGGCGGCCCGCATCCGAACGAACTGCCGGATGCGCCGGTGGTGATGTAGCCGGGGCGATAGTCCACCCCCCGTCATTGCGAGGAGTCCCTGCGACGAAGCAATCCAGACTGCCACCGCGGAGACATTCTGGATTGCTTCGCTGCGCTCGCAATGACGGGTTTGACAGAGGCGCTCGCAAGCCTCAATCATCCAGCTTGTTCAGGTCCCGCACCGACTGCATGATCGGCTCGAAGTTGGAGCGCGCGTCAAGCGCGTCGAACAATTGCGCGGTGTCTTCCAAGAGGCCATGCGAGCGTGCGATCGCAATGCGGACGTCCTCCTGCGGGGTGTCGGACAGCCGCCCATGTCCCGACAGCAGGATCTTCGAGTCCAGCCCCTTCAGCCGTTCCAGCGACTGGATGTAGTCGGCAATGCTGCCGGAGCCGAATACGCCGCCCATCACCCCACCCGGCATCAATGTGTCGGCGGCGAACAACAGGCCCTTGTCCTGGTCGTACAGCGTGATGCAGGCCGAGGTGTGGCCCGGCGTATGCATCACGTTGAGACGGAAATTGCCGAGGTCGATCAGATTGCCTTCCTCGAGCCAGATGTCGACATTGATCGGCACGTTCGGCTCGTTGAACATCTTGCGCAGCATCGAGAAGTCGTCGCGCAGCATGATCTTGTTGGCGGCGAGCCGGTGCGCGGCGATGAAGGTGCGACGCTCGTTGAAGTGCCAGGCGGCGCCGATATGGTCGAGATGCTCGTGGCTCAGCACCACCATGTCGATTGTCTCCGGCGGGCACTCGGCGAAGTTCAGGCACTCCACCATCGCCGGATAGTTTGAGGACAGCCCGACATCGATCAGAATGGTGCGCGCCGAGCCGCGCACGAGATAGGCATTGGCGGCGCGGTTGGCGAAGCGGATCTGGTAGACGTCGTCGGCGGCCTGGATCAGCGAGCAGGTGTCGTTCTTCATCAGGACCGGGAAGGGCGTCGGCTTGCGGTCGCTCATGATTGCGCCGCCCGGTAGGTGACCGCGTTGGAGGCGCGCAGGCGTTTCGAGAGCGCATCCATCACCATCAGCGCGAACGCCGGCTGCTGGCTGACGAGATAGACGAAGCGGGCGTGATTGATCCGCATCACCCTGGTGTTCGGCGCCGCCGCGATCGCGGTCGCCGAGCGTGCCGAGCCGTCGATCACGGCCATCTCGCCGAAGAACTCGCCCTTGCCGAGCTTGACTATGGTGGTCCTGCTCGCGCCGTTCACCTTGGCGATCTCGACCTCGCCGTCGAGGACGACGAACAGCTCGCGGCCGGTCGAACCCTCCTCGAAAATGACGTCATCGACACCAAACACGTTGATGCATTTCTCGATCGTCATGGCACCCCCTTGGCACCCCCAAACGCCTTCTGGCTGACGGGACCGCCCATGTTAGCCGGAGGCCGATGACGGGCAAGCAGCCCCTTCGGCTAAGGCGAGGGTACGCCGCACAGCAGCATCGGCTGACGATTTGTTGCACGCCGCCACGCCGGTTCCATTTTCCCGACCCAATTCGGCCCCCGATGAGTTCCTAAAATTTCGGTAAGCGGGTCCGGAGGTAAGGATTTCGCAAGCAATGAAAGTTACCAAAAGGTCAATCCAGACTGGAGTATTTGAGCCGTGAGCGAACCAATGCCCGAGCAGGCTGCCCAGGAGACCGGCGAACAGACGAGCGTCGTCGAAGCCGCCGCGACCGCGCCGCAGGCCGTCGAGGCTGCCGCCAGCATCGAGGCCCCCTCGATCGCCCCCGATCATGAGGCGCCGCCGAAGCCTGATCCGGTGAAAACAGATGCCCCCAGGATCGAACCGCCCCGGATCGAGGTGCCGAAGTTCGAAGCCAAGACCGAGACCAAGACCCAGACTAAGCCCGAAACCAAGCCCGAGCCAAAGCCCGGCAAGCTCATCGTCATGGCGCCCTCGGACCGGTCCTGGGAGCGCGAGGAGTTTGCCCCGCATGTGAAGCCGGACACCCCGCGCGCGACCAGCGACCAGCGGCGCCTGTCGGCGATGGCCGCGGTGGTCGCGATCGCCGCTTGCGTCGGTGCCATCAGCGGCGCGCTGGCGACCGCGGGCATGATGCATTTCGCAGCCCCGGCCCCGGCCCCCGCGCCGGCGCAGGTCGCGGACACCAGCGCGCTGGAATCCTCGGTCGCCAGGATCGATGCCGACCTCGTCGCCCTCAGGGCGAATGTCGAGCACACCTCCAAGACCGGCCTCAGCCAGTTCAACCGGGCCAATGACCGCCTCGACAAGCTCGAGAAGGCGCAGGCCGAGCCGATGGCCAAGATCGCAAAACTGTCGGAGACCATCGACAAGCTCCGCGCCACCCCGCCCGTCGCCCCCGCACAGGCTGCGGCAGCGCCCGCCAAGGAGACCACCGGCTCGATCGCTCCGACCCAGGTTGCGACCGCGGCCGCCACACCGGCTCCCGCGCCGGCCGCGCCCAAGACCGAGGTCGGCCGCTTGCCGACGCTCGAAGGCTGGAGGCTGCGCGACGTCGCCAATGGCGGCGCACTGATCGAGGGCCGCGACGGCCTATATGAGGTCTATGCCGGCGATCCCATTCCCGGGGTCGGCCGCGTCGATGCGATCCGTCGCCAGGACGGCCGCTGGGTGGTCGTCACCAGCAAGGGCCTGATCGTCGCGCGCTGAGTCGCTAATATCTTGTTTTTAAGGAGGCGCTTCACCACCGTGTGAAGCGCCTTTTTACTTGAATAGGCTGGCACACGCGGTGTTACTGGAGGCATGAGCCGCGCGTTGCGAATTCTGGTTGCTGTTGCCGCATTGGCCGGCGGCTCTGTTCCGCTTTTCGCGGCCGAGAGCGCGCTGATGCGCGGCACGGCGATCACCGATCCCGATCTGCTGAAGAAGCTCGACGTGCTGACGATCCCCCGGCTGCTCTGGCCGGAGCGGAACGCGAACGTTCCACTGACGACCGACCAGATGTTTTCGCAGCTGTCGCAGCTCAAGCAGATTCCGCCTGCGATCGACGCGGAGCTCGAGCGCTACGTCGCGCAGCAGAAGGCCGCCTGGCCGAGCGAGACCATCGGCGTCGGCGAAGGCTTTGACGTCCAGCTGTTCGACCGGGCCAATCTGAAATCGCCCGACACGCGTTTCGTGCTGGCCGGCATCGTCAACCGCATGGACCGCGCCTATGTCTCGGAAGAATCCTGCGGCGAGATCCGGCTGATCTATCGTCTCGCGCGTTTCGACAACAAGCCGGACGGCGGCAAGACCGCAACGCGCCTGCCGATGACGTTCAATCTGGTGATGAAGGCGAGGGACCCGCACCAGACGGATGCGAGCGGCAAGCCGCTCACCTGTGCCGAGGTCGCGCGGCGCTGGCTCGACAATGGCGACTGGCAGGGGCTGATCGGCGGCAGCGTTCATCCTTCGGACGTCACGCTCGACCGCATCGAGACCAATATCCAGGTCTCCGTCGCGCCGAAATCGGCGCTGCACGATTTCCGCTCCGACTATCTGCTCAAGGTGTTCAAGTACGACGCCGCGACGAAGACGTTCGAGGAATCGACGCTGGAGAACCAGATCGATCGCGACCGCATCCTCGCGGACGATGCGCTGCGGCGCGATTTCAAGGAATGGCTGCTCGCGCCGGATAATCTTCGCGCGTTCGATCGCGGCACCGTGCTGATCCCCGAGAAATTCCTGGCCAAGGCCGCGGTGGTGCCGACGCCCGCCGGGCTCGATGCCTCCGCGTTGCAGCCGGAATTCGGCATGATGGCAGGTGAGAGCAGGGACAATCCGGTCTTCACCGACAACGACGTGGTCGGCGCGCTGAAGCAGGCCGCCGCGCGCGGCGACATGCAGAACGTCCGCTCGGTCGCGGGCTTCCAGCGCCGCCTCAACGACGTTACCTGCGCCGGCTGCCACCAGACCCGCGGCATCGGCGGCTTTCATTTCCCGGGTGTCGACTGGCTCGCGGACAAGCCGTCCAACTCCACGATCGTGCCGGCCTCGCCGCATTTTGTCGGCGACCAGGTCCGCCGCCGCGACATCCTGACCGCCTTCGCCGCGGGCAATCGTCCTGATTTCTCACGCGGATTTGCCAGCCGGCCGCAGACCCGCGGCAGCCAAGAGCTTGCCGGCACCGAATATCAGGACGGCTGGGGCGCGCATTGTTCCCTGCAAAATGCGGGATCGGGAACGCGGGATGAGAGTTTTACGTCATGGAGCTGTGCTACAGGTTTGACCTGTCAGGCTGCCGCGGCCTCGCGCCGCATCGGCATGTGCTTCATCAAGACGCGTTAGCGCGTGATCCGAAAAAGTGCGTAGCGGTTTTTCGAAAAGATCACGCGCAAGATAAGGCCGGCAAGCGATTTTGGATGACCCATGACGGATACCAGCGACGCCGATAAGGAGCGCAATCGCGAGATCGCGCGCAATGAAGAGGCCAAACAGATCACCGGCAGCGTCCGCGTCAGCACCTGGGCGGTCGCGGTGGTGGTGATCGTCGGCGGCATCCTGTTCACGCTCGGCTGGCTGGCGCTGAGGTAAGCCGCGCTTTCTTTCGTCATGCCCGGGCTTGTCCCGGGCATCCACGTTCTCGTCTCCGCGCTCAAGATCGTGGATGGCCGGGACAAGCCGGCCATGACGGCGGTGAGGATTTAACGCAAGCAACCTCACTTCGCGTAATTCGTCATCCGTTTCCCCGGCAGCAGCTCATACGCCGATTTCCAGCCAGGCAGCGCCGCCATGCGACCGAGCCAGGCATGGATGGCGGGATGGCTCGCCGCGAAATCGAAACCGTGCTCGTCGCTGGGATAGTGCAGATACGCCATCATCGAGATGTCCGCGACCGTCGGCCTAGCGCCGATCGCGAAGGCGTTGTGCTGGAGATGGCCCTCGAGAATGCCGAGAAAGTCGTCGAGCCGCCGGCGGAAATGCTTCAGCACCTGCGGATCGTTTTTCTCGGTGAAGGCCCGCATGAAGCGATAGGTCGCCATGTAGCCGGTGAGCTTGTGGTTGTCCCAGAACAGCCAGCGCAGCAGCTCGAATTTTTCATCCTCGGTCTCGGCGCCGAAGCGGCCATATTGTTCGGCGAGCTTCAGCAGGAGCGGCGCGGTCTGCGTCATCTTCACGCCGTCGATCTCGAGCACGGGAATCTCGCCCATCTCGTTGACGGCCTTGCGCCATTCCGCCGTGCGCGTGACGCCGCCGCCGAAATCGGTCCATACCGGCTCGAACGTCTCGCCGCACAGCGTCAGCATCAGCGCCAGCTTGTAGCTGTTGCCGGACTCGGGGAAGTAGTGCAGGCGGTAGCTGGGCATGGGACCTCGCGCGGTGGGACGTCGGCGGTGAAGCTACATCGTCTCGCATCGTCATTGCGAGCGCAGCGAAGCAATCCAGCAATGCATCCGCCGAAAGACTCTGGATTGCTTCGCTGCGCTCGCAATGACGGAGTTTGCGGAGACGATGGGGCTAACCCACCGCCCCCGAACCCCTCAGCGCCTTGATCGCCTGCTCGTCGTATCCCGCCCCGCGCAAAATCTCGTCACTGTGCTCGCCGACCGCGGGCGGCTTGCGCGGCTGGACCTTCTTGGCGCCGTCGATCCAGATCGGGCTGGAGATGGTGAGCATGGTGTCGTTCTCGAACGGCACCAGCACCTCGTTGTCGAGCATCTGCTTGTCGGTGGGGATGTCGTCCAGAATGCCGACGATGCCGAACACGAGCCCGTTGCCGTCGAGAATTTTTCGCCATTCGGCGATATCCTTGGTGGCAAAGGTCTCGTCAAAAATCTTGATCAGCTCGACCGAGCGGACGTGGCGATCCGCCTTGGTGGCGAAACGCGGATCGGCGATGAGGTCTTCGCGTCCGAGGCACTTCGCCAGCGTCGGAAACTGCTTCTCCTCGCTCAGCAGCGACAGGATCAGCCAGCGGCCGTCCTTGCACTGGTAGTGATTGGCCACCGCGTTGAGCGCTCGCTCGCGTGGCCGTCGCTCGGCGAATTTGGCGCCGCTCAGCTTTGCCTGTGCCAGCACGCTCGCCGCCCAAATGCCGTTTGCCATCAGATTGGAGGCGACATGCGAGCCCTTGCCGGTCTTCTCGCGCTGATAGAGCGCCGTGACGATCGCGCTGTAGAGCGCCATGGCGCAGGGGTGGTCGCCCATGCCGGCGACCGAGCGGGCCGGAGTGGTGTTGGTGTCGGCGCGGACGAGGTCCATCAGACCGGAGCGTGCCCAATAGGCGTTGCTGTCGAAGCCGGGCTTGTTGGCCTCTTCGCCCTTCTCGCCATAGCCGGTGAACGAGGCGTAGATCAGCCGGTCGTTGAGATGGGCGAGGTGGTCATAGGTGATGCCGAGCTTGGTGCGCACAGGCGGCGGCATGTTGGTGATGAAGACGTCGGCCTCTTCCACCAGCTTGTAGAGCACGGCCTGCGCCTCGGGCTTGGCGAGGTCGAGCGCGATGCTCTTCTTGTTGCGAGCCTCCAGCAGCCAGGCGTAATTGTGCTCGCTGCTCGGATAGCCGGGAATGTTGGGCAGATTGCGATAGGGGTCGCCGGCGCCGGGCGGCTCGATCTTGATGACATCGGCGCCGAAATCCGACAGCACGGTCGCGGCCGCGGGCGCTGCGATGAAGCTCGCGCAGTCCAGAACCTTCAGGCCTGCAAAAATGCCCTTTTCCATCGCGGCGTAGCTCCCTCGCTCTTGTGTTTCCCGTGCGCTGGAATTGGCGCAGGCCAAGTCATGCCAGCATTAGACCGATGTTTCGACGGGATGCAACGGCGCTAGGCGCAGGGCTTGCTTTGTCCAGAGGATGACGGAACTGCTATCGTGCGCTGATGCGGGCCGCGAATTCAGAAGCGGCGCTCACTCCTCTCCCGCCAGCAGTGCCGCATTGCCACCCGCGGCCGCGGTGTTGATCGTCACGGTCTGCTCGGTCGCAAAGCGCGCGAGGTAGTGCGGGCCGCCGGCCTTGGGGCCGGTTCCGGACAGGCCATTGCCGCCGAACGGCTGCACGCCGACCACGGCGCCGATCATGTTGCGGTTGACATAGATGTTGCCGACCTGGACGCGGTCGATGATCGCCTCGATGGTGTCGTCGATGCGCGAATGAACGCCGAGCGTCAGCCCGTAACCGGTGTGCGCGATCGCCTGCAGCACGTGCTCGAGGTTTTCCGCGCGGTAGCGCACGACGTGGAGGATCGGGCCGAACACCTCCTCCTTGAGCTGGCCGGCGTCCTTGAGCTCGAAGATGTGCGGCGCGACGAAGCAGCCTTCGGGCGCCTTGCCGGCAAAGTGCAGCTTCGCCTCGCGCGTCATCCGCACGATATGCGCATCGAGCCGCTGCTTGGCCTCCTGGTCGATCACCGGGCCGACATGGGTTGCGACCTCCGCGGGATCACCGATCTTCAGCTCGCGCGCCGCGCCCGCGATCATCTCGATCATGCGGTCGGCGACGTCCTCCTGCACGAACAAGAGCCGCAGCGCCGAGCAGCGCTGGCCGGCGGAACGGAACGCGGAGGTGACGACGTCGTCGGCCACCTGCTCGGGCAGCGCGGTCGCATCGGCGATCATCGCGTTGATGCCGCCGGTCTCCGCGATCAGCGGCACGATCGGCCCGTCCTTGGCGGCGAGTGTGCGGTTGATCAGGCGCGCGACCTCGGTCGAGCCGGTGAAGACGATGCCCGCGATATCCTGATGCGCGGTGAGCACTGCCCCGATGCGGCCGTCGCCGGTGACGAGATGCAGTGCGCCCTTGGGAATACCGGCCTCGTGCAGCAGGGCGACCGCCTTGCGCGCGATGCGTGGCGTCTGCTCGGCGGGCTTTGCCACGACGCAGTTGCCGGCCATCAGCGCCGCGGTGATCTGGCCGAGGAAGATCGCCAGCGGGAAATTCCACGGCGAGATCGCGACGAAGACGCCGCGGCCGCGCATCGCGAGCGCATTGCTCTCGCCGGTCGGGCCCGGCATCGCGGCATCGGCGCCGAACTGCTTGCGGCCCTGCGCGGCATAGTAACGGCAGAAATCGGCGGCTTCGCGCAGCTCTGACAGTGCATCGTCGAGCGTCTTGCCGCCCTCGCGCTGCAACAGCGCGATGAAATGCGCGCCGCGGCTCTCCAGGAGATGCGCGGCCTGCTCCAGCGCCGCCGCGCGCACCGCCGCCGGCGTTCTGCTCCAGGCGGCGAAGCCGGCGCGTGCCGCTGCCACCGCCGCATTGGCCTGATCAGGCGTTGCATCGGCAATCGGCTTGAGATCCGTCGCCTCAGCCCTGACGGCCGTCAGCAACTGATCGAGCGCGGCATGCTCACCGAACTCGACGCCGCGTGAATTGCGCCGTTCCGGCGCGAACAGATCGCCCGGCAACGGAATTTTTGGATGCGCCGCCGCCTGCGGCCGGACGATGGCATCCGCCGGTCGCTGCAACAGCGCCGGGACCGGCACGCGATAATCGGCGGCCTGCGCGACGAAGGAGGAGTTGGCGCCGTTCTCCAAGAGCCGCCGCACCAGATAGGCGAGCAGGTCGCGATGGCTGCCGACCGGCGCGTAGGTGCGGTAGGCGATATCAGGGTGATCCTTGGCGAGCTGCTCGTAGAGCGCTTCGCCCATGCCGTGCAGGCGCTGGAATTCGAAGCCGCCGCTGCCATGCGCAAGCTCCAGCACGGTCGCGACCGTCAGCGCGTTGTGGGTGGCGAATTGCGGGAAGATGCGCGGCCGCAACGCCAGCATCTTGGCGGCACAGGCGACGTAGTTCAGATCCGTCATCGCCTTGCGTGTGAACACGGGATAGCCGTCGAGCCCGCGCTCCTGCGCGCGCTTGATCTCGGTGTCCCAATAGGCGCCCTTGACGAGGCGCACCATCAGCTTGCGGTCATGCGCGCGGGCCAGCGCATCGACATAGTCGATCACGGCGCTGGCGCGCTTCTGATAGGCCTGGATCGCGAGGCCAAAGCCGTCCCAGCCGGCGAGTGATGGGTCGGCGAGCGTCGCCGCGATCACGTCGAGCGACAGCTCCAGACGGTCGGCTTCCTCGGCATCGACGGTGAAGTTGAGGTCATACGCCCTGGCGCGTTGCGCGAGATCCAGCAGCAGCGGCACCAGCTCGGCCATGACGCGGTCACGGCTGATCGCCTCGAAGCGCGGATGCAACGCCGAGAGTTTTACCGAGATGCCGGGCCGGTCGGGCAGGGGATGGGGACCCGCGGCCTTGCCGATGGTTTCGATCGCACTGGCATAAGCATCGAAATAGCGTTTCGCATCCGCCGCGGTGCGGGCGCCTTCGCCGAGCATGTCGAAGGAATAGCGCGGCTTCTGGCCGGAGCGCGGCTTGCCCCGCTCCAGCGCCTGCTCGATGGTTTCACCGAGCACGAAATGATTGCCCATCAGCCGCATCGCCTGGCGCGTCGCGGTGCGCACCGCCGGCGCGCCCAGCCGCTTCACCAGCCGGCCGATGGTGCCGTCGGGCGTCTCGCCGGGCTGGATCACCCGCGCGGAGAGGCCGAGCGCCCAGGCCGAGGCATTGACGAGGAACGCGGTGGACTTGGTCTCGTGATGGATGAAGTCGCCCTCGCCGAGCTTGTCCTCGATGAATTGGTCGGCGGTGCGGGCATCAGGCACGCGCAGCAGTGCTTCGGCCAGCACCATCAGCGCCAGCCCTTCCTTGGTCGAGAGCGCGAACTCCCGCAGCATGTCCTCGACCCCGCCGAGCCGGTCGTCGCGCTTGCGGATCGCCTCGATCAGCCGCGTCGCGGTGCGGTCGATCCGCGCCTCCTGCGGCGGGCTCAGATGCGAGGCGGGCAGGAGCTTTGCTGCGATCTCGGCATCATCGGGGGCGTAAGGCGCGGTGAAGAGCGGTGGAATGTTGGGCATGGCGTGTCCTGTGGCTCAAATCCAGGATAAGGCCGGCATGACCGCAGTTCGATAGACAAGATAGCCATTTTGCCTTAGAAAATGAAGGCAAATGGTGATGTGGCCGCGGAAAATATGGAACTCGATCGAATCGACCGCAAAATTCTCTCAGTCCTGCAGCAGGATGGGCGAATCGCCAATGTCGAGCTGGCCGAGCGCATCGGCCTGTCGCCGACCTCGATCGGCGAGCGGCTGAAGCGGTTGCAGCGCGAGGGCTTTGTCGAGGGCTATGGCGCGCGCCTCAATCCGCACCGGCTGGGCCTTGGCCTGCTGGTGTTCGTCGAGGTGCTGCTCGACAAGACCACGCCGGACAATTTCGAGCGCTTCGCGCGCGCGGTGAAACTCGCGCCCGAGGTGCTGGAGTGTCACATGGTTGCAGGCGGCTTCGACTATCTAGTGAAGGCGCGGCTTGCGGACATGACCGCCTATCGACGCTTCCTCGGCGAGACCCTGCTGTCGATGCCGGGCGTGCGCGAGACGCGAACCTATGCGGTGATGGAGGAGATCAAGCGCGACGCACCGTTGCCGGTGGAGTAACGAAATGCGGTCGCGATTGTCATTGCTGTGGCGTTGAGGATGCGGTTTTCGCGGGAAAAATAGCTCTCCGTGTGCAGTCGCAACGCCTGTCGTCGAATGCACTGGCCGTCTTCTGAAATTTTTTTGGCCCCGCTCCCGGACTGATCCGGGAGGCAGCGAAGGCTGGCGGGCTTATACTTTGAGGTTCTCTGCGGAGGTCTTGCCCCGGTTTGCGATCTCTTCGTATTCAACCGTCTGTCCCTCGTTCAGGGTGGACAGGCCGGCTTTCTGCACTGCCGAGATATGCACGAACACATCTTTGCCCCCCGACGCAGGCTGGATAAATCCATAACCCTTCGTCGGGTTGAACCACTTGACCGTACCTTTAGCCATCACGACTTCTCCGCGGGTCTTCCTCCGAGATTGCGAACCGCCAGTCCCCGCCAACCGGCCGGTTCGGTCCTAACAGGATACGCGGATTGTGGCGGGCTTGGTAGCTCAAACCACAACCGCATTTCGCCGAATTCCGCTCAACTTCGCGGCGTTTTTGCCGGTTTTGCCCGTTTGGCGGTCAAATGGCCGGGAGCGCCCCTGCCGTCCATCAATAAGTCGCGGCCAGGTAATCGACGATCTTGCCGACATCGGCATCGTCGATCGGTGCGCCATAGACCTTGATCATCTTGGTGACCTCGGCCTGCCAGAAGCCCTTCTTGTCCTTCATCGGCGGCTGCGTGGCGACATAGTCGGACGAGTGGCAGGCGGTGCAATTGCCCTGCACGACCTCGAGATTGGGCCCGGGCTTGAACGCGGCGACCTCATCGGGGGTCTTGTAATTGATGGGCGCTGCAAGCGCCGAGCCCAGCAATGCGACGAAGACAAGCGAGGCGGCGAGGAGAACGGTGCGCTGCATGATCATTCTCCCTCAGGCCACGGTGACGCGCGTGGTTTCGACGACGTTGCGCAAGTATCCCGCGGGGTTCCAGCGCGGCGTATCCGGCTGGGTCTCGCCGCCATTGCCGGTGGCGCGCACGTTGAGCTCGACCTGGCCGGCCGCAAGCTTCACCGGCAGCTTCCATTCGCGGAACGCGTATTTGCCGAGATCCTTGCCGAGCTTGGCGGGCACCCAGGTCTTGCCGCCGTCGGTGGAGACCTGGACCTCCTTGATGCCCTTGCCGCCGTCGAAGGCGATGCCGCGCAGCGTCGTGCGTCCCGCCTTCAGCTTGGCGCCGTCGGTGACGCTGGTGATGAAGGAGCGGATGGTGAAGCGGTTGATCGGGATCGTCGCCTTCGGCGCGGTGCCCGGCTCGACCGCATTGTTCGGCGTATCGGGAATGCGATAGGCCGACTTCATCCAGAAGCCGTCATAGACGTTGTCGATGACGGTGATCTCGTTGAGGTGCTTGACCCAGTAGGTGCCGTAATAGCCGGGCACGACCAGGCGCAGCGGGAAGCCGTTGAGGAACGGCAAATCCTCGCCGTTCATGCCGTAGGCCAGCATCACTTCACCGTCGCTGGCGTGATCGATGTCCAGCGCCTTGATGAAATCGGGCGTCTTGTCGCTGGCCGGGCCGTCCATGCCGTTGAAGGTGACCTGTTTGGCGCCGGCCTGCACGCCGGCCATCTCGAGCACGGCCTTCAGCGGCACGCCGCGCCAGCGCGCGCAGCCCATCGCGCCGTTGGCAAGCTGGCCGCCGGCAACGCGCGGCTCGGAGAAGCCGCGGCTGTTGCCCGAGCACTGGTTGACGGCGATGATCTCGGTCGCCTTCATCTTCCTGATGTCCTGGAGCGACAGCTTGAGCGGCTTGTCGACCTTGCCCTTGACCTCGAGGGTGAACTTGTCGGGGTCGAGATTGTAGGGCAGGTCGGAGAGATGATAGCGCACGAAGAACGCGTTGTTCGGCGTGATCGGGCCGTCGTTGAAGACCGCGAACGGCGTCTCGAGCTGCGGCGGCCGGCTGGTCAGCCCGATCATCGGCCGCTTCTGCGGATACTTCACCAGCGGCCGCTCGCCATTGGCGAAGGGCAGCGCGACGGTGTCGAGGGCCAGCGCTTTGGTGGAATTCAGTGTGGCCGCCATGGCGGCAAGTCCCGCTCCTTTGAGCAGGTCGCGTCGATCGAACATGTCGTCTCCTCCCGGAGCTTTCGTTGGACCAGCGGTCATCACCGCGATCCCGTGCTCATCTGTCGCAACGACTCGGGCGAAGTCAATTCGTGCTTTCGCAGCAAGCCCATGCCGCTGCGTTGCAGCAAGCCGGTGTTACGTTTGTAACGAGATTGATCCGAACTGTAGCGGCGAACGATGGTGCACCTCTCCCGCTTGCGGGAGAGGTCGCGCTCCGGGCGATGCGAAGCATCGTCCCGCGCGCGGGTGAGGGCTTTCTCCTCTAGGGGATAGGGCTTTCTCCTCTAGGGGATTGTCCCGTTGGGGAGAGACCCTCTCCCCAACCCTCTCCCGCAAGCGGGGGAGGGAGCGCACTTCCGGTGTGCTTAGGCGTCTTACGCCGCCACGCGCTCGCCGCGGTCGACCAGCGCCGCAAGCTCTCTCGCATCGGCGACCACGCGCACGGCCATCGGCTCGTCGCGGCCGCGGATCGCGACTTCCTGCTGCGGCAGCGAATCGTCGCCAAGGCCGGCGGTGCGGCGGACTTCCTCCGAGACGATGGCCTCGCAGGCCAGCGTCTTGGTCATGTCCTGGAGGCGGGCGGCGACGTTGACGGCGTCGCCGAGCGCTGTGAACACGATGTGATCGCGATAGCCGATATCGCCGATGATGACTTCGCCGCCATGGATGCCGATGCCGAAGCCGATCGGCTGGCGCAAATCATGGCTGAGGAGCTCGTTGAGCTCGTCGATATTGGCGGCGATGCTGCTGGCCGCCTTCAGCGCCTGCCGGCAGGCGTGTTGCGGATCGGCCGACAGCCCGAACAGCGCCAGCATGCCGTCGCCGACGAACTGGTTCGGCTGGCCGCCATGCTCGATCACGGCCTGCGAGACCGCGCCGAGGAAGCGGTTGACGATGAAGACGGTGTCGAACGGCAGCCGCTTCTCGGCAAGCTGCGTCGAGCCGCGCATGTCCACGAACAGGCTGACGAGATAACGCTCCTGGCCGATCCGGGCCGGCGTCGAGGCGTGCGCGCCCGCCGACAGCGTGTGCGGTGTGAAGAGCTGGAAGAAGGAGAGGTCACACTCCGGCCGCAGCTGGCAGGCAAGCCGGATCGAGGGATCGGCGGTGCCGACGCGGGCGAGCACGAACGCTTCGCGCTGCGACGGCTCGGGCAGGGCGGCATGGTCGCCGATGATGCGGATGCGGCAGGTCGAGCAGCGGGCGCGGCCGCCGCAGACGCTGGCATGCGGCACGTTGTGGCGCAGGCTCGCCTCCAGCACCGACAGGCCCTTGGGCACCCGCACCGTCTTGCCGTTGCCGTAGGACAGCGCGATCATGCCGCCGCGCCGCTCGCGCAAGGCGCGCACGCCGCGCGCCGCCAGCACCAGTCCGAGCAGGCCGACATAGCCGATGGTGAGGGTGTTGGTGATGCGGTCCAGCGTTGCGGCCTCGGCCGTCGAGCCGAGCTGGCGGCGGGTCAGATTGTGCGTGCGCCATTCGCCGTCGTCGGCATCGAACATCACGCTACGGCCGCCCTGGTAGACGCCGAGCAGCGACAGCGTCGGGATCAGCACGGCGGCCGCGAGCAGATAGGGCGCCGCGCGCATGAAGAACGGCTTCAGACGAAGCCAGAAATAGATGCCGATGCAGCCGTGGATCCAGGCGATGGTGAGCAGGGTCGTCATGGTCCAGATGCGGTTCGAGCTGAAGAACAGATAGAGCTCCTGCGGATAGAGCTTCTGGTGCCCGTACAGCGTCTGGCCGAGCCGCACGCCGATCACATGCGCCATGACCAGCGCGGGGATGCTCAGTCCCAGCACAAGCTGGAGCGGCTCGATGGTCTTCCAGCGGAACTGCCGGCGCTGATACAGCGCGTAGACGCCGAGCCCCATATGGGTCAGGGCCGCGCCGTAGAACACGATCGCGACAGGCAGGAATTGCCAGAACGCCGTGTGATAGTAGACGGCGATCTGCATGGCATCGACCGAGATGTTGCCGAGCGCATGGTTGAGGAAATGGCTGACCACGTAGGCGAACAGGATGATGCCGCAGACCAGCCGCACCTGCCGCACGCCGGTCGCGCGGACGAGTTCGGGCATGTGGACGGGAGCGGTGGCCATGATTCGCTTGTATCAGTTCATCAATGAGAACAGCCAGCCTAGCTTTTAATTCCCGGAGTGGACAGCTGGCCCGATCACATGCGCGATATTTGCCAAATAAGCTGCTGTCGTCCCGGACAAGCGTAGCGAAGCGGAGCGCCGATCCGGGACCCATAACCCCAGGGAGCGGTCGTGTGACGGACTGATAACTCCGAGTCTTCGCCAAACTCCGCCCTGTGGTGATGGGTCCCGGGTCTGCGCTTCGCTTGCCCGGGACGACACCGATGCTGGGACCCCACATTGACTCCCCCTTCCAAGTCGGGGAAAAGCGCGGCCGTGACGATCGCTCCCGACATTTCTGCGAAGCCGGACGGCGCCCAGCGCCGGCTCATCCTCGTTGCGGTGCTGATCATCGCCGCGATGACGGTGCTCCGCATCGTCTACGCCTCCGCGATCGAGCTGCGCACCGACGAGGCCTATTACTGGACCTGGTCGAAGGAGGGCGCGCTGAGCTTCCTCGACCATCCCCCCATGATCGCCTGGTTCGTTCGCTTCGGCACCGCGATCTTCGGCGACACCACGCTCGGCGTGCGCTTCGGCGGCATCGTCGCCATGCTGGTGACGCAGCTGCTGCTCGCCGACATCGTCCGCCGGCTCACCCATGATATGCGCGCGGTCTTGTTCGCAGTGCTGATGCCGGAGGCCGCGCTCTATTACGGCCTGCTGATGGCCAAGGTCGCGCCTGATGTCGCCATGATCCCGTTTGCGGTGGCGATGATATGGGCGCTGGTGCGGCTCGCGCAAAGCGGCGACGGACGCTGGTGGCTCGCGGCCGGGCTGTTCGCCGGATTGTCGCTGCTGTCGAAATTCACCGCGATCATGTTCGCGCCCGCGGTGGCCGCCTTCCTGCTGGTGCCGGATTGGCGCTGGCGTTGGCTGCGCAGCCCGTATCCTTACCTCGCGGTGCTGATCGCCGTCGCTGTGTTTTCGCCGGTCTTGATCTGGAACGCGCAGCACGATTGGGCCTCGTTCCGTTTCCAGGGCGTGCGCGCCACTACCAATTACGGCGTCTCGCTGCGCACGGTCGGCGACTATATCGGCCTGCAATTCGGCCTCGTCGGCTTCGTCATGCTGCCGGTGATCCTCTCGGCTCTCGCGATGACGGCATGGCGCGGCTACCGCAGGCGGGAGCCGGTCGCGATCCTGCTGTCGACCGCGGTGCTGGTGCCGTTCTTCTATTTCCTCGTGAAGTCGATGACGCTCCGCGTCGGCGACACCTGGCCGATGTTCATGTGGCCGGTCGGCTTCGCCGCCGCCGCGGTCAATCTCGCCGTGCTGTCGCGCGAGGGTCGGTCGGCAAGGCTGATCCGGTTGAGCGTGTTCTGGCTCAACACGGCGGTGGTCTCGGGCATCGCCTTCGTCGTCATCGTGTTCCTGTACTACATCGCAGCGCCCTGGAATCTGCTCGGCAAGATCGACCCGATCGGCGCCGAGGCGGGCTTCGAGCAGGTCGCAGCACGTGCCCAGGCCGCGCTCGACGAGACCGGCGCGACCTGGATTGCCACCACGGACTACCGCACCTATGCCATGATGCGCTGGCTGTTCCGCGGCCGCGTGCCCGTCATCGAGCTCAACGAGCGCGGCCGCTTCCAGGATTTCGGCGACCCCGGCCTGGACCAGATCAAGGGCCACGCCGGCATCTATGTCGGCCGCGAGCCGGACAATCGCGCACCGGTGTGGGAATCGATCCGCGCGCAGCGCCAGCCGCTCGGCGACGTCGAACGCCGCTGGCGCGGTGTTCTCACGGATACCTATGTGATTGAAAAGCTCACCGGCTGGACCCCGGAGCTGTCCCCGCCGAAGGATTCTCCGCTGTTTTGGTGGAAGGTGCTGGCGGGGGAATTCGAAAAGCGGTCGCTCGGATAGCGCGGCAAGCTCGGGCTTCTTCCCTTCTCCCCTTGTGGGAGAAGGTGGCGCGAAGCGCCGGATGAGGGGTCTCTCTCCGCATATTCTACTGCGAGAGCTTCATTCGCGGAGAGATACCCCTCACCCGTCTCGCCGCTTCGCGGCGAGCCACCCTCTCCCACAAGAGGAGAGGGTGCCGCGAACGCGCGGCGCGAAGGATTACTCCTCCTCGTCCTTCTTCCGCAGCAGATCCGTCGCGAGGTCCGACAGTTTCGGCGGCGGCAGGGCCGCGAACGGCAGCGGGCGCGTCACGTCGATCGCCGCCAAGCCCAGCCGCGCCGTCAAGAGCCCGTTCAGCACGCCTTCTCCCAGCCGCTGCGACAGCTTTGCCGCTATCCCATGGCCGAGCATCTGCTGCACCAGGCTGTCGCTCGCGGCCATGCCGCCGGTGATAGCGAGATGGGCGATGACGTGGCGGAGCAGGCGGATCATGCCGAGCGCGCCGGGACGGCCGCCATAGAGATAGGCGAGCTGCCGGATCAGCCGCAGCGCGGCGACGAACACGAACAGCACGTCGATCGCCGCGCGGGGCGAGACCGCGGTCACGATCGAGACTTTTTGCGCGGCCGACGACACCAGCCGCCGCGCTTCCGCATCCAGCGGCGACATCAGCTCGCGCTCGGCGAGGCGAATCATGTCGGCGCCGTCGATGATCTCGCCGGCGTGGCTCTCCAGCGTGGCGCGGGCGCGCGCGAGCTGCGGGTTCTGGTGCGCGATCTTGATGAGATCCTGGACGATGACGCGGCTCTCCTTGCGGTCGTCGCTGGCAAGCACCGCGGCTGCGCGCTGATGCAATTTCTCGATGGTCGCAAGGCGTGCAAGTCCAAAGGCCTCGCGGCCGATCACGACCGCGAGCGCCAGCGCGGTGACGAAGGCGAAGGCAAGGCCAATGAAGCCGAGGCTTTCGCTGCGCGCAAACAGATCCTCGATCAGATGAACGACGCCGAGCCCGGTGCCGAGCAGCGTCAGCCCGGCAAGGCCGGACCAGAACAGCGTGCCCCACGGAAATCCGCGCCGCGCCGGCAGCGCGGTTTCGATCGGAACCGGGAAGGTCGATGGATCGGGCTCCGGCGTGATCTGGATGGTGGCGCGGCTGAGCCGGCTGGTCTCGTCGGCTTCGGTGACGACGACGCCGGGATCGTCGAGCCGGAACGTTGCCGGCCGGCGTGGCTTCGATCGGTCGTTCATGACAGCTTGTCTCCGATCAGGAACTGCAAGGCACGGTCGAGGCGGATGTGTGGCAACGTGGGCTCGTTCGCGCCTTCGCGCTCGAGCCTGGGCGGGCGGAAGCGCAGGAAGCGGAAATCGCTCTTTTCGGCCGCCTGCGTCGACAGCCCGCGGAACGCATCCCTGCCGTTGAACAGCGGCTCGGGATCGAGCGGCAGATCGCCCGGAAAGGTCGCAACTTCGGTGTTGCCGTCGAAAAACTCGCCGCCGGCGCTTTCGCCCGCGGCCGGCGTTCCCAGGATCGACGGCAATTTGTCGCGGCCATGCGCGACCTGCGCCTCGCGCGTGGCACGCACCGCGGCGAGCGCGACGACGTCGATCGCCGCGCCGGTATTTTCCGCGCGTGCAACCGCCCGGGTCACCGCTCGGCGCAGCACGGCCTCGAGTCGGTCGTGGCTGGAATGATGCAGATGGTCCGCCTTGGTCGCCGCGAACAGGATGCGGTCGATCCGGGGTCTGAACAGGCTGGAGAGGATGGTGCTGCGGCCGATGTTGAAGCAGTCGAGAATGCCGGCCAGCGCGGCTTCGAGATCGTGCAGCGCCTCCGGGCCGGAGTTGAATGCGGCGAGCGCGTCGGCCAGCACGATCTGGCGATCGAGCCGGGCGAAATGATCCCTGAAGAACGGCCGCACCACGACGTCCTTGTAGGCCTCGTAGCGGCGCACCATCATCGCCCACAGCGATCCCTCGCCCGCCTGACCGCCAACGGGCACGTCGAGCGGCGCAAAGGTCAGCGCCGGTGTGTCGGCGAGATTGCCGGGCATCAGGAAGCGGCCGGGCGGCAGCAGGCTCATCGCGAACTGTTCGTCGCGGCAGGCGCGCAAGTAATTGGTGAAGAGCTTCGCCGCCGTCAGCGTCGCCTGCTCGTCCTCGCGCGCTTCGGGCTTCAGCGTTGCGAGATGGGCGTGCCAGTCCGCGGCGAGATGCGCACGCGGCGTCTCGCGCGACAGGGCCAGGCTTTCGGCGGACCATTGCTCGTAGCTCTTCTGGAGCAGCGGCAGGTCCAGCAGCCATTCACCGGGATAGTCGACGATGTCGAGCGTCAGCGTGCGGTCGGCGCCGTTCGGGCGCTGATAGTCGATGACGAGGCGCAACTCGCTGATGTCGACGGTCGAGTTCGGCCAGCGCCGCTCCTCGATCAGCGCGCGCAGATGGTTCTCATAGGCAAAGCGCGGCACGGCATCGTCGGGCTGGGGCGCGAGATGCGCCCGCGCGATCCGGCCCGAGGCATAGGCCTCGAACACCGGAAACCGCCCGCCGCGGGTGAGGCCATGGATCAGCGCCGTGATGAATACGGTCTTACCGGCGCGCGACAGGCCGGTAACGCCAAGCCGCACCGTCGGGTTGAAGAAGTGCTCGCCGTAGTCGATCAGCGCCCGGGCCGACAGGCGCGCCTCCTCGACCATGTCCTGGAAATTGAATGCCATATGAACGTTGAGAGGGCTCGGGCGAGGGATACGCAAAATGGATTAATCACAAAAGTGGCAACTGCCTGATGAAAATCAAGCTTTCATACTTCTACCGTCTTTGTCGGCAAATCAGCCGTTTGAACGACGCGCCGGCCCCGAAAGACGCATACAAAAGGGCATTGCCTCAAGCTTTCCCGGATTGCCATGACCGTCTTCCAATTGAAACAGTTCGCATCCACCTCCGTCCACGCCGCAGCCGACGTGATCGGCTGGAACTACGATCGCGCCGAGATGATCGCCGACGGAATCATCCATGGCATCGGCGTCCTCGCCGGCCTCATCGCCGCGACCGTACTGGTGGTGCTGACGGCGATCTATGCGACCGCGATCGACATTGTCGGCGTCTCGATCTATGTCGCCGGCCTGCTCTCGATGCTGGTGTTGTCGGCGACCTATAATCTCTGGCCGATCTCGCCGGCCAAATGGCTGCTGCGCCGGTTCGACCATTCCGCGATCTACCTGCTGATCGCTGCGACCTACACGCCGTTCATCCTGGAAGTGAAGGACAGCGTGTTCGCGCTGGTGCTGCTCGCCGGCGTCTGGTGCGTCGCCATCCTCGGCATCGTGCTGAAGCTGTTTTACCCCGGCCGGTTCGACCGCGTCTCGGTCGGCATCTATCTCGCGATGGGCTGGAGCGGCCTCATGCTTTACGACGCCGTGGTCCGGGCGCTGCCTGCGCTGGTGCTGGGTTTCATCCTTGCGGGCGGCCTGTTCTACAGCTTCGGCGTGATCTTCCATGCCTGGCGGCGGCTGCGCTTCCAGAATGCGATCTGGCACGGCTTTGTCTTGGCCGGCGCGGCATGCCATTATACCGCGGTGCTCGACCTCGTGTTGAGCTGAGCAGGATCCGCGACGCGGAATAAGCGGCGCGGTATAAAGCGGTACAAGACAAGAGGAGACGTCGCATGCAGGTGACCGGCAAGGTCGTGGTCGTCACGGGCGGCGCCAATGGCATCGGCAGGGCGCTGTGCGAGGCCTTTCACCACGCGGGCGCAGCCAAGGTCGTGGTCGCGGACATGGATGCCGCCAACGCGCGGGCGGTCGCCGCCACGGTGAATGGCGCGGCGTTCAAATGCGACGTCGCGCAGGAAAAGGACATCACGCACGTCATCGAGGAGACCGAGCGGCAGTTCGGCCCCATCGATCTCTTCTGCTCCAATGCCGGCATCGGCGGCGGCTTCGATCCGATGTCGGAGAATGCCGGCGGCGCCTCCGACGAGCCGTGGCAGCGCAGCTGGGCGATCCACGTCATGGCCCATGTCTATGCCGCGCGGCATCTGATCCCCCGCATGAAGGCGCGTGGCGGCGGCTATTTCCTCAACACCATCTCGGCCGCGGGCCTCTTGTCGCAGGTCGGCAGCCCCGCTTATTCCACCACCAAGCACGCCGCGGTCGGCTTTGCCGAGAACCTCGCGATCTCGCACAAGGCCCACAACATCAAGGTCTCGATCCTCTGTCCGCAGGGCGTCGACACCAACATGCTGCGCTCGATCCCCAAGGGCCCGCAATCCGGCGACGGCGATCTCACGCCGGAGCAGGTGGCGAAGGACGTCCTCGCCGGCCTCGAGCAGGAAACCTTCCTGATCCTGCCGCACCCCCAGGTGCTCGGCTACATGCGCAAGAAGACCGAGAATTACGACCGCTGGATCGGTGGCATGGCGAAGATCCAGGCGAAGATGCGGGAGGAGTTCGGGAAGTAGGCGACGCTGTTTCCACGAACGACCTGTCATGCCCCGCCTAGTGCGCAATTGCGCACGGGGGCGGGGCATCCAGTACGCCGCGGCCTATCGATTGAACCATTGATGTCTCGGAGTACTGGATCGCCCGCCTTCGCGGGCGATGACACCGAGACTGCAGCTACGCCGCCGCCTCATCCTCCACCCGGCTCTGCCTGAGCGCCCGCGCGTAGAGCATCATGCCCTCGCGCACCGTACGCTGCTCAGCCGGCGTCAACGCCGCCAGCGCCCCGCGCACCTGCTGCCGGCCGAATGCGTGCAGCGCGTCCAGCGTGCGCCGTCCCTTCGGCGTCAGCGACAGCAGCTTGCTGCGCGCATCCGTCTCATCCGGCGTCTCCCGCAGTTCGCCGCAATCGATCAGCTTGCGCACCAGGCGGCTGACGCTGGATTTCTCCAATCGCAGGAAATCGCCGAGCTCGCCTGAATTCATCGGGCCGCGGATGCCGATCTCCAAAATGGTGTGGACCGCCGACGGCGGATAGTCCGATGCCGCCACGGTGGCATCCATGAAACCGAGCTCGCGCACCATCAGCCGCGAGGCGGCACGGATGTCGTCAATTAGCGAAAGCTCGGCCATCTTGACTCCGTGCATATAGTTGTATCATACAACTATATGCGCGCAACGACGCGCGCAAGCGTTTTGGAGTGTGCCATGAGCGGAACTTTGCCATCGGGGATGCGGATGCGAGGCAAGGTCTGCCTCGTCACGGGCGGCGGCAGCGGCATCGGCCGCGCCACGGCGCTCCGGATGGCGTGCGAAGGTGCGGAGGCGGTCATCGTCGCGGGCCGGCGCGAGGCCGAGATCGACGCGACCGCGGCCGCGTGCCACGAACTCGGTGTGGAAGCGATTCCACTCAAGACCGACATCACGAAAGAAGAGGACGTCGCGCGCCTGGTCCGCACCGCCATCGAACGCTGCGGCCGTCTAGACGTCGCCTTCAACAATGCCGGTTTTCAGGAGCGCCGCGCGCCGCTGGAGGAGCAGGGCACCGATATCTACGACAGCGTGTTCGACACCAATGTCCGCGCGCTGTTCCTGTGCCTGCGCCATCAACTGCCGGCGATGCTGGCGCAGGGCCGCGGCAGCATCGTCGTCAACGCTTCCGTCAGCGGCGTGCGCAACCCCAATCCCGGCTTCTCGCTCTATTCGGCCTCGAAAGCCGCCGCGATCTCGCTGACGCGCTCTGCCGCGATGGAGAATGCCCCGCGCGGCATCCGCATCAACGCCATCGCGCCCGGCCGTGTCGTCACCGACATGATGCTGCGCGCCGGCGTCGGCGATGTCGCAGCGGTTGGTGCGGGATTGCCGCTGCGGCGCATGGGAACGCCGGAGGAGGTCGCGGAGGCCGTAGTGTGGCTGTTGTCCGACGCGTCGTCCTATGTCGTCGGCCACGTGCTGGCGGCGGACGGCGGATTTCTCGCTTCGTAGCTTCGCTGTGGTGCGGCAGATTCGGTGTCGTAGCCCGGATGGAGCGAAGCGTAATCCGGGAATCGTGCCACAAGCGCGTCGGCCCCGGATTGCGCTTCGCTCCATCCGGGCTACACGCGCCTCAATGCTTCTGCCCGTACAGCACCGGCACCGCCGAATCCACGATCACCTCGACAAGGCTCGCGCCCTCGAACGCCATCCCGCGCTTCAGCGCCTCGCCGAGCTCCGCCGCCTTGCTCACCCGCACCGCATGGCATCCCATGCCTTCGGCGAGCCGCACGAAATCGATCCCCGGCAGCTCGAGCCCGGGCACGTTCCGCACCTGCATCACCTGGCTGAACGAGCGCATCGCGCCATAGCCGGAATTGTTGATGACGACCACCGTCAGCGGCAGCTTGCGTTGCGCGGCGGTCCACAGCGCCTGGATCGAATACATCGCCGAGCCGTCGCCGATCAGGCACACGGTGCGCTGCTTCGGCTTGCCGAGCGCCATGCCGACGGCGGCGGGCAGCGAATAGCCGAGGCCGCCGCTCGCCATGGTGTAAAAACTGTCCTGGCCCCGCATCGGCAGGAATTTTTGCATCGCCGGCCGATGCGAGGGCGCCTCCTCGACCAGCGACGCCCCATCCGGCATTGCCTGCGACAGCGAATGCAGCAGGAATTCGATCGGCAGCGGATCGGCGGCCTGCGGCGCCGGCGGCAGCGCGCGGCCTTTTGGCGTGGCGCGCTTGCTCTCGGGCAGAAGGTCGAGCAGCATCGCGAGCGCCGGCTTCATCGTCGCGATGATGCTCGTGCCGACGGGCGTCACCGCCGCGGCGTCCGGATCGTCCGTGATCTGGAAGATCGTCGCGCCGCCGTCAAAGATCGCGGCATGGCCCTCGACATGGAAGGTGAACACCGGCGCGCCGATGACCACAACAAGATCATGCTCGCGCAGCGCATCGGAGAGCTGTGCGGGCGAAGCATGCAGGAAGCCTGCGAATTGCGGGTGGTGCTCGGGGAACGAGCAGCGCGCCGAGAACGGGCTGACCCAGACGCTGGCCTTGGCCTTCTCGGCCACGCGCACCATCAGATCGACCGCGCCGGCGCGGTCGACCCCGGGGCCGACGACGAGGGCAGGGTGCTTTGCAGAGCCGAGCGCCGCCACCAGCGCTTTCATGGCGTCCGGCTCGGGCCCGATCTCGCGGCTGACCTTGCGCGCCTCGACCGGCGCGCAGGCATGGGCCCAGTCGTCGATCGGGATCGACACGAAGGTCGGCCCGCACGGCGGCTGCATCGCAGTGTAATAGGCCCGCGCGATCGCGGCCGGGACGTCCTCGGGCCGCGCCGGCTCGACGCTGTACTTCACATAGGGCCGCGGGAACTCGGAGGCGCGCTCGGCGTAGAGGAACGCCTGGAGCGGCAGGATCGAGCGCGCCTGCTGGCCGGCGGTGATCACGAGCGGCGTCTGGTTGCGATGCGCGGTGTAGATGTTGCCGAGCGCGTTGCCGACGCCGGCCGCCGAATGCAGATTGACGAAGCCGGCATTGCGCGTCGCCTGCGCGTAACCGTCGGCCATGCCGACCGCGGAGGCTTCCTGCAGCGCCAGCACATAGTCGATGTCGTCGGGCCAGTCGCTGAGGAACGGCAGCTCGGTCGAGCCAGGATTGCCGAACACCCGGTCGATGCCGAAGGCACGCAGCAGCTCGAGCGTCGCCCCCTTCACGGTGACGGACTTGCTGCCGGTCTTGCCGTTCTTGGACATTGGTTTCCGTCCCTTGTTTCTTATGGAAGGTAGCAGCCTCACCCCGTCATTGCGAGGAGCCCTTGCGACGAAGCAATCCAGACTGTCTCCCCGGAGGGATTCTGGATTGCTTCGCTGCGCTCGCAATGACGACGGGGAGACAGCGGTGACTCACCACACCGCCGCGCCCTTCATCGTCGGCTGCCCTTCCGCGTTCGCGGTCCACAGCTCGGTCCCCGTCTCGGTCTCGTTGGCGTTGATGGAGAACTCGGACCCTTCGAACAGCGGCTGCACGCCGCGATAAGTAAATTTCTTCGGCGCCTTGCCGCCGCGAAGCTTCGCCGCCATCTCGATGATCAACGCCGCCTGCAGCGGGCCGTGGAAGATCAGGCCCGGATATCCCTCGACCTTGGTGACGTAGTCGCGGTCGTAATGGATGCGGTGGCCGTTGAAGGTGAGCGCGGAATAGCGGAACAGCAGCACGGGATCGGAGACATGGGTCTCGCGGTGCTGTGGCTTGGGCGGCGGAGGCGGGGCCTTGGCGCTCGCAGGCGCGCTGCTCGTCATCTCGCGATAGACGATGTCCTGCCGCTCGCGGATGACGGTGCCGCGCGGCGAGGAGATGCTGTGCTCGACCGAGACGAAGCACAGCGTGCCGGTCGAGCCCGTCTTCACCTGCACATCGGCGATGCGCGAGGTTCGCGTCGATTCGTCGCCGACGCACAGCGGCTGCAGGAACTCGATCTCGCCGCCGGCCCACATCCGGCGCGGCAGCGGCACCGGCGGCAGGAAACCGCCGCGGGTGGGATGGCCGTCGGGGCCGAGCATCGACATCGGAAAAACCGGCTGCGCCAGGCACCAATGCACCGTGAATGGTGCGGCGTCTCCCTTTTTGGGCTCGCCGACGTCTTGGAACAGCGTCGCGCGAAGACCCTTCACGAGCTGCGCGGTGACGATGTCGGTGGCCTCCGTGCTGCGGCCGATCCATTGCCGCAAGTGATCGATGTCGAGCTTCTCGGTCATGACGCCTCGCTCTGTTATTTCTTGGACTTTGGCTTTTCGCCGATCGCGGGCACGGCGCCGTAGGCGCGGGTCTCGCCGACGACGATCGGCGCCGGCGCGGGATAGCTGACGCGGCCGTTCGGCGTATCGACCTCGATGCGGCGCAGATGCGGATGGTTGGTGAGGTCGGCCATGGTGTTGACCTCGGCGAAGGCGATGTCGGCCTCGGAGAGCCGCTTCAGCAGCTCGTCGCGCGTCATCCTGCCGAAGATGTCGGCGACCGTCGTGTCGGTGAAATCGCGATTACGCACGCGCTCGACCATGTTGGCGACGCGAGGATCGGCCGGAAGATCCGGCTGATCCAGCACCTTCACGCACAGCGTCTTCCATTCACGCTCGCTCTGGATCGAGATCAGGATGTCCTTGCCGTCCTTCGAGGTGAACACGCCGTAGGGCGCGATCGAGGGATGGCGCAGGCCCATGCGCTTGGGCGGATTGCCGGCCTCGGAGTTGAGCAGCGGCACGGTGCACCAGTCCGCCATCACGTCGAACATGGAGATGCGGATGTCCGCACCTTTGCCGGTGCGCCCGCGCCCGATCAGCGCTTCCAGGATCGCCGCGTGCGCCGTCGCGCCGGTCGCGACGTCCACGATCGACATGCCGACGCGCGAGGCGCCGTCGGGGTTGCCGGTGATCGAGGCAAGGCCGCTTTCGGCCTGGATCAGGAGATCATAGGCCTTGCGATACGCGTAGGGGCCTTCGTCGCCATAGCCGGTGATGGTGCACGAGATCAGTTTGGGATAATCTTTCAGCAAGCGCTCGCGCGAGAAGCCGAGCTTGTCCATCGAGCCCGGCTTCAAGTTCTGGATCAGCACATCGGCGCTTGCGATCAGCTTCTCCAGCTCGGCGCAGCCTTCTTTCGTGGCGAGATCGACCACCGCCGATTGCTTGCCGCGGTTGAGCCAGACGAAATAGCTGCTCTGGCCCTTGGCTGCCGCGTCATAGCCGCGGGCGAAATCGCCCTCGGGCCGCTCGATCTTGATCACCTCGGCGCCGGCATCGGCCAGGCGCGAGGAGCAGAACGGTGCCGCCACCGCCTGCTCGACCGCAATCACCCTGATCCCGTCAAGTGCTCCCATGATGGTGACCTCAGTACGAGCGCGGCATGCCGAGCACATGCTCGGCGACGAAGGACAGCACGAGATTGGTCGAAATCGGCGCGACTTGATAAAGCCGCGTCTCGCGGAATTTGCGCTCGACGTCGTATTCCTCGGCAAAGCCGAAGCCGCCATGGGTCTGGATGCAGGCATTCGCCGCTTCCCACGACGCGTCGGCCGCGAGCATTTTTGCCATGTTGGCCTCCGCGCCGCAGTCGAGCCCGGCCTCGTATTTGCGCGTGGCTTCCTTCACCATCAATTCGGCGGCGCGCATCGAGGCGTAGGCCTTGGCGATCGGGAACTGGATGCCTTGATTCTGCCCGATCGGCCGGCCGAAAACGCTGCGCTCCTTGGCATAGTTCGTCGCCTTTGCGATGAACCATTTGGCGTCGCCGACGCATTCGGCTGCGATCAGGATGCGCTCGGCATTCATGCCGGAGAGGATGTAGCGAAAGCCCTTGCCCTCCTCGCCGATCAAATTCTCCGCCGGCACCTTCATGTCGGTAAAGAACACTTCGGTGGTGGCGTGGTTCATCATGGTGCGGATCGGGCGGATCTCGAGACCGTTGCTCTTGGCCTCGCGCATGTCCACGATGAACACGGAGAGGCCATCCGTGCGCTTCTTGACCTGCTCCTTCGGCGTAGTGCGCGCCAACAGCACCATCAGGTCGGAATGCTCGGCGCGGCTGGTCCAGATCTTCTGGCCGTTGACGATGTAGCTGTCGTTGCCTTCCTTGCGCGCGAAGGTCTTGAGCGAGGAGGTGTCGGTGCCGCTGGTCGGCTCGGTGACGCCGAAGGCCTGCAGCCGCAATTCGCCGCTCGCGATCTTCGGCAGATATTTTGCCTTCTGCTCGGCATTGCCGTGCCGCAGCACGGTGCCCATCGTGTACATCTGGGCATGGCAGCCGCCGCCGTTGCAGCCCGCGCGCTGGATCTCTTCGAGGATGGCTGCGGCCGCCGAAAGCTTCAGGCCCGCGCCGCCATATTCTTCCGGGATCAGCACCGAGAGATAGCCGGCCTCGGTCAGCGCATCGACGAAAGCCTTCGGGTAGGCCATCTCGCGATCGAGCTTGCGCCAATATTCACCGGGAAACTGCGCGCAGAGCTTTGCGACGGCTTCGCGGATGTCGGCGTGATCTTCGCTGTGGTGTTCTTCACTCATGGCGTTTCCCATTGGTAGCGGCAGTCAAGATAACGCCGGCCAACCCTCTGGCGTTGTGAAAACATCGCCAGCCCCCTATGCTCATTTGCTATAGCGTATGGAGTAGCCTTCCAGGATTGGCAAGCATGGATTTCCGGCAGCTCAGGACCTTCAGTTGCGTGGCGGAGCTCGGCAGCCTCAGCAAGGCGTCCGACACGCTGCGCGTCGCGCAGCCGGCGCTCTCCAGGCAGATCAAGCTGCTGGAACACGAGCTGCGCACCGAGCTGTTCACCCGCAACGGCCGCGGCATGGTGCTGACCGAAGCAGGGCGTCTCTTGCTGGCCCGCACCTCCGGCATCGTGCGGCAGATCGACCAGATCCGCGACGACATCCAGTCGGCCAAGGGACCGCCGTCCGGGCAGGTCGTGCTCGGCCTGGTTCCGACCGTGAGCTGTGTGCTGTCGGCGCGCTTTGCGCGGCGCTGCGTCGAAAAGTTTCCCGGCATCACGCTGCGCATCGTCGAGAGCTACAGCGGTCATCTCGTCGAATGGCTGCATCGCGGCGAGATGGATCTCGCCATCCTCTACGGCCGTTCCGCCGATCTGCACCTCAATGTGCAGAGCCTCGGACGCGACAACATCGTCGCGGTCGGCCCGCGCGGCTGCGGGCTTGCGCGCAAGAAGAACGTCGACATCGGCTGGCTGCTGCGGCAGCGCCTGGTGCTGCCCAGTCATTCCCATGGCCTCCGCGCGCTGATCGAGCACGCCGCCGCCCAGCGCAAGATCAAGCTCAACGTCCAGTTAGAGGCAGATTCGTTCCGTGTGCTGACGAGCCTCGTCGAGGAAGGCCTCGGCTTCGCGCTCTTGCCGCCCTCGTCGGTCCACGGCGAGGTCGCGGACGGGCGGCTGGAAACGACAGTCGTCTCGAAACCGATGACGCGCGAGCTCATTTTTGCTTCTCCGATCGACCGCCCGCCTTCGACGGCCTCGCTGGCCGTCACCGCGCTGTTGCGCGAGGAGGTCGCCGCCTGCCGCAAGGAAGGCGTGTGGGACATCAAGCTGAGTTAGATGCCGTGTCGTAGAACAGATGCGGGCCGCGTTGCCTTCGCATCTGGCGCGAGCTGTCATGCCGGAATTGTATAGCTGGGCTGGATGAGGTGTGAGGAGCGTGCGCTCCTAGTCTGACCCTCGGTGTCATTGCCCGCGAAGGCGGGCAATCCAGTATTCCAGAGGCAGCGCGGCTTGAACCGAGAAGCCGCGGCGTACTGGATGCCCCGCCTTCGCGGGGCATGACAGCGGAGGTTGAAGACGCGGTTTGCCCCAAGGCGGGCAACTAGAGCAGCGCCTACCCCGGAATCCTTACCGGCAGCGACTCATATCCCTTGATGAAGCTCGAATAGATCCGCTTCGGCTCGCCGACCACCTCGATGCGGTCGAAGCGCTTGAGCATTTCCTCCCAGACGATCCGCAGCTGCAGCTCGGCGAGGCGCATGCCGACGCAGCGGTGGATGCCGAAGCCGAAGGAGAGGTGCGTGCGCGGGCGGGGCCGGTCGATAATGAAGTCGTTCGGGTTCTCGAACATCTCCTCGTCGCGGTTGCCGGAGACGTACCACATCACGACGCGGTCGCCCTTTTTGATGTGCTTGCCGCCGATCTCGGTGTCTTGCAACGCCGTGCGCCGCATATGCGCGAGCGGTGTCTGCCAGCGGATCACCTCGGGCACCATGGAATCGATCAACTCGGGATTTTCGCGCAGCTTGTCGTACTGCTCCGGGTTCTCGTTCAGCGCCAGCACCGAGCCGGACATGGTGTTGCGCGTGGTGTCATTGCCGCCGACGATGAGCAGGATGATGTTGCCCATGAGGTTGTCGGGGTCCATGAAGCGCGTGGCGTCATTGTGGGCCATCAGCGACAACAGATCGTTGCGCGGCGCGGAATTGACGCGCTCGTTCCAGAGCTTCGACATGTAGGCGTAGCACTCGTCCATCTCGCGGCGGCGCTCTTCGGCGGAGGCGACGATGCCGCTCTTGGGCAGCGCGGTCGCGACGTCGGACCAGCGCGTCAGCTTGCGCCGCTCCTCCCAGGGGAAGTCGAACAGGGTCGCCAGCATCTGCGTCGTCAGCTCGATCGAGACCCGCTCGACGAAATTGAAGGTCTCGTTGCGCGGGAGGTTGTCGAGCACGGTCTGCGAGCGCTGCCGGATCAGCTTTGCCATCTCGTCCAGATGGGCTGGCGTGAACATCGGCGAGACCGTCTTGCGCTGCGCCGAATGCCTGGGCTGATCCATCGCGATGAAGCTCGGCCAATCGTAACCTTCCGGCACGTCGCGGATGCCGATGCCGCCGAGCGTGGAGTCCGAGGAGAAGATGCCGTGATTGGTATCGACATGCATGATGTCGTTGTATTTCACCACGGACCAGTACGGCTCGATCGGCGCATTGGTGCAGTAATGCACCGGCTCTTCCTTGCGCAGCCGCTCGAACCACGGCCACAGCGTGTCGTCCTGGAACAGCCTCGGCGCGCCGGGATGGAACTGCGCCAGCGGTGTCGCATAGGCCTCCTCGCGCGCCCGGCGCATGCGTTCGGCCTTGTCCACTTTAACCGGCGCTTGGATGTTCATGGTTGTGGCTCCAGTTGGTTCTTCCTTCACCTCGCCCCGCTTGCGGGGAGAGGTCGGATCGCATCGTTAGATGCGATCCGGGTGAGGGGGACTCTCCGCGAGCCCAATTCTCTCCGTCCCCGTGGAGACTCCCCCTCACCCCGACCCTCTCCCCGCAAGCGGGGAGAGGGGGAGTTCTTCGTTCACGCCGCAATCTTCACCGGCAGGGTTTCCAGTCCCTTCACGAAACTCGAATAGACCCGCTTCGGTTCGCCGACCACGTCAATATGGTCGAAACGCCTAAGGATCTCTTCCCAGATAATCTTGAGCTGGAGTTCGGCAAGACGCAATCCGACGCAGCGGTGGATGCCGAAGCCGAAGGACAGATGCGTGCGCGGGCGGGCGCGGTCGATGATGAAATCGTAGGGCTTTTCGATCGCCTCCTCGTCGCGGTTGCCCGAGACGTACCACATCACGACCTTGTCACCCTTCTTGATCTGCTTGCCGCGGAACTCGAAATCGGAAAGCGCGGTGCGGCGCATATGCGCGAGCGGCGTCTGCCAGCGGATCACCTCGGGCACGAAGCTGTCGAGCAGCGCGGGATTCTCGCGCAGCTTGCGATACTGCTCCGGGTGCTGGCTCAGCGCGAGAAGCGAGCCCGACATGGTGTTGCGCGTGGTGTCGTTGCCGCCGACGATCAACAAGACGAGATTGCCGAGGAAGTTCTTGGCATCCATGTCGCGGGTCGCCGCGCCATGCGCCATCATCGACAAGAGATCGCTCTTCGGCGGCTGTTCGATGCGTTCCTTCCACAGCCGCGAGAAATAGCCGGCACATTCGGTCAGCTCGGCCAGCCGTTCGTCCTCGGTCGCGACGAGGCCGTCAGGCCCGGGAATGGTGGTGGCGATGTCGGACCAGCGCGTCAGCTTGCGGCGGTCTTCCCAGGGGAAGTCGAACAGCACCGCGAGCATCTGCGTGGTGAGCTCGATCGAGACCTGGTCGACCCAGTCGAACACCTCACCGCGCGGCAGATTATCCAGGCACTCGGCCGAGCGCTTACGGATGTTGATGGCGAGATTGTCCAGATGCGTGGGCGTGAACATCGGCGCCACGGTCTTGCGCTGCGCGGCATGGCGCGGCGGGTCCATCGAGATGAAGCTCTCGCGGCGCAGGTCGGGATCGATGTCGCGGATGGTGATGCCGCCGAGCGCCGAGGCCGAGGAGAACACCGAATGGTTGGTCTCGATCTCCATGATGTCGTTGTAGCGCGTCACCGACCAGTACGGCCCGAACATCGAGTCCTTGCAATAGTGCACGGGGTCCTCGCGGCGCAGGCGGTCGAAATAGGGCCAGAACGTATCGGTCCTGAACAATTCAGGATCGCCCGGATCGAACTGCTCCAGCGGCAGTGATGACGCGCGCTCGCGCAATGCGTCGAGCTTGGACGCGCTCTCCATGGTCCCGTGCATGACCGTCTCCCTGGCTTCCCCCGCGCCTTTTTATCAATTCTGCGCTGCGGGATTTGATTTGCAATTACAGCCGGTTGTCTGCGCCGGAGCAAGGGAGAGTTTTGCCACATCCAACCTTTGCGAGAGGGATTGGGCGGACGTCACGGGGATGTGTCAACGTGATCTCCCGCACGCCGTTTGTCATGAAATCCTGTCAGAAATCGGCTGGAATCGAGCTAAATCGAACCCGCCCATCTTGGGGTTCGACTAACCCCTGATCTATAAGTTTGATCCCGACAGGTCCGCACCCCGAGGTTGCCGCCGTGAACGACATGCAATGGACCCCGATCGGGTCCGAACCCTTACCGCCGCCGCTGCCGCCGACGCGGGTCGATTTCACCGGCAACCGCACCGAGTTCCGGAAAATGGTCACCAAGGGTGCCATGCTGGAGCTGGTCACCTTCGGCTTCTACCGGTTCTGGCTGGTCACCGACATCCGCCGTCATCTGTGGTCGAACACCGCGATCGACGGCGACGCCGCCGAATACACCGGGCGGGGCAAGGAGCTTTTGATCGGCTTCCTGTTCGCGCTCGCGATCCTGGTGCCGATCTATCTCGCCTATTTCCTCATCGGCATCGAGTTCGAGCGCTGGCAGGGCTTTGCCTCGACGCCGCTGTTCATCAGCTTCTACGCCTTCGGCCAGTTCGCGATCTTTCGCGCGCGGCGCTATCGCCTGACCCGCACGGTCTGGCGCGGCGTGCGGTTCTGGATGGACGGCTCGGGCTGGGCCTATTCGTTCCGCGCCATGGCGTGGGGCTTGCTCGTGTTCCTCACCCTCGGCCTGGCGCTGCCCTGGCGCGAGGCTTCGCTCGAACGCTACAAGATGCGGCACACCCATTACGGCGATCTGCAAGGTGACTTCGAAGGCAACGGCTGGGAGTTCTTCAAGCGTGGCTGGTGGCTGTGGCTGCTCAGCCCGATCGCGCTCATCATCTTCCCGCTCGCCCCGTTCTTCTATGCCGAGTTCAAGGCGCGCGAATGGCGCTGGTGGCTGGACGGCATCCGCATCGGCGGCGTCAGCGTGTCCTCGGAGTTGCCGCACAATGCGTTCTATGGCCTCTACTGGAAAGTGATCGGCTGGTGGATGCTGCTCTCCACCATCTTCGGTTTCTATCTCGGCGGAGCCACCATGCTCCTCGTCAAGCTGAGCGGCCTGCCGGCCGAGCAGGCGTTCGGGCCCGACAATGCCACCAGGAACATCCCGATGATGGTGGCGATGGTCATCGGCTATCTCGCGTTGGCACTTGCGATCAACATCGTCATGCGGGTGTATCTGCAGCGCGACATCTGGGCCAAGGTGCTGGAAACGGTCGAGGTGCACAACATCGGCGCGGCTGCGGACGTGCGCGGCAGCGGCGAGCTTGCCAGCGCGCTCGGCGAAGGCTTTGCCGACGGGCTCGATGTCGCGGGATTCTGATCTGTGAGTGAGCTGTCCACCGAGGCCCCGGCGCAGTCCGCCAAGCCGACCATCTTCTTCGACGGCGTTTCGAGCCGCAGGCGGCAGGTGACGCTCGCGCTCGGCGATGCGCTCGAGATCGTCGAGGAGGGCGAAGCGCCGGTGCGCTGGGCCTATGCCGACATCCGCCGCGCCGACAGTCCGGCCGGCATCTTGCGGCTGTCCTGCACGACCGCGCCGCTGCTGGCGCGGCTCGAGGTCCGCGACGTCGCGCTGGCCACGCAGGTGATGGTCCGCTGTGCGCGGCTCGACGAGCACCAGACCTCGCGCCGCGGGCTGGCAAAAATCGTCGGCTGGTCGGTGGCCGCCGCCGTCTCCATCGTCTGCGTCGTGCTGTTCGGCGTGCCGCTCGCCGCCGACCGGCTCGCGCCGCTGGTGCCGAAGCCGATCGAGCGCCGCATCGGCGATGCCTCCGAAGTCCAGGTGAAGACCATCTTCGGCCGCAGCGTGTGCGAAGAGCCCGCGGGCAAGGCCGCGTTCACCAAGCTCGTCAACCGCCTGCGCGATGCCGCCGGCCTCGACGATGATGCCATGACCGCCGGCGTGCTGCCGACGGCGGTGCCGAATGCGTTCGCGCTGCCGGGCGGCAAGGTCTACGTGCTGAGGGGCCTGCTCGACAAGGCGCAAAACCCCGACGAGCTCGCCGGCATCCTCGCCCACGAGCTCGGCCATCTCAAGCATTACGACAACATGCGTGGGCTGATCTACAACGGCGGCACCTCGTTCCTGATCGGCCTGTTGTTCGGCGACGTCACCGGCTCGAGCGCCGTGATCTTCGCCTCGCGCAGCGTGGTCGAAGCCTCCTATTCGCGCGAGGCCGAAACCGGCGCCGACACTTTCGCGATCGAGATCATGCACAAGCTCGGCCGCTCGCCGAAGCCCGCCGCCGAGCTGATGTTCCGCATCACCGGCAAGGAAGGCGGCAGCGGCTTCACGATCCTCGCCAGCCACCCGCTGACCGAGGACCGCCTTGCGCGGATGACGAAAGAGGATCGCCCCGCCAGCGGCCCGCCGCTCTTGACGGACAAGGAATGGCAGGCGCTGAAGGGCATCTGCGGCAGCGGGAAGATTTAGGGCGCGTACCCATAATTCCAGCAAAAGTCTGTTTCACCTCTGAAAGCAGACATCACGGCGTCGAAGACCGAGGACTACTGGGGGCCAAGAAGAGACATCCGGGCCGGAGCGCTGACTAACCTGGCAGCGCTCCAACGAAGGATATGTCGAGGTCCTTCTTCGTCCGCTATGCCGATCGGCGACCCAGCGACCTGTATCAACGCCGCGGGTCGACAGCGAAGTGCGAGGTGACGTTATCGATCTCGCCGCGGGTAATGCCCATATCCCTTAGTTCTCTATCATTTAGAGAGTACAAATCGGCTCGCGCCCTCTTTCGTTTTCGCCTTGCTTGAAACGCAACCCAATAAGTTTCGAAGAAACGGAAGGCACGCTGTGTCGAAGGGATGGAAGGGATGGTCTGTCCCAACTCGTTCGTCTTCATAGCTGCACCTCTCGAGCCTGCTTTGGCTTGAAGACTGTCAAAGCAAGTGCCGGCGCGCTTAATGAATGGCTTACATTTCCTTTACCGCAGGCTTATTCTTTGTATTTCACTCCAGATTAGAGCGCCTTTTGATATCCGAAGACTACCAAGGAGAATGGTGCTTTGCGCTATGTCTTTGAGGACTACGTCTTTGACACGGACCGGCGCGAGCTGCATCGCGGAAGCGACGTGGTCGCTATCGCGCCGCAGGTTTTCGATCTGCTCGATTACCTGATCAGAAATAGGGAGCGTGTCGTCACAAAGGACGATCTCATCAGAGCTGTTTGGAATGGACGCATCGTTTCGGATGCCGCACTGACGACTCGCCTCAACGCCGCTCGGAACGCGATTGGCGATTCTGGCGAGAAACAGCGCCTAATCAAAACGTTGCCGCGCAAGGGCTTCCGCTTCGTTGGCGCAGTGCAGGAGGCGCAGTCTATTGGGGCGCTCGTCGTTGCCGATGAGGGCGACCTGAATCGCAAAAGCGTTGCCCGCCCGGAACATCCCTATACTGTGCGCGGGGATGAACTTGGCTTGGGGACTGACGACGGAGGAGCGGCGTCGATGCCGGCTTTGGCACCGCGCTTGTCTATTGTTGTTCTACCATTTACCAGCATCGGCGGTGATCCCGAGCAAGAGTATTTTGCCGACGGCGTGACCGAAAGCCTGACTACGGACCTATCGCGCATCAGAAGCTCGTTCGTAATAGCCAGCAGCACATCGTTCAACTTCAAGGGCAAAGCAGTTGACGTGAAGCAGGTCGCGCGTGAATTGAAGGTCCGCTATGTGCTGGAAGGCTCCGTGCAGCGAAGCGGAAATCGGCTTAGAATTAATGTGCAACTGATCGACGCGGAAACAAGCAATCAGCTATGGGCCGAACGCTTCGATAAGTTCATCGCCGACCTTTTCGATATGCAGGACGAAATCGTATCAAGGCTCGCCAATACGCTGGATGCCCAGCTCATTGCGGCCGAGGCGCGGCGAGCCGAGCGTTCGTTACATCCAGACGCAATGGAATTGTATTTCCGAGGTATTGCATGCCTACACAAGGGGCTGACCAACGAACACCTGGGGCAAGCGCGAAGCTTCTTCGAGCGCGCCTTGGTGCTCGATCGCGATAACATCGAAGCACTCGTTGGCGCGGCGGCAGTCGACTTCAATAAGGCCGCTAACTTTGGTGTTGACGATCGGGCCGTGCTCCTCGCGACGGCCGAGGCGACCTTAATGAGGGCGTTGTCGCTGGCTCCGCAATACGCCGAGGCTCACATGTATCTGGGCGCCGTTCATATTTTTATGGGGCGCGTCGCCCAAGGCATTGTCGAATGTGAGCAGGCTTTGTCGCTGGATCGCAATCTCGCGAATGCTCACGGCTGGATCGGTCTTGCCAAGCATTTTCTTTGTCATGCCGAGGAGACCGAGACCCATGTCCGTGAAGCGTTGCGCCTCTCACCCCGCGATGTGTTCGCGCACCGGTGGATGATGTGGGCTGGCATTGCGAGCGTTTACCTCGATGCCAGCGCCGAGGCGGTCGCCTGGCTGCGCCGGAGCGTCGAGGCCAACCGCAATTTTCCCCTCGCGCATTTCCATCTTGCTGTCGCGTTTGCGCTGCTTGGGTCGCTCGAAGAGGCCCGCGCCGCCGCGGAGGCGGGGCTAGCGTTGGATCCAGCCTTTACCATCCGCCGGTTCCAGAGCCAGTCACCAAGCAACAGTCCGAGTTACTTAGCGCGGCGCGAACGCTTCTACGCGGGCATGCGTATGGCCGGGGTACCTGAAGGGTGATGTCAGACATGGGTCACGATCAGACATCCCGGACTTTGCCCAGCTTGTCCCCTAAGTCCCTGCACCGGGACCGTGAGCAGCACCAAAGCAAACGACATGGCTGAACAAATGATCCTGGCGGCTTGTGATCGGCGAACCACTTTCGTCATCAGTGCGTGTCCGAATGGTTGGTGTCGGGGTCGCGGATGCACCGCGCCAAGCGGCCGTGTCTTGGTCGCTGGCAAGGAATTTTCCGTTCAGAAACGACGGGAAGCCCGTCCACTGTGTCAAACAGGAATCTAGGTTCGCCGCTTATCGCGTCCCGTAGGCGCGATCGCCGGCATCGCCGAGGCCCGGCAGGATAAAGCCGTTCTCGTCGAGGCCTTCATCCACCGCAGCCGTCCAGATCGGCACGTCCGGATGCAGTCCGCGCAGCCGCTCCAGTCCTTCCGGGGCGGAGATCAGGCAGGCGAGGCGGATATCCTTGGCGCCGCGTTCCTTCAGCCGGTCGATGGCAGCGACGGCCGTGTTGGCAGTGGCGACGACAGGCGTCACCACGATGGCGAGGCGCTCGCCGAGATCGGACGGCGATTTGAAGAAGTACTCAACCGCGGCAAAGCTGTGCGGCTCGCGATAGAGGCCGATATGGGCGACGCGCGCGGTCGGGACCAGGTCCATCATGCCGTCGACGAAGGTGGTGCCGGCGCGCAGCATCGGCACGAACACCAGCTTCTTGCCGGCGATCTTGGCCGAGTGCATCGTCGCCAGCGGCGTCTCGATCACGGTATCAGCGAGCGGCAGATCGCGCGTCACCTCGTAGCACAAGAGCATGCCGATCTCCTTGATCAGCTCGCGAAACGATTTGGTCGAGATGGATTTGTCCCGCACCAGCGTCAGCTTGTGCTGCACCAGCGGATGATCGACGATCGTGACGCCTTCCATGATCGGCTACCTTTCTTCCTTCTCCCCTTGCGGGAGAAGGTGGCGCGAAGCGCCGGATGAGGGGTTCTCTCCACTTGCAATACCGTTGGTGAGGATAGAGACCCCTCACCCGGCTTCGCTTTCGCGAAGCCACCCTCTCCCACAAGGGGAGAGGGTTTAGAAAACCGTGCCGTCGCTGATCACCCTGAGCGGCGGCGAACCATCGGGGCGGCGCGCAAAGGCGATGGCGCGGCCCGCGGCCCAGCTGCCGCCTTCCAGGATGCTGGCGAGCGGCAGTGTCTCGGGCGTGCGGCCAAGTTTTGCGCGAACCAATTCGGCGAGACGGTCGAGCAACGCGACGGTCAGCGCGCGCCATTCGACGACGAGCAGGGAATCCACCTCATGCGCACGCTCGGCATCGGCAGCGTCGCGCAGGCGCAACACCTCGTGATCGACGAACAAGCCGCCATTGCGGTACTCGGCAAGCCCGGTGAGCCCATCGATGTCCGTGACCTCAAATCCAGCCCGCTGGAGTGGCTCGATCAGCGAGTAGCTCAGCCATTGCGACAGCTTGTGCAGCGGCACGAGGCCCGCGGTTGCGTCATCCGTCTTGAGCGCCGGATGGCGCCAGCAATCGCCGAGCGGGACACCCGCGAGCTCGAGCCGCGATGGCCAGATCGGCCCTAGCTGGTTCAGCACCGCGGACAGGATGGCGGGCGCGGGAATGGCCCCGTCCGTAGCCTGCGCAGCGATGTGGTCGAACAGGCCGCCCGGCCGCGGCGTGTCTTGCAGGCCGAAAATCTCCGCACGGTCCGCAACGAGTTCGCCCAGACGCCGCAGCAGATCGGTCCGTCCCTCGAGCCCAAGCAACGGATTGGCATCGTTCACCTGGAACGCGGATGTGAGCGCGGCGAGCGGCAGCTCTGCGAGCACGCCCGCATCGACCCTGAACGGCTCGCGGGTATCGCGCGAGAAGAGGCCGCTCGCGAACATATCGAGGCTGGCGATCGCAAGCCCCTCGGACCGGCCGATGCTTTCCCCCGTCACCGCGTCGCGATAGCGCCACGCGGCGCCCGCGCCGGCATCGAGCAGCACGCTGACGATGGCGAGATCGAACTCGGCGCGCGCCCGCGCTGCGCGATCCGGCCATGATGCAGCGTCGGCGAACCGCGCCCAGCGATCGACGCCGCCAAGCACAAAATGCCGCCAGCGCGCATGGAACGGAATGTCCAGCGTCGGATAGGCTTTTCGCGTGACTGCGAGCACGGCCTCAGCGACGCCGTCCATGCGGTCGAGATCGATCGTGAAGTGGCTCAAACCGCCGGCGAGGCCGGTCTCGAGCATCTGCCCAGCCCGTGCGCGCACCGCTGTCGCGGTGAGCAGCGAGCGTGCCTGTCGTTCCAAAGCGTCCGCCATCGCGCGATCAGTATTTTTCCAGCGAACGGCCGACCACGCCGTCCATATCCTTTTCCGGCGCGATGTCGGTCGAGTAATAGCCCGCGGCCTTCTTGGCGGCGATCTCGACATGGGCGTCGGCCGGGATCAGCTCGGGCGGGATCGGCACGCGCTCGACGATGTCGATGCCCTGCGAGGTCAGCGCGTCGTATTTCATGTCGCTCATCGACAGGAAGCGGTCGATGCGCTTCAGGCCCAGCCAGTGGATCGTATCCGGCATCAATTGCTGGAAGCGCGCGTCCTGGACGCCGGCGACGCATTCGGTGCGCTCGAAATAGGCTGCGGCCGCGTCGCCGTCCTCCTGGCGCTTGCGCGCATTGTAGACCAGGAATTTCGTGACCTCGCCGAGCGCGCGGCCTTCCTTGCGGTTGTAGACGACGAGCCCGAGCCCGCCCTCCTGCGCGCCGCGCGCCGATTCCTCGATGCCATGGATCAGATAGGGCCGGCAGGTGCAGATGTCGGAGCCGAACACGTCGGAGCCGTTGCACTCGTCATGCACGCGGCAGGTGATCTTGGTGCGATGGTCCGGCAGTTTTGTCACATCGCCGAACATGTAGACGGTGGTACCGCCGATCGGCGGCAAGAACACCTTCAGGTCCGGCCGGGTCACGAGCTCGGGGAACATGCCGGCGGTCTGCTCGAACAGCGTGCGCCGCAGCTCGGTCTCGTTGGTGCCGAACCGCGTCGCAAGGCCGGGCAGGTACCAGACCGGATCGATTGCGATCTTCACCACCGAGACGCTGCCATTGGCGTGCACGACCTCACCGTCGGCGCGCAGCCGCTTTGCGGCCAGCGCTTCGCGGATCTCCGGCAGATCGAGCCGCGCCCGCGTCACCGCGATGCTTGGGCGGATATCGACGCCCTCGGCGATGTCCTTGCCGAAATTCTCGGCGACGAGATGTCCCCACGGATCGAGTGCGACGATCTTTGCGGGATCGCGCCATTGCTCGAACGGGCCGATGGTCGCGGCCGGGAAGGTGTTGGTGAGATCGGGGCGCTTGATGGGATCGAGCGCGCCGGCGGAGACCGCGAGCGCGCGGTACATCGCGTAGGAGCCGCCGTGGCTGCCGATCACGTTGCGATCTCCGGCGCGCGACACCGTGCCGATGATCGGACCGCGGGCGCGCGCATCTGCGGCACCCCAGTGGATCGGGAAGGCAGCTTTCTTGCCCGGCTCCGGATGGGAGGTCAGGCGGATATGCTCGGTACGGTTCGCGCGGCTCATGTCCAGGCTCCCAAAAAGCCAACGGCCCGCCGCTTGGACGGGCCTGGCTCACCTGCATCGCCCATGCGGAGCACCGGCGACGCAAGCTCAATCCAACATATTGTAGCGGCGAGCCACGACAGACAAGTTAATCGTAGGTCGGGGCGGGCTACCTCCCATGAGATATGGCGCAGGGCTGCCGGGCGCCATGGTCCGGGCGGACCGCCGGGGCACATTTGCCCGCGCGGGAATTCTGTAAGATATTGAAATTACTATATTTATCTTGCTGGTGGGGAGCCGCGCCGAGCGCTTGCGTGCCATGCTCCGCGCGCGGTGCGGCCGCGACCGACTGGATAAGCCGCCCGCATTCGGACATATGGTCCGGACCGGCTCTGCCCCGGAGAATGCCATGTCCACCGCCAGCTATATCGACCCGCGCAACGGAAAGCTCTACCCGCTCGACCAGCCGCGCTGGTGCTCGGACGAGCGCACGCAGCTGCTGGTGACGCCGGGGGCTGGCATCTCGCGGGATGACATCGACAGCCGCACGCGATCGCTCTGGCGTTATCGCGCGGCGCTGCCGGTCGAGATCGCAATGCCAATTACGCTCGGCGAAGGCTGCACGCCGCTGGTTCAGCAGGGTTGGGGTGACCTGCGGCCCTTTTTCAAGCTCGAATGGTTCAACCCGACCGGCAGCTTCAAGGACCGCGGCTCCTCCGTGATGCTGTCTTTCCTGCGGCAGATCGGCGTCGACGCCATCCTGGAAGATTCCTCCGGCAATGGCGGCTCGTCGATGGCGGGGCTGGGTGCCGCCGGCGGCATGCGCGTGAAGATTCTGGCGCCGGCCTCGACGTCGCCGGCCAAGATCGCGCAGGTGCGCGCTTACGGAGCATTGGTGCAGCTCGTCGAGGGCCCGCGCGAGGAATCGGAGGCCGAGGCGATCCGCCAGTCGAGCCAGACCTTCTATGCCAGCCACAACTGGCAGCCGTTCTTCCTCGAAGGCACCAAATCGCTCGCCTATGAGATCTGGGAAGACCTCGGCTTCCGCGCGCCCGACAACATCATCGTCCCCGTCGGCGCTGGCAGCAGCTTGCTCGGCTGCGCCTTCGGCTTCCGTGAGCTCTTGAAGGCCGGACAGATTACAAAGCTGCCGCGCCTGTTCGCGGCACAGCCGCTCAATTGCTCGCCGATCGATGCGAGCTTCAAGGCCGGCGTCGATACGCCCGTCGCGCGCGAGGTGAACAAGACCATTGCGGAGGGAACCGCGATCAAGAATCCGCTGCGCCTGCGCGAGATCATCGCCGCCTTGCGCGAGAGCGGCGGCGGCACCATCGCGCTCGCCGAGGACGAGATCGTCGCCGCGCTGCGCCGCCTCGCGCGCCAAGGCCTGTTCGCCGAGCCGACCAGCGCCAGCGCAGCGGCTGCGCTGGACAAGCTCTCCACGACCGGGGCGATCAAGGGAAGTGAGACCACGGTCGCCGTCCTCACCGGCACGGGGCTGAAGGCCGCAACCACCGTCGCCGATCTCGTGCAGTAGGGCGAGGAGGCCGCACTTTCTTCCCTTCTCCCCTTGTGGGAGAAGGTGGCGCGAAGCGCCGGATGAGGGGTCTCTCTCCGCGTACTCAAGCTAGAACTGGACTCGCCGAGAGAGACCCCTCACCCGTCTCGCCGCTCCACGGCGAGCCACCCTCTCCCACAAGGGGAGAGGGTAAGAAATCACTCCTTCAGATCATTCACTTGCTTCACCCAGGCCCGGACATCCGCGAGCACTTGCGGCAGAACGGCCTTGACGTCCGGTACGGTCATGCCGGCCTTGATGCGGGGGTCGTAGAGCAGGTTGAGGATGTACTGGTCGTAGACGTCGAAATAGCCCATCGAGACGTTGTCGTTGAACATGGTCCAGGGCACGCTCGTGGTGTCGTTGATCGGCCCGAGCGATTGCAGCAGCTCCTCATAGGCGCAGTCGAGGAAGGTGAAGTCGCCGTTGTCGACGGTGAGGATGACGTCGGAATGCTCGATCTCGAAATCGTCGTTCTTGCGGAACCCGGACAGGCATTGCGGATCGAGCGAGGAGCGGATCTCGCGCGCCTTGTCCACGCCGTAGAAGGTCGCGATGGTGCGGAAGAGATCGCGGTCGCGCACGAGCTTGACCCGCACGTTCGCAGCTTCGCTGGTCCCGGTCATGGCGATGTCGAGATGCTGTACGCGCTTGCCGATGTCGGCCACGACCTTGGCGAGTTGCGCCTTGCGGTCGGCGCGGTCGCTCTCGGCGTAGACCCGCACCGGCCCGTCGAATTTGCGGATGCGGTCGACGCGGCCGGCGAGGTGATATTCGGCGCCGAACGCCGTCTTGAAAAAGCCTTCGACGATCTCGCCGTCGGTAAAACTCTTCTTCTCGCTGCGCTGGCGCGAGGCGATCGCGGGCAATTCGCCCGCGGCGGCGATGGTAGCGGTGTCAGGCACGGATGCGAGCGCTGCAAGCGCCAGCAGGGCGAGGCGGACGGCAGCCGAGGGCTGGTTGAATGCGCTCATCGTTGCGCGACGCTGCCGTATTCGCCTCGCGCGCACAAGCCCACAAATTCACGCGCCCGGCGGGTTCCCGGCGCTCAAGCACGATGCCTAGGGTGGGCAAAGGCGCAAAGCGCCGTGCCCACCAACTCAAAATGGTGGGTACACCAAAGGACCGCGCGTTGGCGCGATCCTTGGGCTTTGCCCACCCTACGGAAGTTCGCGCAGGACTTAATTGTTCAGCACGACCACGGGAGTGCCGACCGAGACGCGGCTGTAGAGGTCGGTGACGTCGTCGTTGGTCATGCGGAAGCAGCCCGAGGACACGGCCTGGCCGATCGTCTCCGGCTCGTTGGAGCCGTGGATGCGGTACAGCGTCGAGCCCAGATACATCGCGCGTGCGCCGAGCGGATTCTCGATGCCGCCCTTCATGTGGCGCGGCAGGTCGGGCCGGCGGGCCAGCATCTGCGAGGGCGGCGTCCAATCCGGCCATTCCTTCTTGGCGGTGATCCTGTGCACCCCGCCCCAGCGGAAGCCGTCGCGGCCGACGCCGATACCGTAGCGCAGCGCCTGGCCGTTCTGGAGCACCAGATAGAGCCGGCGCTCGGCCGTGTTCACCACGATCGTGCCGGGGGCATAGTTGCCGTTGTACATGACGGTGGTGCGGGGGATTGGGCTCGAGCCGCCGCGGAAGAAGAAGTTCGGTCCGCCGCCCATGATGTCGCGCGAGTCGAACCCTTCGGCGAATGCGCCGGGCACGGTGGCGGTCAGCAGTGCGATGGCGGCAATCGGCGCGGCGAAAAACCGGATCATTGGTACCCCCAAGCAAAAAATCTCTTCAACAAGGGCCAGAGGCCATATTCGCGGGCTTTTCGCAAGCCACGGCCCCGTGAGGAGGCCTTGCTTAACGAATGGCGTTAGCAAATCGGCAACCGCGACAGTTTGCCGGAAAGCATGAGAGCGTTTTCAAGCGAAGTGGATACCGGTTCGCATCAAGAAAACGCGTCAAAACAAGAATCTAATGCCCATTTCGATTCCATCGGAACGGGGCATTAGCCAAGCCCGCGAATTGCGGCGCGGGGCAGGGCCGCAATGGCCGCTCTTGCTTTGACGGCACGCGCGAACAATGATTGATCGCAGGGATCACTGGAAATCGCCGGTTGCGGGAGCAGACAGAATGAACGGTGCGGAAAGCCTGGTGCGGACGATGGTCAAGGGCGGGGTGGACGTCTGCTTCACCAACCCGGGCACCTCCGAGATGCATTTTGTCGCGGCGCTCGACCGCGTTCCCGGCATGCGCTGCGTGCTCGGCCTGTTCGAGGGCGTGGTGACGGGCGCCGCCGACGGCTATTTCCGCATGAAGGGCACCCCGGCCTCGACCCTGCTGCATCTCGGCCCCGGCCTCGCCAACGGCCTTGCCAATTTGCACAACGCCAAGAAGGCCAATTCCGGCATCGTCAACATCGTCGGCCAGCACGCGGTCTACCACATCGGCTACAACGCGCCGCTGACCTCGGACATCGAGGGCCTGGCCCGGCCGATGTCGTCCTGGGTCCGCACCTCCCCGGATTCCAAATCGGTCGCCGCCGACGGCGCCGCGGCCATTGCGGCCGCGAAAAGCGCGCCGCCGCAGATCGCGACCCTGATCCTGCCCGCCGACACCGCCTGGAACGAGGCCGACGGCATCGCCGAGGTACCGGCCGAGCAGCAGCGCGCGAGCTATTCGCCGCAGGCGGTCGAGCGGGCCGCCAAGATTTTGCACGGGGACGGCGAAGGTACGCTGTTGCTGATGACCGGCAGCGCGCTGAGCGAGCAGGGCCTGGCGCTGGCCGAACGCATCGCCGGCAAGACCGGCTGCACCGTGATGGGCCCGACCTTCCGCCCGAAGATGGCGCGTGGCCGCGGCCGCTTCTCGATCGACCGCATCCATTACGTGATCGAGAACGCGCTGCCGATGCTGGCGAAGTTCCGCCACATCGTGCTGGTCGAGTCCGACGATCCCGTGGCGTTCTTCGCCTATCCGAACAAGCCGAGCATGCTCAAGCCCCAGGGCTGCGAGGTGCATCGCATGACCTCCTGGGGCGAGAATTCGGTCGCAGCGCTCGAAGCGCTGGCCGGCGCCGTGAAGGCGAGCGCCAAGGACGTCAAGCCGCAGGCGTTGGCTGAACTGGTGAAGCCGACCGGCGCGTTGACCTTCGCCTCGATCGCGCAGGCGATCGCCTGCGCGATCCCCGAGAACGCGATCATGGTCGACGAATCGCTGACCACCGGCCGCGGCTTCTTCCCGCCGACGGCGGCGGCTGCGCCGCACGACTGGCTGCAGAACATGGGCGGCTCGATCGGCTTCTCGACGCCGCTGTCGATCGGGGCTGCGATCGCCTGCCCGGACCGCAAGGTCATCACCATGGTCGGCGACGGCAGCGCGATGTACACGATCCAGTCGCTGTGGACGCAGGCCCGCGAGAATCTGAACATCGTCACCATCGTGTTCGCCAACCGCATCTACCAGATCCTGCGCGGCGAGTTCGACAATGTCGGCGCCGGCGAGCCCGGCCAGCGCGCCAACGACATGCTCCGCCTCGACCGCCCGACGCTCGATTTCGTCGCGCTGGCCAAGGGCATGGGCGTGCCCGGCCGTGCCGTCACCAATGCCGACGAGCTCAACAAGGCGCTGGCCGAGGCGGTCGCCGAGCCCGGGCCGCGGCTGATCGAAGTCCAGATGTAGGGCGTACCAACCCAGAGCGCCGAGGCCCGGAGGCACGATGCAGACCGAGCTGAACAAGGTGATCGCGGCGCTCCGGGACTTCTACGCGCACGAAGCATTCTTGTTCGAGAAGGACATCGGCGAGCGTGCGATCACGCATCGCTTCGCCGTTTACCTGGAGCGACAGTTCTCGGGCTGGGCGGTCGACTGCAATTACGACCGGCTCGGCGAGCGCACGCTGCATCTGCCGCACGGCACCATCATCTCGACCGACGATCATCTCGGCAAGTCGATCTATCCCGACGTCGTGGTGCATCAGCGCGAGATCCCGAACAACCTGCTCACTGTGGAGATCCGCAAGGCGAGCAATCACACGCCGCTCGATCACGACCAGCACAAGCTGAAAGCGATGACCGATGCGCATGTCTGGTTCGCCTATTGGATCGGCGTGCTGCTGGTGCTGGACAAGTACGGGGTGACCACGTCGGAGGTCTATGCCGGCGGCATCGTCGAGCAGCCGCTGTCGCGCTGGTTCGCGACGCGCCTTGGCGAGAGCGGTCTCGGCGCTGCGCGTTAACGGCTGTGGAATCAATGTCAGCCCTCGGGTATGCCCGCCAACAGCATGCCATCGCGAATACGCCTGCTTCCGGCACGAAACGTTGGATCAGTGCTCAGTATGAGCCCTCGCGTGCGGCGCGTTGTGAAGGCGGGGTCGAGCGCAAGTCCCTCGCGGGCGGCAGCCTTTGCGTCGTCGATCAATCCCACCAGCGCCAAGGCCGCAGCAAGCTGGAGATGCACGATCGTATTGTTCCGGTTCGCTTCAAGACTCCGGCGCAACCAATCGATCGCCTCTTCATAGGCGCCCAGGATCAGCTTGGCGACACCGAGCCAGTGCATCCATCGATAGGTGAAACTGTCGCGGGGAGAAATCCGGAGCGCTTGCTGGATGTGAGCCTCGCTTTCGGCGCCTTGGCCAACAAAGACCTTTGCAAATCCGATCAGCGCATGGGCCGTGGCCATGTTGCGGTCAAGCGCCAGCGCCTGCTCGAACTCCACGATTGCCTGCGAGCCGCGTCCCGTGAACAGGTGCAAGACGCCAAATGCAAGACGTGCGCGGGCGTGGCGCGGGTTCATCGACAGGACCTTGGTCAGGTTAACGTCCGCCGCATTGAAATACGCGTCACGGTCGTTCACCATGAACGTGGTGGCGGTTGAAAGGTCGACGTGAGCTATGCCGACCAATGCTTCGACATTCTCTGGATCAAGCACCAGGGCCCGTTCAAAAAAGCCGCGAGCTTGTGCCAGGCGTTCGGGCGTTAGTCCTGTGTTCCACAAATGGCGGCCTTGGAAACACAAATCTATCGCATCGGGATGCGGCGCGCGCTCCGCGCGTCGCGCCTCGGCTTCGATCAGCTGAGCGTCCAGGGCATTGGCAAGTCTGGTAACGATTTCATCCTGCATTTCGAGCAGGTCGGTCATCGGCTTGTCGAAGCGATCGGTCCAAAGATGGGCGCGCGTTTCGGCATCGATCAGCTGGACGTTCACGCGGAGCCGATCGGCTCCGCGCTGAACCGAGCCCTGCAGGACGTACTTTACATTCAGCTCCCTGCCGAGCTGTCGCACGTCTATGGCCTTGCCGCGGAAAGTGAGCGCCGTGTTGCAGGCAATCACGAACGTGCCGTCGATCCTCGACAGATCGGCGGTCAAGCTTTCGGTGATGCCGGCGGCGAAATAATCCTGATCCGGCTCACCGCCGAGGCTGGCCAGAGGAAGCACAAGGATGGAAAGATGTGGCGGTGACGGCACCGGGGTCGAGTTGCCGTCATGCATGGCCGAGCCGGCAGGCTCAGCCATGGCGTTACCCACGCCCTGCACGGCGCCAACGAAGCGGAAACCTTTGCGCGGAAGCGTCTTGATGAGACGCTGCTGTTCTCCGTTGTCGCCGATGGCGCATCGTACGACATTCAAACGGGTCGTGAGCGCGGCATCGGATACCGCGCGTCCGTTCCAGATCGCGCTGATCAGCTCATCCTTGCTGACGACGCGTTCCCGGTGACGTATCAGGTACGCGAGCAGGTCAAATACTTGCGGCGCCACGGCCAACACATCCGGTCCGCGACAAAGCTCGCGCCGGTCGGTGTCCAATGCGTGGCCCTCGAAGAGATAGCGCAAGATCGCTCCCGTCTGGCATCAGGAATGTAGCATAGGGCGCAACGCAAAAAATAAGCCGCTGGTGAGGAAAATGTGAGCCCGGCGTCAAGCGCGCTCCGATCTGCCTTGGCAAGGTCGCCCGGTGGGTAGTCACCCCCCGGAGAGAGCGATGAGCACGATTTATGCTGCCGCGGGATCGGCGCAGACGTCCGTGTCGACGCGGCGAGCCCCAAATTTTCTCAAGAGGTATTTTGACGCTTATTGTGCTTGGCGTATCCGCCAGACCTTGCGCGCGACGTTGGACGGCCTGAGCGACCTGGAGCTCAGGGACATCGGGGTCGCGAGAGGCGAGATCGACTATCTCGTTCGAGCTGATCCGTCGATCGACCCACGCGGCTTCTAAACCGGAATGAGCTCTGGCTGCATCGACGCGGCCCTGGGGCGCGCGGTTCACCTATCCCCCTTGGGACGCGAGTAGACGACAAGGCCGCCCGCATGACGCGAGCGGCCTTTCATCGTTCGTCGCAAGCTCAGTGCAGCGGATCGCCCTGGCCGAGCGCGTAGGCGACGAGGTCCTTCAGTGCGAAGCCGGAGCCGGTTACCGGGGCCCATTGCGGGTCGAGCGACAGTACGGAGGAGCTGTCGCCGAACATCAAGCCGAGGAAGACCTCGGCGACGATGCGGCCGCCGACGGGGCCGAGCTGCGGCGTGTTGACGGCGCCGGGGCCGCCGGTGACGGGAATCGTGACGGCGGTCTGGAATTGCCGCGCCTCGGCCAGGATATAGGTCCAGAGCGGGCAATTGCCGGCAAACACACCGTTCGCGATGGTCGCGATCTTGGTTTGCGGGTCGCCCGCCTCGGGGTGGTCGACGGCCTTGCCGATGATGATCTGATCGTCCGTCAGCGGTGTCAGGTTCATCGCCCTGGCGACGGCTTGGCCGGAGGGCAGGCCGAGCCGCCAGCCGCGTTCGAGATTGCGCAGCGCCAGCGAGGCCGGATTGGAGGCGACTTCCGGTGGCAGCTTGCGCAGCGGATCGACCAGCGAGGTGTCGATGCGATAGGCGAACTGAAGCCGCCGCTTGTTGTCGGGATTGCTCTCGTCGTTCTCGTCGCCAAAGGGGCGCGTGTCGATGTCGATGAAGCGGCCCCAGTCGATGGCGCGTCCCGGGCCCATGGCGCGGAAGCCGGTCAGCGCGTTCTTGTCGGGATTGTTGGGATCGGGGAAGATCTGAAGCAGCATGTTGTCCGCGTCGTTGAGCCGGTAGCCCGGGCGGATCATGGAATGCCCGAGCCGGTAGGCGGCGACGGAGAACTCGACCGGCATGAACGGGTAATTGTGCCAGTGATAGTGGGCGAGCTTGCTGCGGTCGTAGCTGCCCGCGGTCTTCAGCGCGTTCAATACGTCGGCGTGGACGATGCGCGGCAGGAAGTCGTTCAGCACGACATATTGATAGTGGAAGCGGACGCGCTGCTGCACCTCCTCGAACGACAGGCTGTCGTTGTCGTCGACCATGCGGTTGTGAAAGCGCAGCATCAAGCCCTGGAACTGCGAGACGATGCTGTTCTCGTCGTTGCGGGGATCGCCGATCAGCGCGCGGCCCTTGAAGCGCGGCAGGTCGTTGGCGTCGGGGACGCCCGCGCCGGTCAGCTTCTCGCCGAGCAGGAACTTGATGCCGTCATACATGTAGGGCTGATCGTTCGGGCCGCGGCCGTAGAGATTGTCCAGATCGAACGACGGCGTGCGGAAATCGACCAGCCCGTCGGGATCCTGCTGCTTGGTCAGCGAGCTGACCGGATCAAAGGTGATGTCGTGATCGACGAACTGGCCGAAATAGGTGTAGAGCGCGGGAATGCCGCTCTCTTCCGCGTCCGGCGGGTTTTTCGGCGCATCGAAGCTGCCGATCATCTTGTCGGCGAGCGCCGACAGGTTGGCGATATTGTCGGCGTCGGTGGGTCCGAACTTGGCCGGGTTGAGGCTGAGCTTGCGGAACATGCGGCCGAAGCGGCCTTGCGAAAGCGGGGATCGGATCGTGTTCAATCCGCGCGGAATAATTGCGTGGCGGCTGCTCATTTCAAATTCCTCCCTGAAAAGTCACATGGAAAATCGACTAAAGTTAAAGTTGTTCGAAGCAGAATATGCATGTGACGCTAGATCAGGTGATTGGGCGCCACAAGCCGCTGCTTCACACAATGCGCGATGTCGATGTCGTTCCGGGGAGGGCGCTACGCGCAAGCTGCGGTCGTGCTTTGCAAATTTTTCCCGGAGCGATGACGGATAACATTCTTGTCATCGACGGGCGTGAGCGGTTTTGCGCGCGTGAGTTCGCCGGAGTGTCGGCGAAGCAGAAAGTCTTCACGTGAAAATTGTGGCGGCGCGCGCCTCGCGCGCACGCCGCCACAACGTCGTCAGTAATAGCGCTGCTGCGAGAACGCGTAGCGCGGATTGATGCCGCAATAGGCCGACGTGCCGGATGCACTGGCCTGGCACTGCTGATAGCTCGCGAATTGGCAGTTGCCGGGATAGCCCCAGCTGCGGCCTTGCAGGCAATACCGGTCGTTTGCGGCGTGAGCCTGGGCCGCCGGGAAGGTCGCGGCGATCAGGGCTGCAAACGATGCGAGGGTGAGGATAGTGCGACGCATTTCAAACTCCTTCGAGAGCGAGTGAATGAGGAACCGCAAGCTCCACCTGCGTGTTCCGGGACTTGGCCGACACTTTGTCGTGCCCGTCTTGGTCTGCGCAGTGGGCACTGCGTTCGACATGGGTCTATGATGCGGCGCGAGCCGCGATCAGCAATGTGATCTCGGCCACAGTTGGCGGCAGGCGTCGCGCCTATCGTGCGCGGACTTGCACGCGCCGATCCCGGGACGCGGCCGCTTCGTCTCGTTCGGGTCAGGTCATTTTGGAGGCTTTGATGCAAAGGTCATATTTGCTGGCTGCGACAGCAGCGCTGGCGCTTCTTGCGCAAACATCGCTCGCGCTGGCGCAGAACGCGCCGGCCGCCGGCGGAACCGCAGCGCCCGCGACCACCGCTGCGCCGGCGGCGACGACAGCGCCGGCGACGGCAACGACAACGCCGGGCACAACCACCGACAGCTCCAGCCAGCCATCCGACTCCAAGAAGAGCGCGTCGAAGAAGCCCGCGAAGAAGAAGATGACGCGGCAGCAGGAGATCGATCATTCGATCGACAGCGGCACGGTTCCGGCGCGCTATCGCAGCTCGGTGCCCAAGCAGTACCAGCAATATATTCCGTTCGATAAGCAGTGACGCATTGCACGGCGGTGCGGCGCGACTCGGCGTCGCGCCGCACCACTGGTCCCGCCGGCCGGAATCGGGCGATACATCCCTTGTGGCGGCCTGCCCGAGCGGTGCTAGAGTAGGCCGAAGCCCCGGGGGGAGTAATGAGCGACGACGTGAAGGATGCTGGCCTTGTGGCCATGATCAGCAGCATCCTGGGGGGTAACAAGCGCGCGGACAGCGTCGTCGCGCCGCCGCTCGCGGAGGTTCCGCCAACCGCGCCGTCGAACGGATTTGATGCGGCTGCCGCCATCGTCCCCGAAGCGAACCTGGTCAAGCGCGCGGACGCGGCTGCACCGATCGCGCCAGAGCCGGCCGCGCCGCCCCCGAAAATCACGAGGACTGTGGACGGCAAGCAATTGCTGCCCGCGGAAGCGATCGCCGAGCTCGTGCTCGGCGAGCTGCGCAAGCTGGAAGATTTTCCGGCGACCGGTGCCTCGGTCACGGTCTATGGGTACCGTCACTGGAACGCCATGATCACCTTCGCGCCGTTCTCGACCAGCTTCCAGAACGCCACGCGGTTCCGCCAGGCCATGCCGGATCTCGTCTTCAAGCTCCGTCGTTTCGTCCAACTTGAGATATAAAGCGTTTTCAAGCGGAAGTGGATTCCGGTTCGCGTGAACAAAACGCGTCGAACCAAGAAGCGAGAGACGCGTTCCATCGGAACGGGACTCTCGTCAGGCAAATCGCCCGCGGCGCCCGCGCGCCGCAATCAGCCAGACAAGTTCGACAGGATCTTCGAATTGAGCGTCGCCTTTACCAAGGAAGAAAGCGCCGAGACCGCGTCCGAGACGCTGCTCCCGGATCGCCCGATCTCGCCGCATCCCAACCTCGTGACGGAAGCCGGCTTGCGGGCCCTGCAGTCGGAGCTCCAGGAGGCGCGCGCGGCCTATGAGGCGGCGCAAGCCATCGACGACGTCAACGAGAAGCGCCGGCAGTCCGCGGTGCCGTTGCGCGACGTGCGCTATCTCACCGAACGGCTGCGCACGGCGCAGCTTGTTGCGAAGCCCGAGTCAACTGATACGGTCGCCTTCGGCAGCACGGTGACCTTCAGCCGCACTGACGGCCGGGTGCAGACCTATCGCATCGTCGGCGAGGACGAAGCCGATCCCAAGGCCGGATCGATCTCGTTCGTCGCGCCGGTCGCGAGATCGCTGATGGGCAAGGCGGTCGGCGACGTCGTGGGCTCGGGCGCGCAGGAGATCGAGATCCTGTCGATCGCGTAGCGAGTGGCGCGCCCTCTCCATTCCGTCCCCTCTTGTGGGCAGGGCAATCGCATATGAGTTGCACGATGCGGCGGCATCGGCACTGGGCTCCCTCTCCCGCTTGCGGGAGAGGGTTGGGGAGAGGGTGCCTCCGCAACGGGATAATCCCCAAGAGGAAAGAGCCCTCACCCGCCGCGCTCTGCGAGCGCGTCGGCCTCTCCCGCAAGCGGGAGAGGCGGAGCAAGCCCGCAGACAATCCTCGTGAAATTCACATGCGATTGCCCTACCTTGCGGGGGAGGGAACGCACCTCGGTCGAGGCTTGCAGATCTCACCTTATGAGACCTCTCAGACCTGCGGCAGCGCAACCCCGGTCAGCCTGCCCAATTTCTCGATGAGCTCGTCCTGAAACTCCGGATCGGTCGCTTCCCTCGCCGGCGGCTGCTGCTCGAGATGATGCCAGTAGCGCCCGCTGACCTGAGCCGCGGCATCCCCGCTCACCGCCAGCCAGGCCTGGGTCCGTTGTCCGGTGTCGAGATCGACCGGCGCGCCCGCGCCACCCATCTTGGTGCGCACCCATCCGGGATCGACGGCGTTGCTCAGCACCTTGGGCCAGCGTCTTGCTTGCGCGAAGGCCAGCGCGACCACGTGCAGCTTGCTCTCGGCATAGGCCTTGGCCGAATCCCACGCCCGCTTCGTCCAGTCGAGGTCATCAAGCGAGCCCTCGCCGCCCCGGTGCAGTCCGCTGCTGAGATACACCAATCGGCCGGGCCGCTCGATCAGCGCGGTCAGCATGTACGGTGCAAGCGTGTTGATGGCCAAGGTTTCGGCATGGCCCTCCGGCGTCGCGCCGCGGCCCGGCCGCGTGTAGACGCCGGCATTGTGGATGACCGCATCCATGCGCCCGATCGCGTTGACCTGATCGGCGATGCTCCTCACATCTGCACCTCGCGCGAGATCGCCGACCACCATCCCGGCGGAGCGCGATGCGAGCTCGCCGATCGCGCTGGTGCGGCCCGCCGATCGCGCGTGCAGCACCACGCGGTGCCCCTGATCGGCGAGCGATTGCGCCGCCGCCCGGCCGAGGCCGTCGGTGCTGCCGGTGATGAAGATGGTCGCCATGCGCTGCTCCTCGAAAGCGTTTCCGCACGCACTCTACAACGCGCGCTCATGGCTTCCGATACTGTTCGTCGCTCACTTTCTCCAGCCAGTCCACGTTCTTGCCGCCGGAGGATTCCTGGATGGCGATATGGGTCATCGCCGTCGTCGGCGACGCGCCGTGCCAGTGCTTCAGTCCCGGCGGAAACCACACGACGTCGCCGGGCCGGATCTCCTCGATGGCTCCGCCCTCGCGCTGCACCCACCCCAGTCCCGCGGTGACGACGAGCGTCTGCCCGAGCGGATGTGTGTGCCAGGCAGTGCGGGCCCCCGGCTCGAAAGTGACCTGGCCCGCGCCTACCCGGGCGGGATCAGGAGCCTGGAACAGCGGATCGATCCGCACCGTTCCGGTGAACCAGTCCTGTGGGCCCTTTTGTGACGGGCGCGATCCGTTGCGCTTGATGTCGATGTCCATATGAGCCTCCTCTTGTGCCTCCGACGCGCGCGCCCGCGTCCGGCGGATTCCGATCACAATGGCGCTGCCGCCAATGAGCACGTCCCTGCGCCTGATCACGTCATGTCTCCGCTCATCGCGGCCGCTTTTCGAGGACGTCCTTGACGACCGGCGCCGCAGAGAACGCGTTGGGCCATCCGGCGTAGAAGGCGAGATGGCCGAGCACCTCGCCGGCTTCCTCCCGGGTCAACCCGTTATCCATCGCGCGGTTCAGATGGTAGGTGATCTGCGCGACCTGACCGGTCGCGATGAGCGCGCTCACGGTGACGAGGCTGCGGTCGCGTGGCGCCAGAGCCGGCCTCAGCCAGAGATCGCGGAACAGTGCGTCGGTCGTGTACTGCACGAGGCTCGGCGTGATCTGCCCGAACTGCTCGCCGACGCGTGTCGCCCGCTGTTTCTCCGCGGCTTCGTCGAGCGGCAGGTGTGGCTCCGAAGCCGGCGGAAGCTGATCGGCTCCGATGTTGCGGCCCTTGAAGACCTCGCGTGCCGCCGGGATCGCGTCCATCGCATTGGCCCAGCCGGTGTAGAACGCGAGGTGCGTGATGATCTCCGATATCTCCGACGGCTTCACGCCGTTGTCGAGCGCAAGTGCCAGATAGTGCGGCAGCTCGACCATCTGGTCGCGCGCGATCAACGCCGCGACCGTGACGATGCTGCGGTCTCGCGGCGAAAGGCCTGGTCGCTTCCAGAGATCGCCGATGACGAATTTTTGCGCGTAGCCTTCGAGGGCAGGCGCAACGGCGCGGATGTCTTCCGATGTCGACATGGGATTTGCTCCTTTGATGGCTGTTTGGTCCGCGGCGGCCGGGCCTCCGGCGAACAGCCAGACCGACAACAAGGTGGTTGCGAGCGTTCTCATTGTTGATGTCCTTCGACGGTGAACGGGTGAGCGAGCAGCCACCAGGCGACCAGTGCGGCGCAGAGCACGGTGAGGGCGCTCGCGAGAAACAGGAGGTTCAGCCGCGCGCCGCTCGCGATCAATCCGAGCGCGGGGCTGGCGATGCCCTGGGCGAGGTCGAGAAAGGCGGTGTAGGCGCCCATGGCGAGGCCGCGATTCTGCGCCGGCACGCGGCGCACCGCCTCGACGCCGAAACCGGGATAGATCAGCGAGAAGCCAAATCCGGTCAGTGCGGCGCCGGCCAGCGCCATCTCGGGTCGGCTCGCCAGCCAGATCAGGGCCTGCCCGGCAGCTTCGATCGAGGCACAGAGCAGCGCAACCCTGGCGCCGCCGATCGCATCGGCCAGATGACTGAAGAAGACGCGCGCCAGTATGAAGGCAACCGCATAGGCCGTATAGGCAAGCCATCCATCGGCCCATCCGCGGCTGGCAAACAGCAAGGCGACGAACGTCGTCACCGCGCCGAAGCCGACGCTGCCGAGGGCCGATCCGAAGCCCGGCACCCATACGGCGCCGAGCACCTTGGCGAACGACAAGCGCGCCTGCTGCACCGGCGCGACCGTTGGAAGCTGCGCAACGAACAGCAGCGCCAGCAGCGGCGCCGCTAACGTGGCGAACGCGATCGCCGCGAAGCCATAGGCGGCGTAGAGCGCGGCGCCTGCGGGCGCACCGATGGCGAAGGCCGCGAACATCGCGGAGCCGACCCAGGCGATGACCTTGCCGGTGTTGCCGCTGTCGACGAGTGCCAGCCCCCAGCTGACTGCGGCCGTGATGATGAAACTTTCGGCGCCGCCAAGCAGGCCGCGGCCCAGCAGCAGAATGGTCACCGAGGCCAGCGGCGCCTCGGTGAAGCCGAGCGAGAGCAGGTACAACAGCCCGGATGCCGCGGCCGCTACGAGGCCGGCGATGACGCCGCGCTTCGCCCCGCGTCGGTCCGAGAAGTGACCGGCCCACGGCCGCGAGACCAGGGATGCCGCGAACTGGCTGCCAGCGACGAGGCCGACCACGAACGTGCCGAACCCCAATCCGTCGTGGACGTGGAGCGGAAGCACGGGCATCGCCACGCCGATGACGAGGAAGGCGAGGAAGACCACCGCCATGATCGGCAGCAACGTCGCGGTGACGCGAAGCGATGCGGCGGGCTGCATGGTCGTGACCGGCATGCTGGTTTCGGAGCTCCTGGTGGCTGCTCCGAACCTAGGGCCTTCGCTGATCCCCGATTAGATGATAGATTTCGAATGCGGTTATTAGGACTGCTAATCAATGCACCGGGACGACGCGAGCGACCTTCTTGCCTTCCTCGCCGTGGCGCGGGAGCGCAACTTCACGCGCGCCGCCGCAAAGCTCGGCATGACGCAGTCCGCGCTGAGCCAGATCATCCGCAATCTGGAAAAGCGGCTGGGTGTCCGGCTGCTCAATCGAACGACGCGAAGCGTCACGCCGACCCAGGCCGGCGAGCGGCTGTTCCAGAGCATCGGCCCCAAGTTCACCGAGATGGACAACGATCTTGCTGCACTCAGCGAGTTTCGCGAGAAGCCTGCCGGGACTGTCCGGCTGACGGCGACGGAATATGCCGCCGGCGAGATCCTGCTGCCGGCGCTGGGAAAGCTTCTGCCGAAATACCCCGACATCCATGTCGAGATCATCATTGATTACGGCCTCACCAACATCGTGGCGCAGCAGGTCGATGCCGGCATCCGTCCCGGCGAGCTCGTCGCCAAGGACATGATCGCGCTGCGCGTCAGCCCCGATCTCCGGATGGCGGTGGTCGGATCGCCCGCCTACTTCGCCGAGCGCAAGCGGCCGAAAACGCCGCAGGATCTGACCCACCACAATTGCCTCAATCTGCGCCTGCCGACGCATGGCGGCAGTCTCTATGCCTGGGAGTTCGAAAAGAACGGGCGGGAGCTCAACGTGCGGGTCGAGGGCCAGCTGGTGTTCAACAGCGCAGGGCTTTTGTTGGAGGGAGCGCTGAAGGGATTGGGCCTCGCCTATCTCACCGAGGGACACGTGCAGCCCTATTTGTCACAGGGCCGTCTTGTCCGCGTGCTCTCGGATTGGTGTCCGCCGTTCTCGGGATACCATCTCTACTATGCCAGCCGACGTCAGCCGTCTCCGGCTTTCTCGCTGCTGGTGGAGGCGCTGCGATACCGCGGCAAGTAGAATTGGGCGGCTGTCTTGCGCATTGCGTGGCAAAGAGCGCCCTCGACAGGAGCCATTCCATTCGCCTAAAGCATCAGCCACCCGCTTCCGCTGTCTTGTCCTGATATCGATGGTCTCCGCTATGTCCGCGCAACAAATCCCGATGGTTGGATGAGACGGTTTCTGTCGGGAGCGTTGCCGTTCTACGCGCTGGCGGGCCTCGCCATGTGCATGTACCTCGTCCTGTACAAGACTGAGCTCTTCGACCTGAACGCCGTCGTCCAGGGCGCGACCGGTTCATGGTGGTTTCCGGTCTTCATGTTCGGCTGCGTGCTGCTGGAGTCGGTCTTCCCGTATTTCGGCTATTTTCCCGGCACCGCCCTGATCCTGATGTCCGTGGCACTCAATCCGAAGCCTGCAGATATTTCCGTTTTCATCATGGCGTGGCTGGCCATCATCGTGGGCGCGGTCTTGAGTTACGGACAGGCGCGTTTCTTCAGACCGTTCCTGCAGCGGGTCGCCTCGAAAGCGGCCCTGACCCGATGTGAGTCCCTGTTCGACGCCTACGGTCCGTACGCGCGCGTTGCCTTGTTCGTTCATCCCAACGCTTCTGCGATGTATTTCACCGCACTCGGCCTGCTCGGCCGCAACCTGACGCGAGAGCTCGCCTATCTCTGCGCAGGCGCCGCGGCCGCCGTGGGCATTCTGTTCGTCATCGTGACCAGATTAGTGTCGTCCGTCGGCGCGACAGACGATGGGCAATTGCAGGTGCTGCTGGCAGCAGGCCTGGCCGCGATCGGAACGCTGGTTGGTCTCTACGCGGCGTTGCGGCCGGGGCGGGTCGCGTAAAGCTTGGAGGCGTGAACCGGCGCCGTCTCACCGTGCTTCCGTCATTGCGAGCGCAGCGAAGCAATCCAGTCTGCCTCCGCGGACACACTCTGGATTGCTTCGCTGCGCTCGCAATGACGGCACGCGGGACTTCCGATGCTTCCATCATGCGCCTGTTTTGCCCGACGGGTCAATCAAAATTCGGAAAAATCGTAACCCATTGATCCGACTGATGTCGGCTACTGTGCATGGGGTTGTTTTCGAGATTTTTGACGAGGCAGCCCAAAAAGCTGCCATGCACCGATGGTCGTCCGCAACCGATGGGGTTCAGAGAATGGATGGTGGGCGCACAAGGGATCGAACCTTGGACCTCTCCCGTGTGAAGGGAACGCTCTCCCGCTGAGCTATGCGCCCGGGACCATCATGCAGGCGCCCGGACTTGTCAGTCGGCCGGTGCATTGGAGCCCGCGATTTAGAAGTGCCGGCCGAAGGTGTCAAGTTTCGAGGTGCCTTGCGGAGGCGAAAACCTTGGCCGATCGCGCAATCCGGCTGCGAGGCCGCCTTTCGGCCCGCTTACGCGCCCTGCTGGCGGGCGCGGGAGGCGTGGGCCTGCAGCGCGCGGATGCGCTCGGCCAGCGTTCCACCGCCCTCGGGCAGGCTCGGTGCGCCATTGGTCGCGGCGTCGTTGGCCGGGCGCGGCGCCGGCTTCGGCGGCTGGCCGGCCTCGGCCGCGAGCAGCGCCTCGATCGGCGAGTTCGGGCCTTCGAGCTGCATCGCGAGCTTGGCCACTTCGGCGGCGATGTCGTTGATGCGCTCGCGCAAGAGCGCGTTCTCCATCCGCTCGGTCGCCCAGGAACTTTCCGCCTGCTGCTGGATCGCGTTGATGTCGCGCTGGAGTTTGCCGCGCTCGTCGCGCGCGGTGCGGAGCTGCTCCTCCAGCGCGGTCTTTTCCGCGCGCAGCGATTCGAACGCGGCCGACGACTTGCCGCCGCTCAAGGCCGCGATCTCGACGCGCAGCTCCTTGACGGTGCGCTCGGAGGTCTCATTGGCCTGACGGAGCTGGTTGTTCTCATAGTCGCGCTCGGCGAGCAGCTTGCCTTGCGTGGCGAGGCGGCCTTCGAGGTCGGCGACGCGGCCCGACAGCATCTCGGCTTCCTTGACCTGCACGAGGAGCTGGCGGTCGAGCTCGTTGACGCGCTGGCTGAGATTCTCGACCCGGCCACGTGCATCGCCGAGTTCGCGCGAAGCGGTCTCGGATTCGGTGCGCTCCTGCGCGAGGCGCGCCTGCGTGGCGGCGAATTCCTTCTCGGCATCGCCGACGCGGTTCTTGAGCTCTTCGATCTGGGCGCGCACCGCGACCAGCTCGACCTGGCGGCTCTCCGCCATCATCGAACGGTCGGACAGCTCGGAATTGATTTTCGCGAGCTCACCCTGCTTGTCGGTCAGCGCCTGCTCGGCGGTGCGCAAGGATTCGGTCTTGGCGCTGAATTCCTCCTCGGTCGCGCGAAGCTGCTCCTTCACCGCCTTCTCGCGCGCCTCGAGCGCGAAGATCGTGGCGTTCTTTTCGCCGAGCTCGATCTTCATGCGGTTGATGGCATCGCTCTTCTTGCCGAGCTCGGCGAGCTGGCTGGTGGTCTTGTTCTTGAGCTGCTCGACGCTCATCTCGAGCCTGCGCGCCGACATGGCGAATTCGGCACGGAGCTGGTCCTTGTCGGCCTGGATCTCGGCCATCGACAGCGGGGTCGCGGCCTCGAGCCGGCGCGTGGTCAGGCGGACCGCGCGGTTATGCACCAGCGGCACGATGGCCAGCCCGCACAGCATCGAGAGCAGGAAACCGATCGCCAGGTACATGATCGGTTCGACCATGGGCCAGAACTCCGAGAGCTAAGGAAAAATTTACCAACGACAATGCATGGCGGGCCGGCAAAAAGCCAGCCCCGCCCTGTCGTTAACGTGAATCCGGAACTTGTCCGGGGAGGGCGCTCTAGAACGGGTTCCAGGTCGCGCGCGGCGTGTATTTCAAATAGCCGATATTGGCGCCCAGCCGCAGGCCGAGGCCGGAGCGGATCGGCACCAGCACGATGTTGTTGGCGGTGAGCGCGGTCATGCCGAAGCCGCCGATGATATAGGCCGACCCGTCGATGCCGGCGAAGCGCTGGTAGATCGCGTTGGTGGCGGGCAGGTTGTAGACCAGCGTCATGGTGCGCGCGCCGTCGCCGCCCCAGTCGAAGCCGAGCGAGGGGCCCTGCCAGTAGACCCGGAGGTCGCCGGCGTTCTTGGTGTAGAGCGTGCCTTCGCCGTAGCGCAGGCCGGCGACGAAGGCGCCGGAGCCTTCCTCACCCAGGATATAGCCGTTGGGCAGGCCCCATTGGCTGACCGCCTTCTCGATGATCGAGGCGAGCCCGCGCGAGACGTTGCCGAAGAAGCGGTGACCGGCGCCCACCAGCTCGTCCGGCCCATAGGTGTTGGGCGTCGGGGTCCGCTGCGGCGGCGGCAGGTTTGGCGGCGGCGCCTGCTGGGCGGAAGCCGGCACGATCCAGCCCACCATCGCGGCAAGCGCGAGTGCAGCAAGGCGTGATGCGAAAGTCATAAAAGAACCCCTGCTATCGAATCCGATCGCTTCCTTAACCTGACGCCAACAGGCACGGCTCTAGGTTGCGCCGGATGTCCCCTCGACTCGGATGTTATCCGCAGCAACTATGACGGCACAACGGCAGGAAGATAGCCCTTTGCGCCCCGGAATTGCCTTGATCGGGCTCGCGATCCCCCTTCTGGCGGGCCTTTGGCTCGCCTGCCTGGAGTTGCCGGCGCAAGCGGCCACGACCGAACGGATCGTGGTCAACCGCTTCTCGGGCGTCGCCATCGAGGGTTTTGACCCCGTCGGCTATTTCGTCGACGGCACCGCCGAGCAGGGGACGGCGGAGTTCGAGGCGAACATGTGGGGGGCGGTCTGGCGTTTCCGGAACGAGGGCAATCGGGCCTCCTTCCTGGCCCATCCCGAGATCTATGGCCCGCAATTCGGCGGCTACGACCCGGCCGACATCGCCCGCGGCGTCACGGTCCCCGGCAACCCTCGCTTCTTCGTGATCGCGGCGCAGCGGCTCTATCTGTTCAGCCTGGAAGCCAATCGCGACGCCTTCGCCGCCGATCCCGAACGCTTCCTCTATGAGGTCGGCAAGCGCTGGCCGGCGCTCCAGGACAAACTTAGTCAGTAGCGGCCTACCGCCTGGGGGTCGCCCCAGGCGATGAAGTCCGGGATGATGAAGCCGGTATCGCGGCGCTGGCCGAAAAGGAGCTCGCCGCCCTTGCCGTCGGTGACCTTGCCGCCGGCAGCGGTCACGACCGCGCAGCCGGCCCCGACGTCCCATTCCGAGGTCGGTCCGAAGCGGGGATAGATGTCGGCGCTGCCCTCGGCGATCCGGCCGAACTTCACCGCCGAGCCACAGGTCATTCTCACGGAATTGGGCCGGCCACCGATGAACGCCTCGCTTTGGGGATCTCCATGCGAGCGGCTCACCGCGGCGATCCAGGGTTCGCCCTGCGCCGGCAGCTTGCGGGTGCGGATCGGTTCAGCAGCACCGATGGTGGCGCCGTCAAACCTGACGCGCTCGGCGCCGCGCCCGACGATGCCGCGCCAGAGCAGCCCCAGCGCGGGCGCGCTGACGATGCCGAGCAGCGGCACGCCTTCGGTCACGACGGCGAGGTTGACGGTGAATTCGTCGCGGCCGGCGACGAACTCCTTGGTGCCGTCGAGCGGATCGATCAGGAAGAAGCTGCCCTGAAACGGCGGCGAGGCGAGCTGGGTCCGCTCCTCCGAGAGCGTCGGAACGTCGCTCGCGAGCTGCGCCAGGCCGTCGGCGATGATGCGGTCGGCGGCCAGGTCGGCCTCGGTCACCGGCGATCCGTCCTGCTTGCCCTCGACCCGCATCGCCTCACGGTTGACCGCGAGGATCGCCTCGCCCGCCTTCACCACCAGCGCGGTGAGCGGCTCCATCAATCGGGCTGCGGCCTCGGTGTCGATGATGCTCACCTGCATGCCTCATTCATCGGCAAATATCGCCCCTCTTCACCTGATTCGCCCCGATCGATTCGCTTGGGCCTTTATGGCCGCTTCGAACCTATCGCAAGCTAGCTGCCACAGGCTGGCGAATGTTAGAACCCGCAGCATCCGTCAAGCATGCGTGATTCGCGGCGTCCAGCGCCGTGCAATTCCAGGAACCCTCCAGGACCCCTTTATATGTCTGACGCCTCGTCGCCCGCGACCGCTACTGCCCCCGATATGCTCGAACTCGCAGCGCTCCTGTGCTCGCGGGTCTGCCACGATCTCATCAGCCCCGTCGGCGCCATCGTCAACGGGCTCGAAGTGCTCGACGACGATCCCAAGCCGGAAGACCGCGAATTCGCGCTCGACCTGATTCGCAAGAGCGCCAAGACCGCCTCCGCCCGCCTCCAGTTCTGCCGTCTCGCCTTCGGCGCGGCCGGCTCGTCCGGCGCGCAGATCGACCTCGGCGACGCCCAGACAATGGCGCGCGGCCATATCGAGGACGGCAAGTGCGCGATCACCTGGAATCTGCCGCGGCTTTTGCTGCCGAAGAATCGCGTCAAGCTGCTGCTCAACATGCTGGTCGTCGCCCAGCATACGATCCCGCGCGGCGGCATGCTGACGGTCGATCCGATCGGCGAGGGCGAAACCATGAGCTTCCGCATCACCGCGACCGGACACAATGCGCGCCTGCCGCAGAACATCTCCGAGCTCCTCAGCGGCGAGCGGGGACCTGCCGCGGATGCGCATGCGATCCAGCCTTATTATACGCGCCTGCTCGCACAGGCCTGCGGCCTCACCGTGAAGCTCGCGCCGGAAGGCGAGGCCATCATCGTTACCGCTTCGTAAACGCGCCCGTCGCGGTTCGAACCGTTAATGTAATCTTTACGAGGCGCTTCGGTTTGTCCGGAGCGCCTTATCTCTTTGTTGGTCCCGTTCTTTTGCACATACTCAACCATTATTAAACGCTTTGCGGTGAAGCTGGCTTCATTCCGAAATGGCGCATCACGTCTCGTGCGCGCCCTCCCTGTATGAAGGCCTGTTTTCATGGATGATCTGTTGCGGGAGTTTTTGACGGAGACCAGCGAGAGCCTGGACACCGTCGACAATCAGCTGGTGAAGTTCGAGCAGGAGCCGAACAACGCCAAGATCCTGGATAACATCTTCCGCCTGGTCCACACCATCAAGGGCACCTGCGGCTTCCTCGGCCTGCCGCGGCTCGAAGCGCTGGCCCATGCCGGCGAGACCCTGATGGGCAAATTCCGCGACGGCATGCCGGTGACCGGCCAGGCCGTGACGGTGATTCTGTCCTCGATCGACCGCATCAAGGAGATCCTCGCCGGCCTCGAGGCAACCGAAGCCGAGCCCGAAGGCAACGACCGCGATCTCATCGACAAGCTGGAAGCGATGGTCGAGCAGGGCATGGCCGCAATGGCTGCGGGCGCTGCTGCTCCCGTTGCTGAAGCCCCGCCGCTGGTACCGGAGGCACCCGCCGCTACACCCGCACCCGCAAAAGAAATGACGACGGGTTCGCTGATCGAGCAAACCCTGGAGCGCCCGCTGCGTCCCGGCGAGGTCTCGCTCGACGAGCTCGAGCGCGCCTTCCGCGAGACCGCGATCGAAGCGCCGGTCCCCGCGCCCGTCGCGAAGGCCGAGCCGGCACCTGCGCCGGCGGCCGCGGTTCCCGCTCCCGCAGCGAAGGAAGCCAAGGAAACTGCCAAGCCCGCCGCCAAGGAGAAGGCCGCGCCGAAGAAGTCGATGGCCGACGAGAGTGTCGGTGAGGGCGACCGCATCGCCAACCAGTCGATCCGCGTCAACGTGGATACGCTGGAGCATCTGATGACCATGGTCTCCGAGCTGGTCTTGACCCGCAACCAGCTGCTGGAGATCTCAAGGCGCAACGAGGACACCGAGTTCAAGGTGCCGCTGCAGCGCCTCTCCAACGTCACCGCCGAGCTGCAGGAAGGCGTCATGAAGACGCGCATGCAGCCGATCGGCAATGCCTGGCAGAAGCTGCCCCGCATCGTCCGCGACCTCTCGAGCGAACTCGGCAAGCAGATCGAGCTGGAGATGCACGGCGCCGACACCGAGCTCGACCGCCAGGTGCTCGACCTGATCAAGGATCCGCTCACCCACATGGTGCGCAACTCCGCCGATCATGGCCTGGAGACCCCCGCCGAGCGCTTGGCTAGCGGCAAGGGCGAGCAGGGCACCATTCGGCTCTCCGCCTATCACGAGGGCGGTCACATCATCATCTGCATCGCCGACAACGGAAGAGGCCTCAACACCGAGAAGATCAAGGCCAAGGCGCTCTCGTCAGGTCTCGTCACCGAGGCCGAGCTCGAGAAGATGAGCGAAGCCCAGATCCACAAGTTCATCTTCGCGCCGGGCTTCTCCACCGCGGCCGCCATCACCTCGGTGTCGGGGCGCGGCGTCGGCATGGACGTGGTCCGCACCAATATCGACCAGATCGGCGGCACCATCGACATCAAGTCGGTGGCGGGTGAAGGCTCAAGTGTCACCATCAAGATCCCGCTGACCCTCGCCATCGTCTCCGCGCTGATCGTGGAAGCCGCCGGCGACCGCTTCGCGATCCCGCAGCTCTCGGTGGTCGAGCTGGTCCGCGCCCGCGCCAACAGCGAGCACCGCATCGAGCGCATCAAGGACACCGCGGTCCTCAGGTTGCGCAACAAGCTGCTGCCGCTGATCCATCTGAAGAAGCTGCTCAAGATCGACGACGGCGCCGCCTCCGATCCCGAGAACGGCTTCATCGTGGTCACGCAGGTCGGCAGCCAGACCTTTGGCATCGTCGTCGACGGCGTGTTCCACACCGAAGAAATCGTGGTTAAGCCGATGTCGACGAAACTGCGTCACATCGACATGTTCTCCGGCAACACCATTTTGGGCGATGGCGCGGTGATCATGATCATCGACCCCAACGGCATTGCGAAAGCGCTCGGCGCCGCCGGCTCCTCGGCCCACGACATGAGCGACGAGAACGGCGCGCACCACATCGGAAGCGGCGAGCAGACCACTTCGCTCCTCGTGTTCCGCGCCGGCTCGTCGCAGCCCAAGGCGGTCCCGCTTGGCCTCGTCACGCGCCTCGAAGAGCTACCGGCCGACAAGATCGAGTTCTCCAACGGCCGCTACATGGTGCAGTATCGCGAGCAGCTGATGCCGCTGGTGGCGATGGAGAGCGTCACCATCGCTTCGCAAGGCGCCCAGCCGATCCTGGTGTTCGCCGACGATGGCCGCTCCATGGGTCTCGTCGTCGACGAGATCATCGACATCGTCGAGGAACGGCTCAACATCGAGGTCGGCGGCTCCTCCTCCGGCATTCTCGGCTCGGCCGTGATCAAGGGCCAGGCCACCGAGGTGATCGACGTCGGCCACTTCCTGCCGATGGCGTTCGCCGACTGGTTCACCCGCAAGGAGATGAAGCCGTCGATGCACTCGCAGTCGGTGCTGCTGGTCGACGACAGCGCCTTCTTCCGCAACATGCTGGCGCCCGTCCTCAAGGCCGCCGGCTACCGCGTCCGCACCGCGCCGACCGCGCAGGAGGGCCTTGCGGCACTGCGCGCGCAAAGCTTCGACGTGATCCTGACCGACATCGAGATGCCCGACATGAACGGGTTCGAGTTCGCGGAAGTGATCCGCTCCGACAACAACCTTGCGGCAACGCCGATCATCGGTCTGTCGGCGCTGGTGTCGCCGGCGGCGATCGAGCGCGGCCGGCAGGCCGGCTTCCACGATTATGTCGCCAAGTTCGACCGTCCCGGCCTGATCGCGGCGCTGAAGGAGCAGACCGCGGGCGCGGCCGGCGCCTCCGAGCTGAGCCGGGCGGCAGCGTAAGGGCGCGAGGAGATATCTGAGATGAGCAAGAAGACGCAAATTGGCGAAGGCGCCATGGTCGAATACGTCACCGCGATGATCGGCGGCCAGCTGTTCGGCCTGCCGATCTCGCGCGTCCAGGACGTGTTCATGCCCGAGCGCGTCACCCGCGTGCCGCTGGCCTCGCGCGAGATCGCCGGCGTGTTGAACCTGCGCGGCCGCATCGTCACCGTGATCGACATGCGCGCCCGTCTCGGTCTGCCCAAGGTCGAGGACGGCAAGGCGCCGATGGCGGTCGGCGTCGACCTTCGCGGCGAATCCTATGGCCTCCTCATCGACCAGATCGGCGAGGTGCTGCGCCTGCCCGAGGACGGCAAGGAGGAAAACCCCGTCAACCTCGATCCCCGCATGGCCAAGCTCGCCGGCGGCGTCCACCGTCTCGACGGCCAGCTCATGGTCGTCCTCGATGTTGACCGCGTGCTCGAGCTCGCGCCCGAGATGATGGCGGCCTGATACGGCAGCAAGCGCCGCCGACGGACTTGCAATTGGAAGTACCCCCCGCAAAGGGGGAGGAAGCAGAGGTTCACATGCGAACTTGTCTCGTCGTTGACGATTCCAGCGTCATCCGCAAGGTTGCGCGCCGGATCCTGGAGGGCCTCGACTTCCAGATCCTCGAAGCCGAGGACGGTGAGAAGGCGCTGGAGGCCTGCAAGCGCGGACTTCCCGACGCGGTGCTGCTCGACTGGAACATGCCCGTGATGGACGGTTACGAGTTCCTCGGGCACCTCCGCCGCATGCCCGGCGGCGACCAGCCCAAGGTGGTGTTCTGCACCACCGAGAACGACGTCGCGCATATTGCACGCGCGCTGCATGCCGGCGCCAACGAGTACATCATGAAGCCGTTCGACAAGGACATCGTGACGGCGAAATTCCAGGAAGTCGGACTTATCTGAGCGAACTCCCGGAGGCTGAACGGATCCTTCGGCGATTGTTTTCAACTGAACCGTTTCAGTCTGAGTTGGTGAGTAATGAGTGTTGCGTTCGCAGGTAATTCGACCACGGGTCCCTCGCGCGAAGCCGGGCCGCTGCGGGTGATGATCGTCGACGACTCCGTCGTCATCCGCGGTCTGATCTCGCGCTGGATCGGTGCCGAGCACGACATGGAAGTCGCGGCCTCGCTGCGCACCGGGCTCGAGGCGGTCAACCAGCTCGAACGCATCAATCCTGACGTTGCCGTGCTCGACATCGAAATGCCCGAGCTCGACGGTCTGTCGGCGCTGCCGCGACTGCTGGCGAAGAAGCGCGACCTCGTCATCATCATGGCTTCGACCCTGACCCGTCGCAACGCGGAGATCAGCTTCAAGGCGCTGTCGCTCGGCGCGGCCGACTACATTCCGAAGCCGGAATCGACGCGCGAGGCGCAGGCCGCGGACATCTTTCATCACGACCTGATCCAGAAGATCCGTCACCTCGGCGCGCGGCTGCGCCGCAAGCCCGCGGTTGCGAGCCCGCCGCTGGCGCCCGCGAGCCAGGCTCCGGCCGCACGTGGCCCGGCCGTTGCGCGGCCCGCTGCGCCCGCGCCGGCTCCGGCGGTGCATGCGCCGTCGTCAGGGGTGTTGTCGACGCGCCCGTTCTCGACCCAAGCCCCGAAGGTGCTGCTGATCGGCTCCTCGACCGGCGGTCCGCAGGCGCTGATGGCGCTCGTCACCGAGCTCGGCCCGGTGATCGACCGCTTCCCGGTGCTGATCACCCAGCACATGCCGCCGACCTTCACCACCATTCTCGCCGAGCACCTGGCGCGTTCGAGCCGCCGCCCCGCAGCCGAGGCGGTCGACGGCGAGCCGGTGAAGCCGGGACGGATCTATCTGGCGCCCGGCGGCAAGCACATGCGCGTCGCGCGCAGCGGCGCGGACGTCGCGATCGCGCTCGATGACGGCCCCGCCGTCAATTTCTGCAAGCCCGCGGTCGATCCGCTGTTCACCTCCGCCATCGACATCTGGCACGGGGGCATCCTCTCCGTGATCCTGACGGGCATGGGCTCGGACGGCATGCGCGGCGGCAAGGACATCGTCGCGGCCGGCGGCAGCGTGATCGCGCAGGACGAAGCCTCCAGCGTGGTCTGGGGCATGCCGGGTGCGGCCGCCAATGCCGGCATCTGCGCGGCGATCCTGCCGCTCAACCAGATCGGCGCCAAGGTCAATCGCCTGTTCGCGGGAGACCGCTCGTGACGCCCGCAGATTACGATTATCTGCGCAAGTTCCTGAAAGAGCGCTCCGGTCTCGATCTCTCCGCCGACAAGCAGTATCTGGTCGAGAGCCGCTTGCTGCCGCTCGCGCGCAAGGCAAGTCTTCCCGGCATTCCCGATCTCGTGCTGAAGATCCGGAACGGCGATGGCCGGCTTGCGACCGACGTGGTCGAAGCGATGACCACCAATGAGACCTTCTTCTACCGCGACAAGATTCCGTTCGATCATCTGCGCGAAACCATCCTGCCGGGCCTGATCCAGGCGCGCGCGGCGCGCAAGTCTTTGCGCATCTGGTCGGCAGCGTCCTCGACGGGGCAGGAGCCCTATTCGATCGCGATGTGCGTGAAGGAGATGGGCGCGGCGTTCGCCGGCTGGCGCATCGAGATCGTCGCCACTGACCTCTCGCAGGAGGTGCTGGAGAAATCCAAGGCCGGCGTCTACAGCCAGTTCGAGGTGCAGCGCGGCCTGCCGATCCAGCACCTGATGAAGTATTTCACGCAAACCGGCGAGCTCTGGCAGCTCAACGCCGACATCCGCGCGATGGTGCAGTTCCGCCAGCTCAATCTGTTGCAGGATTTCTCTCATCTCGGCACGTTCGACGTGATCTTCTGCCGCAACGTGCTGATCTATTTCGACCAGGACACCAAGGCGGTGATCTTCGAGCGGATGGCGAAGGGGTTGGAAGCCGACGGCACGCTGTTGCTTGGCGCCGCCGAATCCGTCGTCGGCATCACCGATGCGTTCCGTCCCATCACCGAGCGCCGTGGCCTCTACCAGCTCAATCCGGCACGCTCCGGCCGTCCGATGGGCGGATTGATGCCGCAGCCGCTGAAGGTCGCCGCGGCAAGGTGATTTGCCGCACGGCGCGGCGATCGGAGTGAGTGACGTTGATGCGGATGACCGGTAGCACCTGCCGGCCCCTCCGTTGCACGCGACGCTTCACTCGCAATTGAGCAGCGCAGATTACTCGGCTACCGCGCAGCAGAGCGCGCGCGGCGATGCGACGCGATCGCGCTCCTCATCAGCATCTGGCAGTTGTGCTATGGTCCCGATCGTCCCGCCGGACAGAGGCGGGAATTCGTTCAAGATCATGACCTATTTCGAGGAGGACATACTATGCGAATGTCTTGTGCCTCTTATTTCCTGCTGGCGGCGCTCTCGTTGCCTGCGACGGCTGTTGCTGGCGAGCAGGTACTCGAATTCAAGCTCGTCACCAAGCCGATGAACGTCAAGGTCACGGAAGTCGCGAACGTCGAAGGTCAGACAGTCATATCCGGCAAAATGTTCGGCGTTGCCTTCTTCAAGGACGGCCGTATTGCCGTGAAGGACTTCGTCAATTCCTCCGACTTGCTCAAGGGCTCAGGACCGATATTCGGCTACAGTACCTACACCTTTGACGACGGCTCCTCGATCACGGCGCGCTACACCGGCGCGGTCAAGGACGGAAAGGCAAAGGGCGAATATACAATCTTGTCGGGCACCGGGACTTACGCAAACGCGACGGGCACGGGTGGCTTCGAGAGCGTGCAAAGTGGGTTCAAGGGCGCCGGTCTGTACGACGGAAGATTTATCGTCAAGACCCCCTAAGCCAGCACGCGAACCTTGGCGCTCGCGCGCCTTGCCGATGAGGTCGCGAGCGCATTTCACAAAATCGCGTGCGGCAGGAAGCGCGAGCTGTTGCCCGTGATCGGACTCTCGTCCTCGCGGATCGACAGGCCGCAGGGCTCGTGGTTCACCAGCCAGCTTCCCACCACGGGATAGACGCCGGAAAAATTCGGCAGCGGTGATAGCGCCTGGCGCACGAAGCCTTCCGCACCGTAGGGGCCGGCGTGCTCGTCGAGCGGCATTCCGCCCGACACCAGCGTGACATTGGCGCCTTCGCGCGACAGCAGCGGCTTGCGTACATACGACGTTCCGAGCTCCGCCGCCCGCGCGTCGTCCTCGAAGAAGGCCGGCAGCAGATTGGGATGGTTCGGAAACATCTCCCAGAGCAGCGGCAGGATGCCCTTGTTGGAGAGCACGGCCTTCCACGGCGGCTCGATCCAGCGCGTCGGCGCGCTCGCGAGCTTCGCGCCAAAGGCGTCCTGGAACATCCACTCCCAGGGATAGAGCTTGAAGACAAGCTCCATGTCGCGGTCGTCGAGATCGACGAAGCCGCCGGCTTCATCGCGCCAGCCGATCTCCTCGATGTCGAGCAGCGTGGTCGAGAGCCCCGCCTGGCGTGCGGTGTCCTCGAGATAAGCGAGCGTGCCGGCGTCCTCCTCGTTATCGGTAGCGCCGGTGAGATGCAGATGCCGACCGGCGCCGGTCGCCTTCCACGCCTCGATCAGCCGTTCGTGGATGGAGTTGAACTGATCGGCGCGTGCGGGGATGATGCGGCGTTCGATCGCCTGTTCGAGCCAGGTCCATTGAAACACCGCGGCCTCGAAGATCGAGGTCGGGGTATCGGCATTGTATTCGAGCAGCTTTGCCGGCGCTCCGCCGTCGAACTTCAGATCGAGCCGGCCGTAGAGGCTGCGGTCGTCACGCTCCCAACTCTCGGCGATCAAACTCCAGAACGCCTCTGGAATCTTCAAGCGCCGCAAGTAACGCTCATCACTGATGACGCGGCCGGCGAGCTCCAGGCACATCGCATCGATCTCGCCGGTCGGCGTCTCGATGCCGCGTTCGATCTCGTCGAGCGTGAAGGCATAATAGGCGCGCTCGTCCCAATAGCGCTCGCCGTCGATGGTGTGGAAGGCGAAGCCGTATTGCTCTGCGGTCTCTCGCCAGTCGTCGCGCTCGGGACAGACGATGCGTTGCATGGATCAACCGCCGTGGCCGCCATGGCCATGACCGCCATGGCCATGTCCGCCGTGGCCGTGCATGTGATGCAGCGTGCCGCCGAAACCGCCATAGTTCGGGCGGCAATAGGGCTTGCCGTCGAGGCCGGGAACGGCTTCGAGCCCGGGGCCGCATGGCTGTTCGCGCCTGGTGAATCCCATCGAGGCCGCGCTGACCGCGGCGCTTCCCATCAACGTCAGCATGACCCTTCGCGAGCGTTTCATGTTGCGTCCTCCCGCGCGACTTAAAGCAGACCGGCGCGCGGCGTTGAATTCAAAACCTCGCGCTTCAGCCGCCGCCCGAAAAACCATGGCCGAACGAGCCGAAGCCGCCGCGGCTCACGCTGCTCGAGCCTGAATCGGACGACGTGCCCGACGAGGAGTGGCTCGAGGAATCGCTGCTGAAGAAGCTCGATCGCGACGACCAGCGCGAGCCGCCGTTGCCGCCTGACGAACTGCTGCTGCTGGTGCTGCACGTCGTGGTCGTCTGCCCCGGCACGGCTCCGGGGGAGGGCTCGCAGGTCTGGTGCGGCATCAGCGTGTAGGCGGTGGTGCCGACCGCGATCGTGCCCATCACCAGCAGCGCGACATGGCCGGAGCGCTTCACCGGCGGCCGCGAAGGCGGCGGCTCAGCGGGCGGCCGGCGCTTGCCGAAATCCTTTTTGGTGGGTTTGTCCGCCATATCAGTTGATCACGTCAGTAGATCATGCAGGCCGCGTTCAGGAGGCCCGCGGCGAGCGAGGACAGCCCGAGCCAGATCGCGGGCGCAAGCTCGCCGGCAGCAATCCGCGCCGACAGGTTCGGCACCGGCACCCTGACGAGAAACAGCACGATGATCTGGACGATCAGCGCGATGATCGCCCAGATCATGCAGTCCAGCACATTGGCCGAATGCGCGATCGCGCTGACCAGCGGCGCCACGAAGCCGAGCAGGCTGAGGCCAAGCGCGATCGCAGCGGCCGGCTCGTTGTCGCGGATCAGCTGGAACTCGTTGTGCGGGGTGATGCGGGTATAGATGAACAGATACGCCACGATGGCGATCAGGCCGGTGCAGAAATAGACCAGGAAGGCGGGCAGGCCGGCGAGTGATTGCAGGATCATCGTTCCCCCATCGTGCAGCGACCATTCGTCGGCATCGGGAGGATAGCGGTTCAATGCCGGGGGAGCGACGAAGCGGCGCTCCCGTCCCCAAAAACAAAACCCCGCCATTTGCGGCGGGGTCCAGGCTGGGAGGAGCGAGCCCGATGGCTCGCGACGTAAAACCCAGGATCAGGCGGGGATGCGCTCGTCGGCCTCGTGCGGCTCGCGCAGCACGTAGCCGCGGCCCCACACTGTCTCGATGAAGTTGCGTCCCTCGGAAGCGTTGGCCAGCTTCTTGCGGAGCTTGCAGATGAAGACGTCGATGATCTTCAGCTCGGGCTCGTCCATGCCGCCATAGAGGTGGTTGAGGAACATTTCCTTGGTGAGGGTCGTACCCTTGCGGAGCGAGAGCAGCTCCAGCATCTGATATTCCTTGCCGGTCAGATGCACGCGCTGGCCGCCGACTTCCACGGTCTTGGTGTCGAGGTTGACGACGAGATCGCCGGTCTGGATGACCGACTGGGCGTGACCCTTGGAGCGGCGCACGATCGCGTGGATGCGGGCCACCAGCTCGTCCTTGTGGAAGGGCTTGGTCATGTAGTCGTCGGCGCCGACGCCGAGACCCTTGACCTTGTCCTCGATGCCGGCGAGGCCGGAGAGGATCAGAATCGGTGTCTTGATCTTGGAGACCCGAAGCTGCTTGAGCACGTCGTAGCCGGACATGTCGGGCAGATTGAGGTCGAGGAGAATAATGTCGTAATCGTATAACTTACCGAGATCGACGCCTTCTTCCCCCAAATCGGTCGTGTAGACGTTGAAGCTCTCAGACTTCAGCATCAGCTCGATCGACTGCGCGACGGCGCTGTCATCTTCAATCAGCAAAACGCGCATGCCAGTTCCCCATAGTCGCCGCTCCTGGGCGTCAGGTCGGCCGCATTCGCGGCACTCAACAAAACGCCTTTGAACAACTGATTCGGATCCTGACGACAGATGGTTAACAAATCCTGATTCTGGAACGCAAGTCCCCCCGGTGCAATTTTTCTCGAATCGCCCTAAGGTGTTGCGCGAGAAGCAGCTTTCGTCACCCGACTCCGTTCAAGTTCCACTTTAAGAGGCGGCGCTAACCGACTCCCGCGACTCAGCCTTCTTCTGAAGGGAAGTCACGCTCAGTCACAAAGACAGTGACGCAATGATTAATGATGCGGGTAAACACGAAGTTAAGCGCCGTTCAGAAATATGGCGAAACTTAAGGTTTCCACGGTGAGGGCCAAATCATGAAGGCGCGCTCCTGATGAAGGCTCTTGCCGAACAGATCGGCGACATCGACGGCGTCAACATTTATGGCCGCGTGGTCGGCGTGCGCGGCCTCATGGTCGAGGTCGCTGGACCCATTCATGCGATGTCGGTCGGCGCGCGGCTCGTGATCGAGACCGGCGCCAATCGCTCCATTCCCTGCGAGGTGATCGGCTTCTCCGGCAACAACGCTGTCGTGATGCCGTTCGCCGGTCTCGACGGCGTGCGCCGCGGTTGCAAGGCGGTGATCGCCAATGCCGCAAATCAAGTGCGGCCGTCGTCGGCCTGGCTCGGCCGCGTCGTCAATGCGCTGGGCGAGCCGATCGACGGCAAGGGGCCGCTGCCGCAAGGTTCCTCGCCGATGCCGTACCGCAATTCGCCGCCGCCGGCGCATTCGCGCAAGCGCGTAGGCAGCCCGCTCGATCTCGGCGTGCGCGCGATGAACACCTTCCTCACCTGCTGCCGCGGCCAGCGGATGGGCATCTTCGCAGGCTCGGGCGTGGGCAAATCGGTGCTGCTCTCGATGCTCGCGCGCAACGTCGATGCCGCGGTCAGCGTCATCGGGCTGATCGGCGAACGCGGCCGCGAGGTGCAGGAGTTCCTGCAGGACGATCTCGGCGAGGAGGGCCTGGCGCGATCCGTCGTTGTGGTCGCGACCTCGGACGAGCCGGCGCTGATGCGGCGGCAGGCGGCATATCTGACGCTCGCGGTCGCCGAATATTTCCGCGATGAGGACAAGGATGTCCTCTGCCTGATGGACTCGGTGACGCGCTTTGCCATGGCGCAGCGCGAGATCGGCCTGTCTGCCGGCGAGCCGCCGACCGCCAAGGGCTACACGCCGACCGTGTTCACCGAGCTGCCCAAGCTGCTGGAGCGGGCTGGACCGGGCCTGGGCGAGGGCGCCATCACCGCGATCTTCACGGTGCTGGTCGACGGCGACGACCATAATGAGCCGATCGCGGATGCCGTGCGCGGCATCCTCGACGGCCATATCGTGATGCAGCGCTCGATCGCCGAGCGCGGCCGCTACCCCGCGATTAACATCCTCAAATCCGTCTCCCGCACCATGCCGAAATCGGCCGATCCGCAGTTCTGGCCGACCATCCAGCGGGCGCGCCAGGTGATGGCGACCTATGCCGATATGGAGGAGTTGATCCGGTTAGGGGCCTACCGGGCCGGCTCCAGCCCCGAGGTCGACGAGGCGATCCGCCTGCACGAGCCGCTGGAGGCCTTCCTGCGCCAGCGCAAGGACGAAAATGCGTCACTGGCGGACGGCTATCGCCAGTTGGCGCAAATCCTCGGTAATTTGGAAACGGAACGCTAACTTTGTCGCGTCATCATCCGATCCCACAGAGTAATAGAGCCGGTCTTGGCCCAAATTGGGCCTGTGGGGAGACCGGTGTTGTCCCACGCGCAGCTGGGGGACTTCTGGGGAGTACGAGTCGATGAAGTCACGAGATACCCTCATCCGCCTGAAGAAGTTTCAGGTCGACGAGAAGCGCCGCCGGGTCACCCAGATCGAGACCATGATTGCCGATTTCCAGCGGATGTCGGTCGATCTCGAACGCGAGATCCAGACCGAGCAGGAGCGCGCGGGGATCAACGATCCCTCGCATTTCGCCTACCCGACCTATGCCAAGGCCGCGATCCAGCGCCGCGAGAACCTGACCCGCTCGGCCGACGAGCTCAAGGGGCAGCTCGACGAAGCCAAGGCCGCGCTGGCCGAAGCCTTCGAGGAGCTGAAGAAGGTCGAGCTGCTCGACGAGCGCGACCAGGCCCGCGAACGCGCCGAGGAGAACGCCCGCGAGCAGGCCGACCTCGACAGCATCGGCCTGATGCGCGCCCGCATCGGAGCGGTCGCCTAAAAGGCGCTGCCGGCAAACCTGCCGAGAATTCACAAAACCCGGACCGCAAGGTCCGGGTTTTTGCCTTTGCTGTCCACAGTGTGGCGCCGCGCCCCCTTGGTGGTCGGCTTTGCCGCGCGCTATGGTAGCGGAGTGCCAGGGCCTGCGCGAAAAGCGGCGGAGCCGTGCGCGTTTGGGGGACTGAATGCTGACGCCAGCAGAGCTGGTCGGGCTGATCGAGGCGGTGGCGAAGGGCGACCAGGCCGCGTTCGAGCGCCTCTACGCGGCCACGCGGGCGAAACTTTATGGCGTCGTGCTCCGTATCTTGCGCCGACAGGATCTCGCAGAGGAGGTCATTCAGGAGACCTACGTCAAGATCTGGAACGGTGCCGCCCAGTTCAATCCGGCCTTGTCGTCGCCGATCACGTGGATGGCGTCGATCGCGCGCAACCGCGCCATCGACATCATCCGCAAGAAATCCGAACTCTCCATCGAGGAAGAGCCTCAGGCGATGGAGGTTGCGGCCGAGAGTCCCGATCCGCTGGCGCGGCGGGAGATGACCGAGGAATTGAAGCGGCTTTTGGAATGCATCGGCCGGCTCGAGCCGGATCGTCAGAGGCTCGTTCTTCTCGCCTATTACAACGGCTGGAGCCGCGAGCAGCTGGCCGAGAAATTCGCCGCGCCCGTCAACACGGTGAAGACGTGGCTGCGACGCAGCATGCTGGATATCCGGGAGTGCCTCGGACTTTAGAGGATGATGAGAGTGGCACGAACCAAAGCGGCAACAGTCCACCTCTCCCTTCGGGAGAGGTGAAGGAAAGTGATGGCCTACACGGAGGACCATATCGCGCTCGCCGCGGAATATGCGCTCGGCACGCTCGACGCCGAGGAGCGCGCGCAGGTCGAGACCATGATGGCGGTGGACAGGGCGTTCGCCGACATCGTGCAGGCCTGGTCTTACCGGCTCGGCGTCCTCAACCAGATGGTCGGCAATATCGAGCCGCGTCCGATCGTGTGGGAGAACATCAGGTCCGAGATCGCGCGCACGGCGCTTGCGCAGGAGCCGCCGGCCCCGTCCGCAGTCGTGCCGCCGCCACCTCCGCCGGTCGAAACCGCGCCGCCGGACTTGCCGTCGGAGCAGGCGCCGGAGCCTGAGCCGCAGCCTGCCGAGGCAGAGCAGCCCGAGACGATGCGGACTTCACCCGATGCGATTGGCGACATCGCGCCGGTCTTCATGCCGCAGGTCCACGCACCCGATCCTGAGGTCGTGCACGTGCCGCAGGTGCCGATCGTCGACGACACCAACGTGATCTATCTCGAGGGCCGCGTGAAGCGCTGGCGCACCATCGCCTCCGCCGTCGGTACGCTTGCGGCCGCGCTGCTGGTGACGCTGTCACTCCAGATCTTCCGGCCCGACGCGCTGCCGGGTGCGTTGCGTCCCGCACCGCGCATCCAGACCGTGGAGGTGAAGACGCCGGCGGCGCCGCTCGCCGCCTCTGCGCAATATGTGGCGCTGTTGCAGGGCCAGGGCGGCGGCCCGGCCTTCATTCTCACCATCGACGGCGCGACGCGGAATTTCACGGTGCGCAAGGTCGGCGCGACACCGGAGCCCGGCAAGAGTTTCGAGCTCTGGCTGATCTCCGACAAGCTGCCGCGCCCGCGCTCGCTCGGCGTGATCGGCTCCGGCGATTTCACGGCACGCCCTGTTCTCGGCTCCTACGACGCCGATGTCGTCAGCGGCGCCACCTACGCCGTCACCGTCGAGCAGGCCGGCGGCTCGCCGACGGGACAGCCGACCTCCGCGCCGGTGTTTTCCGGCAAGCTGATCGAGACCGTGCCGCCGTCCCAGCCGCAGGCCCCCGCGAAGAAGTAGGCGACAGGAACTGGTTCCTGTCGCCAAGGTCCATCCCGCCGTCGCATTCCGACAAATCCCGCCAAATCCAGCCCCGATTTGAACCTCCCCGCAATTCTGGGCGTCAAATGCCCGGAATTTGCAGTCGGCGTCGCCGATCATGATGCCGGAGAGGGGCAGGAAATCAGATGGATGCAGCAAGGACGCCGGGCATCTTCGTCCACCAATATGCAGGACTGCCGCACGGTCCGGCCTTCGAACAGTGGCGCGAGCGGGCCTTCGGTGCCTGCGGTCTCGACATCGGGCCGAGCCACGGCGACAGCATCGACTGCCGGCTCCAGATCAGCGTGGTCGACAATATCGCGCTCGCCCTTCCCGAAGGCGCCTCCGCGCAATACACGCGCACGCAGAGCCATCTTGCCGACGGCAGCGACGACCTCGTGCTGATATCGGCCCATGCGGGCCTCGTCCGGGTCGGGCAGAACGGCCATACCGTCGAGCTTGCGCCGGCGCAGATGGTGCTGGTCGACATGAGCGTCACCGGCACCGTCGGGCACACCGACGAGGACCGCTTCACCACCATCCGCATGCCGCGCCGCGCGCTGCTCGACATCAATCCGCGCGCCGAGGAGAAGCTGTCGCAAGTGCTCTCCGACGGTGCGGTGGCCGAGACCATCTTCCGCTATCACGCGCTTGCCGCCCATCACGCGCCGCATCTCGACGCCGTCGGACAGCGCCTGACCGCGCAGCACATGGTCGATCTCGTTGGCCTCCTGCTCGGCACCGATGCCGAGCATGCAAGCCTCGCCCGCGGCCGCGGGCATGCGGCGGCACGTCTCGATCTCATGCGCGCCGACGTGATGGCCGCGCTCGGCCGCAACGATCTCTGCCTGTCCGAGATCGCGACGCGCTCGGGGCTCAGCCCGCGCCAGGCGCAACGCCTGTTCGAGCAGGCCGGCACCACCTTCACCGAATTCGTGCTGGAGCAGCGCCTGTTACAGGCGCGCAAGCTGCTCGGCGATCCCCGGGCCAGGGCGCGGAAGATCAGCGACATCGCGCACTCCTCGGGCTTCTCGGATCTGTCCTATTTCAACCGCGCCTTCCGCAAGCGCTTTGGCGCGACGCCATCGCAATTGCGCGAGGCCTGAGCCACGTTTTTGTGCAGCGGGTGCCGCGCTGCCGCAGTTGGTCGGCCGGAGCGAATGCGCTATACCTGCCTGCGCGGGCAGACCGTAGGAATCCTTGGGGAAGCGTAGTTGGCGGACATGGCGCGTATCGTCGTGCTCGGCGCCGGGTTTGCAGGCCTGTGGGCGGCCATCGGTGCCGCGCGCATGCGCGAGGAGATCGGCGCTAACAGCGACATCGAGATCCGCCTCATTGACCGCAATCCCTATCACAACATCCGCGTGCGCAATTACGAGGTCGATCTCTCCGAGGTCGCCATTCCGCTGCCGCAACTGCTGGATCCGATCGGCGTCAGTCACGGCATCGGCGAGGTCGAGACCATCGATCCGGCACGGCGTGAGATTTCGCTGGTCACCGACCGCGGCGACGAGACGCTGAGATACGACCGGCTGGTGCTGGCGCTCGGCAGCGAGGTGATGCGGCCCGACATTCCGGGCCTTGCCGAGCATGCGTTCGACGTCGATACCTATGCTGCGGCGCTCAATCTCGAGGAGCATCTCACCTCGCTCGGCCGCAGCGCGCCGTCGCCGGGGCGCTCCACGGTCGTGGTGGTCGGCGCCGGCTTTACCGGCATCGAGGTCGCGGCCGAGATGCCGGACCGGCTGGCGCGCGCGGGCATCACCGGAAGTCGCCGTATCATCCTGGTCGATTCCAATCCGGCCGTCGGCGCCACCATCGGCGCGCATGCGCGTCCCGTCATTGAGACCGCGCTGGCCTCGCTCGAGGTCGAGACAAGGCTCGGCGTGCGTGTCGCATCGGTCGAGGCCGCCGGCATGCACCTGAGCTCGGGCGAGTTCATCCCGACCCAGACGGTGATCTGGTGCGCGGGGATGCGTGCAAGCCGTCTCGCGGCGAGCTTTCCGGACGCACGCGACCGCCTCGGGCGCCTCCTGGTCGATCCCTTCATGCGGGTTGCGGATGTCGGTGGCGTGTTCGCGGCCGGCGACGTCGCCTCGAGCGTCGTCGATGGCTTGCATCCGACCGTAATGTCCTGCCAGTTCGCGCGGCCGATGGGCCGTTTCGCGGGCCACAATGTCGTGGCTGATCTCGCGGGCCGGCCGATGCTGCCGCTGCGGATCGACTGGTACGTGACGGTGCTCGATCTCGGCGGCTGGGGCGCGCTCTATACGGAGAGGTGGGATCGCGAGGTCCGCACGACCGGTCAGGCCGCGAAGGCGACCAAGCAGACCATCAACTGCAAGCGGATCTATCCGCCGCTGACGGGTAGCAAGGAGCAGCTGTTCGCAGCCGCAGCGCCGACCGTGCAGGCGCCGCCGCCGACCTATGGGGTGAGGTAGTTGGGGGGCGACGGCCGCGCCCTTTGCTCCGTCATTGCGAGCGCAGCGAAGCAATCCAGAATCTTTCCGCGGAGACAGTCTGGATTGCTTCGCTGCGCGCGCAATGACGAGGTACCCAGACATGAGAAAGCGCCCGTGGGGGGCGGGCGCTTTCTGTAGTCGACTTGGGGTTGGGGTCGTCTACATATCCACGTGGCGACTTTGGGGGGCTGGTAAAGAGCCGCGTGAATTCACAAAACTCGCTAGATCTCCTTATCGAACGAGGGACGCGTTCGAGCTGGTGATAACGACCGGCTTGCCGGCCTTGATGACGCGGGCCGTCTGGGTCAGACCTTCATCCGAACCCGAGCGTGCCGTGATGCCGAAGCCTGCCACCGCGATCCCTGCGACGAGGGCCACGACCACAATCTTCAAATGGGTCGAGCGATCGGCGCTGTAGATCGAGTGGTTCATGGAAGCCTCCTGCCGCCATCTACCCGAAGTAGTCGCCGGCCGTTTCAGGCAGGTTCATGCTTCCGGTGCCCAACAACGTAGTATTGGGGGGATTCGTTCCCAAGAGGCCATCACAAGAGCGTGAAAGGACGTGAAAGATCGCGATCAAAAACGACGCTGGATCGTTCGATTATATAATTATTTCAAAGATGTAATGTGCTCGTCGGGCGCCTTTTCGGCCTTTGGTCGACAAAGCGCCAGGAACTCAAAAACCATTTGCCTGTGGCCGAAAAACACACGGCTTCTTAAGGCAAATCAGATGCTTCCGACCGTTTTCAACCTCGCCCTGGGGTGGATTTCAGCCTGCGACAGCACGGTCGTCTGGGCCCGGAACCGCTCGACCAGGGAACGTACGAACGGACGAATTGCCGCAGAGGTGACCAGCACCGGAGCCTCGCCTTCGCGGGCGGCGCGCTCGAACGCCTCGCGCACGGCCGTCATGAACTCCGACAGTTTCGAGGGCTGCATCGCGAGGCTGCGCTCCTCGCCCTGTCCGATGATGGATTCGGCGAACGCCTGTTCCCACTTCGCCGAGAGCGCGATCAGCGGCAGATACCCGTTGTAGGAGGTGTTTTGCGCGCAGATCTGTCGCGCCAGGCGGGCGCGGACGTGCTCGACCATGGTCGCGGGATTGCGCGAGAAGGCGAGCGAGTCGGCGATGCCTTCGAGGATGGTCGAGAGGTCGCGGATGGAGATACGCTCGGCCAGCAGCAGCTGCAGCACGCGCTGGATGCCGGAGACCGTGACCTGTCCCGGCACGATGTCCTTGACCAATTCGCTCTGCTCCTTCGGCAGCTCCTTGAGCAGCTTCTGCACCTCGCCATAGGAGAGCAGGTCCGACATGTTGGCCTTGAGCAGCTCGGTGAGATGGGTCGAGAGCACGGTCGCGGCGTCGACGACGGTGTAGCCCTTGAGCGAGGCCTCTTCCTTGAGGCTGGCGTCGACCCAGGTCGCGGGCAGGCCGAACGTCGGCTCGGTGGTGTGGATGCCGGGCACCTGAACCTGGCTGCCGCCGGGGTCCATGACCATGAACTGGTTCGGCCAGATCTTGCCGGTGCCGGCGTCGACCTCCTTGATCTTGATGATGTAGGTGTTGGCTTCGAGCTGGACGTTGTCGAGGATGCGCACCGCCGGCATCACGAAGCCCATCTCGATAGCCAGCGAGCGGCGCAGCGCCTTGATCTGCTCGGTGAGGCGGTCGGTGCCGTCGGGTCCGTTGACGAGCGGCAAGAGGGCATAGCCGAGCTCGATCTTGAGGTCGTCGATCTTCAGCGCCGCGGAAATCGGCTCCTCGGCTGCAGCGGCGCCCGGCGCGCCGGGCTGACCTGCCGCGGGGGCGGTCTTGGCGGCTTCCTCGGCCTTGACCGTGGTGCGCTTGTGGTTGCGGGCGTGCCAGGCCAGCGCGCCGGCGCCGGCGCCGAGCGCGAGGAACGGGATGGTCGGAATGCCCGGCAGGGCCGCCAGCACCAGCATCACCGCCGAGGACATCGCCAGCGCCTGCGGATAACCGGAGAACTGCTTCATCAGCGCCTTGTCGGCCGCGCCGGAGACGCCGGCCTTGGAGACGAGCAGGCCCGCCGCGGTCGAGACGATCAGCGCCGGCACCTGGGTGACGAGGCCGTCACCGACTGTCAGCAGCGTGTAGCTGCGCCCGGCGTCGGCGAAGGAGAGGCCCTGCTGCGCGACGCCGATGATCATGCCGCCGACGACGTTGATGAAGACGATCAGGAGGCCGGCGATGGCATCGCCGCGGACGAATTTCGAGGCGCCGTCCATGGCGCCGAAGAAGCCGCTCTCGTCCTCCAGCTCCTTGCGCCGCTGCTTGGCGACCTTCTCGTCGATCAGGCCGGCGGAGAGGTCGGCGTCGATCGCCATCTGCTTGCCGGGCATGGCGTCGAGGTGGAAGCGGGCGGCGACTTCGGCGATACGGCCCGAACCCTTGGTGATGACGACGAAATTGACGATGATCAGGATGGCGAAGACGATGATGCCGATGACGAAATTTCCGCCCATCACGAAGCTGCCGAAGGCTTCGATGACGTGACCGGCGGCATCCGTGCCCTCATGCCCGTGCGACAGGATCAGGCGCGTCGAGGCCATGTTGAGCGACAGGCGCAGCATGGTCGAGATCAGGAGGATGGTCGGGAAGGCCGAGAATTCGAGCGGCGCCTGGATGAACAGCGAGGTCATCAGGATCAGGATCGAGAGCGTGATCGAGATCGCCAGGAACAGGTCCAGCACGATCGCGGGCAGGGGGAGGATCAACACCACCAGGATGGTGAGGATGCCGAGCGCGAGCGCGATGTCGCCGCGCTTGAGGACGCTGACGATCTCGTTGAGGGAGGGGATGCCGGGCTTGGCTGCGCCTACGCCCTGTCCCGCGGTGACGTCGACCATGGTAGCTGCCTCCCCGCGCGACTGCCGGCCGCGCGCCCCAAATGTCTGCGCGGCGGCCGAGGGGCCGCCGTTCCGAAAGTGAGGCACCGCACTGGCGTCCACAGGGGATCCCCCGTTCTAACGCGGCCGACGACACTCGACTTCACCCGGCAATTTTTGCCCGGTGTATGGTTAGCAAAGGGTTAACGAAGGGTGCGGCAGGAGGTCTGGGCAGCGGAATTCGGGGGGCTGCGGGCACGGAAGAAGTCGTCATGCCCGGGCTTGTCCCGGGCATCCACGTTCTTTCTGCCGCGTGGGAAGGCGTGGATGGCCGGGACGAACTCGGCCATGACGTCGTGGAGGTGTCTGGTGCTCAAGTCGGCGGCGAGGAAGCCGCCGCCTACTTCGCCTTCTCCATCTTCGTCACCGTGTACCCGGCCGGCGCCTCCTCGGCCTCGAAGGTCACCTTGTCGCCGACCTTCACCTGCTTCAGCAAAGCGGGGTCCTTGACGCGGTAGACCATGGTCATGGGCTCCTCCATGCCGAGGTTCTTCGCCGGGCCGTGCTTGAGCGTGATCTTGCCGGCGCCTTCGTCGATCTTCTTGACCTCGCCGCTGATCGAGGCGGCGAAGGCTGCGGTGGCAAGGCTCGCCGTCAGCGCCAGTGCTGCCGCGATGCGGATGATGCGGTTCATGGAAGTCTCCATCAGTTTACGGTGACGTGGCCGACCATGCCGTAGTCGCGATGGCCGGGGATCAGGCAGGAAAACTCGAACGTGCCAGCCTTGGTGAACTTCCAGAGGATCTCGGCAGTCTTGCTCGGCGCGAGCCGCACGCCGTTGGGATCGTCGTGCTCCATGTGCGGATGCTTCTTCATCACCTCCGCATGCGCGAGATTCTCCTTAGGTGTCGCGAGCAGGAACTCATGATCCTCCTTGCCGACATTGCGCAGCACGAAGCGGATCTGCTCGCCGCGTTTGACCTCGACCTTGGCAGGCGCGTAGTCCATCTCGTTCATCAGGATCTCGATGATACGCGCGGGTTTCTTGGGATCGCCCGGCTCGCCGGCCGAAAAGGTCCCGTGATCGTGCTGGTCGTGTGCAAAGGCCGGTGCGATTGAAAGCGCAGCCAGCGCGAGTCCGAGTTTGATCGTTGTCTTCATCTTCTTCTCCAGTTGGTGGTTCATCGAAACGCTCACATCTTCATGTGCTTCATCGGCGGGGTGCCGCCTTGCTGCCGCGCCGGCTCTGCGGCCGGTGGGGTGACTTCGTAGGCGACGGTGCCTTGCGGGAATTTGTAGGGGCCGGGATCGCGATAATCGTCGCGCGCGAGGTCTTCGCGGATCTTCATCACCGTGAACATGCCGCCCATCTCGATCGGCCCGAACTGGCCGGTGCCGGTCATCATCGGCAGCGTGTTGTCTGGCGCGGGCATCTCCATGTTGCCCATCGCCATGCCGGTCGAGCCCATGGCCATGCTGTCGGGCGCGAGCTTGCCGACGGCCTTGGCAAGATCCTTGCGCGACACGCCGATGAGCGTGCGCACCTCGTGTCCCATTGCGTTCATGGTGTGGTGCGACTTGTGGCAGTGGAACGCCCAGTCGCCGGGATTGTCGGCGAGCACGTCGAATACCCGTACCGCGCCGACGGGAACGTCGGTGGTGGTTTCGGGAATCTGCGCGCTCTCCGGAATCCAGCCGCCGTCGGTGCAGGTCACCGCGAAGCTGTGGCCGTGCAGATGGATCGGATGGTTGGTCATGCTGAGATTGCCGATGCGCACGCGCACCTTGTCGCCGAGCCGCACCGGCAGCGGATCGATCCCCGGAAACACCCGCGAATTCCAGGTCCACATGTTGAAGTCGGTCATCTCGTTGACTTGCGGCAGATAGCTGCCGGGATCGACGCGATAGGTGCTCATCACGAAGACATAATCGCGGTCGACGGGCCGGAAATTCGGGTCGCGCGGATGCACGACGACCATGCCCATCATGCCCATCGCCATCTGCACCATCTCGTCGGAATGCGGGTGGTACATGAAGGTCCCGCTCTTCTTCATCTCGAACTCGTAGACGAAGGTCTTGCCCGGATCGATGTGCGGCTGGTTCAGGCCGCCGACGCCGTCCATGCCGCTGGGCACGATCATGCCGTGCCAGTGCACGGTGGTGTATTCAGGCAGGCGGTTGGTGACGAAGATGCGGACCTTGTCGCCCTCGACCGCCTCGATGGTCGGGCCCGGCGACTGGCCGTTATAGCCCCACAAATTCACCTTCATGCCTTCGGCGAACTCGCGCACCACGGGCTCGGCGACGAGATGGAATTCCTTCCAGTCGCCGTTCATGCGGAACGGCGCCGACCACCCGTTCAGCGTGACCACGGGGCGATAATCGGGTCCGCTGATGGGGTGCAGCGGCGGCTGCATCACCACCTTGTCCATGTGCGGGGCTTCCGGAATCGAGGCCGCCTGCACGCGGCCGCTGACGACGGATGCGCTGGCGAGCGCGGCAGTGCCCAAAAAACCTCGGCGGGAAAACATGATGGCCTCCGTCTCAGTGGTCGCCATCGGCAGACGCTGCCGCAGCGATGGTGGTTGAAGTCTCGCCGCCGGAAGCCGGCGAGCCGCCGCCATTGACGGCGGTCTGCAAGTCGGCCTGTGCGAGGAAGAATCTTTGTCTGGCATCGATCGCGCCGCGCAGCGACGCCAGGCGCTGCCGCGCCTCGGTCAGCAGTGCAAAGATGTCGACCTGCATGCTGGAGAAACGCAGCTGCATCTCCTCGGTGATGATCTTGCGCAAGGGAACGATCTCACGCTGGAAATGGCTGGCGATGTCGTACGTGGACCGATAGGTGCGATAGGCATCACGCGCCTCCGAGCGCACGTTCACGGCACGCTCGGTCAGGCGGTTGAAGGCGAGATTGTAGGTCTCCGCCGCCTGCCGCACGCGGACCTCGCCGCCGTCGAAGATCGGAATCTGGAACTGCACGTCGAAGCCGCGTTCGCGGAACGGCGGCCCTTCCGGATCCTGGGTGCGGCGGGAGATGCCGGCGAGATCAAGCAGCGTCACGAAGCGCGTCGCCTCGGTGAGGTTCAGCGCTTTTGCCAGCGCCGTCAGTTCCAGCCGCGCGATCTGCAGGTCGATGCGATGGGCGACCGCGTCGGCCTCGATCGAGGGCAGGGCTTGCGGCCGGCCCGGCAAAGGCGGCAACTGATTGGGCAGACGGAAGTCGAGGCCGTCGTCCCACAGTCCCATCAGGCGCGCGAGTCTTTCGCGCGTGCTCGTCGCGGCCTGCCGCGCTGTGGCGAGGTCCGCGGTGGTCTCGGCGTAGAACACCTGTTCGCGGGCCTGGTCGAGCTTGTTGATCGAGCCGGTCTCGCCGAGCTTCACGGCGAGCTGGGCGGTCGATTCGGCCGTGGCCTTCGCGTCCGTCAGCAGCACCACCAGCTCGTTGCAGGTGACCGCGCGGACATAGGCGCGGCGCACGTCGGCCGCGAGCCGCAACGTCGCCAGCGCCGCGCGCAATTGGGCCTGACGGAAGCGGTCGCGGGCGATCTCGGAGCGGAACGGCAGTGTTGCGAGGGCGAGGATGTCGCCGACGACCTGGCGCTCGATCTCGTTTGCGCCATTGCCCGAGATCCGCGAGATCGAGAACACGGGGTTGGGCGGCAGGCTCTGCTCGACCTGCTCGGTTTCGGCCAGCGCCAGCTCGTTGTAAGCGGCTTGCAGGCCCTTGTTGTTGAGCAGCGCGATCTGCACGGCGGTCTCGACGGTCAGCGTGCGCGCCAGCAACCGGCGGACGGTCGCGTCGACGGCCTCGGCGCCTTCGGCCGATCGGACGAAGGCGACGTCCTTCTTGATGGTCTGGCTGGTGAGGTCGGAGACCGTCGTCATGCCGCCGTCCGGTGAGAATGCCATGCAGCCGGAGAGTCCGAACGCGGTGAGCATGAGCAGGCCCCGCGCAAGATGATGTGCCATGTCGCGCTTCTACCGGTCTTGCTTCGGCTGCGGCGCGACGGCGTCGTTGCGGTCGCGCCATGGTGCCGGGGTCGCGGGCCGCAGGCTGGTGTAGGGCGCGATGGTCGAGCGATAGCCGACGCGTGCCACCTTCGCCGCCGGATCGGCGGGATTCGCGCTCGCAAATTGCGTGGTTGCCGGCATGCAGCCGGACAGCGCCAATGCAGCCAAGGCCAGCAGCGGCCAATTGAATAGAAAGCGTCCTCGACGCGCCGCAGATGCGGCGGCGGACTTCGCCCCGGAAAGCGTAAGCATGAATCATCCCTGATCTGTTTGGAGACCACAGGTCCGCGCGCGCGGATGCACGCTCGGCCTGACGTCGTCGCGTGTCAGATCAGGCGATGGGAGGGCGGTAGCGCTGGGGCGGCGCCGTGCTGTGCAGGCTGGCCACGATCTCGGGCGCGCAGGCGGAGACGGGCTGAAGCGGCTTTGCGACGCTGGGCAGATCGGCCGGCAGCGCGCTCACGCACATCATCGCGCAGCACGGGCCAGCCTTGCCCTTGCCGTCATGATGATGCGACGCGGGTGCGTCCTGTGCGGCGGTCTGGTGATGCGCGTGCGATCCTGCGTGGTCATGAGACACGTCGCCGTGCACATGATTCGCGGCCATCTGGTGATGTGCCGGAACGAGGTCGGCAAGACGCGCGTCGTCGAGGCATGGCGCTGGACCACTGCCCCAGGCAAGGGCGGCTGCCGGCGCGAGCACGCAGAACAGGTAGGCGAGGGCAATGAGGCGCCCCACCCTGATCCGCATCGATCGTGTCAATCGCAACAACATTCCGCCGACATGCTCTTCGCGCGGCAATGTTGCACACGCAGATTGCAAACTAATGGCAAAGCGCGGTTTCGCCAAGCTCCTTCTTACCGCAGTGCACCGCGCATGCCCATTATCGCGGCACGATGCTTGACCGCGAGGCGATCCGCGAACATGGTCCGCGCCGTGCACGCGCCAAATCATCCACCACAAAGACCAGCTTCTTTCACTCCTGATTCCCGTCAGGCATGGGTGCGACTGCTGCTCGCGCTGCTGATCGGCTCGATCGGGGGCGTCGGCATGTGGGCGATTGTGGTGATGATTCCCGCCGTGCAGGCCGAGTTCGCCGCCACGCGCGGCGCGGTGTCGCTGGCCTTCACGCTGATGATGTTCGGTTTCGGGCTCGGCGGCGTGATCGCGGGCAAGATCACAGACAGGTTCGGCATCGTGCCGGCGATGGCGATCAGTATCGCCTTCCTTGGCGTCGCCAATACGCTGGCGGGGCTGTCGACCCAGCTCTGGCAGTTCGTGGCGGCCTATTTCCTCATCGGGCTCGGCACGTCCGCGACCTTCGCGCCGCTGATGGCAGAGGCTTCGCACTGGTTCGAGCGCTATCGCGGCCTTGCCGTGACCATCGTCGCCAGCGGCAACTATTTCGCCGGCACGATGTGGCCGCCGCTCGTCAATTGGGGCATGCAGACGATCGGCTGGCGTACCACCCATATCGGCATCGGCCTCGTCTGCGTGGGCCTGATGACCATCCTGGTGCTGGTGCTGCGCGCGCAGATGGGCAATGACACGGTCCATGACCACGCCAAGGCACCTCCGCCACGGGTCGATCTCAAGCTCTCGACCAACACGCTGACAGTGCTGCTCTCGATCGCCAGCATCTCCTGCTGCGTCGCCATGGCGATGCCGCAAGTCCATATCGTCGCCTATTGCGGCGACCTCGGCTACGGCGTGGCGCGCGGCGCCGAGATGCTGTCGCTGATGATGGCCTGCGGCATCATCAGTCGGATCGGCTCTGGCTATCTCGCCGACAAGATCGGCGGCATCCGCACGCTGCTGGTGGGATCGCTGGCGCAAGGGTTTGCGCTGGTGTTCTACCTGTTCTTCGACAGCCTCGCCTCGCTCTACATCATCTCGGCGATGTTCGGCCTGTTCCAGGGCGGCATCGTGCCGAGCTACGCCATCATTGTGCGCGAGGCGATGCCGGCGAGCGAAGCCGCAACCCGCGTCGGCATCGTGATCTTCGCCTCGGTTTTCGGCATGTCCTTCGGCGGCTGGGTGTCGGGCGTCATCTTCGATGCCACCGGCTCCTACGGCGCGGCCTTCGCCAACGGCGTCGCCTGGAACGCGCTCAACATCGGCATCGTCGTGCTGCTGCTGATCCGTTCGCGGATGGGCTCGGTCAGGGCCGGTCCGGGCTTGGCCACTTAGACCGCCTGTCCCGCCTTCAGCAGCGAGCAGCCGGTGATCTTGTAGCTGCCGTCGGCCTGCTGCTCGAGCGTGTACAGTGCCTCCCAGGCTTCGCCATTGGCGTCGACGATGTGGACGTGCTGGGCGATCCAGTTGCCTTCGCTCTTGCTCTCGCCGAACTCAAAGCTCTTGTGCCGGTAGACCGGCGCGTAGCCGTTCTGCACCATGGACATGAAGATGTCGGGGGCGGGGAAGATCTCCTTGATCGCCGGTGCAGCGTAGGAATAAGCCGCGGCCGCATCGTTGCGGCCGAACGCCTGCTCCTGGGCGCGGATGACGCTCTGTGCCGCCGCGACATCGTCGGCACGTGCTGAGATCGGGCTGAACGCGATACTGAGAGCGACGAGCAAGGCGGCGATGCGCATGACAGGCTCCGCGTTGAAATCCCGGCGGTGCTGATCCTAGCACGACCTTTGGAGGTACGGGCTCGCTACCGCTTCCGTTTCACCGCCGGCTTCGCGGGCTTCGTGGTGCGCGCCTTGGCCTTGGCGGCCGTCTGCACCCGCAGCCCGTCCACGAACACGTCGAGCATCCGCAGCACAGAGGATTGCCAGCCGGGCTGGTCGTGCATGTAGCACATGCCGAAGAACGCGCGCAGCAAGTCCTCGGGACTGATGTCGGCGCGCATCTCGCCGGCCGCGACTGCGCGGTTGAGCAGCGAACCGATGGCCTTCGTCAGCCGATCGAACGAGAAGGCGTGCAGCTCGGAACCGCTTTGGACCGCAAGCGCCAGGGCTGCCACCATGCCCTTCTTGGTGGCGACGAATTCGACACCCGAGCGCAGCCAGCGTTGCAGGGCATCGACCGGATCCTTGGCATTCTTCAACTGCTCGGCAAGCTCGCTGAGCTGCTCGACCTCGCGTCGGTACACCGCCTCGAACAGATCCTCGCGCGTCGGGAAATGCCGGTAGAGCGTGCCGATGCCGACGCCGGCGCGTTTGGCGACCGCCTCCAGGCTCGCCTCCGGACCGCCCGCGTTGAACACGACCTTGGCCGCTTCGAGCACGCGCTCGCGATTGCGCACGGCGTCGGCGCGGGGCTTTCGGGTCTGGTCAGTGTGGTCGTCCATATCAGGCAATGTAGATCACGAATTGGTTAGATTGAACCCTTGGCTGGCTTCATCGCGTTGTATGCGCATGGGCTTTTGACGATTTCCAAATATTTTTGCGCGGCCCTTGTTAAGCGGAGGGCGCCTCCGTATCTTCGTTGGGATGTTGGCCGGGTTCCGCCCGGTCCACACGATATCGACGGCGGCCACGGCGGTGGCGCGCCGAGCGATGAGCCATGTCCATATCTGATCGGAGCCTTGTATGAACCACTCCATCAGCCTCACCGTGAACGGTGCGCGGCGCGATTTCGTCCTCGACGATCCGCGCGTCACGCTGCTCGATCTCCTGCGTGAGCGCCTCCATCTCACCGGAACCAAGAAGGGATGCGACCGCGGCCAGTGCGGCGCCTGCACCATTCTCGTCGACGGCAAGCGCATCAATTCCTGCCTCGCGCTCGCCATCAGCCATGACGGCGCCGACATCCTCACCATCGAAGGCGTCGCGCGTGGTGACCAGCTTCATCCGGTGCAGGCCGCCTTCATCGCCCATGACGGATTCCAGTGCGGCTTCTGCACGCCCGGCCAGATCATGAGCGCGATTGGCATGATGCAGGAGGCGCAGGCCGGCAACGATCCCGAGCGCATCCGCGAATGCATGAGCGGCAATCTGTGCCGCTGCGGCGCCTATGCCGGCATCGTCGATGCCGTGCTGGAAGCGCAGGCCGGCATGGACGAATCCAATCAGAGGCGCTCCGCATGAAACAGTTCGATTATGTCAGGCCGGCCACGATCGCTGAAGCCGTCGCTGCGGCCGCCCAGCCGGGCGCTGTCTATCTTGCCGCCGGCACCAATCTGCTCGATCTGATGAAGGGCGGCGTCAGCCGTCCGGATCGCCTGGTCGACGTCACGCATCTCGAAGGGCTCGATCAAATCGAGACCCTCGCCGACGGATCGTTGCGCATCGGCGCGCTGGTCCGCAATGCCGATCTCGCGCATGATGCGGAATTCGCGCGGTCGTATCCGGCCGTGGCCGAAGCGCTGCTCTCCGGCGCGTCGGCCCAATTGCGCAATGCCGCGACCGTCGGCGGCAATCTGCTGCAACGGACGCGCTGTGCGTATTTCTACGACACCGCCAGCCGCTGCAACAAGCGCGAGGCCGGGTCCGGCTGCGACGCCCGCGAGGGTGAGAACCGCACCCATGCCGTGCTCGGCTGGAGCGAGAGCTGCATCGCCGCCCATCCGTCCGATTTCTGTGTGCCGCTCGTCGCGCTCGACGCCGTCGTCGAGATCGAGGGCAGGAGCGGCCGTCGCGAGATCGTGCTCGACGAGCTGCATCGCTTGCCCGGCAATACGCCGGAGCGTGAATCGGCGCTGGAGCCCGGCGACCTCATCGTCGCGGTTCGCCTGCCGCCGCCCGCCCGCGGCTTTGCCGCGCATGCGCGCTATCTCAAGGTTCGCGAGCGCACATCCTATGCCTTTGCCGTCGTTTCGGCTGCGGCTGCGTTGCGGATCGAGAACGGCAAGATCGCCGAAGCGCGGCTTGCACTCGGCGGCGTCGCCGCAAAGCCCTGGCGTGCCCGCGCGGCGGAGGATGTGTTAAAAAACGTCGCGCCCACGGCCGACGCATTCCAGGAAGCCGCCTGGCGCGCGCTCACCGACGCAAAGCCATCCGGCGACAACGCCTTCAAGATCGAGCTCGCGCGCCGCATCGTCGTGCGCGCGCTGGCCCTCGCCGCCGCCGGTACGCCCGCGCGCATCCCCGCGCTGCCGGCCTCTCCCTTTGCCTCCACATCCGGAGCCATCCATGCCTGAGCTCAATCTCACCAGCGCGCCCGCCCATCTGCGCCACGGCTCGAACATCGGCCAGCCGCTGACCCGTCGCGATGGCGTGCTCAAGGTCACGGGCCGTGCCACCTATGCCGCCGACAATCATCCGCACGGGATGCTGTTTGCGGTGATGGCGGTGTCGGGCATCGCGCATGGCCGCGTCACCTCGCTCGATGTCGCCGCCGCAAAACGCCATCCCGGCGTGGTCGACGTCATGGCGCCCGACCACAAGCCTGCGCTCGCGATCGATCCGGAGATCAAGACCAATCCATTCGTGTTCCGGATGGAGGTGTTGCAGAGCAATGAGGTCCGCTACGCCAACCAGCCGATCGCCGTCGTGATCGCGGAAACGCTGGAAGCTGCCACCGAAGGCGCCGCATTGCTGGCGCCGCGTTACGAGACGCTGCCCGCGCTGGTCGGCCTCGATGCCGGCGAAAGTTATGTGCCGCCGGTCGTCGGCGTCGGCAATCCCACGGAAAACCACCGCGGCGATGTCGAGGCGGGGCTTGCCGCGGCCGAGAAGCGGATCGATGCGATCTACGAGACGCCGCCGCAATATCACAACGCGATGGAGCCGCACGCGATCGTGGCTCATTGGGACGGTGACAATCTCCGGATCGACATGCCGACGCAGGGCCTGATGCTGTCGCTGGCGCGCGTTGCCGAGCTGTTCGGCATTGCGCATGACAAGATCCACATCCGCAGTCCGTTCCTTGGTGGCGGCTTCGGCTCGAAGGGGCTGATGGCCGGTCCCCCGGTCCTCGGCATCATGGCGGCCAAGCTGGTCGGCAAGCCGGTCAAGCTGGTGTTGCGCCGCGAGCAGATGTACGGCCCAGTCGGTCATCGCGCGCCAACGCGCCAGCGCCTGCGCATCGGCGCCGACGGCGAGGGGCAGCTGACCGCGCTCGATCATCACGCCAGGACCGTGTCGAGCACATTCGACGATTTCTACGAACCCGCGGCCGATGCCTCGCACACGCTCTATGCCGCGCCGGCGATCCGCACCTCGCACGATGCCGTTCGCGTCAACACCGGCACGCCGCTGTTCATGCGCGCGCCGGGCGAAGCGACCGGCTCGATCGCGCTCGAAAGCGCAATCGATGAGATGGCCTGGGCCTGCGGCATCGACCCGCTCGCCTTCCGCCTCAAGAACTATGCTGAGGTCGAGCCGATGACGGGACGACCCTTCTCGTCGAAGGCGTTGCGGGCCTGTTACGAGCAGGGCGCGGCGCGCTTCGGCTGGGCGAAGCGCTCGCTTCAGCCGCGGCAGATGCGCGACGATGCCGGCCTTCTGGTCGGCTGGGGCATGGGCACCGCCACCTTCCCGGCGCTGATGTTCCAGGCCGAGGCGCGCGCTGTGATCCGCCGCGATGGGAGCGGCGCGATGGAGATCGGCGCGCATGACATGGGGCAGGGCGCCTGGACCGCGCTCGCCCAGATTGCGGCCGATGCGGTCGGCCTCGACATCGACCGTGTCGACTTCAAGGCCGGCACATCTGACCTCCCCGATGCCGGCATCGCCGGTGGCTCGGCGCACACGGCGACCGCAGGTGCCGCGATCCACACCGCCGGCGCAGCCGTGATCGCAAAGCTCGCCGATCTCGCGACCGGCGACGAACGCTCGCCACTCTTCGGCGCCGGCAATGCCGGCGTGATCGCGCGCGATGGCCGGTTGATCCGGCGCGACGACGAGAGCCGCGGCGAAAGCTACACTGAGATCCTGGCGCGCGCCGGCGTTGCCGAGGTGGAGGCGCGCGGCACCGGCGCGCCGAATCCTGCGGCGATGGAGGAGTATGCGATGCATGCCCACGGCGCGGTGTTCGCGGAGGTGAAGGTCGATCCCGAGCTCGGCCAGGCCCGCGTCACCCGGATGGTCGGTGCCTTCGCGGCCGGTCGCATCGTCAATCCGCACCTGGTGAAGAGCCAGCTGTTCGGCGGCATGATCTGGGGCATGTCCTTCGCGCTGCACGAGGAAGCCATCACCGATCGCCGCAGCGGCCGCATCATGAATGCCAATCTCGGCGAGTACCACATCCCCGTGAATGCCGACGTGCCGCCGCTCGACGTGATCACGGTCGAGGAGCACGATCCGCATGTCAATGCGCTCGGCATCAAGGGCGTCGGCGAGATCGGCATCACGGGCAGTGCCGGCGCGGTCGCCAATGCCGTCTGGCATGCGACCGGCGTGCGCGTGCGTCGGTTCCCGATCAGGATCGAGGAATTGCTGACGGAGCGTTGAAGCAAAAGGCGGGGCGAGATCGTCTCGCTCCGCCTCATTCCTCTAATGCAGCTTCTTGCGGAGCGCCTTCAGCGCCTCGCGCTGCGTCTCGATGTACTCGGCAATCGCCTTGCGCAGCTCGCGCGAATGGAGCTTGTCGGCATCGCGCTGCACTTCGTCGAGCGCAGCCTCTGCATTGGCGAGCGTGATCTTCATCTGCGAGCCTTATGAAGCGGCGCCGGAATGTCTCTCGGCTACGGCTCGCATCATATAGAGGATCGGCGCGCGGAAATTGAGATGGATCAAGCTCCGTAAGACACCGGGGCACTCCCGTAGGAGCCCGGATAGCGCTGATCGCGCGTTAGAACGTCGGCGGCGTGCAGGCCGAGATCACTTCGCACGGCTTGCCGCCGACACAGCGGAAGCGATGCGGGCGGCGGCTCTCGAAATAATAGGCATCGCCAGGATTGAGGATGCGGCGCTCGTCTTCGACGGTGACTTCGAGCTTGCCCGAGATCACGATGCCGCCTTCCTCGCCGTCATGGACGAGGTGCACACGCCCGGTGTCGCTGCCGGGCTCGTAACGCTCCTTCAGGATCTGCAGGCTGCGGCCGAACAGATTGTCGCCGACCTGCCGGTACGAGATCGGCTTCTTGCCGACCTCGGTGAGCTCCTCGGCGCGGTAGAAGATCTTGCGCCTGGACTCCGGCTCCAGCGCGAAGAATTCGGCGAGCCCCATCGGGATGCCGTCGAGGATGCGCTTGAGCGCGCCGACCGACGGGTTCATCTGGTTGGACTCGATCAGCGAGATGGTCGAATTGGTGACGCCGGCGCGCTTTGCCAGCTCGCGCTGCGACAGCTTGTGGCGCGCCCGGATGAATCGCAGCCGTCCACCGATGTCGACGCTCATGCCCTTGGCCCTGTTTCAGGTGTTGCGGATCGCGCAAATATGGACCGGCTGCCCCAGTGAAATCAATGGCTTGCAGGTCACCAGAAAAGGACTTGTTGCGCTATCGAAGCCGTGGCTCTGCTAGCGGGTCAGCAAAGGAGCGCGGCCGTGACCCTTCATCAGATTCCGAACACTATCAAGACCGACTCGTTCTGGATGCCGTTCACGGCCAACCGTCAGTTCAAGAAGGCGCCGCGCCTGTTCTCCTCGGCCGAGGGCATGCACTACACCACGGTCGACGGCCGCAAGGTGATCGACGGCTCCGCGGGCCTGTGGTGCGTCAATGCCGGGCACGGCCGTAAGCAGATTGCTGCGGCGGTCGAGCGGCAGCTGATGACGTTGGACTTCGCGCCGACCTTCCAGATGGGCCATCCGCTCGCGTTCGACTTCGCCGAGCGTCTCGCCGAGATCGCGCCGAAGGGCCTCGACCGCGTCTTCTTCACCAATTCCGGCTCCGAGTCGGTCGACACCGCGCTGAAGATCGCGCTCGCCTATCACCGCGCCAACGGCCAGTCGAGCCGCACCCGCCTGATCGGCCGCGAGCGCGGCTATCACGGCGTCGGTTTCGGCGGCACCTCGGTCGGCGGCATGGTCGCCAACCGCCGCGCCTTCGCGACCCTGCTGCCGGGTGTCGACCACATCCGCCACACGCATGACCTTACCCGCAACGCCTTCGCCAAGGACCAGCCCGAGCATGGCGCAGAGCTCGCCGATGATCTCGAGCGTCTGGTCGGCCTGCATGGCGCCGAGACCATCGCCGCCGTCATCGTCGAGCCGGTGCCGGGATCGACCGCGGTGCTGCCGCCGCCGAAGGGCTATCTGCAGCGTCTGCGCGAGATCTGCGACAAGCACGGCATCCTCCTGATCTTCGACGAGGTCATCACCGGCTTCGGCCGCCTCGGCACGCCGTTCGCCGCCAACTTCTTCGGCGTCACGCCGGACCTGATGACGACGGCCAAGGGCATCACCAACGGCACCATTCCCTGCGGCGCCGTGTTCGCGAGCCGCAAGGTGCATGACGGCATGATGGTCGGCCCCGAGAACCAGATGGAGCTGTTCCACGGCTACACCTATTCGGCGCATCCGACCGCCTGCGCCGCGGGTATCGCCACGCTCGACATCTACAAGGACGAGGGCCTGCTCACGCGCGGCGCCACGATGGCCGAATACTGGCGCGATGCGCTGCATTCGCTGAAGGGTCTGCCGAACGTCGTCGACATCCGCAATTGCGGCCTGATGGGCGCGGTCGAGCTCGCCCCGCGTGACGGTGTCGTCGGTGCGCGCGGCTATGACGTCATGGTCGACTGCTTCAACACCGGTCTCTACCTGCGCATGAGCGGCGATAGTTTCGCGATGTCGCCTCCGCTCATCGTCGAGAAGAGCCATATCGACCAGATCGTCTCGATCCTCGGCGACGCCATCAAGAGGGTGGCCTGATAATTGCTCTCGCCGCTGTGGAGTTTTATCTTGCAGCGGCGAGCGTGATGCCGCGGGAGTTTGACCAAGCGTGAAAGTTCTGATCCTCGGCAGCGGTGTCATCGGTGTCACCTCTGCCTACTACCTCGCACGTGCCGGCCACGAAGTGACGGTCGTTGACCGTCAGCCTGAACCGGCGCTGGAGACGTCGTTTGCCAATGCCGGCGAAGTGTCGCCCGGCTATTCCTCGCCATGGGCCGGCCCCGGCGTGCCGGTGAAGGCGGTCAAGTGGCTGTTGATGAAGCACGGCCCGCTGGTGATCCGGCCGAAGCTCGATCCCGTCATGTGGGTCTGGCTGCTCAAGATGCTGCGCAACTGCACCAGCGCGCGCTATGCGGTCAACAAGAGCCGGATGATCCCGATCGCGGAATACAGCCGCGATTGCCTGCGCGATCTGCGCCGCGACATCGGCATTCAATATGACGAGCGCGCCCAGGGTACGCTCCAGCTGTTCCGCTACCAGGCCCAGCTCGACGGCACCGCCGAAGACATCGCCGTGCTCAAGCAGTACGGCGTGCCTTTCGAGGTGCTGAGCCGCGAAGGGTGTATCGCGGTCGAGCCGGCGCTATCAGGCGTGAAGGAAAAGTTCGCCGGCGGGCTTCGCCTGCCGCAGGACGAGACCGGCGACTGCCACATGTTCACGCAGGCGCTGGCGAAGCACGCCCAGGCGCTCGGCGTGCGCTTCATGTTCAACACCGGTATCGACCGCATCGTCACGGACGGCGCACGCGTCACCGGCGTCGTGACCAGCGCCGGGATGTTGCAGGCCGACTCTTACGTGCTCGCGCTCGGAAGCTGGTCGTCGCGCCTCGTCGCGCCGCTCGGTATCTCGCTGCCGGTCTATCCGGTGAAGGGTTATTCGATCACCGTGCCGATCAAGGACGCCTCTGGTGCGCCGGAATCGACCGTGATGGACGAGAGCTACAAGGTCGCGATCACCCGTCTCGGCAATCGCATCCGTGTCGGCGGCACCGCCGAGATCTCCGGCTATTCGAGCAAGCTGTACGACGCGCGCCGCGCCACGCTCGATCATTCGTTGACCGACCTGTTCCCGCGCGGCGGCGATCTCTCCAGGGCGACGTTCTGGAGCGGCCTGCGCCCGATGACGCCGGACGGCCCGCCGGTGATCGGCCCGACGCAATACGCCAATCTCCACCTCAACACCGGCCACGGCACGCTCGGCTGGACCATGTCCTGCGGTTCGGGGCGCGTGCTTGCGGACATGCTCTCGGGCAAGAAGCCGGAGGTCGATGTGAGCGCGCTGACGGTGGAGCGGTACGCGCACCGGTTTGGATGATTTCTTCGCCTCTCCCCGCGTGCGGGGAGAGGCCGGAATTTGCGCAGCAAATTCCGGGTGAGGGGGACTCTCCGCGAGTCTCACTCTGACCGTTTGCGCGGAGAGAGCCCCTCACCCCGACCCTCTCCCCGTAAGAACGGGGAGAGGGAGGGCAGTTACCCCGCCCCCGTCACGCAATTCACCCAGAGCACCACGGCCTTCGCATCATTCGCCGGATTCGAAAACCGGTGCGGCCTGCGGCTCGCAAAGCGAAAGCTGTCGCCGGTCTTCAGCGACCACGTCTCGCTGTCCACCGTCAGCATCATCTCGCCCTCAAGCACGAGGCCGGCTTCCTCGCCGTCATGGGTGTAGAGCTCATCGCCGGTGGAGCCGCCAGGCTCCAGATGCACCAGGAACAGGTTGAGCCGGTTGTCGGCACTGGCCGGACTGAGCAATTGTTTCGATACGCCGGTGCGCCACAGCTTCAGTTCGGGCCTCTGAAGTCCGCGCGTGACGACCTGGTCGGACGCGCCGTCGGCGCTCGGGCTGGCGCCGAACAGTGCGGCGATGCCGACGCCGAGCACGTCGGCGAGCGTGGCCAGCACGCGCAGCGACGGCGAGGAGAGGCCGCGCTCGATCTGGCTGAGGAAGCCGATCGAAAGCTCGGTGCGCGCCGCGACCGTCTCCAGCGAGAATTGCCTGACGCGCCTGAGATCGCGGATGCGGCGGCCGACTGCGACGTCCATCGCCGGCTCGGCCGGCTTGGCGGTAGCCTTGACCGGCACCTTCTTGGCCTTCACCTTCGTCGCCGGCTTTGCGGCGGCCGGTTTGCGCATTCTTTTGCCACCGCTCACGTCAAACCGCTTCCTTCATGTGCATGAAAACCGCTTGCATCGTCCGCGAAAGTGTGACCAAATTTTCATATTGGTGAAAATAGGCCGAAACGGCTTGGCCCGCAACGTCTGATCACGACTTGTGCGAGCGCCGTCATCGGCCAAGCCCAAAAGGGGGATGCGATGAAGCGTTTTGGTCTGGCCGCGGTCGCGGCACTCGCAATTGCAGCGATGACGCCGGCTTCGGCGCAGCAGGTGCTGAAGGTCGGCTCGACGCCGACAGGCATCCCCTTCACCTTCCTCGACACCAAGACCAACACCATCCAGGGCATCATGGTCGACCTCGTCACCGAGGTGGGCAAGGATGCCGGCTTCAACGTGCAGATCGAGCCGATGCAGTTCTCGGCGCTGATCCCGTCGCTGACCTCGAGCAAGATCGACATCATCGCCGCCGCGATGTTCATCACGGCGCCGCGCAAGGAAGTCGTCGACTTCTCCGACCCGATCTACACCTATGGCGAAGGTCTGGTGGTGCCGAAGAGCGACACCAAGGCCTATGCCACCCAGGACGATCTGAAGGGCGAGACCGTCGGCGCGCAAGTCGGCACCGCTTTCGTCGATGCGCTGAAGAAGAGCGGCCTGTTCGCCGAGGTCAAGGCCTACGACACCATCCCCGACATCCTGCGCGACGTGAACACCGGCCGCCTCAAGGCCGGTTATGCCGACTATCCGATCCTCGCCTACAATCTGAAGCAGGGCGGCTTTCCCGAGGTGCGCCTCGTCGACGGCTACAAGCCCGTCACCGTCGGCTCGGTCGGCATCGGCGTCCGCAAGGGCGAGACCGCGCTGCTCGGCAAGATCAACGCGTCACTGGCGAAGCTGAAGGCCAACGGCACCATCGACAAGATCCTCGATAAATGGGGCCTGAAGGCCCAAGGTTGATCGAGGCCGATAGCGCGTCATTGAAGGCTGCCCGATGAAAGGTTTTTGGCACGACACCGTCGAGTTCTTTCCGATCCTGATGAATGGCGTCGCGCTGACGATCATCGTCACCATCGGCTCGCTGCTGCTTTCGACGGTGCTCGGCCTGATCTGGGCGATGATGCGGGTCTCGGGCATCAAGGCGCTGTCGATGCTCAGCGCCAGCTTGATCAACGTGATCCGTGGCATCCCGATCATCGTGCTGCTGTTCTACCTCTATTTCGTCATGCCCGATCTCGGCGTCAGGCTGTCGGCCTTGCAGGCCGCGATCCTCGGGCTCGGCATCGCCTATTCGGCCTATCAGGCGGAAAACTTCCGCGCCGGCATCGAGGCGATCGACAAGGGCCAGATCGAGGCGGCGCAGTCGATCGGCATGGGCTGGTGGCTGACCATGCGCCGCGTGGTGCTGCCGCAGGCCGTGCGCATCGTGTTGCCGCCCTATGGCAACGTCATGATCATGATGCTGAAGGACTCTTCGCAAGCCTCGACCATCACGGTCGCCGAGCTCGCGCTGCAGGGCAAGCTGATCGCGTCGTCCACCTTCAAGAACACCAGCGTGTTCACGCTGGTGGCGCTGATGTATCTCACCATGAGCATTCCGCTGATCCTGCTGGTCCGTCACTTCGAGAAGCGGGCCGGAAAGAAATGATCGAGCTGAACGACATCCACAAGAGCTTTGGCAAGGTCGAGGTGCTCAAGGGCATCACAGCCTCCGTGCAGAAGGGCGAGGTGGTTTGCATCATCGGGCCCTCAGGCTCCGGCAAGTCCACCATCCTGCGCTGTATCAACGGCCTCGAAAGCTACGACCGCGGCGAGATCAGCGTCGAAGGCCTGAAGGTCGACCGCGATGCGCCGTCGATCGTGAACATCCGCACCCAGGTCTCGATGGTGTTCCAGCGCTTCAACCTGTTCCCGCATCGCACCGCGCTGGAGAACGTGGTCGAGGGCCCGCTATTCGTGAAGAGGGAGCCGCGCGCCCGGGCGTACGAACACGGCCGCGCGCTGCTCGCCCGGGTCGGGCTTGCCGAGAAGGCCGACGTGCATCCGCCGCAACTTTCCGGCGGCCAGCAGCAGCGCGTTGCGATCGCGCGGGCGCTGGCGATGCAGCCCAAGGCGATCCTGTTCGACGAGCCGACCTCGGCGCTCGACCCCGAACTCGTGGGCGATGTTCTCGGCGTGATGCGCAAGCTCGCCGACGAGGGCATGACCATGGTCGTCGTCACGCATGAGATGGGCTTTGCCCGCGACGTCGCCGACCGCGTGCTGTTCATCGACGGCGGCGTCATCGTCGAGCAGGGGCCGGCCAAGGCGCTGCTCAACCAACCCCAGCACCCGCGCACGCAGGACTTCTTGCGCCGCGTGCTGCATCCGCTCTGACCGGACTCCTATAATGACGCGCCTGCCACTGCCGCCCTCGCTTTACGCCGACACCGCCGTCGCGCCGGTCGCCACGCCGCCTCTCGATACGGACAAGAGCGTCTCCGTTGCGATCGTTGGTGGCGGCTACACCGGCCTTTCCACCGCGCTGCATCTGGCGGAGCAGGGCGTCGAGGCCCTGGTGCTGGAGGCGCAGGAGCCGGGCTGGGGCGCGTCCGGCAACAATGGCGGCCACACCAATCCCGGCCTGAAGCACGACCCCGATCAGATCGAGGCGGACTTCGGCGCGGAGCTCGGCCGGCGCATGATCGCGTTCTCCTACGGCACCACGAACTTCACGCATGATCTGATCCGCCGCTACCAGATCCCGTGCGAAGCGCGGCAGAACGGCACGCTACGCGCGGCCTATAACGAAGCCAGCGCCGCGGCGATCGAGAAGACGGCGCAGCAATGCATCCGTCGCGGCATGCCGGTGTCGTATCTCAATCGCGAGCAGTTGCGCGAGATGACCGGCACCGACCGCTATATCGGCGCGATGCTCGACACGCGCGGCGGCGATCTGCATCCCCTCAGCTACGCCCGCGGCCTCGCGCGCGCCGCGATCTCGGCGGGCGCGAAGGTCCACGGCGAGACGCCGGCGCTGTCGCTGCGCCGCGACGGTAGCCGCTGGCGCATCGAGACCCCGCGCGCCGTCGTGCATGCCGACAAGGTGCTGCTCGCCACCAACGGCTTTACCGACGATCTCTGGCCCGCGCTCCGCCGCACCATCGTGCCGGTGTTTTCCTCGATCGCCGCCTCCGCCCCGCTGTCGGACGCGGTTGCCCGCTCGATCATGCCGACGCGTCCCGTTCTCTACGAGAGCGGCCACATCACCGTCTATTACCGTATCGACCAGCAGAACCGCCTCTTGATGGGCGGCCGCGGCCCGATGCGCTGGATCAAGTCACCCAACGATGTCGCCTATCTCATGCGTTATGCGGAGAGGCTGTGGCCGCAGCTCAAGGGCGTCAGCTGGACCCATGGCTGGAACAGCCGCCTCGCCATCACCGGGGATCATTACCCGCATGTGCACGAGCCGGCGGAAAGCATCCTGATCTCGCTCGGCTGCAACGGCCGCGGCGTCGCGCTCTCGACCGCGATGGGCGCGCAGCTTGCGCGCCGGCTGATCGGCGGCGCCAAGGCCGAGATGGACTTGCCGATCACGGGCATCAAGCCAATCCCGATGCATGCGTTCTGGCCGGTCGGCGTGACGACCGCCGTGATCGCGGGCCGCGTGCGCGACCGGCTCGGCATTTAGAGAAGAAGGCGCCGCCCGGTCAGGAGCGACGCCTTGCAACACTTGCAATTAGGAGCGTCAGCAGCGGCCCTGTTTCCACAGCCCGGGCGGGCAACCGTGACCGCGCCAGCCGACCTTGCGTCCATGATGCCATCCGGGCGGAGTTCCATGGCGATGCACATGGTATCCGCTATGATGGCCATGGCCGTGACCATGACCGCCCTTGGCCAGTGCCACGCTGGGCATGGTCAAGCCGGCAGCGATGATCATTGTTGCGGCGAGCGCGAGCTTCTTCATCCGAAATCCTCTCTTGTTAGGCACGCATCTGTCGGTTCGACGAACCGACATCGATCGCGATGTCGCGCGCAAATGCGGAGGAGTCGTGACGCTCAGGATTCGGCCACTGCGTCGGCCCAGGGGTGGAAGATCTCGACCGCGCCCGAATTGCTGTCGCCGTCGCGCATCACCACGCTCGGGCAGGCGAATTTTTGCGGCACGGCCTGCACCCGGCTCTCTTCATAGTCGAAGCGGCTGGCCAGGACTTTGCGCACGTCCGCCGGCAGTCTGGCATCGCCGATCACGATCGCGCCCTCGCTGGCGTCGATGCGCGGCTGGTGGATCGCCGCATCGAGATCCATGCCGAAGTCCATCGCGAAGGAGACGAGCTGCATGACCGAGGGCAGAATGCGGCGGCCGCCGGAGGCGCCGACGGCGAGGCGCTTGCCGTCTTTGGTCTCCGCGATGACGGGCGTGTAGTTGCAGAGGCAGCGCTTGCCGGGTGCGAGCGAGTTGGTGGTGCCCGGCGTCGGATCGAACCACATAATGCCGTTGTTCATGGTGATGCCGCTGTGCGGCGTCACATATTTCGAGCCGAAGGACGAGAGCAGCGTCTGCGTCACCGCCGCGATGTTGCCGTGGCGGTCGACCACGGAGAAATGCGTGGTGCAGGCGGGCGCGAGATATTCGGCGCCGAGCGAGCGCTTGCCGTCGGCATCGCCCATGTCCTTGAGCCGCTCGCGGAAGGCCGCCTGCAAGGCGAGCGCATATTCGACATAGGCGGAGGCATCCGGCGCGTCCGCCGGCTTCAGGCTCTGTTGCAACAGGCGCAGCGCATGCGCCATGGTCGGCCCGGCCGTGAGCTCCGGCGTCGCATAGACCTTGCCGTCGCGATAGGGAATTGCCAGCGGCTCGCGCAGATGCGCGCGGAACGCGGCGAGGTCCTCCAGAGCCGCCGCCGGCCTTGATGTCGGAGGCGATGCTCCTGGCAAGATCGCCCTGGTAGAAATCGCGCGGGCCGGCGTCGGCGAGATGCGACAGCGTCGCCTTGAGCGCATCCTGCGGCAGTCGCGTCTCGGACTTGATGCCCCATGGCGCGCTTGGCGGCAGGCCATCCTTCAGATACGCGGCCGCGCTGGCGGGATAGCGCCTGAGATCAGCGGCCGAGCCCGCGATCGTCAGCGTTGTCCACCAATCGGCCAGCAAGCCTTCGCCGGCGAGCCTGGCTGCCGGCGCGACCAGATCCTTCCACGGCATCTTGGCGTAGCGGCGATGCGCCTCCTCCATGCCGGCGACGACGCCGGGCACGGCGACCGAGCCGGGGCCGTGGATGTTGCGGTCGTCCTTCACCCGCGGCCAGGGGAAGAGATCGGAGGCCGCGCCTTCGCCGCTGAGTGGATAGTCGGCGGTGCGCAGGCTCTCCGGCGCGCACATGCCGTAGTCGATCACCTCGGTGCGATTTTCCCTGGCGCGGTAGAGCACCATCGCGCCGCCGCCGCCGATGCCGCTGTTCCAGGGCTCCAGCACGTTCAGTGCGAAGGTGGTCGCGACGATCGCGTCCACGCAGTCGCCGCCCGCAGTCAGCACCTGCGCCCCGACTTCAGCCGCCCGCCGCGATTGCGAGGCGACGATGCCGCCCTTGGATGTGACGGCGGGCTTGCGGACGGTTTGGTTGAGGCTGAACTGATGAGGCATGATGTCGTCTTGATCTCTGTTGTTTTTGGTTTGTGGCGCTGGCCGGAAGCTCAGCATTGGCGGGGCGCGCGGAGGATGGCACATTGCCGTCAACGAGAACAAACGGAGGCGCGACATGGCAGGTGTGAAACAGGCGCGGGATGGCGCGGTCGGGATCCTGACGCTCGACGAGCCTGCAAGCCTGAACGCGATGACGCCGGACCTGCTTGGCGCGCTCGCGGCCGCTATCGCCGAGATCACCGAAGATGACGACGTCCGCGCGCTGGTCCTCACCGGTGCGGGGCGCGGATTTTGCTCAGGACAGAATTTGAAGGCGTCCGAAGCGCTCGGCGAGGACATCGCCGCCGGCGTGATGCGCTTCTACTGGCCGGCCTTCAAGGCGCTCCGCGAATGCTGCGTGCCGGTGGTCGTCGCCGTCAATGGTGTCGCCGCCGGCGGCGGCTTCAGCCTCGCAATGGCCGGCGACATCATTGTTGCGGCGCGGTCGGCGAGCTTCATCCAGGTGTTCAGCCGCATCGCGCTGGTGCCCGATCTCGGCTCGACCTGGCTGCTGCCGCGCCTGATCGGCCGGCAGCGCGCGCTCGAGCTGATGCTGCTGAACGAACCGCTGACGGCCGAACGCGCCCAGGAGATCGGCCTGGTGCGTGAGGTCGTCGACGATGCCAGGCTGATGGACGAGGCGCTCGCGTTGGCGCGCCGTCTCGCCGACGGCCCGACGCGCGCTTTGGTCGCAACCCGCGCGCTGGTCGAGGAGAGCGAGCACGCGACCTACGAGGCGCAGTTCCGCCGCGAGATCGAGCTTCAGGCGACGATCCGCAAAAGCGCGGATGCGATCGAGGGCCGCACCGCCTTCGTCGAGAAGCGCAAGGCGAAGTTTACGGGAAGTTGAGGAGAAGACCGTTCCCCCACACTCGTCATGCCCGGGCATAGCCGTCCGAAAGACGGCGTCGCTTACGCTAGCCTATGACCCGGGCATCCACGTCTTTGCGTCCCAAGAACGTGGATGGCCGGGACAAGCCCGGCCATGACGGAGAAGATCGAGATGCTGGGGAAAGCCGCCGCGCTCAGAGCGAGCGGTTCAGCCGGCTGGCCTGGTACTTGGCGTGCCATTTCGGGCCGGGCCCGCGCATGTAGTGAAGCTCGGGGCGATAGGGGTTGCCGGCGATCCGCACCAGCTTCTGCCATTTGGCGGCGACGAAGCTGAGCGGCTGGCGAATGAGGCTGAGTGACAGCACGGCATCACCTCAATGCGGCTTGCCGAGCATGGCGGTGAAGGGGAGATCGAACAGATCCTCGCCGTCGGAGCCGCTGACATGGATCACCCAGTCGCGCCAGTCTTCGGCACCTGGCGTCAGGATCATCGAGCTCATGATCTGGGCGGCGCGGTCGCGCGCTTCGGTCAGGTTGGCGACGGCAGCGCCGCTGCGATCGATCAGCGTGCCCTCGGTGTTGGAGCAGTGAAAGTAGACCTGGACCATATGCGTCTCCTATTGGGAGCGATTGGGACGGCAAACCGATACCACCGGAGGCCTTCGCGAAACATTCGGGGCGAGCCCGGTAAGGGAATTTACGGAGATTGGTCGGCTCCAAGGTCGTTACGGGTTTAATCACAGGCGGGTGATGATCGACTGGACGGCGTATCGGCGGCATGGAACAAGCTTTACGGGAAAGTCCGGGGGGCCGCCGTGAATCAGCTCACATTGTCGCGCAAATGCCGACGCCTGTTGGCGGCGGTCCTCGCCGGCGTGCTTGGCGCCGCGTCAGGAGCCTCCTCCGAACAGGTGAAGAAAAGCGGCTATGCGATCGGCACGGACCTCTGCGGCAGCGGCGATCTCGCCTTTCCCAGGGTCCAGATCGACATGAAGGCAGGGTTCTGCGCCGGCCTCGTCGCCAGCGAGGAGGACCATCTCAAATTTCCGCGCTCGATCGTCCAGGTGCCGGGCCGCGACCTGTTCGTGGTCGCCGAAATGGGCGGCTGGGGCCACACCGACGGCCGGCTGCTGCTGCTCGATCCGCGCGCGCCGCAGGGCCAACGCTTCAAGGAGCTGCTGACCGGGATCGAATATCCATTCGGCCTCGTGATCGGCCCCGACAAGAAGCTCTATGCCTCGTCCGCGGAGGCGATCTTCCGGTTCGATCCGCTGGCGGAGAATCCGCGCAGCACGGTCGAGACCATCATCCGTCACATGCCAGGCCGGCGGATCAAGCTGCCCGACGGCATCAGTCTCGACGAGAGCGCGCATCCGCTCAAGCAATTCGTCTTTGATAAAAATGGTCGGCTGTTCGTCAATATCGGCTCGCACAGCGACGACTGCATCACGCCGGCGCCGATCACAAAGCCCTGCGCAGCGGCCGAGGGCGAGTCGGCAATGGCGTCGATCTGGTTGTTCACGCCGCCCGCAGGCGGCGTCTTTCCGGCCTTGAAGCCGAACGACCCCGATCCGCCGCATATGGTTTACGCGCGGGGACTGCGCAACTCGATGGCGCTGGCGCTGCATCCGAACTTCCCCGACGCCGGCTACGCCTTCCTGCAAGGCGAGAACGGCCGCGACCTGCCCGATATCTTCAAGCCGAACGAAGAGATCAATGCGATCGAGCAGGGCAGGCATTATGGCTGGCCCTATTGCTATGACCTCTCGGCGCCGAGCCCCGAATTCCGGCTGGTGCTGCAATCGGGAATTTACAAGTCGCTGTGCACCGCCAATGCGCTTTACAAGCCGCCATTCTCGCTGCTGCCGCCGCACGGCGCGCCGCTCGCGATGCTCTATTATCACGGCGCCAAATTTCCGGAGCTGGAGGGCAAGCTGCTGGTCGGCCTGCACGGCTATCGCCCGACCGGCAGCCGCGTTCTCGTCTACGACGTCGACGATCACGGTCTCCCAAAACCCGCTCCGGCGCCGGTGCGCTACCATGTCAGCTGCGCCGCCGATCCGACCCACAGCTTCCAGACCGAGGGGGGCGAGGTCGCCGCCGCGCCGTTCGAGGAACTGATCGCCGGCTGGCACCGCGTCAACGGCGCGCGGCCGCAGGGCGCGCCGGTCGGCATGACGGTCGCCGAGGATGGCGCGATTTGGCTGGTCGAGGACAAGAACCAGACCGTGATCCGCATCGATCGCGCCGCGGGCGACCCGCCCGCGCCGCTCCCCTGCGACACGCGCAGCCAGGCGGTGATCGACCAGCTCGCGGCCTTCGTTGCGAGAGACGCGCAGAACAGCATCCGTCTCACCACGCTTCGCAAGGGGCTCGTTGAAAAGCACTGCGTCGGCTGCCACTCCGATTTCGGCCTGACGGCGGGACAGTCGGACGCCGAGAAGGACAAGACGGTGCTGCGTTTCATGCTGTCGCAGGACGGCTGGATCTACCCCGGCGACCCCGAGTCCGGCCGGTTGCGCACGCGGCTGCGCGGCATCGGCGCGGAGAAGCTGATGCCGCCGGGCGGCGAGAGCCTGCCGAAGACCGAGCCCGGCTACACGCGCCTGCTCGACACCGCGGACTTGCTGGTCGCGAAAATGGTTCCGGGCACGCGGATGCGGATCAAGGCCGGCCCGCCGCAACGCAAGTTCTTTGGCAAAACCAACAAGGAATGCGGCGAAATACCGGCCGGCAAGGTCGTCGTCGTGACACAAAGGAGCGCTGTAGACAAATCCGGCTTCAGCCGTTTTTTCCGGCCGGCCGATCCCTATCTGAATGGCGAGTGCAGCGACGACGATGGCTATTACATCCGGCAGGAATATCTGGTGCCTGTGCAGTAGCATTGTCCTCGTCATTGCGACGGCGTCCGCTCAAGCAGACACGAAGCTGTTCGAAAGCGTGCAGGTGACGCCGGGCGGCGAATACACCTTCGGTATCGAAGGGCCCGCCGCGAATCTCGACGGCAATCTCTTCGTGGTCAATTTCGGCAAGCCCGGCACCATCGGAAGGCTGCCCGTGGGCGGCGCGGCGTCGGAGCTGTTCGCGACGCTGCCCGAGGGCAGCGTCGGCAACGCCATCCGCTTCGATCGCAGCGGCACCATGTTCATCGCCGACTACAAGAAGCACAACATCTTCGCGATCCCGAAGGGCGCGACCGAGCCCGTCGTGTGGTTTCATTCCGACGAGATGAAGCAGCCCAACGACATCACGCTCGCGCGCGACGGCACGATCTATGCGAGCGATCCGAACTGGAAGGGCAGGGAAGGCCACATCTGGCGCATCGCCAAGGCCGCCGATGGCTCGGTGCAGGGGCAGGTAATGTCGGCGCCGCGCGCGATGGGCACCACCAACGGCATCGATCTCGGCCCCGACGGCAAGACGCTCTATGTCGGGGAATCCAGCAGCGGCCAGATCTGGTCCTATGCGATCAACGGCAACGAGCTCACCGGTGCGAAGATGGTCAAGGCATTTCAGCCCGACACCATCGACGGCCTGCGCACGGACGTCGCCGGCCGCCTTTTCGTTGCGCGCATCCTCAAGGGCACCATCGCGGTGATGAAGCCCAATGGCGCGGTCGAGCGCGAGATCGCGCTGAAGGGCAAGGAGCCGACCAACCTCGCCTTCGGCGGCAGCGACGGCAAGACCGTCTTCGTCACCCAGCGCCAGGGCGGCTTCATCGAGGCCTTCCGCACCGACCAGCAGGGCCGCGAGCACTGTCTCCAGCGCGGGCGCTGCTGAGCATGATCCGGAAAAGCGTGAAGCGGTTTTCCGAAAAGATCGTGCTCGAATAAAGAGCGTCGAACGCGTTCTGCTTTCGGCGCAGAGCGGCGCGGCAAGGGCGGCATTCTTCTTGCTTGCATCCGGCCGCCGCAGCGATCAAGACATCTGTGGCACTATTCCAAGAGCGCATGCCACGGAGTGTTTGAGTGAAAGCCGTCCATACCGAGCTGCACCGCAGCCATGATCCGCAATTCTTCCTGGTTCGCGGCGTCGTCAAGCGCACGACCGAGCAGCCCGAGCGCGCCGACCGCCTGCTCAAGGGTCTGAAGGACGGCAAGCATCAACTGGTCGAGCCCAAGACATTCGGGCAGGGGCCGCGTGCGCGCATTCACAGCCCGGAATATCTGTCGTTTCTGAGCGAAGCCTGGGACGCCTGGACGGCGCTCGGAGATTCCGGCCCGGAGATGATCGGCAACATCCATCCCGTGCGTCATGCCGCGACTTATCCGACCCATATCGTCGGCAAGCTCGGCTGGCACACCGCCGACACCGCGGCGCCGATCGGTCCCGGCACCTGGGCCGCGGCCTGCGCCGCGACCGACGTTGCAGTCACCGCCGCGCAGATGGTGATGGACGGCGAGGATGCGGTCTACGCGCTCTGCCGTCCGCCCGGCCATCACGCCTATCGCGACATGGCTGGCGGCTTCTGTTTCCTCAACAACAGCGCGATCGCCGCCGCGCATCTGCGGCTCAAGCACGAGCGTGTCGTGATCCTCGACGTCGATGTCCATCACGGCAACGGCACGCAAGGCATTTTTTACGCACGGCCGGACGTCTACACGATCTCGATCCATGCCGATCCCGTCGCGTACTATCCCTTCGTGTGGGGCTATGCGCATGAGCGCGGCGAGGGCGCCGGCCTCGGCAGCAATCTCAACATCCCCCTCGCCATCGGCACAGGCGATGACGGCTACATCCAGGCGATGGACATCGCGCGCAAGGCGATCGAGTCCTTCGCGCCCGGCGCCCTCGTCATCGCGCTCGGCCTCGATGCCTCCGAGCACGATCCGCTGCGCGGCCTCGCCGTCACCACGCCCGGCTTCCGCCGGATCGGCCAGGCCATCGCCAAGCTCGGCTTGCCGACCGTGTTCGTGCAGGAGGGCGGCTATCTCTCGGATATTCTGGGAGCCAACCTGACCTCGGTGCTGGCGGGATTCGAAGAGGCGAGGTGATCCAGATCAGCCAACAAGACAGGTGTTACGAACCTGTCTTGTTGCCGGCCAGCGCTTCACCGGCTTTTACTGCGGCCTTCAAATTATCAAGGATCGTCGCTGCGTTGTTTCCGGCAGTAGCCAGATCGCTGAGAGTTAGATTCTTCAGAGGATCGGCGAGCTTTCTGTTCTCGGCGAGGACAGCCTTTGCCAGGTCGGCGATCGGTGGTGTCCCCCGGAGCTGGTTGCGTTTGGCGGCATACGCGGCATAGGCTTCGTCCAGTCTCGTGCCTGAATCGATGGCGAAGAGCGGGGGATAGCCGCGGACCTTCGAGAGTGGATTGTCGCGGATGAAGCGTAATTTCTCCTGCGCACAGGAGTCCCATTTCACGAAGGCAGCATGCTCGTTGCCGACGAACACGGGATAGAACTTCTTCACGTTTGCGACCGCCGCCTCCAGCGGCGCCTCCATGCGTTGAGCGGCCTGCTGCATCTTGACGGCATTGAAGTTCAGCACCGCACTGCTAATGACCGCTTGAAACGCTGATGCGGCGGCCGCCGTTCCCGTCGGGAATCCCGGCACGTTGTTGGCGACGTCCTTCGCGATGCTCGTCAAGCTTGCGATGTCCTCCTGCGCTTGCTTGTTGGCATCCGCGATCGAGTTCAGCGTCTTCAAATAGGCGGCCAGGAAGATGAGGCTCTTCTGCCACGCCTCGGACACCTTCTCTTCCTTGACGAATTGCGCCGGATCCTTGGCGCTTAGAAGCCGTCGTTGCTGCATGTCGTTCGGATCGCCGCAGCTATACGACCCGGCTGACATGAAATCGAGGGTGTCATTCTCGAGTTGAAGTTGGGTGATGAGCGTCGCCTCGCGCTCAGCGGTCGTCTGAAATGCCGCCTGAAGCTGTGAGACCGAGCCCGGAACGAGTTTGGAAAGATCAGTACCGACGCAACCAGAAGCGAGCGTGCCAACGCACGCCGCAGCAATGACGGCTTTCATGAAATGCCCCTTTTCAAATCCCCGTGCGAGTGTTGCAATTGCAGGATGCATATGACTAGGAGACGAGGTCGCAACGTCTCCCTTATCCCCACAATTAACAGTTGTGGGAGCGGTAGCTGGTTGAACGCAGAGGGGCGTCGTCGCGTTTCAGTTGACGGGGCGCGCTGGCAGGTTCGCAAAGCGCGATGAGGCGAGCTTTCGGCCTTTGCGCCGAAACGGGAGAGGACGACGAACCTAGAACATCCCGCTCACCGCGAGCGCCTTGCAGACGTGCTGCATCTCGGTCTCATCCGCGACCATGTCGAGCATGATCGTGGTCAAGCCCTTCGCCGCGAACGCCTTCAGCTTCGCGCCGATCTCCGCGTAGCTGCCGACGAGATAGGGGCAATCGGCCTGGAAGGTCAAAAACGGCAGCAGCCAGTAGCCATTGTCCTGAAGTTCGCCGTTCTGCCCTTCATACAGCCGCCGCTTCCACACGGAGTCGCTATTCTCCACCGTGAGCGCCAGCAGCTCGCGATCATCGACGCTATCGCGAAAGCGCGCCTTCGCCGCTCGCCGCGCCTCGTCGCGGCTCTCGCGGGCGAAAATTCCAAAGTTCATGCCCGGTGCATCGAGGCTGTGATCGAGATCGGGCGGCAGCATCTGCATCTTGATGCAGCCGGTCTCCTTCGCCACGCGCTGCGCCGCCTCGGACTGGCCTGCGATCAGAAATTCCGGCATCAGCTCCGCCGGCAGGCGCGGACGCAGTTGCAAATTGCTGGCGCGGTAGAATCGGCCGTCGATCGTCACCGGGCGCGGGCTCGAGAGCAGCTGGCGCATCAGCGCGACGAATTCGCCGAGCCTGACATAGCGATCGCCATGCGACTGCTCATCGCCGAGGCCCTGCAAGTCACTGACGGCGGTCCCCGTGATCATGTTGAGGTAGACCTTGCGGCCGTAGAGCTGCGCGAAGGACGAGACGAACTTCGCCGCCGTGAACGGGTGCATGTAGACCGGGTTGACCGCGATCAGCGGCGAAGACCGCGCCGTTTCCGCCATGATGTGCTGGGCCATCGCCCAGGGCTCGACGAACACGTCATTGCCTTCGAATAGCAAAATGCCTTCGAAGCCGTTGCGGTCGGCGAACTGCGCCACGCCCATCAGCTCGCCGACATATTTTCTGGGGTCGCGGTTGCGCGAGATCGCTGGAAAGACGCGCAGCCGCGCCGGCGTCATTCCGCCGCTTCCTGGAACGGCCAGGCGTTGCGGCTGATGGGAAGACCGCCGTCCGCACGGGAGCCGTCGGCGATCGCAAGGCGATGCGACGGGGAGGGCGAGCACAGCGAGAAGCGCCACCCCTGGGGATCGTCGGCGATATCCGGCTTGAAGCTGATCTCGATCGCCTCGCGCGAGACCTGCATCGCGAAGGCGTCGAGCGGCAGGTTGAGCCCAAAACCCCTCGCCTTCAGATAGGCCTCCTTGAGCGTCCAGTAGTCGAAGAAGCGCTCGATCGCGGCGGGCTCCGGCAGTCCGCGCAAGGCTTCGACCTCTTCCGGCGCGAAGAAGCGAAGCGCGGTCGACAGCGGCGCCACCCGCCGCGACACGGTCTCGACGTCGACGCCGACGGCCTCATGCCTGGACACAACGCAGGCGACGCAGCCATCGGCATGCGACAAGCTGAAGTGCAGCGCGGCCGAGGTCTTGGGCGCTGCGACATACGGTCGTCCGTATCGCCCGGCACCAAACGACCAGTCGGAGGGCGCGACGTTGGGCGCGACCTGGGACAGCGCCAAGCGCAGCATCGCGTGCGCGAAAATATATTGCCGCCGGTGCCGCTCGAACACGAAGCGGTCGGCGCGAACCCGTTCGTCGACCGAGAGCAGGCGGCGGCACGCATCGGCGGCGCCCGGCGCGTCAATGGTCTCGATCAATCCGACAAACAGTTCAATTCTGTCGTCTGCCATCAATTGGGCCTTTGGCATCGGGCTGAGGCTGGATTGCCGGTCCCGACAGAAGAAACAACTGAGCAAGAATCAACTGAGCGGACCGTTTGTAACGGTCCACCCGGGCAAATTCTTGTCGATTTGCAGGCCGGTTTACAGGCGCAAGCTTGCGCGAGACCCCAACTCGACGCGCGAGCGGCCGATTTCCGTAAAATGAAGCCTGAGGATTCGTGCGGCGTCCCGGCCGACGAACCTTACTTCTTCTTCTTCTTGGCTTTCTTCGCGCCGCCCAGCACCGAAAGGCTGGCGTCGACGTCCTTCAGCGCGGCCTGGAGCTTCTTCTTCTCGTTGCTCAGCAGTTTTTGCAGGGCCTTGCGGTCCTTGTCGCTCAACGAGGTACCCTTGGTAAATTTGATGAAACCCATAATATACTCCCCCGGTTGAAAATGATCGTCCAAATCAAAAGGCGGGAATAATCTTGCGCGGTGGCGCCAAATAATCAAGATGCAACTTGCCCATTCACAGCTTTGGCGAGTGAACCCGTATTCGCCCGTGCTGTATAGCCGGTCATGCCGCTCGGCGCGCGAGCAATCGGCCGAGCGGTGTGTTGGGTTGGGCGCTAGCGGCCGCCAGCAGCGCGACGAGATCCTCCATCCACTCGCCGATCATACCACCGTCGAGCAATTCGCTCTTGTAATTGCATGACCCCGTGATTCCGGTCGGGCGCTCCTTGAGCATCAGCGACAGCCAGGTCTGGTCGATCGGCAGCACAGGCTGGCCTTCGCGCGCGACGTTGCCGATCGACGTTGTCGTGAGATCGGGCAGGTCGAGCGGCTGGCGCAGCGGATTTTGCAGCGTGAAATACACCTGGAGCAGGGCGGCCGGATCGATCCCCTCCTGCTCCAGATGGTCGGCCACGATGTTGAACGGCAGCTCCTGCCGCGCATGCGCGTCGAGCACGCTCTGGCGCACCCGGGCCAGGGCTTCGACGAACGACAGCTCCGGCGAGATTCTCGTGCGGACGATCACCGTGTTCTCGAACGGGCCGACGATTCGGTCGGTGTCCGGCTGGGCACGATTGGCCATGGCCGTGGCGACCGCGATGTCGCTACGGCCGGTTCGCGCCACCAGCAGGGCCTTCAGGCCGGTGAGGAGGCACATGAACAAGGTGCCATTGTGCTGGCCGGCAAAGGCTGTGAGCCGTGCGATCAGGTCGGGCTCGAGATTGACCGGATGATGGCCGGTGGATGGGCCCGGGCTTGATTCGCCGTCAAAGAGCGCGGCCGCCCCGCGCAAATTCTCGATCCAGTCGGCGGCCTGGCGGCGGGCGGCGTCGGTGCCGCACCACCAGCGCTGCCAGCGTGCGACGTCCGCGAAGGCCGGTGGCGGTTTCGGCAGCGGCACCGACGGATATCCGGCCAGCGCCGCATAGCGGCTCGACAATTCCTCGAACAGCACGCCGATCGACCAGCCGTCGACGATGGCGTGATGCAGCGTCAGCAGCAGCACGTGATCGTCGGCATGGAGCCGCAACAACCGTGTCCGCAGCAGCGGCGCCTGCGTGGTGTCGACCGGGGTGTACGTCTCCTGTTCGATCAGGAGGCTGATCTTCCTGAGTTCCAGGCCCTTGCGGCGCTTGTTGTTGTGGGGGTGACCGTCGCCGATCGTCTCGACCGTCAGCACGCGGCGGAGCTTGCCCGGCGGCATGATGCGGCTGGTCGGCTCCTCGCCATCCCAGCCGAACGTGGTCCGCAGCGATTCGTGCCGGGCTGCGACATCATCGAGCGCCTGCGCCAGCGCGGCCGGATCGAGCGGGCCCTGGAGACGGAAGGCAAAGGGCAGGTTGAACAGCGGCAGTCCCGAAAGGTTCTGCTCGATCCGAAGCATCTGGTCCTGCGCGATCGAGAGCACGGGAAGTCCGCTTTCGGCCAGCCTTGATTCAATCAGTCTTGATTCAAACGGCCTCGGCAAGCTAGCGGCAGGCTTGCGCGGCTTTGCCGCCACGGCCTCGTCGACCCGCCGGGCGAGCTGTTCGATTGTCGGTGCCTCGAAGATCGTCTTGATCGGCAGCGACACGCCGAGCGCGCGGGCGATACGCGCCATCGCCTGGCCGGCCAGCAGCGAATGGCCGCCGAGGTCGAAGAAATTGTCGGTGACACCGATGCTCTCGACCTTCAGCAAATCGATCCAGATGTCAGACAGCACCTTTTCGGTGAAGCGCCGCGCAGGCACGGCCGCATCCGGCCCGGACGTCTCTACCTGGGCAGGTGCCAGCAGCGCCGACCGGTCGATCTTGCCATGGGCATTGAGCGGTACCTGCTCCAGGAACAGAAATGCGGACGGGACGGCGTGGGCCGGCAGCCGCCTCTTCAGGAATTCACGCAGCTCGCTGGCGCTGCTCCGGCTCCCCGGCTTTGCGACGATATGGGCGATCAGCCTGACATCGCCGCCCGCCTCGCGGCGCGGCTCGACGATGCCGGCGCGCACAGCCGGATGCTCGGCAAGCGCGTTCTCGATCTCCTTGAGCTCGATACGGTAGCCGCGGATCTTGACCTGATGGTCGGCGCGACCGAGGCATTCGATCGTGCCGTCACGGCGGCGGCGGGCGAGGTCGCCGGTCCGGTAGAGACGGCTGCCGGCCCGGCGCGCAAACGGATCGGGCAGGAAGCGCTGCCGGCTCTGCGCGGGATCGTTGACGTAGAAGCGGCCGACCCCGGCACCGCCGATGCAGAGCTCGCCGACCACGCCGACCGGCTGCGGCTGGAGGTTTGCATCGAGCACGTAGAGCTGGGTGTTCGGCAGCGGCGCGCCGACCGGCACGTTGGTTGTCGTCATCGCTGGCGCCCTGGTGAGGCGATGCAGGGAGACGTCGTCGGAACATTCCGACGCGCCATAGGCGTTGATCAGCGGCACTTTCGGGCAGCGGGCAAACCAGGCGTGGCAGAGATCGACCGGCAGCGGCTCGCCGGTCGAGATCATCAGCCGCAGTTTTGCGAAGGCGCGCCGGATCTGGGGTTCGTCCATGCGATCGAGGATCACGCGGAGCAGTGAGGGCACGATCTCGAGCACCGTGATGCCCTCGCGCGCGATCTCCTGCGCGAGCAGGATCGGGTCCTGCACGGTCGCGTTGGCACAGACATGGACCCGCGCGCCGACCATCGGCCCGGCGAGGAATTGCCAGACCGAAATGACAAAACTCTGCGGCGCGGTCTGGGCGATCACGTCCCTGGCCGTGAGGCCGAGCTCGGCGATCAGCGAGGCCAGATGGTTCGTCAGTCCGCGCTGCTCGATCATGACGCCCTTCGGCGCGCCGGAGGAGCCGGACGTGTAGATGAGATAGGCAAGGCTCGCGGCGTCGCGCGGTGCGGCGCGGATCGGCTTGGCCGCCCCAGGCGCGATCGCGTCTTCGAGCTCGGCCACATGGATGCGCGCGACCAGCGGATCGAGCAGCGCCTCGACCATGGGCGATTGCGCGCGGGCGGCGAGCAGCACCCCGGCGCAGCTCGATCCCAAAATGGTCGCGAGCCGCGCCGGCGGCTGCTCGGGATCGAGGTTCAGGAAGGCTGCGCCCGCGCGCTGCACGCCGATCATCGCGGTGACGAGGTCGGGTCCGCGCTCTGCAAGCAGTGCAACCACGCTCTCGGCGCCAACGCCTTCGCGCGCCAGCCAGCCCGCCACAGTCTCGCTGCGGCGCGCCAGCTCGCGATAGGTCAGGGACGTTCGACCATCGGACATAGCGATCGCGTTCGGCGTCTTCTTCGCCTGGGCGTCGAAGCGTTCGCTGAGGTTGCCGCGCTTGCCAAAATTGACGCGGGCTCCGCGGCCTTGCGCCAGCAGCTGCCGGCGTTCGGCCTCGGCCAGCAGCGGCAGGCGCGAGATCTGCTGTTCAGGGTTGGCGATGGCAGCCTTGAGCAGGGTCTTGAATTGTGCGGCCATGTCCTCGATCGTCGCCGCGTCGAACAGGTCGGTGGCGTATTCGAAGAAGCCGGTGAAGCGGCCGTCGGCCTCGACCAGCTCCAGCGTGATGTCGAAGCGCGCGACCTTTGGATCGATCTCGATCCGCCGCGTCGACAGGCCAGGGAAGCGCGCCGCCTCGATCGAGGCGTTCTGGAGGATGAACATGATCCGGAACAGCGGATTGCCGTCCGTCCGTCGCGCCACCTGCAAGGCGCGCAACACCTCCTCGATCGCGAGGTCCTGGTTGCGGTAGGCATCGAGCGTGACCTGCCGCACCCGCCGCAACATCTCGCCAAAACTGGGATCACCGCCGAAATCGTTGCGCAGGATCAGCGTGTTGGCGAACAGCCCGATCAGGCGCTCGCTCTCGATCTGGTTGCGGTTGGCGATCAGCGATCCGGTCGCGACGTCCTCATGCCCGGTGTGGCGGAACAGCAAGCACTGGAACGCCGCGAGCAGCGTCATGAACGGCGTGACGCCCTGATCCTGGCTCAGCGCGCGGATGTCGCCCGACAGTGTCGTGGACAACTCGAAATAATGACGGCCGCCGTGACCGCTCCAGACCTCCGGTCTCGCCCGGTCGGTCCGCAGCGGCAGCGTGGTGACGCCGTCGAGCTGAGTCTTCCAGTAATCGAGTTGCTCTTTTGCCGCCGGCGTCTGCGCCCAGCTCTGCTGCCACAGCGCAAAGTCGCGATACTGGAAGGTGGGCGAGGGAAGCGCCGCCACCGCCTTCTTGCGTGCCGCGGCGTAATGGGCGGCAAGCTCCTCCCAGAACAGCCGCTGTGACCAGCCATCGGTGACGAGGTGATGAACGTTGACCACCAGCGCGTGGCTGGATCTGTTGAACGAGAGCAGCGTGACCCTCAGCGGTGGCTCGCGCGACAGATCAAATGGATATTGCGCGAGCTTGAGCGCCTCGCGCTCGACGACCGCGGCCAGCGTGCCGGCTGGGCAGGGCTTGAGCTTGATCCGATCGAACCGCGGCGGCGATCGCAGCACGCGCTGTGCCGGCTCGCCGTGCTGTTCGACGAAGACCGAGCGCAGCGCCTCATGCCGCGCGCAGATCGCGGTGAGGCCCGCAGAAAGCGCGGGGACATCGACTTGGCCTTTGAGGATCGCGACTTCGACGACATTATAGTTGTAATGCGTCGGGTCGAGCCGGGAGAGCACGTACATCCGCTGCTGCTGGAACGACAGCGGCGCGTCGGTCTCTCTGGCCTGGCGCCAGGCCGGCAGCCCGGCTTTACGATAGCTTGCGGCGGTCTCGATCCGCGCCGCAAGCGCAGTGACCGTGGCGCAATCGAAGATGTCCTCGAACGAGAAGTCGACGCCGAAGCGTTCGCGCAGGCGCGAGCGCATCTGCGTCACGGCGAGCGAATCCGCGCCCAGCGCGAAGACGTCCTGATCGATGCCGACCTGCGGAAGCTCGAGGAGACCGGCCCAGATATCTGCGAGCTGGGTCTCCAGCGTGTTGCGCGGCAGTTGCTCCTCGTCGGCGTCCTCCGCCGTCGCGATCAGCTCGGCCAGCGCATTGCGCTTGACCTTGCCGCTGGCACCTTTCGGCAGTGCCGGCACGCTGCGGATCAGGCTCGGCACCTTGTAGGCGGCGAGACGCTTCCGCGCGAATTGGCGCAGCTGGTCCGAAGTCGCCTCGGAATTCGGCCGCAGCACCACGACGGCGGCGACATTCTCGCCGAGCTTTGGGTGCGGGACGGCGAACACGCCGGCCTCCAGCACCGCCGGATGGCTCAAGAGGATCTCTTCCACTTCGAGCGGCGAGATCTTCTGGCCGCCGCGGTTGATGACGTCCTTGATGCGGCCGACGATGAAGAGATAGCCGTCGGCATCGAGATAGCCGAGATCGCCGGTCCTGAACCAGCCGTCGCGGAACGCGGTCCGCGTCGCCGCCTCGTCATTATAATAGCCGCGGCTCATGTTGGGGCCGCGCAGCATGATCTCGCCGCGCTCGCCGCTCGCAAGCAGCCGGCCGGTCTCGTCCATGATCGCGATCTCGGGGCCGGCGGCGCGCCCGACCGATCCGACCTTGCGTAGCTCGAACGGATTGGCCGCGATCTGCGAGGCCGCTTCGGTCATGCCGTAGGTCTCGAGCACGGGAACGCCGAACGTCGCCTCCAATCCGTTTAGGATCGCGGGCGCGAGCGAGGATGACGCCGAACGGATCACGCGCAGCGACGACGAACGGGCGCGGTCCGGGTCGGCTTCCGCCGCCGTCAGCAGTGCGCGATGGATGGTCGGCACCGCCGTGTACCAGGTTGGTTGCAGCTCCCGCATCCAGCCGAAGAAGGACGCGGCATCGAAACCCTCGGTGCAGATCACGCTGGAGCCTGCGGCCAGCGCCGTCAGCAGGCCGGAGATCAGGCCATGGGCGTGAAATAGCGGCAGAACGTTGAGCAGGCGATCGTTCGGCGCGAGCGACAGCACGCGGCCGGCATTGTAGGCGGAGAGGCACACATTGCGCTGTGTCAGCGGCACCATTTTCGGTCGCGCCGCCGTGCCCGACGTCAAGAGGATGAACGCATCGTCGTCGCCGCGCGAAGCGCCGCTGCCGCTGGCTGGAGCGACCGTCGGGCCGATGAATGTGCAGCCGCCGAGATTGTCTTTCGGCCCCGGAACGAAATCGATCATCGCGATGTCGAGCGTCCTGGCGACGTCACGACTTGGTGAGTTCAAGTCGGCCCGGGTGACGAGCGCGGTGAGCTCCAGTTCGCTGAAATAGCGTTGCAGCTCGTCCGCGGTCAGATCGGGATTGACGGGAACGCAGGCGCAGCTTGATGCGACCGCGATCAGCGCCAGCGCGCTGTCTGCACCGCGTGGCAATGTAACGGCGATCCGGTCCGCAGGGCCGATGCCAAGTCCGCGCAGCGTGCGGATCAGATGCCGGATCAGCTCGTCCAGCCCGCCATAGGTGAGGGCCAGCCGGCCAGGGGCGAGGAGGGCCGGTGCTGACGGCGCTTTCCGCGCATAATGCTCGAGAAGACCGCCGATATGGGCAAAGGTGCTGGTTTCGGCACTTTCGCCGTCCGATCCCTCTCCCGCTCCGGATGCAATGTCGGACAACGCCATTCCCTTTTGATCTGATTGGGCTATTCTTCCCAAGACTTAGGGAACGCGTCCAGTCTGAGGTGAAGTTCGGGCCTCAAAATCTGTGGTTGAGGGCCCCAAAAGCCCTTCGACGGAGTGATGGTCGGGCAGAATCACCATGCTGGAGAACGAACCGGACACGGGAACGGGAAGCGGGCTGAAGCGCTGGCTTGAGGATATCGGTCTCGGCCATTACAGCGATCTCTTCGCACAACACCGCCTCGATCTCGACGTCATGGCGGACCTGACCGAATCCGATCTGGTCGAGCTCGGCTTGCCGCTCGGCGATCGCAAGCGGCTCCAGCGGGCGATGGCCGCGCTGTTCAAGGCGGAAACCGCGGAGACGCCGGCGCCAGCGCCGCGCCCGCAAACCCGGACGGAAGTCGGCGCCGAACGGCGTCAGCTCACCACCATGTTCTGCGACATGGTGGATTCCACCTCGCTGTCGGTGCAGTTCGATCCGGAAGACGTGCGCGACATGATCGCGAGCTTTCGCGAGACCTGCGTCCGCGTGGTGAAGCATTACGAAGGTTTCGCCGCCCGTTTCGTCGGCGACGGCATTCTGGTCTATTTCGGCTATCCGACCGCGCATGAGGACGATGCCGAGCGCGCGGTGCGTGCCGGGCTCGAGATCGTGCGCGTGCTTTCGACCGCCCGTGCGATCGAGCCGCGCGGGGCGCTCAGCCACTCGCCCGCCGTCCGCATCGGCATCGCAACCGGCCTCGTCGTGGTCGGCGACCTCGTCGGACAGGGCACCGAGGAGCGCGACTCCGCGGTCGGAGAGACCGTCAATCTCGCCGCGCGCCTGCAAGCCCTGGCGCCGCCCAATGGCGTCGTGATTTCCTCCTCGACCCAGTCGCTGCTGAAGGGGAAATTCGACTACCGCAATCTCGGCGTCCATGTCCTCAAGGGCATCTCGGAGAAGGTGCAGGCCTGGCACGTGGTGCGTGCCTCGCGGGTGGAGACCCGCTTTGCCGCCGCCATGGGCGGACGGCTGACGCCGCTCGTCAACCGCGAGGAGGAGATCGCGCTGTTGATGGGCCGCTGGCAGCAGGCCAAGGACGGCGACGGCCAGGTCGTGGTCAAGTTCGGCGAGCCCGGCATCGGCAAGTCGCGCATCATCCAGGAGATCTTCGAGCGGATCTCGGGCGACCGCCATGGCCAGGTCTCGTTCCAGTGCTCGCCCTATTACACCTCGACCGCGTTCTATCCGTTCGCCGAGCAGCTCAAATTCTCGCTCGGCCTCGACCGCGAGGATCCGTCCGCGATGTCGCTGGCGAGCCTGGAGACCGCGGTCGCCGCCGCGCATGGCGAGATCGAGCAGGTCACGCCGCTGTTCGCCGCGCTGCTGTCGATACCGACCGGCGATCGCTATCCGCCGCTCGACCTGTCGCCGCAACAGCAGAAGGACGCGACCGTCGCGGCGCTGGTCAATCATTTCCTCGGGCTTGCGCGCGAGATGCCGCTGGTGATCGCGTTCGAGGATCTGCACTGGATCGATCCGACCTCCCGCGAGGTGATCGACCTTCTGGTCGACCGGGCGCAGAACCGGCCGATCCTCGTCATCATCACCGCGAGATCCGAATTCCAGCCGAGCTGGAACGCGCATTCGCACATCACGACGCTGGTGCTGAACCGCCTGAGCCGGCAGCTCCGCACGACGCTGGTCGAGCGCGTCGCCGGCAGGGAGCTTCCCAAGGAGGTCGTCGAGGAGATCATCGTCAAGACCGACGGCGTGCCGCTGTTCCTGGAGGAGCTGACCAAGACCGTTCTCGAATCCAACCTGTTGACCGAACGGCACGGACGCTACGTGCTGTCGGGCCCGTGGCGGCAGCTTGCGATTCCGGCGACGCTGACCGACTCGCTGATGGCGCGGCTGGACCGGATGGGTCCGTTCAAGCGGATCGCGCAGATTGGCGCCACCATCGGCCGCGAGTTCTCCTACGAGACGCTACACGCGGTTGCCAACACGCCGGCCGAGCAGATCGAGGCTGCGCTCAATCATCTGGAGGAGGCGGGGCTGATCATGCGCCGCGGCCATCCGCCCGATGCGCTCTACTCCTTCAAGCACGTGATGATCCAGAACGCCGCGCATGCGAGCCTCTTGCACAGCGAGCGTCGCAAGCTGCATTCCCGCATCGCCCAGGTGCTGGGGGAAATGTATCCGGAGAAGACCGAGCGCGAGCCGGAGCTGCTCGCCCATCACCTGACCGAATCAGGCCAGAGCGAGGGCGCCGCCAGCTTCTGGCTCAAGGCCGGCAAGCAGGCGGCCAAGAGCGGGGCCAATCTGGAGGCGATCGGCCATCTACGCCGGGGCTTGAGCGTCGTGCAGGCCAATGCGCGCATGCAGGGCGCCGACGAGATCGAGCTCGAGCTGCGCATCGCGCTCGGTAACGCGCTGATCGCGGCCAAGGGCTATGCGGTGCAGGAGGTCGAGGAGAACTACACCCGCGCGCTCGAGCTCGGTCAGCAGCTCGACGACGAGGAAAAGACCTTCGCCGCCACGCGTGGCCTCTGGGTGTGCCATTTCATCCGCGCCGACCTCACCCGCGCGCACGATCTCAGCGTCGAGCTGTTGAAGTTCGCCAAGCGCGAGCGGCTCAACGACCGGACCCACCCGGCGCAGCAGACCGGCTATCTGATCGAGGCGCACCGCTCGATCGCGATGACCATGCTCTATCGCGGCCGCTTTGCCGCGTCCCAGCATCATCTGCACCGCTGCATCAACCTCTACAGCCCCGACCTGCACTCCGATCTGATGGAGCGGCACGGCACCGATCCCGGCGTCGTCTCGCTGTCCTATCTCGGCTATCTCCTGTGGTTCCTCGGCCGGCCCGACGCGGCGCGCCAGCACAGCGAGCAGGCGATCCTGCATGCGGAGAAGATCCGCCATCCCTTCTCGCTCGCCTTCGCGCTCGTGTTCGGCGCCTATCTCTGCCAGCATCTGCGCGACATCGAGGGCACGCGCGACTACGCCAACCGCGCCATGATCATCGCCACCGAGCACAATTTCCTGCACTGGAAGCAGCAGGCCGCGATCCTGCGCGGCTGGGCGCTGGCGCAGCTTGGTGAGGCCGACGAAGGCATCAGCCAGATGCGCTTCGGCCTCGACGAATACGAGGCGATGGATTCCTGGCTCGCCGGCTGCTGGTTCCGCTGCCTGCTGGCGGAAGCCTATGCCAAGGTCGGGATGCGCGATGCCGCCTTGCGCGCGCTTGACGGCGCTCTCGCGACCGCGCGGCGGACCGGCGATCACTCCTACCTCGCCGAGGTCTATCGCCTGCAAGGCGAGATCACGCTGCTCGACCGCGACCCGGCCTCGGTGCAGGAGGCCGAGGATCTGTTCGCGCTGTCGCTGGAGACCGCGCGCAAGCAGGGCGCGCTGTCCTGGGAGCTCCGCACCGCCGTCAGCCTCGCACGCCTGTCGCACGAGGCCGGCAAGCGCGAGCACGCAAGCCTCCTGCTCGTGCCGATCGTCGGCAAGTTCAGCGAGGGCTTTTACACGCCGGACCTGAAGCAGGCGATGCAACTCGTCAACGAGCTCGGTGCGGAAGTATCCGTGCGCGAACCGGCTGATCCCGTGCGATGAGTGACCTTGCCGCCGCGCGTGCGCGTTACGTCGCGATGATTGCCAAGCGCGAGCGGATTTCCTCACCGCGCTTGCTCGAAGCGCTGGCTGCCGTCCCGCGCGAGGATTTTCTCGCCAGAGGCCCTTGGCGTATCAAGAGCGAGGCGGCGCGCAGCTACCGGCTGACGCCAGATGCCGATCCGGTTCATCTCTATGACAATGTGCTGGTCGCGATCGACGCGCGCCGCAAGCTCGACACCGGGCTGCCCAGCCTGTGGGCGCATTTCGTCGATTTGCTCGACGTCAAGGAGAAGGACCGTGTCGTGCAGATCGGCTGCGGGCTTGGCTATTTCTCGGCGGTGCTGTCGAAGATCGTCGGCCCAAAGGGCAGGGTGCATGCGATCGAATGCGACGAGCGGCTCGCGGCGCGGGCCGCGACCTATCTCCGCGCCTATGATAATGTCGCGGTCGTCCACGGCGACGGCTGCCGCGACATTGGCGAGCCGGCCGACGTGATCATCGTCCACGCCGGCTTCTCGCATCCGCATCCGCTCTGGCTGAAGTCGCTCCGCCCGCGCGGACGCCTTTTGGTGCCGTTGACCCAGCGCGACCGCGAAGGCGCCGCCCTCAAGATCACGCGCAAGGGCAAAGGCTTCGAAGCCGAGGCGGTGCAGCAGATCCGGATCTTTCCCGGCCAGGGCCGAGGCGTGACTGCGCTCGACGACCGCGTCGCAGACTGGTGGCAGCGCGCCTCTGCCCTGGCCCCACTGCGCTTTCGCGGGATAGAGCAAGGGCTGCCGTCGGATGGCTAACGATTCGTTTCATTTTACCTTGATTGCGAATCCAAGTTTCCAATGTCTCGCCTCGCTTGTATGACTGCGGCTCGATGGCCATTCGGGCGCGCTCCATGCATTCCGTTGCACTGCTGACTGCCAGCTATGCCAAGGATATCGAACGCTTTTCGCTGCTCAGCGAGAGCATCGACACCTGGCTGACGGGATACACGCGGCATTATGTTCTCGTTAACGATGAGGATGTGCCGCTGTTCGAACGGTTCGCGTCCGACAAGCGCGTCATCGTTCCGGCCTCGCGTTACTTGCCGAAATGGCTGTTCGCGCTGCCGCCGGCGCTTCAGTTCATCAGCAGCCGCAGGGTCTGGCTGTCGCTGCTGTCGTCGCCCGTGCACGGCTGGCACATCCAGCAGATCCTGAAGATCGCCGGCGTCCTCAACGCGCCTGAGCAGCGCGTCTGCATCCTGGACTCGGACAATCTGTTCTTCCGCGAATTCGACGTCGGCCAGTATGCCGGCGGTGAGAAGACGCCGCTGTTCGTCACGCGCAAGGGGATCGACGCTGGTCACCCCTTGCATGTGCTGTGGCTGCGTACCGTCGACCAGCTCCTCGGTATCAAGGACCGGTCCTTCCCCGCGGACGACTATGTCGGCAATGCGCTGGTCTGGGACAAGGACAGCGCGCGGGCGATGACCGCGGCCATCAAGTCGGCGACTGGCCTGAGTTGGGCGCTGGCGCTGTGCCGGAAGAAGAAGTTCTCCGAATACCTGCTTTACGGAAACTTCGTCGCGAACTCGCCGGAACATCTGGCGAGGCATCGGGTCACGGAGGACAGCATCGCCGTCTCGCATTGGGACGACACCCGCCTCGACCGCGCCGCGATCGAAGCGATGATGCGGGCCGCTTCGCCGGAGCAGGTCGCGCTGTGCATCCAGTCCTATTCGTCGACCTCGATCGACGACATCCGCGACGTGTTCCGCTTCAGCTCGCGCGACCGCCGCGGCCCGAGTCTGTCGCCGGATCACATCGGCGATGCGGCGGAATTCGAAGTGCCGAAGACCCTCAAACGTCCTTCGTGAACTTGCTGATCACGTCCATGAACGGTTTTGGCTTGAACTCGCCGTCGAGCGGCAGGGGCCGGTTCGGCTGCTTGTCCTTGCGGGCGAAGGTGCCGTTGATCCAGCTGTAGCGGTCGGAGATGCCCCAGGTTAGGATCGAGCGCACCGGGCCGCTGGTCGAGATCGCCGTCAGGAGATCATCGACGCGTTTGGCGACGATGGCATCGCGCTCCGCCGGACTGCCGGCCAGCTTCTGATCGTCGACGTCGAGCTCGGTGACGTACGCCTCGAGCCCCCACGAGCGCAGCTCGGTGACGAACTCGGCGAGGCCATGCGTGTCGATCTCGAGCTCGGCATGCAGATGCGATTGCAGACCCACCGCGTGCAGCGGAACGCCCTGGTCGAGCAGGTCCATGATCAGGTTGCGATACGCCGCGCGCTTGGCGATGAACGAATCCTTCGCCGATTCTATGTCATATTCGTTGATCGCGAGCTTGACGAAGGGATCGGCCGCGGCCGCCGTGCGGAAGGCCAGAGGGATCCAGCGCTCGCCGAGATGCTGCGTCCAGAACGTGTCGCGCCGGTCCTTCACACTGCGGGGATTGTCCGGGATCGGCTCGTTGACGACGTCCCACGACGTCAACTTGTCCTTGTAATAGGACACGACGGTGCCGATGTGATCGACATAGGCGCGCTCGACGCCTTTGGCGTCCTTGATCTGCTTGGTCCAGTCCGGAATGTCGTGATACCAGGCGAGCGCGTGGCCGCGCATCGTCAGATCGTTCTTCTGCGCGAATTCATAGATGGCGTCGGCGCGTTCGAACGCGAATGTATGGGCATCCGGCCGCAGCATCGGCCATTTCAGCTCGAGCACCGGCACCACCTGGGTGCAATAGGTGCTGATGGCTTCACCGAGCCGCGGATCGGCTTGCAGGTCCCACAGTGTCGCGGCTGCGCCATAGCCGGGACGGCGCTGGGCGAACTTCGACGTAGGCGCGGCCGACGCCGATGCGCCCGCCGCAAGCGTTGCGGCGCTGCCGAGGAGAAATTCGCGTCTGTCGAGCCTGGTCACGGCCGTCCTTTCGGAACCAACGCGCCATCGTACCAAGCGGCACGTTGCGACGCCGGGCTTTTCCGTTGTTGGGTTAACCTTTGTGGCGTTGTTCCAGTCTGGATCAGGGCTTTCGCCTCGCGGTCGCGAAAATCGCTTCGGCGAAAGGGCAAATTTAACGCTAACGGGCGAAAGCGGCGTCAAAACCTCATTCGCCGCCCGGTCTGCAGACTTATGTGACACTCTTGCGCGATGCTGCGGCGCGGTTCGTTCGCCCCGCCAAGATCCCGTTAAGGCCCATTGATTGACGGCCGTCATCATCGCAACGGTCCCGCATGCTGAACCGCCATTTCTCGATCTATCTCGTCGCCTATATCCTGCCCGCGGCGGTGGGCTTCTTCGCCGTCACGGCCTACACGCGGCTGCTGACGCCCGCGGAGTACGGCGTCTATGTCGTTGGCATCAGCCTTGCCGGCATCTTGGGCGCGATCTTCTTCGCCTGGATCAAGCTGTCGGTGTCGCGCTATCAGGCGATGTCGGCGGAGGTGGATTTCCGCGGCACGGCGATGGTTGCCTTCGCACTGACGGCGGCGGTGCTCTGCGCCACCGCGCCGCTGGTGTTCCTGTTCGGCAGCGATCTCAGCGCCGAGCTGCTGCTCGCCAGCATGTTCGTCGCGATCATGGCCAATGCAGTCGACGTCGGCCAGGAGTTCGAGCGTGCCAAGCTGCGTCCCTATCGGTTCGCCGCGATCTCGATCGTGCGCAGCATCTCCAGCGTCGGCTTCGGCCTCGTCGGCATCTGGCTCGGTTGGGGCGGCCTCGGCCTGCTTGCGGCCTTTGGCCTCGGCTCGCTCACCGGCATCATTCTCAACCTCGTCGGCGACCGCAGCAAGATCGCGCGCTTTCAGCGCAGCCAGTTCATGCAGCTGGCGCGCTACGGCCTGCCGCTGACGCTGGCCGGACTGTCCGTCGCGGTCTATTCGGCCTGCGACCGGCTCATTGTGGCTTATCTGCTCGGCAAGGACGCGGCTGGCATCTTCGGTGTCGCCGCCGATCTGCCGCGCCAGTTCATGGTCATGATCGCTTCCAGCGTCGCCGCGGCGACCGTGCCGTTGGTGTTCCGGTCACTGTCCGAGAACAACAAGGAGACGACGCGGGAGCGGCTGACCGAAAGCCTCGAGCTGCTGCTCGTCGTCGTCGCGCCGGTCGCGGTCTGGCTTGCGCTCGCGGCCGACCAGGTCGCCGGCACGCTCGTGGGCGTCGACTTCCGCGCCGGTGTGTCGGCGCTGCTGCCGACCCTCGTGCTCGCGCGCTTCTTCGGCATCGCCAACCAGTTCTATGTCCAGATCAGCTTTCAGCTCGCCGAGCGGCCGTTCATGCTGGCGGCGCAGTCCTTCCTCACGCTCGTTCTGAGCGTGCTGCTGATGTTCGTCCTGGTCGCCGGCTACGGCCTTTACGGTGCGGCGCTGGCGACGCTCGCGACCGAAGCCATCGGCTTCCTGGTCGCCGTCGTGCTGATGCACCGCGCCCATCCGGTCCCGTTCGATCTCAACCGCCTCGCCGGCGTTGCCGCTTCCGCCGCCGTGATGGCGGCTGCAATCCTGGTCGCGCGATCGCAAGCCGGCGGCACTGGTCTCGTGTCGCTCATCATCGTCAGTCTTACCGGCGGCCTTGCCTATGCCGCGACGGCCTGGCTGCTGAACGTCGCCAGTGTCCGGACGCTGTCGCTGCGCTTCGCGCGCACGTTCAACCGGAAAGCGCTGGGCGTCTAGCCGGGCGCATCACACCCGGAGGCAGGTCTGACGCATGCGGCGATATGTGATCCGGATTGCGATCTTCGGTCTGCTCGGTCCCGCAGCAACGTATCTCGGCCTCTATTTGCTTGTGAGACATGCCGAGAGGTGGTGGTGGCCGCAGCCTGCGATCTATCTCGTCGAACTGCCGCCATTTCTTCTTTGCGCCGTCATTGACGGCGCGCTGAAGGATGCGCGCGCCTGGGAGCGTGCGGTCATCGCCGGGTTCAGCGCGCTCGTCGCATCGAGCCTGGCATTGGCGATTGCCTATGGAGGGCTCAGAGCCTGGACGCTCGGCTTGGTCGCGCCGTTCGCGGCGGTTGCCTGCTCCATTCTGGCGACAGGGACGGATGTGACGGACAGCACGGATCCGATCGACCGGCTCTAGGTGGCGAGCATCTTCCGCGGTACCGCCGTCCGCCGCATGCGAGTTTCCCCTTGCGTTCTATTCCTTGTCACGGAATGCTGCGGACGAGCCGGGCCAGCCGCACCACATTTCATAGCGGCGGCCCGAGCCATGTCGTTAGCGCTTGAAAAGCAAAGTTCGTTCTGCTCATTAGGGTTTAGAAAATGCGCTGCAACATGCGCAAAAAGCCCATCGACTAAAGTCGATAGCCAGCGAGGAAACAAACAATGCGCAAGCTCACTTTGGCCATTGCCGTGATCGCCCCGATGCTCGGTCAACCAGCGTCGGCTGAGGACACCATCAAGATCGGCTATATCGATCCGCTCTCCGGCGGCGGCGCCAGCGTCGGCGAGGGTGGTTTGAAGACCTTCCAGTATCTCGCCGACGAGCTCAACGCCAAGGGCGGCATCCTCGGCAAGAAGATCGAGATCATCCCGCTCGACAACAAGACCAATCCGCAGGAGAGCCTGGTGCAGGCCCAGAAAGCGATCGACGCCGGGGTGCGTTACATCACGCAAGGCAACGGCTCGTCCGTCGCCGCGGCGCTCTCGGACTTCGTCACCAAGAACAACTCGCGCAATCCCGGCAAGGAGGTCCTGTACTTCAACTACGCCGCCGTCGATCCGAGCCTGACCAACGAGAAGTGCAGCTATTGGCATTTCCGCTGGGATGCGAGCTCCGACATCAAGATGGAAGCGCTCACCAACTACATGAAGGACGCGCCGTCGATCAAAAAGGTGTACCTGATCAACCAGGACTATTCGTTCGGCCAGTCCGTGCGCACCGATGCGCGCAAGATGCTGGGTGCGAAGCGGCCCGACATCCAGATCGTCGGTGACGAGCTGCATCCGCTGCTGAAGGTCACGGATTTCTCGCCCTACATCGCCAAGATCAAGGCTTCCGGCGCCGATAGCGTCGTCACCGGCAATTGGGGGCAGGATTTTGCGCTGCTGCTCAAGGCCGCGGCTGATGCCGGTCTGAAGGTCAACTGGTACACCTATTATGCCGGCGGCGCCGGCGGCCCCACTGCCGTCAAGCAGACCGGTCTGGATCATCAGGTGTTCCAGATCACCGAAGGTTTTGCGAATTCCGGCAACAAGGCTGCGATGGACTACGAGAAGGCGTTCCGCGCCAAGGTCAATCTGTCGCTGTGGTATCCGCGCGCAGTCAACGAGATGCGCATGTTCAAGGCGGCGGCCGAGAAGGCCAATTCGATCGACCCCGTGAAGGTCGCAGCGGCGCTGGAGGACCTGAAGTTCGAGGTCCTCGACGGTGGCCAGGGCGTCATGCGCAAGGACGACCACCAGTTCTTGCAGCCGATCTACATCTCTTCCTTCGGCAAGCTGACCGAGAGCGAGCCATTCGACGAGGAGAGCACCGGTTGGGGCTGGCATCTGGTGTCGAAGATCGACACGCCGCAGGCGATGGTCTCCACGACCTGCAAGATGGCGCGGCCGTAATCACTGAGCTTGTCGTTGCCCGGCGGTCATCATGGGCCGCGGGTTGACGGCAGCAGGACTGTGTTTGATTGGTCGATGTTCACCGGGGCCATCAGGCCCCGGATATCCATGAGTGCGCTGTGCTTGAACTCATTGTCATTTCGACCCTGAACGGCGTGCTGTTCGGCATGCTGCTCTTCCTGTTGTCGAGCGGGCTCACCGTCATCTTCAGCATGATGGGGGTGCTCAATTTCGCCCATGCCAGCTTCTACATGCTCGGCGCCTTCTTCGGCTTCCAGCTCACCAAGTGGACCGGCTTCTGGCCGGCGCTGGTGCTGGCGCCGCTGCTGGTCGGCGCCATTGGCATGGCCGTGGAGCGTTACGGCCTGCGCAACACCCACAAGCACGGCCATGTCGCGGAGCTGCTGCTGACCTTCGGTCTCGCGTTCGCGATCGAAGAGATCGTGTCGATGATCTGGGGCAAGAGCCCGGTCGATTATCGCGTGCCGACGCTGCTCGACTTCCCGGCCTTCACGGTGTTCTCGACCAACTACCCCGCCTATAAGATCTTCATGCTGGCCGTGTCGGTCGTGATCTTCGTCGCGCTGCTGATCGTGCTCAAGCGCACCCGCGTCGGCCTGATCGTGCAGGCGGCGCTGACGCATCCGCACATGGTCGGGCATCTCGGCCACAATGTCGGCCGCGTGTTCATGGTGGTGTTCGGCGTCGGCAGCGCGCTCGCCGGCCTTGCGGGCGTCATCGCGGGACCGGCCCTGGTGACGCAGTCCGACATGGCCGCAGCGTTAGGGCCGATCCTGTTCGTGGTCATCGTGTTCGGTGGCCTCGGCTCCTTGCCCGGCGCCTTTATCGCTTCACTGGTCATCGGCCTGGTGCAGACCTTTGCAGTGGCGCTGAACGGCTCGCTCGCCAGCGCGTTCGGTCCGCTCGATCCGTCGGCGGGGCCGTCCGTCCTCACCGACGTCTGGAACGTCACGATCGCCCAGGTCGCGCCGATCGTGCCTTATCTTCTGCTGGTGATCATTCTGATCGTACGCCCCATGGGCCTGATGGGGACGCGCGAGTCATGACCACCACGAATACGTCGACATCCAAGATTGCAGACAAGCCCGCCGGCGACGGAATGCGCTTCTACGGCGTCTGGCTGATCGGCATTGCCGCACTGATCGTGCTGCCGATGGTCTTCTCCTCCGGCGGCTCGCTGACGTCGTTCAGCCTGATCGGCATCGCGATCGTGTTCGCGCTGTCCTACAACATCCTGCTCGGCCAGACCGGCCTCTTGTCATTCGGCCATGCCGTGCATTACGGCCTCGGCGGTTTTGCCGCCTGCCACATGATGAATGCCGTGGTCTCGCACGGCTGGCCGATCCCGCTGCCGTTCATTCCGTTGTTCGGCGGGCTCGGCGGCCTGGTCTTTGCGATCATCATCGGCTGGGTGATGACCAAACGCGCCGGCACCGTGTTCGCGATGATCTCGCTCGGCATCGGCGAGCTGGTGGCGTCGTCCTCGCTGATCCTGCGCTCCGTGTTCGGCGGCGAGTCCGGCATCACCACGGACCGCACCGCGCTGCCAAAAATGTTCGGCTGGTCGTTCGGGCCGCAGCTTCAGGTCTACTACCTCATCGCGTTCTGGCTCGTGCTGTCGGCGATCGCGATGTACGCGCTGACCCGGACGCCGCTAGGGCGGATCAGCAATGCCGTCCGCGACAATCCGGAGCGCGTCCAGTTCATTGGCTACGATCCCCACGTCGTCCGCTATCTCGCCTTCTGCTTTGCCGGATTCTTTGCCGGTGTTGCGGGCGGGCTTGCCGCGATCAATTTCGAGATCGCCAACTCCGCCTATCTCGGCGCGATCCAGTCCGGCCTCGTGCTGTTCTCCACCTTCATCGGCGGCACTGCCTATTTCTTCGGCCCGATCCTCGGCGCGATCCTGGTGACTTATCTGCAGCTCGGACTGACCAGTGTCACCAGCGTGTGGCAGCTCTATTTCGGCATCATCTTCATCGGCATCGTGATGTTCTCGCCGGGCGGTATCGCGGGCCTCGTGATGATGCACCGGCCGCTGGTTCGCGCCGGAACGCTGTGGACGGTGATCCCGTCCTATCTCGTCGCCGTTGTGCCGACCGTGGCGCTCGCCTGCGGCGTCATTCTCACGATCGAGACCATCGCGCGCTATTCGGGCGGGGACGTCATCAACCTGTTCGGGATCGGCTTCAGGCCGACATCGCCGGTGACCTGGGTCGCTGCCGCGGTTCTCGTGATCGGCGGCGCCTTCGTCGCGCGGCTGACCTGGCGGCGGATCGCGGATGCGTGGGACAGGGCTGCCACGGTCGCCCGCGACCGGGGGTATTTGGCATGACCGTAGCGATCGAAGTCCGCGCCGTCGAAAAGCGCTTCGGCAATGTCGGCATCATCCGCGACCTCAATCTCAGCGTCGCCCAAGGTGAGCGTCACGCCATCATCGGCCCGAATGGCGCCGGCAAGTCCACGACGTTCAACCTGATCAGCGGGCACATCAAGCCGACCTCGGGCGAGGTGATGCTGAATGGCGACCTGATCTCGGGCCTGAGGCCCTTCGAGATCAACCGGCGCGGCCTGTCGCGCTCGTTCCAGGTGACCAACGTATTTGCCCGGATGTCGGTCTGGGAGAACGTCCGCTGCGCCGTGCTGTGGGCGACGGGGCATCGCTACGCGTTCTGGAAGAACGTCGACCACCTGCCAGAGGTGCGCGAGCGCACCGCGCAGATCCTGGATGACATCCATCTGACGCATCGGCGCGACGTTCCGGCTGGGCTGCTCACCTACGCCGAGCAGCGCGAGCTCGAGATCGGCATCACCATCGCGAGCGGCGCCACGGTCGTCATGCTGGACGAGCCGACCGCCGGCATGAGCCATGCCGAAACCGATCGCGCGGTGTCGCTGATCCGCCGGCTGACCGAAGGCAAGACCCTCGTCATCGTCGAGCACGACATGAGCGTCGTGTTTGGTCTGGCCGATCGCATCTCGGTGCTGGTCTACGGCCACATCATCGCCTCGGGTACACCGGAAGAGATCCGGCGCGACCCGAAGGTCAAGGAAGCCTATCTCGGCGAGGAAGCGCACTGATGCTCGAGGTCAGGGATCTCCACGCCTATTACGGCAAGAGCCACATCCTCCAGGGTGTCGATCTCGACGTCGCCGCCGGCGAGGTCGTGAGCCTGCTCGGCCGCAACGGCGTCGGCCGCTCCACCACGGTCAAGGCGATCATGGGCGAGGTCGCGCCGCAGGGCACGATCCGCTTCAAGGGCAAGGACATCGCAGGGCTTCCCAGCTACAAGATCGCGCGGCTCGGCCTCGGCTATGTGCCTGAGCATCGCGATATCTTTCCGAGCCTGACGGTTCGCCAGAACTTGTTGCTCGGGGTCAAGGACACGCGCCGTCCCGGCAAGTGGCGGCTGCAGGACATGCTCGACATGTTTCCCAATCTCGCCGCGCGTGCCGACACGGCCGCGGGCGTGCTGTCGGGCGGCGAGAAGCAGATGCTCACGACCTGCCGCACGCTGATGGGCGATCCGGATCTCATCATGATCGACGAGCCGACCGAAGGCCTCGCGCCGCTGATCGTGCAGCAGGTCGGCGATCTCATCGCGCGTATCGCGGAGGCCGGTGTCGCGATCCTGCTTGTCGAGCAGAAGCTGTCGATCGCGATGCGGATTTCGAAGCGCGTCTACATCATGGGCCACGGCCGCGTCGTGTTCGAGGGCACGCCCGACGAGCTCAAAGCCAACGCCGCGGTGCGGCAAGAGTGGCTCGAAGTCTGACGCTCACAGGGCGGACATCCGTTCGCGTGCCGATCCGCCCGCACCCCGGCTGCCTGGCAGCCATGTGACACAGCTCTGTGTGATGACCGTCACATCCTGCCGTCTCCGGCTGGCCTAGCGTAGGTCCGTTCATCTTCGCCCCGGTTCTGGTCATGACCGCCACCGACTTTGCTGCCGTTTTGCGCAAGCTGGGTCTTGCCGCCGCGCTCATCTGCGCGCTCCTCAGCCTCACCGTGTTCGCCGTGCTGCTGATCATGCAGCATGAGCCGGCCGCGCAGGCCGCAGTGCGCGCGTTGCCGCTCATGGTCTTTGCGCTATTCGGCCTGTTCGGCGCCGCAATGACCCGGCTGATCGGGCGCCGGACCCATTAGCCGGACATTCTGCCGCAGTGATTCCCCAGCCCCGGATCAGCCCCGGCCCCGGGCCATCTTCCGCCTTTCCGGGCCGTCGTATATGAGAGATTTGCCGCCGGACCGGTCCGAATATCGCCAGATACGGAACGCAAGGTGGCTGCGAATTCTTAATCCAAAGATCGCAATCTGACATGCGATCGACACACGGACGCGGACTGGACCGGGGTATGGCATGAAAGACCTGATGACGACGGCGCAATCCACGATGGCGACGCGGCGTTGGCGGACCTCCGGACTTGTTGCGCTCGCGACGATCGCCGCCCTGACCGGGCTGACCGCCAGCGCCGAAGCGGCCAAGCAGGCCCGCCAGGCGGCCGAGGCGGTGGCGCCGCGCGAGGCCGGCGAGCCGATCATGGCGATCGTGTCGATCAAGAGCCAGCAGGTCATCTTCTACGATGCCGACGGCTGGATCCTGCGTGCTCCCGTGTCGACCGGTACCACCGGACGGGAGACGCCGGCCGGCGTCTTCGCCATCATCGAGAAGGACAAGGACCATCACTCGACCATGTATGACGATGCCTGGATGCCGAACATGCAGCGCATCACCTGGAACGGCATCGCGCTGCATGGCGGGCCGCTGCCCGGCTATGCCGCCTCGCACGGCTGCGTGCGCATGCCGTTCAACTTCGCCGAGGGCCTGTTCGACAAGACCAACATCGGAATGCGGGTGATCATCTCGCCGAACGATGCGGCCCCGGTCGATTTCTCCCATCCCTCGCTGTTCGTCCCGAAGCCGGAGGCCATCGCGGCGGCCCCTGGCCGTATCGGCAAGCTCTCGGCTGAAGCCGAGGAGGCGACGCGTGCTGCTGACGAGACCAAGAAGGCAGCGGCTGCGGCGGCGAAAGAGGCGCAATCGCTTCCGGCGACGCTGCGCAAGCTGGAGCAGCAGAAGACCCGCACTGATGCCGAGAACGCCTATGCCGACAAGCTGCTTGCGAATGCCAAGACCGACCAGGCCAAGGCAAAGGCCGAGGAGCTGAAGCAGAAGGCGGCCGCCAAGGCGGCGGACGCGGCAACCCAGCTCGATGCCGCCAAGGCCGCGGCGCAGCCGAAGCGCGATGCCGTCGCCGCCACCAAGGAAGCCGCGAAGGTTGCGGCGACCAGGAAGGCCGATGCCGTGAAGGCGGCACTGGACGCAAAGCTCGCGCTCGAGCCGGTCTCGGTCTACATCAGCCGCTCGACGCAGAAACTCTATGTGCGGCGGAACACGCACAAGCCGGCGCCGGACGGCGGCGGCGAGGTGTTCGACACCAGCATCGAGGTCCCCGTCACGATCCGTAATCCGGACCAGCCGCTCGGCACGCACATCTTCACGGCGATGGCGAAGAACGACACCGGCCTGCGCTGGAGCATGGTCACGATCGACGACGGCGACAATGCCAGGAGCGCGCTCGACCGCATCACCATCCCGCAGGAAGTGTGGGATCGCATCGGGCCGACTGCCTTGCCGCGCTCGTCGATCATCATCTCGGACGAGCCGCTGAGCAGCGAGACCAACTACCGCACCGAGTTCGTCGCGGTGCTGAGCAACCATCCGCAGGGCGGCTTCATCACCCGCAAGCCGACCGCGCCGCCGATGGCCGTTGCCAGCGATGACGGCTACTGGGACAATGGCGGCAACGGCTTTGGCTTCTTCTTCCAGCAGCCGAACCCGCAGCAGCCCGTCAATCCGCGTCGCCGCGGCCAGTACCAATATTATCAGCCGGCGCAGCCGATGCCGCGGAGCTTCTGGTAGGAGAGCGCTCTAAAGCATGATCCGGAAAAGTGCGAAGCGGTTTTTCGGAAAGATCATGCGTAAACAACAACTGAAAGCGCGATGATGATTCATCCAAATCTCATCGCGCTTCAGGGTGACCCCGTCGACATGCCCTGCAGCTGTCGAAGCGGATTGAGCGGGCCAAGCGGGATCAGCTCGAACCGCATGAGATGCGCTTCGCCCAAGGGCAGCTTTTCGAGCATGTCGTGAGCCGCCGCGACATCCGTGACGTTCAGGATGAACGCGACGCCGACGCGATCCTGCAGCGAGTACCACTGGTCGATCTTGCCCTCGAGATAGAGCTTCACCGTCTCCCGCACTTCCTTCGGCAGGATGGCGCGCGCGGCGGCGGCGTCGGCGCCGGGGCTGATCGTGCCGATCGCGAGAATTCGGGTGGTTGGCGTCGGCGGCGTGGGTGACTGCGCGCGTCCCGGGACCGCGGACACCAGGCAGAGGACGAAAGTCACCAAGGCGGCAGCGAGTGTAGGTTTCATTCGAGTTCTCCTTGCCCTGAGGTTTACGCTGTTCAACTACATAGGCTGCGTCGTGCTGCATCGCCGCCGGCGCGCGGCGGCGATGCAGGCTCGAACTTCAGGCGCAGGTCCAGCGCATTGTCACTTGCCTTGATTCACTTGCCTTGGATCAGAAGACCCAGCGGCGCGAGCGGGCCGACCGGCATCAGCTCGTAGGTGCAGAAGCCGTCAGTCACGAGCGGCAGTGCGTCCACGGTCGCCTTAGCCTGTTCGACGGACTCGGCGTTCATCAGGAAGACCACGCCGGGCTTGTCCTGGCGAAACCAGAACTGCTCGATCTTCCCGTCGAGATACAGCTTGAGCGTAGCCGGGACTTCCCGCGGCATGATCTGCTGCCGCTGCTCCGGCGTCGGCGCTTTGGTGATGTTGCCGATGGCGATGACTTTCATGGGGCTCTCCTTTTGGATGGTGTTCGTCAAAGGACGGCGTCCGGTCCGAAGGCCCTGCAGAGAGGGGCGAAAGCGCCAACTTTGGAGGCATTTGCGCCATCGATAATCGCGTCGATCATCCGCAAAAGCGTTGTTTTCTCAGATCGCTACGACTATCTCTCGTTCGCGGTGTGGGCCTCGGACCGAGCGCCGATGGGGAGTAGGCTAGGCCGCCCTCCGCACGAGCGGTATTGTCGTAAACGACAACTTTGAGAGCATTTCCGCCATGCGCATCGCGTTGCTCGCCCTCGAGGGATTTTGGGACACCGGGCTGACCGTGACGCTCGATGCATTCACGATCGCCAACAACTTCGCAGCCGCCCAGGCGGGCGGCGCACCCCATTTTGACGTGTCGATCGTTGGCGTGCGGAGGAAGGTCCGCTCCGGGCAGGGCTTTGCGCTCCCGGTCAAATCCGTGACGCCCGACCTGAAGCCGGACTGGGTCATCGTGCCGGCGTTGAATACGAGCCGGCCGGAACAATTGATTCCGGCGCTCGGCCGTCGCGACGTCAGGCAGGCGGTGGGGCAGCTTCAGTCCTGGTACGCCAATGGTGCGCGCATCGCTGCATCCTGCATCGGGACGTTCGTTCTTGCCGAGGCGGGGCTGCTCGATGGACAGGGAGCGACGACCACGTGGTGGCTGTCACCGCTGTTCCGTCAGCGTTACCCGAATGTCAGGCTCGATGAGAAACGCATGCTGGTGACATCGGATCGCGTCGTCACGGCGGGCGCCGCCATGGGATATCTCGATCTCGCATTGTGGTTCATACGTCAGGCCAGCCCCGAGCTTGCCGGCGTCGTGTCGCGCTACTTGCTGGCCGACCTGCGCTCTTTGCAGGCGCCGTTCATCATTCCCAATCATCTCGCGCAGGCCGATCCGCTCATCCAGCGTTTCGAACGCTGGGCGCGTGGGCATTTGAAGCAGGGGTTTTCGTTGCAGGAGGCCGCCAGCGCGCTCGCGACCAGCGCGCGAACCTTGCAGCGCCGCTGCGAGGCGGTGCTCGGCAAGTCTCCGCTGTCCTACTTCCAGGACCTCAGGGTCGAGCGCGCACAGTCGCTGCTGCATGGCAGCGGTCTCGACGTCGATGCGATCGCCGCCGAGGTCGGCTATGAGGACGGCGCGACGCTCCGAACACTCTTGCGGGAACGTCTCGGACGCGGCGTGCGCGAGCTTCGCGCGAACCTGCGCTGACCGTCCGCGGCTACGGCCGCGCTTCGATCACGATCGCCTGGATCTTGCCGTCGATTGCGCCGGAGCCGTGGCGCGACCGAAGTTCCTCGGCAACGAGATCCGTCGCGGCCTGAAGCTTGCTGGCATCCCTGGCCTCGATCTCGCTGCGCAGCGGCGTGCCCTGGCAGAGCGCGATCGCGACATAGTCCGCCGACGGTGCATGGCTGATTTCAGTTCGCGTTTCGATCGAGATATCGCGGAAGCCGGCACGCTCGAGGTCGAATCTGATCAGCGCCTTGTCATGATAGCCGTGCGGCGTCCGGCTCATGAAACGGGGCGGATCATCGGGAAACATCCTGGCGAGCGCGATCGTTGCTTCGTCGCTGAGCACATTGTCCTCGATGCGGTCCCAGACGTTGAACACGAATGTGCCGTCGCTCTTCAGGACACGCTTCACTTCGCCGTAGGCCTTGACGCGGTCCGGAAAGAACATGGCGCCGAACTGGCAGCAGACCACGTCGAATTCGGCGTCGCCAAAGGGCAGCGCCATGCCGTCCGCCTGGCGCCAGGTGATGCGGTCATCGTCGCCTTGCCGCTGCGCCGCGACCGTGAGCATCGGCTCGTTGAGATCGGTCGCGACATAACGGACGCCGTGCGGCAATGCCGCCGCCACCGCGCGCGTCACTGCGCCGGTGCCGGCCGCGATCTCGAGCAGCACGGAAGGCGAGCGCGCCGCGATGCGCCTTGCGATGTCTTCCGCGTAAACGGAGAAGATCATCGGGACCAGATATTCGTCGTAGATTTTTGGGATCGAGCCGGCGAAAACCTTGTCAGTGCTGGACATGCTTGCCTCGCTGAAGGTTCGGACGCGAGGTCAATGCTAGCACGGTTTAATGCCTGCCGTGCCAGCCGGTAAATCCTGCCGACACGCGCTTCTAGGACTTCGTGACGACTTCGCGGATCGGCCGCGTGCCGTCCCAGTTTGCCGCCGCCTGCCGGACCTTTTCGAAGAACGGCCCCTTGGTGCCGCTGATGTCGGAGATCTCGATGATCGTTCCCGGATGCGCCTGTGTGTCGAAATAGGCAAAGCGTCCCTTGTCGCCGCCGATCTGACCCTCATGGCCGATCCTGTAGCCAAGCCCGATCGCCTTATCGTGGAGCGCCTGATAGTCATGGCTCCAGTAGGACATGTGCTGCAGCCCCTCGTGGCCGGCGTCGAGGAACTCCTTGTACAGCGAGGGCGCGTCGTTACGCTGCTGGATCAGCTCGATCTGGAGATCACCTGAGTTCGCCAGCGCAATGCTCATCTCGACCGCGGAGTCCTGTCCGCGATGACGGAACCAGTCGGTCTTGACGCGGTCCATGTAGTACCAGGGACCGACGCCCATGACCTCAATCCAGTGCTTCATCGCGGCCTGGATGTCCCGCACCACATATCCGTTCTGGCGCGCCGCGCCGAAGATGCGGCTCATGCCCGCGCTCCTGTTCTCAACCTGCTCACTTCACCTCGATGCCGGCGTCCTTGGCAACCTGCTTCCAGGCCGCGATGTCGCGGGTGTTGATGTCGCGCTGCTCGTCGCCCGGGACGAATTGCGGCGTGATGCCGAGCCCCAAAAGCTTTTCCTTCACCTCGGCATCGCCGAGCGCGTCCTTGAGCGCCGCCGACAGCTTCGCGGCGATCGGCGGCGCGAGGCCCGCGGGCGCATACATCGCCCAGGACAGGCTGCGATCGAACGGCACGCCCTGCTCCTGGTAGGTCGCAACGTCCGGCAGGCTCGGCGAGCGCTCGCCGCAGGCAGCCAGCGCCTTGATCGAACCGTCCTTCACCAGCGGCGTCGCGGTCGCCATGTCGAGCGTCGCCAGCGAGATGTGGCCGCCGAGCAAATCGCCCGCGAGCTTGGCGATGCCGTTGAACGGCACGTGCTCCATCTTGATGCCGGTCTGCTGCATCAGGATTTCCGCGCAAAACTGCCCGGTCGAGCCGATGCCCCAGCTGCCGTACTGGATCGGCTCGCCCTTCCTGGCGAGCGCAATCAGGCCCTTGATGTCGTTGGCGGCAAAATCCTTGGTCGCCACCAGCATGATCGCAGAGACGCCGATGCGGCCGATGGTCGTAAAATCCTTGATCGAATCGTAGGGCAGCTTGGGATAGATCGCGGGTGCCAGCACATGCGTGGTCATGCCGCCGACGGTGATGGTGTAGCCGTCATTCGCTGAGGTCGCGACCATCTGCGTGCCGAGCGTGCCGGCCGCGCCGGTGTGGTTCTCGATATAGATGCTCTGGCCGAGCGTCTTGCCCATCTTGTCGGCGAGCAGACGGCCGATCACGTCGCCGCCACCGCCGGCCGCGTAAGGCAGCAACATGCGGATCTTGCGGGTGGGGTAGCGGCAGGGTCTTCGGCGTGCGACGGCAGCGCCATCGACAGCAATGCGAGAAACGAAAGCGTGACGGTGCGCAGCATCATGATGGCATTCCCCTAATCCTCGAAACGAAATCTGTAGGCGTCGCCGTACCTGACAACGCGGCCCGCGGTCGGCGCCGGAAAATGGCCGGTGAGCAGATAGCTTGGCGTGTCCGCAAGCTCCTCCAGCAGCGCCACCCGCGTCGCGACCGCGGCGGCCGGATCGACGTCGGCGGCGTTCGACAGCCACGGCGCGGCGCACTGGATTGGATGATGGATCACGTCGCCCGACATCACCGCATGATCGTGACCGCCATTGAGATGGATCTGCATGTTGCCGGCGGTGTGGCCGGGCGCCGGCGCGAAGCGCAAGGCGGCGTCTCGGTCGTGGAACAGGCGATGATCGGTCTCGACGAGCTCGGCGAGGCCCGCCGCGACGACCGGCAGCACGGAATCCTCGAACGAGCCGTGGTTGACCGGACTCCTCGGCGCGGCATTGTGTGCGGTCTCGAAATGCCGGTACTCCTCGCGCCCCATCAGATAGCGCGCATTGGGGAAGGTCGGCACCCAGCGCCCGTCGAGGAGGCGCGTGTTCCAGCCGACGTGATCGACATGCAGATGCGTGCACATCACGAAGTCGACCTGTTCGGGCTTCACACCCAGCGCCCGCATGTTCTCCAGATAAGGCTGGTTCAGATTGTTCCACGCCGGTACGCGCGGCCGCTTCTTGTGATTGCCACAGCAGGTATCGACGATCGCGGTCCAGCGCGGCGTGCGCACGAGGTAGGAGTGATGGCTGAGAATGAAGCGGCCGGTCTCCGGCTCGATATAGCGGTGATCGAGCCAGCTCCGGTTCTCCGCGATCACCTCGTCGGTGACGTTGGCGAACAGCCAGGTCTTGTCGAAGGCGAGCGAAGGGATCTCGCTGACGAGATCGACCCGCATGCTGCCGATCTTCACCTGCCGCATGCTTTAGTTCTTCAGGAGGTCGCCGAACGGCACCCAGCGCGTGCCGTCGAACCGGATCAGCTGCAGGCTCGTCATCGGCGTGTAGTGCTCCGACGAATTGTTCACAGCGGTGCCGTTGATCAGCATCGGCAGGTGCACGTCCCTGAGTGACGTCGCCTGCTTCATCACATTGGCGCGGGTGAGGTCGTTGCCGGAGGCCTTCAGCACCGTCACCAGTGTCTGCGCGATGGTATAGCCGTAGACGTTGAGCCAGTCGTTCTTGTTCGCGTCCGGCAGGTACTTGTCCATGAACGCCAGCCATTCCTTGTAGCCGGGGTCGTCCTTGTTGGCGGGATCGGTCGCGTCCTTCAGATACTGGCTGGAGATGACGCCGGTGGAATTGTCCTTGCCGGCCGGCTCCAGTACGCCGCTGATCGAGGCCGAGACGTTGGAGATGATGGTCGTCGGCTTCCAGCCGATCTCGCCGATTTTGCGGATCGCCTGCGCCGCGAATTTCGGCGTCGCCGCCACCAGCACCACGTCGGCGCCCGAGGTCTTCACTTGCAGGATCTGTGTGTCCACCGTCGGCGCCGAGGTCTCATACGCCGCGCGCGCGACAATCGCTTCGCCGCCGCCGAGCCCTTCCTCTAGCGCCTTCAGATAGTCCTTGCCGAGATCGTCGTTCTGGTAAAGCACGCCGATCTTCGCGTTGGCGTGGCTCGTCTTGATGTATTTGGCGTAGGCGATCGCCTCGTCGCGATAGGTCGGCTGCCAGCCGACGGTCCAGGGGAAATTCTTGGGATCGTCCCACTTCGCCGCGCCTGAGCCCAGGAAGAGCTGCGGCACCTTGCGGTCGTTGAGATATTTGTGCACGGCGCTGTTGGTCGGCGTACCGACACCGCCGAAGATCAGCAGCACCTCGTCGCTCTCGACCAGCTTGCGCGTCTGCTCCACCGTCTTCGGCGGGCTGTAGGCATCGTCGGCGATGATCATCTGGATGCGCCGCCCGTTGACGCCGCCCTCGTCGTTCACCTTGCGGAAATAGGCTTCCGCAGATTTTGCGATCTGGGCGAAGGCCGACACCGGGCCGCTCAGCGGCGCGGTCGTGCCGATCTTGATGGTCTTGTCGTCGGCACCGGGATCGTATTTCGCGGTTTGAGCAGAGGCGGTGCTGGCCGCGAGCAACGGCAACAGGATGCAGGCCGCGGACAAGCGAAGGCGGGCAAGGCGCGCCATGGGTCGTCTCCCCGAATTTGCTCTCCGCCTCTCATTGGAGCGGAGTTGAAACGCGAGAACGTTGCCCTTGCGGGCCACGATCGCTGCCGCCAGACTAGCGAGACGAACGATCGTTCGTACGGTTGACTAGCGAACGATCGTTCGTTAGTCAAGCCGTCATGGCTGTCCATACCTCCAGCGCGGCGGAAGCGGCTGCGCCCTCGACCCGCGAGCGCATCCTCTCCGAAGCGCTGAATTTGTTCGCGCAAAGCGGCTATGGCGGCGCCTCGATGCGCGAACTCGCGCGCCGCGTCGGCATCCGCGAGAGCAGCCTCTACAATCATTTTCCCGGCAAGGCGGCGATCCTGGAAGCGATCGTCAGCGAGCACGGCCCGGCGAGCTCGGCGAGCCGTCTGGAAGAAGTGCGCTACAAGCAGCTGGCGCGCCAGCCTGCAGCATTCTGCCGGCAGTTTGCGCTCGACCTCGTCGAGCAATGGTCCGACCCGCGCGAGCACCAGTTCCAGAAGGTGATCACCGCCGAGCGTAACCGCGTGCCCGGCATCCGCGCCAAATTCGCAGACCATTTCTATGCGCGCGAGCAGAGCATGATGACGGATTACTTCCGCGGCTTTGCGCTCGCCGGCCTGATCTCGACCACCGATCCGCGCGAGACCGCGCGGCTGTTCGCCGCCGGTCTGATCTATATCCGCCTCGAGCATTACGTGATGGGCGCGGCGCCCTCGCCGCGGCCGAAGGTGATCGAGGCGATCGACCGCTATCTCGCTTTCTTCCTGTCGCTGATCGCGGCGGATGGCGGGGGCGACGACAACAAGAAACGAAAGCCAAAGGGATAGAACCGTGGCAAGGCTGCCCCTGATTGATCCTGAGACGACGAGCGGCGACATCCGCGCCTCGTTCGACCGCATGCCGGTCAAGCTCAACATCTTCCGGATGATGGCCCATGCCGAGGCCAACATGATCCCGGCGATGCGGCTCGGCAATTCGATCCTGCACAAGCAGAAGCTCTCGGCCGTCAACCGCGAGCTCCTTATCCTCCAGGCTGCGCAGCTCGAAGGCGGCGCCTATGAATGGCGTCAGCACGTGCCGATCGCGCTCGGCGTCGGCTGCACCCAAGCGCAGGTCGATGCGGTGGAGAGGAGCGATTACGACGCGGCGGGCTTGAGCGATGCCGAGCGCGCGCTGCTGAAGTTCGGCCGCGAGGTCGTCGAGAACGTCCGCGTGCCCGACGCGACCTTCGCCGCTGCGCGAGAACATTTCAGCGACCAGGAGATCGTCGAAGCCATCGTCGCCCTCGGCTTCTACATGATGATGGCGCGCCTGACCGAAGCGACCGAAACCGATCTCGATCCCGCGGCCGGCATGAAGGTCTATGATGGCGGCAAGAAATAGGCGGTTGAGATGAGCGATACCGAGAGTAAGCCGGAGCGCTATGTCCGCCCGCCGAGCGCGGAGTCGTTAGGTGAGGCGCCGGGCAGGGCACGCCTGAAGGGGCGCCGCATCCTGATCGTCGGCGGCGGCCAGCGCGTGTTCGACGCGGCCACCGATCCGATCGGCAACGGCCGCGCCATGAGCATCTTGTGCGCGCGCGAGGGCGCGAAGGTCGCAGTCGCCGATCTCAACCGTACCTCCGCCCAGCAGACCGTCAAGCACATCACCGATGAAGGCGGCGAGGGCTTTGCCATCACCTCCGACGTCACCTCCGAAGCCGACGTGACGCGGATGATCGAGGAAGCGCACCGCGCGATGGGCGGCCTCGACGGCATGGTGCTGAACATCGGCACCTTCGGCAAGACCGGGCTCGATAATGTCAGCCCGGAGGAGTGGAACAGGATCTACGACGTCAATGTCCGCGGCCCGATGCTGTGCTGCCGCGCAGGCCTGCCGAAATTCGACAATGGCGGCGCCATCGTCTTCATCTCCTCGATCGCAGCCCTGAAAGCGGGATCGCAGATGGCGGTCTACGACTCCTCGAAGGCCGCGCTCGGCGGCCTGATGCGCAACATCGCCCATCTCGGCGCGCGCCGCGGCATCCGCGCCAACCTCGTCTATCCCGGTCTCGTCGACACCCCCAACGGCCGCGAAGCCGGCGCCGGCCGTCCCAACCGCGGTAAGGGCCACGTCCCCTTCGACCGCCAGGCGACCGCATGGGAGATCGCCTACGCCGTGCTGTTCTTCCTGTCGGACGAGAGTGTTTACGTCACGGCGCAAACGCTGGCGGTCGATAGCGGTTTGAGCGGGATGTAGCTCCCGCCGCGCGAGCCGCCCCGGATTACGCTGCGCTCCATCCCGGCACCGGCGACCTCGCGCCTTGCGTGAACTCAGCGTGAAAGACCGCCGAGCCACGTCTTGCCAGGGAGTCCGTCCCGCGCGATAATGGCCCGCATATTGAAGCCTGAAGTTGAGCTGCGCCGGCTAGCCGGCGATTGATTTCGTCAGAACCATCTGTTTTCCGGAGCGGTCATGCGCCAGCTGAAGGTCGACGGAAAGCCGCATGATGTGAATGTCGAGGACGACATGCCGCTGTTGTGGTGGCTGCGTGACGAGCTCGGCAAAACCGGCCCGAAATATGGCTGCGGCATCGCCATGTGCGGCGCCTGCACGGTGCATGTCGGTGGCCGGCCGGTGCGGTCGTGCTCGCTCAGGATCGGCGACGTCAAGGACAACGCCGAGATCACCACGATCGCCGGGCTGGAAACGCAGGCCTTTCACGCGGTGCAGGCGGCTTGGATCGAGCATCAGGTGGCGCAATGCGGCTATTGCCAGCCCGGGCAGATCATGGCCGCCGCAGCGCTGCTGCAGGCCAGGCTGGTCGAAGGCAATCCGCCGCTCGCCGAAAAGGATTTCGACGTTACGGTCGATCACGTGATGTCGGCCAATCTGTGCCGTTGCGGCACCTACACGCGCATCCGCGCGGCGATCAGGACCGCTGCCGCCCGGCTGCAAGGACAGAAGTCGTGAGCCGCGCGGGAACGATCTCGCGGCGCATTGCGCTGCTCGGAGCGGCCAGCGTGGCGGGCGGGCTCGTGTTCGGCTTCTACTATACCGAGCCGTTCCGCGTGAACCGGCGCCTCACGAACGGCATAAAAAAGGGCGAGCACATGCTGACGCCCTATGTGCGGATCGACCAGAGTGGCGTCACCCTGATCACGCCGCGCGCCGATCTCGGCCAGGGCGCCTATTCGGTGCAGGCGGCGCTCCTCGCCGAGGAGCTGGATATCGCCTGGAACGACATCAAGGTCGATCCGGGCGCGCCGAGCTCGGTCTACGCCAACACCACGGTGGTCAGGGAGGGCGTGCCGCTCTCCGTGATCGGCCATTTCAATTCCGTTGCGGAGATCATTGGCCAGGGGGCCGGCAAGATCCTGGGCCTCCAAGTGACGGGTGGCTCTTCGACCGTGGCCGACGCTTGCGACAAGCTGCGTGTTGCCGGCGCCACCGCGCGCGAGGTGCTGCTGCGCGCGGCCGAGAAACAGACCGGTGTTGCAAGAGCCAAGCTCGCGACGCGGGACGGCACGGTGATCCTGCCGGACGGACGCGCGCTCAGCTACGGGTCTCTCGCCGAGACGGCGGCGACGATCGAGGTTCCGTCCGGCATCGTGCCGAAGGATCCGAAGGATTGGCGCTATCTCGGCAAGCCGATGCAGCGGATCGACATGATGGCCAAGTGCACGGGCACCGCGACCTTCGGCATCGACATCCGCCTGCCCGGCATGGTCTACGCCACGGTCTGCACCAATCCGCGCCTCGGCGGCGCCCTGCGCAGCTATGACGATTCGAAGGCCCTGAAGGCAAGAGGCGTGCTGAAGATTGTGCCGGTCAAGGGCGGCGTCGGTGTCATCGCCGACAACACCTGGCGCGCGTTCGAGGCCGCAAGGCAGATTGAATGCGACTGGGGGGACGCGCCCTATCCGGCCAGCAGCGCAGCGATGTTCGACGCGGTGCGGGCGTCCTTCGTCCCGAAGTGCCGCCTGATTATCGGCAGGAACGATGGCGACGTCGATGCTGCATTCGCCGCCGGCAAACCGATCAAGAGCGAATACTGTGTGCCGTATCTCGCCCATGCCCCGCTCGAGCCGATGAATGCCGTGGTCCAGCTCAGGGATGGCCGCCTCGACATCTGGACGGGGACGCAGATTCCGGCATTCCTGGTCAAGACCGCACGGGAGATGACCGGGCTGCCGGAAGACGACATTCACGTGCACGCGCAGCTGTGCGGCGGCAGCTTCGGCCGCCGCCTCGAGGACGATTATGTGCGTCAAAGCATCGAGCTCGCCATGGCCTATCAGGGGCCGCCGATCAAGATGACATGGACGCGCGAGGAGGACATGACCCACGACCTCCCGCGTCCGCTCGCCGTCGCGCGCATGAGCGGGACGGTGAAGAATCGCCAGGTCGAGGCCTATGATCTCGCCATCGCCGCGCCGTCGGTGAACGCCTCGCAATTCAGCCGGCTGAACCTGCCGTTCCCGGGGCCCGATGCGGCGATCGTGGCAGGCGCCTGGGATCAGCCGTTCGCGATTCCGAATTACCGGGTGAGGGGTTACCGCGTCCCCGAGCTGGTGCCGGTCAGCTCCTGGCGCTCGGTTGGTGCGTCCGGCAACGCCTTCATGCACGAGTGCTTTTTGGATGAGCTGATTCATGCCGCGGGCGCCGATCCGCTGGAGGAGCGACTGCGGCTGTGCGCGAACAATCCTGTGTACGCGCCATCCTACAAGGTGCTCAAGGCCGTCGGCGAGATGTCGAACTGGGGCAGCAATCCCGGCGCCAACCGCGCGCGCGGCCTTGCCTTCACGCTGTCCTTCGGCGTGCCGGTCGCTGAAGTGGTCGAGGTCGAGAAGGTTGGTGATGCCATCGCGATCAGGCGAGTCTTCGTCGCTGCCGAGGTCGGCACGGTGCTCGATCGCGACAATCTGACGAACCAGGTCGAGGGTGCCGTGATCTGGGCGCTCGGGCACGCCATGAATGCCGAGCTGACTTATGATGATGGCAAGGCGATGCAGAAGAACTACCACCAATATGAAGGCATGCGCTTCTATCAGGCACCGCAGATCGAGGTCAGGCCGCTGGAAAACACCGGGCTCGAACACATTCGCGGCATCGGCGAGCCGGCCGTTCCTCCAGCCGCGCCCGCGCTCGCCAACGCCATCTTCGCCGCGACCAATAACCGGGCGTACGAGCTGCCGCTGATCAGGCATCCAAAGATCAGCTTCGTCTGAGGGGAGGGCCGATGATCCGCTACGCGCTCGCCATCCTGCTGGTTGCGGGTCCCGCGCAGGCACTGGCGGAGGATTCCGCGTCCGGCCTCGTGCTCTGGAGCAAGATCCACGAGGTCTTCTCGCATCCGCGCTGCGCCAACTGTCATGTCGGAATCGATCGGGTGCCGATGTGGTCCGGGCCTGAATACGGCGCCACGCCGCGGCCGCATGGCATGCACATCAGTGCCAAAGGTGGCGACGACGGCATCAACTATCTCGCCTGCACGACCTGCCACTCGAAGCAAAACTCGCTGACGCCGCACGGTCCGCCTGGGGCCACGAGCCCAAAGAGCGAGGCGGAGTGGCAGCTCGCGCCGGTCAAGATGCAGTGGTTCGGCAAGTCGAGTGCCGAGATCTGCAAGCAGTTCAAGGATCCGGACAGCAATGGCGATCGCAAGACGATCACCGAGCTCGTTCATCACGTCACGACCGAGCCTCTGGTGCGCTGGGCATGGACGGTGGAGCGGGAGCGAAGGCCGCCTCATTCGGCGGAACAGCTCGGCAAGCTCATCGAGGATTGGGGCAGCGCCGGTGCGCCTTGTCCGTAGAGCGAGTTGCGCCTATAGCGGGGTTGAGGATTCCATCGCGCGCATGATGCGCGAATGACATCGGCTCACCTGCTGTCCAAGACCTTGACCCCATGAAAACCACGCTGCTGACATCTGAAGACTATACCCGCTCGCCCTGGAAGAACGGCGGCGGCATCTTCACCGACATCGCGGGTGCGCATCGCACCGACGCGCCGGTGAAGGATTGGAACAGCCTGCTGTGGCGCTTTGCCTCGACGCCGATCGTGGCGCCCGGCCCCTTCTCCTACATGCCCGGCATCGACCGCCTGCAGATGGTCGTCGCCGGGCGCGGCCTGGTGCTGAAGGCACCGGGACAGGAATTCGACGAGCGTGAACCTTTTACGACGGTGCGCTTCGCCGGCGAGCTCGAGATCGTCACCGCACTTGAGGCAGGCCCCGTCGAGGTCGTCAATCTGATGGCGCGGCGCGGTGCGGCGGAGATCGCGCTTGTGGCTCTCAGGGAACCCGGCGACCGGGAACTAGCCGCCGGCACGCATCTGGTTTACGCGGTGTCCGGCGATTGCGGCATTCGTCTCAATAGCGAGGATTTCGTCATCCCTGGCGGCTGCACGCTGAAGGTCGAGCTGACCGAGGCGTCCCACCTGGCCTTCGTGTCGGGACTTGCGGTGCTGGCGTCGATCCAGCTCGTCGGCTGAACGGCCAGCCTCCGGCCGCTGCGCACAATCTGCGCAACTGGCCAGGTTGACGCGGCGCCGCCGGAGCACGATATCTGCCTGATGCAGGACCGCCGCGAAGCGCAGGATATGAGCGCGCCAGACACAAAACCCTCCGCCACGCTGTCACCCCCCGCCACGCTGTCCGACGGCGTCGTCGACTGGATGACCAACGGCACGCGCGATCAGCGTTTCATCGACAACATCTTCGCCGAGATGTGCATCCGCCTGCAGCAGGCCGGCATTCCGCTCAAGCGGGCGACGATGCACATCCGGATCCAGCATCCGCAATGGCTCGGCGCCGGCTTCATGTGGTCGGACGGCATGCGTGAGGCGAAGATCACGCGGGTGGACTTCGACGTCGTCGAGCGATCCGAGTTCATCGGTAGTCCTATCAATGAAATGATGGACGGCGCGACCGAGCTACGCGAAAGGCTCGAGGGCGATCCGTCGCTCGGCCGCAAGCATGCGATCTATGACGAGATGCGCGCGAAGGGCCTGACCGACTATGTCGTCTGGCCGCTCCATCACACCCTCGGCAAGCGCCATTTCGTCACCTTCGCAACTGACCGGCCCGGCGGCTTCGACGACGCGCATGTCGCGGCCTTGAAGAACGTGTTGCCGGTGCTGGCGCTGGTCAGCGAGATCCGCATCAAGAACCGCCTGGCGCGAACGCTGCTGGAGACCTACGTCGGCTCGCACGCCGGCGAGCTGATCCTCGCCGGCGCCACGAGGCGCGGCACCGGCACCACGGTACGCGCCGCGATCATGATCTGCGACTTGCGCGATTTCACCAAGATCTCCGACAATTGGCCGCGCGACGACGTCATCGATCTCCTCAACGACTATTTCGACGCGATGTCCGAGCCGATCGCGAAGCATGGCGGCGAGATCCTCAAATTCATCGGCGACGGTCTGCTTGCGATCTTCCCGCTGAGCCAGGCGGATGCCTGCGCCAACCTGCTGCATGCCGTGACTGAGGGCCGCGAAGCCATGGCCGCGCTGAACGCGCGCAACAACGGCACCGGCCGCGCGCCGCTGAACTACGGCATCGGCGTCCATGTCGGCGACGTCATGTACGGCAATATCGGATCAATGAGCCGGCTCGACTTCACCGTGATCGGCCCCGCCGTCAACATGGCCTCGCGCCTGGAGGCGCTGACCAAGCAGGTCGGGCGAAACGTGCTGCTCTCGCGCGACTTCGCCGAGCTGGTCCAGCCCAAATTCGAGCTGGAGCGGGTCGGCAAATACGAGGTGCGCGGCTTCAGCGATTCGATCGAGCTGTTCGCGTTTCCCGGCTGACACGCGCGCGAGCGCGTGGTCGTCACCCATCTCCATGTCACCTTTCGGTCAGGGCCGGCTTGAATGCCCGCGCCCGCGATCAGGCCTGCCTTCTCGCGGCATTTTCCGAGATCGAACGAAAATTCGGATCCGTCGACCTGACGTGGCCTGCCGGTTGCGCAAACGCACGCTTGCACGGCTCGCCCTTGATCCGCGATGGGGCAAGTCGTGCGGATGGGCAAATGGAGAGGCCCGGTTGAAAGAGATTGCCGCGCAGGACTCCTAAGGTGGTTTCGTTGGCGACATCCGGCGTGACAACAGAGGAGGCTTCAATGCCAACCTGCTCCGAAACTCTTCACGGCCGAACCGGGCGATGCGCAGTCTGCGACGGCAAATTTGGTCTCGTTCGCTACTACACGTGGCGCAGGCCTCTTTGCTCGAAGAGGTGCGTCGAGCGTTTCGCGGCGCGCCGTCAGGATGATCGCAACTGGGTCGGGCGTTTCCCGATCGCTTTCGACAGGCTTGCAGAAAACCCCGTGAGGATCCCATGACGCTCCAGATGTCACGACGTGGCAAGGAATATATGGAAACGGCGCAGAGCCTGCTCCGCGCGGCCCGCAGCATGACTGACGATGCGGTCGCGGCGCGGCTGAAGATGCTGGCCGAGGATTATCAGCGGCGCGCCGAAAAGGCCTCGAGCGCCGATGCAGCGAGGCCAGTGGCGCGCTCGGCCGCTAGAACCGGGTACGACTGGTCGAAGGAGCTGGCGTGAGATGATCCGGATCATTGCCGTGCTCTGTCGTCTTGCCTCTCCGACGGACTGCCATGAACAGATCGTCACGACCTCGGACTTCGCCGATGTGACGATGCAGTCCTGCCTGATGGGCGCGCCGCAGCTCGCCGAATGGATGGCGCAGCATCCGGCCGAACGTCTGGCTGCCTGGCGCTGCACGATCGGCAAGCGAGGCGACGGCGGGGGTGCTTAGGCTGCGGAGAACGGGGCAACGTGCCGGCAAGCACCGTTGCCAACGCGGCAATGTCCGATTACGTTTTGGCCGAGGTCAGCCAGACGTTCCTGTGATCGGCCGCAGGTCATGCCAAAATTCCTTCGCATCGGTCTCCATCAGTCGAACGTCTCCGGGTACACGTCGAAGGCGTGGTGCGTCAGGCGCGTCGGCTCGACCATCTTCCTGAAATGGGGCGCCGTGGAGGTCCAGGGCACGGGGAGCGGCCGCAAGGTCTACTGGAGCCGTACGCCGCAGGAGAAGACGATCCGGTGCGGCAGCGCGGAGCGCGCCCAGGACTATGCGAAATCCGCGATCACGCGGCGCCGCAGCCATCGCTATGAGCCGCTCGGCGGGTCAATCGCGAACCGGCCCCGATCGGCCGCGTCCAGCGTCGAGCTCAAGCAGGCGCTCGCCACCATCCTGATCGTCGATATCGTCGGTTCAACTGCGAAAGCCGCAAAACTCGGCGATGCACGCTGGACCAAGGTGATGGGCCACTATTACGCAGCGGTGCGCAAGGAACTGAAGAGCTCTCGCGGCAAGGAGGTGGTGACGACCGGAGACGGCGTGCTCGCGACCTTCAAGGCTCCGGCCGCCGGCATCAATTGCGCGACCGCGATCCAGAAGGCCGTGCGCACGCTGGGCCTCGAGATCAGGGTGGGGCTGCATGCCGGCGAGTACACCATCAGCGGCGGCGAGATGGTTGGTCTTGCCTTCCACATCGGCACGCGCGTCGCGGCCAAGGCGCGCGCCGGCGAAGTCCTGGTGTCGAGCGCGGTCAAGGACCTGATGAAGACGCCGTCCACGATCCGCTTCAGGGATCATGGCAGCCATCAGCTCAAGGGCGTACCGGAGCGCTGGCGGCTGTACCGGGTGGAGGGGTGAGGGCTGCGCGTGCAGCCAGCCCTTCGTCGTTCATCCCATCGCGGCTGCGCCACGCGGACACCAGGCCCTCCAGCTCGCGCCGAACGTTGTCCACGACGCCGGCCCAGTCGTCTCGCTTCGGCTGCCGGAACAGCCGCATCGACCGGTACCACGGGCTGTCGTCGCGATTGAGCAGCCAGCGCCAGTCCGGATTGAAAGGCAGCATGGTCCAGACCGGCGCGCCGAGCGCGCCCGCGAGGTGAGCGACGCTGGTGTCCACCGTAATCACCATGTCGAGACAGCCGATCATCGCCGCGGTGTCGCAAAAGTCCGTGAGATGATCCGTCAGGTCGACGATATCAGGACGTTCGCCGAGGAAGGCTCGGTCCAGATCGCGGGGGCCCTTCTGCAAGCTCACGAACTGAACGTCGCAATCCAGGAGAGGAGCGAGCGTCTTGAGTGCGATCGATCGGTCGTGATCGTTCTTGTGAGCGGGATTGCCCGACCAGACGAGACCGACACGGAAGCGATTGCGGGCGCCAAGCCGGTCCTCCCACGCCTTCACGCGCGCCACCGGGGGCGCAGGAAGGTATGGCTCCGGGCTCGGGATCGTGTCGAGCCGCGTCTTCAGCGCTAATGGCAGGGTTCCAAGGGGACAGTGGAGGTCGAACGGCAGCGACGCCGCGGACGGTCGGCCGACACACATTGCGACGCCGGACACCTCGGACAGCAGCTGCTGGATCGGAGGCTGGACCTCCAGGATGACCCGTGCTCCGAGCGCGGCCACCATGGGGACATAGCGCGCAAACTGGATTGCGTCGCCGAATCCCTCGTCGGCATGAAGCAAGATGGTCTTGCCTTCGATCGGTTGGTCACCAAGCCAAACAGGCTGGGAAAAACCGCGATTGAGCAAACCGACAGGAAGTTTCCAGCGCGCTTCGCGCCCAAGCCAGCCCGGCTTGAAGTCTCCGGTCAGCAACTGAAGTGTCGCCAGATTGTAGGTGGCCACCGCATTGCCCGGGTCGACCGTCAGCGACCTGCGGAAGGTCGCGAAAGCTTCATCCAGAAATTGCAGATTCAGCAGGACCAAGGCCCTGTTGGAAAGCGCTCCGGAAAAAGCCGGTTGAAGCTCGAGCGCCCGATCGAAACACGCCAATGCCCGGTCCATTCGGCCAAGTTTCACATGGAGCACGCCAAATTTGTTGTGCGTGTCGGCCAGGCTGGGGTCGAGCGCAATGGACGTCTCGTAGGCGGCCTCCGCTTCCTCGAACCGCTTCATCTCCTGGAGGCAATCGCCGCGAATTTGATGCAGGAGTGCGAAATCCGGGTCCGGTGTCTCGGCCACATCAAGGCATTCGAGAGCTTCCGCATACCGTCCGAGACTGAACAACAGCCTTCCGCAGCAGTTCGCCGCTTCCAGATATTGGGGATACAGCTGTAACGCCCGCTGGAAGTGCAGCACAGCCTCGTCCGTGCGCCCGTGTTGCCGGTGCATATGGCCGAGGTAATTCGAGACGACTGCATCCAGTGGTTTGGCGATCGGGGCCCCGCTCTGGAGTTGCCGTGCTCCCGACCGCCATTCGGACACCAGCCCATGGAGCTCGCGCCGAACGCAGTCCACGACGCTGACCCAGTCGTCTCGCTTCGGCTGCCGGAACAGCCGCATCGACCGGTACCACGGGCTGTCGTCGCGCTGGAGCAACCAGCGCCAGTCCGGGTTGAAGGGCAGCATGGTCCAGACCGGCACGCCAAGCGCGCCGGCGAGGTGGGCGACGCTGGTGTCGACCGCGATCACCAGGTCGAGACAGCCGATCAGCGCCGCGGTTTCGCAAAAATCCGTCAGCTGCTCCGTCAGGTCGACGATGCCAGGCCGTTCGGCGAGGAAGGCCCGGTCCTGATCCCGGACGCCTTTTTGCAAGGAGACGAACTGGACGTCGCAATCGAGCAGCGGCGCGAGCGTGTGCAGCGCGATCGATCGATTGTGATCGTTGTTGTGATCCGGATTGCCCGACCAGACGAGGCCGACACGGAAGCGGTCGCGCCGGCCGAGCCGGTCCTCCCACGCCTTCACCCGCGCCGCCGGCGGGGCAGGAAGGTAAGTATCCGCGAACGGGATCGTGTCGAGCCGCGTTGCGAACGCCAGCGGTAGGCTGCCAAGCGGACAGTGCAGGTCGAACGCGGTCGAAGCCGCGGCCGATCGGCCGATGCATGCTGCGACGCCGCTGATGCCTTCCAGAAGTTGCTGGATCGGCGGCGGCACCTCCAGGATGACCCGAGCCCCGAGCGCGGCCACCATCGGCGCATAGCGCGCGAACTGGATCGAATCGCCCAATCCCTCGTCGGCATGCAGCAGGATGGTCTTGCCTGCGATCGGGGTGTCGCCGAGCCAGAGCGGTGCGGAAAAGCCGCGATCGACGAGGCCAAGCGAGGCTTTCCAGCGCGCCTCGCGTCCCAACAGGCCCCGCTCGAAATCTCCGGTCAGCATCTGCAGCAGCGAGAGATTCCAGATCGTGTGCGCGTTGGTCGGATCGGCCGCCAGCGCCGCGCTGAAGGCCGCGAAGGCCTCGTCCAGCAATTGCATGCTCCACAACGCCCGCGCCTTTTCGGTCAGCGCTGCGGGGAAGTTTGGACGAAGTGCGAGTGCGCGATCGATGCAGGCAAAGGCCTGCTCCATTCGGCCCAGCCGCGAATGAAGCGTGCCGAGGTTCTTGTGCGTCTCCGCCTCGAGGGGGGCGAGCGCAATCGACCGCTCGAAATCGGCCTGCGCCTGCGCGAACCGGCCGAGGCGCTGCAGGCAAAGCCCGCGCGTCTGGTACAGCGGCGCGATGCCGGGATTGTGCCTCTCGAACAGGTCGAAGCATTCGAGCGCTTCGGTATAGCGGCCGAGATGAAACAGCGATTGGCCCTGCTTCAAGGCCTCGAAATGCTGCGGCAAAGCTCGTGGTGCGACCGTTTTGGACTGTTGCTTGGCCGCAGCCCGGCGCTCTTGGCGATTCATGTGGTGACCAGAAGGAGACCAGGTAAAAATTTCTGACCGGGCCAGGTGTGCGGAATCCACCGAGCACGGCCATAGCGTCCCGTTGGGGCAGTTTCTGGCGCGAAGCTGGTGTGAAGCTGATGCGGATTGAACGTTCCGTGATGGAATGTTCAGGATTCGCAACAAAAATTGCAACTTTCGTCGGGGAGGCGTGAGGGCTGAACCTGCAACCAGACCGTCATGAGCGGCCCGACTGAATTCTTGTTCACGTTCGATGCGGGGCAGTCGAATCCGCCCTTACGGCTCGTGTTCGCGGGCGATTGCACGCGCCTCAGGCAAATCGAAAACGACTTCGTGACTTGGGAATAAGCACCGGGCTACGCACGTCTAGGCGTGGTGGATTGGATCTCTTGCCTCGCGGGAGATCACCCAATCGAGAAGGAGTAGCCACGATGACATCATTCAGAAATCCCATGGGGTCGGTGCTGTTCAAGGCCCTGTTGACCGGACTGGTCGTCACTGCAATCTCTGGCGCGCCGCTGCAGGCGCACGAGCATCGCGCCAGCGATCGACACGCCGAGCAGAGCGTGGGGTCCAGCTTCCGTCGCATCGCGGGCGATCGGTCGATCGCGACGCCGGCCTACCACGCATTTGCGCCGGCGCCCGCGGAGCAGCCGGGTGGCGTTTGCGACCACGGAGATAACCCGATGATATGCTGAGGGCGGACGGCGCGGTGCGCATTGTGGTGGCAGCGCTGTCAATTGACGGGTCTTCGGATCCGTGAAGATGGTAGAGCCGTTGAGTGCACTGTCACCGTAATCCTCGAAGGTCGTCGCTTTTCGATCCTCGTCGCCAACTGGGAACTGCGAGCAAGGATGACGCTCAAGATCGGGGTGATTTCGGACACGCATGGGCTGTTGAGGCTGGAGGCCGAGCACTGCCTCGCCGGCGTGTCCCACATCATCCACGCCGGTGATATCGGCACTCCGGAGATCGTGGACCGCCTTGGCCGGATCGCGCCCGTGACCGCCATCAGAGGCAACGTCGACACGGGCGACTGGGCGAGACGCTTCTCTGACACCGAAACGTTGCGCCTTGGCGGCCGCGGCCTCTACGTCCTGCACGATCTCAAGCAGCTTACGATCAAGCCGAAGGAGCTTGGGATCGATGTCGTGATATCGGGCCACTCCCATCGCGTCGCGATCGAGACCGTCGATGGCGTGCTCTACCTGAACCCGGGAAGCGCGGGGCGCAGGCGCTTCAAGCTGCCGATCACGCTGGCAACGCTCGATCTGGATCGAAATGGTGCTCTCCAGCCTGTCATTCATGATCTCGGCAACGTGTGACAGCCGCACGCAGGCGCCTGCGGTCTAAGTGCAACCGGACGGTCATGAGCGGCCGAATGTTGGTCAGCTCCGTTGATCTCCTGCGATCTTGTTCGAGCCCAATTGCTTTGGTTGCGTTTCGTTCACGCCGTTCCTGGTGCGAAACTGGTGCGATGCTCCGAAACTTGCCTGAAGGCCCTAAGTCGGCGATCGGCAGCGTTTGGTAGCGCAGACCTTCGGACGAACTCGCAAGTTGCAGAAGGGTCCAAGATCGGACCAAATCGGCCATGATTGCTTTCACGATCGGCCTTTTGCGGTCATCTCGGTGGGGGTCCGATCGAATCCGGCCATCCGGGCATCGGCCGGACAGCGGCGCGCTTAATGGGCGCTTAATGCTTTTGCGCAACAGATAGATTACCAGCGCGGAATTAGTCCTAGTTACGAATGCGAGCCGAGCTCCCGAGGAGGGGAAATCGGATGGGACTGCTTTTTGTCGGAGTGCTGGCAGGAGTCCTGATCGGCTTTGGCTGGTTTGCGCCTTCCCGGGGGTATTTCCTCGGGTGCGCGTCACGACCCTGTTTCGACAGGGTTGCTGTCGCCCAATCCGCGCAGCCAATGCCGAAGGCGTCGGCGCCAGAGCCTACGGTCGTCAGATCGAATTCCGCAACGCCGGCAAAGCCCGGCAAGACATCAACTCCGAAGAAGCGGGGATCGACCGAGCTTGCCAAAGCGGCGTCCCCGCGGACGACGATCAGCGTCCCGGCTCCCGAACGGGCCGCGGAAATGTCGGATCCTGCGCTGGACAAGGCGAAGGTTGCGATCGCGACGCAGATGGGGGCTCCGGAAACGGTCGAACTCAGTGACGTGAAGCGCGCAATGCGAAAGAACATGCTTGGACGCCCCGTGGATACGATTTGCGGGCGCGCGAAAGGAAGAAACGCGTCAGGCGGCGAGACTGGAGAGCGGCCGTTTCTGTATCTCGTGAAGGAGGATGAAGCATATGTCGTCGACGGCAGGTCAGGGTCGGCGGCGTCAACAGCGTATCGAAATATCTGCAATTTAGGGGATGCGTCGACTGCGCCACCGGACGGTACACGCCCCAAATGATTTGAGCGGAAAGAATTTCCACCCAGGTGTCAAGTGATCCCGCAGTGGATGCGGAACTAACGGCGGCACTGCGCCGCTCTCGTGATGATGCATTCAGGATGAGTGCAGCAGCAGGGGAGACGCAATATGGAATGGGAATATCGCGGAAGTTCTTTTCAGCTCGAGGACATCATGCACGACATAACCAGCACTTCAAAACGGCTCAATGAATCGCTTCACTTGCCGGTTCTGGTGATCATCGAGCCGCTCCTGTTGCCTCGTACATGTATTCTGCAGATCCTCAGGAGGGAGTTGGACGAAGTTGAGATCCTTGACATGGCAACGGCCCAGGGCCTGGACTGCACGTCAGCCCGCGATGTTCGTCTGGTGATGCTGAGTATCGCGGACAAGCCCATCGGCGATCCCTCGGTCGAGGACGATCTCGCCTTCGTTGCGGAGTGTTGTCCCAACGCCGCCACCGTGGTCCTGTCAAACCATGACGACGAGCCGACCGTGCAGGCCGCGATGCAGCGGGGCGTGCGCGGCTTTCTTTCCTCCTCGCTACCGATCGAGATCGCGATAGCCGGCCTGCGCCTTGTTCTTGTCGGCGGCGCCTACAGGCCGTTGCCGGTGGCCGGGATCAACAGGATACCGGATTTCGAGCCACCGGATTCGCGCGGGCCCGCATATCTGGTGAACGAGGGAGCCAGAGTGGCTATCGACAGGAGCGTGACCGATCTCACGCCTCGTGAGCAACAGGTTCTGGCGGAACTGGAGCTCGGCCTGCCCAACAAGCTGATCGCCGCCAAATTGGGCCTCTCGGAAAGCACGGTCAAAATGCACATTCAGCATATCATGAGGAAATGTGCCGCGCACAATCGCACGGAAGCCGTCCTCCGCTGGCGCGGCCGGTTGCCCGCGCAGAGTCGCGATCACGACCCTGGCGCTGCTCCCATGCAGGAGACCTAGTCTTCTCTGAATGCACCACGGAAGCTGTCGAGCAGGGGCCTGAGCGCGTAGAGAGCCATGGTGCCGCGCCCCGTCGTGATGAACACTTGAACCGGCATGCCGGGGACGATCTGGATGTCGTTCGCGACGATCTGCCCGTCGTCGATCCGGATCTTGGTCGCGTAGTATGGCTGGTCGGTACGCTTGTCGAGGAGCCGGTCTGCGGATACGTGCACGACGGTTCCCTTCAAGCGAGGTACGCGACGCTGATTGTACGGTACGAGGTGAACCTCGGCGTTGAGGCCGGGATGAACCACATCGATGTCCTCGGGCCTCAGGCGCGCGGTTACGATGAGACGGTCTTGCCGGGGCACCAGGTCCATGAGCGGAGCACCTGCCCCGATGACGCCGCCGGCTGTATGAACCCGCAGATCGGTTATCACGCCGTCCTCGGGCGCCTTGACCTCCGTTCGCGATAGCTGATCCCTGGCCGCAAGCAACCGCTCGCGGAGCTGGAATATCTGGTTCTGTGCTTCACGAAGCGACTGTGCGATCTCGTTCTGCCTCTCGCTCTCGAGCTTGAACAACGTGGCCTGCTGTTCGCTGATGACCTGCCCGGCGCGGGCAATCTGCGCGGCGGTCTCGCCGCGGCGGCCCTCGACCTCGGCCAGCTCCCGCTGCAGGTTCAGAAGCCGCGGCCGCCGTTCGAGCCCCTTGTTGACGAGGGTCGCGACCATATCCAGTTCCTCCCGAACGATGTCGACCCGCTGCCCGGTGGCGGTTTCCTGCGCCTTGAGACCTTCGATCTCCTTCTCGACCTGATGCCTTCGTTCGCGAATGACCGCAAGCTGCGACTCGTGAACCTGCAGGCGCGCCTGGAAAATGAATTGCTGCGCCGACACTGCAGCGGCGGCCACTCCGCTCTGCCTGCTGTCCTGTTCCAGCGCGTCCGGAATTGCGATGCTCTCGAACCTCTGCTGCTCGGCTTGAAGCCGAGCGGCTCGAGCAGCCGCATCCCAAAATTGGCCTTGAAGACTTTGCACCTCCGAGCTCGCCCTTGTGTCCTCCAGCGCGATCAGCGTCTGGCCGCTTCGCACGATATCGCCATCCGACACCAGGATCTTGCTGACGATACCGCCTTCCAGGTGCTGGATCGTCTTGCGGCTCGATTCCGATTCCACGACGCCGGACGCGATCGCGGCGCTCTCGAGCGGCGCGAGGCTCGCCCATGTCCCGAGCCCCAGCATGAAGCAGAGCACCAGCAGATTGCCCGCAACGGTAATACCGCGAAGCCTTCCGCGCGGAGAGGTCGGCGTGGGCGTCGAGCACCATGGAAATTCCAGAGGCTCGTAATCGTCGATCGCGGTCACCACGACGCCAGATCGCCGCACGGGCGGGGGGCTTGTCGGCGCTCGCATGAGCTGGTCCCAGATCATGGGAAGCCTCGAGACGGCGGGATGCTTCCATATGGTGAGAGAATTCCAGATCATGGCGCAATCTGCGAAGTAACCTGCGGGCGGCTCAGGTGCCGTTCAAAGATGTCCTCGCTGTCGCCGAACGCGGCGACCGCACCGTCCTCCATGATGGCAATCTTGTCCGTGGCGGCGAGGAGACCCATCCGGTGAGTGACGACGACGAGGATGACGCCTGCGAGCTTCATGCGCTCGATCGCATCCAGGAGCATTCGCTCTCCCCCGTAATCGAGGCTGGCGTTGGGTTCGTCGAGAACGACGAGGCGTGGACTGCCGAAAAAGGCGCGGGCGAGACCGAGGCGCTGGCGATATCCGCGCGAGAAAGTTGCTTCACTCTGAACCACCGTGTCGTAACCCAGCGGCAGGCGCATGATCGCGTTATGGATACCGACGAGCTTGGCCGCTTCGATGACCTCTCGTCGATCGGCATCTTCAAGGCGTGCGATGATGTCGTTGATCGTGTCGCCGAGGAGGCTGATGTCCTGGGGGAGATATCCGAGGCGGTCGCCGTTTCGGCCCTCGCGAAGCAGCAAGACGTCGGTATTGTCGAGGAGGACACGGCCGCGCGTTGGCATCGACAGCCCGGCGATCACCTGGCCGAGCAAGGACTTGCCCGACCCGGACGGACCGATAATGCCAAGGCATTCTCCGGGCATGAGGCTGAACGAGACGCCGTTCAGGAGAAGATGGTTGGTCCCCGCAAGCCGCACGTCGACATTGTCGACGACGAGGCCGCTTCGCGCCTGCGGCGGAGCAACCTCCGCGCTCTGCTGCCGGGCGACGGGAAATGCGGCAAGCAGAGCGCCGAGCCGCTGACAGGCGCTCGCGGCCGTCACGAGTGATTTCCAGCCTGCGACCGCGCTTTCGACCGGCGCGAGCGCCCGGCTGAACATCAGCGTGGCAGCAAAGATGATGGCCGGACTCTTCCCGTGATCGAGGACGAGCCATGCGGCGGCGCCCATGATCAGGACCTGTGACAGCGCGCGAACCGGCTTGGCGGCCAGTGAGACGATCTCGCCTCGCCGGAGTGCCACATCGTGCTCTCTGCGCGCGTGCTGCGCGTCACGGTGGATCATGCGCGCAGCGTTGTCGAACATTCCCATGGCGCGGATCATGTGGATGTTGCTCGCTGCAGTCTGGAGGCGGCCGCAGCTTCTGGACAGCGCGGCGCCGGATCTGAGCAGAACGTCTTCCGTGACCAGCTCTCCGGCAACCGTGAGCGCGAACAGGAAGGCGACGCAGCAGGCGCCGACCACGCCAAGCAGGGGATGGATCAGGAAGAGGACAAGGAGGAACAACGGCGCCCAGAGCGCGTCGAACAGCATCGGACATGCGCCGGACTCGACGAACTGGCGCAGCACGGTGAGATCCCGATATGCGCCCGACGCCTGCGTCCAATCGCTGCGAAGCGCCGATTCGAGGCCGGCCGAGAGCACGCAAGGACGAAGGCGATCGTCGAGCCAGGCGCCAAGGCGCCCAAGGACGGCGCGCCGCAATGCATCGAACACGCCGCCGACGACCACCGTGACCGCGACAATGAGCGTGAGCAGGAGCAACGTGTCGCCGCTCCGGCTCGACAACACCCGGTCGTAGATCTGAAGAAGATAGATGGAGGGCGCAAACAGTAGCAGGTTGTAGCTGCAGCTATACGCGAATACGAGACCGAGCGGTCCCGCGCAGGCCCGGAGGGCCGCGTGCAGCGGGGTCCCGATCTGCGGCAGGATGGGCAACCGAAGGGGCGGCATCAGCATGATCGTCACCGCCTGAAATCGAGGTCCGGCGCACTTGGCCGGCGTACTTGGCCGATGGCCAAAATCATCCGCCGACGGGTTCGGCGGGGTATGGGCTCGAACTTCAGGACCGGTGGCGGCGGCCACCGGTCCTGCCGGACGAACCGGTGGTCAGAACGTGTCGAGATGGAAGCTGACTTCGCCGCCCAGCGCGGCGTTGCCGTCTCCGCCATGGCCGCCGATGCCGGCCACGACCTCCTGGTGCTGGTCCACCGCGACCTTGTTGATCTGGGTCGCATCCGTATTGGCGTAGACCTTGGAGGTATCGTGGCCGCTGTAGGACTTCTGGCTTCCGTTCGACTCGGCGTCGCCGCCATGGGCCTTCGAGAACCACGAGGCCTTCGCGTTGGCGCCGCCGGCATCCCAATCTGCCGTCTGTTTGACGTGATCGCCGGTGTTCACGTGAACGTCGGCACCGACTGCCTTGTTGGTTGGGTCGAAGTTGAGCGTCGGCTTGCTGATGATGGCTCCCTTGAAGGTGCCGTCGCCGCCATTTCCGACGCTCTGACCACCGGTGCTGATCGATTTGAACTCGATCGAGTCCGAGATGTTGATCGCTTTGGGCATCATGTGTGCCTCCCTCTGTTGGCTTTCGTGCATCATCCATCCCGATCAGGCGGACGCGCGCGGGAAGTCTGATCCGCCCACGCGCGATGGCGATAGATGTCAAATCGGACACCATCCGGCTTGGTCGACCTACGTACGAAAGTATGACGTTCGTCGCGCAACGCCGGAGCGCGAGACATCCGGGGGGCCGCAGGGCGAGCTTGCATGCGCAGAGCATCGACGCAGCTCGCGATCGAACTTGTGCGAGCGGCACGATGTCCCGCTATGCCATCAGGTGAAGATCCGACAGAAGATGGGCGGAGAGATCGCCACCCAGCGCGAGATTGCCGTGGCCGCCGTCCCCGCCAACACCGGCGATCTGGATCGCACTCTGGTCGATGTGCACGTTGTTGACCTGATCGGCTACGGCCGTCGAATGGGGACCTGCGATCGCGATATTGATGGGTGCATAGATCGCAACGCTGACATCGATCAGGCTGCCGGCAAAATATCCGTTGCCGCCATTGCCTGCGCCGTTCGAGCCGGTCGCGATCGTGTCGGAGCCGCCCCACAGGCCATGGGAAAGAAGGTTTGCATGGCCGCCCGCCGCGGCGTTGGCGTTGCCGCCGTGCCCGCCAATGCCGGCGATCTGCATGATGGATTGATCCACGTAGGCGTCGTTGGTCTGGACCGAATGAACGCTGGAGCCATAGCCTGCGACCGCGATGTTGATCGGGTCGTACACCACGACGGAGGAATGGACGAGACTCCCATGGAACGCGCCGTCGCCGCCATTGCCGGCCTGGCTTCCGCCCGTTTGAACGTCCCCGACGCCCCCTCCGTTGCTTGATCCCCAGCTGGGGTCGAGCGTCATGACGCTGCCGCCGGCGGCCACGTTGCCATTTCCGCCACTGCCGCCGACGCCCGCGATCTGGGTGGCCGACTGATCGATGTCCACCGTGTTCGATTGACTTGCATGCGCAGTGCCGCTCGAGGCCGCCACCGCGATGTTGATCGGATGATAGATCACCACGGGAGCGTCCACGATCGCACCCGAGAAATGGCCGCTGCCGCCGTTTCCGGCGCCGTTGTCGCCGCTCGCGATCACGCCGGCGCCTAAGGACGTACTGACGCTGCCTCCCGATGCAATGTTGCCATTGCCGCCATGGCCGCCGACGCCGGCCATCTGAAAGGCGGATTGATCGACATTCAAATTGTTGGACTGGTTGGCCAGGGCGATCGCGCCGTATCCCAGGCTCACCGAGATGTTGATCGGTTCATAGACCAACAGGGACGCGTGAATGAGACTTCCGTAGAAGTAGCCGTCTCCGCCGTTCCCGGCCGTGTTGGCTCCGCTCTCGACCGCAGCAATGCCCATCCCGGGATGCGATGCGCCGGAAGCGGGTGTGGTGGACGAAACATCCAGGCCCGCCGCAGCGTGATTGCCGGCGTGGCTGCCTATGTCGATCCCCGATGTGGGATGTTTGGATTGAATCGGGTCGGAGTCACGATACTGGGTATTCGCGCTCGCGGCGTGCGCTTCAGCAGACGGGCCGGGACGATGGACCAGGGCGCCGCCGCCGACCGCGTCGGTCAGGAACGGAGCGCTCGGTGCCGGACCCGCTTCGTCGTCGCCATCGTACCCATCGTGCCGATGAGAGGCGTGATGCAGCCGGATCCCATCCGACATCCGCGAAAAATCCATCCTAGCCTCCCTCATCGCAATCGCTCCACGCAATCGGACGGGTTCTGCACGGACAGAATGTCATCCCGGGAAGGTCGAAAGCCCAGTCGTCAGTTCGGATATAGCGCTTCGTCTGGCAGCCGTAACATCGGCTACATCCGTTCGGGTAAGGTGACAGCCTTCGCAACTTTGCGCGCGCCAATGCTTGAAAGTGCGACCTTGAGGGGATGGCGAAAATGCACAATCGAGCTGACGGCCAAGTCGCCTGGATCGTCGCCTGCATCTCGCCTGCGGCCAAAATGAATCCACCGCGTTGCCTGATTTAAGTCGCATTGCGACCCAGGTCACGGCCAAAACTCCCGTCCGGGCAGGGGGCGCAACACCGGGGTTTTTCATGTCCGGTCATTTGCGAGTTTATTACGCCGCTTTTGCGTTTCTTGCGGGTCTGTCGACATCATCCGCGTTTTCGGCTCCCCTTTCCGAACTCTTCAATGCCGGTCCCGCCACAGCCCCTGCGCCCGCTTCCGCGGAAGCGGAGTGCTTGACGCGGCCCGGCAAGCCGAGCGCCGATGGCCAGCACTGGGTCTATCGGGTGGAAGGCCAGCGCAGATGCTGGTTCCAGATCGCCAAAGGAACGGAAACAGCGAAGAAGCTGGTTCAGCAACGCGCCACCAAACAGCGTGTCGCCACGGCCGAAGAGAACCAGACCGCGGCGCGCAAGCGGAAATCGGGCGTGGATGCGCGCGCGGAGCTGCCGCGCTCCGCGCCTGCGGATACGTCCCGGCCGAGCCCTTCCGTGCCCGTGCAGGTGGTCGATGCCAGTCCCGTCCTCGCCGGGATCGCAAGCCGCGCGTCGCCGGTCCCCCTTGCCAAACGCGACCGGCTCACGGCCGACGAGATCGCGCTGCGCCAGGTCGACGTTGAGGCACTCCTGGCGGCGACGCCGGCCGCCAGCGAGGTTGTTGCCGCTGCGACGATGCCGCTCGCACTTTCCACCGCCGAGGCGGACGATGACGGATGGGTCTGGACCTGGCTTGGCATGCTGCTGATGGCTTTGGGTCTTGTCTCCGTCCTGAGCGCTGCTCGAACCATTCGGTGGGATGTGCTGCTTCCCCAGCTGAGGTCATCTTTCGCTGGCCAGAGGCTGCTGCAGGTCAAACGCGACCTCGCGCAAAGGCGCGGCAAAGCCGTCATCGAGGCCTGGTTCTACGTCCGCTCGAAGAGCGTCAGCAGGTCGTCGCCATCCAGCTTACATATTCCAGAGATAATGCACTTAATTCATGAGCCTTCGAACCCGCGAAGCAGCCGGGTTCATTGACTGCACTGTCACCGTAATCCCGACGCAGACATGCGTGTCACGCAACGGTGAGCGTACCGATTTGCCGTTCGCGCAGCTGTGATTTTCCACTGCGTGTCTTTTCTCAAGCGCGTACCTACCTAATCCCTGTCCAAAAAAAGTTCGAAGGAAACGCTTTCGACAGAGCAGCCGATTCTGGCCAGCGCGAATGCTCCGCACGAAACGACAACCGTTCGGAGCACGACTATGATTGGATTCAGGACTTCCATTATTGCAGCAATTATGTCGATTGGCGCGATAAGCTCTGCAAGCGCCCAGTGCCCGACCTGGGCTACGCAAAATCCAGCTTCGTTTCAGGCGCAATATCCCGATAGGGATGTGTTGAACGACTGCGAGTTAACGCCAGCAGGCAGAATGGGCCTCGAACTCCCCGGCGGCGCGGCTCCCTGGTTTGGGCCCAACAGAGCTTATGGGGCAATGCCTGGCGTTGCTCAGCACCACAGCTTTCAGCACCGATCGCGGTGAGTATCTGAAGATAAACCCGAATGGTCGGATTCCGGCCCGTGGATCGCGATATCGAGAAGTTCGAGGCCGCCGCAATCATTCTTCACTTCGTTGATCGGCATCCGAGGCCGGCGTGGCGGCGCGAGCACCATTGGAACGCACTCGGTATCGAGCAAGAACGTAGGATTGGTTGTCTCGTTGGTTGACGAAAGGGCGAAGCGGGAAGGCGGGCCAAATGTCGGGACCAAATAGAAACGAGTCGGCTAAGTCATTGATTCTGTATACGGCACCAAAAATTCATGAGTCGATAAACCAAAGAATCTTGAGTCGATTTGACGCGATTCCAAAGAGTCGCGAGTCGATCTACAAAATATGCTGGATGTTGGGTGCCTACCGTCGGCGGACCCACTAGATATCGCCCCCTCGAGGGGCCGTGTCGATGAAGTGGGGAGTAGTCGAAACGACTCTCAACCCAGGTCAGTCGCCGTGCTCTCTACTGAGCGAGGTCCAGACTATCGCGACGGAGTGCTGCGTGCCCCATTCCTCGATCGCCGCTGAGGAGAATTTGAAGCCATGATCGATCCAGGCTTCATCTGGGCATCCCGAATCCGCGCAGGCTTTCTCCAACATCGCCTGGATATCCCCGGGTGCTTCGAACGCCGCGGATGCTACAGCGAGCCGCGAATAGCGGTCGACCGCAATCGCCAAGAATGGTTCGCCATGCACGTCGAGGGTTGTGATCTCGATTTGCCAAATCCGGCCTCGGCGTTCACCATTGACGGGCTTACTGAGGGTCATCTTGATTGGCGTAGCACATGGCGGACAGATGCAGGCCCCTAAAGTCGTTGATTTCTTGCGCGCCTCGCTGCCCGGTTGAATTGACGGTTAATGAGCGGTCGATCCCGCTTTCACCTCCGCTTCACCGCCCAGAGTTGATTGGACACCGGTCGGCACACCGCTGCGCAGCGTCGCGAAGAATAACCTTCGGCGGCTACACCGCGCTCCGGCCCGCGACCAACGCAGGAAGCCGTGACAGCCGGCCGACGCGCTGAATTTTCCGCCTTCGTCCTCGACTTTTTGGACTTCATTGAGGAGAAAATCCGGGAGGCGCTGCAGGACGAGTCCTCGCGGCCGGCTGCCATCGGCGAGGCGGCCGGGACGGTGCCCGTGCTGCGCGACCGGCTCCGCGAGAACGACGTCGTTACCACGCAGTTCGTTCTTGTGCTCGGCAACGTCATCGAGCAGCGATGGGCGGCGGAGTGGTGGGACGGCTTCGCGAAGATGGACCGGGCGGAATTCGAAGTCGCCGCCCCGGACCTGGTCGGGCCGCGCGGCCGGTTGGCGGTCCTTCGCAAGGTCGCGGCGGCGGACGGCTCCTAGGCGGCTTCTCACCCGGGCCACGACTCGGATAGCCTCGCTGCGCCCAGGATGCGGCGAGATGGTCACCGAACCGAAGAAGGCGCCGAGGAAAGCGAAGCGGCGGCGCAAGCCGCCCGAGGAGATACTCGACTACGTCGTCGAGATCGATAGCTGGGATTTCAGCTACTGGCTGGCGCTGAACACGGTTCGAAACGCGTTCGATCCCTATCACGATCACCGGGACGTGGAGCTGAAGGGCCGGCTGCTGCGGCCGACCGGCCTGCAGACCGATCGGGCCACGGCATCGCTTTTTCCGTCGACGAACCTGATGGAGGATCGGCGGAAGGACTTCAAGCCGATCGCAGTGGGCTCGATCGAATCTTATCCGGACAGGCTCGAAGCGCGCCTCTCGATCCCGTCCGACATGCTGCCGTCGGTCCTGCAGGTGTTGGCCGCCGGGCGCCTGAAGTGTCTGGTGATGAGAGGTTCGAAATTCCGCTACCGCAGCGCTAGGCTTGTCAGTTTCAGTCTCCAGACCAGGCTGGCCGAGGACGACCTCATGGAGGAAACGGCGAGTTAGGTCCGGCTTCCAGCCGCGCGGGCTCGTGGTCCCGCAACCGTCCGCGATCGCTGACATGGGCGAACGCAGGTTTTAGCAGATGTAACGTACAACCTGGCTTCTCAGGACACATTTTCTGTACTATGCTGGAGGTAGAATAAGGCCCTACATTGCATCCAAGGATTTAATCGGATTGATCGATGTTCATTCTTCGATTTTTTCGCTTGGCGTTTGTTTGCGTGTTCGTATTTGGAATTGGGTCGGCTTCCAAAGCCGACGGCCCGCAGCGTCCCCTCTTGTTCATTCCCGGAATTTTGGGCTCCGAACTCAGCGACGGTTCGGGAAACGTGATTTGGGGAAATAGGAATTCGTTGTCGAACTATTCAGGCCTTGACGTGCTCCCCAACAGCAACGGCAAGGGCCTGAAGGCATCTGGCCTCGTTTCCAGCATCAACGTGCTGGGGCCTTTTTGGACGATCCATCAATATGACGATCTTTTGGAGCTCCTGAAAGATCTTGGTTTCGAAGACGGCAAGACCCTCTTTCGTTTCCCGTACGATTGGCGCCTGAGCAACTTCGAGACGGCAAAGCGGCTCGATGAGTTCGTGAGCGGAACCCCGGCCTTGCGAGACGGAAATTTCGATATCATTGCTCACAGCATGGGCGGATTGGTCACAAGGATTTGGGTGGCCGAACACGGCGGCACCGGCAAGGTGCACAAGGTGATCTATTTGGGCACGCCGTTTCTTGGAAGCATGAACTCTCTCGACACGATCTCGAATGGATGGGGCTCTTTCGCCAATGTGGTGGCTGGTGGCTTGCCGACGATCCGACGCGTGACGCTTTCCTTCCCCTCCATCTACGAATTGTTTCCCGCCTACCCTGACTGCTGCAGAGAAGGAACGAAGGAGAAGTTCTCCCCCTTCGATATTCTCGATGCGAACAACTGGAAGAGCGGATGGCTTCCTGACGAATACCGCCCAGGCGGAGCGCGCCGGCAGGTACTACTCGACGGCCTCGCGAGCGCTCGTAGACTGAGTTCGATCATAGCGAGACCTCCGGCGGTCCCCGAGATCAAGGTTACGGGCGACATCCTCGACACCAAGTTGTGGCTATACACTGCCGACCGAGCGTCTAGTCCTGACCATTGGACATTCACCAGCAGCCGAGGGGACGGAACAGTCCCGATCTGGAGCGCGGCCGCTTCATTCAAAAATCTGGAAGGCACGGACCCCTCCTTCGTAGAGCACTCGACCATCTTCGCCGACAAATATGTGAGAAGCAGGATAGCACGCGAGCTTGTGCCGGGCGTCGCCCCACCGGTCGCGGCGGCCACATTGGGCGAAGTGATGACTTCGGCCGGAGTCCGTCATCTTTCGAAAGTTCGCGCAAGAATCGAACCGCCCATTGTGGCTCCCGGCAAGGACACCGAAGTCCTGGTTGAGTTGACTTTTGAAGAAAGCACGGCCGTAGGCGCCGTCAGCCCAATCGTGGAAATCGTCCGCGATGCGGCCGTCGACCGGATCTCTGTTTTGGACGCAAGCTCTGCGGAAGATCTCGACAATCATCGTTTAAGCTTCCGTGGCGTGCTGACCGCACCGGCGAAAGAGGACACGTTCGAAGTGAGATTGACTATCGCCGACCAGGGCACAACGTCGCTCTATCTCATGGTTGCCGAAGATATGTCGAAAAAATGAGATGAAAGCAGCGGGGGCTGCAGGGGGCTCAAATGCGAAGAACCTTGTGGAATGCGGTTTCGCTGTTCAGTGCGACCGCATTGATGGGCTGCGCGACGGTACCGGAGCTCGAGCAGGATGGCGTCTCCATCTCGGATATCGTCCAGCGCGTGAAGTGCGAACTCGCCTTCGCCATGCCGGACCCGCAGCCGCCGTACCCGACGGGTCGCTATCAATGGATGCGTGACTGGACCGCCAAGGTGGACCTGACCTTGATAACGAACAATCAGGCCTCGCTCACCCCGAGCATAGCGGTACTTCATCAAATGCCTCCGGCCGTACTGACGGGAATAGGTACGTTCGGGCAGATGTTCGGAGTCTCCGGGGGCGGCGGCGTGGCAACGACGGCGATCCGCAACGAAAGCCTCAGTTTCACCGTCGCGTTCAAGGAGTTGAGAGCGGAAAGAAGCCATCTGGCCTGCGATCTACCTAATGCCCCTGATCTTTATGGCAGGCTTGGATTGCAGGAATGGATCGCGTCCGCCTTGGCGCCCGTCGCAAACTCTCAGCTGCGAATCGGACATCATCCGCCTCCCAATGGAAAGTCACTTCCCGCTCCTCCGGTCCCAGTCGCTGCAGCGGAAACTCCGAAGCAGATCCTCCAACAGAAGAAGGCGCTGGTGGAGTTCTGGGACGGCGTGGTGAAAGACCATGCTAAGGCCGTGGACGACCATGCGAAAGCTGTGAATTCAGGCGCCGACCTCAAGGACATACAGATCGCGTACGACGAAGCCTTCATCGTAAACCGTGCGACCGCGAAAACAGCCGCCGAGTTCGGCAAAGCCACGGTCGCCTACAAGAACGCCAAAGCCGCCGATCCCAAAGATACGGAGTTGGATGGCCTTCTTCAGGCCGCAAAGGACGCCAACGACGAAGCGGCAAAGGCCAAGCAGGACGTGGCGTCAGCGCTCGAGGGGCTGCCTCATGATCCGCCGATAGATTCGATCGGGCATCAGGTGCAGTTCGTCGTACTGAGCAATGCGAATATTGCTCCCAATTGGAGCTTGGTCAGTTTCAAGGGGCCATCGAATGCCGGTAACCTCGCCGCCGCTTCGAGAACGAACACTCATACTCTTATCATCGCCTTGGGGGCGCCGGCGGTGCCGGGTACCGTCAAGCCAAGCGAGGAACAGATTCGTCAGCTCAACAATCAGCACCTCGACGCACTTCGTGCTCCTCTCGGGCAATAGCTCAAGGCGCAGGAACGTAGTCGAGCACCGCGCTACCCGCAATGGAACTGGTTTCTCCGGTTTCGACATCGCGAAACTCGAAGACGACTTTGTCGAGCATGGATTTGTCGCAGAACTTCCTTTCGAGGCCGGACGGTTTTGTGTCATCGTCGTTCGAGAACACTAGGAGATCATTCGTACCGTTTCTGGCGACCTTTCTAATGGTATCGAAACCTAGCTTGTCTCCCGCGCGGCATTCGACCTCGCCGATGGAAGATCGGTTCATGAGCGCTCCATAGCGAATATTTCGCGATTTGGCGCCGCCGGGATCGGCAAGCTCTAATAGGTCGTTGTCGACGCTGAGTACCTTCGAGATATCTAAGATGCCGGAGGAGTAAACGTCGTCCCGAAGTTCCCAATCGTAGTCCGAACCCATTTGTATGCGGGCCTTGACGAGCCCTGGCCGCCCGGCAAGCTTGGGGCTGTTCATCAACAGTGCCGCGACGAACGAGACAAGCGGAGCCGAGAACGAGGTCCCGGTCTCGTTCCGCGCCACGATGCCGATCGCACGTCCATCGCTATCAAGGCGCAATTCGTACGACGGAACGGTGCAACCCGGCGCCAGAACGTCGACGGCCAGGCCTTTGTTGGAGAAAAGCGCGAGCTTGCCGGCCGCATCGTGCGCTCCCACAGAAACTACGGCGCCTGAGGTGGTATCGAGTGGCGCACTCTTGCCGCCGAACGCAGCCGGGTATACGGCATCCTTTCCCACCAACTTGTTTCCGTCGTTTCCCGCTGCGACGACGAAGACGCGCCCTTTCCCCTTGTTGCTTACGATGTCATCCCATCCCGGAATTTTGTCGGTGGATGAAAGGCTCAAATTGACGACGTTGAAGTCATTGCCTGCGGCGGCCGCGAACCTAAGCGCCTTTTCGATGTGCCCCGTGTTGATGATCGGATTCAGCGTATCGAGTGCGACGAGGCTTGCGAACCCGAGTCGCATCGGCAGGTGCACCACGCGCCGCAACTCTTCGACCGGCCGGCCTCCGAGCGCTAGAGCCGCTACCGAAAGTCCGTGCGAACGATGCTTGAAGACGATCGAAGTGGCACTGGACCTGAGACCGTTTACGCCGCTAAGATTGACCCCGGCCCACCCGCCATTCCCCTTTACGCCGTCTTCATTCTTGTCTCGTTGCGGATCGGGATCCATCATCTGGTTCAATCGATGGAAGTAAAATGGATCGAAGACCAGTCCCGTAGAATCGGTTTTGATCTGATCGCTGAAGTCGAATCCGGTATCAACGATCAGGATACGCCTTCCCTCCTGGTCCTGATTTATTCCGTTCAAGCTGGCTACTCGTAGAAAATCACGTACGCTGTAGGGCCAGGAATCACTTTTGAGTTCGGCCGCCTTCGAGCAGCTCTCGCCGAACTGCTGCACGTCCTCGATTTCGGTGACGAACTTCAGTTGCCCTTCGATGCTCTGAAGCTGCGGAAACGCCGCGCGAACCGTGTCTTCCGACACTCCGATTCGGAGTGCGATACGTCCGTCCTTGGGTTCGACGTCCGTGCCCGCCGTAGCGAGTTGGGTCAACGCCGGCACGGTCACTTCCTTTACCATGTTCGGCTTCGTAATCTGGGGGTTTGCCGCCGCGATCTGAATGGCGTTTCGGCAGGAAGCAATGTCTCCGGGTAGGGAAGCATTAGGGGTCGAAGAGCAGATCATTTTCCAGGCGGTCTCATAGCTCTTCGAATTATCGGTGAACGCCGATGCGTAGTTCAGCTGAACGTCTCTTCTGAGGCTGTGATCATTGACGACGCGCTCGAACACTCCGGTGTCGAACGGGACTGCGAGTTCCTTGGCGAGCTTTTCCACGCCTTTCGGCGCCGGCAAAGTGACGTCCTCTATGAACTTGCCGCACGCAGGAATTTCCAGGGCTCTTTGTTCGGGAAGTGCGTCGAGGTCCCCGCTGCTCAGCCCGGCGTTTCCCTCGAGCAGGATCTTCTCATATACGGGGTGAATCTTGAAGTTGCCGGGCGGTCGGCCGCACTTTTCCGCAACGAATTGAGCGATATCCGCTCCCTTCGGAAAGACGACGATCTGCGGCACGCCGAGTTCGGCCACCCCCTTGATCAAACCGACATCCGTGGCCGTCGGTCGAGGGACGACGGCTACCATACCGCTCGGTCTGTTGGCGATCTTCAGACCGCCGGCCTGCGACGTGGATCCCGAACACCACACGATGGCGACCGCCGCGATCGATAGGCTATCTACAATTCTCCGCATCTGGATCGACCCCGCAGATCTTAATGGCCCCCTCGGGCAGATTGAAGTCCGACCTGAACGATCCCGCCTTTCGCAGGAAGGTCTGCACTTGCGGCGTGCGGAGGTCCACGAGGTACGACTCGGTGCTGAGATTCCCACGCGACGCCAGAGCCAGCATTTCGGGCTTGGCCTTGTCCGGCGAATAGCTCGCTCCGCCGCTGTCCCCGTGGCAGACCGCAGCTCCCGCCGTCTTGATGAATTCTCTCATCGTGCGGCTCGGGTCACTGGAAGCGCCCGGCTGCGCAGGCCATTCGACCGAAGCCACGCCTTCCTGCAAGGCCTCGGTGATTTTTCCATCAGCTTCCGTGCAGCCGAACCCGAGCAGGAACATCTTGTCCTTCGCGGATACCAGAGGAGGACTGCTTCTCACCCGCTCGAATTTGGCGGCATCGGGAGAAAGAGGTTTCGCAGCGATACAGATTGCGACGTCAGCGGTGCAGCCCACCAGCTTTTGTGGCGCGATCTCGTTTGCGCATGCCCTCCCCCGATAGTCCGAATGAACATGGCACAAAAGATCGGTGGTTCGATTTCCCCAAAGTAGCTTGGCCGGCGATTTGTCGTCGACGCAGTGTCCCGCCGTCAAGACCACATAGGTTCCCACGATCGTGCTCGTACATCGACCTTGATTGCCGTCGAACATCAGGGTAGCGGGCCAATCCTCCTTCGTCGCGGGCTTGCCTCCAATGATCTGGACATTGGCTCCGTTCGTAGAGGGAATCGGCGCCATCATCCTCTCCTGGGATTGGGCGGCCGCCATGTCGACCGACAGAACGAAAAGAAGCATCCAAAAACGAGAAGGCGACATGCGCAATAATCCGACTGAAAGACCAATGACTACCACAGGTTGAAGGAGATTCACAAGAAGCAGACTAAGCGCTGGAGTTTGCTTCCTGCGAGCAGAGCCGCCCGGGAAGGCCTTGCCTTCTGCCCTGCGGATCGCTCATTCCCACCGCCCTTGTGCAACGCAGACAATCCACCGGATCGGAATAAAATCGTTTTGTTCTTATGATGTTCTATTGGCCAATCTGGGCTCGGAAAACCAGGGACGCCGTATACACTCTTGCACCCGTGTCAACTTGAAGCCGTGAGATAGCGCGACTGTCTGACCGTTCGAGGCGCTCTCCGGCTACCGCGCGCGAGTTGCTGTGCGGGTGCTGCGGGGCCGGTCGGCGGAGAGGCTCAGAATGCTCGATTCGCCTCGGGGTTCGCGGAGGCAAGCGGCCTCAGGTCCGGCAGGAAAAACGAGTGAAGGCGGTCAGCGTCTTCCGCAGGTTCCGTTCCGGGTTCATGGGCGCGCGCTCGGAGCAGTCTTCAGCCGGTGACCGCGAGCGCTCCGGGCCAAGAGGTCAGGTCCATTCCGAGGTGTAGACCGGACCCGGCGATGACTTCCTTGATCTCGTTGAGCGACTTCCGGCCGAAATTCGGCGTCCGGAGCATTTCGGCCTCGGACCTCTGAACCAGTTCGCCGACGTAGTTGATCCCGTCGTTCTTGAGGCAGTTCGCCGACCTCACGGACAATTCGAGTTCGTCCACGCGCTCGAGGAGTTTTTCGGCCTGCTGCGAGAGTGCGGCGATGTCCTCCGGCGGCCAGTCGGGCAGGTTCATTCCGAGGTGCAGCCCGATCTGGGCCAGGACCTCCTTAAGTTCGTTGAGCGACTTGCGCCCAAAATTCGGGATCTGGAGAAGCTCGGCCTCGCTCATCCGCACAGGAAGGAAAGCCGGGCGAATAAGGAACGCCGCGATAGCTCCGTACGAACAGTTTCGGATAGAGCGCTATAACTTGCCAGCGCCAGTCTTCCGCTACATTTGTGATGCGACCGCCGTACTGAAAGTTTTGACTGCACATTGTTGCTACTCCGTCCGGCGTCTCCTGACTCGGTGATCATTGAATGATCGGACTAAGCACGCTTTTTTGGGGTATATAATTCGCGCAGCACTACTCATTGGCATTTATCCCGAACCGGCCCAGCCCAGCGGCAGAAAGAGGAAGCGGGTGCCGGCGAAGGGCGACTCCAAGCCTCACACTGTCGAGCGTTACAGGCGCACACTGGGGTGGGCGAGCGAAGGGCAGGTGATCAGATGTCATCCGATGGGCGGCTTCGTCCTTTTTCCCACCCGGGCGTCGGATTGGACGGATTTTGAACGTATGCCGGGGGCAGGCGATATCACCCTGTTGTGCCCGAACCCGCATGACGACGTGGACGCAGGTCGTCGATTTGCCAAGATTCTGGCTCTCGTAGCGCCCGTGTTTGGCGCGGAGCTTGCTGATAATTTCGCCGCTGCCGGAGTAGCGGCGGGCGTGTCTTTCGCTGGAGTCGTCGACTTGCAGAGAACTTGACTTTGACCGACAAAGCGGCCGACGGATGCCCGATCGATAGCGTAAATTGATGAATGGAAGAGGCCCTGCTAACTGGCAAGGTTTGGTCGCTAAGGGAGTCAGTTCTTGGACTGATAATGTTTCTAACAAAATGGAGTCAGTTCGGGACTGATAAGGAAAATGCCGAAAGCTTATCAGTTCCGAATGCGTGTCGAAGGGCGGAGTACACCGAGGCAAGGCTGGGGGGCACTCGCGCTCTCGCGACTGCGATCTGTGCGCTGACGCTTCCAACTTCTGCATGTGGTCTTTGGGGAAGCCCAGCCTTGGAAGATCGATCGTTCCAATGATGGATTGGACCGGGACATCTCGAAAAGCGAAGCGCTGACGACACCTAAGCGTTGTCGCCAGAATCCGTGCAGTATCAAATGCAGTACCGATCTGGTTTAGAGGCGCACGCGGGCGACTGATGTCGCAACTTGGCGTGCATTGAGTCACTCGCGCGTAACGCAGTGTACTACGCTAATTTGCGCGATTGTGCTCCTTCGAACGAAGGCGGCGTTCTGTCTCGTTTATCGAAGTGGTGGAGGCTGCGAATATCGCGCCCGTCGTTGTCACCGTTTGCTGCTTGGGCTCGGCCAAATTTGAAAGCTCAGCGGCGGTTCTCTACGGCTTTCGTCTCAACAAAAAAGGCTCGAGGCCAATCGTCGCCAGAGCTCAATTCGCGGAATGAGCGATATGGAACGGCCGCTGTTGGCGCAAGGCGGCTTTTGCGAACCGGATCACGCCAACTTGACCCGGAAAACGCCAGGGATCCTTCGCTTTTCAGGCCCTCCGGTGTCGGTGCGGCCGGAAGGTTAGGAAACATTGAGGCCATCGATTCTCGAGAGAAAAGTCTTCAGGGCGATGCATTGTCTCGGCGGAAGCCGACCGTCACAGCGATCGTCGGCGCATCACCTTCGAGGGGGCGACTTACGACCGACCAGGGCAGAAAATTCCTCGCCGAGGCTGGCAAAATCGCAACGCCGCGGTTGGATGCGACGAGCGAAACCGCCATAGCGCAGTTGTCGATCTCGAACGCCGGTGTGATCTCGATGCCGCAGCGATCGAGATAATCGGCGATGAGCGCACGCAGCACACGCGGCACTTTCGAGATGCCGATATAGGTTTCGCCGACCAAATCCTTCGGATCGAAAGTCTCTCGCTGCGCGAGCCTGTGATCGCTGGGCAGAACCGCGACCAGCGGCTCCTGCGCCACGACCTTGAATTCAATGTCCGGCATCTTTTCGCCGCGCAGGAATGCGACGTCCAGCCTGCCATGTACGAGCTCTTCCGCTAGCGTCGCCGAATGATCGCTGGATACCCGAATTTCGATGTCGGCCAGTTCGTTGCGTAACAATCTGGTGGCACGTGGCAGCCAGTCGACCTCCTGCCCGGTGGTGAAGCCGATCGCAAACACCGGCTTGCTCGGCTGTGCCGCGCGCCGAGCGCCTTCGGTCGCGGCTTCGGCTTGCATCAGTGCCAATCGCGCGTGATCGAGGAAGACCCGGCCAGCCTCCGTCAGCTGCACGCCGTGCACGCTGCGGGTCAGGAGCGGCACGCCGACTTCGTATTCCAGGTCCCGGATCTGCCGGCTCAGGGAAGGCTACGCCGTGTGCAGTCGCTTTTCGGCCGCCACGGTGAGACTGCCTTCTTCGGCGACCGCGACGAAATAGCGGAGATGACGGAAGATTGGAACTATCGGTTCGGCTGATTGGGAGTCAATGGCCCGCTAATTGGAAGTTTATGGGCCGCGATCTGGAAGGCCTGGAGGGGAAAGCCTTCCCCTGGGTCGGCGCCTCGATCGCCGACACACCCCCTTCTGCGGGGAGACCCCTAGGCTGTGCCAAAACGCCAGCGGCCGACCGCATCGCCAGCCAGCTTCGGCTAAAGCGAAGCGAGGCCCCACCTCAGTTCCGTGTAATTGCCCTCGTTCCAAAAGTGAGACGCCGAGTTGTTTGAGCGGCTCCGCTTCCCCAGCCGCCCGTAGCGATCGCCCGGTAGCCTCGATGCGGTCGCCTCTTGACAATGAGGATGATGAGCGTCATCTTCGTTATTGTGGATGACGATCATCATCCTCGTGGTTGTCGACCAGATGGTCTGCGCACCCGACACCTCCGGTGCTCAGCGCCCTAGAACGAAGGAATCTTTCGGATGAGTACTCCATTGACCCAGTTCACGATCACCGAGGCAGCGCCGGGATACTGGCGGGTGACCTTCAACAATCCGCCGTTGAACTTTTGCAATCCGGAGACCCTCATCGAGCTTCAGCAGATCGTCGGTCTCATCGAGTCCGATGACACGTTGCGGGTGGTCGTGTTCGATAGCGCTGACCCGGACTTCTTCGTCAATCACTACGACGTCTCCCGGTTCGCCGATTTTCCCCTGACGCCGGGGCCGACTGGTCTGCCGACGTTCATCGATGCCACGACGCGGTTGACCAGTTCCCCGGTCGCGACCATCGCGTCGATTCGGGGGCGCACGCGCGGCGGCGGTTCCGAGATTGCTCTGGCATGTGATATGCGCTTTGCCAGCCTGGAGCGCGCGATCTTCGCTCAGATCGAAGTCGGGGCAGGCGTGTTCCCTGGCGGTGGCGCGACCGAGCGCCTACCACTCCTCGTCGGGCGGGCCAGGGCACTCGAAATCGTCCTCGGCAGTGACGATTTCGACGCAGCAACGGCAGCGAATTATGGGTGGGTGAACCGCGCACTCCCCGATAACGAGCTCGACGCCTTCGTCGACAACCTCGCTCGGCGCATCGCGTCGTTCGACAAGCCTGCGCTCGCCGAGGCCAAGCGGCTGATCAACCGTAGAACCCTGCCGTCCGCTGAGGACCTGATGGAGACACAGGACGCTTTCCTCAACGCGTTCTCTTGGCCGACGGTCCCTAAGCGGGGAGCCCGGATAGCGCAAAAGCGCGACGAAGTGGGTCCTGACTTCGAGGCACGCATGGGTTATCACCTCGGCAATCTCAGCGCCGAAACCCGATGACACCAACATCGCCCCCCTGGAGGGGGGGCGAAGCCTTGGCGTACGTTCGCCTGAACCGGATCGTTACCAAATAACGGGTGTCGCATCGGGGCCGGAGGTGCATTCATGGGTAGTTCGAAAGCTGACAAGGCGGCAAGCCACGATCGAATCGTCGACATCGCTGCGGCTCGAATGCGCCGCAGTGGCATAGACGGTGTCGGAGTAGCGGAGCTGATGCGGGAAGCCGGCCTGACGCACGGCGGCTTCTACCGTCATTTCGAATCCCGAGATGAACTGGTCGGGGCCGCGGTGGAACGCGCCTTGGCTCAGGGAAGTGCGCGGACTGTGGCTACGTCCGGCCAAGGTGGCAGACAGGCGCTCGAAGCAATCGTCGACGACTACCTCAGTCCATCCCACCGCGCCCACCCCGAGGCCGGATGCGCGGTGGCCGCGTTGGCCGAGGACATTTCGCGCGCAGATGACCGAACCCGCTCGGCCTACGGACGCCAGGTCGAGCAGTACATCGAGCTTCTGGCCGGGTTGACGCCGAGTACGGACGCCGCTGGTGATCGACGTCGCGCCTGTTTGGTGCTCAGCGCACTGGTCGGTGCCCTCACCATGGCACGAGCAATCGGCGAAGGGGGCCTGTCCGACGAAATCCTCTCCGAGACCGCGACGGCACTCAAGGAGCTCTAGGCAGTGTGGACACTTATCGCAGCCATAAGACGATGGCTGCGAGAGCGACGACGGCGAGGTAATTTTGGGCTGTCTTTTCGGAGCGGGTTGCGACGCGGCGGAATTGCTTGAGCTTGGAGAAACAACATTCGACGAGATAGCGCTGGGCATAGAGATGCTTGTCGAGCGGATGTTTGAGCGCCCGTGATGGGTTGTTGGGGATGACGGCGATCGCGCCTTTGGCAGCGATGGCTTGGCGCAAGCGATCGGCGTCATAAGCCGTATCGGCCATGACGACCTGGGCAGGTAGTCCCTCGATCAATTCGGCGGCTTGCGGTGCATCACCCTTCTGGCCTGCGGCGATCTCAGGCGACGGACCGGCGATTGCCGACGAGTTTCAGAATTGGATAGACGAAACGGATGTCGACGGATTCAATCTCAGCCGCATCGTGGTGCCGGAGAGCTATGAGGACTCCATCGATATCGTGGTCCCCGAACTTCAGAACCGCGGTCTCTACAAGAAAGCGTATTCGGAGGGCTCTTTGCGCCGCAAGCTGTTCGGTCAAGGGGACCGGCAGTTCGCGTTTGCGGCGGACTGCTGTACGTCGACCGCGAACGTGTCAGGCTGCCGGTCAGCTCATCCTCCCTGGGCGCAAGGGATCGTGGGCTACATCGCGGCGAGCGCCGATATCATCGATGCGCTGCGCTCCCATTCGCCGGGATTCATTTTTACCATCGCACCGCCGCCGTCAGTGTGCGCGGGTGCGACTGCGGCAGTTCGGCACCTCAAGACGTTGCAATGGGAGCGCGAGCGTCATCAGGGGCACGTCCCGCGAGTGAAGGCTGCGCTCAATGCCACCGGTCTGCCGGTGATCCGACCGACACGCACATTGTTCGGCTCTAGTTCGCGCGGATCGCGTTTGGCGGACTTGTCGCAAGTGGTGTGCCACAATCGCCTTATGCGCACACTCGCAGGAGCCCGTGCTGTCCTAAAAAAGCCGCGGCCACCGAGCGTTGGCTTTACGCCGCTACCACCCCCTTGTGCAGTTCGGTGTTGCTGCCCAAATCAAGTGCCGAGGCTCACCTGGAGGATCGTGGGACTCTGTCGGAGGCGGGAATCAATCCTGCAATTTCTGCGCGATGGCCGATGCAAGTAGCTCGCTCGGTGTGAACATCTCAGGTTCTTCGCTCACCAAGTGCAACGACTGCAGCACGATGACGAGCTTCCTCTTTGGCACGACAAAGATGGCCTGGCCGAAAATCCCGAGCGCGGCAAAGCCGTTATCGTCGCCAAGCTGGTAGGAGCTTCCGTCCCGCGGGGCGTTCCACCATTGGTAGGTGTAGCCGAAGCCGGATATTACACCTGCCGCGAAATCCTGAAAGGCTGAAGATCCAGCGGCGGATATCGTTGCTCTCAGCCGGCAGGATATGAGGCTTCCGTCGGCGATGGAATTATCGCCAACGCGTTCGAGGTCGGCCTCTTAATCGGAGCGATCGCAAGCGAATGGGTAGGGGCCGAGTCCGGGATCGGCATGCTCATCATTCAGTCAACGTTCGACTATCGAACGAATCTTCTCTACGCGTCTATCGCGATGTCCTCAGCGCTGCGCGGACGGCTGCGGACGCTTGGGAACGAGCATGAACAGCCTAGTTGGTGCCCCTGGCCGATAATTGCCTAGAGCCATAACCATTTGAATTTGAAGCTACTTTTGTCGTCAATTGCTGCCGATACCAGCACAAATACCAGCAGGATGACGCGCGGTATTCGCCGACAAAAATAAAATAGCAGGCTTCCGGCAGCGGGCACGCCTGTGCCGTTCCAGACTCCACAATTCACCCGACGGGAGTCGAACCCGGCTCTGGCTCGAAATCCCGCGAGGTCAAAGAAGGGTCTTGTCATGTGGATCCGTCATTCCAACGATGCCTAGCGAAACACCTGCCTCGTCCTAGAGACTTCGGAGGACTGCTCGGTTGCGCTTGGCGCAAGACCGACGCCGAAAGCGCCGATCGCGCGACGCTGATCCGCTATATGCTGGACCGCCATGCCGATGGCGTGCCAGTGTCCGGCAACGCTGCGGATCATGGGCTACAGGGACCTATGTCACCTCGGTTTGCGCCACAGCTTCGCGAGCATCGCCAACGATCTCGGCTTTACCGAGGTGACGATCGCGGCGCTGGTTGGCCATGCCAAGGGCTCGGTAACGAGCAAGTACATCCATACACTTGACACGGCCCTCATCATGGCTGCGGACACGATCTCCGGCTACATCCAAGGGCTCCTCGATGGCATCGAGTTCAAGCAGACTGCCTACGCGTTGGATCGCGATTCGCGAAAGGCCGCCCTGGCGCGCTTCCTAAAGAGAGCTTCGAGTGGCGACCAACAGCTGATCGAGCAGGAGTGCCAATTGGCGGCTTAGTTAGGGTCTATACCAGTCCTGGCGGGCTAGCCTTAGTAGCAACGAAAAACCTCCGAGGCGCGACCAGGCGCAAGAAGCAGCCTAGGACCGGGGTGCCGCATCGTTCGAATTTGTTGAACGATAAGTCCGAAGATCGGCTACTTCCCTAGATGGCAGCTGAACTCCGAAGATGGGTCATACGGCCATGCGGTCTTGGTTCAAAGGATTCGGGGGATGCAATGACACTAGAGCTTCAGCGGCACGTGCAGAAGGATGATGAGAGCCCCTTTTACATTGATGAACTCATCAAATGTCGTCGGGCGAAACGTGGCTTTACAGACAAATCCGTTCCAACCGAAGTTGTTAAGGATATCCTCTCGATCGCTAGGTTCGCCCCTAGTTCGAGCAACACTCAACCGTGGAAATGCTACGTATTGACCGGGAAGGCCCGCGAGCGCGTAGTTGCTGCAGCGGTGAAGAATTTCAATGACAACCATGACAAACTGACTCCGGAATATCCATTTTTTCCGGAACCACTTCACGAGCCCCATTTGTCGGTCTTCACCAAGTTTCGTGGTCAACTAGGAGACGCGCAGGGGGTAGAAAGAAGCGACAAGGAAAGCCGCCGCCGCGATGTAGCGAGACAGTTTATGTTCTTTGGCGCGCCAGTCGGTCTCATTTTCACGATGGACCGGAAACTGGTCCCCGCAAGCTTCATCTGCTACGGCGCCTTCCTCCAAACGGTAATGTTGGCGGCTCAGGGCCGAGGACTTGATACGCTTCCTCAACAGATTTGGTCGTTGCAATATCAAGTGCTGCGCAAGGAGCTTGGCATTCCTGAAAGCGATATGGTCGTGTGCGGCATGTGTATTGGCTACGCAGACAACGGCCTTCCCGAGAACAACATGGCGCTTGATAAGTTCGGGCCGGAGAAGTTCGCAACGTTCCTCGACGTCTAGACATCCCTGTGCTGGGTACGGATTATCTTGAAGGGGCCGTCCCTTCGATAAGCGGTACCCAGCCATCGATCGATCGTACGTCGTCCAACCATCTGAGAATTCCGGGGTATCGCTCCATCTGGTATCCGCCCTCTGCAGCCAGGGACACGTAGGCGAAGACTGCAGTGTCGGCTATCGTGTAGCCATTACCCACTAGCCAGTCTCGATTTCCAATCCAGTCCTCGAGTTTTTGTAAAGCGCTGTATCCGTCCTTTTGCCGGTAGGCGATTTCGCCTGCCATCTGGGATGCTTGGCCGCGAAGATTGTAAACACGTGGATATGCGATGGCCTTTTGAAGATCGGCTTGTTCGAAAAACAGCCAGCTGAGCACCTCCGTGCGCGCATGCCGGTCGCCAGGAAGAAAACGCGTTCCTTCTGCCAAATGCATCAATATGGCGCCGGACTCCACGATGGGGCGACCATCCTCCAACACTAATGTCGGGACTCTCGAGAACCGGCTAATTCTTTCGAAATCCGGTTGTTGAGTATCGCCTCGGACCAAGTCCAGAGTAATTCTCTCGTACTTGAGGTTCAGCTGAGAAAGCAGAATTCGGACCTTCCAACAGTTTCCAGATAGCAGGCTATCGTAAAGACGAAACATGGCTTACTCCGGCGAATGGCTTACTCCGATGGGCATCGAGTTCGAGACAGAATACGAGCCACTGGTGTCGAGAGACAAGCAAGGGGTGTGCCTGTTGAGGTCAGAACGGCGGGTGTCTAGAATAGCTTAAATCGATCTGTACATCTAAAAGTGCGAGCCGTGTCTTTTGTCAGCCTGAGGTACACATCAATCAGCTTGCGTCATGCTTGATCTCAAGGATGTCTTCTATTTTGTCCAGGTTGTTGACAGAGGGGGCTTTACCTCTGCGAGTAGATCGTTGGGCTTGCCGAAATCCACCTTGAGCCATCGGATAAGAGAACTCGAGGGCACTTTGGGCGTAACGTTACTCAACAGAACATCGCGTCGTTTCGGTATGACCGAAGTAGGGACGCAGTTCTATCATTACGCTCAGACATTGCTGCAGACGGCCGAGGTCGCGGAGGAGGCGGTGCGCCAGAGAGCAACCGAGCCCAGCGGCGTCATCAGAATGACGACGGCCGTCGAAATCGCTCAGTTCGCATTGAAGGACCTGATACCGATATTTCTCAAGAAGTATCCGAAAGTTCAGATCGTGGAGATTACTACGGATGCCCTCGTCGATATCGTCGCCGACGGCTTCGACCTGGCTTTGCGGGGCCATACCTCGCCGTTGCAGAATTCATCCCTGGTCCAGCGGGCCATAGCGCGCGCGCCGTGGTACTTGTTCGCCGGACCTGGATATTTGGACGCCAGGGGTGCCCCCACCACCCCTGAGGAAATTGCCCAACACGATACTATCTCGATAGCGAGGACGAGCTCATCGAATCTGGTATTGACGGGCCCCAACGGCCGCAGGTGCATCGTGCAGACGGCACCTCGCTTTCAGAGCAACAATCTTGTTGCGCTGAAGGAATCAGCATGCGCCAATCTGGGCATCGCCGCATTGCCAGGTTACATTTGTCGAGACGAAATTGCTGCGGGAAAGCTGAAGCAGATATTGCCGCGTTGGATTGCGGCAGACGCGCGCGTCTCGGCCCTTATCCCATATAAGCGGGGCCTTCTTCCTGCGGTCAGGGCCTTGGTCGATTTCCTGGCGTCGGAGATACCGCGCGTGACCGCATTCGAGCCTGCGCCGGCGGAGGACGTGCACGCCAAAGCGTCGAGCAAGCGATCGACCTGAAGATTTGCCGCTCCGTCCAACAAATTGAACGCTACGTCCTTCGCTGAGTATCTTCATATTCCTCAGTAGCGCTGCCATCCTTCGCGATGGGTAGAGACGCCGCTTCAGCGGCCTGTGATCGCGAGGGTTTAAGATGAACAACATGACTATCGGCGGCGTCAACAACCAGGTATTTGTGGCCGCAAATCTCGGCAGGATTGAGCACTTCTATTCAACACTTCTTGGCCTGCCAGTCGTGAAGCGGACTGTCCATCATTTGGACCCGCGATTGCCAGTCATTACTTTTGGATTTCAGGGATTCAAGGGCGAGCCGAAGCGCGGTCACACGATCAGCTACATCGAGTGGAATCCGATTTTCTACATGATGCCGCAAACTGGATTCGTGGATCCAAAAACGGCCGTCGCCGGCGTTACGTCGCCGCGGGTTGGAGACCCAAAGGGGCGTTGGGGGGCCGGTACAAACCATCATCTGGCTCTTCACGTTCCTACAAGAAACGGCCTCTTGAAATGGAAGCGGAGACTCACCGACCAGGGTATCCACGTTACGGGGCCCTACAACCGCAACTACTTTCATGCGATCTACCTCCGCGACCCCGATGGCGCGATCATCGAAATCGCGACCACCGAACCTGGGTTCGGGCACGATGAAGCGGTTCTCGGGTCTGGGTTCCGGTCTCAGCCGAAGGAGAACCTTATTGGCGGTCGCGACGAGGTGTTGACGGCAGCCGAAACTTGGCCCCGTGCCGTCCCGTCGATTACGGATGACTTTGCGCTGCGCGGTTTCCACCACATCACGTCGATCTCGTCGAACGCCGAGCGGACCGAAAAGTTCTTCGTCGAAACGGTCGGGCTTCGATTGATCAAAAAGACCGACTATTTGGATGAGCGCGGAGGTACTCACTATTACTACGCGTGCGACGATGACCTCTCGCCTGGCTCGGTCTTGACCTTCTTTGGGCTGCCTGGGTATTCCGCCGGACATTTGGGCACAGGATTATCGCATCACTTTTCCTTGGAAGTGGAGAACGACGCGGCTCTTACGCATGAGCACCAACGCCTAAAACGGGCTGACGTGAAGGTGTCGGACGTTTATGACTGCCTCTACAGCAAGCTGTTCTACTTCCGGGATCCGGATGGGCACATTTGCGCCCTTTCCACGCCAACTCAACTGACGATCGACGAGCCCGTTGAAGAGCTCGGGACCAAGCTTTGCTTGGCGCCGGATTTGGAAGATCGCCGCATTGAGATAGAGCGCAATATGGCGTTGCGCCCAGCTCCTGTACCGCTTCCTCAGAATTGAAGGAGCCGGCACCGTGCTGAAGCCAGCCGCGCCTCGCTCCGAACGTGTAATTAGCGGGGGAATCCTGCGGTGCTTGCCGCAGGAAACCCTGCGGTGGGGGATGGGGATCGTCGATGCGGCCCTCCGGGAGCTGGCTGACGACGGCCTAGAGCGGCCGATGATCTTTACGGTTGAGCCGCTGCTGCGCTCAACCGATCGGCTCATTCTTCCGCATCTTCATGACGTCTCAGGAATCATCTCCGATTTTCCGCCTCATGCGCCCGATACAGCGATCGAAAGTGCGCTTGACCGCTGCATCCTAGCGGGCGCCCGCTCGATCGTTGCCTATGGAGGCGGCTCGGTTTTGGATGCCGCCAAGGCCGTTTCTCATTTTCATTCGCTTCGTCAGGGGCGCCATCTTCCGATAGTCGCTCTGCCGACCACTCTCTCGGGATCCGAGTTCTCTCACTATTTCGGTGTCACGGAAACGTCAGGGGCGCGACCATTCAAGAGAAGCTACGCCGAGCGCGACACAGTTCCGAAGTTTGTGCTGATGGATCCGAGCTTGCTCATCAACACACCCCGGGCGTTGCTCTTGTCGTCTGCCGTCAAGGGGCTGGATCATGCCATCGAAGGTATGCGACTAGTCGACGTCGACCACCCACATGCCATCATGGCTGCGGCAGGGGCGAGGAGATTTTTTGACGTACTAGAGCAGTGGCCAACTGATCTGGAAACCGGCGAGGCCGTTCAACGAGGAGCGGTTCATCCGGACGCTCTGCTTCAGCTGCAGTTGGCCGCGTGGCAATGCTATTTCTATCCGGCATCGGTCATCTACGGGCTCAGTCATCGAATCGGACATATCTTGGGTGGGACGTTTGGATTTCCACATAGCGTCACGTCATGCATAACGCTTGCGCCTGTCGTCCGAAATTGTGAAGCGCGGTATGGCAATAAACTTCGGGTGTTCAATTCGCCAGGAGAACCTAATCCAGGGGCGGCACTCGCCGCCAGAATAGAGAGTCTTGTGGCGCACCTCGGGTTACCAAATCGGTTGCGATCGTTTGAGATAGGACTGTCGGCGCTTCCGGAGATCACTGATCTTCTGCGAGCGAATTATCAGAGCGAAGTCGCCGATCTTGGAGAAGACGCTGATCGAAAACTTGAAGCCCTGTTACGAAGCCTGTGGTGAGCCAGGATGACGTCGCCATCCGTGGCCGAGATGCTAGTTGAGCTTCAGTCGGGCGCGACAACATCGCGTCAACTTGTGCAGGTAGCACTTGAAAAGGCAAAACGTTGTGCAGCTGAGTTGAATGCCTTTGCGGCGATCGATGAAAGCGTGTTGGCTCTCGCAACCGAGAGCGACTGGCGATACGCAGAAGGTTCGGCAAGAGCTCTTGAGGGCATTCCGATCGTCGTCAAGGACATCATCGATACCGCTGGTGTTGAGACCCGGTATGGATCGGCCGCTTACATCGGTAACGTTCCGAGAGCCGACGCCCGGGTGGTTCGTGATCTGCGCAATGCCGGTGCAATCATCCTTGGAAAGACGACCACACACGAATTTGCCTGGGGCGTCACTACATCGAGCGAAGCGTTTGGCAATACGCTCAATCCAAACGATTCCGCGCGAGTTCCGGGAGGATCGAGCGGTGGCTCGGCCGCAGCAGTTGCTTACGGAGTGGTTCCGGTCGCTATTGGCACGGATACAGGAGGTTCGGTTCGAATTCCGGCCGCACTTTGCGGGGTAGTTGGACTAAAGCCGACGTACGGCGTTCTCTCACCCGATGGAGTATTTCCACTCGCTCCAACGCTGGACCATGTGGGCCTGATTTGCCAAACGGCCGAGGATCTCATCGTTCTTGCCGGTGCTTTGGGCATGAACGTAACGCCAGATGATTCCTGGCGTGACGCCAACGTGAAGCGAACGATTGGCGTACTTAAAGTGCCAAGCGATGTTCCGGTCGACGCGGCCATTTGGAGCGACCTTTGGACGGTCGTTGAAGGGTTGCGTCATGATCATAACCTAATGGAGATCGAGACACGCCTAGATGAGGCTTACTCGATCTTTGCCAACCTGGTGCTGGCCGAGGGAGGTATGATACATTTTTCGCGCAACTCCTCAGAGCTAATTCGCCAAAGCTACGGTAGAGAGACAGTGGCCAGGCTCGAGCGTGCGCGCATGCTCAGCATCGACGATTTCGCACGAGCCCAAGAGGCAAGGCGGCGGTTCTCGTCGAAGATTGCATCCCTTTTTGAGCAAATTGAGCTTCTCATTTTGCCTACGTGCCCCTGTACTGCACCCCTGGTAGGAGCGGACGATGTCCGGATTGGAGCATGGAGCGGTGACGTCCGCAAAGCGCTCATGACCTACACGGCACCCTTCAACCTCGTTGGATATCCTGTCGTGACTCTGCCCTTGCCGCGAAGAGCCGGTGTCCTGCCGGCGGGCCTGCAGATCGTGGGCCGCAGAGGAAGGGATCGCGATGTCATTAATGCCGCGGTGCAGTTCCAGAGGCTGGTCATCGAGCTCAGCTGCAGCAATGCAATTAGTTAGATCCGGCTGGCCGCCGGCGGATGATCGATGTTTCTGCGCATCGAAATAAGCGATGGCCTAGTTGCTTGGGTCGAAGGCACTCGCCGGGCTTAGGCTCTCCGATAACCTCAACGCCGGCCCCTTCGAGCGCCCGGCGGATCTTTTCGACCGTTTCGAACTGGGCGTTGATAGCACCCGTCATTCGTTCAATCCGGCGAATGGTTGCGATGCCCGCGCCGGCTGCAACGGCCAAATGAAACTGCTGCCATCCCACCAAACAACCGGCGATCTTGATTTGCTATGCCCAAATGAGCGTTCGTTCGCTCCGTGCCTGCTATCGATTCTGTGCAAGAACCGAGGAGCCTTTGCAGGCACGCCGATCCGCGTGGATTGGAGGGAAGCGGCCGTCGCGGCTGCTTCCCCCTAAACTCTGGCGGTCGCGAAAGCTCACTCCTTGGCTTTGCCCACGGGGCAGCCCGCTGGGGGGGCGCCGATGAACGTCCTGGCCGAAAAGAGTTCCGGGAATGGAATCTCTTCGAGAGTCGGCGTCAGCCACTCAATTCCGGAGACGCCGAAGTAGGCCTTACGAGATCCCAAGGTACGTCGGGTCAGCATTAGGTGGCGATATTTCCAGGTCGTGAACTCCTCGGCAATATCGGCAAGTGTCTCACCCAAGTTCTTGATCTCGGGTCGCTCATCGTACCCAATTTGCCAAGCCCGCTCGACCTCGGGGCTAGGTTGGTACGGCTGAGCGAAATCACGCTCAAACTGAGCTCGAGGAATGGGAAGCTTTTCACGATGCAGGAATGCCAGCACGTCGTCGTAGACGCTCGGAGCGTTAAGGGCCTCATTCAGTTGCTGCCATCTGCGCGGCTGCGGCTTGAAGTGCTCCAAATGTTCCCCTTGTTTGATTCCGAACAGATAGACCATGTGGCGGTAGGTCCAACCTTGGAGAGCAGTGTCGCGCCCTAACGTCGCTCCAGCCGCGCCCAGCATCGGAAGCAGGTCAGACGGGGTCAGCCACGATAGAGAACGCCACGTGGCATTGAGTGGTTCATGTGCATCGACCACTCGGCGCAAGGCTTGCTGAGCCTTCGCAAGGTCATTCTGTCTCAGACTGCTCTGTGCGGCCTGAAGTTCTCGGACAATGAGAGCCCAATAAAGCTCCATGACCTGACAGTTGACGATGAACGAGTACTCCCCTGGATGATCGCTCACCGTCCTTTGCAGCGTGTGCAGAATCTCTGTCTGCAGCCACATACTGTACGGTGTCTGTTCAAATCTGTCTTTGTCGGTGATCTGGACGTTCATCGCGTTGGTGCTCCCATTCTGCCTGAGTTTCGTTACTGGTCCGGAATGTATTTTGGTTTGCAGGATGCTGGAACGGCCAGCATCCTGAGCGATCAAATCTGTCACTCAAAGTGTGCGATCAAGCGACGGTCAGAGACTCCAAACGGTCCGTTCTCGGCCATGCTGCGGCCGCAGAGATTTCGGCATCGAACCGTTTGGCAAAATCCGCAAGGGTTGTCTCGCCTTGGTCGATAGTGAGAGTCTTGACGGCGAGAACGATGTTGACGTCGGTAATGCCGACAAACCCGAGAATCTGTTTGAGATACGAGCTCGCCACGTTGGCTGAGGCGAATGGAGCTCCAGGAGAGAAGTCGCCGCCCGTCGTGAGGATCACGGTCGCCTTTTTGCCCTTCAACATGCCTTCATAGGTGGTTGAGACCGTAACGCCGACGCGCACGATCTGATCGATGTAAGCTTTGAGGAGTGCCGGTATGGAAAAATTGTACATTGGCGTGCCGATGACGATGTGGTCGGCAGCCTTGAGTTCCTCGATCAAGGTGTTTGATGTCTTCAAGGCCGCAGCGGATTCCGGCGAATGTTGGTCAGGCGGGGTAAATGCGGCTCCGATCCACGGAAGGTCAACGAATTGTAGGTTGGATCGCGCAAGGTCGCGCCTAATGACGGAAGCATTCGGATGTAGGCGCGACCACTTCTCGACAAACTGAGCAGTCAAGATGCGGGAAGTCGAATGTTCAAAGCGTGGGCTCGCTTCAATTACCAAGAGACAAGTCATTTCTTAGCTCCAGAGTTTTGAGGAGTCAGCCGCCAACCACGTCAATGCGGCAGCCGATGGCCGTCTTGGACGTAAATACAGCGCGGGCAGGGCGGGAAGCCGGGCGTTATCGGACGCATCGTTCCATGAATTGGAACGATGGTCGCGAGATCCTGCCTTCCCTCGGCGGCGGAAGCATCGTCCGATAGCTTGAACGCTTGGTTCGAAAAATGTCGGCTTCTAGTCGAGCGGTCCGCGACTAGTCTGGCCACGGCAGAAGCGTGCGTGCCAGACCCCCAACCTCAGGAAGCGCTATGACTATCAATCTAAGAACGTCTGTCGACGCGTTGGCGGAGCAAGCGCGGAATTCCGCAATCGGAGATCCTGAGCGGAGGTGCATAGTGTCGAGTGGCGGTGTGCATCCGAAGCCGAGAGGCGACCAGTCGCTAATTCCACGACTCGAGCTTTTTCATTTCACTATGTCGATCTGCTCTCAGAAGATTCGCGTGGCGCTATTCCAGATCGGGGCTCCATTCGCCAGCAGCGAGCTGATCATTATGCCGCCGTTCAGCGAAAATTATTCGGCGGAATATGTGAAGCTCCGCATGGCGTCTGCCATCGCGCGGAGCCGACCATTCGTTAGCGGTTATTCCGGGAGCTCAAGTGTTGAGAACGAGGGCTTTGACCCCCTGGCGGTACCCACGCTGGTCGATCATGAGAAGGGAGAAGTTGTCGCGGACTCACGTCTGATTGCGGCCTATCTCGACATCTTGAGTGGAGGGGCGTTGGTGCCGCTGCAATGGCAAAACAGGGTTTGGACTGAAATAGCAATTGTCGACACAATACCACATGCCGGTTTGTTCTACGGCGCAAATCCCGACGGCGACGATCGCCCCGAAGAAATTCGCGCGGGAATGCAGGGGGCTCACAACAAGAAGATCGAACTAGTACGAAAGCGTTTGGAGGGCTTACCGGTAGACTCCATTCTTCGCGAAGCTTACAGGCACAAGATCATAAAGGAAGAAGCGGGGCGTGAATTCATATCGCAGCCGACCAATATGCGGAGGATTATCGAAGCAACGCACAGCACTATCGTGCAACTGGATCGAAGATTGGAAAGCAAAAACGAGTGGTTGATGCCCGATGGATTTACCCTGGCTGATATCTTCTGGGGTGTAAGTCTCTTCCGGCTTCTCTTTCTTGGTTACGATTGGATGTGGAAGGACTGCCCGAGGGTGTCCGAATACGCTGAACGGCTCTTTGCCTCGCCGTCGATGCAAAATGGCGTAATCAATTGGCCTGGTCATCCGCCCGGCGAGCGCATCGAACGCTTCAAGAAGCACTAGAGCTTTGGCCTTTGCCTTTGGCGCCAGAATGCGGCTCCCGATCGGAGCCGCTTTTAGTGATTGGAATACCTGATATAGGCGCGATCCAAGCACCGCCGATCGGCATTCTCGACAAACTCACCGGTGCCAGCCATAAGACTCTTGTCTCTCGTTCTTACCAGAGATGAACCCGCGAGATGATCACGCCAGGAGGACGGTATGGGACTGTTGGTCGAAGGTGAATGGCGTGACACCTGGTATGACACCGGCGCGACCGGCGGCGTTTTCGTCCGCAAGGACGCAGCTTTCCGCAACTGGATTACCGCCGATGGAAGTCCTGGTCCGAGCGGTGTTGGCGGGTTCAGAGCTGAGGCTGGTCGATATCACCTTTACGTCAGTCTCGCTTGTCCCTGGGCCCATCGAACACTGATCATGCGAGTGCTCAAGGGTCTTGAAGACAAGATCTCCGTATCCATTGTGCATTGGCTGATGGCCGAGCGCGGCTGGAGTTTCGCGAAGGGGCCGGGAGTGATACCCGACCATGTCAACGGCGCGGAATATCTGCATCAGATCTACACGATGGCCAACAGCCACTATACTGGTCGGGCAACTGTGCCAGTGCTGTGGGACAAGCAACAAGGCACTATCGTCAGCAACGAATCGTCCGAAATCGTTCGCATGATGAATTTCACGTTCGATCACCTTGGTGCGAGATTGGGCGACTTCTATCCTAGCGAGATTCGAGACGAGATCGATGCCGTGAATGCCCGTGTCTATGACACGCTCAACAATGGTGTCTACAAGGCCGGATTTGCTACCACACAAGCTGCCTACGATGATGCTGTCGGTCCGTTGTTCGAGACACTGGATTGGCTCGAAGAGCGTCTGGCAGATAGCCGCTTCCTTTTCGGCGATCGTTTGACCGAGGCGGACATCCGGCTCTTCACGACGCTGATCAGGTTTGACGTCGTCTATTTCGGCCATTTCAAGTGCAACATTCGATCTGTTGCCGACTATCCCAACCTCTCCGCGTACGTCCGTGACGTCTACCAATGGCCAGGGATCGCATCGACCGTTAATTTCGAGCATATCAAGCGTCACTACTATCAGAGCCATCGCTCCATCAATCCCACGGGTATCGTCCCTGCGGGCCCTCTGCACGATTTTGGCGCGGCGCATGGGCGCGAACGGCTCTCGGCAGATAAATAGCAATTTCCGGCCTGGGAACGGGTACCCGCCCGCCCGGGCGCAACGAGCGCCGACGGGCGTTTGGTAACCTCCAACGAGCGTTAGCACTGCTGTGCGCACAGCAGGATCAGACAAAACGTGCCTGTTTTAGGAAAGGTCGCTTCACCACTGTAGTGCGTAGAACGCGCGCATGTCGCTTGCGGTGGTCAGGAAAATACGTCACGTGCTGCTAGGGCGATCGCCATCACGAGTGTCGGTTTGACGACGCGTGGGATGAGCCGCAATAAAGTAATCAGGATCAGGTCTCGCTGTCCGATGAGCCCCGCATGTCTCGCCGCCAGGCTCCCGGGCTGACGCCGACTATGGTCGAAAAGACCTTGGTAAAGTGGCTCTGATTGGCAAACCCGGCCGATTTCGCCACCTCGGATAGAGGCACATCGCGAACGGTCATCAGCTGCGGGGCTGTCTTCACTCGCTGGCGAAGCAGCCATCGATGCGGCGGCAGACCCGTGGAGATTCGAAACGCTCGCGAAAAATGATCGACTGAAAGACCGAACTCGGCCGCGATCTGCCGTAGTGAAAGTTTTCCCGCGAGGTCGGACTCGAGCCTATCGCAAGCACGGTCTAACTGCCACGGAGCAAGGCCACCGCGGATCGGCTTGGCGTTAGGTCGGAGCCCACCATAGGCCTGAGCGACGTGCGCAGTAAGTGCGTGCAACATGTGGTCGACGAAAAGCTGGTTGGTCTCGTCCGCTCGACGGAGAGCGTCCAAGAGCGACGCTCCGAGGTTACGGACGACCGCGTCGTCGTGGCCTATACCCGGTTCATAGGCGAGTTCACCAATGCGCGGTGCACCGGCCTGCCTCGCGATGTCGTCAAGAGCCGAGCGTGGAAGATAGAAAAAGAGGGAGTGGAACGGCTTGTCGATGACGTAGCGCGGATCGCGTTTCAGATCGTAGAGATAGGTTGCGCCGCCGTGGATATTCGTCTTGATGACACTTCGGCCTCGCTCCCAGCACTCGCAGTCCGGATAGTCACGAAATTTAAGGCTGACGAGGTAAGCATCCGCGGAGGGCAGGGAACCGGAAAGGCCGGGCACCGGGCCGTCGTTTCGGGTTTCAGTCACCGCCAGTTCGGCGCTGCGCAGCGTACGTGCAATCAGCGAAGGTGCATTCTTCGCCTGCAAGGGTTGTCCGAGCCTCGATCCATAGACGCCGGCCTGTGCCATTTGAATTGATCCGGAAGGTTAGATTGCAGGCTCTGATTGGCATGCGAATTTTGCGCTGCATTATCGGAAATCGGCAAGGGGCTGTCTACGGCCGCCCCGGGATGCAACTTTTCGTGAGGGCACATCGTCGCGAAAGTCGCAACGGCTTCGGAAGCAATCTCAATGCGGTCGACCCAATCAACTGCTGCTACCAACTGCGGCGGAATCCCGAGCGCAGGTGGTAACTGTTCGCAAGCACTGGTGATTCCGTGACTCGTGGTCGCATGGTCCTCGTTTGGCACGGAATGAGCCAAAACATGACGGCTTTGGGCAAGACGCGGGCACCCTGCGAGTCCTAGAAACACGCCGTAAAAGCCAAGTGACCGTGATGGCCGTGTCATGACATGGACCTTACGGGCATCTGCGAAGAGGCAACGAAAGACCGCGGGGCAGAAGCGATCGGGAGGCCACCCAAATGCTTGGGGCAACCGTATCCACGGGCTCGCAGCCTTCTTCGCACGTAACGCGCTTACCTATGACTCTTAATTCCAACACTGCAGACCGCCCACTTGTTTTGATCGTGGACGACGACGAGGAGATCCGGTCCGCGCTTCGGGAGCTTTTGCTGTCGGTCGGCATCGACGCGTGCTGCTTTGGCTCGACGCAGGAATTGTTGTGTGCCGATCTTCCGGAGCGGCCCGGCTGCCTGATTCTCGATGTTCGCATGCCCGGAGCAAGCGGGCTGGATCTGCAGCAGCGTCTGGCCCTGAACGGCAACACCAGACCGATCATTTTCCTCACGGGTCATGGCGATATCGCCATGAGCGTCCAGGCAATGAAGGCGGGAGCCGTCGACTTCCTGACGAAGCCAGTCAGAGACCAGACGCTCCTCGACGCCGTCGCGGCGGCGATCGAAAAGGATGTCTCGCAAAGAGCCGCGGCCAGGCGCATCACGCAACACGCTGCCCGCTTTGCAACCTTGACTCCGCGCGAACGCGAAGTCCTGGGTGAGGTAGCAAGGGGCCGCCTCAACAAGCAGATCGCCTTTGATCTTGGCATAAGCGAGATCACTGTGAAGCTGCATCGCGGCAACGGGACAAGAAAGCTGAAAGCAACGTCAGTCGGAGACTTGATCCGGATTTGGGAAGCACTTCCTGCGGAACTTCGAGGGAAGTAGGTAACCCAGCCTACACCAAGGAATAGGTACAACCCGATCAACAATGGGCAGATGGTCGTCGGGCCATGCCAGCGAAAGACATCTGTTTGTCCAAAACACCCCTAGTTGCCATCGTAGATGACGACCAAGCTGTACGAGAGGCTCTTTGCGATCTCCTCCTGGTCCTGGACGTTGCGTGTCGCTCGTTTGATCGGGCGGAGGCTTTCATGGCCGAATTTGAGCCGGGCCGCTTCGATTGCTTGATCACCGATGTGAGCATGCCCGGGCGGAGCGGGCTTGAACTACAGGAGCGATTGCGAGAGCTGGGCTCGTCGATGCCGGTCATTTTTATCACTGCGGACACAAGTCCGGCGACAGAGGCTCGCGCACTGAGGGGCGGTGCCTATGCCTGCCTGACCAAGCCGGTCAATGATGAGTTGCTCTTTCATCTCCTGCAGAACGCAATGAACTGCGCAGGCCGCTCGCGACACAACCAGCGATGGGATCCACCATCAGATGACTAATCTCGCCCGACAGGTATCGCAAGGCGGCCAGCCGAATCTCGCTGCCTCTGCTCCCGGCACGGAACTGGCTGACCTTGTGTCCGAAAGCATCATCGTCAGCAACCCGCACGGTGTCATCCAGTACTGGAATGTCGCATCGGAAGTCCTGTACGGCTGGCCTTCCATGGCGATGGTCGGTCGACACATGGCAGAGATCGGTTCGCGCGGCCACTCCGGTATCGATCACATCGACATACTGCTCCGCGAAGGTCGATGGGAGGGGATCGTCTTTCGGCGTAGCCTGACCGGAGTCGAGGTTGCGGCCGCCGTTCGGCAAGTGGTGCGTCGAGACGCAGCCGGCGCCGTCCTTGACATCGTTGAGTTTGGCCGAAATGCGGGACCGCTCACCGAAGCAGCATACCTGCGCATGGATGCCGAGTTGCAGGGATCTCTGGCCGCTGCTTGGGAGCTTGATGCCTCGCCGGCCCGGCCCCTGCTTGATGCAATCGCGGAGCACAGGCGCCGCGGGGCCGCTATCGACCTTGATCAGCATCCGGACTGGGTCAACGGACTGCTTACCGCAACTCGAATTCTGGCCGCCAATGATCGCGCGGTTCGCATGTTCGGGGCACATGCAGGGCACGAGCAGATGATCGGTCAGTCGATCGGTACGTTCTGGCCGGCTGAAAGCCGCTCAATCCTGGCCGGACTAATCGAAAACGTTGCCATGGACCGCTCGCGCCTTGAGACCCGCAGAATGGTCCTGAGCGGCGCTATACGCAACCCTATCATCCGGGCCTGGCATTCTGCTGAGCCGAAACCGCCAGGCACCCTGCTCGTGACGATCAACGGCGCGATCGATGATGACCGCACGTCCTGGGAGCTGCAGGCGAGCGAGGATCGGTATCGCAAGCTCATTCAGTACCTACCGACGGCTCTCTGGCAGGTCGATTCACGACGCGCGGGCGAGGTCTTCGACGAATTGAAGGCAAAGGGCATCCGCGATATTGCCTCCTATTTGAGCCGAAATCCTGACCTAGTCGAGCACGCCAAGGACGTCGTTCGAGTGACGGACGTCAATCGCGATGCTGTCTCACTGTTTCGGGCTCATACCCTCGCCGACCTGATCAAGCCAGTTCGATACCTGTTTGCTGCCGCCCCGGGGCTCGCCGAGCGGGTCATGGTGGCTCACTTTGAAGGTCGACGCAATCTCATAGAAGAAACCAGGATCCGTGCATGCGACGGTTCGCTCATCGATGTCCTGTTCACGGTCACATATCCCGTGCCCCCCGAGCAACTCGACAACACCTTAATCGCAATCCAGGACATCAGTGAGCGCTTGAACGCAGAGCGCCAACTTCGGAAACTTCAAGCTGATTTCGCGCATGCGGGCCGCATCGCAACTCTCGGAGAGTTGGCAACTTCGATCGCGCATGAAATCAACCAGCCGCTTGCAGCCATCGTGACCAATGGCGAGACAAGCTTGAGGTGGCTGGCGCGCGCTGATCAAAACCTCGAAAAGGTCACCCAGCTCACGTCCCGAATCGTGACGAACGCGCGACGCGCGAGCGAGATCATTAATCGCATCCGGGGTATGGCGGCGAAGCATGAGCCGGAGAAGCGCCTCATGGATATAAATGAGGTCGCAAGAGAAGCGCTGCTATTCATTCGCCACGACATTGATTCAAGATCAATTGCCTTGTCGACGACCTTCGCATCCGGGCTTCCCCAGGTGCTGGGCGACCGCATTCAGTTGCAACAGGTGATCATCAACCTGCTCGTCAACAGCGTCCAGGCCATTGTGCAGTCCGGTCAGCCGATTCGCCGGATTGACGTCCAAACTTCGATCGACGAAGACGGCTCGGTCGGCCTTTCCATCTTCGACAACGGGCCTGGCATCGCTGACGTAAACCTCACGCGCATCTTCGACAGCTTCTTCAGCACCAAGGATGCCGGAATTGGCATCGGCCTCGCGATCTGCCATTCGATCATCAGTGCCCACGGCGGCAACATTTGGGGCGCGAATCGCCCCAATGGCGGCGCACATTTTCGCTTCACGCTTCCGGTGCCGGGGACTGCCGGTCCCGATTCCAGCGTTGTCGCTCTCATTCGCTAAGTGCGCCTGCGTTTGCAAGGAATGCGCCCGTGATGGGGAGTATCTCTCCCGAACTATACCGAGGTATAGGTCGATCTATCCGCTGAACCAGCGCGACCAGACCCGCTGCACGATGCCCTCGTACAGCGCTCGCCGCCATGATCGCCGCACACGGGAAGCGATGCATCCGCAGACGCGCGGAATGAACGTTCTTCCCCAATGCGAGTGGAAGTTCATGAGCAAGCCCATCTTGCGCGCCCCCCTGGACAATGCGCCCGGCGCGACGCAGTCGGATAGGAGTGATCCGCTGGCCGGTGAGCGGCGCCCCGCCAATGAAGAGATGGCACGCGTGCTCAGGACCAAGCCCTTTCGCGTTGCGTTGGAACCGTCCAGCGGCACGATCGCATACTGGAAGCACGAGTCCGTCCACGACGTCGTCAAGCCGATGGTCGATCACGTCATCATGACCTACCCGACCGGCGTACAACGGCTTGAGCGGCGCACCGGACGATCAGTTGCGATCGGAACGGCGCGTCCCGGCGTCGTGACGCTCATTCCGGCTGGCTCAACCTCTCGGTGGGATATTCACCGGCCGATGCATGTCCTTCAGCTCTATCTTCCGCACGCAACACTCTCGCGCGTTGCCGACGAAGCCGACGCGGCCGCGCCCGTCGATCTTCGGGAGCGGACAGTGCACTCGGATCCTGTTACATCCCGGTTGCTGATGAGTGCAGTGGATGTTCTGGAAGGACACGCGACGCTGGACGCGTTGTTCAGGCAGCAATTGATGGACCTTCTCGCGACGCGCCTCTTGGCGGCACATGCTGGCTCGTCGATCACGGTTCGGCCAACTCTGGGCGGTCTGTCGCCGAATGTCCTGCGCCGCGCCATCGAGCGCTTGCGCTCCGATAGCGATGCGGACGTTTCCCTCGGAGCACTCGCTTCCGAGGCCGGTCTTTCGCGCTTCCACTTTTGCCGTGCCTTCAAGGAGAGCACAGGCCTTTCGCCTCATGCCTGGCTGCGCCAGCGACGACTTGAGCAGGCCATGGAGATGCTGCGCGATACCGATGCATCGGTCGTCGCGGTGGCGGAAGCCCTTGGCTACGGCTCTCAGACCGCGTTCGCCGCGGCATTCAAACGTTTGACCGGCGAGACACCGACCAATTGGCGGCGCAGCACGCGTTAGTCGCAATCGCGCTGCAATCGGCGCAATCGCTCTTGGGCAGCGGTCCCCGAGATCCCCTAGATAGCCGTAAGCGATCTGACGACACGGAGACGAATGGATGACTTCGGAAAAACTCTTCAGCGGCCTAGCCACGTCACGTCGAAACTTGCTGGCGAGCGCGCTCATTGGCGCGACATCGCTGACTGTTCGCTCGTCTTCGGCGATTGGCAAGGAGAGGGACCATTCGATGTTGCCTGCACAAGGAAACGATCCCACGACCTCTGTCACTACCAAGGACGGCGTACAGATATTCTACAAGGATTGGGGGGCGAAGTCCGCCCAGCCGATCGTCTTTCATCACGGTTGGCCGCTCAGTTCCGACGACTGGGACGCGCAGATGCTGTTCTTCGTCAGCAAGGGCTATCGAGTCATTGCCCATGACCGGCGAGGTCATGGCCGCTCGAGCCAAGTGAGCGATGGCCATGACATGGACCACTATGCAGCCGACGTTGCGACTGTGGTCGAGCATCTCGACCTTCGCAATGCCATTCATGTTGGTCATTCCACGGGCGGAGGCGAAGCCGCACGTTATGTCGCGCGTCACGGCAGGAACCGGGTGGCCAAACTGGTCCTGATCGGGGCCGTGCCTCCCCTGATGTTGAAGACCGAAGCCAATCCGGCGGGCGTGCCCATTGAGGTGCTTGACGGATTGCGCAAGCAGCTCGCAGCGAACAGGGCACAGTTCTATCTCGAATTCGCGAGTGGCCCGTTCTATGGCTACAATCGCCCAGGTGCACAGGCGTCCCCGGCGGTGATCTGGAATTGGTGGCGCCAAGCAATGATGGGTAACGCCAAGGCGCAATACGATGGCATCAAGGCCTTCTCGGAAACCGACTTCACCGAAGATTTGAAGAGCATCGACATCCCCACGCTCGTCCTGCATGGCGGCGACGATCAGATCGTGCCCGTTGGCGATTCGGCAGCCTTGTCGGCGAAGCTTCTGAAACGAAGCACTCTGAAAATCTACGATTTGCTACCGCACGGTCTGTGTACGACGCATCCCGACATAATCAACGCAGACTTGCTCAAATTCATGGGCGCGTAGCTCGGCGCCCTCATCGAAGAGAGTCAATCCCAAGGAGTAAACAAATGCGACTCGTCATCATTGGCGCCGGATTCGCCGGCATGTATGCCGCTCTCTCTGCGGCCCGGCTGCGCGACATCCAGGGCGTTTCGCCCGAGGCGCTTGAAATTGCGTTGGTTTCACCGGAGCCGAAGCTGGTGATTCGACCGCGGCTCTATGAGCCGAAGCCGGAGACCCTGACAGCTTCGCTCCTGGACGTGCTGAAGGCCGTTGACGTTGCCTATGTGAAAGGCAGCGCCGAGTCCATCGATACCAAGTCCCAAGTGGTAGACATCGTTGCGGCCAAGGGAGCGAAGCAGAGACTCACCTACGACCGATTGATTGTCGCCACTGGCAGCCGGCTGTTTCGTCCCAGTATCCCCGGGCTCGCCGAACACGGCTTCAGTGTCGACCAGCTCGACGACGCGATCGCCCTCGATCGGCATTTGCATCACTTGGCGGGGTGGCCGGTATCACAGATGCGCGACACGGTGGTCGTGGCCGGCGGCGGGTTCACTGGCATCGAAGTCGCGACAGAAATGCCCGCACGGCTTCGTGAGATCCTCGGCAAGGATGCCAAGCCGCGTGTCGTCGTCGTCGAACGAAACAGTTCGATCGCTCCCGACATGGGCGAAGGTCCTCGTCCTATCATCGAGTCTGCGCTGCATAAGCTGGGGGTGGAGACTCGGCTCGGCGTTGGCGTCACCTCGCTCGACAAGTCCGGCGTCACGCTTTCCAGCGGAGAGCATATTGAAAGCGGCACCGTGATCTGGGCGGCCGGCATGCGCGCCGCTCCGCTAACCGCGCAGATTCCCGCTGAGCGCGACAACTTTGGACGCCTGTTCGTCGATCCCGACTTGCGCGTGCTGTCGGTGCCTGGCGTTTTTGCCACCGGCGATGCCGCGAGAGCGGCATGTGACCAGATTGGCAACTACGCGCTGATGTCCTGCCAGCATGCCACGCGGATGGGCGCCTTCGCTGGCAACAATGCGGCCGCCGAGCTGCTCGGCGTCCCCACCAAACGGTACCACCAGAAGGCCTACGTCACCTGCCTCGATCTTGGAAAAGCCGGCGCGCTGTTCACGCGAGGCTGGGAGCGCAAGGTCGAAATGGTTGGCGACGGAGCCAAGAAGACCAAGAGGGATATCAATACCGTCTGGATCTATCCGCCGCGAGCCGAGCGTGCCGCCGCTCTTGCGTCCGCTGATCCGGAGCGTGTCACTGATCTCTGAACGCCTCACGAGCACTGACCGCGCTTTCTGCGCGGGAAGCACGAGCCGCTCAGGATCGATCGCTCGAATCTCGAAGATGGATCGGATGATCCGCAATACTCAACAGGAGACAACCATGAGCTTAGACACTGCTGCACGCTCCGTTAGATCGAAAGCCGACGAATTGGTACCATCGCGCTACGCACTGAAGATCGGCGACATCGATGTTATGGTGATCAGCGACGGCGTGCTGCCGCTGCCGTCCAAGATGCTGGCGCACAATGCCGACCCGACCGCCCGCGCCGCCTGGCTGGACGACATGTTCCTGCCGCCGGACGCGTTCGACTGGGCGCTGAACGTGGTCGTGGTGCGCAGCGGAGCGCAGACCATCCTGATCGACGCGGGTCTTGGGCTGGATCCGGATCTGCACCTGCCGCGGGCCGGGCAGTTGGTCAAGCGACTGGAAGCCGCCAGCATCGATCTGGCATCCGTGACCGACGTGGTGCTGACCCACATGCACATGGACCATGTCGGCGGTTTGCTGGTCGAGGGCGTGAAGGATCGGCTGCGTCCGGACCTGCGGATCCACGTGGCGGCCGCCGAGGTCAAATTCTGGGAGGCGCCCGATTTCTCCCGCGTCTCGATGCCGCCGGGATTCCCGGAGGCGCTTCGGGCCACCGCCAAGCGGTTCGCCAACGAGTACCACAACCAGCTTCGGACGTTCGAGGATGAGCACGAGGTTGCGCCGGGCGTCGTCGTCCGCCGCACCGGTGGCCACACCCCCGGACACAGCGTGGTCCGCGTCGCCTCCGGCGGCGACCGACTGACCTTCGCCGGCGACCTCGTCTTCACCGTCGGGTTCGAGCACCCGGATTGGCACAACGGCTTCGAGCACGATCCCGAGGAAGCCGCCCGCGTCCGGATCGAACTTTTGCGCGAGCTGGCGGCGAACCGCGAACTGCTGGTGGCCACGCACATGCCGTTCCCGTCGGTCGGTCATGTCGCGGTCGCCGGCGACGCCTTCCGATGGGTGCCGGCGTTCTGGGACTACTGACCGTGCGTTGAGTCAAATCCGAACCAGGGGCGGGTGCCGATAAGCGCGATGCGCCCGCCCCCGACAAACTTGGAGCTTACCATCGTGAAACACGAGACCGTGCGTGCATCGTCGTTCGCGATGCCGCTGAGCAGCCCGGCCTTTCCTCCCGGTCCTTATCGCTTCGTCAACCGCGAGTATTTCATCATCCAGTATCGCACCGATCCCGACGCGCTGCGCCGTGTGGTGCCGGAACCGCTGGAAGTCGCCGAACCGGTGGTGAACTACGAGTTTATCCGTATGCCGGATTCCACCGGTTTCGGCGACTACACCGAGAGCGGCCAGGTCATTCCCGTAACCTACAAGGGCCAGCTGGGTGGCTTCACCCATCAGATGTTTCTGAACGACCATCCGCCGATTGCGGGCGGGCGCGAACTGTGGGGGTTTCCCAAGAAACTGGCACAACCGAAGCTGGAGGTCGAAATCGACACGCTGGTTGGCACATTGAACTACGGCTCGGTCCGCATTGCGACCGGCACCATGGGCTACAAGCACCGCACGCTCGATACCGCAGCGGAAGCCCGCAAGCTCGCAGCTCCCAATTTCCTGCTCAAGATCATTCCGCATGTCGATGGTTCACCGCGCATCTGCGAGCTGGTCCGCTTCCACCTCGAGGACATCACCGTGAAGGGCGCTTGGACCGGGCCCGCTGCCCTGGATCTGTACTCGCATGCCCTGGCACCCGTGGCCGAGTTGCCGGTGCTGCAGGTGCTGTCGGCCAAGCACCTGGTCGTGGACCTGACGCTCGGGCTCGGCGGCGTGGTCCACGACTATCTTGCCGCCGACCAGGCAACTCCGCGCCGCGGCTCGGTCTCCGACGTCTCGATCGAAGCAAATGCCGGCTGACCGAGATCAGCCCTACATCCGGAGCTTCAGAAAATGTTGAACGTCATGCGCGGGAAAATCGATCCGGCGCCGCAAGCGGCCAAGCCATTGCCATATGATGTCGTGGCCCTGGTGCTTCAGGGTGGCGGCGCGCTTGGTGCATATCAAGCCGGCGTTTACGAAGGCCTGCACGAAGCCGGCATACGGCCGAACTGGTTGGCTGGCATTTCGATCGGCGCGCTGAACGCCGCCATTATTGCCGGCTCGCCCGAGGCCGAGCGGATCGAACGGCTACGCAAGTTCTGGGAGAGCATCTGCGCGGCGGCGGTGGAATGGCCGGTCGGCGAAGGGCTTGCCAATGCGATGCCGTTCGCCTTCGATCTCCGCTCAGCGTACAATGCCCTGGCGGCGCTCAGGGCCCTCTTCCAGGGGCAACCCGGCTTTTTCAAGCCACGCTTCCCGCCACCGTTCCTGGCGCCCTTCTCGGGCAACGCGGCGACGAGTTTCTACGATACCTCACCATTGCAGCAGACGTTGGAGCGGCTTGTCGATTTTGATCGGCTGAACGCGGGGGAGGTGCGCGTCAGCGTTGGCGCGGTCAACGTCCGTACGGGCAACCTGACCTATTTCGACACGGCTGAACGCAGGCTCGGACCGCAGCATTTCATGGCATCCGGTGCCCTGCCGCCGGGCTTCCCAGCGGTCGAGGTCGACGGTGAGCACTATTGGGACGGCGGCGTCGTTTCGAACACGCCTCTATCCCGAGTGCTGTCGAGCGAGCCGCGCGACACGCTGACCTTCCAGGTTGACCTTTGGTCGGCGCGGGGCCGTGTGCCGAATGACCTAATGGAGGTGTCCAGCCGCCAGAAGGACATTCAGTATTCCAGCCGCACACGCGCCATCACGGACCAGGCGCTTCGGATGCAGAAGATGCGTCAGGCGTTGCAGCGAATCCTCGAAATGTTGCCGGATGGCGCAAAGCAGGATCCGGAAATCCGCGCCATCGCGGACATGGCTCGCCATCGCTCCTGCAACATCATCCATCTGATCTACCAGTCCAAGATCTACGAGCGCCATTCAAAGGATTACGAATTCGGGTTGAACGCGATGCGGGCGCATTGGCAGAGCGGTCTGGAGGATATCCGCCGTACGTTAGCCGATCCGCGGCGGCTCGACCCGCCAGCTCCTGAGCTCGGCATTGTTACGCACGACGTCCACCGCCGTGACTGATCTCGCGGCAAATCTCATCCCAAAGCATCGAAAGGAACTCCCATGTTGAAGGGCAGGGTAGCCGTCGTCACCGGATCGACCAGCGGTATTGGGCTCGGTATCGCTAGGGAGCTGGCCAAGCTCCGGGCTGATATCGTTTTGAACGGCTTTGGCGATGCCAGCGAGATCGAGGCGATCCGCGGCGGCATCGAACGCGAGCATGGTGTGCGCGCCGTTTACGATGGCGCCGATATGTCGAAGGAGGAGGCCGTGCGCGGATTGATCGCAGCGACGGTCGAGAAATTCGGCCGGCTCGACATCCTCGTCAACAATGCCGGCATCCAGTTCACTGCTCCGGTCGAAGAATTCCCAGCCGGCAGGTGGAACGCGATCCTGGCGATCAACCTGTCGGCCGCGTTCCACGGCATTGCGGCGGCGGTCCCGCAGATGAAGAAGCAGTGTTGGGGGCGGATCGTCAACATTGCCTCCGCGCACGGCCTCGTCGCTTCGACGCATAAGGCAGCTTACGTCGCGGCCAAGCACGGCCTGGTCGGCTTGACCAAAGTGGTCGGCCTGGAGACTGCCGGGAGCGGGGTCACGTGCAATGCAGTATGTCCGGGCTGGGTGCGAACGCCCCTGGTCGACAAGCAGATCGACGACATCGCTGCGCAAAGAGGGGTCAGCCGGACGGAAGCCGCCAGGACACTCCTGGCGGAGAAGCAGCCGTCCCTCGAATTTGTTTCTCCGGCGCAGCTTGGCGGCACTGTCGCTTTCCTATGTTCGTCCGCCGCCGACCAGATCACCGGAACCGCCGTCTCGGTTGATGGCGGCTGGACCGCCCAGTAACCGCAAAGGAGCGCGGTCAACATGCATAGCGAAGAAAAGGTCATTGTCCTGACCGGTGGCACTTCAGGAATCGGGCGAGCGGCGGCGACCCGCCTTGCCAACCAGGGCGACAAGGTGCTCGTGACCGGCCGCCGGGCGGGTCCTCTGGACGAAACGATCGCCGAGCATCCGAATATCGCGGGTATCGTTGCGGATGCGGCCTCGACCGATGATGCCAGGCGCACAATTGCCAAGGCAATGGATCTCTGGGGCAGAATAGACGCCTTGGTCAACAACGCCGGCGCCGGCGCAATCCTTCCATTGGCCGATACCACGGCCGATCGCATCATGGATATCTTCTCGGTTAATGTGCTCGGTCCTAGCCTGCTTGCCTCGGCTGCCCTTCCGCACCTGAAGGCGAGGCGCGGCACTATCATCAACGTGTCGAGTACCTTTGGCCACCGGCCCGCGGCCGGACTGTCTCATTATGCAGCGAGCAAGGCGGCGCTGGAGCACCTGACCCGTTGTTGGGCGCTGGAGCTTGCGCCATTCGGCATACGGGTGAACGCCGTCGCCGCTGGGCCAACAGAATCCGGCGCCCTCACCGGCATGATGGGGCTGACCCAGGAACAGGCCGCCGCAGTCAAGGAACAGGAGCGTGCGCGCATCCCGCTCGGACGACGCGGCGTTCCGGACGATGTCGCAGAATGGATTGTCAGGCTTGCCGGATCAACCTCGGAATGGATGACCGGCCAGGTGGTTGCCATCGATGGCGGCTTGGGGTTGGCCTAGTCCCCATCGGGCCGTGGGCGCTAAGTCCGGAAGTGATGATCAGCACAATGGATGCCGACCTTAGGAACAGGGGCGATGGGCTCGAACAACGACTGCAGAGCGGAGTAGCCGAGAATGCCCGCCTGCAGGGCGAACTCGCTATCGCGTTGGAGCGGCAGACCGTTACGGCAGGAATCCTCAATGTCATCGCCAGTTCACCAACTGACGTGCAGCCGGTATTCGACGTCATCTCCGAAAGCGCGAGGCGGTTGCTTGCCGGCCAAACGGCGCTCGTGACGCGTGTCGTCGGCGACATGCTTCATCTGGCGGCCTGCACGGCGGGAAGCGTGGCCGGCGATGAGGAGATCCGAACCTCATTTCCCGCGCCGCTCACGTCCTCCGGGATCCATAGCCGGGTCGCACTCACCTCGGCGATCGCATTTCGCTCCGATATCGAGACCGAACCGGATGTCCATCCGGCGATCAAGAGCATGGCACGCGCGAGGGGGTATCGAAGCATCGTGGTCGTGCCCATGCTCCGGAAAGGCGCGGCGATCGGCACAATCGGCGTTTCGCGCGCCGAACCAGGAACGTTCACCGCTAGCCAGATCAACCTTCTCAAGACGTTCGCCGATCAGGCCGTGATCGCGATCGAGAACGCGCGGCTGTTCGAAGAAGTAGAGGCCCGCACGAAGGAGCTCGCCGGATCCCTCGACGATCTACGCGCGGCCCAGGACCGCCTGGTGCAGACCGAAAAGCTCATTTCGCTCGGTCAACTCACAGCTGGCATTGCGCACGAGATCAAGAACCCGCTCAACTTCGTCAACAATTTCGCCGCGCTCTCGGTCGAACTGACCGGCGAGTTGAACGAGGTTCTGGCTCCGGTCATGCTCCCGGACGACATCCGCGGCGAAATCGATGAACTGAGCGGGCTGCTAACAGACAATCTTCAGAAGATCGTGCAGCATGGTGAGCGCGCCGACTCCATCGTCAAGAACATGCTCCTGCATTCGCGTCGTGGCGGCGGCGAGCATCGGCCTGCCGACGTCAATGCGCTGGTCGAGGAGAGCCTCAATCTCGCCTATCATGGCGCGCGCACTGAGAGACCACAGTTCGACGTCACCCTCAGGCGGGAGTTCGATCCGGACACCGGTATGGCCGACGTGTTCCCGCAGGAGATCACGCGGGTGCTGCTAAACGTTATCTCCAATGGTTTCTATGCCGTCGCCAAGCGTTGTGACGATGATGATCCCGGATTTGAGCCCGCGCTCTGCGCCGTCACGCTCGATCGCGGCGATTACGTTGAAATCCGCATCCGCGACAATGGCGTTGGTATTCCACCGGACGTGAAGGAGAAAATGTTCAATCCGTTCTTCACGACGAAGCCGCCAGGCGAGGGAACAGGCCTCGGACTTTCCATGAGCCACGACATCATCGTGAAGCAACATGGCGGCAGGATCAATGTCGAGACCGAGCCCGGCGAATTCACCGAGTTTACTATCCTGCTGCCGCGCAACATCGGTCTTTCTCACAGTATTGCGGGCTGACTATGACTGTATCAGTTCTTGTGGTGGATGACGAACCCGATTTGGAGGTCCTGTTCCGCCAGCAATTTCGACGCGAGCTTCGCGCCCAGCGCTTTGTGATGGACTTTGCCGGCTCGGCAGCGCAGGCCCTGAACCGCATTTCCGATACGGGCGAGCAAACGTTGATCCTCATCCTCTCCGACGTCAACATGCCCGGGATGAATGGCTTGGAGATGCTGCCGGAGCTTCGCGCTCGGCGGCCCGACGTTCCGGTGATCATGATCACGGCGTACGGCGACGCCGAAACGCGCAAGACGGCACTTGAGCGGGGCGCGCAGGCCCTGTTGACCAAGCCGATCGACTTCGGCCAGGTCCGCCAGGCGATCGAGGCGAGACTGGAACAGCACGCATGTTAAACGAAGATCACATGATGCCGCTTGTTCTGACCAACATTCTCGGAATTGCCGGTATCATCGTTTGGCATGTTCAGGGGAGCGACCGTCCGACAAGCCGATTGATCGCCCAGATTCTGTTCTTTGTCGGCATGAGCCTCGTGCTCTATCTGGGCGGCATCTCTCCGCAACGCGTCGATGTCGCTCACTTGCGGGGTTTCGACGCGTTGCTCTCCATATCGGCCAGGATCCTGTGGTGGACCCATCTCGCATGGGCCATTATTGGCCTGGTCCACATCTATATGTTGCTCAATCGCCGGCCACGGGAAGCGCATCTGATCCAGGACATGGCCGTCGGTGTCATCTATCTCGGTGTGGCGCTGTCGATCGTTGGCTTTGTGTTTGGTGTGCCGGTCGGCACTCTGGTCGCGACGTCAGGTGTTGTCGCGATCATTTTTGGCCTCGCGCTGCAAAATACCCTTGGTGATGTCTTCTCAGGAATCGCGCTGACGCTCGGGAGGACCTATGCCATAGGCGACTGGATCCAGCTGAAGGACGGTACGGAAGGTCGCGTCGTTGAGACTAACTGGCGCTCCACCAATCTGCTTACCGGGGGGTACAATGTCGTCGTTCTGCCGAACAGCATCTTGGCAAGACAGGGCGTCACCAATCTCAGCCGCCCCGACGAGACGCACCAGATCACGTTGACCGTACGCATTGCCACCACGACGCCAAATTTCGTCGAGCAAGTCATGCGGTCCGTACTGGAAGCCAGCACGCGGATCGTCCAGGACCCGTCGCCGATTGTCGCCCTGAGTTCGATCGACGCAGCCGCGATTGAAGTCGAGTTGCTATTCCGTGTGGACAGTCCCGCCGGCTGGACGGCGGCCCGCAACGAAGTCATCGACCTCCTTTACACCCAATGCAAGGCAAACGGTCTTTCGTTGGCCGCGCCGGCCGAAAGCCTTGTCTTCGGTCCGGCCCCGATCAGTGGCGAACATTCTGCCACGGCAATCGAGGCGCGTTCATCCCGAGCCGGATAAGACCCACGCGAACGTATCCTTCCAGAGCGCCGCATGCCTCCTTTGAAAGAATTTGCACGAGATCGGACAGCGTGACGCTGCGCGGTTTCTCGCGCCAAGCTTCGTCGGCCTCCCCCACGATCCGTGCGACAGCGCCCTAGTAGCCAACGCGTGGACATGGAGCTTAAGGTTGCCGTCCTCCCGTTGCCGATGTCGATCACCCTAAACGAGGTCGGCGGCTACATCGCGTAGTCGATTGCGCAGCCATGCGTGTGCGGGGTCGTTGGTATGTCGAGGATGCCAATACATGGCTTCGTGAATGTCGGGCAAAGCAATGGGGGGCTCGAATAGTTTGAGCTTCGGGCAAGAATGCAGCGCCCGGACCTCGCGCTCCAGTACGAGACTGATGAGCGGGGTACCTTCGATAAGAAACGGCACCAGCAGGAAGCTCTCGACCGTGACTTGAATGCGCCGCTGGATACCCATCTCGGAAAGGCGTTGGTCGGCCAAGTTTAGCTGCCGGTCTATTCCGATGCCATAGACGAGATGCGGCAGTTCCAGGAATTGCTCGTGGGTCAAGCAATCCTTCGCGATGTGCGGATGTTGGACGTCGGCAGCACATAACCAGCGGTCGCTGAGTAGAGGCATCGACGGGAATCCGGCGTCGCCAAACAGTTCGCTGGGTTCGATCACGAGGTCGGCCTGGCCAGTCTGCAACATGCGCCCCGGGTCGCGGGCGCGCGGCAGGAGATGAACGGTCACATTGGGCGCTTCGGTGGCGAGCGCACGTACCAGCGGCGTTAACAATACCAGGACGGCGTAGTCCGAAGCACTTATCGAAAAGCTACGCGCATTTTCGGCCGGATCGAAATGCGCCTTCTTCGAAAGCGTCTGCTCGATGCGCTCCAGCGTCTCCCGCACCGGAACGATGAGCTCTTCGGCGTTTCGCGTCAGCTCCAGCCCTCGACCGAAGCGAACCAGAAGCGGATCGTCGAACAGCTCGCGGAGACGCGACAGAGCCGCGCTCATCGCAGATTGCGTAAGGCCAATGCGCTCGCCGGCGCGACTGACGTTTCGTTCCGTCAGCAGTGCATCGAGCACGACTAGGAGATTGAGGTCGACGCTGCGAAGGTTCAAAGCCCTGCTCCCGCTGACCGGCAAGTGGCACAATACAAGAGTGTGCACTTTTCGATCGAACAAAATCAACCTGATTTGATGGTTTCGGGAGCCCGCGGCCGGGGGGATCGGTCACAATATCCATACGATCGATGTTAGACATCCACTGCATCGATAGTCGGGGCGCGGCGCCGCGTTGGCAGGCCGCCATGGTTCTAGCGCGTGCAGAACGCAGCATTCGCGTAGATGTTTGAAATCACAAATATCGATTGGACCCTTTGTAGTTCTCCCGAATAGCCTCGCGACATTGCCAACATATCGCGCACTTTCCTCCGAGCGGGGTAGGGAATAGCGCGAGGCTGCGATGGGAGGCTATACGATGAGACATCGTTTGGAGATGGGCGTCAGTACGCACGCTGCGCTTTGGGATCTCGCTTCCGGTCCGCGACCCGAGGCCTTCCGCACGGTGATGCGTCGGGTGGTGGGAGGCGTCGCCGTTGTAGGCACGCTTCGGGAAGAACGGCCATGGGGAATGACGGTGAGCGCGTACACGCCCGTCTGCATGGAGCCACCGACTCTTCTGGTCTGCATCAACGCGAAGACGGCCACGGCCGCGGACATTGAGAGAGACCGAAAGTTCTCGCTCAATCTGCTCAGCGAAGCTCAAGCCGGGCTCTCTCAACGTTGCGCACAGCCCGGCGCTTCGAAGTACCTCGAAGGCGATGTCGTGCCCGCGGACGAGCTTCCCGTCCCATCTTTTACGCCCGTGCTGCGTGAGGCGATCGCAACGTTCGATTGCGACGCCTCCGAAATCCGACGGATAGGGACCCATGTCGTCGTGATCGGTGCGATCCGCACGATCTTGGCGCCTACGTCGCTTCGTCCGCTACTGTACGGGCAGGGCCGTTACTTGAAGACGGTCGCGTTGGACCTCGCATCCGCAGGGGCGTCGGCATGAGTATCGAGAAGGTCGTCGAACGATTCTACGAAGCCCACAACGCTCGCGATGCCGCAGCGGTCGCGGCTCTTTACGCGCTCGACGCCAGTCACGAAGAGATTGCGCAACGCAAGGTCAAACAAGGTCGGAAGGAAATAGCTTCAGGCCTGGGGCGCTTCTTCGGCTGGTTTCCTGATGCTTCCTGGACGCCGGACCGGCGTGCCGTCGGTGCGAACGGCGTCGCCATGATGAGCTACCTCCTGAAGGCGACGCTCAAGAGCCAAATGGGACCGATCGCGCCGCGCGAACAGGCGATTTCGCTTCGCGGCGTGCATTTGTTGGTAATCCGCGACGGCCTCATCCACCGGAGCGAGGACTACTGGGATGCAGATACTTTTCAACGTCAACTCAACCACGTCTAACGGAGAATAGAAATGAGAAGTGGGAAGGAATACCTGGAGTCGCTCCGCGACGGCCGGAAAGTCTATGTCGGAGGCGAACTGATCGAGGACGTCACGACTCACCCTGCGACCAAGGGCTATGCCCATGCCATCGCCGGATATTACGATCTCCACCTCGATCCGAAGAACCAGGAAATTGCGACCTTCATCGACAAGGACGGCAAGCGCCAGTCGATGCATTGGTTCCTGCCGCGCAACAAAGAGGACGTCGTCAAGCGCCGGCAATACTGCGACTTCCTCTGCCGCCATTTCAAGGGCGGTATCTTCACCCGGCCGCCTGCCGGCATGAACGTCGTGATGTTCACCCAGGTGGACGATCAGAAGCCCTGGTCGGAAAACTCCCGCTTCTCCGGAAAGAAGCGCGATCTCTCGGGCAACATCCAACGGCAGTGGGAAGAAGTGACTTCGCAGGATCTGGCCATCTCGCCGATGTTCCTCGACGTGCAGTTCGACCGCGGCCGCGACAATGCGATGGCCGAGACGCCGATGCTCAAGATCATCGAGGAGCGCGATGACGGCATTCTGGTGCGAGGCTGGAAAGCGATCGGCACCTCCGTTCCGTTCGTCAACCACCTCCTCATCGGAAACCTCTGGCGCCCCGGTCAGACGCCGGAGCAGACCGTTTACGCGCTGGTACCGATCGCCACGAAGGGCATCTCGGTCGTCGCCCGTAAATCAAACGCTCAGCCGGATGCGGATCCGTATGATCGTCCGTTGGCCACGATCGGAGATGAATTGGATGCGATGGTGTACTTCGACGACGTCCTGATTCCCTGGGACCGCGTCCAACACGTCGGCAATCCGGACCATGCCAAGTGGTATCCGCAGCGGCAGTTCGACTGGGTGCATCTCGAGACCCAGATCCGGCATTGCGTCCATGCCGAACTGATGGTTGGTCTCGCGCTGCTCCTAACGCAATCTCTGGGTACCAGCACCAATCCGCTCGTCCAGGCCCAGCTCGCCGAACTCATCCGCTTCCGCGAGACCTGCCGTGCATTCATGATCGCCGCCGAAGAAACCGGCTTCGCGACGCCGGGCGGTCTTTTCAAGCCGAACAATATCTACATCGACTTCGGCCGTGCCTACTATCTTGAAAACCAGAACAAGATGGTCAACATGCTCATCGATTTCTGCGGCCGCGGCGTCGTGATCCAACCGTCGAGAAAAGAGCTGGAGGACCCCTACATCGGTCCGAAGCTTTCCGAGGCTTTGCGCGGCGCTGAGATCAGCGCGTACGACCGCATCAAGATCTTCCGTCAGATCAGCGAACGGTTCCTGACCGAATGGGGCAACAGGCACGAGATGTTCGAGAAGTTCAACGGAACGCCGCTCTACCTCATCAATCTGCTCACGATGCAGCGTACGGAGTACCAGGTGGACGGTCCGTTGACCGAGTTGGCTCGCCAGGTTGTCGGCTTCGGCGATACGGCGGAACTCGGCAAGCGGGCCGCAGAGGCGCAGAAGAATTCGCACTACGCCAATGTCCGCTTCCAACCCGAATACGCCAAGGCGCAGGACCAGCGCGACGGTTATATGTCGACGGCTGCCGAGTAGACAACATCCTGAAGCGCTCGGGCGAAAGCCCGAGCGTCGAGGGCTCTCTTCCATCAAGAGCCGGCAGTGATTTCCTGCCATCGATCAGATCCGAACACTTCGGACTTTGACTCTACTCGATCTCTATGAACTACAAGGCGCCGTGGCGTCCTCCGCGATGCCCAAGGCCGAGCAACCCGCGGATCGACCGCCTGTTGACGGTATCGATCGTGCGGCGGGCCTTGCGATTCGACGCCAATTGGAATCCCCGTCCTCCTGAGCGCGACGCAATCCGAGATCTATTCGCGCGTGCCTGGGCAGGCGAGCCGCCCGCCATGTCTTAGGAGACATGCTCTCTTCCGCCGAACAAAACGAACGCGACCCACGGAGTGACAATGCGCAATTTCAACGAAAATACGATCACCGATGCGGTGCTCGAGCGGCTGCAGAGCGCGACCGATGCCCGCGTTCGACAGATCAGCGAAGCCCTGGTGCGACACCTCCATGCTTTCGTACGCGAGGTGCGTCCCACCCAAAAGGAATGGGAATACGGCATCGACTTTCTTACGCGGACCGGTCACATGTGCGACGACAAACGCCAGGAGTTCATTCTGCTCTCGGACACGCTGGGCGTCTCGATGCTCATCGACGCGATCAATCATTCTTCAATGCACGGCGCCACCGAAAGCACGGTGCTCGGTCCGTTCTTCGTGCAGGACGCTCTGGAGATAGAATTGGGGAAGGACATCTCCAACGGCATTGAAGGCGATCCGCTTTTCGTCACGGGCTCGGTCTCGACCGTCGACGGTCTCCCCCTTTCTGGCGCGTGGGTCGACGTTTGGCATTCCGACGAGGATGGCAATTACGACGTGCAGCAACTCAGCGAGATCGGAGGGCTGGCGATGAGGGCCCGCTTTCGCACCGACGCCAGCGGTCGATTTAGTTTTTGGTCGATCAAGCCCGCAGCCTATCCGATACCGCACGACGGCCCGGTCGGCGAAATGCTGAAGGCACAGGGCCGGCATCCTTGGCGGCCGGCACACGTACATTTCATGATTTCCGCCCCGGGCTTCGAGCAGTTGGTGACACACATCTTCGTCGCAGGCGACCAGTACCTCGATTCCGATGTCGTCTTCGGCGTGAAGGACGATCTGGTCCGGGAATTCGTGCTTCGTAATCCCGGCGAAGAAGCGGACGGTCGGGCCACCAACAGAAAGTATTACTACCTGAACTACAATTTCGGTCTGAAGAGGGCTGGGGAAAGCTCGCACTCTGTGGAGTCAACGAAGATCTCGCGAATTCCCGTCGCACAGACCTGAGCGCTTTCGTCGCAGCTATGTCGACCGTCGAGCAGCCGCAGAGCGTTGGCCGCTCGATGCAGCGCGACGGTCCGAACAGCTCGATTGCGATCATTACATAAGGTGTCCACGCCGCGGCAAGGATGGTCGACGACGGAGGGGCTGCTGAAGGCACCGCCGGCTACATGGCAAGATGTGTTCTTTCCACCGGTGTCGGGAAGGCGCGGAAGCTAAGCCGGGTGGCGACCTGCATGCCTCCGCAAACCCATCAAACAGACCGTTCATCGTGGGCTGTGCTTGCCGTGGTCTGCCGACGCTTTTTGATGGGGTGCGCCCCGCAACAGCGGCGATGATCCAGCATTGCAAGTCAGGCTGATACCCGAGTCGGATCGATAGAAGTTCGGCATGGGTCATCACGGCCCATGCGAGCCCGGGCACCCGTTTCGGCGTGACGCGCGAGTCGACTCACTCACACTGATCGCCGCGACGGCGACCGGTGCTGTTGCGGATGGGAGCGCCCACGCACCGCAACTCCGGTTCGTGCTCGCAGTCATCAATCGAATATCCGACGCGGCAGCTGACTTCTTCGAGCGCGATCGGTCTCGATCCAAAAGACGGTTCGCGATTTCGATTTGGAGATTCCGAAGGTATTCGAGCGGCGCCAAGCCTATGGTCTGCTTGAAGCGCCGGTTCAGCGTTCGCTCGCTGACGGCGAGGTTGGACGCAAGCTCCCTGAGATTGAACCCGCTCGCGAGCGTCGCCTCCATCCGTTTCTGAGCGCGTGCGATCAGAGAGTCCGCGTGCCCGTGCTCGTCAACCAGCGTCGCGTACGACGCGTGGTCGGTTCATGTCTCAACAGCGTCTTCGCCGTCCTCGCCGGCGCTCCGCCGGCGAAAGTCTCCACTATAGTCAGATCTGCTTTGGGTTGGCACCCGCGCGATCATTCTTGCGGCCATCTGCTTGATTCCGTCGTTCGGAATAGCGAATTCGTCGCGGCGCGTTTGGCTTGGCGATACCAGCAAAAATGCCAGCAAATCGGACGGCTGCAGTGAGCTTTTGCTTGTATTTTCAATGCGTCGCGAAAGCTTTCCGGACAAATCCGGAATCGAACCAGCTACTTAAGTTATTGTTATTATTATGATTGTTTCCTTGGTGCCCCTGGCCGGTAACCGGGGCGGGAGCGATCACCCACCGCGCTGTGTTTCGCTTAATAGAGGAGACTAGGACGCAGAAAGTTCTTCTTCACTTTTCGCACCAGCCGACTTGACACGTGCCATCGGAGGCAAACGCCAACCAACCCTGCCGTCCAGTGCCGGCGGAAATTGATGGGTTGGGCCAGTATTGGATGCGCCACGATTGATTCCATGAAAGGATTGGAAGCGAAACCCCAGTTTCGGCCGTAGCCACAAACGGTGGGTTTTGGTCTAGGAAGGTTGACCCTGACGATTGAAGCGCCTGGTGACAGAGACATCCTACGACCGTCTGGCCAATCAGCGTCGCTTGCATGTACGGTTATGCGGCTATTTCCCTGACTGCTGACGCGAGAGTGCGGACCTCCGCAATCGTATTGTAGTAGTGCGGCGATGCGCGGACGACGTCGGGGAGACTTCTACGTGTCGCGTCCAACGGCGTACTTGTTGGTGGCGAGACTGATACGTTGATCTTCTGTGTTGCGAGGTGGCGCATGACCTCGCGTGCGCCCGCTGTGCGAAGGGTGAACGACACGATTGAAGCGGTACGTTCTCCGAGATCGCGAATCAAAACTCCAGGGATTGCGCTGAGCGACGCTCGAAATTCATTCGCAAGCTGACGGCAACGTCGTTCGATTCTCTCGATGCCGATTGAAAGCGCATAGTCCACGGCTGTCCCAAGTCCAAGGCGCGCTGCATAGTTTGCTTCCCACGTCTCGAATCGCCGTGCGTCGGTTCTAAGTTCGTAGCGCTGCGGTCCAACCCAGGGCGCTCCGAACAGGTCAATCATGGCAGGTTCGACGTCTTTCAGGAAATCGTCTCGCATATACAAGAAGCCTGTCCCCCGCGGACCGCGCAAGAACTTCCGGCCTGTTGCCGTAAGCATGTCGCAACCAAGTGTACGGACATCCACCGGCATCTGTCCAACCGCCTGGCACGCATCCAGCAAATAGGGAACGCCATGGGCGCGCGCGATTTGACCAACAGCTTCAGCCGGGTTCACCAAGCCGCCGTTCGTCGGTATCCATGTGATGGCGATAAGTCGTACGCGCGAATCGATCATGCGCTCGAGCGCCTGCGGGTCGAGAACCTGATTTGCGTCGTCAGGTATGACCTCGACCCGTGCGCCGGTGCGGCGAGCGACCTGCAAGAACGCGACATAGTTTGCCGCAAACTCGGCGGAAGTGGTGAGAATTCGGTCTCCCGCGCCAAAGCGCAGTGAATAGAAGGCGCGCTGCCATGCCAGAGTGGCGTTCTCGGCCAGCGCGATTTCTTCCCGCTTTGAGCCGACGAGCCGGGCAATACTGTCGTACACTCCTTCCAGGCGCACCGTGCTTTCGGCGCTCGCCTCGTAGCCGCCAATTTCCGCTTCGCGCTGGAGGTATTCGACCATGCCACGGATAACAGGATTAGGCATCAATGCAGCGCCAGCATTATTGAAATGGATTCGATGTCCGACGCCTGGGGTATCCTCTCGCAAACGATCGACTTCGGCATCCGAAAGATCCTTGGTCGAGCTTGCCATTTGCTCCAGATTGTCCTGCACCAGAAGTCCTTTCGTTGCTATGCGGTAGAAAGACAGACAGGTACGCGATACCGGCTTTCGATCGGCAAATCTCTGGAAACATACCTCGCAGGAAGGCCCAAACCCGCCGTTTTAGAGCCAACAATGCAGAATTCTGTCGGGTATCGCGTCCAAGTTTGCACTAAACGGCTTCGCGGGTTGGCAAAGTGGAATCCGAGATGGTCGTATTTGCTTGCCAGGAGGATGACCTTGGTACTCCCTTTGAAGCCCGCGGAAACCCCGACGGAGACGCTCGCCAATCGGCCCGTTCTGCTGCGCGATCGGTCATCCGGCCTGAAACAGGCTCCTTGGTGGTGCGACCGCAACGCAGGAGATGAGCCTCTCCGTCTCCTCCAAGCCTGCCCGCGCTATGCGCCGACGGACTTGATTTCTCTACCGCGTACCGCCGAAAGGCTGGGTGTTGGCGAAATCTGGATCAAGGACGAGACACAGCGACTTGGCATAGGCAGCTTCAAGGGACTCGGGGGAGCCTATGCGGTGCTGAAGCTCGCTATGCAACACGTCGAGAGGCGGACAGGACGGGCGATTCTTCCGGCAGCGCTGATGGAGCCTGGCGTTCGAGCCATGCTTTCGGAGCTCACCTTTTCCTGCGCTTCGGACGGCAACCACGGCCGTTCGGTGTCGGCTGCCGCGAGGCTCATTGGAGCGCGGGCCGTCGTATATCTCCACGCGGGCGTGAGCGATGAGCGCGCCGCTCATATCTCGCGGCTCGGCGCTGCGACCGTGCGTGTGACGGGAGACTATCACAACTCCGTCGAGGCTGCAGCCAAGGCTGCCTCGCAGGACGGTTGGATTGCTGTCCCGGATACAGTCGGCCCCGGTGAGGACGACACTGCTTGCACGCTTGTGGTCCAGGGGTATGCGATCCTGATCGAGGAAATCGTTGCAGCAACGAGGGGACAGTCAAAGCCGTTTACGCATGTTCTGGTTCAGGCTGGCGTAGGAGGCCTTGCAGCAAGCGTGTTCGGCCATGGCTGGGCACGTGGTCTATTCGGGCGCGATACCCATCTCTGGATCGTGGAGCCAGAACGGTCGGCATGCCTCTACGAGAGCACCCGCGCAGAGAGGCCGATACGCCTTCCGCCGGGGCCTGCTACGAACATGGCCATGCTCGAGTGCCAAAGCCCATCGCTACTCGTCTGGCCGGTTATCGATGCCTTGGCCACAGGCTTCCTCACGGTCACAGACGAACAAGCCAGCGATGCGGTCCGTCTGCTCAATGCGGGAGTGTCAGGCGACGCGCCTCTTCGGGTCGGCGAGTCGGGAGCGGCGGGATTGGCCGGTCTCATCAGGGCGGCGGATGACCGCCGAGATCAGCTCGGGCTGGATCAGTCTGCGAAAGTCCTGCTGTTCGCGACCGAAGGTCCCACGGACCTGTCAGTCTGGAGTGGAAGCCGTTAAGCCGCCGCAAGGAGCGTGCGCGTCGCTCAGGAAACGTCGAGATTGATGCGTGTCGTGAACTTGACTGTCTGCATCGCCACGAAGGTCGTGAACGACTTAATATTCTTGTCTGGGAAAAATGCCCTTTCGGTGAAAGCTCCATACTCTTCCATCGAATCCGTATTGACGACCAGAATGAAATCAGCTGCCCCGGTCACGTAATAACATTGCGTGACTTCGGGATACGCGCTCATTCGGCTCTTGAAGGTGTCGAGAAGAGGGAGGTGTTCCTGTTCGAGAGCGACGAGCACAATCGACGTCACCCGCTTTCCCGTGACCGACGGAGCTACGATCGAAACATCAGACATGATCGCGCCGCTCTCGCGTAGCCGCCGTAGTCGACGCAGGCAGGACGTCGGTGACAGGCCTACACGTTCCCCAAGCTCTTCCGAGGTCTGCTGATTGTTCTCCTGGAGTAACATCAGCAACTTGAGATCGAGGCGATCGAGATCCGCACGCGTGATGGCCATCCGGATTTCCCTCAAGATTGCAATTATCCGGCGCGCAAGAGCAAAAAACGGCGAATTCCGCCACCGGCACGTCACATTATATGCGCGAGGAGTGCCGGAGCAAGCATTGCCAACGAGGAAGGGGAGAACAGTCATGGTCGATATCGTAAGACGCAGACTTCTTAAGGGCACCGCGCTCGTCGGAGGCCTTGTCGGGACGCGCTCCCTGTTTCCGGCTCCCGCGATCGCTCAAATTCCGAAGGGGACCGGTGAAGTCGTGGTCTACGACGGTGGCGGATCATGGGGTGAGGCGAAGCGGCTAGCTTACTTTGAGCCCTTCGAGCGCGAGACCGGCATCAAGGTGATCGCGCAACCTCGCACCGATACGGGAGCTGCGCGCGCGAGCGTACTCGCGGGGGCGCCTCGGTATGACGTCATGATCCTGCCGGGTGGTAAGGCGCCGACCTTCGAGCGAGATAATTTGCTGGTCCCGATCGACTACGGCTACTTCGAGAAGTCCGACCTGGAGGCGTTTAGTCCTGTCAAGGTCGGCAAGTTCACGGTGCCTGCGATCGTCTATTCGCTCTTCATCGCGTATGACTCGTCCAAGTTTACATCCAATGCGCCGAACTCGTGGGCTGATGTATGGGATGCCCAGAAATTTGCGGGGCGACGTTCATTGATGGCCGGTACATGGGCCTCCGATGGCGGAACCTTTGAGGCGGCCCTGATGGCGGACGGTGTTGAGCCCTCGAAGCTCTATCCAATCGATTGGGATCGGGCGTTCAAGAGCCTCGGTCGCATTAAACCGAATATTGTGAAGTGGTGGAACAACGGGGCGGAAGCGCCTCAGCTTATCATCGACAAGCTCATCACAGCTGGCAGCGCCTGGAATGGTCGGGTTTCCGCGGCCAACGAACAGGGCGCGAAAATCGGTTACACGTGGAATCAGGGTATCTTGCAATACGATTGCTGGGTCGTCTTGAAAGGGACCAAAAACGCGGACAACGCGTTCAAATTCCTTGCCTTCTCCGCCCGCGCCGAAAACCAGGCGAAATTCGTGCAGCACATACTGTATGCGCCGCCAAACTCGCGCGCCTTCGACCTAATCCCGCCCGATCGCGCCAAGCTTCTGCCCACTTCGCCGGATGCACGCAAACAGCAGTTCGTGCAGGACTATGAATTCTGGACCGCCCGAGCCGCCGGTGAGCGCGCGAACAACGAAATCGCCGTGGCTCAGTGGGAGCGATGGCTTGCGGGGGCGCGGTAAGACGGCGATGTCGAACTCCAGCGTGACCATAGCATCCAATCGGAGCTGGTCCATCGGACGGGACAAGCTCACTCCCATCCTGTTGCTCCTTCCGATCGTGGTACTGTTCGCGTTCGGTTATCTGATGCCGCTGTCTCAGCTCGCGCTCAAGAGCCTGCAATCCGATGGTGCTTGGTCGCTCAAGAGTTATAGCGAAATCGCGAGCTCATCCTCGTTCTTCTGGATCGTTCTGAAGACGCTCACGCTTGCTTTGACGGTTACCATCATATGTCTGGTGATCGCCTATCCGCTGGCTTACACGATCTCTCGATGTTCGGACAGAGTGGCGACGCTCTTGCTCTTCATCGTCACGCTTCCGTACCTCACCAGCGTCCTTATTCGCACGTATGCCTGGATCGTACTGCTCAGTCCAAACGGACCGATAAACAAGGTGCTTCTTGCGCTCGGAGCGATTTCCGAGCCGCTTCAGATGGTCTTTAATTCGACCGGCGTTTACATCGGGATGGTCCAGGTCCAGCTCCCGCTGATGGTATTTCCCCTGTATGCGGCGCTGACACGAGCCAACCCGAATCTGACCAGGGCCGCGCAGAGCTTAGGAAGTCCGCCCTCGGATGCATTCGTTCGCGTTACGCTACCGTCGTCGATGCCCGGGCTTGTCAGCGGATGTACTCTCGTCTTCCTCTCCTGCCTGGGTTTCTATATCACGCCGGAGCTTCTGGGAGGCCCGGACGACTATCTCATTGCGCAGGGCATTAGCCTGAGGGTCCTGATCCTCGGTAATTTCAGCGAAGCGGCCGCTCAAGCTTCACTGCTTCTGCTCGCGGTCGTTGTGATTTTTCTTGTATTTCGACGCCGCATTGCGGAAGAACTCGACGACCGTCCGGAATCGGATGATATCCGTGCATCGAGCGCGCTCGATTCGCAGTTCACCGCGAGACGACCATTCGCAGAGCGCTTGTACTCGCTGTCGCACGGTCCCATTTTACGCCTGCACGAACTCCTGTCTAACATTCGTAAGCCGTTGCTGTACGCGTCGGCAGGATTCGCGCTTCTCCTGCTTGTCCTCCCCTTTGCGGCGGTCATTCCGCTGGCGTTCAGCGATGCTCCCTATCTCACGTTTCCGCCGCCCGCCTATTCGCTCCGGTGGTTTTCTCGCCTGTTCAGCAACACTCAGTGGCTGGATGCGCTGAGCTTCAGTTTGCGCTGGGCAGGCTTGGCGGCGCTCTTGAGCGTCGCCGTTGGCGTCCCAGCCGCATTCGCACTGGTTCGTCATCGTTTTTTGGGGCGACTTCCGATCTACCTTCTTCTGATCTCGCCACTGATCGTTCCGCACGTCGTCATGGCCGTCTCGCTATTCTTCGCGCTTGCGGGATCTTCGCTGATCGGCTCTCCCTTAGCGTTCGCCCTCAGCTACACGATCATCGGAACACCATATGCAGTCGTTGTGACGATAGCCGGCTTGAAGCGCTTCGATCGTACACTTGAGCGAGCGGCGTCGAGTCTTGGTGCGAGCCCGATAACGATCTTGCGGACCGTGACTTTGCCTCTGCTGTTTCCGACGCTCGCGAGCGCGGCAATATTCGCCTTCATTGTTGGCTTCGATGATGTGGTGTTTGGCCTTTTTCTGAGTGGGCCATCCGCTACGCCGCTGCCTATGCGGATGTGGGATAATATTCGCCTTGAGATCAGTCCGCAGATCGCGGTGATCGCTGTCTTGTTCCTGGCCGTGCTGGTTCTGCTCTGTCTCCTCCGTTTCTTCGTCGGAGCGGCCATTGAAGGCCGCCGGACGCGAGCTGGGATCTGACCTGAACATGACGACGTTGGGACGCGCCACATAGCCTTCAACAGACCCGCGTGGTGACCTTGTCGGTGTTGTCCGCAAATAGCGTAAGAGCAGAAAGTTGAAACATGATTCGCGATCTCACTTTTTCCGTCGGAGAGTACAGGCGTCGGCTGCTGTTGGTTCAGGAGCTTATCGCGGCTCGTCGCCTCGATTGCGTCATTCTCGATGAACCGGAGATGATGGCTTGGTTGTCGGGCTATACCGTCTCCGAGAACCTCTGGCGTGCGTGCGTCGTGCCGGCCTCGGGCGAACCGTTCCTTCTGGTTCGCAAGCTCGATACGCCGCCGGCGCAGCAGCGGAGCTGGATGGAAGATATCGTCGGCTTTCGTGACTGGGACGATCCCTTGGTCACCTTGGTGGATGCGTTGCGCGATCGGAAGATCGCACACAAGCATATTGGTGTCGAATTCCAGTCGAATTCGTTCACCGTTCAGCGGCACAATCGCCTCCGCGCGCTTCTGCCTGGCTCAGATGTCCGCGATCTCGAACGCTCCGCATGGAGCCTCAGAGGCTGCAAGTCAGCCGAGGAGATTGCCCACATGAGACGTGCGGGTACCCTTCTGGACAGCGCCTTCCAAGCGACAGTGAGGGAAGTCGGGTCTGGAAAGAGCCAGCGTGAGGTCGCGGCGGCCGCTGCAAGCGCCTATTACAAGCTCGGGTTTGACGATGGCTTCGTCGGTCCGCTCAATGTCGGATCTGGCTGGGACTCTCTACACGGATTTCTCGAAGAGCGACCTCTGGTCGACGGTGACATCGTTCACATCGAGCTCCTGCCTCGCCTGCGTTTCTATACCGTCCGCATCATGCGCTCTGTCATCGTGGGGCGGGCGACCGATGAGCAGAGGGCGGCTGCGGAGACCCTGATCTCACTTCAGGACCAGCAAATTGCTGCGCTTCGGCCTGGGGCGCTCGCTGCCGATGTCGATCGCATCGTGCGGGAAGGTGTTGTGGCGGCGGGTTTGCGTGACACCTATGACAATATCACCGGCTACACGCTCGGAGTGGCGCCACTCGTCTCTCAGCATACCAGTGATCTGTATCGCTGCTTCACTCCGCGCTCGGACTGGATGGTTGAGGAGGGCATGGTCTTCCATATGTACACTTCGGCCGCAGGTCTGGCGATGAGCGATTCCGTCGTCGTGACCAAGACCGGAGGCGAACGACTGACCAAGACGCCACGTCAGATATTCGAAACGGACGCAAGATGACAATCACAGCTGCGGTGACCGCCGATCATTCGGCTAATATTTCTGTGTCCAGCAAGGATAAGCGGGGCGCGGTGTCGGTCGACGCGATCACCAAGATGTTTGGTTCGGTGAAAGCAGTCGATGGTGTCTCGTTGTCAGTACGGCCTGGCGAGTTCGTGGCGCTGCTCGGATCCAGTGGATCTGGCAAGTCCACGCTCCTCATGATGATCGCGGGCTTCGAAACGCCTTCTTCGGGCGATATTAGGCTGGATGGCGTCCGGATCAACGATGTTCCCGGACATCGCCGCGGTTTTGGAATGGTGTTCCAGAACTATGCACTCTTTCCGCACATGACCGTCGCGGAGAACATTGCGTATCCTCTTCGGAGGCGCGGCATGAGCGGCCGTGACGTCGAACGTGAGGTCACTAAGGCATTGAAGCTGGTCGCGCTCGACGGTTACGGCGCGCGGCTCCCAAGCCAGATGTCGGGAGGGCAGCAGCAACGTGTTGCACTGGCCCGTGCATTGGTGTTCCGGCCGCCCCTCCTGTTGATGGATGAGCCGCTCGGGGCGCTGGATCGCAAGCTTCGACAGCAGCTTCAGATGGAGATCAAGCTGATCCATAAAGAGGTGGGCAGCACCATCATCTTCGTCACCCACGATCAGGAAGAAGCCCTGTCTATGGCCGATCGCGTGGCCGTTCTTGAGCATGGCCGTCTGCAGCAGTTCGGATCGCCTCGGGAGCTCTACGAGGAGCCGGCGACGGCCTTCGTCGCCGATTTCATCGGCGAGACAAACTTCTTGCCCGCCGAACTACGCCGGTCTGGTGAGAGTGTTGCAGTAGGAACACCGGATCTCGGACTGTGGGTTGATGTGCGCAAGGAGCAAGTGCTTTCTCAGCAGGATCGAGGGCTACTCGCAGTTCGCCCCGAATTTATCCGTTTGGAGATAGATGAAGAGGCCACGGCTACGGTGCTGGAATCCGCGTACACGGGCACCAACCAGAGCGTCTTGGTGCAAGTGGGCGGGCTGAGGCTGACCGCGCGGATTCCGGTCAAGCCGGGACAGCCGCTGTTCCAATCCGGTCAGCGGGTCCGCATCGAGATCGCGGCTGCGCATACCCGCGTGTTCCCGGCCGCCCGTTGAGCCCCTTTTGGTGGCGTGCGAGGAGCCGCCCGAAATGAGCAGGAGCGCTGCAATCTCGCGCGCGAGAAGCCATCTCGATTCTGGAGACTTCGAGACCGTTCTCTCGCGCCTCGTCGCCATTCCTTCCGAGAGCCAGAACCCGGAGCGAGCACTTCAGATTGTCGGATATCTCGACGAGCTCCGCTGCATGCTTGAAGAGCTCGGCTGCGATTGCCGGCATTTGACTGCTGCAGGCGCGCATTTCTTGTATGCGGAGCGCAGAGAAGATGGAGCATTGCCGACGGTGTTGGGATATGGGCACGGCGATGTGGTTAGAGGAATGGACGAGTCGTGGGCCGCAGGAACGTCGCCTTGGCGCCTCGCAAAGCTCAATGATCGCTGGTATGGCCGGGGTGTCGCAGACAACAAGGGGCAGCATGCCATCAACATTGCCAGCCTCCGCGCTGTCCTCAAGACCAGAGGTCGCCTGGGATTCAACCTGAAATTCATCATCGAGATGGGCGAAGAGGTCGATTCACCCGGCCTCCGCGAACTTTGCTTGACGCACAAGAATCTTCTGAGCGCCGATCTTTTCATCGCGTCCGATGGACCGCGGTTGTCCGAGCATCGACCTACAATATTCCTGGGCTCGCGCGGATGTGTCACATTCGACATTGCAATTAAGGCGCGCGAGAGCGCGTATCACTCGGGCAATTGGGGCGGTCTGCTTTCCGATCCTGCAATCCAGCTCGCGCATGCGTTGGCGACGATCGTTTCTCCGACCGGCCGCATCCTGATTCCAGAATGGCTTCCAAGCGGGCTGCCTGAGTCCGTCCGGACGGTACTTGCCGATTGTGTGATTGACGGGGGACCTGGCGGACCTGAGATCGATCGGGCTTGGGGGGAGCCGGGACTGACTACGGCAGAGCAGGTGTATGGCTGGTGTTCGCTTGATGTTCTAGCCATGAGCTGCGGAAATCCGCAGGCGCCGGTCAACGCCATTCCCGCGAGTGCCTGGGCGCGCTGCCAGCTCCGCTTCGTGGTCGGCGTCGATCAGGAGGACATTTTGCCGGCGCTTCGGCGGCACCTCGTGACGTCCGGCCTCGACATGGTCCAGGTGACGCCAAGTCCCGACGACGGTGTTTTTCCTGCCACGCGCCTCGATCCTGAGGATCCTTGGGCTAGGTGGGCCCAAGCCTCGATCGCCCGGACGACGCAGAAATCGCCGGCAATCTTGCCGAATTTCGCCGGTTCGCTTCCGAACGACATCTTTGCCAAAGTGCTAAATCTGCCTACGTTATGGGTGCCCCACGCCTATCCGGGATGCCAGCAACATGCAGCCAACGAGCACCTGCCGATCGGGCTCGCACGCGAGGCTCTGGAGATTATGGCGGGGCTATATTGGGATCTCGGTGAGCCAGATACCCTTCCTCCAGTCCGACGAGGATGAACTGATCGGCTGCGCTTTGCTGGCGCCGTGGCGCGGGTGATTGTTTTTCTGCGAAGGCCCTTGCGCATTTTCGAAGTACCGTTTCCCGACTGATGCGCCAAGCTCCGTCAAGGTGGCGCCGAGCGCCATCTTCGAGTGCGGACGCTGAAGGGGCAATGCACATGGGTGATGCATCGGACCATCATGGCCTTGGTGGCAAGAGCTGCAATTGTTGCCAGACTGACCCGGCTCAGCCGAGCCTTGAGGCTGCCGTCTCGAACCGAATCGAGCAGGCGATGCTACAAGGCCTGTTCCCGCAGCCGATATTGCGGCGCGCGAATTGCTGCGAACCGTCGGCGCCGGCGCGATCATCGGGGCGCTTTCGAGCATTCTTCCGATCGAGACGCTCAAGGCCATTGCCCAGGAGCGCAAGCCACTCGAGAAGTCGAAGCTTGCGGTTGGCTTCTTGTCGATCACCTGTGCCGTTCCGCTGATCTACGGCGAGAAGCTCGGAAGCTACAGCAGGGAGGGCCTCGAGGTCAGCCTGCAGAAGATCGCTGGAATTGCTTTGATTCGAGACAAGATGCACAATGGAGAGCTGGACGTTTCACAGCAGGTCATGCCCGTGCCCCTGACGATGACGGCAGGGCTCGGTGGAAATGTCCAGTCGATCAAGGTGCTTACCATCCTGAATCAAAACGGAAACTCTCTCGTCCTGGCCAACAAGCACAAGGATAATCGAGACCCGAAGAACTGGAAGGGCTTCACCTTCGCCGTTCCGTTCGAACAGAGCCACCAGACCCTGCAGCGTAACTATCTGGCTGCGGCCGGCCTCGATCCGGATCAGGACGTCAAATATCGGATCGTTCCGCCTACCGAGTACGTTGCGAGCCTTCGCGTCGGGAGTATCGACGGCTTCTTCGGTGGTGAGCCCGGCGGCCAGCGCGCAGTCTACGAGGGGGCGGGATTCATCCACCTCATCTCGAAGGAGATATCGGATACGGTCATCCGTGCTGCTCTGTCACTGCGTCCGAGAGCTGGATACAGCAGAACCCGAATACGTTTATGGCTTTCTACCGCGCCATCATTGCCGCCAGTCTTCACGTCTCGAAGCCGGAGAACCGCGTCGGGATGGCGAAGGTGCTGTCGGAGCCTCGATTTTCACATCGGCTCGATGCCGATCTTCTTGATGATCCCGGCCCATTTCACGGTCTCGGAAGTCATGAAATCCGTCAGGCCTTTCGGATCGAGCACCAGGGGCTCGGCACCCTGCTCGACGAAGAGCGCGCGCACCTTCAGGTCGCTCATGGCTTCGACCATCGCGGCGTAAACCTTGTCGATCACGGGCTTGCCGGTGCTGGCGGGCGCGAGTAGAGCGAGCCAAGCCGCGCTCTCGTATTCCTTGAGGCCGGCCTCAGCGGCGGTCGGTACGTCCGGCAGCGCCGTCATGCGCTTGTCGCTAGCAACCGCAAGCGGGCGCGCATCGCCGCTCTTGATCAGGCCGAGGACGTTTGGCAAGAGCTGGAAGCCGAGCGGGACCTGACCCGCGATGAAATCAGGCGTGTACGCGGCGATGTTTCGATAGGGAACGTGCGTGAGCTCGGTGCCCGTGAGCTGCTCGAAATAGGCCGCCGACAAATGCTGCGACGAGCCCACGCCGACCGTTCCGTAGTTCAGCTCGCGGGGATGCGCCTTGGCGTAGTCGATCAGCTCGGCCAGCGATGTTGGCGGCAGCCTTGAATTGATCACGATGACATTCGGCAGCGTTGCGAACAGGCCGATCGGGGCGAGGTCCTTGAGCGGATCGTAGGGGAGGTCCTTGTAGAGTGATTTGTTCGCAGCCAGCGGGCCGGAGGTGCTCATCAGCAAGGTGTAGCCGTCAGGGGCCGCATGCGCTGCGGCCGCGGTGCCGATATTGCCGCCGGCGCCGGGGCGATTGTCGACCACGAAGACCTGTCCGAGCGATGTGGACATGCGGTTGAGCAGGATGCGCGTGATCACGTCGCTGGCGCTGCCGCCGGCAAAGGGCACGAGCACCTGGACCGGCCGGGCGGGATAGTTTTGCGCGTTCGCAGCCTGCATCCCCGCGGCTGCAAGCAGGGCACCACCGCCGAGCGCGAGCAGCGATCTCCGGTCTGGACGAAATGCCGCGCGCTGCTGCTGAACGATGTCCGTGATCTTGCTGCGACCGAACCCTGTCATCTCGGACTGAATCTCCCGACTGTGTCTTGTTCTACGAGACCAAGCAGCGTCCGGACATGAGTCGTTGGGGGATCAGCGCCAGGCCGCGATTTTCTGCGCCTGGACCGTAATTAGCCGCTTGATGCGACCGTCATGCCGGCTGGTCTCAAAACTTACCAACCCGTCTCATTTTGCAGTGGACGCGACATCTTGTCCGAGTGAGACGGCCGTGATGTCTAATCCAGCCCGGTCTTGCCCGGCGCCCAATAGGCTTTTGCCTTGATCCGCGACGATGCGACGCCGGCCGCTTTCAGTGCGCGGCTGATGCGCTGGATGGATGATGCCTTGCCGGTCAGGATGAACTGCGCTCCGTTTGCAGCAAGGCGCAGCATTTCCGCCTCAACGGTCGTGAGATGGTCATCGCCGACGCTGCGCGCGATCAATCTCGCCTCGCCGAGGCCGATGGCCTCCAGCGCTTGCCGCGACTCCGTGACATCGGTGGCTTCGAACATGTGGAGCGCACCCCCGGCTTGCAAATTGTTGCGGAGAGCTGCGGCAATGCCGAACGAGGTTTCATCGCCGAACAGGACGACAGGCGCCTTGAGGCCGGCGAGATCGCGCGAGCGGCGCGGACCGAAGAACTGGCAGGTATCGCCTTCGCGCAAACCGCTCGCCCAGCGGCTGCCGGGGCCATCGCCATGCGAAGGTGAGCAGGCGTGTCCAGCCTTGGCCTGTGTCCCAGGACATCTTCGTGTAGGTGCGCGCACTCAGGCCCGCGCCCATCGCGACCTGGATCTTCTGGCCGGCGTTCCAGGCGACGTCCTTGAGCGCTTCGCCTTCGAGCTCGATGAGTCGAAAGCGCGGCGACAGCGTCTCGACAGCGGAGACGTGCGCAGGGCGCATCAGCCATCGCAGCAGCATCCGCGTGACGCGTCCTTGTGGTGCCTGCGATGGCTCGGAGATTTGCGGTGCTTGCCGGGCTCGTTCAAGGTTTGGCTCCCGATCAGGTCTTGACCGTCAATTCGTTGCCGCGCCCCGGATTGAACGGCAGCGACAATGAAAGGTAGCCGTTTTGCGGATTGCGCACGTAGTCGATATAGCCTGAGGCTTCCTCGAACGCGTTCTCGCCGACGATGAGCGTGCCTGGCTTCACATGTGGCTCCAGCAGTTTGAGAATGGGAAGATAGAGCGTAAAAGCGCCATCGAGCATCACCATGTCGATGTCGCCGCCGACGCCGGACTTGAGCGTCTCGCGTGCGTCGCCGAGGCGAAACTCGACAAAGTCGGCGAGCCCCGCGGCCGCGACGTTCTCCCGTGCCCGCTCGATCTTGCCGGGTTCGAGGTCGGTCCCGATCAGGCGGCCGCCCCCCATGTCGCGCAGCGCCGCCGCCATATAGATGGCGGAAACGCCCATCGAGGAGCCGAACTCGACGATGCGCCTCGCCTTGCAGGAGCGGACGCACATGTAGAGGAAGCGCCCCAACCGCGGAGAGACACTCAGGAAATTCCTCGCGAATCCGTGGTAGAGCCCCTTCAAGTCGCGGCTTTCGGCCTCGATCATCCGGCCGATGATCTCCTCGCGGCTGCTCGCCCCATTCGTGAAGGTTTGCGCCAGCGGCGCATCGGCCGCTTCGGCGTCCTGATGGAGGCGTTCGAGAACGTCCGCGACAAGCCCGCTGCTGAGTGAATCCATGGCTCTGGCTCCGCAAATTGCGCCTGACGGCGCTTCGGAGCCTGGATACGAAATCGTTTCTCTTGCCGCATTCCGCAAACGTGACAATCGATTGCGATTTCCGGTCAGTGTGCGCCGATGCGGCGTTCCGCCAGGTAGCGCGCCGGCGGCTTGCCCAGTGCCTTGCGGAACATGGTGACGAAGGCGCTCGCGCCCTCATAACCGAGATCGAGCGCCACTGTTTGCACCGAGGCGCCCTGGTCGAGGCGCTGAAGCGCAATGAGGATGTGGAGCTGCTGGCGCCAGCGGCCAAAGCTCATGCCGGTCTCGCGTTGCAGGATGCGGGTGAGGGTGCGCGGGGCAACGGCGATGCGCCGGCCCCAATCGTCGATCGTCGCGCGGTCCGACGGATTTTCCATCATCGCGCTGGCGATCCGGCGCAGCCTGGCATCGACAGGCATCAGGAAGCGCAGCTCTTCGACGGGCGCCAGCGAGAGCTGGTCGAGCAGCACCGTGGCGATCCGGCCGTCGGCGCCGTCGAGGTCGTACATGACGGGCATATGGGTGGCATGCACCAGCAAACTTGCCAGCAAAGGCGAGATCGACAGCGCGCAGCATTGCTGGGGGAGCGTCGGCACCGCATCCGGCTCGACGAACAGGCAATGCATCTCGACATCGCCAGCGACGCTCACGCTGTGCGGGATACGACCGGGAATCCATACCGCACAGCGCGGCGGCACGATCCAAACGCCGTGTCCGGCCTCCAGCCTGACGATGCCCCGCAAGGTCAGGACAAGCTCGTCCTTGCAATGTGCATGCATGGCGAGCTCCATGCCCTTCGTGACTATGTGGCCACCGAAACCTACGACGGCGCGCGGCACGGTTTCAGGATCGAAGTCCCCGAGGTCATCAGGGAGAATTTGGTCGGCGTTGAGCCGGAAGAAGGGCATGGTGGGCGATGATCGACCTGGGCGCGATGTATGCGTCAGACAATATCGGCCCGCGATAGCGAGTTTCAACGCAAAGGGCGCCAATCTCGATCAGTTCTAACCGGCTCGCCTCGGTGGCTTTCGGCTTTCCTTGCGGGAGGGCGAGCTCTTGCCGCCGGAGGAGGGCTCCACAAAATCTCTCGCCGCGGCGGCGGCCTGCGCCAGATCGTGGCTGATGACGTCAAGCACGGCCTTGGCCGCAACGGACACGGCTCGCCGCGGATGATGCACCCAGGCAATCGAGCGGACGATCCTTTGCTCATCGAAACGGTGTGCCCGGATGGTGCCGTTCGCAAGCGACTGCCGGAGCGCGATGGTCGGCAGCACCGTTGCGAAATCGGTGGTGGCGATGACGTCGCAGAGCGCGGGCAGGGTGTCGAGCTCGAGCCGCGGCCGCAGGTCGATGCCGACAGCGGCGGCGTGCTCGTCCAGGATCAGCCGCAGGCCGTGTCGCTTCGACGGCAGCACCAGATCGAAATTCGCGATGTGGTCGAACCGCAGTTTTGCGGGCGGCCTGGGCGGGCTGTCCTTGCGACAGGCGAACACCATCTCCTCGTCCATGACGTGATGCGCGGCCAGCGGCGTCTTCCGGCGCGGCACGTTGATCAGCGCGAAATCGAGCTGGCCGGTGTTGACCCAGTCGACCAACGTTTCCGTGTAGCCCTCGCAGACGGACAGCGTGATCTCGGGATAGCGGCTGGCGACGGTCGCGGACGAGCTGGCCATGGTGCTCTGCGCCACCGAGGTGATGAGGCCGACCGAGACGCGCCCTGAAATGCGGCCGCCAAGCTGCGCCATTTCCTGCCGCGCATACTCGGCGTCGCGCACGATCGGCGCGGTCAGCCGCAGCAGCGCCTCGCCCGCGCTGGTCAGCGTCATGCCCTGGACGCTGCGATCGAACAGTTTTTGACCGAGCTCGGCCTCGAGCTTGGCGATCTGCATGCTCAGCGCCGGCTGCACGATGTTAAGCTGGCGGGCGGCCCGTGTGACGTTTTTCTCCTCGGCGAGGCACAGGAAATATTGCATCTGCCTGAGTTCCACGGGCTTCCCCTGTCGTTCGTCGGCTTTGCTCGCGGCCATCATTTCAGATGATCGAAGGCATAATCAATCATTATTTGTGTTGATGGATGCCACTGCCTAGTCTTGCGACGGATGACGTGGCCGAGGGGCGCTCGGACCAAGGGAGCGAAACCAAAAATATGCAGGACACGCCCAAGCGGCTGATCATCGGCATTTCCGGCGCCTCGGGCGTCACGTATGGCGTGCGCCTGCTGCAGCTGCTGCGCAACGCCGGCGTCGAGACGCATCTGGTGATGTCGAAGACAGCCGAGCAGACCTTTGCCTACGAGACCGACCTGAAGATCGCGGAGGTGAGGGAGCTCGCCAATGTCAGCCATGGAATCGACGACATGGCGGCGGCGATCTCCAGCGGTTCGTTCCGCACCGCCGGGATGATCGTGGCGCCGTGCTCGATGCGCTCGATGTCCGAGATCGCCTCAGGCGTCACCACGACGCTTTTGACCCGCGCCGCCGACGTCGTGCTCAAGGAACGCCGGCGCCTGGTGCTGATGGTGCGCGAGACCCCACTCCACACCGGGCATCTCAGGACAATGACCGCCCTGTCCGAGATGGGTGCGATCATCGCGCCGCCCGTGCCGGCGTTCTACGTCAAGCCCGAAAACCTCGACGATATGGTCGAGCACACCGTCGGGCGCGTGCTCGACCTGTTCGACATCGATATCGGAATCGTGCGCCGCTGGGGCGAGGACGAAGCGCTCAAGCGCCGCTCGCCGTCGCTGCGCAAGATCGCGACCTGACCTAGAGACCAAGGGAAGACCCGTCATATGCGAATGGAAAATCTTGCGAGGCGAGGGGCGAACGTGCCGGCCGATCTGCGCGCATGGCTCGCTGACCGCGCCGAGCGTGGCAAGCTGGCGATTGCCCGCGAGGGCATCGCGCTGACCGACGAGCTCGCCGCGGTCGCCAAGCGGCTGGAACGCGATAGCGCTGTGCTGTTTCCGCGCCCCGACGGGCACGAGATTCCCGTCGTCGCCAACCTCTTTGCCGGCCGCGACTGGGTCGCCGATTCCCTTGGCGTGACCGAGGATCAGTTGCTGCCACGATTTCTCGCTGCCGCAAGCAATCCGCTGCCGACCCATGAGGTTCCGAGCGGGCCGGTGCAGGATGTCGTCCATGAGGACGTCGATCTGCTCCGCCAGCTTCCGATCCCCAAGCACAATGAGCGCGACAGCGGTCCTTACATCACGGCCGGATTGCTGATCGCGCGCAATCCAAAGACCGGGGTGCAGAACGTCTCGATCCACCGCTGTCAGATCAGCAGCAAGAACCGCATCGGCGTCCTGCTGCTGCCACGTCACACATTCTCGTACTACCGCCTCGCGGAAGAAATGGGCCAGGCGCTGGAGATCGCGATCGTCATCGGCGCGCATCCGGCCCTGCTGCTGGCGTCGCAGGCAATTGCCGCGATCGACGAGGACGAAATGGCGATTGCGGGCGCGCTGCTTGGCGCTCCCGTGGACGTCGTCAAATGCCGCACCAATTCGGTGCGCGTGCCCGCCCTCGCCGAAATCGTGATCGAGGGACGGATATTGCAAGGCGTGCGCGAGCCCGAGGGGCCGTTCGGCGAATTCCCCCAATATTACGGTCCGCGCGCCAATCGCGAGGTGATCGAGGTAGATGCAATCACGCATCGCGAGGCGCCGATCTTCCACACCATCGTCGGCGGCGGCTTTGAGCATCTGATCCTCGGCGGCGTGCCGCGCGAGGCGACGCTGCTTCAGCATTTGCGCCGCAGCTTTCCCAATGTGCTGGACGTTCGCCTTACGCGCGGCGGCACCTGCCGCTATCATCTCGCCATCAAGACGAACAAGAGCAATGACGGTGAGCCCAAGAACATCATGATGTGTGCCTTCGGCGCGCATTACGACATCAAGCAGGTGGTCGTGGTGGACAAAGACGTCGACATCTCCTCGTCCGAGGAGATCGAATGGGCGGTGGCAACGCGCTTCCAGGCCGACCGCGATCTCATGGTCGTGGCCGGCGCGCTCGGCTCGAAACTCGATCCGACCACCGATAATGGCATCAGCGCCAAGATGGGCCTCGATGCGACCGCTCCGGTCAGCGCGCCCGAGCTCGCCTTCAAGCGCATCCGCGTCAAGGGCGAGGAGGAGGTCGATCTGGCGACCGTCTTGCAGGCCGATCCCAGCGCCGCGGTCGCGCGGCTTCTGGCGGAGGCGCGGGCATGAGCTGGTTACCGGCCGACAGCAACTTGCGTCGCTTTGTGGCGTTGGTATTGTCGACTGGTGCTGCTTATAGTGCCGCGCCAATAATGCAATTATCTTGCAGCGCAACGCTGCGAGGGAGGAACTGATGTCGACGGCCCTGCGCATCGCTCATGGCGCTTTTGGCAGGGTCGCTCTGCTCGACATGGACCGTTCGCTGGTCCGCCACGCCCATCACCATTGTCATGTGCTGCTGAAGGTCGAGGGCGCCGACACGCAGTTTCTGGTGGGCGACCAGGTTACACCGCTGACGGACACGACCGCGGTGCTTGTCGACGGCTGGAAGCCGCATTCTTATGTGCACGACGCCAACCGTCCGCGCACCCTGATCATGGCGCTCTATATCGAGCCGGAATGGCTGAAGGAGTTCCGCCCCGGCTGGGCCGCGAGCGGTGCGCCGGGCTTTTTCGAGCGACCGTCGGGCGAGGTGTCGCCGCGCATCCGGCAGCTCACGCTGCATCTCGCGGCCGAAATGATGGCGAATCCGGACGCGGTGCGGACCCACGAGCAGACGCTGTCCGATCTCATGATCGCGGTGATCGAGCGTTTTACGCCGTGGCGCAGCTTCCCAACCTCGATCCGTAGCATGAGCGCGGTGAGCTGCGACTGGCGCATCCGCCGCGCGATGGATGCGATGCGGGTTCACGATTCCTATGCCAACGTGGATCAGTTCGTGAAGGGCGCGGGGCTATCGCGGGCGCAATTCTTCCGCCTGTTCGAGACCTCGCTCGGCGTCTCGCCAAAGCTCTATCTCAACGTCGTCCGCATGGAACGTGCGCTCGATGCGGTGATGCGCGAAGAGACGCCGCTCGGTGAGCTCAGCGAGCGTTTTGGCTTTCCGGAGCCCGCGCATTTCACGCGTTTCTTCCGCGATCACGCCGGCGTCAGCCCGCGTGAGTTTCGCAGCGTCTCGCGTCTCGCAGGTTGATATTGCGCTGCACACGCTCGAATGAGACGATTTGGTAAGTCGTGAGAGCGGAGGGTATGGCCTGCGCACCCCTCGTCCTGACAACTGTCACCGTCGCGTCAAAGAGCGCGTCGGGAGGTATGCCGGGACATGTTGCAGGCGGTCAAATCCGCGAACTCGGTCGATCAGGACAAAAGTGGCGACAGGCCGTGGGTCGGGCGTTCGATCGAGCGCGTCGAGGATGCCGCGCTGCTCTCCGGCCGCGGTCGCTTCATCGACGATATCGGCGTTCAGCCCGGCACGCTGCATGCGACCATCCTGCGCTCACCGCATGCGCACGCCGATATTCTCTCTATCGATGTTGAAGCGGCAAGGAGGCTGCCGGGTGTCGCGGCCGTTCTGATCGGCAGCGACGTCAAGGCCGTCACCACGAGCCTCGTCGTCGGCGTGAAGGCGCCGGTCGAGTGCTGGCCGATCGCGATGGACCGCGTGCGCTATGTCGGCGAGCCCGTAGCTGTGATCGTGGCCACCGACCGCGCCCGCGCCGAGGATGCGGCCGAACTGATCAATGTCGAGTATCGCCCGCGCGCCGCTGTCGTCGATCCGCTCGGCACGCTCGCGCCGGGTGCGCCGGCGCTGCACGACGGCTTTCCCGGCAATCTCGCCAGTGACCGCCACTTCCGCTACGGCGACCCTGAAAAGGCCTTTGCGGATGCGCCGCATCGCTTCTCCATCGATATCCGCTATCCCCGCAACTCCTGCACGCCGATCGAAACCTATGGCGTCGTCGCCTCGCACGATGCCGGCGAAGATGCGTTCGAAGTGCTCGCCAACTTCCAGGGCCCGTTCAGCATCCATACGGTGATCGCGCGCGCGCTGAAGGTGCCGGGCAATCGGTTGCGGCTGCGCACGCCGCCGGACTCCGGCGGCAGCTTTGGCGTCAAGCAGGGCGTGTTCCCGTATATCGTGCTGATCGCGGCCGCGGCCCGCGTCACGGGCCAGCCGGTGAAATGGATCGAGGATCGGCTCGAACATCTCACGGCATCGGTATCGGCGACCAACCGTGCGACGAGGTTGTCGGCGGCGGTTGCGGCCGACGGAAAAATCCTCGCGCTCGACTGGGAACAGGTCGAGGATTGCGGCGCGCATCTGCGCGCGCCGGAGCCTGCTACGCTCTATCGCATGCACGGCAATATGACCGGCGCCTACGACATCCGCCACGTCAAGATTCGCAACCGCGTCGTCGTCACCAACAAGACGCCGACCGGCCTCAACCGCGGTTTTGGTGGCCCGCAGGTCTACTTCGCGCTGGAGCGATTGGTTCAAAGGATCGCAATAAGCCTCGGGCTCGATCCGCTCGATGTCATCAAGCACAATCTAATCGATGCGGGCGCTTTCCCTTATCGCACCGCGACCGGCGCGCTGCTCGATTCCGGTAACTACCAGCAAGCCGTTGCGCTCGCGGTTGAGCAGGGCAAGCTTGCGGAGCTTAAAGCGCGGCGCGATGAGGTGCGGGCGCAGGGGCGGCTCTACGGCATCGGCTTCACCGCGGTGGTCGAGCCCAGCGTCTCCAACATGGGCTACATCACGACAGTGCTGACGGCGGCCGAGCGCCGCAAGGCAGGTCCCAAGAACGGCGCGCAGGCGACCGCGACCGTCGGGCTCGATCCGGTCGGCAGCGTCACGGTTCACGTGGCCTCGGTGCCACAGGGGCAGGGCCATCGCACCGTGCTGTCGCAGGTCGTCGCCGACGTGTTCGGCCTCCAGCCGAAGGACATTCGCGTCAACACCGAGATCGACACCGCCAAGGATGCCTGGTCGATCGCATCAGGCAATTACGCCAGCCGTTTCGCTGCGGCGGTGGCCGGCACGGCGAAGCTCGCGGCAGAGCGTGTCGCTGGCCGTCTCGCCCGCATCGCCGCCAGCCAGTTGAACGTCGAGGCCGCCGACATCGTGTTCGCAAGGGGCTTCGTCGCCTCCAAACACAATCCGGAGAACCGGATCGCGTTCTCGCGCGTCGCGGCGCTGAGCCACTGGTCGCCGGGCTCGCTGCCCGACGATGCCGGCCAGACCATTCGCGAGACCGTATTCTGGACACCCCCGGAGCTGACGGCGCCCGACGAGGACGACCGCATCAACTCGTCGCTCTGCCACGGTTTCATCTTCGATTTCTGCGGCGTCGAGATCGACCGCGTTACGCTGGAGACTCGGATCGACCGCTACGTCACGATGCACGATTGCGGCACCATTTTGCATCCCGGCATGGTCAACGGCCAGATCCGCGGCGGCTTTGCCCAGGCACTCGGGGCCGCGCTCTATGAGGAATATGCCTACGCCGAGGACGGCAGCTTTCTGACGGGGACGCTCGCCGACTATCTGCTGCCGACCACGACAGAGGTGCCGGAGCCGCAGATTATCCACATGGAGACGCCGTCGCCCTTCACGCCGCTCGGCGCGAAGGGCGTCGGCGAAGGCAATTGCATGTCCACGCCGGTCTGCATCGCCAATGCGGTGGCGGATGCGCTCGGCGTTGCCGACATCACGCTGCCGTTGGTGCCGGCGCGGCTTGCGGAGCTGGTGCGCGGCGCCGAACCGCCGCCGCCCGCAGGTGGCGCGGTTGCGGCGCCTCCGCGCGAAGGCGACCGGCGACTGCGCGGCGAGGGGCAGGCCTCGGTAAAGGGCGCGCCAGAACAGGTCTGGGCAATGCTGCTCGATCCGGCCACGCTGCAATCCGTCATTCCCGGCTGCCAGCGCGTCGACAAGATCACGGATACGCATTTCCGCGCCGACGTCACCCTCGGCATCGGCCCCGTCAGCGGGCGCTATCGCGCCGATGTCGAGCTGTTCGATCTCGACCCGCCACGTGCGGTGACCCTGCGCGGTGGCGCCACCGGTGCGCTCGGCTTCGGCAATGCCGAGGGACGCATCACACTCGCGCCCGACGGCAAGGGCGGGACGATGCTGACCTACAGTTATGACGCCGCGATTGGCGGCAAGGTTGCGAGCATCGGCGGCCGTCTACTCGATGGCGCGACGCGGGTGATCATCGGCCAGTTCTTCACCGCGCTCGCGCGAAAAGCGGGCGGTGGATGCACGGAGGGTGGGGGCTTCTCGCTGTTTGCCCTGCTGGCGAAGGTGGCCGGCCTGTTCGGGGGGCGCCGATGAAGCCGGCAGCATTCGACTATCTCCGCGCCGAAAGCATCAGTGACGCCCTCGAAGGGCTGGCGCAGCAGGGCGGCGACGCCCGCGTGCTCGCGGGCGGGCAGTCGCTGATGGCGATGCTCAATATGCGTCTCGCCAAGCCAAAATTGCTGATCGACATCATGCGCCTCGAGGAGCTCCGCAAGATCGAGCGGCAGAAGGATACCGTGGTCATCGGCGCCGGCGTGCGCCAGGCCGATCTACTGGCCTGGCCTGAGCTGGCCGAGGCGCTGCCGCTGGTGGCGCTGGCGCTGCCCTGGGTCGGTCATATGCAGACCCGCAGCCGGGGCACGATTTGCGGCTCACTTGCCCATGCCGATCCCAGTGCCGAGATGCCGCTGGCGCTGGTCGCGTTGGGCGGCGAAGTCCTGTTGCGTAGCGCGAAGCGGCGGCGGCGCGTTGCCGCAAAAGACTTCTTCGCCGGCATGATGCTGACCGCGCGCGCCGATGACGAGTTGATCGAGGGCATCTCGCTGCCGGTCATCAAGGAATCGCGCTTCGCCTTCCGCGAGGTCGCGCGCCGGCATGGCGATTTCGCCATTGTCGCTTGCGCTGCGATGAAAACCTCGACAGGGGTGCGCCTCACCGTCGGCGGCGTCGCCGACGTCCCGACCGCGCGCGACTGGCCGCGGCTCGGCGGCAGTGCCCTGGACGACGCTCTCAATGCCTTTGCCTACGAGCTCGGTGCGCGCGACGACGTCCACGCGACCGCGCGTTACCGCCGCGACCTCGTCCGCATGATCGGCCGCGATTTGATCTGCGAGGTGCTGCAATGATCCGCCTAAAGGCAGATAGCCGCCATCCTGTCCGCTTCACGCTGAACGGCAAGCCGGTCGAGGCCGAGGCCGAGCCGCGCATGCTGCTCTCCGATTTCCTGCGCCATCAATTGGGCGCGACCGGCACCCATGTCGGCTGCGAGCACGGCGTCTGCGGAGCCTGCACAATCGTCGTCGACGGCATGCTGACGCGGTCCTGTCTCACGCTCGCCGCACAGGTCGACGGTTGCGACCTGAAGACGGTCGAAGGGCTAGCGCCGTCCGCAGACCGGCTCGGCGTGCTGCAACGGGCGTTCCGCCGTAACCATGCGCTCCAGTGCGGCTTCTGCACCGCCGGCATCCTGATGTCGCTCGACCACTATCTCGCCAGGAACCCAAATCCGACGGAGGCGGCGATCCGCGATCTCCTCAGCGGGCATCTCTGCCGCTGCACCGGATACACCCCGATCATCCAGGCGGCGCTCGAAGCCGCCGCCGCGCTTGCTTCAACCACAAAAGAGACGTCCGATGCTTGATCTTGCCAGCAGCTTCATGGCCAGCGCCGCGCGCGATCCCCATGCCGTCGCGCTGGTCGACGGCGATCTCCGCCTGACCTACCGGCAATGGTACGACAAGATCTCCGGGCTGGTGGCATCCTTCGACCGCCTCGGCCTCAAGCCCGGCGATCACGTCGTCACGCTGCTGCAGAACCGCTGGGAGGCGGCGACGCTGCACTGGGCCTGCCAGTTTGCCGGCCTCGTGATCACGCCGATCAACTGGCGCGCCAAGGCCGACGAGTTCGATTACTGCATTGAAAACGCCGAAGCCTGCGCGATTGTCTATCAGGACATTTCCGCCGAAGCCGTCCAAGGCTCGGCGCTTGCCGGCCGGCTGCTGCGTATATCCGTCGATCCGGGGACAGGTGAGGCGGCGAGCTTTGCCGACATGCTCAGGGACCGCGCGCCGGACGCCGAGCCGCGTGTCGGCGCCGACGCCTGGTCGATCATGCTCTACACGTCGGGCACGACCTCGTTGCCGAAAGGCGTGCCGCGGCGGCATCGTGCTGAGCGGGCCGCGGCGATCGCCCATGTGACGCAAAACCTCTACGGCCGCGGCGAGCGCACGCTTGGAGTCATGCCGCTCTACCACACCATGGGCGTCCGCTCGCTGCTGGCGATGTCGCTGATCGGTGGCTCCTTCATTTGCCTGCCGCGCTATGACAGCCGCCAGGCGCTGGCGCTGATCGAGAAGGAAACGATTACAAATCTTTACCTGGTGCCGACGCTCTACCATGATCTCGTCCACCACGATGCCTTTGCCGCAACAGACGTGTCGAGCGTCCACAAGCTCGGCTTTGCCGGCGCGTCGATGACCGACGGTCTCCTGAAAAAGCTGAACGCCGCATTCAAGCCGGAGCTGTTCGTCAACCACTACGGCAGCTCAGAGATCTACACCTTTACGATTGACCAAAACGCTCCGGCAAAACCCGGCTCGGCCGGCAAGGCGGGGCTCAACCAGCACGTCAAGGTCGTGCGCATCGGCGCGCGTTCGGTCGCCGACCTTGCCGCAGTCGGCGAGGAGGGCGAGATCATCGCAACGCTCAAGGGCGACGAGGCTTTTGAAGGCTACTGGCGTCGCCCTGAGGCGGACGCCAAGTCCTTGCGCGAAGGCTGGTATTTCACCGGCGATACCGGCTTCGTCGATCCCGATGGCGACCTCTTTGTCACCGGTCGCGTCGACGACATGATCATCACCGGCGGCGAGAACGTCTCGCCGGTCGAGATCGAGAGCTGCCTGTCGCTGCATCCCGCCGTCGACGAGGTCGCGGTGGTCGGCGTCGCCGACGAGAAATGGGGCAAGGTCGTTGCCGCCTTCGTCAAGCGCAATCGCTCCGTGTCCGAGGTCGAGCTGGAGCAGTTCTGCCGCACCTCGGGTCTCGCCAACTTCAAGCGCCCCCGCCGCTACGTCTTCGTCGACGCCATTCCCAAATCACCGGTCGGCAAGCTGCTGCGGCGACTGCTCGTCGCCGGCGAATACGAAGCCGAGCGCCTGCCGCCGTCGGACGCCGCCTGATCATCAAGCATCAACAGAAGGAAGCACAGATGCCGTCACCCTACACATTCGCTGATCCCCGGCTTGCCAAGCTCGACGGGTTCAAGGTCGAGATCGACGAGGCGCATGAGCGCGCCGACATCATCCTGGGAAGGCCGCCTTACAATGTCGTGGCGATGCCGCAGCGCGACCAGCTCCGGCTGACCTTCGAGACGCTGGATGAGGATCCGCGCATCCGCATCATTGTGCTGCGCGGCGAGGGCGAACACTTCTCCAGCGGCGGCAATATCGGCGGCTTCATGGAGGCGAGCCCCGAGCATGTCTCCAAGCTCGCGTGGAACATCGCAGCACCCGCGCGCTGCGCCAAGCCGGTGATCGTCGCCAACCGTGGCTATTGCTTCGGCGTCGGCTTCGAGCTGTCGCTCGCCTGCGACTTCCGCATCGCGTCCGAGACCACGCAATACGCGCTGCCGGAGCAGAAGCTCGGCCAGATCCCGGGATCGGGCGGCTCGGCGCGCCTGCAGAAGATGGTCGGCATCACCCGCACCAAGGACATCGTGATGCGCTCCAAGCGCATCTCGGCGAAGCAGGCGCTGGAATGGGGCATCGCCACCGAATGCGTGCCGGATGCCGAGCTGGAGAAGGCGACCGACAAGCTCGTCGACGAGCTTCGCACCTTCTCGCCCTTGGCGCAGCGCACGGCCAAGAAGCTCCTGAATGACACCGAGGATTCGACTCTGGCCATCGCGATCGAACTCGAGGGCCATTGCTATAGCCGTCTGCGCCAATCGGCGGATTTCAAGGAAGGTGTCGAGGCCTTCAACACCAAACGTGCTCCGAAATTTACGGGGCTCTAGGCCAGGAACGGACGTGACCCGGCGGGGAGACTGCCGCTCGCCGGGTTACGTCGTGCTGCGCGCCTCGCAGGTAACATCCAGGATCAGCAATTCATGATATCAATGCAGGCTCGCAATCTCGTCGACGGTCTTTGGCAACCTGCTCAATCCGGCCGGACGGTCCCGAGCATTGACCCGTCGACCCAGCAGATATTGGGATGCTATCCAGCAAGCGGACGGGCGGACGGAGAAGCGGCAGTTGCCGCGGCGCGCCGCGCCTTTGACCGTCCGGGGTGGGCACAGAATGCACGGCTCCGGCAACTTGTGATGCTGCGATGGGCCGATCTGATGGAGAACCGCGGCGAGCAATTGGCGCATCTCCTTACATTGGAGAATGGAAAGCCGCTCGCGCACTCGCGGGGCGAGATCGCCGCTAGCGTATCGGAGATACGCTACTATGCCGGCTTGACGCGCTACATTCCCGGCCACGTGTTCGAAGTCGAGCCAGGAGCATATTCGACCCTGTTTAAGGAACCGGCCGGTGTCGCCGGGCTCATCATCCCGTGGAATGCGCCTGCCGTGCTTTTGATTCGCGCACTTACGCCTGCCCTTTGCGCGGGCTGTACCGTCGTTATAAAGCCAGCGCCACAAACCGCATTGATTACTGCCGAGCTTGTAAAATGCCTCCACGAAATCGGCGGCTTGCCCAAAGGAGTCGTCAATCTTCTCTCAGAAGAACGGCATGAGGTTGCGCAATATCTCGTCACCTCACCCGAAGTGGATGTCATTAGCTTCACCGGTTCAAACGCGACGGGCCAGCGCATTATGGCCGCGGCGGCCCCGTCCATGAAGAAGTTGTCGCTTGAGCTGGGCGGGAAGTCCGCCTGCCTTGTATTTGAAGATGCGGACGTGGCGGACGTCGCCCCGAAGCTCGCTGCGGCAGCTACGATCATCGCCGGGCAACAGTGCACCGCGGCCCGGCGCGTGCTGGTCCATGCTTCGCGTTACGAAGACATGAAGGCAACGCTCTGTTCCGCGCTTGCACGTGTCAAGGTCGGGACCGGAATAGAACCAACGGTCGAGATGGGACCTTTAATCGATGCGGCCTCTCTGGAGAGCGTCACCAAACGGATTGCGGAAGCCGTCGAGCTTGCCGATGAAGTCGTTCTTCGCGGGGGACGGCCAGACGGTGATTGTTCTCGAGGGTTCTTTTTGACGCCGACCCTTGTCGCGCACCGCGACACAGCTGCATTCTTCGTCCAAGAGGAAATCTTCGGCCCGTTGGTGGTGATTGAGAAGTTTGAAGACGAAAAGGAGGCTGTCGTTCGGGCTAATCACAGTGAATATGGCCTCTCAGCCAGCGTATGGACCAACGACGGCGCACGCGCGATGCGGGTGGCACGCGCGTTGCGGAATGGCACTGTCTGGATAAACGACCACAACAAGCTGTTTGCCGAAGCCGAGACGGGTGGCTACCGTCGCAGTGGACTTGGCCGCCTTCATGGCTATGAGGCGCTGAACGATTTTGTCGAGATCAAGCACGTGTATCAAAATTGCGGTGTGGTGTAGAGGCGGGCGATCTCCTTCGATAACGGTACCGTCAAGTCCTTGTCAGCTCAGCCGCGCCTTGCATGGTCGACAACGGTTGGCCGGCGCTTCCTTCGATCTTAAGCTTGCGCTCCATAAAATCGAGAAATGCGCGCAGGCGTCGCGACTCCTTGCGCTTGCCGAGAAATGTCGCACTGACCTGCAGTGACGGACTTTCCCAGTCAGTGAGCACGCGAACCAGTCGTTTGGCTCTTACATCGTTCTGACACATGACGTTCGGAAGAATGCCAAGTCCGACTCCACCGATTACGAGTTCGCGTGCCACGCCGATGTGATTCACGGAGATCCGTCCGACAACGTCGATCACCTTGACACCAAGCCCGCTGCGGAAATTCCAGACGCCTTCGGCGCGCTGATGTTCGGTCACGATGCAATCGAAGCGTTCGAAATCGTCGACGCTGAGGGGAACGCCTCTTCTTTCCAGGAACGACGGGCTCGCATAAACGCCGCGCGTAATGCTTGCCAGGTGGCGGATGCCGCCATGCGTCTCGGGAAGAGTGCCCAATTGTACGGCCACATCGTAGGGTTCGACCGATACGTCGATCCACCGGCTGTTGGCGTCAATCACGAGGTGGATGTCGGGATAACTGACGGCGAATGCGGCGATTGCGCTGCTTAGCCAGCCGGTGCCGAAATCCACGGGCATGCTGACCCGGAGCATTCCCCGCAGCTCGGTTTGCATTCGCGTTGTTCCGAGACCCGCTTCCTCTATCTCGGCGGCGATGCGTTCGCAGTGCTCGTAGAGAGCTTGGCCGATGTCGGTCACTGCAAGCTTGCGGCCTCCCTTTTTAAAGAGGACGGCTCCGAGCTGATCTTCCAGAAACATCAGCTTACGGCTGACTGTGGATTTTGGAATATCGAGCTTTCTCGACGCGCTGCTGATGCTGCGGGCATTGACGACCTCGAAAAACAGCAGGAGCGCGTTAAGGTCCAATTTTCTGGTCATAGCCTGCATCCCTTCCACCCGGGATCCCATTCCGATTCGTCCCATATATGGAACGGTGTGGCGTCGAAAATGCGCTATCGTCCCGACTATGGCAAGCGTAGGGTCAATTCAAGGTTCGGACCGAGATCGGATTTGGTCTTCCGGACCAGGGCGCAGCGAAGCCAAAAAGCAAAAAAGACGCGGTCCACGCACCGATCCGGGAGGAGAAAATGGCGCACCTTTCTAGGCGAAACTTACTCGCCGCTGCGGCCGCGAGCTCACTTGCGCTGCCATCATCCGTCCGGCACGCGCTGGCAGCGGCGGATATCCGGGTGCGATGGGCATCGCTGCAACCGGGTTTTACGGTACTGCCGGTCCAGTACATTCTCGCCAACGACCTCGGCAGCAAGAACGGTCTCTCCTTTCCTGATCCGGCTCCGTATACGGCCGTATCGACCTACTACAACGACTTCGTCGCTGGAAACTACGACGTCTGCATTGGGAGTTGGGATACCTTCGCTGCCCGCTACCAGGCCGGCGTGCCCATCAAGTACCTCTGTACGATCACCGACGCCAACATGATCGCCCTGTTGGCGCCCAAGGGCGGCGTCGACAACGTGTCTCAGCTCAAAGGCAAGACGATCGCGGCCCTGCAGTCGACCGGTACCTATCGCATGGTCAAAGCCCTCATCAACGAGGCGTTCGCATTCGACATCGAAAAAGAGGCGACGATCCAGAACGTCGACAATCCTGCCGCGTCGGTGACGCTGCTGATGGCCGATCGAGCTGACGCGGCCTTGTCGTGGGAGCCTAACATAACGACCGGTCTGATGAAGAAGCCTGACTTACGTGTGATCTTGAAGGCGGGCGACGTCTACAAACGGCTCTCTGGCGGGCTGGAGCTACCCTATTTTGGCGTGGCGATCCGGAAGGAATTGGCCGATGCCAGTCCTGGCATCGCAGCGAAGGTCAGCAAGGTCTTCGAAGATTGCCTCAGCGGCATCAACGCGAATACGACGAAGGCCGTCGATCTGTTTGGCAGCAAGACTGGCATTGCGCCAGATACGCTCAAGGAGGCCATGAGTTCGAAGCGCCTCGCTTTCAACTACCGGCCTATGAGCGATGAACTTTCGAGATCGTCGATACTTCTTGCGAGCGAGTTTCTAGCGCGCAACGGCCTGCTGACCAGGCCGGTCGATCAAAACTTCTTTGCCGCCTGACCAATCATGACGGAAAGACCGATGTCCATTGCGGTAGAAGCCGATCGAACCTCGCGTCCGGAGCGATCAGTCGCTGCGGAACTCGTTAAGCCGCTGGCCGGAGTGGCCGCAGCGCGGAAGAATCCTGAGGGAAGACGCGATATTTTCGCGACGTGCGCTGTTGTCGTCGTCCTTCTTGCCGCAATGGAAATCACCAGCCGCTTCGTGCCGGACTACATCATGCCGTCGCCCGTGACCGTCTGGAACGCGGCAAGGGAGCTGTTCTTTTCGGATCCCTACCACGTTGCCGTCACACTCGCCCGTCTCGCCATTTCCGTCATGATTGCGATGGTTGCGGGGGTGTTGATCGGTCTCGCGATGGGAATGTTTCCTTCCGTTCGCCCATATCTGAAGGCCATCGTCGTTATCGATACCGGAATTCCCGCGCTGTCGTGGATGCTGATTGCGGTGTTCTGGTTCAAAAATCCGGAATCACGCATTTTCTTCATTCTTCTCGTCATCCTGCTGCCGTTCTACGCTCTCAATGTCTACGAAGGCGTACGCGCGTTACCGAAGGAGCTCGTCGACATGATCGAGAGCTTCCGCCCGTCGCGTTGGCAGGTGCTTCGCTATCTCATTCTCCCGCACATTGTGGCCTACATTTTCCTTACCACGAAATCGGTGATCGGCTACGCGATCCGCATGGTGATCTTCGCCGAACTCGTTGCATCCGCAGTCGGTATCGGCGCGCGAATGAACCTCGCCCAGTCGACATTTCGGATCGATCAGGTGCTGAGACGCGGGACGAGGAATAAGTCTTTGCCATCAACCGTCCACCTGTGCACGTCTACCCAGCCCAGAGATCGGCGTGGGAAGGCAGTTTGCCATTCCGAGTTGAGGACGCGTCCTATGTCTTGGATCGCGGTCAGCCGGTCACTTTCGGTGCGCCGTTGGGCTTTTTCGGTATCAGCCATTTCCTCATGTCAGCGGCAAAGCCAAGTTGTTCGGCTTTTCTGATGGCTTCGGATCGCATCGATCCGGCCGGCAACTTCTCTGCCCGTGCCAGAGCCTCAGATGCCCGGGCAGCCCAATCGTGACTACCGAGATCGTTGCGCGGCAGCTCTGTCATGTCATGATCCTTACTGCGGCCCTCGCAGGTGGCTGTGTCCCAATCGACAGCACCGGACTTCATCGGGTCGGCGGCTATCTGCGCCTCATGAATATGGGCGCACCTGATGCAACGCAGGGTCCAGTTCTCGAACCGAGCATGGGCCACCGCAACGTTTCGCACCTCTGTACGCGACTGCCATTTGGGACAACGAGGCTGCGCCGCCGCGCGAGGTGATAGGGTCTTTGCTTGTGATCGGGCAAACTTGCCCCCTGTGGGACAGGGCGGGCGCACTATCCAACTCTCTGTCACCGATGGGTTCCAACGGTCGGCGGTGATCACAGCAGTATCGACTCGGAGCGCGGCCCGCTGGTCAATATTGCTCACTCATGAGAATTTGACGGGATGATTGTAATCAGCTGTAGCGGCGAGCCTCTTTGAGAGACACGAGCGTTAGACGCCAACCATTGCCAACTAGCGCGGTCTTTTCGTACCAGTTTATTTGTGCCCTGGGCTCGTTATTCGAACCTTTGGTCCCCATATCTATGTATGTCTGATCAACCATCGAAGTTGGTCGGAATGGGCCGCGACTTTCAACGAAAGGGGCCCGGCATGTTTAAATCTCAGCAATATCGTGCAAAGGCAGTCGAGTACGGCGAACTGATTAAGCGTTCGATCGGTCCGGCTGAGATCCGTAAATTTCAACAACTGCAGGACCGACTTGCCTCGCTCGCGGATAACGAGCAGGGTCTGGCGGACGACTATGACAATGCAGTGCACGTTGCGGAGCAGGACGGATCGAGCGGCGCAGCCCTTGCGGCCGAAGAAGAGCTCGTTTTGCGTTGTCTCGGCGCGGCCATCATCATGCAATGGAACGCCCTGCCGACGACGCTGCGGCGAGAGATCTTCGACACCGCCGGGTCGGTCGGCAAGTTGTTGGAGACGGCGGCGCTCCGCGGGCAAATCGCCCGATTTCTGCATAAGCACAAGGATGATGCCGGTCGCGGCAAACTGCCTTTAACAGAAGGCACGCCTAGCGATGCGAGAACGGTCGCTCTGGCTCTGTCACGGTGGGACAACGAGGGAGGCGCAGTCCGCGACGTGGCTGCCGATGAAAATAGACGTCAATAACAGGGTCTCCCTCCGGTGAGGGCCGCCTTGTCGGGTTAATACCAGTGCTGTGTAACAGCCCTTATGGACAGCAATAAGTTCAGTGCTCAGATTGAACGGTTCGAGGTTGTCGAGACTGGCCGTCGCCGTCGCTGGACCGATGATGAGAAACTCAAGATCGTTCTGGAGAGTTTGCAGGCCCCGCGCGCGGTCTCGTCGACAGCACGACGATACGGCATCTCGCGCTCGCTCCTGTTGACTTGGCGACGATCGTTTGGGACGCGGACGAGCAATACTGAACAACCTCAGCCAGCGTTTGTGCCAGCGATGGTGATGCCGGACCAACCGCCGGCGCCGCCAGTAACTTTAGCGGGGCCAGCGAGCGGACGCATGGAGATTGTCGTCGGCAAGGCCTGTCGGGTGATCGTGGACGCCGGCGTTGATATGACCGCGTTGTCTCGCGTATTGGATCTGCTGGAGCGGCGATGATCCCGATCGCGGCAGGGGCGAGGATCTGGATCGCAACCGGTCACACTGACATGCGCAAAGGCATGCAGGGTCTGGCATTGCTGGTGCAGGAGGGGCTGGGGCGGGATCCTTTTGCCGGCGACGTCTTTGTGTTCCGTGGTCGTGCTGGCACCCTGATCAAAGCCCTTTGGCACGACGGGATCGGGCTGTCGCTCTACGCCAAGCGACTGGACCGTGGCCGCTTCATCTGGCCGGCGACGGTGGATGGCGTGGTATCGCTGACCGCAGCTCAGATGGGCTATTTGCTGGAGGCGATCGACTGGCGCAATCCCCAACACAGCTGGCGGCCGCAGAGCGCAGGATAGGTTGCGCAATAGTCCCGTGAGATTGCAAAAAGCGCACGCCAAATCGTCGCTTTTGTGATTCCATCGGTGCATGGGTGACGGTCCCCAGAAGCTGCCGGAAGACATTGAGGCGCTGCAAGCGGCGTTGCTGGCGACGCGCGCCGAACTCGCCAGCGTTCGCGCCCAGCAGTCCGACGACCATGCTCTGATCGCTCACCTGAAGCTGCAGATCGAAAAGCTGAACCGTGATCGTTATGGCCCTCGCTCGGAGCGTACCGCAAGGCTGCTGGATCAGCTCGAACTGACGCTGGAGGAGCTCGAGGCCTCAGCGACTGAGGACGAACTCGCTGCCGAAATGGCCGCGGCCAAGACGACGAAGGTGGCCTCGTTCACGCGCAAGAGGCCGTCGCGCCAGCCGTTCCCGGACCATCTGCCTCGCGAGCGGGTGCTCGTGCCGGGACCTGTGGCGTGCGCCTGCTGCGGCGGAGCGAGGTTGTCCAAGCTCGGGGAGGACATCACCGAGACGCTGGAGGTGATCCCGAAGTCCTGGAAGGTGATCCAGCACGTCCGGGAGAAGTTCAGCTGCCGTGATTGCGAGAAGATCAGCCAGTCCCCGGCGCCGTTCCACGTCATCGACCGTGGTTGGGCCGGCCCCAGCTTACTGGCGATGGTGCTGTTCGAGAAGTTCGGCCAGCACCAGCCGCTGAACCGTCAGGCCGAACGCTATGGCAAGGAAGGCGTGCCGATCAGCCTGTCGACCCTCGCCGACCAGGTTGGTGGCTGCACTGTTGCGCTGACGCCCTTGTTCCGGCGCCTCGAGGCCCATGTGCTGAGTGCCGAGCGATTGCACGGGGATGACACGACGGTGCCGGTCCTGGCCAAAGGCAAGACCGACACCGGCCGCATCTGGGTCTATGTACGCGACGACAAGCCTTTTGGCGGGCAGGCCCCGCCGGGAGCAGTGTTTTATTACTCGCGCGATCGCGCGGGCGAGCATCCCCAGGCCCATCTGGCCGGCTACAACGGCATCTTCCAGGCCGATGCCTATGGCGGCTATGGCAAGCTTTACGACCCGAGCCGCAACGTAGGTCCGATCCTGGAAGCGGCGTGTTGGGTCCATGCCCGACGACCGTTCTTCGTGATGGCTGATCTGGCGGAGAATGCGCGCCGCAAGGTACAAGGCAAAAAGCCAGCGGTGATCTCGCCTCTGGCACTGGAAGCAGTCCGTCGGATCGACGCCTTGTTCGAGATCGAGCGAGGCATCAACGGCGAGACGCCCGAACGGCGCCGGGCCGTCCGCCAGGAGCTGAGCGCGCCGCTGATGGCCGATCTGAAAGTCTGGATGCGTGAACAACGCGCCAAGCTCTCCCGGCGCAACGACGTTGCCAAGGCGATGGACTACATGCTCAAGCGCTGGGATGCGTTTACCCGCTTCCTCGACGATGGCCGCATCTGCCTGTCGAACAACGCCGCCGAGCGAGCCCTGCGCGGCATCGCCCTGGGGCGGAAGTCTTGGCTGTTCTGTGGCTCCGACCGCGGCGGCGACCGTGCCGCGATGATGTACAGCCTGATCGTCACAGCCAAAATGAACGACGTGGATCCACAAGCTTGGCTCGCCGACGTCCTGGCACGCATCGCTGCACATCCCGTACAACGGCTCGACGAACTTTTGCCCTGGAATTGGCGCGACCGAAATAAGCAAGTCAACCAAGCAGCCTGAGTGACCGCTACGCGGTCCTCACCGGATGCTTACATAACAGGAGGACTCCCATGTCATTTACACAGTTTCGAGTTGATGACGGACCACACACCATGGACGGGCTACGGCTTTTTGCTCTGGATGGAAATGAACGGGTCGAGGCGTTCATGGGCCGGAAGGTGATGGACGTTTGGGCGGAGTCTGTCGAGCATCGTGGAGGACGACAAAGTCTGTTCCGCGATCAATACAATGCGCTTGGCAGGCTGAACCTTGCCGCACTTCAGCGGATTGTGAGCGCGAAATACCAGCGAGGCGCCGCATTCAACCGCCAGCATCCCTTTGTCGAGGTTCTATTCTCTGACATTACGGAAAGCGGCGAGGCTTTGGATCTAAGTGAACTCGTTCGGGAGGCGTTGCCGCCAGCATTTCATAGACTGGCCTGAGACCTGGACCACGAGAGGGCCGCGACTGGAGTCATGTGCGCTCAGTACCACAATCGTAGAAGAATGACCTGCGCTTGGCGATAAGCAGAGCCGCGAAACCACAGCTCGGTCGTGGCGGCAAGATCCTGGAGGATCAGTACAATACGGTTTCGACTCACAGTACATTCAACAACAATTCGGAGAACAAGATCGATATCGACCCCGACAAAAGTGCCCAATGCGACCCGGAATGCCTCCTCGGTGGCAGCTCTCTTGATCAGCAGGATGGCCATCGTCGCCGAGCCGAAGCTCCGGATGGCGACGCCCGGCCTTTTGCTTTTTTGATACAGTTCGTTGCCCGTAGGTCTCGAGATCTTATGCCGACGCCGGGAGCGGGAGGAACCGATGTTCATTCGGGTACGAGATTCCCATTTTCGCTCTATCGTCAAGGCCGTCAGTTGGAGGATTACCGGTAGTATCGACACCTTCGTGCTGAGTTTCATCTTCACGGGCAGCGTAAAGGTTGCAGGCTCGATCGCCGGCGCTGAAGCGATCACGAAAAATGATCCTCTACTATCTTCACGAAAGAGCCTGGTCCGTCATTCTCTGGGACCAGCGAGGTCCAACCGGTGGCGAGTCCAGCTCAACCTGATTCGCGCTTCGGCTCACTGCGCAAGAGCGACTTCGGCCTATTTAGCAGTTGGAGGAGCGAGCGTCGACCGACATAAGTAAGTTCTGCAAAGCGTAGAACAGGAAGATTGCGGTTAAATTCTCTCTCTCGCGCGTCGACGCCGCCTGCCTGCCCCGATAGGCGATCTTTCTGTAGGCCTCGTTGGTGCTCTCTCGCAAAGCGATCAAAGTGAGCAGCTGTGTATTGAGATCCTTTGAAATGGATTGGAGGTAAAAAAGCTTATCGTCGAGTGACTGCATCGATCCGCCAACCCCCATTTTGGCGAAATATGACCTGAAACTCTTACAGCTGCTGGTCAATATTGACCACCCCCGGATCAATAGATAGCCGTTTTGGTCGCGGGAAGGTCAATTGGTTTCATCTTCCGCAACGAGGTGACCCAAAGCGGGAGTTATTCATCAGGTGCAGAATCGGCGTAGCGTGCTGGCATGCTCGAGCGGATTGCTTGTCCGAGCGCTACCCAAAGACGGCGACGCACCGAAGTCATCGCTTCCGCCAAATGGCAAGTCAGTGCCGGCGGTGAGCCCCGAGGGCGGAGGGGCACGTCCTGAGTCTTTCGAATATTGCCCAAGTTAGGACAGGCAATATTCTCAAACGGCTGGAACGATTGATCTTGGGACTTCTTGGTCCTCCGCAATCGGAGATCTTATCTTCGAGAACCAAGCCCACTGACCGGTCGACATTTTGCCCCAATGCCCGGCGGAAGGCTTAGCGGCCTCAGATGCCCCCGCACTGGGGCCGTTGCCTTGGCCGAGGCGAAGGTGTTCACGTGGTGCGAAAAACGACTTGACGAACTGCTTCAGGAACATCGCGAGCAGCCTGTGCCTTGACTGGCGGATCCGGTCGAACTTGGCGTCGCCTCGATAGTGTCAGCGCTACAAGTGCCCTCTAACTGACAACCTCGACGATAGAGCGGGAATGAAAATCTCGTGCCCGATAAACATCAGTGCTTCCCGCTTCCCTTCTGGTCCATGACAGACAAGTCGTCACCGCCTAGGTCTTACCCGGCACCGCTTCGGCCTCGATAGCCGCGACAAGCTCGGGCGCAAGGTGCGCGGACAAACGCTGAATGATGTTGAGTAGCTGCAAGATTTCTTGCTCACGCAAGGCGTCAATCTTGTTGTGCAGCAATTCGATCTCGAGTTCAGCCTTCACATTTATTCGGTAGTCGTGTTCTGCGTGCCTGCGGTCAATCTCAGATTGGCGGTTCTGGCTCATCATGATGATGGGCGCTGCGTAGGCTGCCTGGAAAGAAAGGACCAAGTTCAGCAAAATGAAGGGATAGGGGTCCCAATGGTTGATGAATGCTATCATGTTCAGAATGATCCAAATGCCAAGAAGGACGCTTTGGATGATGATGAAGCGCCAAGAACCAACTGTTTCAGCAACCCGGTCGGCAAGCATCGCGCCCGGCGTCAGTGCGAGCTTGGGTACGTTGCGGGCTGGCTTTTGCGCCCGAAGTTCTCGCAACCGCTCCTGATCTTCGGGACCTAGGTGCACTTTGTGGCTTTGCTCGTTGGTCATTCGTTGCATCCACAGTTAAGAGGGGTATGACGATCCGGTACAGGCCGCTTTGGGATGGGAAGCAGGAGAAGTGTACTACGTTGACGCGAAAGCGGAGAACTGTGGGCGACTTGCCTTTGGTCTATCTGGTTCAGCGCGACGATGAAGCGGATGCAAGTGGTCCCGTCACTCGTGGATCATTTCCGCCGGGGAGATGATTTCGAAGTAACACCTTATCGGCGGACTGGGGCAACCTCGTTGACGAACGAGATTATCGCGACTTGCTGCACCGATGCTACGTTCCGGACGACATCCCAAGTTAGCGGCTGAGAGCGCCAAGAAAACTCTCGCGCCACGCCGCAATGCTATTGCGGCGTAGTACCGCCATCATGGTCCGCCAACGCTCGCATCGCTCCCCAAGTGGCATCCTCAGCGCTGTCTGCAATGCTTCGGCGACGGCGTCGGGGTCATACGGGTTGGCGATCACGGCAGCGTCGAGTTCATAGGCCGCGCCGGCGAAGGGTGAGAGAATGAGCACGCCGGGGTCATCGGGGTCCTGTGCAGCGACATACTCCTTGGCAACCAGGTTCATTCCGTCGCGCAACGGAGTGACAAGAGCGACGCGACTGAGCCGAAAGAAGCCAGCGAGCGAGCGCTGCGAAAAGCTCCTGTTCAAATACTGGATCGGTGCCCAATCGAGTTCCGCGAAGCGACCGGCCACGTCGCCTGCCAGCGCACCGAGCCTCTGCCGCAGCGCACGGTATTCAGGAACGTCGCTGCGCGTTGCGGTGGCGATCTGCAGGAAGCGGACGTGGTTGCGGTACGCGGGATAGCCGTCGAGAAAGGCGGCGAACGCTTTGAACCGGTGCTCGAGTCCCTTACTGTAATCGAGCCGGTCAACCCCAATGATGAGCTTGCGCCCCCGGAGACTCTCCTGCAGCCGGCGTGCCGTTCGGGATTTCACAGCGCGACCGGCCATGTCGGCGATGGCTTCAGTATCGATACCAATCGGGAAGGCGCCGGCGCGTAGATCCCGATCGAAGGCGTGAACGTGGCCATCGGACGAAACCTTGCCGCCTGCGCGGCGAAGGATGGCGTCATGGAAGGCGGTCAAATCCTCCACCGTCTGGAAGCCGACGAGATCGTAAGCGTACAGTGATTTCAGCAGGTCGCTGTAGTGAGGAAGGGTCGCCAGCACCCCCAACGACGGAAACGGCGTATGCAAGAAGAACCCGATCCGTTGTGTGGCCCCGGCGCGGCGAAGTTCCTCGGCCATCGGGATCAGATGGTAGTCATGCACCCAGACGAGGTCACTCGGCCTGAGCAGGGGCGCGAGGGCGTCGGCGAGCAGGGCGTTCACCCGTCGATAGGCGGCCAAGTCCCGGCGGGTAAAGTTCATGAGGTCAAGGCGATAGTGGAATAAGGGCCACAGTGCCGCGTTGGAGAAGCCGCTGTAGTAGCCGTCATGGTCCGCGCGGGTAAGATCGACGGTAGCGTACGTCACTCCCTCGGTCTCAAAAGCGTTCGGCTCTGGTGTTGTTTCTCCAAGCTTGCCACTCCACCCGAACCATAAGCCTCCAGCCTGATGCAGAGCGTCGACGAGGCCGGTCACAAGCCCGCCGCTGCGCTGCGCAGCTTCCGCCGGCAAGGCGACACGGTTGGAGACGATGACCAAGCGGCTCAAGCGGGTTCCCTCCGCACTGTCAGGGTTGCGTCAAGCCCAGCCGCCAAAAGATCTCGGCGAACACGGCACCGCAAATGATCGAGCGGTGACATCCGCCGGAGCCCACATTCGCCTCGGTCCTCACGCGAAAATCCACAAGTCCTTCTACCGGAACCGATGGTCACGTCATCAGGCAATCTGGGCGCTTGAGGTCGGGCGCGACGCATGGACATTGAGCCGCAAGATCAGGGTGTTACTTGTAAAATACATAAATCCTCTCGCAGTAGATACTCTAGCGACGAGCTGGATTGTTGGGCGCTGTCTAAAGCTGATCTTCGCCAGGATTGCGCCGGCAGACGCCCCGGGTGTGCCTTTCGATCTCAGCCAGTGCGGCGTCGAGCGAGGCGTGCGGCCCTTGCTGTATGCCGGCCATAGTTTCCGAGGCGTGGCCCCCCGGATAGATCATGAATTGACGGGGAGCGCTTGCCGTGATGCGCCCCATCGAGCGGCCGAGCAGGTCCGTCAGCTGCCAAACCGTGCCTCCCTCTGCGGGTGTAACGATCACATCCATGGTGAACCTTGAGTCTGTACGCCGCGCGAACAAACCGTTGCAATAACTGATGGGCGAACTACCGAGTTCCGCGGCCGCGGCATTCTCGGTACTGGAAGGATTGGCGCTTCGGATCGCCCCGCGATCGAGCGAATGGCGCTTAATGCCGACATGTGCGACTATACAGAATGGTCAAAAAGAAAGGTCGAAGGCCAACGTCGGGAGAAGAAATGGCAACCGCTCTCGACCGTTGGGACGAGGAAGGCGGAGCGCAGGAGTTGGCGTGGCCTTTACCCTATGAAGCCAGCGATTTGCGCGATGTGGAGCTCAGAGTCCTGGAATGTCTGGGTGCCGCCCTTGTCAGCGAATGGAATGATCTGCCTACTGACGTCCAGCGCAGGCTCTTCGAGCACGCGGCCTCGGGCAAATCGCACGACGCCACCGTGTTGAAGACGCGGATCGCCCGTTTCCTGCACGATCATAAAGGCGCTTCGGGTGGGCGCTAACACGACTTTGGCAGATTTTTTCACGCCTTGCTCTTCGCTGACCTGTGTTCTGCAGTATCCGTATCGCGGATCTGATGGCTGAAGAATGAGAGCGACGATGGCGGGACGCGCGGCTGGCAGGTTGGGCTGAGGTGGTGGCCGTCGATTCATTTTTGCGCCCCGTCTTGGCAATGCGGAAGTGCTGCAAGAAGGCGTAAGCAATCATCGTCATAAGAGCGTGACGATGAAGACCGTGCCAGAACCGTCCCATCGCGCCATGACGGTTGTAGCCAACCGCCGCAAGTCTATCTCGGCTGGTAGATTTGCGAGATAGCATTTCTTCTCTCCGAGTCGCGATGCTTGCCGATCGCCAACTCGCATTTTTTCACTTGGCATCAGCAAGCATTTCGTCCGCCGGCATCTATAACAAATCCGCGATGTGTATTGCCTTGTGTTTGGTGACTTCGCAGCCATCTTATGATAAAGAGATAGCTAATCTCGGCACAGAGAGCACTGTAAACGGATTGCTTCACGATCGCGCCGATGCAAAGCCGTTTCTGAAGGATAGCCGATCATGACCATGCGCTCCCGACGCGAAACGGTCACCTTCAAGCATCCCTTCCGGATCAAGGGCATCGACCGCCTCCTGCCTCCGGGTGCCTACGAGGTCATCACCGATGAGGAGATGATCGAAGGATTGTCGTTCGAGGCGTTTCGCCGCGTTGCCACTATGATCACGGTGCCGGCGGCGCCGCCGCGCACTTCAACGGTGGAGAGGATTTCCATCAACCCGGTCGATTTGGCTGACGCTCAGCGCATTGATGCCGACGCGCCTCGTTAGTGACGAGCCACTCGATCTCGACAAGCACCGCTGAATGGCTGCACAAGAAGCGACCGACGTCCGGCGTATTCTGGCGCACGTCGAGAACAACGCAATGCCCCTGCGCGATGGGAAGCTTTCTTAAATTTGATGACGCGGCGTCCAACGACTTTCGCACCACACAGCTGGCCTTCACCGGATCCTTAGCCGCCGCGGTCTTGGCAGCTATTTCGTGATGCTCTGAGCGAATATCGTTTCGGGACGGTCTTGTACGTCCCCTTGCGGCGGCTTATGTGCTGATTAGCACTCGCTGGCCACGACTGCCATTTCGTCCAAAGCAACAACAACAAGAAAACAGGAGGGCAGCATGAAATTCCGTCCGCTTCACGACCGCGTTGTGGTCAAGCGTATCGAAGCCGAAGAGAAGACCACTGGCGGCATCATCATTCCGGACAGCGCCAAGGAAAAACCTTCGCAGGGCGAGATCACGGCGGTTGGCCCAGGCGGCCGCGACGAATCCGGCAAGCTGCTTCCCATCGATCTCAAGGTTGGCGACCGCGTCCTGTTCGGCAAGTGGTCAGGTACGGAGATCAAGCTCGATGGTCAGGAACTGCTGATCATGAAGGAAAGCGACATTATGGGCGTTCTCACCGAGCTGCCCGCCGCCAAGAAGAAGGTCGCCTAAGCGCCAGTCTGTTTTCCTTATCCCAAGCAGCCAGCGTCTCGAAGGAGAAGGATAAGGCCCGCAAGTTGAACTCACGTCCCTAAAGAGCTCGCCGAGTCGCGCGGTCTTTCGGATTTGACAGTTGAAAACGGAGATCATTATGTCGGCCAAAGAAGTTAAGTTCGGCGTCGATGCCCGCGACCGCATGTTGCGCGGTGTCGAGATTCTCAACAATGCGGTCAAGGTCACGCTCGGTCCCAAGGGCCGCAACGTCGTGCTCGACAAGTCGTTCGGCGCCCCCCGTATCACCAAAGACGGCGTCACCGTCGCCAAGGAGATCGAGCTTGAAGACAAGTTCGAGAACATGGGCGCGCAGATGGTGCGAGAAGTCGCCTCCAAGTCGGCGGATGCGGCCGGCGACGGCACCACCACCGCGACCGTGCTTGCGGCTGCGATCGTCCGTGAAGGTGCGAAGGCGGTTGCCGCCGGCATGAACCCGATGGACCTCAAGCGCGGCATCGACCTCGCGGTGGAAGCCGTGGTCGCCGATCTCGTGAAGAACTCCAAGAAGGTCACCTCGAACGAAGAGATCGCCCAGGTTGGCACCATCTCCGCCAACGGCGATGCTGAGATCGGCAAGTTCCTCTCCGACGCCATGAAGAAGGTCGGCAACGAGGGCGTCATCACGGTTGAAGAAGCCAAGTCGCTCGAGACCGAGCTCGAGGTGGTCGAGGGCATGCAGTTCGACCGCGGCTACATCTCGCCCTACTTCGTCACCAACGCCGACAAAATGCGCGCCGAAATGGAAGACGCCTACGTCCTCATCAACGAGAAGAAGCTGTCTCACTTGAATGAACTGCTTCCGCTGCTGGAAGCCGTGGTCCAGAGTGGCAAGCCGCTTGTGATTATTGCGGAAGACGTCGAGGGCGAAGCGCTCGCGACCCTGGTCGTGAACCGCCTCCGCGGCGGTCTGAAGGTCGCGGCCGTCAAGGCGCCGGGCTTCGGCGATCGCCGCAAGGCCATGCTGCAGGACATCGCGATCCTGACCGGCGGCCAGGCGATCTCGGAAGATCTCGGCATCAAGCTGGAGAACGTTACGCTCGCCATGCTCGGTCGCGCCAAGAAGGTGATGATCGACAAGGAGAACACCACCATCGTCAGCGGCGCCGGCAAGAAGGCCGACATCGAGGCGCGCGTCAACCAGATCAAAGCGCAGATCGAGGAGACCACCTCGGACTACGACCGTGAGAAGCTCCAGGAGCGTCTTGCCAAGCTCGCAGGCGGCGTCGCGGTGATCCGCGTCGGCGGCGCGACCGAGGTCGAGGTGAAGGAGCGCAAGGATCGCGTTGATGACGCGATGCATGCGACCCGCGCGGCCGTCGAGGAAGGCATCCTGCCGGGCGGCGGCGTCGCCCTGCTGCGTGCCTCCGAGCATCTCAAGGGGCTGCGCACCAAGAACGATGACCAGAAGACCGGCGTCGAGATCGTGCGCAAGGCGCTATCCTATCCGGCGCGCCAGATCGCGATCAACGCCGGCGAAGACGGCTCGGTGATCGTCGGCAAGATCCTGGAGAAGGATCAGTATGGCTACGGCTTTGACTCCCAGTCCGGCGAGTACGGCAACCTGGTCACCAAGGGCATCATCGACCCGACCAAGGTCGTTCGTGTGGCGATTCAGAATGCGGCTTCTGTTGCGGCGCTGCTGATCACTACCGAAGCCATGGTGGCCGAATTGCCAAAGAAGAATGCCGGCGGTGGCGGCATGCCTCAAGGTGGCGGCATGGGTGGTATGGATTTTTAAGTCCAACTCGTTCAGAGCTCAACAATAACGAAGGTCTGGCAGAAATGCCGGGCCTTTTTTGCAGGAACCAGCAAAAAGCGGCCGCCGAGAAGCGTGATGAATTCTCGCCGTTTCATGGATTTCCGTGAGGACGACGCCTTGTGCAATATCTCAAAACCAGCACTTTAACTTTGCCGCCGGGTGGCGGGTGAGAATTGTTACCAAACCAGTCAGGACGCACCCCACCGTTACTGGATTTTGGGAAGTGCATAGCTCCGCACTGGTTGGTCGCCCCCGTGATTAGACCGAAGACCGCGATCATCTGGGACGCGGGGATCATGAGTAGCAGGCCGGCTACGATCGAGACACCCGGTGCAATAGCGACCACAGCGAGCAGCAGCATAATAGGGCCGAAGGAGCGCTTGTGTAGGCGACCCATCAGCCAGCCCAGGGTAAAGCGATCTTGCCGGTGCCTCGTCGTGCAGCCGCTGCAGCAGGACCGAGGCAGGCACAAACACCCCTTCATCGGCGGGCATTGTCGGCTTCAGCTGGTCGAGCTCGTTGGGACCCGGTACGCCGGGGAAAGGAAATTTTGGGAGGCGCCCGGTCGACACAGCTGACCCTGCGAGGGTCAGAGCCGACCCAGAAGTAGCAATACGACGAGGATGACCAGGATGGTACCGATGACCCCCATCCCACCGTGGCCATAGCCGTAGCCGTAGCCGCCGAAGCGGCCGCTGAAGCCACCAAGCAGGAAGATGATGAGGAGGATGATGAGGATAAGTCCGATCGACATTGTCCGACTCCTTTGGTGGGACCTTGTGGATATTGGGTCTCACGGTAGTCCGAGTTGAGTGCGCGATCTTCAAGCTTCCGGCGACGACTGTCGGCGGCATCACTGGGCAAGTGCTGTGCTACTTCTTCTCGATTGAAATGCCACCCAGCGCGGCGGACGCGGAGCAGGAGGCAGTTTGAGCTTGAGAGAGGCAGCCTTGGTATTGTCTGGCTCGTGGTCAGCGGTGCCCGTGGCGTTGCCGGGACGAGTCAGTCGCTTCGGGATTGCTGGTCGAGCCGATAGACCCGCCCCGCGCTCGCGCCTTTAGCTCCCTGGCGCAAGTTTTGTCTGTCTTGCGATTCGCCGACTCCTGCATAAGTCTGCAGGCGACCCCGGATGGGAGGGGCCGATGCAGTTGACCGGATCACAAGGGCGCAGCCGCGCCATCGCGCTCGAGCGCGCGTTGAGTGGGCATGGTCTGTGACAGAGGTTGCCACGCCCAAACAGCGTCGCTCGTGCGCTCAATACGGGGCGTAGTATTGGCGGCGATAGGGATACGTGCCGCCGTAGTAGCCTGGCGCATAGTAGCCCGGCCCGTAATAGCTACCACCGTAGGCTCCATAAGCGGCGGCTCCAGCCGCGGCACCCAGGATGCCAAGACCAATTGCGGTCCCCGGAGCGCCGTAGTAGCCACGACCGCGGTAGTGGCGTCGGTAGTAGATTTCTGTCACCCCGGACGAAGAAGCCGCTTGTGTCAGAAGAGTCGTGCTCGGCGAGATCGGAGCTGCCCCCGAAGGCAGCACCGAGCCGAGCATCGCCGCACCGAAGAGCGCGACCGCAATCGCGTATTTCATTGTCTGCTGGTTCATGGTCGTATCCTCTCGAACTTGGAGCATCTCAAGCGGGGGAAGTCGATTGCGTGCCGCTGGCCGATAAAGAACCTCGACCCAGAGTGCTCGAAGCGCTGGTGGGGGCGGATCCGAGGATTCGTGGTTCTAAGCGAACTCACTGACCCGCCTCTGTACTCGCGCCGCGACTTAGCCGATTACTTGGCGCAAGTTTTGTCCGCCTTCAAAGCGGCTTCTGCCGAGGCCTTTGTCGTGTGGGCGACGCCGACAACCTTCATGCTGCCGCCGGTAGCAGGCTGGCTCTCGACAATCTGACACTTCATGGTCGCAGTATCCTGAGCCAGGTAGAACGAGGAGGGCGATTGGCCAACGGTTTTGCCAGTCTCCGCCGCGAATGACGGAGAAGCGAATGCGAGAACAGCGACTGTCGCTAATAGAATTCTTTTCATAGTATCCACCAATTCTTATGCGTCCGGAATCGGACAAAGAATGAACAGGGCACGCCGACAAGAGTTCCAGCTATCGCCGATTTGTTTGTTGCGTGTGGATCCGCGTGGATCAGTGACAGCCCCGAAAGTCTGTCGACAGGTTGTGCCAATCGCCCAATTCCATTCTGCCTAGCGGCGATCCTTCAGCGGGTGTTGCCGTTAGCGGGAATCAATTGGCTATAGCCGCGGCCCTCGCAAACATTCTCTCAATCACCGATGGATGCCGAGAGCAGGGCGGCAAGAAGTATTGTGCTGCAACGCCGCGCGAGCTCATGGTCAAAATTGCTCATTCAAGAAAATTTAACGAAAGGGAATTTGCCATCAGATTAGGACGGCATCACTCATCGCAATGTCACTCTTTGGCCCAAGCCCCACTGACGAGTAGGCGCAATAGGCGATGCCCATCATGAGCAGGAGCCTGAAGGCCCTTCTAGAAAACGTGAGGGCCTTGAAGCTGAACGACTGATCAGAAAGGCTGCCGAAGGTCCAATGCGTCGATCTATGATGTGACAAGAACTTCTACGGACATCCCGGCGAAGGCGCAGATGCTGCCGACGAAGCTGCCGGACACCGGAATCGTCTGCCGGATGTCGCGCGCGACCGCGACCGGGATCAGATTGAAGCCGCCGAGGCTACGATTCGTCGGGTCGAAAGTGATCCAGCCGGCGCCCGGTACGAAGACCTCGGCCCACGCATGGGTTGATCCCGCATCGCTCGATCCGACGCTCTGTTTCTCTGGATTGTAAAGATAGCCGGAGACGATCCTGGTTCCAAACCCGAGCATGCGTGCTGCTTCGGTGAACAGCACCGCCAAATCCCGGCATGATCCCCAGCCACGATTTAATGTTTCTACCGGCGTTTGGGTACCCTCATCCTCACGGCTCTGGTACCGGACAGCTTCCGAAACGCCGACGCTCAGGTCCTTTAGCAGCGACAGCGTATCGGTCCGACCTCCTCGAATGAACATTTGTGCCCAATTTCGTAGGACCCCCGCCGTGTCCGAGTACTGGGGGAGAGCCAGGGCGCCGAGATCGGTCCAATCGTCATCCGAATAGTGGAATGGGTAAGACATGGCCGAGACAGCGATATCGAACACCGGCCATGCAACCGCGTCGAGCTGAAGCTCCGCGAGGCTGGCGATCACCAGGTTGGAGGCTGTCATCTGAAGCGTGGCCGTCGCGATTGCATTGCCAAACACATCGTGCGCCCAGGTCAAGGCCGCATGCGGCGTCATCGTGACGTTGCTCGAAATCAAGCGGAGCTCGCGGCTTTCGCGCGGACGAAGCATCAAGCGGCGGCAACAGGTGCACCTGTTCGTTGAATCGATAAGTCGGCGTGTGAAGAACCTTCAGCATAATCAACGAAAGCTCCGATCGGGGCGGGCTCTGGCCAGGCCCCTTATCCGGTGGTCCCCTCGGGAAGTATGGCCGAGTTGAAGATGCCCATGCAAATGTCGATCCAGACGACCGAAACCGGACGAGGCACCGTGCAAGAACGCTGAGATTCATTCATAGGGGCATGTTAACGGGTGTCCATGTGCAAGCACAACATCAGTTCGCGGTGCGATAGGATTCGACAAGTGTGACCTGCTGCAATGTGTGGACAGCCTCGTGTCGCGCGACATTCCTGGATAGTGAGGCGACTAGGAGGGATCGAACCATGAAGAACCGGCCACCACTTCCGCAACATTTGAGTCGCCATAGGTATCACGCGCTGCTGGTCCGGCTGCAAATCGAGCTCGTCAAGCTGCAGCGCTGCGTGATTGAGCGCGGCCAGCGTATCCTTGTCATCGTCGAAGGTCGCGACGCCGCCGGCAAGGATGGCACAATCAAGTCGATTGTCGAACATCTAAGCCCGCGTGATACCCGCGTCGTAGCGCTGGGGCCGCCGAGCAATCGGGAACGGTGTTCATGGTACTTCCAGCGTCACGTTTCGCACTTGCCCGCGGCAGGAGAGATCGTGCTGTTCAATCGCAGTTGGTACAACCGTGCTGGAGTTGAGCGTGTCATGGGCTTTTGCACCAAGGAGGAAACCGAGGAATTCCTCGAGACCGTGCCGGGTTTCGAAGCAATGATTGAGCGTTCGGGGATCACCCTGCTCAAGTACTATCTTGATATTTCGAAACAGGAGCAGAAGCGACGGCTCGCCGACCGCCAAAGGGATCCCCTGAAGCAATGGAAGATGAGCCCCATCGATGCCAAGGCGCAGAAGCTTTGGAAAGCTTATTCCGAAGCACGGGACAAGATGCTGGAGCGGACGCACACCGTCACCTCGCCCTGGACCGTGGTCCGCGGCGGTGACAAGGAACATGCGCGGCTTAATATCATTCGCGATGTGCTGTGGCGGCTGAACTATCCGGGAAAGCACCGTCGTCTCCACAGACCCGATCCGGCGGTCGTTTTTCCTTACGATAAAGCCTGCTATGAGCGCGGCCTTATCGAGGCCTAGGTGGCTTACCTTGATGCCTCAGTTTGCATCGAGCGAAATTCTGTAGCCTGCATTTTCGAGAGCGGCGAGGACAGCTGTTGCGATAGTCTTGCATTCGTTGGGCTCTTTGTAAGTTTTCGGCCACACCGTCCCGTTTCCCGCGTCTGGAAAATCAACGAAAGCTGATTGAATAGCGCGTTCGATGATCCGTTGGAGCTTCTCATCCCGTATCATTGCCTTGTCTCCCGCTCTCGACGATCGTCAATATCGCCAGTTTACCTAGAGCCGTTGCGGCGCGCCGCCAATGCGCTCGAGCGCAAAAAAACCTGTTTGAAGGAGCAAAACGTATTCTCGTTCCTCCGATCATCAGCGCAGGCGAGCGTAGCTCTCACCGATTTGCGACGCTCAGGCCAGGCCTCTTTGCGGCTGGCGACGCGGGGGACGGCGTCTATCGGCAGGCTGTCACGCCGGTCTCGGCTGCATGACGGCACTTGAGGCCACTCGCTTTCTCTTGGCCCAATGTCCTTCCAGCCGGCGCGCTTGTCCTATTGAAGATAAGCTCAACCCTTAAGCAATGCATGGCTGAATTACACAGCGATTTCAATTACATACGAGTTCGCAGTTTTGTTCTGAGTGGCGCGCCATCTTCCAAAATCGCGTTTGAAATTCCTCGACTTTTCGGTTTGATTGTCCCACTCCGGTTTTCGGTGGGACAGTATTTGTTCATCATTCTTTCTCGCATTGCTTTGACCATCGCACTCGTGGCGCGCCCCTTCATTATCGTGCCAGTTGGAGCCGAGCCGCTGGCCGGCGCGCGAGGTACGCTTGTTTCGTTCGTTCCAGCGAAAGGCGCACTTTTGGTTGCTGCCGACAGCCGCTCTACAACTTTGGGGGTCCGCTGCGACGGCCGAATTAAACTTGCTATCCCCGCAAATCCGCCCATGGCTATCGTGGCTGGCACCGGCGCCTCAGAATGGATTTCTGCGCGCGTGCCGCTCTGGCCTCACGATCCTTGCGGCGATCTCGACAAGAACGGCGTAACCTTCTTGGACGCGAAGGCGCTCGCTGTCCGCTTTCTCGAACAAAAGAACCTGCCAATTTGGCGGCTCGATCTCTCGGATTTCGCGAATTACATCACCAAAGCGATTATCCATACGAGGGCGTCGGCTCGATCCGGCGAGCCGTTGCCGACATAACCATCAGAGGTCATCGCGGCGAGCGCGGTGTCGCCGTGGCAATTCCCGCAGCCGTGACCGTCTACGGCAAGATGGTCGACGAACGCATCAGAAACGTCGAGCTTGAGATCAAAAGGCAAGAACAGGCGAACGCGATCAAGCAGCAAGAGAAGGAGTTCATGACCCGGTTTGTCAGCCAAGCCGTTGACCGTGATATCAACGCCCGCCTGCGGTTTACTGATTACTTTGCTCATCTTGCTGAAGAAACTGAGGCGAGGCGCTGGGCCAAATTTCAGGACGATCTGATCAGTCAGAAGACCAAGATAATGGACGAAATTTCAACGCTGGAAGATCGGCTCAATAGCGAAGAACTAACGCCGATCGAACGGGCGCGCTTCATCCGTCTCGTCCAAACCTACTACGACGAGATCGGCATCAATCGAACGCTCGTTGCTCCTACCAGCTCGCCAGACCTGCCCGACAAGCCGCCGCCAGCGGATAGCTCTCTCTTTCGGATCCAGCAATCCCAACAGAACAAGCAATATCTGACATTTGAGTATCTCCAAGCCAAGTTCGGAGAACCGGGCCGGCCTGGCACCGACCGGTGCGTTCGCGCGTCCAATCCCGCGTTCCTAGGCTTGCTTCGCTCCGCACCAATGCTAGATCCGCGCCAGCGCGTGACGATGTTGCAGCCACTTTGGACGAAGATGAACACTGACATCGGTCAGTTTACAAAAGAGCACCCGGACATCACCGGGAAGCTCTTAGTCGAGTCCTTCGAATGCGTGAAAATCGATAAGGGCTCCGGCAAGCTCACACCCAATTCCTACGCCATTTCCGCGAACGTCTATCTCGACGGCGACGACAAGCTCGCGCAGGACGTCGAGAACTGGTCGCCTGACAAGGTTCAAGGTTACCAGAAACTTGTCACGTTCATGAACGAGCGTGGCTGGATATGGACACCGACTTTGACTCCTCGATTTACGTCGAACTTTGCGGCATCGCGATCGGCTCTTTAAGTCGCGTACGCGATCACGGCTGCAACCATTTGGGTCACTTTCTCCCTGCTGCCAGACGTCTTCATGACGCATGACCGCTCGGCCGACCGAGTTTTTGACGTAGTGTCGCCAACGCATGCCTAAGAGAGATCGTACCGCCCGCCCCGAGATCGATAGCACGCGAGAGTTTCTCGGAGACGCTCTTCGCCCCCGGTTCGAGCGCCCGTCCGGGATCAGCGAGAGTTATGCGAACCTGTCTGTTGTCGGTCGGATCGCGTTCGCGGCGGACGTACCCAGCGGCTTCCAGCCGTTTCAGAAGGGGCGTTAGAGTGCCGGAGTCGAGGAAGAGCCGAGTGCCTAGCTCGTTGACGGTGACGTTGTCGCGCCCCCACAACACGATCATCACCAAAAATTGGGGGTACGTCAGACGAAGCGGATGAAGCAGCGACTTGTATGCTTTGTTGAACGCGAGGGCGGTCGCGTACACCGCGAAGCTCACGTCTTCATCCAGATCTATCGCTCCTGAACCGGCGTCATGGGGATCGTGTGTCATGTGCGTCTGCAGCCTAGCGCCCGCCGGCCGCGTCCGCGCGCATTGAACGTAGAGAACGGACGCGGGCGAAATTCCATGGAAGGTGAAGCGCGGCCTCCGTTGCACCGAGAACGTCCTTCACTGACCTCAAGACGCCGACCCGAAAGATCCGGACGGGTCGCATCGAACTCAGGCGGTAGGCGATGGAATTGAGAACGACCACGTTCAAGTACGCGATGGCCACCAGGTCCTGCGCGGCCAGGCTACCGGGCGGCATAATGGCGGCTGCAAGAGCCACCAACGCCCTGACGCCGACGCAGGCAGTCCGATTTCTGCCCAACTCCGTGCAGAGATCCGCGTGGCTCGGAAGAACACGTTCGACCAGAAGCGCCGCGGCGGACAGCAATGCTGTTGTTGTCATGATCGGTACTCCGTCAGCAGTCCCGCTTTCAGCGCGAGCGGACTGTTGAGCGCACCTTGCAATGTTGCGCAGGGAAAAATAATCTCTCGTTTCAGAGATTGTGGCTTCCAATAAATGAAAGTCAGGGATGGATAGGCTGGAAGCGATGTCGATCGTGCTGCAGACGGTCGAAAAAGGCAGCCTGACGGGGGCGGCCAAAGCCTTGAACATGCCGCTGCCGACGCTCAGCCGGAAACTTAGCGACCTCGAAGCCTATCTCGGGACCAAGCTGCTGCAGCGTTCGACGCGCAAGCTCACCCTGACGGACGCGGGTCAGTCTTATGTTGCTTCGATTAAGCGCATCATGGAGGAAATCGAAGAAGTCGAAAGAGCGGCATCCAGCGAGTACACCACTCCCCGCGGCGAGCTCGTTCTGACGGCGCCGCTCCTGTTCGGTCAGATGTACATTCTGCCCATCGTCACGGACTTCCTAGCGGCCTATCCCGAAATCAACGTTCGGCTCCTTCTGTCGGACAGAAACCTTCATCTATACGACGATCACGTCGATATGGCCGTGCGTCTGGGCGAACTACCGGACAGCAGCATGATCGCGACGCGCGTCGGGGCTATGGACACGGTGGTGTGCGCCTCACCGGACCTGCTGGCGGCTCACGGCGTTCCGAAACACCCGAAGGATCTACAAAGGCTGCCCTGTGTGATCTTCACTGGCCCTTCCTCCGCAATCTGGTCCTTTCGGAATCCCGCGAACAAGCGCGAATTTGGAGTCGACATCGTTCCGCGTCTATCGGTCACGGCCGCCGAATCCGCCGTTCAGGCCGCAGTCCGGCGCACCGGCCTCACCAGAGTGTACCGCTATCATTGCGCCGATGAGCTTCGATCCGGAAAGCTCGTCCAGGTGCTGCAGAAGTTCGATGTCGAACCCATTCCCGTCCACCTCGTCCACGCAGCACGCGGGCAATTGCCGCTCAAGATGCGGGTCTTTCTGGACTTTGCCGCCAGCCAGCTGCGATCGGCCCTATCGAAGCTGGGATGAGAGGATGGTCACGACGGCCCCGCTTCCCCTTCCACAGCATGAAAGAGACACTTCCATTCTTACCGGATTATTCTTTCCAATGAAACATCCGATGTTCTCCTCACCGAAGCCAAGGTGGCTCGGTTGCAAAGGAGAAACCTCATGGCTCGCGCCCCCATCCCTTCCATTCAACAGGCCCCCACCAAGTCCCAACCGATCCTTGAGAACTACGTGAAGGTTCTCGGCGTGGTGCCGAACTTCTTCTCTCTGATCTCCCAGTCGCCCGATGCCCTGAAGGCGATTGCGGATATGCACGCGACGCTCGGCAAGAGCATCGGCCACAAGACCCGCGAACGCCTGCACATCATGACCGCCGAAGTGAACGGCTGCAGCTACTGCCTGACGGCCCACAGCTATCTGGCCGGCAAGCTGAACGGTCTGACCAAGGAGGACATGGAGCTCAATCGCGAGGGTCATTCCACCGATCCCCAGGCCGATGCCGCGCTACAGTTCGCCTACAAGGTCGCCAAATCGCGCGGTCACATCGAGGATGCGGATTTCGCGGCCGTTCGCGCTGCGGGCTTTACCGAAGCGCAGATCATCGACATCGTCGCCGAGACCGCCTTCAGCTTCATCACCAATCTGTTCAACAACACCTTCAAAACAGACTTGGACCCGTCATTTCCGGAGCTTCACACCAGGAAAGCGGCTTGATCGAGGTATCGGCCTGGCCGGCGGATGGCCTTCAGCCTTCCGCTGGCCGGACCTCGCGTCGGCGCAGATCGCTTCAAGGTTTGTTCGTGAGCGACGAATTCGTTGCCGCGTTCGATACCCGAATGGGCGATGACCAAATCTTCGCGTCCCCGTTTGAGACACACGCAACCCATCCGACAACAGTCCCGCCGTCAAAGAGCACGGCTTTGAGGAGGTATCAATGACCACCGTCGTGATTCCCGTCTACAACGAAGTAACTCAGCTCGACTTCACCGCGCCTCATCAGTTTCTGACCATGATTCCTGACATCACGGTGATCGTCGCGTCGATCGGAGCAACGCCGGTAACTTCCCACGGACTCTCTTTCACAAAGCTGGCCGATCTGGAAACCATCGGTAGCTGCGACGTTTTCTGCGTCCCCGGCGGGCTCGGCTGCATCGACGCCATGGAGGATGCCCGCTTCATGTCGGCCGTGCGCCGGCTGGCGAGCACCGCGACCTACGTGACCTCTGTTTGCTCCGGATCTCTGATCCTCGGAGCGGCCGGATTGCTTAGGGGACGTCGAGCATCTTCGCACTGGGCGTGGCTCGACCTGCTGCCGGCATTCGGTGCGATCCCCGAAAAAGCCCGCGTCGTTCGCGACGGCAACATCTTGACGGGCGGTGGCGTCACCGCCGGCGCCGACTTCGCGCTGACGCTGATCGCCGAACTGCGCGGTGAGGATGCCGCACAGTGCGTGCAGTTGGCCCTAGAATATGCGCCCGCCCCTCCGTTCCAATCCGGCGACGCGGATACTGCGCCGACGCACGTCCGCTACGCAGTGATCGAGCAGATGGGAGAGATGATGGGCGACACGCGCCGACGCGTCGAGTCGGTCGCAAGCCGAGCCCACCAATAGTTGCCGCGTACGAACGCTCCTCGGAAAAGAGGCTCGATGGCGGGCGGTGCTTTGCGGCTGCGCCCGCCATCCGGAAGGAAATTGGGATGAACTTGTAAGGAGAGATCATGTCCCGCTTGCGAATATCGACCCGCGACGGTGCGCCTGCAGCCAGTAAACCCACCTTGGACAACATTTATCGGAAGCTCGGCGTCGTGCCTAATCTGTCGCGTCTGATCGGTAGCAGCCCGGTCGCACTCGAAGCGTTCGTCGCGTTTCAGGACGGATTGTCCAGGACCCTGGACTCCAAGACACGCGCACGGATCGCTCTTGCGGTGGCTCAAGTCAACGGTTCCGACTACTGCCTGTCGGCCCACAGCTATCTCGCGATCAATTTCGCCAAGCTGCCTCCGGAGGAGATCGCCCTCAATCGAATGGGCGCATCCAAGGATCCGAAGGCGGATGCGGCGGTGAGGTTCGCGGCGAAAGTGGTTCGCAAGCGTGGTCATGTCGGCGATGCCGACCTGTCCGCGGTGCGGCTCGCCGGCTACGGAGACGCACAGATCGTCGAAATCGTAGCCTTGGTGGCCGAGAACGTCTTCACGAACTACCTCAACAAGGTGGCTGAGACCGACATAGATTTCCCGATCGTGCGGACAGAAGCTCTCTCAGAACGGGGCGGGTAGCGAGCGAGCCGACGCGCTCCAAGGCGCGATGTATCCTTGCGTAAATCGGCGACGCATGAATGACCGCGATCGGCACAGCAATCATGGAGATGGCTATGAACCTCGATATCGACTGTCTCCGCACGCTTCTTGTCGTGGCGGATACGATGAGTTTTTCCCGGGCCGCCGAAATCGTCGGTCGGTCTCAGTCCACCATCAGTGCGCAAATCGCGAAACTGGAAGGGCAAATAGGTCAGCCATTGCTGTCGCGTCGCAAAGGCAAGGTTTTGGAACTCACTCCGCACGGAGACCGTCTAGTAAAGTATGCAAGACGAATTCTGCAACTTAACGACGAGGCCTGCCGGTTGATGTCGGAAGAACCTCTCGATGGTTTCGTCCGCCTGGGTGTTCCGCTCGATTTCTTCGGTCGCGACCTCACGGCCTGGCTCGCGCAGTTCAAAGCGAAGTACCCGATGGTCGGGTTGGAGGTGGAAGCCAACCAGTCGGAAGGATTGCAGAAACGAAGCACGCGCGGAGAACTCGACCTCGCTTTCTTCAAGCAGGACATGGGCGCCAAGCTCGGCACGGTGGCTCAGCGCGAGCAGTTGGTGTGGGTTTCCGGGCCGAATTTCGAGTGCGATGAGATGGACTCCATACCGCTGGTATTGTTTCCGGACGGCTGTGCGTATCGTCGTTGCGCCCTCGCTTCTCTGAAAACTCACGGTTCACCCAGCCATATCAGTTTTGTCGGCCCCAGCTTCGACAGTCTCAAATCGGCGGCGATAGACGGCATGGGAATTACCGTGCTCGCTCGCGCACTGGTCAAGCCCCCGCTTAAGATCGTCCCTCACGGACGAAGTCTCCCTCAGTTGCCTGCAGTCGAACTGGCTTATTCACAAGGGCAGCGGAGCAATTCCCGCGTGCTCAACGAGCTTACCAACCATCTTGTCGACAGCCTAGTAATGACGGACCAAGCTCCGGCAGGAGGCAGCATCTGGTAGACGCCCGCACAGCTCTGCCTACGCATGCGTGCGAAGGGGCCCAAGCGTCTGCGCCTTCAACAAGCTGAACCTGAACGGCATCGTCCAGAAGAATCTGACGCCAATCCATTTATGGGAAAGTTCGATGCTCCAATCGGAACAATCGATTTTGAGATCGGCGAGCGCCTGACTAGCGTTCCGGACAACAGGCGGCGTTCCTACGCAGGCCGTCGCGCTTTCACGCCGCGACGCCGAGAGGCGACTGCTGGATCCCAAACCGAAAACGCTGAAGGAAGCATCGTATGAATCGTAGGAGTTTGTTTGTCGTCTCGGTCGCACTCGCCTTCAGCGCCTCCGTGGCGCTCGTCCTTGCAGCCGACGAGCGGCCCGCGAAGTCTTCGAACGTGGAGGATGCCGCCGGCAACCTGCACGTCCCGGGCGACTATCGCGAGCTCTACGAATATCTGGGCAGTTGGTCGGTGGCGGATGACGACAAACCTGGCGCCAAGCAGATCCACGCGGTCTACGCATCGCCAGGAACACGCGAGGCTTTCAAAAAGACTGGAAAGTTTCCCGACGGGACCGTGCTGGTCAAGGAGCAGTTCGAGGCAAGCACGGATACCATGACCTCGGGTACGGCGAGCCACCAGGACAAGCTCAACGGTTGGTTCGTTTTGGTGAAGGATTCCACCAAACGGCACCCCGGCAATCCCTTGTGGGGCGACGGTTGGGGATGGTCCCATTTCGACGTGGGGGCTCCCACCCGCACTACCGCGACTGACTACCACAGCGATTGTCTGCCCTGTCACACTCCCGCCCAGGCCACAGATTGGGTCTATAGGCAGGGTTACCCGTCGCTACGTTGAAGTCATGCCTCTACTGCGCTGACCGATAGATGCATTCGACAGGTGCTCGCTCTCCTGTCGCTGAACGGGTGAACCGGCGCACTCCAGTTCTCTTGCGAACTCTAATCTAGCTTCAGGAAATCCACATGCCACTCAGTTTCCAAGCCATCGATGTCGACGGCCTCGAGGTCTTTTACCGTCGGGCCGGTGATCCGTCCCGGCCTACCGTTCTGCTGCTCCATGGCTTCCCGACCGCAAGCCACATGTTCCGCGATCTGATTCCGCAACTCGACGATCGCTATGACGTCGTTGCACCTGATCTGCCCGGGTTCGGCATGACCGAGCAGCCGGCACGCGATCGATTCACCTACACATTTGAGAACATCGCCAAGGTGATCGACCGCTTCACCGAAGTCCTCGGGCTGGACAAGTTCGCGATCTATGTCTTCGACTACGGGGCTCCGGTCGGCTTCCGACTGGCGGTGAAGCACCCCGAGCGGATCACCGCGATCGTCACCCAGAACGGCAATACCTATCTTGAGGGCGTATCCGACGCCTTCGCACCAGTCCGAACCTACTGGAACGAACCGATCCAGGCCAACCGGGACGCGCTGCGCGGCTTCCTGGCGCCGCAGACGACGCTTTTCCAATATACGCACGGCGTGGCGGACCCGAGCCGGGTCCCGCCCGACGGGCGTAATCTGGACGATTTCTATCTGGCGCGACCAGGCAATGACGAGATCCAGCTCGACCTCTTACTCGACTATCGATCGAACGTGGCGCTGTACGATACGATCCAAGCCTATCTGCGCCAACATCAGCCGCCCGTCCTCGCCGTCTGGGGCAAGAACGACCCGTTCTTCATTCCGCCCGGTGCCGAAGCATTCAAGCGGGACGTGCCTTCGGCCGACGTCCGCTTCGTCGACAGCGGTCACTTCGCACTCGAAACCCACGCAAGCGAGATCGCGGCAGCGATGCGCGACTTTCTCGCCAAGCACGTCGGCTGACATCCCGACACGCCGCGTCGTGCCGCCTTTTCAGGAGATCTAACGTGACCACACCCACCGCAATCGTTCGAAGCTTCTACGACAGACTGGCGGCCGGCGATGCGCCAGGCGCGCTGTGCCTGATGGCGCCCGACATCGAATGGATCACGATGTGGCACTATAAGGTCGATGGCCGCGGGCCCCAGCGCGTGGCCGAAGGTCTGTTCAAGCCGTTGGTGGCGGAGTGGTCAAGCTTTGCGCTCGTCCCCACCGAATTCATTACGGAGGGCAACACGGTCGTGTCGCTCGGCGATTTCACGGGGGTACACGGCGCGACGGGCAAAAAGGTCGAAGCCCGCTATGCGCATGTCTGGATCGTTAAGGACGGCAAGATCACCGAGTTCCGCCAGTACATCGACACGCTGGCCGTCGCCGAGGCGCGCCGGTCATGACCTATCGCGATCCTGACAGGCCAGAGCGACGACAGCTCCCTCGCGCAGGGCAGAAGCGATCGACAAGCGCAGCCCCGGTCTATCGAACCTCTTGGAGAGCCACTTTTTCAGAAGGCAATGAACACTCTGGCTGCGACAGGGCGAGAGTTGGGCGGTGCGCTCAGCTTTCCAAAATTGGTTTGCTGGCCGCCGGGGACGAAAACGAGGCGCTTCGTGCCAGGTAAACGTATCGAACGGCGGCTGGCTGCGGTAGTGGCGGCAGATGTCGAGGGCTACTCGCGACTCATGAGCGCCGACGAGGTCGGAACTCTCGCCGTCCTAAAATCCCTCCGTCGCGAAGTGGTCGATCCAATCATCGCTGCGCACTACGGCCGCATCGTTAAGACCACCGGCGACGGGATGCTTATAGAGTTCGCCAGCGCCGTTGACGCGGTGACCTGCGCGCTGGTCTTGCAGGATCAGATGAGGGCAGGTAGCGGGCGCACAGAGCCAAAGATCACTTTTCGGATCGGTATCAACGTTGGCGATATCATTGTCCAAGGCAGCGATATTTTCGGCGATGGCGTCAATGTCGCAGCCCGCGTCGAGAACGAATGCGAGCCGGGCGGCGTGTGCCTGTCTGGCAGCGCTTTTGAGCAAGTCCGCGGAAAAACCAGACTCGCCTTCTACGATCTCGGCGAGAGGTCATTGCGGAATATTGACCGACCGGTGCGGCTTTATGGGACGCGTCCTGCCGGGTTGATATCGGCCGCGAGCGCGCCAATCGCGGAAGCCACCAAGCCTCTCCCGCCGCCCGGCGGGCCGTCGATCGCGGTGCTGCCGTTTAGAAACATGTGTGCTGATCCCGAGCAGGATTATTTTTCTGATGGCATAGCGGAAGACATCATCACGGCGCTGTCGCACTTCGAGTGGTTATTCGTTATCGCCCGAAATTCGAGCTTCAACTATAAGAACAAGGCAGTTGACATCAAGCAGATCGGGCGAGAACTCGGCGTGCGCTATGTCTTGGAAGGCAGCGTGCGCAGGGCGGGTGAGCGCATACGCGTCACTGTCCGGCTCGTCGAAACGGCCACTGGCGCGCATTTGTGGGCCGACAAGATAGATGGCGCGCCAGACGACGTGTTCGCGTTGCAGGACGAGGTGACTTTGAGGGTCGTAGGTGCGATCGAGGTCTCCATCACACAGGCCGAGATCAGCCGCGCGCCGGTGAAGCCAAGCTCCAGTGGTCACGTTCGGAGTGGGGTGGGAGCCCTCGACAGTGCCATAGACCATTCTTTGCGTTCCATAACGTTGAGTCCGCTAGACCTACAGCTCGGATTTGCGCACGGCGGCCTCGCTTACGCCTACATCGCGAAGGGGAAATACGAAGAAGCTCTTGAGTACGCGCGTCGAGCGGCTCATGAGATGCCACGATGGGTTTTTGGCTGGGCCGCCATGGCCATCGCGACGGCGTATCTTGGCGACTTTGAAGCAGCGAGAAACGCTACTCAGCGACTCCAACAACTCTCGCCGAGCTTTTCGATTGGCGCATGGGACGGAGCCAAGGCTGGTCGAGAGCAATGGATCTACGAAAAGTTCTATCATGGTCTGCGTCTTGCCGGTGTTCCGGAAAACTTGTAGGTCGTGGCCTCATTAGCGCGGAGCAATAGCCTGATTGATGCGGGTTGGACGATGGCTACGTAGTTGGCCTCAAGTTTGTCGTAGCGCGTTGCCCCCGATGACATCGCATGATTCGCTTGAAGAACCGCTCAACCTGATTGCGGGCGATTTAGATAAGGACTGGGCTGGCTGCAATTGCTTTTGGACCGGATGTTAGTCCGCGCGCCTTTATTCAGGACCCGTTCTTTTTGACGAAGATCAGGTCCGGACACTGTCGCTTAGCCCTCACTGAGGGCATTGCAGAGCGAACTCCGAATTTGCGGGCTTCGTAACTCGCGGCGGCGACGGCTCCTCGAGCCGCCCACCGCGGCCGGCCTTCCGCGCAGGTCCGGGCGTCGCGCTGTTCCACGGATGCATAGAATGCATCCATGTCGATATGGATGATCTTGTGGTAGGGCGCGTTCGAGTGGCCTTGCGCTGAATCGGACCGGAACCAACTGTAGATTACAGATATCGCAGTGCTCTCGTCGCAGCGTTAGATCCTGTTCTAAGGCGGACACTCCGGGCAAGTATCGCCGATAGAATCCAGTACCTCGCGGACTTCTGCAACAGCATCGTCCGGAGAAACCCCGCTCGGCGACTCTTCACGAGCGATCTCGACGGCGCGCTCGCGCGCGTGCGGGTCGGCACGATCCTGCATCCAGCCGTGCTCCTCGCATTTGCGGATGGCGCCGGCTTCCTGCAGCACGGAGATCGCCCAGCCGCGCAGGGTCCGAATCGCCGGTCTTCTCTGTTTCGTCATCAGCATCGAGATCGCTCCCGCGGAACGAATCCTTGTGCCGCCCGCGTCGTTCCCGGCGGTTAGCACAAGGCAGGGATTCGAAATCGCTAGAGCTGCCGCTTGTCCACGTGTTCCGCCGGCATGTGCACAGCCGCGAATTCCAACGCGCCAGCAGCTGGCTATGACCCGCGCTCAGGAGGCGGGCGCTGGATCTTCCTTCTCGCCCGTGGCGACGATCGTCAGCGCTCCGTCGGGCAGCGGCCGCTGTAGCGCCTTAGCCGCCTCCCAAGGGGCGCGCATCCAGGCGTGGTACTCCTCGGGCTTCGTCAGGATCACCGGCATCGCCTTCGGATGGACACGGCCGACTTCAGCGTTGGGCTCCGTAGTGAGGAATCCGAACACGTCGATCCTGACCTCACCTTCCTTGGCCTTCCGGACCGATGTCCAGTTGGTCCACAAGCCGCCGAACGCTAGCAGCGGCCGGTTCTCGTCCGCAGCGAACCAGACCGGCACCTCCTTACCGTCGACGGTGTCGTACTCGCTGAACGAGGTGAACGGCACCAGACAGCGGTTCTCCGGACCAAGCCACCGTTTCCAATGCGCGCTGTTCACGTTGCGGATGTTGGTTGTGCCGCCATCCGGCTCCATTCGGAGTAGCCCCTTGAAGTCGACGGGCTTCCCCTTCGCCTCGAGTTTCTCTGCTCGCTTTTTCGTCGCGTCCATGAGCGCCTTGGCCGACGAGGGCATGCCCCACCGAGCCATGACGATCTCGCGTCCCTCGGCACCGTTGCGTACGATCGGTGCAGGGTAGTCAGGAAAAATGCCTGGCATCGACGGCAGGTTGCCGACGTGGCTGTTCAGTGCGCCGAACAGGCGGCGGATCGCGTCCACGTTTTTTGTCATCGAGTAGAGATTGCACACGATCAAGTCTCCGGAGCGGCCAACTCGATCGGTCATGCCCAATTAGAACATAACAAGAACAAAAGAGTCGAGTCCCGGACCGAAAAATTGGCCCCTATGGCGAGGCAGCCGTTGTCGGAACCATGGTCTGCCGTTCGTCTTGAATCCAGGCCGTCTCGAACCGGAGTTCTGCGTACATGGCCCCCCGTGCCAACTGGAAAGGCTTCCTGCGTTTGTCGCTCGTGACGTGCCCGGTGGCGCTCTATCCGGCCACTTCCGAGTCGGAGAAGATCAGCTTCAACCAGCTCAACCGGCAGACCGGCCACCGCATCAAGTATCTCAAGGTCGACGCCGACACGGGCGACGAGGTGCCCAACGAGGACATCGTCAAGGGGTACGAACTCGACAAGGGCCAGTACATCGAGGTCACCAAAGATGAGCTCGAGGACATCGCGCTCGAGTCCACGCGCACCATCGAGATCGACGAATTCGTCGACAAGTCCGACATCGATCCGCGCTATCTGATCCGCCCCTACTACCTGCGTCCGGACGGAAAGGTGGGCCACGATGCCTTCGCCGTGATTCGCGAGACCATCCGCGAGATGGATAAGGTCGCAATCGGCCGGGTGGTGCTCACCAATCGCGAGCATATCATCGCGCTCGAGCCGCTGGACAAAGGTCTCGTCGGCACGCTGCTGCGCTACCCGTATGAGGTGCGCAGCGAGCAGGAATATTTCGACGAGATCCAGGACGTCAAAGTGACCAAGGACATGCTCGACCTGGCCCGGCACATCGTGAACCAAAAGGCAGGGCGCTTCGAGCCCGAAAAGTTCGAGGACCACTACGAGACGGCGCTCATTGACCTGATCAACAAGAAGCGCGCCGGCAAGCCGATCACTCCGAAGGAGCGGCCGGCGGCGACCAACGTGGTCGACCTGATGGAGGCGCTGCGGCGGAGCGTCGGCCGGGAAGCCTCGCCGGCAAAGGCCGCAAAGCCAGCCAAGAAACCGCGCAAGGCATCGAGTGGTCAGAAGGAGATGCTGATGCCGATCGAGGGCAAGAAGCCCAAGGAGACGGCGGCGAAGAAGTCGGCGGCCAAGCCGCAGCGGAAGTCAGCGTGAGGTCGGAATAGGAGGACCGCATGGATATGAAAGAAGCTTCTGCGATGGCCTACGCGCTGTCGCGGACCTTCGAGACCACTCCCTCCAGTCCGACCTTGCAGGCGTGCGCGAACATCTCGCGACCATCGATCTCGAAGCTCTCGCTGAACTGGATCTCGGTGCCCTCTATGATCTTCTTGAGCTCGGTTTTGCGCTTGACGAGCGGCAGCTTCCGGAGATCGCGGCCGTTCAGGTACAGGAGGTCGAAGGCGACTCCTTCGGCGAGTAGCCGCGGACTTTCAGCGTCATTGAAGACGAGGAGACCTACGGCGAGCGCTTTACCTGAGCGTCGTTTTGCGACGCTCACTTCCAAAGCGAACGGAAGAAGGCGACCACGCCATCGATGAATTTGCGGATTCCTGCAGCAAACCATCCAGCCGGGCGCCGTGGCGGAGGCGGCTTGATCTCACCTGTGAATACCTTGCTTGCGTATTCATCTGATCGCTGCGCCCAAGCCGTCTGTTCGTCCGTCATGTCAGCGTACCAGTCTATTCGGGACTGGCGTATCCAATAGTGAGAACGGCACGGAAGGGTACCCAGACCGATTGAGGGGTCAAGCGAGACGGTCGCGCCGTGGACAGTCAGTCGCCACTTCGCCGGATTAAGCGGAGTGACGACTTTCTGGCCGCAGCCGCAGCAACACAGATGCGACGCGGTTTTGAACCGCTGCGACACATAGATAATCCCCTCGTCCAGTTCTTTCGGTATGTACTCGACGAATTTGGGTTCGATGTGATGCCGTCTAGCCAGACTGTTCCTCATTGCACAGTTCACCCGTTGCGATCTGATAGCTCGAGAAAAATTCCTTGCCGGCGTCGCGGTAGAAGCCAAGGAAGCGCTTCCACCGGATAACAGCGAATGCAGCGTTCAAGGCATTGAGCTCCGCAATCTGGATGTTCGTCTCGTAGTCGTTTTCTTCTTCCGCCTCGTCGCCAAACGACATCCGCCGATCGATGTGGTCGCGCTTTTGAGCCGTGCTGGAAACGACCTGCACGATGCCTTGCAAGCCGTTCGGCCCTCGAATGATGCCGAGACCCACGTCAATGAACGAGATGCCATGCGCACCCAGCCAATCAACAATGGCTCGCTTTGCCTTTCCTGCATCGAGGCAGAGAAAGACGAAGTTCAATCCTTCCAGCAGGTGAAGATTATCCGGTCCCAGGGGGACCGAATGCTTCACCAAGCCCTTCCGTCGCAGCTTGCTATAGATGCCGAACAGATTATCCACCTTCGACTTCTTCTGCTCCAGCTCCGCGAGCGACCAGGCACCCGGAGCACGGAAGGCGTTGTGTGGATCGAAGGTGTCGCCGTCGAACAGCCGAATTTCAGCAACCCGTGTCTTGGCGACCAGATCGAGCACATAGGAACCGGTGCCGCCGACGCCAACGATTGCGACGCGGTGACCCTCCAGTTTTTCGTTGTCGGCAGCAATGTGAACGCGACTTGCGGCGGTGTCGATGTAGTTGAATACATCGTCATCCTCTGCGTCGGTCGCGTACACCGGGAACGTCTCGGCCTTCACCTCGGGTCGAAGTTTTTGCGCTTCGCCGACGATCCAGCCGAGGTACGCTCGCATCTTGTGCCAGTAGTCCTTGTAGTCTGCCTTGGCAGAGAACGTGAAATTCGATTTCAGTCCGCCGCCAAGGTCCTCCGGTCCACTGGGGTTTTCGAAGCTACGAATCTTATCGCCATTGGCATGGCAAGGGTGCTCGCCAATCCAGTAAGCGACATGCTTCGTGGGTTTCGCAGCGACCTCGTGGCCGTCGGCCACGGTGGTCTCCAGTTGCGAGATGAGGACTCCATCCTCGCGCACCACACCAACCGCTGTCACATAGGGCACGTCCCTGATGTGCAAGTAGCCGTGAAGGATTGCAAGGTGGAGCCCTTCATTCCGTAACTGAAGGAGATCGCGGCTATGAGCGATTAGCCGGTGTGACATCGAACTCCATGTCTTTCTTCACTTGCACCGATTCACCTTCGAGCAGCGTGCCGGTCGGCTTGCCCGAGTTGCCCTTGCTGTACACGACCGAGTACCGCTTACCTTCGGGCAGGGGCGGGGCACCGATCAGCTGAAGCAACTCCTCATAGGAGATCTTCTCTTTCGGCACTTCATAGGCAGTACCGTTCACAATAATTGTGACCGGTGCCGGTCCGTGGCCGGGACTGTCACCGCCATGGCCGGGGTTATTCTCATTTGGATTTGGCATTGATAGTTGTCCTTGTGACGCGCGAGCGGAGCCTGTAGCAGGCGATGAAGCTCGCTATGAATGAAAACAAGTTGTGATGCGCTCGCGCTCGTCTTAAAATCGAAAGATCAAGCAAAGTCGTCGTGTCGCTTGACACGAGTTGCGAACACAATATGTATGGGAGCCGAAGGAGCGCCCGAAGACGCTCCGAACGGTAGATCAGGCTATTATGAGCCTCGGAACGTACAGAAGGGTTGCAGCCCCAAAGTACCCGCCGAAGCACGGATCTAAACTCATAGTCGACCTACCAATCTCCGCTCTGGCGACGACATCGCCGGTATGCACCCGACCAGGTGAGGGCCTCGGACAATCCGGGGCCTTAACTTTTTGGCGGAAACAACGATGGTTCGTCTGGTAGACGGAACCAGCGGTTGCCCCGCAGTTCCACTTTCTTGTCGCGATCCTTCAACCGCGACAGTTGCGGCGAAAGACTGTGCCGCGCGATCTTCCCGTCGAAGTACTTCTCGTTCAGCTCCGCCAGGATTTCCTGCGCCGTCATGCCGAGTGGCTTGTGTCGCAGAATTTCCAGCACAGCTTCCATGATCGTCGGCGGTTTCTTCTTCACGCTGTCCTCGTCGAGCTTCTTCAGCAGCGCGAGGATTTGACGAAGCTCGTCTTGGATCTCGTTGATCAGTCCTTCCTTCTCGATCAGTTCTTTCCGCAGCCGCGCAGTCTCGGGATAGAGCGGCTGCATCTTGGCCTCCAGCTCACCCTTACGCGCCACCAACATGTCTCGAACACTCGCCATCGGAATCGGAATGTAGTCTTTCTCGATTCCGAGCGCAACACACGTATGGTTAACGGACTCCAGAATATGGTTAACGAATCGTTACCGGAGTCCGCAGACCCGGCATAGTTATTGCTACGCGCGCGAAATACCTTCCGAAGTTAATATAGGTATCTCAATACCTAAATCAGCGTAGCTGACGTGCGACCGATCTTCAGGCGAGAATTACAAATCCGAGCCAGGCAAGGGAGCCGTCCCCCGTGGCCGGAGACGGCTCAGGTGTCACGGCGTGTACCTCATACGGCCAGTCTTGCCTGGGAAGGCTGCCTTTGCCTTGTCGTCCCAGATGAACACGACATCCAGCGACAGTCCGAGGGTGCGTACGAGGTGGTAGATCGTCTTCCAGGCGGGATTGGCCGCCTGCCCTTGGACTGACAGTCCGGCCTCCTTGATGAACCGGTAGCCCTGTGAAGCGTCCGCCTCGCCGTCGACGAAGTTGCAGAGCAGCATGTGCTTCAGCTTTTCGCCTTTGACCCCTTTGAGACCAGCCATCCGGACGAGCTCGAACAGGAGCGGATTCCAGTAGAGGATGCCCTTGTCGAAGGTCTTGCCTTCTAGCTCGATCGACATCGGGCGTGTGAAGGTGAGGTCGGGGGCATTGTCGGGCTGGAAAACCATGGGGCCTCCGCTGGCCGGGGCCGGCGCCTCTACGATAAAACCACAAGAGGATTCTACGCCGCCTTGCGCCGCTTTTTTCCTGATTTCTTGGGTGCCTCTGTCGCGGTCGCCCCCTCTCTTCCGATGCTCTTGCGCAGCGCGTCCATCAGGTCCACGACGTTCTCACCTCGAGGACGTGTGCCATTTTCCATTGACGCGATGTGCCCCTGGCGCACGCCTGATCAGGCCTGCGGCCCTCGGTAGATGGCGCAGCGTTTCGCCGCGCGAGATCGGAGCGCGCACGCATGTCGCTTCCAGGATTCTGGAGGCCGCCACAAAGGGGGCGGTATCTCCCGAGGCTCTCAGGCAGGTCGGCCGCGATGCCCTCATGCGGGCGCTCACGATGTGGCGCTGACCGGACGGGGCGAGGTGAACTTTCAGGTCACGGTGCTGAAGGTCCTGGTGAGCTATCCGGAGGGATTCGCCGTGATGGCCGATCTCAAGCGCGATATGGCAATCCTGGCTACCAGCGGAAAGGACTGGTCGGATCGCACCAAGCGGCTACATCGCGAGTGCCGGACCTCGATATCTTTTCGCAAGGGCTGGTCGAGCGCGAGAGCGGTGGTTGGCAGATCGCCGGTAGACAGCGGTGCGATTTTGGAATTCATGGAAGCCCGCCCTGGTGTCGAGCAAATCCTCGAGACGGCTCCGCCCGAAATGGCCGACGCACCGGTGCCTCCGTTGCCGCAACGTTCCGAGCGAGCGAAGCTTCGGCGCGAGCGCCGTAGAGAAGCACGTGAACGCGCGCGGGCTATGCTTCCTAGCTCCAGGCGTTGAAATCCGGCTTTCGGGAATGAAATCAGCTCCTAAAACTTCTTCAGCAGGAGGTTGGTGTCCCTGAGGAAGTTCCGAAGCGAGAGAGCGGCTGCAGGCCGTGATGCGAAGTGTGCGTTAGGATAGGCAAGGCCGCGGCGAATGCGCGGTACCGATTCCGGTATTCCGCGCTTCGCGTCCGCGTTCGGGCAGGCAACGCCGGAAACCGCGCTGAGATGGCAGATGGCTCGTTATTGCTGGCTCCCTCCTCGAACTGGGCTCGAATTCGGACGACGGTTCAAAACGACCCGAGCGTGAGGGAGTGTGGTCGCCATCGCTCCCTCTGCCGCGGGTCGGATGAAACTATGATTGCAGCGCCTTAGGCCCGGCCGACGCGCTTTGACCAGCTATCTGGCCACCGTTCTTGCCGACAAGGCGGCATTCATACCTTGATTGTTTCGATGATGTGCGGCAATTTTCAATTGCATTCCAATGGTTGGGGGCCAGCATGGTGCGTTCGTCTGTCATTGCAATTCTTCTTGTTTTTAGTTTTTCGCGTTCAGCTATCAGCGATGAGATCCTCTGCCCGAGGCAGAAGGAGCCGACCTGCCAGGACATCCTTCCCGCGCGAGAAATGAATTGCGAAAGGGCATCCTGCAACGTCGCCAAAAGCACCGATAGCGGGCGGACCTCCTGTCTTTGGACCTGCGCCGCGCACTTCGATAACTTCAGCATCAACGGTGTCCCTCTGCAATCACTCTTCGACGCGCTGAAGAAGTCGCAGCAGCAGTGACTGGGAGGACATCATGAGGCAAAAAAAGGCCGCCTTGGCAGCATTGACTCTGGCGCTGTCTCTGGCGGGATGCGGAACATACGTGCCGCAGATGCAGGAGGCATGGGAAACCTCGCGCACACCCGTGCTGACCGCAGGAGGTGATCTCGAATTCAAGGTACGCGAAAAGATCTACTGTGACATCGTCCAAGCGGTGCACGACAATGACACGCTGTTGCCCACTCGATGGGGCGTGCAGACGACCGTCGATCTCCAGGTCGACGAGACTGGCGCCCTGAACCCAGGGGTATCCTTCATAGAACCTTTGGCAGATAGTCAATCGCGCTCGCTGGGGCTCGGCGGGACGCTCTCTTCCCAAGGCACGCGGGAGGATAAATTTGGAAACTATTGGAATCTCGACAAGCTTCGGAAGTTTTCTGGAGGCACCTGCGATCAAGACCGTCCTTCGTTTCACGGCTCGTCGCTCCTCTTAGAGAGCCAATTGGGAATATCCGAGTGGCTGCGCGATCGGTTGCAGTCCGAATTAGCGCTTCCGTCCTCGGCTCTGCCGAAGGATGCCGGAGACACGTTCAAGCAAGACGTACTGTCCTACCACGTCAAGTTCGTCGTGATCTCTACCGGCACGATCAACCCCGTGTGGAAGCTCGTCCGGTTCTCCGCCGGCGATGGATCCACGCTCGGATCCTTGAACCGTACGCGGACGCATGATCTCCTGCTCACGTTCGGCCCCGCGTTCAAGCCTGGAAGCGCGAACGTCGCATTGCTCTCGCACCATGCCCAGGAAATTGGTATCGCCGTCTCGAACGGCAACCGGTCCCTGGTGCCAAGATAACAGGTATCGCGGCGACGATGCCTCGCTCCGCGGAACGTAACCGGGAGAAAGGCGTCGCGGGGCGTCTCTGGGCGGTCGAGCGACCATAATTTGGTTTTAAGGCTGCCGCACCGCGTGCAAGTTTGTCATCAGCGTCAGTAGGCCGGGTGGGCTTCAGAAAGACGCGCAATTCAGTACGTCGGTGAAGAGGAGCGCAAGCGTGAAATACGATGCTGTCACGCTGGATACCAACATATTCAAGCAGAAGCACTTGAATCTCGAACGCGGTCTCCTTGCGCAGTTCAAGCAGTTCGCCGAAGGCTCGGCGAGGTTCGTGCTGTCCGAAATTGTTCAGAAGGAAGTGCTCCGGCATCTCAAGGAGGAGGCCGACCTCGCCAAGAAGGATCTGGAAGTCGCCATACGCCGTAGCGGTCTCTCACAACTATTCGATGAGGGAACGCTGTCATCGCTCAGAAGTCTCACGCAAGATGGTCTCGACGCCTCAGCCGCAGCGGACCGCAACCTTAAAAAGTGGATGGAAAGCACGGCTTGTGAGATCGTCCGCGCTTCGGGCGCCGACATCGAGCGCTTGATCGCCATGTATTTTGCGATCGAGACGCCATTCGAGGAGGGCAAGAAACACGAATTTCCGGACGCCATCGCTCTTATCACACTAGAGGATTGGGCGAAGAGCAACAGCAAGAAGCTGCTGGCGATCACGCGCGACAAGGGCTGGATCGCATTTTGCGGCAGGTCGGAGTGGATCGACACGGAACAGGATGTGTCGAGCGCGCTCCAGGGCTTTCAGGCACACACCGAAAGCGCCCGCCGGTTGGTCGCGTCATTGCTGGGCGCGATATCTGCGGGAGGTCGGCAAGACTTCAAAAGCGAATTGGACAAGCGCCTGGCTAGAGAGATCGAGGAAATCGAGCCCGAGATCGAGGCATATTCCGACGAATTCTACTGGGACGTGGTCGATTACGCCATCGAACCGAAGCACATCAGCCTAATTGCGACGAACGACTCTTTCAAGATCATACAAACTCAGAAGGATGGTTTCGTGGTCCAGATGACGGTCGAGATCTCCGCTCGCGTGAGGGCCGAGTTCTATCACTACGCCGATGCGGCCCATGCCCACAAGGTGGGAGCGAGCCGCGAGAGCGTTATGACGGAGTTTCGCGTCAATGTTCTCGGGAGCATACGAGCGGAAGCCCCTGATGACTGCACTTTAGCTCACCTTGAATTGGATGACCCATCCGTGAACGTAGATTTCGGCGACATATTCCCAGAGATCGAAGGTTGCGAGGAATGATGGTCCGTTCCTTGTCACCGACCGGACGCACTACCGACCAACTTGTAGCCTCTCTTCCAGCCATATCGCAGCTCGAGCAAAAGTTGCTGACGCCATGAGCGAAGATCCGTTTTTCGAACTTTCCGGTGACAGTACCTGGAACGCCTGCATCGGAAGTCAGGGCGATGAGCTTCATTACGTAGATGGTTACATTGAAGCAGCCTGGGAACTCGCCAACGCGATCATCGAGAAGAAGATGTTGGGCAAGCGCGACACTCTCGTACTTCCGATTCTCTATAATGCGAGGCACGCTGTCGAATTGATTCTGAAGTATGTCGTCGGCCAGCTCGCGGCCTTCGGCGCCATTCCGAGCGGACATCCCGTAAATCATGACATCCAGAGCCACTACGACTTCCTGGTCGCGGGCGATGTGGGGGATGAGAAAATTCGCCAACACCTGCAGGCTTTGCGACCTTTCGTTGAGAGCCTCGCCCGCATCGACGACGACGGGCAGGAACTCCGGTATCACGTCAATCGCAAGGGCGAAACAAGCCTAAAGGGCGAGTCGCTCGCCAATATCGGAGTGATCCGAGACAGCCTCAAGCAACTGAACGAGCTGATCGAAGCCTTCAAGAACCGAACGATCGATTTCGTGGACGAATGCGCCGGGAAGGCGCACACGCCACGGTGCTCCCGCTCCGACCTCGTGTCGATCGCGAAGATGATGCCGGCCCTTTCGGAATGGCGATCCGATGCTTTCATCATCGCCAAGGAGGCAGTCAAGGAGCGTTTCAGGTTGAGTAACAAGCAGTTCGCCAAAGCCATCGACGCCATCAAGACGAGCCGCGAGATGATGGGAATGCTGGGAGCAGAAACGGAGCTTCCGAATCTGACCGATGAGGAGATCCTTCTCGTCGTCCGGGAGTGGCGCAAGCTGCACCCGCCGCCGGCCGACAGGAAGCCGAGAATCATTCTTGGTTCGGACATCAAGGCCGAAGACCTGATCAAGCATTCGAAGGAGCTGCGAGCGGCGACGAAGTCGCTCTCCGCCGTGATACGCCGCGAGGAAGCGGCCGACCTTGAGGCGCTTTTCTACCTGGGCCGCGACGGCTGGTTCCCGGAGCTCTTTGACGAGAAGGCTGCCAGGATACGGGAGCGGTTGGGGGACGATGAGAACCTGGCCGAGCAGATCGCCCGACTTCTCGACAAGAAGAACTTGTTGCAGTGCCTGCAGAAGGGAGCTCGCAGAGCGGGGCGCCTAGCGCTGGCCGACACTTTGGCGAACTCGATCGCGGAACACTTCGGAGGGCCGGACGATGAACTGAGCTCGGCCGCGAAGTAAGAGGCGCCGATTTGCATCGTTTCGATGACAACATCTTCCGGGCGATGAGATTCCGCGGGGAGTGGAGTTTCTTTTCAGTCTCAATCGCATCAATGTTGCCATCTCGCGTGCCCAGGTTCTCTCATTGGTGTTCGCGAGTCCGCGGCTGCTCGAAGTGCCGTGTAACAGAATCGAGGACATGCGCCTTGTGAACGGTCTCTGTGCGCTCAAGGAGTATGGAGCCAGATTACTTAAGCGGTGCAGGCCTTAAAGAATGGAATTTAGAGGTCGACGTTCGTTGCTAACGGCCGGCTTGGTGCACCGGCCATTCATCAGATAGCAAAATCGCCTGATCGGAATTGCGGCTGATGGTCTCGCAGACCTAAAAAGGGTCAAGCCGCTTCTGAGGAATCTATTTCAACAAAGGAACACGCTTTCGACCTGGCTGGTGCTCAGCTAAATTCACCAGAGCAGCCCGCGTCTGTTCCGGCAGTACGATCCAGGCCCGTCGCCTACGCCGTGGTCAACTAGCTTCTTACACGGCATGAAGTGCGCCCGTTTCAGGCGGGGGCGACGAGAAGTCGTCGCTCCATCCCCTGGTCATGGAAGTCGCGAAATTGTCGAGCCTTTCGGAGCCGAACGTCGCTGACAGATTGCTAGTCAAGCCCAGCCCGGTCTCGTCATCTATAGTGATGGCGGGAAAGTGATAAAGGCGGACGAGTACTGGTTCCAGGATCGCGCATGCATCGAGCGCACCAGTATCGATATTCTGGAAGAGCAATTGTCAAAGGATATCATCTTACCGGACGCGGATGTCACAGAGCTTGTGAGCAAGATAAGAGCATCAGCGAATTGATCGATGCTGTGGCATACTGTTGTACACGATGGATGAGCAGAGAGCCTCGTGTCGTGAGATCGAGGTCAGTGCCAAGGCAGAGCCGGCTCAATCACCCCTGGGCGGTAGGGCGCGTCCTGCCAAAAATGGTGAAAGAGCGATTATCCGATTTGCTTAGCATTATCTGACTTAATGAGAATTTGACGTCGCCGCCAACGGCGAAAAAGGCTCATTCGCGCCCGGTCCTGCCGGGCGGATGTCGGCTTGCTCACGCCCCACTTTCCGGTCTCATTCAAACCCGATGCCGTGTTGATCCGGTCGGGCGATGAACTCGACCAGGTCTATTTTCCTCACAAGGCGCCATCGCCTTCATGGTCGATATTGCCCGACCGTCCTCTCCCTGCCCTGCGGATCGGCCGCGCTGATGCCATTCTACGCGCAGGGAAATAGCATACTCACGGTAGTTCCTTTGTTTTCCGCGCTATGGATATTAATCGTTCCATTGCAGCGTTCGACGAGGCGTTTGACTTGCGTGAGACCCAACCCTGTGCCTGTGCCGATTTCCTTCGTCGTGAAGTAGGGCTCCAAGGCTCGTTCGAGCACTTCCGGGCTCATGCCGGTCCCATCATCGGAAACCGATATCTCGACCCAGGGAGCGTCTATCTGCGCGCAGACGTTCCGCGCGCTAATACTGATCGTCCCACCTTCGGGCATCGCGTCGCTTGCATTCTTGCAGAGATTGAGGAGTGCAAGATGCAGCTCCTCCGGATCAGCTTGGAACTGCCCGAGGCCCGGGTCGATGTGCGTGTCGACAACAACGTCAGCGCGTAGCGTCTGGTCGACCAGATCACCGATGTCCACAATTTGGTCGTGGGAGACGGGCCGAGTTGTGCCGCAATACGGACGATCGCTGTCCAGCAGTTTGCGGCTGAGCGCCGCGCCGCGCTCAATTGCGCGGCGGAGCCTTTCAACGATCACAGCGCGATCTTGCGCGTCAGTCTTTACATCAAGCAGCCGCAGGCCTTCATCGATAACTGCCAAGACATTTGCGATGTCATGGACGAAGATCTTCGTGGTGTCTCGATCGATGTCTGCGGGCCCGCAGATCGGAATATCGATGGAAATAATTTTGCACAGGACGCCCGTGGTCTCTCCATCTGCTCCTTGCAAAGGGATCTCTGCCCGACCATTACGGACATTTGCAGATGTCGCCTCTGTCACGGCGGAGAGATCTATCGCGAACGCGCCGTCTCCGATAGGAACGGGGGCCGCATCTGGTAGCGAAAGAATAGCTCCCAATGCTGACTTCAACGTTTCTCGCAAGCTCACGACCGACATTCGCGCCTCCCTCAAGTTCTCGTCACAGCGCCGACATGCGACACCCGACGAGAACGACTTTGGACCGATTTGGAGACATCGGTCGCCATAAGTTCTATATCCTGACGTTATCGCGGCCCCTCGCGAGGCGCGGGTCCGGCTTCGCGACACCAGAAGGGATCCTTACAGTCAATCGACTTTAAAGGAACAGCCGCGCCTGATTAGACGCCGGCCGAGCGCGGTAGCCTCGAAACACAATAGCGATAGGTTAGGGCGCACGCGAGCGCGGCGATAACGGCGGTGAAGATGCTCGCCTCGCTGAAATCAGATGCGTATGAGGTAAGCCCGGTGATCTTCAACGTTGATCTCAATTGCTTGTGATGGTCATCAACAGGCAATGCGGGCTGCAGCCGACTTCGTTCCCGACGCAGTCGCTTTGAATGCGGCGCAACATCTTGAGCATGGCAAGCAAATCCAGATTGGCCCGTTTGCGATTGTCCCGCGCCTTGTGGATCATTCGGGGTTCGATGCCTACGCCATCGAAGTCGAGGCAGATGGAAAGCGTCTGTTCTATTCCGGCGATCTGCGGGCGCATGGCCGCAAACGCAAGCTCTTTGAGGTGCTGCTTGCGCACCCGCCTCGTAACATCGATGTCATGCTGATGGAAGGCTCGAGCCTTGGGCGCCTGGCCGATGACGGGGAATTTCCTACTGAGGAGGCCCTTGAGGACGTCTTCGTCGACAGGTTCAAGCATACTGCTGGAATGGCGCTCGTTACGTGTTCGGCTCAGAACATCGATAGGGTGGTTACTGTTTATCGCGCAGCCAAGCGAGCCGGCCGAACCCTTATCGTGGATGCTTACGCCGCGGAGGTCCTGAAAGCGACCGGATTACGACAGCATTCCAAAGCCTATTTCAGGCTGGTCGAATCTGGCGGTTTTCATACCGCAAAAGCAACGCTACCAATTGAAGAAGGGCATCGCCCCTCTCGTAGATAGCTATCGAAAATTTAGCCTCTGGCCGGAAGAGCTTGCAAAGAATGCTTCTCGTTCGGTCTTGTTGTTTCGCGGTTGGATGATGGGCGATCTTGATCGGGGAATCGAGTGCGCGTCCGAATTGATGCTATCATGCAGCCGAACGCGAGCGCCGCCTGGTGCCACCGCCAATCGAGGTCGAGCCGCCATGGGTGCGCGTTGATCTGCACGACAACGTCATACTTGGCGCAGGCCCGCAGCACCCTCTCGACGTCCATTTCGTAGCCTGGGGGCAGGTGCATCACTGCATGATGGTCGACTTGGCCTGCCATTACTAGTTCCAATGCGCACAGACTTACTGTGACATCGTGGTCGCGTTGAGGGACGTCCATGCATATCGATCGACGAGGCTTGGACCGATGGCCAACGAGTTGCCGCGAACCCGGCCGACTTTGATGCCTCTGGCTCTTTGAGGCGGGAGCGCAAGTTCAGCTTTCAAAGGTACAGAATTCGAGGAACATGTTTGAAGCTGCGCACCCGGTCATGCGCTCAGGCTATCGGACGAATGTTTGGCCGCATCAGCACGCGAAGCGTTCTCAACTCGCCACTCGTAATAGTCGGCAAGGTCCTTAAGGTGACCCGCGATCGCTGAGTCGGTCATGGTTTGGGCTGCGCGGAGCCAAGTCCATGCTGTCTCTAAATATGCCTTGCCTCGTTGTGAGATCTGGACCATCACGAGACCCTCGCGCGGTTCTCTGGCAGCTGGTTGAAGGTGATCTGGAGCCAACTCACCCAATTGCGGTCACTTTCACTGCGAGCTCTGAAGCGATCGACGCACTTCTTGGAACAAAGAGGTGTTCGCCACGAGTAGTGCCGGACGAGACCAAACTTGCCACCACAAACTGCGCATCGCGCGGCACCGCCGGATCTAGGACTTTCGGAGAAGTTGGGCATTGTAATCTCCTCTTGGCTTTATCGCAGTTGTTAGTGGATCATCCTTTTTTCACGATCGCACTTCATGAGGCCATGCGCTTTTCCAACGCATGCATGCTAGGGCGATTGAGATCAGCAACTCAATTGAACGTTTAGTCGTCGCGTCATCCAAATGGTGCCGGGGACCGATACGAAGGTATAGGGTGTCCCCTCAATGCCAACCACTTGCGCAAATGGTCTTTGCGTGCGCAAACGGACGAAACCTTGGTCGACAATCGCTTCGGGCCGCGCGTTTCAACGAACGCATCGATCACATGGACCACGTTGTCCTCGCTTACCCAATCCTCCAGGCAGTCTGGCAAGAGCGATACGGATGGGACGCTTCGCTGAAGGCGCGGACAGATCCCGGTCGGCCCAGGAAACGGAGAAGGGTTCGCGTATCCAAAAATCCTGAGTGTCATTTGGGGGCACTATCTAGGTCACCACCACAAGATCCGAGTTTGGATTCGCGAAATGTTTCTATTGACGTCCTCCTCAATTTGCAAAGTCGCGATAGCTTTCGCTCTCTTACCTGGTGCGGCACCCGGTCGGCGAAGTCGCGCCGACAGATCCATCGTAGGAGCGGCGTCAGAGTCAAGGACGGCGGCGCGCGTTGGCATGCGCAACCTCGATTGGCCCAAGGGCGGCAACGGGTTTCGGAGTCCCTGCAGAGGCAGGTGGCATTCCTCGCTACGCCATCACGCGGTCAGCCGCCAATAACGATCTTCTATCAACTCTATGGCGAGAGGTGATTCCACTCGTCGGCGTTGCGATGTCGCTCTCGTCATGTTCAACATGACCAGGAGCTACAAATGTCAGCCCAGCAGCCGGTTCTCACGCCGCCCCACGCCGGCGAGACGGTGACCTCGAACGGCGGTTCGAGCATCGAGCTGAAAGTGGAGAGCAGCCAGTCCGGAGGCGAATATGGCACTGTCCTGTGGACGCTGCGGGCCGGTGAGGAGCCGCCGCTGCACACCCACACGCGCGAGGACGAGCTGCTCTACGTGGTGCAGGGGAAGCTAATCGCGCGGGTCGGCGATGCCGCGTCGAGGTGGGGCCGGGGGCCTACGCGGCTCTTCCCCGCGATGTGCCGCATACAGTCGAGGTGATCGGCGATCAGGCGACCCTGCTGGTCAGCTTCGTGCCGGGTGGGCTGGAGCGCTTCTTGGTCCCCCGGGACGGCGAGAAGCCCGATCCGGCTGCTTTCGGCCTGGCGTTCCCCTAGGGGCGAGGACCGGGACGCGCGGCGTTCGTCACCGTGCGACCGCACGGGGCCTGGCCGCCGGCCGCTCGCGACTGCGCCAGATGACTGATTGCACGCGCGCCGATCGTCGGCATCGCAGCTCCGAGCAGCGGGGTGTCACGTGATCTGCGGCTGAAGTTCAAGCGGCGGCACCGGCATGAATTGGAGGCGGCTGTCCAGACGGACGACGTCCTGGGAGCCCGAGCGCATCATTTCCGCGTGCGCTCGTTGGCACGACGCAAACGGCGCCGCTGAGCTGCGCAACGCCTTTAGGGGGCTTTTGAAGTAGTCGCAGTGAACGAATGCGCCAAATCCTCTCGTGGGATGCTAAACACGCTCCACGATTTCATGCCATGCGAACGACGATCGGCCGACGAACGGCGGGACTCACGGGTTGGTCTTGAGGCTCTTCGCAAAATGTTCAACGAACGCGCGCGCCGCGAGTTTCGCTCCGCGTCCGGCCGGGAATATGGCGTTTACGTCGGCGGCGCCCATGGTCCAATCCTTGAGGATCTGCACTAACGCACCCGACTTGAGTTCGGCGCGACAGCCCCAGAGACTGCAGGCCACGATCCCGATTCCGGCGACGCCGCCAGCCACGGCCGCTTCGTTGATGTTCCCCGACAGAGGAGCTTCCACCTTTATGGAAACGGTTCTTCCGTTCCTCTCGAAGCAACAGATGCCATTCGAGCCCGGGACACCAATCAACACGGGATGTCCGGACAGATCGTTCGGCGTTTTCGGGTAGCCAGCCCGTTTCAGGTAGGCCGGCGAGGCGGCGATGAGCAGAGGATTTGATCCTACCCGTCTTAGAGTCGCGGAGGAATCCTCCAACTTTCCGGACCGGATCGCGACGTCGATGGCGCTCCTGATAAGGTCTTGGCGACCGTCGTCCATCGCCAAATCGATCCGCAGCGCAGGGTGCTTCGAAATGAAGGCGGGAAGTCGCGGTATGACCTCCCGGATCGCCATGCTAGGCGACAACCCTATCCGGAGCACGCCGCGAAGCACGCCCTTGCCGTGAATGGCTTGGGTTGCTTCTTCCAGAATGGCAAGCGCGGGCTCGACCTTCGCGAGGTAGTCCGCTCCGGCTTCGGTGAGCACAACGGCCCTTGTCGATCTCGCGAAGAGGGCCGCGCCTACCTCGCGTTCGAGCGACGCGATGTGTCGGGATGCCGAAGGTTGCGAAAGTCCGAGATCCTTGCCGGCCCGCGAGAAGCTACCGGTATGTGCGACACGGACGAAGAGTGTTAGAGCAAGGAGGCGATCAGTCATTTCGTCTTTGCGCAGAGATTGGTCATGTTCGAGCTTAGTCTCGGATCCAACTTATGCGAAAACCGAATGAGTGGCGAGCGTCACACAAGGCGGTGAGCTTCACGCCTCCCGGTGTATAGCCCGACGAGGGCTATCAGGGCTAGGGCGGTCGAAACGTACGGCGTGCGGCGTACGGAGGCGAAACGGCTGAAGCCGCCCCAATCCTTGGAGCGGAAAAGACCCAGCTTTCTCCGGGCGCGGGGTCAAGAGCTGCCGATGCGTCAGTAGCCGCTGATCATGGCGCGCTGTTCCGAACCGGTCGCTGCTTGCTTTGAACCTTTGAGAGCAGCGAAGAAGTTGCCGATGAGTGGTAATCGGAGTTCAAGCCTATTGAAAGAGCACGATGGCGACTAATGACAGCAGCACAACCGATTCCGAAGTCAATAGTCTGGCCCTGACCTCACGGAATGTCGGGCTGTACCATTGCCGCGATCCTGCGTTCAATCTCGGGCGCAAGTGTGGCCTGTGCGGCGTCAACTTGGAGATCTGCCCAGCGCATGTTTTTATAGTTGAAGCCGGCGGGTAGCGTGGGCTTCACCACCATGAAGTAGGGCGATAGATCGAAGTCGCGCGGCGCATATAGAGACGAATGACGGATCTCGGCGATCTCGCACCGTCCGGACTTGTTCTCCATGTGCGTGATGTTGGGCAGGATCGGGTAACGCACGGCGTCGAATGCCTGCGCAATCAGAGACGAACAGATGATCCGACGCGAATCGCCGGAGCCGAGCGCGATGGTTCGTTGACGCCGACGTTGCGTGAATGGACAAGGGAATAGGTAGCGCATGAGGTCGACGACGTTTTTGAAATCGTAGCCGAGACCTATCCGTTCGAATGCGTAACGGCAGACCTGTTCGCGGTCCGCATCGCTCAGGCCGACTGGCCGGCATATGCGGGTTTGGCAATGCAAATACTTCGACAGAGGGGCCGACACGACCCCTTCGTCGATATTGGCTTCAATCAGGACGTGCGGCTCGCCGCAATTTGTGGCGCCCGATATCGGTCCGACGTACAACGCCGAATGCGACCATGTCGACTGAGTGATATATTTGATGCTGCTGGAGATACGACCTTTGCCCTCGACCAGCAGGACGTCACCGGGTTGAAGAGTGTGGCGTAGGGCAGTCGTTGCATCGTCCGAGGTGAGGGGCTCACATCGATTGGCCGGCTTCAGCAGCCGGGCCATCAAACGTTCGACGTTGTCGAACATCCAGCCCATCACTCTTTCCTTTCTTTTTGGCCGTTTCCGTATGGCAGTTCCAGACGACTATTCCCTCTTATCCAAGCCTATTCAGGAAAGACGGACCGGACCATTACACTGAGGTCGATCTGCGCGCTGCATTTGTCTGAAACGACCATACCAAAGGATACGATTGACCACCCGGGCCGTTCCCAGTGATGGGAAAGCCGCACTTGGTCCGGCGGCTGCTATCGACGGTGCTCTTCATCGGGAGCACGTGCGAGATCGCGGGGTCGACCGAGGTGACCAATGAGGGCACTCAACGCCTCCATCGACTTTGCACTGGGGCTAATTTCGAGTTTTGACCTTCGCGTCGTTTCTCCTACGTGCAAGGGTCATGTCGCTTCAGTGGACAACAATGGCAGGCAGGACCGCCTGGCTCCGTCGAGAATGACGCAAGAACCAGTGCGCATGACCGCGGAAAGCTAAAACTTTTCAAACAGGCGTTCGCCTTTCTCAAACCGGAAGCATGTTGATCACTGTACCAAGAACAAAGCACAGCGACCCGATAAGATAAAGCCAGTTCGCTAAATTGCCCATGCAACATCCCGTCGATTGGCCGGCTGGGGTTCTGCAGCCTTGTTCATTTCAGCATCTCTCCTCAGGAGAACGCAGGGGAAGTTTATCCATACGGCGGACACGTCGGCGTATCGGTCCAGGACGCCGTCGAAGAAGCGCCGAGGTTGATAACCTCAGTACTAACCATCGGATGACCCCGCTGCGCCCAATAGCGCACGTCCGTTGTCACGGCCGGTATCGCTACCTTGATCGATCTGGCATTGATCAGTGCAGCAGACGATTTAGCGGAGGCGGTCCACCACTCACGATAATTACCTTCGAGTGCTGCGGAGGGAAATCACGTCCCGCCATAGAATCGATAAACGATCGTTATTGCCGCCGCGATCCGCAAGTGCCAAAGCTAAGAATTCAGCTGGCACCAACTGTAGAGACTCCGTTGCCGCCGGAAACCAATTCGAGGCGCGCGCTTATGCATCGATCTTTACAATGTTGATCATGAAGCAGCTGCTCCAGTCGACTTGTCGTGCACTGTCCTCGCATACTCAGGACTGATAGCGGCATGAGCCAAGTCCTCGTCCTCGAACCTCAAGAAATGCGAGCTGACCCACGAGCGTTACGTCGCTCTCCGGCTCAGTTTTTTGGTACGAAAACGTACAGTTGGACAGCTCGTTTACTCAAAAAGTATTAGGACGTTGAATCTGATGTATGAAGTTCGCAACAGATTATTACGTCTGCTCCCACCTGATGAACTCAAGCACGTTCTGTTGCTCTCGGAAGAGGTGCCGCTTACGAAGCGGCAAGTTCTTCATCGCTACGGCGTTCGCATGCAACACGTCTATTTCGTCGAGAGTGGTCTTGTGTCGGTCGGTGCCAAGGTGGGTCCGCAACAGTTCGTTGAGGTGTGGCTGATCGGCTCGGAAGGGCTTGCCGGAATACATCTCGCGTTGACAGCAAAAACGCAGCCGATGCACCGTCGAATTGTGCAGGTGGCCGGCGCGGCCAATCGCCTCACCGTAGATCGCTTTCAGGAGGCGATTGCCCGTCTGCCGACGTTCCGCAGCGTGGTGCACGCGTATATCGCTTCCGTGCTTATTCAGACTGCCCAATCAGGGGCATGTAATACGGCCCATCAACTACAGCAGCGCCTGGCGCGATGGCTCCTGCTCGCTCGCAATGCCTTGGGCTCTGACGAGATCCCTCTTACACACCAAGTGCTCGCTCAGCTTCTCGGAGTGCGCCGTGCAGGCGTTACGGATTGCCTTCTTCAGCTCAGGAAGGATGGGCTTATTGAAATGATGCGTGGCTGCCTCGTAGTCCGTGACGCATTTCGGCTGGCGCAGATCTCCTGCCATTGCTGGAGCTTGATCGAGCGCGAGTACGAGCGGCAACTGCTGAATGTTGGCACTCCGAATAGCGAATTGTTGGTGCATGCGAACCGATAGTTATTTGCGATGCCGAGCCAAAATAGCTGGTTCCCAAGGTTGTTGCAGTTGGCCCACCGACACATCGATCTGCGTCTTCAAGCGAGCCCTCATAGTTGGCCTCGAGGATCCGTCGTTCACTTCGCATGCGGATCCGAAGCGAGTCTGGTCATCCTTCAGTATGTCCAACTTCGTCAGGGCTAGTAGACGATAGGCACGCTTGTGTGCGCTTTTGCAGGACTACGCTGTCAAGTGGCAAGGCAGGCGCACGCCCCGGCGCTACCTGACCACACGGGAATTAGGAGCACGGGAATGGAAGAACAAGAGGCGTTGCGAGTGATGCGGGTTCTCATCGAGCATGGGTGCGGAGCGGATATCGATATCGAGGACGCTATGGCGCAGTCTTGGCTCACAGAGGCAGGTCTCAGCGATTACGAATCCGAGCGTGGAATTGGGTTTGCCGGCGATTACAGATGGATAGTTCTGAGTGGGTGGGGGCGATTTCGGATCACCCAGGCCGGACTTGTCGCTGCTATGGGAGCAGTAGGTGTAACCCGAAGCTAAAAGTGAAATCGATCTAATGCGTCCAAGGGGGGTCGAAGCGACGAATGCGAGTGTCGATCACTACTCTTCTTCGGAAGCAACGTGAAGAATCCCGACATGATGCTGAGCTGCATGAGCCATCGTCTCGGGTCTCGCGCACATCGGACAGCATCGGCTTTTCCTCTAAAAAGGCGTACTTCGGCCCGCTAGCGAGGTCTGGGAAGGCATTACCAGAGTCGACGTGAAGACATTGAAAGCCGCATCCCGGACCTCTTAGCGGCTCTCAAGTAGAAGAGCGAGCTGCTGGTGATGCAAAACGCGACGCGCATCAACCGGTTTCGGGCGTGAGGAAAGTCGACGACGTACTACTCTTGGCGCCAACCGGAAAGCGAATTGGGATAATCTTGGATTCTCCAGGTAATGACCCATTGCGACGGAGACGCCGCTATGACGCATCGACTTTGATGGAAGTTCAACCGCCGTGGCGTCCATACAATCTTGAAGGCGTCGCAACCGGCTCCTCAGGCGCATTGAAAACTGACGTGGTGAGCAGGATGGCGGCAGCGAGAATCCAGTAGTACTGGGCATCTAGCTGAGCGAATTTAAAAGCAAACGGCACGATCGCAAATACAATGGCGACTGCGCGATCAACCCAAAGGTGCAGCCAATAGGGAATAATGCGGACCAGTCCGGTGGGATGGTCGGTCATAGCAGCCAAGAGCAGCGCGGCGACACCGACTATAACCGAAAGCCATATTGCGAGCGGTCCGCTCTGGCCAAGTTTCAGCATGAACGGCGCCACGATTAGCAGGAAGGCGACGGGGTAATCTATCAGATAGGCGTGGAAAGACTTGGTGATGAGGCGGAACGACATCGGCGACTCCTTTGCGATTGCTGGCGGCGGCGCTTGCGCCACGGAGATTGCCTCCATCCAAAAGGACGATGGGGCCGCTCGATGGCGGCGGGCACTCTGCACACAAACGTCGCGAACCTGGTTATAGGCACCGAAAGCTATGCGGGAACGCCAACCATTAAAAATGCCGGATCGTTATCATTTCCATTCCACTCGCACGCCGCAATGGGCAAGTGAAATGCCGCCGGTGTTCCTCGCCCTTGCTTGTGTGAGCGGTGACAGAAATACGCTCCTCCAGTCTTCAAGAACAGGACGACCTGGCCGCCTCGAGTGTCGGGTTCAATAGATGGGAATGGTGGCATCCTCTGCCAAGCGCATTCACGACTTTTCCCGGCGGAACATCGCTCACACTGCTTGAGCCCAATCAACCGCAAAGATGACAAATGCATACTTTCAAGCAAGCTTTCAGAGATCCGTCGTCTCCACGACTCGCATGGCAGCGGTGAATCGCGGTCGCAGTGCGACGCCGCTTGATCCGCCGCTGCGCGCGGAGCAGATCAAAACTCAAGGTCGACGTCTTTCGCGACCTGGCCTTTGCGACGGATGAGTCTCGTGCCGAAGTCGTCTTCGAGCGCCACCTCCGCTAGCGCGTACTCGATAAGCTCGGTGTCGGACGATATGCCGGATTGTTTCTTCGCAGCTGCCACCAGATCTTGGCAAACGCGGCCGCCGATCCGACGGTTTTCGCCACCGAGCAGACCAAGTTTCCGTGCCGTTTCCAAGACAGCACGCCGCCTGGCGTTCGGCTGTACCGATATGTTTGGACTGTCGCGGGTCGACTTCAAAATGATAAATCTCCTGCTTGGAAAATAGAGATTTGGCGAACGGGTTCAACGTCACTATGGCCCAAAAGACGTCAATCTTTTCCGGCCTGATGAAAAATGCCGAACCCGCGGGGAGACACGATCACAGCTATCCGGCTCGGATTGGGCCAAACTCGACTCCAAGGGAACGACTAACCCCGGACTGAACATCAAAACCGTCTTGCGGCAAACACAGACCAAACGAAAACGACAGATCCAGCCAGGGTCTTCACCGGATGCGTACGTTGCTCCAGTCCCTTTGCATTTAGGGAGCTCAAGGCCCCACGCAACTCCGAGCGGGCCCCTCCGAGTCAGCTGCGGCTGAGTCAAACAGCGGCGCTTGAGATGAGTGGTGCAGAGGCGTCGCGCCGATTGTAACGCACGGTGGGCGTACGCATCGCGACGATTTCCTCCCCAACAGTTGGATGCACGGCCATGACTGACATTAAGTCTTTCATGGTTGCTCCACTGCCGATCGCGATCGCAAGCATCTGGATCATCTCGCTGGCCTCGTGAGCGAAGATATGGATCCCAAGGATCCGGTCAGACTCACCCTCCGCGACGACCTTCAGAAGAGAGGCCTCGCAATCCCCTGTTACGGCCGCCTTCAGCGGGCGGAAGCGGACCTTGTAGACGTCGACTGCAACATATTGCGCTCTCGCTTCCAGCTCCGTCAGACCAACAGTGCCGATCTCCGGGCTGGAGAAGACGGCGGTTGGGATGTTGGAGTAGTCTACCTGCCGAGCAGTGTTGTTGCCGAACACCGTTTCGGCGAACGCGTGGCCTTCGCGAATCGCGACGGGCGTTAAGTTGAATTGATTCGACACATCGCCCACAGCGTAGATATTCCCGATGTTCGTGCGCGAGTTAGCGTCTACGATGATTGCGCCGTCTGCCGCAGTCTTGACGCCGGCGCGATCAAGTCCGAGGGAGCCCGTGTTCGGTGCGCGCCCGAAGGCGAGCAGCACCTGGTCGGCCACAAGCCTCGCGCCCTGTTCGGTCGTAACGTCAATCCTTCCTGCGTTGTCGCCGCCGCCGACGGCTCCGGTCCGTCTCTCGAGGCGACAGATGCTGTCGCAAAACATCAGCTTGATGCCGCGGTTCGTATAGGATCCCGTCATCGCTTGACGCACATCCTCGTCAAAGCCGCGCAAGACATTGCTTCCGCGACACACGACGCTGACGTCGCTTCCCAACGCTGCAAACAGACCAGCGAACTCCATCGCAATGTATCCGGCGCCGCCAATGACAAGCTTCCTGGGGAACGTCTTCATGTCGAACACGTCATCCGAGGTGATGCCAAGCTCAATGCCGTCGAAGGGAGGCAACTCGGGCCGTGCGCCTGTCGCGATCAGGATCGTGCGCGCCCGCACGCGACGGCCGTCCTGGAGGAGGCGCACCGTATGCGCGTCGTCGAGCACAGCGCGAGACCTCACGACCTCGACGCCCGCACGTTCTTGGCCCTCGCCGTAGAGCCTTTCAAGGCGTGCAATCTCGCGGTCCTTCGCCGCCACGAGCGATGGCCAGTCGAAACGCGGCGCCGGCAAGTGCCAGCCGAATGCCGTAGCTTCGTCGAACGCGCCGCGGAAGCGGCTCGCGTAGACAAACAGCTTCTTCGGCACGCAACCGCGAATAACGCACGTTCCTCCCAGCCGGTACTCCTCGGCGAGCATCACCTTCGCACCGTACCCCGCTGCAACGCGCGCGGCTCGAACGCCGCCCGAACCGCCGCCGATGACGAACAGGTCGACGTCGAATTCCGGGTCGCGGGGAGGCGGCTCTGAAGCGTCGGCCGTCGGTCTCGACACGCCTCGGAGGCCCTGCAACCCATTTGCGTCGCTCAAGTCAGGTATCCAATTCATTCTGTTAGGATGCTCGAGATGCGTGCGCCGATCGCTTCGTCTACGCACGCGCGCTGGCAAATGTCGCCTTGAATGGGTGCCTACTGTGGATTTGAACGGACCTGAGTTCTGCCGGGCACGCTGTTACTTCGGACTGGGGATCGCCAGGGGCCCTCCTTATTTGTGGATTGCATCCGGTCGCCCCAATTGTGCGAATGGCCTTGCGCTCAAGCCCTCCTGGTCGCCTCGAACAGGAACCATGTGCGACGTTCCGCTTGATCGATCCAATTTTCGATCAGGCTGGCCGAGGCAACATCGCCATGTTCGTCGCAGATGTTACGTGTCTGCCGCAAGCGCTGGGTGAGTGCGAGGTTGTCTCCCTTCAGTTCGGCTAGCATGTCGTCGGGTGAAACGAAATCAGCGTCATTGTCCTCGATATGTCTCGCCCTGGCGATGTGGCCGATCGAACGGATCGCTGTGCCCCCGATCTTGCGGGCTCTTTCCGCTATATCGTCAGTCATCGCGAAAATCTGCGCAGCTTGCTCATCGAGAAGAAGGTGATAGTCCCTGAAGTGCGGACCTGAAATGTGCCAATGGAAATTCTTTGTCTTGACGTAAAGCGTAAATACGTCTGCGAGGAGCACCGTCAGAGCAGCCGAAATATCTTTGGTAGCATTGGAGCCGAGAGTGGTCGGAGTGTCGAGTGGTGCCTCGCGGCGCTTTCTGGCGTCTTCTAAACTCATTTTGGTCTGTCCTTCCAGGTGCTGCTGTGTTGCTCTTCATCGTTGATGGCTCTGAATAAGAATGCTTCGCGAATCAGAGACTGCCGGTTCGCAAGGTGGGCCCTTTGACGTTGACGCGGCTGGGTCGGTGCGTGTCAAAAGACCATCGACGTCTGCCTATGCCGGCTTGCCCCCGGAGTGTCTTAGCTCTGCTTGAGATCCTCGACCAGCATCGCGGTGGCGTGGCGGGCGAGTGCTTGTGTTGGAGCGTTGGTATTGCCGCTGGTGATGTTCGGCATTATCGAGGCGTCGATCACCCGTAGCCCGTCGATCCCGCGAACTCTAAGCCTCGCGTCAACCACCGCTCGCGCATCCTTGCCCATTCGGCAGGTGCCTACGGGATGCCACATCGTGGTCACGACGTGCTTTATCCATTCGCCGATCTCGTCGTCCGACTGGATGGTCGGCCCGGGCTCCATCTCTTCCTCGATGACGCGCGCCAGCGACTCTTGGGCCATAACCTTGCGAATTGCGCGCGCCGATTCCACCACGGCCCTCAAGTCGTCCTCCTCGCCGATGAAGTTCGGATTGATGAGGGGCATCGACATCGGGTCACTGTCGGCCAACCGCACCCAACCGCGGCTCTTGGGCTGAAGCACTACGAGTTCGAAGGTGATGCCGGATCGGTCGCCCGTCGGGCTGAGTTCCTGGTTCGCAATAATAGGAGCGTGATAGCATTGTATGGTGGGTTCGGCGGTGAAGTCCGATGGATTCCAGTGGGAAACCGTCTCGATGCCATTGCCCGCTGCGGGGCCATCCTTGGTGACGAGATAGCGAAGGCCCGCCTTCACGGTGCCGAGGCCTTGCGCGACGGCCTGATAGCCGAGATCGCCCTTCACATAGGCACGCACCGGTACCATCGGATGGTCTTGCAGATTTTCGCCGACCTCTGGAGAATCCACGATTACGGCGATACCGTGCTGGCGAAGCTGCTCGGCTGGACCGATGCCCGAGTGCATGAGGATCCTCGGGCTATGGACGCTGCCGGCTGACAGCACGACCTTTCCGGCTGTGATCCTGGCGCCTTCCATGAGCTCGACGCCAACAGCCTGTTTGTTTTCGATGAGGATGCGGACGACCGTCTTGCCGGTGATAAGGGTCACGCGGCCCGACGTCAGGTGTGGACGCAGATAAGCGTCGACCGCGCTGCAGCGCTGCTGGTTTCCGACCGTGGACTGCACGGGTGAGACGCCGATCTGGCTCTTGCCGTTATAGTCCGGATTGAAGGGTAGCCCATATTCCTGGAAGGCCTTTAGGCAGTATTGGTTCAGTTCATTGATGCCTTTGGGTTGCTGGACCGCTAGGCCGCCATCGATGCCGTGAAATTCGTCGTGAAAGGTGTCATTGTTCTCCTGCGCCATAAAGACGGGAAGCAAGTCGTTATACGACCAGTTGCCGGTCTCGCCGACCGCGTCCTGCCACGCTGTGTAGTCGCGTATCTGACCGCGAACGTAGGCCATAGCGTTGATCGAGGAGCCGCCGCCAAGTACCTTTCCTGAGCGATAGGCTCGCTTGGTGCCGTGCTGGGGAATAGTCTCATATTTCCAGACATGCCGATCGTGTGCCAATATCTTGGCGAAGCCGGCGGGAATGTGGATGAACGGATCGCGATCTGTGTCGCCTGCTTCGATCAGCGCGATCGAAGCATCGGTGTGTTCGGCAAGATAACTCGCGACCACACATCCCGCTGCCCCCGCACCGACAACGACAATATCGTAGGCTTGTTGAGACATCAGCGGCTTTTCTCTCTTGCGCCAATCTGCATCGTTCGAGGCCGTCTACCGCGGAGCGCCATCGAATGATCCTGAGACTGATCGCACCATGCGGGTCAAACAGTGACTTCGCGTCGCGAGCGAGGGAAATGATCTCTCGACATGAAATTAATAGACGATCGTTATTGCCGCCGCCGTCCTAATGATGCCGTAGCTAGGAAGGAGATGAGGCGTAGCGCAAGCAAAGCCATCGCTTCTATTCGGCAGCGATTTCTAAGCTATGTTTGGTCGCTAAATCGACCATGAATGACGTAGCGGCCTGCTCGACCAGAGGGTGCGAAATTCCTAGGGTCTGTCGGCCCGAAAAACAATTCAACAATACTGATCCCGCGAACTGGACGATCAGGTAATATTGTTTTCTGACCGGCGTGAGCGAGATAGAGATCCCGAGTGCCTGATCATGCGTTCCGTTATAGATCTCCATCGAAATGTTGTGTGCCTGACAGGCTAGATCGAAAGCCAAGACACGGGTTCTCTCTTTCCCGGCGTTCATCTTGCTTGTTTGGGAAAGTGTTCGCCTTTCTCTCGGATGTCCCTTCCGCGCAACTATTAGGCGTCTCTGCTAGTTGCCTCTCAAGGCTCTCCGTCCAACAAGAGAGTCTGTTTCGTCGCAGGAAGCACATGTTTGCAAAATCCGATTGAGTGCTGCGCGCCACGTCGATGGCATCGATTTCATAACCAAAGATCATTGGCCGAGCTAGGGCTGCCAGAATAGTGTTGTTCGCATGCAAATGAATGTGGAAGATGATTAACCACAGCGCGCCAGCGTGGGGACGATCAAGACTGTAGTGCGCCAGGCGAGGGGCCGGCGGCTGGTGCCGACCAAGTCCACCTACCGGGTCTTATCGAATCCGCCGGGGCAACCTGGGCCCACCCACCGGTATGAGTGTCGAAGGGGCTCGTCACCGCAATAATGCCAGCACGTAAAGCAACCACCATGACCGGAAGTATCATGACCAATGGAATAGCCATGACCAACGCCGTGATCGAATGTATCCAGAGCCGAAGCGCGGCGAAGTACTATGACCCCGCCGCCGTGTTGAGCGACGACCAAATCCGCGAGCTCGTGCGTATCGGCACCACCGCGCCGACGTCCTTCCACTTGCAGAACTGGCGATTCATCGCCGTGCGCACTCCGGAAGCCAAGGCGCGACTGAGTCCGATCGCTTGGAGTCAGCCTGCGATCACCGAAGCGGCCGTTACCTTCATCGTCTGCGGTCAGCTGGCCGATTCGACCGTAATACCGGAGCGTCTAGCACCTTTGGTGGAAGCAGGGATTATGCCTGAAGAGATGGTGCCGGAATGGGAGATCCCTGCGCGCGACCTGTACATGGAGTACCCGCAGCGCCAACGCGATGAAGCAATACGCACCGGTACCTTCGGCGCGGCTGCGATGATCTATGCGGCCCGTTCGCTGGGGCTGGGCTCGACGCCGATGATCGGTTTTGATGCTGAGGCGGTGCACCGCGAGTTCGGACTGAGCAAGGAGGAAGTACCCGTCATGCTCTTGTCTGTAGGGGCCGAGCGTCCGGGAAATTGGCCGCAGAAGCCGCGTCGTCCGGTGGCCGATGTGCTGGAACTCGCTTAGAAGTTATTTTCGGGAGCCAAGATGCCAAGAACTGCAGCCTTAAAGCCAGAAGACGTGCCTGCGGATTGCAAACTAACCCTCGATGCGTTCACCCGGGCGATCGGCTTCACGCCAAACATGATGGCAACCTTCGCACAGAGCCCGATTGCGTTCAACGCCTGGGCCGCACTGCTCGGGTCGTTGAGCAAGGCGCTCGACGTGAAGACGCGGGACAGCATCGGCCTCGCCGTGTCCGAAGTGAATGGCTGCAACTATTGTCTGAACGTTCATAGTTTTACTGCGGAGCATAGGGGCAAGCTGCCGGCGGATGAAATTATTCTCGCTCGGAAGGGGCATGCCATCGAACCGAAGCGGGACGCCGCCGTCCAGTTTGCGCGCAGGGTCATTGAGAGCCGGGGTAAAGTCAGTAAAGCCGATCTGAAGGCCGTGCGCGATGCCGGCCATACGGACGCGAACGTCATGGAGATCATCGCGCTGGTGGCCATGTATTCTCTGACGAACTTTTTCAATAACGTGTTTGATCCCGAGAAGGACTTTCCCGTTGTTCCGCCGGCCGGGTCGCTCTGAACTCTATCCGTGAATTGGCCGTCTCGAGAGACTGTGGGTGATGTGGAGGGCAAAGGGAAACTCGCAAAAAGGAAGTGAGCTTACACGAGGTGCAATTGCGACGCCTGAAGCTGAACTGTGGTTTGAGACCAAATCGCCTTACGGAGGTGCGTATGAATCCCGACAACTTCAAACTCCCAACTTGGCATGCGGGTATTAGCCGAGGGAGATCGGGGTCGCGGTTCAGCCGCTCGGGCTCGCAGTGTCACGCGTGGGTGGTTACACGGCCGCTGGCATCTGCGAAATACTGGGGCGCCTCACGGCGGTCGTACATCCCGTAGTCACGCACAATCCGCACTCTCCGGAACCTAGCCTTGTCGTCCAGCACGGAAGTGTCCTCGTAAGCCAGCGCTGCAGCCGCGTCCTTCCAAGATATGAGCAAAATCAATTCGCCGGGCGTGAGCAGGGTCTCGAAGATGTCCCACGACATACAGTCGGCGGCCCACGGGTTTAGGCCGAGCCACTCGGCACATTCGTACGGATTGTTCGTCTGCTTCCACTCTGTCGAGCGATTCGCACTAATCAAGGTGACCGTCGTCCCCTCGCCGAATTCGGTCTCCTCGAGGCTCTGGTCCGTGAGGGCGTACCCCGGCGGCACTCGATTATCAGCGGTGATCTGGCCGACGCGGAGGTGGTAGTCAGCGAGGATTTCGTCGCGGCCCTTCTGCTGAACCTCATGATGAGGCAAGCGGATACGCCAGCGTACGAGTGACTTCTCGTTTCGCCAAGTCGAAAGCGAAAGGATCCAGCCCTCTCGGGTCAGACTTTTGTAGCGCGTATTTTCCACGAAGCCATCAATCTGCTCCAACCCGGGGCGAAGCACCCTGACCTTGTCGAGGTAGTCATCCCACTTCTCTCGATTTGGGAGCGTCTCAAAGATCACCGAAAACATATAGTATCTCGCTCTTGAGTGGCGACTCAGTCGATCTCGTATGCCCCCGCCGCGAGTGTGTCTGCAATTTTAATCGCTGCGAACTGTACGCCCTCGACTACAGTCTTATGATCGCGCCCATCCTGGTCGCCCTGTTGATAAAGAACCGAACCGTAAAGGCATGATTTCGATGATGGCGTGGGTTACAGGCGCGCCTGGAGGATAGGTCACTGAACATCTCATCCCAGTTGTCGAGAGTTCCGCGCGGGCGACTTCTTGAGCAGGAGGAGCTGCTCCGACATGGCCCTCGAAAAGATCGACGCCGCACGCCTTCCAGCCGATCTATGGCAGACTTCAACGACCCGCCGCCAGTTTCCGCAACGAGCAGGCGCGCGGCTGAGCGACGCCGAAGCTGCATAGAAATAATCATGTTCCACCCACTCACGATTCGGTTTCGTCGTAAGAAGCAGATATCTGCATCTGTACCATACCTTTGCATCTTTGGGCGCCGGGTCGATGGCATCGATTCCATAGCTATAGGTCATTAGACGAACGAATCTTGAATCGTATTTTGGTGGCTCGCGAACAATACGAACATCACGACATACCACGCTCAAGAGGTGGACGATGAAAGCTATTGCAGTGAGCAGCCAGGCTGCGGGAACGGCCGGAATGAAACTGGTGGAGCGGCCGGAGCCGCAGGCAGCGATAAACGATGTCGTCGTTCGGGTTCATGCGTCGGGATTCGTCGGGACCGAGCTGGCGTGGCCCTCGACCTGGACCGATCGCCTCGACCGTGAGCGGACACCGTCAGTTCCTGGGCACGAATTGGCCGGAGTGGTCATCGCCCTCGGCTATGGCACGACAGGGCTGTCGGTCGGACAGCGAGTGTTCGGCCTCGCGGACTGGTATCGCGACGGCACCCTGGCGGAGTACGTGGCGGTCGAGGCACGCAATCTCTCGCCGCTGCCGGGAGATGTTGACTTTACAGTGGGTGCGAGCTTACCCATCTCGGGCCTCACCGCATGGCAGGGATTGTTCGACCACGGCCGCTTACGGGCGGGCCAGAGCGTCCTCGCGCATGGGGCTGCCGGCGCAGTCGGATCGATGGTGTCCCAGCTCGCACGTGAGGCCGGCGCCTACGTCATCGGCACCGGACGGGCCGCAGACCGTCAGAAGGCGCTCGACTTCGGCGCGCAAGAGTTCGTCGACCTCGAGAACGATGCCTTGGAAGACGTCGGCGACGTCGATTTGGTGTTCGATCTCATTGGTGGAGATATTGGGAAACAGTCTGCGCGGCTGGTGAGAGCCGGAGGAACGCTGGTGTCGATCGTCGGGCCCGTCGAGATACAGCCCGCCAACTTCTTGGCGATCGACTTTGTCGTCGAGCCCGATCGCGCCCAACTGGGTGAGATCGTCCAGCGGGTGCGAGACGGGCGACTACGGCCGAACATCGGAATCGTCTCGCCGCTCCATGACGCTGTTGCCGTCTTCAACCAGGCTAAACGGGTCAACGGGAAGAAGGTCATCCGCGTTTGTCCGTGAGTGACACGCGCGCGCCGATGCATGCGGCGTCCCTTGCCTAGATCGATCCGCCCCTTCAAGCAAGCACGTAAGCCATTTCACCGCGCTTTAGCGGATCAGCTTTCTCGGCTCGGCCGAACGGATCTAGCCCGGAGTTCATTGGCTTGAGCTCTTAGAGGTCCCGCGAATTACTCGTAGCTCATTGTCGATGGTAACCTAACGACGATTCTGCGCGTATTACGCGACTCTTGAGGACTACATCGCGTTCCGGAAAGGAGCGATTACAACCTAACGGGTAAAACCCGGTCCTCGCGCTGTCAGCCGCGACAGGATCTCGATGGAATGCCGGCTACTCGGATGGCGGTCACGCCCGCTGGTCCGGACGGAGTCCATGAGCCTGCTTAATCCGGTCGTTTAGCGGTTCGCTATCGACCGCGCGTACCTGGTTTGACGGCCAGTCGCCCAGCCGTCTGAGCCTCGCAAGTAGCGTGTCAATCAAGGGAAGAGCTCCGCGTTGGGCAAGGCCGCCACGCAGAATGGAGGCGCTGGCCATCTCCGCCCACATGCGCTTGTCATGTTTGATTGAAAAGGTAAGTCGCTATGTAAATCTTCGCAATCGCATTCTCTCCGGGATATGATCGATTCATTCTGAGGCGGCGCGACATATCGTTTCTCTGCGACGGAATACTGCGCTAAAATTGAAGCGGTCGCCCCATGATAGCCCGAGTGCCGAGATGGGCTACCACGGCAGTGCTCGTCTCGATCGCACTGACGGCTGGGGCCGTCAGCAAGACCGCAGCGGCGAGAACAGGGTAGCAACAGATGTCGATCCCACCAAAATGGAGGGCAGACGGGGGAGTAATGGATATCGCGCCAAATGCGCCATCCATCCACGGATGCAGCCAGTAATGGATGACCCGGACGAGCCCCGTCGCGTGGTCCGCGAGAGTGGGCGGCAGAAGCGCCGTAATGCGGGTCACCGCCCAAAGCCAGAGTGCGACAGGACTGTTCTTGCTAAAGTTCAACCGGAAAGGTGCGATCATCAAGACGCTGGCTGCAGGATAGTCGATGAGGTAGGTGTGGATAGACTTTGTGATGCGGCGAAAGGGCATAGCGCAACTCCTGCATGCTGGTCTGCTCATTTGAGCTCTTGAGACATCGAGAGTAGGAGCGGCGAACGAGATCAATCGCGTTGTGATTGATGCGCGACGCGGTTTGCCACCGAGTATCGATGAGGTGTATGGGGAAAGTATTCTTGTCTGTGCGCCGTTAGAAATGCAGGATCGTTATCGTTTTCATTATCTGTGGCGGCCACGTCTGAAGCGCCTAATTTCAAACGGAAGGTACGAGCGTTCAGAAAGGGCTCGCGCAGATCTCTTCCATTTGAACGCTCCCGGTTTGTAATGGCCGGCTCGCGGGGCAGACGGCGAAACCGCGTCCGCCGCACCTCTAACTCGATCAGATCGGGGGCCGTCATTCGGCGAGCCCACGCTGCCGTGGCTCTTTGATTTAAAACTTCCTCAGACGCTTACTCATCGCGCAGACCCGTTCTTCCACGAAACGCACGGCCAAGTCCTACAATGGAATGTTCCATACGCGTGCCCCTGGCTCGCGCTGAAATGCGCTTGCGCTCTTATAGCGTGGATTGTACGCCGCCTCCGGGATGTCAGCTTGTTGACCCGACGCTGCCTGACTTGATGCAACTTTCGGCAGTTGCGAGTATAGACCGGAAGCGGCTGCCGAGGAGATGGTGTTCAAGTTCGAAGACGATCGGCCGCGTCAGGCTGCCTGGGCGACGCTCAGCAGCTCCTCCACTCTCGCAGATCGGCGGGTTCAGGAGGCGTCGTCCGCCCATCATGGAAGCGATGTCGATCTTTGAGTATTAACCGGAAATGATCCGACCCTTCGAAGCACTACTGCTGATGCCCCAGCGGGCGAAAAGCGGAGAGCTGAAGCACGCTAACAACTCAAAGACGTCGCAGCTAGCGCCGGCTTGAGGGGCCGCGCGCTGCCGAGCTTTGCTGTCACCATTCGTCCCGCCCGGTCCCAGAGGAGTTGGGACACTAATAGTTCTGAAGGCTCCAATGTAAAAATCAATACATTGGATTTCGAACGCGGCGATCCGATCGCGGGTTGCCTGGAGGCCGCATTATTCTCTCTGCATGTTCGTCCAGCCCCCCGGAAGCGTAGGAGATCTCATCAATACGGCGCACACGTCGGTGTGTCAGTCCAGGGCGCTGTTGCAAATGCGCCGACACGCGGTCCGGGCAAGCAACCTGACCTGTAATGTCCGTAATCGTAGGCCGCATCGTATGATTCGTCAGTCGGGTAGCCCCAATACGAACCGTAGGCCGGATAGCCCCAGCCTGAATAAAAGGCGGGGTAGCTCCAGTGCTGAGGGTAGGGATGGCTCCGCCGTACCCGGTAGCGCACCTCCGTCATCCCGGTAAGTACACCCGCCTTGATCGAGGTGCCATTGATCGGCGCGGCCGACGAGTCAGCCGTGGCGACGACTGCGATAGAAACAGCAACTGCAAGCGCAGCCGCGAGGCCGCGGATTTGAGTCTTCATGGTAACTCCTTTTCGTTTTGGAAACACCCAACGAGATTAATCTTGCAACCTCGGCGATGAAAATCACCTCTCGCAATCAAGTCGATAGACAATCATTATTGCCGGGCTGCGTCGGGGACTGGCGATAATCTGCATTCGGCGGAGAGCTCTGGTGTTGTTGTAGCGCTTTGTGCTGCTGTTGAAGGTAAGCAAACTCCGATTAGAGTGTCACTGGCCCGAGGTCGGCAACGACCGCTCTTTCAAGAAGGCGAGCAAATTCGCGGCCACGCATCAGAGTCCATGTGAGAAATGGCACATCGCTCCGACATGCGGACTGCGACAACGCAGCTGGGACGACCGTCTATGAGGCGGAGACGTAGAAGTAGGGCTCGCATGCGAGCTTGGTTCGGGAGTGCCTTTGTGTAGCCCTGAGCGGCTGGAGCACCCTTCGAGAAAAGCGGCGTGACTTGATCCTCATTTCGTGCCGTGGATTTGCTCAAGCGGGGAGCATGAAAAAAATGGAGTCGCGATGCGTCTGCTCTTGCGCGGGCTGCTGCCCCGAGGATCGCGCTAGTAGCGTTGGCTTCATTCTGAGCAGCTGACCGAAGATCGTGATCGCGACTGCCAAGGCCACACCGCGCATTTCGCGAGCAGTCACCGCCGCTATATTGATTGCGGTTGGCGGGATGGCCGCGCTTCCAGATCTTCGCTCCGAGTCGTCTGACAATCGCCTGGGCGATCGCCCCGGATTCGTGGCTCAAAAAAGGAGTCGCCATGTTGGGAGCCAGCGTTACGAATGTTGTCGTTGTTTGAGGTAGCGGCAGTTGCGTTTCGTAGTGTTTCCAGCGCACTCGTCCAGTCGCGAGTGCGCACAATCTTGATAAACGCGTCAAGTGCCGGCGAATACTGCCTCCCCGCCACGGCCAAGAGCTGCACCTCACGCCGAACTGGGTCGCCCTCAATCGGAATAGCAGCGAGCGACGGCAGCCTAGGAGCGTGCTCTGGGACCAAGATGGCTCCAAAACCAGCGGATGCCATTTGCTGGAGATGCCTTTCCTGATCACTGGTGTGCACAACTTTAGGGCCAGGATGGTCGACAAAACACTCCCGCATGAATCTGCCCACGACGTCGCATCCGAGCCTTTCGAGAAAGACCACCTCGCGCAAGTCTTGGATCGGGATGGCGGTTTGCCTCGCCATCGCATGTTCTCGAGACAGGACAAGCACGTACCGTTCTTGGAAGAGCGGCCAACGGTCGATCCGCTCAGGTAGCTCCGCAGCGTCGCCGACGAGAGCCGCATTAATTTCGCCATCCAAAAGCAACGTAACGAGCTCGTCGGCATCGGCTTCGCGTAAATCGAATCGCAGTTCAGGAATGATCCTGGCGAGTTCCAGGAGCAATTCCGTAATTAGCGCGGCGGAAATTGACGGCGCCAGCCCAATCTTGAGCCGGGCGATTGCCTTCTTTTGATAGCTTCGCGCCCGAAGCCTTACCGCCTCCGCGGCGAGAAATACCTCCTCCAGCGCAGGCAGAATTATTTTTCCCAGCTCGGTGAGCTGGGTGAAACGACGTTCACGGTGAATCAACGTACCGCCGAGCTCGTCCTCCAGCTTATGGATCGCCTTTGTCAGTGCCGGCTGGGTTACATTACATTGCTTAGCAGCCTGCGTAAAATTGAGCGTCCTCGCGAGGGCCAAGAAGTAGCGCACCTGATGAAATTGCAGATGCATGCTCACACCCGAAAGAGTTGCCAAGGTCCGAACCATTCAAGTTCGTAGCCGTGATGAGGAGGGGCGATGGTCAGAGGGTCTGTCGCGGAGCAAAAACAGATGATGTGCACTGGCCTAGAATTAGCGACCTGCATATTGCGGAAAGTGTTCGCACTGACGCTGCTTCCGACTAACTTCGCGGACTGTGAAATCAGCCTAATCCGCGGGTCCGAAAAACGCGTTCGATCGTACAGACTTTGCATTGCCTCGATCCAATCTCGATGTGCTGATGGCGACCGTAAATTTCGCGCTATATCTATCGGATGTTTGGTCAGCTGATGTCGGCGTTTGTCATGTGGAATCGCGGACGCGCCGGCGGCCGATGTTTGTGATTTCTATAGTGCCCTTCCTGGCAAGGGAGCTTTGAGCGATTCCAAGCAGCGGAGTCGCTTGGCAGCACTGGATAGGGCAGGATCGGAACTCATTCTCTCACTGGAAATTCCCGAGTCGCGCATTTTCATCCTCCAGCTCTAGCGTGGCGGCCCGAGCGTTTGGCCCCTGTTGATTAAAAGCGCAGTAGGCGCACAAGGTCGTCATAGCACTTGGCGTTCTTGATCATTACAAGGCCCCGGTAGACGATGCTGTTGGCGCAGTGAATATGGTGCGCATCCTGGTTGCCCGCAGCTTCGGTGTTCGGTGGTCTTGCTAGCAATAGATAGAGCGGCTTGATTGCGGCGTTAAGCGCAGTTCTTGCTATAGCGTTATCATTCTTGCGGGTTTGTTGAAGTCTATTTCGTGGTGCTCGCGTCCCGGCGTACCCACTGCCTCAATAGTCGCGATCATCGGTTCAACCCAATTGCTCCAACAATCCGCTGTCGTTTGGAGGTCAGATCGGGTAGTTGAGGCGGCGCGAGTCTGAACTCGAAATCAAATGAGGCTTTCCAGTGTAAGGTCACCACCGGGTATTGCATCAAGCCTGCTCAGCGGGCGAGGGTGATAGTTGGTGCGACTCTGTCGCCGGCGCCACCGGGGTGCGCTTGAAGTCGCAAACGAGATCACACCAAGGGGACCCGCTCCTTGTTGCCGGTTCACGCCACCCGATCTGACTGTGAGGGAAGCGTGAATCGAAAAATTGCGCCCCGAGGTTCGGCGGTTGAGGCCCACAGTCGTCCCCCGTGCGCTTCGACGATGGTGCGGCAGATCGATAGACCCATCCCCAAGCCACTGGGCTTGGTCGTATTGAACGCCTCGAAAACACGCTCGAGGTCCAGGGAACTCAGACCCGGACCCGAATCCTTGACCTCCACAAGCACGCCATCCGGCTCACTGTTGCTAGTGGTGATCACTAGTTCTCGCATCCCCTCACAGACCGAGCTCATGGCTTCGACCGCGTTGATGATCAGGTTCATGATCACTTGTTGCACCTGCACCCGATCCCCTTGAACGAGCGGCAAGCCGTGCAGGAGGAGTGACTGCACCGAAATGCCATTCTTCATGGCTTCACCACGGGTCAGGGCGATGACCTCGAGGATTGCTGCGTTGATGTCCACGTCTTCGTTGCGGAGAGGTGCCTTTTTGAAGAGAGCGCGCATGCGGCCGACTACTTCGCTGAGGCGATTGCCATTTGCAAGGATCCGGTTGAGGGCCTGCCGAGCGTTCTCTAGATCCGCTGGTTCTTTGCTCAGCCAGCGCAACGCGGCGGAGGCATTATTGAGTGTCGCCCCAATTGGCTGGTTGACTTCATGGGCAATGGAAGCGGACAAGTGGCCCATTGTTGTGACACGATTCGCGTGCACAAGCTCCATCTGCATCTCACTGTAACGTCGCTCGCTCTCGCGCATTTCCTCCTCTGCCCGCTTGCGCTCGGTTAAGTCGATCACGAAGGCAACGCCCTGTTCGCGTCGTTCACCGAGCGTCGCTGCCCCGACCAACACTGGCACCCGGCCGCCGCTCTTCTGGAGGTACTCCTTCTCATAGGGTTGCGCGGTTCCGGTCGCGTCCAGCTCGGCCACTCGTCGGTCGTCGGCATCACGCCATTCGCTAGGCGTCAGATCCCGCCAGCGCAGTCGACCGGAGACGAGATCGTTGCGGTCATATCCGACAATGCGGAGAAAGGCGTCATTGGCATCGATGATCCGACCCTCAAAATCCCAGACGAAAATGCCGATGATATTGGCGTCCACCAGCCGTCGGATCCTGGCCTCCCGCTCAGCTAGCTCGCGGTACAGGCCGGCGTTCTCAATTGAGAATGCCGCTTGAGAAGCAAGTAGTGTGAGGACCACCATTCGAGCAGGAGTAAACGCGTCAGTCGCGAGATTGTTCTCCAAGTACAGCATCCCGACTAACCTGGTCTGCTTCAGTATCGGGAGACAGAGCACGGAACGTGAGCAGCGGTCGCGAATGTAAACATCCGTGGAAAACGAGCTCTGGCCGGAAGCATCGTGCAGGAGAACGCTTTCTTTAGTCCGAAGGACGTAGTGAAATACAGAAGTCGGCAGATCTGCGGCCGTGACGCGTGCCTGTTTGAGGACAACGTTCACGTTGCCGTTGCTGGTTGTGGCCTCTGCCTCAATTTCAAAGTTGCCGCCTCGCGGCAAAATTAAGATACCTCGTTCGGCACCCGCATGTTCGATTGCCAGACTCATGAGCGTGTTGATTAGTTTCTCGAAAACAATCTCTCCCGACACCGCTTCCGAAACTCTGATTACGGTAGCCAAATCAAGCTGCTCGTTGGGTGTCACCATCGTCGCCGTGGAACCCGAGATTGACTTGTCCACTTTGAGATGTGGATGAAGCTCCTCGAGTTGGCGAACTTTCCCGTCGGCTCCCCAGCGGAGATAACAGGCCCGCGCCGCCCGCAGATAGGTGGCCGCAATCTCCTCATGGCCGCGCTCCGCGTAGAATCGCGCAGCAATCTCGTTGGCAATTGCCTGGTTGTGTACGAACCCATATTTGTGAGCCTCGCGGATGGCCTGGTCGTACAGCTCCTGAGCGTTCAGCACCCGGCCTTCAATGCGGGCGATTTCGGCGGCGACCAAGGCAGCGCGGTCTTCAAAAGTGTCGGGGTCGACCTCCGCCCACGCTTGGAGCTGCCTGTGATGGTCCAGCACAGAATCGAAATGCAACGATCTCTGCTCCAGTGTGGCGTGAACCCAGACTGCCGCGTGCGCCAACGCGCCATAGAATCGATACTCCGCTAACTCGAACGTGGCCGCCGACGTCCAAAGCAGAGGTTCAGCGTGCAGCGAGGCGTCCACAGCCGCCGTAAGGTCCCCGGCCAAGAAGTGCGCCTGCAGCTTTCGCGTCCAGTAATGGAACTCAGCGAGCAGTAGATCGGGGCTGTTAGCCAAGCGGCGTTCGGTATCCACTTCGCTGTATCCCTCATGATCCAGGCGCCCGAACTGTGCAGTTAACCCGCGCAAGGTGAGGATCAGACCGAGTTGAGCTCCGCAGCGCTCTATGACGAGGCCAAAACGTACCCGCCTAGCAAATGCCAAGCCGTTCTCGCACTCCTTTTGCACTTCCTCGAGCGGATCCCCGGCTGCGAGGCCAACTGTGACGGCCAGCAGCTCGCACTCGGCTGTCAGATACTCGATTGAGTAAATCAGCCGGTGATTTCGTTCCCAAGTCTCATCTGGAAGAAGGGCTCTGCCGGCTCTGAGATATTTGAGTGCGGAGTCGTATGCCGTCGAGAGTTTCGCACGCCGGCCGGCGATCAAATTGAGTTCTGCGACGCGTTCCCGATCCTCTACAAAGGTGATGAGATGAGAGCCCCGATTGAGTTGATTGACGATCTCAAATATCGCTTCCTCACGTTTCTCAGCGGGCGTGTGCCTGGCGAGGAGCATTCCCATCCGAAGGTGAGCCTCGCCACGCAGGTCCATCGGTATAAGCGAATAGGCTGCTTCCTGGACGCGGTCGTGCGCGAATCCATAGGAATTATCCGTACGGAAAATTAGGCCCAAGCGTACGGCCTCCAAGAGACGGTCGTGCATGCTCTCAAGTGAGCCTTGATAGCCTATCCGAAGCGTCTCGAAATCTACGGTGTTGCCCAGGCAGGCTAGTTGCTGGAGCACCTTCTGCGTTGCGGGCTGAAGGCGCTTCAACTTCTCGATCATCAGCTCTGCGACGTTATCCGTGAACCCTTTGGCACGGATGCGACGCAGATCCCATACCCAACGCCGCCCGCTGTAATCAAATGTCAGGAGGCATTCATCCACCAGAGTAGAAATGAACTGGATCGCGAAGTACGGATTTCCAGTGGTCTTCTCGTGAATCAATTCCGCCAGCGGGGCAGCACGCGCCAGTTTGCATTGAAGGGTGTCTGCTAGCAGTCTACTTAGATCGCCGCGACTGAGTGGCGTGAGAACGATGTCCCGCACCGCCGCTCCGGCCTGACGGATCGCGTCTAGCTTCCGTACTAAAGAGTGGGTGGCATTGACCTCGTTGTCCCGATACGCCCCAATAATCAGGAAGTGCCGCAAATCGCTGTGCGTCAACAGATCTTGGAGGAGGTCAAGTGTTGCGACATCCAGCCATTGCATGTCATCTAGGAACAGGGCGAGGGGATGTTCAGCCCGCGCAAACACGCTGATGAAGTGTCGAAATACGGTTTGAAAACGTTTTTGCGCCTCCTGCGGCGGCAATTCAGGCACTGGCGGCTGCTCGCCAATGACATGCCTTAATTCAGGAACGAGATCGACAAGGAGAAGTCCGTTCGCATCCAGCGCCTCACGAAGTATGTCCTGCCATTTGCGCAGGTCTTCCTCACTTTGGCTGAGGAGCTGCTGGACCAGGCTCTGAAACGCCTGGGCCAAGGCGGCATGTGGAATGTCGCGCTTGTCACGTTCGGATTTGCCTGAGGCAAACAAGCCTCGTGGTGGTACGAGCGATTTGTGGAGCTCGTTGACGACCGCGGATTTGCCGATGCCAGAGTGTCCAGAGACTAGCACAAGTTCCGCCCGGCCACCGCCAACGATGCGGTCGAAGGCAGTGAGCAGACAGTCGACCTCCCGGTCTCTCCCATACAGCTTTTCGGGGACCCTGAGACGATCGGGGACGTCTCGAGCGCCAGGAGCGAAGTCATCGATCCGTCGCCGGGACTGCCATTGCGTCAAGCAGCGCCGAAGGTCGCTCTCAACTCCCGCCGCTGTCTGATACCGTTCCTCCGCCGTCTTGGAGAGCAACTTCATCGTGATCGCAGACACCGAGGCCGGCACGGCTTCGACTCGCTCCCTGGGTGCGGGTGGTTGTTGGGCGATGTGGCAGTGCACCCATTCCATCGGATCGGAGGCCGCGAATGGCAGGCTCCCGGTCAGCATTTCGTAAAACGTCACTCCAAGCGAGTAAAGATCGCTCCGAGAGTCGATCGAACGATTCATTCGTCCCGTCTGCTCGGGTGCCATGTAGGCGAGCGTTCCCGCTATGAGCTCAGGAGCTTCGGGCGACTGGCGCTCGCGCGGAAGTTGGGACGCAATCCCGAATCCCGTGAGCCACGCGTTGCCGGTGTCGTCGACGAGGACATTCGCAGGCTTGATATCCTTATGTAAGAGGCCCTGCTGATGGACTTGACCGAGTGTCCTTGCCAACCCAATGGCGGTGCTAAGGAAACGAGTTAGGTTGAGCGGTTGCCCCTGGTCACGCACAAGAATCCGATCCAGCGGCTGACCGCCAGGGTCCTTGAGTAAGAGGATCGTCCGCCCTTCGTGACGAGTAATGGCCAGAGGCTTGGCAGCCCACGCGGGATCGAGTTCGGCTCTGAGCGAGTATTCGTGCATGAGCCGTCTGATACTCTGAGGCGACGGCTGTTCGAAGAGTGCGATCGCTAGGACCGGCGAGGGGTCGTCGTGCTTTCGGCCGCGGTAAAGGGTAAAGTCCGCGCTTTCTCGCAGGGGTACCAGCACGTACCCCGAGAGCTCCGGGATAGGCGACATTCTTGTTGCCACAGCATCACCACTTCAGAGTATTCATGGATAGGATGCTCACAGGAACTAAGTATCAATGGCCGAGCGTAGACTTGGTTCAATCTTTCTAACGAAGTGAAACGTTCTAGCGAGAGCCAGCCAGGATGGCGACGGCCCCTAGTGCTCTGGGGTTATCTTCTTAGGATCATTGTTCTCTGGACGGCGTTGGGGAGCGCCGCGACAAAGGTCTCGACGCAGACATCATCTCCCTGCAGGACGCCGCTGCGCCAATCCCTTTAGTAATTCGCCAAAACGGGCGAGCGTACGACGCGCGGCACGGCCATGCGCATTCTCCAAGTCGGTCATGGCGGCGCCGCAAAGAATATTCCTCGGCGTAATGTAGTAGGCCTGAGCCATCTTATCGCACCATGATTTATCTACCATCATCTCGCGTGCTTAGCATTCCAGCCTCAGAAGGCCCGATCGTATTTGTGATCGGTGATGATCCGTTCACTCGCGGTTCGCTCAGCATCTTGTTCTGTTCGGTCGGGTTGAAGGTCAAAGCGTTGGCTTCCGCAGCCGAACTGCTTGCAGGCATTCCGGCCGGCGTGTTCAACCTCGTCGTCGGCTCGGCTCGACGTCTTTGCCCGGATCGCCGATCTTCCCGATTCGCGCCTGCACGAACTGCTGCCCTGGGATTGGAAGCTCCCGCGCCAAGCCGACGAACCCACCGATCAGCGAGCTGCCTAACCTTCACGCAGCGCCATCATAGCGCTACCCGGCTCTCGCGCGCATGCGTCAATCAGGCGGTCTTCGTCGTATGCGTACGATGCGCAACACGCCCGGATCAACAGATATCGCTGACCGATCGGATGCCCGTTCAATGGCCACCAGCGGACGCGGATAGGGTGTCGTCGGCTATAATGTCCAGGTCGCGGTGGACACCGCGACACCAACTGATTGTTGCGCGCGAGGTCATAAACGTCGGCCGACAACGGCCGCGCGCCGATCCTATCCGTTTGCACACAACCAAGACCCAGAACGGACATATCGGGATCACTGCCTCCAGAGACGAAAAATTCGCTTAGTGCCAGGCGGGAGATCGTAAATCAGACGCCGGCCGCCGCCTTCATTTCACCCGCGAGCTCATCGTAGCAGACCGTCCACGCCTCACGAACGGCGGGCGTGAGATCCTCTCCAAGCGCCTGTTCGAGGGTCCAGAGCAACGCTTCCCGCACCGCGTCGTAGTCGGCGAGCTTAACCCCGTACTCGACATGGCGGACGGCAAGGTCACGGATCGCAGGCGAAAGTTGATCCAGCGCGGGTAGATTGTAGACGACCATAGCGAGCATGGTCATTAGCTTGACGCCCTGAATACGCATGTTGTTTCTGAATAGCGGCCGGAAATTCGGATTAGTGGCGAATAGCCGCTCGTAGAACAACGCCCCGGCGACCTCAGGCATCGCCGCCAGCCGGGCGAAGGTGGTCTGAACAAGCTCCTGCTGCACAGCATCCACGATGTCATTTCCTTTGCGTGCGGGCGCGGCTCACTCGGCTGCGCGCGACACATGATAGCAATCGGATGCGACACCCCAGGCGCATAGAAGCGTCGTGCAACCTGACGCATCTCATTGGCGCGCGATTTCCGTGGGTCACGACATCATTCACACGGAAGCAGTTGCGAGGTCGTCTCATTTCGCGCCAAGCAACGTCTCATTTAGCGCCAAGCGGGAGATCGCCCCGAACATTCACGATGTGTCCTTCCCTGTCGTGCGCTGGCCATTCACTCGTCCTTGCGATGCCGCACGCAGCATGGTGGGCGGGCTACCGAACTCGCTTGCGAACGCGCGATAAAATGTCGCCATACTGTTGAACCCCCAGCCAAAAGCTATATCGATCACCGATCGGCCGGTTCCCGTCGCGTCGGCGACGGCGTCGCGGCATCGCAGCAGTCGCTCGCGCAAAACGTATCGGGCGAAACTGACATTGTTTGCCTCGAACAGCCGATGCAACTGGCGCGCCGAGATGCCGAGTGCGGCCGCGGCGCTGGCGGGGGTCAGGGAAGGATCGGCGAGATGCAGGTCGACGTAACGCTTGGCGGCCGCGAGCCGCGCCGATTGTAGCGAATCCCGTTCCCGACTGATGCCTTCGTTGGAGATGTTACAGCTCAGTGCCACGAGACCGCAGAGATTGCGCAGCACGGCTTCACAGTGTTCGTTCGAGAGCAGCGGGGCTTGCGCCTTCGCCGCATCAATAGCTGCGCCGAGCAGCGAGCCGAGCGGCGAGGCACCGGCCAACCGATACGGGCGTTCCAGTCGGCCCCCGGTTATAATCGGCGAGAGTGCAGCCCGCGGGATGATCAGCATGTCGAACGACGCTGGGCCTTTCCATTCCGCGTCGAATTGCCATTCGGTCGAGCTTATGCAGAAATCACCGGGCTCATGAATCAGGTCGACTGGCGTGCTGCGTGCCGCGGCCCTCCAGATGACCGGCGCGCGAAATCGGCGGACGAAAAACGCTTCGATCTTGTCCCTGGCAACGTCGGCCGCCGTCCGTTGGACCCTCTCAAGTCCCGAACTTATCTCCAGCAGCGCAAATTCGCCTACAATCGATCCACTCGCTTCCGCGCGAAAGGCGGCGGGATCCGGAACCTCGCCCGGCGTGATGCTATGGGCCTGCTTCGCGAAATAGTCGCACCAGAACCTTACGCGGTCGCGCGGCGCAATATGGTCCGTGGAAAAATGGACTTGCATGACCATCCCGTAGGCCGACCAAATGCCTTGGAAACTAACCTTAGACCGGTCACATGGGCAAAGCGAGCGTGCCACACTTTGGGGACTGCCACTTTTTGAGGCGGACGTGGAGAGTTCCTTTGCGTCTCGTTTCAGCGGGCGAGCTGATCACCGCACCCGCCTCTCCGTGGCCAATAACAACCGAATGGCGATCGGCGCAAAATGAGACATCGTGCGGCGCACGGTGAGACGACTGTAATGATCTGCGAGACTATGCTTACTCAAATTCGAGTGTAAGGCCGAATAGGTCTTATGAACAATGTGGGTACGCAAAGGAGGTTGAAAATGGCAACCAACGCAACAAGCACGATGATTTTGCAGGGTGACTTCGACAAAATCGACTTCCGAGGAGAAATCGTCGATGGGCACCTCGTCGCAAAAGGAATTCTTGCAGACCAGGCGGCAATGGATTCCATCCCAGTAGGAATATACGTTCTCGAAAAGGATGCGACCGTTGTCAAGTGCAACAAAGCTGCGATTGCAGGTTGGGGACGCACGCCGTCTCTGGGAACTTCGGAGAAGTTTTGTGGGTCACACCTTCTGCGTTATCCCTCAGGAGAAGTGATGCCGCACGAACATGCACCACCCTCCGTGGTGATCAATAACGGCGGCACTGTTCGAAACGCCGATGTGATTTGCGAGCAGCCCGACGGTTATCGTCTTCTAGCTCTCGTGAATGTCTTTCCTATTCGTGACAACGAGGACGAAGTGATCGGAGCAGTTAATATTTTCCGTCACAACACCAGCAAGACTGTTCCTGGCCTTGAGCCCAAGTCTGCAAGTCGTTCTGATGTCAGAGCTGATGAAGACGAGCAGTGAAGATCGTTTCGCCGCTTAGAGATTCACCGGCAATTTGACGGGTTGCTGCTCGAAAACCCAATATTTGGCGTCTCTGCCGCAACCCGGCTCGCCGTTGCCCAAATTACGTGCGCCGACTAGACGCACTATAGCTCGTGGTGGAGGTAAGTGTGGGATCGAAGCATCGAGGCGAACGGGAGCGCGAGATGCTTGCCGCCGGGCGGCTCCCCCCCGGACAGTCGCTGACGCTGAAGTCGCCGGTGATACATGTGGGCTCGGTGCCGCTCTTTCGTCCTGGGTCGTGGGATTTTCGCGTATTCGGGCTAGTAGAGGTGCAGCTGCGGCTTTCGTGGGAAGAGTTTTCTAATCTGCCGCAGACAGAGCTATCTGCGGACATGCACTGCGTCAATGGCTGGAGCCGCTTCGACAACAATTGGGGAGGATTGCTCGTCACAGAATTGATGAAGCGAGTGAAGTTGCGGCCAGAAGCGCGGCATGTGATGGTCCATGGCGAGAACAAGTACACGGCAAACCTACCAATCGCGGATTTTCTGCGCCCGACTACAATTTTAGCCCTGCGGCATGACGGCGAACCCCTTACGGCCGAGCACGGGTACCCGCTGCGGCTCTTGGTACCAAACCTCTATGCGTATAAGAGCGTGAAGTGGGTGCGCGGGATCCAGTTCTTGGATCGCGAGTCGCCGGGTCTATGGGAATTTAATGGCTATCACATCTATGGTGACCCGTTCAAAGAGCAACGATCTTCGAGCTGAGTATCCGAACCCAATGTTAGACCTTCACCTGCGGGCGTGAACTATTCTGAATTGAGCACGTGTGGCTCGGCTTTCGTCCCCCCCGTAGAAATTATTTCAGGTGTTGAGCAGCGGCTCCGCGCGCATAGTGTGGTGGCCAAGATGGTTTGCTTGATCATTCGCGCCGCTTTTTCCGCCCATGTCCGATGACGTTAATAGACGCCATGGAAGAGGGGCATCGTTCAATCGGAAATGATAGCCCAATAGCGGTTCGCCTGATGCCTCTAGTCGGTCGAGCTTATGACTAGCCCGTGGACCGTACCTCCGCGCAAACTGTTCAGATATGTCTCTTCCTCAGGTGAACTGATCGCGAAAACCCAATGAGAAATCGGGCCTTTCGCGTATTGTCCTAGCCATTGCCGTTTTGGGCTCTTGATCACTTGTTGAAATTCGGAGCTCCTTGCGAAGCTCGCACGGACGAGTAAAGGCAGCGATTTCTTAGTCCATACTTCACGATAACCGGGCCGAACGCTAACCACAGCATAACCGAACTTCTCGTCAAGCGCCGGCAACCCATTGAGCGGTCGTTCAAATATTATCTGGTTTCGCGCGCTGCAGAGCAGATTGGACGCATCCGAGCAAATCCTCGTCGTCGATGGGTTTGGCCAGGTAGCAAACGACGCCGTGACGCAGAGCCCGAACTCGCGCGCTGTCATCCGGGTAAGCTGTAATCAGAATCGTTGGAAGGTCATAGCCAGATCGGGTCAAGAAGCTGTGCAGCTCCATCCCTGTCATTTGCGGCATATGGACATCAACGATCAAACAGGAGGCATGGCAGAAGTTGGGAGACGCCAAAAAATCCGCTGCGGAGGGGAAGGCCTCAATCTCAAACCCCATCGCCTGCATGAGGCCCGTCAATGCCGCGCGAGATTGGTCATCATCATCGATGATCGAAATGCGAATCTCGTTAGACATATCCCCACCCTGATTGTTGGGGATGCGGTGCGCCGCATCTCTCGTCTGTGTCCATCTCCAGGAGCGCACGGTGACTATGCAGTCAGCGTAACATAACGACAAGGCTCTGGATCGGCGATTATACGGCGGACGGGAAACACCACACTTCGGAACAATCGGTGCTATACTTTGGGATAACTGATGCAGAGCTTCTGACAGTCCAAGCCGGTTCTGGCTGGCCTGAAGTCTGACCCGGGGTCGTGCAGGGCCTTCGTGAGATCGGGAACATCGATTGAGTTGCGCAGCCAACAAGGTCCTCGCTGATGGAAACATATGCCATCGCAAAGCGATCAGGACCCTCGCGACTTTATGCCGAGCGTCTCCGCCATTTTGACAAGCTCGGCAAGCGATTGAGTACCCATCTTTTGCATCACATGGGCACGGTGCGCCTTTACGGTGATCTCAGCGACGCCTAGTTCGAAAGCGATCTGCTTGTTTCTTAAACCAGTGGTCACGAGAGCCAATACTTCTCGTTCGCGCGGGCTCAATCGCTCGTAACGCGACCTAAGGTCCGTGAGCCGCTGCTCAGTCTTCCGCCGCGTTCGATCCCGATCCAGCGCGATCGTCACCGCATCCAGCATGTCTTGCTCTCGGAACGGCTTGGTCAGAAAGTCCACAGCCCCTGCCTTCATGGCCTTGACCGACATCGGAATGTCGCCGTGGCCAGTCATGAAGATGATAGGAATCGAAGCGCTCTTTTTCGACAGCTCCGTTTGCAAATCGAGGCCGCCCAAACCCGGCAATCTGACATCAAGTACGAGGCAGCTCACCACGTCGGGGAACAAGCCGGTTTCGAGCAGTTCCGCGGCCGACCCAAACAGCTTGACCTTGAACCCGACTGAGCTGAAGAGAGCTCCCAGTGAATCGCGGAAGTCCTTGTCGTCGTCCACAACGACAATAGTTGTCTCCTCCGCTACCGCAAGCGTTCGAATAGAATGCTGCGCCACTGGTGCTTCTCTCCTGCACGCGAACAAATCGTGTGCTTCGCGAAGGTCATTCAACGCATGACGCGCACGCGAGTTCCAGGGTGGAACGCCGCATTATTAGTCGCGAGAAGTTCGCCTGGTTAATGATCGCCAGCGCCCAAGATTTGCGGAGCGCCCTAGAAGTAGGGCCGGAACGACGCCGTCTGTGCTTTGTGATTCGTTTTCGGCAAGATTCTTCCGGCGCGCAGCCACAGAATGACAAGATCGACCTCACAACTGCTGGCGGCTATGGGAGCATCGCAGGCCCAGATCTCCGTATCGGCGCGCGTTAACGGATTTGGCGGTCTGAGGACCTAGTGGGATTTAGGCGCTCGAAGCTACGGTTGCGGCAACGGCTGCGCCTAAGGCTGCCCCTCCTGGAGGCATCTCCTCAGCTGCTAACGGGCCGCGAAAGCCCGATCGTTCTCATCGCAATGTTGCGCCGAGATTCCTTCACCTCCCGATTAGTCTCCGGTCATTCTTCTGTCATACGAGAATCCAAGCTCCGGCGGTAATCGGCGGGTGCGATTCCTGTTGCCTTCCGGAACGCCGTCGCGAACGCGTTACGACTGTTAAAACCTAACGCTCGCCCGATCTCCGTCATCGAAGCCGACCGGCCCGCCAGCAGTAACTTAGCTTGCTCAACACGCTGGTTGGTCTGATAGCGATGTGGTGGCATTCCGAGAGATTGCTTGAATACCCGGCAGAAATGATGCGGACTGAGACGCACCAGCTGTGCCAATATGCGGATAGGTATTCGCTCATTGACATGCTCGCGGATGTAGGCGGTGACAAGCCGTTGCTGCCACGGGGCAAGGCCCCCTTGGAGTTGAGGTTTAATGCTGGGCAGCCCGAAAGTGAAGCGTACGAATTCGTGTATGAGCAGAGTACCGAGACTGCTGAAGTAGAGTGGGTCTGCTGCAGGGCCATCCACGAGCGCCTTCAGCTTGAGTGCGGTGTGGCAGAGTGTGTCGTCCTCGAATAGCAGACGTGGAGCTACCGAGGATCCAGCGAGACCTGGATTAGAAAGGCCCGAAAGCTTGTCCGGCTCGAAGTAGAAGTACATGAGCCGCATCTGGGAACCGCGCAGCTCGTGCCAGTCAAAAAATTCGCGGCCCGCCGGTACGAATGTCAGTTTCCGCTCGAGTTTTCGGAGCGCAGATCGCGGCAGCCCCTCCACGAATGTCTCTCCGTCCCGGCGCTCTCCCTTCTCGTACATCACGAGCATATGCATTGGAGCCCGGAAATGGTTTTGGATTTTGCCTCGTCCGGTGAATCGCACGGATTCGGCCGCCATTCCGCGCCCGTTTACCTTGAGGCGTGCCACGTCGTGGGAGGGAGAGATTTCAACGACAGGATGGATCGCGTCCGCCACGAGGTGACTGTCCAATCGGCGGGTTGTATCAAAAGCGGAGGAGGCATGGTCGTCTTCAATGTTTCGGGACCGGGTTATCGGGAGCAACACTTGCGAATTTGGAACCTGTTGCCGATCGTCATGGCCCCGCGAGGAATCGCGTAGCGTCTCCGAGTTGCTGCGTAAACGGACTTGGTGGAGTTTGACTCCCCGTTTGGGCGTCGGAAGTAGTAGGTTGCCTTCTGAGATCACTTCTCCTGTTCGCTTAAATTGCGTTCGTGCTGTCAACTGCCTTCTATCGGCTAGACGCATGGGTTCGACCTCCGGGTTCCTATTCAGGCCTTGTTCATCCGTTCGTTTGTCACGGTGGCGGTGACCGTGCGTGGGGAGCAGGTCGAGCGCCGGTTTTCTTCGCCCGAAATGCGCGGCGAATGGCTCGAGGTGAGCTTGCCGTGCGACAGCCTCGCCCTCAATTGCACTCGCATTTGCGCGTCTGATAGGAAGGGCGAAACCGGGATAAACCTTCGCGGAGCCGGACTGCGACTTTCGCATATCCAAGCTTCGACTTAGTTCGTGCGGGCCTGAATCACCAACGCGGAATTCTGAACCATCGTGCGCGCCCCGATTCTGCTAGATGTCTCTCAAAGTCGCGCGCATGCTACAAAGAAGCACAATACCAGAGAGGAGGGGCGGCGGGTCCTTGCCTGCAACGGCTGTTATTCCAGTTCCTATTGTGGGCGTGGACCCCAATTTTGGTGCAGCCCTACTTAGTCGCGCCGCCTAGCTAGATGCGGTAATGGGCCCGGCTCCGGAGCAAGGGGTCATGATGGTGGCTGTCCCCCGATAGATGATGAAACGGGGTCACGACTTGAGTCGGCCCCAAGCATCTGGAGACGGAGGACAGCCGTGGAGAATTATGCCGGAATCGACGTGTCATTGGAACTGTCGAGCGTGTGTGTTGTGGACGCCCAGGGTAAGATCCTGAAGGAAGCGAAGGTCGCAAGCGAACCCGACGCCTTAGTTGAGTTTTTTGAGACGCTCGGCTTTGCAGTGAAGCGGATCGGGCTGGAGGCTGGGCCGCTGTCGCAATGGCTGCATGCAGGCCTGAAAGGTGCAGGATTTGAAACAGTTCTGCTGGAAACGCGGTACGTGAAGGCCGCATTATCTGCAATGACGGTCAAGACGGATCGCAAGGATGCCGCGGGATCGCCCAGTTGATCCGGATGGGATGGTTTCGGCAGGTACACGCAAAGTCGGTTGATGCGCAAGAGATCCGGGCACTCCTGATCGCACGCAAACAGCTTCTCGGGCGGCTGATCGATGTAGAATTAAGTATCCGAGGGATTTTGCGCGGCTTCGGTCTGAAGGTTGGCCCGGTGACGCGAAGGAATTTCGAAGCGCGGATTCGAGAGTTGGTTGCAGGCCAGGCGACATTGGAGCGCATTGCTGGTGCGATGCTTTCGGCACGATCGGCCCTGAAGGCAGAATACGGAAGACTACACAAGGCTGTGCTGGCAATTGTGCGTGATGATGCAGTCTGCCGCCGGCTTATGACAGTACCAGGCGTTGGTCCCCTGGTGGCCATCACCTACAAATCGGCGATTGATGATCCTCATCGCATTGTAAAGTCAAAGGCAGCAGGCGCGCTGTTCGGGCTCACGCCAAAGAAATATCAATCGGGAGAAAAGGACGTCACGGGCGGAATCACGCTGGCCGGCGATGAGACGGTGCGGACGGCCTTGTATGAAGCCGCCAACGTTCTGCTATCGCGCATCACGCGGTTCTCAAAACTCAAACGCTGGGGGATGGACGTCGCCAAGCGGAGAGGCTCGAAGCGCGCAAAGGTCGCCTTGGCACGCAAGCTCGCAGTGATCCTGCATCGGATCTGGGTCGATGGCACGACTTACCGATGGGCCGAAGCGGGCTCAATCGCAGCATAGAAGACGTGGAGGAGATCAAGAACGCAACCGGGATGAACTGAAGCCCGGTGCCCGAAGTCCCGTCGCCGGGACGGTGGATGCGGTGAAGCCGTTACACGCCCAGTGGCGTCGTCCGACGAACCACGCGTATCTAGATAGGCTCACCGCTCCCTCTGACAGCATGATGTGGCGGCCAGGCGTCGACCACGAACAGAAGCATGAGCTCGGCGGCGTGGCGTTCACTCGGGAGGCTTGACATCATCGGGCCCATTACAGAAGGGCGTGTACTCATCTGTGGACGCCCCGCGAGATGCAAGCGATTTTTGAAGAAGATCGGCACTTAGTCGGATGCTGCCATCTGTCCGGCCTCTGATGGTGCAGCGATGAAGCTGCGGGCCCGTATGGGAGTTCGCGGACCGAAACCAAATCATAAACGCGTGCTCTGGGCATGATGGGTACACCTGGTTCTTCCGGCCCCGTCTCGCCGACTGTTGCGCCATACCCTCCTTCGACCGACTACATCTCTGACGACCTCAGGCCCACCAAGATCAAGCCTTGGCTGAGACCGGAGCCCTGTAGTTTTCGCGCTTTACAAGTAACGCCCAGACGATCCGGGCCATCTTGTTCGCAAGCGCGACCGTTACCAGCATGCGAGGTTTGCGAGTCAACATCTGTTCGAGCCAGGAACCCTTCGGCGCTCCGCGTTTGCTCGCCTGTTGCACAACAGCGCTGCTGCCGATGATGAGGAAGCGCCTGAGCGTTCGCTCCCCCATCTTGGACGTCGCGCCAAGCTTCTGCTTGCCACCCGTCGATTTTTGAAGAGGCGTGAGGCCCAACCAGGCGGCAAAGTCGCGGCCCTTGGCGAAGGTCTCGATCGGCGGCGCTAGGGCGGCGATCGCGGTGGCGGAGATCGGGCCGATGCCAGGAATGGTCATCAGCCTGCGCGATACCTCGTCCTCGCGAGCGCGCCGCGCGATCTCCTTGTCGAGATCCGCGATCTTGCCATTCAACTCGGCGAGAAGGTCTAGCATCACTCGGAACATGGGACGGGCCGCTTCGGGAAGGGAGCTGGCCATCGCTTCTTCCTCGATCAGGTCGGCAAGCGTCGCCACATGCGATGGCCACTTGGGCGCTATCCAACCATATTCCGTGAGGTGTCCTCGGATCGCATTGATGAGCTGGGTTCGTTGCCGCACCATCAGGTCCCGGGTTCGAAACACCAGACCCGCAGCCTGTTGCTCTTCACTCTTCACGGCAACGAACCGCATGCTCGGCCGCTGCGCAGCTTCGCAGATTGCCTCAGCATCGATCGCGTCGTTCTTTTGCCGCTTTACAAACGGCTTTACATAAGCGGGCGGGATCAGCCGAACCTCATGGCCAAGCTGCGTGAGCTGTCGGGCCCAGTGATGGGCTCCGCCACATGCCTCTAAAGCTACCGTGCAACTCGGCTGGGCTGCGAAGAAATCCAAGAGCTTTCCTCGGCTGATCCGTTTGCTGAATACAGCCCGTCCTTTCCCGTCCGCTCCATGAACGTGGAAAACATGCTTAGCGATATCCAGACCGATTGTGCTAACCTGCAACACGGACGCCTCCCTTAAGTGGTGCTAAACACCTCCACTTTGGCACATCGATGCCGTCGGCGGGGCGTCCACCCCATCATAAAGGCGCAGACGTCGGCTTTTTGCGATCTAAGCTGAAATTTCTGCTCAATCAGAGCTTTGCCCGGCTTGACCCATCTCCGACATGACAGCCAAAGAGCGTGAATAAACTACCCGGCTTTGCCGTCGATGGTGCCGGCACCAGCGCCGAAGGCTATCACGTAGAGGAACCACCCGTCATCGCTAGATTCTTGTGTCCGCGATCCAAATTGCCGCATTCGGTAGCGGAACATGCACGCTCCCGCAATATTGCGCGAAGAGGTATGGATTGAGCAGCTGATTGATGCCGTCACAGATGAAAAGGCTCGACATCAATAAGCGTGCGAGCGGAGGCACGTAAGTTTTGAGATTTCCGCAAGCGTCGCCGACTCGGCAGTGGGAGTTTCGGTACGACGATGATGTGGAGCATGACCTTGCAACACCTGCGAGGGAAATTAACTCTCGCCATAGAGTCGACAGACGATCGTTATTGCCGCCCCGCCGTGTGATGCCGTAGCGAGGAATGCCATCAGCCGCATCGCCGGGCCGGAGCCGTCCGGCATGAGCCTGCGGTAGGCTCATTCGTATGGGGGTCATTCGGTTCTTTCCTCGGATCTGAAGCCTTAGCACCCCAGCCTCTTCAGTTAAGCCCAAACGGAAAACCTACCGAAAACGTACAGCTAAGGAAGACCTGCAGCTGCAGCAGTATCCCGGTCGGCTTGCTTCTGTCGAACAATTGCGAGCTGTTGGCTGCATACACCAAAGTCGCTGCTGTGAGCGCGTATACCGACCGTTTCACAGAATGCGACATTTTCAGTTGCGATCTCGCGATCGAGGTGGAGTTTCGCGTTGGCCCGCATCGCGGGAGCGGAGATGAAAATGACGTACGCACCAAACGACACGAGCACGGCAAAGAACAATGAAAGCGGACGCCACGAACCCTGACTACTGTCGACAGCATTGGCATTGACATCGATCATCATAGAGTTCCTTCCAAATGGCTTTCACGATGAGATATTCGCAGTGTGATTTCCCGCGCTCGGAATCCTGCCCCATGTACCAGCGCGCAGGTGCCTAGGTACAATTTCAATAAATAATCAGCGCGTTTCATTACGCAGGCTTGATCATCTCTCGCGCATAAGCCAGGCCGATACCGTAGCCGCCGCCATGAGCCTCGACGATCGCTCGCGCTCCATCGTAGGTCGCATGCCGGGTCCAGTCGCGCTGAAGCTCCAGAAGCACCTGGATCCACGACATCGGCTTCGCGCCCGCCGCTTCCATGCGTCGCAGGGCCAGATCGTGACTGACTGGAGTGAGCCCGCCGCAAGCGTCGCCGACGACATGTACCTCATACCCAGCGGCGAGAGCGGAGAGCACAGGAAAGGTCACGCACGCTTCCGTTAACAGTCCCGAGAAGATCAGCTTCCGCCGCCCGGTTGCGACGATTGCGCCGCGCGCAGCGTCGTCCTCCCACATGTTCATATTACGGCGATCGATCGCAACCACTTCGGGAATCGCGGCCTGAATTGCGGGCATCAGAGGACCGCTGTAGACCTTTGTGGCAGACGTGGACACCACGATCGGTATGCCGAAAGCAGTGGCAGTGCGCGCTAGAGCGATCACGTTATTCAGAAGCATTTGGCGATCGATCGATCCCACACCGAAAGCAAGTCCGGCTTGTTGATCGACCAGCACCAAGGCACAATCCTTCGGCTCGATCAGGATTTCGGACATTGTTCTCTCGGTTTTAGGTCCTTGGGTCACGATTTCACTACCTCCAAATCGGGGCTTCATCATCGCGCCTTTCGCTTCTACTCCCAGCAGATAGCCTTGAAAGTGATTTCGATGAGCTGTTGAGGAAAGGCCAGCCTCGGCACACCGATCAGGTTGCTGGCGCACAGAGGTCGTGCTGTGCCGTAGGCCTCCTTGCGCACGTTGCCCGCGACGGCGAATGCGGCGTCGACATCGAGGACATAGAGCGTCTCCTCGACGACGTTGTCCAGCGTCGCCCCGAAGCGCGCTAGAAGCTTGGCGGCATTGGCTTAAGTCACCCGCATCTGCTGTTCCATCATCGAAAAGTCGGCCGGCTTGCCGGATTCATCGAGAGAAGCAGGCGCGATCAGGTTCCCCTTCTCGTCGTGGCTGAGCTGGCCGGAGACATGGATCGTGCCACCAACCTTGATCGCCTGTGCGTATCCGTAGGCATCTTCCCATGGCACACCGAAATAGTTGGCTTCTTTCCCATTCAAGGCGGCCTTTACGTCCTTGCTTTTCATATCGAGCCTCATAGCGTCTCAATCTCGCATCGCGTCTCGGTGGTGGCACTGAATGCCGGTGCGACGATGCCTTGGAGCGTGACCTTGCAACGGTGGCGAGGAAAATCACCTCTCGCCACAGAGTCGATAGTCGTTCACTATTACCGCCGCGTCGCGTGATGCCGTAGCGGAATGCCACTAGCCGCATCAAAACCGCTGCACACTTTTCCGGATCAAGCTCTAGGCGAGCGCTATGCCGAAATCCGCTGGGTTGGGCTCCCTGCCGTCCTTTGGGACCAAGAAGCGCTCCAACCCACCCGGTACGAAACTGACGAGCAGGGTCGCCTGGTCGCCGACCACCTCGATCGTATGCGGTATACCGCGGGGAAGAGCCGCGTAGGCGCCTGGCCCCACCTCGACGCGGTTATCGCCGACCCGCGCAATGAGCTTCCCCTCAACCACGAAGACGAGCTCGTCCTCGCGCGAGTGGGTGTGGAGTGGTGGCTCCTCTCCGGCCCGCACCTTCCACAGGACAGCGCCATAGTCGCCGCCGGACTGACTGCTCTCCACTTTCAACTCGATGGCCGAGCCTTTGCTCAACGTCACCGTCTGACCGCCCTTGGCCGCCGTGAGAACTGGCTTTTGGACTGGCATTTCTAACCTCCTGTTGTCGACTGTCGATTGTCGCGCTTGCCTCATGGCCCAGCCCGACCGAACCGCGCAGTGCTGCCTGCCACAGCACAGCGGCCTTAATTGCATACTGCGGGGTGGAGGATGCCGCCGCGGCCCGAGAAAGGGAAATGTCGTGTGACTATCTATCCGATAACCATTTATCATAGACCTTCAATTCGGGCGGCGATTGCGTCGCGCGGCGCCGCCCGCTGCGCTTGCCCTGGCCACTTCGCCCTATCTTCAATCCAAGTTCTCTCCGTTGCCTCAGATTCCGCCGGGACGTAGTGCACGGCGATGACGCATGCGATCGACAGATAGAGACACACAACACCTGAGCGAAGGGGCTGCTTCTGATGCTGTTGTCTAATCGCTGCCGGGGCGTCAAGCATATAATCGCTGAGGAGACACTGCCGGGTGCATGGTTGTCTTCGCGGTCGGCATCAGCCGCCGCATGATGGAGCTTCGCGGGACGAGCCTTCAATGTGGACGACGCACTTTGCTGAGTCAGCAGTGCAACAGCATCAGCGGAATGGCTCGGCTCACGTCCCGGCAGGGACGCCTTAGGCGTTCGGGTTCCGAACGCGATCTGGACTTATGCAGCGGCTCCGGCGTTCGGGTTAAACAGCTCGCCGGTCTTAAGCATCGTATGCATTATTACCGCCAGTTTGCGGGCCACAGCCACGGCAGCTCTCTTGAAGCCGATCCTCTCCCGAAGCTGCAGACCCCATGTGCGCAGCGTGCTGTGAGTTGAGCTGCGCGTCAGAATGACCGCTGCCGCTTCGTAGAGAAGCCCTCGCAAAGGGCGGTCGCCACGTCGGGATATATGGCCGTCATAATCGACTTCTCCGGATTGGTAGCGGCGCGTTGTTAGGCCGATCCACGCGCCAACAGATCGGGATTTCCTGAAGTTGTCAGGCTCCTCAATAGCGGTGGTAAAGGAGGTCGCGGTGATAGCACCGATTCCAGGAATCGACATGAGGATGCGGCAAGCACGACTTTGGCGCGCGTCCCGCACCAATTGGCGCCCGAGTTCGGCGGCGCGGAGGCGAATGCCGCGCCAGGCTTCCAGCATCGGCAGCACAATGGATGCAAGTCTGTCCTGGTCGGCAAGAAGGCTCCGCACATTCTTCTCGAAGGTGCTTCCTTTTCCGGCGGGAACGAGCAGACCGAAGGTTTTCATGACGCCGCGGATCTGATTGGAAAGCTCGGTAGTGATTCGGACCAGCCGCGTCCGCGCTGCGACAAGCGTGCGGGTCAGCATGCTGTCGAATCCCTTCACACGCACCTCACGAAAGAATCCGACTTCCGCGAGTTGCGCCAGGCCATCGGCGTCGTTTGCGTCCGTCTTATTGGTCGCCATATCGAGCGCCGCTTTAGCATGGCGCGCGTCGATACAGATCGCCGGCAGCCCTTCGGTGTGCAGAGAATGATAGAACCATACCGATAGCGGTCCGGTCTCGAATACGACGCGTTTCACGGATGGCGCCCGCTTGCGGATGAGCTCGGCGACGATACTCGGATCAGTTGCGCACTTGCCGCGCCAGATCCGCTGACCTCCTCGGCGGATCGAGACTGCCGTCTCTTTCATCGACACGTCGAGACCAATATATTCTTCCATGGCTGTTCTCCATTCGATGCTTGGGCCCGGCGTCCAGTCGTGAGCCCGTATTTCCATCCTATCGGGGAACAGCCACCAGTTTCCATTCTCGGTTGATCGGGGGCGACTCGCTCCTGCGATTACCCCATGTGGACGGCTCCTCCACCGGCACGAGAGTGCCATGGAGTGGGCGCCGTGTAAGGCTCCCACGTTTCGGAGGAGCTGCCTATGCAGACGATAGCAACGATTGATCTCGACATCGCGAAGTCGGTTTTTCAGGTGCATGACGTTGATGCGGCTGGGCAAGTGGTTGTCCGCCGTCAGTTGAAGCGTCGGCAAGTTTTGACGTTCTTTGAGAAGCTGCCGGGTTGCTTCATTGGGATCGAGGCGTGTGCGTCATCGCATTACTGGGCGCGTGAGCTGCAGGCGATTGGGCACATCGTGCGGCTGATACCGCCGGCCTACGTTAAGCCGTATGTCAAACGACAGAAGAATGACGCGGCCGACGCTGAGGCTATTTGCGAAGCGGTCACGAGGCCCAACATGCGGTTCGTGCCGATTAAGACAATTGAGCAGCAGGGCTGCCTGGTCCTTCATCGCACGCGCCATCTCTTAATTCGCCAGCAAACTGCCCACCATCAACTCGATCCGAGCGCATCTCGCAGAATTTGGGATCGTCGCGCCGGTCAGGCGTCGAGGTGTAGAGCACCTGCACGAAGTCGTCGCCGACACTAATGACGCCCGGGTGTCAGAGGCTGCGCGAGCGTGTGTTGCCATTCTCGGGGTCCAGCTGCGGCAGCTCAAGGCCCAGATTCTGGATCTCGATTGTCGGATCCTGGCTTGGCATCGATCGAGCGAGGCTAGTCGGCGGCTCAATCACATTCCTGGCGTCGGCCCACTGCTGGCCACGGCTCTCGTGGCGAGCATTGCCGAACCCAAGGTGTTCCGGTCAGGTCGGGACTTCTCAGCCTGGATCGGGCTGCTTCCGAAGCAAAACTCGAGCGGTGGCAAGGAAAAGCTCGGCAACATCAGCAAACGAGGGGATCGCTATTTGCGTAGCCTGTTCACGGCCAGAGCGCTGGCTGTCATCCGCTATGCCAAAATCCATGGGACCAAGCATCGGCCCTAGCTTGTGGCATTGCTGGCGAGGAGGCCGACCAAGGTTGCGGCTATTGCCCTTGCGAACAAGCTTGCGCGGATTGCGTGGGCCCTGATGACGAAAGGTAGCCGGTACCGGCAACCCGCCGCGCTTATGGTCTAAAGAGATCGCGTCGGGCGTCCGACGTGATGTGACGGTTGGAAAGGGGCAAACAGCACGTAATGCAGAGCCGGTCGATTTGGCGATCAGGACAACCCACACGGGCCACAGCATCATCGTATGCGAGGTTTTGACCGGGACCTGATCCGCGGAGGGCATTATGACCAGCGGCCAAGTGTGCCGCGCTCAAAGGCCGAACACATGGCTGCTCCGACCAATCCTGCAGACGTGAAGAAAGTCCTTGCCAACCCGGAGCCGTCCACACATAGCCCCTTAGCGGACTTTCACTTGAGCACCGTCGATGTCTGCCTTTGAGGGCACTGCGAACTTCGCCATCCCGGACGATGCTCGAATTATGAGTACACGCCGTAGTCCGACCTGAAGCAAGTCGAGTCTGAGGTGGTAGCATCGCGTCCGCCCTGGCTTGCGACCTTTCGAGTGCAACCGAGATGCGTTCCTAATCTTCTCGCGGTCACAACAATATCGGCCACTCATGGTTGGCGCGAGATCCCTGACGAGTTCGATCAGGGAGGGTGGCTTCGAAGACGCGTGGCCGATTGTCTACCGGTGCACTGGACCGCGATGGCCATTTAGAAAGGTACCGATGATTGCGGCCCCCCTGACCACGCATTTTCTACCGGGCTCATGAGACCTGGTAAGCCGATTTCGATCTCCCTAACTCCCATCGTGCTGGTCATGATCGTAGGCCTGCAGGATGCGGACAAAGTCGGCCATGCTGGATTGATCCCGATTTTCGGCCATAGGCCCAAGTTGTGTGTTGGGCGCTGGCGGGCTCCCTCGCCAAAACCAGATTAGGAGATGCGCGATGTTTTTCATGGCCGGTTCTCCGCAGCGAATCATCGAACTAAGGGCTTGCGGGATCGGCGAAGCACGTTTCGGTCAGGGGAAAGGTCGGTCGGGCGCTACGCCGCCGGCCTTATCCTGCAACTGCCTGCTCGCGGGCCGGTTCCGTTGCGTTTCATTCCGTATCAACAGCTAGCACGGAGCGCGTGATTGACGCTATTGGGCGCAGGTATCAAGTGACAGTACAGACGTATTGGTTGAATAAAACGCCAGTCTAATCGGAATGGGCAGTACGCAAAAGGAGGGCCGCCTGCGTTGCCACAAGCGGCCCAAGTCTAGGGAGGCGCCCAAGGTGGGCAGCGATGGCGGGGGGAGGGGAGGACCATCGCGGCTTTATACATACGATGATCGCGACCGGCGGCTCAATTGAACGCCGGTACAGAACCAGTCATCCAAATGGAACGAGGGTCCTATACGAAAGCTTAAGGCGCTCCCTCCACACGACGAACCGCTTCTGCAGACATAAGCCGCTAGCTTTACCGCACTCGACTATCCGCCTGGCCATAACTGCCCCTCCGAGTCCAGCGCCGCGAGCGAGGAGTGCGAATAGCTATTGCATGCTTCGATCATCATCACGATAGGCATGCGTCAGACGCGAGGCCGTTTCTCCAGCTGATCGAGGATCAGAGCGTGGCTAAATCCACTTCGTGCAAAGTCCGCGCGATGGACTAAGCGGACCTCTTGATAGAAATGTCTAATCTCCGATCTTCGGGCATCGAAATGATAACCGAGGGTAATTTGCGAACCCGTGCCGCGTGTGATGCAATACTCATCGGCTTTGCAGGCGAAATGAGAGCAGATCCCTACGCGAGTTGCGTTAGGAAGCGAGCGATTCCCCGCCTGCGGGTTGGCTTCGAGGAGATCGAAAGTTGAAGCTGAGCTTTAGCGCCTATAGCAACCCAGGCAATTTCGTGCGCCTCGCCGCAAAGCTGCTGCCTTTGCTTTGGGGTTCGACAGCAATCGCCTTCGCGATTGGTCTATTTGGAACGTTCGACGCGCCCCCCGACTACCAGCAAGGTGAGACTGCGAGAATTATGTACATCCACGTCCCCGCCGCCTGGACCGCCATGCTTGCCTATTCATTCATGGCGATGTCTGCGTTCGGATCCTTGGTATGGCGTCATCCACTCGCCGATGCGGCTCAAAAGGCGGCAGCGCCCCTCGGCGCAGCTTTCACTTTCATTTGCCTCGTCACGGGCTCGCTATGGGGCAAACCAATGTGGGGCACTTATTGGGTCTGGGACGCACGGCTCACCTCCATGCTGGTTCTGCTTCTCATTTATCTCGGTCTCATCGCGCTCTGGCAGACAATCGAGGACCCGAGTAGGGCGGCACGAGCAGTTTCGATTATGACCCTGGTGGGTCTTATCGATATTCCGATTGTGAAGTTCTCGGTTGATTGGTGGAACACGCTTCACCAGCCGGCGTCGGTGTTCCGGATGGAGGGCGCGGCGATCGCTGGCTCGATGCTCTGGCCGCTGATTGTTATGGCGCTCGCATACACGCTCTTGTTCGTGACGCTCCACGTTATGTCAGTTCGCAACGAGATAATGCGACGCCGAGCCCGGCGGCTTGCGATCACGCAGGCGGCCAGTGGCGAAACGGCGATTCGCATGCTGGCTGCCGAATTAGGTTCCTGAACCTATGTTGCGGCATGACGGATTCATAATGGCGGCATTTTTGGTGACGGGCACCGTCCTGGCGGGAATGATCGTGGCGATTCTTATCGACTATGGTCTTCAGCGCCGTACCTTGGCTCGCCTTCTCGATCACTCGGATCGGCGGGGTCGCGCATGAGCAACATCCCGACCTCAACTCACCTATCATTGAGCGCGTCGACGCGTCGACGCGCACTGGCCCGCTTGTGGGTGGTTATCCCTTTATTGGTCTTCTGCGGAATCGCGGCATTGTTTCTAGTGCGGCTCGGGGCAGGTGATCCTTCACTGGTGCCCTCTGCTCTGATCGGCAGGTCAGTGCCGCAATTTGCGCTGATGCCGCTCGAAGGGCTTTCAACAACCGGTCCACCTGGTTTGTCGAGCGCAGATTTGCGGCGAGGGCACGTGACAATCTTGAACGTGTTCGCATCATGGTGTGTTGAATGTCGGGAAGAAGCAGGGGCCCTGATGGCGTTGGCAAGCGACCCCACGCTGCAGCGGCGGGGCGTGAAACTCTCCGGGATTGTCTACAAAGACGATCCCAAAAGTGCGCTGGCCTATCTTGCCGCTCACGGCAACCCGTTCGCACAGGTCGGCACTGATCGCTCGGGCCGAACGGGGATCGATTTCGGTGTCTATGGCGTTCCCGAGACCTACGTGATCAAGGGTGATGGCACCATTGCGTACAAACTGGTTGGTGGCATCTCGGACGCAAGCCGGCCTGGTTTGATGGCCGCGATTGCCGAGGCTGAGCGTCTATGACGACTGCATTGCACGCTCTCCATCCTTCCGGGGGTGAATGCAAGAAGGAGCGTTTCTTGCCTCAGCATTGTAGTGCTTCGTCCGCAACATTGTTCGGTAATTCCGAGTGGGCAATGAAAGCGGCACAGTCAGGTGGTACGAGCCTCAATGGCGGCGCATGTCGGCGGGTGGTGCGCTGTGCGATAGCGAGGACGAACGGAGGTCTTTGAAGACGTGCTGTGGGCCATTTTTGCAATGATGACGTCGTCAGTCGTGCTGGCGCTGGCCCGGCCGCTCTCAGAGCGGCGCAAGGCCTTTCGCGCGCGCGATCCCGACGTGACGTTCTATCGCGATCTTCTAACCGAAGCGGATGAGGACGTGCGCAGCGGAATGCTAGTACCTGAGGAATCTGTGACGACTCGCGCCGAGATCGAGCGCCGGCTACTCGCGTCACTCAACTCGGCGCCCGAGAGCTGGTCGCATACGTCGCACCGCAGAGGTCAGCGACGCGCCGCAGCGGCTTTGGCGATCGTCTTAGTCCTGCCGCTCGTCGCGCTCGCGTCGTACCTCAAGGTCGGCGCTCCCGGCCAGCCTGACATTCCGATCGCATCGAGGCCGTCCAATGCAGATTTTAGCCTCGCTGCCGCGGTTCGTGACATCCACGTTGGCCAAGCCCGAGCTGACATTGAAGGGCTTCCTCCAGAGCAACGAAGCAACGCGATCCGGGGAATGGTAGCGGAGCTCGCCGAGAAGCTCTCGAAGGACGGCCATCACCTTCAAGGATGGTTGCTACTTATTAGGTCTTACGTGGCATTGGGTGAGCGAAAAAAGGCCGAGGCGGCTGTCGCAACCGCACGTGCTCAGCTCGCAGGCGATGCGCAAGCGTCGTCCCGCGTGGATGAACTCGTCCGACAGCTTCGTTTAGAGGAGTAGATCTTGACGCGAAAGGGCAGGCGCCTCGCTATCATCGGCGCAGCTGGGGTCACTTTGGCGATGGCGATAGGGCTCATCCTGTTCGCGTTGCGTGACAGTATCGTCTTCTTTTATGGGCCGAGCGAACTGGCCGCAAACGCGCCGCAGCCAGGCACCCGGCTGCGCATCGGCGGCCTAGTGAAACGTGGTTCACTTACTCATGAGGGTTCGTCGACTGTCATCTTCGCGGTGACAGACCTAAAGCACGATGTCAAAGTCAGCTACACCGGATTTTTGCCGGATCTCTTCCGTGAAGGACAGGGCATCGTCGCTGAGGGCACCGTGGAAGGACCGAGCCTTTTTCATGCCGACACTGTGCTAGCAAAACACGACGAGCGATATATGCCTAAAGAGGTAGCTGACAAGCTCAAGCAAGAAGGTACTTGGCGCAACGAAAGATCTGCGCGAGCGCAATAGCGCCGCGCCCACGAAACATCCCAGCTGATGGGACGGACAAGATGATCATCGAAACCGGACATTACGCGCTCGCTTTGGCTCTCGCCGTCGCGCTGCTTCAATCAGTTCTGCCACTCTGGGGAACCCGTACTGGTGATTCGGCACTTACTTCAATCGCGGTCCCTGCCGCAATTACCCAGTTCCTGCTCGTAGGTTATGCCTTCGCAGCACTGACTTACGCCCATGTGGCGTCTGACTTCAGTCTCGTGACAGTCGCCGAGAACTCACTCACCACCAAACCGCTTATATACAAAATCGCGGGCGTCTGGGGCAATCACGAAGGATCCATGCTGCTTTGGGTTCTGATTCTCGCAGCTTTTGGAGCGGCTGTAGCGATTTTCGAACGCGCCATGGCGAACGAACTACGCGCGAATACGCTGGTGGTCCAAGGCTGGATCTCGCTTGCCTTCCTTTGCTTCATTCTGTTCACCTCCGATCCTTTCTTGCGACGATTTCCGGCGCCGTTTGAGGGCCTGGACCTTAATCCGCTGCTTCAAGACCCGGGCCTTGCCATACACCCGCCGCTCCTTTACGTCGGCTATGTCGGTTCTTCGATCGTGTTCTCCTTCGCGGTAGCCGCGCTGATCAATGGCCGGCTAGACGCCGCTTGGGCCCGCTACGTTCGGCCCTGGATACTGATTGCCTGGATATTTTTGACGCTTGGCATCGCCATGGGGTCGTACTGGGCCTATTACACCCTAGGTTGGGGCGGATTCTGGTTCTGGGATCCGGTCGAAAACGCGTCACTGATGCCCTGGCTAGCGGGCACCGCGCTCCTCCATTCGGCTGCTGTTATGGAGAAACGTGAAGCCCTCAAGATTTGGACGCTGTTCCTGGCAATACTTACGTTCTCGCTGTCGCTGCTGGGTACGTTTCTCGTGCGCTCCGGGGTACTGACCTCCGTCCATTCGTTCGCCAGTGACCCGGCTCGCGGCGTCTTCATCCTGGTCATACTGACTGTATTCATCGGCGGGCCACTCGCGCTCTACGCGTGGCGCGCGCCCTCCCTGAGCGAACGTAGCGTGTTCGCAGCCGTTTCACGCGAGAGCGCGCTGGCAGTCAACAACCTGCTGCTGACCACCTGCTGCGTTACGGTTCTGACCGGCACGCTCTATCCGCTCGCGCTTGAGGCGCTGACCGGAGACAAGATCTCGGTCGGCGCGCCGTTTTTCAATTTAACGCTTGGCCCGCTCGTGGCGCCTATCGTTCTGCTGATGCCGCTCGGTCAGTCGATCGCCTGGAAGCGCGGCGACCTGCTCGGCGCAGCGCAACGGGTAACGGTCGCAGCCTTGGGTGGTCTTGTAGTCTCAATTGTGCTCGTTGCCGTCATCCGGGGCGGCTCCGTCTTCGCCGCAGTCGGTCTCGGCCTTGCCGTCTACCTCATCGTCGGTTCGTTCACCGATGTCGCATCGCGTATCTGGGCACGAGGGCAAGGCGGCCGGGTTATGCTAGCCCGCGCGATCGGGCTGCCGCGCTCCGCGTGGGGTGGGGCGATCGCTCACGCCGGCCTTGGCTTGACACTCATGGGCTTGGCGGCGACGGGTTGGGGTGTGGAGCGGATCGCGACCGTCAAGTTAGGTCAGAGGATCGATCTCGGCCCTTATCAAGCCACCATAGAGAATTTTCAAGCGCGGCAGGGCCCGAATTACACGGAGCTCGTCGGTCATACGGTTATCAGCAAAGGCGGCGCATACGTGACAGCCGTCGAGCCAGCCAGGCGCAGCTTTCCCACACGACAGACAACCGTCACCGAGGCAGGTATCGTAACGCTGAATTTTGGGCAGATCTACATTTCGCTTGGGGACCGCCACGCGGATGGTACGGTTGATGCGCGCCTGTTCTGGAAGCCGCTCGTGACGAGCATCTGGATCGGTGCGGTCATTATGGCGTTTGGAGGGATTGTGTCCTTATCCGACAGACGCCTCCGAATTGGCTTCGCGCGCCGCGCGGCTCGCCTCCGCGTCGTCGACAGCCCCGCAGCGCCGGAGCCCGCCGAATGACGTGGCTTCGTCGCATTCTTCTGCTTTCGATCGTACTCGCAAGCGTCGCCCCTAGCTTGGCGAGGGCGGTTCAGCCGGATGAAATCCTGACAAACCCGAAACTCGAGGCACGCGCGCGCGCTATTTCCGCCGGACTGCGTTGTCTGGTCTGTCAGAATGAGTCTATCGACGATTCCAAGGCAGAGCTCGCTCGAGACCTTCGCCTGCTGGTGCGCGAGCGCCTTAAGCTCGGAGAAAGTGATGAGCAGATCCGCGCTTTTCTGGTTAAGCGTTACGGAAACTTTATCCTGCTGAAACCGCCACTCGACTTGGAAACCGCTCTTCTTTGGGCAATGCCGGCTTTGGTGCTCGGAGCGGGCGCCATCGCTCTGCTATTCGGATTGCGCCGCCAGCAGTCCACGCAAGCGGCACCATTGAGCCAAGCCGAGCGGGATCAGCTTGCCGCTGTGTTTGACTCCGATACCCCGCTGTAGGCTCCTCCTGGGGTCAAGTTCGGGCAAGGCAAGTCATTTCACATAGGGTACCCCGTAAAGAAAACTCAATCGTTGCATGCCTATTTATTCACCTGCGCTACGAAGAGCTGCGGCCGCAGCTATCGGAGCGAGCGCGATGGAGGCGAGTCCGAGCGCGCAGAGGACCAGGAACGGTGTCAAAAAGGGAATTGTGGCACTTTGCGCCGCGGAGACACCGAAGATCAGCACCGGTACGGCTAGTGGCACGACGAGGATCGATAGCAACAGACCGCCGCGCCGCAGAGTGACCGTAAGGGCTGCCCCGATCGCCCCTAGAAAGGTGAAGGTCGGCGTACCAACCAACAACGTTGCTGCTACCGATCGGAGGGCCGAGCCATCCAAATCCAACATCAGACCAAATAGAGGCGAGAGCATAACGAGCGGCAGCCCCGTCACAAACCAGTGAGCCATGCACTTCACAAGAACAATGAGTTCTAGGGGCGCCGGCGACAGGAACATTTGGTCCAGCGAACCGTCCTCTTGATCAGCCTGAAACAACCGGTCGAGGCCCAATAGACTCGCGAGAAGTGCCGCTATCCATAGAATTGCCGGGCCGATCCGCGACAGCAAACGCAGGTCGGGCCCGATCGCGAATGGTACGACCGTGACGAGACTGAGGAAAAAGACCAGACCGAGAATCCCGCCGCCACCGACGCGGCGGGCTAGCATGAGATCGCGAACAAAAACGACGAGGAGAATACGGGTCATGATGCCCGTCCGGTATCGCTATTGGATTGACACCGCTCCAGTGAAATCGGAGGATCAACTTGATCTCTTCTTTCCCGACCTCGAGACAGACAGCTACGCGGGCTGCGACCGCACTTCGGCGAAATGGCCATCACCTGGTTCCAAGCCTGACTTGGATTGTCCCTGGCAGACCAAGAGGTTCGTGGGTCGCAGCCAGCGCCAATCCTCCGCCTCCGAGATGGCTCGCGACGATAGCCTTCAGTAAGGCGCGCGCGCGCCCGTCGAGCGCAGTTACCGGTTCGTCGAGCAGCCATAGAGGGCGATCGACGATCAAGAGCCGGGCCAATGCGACGCGACGACGCTGCCCCGCAGAGAGATAGCCGACTGGCAGATCGAGAACATGAGCCAACTCCACGCGGTCCAGCGCCTGTAACGGCGTTCGCCGGCCTCGCCCCAGGAATCCCAGGCCGATCTCGAGGTTTTCGCGGGCGGTCAACGCCGATTTCAGCCCATCGAGATGGCCCACGTAGTGGAGGCGTTCTGCCAGGGGCGCCGAATCCGCGGCTTGGGATTCCACCCATGATATGCGGCCAGATCTGAGTGGAAAAAAACCGGCGATCGCCCGCAAGAGTGTAGATTTACCCACTCCGTTGGGACCCGTCACTTCGGCGATCTGGCCCGAGCCTAGTCGCAAAGATATCCCGCCGAGCAGGATGCGCTCGCCGCGCGCCACGGATAGATCTTCGATCAGCAGATGGGACCTCTGTGTGTTATCCATTTTCAGGTTTCGTGTCCTGTTTCGCTCTGATCGTTTTCAACCAACCCTCGTTTGGAGGCTTATCGAAATGATCGACGACTCTGGACAAACGAGTTCGAGCGGCGAAGTTGGGGAGAGCTGCCCACAAGAATGAGGAGGTTCTGCTCTTCGGGGGCTGCCCTTTGAACGGATGCCAGCCCAATTGTGGAAGTCGACGGCAAAATGTGCCACGCGATCGCCTGTAAAGGGCGGGTACGCAGTCGAATGACTTTCGTTGGATGTTCCATTGTCACAACTTGCTGCGTGAGCTGCACGATCCAGGACGCGCGCCGCCTTCCCAGCGTACTCTGCACCGTCGGTTAGCCGACGCTCCGCCGATGAATCCGGGTAGGTGGTCGCGAAGAGAGCGCTCCCAAGCACCTTTCTCAGGAAAGAGAGAGGGCGTCCCAGGTCTCAGTGAGCGCAGCTGCGAGTTCCGCTATGTGGTTATCCCCATGATATGGCGACGGCGTGATGCGCAGACGCTCCGTCCCACGGGGGACCGTTGGATAGTTTATCGGCTGGATATAGATGGCGTGGCGCTCCAGAAGTCGATCGGCTGCCGCCTTGCACAACTCCGCATCGCCGACAATCACAGGCACGATGTGCGTTTCGGTCGGGAGAACCGGAAGCCCAGCGGCGTGGAGCGCCCGTTTCGTTGCAGCGGCCTGTCGTTGGTGTGCTTCGCGCTCGGCAGACGAGTGTTTCAGGTAGCGAACGGATGCACGCGCTGCGGCTGCAATCGGTGGAGGGAGCGCGGTGGTGAAGATGAATCCGGGCGCGAAGCTGCGCACCGCGTCGCAAATCGATCGCGACGCCGAAATATAGCCGCCGATGCAGCCGAATCCCTTGGCGAGAGTACCCTCGATTATCGTTAAGCGGTGCATCACACCGTCGCGCTCGCTGATTCCGCCGCCGTGGGCGCCGTAGAGGCCGACGGCGTGAACCTCATCGAGATAGGTCATCGCGCTATACCGCTCCGCGAGGTCGCAGATTGCGTCGATCGGCGCCACATCGCCGTCCATCGAGTACACGGATTCGAACACGACAAGCTTGGGGCGGCTCCCTGCCTCACGCAGCAAGGCCTCGAGGTGACCAAGATCGTTGTGGCGGAAGATCCGTTTTTCGCAACCCGATTGACGGATGCCCTCGATAATCGAATTGTGGTTGAATGCATCAGAAAGGATTACGCAGTCCGGGATCAGCTTACCGATCGTGGAGATGCTGGCTTGGTTCGAAACGTATCCGGAGGTGAAGACGAGACTCGCCTCCTTGCCGTGCAGATCAGCAAGCTCGCCTTCTAGATCAACCAAGGGCGAGTTATTTCCGGCGATGTTGCGAGTTCCACCTGCACCCGCACCGCAGCGGTGTGCCGTTGCAGTGAGCGCGCTCACGACTTCCGGATGTTGTCCCATGCCGAGATAGTCATTCGAGCACCAAACCGTTATTTCGGTAACGGATCCGTCAGGGCGGCGCCATTTGGCAACTGGGAAGCGGCCTGAGACGCGTTCGATGTTAGCGAAGACACGATAGCGTTGTTCCCCACGCAGGCGCTCGAGAGAGTCGTGGAAATGACGTTCGTACGTTTCGGCCGCACAATTGACTTCGGCCCTAGCGACGGCCGCGTCGGGCCTCGTCAGCGCTCTTTTCACGCACACCGTGTCCGCGCACGAATGTGTCTCCGTACACGAATGTTTAGTATCGGAGCTTCCGTGCGCTGGATGCTTGGCTTGACGCCCAGCCGATACGTCCAGGTCTTCCATGTCAACCCTCCCTAACCGTCGCTTGAGCATACGTCGACCATAGCCCATCACGCAGAGCACTTCGCGCTCGTCTCAGTTATGATTTTCAAATCCTCCGGTTATGATCAGGCGCCGCAGCCTGAGGTAGCTCAGACGTAGGCTAAGCCCGTCCATTTGCATGGCGCACAAGCCGCCCAGATCATACGGACGATGCCGCTTGAGGGCTGTTCACCAGTGAAGAGCTGGGTGATCCGGATCGGCGGCCGGGCGGCGATGAACAAGGCCGAGGCGTGGCTCACCCCGCGACTGGTAGTGTCATGCACCGAATGTTTACCGTAGGAGCCCTCTTCAACGCCGGCGCGGTGAAAAGTCGCCCGTCACGACAATATTCCTTCTCGGAGCGAATCGCTTTCGCCACCACGATGGAAGCACACACTAGTCCGTAAGCTGCGATGACATGACAAGCGTTTGGAAAGGCTAGCCGCCGGCGAGCGAAAAAGGATTGATACCGATCGAGGCTCGTTACGGAAGCGAAGAGCTTCAAACCGCGATCGAGCAAGTGAATCGACACATGATGCATGTTCGCTCGGAAAGCGACGTTCGACATTGCTGTTGTCGACTGGGAAATTTCATCGGCCGTTTCCGTGGGATCGCGGGCGAGATTTGGAACGACAAGAACTTTGGGAGACTCAGTGGCGAAATCTGCGGCTGGGCAAAGAATCTAGCTCGTCAGCAAAGACTGGAAGTGGCCACCTATCGCTACTCGCGCAGCGTTGCGAGGGAGTAGAAAGTATTCATGATCAAACATCAACATAGAGCGCGTCATTTCCATTGGGCATCGATTTCATGCCCCCTTGTTGCTTTCGCACGTTGGCATCCACGCATAGTCTGATCTGCGCGCAGTTAATGAGACCACCTGCGCAAGAATGCAGTCATCGCCATATGGGCAATATCGAGCTGGTCGAAGGAGAGAGATTATGAGACGCACTGTACTGGCACTTTCTGCCGTCCTCAGCGTTGGCGCTCTGGCAACCGCAGTCTTCGCACAGCAACCACAGCTTCCGCCACCCGACGATTGGCACGCCACTGGCCGCTATCTTCCTGAATACACGAAAGACGGCGACCTTATTCTGCCGAAGAATTTTCACGAATGGGTTTACGTTGGATCCCCAACAACACCCAATTTCTTAAACCCGCCCCAGGCAAATTTCCCGGAATTTCACAACGTATATATCGAGCCTGGCTCCTACGAGATCTACAAAAAAACGGGAATCTTTCCTGAAGGAACGATCTTTGTGAAGGAACTGCAGCTCTTGCAGCCCGCCACCAATCCGGACGGTTCGAGAACTGAGCCATCGGGTAAAGGGTTCTTCCCGGGTGCCTTCAACGGTGCGGATGTGACTGTCAAGGACACCGAAAGATATAAGGCAAGCGACGGCTGGGGCTATTTCAACTTCAACCATTTTGAACCAAAGGCGGCCTCTGCGAAAGTTCGGCCCGTCGAGGAATGCGGTTACTGCCACATCGCAAGCGCGAAGCGCGATGACGTATGGACGCAATTCTATGCGTTGCTGGACCAGGTGCCGCCACCGCCCGGCCAGAATCACTCCAAGAAAATGCCGCCCAACGAGAATCCGTCTATCAAGAAGTAGGGAGAACCGTGATGAAATTTCTCGGAAGTGCGGTCGTTGCGTCCGCTTCATTCATAGCCGTGACCGTCGGCTGCCTCGTATCGCAGCTCGTACCGAGCCAGGCTGCGCCTGCGCAGGAGCAACTCGTCGACGGGGCAGGCAACATGCATATCCCGAAGGACTACCGAACGGCCTACGAATTCCTTGGGAGCTGGTCTGTTGCAGGTGACAAAGGCGCTAAGGAGATGCACGTGGTCTACGCGTCGCCTGGCACTGCGGCGGCCTATCGGGCGACTGGCAAGTTTCCCGAGGGTTCGATCCTGGTGAAGGAGGTGTACGCCGCGGGCACTTCGGAGATGACGACTGGGACCGTTAGCCATCAGCAAAGCCTCAAAGGATGGTTCATGATGGTGAAGGACAGCAAGGACAGCCACCCCGATAATAAGTTGTGGGGCAATGGTTGGGGCTGGTCCTGGTTTGATGCGGGTGACCCGATGAAAACGACCTCAACGAACTTCCGCTCAGATTGTCTAGGTTGCCACATCCCTGCGAAAGCGACCGACTGGATCTATGTTCAAGGCTATCCCGGTCTCAAAAAGTGACAGGCCGTCGGCGAACTAGCTGCAATATCACCTGTGCAAAATCAGACGGGATGCAAGGAAGGTAGCGTCATGAAGCCTAGCGGGAAGATCGTCAGATGCGTTTGCGGGTCGATGGTGATGCTTGTGGTGTCGTTTTCGATATCTCATGTAAGTCTCGCGGCCGATCCAACCGCTGGCAAAAAGCTCACGAAACAATTTCTTACGTCGGGCCAGGTGGACCTAGTACGAGAGGTGGTGACGCTACCGCTCCATCGCGGCCGTCTTGCGTCGGGAGAGACCGTTTGGTTCGTGCTCACCGACGTAAGCGATTACGCTACTTCAAAAGAGATGGGGCTTACTTGGGCGCCGAGTCTCGCTGATGCCAAGGACCTGAAGAGCACACGGGTTGCTGAAATGGACGACACGGGTAACTTCACGTTTGAATCGGGGCGGGTCGATTTCTCGCCTTCGCAGAAGTTGGTCGGTGGGGACGCGCCCAAGTTTTTTCCTCCGAAGACAGCCCGAGCCGGTTCTATTGGGGATGCGCACTACAGCCCACTGGTGCGGGTAGCTAATCGTATGAATATTGTTTTCAATGCGCCGATCGTCGCGTTCGATGTCGGGCCGGATAAAATTTCATTCTGCAACGGCAGCCCTGATTACTCCCTCGTGACGGACTCCGTATCAAGTATTTGTCCTGATAAGGGCACTGTCGATTTGAAACTTCGGTTTGGATTCGCGAACGGAAAACACCTGCGTTATCTTAGTTTTGACGCAAATTCCGAGGAATCGGCGACCCTTGAGTCGTCCACCTTTGCGCCTGCGGAAAGCGACATTCTACAGAGCGGCGCGATTGAGGTGATCTATACGATTGTGAACGGCAGCATGGGTGCGAAAGATCCGAATCGCCAGGGACTCAACAGTGCTATCAAAGGAGAGGGGCCTTCGCTCGACATTCTCGCGCACTTCACAGAGATCAGCGCCGGATACTCTCCGATGTGGGACGTGCGGCTAGCCGAGTGGACCAAGGAAGCTATCGTAAAGGATCAAAGGAAACTGATCACTGACGGCGACGATCTTGAAGCCAAAAGCGCGGCGGGCTTACTGGTGAGCCCTGCGGGAGGGCCGGTGAAGACGACGGGCAATCTAGTGAATTGTCCGGTTGTGGGCTTTACCAATGAATAGCCCCCGACTGCATAATTTGCGGGTCCCTGCGGAGCCGGGGACCGCAATGTCTCTTCGCCTACTGGGGCTTTACTTCGCGCTAAGGCCCCGCGCCATACCGCAGGGTCGATGCTCTGGCGGGCCTCGCGGCTGGTGGCCCGACCGGAAGACGGGGCCGTCGATCTCAGTCCAGGCATAAGCGCTAGCCGCCCGATACCAACGGACGCTGCGGGGCGGTCGGCAGTCGGACGGCGACGCGGCTAGCGCGGCCGCTCTGGCCTCCCAAATAACGGAGGACCGCGGGGTGATGGTGTAAGAGTCGTTTTAGCGCCACATGCTGCAAGCGAGGTCCGTATCGCGCCGGAGGCCGCCGACGCGGCCTGTCGATCCGGGGCGACCCTGTTCTAACCGTATCTTGTCCGTCGTGATGCCGATCGTGGAATAGGCCGGGCCTGAGAATGCCTAAAAGAAGGACCGGATAGGAAGGTGCACGGCTCATCGAAAAGGCTGTAGCCCTTCAGGATCGCTCAAGTAAGCGGGGTCCGCGGGGGCTCGCATTTCTCACATCGGCTACATGCACGTTCGCGCCGGGGAAAGAGGGTGGTCCAGCCTCTTGCTCGTTTTTCGGACCGTATCCCTCCGCCAAAGGCCGTCTTGTTTGAGGGACGCGAGGGCTGCAGGTCCTAGGGGTAATCCTAGGAGAAGCGCTATGACGATTTCGCGGGCAGAGGTGATCACATCGGTCGAGCGGCGGCGCCGGTGGTCGCAGGATGAGAAGGAACGGCTTGTTGCAGCATCGCTCGAGCCCGGAGCCAGTGTTTCCGAGGTGGCTCGCATGGCCGGCCTTCATGTGAGCCAGCTGTTCAGGTGGCGCAAAGAGCTTTGCAAGCACGGTGAAGCGAGTATAGCGCCGTTCGTGCCGGTCGAGATTGGGCCGTCTGTGCCGCCGCGGGAGGTGGCCGAAGCGCCATTGACGACGGCGGCGCGTCGACGGAAGAGCCAGGGCATCATCGAGATTGATCTTGGTAGCGGGCACCGCATCCGGGTCGATGGCGACGTTGATGGAGACGCGCTACGTCGCGTTCTCGATGCTCTGGTACGCCGATGATCCCGGTTCCGACGGGCGCGCGAGTGTGGCTGGCGACAGGCTACACGGACATGCGCCGAGGCTTTCCGTCGTTGGCACTCCAAGTGCAGGAGGTGCTGCGCAAGGACCCGCTCAGCGGTCATCTGTTCGTGTTCCGCGGTCGCCGAAGCGATCTTGTGAAGGTGATCTGGCACGATGGCCAGGGAGCATGCCTGTTCACCAAAAGACTCGAGAGAGGAAGGTTCATCTGGCCATCGGTTGCGGGCGAAGCGGTGACGATCTCACCGGCGCAGATGAGCTACCTGTTGTCCGGAATCGATTGGCGAAACCCTCAAGAAACGCTGCGACCAACGCGGGTCGGATAGCCGTTTTACGGTTTGAATCTGCAACGTGATCTGATTCAATGGCTTCATGATATCGAAGCCGGACGACCTTCCATTGGACCTCGTGAGTGCCCTGGCGGCGCTGCAGGCCGAGCGTGAGGCGCGGCTGCAAGCCGAGGCGGTAGCTGCCAGTGCGCGGGCGGAGCTGTCGGCCAACGAGGCGCTGATCGTGCACCTTGAGCTGCGGATCGAGAAGCTCAAGCGCGAACTGTACGGGCAGCGCTCCGAGCGCACGGCGCGGCTGATCGAGCAATTGGAATTGGAGCTCGAAGAACTCGTCACCACGGCGAGCGAGGATGAGCTTGCCGCACGTACCGCCGCGGCGAAAACCCAGGCCGTGCGCGCCTTCACACGCAAGCGGCCGGTGCGCAAGCCGTGGCCGGACGACATCGAACGCGAGCGCGTCGTCATCGAGGCCCCGACGAGCTGTGCCTGCTGCGGCGGATCGCGCCTGGCGAAGCTGGGCGAGGATGTGACCGAGACGCTGGAGGGGATCCCGCGCCGGTTCAAGCTGATCGAGACGGTGCGGGAAAAGTTCACCTGCCGCGATTGCGAGAAGATCAGCCAGCCGCCGGCACCGTTCCATGCCACGCCGCGCGGCTTCATCGGTCCGCAATTGCTGGCGACAATCCTGTTCGACAAGTTCGGCATGCATATCCCGCTCAACCGCCAGAGTGTGCGCTTTAGGGCCGAGAGGATCGACCTGCCGTTGTCGACGCTGGCCGACCAGGTCGGCCACGGGACCTTCGCCGTCATGCCGCTGTTCCAACTGATCGAGCGGCATGTGCTGTCGGCCGAGCGCCTTCATGGCGACGACACCACCATCCGCATCCTGGCCAAGGGCAAGTGCACGACCGGGCGGATCTGGACCTATGTGCGCGACGATCGGCCCTACGGTGGGCCTGCGCCGCCGGCGGCGGTCTATTACGCCTCGAGCGACCGACGGGGCGAGCATCCCCAGAAGCATCTGGCCGCCTTCGCCGGGATCCTGCAGGCGGACTGCTACAGCGGCTTCGAGCCGTTGTTCGACCCACAAAGGAAAGCGATACCGATCACGCCGGCATTTTGCCTAGCCCATGCGCGGCGGGGCTTCTTCGAACTGGCTGACATCGAGAAGAATGCCAGAGACGGCCGCAAGGGCAAACCGGTCTCCCCGATCGCGCTGGAGGCTGTCAGGCGCCTCGATGCGTTGTTCGAGATCGAGCGCGCCATCAACGGCCGCAGCGCCGACGAGCGGCGTGCCGCGCGCCAGGAGAGAAGCAAGCCGCTTCTCGACGACATGCACGCCTGGCTACTCCGTGAACGAGAAACCCTCTCGCGCTCCTCCGAGGTCCTGAAGCCCATGAACTACATGCTCAGGCGCTGGGACGATTTTGCCCGCTTCCTCGACGATGGCAGGATCTGCCTTAGCAACAACGCCGCTGAAAGAGCGTTGCGCGGCATCGCCTTGGGGAGGCGCAACTGGACCTTCGCCGGCAGCCTACGTGGCGCTGACCGCGCCGCCATCATGCTGACGATGATCACGACCTGTCGCCTGAACGACGTCGATCCCAAAGCCTGGCTCGCCGACATCCTCGCCCGTATCGCCGATCTTCCCGCATCGCGTCTGCACGAGCTGCTGCCCTGGGAATGGAAGCTCCTGCGTCAGGCCGACAACCCCACCGATCAGCAAGCCGCCTGACCTTCACGCATCGCCATCATAGAACTCGCCGTGCCCGCGCGCATGCGTCAATCAGGCGGTCTTCGTCGTATGCGTACTTCGGACCTCGCCGTACAACCACTCAAGCTCGCGCGAGCGCCGCCTGGCGACCAGGCCCCCCAGGTCATTGCTAGTCATCACGAGATGAATTCTGGACGCGCCTTCGCAACGCACGTACGTTGCGTACGCCGCCGAAGGCGCGATTGCTCAGACAGTGGTCCTGCGTGGCAACTTCCACTGGGGACGGGCGAAATGGCAGGTGTAGCCGTTCGGATGGCGTTCCAGGTAATCCTGGTGCTCAGGCTCGGCCTCCCAAAACTCGCCAGCGGGCGAAAGCTCCGTCACGATCTTGCCCGGCCACAGCCCGGAGGCTTCGACGTCGGAGATGGTTTCTTGGGCTACGCGAAGCTGTTCGTCGCTCGTGTAGAAAATCGCCGACCTGTAGCTTGTACCTCGGTCGTTTCCTTGCCGGTCCAGGGTCGTTGGGTCGTGGATCTGGAAGAAGAACTCGAGCAACTCTCGGAAGGTCGTCTGACGCGGGTCGAACATGATCTCGAGCGCTTCGGCGTGCGTGCCGTGATCGCGGTACGTGGCGTTCTTGACGTCGCCGCCCGAGTAGCCCGCCTGCGTTGAGATGACACCAGGCAATCGTCTTAGCAGTTGCTGCATTCCCCAGAAGCAACCCCCTGCCAGTATTGAGCGTTCTGCAGTCCCTGCCATGGTAAGGTCTCCTTCTTTGCAAAGAGCCTTGCTGTTGCGGTCGCGTTCACTTAGCCGCGGCGGACGGAGCGAACGAAGGCGGAGTCAATTCAGTATCTCAACCCGCTGTCGCTCGATGTAGCTGGTAACGTTCTCCGTGACGCTGCATCGATAGCCGCAAATGCAGCGCCAGCGCCGGCCCTCGCGGGGAGCACGACGCAGGTGCTCAGCAGCGCAGGCAACTGGCAGTACTTTTCTGTTGTAGAAAGATAGACGCCCGGTCACGGACCGTCCAATCACCTTCGGCTATCGAGACTATGCCGCTAGGATCGGCGCTGGGGAGGCAGTCTGCCGAGCTGAGGCTCCTGCTTCAGGGGACCGGTCCGACATTGCTGGAATATAACTGAGTTTGGAACGGCGCTCTCGACGACGTCGCGCGGCGGGAGCGTGTACGAGCACCTGCGGTATGATGCCAAAGCTTAGTACTCCCCGCTCCATAGCTTGGGTGTAAAGTGCGAGACCAACGCGCTTGATCAAATCAAGCTGCGTCTCGAGGGAAGCGATAAGGTTCTCCTCGTCCATCGTCAGGTTCTCGAAGAGGCGCCGTCACCGATGACCACTAACCGCAGAGCCGACGGAGTACGCGGGAGCGCCGATCTGCGCCGGCGAAAGATGGAAACTCTCCGTCAGCGTAGATAACACAACTGGAATCTGTTGGCCCCGAGTAGCAGCCACCACCGCGTTTCGAGTATTATTGAAGACTTCCTTGATCTCCCTTGAGGTTTCCATCTGCACAAGCAGAGCGCTAATCAGCTGACTATGCAGTCCTTCAGGATCTGCGACTACTTCACCAGGCCCGGCTGAACTCAGGACAAGCGCGTTCTCGGCCGGTAGAATGGGGGCCAGCCCATGTGAATAAGTTCGAAAGCGTCGCTCGTACGGATTGCGGCGTGAGGCCTCAATCACTGCGAGCCTAACGCGTGCTCCGGAATTTCGTAGTTGCGAAAGGAGGTGGTCGATGCTTACACCTTGTCGACGAACGTCCGCTTCACTCCAAATCGTTGCATCGATGGGGATTAGGTAATTCTGTCCGTCAGATTGGATGCCGTAACCTCCAAAATAAACCAACACAGTTGAGTTCGAACGCAGTCGTTTTTTTAGATGATCGATTGCACGGGTCATTCCGAGACGCGTCGTATTCTCAAGTGCATCGACCAAAAAGCCGTCCTCGCGAAGAGCATTTGTCAAGGCTTCCGCATCGCGTGTTATTTGAGGAAGAGGAAAGTCCGCATCGGGATAGGCTGAATTGCCAATCACCAACGCCAGTCGACCAGTATCAAGGGGCGCGACGTCGCCCGGCTGGATGGACTCGCTCATGGAACGAGGCGTCTGCGGCCGCATTGCCCCGTCGGAAGCCGCTGAGAGCAAGCTAAGCAGGACGGCAACGCTAGCTAGTTTGGGAGATCTCATTCCATTATGGTTTCCGGCTCACCCTCCGGTAAGATGGCATAGCGGCAATAGCGTTCCGGCCAAAGTCGAGTAGGGTGCGTGGCGACATTGCGTCTTCAATTACGTTGTGCCGACCAGTAGCCTGAGCAGCGCGCTGATCCTGAGTGGCCGCTCCAGGTCCCTCGACCGGTGGTCGCGAACAGTTTGCCAGTACCCGCGGCATATTTGTCGTGGACTGTCACGGAGGCGCGAACCGCGCCCGACCTTGCGACGTAACCCCGAAACTTCACGAGATTTGGATGCGTAACAATGCCGTTGGTCACATCGACAGTAAAACTGTAGCTGGAATCGCAGGTTCCTCGTTGCGTCACGAAGACGAGGTCCCAAGAGCCATCGTAGGCCGAGCGACCGTATGTTGCCGGTTCAAGAGGATGACCAGGCCGCACCCTTAAGCGCACATCTGTCGTCAACGATGGTATGGCCGCCTTGATGGGCGTACTAACAATTGGGGCGGCTGATGATTTGGACGACGCGGCAATTGCGATCGGAATCACAAGTGCGAGCGCAGACGCGCAAATGCGAAGTCGAGCGTTCATAGCACCTCCTATAAGAGTGGAACTCTGCGAGAGAATGACATTGCAGCGCGGGCCAGTGAAATCACCTCTCGCCATGAAGTCGATAGACGACCATTATTGGCGGACCGCTAGGGCCCACGGGAGCGCAGCGCGATGGTGCCGCTAGTCGAGGAAATTTGTCGCGCGCATTGGCATTGGTGCCTGAACGCGGTCGGACTGCTGCTTCGCCCGATGTCATCGGCGTCCGCATATCCGTGCGAGTGGGGAGCCGCAAAGTAAGGGCAGCTCGCCGCAAATGCTCTGACGCACTGGCAATCGCGCTTCCGACCGCAGCGGAACGGGCGGGCGCTTTTTGGCTAACGGGACGCCCACGGCACCATTGCTATTGCTGAGGCTTGGAACCAGGGCAAAGGATCGTCGCGTGAACACCCGTTCTTGGCCGCGAAGAGTTCTACTGGACCGAGGCGACTAGGTGCAGCTGGCGCCCGCAGCACGCCGCACACTTCTGAGCTATTCCGATAACAGTCGGCTATCGACTTTATGGCGAGAGGTGATTTTGGTTTCGACCGTCGTTGGCCCAATGTAGATGCATCGTCGCCCGTCCGCGGCGGCGGCTGGAGTTGCCGACGTTTCCTCGAACGATCCGATGCCAGGAGATCCCGAAATGCATATCGGCGAGACAATCCCCGGCCGCGTCGAGGGCCCGCCGTTGGAGGACGTGGTCGTGCTCGTGGACGGGAACGGTGCTGCGGTTGGAGTGGAGCGTGCGGTCAGAAGGATGAGCTGCGTGCACGATGATGGTGGCGGCCGCTCGTTCAGATGTGTGGAGATCCAAGTCGTCGGGTCCGACGGCGAGGTATCGGGGATTTTGCGCCATACCGATCCGCCGCGCGAGGCGCGAGGCGCGGTCGGGGGGACAATGGCGGAGACGATAGCGGACGTGAGGCAGTTCGTTCACGACATCAATAACCTTCTCACCGTCATCGGGAGCGGTTTGCGGGAAATCGAGCGTCAGAGCGATGCTGCGTACCGGAGGGCCATCGTTGATAGAATGCAGCATGCGATCACACGAAGCGCGTCGCTCAGCCGGCAGCTCCTTGACGCAGCGAGGCCGCGCCCCAAGTCCAATGGTATAACAGGCAGTCAGCTCGCAGTGATAGCGGGAACGCTTGATGGGGTGCCGCGTCCAGTCGTTTCCGTCCGCACGGAAATCGTCCCTGCGTTATGGACCTTCAATGCCGACGCGGAAGAGCTGTACTTCGCCTTGCTCAATCTCTGCCGAAACTCGGCCGATGCAATGCCAACCGGCGGCGTGATTACTATCGTGGCGCGGAACATCGAGGCTTCCACCGTAACTGCGGGAGAGTTTGTCGAGATTGTCGTCGCCGACCGTGGAGAGGGCATGACCGAGAATGTCCTTTCGCAGGCCTTCAACCCATACTTCACGACAAAGCTCAAAGGTAGCGGGACCGGACTCGGACTCCCCCAGGTCCGGCAATTCGCTGAGAGACAAGGTGGCGCGGTCTGGATAGAGAGCGAGCCCGGTGCCGGAACGGTGGTGCGCCTTTTCCTGCCGCGCGTGCAGCCTACTGGGCTCTCCTGCAGCGTCGTCGAAACAAGGACTTCATACACGCCGCCAACCGGTGGTGGCATATTCACAATCTTCAACACCGCGACGGCCGCGCCAAGGTCGTAGCCAGGCGCGAACACTCGGGACCGCGCAGCGATGAAGCTCATATTTCCGTCAGGCCGACTTGATCGACCGGTCGATCACGATACGGAACATGTGCTCGGCCCTCCCGACGCCGAGGTCTCGCTGGTCGAGTACGGCAGCTACGCGTGTCCGCACTGCAGGGCTGCCAACGATCGCATCGCGCAGGCGCGCGATCAACTCGGCGACCGCATCTGCTATGTGTTCCGTCACAAGCCGCTCGCGAACAACAGTCTTTCATTCTGGGCTGCACAGATCGTTGAGCTCGCTCGGACGCCCGAAGCGTTCTGGTCCGCGCACATCAAGCTTATGACGAGATCGGCGCAGCTCACGGAAGACGATCTCTTCGCGGTGGCCGCAGACCTCGGTGTGAACGCGGACCTCTCGCTTGGCGAGAGCGAAGCCGTACGGCGGGCGAGGTCGAGAGTGGAGTCGGACATCGCAAGCGCGCGCGCGAGCGGAGTGAGATTCACGCCAAGTTTCTACATCAACCGTCGGCGCTACGACGGGCCGTGGGACGAGAGTTCTTTCGTCGATGCGATGCTTGGCACGCTCGGTCACCGCGTTCGTACGGCTGCCTTGGACTTTGCGAGCTGGGGCCCGTCAGCCGGCATTCTGCTCGTCCTCGCGGCCGTGGCGGCGATCATCTTGACGAACTCGCCCATCGGGCCGCACTTCGAGGCGCTCTGGCGCCGCGAGTTCGGCGTGAGCTTGGGCAACATAACCTTTCGGAAGCCCATCTTCGATTGGGTCAATGACGGGCTGTTAACAGTGTTCTTCCTGGTCGTTGGATTGGAAGTCAAGCGCGAGATGACGGTGGGCCATCTCGCAAGCCGTCGTTCGGCCGCGCTTCCGATCGTGGCCGCGCTCGGCGGCATGGTCGGACCGGCGCTTCTGTATGCGCTGATCATCCCAGCGGGGCCGTGGTCGCGCGGATGGGGTGTCCCGATGGCGACCGACACCGCGTTCGCGGTTGCTTTGATTGCGGTGATGGGCTCCCGCGTCCCCGTGGAGCTGCGTATCTTCCTCACTGCGGCGGCCATCGTTGACGACATCGGCGCGATCGTCGTCGTCGCTCTGTTTTACTCTGGTGAGATCCATCTGGCTTACCTTGCTGCGGCCGCCACAGTTGTAGTTGCGCTGGTGCTGCTGAGCCGATCTGGAGTCTACTTTCTGTCGCCCTACATCCTGTTGGGCGTTGCGCTTTGGGCGTCCGTATACGCTGGCGGCCTGCACCCTACGTTGGCCGGGGTGGTACTTGCGTTGTTTATTCCGACGCGACCGCCCGCCAACTTAGAAGCCCTGATGACGCAGGCGAGCACCATCATCGCGTCCGAGGCTCGGCGCGAGGGTGAAGTTCTTAGGAACGTCCCCTCTACTTCGGCTCTGCACGCGCTCGAGGCAATCTACGAGAGACTTGAGTCGCCCGCCGATCGGCTGCTGCGACATGCCGGCGCGCGATCAAGCTACGCTATCCTCCCAATCTTCGCATTGGCGAATGCGGGAATGATGATCAACCCAGGCGTCTTCGTCGGCCATGGCCGGCTCATGGCCGCGATCGTCGCTGGTCTCGCTTTAGGAAAGCCGCTCGGCGTCTTCCTCGCGGCCGCCGCGGCTGTGCGCACAGGCCTAGCCGTCAAGCCGGACGAGTACTCGTGGCGGCAGTTGGGCGGGGCGGGAGCCCTCGCTGGGATTGGCTTCACGATGTCGCTCTTCATCGCCGGTCAGGCATTTCCAAACGCCACTGACTTCTCGGCCGCAAAAATTGCTGTGTTCGCCGCCTCGATTCTCTCTGCCGCCGTTGGGACTGTCCTGCTCTGGGGAGCTTCGCACCGGGAGCTTATCGGAGACGCGTCGCGGAGCCTCGGCATGAAATTATAATAGCAAGCCGGACAATGGAAAGGAGATGGTTCTTCCTGCCCACCAGCGGCACGAGGCAGTCCCCCGATGCACAACCACGCGTGAAACCTGGGGTGCACCTAACCGAAATCTCCTGGCATCCCATCATCAAGGAAACCGGCAACGCTGAAGTATCTTGGCAAACCGTTGCGTTTGAAGGAGCCGAAGTGACGCACGTATATTTCCACTGTTCGAACACCAAGAAGGTTTTCGTCGATCGCCGCGGCGCAGTGGTGGAAGATATTGCTGATGCGCGGGATCATGCGAACCGTATCGTTCAATCTCTCACTAGAGAGCGCAGCCTCGAGGATTGGCGTGACTGGATTTTGCATGTCAGTGATGATCAGGGCGATGAACTCTTCGTTGTGCCCTTCACGTTCGTGCTCGGCGAACCGAATTAAGGTCCCGGTGTTCCGGGCGACCCTCGGACCAAGGCCCGTAGGTCCCACTTGAAATGCAAGCAGATGGAACCTGACAAGGTTAACTTCAGCGTCAGCGCAGCTCGATCAAGATTTGATTTAACCTGCCGACACAAAATGAGGAGTTCTCGCGCGCGCTGGGCAACAAACCCGGTCGCCAGCTTTGAGATTTAGGCGGCGTACTCACTCGGCGACGTGATGCGACGAAAGCTACGAAGGCCGTGGCATCAGCAATGCCGGCGACCACAAGCTGTTGCCAGCGTGGCCCGACGCCGGGAATCGCGTTCAGTTATTTGCTCGTCGCGCTTGATAGATGCCGAGCGACGGTACTGCTGATAGGTGCGGACATTATGGGCCAAGTACGATGTGCTTGTGCGAGCATTGTTGCAGCGATACGGATACGGCACTGATTTGATTTCGATTAGGATCCAGGTAGCTCAACCTCTGCCATCGAGCTATTGCGACTTTATGTGACGCACCAAGGATTGGACATGCTCGGGGCGTGTGGTCTTCAGAATGCCATGACCGAGATTGAAAATGAACGGTCCCCGGCCCAAGGCCGCCAGGATGCGGTCGGTTTCTGCGTACATCGCTGCGCCTCCCGAGTAGTTGGTTGTCCAGGCTGCCCTGCACGCAGCACCCAAGGGCGCCCTGTATTCTGTCGGCAGCCCAAGCGAGCGGGACGGTGCTGTCCAGGCCTACACAATTGACCCCGGTCGCTTCGGCGTAGCCAACGTAAAGCAGACCGGCGCCGCGCGGAAAGGCAATGATCGGGGTGTCGGGATATTTGGCGCGAAGGGCGCTCACGATCGCGGCTACGGGCTGCACGCACCAGCGCTGGAAGAAAGGTTCAGGGAGGATACCCGCCGAGCTCTCAAATAGCTGGATGGCTTCTGCGCCCGACTCGATCTGTCGTCCCAGGAACTGAGTGATGGCTTCGGTCAACAGGTCGATCAGTGGCTGAAACTCCTCTGGGTCGCTCAACGCCCATCGCTTGATAGTGGCATGGTCGGTGGCACCGCCGCCGCGACCCTCAACCATGTAAGTAGCCACTGTCCAGGGCGCCCCCGCGTAGCCAATCAAGGCCACGTTGGGAGGGAGGGCGACGGTGAGTCGTCGCACCGTCTCATAGATCGGCGCCAATTTCTGGTGCAACCAAGTACGACTAAGGCGCGCCACATCCGCAGCCGTACGGATCGGGGGCGACAGAACCGGCCCATCGCCCTCCTTGTATTCGAGCACTTGGCCAAGCGCTGCGGCAATCTGCGGAAGGTCCGCGAATAGAATGGCCGCATCGAATCCAAATCGCCGGATCGGCTGAAGCGTGACTTCTACCGCGTGGTCCGGCGAGTTGCACAGCTCCAGCATTCCGCCGGCTGCGGCCCGCGTTACAAGATACTCTGGCAGGTACCGGCCAGCTTGTCTCATAAGCCAGATTGGCGGTCGTTCCGTACGCTCGCCGGCAAGCGCACGCAGAAGCAACTTTCTTGGCTCGTAAACCACTATGGAAGCACTCCCTGTACTTCCATCATACGATGCACGGCCTTCAGTATCTCGCCTGCACCTTGCTGAAGAAGCTTGTGCCCGAGACGTCTGCCGATTGCCTCGGCCTGATCGGCCGGACCAACGCATTCATCAGCAATCTTCGATTGACCATCTGGATGAGTCACCTGTCCTCGAAGCGTTAGTGTCCCGGCGACCCACGTGGCGGAAACGCCGATGGGTAGGCTGCAACCCGCATCGAGACTTCTCATCAGGGCGCGCTCTGCATCTACTTCAGTGCGCGATTTCCGATCTTCTATCTTTTGAAGCAATGCTATGAGTTCCGTATCTTCTTCGCGAGCTTCGGCCGCGAGAGCGCCTTGGCCGGCTGCATACGGAAAGACATTCGCGTCTAGAACCTGTGAGGCCTCATGTAGCAACCCTAACCGGGACAGTCCCGCCGCTGCCAATAGAGTAGCGTCTATTCCGTCCCGGATCTTTGCCTTACGAAGCCTTGGAGAAACGTTCCCGCGGATGGGTCGAACATCGAGACCATTGCATAGAGCGAGAAGTTGCGCTTTGCGGCGAATTGATCCGGTGCCGACGCGTAGCCCCGGTCGTAGCTGATCTAGTGTAACGCCACAAATGGCGTCACGAGCATCCTCTCTCTTGGGAACAGCCGCTAATACCAAGCCTTGCCGCAATCTAGTCGGAAGATCCTTGAGAGAATGAACGACCAGGTCAACTTCCTTTCGCATAAGCCTGTCTTCGCCCTCCTTCGTGAATGCTCCGACGCCCCCAAACTGATGAAAGGACGACCTTCGATCTCTATCGCCAACCGAACTTGTGAAAACAATCCTGACCTCAGCGGCCGGCTCGACGCCGCGAATAAGATTGGCGACGTGACTGGCTTGCCAGCGGGCCAGGTCACTTCGCCTGGTGCCGAGGCGAATTTCCATGATCAAACCTCTTACTTGTTGGGTAGCTCGTCGCAGGATGCTGACCGGTGGTCCCTGGACGATATGGCGATGATTTTTCAGCCTTCATTCGTTGATATTCTGAAGCGGCCTCTTCGGCTGTCGCGAAATTCTTGCTATAAATGAAGGTTTCGCAACCAGTGCTGATGCGGGCGTAGTAGGGCTTTCGCCGCCTAGCATAGTCCGAGCGCTTCCTGACGCCGGGGAAGCCGTGTTTGTTGACTATGATGCGTGGCATTAGTTGCCTCGGGCGCGCTATTTGAAGGGATTCATGGACGTGGAGTAGGTTGGCGTTTTGGCGTAGTCCGTCGGAACGTTCCAAAGCGTTGCAACATACCAGGCGGTCCAAGCAACGATGAGGAGGCTCAGCACCCACACCCAAACAGGGATTGGCGAGGGCGATTCCGCCCGGTGCGGCTCAAATGGCTCTTCGGCTCCAAACGCGTTGACTATGAAGCGGAGCGTACCGTGAACGAGGGCCCCATCACCAAGCCCGCTAACTGTGATCCCGGGGCCGTTGCGAACCTGAAATTGGAGGCGTCGGATGCCGACCTGGCCGGTGGCGTCCTGGGCTTCGATGCGCAGGGCGTGCTCGCCGTCGACGAGGCTCTTTGTGTCGAGCGATATCTGCGCCGGCGGCCGCTGATCGGTCACTGGATCGGCCGCTTCGTCGAGATAGATTCGGATGCGCGGATCGGGCACGTGCTGCATTCCTTTAACGGTCGGCATGCAGGACGCGATATTTGGGATGATCGGGGTCTCGTTCGCCCGGGGCGATAAGCATCGACACGGCCGCCACGATGCAACTGACTGTCACGAGCCCGGCTCCGCCCGCCACTAGCACGTTGCCGAGCAGTGGTCCGGCAAGATTCGGACCGCCAGCACCACCAGCGGTCGCAGGCGAGGTGCAGAGGTAGCCAAGCGCCGAGAGAATCCAGGCGGTAATCGTATCGGTCATTCTCACCTCCTATTTTTTGCTGTGGAGCTTCGTGACCTCGGCAGGTGTCACCAACGCCCCGTGGTTACCCCAGGACGTGCGCTCGTGATTGATGATATCGGCGATCTGCTGATCAGAGAGTCGGTCAGCGAACGGCGGCATCTCCACTTCGTACTTCTGGCCGTCGATTACCTTGCCGCTGAGGCCGCGCAGCATGGTGACGATGTGTTCGGCGGGATCAGTGGCATTAACGACCGGATCGCCCGCAAGTGGCGGAAATGTGCCAGGAACGCCTTTGCCCTCCGCACCGTGACAGACGCCGCAGTTGCCGGCGAAGAGCTTCGATCCTTCCGCAGCATCGAACGTCGATGCCGGGGCCGCTACCGGTGAGGCCTCTTTCGGCGTCGCGGCTTGCTTCTGCAATGGTTCATTGGCACGGGCCGCGACGACATCAGCCGCACTGATTAAGGCACCACGATTGCCCCATGAGGATCGTTCGTGATCGATGATGTCAGCAATCTGCTGATCAGACAGTTGATCGGCAAACCCCGGCATTTGCGCTTCATAGCTCTGACCGTTGATTACGCGCCCGCTAAGTCCGTGCAGCACGGCGCCAATGTGTGCAGTGGGATTGGCGTCGTTCACCACCGCATCTCCAGCAAGCGGCGGAAACGTTCCCGGCACACCCATGCCTTCCGCGCCATGGCAGGATGCGCAGTTGTCGGCGAACAATGCAGCGCCCTTGGTGGCGTCAAACCCCAGGGATCCAGTCGAAGAGCTCTTAGTCGCGGCGCGGGTCTGTGCCGGAGCGAGTGGGGGCTGCTTCAGTGATAACAGATAGGCAACTAGCGCCTTGCCGTCGTCGCTGGGGATGACGATATCGCCTGACGAGAACTGGGGCGGCAATGGCACCGCTTTCTCTCCTGGTGGCAGTCTGCCCACAATCCTAAACAGCCAGGGGAAGGCCGGCATGATCGATTGTGGTACAACTGCACGCGGTTGATAGAGATGGATGTACTGCCATATGCTACTCGATTGCCGCGCGCCGATATTGCTCAAGTCTGGACCAGTGCGCTCCGAACCTAGCAATTCCGTAGTCTGGTAGGCGTAATCGCCCGGCGCAGACGGGCGGCCAAACGGCTTATCACCGGAGAGCGGGCGTACTTGCTGGGTATGGCAATAGAAGCAGCCTTCGGAGACATAGACGTCTCGACCCCGCGCCTCAATCGGGGTTAGTGGCTTAAGGCCCGGCGTCGGCGGCACCTTCGACAGCCAGATCCCTGGCAGCACGCCCATAAGAACGGCTAATCCAGTGTAGATCAGCGTTGAACCGCCAGAAATGGCCAATGTCCTGTTCATGCTGACACCGTCTTGGCTGTGGCGAGCTCGGCGCAGGACCTACCGTAGGTCATCGTCCAGACGTTGAAAGCGAAGACTAAATGACCGGCGAACATCAGGGAGCCGCCCACGGAGCGCCACATCCAGTATGGCGCGGCATCTTCGACCGACTGGATGAAGGTGAGTCCTCGGAACCAATCGAGCCCCTGAATGGTGCCGGCGGCCGACAGCGCCGCAACATAGATGACTACACCGACGGCAGACAGCCAAAAATGAATGCCCATCGCTAGATTGTAAGGATACTTCCCGGTTGCGCGCGGCAACAGTGCATAGATGCCGCCCCAGATCGCGAAGGTGACGAAGCCATACATCGTGAGGTGCGAGTGCCCTACCGTGTAATTAGTCAGATGCCAAAGCTGCTGCAGCGAGCGAAACGCCTCGAATGTGCCTTGCGTCGAACCCAGTAAATAGCCGTAGACGCCGACTAGGATGAAAACCGCTGGCGAGCGATATATCCATTCGTGAGTCCCCCGGAAGGTGAGAAGAAAGTTTGCTGAGCCACTCAATACTGGAACGAGCATGGCCACACTGAAGACGATGGCCGTAGTCTGCAGCCACCATGGTAGTGGACTGAATTCAAAATGATGCGCGCCAATGATGGGATAAAAGATGAGGTTGGTCCAGAATGCAAAGACGCCTAGAGAATATGAATAGATCGGCCGGTTCAGGAGCTTCGGCAGCGCATAGTAAGACACACCGAGTGATAGAGGCGTGAACCATAGTCCGACGGCGTTATGCATGAAGAAGGCCTGTACCGCGACCTGACCCAGGCCGTACTGATACCAGGGCAACATCGACACCAGGACCATAACAATCGTCCACAGCGTGCCCCCGATAGTATACCAGTTAGAAATATAGATATGTTCGCCATCCCGGCGCTCGACAGTGGCGATCATATTCCAGGCCGCGGTGATCAAGCCGAGTCCGAGGATTACGCGAATCCACCATAGCCATTCGCGATACTCCTGGCCGTAGGTGAACCCGAGATCGAGCGTGACCGTGCCCATTACCGCGGCAAGATTAAGGAGCGCAAGACTGATCCATGCGAGGCGCTCGCTGTAGAGCCTTGCGCCAGAACTGCGAGCAGCGACGAACAGCGCAAGCCCAATCAGCGCTTGGCTCGCCCAGGCATAAAATGTTCCGCTGGTGTGTATGGCGCGCAGCCGACCGAACGACAGCGCCGGCGTGGTCGCGAAATCAGGGTAAGCGAATTTGAAGCTGACGAGGAGCCCCACGGCCGTGGCGAATACAAGCCAGATTGTGGCCGACGCCACGTAAGCCGCGAGCACCCGCGCCAAAACGCGGTCATCCGGAGGGAGCGCGCGAAGTGGAATTGCTGCAGGGCTACCTGACATCATCCGTCTCCTCGACGACGCTGTTCAGCGTTGCCCTGAGGGGCACCAAAAGCGTGACGCCAGCGGCGCTGCAACCGGGCGGCTTGATCGAGAAAATCCGGCGCGATCAAGTTGTACACTTCTTTGTGGCTGGGCTGGACGAAGGCACGGAGCGTCTCGCCAATCTTGGTCGCCGTTGCGCACCGGTCACCATCTTTCCATGGCCTACCGAAATAGGCGACCTTACCAGCTGCTGAGGTCGGTGTTACGCCGTTGCTTTGCATATCGAGCCTCCCGGCTTCTCGATCTGATCGCGTGTTGGTGACGCACTTTGAAGGCTGCGGTACGACGATGCGTTGCAGAATGAGCTTGCAAGACCGCCGAAGGAAATCACCTTTCGACATAGAGTCGATAGACGACCGTTATTGGCGACCGACGACGTCGTGGCGAGGAATGCCACCCGTCGCGTCTCCAGAGATCCAGGTTGCCGTATGCCGATCGCCTTGTTGGCGACACGGTAAGCGAGCGGCGTCGTGGAACGAGCCAAGTCGAGTTGTCCGAAGGCGCGAGCGCGGATCTCTTGGGCCTGCAGGCGTTCCACGCTAGGGCGTCGCCACGCCGCTGAGGCGGCAATAACGATTGCCTATCGAATCTATGGCTAAAGGTGAGTTCACGCGCCGCAGTTGCGGGTCATTCTTCAACCAGCGTGTTCAAATGCTAAATGCCGCCAACGGGACGCGACCAAGCGGAAGGCAACGAGTTGTCCGCCGGCATATTGAACCAGAGGTAATCCGCGCTCACATCTCTCGCGACGCGCCGCAACAGTTCATCAAATGCCACGGCGCCCTTAAGGTTAGGTAATCGCTTTGCGCAGCACTTCTTCTCGCTACGGCGCCGGCGCCCGATTGTTCCATTGGTTGACGGTCATGCTGGTTCTTGTTGCTTTTGTGCTGAGCAGTGGCGATGGCTACTCGCTCTATTCCGCCTCCGCGGACGGGCTCCGAAGGATACACGAAGCGCTCGGGGTTCTTGTCTTCGGTATCGTCGCACTGCGGTTGATATGGCGCCTGATCGGCGGCGCGCCAGTGAAGCAGCCGATGCGGCGATGGATGACCCTAACCGCGCAGCTCGTCCACTTCGCTCTTTATGCGTTGCTCATTGCGATTCCTACCACGGCCGTGCTTGGTACCTGGCTTGAGGGGATCCCCGTCACCCTTCCGGGATTCGACATCGCTCCCCAGATCACGAAGGCGCGTGGTCTTGGTCATGTGATCATGGGAATACATACCACGCTGGGTTACAGCATCCTCTGGGTTGCCTGCGCGCATACAGCCGCGGCTCTCTTCCACTACTTTTATCTGCGCGATGACGTGCTTCAGTCTATGTTTCCCGGCGCATGAATGATTAGTCCGAGCACCGCGGAGAGCTGTGTTCTCTCTGAACTTTGCGATGTATGCTTGCAAACTCACTTAATCTAAGCGCCGCCGCTCCAACCGACGGGAGCTCCTTGAGACGGTGCACTGATACAAGTACGGTAGATGTGTCAAAGTCCGCGCAGTCTTGCAGGATGCCGAAGCCTCCTCAGACCGCCGTTGTTAGCTGGCGCACTTTGAGTGGCCGAATTGCTGGTTATCAACAAGTATAGCAATATTGAGGTTCGTTGGTTCTAAGTCGCGCAGTAGTTTAAGCAATCGACGCAAGTGAAGATCTGCGTTGGGGTTATCAATATTACCGCAAATCGCCTCGAAGGCGCGGGCAATTGGCTTTCCGTGAATGTGCAGGCGGTGTGGCCAAGATCGTTAATGCGATGCAGGCCGGGTGAACCGAAGTGAACTCTTGCACTCGTCTATGTTTGGCTGCTTGAGAACCGTCGTTGTCTCACTGCGCCTAAAGCGTCAGTTGCTAGGCGTGGTGAGCTGGCTGTCATTGGTGTCAAGGACGAACACAGCGAGCAGCTTCGCCGGCTCGGTCTTGCTTGCGTTGCGGCTGATCGAGTGGAGCGCACCCGGAGATTCAGACCAGCTCTCGCCGGCCCGATAGATGCGCGTCCCGCTATCATTTACCTTCGACTCGATCGCGCCTGAGATCACATAGGCATAAATAAAAGCCGATTTCGCATGGGTGTGGGGCGGAGAGGCCGCACCCGGCGCGTAATCGACTTCCACAGCAATCAGCGACTTGCCAGAAATATTGGGAATAGTCGCCTCGAAGTTCTTCGTGACGGTCTGCGCCCGGCTATCATGGGCGCAAATAGAGCCGGGCAATGAGAAGCCTAGAGCGGCGCTGATGATGGTGCGGATCTTCATGAGCTTTAATCCTTGCTTTGCGCGCCTCGGGGTGGCTCGTTTGGCTCGAGCGATGCTAAGCTGGCGTAATCTCCCGGGGAAATGTCTGACTGTTATGGTTTCCATTCCAACGCGACAACCGTCTTTATGAGGTCGAAGGTGCACGGAGAGGCGGCTCCTTTCTGATCGTTCGGCGGGAGGGACCCACGTGCCGCACGAACCCGTCGATTAGGCGTGCCACGTCAACGTCACGCACGACATCATTGACGTGCTGCGATGTCAGTGCGGAATGATAGGCGGCCGTTTCTTGCAGGCTGGGACGGTGACCGGTTGCCGAGGCGGTGAGTTTCTGCAGACGCGGACACTCGCATCTGGCTCCGAGTGGTACTGCGCAGCTGGCGGCAATAACTATCGTTTATTGACTTTATGGCGACAAGCGATTTTGCATCCCCGACGTTCTGGGATCATTCTCCAAGCCAACGTCGTAGAATTCGATCCTGAGACCGACATGCAATGTCGGCCTGAGAAGTTAGAAGGCTCGATATGCCAGACAACCGCCTCTCCAAATCGGCGCGCCGGAGATTGGATCAGCGAGTTGACGTGGTCCTTGGATGCGCGGGCCGTTCTTGACGAAGCCGCGGGCGGTTTGAGCGCCATGCGGTTCAAACAGTGAGACCAATAGTGATGCTACAGAACGGCGACAGTTTTCCCTCTCTTACCTTTGCTCGCGTCGGGGGCGGCAGAATCAACTTGCCTACGGATCTGGCAGGTTGGTTCGGCGTGGTTATATTCCACCGTGGTTCCTGGTGCCCGTACTGCAACGCTCAGCTGGCCGCTTTCGCGCGAGCGGCGGACAAATTCGCCGATGAAGGCATCAAGGTCGTCTCGGTATCGGTAGACGACAAGGAAAAGTCGGAGATGCTCGTCGAAAAGCACGAAATTGGTTTCCCTGTCGCGTACGATGCTGACGCGCGAGCGGTTTCCGCGGTGACCGGCGCCTTCGTCAATGACGATCCCGTCTGCCTCCAGGCCACCGGCTTCGTCCTGAACCCCGAAGGTCGGGTGGTGACGGCCGTCTATTCGACCCGCGCGATCGGCCGTCTGATGCCTGACGATGTGCTCGGCTTTGTCCGCCACCTCAAATCTTTAGCAAAAAAATGAAAGCCAGCGGAGGATTAGCTGGGAGATAGATAAATGCGCAGGTGTCCGGATGGTGCTCGGCTCGGGGCATGATCTAGGGTCCCACCACGCGGTCTACAGCGGCCCACCGCCTAGATAACTGCAACACAACTTTCGACGAAGTGCGGCATTCCGCGTTTGACTATTTGAGTTGGCGAACGCTGCTGGTAGCAGCTCCCATCAGAGCAAACGCCATTCCTGCAACCAAACAAAAGATCGCGCTATGATCTCCGCCTACGCCGAAGATCAGCGAAATCAAGGCGGAACCCAGCGACCATCCGACGTAGCGAGCCGCAGCATTCATCCCACTTGCGGCCCCGCTACGTCCGATTGGTCCAGCCGTCATCATCGCAGTGTTGTTCGGGGTCTGGAAAAGACCGAAACCGATACCACAAAGGGCTAATCGCCACGCGATATCCGACTTTGCCGGATTTGTTGGCAAGAAGACCATGAGAAGCAAGCCGGCCGCCAACAACGTCAAGCCGATGCTGCAAATCAATGACGTTGGGAAGCGGCTTGTCAAGCGACCGGCGATCGGGGCCGTGACGGCAGTCATAAACGGCCAGGGCGTCAAGAGCAAACCTGTTTCTACGGCAGAAAGATGCATCTGCGTCTCAAGTAGGAAAGGTAAAGAGACGTAGGCCAGGATTTGCGCGGCATATGAGCAGACAGATGTCCACACCGATAAGCTAAATAGCGGTATTCGATAAAGATCGAATGGCAGCATTGGCATGGGGTGCTTCTGTTGTTGTCGAATGAAGAGACCAAAACAGAAAAGACCTGCGACGATCTCTCCGATCCCAACGCGCGCGTCGCTGCTACCCAGCGTACCGACGCCGATGACAAAAAAAGCCCGAATCCAAGCGTGTTGAGAGCGGTCCCGGTCAGATCGAAGGCGCGAGTGAATCGAACGTCTGGTGGTGCGGCGTTGATAAAGAACGGTACGGCGAGGCCGAATGGAAAATTCACCAGAAACAACCACGGCCATTTTGCAACGGCAAGTATTGCAGCAGCGATGGTGGGTCCCAATGCACCTGGTATCGCCACCGCCAACGCAACCAGTGCAAGGCCTTTACTGACCATGCCGCGCGGATAGACCACGCGTACGAGGGCAACGCCGGCGACAGAAAGCCCAGCCGCTCCGGCTCCCCTGAATCAAGCGGGCACCCACCAGCACAGGCAATGTTGGAGCGAACGCGCAGGCCAAAGACGCGAGAACAAAAATGGTCAGACCGGCGGCATAGATGCGTTTTAGGCCGAGCGATTCAACCATACTTGAGGCGGGCAACAAGCAGACTGTTGCCGAAAGCTGATACGCATTTACGACCCAAACGGTCGCCGCGTCATTACCCGCAAAAGAACGTGAGATATTCGGCAGGGCGATATTCACGATTGCGCTTCCGAGGGAGCTTAGACCACGTCCAAGCAAGATGCAGAACGTTGTCCTGCGTCGTTTTGATGGCGCTAAACATTCCGCTCCGCCCATCAGGAAGCAATCCCCTGCAAGAGCTCTGAAGAGTGGACCTTGCGCGCATTCTCAGCAGCGGGCTTCTTAGATCGAAACTTGATGTCCATCAGTCGTTTTGACCAAAATTGCGAACGTTCAACCGGCTTCTCCGCAACATTCGTATCCATCTTCGAAACAGCTTGCGATGCGACTTGCAAGACGACCTGATAAAGCGGCGCCTCGACCAAGCCATTGCGCAGTGGTGCCGAGACTCGACTACGATGTGTCGCCAAGCGACCTATATGACTCGCCAAGAACGGATACCTAAGCCATATAGGTTCTTTGCAGGAGGGTTCTCCGAGGTGAGACCGTCGGATTGCATGCGCATCAAGAATCGCAAGTGATCTTTGCTGCTTCGGGAAGGCAGCAGGTCTATACCTCATCAGCGGTCGCCGGATCGTAGCCATCGTTCGGCGGCGCCACACTAGGAATGGTTCGCTTGGAAGCATCGACAGGAGAGCAAATCAATGCCTTGTCCAAAAGACGTATGCCAGAGCTGACGAAACTCACGAGATGAATGCGCCGATCCGAACTCCAGACATTCCCGCGATGATTGCTGACGCTACGACCGCGCTTATAGCGAGGCAGGCACCCCAAAGACGACCGGCAACACGTTGATCAACACCGTGTGCGATCAGCACCACCCTTAATCCTGAAGCGAGATGGCTCAGGACAAAGAAGACACCGAGCGCGTAGTGAGGCAGTAGACGGATGTTCCAAGCGTCATGAATGAGCCCAGTCGGAGCTCCGATTGCGAAGTTCCAATCCGTGGGTATGCCGAGAAAGCTTCGAGCGTAGACGAAGACCGAATTCATGTGGCCGAGAATAAAGACTGAAAGATAGGCTCCCGAAGCGACCTGATAGGTCCTCTGGAAGTTATGCGCCGAAGCGCTCCAGCGCCACGTCAGAAGGAGGCCGGTGCCGATCTGGAAAAGCATCGTTGCAGCTAACAACGGTTCACCTACGGCAGAGCGATAAACTATGCGTCCGATCTTCATTACTGCGGCGTGCGCGTCAGGACCTATCAAGCCGAACAGATGGTTGGCGAGATGAAACACCACATATAGGCTGAGCACCAGGGCCGTTACTCCGTGGACACTCCGCCAACCTCCGATCACAGGCTCAGCTGATTTAACCGGATCTCGGGCAGACTGCGACCATTTCGCGATTGCGAGCCAGAACGCGCACCAAATGACCTCATCGGGAATAGGGCTCTTGATTAGGGCTTGCACAACGCCGAGAAACACATAGAGCGTCGGCGACACTACACTCGCATAGGCGAGGCGTCTTGAACCGGGACCGTACATTGGTCGACAAGCTAGGGCGATCCCGAGAAACGGCACCACGAACGCAACGGCCAAGACAAATGTCGCGCCGGCGACTGCGAAAGATGGCAGACTTACGACTTGCGTACCGACGATAGCATGGAAAGCATCGAGCAGAAATGGATAACAAATCGCTGCCGCCGCCGGTGCAAGAGGGAGATAGCTGTATCGCTTCTTGAGATGCGTCCTGCGATTTTGCTCGCCAACACTTGCGTCCATCATCAACCCTACAGAGTCACGGGTGCGAGAAACCGAGTACGAGACGACTTCCGAGGAAGGCAGGTAGTTCAAAGCGTCAGCAGAAGGCAAGTAATGCCTAGATAGAACGGCGCGGTTAGCACGCAAGACGCCAAACCCGCTAGCCGGTCAAAATGTATTTGAGTTATTCATGCGCATTATGAATGGCTGACATTAGAGTTCTTCGTGCGTTTCGCTCACGCAGATTACGGATAGAGCGTCTCTCCGGGCTCGCGACCTAAGTAGCGTCGACGTTGTGGGGGGTCATGACGGCGTTCATTGCGGATTCGGTGACTCAGCGTGGCTCAGAGCTCTCTGCTGACAGGATACGCCGGGCCCAATGTGCGATGTGGTCGTGCATCCCGACTACAGAATCCTGCCACTCGGAAAGCAGCGATAACAATCGTTTATCAAGTCCATGGCGGATTTTAATTTCCCTTCACCGCGCTGCAAGGTCACCCTCTCGTACCGCAACTGTCAACGTTGAACCGATACGCGGAACACGTTGCTATTGGAGACTCGACATGCAACGCAGCGGCGCAATTGAGGCTGTCGCGGCTGACGGCGATGCGATCAATCAAGTTATCGACCACGCAAATATTGTTGCCGTTCCTGCAGCAACTGCCTTTGGATCGGTCGAAAATGACCGCAAACGCCACATTGCCGCAAGATGACAGTGTCGACCCGTCTCAGCCACTCCAGCGTTCTAGTTCGTTTGAGAGAGTCAGGAGTGAGTGGCGCTGACGGAATGGCTATGGCGATCCGGATCATCCGACCTCGGCTCCGTCGCTCTCGCCGATGCATCGGCGCATCGATCTGTATGCTGTTTGCGCTTGTGTTGGCGGGGTGCAACGAGGACGCGCAGTCGCAAGCAGCCGCGCCTCCGCCGTCGGTGACGGTGGCACAACCGGTCAAACGGACCGTCACCGACTGGGACGAGTTCACTGGTCGGTTCGAGGCGATCCAGGAGGTGCAAGTCCGCGCCCGCGTCGGCGGCTTTGTGACCAGCGTCGAGTTCAAAGACGGCGACATGGTGCACGCTGGCGATCTGCTCTACGTCATCGATCCCCGCCCGTTCGAGGCGGTGGCGACCCAGGCCGATGGTCAGCTTGCCGATGCGCGCGCCAAGACAGAGCTGGCCAAGCGCGAGCTTGAGCGCGGGCTCACCCTCGTAAAGACCAGTGCTGTCTCCGAGCAAGTTGTCGACCAGCGTCGTGAGGCGTTGGAGGCAGCTCACGCCGCCGAGACTATCGCCCAAGGCGCGCTAAAGGCCGCCCAGCTTAACGTCGAGTTCACGCATGTGGTGGCGCCGATCACCGGCCGCGTCAGCCGTCATTTCGTGAGCGTCGGTAACCTCGTGCAGGGGAACGACAATGGCGGCTCGACGCTACTTACCACTATCGTGTCAATGGACCCAATGTACATTTATTTCGACGTTGACGAGGCGACCTATCTCAAGAACAGCAAGCTGTGGTTCGAGGGTAAGCGGCCGAGCTCACGCGATACGCCTAATCCAGTGCAGGTGGCGCTGACCGGCGAAGCCAAACCATCGCATGAAGGCCATATGGATTTCATCGACAACCGGCTCGATGTCTCCACCGGCACGCTGCGCAGCCGCGCGATCATCCCGAACCACGATCTATCCATCCTGCCCGGCCAGTTCGGCCGCGTCCGGCTGATTGGCTCCTCGCCGTATGAGGCGCTTCTTTTGCCAGATGTAGCGATCGCGACCGATCAGTCGCGCAAGATCGCGTTCGTGGTCAAGGATGACAACACTGTGGAAGCGCGTGCGGTCGAACTCGGTCCGTTGGATCAGGGGCTGCGCGTTGTTCGTACAGGCCTGAAGCCGGAGGATCGTGTCATCATCGACGGCCTCCAGCGAGCACGCGTTGGCGCTAAGGTGAGCCCGCGCAGTGTCGAGATCAGCGGCAGTAAGTCATGAATCTCGGACGTCTTTCCGTCAATCAGCCCATTTTGGCGATGGTGCTGTCGATCGTGCTCTTGATTGTGGGCGCGATTGCGTACCAGACGCTGCCCATCTCTGAATATCCGCAGGTCGTGCCGCCTACGGTTACGGTCACCACGCAATACCCCGGCGCCTCGGCACAGACTGTGTCAGACACGGTCGCAGCTCCCATCGAGCAGGAGATCAATGGGGTCGAGGACATGCTGTACTTGTACAGCCAGGCGACCTCCAACGGCCAGCTCACGATAACCGTGACTTTCAAGCTTGGCACCGATCTCGACAAGGCCCAAGTCCTGGTGCAGAACCGCGTCGCGATCGCGCAGCCGCGGCTGCCGGAGGAGGTGCAGCGCAACGGAGTAGTCACCCGCAAGAACTCACCCGACATCCTGATGGTCGTGTTCATGCTGTCGCCCGACGATAGCTTCGACCAGCTCTACATCTCAAATTACACGCTGTTGCAGGTGCGCGACCAGCTTCTGCGGCTCGATGGCATCGGCGACATCCAGATGTTTGGCGCGCGCGACTATTCGATGCGGTTGTGGCTCGATCCTGACCGGATCGCCAATCTCGGCATGACCTCAAGCGACGTCATTGCCGCGGTCCGGGCCCAAAACCTGCAGATCGCGGGCGGCCAGATCGCAGAGCCACCGATTGCGGATCGCGCATTCCAGCCGAACCTGGTCTTCACTGGGCGGCTCAAGGATATCAGGCAATTCGAGGACATCGTGGTGAAGGCTGGTTCCGACGGCCGTACAGTACGGCTGCGCGACGTTGCGCGGATCGAGCTTGGCGCGCTGGCCTACACTACCAACAGCTTCATACTACGAAAGTCAGCCGTTGCGATGGTGGTGACGCAGCGGCCCGGATCGAATGCGCTGGCCACCGCGAAGCATATTTCCGAGACGATGGTCAAGCTCAAGGCGAGCTTTCCAAAGGGGCTCGATTACAACATCGGCTACAATCCGACCGAATTCATCGCCCAGTCGGTTCATGAGCTGATCAAGACGATTTACGAGGCGATGGCGCTCGTGGTCATCGTGGTGCTGGCGTTCCTTCAAGGTTGGCGGCCTGCGATCATCCCAATTGTCGCGATCCCGGTGTCGCTGGTCGGCACATTTGCAGCGATGGCTGTGCTCGGCTTCGGCATCAATAACCTTACGCTGTTCGGCCTCGTACTTGCGGTCGGCATCGTGGTAGACGACGCCATCGTGGTTGTGGAGAATGTCGAGCGACATCTCCAGGCAGGTATGAGCCGGCGCGAGGCGGCTCTCAAGACGATGGAGGAGGTCGGCGGCGCGCTGGTCTCGATCGCCCTCGTGCTCTGCGCGGTGTTCGTACCGACCGCGTTCCTCGGCGGCATTTCCGGGCGATTCTTCCAGCAATTCGCCGTCACAATCGCGGTAGCGACCGCGATCTCTTGCTTCTGTTCGCTAACGCTGTCGCCAGCACTGGCCTCCCGGATTCTTACTCCGCATGAGCAGAAACGTCCAACGGCGCGCTGGAACATCGTTGCACGTGGTTGGGACGGCTTCACCGCGCTTTTCAATTGCATCTTCGAGCGCCTAGCGCATGGCTACGCGGCCGCCACCGCCATTGTGATCCGACATACGGTGGTGATGCTGGCAATCTACCTCGCGCTGATCGGCGGTGCTGGCTGGCTGCTCGCCACCACTTCTCAGGGCTTCATTCCGGCGCAGGATCGTGGTTACCTGATCATCTCGGTGCAATTGCCGGGCGCCGCGTCGCTGATGCGGACCACCGCGGTGGTGCGGGAAATCGAGCGAATTGCGCTGGATACGCCAGGGATCATCCGTGTCGCGGCGTTTGCTGGCTTCTCTGGCGCGACCCGCACGCAGGCGGGCAACGCCGCGGCACTGTTCCCCGTCTTCGATGAGCCCGAGGCGCGAGTTAGGAAGGGCCTGACTGCCAGCGTGATCACTGCGGATCTGCGAAAGCGGCTGTCGGCGATCCAGGGCGCCTTCATCATCGTCATCCCACCGCCTGCGGTGCCAGGCATCGGCACCGGCGGCGGCTTCGCCATCCGCATCCAGGATCGACAGGGGCGCGGTCCCGAGCTGCTCGGAGCTGCCACGGACGAACTCGTGGCCGCCGCGCGGAAGTCGCCAAACCTAACGTCGGTGTTCTCGCCGTTCACGGCGAATACGCCGCAGCTATTCGTCGACATCGATCGCGTGAGGGCGCAGAAGCTCGGTGTTCCCATCGCCAGCATTAACGACACGATCCAAACCTACTTCGGTTCGACCTATGTCAACGATTTCAACCTGTTTGGGCGCACCTATCATGTCACCGCGCAGGCCGATCTGCCATTCCGAAGAGAGGCCTCTGATTTGGCGCGGCTGCGTACCCGCAACGCGGCCGGTGACATGGTTATGCTGGGGAGCGTAGTGGACTTCAAGGATATCTCCGGGCCCGATCGTGTCGCGCGCTACAATCTCTACTCAGCATCCGAGCTGCAGGGCGAGCCGGCGCCAGGCGTGAGCTCGAAGACCGCGCTCAACACCATCAAGCTATTGGCCAACAAAACATTACCGAGCGGTTTTTCTTTCGAATGGACCGATCTGTCCTATCAACAAGTGACGGGTGGCAGTGCCGGGCTCTATGTGTTCCCGATCTGTGTGCTGTTCGTCTATCTGGTGCTGGCGGCGCAGTACGGCAGTTGGACGTTGCCACTCGCGGTGATCCTGATCGTGCCGATGTGCCTCTTCGCGGCCACCATCGGCGTGCGCATCATGGGCGAGGACATTAATATCCTGACCCAGATCGGCTTCGTGGTGCTGGTGGGACTTGCGGCCAAAAACGCGATCCTGATTGTCGAGTTCGCGCGGGACATCGAGCTTGAGGGCAAACCGCGCCTGGAGGCGGTGATCGAGGCCTGCCGGTTGCGACTGCGGCCGATCCTGATGACCTCGTTCGCCTTCATCCTCGGCGTGCTGCCGCTCGTCGTCTCCACCGGTCCCGGATCGGAGATGCGCCAGGCCGTCGGCGTCGCCGTGTTCTTCGGTATGCTCGGAGTTACGCTGTTCGGCCTAATCTTCACGCCGATCTTCTACATGGTCGTGCGCAACCTCGCGGAAGGAAAGGATGAGGGCAAGCCGACCCACGCGATGGCCGCCGCGGCGGAGTGAGTTGCGGTTACGCCGATCGAGATGAAGCCGGAACGGCCGCCGCCGAAGAGGCAAATGACCGAGGAGAGAATTCCCATGAAGGCGATCATTGTGACGGACCGGGCTGCGGGAACGGCCGGTATGAAGCTGGTGGAGCAGCCCGAGCCACAGGCAGCGATAAACGACGTCGTCGTTCAGGTTCGTGCGTCGGGTTTCACGTGGGATGAGCTGACGTGGCCACCAACCTGGACCGATCGCCTCGATCATGACCGAACACCGTCGATCCCTGGGCACGAGTTGGCCGGAGTGGTCACCGCGCTCGGCTACGGCACGACGGGGCTGTCGGTGGGACAGCGCGTGTTCGGCCTCACGGACTGGTATCGCGACGGCACACTGGCTGAGTATGTCGCGGTCGAGGCGCGCAACCTCGCGGCGCTGCCGGGCGATGTCGATTTCACCGTCGGCGCGAGCCTGCCGATGCCGGGCCTGACCGCGTGGCAGGGACTGTTCGAGCACGGCCGCCTTCAGGCGGGGCAGAGCGTCCTGGTGCACGGTGCGGCTGGCGTAGTCGGTTCTATGGTAACCCAGCTCGCGCGTGAGGCCGGCGCCTACGTCATCGGTACCGGACGCGCTGCGGACCGTCAGAAGACGCTCGACTTCGGCGCGCAAGAGTTCGTCGACCTCGAGAACGATGTTTTGGAAGACGTCGGTCCAGTCGATCTGGTTTTCGATGTCTTCGGCGGCAATATCGGTAAGCGGTCCGCGGCCCTGGTTCGAGCCGGAGGAACGTTGGTGGCGATCGCCGGGCCGCCCGAGGCACGGCCCGCCAACGGCTTTGCGGTAGATTTCGTCGTCGAGTCCGATCGTACCCAACTGCGTGAGATCGTCCAGCGGGTGCGGGACAGACGACTGCGGACGAACGTTGGCGCCATCTCGACCCTCGACGATGCCGTCGCAGCTTTCAACCGGACCGAGCGGCGCAACGGGAAGACGATCATCCGCGTTCGCCCGTAGGGACGTGCTGGCGGAAAACGGCGGCCGCGACGGTCTCAAGCGTGCGAACCTGCTGCTCGTCCTCGAGGCGAGGAAGTTAGTTGTGTCACCGCCAAATCGTGTACGGATGTCCTCTCGCAGCGCGGCTAACTACGGCATCCGCCAAACTCGCCTCGCTGCTTTGAAGGGCCCGGATCGTGCCACGCGCAGCGCCGCCTCTCACGAGTAGTCTCACCGCCACTCTTCTGAGCAAGATTGCCGAGTAGTCGCGCTTTCCGATTTTCGCTCCGAGCTTCCGGAGGATCGCGTGCGCAACTGAGATATGGAAAAAGAAGTCCCGTAGTACTAGGTGCCGGATGTAGTCGTCGCCGCCCAACCATCCACGAACGGTAGGCAGCGTAAGTTCGTACGTGTGGGACTGCGCACCGGCAATCTCGTCTGGCTGCACAGTTTTCAGGAAGCTGCGAGTTTCGATTAGTCTAATGTTCAACGCCGGATATGACATCGCGATGTCGCGTGGTTCCGGCGGGGCGTCTCGCATTAATTTTGCAATGTGTGCCTCGACCTTGTTGCAAATCACGGAGAACTGCTCTCCGAAGGTGATCATGTCTGGCGCGAGCCTCTCGCCAAGAATCGCCCCGGCCTCAAACCCTTTGAAGCTTTCGAGCGCCTCCACGTGTCGGTTCCCTCGAACATCAGTCGATCGACATAGGACCGCGATTCGGACGCTTGCACAGTCGGCAGTAAGGACGTTTCACATCAAAAACGGGCCGCACCTTGCTGAGGTCTCGCCTAACGAGCTCCTATTTCAGTGTTGCCAGATAGCCGACGAGGTCGGCCCGATCGGCTGGGTTCGTCATCCCCGCGTAGGGCATCTTGTTTCCGGGTACCACTTTCTGGGGCGATTCAAGATACGCATCGAGAATCTTGGTGTCCCAAACAATATCGGACTTCTTCATCGCGTCACTGTAGTGGAATCCCGGGGCGGTACCTGCCTTCCTGCCAATGAGTCCCCCCAGACCGGGTCCAACACGGTTGGTCTGATCCGTAGTGTGGCACGTAGCGCAAGCTTGGAAGACGATTTTTCCGTGCTCAGCGTTCTGCGCGTAGCCCGGATCGGCAGCTGCTCCCGCAAATAAGAGCGTCGCGAAAAAAGCTCCAACCTTTCCTGCGTTGTTCATTGCGAACATCCTGTTTTACCTAGCTCAAAGTTGGCGCAGCCGCGCAACGAAAGTTGAAATCGTCGTCGAGTTAAAGCATGAGAAGTCCTAGCCACTTGATATCGGGGGAACGGCGAGCCGATAGCTGGTAATTTCATCGGGACTCCTTTGCCCGCGCGCCGCGCGAATTGGCGCGATTGTCTGCAGTCGCTTTAGGTCGTTGGCATCCGGTGGCCGGGCCCTCGAGGCCTAGGATCGGATACAGCGGAGGAAATTGAAAATTCCTTTTGGATATGTATTCGATAGGTACGGGTATCGCAGAGTGCTGTGCGCGTCTGCCCTGGCTTTGTTGCGATCAGCAGTTGAAGGCTGTGCTGTCGTCGAGGTGTCGGTCGTCATAGCAGGACATGAAAGGGCAGTTTGCGGTCTTACGGTTAGTCGCATAAGTATCGCGGGGCAGACCAAGCAGTGGAGGGTGACAAGGATTACCTGCTTGCTCGACACTGTACATCCGGGGTTGGTTGGTCTCGAACCGCTGCGATTGGGCTGAGGTTCCTGTCGACGCGCGTTGGTGCGCGTTCGCGCGAATTTATGCTAGTTCGCAGGTAGGTTGCGACGCTCAGCCGGATTATTCATGTCGCGGCTGAATATATCTAATTCGGCTGCAACCACTACTCCGTGAGCCGCAACTGGCTATTTCCTCAGCGTTCAGTCGAACGCAACGAAGACCGAACCAATCAAAATCCTAGATCAGATCAGAGCGCGGAAGGCCCGTTCGCTCGATTTTGATGCTGGCTGCTCGCGTGAGGTGGCGTTGTCCCGCCGTCCGGAGCTGAGTTCATATGAATCTGAGCAACAAAAGGTTTTTGGACGTGGCAGGTGAGCCGTTCTGGCGTATATCGCGAAAAGACCTCGACAAGTTGATGACCACATTGGACATTACCTTCGTGAGGCTGTCGCAATGCTTGCTTGCGGCTGGTGCCCACTTGGCCGTTGCCCGCGTGGACGCGTGCACTATCCACTACTGCCTTCGAGGCGTCGGTTTCATCCTGATGGACGGGGAAAGCCCCATCCGTCTGACGCCGCATACATTGGTAATCGTTCCGCCCGGACGCGCAATGAGTATCGTCGCCACGGAGCGCCCGACCGCACTACGAAATGTCGGCAAGGGCAGCGTAGGCCTTTTCGTGCCCGGCTCGTCGTACCGGCACACTGTCGGAGATGGCCGACCGACACTCGTACTTGCGTGCGGCACGTTTCGAGCGACTTACGGCCCAGCGCTTGACTTGTTCGCATCCCTTGCAGCGCCGATTGTTGAGACATTCAACGTAAATGACCAGCTCGACCAGGTGATCGCTTGCGCATTAGCCGAGCTAGTGGCCCAGGATGTCGGTGTGGGGCCAATGTCGGCAGCGCTGCTGAAGGTCGTATTGCTCGCCCTGCTTCGACGTTGCCTGGTCTCGACGAAAGCCTGGGTGGAGCGCTTCGCGATCTTAAGTGACCCGCCAATCGCACGAGCTTTCGCTGAGATGGCCTCGCGTCCCTCCCTTCCGCACACGGTTAAAAGTCTGTCGCACGCCGTCGGTCTGAGCCGCTCAGCTTTCATGTCGCGATTCTCCGCTGCCTTCGGAGAGGCACCCATGTCATTGCTGCGCCGCCTAAGGATGCGCCACGCTGCTGATCTCCTCTCGGCCAACGCGCTATCGATCGACCAAGTCGCCCTAAACGTCGGCTACCAGAGTCGGAGCAGCTTTACGCGCAGCTTTCGTAGATACTACGGGAGCGACCCGTCAGAATACCGTTCCAATGCGCAGAGCGAACGCTCGCCAAGGGCTGCTCCGGCCAAAGATGCGATAGAGCAATCCGACGCCGCGTGAGGATAGTTCGTTCTGCAAGAGTGTTGGCACGCCCGCCGGCAATATAAGTGGCGCTGGTGGTGACATCTGAGCTCGATCTACTCGGTGTCCTCCGGGATTGGGCGCGGCGGCCTCGTGAATGTCTGGCGACAGGCCACGAGGTGCGGGGCTGCCTAGCAAGAGATGGAAGGGCAACTCGAGATCACGTCTCCGTTCCGCCGCAACGCTTCGAAGGATTCCGATCGACCCAGGGCGGGAAGGCCCGCAAGCAGTGGTCTGGCGGCCCACAGACGTGACGCGGGTGAGGAGTGCGCGTGGACTAACGACGGCGTGGTTTAGTCGAGATGCCCCGGTTGTATCGCGCATCCTGTCGAGAAATGCGGCGGCGCTGAAAGCACTCACCGGCTCGGATCCCGGCTAGCATCTCATAGGTCTTGGTTGGAACGGGTGAGGCCTCAAGCGATGGGATCGATGCGCTGGAATCGGTTCGTTGTCGACGAGCGTGTCAGCGCGGGTGAGGTCGGCATCTCCAGGGTCCTTTCGGCGGCATGTCTCCCTGGCGGACTTCAATCGACCAGTCTCGAAGCCGCGCGACCTTGATGAAAGCGTCCTGTGCCGGCGAGTAGCGGCGCCCCTGCACAGCCAGCAGCCGCACCTCCCGCGAAATCGGGTCCCCCTCGAGGGGAATGGTCTTTAGCGTCGGAAGGCGTGGCATGTGCTCGGGCGCGAGTATCACGCCGAAGCCAGCTGCGGCCATGTATTGAAGGTGCAAGTCGTGACCGCTGCAGTGGCCCAGATGGGGAGGTTCCTTGGGGAAATACGACCGTTGGATCTTCGGAGCGACGTCGCATCCTAAGCGCTCGAGCAAGACGGTCTCGCGGAGGTCGTCAATCCCAATTGAGGGGCGATTTGCGAGTTGGTGTGTCGCCGCCACAACCGCGACGTAGCGCTCTTCGAAGAGCAACCAGTCGTCGATGCGCGCGGGTATGTCCTGAACGTCCCCGACGATTGCGGAGTTGATCTCTCCCTCAAGCAGCAGGTCGATGAGCGTCTCCGCCGCGCCTTCGCGCAGCTCGACGGTAAGTCCTGGGACAAACTTTGCGATCTCAGCTATCAGATCAAGGACGAGCGAAGCCGAGATGGAGGGGGCGAGGCCGATCTTGAGTGGTGCGACCTCCTTGCGTTGGAATTTTTTAGCTCTGCGACGCGCCGTCTCTGCCGAGGCCAGCGTGCGCGCCAGCATCGGATGAACTTCCTTCCCGAGGTCGGTGAGTTGCGTCAGCTGGCGCTCACGGTAAATCAACTGGCCCCCGAGTTCCTGCTCCAGCTTCTGAATCCCCTTAGTCAAAGCGGGCTGTGTTACATTGCACTGCTCGGCCGCGCGGGTGAAGTTAAGCGTGGACGCGACCGCGAGGAAATAGCGAATTTGATGAAGTTCCATGGGTCTCCGATAACTTGCTCCTGTCTATGCACTTGACGCGGTGACGGGGGCCGCCGAAATGACGGCATATGGATGCCACTTGCATGCACACGTTGGCACGGCTCAGTCTATTGGTTTGGACGCACGGACACGCTTTCTGGAGGCTCTGAGAGCCGGGCTAGTGCGCAGCGAGGTGGGCGGAGCTCCCTGACGAGGAAATCGGCAAATGCCCTGCGGCAGGCTTTATGGTCTTTCCCCACACGAAAAGCGCATTCAGTTCTATCGAGCCGAAATCCCATTCAGGCAGCACCCGCACGAGCTGCCCAGTCTCCAGCTCTGCCCGCACGCTGATTTCGCCCGACGCGGCAATCCTGAGCCCGGCGGCGGCGCTTGCTGTGGCTCCTTCGCTGGTGGTCATCGCGAGCTGACTCTAAACGCGCTCGGAGGTGATACGGCCGTCTTTGCGTAGGCGAAAATCCGCGTCACGAATCTGATCCGAAGGTTCCGTCGAGCCGATCCTCATCGACGAGTGCGCCCTCTCCCCGCGACAAGGCGTGCCTCAGCCCCTCAGCGACGGTCGGCTGGCAACTCCAAGACGAAATATAGTTTTTCCTTCAACCGGTCTCATCGAAAATATGGAACCTAGCATCGCGCGCTCATCGTGTACGGCCGAAAATCGGTTTCGCGCGAAGGTGCGAGCCTGATTGCGAAGCAAATCCCGCATGGATTGTGGGCGTCCGCCGTTCGAAGCGGACGAACTCTACGATTTGTTCGAGTGCATTAAACCTTCGGATCGTCGTCCCACGCCCTTTTGGGTGCCCGAGCTCAACCGGCGCTCAATTGAGCCGCTCGTGACAATCGCCTTAGGCTTGGCGCAACGGAGATCAAAGAAAGACCTGGATGCGTTATCGCCCGGCCGAAATGTAAGTCCCTCGCAACACCTGCCATTCTGGAGCCTGATCATGAGAAGAATCACTGTTCTCGTCGCCTCGGCTCTGATCATTGCATCTACTAATGCCGGGCCTGCCGCAGAGTCCAACTTAAACAAGGATGTTAACGCCGCTCGCGCGGCCTTGGCGACGGTGCACAGCAAACCCGCCAATGCGGCCGACAAAGATGAGGCTTGCCGCGTCTACCTCGCCTCATTCTATCAGTCCGCGATGCTGCGGCAAGCCGCTGCTGGCGGCGTCGACGGCGCGAGGGTGTTAACTGCGCTCGATTCCGTGATCAATATTTTCAACGATCTGTTGGCGCCGAAATGCGGCGGTTGACCTCACTGTTCTCTGACAATGACAATGGGCGCGGGGCCGCAGATGATCGTATTCCCGTTTACAACCACCTGGATATGGTTTGAGACCGCCATGGCAATTCACTCAATCTCCAACACTACACTCCACAATTTGATCGCAGGTCCCACGATCTTCATCTGCGACGAGTGCGTCGAGCTCTGCAGGGACGTCATCCGCGAGGAGAACAAGTCCTCGCTGGTCAAGTCGCGCGACGGCATTCCGACGCCGAAGGAAATCTGCAAGGTGCTCGATGACTACGTCATCGGCCAGAGCCATGCGAAGAAGGTCCTGTCGGTCGCAGTGCACAACCACTACAAGCGCCTCAACCACCAGACCAAGCACAACGACGTCGAACTCGCGAAGTCGAACATCCTGCTGATCGGTCCGACCGGTTCGGGCAAGACGCTGCTCGCGCAGACGCTCGCCCGCATCCTCGACGTGCCGTTCACCATGGCGGACGCGACCACGCTGACCGAAGCCGGCTATGTCGGTGAGGACGTCGAGAACATCATCCTGAAGCTGCTCCAGGCCGCCGACTACAATGTCGAGCGCGCCCAGCGCGGCATCGTCTACATCGACGAAATCGACAAGATCAGTCGCAAGTCCGACAATCCCTCGATCACGCGCGACGTGTCGGGTGAGGGCGTGCAGCAGGCGCTGCTGAAGATCATGGAAGGCACGATGGCTTCGGTCCCGCCGCAGGGCGGCCGCAAGCATCCCCAGCAGGAATTCCTGCAGGTGGATACCACCAACATCCTGTTCATCTGCGGCGGTGCGTTCGCCGGCCTCGAGAAGATCATCTCGGCGCGCGGCCGGTCGACCTCGATCGGTTTTGCCGCCCAGGTGATGGCGCCGGAAGATCGCCGCACCGGCGAGATCTTCCGTCACGTCGAGCCCGAGGATCTCTTGAAGTACGGCCTCATCCCCGAGTTCGTCGGCCGTCTGCCGGTCGTGGCGACGCTCGAGGATCTGGACGAGACCCCGCTGAAGAAGATCCTGACCGAGCCGAAGAACGCGCTGGTGAAACAGTACCAGCGGCTGTTCGAGATGGAGAACATCGAGCTGACCTTCGCCGACGAGGCGCTTGGCACCGTCGCCCGCAAGGCGATCGAACGCAAGACCGGCGCGCGTGGTCTGCGTTCGATCCTCGAAGCGATCCTGCTCGAGACCATGTTCGACCTGCCGGGCCTGGAAGGTGTGGAAGAAGTCGTGATTTCCCGCGAAGTTGTGGAAGGCACGGCGCGTCCGCTCTACATCTACGCCGATCGCTCGGGGCGCATGGTGGGAAGCCGCGCTATAGCGTACTAACTCGACCGGGCCAAACGACTGACGCCTACAACATCCGATCCGTTACTTGTGCTTACCCCCTCGTTTGCTAACTGCACCGGTGCCCAAATCGACGTCAACGAACCTTAATCGCTAAATAGTACGATAATGTACCATGATAGGGGTGAAACGTGGGTGAGATCATTCGATTTGCACCAAAGTCAGAGCGAGAGCGAGCTCGCCTTGTTCGAGAAGCTCGAGCAATCTATGACAGCGTCTTCCCGCCGTCTGAATTCGCCTGCGACCAGTCGGACAATGCATGCGCAAGCCACATGCGCGTGGGCGCAGACATCGATCGCGGCGATGGGGGCGTATCATGATCGCGATCATCGCCGTACTCTGCAGCCTTTCTTCTCCAGCAAATTGCCACGAGCAGACCGTCACCACCTCGAACTTCGCTGACATCTCGATGCAGTCCTGCCTGATGGGGGCACCGCAGCTTGCCGACTGGATGAATCAGCATCCGACCGAGCGCCTCGCGGCATGGCGCTGCGTGCTCGGCAAAAGGGATGGCAGGGGCGCTTAGGGTCCCCGGGCCGATTTTGCTCCTCAAATAGGTTCCGCGACTCCGCGCTCGATCAGCGAGGAGTCAATTTGCTTGGGTCCAGGCGGGCATGAGGAAATCCGCCAGGACTGGGATGAGATAAGTGCGGCCGAGCTCGACCAAGGCGGTCATGATCAGTTTTCTGATCGGAGTGAAGTATTCGCCGTAGGCGGCAGCTAACCGGTCACGTCAGCGACAGACCACCTGCGCGCCGGCCGTGGCTCTTTGGCCATCTCCAGTGACGATGTTGATGCACACGACGACGCGACGATGTCATGCCCCCTGGAGTAGAACGATCTTCGAGCTAATGATGCCTGTGCCGCCGATCACTATCTCCACAGGTTACTTTCCCTCGACGGTCGCGGGACGTTCACATTGTTTCGATACGCCACCGAGGAGCTGTTCCTGGCACGTCCAGTAGAAAGTAAAGAAAACAAACTTCGTAAACGCGCCCATGGAAGCTCCCACCGTCGCGGTTGAGGCGTCGCGAGTAAATTCGATGGCATGGACCGCTTCCGCCCTACGACGAAAGACCCTCGCTCCTCTTAAGTCCTAAGGGGGTTATTTGATGAGCGCGGTAAGCGCCTTGTCATTGGTGTCGAGGCAGTAGACAGCGAGCAGCCTCGCGCCTGAACTCACATCAGCGTGGGGCGGCCATCGATAAGGCTGCGCTACGCGGCGGTCGAGATAATGGCTCGGATCTTCGCGGACTTTCTACCTCTGGGTATCGGCCGGCCTTTTTCGAAGCCGGCACTTATGCCCCGATGGGCTTCACACCGTACTTTTGATAGTAGGTACTCCTGATTTCGTCCTGACTTCGAGGAGGGCGGGCGAAGACATGGGCTGGAGATAGCAACGGGCTGATTGAAGTGGTTTCGATTTTGACAACGTGATCGACAGGATACTCTAGGCCATTCGTCGCCCGAACCCAGTCGGCGATCATTAAGGACTCGCCATCTTCTGGCGGCAGTATCAACGCACGGCCCTTGAATCGGTAGCCGCGCCTCTGGAAGATGTCGACTACGTTAATTTCGACAGCGGGATTGCGCTTCAAGTTCAATATCGTCCGAGGCGAGGCGATGTCGGCGAAGTATAGAACGCCGTTTCTCACCGTCAAAGACGCCTTCGGGGAAAGATTTGGCGTTCCATCCTCGTTGACTGTCGCCACAAACGACAATATCGCTTGTTTGATGATTGCCTCCATGTCGGCAGTGATTTCAATCATAGATACCATCTCCTTGCTCTTCGCGAGCGCTTCTAGCCAGCTGTCACTTGCAGCCCGCGTTGCACCGCCGGCCGCGCGAGGCCACGGGTAAGCCACGCCTGCACATGAAGAAAGCGGTCGAAGCCGACGAGATCGCGTGCTTCGTAGAAGCCGATCAAATTGCGCACCCAGCCGAGCAGCGAAATGTCGGCGATGCTGTAGTCGGCCCCCATCACCCAGTCCCGGTCCGCGAGCCGTTGGTCCAGGACACCGAGCAGCCGCGCTGATTCGTTCGCGTAGCGGTCGCGCGGGCGCTTGTCTTCATAGGCCTTACCGGCGAATTTGTTGAAGAACCCGACCTGGCCGAACATCGGCCCCACTCCGCCCATCTGCCACATCACCCACTGGATCGTTTCATAGCGGGTGTTTTCATCGGACGAGATGAATTGTCCGGTCTTGTCGGCAAGGTAGAGGAGAATCGCGCCCGATTCGAACAGCGCGAGCGGTGTTCCGCTAGGCCCATCAGGGTCGTAGATTGCGGGAATCTTTCCGTTGGGGTTGAGCGCGAGAAACGCCGGGTCGTGGGTTTCGTTCGCCATGATGTCGATCCGGTGCGGCTCGTAAGGAAGGCTCGTTTCCTCAAGCATGATGCCGACTTTCACTCCGTTGGGCGTGGAAGTGGAAAAGAGTTGCAGCCGATCGGGATACTGCGCCGGCCAGCGCGCAAAAATTGGATGATCGACGGTCACTTTCTTCCTCCTAGATAAGCGGGCCGCGCCGGGCCGGGGCAAAGGCGAATTCTCCGCCAGGATGCGAGCCGAGCTTGCCCGCTGGTGCATCCAGAAAAGCAGGCAACGATACGGCCGCGGTATGGCATGGGTATCCGGGCACGACCTTGGAAATCATGCTGAGAGACGACGGGATGGATGGGCACAGCCTGCCCCACGCACAGGCCCGCGGGGAAGCGCTGACAATCCATGGGGGAGGGGAGAACCGCTCGCCTTCGCTGCTTCCTCACGGACGAACTCGGATGATCGTTTTCCCGCTGATCCGTCGCGTCGGATTGAAAGCGGCGACAGCCTCATCAAGGGGCGCGATGTTTCCGATGTTTGTACGCAGTCGTCCGTCCCGTACCCGCTGGACGATCTCACCCAGTTGCGCGCGATCGGACACCAGAACAAAGTCGATCGCCAAGCCGTCGGCGGGCCGCGCTTCGGTCGGCCCGGCGATGGTTACCAACGTTCCTCCGGTTCGAACCAGGCCGGCGGACCGCTTACCGATCTCGCCCCCGATGACGTCGAAAACCAGATGGACACCGCCGGCGCCTTCGAGATCGTCGTTCTCGAGGTCGACGAACTCCTGCGCGCCGAAGTCGATCGCTTTCTGACGGTCGGCGGCACGTCCCGTGCCGATGACGTAGGCACCGGCCTCTCGTGCGAGCTGTGTCACCATCGAGCCGACCGCGCCGGCCGCGCCGTGCACGAGAACGCTCTGCCCCGCCTGAAGGCGACCGTGCACGAACAGTCCCTGCCAAGCAGTCAGGCCCGGCATCGCCACGGCCGCCCCCACCGAGAACTCGACGTCTCCTGGCAGCGGTGCGAGATTGCGTGCCTCCACTGCCACATACTCGGCCAGAGTGCCGCCGCGATACGAGTCCGAGAGACCGAACACCCGTTGTCCTACCGACAGTCCGGTCGTGCCATAGCCGAGAGCGGTGACAATACCTGCCAGCTCCTGGCCGGGAATCGTTGGCGACCGGTCACGGTCGAGACGATCGGTCCAGGTCGAAGGCCACGTCAGCTCGCCCGAGGTGAATCCAGACGCATGAACCTGAACGACGACGTCATTTATCGCTGCCTGCGGCTCGGGTCGCTCCACCAGCTTCATCCCCGCCGTTCCCGCAGCCTGGTCCGTCACAATGATCGCTTTCATGGGAATGATCTCCTCTGTCATTTGTCTCATTGCTGGGTATGCTGTGGCGATAATCTGCGCTTCAATCCGGATAAAGCGGCGCCCAGAATAGCGACGATTCTCATGACACTGTTCCCTGTACTGGTGAACCGCTAGCGATCGAGCCGTCGGACGTGCTCTTCCCGGTCCTGTCGATGTGCGGATTGCGCGCACCGAGAAGGGTGAATAGGGTGGCGACGACGGCAAGTCCGCCGTATCCGAGCGTGATCTGCGGAAGCGAGAACAGACTGGAAAGTTGCCCGGAGATGAGGCTCGGGAAGGCGGCGCCGCTGTAGCAGAGAAGGTAGATCGCGCTGAAGATTGGTGCCCGTTCGGCGAGCGTGCTCCCGTGCAGCAAGCCGCGTGTGGCGGCGCTGATGGCGATGCCCTGGCCGGCACCGGCAACCATGGTCGCGGTGATGAACAACGCCAGTGCGCCGGCTAAGATTGCAGTGCTGATGCCGATCATTCCGGCCACGAAGGTGATCATACCGACGCGTTGGGCTACCGCGGATGTGAACCAGCCACCAATGGGAGCGCCGAGAACGCTGGGGGTCATATAGGCAGCGAACACTAGCCCGAGGATCAACGGGCTGCGGGTGTGGAGTTCATCTTGTACAAGCGCAGGCATGAACGCTTGGTAGAAGCCCCCGCTGGCCCAAGTAGTCAGAAACACCGCCGCCGCGACAGGGAGCAGATGCCTGACCCGCGCCGGTACGCTGACCTGGGGTAACAGCGATCGCCAAGCGCCCGGAGTCGGAGTTGCTGTTTCCGGACTGATTGCGACGAGTGCAACAGACAGTAATAGGAAGCAAACGCAGACGAGATAGATGAGTTCGCGCGGCCAGGGGCCGAACTCAACAAGCGCGCCGGATGCTATGGCGCCGATAGCGACGCCGAGCATCGGTCCTTGACTAGTGACAACGGACGCCAACCATTCCGGTCTGCTGGGTGCCGCATCGACGATGTAGGAGGTCAGACTGCTGCCAGCCAACCCGGTGCCGAGGCCGACGAGGAGCCGACCAGCCAGCAGAGTGTCGATGTCGTGCACATTCAGCAACAGCAGACACCCCAGCAGGAGAAGACCGAGGCTAGCGATCGCAGTGACCCGGCGGCCCAGATGATTGGACAGCCGTCCCAGTACCAACAGTGCGGATATGGTGCCGACGGCGTACGCGACGACGGCCATCGAAATACCGGCGTTAGTGAACCCGTCTTCTGTCCGGTAGGTGTTGTAAAGGGGGATCGGAGCGGCCGCAGCGGCGAATGAGACCACCAAGGAAACTACCGCTGATAAAAATGCCAGCGGGAGCATTCCGCTCCTGTAAGACTGGCTGATCACTGGTGGCAAGTTTTGCATCGAGTAGCGAATCGATCGTCTTCCAAAGAAATCGGGCGCGCAGATCCGAGTTCTCCGGTTGGTTTGCTTCACTAGGTGGCGGTGATATTGGTGCCAAGCTGACGAGTGGCCCCATCGCTGAGAGCTGCCACATCCGTCCTTTGGATATTGTCGATCAGGTACTGCCATCGTCGATCCGCGCGGCGTACGACGCCCTCGCTGAGCCTTCAACGTGTTTGCGACTTAGACCGTTGCCATCAATTGACCGATCCAGCCCGATCAGCGCGAAATCGCCGGCAACGTACACATGACGCGCGCTGGCCTTGAGCGGCAAACCGTACTTGAGATCGCACTCGAGTCGAGCGGCGATTTCGGTGGTAGTAGTTCGCCCGTCACTCGTAATGAAGACGGGCTTTGGGTCATACATTGGCATCATCGCGCCGACCTTCGGAGTGAAAACGCTCGAGCAGCGACGTCAGAATGTTTTCGGGTTTGGAAGCGAGCGGATTGGGTCCGGACATCAGGGGTTTCCTGCTCGTGTTGGCTGAAACGGTTGTCCTGGTCGTTATTCGACTGAGTGGCTGTCAAGGTCGCAGCGCGGCTCGAAAGTTTCCAATAGCCAGTACTTATGGTTTCCATAGCGGCGGGAATTGTGCGGCGACAGTCCTCAATCCCGTTCTTAGATCAGGACAAGTTGCTTAGCCGCGGCTGTGTCATCTACGTTAACCGAAAGCGTTGATCTTCGGCCGGCGTGGAGCGGTGCTTCTGTGTCCTCCGCCCGATCTGCAGCGACCGGTCGCCCCCGATTGACCAAGCAGAGGTTTTGCTGGCCTCCAAAGATCAAAGGTCAAGGCTGACTTCCCATAGCGGTCTAAACGCGCCATCTCCTCCTTGTTTGGAGCCTCCGACGCGCACTGGCTTCGTCTCCTATTAGTGACGCCGTATCACTGAGGGTCTTCCTTCGAGTTTCATGATCATCTGCTCCTGTAATGTCCTCAGCGACAGGGATGTTCGCCACGCAGTGAACACGGCTGACGCCGCGCGGCGCAATGCCAAGCAGATCTATGGGCACCCCGGTTGCACCGAATGCGGCCGCTGCGCGCACACCGTGAGGACGATTATCGACGAGGCGTACAGCGAGCGTGCACTAGCCTGTCAGGCTGGCTGCCCGCATGGTGGGACCAAGGATGAATGAGCCCAAACTCGCGTCGAAAATGGCCTAGTTTCCCTTGATTTGCTGGACAGGCGCCTCTCGGTTTCACGACCAGAGAATGCCTGTCTGCTTGTTCTTCGTCAGAATCGTTCTAAACTTGCGAGGGTCAAGAACGGGCCTCAAGTCTTGGAGTTCATCATGCAGGGCGACCCGAAAGTCATCGAGTATCTCAACAAGGCACTGCGTCACGAGCTCACGGCAATTAATCAGTACTGGCTGCACTACCGCTTCCTGAATAATTGGGGTCTCCTAGAGATGGCTAAGGTCTGGCGCAAGGAGTCCATCGAGGAGATGGAGCACGCTGACAAGCTCACCGACCGCATCATCTTCTTCGATGGTTTCCCAAACATGCAGGTGCTCGATCCCCTGCGTATCGGCCAGAACGTCAAGGAGATTATCGAGTGCGATCTCGCCGCGGAGATGAGCGCGCGTGCCCTATATGAGGAAGCGGCGACCTATTGCCACAGCATAAAGGACTACGTTACGCGCGACCTCTTCGAGAAGCTGATGAACGATGAGGAACATCACATCGACTTCCTCGAAACCCAGCTCGATCTAATCGGCCGCATCGGCCTCGAGTTCTACACCCAGAAGCATGTCGGCGGGCTCCAGACCGAAGAGCACTGAATTGTTGCGCCGTCCACGGCAATCGATCGCAGGCAACCGTGCGCTTTGCGACCACGACGTTCCGGCGCCGCGGATGGCGGTTCAAGGAGGGCCGTGGTTTCGCCGCTGGCAAATGACGGGTTTTCCATGATTCTGATCGCCGACCGGGTCCGTACGACGAATGGCCCCGGGGTATTCTGTCCATCCTCTCGTCAGAATTGAAACCACTTCCTTCGCGGCTTCTTTCTCCCGCTCATGTCTTTGCTGATGCGCCTTGGGAGCCAGGAAGAGATCAGGAACACATACGGGAAATACGAGCTGACCTCCGGGCCGTGGTAATCAGAAGCGCGCTCGGCGCAATACGATATGCTGCGTGGCAATTCAGGTTCTCGAGGTCTTATGTCTCAAGTCGACTGGTTGAGTCATCTCCTGCAAATCATCACCGTTACTGGCCAGCTTGAGGTCCGCTGCGCCTACGGCGCGCCATGGCGTGTTATCTGGCCTAGGGCGGCGGCGAACGAGATCCCCTACCATGTCATAGTCAAGGGCCGGGCGATTTTCGAGGACCCTGAATCGAGAACGGTGCAGGAGCTTGGGAGCGGGGATATCGTGCTGCTCCCTCACGGTTCGGCGCATGTGCTGCACGACGGCAGCGGCAAAACGCCAATCAACACGCACGAAAGCAGGGGCTCCGCAGGATGGATGTTGAGTGAGAACAATGGACGGGGTGAGCAACTAGATCTGCTGTGCGGACGATTTTTTGTCGTGCCACCCCATGATCGATTAGTCCGCAACTACCTGCCAGCAAATCTGGTCGTGCGGGCTCTGAAAAACCACGGGGAAGAGGACATCGCGTCGGCATCGAGTCAACTTTCCGGACTGGTGAGCCTAATGCGAATGGAGTCCGTTGAGGATAGAGCGGGAGGACGCGCCATTCTGAACGCGCTTTCTTCGGTCTTGTTCACTCTCGTTCTCCGCGCCGCGAGCGAAGCCGGCAAATCCACCGAAGGCTTATTGGCCCTTGCTGGCAATCCGAGATTGGCAGCGGCCATTGCTGCGATGTTCGCTGATCCGGCGCGATCCTGGAAGCTTCCCGACCTCGCCGATCTATGCGGCATGTCACGCGCAACGTTCATGCGCCAATTTCAGGACAAGTTAGGCCGCTCCGCCCTCGACCTATTGACCGATCTTCGCATGAGCATGGCGGCGAACGAGCTCAAGAAGCCAAGGATCAGCACGGAAGCTGTGGCTGAGATGGTCGGGTATCTATCGGTTTCGGCATTCCGGCGTGTGTTTGCGGAGAGGATGGGGATGACACCAGGGGAATGGCGCCGACTGGCGCACAACGGAGATGAGTCCGAACCGTCGCCAGAATGATCCTTTTGAGCACCAATTTGAGCCAATAGAGGCTCGAAACGATCATGCCCAACGGTAAATTGGGCTCCGTCACTTGATAACGGAGCAACCCAATGAACCAAGCCGCTACAACTGTTGCCGTTGCCGATCCGGAGCCCTGCCGTTCGCTTGGGCAGCCGCTGCCGACAAACGCCGTGATCGAAACTATTCTGAGCCGCAGGGCTGCGAAGTATTACGACGCGACGGCCGTCCTCAGCGACGATCAGATCCGCGAGCTCGTGCGGATCGGCACGTCAGCGCCGACCTCCTTCCATCTGCAGAACTGGCGCTTCATCGCCGTGCGCTCGCCCGAAGCAAAGGCACGGCTGCTTCCGATTGCCTGGAATCAGCCCGCAATCACCGAAGCAGCCGTGACCTTCATCATCGTCGGCCAATTGGCCGATGCCAGCATGGTCCCTGAGCGCCTGGCTCCGGTCGTGGAAGCCGGGATCATGCCGGCACATCTGGTGCCGGAATGGGAGGGGCCTGCCCGCGGCTTGTACGACAATCATCCGCAGCGCCAGCGCGACGAGGCCGTGCGCTCCGCGAGCTTCGGCGCCGCAGCCATCATCTATGCGGCCCGCTCGCTAGGCCTGGGGTCGACACCGATGATCGGTTTCGATGCAGAGGCCGTGCACAGAGAGTTCAGCCTGGCCGAAGATGAAGTCCCAGTGATGCTGCTGACCGTCGGACCGGAGCGGCCCGGCAATTGGCCGCAGAAGCCGCGCCTGCCTGTGGCCGACGTGCTGCACTTCGCCTAACCAACCCTGAAACCAATCATCCAAGGAGAAATACCATGGCCAGAGCTGCCGCTCTGAGGCCGGAACACGTGCCGGCCGATTCGAAACCGACCCTCGATATGTTCACCAAGAACATCGGGTTCACGCCAAACATGATGGCGACCTTCGCGCAAAGCCCGATCGCGTTCAACGCGTGGGCCGCTCTGCTCGGCTCCTTGAGCAAGGCGCTCGACGTCAAGACGCGCGACAGCATCGGCCTTGCGGTCTCCGAAGTGAACGGCTGCGATTACTGCCTGACGGTGCACAGCTTCACGGCGGAGCATATGGCCAAGCTGCCGGCCGAAGACATTGTTCTCGCCCGAAAGGGTCATGCCAGGGATCCAAAGCGGGATGCCGCCGTCCAGCTTGCACGCAAGATCATCGAGGCCCGTGGCCACGTCACAGACGCCGATCTGCAAGCCGTCCGCGATGCGGGCTACACGGACGCGAACATCATGGAGATCGTCGCGCTTGTGGCCATGTACTCGCTGACGAACTTCTTCAACAACGTGTTCAATCCCGACAAGGACTTCCCCGCAGTCGCACCGGCCGACTCGATCTGAGCCTGCCAGTGGTATCAACCGCCTCCAAGGAGCTTGGAGGCGGTTGATGCAAGAGCTTCCTAGCCATTTGGATCGGTCGCATGAACATCCTCCACATTGATAGCAGTCCTCGCCCGAAATCGCACAGCCGTGAGGTTTCGGCCGCGATCGTCAAAAAGCTTCTTCAAGTTGCGCCGGATGCGAGCATCAGGCGGCGCGATCTTGGAGCTGATCCTCTGCCTCACGCCACGGCGGACTACGCGGATACGCTGTCATCGCCGGACACACTGGCGGCACCGTTGAAGGGCGCTCTGGACTTTGCCGAAACGCTCATTCGGGAAGTCGAGGCGGCCGATGTGATTGTCATTGGAACGCCGATGCACAACTTCACTATCCCTTCGGTTCTCAAAGCGTGGATCGACCAGGTCCTGCGCGTTGGCCGCACGATGGAGTCAACGCCCGCCGGGAAGGTGGGAGTGCTTCCGGATCGTCCGGTTTTTATCGGCGTCGCTTCCGGCGGCGTCTTCACCGGAGACCGAGCAAATCAGCCTGATTTTCTCACGCCCTATCTGACGCTGGCACTGAACTCTATTGGGCTGAAGACGCTGCAATTCCTTCCGCTGCAGGCCACCGCATTTATTGAAGAGGGACAAGCTCCGCTAGCGAGCGAGAAGGTAATTGACGCTATCGACTTGACAGTCGTGCGAGAGCTTCGAGACGTAGCTGCTTGATCAGCCGTGCTCGCGAGGATCGCTAGAACGTATCGCAATCTCTGGACAAGGTCGCACCGGCGGCATTCTGAGGGCCCATGGCAAGCCTTGAGAAGCGCCCGTTTAACCTCCGGCCCTCCGCGGGACTATCAACACGAGGTCTTCCGATGATTAGTACGCTTCCGCAAATCGGCGACAGGATCACCGACAAATCAGCATCGCCCGATGAAAGAACCGTTCGCGAGTGGATCGGAGCAGATGGCTTCGAATACTGGGCCAAGCTGCGGACCTGGATTGATGAATCCTACCCAGAAGTTTTCGCGCCGGATTGGCTCTACGGTGGAAAGAGCCGCGGTTGGTCCCTGCGTTACAAGAAGACCAAGGCGTTCTGCCACCTGGTGCCGGAATTCCGACGAGTTTCAGCTGTGGTGGTCATGGGTAGAGCAGAGCGAGAGAAGTTTGAGGAGCGGCGCTATGTTTGGCACCCGCAATTGATCAAACTCTACGATGACGCGAAAACATACATCGACGGAAAATGGCTAACAATTGCCGTCGCATCGGCAGATGATCTGCATGATGTGATGAATCTTCTGACTATGAAGCGCCCGCAAAAGTCGCGCGGTTGAACAGGAGTCTCTCGGTGAGTCTACCTACCGGCGCGACAGTGGCAGTCGCTGACAGCGAGACAGTCCGTCTGTTCTACAAAAAGGGGCGTGAAGCCTGGGTGTGACGGTCCCCTATAGCTCCTGCAAGCTGTTGAAAACCTGATCTCGACTTCAGCGACGGGCCGCGAAAACTGGCGACTTCCGACCAAAGCACGTCTCCTGGCGACTTCTTTAGAAAGGGATCGTAGGGGCGCCGGCCGGGAGACCTTGCAATAAGTCGCTACGAAGAGGCCGGTCTGCCTGCTCCCTCCATCATTCGACCTTGTAAGATCGCGACGATCGAGGCCCGCCACGCGGAACGGCTCGGTCGCATCAAGCCTCGTTTGATGATCGAAGTTGTATCAGAGATGCGCGCATTCTGGGTAGCTGATCCGCCGAGAGTAGCCGGCCTCGTGCCGACCACGTTGCCGAGCAGCTGGCGGAGCGTGTCGACTCCTCGTGCGGCGGCGAGCTGCTTGACGTCGGAGACGAATTTCGCATGCCGTTCGAAGAATGCGATGGCTCGCTCGGATGCTTGTTCCACTTCTCGCAGAAGTTCTCGCCCGCGGTGGTCTGATTTCAGAGATACCACTTGGTCCGCGCCGACCATTCGCCGCTCGATCGTGTTCGGCAGGCAACCGAATGACGTCAGAGAAGCGGAGGTGTCGTTTCTGGTTCAATCGGAGTTTCGGAGCAAGAAAGCCCAGTAGTTTCAGTTCACGGATTATGGCCCTTCAGAGTCCATTCTGGTTGCACCCGAGTCGGTTGGCCGTTCCATCCGAGTCTGCTCCTTGCCGGCAAATTCGACTCAGACCGTCACAGTCCCGATCGACCTAAGCAGCAACACTTCCACTCGCTGAAATCAGCAAATCCGCCGGAATATTGAAACGCTCGCGCAGACGCTTCACCATCGTCATGCTCAATTCGCGCTTGCCGGACATGACCTCACTAACGCGACTCGCAGTGCCCAGAAGCGGCACAAGATCAGCACGCGTCAAACCATGTTGCTCCACCAAATAGGCCAACAAATCTGGCAACGGCGGCGCTTTGCGCGGCCAGCGCACACGTTCATACGCCTCGATAAGGCGAGCCTGCGCGACCATGCGGGCTCGATCGACAGCCTCGTTCGATTGCATCAGCTTGCCGACAAGCGCCTTGGCCGCCTCATGATCGGCCTGGTTCTGGATAATTATCAATGTTGCCTTCATCACACCGTCTCCGCGTTGACCTTGTCATAGTCTTCATGACTGCCGAAGAAGCGGATCATCAACACGCCATCACGATATTGAACTATGGCGATCAGACGGTAGTCATTGGCCTTGATGTTGAACACCACACGTCCGCCTTTCAGGATGCTCGCCTTGGGATGCGATCTCTTCACCTGTTGCGGCGTCCGCCAGTCCGAACTCTCCGCAATCGCAAGCCATGCCCTGTATAGAGCGCGCGCCGCATCGATGCCCCGATGACCGGAGCGCTCGGCAAAATAGCGCTCCACAATGTCCGTGCCGATCACCAGCATGAAAGGATACTACCCGGGAGTTCCCAAAAATGGAAGAGGCTTTTCCATTTTTGGGAATTTTTATCGCCCGGCCGAACGCGATCTACGGGCCGTCCCTGGAGGAAGAAGAAATTGGACCTTCGGGCGCCGCGGCGTTTGAATCAGATGTGTCCGATGGTGGCAGCGCTGGCTCGCACGCTTTAGATTGATATCTCGACTTCGACTGTCAGTTCGGACTCATCGTGACGACGGGCGTGTCGACAGCCAAGCTCAATGATGACTTGCCTCGCCGTTCACAATCGATATTCCAGTCGCAACCATCTTCCGAAACTGGAATTCTATTCCCGCTTCCTCCAATGTTTTCCGCAGACGACCCGACGTCTCCGAGTTGAGGATCGACAGACCCTGCTCGAAGCGATTCAAAGTCGTCTTCGACAGGCCTGCCTTTCTCGCCAGAAAATCTTGATTCCAATTGAGCCACGCTCGGGCGGCTCTCACCTGGGCAGGAGATATGCTCGGCTCCGACGCGTTAACCATGATCCTGGACTTTTCTTCCTTTCGGCATGCGGATTTGCTATTATTAAGAGGTCGTTAAGCATGGCGTTCGGGCGGGCGGGACAGAGGCGCCATTAAGACAGCAATCGAATCCTACAATGTAATCCTTGCTAGGTCATTTGCCTGGAAGGAATGTCGTTGCTCGACCCATCTCGCCGGGAGGAGTTTGGGCAAATGAGTCCTTGGCGATAGGCGACGCGGGGCGAAGTCCGGCGCCGCATCAAAAAGTCGGAATTGCATAAAAGTCGATCGAGGGAACCCACCTTGCGATTGGGGGAACGCATGCGCACGACCAATGGAAGCGTCTTTCCCGGCAATCAGCTGCCGAATACCAACGCCCGGGAGCAATTAGCTCGCCGTATGGCGGCCCCACTAACTCATTGGTGGCGGCTTCGAAGCCCTCACGACTTGAGTATGCGCGATGTAAGAGCGATCCGTGAGGCACTCCTAGAGACGGATTTGGTGAGGGACTGCGACTGGTTTCGGGCCGTTGCCGGAGATGCCGCGGCGGCAATCGGGATCGCAATCAAAGGACTCAAAAGTCATGGGATGAAAGATCCCGTGACAGACGCTATCGTGTCGGCGGTGCTCTGCTGCGCCGTCGAAGGAAACCCTGGCGCAAAGGTCGTGATGATCTCGGCGCTATGGCGTCGGGCAAGGATTGACCCGGTCTGCTACGGACTCCGCGTTCGCTGGCTGCATGCCAAGTTCTGAGTCGCTCAAAATCGCCGGTCAGGTCCGAGATCGGCCGATTGCCCTGCCAGTGCTCTTCGCGGCTGCGCGAACTCGCGAGGTGCCTTCCATTCGAGTCTGCAAAGTCGGGGAGTATCTGATGAGCACTCACGTATGTGGCTGGCGCATTGAGTTGATTAATGCCTACCGCAACTTGTTTCGTCCTCCTCCAAGGGCACCTATTCTCGCGCAAGGGTATCCGGAGTGCGGGCCGGGTTGGCGCGATCTCATCGAAAGGGCTTGCGGCCGCATCACCGCGATGCTCGGCCCGGAAGAGCGCCTCGAAATTCTGCAGATCAAGGAAAAGTATGGCACCGTGCGAGTCTACTGGCGCGGCAAGCTCTCGGAGCACTCCAGACAGACGGTAGAGGGGATCCTAGCCTTGGCGGAGGCTAGGTCTGGCACGACTTGCGAGCAGTGCGGTGGAAAGGGCCGCCTTTACCGTGCGGGCGGCGTTCTAATGACGCGATGTCCGGCGCACGCAAAAGGTCAATCGGTCCCGATTAGGGCGGGACTTGAGAACGTCTATATCGTCCAAAAGGTTGTCGACGGGCGGCTGAGCGTCACGTGTCGGCGCTACGATCGGGACACCGATTCCTTCATCGACGTCGGTCGGCTCTCATCGGGAATTGAGAACTGGTGATCTGTTGTCCACTTCTGCGAAACGCTTGGATCGGATGCAGATGAACATGGAACGTGGCCGGTGAACACCTAGGAGAACGCGCTTGAGGCCCCGACAAGAGGTATCGAGTCGTTGGAAGCCCTGCCGGTGTCACGTCACACGGCACTGACCAAATAGTGTTTCGACACATTAAGGCCCTTCGTGTCCGATCAACCCGAAACTCTCCCTGAGCCGGATTTCGATCTCCACGATGTGGAGGAGGTGCGTCCGGCGCGGTCGAAGTATAAGCGACCGGACGCGATGACTGCAGTCATCGGTGTCGCCTTCGATGCGGCGATCTCCAAAGAGAGCCGTCGGCGTCTGAAGCACGGCAAGGGGTTGGCTGTCATCTTGCTGGTGCCCACTGCCACCTGGGTGGTGCCGATAACTAAGTATGTCCAGTCGGTCTTTGGATCCAGGTGGAGCCTGCATACGCGTGACGGATCCGATCGAAGGCGCAATGCGTCGGTCGGCTCGGACGAGGTTTCTCACGATCTTTCGCGCGGGCTATGCGTGCTTGGCATCGCCGCCGACCTCGGCCTCCTACCGGCGGCGCTCACTGCTGCCGCCGACATTACCGTTCGGATTGCCGCTCCGACCGGGGCCGTGCTGCGTACCGCAATCACCCGTTTCGCCGGCCGCGACCCGGGCGAGATCCCCGACGGCATCGCGGCCGGTCTCGATCTCCACGAGATCCTCTCGGCCTTCAGGCTGGGGACGGGGGCGCGGAAGATCGCGCAGCGGCTGGCGGCGGCAAGCGCCGGCGCAGGCGTCCTGGATCGCGTCCCCGCACTCGAGACCGCCGTCGAATATGGCGAGGCGCGCGTCTGGGGACTGAATCTCGCCCGCGACATCGCGGCCTATCGCGCCGACAGGATCAACTGGCGCGAGGTCGACCGCGGAATCTGCCTGCATTCGGCGCCGGGCATGGGCAAGTCGCTGTTTCCCAAGGTGCTGGCGAGGGCCTGCGGGGTGCCGCTCGTCACGACATCCATCGGCGAGCTTTTCGCGTCCGGGCCTGGGTACTTGGACTCCGTGATCAAGAACATGCGCGGCGCGTTCGCGCGGGCCGCCGCGCTCGCATCGCCCTGCAGCATTCTTCATATTGACGAAATAGATGCGCTACCCAATCGCGAGACGTTGTCCGAGAGAGGAAGGGACTGGTGGACCCCCGTGATAACAGACACCCTCACCCTCTTGGATTCCACTTTGACGGGAAGGGTTGGAATCGTGGTTGTTTGCTCGACTAACGCGATCGACCGGGTAGATCCCGCGTTGTTGCGGCCAGGCAGGCTCGAGAAGGTCGTGGAGATCAAGCGCCCGGATCTGGCGGGCACTATGAATATGTTGCGCTTCCACCTCGACGGCGAACTCGCTGCCTACGACTTATCCGAGGTTGGCGCCATGATGGAGGGCTCGACCGGCGCCGAGATTATGCATGCCGTGCGTCAGGCCCGCCGGACCGCACGATATGCGGGCCGCCGCATGGCAGTCGACGACATCAAGAGCGCGGTAGTGCCTCTCGAGGACATTCCGCAGGCGAAGTTGTTTCGGATGACGGTGCACGAAGCCGCGCACGCGGTGGTGACGCTCGCGATTCCGGTCGGTACCCTCAAGCACGTTACTATCCGGACCAGCGGAACGTCGGGCGGGCAGACGGCTGTCGAGTTCAGTGAATTCGGCCTTGCGACGCGACAGATGATCGAGGACCGCGTCGTTGTCGGTCTCGCCTCGCGCGCCGCGGAGCGACTTTTCACCGGAGCGGTGTCGACCGGGACCGGCGGAAGCACGAGTTCGGATCTAGGGTCAGCAACGACCTTTGTCGCCGCTCTGCATGCATCCTTTGGCATGGGCGACGACCTCGTCTATCTCGGCGCCGGAGACGATCTGCTGCACGAGCTCGGCGCGAACCGCGAGCTGCGCGAACGCGTCGAGCGGCACCTTCGCGAACTCGACGTGCGCGCAACAGAGATCGTCAACGAGAATCGCGAGGCCATCCTTGCGGTAGCGGAACGGCTCGCCATGAAGCGCTATCTTCGCGCCTCCGAAATCGAGGAGATTGTGCGCGGGGTCCGCAAGCGCACGTATGGCAAGACTGATGAATCCTGATCAACCCGAGCTGTTGGCTGCAAGGCCGAATGCTGAGGATCACTATGGAGTTCATGCCGGGCTGTTTTGGGCCGCTCAGTCGCGCCATCGCGACTGTGCAGATCTCGAAGGGGTCGAATTTCGGTAAGCTTTCAGACTGTCGGGTGCTCATGACTGAAGGCTAACAACCCGACCGGAAATGCCCCAGGCCTATGTGAGGGCGGAATTCATCGAACTCTGGCGGGAGAACGCGAGGCAGACCACAGCCAAGATTCGATTTTGGAATCATCAAAGCGTTGATCGGCGATTGCCGAACCGATGAACTCCGATCGGGCTGTAGACCGCGAGTAGTGAGAATGGGCAAGATCTGGAATACCATCCTGCAGCGGGAGTTCGAATTCCGCCAGGCACGTACGTTGGCCACGATTCGAGAGTCGGAAGCCGGCGGCGCCGCCCGCCGATTGATAACGGGTCGCGAGCCGCATCCGACTGGCAGCCCAACATGCATAAAATCAGGATTCCGTGCTGTCACTTGGGAATCGATGCAATCAGAATGGCCGCTAATCCGCCTGGCGGAAGTGGCAAGCCCGTTCCGCTACATCAAGAGCCAACCTCACAGGCTGGACATGAACGTCGTCGGCGGCCGCGACCGCGTCCTGACCTTCTACCCAGATTTTCAGTTCGCCGTCGACGCGAGATTCCTGGACGACCTTACAGGCGGCAAGCCGTTTTGGGCGGCCGCACTCGACTGGAAACCCACTTCCGAATCCTTCGATTGGCGAACGTTGATTGTCGAGACGAAGACGGATGGTGATCGGCGCGCGGTCGATCCAGCCTATCTGCACAAGTTGGATCTGGCGCGCGAGATCTATCGCTCGATCGGATGGTCGTTCGCGCATCTCCTGCAATCGAAAGACCTTCAGAGCGGTCGTATAGCGCTGGGCATTGACAAGATCTGGTCACGCGCGCTTACGCGCGTCACGATGGTCGATGTCGGACGCGTGTCGCACGCGATCGAGCGGGCGGGTGGCCGCCTCCCGTACGAGGAGACGGCCTGGGTCCTGGGATCAGGACCCATCGGCAAAGCCAAGCTGTCGGCGCTACACGTGCGGCGAGTCGTAAGCATCGATCTCTCGAAAGGCCTGACCCCCGAAAGCATCGTGATGCTCATCAAAGATCGCGGAGCAATCCTGTGACCGGAATCCTGCTGCCCCAAGCCGCCGTCGCATCGACTGCTACGCCGAGCGGCTTCGACGTCGATCTGAGTCCTTGTGACGTGAAAATCGGCGAGAAGTACGCTGTCATGGTCCCCGGTCACGAAGCCGTCCTGGTGCTGGAGTTCAGGAAGCGGCTCTCAAATGGAGTCCTGCGATTCACGCTGTTCGGAACGGACCAGGAGTTCAACTTTCCCATCCCGCAATGGGACGACATGCGCTCGGATCGGCGCGCCTGCCGAATATCGGACGTGCGGCGGGGAAGGACTGCCGAAGAAATCGAAGACATCGATCCACTCGCGCTTTTGGATCCGGACGAGCCCAAAATCACGCTCAAGGAGTCCGCTCAGCGTCGACTTGCCGCTAAGCGCCTCGAGCGTGCGCGCACCCTGCGATTCTACGTTACCCGATACGACGAAGCACCCCCGGGCAGAGGGCGCGTCGGTATCCGAGAATTCATCGACGATTTCTACAAGGTCGCGCGCGACGACTACAAGCTTCCCTTGAAGCCTTCGCCGCAACAGGTTCTGCGCGCCGTCGACGAATGCGGCGTTCCCGGTGAAAGGCCCCTTTCGTGCTTCCTCGCCAGAAACGGCCGTCATGACCGCGGGCAGCGCTGGCCCGAGTTCACGCTCGAACTCGCGGTCACAATGAATACCAATTTCTGGTCGATTCCCACGAAGCGCAAGTGCGACGTGATCTCCGACTTCTACGACAGGTTCGACAAGGAGAACGACAGACGTGCCGAGGAGCGAAGGAAGCTCGAAGAGTCCCGCGCGAAGGAAGAGCATACGGGGCAGATTGATGACTTGATTCCCTGTGATCTGCGCGAACTGACGCGCCCCACAAAAGAGACGCTGAGACTCTGGATCAACAGTGGTGAAAACTACTGGTCTTGGCGCGAGAAGTACGGCGAACCTTCCGCGCGTCGCCGTTTCAAGGCGCATGGTCGCGCCATCGAGGCCACAGAGCCTCTCCAGTACGTCATCATCGATCATACTCGCATCGACACCTGGGCAGCGGTGTACGACAAGAACGGAACGCGCGTCTTGGTCGAGAGACCGTGGTTGACGTTGGCCATCGACGTTTACTCGACAATGATCCTTGGAGCGGTGTTGACCTATGAAGGACCCTCGGTCTACTCCGCTCTACGGTGCCTGCGGCAAGTGGTACGAAAAAAGTCCTTCCTGACGGAGAAATACGGATATCACAAGGGTGCGACCGACGGGTGGGGAAAGCCGCTCACCGTGATCGTTGATAACGGGTGGGAGTTCACGGGCATTTCGTTCCAGGTCTGCTGCGAGGCGGCGGGCATTCACGTCATCTGGGCGCCCGTCAAGTCGCCTGAATTCAAGACGTACGCCGAGCGGGCCTTCGGCGTCTTGAACGCGCTGATCTGGCACCGGCTCGATGCGGGCGTTCCGTACAAACCTCAGGAGATGACTGCCAGGGGACTCGATCCCCGGCCGAAAGCCATTCAGACGCTCGAGTGGCTCGATGACCGTATGTGGGAAGCCATAGTAACCGTTTATCATGTGGAGGAGCACGGCGAAAGGAAACTTGTTCCAGCGCTTCGATGGCGCGATGGATTGCTGACGGCGGATGGCAGACCCACGATGGACGACGTCGGCGAACTCGACAAAATTCTCGGACGATCGGCGACTTGCATCCTCACCACATCTGGGATCACCTGCAACGGCGAACGATTTCACGACAACGTCATAACATCGGATCTTCTAGATCGCCTGCTAAGGCACGCGAAGAAACGCGGTCAGCGCAAGGGCTTATCGAGCGGCAAGGTCGCGGTCCTGGTCACCTGGGATCCCGGCGATTTCTCATTCATCCATGTGTGGGACTGGGTACGGCGCAAGAACGTCAGGCTGCCGAACTGGTATCCGGAATTCGCAGACGGCCTGTCCTGGAAGGACGCCGAAGACATCCGAAGGTTCGCTCACGACCGGAATATGTCGTTTCATTCCGACAAGGAAATGCACGCAGCGCGAGCGGCCTATGACAGATCGCTGCGCGAGAACCATCCTCACCTGCAATATGGCAAGGCGCGTAAGAATGCCGCCTATCTCTCCAAGCCGCAACTCGTTGCCGGCGATCATGTCGTCCTCACTGAGGAGCCGGTGGCGGCGATCGAATATCCTGACGTTGACGTGCCGCAGACAATCCCTGCTAGCGAACGTACGGACGATCGACGTCCGGAGAAAGGTGTGCGCCGCGGAGGCGAGAAAGCGACCCGGAACGCAGCCGTCGCACGCGAACGAAACAAGGCCCGCAAGGCAGAAGAACAGCCGGCGGCGTCTGCTCGACAGCCAACCGACCGCAAGGCGGGCTCGGCGGCGTCGGCGGAGATCGGTCTCACCAAAGCAGAAGCGCTGGAACGGCTCTCACAACTCGAGGAGGACCTGTGATGACGGACAAGAATACTCATGGCCGCATACTCGCCGAATTCGAGAAGATGCGCATCAAGCACAGCCGCCTAGAACGGGCTTACGCGGTGTTCGACAACCTTCGGGAAACGCGGCGCGACGCGCCGTTTGAGCCGAAGCGTTGGGCGTGCATATTCGCGCCCACGCACAGCGGCAAGAGCACGGCCGTCCGCATGTATCTCGAGACGATCGTTGCCAAGGATGCGATCGTGCGTGGGCTTTATCCGGCCGACATGGACCCGAAGCAGATCGCGCTCAAGCAGAGGATAGTGCTCCACATCTCCCTCGAGGGTGTGACCAACATCAAGAACCTCGCACAGGAGATATTGCGAGCGTTGGGCGGCCCAACGAAGGGAACGACGTCGGATCTCTTGCGACTTGCATACGACTACCTCAATGAACACAAGGTCGAATTGTTGATTATCGACGAGCTGCAACATCTGATGAGAGAAAAGGACAAAGAGAAAGACAAGAGAGGGCCTTCCGAGGAACCGACCAATCTCACAAACACGCTGAAGACCATGTTGATCCGAGGGCTCGTTCCGATGGCCTTCGTTGGCATCGAGGAGGCGCGGTCGGTGGTCTTCAATGATACCCAGTTATCGGGTCGCTGCATAAAGGAGATCGACTACTCTCGCTTGGATTGGAAGATCCGTGCTGAACGCGAAATATTCGAGAACTACTGCGGCGCGGTGGGACTGAAACTGAAGCAGCATCGCCTGTTCGAGCACAAGTCCGATTTCATGTCCGGCGATGTTCCAATCTGTCTTCACGCAGCGAGTTCGGGGCGCGTCGGTATCGTGTCGCGCATCGTTGAGCAGGCCGCGCTCATCGCGGTCGACGACGGCTCGTCCCAGGTACTGCGTGATCATCTTCTGCAGGCCGTCGATTCCTGGGCGATTCCTAAGAACATGAGCCCTTACAACCCCTTCCGCGAGGGCTTGAGGAAGGCCCAAGTGTTCAGGAAGTGAGTGCATCGCCGATGCGGCGATAGCAGCCCTTCATTCCGCCTTTAGCAAAAGGGGAGCAGAGATGCCGCTCGCTTTTCCAATCGAACCTGCTACCGACGAGGGCCTCGCCGGCTTCGTTGTCCGCGCGACCGCTACGAACTTCCTCAGAAGTCCGCTCGGCGCACTGTCTTCAATTGGCATCAGGACCGTCCACCCCGGTTCGCTCAGCAGCCGATCGTCGGCATTGGCGGCTTCGATCGCCGAATGGGCGGGTACCGAGGACATCGGAGCCATCACGCGCATGTTCCACGGGGGCATCGAAGGACGGAAAGGCTGGATCGACTTCTTCGGCGAACCTCTTCGCGCCATGTACCGTCAGCCCCAACTCAGGCGCGTTGCGCCGGGCGCGCTGAAGAATGGGGACTACATAAGAGCGATATGGTCACTCAGACCGTTATCGTTCGACCCTGCGACCAAGGAGCTGCTGATAGATTCGTGTCCGCAGTGCAAGCGCTCCCTCGGTTGGACCCGCACCTACGGTGTCTCCTACTGCGAACATTGCAGTCGTCCAGAGGTTTTCGGGCAGTTTACCTGGTATTATCCTGGGCTCGATCTACGCGACTTCTCTCAGTCGAAGATACAGGTCGACGACGAGGAGGCACTGGACTTTCTGACCGGGCTCATCGACCCGTCAACCGAGCGTAAGGACCGATCGCGGAGACTGGTGCCTGAGATGTGGTCGTCATTGTCCGCCGGCGACCTCTTCGAGGTCGGCCTCACCTTCGCGTGTATGCTGGGCTTGGAGCACTGGGACAAGCAGCAGACCGTCAGCCGGCGGAAGGGAGGAGAGAGTTGGAGCTGGCTGACGCCGCGAATGCTCTCGATCGGAGGCCGCGCCATCCTGGGAGGTCAGCCAGGCTTTGAGATGTTCGGAGACATCCTGCGCCGCGAAGCCGTAGGCAAGCCGCGGGAAAAGAAGTACGGCAAATGGGCCGAGCTCGGTCCTCTCTCGATCGTAGAACCGAGCCTCTGCAACGCGGCGAAGACCATACTCGGTCATGCGACGGAAGCCTACGTTGCGGCCAGATGTGATCCAGACATGCACCCGCTACAAAACCTGGCAAACAAGTACGGCATCACGCGGGCATCCTTAGCCCTTCTGGCGGAGAGCGGCCTCGTTCCGACTACGAAATTCGAGGGTGTCAAACGCGCACCAACAATGATGTCTGAAGCCGCGCTCAAGCCGCTCCTACGCGAGAAGGAAAACACGATTTCGGCGATCCGCGCCGCGGGCGCTATCGGCGTTCATCCGGCCCATATGGATGAATTGCAGAAGCTAGGGCTGCTGGAGAAGGTAGAGGGAGCCGTGCTCAAGCTTTTGAAAGGGGAAGAGTATTATACCCGTCAATCGGTCAATGTGCTCAAGCAAAACATCCAGCGCCGCATCGCGCGTCGCGCGCCAAAGGATTGCCTCAGGCTGAGGGTCGCTGTGTGCGCGTGCGAGGTCCGGGCTGTACCCTGGGCCGGAATCGTCCAGTCGATTCTGGACGGCAATCTCGAAGTATTCCGCATCAAGGCGGCCAAGTCGCGCAAGTCCCTTGGCGATCGGCTGGCGGTACGGGATGCGAGCGCGCTCGCTTCGCTGGTCCAGCGTCTGACTTCGGCAGAGCCCGATACCAAGCCAGAATGGATCGGAAACGCCGCGGCTTCCGAGTTGCTCGGGATCAACGAGGTGGCGGTCTGGCGGCTCGCGAAGGCGGGAGCGCTGAAGAAGTATGAGGACGCCGCGCAGCATTCCCACTTCAAACGCCGCGAGGTGGAACTGTTGAGCGTTCAAATGATCTTCATCCCGGAAGTCGCACGAACCGGGAATTTCAGTACGTACCGCGAAGCTTCGGCGTGGTTGAAACAGCACGGAATTACTCCCCGATTGGAGCTCAAGCACGGAGGCTGGAAAGTTTACGCGCGCGCCGAAGTGGAGAGAGCCTTGCAGCGGCGTGTCGACGAGCTATCGAGGCAGCGAGTGCCCAGATCTGATTCGCCGGGCCAAGGACGTAGACCGGATAGCCTCTCGGTAAGCTCGCCGCGGCTCAAGAGCGATTAGATGCCTCGAAGGTGGGTCACGCCACGGCCGCTTCCATTCTTGGTTGCACGATCTTCGCCGTCCAGAAGCTGGCAGCAACCGGGCATCTGAGGGCAATGGACAAGGTCGCTCCTTTCCGTCGCGCTGAGGTAAAAAGGCTGGCGAAGCGAATCGTATTCGTGCCGGAGATCATGCGGCTTTCAGGATGTGTGAGTTGCGCAGGAGTCATGAATTGGCTTGAGAACGCAGGCATCGAACCGCTATTCCGGTTGAAGACTGGCGGCGTCCCGGTGTTCGATCGAGTCGTCGTCGAGGAGCACGTCGCGCGTCCCGAATTCACCCGCTGCGCGCATCCGCGCTGGATCAGGCGTAAGCTCCTCGGCATGGTCGAACGCGGCAGCAGCGTCCATCAAGCCTCGCTAGCTTGCGGTGTTAGCTACTCGACCGCCAAGAGGTGGACGAAGAGCGAGGCGAGACTGGCTAAGCTGGCCGTGCTCGCGGCGACAATCGTGTGACCAGGGTTGGCGAAAGCCCACCTCGCGGTTCCGGCGAGGGACCGAAAGTCGTCCAGTCGGACATCTTCTTCCGATCGTGCCGGCGCCCGGTCTTCGACTGTCGCGTACGCCACACCAAGGCTGACTTAATCCTGTTTTGGTCCGAATCGTCCAGAACACGACGGGCGTTTCTCGGCGCCAGGTTAAGAATGACTTCCTTCATCTTACGCAGTTCATCAAGAAACCCGGATCTCCCGATAGACGACGCCCGGGAGTATAGCAGTTCGATCACTACGAATAGCTCAGCGAGGGCGGCGCCGCGGAAATTGGGCACGCCGGATCTATACTGGCCGTCTCCTGGCAGTAGGCGTGCTTGCCGAGGGAAGACCCGTTGAGCGCGTTCTTGCGCGTCAGTTTGCGCACCTCTCGCACGGTTCTGCAGACGGGTACCTCGCCAACGACGATCACCCAGCGAGCCGGCGCGCGACGAACCACTGGATGAGTTGCGATAAAAGAGTCTTCCGAAATGGCTTTCGAGAACATCGAGGCGTTGCACGACGTTTCCCACCGAACTGTAGCCTTCCGTCTTCGCCGCGCGACCCAAAGCTCCTGTGGGGTGGTAGAGACATTCATCGACGACCCTGATCCACAAGAAGAGGTCGGCCAACGAGATTGAGGGAAGACGCGTTCTTCTGTTCTTGGCCTTCTTTCTGGCCTGCCTTCCCTTACCTGGCGATTTGCTGCCCGGCTTATGTCTTAAGCTTTTCGGCCTTATCCGCATGGCGATCGTGTTTATGGCAAGAAATGAGCAGCGAATCCTTGAGATCGTATAAGGGCGCCGACGGGGAATTTCGGAAACGCGAATCCGTAAATGCCGGATCCCGTATCTAGTTCCCGCAAGTCGGCGTGCCGAACGGTTTCTTTGGGATGTCATTTCAGACATATCTTGGGAGCGAAGATCTCGTTACTTCGATATATCCGAATTAAGGGGTCCGGAGCGACGTACCGAAATTCCGCCCGACCTTGATGTAGGTGCGTCCCCGCGAGGCCTACTGACCAAGCCGGTTCGCGTTCGCGAGCCGGCTTTTTTCAGTCAATGATGCGGCCGCCGCGCGAGGGAGACTAAGACCCAGCGGACACAACGATCAGTGGTTTTTCCCGAAAATCGACGCAAAACTCGTTGGTTTGGTGCGAAATCGACTCAAGAATCCTTGGAAATCGACTCAAGAATCCTTGGAATCGACTCATCTATAATTTGGCGGGACACCAAACCCCTGAAAACACTGGTGGGCCCGGCGGGACTCGAACCTGCAACCAGACCGTCATGAGCGGCCGGCTCTAACCATTGAGCTACAGGTCCCGCAGCGAGGCGACCGCTTCCTCCAAGTCAGGCAATACATAAAATCCGATTGATCTGATTAGGCGGACCTTATGCCTGGTCCAAGGCGGCGGGAATGATTTACCGCGTGTTCAGGACCGAATGGTGTCATGGTCCATTCCTTTGAAATCCCGCTTTTGTCGTTCGATTATTTCAAACTGCGAGCGCATCAATGGCTGCTATCACGTCATTCTTGGCCGAGTTGGACGAAGCAGTTGCGAGAGGAAATCCCGAGAGTTGTCTGCGGGCGCTCTGGCATGCGGCAGACATCCTGATCGCCGGCACTTATTCCGAGGAGCAGATCTGGACTTTCGGTGAGGTCATCGGTCGTCTCGCGCAGGAGATTGAAGCGAGCGCGCGGGCGAAGCTCGCAGGAAAGCTCGCATGCAGCCCAAACGCGCCCTATGCGTTGACCCGGCAGATGGCAAGCGACGACTGCATCGATGTCGCGTGGCCGGTTCTCAGTCAGTCGGAGCGCCTTGACACCGAGACATTGATTGCGTGTGCCAAGAACAAGAGCCAGCAACATCTGCTTGCAATCTCCAAGCGACAAACGGTCCCGGAAGCGGTCACCGATGTCCTGGTGGTGCGGGGATCTCCCGAGGTCGTAACCTCGGTCGCATCGAATGCTGGGGCGAATCTCTCGAAATCCGGATTTCTGCACCTGGTGCGACGGTCAGAAGGGGATTCGATCCTTGCCGAGTCGGTGGGACTTCGAAAGGATATTCCTCGACATCTCTTCCACCAGTTGATCGCCAAAGCCTCTGAAGAGGTGCGGCAAAAGCTGAAGAGGGAGCGTCCGGATATCGAAAATCAGGTCCATCGCGTCGTCGTCGATGTCACCGGGGCCATTCACACCAGGTTTGGCCCGGCGTCGAAGGATTACTTCACGGCGAAACGCACGGTGGCAAAACTGCACGAGAGAGGCGAATTGACAGAAGACAAGGTCTTCGAACTTGCTCACTCTCTCAAGTTCAACGAGACCACCGTTGCCCTGTCGTTGCTCTGTCGGCTTCCAGTAGACGTCGCGGAACGGGCATTGATCGAGAGGGATCGCGAGCCAGCGTTGATCTTGGCCAAGTCTCTCGATTTCTCATGGCCCACCACGATGGCGCTGCTGTTCCTGGGCGCCGCCAACTACCGGATAACCGCGGGCGAGCTGGATCAATTGAAGATCAATTTCCACGGGCTGAACGTCAAGGCGTGCCGGGAGGTCGTCACCATCTACCGAACGCGAAAGGAGGAGGTTTTCGGCGGCTCGTTTCAACAGCCCCGGCGCATGATCTAGGATCGCAATCGCGGTGACGGTGCACTTAATTCATGAGTCTTCGAACCCGCGAATGCGGCCGAGATCATTGACTACACTGTCAACGTGATCCGACCGCAATCCCGGATAAGTCTCGTGCCGGCGCCTTCGCTCCTTGGCTTCGGCGCGGCACGCCTCGTTTCAAAAAGTCCTGCAGTACAGCACGGTTTCTTCGGGGTAGATCGTAAAATGATCCAGCCACATCTTGTAGCCGAGGTTCAGGGAATTGATGAAGAGGGGAATGTCGACCCAGTCATTCGGCTTGTGATAGACGCAAATCGCCAATGATGGTTTGAACCGTTCGAGCGTGCCCACGGCGCCTTTGAGCGCGGAAAGCTCGGCCCCCTCGATGTCCATTTTTATGAAATCGACACGGGGCAGATTTCTCTCACGAACCATATCGTCGATGGAAATGGTTTTGACTTCGACCGCGCCTTGGAAGAGGGGGCGTTCGGAAACCTGGCTCCCCGGACCATTGTTCATCATATAGAGTATCTTTTCGGATGTCTCCCATACCGGTCTCTCGATGATCTCGATATTCGACGCATATTTGGGATTCAGTTCCAGGTTCTGACGCAAGATATCGAGATTTTCTGGTATGAATTCGAACCCGATCACCTTGCCCTCGGGGCCCACCTTCGTTGCAAAATACAGGCTCGTATCACCGTAGCAGCTGCCGGCTTCGATGACGATATCCCCGGCCTTTGCTGCGATCGCTGGCTTGACACCGCTATACTCGTATTGCGTTTTCAGGAACGTGGCGTCGATCCCGATGGGAGCGGAAAACAGATTGAGATCGTAGCCGATGTCCTTCAGATCGAAATGAGTCAGCTCGAAGTTCATGTTCCTGATTTTCTTCGCAGGCAGACGGTTCGTTTGCAGACTTCGTGCCAGGCTCCGTTCCTTCCAATATTTTGGCGAATTTCGAAAGAGCTTGACGAGGTCATGCCCTATCACGCGTTGAAGATACAACTCCAACAGGACGTCTTTCGAATATTCGTCTTGCAGCAACTGCCAGGTATCCAGCAAGATCAGAGGAAGCGCCTTTGAGTTTTTCAATCGCGCCATTGCCAGGAGCTTGTTCTGATGCTCTTGCATATCGTGGCCCAGCGTTCGCTTGGGCTCAGGTCCATAACGATCCGCCTCGTGGTTTTGTTCAAGGTCTCTCGTGGCAACCTCGTACAACTTGGCCTGCAGGTGAGACAGGAATGAAATTGCAACATCTGCGGACATTTGAGCTTCTGACGACATTTGAATGGCTGAGCCTCTCTTCGATCCGGCGGCAGTCGGGACCCGACAGTGCACCTCATTCCAAGCCTTCGAACCGGCGAACGCGACCGGAGTCATCGAGGGCACCGTCACGGCAGGTTCGCGTTCTCGTGCCGTCAGTTCGCGTTCAGCTGTGCTTGCGGGGTCCACCGTGCGCGGCCGTAGCGTCCGGTTCGGCGAGTTTCTGGTGCGAAGCTGGTGCGAGGCTGGGCGGCCTGAATATTTCATGACCTCATCCATCAAGGGGCCCGGCTCTCCGCGCGGCCGCGCCACGCGTAGCATGGCTCAGATGCCCGCCTTCGCCCTTTGGGCTTCGGTGCGGCAGCCTTCACTCGCTTCGCTTTTGACGTGTAGCGCTGGCTTGCCGAGCCGTAGCTCGCGAAGCGAGCGAAGGCTGGTGGGCCCGGCAGGACTCGAACCTGCAACCAGACCGTTATGAGCGGCCGGCGGCCCCGAGCCCCTATTTCGCGCTCGCGAAAACATCCGCTGCGTAGACCACCTTGCCGCCCACCACCGTCAGCAGAGACGTCGTGGCGCCGATTTGCTCGACGGGGACGGACATGAAATCCCGATCGAGAATCACGAAGTCGGCGAGCTTGCCGGCCTCTAACGTGCCGCGCCGCGTCTCGTCGAAGCAGAACCAGGCGCTTCCCACGGTGTACAGGCGCAAGGCATCTTCGCGGCTGGGTGTTTCGTCCGGGCCGCGCGTCGATAGTCCGCCGACGGTCTTGCCGTCGAGCATCCATTGCAGCGCGACGAACGGATTGTAGGATGCGACCCGATGCGCATCCGTGCCGGCTCCGACATGGACGCCCGTGCGCAACGCCGTGACGATGGGCGGCATGCTGCGCGCGGCTTCGCCCGCCTGCGCCACGATACGGTCGCCTCCGAGGTACATGGCGTCCTGCATGGTCCAGCCGACACCGAGGGCCTTCATGCGCGCCAGCGTTTCGGACGAGGCGTTGTCGAGATGGGCGATCGACCAGCGCAGCGGCGCGATCGGCGTCTCCTTGTTGACCTCTTCATAGAGGTCGAGGAGTTGGTGGACGGATTTGTCTTCCTGCCAGTGGATGGTGACGGTAAGCCCTTGCTTGGCTGCCCAGCGAACGATCTCGAGGAACTTGTCCTTGGCGGCCGCGTCGGGCGCGTTGTTGTTGTACATGGCGCCGGTGATCCGCTCGCCGATTCCGTTGAATCGCAGCATGTCGTCGCCGAATCCCATCGGCAGGAACGGCGTGAGACTCTTGTACTCCTCGAATTCCGCGCCGACATTCTGCGCGAACAGGCTGAAGGCGACACGCACCGAAAGTGATTTCTCGCGCCAAAGCTTTTGCAAGGCGGCGTAATGGCTGGGATAAATGCTGAAGCCGCCGGGATCCACGATCCCGGTAATTCCGAGGCGATTGAGCTCGGTGAAGAACTGCCGGGTCCCGGCGACATTGTCTTCGAAATTCGGCCTCGGCAGGCGATCGAACAGCGCGGAGATGCTGACGATGGAGCCGTTGAACCAGCCCGTGGTTTCGCCCGATGCGGCGCGCTCGGCCGTGATTCCGGCCGGCAACTGATCCGCGGATATCCCGAGCGCTTGCAGCGTTTTCGGCGTCATCAGCACCGCCGAATAGAACAGCTGGATGTAAGCCGGATTGTCGGGAGCTGCCGACATCACCTCGGCCAGGGTTGGCCGCCGCTTCTCCGCAAACTGCAACTCGCTCCAGCCGCCGGCCACGATGATCCAGGACGCCGGGCGCGCTTTTGCCGCCTGTCGCAAGCGCTCCATGGCCTCTCGAATCGTTTTTGCGCCGATCCAGTTGACCTCGGTTGCGTAGGTGAGGCCGGCGCGCACGGCGTGAATATGGGAATCGATCAATCCCGGAATGATCGTGCGTCCGCCTGCGTCGACGCGGCGCGTCGCGGACCCGATCAGGCCTTCCATGGCATCGTTGCCGCCAACTGCAACGATCTTGCCTTCACGGACCGCGAGAGCCTGCGCGATCGTCGATGCGCCATCCAGCGTCACGATTTTTGCGTTCGCGACAACGAGATCGGCCTTTTGTGCGTAAGCCAAATTAGCCCAGCACGAGATCACCAAAATCGCCAGAAGCTTGCGCATGTTCAGTCCCGAAATGAGAAGGGCAGGAGCGAGAAAGGCAGGAGCGGCGCCGCACATCCGCCGCCGGATGCACGCGCGGATGTCGCGTGTCGCAACGGGGAGTGTGGTGATCTTGATCATGTCTGGCTTCAACAAAATCAGCCAGTCCACCGGAAAATTCGGTGAGGGCCCAAGAAATAGATTTCACAGCCGGCCTTCGCCCGCTGGGCTTCGGCGCGGCAGCCTTCGCCCGCTTCGCGGCGGTTCGTCCGTCTTCGCTCTCACGTCGTTCAAGCTACGCCGGACACCACGCTTCGCCCCTCGTTCTCCGCGCGGCTGCATCACGCGTAGCCCGTAGCGGCAGCAGTCGGTCGTCGCTTCCGCTGCGCTCCAGCTATGCCGGACACCACGCTTCGCCTCTCGTTCTCCGCGCGGCTGCGCCACGCGTAGCCCGAAGGGCGAAGCGTGGTGGGCCCGGCAGCACTCGAACCTGCAACCAGACCGTTATGATCGGTCCGACCTTTAGGTTAAAAAGTATATTAAAATCAATTGCTTAGGAGTTTGAATTTTGTGGCAAGAATGCGAATTATCATCGTTTGTTTGCTTTCGTCCGTGCAGATAACCGCTCGGATGAAAAGATGCGCCAGTCGACAATCGTGACGGAAGTCAGGTAAGGGCGTTGAGTGTCGCAATGTCGAGCGAATCGCTGCGGTGTCCATCACAAGAAACAACCACTACGTCCCGCAATGGTATCAAGAGGGGTTCTTCGAGCCTGGCTGCTCGTCGCTTGCCTACGTCGACAACACACCTGATCGGAAGGTCCTAGCGGACGGCCGCGTGATTACTCAAAGGGGCGCGTGGGACAGTACGCCGACCTCATTAGCGTTTCGCCAGAAGGACTTATATTCAACCTTCTTCGGAACGTCCGTCAATGACGAAATTGAGCGCCACTTATTCGGCGATGTCGACGCCAGGGGATCGCAAGCCGTTCGCGCATTCTTAGGCACGGACATGGGCGCATGGCACGACCATTTCCATGACTTCTTCGAGTTTCTTGATATCCAGAAAATCCGTACGCCGAAGGGCTTGGACTGGCTCAAGGCCCAATATCCCTCTCTCACGCAGAACGAACTGATGTTCGAGATGCAGGGCATCCGCATGCTGCACTGCGCGATCTGGGTCGGAGGCGTGCGTGAGATTGTCTCTGCCGAAGACTCCGACGTGAAATTTATTACAAGCGACCATCCCGTGACGATCTACAACCACGCGGTCCCTCCCACGGATGGCGCGTGCGCGTACCCACTTGATCCCGGAATAGCGCTGCGGGGTTCGCAGACGCTTTACCCGATGGATCGCGACCACTGTTTGATCTTCACGAATCTGGAGTACGCGAAGGACCCGAGCACCGACCCCCTCCAGAAGAGGACCTTTGCGCGCAACTACCGGCAGTCCATAACCAGGATCGACTCGTTGATCCGCGAGCGGAGGCTTACCGCGCAGGAAGTTGCGGAAATCAATTTCATCGTCAAAAAGCGCGCGCGCCGCTATATCGGCGGCGGGCGCAAGGAATGGCTATACCCGGAAAGGACCGTGACTCGCTCGTGGAGCGAGCTTCGGAAGACGCTGATGCCGTCGGAGCTCGGCCTGCACCACTTCGGCGGCCAGATATTCGTCAAGTACGAGAGCGGGGACGTCCACTACCAGGACGAGTTCGGCAGGACCGAGAAGCAGCGAGAATTCTTGATCAAGAGGCCGCCGGACAAGCCGCTGCGGCCAGGCGACTACTGCGGATGCGGGCGCGGGAGATTGTTCAAAGAGTGCTGCCAGTCCAAGCCGGAGGCGTTGCGCCCGGCCTGGAACGAGAAAAGCATCCGGGAGCGCAACCTGATGCTCCAGAACGCCATCGTTAACGTGCTGGAGCTCCGGTCCGGGAAGGACTGGGTGCAGATTCGCCGCGAACTAACTGACGAGAAGATCAGCAAGATTTACAGTCTCTACGAAGGGCTGTGGCCGCTCGAGACCGATCTGCTTGCGTTGCTGCCCAAGCCCGACGGCGAGCCTCGCGCCATCTACACCGGGTCCATCCACCCGTCATTAATCACGGACTTCGTCTTGGCGGCTCCTCTGTACTTCGGCGAGCTGATCTTGGCGCACCCATTCGTCCACCCCGGAATAATGAAACAGGAGATGAGCCCGACCGGCAACCCGAAGTCTTATCGGCAGGAGTTCCTGAAGACGATTTTGTTCTTCTTGAACGTCATGCCGCTCGTCGATCTTGGCTTAATCAACCTTATACCGGATCCTTGCGACTTCGACTTCAATCTTCGCCAGCAGATGATGAGCATGGCACGGGCTCGAGCCCCGCGGTTCGAACCGAAAGAGGACCACCGCCTGCTAAAGACGATAGAAGAGGACAGCCGGCGCGGCATTATGCTGATGCCGCCTGACGTTATGCGTAGGCAGCTTCGTAAGCTCAAGCCGGATCTCGATGAGGATGAGGTCGAGGCGGTCATGCGAGCAAGCGTGCGGATGCGCGAGGATGATCCCCTGTCCGTCCTCCAGGAAGGCTCATTTGAAGGCGGAAAAGAAGGCGGGCAGATGAGTATGTTCAAGCTCGCGCCGAATTTCGAGATGACGATGTATTTGGCCCAAGCGACGGGAGCCTGCATCGTCACGGATAGTCCGTTCCGCTGGAGAGAAGTCCAGGGCGCGATCCGGCGGCGTTATAAGGCCGCGACCCCCGGTCTTGCCCCGCTCGTGACTGACATTGAGCGCTCGAGATTCGCGTTCCCGCAGAGCACGACAGGCGTTGTGGCCGCAGCCTTGAGCAAGACCGGCGCGGGCTACCCGGATTTGCTTCGAGACCTGTTCAAATACCTTTCCAATCTTGAAGAGCGTGGGGCGAGACCCAATCGCGAGGCGCAGTTGGTCAGCCGGTTCGCCAAAACGCATGCTGTGGCGCAGCTCGGATTCAAAAAGGCGGGCGTGCCCGTGAGGGAGGGGCGCATCTCGTGCGTCTTCCCCCCGGGCGGCATGCAGGACAACACCGTCAATCGCCTTCTTCTGATGTCGAGCTCGGAGAAGCATATATCGAACGTTCCGATGGCCTTCTTCATTGAGCCTGCGGATGCTCCCTTACAGTAACACACTCGTGCCCGATTAGGACTTGGGGACATCAGCTTTGGCGTCTGCCTTCTGTTTCAAGATCTGAGCGGTCACAGTAGCCAACCATTGTGCCATTCCCTCCAGCTCCTGCACCAGCCCAGGCAAAACAGGACCATCGAGCACGGCAATGAGCATAACGTCTTCCACAGACGGCTCACCCGTTTGCTTCTTGTAGTCGGCTTCACTTTTCGCGATGAAAAGAAACGCGTCATCGTCAGGGAATCGCATCATCCCAAAATGAGCGACCAGATTCCGCAGAGACCGAAGTTCGGCCATCTTCTTCAATGCGAACAGGTTTGCCTCAGGCCAGGGCAACACGGTCTGCGCGAGCTCTTCTACCCTGCTCAAAGGCAGATCTTTGATCCGTCCTTTAGGAAGCAAATCTGCATCGGTCCAAGATTCGACTAACCGCCGTAGATTGATTTCGATGAAACTATATAGGTTGATCAGTCTCCCGACGACGGCGTGGTCCTCGACGGTGAGTTTTGGCCATTTGCTGAAAACTTCCGTGGGCTGCGTGTTATAAAACACGTTGCGCAGATACACGCCTCGTTCCGTTTCGCTGTTAGGCGGTAGAGCCACGATACTCTCCCTCTTGGACCATCCTAACTCACTCCCATATCGCTCTCGACTTGCCTTACGATTTTGCTCGGAGTCGTATTGAGGGCGTGCGCTAACCGAAAGAGCATCACGAGGGTTGGCGACTTAAGTCCTCGCTCGATCTGGCTCACATATGTCCGGTGAATTTTTGCCCACTCAGCCAGCTCCTCCTGAGAGAGCTCGGCAGCGTTTCTCAAGTTAGCAATGATTTTTCCGAAGGGCGCGTTCGGCTTTTTTACGCCCCCATAGTCTTGCCTCGAATACTAAAGAGCTACAGACTATAGTATTCAGGTCGTTCTGCGAGTGAGAGCTGCAATGGACGAGAAAACGGCGAGGATCTCGCGCGATTCCCCTTTGGTGGGCCCGGCAGGACTCGAACCTGCAACCAGACCGTTATGAGCGGCGGGATAGCGATTCGCTTCGTTGATTTTGCTGACTTTTTGTTTGAATCTGATCGCGTTCGTTGCGCTTCGGCTGGTTCGTTTCTGATGCGAAACTGGTGCGGTAACGCCTGCTTATGCAAACGAGCCGGGCCTGACATCCGTAAGGTCTCCATCGCAGGACTCTCCTCACGATGATCATCAAGCGGATCGATACCCTCTCAAGGCTGAAACAGGGGTTCGATTCCCCTAGGGAGCGCCATAAAATTCAATTACTTAGACTGGTTTTGCAAAAGCCGTCGAATATCCGTTGAATAAGCACCGGCGAACGTTGGCGAACTTAGCCGCGCGCTAGTTGGCATGCTCGAGTCCTGCTCATGCCCGCTTCCATTGCCGGCTAAAGTGCGTTGCTTCCGACGCGTTAACGGACCGATCCGCACGAGCAGTAAAGTCACCTACGGGTGGATGTGTTCTTCGATTCGAACGGCAGTGACATCCACAATGATATGCAGTTTGTTTTAAGGGTACGCGAAGCGGCGCTCGTGGCTGCGCCTCTGGAGTCGGGAAACACAACTCACCGATAAGGCTTGGCGCATTAAGCGAGTGATCAAGTGGCATCCATTGATCGATACATAGTTGAACGGAACGCTACCCAGGTTCGCACAGCCTTCGCTGGCATCGTGAAGCTCGCCAAGGAAAGGGGCATCACACGCGTAACCTTGATTGTACCGAAAAAAGGAGGCTGGGAGCATACCATCGTTGGTGAATTTCTCGGGGCAGCCGTAGCCAAGGCGCTTACGAAGGGGCAGTCAGTTGCCCTCGTCGAGGGCATTACGATGGTGTTGGAAAGCCCCCAGACGTTTCGGCCCACTGCTGCCCAAGGTCTTCTTGTCGGCGTCCATATCTCTACAAAGGACATGGCTAAGCTGGACGATGCGTGGGGTGCGCAGGCCATACTCTTTCTGCCTTGGTCGGATATCGAATCCCAAGAGTGGAAAGCCACGTGGCATCCGACAACCTTCGGCCAGAAGGGACCCGAAGCTCCGGCAAATACGCTTTCGGAGCCCGTTCAAGATGCGCTTGTCCGCTTAACGGAGTCTATCAACTTGGGTACAGGCCTCAACCACCCCTCTGATAAAAAACATGCTGAACGGACGTTTGATAAGCTTCGTTCCGAGGGGCACTCATTTGACCCGATCGAGGTGCGCCGGTGGGCACAGCGTAACAACTGGAGTTCTAACGCTGCGGCCGATTTGGAAGCGGTTGCGCGAAGAAGAGCAAACTAGAAGTGAACGTCTAGAACTGACGAATCATGCCTAGAGAGGTATGCGATCCATTTGCATGTGGCGTTCTGCCTCGTCCAGAAGCCAATCGATCTGCGCATCGCCTTCGTCAAGATCGATGTCATTCGCCTTCGCGTACTCGTAACCGAGCAGGTCTCGCGCCTTCTGCTTCGAGTATCCCATTTCCATCAACTCTTTCATCTCTCGGAAGATGTCGTGAGCGTGCGTTCGGTGTTCGAAATAGTCGTCGATTGCATCAACGAGTGACCGGTTGCCGAGCGCAAGCATGATTGCGTTTTCCCAGTCCACGTCATGAGGCACATGCGGCGTCGCGATGCCGACAAGAAGGCGCACATTGTCTATTGTGAGGTTGTTTTCAGTTAGTCCGGGCTTGCGTCGCTTGACCTCGGCGACGATGTTTCTGCAGTCCTGACAGACAAGCCTGTTGGTGTGAGAACCGATGATAATCTGGCTCGCTGCGCGAGCCCTACGACGCCAGAGGCTATCGCTGTCGTCTTCCGGTTCGAATTCGCAGACGCGATGAATGTGGGCGGTCCACAGTCCCCGGTTTGACTTCCGGCAAATTTCACGTTTCGTGCGATCACAACACGGACAAGACCATTCATTGCCCGCCAAAACCCACGCCTTATGCTCCTGCTGTTGACGATCTATCTCGGCGAACTCTGCATCGCTCGGAACATCCCCACGCGGCTTGCGCTTGGGCTTGGGCGAATTGCCTGCACTGTCATTGGACGTTGATCGCGCTTCTATCGTGTGCGCCAGACCAGCACGGCCTTTGTCGGGTGAAGCGCGCAGAAAAAGATCGTAGATGATGTCACGATCCTGCATGTATGAGATAAGCCGTTCGCCGGCAGCCACCTGCCGACCATGGCGGCCAGAAGCGATTCGTTGTGCCATGCGTCTGGTGAAGTCGAGCCGATCTGCAACATCGTCTTTGGCGAGAAGCCATGCGGCCTTAGCCTTGTCGAGATCGATCTCATGGAGGCGATTTGGCGCGACGCTAATGAATGATGCGATCTCGGCCGGTGTAAAGGTAAAGTCGCCTTCAATCGTTCTCGCCAGTTCCAGCTTGGCGCGGCCTTCGGCCAGATTGCAGTCGATGCAGATCAGCGTCTGTTCGAAACGCTCAACAAGGAGCATGAGCGCATTCTCAGCTCGACCAACCTGGATGATGGTCTCCCGATCCTTGTCACAAGGCCTGTACTCCTGAAAGGTTCGCTTTGCACGATCCACCAAGTGGTCGTGGTGGTACTCAAGGCGACAGAGCAGGACACCGCCGCTGCTCACACGCGCAATATGTGCCTTTCCGCGTTGGCAGCAGGGACAAGTCCAGTGTTCCCGCGTCGATGCCCAGCCGCGATTGAGATCCAGCTTGGTTGCTGAGAATTGTGCGAGGAGAGCCTTTGTTTGGACGCTCCAGCGCCCGTCACGGAACGGCGCAAATGCCGCTAGCTCCTCGTCCGCCAACTGAGTGATATCCGGAATCGCGAGTGTGACGACGTAGCCATCGTCCTTCTCCGATGGGCCCATCGTCCTAATGCCTCATCCTAAATCTGTACTGGCAACTTCACCTTCGGTCGCCGCTGACCTGCTGACATCGCGAGGTTTCGGTGGCGTGCAATGATGCGGAGCGTAGCTGCGCTGTGATGAAACAGCCGGAAAGCCTCAGCAACGGCGGTATCGGCGAAGATTGTGGTCGTCTGCGCGTCGGCCGGCAAGGTCAGTGTTCCGTCGGGCTCACCGTGCTGCCAACCACGGGCGGCGCGGAAAGTTATGACCAACTGCCCAAAAGTTGGATAAGCATGATCCAAATGGGCATCTGGGAAAGCGAGCAACTCGCCGGAGAGGTCGCACGGGACGCGGCCCCCATCATCCGCAAAGGCGGCGAAATGGCGTTTCTTCGCCGCCACGAGGTCAGCTGCCACAGCGGCACGGCAGGCGTCATAGAACTCTTGCGCGTTCGACTTCGGTTGACCCTTTACGGCCTGGATGTAACTGAAATCGGTTTCGCTGCCGTCAATCCGACGTATCCAAAAACCCGGCGTCGAGAAGCCCTCACCAACGTTCTGACGCCGAAAAAAATAGTCTATTCCCGGCCCAATCTTCGCCGGGCCGTCGACGATGACTGCATCGTAACGCTCCAGGAGGGCGGCAAGATCATCGTGATCCAGGTAGTCTTCGACGATTTGCTCGTCGGCATGGCGCCTAAGCATGTCCTTGAAGTGAGCGAGAGCGGCGGTTTGCGCCTTCCAGAATCGGCCGTTCGGAAGGGAAACAGATTTAGCCATTGTATCGGAGCCTATTCTCAACGCGCGTCGTCAATGCAGAAATGGACGCGGACGGTCGTGACACCATGCCCAATATTGCCCGAAAGGCTTTTATACCTCCGAATCGTCGTCAGCCCAGGTTCTGCATTCAGGGGAATCCCCAACCCTTAACAGCCGGTAGATTTGATCATGGTATAAGCCAGCGATGATTCAAGGGAAGCGTTTCGCCGCAATTTTTCTAGGAATCTGGAACCGTGCAGGTCATCGATATTCCCGAAACAGCCCTGACGGTGAAGCCGAACTACACTGAGCGGCCCGACCTTACCGTCGTTGCGGAGATCAAGGCCCACATCAAGCAAACCGGCGCGCCGCATCTTTGGCCCGGGCACACGCATACAAAGCCACCGCGAGGTGCCATCGTTCGCTATCTCGGAGAATTCGACCTGCCACCACCCCATGCTGGCCCACGTAACAGGGAGAGATGGGCGCCCTGCCCATGCTGCAAGCCCTATACACCCTGGTATTACAAGGACGGTCGAATCGCTTGGTTCCCTGAAGAGCGAGTCATTCGCAACATGGGAGGCGATTGCTTCAAGTCAATCAACGCCTCAGGGCATGCGGAAGCCGAACGGCTCTTCCGGGAGGAGGAAGCGGAGCGCAGGAACGAGGCCTATCTGTTGAGGTGCTTGCCACAGGTGCCGGAAGCGCTTGCTGCGATCGAGCAGAATGCGCCAATTATCTCCGAGATCGATCGGGTACGTTTTATTCTTTCCGACCGAATGACACGCACCATCGGTTTTGATCTCTGGGCGCATCTACGATCTGACGGAGTACTGCGTTATGAAGTGACGAGAACTGAACGACGGGTTGATCGCTCGGGCAACGAGAGTACCGCGACAGTTTACGACCTCGAGCGTTACGGGCCGCTCGCAGGATTCGAAATGCTCAAGCCGAACGTTGTGCCAATAGCGGAACGGGTCGAAAGGTTTGCGTCTAGGCTTCGGACTTTAAATTTCGGAGAAAGTAGCGCCGACGCCGTTGCGCGGATGGACCGACAGGAGCGGACGAGAGCAGCCAAGAACATTGGAACCATCCCCGACATCAATGAGCTGATCTCAGAGGCCGAAACCGTGCGACAGATGCTGTCGCCGCTCGCTCTCGGGAGCCTCAATGGGTGGGGCCGGACGCCTGGTGCTCCTGCCAAAATCTACATTTCCCTTTCGGATGACAGGACACAACTATTCCTCGGCAACACCAAAGAAGATGCACGAGCTGTAAGGATAAACATCGCCTTTTTCAACAATATGCGGCGGATGCCGGCGATAAGCAGGCTAACGCGGCAATTTGAGTAGCACGGCGCCACGTGCGCGCGATGCGGCAATTGCACACGCACTATGGACAGGTAACGAAGGAGGGCGCGTCGTGGCGGGATATTTCCGAATACGGAAGCCCGATCCGGCGGCATCATTCGCAAAGGAAAACGCTGCAGGGTCTTGGGCTCAACAAAATTGGCCGCATCGCTACGGTGCCCTTCAATGGCTCAATCTGGGGAATGGTTCAGAAAGTGAGACATCTGATCGATTTTCCTGACCAAGATTTGCTCGAAGCGCACCGCTTGATACTGCCACAGCCCATTGATGAGGCGGCGGATGAAGCGCTCATGCGCCAGCTTCTCTTTAAGGGGCTGGAGCTTGAACTCGTTCGCCTGCCCGAGGGTAACGCAAAAAGCCCCGACTTCAAGATTCTCAGGAATGGTGAATTACTGGGCTACTGTGAGCTTAAGTCCCCGCGCGATGATCGCGTTTTCGCGTTTCCCACCGATCTGAAGCCAGGTGAAATCCGGCAGGACGTCCGTGAAAACCCGACCGCGCATGCGCTTGCACGCGTGATTGAAAAAGCCGCCGCCCAGTTCGATGCCGTGAATCCGGATCATGCGCAGCCCAATATCCTGGTGATTGTCAGCCACGCGCGTCTCCGCGGGCCAGTCGACCTGCACCTCGCGATCGCGGGCATGCCCACTCCGGAGGGAGGTCGTGGCTTCCTTTTAGTCGACCCGAATGAGAAGGATTTCACCAAGGCCTGGGCCAAACAAAGAAAGCTGTGGCAAGACGCACGACGGATTGATCTGTTCTTCTGGATCGATGCGCACACCCGCACGGTTCGCTATATCGTCAACAATGACGGCGCCCGACGCATGGAAGCTTGCGATGTTATGAATATTCGCGGTTAGGGTACGAAGATTGTCTTCAACTCGTTGGCAAGAGACGAACCGCGTTCGGTTTGTAGCACTTGGCGTGACACAAGGTCGGAAGGCGCGTTCGACTCCATTTTTGATGGTGGTCCTTTAAGAGCGATCTGCGGCCTTGCCGGGTAATAGCAGAGCGCGAACGGAGCTACGGTCAATCAACCTCGAAAATTTTTTGTAGTTCTGGTGGTCCCGCTGCCAACGGCCGGCTACCACGGTTACAGGAACTAGCGCTCGCGCCGATACCGTCGTGATATCATCGAAGCTTGAATCCGGGCTCCAGACGACTTGCTCCAGGATCGAAGAAGGAATCAGAGACTCTTGGGCAAGTGCGTCCGCTTGCTGCTCTCGCACATCGTCACTGATAATCTCCATGTCGTCCACGAAGGTCGTATGTCCATCAACCAGGACTTCGTAGTGGAGACAGATATGGGAGAGCTCATGGAGGAGTGTGAACCAAAAATTATCTGCCCGATCATAACGTAGCGTAAGACCGACGACCGGTGCATTCGTCGATGTGACCATCGCCGCGCCATCGAGGAACGTGCCGGGGAGCGAGGGCATCACGATCACGGCAATGCCTAGATTCGAAAGGCTGTCGAGTACACGCTTTATTCCATCTATCTTGGAGCTTAGCTTTGCAAGTCTCCGTAAGGTTGCTCGGCTGAACTCAGATCGATCGAATATGTTGGCGAGCGTCAAGGCTTCCGCGCGTTGCAAGACAGCAGCCTGCCAAAGTAAGAGCGCGCCTTGATCAGTCTTTGAGGCCGCTCGTTGCGTACGTGTCTTGCGAAGCAGGGCCGATGGTACGGTTTGCTGAAGCGAGGCCGGGATGAAGTGGGATATTTCCTCTCTGTCGAGCGAGAAACCAAGCGTGTTTAAATGCCGGATCGCGCTGCCGGAGATCTCGTCGACGCTTTCAGTTTTTCTCGGCCGGGCGACTAGCGAGGCGTACGGGATTCCCAACCCCTCGTGAAGCGAACGGATCATGTCGATCGACAAGCTCCGTTTGCCAGTAAGGACTTCCGATACTCGCGCCCTTGATCCGATAAACGGCTCCAGCTGACGGGGGGTGAGCCCTTTTTCTTCCATTCGAAATTTGATCGCTGCAATTGGATCCGGTGCGTCAACCCGCGCGAACTTTTCTTCATACTGCTCGATCAAGGTCGTCAGGACCTCGATCTCGTCATCGAACTCGCCCGAATTCTTAGCCAGCAAGCTAGCGAGGCGAGCCTTCGTCGCCGACAGATCGGAAGCATTGCGGATCGGCTTGATGGTCACGATGCTCTATTCCAGGGTTGAGTTTGGATGCGGTGCCGGGCGGCGGATAAATCAATGGCCAACAGCATGACGACGCCGATGCGGAAATCGATCAGGGTGCGCATGCGGAGCGCCGAAGGCAGCAGGTAGAAGGCCACCCACGGCAATGCCGACACGTCGACGTATTGGAAATCCGCAGCAAGCGCCGTCGCCGAGTCCCATTGCCCAGACTTCACCTCCGCGACCCAAGCCTTCACGGTATTATCGTAAGCCGGCGAGCCGGCCAGAAACGCCGCCACCTCGGTTTGTCCTACGAATCTCATAACAATCTCCTAGCTCCCATTTTGGGAGCTTTTCTGTTGACGGCAAGGTCAAAATAATCCACGCTCCCAATACGGGAGCATTCATATCTTGCCGGGCCGCAACCCAAGAGTTTATGGAGACCACTATGCGTCGCATCACGATACTTGGCCGGAATCTGACGGACGAAGAGATCGAGCAGATCAAGCGTCTCGCCGAAGACGCGGGCATGGCTGGTGATGAGATCGAGGTCGTCGACGCCGTCGGCGAGCCCGATCCCGACTGCGAAGACGAGATCGTGGTGATCCTGGCCTCGGCAGATACCTGCACCGATCCGGCTCTTGAGGCAGACCTCGCGACCACACAGCGGGGCGGGCGCCGCGCCGTTTGCGTGTGGCCCGAAGACGCGGCGCCTGACGCCCAGCCGTCGGATGCCATGAACAAATACGCCTACTCGATCATCGGCCCCGATGCCGAGAAATTCCGCGTCGTTGTTACGGAAGAAGACCAGCACTGTTTTGAAGGACCCAACGGTCAGCCCCTGCCCAAGCCTAAGACGGAGCGCAACCTGTGCGTCGACGAAAAAGCGAAAGCGTCATGACCCTTTTCTCCTACGTGATCGAGCACGATCTCGGCTTTGCGCCCAATCCCTTTCACGGCGTCTGCACACTTGCGTGCTGCAAGCCGCAGATACGCAAGATCGCCAAGGTTGGCGATTATATCCTTGGCACCGGCGCCGTCGATCCCAAGCTGGCCGGCCATCTCTGCTACTGGATGCGGGTGGACGAGGTCATAGGCTTCGATGACTACTGGCAGGATCACCGCTTCCGCCGCAAGAAGGCGGTGATGAGTGGCTCGACCGTTCTGCGCTACGGCGACAACATCTATCACCGTGACGGCGGTGAGGAGTTCGTCCAGGAGGACTCCTTTCATAGTCTTGAAGACGGAAGCCTTTCTCTCGGCGATCTCCACCGCGATACCGGCACCACTGACCGGGTGCTGATCAGCCGCGAATTCGCCTATTGGGGCCGGCTCGGCATCAAGATTCCCGACCATCTCTCTTTCGTGCTCAAGAAAGGGCCGGGACACCGCTGCATCTTCACCGACGAGCAGATCGCGCAGGTGATGGCATGGCTCCAGACCTTGCCGCAGCGCGGCTACATCGGCGAGCCCGCCCATTGGCAATTTATCGGCGCGAAAAGGCCCCGCGCGAAGAAGGCCGCCAAGGCTAAGGCGGTCAGCGCATGAATCCGGTCGATTACGCCGCCTTCGTCGAGAAGACCAAGCAGTTTGCGGGCAAGCCCGTCGATGAACAGCGATCGATCGCACTCTACGGTTTGGTGAGCGAAATCGGCTCGCTGGTCGCGGCGGTCAAGAAGAAGATCCTGTCTGAAGGGGGCGAGGGGCCACATTGGGACCAGCCCAACGACGAGATCACGGAAGAGCTGGGCGACTCGTTCTGGTATTGCTACTCGGCCGCGCAGGTGATGGGCGGCGGCTATGTCGATATTCTTTCCCACAACATCACGGCGATGCGCGCCGAGATCGGCGGCAGCGACGACCGCGCCCACCTGATCGAGCGGTCGCTTGATCCCGCCAACCGGCAAGCCTTTCTTGACGGCGCGGCGGCATTTCCGCCCGCGGATGGCTATACCTTCGATGACTACCAGCGGCTTGCCTACAAGACCGCACGAACGGATGGCCGCGTTTTACTCGAAGTGTGTCTTGCGCTTCTCTGGCAGCACGGCGCCGAACTAATGCGAACCGTGCTGCCTGATTCCGAAGCCGCACTGCATACGAACGTGGCAAATAGGGAACCGACCATTGTTCTTGGCGGTGTCGCCTGGCATCTTTCGGCAATCGCGAGCCTTTATCACCTTTCGCTCGATGAAGTTATTGCATCGAACTGCCGGAAGGTGCAGTTCCGGTCGGAGCGCGGCGCGCCAACGCCGCTGCATGATGCGGATCGCGACGCAAAGGAACAGTTCCCGCGCCAGCTCGATGTTGCCTTTGTGCGCATCGGCCCGCAGAAATCCCGGATGTATTTCGAGGGCAGGCCGCTCGGCGATGATCTGACGGACAACTATTACGAGGACGACGGATATCGATTTCACGACGCCATCCATCTGGCGTTCATCGGACATCTTGGCTGGTCTCCGGTCGTGCGCGGGTTGATGAAGCGCAAGCGCAAAAGCCGCGATGACAAGGTCGATGAGGTCGAAGATGGTGGCCGCGCCAAGGTGGTCGAGGAGTTGGTGATCAAGGCAATTCACTCCGAAGGCGACCGCCAGGCCAAAGCCGCCGGCCGGTGCGTCATTGGCACGCCGACGCGCCTGTTCCCCGAACGTACGCTGATCAATTTCAAGCTGTTGAAGACACTCCGCGCCTACGTCGATGGTCTCGAGGTCGCCAAAAATACGTTCTGGGAATGGGAAGACGCGATCTACGACGGCTGCGATATGTTCTTCCAGCTCTCGAATGAAAAGCAGGGCACGGTGCATATTGATCTCGACCGCCGGACCCTTTCCTTTTCTCCAACCGTCTGCCCCGGCGTTCAGGGCATCAGCGTCGGCCTCGGCATGGGTTCGGCGGAATTGAGCATGCGCGCGAGCGATCCGGTGCTCGGAGCTGCCGAACGGGAGTGGGCGATGCGGGATAACCGGTGCACCGAAGCCGCGGCTGCCAAACGCGCCGTCCTCGATGCGCTGGGATTGGACCAGAACTCTACAGAGCTCTGGCCAGAAATCGAGGTGCGGCTCGGCGTCGGCAACCTCGTCTACGTCAAGGCGACAAAATCTGTTCAGCAGCGCGCCTGGAAGCTGAAGGTCGTCGACTACAAAATCGCCTTCAGCCGGGATACGAACAGGGTCACCTGCACTGCGACGGCCATTGCTGATATACACGACATGGCCACGTGATACGGCACTCTATCGAGCCGCGATCTTCCACTTCGGTGGATAGAACGGCTCGGGAAGGGGGCCCGTGGGTTCGTATTTCTGTTTGATACGCGTCCTGCCCGCTACGCCCATATAGTCGGGGAATGCCACACGCGCGTATTTTGAAATCTCGCAAAAGAGGTTTTGGCAGTCGATAAGCTGAAGGCGGCGGCCCCAAAGCTTCGGAAAATCAATGTCGAGCTTCCCAAAATGCTCTTCCTGATGATCGAACATGTAGCGAATGACATCGGAGGATTTCACCGTGTCTGCACCTAGGAAGCATTTCGAAATGCCATCCAGCGCACCAGGCCCCGCCATGACGAACTCGTCTTCCCCGAAATTGGTCAGCTCGCTGTAATTAAAGTCGGTCACATACTGATAAGCGAGGAACGGTCCTATGAAGGGCACCGTTCGCAAGAGCGCGAACGCGTCCGTCATTGTCTTGCACTCGGACAGTCTTTCCGGATACCGTTCGGCGAAAAGATGCTCGATCATCCGGAAGTGATTGCGATGCTTGAGCTTGTGTCCGAAGACGCTGCCCCCCGACGGCATGATGTACGCGGCCGAGTAAATGGTCTCGCCCGCCGTCATTCGGTTCGTCAACAGCCTGTCGTAACGAGCGAAGTCAAACTCTTCCCACGTGATCTTGCCGACGGCCGCCTCAAGATGCTGCCACGTCTCGATCTTGTTGAATAGTTTGAAGAGTATCGTGCGAAAGAAGACGTTCCGCGCATCAGACGGCAGGTCGGGTCGGTAGATGACATTGCGCAGGAGGTATTGGCTCACGCGGTCAGAGGCCCGATAGGCGTTCGTGAATTTGAATAGCTTCAGAACCGGATCGGTCGTGAGCGCACCGGACATCCCTTCGAGGCGGCGGAAGAAAATCCGCTGCCGCTCGGCCGCGAACTCCCAATAGGCGTCAAAGACCGGCGTCGTCCGCAATTGGTTGTTGCCGATCGCGATGACGATACCGCGGTGGCGGTTCGCTGCCGGCGGATCAAGCGGAAGCCGTGGGGCGAGTTCAGTTGGCATCAAATCTCGAATCTGTGCTTCTCGGCACTATTGTTTTGCATAACCGTGCTTGCGCTACCAGAGCTTCAACGCAGTCCATGTCGTTTTTCCGCACGGCGTTGTTTTGATGCCGCGGCGCGAGTTTTTAGAATTGCTCCTAGCGGTCGCAAGGTGACGACCTGCGCAAAAGCGGGTGAGCTAAGCTCGCGCGCATGAAGTGAGTGCACGCGCTCGATGAGCGCTTCAGTTTTGTCCAGCCGCTGGGCTGCCTCCTGCGATGTGTCGGCGGTGCGAAGCCCCGAGGCCAGACGTTTAAACGCGGGCAGTATGCGGCTGGGAATTTTCTGAAGGTCGACCTCGCACGACGTTGTTGGAGAGCCGGCTTTGGCGATGCTGCGGCCGCCATTCCAAAAGAATCCTGCGCGTTCAAAAGCAGGGTAGAGATCATCATCCAGCCTTCCGTTCCATCTCTGCCGAACTCTCCAGTAGCGGCATATCGAGGCTTGGAATCTCTGGCATGGCTTTTCCTGCAATCGCCTGCAGGTCGCCGACCATGCCGACTGTAGACTCGATCACGGACAGGATTTGCATCTCGCGCTTGGCCCACTGCCTGCCCATGAACTTGCGCTCCTTGTCGAGGTCCTCGCGCATGTCGTTGAATTTCTCGACAACAGCTTCCACCCTCTGCCGGAACTTGATGCCAGTTAGATACTGGTAAACCTGTTCCATCTTGGTCTGTTGTCCCTGCTGAGCCAGGCGCGACCCACTGACCTCGATAAGGGTCTGACGGAGCGCGACAGCAACCGGGAGAGCATAGCGCGGGTGAGCGACCCATACCCCGTCGACTAGATCAAAATGCTCGATGTGTTTTGGAAGAGCCTGCGAAATGATAAGGGCAACGTCCGCCGCACAACGCCGCTGGTCGTCGCGCAATTTCGCCAACCATCCATCGCTCCAAGCTTTGGTGCGTTTGGACTCCCAAAGGATGATACCGGCGGCCATGCCGATCGAACCATTGACTTGCTGGACAACATCGGCACCTAGCTCTCCTTTGCCAACGGGCTCGACCAGATCGGTCGGAAAACGCCCACGCAGCAATACCTCGAGCTCAAGCTCAAGCACTTCGCCCTGTGACTGCTGAGAGCCTTGCTCAGCTTTGCGCTTCAGCTCCTCGATCGTGCGAGCCATCGACTCGATCGTCTGGTCTTTTTCCGCGACGCGCAGCCGAGCAGCTTCATCAGCTTCCTGGCGGGCTTTGATCTGAATTTGATCGATCGATGTTTGAACGCGCTTTTCGACCGTCAGATCGAGTTCGCGCTTTTCTTCATCCAGGGCGCGCTGCCGACGCATCAACTCCGCCTGTTGTTGCTGCGCCTCAGCAAGCTTGGCGTTGTTGACCTCCAAGCTTCTCCGAAGCTCGATGGCCTCGGCTTCCTTGGCGAGGAGGTCAGCGGCCGCCGCCTCGCGGGCCTTCTTGGCTTCCGCAGCGACCAGTTGGCCGCGCTCGGCGGCTAGGCGGTTCGAAACCTGTTCCTCAACCTGCTCCCGGTCCCTGGCGAGCTGCGCACGCTCCAGCCGCAGCGCCTCGGTCTTGCGCGAAACCTCGGCATCCTTACTGGCCAACTGCTCCTGGAAGCGTTGCCGGGTCTCAGCCAAGAGCGGAGCGGCAAGAGATTCGGTTAGCGGGATCTCGTGATTGCAGTTGGGGCATCGAAGGGTGGGTTCATGAACGGTGCCGACCGCGGTTGCTCTGAAGGTCAAGAGTCGTCTCCGTCATCGATCAGACCAAGGCTGCCGGGCCTAAAAGGCTATCCGGCGAGACTCGCCACGGTTGTTATGCGGCTGTACCGCGATTTCCACGCCTCAGTCGAAAGTTACGAGCACCGGCTTTGGCTTTTCCACCGAAACTGTCCGAATGCAGGCGTGATTTTCCGCGCGGACATCCGGCGGCCTTCGGCTGCTGCTCGGCGGCGTTTGGAGACCGAGCTCGTATCTCCATCAACAACAAAGGGACTTTTGTCTGATCGATTCCCGTCGAGGCGCGCATTCCGTGCCGTCCTGAATCCTACGGAATACCTCGTACATCGTGTCTCTCGACGCGCTGTCTTAGCTCGCACAAAGTCACTAGAACAAAAAGAGAACAAGGAGTCAAGCTCCTGGCAGCAGGAACGAAGGTGAAAATGAAAGCCGTGACCGCGGCCAAGCTTACCCGCGGGCCTTGTTTCTCAACGCTAGAAATTATATGTTCCGGTGGATCGGAAGGATTATTGGTGCTGACATGTCAACGGAGCCTGAACTACTCACGACCCCCGAAGCCGCCGTCGTGGCAGGCGTTGACGTGCGCGACGTCAACCGGTTGATCGACGAACGCATTCTCCCCGAGGATCTCTATACAAACGAGGACAGTCGACGGGTTTGGGCCGGAGCTTGTGCGCTCATTCGTTTCTATTATGACGCCGCGCCGTCCCTCACAGCACAAGAGCGCAAATATGCGATCGACACGCTTTGCGGCGAGATGAACGCGAAGGCCGTCGTGCGATTGATCAAGACCTGGCGACACAAGCGTCCGCATTGGAAGATCGAACATCACTTCCTAACGCTGAACTTCGATTGCTTCATTGCGGACACGTTGGTCGAACACGACAAGCTGACGCGTGCTCGTACCGCCGTAACGGAAGATCCGGAAATCCTCGGCGGCACACCCGTGATCAAGGGAACGCGCGTGCCTGTCTATGATGTTGCGGCATCCGCTGCCGCAGGCGTTCCGATGCGCCGGCTTCAGGAGGCCTATCCGAGCCTGACACCAGAACTCATCGAATTGGCGATTCTCTATGCCAAGGCGACGCCGCCCCGGGGCCGTCCACGGCAAGTGCGGCGCCCTATGGCAACGTCGCCGTCGCGAAAGGTCCTTCGGCGACGGCGGCATGAAGCTTCTCGTTGATGAATGTCTGAGTCCTGAGTTAGCGCACATGGCGCGCGAGCGCGGCCATGGCGAAAGCTCTCATGTCGTCTGGATCGGTCGCCAGGGCATCAAGGATTGGGACCTGCTCAAGATAGTCCTTGAAGGCGATTGGACTCTTGTAACCCGCAACGCCTATGACTTTCGTGGGCCAGAAACCGCACCGGGAACGCGCGGCCAGTATCAGCGAGCTGACATACATGCAGGCCTAATTTGCCTCAACGGCCCAGAGGGAATGGATCTCGATATGCAGCGCGAACTGTTTGATGCCGCGCTCGATGAAATCGACAGAGACGGCGATCTCGTCAACATGGTTCTAGAACTGACCCTGGAGACGGCTCGCTCCGATGAGATCGTCGTCGACCGCTATGCGCTTCCGACGGATTCGGACGAGTAAGTGCGGCGTCATTCCTCCTTGAAAAGCAGCGAACGAAGTCTGGGCGCGTCCGGCAAAGCCGGGCCGGCTCTCGTGAACCGAGCCCTGGGGTCTCGGCCTTTCGGTTTCGATCCTCGCGCTCATTATGTGTTGCTCGCCGGAGACACTCGCACGAAGGGCTCGCGGCTTTGCCGCGATCGCTATCACTGCTCGTCGCGGGGTGCCTTGTTAACCGGTCTTCTCTAACCGGGGTTGAGACGTCAAGCATCAAATCTCATCCAATTATCGCATTGCCGTTCTGCCTTCTGATCCTACCGTGGTGTCAAGCGATCCGGCGATCGCGCTTCTCTTCGAGGTCGGAATCCCCGCCTCATGATGATGTTCGTGAAGAAGTGGCGGGACCATCTCGGGGACGCAGTCGCGGGGTAATTTGCTCACGCTGCAGACCGGTTATCACCCTCGCCATTCCTCGTCCTGCCGGACTCCTTGACAGCCTCGCGGCCGTGTTCTGTTGATCAGTGCAATCGGGTGTCAGGCTGCCGCTGCGGCCTCTGATTTCTCCCACCGGAAGTCGCTGCCGTCGCACCACATACGGTGCAGGATGACTGATATCTTGCGAGCCACCGCGACCAGCGCATTTTTCATGGAACTTCGCTTGGCGATGCGGATGCCCCATGCCTTTAGCGAACACCACCGTCTTGTGTTGACCATCAATGAATGAGCGGCTTCGAAGAGGTGTTCTCGAGCAAAGGCATCGCCGCATCGGGTGATACGCCCGTTGTAGTCGACCTCTCCGGACGCGTATTTGCCTGGGGTCAGTCCAAGATGGACGCCAACGTGCCGGGATTTACGGAAGCGGCCTGGGTCATCGATGGTCGTCTTGAATGCCAATGCTGTCAGGGGGCCAACGCCAGGAACCGTCATGAACCGGCGGCAAGTAGCATCGCTGCGAACCAGGCGCCCAATCAGGCGCGTCAACACGCGTGCTTGTTCGCCGAGTATGCGCCGAGCTTCCAGCAATGGAACCACGAGGGCCTGTAAATCTCCGTCATCCAAGATAAGCTCGCGTACACGCTCTTCAAAGCGGCTTTGGCCGATAAGACCCACTTTGAATCCGAAGGTTCGAAGTGCCGCCCGAATATGATTGTTGAGGTCGCGTTGCTTGTCGAGCAGGCACCGGCGACTGCCCATCAGAGCTCGGAGCTTTTGGCTGCCTTCAGATTTGATGTGAACCGCCTTAAACCACCCTGTTCGCATCATTTGCGCAAGCGCACGAGCATCGTTGCGGTCCGTCTTGACAGTTTGAGCTTGCATCACGCTCTTTGCGTGCCGGGTCTCAACACAAATGACGGGTAATCCGCCTTCCGAAAGCCCCTTGTGCAGCCAGGAGGAACATTGGCCGGCTTCTAGCCCAATGCGCTGCAAAGCGAAGCGGGTGTTTCTTAGCCAAGAAATTAGCGCCTCGGGTTCGGTATCCGTCACTCCTTCCCGGACGATATTTCCATCTCGATCAACGATGCAGATCGCGGTGCGCTTCAAAGACACGTCGAGTCCAGCGAAGTAATTCATCAGGATCTCCAGCTCAACTTGTTGGGCGAATCGATCGGCGTATTATGCGCCCGAGTGGTCGGTGCCCGGTTACTTCATCTCGCGACTGCACTCGGTCCCGGGTCCCGGGCGTCGGCGCTATGCTGACCCTCCTGCGGCTTAGCCGGGTCTCGCGACCCTTAGTGGTCTCCGCTTCGCTCCGCCCATAGGCCTCTCTTCCAGAATTGTGAGCCTCCTGTAAAAATGCTGGGCAGTTCTCGTACCGTTGCCTGCATCACGTTCGCTCAGGTTTTGGCGCGTGCGGCCAGGGCCGCACCGGGCTCTCGTGAACCGAGCCGCGCGGCGTCTCGGCCTTGCGGCTTCGATCCCTCGCGCTAGAGCTTTGGTGCTCCTCGCCGGGGGCACTCGGGAAAGGGGCTCGCCTGCGGCGATCGCTATCACTGCCCCGTTCCCGGGTGCCACTATTGAACCGGTCTCGTCGCTGCACTCGGACCCGCGTGCCCCTTCGGGTCGCTATGCTCACGCTCTCCGGGTGCCATTTTCCGTTGCGGCGATGCGCCCTTGGGCGCACGCCTGATCGCGAATGAGGCCATCGGTAGATGGCGCAAGGGCTGAGAGTAAGAGTGCAGGCTGGTTTTTCCGTGACGGGTTAGAAGTTGCGAGAGAGGCTCGCGGCGCCCGTCGCGGAGACCCGCGATGTCAAACACTACTGCTCGCGCGCGCGCCGGCCAGGACCGGGCAACCCTCTATAACGAAATCACTGACAAGATCATTGCCGAGCTTGAGGCCGGACGCGTCCCCTGGGTTCAGCCCTGGGGTACGTCCGCGGCGAAAGCGCCGCTGGCCATACCGAAAAATGCGTCGACCAATCGGCAATACAGTGGCGTTAACATCCTCATACTCTGGGGCGCCGTGATTGAGGGCGAATTTTCCGGTCAAAGTTGGCTCACCTTCCGTCAGGCGCTCTCGCTTGGCGGCCACGTTCGAAAGGGAGAGCTCGGCACGACGGTTGTTTACGCGGATCGTTTTGTGCCGAATGACGAAAAGCGACGCGCAGCCGAGACCGGCGAGGATGCGCAGGCAATTCCATTCCTCAAACGATTCACCGTCTTCAATACTGATCAGTGCGAGGAACTGCCCGACGAGATCGCAAACGCCGCGCCGCCACCGCCGGCCGACCTCATCGAACCCACGGTCGGCGCCCTGATCAAGGCCAGCGGAATTCCATTTCGGATTGGTGGAGATCGTGCATTCTATGCAACCGCCGAAGACTACGTGCAGGTCCCGCCGCCACAGGCCTATTTCGAACCCATCAACTGGCACCGCACGGCCTTGCATGAACTCGGTCATGCAACTGGGCATCCCTCGCGCCTCAACCGCGACCAGAGTGGATCCTACGGTACGAAGAAGTATGCCTTGGAAGAACTGGTCGCCGAGTTGAGTTCCGCGTTCAGCTGCGCCTCGCTCGGGATCGTCCCGACCGTGCGCCATGCCGACTATATCGGCTCCTGGCTTGAAGTCCTGCGCGAAGACAATCGGGCCATCGTGCGGGCCGCCTCGCAGGCGAGCAAGGCCGCGGACTATTTGCTCGACTTCACTCCCAGGTCCGTTGAGCCCGCGTCGCTGGATTCGGCTGTCGCCGATCGCGAGCCGGCGTGATGCTCGGCCTCGCGCGAGAGTGAGAGGAGGGAAGGCTGTTCGCGACGGGTTGGAAGCCGAGAGAGAGTCTCACGGCCGCCCGTCGTGGAGAGCCGAAATGACGAAAGCCGTACAAAAGATCACGCTGTCGCCTTCCCGGGACATTCCGTTTAACAAGCTCGTGCTCAGCCAGTCGAACGTTCGCCGCGTCAAGGCCGGTGTCTCGATCGAGCAGCTAGCCGAGAGCATCGCGCAGCGTACGCTCCTGCAAAGTCTGAGCGTCCGGGCCGTCGTTGATGCAGATGGCAACGAGACCGGCATGTTCGAGGTGCCGGCAGGCGGCAGGCGCTATCGGGCTCTCGAGCTCCTGGTGAAACAGAAGCGGATGTCCAAGACGCAGGCGGTGCCGTGCGTCGTCCGCGAAGGGGGCATCGCCGAGGATGACTCGGTGGCGGAGAACGACGAGCGGGTCGGCCTGCATCCACTCGATCAGTTTCGGGCCTTCCAGACGCTCCGCGACCTCGGCATGAGCGAGGAAGACATCGCCGCCCGGCACTTTGTGAACCCTGCGACCGTGAAGCAGCGGCTGCGGCTGGCGTCGGTGTCGCCGAAGCTGCATGAGGTCTATGCCGAAGACGGCATGACGCTCGAGCAGCTCATGGCGTTCTCGGTCACAGCCGATCACGCCCACCAGGAGCAAGTCTGGCAAAACGTAAGCCGTTCCGGTTATGACGAGCCTTACCAGATCCGCCGGCTGCTCACTGAAAAGACCGTGCGCGGGTCCGATCGCCGGGCGCAGTTTGTGGGCCTCGATACCTATCAGCACGCGGGTGGCGGCGTTCTGCGGGATTTGTTCGAGCACGACGACGGCGGCTGGCTTCAGGACGTCGTGTTGCTCGACCGCCTCGTGACCGAAAAGCTCAAGGCCGAAGCTGAGACGATCGCGGCCGAAGGCTGGAAGTGGATCTCGGTCGCCGTAGAGTTTTCTTACGGTCACACTCAAGGACTACGAGAAATCGACGGCAAACCTGTCGACCTCTCGCCTGAGGAGCAGGCCACCATTGATGCCCTAAACGCCGAGCAAACCAAGCTGGAAACCGATTATCAGGATGTAGACGATCTGCCCGACGAAATCGACCAGCGTCTCGGCGAAATCGAAGCTGCGCTGACGGCGTTCGAAGAGCGCTCGATCATCTATGATCCCGTCGACATCTCCCGCGCTGGAGTCTTCGTCAGCATTGATTCCGAAGGACGGCTCTCGGTGGACCGCGGCTATGTCCGCCCCGAGGATGAAGCGCCGCAGGAGGATGCGGCCGTCGGGCAGGACGCCCATACACCGTCGAGCGGCGGCCAAGGGTCTAGCAATCCCGGTGTGCAGCGGACGGCCATCTCGGTTGCTGGCGGTGCTGCTGATACGGAGGATGATGACGAGGATGCCGCGCGACCGCTGCCGGACCGTCTCATCATCGAGCTGACGGCGCATAGGACGCTGGCGTTGCGCGATGCGCTGGCAGAAAATGCTGCGATCGCGTTCCAAGCGGTGCTGCATAACTTCGTGCTGACGGCCTTTTACCGGTTCGCATCGTCCGGAAGCTGCCTTGAGATCGGCCTCCGCACGCCGAACTTTCCCGCTCAAGCCCCGGGCCTGCGGGAGAGCGCGTCCGCGAAGGCCGTCGAGGCGCGGCATGAGTCCTGGAAAGCACGGTTGCCGAAGGGCGAGAACGATCTTTGGGATGCGCTCACAGCCCTAGACGGCGCCGCTCAGGCGTCCCTGTTCGCCCACTGTGCATCATTTGCGGTGAATGCCGTCTATGAGCCGGCCAACCGCTACAATCAGGGCCGTGTCTCCGCTCACGGTGTCCGCACCCGTCTCGACCAAGCGGATGTGCTGGCGCGCGCGATCGGGCTCGACATGGTGCAGGCTGGCTGGCGGCCGACCGTCGACAACTATCTCGGCCGGGTCACCAAGCCGCGAATTCTGGAGGCGGTGCGGGAAGCCAAGGGCGAGTCGTCGGCGCAACTGATCGACCATCTGAAGAAGGCCGACATGGCCAAGGAGGCCGAGCGCCTGCTGGACGGCTCAGGCTGGTTGCCGGAGCCGCTGCGTCTCGTTGATCCCGATGCAGCGCCGGTGGGGCAGGAGGGCGAAGCAGGTCCGCTGCCCGAATTCCTTGCCGGCGATGAGGATCGGGAGAACGCCGGCGACGATGACCCGCAACAGCTCGACGCGGCTGAGTGACATAGAGCGGGATGGCTCCAGCCATCCCGCGTTGCTTGGGGGCCGGTGTGCAGCGCCGGTCCCATTTTTTTTTGGCGAGCGCTGAGAGGGAGAGCCGGGCCGGGAGGGGTTTGAGCCGTTGGGGTCAGAGAAGAGCGCCTGATGGTTCGACCCATTCCTGCTCTTCGAAAGAAATCCTGTCATGACCGAATCTCTCGCGGGCGGCGCTGCCGCCGCGCCGCTCTCGATGCGTGCCGCTGCCACTCTCACCACTGCCGCCCTCAAGGCCGCCCGACAGATCTTGACTGATCTCGAACGCGGCCGTCGCATCGATGCCGCCGTCCTGCGTAGCGCCATGGAAGCGGCCTTCGGCGCCTCGGACGCGGCCGGCGCCTGGAACTGGAAGATCGCCTACGACGTCTGCGAGGCGGCAACCGTTCTCTTCCTTCGCAAGTTCGGCCCGGCCATGCGCGCCAAGGCTGGCTCGACGGCTTCCATGCTGCCAATGCTGGCCAGAGTCGCGAGTCTTCTGCCGACCCATACGCGGCGCTCCGAGGACAGTCAGGCGTTTCAGCAATTCTCGACGCCGATCCCGCTTGGGCTGGCCGCATGCGCCGCAGCCGGCATTACGCCTGGCGATCGCGTTCTCAAGCCATCCGCTGGGACCGGCTTGCTCGCCATCCTGGCCGAGCTCGCCGGCGGCTCTCTGATGTTGAACGAGTTGGCTGAAGGCCGTGCGGCGCTGCTAGATCATTTGTTTGCCGACGTTGAGGTCACGCGGTTCGACGCCGCGCAGATCGATGATCATCTCGACGCGAACGTTGTGCCGAGCGTGGTTCTGATGAACCCGCCGTTCTCCGCGGTAACGAATGTCGATCGACGGATGGCGGACGCCGCCTTCCGGCACATCGCTTCGGCTCTCGCGCGCCTTTGCGATGGTGGACGCCTCGTCGCCATCGTTGGCGCAGGCCTTGCGCCGGTTAACCCGGCGTGGCTAGAGGCCTTGGTTCGCATCCAGGAGCGCGGGCGGGTCGTGTTTTCTGCTGCGATCGACGGCGCCGTGTATGCCAAGCACGGCACTCAGACGGGCACGAGGCTGCTCGTCATGGATAAGTTGCCCGCCGCCGATCGGGAGGCCTTTCCTGCCTCGCAGGGCATGGCCGGCGATGTCGGCACCTTGCTCAATTGGGTGACCCAGCACGTGCCTGCGAGGCTACCCGTCGCGGCGCCAGTCGTTGCCGACGTCGTTAGGCGCCGTGCAACGTCCCGATTGGCTGGCGCCATTGCACAAAGCCCATCGTCCACTTCGGGGAGCGTGCCAGACGGTGTGGAGCTTACGTACGAGACCGTCGAATGGTCGCCGCCGGAGGGCGCCCGCCTCACCGATGCTCTTTATGAGGAGTACGGATTGCAGTCGATCCGAATTCCCGGATCGTGTGCACATCCGACCAAGCTCGTGCAGTCTGCGGCGATGGCATCCGTTGCGCCGCCGAAGCCGTCGTACCGTCCGCATCTGCCTCCAAGCTTGATGGCAGATGGAGTTCTCTCTGACGCCCAGATCGAGAGCGTCATCTATGCGGGCGAGGCGCATTCCGAATTCCTGGCAGGCTCCTGGACGGTCGACACTACCTTTGATGTTGTGGCCGCCGCGTGCGACGACGCTGAGAATGCGGTCCGCTTTCGCCGCGGCTGGTTCTTGGGCGATGGCACCGGCGCGGGAAAGGGACGGCAGGTCGCAGGGATCCTGCTCGACAATTGGCTTAAGGACCGCCGCCGGGCGGTCTGGATCAGCAAATCCGACAAGCTGATCGAAGATGCACAGCGCGACTGGTCCGCTCTCGGCATGGAGCGGCTGCTAGTTACGCCCCTGTCCCGGTTTCGCCAGGGCACACCGATCCGGCTTTCAGAAGGCATCCTTTTTGCCACCTACGCCACGCTACGTACCGACGAGCGTGGCGAGAAGCTTTCTCGGGTCAGGCAGATCGTTGAATGGTTGGGCTCCGACTTCGACGGAGTGATCGTCTTCGACGAGAGCCATGCCATGCAGAATGCGGTCGGCGGCAAGGGCGAGCGCGGCGACCAAGCGGCCTCGCAGCAGGGGCGCGCGGGCCTGAGGCTCCAGCACGCCTTGCAGAATGCTCGCGTGGTTTATGTGTCGGCGACGGGCGCTACCACGGTCCACAATCTCGCTTATGCCCAACGCCTGGGCCTTTGGGGCGGCGCCGACTTCCCATTCGCCACGCGCGCCGAGTTTGTCGAGGCAATCGAGGAGGGTGGTGTCGCAGCGATGGAGGTGCTGGCGCGCGACCTCAAGGCGCTCGGCCTCTACGCCGCCCGCTCATTGTCCTATGAGGGCGTCGAGTACGAGCTCGTGGAGCACCAACTCACGCCGGAGCAGGTTCGCATCTACGACGCCTATGCCGGTGCGTTCAGCATCATCCATAACAACCTCGACGCGGCGATGCGGGCCGCCAACATCACCGGCGAAACCGGAACGCTGAACGGGCAGGCAAAGTCCGCGGCCCGATCTGCCTTCGAGAGCGCCAAACAGCGCTTCTTCGGCCATCTGCTGACCTCGATGAAGACGCCGTCGCTCATCCGATCGATCGACCGCGATCTCGACGCCGGCCATGCCGCTGTCATCCAGATCGTGTCGACGGGTGAAGCGCTGATGGAGCGCCGGCTCGCCGAGATCTCGACCGAGGATTGGGGCGACGTCCAGGTCGACATCACCCCGCGCGAGTATGTGCTCGACTATCTCGCCCATTCCTTCCCGGTGCAGCTCTATGAGCCCTTCACCGACTCTGAGGGCAACCTCTGCTCTCGGGCTGTCTATCGCGATGGCCAGCCGGTCGAGAGTCGGGAGGCCGTAAAACGACGCGGCCGCCTCATCGAGAAACTCGCCTCGCTGCCTCCGGTACCCGGCGCGCTGGATCAAATCGTGCAGCGCTTCGGCACCGATGTGGTCGCCGAGGTGACCGGCCGCTCGCGCCGCATCATTCGCAAGGGCGACCGGTTGGTGGTCGAAAACCGCGCCGGTTCGGCCAATCTCGCTGAGACCTCGGCCTTCATGGACGACGTGAAGCGCATCCTCGTGTTCTCCGACGCGGGCGGCACGGGCAGGAGCTACCATGCCGAACTGTCGGCCCGGAATCGCCGCTTGCGCGTCCATTATCTACTCGAGCCCGGTTGGAGGGCCGACGCCGCGATTCAGGGCCTCGGCCGCACCAACCGGACCAACCAGGCGCAGCCGCCCCTGTTTCGTCCCATCGCGACCGACGTGAAGGCCGAAAAGCGCTTCCTGAGCACCATTGCCCGCCGGCTCGACACTCTGGGCGCCATTACGCGCGGCCAGCGCCAGACCGGAGGTCAGGGCCTGTTCCGGCCTGAGGACAATCTCGAAAGCCAGTACGGGCGTGACGCGTTGCGTCAACTCTACACGTTGCTCGCGCGAGGCAAGGTCGACGGCTGCTCACTCGAGAGGTTTGAGGATACGACAGGGCTGAAGCTGACCGATACCAATGGGCTCAGGGACGACCTGCCGCCGATCACGACCTTCTTGAACAGGTTGCTCGCGCTCACCATCGACCTGCAGAATGTCTTGTTCACCGCCTTCGAGCAGCTCTTGACCGCTCGGATCGAAGGCGCGGTCGCGGCGGGCACCTACGACGTCGGGCTGGAAACGCTCCGCGCTGAGAGCTTTGTCGTTACCGACCGCCGAACGATCTATGCCCATCACGGCACCGGCGCCGAGACCCGGCTGCTCACGGTCACCCAGCGCCAGCGCAATCATCCGGTGAGTCTGGATGACGCTCTCGCACGTCTTTCCGATCGCCGTGGTGCTGTTCTGCTGATCAATGAGCGATCGGGACGAGCCGCCGTGCAGGTCCCGGCGGCGAGCGTCATGCTCGACGACGGTGAGATCGAGCGGCGCGTCAGTCTGATCCGGCCGATGGAGCATCATAGGATCCCCCTAAACATCATGGCGGAAAGTCATTGGGTGGACGCGGATCGTGAGCGATTCGCCGCGGCCTGGCTGGCGGAGCTTGCCGAGGTGCCCGAGTTCACGGAAAGCACGATCCACGTCGTCGCAGGTTTGCTGCTCCCCATCTGGAAGCGGCTGCCGAACGAATCGACACGTGTCTATCGGATTCAGACCGATGCGGGCGAACGCATCATCGGACGCAAGGTCTCGGCGGTCTGGGTCGCAAATGTCCTTGCGGCGGAGGCGCCTTCGCTGACGCCGGACGCCGCATTTGCCGCACTGATGGAGGGACGGACCGTCCTCGATCTCGCGGAGGGGCTCCAACTTCGCCGTGTCCGGGTGATGGGCGCATACCGCATCGAACTGTCGGGATTCAATGACACGATGCGCGACCGCCTCCGTGCTTACGGCCTCTTTGGGGAGATCATCTCCTGGAAGCTGCGCATGTTCGTGCCCACGGACGCAAGCGGCGTCGCGATCCTGTCGAAGTTGCTCGACAGCTATCCGGTTGCATGCATCAGTGAGCGGGAGGCCGCGTGATGTCCCGCGGTGCGTCCGAACTAGCACACCGCCTCGCGCGCGAGGCCGAGGCGGTATGCCGACACTATCTCTCCAATGGTAAGCGGGCGGGGCGGTACTGGGTGGTTGGCGACGTCCACAACACCCCCGGCCGCTCGTTATTTGTGCGGCTCCAGGAATCGTCGAAGGGCCCCGCCGGCAAATGGACCGATGCCGCGACCGGGCAGCATGGCGATCTCCTCGACATCATCCGCGAAAGCCTTTCTTTGCGAGACTTCCGCGAGGTCGCCGAGGAGGCGAGGCGGTTTCTGAAGCTGCCTCGTTCAGAGCAGCAATCCGTTCCGAAACCCATTCGTTCAGTCGCGCGGGCCGGATCGCAGGAAGCCGCTCGTCGGCTCTTTGCGATGTCCAGCCCGATTGAAGGGACATTAGCCGAGGCGTACTTGCAGCGTCGCGGAATTGCTTGCATCAACCATGGTGGCAGCTTGCGCTTCCATCCTCGTTGCTACTATCGACCGGACGAGCATTCGTCGACCGAAACCTGGCCGGCGATGATAGGCGCCGTCACGGACCTCGAGGGACGGATCACCGGCGTGCATCGCACCTGGCTAGATCCACACGGCTTTGATCGCGTGCGGCTCGGCAAGGCCCCGATCGACACGCCACGACGGGCCATGGGCGACCTGCTTGGTAACGCCGTTCGCTTCGGCGTGGTGCACGACGTGCTCGCTGCGGGCGAGGGGATCGAGACCATGCTGTCGCTGCGTTATGTACTGCCGACCTTGCCCATGACCGCTACTCTATCGGCCAATCACCTCTCAGCCATGTTGCTGCCGTTTGGACTACGCCGACTCTATATCGCCCGTGACGCAGATGCCGCCGGAGATGCTGTACAGGCTATTCTCACCCAGCGCGCAGAAGCCGCCGGCATTGAAGCGATCGCATTGTCGCCCCGGCTGGGCGACTTCAACGAAGATCTGCACATCTTCGGCCTCGAGGCCCTCCAAGCAGCGTTGCTACTTCAACTCGTACCGGAGGACGTCGTCCGTTTCCTGCATTCTCCGGCAGTAGCCGCGGAATAGCCGCGACGTGTCGCTCGGCGTCAGCAGGTCGGTCATAGCGAGGCCACTGCCGGAAGAGGACGCGACCACGGGCCTTCTAGAGGGCGATCGGACGGCAAGCGGTTCGGGCCGGCAATGGCTGCGACCGGCTATTTTCCGCCGCGCGTCGGCGATGGGAAGACACATTATTTATCTGGCCGGCGCGCTTTGCATCGCGAAGCAAAATAGCCGGCCTCCGCCATCCTCCGCTGCGCTTCGGCCCTCCGCTCTGCTCCGGGTTCTGGCCCGTTCCGCCTGCCGTCTGAGTGATCGCCACGAAGGCCGCGATGGTCGCGGCCGATCCGGCAAAGGATCGCCTTCATGACCGATCACGATGACATCGAACCGCCGCACGCCGCATCTGCGACCGAACACGTTCTTACCGAAATGCAGCTCTTTGGTTACCGTCCCTTCGACGACCAGCCCGATCCACGGCCGCTGCCCGAGGGCAAGATCATCGCCAGTGCCGTCGCCGACATCTTTGATGCCTTAGTCGCGACGTTGAGCGATACGCGGCTCGAGCCGGATCTTGACGATTTGCTCTGGTCGACCGTCAACCTGTTCCATCGTGCCGTCGACCGCGTCGGTCGCCAGCTCGACGACAACGAGCAGGCGCAACAGAAGAGCCAGCGCGAGCAGGACGGCTCCGAGGTGCGATCGGTCGAACTCGAGCGTCTAACGGCCGAAGGTGTCACGTTCATCGAGCGCCGCAACTGCCTGGAGCTCTTCCGCGACCAGGCCATCGAGCGCTTTGAGACTCACACCGGCTCATTCTGGCGCCCCCGATCTGGATCGCTAGTGAACCATCGTACGCTGACCGCAGCGATGATCGACTCCCGCGACTTCATCGCGGCCAAGCGCCGCGCCGAGACCGAGGTCATGCTGCCCGCTGGGCCGAAGATCGCGCTCACCGGAGGGCTCGACTTCAACGATCACCACCTCATCTGGGATCGTCTCGACAAGGTCCATGCTAAGCATCCCGATATGGTACTGCTCCATGGCGGCTCCCCGAAGGGTGCCGAACTGATCGCATCCAAATGGGCGACGATCCGCAAGGTGCCTCAGATCGCCTTCAAGCCTGATTGGACGAAACATGCCAAGGCTGCACCTTTCAAGCGCAACGACGCCATACTCGAAATCCTGCCGATCGGCGTCATGCACTTCCCGGGCACTGGAATCCAGGACAACCTCGCCGACAAGGCGAGGCGGCTCGGCATCCCGGTTTGGATGTTCGGCGGCGCGTGAGCGCCGTCTGCTCGACCTGAAGTCTTTGAGGCGAAATTGCTCACGCCGCAACTCCGCCTCGTTTCGGTCCCATATCCAGAGTTGCGCCGTGGTGGTGGTGGAAGGCGCAACCGGTACATCTATGCACATGGAGCCACCACCATGCTCGCCATTGGGCTTGTTCTCAACACACTAGGCATCGGCTTGTTCTGCTGGGCGATCTTTGCCCTCGCTGTGTATGCCTTGCCGTTTTTCGTCGGACTGAGTATCGGGATGACGGCGGTTCAGAGCGGCGCCGGCCTGGTCGGTGCGCTGCTTATCGGAACGGCCGGTGGCGCCTTGACGCTTGCCATCGGTCAGGCGGCCCTCGCCTTCACTCGGTCCTTGACCTTGCGCATCGCCATCGCGACCGCCTTTGCTGTTCCCGCTGCCGTCGCCGGCTATCATGTGGCATTCGCCCTGTCACAGATCGGGATGCCCTCGCTGGCTTGGCGTGAGATCTTCGCTTGCCTGGGCGCGGTCTTTGTTGGCGGTACAGCATGGACACGCTTGACCGTTTTTGCCGAACCCCGCCCGTTCGAACTGGCCGGGGTGGTGGAGAATCCGTCGCCGCCGAGTTTTCCGGCCGCCACGCGCGAGGGATGACCATTTACCGCCCTCGTCGTCGAGCAGGCTCGCATAGATCGGTGCATTGAACGAGGGATCGTCGAGCTTGAGCGAGAGGTAGTCGCGGCCCTCCTCGGCGTGCCCTAGACCAAGTCGCACCATTTCGGCTGGCCCACTAAGCCTGCGGTGGAGTGGCGAAGTCTCGATCGTTTCTTTGGAGGCGATACCGCCAATTGCGGCAGATTGTTTCTCTTTCCGCGCCCAATCTTTTCCACCTCTTGTTCAGCGCAACCGAGATACGCCACGACTTCTCTCGAGAGTGCGGTTCAGCACGCGACGCACGTGGCCTCATTGATGGCTTGATCTGGCCGAAGACCGGCTTCGCCTCGATCGTCTGAGCCGAAACGCCGTTGATGCGACTTTCTTCCCCTGGGCTTCGCCCATTCCTCGCGAGGCAAGAAAGTCGCCACAACGGCGTCCTCCGCTACGCTTCGGCCCGCGAGCGGGTGCGTCGCCGATCGTCCTCGGCCTGTAGATCGCCATCGAGGCCGCGGTGGTCGCGGGCTCGAAACACAACAGGAGAAGTGACATGGCCAACATCGGTTCTTTCAAGAAGGTCGGCAACGATTTCCAGGGCGAAATCGTCACCCTGAGCCTGCAAGCCAAGGGCGTCCGCATCGTCGCCGAGACCAACCGCTCCAACGACAACGCTCCCAGCCACCGCATCTACGTGGGGCGCGCGGAGATCGGCGCAGCCTGGTCGAAGCGTTCCGAGGAAGGCCGCGACTACCTCTCGCTCAAGCTCGACGACCCCTCGTTCAACGCGCCGATCTACGCGAACCTGTTCGATGACGACGGCGGTGAGGGTTACACCCTCCTGTGGTCGCGGCCGCGCAAGAGCGGCGAGTAAGGCCCCACCAAGCCCCGTCCGGTCCGCCGGGCGGGGCTTCTCATATTGCCTACTCCGGTCCATTGAGAACGGTTTTCTGTGCTCATCACCCTGATGCGCCACGGCCGACCCGGCAAATCGGGGCGGCCGCGGTGACGCATGTCCGTATGCGGCGCTCGCTGGACCTAAGGCGAACTCGCGGAGGCAGCACCGACACGACACTTTCATCGAGTCCAGATCGAAATGGATCGTTTTGACCGAATAGCCACGAAAATTGATATGCTGGCGCCTGCTAGAACGAAGAGGAATCGTCTTTGCGTTGATCGTCCGAAGACATCGTGTCGATGAGCTGTCAGACCTTTCCGAACTTTGCCTCAGGTCCAAGGTGTGTGGGGATATGATCAAGCGTTTCTGGAAGCGTTTCGGCGGGAGCTATCTCTTAATCAGCGGATCCCAGGTTTGTGCCTTGGTGCGCCACCACCCTTAAGAGATTGGCCCCTATGGGGCATTTTTTTAGTTACACGGCAGAACAAACCGCATCTCATGCGACGGCGTTCGTGGTCGATGTTACGCTGCCAGGATGCTACGCGACGTTCCTTTGCTTCTGTATCTTCACCCATTCGATACAGCTTGCAAATCTGATGGTACAGGCCGATCACGTGCTCGTCGTACGATAGGATATTTGAGCAAAACGGATATCAATTGTCCTGGGCCTAGGCCCAGGCACCGCTTGCCGCAGAACAGGATTGCTCGGGGTCAGCGGTTTGCATCTCTCGCGCACAAGGTTGCCTAATCTTTGCGATGTGTTCTCTCGCACGCGGAACGTAAGCTCAACGGAAATCCAAACGCGTGAAGGATTGATCACATACGCGAAAGCCCCATTTGCGAGAGCGCGGCCCGACCCAGAAGACTGTATGGATTGGCCAACGTTTCGATAATTTCAAAGTGATTGAAGTCCTCTCCGACTAAGAGCGTGACATCATTGCCTGCACTCCGCGCGGCGATAGCGAAATCCCGAGCCTGGCGTTGGAATTCGGGGGTCTCTTGGGTCCCGTAAGCAACGACTATTGGCGAATCCATCTTCTCAAGATGGCGCTGCGGAGACAGCGACTCCTCGATGGCATCGGTGAATGCTACATACTTCGATCGCGCGGATAGCCGGACAGGCTTCAGATCATACATGCCGGAGACAAACAATCCGCCCTTGATTATGTCCACGGGCAGGGCAAAGTCTTTAGCCCAATTGGTGGTAAAAGCGACGCTTGCCAAATGCGCACCAGATGAATGGCCCGAGATGTAGATCCTATTCGGATTTCCTCCAAAGGTTGCAGCATTCTTGTGGATCCAAACGATCGCGTTGCGCACCTGGTTCGCGAGCGGCATAAGGTCACCGTTGGTCTCGCGCACGTTAGTAAAGTCGACTGCGAGAAAATGGGCGCCTGCTTTGGTAAACATTTCTGCTGGAAATGCGAAGTTCCTGGCTTCCTCGAGTATCCATGCCCCTCCATGTATGAAGACCTGAATAGGTGCGCTTTCCGCGCTTGTCGCGTAGCAGTCGATCCCTTCGATTGGGGTCGCGCCATACTTTAAACGCCGGGGAGCGCCAATGTGTTGTCGAGCGGTTTTGCTCGCAGAAGCGTAGCGTTTGAGGATTTGGTTCCAATTTGGCGCGAACTTTGCTTGGTCATAAGCATCGTCAAGGGCGGCCTGATCCATGTCGAGCCAGACTTTTCGGTCTTGAGCTGTTTGAGCCAGCGCATAACTGGCCGCAGCGCTGCTCGCGGTTGCCATCGCTGAGGCAATGAAAGTTCTACGTCCTACTACCCCTGCCGAATTCATCTCGGGCTCCGTTTACGTGTGCTATTACCCTGGGGGTTAAGAGGTCGTGCCGTCTATCCATTTGGAGCGAGCAGAATCCGTATCGCGCGAGAAAATGATGACATCCTTGGTGTTCACGCGAACCGGCAGCACTTTCTACATCGGGCTCTCCTCAGGGTATGGGTCTTATCTCCGCCCTCAGCGTACTCCTCATGAGGCCGGTCGCTGAAGAATGAACAGGTCGCCGAACGTGTCGGGTCGGCGTGTCGATGAAAACTTCCTCGGAGCTCAAGCCACGGATAGGCGCTTTTTGAGTGCTTTCTTGCATTATTCGGATAGTTGCCGCCCTCAGTGGATCAACGTGACTTTAAGGGCGGGCGACGACCCGTTTGGGAGGGATACGGGCGTCCTCAACGTCATGCGTGGCGACCGCTACTATCCTCTCTATTCCCAAATATCGACATCTCGATTAAAGTGCCTCAGGCTTCTGGAGCGTCGACGTGCTGTCAGCTGTGGCGTGTTTTCCCTTGGAAAGGCATCGTTTGTTTGAGACGCGCGATCCCGACGAGGCGCGCGATCGGGTCGGCAAGGTGTTCTGCGCGCATCAGCTTAGCTATGCCGGACGGGGACGCCGCTTGTTTGCCCGGCAGAACTTCGCACAATTCGGACATCTGGCGCTTAGCTATCTCGCGTATGGCGAGGAGATGATCATCGACGCCGGAGAGATCGAGAATTGTTATTTTGTCCGTCTCATTCGAAGCGGGAGCTCCGAGATACGGATAGGAAAGTATCAATTCGTCGGTAACTCTCGAATTGGGTCCGTCAGCTCCGCCAAGTTGCCGCTTAGCATGCGCTGGAGCCCGGACTGCGCGCATTTGGCACTCAAGATAGACCGTCGGGCCTTGGAAAGACACCTGAGCGACTTGCTTGGCAGCGCCATCTTGCGACCCGTCGAGTTTATACCCGAGTTGCCCGTGGACACGGGACGTGGCGCGAGTTACCGACGCCTGATCGAATTCATATCAAATGAACTCGATTGTGATGATGCGTTAATGGCCTCGCCACTGGCCGTCGCAGGGCTCGAACAAATGCTTATGACCTCCCTGCTTACGATGCAGCCGAGCAACTATTCCGCGGCGCTATCGGCGCGAGTAAGTCCGGCCGCACCGCGTCATGTGCATCGCGCAGAGGAGTACATCCGAGCACACGCAGATCGCCCAATCACAATAGGCCAACTAGCCGAAGTCGCCGGCGTCCATACGCGAACTCTCTTTGAAGGGTTTCAGCGCTTCCGCGGCATAACGCCCTTTGCGATGTTAAAAGCTGTCCGTCTTGAGCGCGTTCATGCCGAGCTCAAGACAGCGGGCACTTCTGGGTGCGTCTCGGACATCGCGCTCAAATGGGGTTTCGCACATTTGGGCCGGTTCGCCCAGCTCTATCGTCGACGCTTCGGCGAACTGCCCTCGGAGACCCTGCGGCGCTGAATCGTTGTCGCGCCGCGGAGCGTCGGATAGCTGAATTTCCACTAATTCACCGAGATCAAGCACGCGAGATCGGCAAGCTTATCGGGTAGACTGCTACCGAGGCTTACGTTCGATCTTTAGCCACATATTTGCGTCGCGCCGTTCGCCAATTATTGCGCTCTGAGTAGATCAGAGCCGGGTGAGCGTGCAAACGACTACTTGCTCTTAAGGCTGGTCGGGCGGGGCTTCTCACAAGGCCGCCCTCAGTCTTTGCATTGTGCATCGAGGCATGCAGCCTTTGCCTAGCTGTCGCGCTTCCGGACGCAACAATGCTTTTTTGCCCGTCGCAAACGCCTTAGAGCTGTCCCGAAGCGACATAGTGTGTGGTTGCAACTCAATCACCGCCGTTTGCCTGGTTTTGGTCGTTCGTCTCGTGCCTCATCATCTGGCACGACTAGATCGACGTGACTCACACCCAACGTGCTGGCGAGTTCGAATAGAGTGACGACAGTTGGATTGCGACGGCCACGCTCTAGGTCACTAATATACTGTTGGGTAAATCCGGACGCTTCGGCGAATTTCTCCTGCGTGAAGCGCTTCTGCTTCCGCAGTCTTGCGAAATTCCGACCGACCAACTTGCGCATGTCCATCGGCGCAAATTGCGTCTTTACATACTATGAGGTTTATCTCCTATAGTATGTATTTCGAACCGGTCAGCGAGTCCGCAATACGGCTAAAATGAGACGTGCGGACGAGCTCGGCCAATCAGGGAGGTTAGAATCATTCGCTGTTTGTTGGGATGCTTATGACAAAACCGCAACTAGATCCTGACGTAGCGGATGTGGCGCCGAATGAGCCGGCGCTGACGGCCTATGACGAAGAGCATGTTGTAACGTACATGCGCCTTATGCAGGCCGAGGGTGAGGGGGCTGACTGGCGAGAAGTGGTTCGAGTGGTCTTGCATATCGACCCGGAGCGAGAGCCCGACCGCGCGCGGACTGCATATCAGAGTCATCTTGCACGCGCTAAATGGGTGACCGAGCAGGGACGCCTCTTACGCGGATCCGGTTCTACATAGAAGAAAATCGCCGGCCGACGACTTGCAGGCAGAACGATTTTCTTTTGCTAACGAGTGGTCATTCCGGTGCACCACGTGGTGCCGAACTAGGGTCTTCCTACAACCGTCTCGTTCATACCTATTGCGCCGCAATCGTAGCAGCGTGCAATGGGGCGGAAGCAATGCCTGAATTCGACTGGCGGTCGCCGGATTCCTACAAGAGCCTACAAGACGCGGAAGTCACCGACATCGCCTGGGAATGTCTCCGCCGCAACGCCGACTATCGGCGCGAGTATGAGGTGATGATTGCCAACAGTCCGAACGTGACTGCTGAATTCAGGAGGAAATGGGGTATCTGCTTTCGCCCATGACCCGCAGAGGTCATTCGACGAGCAGACGATCTTTTGGGCGCCTGAGGTTCTAGCGGCCGTCGTTCCGGTGACGGTTGCTGGGCCGCCGATCGCAATTCAGCGTCTCAACCCCTGCTTGACCTTGCAGCAGGTCAGGTGCGCCGCGCCGCCGACGGCTGGCACGCCGTGCTGCGCATCGGTGCGGTAGATCACCGTGTCTGGTCCAAGGACTCGCTGGTGCTTGGCGCGTCATATGCAGCCGAACTGCCGTTCGACGGCGATTTCGGCGCGCGTGCGTATGCAGCCCGACGGCTGTGGCGCGCGATCAATGGGCGCGCGCCAGGTCCGGCATTTCACAAGCTATCCAAACAGCGGCGCGAACGCCTGAGCGCTGCGATCCGTGCGCTCGATGCGCATAGCGCCGGCGGCAGTTATCGCGTTATCGCCGAAGCGCTATTCGGCAAGAAGCGCATCCCCGATCGCGCCTGGAAGACGCATGATCTGCGCAATCGAACAATCCGCTTGGTGCAAGGTGGCCTCTCGTTGATGCGCGGTGGCTACCGCAAACTCCTGCGGCCCGGGCGCAAGGACGAGTAGCGCAGTCCCAAGGGGTGCCGAAAACCGCCCCCTCCATATTCGGCATCCCCCTCCGAGATATTGCTTCTCCATGATGACCGCACACACGCTGGCCTAGCCAAGCGTAGTGCGATGTCCTCCTGGAGTCCTCAAATGCCCGATCCGATGGCCGGTCTACCACCGCGATTCCTGCGTACACCGGAGGCCGCGCGCTATCTTGGCCTGTCAGGCCGCACACTCGAAAAGCATCGGACATATGGCACAGGGCCGACTTATCGGAAGATCGGTGGTCGCGTCGTCTACGCCGTCGATGACCTGAAAGCGTGGGCCGACCGCGGCGCTAAGACGTCGACCTCCGACCCCGGCAAGGGAACGGTGCTGCCGGCCAAGAAGCATCCCGCGCTGCGCCCGTATGCGGGCCAGGAACGTCGCTGATTGCCGCGTGAGAGCAGTGACCATGCGGCGCAAACTCCGTTCCGAGCGCGACCAGCTTGAGCTCTTTCGGGCGCTACCCGGCGATCTCGCGCCGCGCGATGCGCAGGATCTGATGGCTTATCCATTCTTTTCGTTGGCAAAGACCAAACGCATTGTGCCGATCGATTTCCGTGCCGGTGCGGTCGCAATTCGTGTCGAAGCCGTTCCGGAACACGGCATGGCGACCATTTGGGATGCAGACGTTCTGATCTGGGCCGCGTCCCAGATTGTCGAAGCCCGTGACGCAGGCCTGAAGACGTCGCGCCTCATGGCTGCAACGCCTTACGAGATATTGACGTTTGTCGGGCGCGGCACCAGCGCGAGGGACTATGACCGGCTCAAGGCGGGCCTCGACAGACTTCAGTCAACGACGGTCCTGACGTCGATCCGTCAACCGGCAGAACGGCGACGGCATCGCTTCTCCTGGATCAACGAGTGGAAGGAGACGGCCGATGCAAATGGTCGCCCCTTTGGGATCGAGCTGATCCTGCCGGATTGGTTCTATGCGGGCGTGATCGATGACGCGCTCGTGCTGACGATCGACCGCGCGTATTTCGATCTGACGGGTGGACTCGAGCGTTGGCTTTACCGCCTTGTACGCAAGCACGGCGGGCGCCAGGAAGGCGGCTGGAGTTTTGACCTTGTGCACCTCCATGCCAAGTCCGGCATCCTCTCGCCGCTCAAGCATTTTGCCTACGACGTACGCCAGATCGTCCAGCGCCAGTCATTGCCAGGCTATGAGCTCGTGCTCACACGGGATCCTGACGGCACCGAGCGGCTGAACTTCACGCCAACGCCTGTTTATCCCTTAACGGCACGCCTGCGTCGGCGCGGTCTCATTCCAAATTCGGAGGACAACCTGTGAATCAGCTCGTGCTATCGGGGACCGCAACCCTCGTGCTATCGAGGACCCGATCCTCGTGCTATCAGGGACTGGAATCGAGCTTAAGAGCTTGTTTCTCCGCGCTTTCCGGCCGCTCTAACTTTACTAACGTACTGACACTAACTTCTTGTTGTGAATCAGTGCGTTGTGAACAACTCGCGCGCCGCTGCAGCAAGGATGCCTCATGCGCCTACTCTGTCACGCGCAAAACTTTCCTGCAATGCGATTCCTGTCGCCAATGCACGCGCGCGAACGCGATCGCGCGCAAATCTGCGCGATCATCAGCGTTGGCGTCACCGCATCACGATCGTCGCTTTCCTTTGCGGCAGCTCGCTCGTCGAGGAGAACTCGCTAACGTCCGTGGTTGGCACCAAGACCACCACATGCCGGAATCTGGAGAATGGGCGGTCAGGCTAACCAGCGCCGTGCTTGATGGCTTCAATGGTCTGCATGAAGCCGCCGGCAAGAAAAGTTGCGATCTCACCCAAAACCCCGTCCCCTCGGGAGACGCCGCTCCGCCGTGGCGGAAGGAAAAGGCGCGCGTGGAAGCGGCCGGGTCGCGGAGGCCCTTACATCGCCGCAGCGACCCGGCCGCGCTTGCCGTCGGCGCCAAACCGGAACGTCGTGCCATCGATCCAGATCTTGTGCAGCAGCACGGCGAGTGCGCGTGCGACGGCTGTTGCTGCGCGCTTCAGACCATTCTTCCTGGCCAGCCGCAGGCCCCCCAGCCGCAACTTAAAGTTCTTCCGGATGCGCGTGAGGATCGCGATCGCTGCCTCGTACAGCATCGCCCGCGTCAGCTCATCACCGCATTTGGAGATGCTGCCGATCCGGTCGGTCTCGCCGGATTGGTCGCGCCGCGGCGTCAGTCCGAAATGAGCGCCAACGTTGGTCGACCTTTTGAACCGCGCCGGATCATCGACGGTGGCGCGGAACGTCAACGCCACGAGCGCGCCAACGCCGGGCACCGTCATCATCCGCCGCACCGCGGCATCGCCCCGGGCCGCCGCCAGCGCCAGGCGCTGCAGTTTGGCCAATTGCAGCCGCATCGCGGCTCGGGCGTCCAGCAGCGGCATGACGATGGCTTCCGATTCCTTCTTTCCGGCCAGAATCTCGCGCACCCGCGCGTCAATTCGCCCCACCGAGATCTCTCCGACTTTGAGGCCGAAAGGTCGCAACAGGCCACGAATCATGTTCTCCATGTCCAGCACCTTGCCGAACATCGCTTTGCGCCCGACCAACAGCGCGCGCAGCGTTTGCGCGCCTTCCGATTTGACATGGACGGCACGGAACCAGCCGGTCCGCATCATCTGCGCGATGCCCTTGGCGTCGTTGCGGTCGGTCTTGTTCAGCATGGCATTCAGCGCCGCTTTGGCATGCCGGGTCTCAATGCAGATCACGGGGAGACCTTCTTCGGCCAGCGCCGTGAACAGCCAGGCGCTGTACGAGAACGCTTCCAGCCCGACGCGCTTGAGGTGGATGCCCCATTCCGCCAGGAACAGCTCGATCGCGTCCGGATCGGTCTCGAGCTTTGCCTCCCGGACGACCTTGCCGTCCCCATGCACCACGCAAACGTTCGTCGCCTCCAACGACACGTCGAGCCCTGCATAGAAGTCCATCGTTCGCCTCCACCGCCGACCGCCGGACCGCACCGCCCGTTCCGTTCGCGAATCGTTGCAAGGCATCATCGCCGCATCGCGGCCGGCGAGGGGGCACCAGTCAGTACCCCGGCTAACCGGAATTCCTTCGGATTTCTTCTAACGGAGCAGGCCGAAAGCCGCGTTGGCGTGCGGCAACGACAGTCCGACAGTCTAGCCTGCCTTTGCAGGCCATACACACTCTCCACCGGGCCTAAGCTCGCGGCCGCCAGCTCCAGCGTCGGGGAGCCGGTGGCATGAGTGATCTCACGGAAGTGGAAGTGTTGTGGCTTGAGAAGCGCATCGAAAACCGAATTCGGTTCGGTCGTATTGTCAAGGAACGGAAGCTTGATCGCCATCGGCGCGTCCTGTCATTTGCACCCGGCAGCATCTTTGCCTTCGTCCGATGGACATCCAGCGACTTTGGGACAATCATTTCGCGGATCGACATCTTGCGCGCGGTCGCGCCGGGACAGCGCTGCTCGACCGTCCCTTATGTGACTCCCGGCGGAGAGATTCTGCTGCGTCTTTCCGGCTGGCCGAAGGTCGAGCGAGCGTTGCAGATGACCGATGCCGTTGAGGCGCTCGGCATCGATCCCGCCGATGTCGCGCCTGATCATTGGCATCACGTTCATAACCGCCTGTCCGTCAACGAAAACCCGCGCCCCTACACGAAAGCGCGCCATCAGGCTTGGCTCCATCGTCAAAGGGTGATGCGATGACGGGCCGCCTAATGATGCTGGCCGTGACGGTTGGGATCGCTACCGCGCTCATCACGACGATCGTCCCGGAGCCGCTTCCGCTTTACATCTGGAACGCATCCGGGAGCGTGCCGATCGGTCTATACCGCCTCCGACCAGCGGCCCAATTCCAGGTCACTGAATTGGTCGCCGTGCAGCCGCCGGAGCCGCTCGCGACCTTCCTCGACCTTAACGGCTATTTGCCCATTGGCGTCCCTATGCTGAAGCGCGTGCTCGCCCTTCCGGGGCAGATTGTTTGCAGAACCGGCCTTACGATTTCGGTCGATGGCGTCGCGGTGGGCGAGGCGAAGGATCACGACAGACGAGGCAGGCCGCTGCCGAAATGGCAGGGCTGCCGCGTCGCCGGCGAGGGCGAGCTGTTTCTGATGAACTGGCAGTCGGACGACTCTCTTGATGGCCGGTACTTTGGATTTCTTCCGGCATCTAGCGTGATCGGCCGTGCGATGCCGGTGTGGACGTGGGAGGAGTGATCGTGCGTATTCGACGTGTTCTCCTGGCCATTCCCTCGTTCAATCCATTGCGGGATCATTCCTCCGTCTCGATCGATGTCTGCAAGGCTGGCGCGAGCCCGGCGTACTTGGATCGGTTGGGCACGCGCGTTTGTGCTATCGTGCCCCTGATGCTTCTTCTGACCGCGTTCGACAGCGCTACTTTGGCCCAGAGCGGATCAGCCGCCGAGCCGGCGATCAGTCAGACAGCTCACTCATTTGCCGGCTTCATCAATGAAGCCTCACAACGCTTTGCGATTGCGCCGAACTGGATCCGGTCAGTCCAGCGCATCGAGAGTGCTGGTGACGTGCACGCCAGATCGAAAAGAGATCAGATTCGGAAGTATCGCGATGACCAAGTATGCGGGTCCGCAAGCCTTGGCGTGCTTCACAAAGCTAGTGGCGCGTGCTGATGGCGTATGGGCGATGCCTTCGGCCCGCTCTACTCGTCGCTTCGCTCCTCACCGAGCCACCCTCGGGTGTCTCGGCCCTTCGGGTAACGATCGCTATCGCAAGCGCTCGGAAGTAGTGGGGGCTTCCCGAGTTGGCTGGCAAGTCGCGGCGGCTCTTTGGGCAACTGGCGACCGGAAGACCACGACGGCAGGACGGCTCTTCAAATCGGGCTTCGAGATACCGGTGCACGGGGATAAGACGGTCGTGGCCGAATCCGGAGCCTGGTGCAACGACTTGGAAGGTCGTTGCCACAAGGGAGAGCTTCGATGAAACTCTATGTTGGATTGGACGTCGGCCTTGAAGAAACCAGCGTTTGCATCGTCGATAGCGAGGGTCTCACGGTCCGCGAAATTAAGGTCAGCACGGAGCCAGAGACGATCCGCTCCGCTGTAGAGGGCTACGCGGATCGCCTCGATAGGGTCGGGGTCGAGGCGTCATCGCTTGGCATCTGGCTGTATCGCGAATTGCAGCCAGTCGGGCTTCCAATCGTTGTCGTGGAAGCGCGCCATATGCGCGTTTCGCTGTCGACAATGCGCAACAAAACCGACCGAAACGATGCGCGCGGCATCGCGCAAATGATGCGGTTGGGCTGGTACCGCGCCGTGCATGTCAAGAACATCGAGATGCAGAAGATGCGCTCGCTGCTGGCCAACAGGAAGCTCCTCAAGCGCAAGCTGATCGACCTTGAGAACCACATTCGTGGCACGCTGAGGGCGTACGGTCTGATGGTTGGAGCGGTCGGCCGCGGGGAATACGAAGCGCGGGTCCGCGAGCTCATCGAGCACAGCGATCCGGTATTTTCCATGATGATTGAGTCCATGTTGGACGTGCGGCGAGCGATCTTCGAGGGCTACGAACGATTGCATAAGGTGCTCCTGCAGGTGGTCCAGCATGATGCGATCTGTCGTCGACTAATGACCGTACCCGGCGTCGGTCCCGTTGCCGCCCTTTCGTTCAAGGTTGGTGTTGATGACCCTCTCCGTTTTGCGCGATCTCGAACGGTTGGCGCGCATTTTGGCCTGACGCCAAGGCGACACCAGTCTGGAACGTCCATCGACTTCGAAGGCCGAATTACCAAACAGGGCGACGTCGCAGTTCGCGAAGCGCTCTGCGAGGCGGCCGCAAGCCTTCTGTTGCGGGTCAGGAAATGGTCGGCCTTGCGGGCCTGGGGCCTGCGGATCGCCAAACGGTCGAGCATGCTGTGCGCGATCGTCGCGGTCGCACGCAAACTTGCGAGCATCCTGCACAGGATGTGGATCAATCAGACCGACTTCCACGTCGGGTTCGGTGCCAAGGTTACGCAACGACTTCGTTTGAGGCCTGCGCAGTAGTTGCAGCAGGGGCGCAAAAGATTGGTGCTGGTGTTGCAGCCAGCATGGAGAGAAGGAGTAACGACTAGAGATCCGCGCGCGCGGTGAGCGTCCCCTGGCGGGGCCGCGAAACGGGGAATGTCCGCTATCTCTTGCCTGCTGCCATCTACGTGATGAGAGCGCCAGACTGCTTGGACAGCCCTGTTTACGAACCTGATGAAGAGCATGCGACGGCCAAAGTGCTGAACGCGAAGGAACGCATGGACCCCGCCTGGTGAATGCTGATCGCGAGCGCGATGTGGTGACGTGTGTGCGTTGTCGATGCAGGGAGTCTGCAATGGCTGAAGTGCGAAGAGTCGAAGAAAAGCGTAGGAATGAGTTGACTTTGAACGCCCGATTAGGAAGGCGAGATAAAAGGGGCTCGCCGGTCGAACCGCAAGCCATTGGCATGGCTTGGGTTCTGGCGTGCCGGTCGGTCGGGGCCCGTGCCGCGCCTTGCATTTTGAACAATGCAATCAAGGACAATCTCGGCACTGCAGGCGCTTTCGCCCGCTTGGAGGGCCGCCTGTGACCGCAGGCGACAGCGATCTGCGTATTCGGCCCGGGCGCATCCGCAGCACTCGCGCTCCGAAGCCGAAGAGCTTTATCAACCAGGTGCTACGCGCCGCGAAGAAAGCCGGACACACCTCGGGTCAGACCGGGACCGGCAGGCGTTCGGCCGCCTATGGGCGCTCGACGTTTGGCCGCGGCCGGCTGTCCTTTAGCCGCGCCAGATTGTTCAGCCCGACGCGGCGCGTTGTGGTGAAGGCGCGCGTGGTTCGTCACAAAGGGCGGGCTTTCCGTTCAGCGCCGTTGACAGCCCACGTCGCATATTTGAAGCGCGACGGCGTGACCCGGAGTGGCCAGCGGGCCGAGATGTTCGATGCCAGCAGCGACCGCGCCGATAGCGCGGCTTTCGCGGAACGGTGCAATGATGACCGGCATCATTTCAGGTTCATCGTCTCGCCGGAGGATGCCGGCGACATGACCGATCTGAAGGCCTTCACCCGCGATCTCGCCAGGCAGATGGAGACTGATCTCGGCACGCGGCTCGATTGGGTGGCCGTCGGTCATTGGAATACCGACAACCCCCACGTCCATTTTCTCGTTCGGGGGATAGATGAGGAGGGGGCGGATCTCGTCATCTCCCGTGACTATATCAGCCGGGGCCTCCGTTCACGCGCCGAAGAACTGGTCGCGATCGAACTGGGTCCAAAACCGGAACACGATATCCGCAATTCGCTCGAGAGGGAAGTCATCGCGGAACGATGGACGCGGCTTGATCGGGAGATCCGGCTGACAGCCGACGAGACCGGCTACATCGATCTTCGCCCAGAGCATCCCGGCAAGTCCGATCCCGATATCCGGCGCCTGATGGTCGGCCGCCTTCAACACCTGGAGAAGATGGGCCTTGCTGCCTCCGCCGGGCTGGGGGAGTGGATGGTCGGGCTCGAAGCCGAGCGCAGCTTGCGCGACCTTGGCATGCGCGGCGACATCATCAAGACCATGCACCGCGCCTTTACCGAGCGTGGTGAAGCGCGCGGCATTGCCGACTTCGTCATCGAGGGTGGACAGCCGACGTCCCAAATCATCGGACGGCTGGTCGGCCGTGGATTGCATGACGAACTGACTGGCGAGGCCTACGCCTTGATCGACGGAACAGACGGACGTGCACACCACGTGCGCTTCCGCGGGATCGAGGCCTTCGACCACGCACCGCCGGTCGGGGGCATCGTCGAAGTCCGACGCTTCGGTCAGGCCGGCGATCCGCGGACGACCGTGGTGCTGGCGATCCGCTCTGACCTCGATCTAGCCGAGCAGGTCACCGCGAAGGGCGCAACCTGGCTCGACCACAGGCTGGTCGAACGCGACCCCATGCCGCTCGCCATGGGCGGATTCGGCCGCGAGACCCGCGACGCCCTGGGAGCCCGTACCGAGCATCTGATCCAGAAGGGCCTGGCACGGCGGCAGGGCCAACGCGTCATCCTGCAGCGGGACCTCCTGAACACGTTGCGCCGGCGTGAGGTGGAGGAGGTGGCAGCAAAAGTCTCGGCCGACACCGGCTTGCCTCATGTGAACGCCGCCTCTGGGGAGCATGTGGCGGGCACGTATCGCCAGCGGTTGACGCTCGCCTCGGGACGCTTCGCCATGATCGATAATGGGCTCGGCTTCCAGCTCGTGCCCTGGTCGCGCGAACTCGAGAAGAGGCTCGGCCAACACGTCACCGGTGCCGTGAAGGACGGCGGTGGTATCGAATGGGGCTTTGGTCGCAAGCGCGACCTCGGCCTCTAGCAATCTCGCCAATTCAGTTGCGGAAGGACGCTCGGAATGTCCGGAACCAAAATCCTCTGGGGACAGGTGATAATTGTCGGCCTGATCGTCTTGCTGGCCATCTGGGGAGCAACCGAGTGGACGGCCTGGCGACTTGCCTACCAGCCCGAGCTTGGCCGGCCCTGGTTCGAACTGTTGGGCTTCAAGATCTATTATCCGCCGATCTTCTTCTGGTGGTGGTTCGTCTACGATGCCTACGCGCCTCAGGTCTTTGTCGAGGGAGCCTTCATCGCGTCGTCGGGGACCTTTGTTTCGATCGCTGTGGCGATCGGCATGTCGGTCTGGCGGGCCCGCGAGGCCAAGAATGTCGAGACCTATGGGTCGGCGCGCTGGGCTAATGCGGAAGAGGTTCGAGCGGCCGGACTTCTCGGTCCGGATGGTGTGGTACTGGGCAAGCTCGATTGCGACTACCTCCGCCATGATGGGCCGGAGCACGTGTTGTGTTTTGCACCCACCCGTTCAGGTAAGGGCGTTGGCCTCGTTGTACCCTCTCTTCTCGCTTGGCCGGGTTCGGCCATCGTGCACGATATCAAGGGGGAGAACTGGCAACTGACCGCGGGTTTCCGCTCGCGGCATGGCCGCGTCCTGTTGTTCGACCCAACCAACTCGAAATCCTCGGCTTACAATCCGCTTCTCGAGGTCCGGCGCGGGGAATGGGAGGTTCGCGATGTGCAGAACGTTGCCGACGTCCTGGTCGACCCCGAAGGCTCACTCGACAAGCGGAACCATTGGGAGAAGACCAGTCATTCGCTCCTGCTCGGCGCCATCCTCCACGTCCTCTATGCCGAGGCGGACAAGACCTTGGCTGGCGTGGCCGCCTTTCTGTCCGACCCGAAGCGGCCCATCGAGGCGACGCTGAAGGCGATGATGACCACGCCGCACCTTGGCGAGCAGGGCGCCCATCCGGTGGTCGCTTCGACCGCGAGAGAACTGCTCAACAAGTCCGAGAATGAACGCTCCGGCGTCCTGTCCACCGCGATGTCGTTCCTTGGGCTTTATCGCGATCCCGTCGTGGCCCAGGTGACCCGCCGCTGTGACTGGCGGATCGCCGACCTGATCGCTGATCACCGTCCGACGACGCTTTACCTCGTCGTGCCGCCCTCCGATATCTCGCGGACCAAGCCCCTGATCCGGCTGGTGCTGAACCAGATCGGCCGGCGCCTGACCGAGGATCTGCACGCCCGCGATCGCCGACATCGAGTCCTGATGATGCTCGACGAGTTCCCGGCACTAGGCCGGCTTGATTTCTTCGAGTCCGCGCTGGCCTTCATGGCGGGCTACGGCATCAAGAGCTTTTTGATCGCGCAATCGCTTAATCAGATCGAGAAGGCCTATGGGCCGAACAACGCCATTCTCGACAACTGCCACGTCCGGGTCAGCTTCGCGACCAATGACGAGCGAACTGCCAAGCGGGTGTCCGACGCACTGGGCACCGCGACCGAGATGCGAGCGATGAAGAATTATGCCGGGCACAGATTGAACCCCTGGCTGGGGCACCTGATGGTCTCGCGCCAGGAGACAGCAAGGCCGCTCCTGACCCCGGGCGAGGTCATGCAGCTTCCGCCGATGGACGAGATCGTCATGGTGGCGGGGACGGCGCCGATCCGGGCGAAGAAGGTCCGCTACTACGAGGATCGGCGATTCACCGAGCGGGTTTTGCCGCCGCCTGACCCGGCGATGGCCGGCCGATCAGTGCGAACGGACGGATGGTCAGGGCTCGGACCGTTGAAGCCGACGGCAGGTCCAACTGACAGAGCCGCGGAGGCCGAGGAAGACACGGCGAATAGCGGGCTCCGTCGTGAGCCCGAACTCCCTGATCACGTTGCAATCGTCAAGGAGACGACCGAACCAACGCCGGCAGAGGAATTTGCCACCGTTCTTGACGATGACGAGGACGCTGTCCGCCAGTCCCGGCTCATACGCCAACAGATGCGCGGTGTCGCCCGTCAAGTCGCCATGGACCCAAATGACGGTATGGAGCTCTGAGGCGATATGCGCGACCGGATGAATGTCTATTTCCCGCCAGAGCTTCTGAAACAGATCTCGGAGCTTGCCGATCGCAAGAAGCTTTCTCGGTCTGCGATCGTGGAAGCTGCGGTCGCTTCGTTTCTATCGCCGGACGGCGCTGATCGGCGAGAGGCCGCGTTTACCCGGCGCCTCGACCGGCTGTCGCGTCAGATGCAGAGGCTCGAGCGCGACGTTGGGTTGACGGCGGAGACCTTGGCTCTGTTCATTCGGTTCTGGCTGACTATTACGCCACCGTTGCCCAACGATGCACAGGCGGCCGCGCAGGCAAAGGGCAGGGAGCGCTTCGAAGGATTTGTCGAGGCGCTTGGGCGTCGCTTGCAAAAGGGCCAAAGCTTTCTGCGCGAGATTCCGGAAGATATCCGCAGTCAGGAGACGGTTGAAGAAACCTGATTGAACTACGTAGGCAGGCCATTTCGCCAGTCCTTCTTTTTCTTCGCTAGCCTACGCCCGCAGCGATTTTGCTGAACTGACGAAAAGCTGGTCACGCTATCGGCTTGCGCGAGCTGCCAGCAACAGGGGTCAGCATGCAGATTTCAGGGGCATGGCGCCTCACCGCGCGCGTATTTCTCCCGTTTGCGGTTGGATACTATCTTTCGTATCTGTTTCGAACGATCAACGCTTTGATCGCCATTCATCTCATCTCGGATGCTGGGCTTGGGGCTGCCGACCTCGGGTTGCTTACGTCAGTGTATTTCCTGGTGTTCGCGGCGGCTCAGATCCCGGTCGGCATTTTGTTGGATCGCTTTGGTCCGCGCCGCGTCCAGAGTGTTCTGCTCCTGCTCGCAGCCATCGGCGCGGGACTGTTCGCGGTATCGACCGACTTCCTGTCACTTTTGATCGCGCGCGCAATGATCGGGCTTGGTGTGGCAGCGGCACTGATGGCAGGTCTGAAATCCATCATCCTTTGGTTCCCCAGGGAACGAGTTGCCTTGCTGAACGGCTACATGATCATGCTGGGATCACTTGGAGCGGTGACTGCTACGGCTCCCATCGAACACCTACTCGCTTGGATGGGGTGGCGGCAGCTCTTTGAGATTCTGGCGGCCGCCACCGGTGCGACGGCCATTCTCATCTATGTCGTGGTGCCCGAACGAGGCATTGTGCCATCAACAACGCGCGCCACCCTTGGCTCCGTTTTTGCAGATCGTCGCTTTTGGCGAGTGGCCCCATTTTCGGCGACCTGCATTGGATCAGCCTGGTCTCTGCAAGGACTGTGGGCATCACCATGGCTGACCGACGTGGAGGGGCTTGATCGCGCAAGTCTCGTAAGACAGCTGTTCATAATGTCGATCGTTTTGAGCTGCGGCGCCTTGTTGTTCGGGATGACCGTCCATTACGTCAAACGAAGGGGCATCGGGGCGGAGACGGTATTAGCGACGGTTGCGGTGCTGTTTGTCGCAGCCGAGCTAGCTTTGATCCTGCGAGTGCCTCTGCCGTCCATCTTGCCCTGGTCCGTTGTCGCAATTGCCGGAACGGCAACGGTGGTCAGCTTCGCGGTAATAGCAGATTACTTTCCGCCGGAGCTTGCCGGTCGTGCCAACGGCGCCTTGAACGTCTTGCACTTTGGTTGGGCTTTTCTGGCACAATACGCGACAGGCCTGATCCTTGAGCAATGGACCGCGATCGGTGGTCATCGGCCGGTCCAGGCCTATCAAGTCGCGTTCGGCCTCAACGTCGCACTGCAGATCGCGGCCTTGGCCTGGTTCGTGCTGCCTTGGCGCCGATCCGTCGCCTCATGGATGAGTTCAATTTCTTTCTTCATGCCTGCTAATATCTCCGACGCTGTTGAGTCAGTTGGCCTGTATGAGGATTCGGTCGTCCTCCTGCCTGCTGATGACGATGCGGAGTGGTGAACAGCAGCTCGCGCTGAGCCAATGCGACTGAGTAGCCGTCAAATACCAGTTTTCAGTCTTTCTTTTTCCACGCCAGCCTACGATCACGGAAAGCGCTTGTTGCGCTAAGTGCATTGGTGCATTTTCTAATCATCCCCATCTGAGGACGCGCTTTGGGCGTCCTCATTCGTGGGGGCGAGCGGTGACAATCCATTCCATTCAATCGGAAGCGAATTCGCGCGGTGCGCGAATGCTGCGCAGCGCACTTGGCTCTGCGATTGCCGGCTACCTCGAAGACGACGCGATCATCGAGGTGATGCTCAACCCGGATGGACGGCTGTGGGTCGACCTGTTGTCGAGTGGCCTGATCGACACAGGCGAAACTCTCTCCGCAGCCGATGGCGAGCGCATTGTCCGCCTGGTAGCACATCACGTCGGTGCCGAGGTGCATGCCGGTGCGCCGAGGGTATCAGCCGAACTGCCCGGGACCGGTGAGCGCTTCGAAGGACTCTTACCCCCGGTCGTTGCAGCACCGGCCTTTGCCATCCGCAAGCCCGCCGTCGCCGTGTTTACGCTCGACGACTACGTCGCCAGGGGAATCATGACCTCGGAGCAGGCCGAGATCCTGCAGAACGCGGTCGTCGCACGGAAGAACATCCTGGTCGCCGGTGGGACATCGACCGGCAAGACAACCCTGACGAATGCGCTTCTGGCCGAGGTGGCGAAGACCTCCGATCGGGTCGTGCTGATCGAAGACACCCGCGAGCTACAGTGCAGGGCGCCCAATCTCGTTGCGCTGCGGACCAAGGACGGTGTGGCCACGCTGTCGGATCTTGTCCGCTCGTCCCTTCGACTGCGTCCTGACCGCATTCCGATCGGCGAAGTCCGAGGTGCCGAAGCACTCGACCTGCTCAAGGCCTGGGGCACCGGCCATCCCGGCGGCATCGGTACCATCCATGCTGGGACTGCGCTCGGTGCGCTGCGGCGGCTCGAGCAACTCATCCAGGAAGCCGTCATCACGGTTCCGCGCGCCCTGATCGCCGAGACCATCAACCTCGTCGCCGTCCTTGCGGGCCGCGGCGCCGATCGTCGCCTCGCTGAGCTCGCCCTCGTCACCGGGCTCGGGGCCGCCGGCGACTACAGCCTTTCAACAGCAGGAGACTGACATGCGTCAGCAATTTCGCTTTCTTCGATGTGCATCGTTGGCCGCCTTCGGCGCGGTGCTTGTGGCAGCCCCGCCGGCATGGGCGGCTGGCTCGAACATGCCGTGGGAGCAGCCACTCAATCAGATCCTGCAGTCGGTGGAAGGGCCGGTCGCCAAGATCATCGCCGTCATCATCATCGTCGTGACCGGGCTCACGCTCGCGTTCGGGGACTCGGCAGGTGGTTTCCGCAGGTTGATCCAGATCGTGTTCGGACTGTCGATCGCGTTTGCCGCCTCGAGCTTCTTCCTGTCGTTCTTCTCCTTCGGCGGCGGCGTGGTGATCTGATGGATGAGCCGGTCGCAGGCTTTGTCGTGCCCGTTCACCGCGCACTCACCGAGCCGATCCTGATGGGCGGCGCGCCGCGGTCGGTCGCCATTGTGAACGGCACGCTTGCCGCGGCCCTTGGACTCGGACTGCGGCTCTGGATCGCGGGTCTTGTCCTCTGGTTCATCGGCCACATGGCCGCCGTCTGGGCCGCCAAGCGCGACCCCGCCTTTGTCGATGTGGTGCGCAGACATCTGCGCATTCCCGGCCATCTCAACGCCTGAGCTCATGATCATGATGAATCTTGCCGAATATCGCCATTCCAGCGCGCGTCTCGCCGACTTCCTGCCTTGGGTAGCCCTCGTCGACGAGGGAATCATCCTGAACAAGGACGGCTCGTTCCAGCGGACGGCAAAGTTCCGGGGACCCGACCTCGACAGCGCGGTACCGGCTGAACTTGTCGGCGTCGCCGGTCGCCTGAATAACGCACTTCGTCGCCTGGGATCCGGCTGGGCCGTATTCGTCGAGGCGCAGCGTCATTTTGCTGGGGTATATCCTCCGGGTACATTTCCGGACGTCGCGTCCGCGCTGGTCGATGCCGAACGTAGAGCCCAGTTCGAAGAAGCTGGGGCTCACTATGAGTCCAGCTATTTCCTGACCTTCCTCTATCTGCCGCCGGAGGAGGGAGCCGCCAGGGCAGAGCGCCTGCTCTATGAGGGCCGCGATCGGACTGTTGGCGCCGACGCGCGCGAGGTGCTCCGCGGGTTTATCGATCAAACCGACCGCGTGTTGCAGCTCGTTGAAGGGTTCATGCCCGAATGCGCCTGGCTCGATGACCAGGACACGCTGACTTACCTGCACTCGACGATTTCGACCAAGCGCCACCGCGTTCGGGTGCCAGAAATTCCGATGTATATCGATGCGCTGTTGGCCGACCAGCCGTTGACCGGCGGGCTAGAGCCCATGTTGGGCTCAGCCAATCTTCGGGTCCTGACGATTGCCGGCTTTCCGGGCGCCACGACCCCGGGAATCCTGGACGACCTGAATCGCCTGCCGTTCTCGTATCGTTGGTCGACTCGGGCGATCATGCTCGACAAGACCGACGCCACCAAGCTGCTGACCAAAATACGTCGTCAGTGGTTCGCGAAGCGAAAATCCATCGGCGCCATCCTCAAGGAGGTCATGACCAACGAGGCGTCGACGTTGCTCGATACCGACGCCCACAACAAGGCGCTGGACGCCGACGCGGCGTTGCAGGAGCTGGGGTCGGATCAGATCGGACAAGCCTTTGTTACTGCGACCATTACCGTCTGGGATCGCGATCCCAGTGCTGCCGATGAAAAGCTGAGGCTGGTCGAGAAGGTCATTCAGGGCCGCGATTTCACCTGCATGATCGAGACGGTCAACGCTGTTGAAGCATGGCTCGGCAGTCTGCCGGGGCACGTCTACGCCAATGTGCGGCAGCCACCCGTATCGACCCTCAACCTCGCCCATATGATTCCGATGTCGGCCATTTGGGCAGGCGAGGCGAGGGACCTCCACTTCAAGGGTCCGCCGCTTCTATTCGGCAAGACCGGGGGATCAACGCCGTTCCGATTCTCACTCCACGTCGGCGATGTCGGTCATACCCTCGTGGTGGGGCCGACAGGCGCTGGCAAGTCAGTGCTACTCGCGCTGATGGCGCTACAGTTCCGCCGCTATCCGAACTCTCAGGTTTTTGCGTTTGACTTCGGCGGTTCAATCCGGGCGGCCGCGCTCGCCATGAATGGCGACTGGCATGATCTCGGCGGTGCGCTGTCTGCCGGAGACGAGAACCCCGTCGCCCTGCAACCGTTGGCCTGGATCGACGATTCCGTCGAGCGGGGGTGGGCGACGGAATGGATCGGCGCGATCCTGGCGCGAGAAAAGCTTGAGATCACCCCGGAGGTCAAGGATCACCTGTGGTCGGCGCTGACGTCTCTTGCCTCGGCGCCGAGGGAGGAGCGCACCCTCACGGGCCTGTCGGTTCTGCTGCAATCGAACTCCCTGAAACGCGCCTTGCAACCTTATTGCCTCGGCGGTCCATCCGGGCGCTTGCTCGATGCTGAATTCGAGCGCCTTGGCGAGGCCTCGGTGCAGGCATTCGAGACCGAAGGCTTGATCGGAACGAGTGCTGCGCCGGCCGTGCTGGCGTACCTCTTCCATCGCATTGGTGATCGTCTCGACGGCCGGCCAACACTCCTGATTGTCGACGAAGGCTGGCTTGCCCTCGATGATGACGATTTTGCAGGGCAGCTCCGGGAATGGCTGAAGACGCTTCGGAAGAAGAACGCGTCCGTCATCTTCGCCACCCAGTCGCTGTCGGACATCGATGGCTCCGCGATCGCGCCGGCGATCATCGAGAGCTGTCCAACGCGATTGTTGCTGCCGAACGAACGGGCAATCGAACCGCAGATCACGGCCATCTACCGCCGCTTCGGCCTCAATGACCGCCAGATCGAGCTTCTAAGCCGGGCAACACCAAAGCGCGACTACTACTGTCAGTCGCGTCGGGGCAACCGGATGTTCGAACTTGGGCTTGGTGAGGTCGCGCTCGCATTCGCCGCAGCCTCTTCCAAGGCAGACCAGGCTGCTATCACACAGCTCGTCACCGAACATGGACCTGACGGCTTTGTCTCGGCCTGGCTACAGCACCGTGGCATCGCCTGGGCCGCCGACCTGATCCCCAATCTCATCAATCTGGAGAAATCGCAGTGAGGCGTCTTAGTCCATTGGCGGCCGCTATCGCCATCTCTCTCCTGCTTGGCGCCGCCTCGCCCGCGCGCGCGCTGATCGTCTTCGATCCGAACAACTACGTTCAGAACGTCCTGACTGCCGCACGAGAGCTGCAGCAGATTAACAATCAGATCAGCTCGTTGCAGAACGAGGCACAGATGTTGATCAACCAGGCGAAGAACCTGGCAAACCTGCCGTACTCGTCGCTACAGCAACTGCAATCTTCCATCCAGCGGACCCAGCAATTGTTGGCCCAGGCCCAGCGCATTGCCTACGACGTCCAGCAGATCGATCGCGCGTTCTCGACGAACTACGCGCCGGCCGCTGGAAACCAATCCAGCCAGTTGCTGGTCACCAACGCTCAATCGCGGTGGCAAAATACTTACGCGGCAACACAAGACGCGCTTCGCGTCCAAGCCGGCATCGTTGACAATCTCGACACTAACCGCATCCAGACGTCCGCGCTCGTAACGTCAAGCCAAGGCGCTAGCGGCGCTCTGCAGGCAACGCAAGCTGGCAATCAGATCCTTGCGCTGAACGCGCAGCAGCTCGCCGACCTCACCGCTGTCGTGACGGCGCAAGGCCGGGCGCAGAGTCTTGAATCAGCTCAGCGCGCCTCGGCCCAGGATCAGGGACGAGAACAACTTCGGCGCTTCCTGACACCTGGGCAGGGCTATCAATCATCCAACGTGCAGATGTTCCACTAATGACCGACTTAAAGGCATTCAAGGCTTTGTCGCTGCTTACGACAATCGGCCTAGTAGCCGTCGCGGCCTGCACGATTCAGCTGCGTGGCGGAGACAATTCTCCGCCGACACCGAAGGCGGAGCAGACGACCGATGCAACCAGCTCAGACCTCGCGCGCTGCCGCGGCGTCACTCCGGAAGAAACAGCGGATTATCGGCAATGTAAGGGCGTTTGGGCCGAAAACCGGCGACGCTTCTTGGGCAAGAAAGCCGGTGCCGCTGTTCCAGGCCAAGAGGAACCGCCCGTAACGTTGGCGCCCGCCCCAAAAGACCAGAGCCGGATCCCGCAAGGATATCCGCAACCGGTGACGCCCGAGGCGAGCAAGCCATGACGGGTACGGGGATCATCGACCAGTTCTTGGAAGCGTTCACGCGTTATATCGATAACGGCTTCGGGCTGCTGCGAAGTGACGTCGGATATCTCGCCACGACTCTTGCCGCGATCGACATTACGCTTGCTGCGTTGTTCTGGAGTTGGGGGCCGGACGAGGACATCATCGCCCGTCTCGTCAAGAAGACGCTCTTCGTGGGCGTCTTTGCCTACCTCATCGGCAACTGGAACAGCTTGGCGCGCATCGTCTTCGAGAGCTTTGCCGGTCTTGGCTTGAAGGCATCTGGCACAAGTCTCTCCGCGTCGGACTTCCTGCGGCCGGGAAAGATCGCTCAAGTCGGACTCGACGCCGGCCGTCCGCTGCTCGACTCGATCTCCAACCTGATGGGCTACATCAGCTTCTTCGAGAATTTCGTCCAGATCGTCGTTCTCCTGTTCGCCTGGGTCGTGGTGTTGCTCGCCTTCTTCATTCTGGCGATCCAGCTCTTTGTCACCCTGATCGAGTTCAAGCTCACGACGCTTGCCGGCTTCGTGCTCATTCCGTTTGGCTTGTTTGGCAAGACCGCCTTCGCAGCAGAGCGGGTCCTGGGCAATGTCATATCCTCCGGAATCAAAGTCTTGGTCCTGGCCGTCATCGTCGGGATCGGATCGACCCTGTTCTCGCAGTTCACCGCTGGCTTTGGCGGCAATCAGCCAACCATCGAGGACGCGATGACACTGGTGCTCGCGGCGCTCTCCTTGCTGGGCCTCGGTATCTTCGGTCCGGGTATTGCAAACGGCCTGGTGTCGGGCGGACCTCAGCTCGGTGCCGGTGCCGCGGTTGGAACGGGCCTTGCTGCCGGTGGCATTGTTGCGGCGGGCGCGGGTCTTGCCGCCGGCGGTGTTGGTCTCGCTGGCGGCGCAATTGCTGGGGCCGCGCGCGGCGGGGGCGCCGTCTGGAGTGGAGCGTCCGCCGCCTATCGAAGCGGAGGCATTGCTGGCGTTGCCGAGGCTGGCGCCTCGGCTGCCATGAGCCCGTTGCGTCGTGCAGCCGCCGCACTCGGCGGAGGTGGGGAAACCGGTGCGTCGGCCGCGAGCACTTCGGCCGAAGGGCAACCCGATTGGGCGCGACGCATGAAGCGTGCCGAGACTATTCGGCACGGTGCATCAGCAGCCGGCCAAGCGGTCCGCTCAGGCGATCATAGTGGCAGCGGCTCATCCGTCGATTTGTCTGAAGGAGAGCGCTGACACCTCACCCTACAGCGCCTCAAAATCCGAGCCACCGCACGACTTGAAACCGATCACTCGATACCAGGGGCAACCATCGATGTTCAAACGATCATCAGTACACTACGGGCGAATGCCCGAGCCGACTACGCCTTATCAAAAGGCAGCTCAGGTTTGGGACGAACGCATCGGATCGGCGCGAGTGCAAGCGAAGAACTGGCGCCTGATGGCATTCGGTTGCTTGATGCTTTCAGTCGGTCTCGCGGGTGGACTTGTCTGGCAATCAAATCAAGGCTCGATCACGCCGTGGGTGGTTGAGGTCGATCATCTTGGAAAGGCCCAAAGGGTTGCGCCAGCTGACATCGACTATCAGCCGACTGATGCGCAGATTGCCTACCATCTGGCGCGCTTTATCGAGGATGTCAGGAGCCTACCTGCCGACGGAATCGTTCTGCGCCAAAACTGGCTTCGGGCCTATGATTTTACAACCGATCGCGGCGCGGCTGCGCTCAACGACTTCGCGCGCAACAACGACCCGTTCGCAAAGCTGGGTAAGGCGCAAATCTCCGTCGAGGTCTCGAGCGTCATTCGCGCCTCTTCGGAGAGCTTTCGGGTGGCTTGGACCCAGCGCACCTACGACAACGGTTCGTCGAGCTCGATTGAGCGCTGGACTGCAATTCTCTCGATCGTCATCGAGACGCCCCGCGACGCCGAACGCCTGCGCAAGAATCCGCTTGGCGTTTACGTCCGCGCGATCAACTGGTCAAAGGAGTTGAGTCAGTGACCAAGACGCAATTTGACGTTAATTCGAAGCGCAGCAAGCTCAATTCGGCTTGGACCGTGTTCGTGAACTCGAAGCGTGCAGTCCTGTCCGCTATTCTGCTTTGTCCGTCGGCGCTCGGTGGGTGCGCGACCTACATTCCGCCGGAGATCAGCTATGACACCGAAGTGCCTCCGCTATCGGCGACGCCGGTGGCTGTCAACGACAGATCGCGATCGCTTCACGTTCCACCCCTCTGGAAGCCCGCTCTCGGCGGCAAGTCGGGAGAGAAGGAAGATGCTGAACCCGTGAGCCGGGTTGAGACAGCAAATAGCGCAGCCCGGGTCGAACCGCGCAAGCGGGGCTATTTCAACGCGGCGCAAATCTACGCCTACAGTCCCGGCGCGCTCTATCAGATTTACGCCGCGCCGGGGCAGATCACGGATATCGCGCTCGAGGAGGGAGAACAGTTGACGGGATCAGGGCCGATCGCGGCCGGAGATACCGTACGCTGGGTCGTGGGCGATACCGAGAGCGGGAGCGGGGACACACGGCGTGTCCACATCCTGGTCAAGCCGACCCGAGCTTCGATCGAGACCAACCTGGTGGTCAATACTGACCGGCGCACCTACCTGATCGAGCTACGCTCCCGCGAGCGGCCATACATGCCATCCGTTGCCTGGTACTATCCTGAGACGGTACGCGAACGGTCGCGTTCAGCTGCTCTGAAGCCCGTCCTTCCAGATCCGGCGCAGCGAATCTCCCGCTATGCCATCGAAGGCGACAGTCCTCCCTGGCGGCCGCTCGCAGCATATGACGATGGCCGCAAGGTCTATGTCGAATTCCCGCAAGGCATCGTGCAGGGCGAGATGCCTCCGCTCTTCGCCATCGGTCCAGACGGCAAGACTGAACTCGTCAACTACCGCGCTTACGGCAACGTATTGATCGTCGACCGGCTATTTGCTGCCGCGGAACTGCGGCTTGGCGGCGAGCACCAGCAGAAGGTCCGCATTGTTCGGACCGACGGGAGGCCGTCGTCATGAACACCCGGAATGGAAACGATCAGGAACAAGCCGCTCCGCCTGAGACACAAGAGGATCAGTCCAGGAGCTTCCGCTTGAGAGCAGAGCATCCGCGCGTGACGCGATTGTCGCGGAAGATCCTGGCCGGCGGGAGCGCAGTTGCATTACTTGTCATCGGCGGAGCGGTGCTGGGGTCGCTGCAGAGCAATCATCCACGCAATCAAGCGGCCGATGAGCTTTACAGTACCGACCATCACAATGTTGCCGACGGAATTACGATGCTGCCGAAGGACTATGCCGGCGTTCCGCGCCAGCCAATCCCGCAGCTTGGTCCGCCGCTCCCCGGCGACCTTGGTCGGCCGATCCTTGCCGCTCAGGGCCAGTCACCGGCGATCGGCTCCGATCCGGAGCAGCAGCGCCGGGAACAAGAGACCGAGGCAGCCCGCACCAGCCATTTGTTCGCTGCGATCAATGGCGGAGCGCGTCCGTCCGCTGCGGCGGTTGAAAACGACCGAGTCACGCCACCGAATGCAACGAGCACTGGCGATGATGGATCTGCGCAGAACGGCCAGGACCGCAAGCTTGCCTTCGTGAACGCCTCTGTGGACCGCCGAGCGGTAAGCCCTGACCGTATCGCCAAACCCTCTTCACCATACATCGTGCAGGCTGGGACGGTGATTTCAGGGGCGCTTATCACCGGGATCCGATCGGACCTTCCAGGCCAAGTGACCGCGCAGGTCATGGAGAACCTTTTTGACTCACCGACCGGCCGCTTTCTGCTTGTGCCCCAGGGAGCGCGTCTGATCGGGGTCTACGATAGCCAGGTCGCTTTCGGCCAGTCCCGTGTCCTGCTCGTCTGGACCCGGTTGATCATGCCGAATGGACGTTCTATCGTTCTCGAGCGGCAGCCTGGCGCTGATGCCGCAGGATATGCAGGCCTCGAAGACCAGGTCGACAATCACTGGGGTGAGCTGTTTAAGGCTGCGGCACTGTCCACGTTTCTGGCGGTCGGGACCGAACTGGGAGCCGGCTCTGATACCAACAGCAACGACAGCGCAATCATCCAAGCATTGCGGCACGGCGCCTCGGACTCACTGAACCAGACCGGACAGCAGGTAGTTCGGCGCAGTCTCAACATCCAGCCCACGCTGACCGTGCGACCTGGTTTCCCGGTTCGTGTTCTCGTCAATCGCGACCTCATACTTGCGCCATATGGAGGATAGGGATGCCCAAGCTTAGAATAGGAGAGCTTCCAGACGACAAGCCGGTCAAAGTGAGTGCGGAGCTGCCCGCGGCCGTGCATCGTGATCTCATTGCATATGCAGAAGTGCTTACGCGTCAGTGTGGTCAACTGGTCGATCCAACTAAACTCATCGCCCCAATGTTGGCGCGCTTTATGGCCACTGACCGAGAATTTTCTAAACTGAAACGTGAAGGCCACGTACCGGCCACCGGCGAAGGACAGTGATGCTCGTGGTTTCCTCGAAGCCGTTGCCCACGCTAAATAGTTGCCAGCACAGCGAAACGCTGCCGAGTTGGCATCAAGAGCTGAGATATGGCGTCGCAAAGTGCTTTCGAGTTTGCCCCGAAACAGCTCCGATTGCCAATTTTTCCCAGTTTTCAGCGCGGGGCGCGGGGGCGTCGACGTGCAGTTATTTGGTCATCTTTCGCGTTACACTGCTCCGGCCATCGACACTGACAGGCACGTCACCCTCGATCGTGGCCCGACGTACGACGCGATGCTGGTCCCCGTAATCGTTGACCGCGTAATGCTGCGTTGCGCGGTTATCCCACAGCGCAATATCGCCCTCTAACCAATTCCAACGCACAGTGTTTTCGGGCGCGGTGATGTGAGACTGGAGCAGATCGAATAGCTTTTGTCCGTCGTATTTGCGGATTCCAATAAAGTGCTTCACCAAGGCGCCGAGCACTAGCGTCCGCTCGCCCGTTTCGGGATGGACGCGTACGACGGGATGCTCGGTCTCAAAAACCGTTCTGGTGAACACCTCGTCAAAATGTTTCTTGTCGACCTCACGGACCCGCGCGATCCCGGCGTAATCGAAGACGTTGCTGTGAACGGCCCATAGGGCCTCGGCAAGCCGTTGTAGCGGCGGCGGCAGACCAAGATAAGCGGCAGCTGTGTTCGACCATACGGTGTCGCCTCCGAACATTGGCATTACAACGGCCCGCAGGACCAAAATCTTGGGATAGGCGTCGGCGAAGGTCCCATCCGCATGCCAAACGTCGGCACGACCGCCGCCGCGAGTGGAGTCCAGTTCGAGGAGCGACGCCATCCCTTTGGTAGCACCGAGCATCGGATGTGGCACTAGCTTTCCGAGACGAGCGGCAAAGCGCTCATGCTCAGCGTCATTGAGATGTCCTTGATTGCGGAAGAAGATCACCTTGTGCTCGAGCAATAAGCTGTTGATCGCGGCGATCGTGTGGTCCGGTAGGTCGCCTGATAGCTTGATATTTTTGACTTCGGCACCGATGCGCGCTGCACGTTTCGCAACATCGGTGCTCGGAATGGCGCCTCCGATCAAAGCGTTTGTGCTCATCTTTGCTTTTCCAAGCCTTTGCAGTTCTTCCTCACCCCTTGGGACAAATGATCTTCAGCAAGCATCGTGCCAAGCAAAACGCAAGTATGTACTCGATCATGGGCAGTAAACGAATCGTGGCATTTGGCACGAGTCACTCGAACTGAGCCAGTGGTTGGGCCGAGTGACGAAAGAACTCGCTCACCGAGCCACCCCTTCGAATGTCGAATCGCGAAGCGACACCAGGAGCGAGCAAACGGCAGGTCTTGAATGGCAATAGATTATGGTGGTCATGATTATGTAGTCCGGCCCTGCCGCGCGGAAGCGCCCCTCGAAAACAAATCATCCCACGATTGATACGTTGACGAGACCGAGATTGCGGGCAAGTTCCGTCTCAACTGGCATATCGCTCACTATGACGATGACGGTTCTTTCTGGGGACAAATCATTGGCCTGCATATACAAGCGTCGCGGCTCTTGCTTGCTCATGCTCCTAGACGGAGTTGCGCGGCTCGCAACTCGCTGAGGTGAGTCTCCATTCCAAGTCGTTGTCACTTGTGCGCGAATTGGTTCAACAATGTAATTGCTTCCGGGGGGCGAGATGGAGTTTGCAGAGCGTGAGCATTGCTGCCTCCGCGGCTCTTTTCTGGATTGCTTTGTTTTGAGCAATGGCCATCCCGGGCGGCGCAGGGAGCCGCAGAGTCGAATGGGCTTTCGAAAGTCTGGACGCTTACTATGCGCGTTGTACTGGACCTGACACAGATTGTGCCTCTGTCAGAATACGGACAAGTGTCTGCACAGTGCGGCAAGCCGAGCTGACGTTTCCGTTCGTAAATTTCGCGAGTTAATTGATGCCCCGACCGCTGGGGTTCGTGAGAGCTGTAGATGTAAGATGGCTGCGGCGCTGCTGGTCATGCACATTTTCGTCTCAGTCCTGAACCAAGATAAGAGCTGCAACTTCCTGGTCCCGTGCCAGTTTGCTCGCCGCTAGGCCGGTGGCGATACCAATGCGATCAGGCGTGGGGCGGTTTTGGCTCATCTTGCGTTTGCCTTGGACCATGGTGATAGGGATGCGCACGCCGACGATTTCACGCAACTGGGCGCCGATGAAATCCGCGGGGGCATCGCTGACGGCCCAGGGCGTCGCACGTGATGTCTCATGGATATTCGTCAGACGCGTCACAACCTCAAGCAGGCGAGTGGGATCCTCGAAGAACTCAATCGGCCCATGGGCGTGGACCGCGATGTAATTCCATGTCGGAACCACATGTTCAGCTTGTCGCTTGCTAGGATACCAGGATGGCGTCACATAAGCCTCTGCGCCAGTAAAGATTGCCAGAGCTTCTCCGATCGGGGCCGTGCGCCATTGCGGATTGCCCTTCGCCAAGTGCCCGTATAGTGCGCCGTGTTCGCCTTCGCTCTCGTCGAGGAAGAGCGGAAGAGGCGTCGCAAGTGGCCCATCTGATGTTGCTGTGACTAGGTTGGCCAATGGGGCGCAGTGGATTGTCGCTCGAATATTCTCGATGTCGTCATCTCGAAAGTGGGTTGGTATGTACATGAAGGCTCTCCGTTGCAGGTCGTCGAGATAGACGCAAGTCGATATGCGAGAAAACTGCCAGTTTTAGTCGCTCCCGTAGAGCTTCTCCGCTTCCTCTTTCGACGTGACGGCTTCGGATTTATTTGGGACACGGGCAATTCCACTCAGCCGCTTCAGTGCGTGAAGCTGCCGTTGGGTTGGTGTTTCCGTAGCTATTTTCCTGCGGGCTGAGCCAGGCATCCATGGACCTTCAGAGATCGTACCCCGGCTCGCCTGTATGAAGCGATCCGGCAGCTGTCCCTCGACCCGTACCGAGTCGGGTTAGGCGAACCAGTCCTTGATCTTGGCAAGATCGACACCGACCTCTAAAGCCGTCTTCATCGTCTGAACTGCGTCGGTGGGTAGAAGTCGAAGGTGATCGCACCAACCGGTCATTAAAACACGAGAGTTCCCGTCTATGGTGGACGCCTCGCCCGAGGGCAATCGGCCGAGGAGATTGTCGATTCCATCGCTGACGCGCGATCAGGTTGAGGCCGCGACCGAATACGCCGTAGCGAGGGTGCCCCTATCTCCCGCGGAAGCGGGCGCTGGCAGAGCTAGCCGGCTTTGGGTTCGATGACGAAGCCGAGGCGGGCGAGGTTGCGCCGCGCCGGATTCCGCAACCGCGTATTTCATCGACGAGAACGCGGTTCTTGAGTTTGGCAATGGTGCCAACGCGAACGTGCGCAAGTGGCTTGCAACATGGTCCTAGATTAAAGCGCGCTCTGCGCGAGCGCGGCGCCCCCGGAACAGGAATTCGCCCGAGGGCATCGCCGTGTGCAGGTTCTCGGTCAGCGAGTGGAACGCACCCAATTGTCCTTCGAGCGAGGTCACGATGGCGAGCCGAGCAGCGCATCCCGCTGCAGGCCCGTGTTCCGAGACGCGCATGAGGCCAACCAACATAGGCGGATACCCATCTAAAATAGGTTTCCGTATGGTAGCGCATGGCGACAGAGTTTCCGCATATGTTTTGCGGCACCAGGCGCTTAGCCTAGGAGTCTACTACAAGATTCGGTAGCTGGCTAAAGCCAACTTGACGCCCTACGGTTCGGTTGCCTTCCCCGCCGCATCATCGACCAACAGAAGTGAACGCAAGCGCACGTAAAGTCGGTGACCGCAGCGCCTGTGGGCACCTTGCGCCCCTCCATCGCTTAGAGAGTGAAGTGCTACCGTGTCCGAACAACCCCTGCCGATGCTGCCGATGTGGCGCGTCGATCACATCGAGCCCTCGCCCGAGATGTTGGCGCTGCGCGCCAACGGTCCGATACACCGCGTGCGTTTGCCGTCTGGGCACGAAGGCTGGTGGGTGACAGGCTACGACGAGGCCAAGGCGGCGCTGTCGGACGCGGCGTTCCGGCCGGCGGGAATGCCGCCGACGGCGTTCACCCCGGATTCGGTGATTCTTGGTTCGCTGGGGTGGCTCGTGTCGCACGAGGGGGGCGAGCATGTCCGGTTACGCACGCTCGTCGCGCCGGCCTTCAGCAGCCGCAGGGTGAAGCTGCTGACGCCGCATGTCGAGGCGATCGCTGCGCAGTTGTTCGAGAACCTGGCGGCCCAGCGCCAGCCCGCCGACTTGCGGCGCCACCTCTCGTTTCCGCTTCCGGCGATGGTCATCAGCGCCCTGATGGGCCTGCTCTATGAGGATCACGCCTTTTTCGCTCGGCTGTCCGACGAGGTGATGACGCACCAGCATGAAAGCGGCCCGCGCAGGGCGTCGCGCTTGGCCTGGGAAGAACTGCGCGCCTACATTCGCGACAAGATGCGGGACAAGCGCCAGAATCCGGGCGACAACCTGCTGACGGATCTGCTCGCGGCGGTCGACCAGGGCAAGGCGACCGAGGAAGAAGCAATCGGCCTGGCGGCAGGCATGCTGGTGGCGGGGCACGAGAGCACCGTCGCGCAGATCGAATGCGGCCTGCTGGCCATGTTCCGCCATCCGCAACAGCGCGAACGCCTGGTCGGCGATCCATCCCTGGTGGACAAGGCCGTGGAGGAAATCCTGCGCATGTATCCGCCGGGCGCGGGCTGGGACGGCATCATGCGCTATCCGAAAACCGACGTGACCATCGCGGGCGTGCATATTCCCGCCGAGAGCAAGGTGCTGGTCGGCCTGCCGGCAACGTCGTTCGATCCTCGCCATTTCGACGCGCCGGAAATCTTCGACATCGGGCGCCAGGAAAAGCCGCACCTGGCGTTCTCTTACGGTCCGCACTCCTGTATCGGCGGAGAGCTGGCCAGGCTGGAACTCAAGGCGGTGTTCGGTTCGATCTTCAAGCGCTTTCCCGCGCTGCGCTTGGCCGTCGCGCCCGAACAATTGAAGTTGCGCAAGGAGATCATCACTGGCGGGTTCGAGGAGTTCCCGGTTTTCTGGTGATGTGCGGACGCCGCTGGGGACGCAATCGTGTCCGCGGTTTGCCGGCGCACCTGCCTGCATCGCTCAGATCAGCCAGCCAACAGGTAACGAAGATGGACGTGCAAGAAACCACGGCAGCATGCCGGGACGCGTTCGCCGAACTGGCGTCGCCAGCGTGGATCCACGACCCGTATCCGTTCATGCGGTGGTTGCGCGAGCACGACCCGGTGCATCGCGCGGCGTCGGGCCTTTTTCTGTTGAGCCGCCACGCCGACATCTACTGGGCCCTCAAGGCCACGGGCGATGCGTTTCGGGGACCGCCGCCGGGCGAACTGGCGCGCTATTTTCCGCATGCGGCGACCAGCCTGTCGCTCAATCTGCTGGCCTCCACGCTAGCGATGAAGGACCCACCGACGCATACGCGTCTGCGGCGGCTGATCTCGCGCGATTTCACCATGGGCCAGATCGACAACCTGCGGCCGAGCATCGCGCGGATCGTCGAAGCGCGGCTGGACGGCATGACGCCCGCGCTGGAGCGCGGGGAGGCCGTGGACCTGCATCGGGAATTCGCGCTGGCCTTGCCCATACTGGTCTTCGCCGAACTGTTCGGCATGCCCCAGGACGACATGTTCGGGCTCGCCGCGGGCAACGGCGCCATTTTGGAAGGCCTGAGCCCACACGCCAGCGATTCCCGGCTCGCCGCGGCGGACGCGGCCAGTGCCAAAGTGAAGGCCTACTTCGGCGCTCTCATACAGCGTAAGCGCACCGATCCGTGCCACGACATCGTGTCGATGTTGGTCCTCGCACACGACGATGATGCCGACACGCTTTCAGATGCGGAGTTGATCAGCATGTTGTGGGGTATGCTGCTGGGTGGCTTCGTCACCACTGCTGCGACCATCGACCATGCGGTCCTGGCGATGCTGGCCTATCCCGAACAGCGGCACTGGCTGCAGGGAGACGCCATGCGGGTGAAGGCATTCGTCGAAGAGGTCCTGCGTTGCGACGCGCCCGCCATGTTCAGCTCCATTCCGCGTATCGCCCAGCACGACATCGAATTAGGCGGGGTGGTGATCCCGAAGAACGCGGACGTGCGCGTGCTGATCGCGTCTGGGAATCGCGATTCCGACGCCTTCGCCGATCCCGACCGCTTCGATCCTTCCCGGTTCTACGGCACTAGTCCCGGCATGTCGACCGACGGGAAGATCATGCTGAGCTTCGGCCACGGCATCCACTTCTGCCTCGGTGCGCAACTGGCCCGGGTGCAGTTGGCCGAAAGTTTGCCGCGGATTCAGGCGCGCTTCCCCACGCTGGCATTGGCCGAGCTGCCGACCCGGGAGCCCTCCGCATTCCTTAGGACGTTCCGCGCGCTGCCGGTGCGGCTGCATGCGCAGGGGCTGCGATGCGAGTCTTAGTCGACCAGGATCTGTGCGGAACCAGCGGACAGTGCGCGCTGACGCTACCGGGTATTTTTCGCCAGCGCGAATCGGACGGCGTGGCCGAAGTGTGCGGGGCGACAGTTCCGCAGGCGCTGCACGCGGCCGTGCGTCTCGCAGCCAGCCAGTGCCCGGTCGCCGCCATTCGGGTCATCAGAAGCGAAGCTAGCCGTGAGGAGCGCGCCAGCGCCGACAGTGCGCCTTCTCCAGCGGACGCGGAGCGGCATGCCGCGAGAGACCAACGCAATCCAAGAGGACACGATGGGACGGTTTGAAGGCAAGGTGGCCGTGGTGACCGGCGCCGGCGCCGGGATCGGCAAGGCATGCGCCCTCGCAATCGCGCGCGAGGGCGGCAAAGTGGTGGTCGCCGACATCGATGGTTCGGCGGCCACGGCTTGTACCGCCCAAATCGCGGCCGAGGCGGGCCACGCGCTGGCTCTGGCCATCAACATTGCCGAGGCGCAGGCTGTGGCAGCGCTGTTCGATGCGGCGGAGCGGCACTTCAGTGCGGTCGATCTCCTGGTGAACAATGCGGGCGCCATGCATCTGACTCCGCGCGACCGCGCGATCCTCGACCTGGACCTGGCGGTCTGGGATGAGACCATGGCAACCAATCTGCGCGGCACATTGCTCTGCTGCCGGCGGGCCATCCCTGGGATGATCGCCCGCGGCGGTGGCGCGATTGTCAACATGTCGTCGTGCCAGGGACTCAGCGGTGACACCACGCTGACGTCCTACGCCGCATCGAAGGCGGCGATGAACATGCTATCGGCCTCGCTCGCCACCCAGTACGGTCATGCGAAGATCCGCTGCAACGCGGTTGCGCCGGGTCTCATCATGACCGAGCGTCTCCTGGCCAAGCTGGACGAGTGCATGCAACGGCATCTCCGCCGGCACCAGCTCCTGCCGCGCGTCGGCCGCCCCGAGGACGTGGCCGCGCTGGTGGCGTTCCTACTCTCTGACGATGCTGCGTTCATCACCGGCCAAGTGGTGTGCATCGACGGCGGCATGCTGGCGCATGTGCCGACGTACGCCGACGGTGGAAACAGCCGCGCCGCGCCGCCTTCCGGCGAGACCGCCGAAGCGGCTGCGTCGCCGCGCTCGTGATGGACATGCTGCTCAACCCGCTGAACCGTCGAGATCGGCTGCGGCACGACATCCCGGTCGTGCCCGGCGCTTTCCCCTTGGTCGGGCACCTTCCCGCTATCGTCTGCGACCTGCCGCGCCTGCTGCGGCGTGCGGAACGGACGCTGGGCAGCCACTTTTGGCTGGACTTCGGCCCTGCCGGACACATGGTGACCTGTCTGGATCCGGATGCGATCGCACTGCTCCGCCACAAGGATGTGTCCTCGGCGCTGATCGAAGATATCGCGCCCGAATTGTTCGGTGGAACGTTGGTCGCCCAGGACGGCGGCGCGCACCGGCAGGCGCGCGGCGCGATCCAGGCGGCGTTCCTGCCCACGGCGCTGACCCAGGCGGGCATCGGCGAGCTGTTCGCGCCCGTCATCCGGGCGCGGGTGCAGAGGTGGCGCGACCGGGGCGACGTAACCATCCTGCGCGAAACAGGCGATCTAATGCTCAAACTCATCTTCAGCCTCATGGGAATCCCCGCGCAGGACCTGCCGGAATGGCGTCGCAAGTACCGGCAACTTCTGCAGTTGATCGTCGCGCCCTCGGTCGACCTGCCCGGACTGCCCTTGCGGCGCGGTCGGGCCGCCCGAGATTGGATCGATGCGCGGTTGCGCGAGTTCGTTCGCGACGCGCGCGAACATGCCGCGTCCACCGGGTTGATCAACGACATGGTGAGCGCCTTCGACCGGAGCGACGATGCGCTCTCCGATGAGGTCCTAGTCGCCAATATCCGCTTGCTGCTGCTCGGTGGTCACGACACCACGGCGTCGACTATGGCCTGGATAGTAATCGAGCTGGCGCGGCAGCCTGGGCTGTGGGACGCTCTGGTCGAGGAGGCGCAACGCGTGGGCGCGGTGCCGACCCGGCACGCGGACTTGGCGCAGTGTCCGGTCGCCGAAGCGCTGTTCCGCGAGACGCTGCGCATGCATCCGCCGACGCCGCTCCTGGTGCGTCGCGCAGTGCGTGAATTGCGACTCGGCCAACGGCGCATTCCCGCGGGCACCGATCTATGCATCCCGGTGCTGCATTTCTCGACCTCGGCGCTGCTGTACGAGGCGCCTCATCAGTTTCGCCTGGCGCGGTGGCTGGAACGCACCGAGCCTATCCGGCCGGTGGACATGCTGCAGTTCGGGACCGGCCCACACGTCTGCATCGGCTACCACCTGGCATGTCTGGAACTGGTGCAGTTCTGCGTCGCCTTGGCGCTGACCATGCACGAGGGCGGGACGCGGCCGCGGTTGCTGAACGGCGTCGAAAAAGGCCGCCGCTATTACCCGACCGCACATCCGTCCATGACCATCCGCATCGGATTCTCATGAGCTGGGCATCACATGCCCCTATGGTGAGGCAGGGGCGCGGGCGAGGCGCGGGATTGCTGCACTCGGCGCGCGCTCGGTGCGACGCAGACAACACCGCGGCGGCTCGCCTGTCAGGGACAAGGACATGAACAACATGCAGCCCGGTTCTACGCCACAGGATGACAGAAGTGGTGATTCCGCGCTCGGCGGATTGGGCGCCCAGGCGCGGGGCGCATCCGGCGGGCTGCTGCCCGAGATCTGGATGCATGAGGGCGCAAACCGGATCGAACAGGTGCTGGCGCGTCTTCTCTGCGCCCAACACGACGGTGAGACCGAGCTGATGGCGGCGATGCGCTACGCCACCTTGCATGGCGGGAAGCGCACCCGCGGCTTGCTATGTCTGGCTGCCGGCACACTGGCCGACGCGCCGGCGCACATGCTCGATGACGTTGGCGCCGCCATCGAGATGATACACGCCTGCACCCTGGTCCACGACGATCTGCCCGCGATGGACGACGACGTGCTTCGCCGCGGCCTTCCGACCGTGCACGTCAAGTTCGGCGAAGCTACAGCGATCCTGGTCGGGGATGCGCTGCAAGCGCACGCCTTCCTGACCCTGGCGAACCTGGACGCGCCGGGCGACAACCGTATCGCGCTCGTGCGCGAACTGGCGCAGGCGGTGTCAGCCGAGGGTGCCGCCGGCGGGCAGGCCTTGGATCTGTCTCTGGTGGGAAAGCACGTCGAGCTGGACAGGATCGTGGCGATGCACCGGATGAAGAGCGGAGCGCTAGTGCGCGCGTCCGTTCGCATGGGCGCCTTATGCGCTCTAGCGGAGAATGCCGCGCACGCTGCGCTGTACTGTGCGCTCGATCACTACAGCGCCTGTTTCGGCCTGGCGTTGCAGGTGATCGATGACATTCTCGACGTGACAGCGGATGCCGCGACGCTGGGCAAGACCCCCGGCAAGGACGCGGCGGCGCAGAAGCCGACCTGCGCGTCGATCATGGGACTGCAGGCAGCACGCCAGTTCGCGCTGGATCTGTTGCGCGATGCCGGGGAGGCCATCGCGCCGCTGGGACCGCGTGCGGAACGGTTGGCGCAACTCCTAGAGCGGGCCAACGCGTATCTTTTCAAGCACGCGCCATGCGCATGAGCGCGCCCGTCCGGATGAAGACGCCCTTGTGCCGCTGCGATCGACGGCGAGAGATGCTGCACTTTGTCCGAGTCGCGGTGCCGATCGCAGCGGTTGCCCGCCCCGGGCGCACGCGGCCCCCGCGCGCAAGCCTACGCGGCGGACCGGCGCGAGCATCGGGGACCTCGCCACGCCGGAGCAGGGCGGCCGTCCGGCGCTGCCTACGCGACGAGCATGCGGGCGACATGGGCTGCCTCTGCCCGATCCCGGTTCTCTTCAATCGTCTGCATAAGGAACATCCATCGTGAACGCGCTGTCCGAACAGATTCTTTCCGAATTGCGCGGCCTGCTGAGCGAAATGAGCGATGGCGGCAGCGTCGGTCCGTCCGTCTACGACACGGCGCGGGTGCTGCGCTTCCACGGCAACGTCACCGGTCGGCAGGACGCATACGCGTGGCTCATCGCGCAGCAACAGGCCGACGGCGGATGGGGAAGCGCGGACTTCCCGCTGTTCCGGCATGCGCCCACCTGGGCAGCGTTATTGGCATTGCAGCGCGCCGATCCTCTTCCCGGTGCTGCCGACGCTGTCGGGGCTGCAATCCGGTTCCTCCAGGTCCAACCCGATCCCTACGCGCATGCGGTGGCGGAAGACGCGCCGATCGGCGCGGAGTTGATCCTGCCGCAGTTTTGCGGTGAGGCCGCATCCTTGCTGGGTGACGCGGCGTTTCCGCGCCATCCAGCGCTGTTGCCGTTGCGACAAGCGTGCCTGGACAAGCTGCGGGCATTGGCGATGTTGCCGAGCGGTCATCCGTTGCTGCACTCCTGGGAAGCCTGGGGGACGTCGCCGACGACCGCATACCCGGATGACGAGGGGAGCATCGGCATCAGTCCGGCGGCCACCGCCGCGTGGCGTGCGTACGCCGTGACGCGGGGAAGCACGCCACAGGTCGGGCGCGCGGATGCGTATCTCCAGATGGCATCGCGGGCGACGCGCAGCGGCATCGAAGGCGTCGTTCCCAACGTGTGGCCGATCAATGTGTTCGAGCCATGCTGGTCGCTGTACACCCTTCATCTGGCCGGGCTGTTCGCGCATCCCGCGCTCGCCGAGCCGGTCCGCGTGATTGTCGCGCAGCTCGACGCCCGCCTGAGCGTGCGCGGTCTGGGTCCGGCCTTGCATTTCGCGGCTGATGCGGACGACACGGCCGTTGCGTTATGCGTCTTGCACCTTGCAGGCCGCGACGCGGCGGTCAATGCGTTGCGCCATTTTGAAATCGGCGAGCTGTTCGTCACCTTCCCCGGCGAGCGCAATGCCTCGGTGTCGACCAACATCCACGCCCTGCATGCGTTGCGACTGTTGGGAAAGCCGGCCGCCGGCACCAGCGCCTACGTCGAGGCCAATCGCAACCCGCACGGTCTATGGGACAACGAAAAATGGCACGTTTCGTGGCTGTATCCCACCGCGCATGCGGTCGCTGCGCTGGCGCAAGGCAAGCCCCAGTGGCGGGACGAGCGCGCGCTGGCGGCGCTGCTGCAGGCGCAGCGCGGCGACGGCGGCTGGGGCGCCGGTCGCGCGTCCACATTCGAGGAAACCGCCTATGCGTTGTTCGCATTACGCGTGATGGACGAGAGAGAAAAAACCACAGGGCGCCGGCGCATCGCACAGGTGGTGGCGCGTGCGCTAGAGTGGATGCTCGCCCGCCATGCGGCGCATGCACTGCCAAAAACGCCATTGTGGATCGGCAAGGAACTGTATTGCCCCACTCGGGTCGTGCGCGTGGCCGAACTCGCCGGCTTGTGGCTGGCGCTTCGTTGGGGGCGGCCCGTCCTGACCGAGAGAGCAGGAGCGACCCCATGATCCCGGCAGAACGCGCGCTGCATCAGGTGCTGGAGTGGGGGCGTTCCCTGACCGGGTTCGCTGACGAGCATGCCGTGGAAGCGGTCAGCGGTGGCCAGTACATTCTGCAGCGTATCCGCTCGAGCCTGCGTGACATCAGCGCCCGCACCGGTCGCGATCCGCAGGACGAAACACTTATCGTGGCGTTCTATCGCGAACTGGCGCTGCTGTTCTGGCTCGACGATTGCAACGACCTTGGCCTGATCGTGCCGGAGCAGCTCGCCGCGGTGGAGCTGGCGCTGGGGCAGGGCGAGCCGTGCGCGCTCCCCGGATTCGAGGGCTGCGCTGTGCTGCGCGCTTCGCTGGCCGCGCTAGCCTACGATCATCGCGACTATGCTCAGCTTCTCGCCGATACTAGGCGCTACTGCGCGGCGCTCCGCGCCGGACACGCGCAGGCGGCAGGGCCGGAACGCTGGTCCTACGCCGAGTACCTGCATAACGGCATCGATTCGATAGCCTACGCCAACGTGTTCTGTTGCCTGTCGTTGCTGTGGGGGCTGGACATGGCGACCTTGCGCGCGCGTCCGGCGTTTCGCCAGGTCCTGCGACTCATCTCTGTGATAGGGCGCCTGCAGAACGATCTGCACGGACGCGACAAGGACACGTTGGCCGGCGAGGCCGACAACGCGGCGATCCTGCTGCTTCAGCGCTATCCAGCTATGCCTGCGGTGGAGTTCCTCAACGACGAGCTGGCCGGCTATACGCGCATGCTGTACCGGGTGACGGCGGAAGAGTGCTTTCCGGCGCCGTGGGGATCGTTAATCGAGGCCATGGCGGCCATGTCCACGCGGTACTACCAGACCTCGGCCACCCGCTACCGAAGCGACCCTCAGGGGCGAGACCAGCGTTCGCCGGCCTGAAGTCGCAGGAGGCGCGCCGTGCGCGCGCTGCCGCGGTCCGGTCCGACGCAACGCCGTGGCCCGATGCGACGGATGGAGCGAGCATGAGCAACACCGCTCTGAGCCGGCGCAAGGACGACGATCTGGAGATCGTGTTGGATCCGCGACACGACGTGACCTTTGCTGGTTTCGGTCTGCGCATCTTCACTTCCGGCCAAGCGTAGCTGCGTCATCCAATACAGATTACTAGGCCGCTCGCGCCGCTACACCATTGGCTTGCATGGCGTCTGGACCGCCCAAAAGCCGAGGCAGGAGGCGAAGGTCCAATTGGGGCGTGTCGCACAGAGCGACAATCCCGCGGAGGAACGCCAGCTCTGGCAAGGCAATCACCGTCAAGGAGCTCTGCGCTCTTTACCTCAACGATCTGAACGCCGGCCCTATCCTAGGAAAGGGTGGACGGCCGAAGAAGCCCAGTACCATCATCACCGATACCCGCCGCATTCGAGCGCCATATCATCCCGCTTCTTAGCAGGCGGCGCGTGAGACAAACCAAGGCAGACATCAAAGGTACTGAAGGATATCATGGCCGGCAAGACGCGAGCCTCGGTCAAGACAAAAAAGCTACGCGGGAAAGTCATTGTTCGCAGTGGCAACGCGGACGGCCGGGCTTCTTGGCGGCATTCTCACGTACGCCGTCGAGGCGGGAATCATCGCCATCAATCCCTGGTCTGAGAAAACCGGACAACGTGCGGAGCCGCCGGCTCAGAGAAGCCGAAATATCGGATAATTGGCGAGATACTGCGAAATAGCAGCAAGAAGGACGGGAAGTACGTCACGACGGCCGACATCATCCGCCAGATAACCGGCTGCCGGAGGAGCTAGGTGATCGGTCTGATGTGGACCGAGGCCGATAGACGGCTAAGGCGGCGACCTTACAGTCCCCCTTCGATCACAAGGAAACGAGGGCGCCCATTTTTGTACGGCGAAACGGCACCGGCGTGCGTTGTATCGGTCACGCTGAGCGCGCCTGCAATTTGGGAGACAAAAAGGTGGGCAATTATCGATTCCGGAGTGTCTCGCACCAACTCCGACCGAAACCATCTCATGGTGATCCGACAATTCGGACAGCCCGGGAGTTCGAGGTGCCCGAGCGCGTTCTCTCCCGCGCGTACTACACGCGGAAAATGCCCCAGCGGGACACTCGGGTAAAGAGCAGACAGCGCCTGCAGACGGGCTCGATTTATAAAAAATGATCGCGGCCCTTCTTGGCTCCGCGGTTCTCCGAGGCAGACAGCGCCTTGTCGATCGAATTGCTGACGTGGTCGCCCTCGAACATGACGTTCGATGACATGACGTCCTCGCTGACCAGGCGCTGCTAGAGCCGAAAGGTCAGCCCCTTGCACTTCTTCCCCAGGTTGTCCTTGGCCTGGAGCAAGAACAGGACTTCCCGGGTCTCGACGTTGCCGTTGCCATCGCTGCCGCCCATATACGCCGAGATCGGATCGACGATGATCACACTGACAGCGCTTGGCTGCGCAGAAAACCAGCGCACACCGAGTAATGTGCGCCGCCTTTAGTCATGACAGCGCTGCTAACGTCGCGGCTGCGTTCGGTTGACTCCGTATGGGTGTCTGCAACACGACCGACGGCTTTGGTGAGATTTAGCCTGTTTGGATTCTTCGACGATTTCGGGCGCCTTCAATTTTCCCGTTCAAAGGATTGGCATGGCGGCCCTCACGCTCGATCTGAAGTTACGTGTAGTGCCTGCGGACGGTCAAACATTCATAGCCTTCCCCGGTAAGGGCTACGGGCGCCTCATATTTGCTCGGGGCCAACATTGTCATCGCAAGAAATTTACACGCCGTCGGTTGCTGCAGCCGATCGGGATCTGATCTTCGTAGTAATCGAGCGCCACCGCGAGCTGTCCGCGCACTACGATGCGGCGGCGTCGCTTTCGGCTAAGCTCGAGGATGGTGCCGAATTTGCTGCCGCCGACGAAGTCACCGGCCAAACGAACCTGGCTCTCACGGAGCATGCAAATGTGCTCATTCGGTCGAAGCCAGCCACGATCACGGGCGTGATCGCTCTGACCAGATACGTCGCCGGCCTGCGGGAATGGGAGCTGCCCGATGATGATGCGTGGTACCCGCAATTCTGATGGCGCGGACGCAATGACGCTCGCGCATGCCATAGGCAATCCGCTTCTCCCGCCCGGGCCAAAGTCGAAAACCCCGGTTGGAAGCCGGGATTTTCTTTTTTGCTGTTACAGGCACCAACTCTCCTAAACCGCCGCGGTGCGGTCAGTAGCGCACCTCCGGATTGAGCCGAATTTGACTTCGGCTTCGTTCCGTCCAACGCTCGATCGTAAGCCGCAGGTGTCGGTTGGTCTGCGCTCCTGCTCCACCTCAATCGATTGGTGGAGATCTCACGTCACATAAAGTCTCCATCCGAATCGGACTCTGGTGAAGGTTCATCATCACTCGGCGTTTTGATTTTGGAGAGATACATCGGAGAATTGGTTGCACGTTGCCATTCACCATCCCTGTATCTCCACTGTCTGGACTGGGTGGGATCGAGTACCATATCATTGTGATCTACATGAACGAAGCCCATTTGTTCTGCACGGGCTCTCGCTTCATCATTGGCAGGACGCCAGTTCACCAGCGGCCGTTCGCCGTCTTGCTGTAGTTGGTGCTCAAGCAGAATATCGCCGGCGTTGCCGACGAGCGGATGAGCAACCTGAAAATCCACGATTGATGTGACGTCAGTTCGTCCGGGGAATTGTTCTCGCCACCGTTGGCTGGTGAACTCAGCCGCCATAGGAAATCCGGCTTCCGTTCGTTGGAGGCCGACGCTCCTATTTCCCAGTTGGTAGCTGTAATATCGCGCGGCATCAGAATCCCTTCGGATCGCGTAACTGCTAGCGACATCCGCGGTGCGCCTGGCTCTTTCGGATACAAATTCTGAGTATTCCTGCGGATTGTTGGCGATATGATTGATCTCGTCACCATGAAAACTCCTCACCCGTTCCCGGAATTCGGCTTGGTCGATCTCAACAACGGGAGATCTTGAAGTGAGGTAATAACTCGGCTGCGAGGATGAGCTGGCACCCGAATCCTGCAATCCCATTCTACCGAACGCGTCCGCGAAATAGTCAGCATTCCTGTGCTCCGGGGAGCTCGCGTAATGATACTCATCAGCGGATGGAGCATACGACCAATTGTTAATTCGACCGCCCATGGCGACCACACTCCTATGGCTGTTGCATTGTGTTCAGGTCATTAGACCTGGCGCCGCCGATAAGCAGCTTAGCTGTCCGTAAGCTGACGCCGACAATAAACGGAAGGCAAAATTCTCTGATCGGCTTTGTAGCAACCGGCTTGCAGGACGCCGGCGAAGACCGCCAGATGCATCTGGGGATGCTCGCTTCGTGGGTCGCTCGAGGCGTAATCACCGCTGCCGGCGGCGGGAACCCGGCGAAGGGCCGGTCGTCGCGCTTATGTAAATCTCGACATAAGCGGGATTAGGCACACCCCCGTGATTGTGCGCAGCTCGCAGGAACAGGAGCCTGTATCTATGGGATTCTCGGACGACGTCCGGCTGGCGAACTGAGCATAATTTCGGTCTTTCCTATGGACCCTAATCAGCTCGATAGGAGATCAGCATGCAAACCGCCACGGCCTCGTGCTTGGGGATGAGGAGTATTCTTCAACGTTTCGCAATACCAGGAACACTTGCGGCCAGGGCGATATGCGCCGAACACTCAGCGCGACTACCCGCCTCGCCGGTTTCCTTTTGGCGAACGCCTGGCAGCGAAGCGTGTGACGCTCGAATTCATTTCAACATCTGGTTCAGCAGATTGGCCAATCGTGCCGCGGCAAGCGCAGCCTGATTGCGAGCTACGTTGCGAGCGTTGGTCTCATAATCTCGAGTTAGTTGAACCGGTGTCGTGTCATTCGGGATGGGAGCTGCATAAGCATTCTGCTTGGCCAGCTCGAAGCTTTCTTGGGCCCAGGTGGCAGGATCGAGAATCTGAGCCTTCGCGGAATCTGGCACGACACCGTTGAATTTGTCCTCGGCGTCGGTGATCGCTCCGAACACTGGCGAATAGCCGCCGAACAAGCTATCCCAACAAGCATGAAGCAGGATCGTCTCGCCCGTGGCTGGTATGACTTTTTCTGCGTTACCGCCGCGGTCGCCACCATTGTCGGGCAGTTGCGCAGTGTAACGGGCAATTGCATGATCCGGCTGGTGTAGATCGCCAACCAGATGAAGTGTCCAGGCGAGACTGTAGGAACGCATAGCATCCCAAGCACTCTCTGAGGCTGGCAGCTTAGAGCCTTGAGCTGCGTGACAGCATCAACCGGATCCGGCTGCGGGAGGGACGTACCGTCCGGCGTGTACAGAGCGTCTTTGAAATGCCAACAGGCATGCTTGAGGTGGCCATATGGGACGATCTGTTTTGCCGTGGAATCTTTAACTTGATCGTCGTAGTAATCGTCCTTCGTTTGATATCATCGGCCATGTAGCGGCATGCACCAAGGCGTACAGCTTTTCCGCGCCCTGGGGCGCGCCTGCGATCCAGTTTGCGTAATCCGGTAGTTTCAGGAGCATGTCGCCGTGTTCTTTGACCACCGGACAAGTTCCTCGTAAGCGAGATAGGCGATCTGCATATGCCCTTCGTCCCACCAAGCCGCGGCAGGCGAAAATGAGAAGCACGTGAAGGCGACTGACGCAGCAAGCGAACGCATTGATACTTCCCGAACGAAGCGGCCGATGTGCCGCGCGAATAGCCGACGTGTTTTCATATGCTGCACGGTCTGTTCCTTCAGCGATATGACACCATCGAGTGTTACCGATCTCCCGTCGTAAGTTTTGTGGCGCCTGTTTTGGAGGACGTGCTGGGGACCGGCTCCGGCGAATTTCGTGCTTGAACGACCTTTGACTGACGGTGATAGCGCAACATTTTTTGACGGCGCTTCCACAGCGTTTTTTCCAAGCTCCGGGGATTGCCTCTGTGCTCCTGGGCCGGCTGCCTTTGGTCCACTATATAGTGCTCCTAAAGGATCGTATTCCCGTGACCTTACCCCCTGGACTTAATCCAAATTGAAGTTCGCTCTGGCCCATATGAGGACCAGAGCATGAAGCGCAACCGCTTTACGGAAGAGCAGATCATCGGGATTTTGAAGGAGCACGAGGCTGGCGTGTCGGTTGCCGATCTGTGCCGGAAGCACGGCGTCAGCGATGCTAGTATCTACAAGTGGAAAGCCAAGTTTGGCGGGATGGAGGTCTCGGAGGCCAAGCGGCTGAGGACGCTGGAGGACGAGAACACGCGGTTGAAGCGGCTTTTGGCCGACGCCATGCTAGACAATGCGGCGTTGAAGGACCTCCTGGGAAAGAAGTGGTGACGCCCGCGGGGAAGCGGAAAGCTGTCGCCCATCTCGTGAAGGCCCACGGGATGATCGAACGGCGGGCGTGTAAAGCCATCGGCTGTTGCCGCATGACCATTAGATATCGGACGACCCGGGCGGACGACGCGGCCCTACGCCAACGCATGAGAGCGATCGCCGAGGTGCGCCGTCGCTTCGGCTATCGGCGCCTGCATGTTCTGCTCAAGCGGGAGGGCTATCTGGTCGACCAAAAGAAACTGTTCCGGCTCTATCGGGAAGAGAGGCTCGCGGTCCGTCGCCGTGGTGGCCGCAAACGGGCGCTCGGGACCAGGGCGCCGATGGTGGTGCCGATAGCGCCGAATGACCGCTGGTCGCTCGACTTCGTCTCGGATCAGCTTACCGATGGCCGCCGCTTCCGGATCCTGACCGTGGTCGACGAGTGCACGCGCGAATGCCTGTCGTTGGTGGCCGACACCTCGCTGGCGGGCTCCCGGGTGGCTCGGGAGCTTGACCGGCTGATCATCGAGCGCGGCAAGCCCAAAATGGTGGTCAGCGATAACGGCACCAAATTGACCAGCAACGCCATCCTGACATGGGCCGATCAGAGCCGCGTCGCCTGGCATTACATCGCGCCCGGCAAGCCGACGCAGAATGCCTTCATCGAAAGCTTCAATGGTCGTCTCCGAGACGAATTGTTGAACGAGACGCTGTTCACGTCGCTGGCCCAGGCCCGGGTCGAACTTGGACAATGGCGGGTCGACTACAACGATACGCGACCCCACTCGCAACTCGGATGGAAAACACCATCGGAGTTTGCCTTCACCTGCAACCCGCGATGGGATCTGGCGCTGCGCTACGCCGATGGCTCCGCACCAGCTCCCGTCGCTACCATCGCCCATTCGGGTAAATCCAACAGCCGGGGCGAACACAGGACTGGACAAAACTTGATGTGGTGGAACGGCCCGCTCCAACAGCATCAAAGTGCTAGAACGTGGTCGTTGTTCGAACGCCACAAAGGAGGGACCGTTCCGTGAAACAGGTTAGCACCATCGGGTTAGATTTGGCCAAGCACGTTTTCCAGGTTCACGGCGCGGATGCGGAGGGCTCGCCCGTGTTCAACAGGAAATTGCGGCGCAGCGAGGTTCTGCGCTTCTTCGAGAAACTGCCACCATGCCTGGTGGGGATGGAAGCCTGCGGTAGCGCCCACTATTGGGCGCGCGAGATCGCAGCTCTCGGTCATGAGGTGCGGCTCATTCCGCCGGCTTATGTCAAACCCTGCGTAAAGCGAGGCAAAACGGATGCGGCGGACGCAGAGGCCATCAGCGAAGCGGTGACCCGCAAGACCATGCGCTTCGTCCCGATCAAGACGGCCGAGCAACAGGCTGCCGCGATGGTGCTGAAGACCCGCGCCCTTCTAGTGCGGCAGCGAACGCAGGCCGTCAACGCGTTGCGCGCGCATCTGGCCGAATTGGGCATCATCGCCACCGCTGGCCTGGCAAAGGTTGAGGCGCTGGTCGCAATCGTACGGGATGAGACAGATGCTCGCCTGCCCGCAGCAGCGCGCTTCGCGCTGAGGGCTATTGCCGACGAGATTGAAGCTTCAGCCGACCAAATCGAGAGGCTCGAGCGCGCGATTGTTGTGGAAACCAAGCACGACGAGGACATGCGTCGGTTGACCACGATACCTGGCGTCGGCGCCATCACGGCGGCGACCATCAAGGCGCTCGTGCCGGATCCCGGCGGGTTCAAGTCGGCTCGCCACTTTGCCGCCTGGCTCGGATTGACGCCGCGGCCTCATTCAAGCGGAGGCAAAGAGCGACTGGGAGGAATATCGAAGATGGGAAATCCGGAACTCCGCTCTCTGCTCGTTGTCGGGGCGACGGCCGTCTTGCGGGTTGTCCGAAACGACGCTCGGGCGCGGCCGTGGCTGAAGGCGCTTCTCGCCAGACGGCCCTTCAAGGTTGCCGCGGTCGCGCAGGCAAACAAGACGGCGCGGATCATCTGGGCGCTTCTGAACAAGGGCGGGACGTACCGACGTCCCGACCCGCTGACTGCCGCGGCCGCCGTCTGATAGACGCAGTGACCGCCAAAGCGATCTGACCGGCGCAGGCCGGCAGAGGGCAAGGTGCAACAACAGCCGATGAACCCATGGGACGACATCCCGAAACGAGTGAAGCTACTGCCCCCAATGCGCTCAAACGCGTAAACTTGATTTAGCTCCTCGTTCCGCGGATCTCATCGAGGCCAGCGGCCATGTGCCGCGCGCAAAGGCCGGACATATGACCGCACCGTTCCAATGTGTGAAATCGACTGAAAAAGCTCTTGCCACGCGGGCCGTTCCACATATGGGGGCAAGGTCACCCGCGACGTCCTGAAGCATGCGTGAGACGAAGTCCCTATTTCGGCCGGCCACGCGAAGTAATCGTTGCAAAGCGTCATGACGCAAGAGTTTGGAATACTCTAGTCATAAATGGTCGAGTTTTCCGGTCTCAAATCATGTCCCATGGCGCTTCCTTGCAATGGTGCGATAAGGATGCACCATCAAAGGCAGGGGCTAAACATCTAGCGAACCTGAACCCGCGGTAAGCGCGCCGCAGGCAAGCGGACGACGATCTGCCTGTCCGTGATGTCGACGACTCCTTGCGCTTGCTCCCGTCATTGTACCGCAATTCTACCGTCACTCCCGATGCAGATGGGGCAAAGGGCTCAGGCGCAAGGCTGATCCACCTCTCCCCCAAATTCAGAATGATCGGTCGATCCGCCCGGAGTCGGTCGATCCGCCCGGAGTCGGGCGTCGAGTAGCACCAAGTCCAATCGGAGAGACTGGAGCCGCACGTTGAGCCGTCGCCGCACGCCATCACGTGGCCAGATACGCAGGCTGTTAGCGAACGTCTCCATGATGCCGCCGTGACAAACCTTCCCAAAGATGGGATCGTCGGCAACGATCGTCGCAGCAGCGCGGAGCGCCCCACAAAATCCCAGGTCGATCTCGCACGAGTAATACCACGTTCCACGGTGATGCGGCTCTACCGCGCTACCAGCAGAGCACGCTGATCAAAGGAGGCCCTTTTGGACGCCGATGGGAGTCCTACCGGCATCGAGCACCCAAGGACCGATGATGCCATATCTAGCGAGAGCGGCTACGACACGTTTTCCAGTGGCCATGAGGCATGGTGCCCGCAGGCGTTCGTCGCGCCTGAAGCGGCCATGTGTTCGCGCCATTTTGGTCGATGCCTAGGTCTCACACATGAAGACGAGACGATCCCGGTCGACCTTGTCCTGGCTCTCGCGCAAGCCTCGGCGCCCTTCGAAGCGTCCGGACGGTCTTGCTCTGCGTCATGGGAGTCTCTTTTTGCGCGTGATCTTGTGACGCTCGAAGAAGCGGCGGATCGTGCCATAGCCAAAGCATAGGCCCTCTTTGCTCAAGCTGTGCCGCAGTTCATCGATAGTGCTATCGGGGCGAGGCCTCGAGCACAGCCATGATCGTCGCCCGATGGGCCTCGACCCGGTGCGATTCCCGAGGCCGTTGGGCCTTTGGCAGAGCACCGCGCCGTGCTCCCGCTCGCGCCTTCGTCATCGGAGTACGCTCGCTGGGCTCACTCCAAAAGCTCGGCAGCCCGCCGTTGTGAAGCGCGCCCTCAATACAGACGACCTTGTCCATTCCCAATTCCTGTTTCGGCAGATGGTCGCGGCCCCGCTCCTCCTTCAGCACGCGCATAGTAGTTCGTCAGCGCCCGGTTATATCCGACGAACAGCGCTCGCTCAGCCTCAATCTTCCACACATCGATCCAGCTATTCGATACCTGCTGCATTGAGCTGCTCCGCGATGCTTTGAAACGACGTCTCAGAGCTAGCGCCCTCGCGGCGCTCGCTACCAATCGTACGATTTTGCACGCCAATCTACGATCTTCCGCCACCCCGATGGTGGCACCTCGGATAATGGGCACGACTGATACGATTGTGAGGATTTAGGGAGGCCCGTTTGCTTGGGCGCCGACTTCGATGCGCTGAAGACGCGACCATCGGAGCTCGAGACGCAAAACAGCCGCACGCTTGGTTGGTTGCGGGCTGCTCGGCTTGACTTCGATATTAGAGCGAGGAACCCACGGTCGCGCCAGCGAGTTGCGCCACGAGCCAATCCGCGAAGGCTCGTACCGCAGATCTCTGTCGGCTGGCGCGCGGGTAGATCAGACGATGGCCGACGTAGCGGATATCGTTGGCTCGCCCTGCGAGCGGCGCAACTAGTCGCCCGCTCGCCAGTTCGCGTTCGGCCAGGAGCGTTGATTCCAACGCTACTCCCAATCCCTCCGCAGCCGTTGCGATTGCAAGAAAGCTGCGATCGAACCTCATCCCGTGGAGGGCAGGTGCTTCCAATCCGTTCGCCGTGAACCATTGGTGCCACTGAACCTGCTTCACGTCGGAACGGATAAGGGTTCGATCGAGGAGATCGGCAGCATTCCTGATTGACTTTGCAAGCGCCGGGGAGCAGAGCGGGGTGACCGTCTCCTCGGGGAGAGGAACAATTTCGACGCCCTCAGCACGCGGCGGACCATAGACAATGTCGATATCAAAATCGTCATTGCTGAAACGCGCGTAGTCCGTGTTTGCAGCCAGTCGAACCTCGAGCTTCGGATAGGCGGCGAGAAATTGTGCAAGCCGCGGTGCCAACCATTGCGCGGCAAAGCTCGGAGCTGAGTGGACGCGCACCAGTTGCGGTCCGCGCGCGGCGACTTCCTCGAGACCGCGGCGGAGTTGGTCGAAAGCCGCTCCGGTGTGGCGCATCAGATTCTCGCCGGCTGGCGTGAGCCGCACGGATCGCGCGCTGCGCTCAAACAATACGGTCCGAAGCGTGTCCTCCAACTTGCGGATGGCATGACTGACCGCGCTGGGCGTCAGGTGAAGCTCATTCGCCGCATCGCGAAATGATCCAGTGCGGGCAGCGGCTTCAAAGGCGCGAATTGCCGATATCGGAACATTGGACAGCATCCCATAAGTGAACCAGATTCATCGATCCGTGACAACTGTGCGCTTGTCCGTTGCGCGTCCGCGGTTCATTCCTAGCCGTGCAATGGAAAAACAATTTGCGGGAGAAACTGATGCTGCTCAGCGGTAAGACGGCCATCATTTCGGGCGCAGCATCGCCGCGCGGCATCGGGCTTGCCGCGGCACGGCGGTTCGCTGCCGAGGGAGCTCGGGTCGCCATTCTGGACATCGATGCCGACGCTGCGGCGGACGCTGCAGCATCGCTTGGAAAGTCCCACATCGGCCTTCGGTGCGACGTCGCCGACAAAGCGTCCTGCGAGCAGGCCGTCGCCCGGGTGATCGAATCCTTCGGCAGCATCGATATTCTGATCAACAATGCTGGCATCACCCAACCGGTGAAGCTCTTGGAAATTACGGCGGCCGACTGGGATCGCATCCAGGACGTCAATCTGAAAGGTGTTCTGTTCCTCTCCCAGGCCGTGATCCCGCACATGCGCGCGCGCAAGTCCGGATCAATCGCCTGCATGTCGTCGGTCTCGGCCCAGCGTGGCGGCGGAATTTTTGGCGGCCCGCATTATTCGGCCGCCAAAGCCGGCGTGCTTGGTCTCGCCAAGGCGATGGCCCGTGAATTCGGTCCGGACGGCATCCGCGTCAATTGTGTGACGCCCGGCCTGATCGGCACCGATATCACCGCGGGCAAGCTGAGCGACGAGATGAGGGCGAAGATCCTGGAAGGCATTCCGCTCAATCGCCTTGGCACGGCAGAGGATGTCGCCAGCATCTACACCTTCCTGGCTTCGGATCTTTCCGCCTACGTGACCGGTGCCGTGATCGACGTCAATGGCGGCATGCTCATTCATTGAGCCAGTAAGATAAGGTCCAGATCGATGGAAACGCTGACCAACACGCCCAAGCTGGCGGACCGCGCCTACAACATTCGCCGCAATGCGCTGCGCATGGGCGAAGTCCAGGGCCAGGGCTATATCGCACAGGCGCTGGACATCTCCGACGTCCTCGCCGTGGCCTATTTTCACGCGATGCGCTACCGGCCGGAAGATCCGTCCTGGGACGAACGCGACCGCTTCCTGCTCTCCAATGGTCACTATGCCATCGCGCTCTACGCGGCTTTGATCGAGGCGGGGATCGTCCCTGAGGAGGAGCTCGAAACCTATGGCAGCGACGAGAGCCGCCTGCCGATGTCGGGCATGGCCTCCTACACGCCGGGAATGGAAATGTCGGGCGGCTCGCTCGGGCTTGGGCTCAGCATCGCCGTCGGCATGGGGCTGGGGCTGAAGCGCAAGAAATCCGAGGCGCGGGTGTACACCTTATTCTCGGATGGCGAGCTCGACGAGGGCTCGGTCTGGGAGGCCATCCAGTCGGCGGGCCACTACAAGCTCGACAATCTGATCGGCATCGTCGACGTCAACAATCAGCAGGCGGATGGTCCTTCGACGCAGGTCATGGCGTTCGAGCCGCTGGTCGAGAAGCTTCAGGCCTTCGGCTGGTTCGTGCAGCGCATCGACGGCAACGATCTCGATGCCGTGCTTGCGGCGTTCGATGCGGCCAAGTCCCATACCGAGACCAAGCCGCGGATGATCGTCGCCGACACGCTGATGGGGAAGGGCGTTCCTTTCCTGGAGCAGCGCGAGAAAAACCATTTCATCCGCGTCGAGCAGCACGAATGGCAGCTCGCGCTGGCCGCGCTGGAAGCCGGGAGGCAGGTATGAAGACCGTGAGATCAGCACCGCAGCCTGGCAAGTCGCGCCTGACAACCTCGGCGATGATCGCATCGATCGCGGCTGAAGGACAAAAGACGAAGCCGGCGCCCTTTGGACACGCTCTCGTCGAGCTTGCACGCAGCCGCCCTGATGTGGTCGGCATGACGGCCGATCTCGGCAAATACACCGACCTGCACATCTTCGCGAAGGAATTTCCGGACCGCTATTATCAGATGGGCATGGCCGAGCAGCTTCTGTTCGGCGCGGCTTCCGGTCTTGCCGCCGAAGGCTTCATGCCGTTCGCGACCACCTACGCCGTGTTCGCCTCGCGGCGCGCCTACGACTTCATTCACCAGACGATCGCGGAGGAAGTCCGAAACGTGAAGATCGTCTGCGCACTGCCCGGCCTGACTTCGGGCTATGGCCCGAGCCACCAGGCCGCGGAGGATCTCGCACTATTTCGCGCGATGCCGAATATGACGGTCATCGATCCCTGCGATGCTCATGAAACCGAGCAGCTGGTGCCCGCCATCGCGACGCATCAGGGGCCGATTTACATGCGCCTGCTGCGTGGTCAGGTGCCCGTCGTGCTGGACGAATATGACTACAAGTTCGAGCTCGGCAAGGCCAAGCTGATCCGTGACGGGAAGGACGTGCTGATCATCTCATCCGGCATCATGACCATGCGTGCGCTCGAGGCCGTGCAAACTCTGACGAACGACCGCGTCGATATTGCGGTGCTCCACGTTCCGACCATCAAGCCGCTCGACGCCGGGACAATCTTGCGCGAGGCAAGCAAGCCGGGCCGCCTTGTCGTCGTTGCCGAAAACCACACGACCATTGGCGGCCTTGGCGAGGCAATTGCCGCGCTTTTGATGCGTTCGGGCGTTCATCCGCCGTTCCGCCAGATTGCATTGCCGGACGAATTTCTTGACGCCGGCGCACTTCCGACACTGCACGACCGCTACGGCATTTCCACCGCAGAGGTCGCAAGGCAGATCAAGCTGTGGCTCTAGCGCACCGGCACTAAGCGCCAATCAGGCCAAGCCCAAGTGAAGAGTTACGCCCGCTGCATGTTGCGGCGGGCGAGCGATGGCTCTTGCCCGAATGCGGCTGTCGAGGAGCCCGGAAAGCTGAAAACCAGCGCAGGCTGATGCAGCCGGCACAACGTCAATACACGATCAGGAGGAAAACATGACTGTCTCGAAACCTGGACGCGTCAGCCGCCGTTCGCTGTTGCTGGCGGCCAGTGCCGTACTTCTCTGCGGGATTCTGACCCGCCCGGTATCTGCCGCCGAATTCGTCTACAAGTTCGCGACCGGACAGGATCCGTCCCATCCGGTGAATATCCGGGCGCAAGAGGCGATCGACCGTATCCGCGAAGCGACCAGCGGCCGGCTGGAGATCAGGCTGTTTCCGGCCAATCAGCTCGGCTCCGACACCGAGCTTCTAACCCAGGTTCGCAGCGGTGGCGTCGAGTTCTTCAATCAGTCGTCCTCGATCCTTGCCACTCTGGTACCTAGCGCGGGCATCGTGAATACCGGCTTCGCGTTTGCCGACTACGACAGCGTATGGAAGGCCATGGATGGCGATCTCGGCACCTATATCCGGGCGCAGATTGCCAAGACACCGATCATGGCGGTGTCGAAAGCCTGGGACAACGGCTTCCGCCAGGTGACCTCGTCCGGCCGCGAGGTGCGCACGCCGGATGATCTGAAGAATTTCCAGATCCGCGTTCCGCCCGCGCCGCTGCTGACCTCGCTGTTCAAGGCCCTCGGCGCCGGACCGACGCCGATCAACTTCAATGAGGTCTATTCCGCGTTGCAGACCAAGGTCGTCGACGGGCAGGAGAACCCGCTGCCAATCATTGCGACCGCGCGTCTTTATGAAGTCCAGAGCACGTGCAGCCTGACGGGGCACGTCTGGGACGGCTACTGGATCCTCGGCAACAAGCGCGCCTTCGAGCGCCTGCGCAAGGACGTGCAGGAGATCGTGGCACGCGAGCTTGACCGCTCCGCCATCGATCAGCGCGCCGACATCGCAAAGCTCAGCCAATCCCTGCGCACTGACCTCTCGGCCAAGGGTCTCAAATTCGTCGACGTCGATCGCACCGCCTTCCGTCAGGCCTTGTCTAAAACCAGCTTCTACGCCGACTGGAAAGCCAAGTTTGGCGAGGAGGCATGGTCGCAGCTCGAAAAAGCGGCGGGCCGGCTATCATGACCAGCATGAGCCATACGCCGCATGTCGATGCCGGTATGGCGGCCGGCGCGTCGCAGGCAGGCCGGCGCAGTTGGGTGATAACGGCGAACACGGTGCTTGGTCATGTCGTCGCGGTCCCGGCAGCACTGCTCGTGCTGGCGGAGATTGCGGTACTGTCTGCCGGCATCGTGGGTCGATACGTGTTCCGCTCGCCCATCATCTGGTCCGACGAACTCGCGGGCATTCTCTTCCTCTGGCTCGCCATGTTCGGTTCCGTGATTGCGTTCCAGCGCGGCGAGCACATGCGGATGACCGCGATCGTCGGCGTTCTCAGCGCTGAGGTTCGGGCGTTTCTGGACGTCGTCGCGGCCGCGGCGTCGCTCGCATTTCTCGTCCTCGTTGTCTGGCCCGCCTATGAATTCGCCGCAGACGAGGCATTCGTCACCACGCCGGCGCTCGAGATCGTCAATAGCTGGCGTGCGGCGGCTTTGCCGATCGGGATCGGATTGATGCTCATCGCAGCGGTCCTCCGGCTCATCCGCATCGCGAGCCTGTGCAGCCTGCTGGCGTCCTTGGTGATCGTCGCAGGCATCATCGCGACGTTCGTTGTGCTGGCGCCGATCTTGAAGCCGCTCGGCAATCTGAATCTTCTGATTTTCTTCGTTGTCGCGGTTGGCGCCATGGTCATCGCGGCCGTGCCGATAGCGTTTGCGTTCGGTCTCGCCACGGTCGGCTATCTCGCCCTGACAACCAGCACGCCCGACGTGGTGATGATCGGACGAATGGATGAGGGCATGAGCCACCTGATCCTGCTTGCGGTGCCTCTCTTTGTCTTTCTCGGTCTTCTGATCGAGATGACCGGCATGGCGCGCGCCATGGTCGGCTTCCTGGCGAGCCTCTTAGGCCACGTGCGCGGTGGATTGCACTACGTGCTGGTCGGGGCGATGTATCTGGTCTCCGGCATTTCCGGCTCCAAGGCGGCGGACATGGCTGCGGTAGCTCCGGTGTTGTTTCCCGAGATGCGACAGCGGGGAGCCAAGCCAGGCGATCTGGTTGCGCTTCTCGCGGCAACTGGCGCGCAGAGCGAGACGATCCCGCCGTCACTGGTTCTCATCACGATCGGCTCGGTCACCAGCGTTTCGATCTCGGCCCTATTCACCGGCGGCTTGCTTCCGGGCGTGGTGCTTGCCGTCATGCTCGCGGCCGTGGTGTGGTGGCGATACCGCCGCGAGGACCTGTCTCACGTCAAGCGGGCGACGGGGCGGCAGATCGGTCGCGCTTTTGTCATCGCGATACCAGCCATCGCGTTGCCATTCGTGGTCCGGACCGCCGTCGTCGAAGGCGTCGCAACGGCAACGGAGGTCTCGACCATCGGCATCCTGTACTCGGCCTGCGCGGGTCTCTTCATCTACCGCCAGTTCGACTGGCGCCGCATCTATCCGATGCTGGTCGAGACAGCCTCTCTGTCAGGGGCGATTCTGCTCATCATCGGAGCGGCGACAGGCATGGCCTGGGCGCTGACCCAATCGGGATTTTCTGCCTCTCTGGCCAGGTTCATGACCACCCTTCCGGGCGGAGTTCCGGTCTTCCTTGTCGTGACGATCGTGACCTTCGTGATCCTGGGCAGTGTGCTGGAAGGGATTCCTGCCATCGTCCTGTTCGGTCCGCTCCTGTTCCCGATCGCGCGGCAGGTCGGGTTGCACGATGTCCACTACGCGATGGTCGTCGTTCTCGCCATGGGCACCGGACTGTTCGCGCCCCCGTTCGGTGTCGGCTATTACGCGGCCTGCGCCATCAGCCGCATCAATCCGGACGAAGGCATGAAGCCCATCGTGGGCTACATGGTCGCACTCCTGATCGGCACACTGATTGTTGCCGCAGTGCCCTGGCTGTCGATCGGCTTCCTTTGACAACGCGGCCGCGCGCCAGCCGCTCGGCGTGGCTCGCCGGTATCACGCCCTTCAATTTCCCGGTCATGGTCCTGATGTGGATGTTTCCGGTCGCTCTCGCCTGCGGAAATGCGTTCATTCTGAAGCCTTCTGAGCGCGACCCTTCGGCGTCGCTCATCATGGCGGAGTGGTTGAAGGAAGCAGGTTTGCCGGACGGCGTGTTCAACGTGGTGCAAGGCGACAAGGAAGCGGTGGATGCGCTGCTGCATCACCCGGATATTTCGGCGATCAGCTTCGTGAGCTCCACGCCGATCGCGAAGTACATCTATTCGACGGCCGCGGACACCGGCAAGCGCTGCCAGGCGCTCGGTGGCCCCAAGAACCATATCGTCGTGATGCCCGATGCCGACATGGATCAGGTGGTGGATGCGCTGATGGGGGCCGCCTACGGCTCCGCCGGCGAACGCTGCATGGCGATCTCGGTTGCTGTGCCCGTCGGCGAGGAGACTGCGGACAGGCTGATCTCCGCGCTCGAACCCAAGGTCAGGGGCCTGAAGGTCGGGCCGGGTACCGACCGCGAAGGAGATGGGGCCCCTCGTCACGAAACAGCACTTGGAGAAGGTCCGGAGCTATATCGATGCCGGTGTCGCAGAGGGCGCAAAGCTGCTGGTGGACGGACGCAGGTTCAGGATGCAGGGCTATGAGAATGGCTTCTTCGTGGGCGGTACCCTGTTCGATCAAGCGAGACTAATCGGCGCAGAATAAGGCGGAGCTGCACCAAAATTGCGTCAGAGCCAATATTGCAGACGATGACGTAATTGCGGTCGGCGCCCGCGGCCCGAAAAGTCCGCTATCTTCAAGCCTTCCCGCAATCTCACGAATCGGATGGGACCATGAAGCAATATGTTGGGCTGGATGTCTCGCAAAAAGAAACGTCAGTATGTGTGGTCGACGAAGTAGGCCAGGTCTTGCTCGAGGGAAAGGCCAAGTCCGACCCGGGGGCGCTCACGGCACTGCTTCGCAAACGGGCGCCACAGGCGGAGCGCATCGGATTTGAGACCGGGGCGATGGCGAGCTGGCTTTGGCATGAACTTCGTAGAGTTGATCTTCCGGTGGTCTGCATCGACGCGCGGCATGCCCACGCGGCTTTGTCCGTGCGCATGAACAAGAGCGATCAGAATGATGCTCGAGGACTGGCCGAACTGGTGCGAGTTGGCTGGTATCGAGAAGTCAAAGTCAAGAGCGAGGAAAGTCAGAAGATCCGCGCGATACTCGTCGCGAGATCTCGGCTCGTGGCCATGCGTCGAGATATCGAGAACCAGGTCCGCAGCCTCATCAAAGAATACGGTTTGCTGTTGCCACGCGCGATCGGACTGCAGTTTCGCAATCAGGTCTGCGAGCTATTGGGCAAAGATCATCAGCTCCTCGGTGTGATCGCGCCGCTTCTGTCGATCCAAGATCTGCAAGCAGCAAAGCAACTTCGACAACGACGTCCGCCAATTGGCGAAGTCGGATGAGACGACGCGCCGCCTGATGACGGTTCCTGGTGTTGGCGTGGTAACCGCCTTGACCTTCCGCCATACGATCGACGACCCATCGCGCTTCCGATCGGCATCGAGCGTTGGCGCCTATCTGGTTCTTACACCTCGGCGCAACCATCTGGCGAAACTGACATCAATGGCAAAATATCACGATGGGGCGACCGTCTTCTCCGAACTTACCTGTTCGAGGCCGCGACTGTCCTGCTTTATCGAACGAAGAAATGTTCCTCGCTCAAGGCCTGGGGAATGAAGCTCGCCAAGAGGATTGGCATGAGGAAGGCGAAGGTCGCCATCGCGCGCAAGATCGCCGTTGTTCTGCACTGCATCTGAGTCGACGGCACATCGTTCGACTGGGGCCAGGCGAAGGAAGCCCGATCCGATTTTGTAAAGTTCCTGGTCCGGCCTGCCGGACTGGCGATGTCCCGCTGGGACGGTGTTGTGGCGACCTCGTTCATTCGGCTGGTGGCGGCTTGACTGTACTCCGCTGCAGACGTTGAGGCGTCCGACCCGGACATCATCATCATGAGGCGCTGCGCGACCTCGGAAAGGACCATGACCCCAGCGAAGACATCAACCAGCCCGTACGATTCACGCCTGGCCAGCAGAGCATGTATCAGCCGCGCCCGCGCCGTCTCCGCAACCCCGACCAGCTCCGATGGCGGGGGCGCTACCACCGCGCCATGGGCGAGTTCAGAAATGCAAGCTTGACAACAAACCGCAATTAAAGGGCCGAATGACACCGCGTAGTGTCGACTGCCCGCGGGGTGGCAAATCTCTTCCTGCCGCATGGTTGTCGCGACACGGCGGCCTTTTTGGTTGCCGGCGCCCGAAGCATCAGTACGAGACCAGCACGAGGGTGGCGACGAACATGCGCCACGGTTCGAGTTGTGGCGAATTCAGCCGCTTTAGTCGGATACTGGGGTTCGTGGCGCTTCAAAGTAGTCTTCAAGGCTATAGAGCTTAGCGCGCTGCACCTCACAGAGTGCCTCATGCCAAAGATTGGATAAGATATCGCAGGTTCAGCTGGTGTGGGGAAAGGCGGTAGCGCTCCCCCGCTACCAGAAAACCTCACAACATCAATAGATTAGGCAGATCGCGTCGGCGCGAATCCCGGTCCGTAGCGCATTGGTAGCGCCGCGTCGGTGCGAACGGCAATCTAGTCCTTGAGCGCTGGTAGCTGAATCCTTCAGGTAATCTCTCAAAGGCCGTCGTCGTTGCTGCTTTTCTCATTTGCTTGAACCGGCAGGCCCCTCGATCCTCCGCGCCCCGGCACGCATCAAGTGGAACTAATCACGCATTCTGACAAAGCCCGAGCCCGCAATCTAATCCTTGATGGATCAACGATCGCGTGCTCGGCGCTGCCCGAGGAGCGGTTTTGAAGCCGGCGAGAATATCGGCCGCGAACTCGCTTCAGCTGCTCAGCCCTCTCAAGGCTGAAACAGGGGTTCGATTCCCCTAGGGAGCGCCAGCGGCTCTAGAAGCGCTGAGATTTCAAAAACATCACGCAAATCATGGCTTTGTCTGCTGTCAGGTGGTAGCAGGGACACGTAGCTTTTGATGCGCGCGATGCCGGGACTGATCAAGGATAGACACGGAACTTACTACGCTCAGCGGAAGGTGCCTAAGCGCCTGCAAGAGGCGGTCGAACGTGTCCTTAATTCCGAGAAACCCAGAAAGGTCTTCCTCAAGAAGTCCCTTGGGACCAAAGTGTTCAAGGAAGCCAACGTCGCCGCTGTTCTCGTGTTGGCGGACTTCAACCGCACGCTCGCCAGTGCCGAAGCCCTGCTAAAGGAACGTCCCGCCATCTCGTCACTCAGTGACGCACAGATCAGGCGAATGTCTGAATACTACTACGCTTCGATCTTGGCCGCCGACGACGAGGAACGGCAGGAAGGCACCGGGTCGGAGCCCATCTTTCAGAGCGTTGCTCAACAGCTTGCCACGGCGGGCGTGGAGTTCAACACGCCTTTCAAAGTAGGTGAACTACCCGAGGCCGGACTGTCGGATCGCGAAGTGTTCAAACGCGAGCACGCACTCAGCGAGAGTTTGCCAGACGCCATGTCGGCGCTCGCCAAGGGCAACATCACTCACGTGCGCGAGGATGTGGAGGAGTTGCTAGAAGAATTTCAGCTAAACTTGGACCGCAAGAGCCAGTCGTACAGGCGATTAGGGATGGCTGTGCTTGGCGCTCGCGTGAAGGCGCTCAAGGACATTGAGAAGCGGAACGCTGGAGAGCCGATATCGACACCACAGCTCGGCCAAGCGGCGGCCGCTACTGCCTCAGGCACGCTTAAGGAGGCCTTCGAGGGCTGGAAGAAAGAACGCGATAGACCGTCGGGTACCGTGCACGAGTACGGCCGAGCTGTGGAAATGTTCATTCAACTGCATGGCAATCTATCTCTCGCCGAGATGCGGCGTTCGCATGCGAGCAAATTCCGAGAAGCGTTGCAGTTGGTCCCTAAGATACGCTAAGGGCACACTGTTGAAGGCGTCTCTGCCCGAGCTGAGCGACACGGCTGCGCGCACCCATCGGTACCTAAGGTCTCTCCAGGCACCGTCAACAAGCAAATGGGTGCGTCAGCAAGCCGCGTGGGAGACGCGACCGGACGGATGCCCAGCAAGCTCAGGCCGCTACGGCTTACGCGCCCCAGCAGAACCACCAAAGCCTCATGATCCGCCTCCAGAACGGCAGAGATGCAGGGTCCTCTTCGCCGTCAGCAGCGGTCGAGGGCGCGCCGTCGTCCAATTCGGTAAGCCGCTCGACCAAGCTTTCCAGTCCTGTCGGTAGCGGCGCGGCATCGTCCGCGAGAACACCGCGAAGTTGGTCGCCAATCTCGTCGCAGATTGCTTGGCGGTGCTCTGGGTCGAGGTCGGGAGATGGGGTCGGAGGCCGGTCCACCATGTCTGCCCCGGGTTTCTGGATGTGCGCAACTCCCCAGCCGCCTTCAACGCGCGAGCTCATTCCTTAGCTCCGGATGACGCTGTACTCCTTCCGGGGTAGTTTCAGTTACATAGCCGCCCCGCTATTGATCTGATTAGCCCGACCGCCTTCCGGTTCCATGGTATGATTTCTTGGTGCTCGCGTAGGCGCGGGAGGCTTAGAGGGTGTCGACCTACCTACATCTGCAAACCCACGGCATGGAGCCGAAAGAGGTTAGACGCATCACTGATGCTTACGCGCGGGCGCTCAACATCCTCTGCGTCAAGGATCGTGACGATCCGCTAACGGAAATGATCGCCCAGAAGATCATCAAAATCGCCCAAAGCGGCATCCATGATCCGGCAGAAATTGCTGCACTGGCGATCAAGGAACTCGAAATGCGATAAAGGTATCTGGTGCCCATCACCAGGAAGAGCGCACCTATTTGCGGAACGCCGTTTCATGCACTTCGTTATTCCGTAACCTGGTAACCGCATTTGGGGTGTGACCGCCAGGGTTGACGCGGCAGAGGCATAGTCGGGCGGCCTTATTGTGAGAGGCTACGATGTTTGCCAGCAATTATAGCGACAATCTGAGCGCAGCCGTTTGCTATGCGCTTGAGACAACCCGAGCCACAGCAGTTTGCCCTTTCCACTCGGATGTGATCGTCCGCGTCGGTGATGACGCGGCCGAGAGCCACGCTTTTGAACGCGCCAAGAGGATCATCAAAAGTGATGGCACTCATTGGGACGGAGATGTTCTCCGTGAAGAGTTTAAGCGCCAACTCAGCGAAGCCGCAGATGGTCAGTGTCCCCGGTGCGCGGGATCGATCGATCCAAGGGTCTAACGGCTAAGGGCACGGGTAGAGCTCGGTCAGTGTCCCATCCCCATGCGTTATGAATTCTTCCGGAGCGCCCGCCAACGGAACTAATTTTCAACGAAGGCGATTGTCTTGTCGTCAGCGAGGGAGGATCATCGCCATGAGGATCGAATATCTCTCTGCTCTTGTGATAGTCGTTCTCGCCGCTGGTTCTGGGCTGGCAGTCAATTCCGTCGGCTCGCGGCCTTCCGAAAAGCAATCCACGCCGACCATGCAAGTGGAGAACCGACTAGCTGCGTCGGTCGAGCCGTTCTTGCGGTCTGGTGGCTAACACGCCGCATTGCAGCCCGGCGCTAATTTCGCGCCGACGAAGTTTTGTTTGCAAAGCAGCGCTCGCTTGGAGCGCATAAACGGCGCTCAGCGTCCGTGGATTGAAAATGCGCTTTGCGAGCAAACTGTTAGCCACGTCATAGTCTTTATCAAACCGTCAAGCTTAAGCTTTGGGACAACCGCCTCGGGAGGCAACGATGACACCCGATTGGCTTGCAGTCCCTGCGACGATCCTCTCTGCTTTGGTTCTGACCATTATCGTTTTGGTTGCCGTTGGCGCATGGTAGGCGACAGGACGGTGCCGCGCTTGTGCTCGACGACATCGAGGACCAGCGAGAAGCGGTCCCTCGGCAGATGCGGCGCTTGGATTTGGCGAACAATGATCGGTCTCGTCGAGCGCGAACCAGACCATGCTAAGCCATTCCTGAAACAATTTGTCACACCGCGTTCTCTTGCCGTTCGGGAGGCGTTCTCGTTGACCATGAGAATACAACCCGGAAACGCGATCGCGGTTGTATGAAAGAACAGCCTTGGGAACGCCACCTCGGGTCGGCGGTTGGAGAGCCGTGGATAAGGTAGGTATGCGTGGGCGCGCAGACGGAAAGCCTCCGGGAGACGAACGTAACGCCTTGCTGAAGCGAGCACGTAATGCAGATCAAGCAATCGGCATTGAGCGGCAACTTCGTCAGGATCACTAGGACGCTCAAGAGAGAAGCGGTTTAGCTTGGCTCCTCCCTCTGAAAAATCCTGCTCGCGTGGCGGGGGTTTCGGCGGTCGCCACTTGCAGATCCGACCATGCAGACAATCCAGCCCTCCAAGCGCGGCAGTCCCGCACACGCGTCGCTGGCCGCCGGAAGCCGCGTTTTCTGCTAAGCTAAAAAAACAGAATGGTGGAAGGGCGCCAGCGCCTTGCCTCAACTAAATACAGCATGAGCAAGAATGGCGAAGTAGGCGACGATCAGGAAGAAAGCCATCGTCTGAAGCTCCTTTGCGCGCAGCTCGGCAGCTCGATAACTGAATGGCTTTTGCCGACGCTCAGCAAAGACAGTCCGCGATGGGCGTAGGCGCCACTCCAGATATTCATCTCCTTTGCGCACCACTGAGCTCGCCTGAAATCCCTATCGAGTTGTCCTTCCAAGCCAGTCGGCCACAGTTCGAGCATTGATAGACGGAGACTTGGCGGTCATTTCGAGGGTCGAGAATGACCGATCTCAGGGCCGTCACGATGTGGCAATCTTCGCACTTGGGGCGTCGATCAACGAACGTCGGCTGAAGTATAACTTGTTGCTCGCGCATGCGATTCGCCTCCCTTTCAAAGGGGATCAGATCGCGAGTACGGCATCAATATGATGCCGAGTATAGGACCGGTTGGGCCCAGGACGGGTAACTTAAGATGGCCTCACTTGAAACGTGCTGCGCTCGCCGGTAGACACCGTCTCCGTCGCAGTCGACCTTGATCGCCAAACGATGAGGAGCGCTTCAAGCAAACAAAAAGTCATTCGCGGTCATCAAGTCGGTGAAGTTTGCAAGCGTAACTTGATCAGCTCCCGCCACGATAGTGGTGCTAGTTCCGCTTTGGGTGATTACCAGGTCCTCGAACGACTGCACGGCCGCCACGTCAATGAAAGCTATCTTGTCATGCTGACATTGATTGAAATCTCGAATGACATTGTTGGCTCCAACGGTCATTGGACCATTGTCTTTGAATACAAACGTGTCGGAACCTCCATGAGCATTACTGCCCAGTTCACCATCTCCCCACATCTCATTGGTGACCGTGCCACCTTGCGCAGCCGTTCCCGCGTATAGGACATCGCTGCCCCCCTTGGCACGACCGGAAAGCTGCCCCGCGTCGCCCCAGAGGAAGTTATCGACCCGGCCGTTACTAACTGCGTCGCCGCCGGCGATAAGATCATCGCCTCCTTGGCTCGCCCCGCCCATGACCTGGGCATCGCCATAGAGCTGATTTACAACGTCGGTCAGCGTCCTATCACCGCCGCTGAGACTATCGTTACCTCCGCTTGTCGCGTCGAGCATCGTAAGAGCATCGCCGACGGCGAAGTTCTTCGTACCTTGCAACGTTGCAAGGTCATTCCCGCCTTGGGCATGGTCGGACATTGTGGCGCCGGCGTCCCCGTAAAATGACACTGTGGAGCCGCCTTCGTTTTTGAAGGTATCGTTGCCGCCCTTGGCAAAGCCGGACATTTCGCCGCCAGCATCGCCGTAGAAGGTCTTTGACATGATGGGCCCACCCGAGCCCGTAAAACTGTCGTCTCCTCCCTGAGCGTGACCTGAGATGTTGCCTCCCGCATCGCCATAGAACACCTGCGTTGCGAACAAGGCCCCGTTGAAGGTGTCGTTGCCACCTTTACTGTGGCCGGACATGTCACCGCCGGCATCTCCGTAGAATGTGTTGCCTGAGTCCGTTCTAGCTGTGAATGTGTCATCGCCGCCCTGGGCGTGACCGGACATGTTGCGCCCGCTGTCCCCAAAAAAGATGTTTGCTGCCTGTCTGGAGCCCTGGAAGCTGTCGTTGCCGCCGTTGCTGTGGTCAGACATATCGCCGCCCGCATCACCGTAAAACGTGTGGGTGCCGCCCTGTACCGTCTGAGTGATGAAAGTGTCGTCCCCGCCCTGGGCGTGACCCGTCATGGCGCCACCGGCGTCGCCGAAGAACGTATTGGTTTGCTGTCTGCCCGTTCCACTCAGGAAGGTATCGTTGCCGCCCTTACTGTGGTCCGACATGTCTGCGCCAGCGTCGCCGTAGGCAGTGACACCAACCAGAGGGAGTCCGTTGAATGTGTCATCGCCGCCCTGAGCAAAATCGAAAATGCTGCCAACCACGTCGCCATAAAATGTGTAACTGGAAAGTCCCACTTCGTCGAAGGTGTCGTTTCCTCCCTTCGAAAAGTCGAACATGCTGCCACCAGCATCACCGAACAAAGTCGGTGCGCCGGGCGTACCTATCAGGTTGTCGTCGGTGCCGAATTGGCGATTGACCAGGTCACCCGAAGTAGGCGGAATAGGTTGCCTGCGCATCGGAAGTTCTCCTCACCGTACCGGCACAATCTTAGGATGTTTTGCCAGGCGGCGAACCAACTATGAGTGAGTACATCTTTGGGGCACCCTGTCTCTGCACACACATCAGCGACGAATGGGTCCGGTGATAGGTCCAAGGACCAAATTAAGATCAATTCCGACCTAGCACCAACTCCCTCAGGCGCTGTCACAGCAAGGCCCGCGACGGGTCGCTCCGCGCGGGCTGTGGCTTGATTAAATGAAGCCTTCGACTATTGCGATGGCTCAGTGCATGTGGCCCGATCAGATAGACGCCACCACCACCAAAAACGATCACGGCCAGAACGGCCCAGAGCAGCAGGACTGGCACCGCTTCTGCTCCTTAGTTCGAGCTGCAAATTTTGACGGTCTTCATGCCGGCTTCGGTGCTTCCGACCGGGTCTTGTACACGGCGTCGCCACCCACCACCGTCGTTTCCGTGGTCGTTGGCTTGGACTCGGTCATGGTGCACTTCTTGGTCGTGACGTCCTGCACTACGTAGAACGCATTGTGAGAATGCGGGGGCTGCAACTGACAGCACCGCGCGGCAATAATCACTTTGATATTCGTCGGTTCATTCGGACCAGCCTTCTACAAACATGCCAGATTGCCAGATGTTCCCGACGGGAATCCGAACCATTCTCGCCGGGCTGCGTTGGTGCGCAAACAGGAGGCTCCGATGGTGGAAGTGCGGCTTGGGACAACTTCTCTGGCGATGCTGCTTGGGCTAACTGCTGTTGCACTGGCTGAGCCCGTTAAGGATCAGGCGCCTTCCGCTGTCCAAACCAGCGCCGAAGCACGCCCGATTCGCGTGATCCTTCCTGCGCCTTGGGAGTCGGGCAAAGGGCGGGCCGAGCCGAGCCAAACCTCAAAGTGATGGCCGGCGTTGGCGTAATTGCTGGCGGGGTGGTTTCAGCTTACGGCACCCGTGGTAAGGAAGCCCGCTCGCGAAGCGGCTGCGGTCTCGCACCAAGGGCCACTTATACTAGCTGTCATCGAGCGTTATCGCAGCGGTGGCCCGCAGAATCACACGGCCGATGGTGTCCCGAACAACTACCTTTGTTGTACCGGCTGAAGTTTCGTTTGCGTCATCCAGGATTGGTTGTCCGAGAGCTTCCATCGCGAGACGTCGCACGGCATCAATGCCGGCAAGGTCAATGCCCTCGTCATCGATGGTAATGTCGCGGGTATTGTAAAGATCGAAGAAGAACTTTGGCATGGCCCAAATAATCACGCAGCCAATTCGAGGTTCCTAGTTTTCCCGGTCAAAGTCTTCTCTCGAAAGGCAGTCCCGCCCCTTCTAGAAGCGGTCACGCGCTCACATGCGGCCCTCGATATAAGAAGATCTCCGCGTACCTTTTCTGATACAGGTTGTGTATGATCGACATACCCCGACATGTATCCAACTAGACGCCATCGGTCGATCCCTTCCCGTACGAGACGGTCTTGCCGTTCTTCTAGTTAGACCTCAGGGGCTCGACAATTACACGCCCAAAGTCCCTTGGCCTGCTTCCGCCGCCTGCAACAGATGTTCGGCGATCAACCGTCGGCTCTCATGATTCCCGCCGTGTGGAAGCTCACGGTCTCCTCCAACACAAATTCCATATTCGACTTTACGCGGTCGGACCGTGTCATCCAACTTTCTCCGGCTTCAACGCCGGGAAGTTCTCGTAATTATGGAATTCGGCCAGAGGTGCGATCAATACAGATCGCGGCTCAAATTGACGGGCATCGTGCCCGCCAATGCGAGCGACTCGGCAGCCGGCCGAACTTCCAGCCCACGATTGACCACGCGCACTGAGTCGTCGCGCAAAAAGCGGCCCCAACTCGCTGGCGGGCTAAGTTGAGGCCGAAGCAGAGGATCAGCAGGGATATCCGCCAGCCCAAGGTCAACATGCATCTGCGCCGGGGCGCTGGCGATATGGTAAGCGAACTACGCCAGTGCTCTGATCTGCCGGTAGGGGTGTCTTAATTAGGGCTCGGCGCTCGGCAGTACCCCCTGACACTCTGACGCCCGGTTACCTCAGCAGCGATGCCAAGGCTTTGCAGGATGGCGACGTAAATGCCGTTCATCGTTTCGGATGCGCCGTATCTCGACTGCTGACGGACATCTGAGGCGGCCTGCTACCCGTTGCTCAGGGCAACGTCGGTCACCTGCAGTCGAGCCGTAGGCCGCGCTTTCGTTTCGGTCGTTGCAAGTAAGTACGACGTTGAAAGATAATGCCGACTAACGTAGGCCAAAGAACGACAGTAAGGCAGCAATTACAACGACTAGTCCTACGAGGTAAATTAGGCCGTTTATCGTACACCTCCGTCTTGCGTTAATTTCTTAGGCGAGCCCTCCGCTCGCTATGCAAATTTGAGCTGTCTCGCTGCGGTAGCGGTGATCCGGTGTCCAGGTGTAGATAGATGTGACTTACTTTTTCTCGGGAACCCAGGTTGTGCTAGCCTTGTCGTACTTGAAGCCTGGCGCCTCCTTGAGCGTATCCTTTGTCTCATCGATGGTGAGCCACCATTTGTCGTTCTTCTTCGCGGCCTTCACCGCGCTGAAGGGCACGATCACGTCCTTTTCGCCAGCACCGAGAAAACCGCCGACGCCGAGCACGAGGCCGGTGATCTTGCCGGATTTATCGATGAGCACGTCGTCGATGTCGCCGATCTTGCTCTCCTTGGGATCGTAGACCGCCTGCTTGTAGTAGTTGGTCACCGTCCAGCTTTCCGATGGTGCCGACTTGACGGTGGTCGTTGCGGCGTGACCCGCAGTGGCGGCGGCAATCGCGAGTGCACCCGCTATGGCGAGCTTCTTCATTTTCGTCCTCCTGAACCAGTTTGTCGCCGTAGCAACAGGAAAAAGAGGCAAAGGTTCCCGCCTCAAGTCGGAGGAAGACCGCGTCTTGGACTGAGCTGCCTCAGATCTTTGCTCACGCAACGCAAATATTGGAGAGAGCACTCCGATATCGGAGTTGAGCAAACAATATCGAGAACAGTCGAGCGGAAGGGCGAGCTAGGGTGTGTACTCATAGTTCCAGCGCGAGTCAGTTCGACCTCTGATACCAGACATCACGTCGTCGAAGACTGAGGACCGCTAAGGGCGAACACCGGAAGTGACAAGCCTTATTCGATCACCTCGTCCGCGCGCGCGAGAAGGGACGCGGGGATTTCGATACCGAGCGATTTCGCCGTCTTGAGATTAATGACAAGCAGGTATTTTGTGGGTTGCTCGATAGGAAGCTCGGCCGGTTTGGCGCCCTTCAGAATTCGGTCGACATAGTGAGCCCCAATTCGAGCCAAGGCGGGAAAGTCCGGCCCGTAGGAAATCAATCCGCCAGCTCGCGCAAAGTCAGGGTCGAACGAGATCGATGGTAAGCCCGCCTGTACCGCGAGATCGGCCACACGGTTCGACGGAAAGATTGCGTCACTAAATATGTCCATGGCCTCTGCTCCCCGGGTTTTCGCGGCGGCAACGGCGCGAGGCACTTCCCCCACTTCGTGCACATCGATTACGTCGAGCTGAAAGCCGAGCTTGGCGGCCGCAGTTGGTGTCTCCGGGAACACCAGCCGATGCATCTCGTTTGAGGTGTTGAGGAAAACTGCCACGCGCTTGGCCTGTGGCAAAGCCTCTCGAAGAATACCAAGAAACTTCCCTCCAAAATCGGTCCGATCCATCGTAGCGACGCCCGTCAGGTTTCCGCCAGGATGGGCAAGACTTGACGCAAGTCCCATACCGACCGGATCGGCGACCAGGATTATTACAATTGGTATGTCGGCGGTGGCGTTCTTTGCAGCGCGCGCAGCAAAAGGGGAGAAGGCAACGATGAGAGCGGGTCTCGACCGCACAAGGTCGGTCGCGAGCGCCGGAAGCTGGTCGAGGTGATAATCCGGGTCCTTCCGCTCAGTCGTAATGGTCGTGCCCTCGACCCAACCAATTTTTTGAAGCTCGTCCGAAAACGCGTCAATATAGGGAAACTTGCAAGCAGGCACGCAAAGCATGCCGATCCGCGCCACTCTTCGCACCGATTGAGCTGTGGCAGCCGACGCGAAGGACAGCATCACAACCAGAAGGGCGGACACTGTAACGGCAAATCGTCTCATGCGATCACCGGATCGCTGCACGGAGGCGTTTGGGTCGACAGATCGAGCGTCTTGTCCAACAAGTTACAATAGTAGCAGCTTCGAGACGATCGAGCGATCACAAATGAACGGGTCAAAGGCTGCCCTCGGCAGCTCCACGGCGGCGTTCCGCTCAGCTATCCGAAGCGGACAGTGCGCGGCCAGGAGGGGAAGTCAGCCACGGGCCAAGAGGCGACATCGCAGGCTTGGCTCGCCTCGCCCACACCTAGACGGAAAGTCAATTAACGCGGCGCCAATGGCGATCCTCGCGTATGGCTTTGAACTCCACACTGCATCTGGCTTTCGAGAACGCTGAGGCGCAGTTTGGCGCGTGCGTCGTCAAGCTGATCCCTCAGTGAGTTGCCCTCGCGCCGCAAGGTGCGATTTTATAAGATGGCCAGTTTGGCCTGTGCAAGCAAGGGATCGAGCATTCATCAATGATGAGCGGTCACAACTTTGGTCCGCCACCACACACGTTAATCAGTTGGATTTCTTAGCTTCCGATATATTGACATCGGTCCTCCGGGCCACACCTTGGGGGTTGGCGTCGCCAACAATTCGCGCGACTCCGACACCGCAGGTTTAGAGTACCTGAGCAACTCTTTGGTTGTCAGATCGCCAGCCTCAAGTCGACGCAACATTGAGCGGTACCGCACAAGCGCCGCGACGTAAGTCAGGGATGAACCTCATTTGCACCTCATGGCCGCAGATCAGTGTGGAGCTGTCGCGCGTCGTGGGTGGTGCGACTCGGACGGTTTCAAGACCGGCGATGTCAGCCACTCATTCATATGAGAGGCAGTTTCGGCGTGTCGGGCTTTGCGGATAAGGTCTTCGCGTCTAGCGCCGGGTGGAAGCAGCTTGGCTTCTTCGCGTAGGCGCTTCGCTTCTTCGACAAGGCGGGCCTCAAGGGGAACGGTCTGTTTGAAACGGCGACGCTGCATGACACAACCTCGTGCTTACGGGTCCTAATCCGTAGGGTTCAGCAGTTCGATCCTAATATGCAGTCGGGCGCGTTTCGGTTCCCTACTCGGAACGAATTTTTCCGCCCGGGTCAGCTTGCGAAGAACCCAGGTTTAGTAAATCTGGTCCGCTCTGCCGCCATGAGCGGACCTCCGTCAGGCGCGGCGCAACTTCGCCGCTGGGCCTCTACTCACTCGATTACCTTGTCGGCACTGGCCGAGAGTGCAGGAGGGACGGAAAGGCCCAGCTGCCTGGCCGTCTTCAAGTTGATGGACAGATCCAATTTGTTCACTTGGTAGAATGGAATATCGCCGCCTTCGCTCCGCGGAAAATTGCGTCGATGTTGCTGGCAGCGCGCTTATACAATTCGGCTAGATCAAAGGAGTAGGCCATTAGGCCCCCCGGCCTCGACGGATTCGGCGAACGCGAAAATCGCCGGAAGCCTTGCATCGGTCAGCAACTTGGCGATCAAAGCGCTGTTTTGAAAAGTTTCAGGGGAGTCGAACTGAGATCACAAATCGCAACGAGGCGGGGAAATTAGTTCCCTCCTGCGGATCATGGGTAGAGCGAAGCGAAACCTATCAACTTTGTTCTTTTAGTCAGAGCGCACCCGATTTGCTTGGTAATGGCTCGGCCCGTCAGGTGAGGTTTCGCAAGAGCTCAACCGATCGTACGAGCTAATTTGGTTGTGAGGGATGCCGCCATCTGGGCCGAAATCATTTCGGGTACAGCCCCGCGATCACCTTCGGGCCTCATGATTTTCCAGCAGTTCCCTGCATGATGTGAGCTGCCGCACACGCCCCGGAACCAGCCAGCGCTTAAACTCCACGTAGACAGGAATCCGAAAGCGGACGTTCTCATTCCTGGCGGATGCATCTTGGTGGGATGGCGTTGTGGCCTATACCCGGCTCAGAGGGGCGCTTCCATGAAACGCATCGGACGTTTCGGTGCAGCAGTCGGCTTCGTTCTGCTTAGCGGCTCTGCCTATTTCGTCGTTAGTTGGCCGAGTGTGCCACCAGAGGCGATCCAATCTTCGGTCATTCACAGACCAGAACTGATCGACCGCGCATGGCGACTTCCGGTCGCCACTAAGTTCAACACGGAAATCACTTGGCAATCGAATAGCTCGCGCTGTGGTCCAGCCAGCATCGCGAACACGTTTCGCTCGCTCGGCGAGCAAAAGACTACCGAGGCTCAGGTGCTTGAAGGGACAGGTAAGTGTTGGACAGGCATCTGCTTCATGGGGCTTACGCTTGATGAGCTTGCTAACGTCGCGCGAACTAATACCCATCGGAAGGTCACCGTCCTTCGGAATCTGACACGCGAGGAATTCCGCGAGCATATGAAACGGAGCAACGATCCCGGCCGCCGATACATTATCAATTTTTCCCGAGGCAAGATCTTTGGCGGCGGTGTGGGCCACTTTTCGCCGATCGGCGGGTACTTCGAAGCCGAGAATTTGGTGTTCGTCCTTGATGTAAATGAGCGCTACAAGCCTTGGCTGATCCAGCGACAGCGGCTGTTCTCTGCGATGGACACCTTCGACGGCGACCAAAAGCGCGGTCTACTCCTAATTGAAGACAATTAACACGACGTCCGCGTAGGTGTTCACCACCAACTGGTCGGCTGAGGGTCAGACGCGTCGTCATAAAACTCGGCGAGAAGGTCTGCCTGTCGGCAACGAGCAGACGAGGGACCACTAGCGAACGAATGTTCCGCAGCATAAACTGGCAACACAGCCCTCCAGAGGCTGGACATAAATTTGGGGAGAACGTCAAGATGTCCCGTAACCATGCCATAGGATTATCTTTTGCGGCCGCCATGTTGCTCAGTACCAGCTTTAGTACTGGGCACGCGAAGCCATTTATGATCGTGGGGCTTGACGAGAAGCTTCTGTGGGACGACAGCGGCAAACCCGTTCTCTCAGCAGCCGGCAAGGATCAGGTTCTCATCGTCGATCTCGCTTCTCCTGAAACCCCCAAGATCGTTGCTGCCTTGCCGCTGAAGAACTCGGTGGTCGGACCGCCAGTGAACGTTGCAATCGATCCCAGCGGAACGATCGCGCTGGTCGCCGACTCCGTCGATGTCGTCAAGGACGGAGCGGCGCTGAAACAGATGCTCGACAATAAGATCTACGTCGTAGACTTACAGGCCAATCCGCCCAAGCTGGCCGCGACGCTCATTGGCGGGACGCAGCCATCCGGACTCAGTTTCAGTCCTGATGGCAAGATGGCGCTCGTGGCCAATCGCGGAGACAATTCGATCAGCGTCCTCTCCGTGAATGGCACGGACGTGAAGATTACGGACACTGTTGCGATGCCGGACAGTCCGTCGCACGTGACGTTCACCCCGGATGGTAAGCGAGCCCTGGTCGCCCGCTTTCCTGCTCACAAGATCTCAATGCTGGACATCGCAGGCGACAAGGTGACGTACAACAAGATTGACCTGCCGGCCGGCCAGTGGCCCTACAATGTCGCGACCACACCCGGCGGGAAAATCGCGCTGACCTCGGACAACGGCAACGCAGGTGCCTCCGATGGAAGCGTGGACACCACGAGCGTCATCGATCTGGAGAGCAATCCCCCGCGCATCATTGATCGCGTGGTGGTGGGCGACGGTCCCGAGGGTCTTGCAATCAGTCCCAAGGGCGACGTCGCGGTTGCCGTGATTCTGCGCGGCTCCAACATGAAGAACGCATACTTCTACGAAAAGAATGGCAGCATCGCGGTGCTGAAGATTGATGGGAAGAAAGTGAGCAAGATCCAAGATATCGAGGTCGGTGGGCTGCCGGAGGCAGCGGTATTCACTCCTGACGGCAAATATCTTCTCGTCGGCAACTATCTGACACAGGACTTCTCGGTACTTAAGGTAGATGGCACGAACGTAACGGATACGGGCAAGCACTTCCAGGTGCCGGGACATCCCGCCTCGGCCAGGATGGGGCCGTAGCTCGTCTTGTACCCATTGTTCTAGCGCTCAGAAGTGGAAGGCCCGCTCCAAATCGGGCCTTCATTCTGTAATCGGAAGATTGGTAATTGCCTTTCAGTGGCCGGGCCAAGACGGCGAACGGCGCCACATGCTTGCCCCATGACCGCTACGGCTAGCTAACGGGCTGCCTTTGCGAATAGGTTGGCGCCACGTCCGCTATACTCCAGATAGCCGTGGAGCTACTGCAGTACCATAGTCGCGGATGGTGAGCGCGCAGACGCGTTCAAGGAGCATTGGTTTGGAGTGGCTGGCCTTTGTTGCTGTATTGGAAACCGAGAGCCTTCGCTGGCTGCGTTGAGTCGCGCGTTTCTAAAGGGCTCGCCCGCCTTGAAGGTCTACGGCAGATCGACAACAAGGCCGCTCACGAAGCTGCGGCTGAGTTCGAGAAGGAGCAGCGTCGGCGCGAGGCCGAGCGGCGCAAGGAGGAGGTCGCGCTCGAGCGGGACCGCGCCCGGCGCGAGAATGCCGTCGCCAAAGCGCAGGCCGATTTCGAGAAGGCCAGGCGGGAGCACGAGGCGAAGGCGGCCAAGATCGAACCGAGCGGGCTGCCCTCGACAAGCGGGCGGAGGCCGAGGATGCCAGTTGGGAAAAGCGGAGACGAAAGCTGCAGGCGGCTCTCAGGCGGGCGCGCGCCTAGATGCCCAATCCTCGACGCTCTTTCCGGAACGCCGAGGCGCTCGTCTGTCCGCTCCGCCCCGAAGGGAGCGGCGGCCCTACAGGCCGGCGTAGTAGTCGTTCACCACTCTCGCCCGCCCCGGGTCGTCCCAATTCCACTCGTTGTCGTTGCCGTAGTGCGGCGCTCCTTGCAGCCTGTCGGCGCTGAGGTTGGTCCGATACCCGCCGAGGTTGGTGTCGTACTTCAGGGACGGCCAGGGCAGCGGATAGTGATCGTCGCCGATCCCCAAGAAGCCGCCGAAGCCGAGGACTGCATACGACACTTGGCCGCTGACCTTGTCGATCATCACGCGCTCGATCGAGCCGATCTTCTGGTCGCCGGCGCCGTACACCGCGGTGCCCTCGACCTTGTCGCTGCCGATCAACGTTCCTGTTTCACGCCTTTCCGTTTCCATCGTCATCCTCCTCTTGGATCGAGATCGATACGAGTCAACCGTGGGCGGCCGAGGCTCGTTCCTCAACGCTATCCGGGTCGACGTAAAAAGCGGAACGTACGGCTGCCGCGGCAATTGGTCCGAGGATTCAAATTCGGAGAACCGTCATGAAAGCCATGCTAGCCGCCGCCGCTCTCGCCATTGCGCTCGTCTCCTCCGGAGCCGCCGATGCCAAAGGATGCATCAAGGGCGCCATAGTGGGCGGCGTCGCCGGCCACATGGCCGGGCACGGCAAGCTTGGCGCTGCGGCCGGCTGCGTCATCGGCCATCACGAGGCGAACAAGTCGGATCCCAACAAGGCCAACGCTCAGCAGCAGCCGGCCGGCCCGAAGTAATCGTCCAGCGCGTTCCGCGCGGCTGGTGTTTGCGCTGGCGAGAACTGAGGCGGCTTTACGACTTGTCGACGCCACGCCGCGGCAATCGCCGCCGCGGCAGTCGAACCACTTGAATGCCGTTCAGCGAGACCTTCGGGCGCTCGATGCGCCGTTTGCGCCATGCCGACGCTTCGTCCCGCAGCTTCGTCGCCAGCCCGGCTTCTTCACGCAACTCGCCGACATCCGACGTGCGCATGTCTCCTCCTCGAGAGCTTGGGCCGTCGACTTCGACTTGGCCCGTCGAGCAGGCAATACCCGGGATGGCTGAGGTTCCGGGCTGCTGCCGGGCGGGCAGGCTGCGGCGCGGGAACAGCCTTACTCGCGCGCCGTTGCTAATTGCGCAGGGCGACACGGACGACTTGATGCTCGAGACGGACACCCTGCTTGTGAAGTGCCCCCAATGCGGCGCCTGGCCGATGGCGTCCAACCTTCCGAAGACGACGTGGCCAAGTGCCACGATCGAATTCAGGTGTCCGCGCTGCGACCATCATGAGGCCGGCCATCTCCAGCGCGCTCGACACGCTCCGCAAGACGCGATGGACGAGAGGCATCGATGAAGATCCGATCGCATCCCGAAACGGTGGAAGCTCCGCTGCAGTCGCTCTTTGTCGCGTTTCTGCTCGGCATTTGGTTTGCACGTCGCCGGTAGAGGGCTGCCAACGAGCATGCGACCGCCGGCTCGGGGCGGGACAGCGAAGCGCCCGCGATACCGTTGATCTGGCGCAAGAGTCCGGCGTCGAGGTTGTCGATCTTGTGGACGTGACAAAGTCTGATGAACAGGACCAGTCCAGCAAAACCTCGGATTCCAGGCCCTCCCGCCTGGAGGAGGCGCGCCGGGCCGCGCAGGAGTACATCGAGGACCTCCGGGAGATCCTCAGGAAGCTTCGCGCGCGTCTCTTAAATTGAGTCCGGGGCCGCGGATTAACCAACCCAATTTCAGATCCAAAAATTCGTGCTTCGCCCCTTGGGCTTCTCAGCAGGATCAAGATCGGCGCCAATCCGCAAGGACGCCCGGCACGCAAGAAGGACCCCAACCAGGGACCGCTTACCGATCAGGAGCGCCAGAGCTTTAGTGCTCACCGATTCTGTCAGGAAATGTCTCGATCGCCCGATTTTTCTGGCATTGCCGAATTGTCACGCTGAAATCTGTAAGCTTTCATTTTGTCAGGTTCCGGTGAGAAATCTTGATTTTCAGGCTTCGGCTTAAGCGTTGCCTGTGCCTCTCTCCTCACCTTTCAGGCCGGTAAGCCGACCCGCGGCCCCAACGCCGAGTTCGAGCAGGGCCACCGGGGCACGACCGCTCGCGAGCTGACGACCAACTCCCTGCACATAGCGTTGCGCTGGGCCGCCGTGATAACGGCCTACCTCCTACCAACCAGAAAAAGTCGGCCCGAGAGGAAATTTCGACGAGAGCCAGGCCGTCACGCGATTGACCTCGACGAGGCGATTGCTGCGGTGGTAGGTGGGCCTGAACGCTACAAGCTGGACGGCTGTCTGTTCGGCGCATCGGGTAAGCCTGTTGCGACGCGTGCGAAGGCCATAGGCTCAAACTTGAGGAGGCCCTACGCCGACGAGCAGAGGGCGACGCCAATATAGCTCTCAGGGCTCGTAAGACCGATGCCATGTGGGAAATCGAATCCTTGAATTCTCGTCACTCGATCCAAGAGACCAACATGAGGCCCCGGCTTACCGGGAGCGGCGCCGCGGCCCCGTGATACGCCGGCTGCGCACCGAGGAGCCGGATCCGGACAAGCGCGAGCAGGCGCGGCGACGCAAAGAGTACCGGTCCGGACCGCAGGCCACCCTCGTGCTCGGCGCGAGGATTCGCCGATCAATACCGCGGGGCGGTCATAAAAGACCGATGCTGCGCGATGGCCGTATCAAGAGGACAAGAGCTTGTTCACGCCGGGATCCGACGGCCTGTCCGCGATGCAGACAATTTGTCGGCGCCCTCGGCGAGGTCAGCGACTCGAACGTACTCGCACCGCTCCGCCACATTCGCGACCGCTCGAACACTCTCCGATCGAGTTACCGTGTCCCACCCTCCGGCGCGGGCCTGCGAGACTCGCGCGGCAACCTCGTTCGCGGGTCATATGGGCGGTGACGCAGCTCGGAAGAAGGCCGCGTCCTTGACAAGCATCCGCAATTTTCCCTGGGGACAAATTCCTGAACGACGCATCTTGAGAGCTTAGCTTCCCACTGCGATTTGCCCGCCACTTTTGATCCGGTCATGCTGATGTGTCGGCCGCCGACCAGACTAACCCGGCGGTCCCGAAGCCGGATGTGCTCGCGGGCAAAGTGCTCGGCGAAGGAAGGGGCAAGCTATGATCCAGCGTGAGGAATTGCGGGAGCAGTCAGTCTTCAACAGCATCAAAGGGATCTTGATCGATCCCAAGATGAAATCGGTCGTCAGAATCGACATCAGCAAGCATGCGCGGCTGAGCGCCTATTTCGGAGAAAAGCCGAGGGTTGCCATGAAACTTCCGAAGGGCGATGTCTTGTTTGCGGGAGTCGAACAGCGTGCGGAGGCGTTCATCATCGGAGGATCTCGGCCGATCGCCGGACCTGGTCTGATCGTCGGCCGGCGCACCGGACCGGGAGAGCGGGGTCCGGCGCGCGTTCGCCTCGCCGATGTGGTCACGATGGTTCGGTGGACGACCGTCGATCTGCCTCCCAAGCCGCCCGTCACCGTACGAGCGATTGTGATCGATCCGGAGCATGGTCTCATCGAGGAAGTTGTGATCGTCCCAAACAAGCTTGCATTGGTGGGCCTGTTGGGCGGCGAGATCGGCTCGTACATGCGCGTTCCGGGGAACGACCATGTCCTTTCGCCTGCGATCGGCCCGGAAACGTCGTGGTGCTGGCGAAAGGACGATCTGACTTTCCGCTCCAGGAGCCTGATAGTCGGTCACGATTCAGAGACCGACTATTTTGCCGACGTGGTGACGTCCGTCGAGAACCTGCGGACCAGCGTCGAATTCCGGGCGCCCGACGAAAGTTGCTGGATGAGCTATGCCGACCGGAACGCCAGGCCAATCTGACGCCCGCAGCTTAGGCCGTGCGGCCGGACTCAAAGCACTCCGAACTTGGGGCCGTTGGCGATGTAAACACATGGTAACCAGGAAGACCGCGGCGCGCTGCATGCTGAGGTCGCCGCTTCGCAAGGCGGCCGACGAAGTGAGCGAGATGGCGGAGATGATTGCTGAGCTCAGAGGAGTGATAGATGGGTAAGCCGCGCACCTATTCGTGCTGGGACACATCAGTAAAGATCCAGGACGCTGGTCACGGGCTAGGCGTCTACGGGAACACCTACGAAGTCTTCCCGGGCGGCGGTTACAAGCGCACCGGCCACGCGATCATGATCCATATGACGCCGGGCGTTCGGTTCCTGATCAAAGAGGTCGATGCAGCGATTGCCGAGGCTGATCGCCGCGTGGCGAGCGGGTCTGACATGTAAATCGGCGCCGGACATTGGTCCCTCAAACTCGCCGGTAAGTAGAGCTCCCCACGCGGCGAGTGTCTCCGCTGCGGGACCAAAGACAACACCAGCTACCGGTCGCCGCCGCGGGATCAGACTGCTAAATCTCTAGCAACGCAGCCGCCACCCGGATCCGAAAACCCGATGTGCTGGTGTGGACGGCCTCTCATCCCCACGGTCCTATGGCGCTGTCAGCGTCACAGCTAGATGAGAGGAAAGTCTGATGAATCTTCCTGTTCGCATCGGTATGGACACTTCCAAGTCGGTTTTCCAGCTTCATGGTGTTGATGATAATGAGGTGGTGGTGGTCCGCCGCCAGTTCCGGCGAGCCGAGATGATCCGCTACTTCGAGCGGCTTCCACCGGTTCTCGTCGCCATCGAGTCCTGCGGCAGCTCGCATCATTGGGCGCGCCTGCTGCAGTCGTTCGGTCACGAGGTGAAGCTGATCCCCCCTCAGTACGTGAAGGCTTACGTGAAGCGCGGCAAGAACGACGCGGCCGATGCCGAAGCGCTGTGCGAGGCGGTCACCCGGCCGAGTATGCGGTTTGTACCGGTCAAATCGAAGGAACGGCAAGCGGCCTGCATGTTAATGACTGTGCGGGAACGCCTGGTCAGCGTGAAGTCGCAGCTTTCCAATGCCTTCAGGAGCTATGCGGCTGAATTTGGCATCGTCGGCCCCGCCGGTCGGCAGAATGTCGCGCAACTTATCAAACGGGTACTCGAGGATGACAGCTTGCCGGAAATGGCAAAGGATCTCTTCCGACTCCAAGCAGAGGAATATGCTGCGGTCGAAGCCCGCCTGGCAAAGATCGAAGCCAAGCTGATGAGGTGGCACCGCGACGATGATGTCAGCAGGCGGATCGCGACGATTCCCGGCGTCGGTCCGATTGGGTCGTCCATGCTAAGCATGAAAGCGCCGCCGCCCGAGACCTTCAGATCGGGTCGCGACTTTGCGGCGTGGCTCGGGCTGACACCTAAGGATCATTCAACTGGCGGCCGGCAAAGGCTCGGCGGCATTACAAAGGCTGGAGATTCTATACTGCGATCGACGTTGATCGTCGGTGCGACCGCACTGCTGAGGCATATTCGAAAGGGCCGTCATAGGCCCACACCATGGCTCGCTTCGCTGCTGGAGCGAAAGCCGCCAAAGTTGGTCGCGGTGGCCTTGGCCAACAAGTTTGCCCGCATCGCTTGGCGCTTGATGATATCGGGCGGCGTGTACAAGCAGCCGGTAGCCGTCATGCCGACTTGATCTGAAATCGGCCCGCGAGCAGGTTGCTAGGCGGATTGCCCACGAACTTGCAGGACACAGTAGATGGAAGGACCGATCGGTCGATACGCGCGAGCTTCCGAAGATTACACTGGCAACAAGAATGTCGCCCATGTGCTTGGAGCGCGCGTAGCGAACACCATCTCGGCCAGCGGGCTTTGTCCGCGCAAACAGGCCGGACATCTGATAGCAAGCGATCTGGCCAAAAGTCTGCTACAATCCTGACAAGTGGGGGCAACCTCTACAGCATCACGACCAACCAGGCCGCCATCAGCTCGCTTTTCCGCGTCGTCAACCGGTACGTGGGCAACCTCGCGCCGATGACCGGCCTCTTTCCCGACTACATGGCGCCGATCGTCCGGAACGGCGCCGACGGCCGCGAACTCGCGACCGCGCGCTGGGGCATGCCGTCCTCGAGCCAAGCCCTCCTCCAGGCAACCAAGAAGCGCGCCGAGAAACTGCAGGCGAAAGGCAAGACCGTCGATTTCAAGGAATTGCTCCGGATGGAGCCGGACGGAGGCACGACCAACATCCGCAACGTGAAGAGCAAACACTGGACGCGCTGGCTCGGCGTCGAGAATAGATGCTTGGTGCCGTTCAATTCATTCAGCGAGTTCAACAAGACCGAGGGCGGGGACATCTGGTTCGCCCTCGACGAAAGCCGTCCGCTCGCATGCTTCGCCGGCATCTGGGCCAACTGGACATCCGTCCGGAAGGTCAAGGAAGGCGAGACCACCAACGACCTCTACGCCTTCCTGACGACGGAGGCGAACGCCGAAGTCTTCCCCATCCATCCGAAGGCAATGCCGGTGATCCTCACGACGCCGGAAGAGGTCGAGACCTGGTTGACCGCGCCGGCCGACGAGGCGCTGCGGCTGCAGCGGCCGCTTCCGAACGGGACGTTGAAGATCGTCGCACGGGGCGTGAAAGAGGATCCGGACAGCCAGGCTGCTTGAAGCGGAAGCGCAGCCCGGCATCCGGACCAGAGACTGGATAACTGTGCGTCTCGGCTCTACTTCACCATCCCGAACGGGTCCGCGACCGCTTGGCCGCCAACGCGGTTCCAGAAGTTGTTCACCGCAAAACCGTACTCGGGCAGGTTTTTGACGAACGGTTCGAACATCGCCTGGCCGGATGGCAGCTTCCAATCCGCCTGGAGTTCACACGCGAGGGCGAACGTCGAACAAAGCTCCGCGCCGGCCGCGGCCATGCGAGCGCTCGCCGCGTCCACCTCGTACTTGCTCCAGGCCCCACAAGCATCGATGACGGGGTAGACGCTATACCCGTCGTTGAGCATCGAGAGCGTCGGCATGAGGCAGCACGTCCCGATCGTCACCGCAGCGATGATGACGTGACGGCGAGCAGTACGTTCCGAAATGGCCTCGATCGCCTTGCGGAAGGTGGGGTCCTCGTAGCAGTTGATGATGCCCGTGCGCCGGTAGATCGGATGATCCGGGAAGATCTCCTTCAGTTCGGGCAGGGTGTCCTCGTTCTGCCATTGGGCGTTCGAGGTCGTGAGGAGAGTGGGGATGCCCAAGGCCTTCGCTGTACGGGCGAGACCGATGACGTTGCCGACGAGTTGTCCCAACGATTGCGTGTCGCGCATGCCGAGCATCAGACCCATCTGGTGATCGACCAGCAGGACGATGCTGTTCTGGGGCGTCGGCTTGTCGTAGCCCCGCCTGCCGGCTGCTCTCGCGTCCTCAAACTTCACCTTAGTCGGCAACACCGCGTCCGTGGTCGGACTGAAGATGTCGGCTGGGCGGCGGATCGTGTCGGTCATCTTTCGGCTCCTCGTCTATTGAAGCATGCATCGCTGCAGGATTGCCGCGGCTCTCATGGCAGGAATTCATGACTTTTGAGGGCTTAGCGCAATCTGCGATTACGCAGCATCGTCGTGCGTTATCTCGGCGGTGCGTGCCGAACGGCCTTGTGCAAGCATTGCCTATCTTCAAGAGCGAGGGTGGATGGCCGTCGGAGCGATCGTCATCGTCGCCGCATCGGGGCCGGCATGAGTCTCGCCGAGCTTCCCTTCATTTCCTTGACCAGATGGTCGAGCACAAGACGGATCCGACGGACGTCTCGCGTGTCCCGATGCACGCCGAGCCAAAGTCCGCGCACCACTCTTCCGCCCGGAGCGCTCAATTCGACCAACTCGTCGCCTTCCATGGCGAGATAGCAAGGCAGGAAGGCGATCCCGTAGCCGGTTTGCACCGCGTGCACATGGACATCGCGACTGTTGCTTCGCAACGCCACCGCCGCGCGCGGAGCAACCTGCGCAAGTCGCTTGGCTTCGGGCATGAGCCCCAGATCCTGCTGTAGCGCGATCACTACGTGGCCGGCACAGCCATCCTTGAAATCCGGCATCCCATGCCTTTGCAGATAGCTTTTGCTTGCGTACAGGCCAAACGCCATGTCGGCGACATGCCTCACCACAACCTCGTGCTGCTCGAACTCGGCCAGCCTGATCGCTATGTCAGCCTCCCGCCTCGACAGTGAAAGTGATCTGTTATCGGCGATGAGTTCGATCTGAAGTTCGGGCTGGCGCTGGGCGAGCTTCTGCAGCATCGGGATGACCATCTTCGCACCGAAGGAGTCGACTGTCGTTATCCTGACCTCGCCGGCGATGCGCTCGTCTTCCCCCGTGATGGCCCGTTGCACCGACAGCGCCTCGATCTCGATGCGTTCGACACTCGCGAGCACCCGCTTCCCGGCTTGAGTCAGAACGAAGCCTTCGGGCGTTTTCTGAAGCAGACGCACACCGGCCTGCGCGTGCAAGGCTTCGATCCGCCTACCCATAGTCGTTTGTGTGACGCGGAGCGCGCGAGCGGCTGCCGATAGGTTGCCGTGGCGGGCAACCATGAGAAAGCTTTGCAGGTGATCCCAATCCAACATCAGGTTATGCTCCGCGGTATCCGATTTTCTTGGGCACGGTAAGCAGAACGGCCGTGCAACGGAAGTTCGCCCAAATGGTCGTCGTTGTCCGATGGCCTCCAGCCGGTATCAACGGTGGTCGGGGGGCCCTTGAGCAATCGGCGAACGAGTCACGCCCTACAAAGTCGCCGTGGGCCACTTCCAGACGGCGCCTCTTCGAATCGTCGCCCGCGGCGCAAAGGAAGACCCCGCGTCGACGACATAGTGTTCTGCACAGGCTCTGCGGAACAGGTGGACAAGCCGAAGCTCTGCCGATTGCGAATCCCTGACCCGTGCTAACCGCCCGGAACGAGCGAGAGGGCCGAAGGATTCGTCCCGGCAGGAGCGGTCGCGATATCGATGCTGATGACGAAGGAACGACGACCCGCGATCCGGACGCCGCGCGGCTGGGCCATCTCGGTCCTCAACGAGGCCGGCGCCATCCGCGAGTGCGAGGAGCACGGCTGGGCGCAGGACCGCGCCGACCCCCATGCCCGAGAGCGCGCATTCGAAATCGCCAGGCAGGATCCGCCGCCCGGGGTCTCTCCGGACGAAGCCGTCGCGGAGCTCCGCGGTTTACTGAATTCGATCGGCGATACCTGTCCGGAGTGTCAGGCCGAGACGGACTAAATCGCCTCTTCCGTCACCCGTACTCGCGGCGAGGCGGCACCGGCACGCGGGTGAGTTCGATCCACGCCAGTACGGCGTCGATCCATCTCTGCCGTTCGGCTCCATCGGCTTCGGCGGCGAGCTTCATGAGCCGCAAACGCCTCGCGCTCGGGATCGTACTCGACGTCCATGGCTGAAATATAATCGCGGATCGTAAAACGATCACGCAGCGAGGCGACCGTAGGGCTCCGGGGGCCGCCACGACCGCGATCGCGGGCCTAACCCTCCGGAGCGTCACGCCTCTGCTCCCCTAATCCGTCGATGAGCTGCTCCTGAGTCTCGGAATCAACCGCAACCGCTGGCTGCCGCTATTGCAGAAGCGATGCGGGTAGCGCTGGGCGCCCCCGCACGATCGCACTTTCGCAAACGCGGCAAGGGGGTGGTCTTGCGGGCGGACTAATTCCATCCATATACCATCTGTTCAGATGGCAATAGGATGGTAGTAACAATGGCCGGCAACGTGCACGAAATCCGACCCAAGCCCTCCGACTCGGAAAAAATCACGATCAATCTTGGTTTTGTCGATCTCGGTCAGGTCGACCTGATGGTCCAGGAAGGCTTCTACTCGAACCGGACCGATTTCATCCGGACCGCCATCCGCAACCAGCTCGAACGCCATGCCGACGTGGTCAAGCAGTCCACGGCGCGAAAAAGCCTAGACCTGGGCTTGCGAAACTACAGCCGCGAGGATCTCGAGGCGGCGCGGCTGGCGGGCGAGATGCTGCACATCAATGTTCTGGGTCTCGCCACCATCGCGCAGGACGTCACGCCCGAGCTGGCCCGCGCGACGATTGCATCGGTCTCTGTGCTGGGGGCCCTGCATGCCAGTCCGGCGGTCAAGTCCGCTCTCGCCGACAGAACGAGGTAAGGTCATGTTGAACCAGGACATCATTCGCGAAGCCACACGCCTCACACGCTCGGGCCAACTCGTTGAGGCCACCGCGCTGCTTCAGCGCATGCTTCGGGGCGAGAAAGAGCGCGGCGCTACCGCACCGACGGCCGACCACGCCGCCCTTGCGTCAGGACGAGAGCCGCCAACCATCGACGCCAAGGCGAACGCCGCCGAGACGAGGCGTCCGCGTCGGGCGGCCCAGCCGGCAGTGGATATCGCCAAAAACCTCCGCGGGCTCGGACTGGGAGGAGCCCTGAGGCGCGCTCCGCCCTCTCTGGCGGACATCGTGCCGCACGGCGCCAGGTTCATCGAAGGCACCTACGCAAACGCCGCGGGAAGCCGCTCCTACCGGCTCTTCATCCCCAGCGGGTATCACGGCCAGGCCATTCCGCTGGTGGTCATGCTCCACGGTTGCACGCAGTCGCCGGAGGATTTCGCCGCTGGCACGCGGATGAACTTCATCGCCGAAGAACAGACCTGCTTCGTTGTCTATCCCGCGCAGCGGGCGGAAGCGAACCAGGCGAAATGCTGGAATTGGTTTCGGCCGGCCGATCAGCACCGCGGTGGCGGCGAGCCCTCGCTCATCGCCGGCATCACCCGCCAGATCATGTGCGATTATTCGGTCGATTCGGAACGCGTTTACGTCGCCGGACTGTCCGCCGGGGCCGCGGCCGCGGCCGTCATGGGATCGACGTACGGCGATCTGTACGCGGCGATCGGCGTTCATTCCGGACTGGCCTGCGGAGCAGCCAGCGACCTTCCCTCCGCGCTGATGGCCATGAAGCAGGGTGGCGGACTTGAGGCAGCGCCGAGCGACGGCCCGCACGTGCCGACAATCGTCTTTCACGGTGATCGCGACACCACCGTGCATTCCAAAAACGGCGATCGGATCGTCCGACAGTCGATCGGCGGATCCCGCACGAAGGCCAAGGTGCATCGCGGGCGGGTACCTGGAGGACATGCGTACACTCGCACGGTCCACACCGACGCCGGCGGACGCGGAATCCTCGAGCATTGGGAAATCCACGGAGCCGGACACGCATGGTCGGGGGGCAGCCCCGCCGGCTCCTACACCGATCCGGACGGGCCGGATGCAACGAGGGAAATGCTGCGCTTCTTCCTCGAGCACTCGCTCCCGCAGGGGCGGAATTGAGGTGGCATCCGCTTTTCATCCCGGTGATGGGAAGCGGACGTCGCGTCTGACCTTTACGCCAATCAGGTCTTCGGCTTCTGTTCCGCTGCCGCCTCTCGAGCCATCCGCTCGGCCTTCAGACGCTCCCGGTTTGCATGGAATGCCTGCTGAACGCGTTCATGCTCGGAGACCGGCACCTTCGCGCTCGTGTCGCAAAACACCTTTCGGGCTTCCCGCTCGGCCGCGGTCGGCGTCCTCCGGTCTGATGTGCGATTGTTCATTGCTCCCTCCTAGGGGTGCAAACGGTCCTTGCGCTATGTTGCGCATTCGGACCGCCAACCTAGGGGGTAGGTTTTCCCCCGGCGGGGCTTTTGGGGCCGGGGGCATGGATTCGACTCTTCGCGACCCCATTCGTTCCAATCCCCTGGTGTCTCGAAGATTACGCCGACTTCCGCTCCGCCTTGGCTGGTCTTTTCGCCGCCGCTTCCTTCGCCGGCTCCTTGCCCTCGATCGACATCAGCATTTCCTTCTGGCCGGCTGCCGCCTTGCGCGGCTTCTTGGCCGGGTTGGCAGCCTTCGCCGGCGCGGCCTTCTTGCCGCCGGATCGGCCCAGCGCCTCCATCCGGTCGACGACGTTGGTCGCCGCGGGCTTCGACTGGGCGTGATCGGTTTGCCGACGCGCTTCTGGTTGATGAGGTCGATCAGCGCGGCGTCGTACCGGCTCGAAGCGGCCAAGTCAGAGTGGTCGAACTCCTATCTCAGGCGAATGTCGCTCGAACCATTTTGATTTCTGGGATGGCGGTTAGCTCGCTGTAGACGAAGAAGCCCTGGAGATGGGCCGCTTCGCGAGCTTCGACAGCCAAGCTATCGATGCTCGCGAAGTTTCAAGCCCTTTAGCGATATGCGCAAGAGGCAGCACCGCTCATGCAAGCTTGGGTCCGGTCCGACCACTAGAGCATCGAAAGCACAACAACTCCATGTTCGAGCTCGCCTGAAGCAAGGCGTGCGCGTGCCATACGTTCGAACTCCGTTCGATGCTTGTGTAAATAGCTGAACGCCTGCTTCTCAGTACTGAATGTCGTCGCAAGCCGGCACATCTGCCGATCTGCGCCGAACGCGAGAAAGAAGGTGATCGTCCCGCCGCGCTCCGATCTAGCTCTACGCAAGACGCCCGGCCTGTCGCATGATCGGCTCCCTAGATTTCGGCGTTTGCCTTACAGGCCACTAAACCCGCGGCTTTCTCGGGCGCTTCTTCGGCGGAGGCGCTGGCAACGGCGCCTGAAGGACTGCGTCAGCTGCTTCCTTGGCCTCACGAACTTCTCGAAGCCGCGCCATGTTCTTACGAACATCGATGGCCTGCTTTTCGACATCGGCCAATGCCCGCGCTCCCTCTTCAGCAGCCAAGCGCTTGCGATCGGAACGCGCGATGGCTTCAGATGATGGCTCTGCCGGCTTCTTGGCGGTCATCGCTCGCCTGGCTCCACAATGACAAAACCCGCTCAATCCAACGATTGAGCGGGCAGAGGGGCCGTTCCAGTACATCCGTGAAACGGCGCCACGATATCAAGCCAGCGAGAGGTTCTCAGCGCTGACTTTGCCTCGCATCTTGTCGGTCTTGGCCTCGAAGTTGACCTTTTGGCCCTCTCCGAGCCCGGAAAGACCAGCTCGTTCAACAGCGCTGATATGAACGAATACATCGTTGCCGCCGTCGTTCGGCTGAATGAAACCGAAGCCCTTTTGGCCGTTGAACCACTTAACAGTACCTGTCGTCATTTTCTTCTCCAAAGCGCAAAAGCGCATACCGCGCGATGATCGCGCAGTTATCTTCAACTTCGTCGATGTCTTTGGAAAAGGAGCCCGCGGGCGCATTCAACAAGGCACAGCGGCTAATCGAACAACGCTAATATACGTCAGTTTTCGGATTTTGCAAGGAGGGAACCAATTAGTGTCGTCCTGTCACTTCTGTCGAGATGTGAGAAAGAGTTTATCGATTGACAGTCGTCAACGCGAATGATCACGTTGATGCACCAAGCTGCATTGCTGTTGCAGGCAGACTAGCACTTCGCGAACATCGCCGCCGTTGCCCTGAAGACCGAAATGAAGCTCCTGCGCATTTGGCTGCCTGCAGGACGTATCGCGTTTGCAGCCCAGCGAGGAGACTCAATTGCAGGTACTTGTCAGAGACAACAATGTTGAGCAGGCGCTCCGTGTTCTCAAGAAGAAGATGCAACGAGAGGGCGTCTTCCGGGAAATGAAGCAGCGCCGCTCCTACGAAAAGCCCTCGGAGAGAAAGACCCGCGAGAAATCCGAAGCTATCCGACGAGCCCGGAAGCTTGCCCGCAAGCAGGCGATCAGGGAGGGATTGCTGCCCGCGCCGCCAAAAAAGAAGCCGTTTGAGCGGAAGCCGCCTTTGCCGGAGGTCAAAGCACGAGCGGAGTAGAAGGAGGCCCGCGTTCCGGAGAACGCCGCACGTCAACTGACGTTGCTTGTCGGACCTCGTGCTATCAGGGCTACGTCACCTGTGAAGCAGCGAAGATTCAGCCGTGGCGGTCCCATCATCCCTATTGCCTGAAATCGATGCCTCGCAGCACAATGCCTGGCGGCGTGCCTTCGAACTCGGTCGCGCGATACTTGCTTGCCGCACGGGCTTCGATGCGATCCCGCAGCCGCGTGAATTGGGCTTCCCGCTGCTCGGGTCTGACTTGCGGCCCACCCTCGATGGCGTCCATCGCAGAGGTCGAGATCGCGCAAGGAATCTCTCTGGCGCCGTCATGCATCGAGAACCGCACGATCATCCGGTCGTATTCGTGGGCGATAAAACGGCCGCTGGTCAATGTCATAGGTTACTCCGTTGCGTCATCGCGAGTTGGAAGGATCCGCCTCCCAAGGCATATCGTTCGCTGCCTTCCGCTTCGCGGCCGCAACGAGCATGACACCGCCTCAGCCTTCCCCCGACAGCCGGGCGAACTCATCGAACAGCGCAGCCACCAAGGCGCGGTGGCGCGTGTCCTCGGCAGGGAGGCTTGCAGCATAGAGATTGAGCAGATGCCGTGCCTTCACCGCCGCCTCCGACCAGGAGCCAGCAGGCACCGTCATCATGCGATTTTCCAGATCAGCTTCACGCTCCCGCAATTCGCGCAGATTAGTCTCGACCTCGGCCAGCGCCCGGCGCAAGTCCGTCGCCTTCTGCGCGGCCATCCCGCGGTGCTTGTCAAGGTCGACCGGCTGATCCGTCATGGACTGATGCTCGCGTCTACGGCTCGCGCATGCGCAAGTTTAACCGAGCCGGCCGACAGCAACTCCGTGGGTTTGCACGAGCCCTCGACGGGCACGGTGATCGTCCTGGCAGTGTGGCGACAGGCTGAGAAGCTCGGACTCTCGATCGCCTCCTCGTCCGTGAGGACCTTATAGGCCCCAGCCGGTAAGACACGCTCGCTCCCGCCGATGCGGAAAGCGACGGCTTCTCGCCGCGAGCGGATGGTCATGCATGCCTGCCTTTCGCAAGTGACGCCCCAACCGACGCTGGCGATCACGACCATGCTCCCGTTGCGTGGTAATAGCCAGCACTATCGTCACCAGGGCGAACGAACGTCGCGGCGCGACCGTCGCCTGCAATGCACATATCGCTCGCTACTGGCTCGTCGCGGGCGTAGGATCGCTGCCATCACCGCACTTCTCAACGGCTTCGACCGGTGACTGAGGGTCACGTGTGCTCCCGCCGAAGGCTTCGCAGGAGCATTCGATGCCGCGTTTTCGCATTTCGGAATGGATAGTGCCGCCGGTGATCGTTCCGTTGTTTCTTCTGCTTCTCGTGTGCGGAGCCGCCTTCCTCAATGGCTAGGGCAACACGTGTGCCGTATCTCGTCAGCGGGACCAACGAATACGGCAGCTCCAATCTCGGCCGCGGCACTGCGACAGTCGCGCTGCGCCTCGCACGGAAACTGCTGCGTGAAGGCAACATGGACGTCAGGGTCTGTACCCCGCGTGGACGCGTGCTGCAGTCGGACGAACTCGACGAACTCAAGCCGCCAAAGGAGAGCGACATGGCGAAGGGCCAGCAACGCGGCAATCGCGAAGCCAAGAAACCGAAGAAGGAAAAAGCCAAGGTGATCGCCGCGGCCCCGAGCCGCAAAGAGGCAGCCTGACAGCCGGACTTCGGACCTACAAAGAAGAAGTAGCGAAGAGCGGATGGCGAGCGGCGGTGCTAGGGCCTCACCGACGGCTCCGGCGTGATCCATCGGACGGCTGGCCGTCGGCCTATTGCCAAAGCGGTCTGGGTCGAAGTGTCTTGGACCAGTAGCGGCTGCCGGCCGGCACTGTCGACAATCGGGTTTGAAACCAACCCCCATTGGGCGCATTTAGCCCCAGCGCGAGGCATCTCGCCACGAGCGAGCGATTGAATGGCACGATCCTTCGAGACACGCGTCTATCTCGTCCGCGTCCTGACCGACGACCGGACGAGCAGGCTTTGGGTTGCCGCAGGATCATCTTCCGAGGACGCGGTGCACCTGGTTCTAAACGCCATTCCTGAGGGCTGGTCCGCCTCGCTGGCGCAGGAACAATTGACCTCCGCCGAAATGGAACGGCTCAATTTGAAACAGGGCGAAGTCCACGAGATCACACGCACCATCCGCATGTGTTGAAGGCTAATTTGAGTTGGCTGAGAAGTGCGGCGCCCGACAAAAAGAGGACTAGCGGTCCGGCGAATAAGAGCGCATGCTACCACACATCACCGGCCGAGGCACTGTCCGTAGGCGTCGGTGGCTGAGAGACCGATTGTGCTCCCGCCTGCAAGGCAGAGGAGCACGCGATGTCAATCTATTCGTATGATCACGCAATACTCGCACGTTCCCGCGAAGTGATTCGCCAGTCTCTCGAACTACTCAGATGGAGCGAGACCTGTGTTCGGCAGCATTGGAACAATCACATAGGTGAAGGCGCTGAGCCGCAGAATGCCACATTCTTGGCCGATGCAGCGAACGACCGACGATCTTTTGACTAGAGCGGAAGCGGCCATCGCGGAGGCGAGAGCTCTTCGTCATGAGCGCGAACGTCTCCTGGCCACGGCTCGAAAGTGGACCTGCGCCCCTCAGATCGCCGTGCGACAAATCCAAACCGGGCTCTATGAAGGTGACGGCTTTATGATCGGTCCGACCACCAGACGGTAGTTTGGGACCCAAGCGCTGTTCCAGCTTTCCAGCGTGTCCCCGCAATAAATGCATTCGAAGCTATTTACTTCCCGCGCTGGAGCCGTTGCTTCGGTGCGGTGATAGACGGCTCCGCATTTGCAGTTTCGATGCTGCTCTTTCATGCAGCAGGCGTACGCCGATTCGGGCCCAGCGGCCATCTGGACGATGGTAGATGTGGCCACAACTCGGGCCCTGTCGCGAGCAATTTCCAGAGCGACATCGCGCGCGGAGTCATTTCGGTTGTGCGTAAGCCCGTCCCTCGGGCCCGCCCGACCCGCGCGCGCTAAGGAGGTCGGCTTTGGGACGAAGAGCTCATCAAGTGGTTTGTGCCCGGGACTTTCAAGAAGTGAAAGCGATAATCTTCTGACGGGCGATGCAGCGTAACATGACGCCCCTGGCCGAAAATAACGACGTCGCCTTTTTTTTGATCACGCAATTCGGACGCCTCGCAAGAATAGGAGCGCACTGGATGTTACGCTCCTTGCTCACGTTCACGAGCTCTGCTTGCAATGTACAGTTGGTCATAAGCAGGAATGACGTCGAGTGAAGCGTGCGTTCGACAATCTGACTTACGTCACAGTGTGATTTTTGAGCCCGCAGGGTGAGCCGACCGCAGTTTTAAGAGTAAGTGAGTTGAGCGGCCACTCTCCTCCTTCCGGAAGCTGCAGACCTGCGTAGTCTCTTCTAAAAGCGCTGGTGATCCGGCCGCCAACAATCCGGCCTGTGTCCAGCTTCGGTCCACGCCCGCCTGTCAGAGCTTGGGGTGACGCAGAAGTGTCCCCAATTTCTCGCTCAATTGCTCGATCGAGAACGGCTTACCGAGCGCGGGCGCATCCCGGAACTCCTCCTCCAGCGGCGGTCCGCCATAGCCCGTGCTGAACAGGAACGGAATTTTTCGATCGCGCAAGATGCGAGCTACAGGAAAAACCAGCTCTCCAGCGAGATTCACGTCAAGGAGCGCCAGATCGAAGGATGTCTTTGTCGCGAGTTCGCAGGCCTTTGATACGTGCGCCGCTGACGCGACCACCTTCAATCCCAGTTCCTCGAGCATGTCTTCGATCATGAGGGCAACCAAGCCTTCGTCCTCAACGAGGAGAACTCTGGTACCGGAGATCTCAGCCATTGGATGCCGGGAGCATAATGGGAAACACCATGCGGCAGCGTGCGCCCTCTGGCTCGAATTCCAGATCGAACTCGCCTGCCAGGTCATGCTCTATGCAACGCTCCATCAGCCGCGTGCCAAATCCACGCCGCTTGGGAGGCGTAACCGGTGGTCCCCCACGTTCGCGCCATTCGCACTCGACCGTGCTTTGGTTGTCTCTGCCCACCCGCCAAGTGAGTGACACTGATCCATCCGGCAGGGAGAGCGCGCCGTATTTCACCGCGTTGGTCAGAAGCTCGTTGAAGACCATCGTGACGCTCAGCGCCGTGCGCGCGTCCAGATCCACGTGCGGCCCCTCTGTCATCACCCGTCCCCCTGACACCGGAGCGACGATATCGCCAACCAACTTTTCGAAAGGAGCATCCTGCCAGTTTCGCTGAGTAAGCAGGTCGTGCGCTCTGGCAAACGCAAGGAGGCGTCCCGTGAAAGTCGGCAGAAACTCCTCTAGATCGGCGGCATGGCGAGCCGTCTGACTCGCGAGCGACTGCACCGTCGCCAAAGTGTTTTTCACACGGTGGTTCAACTCATCGATGAGGACCTTCTGAGCGTTCTCAGCGCGCTTGCGCTCGCTGATGTCGACCAGCATGTTGATAGCCCCGACCAGGTTGCCTGCGGCATCTCGAAGCGGCGTCGGATAAGGAATGAAGGGCACGCGTCCGCCATCCGGGCGCTCGGCCACCGCCTCCGCACCGCGAACCGGCCGGTTTTCACGCAACGCTACCGCCATCGGGCATTCATTGTGCGGCAGCGGCGAGCCGTCAGGCCAATAGAGTTTCCAGGTCACGCACCACTCATCGCCCGGCAGCGGCGTTCTCCCAGCCATCTCCACCGCGGCGCGATTATAGAAGTTGATCCGGCCGTTTGCGTCGGTCGTGTAGATGGCTGCCGGCAGCGCCTCGAGGAGATCGCGCATGCGCTGCTCGCCTTCACGCAATCGGTCCTCCAGCTGCTTGGTGGCGGTGACATCCTGGGCAACCCGCACGCCGTAGAGAAAGCGGCCCTCCGTGTCGCGCACCGATGAACTGAAGATGTCGAGATGCCGCACCGACCCGTCAGGCCGGAGTGCGCGCTTGCGAATGGTGTAGTTCGCGATGTCGCCGCGCACCTGCCGCGCGTACAGCTCGGCATCCTCGGCATGGTCATCGGGATGGGTATAGCCGAAGAAGGTCATTCCGAGCAGCTCGTCGCGGGAGCGTCCCGTGATGCGGCAAAGGGAGTCATTCACCCGCAAGAAGTGGCCGTTCTCGTCGATCTCGGAAATGCCTACGCTCGCCGCCTCATAAGTTGCAGCAAGCCGGGTTTCACTGGCTTGTCGCGCTTCCTCAGAAGCATGCAATTTGGTCACGTCAATGGTGAAGCAACGCGTGTTGACGAACTTGCCCTCCACGAAGCGGCTGTTCGATGTAATCAGCACATGCTTGACCGAGCCGTCACGCGCCCGTAGCCGGGCCGGATAGCGATCGAGCCGCTCGCCGCATGAGAGGCGCTGAAGGATATCGCCGATGGTCGGAGCGTCGGCATGAAACTCCGCCACATGGCGCCCGATGTACTCCTCGGGTCTGTACCCCAGCATGTCCAGTTCGGCTTTGTTGGCACGAAGGATGATGCCTTCGCTGCTGACGATATGCAGCCCCACGGCACCGTTCTCGAAGAAGTCCTCCAGATCCTGCGTTGTCTGGCGGACTTCCTCCTCAACCCGCTTGCGTCCGGTGATGTCTTGGAAGCAATTGATGGCGCCTTGGATTCGGCCAGAGTGGTCGCGCAAGGCGCGGATATTGACCAGGGCTGTCAAGCAAGAGCCGTCCGGCCGCGCCATGATGACTTCGGCATTGCGCGTGGGAGTACCGAGGCGAAGAGCGGTGGCCATCGGACAGTCGGCATGTGCAAGCGGCGTTCCATCGAGCAGATAAAGTTGATGGGAGCCGCAGAAACGCTCCTTCTTGGCGATATCAGGTGTTCGGCCCCACAATTGGACGGCCTCGGCATTGTAGGCGATGAGGGCTCCCTCGGCGTCACAGAGGTACGCCGCACCGGGAAGGGCATCAAGAGCGGCGCCACCGGCAGCGACCAGCGCCTCGAACTCCGTCGGCTGACGACGAAGGGAGAGCGGAAATTCTTCGACATTCGACATTGGAAACTGCTCTCGGGGCGAGAGACGGAGGGCCCGGTCCGAACCCGCTGTTCGAAAAAGGACATGGGCAGACGCCCCCGTTGGCCCGCCGAACCTTTCCCAACGTCCTCGGGGCGCAACTGTTCCTGAATGCCTCGTTTATTCTTGTTATGTTCTACTGCGCCCCAGAGCGACCGACCCGCAAGCTGGCGCATGCCGACAACGAAACTGATTGAGAAATGGGCCAAGGTGCGGATCGCCGGCCGCCGCTCCTTCGCCATCAGCATCGGGATCGCTCCAGCCGGGACGAATCCTTCGGCCCGCCTGCTCGGTCCGGGCGGTTAGCTCGAAGCAGGGATTCGTGATCGGCGATCCCCCGCCTGGGATCTCTCCGGACGATGCCGCCGCCGAAGTGAGCGATGTCCTGGAGTCAATCGGGGACACATGCCCAGAATGCCCGCCCGAGTCCGCGAGGTAGCGTCATCCCCTTGCGCGGCTCCTGCATCCTCCGATAGCACCGGTCTCCAACAAACATTCGGGCGAACCGTCTGCGCCGGCCCGCGCTGCGATCGGCGCCGGGGGGCGACATGGCCAAGCAGCGGAACCTGTCCGACGACGAGATCGACATCGTGAAGGCGATGCTTCGGAAGGGCTGGCGAAACGACGTCATCCATTACTACTTCAACAAGCCGGACCGCCTGATCAGCTCGGGTCGCATCACGCAGATCAAGAACGGCAAGTACGGGGCTTCTGTGGAGGAGGCGCAGCCGGAAGTGCTCGAGGCCTTTCTGGCCGCCTGGCAGGACCCGAAAGCCAAGGCGCCTCCGGCGCCTTCTTCGGTGGACATGCGCATACTTCGTTCATGTTCGTCCGCGAAACCGGCACGTGGCGGCTGGCGGGCGGCGAGACGGACCGCATCGAGTGCAAGGCGGGCTTCCGGCTTCAGCGGGAGGATCGGTTCTCGAAGGCACTTCGCGCGATCGCGGGCCTGGCCAACAACAAGGGCGGCTACCTCCTGTTCGGCGTCACAGACGCGACCTACCAAGCGGATGGACTTTCCGACGACGTCTTCACGAAATCGGACATCTCGCTCCTCAACCGAATCCTGGCGGGTGCCCTCGATCCCGTTCCTCACGTCACGAAGGGCCTTATCGAGCTCGGCGGCAAGCAGGTGGGCGTGCTGTATGTGGAAAAGCACGATCATGGTCCAGTCATCGCCATCAAGAACGTCGGCCAGGACGTGAAGGAAGGAGGCATCTATTTCCGGTACGTCGGGGAGACCCGTCTTATCAAGCCGGGAGAGCTCAGGCAGATCATCGCCGCGCGCGAGCAGCGGGCGGTCGCCGAATTCAGCGCGCGCTTGAACCGCGTTGCGATAGGCAAGGAAGCGACGATCGATCTGGACTCAGGCGAAGTCGCCGGCACCAGCGGCAAATTCCTCATCGACAAATCCTTGCTTCCGAGCATCCAGTTCGTGCGCGAGGGCGAATTTGATGAAAAGAAGGGCGCGCCGGCGCTCAGGCTGATCGGCGACGTCGAACCGGTTTCGGAGGTCGACAGGGAGCGAACGAGGATCATCCGCGAGAACGTGACCCCCGACGCGGTCGTCCGCAACTTCCTACGGAACGAGAAGGTCGCGGAGCCGATGCAGTACATCCACTTCTAGGCTCACGCCCAACGGAAGTGGTTCCCCGCATGGTTCTACATCGACCAGACCCAGTCGCCCGCGGCCGAGGTCCCGGAGGATCTGCGCAAACAGGTCGCCACCTAACCGTCGTCGCGCGACGCATTGGTCGACCGACTCGCGGGGAAAGACTCGGCCTTCCGCCGATCCACCGGGAAGGCCGAAGCGCTGCGCGCGAAATTAGCGCGGGAAGAGATCAAGGCGCCGACCGACGTCGACGGAGACGTTGTTTTCGCCGGCGCGGTACAAGCCCTGCCGACGACGGTGAAGTCGAAGGATCTTGAGCGCATGAGAACGATCCTTCTCGACTGCCTCGGCGCCTTCGCGCTCGTGTCGCGAAACATCTTTCGCGCTTCCCGTTCGGCCGGGGTCGGTGTCCTTCGGTCCGATGTGCGGTTGCTCATTGCTCCCTCCTTCGGGCGCAAACGGTCCTTGCGCTATGTTTGCGCATTCGGACCGCCAACCTAGGGGGTAGGTTTTCCCCCGGCGGGGCTTTTGGGGGGGGCGGGGGCATGGACTAGACTCTTCGCGACCCCATTCGTTCCAACCCGCTTGGTGTCGCGACGATTACGCAGACTTCCGCTGCGCCTTGGCCGGCTTCTTCGCCGATTCCTTCGCCGGCTTCTTGCCTCGATCGACATCAGCATTTCCTTCTGGCCCGCCGCCGCCTTTCGCGGCTTCTTGGCCGGCTTGGCAGCCTTCGCCGGCGTGGACTCCTGCCCGGCGGACCGGCGCAGCGCCTCCATGAGATCGACGACGTTGCCCGCGGCGGGCTTGGACTTCGGCGTGATCGGCTTCCGGCACGCTACTGGTTGATGAGGTCGATCAGCGCAGTCTCGTAATGGTCCTCGAACTTCTCGGGATCGAAGCGCCCCGCCTTGACGCGATGGCCGAGGCGTCGGACGCCCATGACGCCAGGATGGCGCGCTTCTCGGAAAGGCTGAGATCCGGATCAGACACCGCGTCGCACGGGTGCTCGAAGACGGTGCCGGGGTGAAGTTTCTGAGACGAGCTGAAGGTTGCCGCGCGGGTTTTCCCGCGCGGCTCGATCAGACCTGGCCGCTGTCCGGTCAGGCGGCCTTGGATTCGATCTGGGTCACGTTGCTCCGGGCGGAGCCGTTGATCTCGATCCGGCGCGGCTTCATCGCCTCGGGGATCTCCCGCTGCAGGTCGATGAGCAGCAGCCCGTTCTCGAAGCGCGCGCCCTTGACCTCCACGTAGTCGGCCAGGGTGAACTGACGCTTGAAGTTGCGATTCGAGATGCCGCGATGCAGGAAGGTCTTGTCTTGCTTCTCCATCTTCCGGCCTTCGAGCGTCAGCACGTTGTGCTCGGCGGTCAGCGCGACTTCGTCCGGCGAGAAGCCGGCGAGCGCGACCGAAATCCGGAAGCTGTTCTCGTCGAGACGTTCGATGTTGTAGGGCGGATAGGTTTCCTCGGCGGTCCGCTGGACCTCATCGAGGGCGTCGAAAAGGTGGTCGAATCCGATGCTCGACCTCCAGAGGGGAGTCCAGTCATACCTCATATCCAAATCCTCCTTGGAGCAAGATGGGTACGAGCAGGCTCCGGACACCGTCCGGGCGCCCGTCTCAGTCGCGCGACCCCGAAGGCATCCCGCGACGTCGGAAAAATTTGGAATCCGGCAAAAAGTTTCAAGGGGCTCGGCGCGATTTTTTGTCGCCGACGTCGGGATGGTTAATGCTTGGATGCCACTTGGTCCGGCGGGCGTCGTGCGCGACACTCCCCGAGCTGGTCGTCGAGGATGAGTACCTCATCGCAATGGAGCTGGATGCTACGAGCGGCCGGATATATGTCTCGGAAGCCAGGTTTGGGAGGCACCCTCCTTCAACTCTCCATAGGCGCGGTGAGATGTACTCTCAAACCTGTCGGCTCATACTTCAGCTCCAAGGTGCCGCGTAGGCCCTGCACCGCGCTGATATCGATCAGCCGCGAGCCGAAGCCGGTGCGAGTAGGCGGGGTCACAGGCGGCCCGTTTTCTTCGTGCCAGTCCAGGTGAAGAACTGTCTTGTCCTCCTGCCCCGCAAGATTCCAGGAGACATGCACGAGGCCGCCTGACCGCGAGTAGGCTCCATACTTCCAGACGTTGGTCATCAGTTCATGCAGAATGAGGCTCATCGGCACAATCTGGCGCGGACTGAGGGTGACGACGGCCCCGGGAGCGATGCGGCACCGATCGGCCGCAGGCCTCAAGGCTTGCTCGACTAGGGCGCGCAGATCGGCTGGAGCTCCGCCGGCGAGCGCCAGGCTCTCGGCTTCGGCGACTGCTTGGAAACGTCCCAGAAAGGCATCCCGGTAGTCCTTGGCCGACCGGCCTTCAACGTCCGTCTGACTGGCAAGGGATCGCACTATCGCGAGAAGGTTCTTCATCCGATGGCGCGTTTCGGCGAGGAGAACGTCTTTTTGAGCATCACCGACCCGCCTGTCGGTGACGTCCTCGAAGACGAACAGAATGCTCGTGCTGTTGTTGTCGGGGTGCACCAGGCGACGCGCACTTACCAGCATCGTGCGTCGGCCGATGGCTGGGAAGTCGGCGGTCACTTCGTATCCGACAATGGCAGCAGACCTGGGAATGATCTCGCCGACCAGGCCGGCGCCCGAGTTCGGCGCGCTCGGTGCGGCCGAGACATCCGGCTTGGTGGTCTGAGCGAATGCGGCCGGAGCGGAGATCGCCAGAGCGAACACAAGAGCACTCGCGATGGGCCTCATGTTGAATCCTCCACTGAACGTTTCGGAAGCGCGGATTGCGACTGCCTTGAGCCCGAACGTCCGGTTGCCTCAAGCGTTCCTAGTCGTGGCGCGCTGATGCGATCACACGGCCCGCTTACGCAGACCTCCGCTGCGACCTGGCCGCAGGCTTCTTTGCCGATGCCTCCTTCGCCTTCTTGCCCTCGATCGGCATCAGCATTTCCTTCTGGCCGGCCGCCGCCTTTCGCGGCTTCTTGGTGGGCTTTGCGGCCTTCGCCGGCGCGGCCTCGTTGCCGACGGACCGCCGCAGCGCCTCCATCAGATCGACGACGTTGGTCGATGCTGGGCGCTCCTTCGGCGTGATCGGCTTGCCGGCGCGCTTCTTGTTAATGAGGTCGATCAGCGCGGTCTCATAGTGGTCCGCGAACTTCTCCGGCTCGAACCGTCCGGCCTTCTGGTTCACGATGTGCTTGGCGAGATCCAGCATGTCCTTCGTGACCTTCACGTCCTGAATCTCGTCGAAATACTCCTGCTCGCTACGGACTTCGTAGGGGTAGCGCAGCAGCGTACCGACGAGCCCCTTGTCCATTGCCTCGAGGGCGACGATGTGCTCGCGGTTGGTCAGCACCACGCGGCCGATGGCGACCTTGTCCATCTCGCGAATTGTCTCGCGGATCACCGCGAAAGCGTCGTGGCCGACCTTGCCGTCCGGGCGGACGTAGTACGGGCGGATCAGGTAGCGCGGATCGATGTCGGCCTTGTCAACGAACTCGTCGATCTCGATGGTGCGAGTGGACTCCAGAGCGATCTCCTCGAGCTCCTCTTTCGAGACCTCGATGTACTGGCCCTTGTCGAGTTCATAGCCTTTGACGATGTCCTCGTTAGGCACCTCGTCGCCAGTGTCGGCATCAACCTTCAGGTACTTGATGCGATGTCCGGTCTGCCGGTTGAGCTGGTTGAAGCTGATCTTCTCGGACTCGGAGGTGGCCGGATACAGCGCGACCGGACAGGTCACTAGGGACAGACGCAGGAAGCCTTTCCAGTTGGCACGCGGGGCCATGTACGCAGAACTCCGTTGGGGCGGGCCTGGATTCAAGACGAACGAGGCGGTCCGGTTCCGACATGGCCGACGGGCGGCGGGAGCATTTCACCCTGCGAGGGGTATCGCCCGGCCCCGGCGTCAGCGCACAGCGGCGTGCTCGAGCTCGAAGCGAAGGCCCACCCGGAGAACGGGGCCTGCGTCATCCCGAACTTCGATCGCCAAGTTGCGAACCTCGGACCTTGGCAGTACGTCCTTGGCGAAGTCCGCCATGGCCCGGGACGCCTCCCGCTTCACGCCCCTCGAACGAGGCGATCTCCACCCCGACGTCGTCGAAGACGAAGTTCTCGTTATCGGAGGTATCGAAGTAATAGCGCGGCATTCACGAAAACCGGGTGCGACGGCTGCCGTTCCTAGGCGCCACGCTTTCGGCGCGCCGCGACCGGCGCGGCCAGATCATTCCTCGCGCGGGGCGGCATTTCCCGATTCGAGCAAGTTCAGCGCGGTCTCGATCTGCGCGAGCAGACGCTCGATTTCCTCGCGCTCGTTCGGTCCGGCACCGTTCTCCAGTCGCTCCATGAGCGCCTGCTTTCGCGCGAGCAGGTTTGCGACAGTCGACACTTCGCACCTCCCATGTTCGGTAACAATAATGGAGTTGGTGCGTCTATGAGGAACTTGCCAGTCCCAGCGTCTTCCAGGCCGTCAGACCAGACCGCCCTTCCGGACCCCTATTTCGCCGGCGGCCGCAGCGGGCCGTCCACCCACTTCCGGGCGGCGGGATCGTGCAGCGGGTCGTCGTCGCACTCGGGACAGACGTAGCGCTCGCCGCCTCTGCCGGCCGCGTCGCGAACAAGCTTCATCGGCCGCCCACAGTGCGGGCACGGCTTCCGGATAGGTTGCAGCATCGACATTTGGCTTCCCCCGCCGCAGTTAGCCTATACCCGACCGCGGCGCGGACACAAGCGAGCTCTTGACGCGAACCGCGTCGCCCAATCAAATCCAGCTTCGGTGATGTTGTGGGGTGGCGTCATGGAAGAGTTCTACAGCTGCTTCGCGCAGCAGGCGCGAGATCTTGCGGAGAAGGCGGACCCGTTCACACGAAGACGGCTGCTCGACCTGGCCAAGAGGTACGAAGCAAAGAGCAAACCCGGCGGGAGCGCCTGGCCCCTGCCGCCGCCGCGCACCACGCCGCCGGCGACACTCTTCGCCGGTCCGGGCGAGGCATGAGGAAAGGCGACTCCGCCGAGGTCAGGTGCGACGCCTGCAATGGCGCTGGGTACCAGCCAGCGCGCGAGACCGAGCCTGGTCGCAGGATCTTTCCGGGCTGTCGAAGTGCGGCAGCAAGGGGCGGATACGGGAGCCGGAGTGACCGCGCCGGAATCAGCGGCCGACCGCCCTCGGCCGCCGCGGTCGGAACGATCGCCGGGCAGCCCTCGGGTCGATTCGGACCAATCTGTTCGTGAACTAACGATCGCTCTTGCCGTTGTGCCGCATCCGGACCGCCTTCGACTGCGCGCGCGGAAGGGACAACATGAGGACCGATTCCTGCCAGCAATGGGATTCAGGCAGCAGCACCGAGGATCGAACCTATCTCGAGTCGCTGATCAAGGAGGATTTCGAGCGATGCCATCCCGATGACACGTTCGAGGATCTCAAGCGGCGGGCGTCGTTTTCCAAAGAGGACAAGGGACTGTTGCGGGATTGGATGGCGGTCGCAGCGGCTCGCGCCGCGGCCGCGTCTACGGCCAAAGCATAGCCACGTTGCGGGCTCGCCCGAAGGATTGGAAGCTCACAACGATCCGGTTCAAACCGGCGAGGTCCCGCTATCGAGTAGCTGCGAGACCGCGGCAGCCAATTGCGCCGGCGCAAAGGGCTTCTGAATCAGGACGCTGCCGTCGACGCCCTGCGATTGCCAGTCAGGCGAGCTCGCGCTCGTCATGTAGACCACAGGAAAGCCAGGCGTGATTTCCCTGATCTGCCGCGCCAGCTCCCAGCCGCTGATGCCGTCACCCAGGTTGACGTCCGTCAGCAGGACTCGACATCCCTCGCGGCCATCGCAAAAGGTGCACATGGCCTCTTCCCCCGAATGGACCGAGCAGGTCTCGAAACCGCCGTCGGACAAGGCGTCCTCGACGAAGCTTGCGATGAGAGCTTCATCCTCCACGACCAGAACACGAACGGCATCACTCACTTTCAAATCTCCTCGGCGACCGAGCCGGATCGTCTCGCGTGCGGCAGTGCGCTGGTCCGCAGTCCGGCGGAAGAGCAACCTCCGCCGTCAGCCAGCCAAGCACCGTAATGCGCCGTGTCAAGCCACCGGCACACCGTAATAGGCGTTCACCGAGCGCGCCGTCGCCGGGTCGCTCCAATTCCAACTGCTCTCGTCGGCGTATTTCGGGGCGCCGCGGAGCTGGTCCTGGGAAATGCCGGTGACTACATAGCCGCCGAGGTTGGTGTCGTATTTCAGCGTCTGCCATGGCAGCGGATAGTGATCGTCGCCGATGCCGAGCAGGCCGCCGAAGCTGAGCACCGCGTACGACACCTTGCCGCTGATCTTGTCAATCATGACGCGCTCGATGTAGCCGACCTTTTCGCCCTTCGCGTCGTACGCGTTCGTGCCCTCGACCTTGTCGCTGCCGATCAGGCTGAACGTCTCGCGATCTTCCGTGGTCATGTTGACCTCCTGGGTGTTGTCTTCGGGAATCAACGGGGCCACGATGCCTCTGTTCCTGGCACAATCCGGGGCGAAAAGTTGATTTCCCAGGGATGAAGCGGCCGGATCGGATGACGCGCCCAATGTGCCGGACGAAGTCGGCGAGCGGAGTTAGAGCATGGAGCTGACCGATCTGGAGCGGGATTTTCTGAGGAAGCTCCTCGGCGAATCCTGGGTCAGCCCGCCGACGTTCGACCATGAAATCGTGGCGCGGCTCGTGGAGCTCGGTCTCGTGGAAACCGAACCGCTTCCATCCGGAGATATCGAGTATCGCATCACCGAGGCCGGACGGGCGGCGGCTACCGCGTGAACCACAGATCGGCGAGCCGCCGGCAGATCGGAGGAACGATAGCCTTGCCGCCCTATTGAACTGCAGGGACCGTCGCCCGCCGTTGAACTACGGCGCCTGTCGCGGATAGCCAAAGGTCTCACGACCCGCTATTCAGAACTAGCGCTCGCGAGGATAGCCAAAGGCGGCGGCCTCTTGGACTTCCGTGTTCTCGAAGCCACGGGCATAGGCACCCGCGCAGCCGCGCGAGGTCCACCCGCACCCGCCTTATCTGCCCCTCAGCGAGAGACTGATGCGCGTTACAATGTGGTCCCACTCCCGCTCTTCGCTCGCCGGGTAGTTGATCAGGACGCAGTGAATCAATCCGCTCGAGAAGTTGCACCGGTTGTACCAGACCTTGAACGCCAAGCCGACGGATCACTCAAATTAAGGCTGCAGACATTCAACTAAAGCGATTGAGGCTCAATCTCTCCGGTGAGGCGGCGGCCTTACCGGACACCCAAAACGGCTACTTGCCACTGGTGAAGGATATGTCCTGATTGGGTCAAAATGCGAAGAACTCAGGTTGAGCAAATCTGGTCGGCTCTGCCGCGATGAGCGGACCGCCGTCAGACCCGGCGCAACTTCGCAATGGGCCATTTCCGGACGTTCACGCCGCGGGGCGGCGGTCATCCTTGAGCGAGTTCACTCATCGCCCGTTCCTTAACATTCTGACGCGTGTTCAGGCTTGGCTGGTGATTCCCCAGTAGACGTCCACGAAATTCCTGAAGCACCGTTTGATCGAAACGGTTCTTTGAGCGGATTTGCGAATCTCGCCTCTACGATCGACCAGTAACGCGATAGACTCGTGCGCTCCCCTCGACACCGCGCAGGGGCGCGTCGAACCCCTCGACATCCCGGGCCATCAACAGCTCACGAACGCCGGGCGCTGTGAAGAGTGCCTCCGTCAGGCAGATTTCGCCCGCATCCGCGAATGATTGCACTCGCGCGGCTATGTTCACGGTCTGGCCGAAGTAGTCGAGATTCTCGTTGAGGGTCACGGCAATGGACGGCCCGCAATGTGCGCCCATCTTGAGAATGATCGCTGGCTGGCCGTGCTCGCGGTTGAAGCTGCCGATTTCCTGCAACATGTGAAGCGCGGCCGCAACGGCGTCGACCGGCCGGGAGAACGCCGCCATTACAGCGTCACCGATGGTCTTCACGATTGCACCGGCATGCTTGTGGGCAACTGCATCGAGCAGGGCGAAGTGTTCCCGCACCAGCGCGTATGCATTAAGATCCCCGAGATGCTCGTAGAGAGCGGTCGAGCCTTTCAAGTCGGTGAACAGGAGGGTGACCTGCCGGACACCGAGGCCTTCCTCCTCGTCGACACGCTCGGAGCGGAAGAGCTTGCGGAAGGTCTGCCGCGTTAATAGCATGCCGCCGGATACGTAGGGGTCGAACTCGAGCGTCGGTTTCTCTGGCATGGTCACTATGTCTGGCGGCCAGTTGATCAGAAGTAGCGAGCCGCGCTTGGGGCCGGTGTTGCTGACCTCGAAGACCGCAGGCCCCAACGGCAGGGCCGAAAGAGCGGACGTGAAACGCTGCCCATCGTAAGTGACGCGTACAGTCGTCGGCGCATTGGGCGCCGACTCGGTAGCCGCAGATGAGTCCACGATCGGTAGCATGAAGCCAGCCTGCGTCTGGACGTTGACGCCCGAGAGAGCGCCGGGTCCAATCTCGGCATGCAGGATCGTCGTTACGCTGGGTGGCAGATATGTCATGCCTCGCACGAGGGTACGCAGGACATCAACAAATCGGGTTTGGCCGCCTGGCAGCCGCCCACTGTCCGCGAATTTCAATTTCCAGTGCAGGTCTTCAATCGAGAGGTTGTCAACGTCATGCAACGCGAGGCGCCGGACTTGCGGCGAGACGGAGAAAGAAGCCTCGATAAAGTCGTCAAGTTCCGTCTGACCGTCGATATCGCACAGGCCGCAGACGAAATGGCTTCGGAGCGCGCGGAGCTTGCCGAAGCTTTCCAGCACCAGGCCAGAGTGGGGGCACAAAATGTCCCAATGCAGGTCGACCAACCCGGCGCGAGCGGCGTGGAGGAACAGATCGATCGACTCAGGCTCGGCAACGCCGCGATCACGCGCAAAGGCCAGGGGATTGGCGCGGTAGACACTGACTTCGTCGCCGCTGCGGATCAGCGTTTCGAATTTGGAGATGACGCGGGGACTCCAGGCACGGGCCTGCTCAATCTGGATCATCTTGGCTTCAAGAAGCCGTTCGTCAATGGATGTCATCGCCAGCTCCCGACGGTAACAATCTATCAGCTTCGCCGACCGTTCGGGCTATCAGTCGCCGGGTCAGCTTACAATTATAACACAGTGGCAGAGGTCCCGCTGACCATCCGGCCATGTCGCATATGGGTCAAAGGCTGCCGCGGCTGCCTTGCATGACCCTCTTCGGGTCACCGCTAGGAAGCAGACCTCGCGGCGCTCGGCGCCAGGTGGCGGCCACGGTCAATTCCGGACTTTCCTAACCGGCCGCGTAATCTTCGAACGACGCCATCTATTTCCCGGCTGCGTCAGGTGGCGTAGAATGTTACTGCCCCTTGAAGCGGGACGTGCCGAAAATCACCGCCCGGGCAAACGAGCAGTATTGGTGCTATCGGCAGGCACGCTCTCTGGAGACCGTTCTTTTTCGGTTTCGCACCACCGGTTCTCAACGAACTTTGCGTGTCGCATCTACGGCCGCAGGTTCAGTAATGTCGGGAGAAAAGCCATGAGCAGGGTCGATCGAAGGTCCGCACTGGGTATCGGATTGGCAGTGGCTTCGGCTGCCATGATCAAGCCAGCCGCCGCACAGGCCACAAGCTACAAGGATACGACGCCTTGGCCAGGCGTCGTGGTGCGTGAATATGAAGGCGAGACACCATCCCTAATCCCAGGTTTTAAGACGGTCTCCATGCGCGATGTCATTATGCAGCCGGGGTCGAAGACCATGGGTCCCCCTATGATGAATGCTATGGTCTGCCATATCACCGAAGGGGAGCTTCGGCTTGACCAGGAGGGAAAGACCTTCACGGGCAAGAAGAATTTTGTCTGGACCTGCAACAAGGAGACAAAAGAACAGGCGTTCAACGATGGGAGTGTGGTCGCGATTATGCGAATTACGGACCTAAAGGCTTAACACTGGTTTTCGCAAGAGATCGATTGTAGAGCGGATGGCGCACGCGACGACGCGCCATCCGCGTGCAGGTACGGTTTGGGTCAAAGTTCGAATAACTCAGGTTGAGCCCGCTGCGCCGCAATGAGCGGACTCCGTCAGACCCCGCTTCGCAGATGGGCAGCAGCCGACCAGAACCGCTGACGCAGCCGCTGGGTTCTATTTGGCTCTCAGGCTTTGAGCCATGTCGTCCTGCCCCTGCGCGAGCTTGTCATAGGCATCTGCCATCCGGCTGTATTGAGCCTTCGTTTCCGAATCTCGCATCAGATCACTCTTGGCACGACATTCTTCGGCTTGGTTGCGGTAACGCTTTGCGTTCGCCGAATGATCCATCTATTCACGATTATCCCGATGCGCCTTGCTTTCGGTGCGATACATCGCGCTCTCCATCACGGTGAGACGAAGGGCGCCGCGATATGCAGTTGTTCGGCTTGCAAGGCGAGCTTTTCCTTTTGAAGAGCTTTGCTCTCTTCAATGGCAAGCTGGGCGCGAGCAAGAAGGGGATCAATCATCCGGCGATCATGGACGCGGAGAAGCTTCGTTCCTATGCCTATGTTAACTTTCGGGTTTTCTTTCGGAAACGGCTCGTAGGTCTGACGACCGAGAAAGGTATCGGGCCGGGGCAGCCTGAGTACCTCCAGGGCTTCTCGAATGGTTTGCCGCAACATTTCGACGTGTGCGGCATCTTTTGGTGAGAGTTGATGAAAGTGACGGATGACCGGCATGGCCGCGCTCCCTGTTGTGCAGGCGGGAGCACGGCAGTGTCTCTCAGCCATCGACGCCTACGGCAGAGCCTCGGCCGATGATGTAAGAACAATAACGCCGCGAAGCGGAGGTTCCTAGGGGAGTTACGGCCGTGAGCGATCACCTCAGCGGGCTTTGCTGCTCGGCTCTCGTAAGCGCGTTCAGCCGATCCAATTGACCTGCCAAACCGGTGAAGTTCCGCGCGATGTTCTTCATGAGGGAAGCGCGGTCGATGGACGTGCCCGATACTTGAGAAAGACCTTTGAAATGAGTTGCGAGTTCAACGCATTTTGCCGCCGTAATCATGTTCGGCTCCAGAATGAGAAATCGGTGACGTGCACCCGCTAAGTCTGAAACTGAAGTGTTGTTCCACCAGCAACAATGCTCCGGGCCGTTGGCAAACGTCTTCACCGGGTCATGAGCGCCGTTTGGAAGATCGGCCGGTTGCTTCCGGTCTACCTCGATAAGCCGACAACTGAGGGCGCCCGAACTTGGCATTCAGGCCATGAACAGACATTCGCTCACGGCCGCTTCATTTCGATTCCCATTGCAGCTTGAGGACGGCAGCGAGCAGAATATCAGGTCTCGATAATCGTGGCAGCAGGGCATGTCGCCGCGTTGCAAACGCGGGGCGAGGCGCGTGCCTCCTGGGATGGTCCGGTCGTGCTCCGAGTGCAAGCCACGACCGGACCATACATTCGGTCAAAAGCGCCAGCGAGCTGAGTGGCTACGACTACTTCTTGCGCGGATCGTCGGCTGGGTTGATGTAATCGATGCCTCCAGGACCGACAAACTGAACTTGGAGAACGGCCTCCTCATTTCCGGTCCAGGCGTAGTGAGGGTGCTTTGCCGGATATACCCACAATGAGCCTGGCTTTAACAACTCGCCTTTCTTTTCAAACGTTTCGCCGTGACTAGTCCCGATATAGCCACTTATGATGGTCACGACCTCGGAATAGGGATGAGTATGCGGCGGCATCTGAAAATTTGGAGGGAATTTGATGCGCAAGACAACCACATCCCCTGCTTTTGTTGCGTCTCCCACCAGCGTTGCGAGCTGGACACCTTTGGGAAAGGCCGGGTTCTCCTTCCACGCAAGTGCATCAGGGGTGACCCGCGTCAGCGTGTTTTGCGCTGTCGCCGGGAATGAGAACACCACCAAGCACGCAATCACCAAGAGCTTCTTCATGTGAGTGCCTCCCACGGTAATGTGGAACAAGACACATATTAGAGCTCCTTGGAGCTAACCGAGTCCAGTGGTTGTGACGCTCGACAATGACCGCTCGGGGTCAAAACTGGCTGTATCTGCCGGCTTGCCCTGCGTTCGGTCTACTCCGTAGAGCTGACGCAGCGACGAGTGCGCGGATGGGCGGCTACGGGCCATTAGGCGACATTAGCGGTATGGCCCGGTCACTCGATCCGTCGTACAATATCTCGTCGGTTGGGTTGAGAGCCATGGTGCAGGAGCGGCCGGTCCGATTCGAGCGCAGGTTAGCCGCAATATTGGCCGCTGACGTGGCTGGTTACTCGCGGCTGATGCACAGCGACGAAGAGGCTACGCACGCCAAACTGAAAGCGCTCCTCGCGGGCAGTGTCGAACCCGCGATTGCGGAGCACGGCGGCCGCATCGTCAAGAACACCGGCGACGGGTTCTTGGCGGAGTTTCCGAGCGCGGTCGAAGCAGTTCGGGCTGCTATGCAGTTCCAGACCCGCATTCTTGAACTGACAATCGCCGACGTGGAGGACACGCGTATTGCTTTCCGCGTGGGCATCAATATCGGCGACGTAATTGTAGAACCGCACGATATCTTTGGGGACGGCGTGAATATTGCCGCTCGTCTTGAGAGCATTACAGAACCGGGCGGAATCTGCATCTCGTCTGCCGTCTATGATCATGTCCGCGGCAAGGTCGCAATTGAATTTGCTGATCTTGGTGAGCAGAATCTCAAAAATATCGCTCGCCCGGTCCGGGCTTACGCAGTCATCCGGGATGGGCCAAGCTCGGCGATAGAGACCACGCGCGCGGTGCCAGGCCCCATTTCACCGCCTCATCTTTCCATCGTTGTGCTGCCGTTCGCCAACCTCGGCGGCGATCCCGAGCAAGATTACTTCGTGGATGGTGTAACCGAAAGCTTGACCACTGACTTGTCCCGCATCAGCGGCTCATTCGTCATCGCCCGCAACACCGCGTTCACTTTTAAGGGCAAGGCCGTCGATGTGAAGCAGGTTGGGCGGGAGTTAAACGTCCGCTATGTGCTCGAAGGCTCTGTGCAGCGAGGTGGCAAGCGATTGAGGGTGAACGTGGAGCTGATCGATGTTCGAACCGGCAATCACTTATGGGCGGAGCGGTTCGACAAGCCGGTCGCCGACCTCTTCGATATGCAGGACGAAATCGTATCAAGGATTGCTAACATGCTTAGAGCCCAGCTCGTTGCGGCTGAGGCAACACGCGCGGAGCGCACCTTACATCCTGATGCAATGGACTTGGTGTTCCTGGGCAGGGCTTACCTTTACAAGGGGGTCGCCGCCGAACACTTGACGCAAGCACGAGGGTTTTTCGAGCGTGCCTTGGAGCTCGATCCCCGCAACGTCGAGGCATTGGTCGGCGTGGCGAGTGTCGATGCCACGATCGGAGCACTATCTATGACCGACGACGGGACCGCGCGGTTTGCGGCAGCCGAGTCGGCCTCGATCAAAGCACTTTCCCTCGCGCCGAACCACGCTTTGGCCCATCTGACCTTGGGCTGCGTGCAAATGTTTACGAAACGAGCTGATCAAGGCATCCGTGAGTTTGAGCTGACGTTGGCGCTGGATCGAAATTTTGCCAACGCCCATGCGCTCATCGGTTTTGCCAAGTATTTTCTCGGCCGTGGCGAGGAAACCGAAATACACGTTCAAGAGGCATTCCGCCTTTCTCCTCGCGATACCTTGGGATCCCGATGGATGGCTTGGGTCGGCTTCGCCAAGATGCAGCTCAACCTTGATGCCGAAGCTGTCGTCTGGCTGCGCCGGTGCCTCGACGCAAACCGGAACTACGCCGTCGTGCATTTCTGTCTTGCGGCTGCTTTGGCGCGTCTCGGCGCGCTAGACCAAGCGCGGGCTGCCGTACAAGCAGGACTTACGCTTGATCCGAACTTCAACATCCGCCGCTTCCGTGCCTTCGGCGTAAGTGACCATCCGGTATACCTCGCCGGGCGCGCGCGCGTCTATGAGGGCATGCGCGTGGCCGGGGTGCCGGAGGGGTAAGCGACCGGCGATACGGTCATGTCTGTTTCGGGTAAAAGGCCGCCCTCTGAGCGACCAACCACTCAGAAGTGGAGCAGTCCAAGCATCTAGCTAACCACAAAGGAGATCGTAAGCGCAATCCGGAGAATTTCCGTCAGTAGTGGTGACAGAGATCCCGACGGCTTCTGTTTGTCATGCGAGACGGATCGAGGATCATCTCGCTCAGCGATCAGCTCAATGCTGCGCTCAAGGAGGCGAGCATACTAATAAGCAGCTCTATAGAGAAGTACACCATCTACAGCTTACGCGACATCTATGCAGTGCAAGAATTGCGAATGCGCGGACGTCTTCGAGGTTGCCCGCAGCAGGAGTACGACGGCAAGCAGGCAACGCCAGCCGTGTTTGCAACGCGGATGGCAACTAAACAGGCTGCGGGGGCCGTATTTGCGACGAGGCTGGGTGAGGAATCCTTGCCTCAAGGGCGGCAGGCTCAATTGGAACCTCTTCGGCTAAGATGTGTTCATCGACAAACAATTCGTAGGAGGACGCCTTGAACAGGAGTCTTTTGTCGCTCGGGTCAGCAGTCTTGATGGCGATCTCAATTGCCAGCGCATCTGCGAAAGACAAGCCGAATGAAACGTTCCTCAAGAAAGCGATCGAGGGCAATTTCGCTGAAGTGAGCATGGGAGACCTTGCGCAAAAAAATGGGGAGAGCGAGAAGGTTAAGTCGTATGGCAGAATGCTTTCTACAGACCACGCTGCCGCCAATCAGAAGGCTCTGGATGCTGCCAACAGCCTAGGAATGAACCCTCCTAAGGGGCCTAATGCGAAGCAAAAAGCCGATTATAACAAAATGTCAAAAATGTCTGGGGCGGGTTTCGATAAAATGTTCGCAATACACATGGTCGCAGACCATCAAAAGGATATCGCCGAGTACAAGAAGGCATCCAAGAATAAGGACGTTGCAGGGGAATATGCCTCGGGTCAGATCGATACGCTGCAAAAGCATCTCGATGCTGCAGAATCGTTGAAAGGGGGAAAGTGATTTGTCGCAAAAAACCTCTTCGGCAATAAAACGGCTACTCAATACATTCGGCAGAACCCCGGGTAGAGGATCTCTTAGCAGCTTGTCTCCTGATGTCAGTTTGTGAGACGGGGTGGGTATTTGACAGTTTCGTTGGAGTGGCCTGTACGGCAAGCAGGCCGCAGTCACGGCGTCTGCCCCGGGGCAGCCGCGCGACACACGACCATCAAGCTGACCAAAGCTGACCGGCCTCAATTCGTGGCGCGTCGAAGAGACGTTCGTCGGCTGTCCGCATCATCAGCACCCTCTTTCTCGGGGTTTATCGGTACTTCGGCGATGGGCCGCCGCCCGCTGTTCGAAACCATGATCTTCGGAGGCTCGCTCGATCACTTCCAGAACCGCTGCTCTACCTGGGACGAGGCCGAAACGATGCATGCCGAAGCGGTCGATCAGGTTTGCCGGGGCCATCTGCGGAAGTGACCGACGAGAGCGTGCTTCATCTGCTCTATCGCTACGGGCTGGCGATCAACATGATTGCGATAGCCAACTCGATGTTCGGGCGCGACGTACGGAGGACCGCGCTGTTGACCCTGCTGCGCGGCAAGTTGAGGACGCCGCCGAAAGCGATGCCGGTCGCTTTGAAGCTTTGGCGGATGTGGTCGGCTACGACCTGATCGCCCACCGAAAAAGCGGCCCCAACTCGGGGTCGTGAGTTGGGACCGATACTACGCAGGGCCAGCCCAATGGGGATTTTGCTGGTCCCAATGACCTAACGCGCACCGGGCTTGGGCGTTCTAGCGATATGGCATCCGATGTACGGGGTGGCGCGGCTTACGTCGGAAAGGAACTGGCGTTCCAAACAAACCGCGCCGCTCCCAAAAGGCGGCCCCAACTCGCTGGGTGGGCAAAGTTGGGGCCGAGAAAGCTGTTCGAAGGGCATGATGCTGGCCCAGCCCCCAGCATCAAGCTGCCCAGCTCCCAACATGCATCCGGCTCGCAGTCTGGCGATATGGCAATCTATGTATGGGGGTGGCGCGACCCCTCCCGTCCTGCCCACTGCGGCCGCCATGCTTGTTAGCCCGCGTCACAGCCGGCGGACAGGTTCCGCCCTAAGGCAATCGGCATATGGGCTTAGCCGCGGAGAACATCAAAATTGAGGATCGATTCGCGAAGAGACTTAGCTGGGTACCCCGGCCAAATCTCTGTTGCTGGTGGCATGGAGGTGCTTATATGTCGTTCGATCCGATGGCCGCTGCCGTCGATTGGCTCGATGCCTACCGTGCGGGCGATATCGATGCGATACTCGAAATGTACGCCGACGACGCCGTGGTATACTGCGATTGTGACGAAGTAGCTATCACCGGCAGAGAAGGCCTTCGAGCCTACTGGGCTGCTCGTCTGCGGAAGCGCCCCGCCACCGAGCTGGACGATCTTCAGCCCTCGCACGGTGGGATATTGATCTCGTACATCAGCGGGGCAGCCGTAGTGAACGCGGTTTTGTCGTTTAACGCTGCCGGAAAAATCAAGACTCTGTGCTGCGGTCCGTCACAGCATCCAGCTCCTACCGCAGTGCGTTGCGGCTCGGAGACGCGCCGTCGAACTAGGCGCGTCCTAAGTCTTACACGACTCTGCTGAGGGTCAAAATGCGAAGAACTCGGGTTGAGCAAATGTGGTCCGGTCTGCCGCGACGAGCGGACCTCCGTGAGACCCAGCGCCACTTCGCAGATGTCACAGAAGGAGACTTTCGGCCGTGCGAACGACCTACGAGGCAAAATATCGGGCTGCGTGGTGCGCGCCGCCAAAGCGGGGTTCAATCCGTGGGCTGCGGGCCGTCGTACCCATCGATCACGATGATATCGATGTCCACGGCGCCCGCGCGCAGTTTCCTCGCCTTGGTGTATTCAGGTGAGCGGTAGCAGGCGAGCGCGGTTTCGTAGTCCTTGAACTCGATCACGATGTTGCGCTCGCGCGCCTTGCCCTCCACCGCCTCGAAGGTGCCGCCGCGCACCCGGAATTTCGCGTCGTATTTGCGGAGCACCGCCGTGAGGGCGGGGCCGTAGGCTTTGGTGTATTCGGGTTTGATCACATCGATGCGCCCGATCCAATACCCGTTCGGCATGTTGTCCTCCTCATCGTTGCTTTCTCAAATCAAAAGGGCCACTGGCGGTTGAATTGCTCTGCGTGCCGATGGTTCCGTTGACGACACCGTCGGGCTGAGCGTAGTGCCGCGGCGGGACAGGCTCATCGACCGTCGAGGTCAGTTCAGGGTCAAGCTGCGAAAAGGTCAGGTTGAGCAAATCTGGTCCGCTCTGCGGCGATGAGCGGACCTCCGTCAGACGCGACGCAGCTTCGCAGATGGCTCGATTCCGTTGAAAAAGGCCGGCAGTGTTTCATTGTAATCCGTCGCGACGCGGCCGAACTGCTCTAGCGACCCGATGCGAGCCTCGGGGTTGGCATCGGGATCAGCTTCGCCATCTTTCGAACGTTCTGGAGAAGCTGAGGCCGATACGTGGCTCTCTGCCGCTGGGGTGCGCCGCGCGGCAAGCAGTCGATGATCGGCACATCCTGATCTTTGGTCATCAGCATCTGCGAACAGCCCGGCACCGAGCAGTGCTAGAGCGGGCATTCCAAATTGGAAAAACAGCCCGAGGAATTCGAGGATGTGAGCGGTCGCGGTTGACGGCCCGAAGACGGCGAGGGGATCATGACAGCGACAACCCCACTGCGATTGCGGTGAACGTCGGAAGCCGGGACCACGCCGCTGGGCAGGATGGTTTGCCGCTGATGCGGGACGAATTCACGACGCCGGCTTCGGCGTCGAGGCGCTCGCCAAACCAAATGCTGGCGCCGTGAATGTTGAGGAGATGCAGGGCCGGCGATCATCATCGCAGCGCCTCCCGCGCCGGCGCCAGGACGTTACGAAGCTCTCCTCCAATTTGCGGTTGGAAATGACGCGGAACAGCGCGATCGAGATACGGCCGCGTTCCGTGACGAACTGGATGGACGGCGACCGGCCTTAAGGGCGAGTCCGTGCTGGAGCAGGGGGCGGACCGGCGAGCGGGTGCTGTCCTAATTCGGACACCTGAAGTTTGAATAGGCCACTCACGATTCACATATGTGCTGGGTAACTCCGACTGGCCCCAGCCCCAGTTCCAATGCCCCCATCGCACCCGCAGAGGGGAAGTAGGACACCTCTAATCCCCGCCTACGAATGACCTCCGAAACCAGACGATCGAATTCAGTCCGCGCTTCATCAACTTGGGGGATAGTGTCCTGGGTTGATGTATCCGCGCAGGCTCCCGATGGCCACTTGGTTACCCTCAGCGCCGATCGCTGGCCTGACGACCTGAGGCTGTCCGACGTCGAGCCGCGGTTTGTCTGCAGGCGCGCGGCAGACGCGGTGCCGACATCCGGCCGGACTTCAATTGGGATAAGCTGCCTGCGCCATCGATGGGTTATCGCAACAAGGACATGAGGCGGCCTTTCGACGATCCGATAGATCTAGGCGGACGCTGCCGGATGACAGTTCGTGATGCCGTACATTTCAGGTGCGAAACCATCGACCCCCACGGCTCTCGGCTTCCTGTGCGAGCTTAAGCCACTCGGCGGCCAAGCGCTGCCACTCTTCCTTGTCTAGCGCGCTAGTCGCCTTCTCCGCCAGGTGGAGGCAATCCTCGGCTTCCCTACGGAAGAGTTTCGCGTCTGTCAGGGCCATGGCGTAAGGGTAACGCACAAAACAGGGCGAAGTTGGAGGCCCGCACCTGAGGTTCACGTATAGTCTCCTGCCGTACAGGTGATGGCGAAGAAGTTCTTCGGCATTGCTCAGCCTTCCTCGTCAGCAAGCCCAAGGAGCGCAGCCAGCAGGCGTGACAGCGCCTGCATTTCAGCCGGTCATCCCTTGCCGTTCAAGGGCGCCGCCGTCCCGACCGGCCCAACTGGCTCAGGCTGGTGGCCTGACCGAAACGCCCCCCAACGCACAGCCCCGGCCTCACCGCCGGGGCTTTTTTGGGTTGATAGCCTCTACCCGGGATGCCACGGGCTTTCTGCGCTGCGGGAATTAGTTCAAACTGCCGCTGCTCACAATGGGAGGTGCAGCTTCAAAGGAACCTATGCAGCGCAACTCGACCACGATCATCATCCGCATCAATGTCGCGGCCAGCCTCTTCGGCATCGCCGCGATTATTAAAGCGATGATGTAGCAAAGCCAAACCCCGGCTTCCGGTCGGGGTTTTTGCGTCAGCGCGCCGTCGAAGGACCGGCATTGATAAAGACGGCCCCGGTGCGACCGACGGGGAGCCGGAGCCGTCTGCCAACCCTTCAGGCCAGCCCGCCGTGGAGGACTGACGAGCCTGAAATGCTCAACGCCTCGCCTCGTTCCCTCCTACTTTGGTTGGTCGCGACGGGGAGCAGCCAATATCGTCCGCAGAGGGATGCCGCAAGGCCATGAACTCATAAAACGCTGCCCGGATCAGCTCGTCGATGTCTGCTCTACGCTCAATAGCGGAATAGCTGACATCCCTCAACCGAGAACCGTACTCAGCGACGATATTAGTAGAAAACTAGCCGGCGCCGGGCTGAGAGCAGCGGCTTTTCTTTACGCACTCCCATGGCCGCGACTATCGCCGCATGCATGGGGAAGAAACAGTCAGCGGTAGCGCCAGTTTTCGACGCCATCAATTAGAACACTCTTGGTTACGCAATTCATCAACTAGACGTGCGAGGTAGGGCGGCAGCGGCCAGACTTCGAGAGCTAAGTCTTGTTGCAACCTATCATCTACCTCGTCACAGATCGACCGGGCAGTCTTATGGTCGATGTGGTCGGATATTCGGTTGGTGGTGGCCATTTCGCGATATCCCGATTAGGTCCCACGATTATCTCAAGCAACAGGGCTGGAAATTGTTTCGCGTTTCTTTTGAAGGATCCGATGGTTCCGTCTATTGGAGAGTGATCACGGCGCTAATCGCCACTCGGTCGTTGCCGCTGCTCTCATCCCTCATTTCGTGCGCCCTGAAATCAGAAGAGGCCGTCCATTCGGGGTCAAAATCGGAAGTCGGGGTTCACCGCGGTCTCGGTCCGCTCCTTGGTTTGAAGCGAGCCATTGCCCCTTCTGGGTTGACAGTCAGCACAGGGCAAAAAAGCGAATTATTCTGCGCAGCGCCGAGAATTCCGGCCTAGGCAATGCGTGTACCGTCGCTCCCATTTGTCAATGTGGTTGACGGTAATCGCTCGGAATTGCTGTTCCGCGAACTATTGGATGAAGTCCAGGACGATCATGTTGCCTTGTAGAATTGGTCGTGGTGGTTGAAGTTCGGCCCATATGTCACCGGCTGCAATAGCGGTGTCATGACGTGCTGGCGGAGCGTAGCCGCGGCGGGCGACTGATGATGAATCGAGAAAAGCGTTATCCAGTAGAGGAGTATCCTATGAAGTTGGCTCAAACATCAGCACTGGTCATTTGTCTGCTCTGCGCGCCGGGAATTTCGTTGGCCGCAGACGTCAAGGGGGATGTGGAGAAGGCTTACGCAGCGTGGGATGCCGCATTCAACAAGCACGACGAGAAGGCCATCGGCGCCTCCTATGTCGCGACGGCAAAATTGATGCCGCCGACACATCAGGTCGCTTCGGGTCCGGCCGAGATCGAGAAGTTCTTTGCCGGACTCTTCGCGAGCGGTGTGACTGATCACAAGTTGGAGATGATCGACGCCGGCGGAGACGACAAGGTTGTCTTCGGTACAGCCAAGTGGAGCGCCACGGGTAAGGACAAGGAGGGCAAGCCGTCTCCCTTCAGTGGTTTGGCGACGCACGTCTTCGAACGGCAAGCCGACGGATCACTCAAATTAAGGCTGCAAACATTCAACTAAAGCGATTGAGGCTCAATCTGTCCGGTGAGGCGGCGGCCTTACCGGACACCCAAAACGGCTACTTGCCACTGGTGAAGGATATGTCCGGATTGGGTCTTGGCCGTGTAAAAACGTCCTAACAGCGCCGTAGGTTGCGAAGTCATGCTGGGCGCGGGCCGGTCCTTTGCAGATGCCAGTGATGTATTGTCGGACCTCAGCGGGCAAATTGTCTATATGACGAGGATCCCAAGGATGCTCCCTATTTACGGCATTACCTTTGGAAACAGCGGGCAGTCAGCAGACCGCTTTCGAACTCAAGGACTCGCTGAAGCGGCGGGGCTATCGCAGGAACGACGGCAGCGACGGGAGACCTAAGAGCTGGTTCATCGATGTCGACGAGACCGCCCTCGACGACGAGATCGCGTTCCTGCGGACCCAGATCTACATGCGGGACGTCGAGCCCAGCGTGCAAAGGCCAACCGCCTTCACCCGTTTCTCCGGCCGCATCTAAGGCGGCGCTGCTGACTTACCGGGCGAGACGCTTCTCGACGCGCTTGCGGCTGTTGCCGACCTTCTTGACGGCCTTCTTCACGGCCGATGCCGAGCGGCCGGTCTTCTTCGCTTCGTAGCGGACTTCGTAGTCCTGACCTTTGGCGACGCGTGCCCGGTCCTGCTTGCGTCCACGCGCAGTCTTCTTCTTCGCTGCCGCCATCGGCTCCTCCTCTTGCGAACTGATGACGAGGCAACGCCGCAAGGATTCGCGGGTTCCGGAAACGAATCCTGCCGTCCGGGCTTGAGTCCACCGATTGTTACGTTGGAGTTCGTTGCGTGGTGTTTCAGCGACGTAAACCGGCGGCGGTCGGCGTGAAGGCGCCGTTTCCCGGCTTCGTAGAACCGGCCTTGGCATCATCGATCGAGAAGGTGCCGTCCGGAGCGCGATGGATTCACGAAATCAAGTTCGACGGCTACCGCGTCCAGGTCCATCTGGCGAACCAAGCCGTGAAGGTCTTCACCCGCCGCGGTCACGACTGGACCAACCGGTTCAAGAAGGTTGCCGACGACGCCTGGCACATCAAGGCAGGATCGGCGATCGTGGACGGCGAAGTCGTGGTCCCCGCCGCGGACGGTACGACGGACTTCTCAGTCCTTCAGAACGACCTGAAAGGCAGGTCGACCAGCATCGTACTGGTCGCCTTCGATCTCCTGTACCTGAACGGCCGCGACCTCCGGAAGCTGCCGCTTTTCCAACGCAAGACCGAACTAAAGAAGATCGTCGACGGCACCGAGATCCAGTTCAGCGAAAGCTTCGAGATTGAAGGCCGCGAGATGTTCGCGCATGCCTGTAAGATCGGACTGGAGGGCGTTGTCTCGAAGGTGCGCGACAGCGCGTACGGCAGCGGCCGCGGCAACAACTGGGTCAAGAAGACCTGCGCGCAGCGCGAGACCCTGACGATCGCCGGTTTCGCTCTCGACGCAGGCAAGTGGGATGGCATCTATCTCGGTCGGCGCGATGGGGACGACTTGGTCTACGCCGGCAAGGTCGACCACGGCTTCGATAAGGTCTCCACAGTCGACCTGCAAAGGCGACTGAAGCCGCTAATCCGGAAGACGCAGCCGTACGCGAGGCGGATCGCCCACAAGGGCATCTGGGTGGAGCCGAAGCTGCTCGCCGAGGTCGAGTACCGCGCGAAATCGGCGGACGGCAAGGTGCGCCATCCGTTCTTCAAGGGACTGCGGGAAGATCTTTGATTTGGGTGTCGGGAAGAGAATTAGCTCGTCCCGCTGCGCTTCGATCCGCCGCGGCTCCTGCTGCTTGGTCAGTCTAGACAGCCCGGCGGCTTCTGCCTGCCACCAGCCCATAGACGAACAGTACGATGATCGCGCCGACCACGGCGCCGACCAGCCCCGCTCCTTCGCCGGGCCGATACCAACCGAGCGCCTGACCGAGATAGGTCGCCACGAACGCTCCCACGATTCCAAGGATCGTGGTCAGAATGAAACCCGTCGGCTCGTTGTCGCCGGGCATGATGAATTTCGCGATGACTCCTGCGACGAAACCGATGATGATCGTCCAGATGATGCCCATGTTTTCCTCCAAGTGCGCGTTGCGTTAGCCAGCCGACGGAGAAGGAAGGCGTCCGTCGGGCGTGTATCTGTCCACTGCAGTCGGCAGCTCGCGGGACAAGCGGTCGAGTATCTCCTGCTGCGACAGTCCGGTTTGCTGTTCCAGCTTTTGAAGCACGTCAGGACCGATCGCCTGCTTGAGCTCGGGCGGGGTGACCTCCCGGTTCGGCCCGTGATCGACCCAGGACCGCGCGGCGTCACCCTGGCCGTTCTGCTTGAAATGCTCGAGAAGTTCACCTATCCCGCCGTTGAGCAGCGAACCCACGCCACCGCCGCCGACCAGGCCGCCCAAATTGCCGAGCACGCCGCTCAGCGAGTCCTTGTTGCCTTCCGCCGGCTGGCCCGAGGTGGCGTTGCGAAACATCTCCGCCAGCTTGTCCCGATTCTGGTAACCGGCGAGAGCGAGCATGCCCAAGAGGGCGGTCATCGATGGCATTCCGCGGCTCATTTTCCGCTCCTGTATTCGATTGTTGTCGCGTGCAAAAAAGGCGGCCCGCCTGGGAGGCGGGCCGCCGACCGACTTACCGCATGCCTGTGCCGTAGAGTTGGCGCTCGCGGCGGACCTCGTCCGGCCCGTACGGTTGCGCCGCTGGATCGTAGCTCTTCCAACCCGACTTTTGCCAAGCCGCGCTGCGGTCGCGCAGATTCACGGCGGATTGGTCGAGGATCGCTTCGTACCGCGCACGATCGCCGTCAGGAACGCGGGCCGAAACCATCGTGCCGCCGCGCCTTACGCCTTCGGCATAGAGAGGTGCTTCTTCCTCGGAAACGCCGGCTTGCGTCAGCGCACCGACGACTCCGCCCGTGGCGCCGCCCGCGACCGCGCCTAGCGCCGTCGAGGCGAGCCATCCGGCCGCGACCACCGGACCCAAGCCCGGAATGGCCAGCAGTCCAAGGCCCGCGAGCAGACCGGCTGCGCCGCCGAGACCCGCGCCGACGCCGGCCCCCGTAGCAGCACCTTCGGCACGATCGTCGACACCGTCGCGGTCGCGATCGACTTTCTTGTCGGTGCTGTACCAGTTGTCGGAATTGTTCGCGACGATGCTCAAGTCCGAATGCGGCAGACCTGCCGCTTCGAGGCTCGTCACCGCGCGCTGCGCGTCCGAATAGTTGTCGTAGAGACGTGAAATGGTAACGGTCATTTTGAATCCTTGTCTGCGTTCGCTACTGCGCTGGGTTACTTGGCCGCGTTGATGTTGCCCTGAAAATCCAGGCTGACGTCCGTCGATGTGCCGCCCTTACTGGCCTTGCCGCGCCACACGCCGTTGTCGTCCTTCTTCAGACCCGTGACGTCGGTGTAACCGGCCTGCTCGATCTTCGATTTGGCCTGGCCTTCGGTAAAACTGTTGGCGCCGGAGACTGGATTGTTGGAATTGTTCTGGCCGGAACTGTTGACCGCGCTGTTGTTCGGACGGTCGGTCGCCGGGGGATTTTGCGCGAACGACGGACCCGTCAGAAGCGAAGCGGCCGTCAGCAACAGAAGAAGTTTCTTGTTCATGTCGTCCTCCAGTGTGGGCCGGGCACAACATATGCTGAGCTCAGAGGTTCCAAGTTTTCCAGGTTCGGATTGACGCAGCAGGGGTCGGGATGCAGGCGACGTCAGCGCCCGCGTCGCTGAACGGCTTCGCAGAATGAGACGCCCATCGCTGCCGATCGAACCATGAGAGGTAGCCGGCGTTTACTGACATCATGTCAGACGCATTCGATTACTTCCGCGCCTACGCCGTCAGAGCTCTCTGCAAAGCGAGATCCATGCCGCGGGGCAAGATGAAGCATCTGCAACTGGTGGCCGGCCGGATCTACAATCTCCTCAAGAAGGAGGCTGCCTACGGCCCCAATGTCCAGCATCTTGAGGACTTTCGCGCCGCCCAGAAGCTCGAGGCCTCTCTTGATCGCCGGCCAGGTGAGCGCTCCGGCGGTCGCCTAGCTCCGGCGGCGCCGCAAAGCTCGGATAGGAAGGCTGGCTGAATGCCTTCGCTCGACGCGCGCGGTGTGGCAAGTCTTCTGCGAGAGTACGCGCAGCGCACCGCCCTGCGGGGCGCCAATCCCTACCGGGCGAAAGCCTACGCTAGGGCCGCCGACAGCCTGGCGGCCCTAGCCGTTCCTCTGGATGTGCTCGTCGCCGAAGATCGACTTACTGAGATCCCGGGCGTCGGCGATGCTATTGCCGACATCATCACCAAGGTTCACAAGACGGGCAGTCATCCCAGCCTCGAAAAGCTGCGGAAGGAGATTCCCGCGAGCGTTCTCGAAATGCTCGCTATACCCGGCCTTCGTCCGGAGAAGGTGCTCCGCCTATACAAGGATCTCGGCATCGGCTCGCTCTCGGAGTTGGAGGCCGCCGCCAACGATGACCGCATCAAGAAGGCGAAAGGACTCGGCGCCGCGCTGCAGACCAAGATCCTGCAGAACCTCGCGATCGCCAAAAGCGGAGAAGGCCGCCTCCACCTGCACCGCGCTGCCGCGCTGCTCGCGCATGCGAAGGACTCGATCCGCAAGTCCCGCCCCGAATTCAAGCGTGTGACGATCGCCGGCGATTTCCGCCGCGGCTGCGAACTCGTTGGCGATCTCGCGATCGTTGCGGAGGCTGCCGAGCCGGGCAAGACATCGACGCCACCGGCCGACGGGCTGCAAATCCGAGTATCTGACCGCAAGCACTTCGGCGCTGCTCTCCTCTTCGCGACAGGCTCCGCCGCTCACGTCCAGCAGCTCCAAGCCTTGGCTGCCGAGAAGGGAATGCGCTTGGAAGCCGACGGTTTGCATGACGGGCGGACCCTGATCGCCGACGACGAGGCCGAGATTTATCGCGCTCTCGGGCTTCCCTTCATCGATCCGGAGCTCCGGGAGGGTCGCGGCGAGGTCGAACTGGGCCTGAAGGGCAAGCTGCCGAAGCTCGTCACCGACAAGGACCTGCGGGGAATCCTTCACTGCCACACCGATGCTTCCGACGGCACCGAGACCCTGGCGACGATGGCGAAGGCGACCCGCCAGCGCGGGCTCGAATATTTCGGGGTCGCCGACCACTCCAAGTCTGCGCACTATGCCGGAGGTCTGTCGGTGGAGGAGATCGCGCAGCAGCACCTGGAAGCCGACCGCCTGAACAAGCGCTTCGGCAATTTTCGAATTCTCAAAGGTATCGAGTCCGACATTATGGCGGACGGGTCGCTCGACTACGACGACGAGGTGCTTGAACGTTTCGACTTCGTGGTCGCCAGCATTCACGGCCGTTTCAAGCTGGACCGCAAGGCACAGACGCAGCGCCTGCTTCGGGCAATTTCCGATCGTCACACCACGATCATCGGCCACATGACCGGACGGCAGCTTCAGCGGCGGCCGGGCTACGAAATTGACGTCGAGAAGGTGCTGCGGGCCTGCGCCAAGCACGATGTCGTCGTCGAGATCAACGCCCACCCATGGCGGCTCGACCTGGACTGGCGTTGGCACCAGGCTGCCCTCGAATTTGGCTGCATGATGAGCATCAATCCGGATGCGCACTCGATCCCCGAGCTCGACCACATGCACTGGGGCATTGTGATGGCCCGCAAGGGCGGTGTCCCTGCCGATCGGATCCTAAACGCGATGACGCTTGCTGAGATCACGCGCTATCTGCGCCAGAAGCGGCGCTCGCTCGCTCGCGCCGCCTGATGGGCGGTGTGTCGATCGTTGGAGGGAAATGTCTAGCTTACCAGTCTACCATTATGAACGAGAGATACCGATGACCGACGCTTCCAAGATCAAGGAACACATGGACGTGATTTCATCCGACAGGAAGATGGTCGGGAAAGTCGATCATCTAGATGGGGCCGGCAAGCTCAAGCTGACGAAGCAGAGTTCGCCCGACGGTCAGCATCATCACTTCATTCCGCTCTCCTGGGTCGATCACGTTGATCAGCACGTGCACCTCAATAGAACCGGCGCCGATATCACCGCGCACTGGCAGCACGCTCAAAGCTGACGTAAACTCGGTTCGACTCCTGCATCACTGCGGCAAAAGCGTCCAAACCAGGAGGACAACTTATGGTTCTCGCGCAATTCGATGGTTGAAAAAAGACGGCGCGTGGCGCATACGCCGCGATGGCAAAACGGAGCACGGATACGCCACGAAGGAAGCTGCGTTCGAGGCCGCAATTGCGGCGGCTTCGATCGCGCTGCGCGAGGGCCATGATATCACAATGACGGCCGCTTGATCTCTTCCGCGAGACGCTCGCGCGAATTCGCGTCCAGTTTTTTTGAATCGTCGATCCCAGATATGCGCATGTCGCGATTGAATATTACTGCGGCGGCTGCGACCGGCCCCGCAAGTGGGCTCATTCCGCTCATCTATACCCGCGATAGCTTCATACCCATCTTGCCAGAGAAGTGTTTCGAAGCGGAGCATCTTACGAAGCCGCTGCCCTTCGGCCCGATTTTCAAAGCGCCGCTTTTCAATCGAGCAAGGATTAAACGCGCTCCCGCGCGGCTGTCGGCGCGCAGCTCAAGGTCAGTCTCAGAGGACGGCCCTCGATGACGTAGCGCTGACGTAATTTTTCCAAGCAGTAGCGGGTCACGGCCAATCTCAAGGCCGCCCGCTCGGGGCTGGCGGCCTCCACTTTCGGCGTGGATTGGACTACGCGGCCTTCTCGTTCACGCTTCGCAGAGCAAGCGTATTGAGCTTCTCGTCCGTCGCCTTCTCTTCGTCGAGATTCTGCTGCAGGATCGATGCGCAGTCGTCGCGGCCGAGCTTCTTGGCCCATGCGATCAAGGTGCCGTAGCGCGTAATCTCGTAGTGCTCGACCGCCTGCGCCGCGGCGATCAGGGCGGCGTCCAGAACCTGCTTGTCGTCGACGTCGCCGGCGACGTCGCTCGCCTCCTGAAGGATTCCGTCGATCGCAGGGCAATCGACGCCCTGAACTTCCACGCCGTGCATCTGGAAGACCTTTTCGAGGCGCGTGATCTGGCCCTTGGTCTCGGACAGGTGCGTCTGGAAGCCGTTCTTGAGTCCCGGGTCCGTCGCCTTTTCGATCATGTCGGGCAGGTTCTTCGCGATCTGCTGCTCGGCGTAGTAGATGTCCTTGAGCGTGTGCACGAAGAGGTCGTTCAAGGTCTTGATTTCTGCGGTGAAGAATCCCATGGCGTCCTCCTGGATTGACAGACCAGAAAACTTCCGGTCTGAGACGACGTTCCAAAGGATTCAGAGTGTAATGATCTCCTGCGCGCGGATGACGATCTCGTCCTGCGACAGCTCTCGTTCGAGCCGGTCGCGTAAGGATTCCCAGAACTCGGGCGCGAGCTTCGGAGCCATCACTTCCACAACCGCGACCTCGTCGCGCTCGGTCGTGCCTCCGCTGCGCCAAAGGCCTTGACCGGGGGAGCGGACGAAGCTGGTTGCGCCCCCGAACTTGTCGGTCAGCTCCTGGAGGAAATCGTCGAACCATTCCTTGGAAACAGGTTCCCCCTTGCCGGTCTCCTTCGGCACGAGGATCTGCAGGAGATAGGAGCGGTTCATGTCTCAGCCCCCCATCGTACTGCGGTTCAAGATCTCACCGCTCCGATGGTGTCCGCCATCTTGGCGCCACGCACGCCGAGCGGCTTGGGCCTGCCGGTCGTGGTGTCGCGGGCGGTCTGATGCTCTATCTCGGCGTTGAGCTCCGCGCCCAGCAGGATCACGATCGCGGAGAGCCAAAGCCAGGTCATAAAGCCGATGACGGCACCCAAGGATCCGTAGGTTTGGTTGAAAGTGCCGAAATTCGCGGCGTAGAACGAGAACAGGCCCGATGCCGCGAGCCACAGGAACGTGGCGGCTGCGCTGCCCCAGGTGATCCACCTCCACCGCGGCGCTTCGCGGCTGGGCCCGAAGCGGTAGATGCAGGAGAGCGCGAGAGCGAGCGCGACGAAGAGTGCGGGCCAGCGTCCGATCCGGATCAGCAGGTCGGCAGCATTGGAAAGGCCGACGTATTGCAGCACCACCGGAACGACGACGACCCCGCCGAGAGCGACGAGGACGAAGACGATCGCACCAATGGTGAAACCTAGCGACATCGCGTTCAGCTTGAAGAAGCCTCGCTTCTCCTGCTCGCCGTAGACGATGTTCAGCGTGTCGAACAGCGACTTCATGGCCGCGTTGGCGCTCCACAGCGAGATCACCAATCCGCTCGCGAACGCAAAGCCGAGGGTCTTGTTGCCCTTCGTCGCGACGCGGGTGAGCTGTTCGCGGGCGACGTCGACCGCGCCGCCGGGGATGAAGCCGGCGACGTCGTCGAGATGCTTCGCGATGGTGCTGGGATCCGCGAACAGATCGCAACGAGCGCCGCGATCGCGGGGAAGATCGCGAGCAGGCTGTAGTAGGTCATGCCGGCGGCGAGAGCGAGGATGCGATGGTCGCCGATGTTGCCGTAGACGCGCCATAGGATGTCCTTCCATCCTCTGGCGGGGATGTCGGCGGGCGAAGTCGCCTGGCGTCCGCGATGACCGTCCTCGGCCGCCATTTCCGCAGGCGAGGCGTCTCGCTCGGCCTCTCTGTCCTCCGGGAACTTGTAGTCCCTTTCGGTCCGGGCGACATGCTCGGGCGCAACGATGCGGTCCCACACGAACGCGACGGCCATCAGCCCAAGCGCCGCGGCGAGACTCCATTTGCCATCCTCGGATCGAGGAGCGTGTTTTCGGGTTGCGGCCATTAAGCCCTCCGGAGACATCAATCTCAGCCTGACGAGGCGGCCAAGGCGTACTTGTTCTGGAACTCCACACTCAAATCCGAACAGCCCTAAGCGGATTGTCGTCCGCGTCCCAGTTCTCGCACGGCCTGGACGATCTCGTCCGGATGATACGGCTTCTGAAGAATTCGGCTGCCGGGGACCGGTCGCGGAGTGACGGGCGAGAATCCAGTCGCATAAATCACTGGGAGGTCGGGATCGCGCTCGCGGCAGAGCTCCGCGATTTGCCAGCCGTCAACCGTGCCCGGAAGCTTGACGTCGGCGATCAGGACGTCAGCAGCCTTCCACCAATGCAAGGCCTGCTCGCCGTTGGAGGCGTGGATCACTTCGAAGCCTTCGTCGCGCGGTGCCTCGACCACGAACTCACGGACGAGCGGATCGTCTTCGACGACAAGAATTCGCACCCATTCCTCCACAAAAATATTGTGATCTTCTGGTCGAACCGCCGAACCTGAGTACGGTTCCTGAGATGTCGTTGGTTGTTGGTGCCGGGACGCCTTGCGGCCGCCTTCATTACCGAGGCGCTGCCGCACCTCGGCCGAAAAACTTTGCGCCGTCGCCGCAGCATCCGGTCTGACGGAGTTCTCTCCTGCGCGTTTGATCAACCGCCGTCAGAGATAGGAACCGGTCATCTGACGTTTGCTTGGAATCGCACACCTAGCATAGGAGCCTTCTATGGCAGACGAGCAGAACCCCAACAAGCAGCAGCAACCCGGTCAGTAGCAGGGTAATCAGGGCGGCGGTCAGCAGGGCCAGAACCCGAGCCAGAAGCCCGGCCAGCAGAATCAGGATCCGGGGCAGAACAAGCAAGGCGACCAGCAGCAGGGCGGTCAGAAGCCCTAAGGCGAAAAGCCCGGCTCCGGCCGGGGCTTGCTTTTTTGTGCTAGGTTTGGACGGCGCTTCCCAACCTAGTCGCGGTCCCAAAGGTGCGCACATGATCCCCAAGTCGATGAGGATGCAATCGCCGGAAGAGGTCGCCTCACTGGTCGCCGCTGTTGCGCTCGCAGTACTTGCCGCGATCATCGTGACCGTTCTGTACATGGGACGAGAGGTCTTCGTGCCCGTGGCGCTTGCGATCCTGCTGAGCTTCGTGCTGGCGCCTCCCGTGAACTCTCTGCAACGCGTGCACGTGCCCCGCGCTATAGCGGTGGTGGGGGTGGTGCTTTTTGCGTTCGCCATCATTTTCGGACTGGGCAGCCTGATTGCCACCCAAATCAACCGGCTCGCGGGCGACCTGCCTCGCTATCAAGCGACCATGGAGAAGAAAATCCAGTCGGTGCGAGGTGTCGCCGGCGGTAGTTCGACGCTGGAGCGAGCGGCCGGCATGCTGCAAGACCTCAGCAAAGAACTGGACCGGCCCAAGACCGGGGCGACGGCAGAAGCGCCGAGTCTATCTGCCGGTGCGAACTCGAAATCGATCACTCCCGTCCCCGTTGAAGTGCGCCAGCCGGATCCGAGCGCTCTGGAAAGCTTGAGATCCCTGATTGCACCGTTGATCTCGCCGCTCGCGACGACCGGGATCATCGTGATTTTCGTGATCTTTATTTTGCTGCAGCGGGAGGACCTCAGAAATCGACTGATACGCTTGGCCGGGTCGCACGATCTTCAAAGAACGACCGCGGCTCTCGACGACGCGGCGGCGAGGCTCAGCCGGCTGTTTCTGAACCAACTCTTAATCAACACCGCTTTTGGAGTTCTTGTCGGAACTGGCTTGTGGCTGATCGGTATTCCCAGCGCGGTCCTCTGGGGCATCCTGGCGACCGTGTTGCGGTTCGTCCCCTATATCGGCTCGATCATAGCAGCAGCGTTTCCGCTGGCTCTTGCGGTTGCGGTCGACCCAGGGTGGTCAATGCTGATGTGGACAGCGGCGCTGTTCTTCGTCGCGGAGCCGGTCGTTGGCCAGGTCGTCGAACCGATGGTCTACGGTCGCAGCACCGGTCTGTCGCCGGTGGCCGTCGTCGTCTCGGCGACGTTCTGGACCGCTCTCTGGGGACCGATCGGCCTGGTCCTTGCGACGCCCCTGACCATTTGCCTCGTCGTGCTAGGGCGTCACGTCGAGCGCCTGGCCTTCCTCGATGTGATGTTCGGCGACCGCCCGGCGCTGTCACCGGAAGAAGTGTTCTACCAGCGTATGCTGGCGGGCGATCCAACGGAGGCCGCCGAGATGGCGGAGGAGTTTTTGAAGGAGCGATCGCTCTCGTCCTATTATGATGACGTCGCGCGCAAGGGCTTGCTGCTCGCCCAAGCCGATCTCGATCGCGAGGCATTGGATCAGGCTCGATTGCTGAAAATTCGCGATACCGCGTTTGAACTTGTCGATGATCTCTCCGAGCAGCCGGACAGCGTGCCGATGGAGCGTCCTTCGACCGAAGATGCGGAAGCCGTCGATGCGATTGAGAAGGCTGGCGCCGAGCCAAAGCGCTCTGATCTTCCCGCGCTGCTGAAGAGCGACTTGCATCCGGCTTGGCAGGGGGAGCAACCGGTACTCTGCATTGGAGGGCGCACCCTTCTGGATGAAGCGGCCGCGTTCATGTCGGCACATCTCTTCACCGTGCATGGGCTCGCCGCGCGTACCGAAGGACCGGACGCACTTGCGACAGCGAACGTATTTCGCCTGCGGACCGAGGGCGTTGTCCTGGTCTGTCTGTCATACCTCGACATGACGAGCGTTGCTCACGTCCGCTATGCGGTCCGGCGGGTCCGGCGGAAATTGCCCCATGCGGTGATCCTGGTCGGCTGCTGGTCCCTTGACCAAAACGATGTTCGCCTGAACGCGCTTCGAGAAAGTGCCAAGGCAGATCTGTTCTGCACCAGTTTTTCGGAGGCGGCGGAACTTTGCATCAAGGCCGCGAGGCCTGAGGAGCAGGTTCGCATCTCATCAGAGGCGGAGGAAACTACCGTGGCGGCCCGAACTCCTCGCGGGTTGGGGTAGAGCTCTGAGGATTGTTACTTTGCCTGCTGCAATTCAGTTGCTTTTCGTCGGGTGGCTCGGCGCAGGCATCGTGGGATTCAAACAAGGAAATTACCAGTCCTAATGCGCGCCCACCCGCGGGAACGGATCGTGTGGCAAGTGGGGTGGGTGACGCTTCTGGCCAGGGCCGCCTGACCGCCTATGGTCCCGCAGGCCGATCGCACTACAAAGCAGCTCCCTCTATGGCGCTGCGGATCCCGCGGCAAATCTGCACGTCCTCATCGCGTCACGGAGGAAGCGAGACCTCCTGGCGTTTGCTCTCCTTGACCGCGCGCATGATCTCCCTTGAAGGGTTCGTCGAATCGCACGGGAAAATCGGAGGCCCACCCTGGCGCGCGAGAGTTGGCGCCTAGCCATAGGAACGTGCCGCGCCGCTCGACGTTGCTGCCGTCACAAGCCGCTAACAAAGTTACATTTTGGAGCTCAACTGTCCGGTGGCGGATCCTTGCCCGCCGAGGGACTGACCTGAGCCTCGCCGAGACCGGATATGGGTTCCCTCCCATGCTCTGGTCGAGAGACTACCTGATCAGCTGGCGAACGCCGGCCCGAAACCAAAGATGGCTAAGCAAGCCGCAATGAGGAATTAGAGCCATGTCAGGAGTCAAGAAACCTCTCAAACCCGATGATTTTCCCGTCCACACGGAAGGCCAGAAGGTCAAGAAGCAGGATGGTGGCCCCTTGCAGAAGCGGATGACGCGACTGTCGCGAAGGACTTGGCCGAGCGCCTCAATGAGGACGAGGCGAGACGCGAAGAGGACAAGTGGTCGGCGTGATCGTACGCCGGGATGTCTTCCTTCGCCGGCACACTCTTGATAAGCGTCTCGTGAGCTTCAGTCCGGCCGCTTGGAGGGGCGCTTCCGGCCCCGGCAAGGTCGAAACCATGCTGCCCCCAACACGCAACGATCGTTACACCGGCATCCGGCATCATTTGAGGGTACATTCATTTCGCGCCTTGACGGTCCTTCTGGCGTGGGGGCTCATCGTCGCCGCGTTCTACGAAAAGCCTGAACTGTTGACCGGCATCCAGCGCCTGATACAGCGTGGCATCGAAAACCTTGGCGACAACATTCCCCCGCCTTGGGGACCTCGAATTGAATTCGTCTTTCGAGAGATCGGCGGATTCATCTGGCTGCAGATCACCTTGATTGTTGTCGCGCTTCGGATGGTATTGTTTGGGGCCGCCAGCATGTGGCGGATGCTACGTGGCCCTCGCTGACTTTGCGACCTCCGACACCGCGGCCTTGTTCGGCGGCACTTGAATGTTCCGGCGCCTTTCGCGTCTCCGGGTGCCGTTGCGCTCGGCTCCTCAAGAGGCCCTCCTGCAACGCTGCGAGTTGGCAGCGGGCACGCAGCACCACCAGTCTGCGCGCGATCGAAAGCCTCGCTGCGCTGGGCATGACCAAAGTCCATCCACCTGAACGGGGGCGAAATCTAATTCCTCAGTAAGCGCTTTGAGTCATCGGCGAGAAGTTGTCCAGTAACATTCTGGGTGAGGCAATGCGCCCCTAAGCCGGGGGATCGGCGTTGAACGCCGATTGACAGCAATCATCGAGTTGACCGGCCTCCGTACGCCCTGCCCTCCAATCAAATGCGGGGTGCTGGGCCACTTCGCGGGTAAAGGCCTCCAGTCATTGTGGAGGCCTCTTGTCAGGAGGTCGTGACGAGGGGTCGCTGCTTGGATTTAGCCTTTTTGTTTCTCTTCTGCGGTTTTTCCATCCGAGCTTTTAGAGCGTTCTTCGAAACGATCAGCGCCCTTAGCTAGATCGTGCCCCATCTTGCTCTCGTTTTTCGCTTCTTCCTTGGAAGTTGCTTCGCGCAAGCCATCAGCGGCCCGTTCCCCCGCTTTTGATGATTTTCGTTCCTCACCCATTTGCGGCTCCTTCCTCTAAAGATATTCCCAGGAAACTTCCTGGCCATCCCAGCTTGCGGTCATCGATGGCATTCCGCGGCTCACGTTCAACGAGCAGTAGCGCGTGAGAGGGAGGCCGCACCGCCCCGTCCCTCACAACTGCCTGGCCCTATCCTTGGCGGCGTGAGCGGCATCAATTCCCGCCTGCTTCATGCGATCGACCGCTTCGGCTCCGATGTCACTCGCTTCAGCTGCAATCGTATCAGCAGCTTCGCGCAGCGTTTTCGATACAGCGGTCCCGCGCCTGCTCAGATCGTCCTTCACTTCGTCGCTGACCGCGCCGATGTAGTCGTCTTCGATCTGGGTCGTTCTAAACGCGCCTGCGAGTGCAGCGCCGACCGCCAAACCGATGGCGCCGATGACCAGCGGTTGGCGCTCCATCAGGTCGCCGAGCGAAGACTGCGCTTTCGTCAAGGTATCCCCTGCTGGCAGAGGATTGCCCATCTTGGCAAACTGTTCGCGGGCGTAAGCGACTCCCTCGTCAAACCGGTCGCGGACCCGGTCTACTGCTTCAGACATCGAGTCGGTTGCCGTTTGCGCGGCATCGCGTGAATCCCCGGCCACGCCGCCCACTTCGTTATCCATATCGGGTGCGGTCGGCGGCGCCGCGCTCCGCTGCAATCCCGAGGCTGCAGCCCGCAAATTGCTGGTACCGCTATCTACTACACCAGATGCGACGTTGGCGGCGGATTGCGCAGCGCCCTTCAATTTGTCGCCGCCGACAAGCAGCCAGAGTGCTCCGCCCCCGATTAGTGCGGCGGAAAGCGGGTTCTCTTTGGCCGCAGCGAGTAAACTGTCAAAAAAACCGGTTTGCGCGCTCATCGCACCATTCCCTTCACAGTGTCTTTGTCCTTTTCAAACTGCCGAATGGTCTCCTGCGGCGTGAGGCTACGCGCGTTCAATCGCTTGATACCCACGGCAAACAAAGCGCCGGATATGGCAGCGGCGACGATCGCCGAGGTCAGGTAGGCTAATGTCGGCGACCATCCGGCACTGATCAACGCGGATGACAACGTGAACAGCGCCATCACGATGGCGGGGATAACAAGAGCCGCGCCGACGGCCAGAAGTCCTAATGCTCCACCGAGCTTTTGAACCTTCTCGCCAAGTTCAGCCTTTGCCAGGTCGACCTCATTCTGAAAAAGCTTCGCGACCTGAGCCATTGCGTCGCCAACAAGGCCCGAGATGTTGTGAAGATCGCTTTTCCCGGTTTCGATATCGTGCTGGATGCTCATGATGCGCTGCCGCCCCCCGGGTTCGGTCGCTGAGCTGTGGATCCCATGAACGTCTGCCCACCGACGCCCTCGCTTGCGTAAGCCGTCCGAGCCCCGGACGGACCAGGTTCCGCACCGGTTTGCGTACTGGCCCGCTGCGACGTGGCGGAGCCGCCTGAAGCCTTCAGGAAGCGCACAGCGGCGAACCCAGCCAAAACAGATAGGCCGAGAAATGCCGCGGGTTGCCGCTTCGCAAAATCACTCGCCCCGTCGACGAGGTCGCGGAAGCTGCCGTCGCGAACCTTCGCGGCCGCTTCTTCAACGTAGTCGGCAGCTGACTTTATGCCGCGTGCCGCAAATGGCACGTCAGCTTCGAATGCGCCGGCAGCCTGGCGGAAGTTACCCGCCAACCGCTCGATGAAATCGGCACCGGTCTGTTGCTGCTCCCGTGCCCGTTCCTGAATCTGATCGACAGTGCCGCTCGCGACATTCTTGGCGGCATCGGCGGCTTCGCCGAACTTGTCCCGAGCCATGTCCGCCGATGCCTGCAGGGCGTCCCCGGCGCGCTGCTTCATCTCGGCCCCTGCATCGCCAATCTGGTCCTTCAGACCGGTGGAGGAGCTGCTCTTGCCTTTGTTGAAGTTGGTCGGCTTGACCACATCTGAATCGCTCATGTTGTGTCTCTCAGGTGCTCGATTTCGGGGAAGGGCTGAATGCTGCGTCAACAACCTCGGTGGCTGCTTCCTTGAGGTTGTCAGCCAGATTCCGCGTCATCCGGCTCGCGTGTCGCCCAAGGTCAGCTTCACTAACGCTTCTTGTCGCGGCATCGGCCGCAGACAACGTGGCATCCTTGGCTGCCTCGAAACCCGATTGAGCTGCCTCGCCTGCAGCGCGCTTCAGGCTCTCGCTCGCCGGCCCTGCCGTCCGGTCTTCGAGCTTCGTTTCCGGAAGGGCCGCCGCGATGATTGCCCCGATGGCGATACCCAGTCCTCCGATGAGCGCGGCGTTATCACCGATGATCTGACGCGCCTGTTCTGGAGCGGCGGAGGCCGAATCCTTGATGGCGTCCATCCCGTCCGTGATCTTGTCACCGATCGTCCCTGCGGCCTCCGTTGGTCGGGCCTTGAGGTGGTCTGCCGCTGTCTTGGCCGAATCCATCGCCTCGTTGACCGCACCGGCGCCTCGTCCTTGGGACTCGGAGAGTTTCGCCTGCACCCCACTGCTCGCTTCCTGAAGTGTGTCGGCAGTTTGGTCGATGACCCGACCGACACCATCCATCACGGGCGATACCGCTCCAGCAGCCCGGTCGCGCACCGTCTTGGAGGTAAGAGCGAGGCCTGCAGCAATCATGAGAAGCGGCAGGGGCACCCCTCTCGCCAGTCGCAGCAGCGGCACGGCTACTACGGTACCAGCGGCAACCGCGCGCATCGGGTTATCCATGGCCTGCTGTTTGAGCCCCTCGACCCAGCCCTGGGCTTTGTCGCTCACGTAGCCCGACATTTCCGATTTAACGTGTTGAGGCGAGACCATGTGACGCAGATCCTGCGTCGTGTCCGATATCCCCTGCTTGAGACGTTCGACCGAGGCCGCCAATTCCGCCCGGTTACGCTCGGACTCCCGTCGTAGCTCCTCCACCGATCGCGTCATCTCATCCTCTTGTCTTCTTGATTGTGCTTGGAGGACGAACTCCCCCTTTATTGGATGGTTCCTAGGCGCCCTTGGAGTGCCTTCGGCCGCATCGCCTCGCGCCGCCGCGCCCACTAGCCCGTATATGTCCTCCCGGCCGGCTGCCGCAGAACCGACTGCGGGCCGATCTCAAAGGCCGCGCTCGTTCGATATCTGCTGGTCAGAGGATCCCACGCCGCAGCGGCAACTTTTTCGAAGGAGGACAAGGCGCGGGTGCCCCCTTGAGTTTAATGTTGGAGCGTCAATACTCCGACCCCACTGAGAATCTTGGTATGCGGCTCGATTGACCATGTCCGTTAGATGCCTGGCGCTGGCGATCCTTCTGGCGGGCCTTCTCGGAGGTTCCCACGCACTCGCGCAGGAGGACAAGAAGACTGACGACGACAAGCCCGCCGATCCCGACACCGGCGAGAGCACCGTCGAGGAGAAGACCCTCGGACTTCTGCCGAACCCGTTCCAAAAGTACGGGATAAAATTCGCCGCTACCTACATCGGTGAGACGCTGGGGAATGTCTCCGGCGGACTGAAGCAGGGAGCGATCTACGAAGGCCGGTTAAACCTCGCGGTCGATGTCGACCTGCAGAAGCTCGTCGGGATCGACAAGCTCACCTTCCATGCCAACATATTCCAGATCCACGGAGATGGACTATCGCGCAACTATCTCGATAATTTTTTCGTCGTTAGCGGCATCGAAGCCTTGCCCTCGACTCGCCTCTATGAGGCCTACTTCGAAAAGCAGTGGGGCAACAAAAAGGTCTCTTTGAAGTTTGGGCAGCTTGCCGCCGACAGCGAGTTCTTCAACACGAAATACACCGACGTCTTCACCAACGCCTCGATGGGATGGCCAGCGATCACGTCGCTCGACCTGCCGAGCGGCGGTCCGTCGCCGCCGTTGGCCGCGATGGGCGCCCGGCTACTGGTCAACATCACCGATCAGCTCTCCGTCCTTGGCGGCATCTTCGACGGCAACCAGGCCGGTCCTGGGCCCGGCGATCCGCAAGAGCGCAACCGATATGGCGTCAACTTTCGGGTCAACGATCCGCCTCTGCTGCTCGGCCAAATCCAGTACGCCTGGAACAACAAGAAAGGCGATCCCAACCTGACCGGCCAGATCAAGTTCGGCGGATGGCGTCACTTCGGGGCGTTCTCGGATCTTCAACTTCCAAGCAACGGCGTTTCGCTTGCCAAGCCGACAAGCAGCGGCACCCCGCTCATGTTGGCTGGCGACATCGGCGGCTGGGCAGTCTTCGAGCAGCAGCTTTATCGGGTACCAAAGAGCGATGATCGTGGGATCGGTGTATTCGCTCGAGTTTCCGGTGCTCCCGCCGATCGCAATCTGATCGATCTCTACGCCGACGCGGGGCTCGAATTCATCGGTCTCAGCGACAAACGGCCGGACGACAAGTTTGGGATCGCGGCCGGCTACGCGCACGTCTCGAAGCGAGCCCAGGCGCTCGACTTTGACTATCGCGCACTCGCCGGTCCGGCATGGCCGGTGCGCAGCTTCGAAGGACTCTTGACGGCAGTGTATCAGTATCAGGTGAGGGACGGCTGGACGCTCCAGCCCAATTTCCAATACATCATCCGGCCGGGCGGCGGAGCGACGGACCCGACGGGCCCGATGCCGGGCCGAGCGCTGAAGAACGCAGCAGTCTTTGGCCTGCGCACGACGTTGAAATTCTAGGGAGCTTCAGGTTGCGTGAACTGGATGCGCAAGGTGAAGAGCTCATCTTGCTTCCTCCTAAACGACCGCTTATGGGCACACAAGAACGGCGAGCTTCTGAACGCCCATTGATCGTGCTCCAGACGCCTCGAAATCCGCTGAGATTGATGGCCGATCGCGAAAGCGATGCGCCAGCGTGGTTATCCGGCATCGATCACAATCGCGCTTACTGGCGAGGTAAAGCATGGTGGCACCATCATTCACCAACGTTCCGGTCGTGGTAAGAACTTTGCCACCAGGGCAACGATAGATGTCCCCAGCATGGTCATAGGTGAAGTCGTCGCGCGAGAAGAGCACGCCTTATCGGCGACACCTTTCACAAGCTCGGGATCCATAAGGCGCTCCTTCAATCGCGGTTGGGTCAAAGTGCAAAGAACTCTGGCCGAGCAAGTCCCCTGCGCCAACATGAGCCGACCTCAGCGCCCGGCGCTGTCCACGTCGCATTCGGGCCATGAGGCGACATTCAGGGGCCGACGTTGAGTGAAGCGGCCGTATGTTAGGCCGTTCCGAGCGAGCCGCGCTGTCGACGTTGGAAGGAAGGCCGCCGGCCTTGGCGGCCTTCTGGTCAATTATTGTGGCGCGCGGTCTGGCGGCTATTTCTCGACTTCAACGGCATACCTGCGCACGACCTTGACTGCCTTGTCACGCTGTGGAGCAAGGTCCGCCCAGGCTTTCGATTTGTAGAATGCCACCGCGTCATCTACGCTGTCCCATTCGGTGAGTGCTGCACTCTTGGGGGGTGCGCCCCCCTCTATCTGAACAACCCTTCCGGCCGCGGTACGCAAAGCGCGACCATGAGCGTCTGCTATCAGCTTGCGGGCCGTAGGCAGGTAAGCGGCCTGGGCCGAAGCATCGAGGATTTCATTTTCGCTGATGACGTACGCTTTCAGCTTGGCCCCTTGAGCGTGGAGGCCCTGAACAACGATGGCGCCGATTGCGATGCCTGCGAGTAATGTCATCGAGTGCTGAATTTTCATGACTTCCTCCCAGTTGCTTGCCGATGATGCGGCAGCCAATAGTACTGCTTTTTAGGACCGTGCAGTGAGCAATCTAGGACACCGGCTTCGAAATCAGTCGGCACCCGGCGTCGAATGCACATGAAAGAGGTTCGTCCGCTTCCGGTCAAAATGCGAAGAACTCAGGTCGAGCAAATCTGGTCCGCTATGCCGCCATGAGCGGACCTCCGTCAGGCGCGGCGTAACTTCGCAGATGGGCCACAAGCGGCCCCAAATAAGTCCCTTGCTAGACCTGCGCTTCTGCTTTCGTGATCGAGGTCGCCTTCGGGTCACGAGTGGCCATTTGGAATGTCGGGTGGTTGCTTCCGGTCTACCAAAAGCGGCGGGGGGCATGCACGAGGGCCGAGCTCCGCTCAACTGCGGACCGCCGACTTGGAAGGGTTGGCGCTGTCTAATTCGAACACTAGGTAAACCGCGTGTGTCCGTATCGTTCCGAGCTGCCTCAGCACGCGCATGGCACATCAGACCGCCTCAATCGGTACTGTCCCAAGCCCACGAGCCGGGGCCGCCAGCGTACGCTAACCAACGCATGCGCTGGCAGTAAGCAGCTCAGCCTAAGGTTTCTCTTCGTATGTACGGAGTGATCTGATAGGCTTGCTGCCATCACCGCACGGCCCTAGGCAACGATCGGTGACTGAGAGCTCTTCACGCTCCCGCCCGACCGCGGGAGTTCGTGTTGATAAAGCAACCCAAGCCGCCCCCTGAAGCCCCGGCCCATGTCCGAAATGCGACGGGCTGCCCATTCCATACCTGCAGCTACCCGACCCCCGCACCGGCATCTTGGCTTACGTCTACCGGTGCAACCGCTGTGCAGGCCTCATCTGGCTCCGCCGCCGCAGTTGTTGGCGGTCTCCTCCGTCCAGCCATTTCAAGGGGAATAGCCATGTCGTCTGCAGATGAATGCCGTAAGCTATCTCAGCAATATAAGGATCGGGCTAACCAGCCGGGCGTCTCCCAAAGGATGGCAGGGGTGCTCAAAAATATTTCGCACAGCTTTGCGGGCCTCGTCAGCCAATTTGCAGTACTCAACGGGATCGCCTCTGAGGAAAGCAACGAGCCGAGCGAGCAGCAAAGCCAGGTCGTAAGCAGGTTTTTGCCTTGCGTCAGCAAGCGTGCCGCGACATCGCAACGGTCAGGGCTGAAGCCTCGATAGAAGACGTTGCCGATCCTGATTGCGAAGGCGCTGTTCTTTGCGCAGCCGCTCCAGTTCCTGTTCGGCGCGCTCGGTGTCTTGCCCGTCACGCTTCAGCTCAACGATCAGCCGTTCCTGTTCTGCGAGGCGTCGCTCTCCCTCGACCACGTCACGCTCGACTTGCCTCAGCTCATCGAAGATCGAGCTGTTGTTGTCCATCATCTGGCCCCTCCCTAGGGGGAGCCGTTGTGCTCTTTCTGATCAACTGTGCCGCCACTTGTGCGTTCCGGCCGGTCGCCGCTCGGCGTGTGGCGGGTTCCCGATCTGAAGGGGCTTTTTGTTATCCTAGGTGATGGCGGTTAAGTGCACTTTGGTACACAGTGCACGCATGGAAATGAGCCGAGCAGCAGTCAAAGACTCTGAGCTTTCGCGGCCTTGCTGCCGGATATGGGTAAGGATTGAAGGACGCACTGCAGATCTTCGGCTTGTGTTAGCAACCGAACATAAGTTCCGCTCTCGTGGATTTCCAGCCAGCCCTTCTCGACGGCGTTGTTGATGCCGGCTCCGAACTCCGGCCCGCTTGCCTTCAGGGTGAAGAGGAATGGCGCGTTGATCTTCTCGATATGGATGCGCCCGTCCTGGACCGGCTCGATGATCGCAGCCAGCTCGATCAGCTTGCGCGCGGCGGTCTCCGGGCTGGCGTAGGGCCGCTTCTCGACGTGGTTGGTCATGCTCTGAAGGCCCCTGACGAAATCATGGACCTTATTGAACATTGCGCGGGTCCGCGCGAGCGATTTGTAAGGAACGAACGGACCCCGGCCAATGGGGGGCCAGCATTCAAGAGCCACGCCCGTTCCGGGGCTCCGACCGGTGTTGCGTCCCGGTCTGAAACAAACATGAGCGTTGCCAGATGTTCCTACCCCTCGGTCGAACCGGCCGGTTAGCGTGATCCGTGGCCTCGAACGTCGCCGCCAAATCTTCGGGCTCGGCTTTCGCCTTGAAGGTCAGCCATGCGGCCTTGAAGCGTTCCTTAGCCTCCTCACTCGACTGGGCGTCCCCAAAGGGCGAGCCTTGAATGGTCACGGTGACGATCCAGAGCCAAATGCCTGGGCTGTGCTCGTGGGCGAAGCGGATGCGGCCGATCGGCTGGCCGTCCTCGCGGACGCTGTAGTCGTCTGGATCGATCGCGCAGGGAAAGGGTCACTACATCCTCAATCCTTCTCGGCCTCCCGGACCATATAGGCCATCCAGCCATCAACCCCAGCATCTTCGCGAGCCATGCCATTGAGCAGAATTTGGCGGTGAGCTTCCGATGGCATGTGCTCCGGCAGATGCATCAGGAACGGGGCCTGCCAGGGATCGTCGCTGTCTTTCATGATCAGCGCGAGCAGGTCTTCGGACCTGTCGTCGATGAGGGTCCGGGCTAACTGAGCGGCCTTGCCTTTCAGGATGGGGTATAGGTTGGTCAAGGTGTACTCCTTATTCGGGTCTTCCGCGGTTGCGGGCCAACATGCTGCGCTCTATAAAGTTGCCACGCAGGAGGCAGTCAAATTACTAGTTTAGGGCCAACCTCGCTTGGCACTGGCCTCCTCGTTACAGGCGCACTTGCGGTCATGGCTTATCTGATCTTTTGGCTTATTGGCTGGCTATGTGCCGGGTTCACACGCGAGACACCTAGCGTCTCGCTATCGCGAAGATCGACTGCAAGCGAGGTCGATGTAGATCAACATTCATCTGCTGCGTCGGCGTCAGCCTCTCCGGGCAAAGACTCCAACTAACGAACTGCCATGACGGTTTACTGTTTCGATCTCTCGATCGCTCGTTACCCGCTGACGTTGCCGTGGATGAGGAGGGACTTGAACTTCCCAGCATCGAGGCTGCTCAAGAGGCGGCCCGCGCTGGCAGATCTGGCGCGGGAATTCATTCAGGCAGGTCCAATTCCGGATTGGCCCGCAACTTCGCCATTGAAGTCCGCGACGACAAAGGAGTTGTGATGCGGGCTCGCTTCCAGTTCGAGCGCTTATGGTAAGCACCGGACTTTCTAGGTAGCCCCAACCGACACTGACCGCGAAGCAACTTACTGGGCGTGGCGCGACCTGCCGGAGAACTTCGGTCCGTACACTACGTGCTACAACCGCTTCGTCCTTTGGCGGCGGGCTGGCGTCTAGGGCGGCATCATAGATGCGCTTGCGACTGCCCATGATGCCGCTGTCCAGATGATCGACACTTCGATTGTCCGTGTGCATCAGCAGGCTGCCTGCATTCGAAGGAATCAGCACCAGATCACGCGGTGGCTTGACGAGCAAGATCCATGCAGTAGTCGATGGCAATGGTCTGCCGGTCCGGCCTGCGTTGAGCCCCGGCGAGGCGCACGACCTTCGGCTTGCGGGAAAACTGCTGTCTCGTCTCAAAGCCGGATCAATGCTGCTTGCCGATCGCGGCTATGACGCCGACTGGATCAGAGAGCTTGCCATGAAGAAAGGTGCGTGGGCCATTCCCGCCGAAAAGCAACCGCAGCGATCCGATCTGCTTTAGCCCCTACCTCTATCGCGCTCGCAACCGCGTCGAACGGTTCTTCAACAGGATCAAGCAATGCTGTCGCGTCGCGACGCGCTACGACAGGCTCGCGGGAAACTACCTTGCCTTCGTCCAACTCGCATCCATCCGCCTATGGTTGGCCGCGCGTTATGAGTCCGCGCCCTAGCACTACTTTGGCAGATTATCGCTTTTGCCGCGTTTTTTAGGATTCCCGAATCGATTTTTCAATGATTCATGGGTGGTCGGCTCTTGGAGGGCTGACCAATGGCGGAATGGGAAGACGAACTCGAACGCTGGCTGAAGCCGTTCCTGGACCGATTAGGTCATAAGACCCGGCAGCGGATGTGCCCCCTGTACGTTGCGGGATTGATCGGCCCTGGCGATCGCAAAAGCGTTCAGCCGATGGCAGAACGCCTTGCAACCGGCAACTACGATCAGCTGCACCATTTCATCGCCGATGGCGTCTGGGACGCGACACCGTTGGAATCCGAACTGCTCAACCAGGCGGACCGGCTTGTCGGCGGCAAGGATGCGGTGCTGGTTATTGACGACACGGCAATGCCGAAGAAGGGCGAACGCTCGGTTGGTGTCGCGGCTCAATATGCGTCCTCTCTTGGCAAAACGGCAAATTGCCAAACGCTGGTGTCGCTGACACTTGCGCGCGGCGAAGTGCCCGTGATGGTCGCATTGCGTCTCTTTCTGCCCGAGAGTTGGACAGGCAGTGTGTCTCGTTTGAAGCGTGCTCGCGTGCCGATCGAACACCGAACGGCACGATCCAAGCCGGAAATTGCTTTGGCCGAGGTTGACCGAGCGATGGCAGCCAACGTGCGCTTTGGATGCGTGCTGGCGGATGCAGGATACGGGCTCAGCGCACCGTTTCGACAAGGGCTAACAGACCGCGGCCTGGCCTGGGCCGTTGGCATCCCTCGGCATCTCAAGGTGTATCCGGTTGATGTACAGCTCATTTGGCCGATTACCAAAGTCCGCGGGAAGCCACGAAAGCACCACGTACCAGATATCTTGTCGATTGCGGCGGAACAAATGCTGGCCAGCGCCAAATGGAAAACCGTGAGTTGGCGCAGCGGGACGAAAGGTCGCCTGAAAGCGCGATTTGCTGCTCTCCGTGTCCGCACCGCCGACGGCCCTCCGCAGCGGATATGGGATAAAGGTCAGCAGCATCTCCCGGGCGACGAAGCTTGGCTCATTGGCGAGCAACGTGCCTCCGGGGAGAGGAAATACTATCTCGCCAACCTCCCTGCGGCGACGGATCTGCGCACACTGGCCGCCACCATCAAGGCACGATGGATTTGTGAGCAGGCGCATCAGCAGTTGAAGGAGGAGCTTGGACTTGATCACTTCGAAGGGCGATCATGGCAAGGTCTTCATCGCCATGCCCTGATGACAATGATTGCCTACGCCTTCCTGCAACATCGTCGCCTCGCATACGCGGGGCGGAAAAAAAAGAATCAACGGGCCTCCGCCTCAGCCAACCATGCCCGCCGTACGTCACGCCATCGTCGATCTCATCCTTCGACCGCCGTCGCAGCGGTGTCCATACTGCAGAAAACAAATCCTTGAAAAACAGTGGCGCAACCACATTCTGCCAAAGTAGTGCTAGTCTAAATGCGGTCATCACGTTGCGTTCGATCCCGATCATTGCACGGACCAGATGCGGCTGTCCGACCTGGAGTCTGGATAAGTTCGTCAGGGTTGCGGTAGTCGCGGCGCCTATGTTCTGGCCCCACTTCGAGCGAGGCGACTCGCGCTTTGCGATCATGGGTCATCGAGCGCGATGGACGCCGTGAGAGACCGACAACTGAGGCCGTCTTACTTTGGCTTTTCGGCTTTGATGTGCAAGACGTAGAGCGTGTTTTGAAATTCGTCCGTGACTTCCATCCGCCATCCGTGGTCCGGGGTTAGCTTCCCGTCGAGGCCTTGGAGTATCTTGCCAGCCGTCACTGTGGCCTCATGCCAAGCGGCGTGCTTGTCCGGCAACTCCTCGCCTTCAAGGTCAGGTTCGTAGCCTTTGTGGGTCACGTGGAAGAAATAGCGCGGCATACCAGTAATGCTGATCTTACTCTTTGTCCTCAGTCCAAGAGCGCTCGCCACACCGGCACTCGAACATGCGCACAGTCAGGCCGCGCACTGGGTCCATCATCGTATGAGCCAGTCGGGGCTGCGCGCCGCATTTGCAGCGCTGCTCTTCCCGCGTCTTCGGTCCAGAAAATTTGTCGCCACTGAAAAAATTCACGGGAATCACCCTGCCAAAGGCGACTCAATAAGTACCAAAGTGGACAATTGTTCCCTAGTCCAATCTGAGTCTACTGCTCGGGAGGGCTAGGCTCCGGTAAGCCGAGCATCTTGGCACGCTTCGCGGCCATCTTCCGGTAAGCCTTCGCTTGGCTCTCCATCGCCGCTCTCAGCTTGGGGTCCGATTCTTCGGCCGCCATCCGTTCAAACTGGAGGGCGTGTTCGAGATACTCGCCGAGCAGCTTCACATCCCACCCCTTTAGGGCAGCCAGCATTGATTAGGGGAGATTCATTCGGGCGGCCGTAGGCCGGGTGAACGAAGCCAGTCACTCAGATGCGCGCCGGTCTGCGCAATCCTGGCTCGCTTCAGTAGCGCCTCACGCTCGGCCCCAGCGGGTAACTGGCTGGCCTGCTCTTTCAGCTTTGCCGCCTGTTCTGCCATTCGTTCTTCGAGGGAGCGGGTCTGTATGACCCTACGACGATGCTGCGCCATGGTGCCTTCCCAAGAAATCATTTCAAACGACTCCAAAACGGAGATGGCCGGTTTCGGTTCCGGGAATGAAACTAGACCTTTAGTAAAATCGGGAAGCCCGCCGCACGTGCCCGGGGGCAGGTTCATGAGCAAAGGTCGGCGGACAAGTTTGGGACTTTCGCTGTCCGCCGAGCTGGCGGAGCACTCCAAGCCCCCGCGAGGCCGGGGGCCGTGTCTCCGCAAGCATACTCGCGAACTTCATCAACCTTGATGACCAGCAGGATGTTCTCCGTCGATCAGGCTCGAGCTTCTTCTTGATGCAGGCCGGCTCTTCTCGGCTGTCAGTCGCCCGAGAAAAGCCAGGTACGAACTGGGTTATCCGTCTCAGCCGGAAAGCGTGCGCAGCACGCTTTTGCGCGGGCCCTCTCGGGTGACGCGCGGCGGCGCTGGGCCGGACCACCTGGCGGCCAGAGCAGGGGACGCCGCCGGCGCTGAAGCCGGAGGCCCCACGGCAGACGCAGCGCTCTCTGTCCGCGCCTCCCGTATCGCGGGGGCGGCGGCTACACCACAACCTGCCCGTCTCCTGCGGTTATCGCTATCCCCGTCATCCGCCCAGCCGACGCTTATTACGGCGGCACTTATCCGATCGTTCGGCCACTGGCATCGGCACTACCGGCACTGTGAGCGAAGTCGATCCGCATGCAACGGGGCCGCGCTATGGAGGCGCGGCCTTTTTTCGACATCACGCGCCAGCATTCCGTCACCACCATCCGCCGGCAAATGGGTCGGGCCGCTCGAAGGCAAGACGCCGGTCGGGCGCTCCTTTCTGTAGTTTTGCCGAGCGCTTCGGATGCGGGCGAACCGCTGCGGCCGCGCGCACAGGTGGCTCTTTCTTCACCTCAATGGCAGGTGCGGCAGGCACTGGGGCCATGGCTTCGCCCACCTTTTGCTGCGGTACTACAGGGAGCGGATCGGCCTGCGCGATCGTCGGCGCATCGGTGCGAGGACGCGTGTCGAACACGATCTTCTCCGGAAGGCTTCTCGTCGACGTAATTCGGATAATGGTCCTGTCCGGATCGGAGGGGCCCGCGCGCTCGACAGGGGGCGGCAGGTATCGGTCCGCAGCGAAGAGCAGCGCCAGCAGCAGCGCGCCGACGAAGACGAAGTATCTGATGATCGGCATGGACGGCCGCTCGCAAGGAAGGAATCAGGAATCGGTGGGCCGGAGCGGACGCAGGCGGGCCGCTTTTGTTTCAGCGACCCGCCCGGAAGGATTCAGTCGATCTCCTGGACGACCGTGCGCGTCGAAGGACCGACCAGCATCACGCGATCGCCGGAGTAGACGTAACGGTACTTGGTGAGCGACGGCCCCCAATCGGCGGGCACGGACTCGAGCTCGATTTCGCGAGGCACGGGCTGCCCGACCACGATCTTCTCGCGGGTCTGCACGGGGCGCACCTTATGTTCGGTGACGTAGGTGCGGATCTTCGTGCGGGATTCCGGCTCGATCTGCACGGCAGCGGCGTGGCCCGCGCCGGTGGTGGTGACGACCGTGGACTGCGCCATCGCGCCGGTCGAGATCAGCGCAGCAGCCGCGCACGTCAGCATCAGCTTCTTCATGAAAATCTCCTGGCCGCAGGATGCGGCATGCGAGAACCCGCGAATGATGGCAAGGTTCCGGATTCGCGACAGGAAATTGCCTGTTTTTCCCAAGCGCGCTGCGATTGAAATCGACTGCGCGCGCGACCGTGCGGACCCTTGGGGCGGTCGGAGCGTTGACAGTTCCGTGGCTAAAACAAGCGGAGGGTCGGACGTGGCGATGAAGGAGGGCGCGCGCAAGAAGCCGATTGAGAATGAAGATCAGGACAGCTTTTTGCAGCGCCTTGGTCCTGGCCTGATTACCGGCGCTTCCGACGACGATCCTTCTGGCATCGGCACCTACAGTCAGGCGGGCGCCCAGCTCGGATTCGGCGTCGGTTGGACGATGCTGATCACCTATCCGCTGATGGCCGCAATCCAAGAAATCTCGGGACGCATCGGTCGGGTCACAGGCCACGGCATCGCAGGAAACGTCTGCCGGAATTTCCCGGCACCCGTTATATGGTCCATGATCGTGCTGCTCTTCGTCGCCAACACGATCAACGTCGCCGCCGACCTCGGAGCGATGGGCGATGCTCTCAAGCTTCTGATCGGCGGACCGGGCACGCTTTACGTCGTGGTCTTCGGCGCCGTTTCGGTGCTCGCGCAGATCTTCTTCAAGTATGAGCGATACGTCTCCATCTTGAAATGGCTGACGTTGGTGCTCTTCGCCTACGTGATCGCGCTTTTTCTCGCAAAGGTGCCGTGGGGCGAGGCACTGAGAGGATTGCTCATTCCCAAGCTCCAATGGGATGGGCCGTTCCTGACAACCTTGGTCGCCATCCTAGGGACGACGATCTCACCCTATCTGTTCATCTGGCAATCTTCTCAGGAAGCCGAGGAGCAGCGGATCGATCCTGACAAGAAGCCGCTCAAGCGCGAGCCCGAGAAGGACGCCGAGGAGGTCAAGCGGATCCGGATCGACACCCTTGTGGGCATGGCAGTGTCGAACGTCATCGCTGTCGCGATCATCATGACGACGGCAGCAACGTTGCACGCATCCGGCAAGACCGACATCGAATCGTCCGCACAGGCCGCGGAAGCCTTGAGGCCTGTCGCGGGGGCGATGGCCGAGTTGATCTTCAATTGAACTTGGCGACGCCCGTTTCCGCGATAGCGGCTTCGTCATGCCTCAGGAACTGGCCGGAAAATCCACTCGCGCCACATCGCCATTAGCGCAGCCATGATGACTGGGCCCACAAAGAGGCCCATAAGGCCGAATGCGGACAAGCCGCCGAAAATTCCAACGAACGCGAGCAGGAATGGGAGCCTCGCTGAGCCGCTCCCCAGCGTCGGCCAGATGAAATGGTCGCCGGCAAACATGACGAGCGAGCCCCACAAGAAGACCGCCGCCGCAGCGATGCCGCTTCCGCCCTGCGATATTGTGGCGATGGCTGCGACGGTGAAGGCCAACCAGGCGCCGAACGGGATCATCGCAAACGCCGTCGTAAGGATAACGAAGATCAGGGCGTTGGGCACCCCAGCGACGAAATAACCGATTCCTATCAGCAATCCTTCGCCAAGGGCTACCAGCACTGTACCGTTCACGATCGCGCGGGTCGCATCAATCATCTTTTCGACCAGACCTTCTCCCGCATCTCCGAAGAGCCTGTCGCAAGTCTCGAGGAAGCGGCTCGCAACCGAGCGGCCGCTGCGAAGCAGAGCGAACAAGGCCAGCAACGAGAAAAACAAGAGGAACAGCCGATGCATAAGCTGACCGCCCAACGTTCGAAAGAGCTCGGATACGTTGTCCGCATTGACCGACTTCAGCCATTCAGTGACTGCCTTGGGATCGGAAAGATTGGCCCGCCACCATAGCTCCATGCTCTCGGCGGCGATCGGCAAGCGGGCGATCCAGTCGGGCACCCCGATGCCGCTCTCGCGTGCCCTCTTCAGCCAATCGGCGAGCAAATTACCTTGTTGCGCAACCTCATATACTGCAACTGCAATCGGCGTCACCAGGATCAGCGCGACGAGGACGGTAAAGACGAACGCTGCCGACCCGGACGGTCCACCCGTGACGCGTGTGGCGAATGCCAGATAAAGAGGCCACAGGGTGATTGCCATGATGGCGGCCCAGATGAGAGCAGGCAGGAAGCTTGCGGCAGTCCACAATCCGAGCACGACCAGCATCAGCGCCAGGACAATTCTGGCCTTCATGCGCGCCCCCGCTCCGAGAGGGAGCGGCTTTTGTTCGGCCGGCGAGGCTGCCGAATGAAGTCTCTTCGGTTTCCCGTTGGCTGTGGCGGTCATGAGACCTTCCGGCCTTTCCCGGCTGCGCCGCTACCGTCTTGCGGTAGCTGACGTTTGGTCCGCTGACGGACCGAACTGCGGGACCACACGCTTGGAAATACGGACCACATGAACTTTGCCTGTCGTGGTCCCTCGTCTCTGGATCCGTCTGCTGCGCCAGGCGGCCACCTCGTTCTCCAAGCGAGATACTTCGTCCTTGACTTCGCCGTCGCGTTCGTTCGCCGCGGGCATCCAGTCTTTCCTCCTCAGGCCCTGCACGCTTAAAACGAGACAAGGCGACGTATGTTCCGTTACCAGGAACAACCGGGAGGATGCCCTCGTTCTTCCCGGAGGAGCATCGCATGAGCTTAAGAAAGTCGATCGAAGGACTCAGACCCTACCCGTCGCTCTTCTTGCTGGCTCTACCGGCGGCTACCGTAGAGCCTATGAAGCTCGTCGCGGTAGCGGTGGCAGGAGAGGGCCATTGGATCACCGGGACGGCGATGATCGTTGCGTGCTACGCATTCAGCCTTCTGGTGGTCGAGCGGCTTTTCGTCATCGTGAAGCCGAAGCTGCTCACGATCCCTTGGTTCGCGAAACTCTGGAAAGCTTTCGTTTCGGTTCGGACGAGCGTGATCCGGACATTCCGTGGCGGCCGAACAGATCAGATAGTTCGCGAGACGCGATCGGCTCCGAAATGAGCCGAAAGTCGACGTTGCCCAAACGCCTGCAGCCGATGCTGGCCTCGCTCACCGATGGTCCCTTCGACGATCCCGATTGGGTATTTGAGGACAAGTACGACGGATTCCGGAAGGTCTGCGAGATCCGCAGGGGCAAGGTGGCGTTGTACAGCCGCAACGGCAAAATCATCAGCCATTCGTATGTAGAGGTTGCACAGGCCCTGGAAGGCGTGAAAGGCGACGCCGTGATCGACGGGGAGCTCGTCGCCATCGGCAATGACGGCGCATCCCATTTCCAATTGCTCCAGAACGCCCTCCGCCATGAGGCCAAGCTTCTGTACTGCGCGTTCGATCTCATGTTCGCTGACGGAGAAGACCTTCGCGCGCTGCTGCTCTTGGAGCGCAAGAAGCGGCTCAAGGCCATCCTGCCGCGCCACAAGCTGATCGCGTACAGCAACCACCGCAAAGGCAGTGGAACTCAATTCTTCGCAGAAGCCGAGCGAAGGCATCTCGAAGGCATCATGGCCAAGCGCGCCGACAGCCCGTACGCGTCCGGACGCCGCACCGTCGATTGGCTGAAGGTGAAGACCGCGCAGCGGCAGGAGGTCGTGATCGCCGGCTTCACGGCGCCGAGGCGAACCCGACCCTTCTTCGGCGCTCTCACGCTGGCAGTGCGGGAAAATGGCGGGTGGCGGTACATCGGCCACGTCGGCACCGGCTTCAGCCACCAGGTTCTCGAAGAGCTTCACGGCAAGCTCCTGCAGCTCAAGACGGCCAAATCGCCCTTTCCCGCCAAGGTGAAGGATGAGCAGGTCACGACCTGGGTCCGTCCTTCGTTGGTCGCAGAGGTGAAGTTCGCGGAGTGGACCAGCAAGGGAGAGCTGCGCCAGCCAGTCTATCTCGGGCTGCGGTCCGACAAAAAGGCCAAGGACGTCGTTCGCGAAAAGAGTTGGTCGCGAAGATAGCGCTGCCGTGAAGAGACGTCCGACCCGGTCAACCGGCGCGCTCAGAAGCAGAAGCCCACGGCGGCAGGGGCGGCAACCCGAGAGCCTTGCGTACTGGTCCGAACGATCGCCTGTGAGCTGCGCATGCGCCAAGCCTGGCGAGCGCCTCATAGCGAGCCGGCACCGGGTAGCCCTTGTGATCCGCGAAGCCGTAGCCGGGGTGACGCGCGTCGAGGGTCCGCATGACGGTGTCGCGCTCTACTTTCGCAAGGATGGAGGCGGCAGCGATGCTGGCGAACTTGGTGTCGCCCTTGATTATGGCGTGCTGGGGGAGGTCGATTTCCTTCAATCGCTTCGCGTCGATCAGCAGATGCTGCGGCCTCGACGCTAGTCCCCGGACCGCACGCTGCATAGCCTGGATGCCCGCCCAATAGATATTGATCGCGTCGATCTCCTCGACCTCGACGAACGCCACGCACCAACTCTCAGCCTTTTCCTTGATCTCCTTCGCGAGTTCTTCGCGAGCCGCGGCATCGAGTTTTTTCGAGTCGTCGATCCCGACTATCCGCGTGCCAGGCTTCAGGATGACGGCGCCAGCGGAGACCGGCCCGGCAAGAGGGCTCATTCCGGCCTCGTCCACGCCTGCCACGGCATGATGGCCGCTTTCCCAGAGAGAGGTCTCGAAGCGGAGCATCTTGCGGAGGCGCTGCCCTTCGGACCTGTTTTCGAGCGCCTTTTATCGATGGATGCCAGGATGGCACGTGCTCCCGCGCGGCCGTCAGCCCGCAAGATCTGTTCGACGCTGGCCTCGAGTGGTCTTTTCTCGATGACATAGCGCCGGCGCAAGGCATCGAGCGAATATTGGGACATAGCGGCCTTCATACACACTGACTGGGGGAGCCATGTCGGTGAACTTTGTGGCGATTGTCTGAAGTTAGGCGTTGCCGCCATCGTCAGCCTGCGTAGCGCCCCTCGAGAGGAACCGCCGGGCTCTAGCTGGGGGCAGGTATTCTGCGGCTACTGATCTGCATCTACGACGCGCCGATCTCCGAACGGAACCAACCGCTGCCTTCATTCCTTTAGAAAAGAGTGGAGCCTCGATCCCCGGGTGCTTCCGAGGGACAGGCCCATGCTCCGAGAGACTCGCAACGAAGAACAGGTTCTGGACCGCACCGCCGAGGTCGCAGCCACCATTGCGGAAGAAGGCCTTCGCTATGTCAGCGACTCCGCGCCCGGTTACGCTCGCAAGCGGACGGGGACTACCTTCAGCTACTACGACAAGGACGGGAAGCGCATAACCGATGCCGCCGTTATCCGACGCATTAAGTCCATCGGTATCCCGCCGGCCTATGAATCCGTCTGGATCTGCCCCTCGGCGAACGGCCACATCCAGGCGACCGGGCTCGATGCGCGGGGCCGCAAGCAGTACCGCTACCACGCGAAATGGCGCGAGCTCCGCGACCAGAACAAGTACGAACACATCGTGCAGTTCGCTGCCGCGCTGCCCGCGCTGCGCGACCGTGTCGCGGCCGACATGAAGCTGGAAGGGCTACCTCGCGAGAAGGTTCTGGCCACGATCGTCAGTCTTCTGGAGAAGACTTTGATCCGGGTCGGCAACGCCGAGTACGCCGAGAAGAACAAATCCTACGGGCTCACCACGATGCGACGAAAGCACGTTGCGGTGGGCCGCGGCGTCCTTCGGTTCGACTTCACGGGCAAGTCGGGCAAACAGTGGAAACTTCGGGTCGAGGACAGGCGGATTGCTGCCATCGTGAAGCGCTGCGCGGAAATCCCCGGACATGAGCTCTTCAAGTACCTGGATGACGACGGGCAGCCGCGTACCGTCGATTCCGGCGACGTCAATGCCTACATCAAGGACATCACAGGCGAGGACTTCAGCGCAAAGGATTTCCGGACTTGGGCGGGGACGGTTCTGGCGGCGTTGGCCCTGACCGAGTTCAAGAAGTACGACAGCCAGGCCGAGGCGAAGCGCAACGTCGTCGCCGCGATCGAGAGCGTCTCGAAGCAGCTCGGCAACACGCCCGCAATCTGCCGCAAGTGCTACGTGCACCCTGAAGTCTTGAGCGCCTACATGTCCGGTGACCTCGTCAAGATGATCGAAGCCAAGATTGCGCAGAAGTTCAAGCGACAGTACGCCAAGCTCACGCCGGACGAGATCATGGTTCTGGCGTTTCTGCGCAAGCGTCTCGATTCTCTGAAGGCCCCCGCCTAGTCCCGCGATCAGTGTTTAGACGCGCTCTCCGCGACCGATTGCGGGTCGGCCTTAGCTGCGCGCTCTCTCGTCGGCGGAACGAACTCTTGCCTTCGGATCGGGGTTGTTGGGCTTGTCCGGGCGAACGGGACGCTCGCGGATGGCCGTAGCTTACGGGCCGGCTTCCATCCTAATCCCGCCCTTTGCCGGCTCTTTGAATGCGCGTGCATAATCGGCGGCCTAATAGCCGAATCGAAGCGCATTCATAGTTCGGAGCGGCATAGCCGCAAACAAGGTAACGGCGGTACGCTTGGGGCTGCGGAGGCAACCGACGGTCCGGGACTATCAAGCCGCCCGGCTCCGCTGGCGGCTTTTTTCATGACCAACCTATTTTTCATGCCCAACCTAGGAGGCGTTCGCCTCGCTCGTTCGCAAGCTTCGCGGCGGCGTTCTCGGCGCTCGCGCCGCCGCTTGGCCCGATCGGCGGCCTGCCGCAGCGGTGGAACAGGTGACGTGGACGCCGCAATGGAATCTTCAACCGCGGGCACCTGGACAGCCTCCGACGCCCCTACGCGGGCCTCCATGAGGTCGAGCACTGCCCGTCCTTTGGCTGTGATCTTCGATCCCCCGCTTAGGCGCTCGACCAGTCCTTGTGACCAAATGTCCAGGTCGGGCGCCTTGGCCGCGAGCCGCCTGGTCCGGTCCGCCCAGTCGCGGCCACTCGTCGCCAGGATAGCCATGTCACGCTTGAGGTCTTCCATCACGGCAAACCCGTCCGGGTATGCCGCCAAGATCTTCAAAACGGTGACCTGGAAGTTCACGTCCGCGCCCCGGCTTTCAGTTAGCGCCACATGGTGGGCGCGTGCGAGAGGGCCTTGCGGCCGACCTGTCTGAGGTCTTCGGGAGAGAGTTCGCCGCTGGTGGCGGCCTCCAGGATCTTCGATGCCACATGCGTACGCGCCCCGATCTCGCGATGCGGAAGACCCTCGCATACTTCTTCGAGGACCGCGCGCAAAAGCGCGGTGGTTGCTGTGTCGAACATGAGCGCCCCCGTCCGGGAAAGTCCCATCCTAACTCGGTTTATTCAGGTTTGGGATTCAGGCATGTTAAGAGTCGTCTGGAAACGCGCCTTGACGCTAAGGCAGCAGCGGCGCCGCCGGCGTGCCGAGATGCGAGGCGATCGCCTCGATGCAGCGAGCGTGTTCTGCCCGTCTCGCCGCAAAAGCCGGCAAGTCGGGATCGGACTTGAGCTTATATCCGGCCGCGGAAAGTCGCCTGCAGACCATGACTACCTCTGACGCAGTCTGTTGAGCGTTCTCGGGCTCCAGGCCGATCAGCCCAGCGATATCACGGACGAGACGCAATCCTTCGTCGCGCAGCAGGACGGCGGCCGCCCGGCTCTTCGGATCGTCGATCAGAAGTTCGAAGATCAGTGCGATGTCCATCATGGTGCCCAGCGCCCCTGGCCAGCCAGCACCGGTGCCGACCGAGCGGAAGTAGATCAGGGAGGGGTGGGACGCGTGGCTCTGCAGCACCGAGGCGCACCAGTCTCGCCCGTCATACAGGAGCCGCCGGATCTCCTCGGGGGCATCCAGGTCGGCATAGCGCTCGAGCATCCCGAGCGCCGAGGGCGGCTGGCCCGATGTGGTGGTGATCTTGAGGACGCCGCGGTCCCGCCGGGAGATGCCCTCCTGCACCTCAAGGAGGTAAGTGACCGCCATTGTGAGCACCGCCAGACCGCAGATGCCAGCAGCGACTAGCACCCAGTGCGCGGGGCCATATGCCTCGATGCCCGACAGACCGACGGTGGCGAGCGCACTGCCCGCGATGAAGGCGGCCTGCTCGAAGCTATCGGCATGTGGAGAGAACCAGTTCCCTAGCCCGTGCGCGATGAGGCCGAAACCGACCAGAAGCAGCGTCATCCAGACCACGAAGGACGCCATCAGCACGGATTGAGCGAAGCTCGTCGAGCCCCCAGTTTTGCCGCGGCGCATCCGCTTCCAAGCCGCCGCGCGACGCGCAAGGCACCTCTGGATTCGCCGGGTACCACCACGGTGTCGAAGACGTCCCGGCCTCGCTGTGCTGGGCATGACCAATGTCCATTCAACCTGAACGGGGGTGAACTCTACCGGTTCCTCAATAGCGCTGGGAAGACAGGAACGAAACGTGCGGAGGCGGCTTGGTCGCAAAAGGAATGACGACATGAAGCTGTCCCGATTTGCCCTGCTCGCCGTGGTTCTCGTTCAGGTGGAGGTGGCGGAGGTGGTGGAGGGGGCGGCGGTGGCGGCGGATCCGCTGGCGGCGGTACCGGCGGCGGCGCCAGTTCAGGTGCCGCAGGAACGGGCTCAACATCTTCGGGCACAGGATCTGCGGGCCCGGCCGCCACCGGCACGAACGGAAATGCGTCGTCGGCGACAGGCGCGACCGGAGGCCCTGGACTGAGCGGAAATGCGGCGAACGGCAACTCCAACAATCAGACGACCGGCAACGCAAATGGCCAGGCCACCGGCCAACTCCCCAATCAGCAGAGGGGGAATGGCAACCGGCTGAGCACAGGATCAGCACCTGGCACCAATACGGCCGGTACGGCGGCGCCGTCGGGCTCTCCTGGGGCCAACGCCCAGAACACCGCTCCTGCGGGCGGCATCGGCAAGCCTACAACTACGAACGAGCAGGACAGCGACGCCAAGATCGATCGCGAGAACAACAAAGCCGACAAGACGGTGGAGAAGATTTGCAAAAATTGCTGAAAGTCATGTCGTCTACATCGGCTGTCCTAGTAGCCGCCCTCGCGCTGGTTCATTCTGCAGAGGCCAGGAGCAAAGGACACAACCATCGCTCGCCGACGCCAGCGGTCGAGCAGAGGACGATGGATAAGGCGACCGGCGCGCAGTCGCGCGATCCGTCCGACATTGCTTTGGAAAAGAAGATCAAGAGCATCTGCCGAGGCTGTTAGCCAGAGCGGCAGAGAGGCGTCGTAGGTCCAGCAGGCAAGTCGCCATCGGCTACCGGACCAATCGGCCGGCCGGGAGGTACGGCAACCCGTCCTTCAAGGACCTGGAGGATCTTTAGCTGCGGCCGACGACCGATATGCTGCTGCGTTATCCAATTTCACCGATGCACGCCGCATGAACGATCGCGCCGACGTGGCCTCCGCAGCAATGGCTGCATGAGCGGATCGAAGCTTCTCGATGTTTTCCGAACTTCTCTGGGCCGGCGCAGCCTTGCAATTCCGGACCGGCTTTCGTCCCGGCGCCGGCGGGGCCTCTGAAATGGCCGCTTCGGCGCGAAGCAAGAGCTCATCTTCATCAATGGCCGCTGCGGAAAGGCGGGAAGCACTGGCGCACAGCAGAAGGAAGAGCGCGCGATCCGCCTTGTATCGTGCTCCCGCTCGATTGTGCTCCCATTCGGACATAAGTGCCTGCCCCGTGGCGGCAAAGACAGCCAATTTCCAGCGGCTTCGCCCACGCCTTTTCAGCACGATCGCGAACTGAGCGAACCGGCCGCAACGCTCGCTACTCTGCGGAGAATCCCGCATGCCACGACCCCAGGGACTTGTCTCGAAGCTGAAATTACCGAACTGACCCGATCAAGCAAGGTCTACTTTGGCCCAACGGTTTCCTCCGCTTTCGCGGTGCAGAAAACATGCGGCATAGCTGCTGAGTGTTTGAAGGGCAGCCTCCGTCAGTCTACTTCGCATCAAGGACATCGCGGACCTTTGCCGCGAGTTCGCTGAAACTGAAAGGTTTGACGATCAACTGAACGCCCTTGTCTAACCGGCCATGATGGATGATGGCGTTCCGCGCGTATCCGGTCGTGAACAGCACCTTCAAAGCGGGACGGAGTGTCTTCGCTTGTGCTGCGACCTGTGCGCCGGTCAGTCCGCCAGGCAAAACTACGTCGGTGAAGAGCAGATCGACCCGAGGCTCCCGCTCAAGGAGACGCAAAGCGGCAGGTCCGTCGTGGGCTTCGATGACGCGATAACCCAGTTCACGGAGCGTATCGACGGAGTAGGCTCTCACGTCCTCATCGTCCTCCAAAACAAGGATAGTCTCCTCCTGTGCGCCTTCGGGACTGGGGAGCGAATCGGAGTCTTCCCTCAATCCCTCCGCCGCGATGCGCGGCAGATAGAGCTTCACCGTCGTCCCTTGTCCGATTTCGGAGTAGATCTTCACGTGTCCGCCAGACTGCTTCACGAACCCGTAGACTTGGCTTAGACCGAGACCTGTTCCTTTTCCGACTGCCTTTGTCGTAAAGAAAGGCTCGAAGGCTTGCGCGATTGTCTTTGGCTCCATGCCGACGCCGGTATCCGTTACGGCGATGGCGACGTATTGGCCGGGTACGACTTCGCTGTGCGCCGCGACGTATGCTTCGTCGATGTGTGCATTGCTGGTTTCAATGGTAAGACGTCCGCCATTCGGCATGGCATCGCGGGCATTGACGGCGAGATTGATAATCGCGGCCTCCAGTTCGGCCGGATCGACTTCGACGCGCCACACTCCTGCACCGAGTACGGTTTCCACCGAGATCGTCTCGCTCAACGTGCGATGCACCATTTCGGATAGGCCGTTCACCAGTGCGTTCACGTCGAGAGGCTTCGGATCGAGCGGTTGCCTACGCGAGAAAGCCAAGAGCCGCTGGGTTAGCGTGGCTGCGCGCTGCGCCCCGTTCATCGCGTGCTTGGCGGCGCGCTGGAGGCGAGCGGATTCTTCCGGCAGATTGCGCTTGATCGTATCGAGGTTGCCGATAATGACCTGGAGCAGATTGTTGAAGTCGTGCGCGACTCCGCCGGTCAATTGACCGACCGCCTCCATCTTCTGCGATTGGCGCAGAGCTTCCTCATTCTTTCGTAGCTGCTCGGTTCGCTCCGTCACCTGCTTCTCGAGCGTCGCATTCAGTTCTACCAGAGCCTCCTGCGCCCGCTTTCGCTCGTCGATCTCGCGCTGCATCGCCTGCGAGAGGCGGACGTTGTCTATCGCCACAGCGGCCTCCGCAGCGAGGCCCGAAAGGCCGCGTTCGGATCTCTCGTTGAACACGCCCGTCTTCGCGTGACCGAAAAACAGGCCACCGAGAACCTCGCCCGTACGGGAGATCACAGGCACTGCAAGATAGCTGCGGACCGGCAGATGCCCCTCGGGCATGCCCCGACGGGGCGTATTCTTTCCGTAGCGCGGATCTCTGGTGATGTCGTCCGAACGGACGATGCCCTCGCCATTGAACGTAGGCGCGAACACCTCCGTGTTTCGCGGCATGGGAAATTTCGAGAACGCCTCCATGGGAGCTCCCGACAGGGTGTAGAGCGTGTAGCTCTCGCCGGCGTCGTTGACCAGGTTGTAGAAGAAGGCGCCAAATTCCGCGCCGGAAAGCTTTACACCGGCATCGGTGACGATCTGTACAAGCTTGTGGAGGTCAGTTTCGCGAGAAATCTCTGAACTAGCATGGTTGAGAACTTCCAGTGCCTGACGTTCTTCCCTGATGTTTTCTTCAGCGTCGCGCTGAGCCGTCCTGTCCCGCAGGATTTTGATGAACCCGACGATGCGCGTTCCATCACGAATGGGGCTTAGTTCTCCGACGGCCCAGAAGCGACTGCCATCCTTGCGGAACCGCCAACCCTCCTCGCCGCCACCCTTGCCAACCGAGACGGCGTCATCGATCTCACGGAGAAGCTGGGCCTGCTGGTCTTCCGCCGCAAAGATGCGACTGAGCGACTGGCCGAGCATCTCGGCCTCGTCCCATCCGAGGATGTTGGAAGCTCCATTGTTCCAGCTTGTTACCGCGCCGCGGGGATCTGTGGTGATGATGGCCGTGTCAGTGGCGCCGTTGACGATCTGCCTCCATTGCCAAGCGGCTATTTCGGCGGAGGCATCCGCTTCGCTTCTTCGCGTCATGTCACCCCAATTCCCGGCTGCCAAACCGACTGTTCGACGGCTGGGTGCCGCCGCTTGATCAAATTAGTTTTTCTGTAAGGAGGGCCGACGCTGGCCGAGCGTCAACGTGAACGTGAGCCCCAGGTTCCAAGGGCACCCCCGAAGCTCATTTGAATCATTGGGTGACCGTTTCCAATTCGCTTAATTTGTTGTTCCAGCCGCGGAACAAACTGCGTGGGTCCTGCTTCTTTAGCGTGGAGCGTCACCGCCTTCTACCCCGGGGATGCGAGGAGAAGCGACATGCAGAAGCGGCGGCATTTTAAGCAGACGGTTTCTCTTGCTGACCGTCTCTCCACTTTCGCGAAGGAAGCTGGTGAAAAGGCGGCAGGTCTTCCTCGGGGCCCAGCGCGAGACGAGCTGTTGAAGAAGGTCCGCCAGGCCGAGACGGCGTTGCGATTGGAGGGCTGGACGGCGCCACGAAGGGAACCGCAAGATCATACCATCGAGGATGATCACTTCGCAGGTTCGAGGCATCCATGACCCAGCTCGACGACCGAATGCAGGCCAACCTCGACGTCGTGCTCGTGGACGTGTGCCGTTCACTTCCTCACGGTGGCGATCACCAGTTGCGAAAGCAGATCGCGGAAAGGCTGCTCGACAGCGCGATCAAGGGAAACAGAACTCTTGCAGGGCTGACTGACGTGGCGAAGGCCGCTCTCGCGGAGGCGACACAAAAGTCGGCATAGTCCTCAATAAAGGCCGAGCAAATTCGCTTCGGCGCCCCGGTTGCGTGTCTACAGCACCTCGGCACGAACCTGAGCGACGCCACGATCCGTCATCCCCAAGCTGCGCGCAGCGGCGAGCGAAAGGTCGAGGACGCGACCGCGAACGAATGGGCCGCGGTCATTGACGGTGACGATGACGCTGCGGTTGCCGTGAGTGACGCGTAACTTGGTACCGAACGGCAGGCGGCGGTGCGCCGCGGTCATTAGATTTCGATCAAACGATGATCCGCTCGCGGTCCTGCCTTTTGAATAAGAATAGTAGGAGGCTTTGCCAGAAAAGACTCGGTTAGCACCTAGACGATCGTTCGAGGGCTCTTGCGCGGGTTGCGCTTGCTGTGTGGTCGGAGGTTGCGCTTGCGGCTCGTCCTTCTTCATCTGTTCGAGTCCCTCAGAGGCCGGCTCTGCGTGGGCCTTTGGAATGATGGACCATCGGTCATTGAAATCCTGTGCTGCGGCGGAGTCCGGGGTCAATCCAATCCAAGCAGGCACTGTCGCAATCGCGACCATTCTGACGACAGGATGCATTGTTGGCCTCGTCTAAAAATTGAAGATCAAACCGACAATGCAAGCTCGTGAGGCCGCGTTCCTCAACACGCGTTCGCGTCAGGCAAATTGGTGATTGCATACCGATCTTGCGGAGCAAGAGCGTTGAGGCACCGCAGCAACACACCATTTCGCTGCGGCGCATCAACTAGGAAGGGGCGGGGGGCGAGTCATCTTGGATAGAGCGGCTGGAACCGGCCCATGGGAAAATTCGTATGCGGGGGTCCCGCGTTCATTTCAGATTTTAGAGCAAAAGGAATTTAGTGACGAAATCCGCACCAAAACATCTTCGTAAGGACTCCAGCGAGTTCTTCAAGCATGTGACGAAGGAATACGATCTAGACGAACACCACGTCATTCTGCTTACAAAGGCCTGTGAAGCCCTCGACAGGGTCAAAGAGGCGCGGGCGGCAATCAAGACCCACGGCCTCACCTACACCGATCGGTTCGGCACGCCGCGTGCAATGCCAGAAGTCGTCATTGAGCGAGATAACAGGCTCGCTGTAGCCCGCCTCTTGCGAACTGGGTCTGGACCTTGCCGGGGACGGCAAGACCGCGCCGCCAACACTACCGGCTAATCGATAATGCCAGTCCGCAAACGCAATCTGTCGCGTCGCGCTGTTCTCAGTAGCAACGCGCAAGCGTGGCTCCGCGGCGAAGCACAGGGGTCTCTTGCGACTGAACCTAGACAGTTTTTGTCCTCCGTTCCGGCGACCCATGGCGCGCTTCGACGTAGATGCTTTTTGGAGCTTCCGACCATGTCCATCGAACACTTCACAAAAACACGCGCGGAGCTGGCCCCGCCTCGAAGGCTGCGGCCCGAGACCACTGACCCTCTCGCCAAACGGCTAGGCGGAGCTCTCGCCGCGAGACAGGGGCGTGGAAGGCCGTTAGCCTACTGGTCAAGGGAGCTCGATCAATTGCTCCAGGCGAAAAGGCTTGTGCAGGATCGGCCGGTGAAGGCTTCAGGTATATCGCTGTCGCCGTAAGCTATGTCGGCTTTCTCCACAGGTACAGCGCATTGGCTTAAAGGGGTTAAGAGCCACTTGTGTGCAAAAGTGAACTCACAGTTCGACATCAGTAGAAGTCGGCCTGCCGGCGAAACAATCGCGCGCCGATGGAGTCGTCTTCAACAAAGGAGGACGGGAGCGGCTCAGATGGACGAGCGGGCGAAGCTGGAGCACCAGATCGAACTGGCCACAAAGGCGGCCGCCTATATTCGGGACGAGAGCACTGTCAGCCGGTTGAGGCGGTTTGCCAACGAACTAAGGCAAAGGCTTTTCCCGTTCACTCGCGATCAACAGATCAAGATGCGAGCGCATGAGCTCTGGGAGCACGCCGGCCGCCCTGCGGGGCGCGACCTGGACTTCTGGCTTGAGGCGGAGCGGGAAATCAGGGGGCGATCCGACGAGACATCCGCTTAGAGATCGAACCGATCCTCCCTCGGCAGCCGGTTGAGCCATCTTCCGTTCCGGCCCATCACTGCCGCATCCTAGGGCCGAGGATATGTCGGCTTCTCTAATCGGCCGTTTGAGATCAAGCACTTTCAGACTATCCGCCACTGCAGTGTTGATGTCGCTCACGGGCTCGCGCTTCTCTTCGGAATCGGCACCACGGCCCTTCCATCATGGGATTCGAGGACGAGGTAGAACAATCTGTCAGGCGGCCTTGTCGTCAGTTTGAACGACAGGTTCAAGCCGACATGCGAACTCACCTCATCCATCGTCCCGCGAGGGACATCTTTCCACTGCTGAGTGGATCTCGAGTTTTCTCCTATCGGGTTTGATCTTGAACGGTTTTCATGCTGCTGCCGCGGTTGGCTCCCGAGTCCATCGGAACTCGGTGCCATCAATCCAAATGCGACTATTCCTGGCGCGAGCCGCTTGAGAATAGGTGCTTTACAGCTACGCTAAGGAGCCGGCCGATTCCCAGCTGCCTGCGGTCGTGGGATCCGGGTGTCCTCCGTACTTGGCTTCCGCGGCCAACGGCCGCTCATTTTGGTTTTCTCCAAAGTTTCGCCAGCGGCCCACCCGCCCCGTACGCCGGATCCTTGCGGGGCACCGGGACCTTCGGGATCGTCTTCAGCGCGCGCGGCCGGTCCTCAACGGACGTGCATTCATCGTACGTGCCCGCGGCGGGGTAGGCCCCAACGACAAGAAAGTCCTTATCTGCGGAAAGACACTGGTGCCCAGTCCCGGCGGGCAGAACCGCGACATCGCCGGCCTTCAGCGTGAAGATGCGCCCTTTGTTGCCTCCGAAGCGGACCCGACCCTTGCCGCGGGCGATCCCGAGCACCTCGTGGATGCGGGAGTGGTAGTGGACGTAGTCGTAGATGCCGTCGCGCCAGCTGTCGCTCCAGCCGTGAGCGTCGAAAAGATCTTCGAGCACCGCCGCGGGGTCATGCTGCCCGTCCAGCCGCACTGCGCCCCTGTAGAGAATCAGTGGCCAACGGGGATGATTGGGGACGAGCCCGTCGTCCTTGAAGCGGACGGTGTGGGGACTTCTTGGACGCGCAAGATCCGGCTCCTGGCGCTTGCCCGGTCGGCGAAGTCCAGTGGCGCGCTCCGCATATTCCTTCATGTCCTCAAGGATCGGCATGTCCGTTCTCCTCATCGATCGCACCGGGATATCCCGTCGAGAAGCGCAGCGCCCGCTCTAACAATGCGGAGCGCGCAAAGCCGGCGAGGACGTCGCTCGCTCCGTGCGCCATGTTCGGACTCCATAACTCCGAAGGCCGGTCCCGGGTTCGCGCCGGGTCCCTGGAACCAACCCCGCAACCCCTTGTGGAAAATAGAATTTGAGGCTGCGAATGAAGAGGAACACGCGAAGGTCGACGTTGATCGCGATCGGCATTGCGGTGCTCGCGGCCGCCGTGAGCTACCTGCTGATGGGCGGCAAGGATTCCGGCGCCGTCCAAGCCGAGTCCGGCGTCACCTTCCAGAAGGCGGCGGATGCCGCCGGTGCCCAGGTCCTCGCGTTCCATTGCGGATCGGTCCCGGAAATCGTCGAGGACGGACTGACCGGACGCATCGTGTCCGACGTCGATAAGGCAGTGCGGGCCATTCCCCCGATTGCTGCAACTCGACCGCAAGGGCGTCCGTGCCTGTTTCGAGGAACGTTTCTCCTCCGCCCGCATGGCCGCGGACTACGGCCGCATCTACCAGAGGATGCTTCGCAGGCTTCCGACACCCGGCTCCCGCCATCGGCACTCGCTGCGCGTTCGGCCACCCTCCATGGACAGGGCCCCAGAAGCGCCGCCCACGGCCCCGTAAATTGAAGGCACGACCTGCGGCACTGCGGAAAGTCGGCGAGAGGAGCCGCGCGCCGTTGAGATCACCCGCGTGACGGATCGCGGTGGCGCGGCAATGTCACCGCGGAAACGTCTGCCCGCGGTTCGAAAAATCTAGTTGATTCCTCTTGACCTCCGCTTTGCCTCGCCTGGTCGATTTTGCCGGCGGGCCGGTTACGGCCCCGGTTCTAATGACATCGCTGAATTGCAGGGAGGATGTGCATGCATTTCCGTCCATTGCACGATCGCGTGCTGGTGCGACGCATCGATGCCGAGGAGAGGACTGCCGGCGGCATCATCATTCCGGATACCGCGAAGGAAAAGCCGCAAGAGGGCGAGGTGATCGCCGCCGGTCCGGGCGGCCGTAACGAACACGGCCAATTGGTGCCGCTCGACGTGAAGCCTGGCGATCGGGTCCTGTTCGGCAAATGGTCCGGTACGGAGGTCAAGATCGACGGCAAAGAACTTCTCATCGTAAAAGAGAGCGACCTCCTGGGTGTCGTCGAGAAGACCTCCGCGACGAAGAAAGCCGCTTGAAGCGCTGACAGTCATTAAAGGGGAAAGGAGAAAACGTCATGGCTGCCAAGGAGGTAAAATTCTCAACGGAAGCTCGCGATCGCATGCTGCGCGGCGTCGATACGCTGGCAAACGCCGTCAAGGTGACACTCGGGCCGAAAGGCCGCAACGTCGTGATCGAGAAATCCTTCGGCGCGCCGCGCATCACCAAGGATGGGGTCACGGTCGCCAAGGAAATCGAGCTCGAAGACAAGTTTGAGAACATGGGCGCGCACATGGTCCGCGAGGTGGCGTCCAAAACCAGCGACATCGCCGGCGACGGCACGACGACCGCGACCGTGCTGGCGCAATCGATTGTCAAGGAAGGCGCGAAGTCCGTTGCTGCGGGCATGAACCCGATCGACCTCAAGCGGGGCATCGACCTAGCGGTCGAGGCGATCGTCAATGATCTCCGATCGCACGCCAAAAAGGTCACCGCGAACGACGAGATCGCCCAGGTCGCTACGATCTCGGCGAATGGCGACACCGAGATCGGCCGCTTCCTTGCCCAGGCCATGCAGAAAGTCGGCAATGAAGGCGTCATTACGGTGGAGGAGGCAAAGAGCCTCAATACGCAGTTGGAGGTGGTCGAGGGCATGCAGTTCGACCGCGGCTACATCTCGCCTTATTTCGTCACCAATGCCGAAAAGATGCGGGCCGAGCTCGAAGACCCCTACATCCTGATCCATGAGAAGAAGCTGTCCGCACTGCAATCGATGCTGCCGCTGCTCGAGTCGGTGGTGCAGTCGGGCAAGCCGCTGCTGATCATCGCCGAGGACATCGAAGGCGAGGCGTTGGCGACGCTGGTCGTCAACAAACTGCGCGGCGGGCTGAAAATCGCAGCCGTCAAGGCACCGGGCTTCGGCGATCGCCGCAAGGCGATGCTGGAGGATATCGCGATCCTCACCGGTGGCACAATGATCGCCGAAGATCTCGGCATCAAACTCGAGAACGTCACGCTCAAGATGCTCGGCCGTGCCAAGAAGGTGGTAATCGACAAGCAGAATACCACCATCGTCAACGGCGCCGGCGGCAAGAAGGACATCGAGGCGCGCGTCGCCCAGATCAAGCTGCAGATCGAGGAGACGACCTCGGATTACGATCGCGAGAAGCTGCCGGAGCGGCTTGCCAAGCTCGCCGGCGGCGTGGCCGTGATCCGGGTCGGCGGCGCCTCCGAAGTCGAGGTCAAGGAGCGCAAGGATCGCGTTGACGATGCGATGCATGCGACGCGCGCCGCTGTGGAAGAAGGCATCCTGCCGGGCGGCGGAGTGGCGCTATTGCGCGCGCTCAAGGCGCTTGAACGCGTCAAGACCGCCAACGCCGACCAAAAAGCCGGCGTCGATATCGTGCGGCGCGCGATCCAGATGCCGGCCAGGCAGATCGTCGAGAATGCCGGAGAAGACGGCTCGCTGGTGGTCGGCAAGCTGATTGAGAAAAGTGACTACAATTGGGGCTTCAACGCGGCGACCGGCGAGTACCAGGATCTGGTGCGCGCCGGCGTGATCGACCCGGCCAAGGTGGTTCGCACGGCCTTGCAGGATGCCGCGTCTATCGCCGCCCTGCTGATCACCACCGAGGCGCTCGTCGCCGAGAAACCAAAGAAGGCGGAAGCCCCGGCCGCGCCGCCGATGGACTTCTAGCTTGGCGGACAAGACAACCGACCTATCCCTCGAACCAGGAAAGGACACGTCGACAATAGGAGCTTTCAGATGAGCAGGAATCTTCAGTGAAGACCGCGTTGGAATGGAGCGGTAGACGCCGGAACGTCCGCATAGAAGCCCTAAGAGCGCGGGGCGACCGCCAGCCTCGAACGCCTCGAGATCGGTCGAGATTGACGGTCCGAATCGCCGAACAGGTGGTACACAGCGGTGGTCACAAATTTCGGCCGGCGCTTTCCGAATCCTTGTCTTTCGGCGGTTTTCGCGACTACGGAGCCGTGTGGAAGAAAGTCCCTCCCTCTCCGCCACTATAAAGTAGCCTCGAGAAAGCCCCGTAAAATCAGGCCTTACTGCACGCCAGAAGCGTCTGGTGTAGCCCCAGGGTGTAGCCCCAAGGGTGGTTCCAGTTTGCCACGGCAAGCTGATAGTTTCAATGCCAGCGGCTGCAAATCGGAGCAACGGACCGAAAGCCTCAGATGAGGGACTTCTGATCCGGACGCAGACCGGGGACAGCAGGCCGAACAAGCTGTGGCTGCGGCCGCCGGGACGATGTCTTCGGGTCGGCGAGCGATTTAAGCGGAATAGATCAGCGCCAGTTGGCGATGCTCGCGAACGTCGGGCATTCGGGCCGTCGCCCTGGAAGGATCGCTGCCCGGAACATGTCGATGCGCCAGCGGTCGTGCTCGAAAGGAATTGCAATGTCCTCGAGCAGGAGTTCGGAATCGACGCCGCACCGACAATGACTGGACACGTGTCTTCCCGAGGTAAGGCGAGGACATGGGTTCAGCAGCTGAAACATCTTTTCGAGGGACTTCCGACCATCGCGGCCCTCGTCGGGCATGCAAAGGGTTCGGTCACGGGCAAAGCGTCCATACACTCGACACAGCGCTATCTCGATGTCTTCCCGGCAAGGCGCAGGCGCGCTGCGGCTGTGCAACCAGCCATTTAAAGTATTCACATTTCCCGGATGGGCCTTAAGATTGGTAGGGCCAATCCGGATTCATTTATGTTAGACGCCAACCTGAACTTAAGGCCAGCGCGATCGATCCGCGCCATCGAAGACATAGCCGACCAAATCCGAGAACAGCTTCGATCTGGACACCTGCGTCCTGGTCAACGGCTGCCGCCGGAACGAGAACTGGCCAAGCAGTTGGGGGTCGGGCGCAATACCGTGCGCGAAGCCATGACGATGCTTGAAGTTGCGGGTCTGGTCGAACGACGACTCGGCAGCGCAGGCGGCGCGTTCATCACGAACTCCAACAGCAGGGCGGTCGCCGAACGCATTTCGGACGGCATGATGCTCGGACGGATTTCGTTGGGCGACTTGGTCGAAGCGCGGCTGGCCCTGGAAACCTTCATCGCGCGAAAAGCCTGCAAAAGCGGAACGCTCGAGGAATTTGACGCGCTAGAAGCGAACATCGAACGGACCGCGCGGATACCGCTCGCTTCATGGGAGGAGCGCCTGGCAGCCTACGCTGAATTCCTGGCGATCTTTATCGGCGCGGCGCATAATCCGCTCCTCGGTGACCTGGCCAAGCCGTTGATCGAGAGCACCCGCGCGCTCGTGAGCCGCATCGGACCGCCGAAGAAGGATGAATTCCTGACGTTCCGCCGTAAGCTGGTTGCAGCCCTCAGGGCCCGCGATCCAGAAAAGGCAAGCAAGGTCGTCGCGAAGACCATGGAGTACATCCAGGATAGCTGGTCATCGCGCGTTTGATCGGCCACGTATCTACCAGGTTGCAGCCTTAACACTCAGGTGACGGCGTCCCGACCAGCCGGGCTGCGAAAGAGGGCGTGTTCGGATAGCTGATCGCGACAAGTTGGACCTGACGATCCAGGGGTGCCGGACCATCGCCAAGAAGGCGCGTGGTAACGCGAATGCCTTCCTCCAGGTCGACTACGCAGACTCGGTAGGGAGCTTCGAATTGGAATACCGCTGGCACCGCGTACATGGTCATCCAGGAATAAAGCTTTCCCTTGCCCGAGAGTTCGACCCACTCGATTGGTTCGTTCCAATTGTGCGGCGAGATTTGCTTCGGCGGAAACGTCAGCCGCTTACTAAGAGTTCCTCGCGTGGTCAGGAAGCGACCCTGGGCAAGCGCATCCCAGAACGTCTTCGTGAATTCGCTCACGCGCGGAGGATAGGGATGCAGATGATCCTGTACGATGATCTCGAGCATCAGTGAACCCCCTCTAAAACGTGAACAAGTGCGGCGTTGTAGTTGCCGAGTTCCGCGGCTGTCAGCCCAAGCCGCACATTCTTGACCTGGCGATCTCCCGCGGTCCCGCGAAGCTGGTCCAAGGCCTCGACGAAACTGTAAAGCGGGGTCACATAGGGCGGATGTCCGCGGGATAGCAGGCCTCCCGATGTCCCCATTGGGATGCTGCCGCCGAGCGAGGTTCGTCCTTCTCTCGCCCAGATAGCGCCTCGGCCGCGAGGGACGAGCCGCAACGCCTCGCTGATCAGGATCTCCATGATCGTGACGGCCGCGTAGACCTCGGCAAAATCGATGTCCGAAGAGACGACGCCCGCCTGCTCGTAGGCGCTTGCGCCGGCTCGTTCGAGCGCGTTGAGCGCAATCATGTCGTTGTGCTCATCGCTCACCTGGTGGACGCCTTCGTGGTAGAAGGCGCGCGACCGAATGCGAACGTAGGGCTTTCGCAGCGCGCGAGCCACGTCTTCATCCGCAAGCACGAGACAGGCTGCGCCGTCGCTCCGCGGGGGCACGTCGAACAGGCCGAGCGGTGAAACGATCGGTGGCCCTGCGAGCACCTCGTCGAGGGTAAGGGGCGTGCGAAACTGTGCCAGCGGGTTGAGCATCGCATGCTGCCGGTTCTTCACGGCGACATAGGCGATCTGCTCCCGGGTCGCGCCGGTTTCGTGCATGTAGCGCACTGCGTCCATTGCACCCCAGGCAATCGGGCTGATGCCAAAGGGAGCCTGGAAATCCACGTCGCCGACAGCGCGCATGGAATTCATCATCAGGTCCGCCGCCTTTGCGGCGGACTCGAAATTGATGCCCAAAGCAAGCGAGACCTTCGCACGTCCAAGCAAGATCTCGTTGCAGGCGTTCTCAAATGCGAGGCCACCGGTCATGCCATTGCCTAGCGTCTCGCCGACCGAACCGGCGCAGGGAAGGCGCAGATAGCTTGTCATGAACGTGCCGAAGTACTTTTGACGCGTGTATTCGCGTGGCAGCGTAAACGAGAGCGAGCCGATGTCGCTCTTCTCGACCCCGGCATCGGCAACCGCATCCACGACGAGCCGGGCCAGAATTTCATGCTCCAGTGCCGCGATCTGGCTCTCGGCGGAAGTTTGGTACTTGCCGCACGGCAGTGCTGCGGCGCCGATGATGGTGACGCTCCTCGACATCTTCTCTCCCCGTGTTGCCGGGCTCCCAGCGCGTTGACGGGAAAAGCCCTCTTGACATTAGTACGGCCCAACCATTATATTGGCCCAACCAATGTAGCGCTGGCTGCCTCTGGATGCAAGCCGTGAGTTCCGGGAGGACAGGCATGGACCACTACTTGGACGGTTTTCGCGTCCTCGAGCTGGCAGATGAGACCGGCGAGTACGTCGGCAAGGTTCTTGCTGGCCTCGGTGCCGATGTCGTCAAGGTCGAAGGGGTGGCTGGGGGAACGACGCGTGACATCGGTCCGTTCCGCAACGATGTCCCCGACCGCGAAGCCAGTCTCTTCTTCTGGCATTATAATCACGGCAAGAGGAGCATCGTCCTCGACCTGGACACCAAGATTGGACAGGAGCGCTTTCATGCGCTCGCCAGCCGGGCCGACGTGCTGATCGACACGCGGCAGCGCAGCTATCTCGAGAGTCGCGGCATCGGCTACGCGACCCTCAAGGCGCTCAATCCTTCGCTCGTATATGCCCGTATTCGTCCGTTCGGAGATAGCGGCCCGTGGGCCGACTTCCAGGCGAGCGATCTCATTCATCTCGCGCTCGGTGGCGTCATGATGAACTGCGGCTACGATCCCCATCCGCAGAAGGGATACGAGACACCGCCGATCGCACCTCAGATGTGGCACGCCTATCATATTGCCGGAGAGGCTGCCGTCATCGCTGTCCTCGGCGCGCTCGCCTATCGACGGCGAACCGGCCGCGGCCAGCCCTTAACCGTCAGCATCCACAATGCCGTCAGTCAAAACACGGAGACGGATCTTCCGGATTGGGTCTATCTGCGCCAGCCGCACCATCGGCAGACATGCCGTCATTCGTTTCGGACGACAAGCGTCCCGTCGCTCGCGATCACGAAAGACGGCAGATACATGCTGCCGTACAAGACCTATCTTCAGTCCTCGCCGACGTTCACGGCGGACGCGCCGCGGGCCGCCGCGGCCGTGCTTGCGAAGTTCGGGATGGACGAGGGCCTCCACGAGACCGACGACAAGGCACGCCTCGCAGCCCAGGAGCGCCTCGCGGTGCTGGTCGATCGCCTGTGTGGCCGCCTGATGTTTTCGGACGATCTGTGGCGTGACGGGCAGGAGCGCGGTTTGCCGTGGGCACCGGTGCGCCGGCCGGAGGAGAATGTGACCGACGAGCACTGGATCGCGCGAAAGACTTTCGCGGCCATCAAACATCCGGAAGACGGTACCGAATACACATATCTGGGCGCGCGCTGGTACAGCGAGGATGCCCCCTGGAAAGTGGAGAAGATCAGGCCGCCGCGTCTCGGAGAGCACAGCGATATTGTCCTGCGAGAATGGGCCGCGCCGCGCGATCTTCCACCGCTCGTGGCAGGGACTGGACTTGCGCGATCGCACGGCAGGCCCAGCGCCGTCGGCAAGCCCTTTGCACTTGCCGGCGTGCGTGTGCTTGATCTCGGCTGGATGCTGGCAAGCGCAGGCGCAGGGCGATATCTCTCCGCATTAGGCGCCGAGGTGATCAAGGTCGAGCATATCGACCGCATCGACGGCCTTCGCTACGGCGCAGGCAGATGCCCGTCCGGCGGACGCGCAGAGCGCGACGCTGCCACAGCGCCGATGACGACACCAGTCCCCGCAAATCCAAATCGCTGTGGGGCATTCAGTGAGGTGAACGCGGGCAAGCTCGGCTTGTCGCTGAACCTGAAGAGTCCGCGTGGAAAGCAGATCCTGGAAAGCCTGATTCGCGAAGTGGACATTATCGTCGAGGGCTTTTCTCCCGGGACGATGGAGCGGATGGGCTTGGGGTATCAACGTTTGAAGGAGCTCAATCCCCGCATCATCTATGCCCAGCAATCGGGATTCGGCGAGTTCGGCCATTATGGCCGAACGCGAGCCTTTGGGCCCACTGCGCAGGCCTTCAGTGGAATCAGCGAGATGTCTGGCCTCGCCGACCCGTTCCCACCGGCCGGGATCGGCTATTCCTATCTCGATTGGTTCGGCGCCTACAATCTTGCAACGGCCATGCTGGCGGCCCTGCATCGGCAAGCGACGACGGGGCAGGGGTGCCATATCGACGGATCGCAAACCGAAGTCGGACTCTATCTGACCGGAACCGCGATCCTGGACCATTCGGTGAATGGGCGACGCTGGTCGCGCTATGGAAACTGCTCTCCCTACAAGAAGGCGGCCCCGCACGGCGCCTATCGGACGCGTGGCAACGATGCATGGATTGCGATCGCAGTTTTCACCGAACAGCAATGGGAGGCACTGGCGACCGGTCTTGGTCATCGCGAATGGATCGACGATCCTCGCTTCAGTGATCTGGACACGCGATATCGAAATCAGGATGTGCTCGATCGATTGATCGAGAAGGAGACGACGACACAGGACGGTTACGACCTTATGTATCGGCTACAGGCGGCGGGCGTGGCCGCCGGCGTCTGTCAAACCGCACAGGATCGTTGCGAACGAGATCCGCAGCTCCGACACGAAGGCTGGCAGATCGAGCTGCCTCAATCCGAGATCGGGACCTGGCCAGTGAAGGACTTCCCGGCGAACTTGAAGGAGACGCCGGGCTACGCGGGTGGTCCTCCAGGCCGCGCAGGTCCCAACTACGGCGAGGATACGGAGGCCATTCTTTCCGAAATCTGCGGACTCTGCGCTGCCGAGATTGCCGAACTGCGCGAGGTCGGCGTGATATGACCAGATCGGCCCTCAACGATGAGACGTTCGATTTCGTCATTGTCGGTGGCGGATCGGCTGGCTGCGTGCTTGCGGCAAGGCTGTCCGCCGATTCCGGCAATCGCGTGCTCCTGCTCGAAGCCGGAGGGCGGGATGACAGCCGCCTCATGCCGATGCCGTTGGCATGCGGAAGCATATTCTACGATCCCGCGCTGAACTGGAGCCTGGCATCGGAGCCCGAGGTCTTTGCCGACGACAGAATTATCCATCCGGCCGCTGGGCGAGTGCTGGGCGGAGGTTCCTCAATCAACGGCATGATCTACACCCGCGGCCATCGGCTCGACTACGATCAGTGGGCGCAGATGGGCTGCCGAGGCTGGTCTTTCGACGATGTCCTGCCCAGCTTCACGCGCGCCGAATGCAACTGGCGTGGCGCTTCGAAGATACATGGTGATTCCGGACCTCTCACCACGTCGCCGCTCGCGCGCGACGCCATGTTCGTGGCGATCGCCGACACGGCGAGGCGCGCCGGGCTCCGTGTGACCGACGATTTCGAACGGGACGGTCCCGATGGCTTCGGCCTTCCTGATATCACGACCCACGGTGGACGGCGGGCCAGCACGGCTCGGCGCTACGTTCACCAGGTACGTAGACGGAAGAACCTCGTTGTGAAGACCGACGTCTGCGTGACGCGCATCGTCATGGAGCGGTCGATCGCCGTCGGCGTGGAATATGCGGAAGGCGCAAACACCAAACAAGTTGGAGCTCGCCGCGAGGTCATTCTCTCCGCAGGGGCCTATGGATCGCCGAAGCTTCTGTTGCTGTCCGGTATCGGACCCGCCGATGACGTGGCATCCGTAGGGATCACGCCGGTCGTCGATCTTCCCTCTGTCGGAAAGAATCTTCAGGAGCATCCAGGGACCGCTCTGACTTTTGGTACCAAGGATCCGATGCAATTCGACCGCGAACTGCGGCTCGATCGCCTCATCTCGTCGGTGGCGAGATGGTGGCTGACGGGAACCGGCCCCGTGTCGACCTTGCCGATTTCGGCGATGGCATTCATTCGAACGCGCCAGGAGCTCGAACGCCCTGACATTGAGCTGTTGTTCACCCCGTCTGCGCTCAATGCGCGGACATGGTTTCCCGGCTGGCGCAAGTCCAGTGGCGCGACGCTCGCAATCTCTGCATTCCTGATGCGTCCCGCGAGCCGAGGATCGGTGTGCCTGCGGTCGCCGGATCCGCGCGCGCCGCCGCGAATTCATCTCAACCTGTTAGGTGAACCCGAAGACAGAACCACGCTTCTCGCGGCAATGCGAATGGTGCGGGAATTCATGGCAGGGGAGCCCGTGGCGTCGCTCGTCGCGGGCGAGCTCGGTCCGGGGCGGGAGTTCACCTCCGACGAGGCGCTTCTCTCGTATCTGCGACGAACCATCCGGACGATGCAGCATCCGACCAGCACCTGCGCCATGGGTATCGGCGACGACGCGGTGACCGATCCCGAGCTTCGTGTTCGAGGAACGGAAAGACTGCGCGTCGTCGACGCCTCCGTCATGCCGCAGATCGTCGGAGGGCATACGAATGCTCCTACCATCATGATCGCGGAAAAAGCCGCCGACATGATTCTCGGCCGCTTGGAAAGCGCAGAAAACCATGAGGCCGCTTAGCCAGCTATCGAAAATATCGATCGCAGACGAAGAGACACTGCAGTGACCAACAGCAATCCAGACTACAGCCCAATGCGTTACCCCGATCGGTTCTTCATCGGCGGCAAGTGGGTCAAGCCGAGCTCGGACGCCGTGATCAGGGTCATCGCGCCGGCAACCGAGGAGGTCGGTTTCCAGGTCGCCGAGGCCAAGGAAGCCGATGTCGCGGCCGCGGTCGCAGCTGCCCGCAAGGCGTTCGATGAGGGGCCCTGGCCGCTTCTGTCTCATGCGGAACGCGCCGGTTATCTCCGGCGGATCGCAGCCAAGCTTCACGAGCGTATCGAGACGATCGCTCAGCCGGCTCCGATGGAATCGGGCATCCTCCATCTGCACGCAAAAGGATCGGCTTCGTCGCTCGGGCCGATCTTCGGGGCACACGCCAACCTTGCCGGAACGTTCCCGTTCCACGAGCGTCATGTGCCGGGTCCGACTGGCGGCGGTGGCGTCGGTGTGCTGGTGCGCGAGCCGGTTGGCGTGGTCGCGGCGATCGTGCCGTGGAATGGGCCGGCGGTCATCTCTGCCTACAAGGCGGCTGCCGCGCTGCTTGCAGGCTGTACCATCGTTCTCAAGCTCTCGCCCGAGGCGCCGAGCGCCGGCTATATCCTCGCAGAGGTGACTGAGGAAGTCGGTCTGCCGCCCGGTGTTCTCAACGTCATCACTGCGAACCGCGAAGCTTCGGAGGCTCTCGTCAAGGACCCGAGGGTCAACAAGGTCAGCTTCACCGGGTCGAATGCCGCCGGCCGCCGCATCGCTTCGATCTGTGCGGATCGAATGGCGCGGGTCACTCTGGAGCTCGGCGGAAAGTCGGCGGCACTGATTCTGGACGACTACGATGTGCAGAAGGCCGCCGATGCCATTTCGAAGTCGGCTCGCGTTCTCACCGGCCAGATCTGCTATTCGATCACGCGCCTCATCATTGATCGCAAGCGGCATGACGATTTCGTCGAGGCACTGAGTGAATCATTCGGCAAGATTCGTGTCGGCGATCCCTATGATGCCGCTTCCGAAATGGGACCAGTCGCTACCGCGCAGCAGCGCCTGCGCGTTGAATCCTACATCGCGAGAGGACGCGACGAGGGCGCGGTGCTGGCCGCGGGCGGTGGCCGGCCATCTCACCTCGGCCGAGGGTTCTTTGTCGAACCCACGGTTTTCGCGAACGTCGACAACCGATCGGTCATCGCCCAAGAGGAAATCTTCGGCCCGGTTCTGAGCGTTATTCCTGCTGATGGCGAGGAAGAAGCCATCCGGATCGCGAACGACTCGATCTACGGACTAAACGCGTCCGTCTTCACCAATGACTCCGCTCATGCCTACGCTGTCAGCCGCAAGCTCCGGTCAGGAACGGTCGGCCATAATGGCTGCCGGACCGACGCGACGATTGCTTTCGGTGGCTTCAAGCAGTCGGGCATCGGCCGTGAAGGAGGCGTGGAGGGACTTCGGCCTTATCTGGAAACCAAAACAATCCTGCTGGATCAGGAACCAGGGTCAACTCGGCTGAAGGGCAATCGGAGCGAACAACCGCTTTCACAGAAGGAGGAGCGACCATGCTTCCAAGGATTCTAACCGTCGCAGTCGGAATGACGTTGTTCGCCGCGGCGCACACGGCCGCCGCGGAGAAAAAATATGGTCCAGGCGTCTCGGACACCGAGATCAAGATCGGCCAGACGATGCCTTACAGCGGGCCCGCATCCGTCCTGAGCACCTCGGGCCGCGTCGAATCCGCCTATTTCAAAATGATAAATGCGCGAGGGGGCGTCAACGGACGCAAGATCAACCTGCTCTCGCTTGACGATGCACTGAGCGCGCCAAAGACGGTTGAGCAGACCCGAAAGCTAGTCGAAGGGGAGGAGGTTCTTGCAATCTTCGGGACGATGGGATCCGGGCCGAACATCGCCATCGCAAAGTATCTCAACAGCAAGAAGGTCCCGCAGATCCTGGTCACGGCAGGATCGTCAAAGTTGGTTGATCCCAAAAATCTTCCATGGACAACGACTTTCTACATGCCGCTGACCATGGAAGCGAAGGCTTACGCGATCTATCTCCTCAGAGCCAAGGCCGGTGCAAAAATCGGTGTCCTCTATCAGAATGACGAATCCGGCAAGGTATATCTTGAGGGTCTGAAGGCCGGACTTGGTAACAAGGCCGCGACGATGCTAGTCAAGGAAGTCGCCTTCGATCTGACGGATCCTACGATCGACTCGGAAATTCTGTCGCTGAAAGCCGCCGGCGTGGACACCATCTTTCTCGCCACCACGGCGCCGAAATTCGGCGCGCAGGGCATCCGCAGAATTGGTGAGATCGGCTGGAAGCCCCAGATCGTGCTGGTCGCGGGCTTGTCTCAGGTCGAGTCGACGCTCAAGCCCGCGGGCGTCGAGAATGCCGTCGGCGCCATCACCTCCGTGTTTCTCAAAATGCCGGCTGACCCTCAGTGGGACGGCGACGCGGCGATGCAGGAATATTACAAGTTCATGAAGGAGTGGGCGCCCGGAGAGCCTGCCGGCGAGGCTCAATCCGTCTCGGGCTATCTTGGAGCTCAGATGCTCGTCGAGGTCCTGAAACGGTGCGGCGAAGACCTGACGCGGGAGAACGTCCTGTACCAGGCCACCCATATTTCAGACCTGCAGCTCCCGATGTTCGTCCCCGGGATCAAGATCAATATCACCCCGGAGGATCGGGTCCCCTGGAAGCAAGCACGGATGGCACGGTTCGATGGAACGAGTTGGGTGTTCATCGGGGACGTGATCGCGACGACCGACGAACACTAGCGGTCGTGGTGGCAAAATTTGTTCGAACAGATGGGCATCTATTGAGCCAAGTGGAGCGCCTGCCGCTCTGATCCGGTCACCCGCGAGTAGGTGCCGTTCGCATATTGGGAGACGTAAGCAATGGGGCGTCGATCAAAGAGATTGCTGCCGCAACAGACGCAGCCGTCCTGCCTAGAAAACAAGGAAGTGATACAGGTCGTATCACGCGCGTTCGAGGTCTTGCGGTGTTTCCAGGGCCCAAGCATGCGCCTGGGCAACCGGGAGATCTCCGACCGCTGCGGTCTTCCTCGATCAACAGTCTCACGTCTGACATGGACTCTCACCCAGATCGGCCAGTTGAGGTACCTGCCACAAGAGCAGAAGTACGCCATAGGCCAAAATGCGTTTGCGTTCGGCACTTCATTGCTTGTGGAGAGCTGGGACAGAGTTGCCTTCGTCGGAGCGCGGGAGCAGGGCAAGATCCATGTTACGGCAGACCAGCTTCGGCGAGTAGCCTCATGACGACGGCACGACGGTTCTCAAGATGTTATTGGACCGGCCGCTCAAGAGCATTGAAGGGCGTCGCAAAACCAAAGCCGCATGCCTTTAACGTTTTTCCTAGCCGAAAGATTGCACGATGTCGCTTGATGGCTCATTCAACCGGCGGCCGTGTGAGGCTCACCGAGGAACAGCCGGTCGCGGAATCGTCCCGGCGACAGGCCGACGTTCCTGGAGAAGAACCGGTTGAAATAGGCCGGATCCGCGTAGCCGAGCGCTGCGCCTATCTCGTTTACGGTCATATCGGAATAGAGCAGGTTGCGTTTGGCCTCCGTGAGCAGCCGGTCGTTGATCAGCGCCAGCGACGACTTGCCCGTCGTGACGCGACAACAGGCATTGAGGCGCGCGGCCGTCACGCCAAGCTTGCGCACGTAGAAATCGAGAGGCGGGTGATTGCGATAATGTCGTTCGACCAGCTCGCGAAAGCGCATCACCGTGTCGGCGTCGCGTGCGGTGGACACGGGGCGGGCGCGCTCCTGCTCGAGCAGCCGCCGCACGGTCACCGCGAGCAGTTGCAGATAGGCCTTGATGGCCGTGCGGCGGCCCGGGGCCGACCAGACGAACTCATGCTCGAGCGAGGCGAACAGGCCGACGAGGTCGATGTCGCTGCCGATCTGTTGCGGGAGAAAGCGGACCGGTATGCGGAAGCCCTCGACGAGATCGGCATCGTGGTCGAGCGCGGATTGCAGGAAGGGCGGCGCAACGGTGATGACGTAGCCGTCGGTGTTGGGCTTGAAACGAATGGCGTGGATCGTGAGCGCCGGGATGATCACGAGCGACGGTGGTGACACCTCCCAGCTCACGCCTTCGACCTCGATGGCGCCGCCGCCTTTGCTGATCACCAGGATTTGGTGGTGATCGGGGTGCGTGTGAGTCCGGATTGTCCAATCGTGGCGCCCGCTGCGCACCGGGATCGGCTCGATATGGAGGAATGACGGCTCGACCGTCGGAGCCGCTTCCTCATATAAAAAGTAGTGCGGGATCATGCCGGTGGGTTCCTCGGCGGCGTCCGATCTGCAATGGCTGGTCGCTGCGCCGCACTTATGGAAAGTACAATACAAAGCGAGTTTCGTCCATTGGCGGCGGTCGCATCCGCCCTTATCCAGATGCTTCGCATGACCCGACGCAACAACGGGGCGGCGCGACAACGCCACGGGAGGAGGACGTCAATGCCAAGACAGCAGCGTGATCTGTCGTGCGACGTGCTGGTCGTGGGCTCGGGCGCCGGTGGATTGGCCACCGCGATCACGGCCAGGAAATCCGGCCTCGACGTCATCATCATCGAGAAGGACCAGTATTTCGGCGGGACCACCGCGTTTTCCGGTGGCGTGCTCTGGGTTCCCGGCAACAGGCATGCCCGTGACGCGGGCGTGGCGGACAGCCGCGAGGCGGCGCGCACTTACCTCAAGCATGAAACCGGCAATCATTTCGATGACGCTGCGATCGATGCCTTTCTCGATGTCGGCCCGCGCATGCTCGATTTCTTCGAGCGGGAGACGGAAGCCAAATTCGTTTTGTCCGCCTATCCCGACTATCATCCGGACGTCGAGGGAGGCGCAACGCTGGGCCGCTCGGTCACGGCGGCGCCCTATGACGCCCGCGCACTCGGCGAGGAGATCCGCAGGCTGCGGCCGCCGCTCGAGACCATCACCTTTATCGGGATGATGTTCAACTCGTCCAACGACGAGTTGAAGCATTTCTTTCGCGTGACGAGCTCGATCACCTCTGCGATCTACGTGGCCAAGCGGCTTGCCAGTCACATCAGGGATCTCGCGCTGTATCGCCGCGGCGTCAAGATCACCAGCGGCAATGCGTTGGCGGCGCGTCTTGCCAAGACCGTGTTCGACCTCGGCATCCCGCTGCTTACGGCAACGCCAGCACAGCGGCTGATCAGCCAGAACGGCGCCATCACGGGTGCAGTGGTGAGCGACGACAAGGGCGAGTACCGGATCACGGCGCGCCGCGCGGTGGTGCTCGCGAGCGGAGGATTTCCCCATGATCAGGCGCGGATCGCCCGTGCCTATCCGCACCTTGCCCGCGGCGGCGAGCATCTGTCGCCGACGCCCGAGGCAAACACGGGCGATGGCATCCGAATGGCGGAGAAGGTCGGCGGCAATTGCGATATCCGCTTTACGAACGTCGCCGCCTGGATGCCGGTCTCGCGCGTGCCGCTCGGCAATCGCACCGGCGCATTTCCGCATCTCGTCGACCGCTACAAGCCCGGCGTGATGGCCGTGAACCGGAAGGGGCGCCGCTTCACCAACGAGTCGGAATCCTACCACGATGTCGGCGCTGCGATGATTGCCGACGGCGCCGGCGGCAAGGAAACCGCAGCCTGGCTGATCTGCGATCACGCCACGATCCGGAAATACGGTCTCGGCTACGCCAAGCCGGCGCCGGTGCCGGTCGGCCTCTTCGTGCGCAACGGCTATCTGACCCGCGGCGCGACGCTGCGCGAGCTTGCCACTAATGCCGGCATCGATGCCGACGGGCTGGAAGCAACGATTCGCGAGTACAACAAGGGCGCGGCGCACGGTGTGGATGCCGCGTTCAAGCGCGGGAGCACGGCCTTCAATCGCTATCTCGGCGATGCCGAGCACAAGCCCAATCCGAACGTCGCTCCGGTCGGCGCCGGGCCCTATTACGCGCTGAAGATCATCATGGGCGATCTCGGCACCTTCGATGGATTGACCACCGACGTAGTAGGCCGCGTGGTGCGCCACGACGGCACGGCGATCGGCGGACTATACGCCGTCGGCAACGATCGTGCCTCGATCATGGGTGGCAACTATCCCGGCGCCGGCATCACGCTCGGGCCGATCATGACCTTCGGCTACATCACCGGCCGTCATCTGGCCGGCCAGCAGGCCTGAACGCACATCGTCCATCCGGACCAACGAAAGCCCGCGCCGGCACGGTGCGGCTATGAGGGAGAAACGACATGAATATCACGCGACGCGGTTTTGTCGGCGCAGGTCTCGCGGCAACCCTGGCGCCGCGCCTGGCGTGGGCGCAATCCGACAACACCATCCGCATCGGCGTCATCACTGACATGTCCGGCATCTATCGCGACGTCTCGGGGCCGACCACGGTCGCTTGCGCGCAGCAGGCTGCTGCCGAATTCATGTCGGCCAATCCGTCCATCAAGGTCGAGATCCTGGTGGCCGACCACCAGAACAAGGCCGATGTCGGGCTCGCGATCATCCGTAAATGGTTCGACCAGGACGGCGTCGACGTCATCGAGAATGTCGGCAACAGCTCGATCGCGCTCGGCGCGAAATACCTGATCGAGGACAAGAACAAGGTCGCGCTGATCACCACCGCCGGCTCGTCCGACCTGACCGGCAAGAGCTGTAGTGCAAACTTGGTGCACTGGTCGTGGGACTCCTGGTGTCTCGCTCACTCTACCGCGACCTCGCTGGTGCGCACCGGCGGCTCGAAATGGTTCTTCCTCACCGCCGACTATGCCTTCGGCCATGCGGCCGAAGCGGATGCGGCAAAGTTCGTCAAGGCGGCCGGCGGCACGGTGCTGGGCTCGGTGCGCTATCCCTTCGGCTCGACGTCGGACTTCTCGTCGTTCCTGCTGCAGGCACAGTCCAGCGGCGCCAATGTGATCGCCTTTGCCAATTCCGGCAATGAACTGATCAACTGCCTGAAGCAGGCGCAGGAGTTCGGGCTTGACCAGGGCGGCACGCGCATGGCGGCCCTGGTCGGCTATGTCACCGATGTCATCGGCATGGGCCTGTCGACGGCGAAGGGGCTGTCGCTGACGGAGACGTTCTATTGGGACCTGAACGACCGGACCCGCGCCTTCATGAACCGAGTGAAGCCGCGCCTCGCCGCCAACGTCTATCCCAATATGAGCCAGGCCGGCGATTACGCCTGCGTGCTGCACTACCTCAAGGCGGTGAAGGAGCTTGGCGTCGAGCGGGCCAAGCGCAACGGCCGCGACGTGGTCGAACTGATGAAGAAGATGCCGACCGACGACGATTGTTTCGGGCAGGGCTCGATCCGTGCGGACGGACGCAAGATCCACCCGGCATACCTCTTCGAGGTGAAGAAGCCGGCCGATAGCAAATCGACCGGGGACGTCTACAAGCTGGTCTCGACGCTCGGCGCAGACGAAGCGTTCCGGCCCGTCGAGGAAGGCAACTGCGCGCTGGTGCGCAGTTGATCGCGCCGCAGGGAGAGCTCCGATGACCGAGCACGCCATCGTCGATTTGCGCGTTTACACCATTGCTCTGCGGAAAATGGCGGAGTTCATCGATGTGTTCGATCGGCTCGCAATGCCGGTCCAGCTTAGATATCTGGGGCGGCCGCTCGGCATGTTCACGAGCGCGGTCGGGCCGCTGAACCAGATCGTGCACCTCTGGGGCTTCCCTGATATGGGCGAGTTCGAGCGCCAGCATGCCGCGCGCGACAAGGATGCGGACTGGCCGGCCTATCTCAGGGCCTCCGAACATCTCATCGTCACGCAGGAGAACCGGCTGATCGGCAGGATCGAACTGCCGTCCCTCGTGGGCCTCGCCTCCTGATGCGTGCGTCGTTTTCTCTCAACTTCCGGAGCCCTGGATGACCTGGATCGATCTCACGTCGAACGTCGCCGTGGTCACGGGCGGCGGCGCCGGCATCGGGCGCGGCATCGCTCTTGGCCTTGCAGCGGTTGGCGCAAATGTGGTCGTCCTCGATAGGGACGAGGCCGGCTCGGCCGTCGCGGCGGAGATCCGCAGCAGCGGCGGACGCGGGGAATTTTTCGCCTGCGATGTCATCAGCGATGACAGCGTCGCGCGCGTCGCCGAACAGATCACGGCCAAGGCTGGTCAGCCGTCGATCCTCGTCAACAATGCCGGCACCATGTTGCCCGGCAGCCTCGATACCGTGAGCATGACCGACTGGGACGGCATTCTGTCGCTCAATCTGACGGGCTATTTGCGCTGCGCGCGGATCTTCGGCGAGCCGATGCTGGAGCGAGGCGCAGGCGCCATCGTCCATGTCGCGTCGATCTCGGCGTCGTTCCCGCAGGGCTACAGCGGCGCCTATAGCGTGAGCAAGGCCGGCGTCGTAATGCTGTCCCGTCAGCTCGCCGTGGAATGGGGACCGCGCGGCGTGCGCAGCAATGTGGTGAGCCCCGGCATGATCCGCACGCCGATGACCGAGGCAATCTATCAGGCTCCGGGCGTCCACGACGCGCGGCGGGCCCTGGTGCCGGCGCAGCGCATCGGCCGGCTGGCGGACATCGCCGATGCGGTAGTGTTTCTCGCCAGCGAGCGTGCAAGCTACATCACCGGTGAGGAAATCGTCGTCGACGGCGGTTTTACCAGGACGATCATGGGCGTGATTCCGCGCCCGGGCTTCGAGAAGAACTGAGGGCGGCCAGCAGGTCGCTGGCCGAACAGGAGGGACCCGTGCTGCTGGAGGGAAAGGTCGCTGTCGTCACAGGCGCTGGCTCCGGGATCGGGGCCGCAATCGCGCGGTTGTTCGTGGCCGAGGGTGCGAAAGTCGTGCTCGGCGATCTCGCCGAAAGCGGTGCTGCCCTCGCGGCCGAGCTCGCCGCCGACAGCTTTCAGGCCGCGTTTTGGCGTGTCGACGTCACTGATGAGAGCAGCGTTGCCGCCCTGATCCAGGCGGCGGTCGCGAAATTTGGCTGGCTCGACATCCTCGTCGCCAATGCAGGAATTCCGGAGCGCAAAGCGCCGATTCATGAGCTCGATCTTGCCGACTGGCGCCGCGTGATCGACGTCGATCTCACGGGCGTGGCGATCTGCAACAAGTTCGCCGCAAGCGTCATGCTGGCGACCGGCGGCGGAGCCATCGTCAACATGGCGTCGATCCTTGGCCATGTCGGCCAGGAGAACAGTAACGCCTATTCGGCGGCGAAAGCCGCCGTGGTCAATCTGACACGGTCGGTCGCACTGACCTACGCTCGCCAGGGCATTCGGGCAAATTGCGTCTCGCCGGGCTATGTCGACACGCCGCTCCTCGCCAAGCTCCCCGAGGCGACGCGGCAGAACATGCTGCTGCGCCAGCCGATCGGACGTCTCGCCCAGCCCGAGGAGATAGCGCAGGTTGTCGCCTTTCTTGCCAGTGACCGGGCCTCGATCATTACCGGCGCATGCGTCCATGCCGACGGCGGTTATACGGCCATCTAATCTGCACAACGTACGGCGTGAACTATTCGGCTAAGGCCGTGGCGCGAATCTGAAGGGCGCGCTGTGAATCGGCGCCGAACTAAGCCCCTTGAACTAACGGTAGCAATTCATTGTAGCAAATACCGGATTCTGCATCGGGTGGGGTCCCAATCGGCGCCGATCGTAACCCCACCCCGATTGGCCTTTCTTAATTGGCTTCAGAGCATTATTGCCGAGACTTGCAGCTGCTTGACCCCGCGCCGATTCACAGCCCGGACGTTGCAGTCGAGGTCCGAACAAAGGCGGGCCGCCTATTTCAGGCGGCACTGATCTTCGAAGCCAATAAATGCAAGCAATAGACCGCTGCTTATCGCGCTTTTGGAGTCTGTGGCGGTTCTGTTCCGCGCTTGGTTGGCAGTTGCATTGCCCAACTCGCCGCTGGGGCGATCAACACACGAGTTCGTCGGTCCAAACCTTGAAGTCCAGTAGGGTATTGGGGCCGAATGTCTGGGTGATTGGAACGTCCGCGGCATCGCGGCCCTGCGCGATCAGCACGCGACCGATCCGCGGAATGTTGTTACGGGGATCGAATGTGTACCAGCACCCGCCGATATAGGCTTCGAACCAGCCGGCAAAATCCCCGGCGGCATATGGAGGTGCCATGCCAATGTCAGTGAGGTAGCCCGTGCAATAGCGCGCGGGGATGTTCATGCAGCGGCAGAACGCAATAGCCAGATGTGCATAATCCCGGCAGACGCCTTTGCCTTCGTTAAACACTTCCCAGGCAGTCTTGGTGGGGCGGGCGTGTTCGTAGCCGAAAGCGATGTGGTTATGGACGAAGTCGCAGATGCCCTTGACCCGTGCCCAACCAGGCGCGGTCTTCTCGAACAACTTCCACGCCACGTCGGTAAGTCGGTCGGTCTCGACATACCGGCTCCCGAGCAAATACATGATGGTGTCCGGAGGAAGATCTTCCACCGCATGTTGCTGCGCTGATGGTACGATCAGGTCGGCCTGACCGCTATCTCGTACGATGCCGTCCGCTGTGAGGCGCATGCGGCCGGCGGGCGCAACGAGACGGCTACACCAATTTCCGAAACCGTCTCGATAGGGCGTGATCGGCACTGACGGCTCGCTGACGAGATGATCGGGCACGACGATGTCGGATGCCCGCGTGAAGTGGGTGCCGACAACTGCAATCAGAGGTGTTGGTTGCGGAAAATCGTAGATCATCTCGAAGCCAACGCGGATTTTCATAGGATCTGGCTCCAATGAGACGATTGAGAACGTCGCAAGAGCTGTCTGCGCATCGTCACCGATGAATGCCGCGAGTGCTCAAGCGCGAATAGTATGACATCACGGCTGCGACCGCCAGCAGCATGCTCGATTGCGGCGGATCAACCGTCCAACACCTGACCGGAACCGATTCCAGAGTGAGGGCTTTGCAAAAGATGGAAATGCGATCCAAAATCAAACCCATGTCCATTCAGCCGGTGCAAGACTGGCTGGCCCAGCTCGTGTCCGACAAGGCGTCCTATCAGGGCGCGCGTCGCACTGTGAGTGCAGCCGACGCTGACATTCTGAGGAAGCGCGCATTAAAGAAGCAGCGCGCATTGATCGGCACCCTCAATGATCGTGTGCGACCATGAGAGAGTTCAAGTGTCCTCATTGTGGGCAGCTAACGGCTTTCGAGGCTTCCGAATGCAATGGCTGTACGCAGCCGTTGATGTTCGATCCTGACCACATGGCAATGATTGGCGTGAAAAGTGCCCTTGAATGCGTGAACCGGAATATCATCGGTTGCAACTGGTGCGCTGTTGCGACAGCTTCCTACTGCCTGTCCTGCTCCCTGACCCAGGTCATTCCCAGCACGCAGAATACGCAAAATGTGTCGCTTTGGACGCGCGTGGAGGAAGCCAAGCGCAGGCTGATCTACGACCTGCGACGGCTCCGCCTGCCCATCGCGCTCGCGGGTGGATTTCTGCTGGCATTCGAGATTCTGTCCGACGAGCACGGGCCGGTCCTGACAGGGCACGAATCCGGCCTGATAACGATCAACCTTGCGGAGGCCGATGATGTGCAACGAGAGATCAGGCGCGTTTCATTTCGCGAACCCTATCGCACCCTTCTCGGTCATTTTCGACACGAAATAGGCCACTTCTACTGGAATGCGCTGATACATGAAGGAGGCTTCCTATCGCCCTTTCGGCTGGTGTTCGGCGACGAGACCGAGAATTACCAGGCTGCGCTTGCTGCCTATTACGCCCGTCAAGATCGGCCGGACGATCCGACAAGTCACATTAGCATGTATGCGACATCTCACCCCTGGGAAGACTGGGCTGAAACCTTCGCCCACTTCCTACATATCGTTTCGACCCTGGATTCGCTGGCAGGACTTCCGCTGTCTTTGGACGCGCGCGCTCAGCACACTCTAAACGATCCCTATCTCGAAAGCGATTTTGGCGCACTTTTGGAGCTTTGGGCCCCGCTCGCACTTACGATCAACCGCCTCAACCGCTCGCTAGGTCTTGCCGACGCGTACCCATTCGACATTTCGCCCGCAGTTAAAGGCAAACTACACCTGGTCCATATGGCGATTTCGGCTTTTAGAAATCGGCAAGAATCAAAGGCAACGCGGTAGATTGTCGATTGTCGGGAGCTCTATTCGTTCTGCCCGCGCTTCCTGGGCTCGAGCAATCTCGCTGGCACGGAGGCACGGTCTTTGTGGCTCAACAGGCCGGCGACGAACCAATACTCACCCTGATTTTAAAGTGGATGCTTCCTTGGTAATGGCCGAGATGGCGGTGCCAGACTTGCGCACGACGCTAGTAAACTGCTCATCCGACAGCTTGAGTCGCTTACGAAGTATCTTGACTTGTACTTTGTCTCTCAAATCCAGCGAATTACGGAAATGGGTCGGCTTGTACCTGTTCATGGCATTCTCTCACAATTGGGGATGGGGAAAGATCGTGACCAGGGCTGGCGTTAAGCCGTTCCTGCCGCGGAGGTCGACCGTCGCGCTCCTCGCGAAGCTTCTGCGGCGTTTAAGGCAACATTCCCCACAGGTCGGCGTTCCGCGTTCTAGAAATATATCAGCGTCAGCGACAGGTAGCTGGGTTAGGTTTGTTGGGGGTCAAAACCGCTGGCGACGCTTAGCGTTTAACAATCTCCGCTGGATCTGGGACAGCTGAGATGGTGAACGAAAGAGCTCGCTTGGGCTTGGGGTTCCGGGACATTTGCGGCTCGATCCGAGGCAAGCTCAAGGCCACCAACAAGATTAAGAGCGCTCGCCTTCCCGGGCGCGTAGAGTAGGGTCCGCGTCCGTTTGGCGTCTGGCACGAAGGGCTCACCAGTCGCAAGATTGAAATATCGGTCTCTGGCGCGAGACCCAGACCCCTCCAGGTTTGGGTCATCCACCTATAACCATCGTCCGACACGCGTTTGGCGAGTGCGGGTTCTCGTAATTCTTGACTTTCTCAACTGCTGGTATATGGTCTCGCCATCGATACTGGCCGAACCGCTGTTCCGCTTTCGCCTCAGATCTTGCGGCGCGCACGTTTCAGACATTCTCCAACATCGACTAATTGGACACTGGCCGCAGCTCCGCGCGCCGGGTCTTGCGCGCACGCGAAAGGAAAACCTTATGAACACGGGTACAGTGAAGTGGTTTAACACCCAAAAGGGCTTTGGCTTTATCCAGCCAACGAACGGCAGCAACGACGTCTTCGTTCACATCAGCGCTGTCGAACGCGCTGGTATGGGGACTCTGAGCGAAGGTCAGACGCTGTCTTATGACGTCGTGGCAGACCGTCGTACCGGTAAGTCCGCTGCCGAAAATCTTCGTGCTGCTTAAACAACAGCACGACAGACCTGTCGCTCCAGCCACGGATGTACTGGCAGAGCTTGCGGTCCTGCCCCGCCCCGAGCCATCGGGGGCGGGGTTTTTGATTGAATCCAGCAAAGAAATTCAATGGGCTCGTCTGTGGTTTCGCTTCGACAATAGGCCCTTGTGTCGCTCGGTTACGACTAAGCTGAACCGAGGTCTGTCTCGAAGCTCATCGCGCAAATTCATTTCCGAGTGGCTTGGTTCGTCTTTCAGGTGCATAGGTCTGTATGCACGATTCTGATCACCGATCTTGTCGGTGCGGCGCCGTCTATAGCCGAACCGAGGCGATGGCACCTAGCCGGCAGATCGCCAGCTTCGATTGCTCGGTTTGCGGCGCTACGATGGAATCATGGAACACCGCCTGGGTGCCCATCTACAGGCTGATAGTCGGCCCAGTTCGACATTCCTCATCGGAAGGGTGATTTCACCTCGCAAATCGAAACGCGGCCTGTCGCAGGAATTGCCGTTCATCGCAATGTCGTTCGGCAACTTGTTTACTAGCATTGACGTGACCGCGGACGATCGTCGGACTTACGCAAGCCAAGTCAGGCGCCGACGTTGGTACTCGCAGCCGTTCTCGAAGGCTGGTTGGCGGCACGTAGTTCAACTTTGAGGGAAGAACAGCAAAGGCTTTTCAGGGAGTTGCACTTCAAGCCGCGCGATGTTTACAGGCTGCCCCAGTCTGACACAACGAAGTGCGACCACGCCGGCGTGTCGACTAAACGCGGCTGCATCTGGAACGTGCTATCCTTGGTCCCAAGCAGGAGATTCAATGAGCATCGTAAAACGTCATCTGGCCGAGCAAGAAGAACGCCTGGTACTAATCGAGGAAATTTGCATCGATACAGGAGCGCTTGTCTTGGATACGGCCACCGACGAAGTCTACTTTTCTGCAGACGAACCGGCTTACAAGAACGCCTACGTCACCGTGTTTCAAGCCTGGGCGAAGGGCACGATCAAGGGCACAGCGGAACAGATATTCGAGGCAACAAAATCCATTCTTGACGACTAGGGATTCCACCGGACACCAAGAACTCAGATCGAGTTGTGAGCGATGAGGAAGAATTATGCAATATGCCTACAAGCTGAATGAGGACGTTCGCCATCAAGCTCAAGGCCCGCAAGGACGCGCCGGAACTGAACCGCAGATGATTTACACGATCGTACAGCACATGCCCCTCGAGTCTGATGGACGAGTTAGGTATCGTATCAGGTGCAAATCCAAGAACATCGAGCGCGTTGTTACGGAAGATCAGCTTTCGTATTTTCAGTGATCGCAAGCGTCCGTTCGGGCTCGTACGCTTTCCGAAGGCAACGAGGAGGAAAAATGTCAGACCGGCGGGAGCTCTATCGGAGCCCAAATGGCGACGCATGGCTCATCGCACGCGAGCCGACAAACGGTTACGCTTTCATCATCCACCAGCCCAATTCGCCGTCTGGCGGCCGGCTATCTCATGTTGAGTTGGGTGAGTTCTTGCGTGACGGGAAGGGACCCGAACAGCAAGCATTGTTGCGCTTGATCGGAACGCTAGTCGAGGTACCGCCCTTTGCGTAGGAGGCACCCGTTTATCATGGCCGCATCGCCTTGTAAGGCAATGCCACGTCAGCAGCTGCTACCCCCCTTGAAGGCGTTGAGACACTCTTCTTGATAAAGGAGCACCTGAGGCCTCCGGCCGCGAAAGTACTCCACGGCTACAAGCCAGTACCTACCGGCGAAAAATGGCGGTTTGGTTGAGGGAAGCTGGATCAGTGGAGATGGTAGCGGGATATTCGACGCGCGCCAGAATCTTCCCAGGGGCATGATCGTTGAGGAAGGCGTCATCAAGTTACTTCGCGTAGCCTTGTGATCGGAGCCAGGCAATCCGACGCTCTCCATTCAGCCAGTCATCAATATCGGCTTTGCTCGTGAAGCCCGTGATTTCTCGAGGCTCTGCGCCTGGATAATCAGCGATGATAGTCCAATCGCCCTCAGATTTGCGAACCGGTTTGAAGCTCACTTTTATTTTTGCCATGCCGGACCATGCAGGAAACCTAGCGGAAAAGGAACCTCGTCCTTCACAAAACAGGTAGTTACCCACCAGCTGTCACTGCAATCGGGCTCTCCGTCCGCAACGACTCCGGAGCCCGCATTGTCAGGGGCCGCAGGGAAATCATTTGCACCTTGAATAGAGGGAGGACTTGTTATCCCTGATGGATATCTTCCTCGAGTGAAGTAGTTCACGCCTCTGCCAAAAGCGGCATAGCGAACGTGAACTTGGCTTCTTCACTCGTCGATCCGTCGCAGCGGCGCCAGCCAGTGCGAGGGTCTCGGCTTCCGCCACAGCTTGAAAGCGCCCCAAGAAGGCGTTGCGGTACTCCTTGGCTGATCGGCCTTCCACTTCTGTCTGACTGGCGAGCGATCGCACGATTGCGAGAAGGTTCTTCATCCGATGGCGGGTTTCGGCGAGGAGAATGTCATTTTGGGCGTCGCGCTGCTGCCTGTCGGTCACGTCCTCGAACAGGATGAGGATGCTCGTGCTGTTATTGTCGGGGTGAACCAAACGGCGCGCGCTGACCAGCATGGTGCGCCGACCGATGGTCGGGAACTCGGCCGTCACCTCGTATCCAACGACGGCCGTAGACCGGGGGATGATCTCGCGCACAAGGCGCTTGAGCTCGGGGATATCCCATTGACCGTTGCCAAGGTGAAAAAGGCTCCGCCCGACGGTGTCATCGCGAGCGACCCTGAAGGTTTCGTAGAACCCACGATTGGCTGTAAGCACGCAACCCGACTGGTCAAGAACCAGGAGGGGTTCCTCCAGGGTGTCAACGATCCCTTGCGCCTGGACGTGCTCGCTGCGCAGAAGCCGGTACAAGTCTTCAAGATCCATCTGACGGATAACCTCAGCACTTTTGTGCTTAGGTTAGGACGGGTGCGGTCGTTCACAAAGGAAATTGGGTAGCAGCCTCCGTTGTTCCTTCTTGCAGTTCCAAGCTTTGCTGATTGGTGAGGGAAGATCTATCGGCTCGAGCGCTGGCAAAGCGTCGTAACTGTCTTAGGAACGAAAGTAACAGGGGTTAATTGACGGGTTAAAGATCGGTTGCCGATGGGAAGGTACTATTTCGATGTAAGGGACAAATACGGGCGCGCCGTCGACGAGGAGGGCCTAGAGTTCTCCACTCTTGAGCAGGTAGAGCGAGAAGCCGCTCGCGCTATGGCAGATGCTGCAGCCGATAGCTTTGAGCGCCCCGTCAAACCGAGCGAGTCCTCGATCGAGGTCCGTGACGAATCCGGGCTTGTGATGCGGCTACGCTTCACGGTGCAGATCGAGCGCCTGAGGAAGCAGTAAGGTCGTCTCAGTCGGCAGGCTCTCCCGGCAGCGGCGGGCTAAAGGCATTGCCCCCGACTGACGGCGACAACTGAATGATGGGCAGCAGTGGGCCACCCGTTTGAAGCGGAATGTTCGAGCAGCAGCGTATAGGGCAGGTGTGGGGTGTCAGCAACGCCGACCCTTCTCCGCGTGTTCACGCTCCTCGGCAGCGTGAAGAGCGGCCTGTTGTTCCAAAACGCGGCTTTCGACGTAATTGCGCTCGACATCTGATAGCCGCGTGTTGAGCAAACGATAATATCGATCAATGTTCCTGCTTTGGGCTTTTGCAATCGCGTAGCTGATGGCAGTCATTTTCGACCTCCTTGCCGTGCTAGGCGGGCGAGAATTGGCGACAGGGTACCAAGATGCCGAGCATGGATGCGACGAACATTGATGCGCTCACGCGGCGGTGGCATGATAGTGCGATCGTCGCATCTCCCGGTGCCCCCATGCGATCGCAGGCCCGGCTTCCTGATTCGGTCGCCGCCGTCATCATTAGCGACCAGCTCGCCAACCGGCGGTCGGCCGCCCCCGATTTCCTGCGCGAGAAACTCGCGATCCAGGATCTCGCTGAAGTGATGTCCGACCATCCGGAAGAGATATTGCCCCGGCTGGTCAGGACCGGCATGGAAATCTGCGGCGCCCATTCCGCGGGCATCAGCATCTTCGAGCCCGAGGCCAACCAATTCCGCTGGTACGCCCTCGCAGGCAAGCTCTCGACTTTCGAGGGCGCCACGACGCCGCGCAATTTCAGTCCTTGCGGCGTGTGCCTGGACCTCGCAGCGCCGATACTGATGGAACACCCCGAGCGGGCCTACGACTGGATTGGCGACGCCCGCATCACGATCCCCGAGGTGCTGCTCGTGCCCTTAGGCGTGAAAAGCGCCGCAGCGATCGGGACGCTGTGGCTGATTTCCGATGCGGGACATTTCAACAAAGAGCACGCGCGCGTCACGGCCGAATTGGCTGCCTTCGGTGGCATGGCGCTGCGGATGATCCAAAGTGAGCAGAAGCTCGCTCTGGCCATGCAGCGGCAGGAAACGTTGATGCGCGAGATGAGCCATCGCATCAAGAATCTCTTCAGCGTCGCCGATAGCATGGTCCGGATGACGGCTCGCAACGCTGAGACCAAGGAAGAATTGGCTGAAACCCTATCGGGCCGGCTACACGCATTGTCGGAGGCCAACGGACTGATCCGACGCTCTTTCGGCGACGACGTCGCAGCCGTCGCCAACCTGGGCGATCTCGTCGCCTGCATCCTTCGTCCGCACGGGGTGGCGACCTCCAATTTCAATGGGCCGCCGGTCGCGATCGGCGAACAAGCTGCCGATCATCTGGCGCTAGTCTTCCACGAATTGGCCACCAATGCCGCCAAATACGGCTCCCTGAGCCGTGACAAGGGGGGCATCGATGTTACGTGGTCGGTCGACGCCGACCGTCTGGAGATCGATTGGACAGAGACCGGCGCGGATGCCGTGGCGGCCCCCACGTCGACGGGCTCGGCACGAAGCTGGTCGAGACAACGATCGAGCGGATCGGCGGCAGAATCCACCGCACCTGGACTCTGGGTGGCCTCTCGGTAGCCATCTCTTTGCCGCTGGGCTCTCTAGGTCGCTAAAGCGTGCCTGCCACCGGTCCGGCGCCGCTCCAATAGACTCGCCACCTGATCGGTAGGTTCGCGGACCATAGCCGTCACCCGGTCGTGCTGAGACGACCAGCCTTTCGGCCGCTGCATCGATTGAGCCGATGCGGTTGCCGGATCCCGCGCAGCGGACAGCCTCGACTGCCTCGAAATCGGCCGACATCGAAGCCCCCATAGGCCGAATCGGTGGTACACGGCGCGGGTCACAAATTTGACCAGGCTCTTTGGGAATCCTTTTTTCCCGCGGGTTTTGGCGCTCCAATCTCGCGACTATCGGGATTCGGCGCGCGGCAGCTTGTAATTCACGGTTAGCAACGTATCGTTCGCGTAGTCGAAAATCAGATTGTCGAGTTCTGCCATTTCAGCTCGCATGGCATTACAGCAGAAGATCATCCATCTATTGGAGACCGGACCCTTGCAGATGGCGTGATAGAGTTCTTTGGCATCGATGATGAGACTGCAGCGTCCCCCAGCTGCGGCTGCCTCCAATCGAGACCGAATCTCCTGCCTGAACCGATTGGTTGAGATCATCACCTAGTGTTCGACCTGTTCAAAGGCAACTGCACCCGCGGCATCTACGACAACATGAAGACCGCGGTTGAGACGATCTTCGTGGGCAAGCGCGTCTCTACAATCGCCGGTTCCCAAGCAGCATACGAGGGTCGATTCCCTTCGGCCCGCTCCATCTCATTTTCGTGCGTTATCAACCTATTGTAGCCTGGATGCTGCTCTTCTGGTGGGTTTCCTTCCTGCTATTCTACAACACTTCTACAACAAGCGCCCTCCGTCCATTTCAGTGGTTTTGGAATGAATTGGCTCTATACGGGGGCCGATTAAGCGATGCCCCCGAACTTGAATGAGCGATCCAGGGTCAGCACAGCTGCCACGTGGCGTGCAGATTAGTGAGTCGCCCTAACGAGCGCTATGGCCGCCAGTCGGGGGGAAGAAGTTTCAAGTCGCCCCCTGTGCGACAAACGTCTATCATAGGTCCCAGAAATGATTTGGGCAGCCAATGTCTGGATAGCCCGGGACCAACCGTCGGTGCGAGGATCTGGCAATGACCAAACTGAAGCGCTCCGCCGAGCAACAGGTCGCGGATGAAGCAGACCGAAAGGCGCAAAACCCCGTTGGGGCGCGGCAAACGATAGCGGACAGCCACGCCGATCCGGCTTTCCAGCAAAACCATAAACGTCTCAGGGCCGAGCGCCTGGCGCGAGAGGCCCGGCTCAAAAGCAAGAATTGACCCAACCCATACAAGCGAAGCATCAGATCGAAAAAGATGACAAAAATATTTGGTGAATACGAACCGCCCAAACCAATCAGTAAAGCGGAGCGTGAAGCACGCAATGCCTTCCGCCAAGTCGACGCGGAGAAGGCCATGTCCGAGCACGCGCTCGCCGAGAAGGCCTTTGCTCAGAATCGAGAGCGATTGAAGGCCGAGCGGCTGGCACGGGAAGCCGTAGCGAGCCCGGTGCCAAAGAAGCAACCCAAGGCGAAGAAGAAATGAATCCGCACGGACGGCTGCAGAAGTTGTCCTTGCTGGGCTCACGCTGAAGCAGGCGACTTGGTGCCGATGGCAACGAAATAACTCCAGGGAATAGTGAAACGTTGACCGATAGATGCAGGAAAGGCCCGGAACATTGCTGCCGGGCCTTTGTGCGAGTGCCTGAGCGGCGAACTTAGAAGTCCATGCCTCCCATGCCGCCACCGCCAGGCGGCATGCCGCCAGCCGCGTTCTTCTTCGGGACTTCGGCGACCATCGCTTCGGTGGTGATCAGGAGCGCCGCAACGGACGCGGCGTTCTGGATCGCCACACGCACCACCTTGGTCGGATCGATAATGCCCTTCGAGATAAGGTTCACGTACTCGCCTGTCTGAGAGTCGAACCCATAGGCGTAGGTTTTGCTCTCGAGGATCTTGCCGACGATCACCGAGCCGTCTTCGCCGGCATTGATCGCGATCTGGCGAGCGGGGTAGGACAATGCCTTGCGCACAATCTCGACCCCGGTCTTCTGGTCGTCGTTCTTCGCACGCAAGCCCTTGAGCTGCTCGGAAGCACGGAGCAGGGCGACGCCGCCGCCCGGGACGATGCCTTCCTCGACCGCAGCGCGGGTCGCATGCATCGCGTCATCAACGCGATCCTTGCGCTCCTTGACCTCAACCTCGGTCGCGCCGCCGACGCGGATCACCGCGACGCCGCCCGCGAGCTTGGCGAGACGCTCCTGCAGCTTCTCGCGGTCGTAGTCCGACGTGGTTTCGTCAATCTGCGCCTTAATTTGATTGACGCGCGCCTCGATGTCAGCCTTCTTGCCGGCGCCACTGACGATCGTTGTGTTCTCCTTGTCGATCATCACCTTCTTGGCGCGACCGAGCATCGCAAGCGTCACATTCTCCATCTTGATGCCGAGATCTTCCGAGATGGCCTGGCCACCGGTCAGGATCGCAATGTCCTGCAGCATGGCCTTGCGGCGATCGCCGAAACCCGGAGCCTTGACGGCCGCGACCTTCAGGCCGCCACGGAGACGATTGACGACCAGAGTGGCGAGCGCCTCGCCTTCCACATCCTCAGCGATGATAACCAATGGCTTGCCGCTCTGAACAACCGCTTCGAGCAGCGGGAGCAGCTCGTTGAGCTGAGACAGCTTCTTTTCGTTAATGAGGACGTAGGCATCATCCATTTCCACGCGCATCTTGTCGGCGTTGGTGATGAAGTAGGGCGAGATGTAGCCCCGGTCGAACTGCATGCCCTCGACCACCTCAAGTTCGGTCTCGAGCGACTTGGCTTCCTCGACGGTGATGACGCCCTCGTTGCCGACCTTCTTCATGGCATCGGCCAGGAACTTGCCGATCTCGGAGTCCCCATTCGAGGAGATGGTGCCGACTTGAGCGATTTCCTCGTTCGAGGTCACCTTCTTGGAGTTCTTGACGAGGTCGGCGACCACGGCTTCGATCGCGAGGTCGATGCCGCGCTTGAGGTCCATCGGGTTCATGCCGGCAGCCACCGACTTGGCACCTTCGCGGACGATCGCAGCGGCCAGGACGGTGGCGGTGGTAGTGCCGTCGCCGGCCGCGTCAGCGGACTTGGAGGCGACTTCGCGCACCATCTGCGCGCCCATGTTCTCGAACTTGTCCTCGAGCTCGATCTCCTTGGCAACGGTGACGCCGTCCTTGGTGATGCGGGGGGCGCCGAATGATTTGTCGAGCACGACGTTCCGGCCCTTGGGGCCAAGGGTCACCCTGACGGCGTTTGCGAGAATATCGACACCGCGAAGCATGCGATCGCGGGCGTCGACGCCGAATTTCACTTCTTTGGCGGACATTATGATCCCCTTGGGAACGGATGCTCATGCCCAGGCCCGAAGGTCGTCTGGGCAATGAGATCATCAGGTAGGCTTGGACCCGTCCTGCGAGAGACCGACTGCGCCGGCTGCTCAGGACGGATCGGACAACGGCAGATTACGCCGCCTTCTTCTTGGACTCGCTGACCTCGAGCACGCCCATGATGTCGCTCTCCTTCATGATCAGAAGGTCTTGGCCGTCAATCTTCACTTCGGTGCCGGACCATTTGCCGAACAGCACGCGGTCGCCGACCTTTAGGTCGATCGCGATCAGCTTGCCGGCTTCGTCGCGGCCGCCGGGGCCAACGGCGACGATTTCGCCCTGCGAGGGCTTCTCCTTTGCATTATCCGGAATGATGATGCCGCCCTTGCTCTTTGCTTCGGCGTCGATGCGCTTGACCACCACTCGGTCGTGGAGCGGACGGAATTTCATGAGTGCCCTCTGTTCTGTTTTCGGCCCCAGCAGTCTAACCTCGAGACTGCCAACCTTCTGCAACTATGTCCGCGCGAGCGACATACAAGACACTGCCGGAGCGATATTCGGCGGCGAGTGGTCTGCGTGAGAAACCGATAGCTATTTGCTGGGAAAGCGCGCACGGTGCCTTCGAAGCCGAACAACGGCTTACCTTTGTGCGTCCGCGCTATCGCTCGCGGATGCGCAACGCGATGATGCGAGCGGGTCTCATGCGTGATTTTCTGGTCGATCTCGCGGTTGTTATCATGAAGGCCCGGGCTCGTGGCAAAGGCGCGCTACGTGCCCGACCTTGCGCGAATCCTGGCGCTGACCGCGGTATGTACGATCGGAATCTGGTCGCCTCGGCACTTGTGAACCTCACGCCGCTCGTCGGGAAGAACTGAGCTGGCGCGAGCTGGTGGCCAAGCAACAGGAGCCCCTTTTTCGGGGCTCGCAACAGAAAGCAGTTTATATGCAGAATCTCTCACCGCGGCACGTCAAGTTGGAAGAATCCCTTCGGCTCGGCGTGGCTTCCGGATGGTATTCGACCAAAGTCAGTGGAACGTTTGTGTCCGGTCCTCACGAGTCGGAGGCTGATTGCCTGCGCAGGATCGCGGAAATTAATCCTCCGCCCGCGAAGCGGAAATGATCCGATCTCTGGAGCTGCCAGTAAGAGCACACAGTTGACAAATAGCCGACAATGCAGAGCAAGAGTTCGTCGCGCAACAAGCCCGTCAGGAGGGTGATCGCAAGGGCTAACAAAGCAACGATCAGGAACGCATATGGAGTGCCGGCCATGTTCGCGGATCAAGAACAAGCAGTGATGACGCGGCTTTCGTCTTTGTCAGGTGCCGCTGGTACACATTCGACGCACGACAACAACACTCCGCGAATTGGCCGCGTCCTGATCGCTCAAGGCCGCGATGCGGCAGATGTTCCGATTGTCAAAACTTTCGGACCTAACACGCTCGTCAGCTTCAAGGTCTGGACTGACGAGCTTGTGCAAGCACCGATTGAATACCAAACGGGCTGAGATTGATCTCGCTAATTGTTTAGAAGGCTGCTACACGGTTCGCATCACCGCACGCTACTTGGCTGTTATCGGTGACTGAGAGCGTTGCGCTCCCGCCTCAACCCAAGAGAAGGCGGTCAGATGTCAAATTCCGACAAATTCGACATTCGAGAGTGGCTCGTACCGCCTTTGTTGGTACCGGCCTTCCTCACTGCTGATTGCGATGACGGCCATTTTATAGCGGTATCCGTTCAATTACCTACGTCAGAACTGCAATCGGGGCGTTGAGCCTGTTCAAGCCAAACGGGAGCCCAAGATGGCAAACACGGCAATCATCAGGGACGCGTATGGGGTTCCGGCAATCTTCGTTGGTTCGAAGACTGGCCGGGACGATGCGCCCTTTGTTTTCGTGAGGGTCGGAGGTGAGGAGCGCCGGATGCGTTGGTCCGAATGGGATGCGCTTCCGGCCTGGACCGGCGAGACTCCGACTTGGGCGAGTAAAACCAAATAGCGGTGGAGTGTCTAGCATGAGGATGGTTCGAACAGGCACATGGACCGCCGCGCTTTTGCTGGCATCGGTACTGGGCATATACACGCCAGCAGCTTTTGCCGCGGAGCCGAATTGCCGTGCGATCGAAAGCACCAGCGCGCGCCTCTCCTGTTACGATGCGGCATTTCCCCCAAAAGCCAGCAAGCCCACGGAAGCCGGCATCGACTCATCGTCGGGCTACAAGGATCCATTTCTTGCGGAAGAAGCCCGAACCGCCGCGAAGCTCAAGAATATTTGCCGCGGTTGCTGAGTTTCGCTTCCGGACACGAGCGCCAATTAAGAGATCCTGTAACATGACGAACGATGCTAAAGATCGCCGAGTGGGTCGCCAACGAAAGCGAGCCCTTCACCTGGCTGGCACGGCTTTGGATGGCAAGGCAGATCGTTCCGCGAGTTCAAGAGACCAATCGGCCAGAAAGCAGCGCCTGCTTGACGGGCCAGCGGAATTCAAGGAGGTCCGAGTAGATCGTTCGAAGAAGACCCCAGACAATGCTGAATGACCGAGGTTTGTCGCCGCCGACGGTTGCTCAGCCCGAAAAGTCATGAATGGCGCATGGAACATCAGGGCATCAAATACACTGTGGTCCAGACGATAAATCCGCCCGGTTGGAAGTGGTCGTTTGAGCGAGAAGGTCGCTCACCCCGAACCGGAATTGCCTTCAATCGGGCGGAAGCTATCAGCGCGGCCGAACGATCAATCAGCCAAACGATCAGAGATCAGCAACGCCAATAGAGACGCTCGGTTTGCAGCTCTGGCTTCAAAACAAATCGGGTTGTTGCCTCTCGAGGCCGGCGTCGCAGGGCGCAAGTGCGGGTCGCAAAAGCTCGCAACCAGGCGGCGGAGAATTGCAAGAGAGTTGCTCCCGGGTTGTACCGTTACAGACCATCGATCAGCTACAGCAATCGCAAAAGTTACCGCCCAGGATACGAACAAAGCGCTCGCTATTCGGCGCATAGCGGCGCACTGTCTCATTACCATCGAGCGGCCCTCAGCATCTATCGGTGATGTGGACGCAAGCTGCGCTCCCGCTCAACCCCGCAGCGGAGCATTAGACATGCCGGCTAGACGGTCTCCAGTACAATCCCTGACATTCGAATACCGCCTCGCGCAAGAGGCGATCAATCTCCGCCTACAGGCCAACGGGATGCCTGCTGGTGTCCGCCGCACGGAGCTTCTGCGAAAAGCCCGGCAGATCGATGTTGCCGGGGAGATTAACAACTGGTTGTCCTCACCGGGACTACAGCCGCCCACCTGAATTTTAGTCTTGTTCTTGACCGACGTATTGAACTTCAGCATGCCAAGTGGAGACAAACCTTTATCGGGATTTTACTCTCACCCTCCCGGGGCTGGTAAGCCGCCGCCTGCGCTTGATTTAAGCGGGCGGCGTTTTTGCTTTGAGGTCGTAAGCCATTGGATGCGTCATCTCGCGGCCGATGGTGACATATGGCCTTTTTAGGAACGCCGCTCGAAGATCGGCTTTAAGCTTAATCACCTTTCCGAATCCCTGGGCACTATCGGTGACCGAGAGCTTGTTGCTCCCGCCCGAAGTGGTGGGATGCACATGTGCAATAAGTGCGACCAGCTAGACAACCAGATTGAACATCTTCGCGTGTTGATATCAACTGGGATGGACACCCTCAGCCTGGCAATGATCCGATGCGCCATCGAATTGCTGGAAGCCGACAAGGCTACCCTTAGGCGTCAAGGCAGCTCGCATACATAAGTGTGCCTTGTTGCAGCCCTGCCGAGGCGGATGAACTGGGCTTCCCGCTGCTCGGGCCGGACTTGCGGGCCGCGCTCAAGATAGTCCATCGCAGAGGTCGTTATCGCGCAAGGAATCTCCTTGTCACCGTCGTGCATCGAGAACCGTACGATCATCCGGTCATACTCGTGACCGATAAAGCAGCCGCTGGTCAATGTCATAGCCTGCTCCAATATGCTTTAGTCGCCTCAGCACTCCTCGCCGAGCCGGCGGAAATCGTCGAACAGCGCCGATACCAGGGCGCGGTGGCGCGTGTCCTCGGCGGGGAGGCTCGCAACGTAAAGGTTGAGCAGATAGCGCGCCTTCACCGCCGCCTCAGGCCATGAGGTCGCCGGCACGTCATCAGGCGGTTTTCGAGATCGGCCTCGCGTTCGCGCAGCTCCCTGACATTGTTCTCGACCTCGGCCAGCGCGCGGCGCAGGTCGGTGGCCTTCTGCGCGGCCATGCCGCGGTGCTTGTCGAGCTCGACCGGGATGTCGGTCATCGGCGCTTCACATCGGCGCGTTGGGCGTCCGCGAGGTCGACCGAACCAATCGAGCGCACCTCTGTCGCACCCCGCACCGCTTCGGACGGCACCGTAATCAGGGTGGCGACACGGCGCCAGACCGCAAACGACAACCCATCGATCATCTCTTCGTCGGTGACGACCTCATAGGGGCCCGCCGGCAATTCCCGCGCGATGCCGCGGATGTGGAACGGATGCCTGAATGTGACGGTTTCCCGCCGCGAACGGATGGTCATGCGCGCCTGCCTTCCTGCGATAGCCGCCCTAACCGACACCGGCGATCACGACCATGCGCTCTGAACACGGCAATAGCCAGCACTATCGAGGCCATCGGGCGCGCGGCGTTTTAGTCCTCGCTATCTCCTTGATGCAGGCGTAGGCTCATCCGCATCACCGCATGTTCCGCCACGGCATCGACCGGTGACTGAGGGTCACGTGCGCTCCCGCCGAGAAGCCAGTCATTGAAGCACGACTTCGTCGTGCTCGTGCAGGAGCATGCGATGCCGCGTTTTCGTGCCTCGGAATGGATCGTTCCGCCCGTCATCGTTCCCTTGTTCCTTCTGCTGCTCGTCGCGGCGGCTGCGCTGTTCCATGGCTAGGCCGATCCGCGTGCCCTACCTCGTCACCGGAACGAACGAATATGGCTGCGCCAATCACGGCCGGGGCAGCCCGACCCTCGCGCTGAGGCTGGCGCGAAAACTGCTGCGCGACGGTTACATGGACGTGCGCGTCTGCACGCCGCGCGGCCGCGTGCTACAATCTGACGAACTGGACGAACTCAAACCCCAAGACAAACCTCAAGAGGAGACCTACATGGCCAAGGGAGAGCAACGCGGCAATCGCGAAGCCAAGAAACCGAAGAAGGAGAAGACCAAGGTGATCGCTGCGGCGCCAAGCCGCAAGGAGGCCGCTTGGCAGCCGGATTTCGGGCCGGCAAAGAAGAAATAACGGAGGTCTCCTCGTACGGGCGGCTGCGAACCGGCAATCTCAGCCGGGGCTTCTAACATCTTCTTGCCCGAAACCGTCTGCGAGGGCAGAGCAGAGCGCGTCCGTCTACCTTTCAGTCGGATGCCTACCTGTTCTGCTACCCGCCAAGGCATCGTCGACCTCGATGCTGAGATAGCGAACGGTACACTCGATTTTTGTGTGCCCCAGAAGACGCTGTAATGCTCACAGGTTGCCGGTTCGGCGATAGATCAAGGTCGCCTTGGTCCGGCGGAGGGAATCCGTCCCGAACAGGTGGGAGTCGTGCACCTTAGCCATCGCAGTCTCGACGCAAGAGGCAACTTGGACACCTAGCGCGGCTTAGAACACAGAGCCCTTTACACGACCAGGTTAGCGGTATAGCGTTTCGCCTACAGGTTAGCAGATGCTCACCTTGAAGCTGCCCATTAAGCAGCGACCTCCGAAGTCGCCGCCAGACCTCGTAGCAGCAGCTCCCGTGCCATCGGAAGGCGCAATCATAAGAATTATTCCCCTACGGTGCGCCAGCGGCGCAAGCGCGCATTTGTGTGCGCTCAAGAAAGGCGACCTTCATGAAACTTCCTGCAATCTTGCTTGGCGAGGCACGGACGCGCGTGCTTCAAGGTATCGCTCTCGGGGCGGTGGCGACGATGGCCATTGGATTTATCTGGGGAGGTTGGGTCACTGGGGAAACCGCCAGGATCATGCGCGCCACGGCGGAGAGCGATGGCAGAATGTCCGTTCTGGTACCGCTTTGTGTCGCGCAGTTCACAGCCGCCGACGGCGCTCTGGCCAAGTTCAAGGCGGCCAGCCCCTATTCAAGGGGAAACATCGTCAGCGAATTCGTGAAAGATGTGGCGTCCACCAGCATGGATTACTCGTTCGCCAAGGCATGTGCCACAGGGATCGAAACAGAGATTGCCAAGACAGCGACAAAGACTTGACGGGCGCACCCGCAGGCTTGGTCGTGGATCGCCTCACTCGGGATCAGAGTGCGCGCTTGACGAATAGGAGTGACACCGGCTCGATTCATTTCGTCGTGGAGCAGACCAATAGGCTCTAGCTGGGCCGCGCGGCTCGCGCGGAAAGCCGGCCCGCGCACAATCTGGCAAACGGATAGGGAAGCCGGACCGGATGCAACTCGAAGACGCCAGCAAATGGCCAGTCGTGCTTGTCGTTGAGGATGACGAGCTGTTGCGCTGGAGCACGATGATAGTGCTCCAAGATTCTGGCTACAGTGTTCTTGAGGCCTCGGACGCTGGGGAGGCGCTCACGACTTTGGAACAGCGGGCAGATGTCCGCATCATATTCACTGACGTACAGATGCCGGGGGCAATCGACGGAGTTCGGCTTGCCCACTTGGTGAGCCAGCGGTGGCCTCTGCTAAAGATCATCGTCACGTCCGGCAGAATGAGGCTCCACCAGGACGACCTCCCGAAGGGAGGGGTTTATTTGATGAAGCCATATTCGGCCACGGAGCTGACGACCGCGGTATACGAAGTGAGAGCGGGAGGTTGATCCTCCCTGGACCAATTCCATTGAAGGGTTGCTTCCAGTACTGCTCTGTCTCTCCTGCGCAGCAGGGCATGCTTTGCCGGAACCCAACAGTCTCGCGGAGCAACGCTTCACCGTCTCGTAGCATTCGCACGCGCCGTCTTGCAGCCATTCCATATCGAGGATGTGGCATGCGCCCTACTTCGGCGGATGCAAATCGCCTTGAAGGCACCGGCCCGCCTTGGAATGCATAGTGTCTTCGGAAGCGGCAAGGATCGTTAGTAAGTGATTGCACAGGGCACACTGAAAGCGATGTAAGTCGACGCCGGGACGTTCTGACTCAATGCTGATAAGCATCATCGAAGATTTGCAGATCGGACAGCCGGGGCGCTGCAATGCGATGGGCGCAACGTCGGATAAACGGTCTTGAGATTTGGGCATAGGGCTCCCCCTCCGAAACAGGCGGGAGCACGATGCTCTCGGTCACCAGTAATGCCTGGGCGCGGACCGGTGATAATGAAAGTGTGCGCCTGATTGGTCTCAATCGCGAGTCAATTCGCTGCCGTGCTACCGTTTGTTTTCTCCGCGAGTGGGTGGGCGTGAACTTCGATGTCGCGGGCCTAATTGAGGCCCACCGGCGCTGACGAGCGAAAATTGCTTGCGAAGCGACAGTGTCCCGTTCAAGTCCTCTAGACTTCCTCCCGAAACAGGTGTCGAATGTCGCATCACCGTCCGACAGGTGGCTTCTATTGGTGACTGAGAGACCGATTGCGCTCTCGCCCAGCACCGGGTGTCATTCGGCTTGCAATATTGGCTCTGACGCAATTTTGGTGCAGCTCCGATTATTCTGCGCCGATCAATCTGGCTTGAAGCAGATCGATTTTCCCGCGACCGTACATCTGACGTCTGACGAGCTTGAGGCGCGTGATCTGACCTTCAGTTTGTCCGTTGGACCAAGGCGAAGTGATTGCTGCTCGAACCGCTGCTTCATCTTTCGCGACGCCGCTGGCGAACGAGGCGACGAGACTGGCGCGGGCGCGCTCGATCCATGGGATGAGGCCCGCCTCGGTCTTGCGTCGGATCATCAGATGGAATTCGGCGATGATCTCGCGTGCCTCGACAAGGGTTGGCACGCCAGCTTCGATCGCCGCGACCGTGACGGTCTCCGCTTTCGTGAGCAGGTCCCGACCGATGGTCATGAGGCGCGCGATTGTTCTGGCCGACGGAATCCGCTGAAGGTTTTTTGCGTCGGCCTTTTCGGCCCGTCGTCTGCGGGGCGCCCACTCGCTGACGACGCGGAGCGAGCCGCGGAAGCCACGCGCCGTTAAGCGGCGCCAAAGTTCGGCCCCATTGCGACAGCCAGCGGCCCACTGATCGTCCAGCCATGGCAAATGCAGATCCAAAGAGCTTTGTCGGGTCCGGAAGACATCGGTGCGTTCGCCGCGGATCACCTGCCGTACCAGCTTCCTGCTATGGCCAGTCTGGCGCACGATCTGCTTGATGGGTATGCCGCTCTTCGACAGAGCCAGGATGGCTTCATTGGCCTCCTCGCGGCGCAGATAGCCCTCATACTGGAGGCGCTCGGCGGCTGTTAGCAGCTTGGGATCAATTGTGGTCGCGCCGATGACGATGCGAATCTGGCGCATCGATTTGCGGACGGCGTCAAGGAAGGCCCGACTGGCGTTCTCCATCAGATGCCAGCGGTCGGCGACCTGCACCGCGTGGGGCAAGGCTTTGGCCGCCGCTTCGCCATATCCGCCGCCACGATCGCGGGCGACGATCGCGATCGTGGGATGCGCAGCGAGCCAGGCTTGGGCGGTCGCGGGCTCACGATCCGGCAGCAGGGTGACTACCCGGCGCCTTTCCAGGTTGCAGACGATGCTGGCGTATCGGTGATTGCGACGCCAGGCCCAATCATCGATGCCGATAACCTTGAGCTGGTCAGCCGGCGGACGGTGACGGCGTCGGACCACGCGCAGAAGTGTGTCCTTGCTCACCGGCAACATCAGCCGTTTTGCGAAGCCTGCTGCCGGCCGGCCGCCAAGCGCCAGACCAAGGTGATGGACGATAGAGTCCAGCCTCGCCGTGCGTCGCGCTGATGGAGCCAATATCCCGTCGGAGAAACGCTCAGTGAAGATCTGGCGTCCGCACAGGACGGCCTCGCAGCGGAAGCGGCGGGCGATCACCAGGAGCTCAACGACCCGCCCGGAAAGCGGCAGATCGGTCACGCGGCGCCGATACCGGCTATGGATCCGCCGCGAAACTGTCCCACATGATGGACACAAGCCAAAACTTCCGGATGGCCGGACAGTGATGACGGCCTTATCACCCTCGTAGCACGCACTCTCTACAACAAACCCACGCGGTACCAGACTGGAGCGGTGGAGTGCTTGCTGCATGGCGCTGATTCTCCCAATCAAAGCGCCAGACATCCTCCGAACTGCATCAAAAGTGAGTCAGAGCCAAATTTGAACGCCGATTGACACCAATCGACTGCTTTCTGCGCAAAGGCAGCGGCGGTGAAGATCGCCCGCTTGTCGGATTTGAGCACAGCTAACCAGCTGGCGAGATAGCAGGCATGGTCTAGTCTCGGCTCCAGCGCAATGCCAAGATCAGAGCAGAGGAACGCAGCCCCGATTTCAGCGACGAGTTCTTCGCGCGCGTACGCGTGATCTCCAAAGCGCTTACCCAAATCACGGTCGCAGCGATGCTTTGGTGACGTCCAATGCACGTTGCACATCTCGTCAGGTCTCCGCAGCGGCCTGGCGAGGGCGCTGCGCCAACTGTGGCAGCGTCGCTGGCGGGCGGCGATTCGCCTTGGCGCACTTGCAGCAGCGGAGGCGACGTCCCGCCTGGTCTTGCAGCGCGAACATTCGATCTCGAGCCACGCGTACCGTCCCCTCGGATACCGGTGTCGCGAGCGCAACCACGCTCGTTCTCGGGAGGAGCATCAACGCGTGCCCCTCGACAACGCTACTTCTTGCTGCCGGGAACGGCGGATTCGCCCACGGTATCATCCGACGACGGCTCTTCGTTCAGATCGTAATCGGAAGGATTCTCTCCTAATTCGATTACGCCCTTCGCAAGCTCCTTGCGCAATAGAGCCTTGAATTCGTCGTCGTAGCTCTCAATGCTCTTCCGGATCGCATCTTTCCAGGCGTCGCCGCGTCCCCACGCTTCCGTGTAGGCGAACGCTAGGTCGGCATTCTGGCGGTTGGCGATCATGGCTTCGAAGATTGACCGGGCCTGCAACCGATCCTTGGCGCTCTTCGCCGTCACTTCGCGGTCTGCGATTCGCCGGGATCCAACTATGAGCTTGTGGACCGCATAACGTTCCGGCGAGGGAATCAGCACGGGCACGCCGGCTCCGTGCAGAAGAACGGCGCGGATCGGTTGTCGGATCAGAAAGTCGAGGAAGCGAAGCGGAAAGGCCCCCGCTCCTCCAAGGGCCGGCATCTGAACTGGTTTGCCGGCGAGATCGTCCGACCCCCGGTTGGGCGTCAGAAACTCCACCTTGTATTGCTCTCGGGAAATGAATTGACTGGAGACCCGTCCGTCCGCCTGGCTGGGAATCTCACGGAACGTCGGATCGATGCGCCTTAGAACGTCCATGATGGGCGGTAAGGAATCGCCGACGGCCACCGAGATCTCGTGGAATTGTGCGAAGTCTGCGTCGGCCGTCTGCATGGCGACTGCGTCTAGGTGTCTTCCCAGGACGGCGGAGTAGCATTGGTAGGCGACCGTTCCGACAAGGACTCCCCTCAACCGGAAGAAACCGGCCCTCGCGAGTTCTTCCACCACTCGGCCCGTGGTGTTCGGAGGACGAGGCAACCGCGCTTCTCGCGTCAAGGTCGAGACGATCCGGCGTCGTCCCCGCATATCCGCTTTTAGGTCCTTGAAGGCCTCGACCCTCTTGGTGATTTCCAGATCATCCACGGGACCGACATAACGTCGATCTTGTCCGCCGCCGTCCGGCTTGGGCGTGTCGAAGTACCAGTACTTTTTGCCTTTCACCTCCACGGCGACGAAACGCCCATCGGAGGAGAATTCTGATGTGAAGCTCTCGTCCAAGCTTCGCTGGACCAACTCTGAGTAGAGCGTCTGAAAGACGATATCGAGCCCGTCGGCTCCCATGAGGAACTCCGTTATACTATTTTTTCGAAAGTAGTATAACTATAAAAATCATAGGGTTCCACCTCATTATACTAACTTTGCAAAAATAGTATAATTCTTATGATTCCAAACGCCTGGTAGGTGGCCGCCTCAAGATCCGTCAGGGCTCGACGCGGCCTGCTCGGAAGTGGCGTTCACGCGACTATGTTCCCGTTTCGTTCCAAAGAGTCAAGCGTCCCTCTCCCGAATTCGCATGGCGCGGCAGCCGGCGCGGGACGAATCTCCGGGATCGGCGGCTGGACTGTCGGAACTGCCGCCTGCCGTTCGTCTTGAATCCAGCACCGTCCCTCCGGAGTTCTGCGTACCATGGCCCCGCGCGCCAACCGGAAGGGCTTTCTCCGCCTCTCGCTGGTCACCTGTCCGGTCGCGCTCTATCCGGCCACCTCGGAGAGCGAGAAGATCTCGTTCAACCAGCTCAACCGGCAGACCGGTCACCGGATCAAGTACCTCAAGGTCGACGCCGACACCGGCGACGAGGTGCCGAACGAGGACATCGTCAAGGGCTACCAGCTCGAGAAGAACCAGTTCATCGAGGTGACCAAGGAGGAGCTCGAGGAGATCGCGCTGGAGTCGATGCGGACTATCGAGATCGACGAGTTCGTGGACAAGGCCGACATCGACCCGCGCTACCTGATCCGCCCCTACTACATCCGCCCGGACGGCAAGGTCGGGCACGACGCCTTCGCCGTGATCCGCGAGACCATCCGCGAGATGAACAAGGTCGCCATCGGGCGCGTGGTGCTGACGAACCGCGAGCACATCATCGCTCTCGAGCCGATGGACAAGGGCTTGGTCGGCACGCTGTTGCGCTATCCTTATGAGGTGCGCAGCGAGCGGGAATATTTCGACGAGATCCAGGACGTGAAGGTCACGAAAGACATGCTGGATCTCGCCAAGCACATCGTGAGTCAAAAGGCGGGGCGGTTCGATCCGAACAAGTTCGAGGACCACTACGAAACCGCGCTGATCGACCTCATCAACCAGAAGCGCGCCGGCAAGCCGATCACGCCGAAGGAGCGCCCAGCGGCGACCAACGTCGTCGATCTGATGGAGGCGCTGCGCCGATCGGTCGGCAAGGAAGCTGCGCCGGCAAAGGCTGGCAAGTCCGCCAAGAAGGCGAAGAAGGCCTCGCCTGGTCAGAAGGAGATGCTGATGCCGATCGAGGGCAAGAAGCCCCAGGAGGCGGCAGCGAAGAAGCCGGCGGCCAAGCCCCAGCGGAAGTCGGCTTAGCGGGCGTTCGGCGCGTCAAGGTATGATGGTGTAGGACATCCGGGCGAATCCGAGGCGATTCAGCGCAACCGTTGTTCCGAAAATCACCAAGCTCTCACTTCCCTGGCAGGGCAGTGCCACCCTTACGTGTCGTTCGACACGCCGCCCCCTAGCTTGTTGATCCGGCTGGGGGCTTTTCGATGAGCTTACTCTCGCGAATGCGTGGTGCCTTCTCGATCGGCGGCACGACCGACCCGCTCGGTCGCTCGCTGCTCGCCGATTAACCTTTAGGTGAGGCCGACACCGCGGTCATCTGCAGTACGAGCCTGACGAGATCGACCTGTCGATGCGTGCCGGTTTGCTCGAATATCGTGCGCAGATGCCAGCGAGCTGTCTCAAAGCCTATGCCGAGGGCTGTTGCAGCCTGAATGAGTGTAGCACCTTCCGCAAGCAATGCCGTCAAGGCCGCCTGCCGAGGCGAAAGGCCAAAAATATTCGTTAGCATCGTCGGATCAAGGCGCGGTTTCTCGTCGGGCTTCTTAACGAACATGATCGCACGGGAGAGCGGCGAAAGCAGCCGCTCGGAATTCTCCACCCCAAGCGGCATCACGGTCGCAATCATCGCCGGTCGACCCGAGGGCCTGGATATCTTGACTTCGAGCGTGGCATCGCAAAACCTATCCACGTCGGCCTGACTGCCACTCATTTGCAGTTCAATAGCGCTCTCGAGCAGCCGTCTTCGTGTGAACGGAGCCGCTCTTTGATCGCGCGCCCGTTTGCGAAGCCGCTGTAGAACTCTCCCATGGCCACCCCAAACATCACCGAAGCAGGATTTGATTGGGTGGCGCGGTTCGCTTAAGAGCTCGCTTGTGTCCGCGCCGCGTTCGGGAATAGGCTAAGCGCGGCGGGGGAAGCCAGATGTCGCTGCAGCACCAAATCCGGAAGCCGTGTCCTCACTGCGGGCGGACGATGAAGCGCGACGAGGCCATCAGAGGCGGGGAGCGCTACGTCTGCCCCCATTGCGACGACGATCCGCTAGGCGGCGAAAGGCGAAACTGAACAGGAAGTCCCGCTAACTGAATCAGCTTTATCTGGATCGTCCCGGCCTAGGCGCCGGGCGCTGGTTTGCTTTGGAGATTTGCGTTCGAGTCTCTTGTGCTTCCTTGGCCAATCTCAGTTTCTTGAGGCGCGCCATGTTTTCGCGAATATCAACGGCATTTTTTGCCTCTTCTTGCAAGACCACCTCGCGATGCGCGACCGCAAGGCGCTCTCGGTTCGCTTTGGCAGCGCGATGAAGTTCCCGATCGTCACTCATCCTATGGTCTCCGGCCTCGACATACGGCTTGGAACGGTTAGCGGACCTCATTAGGCGCTCGGTTGAGGGCAGGAAGGCGCCCGCTTAGGGCTTTGCAAACCCGTCCGATGGTTTCACGGGCGTATCTCAATGTCGCGCCCATTGGTGCCTCAGTCCCAGCAGCGTTCTCTAGGGCCACCGGCATCATCCGCCTTCTGTTCGGCGCGGGCGGCCTAATTCGCGCAAGGAAGGCTCCTCTTCCGGAGCAGTCGACGGGTTGATCGTCTGGGCTGTGGTGGCGACCCTGCAACGATCAGCGCCACGAACAATCTCTTCATGGCTCATAGCACGTGCCGGCTGAGAAGTCTGACTTTGTTTCGTCGTCGCCTCATGGGAGTGAACGATTCAATTCAACTCTGCGGGTACGGCGAGGGCGACGACCGCCAACGGAGGCAGCCTCAATGCTGTGGGGTCCCTATTTCGATAGATCAGGGAGGCGCAGAACAGTTGCTTGGTTGTGGAGCGAACCTCAATCGCCATTCGGGACGTTCGTGGAAGCTGCTCCGGACTTCGAATTCGAGCCAACGACTCGCATCACTCGATGACCTCGTCGCTTTGTGCAAGAAGCATCGCCCGGCACTCCGAGGCGGAGAGCCCTGCAAATTCGATCTTGCTGCTGTTCCTCGACGTTTTAGCGCTCGCTATTCCCAGGACGTAAGCGTAGAGTTGCTCATCACCGCCCATCCTGCGGCTTTCACCGGTGACTGAGGGTAACGAACGCTCCCGCCGAAAGAAAGGAAGAGGAGCGTGGATGTCTCGATCTCGTTTGGCAGCCGACTGGATCGTGTCGCCGGTGATCTTCCTGCTGTTCCTGTGCTCCTGGTATTTGCAGCGGTTGTCCCGCGTGGATAGCGCAACACGAATGCAATACCTGGTTGGCGGCCACAATGGAGCCGGCCGCGTCAATCTGAGTCGCGACACGGTGGCTGCCGCCTTGAAGAAGGCGCGGGAGCTCTTGCAGGAAGGCTATATGGACGTGCGGATCTGCACGCCGCGAGGCCAGATCCTGCTGCCTGACGAGTTCGACAAGCTCGAAGCCTGAGGGAACAGCTGTGCTGCCGCGCCAGAGCAAACGGCGGGCAGACGGTTTTCGCCTCGGCAGAAAGAAAACGTTGCGGGATGATCGGCGTGAATGTTGTGCGGAAAGGCAGCTGGACAAAGAGACGGCGACCTTAGTCGAGGAGCGCGCTGTCGACGCGTCGCTGCCGCTTTGCAACAGCAACTCGGATTTTGCGGCAACGCCGCCGTGTCTGTTCTGGTCGACTATCGAGTTTGATCGTAATGGATGGCTGCGCCTATGAAAGGCCGGACATGTTCAAGTCTAAACAATATCGTGCAGAAGCGGCCAAATACGGCGAACGGGTCAAGGGTTCGACCGATCTGGATGAAGGCCGCAAACTTCAGGAACTGCAGGACCGCCTCGTCTCGCTTGCTGATAACGAGCAGAGACTGGCGGACGACTACCACGACGCAGTTCATGTCATAGGCCCGGACCAATCTCGCGGCGCGGCCCTTGCAAGCGAAGAGGAACGCGTTCTGCGGTGTCTTGGCGCGGCTGTCATCATGCAATGGAACGCTCTGCCGACGACGTTGCAGCGGGAGATCTTCGACACTGCTTGATCGGTCGGCAAGTTGCTGGAGACGGCGGAGCTTCGTGGGCAGATCGCGCGATTTCTGCACAAGCACAAGAATGACGCGAACGGCAACGAACATTGATGAAGGCACGCCCGTCTTTATGAACGCGCAAAGGTTGTTATCGGATGCCGGAGTAGCCACCTGATGGAGGACACGATCCGATCGCGGTGACAGCGCGCGTCGCGAGCGCGACGTTTTTTTTAGCCACGCCAGATCTTACCGACCGCACCGACCAACAGCAGTCGCTTCGAGATGCGCGTCAAGGGTAAGGACAATCTATGACCATCGAACATGCCTCGGTGCAGGTTGCGCGCAAACCATGGGGGGGCGCAGACATCCGACCATGGAGCTGCATCGACGTTTCGGGCGACCCCGTCGGGGAGTTGTGGTTCGAGCGCATCGATAAAGATGCACCAGGCTCCGCCCTGCTGCTCAAGCTCCTGTTTACCAGCCAACCTCTGTCGATCCAGGTCCACCCCAACGATGAGTTCGCGCACGCCATCGATCTGCCGAACGGGAAGACCGAGGCATGGTACATCCTGTCAGCAGCGCCGGGCGCGCGGGTAGCGCTGGGACTGACGCGGCGCCTCACGCCGCAGGCGTTGCGCGCAGCGATCAGGGACGGCTCGATCGCCGGTCTCGTGCAATGGCGCCCTGTTGCGAAGGGCGACTTCATCTGCGTCCCCGGCGGCACAATCCACGCCATCGGCGCCGGTATCGTGCTCGCCGAGATTCAGCAACGCAGCGATACGACATTCCGCCTGTTCGACTTTGGCAGGCACCGCGAGCTGCACGAAGACGACGCGGTGGCCGCTTCCGACGCCGGGCCATCCCAGGCTCAATCCGCTCCGCGGCGTCTCACGGACGCACGAAGAATTCTCGTCGCGAGCCCACAATTCGTGCTCGAGCGGGTCGATTTCCAGGCCAATTCGCAGTGGGCGCTCGATGCCGACCGGGAAACCTGGATGCTTGTGATCGAGGGGAAGGCGCGCATCGGGCATACGGATGCGACCGTCGGTGACGCGATCTTCATTGAGGCCGACAGCGCCGGCATCGCGATTGGCCTGGACGGAATGAGCGGCTTGGTCGCCTATCCGGGACCGGATCCCATGGTTTCGCTGCTGCAGGACTGCACCGGACGAGCGACCAAGTCTCCCGATGCATCCACCGGTACGGGCTCCAGGAAATCGGGCAAGATCATCGAGGCACAGACATGACGTCGCTCCGCCGCATCGCCCTTATCGGCAACTCGCTGCCTCGCCGTTGCGGAATCGCAACCTTCACGACGGACCTGCAGAGAGCGATATCGGCGTCACGCCCTGATCTGGAAACCTGCATCGTGGCGATGACCGATCGCGGCCAGGCCTACGACTATCCGCCGGCGGTCGCTTTCCAGATCAAGGACGACAATGTCGAAGACTACCTGCGTGCAGCGGATTTCCTGAATGCCGGCCGATTCGATACCGTGTGCCTGCAGCACGAATTCGGCATTTTCGGCGGCGAAGCCGGCGCCCATATCCTCCCGCTGCTGGCGCGCCTGACCATGCCGGTCGTGACGACGCTTCATACCGTATTGGCCAACCCGTCAGCCAAGCAACGCGCGGTCATGGAGCGCATCGTCGATGCGTCGTCGAAGGTGGTGGTGATGGCTAACAAGGCCCGCGAGCTACTGCGCAGCGTCTACCTCGTGCCGGACGACAAGATCGAGGTGATCGCTCACGGCATTCCCGATGTCGCCTTTGCCGGGCCCGATGCGGCGAAGGCCAGGCTCGGATTTGACGGCAAGTCGGTCATTCTGACGTTCGGGCTGCTGTCCCCCAACAAAGGCGTCGAAGTCATGATCGATGCAATGCCCTCGATTTTGAAACACCGCGCGAATGCGGTGTATGTCGTGCTCGGCGCAACGCACCCCAATCTGGTTCGAGACCAGGGCGAAGCCTATCGCGAAAGTCTGATGGCGCGGGTCCGCGAGCTGGGCGTCGAGGACCACGTGGTGTTCCTCGACCGGTTCGTGGACCAGGCCACGCTGCTCGAATTCATCTCTATGTGCGACGTCTATGTCACGCCCTATCTCAATGAGGCCCAGATGACCTCTGGAACCTTGGCTTACAGTTTTGGGCTCGGGAAGGCGGTGGTGTCGACGCCCTACTGGCACGCACGCGAGCTGCTTACTGACGGATGCGGAGTTCTGGTACCATTCGGCGATGCGGCGGCGATCGGCGGTGAGATCGCCAAGCTGCTCACCGACGACGCGCGCCGGCAAGAGATGGGCCAACGCGCATACGCCATGAGCCGGATGATGACGTGGGAACGCACGGCCGAGCGTTACATGTCCGCCTTCGAGGCCGCGCGGCAGGGTCATCGGCTCAAGGTCTTTGCGCGTCCCGATTCCGGCGCGCCGGAACCACGCGGCCCCGCTGCGCCCGTCATGCAGATCGGCCATTTCATGACGATGTGCGACGACATCGGCTTGTTCCAGCACGCGGTTCAGTCGGTGCCGGATCGCTCGCACGGCTATTGCGTCGATGACAATGCCCGGGCGTTACTCTTGGCCTGCGCCCTCAACAATCCCGGCGAACAGGCGTTGCCGGAAATCCTGACGACCCGCTTTGCAGCATTCGTGCAGCATGCGTGGAATCCCGACATCAGGCGATTTCGCAACTTCATGGGCTTCAATCGAACCTGGCTCGAGGACAGAGGCTCGGAAGACAGTCACGGGCGGACGCTATGGGCATTGGGCGAGGCGGCGCGCGGAGACGCAAGCCCGTCGCGGCGCAGGTGGGCCACGGATTTGTTCGCCCAGGCTTTGTCGACGGCCGAGAGCTTCAGCTCGCCCCGCGCGTGGGCGTTCATGCTGCTAGGTCTGGACGCTTATTGCACTGTTGCTCCGGATGATCTCCATGCAAGGGAAGTCCGGCACGCGCTTGCTGACAGGTTGATGTCCTGTCTGGCGTCGGTAGAGACGCCGGACTGGGTGTGGTTCGAGGAAGGGCTCGCTTACGACAACGCGCGATTGCCGCAAGCCTTGATGCTGACAGGGATGACGACTCAAACGCCGCAATACCGCGATGCGGGATTGCGCTCATTGCGCTGGCTGATGACGCAGCAGACGAGCGTGGCAGGTCATTTCCGGCCGGTGGGCACCGGCAGCTTCGGCGAACAGCGGCAACATCCCCGCGCCTTCGATCAGCAACCCGTGGAAGCCACGGCAACGATCGCTGCCTGCCTGACGGCGTGGCGTGCGGACGGCGATGCCGAGTGGAAAACCATGGCCATGCGCGCCTTCGGCTGGTTTCTGGGCAGCAATGATCTGTCCGTGGCACTGGTCGATCCGCACACCGGGAGCTGCCGCGATGGATTGCATCCCGATCGCGCCAACGAAAACCGTGGAGGCGAGTCGGTCGTCTGCTATTTGCTTGGACTTGCGGAGATTCGTCAGCTCGCGCGCGTCAACACCAGCCTGAACAAGCCCACGGCCTTACGCGCCGTGGGTGTTTGAATTTCCCTTTCATCCAGCGACCTGAGGATACCGTGTCACAAGCTACCTTCCTGAACCGGCAGGCGCTTCATCTGCGTCCCGATCCCGCGCGAGTTATCGTGCGGCCATTCAAGCCGGCGACTGAACCGCGCGATCTCAACCCCACCGACAAGATGCGCGCAAATCATATCGTCGAGCGAGTTCTTGCACTCGATCAGGAAGCCGTTGCCGCTCAGCTCGCGGACGTGCTGGACAATTTCAAGGGGCGACATCGCAACCTGTTGGAAAGATTCGAGGCCCGCGCGGACGAAATGGAGGACGCTTTCGCGACGCATGGCGTCTTCTCAAAGAAGCAGCGCCAGCTGGTCGGCGCCTATTTCCTCAATGAGTATTCATTCGAAGCCTCTGCCTTGTTCAACCCCAGCATCGTGGCGCATCCCGATCAATCGGGGGCGCCGAAGGGCGGCGTGCGCTTTATCCTCAGTCTCCGTGCCATAGGCGAAGGGCATGTATCGTCACTGACGTTTCGAACCGGGACCATCGCGGCTGACGGCAGTCTGGCCGTTGATCCGACGGCTCGGCTCGCGTCGATTCCGAGGATTTGCCATCGCATATCGGGGCCGGACGGCGAGCGTGTCGAGCTGATTTTCAAGCCCGAAGAAGACCTGACCGAGCGCGTCATCTTTCCCGTCACAGAATCCCAATCGAACGGCATAGAGGACGCGCGCTTTGTCGAATTCAGCGACGGCGATCGAAAGACGTATTACGCGACCTATACCGCTTACAGCGGTCGAGCCATCCGCTCCGAATTAATCGAGACCAGTGATTTCACGTCGTTTCGACTGGCGCCCCTGCGAGGGGCTGCGGCTCGGAACAAGGGAATGGCACTGTTCCCGCGCAAGATCGGCGGCCAGTATGCCATGATCGCGAGGCAGGACAATGAGAACCTCTATCTAATCTATTCAGACGACCTCCACACGTGGGATGGCGGTCAAGCCATTTTGAAACCGCAGTTTCCCTGGGAGTTCGTCCAGATCGGCAATTGCGGGTCGCCGATCGAACTCGATGAGGGTTGGCTGCTGCTGACGCACGGTGTCGGCCCGGTCCGCAAGTACTCGATCGGTGCGGCGCTGCTCGACAAGCACGACCCATCCAAGGTGCTGGCACGTTCGCGCGAGCCGCTATTGCGGCCTGAACCATCCGAGCGTGAAGGATACGTCCCTAACGTCGTTTATACGTGCGGCGGGATGCGGCACAATAACCAGATCATCCTGCCATATGCCGTGTCCGACACATTCTCGAATTTCGCAATGATCGAGATTTCCGAGCTCATAAACGCGATGAAATGCTAGGGCGCGGCCAGCTGATCTCAGGAGCATACATCCAGTTCAATAGCTGCTTTTGTTCCCGAGCTACTCCTGCGCCTTGACGCCAGGCCGCACGCTTATCCTTGCGAGCTCGCGACGCTCGTCCTCTGTCAGCTGCCAATCCTCGCACTGGCTGCAAAGCTGCGCGAAAACGTCGTGTAATTGGCTTCGGGCTACCCTGACGATCTCGGTATCGTCGAATTCGCAAGACTTCAGGAAAATTGGCAAGGTAAAACTGGTCTGACGGCTTTCGAACTGAAACGTCAGGCGAATGTCCTCGCCACGTTCATTCGGCAGAATCACCTCGATGCGTGCGATCGTAATCTCGAACATATTCATGCGCATCTCCTTGTCGCCCACCTTTCCAAGTTGGTCTCGCCCGGGAGCGAAGCGTTCTGGCTGCTCTCCGGCATGCGCGAGCCGGTGCGGTCAATTGGAATTGCGGCTTGAAACTGTTGTGCTTCGTGTTGCGGTTGCTGTGGCATGGTGGGCGACGCCTTGGCGTCGTCCACGGGAAGCGGCATATCCGCAGCGTCCCGGGCTGGCCTTTCGGGCGGATTGCCGGGTTAGGCGCAGGCGCTGGCCGCAGAGGTCGAGCGGATGGGCATTGTGCGAGGCCGCCCCATGCAGTCTCCCGGAAGTGTCAGCCACTCCGGAACGCGGACCTGATCTCTGTCTTCCAGGCTCCGCGTTGCGCCGGACGCTACTGTGCGAAGGTCTCAAGGTTCCTCACCTTGCCAGGCGATCTTTGCTCATGATCAGCGTAACGACCAGCCCCTCTTCCGACCAGTCGAATGCGATGGAGCCACCGAGTTGGGCCGCCATGCTCCGCTGCACCAATTTGCTTCCAAAGCCATCGAGCCTTGCGGGAGCCTTAAGAGGCGGGCCGCCCCGCTCGGTCCAGGTCACGACGACTTCGTCGCCATGGGCATTGCACGACACGTCCAAGGTGCCGCTTGCCAGCGATAGCGAACCGTATTTCGCCGAGTTCGTTGCCAGTTCGTGCAGCACAAGAGCGAGCGTTGTACTCGACATCTCGCCGACATTCATCTTCGGCACCGAAACGCGAATGCGGACGCTCGCCTCTCTTTCGTCGTAAGGCGCGAGCAAGATGGAGACGAGGTCACCAAGAAGCGCTCCTTCGCTCTTCCTTCCCGGTATGGGGCGAATGAGATCCTGTGCACGTCCCAAGGCCATCAGCCGATTTGTTAGCTCGTGGGCCATGTCTTCTTTGGTTGCGGCCGAACGCGATGTAAATTGAGTAAGCGCGGTCGCGATAGTCAGAAGGTTCTTCACGCGATGGCTCATCTCACCGGCAAGCAACTCGTTCGCTTCTTCGGCTTGCTTGCGTTGGGTAACATCGAGGAAGATGCCAAACATGGTTCGATCGGCGATGTCCGCATCGTCGCCTTGCCCGCGCGCGGAGATCCAACGGATGTCGCCGTCGAACAAGATGCGAAAGTCAATCTCGTAAGCGCCTACTATTGCGCGAGTAGCGGCAAACGCAGACCTGACTCGTTCCAGATCAGCAGGATGGATGTTCCTGGACAAGATCTCGAATGTGATGTGTTTTTCACTCTTCGGAACGTCCCACAGGTCGTAGGCGCGTTCGTCCATCGTAATAGCGTCCGTATCCACGTTCCAGGCCCACAAGGCCACGCCGGCGGCGTCGGTCGCAGCACGCAAGTGCTTTTCATTCCAAACCGGCATCGATATCTTATCGGACGACATCCGCTTTGCTTCCATCTTGTACACCGATAACGGCTGAGGGGCGCGGTGGTGCCAGGCAGCGCATGTGAGCGGAAGAACGAGGCTTGGCGGAATCAATTTCCGTGATCGGCCCGCGCCGGCCGGCCTGCGCACTCCGACATACGCGCCGCGAGCGGATAGGAATGAGCCTTGCCTTAGTCGGCGTCCGTGATCCTGCCCTTGCCTTTGCATGACTGGCATTTCGCTGGGTAGATCTTTCGGCCCGGTTCCACCGGCTGCATCACCGGAGCGAAGCCCGTTCCGCTGCATCCAGGGCAGGTATGCTCTTTGATCTTTAGCGTCATATCGACCTTTCAGGTTCCGCGGATCTGCGGCCAACAATTTCATTACAGATCGCGCGCTTCCATGATCGATCACGCTTCAGCGGTCCGTCCTGCTTCTCGCGCTCCTGCGCCAAGCCAAACAAGAGCGGCCCGAGTTCGGCACTGGTCGAGATCTCGGGCCGCCCGAACGGCGCGGGGGCGGCCCGCGACGCCCGGCGTCATCCGATCACATCCAGCTCGCGGTCGCTGTGCAATTTTGCTCACTCTTGGACGCGCCACTTGTTGGTCCCCACCTGCTCACGCGCCCTGATGCCGGGCACGCGAGGTAAGACCGGTCTGAGGTGCCTTCGAATTGAAACGTCGGCCGACCGTCCTCGCCGTGTTCGTTCGGCGGAATCGTCTCGATGCGTGATCTGTATGCTGAATGCATTCAGCGCATCACCTTGCTTGATCGACCTTGAAGCGACTTCCCTCGGCTTGATCTCGATCTCGATCGCGCTCGGCAGCGATGCTGCCGCGATCATACCAAATGACAACCATACTGGATCGCGATCAGCATCGCAGCGATCCAGCGAGAGGGCGAATGCCAAAGACCGGCGAGGGGGCCGACGTGCCCGACCTCCAAATGGCGATGCCACGCATCTGCAGTCGATCAATCGACCGGTCGCGCGCCGGTCAGTCCTTCCGGCCCAGCTCCGACTTCTCAATCAGAACGGCGTTCAGGAGCGAGCTATGGACCTCGATTTTTCCATTGTAGCTGATGAAGCCAAGCCTGCGGAATTTATTCATGAAGAAACTAACCCGCGATCGGGTCGCGCCGATCATTTCGGCAAGTGTTTCCTGACTGATCTTGACCCCAATAGGCTGCGGGCTGGTTTCCTTGCCGAAATTCGCGAGCAGAAGCAACAGCCGCGCCAGACGTTTTTCGCTGGAGTTGAATAGTTGGTCGATCAGATCTTCTTCGATTCGGCTATTGCGCGTGAGCAGGTACGCCATGAACAATTGGGAGAACTTGGGCCTGCCTTCGAGCGCTGAAATCATTGCCAGTTTCGATATTCTAGTGATGATGCTGTCTTCCATTGCCGTAGTCGTCGCGATACGCAATGGCTGGCCGTTGAGACAACCTTCACCAAAGAATTGTCCCGGCTCCAACATCCCGACGACGGCTTCCTTGCCCTGGTCGGAAACGACCGTGAGCTTGATCTTTCCTTTTTGAATGTAGAAAACCGCGTCCGCGACATCTCCCTGCACGAACACGTTCTGACCCTTGCCAAGCTTTGAGAACGATTTTCCTGCCCCAACCTTGGCGAGGAAGGTCTTGGGATCAAACTTGTCCTTCGCAGGCTTTGCCAAGTCGGCGCTCTCGTTCCCTGAGTGTAATACTCCGTAATATTAGCAGAATGTCCACTTCGTGGAAGGCGCAGCGCGCGAAATCGGGAACGGAAATCACATCAGGGAATTCCGGCCCGAAGGGGGGGACTTCCAAGGTATGGACACCCCGAGAAATTGCACAGATCGCCCTGCGCAGGTTGGTCGGCTATCCGCGTTGCTCAACCGCTTTTTCGCGGCCGAGCGATTCGGCACAAGCCCTTGCAACGGCCGAATTTGCCTCGGTGCTTCCCGGCATCGTGGCCCAACCTCCCTTTTCAACGAACTTGCCCTGGTCCGATATATAGGTCGTCTTCTTCATTTCGGTCAGGTTCGCCGAGGCATCGGCAGCCTGTCGAAATTTTTCAACGCAGATGGGTGTGAGAGCTGCGACGACGGCCGTCGCAGCGCGGCTTGCAGCGAGGGTCCCTGCGGACCCACCGGTCACCCAGCCGCCCCAATTGAATCCAACGATCGCCAGGGCGATTGCCCCAGCCACAGCACCCCACAGAACGGAGCGCGCGGTCGCCTTTGTCTCCCGGGAGATGTCCATGATGTCGCCTTTGACTGAGAGGATCGAGATAGCTTGAGGAAGCCAAGCATGTCGATCGCTGGGCGGCTGTACCAAATTGCTCATTCGGCGTGTGGAGGCCCAACTCGGATGGGCACAGATGTGCCGCATGCCCCCGCCCGCGTTGTGTGCCTATTTGAACAGACAGCGCAGTCTACCCGCGCTCTATTCTTGAATTGCCTGACTTGAAATCATACTTCCGATCAGCCCGGCCCTCGCGGCCGGGCTTTTCGTTCCGGCTCCATCGATCTGAGATCCATTCCAGGGGTTTTGCTTCGAAAGAGTTTCTCCACGTAGGTCGAAAGAAAAGGCCCGCCGGAGCGGGCCTTTGAATGTTGCCTAGCGAAGCGCGCCACCGTATTGCTGCCGCTCCTTGCGAATCTCCTCGGCGCCGTAGGGCTTGCTGGCCGGATCGAATGATTTCCACCCGGCCTTTTGCCAGGCAGCGCTGCGGTCACGCAGGTTGATGGCCGACTCGTTCAATATTGCATCGAAGCGAGACTGGTCTGCATCGGCCACGCGTGCGGACACCAGCGTGCCGCCACGACGGACGCCCTCGGCATAGGAGTGCGCTTCCTCTTCCGAAACGCCAGCCTGCGTCAGCGCTCCGACAATTCCGCCGGTAGCTGCACCTGCGGCTGCGCCGACCGCCGTCGCGGCCAGCCAGCCGGCTGCGACAACGGGCCCGAGGCCGGGGATCGCCAGCAGGCCGAGCCCGGCAAGAAGGCCGGCCGTGCCACCCACGCCCGCACCAATGCCGGCGCCTGTCCCGGCACCCTCGGCGCGATCGTCGACCCCATCGCCGTCGCGGTCCACCTTCTTGTCGGTGTTGAACCAGCTGTCTGAATTGTTGGCGACGATGCTGATGTCCGAGTGCGGCACGCCTGCGGCTTCCAGGCGTCGAACAGCCTGCTGGGCATCATTGTGGTTGTCGTAAAGACGAGAAATTGTAACGGTCATGCTGAGCCTTCCTTACTTCGCGCTATTACTTGGCGCTATTGACGTTGCCCTGAAAATCGACGCTGACCGCAGCGACTGAGCCGCTCTTGCTCGCCTTGCCGCGCCAGACACCATTGTCGTCCTTCTTCAACTCGGTGACGTTGGTGTAGCCGGCATCCTCGATCTTCGACTTGGCTTGTCCTTCGGTGAAACTGTTACGACCGGCGACGGGAGCGTTGGAGTTGTTTTGACCGGGGCTATTGACGGCGCTGTTGTTCGGCCCCGACTGCGCGGGCGGATTTTGCGCCGAAGCCGTGGTGGCCGCCAATAATCCAATGCAAATGAGCAGAAGTGAACGTTTCATAGTTTTCTCCAGTGTTCAGGTGGGAGCCCAATCTCTCGTCGCCGTGTTAGTTCCTCGCGCCGCAGCGTAAGTGGAGTTCCGCGGCGGCTAGGTAGCGCTTCAGTTGCCGGGAACGCGGTCGCGTATCGCGCCGGAGGTTGCGACGACTCGTCAACTGACGCTTGAGGAACTTAGCCGGATGCGCGGGATTGCCTCCCACAATCCCCCCCACATCGCGGAGATGGACCATGGCGAAAATGAAGAAGCTCGAAGACCTGTTTCACGACACTCTCAAGGACGTCTATTTCGCCGAGAAGAAGATTCTCGCGACCCTGCCGAAAATGATGAAGGCTGCGCAGCATGCCGACCTCAAGGCCGCTTTCGAGAAACACCTTGGCGAGACCGAAGGTCAGATCGAGCGCCTGGAGCAGGTGTTCGCCGAAATCGACAAGAAGCCCCAGGGCAAGACCTGTGATGCCATCGTGGGTATCGCGAAGGAAGGGCAGGAGATCATGGACGAGTACGAGGGCATGCCCGCCCACGATGCCGGGTTGCTCGCCGCTGCGCAGGCCGTCGAACACTACGAGATGAGCCGCTACGGCACGCTTCGTACCTGGGCCGAGGAACTCGGTTACACCAAGTCGGTCAAGTTGCTCCAGCAGACCCTCGACCAGGAACGTGCGACTGACGCCGCGCTGACCAAGCTTGCGAAAGCCGTCATCAACCTGGACGCTGAGCAAGACGAAGCAGCGTGACTGAGCGGGGCGCGGCCCGACCGAATGCGGCGGCGTCCGTTATCTCAACATGTCGGCTGCAGGCTCGCTCCACTTCGTTCGGCACGCTTTCACTGCTGCCGAACGAAGACGTCCCTCATTTTAGGGGCGTATGACGATTCGCGCATTAGTGCGCCATCGCGATCTCACCTGACAAATGCTCGCGCCTTGCATCAATCCGCAACATCACGACAACGATCGCGCCCGCCAGCGCGCACCCCGCCAGCAGGAGAAGGCCGGCGGTAAAGTTGCCGGTCAGATCCTTCAGATAGCCCATCGCGTAGGGACCGGCGAAACCCGAAAGATTTCCGAGCGAGTTGATCGCGGCAATGCCGGCGGCGGCCGATGCGCCCGTCAGGAAACTCGCCGGCAGCGGCCAGAACATCGGGGGTACCGCGGAGACGCCGATCTGTGCAAAACAAAGCAGCGCCATGACGACGACGGCGTTTGAGACGAACCCTGCCAATCCGATTCCAATCGCGGCCATGAGCAGTGCCACCGCGACGTGACCCTTTCGTTCCATGGTCCGATCCGAATGACGACCGAGCAGCACCATGCCCACGGCGCCGAAGACAAAGGGCAGCGCCGCAAGCAATCCGGTCTGGGTATCGCTGACGCCAAACCCCTTGATGATGGTCGGCAGGAAGAACGCCACTCCGTAGCTTGCGGCATTCAGGCAGAAATACACCAACGCGCACATGAGAATGCGCGGATCCGTGAGCGCCTGCTCCAGGGACAGGTGCTCGACCTTTTCCTTGTTCAGCTTCTCGGTCGCCTGCACGTTCTCCAGCCACGCAATTTCATCCCGTTGCAGCCAACGCGCCTGGCGCGGCAAATCGGTCAGGTAGATCAGGACGCCGATGCCCACCAGAACCGATGGCAGCGCCTCGAGAATGAACAGCCACTGCCAGCCGTCCAGTCCCCAGCCGGTCAGGCCTAGCAGCATCCCGGAGATTGGCGATCCGATGATGGATGATATCGGGATCGCCAGCATGAACAGGCTGATGACCCTGGCGCGGTAAACCGCCGGGAACCACAGGGTCAAATAGAAGATGATGCCCGGAAAGAAGCCTGCCTCGCAGGCGCCGAGCAGCAGACGGAGCGAGTAGAAGACGCCCGTCGTCGGAATTCCGGTCGCCGCCGATATCGATGGGATGAACGCGAAGGCCGCCGAGACGATCCCCCACGTGATCATGATGCGGGCGATCCACACGCGCGCGCCGACCTTCTCCAGAAAGATGTTGGACGGTACTTCAAACAGAAAATAACCGACGAAGAACAGGCCTGCGCCCAATCCAAAGGCTGCTTCACTCAAGCCGAGCGCCTCGTTCATGTGCAGCTTGGCAAAGCTGACATTGACCCGGTCGAGATAAGCCACGAAGTAACACAGGATCAGGAACGGAATGAGCCGCCACATCACCTTGCCGATGACACGTTTCTCGACGTCTTGCATGGCGCAGCCTCTCGCTTGGTAGTTTGAGCTCCATGTCCCATTAAGCGGTAGCGTCGCCAGCCGACAGGACTGGCACGCCTCGTGGCGTCGATCTGGCGAACAAACGCTTCGATCATTCGCGCCGCCTCACTCCGCACGGCAAAGATAGTGTGAAACGATCGTCAGTCTGAGTCTGAGCAAAATTGCTCACAGCATCTGTTCCTGTCGGCGCAGCAACGCAGCCAGCTGGCGGTCTCATCGACCACTGCTAACCGGCTGGCTTTTCCTTCTCATGCGGCGTGCCGCGATTTTTGTCGGTCTGCTCCGCATCCTCCGGCGTTTTCCCTGCCATATTTCCGGGATTGAAGTGGTACTTGCCATCGGGGTTCTCGCCGGGCTGCTTCTCATTCGAGTTCTTCTTGTTAGTCATTGGACCAGTCACTCCTTGGGAAGAGTAACAATGTTGAACGGGACCGAGGTCTCTATGTTCCCAAAGCTGCGATTGACCGCGTGGAACGAAAGCTCGCTCGTCCCCGTTGAGCATCACCTGCAACATTTCTCATTGGCGTGAGGCGTCGTGCAGACCACTTGAGGTGTTGCACATGGCTTTTTCGCAAACACGTTCTTCCGCATTCCTGTCCGACTGTCTGGCCGCCTTCAGGCGATATCCCGCCATCGCCGCGTTTGCTGGGGCCGCTACCCTTGTGGCGGCGACGGCGATCGCGAACCGGCATCTTGCCGATAAAGCGCAGCGTGATAACCCGCCACGGGGTCGGTTCATCGACGTCGACGGGGTTCGGCTGCACTATGTGGAGCGCGGCAATGGCCGGCCGCTGGTTCTCTTCCACGGCAATGGCAGCATGATCCAGGATTTCGAGTCGAGCGGCCTGATCGATCTGGCAGCCGAGAATTACAGGGTCATCGTCTTCGACCGACCGGGATTCGGGCATAGCCTGCGGCCGCGAAACGTGGTTTGGACGCCGGAGGCACAGGCGGACCTGTTCAGGAAGGCATTTGATGGGCTGGGCGTTCAGCGAGCCATCGTGCTCGGGCATTCGTGGGGGGCGTCGGTCGCGATTGCGCTGGCGATAAGGCATCCTTCCTTCGTCGAAGCGCTGGTGCTGGCATCGGGATACTATTTTCCGAGCGCGCGAGCCGACGCAGTGGCCTCATCTCTACCCGCCACACCCGCGCTTGGCGATATCATCAGCTACACCGTCTCACCGATCCTGGGTCGATTGATGTGGCCGGCAATGTTGCGCAAGGTGTTTGGCCCGCAACCAGTCCCCGGCAAATTCGCCGGCTTTCCGAAGGAAATGGCCGTCCGGCCATCACAGCTCCGCGCCAGTGCGGCGGAATCGACGTTGATGGTTCCCGCTGCATTTGCTTCTTCGAAGACCTACGGCGAACTCGACATGCCGACGATCATACTCGCGGGCGAGGATGATCGTTTGATCGATATCGATGAGCAATCGGCCAGGCTGCATGACGAGGTCAAGCAGAGCAAGCTGCACCGCATTGCCGGAGCCGGACATATGATCCAGCAATCTGCCACGCGAGATCTGATGGCGGCTATCGACGAAGCCGCTGCCGAGACCCTGCACTAGTCCGTCGGATGCGGCGATGCGGTGGCGAGTACCGCTCGCCATGACCGCGCAGGGATACCTGGCTGCCGGCAGGACAGATTTGCGTGGAGGATGGAGGAGACCCCTTGGTTTCGCTTTCGATGTTGCCGCAGGAGCTCCCCACGTCGCCAGGGCAGGACGCCGGCGCGTCGGAATCGGGGGCCTTGCCAACGCAGGCGGTCGACAATGTCGAGATGCCGCTGCCGTCCAGTCCGCAGACGTTCTTTCTCGGTAGCCTGTTGACATTGGCCGTCCTGGCAGCCGTATACGTGGCAAGCTCGATCATATTGCCCGTGGTGCTCGCGTTCGTGTTGCAACTCATTCTGCAACCTGCCGTGGATCTTCTCGAGCGTATCGGCCTACCCCGAGCCGTCGGCGCGCTCTTGGCGATCCTGCTGGTCGTGGGAGCGCTCGTGGGCTTCGTGGCAGCCTTGTCAGTACCCGCCGCGTCGTGGGCGGAGAAGTTGCCGGACGGCTTACCGCGCCTGGAAACTCATCTGGTCGTCCTGAAGCGCCCGATCGAAGCGCTGCAAAAGGTTGTCCAGCAGGCGGAGCACGTCGCGGACTCTCCCGGGAAAAAGGAGCCCACCGTTTCGGTTCGCCGCGATCTCGGTCTGACCGGCGTGCTCTTTGCCGGAACGCGCGCCGTTCTCGACGGCCTGTTCACGACGGTTCTGGTGCTCTATTTCCTTCTGGTCGCAGGCGACATTTTTCTGCGACGCATCGTCGAGGTGCTGCCGAATTTTGCCGACAAGAGGCAGGCCGTGGACATCTTCCAGCAGATCGAAGCGGACATATCGGCCTATCTGCTCACGATCACGGCCATGAATGCTGCGGTGGGAATTGCGACGGCGGCTGCGATGTACCTCTGCGGGCTTGGAGATCCCTTGTTGTGGGGAGCCGCTGCCTTCCTGCTCAACTACGTTCCAATTCTCGGGCCGTTGTTGGGAACCATCATCTTCCTGCTCGCCGGAATGTTGAGTTTCGACAGCTTGTGGTGGGCCTTGCTGCCGGCGATTCTTTACTTCTGCATCCACCTCGCCGAGGGCGAGACCCTGACTCCCATGCTGCTTGCGCGACGCTTCACCCTGAATCCCGTGCTGATCATCCTGTCGCTGGTGTTCTGGTTCTGGATGTGGGGGGTGCCTGGCGCGATCCTGGCCGTTCCAATGTTGGCCATCCTGAAGATCGTCAGCGATCGCGTCCGTCCGCTAAAGGCTTTGGGGCACGTCCTCGAAGGATAATCGCAGCGTCTTGGTGATGGATTGAGGACGTACCGCCGGCGGGGCACGGCCAGTGCTGGCAGGCTACGAAAGAGGCATAGAGAAGGTGAAGCGGGTTCCAGCGGAGTTCGATGCGACGGTCAAAGCGCCCCCATGGGCCTTTGCGATCTGAGAGGCGATGTAGAGCCCCAATCCAAGCCCCTGCTTGCTCGCACGAGCTTTGCCGCGGAAGAACGGTTCGAACAACTTCTCCATCACCGTTTCCGGAATCGCCTCACCCGCATTGGCTACCCAGAGTTCGAACGATCCCTTTCGCGTCTCGGCGTGAACGACGATGGGTTTGTCGGTTGCCCCGTGCGTCACCGCGTTGCCGAGAAGGTTGGAGAGGAGCTGGCCGATGCGGATGCGATCGCAGTTCACCGGCTCGTGGATGGCAAATTCGGTCTCGATGACCCGGCCGGGTGAGGCCAGTCTCAGTTCGTCGACCACCTGGGCAAGGGCAGGTTCGAGCGGCGCTCTTGCATCGCGTTCCAGGGTAATGCCGCCGCCCAGCCGACCGCGCGCGAAGTCGAGAACGTTGTCGATCATCGAGGCCATTCGCATGACCGTGGTCTGCATCATGGCGATGATCTGGTGTTCCTTTTCGCTATGGACGGTTCGGTCGAGAATTCTCGCGCCGGCGCTAATGGAGGCGAGAGGATTGCGAAGATCGTGACCGAGCACGGCGATGAACTGTTCGCGCAACTCGGAGGTTTCGTGCTCGAGCCGCAGCAGTTCTTGCGTCGCCTTCTCGGCGCCAATCGCCAATTCTCGGGCGGCCAGAAGCTCGTGCTCGTAGCGCCGCCGATCCGTCGCCTTGATCAGGGCTAGACGGATGAGCAGCAGCCTTCCTTCCGGATCGCGGCGCTCGTTCGCGTTGGCGATCATCTGCAGCGGCGTACCGGCGGCGGTCAACACGTCGATGGCGAATTCGTCGAAGGATCCCTGCATTCGGAGCAGCGGCGCGATATGGGTTTCGTAATAGATGCGGCCCGGCATGGTCAGGAAATCGCTGAAGCGCTTCCCGATCATCTGTGGCGCCGTATGTCCGCTCCATTCCAGGAAGGTGAGGTTGACGTACTCGATCCGGCCGTTCGGCTGCAGGGTGACGTAACCGCAGGGCGCATTGTCGATCATGTCCTTGAACTGGGGATCGGAGGCGCGCACTAGACAAAAGGTCGCATCGCCGCGATGACCTCTTCCGGCGCGCTCAGATTTGGGCAATGCCCGGTCGCGTCCAGGACGATCATCCGGCTGTTGGGAATATTGCGGGCGACAAACTCGCCGACCTCCGGAGGGGCGATAATATCCTCGCTGCACTGGAGAACGAGGGTCGGAAGGGAGACCTCCGCGAGGTCTTCGCGGTTGTCGGAGGTGAAGGTCACCCGGGCGAACGCTTTGGCGATTTCGGGATCCGCGCTGCAGAAGCTATTGGTTAGCTCCTGACCCAGTTCCGGTCGATCGGGATTGCCCATGATCATCGGCGCCATCTGCATCGACCAACCCATGTGGTTCGAGTCGAGAAACCTGAGCAATTCCTCGATCTGCTGGGCGCTGAACCCACCAACGTATCCGTCGTCGTCGATGTAACGGGGTGACGGACCGATAAGCACGAGCTTGCCGAACATCCCGGGGGCTTGTCGGGCGGCCAGCACGCCGATCATGCTGCTGACGGAATGTCCCACGAAGACGGAATCCTTCAATCCGAGCTCCGTGCCGATTTCGACCACGTCTTTGGCGTAGCCGGACAGGGTCGAATATTTGGCGCTGTCGTAGGCCGAAAGGTCGGAGCCGCCGGCGCCGACGTGGTCGAACACAACGGTCATGAAATCCTTTTCGAACGCGGGAGCCACAAAGCGCCACATGTTCTGGTCGCACCCGAAGCCGTGTGCGAAGATCATCGTCCGGTGGCCGGCGCCGCGAACGCGAACGTTATTTCGTTTGATTGTGCCTGCCATCAGGACTCCCTGAATCGCCCTTTATCGTGCAGTTCCTCCAACGTCGCCGGGCCGCGGTCCGGTTTGCGAGGCCTGAATGCAGTGGAGATGTCCGGTCCTGCGAGCCGATCCGGATCAGCCGGCGCGCTCGAGCATCTCGACTTTCGCTTGCTTGATTTCTTCATCCGACGCCTCCTCGATGCCCGCAATGCGGTTGCTTGCGGCCTTGGTCGCCAGGATCAATTCGTCGAGTTTCAACTGCAAGGCCAGCGTGTCGCGGTTCTGCGTTGCCTGGATCAGAAAGACCATCAGGAACGTCACGATTGTCGTCCCCGTGTTGATGACGAGCTGCCAGGTATCGCTGAAGCCGAATAAGGGACCTGTGATCGCCCACACGAGTACGACGGCAACTGCCAGCAGAAAGGTCGTCGGTCGGCCGGAAATGCGCGAGGTCGCAACTGCCAGCCGGGCGAACCAATTGCCGCTTGGTTGAGCATTCGCGGACGTAGAGCCTATGGGCAGATTTGCGCGCATTGAATGATTTCCTTGGCGAAGCGGAAGCCACACCGCAGATGTCTGCAAGTCAGCTATTGGCGATCGACGGACCGCAAGGAGCGCCGTCAGCTGATGGAAGGAGGCCGTCTTTCTTTTCCCATTTGTCTGACCGCTTCGACGATGCGGTCGGGTTGGTAGGGCTTGTGCAAGGTGAGACTGCCAGGCACCGGACGGGCCTCGACGGGCGAGAAGCCGGTCGCGTAGATCACCTGCAGCTGGGGATCATGCTCCCGACAACGTTCGGCGATCTGCCACCCGTCAACTCCGCCGGGCAGCCTGATGTCGGTGACCAGAACGTCCGCGATCTGCCTCTTGCACAATGCCAGCGCTTGCTCACCATTGGAGGCGTGAAAGACCTCGTAGCCTTCCTCGCGCAGAGCGTCGACCACCAATTCGCGGACAAGTGGATCGTCCTCGACCATAAGTATTCGCACCGGTGGCTCCTCAATACTCTTGACGACTGTTGCAAGTCTGGAACGGCCCAGGCTTGAGAGGGTTCCGCGGCGACGCTGCCAACGTCGCAGCATTCTCGGAATCAGAGACTCAGGCCATCCTGTGAAATGCCGGTGGCAACGTCTCTCGAACCAGTTGACTCAGATCCAGCGCCTCCCCGCTGTCCGCAATGTCGGAGAATAGAACCTCGACGAAGGGATGCTGTCGGTTGAATACCGCGCCTCGCTGGTATTTCGCGCTCACGATCCGCTGAAGTGCGGCAAGGTTCAGTCTGCCAAGCGCATTGTATTGATCGCGAAACAGGCTTTGTCGCCCACCACCATGCTCGATGGAGTCCGCCCAGACGTCCATCACCTTCCGCCCAATAAACGCTTCCACGCAATCATTTCCATCCTGAGCGAGAAGCCTTAGTCCATCCATGACGTGTGGTCCGTCATCGACTCGAAACTGTGTAAGCGACATGGGAGTCCTCCTGTTATCGGCGTCCATCTAGATCGGCGGGCAGTCGTGGACTGCTCCTCCCTCGTTGTCCCATCGCGACAGCGCCAGGGCACTTGATCTTGCATCGGCAGGCGAGTCTTCTGTCACCGGTAATTTGCCGCGACCGGCATCATCCTTGTGGTTGTGAAGAAACCGGGCGATTTGGCTGCGGAGCGCCGATGTCGCCAGTAACTTGCCGACCGACCCCGCAGTGTCGAAGATCGGCCGTTGCAGCGTCGTCGGCAGGGCGTTCCATCGTATGATGATGGCCGCGCCCAGACACCGCAAAACACGTTCTTCTTGGGCCGCAAGGGCTGCACCATACGAGCGGTTCTCATCCGGATCGGGCGGGTGCTCGGCCAGTTCGCCGTGCTTGGCTTCTCTCGCCCGAGATTGCTGAGATTTAAACATGCCGGGCCCCTTTCGTTGAAAGTCGCGGCCCTTCCGAACAAACCCCGATGGGGTGATCAGACTCAAATAGATATGGGGATCAAAGGTCCGGACAACGAGCCCAGGGTCCAAATAAACTTGCACGATAGTTGGCATCGTTTGGCGTCCAGCGTGGTGCAAAGAGCATTGCCGCGGACTGCGATGATCCCGTCGAACTCCCTGTCGTGAGCAATATTGACCAGCGTGCGGCGCTGCCGGGTCCATACTGCTGCGATCGCACCGGCCGTGGGCGCCGATCGGTGAGAGAGAGTTCGATAGTGCCGCTACCTTTATTCCGCAGGGGGCGAGCGTGCTCGGGTCAGAGGCCAGGACCCCTAACACCTCGCGCGACGCGGCGACCGGTGCTGGCTTTCGAGTGCCACAGTGAGGACGATGAAATGAAAACGCTGCCGTGGAACGATCTGGATCGTCACGATTGGGCTACCCGGGCATCCGAGGCTCTGGCGCAAGCAAGGCAGTTGCCGCCTGGAGCGATGCGATTCGAAGCCATCAGAAAAGCCGAGCAACTTGGCTTTGCCGCTGAGATGAGGAAATGGCTGATACCGAAGAAGCCCAACGGCGCCCCGAAAGTGACTGGCTGACGGCGATCTCGGTTTCGAAACGGTGAAGTGCTGATTTTGGGCGAGAAGCCCAGGCCCAGAGAGCAGACCAGAAGGGCTTTCCTAAAGGAACGGCCCCAGGGCGTGGGGGCGCGCTGGGGCCGTCATTTCATCGGATGCGTGGGGGCACTTGCATCCGGTCGCCCGTTACCAAGCAACGCCGCCGACATTCGTTCCAGGAAAGCCGCAAGTCGCGTTGCTAGGAAGTGATCTCGTCGGTCCACACCTTAAAGCTCACCAGGGTGTTGGGCCCGAAGGTCTGCGTAATCGGAACGTCAGCAGCGTCACGTCCCTGGGCAATCAGGATGCGTCCAATCCGTGGCACGTTGTTGCGCGGATCGAACGCGTACCAACGTCCGCCAATGTAGGCCTCGAACCATCCGGCGAAGTCTCCTGGGGCATAGGGGGGCGGCATGGCGATGTCGCCCAAATAGCCGGTGCAGTACCTTGCCGGAATGTTCATGCAGCGGCAGAACGTAATGGCCAGATGCGCAAAGTCGCGACAAACGCCCTTGCCCTCGTGGTACACTTCCCGGGAGGTCTTGGTGGCGCGCGCGTGCTCGTAGCCGAATTGAATGTGATTGTGGACGAAATCGCAGATCGCCTGAACGCGCGCCCATCCGGGCGGCTGCTTCTCGAAGAGCTTCCACGCGGTGTCGGATAGCTGGTCGGTTTCGCAATAGCGACTGCCGAGAAGATACACGATCGTCTCTGCCGGCAAGTCCTCGACCGCGTGTTGGAAAGCCGAGGGCACGGTGGCGTCCGGCAAGCCCGTGTCGCGAATGATGCCATCAGCCGCCAGCCGCAGTCGACCGGCTGGAGCAACGATACGGCTGCACCAGTTACCGAAGCCATCGCGGTATGGGTTGATCGCCACCGGAGGATCAGTGGTCAGATAGTCAGGCACGATAACGTCGGAAGCCCGGGTAAAATGAACGCCCAGGACCATGATCATGGGTGTGGGCTGCGGAAACTCGTAGATCATCTCATAGCCGACCCGAATCTTCACGCGGCGTCCTCCAAAGTCGAGAAGGCTGCTCGACTGCTTCGATCTTGTGTGTGCTCACCCTACACTCGCGACACAGCGCGGCGCGAACCCCAACGCCCTGGTGGTACTTGTGTTCCAGCCACGTCATCACAGCAGCTACAATAGAGCCGACGCCGTTTTGACGTTGACCTCCACATTCATCCCAAGCTCGTCCTCGCGACTTCCCCAATAGGTGCCGAACAGGGGAATGGCCTGGCTCGGGATTCTGGCCACCGCGACGCGAATTAAGTCCCGGTTTCCGACGATGCCGTTGGTCGGATCGAACTCGACCCAGCCCGAACCGGGGACGTAAATCTGGCACCAGGCATGAGTGGCTCCCCCACCCAGCCAGGTAGGTCCATCGCGATCCGGTACGTAGATGTAGCCCGTGATAAAGCGCGCGGCGAAGCCCAGACTGCGTGCGGCTTCAATCATCAAAACGGCAAAGTCCCTGCAGGTGCCTTTCCTCAGTTCAAGTGTGGTGGAGGGAATTTGAGTTCCTGGCGCCGTGCGGCGGTCATATGCGAAGCCATCCGAGATTGCTTCATTGAGGGTCATCAGGAGCTGGCCCGTCGGACGTTTCGTCCCCCGCGTGAGAAAGGTGTCCAGCCACCGGCCAACATGATCTTCCGGGTCGGAGAACCATCTCTGAACATAAGGTGCCAGGTCAGGCGCCTCTTCGTCATGATACGTGAATGGATGGTCCGTCGCGTAATCCTCAATCCTGAAGTCCGGGGCGTTCTCCGGAGTGTGGTCAACCTTGATTTCACAGTCGAATCGCAAGTAATCGCTCGCGCGGTCAAATTCGATGTGCGCGACGCAATTCCCAAAGACATCATGAAGCCATCTCACCTCTGAGGGCTTCGGCGTCACATCGAGCGAGAAGTCAATCAGTCGTTGATCGAAGCTGTCCCGCGGACGCGCCATTAGCTGATGCCGGCCGAGCCTTACCTCGCGCTCGTACCGGTACGTTGTACTATGCCGGACGATGAAGATCGCCATGATGTCGCCGGTCGACGAGGGTTAAGGGCTCACGATTCGCTCGGTTGATGGCGACGATCGCATTCCGACGGGAAATGTATCTGAATTTGCCGACAACTGACGAGATCTTCGGAAGGGCGTGGCGCAAGCGATGCCAGGGCAGGTTCGCATGTCTGGTTGACCCATACAACAAGGGCGGCTCTCGAGCCGCCCTCGTAACTGCCTGTCATACGCCTGGCGTGGTCGCCTAGCCTTCGATGATGTAGACGATCTCGTGGGTGCGCGGGCGAAGAACGATGTACCTTCCGTGCACGAGGATGAAATCGTATCCACGCCATTCCGGATAGATCTCGACGATACGTGCCGGCATCGGATAGTAGCGGACGCCCGCCGGGACGGCCGTTCCGATCGAGAGGTTGAAGTTCACGTTTGCAACTTCCTCGACCTTCTCTTGCTTCATCGCCGAACTGATCTGGGTGCGCTTCTCGGCGGGAGGCGTCGCTGTCGCTGCGGTTGCGGCGTTGCCGGTCGTCTTGTTGTCCGAGGTCGAGGGCTTGGTCTCGGCAGTCGGTGTCTTCAAGTCCTTCGAGGTCGCGGCCGAATCAGACGATTTCGTCTTGCTTTCGGCTTTCATCTCGCTCGCCGCCTTGCCGCCCGAAGGCGACGTCGTTTCGGCGGCCGGATTCTTCAGGTCCTTCGTGGCGGCCGGCGTCGTTGACTCCGAGGCCTTCGACTTGCCATCGGCCTTCATGTCACCTGTCGTTTTCGCATCCGGCTTGCCCTGCGCATGTTGGGGCGCCATCTCCTTTGACCCAGCACCTGGGGTAGCCTTCTCGACTCCCTTTGCCGCCGGTGCATTCATCGGCGCCGCATTATCACCTTTCGGCGAAGCGGCCGTCGGAGAGTCCTTCGCCGCTCCTTGATTGGCGCCTTGAGCTGTCGCAAACCCGGTCGTGGCCAATAGGGCCGCAACGGCCGCAGAAACCATTAATGACTTTCTCATCTGATTTTCCAATTCAAATTGAATCTATGCCGACGGACGCCGGCCATAGGTGCAACGGCTCCGACCTCCTAGAGTTCCGCTTTCCCCGATTGAGCCATCACGCGAGCTGCGCAGGCCGTCATCGGCGGCGGGCGATGGCAACTCCCAACAGGAAGGCGACCAGCAGAGAGCCAAGAGGGGCTTCGCGCGCGATATTGCTCAGGACGCTCAGCGGCATTCCTGGCTTTCGTCCAGCCTCTATCGCGCCCGCAACCCGATTGGCGGTCCCCTTCACGGCGTCGGAGACTTCCGCGATAGGAGATTTCGGCTCTGAAGCAGGATCCAGGCTTTCGTGGGGGAAGGGGGCGAGCGGGATGTCGTCACTCATGATTCAATCTCCAATCCAGCAATTGCTCGGCTGTACCCGTCCCAAACGCTATCGCGCGCGCCGCGGCGGGCGCGCCAGCCATTGCGCCAACACAAATCCGATCGCGCCGGCGATCAGCATCGAACCGAGCGGATTATCCTGCACCTTCCTGGCGATCGCTTGTGTGCCGTCGCGGAAGGTCTCGCCGCTGTTCTCATAGGCGTCCTTGGCGTAGTCGGCGGCGGCATCCGTAACGTCGCGCGCTGCGTCCTTGGCTTGGCCGTACAGGTTCTGCGCGGTGCCTTTCGCCTCGCGGAGACGGCCCGCTGCCTGGCTCTTTGCATCTCCGGCGATATCGCCGACGGTGCCCTCGAGTTTACCGGCGAACTCCTTCGCCGAACCGGCAATGCGATCGCTCTCCATAGCAGATACTCCTTGGGGTGAAAGTCTCGGCGAGCTAACTGGCAGGACCCCGCGACGTTCCTGCGCGCAGAGAGCGCGGCCTGCAAATGTGGTTGCGATCTGAGCTCCCAGCAGTCCATGCCTGCCGCTCGACCGCCCCGAAGAGACGGATCAAGATCGCCAGGAAAGCCGCTTTCGCTTCTGCGCAGCCTTGAATTCCAGGACATGTCGTTGAACAGCAAGCTTGGCATTGAAGCTCCAGCCGCGCACGAGTTGCCATGCTGACAGGGACGCGACCCAGTCCTGGCCTTGGCAAAACCTACCGTGGCACCAGGCGAAAGCAGGAATTGACATCAGCTTGTCGCGGTTGACGCAGAAGAGCCGCTCGATGAGCAGGAGTTTGAGAAGCTCGCCGACGATGAGGAGCGCAAACCCGCGACCGATGTGCCCGGTCGCCGTCAGGTAAGCCGCAAGAGGCTTGACAGGTTCAAGCAAGATGACCGGCACGAGGAACAGTGCCAGAGCCGGATACGGGCGAAGCGACTCGATCCACGCTCGCACGCGCTCGAAAACCCAGCAGTTCGCCAACCGGCGAAAGACAGGTTTGAAGAGGGTGAAAAAGACCGCGTCCACCAGGAAGTAGATGGCTGCGATCAGAAACACAAAGGGTTTGAACATGCGGCTCAAGCGGGTTCTCCAATGAACCAAGCGCGAACCCATCGTTAAGTTCACGAATTCAAGCGGCGAATTCCAGGACCCGCAACGGAACCATTGCTCTGCGTCCGCGTATGGCGCGCGACCAGACCTATTTTGGCGTCTCGGAACGAAATGAGCCGTCGCTCCTTCTCGTCCCACAAGGCCTTCGGCACACATCGCAAGCTCTGGACGAGGGTGATTCGGCCCACATTTGCGAGTTCCGGATGATCCCGGAGCACGTCCGGCAGCCGATAGCAGGGAATTCGACTGCATAGATGATGGACGCCGATGTTTGCGGTGAACCAGCGCAAGATCCACGGCAAGTGATAGTGCGAACTGCCATAGAGCGCAGCTTCGTGAAAGCTCCAGGCTTCATCGCATGACCATGAGGTGTTCTCGAACTGGTGCTGGACATAGAACAGCCAGACGCCGATCGACGCAGCCAGAACCATGATCGGCAGATGCACCAGCAGGAATGGCCCAGGGCCTGCCAGCCGGATCATGCCTGCGATCAGAACTGCGATGGCGACGTTCGTGCCCATTGTGCTCAGCCAGGGCCGCCAGCCGTTACGCATCATCCCAATCGGCAATCGATGCCGCAAGATGAACAGATATGTCGGGCCCACGCCAAACATGACGATCGGATGCCGGTACAGGCGATACAGAATCTTGCGCCATCGAGACCGTGCGGCAAACTCACTCACGGTCAATGTGTCGATGTCACCCGAGCCTCTATGATCGAGATTGCCCGAACTCGCGTGATGCCGCGCATGGTTGCGCCGCCAATAATCGTAGGGAGTTAAAGTAACAACGCCGATGGCTCGGCCGATCCAATCGTTCGCAAGCCGGCTGCGGAAGAAAGACCCATGGCCGCAGTCATGCTGGATCATGAAGAGACGAACGAGCAGGCCTGCCGCGGGCACGGCCAGCAGCAGGCCAATCCCATGGCCACGGGCAACGCCGACGAGCATCAGAGCCCAGATGACAGAAAAGGGCACTGCCGTGATCACCAGCTCGAAAATGCCGCGCGCGTCATCGGGTTGGCGATACCGGGCGAGCAGCGCTGCGAGCGCGCGGGTTTCCGGTGGATGTTGAACCATGTCTAGCTGCTTTCGGAGTGACCCGCCAAAGCCAAGGCCGCGACGTCATCGACGACCGGAATGATCACGACGAGCCCGGGTCCGGCACGAGGTAACCCATGGCACCGAGCACCGCGCCGATAAGCGACGCGGGCTATCCCAGTACATGCGGCGATCAGACCAAATGCTAATCCGCGTCCGTATGTCTTGCTGAGCAATATTGCTCAGTCCAGGAGCCAGCGCTTCAGAAAGGACGCGGGTTGAACGAGGCACAGGTCTACGGATGCCGCGAATGCGGGCCTGACTCCTTGACCGATCTTGCAATCACTTCTCGGAAAATGTGAGCAATATTGATCAGCGGCCGGTCAGGTGGTGCGCGATCTTGGTGCTTTGCCGTCCGATTCGCTTCACGACTACAGGTGACGACCCCGCAAAGGAGCATCACATGCCCGAAATCTTCGCACGACCCGAGCCCTCGCTTATTCCGATCGCAAGACCGCGCTGTCCGAAGTGCCAAGGCCGCATGACGCTGACCCGGATCGAATCGGACCACGGCAATCCTGACCTGCGAACTTTCGAATGCCCCAATTGCGAGCTCGTCTGCCGGTTGACGGCAGATGAACAAGTAATATCGCTCAAGACCTAGGGGCCCGAAGCCCGAAAAGGGAGTCCATCACGCGATACGTCGCGCACGAGCTATGTGGCCGGGGTGCTCAGTGCGGCTATCGGCGCTTCGAACGTGTACGAAAACCCCGTCGACGCATAGGTTAGTTGCACGTCACCCCGCAACTGCTTGCCCAGGGTTTCGATCAGCCGTGTTCCGAAGCTGCGCTTTGCGGGCGGCTGGACGATCGGGCCATTCTTTTCGGTCCAGGTGAGGTGCAAGCGTTGTGTCGCTTGGTCCACCGTCCAGATGATGTCGACGCGTCCCTCCGGGACCGACAGGGCGCCAAACTTGGTGGTATTCGTGCAAAGCTCGTTGAGCGTCATCGCGACGGCGATGACGGCACCCGACGCCATCCGGATATCGGGTCCCGTGATCGAGAATTTCGATTCGTCGGGATTGTCGAAGGCTTCGACGGCGCTGCGAACGACCGTGCCAAGATCGGCGCTGGACCATTTTGCCTGCAGAAGGAGATCGTGCGCCCGGCCGAGTGCCAAGAGCCGGCCCTCGATGGCGCGCTGCGCGTGCTCAACCCCCTGCAGGTTGCGCAGGCTCTGGGAGACGATTGCGGCGACGGTCGCGAGCGTGTTCTTGATGCGGTGATGCAGCTCTTCGAGGATCAGCTTCTGCAGCTTGTCGGATGCCTCGCGTTCTTTGGCATCGATACCGGCCTTGGCAAGCAGGCTCCTCGTATTGATCTCAGCCTGCGCCAGGAGTAACCGCAGGCTGACATTCTCTGCCGCCAGAAAGTCCTGGTGGAATTCTGCGCCGCCGGGGCGCCTGTCTGTGCGGAGATCGACTTCAAGCATTTGCAACTGTATCACCTTGGGCGGGGTACCGCACTTGATTTCGGCCGGGCGTTGGCATTGAAAGGTCTGGCGGCATCCGGCGCCAAGAACCACGAGATTCAGGCGTGGCCTATCATGCTGCGCATCTGGGCTATGACTTGCCAGGCTTGGAGTGGCTTGCCGAAAAATCTGCTACAGGGGGGAAGATCGATGCTCGATGGGTTCAATTGTCCCGACACCAGGATGATCTTGATCGCCGGCCAACGCTTATGCACGGTATGCGCAAGACTCAGGCCGTCCATGCTGCCGGGCAATTGAATGTCGGTGCATATGAGCGCGATGTCGGACCTGGATTCGAGGATTGCGACGGCTTCGTCGGTATCCAGAGCTTCAACCGGCGTGTAACCGGCGTCTTCCACCATGTCGACCGCGCGCATGCGGAGCATCATCTCGTCCTCTACGACGAGAACGACGGCCGGACTGCGTGAAAGATCGGGCACCATCGGATGGGCATCCACGGGAAAACGGGTGTGACTGAAACAAGCGATTGATCTGAGACAAGCATCTCGGTGCCCCTACGATCCATGCCCAGGTGCTGTTTTCCTAAATATCCGAGTTTGGGCCTGAACGGTGGAGCGCGGGAAGAAGATAGCTCTCAACCGTCATTTTGCTGGCACGCCGACCCTGCCGCTGAAATGCTCGAGCATTTCAGCGGCGTTCTCCAGGATCGTAGCCATTTTCATCGCATCCGCACGCTCGTCTCCCGGCGGCATCTTGCGGGCTCTATCCAGGGCGTCTGCCGCCCGGATGTTCAGCTTGCAAGCTAACGAGGATTGGACTCGCTTGACTGGCCGGAATGAGCGGTTGGCTTGAGCTGACGGCGCGGGCCCACCGAGGGAAACTACCACTGAATAAGCATCGCAGCAGCGATCAGCAGCACAAAGAAGATCGGCAGCAGTACCGGAGGCACCAGCCACTCGCGAACGCTGAATTTGGAGATATCTGACATAGTAACCGCCTCTAGGTCGCGGCGGGAGCACGATGCTCTCAGTCACCGATAACAGCCGAGGGGCGGGCGGTGATGCCTAGGATATAGTGCCGATCCGCAGAATAACCAGGCCAGGCGCGACTATTTGCTGTGGCGGGATCGAGCGGGGTTGTGATCCGCTTCCAGCATACCCAGTTAGAGGTTGGCGCAACCGGATCGCTCCAACGTCCCTCCCTTCGCGCTTCGCGCCAAGCTTTGGCTACCGGATACCTTGTCAGCGTATCGACCGGTTGCACGCGAGTGCGTCGGAGACAGGATCGGCTATCGCCATCGAATATGCCGCGACGCAAATCGCGTGCAGCCGGCACGGAGGTCTCGTGCTCCGACAACTGATCGGCCCCGACAACATGATCGAGTTTCCGAACCATAGCCGGTCATATGACCGCACGCGGCGTGCCGTACGATTTTGGGGACACGACAGCGCTATTGAGGCATCGTTTTTCATCAACGAAAATGCGCTGAAGCGAATTCAACCAGATATCGGTTACGACGAGTCGGGTTTTCTGCGCGCGTTCGATTCCAATCGCGACTTGATATGCGCCGCCGCTGCCAAGGTGTACGTCCGCGGCAGCAGGGGCTCTTACGACCTGGTCGCCGCTAATTTTTGAACCGATCCTGCGTCTGCAGGCTCGGCCTGATCAGCGAAACTGCTCGACGAATGGCGAAACGTCGGCCCCGGCCATCTGAAAAATCTCGGCTGGGCTGACACCAGGGTAGCGGCAAAGTTGAACCGAGACTGCACCCGAGCACCTCTCTCAGGAGAATGTCATGGACCCAAATTTTACGCTTACCTTCCTGTCGTGTGGAGGAATTTTTCTTCTCGCGTTTGTCGCGATCGGGGCGTTCTGGTTTGCGGAACGGTTGCGAGGGACGAACGCTCCTCGCATCGGAAAGTCGGGCTAGATCACATCGGACGCCGAGTGAGCATGCGATCTATGCCATTTGAAGATGAGCCCCAATGAAAATGGCCGCGGACTACTCCGCGGCCATTTTTATAAGGTATCTCGTCTATCAGTATCGGTCGGTCCCGATTCCGACGCTCACGCCGGGAGCTCTGAAACCGATGCCGCCGCGGTCTTCATAGCCGCGTCGCTCGATGTAACGCTCGCGAGGAGCATATCCGTAAGCATCGCGCCCGTCGCGGACGATAACATGGCGTTCGCCGCGTTCACGCCAGCAGCGACCATCTTCATTGCAGACCATGCGAACGTTTTGAATGTTGCTCTCCGGTACGACTGATACATTGGCGGAAAGCGGGGCGGCTGAAGCGGCGGTCACAATGAGCGTACTTGCGGCGGCTGCCAGAGTGATTGCGAAGGTTTTCATAATAGCATTTCTCCAAAAGTGATTGTGTCAGTGAGCCAATAGGCTCGCGACAGGATTGTTCCAGGAGCCCGGCTAAGAATGTTGTCAAACGCAGGATGCAGGCCGCGAAGCAGGGATTCCAAGTTGAAGGCGGCTTGATACCCACAGCCGAGAAAACCCGTCCGACGTCGGACGCGGAAGGGGCGCAGGCCCCCTCGGTTAGATCGCGACTTAAACTGAATGTCGGTATCGGTGGTTGCGTCTCCGGGATTTGAGCCCGGCTCGCGATCATATAGACGGCAATGGATGGCGCACACGAAGCCAAGCTTCTCGATTGCCGATTGATTTCAATGACATACGAGTTCGCAGTTTTATTCTGAATGGCGCGCCATTCAGAATAGTCCAACGAACTCTGACTCAGTACGTCTTCAGCATTGTGAGCTCGCCGGCATCGGCTCGGTTTTTGGCGGCGAGCAAGATCTCCCTCATCTGCTTGATCACCTGCGGTTCTAGGGCTTCGATCTTCGCCGCGATCTGCGGATCAAGAATGCCTTTGCGGCCATACCGCCCTCGAACGTCGCTGGCGTGCCCGAGAATGCGATCGCGCGTGCGCTGTGCGATCGCTTCATTGTCCAGCCAGTCGGCCATCAGATGCCGCGTGGAATAGAGGGTAAGGTCCGCGCGATCGAGTTTCAGTTTCGTCTTCACGTACTGCCATGCCTTGCTCAGCGGCTGCGACCAGCGGATCGTGCCGTCCTTCCGAGTATAAGCATCCCATTCGGGGAAGAGTCGGTCTTCCTTCTGGTCCATCAGTTCCTGCATCCGATCGAGCAGTCCCAGTTCGATGAGGAGCGGATGGATCGGAATGACGCGCCCAGCGGCGTTCGTTTTTAGATTGCGCAAATCCTTGACTGCGACGCGCCCGTTGCGGGCATCGAACGGGCGCAAGTCAAAATAGTAAAATTCACCATCTGTGCGGATGTCTGCGCATTTGAGCTGGCCGACCTCGCCCGGTCTCATGCCGGTGAGGATGCAGATCAAGAAGCCCCAGTAGATGTGGGATTGCACGAAGTACCCGCCCGGCTGCCAGACGTGGACGCGGTTCTTGCAGCCGGTGAAGAGCGGCAACTGCAACAGGATCAGCAACTCGTCATCATCGAAGGCGTCGCGCGGCAGCGGCGCCAGGTTTTCCGGGTCGATGCACACGAACTTGGGACGCGGTCCGCGATAATGCTTTTCAGCGATGGCGAAGTCGACGAACTTATAGAGCCCGGCCCAATACCTGCTCTTGATGGTCGTGGTGGTCACGCGCTCGAGCTTCGACCACTTGGTCGATTCCGCATATTTGTAGCGCTGGAACAGCGTCTCGGAGAATTTTCGCGGGATGTTGTCGCGATTGGGGATGTCCGGCAGCGCCTCGTCGAGCAGCTTCCACTTGGGTTCGGTCAACTCGTCCATCCGAGGATCGCCCAGAAGATCGACGGCGAACTGGACGACCGGCGCCGCTTCGCCGCGGCCCTTTGCCGTGTGCTTGCGCTTGCGGTCTAACGGCTTGAGAAACTCCGCCAGCACATCGGACATCCGGCAGGAATTGTTTTCGGCAGCCTGATTGTTGCATGCGGGGTCCGCGGCTGGCGAGATCGACCCGACGTTCGGTGCCGGAAGCACCTGAAGCCGTTGAGCGACGGCATCCTGGACGAGGCGATCGATCATCGCGATAGGATCAAACGGCTGTACCACCGGCGGGGTGGTGGGCGTCGTCCAGCCTTCCTTGACCGCCTCGGCCGCCTCGTGCCGGCCGTCTTCATAGGCGCGCCGAACGTTCAGGCGGGCGATCTCGCTCTCGGCCGCCTTGTTCTGGTTAACGAAGTCGACCCAGGTGCTCGGCATGCGAGGAAAACGCTGCTGGTAGGCATAGCCGCGCTCCTGCGCGCGGGCCAGGTAGCGCCTGACTTCGTGCTCGAAGGCGCAGCGCTCGGCCAGCAGCCGCTCGTCGGCCGGCACGCCACGGTCGACATAGACGTGCAGCCGGGCGTCGAGGACGGTCCCCAACGCCTCCAGGTCCGGAGCCGCGATCAGCTCCTGCACCCATCCGAGATTGTCCATCAACCGCCGCCTCGCCTCATCGAAGTTTCCGGTCCTGAGGCTGACACGGAGGAGGGGCAATCCGAAGAGCTGAGCTGCCTGTTTCCCCAACCGAATCTGCAGGAAATAGCGACCGTCGCCGCGCCGGGCGAGGTAGGAGGGACGTGCCACGCGTAGGCCTTTCGGGGGAGCGGGGCGGGTGAGACATCCGGGTGGGATGTAACACCGTCAAATCCGCTACCACATTCCGGCCAAGCTACTGGAAAATCTTAAGATTTCGCTTCGGTTTTGGACCTGGCAGCGCGTCCCTCCCCCGCTACCAATTTGATTTCATTTGTAATTCATCAGATTTTTGGCGCTTATTTTCTCGCGTCGACCGCTTGAAAATCCTCCTCGTACAAGATTCGTACAAGTTGCAATTGGCTGACCGCAGATTTCTTACAGCGGGTTTGGCTTACCTTAACCGCAGCATAGTGGATGATGCCGATTGACGCCCCAGCCTTGGGGTGGGCCGAGATCACGTTCGGCTGCAGGGGAAAAGACTCTTGGAAACGCGACCGGATCAAGTGAAGCCTGTAGACTGATGTCATTCAGCGATGCCTGATCTTGTAATGTCCAGTCACCATCCGTCTGCGATGATCAAAGAGCTTCGTCAGCTACTGGCATCGGCAATCGCCGATGCCAAAGCTTACGATGTGCCCGCTTTGTGTCGTCGCTTGAACCTGGGCGATGGGGACGAACAGGAAGCCTTCGCGAGCAAATACAAGTACGCCCACCGCCGTCTAGTCGAGTTGTCCGAGCAGGTTGTAGCGAGTGCTCGTCAGCTCCTAGCCGAAGAACAACACTCGATCTCGGCGAACAACTGGCTAGGATCGATGAATTGTCTAGCTCGGCGGTGACTACGCTCACGCGGCGACGGCTAGTCGCCCTATTCGCGGATATTCCGATTTCGCGCGAAATCGATGATGTCGAACTGGTAGCTGGCCTTTGGCCGATCGGCTCTCGCCGTGCACCGCCCGCGAGCGATGAACTGTCGTTCGAGGATTTTCTTCGCCGGCAGGCCTTTTTGAACGATCGTCTCAGACCGCAGGATTTGGAGACGCTCGGGCTTCTTACCTGCTCCCGTGCCCAACTGTTCAAATTCCTTGCGGCCGTCACGTCGCCAGAAGCGCGAACCGGACCAGAGCAGCATGAACTCGCTCAGAAAATCGACGCTCTGTTGCGACACGATGGATATACGCTTGGGCTGGCTGGGCGAATCTCGGGCAGTCCATTCTATGCGGTGCGTCTGGTCCCGGTCGGGTCTCCCGCTGACGAAAGAATTTCCGCAGCTTTGGCTGCTTTCGACCCGACGCAGGTGCCCGCGCGCTGGACCGCAGCTTTGGAGCGGCGCGGCTTGGAGCCTGCTGGCGCGATCACGCTGGCTCGCACGTTGCTTGAGGACGTGTGCAAATGGATGCTGGACCAGGCACAGGAGACTTGGCAGGAAGCCAATGATTTACCGGTCCTATATCGCAAGCTCGCCAAGGTCTTGAAGCTTGCACCGGACGACCACACTGAACAGGTATTCAAGCAGAGCCATCGTCGATCAAGTGCTTGATCGCATCGCCGTTGCGACGATGCTGAGCCTAAATACCTTAAAGTTGCGAGTCGACCCTGAGCGCCTCGTTTAATGTCGCCACCTTTTTCCGTCGGGCAACACACCCGCACCCCCGTCAACCCCTCCCCATAAAAATATTCCACTTTACCGAAATTCGGAAATAGCGTACATCTCGCCCATCCCGGCACATCCTTGAGGGGCGATCGTGAGGTCGTCACGTTTTGCGAGCTGGGGTTGCGGTGGACGCGGCAGCGTCGGGCGCGAGAGGTTAGGGCAGGGCGGATTGCTCTCCGTGAGCCCGAAACCGCGCGTGGACGAACGGCGCTGTCAGGTTCGTCTCGCCAGCAAGTTTTCGGCTCCGTCGACAGGGCTGGAAAAACTGCGGCGAACCAGCGAGCCGTGCGTACGGCAAAACCGTGTGGTCCTGGCCGTCGTTGCTACGGTCAAGCTCTTGCGGATGCGGCGCTTGCGTCAACCGGCGCGGCGTCGGCGACTTTCGCGGAAGTGAGGGAGGCCAGAACGAACTCGGCTCCCGGGAGAGCACGGCATAAGCCGTCCGACCATTGCGCAGGGAAGGCCGAGTGATTGGCTCCACCTGTATGCTGCTGTGCGGTCCTCCTTCGCGCACTTTTCGCGCAGCGGACCGCGGGTGCGAGGTCAGCACCCGGCCTTCCCTGCGCCCTCTTGACTCGCGAGGGTGAGCGATGAAGTAAAGCTCGGGCGGATTGCGCCGCGAGAGCGCGAAGGCGTGTCTGCTGTTGTCTGCTGTTCGACGATCGAGGCCGACCACAGGCTTGGCGGTCGACACGGAATCCGCCTGACGACGTCAGACGTGAAGGAACACTTCAACATGATCGAAGCTTGAATCGGCGGGCCGGCATCGCCGCCGATGGCTGGCCTGCGCGGTCCCGCCTCCAGCCCCCCATACCCCCAGGGCGGGGCTGCGCTTCATGATGAGGAGACGCAATTGTCCGAGCCGAACGAGCAAGAGATCAGGGAGCGCGCACATCAATTGTGGGAGCGTGCCGGCAAGCCGGAAGGCCGCAAGGATGAATTCTGGCACGCGGCCGAGCAGGAGCTGCGCAACGAGAACAGGTCCAGCACCATGCGGACGCCGGATACACTGTGACCGGCGCCTCGCGATCAAGAAAAAGCCGCCGGGTTCTGCACCCTGGCGGCTTCGAGAAGTCCTGAGCTGTTGATCGCCTCCCCAGCCTCATGCGTACCGCCGTTACCTTGTTTGCGGCCATGCTTGGGGAGTCTAGGCGAGGGCGCCTGATTCTGCTGTGACCTGAAGCACACATCACGCCGAATGTCGCAAAGCCCGCGGGCCTTGCGTTCGCCGCGCCTCCGCGCGTCCTCAGACCCGATACCAGCTTGCCAGATTCCACGTGATGGTGTCCCAGCCCGAGATATCGGTCATCAGGCTGTTGACGCTTGAGTTGACGATGTGGCGCGAGAGCAGCGGCAGGAAGACGTGGGCCTCGCAGAAGGTCTCGTCGACCTCGATCAGCAGCGCGGCGCGCTTGACCGGGTCGAGCTCGCTCTGCGCGGCCTTGTAGGCCTTGTCGGCTTCGGGATCGGAATAGCGCGAATTGTTGCGGCCGAGCCATTTGTTGTCCTTGGTCGCGATCTCCCAGGACACGCATTGGTTCAGCAAGCGCTCCGGATCGGGCTGCGGCTGCGTCGTGTTGTACATCTCCATGTCGGCGTAGAATTTCGAGTAGGTGTCGGGATTGCCGACATCCGAGGAGAAGAACACCGATGCGGTGACCGCCTTGATCTCGATCTCGATGCCGGCCTTCTGGCAGGCCTGCTTGATGATGGCCTGCGTCTTCTGCCGCGGGCCATTGGTCGAGGTCTGGAACACGTATTTGAGCTTCTTGCCGTCCTTCTCGCGGATGCCGTCCGCGCCCCTGGCCCAGCCGGCCTCGTCGAGGATCTTGTTCGCCTTGTCGATGTCGAACTCGTATTTCAGCTTGGGGGACTTGAACTGCTTGGGGGCGTTGACGAAGCTCGCGGTTGCGAGGGCGCCGCGTCCATAGATGAACTTCTGGATCGAATCGCGGTCGATCAAGAGATTGATCGCGCGGCGAACGGCGGGATCGGACAGCGTCGGGTGCTTGGTCTTGACGTTCGACCGCTCGCCGTCGACCTCGGTCCAGGGGTCCGTCGTGTTGAGGATGATGAACTCGACATTGCCGGAAGGCGTGATGTCGAGCTTGCCTTTGCCGCCCGCCTCCATGCGCTTGAGGACCTCCTCCTCCACCTGCATGTTCCAGGCGAAGTCGTATTCGCCGGTCTGCAGCACGGCGCGCGCCGCGGAGACCGCGTCGCCGCCGCCCTTGATCTCGAGCGTGTCGAAATGCGGTTGGTTCTTGATGTGATAGTCGGGATTGCGTTCGGCGCGGATCAAGTCGCCCGGCTTGAACTCGACGAACCTGTACGGCCCGGTGCCAACGGGCTTCAGATTGCCGGGAGCCTCGCGTGACTTTGCGCCGATATAATCGGCGAAATGATGCTTCGGCAGAATCTGGCCGACCTGGCCGCCGACGAACGGGTCGGCCCAGAACGGCGTCGGCGCCTTGAAGATCACCTTGACGGCGTGGTCGTCGATCTTCTCGACCGTGATGTTCTGATAGGAGCCCGTGGTGAACGCCGCGGTCGCGGAATCCGCGGCGTATTGCCAGGTGAAGACGACGTCGTCGGCGGTGAAGGGCTTGCCGTCATGCCATCTGACGCCCTGCTTCAGCTTCCAGATCACGCTCATGCCGTCGGCCGCAAGGCCGCCGTTCGCCTTGGTCGGGACCTCTGCGGCAAGGCAGGGGACGAGATTGCCGTCCTTGTCCCAGCCGGCGAGCGGCTCGAAGAAGATGCGCGAGGCGATCTGGTCCTTGGTGCCGAGCGCGAAATGCGGATTGAGCAGGGTGGGCGCCTGCCAGAGCAGGAGCTTCAGCAGGCCGCCGCCGCCGGCCTTGGTCGGCTTGTAGGGCAGCGTGGCGTCCGCCATCGCCACGTCGTTCCAGAGCAGGATCTGGCTTGCAACAGGCGCCGCAATCCCGACCGTCGCCATTGTCCGGATGAACGAGCGTCGCGACAGGGTGCCTTGCTTCACCTCCGCGACCAGGTTGCGGATTTCGTTCTCGTCCATCAGATGGCCTCCACTTGGAACATTCGTCGCCAGCACCCCATCATGTTTCATCATGGACGAGGCGGCAATGCCGGCAAGGGACGGCAGGAGCGGAAAACCCTGCGGCGAAATGGCGGAGGCACACGCCCGACAAGCGTGGTCGGTCGCCGGCAACGCCTGCATTCACGGGGACGGAGGTGGAACGCCGCAGCGCGACAGCCGTTCCATCTTTTTAGGCGGGATCAGGAGGCACCGATGGGCGAGGGCGAAGACCATTTTGCGCGGCTGCTCGGGCGCGCGGCGATGGACGTGTGGGGCGACATGCCCCGCGACATCCAGGAGGCGCTGTTCGAGACCGCGATGAAGCAGCGCGACGGCGAGCGCGAAGACCTCGCACGGCTGCTGCACGCGCGTCACCCCCGCACGCAGCATCCGGTAAAGCCCGCTTGAAGCGCCGGGCCGTTCGTCCCCAAGGAGGAACGTTCACAAACGAACCTCGTTTTCCAGACGGCCGTTGCGTCAGACGCGGTGGGCGCGAGAGGTACGCGAATTTGTTCGGCGAGGTGATCTTCGTGAGCGACATGTTTATCGGAATGTCGATCGGAAAATGGTACGATCCGATCTCGGAGCGGTGGATCGCGCCGCCCAAGGCCAAGCCGGCCGTTGGCCGCTCACGCTCGGAGCCGGAGACAAGCCCCGACGTGCGCAAACGGTGCGAAACGCAGCGCATATGGAATCTGCTGGTCGACAGCGCGCGAGGATGACGTCGAGAGCTTGCGGCTGGCGGTGACGCGCCGGCCGCCCGTCGCGGGCCTGATCGCCGCCGCGAATTCGTTTCACGTTCGGTGGTGAATCGAGAAGGCGCAGCCCATGACCTGCCGCCAATATGGATATTCATTTCATTGATTTCGCACGGCGGAGAAGCGAATACGGTTCCCATCATTGCCGCTGACTGCCGGAGACCAAGATGTCGTTTCGCCTTCCCCTGATCCTCGCAACCGTGCTCGCCGCCTGGTCCACTGCCGCGAGCGCCGAGACCATCAAGATCGGCGTGACGCCAGGACCGCACGCGCAGATCCTCGAGGCGGTGAAGCCGATCGCCGCCAAGCAGGGCCTCGACATCCAGCTGATCGAATTCTCCGACTACGTCGTGCCGAACGCCGCGCTCGATGCCGGCGAGATCCAGGCCAATTCGTTCCAGAACCAGCCTTATCTGGACAACCAGAAGGCCGACCGCGGCTACAAGATCGAGGCCGTCGCGCTGACCGTGAACTTCCCGATCGGCGTCTATTCGAAGAAGCACAAGGCCTTCGCCGATATCCCTGAGGGCGGCAAGGTCTCGATCCCGAACGACCCGACCAATGGCGGCCGCGTGCTGCTGCTGTTGCGCGACAAGGGCGTGATCAAGCTGAAGGAGGGCACCGGCTTCAAGCCGACGGTGCTCGACATCACCGAGAATCCGAAGAAGCTGAAGTTCATCGAGGTCGACGCGGCGCAGGCCCCGCGCGCGCTCGACGACGTCGACGCCGCCGCGATCAACACCAATTATGCAACCCAGGCGGGCCTCGATCCGGTCAAGGACCCGATCCTGCGCGAGGACCCGAAGGGCCCCTATGTCAACCTGATCGCAGTGCGCGCCGCCGACAGGGACAAGCCCTGGGTCAAGACCCTCGTGGACAGCTACCACACGCCCGAGGTCAAGGAGTTCGTCCTGACCAAGTTCAAGGGCGCGGTGCTGCCGAGCTGGTAGGCAATCTGCCTAGCCAGGCTTCAGGGGCGGGGCCGTCCCGGCGGGCAGCCTTGCGCAATGCCCGCTTGTCTGGAGCTGCGCCAACCGACATCATCGGGGCCCATCCTCGCCCGGCAGGGGTCGTAATGAAACGCTTCGCAAACCTGAAACGACTGGGATTCTTCACGCGCCTCCTCGACGAGGCGCCGCCCGCCGAGCGCTACCGCTTCGCCGCCGAGCAGATCGTCCGGGCCGAGAAGGCGGGCCTCGATTCCGCGTGGATCGCGCAGCATCATTTCCACGAGCGCGAAGGCGGCCTGCCGTCGCCGTTCACCTTCCTGGGCTATGTTGCAGCCCTGACCTCGCGCATCCGCCTCGGCACCGGCATCGTGACGCTGCCGCTCGAGAGCGCGGTGCGGGTGGCGGAAGACGCTGCCGTCCTCGATCTCATCTGCAACGGCCGCTTCGAGCTCGGCGTCGGCACCGGCGGCAACCCGTCGGCCTTTGCCGCCTTCGGCCTCGACAGCACCCAGCGCAACGAGATCTTTGCCCGCAATCTCAAGATCGTCCGCGCCGCGCTGACCGGCAAGCCGCTCGAAGGCGGCGACACGCTCTATCCGCAGCGGCCGCAATTGGACGGCCGGATCTGGCAGGCGACGTTCTCGGTCGCCGGCGGTGCCCGCGCCGGCAAGGCGGGCGACGGCCTGCTGTTGTCGCGGACCCAGCCGCGGACCAAGGACGGGCCGAAGGCCACGCTCGCCGAGATCCAGAACCCGATCATCGATGCCTATCTCGAAGCGCTGCCGCCGGGCTGCGAGCCGCGCATCATGGCCTCGCGCAGTGTCTTCGTCGCCGACGACCGCGCCGAGGCGATGCGCCTCGCAGACATCGGGCTGCGGCGCGCGCTGCCGCAGTTCATGAAGGGCGGGCACCTTCCCCCCGGCGAGACTCTGGAAGAGATGATCACGGCGTTCGACACCCATGTCGGCGCGGCCGACGACGTCATCGCCTCGCTCCGCACCGATGCCACGCTGGAGCGGGTGACCGATCTGGTCTTCCAGGCCCATTCGGTCGATGCGCCGCATCCCTCTATTCTGCGCTCGATCGATCTGGTCGCCGAGAAAGTCGCGCCGGCGCTGGGCTGGGTCCGGCCGGCGGCGGCCGATGGGCATCAACGTGTTGCACGAGGCTGAATGATGAGCACGACGGATATCATCGACACGCTGGCGGGGATCGAGCCGGGCTCGGCCCTGGACGCCATCCGCGCCCGCCGTCTTCAGGCGCGCGAGAATGCTCAAAAGAGCTATCTCTCGCTGTTCGAACCGATCGATGCCGGCGAGTTCTCGCTGGTGGAACGCGCGGCAGTCGCGCTCTTCGTCATCGGCCTGCATCGGGAGCCCAATGTGACCGCCTTCTACCGCGCGAAGCTAGCTGCGACCACCGATGGCGCGCGTTTGGTCGAAGCAATCGAAGCTGAAATCGGCCGCGGCGAAACCTCGGGGCCGTACGGCGCGTATCCGGCCGGACCGTTGTCGATCGAGAACACGGCCGGCTTGATCTACCGCGTCAGCGCGGAGGGCAAGTCCGTTCTTGGCGCAAGGCTCGCTGCGGCCTTCGAACATGCGCATCTGCTGGTGTTCCGCCCGCGCGATGCCGCCTCCGCCGACATGAAGGCGCTGCTCGCCGCCGGCTGGTCGACCACCGGCATCGTCACGTTCTCCCAGCTCGTCGCATTCCTGTCGTTCCAGGTGCGCGTCGTCAGCGGCTTGCGCACGCTCGCAGCCGTGAACGCATAAGAGAAGGCCGCAATCATGAGCGCCACCGTCTATCCGCCCGTCGTCTTCACCCAGGATGAGCTCGGCTGGGTCTCCTGGGTCGAGCCGCTGCCCGAGGCCGAGCTGACCGAACGGCATTTCAATGGCCTGGTCGATCGCGCCCGCGCCAAGTCGGAATACTTTCGTCTCTTGGTGCGCGATCCCGAGGTGCTGGAGGCCCGCACCAAGACGGACAAGGACATCTTCTACAACGTCGCCGACGGCCTGCCGCGCGCCGAGCGCGAGCTCGCTGCTGCCGCGACCTCGCGCTACAACGGCTGCATCTATTGCGCCTCGGTGCACGCGCGCTTCGCCAGCACCTATTCCAAGCGCCGCGACGATGTGCAGCGCCTGCTCGACGAGGGCGTCAAGGCCGATCTCGGCGAGCGCTGGAATGCCGTGGTCAAGGCCTCGGTGGCGCTGGCGGCGACGCCGATCGCGTTCGGTCCTGAAAATATCGCGGAGCTGCGCCGGGGTGGGCTCGACGATGCCGAGATCGTCGACGTCATCAACGGCGCCTCGTTCTTCAACTGGGCGAACCGGCTGATGCTGTCGCTCGGTGAGCCCTCGAAATAGGCAATCTCACCGGCACAAGAATTGCTGCTTGTATCAACATTGAGTGGATGGAGCCGTGCATGAGCAACATCAATCGCCGAACCCTGGTCAAAGGCTCGCTCGCCATGATGGCGGGCGCCGCCTTCTCGCGCGCTGCCTTCGCGGACGCTGAGCCGATCCTGCTCGGCGTCAGCGGTCCCTTGACCGGACCGAATGCGCAATATGGCACGCAGTGGAAGCAGGGTTTTGATCTCGCGCTCGACGAGATCCAGGCGGCCGGTGGCATCAACGGCCGCAAGCTCGCCTATCAATTCGAGGACAGCCAGAGCGATCCTCGCCAGTCGGTCGCGATCGCGCAAAAGTTCGTCTCCGATCCCCGCATCGTCATGGAGCTCGGCGACTTCTCCAGTCCCGCCTCGATGGCGGCCTCGCCGATCTATCAGCGCGGCGGCCTCGTGCAGTTCGGCTTCACCAATTCGCACCCTGACTTCACCAAGGGCGGCGACTTCATGTGGAGCACGTCGGTCAGCCAGGCCGACGAGCAGCCGCTGCTGGCACGCTATGCGGTGAAGCGGCTCGGCCTGAAGAAGCTCGCGGTGCTGCACCTCAACACCGATTGGGGCCGCACCAGCCGTGACTATTTCGTCAACGCCGCGAAGGAGTATGGCGCGGAGATCGCGGTCACCGAAGGCTACATCGCGGAGGAACGCGACTTCCGCTCCACGCTGGTGCGTGTGCGCGATGCCAATCCGGACGGACTGATCCTGATTTCCTATTACTCGGACGGAGCGCTGATCGCGCGCCAGGCGCGCCAGGTCGGATTGAAGCAGGTGATCTGCGCCGCAAGCTCGGTCTATTCGCCGAAATTTTTGGAGCTCGGCGGCGAGGCGGTCGAGGACGTCCATGTCGGCACGCGCTACTTCCCGGAAGATCCACGGCCCGAGGTGCAGAAATTCATTGCCGGCTTCAAGAAGAAGTACAACGGGCTGGAGCCCGACGCCTTCAATGCCTATTCCTATGACGCGATGAACATGGCGGCCGCGGTGGTGAGGATCGGCGGCGCCGACCGCAAGGCGATCCGCGACGGCTTCACCAAGGTCAAGGACGTCCCGAGCGTCATCTTCGGCACCGCGACGTTCGACGTCGCGACCCGCCGCGTCAAGGGCGCCATGAATGCCGAGCTGGTCGTGCGCAAGGGCCAGTTCGCACTCTGGGACGGCAAGCCGACCTGACCTTTCTCCTCATTAGGAACCTAGCGTGTCCTCCTGGCTCGACTACACGATCAACGGGCTGATCGTCGGCAATGTCTACGCTCTCGTTGCGGTCGGGCTCGCGCTCATCTTCGGCGTCAGCCGGCTGATCAACTTCGCGCAAGGCTCGATCTATCTGGTCGGCGCCTATATCGGCTGGGTCGCGGTGGTGCAGCTGCATACGCCGCTGCCGCTCACCATCATCGTGGTGGCGGCGGCCGCAGCAGTGGTCGGCCTGATCATCGAGCGGTTCGGCCTGCGGCCGCTGCAGAACTCGGTGCGCATCGCGCCGCTGCTTGCGACCATCGGCATCAGCTTCGTGCTCGATCAGCTGGTGATGCTGACCTTCTCGCCCAACCCGCGCGCGCTGCCGAGCCAGTTGCCTGATGTCCGCTTCCAGGTCGGCGGCGGCACCATCGGTCCGCTCGATCTCCTCATCGCCGGCGTCGGCATCACCAGCGCGCTCTTGCTGTTCGTGTTCCTGCGCTACAGCAAGCTCGGCTGGGCGGTGCGCGCGGCCTCGCAGGACCGCGACGCCGCGATGCAGATGGGCGTCGACGTCAACCGCGTCAATCAGGCGGTGTTCGGCATTGCCGCCGCGCTCGGCGGCGTCTCCGGCATGCTGGTCGGCATGTACTACAACCAGATCGACACCGCGATGAGCCTGCAGGCGACGCTGAAGGGTGTCGTCGCCGAGGTCGTCGGTGGCGCGGGCAACGTGCCCGGCGCGGTGATCGGCAGCCTGCTGCTGGGATTGGTCGAGAGCTACGGCGTCGCCGTGTTCGGCACCAGCTATCGTAACCTGTTCGCGTTCCTGCTGCTGGTCGTTGTGCTCGTGCTGCGTCCGAACGGATTGTTCGCCAGCGCGCGGCAGGCGCCGCCCGAGCCGCTCACCGGCACCTTCATCGCGCCGAGCCGCCCGGTGCGCATTCCGCGCTGGGCCTTGGCTGTCGCAGCCGCGATCTTCGCGCTCCTGCCGTTCTTCCCGGTGTCCTTCTATGTGCTCCAGACCCTGATCAATGCTTGGCTGCTCGGCATGCTCGCGCTCAGCCTGACGCTGGTGGCGGGCACGATGGGGCAGGTTTCGCTCGGGCACGCCGCGCTGCTCGCGATCGGCGCTTATACCTCCGCGCTGCTGTCGTTGACCCTCAACGTTCCGGTCGGTCTCGCCATCATCGCCGGCGGGCTGATGAGTGCGGCGCTCGGCACGACGCTGATCTCGCCGTCGTTCCGCCTGCGCGGGCACTACGTATCGATCGCGACGCTCGCGATCGGCGAGATCGTCTCGCTGGTGATCCTGAACTGGGAAAGCGTCACGCGCGGCCCGATCGGCATCTCCGGCATCCCGCCGCTGTCGCTGTTCGGCTACGATCTGGTCAGCCCGGCATCGATCTACTGGTTCAGCTTTGCCGTGATGGTCGCACTCGCACTGCTGCAGGGCCGCTTGCTCACTTCGCATCTCGGCCGCAGCTTTCGCGCCATCCGTGACGACGACATTGCCGCGCGCGCCTATGGCCTCAGCCTCAACCGCTACAAATCGCTGGCCTTCATCTTCGGCGGGTTCGCCGCCGGCGTCAGCGGCGGCATCGCCGCGCATCTCTACTCCTACATCAACCACGAGACCTTCAACACGCAGCAATCGATCCTGGCGCTGACCGTCGTGATTCTCGGCGGCCTCGGCAATGTCGTCGGCGCCATCGTCGGGGCGGTGGCGCTGGTTGGCCTGCCGGAAGTGTTTCGGATCGCGGCGGAGTACCGCATCCTGATCTACGGCATCGTGCTGCTGCTGCTCGTGCGGTTCAGGCCGCAGGGCCTGCTGGGGACGATGTGATGGCGGAGCCCATGCTGTCCCTGCGCGGGCTGACGCGCCGCTTCGGCGGCCTCACCGCCGTCGATGCCATCGATCTCGATCTCGCCAGGGGCGAGCTGATCAGCATCATCGGTCCCAACGGCGCCGGCAAGACGACGCTGTTCAATCTCGTGACCGGGCTCGACCGGCCTGATGCCGGCGTGGTCCACTTCGAAGGTCAGGACATCACGGGCTTGTCGCCGGAGCGGCTCGCGGCCGAAGGCATCGCGCGTACCTTCCAGCTCGGCCGCGTCTTCGGCAATCTCAGTGTCATGGACAACGTCCTGATCGGCGCCCACACGCGGCTGCGAGCTGTGAAGCCGGCCGTGCCGGTGATCGGCCCGCTGCTGGAGCTGGGCCTGGCGTTGTTGCGCCCCTCGAGCGTCAAGGCGGAAGAAGAACGGCTCCGCGAAGAAGTGAAGGCCATCCTCGCCCGCTTCGGCGAGCGATTGCTGCCGCGCATCGACCAGCCGGCCTACAGCCTGTCCTATGCCAACCGCCGCCGTGTCGAGATCGCGCGTGCGCTCGCGCTCAAGCCGCGCTTGTTGCTGCTGGACGAGCCGACCGCCGGCATGAACCCGACCGAGACGGCGGAGATGCAGGCCCTTGTCGCCGAGCTGAAGGCCGAGGGCCTGACCATCCTCCTGATCGAGCACAAGCTGGAGATGGTGATGCGCCTCTCCGACCGCGTCATCGTCATGGACGAGGGCAAGAAGATCGCGGAAGGGCCGGGCGAAGAGGTGCGGAGCGATCCAAAGGTGATCGAAGCCTATCTCGGCCACGGCCTGACGCCGGAGCAGGAGAGCGCGGCATGACGGCGAGCACACCCGAACCGCTGCTGGCGCTATCGAACGTCAATACGTTCTACGGCCAGGCCCAGGTGCATTTCGATCTCTCGATCACGGTTGGGCGCGGCCATATCGTCTGCCTGCTCGGCGGCAATGCCAGCGGCAAGTCGACGACGATGAAGATCATCTTGGGACTCGTGAAGCCGCGTGCGGGCGATGTGACTTTCGATGGTGCTTCGCTGCTAGGTTTGACCACGCCGCAGATCGTCCGCCGTGGTATCGCTTCGGTGCCGGAAGCGCGGCGATTGTTCGCGGACATGAGCGTCCGCGAAAACATCCTGATGGGCGCCTTCGTGCGCAACGACCGCGATGCGGTGGCGCAGGATCTCGACAGGATGCTCACGCTGTTCCCAAAACTCGGGCAGCGGCTGTCGCAGCGTGCCGGCTCGCTCTCCGGCGGCGAGCAGCAGATGGTGGCGATGGCGCGCGCGCTGATGAGCCGTCCCAGGATGATCGTGATGGACGAGCCGACCATGGGCCTGTCGCCGCTCTATGTCGACCGCGTGCTGGAGCTGATCCGCACCATCAACCAGGAGGGCGTCTCGGTCTTCATGGTCGAGCAGAACGCCAGCCTCGCGCTCGAGATCGCGCACGAGGCCTATGTGCTCCAGACCGGCAGGATCGTGCTGTCCGGCCCGGCGCGGGCCCTGAAGGACGACCCCCGCGTCCGCGATGCCTATCTCGGCGGCTCCGAGGCGGCGTAGCACGGACGCTTCCACATCGTCATGGCCGGGCTTGACCCGGCCATCCACGCCTTAGCCAACGGGCACGAAGAACGTGGATGCCCGGGACAAGCCCGGGCATGACGAACCTCCCTGCAAATTTCGCATACGGGATCGTCCGGCGATAGTTGGGGGCTGGCCCGTGTGATCATTCTATGAAAAGATCACACCACTGACGCAATGTCGCGCGCAGTGCACGGATTGAATTCGTGACGAGATGGTCCTTGCGGGCGGTCGAGCCCGGGATGGCGTTGCTGTTCGGCGGGCTCATTGCCGCCAACGTCGCCGCATGGGTCTGGGCCTTCGCGGCGTTCGGCGATCGTCCGACGGTGATGGCGACCGCGCTGCTGGCCTGGGTGTTCGGGCTGCGTCACGCCGTCGATGCCGACCACATCGCCGCCATCGACAATGTCGTGCGCAAGCTGATGCAGGCGGGCGATACGCCGCGCAGCGCCGGGCTTTATTTTGCGCTCGGCCATTCCACCATCGTCGTGGTCGCGGCCATGCTGCTCGCGCTCGGCGTCGTCAGTCTTGGCGCCGACAGCCTGCTCAAGCAGATCGGCAGCCTGATCGGCACCTGGGTGTCGGCGCTGTTCCTGCTCGTGATCGCGGCCATCAACCTCGTCATCTTCGCCGGCCTATGGCGGGCGTTCCGCATCGCGCGCGAGCAGGGCGTTCACGACGCCGAAGGGCTAGACGCGCTGCTCGCCAATCGCGGATTTCTCGCGCGGCTGCTTGGCCCGATGTTCCGCCTGGTGACGCGGCCGTGGCACATGTATCCGCTCGGCGTCCTGTTCGGCCTCGGCTTCGACACCGCGACCGAGATCGGCCTGCTCGGCATCTCCGCCACGGAGACCGCGCACGGCGCCTCGCTCGCCGATATCCTGGTCTTTCCCGCGTTGTTCGCATCAGGCATGGCGCTGGTCGACACCGCGGACTCTACGCTGATGGTCAGCGCCTATCGCTGGGCCTTCGTCGATCCCTTGCGAAAACTCTGGTACAACCTCACCATCACTGGCGCTTCCGTCGCGGTGGCGCTGCTGATCGGCGGCATCGAGGCGCTCGGGCTGATCGCCGATCGGCTTGGTCTGTCCGGAGGCGTGTGGGTGCTGGTCGACGGTCTCAACGGATCGCTCGCTAATCTCGGTTTTGCCGTGATCGCGTTGTTTGCGATCGCCTGGCTCGTCTCGGTCGCGCTCCACCGCCGCATGTTTGCTGACGATCGCGGTGTCGCGCCTGACATGCTGATCGATGCGACCGAGGTGCCGCGACGGGCCTGAATCCCCGGGATCAGAGCGAGGCCGCGCTCGCTGCCTGCTCCGCCGGCAGCTCGTCCGCGTTGGGATCGCCCGGCGCGGTCGCCCAGGCCAGCTCCACCAGCGTCACGATCCTGCGCCCGCCGCCGTCGAGCTGGACGACGATCAGGCCCTGCTCCTCCATATAGCCCAGCAACCGCTGGGCGCGGCGCAGCGAATGCGAGCCGTAGGCGCGAGCGATCGCGGCATCGCCGGGGCAGGGCCAGCCTTCCTTTGCGGCGCGCGCGATCATCATGAACACGCCCTGCATGTCGTCGGGCAGGATCGAGGCGCGCAGCGACACCTCCTGCCAGGTGTCGTCCTCGGCGAGATCAGTGCCGAGCCCGGCGCGTGCATGCGTCAGCATGCGGCGGAATTCGTTGAGGTCGGGTACCGCCGAGCCGAGGCCCTCGATGCGGCAGCGGACCACGAACTCCTGGTAGAGCACGCCGATGGCGCGGAAGCCGGCATCGGGCTCGGCCAGCACGGCACGAAGCGTACGATCGACGCGCTCGCGCCGCTCGGCGAGCTCCTCGGCGCTGACGGACACCTCGACCACCTCAGGCCGGATCTCTGGCGTCGCCGCAGCCTTCGCCGCGCGGAGCTGCTCCAGCAAATCAGGCGCCGGCCGGCGCTGCGGCCGGCTGGCATCGGGCGGCGGCGCCGCCAGAATCACGGCGCGCGCATCCTCCAGCGTCGCTTCGGGCAGCGGCATCAACCGCGGCGTGGAATTGCGCGGGCTGGTGTCGGTCGCGCCGATGTTGAGGCGCAAGGGACGGCGCGACAGCGCAGGCCCCAGCGCCATGAACTGTCCGCGCTCGAGATCGCGAAAGGATTCGGCCTGCCGCCGTTCCATGCCGAGCAGATCGGCGGCCCGCGCCATGTCGATGTCGAGGAAGGTGCGGCCCATCAGGAAGTTCGAGGCTTCCGCTGCGACGTTCTTGGCGAGCTTGGCCAGACGCTGCGTCGCGATGATGCCGGCAAGCCCGCGCTTGCGGCCGCGGCACATCAGATTGGTCATGGCGCCCAGCGACAGCTTTCGCGCCTCGTCCGAGACTTCGCCGGCGACGGCAGGCGCGAACAGCTGCGCCTCGTCCACGACGACGAGCATCGGGTACCAATGGTCGCGGTCGACGTCGAACAGCCCGCCGAGGAACGCTGCGGCACGCCGCATCTGGTTCTCGGCATCGAGCCCTTCGAGATTGAGAACGGTCGAAACCCGATGCAGCCGTGCGCGTTCGCCGGCAACCTGCAAGCCGCGCTCGGTGTGATCCTCGCCGTCGATCACGAGATGGCCGAATCGCTCCGCAAGCGTGACGAAATCGCCCTCAGGATCGATGATGGCCTGCTGCACCCACGGCGCACTCTGCTCCAGGAGGCGCCGCAGCAGATGCGATTTGCCGGAGCCCGAATTGCCCTGCACCAGGAGACGGGTCGCCAGCAATTCCTCGAGGTCCATGGCGGCCGCGGCGCCTGCCGTGGTCTGCCCCATCTCGATCGCAACCGTCATGCCCCGACTCAAGTCCCCATCATCTGCGGACAGGGGCTTTATCAATCCGGCCCGGGCGCGTCGAGCGCTACGCTGCGAATCAGGCCGTGTTGCCCACGGCGGAGTTCAGGCGCGATTCGACAACCGTAGAAGTGCGGGCCGATAGGGCGCCTGCGGATCGTCGTCCTCATTCTCGGGAATCGCGCAGGAGCCGAATTCCTGCTTGATCCGCTCGATCTCGGCGATGCGTTCGTGCAGCCGCTGCAAATGTTCGGGCGATTTTGCCCTCCAATAGCGGAATGTGTCCTGCGTCAGCGGCAGGAACGCGGTGCCGAACAGCGTCGGTTCCGGAACGACGGTACGCCCGAGCAGCATGAACCGGTCGGGGCCGGACACGATCAGGGTCGCATAGCCACGATTGCCGATTCGCCTGATGCCGTTCAGCGACCATTCGGCGAGCTTGCTGAAGTAAGGCTCTTCCCGCCAGCGATCGGGACAATGGTCGTCGACGGTGACGTTGACCGCGTCCTGGCTGAAATGGACGATGAGCCCGGCCTTCGCGGGGAACCACTCCTCGTCGAGATGGCCCTGGAGCCAGGCACAGACGAACGAGCGGCACATCTGCGGACGGCGGTCGTAGATGGTGCATCCCGTGCCGGTCTGCCAATGCTTGCAGAGCTGGTTCACCGGCTTGTCGACCGCGGCCACCTCGAGGATATCGCAACAGGCATTGCAGGACCCGCATTGCCGGGCGGGACGCGCCGTTTTCGGCAGGCCGGTCGCGCGAAAACCCTGGCCGTCGCGGACCAGCAGCTTCTGCTTCTCCAGCGCGTTCAACGCACGTTCGATCTTGAGGCGGGACAGTCCAGTGGCGTCGATCACGCCCTTCAGCGTCGTTGCGCCCGCCTCGACCGCGCGAGCGACGCTCAGCATTGCCTGATCCATTTTTATTTATCTTGTTGGTTTGCGTCCGCTCCCGGACGCCGGCACTGCATAATGGCTGAGACGAAAAGCTATCTTTCTCCTTTTTGCGGGACAATAAGCGGGGGCTGACCTGCGCGCATGCGGCGCCTGCGCAAATGCAGGATCGCGAACGCAGTTCGCCGATCGCTTCAAGCGTCCGCGACGGGGAGCTTCGCTCGCGCTTGACGGATTTGCAGGCAAAACGGCGTCATTTCACCGCCGTGCAGTCCAAACGGACGATGAGCAGCCCGCGTTCTCTCACGCAGCTGTGATATGCGCGATGAGTGTGCTCGCGCGCGGAGAGGCGACACGTTTGCGTGATTGTGCGGTGATGATGAGGCGCCGCGTGGCGCGTTGCTCGTGCATCTCACCGGGAACTGGCCGGGATGCGAGGGCGATCGAACGTGGCCCGGATGGAGCGCAGCGCGATCCGGGCAACGGAGCGCGCTGCGTCAAGGTCGACGATATCCGACAAGAACGGAAGCGGCGCGCTACTGCGCGCCGGACCCGCCCTGCACGATCTTCTCGTTCAGCTTCTGGTCCACGGTGTCGACCGTGCGGTCGATCTCGGCGTTGGGCACGCCGAGCTGATGTGAGATCAGCTTCACCAGGAGATCGACGCGCTCGATGAAGGGCGCGCCGCTCGCGACCGCGCGCGCGGCCGACGAGGGCTTGAGCAGGCTCTCGGCGGCCTTGGCGTATTTCGCGAACGGCACCTGGTCCTGCGGATCGGCGCCGAGCTTGCGGGCGATCGCATCGACATGGTCGTAGATCGTCTGCGAGCGCTGGAGGTCGCCGTGCACGGCGTCGCGGATCGACTGCGGCTCGTGCGGCGTGATGCAGCGGTAGTTGCCGGTCAGCAGCATCGACCATTTCGCCAGCGGCACGAACAGGGAGTCGAACACTTTCAGCTTCACCGGCACGTCGTGGCCGTCGAGCGTCACCGCGTCGATGTCGGCCTCTAGCTCGCGCAGCACCTTATTGTGCTTCTCGTCGGCGAACGCCGATGCCTTGAAATTCGTGGGCAGGCCGACATGAAGCACGTTGGCGGCTTCCTCGGGCGGGCGGAACGCCTGCGGATCGGGCGAGCACAGGGTAACCAGGCCCGGCTCGAAGCGCTCCCACACCTGCGCATTGGTGTAGGCCTCCTCGAGATCCATGTCCGCGAGCGCCGGAATCCGCTTCAGATAGGGTAGCGGCGGCATGTTCATGATCGACAGGCACGGCAGCTTCGCCGCGGCGATCTTGACCATGAGAACGCGGACCGTGTGGTTGGTGTATTGCGGTTCCTGCATCGCAAGGCCGACCATGTCATAGCGCGAGAGGTCGACATTCTGCGGCGTCATCGCGTCGAGCTTGCCGGGCAGGTCGCGCGAAAAGATCGCCCGGTGCACGGCTTCGTCGCGCAGCTTGATGCGTACCTCGGTACCATCGCGGTTGATCAGCTCAGCGGTTTTGGCGCGGCAGACCAGGGTGACGTTGTGCCCGGCCATCAGCAGCTTCGTGCCCAGCAGCGAGCCGTAAGAAGCCCCGAGAATCAATATGTTGCGCGCCATATTCCGTCCCCTCGACAATGTGCGTGATTTTTGAGCCCCGGCCGTCGTCCGCGGGCGAGTTGCCGGCATGTAAGGCGAACTACGTGGGGATGGCAACTGGGATAATGCATACAAGGCGTTAGAGGATGTTCCATCGTCCGGATGGCGTGCGGTTTCCCAATCGGGCTGAGCGGGCTCGCCGGTCGCGCCCCAAAGGACAATTCCCGGCCAGCCGCCACCAACATATTCTGTCCTACCGAAATTCCGTTTAACGGATGTTTTGCATGTCCCCGAGCCGGCTATGCACGCTAGAATACATATCGTCTCACGATATATAAAGTGAGACCCGTCAATGGGTTCCCGTCCCTCTCTGTCGATAGTCGTGTTGACGAAATGGCAACCAGCCGCATCTTTCGCCATCTCGTGATTGGCGGCGCGACGGATTGAGGCCGTAAAAATTCCGCGCTCAAGGCTGATACGAGATGCCGCATCGTCACACGGGGCTGTTTTGATCATTGATGACACAAATGTTAAAACGCGGGGATCGCGAACATGGCAGAGTGGGGAACCTCGGTCGCACGGCGCGGGGAACTGACCACTGGGTTGATCCAGCCTAAATCTTTGAATGAGGCCTGCTCGTTGCGATCGGCAGACGCCAGATCGACGGACATGGTCAGGCGCGTCGCGACGGAATCGAGCGGGCGCGCAGCGCGCCATGCTGGAAGTGAAGCCGGCAAGTCTAGCAACCGCTGACGCTGCTGTTCGGAGATCATGATGGACGGTGGTTATTGGCCTCATGGTTCTTGTGACGGCGCCGGTGGAAACTTGGTACGTTTGCGCAGACGCGCGTCCGAATTCTTCGAGAGCCTGCCCGTTGCAGAACTGGCGAGCGAGGCACACAGGCAGCTGTGGATTTCGGACTGGGCTAGGGTCGCAGAAGACTATCGGACCTTGTCCGAATTCGCGCGCGCGGGCGGTTCCAGTCGAATCGCGCGCGAAGCGTGGATGTGCTCGCAGACCGCGATCGAAGTCGCGCGAACCTTGTCTTGTCGGGAAGACATCGCGGACGCCGCCCTAGCAGACAAGGTCGCGACCGGCCTGAAAAGCTTCGAGGATGACGCTGGTCTTGCGATCGATCGAGTCGAGATCGATTGCTTTGGTCAGGAGGTGCTTGCCGGCTTCTTTGTCCAGGGCGGGCGTCGGGGGCCCTGCGCACCCGCGGTCATCTGCGTCAGTGACGAAGACATTACCCGCAGCTCGATGATGCGCCGGCTGCCGGCAGCCTTGCGTCGCCGCAACATGTCGCTGCTGCTGATCGACGCCTGCAATTCGTCCCATCGTCGTTCTTTCAAGCCGGAGCACATGCTGCAATGCTGCCTGGACTATCTGGAGGCTCGTCCGGATGTCGATCGGCAGCGGATCGCAATCTATGGCGAAGGAGCCGCCGCCCCGCATGCATCCCGTCTTGCGCTTTGGGATCGCAGAATCGCTGCCGCCGTCTGCGACGGTGGCCTTCTGACGCAGGTCATGCGCCGAGCACCATTTCGCTGGATGACCGGACTGAAGCAGAGCGACCAGGACGGGAGTTCGACAGGCTCGATGCTGCCGTCGCATCGACTATCTTGCCCGCTTCTGGTGGTTGTCGGCAGTCGCTCGATGGTGCGCGAACGCGAGGCTCGCGAACTTCAAACGCTCTATCGGCAGGCCGGAGCCGATTGCTCGATCGTGGTGCCGAACCGCATCCCTCATCCGCTGGGCGAGGTCGAGAATTTCATCGCCGTGGACGACTTCATTTTCGAATGGCTCGACAGCAAGCTTGGAGCTGGCCGTCAGCTGGATCGCGTCACTGATCTCTAGAGCTTCGGTTCTGATTAAATCAGGACCGAAGCTTCTGGATTCTTGTTTTGACGCGCTTTCGTCACGCGAACCGGCGTCCACTTCGCTCGAAAACGCTCCAGCCGGATCAGAGAGGATCGCGTGCAGGCGCGCTCCGGCGCGGCGTGACGACGATCAGCGATGGCCCGGCGGTCCTGCGCCCGACGTCGGCGGATCACGAAGCGTCGATGGCCAGCAATCGCGCAGCAAGCCGCGCATTCTTGGCGAGCTTGGCCAGCGCAGCATTCAAATCGGCCAAGGTCTCCTCATCGAGCTCATTGAACATGGTCGAATTCAAGGCGAGCCTTCTCTTGGAGAGCTTGCCGATTTCCGTCGTCGCCTTCTCTGTCAGCGACATCAGGACGAAACGGGCGTCGTCGGCTGCCGGTCGCCGCGACAGGAATCCGCCCTTCTCGAGGCTCTTGGTCTGGTTGGTCACGAAGGCCGGATGGATCCGCAGCTTGTTCGCGATGTCGATTCCCGCGACGCCGCGCCCCCCATCGAGTTCGGTGATGGCCATCAAGATGAGCCACTGCGGCTCGGTAATGCCTAGCAGGGTGGCCCAGCTGGCGTGGATGTCCTCGAGCTGAGAGTGGATTTCGACGACATTCCAAATGAAGTCCGTAATGGCTCTGTCGAGCCTCTTCTCAATCATGTGGTCCCGGGATCGCTCAGGCAGAAGGAAATCAGACAGGTCAGCAAAGTAGATCTTTGTACCGGGATATTGGGCACGTGTCCCGTGCATAGCGTGCGGGAGGCGTGGCTGCCTGTCGTGCCGCGAAAACTATTCGGTCGTTCAGCACTTGCAGAAAACAATTAATTGAGTTACACGTTGTCCCACTCAAAGTTTGCTGCTCTTGACCACGTCGACAGCTAGCAATGTGAGACCTCCAAGAAAGCCCTCGGGATGCCCCCTGAGGGCTTTTTCTTTTGTTTTCAGTGATTCCCCGGCCGCAAAACACCCCTGTTGCTTGGCGGCAACATCCTCTTCCGAACTTGCGCTTCATTCAATCAATGAATTGAGGCCATTGTTTTTATAAACTATACGTGAAGCACGACGGAGGGGGGGCACCTCACTGTCGTTTCAGTCCGGACCTTCAGTGCGGACCTGAATTGAACGGAAATTGATGTGGGTAACGCGGCCTCCAGCGAGGACCCGGCCCCCTGAACCGACATCTGGAGGTTTACTAATGAAGTTGACGAAGACGCTCTTTCTCGGCTCGGCAGCCGGCCTGATGGCCGTCTCCGGCGCGTTCGCAGCCGATCTTCCCGTGAAGGCCAAGGCGGTCGAATACGTGAGGATCTGCTCCCTGTACGGTGCCGGTTTCTACTACATCCCGGGCACTGACACCTGCATCAAGCTGGGTGGTTATCTGCGCGCTGAAATTGGTCTGAACACTAACAGCATCTATGACTCGCAGCGCACCTCGCCTGCCAGTGGGCGCAATCGCCTGAGCAACTACTACACCATGCGCGCTCGTGAAGATCTCAACATCGACACGCGCACCGCAACCGAGTACGGCGTCGTCCGCACCTTCTTCGATGCGACGTTCTCCTGGACCACCGGCGGTTATCAGGGCACGGGTTCTGGCTTCGGCGGCACCGCCTATACCGGCACGCTGGCCCTCAACAACGCTGGTGCGACCCCGGCTCTGGTCGGTTCGTCGATCAACCCGACTGACGGCGGCACCTCGGGCGGTTCGCTCGGCGTGTACTACGCCTTCATCCAGTTCGCCGGCTTCACCATGGGTAAGGCCGTGTCGCAGTTCGACGCGCCCTGGACCAACTATCCCGGCAACAACTTCGACGGTCTCGTCGGCGGCTCGGGCACCGTTACGGGTGTCAACCAGTTCACCTACACCGCTGACTTCGGTCAGGGCGTGACGGCGGCGTTCTCGGCTGAAGACGCAACTGCGTACTATCAGGCCGGCAACCTCAACATTAGCAGCGCTGCTGGTGCTGCTGCTATCGCCGGTTTGACCACTGGTGCGCTGGGTGCCAACGCCATCGGCGGCTCGCGTTCGCCGAACCTCGTCGGTATGGTGCGTGTCGATCAGGCTTGGGGTCTCTTCCAGGCGTCGGTGGCTGCGCATGACAACCACGTTGCCTACTACGGCGCGACCGAACCGACTGGCCACCCCGACGACAAGTGGGGTTGGGCGGTTCAGCTCGCTCTGTCGATCAAGAACATCCCGACCGGTGCGGGTGACGTGATCAACATTTCGGGCGTCTACACCGACGGTGCCACCCGCTACAACTTCCAGAACCTGGCGGGCGGCTCGTACCTCATGTACGGCAGCTCGGGCGTTGCCTACCAGAGCGTCGCCGCGGTTACCGCTCCGGACACCACGTTCATCACGGGCGGCTCCCAGGAAAGCGTCAAGACCTGGGGCTTCCGTGGCGCTTACACCCACAACTGGGATCCCTACTGGAACACCGCGATCTACGGTGCCTACGCGGCTGCCCAGTTCGGTGGTGGGACTAAGGCATTCCTCTGCGGCGTTGGCGGCATCTTCTCGTCGGTTGCGGGCGTGACCTCGTGCAACCCTGACTTCAACATCGGTCAGGTTGGCTTGATCACCCGCTGGACCCCGGTCAAGAACCTCACGTTCTCGGGCGACTTCACCTGGACCCACGTCGACCAGAAGTATGCTGGCGTCATTGCCGGCGGTACCAACTTCCCGGTCGCCAAGCCGGCCGCGACTTACGAGCTGAAGGATCAGGACTCGTTCACCCTGCTGCTCCGCGCTCAGCGCAACTGGTAAGTTCGGTCGAAAGCAGTTCGACGAAGCACCCGGCGGGCAACCGCCGGGTGTTTTTTTTGGGGGGCGCAGTCGGCGATGCAGGCGATTCGTAGCCCCCGACGGAGATTCGTAGCCCGGAGGGAGTGCAGCGTAATCCGGGTTCTTGCCACGAGCGATAGCGGCCCCGGATTGCGCGGAGCCTGTCATCGGGCGCCGCTTCGCGCCGACCCGTTGGCTCCCTCCGGGCTACGGAGCTCGGCATGTGTCGCTCCCCGTCAACCCCATGGCGGAAAATATTCCGCTTTACCGAAATTCGGATTTGTCGTATGTGTCGCCCATCCCGGCTCATCCTTGAGGGGCGATCATGTGGTCGTCATGTTCGCGAGCCGGGCTTTGCGGTGGACGCGGCAGCGTCGGGGCGCGAGTGGCCAGGGGCAGGGCGGATTGCTCTCCGTGAGCCCTAAGGCTTCGTGCGGACGGACGGCGCTGTCAGGTTCGTCTCGCCTGTAAGTTTTCGGCTCTGTCGACAGGGCTGGGAAAACTGCGGCGAATAGCGGGCCGTGCGTACGGCAAAACCGTGTGGTCCTGGCCGTCGTTGCTACGGTCAAGCCTTGGCGGATGCGGCAGTCGCGTCAACCGGCGCGCTGCCGGCGACTTCTGTAAGGGCGAGGGAGGCCAGAACGAACTCGGCTCCCGGGAGAGCACGGCATAAGCCGTCCAACCATCGCGCAGGGAAGGCCGTGTGTTGGGCTTCACCTGTATGCTGCTGTGCGGTTTCCTTGCGCTACCTTTCGCGCTGCGGACCGCGGGTGCGAGCCGGCACCCGGCCTTCCCTGCGCCCTCTTGGCTTCGAGGGTGGAGAGATCAAGCAAAGCTCGGGCGAATTGCGCCGCGAGATTGTGAAGCTGTGTCCGCGAGGCCGTAGGATGGGTAGAGCGAAGCGAAACCCATCATGCCTCGGCGTTCACGAGAGTTGATGGGTTTCGCTTCGCTCTACCCATCCTACGACGCCGTTCCGAAAATTGCGATACTGCCTCGTATTCCGTCACTGCGAGCGCGGTGGGGCTCGCGACACTCCGGAAGACTATGCGCGTCTCATCCCTGGCTCGCCACGCGCGCACGGTCGAGATGCTCCTCGATCTTCGGGCGATCGCGGGTGCGCTCGAAGCTGGTGCAGAGCAGCTCTGTCTCTTCGAGCGAAATCGGGGCCCGATACAACCGGCACATGAACTCGGCCGCTGCGCGTCCCTTGCTGGTGCCGGCATGGCCAGGGCTGCGTTCGGCAAGGAACATGCAGTCGCGGCAGATGCTGGCGTCGAGCCGCTGATGGGCCGCGTCGAGATGATTGAGAATCTCGCGAAGCGAGTCGCGCAAGCGAATGCACTCCTCGGTGCCGAGCGCCGTGACCGCGTTCACCACATGGTTGATCGGGTCGTGCTGGTTCAGGCATTTCTCGCCCTGCGCGGTGACATGGAGCACCACGGACCGCTTGTCCTCGTGCGAGGGCTTTCGCACCAAATAGGACTTGCCCTCCAGCGTCTTCACGATCTGCGACGCAGTCGCCCTGGTGGCGCCGATGAAGCCGGCGAGCGCGGAGGGCGTGCGCGAAAACCTGTTGGCGCGGCCAAGAAAGCGCAGCGCCATCCATTCCCGATCGCGCAACCCGTGCTGATTGCCCTCGAAATACCAAGCTCTCGCCGCCTGAACCAGCAGCTCGACAGCCTCACGTGCCAACGGCATGGATTTACCTCGCCCCGGGAATCACTTCTGCGGCGCCCCGGAGCCGCATTCCGCCGATGCACACGAATCTTTTACGGGAGGCCGTATGACCCGCAATGTCCGACTCGCGCGTCATGCCCGGCGTCCGCGCGAAAGCACGGACTGCTCGGCACCCGACTTGGACTGACGGGGATTGCAAGCCGCGACGCGAGACGCGGCGTCGCCGATGGTAGGCCAATCGTGGCGTCGTCGAACGAAAGCCCGAGTTGCCGTCACTGGCGGACGATGGATCGGAGTTGTTCAACCGAAGCCCCTGAAGTTCAAGTCACACGCAGACGTTTCTTTATGTTCACCGAAACGATGAATGAGCTTCCCAACAAAATCAAGTCAAGACACCCAAGGAGACTGGATGTCGCTCGAAGCAATTGTCACGTTCAAGACAATCATCGCGCTTCGGGACACATGATGGTGATCGCAATATGCAGTATAACAAGCGGCCTGCGCGCAAATATACGATGGTTTTGTTTGCACGCTTATTGCCGTCTGTTGTCGGAGCAGCGTGATCGAAGCTTGTGCATGGCGACGATCCGCATCGGCGCGCCGTCCACAACTTGTGCGATCCGCAAGAGAATCGCCAAGGGAACTCGCAGGGTTTGCACGCAGCGGTTGTTGCCGTAATACCCGCAAAATGGGGCCGGTTGGATCACTTTCAACCTGGCCACGCGAATCTCGACCGAATGGATGACGTGCTTGCGACGGAAATGTCGGCGATGATGCATGCACATGCGCGGCGAGCGTGGCGGCACGCATGATCGACTGTCTAGATCATGAGCATGGCTGCAGTGGCGGGCACCAATTGCGCACCTTTGCTAACGCGTTTTCGAGCGAAACGGCCGCCGGTTCGCGTGAAGAAAATGCGTCAAAACAAGAGCTTCGGTTCTGATTCAAACAGAACCGAAAATGCGCTACTCACCCCTGAGCATGTCCCGGAGCTCGCGGAACGGATCGGCGCTCGGCGGAGCCGAGGCGTCTTGCCGCATGGCGCTGTAGATCCTCGGTACCATGTCGATGGCCTGGTCAAGGCCCGAATCACGTCCCGACTGATATCCGCCCATCAGGCGGAGGTCGCGCGTGTCCTCGTATTTGGCGATCATGGTGCGCAGCTTGCTCACCAATTCGCGCTCCTCGGGGTCCCAGACGTTGTGGGCGAGGCGCGACACCGAGGCCAGCACGTCCACGGCCGGATAGCGCGCCTGGTCGGCGATGTGTCTGGAAAGCACGATGTGGCCGTCGAGCGTGCCGCGGATGGTGTCGGCGATCGGCTCGTTGTGATCGTCGCCGTCGACCAGCACGGAGAAAATGCCGGTGATCGAACCGGATCCCTCCTCGCCGGGGCCGGCGCGCTCCAACAGGCGGGGCAGGTCGGTGAAAACAGTCGGTGCATAGCCGCGCGCGACCGCGGGCTCGCCGGCGGCCAGCGCGACCTCGCGGGCGGCGTGGGCGAAACGGGTGATCGAATCGACCACGAGCAGCACCGATTCGCCCTTGTCGCGGAAATATTCGGCGACGGCCATGGCCGTCTTCGGCGCCAGCCGCCGCATCATCGGGCTTTCATCTCCCGTCGATACGATGGTGACGGCGCGGTTGCGGTTGGTGCCGAGCACGTCCTCGATGAACTCGCGCACCTCGCGGCCGCGCTCGCCAACGAGCGCCAGCACGACGGTGTCGAAGCCCTGGCTGCGGGCGAGCATCGCAAGCAGCGTCGACTTGCCGACGCCGGAGCCGGCGAAGATGCCGACGCGCTGGCCGGCGCAGATCGGGGCGAACAGGTCGATGACGCGCACGCCCGTGCGCAGCGGCTTGTGCACGCGCGCGCGCTTCATGGCCGACGGCGCCTCGGCCTCGGCCGAGACGGCGCGCGACCCCGGCGTGAGCGGGCCCTGTCCGTCCAGCGGGGCGCCAAGCGCGTTGATGACGCGGCCCTTCCAGCTCGGATCGGGCGCGAACGACAATGGCGGCATCCGGTAGGCGACGGAGCCGAGGCCACCGGCAAATTGCCGGTCGAACGGCTTTGCGATGATGCCGTCGCTGTCGATCCGCACCACCTCGCCGATCTGCGGCTTGCCGCCGGAATTGACGCCGATGAGTTCACCGAGTCTGACGAAACGCGACAGGCCGGAGACGCGGAAATGCGTCGGCGCGATCTCGGAGATCGCGCCGCTGACGCTGGCCAGGGGAGTGCTCTGCTGAAGCTCCAGCAGCGCCCACTCGAGTTGCCGAAGAGCGTTCAAGGAAACCGTCCACCCTCAATGCGCGCGCGGCGCAAACTACTTGCAGGTCTATTTGCCCGGCTCGCCCAGCGTCCGGATTGCGTTCTGGAGCGAGCTCTCGGTGCCCTCGATCATCGAATTGGTGCCGTCGAAGGCACGCGAAGCCGCGATCAGCTTCGTCAATTCCATCATCGGATTGGCGCCGGAGCCCTCGACATACCCCTGCTTGAAGCCGTCGCGGGAGAAATCGGCGATGGCGGTCGCAGGCCGGTCGGGCGTGACGCCGGAATTGCCGTAGCGCTCGAGATTGGCATCAGCGGGGATGTTGAACAGGCCGATGGTGCCGATCTCGTTGTTGTCCTGGGTGATCGCGCCGCTGCGCGCGACCGAGATCGGTCCGCCGTTCGGGTCGAGCGTGATCTGCGCGCCGCCGGCGTCGATGACCGGGAAGCCGGCCACGGTCTGAAGATCGCCGTTGGGAGCGATCTGGAGGCGGCCGTCGCGGGTATAGACCGTGCCGTTCGGGCCGGCGAAGGCGATCCAGCCCTGGCCGACCACGGCGACGTCGAGCGGGTTGCCGCTTTCGGTGATGCTGCCTTGCTCGCGCGAGATGATGTTGTCGCCGGGCGAGGAGAAGGCGACCGGGTTCGCGCCGGCCTTGGACAGCACCGTCTCGAACTTCACCACGTCGGTGCGGAACGCCGACGTGTTCACGTTGGCGACGTTGTTGGCGATCGTCTGGAGGCGCTTTTCGAGTGCGACCTGCGCCGACAATCCCACATAGAGAGCCGATTGCATGACTTACCTGTTGAATCGAATATTCTGAAGCGTCGTGAGCATGTCGGTATCGAGGTTCACCGATGTCGACGCGCCGGCGATCAGTACCAGGGCGGGGTTGGTGGAGTTGTCGCTCTGGGCCTGGGTCGCATCCCACATCGCGGCAAAGCGCTGCACGAATTTGGTGACCTTGATCGGGTCCTGGAACTCGGTGAGATCGATCTTGTCCGTGATCATCTTGGCCTGGGCGTCGATGTCGGACGAGCTGATCGTCGACGACCAGCCCATGGCGGTCTGGACCACCTGGGTCAGCGCCTTGTCGGCGAGGATCTGGTAGGCGTTCGTGATCGTGGAGGCCTTGCGGGTGAAATAGAGCGCGAGCCGCAGGCCCTCGTTCTGGTTGCCGGCGTTCTCCTCCAGCGTCTGCGTGACGTATTGGGTTGCCGTGCCGGTCGTGGCCGCGGTGGTCGAGGTCGCCCGGTCGCCGAGAGCGGCGAAATTGAAGGCGGTAGCGAACTGCCGGTAGCGGGTGTCGGAGAGCTTGTTGGCGAAAGCGTCCTTGTCCGAGACCCCCTCGGTCAGCACCTTGCGCATGAACGCCTTGGCATAGGTCATGTCGCTGAGGCCGTAGGCCTTCATCGCATAGGAATAGAGGCGGTAGTCGTTCAGGAAGTCGTCGATCGTCTTCACGTTGCCGATATGGCTGAGGAAGTAATCGGTATCGCGGCTGACATCGGGCTGCGTCGCGACCTGCGTCATCGACTTGCTCATGTCCGTGGTCAATCTGGTGTAGTCCGCGATGGTCGATAGCATGGCACGCGCCCCTTTGGCCGCCTTTGCGACCTGTCCCAAGCTGCCGCCAATTGCTTGCGCGGGGCTGGCGATGCGGCAAGCCAGCTTCGCGCAAGCGTCGCCGACTAGATATTCCCGGTGGGATCGGCGATGGAGCGGCGTGTTGGGCAGTTTCGTGGGGATTTTCATCACGGTAGCGGCGCTGCTCGGCGGTTTTGCCGCCATGGGCGGGCACTTGGCCGTGCTGATGCAGCCTTGGGAATTCGTGATCATCATAGGCACCGCGGTCGGCACCTTCATCCTGGCCAATCCGTGGAAGACGGTCGTCGACAGCGGGGTTGCCTGCATGCAGGCCATCACCAACGCGGTGCCGGGACAGCGCTATTACCTCGACCTGCTCGGGGCGCTGCACGCCCTGATGCGTGAGCTGCGGGGCAAGGGCCGCAACGAGGTGGAAGCGCATATCGACGATCCCTCGTCGTCCGAGATCTTCAAGGCGTTCCCCAGCGTGCTCGGCGACCCGTCGCTGCTCCAGTTCATCTGCGACTATGTCCGTCTCATCATCATGGGCAACGCGCGCACCCATGAGATCGAAGCGCTGATGGACGAGGAGATCCACACCATCGTGAAGGGCAAGCTGGCACCTTACCATGCGCTGGTGACGGTGTCCGAGGCGATGCCGGCGCTCGGCATCGTCGCCGCGGTGCTCGGCGTCATCAAGGCGATGGGCGCGCTCGACCAGTCGCCGAAGCTGCTCGGCGGCTTCATCGGCGCGGCCCTGGTCGGTACCTTCGCAGGCATCTTCATTTCCTACGGTGTGCTTTCGCCCTTCGCGATCAAGATCAAGATGACGCGCGAGAAGAAGTGCAGGCCCTACATCATCGTCAAGCAGACGCTGCTGGCTTTCATGAACGGCGCCATGCCGCAGATCGCGGTCGAGCACGGCCGCAAGATGATCTCGAGCAGTGAGCGTCCCTCGATCGACGTCGTCGAGAACGAGACGATCGCGGGCCCCAAGGCTGTCCCGACCGAGGCTGAACCGAAGGCGGCCCGCGCATGACGATGGAAGACGTCGAGGTCGATCAGCGGAAGCAGCTGCCGAACTACCTGCTCGATGCGGCGGGTATCTCGATCGAACGCATGCCGATGCTCAATGTGATCTTCGATCGCATGGCGGCATCGTGCACCGACAGCCTGCAACCGATGGCCGGAACGCCGTGCTATTTCTCGGTCAACGGCATCACCAACGACCCCCTCGGCGACATCATCAAGGACTACGAGGGCAACGCGGTCGCCGCCGTGCTCTATGCCGAGCAGTGGGATTCGCGCGTCATCATCATGCTGGACCGCGACTTCGTGTTCACGATGGTCGAGGCGATGTTCGGCTCCGACGGGGCCGAGCCGCCGCTCGATGTCGAGCGCACTTTCTCGAACATCGAGATCCGCCTGGTCCAGGCGCTGTTCGAGCGGTTCGCCAAGGCGCTGCAGGGCGCCTTTGCCGGCACGTCCAACGTCACCTTCCGCGTCGAGCGGGTCGAGACGGCGATGGCGTCGCTGGCGATCGGCCGCAGCAGCAACATGTCGATCTGCGCGAACATGATGGTGCAGGCGCTCTATCGCGGCGGCCAGATGTTCCTGATCATTCCGCACTCTGCGCTCAACCCGCTGCGCCAGAAGCTCGCACATGTCGTCGTCAGCGACGGCCGGGCGTCCGATCCGCGTTGGCGCGAGCAGATGGAGAGCGAGGTCAACAAGACCGAAGTGACGTTGACTGCCGTGCTCGACGAGAAGATGATAACCCTCGACGATGTCGTGAAGTTCCACGTCGGCCAGGTGCTCGAGCTCGAAGCCACGCCGCGCACGCTGGCCCGTCTCGAAAGCAACAACCAAGTGCTGTTCTGGTGTCAGATCGGCCAGCTCGATGGCTATTATGCCATGCAGGTGGCAGATCCCGTCGATCAGAAACGGGAGTTCGTCGATGATATCCTATCTCGTTGATGCTGTGCTCTTGATTGCGCTCGCCTTCACCAGCATGCGGGTGACCCGGATGCACCGCGAGCTCGCGCGCTTGCGCAGCTACCAGGGCGAGTTCTCGACCATCGTCCACGAGACGGCAGGCGCCTTCGACACCGTCATCACCGCTGCGCACGATTCCACCGCCAATCTCGGGCGGCTCGCCAACGTGCTGAGCACGAAGATCGATCAGGCTCACGAGGCGATTGCGGCACTCGATGCGAGGAGCGGGCTCGCGTCCGCCACAGGCGGCGCCGACGTGAACAAGCATTGAAGCCGGAGCAGGCTGAACACATACGACCGGAGCGTCGCGGCGCTGCGGGGGCGGAACTACCAAGAGGCGATACCACATGGCGCAATCCTTCGACTATGAGTCTGCATCTGCATCGGAAGAGACCGAGGCGTCTCCGCTGGAGCGGCTGGCCGAGATTGCCGCGCGCACGGCCGAGGAGACCGGCAAGTTCGCCAACGTCGATGCCATCATGCGGATTCCCGTCACCATGCAGGTGGTGCTCGGCTCGGCGACCATTCCGGTTGCGAACCTGATGAAGCTCGGCCGCGGCGCGGTGGTCCCGCTCGACCACCGGGTCGGCGAGCCTGTCGACGTCGTGGTCAACGGCCGCATCGTCGCCCGCGGCGAGGTGGTCGTCGTCGAAGAGGACAACTCCCGCTTCGGCGTCTCGCTCACGGAGATCGTCGGACCGCTGGGGCAGGGTGATACCTGACCATGGCGGCACAGGTCGCTCCCATCAAGCAGCGAGGCGTTGCCACGCTGGGTGGAACGGAAAAGGTCGCGGCACTCCTGCTGGCCATGGGCCGGCAGGCGGCCGCGAGCGTGCTCGCGCAGTTCGAGCCCCAGGATATCCGCATCGTCACCAAGGCCGCGGCCGAGTTGCGACCGATCACCGCGCAGGAGCTCGAGGGGATCGTCGAGGAATTCGCCCAGCAGTTCTCGATGGGCGCCAACATCCTCGGCACGCTCGGCGGGCTCGAGGCCGTGCTCGGTGACGTGCTTCCGGCCGACCAGGTCACGGCGATCATGTCGGACCTGCTCGGCAATTCGAGCCGCTCGGTGTGGGACCGCGTGTCGTCGGTGTCGGAAAATTCGCTGGCAACCTACCTCTCCAAGGAGCATCCGCAGACCGCGGCGCTGATCCTGTCCAAGGTCAAGCCGTCCTGCGCTGCCAAGGTGATGAGCCAGCTGCCGTCGAGCCTGCGCAACGAGCTGATGCGGCGCGTGCTCAGTCTCAAGCCGATCGTCGACGACGCGATGAAGGTCCTCGAGAAGACACTGCACGAGGATCTGACGCTCAACTTCGCCCGCAACCTCGGCGCCGACACCTATGCCCGCGTCGCCGACATCATCAACAAGATGGAGCGCGGCCACATCGAGGACATGCTGAAGAGCCTGTCGGAGAAGCGGCCGAAGTCGGCCGAAGTGCTGAAGGAGCTGCTGTTCACCTTCGACGACGTCATCAATCTGGCCCCGAAGGCGCGCACCATGATCTTCGACCAGGTGCCGACCGACCGCATCGTCGTCGCACTGAAGGGCACCGACAAGCGTTTCCGCGAAACCATCCTGTCCGCGGTTGCCTCGCGCGTTCGCCGTGTCGTCGAGAGCGAACTTGCCATCGGCGAGCCGTCGAACCAGCGCGACGTGCTGGAGGCGCGCCGCGTCATCACCGACCTCGCGCTCGACCTCGCGGAGAAGGGTGAGATCGAGCTCAACCCCGACCAGGAGGATGAGCTGGTCTTCCGCTGACCGCTGAACGGGCATGGCAGAAACATCCGATCAGGACAGCAAGACAGAAGAGCCGACCGAGAAGAAAGTCCGCGATGCGCTCGAACAGGGCAACATTCCGGTCTCTCGGGAGGCGCCCATCTTCGCCTTGATGGCCGCGCTGATGGTGATCCTGACGTTCCTGATCGGTCGGGGCGTGCAGCAAATAACGCTGACCTTGAAGGGTCTTCTCGACGACCCCGACGGATTCCCGCTCGGCACGGCGGCAGATGCGCAGAACCTCCTCACGGTCGTGGGGCTCGAGGCGCTGCGGTTTCTGACGCCGCTGCTCGTCATCCTCGCCGTGTTCGGGCTGGCGGCCTCGCTGCTGCAGAATGCGCCCAACCTGGTTCTCCAGCGCATCATGCCGGACTTTTCGCGAATTTCTCCGCTCAGCGGCTGGAAGCGGCTGTTCGGAACGCAAGGCCTCGTCGAGTTCGCCAAGTCGATGTTCAAGCTCGCCTCGGTGACCGCCGTCGTCGCCTTCGTGCTGCGCTCGTCCGAGGCGAAAGCCTTCGAGGCGATGTACACCGATCCGGTCGCGCTGCCGGAGATGATCCTCAGCATCGCGATGCGGATCGTCTCGGCGATCTGCATCGCCACCATCGTCCTGGTCGCGATCGATCTCGCCTGGGCGCGCTTCCATTGGCGGCGCGAGCTGCGCATGACCAAGCAGGAGATCAAGGACGAACACAAGCAGGCCGAGGGTGATCCGCTGATCAAGGCCCGCCTGCGCTCGCTGGCGCGTGACCGCTCGCGGCAGCGGATGATCGCCTCGGCGGCGCGCGCGACGCTCGTGATCGCGAACCCGACGCACTTTGCGATCGCGCTGCGCTACAAGCGCGAGGAGAACGCGGCGCCGCTGGTCGTCGCCAAGGGCATGGACGTGATCGCGCTGAAGATCCGCGAAGTCGCCGAGCAGAACCGGATTCCGGTGATCGAGAACAAGGCTCTGGCGCGCGCGCTCTACGAGGCGGTTCAGGTCGATCAGGTGATTCCGGCCGAATTCTTCCGGCCCGTCGCCGAGATCATCTACTTCCTGCAGTCGAAGCAGGCGCCGCGGCCCGAGAAGGTCCAGTAGATTTCCTGGGATGGCGCTTCGCGCAACAGCTTGACGAAAGCTTAACGCCCTAGGGTTCTCCCGAATGGACCAGAATGGGGCTGTCGTGGGACCGCTTTATCTCTTCGAACTCGCATCGTCGCAGGCGCGTTACCTCGAACTCCGCCAGCAGACCATCGCGACCAACGTCGCCAATGCGAACACGCCGGGCTTCAAGGCGCGCGACGTCGAGCCCTTCAACAAGGTGCTCGACACGATGCCGGTCCGGCTTGCGACGACATCGCCGTCGCACTTGCAGCTGTCCGCGGCCGAGACCGACACGCGCGCGACCGCCAAGAAGGACAGCTGGGAAGTGGTCCACTCCGGCAACTCGGTCAGCGTCGAGCAGGAAATGATCAAGGGCAACGACGTCAATCGCGACTACTCGATGAACGCGGCCGTCGTGCGGTCGTTCCACCGCATGCTGCTATCGAGCGCGAAGACCTGAGGTGAATTGACATGCTGGACGCACTGAGTGCTTCTCTGACGGTCGCGAGCTCCGGGCTCGAAGCGCAGTCGACGCGCATGCGCATCGTCTCGGAAAACCTCGCCAACGCCACGTCGACCGGCCGCACGGCCGGCGCCGATCCGTATCAGCGCAAGACCATCACCTTCGATGCCGCGATGGACCGTGCCTCCGGCGCCCAGCTCGCGAAGGTCAAGGAGATCGGCGTCGACACCACGCCTTATCGCGTCGAGTACGATCCGGGCCATCCCGCCGCCGACAAGGCCGGCTACGTCAAGCTGCCGAACGTCAACATGATGATCGAGATGGCGGACATGCGCGAAGTCAACCGGTCGTATGAAGCCAATCTCCAGGTCGTGAAGCAGGTGCGCTCGATGCTCGGCATGACCATCGACCTTCTGAGGAGCTGACAATGCTTGAAGCGATTTCATCCACCGCGATCTCCGCTGGGCAGGCCGCGTCCCGCGCGACCGAGACCCAGGCTATCGCGCCGGCGGCGCCGACTGCGGTCAAGGCAGGCGACGATCTCGGCTTCGAGTCGGTGATGAAGCAGGTGACGACGGACGCGATCGGCACGCTGAAGGCGGGCGAGGCGGCGTCGATCTCGGCGATGCAGGGCAAGGAGTCGACGCGGAAGGTCGTCGAGGCGCTGATGTCGGCCGAGCAGGCTATGCAGACGGCGGTCGCAGTCCGCGACAAGGTCGTGCAGGCCTACCAAGAAGTCGTTCGGATGTCGATTTGATCTGAGGGAGTGACGATCGTGAAATCGCTCGCCATTGCGGCCACGGGCATGAACGCCCAGCAGACCAACATCGAAGTCATCGCGAACAACATCGCCAACATCAACTCGACCTCGTACAAGCGGGCGCGCGCGGAATTCACCGATCTGTTCTATCAGATGGACCGCATGCAGGGCGTCGCGAACGTCAACGGCTCCTCGCCGATCCCGGAAGGCGCCAATCTCGGCCTCGGCGTCAAGTCGGCGGCGATCCGCAAGCTGCACATCCAGGGCGCGCTGACGCAGACCGGCAACCCCTATGACCTCGCCATCAACGGCCGCGGCTGGTTTCAGGTGCTCGGTCCCAACAACGAGGTGCAATACACCCGCGCGGGCTCGTTCAACACCAATGCCAACGGCCAGCTCGTCACCATCGACGGCTACCTGCTCGACCCCGCGATCACGGTGCCGCAGGGAACGGTGCAGGTCACGGTCAACCAGACCGGACAGGTGTTTGCCAAGCTCGATACCGAAATCAACCCGCGGCAGATCGGCCAGCTCAACCTCGCCAATTTCGCTAACGAAGCGGGCCTCGAGCCGCTCGGCGGCAATCTGTATCGGGAGACGACGGCATCAGGTACGCCCGTCGTCGGTCTGCCGGGCGATTCCGGCTACGGCAAGATCAACCAGCAATATCTCGAAGCCTCGAATGTCGATCCCGTCAAGGAGATCACCGAATTGATCTCGGCGCAGCGCGCCTACGAGATGAATGCCAAGGTCATCCAGGCCTCGGATGAAATGGCCTCGACCGTATCGAAGGGCCTTCGCTAGTTCCGGTGTTTCCATGTTGAACAGGGTGGGCCTGATCGTGCGCGGGCTGGCCGCCGTGCTGCTGGTTCTCGTCTCCACGCGCATCGCCGTGGCCGAGGAGAAGCGGCTTCCCGTGCCGGCCGTGTCGATCCGCGCCGGCGAGCTGATCCGGGACGACATGATCACGGAGCGCGTCTTCGCGCCGAACGTGCTCGGCGTTGCCATGTTCATCGAAGGACGCCAGGTCCTGGTCGGCCGGATGGCGCGGCGCAACTTGCTGCCGGGCCAGCCGATCCCGACCAATTCGGTGGAAGAGCCCTGGACCGTCGCACGCGGCGCCATGGTCAAGGTCGTGGTCGAGGACAGCGGCCTGTCGATCGTCACTTACGGCTCGGCGATGCAGCAGGGCGCGCCTGGCGCGCTGATCCCGGTGCGCAACACCGATACCGGCGTGATCATCAGGGGCATCGTCCAGCCGGACGGCACCGTCAAGGTCGTGGACGGGTCATGACCAGGTTCCTGCTCGCGCTCGTCCTCCTGCTCTCCGCCGCCAGCGCCCAGGCCGCCGTCCGCATCAAGGACATCGCGGACATCAAGGGGCTGCGCGAGAATCAGATCGTCGGCTACGGCCTCGTCATCGGCCTGAACGGCACCGGCGACACGCTCCGCAACGCGCCATTCACGGAACAGTCCCTGCAATCGATGCTCGAGAACATGGGCATCAACGTCAGGAACGAAACAACGAGCACCAACAATCCGCCGCGTCCGACCACGCTGCGCACGCGCAACGTCGCGGCCGTGATGGTGACCGCCGATCTGCCGCCCTCGATCGGGCCCGGCGAGCGCATGGACGTGACGGTGTCCTCGCTCGGCGATGCGACCTCGCTGCTCGGCGGCACGCTGGTGATGACGTCGCTGCGTGCGGCCGACGGTGCGGTCTATGCCGTGGCGCAAGGAGCGGTCACGGTCGCCGGCTACAGCGTCGGAGGCCAGGCGCAGAACGTCAGCCAGGGCACGCCGACCGCGGGACGCATTCCGAACGGCGCGCTGGTCGAGCGCGCGGTGCAGGGAAGTCTCCACGAGATGGAGTTCCTGGTTCTGGAGCTCAAGAATCCCGATTTCGTCACCGCGACGCGCATCCTCGACGCCATCAACCGCTACGCCGGCGGCCGCTATCGGGCGCAGATCGCCTTCGAGCGCGACTACCGCACGATCGTGCTGTCGAAGCCGCGCTACGTCGGGCCGGTCCGCTTTCTCGCGGAAGTCGGCGAGCTGACGGTCGAGCCTGATACCCCGGCGCGGGTGGTGATCAACGAGCGTACCGGAACGGTGGTGATCGGACGCGACGTTCGCATCTCGACCGTCGCCGTGACGCACGGCAATCTGACGGTTCGTGTCACTGAGCTTCCGGTGGTGTCGCAGCCCGCGCCGTTCTCTCAGGGGCAGACGGTCGTCGTGCCCCAGACCATCGTCGAGGCCAACGAAGCCGGATCGCAGGTGGCGATCCTCAGCGGCGTCGATCTCCAGCGCCTCGTGCGCGGCCTGAACCAGATCGGCCTGAAGCCGTCGGGCATCATCGCGATCCTCCAGGCCATCAAGACCGCCGGTGCGCTCCAGGCCGACGTCATCGTGCAATGATGCACAAGCGTCGTGCAAGCTTGGTCGCTCAATGCTCAGGTCTCGACCGAGAATCGCACGCGACCCGATGCTGAAGCTGGATCACAAAGCCAAACTCCTCGTCCTGGTCGCGGCGTTCGCGTTTGCGGGCGGATCGCCCGTGCTGGCGCTGGACGAGGGCAAGCCGACGAAGCCGCTCAACCTGCTCTCGTTCGCGCGCGGCCGCGCGGTGGGAGCGCAGAAGCCGTCTGCATCGGCGGCGCCGATATCGGGCGACAATGCGTCGATCCGCGCGACGGCGTGGGCGGCCGAAGACCAAGGTCCCGCGGTCACCGGTGCGGTGCCGGCCCCTGCGACGCCTGCACCGACGCCGGCGCCCGCAGCCGCGCCGATACGTCCCGCCAAGCCCGGCAGCGTCACGGCACCGCCGAAGCCTGCGCCGGCGCAGGCCGCCGTGCCCGCGGACAACGAGGTCGCGCTGTTCTGCAGCAACGTTGCCGATCCCGCCGTCGATGCGCGGCTGGCCTGGCAGCTCAAGGAGCTGGAAAAGGCCGAGGCCCAGCTCCGCGAGCGGATCGCCGAGGTCGAGGCCAAGCGCGCCGAATACGAGAAGTGGATGGCGCTGCGCGACGACTTCCTGAAGAAGGCCGAAGCGCAGGTCGTCGAGATCTACTCGCGCATGAAACCGGACGCCGCAGCCACCCAGATCGCCGGCATGGCGGACGAGACCGCCGCCGCCGTGCTCGCCAAACTCAACCCGAGGACATCGAGCGCAATCTTCAACGAGATGGATACGGCGCGCGCGGCGCACCTTGCCGACCTGCTCGGCGGAATGCGCCGCGTGGATGACGGAAAGACCAAATAGATGAAGAAGCCGATCCTCATCCTCTCGCTCCTGCTGTCGTCGGTGCTCCTCGCCGGATGCTTCAATGATCCAGCGGAGGTCCTGACCGGTCCGCGATTGTCGCCGGTCGGCAGCGGCCTCAGGACGCAGGCCGAACCGATCCCGGTGACGCCTCGCGTTCACACGCCCGTCAGCTATCGCTCGACCTGGGACGACGGCACCGATCTCTACCGCGATCCCCGCGCCCGCCGCACCGGCGACGTCGTGACGGTGATCATCTCGATGCAGGACAAGGCCAAGCTCGACAACAAGACCGACCGCTCGCGCGATTCGCAAGTCAAGTTCGGGCTGGACTGGCTGATGGACGTGGCCGGATGGAAGGACAAGGGCCAGGCCAACGCCAACCTCTCGACCAACACCCAGATCAAGGGCAATGGCCAGATCGATCGCACCGAGGACATCAAGCTGTCGATCGCGGCCGTCGTCACCGACGTGTTGCCGAACGGCAATATGATGATCAGCGGCTCGCAGGAATTCCGCGTCAACACCGAGATGCGCGTGCTCAACGTCGGCGGCATCGTGCGCCCGCGCGATATCTCGCGTACCAACACGATCTCCTACGAGAAGATCGCGGAGGCGCGCGTCTCCTACGGCGGCCGCGGAAATCTGTCTGACGTGCAGCAACCCGGATGGGGACATCGGATCTATGACGCCGTGGCACCATTCTGAGAATAGCGGCGGCCGGGCCGCGTCGCGAGGGCTGGGGACGTGATGCGCCTGATCGCGGCCATTGTGGTGCTGACCCTGATCGCGATCGGCGCGGGCGCGATCGCCGGGCTGCATCTGTTTGCGGCCGCGGAGCGCGTCGCCGACGCGAAGAAGACCGCCGCGCCGCCGCCTCTTGCCACGAGTTACGCCGGTAGCGCGCGGCTCAGGAAACTGTCCCCGATCGTGACCAATCTCGGCGCACCGTCCAACAACTGGGCGCGTATCGAAGCCTCCATGGTGACCGATAGCATGAGCGACGAGGATGCCGGCATCCTGGCGGCCCATATCAGCGAGGACATCGTGACCTATCTGCGGTCGGCGTCGGTCGGCCAGTTCGAGGGATCCCGCGGGCTCCAGCATTTGCGCGACGACCTGACCGAGCGCGCCAACATTCGCTCGTCGGGCAAGGTCCGCGAATTGATCATTGAGACGTTGGTGATTCAGTGAAATTGAGAGTCCTGCTGCTCGCGCTGGTCCTGGTCGTCCTGCCCGAGGTGGCGTTCGCCCAGATTCCGGACCTCAACTCGCTGCTGCCGCCCGGCAACGGCTCGACCAGCGGCCGGATCATCCAGCTGATGGCGCTGATCACGGTGCTGTCGGTGGCGCCGGGACTGCTGATCATGGTGACGAGCTTCACGCGATTTGCGGTGGCGCTGTCGTTCCTGCGTTCCGGTCTCGGCCTTCAGACCACGCCGGCCAATCTGGTGCTGATCAGCCTCGCGCTGTTCATGACGTTCTACGTGATGGCGCCGACCTTCGACCGCGCCTGGGAGACCGGCGTCCAGCCGCTCATGAAGAACGAGATCTCGGAGGAAGAGGCCTATCTGAAGATCACCGATCCGTTCCGCGAGTTCATGCTGGCGCATGTCCGCGACAAGGATCTCCAGACCTTCGAGGCGCTCGCCGCCGAGAGTTTTCGCAAGAAGTTCGACGACAAGCGCATCGATCTGCGCGTCATCATTCCGGCCTTCATGATTTCCGAACTCAGGCGCTCGTTCGAGATCGGATTCCTGATCATGCTGCCGTTCCTGGTCATTGACATGATCGTGGCGACGCTGACGATGTCGATGGGCATGATGATGTTGCCGCCGACGATCCTCGCGCTGCCGTTCAAGATGCTGTTCTTCGTGCTGATCGACGGCTGGAATCTGCTCGCCTCGGGCCTGGTGCGGTCGTTCTCGTAAGGCGGCGACCGCCCGCGCGGCCGGTTATGGTTAGCGAGAAGTACCGCATCATGGTTAGCGGTGGGTAATGTTAACCATATGATTTTGCTGAGAAATTCAAGCCGATCTTAAGCTGCGCGCAAGATTCGGCGTGCTAGCAATGCGGCACGGCGGGTTGGACCCCACCCACTTCAGTCCAAAGGCATGATGCCGCCCCTCCGTACCGGTGAAAGCCCGGTATGTCCCCTCGTGAAAATGTAACGCGTACATAAAGGGACATCGCAATGTCACTGCTTACGAACTCGACCGCCATGACCGCACTCCAGACCCTGCGGTCTGTGGGCTCGCAGCTCTCCACCACGCAGAACCGGATTTCCACCGGCCAGCGCGTGGCCACCGCCTCCGACAACGCCGCTTACTGGTCGATCGCGACCTCGATGCGCGCCGACAACGCCGCGCTCTCCGCCGTCTCCGACTCGCTCGGTCTGTCGGCCGCGACCGTCGACACCGAATACACCGCTCTGAACACGGTTATCGGCGACAAGAACTCCGGCTTGGTCAAGCTTCAGTCGCTGCTGGTCGAAGCCAAGACCGCCGGTATCGACCGCACCAAGATCCAGGCCGACATCACCCAGATCCAGCAGCAGATGAAGAGCACCGCCGATGCGGCGACCTTCAACGGCGTGAACTGGCTGAGCACGACCGCCTCGACGCCGGCGACGGTCGACCTTGTGTCGTCCTACTCCCGCGTCAAGAGCACGCCGACCACGGGCGCGATTACCCTGACGGTCTCCGCCTACTCGCTCTACACCGCGACCTCCAGCGGCATTCTGGACACGCAGGCCAGCGGTGTGTCGGTCGCCAACATGAAGATCGGCACGCTGAACGATGCACCGACCGACCAGGCCGTGCTCGATACCTACATCGCGCAGGTCACCGCTGCGATCAACTCGGCCGCTTCGGCCGCCGCCGATCTCGGCGCGGTCAAGAACCGTATCTCGACCAACACGGAATTCGTCAAGTCGCTGATGGACTCGGTTGATCGCGGTATCGGCCAGCTCGTCGACGCCGACATGAACCAGGAGTCCACCCGTCTGGCGGCCCTCCAGGTCCAGCAGCAGCTCGGCGTGCAGGCGCTTTCGATCGCCAACAACAGCAGCCAGAGCATCCTGTCGCTGTTCCGCTAAGCCGAACGACAATCCGGGGAGGGCCGCGCTTCTCGCAAAGCGCGGCCCTTTCGTTTGGCTTGACGCTACGCGCATGCCTTCAATTCGGCTGCTCTGTTGCGGTCGGGACACAGAGCCACAAGCCTCGCACAAGCTTCGCACGTTACGGTCGCCGTACGACAGGTTGGGCCTAACCGCTTTTCAGCAGCCCAAAGGCATGACGCCGCCCTGTCGTACCGGTGCAAGTCCGGTATGTCCCCACTCAATCAATCTCAAAGGGACATCAAAATGGGTTCTAGCCTTCTCACCAACTCGTCTGCAATGACCGCGCTGCAGACCCTCCGCAACGTCAGCTCGCAGCTCGCGACCACGCAGAACCGGATCTCGACCGGCCAGCGCGTCTCGACCGCGTCGGACAACGCCGCCTACTGGTCGATCGCAACCTCGATGCGCGCCGACAACGCCGCGCTGTCCGCAGTCTCCGACTCGCTCGGTCTGTCGGCCGCGACCGTCGACACCGAATATACCGCCCTGACCGCCGTCGTCGGCGACAAGACCGGCGGCCTGACCAAGCTCCAGTCGCTGCTGGTCCAAGCCAAGACCGCCGGTATCGACCGCGGCAAGATCCAGGCCGACATCACCCAGATCCAGCAGCAGATGAAGAACACCGCCGATGCGGCGACCTTCAACGGCGTGAACTGGCTGAGCGCGACCGCCTCGACCCCGGCGACCTTCGACCTGGTGTCGTCGTTCTCCCGCGTCAAGAGCACGCCGACCATCGGCTCCATCACCCTGACGATCTCCAGCTACTCGCTCTACACGTCGGGCACGAGCGGCATTCTGGACACGCCGACCAGCGGTGTGTCGGTCGCTAACCTGACCATCACCTCGCTGACCGATGCGGCCACCGACCAGGCCACGCTCGATACCTACATCGCGCAGGTCACCGCTGCGATCAACAAGGTGGCTACGGCCGCCGCCGATCTCGGCGCCGTCAAGAACCGCATCTCGACCAACACGGAATTCGTCAAGACCCTGATGGACTCCGTGGATCGCGGTATCGGCCAGCTCGTTGACGCCGACATGAACGCGGAATCGACCCGCCTGCAGGCGCTCCAGACCCAGCAGCAGCTCGGCGTTCAGGCGCTCTCGATCGCCAACCAGAACAGCCAGAGCATCCTGTCGCTGTTCCGCTAAGCCCGAGAACCATCCGAGGGGGCCGCGCTTCTCGCGAAGCGCGGCCCTTTCATTTTGGCGTGACGTCCCGCGCATGCCGTGACTCCGGCTGCACTACTGTGGCCCGGTTACGGCGCCGCAAGCCTCGCACAAACTTCGCGTGCTATCGCCGCCGATACGACAGGTTGGGCGCGCTTTTCCGCAGCCCAAAGGCATGACGCCGTCCTGTCGTACCGGTGCAAGCCCGGTATGTCCCAAAAGATTCATTCTATTTCCAGGGGACGTCAAAAATGAGTTCTAGCCTTCTCACTAACTCGTCTGCAATGACTGCGCTGCAGACCCTCCGCAACGTCAGCTCGCAGCTCGCGACCACGCAGAACCGGATCTCGACCGGCCAGCGCGTCTCGACCGCGTCGGACAACGCCGCCTACTGGTCGATCGCAACCTCGATGCGCGCCGACAACGCCGCGCTCTCCGCGGTCTCCGACTCGCTCGGTCTGTCGGCCGCGACCGTCGACACCGAATATACCGCTCTGACCGCCGTCGTCGGCGACAAGACCGGCGGCCTGACCAAGCTCCAGTCGCTGCTGGTCCAAGCCAAGACCGCCGGTATCGACCGGGCCAAGATCCAGTCGGACATCACCCAGATCCAGCAGCAGATGAAGAGCACTGCCGATGCGGCGACCTTCAACGGCGTGAACTGGCTGAGCGCGACCGCCTCGACCCCGGCGACCTTCGACCTGGTGTCGTCGTTCTCCCGCGTCAAGAGCACGCCGACCATCGGCTCCATCACCCTGACGATCTCCAGCTACTCGCTCTACACGTCGGGCACGAGCGGCATTCTGGACACGCCGACCAGCGGTGTGTCGGTCGCCAACCTGACCATCACCTCGCTGACCGATGCACCGACCGACCAGGCCGTGCTCGATACCTACATCGCGCAGGTCACCGCTGCGATCAACAAGGTGGCTACGGCCGCCGCCGATCTCGGCGCCGTCAAGAACCGCATCCAGACCAACACGGAATTCGTCAAGACCCTGATGGACTCCGTGGATCGCGGTATCGGCCAGCTCGTCGACGCCGACATGAACGCGGAATCGACCCGCCTGCAGGCGCTCCAGACCCAGCAGCAGCTCGGCGTTCAGGCGCTCTCGATCGCCAACCAGAACAGCCAGAGCATCCTGTCGCTGTTCAAGTAAGCTTCGGCTTTCAAGACGACCGTGCTCCCCATGGGAGCACGGTCCCCGCCATGAACGGTGGATTTGGCGGCACATGATGTGCCCGCAATGACCTCCTGACGCCAGACTTCATGCAGCACCCGCAGCCGATTGCGTTGGCGTGCGTTCGCGTGCGCGACAGCTGCTGCCGGACCGTCTGCGTCGGAGCAAAATTCTTGCAAAATTACAACGCCTCGCCAGCGAACTGACACATTCGTGTCCTTGCGCAACCTTCAGACAAGGTTGGCAGCGGAGTGTCCTCTACGTTCGCATTGGTACGAGGTCATATGCTGTTCAGTCGTGCGCAGATACAGCAACTGCTCAACAATCTGCTGGAGCTTGGGCCGCGACGCCTGATGGCCTTGGGACTGATCGGCTTTGCCGTTCTCGTCACCGTCGTCGGCGGCGCGTATTATCTGAGCCGGCCGGAATTCGAGACCCTCTATACCGGCCTGACCCGCGAGGACGTGACGCGCATGGGCGCGGCGCTGCGCGAGCAGAACATCGCCTTCGACGTCAATACGGCCGGTGACGCTGTCTCGGTACGCCCGAGCCAGACCATGCAGGCGCGGATGCTGCTCGCCGAAAAGGGCCTGCCGACCAGCGCCAATTCCGGTTACGAGCTGTTCGACAAGATCGGCTCGCTGGGCCTGACCTCGTTCATGCAGGAAGTGACCAAGCTGCGCGCCCTCGAGGGCGAGATCGCGCGTACCGTCCAGTTGATGAAGGGCGTCAAGGCGGCGCGGGTACATATCGTGCTGCCGGTGCGCGGCTCGTTCCGCGCGACGCAGCAGCCGCCTTCGGCCTCCGTCGTGCTGCGCACCGACGGCGCGATCGAGGCGCGCACCGCGCAGTCGATCCGCCATCTCGTCGCAGCCGCCATTCCCGGCATGAGCCGCGACAAGGTGACCGTGCTGGACGCCGACGGCTCGATGCTGCTCGCGGAGGAAGACGAGGCGAGCGCTGCGCCGACCAAGATGGCGAGCCTCCAGAAGACGGTCGGCGGCATGGTGCAGGAGAATATCCGCAAGGCGCTGACGCCGTATCTGGGCCTCGACAATTTCGAGGTGAGCGTCGCCCCGCAGCTCTCCACCGACAAGCGGCAGATCAACGAGACCGTCTACGATCCGGAGAGCCGCGCCGAGCGTTCGGTGCGGAATGTCCGCGAGAAGGAATCGTCGCAGAACGCGGACCGTTCGCAGCCGACCACGGTGCAGCAGAACCTTCCCGACCAGCAGGTCAATTCCGGCGGCACCAAGAATTCCAGCGAGGACAAGACCCGTCGCGAGGACGTCACCAATTTCGAAGTGTCCTCGAAGACCACGACGACGGTGAGCGACGGCTATTCGGTCAAGAAACTCTTCATCGCCGTGCTGGTGAACCGTGCGCGGCTCGTCGCCGACCTCGGCGACAAGAGCAACCAGGCCATCATCGACAGCAAGCTCGCCGAGATCAGCCAGCTCGCGGCGACCGCCGGCGGACTGGACAAGACGCGCGGCGACCAGATCCAGGTGACGGCCGTCGACTTCATCGAAGGCTCGCGCGAACTCGCGCCGGTGCCGCCGATCAGCTTCGTCGAGATGATCAACAAGCAGCTCGGCAGCGTCATCAACGCGGTGACGATCCTCGCCGTCGCCTCGATGCTGGTCTGGTTCGGGCTTCGTCCCGCGGTCAACGGCATCCTGACTCACCGCGCGCAGCAGGAGCAGACCGAGGCCGCCGAGGCCGCTGAGCTCGAGACAGCCGCGGCTCTCGCCTTGGCCGAGAGCCAGGATCCCGAGCTCAACCTCGTCGAGGACCTCGAAGGCAAGATGCAGCGCACGCCGCAGAAGCGGCTGGAGCAGATCGTCCGGCTCGATCAGATGCAGGCGGCAGCAATCCTTAAAGACTGGATGCGACGCGAGGAGGCGGCATGAACGCGGCAATCGGAAAACTCCTGACGCAGTTCGACGCGAGCGGCCGGGTCAAGTCGCCGCCGCCTCCGCCGCCCAAGATCCAGGACGTGCTGACGCGACAGAAGGAGGCCCGGCGCGAGCCGCAGCCGCCGGCTCAGCCGCAACGCCAACCTCAATCGCAGCCGCAGCTTCAGTCGCCGGCTCCGGCGTCCGAGGCGGAAGCCCCACCGGCCAACCTTCTCGAAGACGCCTATCGTCGCGGCCTTGCCGCCGGCGTTGCGGAAGGCGATGCCAAGGTCGCCGAGGAGCGGGTGCGTAGCGCCATCCGGCTGGGCGAAGAGCGCGCCAAATGGTCCGACCAGCAGGCGGCAGCGATCGTCAGCGGTTTCGAGGCGGCATGCCGCGAGATCGAGACCAACATCGCGAGCTCCGTCGCCCGCATATTGCTGCCGTTCCTCGCCGATGCGGTCCGCGACAAGGCGATCGGGTCGCTGGTCGAGCAGGTCGCGGCTCTGACCGGCAATTCGCCGGTGCCGGTGTTCAAGGTGACGGGTCCGAGCGAGCTGCTTGATCTCGTGAGGACGCAGCTCGACGCCTCCAGGCGAGCAAGCATCGAGTACGAGCCCGCCGAGACCTTGGAGGTCCGCGTCGTCGCCGACCAGACCGTGATCGAGACCCAGATATCGGCGTGGAGCGAGCGCCTGAAGGACGCGCGCCGGTAGTCGCCATGGAAGAGGTCAAGCATGAGATCGTGATCGTCCGCCGGCGCAGCGCCTTCGCCGAGGAGGCGCATCACGGCGGCGTTTGGAAGATCGCCTATGCGGATTTCATGACCGCGATGATGGCGTTCTTCCTGGTCATGTGGCTGCTCAACGCCCTCAACCAGGACCAGAAGCAGGTGGTCGCGAGCTATTTCAATCCGATCAAGCTCGCGGAGAACGCGCCTGCACCGAAAGGACTCAAGGATCTCGCCAAGAGGGAGCCGTCGCAGTTCGAGGGCCAGGACGGCAAGCGGCAGCCGGCCGGGCCGAACGAAGAGCGTCGCGGCGACTCGCCGACGGCGGAGAAGCCGGCTTCCTTCGAAGAGAAGGTGCTGTTCCGCGATCCTTTCGCGACGCTTGCCGAGATTGCCAACAGCTCGAACCAGGCCTCGGGCCAGCGTCGCGCCGGCGCCCTGACCTCCGCCGAAGAGGAAGGCCTCAAGGGCGGCGACGCCTATCGCGATCCGTTCGATCCCGGCTATTGGAAGCTGGCGCCGCAGATGTCGAAGGATGCGGACCGCTTCGTGGACAGTGAGCCAAAGCCGAATGCTTCGGCGCGCGAGGGCGCATCCGGACCGGGGCAGGGCGCGCCGCAAGCGCGCCGTGCCCTGCAGGATGACGCCGGCGGAAGCGTGGCTCCGAATGCCGATGCGGCGTCCGCAAGCCTGTCGCCGTTGCTGCCGCCGGGACCTGCGCCGTCGCAGGCGCAGCGCGATGGCAGTGCCCAGGCGAATGCGCAATCAGGCGCCCAGGCTGCCGCTCAAGCCAATGCCGCCGCGCAGTCGCGCCCCGGCGATCAAGCGAAGAATTCCGATCCGCGCGATGCGGCGCAAACGCAGCAGCCGACCGTCAAGCAGCTCCAGTCAGCGATCGCGGATGCGTTGTCGGACATCAAGGCCGGCGCGGGACCGGTGGCCGAGGTGCGTCAGGTCGAGGAAGGCCTGCTGGTCAGCCTGACCGACGATGCAAGCTTCGGCATGTTCGCGGTCGGCTCGGCCGAGCCGCGGCCCGAGCTGATCCGCGTGATCGACAAGATCGGGCCGCTGCTGATGAAACGCCAGGGCGTGATCATCGTCCGTGGCCACACTGACAATCGGCCGTACAAGTCCGAGAACTACGACAATTGGCGGCTGTCGACGGCCCGCGCGCAGATGGCCTATTACATGCTCGTCCGCTCCGGCGTCGATGCGCAGCGGATCGAGCATGTCGAAGGATACGCCGACCGGCGGCCGAAGCTTCCGAACGATCCGGCGGCCGCGCAGAATCGCCGCATCGAGATCCTGATCCGGGAGAAGCGCCCTTGATCAGGCTGCTCCTCTGCGCAGCGTTGCTGATGCTGGTGCCGCTGACGGCTGCACGCGTCTTGGCCGAGACCGCACCGGCGCCGGCTCCTGCGCCGACCCCCGCGCCGGCTCCTGCGCCGGCATCGACGTCGAGCGAACCATATGAGCTCGTGCGCGGATTGCAGGCGGTGCAGGACGGTATTGCCAACGGCGACACCGCGGCGCATGGCAGCCACATCGCGCTGATCCGGCAGATCGGCGAGAAGTTTCTCGCCGCCGATGCGAATGTGTGGAGCAATCCGCAGAACGGCCAGGCCGTCGTCATCTACATGCTCAGCGGCGGCGCGCCGCAACTGGTTCGCAAGCTGCCGCGCGACAAGATCAATGTCGAGGGGCGGCTGTTCGACGGCGCGCTCGCCTATGTCGAGGGCCGCCAGGACGAAGCGCGCGAGCTGCTCAAGGACGTCAAGCCGCGGACGCTTCCGTCGGGCCTGGGCGGACAGGTCGCGCTGGTTCAGGGTGCGCTGTTCGCACGCTCTGAAGCATCGCTCGCGATCGAGCGCCTCGACGACGCGCGGCTGCTTCTGCCCGGCACGCTGGTGGAGGAAGCCGCACTGCGCCGCGAGATCCTGCTGGTCGGACAGGCCGAGGACTTCGACAAGTTCGAGTTCCTGACGCTGGCTTACATCCGTCATTATCGCAACTCGATCTATGCCGGCGACTTCTGGCAGCGCTTCTCCTCCGGCCTGACGCAATCGAGCATCGCGCTCGACGAGCGCCGCTTCTCGCGGATCGGCAGCCTGCTGGAGCAGATCGACCGCGCGAGCCGCCTCAAGCTCTATCTCGTGATCGCACGCGCCGCGATGCTGCGCGGACGGCTGGAAGTGACCCGGCTTGCCGGCGAGCGCGCGCTGACGCTCAGTGCCGATGCTTCTGCGGAGCGCGAGCGAGCGCATCTCTTCCGCGGTGCCTCGCGTGCCCTCACCGACGAATATGACGGCGGTCTTGCCGAGCTGAAGGCGCTCGATCGCTCGAAACTGCCCGAGCGCGACGTTCCGCTTCTGAATGCGACGGTGCAGCTCGCGCTCGACGTCCGCAAGCCGTTCGCGAGCGGGTCTGCCGCCGCCGACAAGCCGCCGGCAACACCGGCGCGTCTCGATCTCGCGTCGTCGACCGCGGCCCTCGCGCGCGCGCAGAAGCAACTCAGCGAACTCGAACTTCTCACCAGGGATCGTCGTCCATGACGAAGCTCAGCGGAACCTCAGGACAGGTTTTCTCCGGCCTTGCCGAGAGCCTCAACATGCGCGGGGCGTCGCGTTCGGGGAAGGGCACTGGTGCGAAATCGCAGGCGGATTCGTCATTCAACGATCTGCTCCACACTGTCTCGAACCTCGCGAAGCGGGCACTGAACGATGAGGGCGGCGACACGGCCGTGAAGACCGCAACGCTGCGCACGCGCTTGGCGCACCCGACCGGGAAGAACGGCACGGTGCACGAGCGCGCCGAAGCGGCCGACGAGCCCGAAGCAACGGAGAAGTCTTCCGACGAGAAAACCAGCAAATCGTCGGAGAAGCAAAATCCGGTCGATATCGCCTCGAAAGCGGATGCCCAGAGCCGATCGAGCACTCCGGTGATCGCTGGCCCGGAGCTCGCAGCCGCGAATCCGCAGATGCAATTGCCGACGGGCGACAGGAAGGACACGCCCGCGCGAGATGAGCGGCCCTCCTCGACCAAGCGGGAGGTTCAGGCAGCTTCCAAGGCGGCTGCGCTCGATTCCGCGGCGACCGCTGCAGATCCAGCCAGCCCACGCGCGCAAGGTCCGGCTTCGCAAGCGATGGCAGCTCAGCAGGCCACGCCGCAGCAAGGCGGCGAGGCTGCGAAGGCAATGCCTGCGACGTCAGGCTTCGAAGCCGTCACGGCCAACGTCGAGCGCGCGGTCAAGGCCTCGTCGCGGGACACCTTGCCCGAAGCGACCAAGGTCACCGTGGTCCAGCAGGAGACCCATCTGCCGCCGGCGCAATTCAACGCGCCGCAGCAGGTCGCCAATGCGGTCGTTACGGAGTTGAAGGAAACCGCGGCGCCGGGGGCATCCGCGGCCGATCTCGCGATGTCACAGACCAACGCGCCGGAGCCGCTCAAGATTCTGACCATCAATCTCGAGCCGCCGCAGCTCGGTAACGTCACCGTGCGCCTTCGTCTCGTCGGCACCGAGGTGTCCGTCCACCTTGCGGCCGAACGCAAGGACACCAGCCAGATGCTGGACCAGCAGCGCGACCAGATCCGCGATCTGATGCAGTCGGCAGGTTACGTTGCTGACGTCGCACCGGTGCAGCACGGCTCGCTGGATGGATTCCAGAGCGGCTCCGGCCAGTCGCAACCGCAGCTCCCGGGCCAACAACAGCCGCCGCCCCAGTCGCAAGGCACGTTCGACGGTGCCGGCACTTCGTCGGGACAATCGGATGGCGAGGCGAGGCAGCCCCGCCAGGAGCGCCAGTCCAACCAGGAGACGCGTCATGATCAGGACGTGGGCCAGCAGACTCGTCGCGGCCCTGTTTATCTGTAACGCGGGCACCGCGGCAGCGGCAACCGACAATGCGCGTCCCTGCGAGCGCGAGATGGCGCGTGCGTCCCAGCAGCACGGCATTCCGCTCGGCATTCTCTATGCGGTCGGCCTGACCGAAACCGGACGGCGCGGCGCGCTCTATCCTTACGCGCTGGGTGCCGACGGCCAGACCGTGTTCGCCAAGGACATGAACGACGCGATCGCGAATTTCGAGGCGATGCGCGCCAAGGGCATCAAGCTGATCGACCTCGGCTGCATGCAGATCAACCACTACTATCACGGCGACAAATTCACGTCCGTGCGCGCGATGTTCGATCCGGCCAAGAACGTGGAATATGCCGCGCGCTTCCTGAAGGAGCTGAAGCAGCGCGAGGGCAGCTGGACCATGGCGGTCGCCCGCTACAATGCCGGCCCCAACAATCAGCCGGCGCAGAAGCGCTATGTCTGCCACATCGTCGCGCATCTCGTCTCGAGCGGCTTCGGCGCATGGACCGACAAGGCGCGCTCGTTCTGTCAACCAAAGACGACATGACCAGGACAACCCTAAAGTTGTGCATGGTTCCCAATCATCAGCCCCGCGCAAGCAAGAACCCGCATTGTAGCGGCAACCTACCGAAGGAGCCTAATTCATGAGCCTGTATGGTGTTATGCGCACCGGCGTGTCCGGGATGGGCGCGCAGTCCAACAAGCTGTCGACGGTTTCGGACAACATCGCGAACGTCAACACGACCGGCTACAAGCGGGCCTCGACCGAGTTCTCCTCGCTGATCCTGAAGAGCGGCTCCGGCAACTACGACTCCGGCGCCGTCGAGACCACGGTGCGCTACGCCATCAGCGACGCGGGACATACGCAGTTCACCACGTCGACCACGGACCTCGCCGTCCAGGGTAACGGCTTCTTCGTGGTGTCGAACGCCAACAACACGCAGCAATATCTGACGCGCGCCGGCTCGTTCGTGCCGGACGCCCAGGGCAATCTGGTCAACGCGGCGGGCTTCTACCTGCTGGGCCAACCCGGTAACGTGAATAATTTCTCGCAGAACAGCCTGTCCGGCATGCAGATCGTCAACATCGCCCAGGTTTCGCAGGTGCCTGTGCCGTCGACGGCGGGCACGCTTACGACCGGCAATCTGGATCCGAAAGCAGCCGTGATCGCCGGTCCGCCCGGTCCGGCGTCATATTCGTCGAAGAGCTCGATCGTGGCCTACAACAATATCGGCCAGGCCGTTACGCTCGACGTCTACATGTCCCACACGGCGACAGCCGCCGGCTCGGACACCTGGCAGATTGGGGTCTACGACTCCGCGACGGGTACGTCGCTAGGCGCCGCCACCACGTTCACCTTCGATACGACGGCAGCCGGCAAAGGCACGCTGGCCGCGGCGAGCCCGAAGACTCTCTCCTTCACCGTCCCTGGCGGTGCGCCGATGACCATGAACCTGGCGAACATGACGCAGGTCGGAACCGACTTCAGCTTCAAGGCCACCGTCAATGGCAGCGTCCCCTCGGCCATCGACAAGGTCAATGTCGACGATACAGGCCACGTGACCGCGGTCCTCAAGAACGGACAGTCGCTGACGCTCTTCACCATCATGCTTGCCGACGTCGCCAGCCCCGACAATCTGACGCCGGAGCCGGGCAACGTCTATTCGACCAACATGAAGTCCGGCAACGCGCAGGCCGGGAACGCCGGCACCGGCGGCCTCGGCACGATCAAGTCCGGCGCCCTGGAAGGTTCCAACGTCGACCTCGCGGACGAGCTCACCGGGATGATCGAGGCCCAGCGCGGCTTCACCGCCAACTCGAAATCGTTCCAGACCGGCGCCGACCTGCTCGACATCGTCGTCAACCTGAAGCGCTGAATTCTTCAGCGCTCGTTCCGGGCAAGAGCCAATCATGTCCCTTACCGCCGCTCTCGACTCCGCTCGCTCTTCGCTCATGGCGTCGGGCATCCAGTCCTCGACGATCTCGCGCAACATCGCCGGCGCCAGCTCCGCCGGCTATTCGCGCAAGATCGCCGTGCTGGACAATCTGCCCGGGGCCGGCGTCTATGTGGCGGCGATCCAGCGCGCCGCGAGTTCAGGTCTCTACGACAACGTCCTGATCGCGACCTCGTCGTCGACCAAGCAGACCGCGATCTATGACGGTCTCCAGAAGATTGCATCCGCCACGGTGGACGATCCGGAGCTCAACCAGTCGCCGACTGCGCAGCTCAATGCGCTGAAGAAGGCGCTGCAGCAATATGCCAACGCTCCGGACAACACCACGCTGGCGCAGGCGGCGGTGACGTCCGCCAAGGACATGGCGAACGCGCTCAACCAGGCGACGCAGACCGTGCAGTCGGTCCGTGCGGGCGCGGATGCCGACATGAAAACGTCGGTCCAGAACATCAATCAGCTGCTCTCCCAGTTCGGGACCGTGAACACCGCGATCGTGAAGGGCACGATCTCGGGCGACGACGTCACCGACTATCTCGACCAGCGCGACAGCATCGTCGCGCAGCTGTCGCAGGAGCTCGGCGTCACCATGTCGCTCCGCCCCAACGGCGACGCGGCGCTCTACACCGACAGCGGTGTCGTGCTGTTCGACAAGACGGCCCGAACGGTCAGCTTCGCGGCGACCAACATCTATGCGCCCGGCACCACTGGCAACGCGGTGGTCATCGACGGCGTCCCGGTAACCGGTGCCAATTCGGTGATGCCGCTGAAGTCGGGCAAGCTCGCGGGCCTCGCCCAGCTGCGTGACAAAGACACCGTCACCTATCAGAGCCAGCTCGACGAAATCGCGCGCGGCCTGATCAATACCTTCAGGGAGAGCGATCAGACCGCCGCGGCGCTGCCCGACGTTCCCGGTCTCTTCACCTATCCCGGCGCGCCGGCGATGCCTGCGAGCGCCACCGTCTCGGTCGGCCTGGCCGGCCTGATCAGCGTCGCGGCGTCGGTCGACCCGGCCAAGGGCGGCAACCCGAATCTGCTGCGCGATGGCGCGATCAGCGGCAACGTCGCATACCGATACAACACCGCAGGCAACGGCGGCTACTCGGCCCGGCTGCAGCAGCTCATCGGCGGCATGGATGCCGCGCAGCCGTTCGATGCAACCACGCAAGGCAAGCCGAACGGCAGCCTGATCGACTTCGCATCGTCGTCGACCAGCTGGATCGAAAACCAGCGCAAGACCGCGGACGCCAACGTCAGCTACCAGAAGACGCTGCTCGACCGCAGCACCGCGGCGCTGTCGAACGTCAGCGGCGTCAACATGGACGACGAGATGTCCTTGATGCTCCAGGTCGAGCGCACCTATTCGGCGTCGTCGAAGATCATCTCGACCGTCGACCAAATGCTGCAGAGCCTGCTGGCTGCCGTGGGGAAATAAGCCATGATGAGCGCGAACTACATCTCGACCTTGATGCTATCGTCGTCATTGAGGTCGTCGATCACGAACAACCAGTCCCTGCTCAGCAAGGCGTCGAAGGAGGCGACCACCGGCCGCTTTTACGATGTCGGCCTCGAGCTCGGGGCCACGACGGGAGGCGACCTCACCCTGCGTGCCGACCTCAGCTTCGCCGATCAGCTTGTCGACACCAACGGGCTCGTCGCGGGACGCCTCGACGTGACGCAGAATCGGATCACCCAGCTCAACACGACCGCAACGTCCTTCCTCAAGGATCTGATCGCGGCCCGCAGCACCGACGGCGGCGGACGGATCATCCTGCCGCCTGCGTCCTCCAACCTGCAGGATCTGATCGGCGCGCTGAACGTCTCCTATAACGGTTCGTTCCTGTTCTCAGGCATCAACACGCAGAACCAGCCGGTGACACCCTACGCCGCCGGCTCCGCGAGCAAGAACCGGGTCGACGCCGATTTCTCTACGTTCTTCGGCTTCTCGCAATCCTCGCCCAACGTGAAGAACATAACGCCGGCCCAGATGCAGACCTTCCTCAACACCACCTTCGATGCCGAGTTCGCGAGCCCGGCCTGGAACACCAACTGGTCGTCGGCCACCGACCAGGTCATGCAAAGCCGTATCTCCACGACCGAGATCGCCGATACGTCGGTCAGCGCCAATCAACCCGCCTTCCGCATGCTCGCCGAGGCCTACACCATGATGGCCGATCTCGGGAACGCGAACCTGGATCAGTCGACGTTCCAGGTCGTCGTGGACAAGGCGATCGGCCTCGTCGGGAACGCCATCACCGGCCTCGCTACGCTCGGCGGCGATGTCGGCACGGTCCAGCAGCGGCTCACCTCCGCAACCGACAAGCTCAAGACGCAGCAGGACATTCTGAACAATCAGATCGTCGGTATGGAGAAGGTCGATCCGGCCGAAGCCTCGGTGCGCGTGAACACCTTGCAGACCCAGATCCAGACGGCGCTCGCGCTCACGTCGCAGCTCCAGAAGATCAGCCTCCTCAACTATCTCTGAGCCAAGGCTCGTAACCTTTGTCTTGTTCGTCGATTTCCTGCGCAGTGTGGTCCTGATGACGTTTGAAGCCTATGAATCGGTCGTCGATGATAGCGGCTATGAGGCGAGGGGCCGCGAGCGCCAGGCGCTCAGCCTCGGCATCGACCGCCTGGAGCGCCTCCAGAAGGGACGCGCCAGTTTCGAGGATCAGGTCCAGAGCCTGCTCTACGTGCGGCGGCTGTGGGCGATCTTCATCGAGGATCTCGCGCATCCGGAGAACGGGCTTCCCGAGAAGCTGCGGGCCGACATCATCTCGATCGGTCTGTGGGTCGTCAAGGAAGCCGACCGCCTTCGCGAGGAAAAGTCGGACGACGTGACGCAGCTCATCGAAATCAACCGCATGATCCGAGACGCGCTTTAATGAAGATCTCCTTGCGGGCGGGCGAACGGATCTACATCAACGGCGCGGTTCTGCGTGTGGACCGCAAGGTCTCGGTCGAGCTCGTCAACGACGTGATGTTCCTGCTCGAAGGGCAGGTCATGCAGGCCTCCGACGCCACCACGGCGATGCGCCAGCTCTATTTCATCGTCCAACTCATGCTGATGAACCCGACCGACGTCCGCGATGCTTCGACGCTCTATGAGCAGCACCACGCGGCCCTGGTCGCGGTGTGCGAAAGCCGCGAGATGCTGGAGGGACTTGCCGCGGTCGACGAGTTGGTCGAGGCGACCCGTTATTTCGAGGCGCTCAAGCGAATTCGGGCGCTGTTCCCGGTGGAGCAAGCCATCCTGGCCGGCGCCGCCGCCCCATTCGAGGCTGCCTGACAGCGGAGAGGCAACATGAACGTCCCCAGCGCGACCGACAGCACCAGCAAGTCGTCCGATACGAACAACTCGACCCAGTCCACGTCGAAGACCGGCGTCGACTACAACACGTTTCTTCAGCTTCTCGTCGCCGAGATGAAGAACCAGGACCCGACCAATCCGATGGACACGTCGCAATATATGAGCCAGTTCGCCCAGCTCTCGACGGTCGAGCAGGCCATGCAGACCAATAACAAGCTGGATGCGCTGCTGTCCTCGCAGTCGCTGTCGCAGGCGGATGGGCTGATCGGAAAGAAGGTCACCTTCACCGACTCGACCGGCGCGTCCTTCAGCGGCAAGGTCGCATCGATCTCCATCAACACCAACGGTTCCGTCGCGACCCTCGAGGACGGCACGAAAGTCGCCGTCGGGCCCGGGCTCACGATCAGCCAGTCATGAACGAGCGCGACGCCCTCGACATCGTCCAGGCGGCGATCTGGACCATCATCGTTGCCTCCGGCCCCGCGGTCGGGGCCGCAATGCTGGTCGGCACCGCCATCGCGCTGCTGCAGGCGCTGACCCAGATCCAGGAGGCGACGCTGACCTTCGTTCCGAAGATCATCGTCCTTCTCGTGGTCGTCGCCGTCTCCGGCTCCTTCATCGGCGCTCATCTCTCCACTTTCACCGAGATGGTCTATTCGCATATCGAGCGCGGCTTCTGAGCCGCGCGGCCGTCGGCCACCACCCTCGCGTAAGCTTTGCGCGGCAGATTACCGGGCGGACCCTCTGCCGGTGACCCATGGCCGATACGTTAGCTGCTAGCCTGCCCAGCCCGCGCCGATTCGGAGCGGACGCCTTCTTCGCGGGCGGCATCGTGACCATGCTCACGATCCTGTTCCTGCCGATCCCGCCGATCCTGATCGATCTCGGACTTGCCTTCTCGATCGCGCTGTCGGCGCTGATCCTGATGGTCGCGCTGTGGATCCAGCGGCCGCTCGATTTCTCCGCCTTCCCGACCGTGCTGCTGATCGCGACGATCCTGCGGCTGGCGCTCAACGTCGCGACGACCCGCCTGATCCTGTCGCGCGGCGGGGAGGGCGAGCAGGCCGCGGGCTACGTCGTCGCGGGCTTCTCGAAATTCGTCATGGGCGGCGACTTCGTCATCGGCCTGATCATCTTCGCGATCCTGGTGACGGTGAATTTCGTGGTGATCACCAAGGGTGCGACGCGTATCGCCGAAGTCGGCGCCCGTTTCACCCTGGATGCTATCCCCGGCAAGCAGATGGCGATCGACGCCGACCTGTCGGCTGGTCTGATCGACGACAAGGAGGCCCAGCGCCGGCGCCGCGAGCTCGAGGAGGAAAGCGCGTTCTTCGGCGCCATGGACGGTGCCTCGAAGTTCGTCCGCGGCGACGCCATCGCCGGCCTGCTCATCACCGCGATCAATATTTTCGGCGGTATCGTCATCGGCGTCACCCATCACGGCCTGACCCTGTCGCGTGCCGCCGACGTCTACACCAAGCTCTCCGTCGGCGACGGTCTGGTGTCGCAGATGCCGGCGCTGATCGTGTCGCTGTCGGCCGGCCTTCTCGTCTCCAAGGGCGGCACCAGGGGATCGGCGGAGCAGGCGGTGCTGCGGCAGCTCGGCGGCTATCCCCGCGCCGTGTGGGCCGCTGCGTTGATGATGTTCGTGCTGGCCCTGATGCCGGGCCTGCCGATGGCGCCCTTCCTGCTGCTCGGCGGCGTCATGGCTTTCGTCGGCTACTCACTGCCGAAGCGGCAGGCGGCGCTCAAGCAGAAGGAAGACGCGCGCAAGGCCGACGAACGCGCCCAGGCCGAGGCCAAGGAATCCGTCAAGGAATCGCTCAAGACCGCCGAGATCGAGCTGGCGCTCGGCGGCCACCTTTCGGTCCATCTGCTGGGCGCGCGCACCGAGCTTGCTCACCGGGTGGCCAAGATCCGCAAGAAATTCGCCAAGCAGTACGGCTTCGTCATTCCCGAGATCAAGCTTACCGACAATCTGTCGATCGATCCCAAGGGATACCAGATCCGGATTCACGACACGCGCGTTGCGCATGGCGAGCTCAGGCTCGGCGAGGTGCTGGTGCTGGTCGACAAGGACGGCAAGCCCGACGTGCCCGGCGACGAGGTGATCGAGCCCGCCTTCGGCATGAAGGCGCTGTGGGTGACGGAGGCCTTCACCGACGAAGTCAAGCGCCAGGGCTGCAAGCCGGTCGACAATCTCTCGGTGCTGCTCACGCATTTGAGCGAAGTGATCCGGGCGAATCTCGCCCAGCTGCTGTCCTACAAGGACATGCGCGCGCTGCTCGATCGGCTCGACCCCGAATACAAGCGCCTGGTCGAGGATCTCTGCCCATCGCAGATCTCCTATTCGGGCCTGCTGGCGATCCTCAAGATCCTGCTGGCCGAGCGCGTGTCGATCCGCAACCTCCATCTGATCCTCGAAGCCATCGCCGAGATCGCGCCCCATGTGCGGCGCTCCGAGCAGGTCGCAGAGCACGTGCGCACGCGTCTTGCGCAGCAGATCTGCGGCGACCTCTCTGACAACGGCGTGCTCAACGTGGTCCGCCTCGGCAATCGCTGGGATCTCGCCTTCCACCAGAGCCTGAAGCGCGACGCCAAGGGGGACGTGGTCGAGTTCGACGCCGATCCTCGCCTGATCGAGCAGTTCGCGACGGAGGCCAGCACGGCGATCCGCAAGTTTACCGAGACCGGCACCAGCGTGGTGCTGGCAGTGACCCCCGAAGCCCGTCCCTATGTCCGGATGATCCTGGAGCGGGTGTTCCCGACGCTGCCGATCCTGTCGCATGTCGAGGTCGCGCGCTGCGCCGAGATCCGCGCGCTCGGAGCCATATCGTGATCAGCGGCCTTGCCGACAGCGTGCTGGTCACGTTCATCGTGTTCTGCCGCATCGGCGCCTGCCTGATGTTCGTGCCCGGCTACTCCAGCGTCAACGTCCCGGCCCAAGTCCGCCTGTTCATCGCGCTCGTGACGACGTTTGCGCTGGCGCCGATCCTGATCGCGGTCCTGAAACCGCTCACAGAGAATGCGGCGCCGCTGACGCTGGCACTGCTGATCGGCTCCGAGATCCTGGTCGGCAGCGTCATCGGCCTCGGCGGGCGCGTGTTCTTCCTGGCGCTCCAGACCATGGCAACCGTGATGGCGAGTGCGATCGGGCTCAGCAACATCCCGGGCACGCCGATCGGCGACACCGATCCGGCGCCCGCTTTGGTGCCGCTGATCATGGCGTCCGTCACCACGCTCTTCTTCATGACCGATCAGCATTGGCAGGTCCTGCGCGGGCTGATGAACTCCTACGACGTCTGGCATCCCGGCAGCAGGCTCGGCGGCAGCATGGCGCTGGACCAGCTGGTCGGTCGTCTGTCGGAAGCGTTCGTGCTGACGTTGCGGATCACGAGCCCCTTCATCGTCTACTCGGTCATCGTCAACCTCGCGGTCGGCTTCATCAACAAACTGACGCCGGCAATTCCGGTCTATTTCATCTCGGTGCCCTTCGTGCTGTTCGGCGGCTTCCTGCTGCTCTACCTCACCAGCGACGAGTTGATGACGCAATTCATGCTCGGCGTCTCGTCGTGGCTGGCGGAGTGATCGGTCATGAGGTCGCGCGCGGACAAGCTCGCTCGGTTGGTCTCCCTCGTGAAGCTCCAGCTCCGGCTGTCCGAATGGCAGCTTGCGCATCTACGGCAGCAGGAGAAAAGCTTGCAGGATGAGCAGGAATGGCTGGTCGGAGCCTTGAACGAGGGAAAGCCGCCGGCGGGTTCGTCGAGCGAGTCGATCGCGCGACGGCTCAACAGGACCAGCGTCGGTGCGCGCGCGGTTCAGGCGCAGGCATTGCAGCAGCTCGACCGGGTCCGCGCCGAGAGCCGCCGCGTGAAGCAGTTCGAGGAAGTCGCCAAGGCGGCGCTCGCTGACAAGCTTCGAGAGGCCGAAAAGCGCTCGCTCGAGGAGATCGCAGGAACAAGCCTCACCGTGCGCGAGTGGACGCCACGGCCAGCCAGCCGGAACAAGACATGATCGTGACAGCGACGCCCGACCTCGTTCTCGACGTTCTCGATGCTGCCGATCCCGTGACACAGCGCGCAGCGGCCGCAAAGCTCGATGCGCTGAAATCATCCGACGCAGATTTCGCCGCCACGATGGACGCGGAGGTCGGCAAGGCCAGGACGGCGACAGCCGATCAAGCCGCGAAGGCCGCTGAAACGCCGTCGACTGCCGTGAACGGGGCGCCGGTGCAGGTCATCAAGGCGCCGGCCTCCGGCGAGGTCTACCGGAAGTTCGAAGCCTTTATCCTCCAGACCTTCGTCGAGACGATGTTGCCGAAAGAGTCGGAGCAGGTCTTCGGCAAAGGCACGGCCGGCGGCGTCTGGAAGTCGATGCTGGCGGAGCAGCTCGGTAACCAGCTGGCCAAGGGCAAGGGCATCGGCATTGCGAAGCAGCTCGCCGCTGCGAATCCGGCCGCAGCGAACATTACGGGGAAGGCCGGATCATGATCCGGGAATGGGTGACAGACGTTGAGGGGTGAATTTCCTATGCAGGCACAAGAAAGCGCGGCGGCCCTGGTGATGGAGCAGCCGGTCGCGGACACCGAGGCGATTACGATGGAAGCGGCAACAGGCGGCGCGCAGCTGCCCGTGCTATTGCCGAATGCCGGCGGCGCGGCGGTGGTTGACGGCATCGACGCGGCGAGATCGGACGAGGTGCGCGGCCTGCTGGCGGCGATCCGCCGGCTCGAGAGCATCGTCGAGGAGGAGACGATTGCGCTCACGACGCGCAAGAAGATCGATTTCGACGACTTCAGCGCTCGCAAGAGCCGGAGTATGCTCGAATTCGTCCGCCTGATGCGGGCACGAATGCATCTCGGCGCCGAGGCCGTGATCACCGAAGAGATTCAGCGGTTGCGCGAGAAGCTCGAGCGGAATCGCTCGGTCCTCGAAATGCATTACGAAGCGGTGCGCGAGGTCGCGTCGATCATCGTCAAGGCGATCAAGGACGCCGAGTCGGACGGCACCTATACCGGTCGCGCAGCGCAGGACGGAAAATGATCAGACTCGTGCTGGCCGGCCTCTGGGTCTGCATCCTCACCGCGGGCACGAGCTATGCCGTGGCCTATTGGAAGGAAAACGGCAGCCTGTTGCCGGCGAAGGACGAGTATCTCGATGGGCTGCAATACCAGAAGACGCGGGCGCTGAGCGTGCCGATGATCGAGGGTGGCAGCGTGCAGGGCTACATCGTGGCGCGCTTCGTCTACACCATCGAGGCGCGGACCATGCACCAGCTCAACGTTCCGCCGGAGCCGTTCGTCGTCGACGAGGCTTTCCGCAGGATCTACGCCGACGACCGTCTCGATTTCAGGAAGCTCGCCCGTTACGATCTCTCGATCCTGACGACGGCGATCAAGCAGCGCGTCAACGAGCGGATGCAGGCCGACGTCGTCCAGGACGTCCTGGTCGAGGACTTCAACTACGTTTCGAAGGAAGAATTCCAGTCGAAGCCGTAGGCGTCGCAGGACAAGCGTGAGGCGGCTCTCTGGCTGCACCGCGCTGCGTGGCCTGACTCCAGCTGATCTCAGCCCGTGAAAGCACAACGGCCTCTGCGAAGGATGCTCCGCAGAGGCCGTTGTCGGTTTCGCAGCAGCGCCGGCCGTCTCAGTTTCCGGCGGGGTATGCCGCAGCGGCCGGGGCGGCGTGCGCCGTGTTCAGGAGGATGCCGACCTCGTCGAGCTCCTGCATCGGCACGTCGATGGTCTCGCCGGCCGGGATGTTGAGGCGGTACCCGACGTAGCGCCGGGCCACGATCGCATCGAAGCCGAGGCGGTCGCGAAGCTTCTTGCGCAGCTTGCTGACGTGGCTCTCGATCACGCTCTCGTCGAAGGTCGACTCGAAGATGCCGTAGACCGCGTTGAAGATCTGCGTCTTGGTGATCCACTTGCCGTGGTTGGCGACCATATATTCGAGAATGCGCAGTTCGCGGCGGGGCAGGGTGAGGGCGTGGCCCGCGATCTCGGGGTCACGTCCGTTAAAGAAGACCTGGATCCGGCTCTCGCAAGGTCTCGGCAGGTCACCAACCCGGCGGCGTGCGATCGCGGCCGTACGGGCGAGGATCTCGCGCAGGTGTATGGGCACGTGCACGACGTCGTCGACGCCCGATTCGAACAGCTCCAGCGTGTTCTTGAGCATCTTCTGGCCGCTCATGGCGATGATGGGAGCCGAGGAGCGCTTGCGCATCGCCCGCGGCAGGCTTCCGCGGGCATCGCAATCCCCGAGCAGGAAGGCATCGACCGCTGCCAGATCCGATTCACTCGCAGATTGCAGCCAGTCCCAGAATTCTCCGGAGGAGAATCCGATCGACGATACACCTTCGCGAACGAGCCCTCCAACGTAGCTGTTCGTGACGCTCTCGCGATCATCAACGATAATATACATCAGTCCTTCGCCCCTGTTTCGCACTTGCAGCGGCCGGGTGGTTGTTTGTGATGCCCCGGCTCGGCAGCCATGCTGTTTGACGATATTTCCTTCCCGCGAACCGTTGTTATGGTTTCGATATTCGCGGGCAGCCCTACCCATTCAGTGCCTGCGTGAGCAGGCCTGCTACTTCGACTCGATACTGAACGCTTACTGTGTGAGGCTCGGCGGTGTCTTACGGATCACCCCGCGGAGCGGATTGAGAATGCGACCTAGTACAGTTGCGCCAAGTTGCTCATCGTGTCCGAACGCTACTGAACCTTGTCGATCTCCTCGCCAACTGGCGAGAGAATCACTTGAGTAGGACCGTAACAATTGCCTAATTCCGATCAAGCGCGCGCCGCAAAGCGGTTGCTATGCATGTTTGATGCTGTTGATTTGTTTCGAGTTGTTTCTTGATATGTTGAATCGCATCAGTTTGCACCGTGGCGGTTCTAAAGTTCCGCATGCCCGTATAATCACAGCAATTTTGAGTGGTGCTGCCGGTGACGCGTAGCGAGGGGTTTTCAACCCCGGATTGACTCGTGCTCCCATTTTTCCACATGCGACAATTCGACTCATGTGTGGTGGCTGGACTCCAGCTTGGCGAAATCTTGGCGAGTGTGTGTCTTTCGAGTCGCACTCTCGCCATGTGCGTGACGCGTTCGACTCATGTGAGGTCGCGTCGCGCGCGTTGAAAAGCTTTTCGACGCGCACGTTTCAGGCAAGCTTCGGCAAATAATCTCGTCGATCAACAGATCGAACTGAACGGAGCATTTTCACATGTCGTCCGATGGACAAGCTCGTCCCAACGAAACCGCTGATGTTTCCGCGGCGGCGAAGCCGGCTCCGGCGGCAAGCATGATGAAGGACAACGCGACGCAAAACGCCAAGCCTGCTCCGAACGCCAAGCCCGCAGCGAGCGCGAAGCGCGTGTCGGCCGCGGTGAACGATGAAGTGCTGGCGAAAGAGGCGCTCGAAGGGTTGAAGCGCATTCGCGCCAAGGCGCGCCTCGACAAGATGGCGATACCCAAGCCCGCGCCGGCCGTGATCAAGCCGGCAGTGATCGTGGCCAAGCCGCCGCCGCCGCGTCCGCCCTGGGTCGTGCCGCTCGCAACATTGGCGGTCGCCGCCATCCTGGTGGTCTGCGCCTGCACCGGCGTGATCGCTTATCTCACCACGCAGCCTGCCCAGAGCAACGTCGCGGCCAACACCGAGATCAGGATTCTGCGCGAGACGGTCGCGCAATTGCGCAAGCAGGTCTCGGGCGTGTCCGAAAATCTCGACGGCCTGCGCACCGCGGTCGATCAGTCGAGCAAGGCGACCAATGACCGCTTCGGCAGGTTCGCCGAGAACCTCGACCGCATCGAGCGGGTGAGCTCGTCCTCGACGGCGAAGCTCGACAAGCTCGCCCAGGTGCAGGCTCAGGCGCCGGCGCCCGCGGCCGTTGCCTCGCAGCCGCCGTCACAGGCGGCACCGATGCTGGCTTCGCTCGCGCCGCCCGAGGTCACGGGATCGGTGCCTCCGTCCGCGCCGCGGAAGGTCGTCAAGGGCTGGTCGGTTCGCCAGGCCTATGAGGGGATCGCGATCCTGCAAAGTCCGAATGGCGTCATCGAGGTCGTGCTGGGACAGCAGGTGCCAGGTCTCGGCCGCATCGAGGAGATCAGGAACGAGAACGGTCGCCTGGTGGTGGAGTCCAGCGGCGGCGTCATCTATTCGTCACGCAAGGCGACGCCCTGAGCGAACGCCGCTTTCTATTGGCGGTGATGCTCGAAGCTGGTGCATAGCAGATCCACCTCCGCTTCCGCGATCGGCGCGCGAAACAGGCGGCAGCTGAACTCGACTGCCTTGCTGTCCGGGGTGGTGCGATCTTCGCGCAGGAAGATGCATCGCTTGCAAACGTCGGTGTGGTGCCGCTGCTCGGCCGCGTCGGACTGATCCAGCACGTGCCGGAGCGCATCGCGGAAGCGGACCTTGGCCGCGTCGTCGAGGACGGCGATCGCCTCGACGAGAACGCTGACGGGGTCGCGTACCAGGAACTTCTTGCCCTGCTGCGTCACGCTCAGCATCACCGACCGCTTGTCGGTGGCCGAGCGCTTTCGCTCCAGATAACCGAGCCGCTCGAGCTCGCCGATGATGAACGATGCGGTGCCGCGCGTGGTGCCGACGTAGCTTGCGAGCGCCGAAGGCGTCCTGGAAAACCGGTTGGCGCGGGAGAGGAATCGCAGCGCCATCCACTCGCGGTCGCGCAAGCCGTGCTTGGTGCCTTCGAACCAGAGGATTCGCGCGACCTGCTCCAACAGTTCAATCGATTCACGAGCCAAATTCATTTCAATTCCAGGTCGGATAAAGCTTTATTCAATTGAGCCTTGGGTAGCGCAATCTGGGTGGACGACAATGGATCTCCGGCGGTCCTTCGTCCGGGATGGACGGCGGAGCGCTCTTGGAAGAGGCCCTTCGGTTTCCAACAGGGAACCGCCGGACGTGGAACTAGAGTGTCACAAAGAAAGTTCGAGTGAATCGCACGGCTCAACTCTTCGGAAAATTTCAGTCAAATGACTGCGCTTCGCCGGCCGGATTCCGACGGCGCGCGGCGTCTGGGCAACATGATGTGTCGTTGCCGTCATCGCACAGCCCATTTGTAGCGGCGGAGCGTCTCGAAGTGCGCGAAGCGGCCGCAGGTCCGCAGCTTCTGACCGCGTGGGTTGCGGCAGCAGAACCGCAATGTTGGGTTAATGGATGTTGCGTCGCAGCGCTGCCACGCGGTTAAAGCCCGCATACGATCAAATCCGAACGGCTGGCGAATGGGTCCGTCTCGCGTTCGGAGTCCGGCGCGGCCGATGGTCCGCGGCAACGAAGGGATGAGACGGAGAGCCGCGTGCTCGCAGGCTGGTGACTTGCCTTTGCCCGTTAACTATCGGCGAATGCGTCGCCCCGGGGCACCACAATAAGCAGGAAGGGATACCGATGAGTTCCGAAACCACCATGACATCCGACGTCGTCGGCCTGACGAAAGTCGCCCCGGTCTCGCGCCGCGGATTCATGAGCGCCACGGCGGCCGTCGCCGCTGGCTACACGCTCGCGGCCGGCCCGGTTCGCGCCGAAGTCATCACGACCGACACCAATGGGCTCCAGGCCGGGGCTGCCAAGATCAAGGTCGGCTCCGAGGAGATGCCGGCCTATTTTGCCCGCCCTGCCGGCAACACCAAGGCGCCGGTGATCATCGTCGCGATGGAGATTTTTGGCCTGCACGAATACATCAAGGACGTGACGCGGCGCCTCGCCAAGCTCGGCGCGTTCGCGGTCGCGCCCGACTATTACTTCCGCAAGGGCACCGATCTCACCAAGATCACCGACATCAAGGATCTGCTGCCGATCGTCAATTCCAAGCCGGACGCAGAGCTATTGTCCGATCTCGACGCGACGGTGGCGTGGGCGGGATCGCAGGGCGGCGACACCACGAAGCTCGGCATCATCGGCTTCTGCCGCGGCGGACGCACCGTCTGGGAATATGACGCCCATAGCGGCGCGCTCAAGGCCGGCGTTGCCTTCTACGGTCCGCCGGTCGATCCGGCCAATCCGCTCTGGCCGAAGAGCCCGATGCAGCTTGCCCCCGAGATGAAGGCGCCGGTGCTCGGCCTCTATGGCGGGGCCGATACCGGTATTCCGGTCGCGCAGGTCGAGCAGCTCAAGGCGGCGCTGGAGCAGAACAAGAAGACGGCCGAATTCAAGATCTATCCCGAGGCGCCGCACGGCTTCCATGCCGACTATCGCGGCAGCTACCGCAAGGATGCCGCGGAGGATGCCTGGAAGCAGGCGCAGGCCTGGTTCAAGAAATACGGCGTATTGAGCTGACGCCGGAGCATGATCCGAAAAGCGTGCAGCGGTTTTCCCTCGCGACAAACGCGGAACGCGTTTGCGCGGAGATCATGCTCAAGAATGAGGGCGGCCCGAGTGACCGCCCTTCCTCTATTCAAGGCTCACTTCGTCATCGCGCCGTAGACGATGTCCTGGACCTGCTCGCGATAATATTTGCGCAGCTCGCCCGGCGCCGCCGTTCCCACGACCACGACGAGACGTTCCTTCGGATCGCAGAAGAACTGCGTCCCGTAGGCGCCATTCCAGGTGAACTCGCCGGGATTGCCGGGCACCGACGACAGGCCTTCACTGGTGCGGACCGCGACCGAAAGGCCAAAGCCGAAGCCGGCGCGATGCGGCTCGATGTTGGCCACGTTGTTCTTGATCTCGGGGCCGAGATGGTTCGTTGTCATGTGGTGTACGGTCTTGGGCGAGAGGATGCGCTGGCCGTCGAGCTCGCCGCCGTTGAGCAGCATCTGCCCGAAGCGCACGTAGTCGCCGACCGTCGCGAACGAGCAGGCGCCGCCGCAATCGAACCTGGTCGGCGTATCCAGAAGTTTTATGGCTTGCGGCTTGCCGGTCAGCGGATCGTTGGCAAACGGGCGGGCGAGGCGAGGGCGCTGGGCGTCGGTGGGGTGGAAGGTCGCATCCTTCATGCCGAGCGGCTGCCAGACATTGGCGGCGAGATAGTCGCCGAGCTTCTGCTCGCTGACCTTCTCGACGACGGCGCCGAGCACGTCGATCGAGAAACCGTATTCGAACTCGGTCGAGGGCTGATGCGCCAGCGGCAGCTTGGTGATGCGCTCGATGAAGGCCTGGGTGTCGCCTTCGATCGCCGGCGCGACGCCATCAGGGTATTGCCGCGCCACCGGGCTGGATGAGTCCGGGCGGCCGCCATACATCAGGCCGGACGTGTGCCGGTAGAGATCGTGGATGAAGATCGGCGAGGCCTGCGGTTCGAGCTTCAGCGAGCCGTCGGCCTGCTGAACGCCGACCTTCATATCGGCAAAGCCGGGATAGTAATCCGACAGTTTGGCCTGGAGCGGGAGCTGGCCTTTCTCCATCAGCGTCAGGCCGGCAACCGCCGCCATCGGCTTGGTCATCGAAGCCAGCGCGAAGATCGCGTCGACGGTCATCGGCGTGCCCTTGTCGGGATCGAGCATGCCATAGGCCTTGTAGTGCACGAGCTTGCCGTCCCGCGCGATGGCCACGACCGCGCCGGGCACGCGCTTGGCGGCGATCTCTCGGGCGAAGAAACTGTCGAGCCGCGCCAGACCCTGCTTGGAGAATCCGGCGTCATCGGGATTTGCTTCGGGCAAGGGTGCGGCACGCGCGGCACCGAACGTGATGACGGCAGCCGCGGCCGCGATCATGGCGATCGTCTTCTTCATTGTATCCTCCCAGGCGAGCTCATTATGCGAGTGGCTCGCGCGACGCCCAGATCACGACCGCGCTCGAGCGAAGTCAAGCGCGGGTGCGGCATGTCTGGGACGCACCGGAGGTGCCTAGCGTCCTTCGCCGACGCGCCACAGCGCATCGAGGGCGTGGCGGTAGGTCGGATAGGCGAGCACGACGCCGAGCTCTTGCTTCAGTTTCGCGTTGGAGACGCGGGCGCTGCTGGCATAGAAGCTGCGCGCCATCGCCGACATCTCGGCGGTCTCGAAGGCTTCTTCCGGCGGCGGCGCAACGTTCATCAGTTGCGCGGCATAGGCGATCACGTCCTGCGGGGGGGCCGGCTCGTCGTCGCAGACATTCCAGATGCCGCCGCCCTGGCGCTGGACCGCCGCCATGATCGTGCTGGCGATATCGTCGACATGGATGCGGTTGAACACCTGGCCCGGCTTGATGATGCGCCTTGCCGTTCCCGCGCGCAACGTCACCAGCGCGTTGCGGCCGGGGCCGTAGATGCCGGCGAGCCGCAGGATTACGGCATCGCCGCCGGTTGCGTCGGTCCAGGCCTGCTCGGCCGCAACGCGCATGCGCGTGCGCTCGAGCGCAGCCTGCGGCGGCGTGCTCTCATCGACCCATCCGCCGGCGTGATCGCCATAGACGCCGATGGTGGAGAGATAGACGACCTTGCGGCGGCCCGCTGCCAACACATTGCGGAATGCGGAAATGGCGGGATCGCCGGTGCTGCCGGGCGGGATCGAGATGAGAAGGACGTCGGCCTCGCTGATGCGTTTGACCGTCTCGCGCGCCGGACTGCCGCCGGAAAATTCGTGCACCTCGATGCCGGCGAGATCGTTCCGCTGCGCGGGATCGCGCACGGTGCCGGCGATATGGGAGAAGCTGTCGGCGAACCTGCCGAGGAAGTGCCGGGCGCTGTAGCCGAGGCCGAGGATGAAGAGCCGCATGCGTCTCCCGTGCAGGTCAAGGTTCCCGTTCGCGCTGGCCGCGCGTACCGCTCATAAGAGATTTTTGGGTCCGACAAAAGATATTGCGATTTGTCTCGCCGGCCGGTGCAGGCAATGGTCGCTCAAGACAGGGAGGCATCGACCATGCAGGCGGAAGCGGCGATCATAACGCCCTCTGGCGCGGCAGAGCTGATCCGCGGTGCGGCCGCGCTGATCTTCGACGTTGACGGCACCCTCGCCGAGACCGAGGAGCTGCATCGGCAGGCATTCAACCACGCCTTCGTCCGCCATGGTCTCGACTGGCAATGGGACCGTGCCGTCTACAAGGGCCTGCTGCGGGTCACAGGCGGCAAGGAGCGCATGCGTGCCTACCACGTGAGGCTGGCGGCCGTCCCGGCATTGTCGGATGCGGATATCGCTGAGCTCCACCGCATCAAGACCGCGCATTATGCCGAACTGATCGAAACCGGCTGCTGCCCGTTGCGGCCGGGCGTGGCGGAGCTGCTCAGGTCGGCGAGGGCGCGCGGCCAGCGGCTTGCGATTGCGACCACGACGTCTCACGGCAACATCGACGCGCTGCTGTCGCAGGCGCTGGGGGCGCGTTGGGCCGCGCAGTTCGATGCCATCGTTGCCGGCGACGATGTCAGGCACAAGAAGCCGGCGCCGGACGTCTATCTCGAGATCCTGGCGCGGCTGAAGCTGGACGCGTCCGACTGCCTTGCGATCGAGGATTCCGCCAACGGGCTGATCGCGGCGTCGCGGGCGAACATTCCGGTTCTCATCACGCGAAGCATGTTTTTCCGGGACGACGACTTCAGCGCGGCGCGGGTGGTGCTGGATGACCTGTCGGAACTCGGGGCTTCCAAACAAAAAACTGGAAAACAACCCCATGCACAGTAGCTCACACCGGCGTGAGGGCCGCAGTCAGTGGACCCGGTGACTCGCCCTATCGTCTTCGGCCTGCTCGACAATTTGCGCAATCGGGCTCGACTGGTGATGCACCAGGCGCCAGCCGTCGCCAACACGCCGAAAATGGTTGGCCGCGGCCAGGGCGGTGCCGTCGACGATCTCGATGCAGAGCACGCGGGCGCTGTCGCCGTCGACGATGGCCTGCGGTTCGGCGCAGACGATCTGCGGCCGCTCCGGATTTTGCAGGATGTCGCGCCAGCTCCCGATCACCGTGGCGCGCCCGACGATGGCGGGCCAACCGGGATGGATGCAGGAAATGGCGTCGTCATCCGCCCACATCCGTTCCATGCCGGCGAAGTCGCCGGTCGAAAAGGCGGCGTAGAAGGCCGCGTTGGCGGCGATGACCTTGCTGTCCTTTGCCATGCCTCTCGGGTGGGCCAATGACAGGGAAAAATCAAGCGCGACTTGCGTTTGATTTTGCGTTCGATTTGGCCGCAGTGCAGCATTGCCCGCTTTGTAGTCACGCCGAGACGAGTGTCTCCACCGCCTGTCGCGCACCATCCTTGTAAAGATGGCCTAGCGCCGAGGTCACGGCCTCGCGCAGCCGCGGATCGGTACCAAGCGGCCCGAATACTTTCTCCACGCCGAGCAATGCTGGTGCGAGCCGCTCGGCGACGGGACCTGCCTCCCGCGCCAGCGCGGCGAACTCGGCGGCGAGCGGATCGCGCACGTCGATGGGGCGGCCCTGCTCGTCAATGGCGCTGACGTAACGCATCCAGCCGGCCACCGCGAGCGCATGCGTCGCGATCGGCAAGTCCTTGCGCAGGCGGTCCTGCATCGCGCCGAGCAGGCGCTGCGGCAGTTTTTGTGAGCCGTCCATCGCGATCTGCCAGGTGCGATGATGCAGTGCCGGATTGGCGAAGCGCTTGAGCAGCGAGGCGCGATAGGCGGCAAGGTCAGTGCCTGCGGGCATCGTCAGTGTCACAGCGGCCTCTTCCATCACCTGCGCGGCGAGGCGCGCGAAATGCGGATCGACCATGGTGTCGGCGATGGTCTCGTAACCTGAGAGATAGCCGAGATAGGCGAGCGCGGAGTGGCTGGCGTTGAGCAGCCGCAGCTTCATCAGCTCGAACGGCTTGACGTCAGTGACGAGCTCGACGCCCGCGGCGGCAAGGTCGGGCCGGCCCGCCGTGAAGTGGTCCTCGACCACCCATTGCGTGAACGGCTCGGTCATCACAGGCCAGGCGTCGCGCAGGCCAAGCGCGTTCGAGACCGCATCGCGGTCGGCGTCCGTCGTCTCCGGCACGATGCGATCGACCATGGTCGAGGGGAAGGCGGCATTATCCGCGATCCACTTGCCGAGGTCCTTCGAGCGCAGTGCGGCGAACTGCGTCACGATCCGCTGCACGGTGTGACCGTTGGCGGCGAGATTGTCGCAGCACAGCACGGTGAAGGGGACCAGCCCCTGCGCGCGCCGGCGCGCCAGCGCGGCAACGATGAAGCCGGGTGCCGAGCGCGGCGCGTCGAGATTGTTGAGATCGTGCACGACATCGGCATGCCGCTCGTCGAGATCGCCGGTCTGCGGCGTGTGGCAATAGCCCTTCTCGGTGACCGTGAGCGAGACGATGCGAATGGCGGGATCGGCCATGCGCTCGACCAGCGCTGCCGGCTTCTCGCGTGCGACCACGCTGTCGAGCAGCGCGCCGATGACGCGGTGCTCGGTGCCTTCGGCAGCACGTACGGCAACGGTATAGAGATGATCCTGCGGGGCGAGGGCGTCGCGGGTATCAGGGCTGCGCAGGCTGGCGCCGACAATGCCCCAGGACGAGCTGCCGCTAGCAAGACAATCGTCGATGACGACGGCCTGATGCGCGCGATGAAAAGCCCCGAGGCCGAGATGCACGATGCCGGGTGTGACGCGCGACCGGTCATAGGCCGGTCGGCGGATGGCCGGCGGCAACCGGTCGAGATTGGCGCTGCCAAGACACATCGAACTTGGGCGCATGGACGCCTCCCCTCTGCTTTGCCGCTGCTTGACATGGCCCCCGTCCTCGGTCAATGCTCCGGTCAATTGGTAAGACCAATTTTCCAAAAATTGGCGGGCCGCGGATCGGGACGACCCCGCGCGACCCTTTCGGGGAGGCCAGCGTGCCGCTGGAAGCTGTGGAGGCGAGACGGCTTTATCGCCAGGTCGCCGATCAATTGCGAAGCCTGATCGACAGCGGCGAGTACGCGGTCGGCAGCCGCTTGCCGACCGAGCGCGAGCTCGCCGAGCAGCTCAAGATCTCGCGGCCGACCGTGCGCGAGGCCCTGATCGCGCTCGAGGTCGAGGGCCGCGTCCGCATCCGTGTCGGCTCAGGCATCTATGTGATCGAGCCGGCCGACGCCGCGCCGGCGCCTGCGGCCGCCGTCATCGAGGGTCCGTTCGAGCTGCTGCGCGCCCGCGAATTCCTGGAAAGCGCCATCGCCGAACAGGCCGCGCGCGTGGCGACCAAGGACGACGTCGCCCGCATCGACGCGTCCCTCGTCGCGATGGAGAACGTCGAGCATCCCGGCGAAGCCTCGATGGTGCACGACCGCGCATTCCACATCGCGATCGCCGGAAGCCTTGGCAACGCCGTTCTGGTCCGCGTGGTCGGCGAGCTGTTCGACCAGCGCCTCAACCCCTATTTCGCGCAGCTTGCGCATTATTTCGAGAGCCCCGGCACGTGGCGCACCGCGCTCGACGAGCACCGCGCCGTGCGTGATGCGATTGCCGCGCACGATCCGGACAGTGCGCGCGAGGCCATGCGAAAGCATCTGGCGCGCTCGCAGGAGCGCTTTGCGCAGAATTTTGGCGCCGAGTCCGCCGCAGCAGCCTCGTCTGCCGGGCGGGACCGGGCGGGGCGACATCAGGCCAAGCCGGCAACACCGAAGCAAGTGGCGAAGAAGCAGGCCAAAAAGCAGGTCAAGGGCGGCCGCTTGCCGCAGCGATGAGATTGGGCGGCTCGCATCCGTTTCGGGGGCGGGCGAACAAGAAGCAGAGTTTAGTCAGTGGAGGATAAGTCGATGTTGAAGAAGATGACGATGGTGCTGGCGGCCTCGGTCGCGGCGATGGTCGCGGCGACCAATCCGGGCATGGCCCAGACCAAGCTCAAATGGGCCCATGTCTACGAGACCTCGGAGCCGTTCCATACCGCCTCGGTCTGGGCCGCGCAGGAGATCGGCAAGCGCACCAACGGGCGCTACCAGATCGACGTCTATCCGGCCTCGCAACTCGGCAAGGAGGCCGACATCAACCAGGGCCTGTCGCTCGGCTCGGTCGACATCATCATCTCCGGCTCGAGCTTCGCGGCGAAGAGCTTTCCGCCGATCGGCGTGACCTATTATCCCTACACCTTCCGCGATGCCGATCATCTGCTCGCCTACACCAAGAGCGACATCTTCAAGGAGCTCGCCAAGGGCTACGAGGACAAGAGCGGCCACCACATCGTCGCGGTGACCTATTACGGCGTGCGCCAGACCTCGTCGAACAAGCCGATCAAGAGCTGCGCCGACCTCAAGGGCCTGAAGATGCGCGTGCCCGACGTGCCGGCGTATCTGGCCATGCCGCGCGCCTGCGGCGCCAACACCGCGCCGATTGCGTTTGCCGAAGTCTATCTCGCGCTCCAGAACGGCACCGTCGAGGCGCAGGAGAACCCGCTGACCACGATCGAGGCCAAGAAGTTCTACGAGGTGCAGAAGCACATCGTGCTCACCGGCCACATCGTCGATCACCTCAACACGGTGGTGGCGGGCGCGCTCTGGAAAAAGCTGTCCGACGAGGACAAGAAGATCTTCACCGACGTCGCGCAGGAGGCCGCCGCGAAAGCGACCGCCGAGATCAAGCAGAACGAGGCCACGCTGGTCGCCTTCTTCAAGGAGAAGGGCCTGACCGTGACCGAGGTCGACAAGAACGAATTCCGCGACATCGTGCTGAAGAACGTTCCGTTCGAGACCTTCGGCTATCGCAAGGCTGATTGGGAACGGATTCAGGAAGTCAAATGACGACGTAGTCGTCATCCCGGGGCGGCTCGAAGAGCCGAACCACGGTGCGCAATTGCGCACCTGAGAATCTCGAGGTTCCGGGTTCTCGCTTCGCGAGCCCCGGAACGACGATTGAGGAGAGATATTCCCATGTCCACCGCCGAAATACACCGGCAGATCACCGCCGACGAGATCGCCCATACCTTCGAGGAAGAGGCGACGCCGAAGGTCGATCTTGGCGTCTATGCTTTCGAGGACTGGGTGGCGCTGGTGATCTTCTGGGTGATGGCGCTCGCCGTCTTCCTCCAGTTCTTCACCCGCTACGTCCTCAACGACAGCTATGCCTGGACCGAGGAGATCGCGACCTATTGCCTGATCGGCGTGGTCTTCATCGGCGCCTCGATGTGCGTGCGGCTGTCGCGGCATATCCAGGTCGACCTGATCTACCGCTACCTGCCGCACATGGTGGCGCGCACGATGTCCACGCTGATCGACCTGATCCGGATCGCCTTCTTCGGCTACGCCATCAAGCTGGTCTGGGTCTACATCCAGATCATCGGTGATGAGTCCATGACCACGATCAATCTTCCCAAGGACTACGTTTACTACGCCGTGCTGGCCGGCTTCGTGCTGATGTTCGTGCGCTCGGTGCAGGTCGCGCTGCAACATCTGCGGCAGGGCTATTCGATCCTCGAACGCCCCGGCGCCTACGACGGTTTTGAAGGATAGTATCATGCTGTTGCTGCTTGGGGGCTTCCTCATCCTGATGCTGATCGGCGTTCCCGTGGCGATCGCCATGGCCGCGTCGTCGCTGCTCTACATCCTGGTCAGTGGCGTGACGCCCGACGTCACGCTGGCCCAGCGCATGATCGCCGGCGTCGAGAGCTTTCCGCTGCTCGCCGTGCCGTTCTTCATCCTGGCCGGCAATCTCATGAACATCGCCGGCGTCACCGGTCGCATCTACAAATTCGCCGTCGCGCTGGTCGGCTGGATGCGCGGCGGCCTCGGTCACGTCAACATCATCGGTTCGGTGATCTTCTCCGGCATGTCCGGCACGGCCATTGCGGACGCCGCGGGCCTCGGCACCATCGAGATCAAGGCGATGAAGGACCACGGCTACTCCACCGAATTCTCGGTGGGCGTCACCGCGGCCTCGGCGACGCTTGGCCCCATCATCCCGCCGTCGCTGCCTTTCGTGATTTACGGCATGATGGCCAACGTCTCGATCGGCGCGCTGTTCCTCGGCGGCGTCATTCCCGGCATCGTCATGACGCTGCTGATGATGGCGACCGTCACCTATTTCGCGCACAAGAACAAATGGGGCAGCGACACGCCGTTCTCCTGGCCGCAGCTCGGCTCGGCCGGCCTTGAGATCGCCATCGTGCTGGCTTTCCCGCTCGCGATCTGGCTGATGGTGATGGCGGGCATGTCGACCAACATGGCGGTCGTCATCGGCCTCGGCACGCTGCTCCTGATCGACTGGTATTTCGACTTCTCGGCGGTGATGGCGCTGATGGCGCCGGTGATCCTGATCGGCGGCATGACGCTCGGCTGGTTCACGCCGACGGAAGCTGCGGTCGCCGCCGTGATCTGGTCGCTGTTCCTCGGCCTCGTCCGCTACCGCACCATGACCTTGAAGACGGTGGCGAAGGCGACCTTCGACACCATCGAGACCACGGCCTCGGTGCTGTTCATCGTCACCGCGGCCTCGATCTTCGCCTGGCTGCTGACGGTGTCGCAAGCCGCCCAGATGCTGTCGGACTGGATGCTCAGCATCACCCACAACAAATGGGTGTTCCTGGCGCTTGCCAACATCCTGATCCTGTTCGTCGGCTGCTTCATCGACACCACGGCGGCGATCACGATCCTGGTGCCGATCCTGCTGCCGATCGTGCTCAAGCTCGGCATCGATCCGATCCATTTCGGTCTGATCATGACGCTGAACTTGATGATCGGCCTGTTGCATCCGCCGCTCGGCATGGTGCTGTTCGTGCTCGCCCGCGTCGCAAAGCTCTCGGTCGAGCGCACGACGGTCGCGATCCTGCCCTGGCTGGTGCCGCTGCTGCTCGCGCTGATCGCGATCACCTACATTCCCGAACTGACCCTTTGGCTGCCTAAATACATGGGACTCTCCAAATGACCTCGACCGCTCTCGCCGCAACCCTGTTCGGCCCCGAAGATTTGCGCATGATCGAGCATCCGCTCGACAAACTCGCGGACGGAATGGTGCGCGTCCGCTTCGGTGCCGGCGGCATCTGCGGCTCCGACATGCACTACTTCCGCCATGCCCGCACCGGCGATTTCGTGGTGAAGTCGCCGCTGGTGCTCGGCCACGAGATCTCAGGCGAAGTCGTGGAGATCGCAGGGGCCGTCGCCAATCTGAAGGTCGGCGATCGCGTCGCGGTCAATCCGTCGCGCTGGTGCGGCCATTGCGTCGCCTGCCGCGAAGGCCGGCCCAATCTCTGCGAGAACATCTACTTCATGGGCGCGGCCTCGAAGACGCCGCACATGCAGGGCGGCTTCGCCAATTACTTCGATGCGATCCCCGCGCAATGCGTGAAGATACCGGATCACGTCTCCTATCAGGCGGCGGCGCTGGCCGAACCGCTCGCGGTGTGCCTGCACGCGGTGGCGCGCGCTGGCAACATCGAGGGCAAGCGCGGCATCATCTTCGGTGCGGGTCCGATCGGGCTCCTGACCATGCTCGCCGCGCACCGCGCCGGCTTGGCCGACATCACGGTCGCCGACATCGCGCCGGCGCCGCTCGCCTTTGCGACCAAGCTTGGTGCTTCCCACGTCGAGAACGTGTCGGCCGGCGAGGAGGGCCTGAAGGCGCAGGCTGCTTCGCGTCCCTATGACGTCGCCTTCGAGGTCTCGGGCACGGCTGCGGGACTTGCGAGCGCCATTGGTATCGTCCGGCGCGGCGGCGTCGTGGTGCAGATCGGCAATCTGCCGGGCGGCCAGATCCCGACGCCGTCGAACGCGGTGATGGCGAAGGAGATCGATCTGCGGGGCTCGTTCCGCTTCGGCTTCGAGTTCATGACCGCGGTGGAACTGATCTCCGCGGGCAGCGTCGATGTGCTGTCGCTGGTCACAGCCGAGCGGCCGCTCTCGACCGCACCCGATGCGCTGCGCCTGGCGCTCGACCGCTCGCAGAGCGTCAAGGTCGTGCTGACCGCGAACTGACCTTGGAGCCCCGTTCCGATGGAATCGGAACGGGACTCCAGATTCTTGTTTTGACGCGTTTTCTTTACGCGAACCGGTATCCACTTCGCTCGAAAACGCTTTAGGAGAACGCGCATGATGCTCGAGGGATGGCGCTGGTACGGACCGGACGATCCGGTCTCGCTTGATGACGTCAGGCAGGCCGGGGCGAGCGACATCGTCTCGGCGCTGCATCAGGTGCCGATCGGCGAAGCCTGGACGCGCAAGGCGGTCGAGGAGCGCAAGAATTTCATCGAGAACGGTCAGCCCGGCCGTTCGCAACTGACCTGGTCGGTGGTGGAATCGATTCCGATCCCTGACGACGTCAAGCGCCTCGGCGGCAAGGCGACCAAATCCATCGAGGCGTGGATCGCCAGCCTGGAGGCGGTTGCCGCCAGCGGCATCAAGATCATTTGCTACAACTTCATGCCTGTCGTCGACTGGTGCCGCACCGATCTCGAATGGGAGCTGCCGAACGGCGCCCGCGCCATGCGCTTCGACCAGGACCGGTTTGCGGCGTTCGAGCTGCATATCCTGAAGCGGCCGGCGGCCGCGCAGGAATACTCGCCTGAGCAGCAGGCGCGGGCGAAAGCGCTGTTCGAGAAGATGAGCCAGGCCGACATCGTTTATCTCGTCATGGTGATCGCCAGCGCGCTGCCCGGCTCGACCACCGAGCCGATGACCATTCCGCAATTCCGCGACCGGCTCGAGACCTATCGCGACATCACGCCAAAGATCCTGCGGCAGCATCTCGCCGAATTCCTGGCGCGCGTGGCGCCCGTCGCCGAGCAGCTCGGCGTCTCGCTGACGCTGCATCCGGACGATCCGCCGCGCCCGTTGTTCGGCCTGCCGCGCATTGCTTCGTCTGCTGACGATTATCAGGCGCTGTTCGATGCGGTGCCGTCGAAGGCCAACGGCATCTGCCTGTGCACGGGCTCGCTCGGCGTGCGCGCGGAGAACAATCTGCCTGAGATGGCCGAACGCTTCGGCCCGCGCATTGCCTTTGCGCATCTGCGCGCGACCAAGCGCGAGGCGGACGGCCTATCGTTCTACGAGTCCGATCATCTCGACGGTGACGTCGACATGGTCGCCGTGCTCAAGGCGCTGCTGAAGGAGAACGCGCGGCGCGCGCCGGACAAGCGGATCGTGTTCCGGCCCGATCACGGCCACCGCATGCTCGACGATCTCGCCGCCACCAAGCGCACCAATCCCGGTTACACCGCGATCGGCCGCCTGCGTGGCCTCGCCGAGCTGCGCGGCGCGATCCGTGCGATCGAGCATCGATAGGACCTGATACGGTGGATGCTGCTTTGCCTCTTCCCGTAAGCGGCAAGACAGCCGCGCCATTCTAAGATGTCGTCATGCCCGGGCTTGTCCCGCCTGCGCGGCCGAAGCCGCTTCGGCGAGGCGAAGGCCCGGGCATCCACGTTCTTGGTGCAGAAGACGTGGTTGGCCGGGACAAGCCCGGCCATGACGATGTGGCAGCTTCCATGTCCCAAGCGCTAGCCCGATGCGGCTAGTCGGCTGCAAGCTGGGAGCGCCGTTACGACAATACTCGCGGAGATTGTCTTCGGCTCCTGTGTGTGCCACAGTGGCTGCATTGCATTTTGACTGACGCATTGCAGCCATAGGCCATTTATAGGAGCTGAGCATGAGCTTCCTGGTCGAACGCCCGCCCGAGCAATATGATCGGGCCGCCTTCTCCGGTTTCAACACATCGAACACTTTCAATCTCGGCACTGCGCGCGCGATGATGTGGATGTCGCAGCTCGCCTACGAGACGCACGTCCCCGCGACCATCGACGCCGTTTCCAAGCTTCTGCAACTCTCCGCGGTGAGTGTGCTGAGCAAGCCGGCGGTCGCGGCGCTGCCGATGACGGATACGCGGGGCGTCATCGCCAGGAAGGACGATGCGACCATCGTGGCCTTCGCGGGCACCGATCCGCTGCATCTTCTGAACTGGGTCAGCGACTTCACGCTGGGCCGGCCGCATGCCGCCGTGCATCAGGGCTTCCAGGATGCGGCGGCCGCGGTCTGGAATGACGTCAAGGACGCGCTCGCGGCCGCGCTCAAGGCTGGTTCGCCGATCTTCATCACCGGACACAGCCTGGGCGCCGCGATCGCGGTGGTCACCGCGGATCTCGCGCGCCGGGAGCTTCAGCTTGGCAATGCGCAGGTCTACCTGTTCGGCTGTCCGCGCGTCGGCCGCGCCGACTTCGTCGCGCCCTACAACATCACCTTCGGAGCGACGACCTACCGTCTGGTGCACGGCGAGGACATCGTCCCCACCGTGCCTCCGCCGCTGCTCGGATTCCACCATGTCGGCGGCTATCTGGGCTGCGCGTCCGGTGCAAGATTCGGCGCCGGCCCGACACAGATCGCGTTCGGATCGGATGAGCCGATGGCGGACGCCGGGCTCGGCGCGCGGCTCCGCGGTCTCTTTGTGGGCTTCTCGCAGAATGCGCGGGACGATACGCTCGGCGAGCTCACGTTGGCCTTGCCGCCCGGGATCGGCGATCATCTGCCGGATCGTTACTGCGCCGCGCTGACGCCGGCGCGGTAACGGGCGGCACGCGGCGGCGAAGGGCCGGTGAGGGTAGCCCCGCGCTCGGTGTCATCGCCCGACTTGATCGGGCGATCCAGTATTCCAGAGACGGTGGTGAGTCCTCGATAGGCCGCAGCGTGCTGGATTCCCCGCCTGAGCCTGTCATCGGGCTCGCCAAAGGCGAGACCCGGTGGCGGGGAATGACAGTGGTGTGTGCGGAGACCGGCTTCGTCTGCCGCGCCGAGCCCTTACCGCATCATCACGCCTTCGCTTCCAGCCACGCCAGGATCATCTCCACGATCTGCGTCCGGCTCTTTGCCAGCAATCTGGGCTCACTGAGGTCGCGGTCGAACAGGGCGCCGAAAGTGTAGCGGTTGGCGACGCGGAAGAAGCAGTAGGAGGAGATGGCGAGGTGCAGGTCGATGGCGTCGACGTCGTCGCGGAAGACGCCTTCGCCGCGGCCGCGTGCAAGAATGCCATCGAGGGTCGCGATCACGCTGGCATTGAGCTGGCGCAATTGCAGGTTCTGCTTCAGGTGCTTGCCGTGGTGGATGTTCTCGATCGAGACGAGGCGGATGAAGTTCGGGTTGCGCTCGTCATGGTCGAAGGTGGATTCGATCAGCCGGCGCAATCCCTCGCGCGCGTCGCAGCTCTCGATGTCGAGCTGATCCTCCAGCGCGCGGATGCTGCGATAGGCCTCCTCCAGCACGGCGAGATAGAGCTGCTCCTTGCCGCCGAAATAGTAATAGATCATCCGCTTCGACGTGCGCGTGCGCGCCGCGATGGCGTCGACGCGGGCGCCCGAATAGCCTTCCGAGGCGAATTCGGCCATCGCCACTTCGAGGATATCGCGCTTGGTGCGTTCGGGGTCGTTGGTGCGCTTCGATGGGGGCGGCATGCGCTCGAGCATTGCTGTTTCTCCCGCCAGTTTCCACGGATCACCTCGAAGGTGAAGGCAAGTTTCGCCTGCCGGGGCATTGGTCCAACGCATATTGCACAAACGCACCAGTTTGTACATTGAAGCAGAGGACTATTAATGCGGCGCGATGCGATGTGTTGTTCGCGGTCGCCTCCCTTGATCTCATCATCTCCGAGATCTGCGCCGACGCGGAACTAACGGCAAACACCGATCGTAAGCCCCGATACAGACCTCTCGTCAAACGCGCAGCCGATAGCAGGTTGTCTTGCGCGCGGGAATTACAACTCCTCCAAATCTGGGGATTGACCTTCCGCAGCTGTCGCATCGTCTTGCGACTCTAGATGCCTTCTACTGGCTCACGCGTCGCGCATTGCTTATTGGCCCAACGCGAACTTGCGGGTCGTTCGTCTCGTCACGATCGAGGCGGCCTCGGGAACGGGTGTTGGGGAGACGACGTTGAACGAGTTGAATTTGCCGCGCGCAGCGGCGCTGTCCGTTGCATGTGTTTCGATCGTACTCGCCGCGCATCCGGCCGAGGCCCAACAGTCCCAGCAATCCGCCCCGCGCGGCGTTGCCGCGGCAAGCCAGGATCTGCCTCCCGTCACCGTGCAGTCGGCACAGCGCCGGCATGCATCCACCCCCGGCCAGCGCAAGCCGTCGCAGGCATCGCGCGCCGCTTCGTCGCGGCGGGCGGCAAGCCGCGACAATTTGACGGCGCCCGCCGTTCCTTCGCTCGGTGCGCAACGGTCGGGGCTGCCCGCGTCCTTCGCGGGCGGACAAGTCGCGCGCGGGGCCCAGCTCGGCCTGCTCGGCAATAGGGATTACATGGCGACACCGTTCAGCGTCACCAGCTACACGGAGCAGACCATCAGGGATCAGCAGGCGACCAGCGTTGCCGAAGTGCTGACCAACAGCGATCCATCGGTCCGCGCCGCCATCGGCAGCAGCAACCGATATGACGCGATGACCATTCGCGGCTTCCGCGTGGAGAACAGCGAAATCGCTCTGAACGGCCTCTATGGTCTCGTGCCGAACTATCGCGTCAATCCCGCGCCGATCGAGCGCATCGAGCTGTTCAAGGGACCTGCCGCGTTCCTGTTCGGCATGGCCCCGCAAGGCAGCATCGGCGGCAGCGTCAACGTCGTGACCAAGCGTGCCGGCGACGATCCGCTGACGCGATTGACCGCCGGATACATGTCCAATGCCCGTTTCGGCACTGAGCTCGACGTGGCGCGCCGCTATGGCGACCAGAAGGAGTGGGGCGTCCGCTTCAACGGCGCAATGGATGGCGGCAACACCACCATTGATCGGCAGTCGGTGCGCGACGGCGCCGGCTCGCTCGGCGTCGACTACCGCGGCGAGCGGTTCAGGTGGTCGGCCGACATCATCTATCAGGATGACTGGATGCGGGCAGCGGCGCGCGGCTACACGCCGGTTGCCGGCATCGCCGTCCCCGCCGCTCCGGATCCCCGGATCAATCTCGCGCAGCCCTTCGACTATGCGCGTGCCACCAGCCTCACGGGGCTGACGCGCGCCGAATACGACCTGACCTCGGACATCACGGTGTTCGGTGATATCGGCGGCAATCGCTTCGGCTTCGACAAGCAAGAGGCGCCGGGAGCGACCATTCTCAACACCGCAGGCGACGCGTCGTCGACGTCGCGATTCCAGACGGGAAAATCGGAAGCCGCATCCGGCGAAGCCGGCGTGCGGGCTCGCTTCGACACCGGTCCGGTCGCCCACGAAGTCGTCGTCAACGGCAGCTCGCTGCAGCGGACCGACTGGCTCGGACAGACCAACTACGCGAACTATCTCACCAATATCTACACGCCGACCTTGCTGGCGGGGCCGGGCGTGCAACTATCGTCCGTCCCGGAAGGTAAATCGGGCTCGCTCACCCTGCAAAGCGTCGGAGTCGCCGACACTCTCTCGGTCATGAACGGCCAGGTGCGGCTGATCGTCGGTGCGCGTCAGCAGAAGGTGGTGTCGAGCAGCTTCGACATGGCAAGCGGCCTCGAGACTGCACATTATGACCAGAGCGCGACCTCGCCCTCGGTCGCACTGCTGGTCAGGCCGATGCAGCAGCTCTCGCTCTACGCCAGCTATATCGAGGGTCTCACCCCCGGGCCGACGCAGCCGACCGGGGCCGCCAACCCGAACCAGGTGTTCGCGCCGTTCAAGACGCGGCAATATGAAGTCGGCACCAAGCTCGATCTCGGCGGCTTCGGTGCGAGCCTTGCCGCGTTCCAGATCAACCTGCCCGCCGGCGTCACCGACCCCGTGACGAAGATCTTCAGTCTCGACGGCGAGCAGCGTCACCGCGGCGTCGAGTTGAACATGTTCGGTGCGGTCGCGCCCGGCGTTCGCGTGTTTGGCGGCGCGACGTTCGTCGACGCACGTCTGACCAGCACGGCGGGCCACGTCAACGACGGCCATCATGCCGTCGGCGCGCCCGATCTTCAGGGGAATCTCGGCGTCGAGTGGGATACGCCGTTCCTGCCGGGGCTGACGGCAACCGCGCGCACGATCTACACCAACCGCGCCTATGTCAGCGCCGATAATGTCCAGTCGGTGCCGAGCTGGATGACCTTCGACATCGGCGCGCGCTACGCGACGAGGCTTGCGGGACGGCCGACCACCTTCCGTGCCAGCGTCACCAACCTGTTCGACAAGCGCTACTGGATTGCCAATCCCACGGGCTATGTCATCAGCGGCATGCCGCGCACGGTATGGCTCTCGATGACGGTGGATTTCTGAGGGCCCGAGCTCGCCGTCAGAACTGCACCTCGCCGGGAATGTCGTCCGCGCTGAGACCCACGGCCTCAAAACCCTTCAGCATCCATTCGCGGGTCTGGCCCAGCGAGCGGTTGTAGTCGGCCCAGGCGCTGAGGAAGTCCTTGTAGCGCCGGTCGGCTTCGGCGCGGATGCCCATGTTGGTCGGCAGCGTCAGGAGCGGCCGTGGCACCGCGAGTTCGCCGAGCGTCGGGTTCTTCTTCAAGGTCGCGACCGAGAGCACCGCCAGCGAGATGTTGCAGTCGGCGCGTCCGGTGGCAACCGCAAGGATCGCCTCGTTGCGTTCCTTGAAGCCGAGGATGTTCGCCTTCGGGCAATAGCGCCGCGCGATGGTCTCATGGGTCGAGCCGATGTCGACGGCGATCTTGACCTCGGGCTTGTTGAGCTCCGCCCAGGTCTGCGGCTTGGCAAAGCCCGTCTTGGTGATGACGGTGAAGGAGTGCACCAGGATCGGCGTGGAGAAGTCGATGACCAGCGAGCGCTCCGGCGTCGGATTCACGGCGAAGGCAAGGTCGATCTTGTCGGCCTGCAGATCGAGGATCTGGTTGCCCCAGGTCGATTCCAGCGTCTCGACCTTGGCCCCTAACTTGGCGGCGATGTCGTTCGCCATCTCGATGCAGGCGCCCGACCATTGATTGGTGGTGAGGTCCTTGTGGAAGTAGGGATCCTGGCCGGCGATGACGGCGATCCGCAGCACGCCGCTCTTCTTGATCCGTTCGAGCGTCGAGCCGAGCGCGGTGTCGGCCCTGGCCGATCCGGCCCCGGCGATCGCGGTGCCGGCGAGGGCGACGGTGGTGAGTGCGTCCCTGCGATTCATGGCAGTCTCCTGGGCAGTCGCTTCTGCTGAACGTTCAAACCCGGCGTCTGGACTATTTCTGTATTCAGTTTAAAATGCAAGACGGTATTTTGAATTGGATGGGATAGCCAACCACGTGCGTGCCCTCTTCGTCGACGCCAACGACACCCTTGCCGCGGTGACTGAAAAGCTGCTGCGTGCCGACAATCTCCCGGCCGCCATCAACCGCAATCCCGCGATCTCGCCCGACGACCTGCCGCGCCTGCTTGATGGCGCCGAGATCATGATCGTCGATCATACCGCGGTGCCGACGGCGATTGCCGCCAAATGTGCTGGCCTGAAGCATGTCGTCTTCCTCGGCACCGGTGCGCGCAGCTACATGAATCCGGAAGAGCTTGGCCAGCACGGCATCTCGGTTCACACCATCAAGGGCTATGGCGACACCGCGGTCGCCGAATGCGCGATCGCTCTGATGTGGGCCTCGGCGAAGAGCTTTGGCGAGATGGATCGAGGCATGCGCGAGGGCAATTGGCTGCGCCGCGATGCGGTGCAGCTCACCGGAAAGACGCTCGGCCTGATCGGCTTTGGCGGCATCGCCGCGGAAGCCGCACGGATGGCGGCGGGCTGCGGCATGAAGGTGATCGCCTGGAACAGGTCGCCGAAGACGCATCCGGGCGTCGAATTCGTCTCGCTGGAGAAGCTGCTCGCCGAAAGCCATGTCGTCTCGCTGCACCTGCTGCTCAACGACGAGACCAAGGGGTTCCTGTCGCGCGAGCGCATCGCGATGATGCGCCAGGGCAGCATCCTGATCAACACCGCGCGCGGCGCCGTGGTCGACGAGGACGCGATGCTGGATGGCTTGCGCTCCGGCCATATCGCCCATGCCGGCCTCGACGTCTTCACCGTCGAGCCGCTGCCGCCGGGCCATCCGCTGACGACGCTGCCGAACGTGACGCTGTCGGCGCATTCGGCGTTCCGCACCCCCGAGGCGAGCGACAATCTGATCGGCGCAGCGCTCGATCATTGCCGCCGCATCATCGCGGGCGGCCGGTAGTGCAATCATCGAAGCCGGGCATGATGCCTGCGCAGGAGAGGAGAGGCCTTTCGATCTTGCGCGCTCTGCCCGCCTGTCCTACCCACCTCCGAACGAGATTTGCGCCAATATTTGCGCGCGGCGCCGCACGCAGCGCCAGAGCCAGCAGGGAGCCGTCATGACCATTCGCAACACCCGCACCGGGGGCCAGATCCTGATCGATCAGCTCGTCGCCCAAGGCGTCGAGCGCGTCACCTGCGTGCCGGGCGAGAGCTATCTGGCGGCGCTCGATGCGCTGCATGACAGCCCGATCGACGTCGTGATCTGCCGCGCCGAAGGCGGCGCTGCGATGATGGCGGAAGCCTATGGCAAGCTCACCGGACGCCCCGGAATCTGCTTCGTCACCCGCGGTCCCGGCGCGACCAATGCCAGCCATGGCGTCCACATCGCGATGCAGGATTCGACGCCGATGATCCTGTTCGTCGGCCAGGTCGATACCGGCATGCGCGAGCGTGAGGCGTTCCAGGAGCTCGACTACAAGGCGGTGTTCGGCTCCATGGCGAAATGGACGGTCGAGATCGATCGCCCCGACCGCATTCCCGAGCTGGTCGCGCGCGCCTTCCGCGTCGCGATGCAGGGCCGCCCCGGTCCCGTCGTGATCGCGCTGCCGGAGAACATGCTGACCGAAACCGCGGCCGTTGCCGACGCCATGCGCATCGAGCCGGCCGTGAGCTGGCCGGCGCCATCAGATCTCGAACGCGTCGGTGCGATGCTCGCGAGCGCCAAGGCGCCGCTCGTCATCCTCGGCGGCTCGCGCTGGACTGATGAAGCGACCAAGAGCATCGCGCGCTTTGCCGAGCGGTTCGACCTGCCGGTCGCGACCTCGTTCCGCCGGGCCTCGCTGATCGATGCCGACCATTCGCATTATGCCGGCGATCTCGGCATCGGGCCGAGCCCGGGCCTGAAGGCGCGCATCGACAATGCCGACGTCGTTCTGCTGATCGGCGGCCGCATGTCGGAGATGCCGTCCTCGTCCTACACGCTGCTCGACATTCCCTCGCCGCAACAGAAGCTGATCCATGTGCATCCGGGCTCGGAAGAGCTCGGCCGCGTCTATCAGCCGGCGCTGGCCATCCAGGCGACGCCGGCCGCGTTCGCCGCCGCCGTCGAGACGCTGAAGCCGTCAGGCGCGGTGGCCTGGAAGGGCGAGGCGGCGAAGGCGCACGCCGATTACCTCGCCTGGACCGACAAGGCGCGCGAGCTGCCGGGCACGTTCCAGTACGGCCAGGTCATGACCTGGCTGCGCGACCGGCTGCCGAAGGACGCGATCGTCTGCAACGGCGCCGGCAACTATGCCGGCTGGATCCATCGCCATCACCGCTTCCACAGCTTCGCCGCGCAGCTCGCGCCGACCTCGGGCTCGATGGGCTACGGCGTGCCGGCCGGCGTGCTCGCCAAGCGTCAATATCCGGATCGCGTCGTCGTCGCCTTTGCCGGCGACGGCTGCTTCCTGATGAACGGGCAGGAATTCGCGACCGCCGTGCAGTACGACGCGCCGCTGATCGTGATCGTCGTCGACAATTCGCAATACGGCACCATCCGCATGCACCAGGAGCGCGACTATCCCGGGCGCGTCGTCGGCACCCAGCTGAAGAACCCCGACTTCGCGATGTATGCGAAGGCGTTCGGCGGCCATGGCGAGCGGGTCGAGCGCACCGAAGAATTCGCGCCGGCGTTCGAGCGGGCGCTGGCCTCGGGCAAGCCGGCGATCCTCCACTGCATCATCGATCCGCGCGCGATCTCGGTCGGCAAGGATTTCACGCCCGCGGTGAAGGCGTAGGCGATGCCGGCGGGCCGCCACGTCGCGATCATCGGCGCCGGCGCGGTCGGCGTGATCAGCGCCATCGAGGCGCTGCGCGAGGGCCATCGCGTCACGCTGATCGATCCGGGCGAGCCCGGCGGCGAGCAGGCGGCGAGCTACGGCAATGCCGGCTGGCTCTCCTCGCATTCGGTGATCCCGCCGGCGGAGCCGGGCGTCTGGAAGAAGGTGCCGGGCTATCTGATGGACCCGCTCGGCCCGCTCGCGATCCGCTGGTCTTACTTGCCGAAGGCCTTGCCTTGGCTGATCAAGTATCTGCTGTCAGGCTGGACCGAGGCGCGGGTCGAGAAGACAGCCTTCGCGCTGCGTGATCTCCTCAAGGACGCGCCGCTGCTGCACCGGAAGCTCGCGGAAGAAGCCGGTGTGCCTGAGCTGGTCGAGCGCAACGGCGTGATGCACATCTTCCCCTCGCGCGGCAATTTCGACAACGATCTCGGCTGGCGTCTGCGCAAGAAGGTCGGCGTCGAATGGATGGAGCTCAATGCCGACGAGATGCGTCAGCGCGAGCCGGACCTGCATCCGCGCTATACCTTTGGCGTCGTGGTGGAGGAAGCCGGCCGCTGCCGCGATCCCGGCGCTTACGTTGCGGCGCTTGCCAATCATGCGATCGCCAGTGGTGCGAAGCACGTGCGGGCCAAGGCGACCGGTCTGAAGCTCTCCGGCAACAAGCTCGTCGCCGTCATCACCGAGACCGGTGAGGTTCCTTGCGATGCTGCCGTCGTCGCGGCCGGCGCGCGGTCAAAACAGCTCACCGCATCGGTCGGCGATCCCCTGCCGCTCGAGACCGAGCGCGGCTATCACGTCATGATCGAGAACCCCGAGTCCGGTCCCCGCAGCTCGATGATGGCCTCCGACGCCAAGATGGTGGTGAACTGGACCAACAAGGGTCTGCGCGCCGCCGGCACGGTCGAGATCGCGGGCTTGGAGGCCGCGCCGAACTGGAAGCGCGCCGAGATTTTGCGCGACAATCTCTTCAGCATGTTCCCAAAGCTGCCGAAGGACATTCCGCCCTCGCGCATCAAGACCTGGTTCGGCCATCGCCCGAGCATGCCCGACGGGCTGCCCTGCATCGGCCATGCGCGCGCCTCGCGCGACATCGTCTACGCCTTCGGCCACGGCCATGTCGGCCTGGTCGGCTCGGCCCGCACCGGACGTCTCGTCGCCCAGCTCCTGAGCGGCAAGACGCCTGAGATTCCGCTGGCGCCGTTTTCGCCCGCTCGCTTCCTCTGAGGTCGCATCATGACCAGTCCAGCCAAGGCATCTTCCCGCATTGCCCATGGTGGTAAGGCGATCTACGGCGCGCCGCTCGGCATTTTGATGCTGGAAGCGCGTTTCCCCCGCATTCCCGGCGACATGGGCAACGGCACGACCTGGCCATTCCCCGTGCTCTATCGCGTGGTGAGCGGCGCCTCGCCGGAGAAGGTGGTGTTGAAGGGCGCCGCGGGCCTGTTGCCTGACTTCATCGACGCGGCGAAGGACCTGGTTCGGCTCGGCGCCGAGGCCATCACCACCAATTGCGGCTTCCTCTCGCTGTTCCAGAAGGAGATCGCGGCCGCCGTCGGCGTGCCGGTCGCGACCTCGTCGCTGATGCAGGTGCCATGGGTGCAGGCGACGCTGCCGCCGGGCAAGCGCGTCGGCCTCGTCACGGTGTCGGGCTCGACCCTGACGCCGGCCCATCTCGAAGGCGCCGGCGTGCCGCTCGACACGCCGCTGGTCGGCACCGAGCACGGCAAGGAATTCTTCCGCGTCCTGATCAAGGCCGAGAAGGACGACATGGACATCGCCCAGGCCGAGCGGGACGTGGTCGAGGCGGGCAAGGAGCTCGTCGCCAAAAACCCCGATGTCGGCGCGATCGTGCTCGAATGCACCAACATGCCGCCCTATGCGGCGGCATTGCAGGCCGAGGTGGGGCTGCCCGTCTACGACATCTATTCCATGATCACCTGGTTTCATGCTGGGCTGCGCCCGCGCGCCTTTGCCTGATTCTTGCTGTCGTAAAGGTCTGAACAGGCCTCGCTAACGAGTCGTTTGGATTGCCACGGTCCGCTCGGCCCCGGTATATTTGGATCGTGTTCGGGCTTGAATGCAGTTGATGATGAGCAACGTGGAACTGACTTCCGATAGTATCGTCGATCGCGTCTATGAGCAGCTCAAGGCGATGGCCGTGAGCTATGAGTTCAAGCCGGGCGAGCGGCTCAACGAGGGTGAGCTGGCAAAGCGCCTCGGCGTCAGCCGCACGCCGCTGCGTGAAGCGCTCAACCGGCTCAACACCGAAGGCTTCCTGCGCTTCACGCCCGGCAAGGGTTTCTTCTGCCGCGAGCTCGACGCGCACGAGATCTTCGACCTCTACGAGCTGCGCAAGTCGATCGAGGTCGCCGCGGTCCGCCTCGCCGTCAAGCGCGCGAAGGACGAGGACATCGACGCGCTCCTGAAATTCCTCGAGGCCACCGGTCCCGATCCCGGCGAGCGCACCTCGGTGGAGCTGGTCGAGCTCGATGAGACCTTCCACGAACGGCTGATGGCGATGTCCAACAATGCCGAGATGCTGCGCGTCCTGCGCAACGTCAACGCCCGCATCCGCTTCGTGCGCTGGATCGACATGGACCGCGTCAACCGCTCGAACACCCAGGCCGAGCATCGCGCCGTCGTCGAAGGGTTGAAAGCGCGCAATGAGGAAGCCTGCGTGTCGGTGCTGGAAAAGCACATCGACCGCCGCCTCGACCGCATCACGTCGGCGATCAAGGAAGGCTACGCGCAGATCTATATGCCGGCCACGGCGAGATCAGCGGCGAATTGAGGTTCTTCCTTTCTTCCTTCTCCCCTTGTGGGAGAAGGTGGCGCGAAGCGCCGGATGAGGGGTATCTCTCCGCGCGTATGGATGCATATGATTGCGGCGAAAAAGACCCCTCACCCAAGTGAGTATTTGTCGACCCGCGGCGATGCCCTCTCCCACAAGGGGAGAGGGCGCAGCAATGCGCAGCTATACAATCCCTCGATATCTGTTCATGCCAGACGGTCAGAGCATTTGCGCGCGAACATCGCTAGCGTGCTGCTCGAAATTCACGGAGACACGCGGTGCACAGCCCTCAACTTAGTCCCGAAGCTCGCGCTGGCGACGACTGGCCGTCCGAGCTCTATCGCATCCTGAAGGCCGCCGATGTCCGGCAGATGTCCTATGTGCCGGATGCCGGCCACAGCCAGCTCATCCGCCTGTTCTCGGCCGACCGCGACGTCACCACCAATGTGCTGACGACGGAGGAGGAAGGCATCGCGATCGCCGCCGGCGCCTGGCTGGGCGGGCAGCGCAGCGTGCTGCTGATGCAATCGAGTGGTGTCGGCAATTGCATCAACATGCTGTCGCTGTCGGCGATCGGCCGCTTCCCGCTCTTGATGCTGGTGACGATGCGCGGCGAATGGGCCGAGTTCAATCCCTGGCAGGTGCCGATGAGCCGGGCGACACAGCCGTCGCTGGAGGCGATCGGCCTGAAGGTGATGCGCGCAGAGACGGCGGAAGACCTGGTCGAGACCGTCGAATCCGCAGCCTCGCTCGCCTACGAGTCCGACCAGCAGATCGCGGTCCTGATCGGGCAGCGCCTGATCGGCAAGAAGAAGTGGTGATCTCGATGTCCAATCCTTCCCAGCTCGATCGCCGCGCCGCCGTCGCGGCACTTCTCAAGGATCGCAAGAACACGCTGGTGGTCTCTGGCCTCGGCTCGCCGACCTACGATCTGCATGCGACCGGCGACCGCGACGACAATTTTTATCTCTGGGGCGCCATGGGCGGCGCCGCGCTGATCGGGCTTGGTCTCGCGCAGGCGCAGCCTTCCAAACGCGTCCTCGCTCTCACCGGCGACGGCGAGCAACTGATGGGCCTCGGCGGCATCGCCACCATCGGCGTCGCGCGCCCGCGCAATCTCGAAATCGTCGTGATCGACAACCAGCATTTTGGCGAGACCGGGATGCAGGCCAGCCACACCGGCCGCGGCGTCGATCTGACGGCGATCGCCACGGCCTGCGGCTTCGCCGCGACCGGAACCGTGCGGACGCTCGAGGAGGTAGAGCACCTCGCCATGCAAATCGCCGCACCGGCCGCTGGCCCGCGGCTTTTTGTCATCAAGGTCAAGGCCGAAAATCCACCGCGCTCGCTGCCTTCGCGCGATGCCGTCTTTATCAAGAACCGGTTCCGTGCTCATCTCGGGTTTGCGGCGGCTTGAACCGGAGTCTTATCCGGGATAGCTCGCTGCCTGAGCAGCTATCCTGGAGTAAGACCATGAAACTATCCGGCAAGGTCGCCGCCATCACCGGCGCAGCACGCGGCATCGGCAAGGCCTGCGCGAAGCGATTCCTCGACGACGGCGTCAAGGTCGTCATCTCGGATGTCGATGCCGATGGTCTGGCCAAGACGGCCGCCGAACTCGGGCGGCCGGACGCCTTGCGGACTGTCGTTGGCAATGTCGCCAAGCGCACTGATGTGGATCAGCTTGTCGCCACCGCCGTGAAGGAATTCGGCCGGCTCGACATCATGGTCAACAATGCCGGCGTCGCCCGCAACCGGGACATTCTCGAGATCTCCGAAGCGGAATTCGACGAGATCATCGGCATCAACCTGAAGGGCGCGTTCTTCGGCGTGCAGGCCGCGGCGAAGCAGATGATCGCGCAGGGTGGCGGTGGGGTCATCATCAACATGTCCTCGGTGAACGCGCTGCTGGCGATCCCGGCGCTGGCGACTTATGCGATGTCGAAGGGGGGCATGAAGCAGCTGACGTCGGTCGCTGCCGTTGCGCTCGCCCCGCACAATATCCGCGTCGTGGCGGTTGGGCCGGGGACGATTTTGACCGACATGGTGGCGTCGTCGATCTACACCTCGGAGGAGGCCCGCAAGACCGTGATGTCACGCACGCCGGCCGGTCGTGGCGGCGAGCCAAGCGAGGTCGCCTCCGTCGTCGCGTTTCTCGCGAGCGACGATGCGTCCTACATCACCGGACAGACCATCTATCCGGATGGCGGCCGGCTGATCCTGAACTACACGGTGCCGGTGAAGGACAAGTAGGGCCTAAAGCATGATCCGGAAAAGTGCGCAGCGGTTTTCCCTCGCGACAAACGCGGAACGCGTTTGCGCGGAGATCATGCGCAAGCAACAAGCTAAAGCGCGATGACGATTCATCCTGATCTCAGCGCGCTTTAAGACTTCACCGCGCCCGACGTCATGCCGTCGATGAACTGGCGTTGCAGCAGGACGAAGATCACGACGATCGGCAATACGATCGTCACGGCTGCGGCGAGCATCTCGCCCCAGTCGGTCGAATACTGGCCGGTGAGATTGTAGAAGCGGACGATCGCCGTGACGTTGCTGTCGTTCTGCAGGAACGTCACGGCAATGACGAACTCGTTCCAGGCGTTCAATCCGACGATGATGGCGACCGTGAGCAGTCCCGGCCGCATCATCGGCAGGATCACGTGGAAGAAGGTCTGCCACGGCTTTGCGCCATCGACTTGTGCCGCTTCCTCCAGCGCGACGGGAATAGCCAGCGCATAGGTACGCAAGAGGAAGATCGCGAAGGGCGAAAACATCGCGGTGTAGATCAGCGCCACGGCGGGAATCGAATTGACGAGGCCGAGCTTCGCGAAGATGAAATAGAGCGGGTAGAGGTAGAGCTGCACTGGGACGGTGATCGTGGCCATGAAGTAGAAGGTGATGAAGCGCCAGAACTTGCCCTTCTGCCGCGCCAGAACGTAGGCGCAGGGCGTCGCGGTGACGCAGACCATCACGATGGTCAGAATCGCGACCTCGGCGCTGTGCAGCAGGCTCGGGCCAAGCTGGGCGTTGCGCCAGGCCGAGGAGAAATTCTCCCAGTGCAGTTGGATCGGCAGCGCCAGCGGATTGCTGCCGATCTCGACCGTCGTCTTCAGCGCGTTCATCACGGCGAGCACGATCGGCAGCAGAGAGCTGAACGACGCGACGCCGATCAGCCCGAGGGCGAACGTCCTGCTCCAGCGATCTCCGATCATGTCGATTGTGCGTCGTCGGTGATCTGGAGCCAGAGATAGATGGCGGTGGCGCAGAGGCCAAACAGGCTCATGACGCAAGCCGCCGCCGCGGCCTGGCCGACGTCGCCCTCGAAGAAGGCGTGGCGGTAGGCAAACGTCGCCAGCACCTCGCTGCCATAGGCGGGGCCGCCACGGGTGACGATGAAGATGAACTCGAACACCTGGAACGACCAGATCACGGTGAGAATGAGCATGAGTGTCAGCGTGGGGCGAATGCCCGGCAGCAGCACGTAGCGGAACAGCGCGAAGAAACCGGCGCCGTCGAGGCGCGCCGCCTCGATCTGGTCGACGCTGATTTGCCGCATCGCCGCCAGGAAGACGACGGCGAGAAAGCCCCACCAGTGCCAGATGTCGACCGCGGCAACCGCGTAGAGCGAACGGTCGGGGTCGGCGAGGGGATCGGAGATCGAAAAGCCGTGCTCGTTCAGCCACGCGACGATTCCGGTCGCCGGGCTGAAGATCATGCCCTGGAAGATGCGCCCGGTCACTGCGACCGCGATGATGCGCGGCAGGAAGATGATCGACTGCACGACGATGCGCGCCTTCGGCGCCATCAGCAGCGCCGCGGCCATCACCAGCGCAAGGCAAACCGGAACGGTAAGGAAGATCGCGGTCCAGATGAAGTTGTTGGTCAGCGCCGACCAGAACACGGGATCGGCGGCCATGTTCTGGAAATTGGCGAGGCCCGCCCAAACCGGCGTCCCGACGCCATCCCAGATGAAGAACGCCGCCGTGAATGTCAGCACGGCGGGCACCAGGATGATGCAGATATTGATCAGCAGCGCCGGGAGCGCGAACAGCCACATCTCGAGATCAGGCCGTCCGTGGCGGCAGCGGCGGCACCTTGCCTTCCCTGGCTTCCTGGCTGAACAGCGTCTGCATCCGCGTCAGGTAGGCATCCGGCGCGATCTTGTTGAGCCAGACCTGCTCGATGCCCTCGATGAGGTAGGAGTTGGTCGCGCCCGGCCAGAATGTCCAGGTGGTGAAGCCGTACTGTCCCTTGCTGAAGGCCTCGTGCAAATTCGCGATGGTCTTCTCGAACAGCGGATAGCCGATACCGCTCAGCATCTCCGGCGGCAGATCCTTGACCGGCAGCGCCCACTTCCCCGGCCAGTCGCGGTTCATCGCTTCGTAGAACTTGCGCGTGAGCATGAACTCGAACACGGCGGCGGCGCCTTCCGCGTTCTGCGAGGTTTTCGCGATCGACAGCGTCGCGCCGCAGGCCAGATGCACCAGCGACCCCGTGAAGGCCGAGCCGAGCGTCGGCGTCGGCGCCACGTCCATGACCGTGTCGGGCTTCGACATGCCGTAGGACTTGGTGCCGAACGACCAGGTTCCGCTGAACGCCATCGCGGCCTTGGCATTCACGACCTGGAGGAAGCTTTGCTCAATCGTCAGCGAGAAGTAATTCTTGCCGAAATAGCCCTTGTTGTACCAGGCCTTGGATAGTTCGACGGCCTCGACGAAAGGCGGCGCTGTCCAGGGCAGCTCGCCCGAGAGCGCCTTGCGGACATTGTCAGGGCCCGCGACGTTGTTGAAGAACACCGTCATCAGCCACTCGTTGACGCCCTTCCAGTCGGCATTGCCGGCGCCAAAGGGGATGATGCCCTTGGCGAGCGCGGCGTCTGCGACCTCTTCCATCTCCTGCCGGTTGGTCGGCAGCTTCCAGCCGTTCTGCTTGAACAGCTCCTTGTTGTAGAAGAGATGCATCGACTCGTAGTCGCGCGGCAACGCATAGAGCTTGCCGCCATAGACGCTGGTGTTGAGCAGCGGTGCGAGGAAACGTTCCTTCCACTTGTATTTCCCGGCGAAATCGTCGAGCGGCAGCACCTGGCCGGCATTCGCGATCGCGGTGAGATAGGCGGGGCCCGCGGTCTGCACGATGTCAGGGCCGTTGCCGGCGACGAGGGCGACCTTCAGCAGGTTGTTGACCGCTGCGCCCTTCACTTCGAGCTGGAGCAGATATTTGTCCTGCGAAGCATTGAAGGCCTCGACCAGATCGTTGCGCAGCGCAGCCTGACCGTCGGAATTCGCCTGGCCGAACCAGAACGTCACGACCTTGCGCCCGTCCTGGGCGTACGCACCGCGCGGCAGGCCTGCCGCAAGAGCCGCGGCGGGAATGGAAGCAACGAGCTGGCGTCGGGTCATGGTCATGGCGAAGAACCTCGGTTTCCTCGGGGCACGGTGGCAATTGTTGATTTTGCCTTAGTAATACGTATAACTAGGCGCGATGGCGACGTCAACAACGAGGACGAAGCGGGGGAAAGGGCGCGACGAAGCGGCGCCGTCCCGCCCCACGCAGAAGGATATTGCGCTCGCGGCCGGCGTTTCGCAGGCCGCGGTGTCACTCGTCCTGAACAAAGCTGAGACGCCCTCCGTCCCACCGGGGACGCGCACGCGCATCCTCGAAGTCGCGCAAGAGCTGGGCTACCGGCCGAACCATCCGGCGCGCATGCTGCGCAGCGCACGGACCATGACGTTCGCGTGCGTCATTCCTGATATCACCAACCCGTTCTATCCGGGCCTCGTGCGCGGCCTGCAGACCGTTGCGGCGCCGGCTGGCTATGACGTGCTGATCTTCGACACCGACGGGCAGCCCGAGCGCGAGGCGCGCGCGATCGACTGGTTGCTGCAAGGCCGCGCCGACGGCGTCGTTGCGACCTTCTTTCATCTGCGCGTGCCGCAGCTTGCGGTGCTCGCACGCAAGGGCATTCCGCTGGTGCGGCTGGAGAGCCGGCACAAGCCGGACGGGCCGCTCGCGATCGACAGCGTCTATATCGACAACGCGGAAGCCGCCGCCGAGATGACGCGGCTCCTCATTGCGCGCGGGCATCGCCGCATCACCATGATCCAGGCCGAATTCGGCCCGAGCCAGCGCCGCGCGCAGGGGTACGGCGCAGTGATGCGCGAAGCAGGGCTTACGCCCGATTTCATCACCGACAGCGCCTATTCGGAAGAATCCGGCGCGCGCGCGATGAAGCGCCTGCTCGAACGCAAGGGCGAGCGTCCGACCGCCGTGTTCGGCGCCAGCGATGTGCTGGCGCTCGGTGCGATGGAATCGGCGCGCAGCGCGGGGCTGTCCATTCCCACCGATATCGCAATCGCAGGCTTCGACGACATTCCGGTGGCAAAGCTGCTCGGCCTCACCACCGTGCGGCAGCCGGAGTTCGACCTCGGCGCGCTGGCGGCGAGGACGCTGGTGAAGCGGCTTGCGCCGGGCGGACTCGAGGCGCCCGGCAGGAGCCATGAGCTGAAATTCGAGATCATGCAACGCTCGTCGGTCTGACCGGGCGACGCAGATTGAACGCGGGAGTGAACAAGTGACCTCTATTCCTCATGATTACGCGGAGCGCGTCTATGCCGGCGTGCTCGGCAAGCTCATCGGCGTCTATCTCGGCCGGCCCTTCGAGGGCTGGACCTATGAGCGCATCATGCAGGAGCTCGGGCCGATCAACTATTACGTCAACGAGCGCCGCGACGTCGCGCTGCGCTCGCACCATCTGGTCGTCACCGACGACGACGTCTCCGGCACCTTTGCATTTCCGCGCGCGCTCGCCGACAACGGCTATCCGAAGCGCCTGACCGCAAAGCAGATCGGCCAGGCCTGGTTGAACTACATCGTCGAAGAGCGTGCCGTGCTATGGTGGGGCGGCATCGGCAATTCCACCGAACACACCGCTTATCTCCGCCTGAAGTCCGGCATATCAGCGCCGCAGAGCGGCTCGATCGAGCTGAACGGCACCACGGCGGCCGAGCAGATCGGCGCGCAGATCTTCATCGACGGCTGGGCGATGGTGAGCCCCGGCAATCCCGAGCAGGCCGCCTATCTCGCCGACCAGGCCGGGCGTGTCAGCCATGACGGCGAATCCGTGCATGCCGCAAAACTGCTCGCGGCGATGGAGGCGCAGGCCTTCGTCGAGCGCGACGTGCAGAAGCTGATCGACACGGGCCTTGCCTTCGTGCCGAAAGACGCGTTGATCCGCCGCGTCGTCAACGACGTCCGCGACTGGCATGCCGGTGACAACGGCAACGACTGGGAGCGCACGCGCGCGCTGATCGCCGAGCGTTATGGCTACGACAAATTCCTCGGCAACTGCCATGTCGTGCCGAACCATGCGCTGATCATCCTGGCAACGCTCTACGGCGAGAACAGCTTTCTGGAGGCGATGCGGATCGCCAACACGGCCGGCTGGGACACCGATTGCAACGCCGGCAATGTCGGATGCCTGTTCGGCATCCGCACCGGCCTTGCCGGCCTCGACGCCGGACCTGATTTCCGGACCCCCATCGCCGACCGTATGTACATCTCGAGCGCCGATGGCGGTGCCGCGATCACCGATGCGGTGATCGAGACGCAGTCGCTGGTCGCGGCGGGATTGGCGCTCGCCGGTGCGCCCGCACTCGCGGTTGCCAAGAACGGTGCTCGTTTCAACTTCAATTTCCCGGGCAGCTTGCAGGGCTTCCACGTCAAGAATGGTTCGCCGGCGCGGCTGCACGAGGCCGAGCTCAGCAACGTCGCCGGCCACAGCCGGACCGGCGAGCGCAGCCTTGCGATCGACTTCCGCCGCCTCGCGCCGGGTCGCGTGGCGCGCATCGCCAGCGCGACCTTCTTCGACAAGGAGGTGTTCACGATGCCGACCTATCAGCTGGTCTCCTGTCCGACTCTCTATTCCGGGCAGCGCGTCGAATGTCGGCTGGAGTCGGAGACGGACAGCGGCACGGTCGCCGCGCGCCTCTTCGCCAGCGTCTATGACGAGCGCGACGAGCTGGTGCAGATCTATGGCGATGCGCAGGAGCTGACCGGCGGTTGCGAGGCCGTGCTGAGCTGGCAGGTGCCGGAGACGCACGCCTATCCGGTCTTCGAGATCGGCATCGAGATCGAGACGCTCGATCCGCTCGGCGTCGACGGCACGTTGTATCTGGATTACCTGACCTGGGGCGGTGCGGCCGACACGGTGCTGAAGCGGCCGGACAACAATCTCAGCACGATGTGGAAGCACGCCTGGGTCAACAATGTCAGCCAGTTCCAGACTCGCTGGGAAGGGCTGCGCGTCACCAATGGCGACGGTCTCGGCTTCATCTCGCAGGGCTCACGCGACTGGAAGGATTATCGCGTGACCTCGGAGATCGCGCCGCTGCTTGCGAATGCCTGGGGCCTCGCCGCACGCGTGCAGGGCCGCGAGCGCTATTATGCGCTGATGTTCGATCACGCGGAGGGCGGCCGCGTGCGCCTGGTGAAGCGGGTGCATGACGAAGTGGTGCTCGCCAGCGAGCGCTTCGCCTGGGAGCTCGACCGCAAATACAAGGTCGAGCTGCGCGTGTTCGGCACCGGGATCGAGGCGTATGTCGACGGCAAGAAGCTGTTCAGCGTGCAGGATGCCGGCGAGCTTCCCTTGACGGGTGGCGCGGTCGCGCTGGTCGTCGACAGCGGATCGATCTCGGCGGAAGAGGTGAGGGTGGCGCCGCTCTAGCGGCGCCTCACTCTGCGGCGATCGTCATCCCGTAACCCAGCCGCTTCGAAATCCCACCGGCGCAGTCGCGCAGCGCATGCGCGATCGGGCTGTCCCAGCGCGCATCAAACGTGCCTTCCGGCCCCATCGCGGTGATGACCAGCGCGACATGGCCGGAATGGTCGAACACGGGTGCTGCGAACGCATTGACGCCGGGCAGGGGATCGCCGAGCGCGCGGGCGAGGCCGTGCTTGCGGACTTCAGTGAGCATCTCGGCGACCTTGGCGCCTTTCACGGCGCGCTTCGGATTGTAGCCGACGCCGTGGCGGTCGAGCCCGCTTTCGAGCGCGGCGTTGATGGTCTTCTCCGGCAGGAACGCGGCAAAGGCGCGGCCCGTGGCGGTCTCCAGCAGCGCCATCACCGAGCCTGCACGCATCACGATGTGCACGGGTTGGCCGGGCTCTTCCAGCTGCACCACGGTCGGGCCATGCGTGCCCCAGACCGCGAGCGAGACGGCGTGGCCGATCTGGCTCGCAAGGCCCGCGATCTTCGGCCGCGCGATGCGCACGCCGGAGAGGCGTCGCAGGCTAATCAGGCCGAGCTCCAGCGCCAGCGCGCCGATCTCGTAGCGGCCGGTGGTCTCGTCCTGCTCGATCAGGCCGATGCGGGAGAAGCTGGCGAGATAGGGATGCGCCTTGGCCGGCGTCATGCCGGCCTCGCGGGCGAGATCGCGCAGCATCATCGGCTCGCCGCTCCTGGCGAGCGCGCGGAGCAATTCTCCGCCGACCTCGATCGACTGGATGCCACGGCTTTCTCTCTTCATGCGCCTCCGATGCGCCTGAGTTTTTGTTTGAGCATGATCCTTTCGGAAAACCGCTGCACACTTGTCCGGATCATACTCTACGCCGCGTCGCGCTTGGTGGCGCTGTCGGCGAGATGACGGCCGGCAATGTAGCCGAAGGTCAGCGCCGGCCCAAGCGTGATGCCCGCGCCGGGATAATTGCCGCCCATGATGCTCGCCATGTCGTTGCCGGCGGCATAGAGCCCGGGAATCACCCGGCCCTCGGCGTCGAGCGCCCGCGCATTCTCGTCGGTGACGATGCCGGCATAGGTGCCGAGATCGCCGATCACCATCCTGATGGCGTAGAACGGGCCGTTCTCGATCGGGGCAACGCACGGGTTTGGGCCGTGCAGCGCATCGCCCTGGTAACGGTTATAGGCTTTTGAGCCCTTGCCGAAGGCGGCATCGTGCCCCAGCGGGGCGGTCGCATTGAACTGCCTGACGGTCTCGGTGAAAGCCTTGGCGTCGATGCCGGCCTTCGCCGCGAGCGCCTCCAGCGTGTCGCCGCGCATGAGATAGCCGGTATCGAGGTGATGACCCAGCGGCATCGGGAACGGCGGTACGCAGCCGAGGCCGTACTTTCGAAGTGTCGGGTGATCGCAGACGAGATAGGCCGCGATCTCCTCGCCAGGCTTTGCGGCCTTGATCATGGCCTGGACGAAGTCGTGATAGGAATTGCCCTCATTGGCAAAGCGCTTGCCGTCGCGCATCACCGCGATCACGCCGGGTTTGGCGCGGTCGATGAAATGCGGCATCACGCCCTTCGATCCGTCCTTGCGCGTGGTCAGCGACACCGGCACCCATGCGGCCGCGTTCGGCAGCCGATCCTCGACACGCCCGCCGGCGCTTTCAGCAAGGCGCAGGCCGTCGCCGGTATTGCCGGTCGGTCCCGGCGAAAAATGCTCAACGCCGGTCGGCGCATGCTGGAACATCTTCTTGCGCCGTTCGACGTCGTGCGGGAAGCCGCCGCAGGCGAGCACGACGCCCTGCCGCGCGCGGACGCGCACGTCGCGGCCCTCACGCGACACGATCGCGCCGGTGACCGCGCCGTTTTCGACCGTCAGCTCGCGCACTGGCGAGGACAGCCACATCGGAATCTTCAGATCCTGCGCCGACTTCGCGAGACGCCCGGCGAGCGCATTGCCGTTGGTCAGCGTCATGCCGCGGCCGTAGCGCATCACGTCCATCAGGTGGCGCGACAGGCGTTTTGCGACATAAACCGCCGAGGTCAGCGACTTCGTTACCCGCATGAAGTGGATGATCTCCTTGCCGGAGCCAAGCATCATGCCGAACACGGTGAGCTCGGGCAGGGGCATGCCGAGGGCCTTGATGGAGTCACCGAGCTCGCGGCCATCGAACGGGCGCGTCACCATGGAGCGGCCGCCCTGCGCTCCGCCAGGCGCTTCGGCGTGGTAGTCAGGGAAGACCAGCGGCATGTCGAAGCGCAGCGCGGTTTTTGTGGTGAAGAAATCGACGGCTTCAGGGCCGGCGCTCAGGAACGCATCGACGCGCGCGGCGTCAAAATTGTTGCCGGCCTCGTGCCGTAGATAAGTGCGCGCCTGCTCTGCCGTCTCCGCGATGCCATAGGCCTTCGCCAGCGACGTGCCGGGAATCCACAGCCAGCCGCCGGAGCGGGCGGTGGTGCCGCCGAAGCGCGGCTCCTTCTCGACGATCAGCACGTCGAGACCGCGATAGCGCGCGGTGATCGCGGCCGACATGCCGGAGCACCCCGATCCGGCCACGAGCACATCGCACTCGTATGTTTCGCTTGCGTTGCGCTCGTTGCCGGTCATCTGGACCTCACTTCTTCAGGAGCGGACATTTGGATTCGGAGACCGGGCGGAAGGCGTCCTCGCCCTTCACGGTCTTGACGATCTCCAGATAGTCCCAGGGCTCCTTGGACTGCTCGGGCGTCTTCACCTTGGCGAGATACATGTCGCGGATGACGCGCCCGTCCTCGCGCAGCTTGCCGCCGTGCACGAACGTATCCTCGATCGGCAGCTCGCGCATCTTGGCCATCACCTTGGCCGGATCGTCGGTACCGGCGGCCTTGATGGCCTTGAGATAATGCAGCACCGAGCCATAGACGCCGGTCTGGATCATGGTCGGCATCACCTTGGTGCGCTCATAGAATTTCTTGGACCAGGCGCGGGTCGCCTCGTCCATGTTCCAGTAAGAGGCCGTGGTCATGTAGGTGCCCTGCGCGGCCTTCAACCCGATCGCATGTACGTCGGTGTCGAACATGAGCAAGCCCACGAGCTTCTGGCCGCCCTGCACCAGGCCGAACTCGCCGGACTGCTTGATCGCGTTATCGGTGTCCTGGCCGGCATTGGCGAAAGCGACGACGTCGGACTTCGAGCTTTGCGCCTGCAGCGCAAACGAGGAGAAGTCCGCGGTGTTGGTCGGATGCTTGACGCCGCCGAGCACCTTGCCGCCCATCTCGTTGATGAAGCGCGTGGCGTCCTTCTCAAGCTGCTGGCCGAAGGCATAGTCGGCGGTGATGAAATACCAGGATTTTCCGCCTTCCTTGATCACGGCGGACGCCGTCACCTTCGACAGCGCGTAGGTGTCGTAGGTGAAGTGCACGGTGTTCGGGCTGCACAGCTCGTCGGTCAGCGAGCTCGCGCCGGGGCCGGAGAGCAGGGCGATCTTGTTGCGTTCGCGCACCATGTTGTGCACGGCGATCGCGATGCCGGAATTGGGGATGTCGACGACCGCGTCGACCTTGCCGTTGTCGAACCAGCCGCGCACGATCTGCACGCCGACGTCGGTCTTCATCTGGTGGTCGGCGCTGATGATCTCGATCGGCTTGCCGAGCACGGTCGGGCCGAATTCCTCCACCGCCATTTTTGCGGCCTCGACCGAGCCTGGCCCTGAGTTGTCGCGGCCCCAGCTCGACAGATCCGTCAGCACGCCGATCCGGACCGCGTCGTCGGAGACTTGCGCGTTCGCAACATTGGTCATGGCGGCCGATGTCATGGCCGCGAGCATGGCGCAGGCCAAAAGCCCTCTCATCGTTCTTCCCTCTCTTTTATGGGCCGCCTGGCGCGGCCGGTTGTTCTGGCAGCAAATTAGATATTAGCGAATGAGTTTGTCAATGGCGAATAACGCCGCGCGCGAGTTCCGGCATCGCCGGGGGAGACATCACGAAGAGGTGCGCGCAGCAGTTTCAACGCCCGTCATTGCGAGCGCAGCGAAGCAATCCAGAGTCTTTCAAAGGAGACAGTCTGGATTGCTTCGTCGCTTCGCTCCTCGCAATGACGGTGTTGAAACAGTTGTGCGCAACTGTCTCTCGCTGTGGTCCTCGTTGACGATTATGCTCGGACAAGTTGCAACCGCCATCGCGATTGGCCATGATGCCATCTGGAATTCATGGGGCCTGGCAATGACGGCAGCAACGGGGGTCTCCACATCAGTGGAGAAATCGACGACGGCGCATGTGGTGTGGGCGAGCGCGCTCGGCACCGCGATCGAGTGGTACGACTTCCTGATCTACGGCACGGCGGCCGCGCTGGTGCTCAACAAGCTGTTCTTCCCGAGCTTCGATCCCTTTGTCGGCACGCTCGCGGCGTTCTCGACCTATGCGGTCGGCTTCGTAGCGCGGCCGATCGGCGGCGCGATCATCGGGCATTACGGCGACCGACTCGGGCGCAAGAAGATGCTGGTCGCGACCATGATCGCCATGGGGCTCGGCACCTTCCTGATCGGCTGCCTGCCGACCTACAGCCAGATCGGTGTGTGGGCGCCGATCCTGCTCATCATCCTGCGCTTCATCCAGGGCATCGGGCTCGGGGGCGAGTGGAGCGGCGCGGTGGTGATGGTGATCGAGCATGCCGGCAACCGCCGCGGCTTCTATGGCAGCCTGGTGCAGATCGGCTTTCCCGTCGGCGTCGCCGCTTCCACCGGCATCTTCGGCCTGATGACGCAGCTGCCCGAGGCGGACTTCTTGAGCTGGGGCTGGCGCGTGCCGTTCTGGATCAGCATCTTGCTGGTCGGCGTCGGCTTCATCGTGCGACTCAAGCTTGCGGAGACGCCGCACTTCAAGGAGGTGGTGGAGCGCAAGGAAGTGCTGGCGCAGCCGGTGTGGGAAGTGCTCCGCCGCGACTGGCGCAGTTTTCTGCTGGCAATCGGCATCACGGTGTCCGAGGTGGGCCTTGCTTATCTCCTCACCGTCTTCACAGTCGTTTATGCCACCACGAAGCTCGGCCTGCCGCGGCAGGTGATCCTGAACGCGGTGGTCTATGCCGCGATCGTCGAGTTTGCGACGCTACCGCTGGCCGGCTGGCTCTCCGACATTTTCGGCCGCAAGGCGCTGTATCTCGCCGGCGGCGTGTTCTCGGTGGCGCTGGCGTTTCCACTGTTCTGGTTCCTCGACACCAGGGAGCCTGCGCTGATCACGCTCGCGCTTGTCGTGACGATGACGCTGACGCATGCGCTGCTGTTCGGGCCGAAGGCCGCCTTCATGCCGGAGCTGTTCCGCACCCAGGTGCGCTACAGCGGCGCCTCGCTGGGGGCCAATGTCGCAGCCGCCATCAGCGGCGGCTTCTCGCCGCTGATCGCAACGGCGCTGCTGGCATGGGCCGGCTCCTACTGGGCGGTGTCGGTCTACATCATCGCGCTGTCGATCATCACGATCATCGCGACCTTGATGGCGCCGGAGACGGCGCGCGATGCGCTGAAATCCTGAAATCAGTCAGCGGCAGGCGGCGACGTCCTGCGTCACCAGAAAGGTGATGCTGGCGGGCGGCAGGCGGATCCGGCCAGCGAATGCAGTTCGCGGCGCAAGGCGGGGCAGATCGTCGCCGCCGGTCAGGGCGAGCGTCGGACCGTTCAATTGCACGCTCGCACTCTGGAGGCGGCGCGCCCGAAGCGTGAAGCGGTCGCCGCGTGCCGCCAGCGTCACGGCGTGCGATCCCTGTTGCGAAATGTTGATGAGGAGCACGGACGCCGCGCCTTTGGTCGTGGGATGACAATGCGCATAGGCGTGAATGACGCGCGTCGAGGCCATGCTTGCGTCGAGCACGGTCGTTCCCATCAGGCGATGCCAGAGCAGCGCGGCCCAGTAGTTCGGCCGTGGCCGAAACGTCTTCTCGTCGAGCAGGCCGTAGTCGCTCGCCGCGAGCGTGTTGTGCATCACCACCTGAACGCCGGCCTTGGCCAGGCGGCCGAGCTGGTCGAGATAGCGAAAGCTGTCGAGAAAGGTCGCGTCCCAGGGATTGCCGCCGCAGGCGGCATCCGCGGTCTCCGTCAGCCAGATCGGCTTGCCCGGCTCGAATTCGTCGCGCAGGCCGCGGTAGACGGCGAGCGCAGTGTCGGTCCGTGAAAACCAGTCCTCGGATAGGGCCCGGGCCGGATCGTCGTGCACGCCGCAGCGGGGCGAGAGCGTGTTGTAGTGGTGATAGGAGACGCGATCGAGTCCGGGGCCCGCTGCGGCGAGCAGATCGCGCGTGTTGATGCCAGTGGCCGAGGATGCGGCGGAGTCGCCGACCGAGCCAGGTCCTGCGATCAACGCCTCCGGCGATGCGCGCTTCATCCACGTCTGAAAGACCTTGAAGTCGCGGCCATAGGCATTCGCGTCATATCCCGCCGGCGCGCCATTGTTCGCTGCGAGCGTCGGCTCGTTCATGAATTCGGCGGCAGCGATGCGTCCGTCCAGCGATCGCGTAAAATCGACGAGGCGCTGGGCCTGGTCCGGCGTCCAGACGCCGTCAGCGTCGCGGCTACCGGGACTGATGGCAAAGGACGTCACGATCTCCGCATTGGCGATACGTGCGAAGTCGACGACGCCGCGCCATTGCGTGCGGTTGAGCACGGTGTTGAAGCCGGCAGGCGGTGCGGCTGGCGGATCGTCGGTGTCGGCGAAAAAGGTCGCATTCGCCCAGGTGCCGCCCACGCGCAAATAGGCCGGCCCGAGTGCCGCGGCCAGCTTGCGCAGCCGCGTGTTGGCGAGATCGATCGGCGGTCGATAAGCGTAGCGATCGCCGCGACCGCCTCCTTGCGCATAGGGTCTCCAGAACCGTCCGCCGGTGACCTCCACCATCTCGATGTTGTACGACTGGAAGCGCGGATCGATCGTGCCGATCGCTCTCATCGATTTGGGATCGACGATCTCCGCGCCCCTGCCGGCTGCCGGCGATATCCCGATGACGAACAGTGCCATTCCGGCGGCGCGCGTGGCGCGCGCAGATACGTTCAGACTGCTCCACCCGGTCCCCTGCATGGCGGTTGCCTTGTCAAATGACTGATCCTAGCGCGTCGTTCGCATGATGCGCTGCGATATCGAGGCCAAGGGCGTTGCCCGGAGATGTCTGATCCACTATCGGTCGGTCCGACGCAAATGGCCGTCCCTGGAGCATAAGACATGAAAAAGACCTCCTCACCCACGCGACGCGATCTGCTCGCAAGCGCCGCCGTGGTGACCGCAGCCACCATCGCCGACGCCTCTCCTGCGGCAGCGCAGGCCGGGCCCAAGCCGATGTTCGCGGTGCCGATGGTGACGATCCCGATCGTCGGCGAGACCCAGGTGTTCCAGGTCCGCCGCATCTACTGTATCGGCCGCAACTATGCCGCGCACGCGATTGAGCGCGGCTCGGATCCGAACCGCGAGCCGCCGTTCTTCTTCCAAAAGCCGACGGATGCAATCCAGAACGTCGCGATCGGCGAGGTCGCCGATCATCCCTATCCGTCGCTGACCAAGAATTATCATCACGAGGTCGAGCTGGTCGCGGCGCTGAAATCCGGCGGCACCAACATCCCCGCCGAAAAGGCGCTCGACCATGTCTATGGTTACGCGCTCGGCCTCGACATGACCCGGCGCGATCTCCAGAACGGCATGGCCGCCGAGAAGAAGCCGTGGGAGGTCGGCAAAAGCTTCGACCACGCCGCGGTGATCGGCCCGATCCACCCCGCCAGCAAGACCGGTCATTTCGAGAAGGGCGCGATCTCGCTCGCGATCAACGGCGCGGTGAAGCAGAGCTCGGATCTCAGCAAGATGATCTGGAGCGTCGCCGAGCAGATCGCAAAACTGTCGGAAGCCTTCGAGCTCAAGGCCGGCGACATCATCTATTCCGGCACGCCCGAGAATGTCGGCCCGGTGGTGAAGGGCGACGTGCTCTTGTGCAAGCTCGAGGGCCTACCGGACATGTCGATCAAGATCGTCTAGAGCGGAATGGCGTTAGGTTGAATCGAGTGCCGCAGGCTCGGTTCACCTCGCCCGCTTGCGGGAGAGGTCGGCGCGAAGCGCCGGGTGAGGGCTTTCTCCTCTAGGGGAGTGTCCCATTGCGGATGCACCCTCACCCCAACCCTCTCCCGCAAGCGGGAGAGGGAGCGCACCTCCGCCGTTGCAGCGGTCAAGCCTCATCTCATCATGCTTTAGCTCGCGCTGGTCGGCTTCCGCTGGAACCGCGATCGGCAGCGGAGGCCCTTGAATTGCCGGAGTTCCATCCGCGATTGCCCCGTATTGGGCCACGGACAAACCCGCTGCGGCCATATTTGCATAAGAGTGATCTCCCGTGAGGGAGGCGCTCTGATGAACAAGGCTTTGATCACTGCCATCGTGCTGCTGGCCGGAGTGCCGGCAAGCGCCGTTGCGCAAGAGCGCGCAAGCTCTGCGGCGATAGGCGCCGTGTCCGGCGCCGTCGTGCTCGGCCCGGTCGGTGCCGTCGCGGGCGCGGTGATCGGCTATACCGCCGGACCTTCGATCGCGAGGTCCTGGGGTGTGAGAGGTTCGCGGTCGGCAAGACATCGGCAGCCGTCAGGACGCGAGGCGACCCCGGTGGCTGCGACCACCGCTCCGCCGCGCACGCGCCAGGCGATGGAGGCGAGCGGTCAGATGAGAGCTGCGAGCAATCCGCCGGTCCAGGCCGCCCCCGCGGTGCAACCGGCTCAAGCCGCGCCTGCGGCGCCGGCCGAGACAACGACGCCGCCCGTTCAGGGATTCGATTAAGGCTGGCGTGGCTTCACCTCTCCCCGCCTGCGGGAAGAGGTCGAATTCGATCGCAGATCGAATTCGGGTGAGGGGGTACAGGTCTCTCGACGATCTCTCGTGCGGAGAGAAGCCCCTCACCCCAGCCCTCTCCCCGTAAGAACGGGGCGAGGGGGCGCACCGTTGATGCGGTCGCAGTTTGATTCAACTCAAAAAAATCTAAGCCGCAGTGGTCTTCGGCCGCAGCCGGTCGACCGTCCGTGCGATCAGTGAGGCCACCTCCGGCACCTTTGGCCCAATCCGAAACTCCGGCCCCGCGACCACGACCGAAAGCCTGCGATCGCCGATCGGCAGCGGGATTGCCGCGCCGGCAAGGTCGCGGCTGTAGTCCGCAAAGCTCTGGCAATAGCCGCGCGAGATCGAGTTGCGCAGCTCGGTCTCGACGGCCTCGATGCTGATCGGCGTCGAGGGGCCGTATTGCTTGAACTCGATCTTGCGATAGACGCTATCGCGCTCCTCCTGCGAATATTGCAGCAGCAGCGCGCGGCCGCTCGCGGTGGCGTGGATCGGCACGCGGTGGCCGATGGTGGCGAAATAGCGGATCGCGGCTTGGGATTCGACGACGTCGATGAACACCGCCATCACGCCGGCCGGCGCCACGATCGAGGCGGTTTCGCCGGTCTCGGCCGAGAGATCGGCGATCAGCTGATGCGTCCACGGCGGCAGCGGTTCGACCTCGGAGATCATCCGCGCCATCGCGAGCCACCGCGGCGTCGGATAGAAGCCGGCGCGCGGCCGCGGCTCATAGAGATAGCCCTTCTCCGACAGCGTTGCGAGCAGGTTGAAGGTCGACGAGCGCGGCCAGCCGAAATGATCGGCAATCTCGGCAAGCGTCGCCGGCTTCCTCGTTTGCGCGAAGAATTCCATGATCTCCAGGACGTTGGCGGCTTGGCGAACGATCATGGCGAGGTTTGCGTCCTAGGGTTGGCCGAGGATCTTCTTCGCGGCGCGAAGATGCGGTTTGTCGATCATCTGGCCGTCGAGCCGCAGCGTGCCGGAGTTCGGGTTGCTCGCGAACGCCGCGATCACCTTCTCCGCCCAGGCGCGCTCGGCGTCCGTCGGCTCGAACGCCGCGTTGACGACATCGACGTGTTTGGGATGGATCAGCGCCTTCGCCGAAAAGCCGTCGCGGCGCGCCGCGCGCGTCTCCTGCTCGAGGCCCGCCAGGTTGTCGATGTCGGTATAGACGGTGTCGATCGGCGCGACCTCGGCCGCGGCCGCCGCCATCAGGCAGAGGTCGCGTGCGAGACGATAGGGGCTGTGGAACACGCCACCGCTCGCTTTCTCAGTGGCGCCCAGCGAAGCCGAGAGATCCTCCGCGCCCCACATCAAACCGGCGAGGCGAGGGGAGCAGCCCTTGTAGCTGCCGAGGCCGAAGACGGAACTTGCTGTCTCCGTGGCGACGCAGACGATACGGGTTGCCCCGACACCGATGCCGGATGCTGCTTCCAGGGCTTCGAGCCAGGTCGCGACCTGCCGCACGTCGTCGCCGCCCTGCGATTTCGGCAGCACGATGCCGTCGGGCCTGCCCGGCATCACCGCGGCAAGATCCGTGAGCGTCATGCCGGTGTCGAGCGCATTGACGCGGACATAGAGCTGATGCGGGCCGGGACGGCTCTTCAGCATCGCCAGGGTGAGGGTGCGCGCCTCCGGCTTCTTCTCGGTGACGACGGAATCCTCGAGATCGATGATCAGCGCGTCGGCCTTGCCTTCGCTCGCCTTCTCGAATTTGCGCGGGGAATCGCCCGGCACGAACAGCATCGAACGCATCAGACCGGCCTCTTGTGCATCAGCGCCATGCGACGGCATTTGCCGACGATCTCGTCGTTCTGGTTCAAGGCGTGGTGCTCGAATTCGACGATGCCGGCCTTGGGCCGCGATTTGGATTCCCGCACCGAGAGCACCTTTGTCGTCGCCCGCAACGTGTCGCCATGGAAGACCGGTTTCGGAAAGGTGACGTCGGTCATGCCGAGATTGGCGACGGTGGTGCCCAAGGTCGTATCATAGACCGTCATGCCGATCATGATGCCGAGGGTGTAAAGGCTGTTGAAAATGCGCTGGCCGAATTCGGTCTTTTCGGCGAAATGCGCGTCGATGTGCAACGGCTGCGGGTTGAGCGTCAGCAGGCTGAACATGGTGTTGTCCATCTCCGTGACGGTCCGGGTCAGCGGATGCCTGAACTCCTGGCCTACGGAAAAGTCTTCGAAATAAAGTCCGGCCATCGCGGTTTCCTCCCTGCATCTTGCGATTTGGCCCGCGCCCACGCTTAAGGCGGCGCGGCCAGATGAACTGCCTTCTGCTCCGCGAGCTGCTCGATCTCCTCGGCCGAGAAGCCGGCCTCGCGCAAAATGTCGCGGCCGTGCTGGCCCAGCGTCGGTGCGGGGCCGGCGGGCTCGGGCTGAGTCACGCTCCAGGTGGAGGGCACGCGCATCTGGCGGATGCGTCCCTCAACGGGGTGATCCACGGTCCTGAAGAAGTCGATCGCCTTGAGATGTGGATCGTCCAGAACAGTCTCCAGCGTGTGCATCGGCATCACCGGAATGTCGGCGCGTTCCAAGAGTTCGCGCCATTCCGCGGTGGTACGCGTGAGGAAGACGTGGCCGATCTCCTCGTAGATCTCGTCGATGTGTTTTGTCCGCGCGGCGTGGTTGGCAAAGCGCGGCTGATCCAGGAAATGCGGCTCTCCGATCGCCTCGAAGAAGCTGCGCCAGTGCTTGTCGTTATAGATGAGCACGCAGAGATAGCCGTCGCTGGTCTTGTAGGGCCGGCGATAGCGTGAGAGCAGGCGGGCGTAGCCGCCATGATCGAGCGGGGGATCGTAGGTGAGACCACCGAGGTGATCGACCAGCACGAACTCCGCCATGGATTCGAACATCGGCACGTCGATGCGCTGGCCTTGGCCGGTGCGCTGCTGATGCATCAGCCCGCCCATGATCGCATTCACCATCATCAGGCCGACGATGCGGTCGGCGATGGTGACGGGCACGTAGCGCGGCGTGCCGTCGCCGGCGGCAGCTAGCAGCGTCGGGATGGTGGCGGCGCCCTGGATCAGATCGTCATAGGCAGGCTTGGCGGCATAGGGACCGGACTGGCCGTAGCCGAATGCGCCGACATAGACGAGGGCGGGATTGATCGCGGCCAGCGTCTCGTAGTCGAGGCCGAGCCGCGCCATCGCTTGCGGGCGAACATTGTAGACCAGCGCGTTGGCGCTCTTGGCCAATCGCAGCAGCGTGTCGCGGCCTTCCGCCTTCTTGAGGTCGAGCACGATGCTGCGCTTGCCGCGATTGGCGTTGTGGAACATCCCGCCCATGCCGGGCACGCGACCAGGACCGATCTGGCGAACGATGTCGCCCTCGGGGCTTTCGACCTTGATGACGTCGGCCCCCATGTCCGCCAGCACCTGGGTGCCGTAAGGGCCCATCAGCACCGAGGTCAGATCGAGAATGGTGAAGCCGGCGAGCGGTCCCATGGGTCCCCGTTAGATAAATTCACATATGTGGAATTAGAGTTCACGGAACGTCGATGTCAATTCGAGGGCTCCGCCCTCGGACGCATGGCTCTATGCACAGTTCATATACTTGACATATGAATTCACGTATATGTACATTTTCTTCAAGCAAGAAATGGGGTGAGGACCGGACTGTGCTGCAGCGTTTCGCTGTCGCCTTCCGCATGGGCGCTTCAGGGAGAACAAGATGAAGACGAAACTGGTCTGGGCCGCCGCTGCGTTCGCACTCTCGCTGCCGGTCTCGACATTTCAGGCGCAGGCGCTGGAGCTGAAGGTCGCCGACTCTTTCCCCGCCGGTCATTATCTCGTCCGCCTGCTGCTCAAGCCCTGGATGGACGATGTCACCAAGCGCACCAACGGCGCGGTGACCTTCACCTATTATCCGAACCAGCAGATCGGCAAGGCGGCCGACATGCTGCGTCTGACACAGTCGGGCGTGGTGGACATCGGCTACATCGGGCCGTCCTACGTTTCCGACAAGATGCCGCTGTCGGAAGTCGCGCAATTGCCGGGCGCGTTCGCGACCAGCTGCCAGGGCACGCTCGCTTACTGGAAGACCGCGCGCGAAGGCATTTTGGCCAAGCAGGAATACGCGCCGAACAAGATCAAGCTGCTGATGGCCGTGGTGCTGCCGCCCTATCAGGTGTGGACCGTCAAGTCGAAGGTGGAAACCACCAAGGACATGCAGGGCCTCAAGCTGCGCACCACCGGCGGCGCGCAGGATCTGACGCTGCGTGCACTCAATGCCGTGCCGGTGCGCATGGCCGCGCCCGATGCCTATGAGTCGCTGTCGCGCGGCACCATGGACGGCCTCTTGTTCCCGCTCGACAGCGTCGTGTCCTACGGCCTCGACAAGCTGGTCAAGCACGCCACTGAAGGCGTCAGCTTCGGCAGCTTCATCGTCGCCTATTCCATCAACCAGTCGGTCTGGGACAAGCTGCCCGACGACGTGAAGAAGGCGATGAACGAGGCCTCGGAGGCGATCACGCCGAAGGCCTGCTCCGACGTCGACAAGGAAGGCGAAGTCACCAAGAAGCACATGCAGGACGAAGGCGTCAGCTTCGATCCGCTGCCGGAGGCGACGCGCGCCGAGATCAAGGACAGGCTCAAGGATGTCGGCAAGCAGTGGGCGAGCGGGCTCGACAGCCGCGGCAAGCAGGCCTCTGCCGCGTTGAAGGAGTTCGACGACTTGCTCGCCGCCGGCAACAAGTAATCCCAAAACGAAGAGGGAGGCGCGAAGTGATCGAACGGGCAGGGCAAGTGCTCGGTGCGCTGGAGCGCGCGCTGACGGTGATCGCAGTGGTGTTCCTGTTCGTGATCATGCTGCTGGTGGTGACCGACGTGTTCATGCGTTACGTGCTGAACAGTCCGTTCGCCTTTACCTACGATCTGATCGGGCTCTATCTGCTCGCCGGCGTGTTCTTCTTCACGCTCTCGGACGGCCTGCGCGAACATGCGCATGTCGGCGTGGACATCCTGCTGTCGCGGTTCTCGCCGACGGGACGGCGGCTGTCGGAGATCGTCACCGCGCTCGCCGGGCTGTTCGTGTTCGTCCTGATCTGCAAGGTCGGGTTCGAGCGCGCGCTGGAGAATTACGAGCAGCACGATGTGCTCTCAGGCGCGATCCCCTGGCCGACCTGGATCTCGGCGGCGCTGGTGCCGTTCGGCTGCGGTGTGCTGGTGCTTCGGCTGGCGCTTCAGCTCGTCGGCAATGTGCTGAGCCTCGTCAGCGGCCGCGACCTCTATCCGCTGCCGCCGGTAACCGGCGTCGGTGAAGCACGCAGCTTCGAGTAACGGCAGGCCGCCATGACACCTTTCATCGTTCTCGCCCTGTTGTTCGGCCTGCTCGCGCTCGGCACGCCCGTCGGCTTCGCCATGGCCTTTTCCGGCTCGGTCGGCCTCGTCATGGTCGGTGGCTGGTCCACGCTGTTCGGCATTCTGCAAACCGCGCCGCTCTCGACCGTCTCCTCCTACGAGCTGATCACCATCCCGATGTTCCTCCTGATGGCGGACCTCGTGCTGCTGTCGGGCGTCGCGGATGATCTGTTCAAGACCGCGTCAGCCTGGGTCGGCCGCATCCCCGGCGGCCTCGGCATGGCGACCGCGCTCGCCGGCGCCGGTTTCGGCGCGATCTGCGGCACCTCGACGGCCTCCGCCGCGACGCTGTCCTCGACCAGTCTGCCGGCGATGATCCGCCAGGGCTATGAGCCGAAGATGGCCGCGGGCGTGGTCGCGATCTCGGGCACCCTGTCGATGCTGCTGCCGACCAGCGTTGCGCTCGTCATCTTCGGCCTGCTGGCCGAGGTGAACATCGGCAAGCTGCTGATCAGCGGCATCATCCCGGCGATCCTCGTCACCATCACCATCATGGCCACGATCTATTTCCTGGTCTGGCAGGATCCCGCGCGTGCCCCGGCTGCGAAATCGGTGCCATGGCGCGAAAAATTTGCGCTGCTATGGCAGGTCTCGCCGATGGTGGTGCTGTTCTCGATCGTGACGGGCACGATCTATCTCGGCGTCGCGACGCCGACGGAGGCCTCGGCCTTCGGCGCGTTCGGTGCCTTCCTGCTCGCGATCGTCAAGGGCAAGATCACGCCGACCTCGCTCTACAGGACGCTGCTGCGCGCCTGCCACGGCACCTGCATGATCATCATGATCCTGGTCGGCGCCTCGATCTTCGGCTATTTTTTCACGCTCACCCATGTCACGCAGGACCTCGTCGCCTGGATCGGTAGCTTGCCGACCTCGCGCTGGGTGATCATCACGCTGATCCTGTGCGGCTACATCGTGCTCGGCTCGTTCATGGACCAGATCGCGATCCTGGTGCTGACCGTACCGATCGTGCTGCCGCTGATCAAGACGCTCGGCTTCGACCCGATCTGGTTCGGCGTCATCAAGATCGTCACCGCCGAGGTCGGCATGATCACGCCGCCGGTCGGATTGAACTGCTTCATCGTCGCCCGCTATGCCAAGCGGCCGGTCGCGGAGGTGTTCCACGGCACCTTTCCGCACTTCATCGCGCACCTGATCGCGATTGCGATCCTGGTGGCGTTTCCGTCTATCATCCTCTGGCTGCCCTCGCAGATGGGGCGCTAAGCTTAACGAGCCTCCACAAGGAGACCATCATGGATTTCGCGCTCACCGATCAGCAGGAAGCCATTCGCGATGCCATCGCAAAAATCTGCGAAGGCTTTCCCGACGCCTATTGGCTGAAGAAGGACCACGATGGCGGCTTCCCGCACGATTTTCATAAAGCACTCGCCGATGCCGGCTGGCTCGGCATCTGCGTGCCGGAGCAATATGGCGGCTCCGGGCTCGGCATCACCGACGCTGCGATCATGATGCGCACCATCGCGGAATCCGGCGCCGGCATGTCCGGCGCCTCCGCGGTGCACATCAACGTGTTCGGGCTCAATCCCGTCGTCGTGTTCGGCACCGAGGAGCAGCGCAAGCGCATGCTGCCACCGATGGTCGAGGGCCGCGAGAAGGCCTGCTTCGCCGTCACCGAGCCCAACACCGGCCTCAACACCACCCAGCTCAAGACCCGCGCGGTCGCCAAGAACGACCGCTACATCGTCAACGGCCAGAAGGTGTGGATCTCGACCGCGCAGGTCGCGCACAAGATCCTGCTGCTGGCGCGCACCACGCCGCTGGAGGAGGTGCGTTCGCCGACCCACGGGCTCAGCCTGTTCTATACGGACTTCGACCGCAACAGGATCAAGGTCCACGAGATCGAGAAGATGGGCCGCAAGATCGTCGATTCCAACGAGCTGTTCTTCGAGGACTTTGAAATTCCGATGGAGGACCGCATCGGCGAAGAGGGTAAGGGTTTTGAGTACATCCTCGAAGGCATGAACCCCGAGCGCATCCTGATCGCGGCCGAGGCCGTTGGGCTGGGTAAGCTGGCGCTCTCGCGCGCGACCGAATATGCCAAGACCCGTGTCGTGTTCAATCGTCCGATCGGAAAAAATCAAGGCATCCAGCATCCGCTCGCGGTGAACTGGGTCGAGCTCGAGGCCGCCTGGCTGATGGTGATGCAGGCGGCCTGGCAATACGACAAGGGCTTGCCCTGCGGAGCCGGCGCGAACGCCGCGAAATATTTCGCAGGCGAAGCCGGGTACCATGCCTGCGAGCAGGCGGTGATGACCCATGGCGGCTTCGGCTACGCCAAGGAATTCCACGTCGAGCGCTATTTGCGCGAAGTGCTGATCCCGCGTATCGCGCCGGTCAGCCCGCAGCTCGCGCTCAGTTTCATTGCGGAAAAGGTGCTGGGCCTCGCGAAGTCGTACTAGGCTCCGCGCGAATGGCTCGGCAGGAAGCCGTGAATGTCGAGTTTTCCGGCTTGATCCGGGAGAACGATCTCGTCGTGTGCGGGCAGGCGACGGCCGAGCCCGTCACCCTCACCGAAGCGCTGGTTGCGCAGGCCGGGCATCTGCCCGCCTTCCGCATCATGGTCGGGCCGATCTTCTCGGACACATTCTCCGCGTCCTGCGCGCCGAACGTCTCGTTCCAGAGCTATGGCGTGATCGGCAATGCGCGGCGACTCGCGAAGGCCGGGCGGCTCGACGTGATTCCGAGCAATTACAGCGCCTTCTGCGCCGACTTCGCCGCGCGCCGCCATCAAGCCGATGTCGTTCTGGTGCAACTTGCGGAGTCCGGGGGACGGCTCAGCGCCAGCCTCTCCAACGACTACGTCATCGATGCCGCGCGCGGCGCGCGCTGCGTCATTGCCGAGATCAATCCGGATGCGCCCTTCACGTTCGGCGCGGAATGGCCGCAGGACGTGCCGATCCATGTGCGTGCGCCCGCTCGCCGTCCGCCGGTGGAATTGGCCTCACCGCCGCTTGATGACGTCTCGCGCCGCATCGCAGCGCATGCGGCGGGCCTGATTGCCGACGGCAGCACGCTCCAGTTCGGCGTCGGCCGGATTCCGGATGCGATCCTGTCCTCGCTGACCCATGCGCGCCATCTCGGCATCCATTCCGGGCTGATCAACGACGCTGTTGTCGACCTCATCGCGTGTGGCGCGGTAACGAATGCGGAGAAGGGGATCGATGCCGGGATCACGGTCACCAACCAGGTGATCGGCACGCAGCGGCTCTATCGCTTCGTTCACGAAAACAAGATGGTTTCGGTGCGGCCGACATCCTATACGCACGGCCAGAACGTGCTTGCGCGGCTCAACCGGCTGGTCGCGATCAACTCGGCGCTGCAGGTCGGGCTCGACGGCAGCGTCAATTCCGAGACGCTCAATGGCGTTGCGATCGGCGCGATCGGCGGGCAACTCGATTTCGTGCGCGGGGCCAATGCGTCTGGTGGCGGCAGGGCGATCATCGCGCTGCCGGCGACAGCGTCGGACGGGAGCAGCCGCATCGTCGCCAATGTCGAGACGGTGACGACCCCCCGCGCCGATGTCGACGCCATCGTCACCGAATGGGGCATCGCGGAGCTGCGCGGCTGCGGCCTTGCCGAGCGCGCGCGCCGCATGATCGCGGTCGCTGCGCCCGAGCACCGCGAGGCGCTGTCGGCACTGCTTCGCGCCGCGCGCTAAAGCATGATCCGGAAAAGTACTAAGCGGTTTTCCGGAAAGGTCATGCGTAAACAACAACCTAAAGCGCGATGACGATTCATCCAAAATCTCATCGCGCCTTAGGCGCCTCAGTTGATCATCGCGAGCGTCCAAGACGAGATCGTCGAGGAGGTGGTCGGCCTATTCGGTCGCGATCCGATCCATCGCCATGGCGCGAAGCCGCGCGCGCTGGATCTTCACGCCGTTGGCACTGTCGGTGACTGGGAAGGCGTCGACGAGATAGATCCGCGCCGGCACCTTGTAGCCGGCGAGCCGTTCGCGCAAGCGCGCGGTCAACGCCTCCTGCTGCGGCGGTTCCGCAGCCGCAATCACGAAGGCGACGCAGCGCGCCTGGCCCTTCAGATCGACCGCGACGACCTGGGCATCGGCCACGCCCGGGCAGGATTTGAGCTCGTCCTCGATCTCGCCGGGGGCGACGAGAAAGCCGCCGAGCCGCATCGCGTCGCCCGCGCGGGTCTCGTAGACGAAAGCGCCGTCACCGCGCAGCCGGCCGATATCGCCGGTGCGGAAGAAGCCGTCGGCGGTGATCGCATCGCCCGTAGCCTCGGGATTGTTGAAATAGCCGAGGAAGCGCGAGGGCGCGCTGATCTCGATCTCGCCGGAGACGCCGTGGGCGGCAAGCTCGCCGCTCTCGGTATCGCGCACGCGCACTTTTGCGTCGGGCGACATCGGCCACCCGCCGCCTTCGATGCGGTTTGCGAAGGTGTCGCCGCCGCGGGCGATCGAGAACAGTGCCTGCACTTCGCTCGAGCCGTAGAGCCCGAATAGACTCATGCCGCGCGCCTCGGCTTCTGCGGCCAGTTCGCGCCAGCCGGGCTGGAATGCGGCAAAGCCGCAGATTTCGAGATGCGGGAACGGCCGCGGCGCGTCGGTGAGGGCGAGGATGCGGCGGAACATCTCGTCCGAGCCGAAGGAGTGCGTGATCCTGTGCTCGCTGAGAATTTTCAGCGCCGGCGCTGCTTCGAAAGCATCGAGCACATGGATGGTCGCGCCCGCCGCGATGAAACCGAGCAGGCTCGTCATGCCAAAGGTGCCGCAGAACGGCAGCATGGCCAGCAGCGAATGGCGCTGCGGATCGAGCTGGAGCGCGTTGGCAATGGAGACGGCGTGGCTCGCCAGCGTCCGCTGCGAATGCGCAACGAGCTTCGGTCCCTTGGTCGTGCCTGATGTCGTGTAGAGCAGGACCGGACGGTCGACGTCGCCTTGAGCCAGCGGGGCAGGCGGATGGACCGCGTCGAAGGCATCGAAACGCACGCAGGGCCATTGCGCGGGAATCCTGTCCGCGCCGACCACGGCAAGCTGTTGCAGCGCGGGGACATCGTCCTTGGCAATGTCGGCGAGGATCGCGGCGAAATCGATCGAGCGGAACGCGGCCTCGACCACCATCAGCTTCGCGCCGGAGACCTTGAGCAGATGAGCGACCTCCGCGCTGCGGTAGCGCGTATTGACGGCGGCGACGATGGCGCCGAGGCGGGCCGCGGCGAACAGCAGCGCGATCCATTCGACCCGGTTGACCAGCCAGACCGCAACGACATCGCCTTTGCCGATGCCTTGCGCGGCAAGCCAGGCAGCGGTCTGCTCGACCCTCGCCAAAAATTCCACGCGCGAGACCAGTGTGCCGTCGAACACGAAGGCGGGCTCGGCAGCCTCAGGGCGGATCAGCGATTGCAGCGAAAAATCGTTGGCGCTCATGGTAACCGGAGTAACCCGGCGGCGCGCAGCTGTCTACTTGGTGCCGAACATCCGGTCGCCGGCATCGCCCAGGCCCGGCACGATGTAGCCGTGGTCGTTGAGCCGCTCGTCGATTGCGGCGGTCCAGACCGGCACGTCGGGATGCTCGCTCTGGAACTGTGCGATGCCCTCGGGCGCAGCCAGAAGGCAGACGAAGCGGATGTCGCGGGCGCCGCGCGCCTTGAGCAGCGAGGCGCCGGCGCAGGCCGAGTTGCCTGTCGCCAGCATTGGGTCCATCAGAATCACGGTGCGGTCGGACAGGTCCTGCGGCGCCTTGAAGTAATATTCCACGGCCTGCAATGTCTCGGGGTCGCGATAGAGCCCGATATGGGCGATGCGCGCCGAGGGCATCAGCGCCAGCATGCCGTCGAGGAAGCCGACGCCGGCGCGCAGGATCGGCGCCAGCGTAAGCTTCTTGCCGGCGATCTTCGGCGCCTGCATCGGCGCGATCGGTGTCTCGATCTCGACCAGCTCCAGCGGCAGGTCGCGCGTCACCTCGTACCCGAGCAGCATCCCGATCTCGTTGAGAATCTCGCGAAAGCTCTTGGTCGAGCGGTCCTTCTCCCGCATCAGGGAGAGCTTGTGCTGGACCAGGGGGTGGGCGACGACGTGGACGCTGCTGTTGCTCATGAAACCGCTCTACACGGTTCCGTGAAATTGCGCCAGATCGGCTGGGCTTTTTCCGCGGGATACGCGGGCCTCAGACGGGCGTCGCGACAGCCATGCCGGCCCGGCCGCTTGCCTCGTAGGCAGCCATGGTCAATTCGCGGTCGAGATCCTAGACCCCGAGCCCGCGGGCCAGAAGCGTGATCACGAGCGTCAGGACCGCGCCCCAGATCAGGCTCAGCGTCATGGTCAGGATCGTCGTCGTGACCGCGTGCTCGAGATTTCCCTTGAGGAGCTGCATGCTAGCCGTCCGGCGCCGCGGTGAGGCGCAGGCCGAGCAGCAACGCGCTGATCAGCGCCACCAGGATGGCGATCTTGAGCTCGATCATGCCGGTGGCCTCGTGGTCATGCGCGCCAGAAGCCGCATGGCTCCCTCCGCCAGCACGATCAGCGGATTGCCGCGGTTCTCGACGTCGAGCTCGATCGTCTCGGTGGGAAACACCAGCGCGCACCGCGTCGGCGCGCTCTGGCGATTGGCGAATTCAACCGCCGAGCTCTTGAACAGGAACAGTCCGCCAATGCGGCCGTTCGCCTCGCGCGCGACCCAGAGGCCGGCGCTGTTGCGCCCGATGAAGAAGGCCGGGATGGCGGCGCTGAGGACGTCGGGATCGAGTGGCTTGAGCATCGCCTGCGCCTGCCGGGTCTTCGGCCGGCGATGTGCGGCTTGAAGAGCGATTGCGGCCATGGCGGCCTCTTCACACATCTGCAAGGTCATGGGGGCCTCCCTGCGGCTCAGGCGTGCAGATGCCAGACGTAGATTGCGGTCTTGAGCGCGATCAGCGCGGTGAGCACGCTGCCCATCGAGAGCAGGGCGAGCGCGCCGAGTGCGACGCGCTTGAGCGAGGCTTTGCGCTCCGTTGACAGCAGCGCCGGGCGTTCGGCGTGGAAGGGCCGGTCAAGGCCATGTGTCAGGATCGACATGTTGGAAGTCCTTGTCCTTGGCACGGCGGGACGGCCGCTCCAATCTGCCGTTTATGATGTCCATCGCTGCGTAGGATTGCGAGATGACCGCCGGGGTGCCGGCATAGGAATCTCATAAAGACGCCGAGCGTCGCGCCGACAGCCCCCTGAAGAGATCGGGGTTCCGCTTCGGCAGCGGCTGCGGCGGCGCCGGCTCCGAATGCGTCATCCCGATCGCCGCGGTAAAGGCAAGCCGCAGCCGCGGCTCATCGATCTGCTTGCAGAAGCCGTCCAGGATCGCGGCCGCGTTCGGGTGCTGCCCGCCGATGGCCGCGCAGAGCTGCGAGCTGGTGCGTCGGAAGAAGTGCAGCGAATCGTTGGCGTGACGCCGCCCGCCGAGGTGATCGAGCTCGGCCGCGAGCGCCGCGACGTTGAGCCTGTCGGACTCATCACGTGTCACGGCAAAGCGCAGCAGCGCCAATTGCCAGGCGTGGAGCAGCAGCCTGTGAGACCCTTCGACCAATGTTGGCATGCGATGCCCGCCCGCGACGCCTCAGGCCCCGACGCCGTCGATCAGTTCCTCGTCGGCGATCGCGGCGAATGCCCGGATCACCTCCCGCTGCCCGGCCGCCTCCAGCGGCACGATCGGCAGCCGTGTGGCTTCCGACATCAGGCCGAGCACGCTGAGCGCGTATTTGAGCGCAGCGGGGCTCTCTTTCGCGAGGCAGGCGATCAGCGGAATGAGGCGCTTGTGCAGGTAGCGCGCCGATTGCAGGCGCCCCTGCCTGACATGCGAGAAGATCGTGCGGCAGAGATCGGGAGCGATATTGGCGACCTCCGAGATCGCGCCATCGCCGCCATCCGTCATGAAGCCGAACGCGGTGCTGTCGTCGCCGGACAGGAAGCGGAAGCCCGCCGGCAGATGCCGCGACAGGCGCATGGGGCGGGTGATGTCACCGCTCCCATCGCGCAGGCCCACGAACTGGCGGGATTCGACGAGACGCAGCAGCGTCTCGTCGGCCAGCGGCCGCAGCGTGCGGGAGGGGATGTCGTGCAGGATCACCGGCAGGCCGATCGCGCCTGCGATGGCGCGGAAATGCGCGAGCATGCCCTCCTGCATCGGCTTGTTGTAGGCGGGGACGACCGACATGACGGCGTCGGCGCCGGCCGCTTCCGCGCGCCGTGCGAGCTCGATGGCATGGCTCGTTGAATTCGAGACGGCGCCGGCAATGACCCGGACGCGTCCGCGGGCGACATCGACCGCGGTGCGGATGACGAGCTCCTGTTCGGCCGGCGAGAGCGTCGATGCCTCGCCAGCCGTCTCGCAGACCACGACCGCGGGAGCACTCGCCGCGATCTGCCGCTCGCAGAGCGCGGCGAACGCCTTGAGATCGACCGCGTCCGCTGCGTCGAACGGCGTCGGCAGGTCCGGAATGAAGCCGGTGAACCAGGCTGATGGAGGGATGAACATGGTGCCTCGCTGCAAGCGCGCTCAGGCGGCGCGCTGTGAGACGATGCTGTTGGGGTTCTTGCCCATGTCGAGCTCGATCTCGCGCGGCAGCTCGACGATGGTTTCAGGATGCTGCCCGTTCTCGAACAGCGCATATTTGATGGCCTGGGCACGGTTGACGAACAGGCCGCCATAGAGGCCGTTCTGCTCCTGCGCGACCCATTGTCCCCTGTGGTTGCGGCCGACGAAGACGATGGTCGAGGGGGAACTGTACGAGGGAGGTTCGACGAGCTTCATTGACGTAGTCCTTCCGATTGACAGAGGCGGCGAACGCAAGTCCGCAACCATCCGATCAATATCTTTTCAAGCGAATATGATTTCGAGTGAGGCGGTGTGGCTATCTCATAGGAAGCGCATAAAGCTGTTCAGCTCGGCTCGCTGACGAGATGAACCAGCGCGAACAGCGCGCCGAATGCGGCGCATTCGTCCCAGTGATTGAGAACCGCGCCAAACAGCGGCTCGCGCCTGAGGAGGCCGACGGACGCACACAGGATGATCGACATCCAGAGCAGGGCCGCAAGGCTGCGTCCGAAGCCGATGCTGCCGAATGCGGCAAAGGCAGACAGCAGCACGACGCGCACGGCGAAGCGTGCCAGCACGCGCGCCGGGCCTGGCGTTTGCGGCATGTTCCGGGATTGCAGCAAGCTTGAGCCCGTCGGTCTAGAGCATGATCCGGAAAAGTACGCAGCGGTTTTCCGAAAAGATCATGCTCAAAAAATAACCTAAAGCACGATGACGATTCATCCTGATATCATCGCGCTTTAGCCGAAGTTCTCACAGGCGGCCGGCACGTAGAGCGGATCGAGGGTCTGGCGCACCGAGGGAACGCTCGGCCGGGACGATTCGACTTCCAGCGCCTGGACCTCGACGAACGCAGACAGGAGTGCGATCGCAAGATCGCTGTGGCATCCCTCGACCGCGGCGTCCAGCCAGTCCGGCAGCTCTCGTTCGCGCGAGAGCGCGCAATGCCATTCGCCTTCGTCATAGGCGATGCGGCGGACCTGCCAAAGCGGCAGCTCGATCTCTATCAGGGCCAGCGCAGCATCGGTCCAGGCCTCCGCGTCGATCAGGCGCATGAGGCGCGCGGTACGCGCGCTCTGGCCCAGCGAAGGAAATCGGCGGCAGGCGTGGTCGATGACCTCGAGCATCAACACCCGCGTCATCGCATGCGCATTGCCCAGACGCTTGCCGAGCGACGGCGGGTCGTATTGGCGGAGAGCGGCAGTCATGTCAGGCCTCCTGGAATGGGTGTCGGTCAGTCGGCCGGCCTCTCCAAGATGGCTGGAACGGCATTTGAAAACGAGATGAGGAGGGAGCGAGAGATATAGGGATTCCATAAAGGCACGGGCGCCGCCGGACCGGGCGCGCGGCTGGCGCCCATGTCCGACCATCGCTTTTTGCGAAATGTCCGCAGCTTTTCGCGGCAGGCGTTTATGGAAGACCAGGGCGACGGTCCGCCATAACTATCGGCAGTGAAGGTGATGCCGGATCGGCATCGCTGCCGTCTCGGGCCAATATCCGGAGTGCCTTGCCGGTGTCATTCGGCCGCCCTCAACCACGGCCGGTCTTTATGGGATTCCTATAAGGTCGCCATAGGGCTCATCTCGAAAACCTATGCGCGTGATGGCACCTCGGTGCGGTGAAAGCTCCGGCCGGTCGCCGGAGACATGCATTGCATTGGCGCGGCGCCGCGATCCGGACACAGGTCGGGTATTCGTCGCGCAACGAGGAGCAATTCCATGATGGACATTCTCATGCTGGCGCTGGGCTTCGTCTTCTTCGCCCTTGCGATCGGCTACACCTATGCCTGCGAACGGCTGTGAGGGAGCGGACCATGATCTTCGACTATGCCCTCGCCGGCGCCGTCTCGTTCGGCCTCCTGGTCTATCTCACTTATGCGCTGCTGCGGCCGGAGCGCTTCTGAGCCGTGTTGCTGCTTGTCGAATTGCTGCTGGCGGACGTCCTGCTCGTCGCCGGCCTGCTGGCGGTGCTCCTGCCGCTGTTGCGCCAGACACAAGGTCTGAAGGGTTAATGGCATGACTATGATCGGTTGGATCCAGATCATTCTTTTTTGCGTCATCATCGTCGCGCTCACGAAACCGCTGGGCGGGTACATGACGCGCGTTTTCAATGGCGAGCGGACCTTCCTGTCGCCGGTGCTGCGCCCGATCGAGGCCGGCATCTACTGGATCTCCGGCGTCGACGAGAGGCGCGAGCAGCATTGGCTGACCTACACGGTCGCCATGCTGCTGTTCCATGTCGGCGGCTTCCTCATCATCTACGGCGTGATGCGGCTTCAGGCCATGCTGCCCTTCAATCCGGCAGGCCAGGGCGCGGTTGCACAGGATCTCTCCTTCAACACCGCGATCTCCTTCATCACCAACACCAACTGGCAGAACTACGGCGGCGAGAGCACGGTTTCCTATCTCGTGCAGATGCTCGGCCTGACGCACCAGAACTTCCTGTCCGCCGCAACCGGCATCGCGCTCGCGGTGGCCCTGATCCGCGGCTTCTCGCGCGCCTCGGTGCGCACCGTCGGCAATTTCTGGGTCGACGTCACCCGCACCACGCTCTACGTGCTGCTGCCGATCTGCGTGGTCTACACGCTGTTCCTCGTCTGGCAGGGCATGCCGCAGACGCTCGGGCCGTATGTCGAGGCGACGACGCTCGAAGGCGCCAAGCAGACCATCGCGGTCGGCCCGGTCGCCTCGCAGGTCGCGATCAAGATGCTGGGCACCAATGGTGGCGGCTTCTTCAACGCCAACGCGGCGCATCCCTTCGAGAACCCGACGGCGCTGTCGAATTTCGTGCAGATGCTGTCGATCTTCCTGATCGGCGCCGCCATGACCAACGTGTTCGGCCGCATGGTCGGCAACCAGCGCCAGGGCTGGGCGATTTTGGCCGTGATGGGCGTGCTGTTCGTCGCCGGCGTCGCCGTCACCTATTGGGCGGAAGCGCACGGCACCTCGACCATGCAGGCGCTCGGCCTCACCGGCGGCAACATGGAGGGCAAGGAGGTCCGCTTCGGCATCGTCGCGTCCTCGCTGTTTGCCGTGATCACCACGGCCGCCTCCTGTGGCGCGGTCAATGCCATGCATGACAGCTTCACCGCGCTTGGCGGCATGATCCCGCTGATCAACATGCAGCTCGGCGAGATCATCGTCGGCGGCGTCGGCGCCGGTCTCTATGGCATGCTGCTGTTCGTCGTGCTCGCGATCTTCGTCGCAGGGCTGATGGTCGGCCGCACGCCGGAATATGTCGGCAAGAAGATCGAGGCGCGCGAGGTCAAGATGGCGATGCTCGCGATCCTGGTGCTGCCGCTGATGTATCTCGGCTGGACCGCGGTCGGCGTGGTCTATCCGGCGGCGGTGGCCTCGATGGCCAATGCCGGCCCGCACGGCTTCACCGAGGTGCTCTATGCCTTCACTTCAGCGACCGGCAACAACGGCTCGGCCTTCGCCGGCCTCACCGGCAACACCTTCTTCTACAACCTCACGCTCGCATCGGCGATGTTCGTCGGCCGCTTCTTCATGATCGTGCCGGCGATGGCGATCGCGGGCTCGCTCGCGGCCAAAAAATCGATCCCGCCGTCGGCGGGCACCTTCCCGACCACGGGCGGGCTGTTCGTCGGCCTCGTCGTCGGCGTGATCCTGATCATCGGCGGCCTGACCTTCTTCCCGGCGCTCGCGCTCGGCCCGATCGTCGAGCACCTCGCGATGAACGCCGGCCAAGTGTTCTGAGCCAGTGTTCTGAGCCAAATGTTCTGAACCAAGTGTTCTGACAGCCTTCTGATTGTTGGAGTGACCTCCATGGAAACGATGAAACTGCAAAAACGTGCCCCGATGTCGGCAATGCTCGATCCCAAGATCGTGCTGCCCGCGATCAGCGCGTCCTTCACCAAGCTGAACCCGCGGCTGATGGTGAAGAACCCCGTGATGTTCGTGGTCGAGATCGTGGCCGCACTCACCACCGTGATCTTCCTGCGCGACCTCGTCACCGGTGGCGCCGGCCTCGGCTTCACCTTCCAGATCATTCTCTGGCTCTGGTTCACGGTGCTGTTCGCCAACTTCGCCGAAGCGGTCGCCGAAGGCCGCGGCAAGGCGCAGGCCGACTCGCTGCGCAAGACCCGCACCGAAAGCCAGGCCAAGCTGCTGACGGGCGCAGGCGAGGCCTTCAAGCTGGTGCCGGGCACGAGCCTGAAGGTCGGCGACATCGTGCTGGTCGAAGCCGGCGATACCATCCCCTCCGACGGTGAGGTGATCGAGGGCGTCGCCTCCGTCAACGAGGCCGCCATCACCGGCGAATCCGCGCCCGTCATCCGCGAATCCGGCGGCGACCGCTCGGCAGTCACAGGTGGCACGCAGGTGCTGTCCGACTGGATCCGCGTGCGCATCACCGCGGCGCAAGGCTCGACCTTCATCGATCGCATGATCAAGCTGGTCGAAGGCGCCGAGCGCGCGAAGACGCCGAACGAGATCGCGCTCAACATCCTGCTCGCCGGCCTCACCATCATCTTCGTGTTCGCCACCGTCACCATTCCGAGCTATGCGGCCTATGCAGGCGGCTCGATCTCGGTGATCGTGCTGGTCGCGCTGTTCGTGACGCTGATTCCGACCACGATCGGCGCGCTGCTCTCGGCGATCGGCATCGCCGGCATGGATCGTCTGGTGCGCTTCAACGTGCTGGCGATGTCGGGCCGTGCGGTCGAGGCCGCCGGCGACGTCGACACGCTGCTGCTCGACAAGACCGGCACCATCACTCTCGGCAATCGCCAGGCCACCGCATTCCGTCCCGTGCGCGGCGTCACCGAGCAGGAGCTCGCCGACGCGGCCCAGCTCGCCTCGCTCGCCGACGAGACACCGGAAGGCCGTTCCATCGTCGTGCTCGCCAAGGAGAAATACGGCATCCGCGGCCGCGACATGGCCGAGCTCGGCGCCACCTTCATCCCGTTCACGGCGCAGACTCGCATGAGCGGCGTCGATGCCGGCGGCTCGTCGGTGCGCAAGGGTGCGGTCGAGGCCATGCTGAATTATGTCGGTGGCGGCGCGCCGCTGGCCCTCGCATCGGGCAATACGGCCCGCGCCATCCAGCCAGCGCCGCTTTCGGAGGCCGGCCGCGAGATCCAGGCCATTGCCGACGAGATCTCGAAAGCCGGCGGCACGCCGCTTGCGGTCGCCAAGGACGGCAAGCTGCTCGGCGTCATCCAGCTCAAGGACATCGTCAAGGGCGGCATCCGCGAGCGCTTTGCCGAGCTGCGCCGCATGGGCATCCGCACCATCATGATCACCGGCGATAATCCGATGACCGCGGCCGCAATCGCGGCGGAAGCCGGTGTCGACGACTTCCTGGCGCAGGCAACCCCCGAGGACAAGCTCAAGCTGATCCGCGACGAGCAGGCCAAGGGCAAGCTGGTGGCGATGTGCGGCGACGGCACCAATGACGCGCCGGCGCTCGCCCAGGCCGACGTCGGTGTCGCCATGAACACCGGCACGCAAGCCGCCCGCGAGGCCGGCAACATGGTCGACCTCGACTCCAACCCGACCAAGCTGATCGAGGTGGTCGAGATCGGCAAGCAGCTCTTGATGACGCGCGGTGCGCTGACGACGTTCTCGATCGCCAACGACGTCGCAAAATACTTTGCGATCATCCCGGCGATGTTCCTGGCGTTCTACCCGCAGCTCAACTTGCTCAACATCATGAACCTGTCGAGCCCGCAGAGCGCCATCCTGTCGGCGATCATCTTCAACGCGCTGATCATCATCGCGCTGATTCCGCTGGCGCTGAAGGGCGTCGCCTATCGCGCCGTCGGCGCCGGCGCGCTGCTCCGCCGCAACCTGTTGATCTACGGCCTCGGCGGCATCGTCATTCCCTTCGTTGGCATCAAGGCGATCGATCTCGTCGTGGTTGCCTTGCACCTGGCTTGAGTTCGTCATTGCGAGCGGAGCGAAGCAATCCAGAAATGTCTCCGCGGTTGACAGCCTGGATTGCTTCGTCGCTTCGCTCCTCGCAATGACGAGAGAAATTGGAGAAAACACATGCTCAGAGAAATCCGCCCCGCTATCGTCCTTCTGCTGGTGCTCACCGCCATCACGGGCCTGGCCTATCCGCTCGCGATGACCGCCATTGCCGGCGCGATCTTCCCCGCGCAGGCGAACGGAAGCCTGATCGAGAAGGACGGCAAGGTGATCGGCTCCGCCCTGATCGGGCAGGAGTTCAAGGAGGACAAATATTTCCACGGCCGCCCCTCGGCGACGCTGGCGCCGGACCCCAATGATTCGACCAAGACGGTGTCGGCGCCCTACAACGCCGCCAACTCCGGCGGCTCCAATCTCGGCCCGACCAGCAAGGCGCTGGCCGACCGGCTGAAGGAGGATGTCGACAAGCTCAAGGCGGAAAACCCGAACGCCGCCGTGCCGGTCGATCTGGTCACCACCTCGGCCAGCGGCCTCGACCCGGACATCTCGCCGGAGGCCGCGCAATTCCAGGTGCCGCGCGTCGCCAAGGCGCGGAATATGCCGGAAGACGCGGTGAAGCAGCTCGTGGCCTCAAACGTTCAAGGCCGCTGGCTCGGCCTGCTCGGCGAACCCCGGGTTAACGTTCTCGCGCTGAACCTCGCGCTCGATCGCGCGTCGGCGAAGTAGCGGACTATGCCCGTGGCATCAGGATGATTATATTGGCCTGATGGTTCAACAGCGCCGCGATCCCGAACAACGTCCATCGCCCGAGGCGCTGCTGGAGGCAGCGCGGCGGGAGGAGAGCGCGAGCGGCAAGCTGAAGATCTTCGTCGGCGCCGCTCCCGGCGTCGGCAAGACCTACGAGATGCTGCAGAGCGCCCATGCCCGGCGCAAGGCCGGCATCGACGTCGTGGTCGGCTTCGTCGAGACCCATGGCCGCGCCGAGACCGAGGCGCTGGTGCGCGGGCTCGAAGTGGTCCCGCGCAAGCGGCTCGACTATCGCGGCCAGACGGTCGAGGAGATGGACCTCGACGCCGTGATCGCGCGCCGGCCGCAGATCGCGCTGGTCGACGAGCTCGCCCACACCAACGCCGCAGGCAGCCGCCATCCCAAGCGCTATCTCGACGTCGAGGAGCTGCTGTCGCACGGCATCGACGTCTACACCGCCGTCAACATCCAGCACATCGAGAGCCTGAACGACGTCGTCGCCCAGATCACCCATGTCCGGGTGCGCGAGACCGTGCCGGATTCGATCTTCGACCGTGCCGACGCGATCGAGCTGATCGACCTCACGCCGGACGATCTGATCCAGCGGCTGAAGGAGGGCAAGGTCTACGTGCCCAAGCAGGCCGAGCGGGCGCTGGAGCACTATTTCTCGCCCGGCAACCTGACCGCGCTCCGCGAGCTTGCGCTCCGGCGCACGGCCGAGCGGGTCGACGAGCAGCTGCTCAACCACATGCAGGCCAATGCCATCGCCGGCCCCTGGGCCGCGGGCGAGCGCATCCTCGTCTGCGTCAGCGAGGATCCGCGCGCGGCCGGCCTCGTCCGCTACACCAAGCGGCTGGCCGACCGGCTGCACGCGCCGTTCACCGCGGTCTCGATCGAGACCCGGCGATCCCTGCAATTGTCCGACGAAGAGCGCGATCGGCTCGCCGATACGCTGCGGCTGGCGGAATCGCTCGGGGGCGAGGCGCTGACCATTCCCGCCGTCGGCCGCCGCATCGCCGACGACGTCATTAGTTTCGCCCAAGCCAACAACGTTACCCAGATCGTGATCGGCAAATCCACGCGCTCGCGCTGGTTCGAGATCACGCGCGGCTCCGTCGTGCATGATCTGGTGCGCCGGGCCGGCAATATCAGCGTTCACGTCATCCCCGGCGACGAGCTCGCGAGCGAGCCGGCACCGCAGACCGCGGTGCAGACCGCGGCGCGGTCGGAGCCGTTCGATGCACGACCCTATCTGAAGGCGCTCGGGATCACCGCGCTCGGTCTTGCCGCAGCGGTGGTCATCAAGCCGTATTTCGGTGTCGAGAACGTCGACCTGATGTTCCTCACCGCGGTGGTGGCCGTTGCCGTGCGCTACGGGCTGTGGCCCTCGATGCTTGCGAGCATCGCGGCGTCGCTGGCCTACAACTTCTTTTTCCTGCCGCCGGTCTACACCTTCACCATCACCGATCCGACCAATGTCGCGGCGTTCTTCTTCTTCATGCTGATTGCGTTCGTCGTCTCGAACGTTGCGGGACGCGTGCGTACGCAGGCCGACACTGCGATCGGCCGCATCAGGACCACCGAGCAGCTCTATGCGTTCAGCCGCAAGCTCGCCGGCACCGGCACGCTCGACGACGTGCTGTGGGCGACGGCCTATCAGATCGCGCTGATGCTGAAGGTGCGCGTCGTGCTGCTGCTGCCGGAGGACGGCCTGCTCACGGTGAAATCTGGCTATCCGCCCGAGGACCAGCTCGACCAGGCCGACCTCGCCGCCGCCAACTGGGCTTGGAGCAATGACCGTCCCGCAGGGCGCGGCTCGGATACGCTGCCGGGCGCCAAGCGGCTGTTCCTGCCGATGCGCACCGGACGCGGCCCGATCGGCGTCATTGGCATCGACAACGACCGTACCGGTCCGCTGCTGACGCCGGACCAGCGCCGGCTGCTCGATGCGCTGGTCGACCAGGGCGCGCTGGCGATCGAGCGCGTGCTGCTGGTCGAGGACATGGATCGCGTCCGGCGCACCGTCGAATCCGAGCGGCTGCGCTCCGCACTGCTCACCTCGATCTCGCACGACCTCAAGACGCCGCTCGCCTCCGTGCTCGGCGCGGCCTCCACCATGCGCGATCTCGCCGGCGCGCTGTCCGACAGCGAGAAGCGCGACTTGCTCGCCACCGTGATCGACGAATCCGAGCGGCTCAACCGCTTCATCGCCAACCTGCTCGACATGACCAAGCTCGAATCCGGCGCCATCGTGCCGAACACGGCGCTGCACGATCTCGGCGAGATCGTCGGCAGCGCGCTCAGGCGCGCGAGCAAGATCCTCACGGCGCACAAGGTCGAGCTGGTGCTGGCCGCCGACCTGCCGATGCTCCAGCTCGATGCCGTGCTGTTCGAGCAGGTGCTGTTCAACCTGCTCGACAATGCGGCTAAATATTCGCCGCCGGAGACCACGATCTCGATCAAGAGCCGGCGCGAGCGTGATCAAGTGCTGCTGGAGATCGCCGACGAGGGCGGCGGCATCCCGCCCGGCGAGCTCGAGAGCGTGTTCGACAAGTTCTACCGCGTGCAGAAGGGCGACCACGTCCGGCCCGGCACCGGGCTCGGCCTTGCCATCTCCCGCGGCTTCGTCGAGGCGATGCGCGGTACGATCGCGGCCGCCAATCGCAGCGATCGCAGCGGTGCCGTGCTCTCCATCCGTCTGCCCATCCCGGCACAGACCCCAGCATTGGATACCGCCGCATGAGTGCCGCCCCGATCAAGGTCCTGGTCATCGACGACGAGCCGCCGATCCGCAAATTGTTGCGGATGGGGCTCGCGACGCAGGGCTACGACATCCTGGAAGCCACCAACGGCAAGATGGCGCTGGAGAAGCTCACGGAGGAGCCGGCGCTCATCATCCTCGATCTCGGTCTGCCCGACATCCAGGGCCACGAGCTCTTGCGCACCATCCGCGCCCGCAACGAGGCCGTGCCGATCGTGGTGCTGTCGAGCCGCGGCGACGAGGCCGGCAAGGTGCAGGCGCTCGACCTCGGCGCCGACGATTACCTCACCAAACCGTTCGGCATGGACGAGCTGCTGGCGCGCCTGCGCGCCGCGCTGCGTCACCAGCTCCAGGTGCAGGGCGAGCGCCCGATCTTCCGCACCGGCGATCTCTCCGTCGATCTCGTTCGCCGCATCGTCAAGGTCGGCGAGCGCGACGTGAAGCTGTCGCCGAAGGAATATGATCTCCTGCGCGTGCTGGTGCAGCACGCCGGCAAGGTGCTGACCCATCGTTTCCTGCTCAAGGAGCTCTGGGACGAGCTGACCGATGCGCAATACTTGCGCGTCTATGTCCGCCAGCTCCGCCAGAAGATCGAAGCCGATCCGGAGCGCCCGCACTATGTGCTGACCGAGACGGGCATCGGGTACCGGCTGAAGGCGGGGGATTGAACACTTCCGCCGACCACGCCTATGGCGTTGGCCCGCGTCTGTATCCACGTCGTCATTGCGAGCGTAGCGAAGCAATCCAGAGTCTTTCCGCGGAGGCAGTCTGGATTGCTTCGTCGCAAGGGCTCCTCGCAATGACGCCGGTGTAAAACTACCCCGCCTTGCGGTGCCGCGCCGTCGTCCGATGGGTCTTCCGTGCGCTGCGCTGCCGCCCGGTCGCCCGCCGCGCGTGCGACTTCGCCGCCGTCTTCTTGCCGCCGCGTCCTTTCAGGCTCTGTTTCAGCGCATCCATCAGGCTGACGACGTTGCCCGGGCGCTCCTCGGGCTCCGGCAGCTCGATCTTCTTGCCGCTGGCCTTGCGCTTGACCAGCGCCTTCAGCGCGGTCTCGTACTCGTCCTTGAACTTGCTAGGATCGAAATGCGCCGCCTTGCTGTGCAGGATGTGGCCGGCGAGCTCGACCATGTCCCTGGTGATCTTCGGGCTCTTGATCTCGCCAAAGAACTCGCCCTCGTCGCGCAGCTCGTAGGGGAAGCGCAGCGTGGTGCCGAGCAGGCCCTTCCCGAGCGGTTCGATCGCGATGATGTGCTCGCGGTTGGTTAGTACGATCTTGGCGAGCGCCACGCGATCCTGGTCCTTCATGGCGTCGCGGATCACGGCAAAGGCGTCGGCCGCCGCCTTGCCGTCGGGCGCGATGTAATAGGGGTGGTTGAGATAGCGCTGGTCGATCTCCTCGCTCGGCACGAAGCTTTCGATGTCGATGGTGTGGCTGCTCTCGATCTGGACGGCTTCGAGCTCCTCCGGTTCGATCTCGACATATTTGCCCTTGCGCAGCTCATAGCCGCGACCCTTCTGGTCGCTCTCGACCACGTCGCCGGTCTCGGTATCCACCATCTGTTGCTTGAGCCGGTTGCCGGTCTCGCGGTTGATCAGGTGAAACCGGGTCTTCTCGGCCGCCGTCGTCGCCGGGTAGAGCACGACCGGGCAGCTGACCAGCGACAGCTTCAACGTTCCCTTCCAATAGGCGCGCGGAGCCATTCCGTTCTCCAGTGATTTCAAGGCGTTTTGGAACCCCAACCGCGCCATCGGGTTTTGGTTCCGGGCGGGACTTTTGCCGTGATAGGCTTTGACTCTGACAAGAGAAGCGGGACCGGTCGTGCTGCAAAAACTCTCCACTTACCGAAAAAAGCGTGATTTCGGAAAGACGCCGGAGCCCTCGGGCAAGACCGCAGTGGCGCCGTCCGAACAGCGACGTTTCGTGATCCAGAAGCATGACGCGACGCGGCTGCACTACGACCTCAGGCTCGAATTCGACGGCGTCTTCAAGTCCTGGGCCGTGACCAAGGGGCCTTCGCTCGATCCCCACGACAAGCGGCTGGCGGTCGAGGTCGAGGACCATCCGCTCGACTATGGCGATTTCGAAGGCACGATTCCGGAAGGCCAGTATGGCGGCGGCACGGTGATGCTGTGGGACCGCGGCACCTGGGAATCGGACGATCCGGACGCCGGCTTCAAGAAGGGCGATCTCAAGTTCACCCTGCATGGCGACAAGCTGCACGGCAGCTGGGTGCTGGTGCGCATGCGCAACCGAGGCGGCGAAAAGCGTACCAACTGGCTCCTGATCAAGCACCGCGACGACTACGCCAGCGAGAGCGAGGATATCCTCAGCGAGGATAAGTCGGTCGCCTCCGGTCGTGCGATGGAGCAGATCGCCGATGGCAAGGGCCGGGCGCCGAAACCGTTCATGCTGGCGAAGGGAACCAGGGCCAAGGCGGATGCAGTCTGGCAGTCCAACCGCGCCGAGGAGGCGAAAGGGAAGACGGTCAAGCCGGCGCCGCGCACCGCGTTGAAGGCTGGCAAGACCGCAAAGACCGCGAAGAAAAAGGCCACGACCGCAACGAACGCCAGGGAGGTCGCGGAGATGCCGGATTTCGTCGCGCCGCAGCTCTGCACCTCCGTCGAGCGTCCGCCAGCCGGCGATGGCTGGTGCCACGAGATCAAGTTCGACGGCTATCGCGTGCAGCTCCGGGTCGAGGACGGCACGGCGACGCTGAAGACGCGCAAGGGCCTCGACTGGACCGACAAGTTCGCTGCGATCGCGAAGGAGGCAGGCGCGCTGACGGACGTGATGATCGACGGCGAAATCATCGCACTCGACCGTAACGGCGCGCCGAATTTCTCGTCGCTCCAGGCCGCATTGTCGGACGGCAAGACCGAGGACCTGATCTTCTTTGCCTTCGACCTCTTGTTCGCCGAAGGCCGCGACTATCGCCGCCTGCCGCTCGGCGAGCGCAAGGCGCGGCTGAAAGAGCTGCTGGAAGCGCGCAAGCGGAAGTCGACCCAGATCCGCTATGTCGAGCATTTCGAGAGCGGCGGCGACGCCGTGCTGCAATCGGCCTGCAAGCTCGAGCTCGAAGGCGTGGTGTCGAAGAAGCTCGACGCGCCCTATCGCTCCGGCCGCACCGAGAGCTGGACCAAGGCCAAATGCCGCGCCGGCCACGAAGTCGTGATCGGCGGCTACAAGACCACCAACGGCAAATTCCGTTCGCTGATGGCGGGTGTGCATCGCGGCGATCATCTCGCCTTCGTCGGCATGGTCGGCACCGGGTTCGGCGCCGACAAGGTCAAGCGCATTATGCCGTCGCTGCAGGCGATGGAAGCCAAGCAGAGTCCGTTCGGCGGCAAGAACGCGCCAAAGAAGACGCGGGACGTGCATTGGCTGAAGCCCGAGCTCGTCGCCGAGATCGAGTTCGCCGGCTTCACCGCCGACGGCAATATCCGTCAGGCCGCGTTCAAGGGGCTGCGCCAGGACAAGCCGGCCGAGGAGGTCGAGGCGGAAACGCCCGTGGACACCGAGCTCGCAAAGCCTTCCGCGAGAAAGCGTGCAACGCCGAAGTCTGGCAAGAAGGATGCCGGCACTGCCGAGGTCATGGGCGTCGTCATTTCGAAGCCCGACAAGGAGCTATGGCCTGACGACGGCGAGGGCGAGCCCGTCACCAAGCTCGATCTCGCGCATTATCTCGAAGCGGTCGGCGAGTGGATGATCGTGCACCTCAAGGGCCGGCCGTGCTCGCTGATCCGCGCCCCCGACGGCATCAAGGGCGAAAGCTTCTTCCAGCGCCACGCCATGCAGGGGACCTCGAACCTGCTGGAGCTCGCGCGAGTCTCCGGCGATCGCAAGCCATACTTGCAGATCGATCGCATCGAGGGGCTCGCGGCCGTGGCGCAGATCGGCGGCGTCGAGCTGCATCCCTGGAATTGCGCGCCCTACGCCTATGACACGCCGGGCCGGCTGGTGTTCGACCTCGATCCGGCGCCGGATGTCGATTTCGCCGACGTCGTGGAGGCCGCCAAGGAGATGCGGCAGCGGCTGACCGACATCGGCATGGAGAGTTTCTGCAAGACCACCGGCGGCAAGGGCCTGCACGTGGTGGTGCCGCTGCTGCACGGCGCGCGCGACAAGGTGAGCTGGAAGGAGGCCAAGGCGTTTGCGCAAGGCGTCTGCCAGTGGATGGCGGACGACGATCCCGAGCGCTATCTGCTCAACATGTCGAAGAAGCTGCGCAAGGGAAAGATCTTCCTCGACTACCTGCGCAACGACCGGATGTCGACGGCGGTGGCCCCGCTGTCGCCGCGTGCTCGCGCCGGCGCGACCGTGTCGATGCCGGTCACATGGGCGCAGGTGAAGAGCGATCTCGATCCGAAGAAATATACGCTGCGGACCGTGCCGGGCCTGCTGTCGCGCTCGAAGGCTTGGGAGGGCTATGACGACGCGGCCGCCTCGATCAAGGCGGCGATGAAGAAGCTGGCGGGGAAGGTGAAGTAGATCGGTGCCATGGGCACGGGATCCGTAGGGTGGGCAAAGCGGAGCGTGCCCACCAACGTACGCTTCGAGAGAAAAGGTGGGCACGGCGCAAGAGCGCCTTTGCCCACCCTACGAGATTCTCGTTGTGTCGCTAGATCCGTCCCATCAGGAGCAGGATCAGCAGAATGACGATGACGAGCCCGAGGCCGCCGCCACCGTAATAGCCGGTGCCGTAGAACGGACCGCCGCCGATGCCGCTGAAGCCGCCGAGCAGGGCGATGACGAGAATGATCAGAATGATCGTACCGATAGACATGCGAGTCTCCTCCAGCCCTTTGTGGAAAGGGTCGTTTGCAACCTGTCCCGTTGTGCGAATGGCAACTTGCCGCAGGTTTTATAGTTCCCACATTGAAACACGGCCGGACCATCATCTTGCATGGAACCTTTGCTGGTTCGGCCGGCATGAGTAGGTGAGATCAGTCAGCGCAGGGCAGGGCCATGTCAGCACCGCTTGTCGTTTCCATTCCGCATCGCCTCGGCCGCGAGGAGGCCGTGCGACGTCTCAAGAGCGGCCTTGGACGTGCGGCCGCAAGCATTCCCGTGATGCAGGTCGAGGAGGAGCGCTGGAGCGGCGACACTCTGGCCTTCCGCATCCGCGCACTCGGGCAGATCGCGACCGGACAGGTCGATGTCGCCGACGATCATGTGAAGGTCGAGGTGATGCTGCCGTGGCTGCTGCAGCGCTTCGCCGAGATGGCGCAGGCGGCGATCAAGAAGCGCGGGCAGCTACTGCTGACCAAGGACGGCGGGAAGTGAGCTTCAGGCGCGCATGCGCTGCCGCGCAGGCCTGATGGCGCTCGCAGCGTTGGCCAGCTTGACCGATGCGGGAAAATCGCGGAAAGCCCGTGCGAGCGGCAGTTCGTTGCCGGCAAAGCCCGGCACGGTGTAGCCGTCGATGTCCACGGTTGCGTCGAGACTTTCGAATGCGGGCCACTCCCGGCCGGCCCGCGTGAAGGCGGCGAACTGATGTCCGACCACGACGATCACCGCGGCGCGGCCGTACCGCCGGGCGAACGCGATGACGTGATCTGCGTCCGCGCCGTGCACCTCCAGCGGCCGGTAGTCGCCCTGTGCGAAGACCTCGGCATGGTCATTGCGCAGCTTGAGCAGGTGCCGCGTCCACGCCAGCTTGAGCCGGCCGTCCGGCCAGTTCCTGGTTAGGTCGCCCCAATTCGGATTTTCGAGCACACCCAGCGCCGCGTGCCGGGCGGAAAAATCCACGGGGCGGCGGTTGTCGGGATCGACCAGCGAGAGGTCCCAGAATTCGGTGCCCTGGTAGAAGTCGGGCACGCCCGGCAACGTTGCCTTTAACGTGAGCTGGCTCAGCCCGTTCAGGGCGCCGAGCAGCGCGACGCGGCGTGCTAGCGTCTGGAGCGCCTCCAAAAATTCACCCGACAGCGCGGGATCGAGGATCTTTGCGATGAAGCTTTGAATGCCATTCTCATAGGCCTCATGCGGATTGAGCCAGCTCGTCTCCTCCTTGCCCTCGCGCGCGGCTTTCAGCGCATAGGCCTGGATGCGCTCGATGAAGCCGGCATCGGCCGGTCCTTCGAGCGGCCAGGCGCCGAGCAGGGTCTGGTAGAGCATGTATTCGAACGTCGCCGACGGCGCGCGCAGATTGCCGTGGAGGGCGAGATGCGGTGCGTTCAGCACCTTCCAGCGCGACACCGCGCTGGTCCATTCGCCCGGGATCTCGCTGAGCGCCGCGATCCGCGCGCGGGCATCCTCGCCGCGCTTGGTGTCGTGGGTCGCGGTCGCCGTCATCCCCTGCGGCCATTCCCTCGCGCGCGCTCGCATCGCCTCGTGGAAGGCGGCAATGGTGAGGCCGTTGCTGGCGGGATCGCCGCCGACCTCGTTCAGCGCGAGCAGCCGGTGGAACTGGTAGAACGCGGTGTCCTCCAGCGACTTCGCCATCAACGGCCCGGTGAACTGCTGCACCTTCAGCGCGAAGCGGCGCACGCGCGGGGCGCTGTGCGGCGGCCGGCCGGGCTTGAGCAGGTCCATCGTCAGCGCATCGCGCAGGAAGTCGAAGATGCCCTCGTCGGCCGCGAACCATTCGGCGCGGGCGCGCTCGATGGTATCGTCGATCAGCTTGCGGTCGAGCGCCGTCGGGCCGCTATGGGTGAGATATGTGCGGTACACCGGGAAATGCAGCACATAGAGCTCGAGCGCCTGCCGCAGGCTGTCGGCGGAGAAGTCGCGAGTCGAGTAGTGGCCGTTGGCGATGCGCGCGAGCAGGCGCGTCAGCACGGTGAACTCGGAGGTCAGCAGCGTCTCCAGCACGCGCCGCTTGGCCTCCTTGACGTAAGGCGCAAGCCGCGGCGGCCGGTTGCTGATCTGCCGCCAGGTCTCGTCCAGCGCCTCCAGCCCCTTGGCGTCGACCAGGACATGGGTGATCGCGTTCATCCACTCATAGCCGGTCGTGCCCTGCACGCCGGCGAAGTGCGGCAGCTTCTCGTGCTCGCACAGGATCTTCTCGATCACGGTGTAGAACGGCTTTGTATTACCTTGCGCGTCGCGCACCAGCCGGCGCAGCCGCTGGCAATATTGCGCGGGATCGCGCAGGCCGTCGATGTGATCGAGACGGATGCCTTGCAGCTTACCCTCCGCAACGAGCTGCTTCACCAGCCGGTGCGTGGCGGCGAACGTGCCGGGGTCCTCGACGCGCAGGCCTGCCAGCCCGTTGACGTCGAAGAAGCGGCGATAGTTGATGTCGCTGGAGGCGAGCCGCCAGTGCCCGAGCTTGTAGTGCTGGCGCTCCAGAAGGTGATGCAGCGCCAGCGTATGCGCGGGTCGATCCTTGGCGGCACGGTAGGCGGCAAGCCCGCGATGGATGATATCGGCCGCGCCATCGATCTCCTTCAGCTCCGTCTTGAAGGCGGGAGCCTCCTTGCGGCTAGGCCGGCGCAGCCCGGTGTAGCGCGCCGCGAGCGCCAGCAGGCGCCTGCCGGCCTCGGTCTCGGCGGCGTCCGCTTCCTTCACGATGATGCGCAGCATCTCGCCATAGCGTTCCGGCGCGATCGGCAGGCGATGCTCGAAATACCAGGCGGAAAAGCTGCCCTCGTCGGGATCGTAGCGCAGCTCGATCTCGCCGCACTCCAGCGCCTCGCCATAGGACGCGCCGAGGATCGGCAGCAGCACGCCGCCGCGGGCGCGGTAGGCCAGTTGATCCCAGTCGATGTCGAAGGATACCGCGTGCGGCGAGGCCTGGCCCCATTCCAGCACGTCGAGCCACCAGGGATTGTCGGCAAAATGCACGCCGACATGGTTGGGCACGAAATCGATGATGAGGCCGAGGTCGTGCTGCTTGAGCGCATCGCTCAGCCGCGCAAAACCGGCTTCGCCGCCAAGCTCCGGATTGAACTGGCTGTGATCGACGGTGTCGTAGCCGTGGGTCGAACCCTTGCGCGCCTTCATCACCGGCGAGGCGTAGAGATGCGTGATCCCCAGCGCCTTGAGATAAGGCACGACAGCAGCGGCCTTGTCGAAGTCGAAATCCGCGGTGAGCTGAAGCCGGTAGGTCGCAAGCGGAATCGCGGGAGGCATGTCAACCTCCGAGGCGCCAGACCACCGACCAGGGCGGGAGCCGGTCGCCGGCCGCGCCGCCCCAGATCGGCGCGCCAGCATTGTTGTCCGAGTGCGTGATGTCATGGTCCGACAGATTGGCGATGAGACGCAACGTCGTGCCGTCGCCCATGCGCCAATGGGCGGAGAGCAGGCCGTTGTCGGCCGCCTCGGCATCGCCGAACCTCGCGCCCCTCAGCCGGGGCGCGATCTCCTTGCGGCGGAGCATGAGCAAGTCGCGGACCAGCGCGAGCCGCTTGTCCTGCTCCGGCGTGCGCCCGGTCCAGTCGAGCACGGCTGATCGCAGCGTGGCCGGATCGAGCGGGTCGGGCACCTCGTCGCCGTATGTCTCGTAAGCCCAGGCATATTCCTGCTTGCGGCCCTTGCGCACGGCGTCGGCAAGCCCGCCCTGGAAGTCGCAGAAGAACGGGAAGGGCACGGTCGAGCCCCATTCTTCGCCCTGAAACAGCATCGGCACCATCGGCGCCAGCAAGGTCACTGCGAGCGCGGCTTCGACCTGCTGCGGCGAGGCGAGGCTCTCGAGCCGGTCGCCGAACGGACGGTTGCCGATCTGGTCGTGGTTTTGCAGGAAGTTGACGAAGGTCGCCGGCGGCAGATCGCCGCTCGGCTCGCCGCGCGGCTTCTTGCCCCAGAATTCCGAGATCTCGCCCTGATAGACGAAGCCGGAGGCCAGCGCGCGGGCGAGGTCCATGCGCGGCGTCTGGTAGTCGCCATAATAGCCGTTGAGCTCGCCGGTCAGCATCACGTGCCAGACGTGGTGATAGTCGTCGTTCCACTGCGCGCGATATTTGCCGTTCGGCGGCTCCTGCGCGGCGTCGAGCAGGCTGGCGCGATTGTCGCCGTTCTCCAGCACGAGGTGGATGTGCCGCCCGGTGGCCTTGGCGAGCTCGCCGGCGGCGGCGCTGAGGTCCTGCAGCATCGACTGCTCGCCGGGCACCGCCATGATGTGATTGGCGGCATCGAGCCGCAGACCGTCGAAGCGGTAGTCGCTGAGCCAGGACAGCGCGTTCTCGACCGCGAATGCGCGCACCTGCGGCACGCGATAGTCGATCGCGCTGCCCCAGGGCGTGTGCGCGTCGGTGAAGAAGCCAGGTGCATAGCGGCCGAGGTAATTCCCCTCGGGACCGAAATGATTGTAGACGACGTCGAGGAACACCATCAGCCCGCGCAGATGCGCCTCGTCGATCAGCGCCTTCAGATCCTCGGGCCGGCCGTAGGCGCTGTCGGGCGCATACCAGAGCACACCGTCATAACCCCAGCCGCGGCGGCCGGCGAAATCGGCGAGCGGCATCAGCTCCAGCGCGGTGATGCCGGTGGCGACGAGATGATCGAGCCTGTCGATCATGGCGCGGTAGGTGCCTTCCGCGGTGAAGGTGCCGACATGGGTCTCGATCAGCACCGTCTCTTCCCAGGGACGGCCGCGCCAGTCGCGCGCGCGCCATGTGAAGGCGTCGTGGTCGATCACCTCGCTCGGGCCGAACACGTCCTCGGGCTGGAAGGCCGAGGCGGGATCTGGCACGTCGATCTCGTCGTCGATCCTGAATTTGTAGGGGGTGCCGACGGCAAGATCGTCGATGTCCGCGATATACCAGCCGTCCTGCCGCCGCTGCATCGCGTGCCGTCGCTCGAGCAGCAGATCGACGCGGCGCGCACCGGGCGCCCACAGGCGGAACGACACGCCGTCTTTCGTCGGCCTCGCCCCGAAGGATGGCCTCATGGCGCCCCCGCGAAGGCGAGCACGGAGCGCGGCGGCGCCTTGCTGTCGCTACCGGGCAGAAAGTCGATGCTGTTCAGCTTGGCATCTGTCGTGTTCAGGATCTGCTGCCAGCTCTTGTATTCGTCGATCTCGGGCAATTTAAATGCGATCTCTTCGGGGGCGGCGTTCAGTACGATAAAGATCGCAGCCGCGCCCGGTTCCACCGGGCCCATCACATAAGAGAGGAACCGACCTTCCGGAAACTTCCAGTCGCTCTCCGTCATCTCGTCGCCGGCAGGCGTCAGCCACAGCGCGCCGTAGGAGGCGCCGTCGGCCAGGCGTCCGTCGAGCCAGCGATGGCTGCGAAGCTGCGAGAAGCGGCGACGGATGTCGGCGAGCTGGCCGACGTAATCGACCATGTCCTCGCCGTCGTTGCCGAGATTGTCCCAGCCGACCCAGCCGACCTCGTTGTCCTGGCAATAGGCGTTGTTGTTGCCGGATTGCGAATTGCCGACCTCGTCGCCGGCCAGCAGCAGCGGAACGCCCTGCGCGAGCATCAGGCAGGCCAGCACGTTCTTGCGCAGCTGCCGCCGCAGGCCGAGGATTTGCGGATCGTCGGTCGGGCCCTCGACACCGCAATTGTTGCTGTGGTTGTCGTTGGAGCCGTCGCGATTGTCCTCGCCGTTGGCCTCGTTGTGCTTCTCGTTGTAGCTGAAGAGGTCGGCCAGCGTGAAGCCGTCATGCACGGTGATGTGATTGATGCTGGCGCGTGGCCGCCGGCCGTCATGGTTGAACAGGTCGGACGACGCCGTCATGCGGCTGGAGATGTCGCCGATCAGGCTGCCTTCGCCGCTCCAGTAGCGGCGCATGGCGCTGCGATAGCGATCGTTCCACTCCGACCATTGCGACGGGAAGGCGCCGACCTGGTAGCCGCCGAGGCCGAGGTCCCAGGGCTCGGCGACCAGCTTCACGTTCGCCAGCACGGGATCCTGCCGAACCGCGGTCAGGAACGAGCTGCCGCGCTCGAAACCGTTCGGCCCGCGCGCGAGCGTGGTGGCGAGGTCGAAGCGGAAGCCGTCGACATGGCAGACCTCGACCCAGTAGCGCAGCGAATCCATCACCATCTGGAGCACGCGCGGATGGGTGAGGTTCACCGACGAGCCGCAGCCGGTGAAATCGTCGTAATAGCGCGGGTTCTCGCGGTTCAGCCAGTAATAGGAGGCGTTGTCGATGCCGCGATAGCACAGCGTCGGGCCGAGATGATTACCCTCGGCGGTGTGGTTGTAGACGACGTCGAGCATCACCTCGATGCCGGCATCGTGCAGGCGCGCCACGGTGGTGCGGAAGGAATCCAGCGCGTTGTCCTGGGCGTAGCGCGGCTCCGGCGCGAAGAAGGACAGCGTGTTGTAGCCCCAGTAATTGGCGAGCTTCTTCTCCACCAGAATACGGTCGTCGACGAAGCTGTGGATCGGCAAGAGCTCGATCGTGGTGACGCCGAGCTTCTTCAGATGCTCGATCATGGCGGGCGAGGACAGCCCGCCATAGGTGCCGCGCAAATTCGGCGGCACGTCGTCGCGCTTCTGCGTCAGGCCCTTGACGTGGGCCTCGTAGATGATGGTGTCTTCCCAGGGGATGTGGGGCCGGATCTCGCGGCGGCCCCAGTTGAAGGTCTCGTCGACCACGACGGCCTTGGGCATGCCGCGCGCATTGTCGCGCCGGTCGAAGGAGAGGTCTTCGCGCGGCGAGCCGGTTCGGTAGGCGAAATGCGCATCGCTCCAGACCAGCCGCCCGGCGAGCCGCTTGGCATAGGGGTCGAGCAGCAGCTTGTTGGCGTTGAACCTGTGGCCGTGCTCGGGCTCGTAGGGGCCATGCACGCGGTAGCCGTAGAGCTGTCCCGGCGAGACGTCGTTGAGATAGCCGTGCCAGACGTCCTCGGTGCGTTCAGGCAATTCGATGCGCTCGAGCTCGCGCCGTCCTTGCATGTCGAACAGGCAGAGCTCGACCTTCTGTGCGTTGGCGGAGAACAGCGCGAAATTGGTGCCGCGTCCGTCCCAGCTTGCGCCGAGGCGTGCGGGCGATCCAGCGGTCAGGCGCATGGTTCAGCTTTCCGGAACGAGGAAGATCGCGCCCAAAGGGGGAACGGTGAGGCGGAGCTCGCCGTCAACGGCCTGGACCTCGCCGATGTTCCCGACGTCGCCGCCGCCGTAATGGCCGGAGTCCGAATTGAACACTTCCTTCCACTTGCCGGCAAAGGGCACGGGCACGCGATAGTTGCGATAGACGTTGGGGGAGAAGTTGACGAGGACGAGACAGCGCGCGTGCTCGTCAAAGCCCTTGCGCAGCCAGGCGAACACGTTGCGGTTGGCATCGTCGGTGATCAGCCATTCGAAGCCGGCCTGGTCGCAATCCATCTGGTGCAGCGCCGGCACGGCGCGATAGAGCCGGTTGAGGTCGCGGATCAGCGCCTGGATGCCGGAATGGTATTTGTATTCGAGCAGGTGCCAGTCGAGCGACTGGTCGTGATTCCATTCGCGGCTCTGTGCGATCTCCGCGCCCATGAACAGCAGCTTCTTGCCGGGATGGCCGAACATGAAGCTGTAGTAGGCGCGCAAATTCGCAAAGCGCTGCCATTCGTCGCCGGGCATGCGGCCGAGGATCGAGCGCTTGCCGTGCACGACCTCGTCATGTGACAGCGGCAGGATGAAGTTCTCCGAGAAGGCGTAGTGCAGGCCGAACAGGATCTCGCCGTGATGATGCTTGCGATGGATCGGATCCTTGCTGATGTAGTTCAGCGTGTCGTGCATCCAGCCCATGTTCCACTTGTAGCCGAAGCCGAGCCCGCCGAATTCGACCGGGCGCGACACCTGCGGCCATGCGGTGGATTCCTCGGCGGCGGTGGTGGCTTGCGGGAAGCGGGCGAACAGCTCGGTGTTGAAGCGGCGCAGGAAGTTGATCGCCTCGATGTTTTCGCGCCCGCCATACTGGTTCGGGATCCAGGCGCCCGGCGGGCGGCTGTAGTCGAGATAGAGCATGGAGGCGACGGCGTCGACGCGCAGGCCGTCGATCGCATAGCGCTCCAGCCAGAACAGCGCGTTCGACACCAGGAAGTTGGTCACTTCGGTGCGGCCGTAATTGTAGATCAGCGTGCCCCAGTCGAGATGGCGGCCCTGGAGCGGGTTGGCGTGCTCGTATAGCGCCGTGCCGTCGAAGCTGCCGAGCCCGTGCGGATCGTCAGGGAAGTGGCCGGGCACCCAGTCGAGCAGCACGCCGATGCCCTCGCGATGGCAGGCATCGACCAGGGCGGCGAAATCGTCCGGCGTGCCGAAGCGGCTGGTCGGCGCATAAAGTCCGGTCGGCTGATAGCCCCAGGAGCCGTCGAACGGGTGCTCGCTGACGGGGAGGAATTCGAGATGGGTGAAGCCCATGTCGCGGGCATAGGCCGGCAACTGCTCGGCGAGCTCGCGATAGGTCAGCCATTCATTGCCGTTCTTGCGCCGCCACGAGCCGAGATGGACCTCGTAGATCGACATCGGCGCCGACAGCGCGTTGATGCCGTCGGGCGCCGGGCGGGGGCGTGGCAGATGCGCCTCGTCGAACACGATCGAGGCCGTCTTTGGCCGCACCTCGCTCGCGAACGCCAGCGGATCGGATTTCAACGGCAGCAGATGGCCGTGCGGGCCGATGATCTCGAACTTGTAGTGATCGCCACTCTTCGCATGCGGAATGAACAATTCCCAATAGCCGGCACCACGCACCCGCATCGGATGGCGCCGCCCGTCCCAGAAATTGAAGTCGCCGACCACGGACACGCGCCGCGCATTCGGCGCCAGCACGACGAAGCCGATGCCGTCGATGCCTTCGAGCCGCATCGGATGCGCGCCGAGCTTGTCGTAGAGGCGCTGATGGGTGCCTTCGCCGAGCAAATAGAGATCGAAGTCGGTCAGGATCGGCGGAAAGCGGTAGGCGTCCTCGAACTCGACGACATTGTCGCCGAATTTTGCGCGCAGCTGATAGTGCTTGGAGCCATTGGGCAGCGCGCCGATGAACAGGCCGGCAGCGTGGACACGGTCGAGGGCTGCGACCTCGCCATGCTCGCCGACCGCCTCGACATTGGAGGCTTCGGGCAGGAAGGCGCGCACCACGCTTTTGCCACCCTCGGGATGCAGCCCGAGATAGTGGAAGGGGTCGGAGTGACGGCCTTCGATGATGGCGTAGGCTTCGGCAGGCAGTTTAGGCATGGGCTTCGCTCTCGGTACTGGACAGAATGCGAAGCAGTCCGGTCAGCGGCGCATGGAGCCCCTCGGGCCGGTGGGACAGCTCGTACTCTACTTCGTCGAACGCTTCATCAAGCAGGAAAAACCTTAACAGGCCTTCCGAGGCTTGCGCATCGTCCGGCCAGAGCCGGCGATCCGTCATGGCTTCGTCATAGGCAGTGAGGAACGTCGCGGTCGCACGCTCGCGCCATTCGTCGAGCGCAGCGGCGAGCCGGTCTTGCTCGTCGGACGCGCCCATGCGCGCGCGGCCAAGGGCTGCGTTAACCGAAAGGTCGATCGAGCGGATCAGGCCGGCGACGTCGCGCGCGGCAGGCAGCTTGCGCCGCTTGTCGGCCAGCGGCAGACGCGGATCGCCGTCGAAATCGATGATGAAGATGTCATCCTTCACGATCAGAATTTGCCCGAGGCGGAAGTCGCCATGATGACGGATGTTCAACCCGCCGATCCCGGAACGCAATAGTGCATTCAGCCGGTCGGGCAGGGTGTTGCGTGCCGCGATGATGCGGTCGATCAGCGGCCGGTCCGCCTCCCGCAGGCCGTCGCGGCTCTCAGCGAGGCGCTCGAACACCCGCTCGGCGCGCGCCTTGAGGTCGGAGACCCAGCGCTCGATTTGTGTTGAGCCGATCGGCTCAGGGGCGAGATCGTCGGTCTTTGCCGCGGCCAGTGCGACATGCAGCTCGCCGAGCCGCCGGCCGATCTGCGCCATGAAGTGCAGATAGGGGGCCTGCTCCTGGGTCTCGCGGTGCGTTTCCCCTGGCGGCAGCACGCGCTGCTCGTCGATATAGCGGTCGAGATAGCCCGTGGTCACCGTCCAGCCGTCGCCCTGGTTCTCGACATAGGCATGCAGCACGCCGAGCGCGCTGCGGTGATCGCCCTCGATCAGCTCGACGCTGCCGAGCAGTGCCGGCGCGTTGGCAAAGCGGGCCACTTCCGTGAGATAGCGGCCGATCTCGATCTCGGGACTGGTCCCGCTTTGGAGCCGGCGGTAGATCTTGGCGACATATTGGTTGTCGACCAGCGCAGTGCTGTTCGACTGCTCGATCGCGCGGATGCGCTGGGGCTCCTTGATGGTGTAATCGGCGAACCGGCTGGTGGCCTTGAACTCCAGCCGCAAATTGTTCTCGTCCACCACCAGGTTTTGCGACAGACCCCGCAGGAAAAGCCCGATGAAGATCTGCTCGGTCGCAACGTCAAGCAGCGTGCCCTCGCGCGCGCCTTGGCGCACGGCGGCGAGCGCCTTCGGGTTGAAGCGTTCGCGGTCGAAGCGCACCCACTCGATCTGCATCGGCATCACGTAGCGCGTGGTGACGTCGTCCCGCGTCGTCTCGAAGAACGCGATCCAGGGTCTGTTGTCGCCGATGTCGCTGAACGGCACCGCGGAGGTGAGCGTGGCCTTGATGTGCTTGGGATTGTGCTCGGGATACCAGCGTGTCCGCGACAGGAAGCCCGGCAGCACGTCGCGTTCGAACACGCCGCGCTCGCGCGCCAGCGACACCCAGTTCGAATTGACCGGCACCACCAGCGTCTCGAACTCCGGCACCGCGCGCGGCGTCACCGGCTCGGACTTGTCGCGCTCCTGAAGCTGGAACCAGTAGAAGCCGTAGGGCCCCAGCGTGATCATGTAGGGCAATTCGCCGATCGGGGGGAAGCGCGTGCGCCCCAGCATCTCCTGTGGGATGCGGTCCTTCCACGGTGACAGATCGAGCTCGGTCGCCTGCGCTGCGCGCGACAGATTCGCGACGCAGAGAATGACCTCGTCGCGATATTGCCGGACATAGGCCAGCACCGCGCGGTTGGCCGGGCGGATGAAGGTCATGGTGCCGCGGCCGAAGGCGAGCGTCGACTTGCGTACCGAGATCAGCCGCTTGGTGGCGCTGAGCAGCGAGGACAGACTGCGCGACTGCGCCTCCACGTTCACCGATTCGTAGCCATAGACCGGGTCCATGATCAGCGGTGCGTAGAGCCGGGCGGGATCGCAGCGCGAGAACCCGCCATTGCGATCCGGGCTCCATTGCATCGGCGTGCGCACGCCGTTGCGATCGCCGAGATAGATGTTGTCGCCCATCCCGATCTCGTCGCCGTAATAGACGATCGGCGTGCCCGGGAAGGACAGCAGCAGCGAGTTCATCAGCTCGATCTTGCGGCGGTCGTTGTCCATCAGCGGCGCGAGGCGGCGGCGGATGCCGACATTGATGCGCGCACGGGGATCGTTGGCATAGGTGGTCCAGAGATAGTCGCGCTCGACGTCGGTGACCATCTCCAGCGTCAATTCGTCATGATTGCGCAGGAACAGCGCCCATTGGCAGCTCGCCGGGATATCAGGCGTCTGGCGCAAAATGTCGGTGATCGGGAAGCGGTCCTCCTGCGCGATCGCCATGTAGATGCGCGGCATCAGCGGGAAGTGGTAGGCCATGTGGCACTCGTCGCCACGGCCGAAATATTCCTGCACGTCCTCCGGCCATTGGTTGGCCTCGGCCAGCAGCAGCTTGCCCTTGGAGTACGCGTCGAGCTCCTGGCGCAGGCGCTTGATGATCGCATGCGTCTCCGGGAGGTTCTCGTTCGAGGTGCCTTCGCGCTCGCAGAGATAGGGAATGGCGTCGAGCCGGAAGCCGTCGACACCGGCGTCGAGCCAACGCTTCATCACCTGGATGATGGCGCTGACGACGCGCGGATTGTCGAAATTGAGGTCGGGCTGGTGCGAGAAGAAGCGGTGCCAGTAGAACGCGCCGGCCTCCGGATCCCAGGTCCAGTTCGACTTCTCGGTGTCGGTGAAGATGATGCGCGTGCCCTGGTATTTCTGGTCGGTGTCGCTCCAGACATACCAGTTGCGGGCGCTGGAGCCCGGATGGCTGCGGCGCGCGCGCTTGAACCATTTGTGCTGGTCGGAAGTGTGGTTGACGACGAGCTCGGTGATGACGCGCAAGCCGCGCTTCTGCGCCTCCTGGATGAAGCGCTTGAAATCCTTCATCGTCCCGAAATCGGGGTTGACCGAGCCGTAGTCGCCGATGTCGTAGCCGTCGTCGCGGCCGGGCGAGGGATAGAACGGCAGCAGCCACAGCGCGGTGACGCCGAGGTCCTGCAGATAAGGCAGCTTCTCGGTCAGCCCGGCGAAGTCGCCGATGCCGTCATTGTTGCTGTCGGCAAAGGCCTTGACGTGGAGCTGGTAGATGATGGCGTCCTTGTACCAGAGCTCGTCCACGATCTCGGCAGACTCGGCCTTCTTGGTGTCGACGGAAGACAATACGTTCATGGCGTGACCCCTTACGCCAGGCAGCGGAACAGGAGTGCCGGATCGCGGTCGGGATCGATACGCAATTTGAGCCCACCCCATTCGATGCGGCACTGTTCGCCGGTGAGGAGATTTTCGAGTGCGGTGACGTGGCGGCGTTCGCCGCCGACGTCGATGGTGAGGTCGCCGAGCGGCAGCCAGAATTCGCGTGGATGACGCGAGAGCGCGATGACGGCGATTGTCGTGTTGGCCGGGTTAGTCGCCTCCTTGGCAAAGGCGATGGTCTCGCCGTCCTCAGCGCCGAGGAAGCGCAAGCTTGCGGTCTGCTGGAGCGCCGCGTTCTCGTTGCGGATGCGGTTGAGCGCGGCGATGTAGGCCTTGATGTTGCCTGGCTTGTCCCAGTCGCGCTGCCTGATCTGGTACTTCTCGGAATCCTGATACTCTTCGCGGCCGGGCACGGCCTCGTGCTCGAGCAGCTCGAAACCGCTGTAGATGCCGAAGCTGCCCGACAGCGTCGCTGCCAGCGCGACGCGCGATTTGAAGGCCCAAATCTCGCCGCTCTGGAGATGAAAGGGCAGGAGGTCAGGCGTGTTCACGAACAGGTTCGGGCGATAGAAGTCGCGCTCCGGATAGCGCGTCAGCTCGTCAAAATATTGTTCCAGCTCCCACCTCAAAGTATGCCAGGGAAAATAGGTGAAGGACTGCGCGAAGCCGAGCTTGGCGAGGCCTTTCATCGGCTTCGGCTTCGTAAACGTCTTGGAGAACAGGATCACCTCGGGGTGCCGCCGGCGGATGTCGCCGATCAGCCAGTCCCAGAACGGCAGCGGCGCGGTGTCGTGGTTGGCGATGGCGAAGATGGTGACGCCATGGTCGATCCAGAACAGCATGGCGTCGCGGAACGCGTTCCACAGCCCGCCCCGATCGACCGAGGCGAAATCGGGGATGACGATGTCCGAATAGGGACGATCGGCCGTCCGCACCGAGCGGTCCGGCCGCCATTTGAACCATTCCGGATGCTGCGTCAGCCAGGGATGATCCGGCGAGCATTGCACGGCAAAGTCGAGCGCGAGTTCGAGGCCGTATTCGAGGCAAGTGGCGACCAGCGCGCGGAAATCCTCGATGGTGCCGAGCTCGGGATGCAGCGCATCGTGTCCGCCTGCGGCTGAGCCGATCGCATAGGGCGAGCCCGGCTCGCCTTCGGTCGCCACCGGCGCATTGTTGCGGCCCTTGCGGCGTGTGTGGCCGATCGGTTGGATCGGCGTGAGGTAGAGCACGTCGAAGCCCATCGCGGCGATATCCGGCACGCGCGCGATGCAGTCGCGCAGCGTGCCGTGCCGGCCGGGGACCCGGCTCTGGCTGCGCGGCATCATCTGGTACCAGGCGCCAAAGCGCGCCTTGTCGCGGTCGATAATAAGCGGGAAGGGCGGCGAGCGGGTCAGGTCGGGCCGCGACTGGCTTTCGGCCATGGCCTTGCCGAGCTCGGCCCCAAGCAGCGGGGCGACGTTTCCGGTCTCAAGATAATCCGCGCACTGCCTGATGATGACAGCTGCAGCGTCCTGTCCTGCGCCATGCGCCTTGGTCAGCAGGCCGGCGCCCTCGACCGCGTCGAGGCTGACATCGGCGCCGGTGCGCTGTTTTCGCGCGACACCGTTTGACCAGGTCGCAAATTCGTCGGTCCAGGCTTCGATCACATAGACATATTGGCCGGGCTCGACAGGCGTGAACGCGCCGGACCAGCGGTCATTGCCGTGATGGATCATCGGCTCGCTCCGCCATTCGCGGTCCTGCTCTCCTCGCCAGATCAGCGCGGCGGATATCACGGCATCACCGCCGCGATAGATGTCGGCCCAGACCTCGACGCGCTCGCCCGCAATCCGCTTCACGGCGAAACGGCCGCCGTCGATCGAGGGATAGACGTTTTCGATGAGGAAAGCGCTGCCGGCAGCGGCACTCTCGACAGTTTGAATTGTCTTGTTCACGGTGATGCCATTGACAAGAAAGCAGGAGCCCGTTTCCCTTGTCGGGAACCTACGCTTGGTACCACTATAGAAAGCCGCTTGTGTGTCATTGGTTCCCTCGGGAACGGCAAGCGCAGTTTGCGAGTTACCCCTGACTAACCTCTTCCGCGACCTCGTTAAAATCGATGCCACCGGCCAGACAATGGCCTGCAAGCTGCGTGCCGAATGGATCTTTTAGCTCAAGCCCGGATCAAGGGCGTTCAATCTGAATTTATCGACGCCCTCGGCAAGCTGCGGGTCACCGATCCCGTGGCCCTCAAATCCATCCTCGACGCCCTGCCGGAGAAGCGGGTCTACCGCTTCGTCGCCGGGCCGGTCGTGGTCCGTGCCCTGGGCAATCCGCGCACCGAATTGGCCACGATCGGCACCGCGCCGCTCAGATGGAAAATCATCGGCAAGGACAGCGTCATCGCGCAAGGCGAGACGCGCGAGCCTGTGATCGCCTGGCCCGCGGGCCTCCCGCCCGGTTATCACCGGCTGACACTCACCGATGCCGAAGGCGTGAGCGAAGACGTGCCGATGATCGTGGCGCCGGAGCGCGCCTTCGGCGGCGATTTCGACCGCGGCTGGCTCCTCGCCGTGCAGCTCTACAGCGTCCGCTCGAACCGCAATTGGGGCATCGGCGATTTCACCGATCTGGCCGGGCTCCTCCGGCTGGCAAAACAGCTCGGCGCCGACGGCGTCGGGCTCAATCCGCTGCACGTGTTGTTCGACGATCATCCCTCAGATTGCAGCCCCTATTCGCCGAACAGCCGGCTGTTCCTCAATCCGCTCTATATCGACGTCGAGGCAATCCCCGAATTTTCCGCCGATCTCGTGCCGGATGCGGCTGCGACCGCTGCGCGGCTCCGCCAGGGCGATCGCGTGCCCTACGCCGCCATGGCGGCCTTGAAATGGCCGGCGTTGCGCGCCGCATTCAACAGCTTCGTGACCAGCGCGAGCGCGGCGCGCCTGAAGGCGTTCGACGCCTTCCGCGCCGAACGCGCGCCGCTGTTGTCGCGCTTTGCCTGTTTCGAGGTGCTGCGCCATCGCTTCACGGGGCCGTGGTGGGACTGGCCGGCGGAATGGCAGCAGCCGGATGAGGCGAAATGCGCGGGCTTGCGCAACGGCCCCGACAAGCGCGAGGTCGAGTTCGTCGAATTCGTGCAATGGACGGCGGACAGCCAATTGCGTGCCGCAAGGGAGCTGGCGAGCCAGCTCGGCATGCGCGTCGGACTTTATCTCGACGTTGCCGTCGGCGTGCAGTCCAATGGCTTCGATGCCTGGAACGAGCAGATGGCGATCTCGCGCCATCTCGCGGTCGGCGCGCCGCCCGACGTGCTCAACACCGTCGGCCAGGACTGGGGCCTTGCCGGCTTCAATGCCGGCGGCCTCGAAGCGCAGTCCTTTGTGCCGTTTGCCGACATGCTGGCTGCGTCGATGCGCCATGCCGGTGCTATCAGGCTCGATCACGTGCTGGGCCTGAAGCGGCTTTATCTGGTGCCGCGCGGCTTCAAGCCCGACAACGGGGCCTATGTGCAGATGCCGTTCGAGGCGCTGCTCGGCGCGGTGGTGCGCGAGAGCGCAGCCCACAAATGCATCGTGATCGGCGAGGATCTCGGCACCGTGCCGGAAGGTTTCCGCGAGACCATGCAGGATTTCGGCATCTGGTCCTACCTCGTCATGATGTTCGAGCGTGACGATTCCGGCCATTTCCGCAACATCGACCACTATCGCCCGAACGCGCTGGTGACGCTGAACACGCATGATCTGTGCACCTATGAGGGCTGGCGCTCGTTCAGCGATCTCAAGATGAAGCGCTCGCTCGGGCTCGATCCCGGCGAGGACGACCAGGCCCGCTGGGACGCGCTCGGCGCGCTCGACGAGATCCTGCGGCAGAACGGCATCAGCGCCAACGACCTCTATTCGGTGCTCGCCTTCCTGTCGCGCACGCCGTCGCGGCTGCTGGCGGTGTCGCTGGAGGACCTGCTCGGCGTGATCGACCAGCCCAACATTCCCGGCACGATCGACGAGCATCCGAACTGGCGCCAGCGCCTGCCCGTTGCGCTCGACCAGATCGCCAAGAAGGTCGATCTCGCGGCTTTGAAGGCCGCGACGCGGGAACGTTCCTTGGCCGATGGGCGTTGATGAGCCGGGGTTTCCAGGCTCGAACGACATTGTCTCAGAGGATCGAGGACTATGCGCTGATCGGCGATTGCGAGACCGCTGCGCTGGTCGGGCGCAACGGCTCGATCGACTGGCTGTGCTGGCCGGCCTTCGATTCCGACGCCTGCTTCGCCGCGATCCTCGGGACAAACAAGAACGGCCGCTGGCTGATCACGCCAGCCGATGACGTCGTCAAGACCTCTCGCCGCTACCGCGGCGATACTCTCATCCTCGAGACGCGCCTTGAGACCAAGACCGGCACCGTCGCGCTGGTCGACTTCATGCCGCCGCGCGGCAAGGCCTCGGACGTCGTCCGGCTGGTGCGCGGCATCAGCGGCACGGTGAAGATGCGGATGGAGCTCGTGATCCGTTTTGGCTTCGGCGTCGACATTCCCTGGGTGCGGCGGATCGACCATTCCCTGCTCGCGATCTGCGGCCAGGACATGACGGTGCTGCGCACGCCGGTCGAGACCCGCGGCGAGGACCTCACCACGGTGTCCGATTTCGAGGTGAAGGAGGGCGAGACCGTCCCCTTCGTGCTGACCTACGGTCCCTCGCATCTCGAGCCGCCCGGGCCGATCGACCCCGAGCAGGCGCTCGAAGAGACCGAAGCGTTCTGGAAGGACTGGTGCCGCCATTGCACCCGCGACGGCCCCTATCACGATCTCATCGTGCGCTCGCTGATCACGCTGAAGGCGCTGACCTTCGCTCCCACCGGCGGCATCGTCGCCGCGCCCACCACCTCGCTGCCGGAGAAGCTCGGCGGCAGCAGGAACTGGGATTACCGCTTCTGCTGGCTGCGCGATGCCACCTTCACGCTGCTGGCGCTGATGAACTCGGGCTACACCGAGGAAGCCTCGGCCTGGCACAACTGGCTGTTGCGCGCGGCCGCCGGCGCGCCGGCGAACATGCAGATCATGTACGGCATCTGGGGCCAGCGGCGCCTGCTGGAATGGGAGGCGGGCTGGCTCGCCGGCTATGAGGGCGCGCAGCCGGTGCGCGTCGGCAATGCCGCGCATGCGCAGCTCCAGCTCGACGTCTACGGCGAGTTGATCGACGCCTTCCACCAGTCGCGCATGGCCAAGCTGAAGCTCGACGAGGAGAGCTGGGCATTGGAATGCAACGTGCTCAATCACCTCGCCGAGGTCTGGGACAAGCCCGACCACGGCATCTGGGAGCGGCGCGGTCAGCCGAGGCATTACGTCTTCTCGAAGGTGATGACCTGGGTCGCCTTCGACCGCGGCATCAAGAGCGCCGAGACTTTTGGCTTCAAGGCGCCGCTGCTGCACTGGCGCGCCTTGCGCGAGGCCATTCATCGTGACGTCTGCCGCAGGGGTTTCGACGCGGAGGGGAATGCTTTCGTCGAGTCCTATGGCTCGAAGCTGCTCGATGCCAGCGTGCTGCTGCTGCCCGGCGTCGGCTTCCTGCCGGCCGACGACCCGCGCATCCGCGGCACCATCGCGGCAGTCGAACAGCACCTGATGCGCGACGGCTTCGTGCTGAGGCACGATCCGCGCGAGGTGCCTGCGGACCAGCCGCCGCTCGAAGGCGCGTTCCTGGCCTGCAGCCTGTGGCTCGCCGATGCCTATGTGCTGTCGGGCGATCTCGACAAGGCCCAAGTCTTGTTCGACCGCGTGGTCGACATTGCCAACGACGTCGGGCTACTCGCCGAGGAATATGATTCCGTGGCGCGACGCCAGACCGGCAATTTCCCCCAGGCCCTGACCCACATCGCGCTGATCAACACCGCGCATAATCTGTCGGCGGCGAGGCAGAAGAGCGAGAAGCCGGCGATGCAACGGTCGAAGTAGTGACCGTGCATGAGCTTTGATCGCTACCAGAGCGGAGGTGCGCTCCCTCCCCCGCTTGCGGGGGAGGGTTGGGGAGAGGGTGTCTCCGCCGGGCGAGAATCCCTAGAGGACAGAGCCCTCACCCGCCGCCTCTCCCGCAAGCGGGAGAGGTTGAAACCAGCCGGCAGCCCGTCTAGCCCACCCCGTTCCACTTCAAGACCATCTCCATCGCCTCGGCAAAACCATCCTGCTCGTTGCTCGCGGTGACGTGGGTGGCCTGGTCCTTGACGTCGTCGGTGGCGTTGCCCATGGCGATCGAGGTGCCACTGACGCGGAACATGGCGAGGTCGTTCTGCATGTCGCCGATGGTGGCGACCGCATCGGTCGAGATGCCGAGGCGCTTGGCCATGGCCTGCACGAACGTGCCCTTGTTGAAGCCGGGCGGGGTGATATCGAGATAGTAGGTCTGCGAGCGCACCGCGGTGGCCTCGCTGCCGAGGGCCTCCTGCATCGCCTTCTCGCAAGCCTCGAGCCCGGCGGCATCGGCGCTGGCGCCGACGATCTTGCAGGCGCTGGCGAGGTACGGCGAAAAATCCGTCACGATGGTGGGGTCGGAGCGGATGGTGTGCTGCTCATGCGCGACGTATTTGCCGTTCGGGTTGTCGATCAGCCATTTGTCGTAGGTGAACAGCCAGATGTCGGCGCCGAACTCGCGCAGGATCTGCAACGACCGTTCGGCGGCGCCCGCCGGAATCAGGTGCTGCTCGACCGGCCTCATCTCGGGATCGATGATCGAGGAGCCATTGAACGGGCCGACCGGCAGCCACAGCGCCAGCGGCTCGATCAGGAAGCGCATGCCGATGGCGGGGCGGCTGGAGGTGATGGTGAAGCCGATGCCGGCCTGGTGCAGCCGCTGCACCGCGCTCCTCGCGCGCTCGGTCAGCGTTTTGTCCTTGGTCAGCAGCGTGCCGTCGACGTCGGAGACAACGAGTGAGATTTTCGTCATGGCAGGACCTTTGGTTATGGCCTCAGCGTCGCGCCGCCCAGTTTCAACTGCCGGACGATGCCGTCGACGATCGCCTCGACAGTCTCGTCGATCGAGACGGTGACGACGTGCTCGCCCGCCTCCGGCGGCTCGAGCGTGTCGAACTGGCTCTTCAGCAACCCGGGCGGCATGAAATGACCCTTGCGCTGCGCCAGCCGCTCGGCGATCAGCTCTTTCGTGCCCCTCAGGAACACGAAGCGGACGTCGTCGCGTCCGCGCAGCAGCACGTCGCGGTAGGTGTGCTTCAGCGCCGAGCAGGCGATGATCACGTGCCCGCCCTTGCCGCAGACCCGCGCGATCTCGTCGGCGATGGCGTTGAGCCAGGGCCAGCGGTCCTCGTCGGTGAGGGGATGGCCGGCCCGCATCTTCTCCACGTTGCTCGCGGGGTGAAAGCTGTCGCCGTCCTCGAAGCGCCAGCCGAGCCGCTCACCGAGCGCGGCTGCAACTGTGCTCTTGCCCGAACCCGACACGCCCATCACGATCAACGCACAAGGTGCTTCAACGCCCGCCACGAATTCCCTCCGGAAGCGCGGCCCTGTCGACCAGCCAGACGGTCTCACCATTCGAGCGCGCGCGTACAGCCGGCAGATTCTCGCCATTGAGGAGGCGCGTCAAGATCGGCTGCTTGTCGTGCCCGGCAATCTCGAACAGCATCTCGCGGCAGGACGCCAAAGCGGGCAGCGTGAGCGACACCCGCGGCACGAACGGCGCGACATTGGCCTTGGGCACGCCGACGACCCAGCGCGCGGTCTCCTCGATCTCGGGATAGCCGGGAAACAGCGAGGCGGTGTGACCGTCCGGCCCTGCACCCATCAGGACCATGTCGAACAGCGGCCGCGCCGGATCGAGCCGGTCCGAGCCGTAGAAGGCCTGCAGCTCGCGCGCATAGGCCGCGGCGCTGGCATCGGGATTTCCGGCGGTGGTCGGGATCGGATGGATATGGCCAGCGGGCGCATTGCGATCGAGAAAGGTCGCGCGCGCCACCGCCATGTTGTTGAGCGGATCGCTCTCTGGGACAAAACGCTCGTCACCGATGAACCAGTGCACGCGGTCCCACGGAATCCTGCCGCGCCATGCGTCGCTGCCGAGTAGTTGATAGAGCTTCTTCGGGCTGGAGCCGCCGGTGAGGCAGATCGCGATGCGCGAGGGATTGGCTGATATCCGCGCCATCACCCGCTCGGCTGCGGTTTGCGCCAGAGCCTCGGCGTCGGCCGCGACGATCAGCTCCGGCTGGCCGGCTGCAGCCATCACGAATATTTCCGCCAGCTGCGCCCGTCGCGGCGAAGCAGCTCGTCGGCGCATTTCGGGCCGTCGCTGCCGGCCTGATAGGTCTCGATGCCGTTGGTGCCGGCATTTTTCCAGGCGTCCAGGAACGGCTGCACCGCCTGCCATCCGGCCTCGACGCCGTCGGCGCGCTGGAACAGGATGTTGTCGCCGATCATGCAGTCGTAGATCAGCGTCTCGTATCCGGTCGAGGGATCGGCGCGGAAATAGTCGCCGTACTTGAACTTCATCTCGACGCCGTCGATGGTGATGCTCGGCCCCGGAATCTTGGCGTTGAACTGCAGCTCGATGGTCTCGGTCGGCGCGATGCCGATGGTGAGGAAGTTCTGCGACAGGCGGTCGACGTCCGTGCCCGTGAACATCGACAGCGGCGCCTGCTTGAACTTGATCGCGACTTCCGTGCGCTTGTGGCCGAGCGCCTTGCCGGTCCGCAGATAGAACGGCACGCCGGCCCAGCGCCAATTGTCGATCATCAGCTTCAGCGCGACAAAGGTCTCGGTGCTGCTGCCGGGCTTGACGTCCTCGGTCTTGCGATAGTCCGGGATCTCGTCCTCGCCGATGCGCCCCGCGAGATATTGCGCGCGCACCGAGCTTCGCAACGCCTCTTCCTCGTTCGGTTGCTGGATCGCGGTGAGCACGTCGGCCTTCTCCGAGCGCACGGAATGCGCATCGAAACGGGCGGGGGGCTCCATCGCCACCAGCGACATCAGCTGGAACAGATGGTTCGGCACCATGTCGCGCAGCGCGCCGGTGGCATCGTAGAAGCCGCCGCGATGGCCGACGCCGAGCTTTTCCTCCACCGTGATCTGGACGTGGTCGATATGATTGCGATTCCAGATCGGCTCGAACATGCCGTTGGCAAAGCGCAGCACCAGGATGTTCTGCACCGTCTCCTTGCCGAGATAATGATCGATCCGGTAGATCTGGTGCTCGTCCATGATCTTCAGCAGCTCGCCGTTCAGCGCGCGCGCCGAGGCGAGGTCGGTGCCGAACGGCTTTTCGATCACGAGCCTGCGCCAGGCGCCGTTCTCCTTCATCATGCCGGTGCGGCCGAGCTCGCGCGCCGTCGGCGCGAACGCGGCCGGCGGGGTCGCGAGGTAGAACAACCGGTTGCCGCCGGTGTCCTGCGCGCATTCCAGCGAATCCAGATGCTCGCGCAGGCGATCGAAAGAAGGCGGGTCCTTCGCATCGGCTTCGACGAAGGTGACGCATTCGAGCAGCTTCCGGGCGATGTCGTCGTCCACGGGCCGCGTCGCGAATTGCCGCAGGCCCTTCAGCAGGCTGTCGCGCAGCTCGTCATCCGACTGGCCCCTGCGGGCCACGCCGACGACGCAGAACTTTTCCGGCAGCAGGTGCTCGGCGGCGAGATTGTAGAGCGACGGCATCACCAGGCGATGGGTGAGGTCTCCGGTGACGCCGAAGATGACGAAGGCGCAATTTTCCGGCTTGCGCTTGGCTTGCGGGTCTTTTGTCACGAATGTTGGGCCTTCGTTTGTTACTTGTTGCTTCAGCGCTTATTTGGGCTTCGCCGCGCCCGGCGGCTTCGGCTCCTTGTGGCCGCCGAAACCCGCACGCATCGCGGAGAGAATTTTTTCGGCAAAGGTGTGTTCCTTGCGGGAACGGAAACGTGTGTACAGCGCCGCGGTCAGCACCTCTGCCGGCACCGCCTCGTCGATCGCCGCATTCACGGTCCAGCGGCCCTCGCCGGAATCCTCCACGAAGCCAGAATATTCCGACAGAAGCGGGCTGTCGGCGAGCGCGGTGGAGGTGAGGTCGAGCAGCCAGGACGGGATCACGCTGCCGCGCCGCCACACCTCGGCGATGTCCGCCAGATCGAAATCGTAGCGATGATCCGCCGGCAGCGCCTCGATATTGGCGTTCTTGAGGATGTCGAAGCCTTCGGCATAGGCCTGCATCAGGCCGTATTCGATGCCGTTGTGGATCATCTTGACGAAATGGCCGGCGCCGACGGGACCTGCATGGATGTAGCCCTGCTCGATGCGGGGATCGCGCCCGTTGCGTCCTTCGGTGCGCGGGATGTCGCCGGCGCCGGGGGCAAGCGCGGCGAAGATCGGATCGAGCCGGTCCACCACGGCCTTCTCGCCGCCGATCATCATGCAATAGCCGCGGTCGAGGCCCCAGACGCCGCCGGAGGTGCCGACGTCGACATAATGGATGTCGCGCGCCTTCAGCGCCTTGCCGCGGCGGACGTCGTCCTGCCAGAAGGTGTTGCCGCCGTCGATGATGACGTCGCCGTCCTGCATCACGCCGGCGATCGTCTCGATCGTGGTCTCGGTGATGTGGCCGGCCGGCAGCATCACCCAGGCCGTGCGCGGCCGCTCGAGTTTCGAGATGAACTCTTCGAGCGTGGCCGAGCCGACCGCGCCGTCTGCGGTAAGGCCGGCGACGGCCTTGGCGTCCTTGTCATAGACCACGGTCGTATGGCCGTGGCGCATCAGGCGGCGAACGATGTTGCCGCCCATCCGGCCGAGGCCGATCATGCCGAGTTGCATGTGAGAGATCTCCTTAATTCAGCGCATCGTTGAGCGCCGCATTGAGCGCCGCGAGACCTTTCTTGAGCGGGCCCTTTAGGTGCACCCGCAGGGCGCGCCGGCCGCGCTCGGTGAGCACGTCGAAGTCGCCGCGCGCCTGCGCCGCCTTGATCACGCCAAAGCTCGCCTTCTGGCCCGGCACGGGAAGGTCCTTGGCGTCGTCGGCGGTGATCTGGAGGAACACGCCGCTGTCGGGTCCGCCCTTGTAGGCCTGACCGGTCGAGTGCAGGAAGCGCGGCCCGAACTCGGCGCAGGTGGCGACATGCCGCTTGTCGCGCACCTCGAGCCGCATGGCCTGGAGCGCGTCGATCGTGGCCTTGTCGCGCGCGATGTAGCCGAGCAGGGCGACGTAGTCGCCGTCGCCCGAGCGCGACAGATGCGCCTTCAGCCAGGAGCTGAGGTCGCCATTGGCACCGGCCGCGCGCAGCGCCGTGGCGTTGGCCTCGTCGGTGTAGAGATCGGCCTCATCCGTGCTGACCACCGGCTCCTCGGCCGGCAGGGCGCCGGTCTTCTCGAACGACGCGGTGAGCTCGCGGGTCTTGATCTTGGCTGCTTCCACGTCGGGCTGGTCGAACGGGTTGATGCCGAGGATGCTGCCCGCCACTGCGGTTGCCATCTCGAAGCGGAAGAACTCTTGGCCGAGATGGTCGATCGACTTCATGACGATGCGCGCCACGGGATGGCCGGCCGCCTCGATGGCGGCAAGCTTGGAGTCATGGGCGGCATCCGCTTCGCCTTCGGTGCGGATGTCGATGAAGAAGCGGTCGTTGCCGTAAACCGCGGACTCGCCCAGCGGCTCGCCCTCGATCGGGATCAGGCCCTTGCCTTCCTTGCCGGTCGATTCCGCGATCAGCTGCTCGGCCCAGGCGCCGAAATCGGCGATCTTCTTCGACGCCAGGATCGTCACCTTGTCGCGGCCTTCGAGGCCGGCGAGGCCCATGGCGAGGCCGAGCTGCACGCCCGGGTTTTCGCTCGGCGGCACGTCCGGCCCGCACGAGCGGGCCATCGCCTGCGCATGCTTGATGAAGGTCTTGACATCGATGCCGGCGGTCGCCGCCGGCACCAGGCCGAATGGCGAGAGCACCGAATAGCGTCCGCCGATCGAAGGCTCGCCATGGAAGATGCGGGCGTAGTTCAGCTTCTTCGCCGCCTTTTCCAGTGACGAGCCGGGATCGGTCACCGCGATGAAGCGGAAGCCGGTCTTGGCCTTCGGGCCGAGGGCCTGCGCGACGCGCTCGTGGAAATAGTCCTTCATCGCGTTCGGCTCGGTGGTGCCGCCGGACTTGCTGGAGACGATGAACACGGTGCTGGCGATGTCGATGTTGGCCTCCATCGCCCGCACTTGCGCCGGATCGGTGGAATCAAGCACGTGCAGCTTCGGGAAGCCGGGCTTCTTGCCAAAGGTCTCGGCGAGCACCTCGGGGCCGAGGCTCGATCCGCCCATGCCGAGCACGACGGCATCGGAGAATTTCTGCCCCTTCACGCGATTGGCATAGTCCTCGTAATCGGCGACGTCGGCCTTGGCCGCGCTGTCGAGCCAGCCGAGCCATTTGTTCTCGTCCGTTCCGGTCCAGACAGACTTGTCGCGCTGCCACAGCCTGCGGATTTTGGCGGATGCGCGCCATTCCTCGGTGCTCTTGGCCACGGCCTTGCCGAGCCCGTCGCCGAGCGAGAGCTGCTGGCGATCGATCGCGGGTCCGAGCACGGTGGCGCGCTTGTGCGCGACCGCGCCATAGAGCTTGTCGGCGGCATCGGCAAACTGCTTGACGCCGTCCTTGACCAGCTCCTCGGTGATGGCGTCGAGCGACACGCCGGAGCGCTCCAGCTCTTCCAGCACGCGCCTAGCGTCGTCGATGTTTTCTTCCAGGCTGTCGCGCGGCTTGCCGTGATCGCGGAACGCATCGAGCGTTGCCGGCGGCACGGTGTTGATGGTGTCGGGGCCGATCAGCTCCTCGACGTAGAGGACGTCGCTGTAGTCCTTGTTCTTGGTGCCGGTCGAGGCCCACAGCATGCGCTGCGGCTTGGCGCCCTTGGCCGCGAGCTTCTCCCAGCGCGGACCGGAGAACAGGCGCTTGTAATCCTGATAGGCGATCTTGGCGTTGGCGATCGCGACCTTGCCTTTGAGCGCGGCGAGCCGCTCCTTCTCGGATGGGTCGTTGGCGCGGGCGATCTTCTCGTCGAGCTGCTTGTCGACCATGGTGTCGATGCGGCTGACGAAGAAGCTGGCGACGCTCGCTACATGCGAGGGGTCGCCGCCGCCGGCGACGTATTTCTCCAGGCCCGCAAGATAGGCTTCGGCCACCTCGAGATAGACCGCCTTGGAGAACAGCAGCGTGATGTTGATGCTGATGCCTTCGCCGATCAGCGTCTCGATCGCCGGCAGGCCCTCGGGCGTCGCCGGCACCTTCACCATCAGGTTCTTGCGGCCAACGTCCTTCCACAGCCGCCGCGCCTCAGTGACGGTGCCGGCGGTGTCCATCGCCAGATAGGGCGAGACTTCCAGGCTGACATAGCCGTCGCCGCCCTTGAGGCGGTCATAGACCGGGCGCAGCACGTCGGCCGCGTTCTGGATGTCCTCGACCGCGACCGCCTCGAACAGGTCGGCCACGGTGCGGTCGCCGCGCTTCAGCGCCTTTCCGATTGGAGCGTCGTACTCGTCCGAGCTGCCGATCGCCTTCTCGAAGATCGAGGGATTGGAGGTGACGCCCTTGACGCCGTCGGTGTCGATCAGCCGCTTCAGGTCGCCGTTGGCGATGAAGCCGCGGGCGAGGAAGTCCAGCCAGACGGCTTGTCCGTGCTTTTCCAGTTCTTTGACGGGATTCATGGTGCTTATTTATCTCCAAGCCTGGGGGCGAGGGGTTTCCGCGCCGGTCCTGACGCGCTATCCTCTAGCTTACATGCTCCCCGGAGGGAACCAATCAAGGGTATTTGCGTCATACTCTCAGTGTAACTCCGTCGCGATCATGGCGATCCAGGCGGCGATAGCCGTGTTGCGTAAAAAGTCGTTGGCCGAAAGGTTCGGCCGAGGTCCCGTTGCATAGCGCCGGCCACGTCGCCGTAGGCCGATCGCGAACGGTCATGCTGGGGACCGCATGAACGCACATACTGGCGGCGTTACATTCGCCGTTGCCAATAGCCGCAATCGATCGCGCCGTCCGCAAGCGTCGAGGCGTCGTGCGATCTCGAAATCCGACAATGCGCGACACGCCTGCGACTGCTGGTCGCGGCGGGCTTTGTGATGACCCTGCTCAGTGCAAGCCTCGCTTTCGACTTGTGGGACGGGCTCGGCGACTACGGTACGACGGACGGCTATGTCGGTGTCGCCTTGTTTGGCTTGGTGACCAGCAGGCTGATCCGGCTGCACCCGGCCGAGCTGGGCCGGTGGTGCTCGTCACTCCTTTCGGCATCCGCGATCTGCGCATCGGTCATGAATTCCTGCTGTGGGACTCCATTGCGGAGATTTCGGCTGAGGAAAGCCGCGGGCACAAGATGATCGTGCTGACGTCGACGCCGGCCTTGCGGCGGCAGCTCGGCGCCATCCGCGGCTTGGGCCGCCGGGCGCAGAGCGATCGGATTGTCATCCATTCGGAGGGGGTGGCGACCGATTTTGATACATTGCTGCGTGCTTGTCGCGACTGTCATGCCGCCGGCGGTCCGCGCACTGCATTGCAGCAGGAAGATGAACGAGCGACGCAAGGCGGCGCTCAAGGCTTCGCCGTAGAAGCGTCATAAGATCGCCGCCCGCAGCTCGCTATGCTGCGGCGCCGGATGGGCGCATCCCCGGTAATGCCCGGATGTTGCGACCAAGTGACATTTTCTGGAAATGAGCCAATATAGACATAGATTCGCACAAATTACAGGCATGTGCCTGTTCGTAACTCATGGAGTGCCTACGTTGTGCGTTGCGTCGAGTTGGCACCCGGGTGTCCAATGATCGTCATGTGCTCACGCTGATTCGAAATGGCCTGAGGAACGGTCCGGTAACTGCTTTCGTTTCAGCTTGTAGCGGAACTCACGCGGAGAGGGATCATGTACAACGATTCTCTATTCAACGCTTTCGCTCGGTCGTTCGAGGCGAGAAGCCAGCACGACATGTCGATGGCGGAATATCTGGAATCGTGTCGAAGCGATCCCATGAAATACGCAAATGCGGCCGAGCGACTGCTAGCAGCGATCGGCGATCCGCAGACGATTGACACGGCCAAGGACCCACGCCTTGGCCGTATTTTTTTGAATCGCACCATCCGCACCTATCCGGCCTTCGCCGGCTTCTACGGTATGGAAGAAACCATCGAGCGCATCGTCGGTTTCTTCCGGCACGCGGCGCAGGGCCTCGAAGAGCGCAAGCAGATCCTCTATCTGCTCGGTCCGGTCGGCGGCGGCAAGTCCTCGCTCGCCGAGCGGCTGAAGTCGCTGATGGAAGTGCAGCCGATCTACGTGCTCAAGGCCGGCGATGAGCTCTCGCCGGTGTTCGAGAGCCCGCTCAGCCTGTTCGATCCCGATCATCTCGGGCCGATGCTGGAGGAGAAATACGGCATTCCGCGCCGGCGTCTCACCGGCCTGATGAGCCCGTGGTGCTACAAGCGGCTGGAAGCTTTCGGCGGCGACATTTCTCAGTTCAGAGTCGCAAAAATCCAGCCGTCGCGGCTGCGCCAGATCGCGGTCTCCAAGACCGAGCCTGGTGACGAGAACAACCAGGACATCTCCTCGCTGGTTGGCAAGGTCGATATCCGCAAGCTCGAGACCTACGCGCAGAACGATCCTGATGCCTACAGCTATTCCGGCGGCCTCAACCGCGCCAACCAGGGCATCCTCGAGTTCGTCGAGATGTTCAAGGCGCCGATCAAGATGCTGCACCCGCTGCTGACCGCGACGCAGGAGGGCAACTACATCGGCACCGAGAACATCGGCGCGATCCCGTTCACCGGCGTCATTCTCGCGCACTCCAACGAGGCGGAGTGGGCGAGCTTCAAGGCCAACAAGAACAACGAGGCCTTCATCGACCGCATCTGCGTGATCAAGGTGCCGTACGTGCTGCGGGTCACCGAAGAGCAGAAGATCTACGAGAAGCTGATCCAGGGTTCGGAGCTGGCGTCTGCGCCGTGCGCGCCGTCGACACTGGAAACGATGGCTCGGTTCTCGGTGATGTCGCGCCTGCGCAAGCACGAGAACTCGACGCTGTTCGGCAAGATGCGGGTCTATGACGGCGAGAGCCTGAAGGAATCCGATCCGAAGGCGCGCAGCGTCCAGGAATATCGCGACGCCGCCGGCGTCGACGAAGGCATGGACGGCGTCTCCACCCGCTTCGCCTTCAAGATCCTGGCTGCGACCTTCAACCATGACCCGCAGGAGGTCGCCGCCGATGCCGTGCACTTGATGTATGCGCTGGAGCAGTCGATCCGCCGCGAGCAGCTGCCGGAGGAAACCGAGAAACGTTACTTGGAGTTCATCAAGGCGGAGCTGGCACCGCGCTATGCCGAGTTCATCGGCAACGAGATCCAGAAGGCTTACCTCGAATCCTACTCGGATTACGGCCAGAACCTGTTCGACCGCTACGTCGACTACGCCGACGCCTGGATCGAGGACCAGGACTTCAAGGACCCCGACACCGGCCAGCTTCTTGATCGCGAACTGTTGAACCAGGAATTGACGAAAATCGAGAAGCCGGCCGGCATCGCCAACCCCAAGGACTTCCGCAACGAGGTGGTCAAGTTCTCGTTACGGGCCAGAGCACAGAATGCCGGCAAGAATCCGACCTGGACCTCCTACGAGAAGATTCGCGACGTGATCGAAAAGCGGATATTCTCTCAGGTCGAGGACCTGCTTCCGGTCATTTCCTTCGGGTCGAAGAAGGACGGCGAGACGGAGAAGAAGCACGGCGAGTTCGTGGCACGCATGGTGGAGCGCGGCTACACCGAGCGTCAGGTTCGCCGGCTCGTCGAATGGTACATGCGTGTGAAGCAGGCCGGTTGAGGCGGATGGGAACGTGGCCATTCATATTATTGACAGGCGCCTGAATCCGGGCGGCAAGAGCCTTGAGAACCGGCAGCGGTTCTTGCGTCGGGCAAAATCGCTGGTGCAGGGCGCCGTCAAGAAGACCTCGCAGGAACGCGACATCAAGGATGTCCTGGAGGGTGGTGAGGTCACGATTCCGCTCGACGGCATGCACGAGCCGCGTTTCCGCCGCGAAGGCGGAACGCGCGACATGGTGTTGCCCGGCAACAAGAAGTTCATCGAGGGCGACTACCTCCAGCGCTCCGGCCAGGGCAGCGCCAAGGATTCGGGTCCTGGCGAGGGCGACAGCGAGGACGCCTTCCGCTTCGTGCTCTCCCGCGACGAGTTCGTCGATCTCTTCCTCGACGATCTCGAGCTGCCGGATCTCGCCAAGCGCAAGATCGCGCAGACCGAGAGCGAGGGCATCCAGCGCGCCGGCTACACCACGTCGGGCTCGCCCGCCAACATCTCGGTGAGCCGCACCGTGCAGCTCGCGCTCGCGCGCCGCATCGCACTGCGCCGTCCGCGCAAGGGCGAGATCGAGGAGCTGGAGGCGGAGATTGCCGCCTGCACCGACGAGGACCTGCGGGCCGAGCTGATCGAGAGGCTGGACAAGCTCAAGGCGAAGTCCAAGCGCATTCCCTTCATCGACCCGCTCGACATCCGCTACCGCCGCTACGAGAAGGTGCCGCGGCCGGTCGCGCAAGCCGTGATGTTCTGCCTGATGGACGTGTCGGGCTCGATGTCCGAGCACATGAAGGATCTCGCCAAACGCTTCTACATGCTGCTCTACGTGTTCCTGAAGCGGCGCTACAAGCATGTCGAGATTGTCTTCATCCGCCACACCGATCGCGCCGAGGAGGTCGACGAGCAGACCTTCTTCTACGGCCCGGCCTCCGGCGGCACGCTGGTCTCCAGCGCGCTGCAGGCGATGCACGAGATCGTGCGCGAGCGCTTCAATCCGGCGGACTGGAACATCTACGCCGCGCAGGCGTCCGACGGTGACAACTCCTATTCCGACGGCGAGCTCACCGGCATGCTGCTGACCGACAAGATCCTGCCGGTCTGCCAGTTCTTCGCCTATCTCGAGGTCGGGGAATCCGGCGGCAGCGCCTTCGATCTCTCCGACTCCTCGCTCTGGACCCTCTATGACCGCTTGCGCAACAGCGGTGCACCACTCTCGATGCGCAAGGTCTCGGAGCGCAGCGAGATCTTCCCGGTGTTCCACGATCTGTTCCAGCGCCGCGATACTGCACAGGAGAAAGCCGCTCCATGACGGAACGCTTGTTCGAAGGCGCGGATTGGGACTTCCGCACCTTGCAGCGCATCACCGATGCCTGCGAGGAGGTGGCGCTGAAGGATCTCGGCCTCGACGTCTATCCGAACCAGATCGAGGTCATCACCGCCGAGCAGATGCTGGACGCCTACTCTTCGGTCGGCATGCCGCTGTTCTACAAGCACTGGTCGTTTGGCAAGCATTTCGCGTTTCACGAGGCGTCCTACCGCAAGGGCCTGATGGGGCTCGCCTATGAGATCGTGATCAACTCCTCGCCCTGCATCTCCTACCTCATGGAGGAGAACACGGCGACGATGCAGACGCTGGTGATCGCGCACGCCGCCTTCGGCCACAACCACTTCTTCAAGAACAATTATCTGTTCAAGCAGTGGACCGATGCCGAAGGCATCCTCGACTATCTCGACTTCGCCAAGAATTACGTCGCGACCTGCGAGGAGCGCTACGGCCGCATCGAGGTCGAGCGCACGCTGGACGCCGCCCATGCGCTGATGTCGCACGGCATCGACCGCTATCCCGGCAAGAAGAAGCTGGACCTGCGCGCCGAGGAGAAGAGGGCAGGGCGCCGCCGCCAGCATGAGGAAGAGGTCTTCAACGATCTCTGGCGCACCGTGCCGAAGGGGGCGGCCAAGAGCCGCTCGGCGCTCAGCATCGAGCGCCGCCGCAAGCTGCTCGGCCTGCCGCAGGAGAACCTGCTCTATTTCCTGGAGAAGAGCGCGCCGCGGCTCGCCCCCTGGCAGCGCGAGCTGTTGCGCATCGTCCGCCACATCGCGCAATATTTCTATCCGCAGAGCCAGACCAAGGTGATGAACGAGGGGACGGCGACCTACGTCCACTATCGCATCATGACCAAGCTGCACGAGCAGGGCCGCATCAGCGACGGCAACTTCCTCGAATTCCTGGGGTCTCACACCAACGTGGTGTTCCAACCCGAATTCGACGACCCGCGCTTCTCCGGCTTCAACCCTTATGCGCTCGGCTTTGCCGTGATGCAGGACATCGAGCGCATCGTCACCAGGCCCGAGGACGAGGACCGCGAATGGTTCCCCGACATCGCCGGCAAGAACGACGTCATGGGCGTGCTCCGCGACGTCTGGGCCAATTACCGCGACGAAAGCTTCATCGGCCAATTCCTGAGCCCGAAGCTGATGCGGCAATTCCGCATGTTCCATCTGCACGACGATCCCGAGGAGCGCGCCGGCATCAGGGTCGATGCCATCCACGACGAGCGCGGCTTCCGCCGCGTCCGGCGCGAGCTGGCGCGGCAGCACGATGTCGGCTTCATCGATGCCAATATCGAGGTGGTCGACGTCGATCTCTCCGGCGACCGCCGGCTGATCCTGCATCACCACGTCATCAAGGGCTCGCAGCTCAACGAGACCGACGCCAAGCGCGTGCTCCAGCACCTCGCCGATCTCTGGACCTATGACGTCTCGCTGATCGAGGTCGATGCCAACGACAAGGTTTTGCGCGAATACGTCGTGAGCCCGCGCCCGATCCCGGCGGCGGTGGCCTGAGGCTATCTTTCTTTGGTGGGATGAGACCCGACTACCGCTCCGAAGAAGGTGAGCGGCGCCGTCGGCCGAACTCACATCGCCCTTTATCGCTTCTTCGCCACCTTCTTCTTCGCCGCATTCAGCTCCACGGCCGCGCGGATCAGCGCCTTGAACGCCTTCTCGTTGATTTTTTCGCCCTCGCGAATATCGATCGCGCGCCGCACGTTGCCGTCGAGGCTGGAGTTGAACAGGCCGGCCGGGTCATCCAGCGCCGCGCCCTTGGCAAAGGTCAGCTTCACCACTTCCTTGTAGCTCTCGCCGGTACAGATGATGCCGTCATGCTCCCACACCGGCACGCCGCGCCATTTCCATTCCTCGACGACCTCAGGATCGGCCTCTTTGATCAGGCCGCGGATGCGTCCCAGCATCTCGCCGCGCCAGTCGCCGAGCTCCTTGATCCTGCCGTCGATGAGCTTCGCGGGCGACGCTCCATCCACGTCCTTCGTGCTGCTTTTCTTTGCGGGCACGGCTTTCTTCATCATCTCGCCTCGTTCACGCGTTGCTGCGGCTGACATATGGCAGCGCGAACAGATATAGCCCGGTCGCGAGCAGGGGAATCAGCGGGACGAATGCCATCAGTCCGATCCACGTGGCCTGAATCTGCATGGTCAGGGCAACAATGTTCGCGATCACCGCGATCGTGAAAGCCATCGACAGCCAGCGATGGATCTGCCGAACCCATTTATTCCCGTTCAATGAAACCTCCCTTGAGTTGATCGGATGAAGAGCAGCGACGGAGCTAGCCGGCCCGCGCCAGCAACTCGTCGAGCTTGTTGAAAAACTGCTTCCAGCCGGCATGTGCGCCGCCGAAAGCCTGCTTCTGCGTCGGGCTGAAGCCCGCCTGCTCGACGCGTAAGTGCGTGCCGGCGCCCATCGGCGTCAGCGTGAAGGTCACGATGCTTTTCAGATCGAACGCGGCGTCCTCATGCGAGAAATTCCAGGTGTAGGCGAGCGTCTTCTGCGGCTCGATGGTGAGCACCTCGCAGTCCAGCACGCCGCCCCATTCGCCGCGCAGATTGAATCTGTGACCGACCGTCGGCTTGAAATCGTTCTTCATCAGCCATTCCTCGATCAGATGCGGCTGCGTCAGCGCGCGCCAGAGACGCTCCACTGGGGCGGCAAATTCGCGCTCGACGACCACTGAGCGCTTCTCGGTCAATTGTTCGGTCATTGGTCCATCCTCTTCAGCAAATCATCCAGCGCATCGAGCCGGTTCTGCCAGAAGGAGGCCATCTGGCTGGTCCAGTCGATCAGCGGATTGAGCGCGCCGGGCTGCGCGCTGTAATGGGTCTGGCGTCCCTCATGGCGGTCACGCACCAGGCCCGCCTGCTTCAGCGCGCCCAGATGTTTCGAGACCGCCGGCTGGGAAACGCCGGATCGCGCCGTCAGTGCCCCGACCGTCTGCTCGCCCTCGCGGCACAGCCGCTCGAAGATCGCCCGCCGGGTCGGATCGGCGAGCGTCCTGAACAGGAGGTCGTGGGCAGCGGACATGCGAAATCCATAACTCGGAGGTTATGGATTGACTCATAACCGTAGAGTTATGGGTAAGTCAAGCGCGATGGACATGGGTTGGGGGAGGGCGCCGCAGGCTTCTCTTACCTCTCCCGCTTGCGGGAGAGGTCGGCGCGTTCCGGGCGATGCGAAGCATCGTCCCGCGCGCCGGGTGAGGGCTCTTTCCTCTTGGGGATTGTCCCTGCGTGGAGACACCTCTCCCCAACTCTCCCCCCCAGGCGAGGGAGGGGGCGCACCGATTTCGCGGCGGCCGAAGTGCTCAAGGCCGCAGGTAGAGATACCCCTGCGATTGCAGCTCGGCCAAACGAACCACGCCGCCCTTCTCCGCGATAACGAACCCGGGCAACAGCTCCGTGAGCGTCACGTTCTGCGCCTTCATCGTGTTGGCGCAGGCGGCAAGCTCGACGCCGTCCTTGGAGAATTCACCGACGCGCTTGCTGACGTCGGGATTGGCCTGCGCCGCGTGAAACGGTTTCAGCGCGGGACCGTGGATCACCAGCGCGATCGTCACGTGCTCGGGGCCGCCGACGCCATCGATATGGTTCCGGATGTTGCCGAGCACGAAATTGACTTTCTCGGCGTCGCTGAGGTGATAGACGACCTTGAGCTTGTTCGCCGGTGGGGGCTCGGTCGCTGCCTGTGCTCGCGAGGTGCCGAGCGCTGCGCCCAAAGCCGAGACGGCGCTCCACAACATGTTCCGGCGGTTCATGGTGATTTCTTTCGACTAGGCCTGATTTCGCCGGGCAAATATCACTTGTGGCGCAGCGCGGCGAGTTCCTTGCGGTCGGTCACCAGCGAGGCGCATTCGCTGGTGTCGGTGCGGTCGAGGCGGAAAATCCCGTCGTCGGCCCCGGCCTCCAGAGATCGCTCGGCCTCGTCGTCCGGCTTGTTGTGCAGCCAGACCCTGACCCGCGCGAGGCGCACGACGGCCGATCTATCGTCCTTCGACAGTGCGACGCCGATGCCGCCGCCCTCGCAGTCGACGCCGCAGCCGAGGCGGACCTCGTTGCCATCTTTCACGAACACGACGTGGTGGCAGTCGCCGCTGGAATCGAAATCGCCGCTGCGATGGCGGTAGCGGAAGCCGAGACGGAAGGAGTTGTGCAGCTCCTTGTCCTCCTTGTCCAACTCGGCCGAGACCAGCAGCTTCATCGTGGCGACCTTCTGCTTCGGATGCCGCGCCAGATGCTCGGCATCGTAGCGGCGGACGAAGCACGCGTAGGCCTTGTTGCCGGGGGCGCCTGCATAGATGCGCGCGTTGAAGCTTTCGGCCTCGGCCTTGCTCGCCTCGCGGATGTCGTCAGCCTCCTCGGCCCGGGCGGCGCCGGCCAAGGCGGCAAGGACAAGCGGAAGGACGAGGGCAAGCTTCATGATCGCACCAGACGCGTGGGCCGTGGCCCGCAGGAAGAGAGGGGCCGGTCGGCGGTTAGTCGCGGGCGACGCGGGGCGCGTTCAAGCGGTTTCGGGGCCTCTTCCGCGCGGGGAGCCTCGCGCAAGGTTCCAGTCTTAATAATCTGGAAGGAGGGGCGCTGATAAACCCCGGATTGTTGCAAAGGCTGGTGGCGGTCAAAAATGTCCGTAAGTCAGAACTTGCCCAATCTTGCGATCGGCCATTCCCTGGCGCGGCTGCTGAAGATATTGGCCGCCGGCGTGCTGATGACGCTCGTGTGTGCCGCGATCGCACTCAACTGGTTTCAGATCAAGACCCTCACGCCGTTCCAGATCACGGTCTGCTATGTCGGCCTCGCGTTGTTCGGCTTTGTCACCTTGCGGACGCTCTGGACGCTGCTCTTCGCCAGGGCGCCGGTCGTCTTCATCACCCGCGTCGGCATTCGCGACACCAGGATCGCCGACGACACCATCGCCTGGAGATCGGTGCGGGACATATCGGTCTGGCAATTCCGCAACCAGAAGATCGTGGTCCTCAAGCTTGATCCCCTTGTCGCCGACCGCTTCGACGTCGGCTTTCTCAAGCGCATCATCTCGATGATGAACCAAGCGATCGGCGCCGAGGGCGTGCTGATCAATCCGAGCGGCCTGACCATGGACGGCGAAACGCTGCTCGAGACCTGCAAGCAATACTGGAAGGCCGGCCGCCTCGCTTATTCCGGCCGCGCGCCTGTCGAGCCCGAGCCAGTCAGCTAGTCCGGTCCGCAGCCAAGGCGGACCTTGTCGCCTTCTTTCACGAACACTGCGCGGTGGCAGTCGCCGCACGCGTGACGCGCTCAGCTCGCATTCGCGCGCAGAGCGGAGCGAGGCCGCGTGGTTCCATGCACGGCCTTAGTCGAACCTCAGGCTGGGAAGGTTCAATCGAGCTCGGGCCTTCACTCCGAGGGGAACTCGATGCCGCGCGCCTTCGACATTGTCCAAATTCGTCAATGTGATAGCGTTCACAGACGATTGCTTTCGGCAGTCTTAGGGTGGGGCCGCCTCTTGTAGTGTGTGGAGTCCCCGCGATGGGAGAAATTCGCGACTTCAGATCCGGCAATCGAGGGGAGCCGCCTCCGAGCGGGGCGCTGCCTCGGCGACTCGCTGCGATCATTGTCGGCGATATCGCGTCCTACAGCCGCTTGATGCAGGCTGACGAGGAGGGCACGCACGCCCGCGTCAAGCGGATCGAGCGGGATCTCATCATGCCCAGCATCGTCGAGCATCATGGAAGCCTGGTGAAGACGACCGGCGACGGCTTCATTGCGATTTTCGATAGTCCCGTCGAGGCTGTTCGATGCAGCATCGTCATCCAGCAAAATCTCGTCGGCCGCAACACTTCGCAGCCGAAGCATTCCCGGATCGAATACCGGATCGGCGTCAATCTTGGTGATGTCATCGTCGAGCCGGACGACATCTATGGCGACGGCGTCAACATCGCCACGCGCATCGAAGGCATTGCCGAGCCGGGCCAGGTCTACATCTCGGGTGCGATTTACGAGCAGATCAAGCACAAGGTGGTGTGCGGCTATGAATCGCTCGGCGATCGCAAGGTCAAGAACATCACCGATCCGGTGCGAGTCTACCGCGTGCTGCCGGACGCAGACGCGGTCGGCAGAACGCGAAGCCGGCGCGAGAACGCCTTGATCTTTTTCCTCGGGATCAGCGTGCTGATCATCGCCGCCGGCGTACTTTGGTATCTGCTGTCACAGCCGGCTGGCAGGCGGAACGAGCAGGCCGCCGCACCGACCGCCGCACCGACCGCCGCGCCGACCGTCGCACCGACCGTCGCGCCGGCCGCATCTCCAAGCCCGCAGCCCGCTCCACGCGAAGCGGCGACGCAAACGCCGGAGCCGTCTCCCACCTTGGCTTCGGCACCTCCGCCGCCCTCGCCGGTACCCAGCCCATCGGCGATACCCGTCCGTGAACCCGAGATGATCGCCATTCGCGGCGGCAGCTTCGCCATGGGAAGCAATGATGATCCGACCGAACGTCCGGTCCACCAGGTCACGGTCAAGCCGTTTTCGATCGGCAAATATCCGGTGACCGTGCAGCAGTGGAACGAATGCGCCGCCGCGAAGGCGTGCGCCTTCACGGCCGTGGGCAAGGACGATGCGCCGGTCAGCAATGTGAGCTGGACCGATGCGCAGCAATATGTGGCCTATCTCTCCCAGGCGGCGAAGAAGCCGTACCGGCTTCCGAGCGAAGCCGAATGGGAATATGCGGCGCGCGGCGGAACGCAGGGCAAGTATTGGTGGGGTGACAAGCTCCAGCCGGGCATGGCCGGGTGCAAGGATTGCGGTGATCTTGCAGCCGAGCAGCCGGCGAAGGTCGGCAGCTTCAAGGCCAATCCGTTCGGGCTGTACGACATGGGCGGCGCCATCGACCAGTGGGTCGAGGATTGCTGGCACAGAAGCTATCAGGGCGCGCCCGGCGACGGCTCGGCATGGACCGGCGGTGACTGCGCCTCGCATGTCCTGCGCTCGGGCTCCTGGAAGAACGATTCAAGATATGTGCGGCCGTCAAACCGCGATGGTTACGACACCAATGTCCGTTACCCAACGCACGGATTCCGTGTCGCGCTCAGTCCGTGATTGCCGGAGTAGATTTGATGAAGATCATGTCCTGTGTCGCACTTGCGGCTGCGATCGCATTGCACCCGGGTGCGGCGTACGCGCAGGGCAAGACCGCGCCTAAGGATGCCAAGGTCTATTTCATCACGCCGCGCGACGGGCAGAAGGTTCGTAGTGGATTTTGGGTCCGGTTCGGCTTGCGCAACATGGGCGTGACGCATGCCGGCGACGACTACCAGAACGCGGGTCATCACCACCTGCTGGTCGACGTCAACGACCCCATCGACCCCAAGGAGCCGATCCCGCAGGACAAGTCGCATTTGCATTTCGGCGCGGGGCAGACCGAAACCATGCTCGAACTTCCGCCCGGCACGCACACGCTGCAATTGGTGTTGGGCGATGCGAAGCACTATCCGTTCGAACCGCCGGTCGTATCGGACAAGATCACGATACGTGTCCGGCAGCCTGTTTCCGGCAAGTAATCACCGCAGGCTGGCGTTGATCTTGTCCAGCACCGCCGAGCCTGGGCACAGCGCATCCGCTTCCAGCGTGTTGAGCGGCGTCTCGACCGTGTTGAGATGCTCGTGCAGATCTTCCGCGTCGGGATCGACATAGAGAAGCCCGGTGACGATCTGGCCCTTGGCGGCGTGCTTCGCGAGGAAGGTCTGGGCGCCGAGCCTGTCGTGCGGATCATATTCGGCATCGATCTTGCGCAGCGCGATCTTGCTGCCGTCATGCTGCTCGACCATCTGAACCGTGCCCGGTGCGTAGTCGACCGCAATGGGATCGCGGCCGACCAGCACGTCGAGCCGGTTCACGGCGTCATTGTGCTCGCGGACATAGTCGAAGCTCTTGGTCGAGCCGGCATGGTTGTTGAATGCGATGCAGGGGCTGATGACGTCGATGAAGGACGCGCCCTTGTGGCGGATCGCAGCCGCGATCAGCGGCACCAGCTGGGCCTTGTCGCCGGAGAACGAGCGCGCGACGAAGGTCGCCCCTAACTGCAGCGCGATCGCGACGAGGTCGATGGCGTTGTCGGTGTTGGTGACGCCCTTCTTGCTCTTCGAGCCGCGGTCGGCGGTGGCTGAGAACTGGCCCTTTGTGAGGCCGTAGACGCCGTTGTTCTCGACGATATAGGTCATGTTGACGCCGCGCCGGATCGAATGCGCGAACTGGCCGAAGCCGATCGAAGCGGAATCGCCATCGCCGGAGACGCCGAGATAGATCAGGTCGCGGTTGGCGAGGTTGGCGCCGGTGAGCACGCTGGGCATGCGGCCGTGCACGGAGTTGAAGCCGTGCGAATTGCCGAGGAAATAGTCCGGCGTCTTCGACGAGCAGCCGATGCCGGAAATCTTCGCCACCCGATGCGGCTCGATCGAGAGCTCGTAGCAGGCCTCGATGATCGAGGCCGTGATCGAGTCATGACCGCAGCCGGCGCACAGCGTCGAGATTTTGCCTTCGTAATCGCGATGCGTGTAGCCGAGCTCGTTCTTCTTCAGTCCGGGATGATGAAACTTTGGCTTGGCAATATAGGTCATGACCGTTTCTCTATGCCCCGACGTCTTCTATCGGCGAAAGTGGTGGAATAAGCCCCGTTGTATCCACGGCGTCATTGCGAGGAGCCCTTGCGACGAAGCAATCCAGAAATTGCTCCGCGGAGAGATTCTGGATTGCTTCGCTGCGCTCGCAATGACGATGTGGATACAGTTTGCCATCATGACACGGCCTTGCGGAGCGGGGTCACCTTGAGGTGATCCTGGTGGTCGCCAATGGCTTTTGCGATGAAACGGGCAGTGATTGGGGTGCCGTCGTAATGCACGATGGGCACGAGCCGCACCGGGTCGATGCCGTTCTCGTTGACGATGAGCTGGCGCAGCTGGCTGTCGCGGTTTTGCTCGACGACATAGACGAAGTCGTGCTCGGCGAGGAAGCTCGCGACGCTGGAGTGGAACGGGAAGGCTCGGATGCGCAGGCGGTCGAGCTGATGTCCGCGCGCCTCCAAAAGGCCGATCGCCTCGTCCATCGCGGGCGAGGTCGAGCCGAAATAGATCACGCCATATTTGGTCGGCCGTTCCGCATTGGCCTGAAGCGGCCGCGGCACCAGGTCCTGCGCGGTCTCGAACTTGCGCACCAGGCGCTGCATGTTGTCGGCATAAACAGGGCCTTCCTCGGAATAGCGCGCATAGCGGTCGCGCGAGGTGCCGCGGGTGAAGTAGGAGCCCTTGGTCGGATGCGTGCCGGGATAGGTGCGGTAGGGGATGCCGTCGCCGTCGACGTCGAGGTAGCGGCCGAAGTCGCGGCCTTCCTCCAGCATCTCCGTGGTCATCACCTTGCCGCGGTCGTATTGCCTTGCATCGTCCCACTTCAGCGGCCGGCAGAGCCGGTGGTTCATCCCGATGTCGAGATCGAGCATCAGGAAGATCGTGGTCTGAAGCCGCTCGGCGAGATCGAATGCGGCGGCAGCGAACTCGAAAGCCTCGGCGGGATCTTCCGGAAACAGCAGCACATGCTTGGTGTCGCCGTGCGAAGCATAGGCGCAGGCGATGATGTCGCATTGCTGGGTGCGGGTCGGCATGCCCGTCGAGGGCCCGGCGCGCTGGATGTTCATGATCACCGCCGGGATCTCGGCGAAGTAGGAGAGGCCGATAAACTCGGTCATCAGCGAGATGCCGGGGCCCGAGGTCGCGGTGAAGGCGCGGGCGCCGTTCCAGGACGCGCCGATGACGATGCCGATCGAGGCCAGCTCGTCCTCGCCCTGCACGATGGCGTATTTCGCCTTGCCGGTCTCGGGGTCGTGCCGGTACTTCTTGCAATGGGCGGTGAAGGCTTCCGCCACCGACGAGGACGGCGTGATCGGATACCACGCGCAGACCGTGGCGCCGCCATAGACGGCGCCGAGCGCGGCAGCGCTGTTGCCCTCGATGAAGATGCGGTCGCCGACCTTGTCCGACTTCTTCACGCGTAGCCCAATCGGGCATTTCAAATTCTGCAGCGCCCAGTCGCGGCCGAGATGCAGCGCATGGACGTTGGAGGAGAGCAGCTTCTCCTTGCCTTTGTACTGCTCGCCGATCAGCTGCTCGATCAGCTTCGGGTCCATGTCGAGCAACGCCGAGAGGCTGCCGAGATAGATGATGTTCTTGAACAGCTGGCGCTGGCGCGGATCGGTATAGGTCGAGTTGGTGATCGCGGTGAGCGGCACGCCGATCACGGTGATGTCGTCGCGGAATTTGGTCGACGGCATCGGCTTGGTGGAATCGTAGAACAGGTAGCCGCCCGGCTCGATGCCGGCGACGTCCTTGTCCCAGGTCTGCGGGTTCATCGCCACCATCAAGTCGACGCCGCCGCGGGCGCCGAGATGGCCGTCTTCCGTCACCCGCACCTCGTACCAGGTCGGCAGGCCCTGGATGTTGGAGGGGAAGATGTTGCGCGGGGAGACCGGCACGCCATGGCGCAGGATCGCGCGCGCGAACATCTCGTTGGCGCTGGCCGAGCCCGAGCCGTTGACGTTGGCGAAGCGGACGACGAAGTCGTTTACGCTGCTGATCGGCTTTTTGTCGGGCATGATGATCCTGCGTAAGTCATCTCGATGAAATATTTCTGCATGTCCCAGGCGCCGGTGGGGCAACGCTCGGCGCACAGCCCGCAATGCAGGCAGACGTCCTCGTCCTTCACCATCACGCGCCCGGTCTTGAGATCGGAGGAGACGTAGAGGTCCTGGTCCGCGTGCGGCGAGGGCGCCTTCAGGCGCTGGCGCAGGTCGCTCTCCTCGCCATTATCAGTGAAGGTGATGCAATCCATTGGGCAGATGTCGGCGCAGGCATCGCATTCGATGCAGAGCGAGGTCGAGAACACGGTCTGCACGTCGCAGTTCAGGCAGCGCTCGGCTTCGCCCAGCGCCAGCTTGACGTCGTAGCCGAGCTCGACCTCGGCGCGGATGTCCTTCAGCGCGACGACCTTGTCGCGATGCGGCACCTTGAAGCGCTTGTCGTTGGAGATGTCGTTGTCATAGCTCCATTCGTGGATGCCCATTTTCTGTGAGGAGACCTGCACCTCCGGCAGCGGCCTTTCGGTGATGTCCTCGCCCGACAGCATCTTGTGGATCGACAAAGCGGCGTCATGGCCGTGCGCCACCGCCCAGATGATGTTCTTGGGCCCGAACGCGGCGTCGCCGCCGAAGAAGACCTTCGGATTGGTCGAGGCGAACGTCTTCTGATCGACCTTCGGCATGTGCCATTTGTCGAACTCGATGCCGCAATCCTGCTCGACCCAGGGGAAGGCGTTCTCCTGGCCGACCGCGACCAGCACGTCGTCGCAGGGAATGGTCTGATCGGGATCGCCCGAAGGCACCAGATTGCGACGGCCTTTTGCGTCATATTCGGCTTTGACGTGTTGGAAGGTGACGCCGATGAGCTTGCCGGCGACATGCTTGAATGCCACCGGCACCATGTAGTTGAGGATCGGGATGTCCTCGTGGATCGCGTCTTCCTTCTCCCAGGGCGAGGCCTTCATCTCCTCGAAGCCGGAACGCACGACCACCGTGACTTTCTCGCCGCCGAGCCGGCGCGCGGTGCGGCAGCAATCCATTGCGGTGTTGCCGCCGCCGAGCACGATGACGCGTTTGCCGATCTTGTCGGTATGGCCGAACGACACATTGGCCAGCCATTCGATGCCGATGTGGATGTTGGCGGCGGCCTCTTTCCGGCCGGGGATGTCGAGCTCGCGGCCGCGCGGGGCGCCGGAGCCGACGAAGATCGCGTCGTACTTCTCGGCGAGCAGCGCCTTCATGCTCTCGATGCGGTGACCGCCCTTGAACTCGACGCCGAGACCCAGGATATAGCCGGTCTCTTCGTCGATGACGGAATTGGGCAGGCGGAATTTCGGGATCTGCGTGCGCATCATGCCGCCGGCTTCCGGATCGGCATCGAACACCGTGCAGTGATAGCCGAGTGGCGCGAGATCGCGCGCCACGGTCAGCGAGGCCGGGCCGCCGCCGACCAGCGCGATCCGCTTGCCGTTCTTCGGCGTGGGCTTCGGCAGGCGCTGCTTGATGTCGTCCTTGAAGTCGGCGGCAACGCGCTTGAGGCGGCAGATCGCGACGGGATTTTCCTCGACGCGTCCGCGCCGGCACGCCGGCTCGCATGGACGATCGCAGGTGCGTCCCAGGATGCCGGGAAACACGTTCGATTGCCAATTGATCATGTAGGCGTCGCTGTAGCGGCCTTGTGCGATCAGTCGGATGTATTCGGGAACCGGGGTGTGCGCAGGACAGGCCCACTGGCAATCGACCACTTTGTGAAAGTAGTCGGGGGCCGCGATATCGGTCGGTTTCATTCCTACCCTGTCCGCGCAGGCTCAAAGGACCCGGCGGCCTCTTCTTGAGCTTGGCGAACGCTTAACGCGCGTCGATCTGGTTTCTGAATGACGTCATTGGGTTAGCTTATTAGAACCGGTCCGAAGTACAACGGCAAATTTGCGCGCTTCCCCGCTTTCATGGGAGCTGCGCGCGCACAGCATTCCGCGCTGCGCGCGACATGCGTGCGGTGCAATATGTTGCAGTGCGTGTGTGCGCGTCAGCCGCGTGCGATGTCGCTGTTCGCGAGGTCCCACATCAGGCAGTAAGTGCCGACGGAGACCGGCAGCGGGAAGGGCGATGCGGCAGGGCCGGTGAAGCGCTCGGCGATCACGGCTGAGACCGCTCCGACATGCGTGCCGTCGATCAGCACGAACCAGTCGCGCGCGCCGTCGTTGCGCGCCGCCGGAATTCCCGCCGTCGCGCCCGACAATTCGGGCTCGCTTTCGAGCAGATGCATCGAGATGATGCCATCGCGCGTTTCCGGCGCCAGCCTTTCTTGCAGTGCATCACGCCACGCCCCGGCATTGTCGGCGCTCGGCCGCAGCCGCACCACGCCGAGCGCAACCCCGCGCCCCGTGCCGTTGCTGATGGTGATGCGCGCGACCACACGCAGCATGTCCTTGAAGCGCGCCATGGTCTGCCGCGACCAGTCGGTCGGGCTTGCGAGCCGCGCCTGGTAGGCGGGGCTGTCGAGCACGTCGAGCGTGGCGGTCGAGTACAGGCAGAGATATTTGGGATTGGCGGCATGCGCGACATAGCGCCGCGCCTCCAGGAAACCCTCGATCGCGACGCGCTCTTCCAGGTGCTCGCGATCGTACCAGCGGTTGAAGTCGGCCTCATCGGCGGCGTCGATGTTCATCGACGTCAGCAGCATCCCCTTCCCGGCGAGTGGCATTTTCTTGTTGTCCTTCCCATGCTTCCCCTCATGGTGAGCGTCCGGACGATGCTGCGCATCGCCGGGTGAACCATGAAAGGCCCCCGCTGCTACAGCTCGGCCTTCATCCTTCGAGACGCGCGCAAACGGCGCGCTTCTCAGGATGAGGGTCTAGATCTCTAGCGCGAGATTTTCGACGCGACGTCTGCGATCGCCCTCATGACCGCGTCCCTCACGCCGGCATCATAGAGCGAATGGCCGGCTTCTTCCACGATCCGAATCTCGGAACCGGGCCAGACTTTCGCGAGCGCATGAGACGTCTCGGGCGGGCACAACAGGTCGTAGCGTCCCTGGACGATGATGCCGGGAATGCCTGCGAGCTTTCCGGCGCTGCGCAACAGCTGGTCTTCGCTCATGAAGGAATTGTTGACGAAATAATGCGCTTCCATGAACGGCGTCGCCGGCAGGGTGCGCCAGACGTTGAGCGAGGCGAGGTCCAGCCGTGTCTTGGCCGGCTTGTGCTCGGATAGTGTGCGCTCGGTGTCGTGCCAGGCCCGCGCCGCCGGCCCATGCACCGCCGGATCGGCATCGAGGATGCGGCGCCAATAGGCGTCCACCGGATGGCTGCGCTCCTCGGGCGGCAGCACGCCCAGAAAATCCTCCGAGAGCGCGGGATAGAATTGCGACAGGCGCGAGGTGAAGGCCGTCTCGACCTCGGCCCGCGTGCCGAGGAACGTCGCGCGCAGCGCGATGCCAGAGACGCGCTCGGGATGCGCCTCTGCATAGGCCAGCGCCAATGTAGCCCCCCAGGAGCCGCCGACCAGCATCCAGCGTTCGAAGCCGAATTTCTCGCGGATCTTCTCCATGTCCGCGACGAGATGCGCCGTCGTGTTGTGCTCGCGCGATCCCTTGGGACGGCTGCGGCCGCAGCCGCGCTGGTCGAACAGCACGGCGCAGAAGCGCTCGGGATCGAACAGCTTGCGATGATCGGGCTGGCAGCCGCTGCCGGGGCCGCCATGCAGATAGATCGCGGGGATGCCGTCGGAGCGGCCGACGCTCTCGACATAGAGCTCAAAGCCGTCGCCGACGTCGAGCATGTCGGAGGTCAGTGGCGCAAAGGGATCGGCGCGTTTGGCGGATACGGCCGCGTCGGCGTCAGGCACCATTCTCGGATTCCAGAGTGCCCCCGGCGAAATTGCGGTAGAGGAAGCGGTTGGTCTCGCCCTCGGCCTCGCGCTCGGCCTGCTTGAAGATGGTCTCGTGCAGCGGCGACAGCGCACAGGCCGGATCGGTGTTGGCGGCATCGCCCGTCAGCGCAAAGGCCTGGCAGCGGCAGCCGCCGAAATCGATCTCGCGGAATTCGCAGGACTTGCACGGCTCCTTCATCCAGCCGGTGCCGCGATAGCGGTTGAAGGCGTCGGAGTTCTGCCAGATCCAGGCGACCGAATGGTTGGAGCGGACGGATTCGAAGTCGAGCCCGGTGATGCTCTCGGCGGCGTGGCAGGGCAGCACCTTGCCGGCGGGCGAAATGTTGAAGAACTGCCGGCCCCAGCCGCCCATGCACTTCTTCGGCCGCAGCGCGTAATAGTCCGGCACGACGTAGTCGATGGTCAGCCGGCCTTTGTGTTGCTCGCGCGCCTCCTCGACGAGGCGGGTGCACTCCTCGAGCTGCGCAACTGTCGGCATCAAGGCGGCGCGGTTCTTCAGCGCCCAGCCGTAATATTGCACATTGGCGACCTCGAGCCGGTCGGCGTCGAGATCGAGCGACATCTGGATGATGTCGGGGAGCTGGTGCAGGTTCTGGCGATGCATCACCGCGTTGACGGTGAGCGGCAGATCGAGCTCGCGCGTCCACCTTGCGACCTCGAGCTTCTTGCGGTGCCCGCCTTTGTAGCCGGCGACGCGATCGGCGAGGCCTTCCTCGATGCTCTGGAAGCTGATCTGCACATGGCAGAGGCCCGCATCGGCAAGGTCGCTGAGCCGCTCGCGCGTCAACAGCACGGCCGAGGTGATGAGGTTGGTGTAGAGGCCGGCATCGCTGGCGTGCTTGACCAGCTCGACGAGATCTTTCCGGGCCGTCGGCTCGCCGCCGGAGAAATGCACCTGCAGCACGCCGATCTCGGCGAGTTCGCTCAAGACCTTCTTCCACTCGTCCGTGGTCAGCTCCTTGCCCGAGCGATCGAGCTCGACCGGGTTGGAGCAATAGGGGCATTGCAGCGGGCAGCGATGGGTGATCTCGAGCAGCACCGCGAGCGGGATGCCAAAGGTCTCAGCCGTCGAGCGCTGCCTCTCCAGCACCGCGAGGCTGTCGCTGGTCTCGGGCGGGACGGCGGGATTGCCGAGCACGTCGGTCATGACGTCTTCTCCCGGGCCTCGGTGAGGAAGCCCTTGTCGGCGAGATCCTGCAGCATCGCGATGACATCGGTGAGAATCGCCTCGCGCGGTGCTGCGTATTTCGCAGCTAACTGATCGGCGACGTCGCCGACATTGCGCTCGCCGTTGCAGAGCTGCAAAACCTCGACCGCGATCTCGTCCGGCGCCAGCACGCGTTCCGGTGCCAGGATCACCCAGACCTTGCGCGTCTCGTCATATTTCAGCTTGGCATGCCGCGGCAGCACGGGGCGGCTTGCCTCGCTGACGCTGATGTTCCGCGGCCCGGCCATTGATCTTGTTCCTCAGCTCGCTTTGGGCACGAAGGCGCCCGGCGGAATGTGACCCTCGACATAGGCGTGCTGGAGTGCATCGAGCTGCACCCATAGCACGTTGGTCTTGAAGATCAGCGCATTGCACACAAGCGCGCGCTGCTCCGGCGTCGTGGCATGCGCCTTGACATAGTCGAGCGCGAAGCCGGCATCGCGCGGCGCCTGCGCCAGGCGACGCTTGAAGTAGCTCATGATATCAGGATTGACGAAGTCGTAATGCTCCAGCATGCCGGAGATGCGTTCCTCGTGCAGGTTCGGCGCGAACAGCTCGGTGAGTGACGAGGCGATCGCCTCCAGCGGGCTCTTCTCGCGGCAGTAGTGGACGTAAGCTTCCACCGCAAAGCGCGTTGCCGGCAAGATGCCTTCGGTCGATTCCACATAGGCCGTATCGAGGCCGAGACCCTCCGTCAGCTTCAGCCAGCGCTCGATGCCGCCCTCGCTGCCGACATCGCCGTCATGGTCCTCGATGCGATGGCGCCATTCGAGGCGCGTGGCGCGGTCGCGGAAGCGCGAGATCACCACCGCGTCCTTGATCGGGATCGTGCTCTGGTAATAGTAGCGGTTCAGCGCCCAGGCCTGCACCTGGCCCTTGTTCAGCTTGCCGCCATGCAGCAGCTTATGGAACGGATGCAGGCTGTGATAGCGCGTCGCGCCGATATGGCGCAGCGTCGCCTCAAGCTCCTCCGCCGAGTTGAGGCGGATGTCCTTGCCGATCGAGAGCGCGGTCATTCCAGTCATGGACGCGGCATTCACAGCACGATCTCCGTTCCATCCGCGGGTATCTGCCAGCCCGCCTCTTCGGCAGTCTTGCGCTCGCTTGAGCCGGGCAGCAACGCCGGATTCGAGTTATTGATATGCAGAAACATCTTCCTGTCGATAGTGAGATCGGCCAGCCGCGCGATCGCGCCGTCGTGACCGGACATCGCGACATGGCCCATGCTCTTGCCGGTCTTGTGGCCGAGCCCGGCCTTGATCATCTCGTCGTCCTGCCAGACCGTGCCGTCGAAGAACACCAGCGAAGCGCCGTCGATCTCGGCCTTGAGCGCGTCGGTCACCTCGGCGCAGGCGGCGATGAAGTAGAAACATTTGCCGGTCGACTTGTCGGTGATCTTCAGGCCGAGCGTGTCGCCGTCACCGGTCTCGCCGCCTGGATGCGCCTTGCCTTCGAGATACCAGGCCGACTTGCCCGGCACGGCGAACGGCAGCACCTCCAGTCCGGAGCGCGTGCCATCGGTCAGCCGCGGCTCGAACGGCTCGCCGATTCCGATCGGCAGGCGCTTGACGTTCTTCTCGTTCAGCACGTTGAAGATGTTGTTGCTGGCAAGGATCGCCAGCACCTTCTCGTGCGCATAGACCGTGAAGGGCGAGCCCTCGCGCATCGACAGCAGGCCGGCCACCGCGTCCACTTCGCCATTGGTCAGGATCACGCCTGCGACAGGCGTATGGCGCAGCGCGCCGGGCCTCGGATGCAGCTGCGGCGTGGCATTCAATTGCTGGCGAAGATCGGGGGAGGCGTTGATCAGGAACCAGTGCTCGCCATCGCCGCTGAAGGCGACCGAGGCCTGGGTTCTCTGGAGGTCATGCCCGTGCGCGCGGGCGGCCCGGCAGCCCTCGCAGCCGCAATTCCATTGCGGGACTCCGCCGCCGGCCCCGGCGCCCAGGACGACGACGCGAAGCATGATCCGTCTCCTGGAGGCAAATTCGCGAAGTGGATCTCAGGCCGACACGGTTTCCGTCATTCGGAAACCGATCGTGACCGAAAGATCCACCTGCGCAGAACGCAAACGCACCAACCGCTTACTTGCGGGTGGCGCTCACATACATGTTGATTTCCATGCCGCAGGGCACTTCGACGATCTTCGGGGCTTTCCAGGCCATTTTGGCTCTCCATTTCGCGAATTCGGACGTGTCCGCCCGTGGGTTAAAGTAATGCGGGCGCAAAAGTTCGCCAGTGAAATTTTCCCGAGCGCGCGTATGTTGCGCCGCGAAAAATGGTAATGGAACATCACTTCCGGTGACGCTGCCTTGCGCTTGGCGCATTCGGTCGTGAACCCTGTCCTGATAAAGCAGTTGTGAGCGCACCGCAGCTTTCAATCCGGTACAGGCGACCCAAGTGGACCTCGTGATGCCCAAATACTTCTTCAACACCCGCATCGGCGACGAACTGATCGTGGATCCCGACGGAGAGGACCTGCGCAACCCCGATCGCGCCTGGGAGGTCGCCCGCCAGATGATCCTGGAAGTGGTGAAATCCGAGGGGGCCCAGCCGGCGCTGCTCGAGGCCGTCATCGAGGTCACCGACGACGACGGCGAGATCGTGCTGGAGTTTCCCTTCACCGAGGCCCTGCTGGACATGCCGGACCAGTCGGCGACGCGGCACTAGCCGACCCCCGCTCTCTCCACGTCATTGCGAGGAGCCCTTGCGACGAAGCAATCCAGACTGCCCCCGAGGAGGCACTCTGGATTGCTTCGCTACGCTCGCAATGACCGGGGTTTCCCTGCGAAATCCGCATGGCTTTGCCGCGTTCCCGGCGTTAAAAGACGCCGGTTACACGGAGCAACCCATGCAAGATCTCTGGCGCCTGTCGGCCGCCGACCTCGCCGCCCTCGTCAGGTCCAAGAAGGTATCCGCTAAAGAGGCGGCCAAGGCCGGCCTCGCCCGCCTGGACGCGGTCAATCCCCAGCTCAACGCCGTGATCGACCACCGTCCCGAGGACGTGCTCAAGCAGGCCGACGCCGTCGATGCCGCCATCGCCCGCGGGGAGGACCCCGGCGTGCTCGCCGGCGTCCCTGTTACCATCAAGGCCAATGTCGACCAGGAAGGCTTTGCCACCACCAACGGCCTCAAACTCCAGCGCGACCTGATCGCGCGCGAGGACAATCCGGTGGTCGCCAATTTCCGCAAATCGGGCGCCATTCTGCTTGGCCGCACCAACTGCCCCGCCTTCTCCTATCGCTGGTTCACCACCAACCTGGTCCATGGCGACACCAAGAATCCGCGCGATGCGTCGCTGACCCCGGGCGGCTCGTCCGGCGGCGCCGGCTCGGCGGTCGCGGCCGGCATCGGCCACATCGCCCACGGCACCGACATCGCCGGCTCGATCCGCTACCCCGCCTATGCCTGCGGCGTGCACGGCCTGCGCCCGACCTTGGGCCGCATCCCCGCCTTCAACCCGGCGCTGCCGGAGCGGCCGATCGGCCCGCAGATCATGGCGGTCTCGGGCCCGCTGGCGCGCACCGTCAACGATTTGCGCATCTCGCTCGAAGCGATGTCGGCCCGCGACATCCGCGACCCCTGGTTCGTGCCGGTGCCGCTGGAAGGCCCCGCAAGGCCCAAGCGCGCCGCGCTCTGCCTCAACCCGAACGGTCTTGCGACCGCGCCGGAGGTGAAGGCGGCGGTGAGCGATGCCGGCAAGCGCCTGGAGCGTGCCGGCTGGACCGTGGACGTGATCGAGGACACCCCGCCGATGCGTGAGGCGGTCGAGTGGCAAATAAAGCTCTGGCTCGGCGACGGCTATGAGGCGCAGCTGGAAATGGCCGAGCGCGAGGGCGATCCCGGCGCGCTGGCGTGCCTTCGCGGCAACCGCGCCAGGGTCACGCCGATGGACCAGGCCAATTACGCCAAGGCGCTGACCCGAAGAGCCACGCTGACCCGCGACTGGATGCAGTTTTTCGAGAAATATGCGGTGCTGCTGACGCCGGTCTCCGGCGAGCTGCCATTCCCCGATCATCTCGACCGCAAGGACGACGCCTCCTTCAAGCGGGTCTGGGAAGCGCAGCTGCCGCAGATCGCGATTCCCTTCATGGGCCTGCCGGGGCTCGTGGTCTCCACCGGCCTCGTCGGCAAGGCTCCGGTCGGCGTGCATGTCGTCTCCGGCCGCTATCGCGAGGACCTCTGTCTCCTTGCAGGCGAAGCGATCGAGGCGGGCGGCGTGCCGCCGTCGCCTATTGATCCCGTGGGTTAGCGATGTCGGCGATTTACGACTTCAAGGCCAATTCGCTCGCCGGCGAAGAGGTGCCGATGCGCCGCTTCGAAGGGCAGGTGCTGCTGATCGTCAACACCGCGAGCAAATGCGGTTTCACGCCGCAATATCGCGGCCTCGAGGATCTGCACCGCGATCTCTCGCCGCGCGGCTTCTCCGTGCTCGGCTTTCCCTGCAACCAGTTCGGCGCGCAGGAGCCGGGGCAGGCGAGCGAGATCCAGGCGTTCTGCTCGACCCATTACGACGTCACCTTTCCGCTGTTCGAGAAGATCGACGTCAACGGGCCGAAGGCGCATCCGTTGTACGAGTACCTGAAACGCCAGCAATCCGGCCTGTTGGGGGCCTCCATCAAATGGAATTTCACCAAATTCCTGGTGGACCGTGCCGGCAAGGTGATCGCGCGCTATGCGCCGACCGCACGGCCTGAAGGGCTGCGCAATCAAATCGAAACACTGTTGTGAGCGAGACAATCATGAGCGACGAATTTCCCGACCGCCTGTCGGTCGATCCGAACAGCCCCTATTACAACGCGGACATTCTGGCGCGCGACGTCGGCATCCGCTTCAAGGGCATCGAGAAGACCAATGTCGAGGAGTACTGCATCAGCGAAGGCTGGGTCCGCGTCACCGCCGGGAACGCCAAGGACCGCTACGGCAACCCGCTGACCATCAAGGTGCATGGGCCCGTGGAGCCGTATTTCAGGGATAAGAAGTAAGCGCGCTGCGCTCTCTCCTCGTCATTGCGAGGAGCCCTTGCGACGAAGCAATCCAGAATCTTTCCGCAGTGACACTCTGGATTGCTTCGCTGCGCTCGCAATGACGAAAACAACCACTGAAAGCCACACCCCCATGTCCGTCCGCATAGTCGACGTCCGCGAGATCACAAAACCGATCTCCTCCCCGATCCGCAACGCCTATATCGACTTCACCAAGATGACGACCAGCCTCGTCGCGGTCGTCACCGACGTCGTGCGTGACGGCAAGCGCGTCGTCGGCTACGGCTTCAACTCCAACGGCCGCTACGGGCAGGGCGGCCTGATCCGCGAGCGTTTTGCCTCGCGCATCCTCGAAGCCGATCCGAAGTCGCTGCTGAACACGGCCGGCGACAATCTCGACCCCGACAAGGTCTGGGGCGCGATGATGACCAACGAGAAGCCGGGCGGCCATGGCGAGCGCTCGGTCGCGGTCGGCACCATCGACATGGCGGTGTGGGATGCGGTGGCGAAGATCGCGGGCAAGCCGCTGTTTCGTTTGCTCGCCGAACGTCACGGCGCGACCGCCAATCCGCGCGTGTTCGTCTACGCCGCAGGCGGCTATTATTATCCCGGCAAGGACCTCTCGATGCTGCGCGGCGAGATGCGCGGCTATCTCGATCGCGGCTACAACGTCGTGAAGGTGAAGATCGGCGGCGCGCCGATCGAAGAAGACCGCACCCGCATCGAGGCGGTGCTGAAGGAGATCGGCAAGGACGCGCAGCTCGCGGTCGATGCCAACGGCCGCTTCAATCTGGAAACCGGCATCGCCTACGCCAAGATGCTGCGCGACTATCCCCTGTTCTGGTACGAGGAAGTCGGCGATCCCCTCGACTACGCGCTGCAGGCCGCGCTCGCCGAATTCTATCCGGGCCCGATGGCGACAGGCGAGAATCTCTTCAGCCACCAGGACGCCCGCAATTTGATCCGCTACGGCGGCATGCGCCCGGACCGCGACTGGCTGCAATTCGACTGCGCGCTGTCCTATGGCCTGTGCGAATACCAGCGCACGCTCGACGTGCTGAAAACCCACGGCTGGTCGCCCAGCCGCTGCATCCCGCACGGCGGCCACCAGATGTCGCTCAACATCGCCGCCGGCTTAGGCCTTGGCGGCAACGAAAGCTACCCCGACCTGTTCCAGCCCTACGGCGGCTTCCCGGATGGTGTGCGCGTCGAGAACGGCCACATCACCATGCCCGATCTCCCGGGCATCGGCTTCGAAGGCAAGTCCGATCTCTATAAGGAGATGAAGACGCTGGCGGAGTAGAGGGGCTGCGGCGCTCGAGTGCTTGAGGCACGAAGGCCGCACCACACACTCCGTCATTGCGAGCGCAGCGAAGCAATCCAGAGTCTTTCCGTTGACGCAGCCTGGATTGCTTCGTCGCAAGAGCTCCTCGCAATGACGGTGGAGCGAGCTGTGCCGTTTACCTTCGGTCTCGCTCTGCGATGCGTGGTGGTGCGGAATTGCGCGCAATGTGGCTACATACTCCGTCATTGCGAGCGAAGCGAAGCAATCCAGAGTCTTTCCACAGCGGCAGTCTGGATTGCTTCGTCGCAAGAGCTCCTCGCAATGACGATGTAGCGAGAGTTGCGTCTCTATCGCTTCAATTGCAGATGATGCTCGCGATCATCTCTTGATTGTGCTATCGTGCACCCTCGTCAATTGAGCGCAATCATGAAGCAACCCTGCGTCTACATGTTCGCCAATCGTCGCAATGGAACGATCTATACTGGCGTCACCTCGAATCCGCCGCGCCGCTCGTTCGAGCATCGCGAGGGCCTGGTGAAGGGCTTCTCATCGAAGTATGGCTGCAAGCTCCTCGTCTGGTACGAGCTGCACGCCACCATGACCGACGCGATTGCGGGCGAGAAGCAGATCAAGGGCGGAAGCCGGGAAAAGAAGCTCGCCCTGATCGAGAGCGTCAATCCGGACTGGACGGATCTGTACGACACGCTGATCTGACCGCTAGTGCGGAGACCGCCGAGACGGCCGCCACGCACTCCGTCATTGCGAGCGCAGCGAAGCAATCCAGGATCTTTCTGTTGAGGCAGTCTGGATTGCTTCGTCGCAAGAGCTCCTCGCAATGACGATGGAGCGAGCTGTGCCGTTTACCTGCGGTCTCGCTCTGCGATGCATTGTGGTGCGGAGTTGCGCGCGATGTCGCTACACACACCGTCATTGCGAGCGCAGCGAAGCAATCCAGAATCTTTCCATTGAGGCGGCCTGGATTGCTTCGTCGCTACGCTCCTCGCAATGACGACGTGGCGCATGCGTCGTTAGGACAGCCGCATGTCCAGCAGCCTGCGCCCTTCGCCCTTGAGCAGCTTCTTCACCGCGCTCGACGCCACGACCTCGCCGTCATTGGCGTAGGCCTCGTGGTTCTTCTCGATGTCGTCGAGGCGGTAGAGGTAGTTGACCATCACGCCGGCGGATTCGCGCACGCCCTTGGGCGAGAGATCCCCGAGCCAGTTGATGCGTTCGAGCCGGGCGCCGTTGCCGAGATGGAAGCGGGCGACGGAATCGATCAGCTTGCCCTTCGGCGTGCGCGCCTTCAGGAAATAATGCGCGGCGAGCGGTTCGATCAAGGCGCGGAGCTGCGTCGTCGTCTCGGGGTTTTCGAACCATTTGGGATCGTCGAGGCGCTTTATGAGCTCGCGATCCTCGTCCGACAGCGGCAGGTCCCTGTCCTGCCTGATCCATTGCATGAAGCCCGGCACCGGCGACAGCGTCACGAAGGTGTCGAGCTTCGGTGTCTCGCGGCGCAGCTCTTCCACCACCTGCTTGATCAGGAAGCTGCCGAACGAGATGCCGCCAAGGCCGCGCTGGGTGTTGGAGATCGAGTAGAACACGGCGGTGCGCGCGCGCTCGATCGGCAAATGCTGGCGGTCGACCGCGAGCAGGGGTTGAATCGCGCCCGGGATGGTCTCGGTCAGCGCTACCTCGACGAAGATCAAGGGCTCGTCGACCATTGCGGGATGGAAGAAGGCGTAGCAGCGCCGGTCGACCGGATCGATGCGGCGGCGCAGATCGTCCCAGTCGGAGATCTCGTGCACGGCTTCGTAACGGATGATCTTTTCGAGGATGTTGGCCGGGGTTGACCAGTCAATCCTGCGCAGCACGAGAAACCCCCTGTTGAACCACGAAGAAAGAAGATGCGAGACGTCGCGATCGAGCGCGGCGAGGTCGGTGTGCCCGTTCATCATGCCGAGCAGGTCGGCGCGCATGGCGACGAGATCGCCGGTGCCGCCGGGCGCGCGGTTGAGGCGGCGGATCAGCTCCTGCCGCCGCGGCTCGGAGGCGAAATGCAGTGAACTCGCGTCCTCGTCGCTCGGCTTGGCGCGCCACTTCTCGATGGCTTTGGAAAGGCGTTCCCGGTCCGGCCCGAAGTCGCGCACCAGAGCCTCGAAGAAGGCGCGGCGTCCTGCCGCATCGAGATCCCTGTAGAGATCGAGCACCTCGCGCGCCATGGCGGTGCCGGAGGCTTCGCCCCGGCCCGACAGCAGCGCGCCGCAGAGCGCGATCAATCCGTCGGCGTCCTGTTTGGTATCGGCAGAATCGCGGCGCAGCAGCGTGCGGCCGCGCTCGGAGATGGTGGCAAGCAGGTCGGAGAAGAAGGCGTTGGCCATCTGGGCTTTCGTGTCAGGTTTGTGCGCTGCGGAAGCTTACACGGGATTTAGGTGGAAGCCGATCACAATCAAGCAGGGGAATGCGGCATCTTTAGTCGGGCCGTGCGCTTCGAGAAGGCTGGCATGCCGGGTGAGGGCGGGATCTCGTAGGCTGCGGTCTATCGGTTCAACCGCTGCCGTAGGGTGGGCAAAGGCGCACTTGCGCCGTGCCCACCACCTTTCGATGGCCGCGAGACTCGGTGGGGCACGCTTCGCTTTGCCCACCCTACGGCTCTGGGGATATACCAGCGCTCTCTCCCCGTCATTGCGAGGAGCCCTTGCGACGAAGCAATCCAGACCGCCGCCCGGGAAAGATTCTGGATTGCTTCGCTGCGCTCGCAATGACGGGGGTTGGCGCTACCCCTTCCCCGCAAACTCCGTCGGAGTCCGTCCCGTCACCTGGCGGAACGCCGCCGAGAATGCCGGCACGCTGGCATAGCCGAGCTGGGTCGCGAGCTGCTTCACCGATACGCTCGCATCCGTCGATATCCGCTGGATCGCCGCCGCAATCCTGGCGCGCTGGCACCAGCTCTTGAAGCTCAATTGCGTCTCGCTCGAAAACAGCCGCGACAGCGTGCGCGCGGAGGTTCCAACCTCGCGCGCCAGCGTGTCGATGTCGTGTAGCCCAGTGGGATCGTCGAGCACGATCATCGCGGCGCGGCGGCAGCGCGGCTCGTGCGGCAGCGGCACGAAGGTTGCGGAATCCTCGGCCTGGTGCAATTCCAGCATGACGAGGCGCACCAGCAGCCCGGTGCGCTCCTCGGTGTTGCGCGCGTCGAACAGCGCCAGGATCGCCTGGTTGAGCAGCGGCGATACCCGCACCACGAATTCCCGGGTCAGACCCGCGTAGCGCTTTTCGCGCTTCAGCCAGGCGAGGTCGAAATACAGCGTGCGCATCTCGATGTCGGCGAGCAGGTCGATGGCGTGCTCGAGCCCCGCCGGCACCCAGACGGCGCGGTCCGGCGGCACCAGCCAGCGTCCCCCGGGCGTCGTCACCTGCATCGTGCCCTTGGCCGCATAGATCAGCTGCGCCTCGCGGTGCATGTGCAGATCGATCCGCATGCCCTTGGGATAGTCGCGCGCGACCAGATGCACGCCCGCCGGCGAGCGATGGTTGCTCTGGACCTCCCTCAGGATTGGCGTTTCCAAGATTGGCGTTTCCAAGACAGTCATTGGCAGCATCCCGTCATGCCAAGGACATATAACTCATTTCGGAGCAGGAGAGGATTCCGAATGAACAGCCCCAGCAGGGTCATCAGTTTCGTCAACGCAGGCCATTTCATCGACCATTATTCGATGCTCATTTTCGCCGCCGCCGTGATCATCATGGGGCCGGCGCTCGGCATGGCCTATTCGGAACTGCTTCCCTACGCGACGCCTGGCTTCGTCGCGTTCGGCGCCGGCTCTCTGCTCACCGGCTGGCTCGGGGACCGCTGGAGCCGCCGCCACATGATGCTGATCTTCTTCGTCGGCATTGGCGCCTCCATGATCTCGGTCGGCTTCGTGCAGACCCCGGCGCAGCTCGGCGCGGCGCTGCTCGCGATCGGCATTTTCGCCTCGATCTACCATCCCGTCGGCACCGCCATGATCGTGTCCTACGCCGACCGGCTCGGCCGCGAGATGGGCATCAACGGCGTCTGGGGCAATCTCGGCGTTGCCTCCTCGGCGCTGGTCACCGGCGTGATCGGCCAGTATCTCGGCTGGCGATCAGCTTTCATCATTCCCGGCGCCGTCACCATCCTGATCGGCATCGCCTTTGCGATGCTGGTGGTGCACGAGGACCGCAAGGGTTCGAAGCAGGCCGCGGCGCAGGCGCGGGTGGCAAAGCAGGACATGTGGCGCGTGGTGCTGTCGCTCTTGATCGTGGTGATCGCGATCTCGACGACGTTCAATGCCGTCACCGTCGCGCTGCCAAAGCTGTTCGCGGAGCGGCTCGCGGATCTCACCAAGAGCCCGGCGCTGCTCGGCGTCATCGCGGCCTGCGTCTATGTGTTCGGCGCGATGACGCAGTACACGATCGGCCGGCTGCTCGACCGTTACTCGCTGAAGACGGTGGCGCTGCCGCTGTCCTTCATGCTGGCGCCGTTCCTGTATCTCGCCGCGAGCCTGAACAATCTGCCGCTGATCGTGGTCTCGATCGGCATCGTCATGGGCGCGTTCGGCCAGGTCACGGTCAACGATGCCATGGTCGGCAAATACACCACCGAAGAGTGGCGCTCGCGCGCCTACGCTGTGCGCTACTTCGTCGGCTTCACGGCCGCAGGCGCCTCCGTCGGCCTCGTCGCCTGGCTCTACGAGCAGGGCGGCTTCGTCACCATGCTGCACGCGTTCGCCGGCCTCTGCCTGCTCGCGATTGCCGCAGCGATCATCCTGCCGCGCGAGATCAGGTCGCCGCAGGCGGCGTGAGGACTCCGTCATTCCGGGCGCGCGTAAGCGCGAGCCCGGAATGACGGAGAGTTGCGCGGCTGTCTCCACTCGTCATTGCGAGGAGCGTAGCGACGAAGCAATCCAGAACCTTCCAGAGGAGGGACTCTGGATTGCTTCGCTGCGCTCGCAATGACGGGGGATACGGTGGGCCGCGGGATATGGCGACCCATCGCGCATGCCATCCATCATGCCATTATGCCGGTGTTTTGCCCGACGGCGCAAGAGATTTCGGCAATACCGAAATTCTCCAGCCTGTTCAACGCCATCTCTACTGTGCATGGGGTTGTTTTCGCACTTTTTGTTTCCGCCCCTGGAAACGCCGCGCGAGAAGGGGAACCCGCTCCACCTCCCACGGGTTCTATCTCCGTGGCCACGGCACCTGCCGGGCTGGCAAACGGGGAAAAGACATCTGCATGCAGTGGAGCCTGCTCCGACCGGTCGGCCTTGCCCCCGCGGCGCTCGTCCTCACCACCATTGCGGCCGGTGCCGCGGGCGGCAAACCGGCCGGCCCGTCCGAATTCCTGCTGGTGGCGCAGATCGTGCTGCTGATCGCGGTCGGGCGCAGTCTCGGCGAGCTCATGCAGCGGATCGGCCAGCCCTCGGTGATCGGCGAATTGCTTGCCGGCATCATCCTGGGTCCGTCGCTGTTCGGCTGGATCTGGCCGGAGGCGCAAGCCGCGATCTTCCCGAAGACCCCCGAGCAGAAGGCGATGATCGACGGCATCGCCCAGTTCGGGATTCTGCTGCTGCTGTTGCTCACGGGGATGGAGACCGACCTCAAGCTGGTGAGGAAGGTCGGCAGCGCCGCGATCGCGATCTCGATCGCCGGCATCCTCGTGCCCTTCGCCTGCGGTTTCGCGCTCGGCGAGTTCCTGCCTGATGCGCTGCTGCCGAACCCCGAGCAGCGCCTCGTCGCCTCGCTGTTCATGGGCACGGCGCTGTCGATTTCCTCCGTGAAGATCGTCGCGGTGGTCGTGCGCGAGATGAACTTCATGCGCCGCGATGTCGGCCAGATCATCGTCGCGACCGCCGTCATCGACGACACCATCGGCTGGATCATCATAGCCGTCATCTTCAGCCTGGCCTCGCATGGCACGCTCGATATCGCCTCGGTGGCGAAAGCCGTGCTCGGTACGCTCGCCTTCCTCGCGGTCAGCTTCACCATCGGCCGCCGGCTGGTGTTCCAGCTGATCCGGTGGGCCAACGACAACCTCGTCAGCACCGCGCCGGTCATCACCGTCATCCTGCTGCTGATGGGCACGATGGCGCTGATCACGCATCTGATCGGCGTGCACACGGTGCTTGGCGCCTTCGTCGCCGGCATCCTGGTCGGCGAGTCCCCGATCCTGACCCGGCAGATCGATGATCGCCTGCGCGGGCTGATCTCGAGCTTCTTCATGCCGGTGTTCTTCGGCCTTGCGGGCCTTGCCGCCGATCTCTCGGTGTTGCGCGATCCCCATCTCCTGCTGCTCACCGGCCTCCTCGTCGTGATCGCCAGCGTCGGCAAGTTCGGCGGCGCCTTTGTCGGCGGCACCGTGGGCGGGCTGAACTATCGGGAGTCGCTGGCGCTCGCGAGCGGGATGAACGCGCGCGGCTCGACCGAGGTCATCATCGCCACCATCGGCCTCTCCATCGGCGTGCTCAGCCAGAACCTGTTCACGATGATCGTGACCATGGCGATCGTGACGACCATGGCGATGCCGCCGATGCTGCGCGCGGCGCTGGCGAAGCTGCCGATGAACAGGGAGGAGAAGGAGCGCCTCGAGCGCGAGGAATTCGAGAAGCGCGGCTTCGTCGCCAATCTCGAACGTCCCTTGCTTGCCGTGGACGAGAGCGTCAACGCCACCTTCGCTGCGCACATCGCTGGCCTGATCGCCGGCATGCGCGGCCTGCCGATCACCGTGCTGCACATCGGCAGGCGCGCCGGTGAGCAGGAGAAGATCCGCGACGAGGAGGAGAGTCACGAGGCCGTGGTGAAGAAGGCCGCAGAAGCCGTCTCGGCCAGTGGCGATGGCGATGCCGGCAGCGTCGACGTCGTCACGCGTGCCAGGCGCGCGGAGCTCGGCGAGACCATTGCGGACGAGGCGCGCAAGGGCTTTGATCTCCTCATCGTCGGCATCGACAAGGTCGCTACTTCCAAGGACCGCTTCGGCCGCAAGATCGAGGACATCGCCGCGAAGTTCGAAGGACCGCTGGCGATCGCGGCGGCCAAGGGCAAGCATCTGAAGCAGCCGATGCCCGATGCACTCAACATCCTCGTTCCGGTCTCGGGCAGCGGCGTCGCCAAGCGCGGCGCCGAGGTCGCGGTCGCACTGACGCAGGCCGGCTCAGGCTCGCTCCGCGTGATCTATGTCGCGACGACGCGGGACAAGGGCGCGCAGCGCGGCGCCTCCCGCGGGCTCAGCCAGGAAACCGGCATCCTCAAGGACACCAGCGATCTCGCCGCCCGCTACGACGTCGACATCACCACGACGCTGCGCGTGAACCGGGCACCTGAAGCTGCGATCCTGCGCGAGATCGACACCACCGACGTCGATCTCGTCGTCATGGGCGTCGACCGCATCCAGGCCGATCATCTCTCCTTCGGCGGCGTCGCCGACGCCGTGCTCCGGCAGTCGAAAGTCTCGGTGCTGCTGGTGTCGAGCGGCGAAGCAAGGCAGGCACCGTCGGAGAAGGCTTAAGACTTCACCTCCGCCGCGGCCTGCGGCTTCGGCGTCTTCTTCGACGCGCGCCAGTTCTCGAACCGCTGCACCACCACGAAGAACGCCGGCACGAACAGCACCGCGAGGCAGGTCGAGGCCAGCATGCCCGAGAACACCGTGATGCCGATCGACTTGCGCGCGCTGGCGCCGGCGCCGGTGGCGATCACCAGTGGCACCACGCCGAGGATGAAGGCGAACGACGTCATCAGGATCGGGCGGAAGCGGGCGCGGGCCGCCTCGATCGCCGACTCCAGGACCGGCTTGCCGTCGCGGTTGTGCAGCTCGAGCCCGACCTCGACGATCAGGATGGCGTTCTTGGCCGACAGCGCGATGAGCAGGATCAGGCCGATCTGGCAATAGAGGTTGTTGTCGATCTTGAGCGCGGAGAGGATCAGCATCGGCCCGAGCAGCGACAGCGGCACCGCCAGAATCACCGAGATCGGCGCGTACCAGCTCTCGTACTGGCCGGCGAGCACGAGATAGACCAGCAGCATGGCAAGGCCGAACACCCAGTAGATCTGGTTGGAGACCGCCTTCTCCTGATAGGACATCGCGGTCCATTCATAGCCGGTGCCCGGCGGCAGCGTCTTCTCCGCGATCTCCTCCATCAGCTTGAGCGACTGGCCGGACGAATAGCCCTGCGCCGGCAGGCCGATCACGGTCGAGGACGGATAGAGATTGTAGAGGCTGATCAGCGACGGGCCGGTGGCCGGCGTGATCGTGGCGACGGTGCCGATCGGGATCATGTCGCCGTTGGAGTTGCGCACCTGCATGTTGGCGATGTCGCGCTCGGTGACGCGGAAGGCGGGATCGGCCTGTGTATAGACCTGGAACACGCGGCCGAACTTGTTGAACTGGTTGACATAGGACGAGCCGAGATAGGTCGACAGCGCCGCGAACACCTGGTCGGTGGTGACGTGCAGCGTCTGGGTCTTGATGCGGTCGATCTCGACGTTGAACTGCGGCACCGACGAGCGGAACGAGGACTGCACGCGCTGCAGCGCGCTCTGGCTCTGGCCGTTGCTGACCATCGCGCCGGTGATGGCCTGGAGCTTGGCGAAATCGCTGTTACCGTCGCGAAGCTCAATCTGCATCGAGAAGCCGGCGGCGTTGCCGATGCCTTGGATCGGCGGTGGCGGCAGCACCAGCGTGCGCGCCTCCATGATGGTGGCGACCCTGTCGTTGAGACCGTAGACCAGCGAGCGCAGATCCTCGCCTTTGCCGCGTGCCCCCCAGTCCTTCAGGATGACGTAGGCAACGCCGGCATTGGCAAGGCTGGCGCTGTTGTCGAGCGCGGAGATGCCGGCGATGGTGATGACCTGCTGGACGCCGGGCGTGTCCCTGATGATGTCGGCGGCCTTGTCGAGCACCTTCTGGGTCCGCTCCAGCGAGGCGCCGTCGGGCAGCTGCACGGCGGCGATCAGATAGCCCTGGTCCTCGATCGGCAGGAAGCCGGTCGGCACCCGCGACAGGCCGTAGCCGCTGAGCCCGATCACCACCAGCGCGAACGCGACCGACGCGGTGGCGTGCTTGACCAGGAAGGTGATCAGCCGGGTGTAGCCGCGCTCGACGCGGTTATAGACGTTGTTGAAGCCGCGATAGAAGAAGTTGCGCTGCTCCGGCGGCACTGCCGGCCGCAGCCATAGCGCGCATTGCGTCGGCTTCAGCGTCGCCGCGTTGATGGCGGAGAGCAGCGCGGTCGCCGCGATCACCAGCGCGAATTGCGAATAGATGCGCCCCGTGAGGCCGGCGAGGAACGAGGCCGGCAGGAACACCGAGATCAGCACCAGCGTGATGCCGACGATCGGCGCGAACAGCTGGTCCATCGCCCTGATCGCGGCGTCGTGGCCGTTCATGCCCTGTTCGATGTTGTGCGCCGCGCCTTCCACCACGACGATGGCGTCGTCGACCACGATGCCGATCGCGAGCACGATCGCGAAGAGCGTCGACATGTTGATGGTGAAGTTGAGCGCCGCCATCGCCGCGAAGGCGCCGATGATGGTGACGGGCACCGTGGTCGCCGGCACCAGCATCGCGCGCCAGTCCTGCAGGAACACCAGGATCACGACCAGCACCAGGAGGCCGGCCTCGATCAGGGTCATGTAGACCTCGTGCACCGAAGCCTGCACGAATTTCGTGGTGTCGAACGGCGTGTCGTACTTCATCCCTTGCGGGAAGGCTTTGGCGAGCTCGGCCATCTTCTTCTCGACGGCTTGCTCGACCTCGAGCGCATTGGCGCCGGGCGACTGGAACACGCCGATGCCGGTGGCGGGCTGCTTGTTGAGCGAGAAGATCTGGCTGTAGGTCTGCGCGCCGAGCTCGACCCAGCCGACGTCGCGCACCCGCGTGACGTCGCCGCTGGTGCCTGACTTGACGATGATGTTCTCGAACTGGGTGGCGTCGTCGAGCCGGCCGTTGACGTTGAGCGTGTACTGGAACGCTTGTCCCGGCGGCGTCGGCGGCGCGCCGACCTGACCAGCGGAGACCTGCTGGCTCTGCTGCTGGATCGCGTTGATGACGTCCTGCGGCACGAGACCGCGCACCTGCAGCTTGTTCGGATCGAGCCAGACCCGCATCGAATACTGGCCGGCGCCGAACACCGTCACGTTGCCGACGCCGGGCAGGCGCGAGAGCTCGTCGCGGATGTTGATGGTGGCGTAGTTGCTCAAGTAAAGGCTGTCGAAGGTCTTGTCCGGCGAGGTCAGCGTCACGAACAGGAGGATCGAGGTCGACCGCTTCTGCACGGTGACGCCCTGGTTCTGCACCGCCTGCGGCAGTTGCGACAGCGCGCTGGAGACGCGGTTCTGCACCAGCACCTGCGCGAAGTTGAGGTCGGTGCCGATCTTGAAGGTCACGGTCAGCGTATAGGTGCCGTCGGAGCCGCTGTAGGACTGCATGTAGAGCATGTCCTCGACGCCGTTGACCTGTTGTTCGATCGGCAAGGCAACCGTGTCGATCACGGTCTTGGCGCTGGCGCCGGGATAGCGCGTCGTCACCTGCACCGTCGGCGGCACCACGTCCGGATATTGCGCGATCGCGAGGTTGAACAGCGCAACGCCGCCGATCAGGATCATCAGAAGCGCGATGACGTTCGAAAGGACCGGCCGCTCGATGAAGAATTTTGAGATCATGGCTGGCGACCCCTTACTTGGCCGACGCCTGCGGCTGGTCGATCTTCGTCACCTGCGGGTCGATCTTCTGGCCCGGGATCACGCGCAAGAGTCCCGCGATCACCACGCGGTCGTCCGGCTTCAGCCCGCTTTCGATCACGCGCAGGCCGTTGTCGGTTGGGCCGATCTGCACCTTGCGCTGCTCGACGACGTTGTCGCCGTTGACCACGAGGAGATAGCGGCCGCCCTGGTCGCTGCCGAGTGCGGTGTCGGGGACGAGCAGGGCGTTCTTGTCCTGATCGAAGGGCACCCGGACCCGGACGAAATAGCCGGGCAGCAACACCCGCTTGTCGTTGGGCACGACGCCGCGCACCGCGAGCGTCCCCGTCGACGTATTGAGGGTCGGCGAGACGTAGTCGAGATGGCCTTCATGCGGATAGCCGGTCTCGGTCTGGAGGCCCACATAGATCGGGAACTGCTTGAGGTCGGCGACGGTCAGCCCGCGGCGGGCCGCTTCGGCGCGGATGCGAAGGACGTCCTGCTCGTTGACCGTGAAGTTCACCCAGATCGGGTCCATCGCAACGATGGTTGCGAGCTGGGTCGGGGATGAGAAGCCGACGAGCTCGCCGACCGAGACCAGGTGCGCGCTGACGACGCCGTCGAATGGCGCCGTCACCCTGGTGTAGCCGTAATTGACCTCGGCGAGCCTGGTATTGACCTCGGCCTGCTGCAGACTGGCCTGAGCGTTGTCGCGGGCGGATGTCGAAGTGTCGAGCGTGGACTGCGAGACCGCCTGGCGCTGCACCAGCTCGACCTGCCGCTTGAAATCGGCTTCGGCCTGCTTGAGCGTGGCCTGCGCGCCGACCTCGGCGGCCTTCGCCTGCTCGACCTTGAGCTTGTAGGTCTCGGGCTCGATCGTGAACAGCTGGGTGCCCTGCTTGACGAAGCTGCCGTCCTGGTAGTCGATCGATTGCAGGAAGCCCTGCACGCGCGCGACGAGATCGACGCTCTTGATCGGCGCGGTATTGCCGGTGGCTTCGACATAGCGCGTCACCGGGCGCTGCACCGGCGTTGCCACGTCCACCTTGGGCGGCGGCGGGGCTACAAACGTGTTCTTGTCCTCGCAGCCCGCCAACGCGAGTACGGCCGCGGTGGCGGCCAAGGCCCGCCCGATATGTCTCCACGCTTCGTTGTGTCGTGCGGAAGAAGCGGGATTCGCTGAGGTCATTCGGTGGCCCCCGATGATTGTCTGTCGGTGTGGCAGGCTACCAACAAATGCCCTTCCGTGGAACACCATAGCCATGGCGGTCGCCGGCCTTGCGCCGCAACCGGCGCTGTGGCCTTTGACAGATTTCTCATGACAAACCGCTTTTCACCGCGCGCACGATCGACCAGAATTGTGGCAAGGTCCGTGTGAGGGCGTGCGAAGCGGTCCGGACGAATCGACGTGCAAGAAAAGAAGTACAAAAGAAGAAAAGGTGAGGAGAACATGACATGCCGACCTTCCTCCAATCGGCCCTTGCAGGCCTCGTTCTCGCGGCGGTTGCCATGCCCGCGCTAGCCGATGGCGTGAAGGACGAGATCGCGCCGACCGGCAAGCTGCGGGTCGCGATCGCGATCAGCCCCGCGGGCGGTGCGTTCTGGTCGACCAAGACCGAAGCCGGCTATGCCGGCGTGCCGGTCGATCTCGGCAAGGAGATGGCCGCGCAGCTCGGCGTGCCTGTCGAATATGTCGTGCACCAGAATTCCGGGCAGATCACCGACGCGGCGGGCAAGGGCACGTGGGACGTCACCTGGCTCCCGAAGGATCCGGAGCGCGAAACGAAAATGATGTTCGGCCCGATCTACGAGGTCGCCGACGCCACCTACATCGTCAAGCCGGGTTCTAGCGTCACCAACTTCGCCACGCTCGACCAGGCGGGCATCAAGGTCGCCGCGGTCAACGCCACGACCACGATGCGCGGCGCCGTCGCGCATCTGAAGAACGCGAAGGTTACGGGCTATCAGACCTATGATGAAATCTTCGGTCTCCTGAAATCCGGCGAGATCGACGCCTTCGCGCTGTCACGCGATCAGCTCAACAAGATGGCGCAGCAGATTCCGGGCACGCGCGTGCTGGACGAGACCTTCAAGAAGACCGTGACGGCCGTCGCGGTCCCGCTCGGCCACAACCAGGCTTTGGCGTTCGTCACGAGGTTCATGACGGATGCAACCACGAACGGCACGCTGCGCAGGGCCTATGACAACAACGGCCTGAAGGACGCGCCGATCCGCACCGAATAGGCCGGGCGGCGCAGCAGGCCTGCGCCGCGCGCCGCCTTACGGCTCCGCGGTGCGAATGCCCGCGGGGCTCACCTGCAGCTTGAGCGTCGACGTCTTGGTCAGCGCCTTGCCGTCGAACGAGAAGGCGATCAGCTCGTTCTCCACCATGCACTGCGCCACGACATGTTTGGAGTCCTTGGACCACACCATGCCCTGGCACCAATGGCCGATCTTGGCTTCCGCAACCGGCGTGAGGTCGGTGCCCGAGATCCGGTTGAGCAGGCCGAAATCGTTGAAGAAGGGCGAGGCCGGCGGCTTGTTCGAGCCGTTCATGACGGTGACAGCGACATGGCTGCCGTCCGGCGACATCTTTACCGCCTCGGGCGTCTGCCCGACCGTGACCGTCGTGACGACCCGGATTGGCTTGGCCGTCATGTCGATCAGGCTGATCGTGTCGTTGTCGCCGCTACCGGCGCCGACATTGCCGACGACGGCCGCGGCGCCGCCGGTGAGGTCGATGTCGTAGGGACGCACGCCCGCGGAGAGATCGCGCTTGGCGTACTCGACCTTGCTGCCGTCCACGGTGAGAAGCGAGACCTTGCTGTCGCCGTCGCGGGTGACCAGGGCGGTCGCGCCATCACGCGAGAACACGGCGTGGCTCGGGCCCGACTTGGCGTCGCCGAGCTGGATCTTGCCGGCCGGCGTCAGCGCGTTGCCGCTGATGGTGAAGACCGAGACCGTGCCTTCGCTGCGGTTCGCAACCAGCGCCAGGGTGCCTGCGCGGTTGATCGAGACGCCGGCCGCACCGGCGCCGGCCTGAAGCGTCGCGAGCACTTTTGGCGGTGAGGATTTCAGGTCGATGACGGAGAGCTTGTCGTCGGGCACCGTCTTGGTCGCGTCCGCCGGATCGAGCTTCATCGCGCCCGTCACCAGCGCAAACGAACCATCCGGCGCGATCGCGACGCTTGGCGGCGGGCCGACCACGCTGGCGGGTGCGGGTACCTCGCCGAGAAGCTTCAGCACGCCGTCGGTAAGGTCGATCACGCTGACCGTATCCGGCAGCGGCTGCTTGCGCACCACGGCATTGCCGTTCTCCAGCACCATCTTGCCGTCATTGGCGGTGACGACGATCTCGGCATGAGCCGCGAAACTGGCGAGGCCAGCCAGCGACGTTGCGACCAGGGCTGACGCGGCATGGCGCGTGCGCCTGCGAAGAGCGGCTTTCATGTTTCCCCCTGAGAGCTTGTTCTTGTCCGGCAAAGCTAAAGGCAACCGGGCGCGTCGCGCAATAATCTGGACGCGATCATTTTTGCCGTCGCGCGGGGAATAAAGTGACATGACGTGGCCCGGCGCGGCGGAGCCGGCGCCTGCCTAAAAAATCTTCGCTGCGCCACTGCGCAAAGTGTCTCGTGCGTCAAACTGACACAGCGCTGTCACCGGCGCTGTTTAGAAAACTTCTGATCGTAAACATCCTCATTTCCGGGGCGTCAAAAAAAATGAAATCGAAACTTCTGACGACGGCTGCGATTTTCGCGGCCGCGAGCGCGCTCGCGTGCACTCTTCCCGTCCTTGCCGACGATTTCGGTCGCGATCGCGATCACGGACATGACGATCATCACCATCCTGCGCACGACATCCACACCGAGACGCCGATCAAGCATCTCGTGGTGATCTTCAACGAGAACCGCTCGTTCGATCATTACTTTGCGACCTATCCGAACGCGACCAATCCGTCCGGCTCGATCCCCTTCGTACCGAAGCCGCATACACCGAAGGTCAACAACCTCGCCAACGCCAATCTGCTGGTGCACAATCCCAACAACAGCCCGGCCAACGGCACCGGCGCGACTGACCCGTTCCGCCTCGACCGCACTCAGGCCAACACGCGCTCGCAGAATCACTCCTACACGCCCGAGCAGCAGGCCGTGGACAACGGCAAGGAAGACCTGTTCCCGAAGTTCACCGGCCGCGGCACTGCCGGCGGCGCCGGCGCTTTCGGCACCAACGGTCAGGTCATGGGTTATTTCGACGGCAACACCGTCACTGCGCTGTGGAACTACGCCCAGCACTTCGCCATGAGCGACAACAACTGGACCGACACGTTCGGCCCGTCGACGCCCGGCATGCTCGAAGTGGTTGCCGGCCAGACCAACGGCGTGCAGCCGGTCGTCGGCACCACGTCGTCGGTCGCCGATGGCCAGGGCGGCCTGACGCTGACCGGCGACACCGATCCCGGCAATGATGTCTGCTCGAGCAAGACCAGCACGATGCTGATGGGCGGCAAGAATATCGGCGACCTGCTCACCGCCGAGCACATCAGCTGGGGCAGCTTCATGGGCGGCTTCGACCTGACGCTCAAGAACGCCAACGGCACCACCGGTTGTGCGCGCAGCACGTTCTCGAGCAACGTCAACGGCACCATCGTCGACTACATCCCCCACCACGCCTTCTTCCAGTATCACGCGTCCACGGCCAACCCGACCCATGCGCGGCCGAGCTCGGTCCATGCAATTGGTCATACCCATGACTTCAACGGCAAGGTCGATCCCGCCAACCACAATTACGATCTCGAAGACCTCTATGCCGCGATCAAGGCCGGCAACTTCCCGGCCGTCTCCTACGTCAAGATGCCGGCCTACCAGGACGGTCATGCCGGCAACTCCGATCCGCTCGACGAGCAGGCCGGCAATGTCGAGCTGATCAACTTCCTGCAGAAGCAGCCGGAGTGGCGCGAGACCGCCGTCATCATCACCTATGACGACTCCGACGGCTGGTACGATCACCAATATGTCGCGCCGAGGAACGCCTCGTATGATGCGACCGCCGATCAGGTCAACGGCCCCGGTCTGTGCGGCCTCGGTCCGAACAAGCAGCCGGCGCCGAACGGTCTCGGTGGCAAGCCGGTGAACGGCCGCTGCGGTCCGGGCACCCGCGTTCCCTTGATCGTGGTGTCGCCCTACGCCAGGACGAACTACGTCAGCCACAACTACACCACTCAGGCTTCGGTGGTCCGCTTCATCGAGGACAACTGGCTGCATGGCAAGCGCCTCGGCGGCGGCTCGTTCGATGCTAACTCCGGCTCGATCATGGACCTGTTCGACTTCGACCATGACCACAGCCACGACTTGCGGGCTGACGCGCTGTTCCTCGACCCGACCTCGGGCACGGTGATCACCAGCCCGCCGGACGAGCATCATCATCACCATCACTAGTCCAACGGGACGCTACGAATGAACAGCCGCACTCTGTGGCTCCTCGGCGCCGGCCTGCTTTGCCTGGCCGGCGCCGTCTTTGCTGCCGGGACGCAAGGATTTGCAGAGACGAACCGGGTCGGTGTGAACCCGAACCCGGTCCGTCTCATGCGTCCACCCGTCGCGCCGTTGTCCGCAATGGCGCTGCTCGGCAAGGAGATCTTCTACGACGCCTCGCTCTCGTCCTCCGGCACGCTCTCCTGCGCATCCTGCCATAGCCCCGATCACGCCTACGGACCGCCGAACGACGGGCCGGTCATGCTCGGCGGCGCGACGCTGTCGCGGCAAGGCGCACGCGCGGTTCCGTCGCTGACCTATCTCGATCGCCACCCCAATTTCAGCATCGGGCCCGACAAGGGCGACGACGACAACATCATCGACCTCGCGCAGATGGCGGCCATCGGCCAGCAGGCGGCGCGCACGACCAAGACCGCAGGCGGTACCGGTGCGTCGGCGAACATCGTGCCGCAGGGCGGCCTGTTCTGGGACGGCCGCGCCGACACGCTGCAGGACCAGGCGCTGTTTCCGCTGCTCGATCCCAACGAGATGGACGGCGGCAGCGCCGAGATCGTCGCGGACAAGCTGCGTGGCGCGCCTTACGCTGGCCGCTTCGTCGAGCTGTTCGGCGCCGGTGTTATGAGGAATCAGCGGCTGCTGATCGCCGAAGCGATGTTTGCGGTCGCGCGCTACCAGGTGGAGGAGCCGCGCTTTCATCCCTACGACAGCAAGTACGATTACTGGCTCGAAGGCAAGGCGCGGCTCTCCGAGAGCGAGCTGCGCGGCCTGCAGCTGTTCAACGATCCTGATAAGGCCAACTGCGCGGGATGCCACACCTCGGCGCCGACCCGCGACGGCCTGCCGCCGCTGTTCACCGACCATCAGTACGAAGCTCTCGGCGCGCCGCGAAATGCCGCGCTCGCCAATAATCGCGACCCCAATTATTTCGACCTCGGCGTCTGCGGCCCGCACCGCACCGACATCCCCGAGCAGACGCAATATTGCGGCATGTTCCTGACGCCGACGCTGCGCAACAGTGCCACGCGCCGCGCCTTCTTCCACAACGGCGTCTTCAGCACCCTTCAGCAGGTGATGGATTTCTACAATTTCCGCGACACCAACCCGGAGAAAGTGTTTCCGCGCTCAGCTGACGGCACGGTGCTGAAATACGACGACCTCCCGCCAAAATATCACGCCAATGTCGACGTCACCGACCCGCCGTTCGATCGCCACCCCGGCGACAAGCCGGCGATGACGGAGCAGGACGAGGCCGACATCATCGCGTTCCTGAAGACGCTGACGGACGGCTACGAGGTGGAGAACTAGCTCGCCTTGTCGGCGTTGACTTGAGTCATCGGACAAGAGAGGCTGTGGCTGTTCCTTCAGCGCCCCTTGATCTCCGCATACTTCGCCATGGCGCGCTCGAACTTCCGGTTGAATAGCCACATCGCGGCGAGAATCTCCCGGAAGCTGGCGGACGTGCGCGCCCGGTCGGCCTGCCCGAACGCAAAGATGCTGTTGTTGCGCAGGTGCTTCATGATCGCAGGGCTGGACACCCGATAGTTCAGGAGATCGCCGGACTTGAGCGCGGATCGCGTCGGGGTAGGGACAATCTGGATCAGCTCGAACAGCTTCATCTGGTCGATCGGGTCGGGCAGCGTCTTCACGATTGCGGGGATCTCCCGGAACAGATCCGCATGCGCGTTCATCAGGCCGTCGCGGACATTGGTCCAGTGATTGAAGCGGTGGTCGGTGCCGCGGGCGCGCGCCTCTTCCTTGTCGTCGCGCGCGCTCAGCTCGGGATCGAGGCCTGCTATCTCGCCCTTGATCGCTTCCCATTTCCTGTGGCCGTTGCGGTCTTCGGACGGGCCGGTCTGGAAGCTGCCCATATAGGTGTTGGAGCGTCCGTTACGGACATTCTGCTTGCCGTTGGTCTCCGCAAAGAACAGCCCGAGGCTGATGGGGCCCGCAGCCTCCGCGTGAACAGGTGCCAGCCCCTTGGCGCGCGCAATCGCGACCGCGAGATCGACGACGTCCTTGAACGGCGTCGGAGAGTTCTGCGCGCCGGCCGGTGGCGCCTCCATGATGTCGAACAGCTTTCCGTATTCGTCGATCAGCGGCTCGATGTCGGCGTCGAAATAGGCCGGCGGGATCTCGAACTTGTTGGGCCGTCCGATCCGTGACGGCATCGCGTCGGTGAGATCCTTGTAGCTGCTGATGACCGCGACGCGCGCGAGATAAAGCGCCTGGCCCGGCAGGTTCGGCAGCGGCTGCTTCGCGTCGATCTGCTTGCGCCGCTCGGCGAGAACAGCCTTGAACTCGCCGAGCGCGCGCTCATAGGTCGCGAGCGCCTCGGATTGCCGCGTCGTCGGCCCCGTCTGAGCAACGGCGGGCGCCGTCATGAAGAAGGCAACAGCCGCAAGGGCCGCGGCGGCAAGTCGTCTCGATCCCATGGCTGGTTCCTGTCGATTCGATGGCCAGGGAGATCGTAAGCATCAGACGCCTGCAGCCGCAATTCTCCTCTCATGCCGCCCGGTAGTCCGGCGCCGTCGCCAGGAACCTCGCATAGGCATCCGCATCCGGAGGCTGGAAGCGCCCTTTGAGTCCGCCGCGCTTTTGCTCCTTCGCACCGATGTCGGCCATCAGCTCGTCGAAATGGCGGTAGTGATACGGTGCGACACACAGGCCGCCATAGACGCCGGCGGCCGGACGTTCGACGCGCTTGAAGTGTAGCATCATCTCGATGTTGTCGCGCATCTGCTGCGCCGTCGGCTGCTTGGCGAGCTGGCCGTCGGCATAGCGCACCAGCCAGTTCGCGGCCAGATCGGCGCAGAGCACGGTGCAGAACGAGGAGTTGAAGCCGACGAAGCCGAGCTCCGGCAGGTCGGGGTTGGCGATCAGGCGGTAGAGCCGGTACTGCCCGTCCGCATCGACCAACTTCTCTTGATATGCTGCCGGCAGGAACGGCACACCGAGTTTGTAGCCGATCGCGAGCACCGCGACATCGGCACCGATCCGCTCGCCGCCGCTCATCACGATGGTGTCGCCTTCATAATGATCGAACGTGCCGAACACGGCCTTGATGCGGCCGTCGGCGACCATTGGATAGAAGCCGGGCGTTGCGATCGGCACCGCGCAATTGACGCCGTCCTCGATCCGCTCCTTCGGCACCATCTTGCAGCGGCCGAGCTTGAGCTGCGCCTTCAGCAGGCTCTCCAGTCCGCGCCAGTTGGCCCAGATCAGAGGCGCGGCGACACGAAGCGCGAGCTTTGCCATCGCGCTCGCGCCCCAGCCTGGAAACATCTCCTCCTGCGCGCGGATGTAGAGGATGCGCTTGAAGTTCACGAGGCCGCCGATGAAGTAGGGGATGCGCCAGACCGGCTCGCGCATCACGATGGTGACCTCGCGCGCGCCCGATTTCACCGCGTTCACGGCGATGTCGGTCGCCGATTTCGAGCCGCCGAGTACGACGACGCGGCGGCCTTTTGCGAGGGCCGGATCGCCGTATTTCGACGAATGCAGGATCTGGCCGCCCTGGTCCAGGAAGCTGCCTTCACCGCGGCAATGCAGCTCGCGGGGCTCGTTGAACTGCCCGGTGCAGACCGCGACGAAATCGAAATCCTCGTTCGACGGCGTCCCGCCCTTGCTCGTCAGGGTAAGCGTCCAGCCCGGCCTGCCGTCAGCGCGGCGCGCCATGCCGGCGACTTCAGTATTGAGGCGCAGCATGCGGTCGAGGCCAAAGCTCCTGGCGTAATCGGTGAGATAGGCGTGGACCTGCGGCCCGGTCGGCCATTCCGGATAGGCATCCGGCATGGCGCGGTCGGTGTAGCGGTAGAGATCCTTCGGGCTCTGCGTCTGCACCTCAGGATAGGAGCGCGCCGGCTCCCAGACACCGCCGAGATCGGCGCTGCGTTCGACGATGGTGACTCGGTGGCCGTGGCTGGAGAACGCCTTTGCGGCGGCAAGGCCGGAGACGCCGGCGCCGATCACGCAGACATGCTTGGGACTGACCATGGGATGGCTCGCTATCAGGTGTTTCGCGCGCAAGCGGCGGCGTTCGGCCGCAACGCGCGGCCGGCGGAGCTGCAAGCAGATGGAGGTGGGCGAGGAGGCGCGCTGCGCCTAGTCGTTGGCCTCGGGCGGCAAAAAGTCGACCTCGTGCAGCGCCGAGATGCGCACGACCTCGGCCGGGTCGGTCAGATTGTGCAGCTGGTTGAACAGCGCCTCCAGCTTCTGCATCGGCGAGACCCAGAACAGCGCGCGGCACGGCTTGTCGGATTTGTTGAAATAGCCGTGCGGGATGCCGCGCGGCATGCGTACGAGGTCACCGGCATGGGCCTTGACCCATTTGCCGTCGAGCTTGAGGTCGAGCGTGCCTTCCTGCACCAGGATGAACTCGTCCTGGGTCGGATGGATGTGCACCGGCACGAACTGGCCGGGGTCGCTGTTGGTCTCGAACGCGAAGGTGGAGTCGGTGATGGCCTTGGGGAAGTAGACCTGGCCCAGGATGTTCCAGCTCTTGCCCCCATAGCCCGTGCCATTGGCGGTAATGCCCTTTTCGAGTGCAGTCATGGCTTGCTCCTCATGGATTCCGGCGGGGATGGAGCTTCGGCGAGCCGTGGGCCGCCTGTCTATCCGCTAAACGAATCCGGGCATGGCTGTTGCCATGCAGCACGACGATTTTGCAGCCGCGGCCCTTCTCGCGTCCAGGGAACTATTATAGGCTTAAAGCAATTTCGCGACGCGAAGCGTGGTCGATGATGTCCGCAGCCGTGCTGGAAACGAGCGCCAGGGTAGCCACAGCCGAACGGCTGGCGGCTTTCGCCCGCGTCACCACTGACGATGTCGACGAGGCTGCGGAGCAGATCGGGCGCATCTTCTGTCCGCACGATCTCAAGCCGGCGCAAGCGCGCGCAGCCGGCTTCTCCGCCCGGCACAATTGCGCGGCATTCGCAGGCTTTTCCATCAACTACGTCGCCTATGGCGGATCGGTCAGTATCGATCCCGGCTGCCTCGACCGCTTCTTCCTGGTGCAGATCCCGCTCACCGGCGCGGCCCGCATTCGTGCCGGCGCCTGCGAGATCGAGACCGCGCCGGGCCGGACGGCATCGCTGCTGTCGCCGACCATTCCGACCCGGATGGTCTGGACGGATTGTGCGCAAATCATCCTGCTGCTCGACCGTCGCATGGTCGAGCAGCGCGCTGCGGCTCTGTCGGGCAAGGTGGCCGGGCCGGTCGAGTTCGATCCTGTGATCGACCTCGATGCGCTGTCGGGGCACGATCTCCGCACGAAGCTCGATGAACTGATGATGCTGGCCGAGCGTCTCGGTCCTTCCGGCAGGCTGTCACCGGTCGCGATGGCCGATTGGCGCGAGGCGCTGCTCGATCACCTCCTCAATGGGCAGCGCCATGGCCTCTCGGATGCGATCCGGACGTTTTCGGGCCACGCGGAGCGTCTGCCGCGCGCGCTTCGGGCCGCGCGTGACCATCTTGCGGACAATGCCGGTGAGCCGCTCGATCTCGCAGAACTCGCCTGCGCCTCCGGAATCGGCATTCGCGCGCTTCAGCTCGGCTTCCGTCGTCACTTCGGCGTGTCGATCTCGGAGATGCTGCTCGACATGCGCCTCGCCGGCCTGCACGCGCGCCTCTCGCAGGCTTCGCCCGATGCCTCCATCACCGAGATCGCCTTCGATCTCGGCTTCACCCATCTCGGCCGCATGGCCGGTGCCTACCGCGAAAAGTTCGGCGAGACGCCGTCGGCCACGCTGCGTCGTAGGATGAGCTAGCGCGCGACGCTTATTTTCGCGGCCACGTCGTGCGGCGGTCTTCCGCGGCCTGCCTGCGCAAGAAGCCCTCGACATCGGCCTGCACCGAATAGGGCGTGGGGATCGGATCGCCCGCGGAATCGACCGCGGTGTCGAGCGAGCGGCGCAGCATGCGCGCAAGCTCCGCCTTGCGGTAGGGTTTTGTCAGTAGCGGCGCGCCCATGGTGGCGCGTCCCTGCGCGTGCAGGGAGTCGTAGGCATAGCCCGACGTGAACAGGACCCGCAGCGAAGGCCGCGCGGCGACCATCCGCTCAGCGAGCTCGCGTCCGTTGATGCCGCCGGGCATCACGATGTCGGTGAAAAGCAGGTCGAACGGCGTGCCTGCGGCTGAAATGGCGAGCGCCTCGGTCGCGTTGACGGCGGGGATGACCTTGTAGCCGAGGCTTTCGAGCTGCACCGTGACGTATTGGCGGACGTCGTGGTCGTCCTCGACGCAGAGGATGGTCTCCGTTCCGCCGACGATCTTGCGCTCGTCATAACCGGCCGGGCGAAGCGTGCTCGCCGCCGCCTTCGGCAGGTAGATCGTAAAGATCGTGCCGCGGCCTTCGGTGGAGGAGACCTTGATGCCGCCACCGGACTGCTTGACGAAGCCGAACACCATGCTGAGGCCGAGCCCAGTGCCCTTGCCGACATCCTTGGTGGAGAAGAAGGGATCGAAGATGCGTTCGAGGATGGCTTGCGGAATGCCGGTGCCGGTGTCGGCGATCTCGATCTCGACATAGTCGCCGGCATAGCCGGCGCCGACCGCCACCGCCTCGCGCACGCCGAACACGACGTTGCGTGTCGTCAGTGTCAGCCTGCCGCCGTCCAGCATCGCGTCGCGGGCGTTGATCGCGAGGTTGAGCAGCGCCGAGCTCAGCTGGCCGCGGTCGGCGAAGGCGAGCCAGACATTGCCGTCGAGCCTGGTCACGATCTCGATCTTCTTGTCGAAGGTCGCCAGCAGCAGCTTTGCCAGCTCTTCGAGCAGCTCGTTGACGTCGATCTCGGCCGGCTGCAGCGCCTGCTTGCGCGCAAAGGACAGCAGGCTCGACGTCAGCGCGGCGCCGCGGTCGGCCGCCTCGCTGATCAGCTTGGTGATGGTCGCAAGCGGCGGGTTGTCCTTCACGGCGTCGGCGAGGATCTCGATCGTGCCGGTGATCACCGTGAGCATGTTGTTGAACTCGTGCGCGATGCCGCCGGTGAGCTGCCCGACTGCCTCCATCTTCTGCGCCTGGATCAGTTGCTCCTCGGCGGCGCGCTTCTGGGTGACGTCCTTGACGAAAATGTTGATGACGCGCCGTGTCCCGACCTGGAGCGCCGTGCTGGAGCCCTCGATCAGGATCTCGTCGCCGTTCCGGTGCAGCAGGGTTGCCTCGAACCGGATGCCGATCGGCGTATGCGACAGCTCCGGCAACAGCCGCATCATCCGCTGCCGGAAGCCGGCCCGGAGTGGTTCGCCGATGAGGAGGTCGACGACGTCGGTGCCGAGCGCCTCCTGGCGCGTCCATCCGGTCAGGGCTTCGGCCTGAAAGCTCCACTCCAGCACGACGCCGTTGGCGTCGGTCTGGATGAAGGCATCGAGCGCGGTCTTGATGACCGCTTGCGTGAGTTCCGCGCCAGCCTGCGCCTGCTCGGCCAGTTGCGAAGCCATGCGCTTGTCCTGCGATCTCTCGATCGTGCGCGTGCAGTGCCGCGCGATCAACACCGCGACGGCGCCGCTTGCGAGCAGGGCGATGGTCTGGGCAATGCCGAAGCTGCCGGCGGCGCCGCTCACGGCATAAGAGGCGAACAGAGCGGCACTGGTCACGACGGCCTGCGTGGCGATCGCGAGTGTCAGAAGCCCCCTGAGTTTCATGCTCTCATACCAAAGACGCCAGAAGCGGACCGTCCCGCCGCCCTGTCGACGAGCCCGGCATCACGTGAGCTACAGACTGCCCGCGTCTCAGTCGATGGTCAATTTGCGGCCGGGGGCGGCCGGGAACATGCCAGGTGGCTCAACCTGCTGGCGAATCGGTCTGGCGCAGCGTCGTGACCCAGATTGCGCGCGCCACCTGCTGGGTCGGGTTGTCGAACATGTGCGGCACGATGCTCGGAAAGCGAAAGCTGTCGCCGGCTTCCAACACATGGGCCTGGTTGTCGAGCCACAGCCGCAGGCTGCCGGAGAGGATATAGCCCGCCTTCTCGCCGGTGTGCTGCAGGAAGTCCGTGCCGGACGAGGCGCCGGGATTGAGCGTAAGCTCGTAGAGCTCGAGCTGGCCTTTGCCGTCGGGGGTGAGCGCTTCCTTGACGACGCCGCTGGCGGTGAGGCGCAGCAGGCGCCGGTTGTTCTTGCGCACGATGTAGCGCTGCACATCGGTGGGATCGCTGGTCTCGAAGAAGTAGGAGATGGGAACGTCGAGCGCGATGCTGAGCAGGCGCAGCGTGCGGATCGACGGCATCGCGCGCGCGCGTTCGAGCTGGCTGATCATGCCGTTGGAGAGGCCGGTCTTGTTGGCGACGTCCTGGATCGACAGGCCGGCGCGCTGACGCAGCAGCCGCACGGTCTCGCCGAGGCGCTGGTCGACCGCATCGTCGGCCTCGATCGCCGGTGTGTCCTTGGTGCCGTTGGTATCGCCGCGACCATCCATGTCGCCCTCCCATGCATCATCTCACCCGGGACCGCGTCGATCCGAGGTTCGGTCACTGTGAAAAGGTCGCGCATACTAGCAATGCGATTGACAGCTGTATTTAGTCATGATGAACTTTTGATCGAAAAATTTAGAAGCACTAAAGCCCACTCCTGTCCCTTTGCCGGGGTCTCGGGGGCGCGGGAGACGGTGCCGCGTGCGGGAACGGAGACTGTCATGGCAGATGACATGGGCAAGTTCGGTGTTGGGGGACTGCGTCATCTCGGCATTCCTACTCGCCGCCAGTTCTTCCAGCTCGGCGCAGGCGCCGCGGCGGGATGGACGCTTTCAGGCAACGCTTTCGCGCAAGTCGAACGCCCGACCAATCCGCCGGACAAGCCGCGCGGTCAGGTGATCGCGGCGCTGTCGCAGGAGCCGACCGTCTTTCATCCCTTGATGCCCGGCATCGAGGTCGATCAGGGCGTCTGGTGGCAGGTATTCTCGCCGCTCTGGTTCATCGATCCCGACGGCAAGTTCGTGCCCGACCTCGCGCGCGAAGTGCCGACGGTCGAGAATGGCGGCCTCTCGGCGGACGGCCTGACCTGGAAGATCAAACTGCGCAAGGACGTAAAGTGGCACGACGGCACGGCCTTCACCGCCGAGGACGTCAAGTTCTCGCTCGATCTGATCAACAATCCCGACTTCCGCGTCCGCAACCGTGTCGGCCACAGCCTGGTCAAGGACATCACGATCGTCGCGCCCGACGAAATCCACTGGCGAATGGAAGCTCCCTATTCGCCCTACATGTCGATCCTGTCCCTCACCTTCATCGTGCCCAAGCACGTTCTGGAAAAGGTATCCGATCCGAATTCGTCGCCGTTCCACAACGCCCCCGTCGGCACCGGGCCGTTCACCTGGGGCGAGCGCGTGCCCGGCGACCACATTCAGTTCAACGCCTATGCCGGCTATCACGGCAAAGGGCCGTACGTCGAACGCATGGTCTTCAAGTACATTCCTAGTCTGACCGTCCTCTACACCCAGTTCCGCACCGGCCAGGTCGATTACACCGGCCTGCAAGGCATTTTGCCGAACTTCGTGCAGGAGGCGAAAGCGCTGAAAGCGCGCAAGATCTTCGTGTCGTCGACGTCGTCGGTGGAGCACATCGCGCCCAATCTGGAGTTCGGTCCCTTCGCCGACCGCGCGGTGCGCGAGGCGCTCTATCTCGCCATCAACAAGCAAGCGATCATCGATGCGCTGAACTACGGCCTGCCGACCCAGACCGAGAGCTTCGTGCCGCAGGAGGCCTGGTCTTTCCAGCAGGGCCTGCCGCAGCATAAATACGATCCGGCCAAAGCCAATGCGCTGCTCGATGCCGCCGGCTGGGTGCGAGGGTCCGGTGGCGTGCGCGAGAAGGGCGGCGTGAAGCTCGAATTCACCAATTCGACCACATCGGGCAATGCCGTGCGCGAGCAGACCCAGCAGCTCCTGATCCAGGACTGGCGGGCGATCGGTGCGAGCATGCGCGTCAACAACATGCCGGCCGCCGTGATCTGGGGCGATTTCTGGCAGCAGTCGAAGTTCAACTCGGTGATCGTCGGCGTGAACTTCATGCTTGGCAGCGATCCCGACGTGACGCCGCGCTTCGGCTCCGGCGCGATCCCAGCCAAGGGCGGTCGTGGTTACAACACCTATCAATACCAGAGCGCGGAAGCCGATCGGCTGCTCGCGCAAGGCGCCAGGCAATTCGATATCGCGCAGCGCAAGACCACCTATGGCGACCTGCAAAAGCTGGTTCGCAACGACCTCGCCATTCTGCCGCTGTTCCAGGGCTTCATCGCCGAGGGCGTGAAGGAGGGGCTGCAGGGCTTCCGCCCCAACATCAACACCTCGACCAATTGCTGGAACATCCGCGAATGGTATTGGGCCTGATGCGTCTGGCTGGCTGGATCGCCTGAGATGGCCCGTTACGTCCTCAATCGCCTGGCGCAGGCGGTCATGCTGCTCGTGATCGTCTCCGCGATCGGCTTCGCGCTGCTGCATCTTGCCCCCGGCGGTCCGCTGTCGCAATTCGCAGCCTCCGCGCAGATGACGCAGGAGGATCTCGACCGCGTCTCCAAGCAGCTCGGGCTGGATCGGCCACTGCCGATCCAGTATCTCGACTGGTTCGGGCGTATGCTGAAGGGCGATTGGGGCAAGTCTTATCGCGACGGCGAGGCGGTGCTGTCGGTGATCTCGTCGCACCTCGGCGCGACGCTGGAGCTGATGGTGACGGCGACCATCATCGCGGTGCTGCTCGGCTGCTGGATCGGCATATTGGGCGCACTGAGGCGATATTCGCTGTTCGACTCGCTCGCCACCGTCGGCGCCATGATCGCGCTGTCGATCCCGACTTTCTGGTTCGGCCTCGTCACCATCTACGTGTTCTCGGTGACGCTCGGCTGGCTGCCGGCGGGAAACCGCGAGACCGTCGGCGACGGTTCCTTCCTCGACCTGCTGCATCATCTGATCGCGCCGGCGATGGTGCTGGCGCTGGTCGAGACCGCGATGTGGGGCCGCTTCATGCGTTCCTCCATGCTCGAAGTGATCAATCAGGATTACATCCGCACCGCGCGCGCCAAGGGCATGCCGGAATGGCGCATCCTCACGGTGCACGCGCTGCGCAACGCGCTGCTGCCGATGATCACGGTGGCGGGTCTTCAGTTTCCGACGCTGCTCGGCGGCGCGCTGGTGGCCGAGACCGTATTCACCTGGCCCGGCATGGGCCGGCTGTTCCTGGATTCGATCGGCTATCGCGACTATCCCGTGGTGATGGGCATCCTGATGTTCTCGGCGATCATGGTGCTGATCGGCTCGCTGATTGCCGACATCCTCTATGCCGTCGTAGATCCGCGCATCCGGGTGGGCTGAAGCGATGGCGACTGCAGTCTTGTCCACCGCTGGACCCACAGCTAGCCAGGGCGCCTGGCGACGATTCTGCCGGCACCGGCTGGCCTTGGCAGGCGCCGTGACCATTGTCTTTCTCGTCCTCGGCTCGGCGTTCGGTCCTTATCTGCTGCCTTTCGACGACACCTATATCGACATCATGAAGCGGTTCGCGCCGCCGCTCTCGGGCGCGCATATCCTTGGCACCGACGAGCTTGGGCGCGATGTGCTGGCGCGGCTGATGATGGGCGCGCGCATCTCGCTGTCGATCGGCTTCGTCGCGACGGTGATCGCGATGGTGGTCGGCATCGTCGTTGGCGCCTTCGCCGGCTTCTATGGCGGCGTCGTCGGCGCGGTCCTGATGCGGCTGGTCGATGCCGTGCTGTGCTTTCCGACGATTTTCCTGCTGCTCGCGCTGGCAGCGCTCACGGAGCCCGGCTTCGTCACCACCACGGTACTGATCGCGGCGACCGCCTGGATGTGGGTGGCCCGCGTCGTCGAGGCCCAGGTGCGCTCGCTGCGGGAACGCGAGTTTGCGGTGGCGGCACTCGCCTTCGGCTCGTCGAACCTGCGGATCATGTTCCGCGAGCTCGTGCCCAATGCGATCGCGCCGATCGTGGTTGCGGCGACGCTCAACGTCGCCAAGGCGATCCTGCTGGAATCCTATCTCAGCTATCTCGGCTACGGCATCCAGCCGCCGGCCGCGAGCCTCGGCAACATGCTCAACAACGCGCAGATCTATTTGACCAGCGCGCCCTGGCTGGCGATCGCGCCCGGCGTCGTCATCACGCTGGCCGTGACCAGCTTCAACTTCCTCGGTGACGGCCTGCGCGATGCGCTCGACCCGCGCATGAACATCCCATGACAAGATCTCGATCGAACTGACCTCCAGGAGTGCCCCATGTCCCCGCCGCTCAACCGTATCAACAGCGATGAACGCCTGCCGGCGCAGGTGGACGTCGTCGTCATCGGCGGCGGCGTCATCGGCGTCTCCGCGGCCTATCATCTCGCCAAGAAGGGCCATTCCGTCGCTCTCGTCGAGAAGGGGCATGTCGGCGGCGAACAGTCGAGCCGCAATTGGGGCTGGTGCCGCCAGCAGGGCCGCGCACGCGAGGAGATTCCGCTCGCGCGCGAGGCGCTGCTTCTGTGGGAGGACATGCAGAACGATGCCCGCGTCGATGCCGGCTTCCGCCGCACCGGCGTCTTGTTCCTCACCAAGAGCAAGGACGAGCTCGCCGGCTGGGAGCGCTGGGCCGCGATTGCGCGCGAGCAGCAGGTGCACTCGACCGTGCTGACGCCGGCCGAGGTCGCTGAGCGCATGCCGGGTAATGCCGACACATGGGTCGGCGGCCTGCACACGCCGAGCGACGGCCGCGCGGAGCCGTCGATGGCCGTGCCCGCGCTCGCGACCGCCGCGCGCAAGCATGGCGTCACCATCCATCAGGGCTGCGCCGCACGGGGACTGGAGACGACAGGCGGGAAGGTCAGCGCCGTCGTCACCGAGAAGGGCACCATCCGCACGCAAGCCGTGCTGCTGTCGGGCGGGGCATGGTCGTCGCTGTTCTGCCGCCGCCACGGCATCGAGCTGCCGATCGGTCTCGTCAATGCCACGGCGTGCCGGACCACGCCCGGACCGGAGATCACCTCGGGTGCGCTCGGCACGGATTTCTACTGCATCCGCCGCCGCCTCGACGGTGGCTTCACGCTCGCGCTGCGCAACCGCGGCACGGTCGAGCTGTCGCCCGACCTGTTCCGCTACGCGTGGACCTTCTGGCCGACCTATCAGCATCGCAAGAACGGGCTGAAGCTGTCGTTCGGCAAGTCGTTCTTCGACCAGATCATGCGCGGCACCAGCTGGAGTTTTGACAAGCCGTCGCCGTTCGAGGCCGAGCGCGTGCGCGATCCCGCGCCCGACATGTCGCTGGTCAACGCGGCACTGGCCTCGCTGATCAAGTCCAATCCGGAGTTGAAGGAGATCAAGGTCGCGGAAGCCTGGGGCGGCACGATCGACTGCACGCCCGACACCATTCCGGTGATCTCACCGGTCGACGCGCTGCCGGGCTTCTTCCTTGCCACCGGCTTCTCCGGCCACGGTTTCGGCATTGGTCCCGCGGCCGGCAAGCTCGCCGCCGACATCGTCACCGGCTCGACGCCGCTGGTCGATCCCGCCGCCTACAGCCACAAGCGCATGATCGACGGCCGGCGCCTCGCGCCGGTCAGCCCGTTCTGAGGGGCGGCATGACGGTCCTCTACAAGGCCAATCTGGTTCGCGGGGCGGAATGGGCGCGCTTCTTCGCCGAGCGCGCGCCTGACGTGCCGTTCCGGCTCTGGCCCGACATCGGCGATCCCAACGCGGTACGCTACCTGGTCGCCTGGCAGCCGCCGGACGACATCGCGGCGACGTTCCCAAATCTCGAACTGGTGTTCTCGGTCGGCGCCGGCGTCGATCAGTTCGACATCACAAAACTTCCGCCGCATGTTCCGTTGGTCCGCATGATGGAGCCCGGCATTACCGATCGCATGGTCGAATATGCTTGCATGTCCGTGCTGGCGCTGCATCGCGATCTCGTGCAGTTCATCTCCCAGCAGCGCGAGCAGGTCTGGCGTGAGCTCCCCGCGACCTACACCAGTGAACGGCGTGTTGGCGTGATGGGACTTGGCCTGCTCGGCCAGGCTGTGCTCGAACGACTCAAATCATTTGGCTTCTCGCTGCTCGGCTGGAACCGTTCGCCGCGCGAAATCGACGGCGTCACCTGTTATGCGGGCGCGGAGGCCTTGCCGGATTTCCTGGGACAGTCCGACATTCTCGTCTGCCTGCTGCCGTTGACCTCGGAGACACGCGGCATCCTCAACGCTGATCTGTTCGCGCATCTGCCGCGCGGCGCGCGGTTGCTCAATGTCGGGCGAGGCGGGCATCTGGTTGAGGCCGATCTCATCGTGGCGCTCGACAGTGGGATGTTGTCTGCCGCCGTGCTCGACGTCGCCGAGCCCGAGCCGCTGCCGGCGGGCCATCCGTTCTGGAGCCATCCGCGCATTCTGCTGACGCCGCACATTGCCAGTACGACGAAGCCGGAGACGGCGGTCGATTACGTGCTCGACACCATCGCGCGCCACCGCCGGGGTGAGCCCTTGCCGGGGCGTATCGACCGTGATCGCGGCTATTGAGGGTGTGACGGTGATGTTGACCTCGCTGCAGCCACGGACTCGGTTCACCTCTCCCGCTTGCGGGAGAGGTCGCGCCAAAGGCGCGGGTGAGGGCTCTCCCCTCCTGGGGGTTCTCGATTGTGGAGACACCCTCCCCCCAACCCTCCCCCGCAAGCGGGGGAGGGGGCTCACCTTCTTCACGGCAAGCGCTGGGGGCATTGCATGAGTATCGGCGCCAGCAGATCGGACCAGACCGTTGCCGAAGCGCGCACGCCGGTGCTGTCGGTCGCGGGCCTCACCACGTCCTTCATGCGCGAACGTGAATGGATCCCTGTTGTCCGTAACGTCTCATTCGACATCGCGCCGCGCGAAACCGTGGCCATCGTCGGCGAATCCGGTTCAGGCAAGAGCGTCACCGCGCTCTCGATCATGCGGCTCGTGCCGAAGGAGAGTGGCCGGATCGAGGGCCGCGTCACGCTTGCCGGCCGCGATCTGCTGACGATGCCCGAAGCGAGCATGAAGGACATCCGCGGCAATGACGTCGCCATGATCTTCCAGGAACCGATGACGAGCCTCAATCCGGTGCTCACCATCGGCTTCCAGATCGCGGAAGCGCTGATCCAGCATCGCGGCCTGTCGCGTGCGGCGGCCGAGGCCGAGACCATCCGCCTGCTCGATCGCGTCCGCATTCCCGCGGCGAAATCGCGCTTCCACGAGCATCCGCACCGCTTCTCCGGCGGCATGCGCCAGCGCGTGATGATCGCGATGGCGCTCGCCTGCAAGCCGAAGCTGCTGATCGCCGACGAGCCGACCACCGCGCTCGACGTCACCATCCAGGCCCAGATCCTGGAGCTCTTGAAGGAGCTTCAGCGGGAGGAGGGGATGTCGATCCTCTTCATTACCCACGACATGGGCGTGGTCGCCGAGATCGCGGATCGTACGGTGGTGATGTATGGCGGCCAGGCGGTGGAGACGGACGCGACCGCGCGCATCTTCGCCGCGCCCTCGCATCCCTATACGCGCGCGCTGCTGTCTGCGGTGCCGCGCCTCGGCTCGATGGACGGCCGTCCGCGGCCGATGCGCTTTCCCATCGTCGACAAGGTGACGGGCACCTCGGACGAGCCGGCGGAGACGCCGGATACGGTCTCGACGGCCGAGCGTCCGCTGCTTGAAGTGTCAAACCTCACCACGCGCTTTCCGATCCGGTCGGGCTTGTTCGGAAAGGTTTCGGGCCGCGTCCATGCAGTCGAGAACGTCTCCTTCACCTTGCGCGCCGGCGAGACGCTGGCGCTGGTCGGCGAGTCCGGCTGCGGCAAGTCGACGACGGGACGTTCGATCCTCAAGCTGACGGAGCCGGACGCAGGCACCGTTCTGATCGACGGGCAGGACGTGCTCGCCATGAACGGCCGCACCTTGCGCGACTTCCGAAAGCACATGCAGATCGTGTTTCAGGATCCGTTCGCGAGCCTCAATCCGCGCATGTCGGTGGGCACGGCGATCGCCGCGCCCTTGCTCGCCAACGGGCTCGCCACGGCGTCGCAGGCGCGCGACAAGGTCGCCGACCTGCTCGTGCGCGTTGGTCTCACCGCCGACATGGCCGCGCGCTTTCCGCACGAATTCTCCGGCGGCCAGCGCCAGCGCATCTGCATCGCACGCGCGCTCGCGCTCGGACCGAAGCTGATCGTCGCCGACGAGGCGGTCTCCGCCCTCGACGTGTCGGTCAAGGCGCAGGTGGTGAACCTGATGCTCGATCTTCAGGCCAGCATGGGCCTCGCCTATCTCTTCATTTCCCACGACATCGCGGTGGTCGAACGCATGAGCCATCGCGTCGCGGTGATGTATCTCGGCGAGATCGTCGAGATCGGCCCGCGCGCGGATGTGTTCGGCAATCCCCAGCATCCCTACACGAAGAAGTTGATGGCCGCCGTGCCGGTGCCCGACCCGTCACGACGCGGCACCAGGCGCGAGGCATCGAACGACGAGATCAGAAGCCCTGTGCGCGCACCGGATTACCAGCCGCCGTTGCGACAATATCGCGAGGTCTCACCGGGGCACGTCGTGCAGGTCGGGGGCGAGGAGTGGTCGGCCTGACTGCGAGCTTCACACGTGCTCCGGAAATTGTGACCGGATGGAGCGGCAGCGAACAGCGGTCTGTGAACCGCTTCATAGTTCATCCCTCACGTTTTGAACTACGACTCTCGCAAGAAATTGCCGCACCCGGACCTGCTCGACAACACGGGTGAGTTGCAATACCTGCGCTGCCGCGTGCTCCGCAGCTTTGGATTGGCCCCTCGCCTTCGCGAGCAAGCCAGCCCCATCACTCAGCACAGATCTTTCAGAAATTGGAATCTAGGGCATCGAGAATCGCGTCCCGGCAGATTCGATCTGGGGTCGGCCAGTAGGCTGCCAAGTACTCAGAAGGAGCCCCCCATGAAGACAAGCAGCGCAAATTCCAACGCATTTTCCCTCACAAGGTACGTCGGCAGTCTGGGGATTGCCCGTTCCAGTCTGATCAAGTCGGCCCATATCCTTGAAAGAATTGGGCTGGCAGCCGTCGGAGCCTCTTGCGGCCTCTATGTGGGTGCGACCCTGTTGCGTCAGAAAGGCGGACTGTTTGAAAGCGGCTGGATCGTGCTGATCACAATGCTCTACGGAGCTCTCAGCTATTATGTCGGAATTGACTTATCCGGCAACGTCGCACGGCGGCCGAAATCGAGCATCTCGGAAGAATGGAACGGTTCGGAGTCGGCTGAAATCATGAGTGCGGCTGGCACGTTCGGCGCAGCGATTGCCGCGACTCTGTCCGTCAGTATTCTTGTCCTTGATCAAAATCTATCCAACGGTCTTATAAGCTTCGTTGCCGGCTGCTGGGCGGTAGGTTCTTCGCTTCAGGTTGCGGCGGGCACGATGGCGCGCAACCACGAAGCGCCGGTGAACGAGCAATGAAGGAAGTGCGCTCACGGAAATACCTCCAGCTGGGCATCGTATGTGAGCACAAGCCGCAGTGTCGGTCTGAGTGAGTCGTGACGACTCATCGCAACCTCTGCCGTCCAACGCTGCATGCCCACGATGTTTGGTCGCGCAGGCGTCCGCATCGAGCCGTGTCCCGATCGAAGCGTCGTCGGTAACGAGTAACCTAATTTTCGCAAAACAAAACAGGACGTGCCATCATAGTGCCGTTGGCATATTGTCTCGGCGCGGCCGTGGTCCAAGAGTCTGCTAATCGCCAGCCATGAGATGGGTGAGCCATGCAGATTGCGGAATGGCTCGAGAAGCTAGGGCTTGGGCAATACGCGGAGCGCTTTGCCCAGAATGGGATCGACGTAAGCGTCCTTCCCGAGCTGATGGACGAGGACTTTGACAAGCTCGGAGTCCTGCTCGGTCATCGCCGCAAGATGTTGCGTGCCATTGCGGACCTCGATCCGGCCGCATTGATCGCATCACCGGCTCCTCCTCACGACGCCGAGCGGCGCCACCTCACCGTCATGTTTTGCGATCTGGTCGGTTCGACCGCGCTCTCGGCACGTCTCGATCCCGAGGATATGTGGGAAGTGATCCGGGTCTACCGCGCCGCATGCGCGCGCGTCATCGCAGCTTATGACGGCAGCATCGCCAGGTTCGTCGGTGACGGAATACTCGTCTATTTCGGCTATCCGCGCGCCCACGAGGACGATGCGGAGCGCGCAGTACGCGCGGGCCTCGACATCATCTCCGCGATCCGCCAGCTCAAGACAGGCGCCGGCGAACGGGTCGAGTTGCGGATTGCAGTTGCGACCGGACTTGTGGTGGTCGGCGACCTCATCAGTGGCGAGGCGTCAGAGGAACACGCGACCATCGGCGATACGCCAAACCTCGCTGCCCGGCTTCAGAGCCTGGCCGAACCGGGAGTGGTCGTCGTTGCGTCATCGACGCGCCGGCTGCTCGGGGATCTCTTCACTTTTCGCAATCTCGGCCGCCGCGAAGTCAAGGGGATAGGCGAACCCATCGCGGTATGGGCGGTGGAAGGAGCGACCGCATCCGAGAGCCGCTTCGAGGCGGTCCGCGCCGCGCGCTCGATCGGCTTTGTCGGCCGCAAGGATGAGATCGAATTCATTCTCTCGCGCCAGCGCGAGGCTTGGCAGGGCCAGGGCCAGATCGTGTTGATTTCCGGCGAAGCGGGCATCGGCAAGTCGCGCATCGTCGCAACGCTGTCCGAAAGTCCCTCGTTGGGGACGCACCGTCGGGTGCGATATCAGTGCTCGCCCTACCATACCAACAGTGCGCTTCATCCCTTCGTCGCCCAGCTCGAGCGCGCCGCGGGAATCCGCTCGCACGACACGCCAGAACAAAAGCTCGACAAGCTCGAGGCAATGCTGGCGCTTGGAACCCAGCAGGTCGGCCGGGCAACACCGCTGATTGCGGCGCTGCTTTCGATTCCGACCGCTGACCATTGCCCGCCCCTCGGCTTGAGCCCGGCGCAGCAGCGGCGACAGACCTTTGCCGCCCTTCTCGATCAGCTCGAGGGGCTGGCGCGAGATCAGCCTCTGCTGATCATCTGCGAGGATTTGCATTGGGCCGATGCCACGACGCTCGAGCTGTTCGATCTCGCGGTCGATCGGATCAGGGCGCTGCCGATCCTCGTGCTGATGACATCCCGGCCGGAATTCGAGCCATCCTGGTCGGGCCTTGCCAATGTCAGCCTGTTGCGGCTCGACCGGCTCGATCGGCAGGACACGCGCGCGCTGGTCGAACAGGTGGTTGTCGGTCGCCAGCTGCCACGCGAGATGATGAAGCAGATCATCGACAAGACGGATGGCGTCCCGCTGTTCGTCGAGGAGTTGACCAAGATGGTGCTGGAGTCCGGCCTGCTCGTCGAAGATGCCGGGCGCTATCGCCTGAATAGTCCGCTCCCGCCGCTTGCGATTCCCGCCACGCTGCAGGATTCGCTGATGGCGCGGCTCGACCGGCTCGCTCCAGTCAAGGAGGTGGCGCAGATCGGCGCCGCGATCGGCCGCGACTTCTCATACGCGCTGCTGAAATACGTGGCGGGACGCGATGATCTGACGCTGAGCGCTGCGCTAGCACAGCTCGAAGAGGCCGAACTGCTGCTTCGCCGTGGGGCGCCGCCCGAATCAAACTATAGTTTCAAGCACGCCCTTGTTCAGGAAGCTGCCTACGAGAGTCTGCTCAAGAGCAAGCGGCAGCTGCTTCACACGCGAATTGGCGAGGTCCTGCGCGAGAAGTTTCCAGTCGTCGCCGAGACTGAGCCGGAAGTTCTGGCCCATCACTTCACTGAAGCGGGGCTGAGCGAGGTCGCCGTCGAATGGTGGCGCAGGGCGGGGCAGCAGGCGCTGAAGCGCTCCGCCTATTCCGAGGCGGTCGCGCATCTCGGCAAGGCGGTTGCGACCGCTGACGAACTGCCTGACGAACCCCGCCGGGCGATGAGCAGGCTGCATCTTCAAATCTCATATGGCCGTGCACTAAGGGGTAGCCTCGGGCACAGTGCCCCCGAAACGATCGCGGCATGGACGCGCGCGCGCCAGTTCGCAACCGACATCGACGATCCCGTTGAACTTGCGCCTGTTCATTCGGGACTCTTCAATGCCTGCCTGACACATGGCGAACTTGCTCCGATGCGGGAGCTGGCGGATGCCATCGGCAGCGCCGCTGACCGGCGACCGGACTCGCCGCTGGCCGCCATCGTTGCTCATTGGACAGGCGGCGTCACCTGCTGGTTCGGGGGCGATTACGTCAACGCGAGAGCGCATCTCGAGCAGGCGCTGGCCATCTATGATGCCGAACCGGATCCCGCGACATTCAGGGCTTCGACACTGGATCTGCCGTTCGTGATCATGAGATTTCTTGCTCTGGTGCTTTGGCCGCTCGGCATCACCGCTCGCGCACGCCAGCTCGCCGCCGAAGCGGTGGGTGCTTCGGGAGAACAACGAGCGCTTTCACGGGCCAATGCGCTGGTCCATCGCGCTGTGTTCGACGGCGTATGCGGGGGCATGTTGCAGCAAACAGAGACGATCCTGGCGCTCGGTCTCGCGCGCGACCACACGATGCCGCTGTATGTGGCCGCGGGCACCTACCTGAATGGCCTCGCGAAGTGGCGTGCCGGCGAGCGAATGGCCGGACTGGCGGACATGCGTCACGGCTGGACCTTGCTGCACGAGAACGATTGCTACCTTTGCGAGCCGTTTTGGGGGATGCATGTCGCCGTGGCGAATGCAGAGGTAGGCGAGGTCGAAACCGGGCTGGAAATCCTGAATGAACTGATCGCCCGGACCGCACAGTCCGGCCAGCATTGGCTCGATGCCGAGCTGTATCGTGTCCGCGGAACGCTTTTGTCGCGCCACGATTGTTCGGACGAATTCAGTGCCGAAGACGACCTCAAGCGAGCGCTGAACATCGCGCGACATCAGCAGACGAAGACGTTCGAGCTGCGCAGCGCCCTTGGACTTGCTCGCCTGCACAAGGCAAATGGCCGGGCAGGTGCGGCATCCGAAGTGCTCGCGCCCGTGCTCGCCGAATTCGAGGCGGAGCGTCATCTTCCTGAATTCGTGGAAGCGCAAGAGCTGCTCGCGCAAGAGCATGAGGCACGCGCCGTTTCCCCGGCGGTTCGTCTTGGCGGCAGAGAATGACGGCTACGAATTGACGTGCACGAAATCCCGCAGCAGCGGATAGATCTCGTTGTTCCAGCGCTTGCCCGAGAACACGCCGTAGTGGCCGACGCCGGCCTGCATGTGGTGGACGCGGCGATAGGCGCGCACGCCGGTGCAAAGGTCTTGCGCCGCCAGCGTCTGGCCGATCGAGCAGATGTCGTCCTTCTCGCCCTCGACCGTCATCAGGCCCATACGGCTGACGGCTTTCGTGTTTACGGGACGGCCCCGATGCATCAGCTTGCCTTGCGGCAACAGGTGCTCCTGGAATACGTCGCGCACGGTCTCGATGTAGAACTCCGCGGGCAGGTCCATCACCGCGAAATATTCGTCGTAGAAGGTCTTGATGCTCGCCGCCTTCTCCTTCTCGCCCTTGGCGATGTGGTTGGCGAGATCCATGTGCTGCTTGATGTGGCGCTCGAGATTCATCGAGACGAAGGCGGTGAGCTGCACGAAGCCGGGATAGACCTTGCGCAGCGCGCCGCGGCATTGCACCGGCACGTAATTGATCAGGTTCTGCTCGAACCAGTCGATCGGCCGGCTCTTGGCGAATTCGTTGACCCGGGTCGGCTGGATCCGCGTGTCGATCGGGCCGGCCATCAGCGTCAGCGTCGCCGGGCGCGAGGGATGGTTGTCCTCGCACATGATCGCGGCGGCTGCGAGCGCGGAGACCGACGGCTGGCAGATCGCCACCATATGCGGCCGCGGGCCGAGCTGTCCCAGGAAGTCGATGAGATGCTCGGTGTAGTCGTCGAGGCCGAAGCGGCCCTCCTTGCGCGGAATGTCGCGCGGGTTGTGCCAATCGGTGATGTAGACGTCGTGGTCCTGGAGCAGTGTCTTCACCGTGCTGCGCAAGAGCGTGGCGAAATGGCCGGACATCGGCGCCACCAGCAGCATGCGCGGCTGTTCGGGTGCGCCATCCTTCTTGAAATGCAGCAGCGAGCCGAACGGCGTCGCATAGGCGATCTCCTCGGTGATGCCGATCTCGCGATTGCCGACCATGACGCTGTCGATGCCGTAGGCCGGGCGGTCATAGGTGAGGGTGGCGCGCGAGATCAGCTCCAGCGCGGCCGAGAGTCGGCCGACGACCTGATCCGACAGGCCCTGCGGTACCAGATGGAGGAATTTGAGCGCGGACGAGGCGCCCGCCCGCCACGGCGCTGTCAGGTCCATATGGTTCTGAAAGGCCTGATAATACATCGACATCATACTGAAAGCCCGGTTGCCCCGTGTTGCTATGCAATATCGACGCCAAGCCGGACATAGCCGCTGCCAGAATTGGCACGTCGCTTGCTGCTCTTTTCGCGGGAAGCACAGGCAATGCGCACGCCCGCGCGATGCCCACGATCAGGCGTGAGGGAAGGGCCATATGGCGAAGGCGACACTGACCATCAGCAGCAAGAACTATTCGTCCTGGTCGCTGCGTGGCTGGCTGCTGGCGAAATTCTCAGGCCTCGATTTCGAGGAGATCGTTACCGCGCCCGACGATCCTTCGGCGCGCGCGGAGATCCTGCTGCTGTCGTCCTCGATCCTGGTGCCGTGCCTGCGGCACGAAGGCGCGACCGTCTGGGACACGCTGGCGATCGCCGAATACCTCAACGAGGTGATGCCGTCAGCCGGCTTGCTGCCTGACGACCGGGTCCAGCGCGCGCATTGCCGCTCGATCTCAGGCGAAATCCATTCCGGCTTCACCACGCTGCGCGCCTCGCTGCCAGTCAATCTGAAAGGGCACTTCCCCGGCTTCAAGATCTGGTCGCGCGCGCAGGCCGACATCGACCGCGTCTGGTTCATCTGGCGCGACTGCCTGGAGCAATCCGGCGGACCGTTCCTGTTCGGCGAGCGGCGCACCATGGCGGATGCGATGTACGCTCCCGTGGTGACGCGTTTCGTCACCTATGACGTCAAGCTCGAGCCGCAGCTGAAAGCCTATGCCGATACCATCATGGCGATGCCCGAGATGGAGGAATGGATCGCGGCGGCGCGGGAAGAACCGGCCGAGATCGAGGAGCTCGAGGTCGAATATTAGGCAGGCGCGGCGACGCCCTGCCTGTTTTGGGGGCGGGGCTTAGGCCCTCGCCCTCCAGCTAGGATGTCCTTGAACCCGTTAACGTTTAGCGCCCGCCATTGGCCCAGCCGTGCCCACGTGCTGCGCAGATATTGTGTACCCGTTCGGGCTGATTGCGACATCTAGCCGTGAACAGCCGCGTACGGAACCTTTCGGCTGATTCGGACGTGATTCGTTCGGGCCGCGTTCCATTGGTTAAGGCGGAGCGCGGCCCCGTTGCGTTTTGAGACAGGCGCGGCCCGTCAGGCCACGCCGCTGTGCTTCACGCGTGGCAGGCGCCAGCCGATCACGGTGGCTTCCACCGCGATACCGGCCTCGTGGTTCTGCCAACGTCCTTCGACATAGCGGCAGGCGAACGGCAGTTGATACGTTCCGCTGTGGTCCTCGCACAAGACTTCAACCGGCAGTCCAGGTGGCGGTTCTCCGGCGCCGTCGAACTCCGCCAGACGTCTATCGCGCGTTGCCATTCGAAAAATCTCCCCTAAACAAAGCCGCGAAAGAGCGCCCACTTCCCCCGCGCGCGGATCATCGTTCCCCGTCAGAGGGAACAGGCGCAAGCTCAACGCGAGAATGCGGTACGAGTGTGGTAGCCTCCGGCGGCTGCGCGCAAACAGCGCACATTGACGTGATCGATTTGATAGGAACCTTTCATGCTGCTTCGAAATGCCGGCGCTTGTTTCACGATGTTGCTGCTCGCCGCGCTGGTTAACGCGCCGGCCTGCGCGCAGGACGTGCCCGGCATCGAGATCTGCACGGTCGAGAAGACCATGGAGCGGCGCACCAGCTGCCTGCAGAGCAATGTCGACTTCCTTCAGAAGACGATCACCAAGCTCAACCTCGATCATCAGCAGAAGCTGGATGCGGCAAATCGCCAGATCGATGCGCTGAAGGCGAGCCTCGCCGGCTTGCAGAAGACGCTCGGCGATCTCCAGGCCGCGCAGACCAAGATCGCCGAGGACGTGAAGAAGAAGCAGGACGCACCGCCGCCGAAGGATGCGCAGAAATAAGCGCGCCGATTACACGACTCGATATCGCTCGATCACGTCGCGATCGGGCTCATAACCAAGTCCGGGTCCGGTCGGCACCGCGACATGACCGGTGGCATCGGCGTCGGCGCGGCCGCCCCAGAGGCAGGCTTCGCGCTTGAGATAGAACATCTCGACGAGCCCGTCGTCGCGGGTCGCCAGCAGATGCAGCGTCGCCAGAAGGCCGGGACCAAAGTAGGGAGAGTGCGGGACGATCTTGACGCCGAACTGATCCGCTGCTGCGGCGACCTTCAGGAATTCAGTGATGCCGCCCACCTTCGTCACCGACGGCTGCGCGTGGCTCACCGCGCCCGCATTCATCATCTGGCGGAATTGATATTCGGTGCAGGCATTCTCGCCGGCGGCGACGCCGAGCCCGCCCTTGCCGCGGACGTCGGCGAGTGTGGCGAAGTCTTCCGGTGGCCAGACCGGCTCCTCCAGGAACATCGGCTGCGCGTCCGCGCATGCCCTCGCGAACGCGATCGCCTGTTCGCCCGACAGCGGGCAGTTCATGTCGACCATCAGCGGAATGTTGGGTCCGATCGCCTCGCGCGCGGCGAACACCGCAGGCGTCGTGGTCTCGTGCAGCTTGATGGCGCCATAGCCGAGCGCGAGCGCCTTCCGGCATTCGCCGGCGATGTTGTCGGGCGAGCCGATCCGCAGCAGGCTCGCATAGGCAGGAATGGACGAGCGCCTGGTCTCGCCGAGCAGCCGATGCAGCGGCACGCCCTTGATCTTCGCAGCGAGGTCCCACAGCGCGATGTCGAGCCCTGAGATCGCGAACATGGTGATGCCGTAGCGGCCGAACAGATGCAGGTTGCGCTGGATCTGCTCCATCGCCGCCGGAATGCCGGCTGCATCGGTCACCTTCAGCCCGCGCGCCTGCGGCGCGATCATCTCCTCGACGGCGCTGCGCGTTGTGCGCGGACAGACATAGGCAAAGGCATCGCCCCAGCCGGTCAATCCGGAATCGGTCGTCACCTCGACCAGCACCATGTCGAGCGCGGAGATGGCGGAGGCGCCCTGGCGAAAGCTCGCAACGCCGGCGTCATAGGGGATGCGGATATGGTGCGCCCGCACATCGGTGATTTCCATGACGCGGTTCCCCTTTCTGGTGAGCGGTTTCAACGAGTGTAGCCGCGAACACGAAGGCGTTGCCAGTGGCTATTCCCGGACTATCCTCATGCGGGAACAGCAATGCCGATCAAGCGCGATCGGAGGCATTGGCGCATCATCGCCACGCTTCGAACGAGAGACGCAACCCATGAACCCAGCCCAGCGCGCGCTCTGGTACATCGAGAGCCATCTGGCCGAGCCGATGACGCTCGACGAGATCGCCGCGGTCTCAGGCGTGTCCCGGTTCCACATCGTGCGCGCGTTTGCCGCGGCCACCGGCTTGCCGGTGATGCGCTACGTGCGCGCGCGTCGGCTGAGTGAGGCGGCGCGCAGCCTTGCGGGGGGCGCGCCGGACATTCTCAGCCTGGCGCTGGAGGCGGATTACGGCTCGCACGAAGCATTCACCCGCGCGTTCCGCGACCAGTTCGGCACCACACCCGAAGCGGTGAGGGCGGCAACGTGCCTCGACAAACTCAAGCTACAGGAGCCGATCCTCATGGACTCCACCATGCTCGACAATCTCGCCCCGCCGCGTTTCGAAACCGCAAAGGCCTTCCTCGTTGCCGGCCTCGCCGAGCGCATCGCTTGCGACAACGGCGCCATGATCCCCGGTCTGTGGCAGCGCTTCCACCAGGAGGTCGCCGACATTCCCGCGCGCGTCGGCAACATCGCTTATGGCGTCTGCTGCAACGGCGATGATGCCGGCAATTTCGATTACATCGCCGGCGTCGAGGTCGCCGATTTCTCCGACCTGCCGCGGCGCTTCGGCCGCATCCGCATCCCCGAGCAGCGCTATGCGGTGTTCACCCACACCGACCACGTCGCCTCGGTCAGGCGCACCGTCAACACGATCTGGAATCAGTGGCTGCCGGCCTCTGGCCTCAAGGCCGCAGACGCGCCGACCTTCGAGCGCTATGACGAGAAGTTCGATCCCGCAACCGGCAATGGCGGCTTCGAGATCTGGGTGCCGGTGCGAGAGTAGCGCGCAACGCTGGCATACCATCCCGCTTGCTTGGCAAGCCCGGATGACTTTGTCATAACCGCAGGCAAATCTTGCGTGTGGAGCCCGTGCCGGACATCCCGTGCAAGCCATAACAAGCAGCCGGGAGGGTAGCCCATGTCTGACGTCCGCGTTCTCGCCACCGACCTCGAATTTCCCGAAGGGCCGGTCGTGATGCCGGACGGCTCGGTGGTGCTGGTGGAAATCCGCGGCCAGCGTTTGACCCGTGTCTACCCCGACGGCCGCAAGGAGATCGTCGCGAAAGTGCCGGGCGGCCCGAACGGCGCCGCCCTCGGTCCCGACGGCAAGATCTACATTTGCAACAATGGCGGCTTCTCCTGGATCCCGACCCGCAACATGATCATGCCGGGTCCGCAACCCGACGATTATCTCGGCGGCTCGATCCACGCGTCGACCTGCAATCCGGCAAGGTCGAGACCGTCGTGACCAGATGCGGCGAGCACGATCTGCGCGGGCCGAACGATCTCGTCTTCGACAAGCAGGGCGGCCTGTGGTTCTCCGATCTGGGAAAACGCCGCGCGCGCGAGATGGATGTCGGCGGCATGTATTACCTCAAGCCCGGCATGAGCGAGATCGTTGAGGTGGTGCATGGCGTGCTGCCCGCGAACGGCATCGGCCTCTCGCCGGACGAGAACACCGTCTACATCGCGGAGACGCCGACGGCCCGGCTCTGGGCCTACGAGCTGTCCGCGCCCGGCACGCTGAAACCGCGCGACGTGATCTATCGCGGCGAGCGGGGCACGCCGATCTGCGGTCTCGGCGGCTACCAGATGTTCGATTCGCTCGCGGTCGAGGGAAGCGGCAATGTCTGCGTCGCCACCCTCGTTTCCGGCTGCATCTCGGTGATCGCACCCGATGGCACCCTGGTCGAGCAGGTTCCGACCGGCGACCGCGTCACCACCAACATCGCCTTCGGCGGCCCCGAGCTGAAGACCGCCTACATCACGCTGTCAGGCAAGGGCGAGCTGATCGCCATGGACTGGCCGCGCGGCGGTTTGCCTCTCAATTTCCTGAACAAGTGAGAATGTGTTGAGCCGGCATTCTGAACGTGCTGTACAAATTCTTCCGTCATTCCGGGATGCGTGCGCGAGCACGCAGGCCCGGAATCCATAACCCCGGCTCGTGGTTATGGATTCCGGGCTCGCCGCTTCGCGTCGCCCCGGAATGACGATCAGTCGTTTTCTTGGAGACACCGCAATGCCCTGGCCTGATCCCATCACCCTGCGTGGACAGCACGCCCGTCTCGAGCCGCTGTCGAAAGAGCATCGCGAAGGGCTGATGGAGGCCGTGAAGGACGGCGAGCTCTACACAATCTGGTACACCGCGATCCCGACGCCGGAGAACGTCGGCAAGGAGATCGACCGCCGTCTTGGTCTTCAGGCCGCCGGCTCGATGCTGCCGTTCACCGTGTTCAATGCCGGCGGCAAGGTCGTCGGCCAGACCACCTACATGAACATCGATGCCGCCAACCGCCGCGTCGAGATCGGCTCGACCTGGTATGCGAAGAGCGCGCAGCGTGGCCCGCTCAACACCCAGTGCAAGCTGCTGCTGCTGACGCACGCCTTCGAGACGCTGAACTGCATCGCGGTCGAGTTCCGCACGCATTTCTTCAACCACCAGAGCCGCCGCGCCATCGAGCGCCTCGGCGCCAAGCAGGACGGCATTTTGCGCAGCCATCAGGTGGCGCCGAACGGCACGCTGCGCGACACCGTGGTCTACAGCATCACCGCCGCCGAATGGCCGACAGTGAAAACGCATCTGAACTATCAACTCAACGAAAAGCCGCGCTAGAGATGATGTGCAACGGTTTGGCCGCGGGCTCGATCACCTCTCCTCTGGGGAGAGGTCGCGCCGAAGGCGCGGGTGGGGGGAACGGTCTCTCGTGGGACCTGAACCCCTCACCCGATTTGCGCCGGACGATGCTGCGCATCGCCGGGAGCAAATCGACCTCTCCCTCCGGGAGAGGTGTCGGCCTCCGCGGCCGCAGCTCACTCAATCTCACGACACGCCGGGGGCGGACGAATGGATAGATTTGACTACGTGATCATCGGCGCGGGCTCGGCCGGTTGCATCCTCGCCAGCCGGCTCAGCGAAGATCCGAATGTCAGCGTCTGCGTGCTCGAGGCCGGGCCCAGCGACTGGCACCCGTACATTCATCTGCCGGCGGGCTTCATAAAAACCTTCCACATGAAGAGCATCAACTGGGCCTACCAGCAGGAGCCCGGGCCTTACACCGGCGGCCGCAGCATCTATGCGCCGCGCGGCAAGACGCTCGGCGGCTCGTCCTCGATCAACGGCCACATCTACAATCGCGGCCAGCGCATGGATTTCGACACCTGGGCGCAGATGGGCAATCGCGGCTGGGGCTATGCCGACGTGCTGCCCTACTTCAAGCGGCTGGAAAGGCGCGTAGGCGAGGGCGAGGACACTTATCGCGGTCGCGACGGCAACCTCATCGTCACCACGATGGATTGGCGCGATCCGCTCTGCGAAGCCTTCATGGAAGGCGCGGTCTCGCTCGGCATTCCCCGCAATCCCGACTACAACGGCAAGACCCAGGAAGGCGTCTCCTATTGCCAGCGCACCATCGACAAAGGCCTGCGCGTCTCCGGCTCGACCGCGTTCCTTAGGCCCGCGATGAAGCGGCCGAACGTGCATGTCCACACGCATGCGCATGCGACCGAGATCATTTTTGAGGGCAAGCGCGCCATCGGTGTGCGCTACACCAAGGGCGGCCGTGGCGGTACGCCGGTGGAAGTGCGCGCCAACAAGGAAGTGATCCTCTCCGGCGGCACCTATAATTCGCCGCAGCTCCTGCAGCTCTCCGGCATCGGCTCGCCGGACCTGTTGCAGCAGCACGGCATCGCCGTGCGTCACGCGTTGCCCGTCGGCGAAGGCCTGCAGGACCATTACGCCCCGCGCACCGTGGCGCGCGTGAAGGATATCAAGACCATCAACGAGCTCCGCCGCGGCTTCTCGCTCTGGATCGAAGCGCTGAAATGGGCCACCGCGCGGCGCGGCCTGCTGTCGCTGTCGCCGACGATGGTCTACTGCTTCTGGCATTCCGGCGAGAGTGCGGAGAGCTCCGACCTGCAGCTCACCTTCACGCCCGCTTCTTATAAGGAAGGCGTGCAGGGCCAGCTCGAGGACGAGCCCGGCATGACCGTCGCCTCCTGGCAACAGCGCCCGGAGAGCCGCGGCTATGTCCGCATCCGCTCCAACGATCCCTTTGCGCCGCCGATCATCCAGACCAACTATCTCGACGCCGAGCTCGACCGCCGCGTCATCGTTGGCGGCATGAAGCTCGCGCGGCGCCTTTTGAAATCAGCGCCGCTCTCGCCCTATTACGCCTACGAGGATTTCCCCGGCCCCAACGTCAACACCGACGACGAATTCCTGCACGCCGCCACCGAGCGCGGCACCACCACCTTCCACCCCGGCTGCACCTGCCGCATGGGCCCGGCGGACTCGACCTGGGCAGTCGTCGACGACCAGCTCCGCGTCCACGGCCTCGAAGGCCTGCGGGTGATCGATGCCTCGGTGATGCCGCGCATGATCTCGGCGAATTTGAACGCCTCCACCATGATGATCGCCGACCGCGCCTCGGATTTGATCCGCGGCAAGCAGCCGATGGAAGCCGCGCGGATTCCGGATGCGGCCGTGGCGTGAGGCACGATCTTCGTAGGGCGAGTTAGCCAGCGGGGTTGCGCGAAGCGCGGCCGTCGGCGTAACTCGCCGCTTCTGACGACGCGGAGATAAATGGTGGCGGATTACGCCTTCGGCTAATCCGTCCTACGGGCTGCGAGCTATGGGAAATCGTTCGATCCAATGGTGAAGTATGCCCGATTGTCTGGGTGAGCCGACGCTTTGGGAGGTTCGAGAAAAGATCCTCGCGCTTATCGGCGATGACACGGCGCGTCGCGGAGTTTCCGATTGGGCCGCGCAATGGATTCGACGGACTGATCCTGGCGTTGAAGACCCGGGCGTGTGGCTGGCTCTCACGAGACTGAGTGGCGCCGACTTTCGCGATTCTCCAACCACATACCTTCATGGAGACGAAGATTTTGCCGCTTGGCTGAGAGATTTGGGAGAGAGCTAGACTTTGTGATCGAACGACCCGGATTTGTCCCGTCGGGCAAAACACCCCGCACCCCGTCAATCCCTCCTCGTAAAAATATTCCACTTTACCGAAATTCGGAATTACGGCATAGATCGAAACAGCCCGGCCCGACGAAGAGGGGCGGTTCGCGAGTCGTTCGAAACGCGGGCCGGGTTGCGGTGGACGCGGCAGCGTCGGCACGAGAGGGTGCGGGCAGGGCGGGTAGTCCCTGTGAGTCCGCGGCCGCGTGTAGACGAACGGCGCTGTGCGTACGGCAAAACCGTGTGGTCCTGGCCGTCGTTGCTACGGTCAAGCCTGTCGCGGAGATGTGCGCGAGCCCAACCGGGTGAACGGCATCGTCAATTCGCGGGGTGAGGGAGGCCAGAAGGAATTCGGCTCCCGGGAGAGCGCGGCACAAGCCGTCCGACCACTGCGCAGGGAAGGCCGAGTGATTGGCTACACCTGTATGCTGCTGTGCGGTTTCTCTGCGCTACATTCGCGCAGCAGACCGCGGGTGCCAGCCGGCACCCGGCCTTCCCCGCGCCCTCTTTCATCGGAGGACGAGGAGTTGAAGCAAAGCTCGGGCGAAATGCGCCGCGAGGCTGCGAAGGCGTGCCTGCGATTCAAAATGTAAGTTGGAGAACGACGCCGTTGCCCCTTGCTCCGTCATTGCGAGCGCAGCGAAGCAATCCAGACTGTCTCGGCAGAGGGATTCTGGATTGCTTCGCTGCGCTCGCAATGACGATGGGGAGAGAGTGTGCGCCTCAACGTTGCTCTCGTGCCCCGGACGCAGCGCAGCGCCCTTGCGGTGCGCTGCAGAGCCGGGGCCCATGTTTCCGAGCAATCCGTCTCCCCTTCTGGGTCCCGGCTCTGCGCAGCAGCGTTGCACGCTGCCGCGCGTCCGGGACACGAGAGGCTCACACTTCCCTTCGGCTCAAGAACGCCAGCCGCTCGAACAAATGCACGTCCTGCTCGTTCTTGAGCAGCGCGCCGTGCAGTGGCGGGATCAGTTTGCGCGGGTCGCGTTCGCGCAGTTGCTCGACGCTCATGTCCTCGTTGAGCAGCAGCTTGAGCCAGTCCAGAAGCTCCGAGGTGGACGGCTTCTTCTTCAGGCCGGGCACCTCGCGCACCTCGAAGAAGATGCGCAGGGCTTCCTCGACCAGGCGCTTCTTGATGCCGGGGAAGTGGACGTCGACGATGCGGCCCATCGTGTCGGCATCGGGGAACTTGATGTAGTGGAAGAAGCAGCGGCGCAGAAAAGCGTCCGGCAGCTCCTTCTCGTTGTTGGAGGTGATCATCATGATGGGGCGCTGCTTGGCCTTGATCGTCTCGCCGGTCTCGTAGACATGGAATTCCATGCGGTCGAGCTCGAGCAGCAGGTCGTTCGGGAATTCGATGTCGGCCTTGTCGATCTCGTCGATCAGGAGCACCGGGCGCTGCTCGGACGTGAAGGCCTCCCACAGCTTGCCGCGCTTGATGTAGTTCTTGATGTCGGAGACGCGGGCATCGCCGAGCTGGCTGTCGCGCAGGCGCGACACCGCGTCGTATTCGTAGAGGCCCTGCTGCGCCTTGGTGGTGGACTTGATGTGCCAGGTCAGAAGCGGCGCGTTCAGCGCCTTCGCCACTTCCTCCGCCAGCACCGTCTTGCCGGTGCCGGGCTCGCCCTTCACCAGCAGTGGGCGCTCGAGCACGATCGAGGCATTGACGGCGACTTTGAGATCGTCGGTCGCAACATAGTCCTTGGTGCCGGTAAACTTCATTGCGCGTCCTTGTTGGTCGTCGGCCGGGACATTGCCAATTTTTTGGCCCCGGTCGCGACATGGGAACGGCCGCACGCGGCGGCCGTTCCTGGTTCGGTCAGGCTTTCAGACCCGTCTTATCAGCGAAAGGATCACCAGCACAATCACCGCGCCGATGGTGGCGTCCACGATGGCGCCGATCGTACCGGTGGCAAGCTCGATATGCAGCTGCGGCAGGACCCAGCTTGCAACCAGCGCGCCGATGATGCCGACCACGATGTTGCCGATGAGGCCAAATCCCGCCCCGTGGACAATCTTGCCGGCGAGCCAGCCGGCGATCGCGCCAATGATGAGCGCAGCGAGAATTCCCATGGCAAACGGCCCCAAAACAACCCCTTGAGGGCCCCAATTCTAGAGCAAAAAGCCTATCGGTCCATGTTGAATCACCGCAGCCACGATCTCGCTTCACCTCTCCCCAACGGGGAGAGGTCGGATCGCGCTTGCGATCCGGGTGAGGGGACTCAGGTCCTATGAGAGACTGAAACCCCTCACCCGGCACTGCGTGCCGACCTCTCCCTATGGGAGAGGTGAAGCGCCCCTTGACGTTCGCCACCCGACGGGCAATCTGTCACCCATGTTCCTGCAATTCTTCACTTCTCTGCGCGACGCGCAGGTCCCCGTGACGCTGCGCGAATACCTCACGCTGATGGAGGCGCTCGACGCCGACCTTGCGGACTACACGGTCGAGAATTTCTACTATCTGTCGCGCGCCTCGCTGGTGAAGGACGAGCGCAACCTCGACAAGTTCGACCGCGTCTTCGGCACGGTGTTCAAGGGGCTGGAAAGCCTGCTCGACGCCATGGAGAAGGCGGAGATCCCCGAGGAGTGGCTGAAGAAGCTCGCCGAGAAGTATCTCACCGAGGAAGAGAAGAAGCAGATCGAGGCCATGGGCTGGGACAAGCTCATGGAGACGCTGAAGAAGCGCCTCGAGGAGCAGAAGGGCCGGCACCAGGGCGGCAGCAAGTGGATCGGCACCGCCGGCACCTCGCCGTTCGGCGCGCACGGATACAATCCCGAAGGCGTGCGCATCGGCCAGGAAAAGAACCGCAACAACCGCGCCGTGAAGGTGTGGGACAAGCGCGAGTTCAAAGACCTCGACGGCAATGTCGAGCTCGGCATCCGCAACATCAAGGTGGCGCTGCGACGCCTGCGCAAATTCGCGCGCACTGGTGCGCCCGATGAGCTCGATCTCGACACCACCATCCGCGAGACCGCCAATCACGGCTATCTCGACGTGCACATGCGCCCCGAGCGGCGCAATGCGGTGAAGCTGCTGGTGTTCTTCGACATCGGCGGCTCGATGGACGCGCATATCGAGCAGGTCGAGGAGCTGTTCTCGGCGGCGAAGAGCGAGTTCAAGCACATGGAGTATTTCTACTTCCACAACTGCCTCTATGAAGGCGTGTGGAAGCAGAACAAGCGCCGCTTCACCGACCGCACGCCGACCTGGGACGTGCTGCACAAATATCCGCACGACTACAAGGTCGTGTTCGTCGGCGACGCCTCGATGTCGCCCTATGAGATCATGGTGCCGGGCGGCTCGGTCGAGCACGTCAACGAGGAGCCGGGCTCGGTCTGGCTCGACCGCATCATCCGCACCTATCCGCACACGGTGTGGCTGAATCCGGTACAGCAGAAGCACTGGGACTATTCGGAATCGACCACCATCATCAAGCGCATCTTCGCCAATCGGATGTACCCGATCACGATCGAGGGGCTGGAGAGTGCGATGACGGAATTGACGCACTAGCACCATCCCCGTCATTCCGGACGGCCGCAAAGCGGCCGATCCGGAATCTCGAGATGGAGTGTGACGATCGAGGTTCTCAGGTGCGCAATTGCGCACTAGAGTTCGCTCGCCGCCCCGGAACGACGGAAGAGAAGAAGGGAGAACCACATGCCCCAAAACATCACCCGCGGCATCAAGGCGCTGATCGACGAGGCCAATGCCGAGATCGAGACGCTGAACGCCAAGGACGCCATCGAGATCTCCAAGAACGGCGACGTCGTCATCGTCGACATCCGCGACCCCCGCGAGATCGAGCGCGACGGCCGCATCCCCGGCGCGTTCGCCTGCACGCGCGGCATGCTCGAATTCTGGATCGATCCGCAGAGCCCGTATGCCAAGCCGATCTTCCAGGAGGACAAGAAGTTCGTCTTCCATTGCGCCGGGGGCCTGCGCTCCGCGCTCGCCGCCAAGACCGCGCAGGACATGGGCTTAAAGCCCGTCGCCCACATCGCCGGCGGCTACGCCGCCTGGCGCGATGCCGGCGGCCCGACCGAGCAGTGGGAGCCGAAGAAGAAGGGGTGAGGGGCGCTCCGTTCTCTCATCCGTCATTCCCCGCGAAGGCGGGGAATCCAGTACGCCGCGTCCTATCGGTTCAATCACAACCGTCTCGGAGTACTGGATCGCCCGGTCAAGCCGGGCGATGACAGCGGAGTTTGACGCGCGCTGTTTCAATCTCGCCCGCGCTGCGCGCGCCCTGGAATGGCTATAAGGAAAGACAGATGACCGCCACCGATCCCCTCGTCTCCACCGACTGGCTCGCCGCCCACATGGGCGACACCAACGTCAGGATTCTCGACGCCAGCTTCAAGCTGCCGGGCGTGCTGCCGCTGCCGAAGGACGACTATCTCGCCGCGCATCTGCCAGGCGCCGTGTTCTTCGATGTCGATGCGGTGTCGGATCATTCCAACCCGCTGCCGCACATGTATCCGAGCGCCGAGCAGTTCGGCCGCGACGTCGGCAATCTTGGCATCTCCAACGCCGACACCGTCGTGCTCTACGATGCCGGCGGCTGGGTCGCAGCGCCGCGTGCGTGGTGGATGTTCCTGGCCTTCGGCCACAGCAATGTGCGCATCCTCAATGGCGGGCTGAAGAAATGGCGCGCTGAGGGGCGCACTGTCGAGAGTGGCGAGGTCAAGCCGAAGCCCGCAACCTTCAAGGCGAGCTACGATCCCAAGCGCGTGCGCAGCATGCAGCAGCTGGTCGCAAACGTCGAAAGCCGCGCCGAGCAGGTGATCGACGCGCGTGCCGCCGATCGTTTTGAAGGCCGCGCGCCTGAGCCGCGGGCGGGCATCCGCTCCGGTCACATCCCCGGCGCGCGCAACGTCCCGTACAATCAGCTGTTCGATGCCGCGACCGGCACGATGAAGCCGCTCGAGGATCTGCGCGCCGCCTTCACGGGCGCGGGCGTCAAGCTCGATGCGCCGATCGTGACGAGCTGCGGCTCCGGCGTTTCCGCCGGCGTGCTGACGCTCGCGCTCTATCGCCTGGGGATTACCGACACCGCGCTCTACGACGGTTCATGGTCGGAATGGGGCCAGGAAAGCGGCCCGCCGATCGCGACCGGGCCGGCGTGAAGTGTTTGATTGCCGCCACGGCGGCGGTTAACTCCCTCGCCCCGCTCTTGCGGGGAGAGGGTTGGGGTGAGGGGCCTCTCTCCCCGCGTGAGGTCGTCGAGGGGACCGGTACCCCCTCACCCGGAATCCGCGCTACGCGCGCATTCCGACCTCTCCCCGCAAGCGGGGAGAGGTGAAGCAAGATCACCGCGCCCGCGTCGTTGTTGTCGCGAACGTCTGCTGACCGAAAGGATCGAGCTGTTGCTGCAACTGCTGCGGCGGCGGGCGGCGCACCACGCGCTGCCGCTTCTTGGCCTTCGCACGCTGCTTGGTCGCCTTGCTGTCTGGTGTGGCGGTGTCGGACTTGACCTTGGCGGGCGGGGCTTTCGAGGCCGTGGCCGCCGGATCGTTCAGCGCCGCCAGCCTGGTCGCCGCGACGTCGAGCGCCGCCGCGGCCATCGCTCGGCTGGGATCAACGGCAGCATCAACCGTTGCCGGCGCGCTGGCGGTCGCGACAACGGCAGGCGTGGCGTCGGCGATCGTGGCCATGGTGTCGGCGGGGGTGAGCGTGTCGGCCGGCGCTGGCACTGCGGCTTCCGTCGGCGTCTCGGCCTTGGTTTCGGTCTCTGCCTTGGCCGGTTCGGCCGGCTGGCTGTCGGCCGGCGGCGCGACGGCCTGCGGCTGCGCGTCGGTCTCGCTCGTCAGCGCCGCCATCTGCTCCGGCTCGCTCACCGGCAGTCCGATGGTCGGCACCTTGTCACGCAGCGACGGCGTGGGCTCGGCCGCCGCCTCCGGCTCGGCCCGCAAGACCGCGAGCACCGGCTGGGCCGGCTCGGAGGCTTGCGCGAACACCTTCTCCTGCGGGCCATTCCGCCAGGACGGGTTGCTGACATATTGCTCATGGGTCGCGCGCAGCAGCGCGGCGGCGCCTAGGCCGAACACCAGGATGGAGGTTGACAGCAGGATCGCGGCAAGCAGGAAGCGAAAGCCGGGAAGCATCGGACGGGGTGCGAATTTCCGCCCCGACGGCGGTGCCGGGGCCCATGAGCCATCTGAACGCGGTGACGGTACTGATTGCCGCGTTCGCCACGCGGGGATCGGAGCTCAAAGCGGTGGCGAATCAGGCTGATTCGACCATATCGCAACGCGTTCGCGCCGTTCCCTGAAATTCGGGGCGGATGACTCCGGCAATTGACGGCGTGAGCCGATTTCCAGCCCGTGATGCAACGGGGCAACGGTCGAGTTGCGGATCACAAATGGCAAATCCGGCGCAAATAACCCTGATATGTCTTGAATGTGCCGCGATCTTCGGTCATTTGGCCGTTGACGGCTCGGACGGGGCCCGGGGGCTATACAAGAGCGATGATGATCAAACACTTTCTGACGATATGCGCTGCCGCAACAGTCGCTGCGGCGGGAACCTCGCTCGCGCAGGCTCAGAGCTATCCGGTCCAGCAGGCGCCAAGCTATGGCGCGCCGGCCGAATATCGGCCCGGCGACCGCACCCCGAATTTCGACGCCCTGGACGATGATGACGATGCGGTGCCGCAGGCCTCGCTGCCGCCGCCCGGCCCCAGCGGTCCGATCGTGTCGCCGGCCGATCCGCGCTATGGCCGCCCGGCTGGCGCGCCGCCGGTCTACTCGGCCGCCCCGCCGCAGGGGCCGGTGATGTCGCCGGATGATCCGCGTTATGGCCGACCCGCCGGCGCCCCCGTGTACTCGGCCGCGCCGCCGCAGGGACCGGTAATGTCGCCGGACGATCCGCGCTACGGCCGCCCGGCCGGTCCGCCGCCCGTGATCTATGCCGATCGCCCGGGCCAGGCGCCAGCCAATGACGGCCTGCGTCCGCCGGAGGCCGTTGGTGCCCCCGCCGCGACCGGAACGGTTCAGGCTGGCCAGCCGCCCGTCGGCGCCGATGGCCGGCCGATGACGATCGCCTCGCTGCCGCCGGAGGAGCAGCCCGATGCTGCGCCGGCCCAGCTGTCGCCGAATCTGCGCCGCCAGGAAGTCGCGTTCCAGACCAAGGAGCCGGCCGGCACGCTCGTGGTCGATACGCCGAACACCTACCTCTATTACGTGCTCGGCGGCGGCCGTGCGATTCGCTACGGTGTCCGCGTCGGCCGCGATGGTTTCACCTGGACCGGCGTGCAGAAGATCACCCGCAAGGCCGAGTGGCCGGATTGGCATCCGCCGACGGAGATGATCGAGCGCCAGCCCTATCTGCCGCGCTTCATGGCCGGCGGCCCCGGCAACCCGCTCGGCGCCCGTGCGATGTATCTCGGCTCGACCGTCTACCGCATCCACGGCACCAACCAGCCCTCGACGATCGGCAAGTTCGTCTCGTCCGGCTGCATCGGCATGCTGAACGAGGACGTCTCCGATCTGTTCGACCGCGTCAAGGTCGGCACCCGCGTGGTGGTGCTGCCCGGCGGTCCGCAGCCGGGAACGGCGACCGCCTCCGCCGCGCCGGCTCCGGTGTCCGCCCAGGCAGGCCCCGTTCCGGGCACGCAGCCGACGGTGGTGCCGCCGCTGCCCGCGCCGGTCACCGTGCGCTAAGCGCGTCGAAACAGTTCAACTCGGCAAGGGCGTGCCAACGGCACGCCCTTCTTCGTTTCAGGCGAGCTTGCGCGGCAACTCGCTGCCTTTGGTGAAGGCGTCTACCGCTTCGACCATCTGACCGTAATGAATGCGCAAACCGTCCTCGGTCGCGTAGCCGAGATGCGGCGTCAGCACGAGATTGTCGAGCTTGCGGAAGGGGTGGTCGACCGGCAGCGGCTCGACCGAGAAGACATCTAAGCCGGCGCCCGCAATCTTCTTCTGCTGCAAAGCCTCGAGCAGCGCCGTCTCATCGACAATGGGTCCGCGCGCGGTGTTGACGAGGAAAGCCGTCGGCTTCATCCGCGCGAGGTCGGCACGGCCGACGAGGCCGCGCGAGCGATCGCTCAGCACCACATGGATGGTGACGATGTCGGCCTTGGCGAACAGCTCCTCCTTGGTGGCGTAGCCGACGCCGGCCGCCGCGCATTTCTCCGGCGTCAGGTTCGGGCTCCAGGCGATCACGTTCATGCCGAACGCTTTCGCAATGCCCGCCATCTTGCTGCCGAGCTTGCCGAGCCCGACGACGCCGAGCGTCATCCCCTCGATCTCGACGCCGGCAAAGGTCTGCCAGGGCTCGCCGGCATGCATCCGCGCATTCTCGCGGCCAATGCCGCGAGTCAATTCCAGGATCAGGCCCATGGTGAGCGGTGCGGTCGGATCGCGCGAATACTGCGTGCCGGCGATGGCGACACCGCGCGCCTTCGCGGCCTCCATGTCGATCGAAGCGTTGCGCATGCCCGAGGTGAGCAGCAGCTTCAGTTTCGGCAGGCTGTCGAACAGGCTCTTCGGGAACGCAGTGCGCTCGCGCATCGCGCAGATGATCTCGAAGTCCGCGAGCGCGCTGGCCGCAGCTTGCTCCGAGACGAAGGGATGGCTGAACACGGTGACGTCGACGCGATCCGACAGCTTCTGCCAGTCGGCGACGTCGAGGGCCAGGTTGAAATAGTCATCGAGAATTGCGCAGCGCAGCCGGCTCATCAGCTTCATCCATGGCGAGAGGGGACGGCGCTGGGCGATGGGCGCCATCGTCGGAACCGGGCCATGGTTGCGCGCAATCAGCCTCGCGCGCAAGCAGCTTGCGTCTTCAAAAATCCGATAGGAGAGGGAGCCTCAGAGGTCGCGGGGCTTGAGCCGGGGCGGCGCGTCCATGCCGTGCTTGGCGCGCCAGGCGGGGCCGGGGCCGCGCATGTAGTGCAACTCGGGCCGGTAGGGGTTGAAGGCGGTGGCGAAGAAGCGCTTCCAGAAGCCCTTGACCTCCGACACGACGCCGGAGACGTGCCCGACTTCTGCCGGAACAGGAAGAGAATGGGTCTCGATCAGGGCCATGACGCTGTCTCGCTGTTCTCCCCACTCATTCTGAGCGGGTGGCGCTGTTTCCGCGCGAAACCGAGCTTTGGCCTGCTTTATTAAAAAATGGTTTCAATTGTCCGGATCTTGGTCCGGATGGTGTCCGTCCCGTATTCATCCGTGGTGAACGGAGGGAAAACGTTGCCCTTTGGGGGCGGGATCGTTACATCGGCGACAAGCAAATTTCCTCAAATCGAAGGTTTCACGGGACCGATGGCGCGCCAGTTCATCTATTTCATGCAGGGCCTGACCAAGAGCTACCCGACCCGGAAGGTGCTCGATAACATCCATCTGAGCTTCTACCCGGACGCCAAGATCGGCGTGCTCGGCGTCAACGGCTCGGGTAAGTCGACGCTGCTCAAGATCATGGCCGGCCTCGACAAGGAATATACCGGCGAGGCCTGGGTCGCCGAGGGCGCCCGCGTCGGCTATCTCGAGCAGGAGCCGCACCTCGATCCGAAGCTCTCCGTGCGCGAGAACGTCATGCAAGGCGTCGCCAAGCAGAAGGCGATCCTCGACCGCTACAACGAGCTCGCAGTCAACTACTCGGACGAGACCGCCGACGAGATGACCAAGCTGCAGGACGAGATCGAGGCCCAGGGCCTCTGGGATCTCGACAGCAAGGTCGACCAGGCCATGGACGCACTGCGCTGCCCGCCCGACGATGCCGATGTCACGAAACTCTCCGGCGGTGAACGCCGCCGCGTCGCGCTGTGCCGCCTTTTGCTCGACCAGCCCGAGCTGCTGCTGCTGGACGAGCCGACCAACCATCTCGACGCCGAATCCGTGTCGTGGCTCGAAGGTCACCTTCGCAACTATCCCGGCGCGATCCTGATCGTTACCCACGACCGCTACTTCCTCGACAACGTCACCGGGTGGATCCTCGAGCTCGATCGCGGCCGCGGCATTCCCTACGAGGGCAACTACTCGTCCTGGCTGGTGCAGAAGCAGAAGCGCCTGGAGCAGGAAGGCCGCGAGGAGGCCGCGCATCAGAAGACGCTCGCTCGCGAGCAGGAGTGGGTCGCGTCCTCGCCGAAGGCACGCCAGGCCAAGTCCAAGGCGCGCTATCAGCGCTATGAGGAGCTGCTCAAGCAGGCGAGCGAGAAGCAGACCCAGACCGCGCAGATCATCATTCCCGTCGCCGAGCGGCTCGGCGCCAACGTGGTCGATTTCGAAGCGCTCAGCAAAGGCTACGGCGATCGCCTCTTGATCGACGATCTCACCTTCAAGCTGCCGCCGGGCGGCATCGTCGGCGTGATCGGTGCCAACGGCGCCGGCAAGACCACGCTGTTCAAGATGATCACCAACCAGGAACAGCCGGACAAGGGCACGATCACGGTCGGCGAGACCGTGCATCTCGGCTATGTCGACCAGTCGCGCGATGCGCTCGACGGCAAGAAGACCGTGTGGGAGGAAATCTCCGGCGGCAACGAGCTGATCCTGCTCGGCAAGAAGGAGGTCAACTCGCGCGGCTATTGCTCGTCGTTCAACTTCAAGGGCGCCGACCAGCAGAAGAAGGTCGGCGCGCTCTCCGGCGGTGAACGCAACCGCGTCCATCTCGCTAAGATGCTGAAGTCCGGCGCCAACGTCCTGCTGCTCGACGAGCCGACCAACGACCTCGACGTCGACACGTTGCGCGCGCTCGAAGAGGCGCTGGAGGATTTTGCCGGCTGCGCCGTCATCATCAGCCACGATCGGTGGTTCCTCGACCGCATCGCGACCCACATCCTGGCCTTCGAGGGCGACAGCCACGTCGAGTGGTTCGAAGGCAACTTCCAGGACTACGAGAAGGACAAGATGCGCCGGCTCGGCCAGGACAGCATCATTCCGCACCGCGTGAAGTACAAAAAGCTGACGCGGTGATTTCGGCATGATGCGACGGGCGCTCATCGCTGCGGTGATCGTGGTCACCTGCACCTGGTCGTCCGCCCGCGCCACTGATGCTGCCTTCACGCAGTTCATCGCCTCGCTGTGGCCGGAGGCGCAAGCTGCCGGCGTGTCCCGCGCGACGTTCGATGAGCAGACGCGCGGGCTCGAGCCTGACTACAAGCTGCCCGATCTGATCCTGCCGGGCCGGCCCGCGACCGGCGCGCCGTCGCAGGCCGAGTTCGTGCAGGTGCCCGCCGACTATGTCAGGGAAGCGTCGATCGCACGGCTCGCCGGCGAGGGGCAGCGGCTGCTGCAAAAATACAATTCCGCGCTGACGCAGATCGAAAAGAAGTCCGGCGTGCCCGCGACCGTGATGCTCGCGATCTGGGGCCGTGAGACTGACTACGGCCGCTATACGCTGCCTTACGATCTCGTCCGCGTGCTGGCGACGCAAGCCTATGTCGGCCGCCGCAAGGACACCTATCGCAACGAGTTCATCCTCTCGCTGAAAATTCTGGGCGAGGGCGTAGTGACGCGCAAGGACATGCGCTCATCCTGGGCCGGCGCGACCGGGCTGACGCAATTCCTGCCGTCCGAATATTACAATCACGGCGTCGACTTCGACGGCGACGGCCGCATCGACATCTGGCACTCGGTGCCGGATGCGCTGGCCTCCGCTGCACAGCAGCTCGTCAACAAGGGGTGGCAGAGCGGCGTGCGCTGGGCCTACGAGGTGCAAGCACCCGCAAAAGTCGATTGCACCACCGGCGTGCCCGAGGTGACGAAGCCGATCGGCCAGTGGCTGCGCGAAGGTTTTGTTCCAGTGCGCGGCGCGAGGCTCAGCGCCGCCGAGCAGGCGCAGCCGGCCTCGCTGCTGCAACCGGAAGGCATCTACGGTCCGTCGTTCCTGACCACGAAGAACTACTTCGTCATCAAGGAATATAATTTCTCCGACCTCTACGTGCTGTTCGTCGGCCATCTCAGCGATCGCATGACGAGCCCGCTGCCGTTCGCGACACCTTGGGCCGCTTCGAAGCAATTGCGTACGAAGGATGTCGAGACCATGCAGCGCGGCCTGACGCGTATCGGGCTCTACAAGGACAAGATCGACGGCAAGGCCGGCATGCAGACGCGCGCCGCGCTCGGCGCCTATCAGAAGTCCGCAGGCCTGAAGGTCGATTGCTGGCCGAGCGAAGAGGTGCTGCGCTCGATCCAGGCGGCGCGATAGCGCGGCAAGCAAAAAGAAAAAGCCCGGCCGATGGTCTCGGCCGGGCTTCGATCGCGGCGCTCATCAGCGCCTTGAGATCATCAGTAGCAAACGCGAATCGGGCGGACCACCCAGCCGTAGCCGTCCCAATAGCGCTGGCGCTGCCAGTAGCAGGGCGGGGGCGGCGGGCCGGGCTCGGCGACGTAAACCGGACCACCATAGGCCGGACGGCTCGACGCGATGGCGCCGCCGACGATGGCGCCGCCGATCAGGCCGGCCGCGATGCCGGCGCCGACGCCGTCACCGGCTTTGGCGGACGGAGTGGCAGTCACCAGCGAACCGGCGACCGTCGCAACCGTGAGGGCGGCAACTAAAGTCTTCTTCATGCTCTTGGCTCTCCTGGGAGATGGGTTCCTCTTGTTAGAGGCGCCCGGGTTTCAAAGGTTCACGCACACTCTGATGGAATTGGTCTTGCAGCTAGGAAGCGCGCAAATGGTCAATCCACGGTAAACGCACACGGAGCTGTGACGAGAAAAAGCGGTCTTTTTCGGGCCTCAGGATGAACGGCGCGTCCGTAGTGAACCGGCCCACGCGCAGCTCAAGTCGCCTCAGCCGCAGACTCGGACGCGGCGGACGCGCCAGGCATAGCCGTCCCAGAAGCGCTGCCTCTGCCAGACGCACCCGCCGCCGTAATAGTCGTCGGCGACATAGCCCGGACCCGGCGCGTAGTAGCGGGGCGGGTAATAGCCCGGTTCATAATAGCCGGGGCCTGGTCCGTAATAATACGGAGACGCCAGCGCGCCGCCGACAATGGCGCCGCCGATGATCCCGGCCGCGACGCCTGCGGCGACGCCGCGCTGTGCATGGGCGGGTGTGCCGGCCGCCAGGGCCAGGGTGGCGAGGGCAGCAACTGCCAGGAGCGACTTCTTCATAGACTTGGCCTTTCAACTCGGGGAACTCTTTGGGACCTAAGTTCCATACTCCATTTGAACGACCGATGAACGGCACCTTTGCGGGATGCGACCAATTAATGTGGATCGCAGGTCCGCCAAGGAGGCGAGCAGGGAGGCGATGATGGGTAATGCGATGACCAATGCCTTGATTGCTGCCGGGGTCATCTTCGCGATCGGCTACGGCTGGATCAGCCATCTCCAGAACCGGGGCCGGCGCTCGCGGGCAGCGGCCGGAACGGATGGCGGCACCGGCGGCGGTGACAGCTATTCGGGATCGAGCGACGGTTTCTCGCTGGGGAGCTGGTTTTCCAGCGACAGCTCGGCGGGCCCGAGCGACAGTGGCAGCTGCTCGAGCAGCGATAGCGGCAGCAGCGGCGGGGATTGCGGAGGCGGCGGCGATGGAGGTGGAGGCGGTGGCGGTGACTGATCTTGATCCACCGCAATACCGTATTTTAGAGCCGTTCTAGGCTGTTTCCGGGCTAGTTTGGAATAGCTTCAAATACCGGTTTTTCCCTTTGCATCCGGACGGCCCGTTAAATATCGATGATGACGCATCACCGAAGGGCCTATCGCTTCCATGATCGTTTGTTCCTGTAACGTGCTGAGCGATGACGACATCCGCGCCGCCGTCGCCGAATCCGACGATGCGGTGCGTCATGCCAAGCAGGTCTATGGATGCCTCGGCTGTAGTGCCGAATGCGGCCGCTGCGCGCGGACGATCAAGACCATCATCGACGAAGCGCTCGGCCCCTGCGCCAAGTCCTGCTGCTCGGGCTGCCCGCACAGCAACACGGTGGCCGCCAATGACGAAACGGCCGAGCCCGCCGAGTTCGCCCTAGCTGCCTGCTGAAAACTTCCACAATCCCCGCTGAGCTTTTCCCCGGCTGCGTCCCTGCAGCCGGTTGCCCTCTTCCTTAAACTGACTTAGAAGCATTCTAAATTCGGTTTAGGGCCGATTTGGACTGCAAGAGCTGGAGTGAACCATGCAGGGCGACGCAAAAGTCATCGACTATCTCAACAAGGCGCTGCGTCACGAGCTGACTGCGATCAACCAGTACTGGCTGCACTACCGCTTCCTCGACAATTGGGGCCTCCTGGACATGGCCAAGGTCTGGCGCAAGGAGTCCATCGAGGAGATGGAGCACGCCGACAAGCTCACCGCGCGCATCCTGTTCTTCGACGGCTTTCCGAACATGCAGGTGCTCGATCCCCTGCGCATCGGCCAGAACGTCAAGGAGATCATCGAGTGCGATCTCGCCGCCGAGATGAGCGCGCGGGCGCTGTACCAGGAAGCGGCGACCTACTGCCACGGCGTCAAGGACTACGTCACACGCGACCTGTTCGAGAAGCTGATGAGCGACGAGGAGCACCACATCGACTTCCTCGAGACCCAGCTCGACCTGATCGGCCGCATCGGCCTCGAGCTCTACACCCAGAAGCACGTCGGCGGGCTCGAGGGCGAGGGGCATTAAGCTCCACGCGTCTCTCTCTCCATTTGTCATGGCCGGGCTTGTCCCGGCCATCTACGTTTGCCGCACGACGAAGACGCGGATGCCCGGGTCGAGCCCGGGCATGACGGTCTGATTGAGCCGGGAACGGCCCCCTACAACTGCGTCTTGTAGCGCGCTTCCACGATCTCCTGGCTCTCCGGTTCGCCGAGGCCCGTCTGGTCGTGAATGACCTCGCCGATGCTCGGCATCACCGAGCGCTGCACCTTCTCCGGCGACCACAGCTTTGAGCGCATCAGCGCCTTGCCGCAGTGGAAATAGACTTCGCTGACGGCGACGTTCAGCACCGCTCGCGGCAGCTTGCCGAATTCCTCCATCGACGCCAGCAGATCCGGATCGGCCGACAGCGTGCCGCGGCCGCCGACGCGCAGCGTCTCGTCGATCCCAGGCACGAAGAACAACAGGTGCACGAAACCCGAGCCTTCGACGACGTTGCGAAAACTGTCGATCCGGTTGTTGCCCGAGCGGTCGGGCATCAGCAGCTGGTTGGGCCCGGCGACGTGGACGAAGCCGATGCCGCCGCCGCGCGGCGAGGCATCGACGCTGCCGTCAGCGCCCGACGTCGCGAGCACGCAGAACGGCGACATCCCGATGAACTTCCTCGCATGCGCATCGATCGCGGGACGCGCCTTCGCGATCACGCGCGGGCTCGGCTTTGCATAGATGGTGGCGAGGTCCTCGGCGCAAAGATCGGTCAACGGTGTACCTCCACATCAGCTTGGCTTCAAACTAGCCGATCAGGCCGCGTCCAGCCAACGAAATCACCACGAGGCATTAGACCGCATCCGCCGGCACGAAGCAGCTGATGATGATAGCGCCGCGGTGATGGACGTACCACACCACGGCTTGTCCAACCGGATTGCCGCGATCGCGGATGATGGCACGCTCGGGCACCTCCATCCAATGTCCTTCGATCGGTACCCAATAGGCGCCGCCGCGCACATCGTAGTCAGTGCGATGGCCATCCGAGATGTCGCAGCACGGCACGCCATTCGGCGCAATCACGCTCTTGAACCAGGCGCGGATATCGGGCGGGACATGGTCATACTGGCCGTTGTCGAATGCGAATGCTGCGCTCGTCAGCGCCATCGTCGCGGCCAGCCAAACGCGCGGCGCGAGCCTGTGCATGCGATCCTCCGTCGCGTTCGATTCGTATCGTTGATGCGATTAAGCCCGAGCTGTCAGCGCATTGCATGCTCAAATAATATGCGGCGCGCGAGGGCGCCGCACATGATGCGTTGCGATATGACCTTTCGCTATCGCGTCTCGAGCGATGCGAGCAGCGATTTCGGCGCGACATTGCGCCAGGCCATCACGAGCGCGCTTCGCAGCGTCACCGGATCGATCTTCGCCAGCTTCACATTCGTGCTGCCGCTCTTGCCCCAGGCGCCGGGCACCGGACGAAACATCTCCGGTTCGGCGTCGACGAGCACGGCCTGCTGGTCCGGCGTGAGCTTCACCATGCCCCATGTGTCGTCGGGGTAGCCCAGAGTCGCGAACACGCGCTTGCCGGCGCGGAAGTCGGCATGGCCGTGATGTGCGCTTTCGATGACGCCGGGCAGCGCGAGTGCAGCCTTGCGAAAGCGAGCCTTCGACATACTGTCCAGCTGCTCGTCTCACATCGTCCGCTGCGGCGCGGTTTGCAGCAATTGCCTGATCTGCTCGACGTAGAACTGCGCATTGCCTGTGGTGCCGTGGCCGCGCGTCTCGGTGCTTGCGGGAATGAGATACAGCTTGCCGTTCTTGACGCGCTTCATCGCAGCGTCCGTGATGCCGGTCTCGGGCGGGTTGCGCTCGTCATCGGCAGAGTTGATCAGCAGCAGCGAGGCCTCGATTGCCTCCAGCTTCTCGCCGGCATTGTAGTCGTGCGAGGCTTCCCACTGATAGACGAAGTCGTTGGCATCCGCAGTGATCGGCGTCGCAAGGCGGTCGTCGACGATCTTGTCGGCCTTGGCCGCGGTCGGCGCCTGTTGCTGATAGGCGAGCGTGCCGCCGATGCTGGCGATGCCGTAGGCGGTGATGGCGTATTTCATCATGCGCGGCTGGCTGGTGTAGTTGCCGCCGTCATAGTCGGGATCGTTGCGGATGGTGTCGAGCATGATCCGTCGCATCATCCAGTTGCGCGAGGCCATCTCGGTCGGCTGCGAGGCCATCGGGATCAGCGCGTCCATCGCCTTCGGATATTTCTCGCCCCACAGCCAGGTGTGCATGCCGCCCATCGAATTGCCGATGACGAGCCGCAGATGCTTGACGCCGAGGCCTTCCGTCACCAGGCGATACTGCGCCTCGACCATGTCGTCGTAGTCGTATTTTGGAAAGCTCGTCTTCATGCCGTCGGACGGCTTCGACGATTTGCCGTGGCCGATGCCATCGGGAATGATGATGTAGTATTTGGCGGCGTCGAGCGGCTGGCCCGGGCCGAACAGCTTGCCGGCGAAAGCAGGCGTCAGCATGCTCGCCGCTGATCCGCCCGAGCCGTGCAGCACCAGCACCGGCTGACCGCCGGGCTCGCCGACGGTGGTGTAGTGCAGCTTGAGCTCGGCCATAACTTCGCCGGTGTGGAACTTGAAATCCCTGGCGATCCAGTCGCCCTGCTTCGGCGGCGGATAATCGGCGGCCATGACTGATGTTGAAATGGACAGCAGAATGGCCGACAGCGCGGCCCAAGAGGTCCTCATGTTTCTCTCCCCGTTGCGGCTCGTCATCGCGGCCGCGTTGCGGCGGAACTTAGCAGAACTGCGCTTGAGGATGTAGGATTTCGTCTGCGCCGATCGTCCTTATGGAAACCCCCGGGAGAGACTGCATGTGCCGCAACATCAAGACGCTGTTCAATTTCGAGCCGCCGGCGACGGAGGACGAGATCCAGGCCAGCGCGCTCCAATTCGTGCGCAAATTGTCCGGCTTCAACAAGCCGTCGCAGGCCAATGAGGAGGTGTTCGAGCGCGCGGTGGTGGAGGTCTCGGAAGCCGCGCGAAAACTGCTGACCTCGCTGCATACCCATGCGCCGGCGCGCGACCGCGAGGTCGAGGCGGAAAAGGCGAGGGAGCGCTCGCGGCTGCGGTTCGGCTGAGCCGTTCCGTGATCTGGCTCACGGTCGGAGGCGCCTCAAGCTGCGACGATGTCTGCCGGGGTTTTGACAGCCCGGAGCACGACCATGAGCCGCCCCCTTCTTCCGCTGAAAGCAGGTGCCATCATCTTCACGCTGCTGTGGACCGCGTGGATGATGTGGTGGAGCGGCTCGTTCTCGAGCGCGAACGTCGTCATCCTCGCTTTATGCGGCGCGGCGGTCGGCTATCTCTGGTACCGGGCCATGCGCTGGCAGTTCGAGCGCATGGGCATGCTGTCGCGACGTGAGGACGGGACGGACTAGATTCGTCCGCCAGTCCTAGTGGCCGTGCTTCTTCTTTTTCTTCTTTTTCTTGTGATCGTTATCATCATCATCATCATCGTCGTCGTCCTCGCCGTGCGTCTCGTCAGTCTCCTGCACGGCGGCTTCCAGCGCGGCGCGCTCGGCTGCTTCCTGCGCTTCCCGCTCGGCGGCTTCGCGCTCGCGCTGGCGGCGGCGCTCGTCCCAGGCATCGAACAGCTGATCAAGCCACGGCAGCACCTGCTCGATCGACGGCAATTGGCCGGGCGGTCCGGCCTCTCCGCGCGGGCCCTGCGGCCCTGCCGCTCCTTGCGGCCCGACCGGCCCCCGCGCACCGGCTTCGCCGGCCTTGCCTGGCAGGCCGGGCTTGCCCTGCGGTCCGGCCTTTCCGGCCAAACCGGGCTTGCCCTGAGGCCCCGGCTTGCCGCGCGCGCCGTCCGGCCCCCGCTTGCCCGGATGACCCTGCGGCCCCGGCCGTCCTGGTTCGCCCTGCCGGCCCTGAGGCCCCTGTCGTCCTTGCCGGCCCTGTTCGTCTGCCACGCCACTGCTCCCCTCTGCGGAAGCAAGCTACTTAGCGGCGTTTGACGACAGCAGCAATTCTGCCCACCCCTCGCAGCGGGCTTGATCAACATCAATCAGCGCCATGGGGCGCCGTGCCATTGAACGGCACGCGGCCACACGCTCGCGAGGAGCAACCGATGCGCGCAGCCTGGACAATCTTCTGCCTGTCCACAGTCACCTTTGCGGCAGCGCTCGGGCTTGCCTATCTGCTGGTGCCCGACGTCGTGCCGATCGCCTTTGCCGATGAGCCGCAATCGTCATGGGCCGTGATGACGGCTTTCGTGCTCCGCGCCATCGAGCTGATCGCGGCCGCGGTCGCCGTCATCGCGCTTGCGATTCTCGGCGGCGGGATGATCCGCCTCGCATGGTCACGTGCGCACTAATCGTGATACGCGGGCACCTCGATGCCGGACGCCGCATAGATCCTGATCTTGTTGCGCAGCGTGCGCACCGACAGGCCGAGCACACGCGCTGCGCGCGTGCGATTGCCGTCGCAGCGCGCCAGAGTCTGAAGCACGAGCTCGCGCTCGACCTCGTCGACGGTCGCGCCGATCAGCAGCGGAACGATCTGGTTCGGAGCGAGGAATTGGGCGTCCTGCGGCGCCGCGACATGAACAGTGGTCATCAACACACCCCGATCAACGCCCGCTTCCTTCGCTGGAAGCGGATCGAGAACAAACGACCCCCAAGCCGTAGAACCACGGTGGGCGGGTTTGGTTAATGAAAGGTTAACCAAACCCGATCGCACCAGATGACCTCAGGAATGCCGCGATGCGGCCGCGATTGGCACGAGATGCATAGTGATGCGGGACGATCTCGCGCGACCCGTTCACTGTCATGCCCGCGAAGGCCGGGCTGACAGTATTCCGAGACGCCTGACGTCCGACGAGGGGCCGCGGCGTACTGGATCGCCCGCCCCAGTGCGCAAGCGCGCACAAGGCGGGCGATGACATCGAGCAAGTGGATGGAGCGTCGCGCCTCACACCGTCCGATAGCCGCCATCCACCATCACGATCGTGCCGGTGACGTAGGCCGACAGATCCGAGGCGAGGAAGATCGCTGGGCCGACGATGTCCTCGGGCTTGCCGGTGCGCGCCAGCGGGGTGTGATCGACGAAGGCCTGCACCAGCGCCGGATTGGTCGCGCGCACTTGGGCGTTGATGTTGGTCTCGATAAAGCCGGGGCCGATCGCGTTGACGCGCACGCCTTCCTTGCCGAGCTCGACCGCAAGCGCCTTGGTGAAGCCGAGCACGCCATGCTTTGAGGTCGTGTACGCCGCCGAGCTCGGCGTGCGCAGATGCACGAAGGACTGGATCGAGCCGATATTGACGATGCGGCCTTTGCTCGCGCGCAGAGGGCTAAGGAAGGCCTGCGTCATGTTGAAGACGCCGTTGAGGTTGAGCGAGATGATGTCGTTCCAATCCTTCGCCACTGTCTCGGTCTCGGCGGTGAAGGCGTTGCGACGGGTGATGCCGGCATTGTTGACGAGGATCGAAACCTGTCCGACCTCGTCCGCCACTTGCTTGGCCAGCGCAAAGCAGTCCTCGCGGCGGGTGACGTCGAGCGCAAAGCTCTCGGCTTTGCCGCCCTCTTTTCGGATCTCCTGGGCGGCTTCCGCGACCGTGTCGGCGTTGACGTCGAGCAGGACCACCTGCGCGCCCTCGCGGGCATAGCCGGCCGCGATCGCCCGGCCGATGCCGGAGCCGGCGCCGGTGACGACGGCGATGTGGTTTGCGAGCAATGCCATGACAATTTCCTCCCGATTTCTTTTCGAAGTTTCACGAAAGGCTAACTCGAAATTAAGGGGTCGGAAACGGCGGCCTTGGCATACTGATCTCGATTGCTAAACGTTGCGCGCATGATGGAACGGCTGGACTCCTGGAAACTCGCTCTCGAACGCCTGCGCTCGGTCCCGTCGGCCGACTTCGCCGAGGCGGGCCGGCTCGTCGCCGAGATCGCGCGGATGAGCACCGAACCGATGCTGCGGCAGGCCGCCGAGCAGGCGCTTCCGGTGCTGCGCCAGGCCGTGGACAATGACGATCACAGCGTCACGCTGGCGGCGCAGCGCCGCCTCGCGGTGGTCCTCGACGTCATCCATGATCTCGCCGCGCCGCGCTTCGGCCGCCGCAACGCCGCGCCGAAGAAACTCTCGAGCGAGGACCGGGCCCGCAAGATGCTCGGCCTGCCGCTCGCCGTGCAGCTCACCTGCGAGGACATCAACCAGGCCTATCGCCGCGCTGCCAAGGGCATGCATCCCGACCAGGGCGGCAGCACCGAGGCCTTCATCGACCTCGCCGCCGCGCGCGACATACTGATCCATCCCGGCGCGCATAAGGACGCGTGAGCGCTCCAAGCGATATCTCGTAGGGTGGGCAAAGGCGCAAAGCGCCGTGCCCACGGTTTTCTTCACGATGGACGGAATGGTGGGCAGGCTTGCGCTTTGCCCACCCTACGGCAGTTGCGCGTGCGGCCGCCTCAGCTCTTGTTCACGCAGCTCGGATAGGGCGCGGCTTCCCCTGCAACGATCGGGCAGAGGGCGATCGGGCCGAGATCGCTCAGGCGTGTTTGCCAGCGTTCGTCCCTGACCGGCGGCTCGTCGGTCTCGGGACCGCGCTCGGCCCATTGGATGGTGTAGTAGTCGCTCGTGCCTTTCAGCGTGATCAGCAGCGCGGTCTCGCTGTGGCGGGTCGGGCCGCTGTCGATGCGGCCGCAGCCGATCACGGCAGCGAAAGCCTCGAAGCCGCCGAATGTCATGGCGCCGAGCGGCTGCGCCGCAAAGCTGTCGGGGCAGGCGGATTTGAAGCCGCCGGCGATCGTGGCGGCGAATGCTTCGGGCGAGTGACCCGGCGTCAGCGTCATGCCTTTCTCGCCTGTCACCGTGATCATCTGCGTCCAGCGCTCGGCCGTCTCGCCCTTGAGCACGGCTTCGCGGATGTAGTGACCGCCCTTGGTGTTCTCGAACACCACGGTGAATTGCGAGGGCATCGCGAAGCTGACGAGCTGGCTGAAGATCGGCGAGATCACGCGGAAGGCTTGCGGTGCCTGCGCATTCGCGGCCACCGCGAGCAGGAGCGAAGCGGCGAGAATCGTTGCTGTCGTCGTCGGTCGCATCGTTCTGCTCCGAAATCCGAAGAATAGAAACGCGAGCGGGCAAGGATGCTAGCATCGCATCCTTGCCCGGCCCTTGTCGTCCGCAGATCGAATCTTACCAGGTGCAGTGACCGGCCTGGAGCGCATGGTCCTTCAGCATCAGCGCATCGACGAAGGTCGGCACGGTCTGGCTGGCGCGGTGATAGCCGGCCGGCCACGGCGTGGTCGGGATGCTCTCGTCCCAGATCTGGCAGAAGCCGGTGTCCTGCCAGCGGATCAGGTGATAGCTGGCTTCGGCAGGGCTCGCGGCGACGAAGGCCGTGACGGCAAGACCCGCGGCAGCGCACAGCATGGAAATACGACGCATGATAGCTCCTCAAATGAAAGATGTGATGCGCCTCCCGACAATGACGGGAGGAGGTGGCGCGGGACGCTTTCAGGCAGGCGCCCCGGACAAGATGTGAGTAGTTCCATTCGCGCGGTAGGTTCAAAGCGTGCGCGCGGGAAACGCCTAATTTCGCCTGAAAAAAGCGAGGGCGCCGGCAAAGCAAAAGGGCGGACCGCCTGCTGCGATCCGCCCTTCCGAACGCGATCTGTCGCGTGAGGCTTACAGCGTGCAGCGGCGCTCCCCGCGCAGCTTGATCTGGAGATCGGAGGCCTCGGTGAAAGTCGGGAGCGGCTTGCTGACGACCTTGTAGGTCGACGCCCCAAACTGGAACGGCTTGTACTTCAGGTCCTCGTTCCAGACCTGGCAGATGCCGGTGTTGTCCCAGCGGATCACGTAATAGCCGACCTTCGCCGACGCCGGCACGGCGAACACGGAACTAGCGATGCCGGCAACGGCACAGAGGGCGAGAACGCGACGCATGAAGTTATCTCCTTGTGGGGAAGGGTGAGCGGAAAGTTCGTGCGGTAAAAGCAGGTCCTTTGCAAGCCGGGGAGAGCGGCCGTTCACGGACATGTCAGACGCAGCGGCGCACTTGGTTCGGCCGCGTACCCGCCAAGCCACACGCGCTTAGGCCCGGCTCACTTCGCCAGCGAAGCCACCGCCTCGATCTCGATCAGCATCTTCGGATCGGGCAGGGCGTGCACCACGCAGGTGGTGCGCGCCGGGTAGGGCGGCGGGCCGAAGCTGCCTGCATAGAGCGCATTCATCGCGGCGACATCGGAAGCGCGGGTCAGTAGCACGTTGACCTTGACGAGGTCGCGGAACGTCGCGCCGGCCTCGTCGAGTACGCGGCGGATGTTGACGACGACATTGGCGAACTGCGCATCGAAGCCCTCGGGCAGCGCGCCGTGGGCATCGAAGCCGGGAATGCCGGAGACGAACAGGAGGTCACCGACGCGCGTCGCAAATGACAGCGGCGGCGCCTTGACGTGCGGCGGGGGCGCGAAATGCTGGATCGGCATGGGTCACCTCGGGGACATGTGGGCGCATGAGCGTAGCGACATGCGGGGGAGTTGCAATCGGCGTTGGGCGAGGGGGCAAGAACAAAATTCGAAAACAACCCCATGCACAGTAGACTTCGAGCAGAAATCATTGATGCTTTTTCAAAATTCGGGAAGATCGAAATTATCGCTTGCTCCGTCGGGCAAAACAGGAGCAGAATGGGATGATGGCAGCAGTCGATGCTGCGGCCCCCAAACTCCGCTGTCATGCCCCGGCTTGACCGGGGCATCCAGTACGCCGCGGCCTCTCGGTTCAATCACCAACCTCTCTGGAATACTGGATCGCCCGGTTGAACCGGGCGATGACAGTGGAGTGTGCTGCTGCACCTCGCGTCTCGCGCCCACCACATCATGTTGCCGCCGCGATCGATCGGATAGATTCGTCGCGTCTGATTCGCTTTCCCCCTTGAAAAATAGTCCCCGGAGATTCTGCATGAAGATCGCATCCACCTTCCGCGCCGCGCTGGTCGCCATTGCCGCGCTTGCCGGCCTCTCGACCGCCGCACGGGCCGACGGCGGCACCGTGGTGCTGACGATCTACAAGGCGGGCTGGATCATCGGCGGCTCGGGCGGCTCCGGCGTGCTCAACTTCCGCGGCCGTGCCTATTCGCTCTCGACCGGCGGGCTCGATTACGGCCTCGTCTTCGGCGGCTCCAAGACCGTGCTGCGCGGCCGCGTCTCCAACATCAACCGCCCCTCCGACGTCGCCGGCGTCTATGGCGCTGCCGGCGCCGGCCTCGCCGTCGGCCGCGGCGCCCGCGCCATCGTGCTGACCAACCAGAAGGGCGCGGTGCTGGAGCTGAGCGGCACGCAAGTCGGCCTGATGGCGAATGCGGATCTCAGCGGGCTCGCGATCACGATGCGGTAGAAGGCAGTGCCGTCTGACTCGTTCCGTAGGGTGGGCAAAGGCGCATAGCGCCGTGCCCACCATTCGCTCGTGATGGATACAGGTCGTGGGCACGCTTCGCTTTGCCCACCCTACGAGACCGCGGACTACGCGCTCACCATCGCATGAACCCGCTCGCAATGCGCGACGAGATTTTTGTGCGCATCGACGAACGCCTTCAGCGGCGTCGGGATCGGGAAGTAATAGATGTTGGCGACAAAGCCGTAGATGCCGGCATCGACGCTGGTCGGCGCTGCGCCGTGCACGAAACCGTTCGCGGGCACGATCTCGGCCAGCACCTGCAGATCGGCGAGGCCCCGCGCGTAAGCCTGTTCGGGCGTGTAGCGGCCGATGCCCTGGAAATGATAGCGCTGCGCGTTGTAGGCCTTGGCCTTCTCGAACCCTTCCGCGTTGATCTGCGGATGCTGCGCGATGAAGCCGTCGCGGAACGTGGGATAGAAGCGCTCGTCCTTCCAGCGCGAATAGGACATCACCCAGTAGAGATCGTCCAGCATGCGCGTGACGAGGTGATTGGTTCGTCGCTGCTCTGCTGACAGCGCCGCATCGATGGTCAGGCGATATTTCGCGATCGCATGCGCGATGATGGTCTCGCTGTCGCCGATGGTCTCGCCGTCGTCGACGATGTAAGGCAGCTGCCCGCGCGGCGCCGCGGAGGCATCGAAGATGTGCTCGTGCACGAACGGAACGCCCGCGAGCTTGAGGAAGGCGTAGACCTTGAGGCCGTAGCCGTTGTTGTCGGCGACACCGAACAGTTCCGGGTAGGAGTAGAGGGTCAGCATGCGGCGGCTCCCCTGTGATGGCGGGGCCAGCATGCAGGGGCGCCGAGACGGATGCAATGGGAGCGAACCGAACAGATGCCGCGTTCGCGGCCCTGGTAGGGTGGGTTAGCCGTTCACGAACTCGGTCGCTCAACACGGAACGGTGCAAGGCGTAACCCACCTCTTCGGGGCGACAGAAGCGGTGGGTTACGCCGCGCGGCCTGCGCTTTGCACAGCCGCGCGTCTAACCCACCCTACGAACGCGACGCCGCGGTGAACACCGCCAGCTGCGCATCGAACGCGCGTCGGAACGCCGGCCGCGCTTCACCGCGGGCGACATAGGCGGCGATGTCAGGATATTCCTCCAGCAGCCCCGATGTGTTCAGCCGTCGCAGCACGGTCACCATCATGAGATCGCCGGCGCTGAAGGCGCCGTCGAGCCACTCTGCGCCGCCGAGACGGCGGGACAGTTCGCCGAGCCTGACACGGACGCGATCCCTGAGCATGGGCAGGCGCGCCTCGTACCAGCTCTTGTCGCGCTCGAACAGCATCGCCATGCCGAGCTCGACGATCGGCGGCTCCATCGTGTTCAGCGCGGCAAACATCCACGCGATCGCGCGCGCCCGCGCATTCGGCTCGACCGGCAGCAGCCCGGCATGATGCTCGGCGATGTGCAGCACGATCGCGCCGGACTCGAACAAGGCGAGGTCGCCGTCCTCATAAGTCGGAATCTGCCCGAACGGATGCCGCGCAAGGTGCGCGGGCTCTTTCATCTGCTCGAACGAAACCAGGCGGACGTCGTAGGGCTGCCCGACTTCCTCCAGCGCCCAGCGCACCCGCATGTCGCGCGCCTGTCCCCGGCCGCGGTCGGGCGAGTTTTCGAAGGCGGTGATGGTGGGAGGCATTGGCGGTCTCCTGGGTGGCTGCATCTTGGATCCAGAGGACGAACGAGCGGGGCGGTTTCCGACAAGCTATCCGGTTTTCCGCGTAGGATGGGTAGAGCGAAGCGAAACCCATCACCTACTTCATCACGGCGCCATCGAACCGCCGCGCCTGCCGTTTCGCTCCGATTGATGGGTTTCGCTGCGCTCTACCCATCCTACGAACTGCCAAAAAAATCCCGCTTCTCCATGTCGGGACGCCGCTCCCTGCCGCGTCCTTGGGAAGCCCCGCCCCCGTGCCGAAAGGAGCCCCGCTCATGACCTCCATCACGCCGTTCCTCTGGTTCGACAACAACGTCCCCGAGGCCGTCGCGTTCTACAAATCGGTGTTTCCCAACGCAAAGATCGAGACCGTCAGCGACTTCATGGCGGTGTTCGAGCTCGAAGGCCAGCGCTTCCACGCGCTCAACGGCGGGCCGCGATACCGCTTCAACGAGGCGGTGTCGTTCTTCATCAGCGTGGAGACGCAAGGCGAGGTCGACTATTTTTGGGAAGCGCTCACCGCCGACGGTGGCGAGGAGTCCAGGTGCGGCTGGCTCAAGGACAAGTTCGGCCTGTCCTGGCAGGTGATCCCGACCGCGCTCGGCCGCTACCTCGGCGATCCCGACCGCACCAGGGCGAACCGCGTCATGCAGGCCATGATGGGGATGCGGAAGATCGTGATCGCGGAGCTGGACAAGGCGTATGCGGGGTGAGGAAGCCCCGGTGCCGTAGGGTGGGCAAAGGCGCGCCCTTCGCGCGCTGTGCCCACGCGCTGCCGGGACTCACGAAGAAATCGTGGGCACGGCGCTGACGCGCCTTTGCCCACCCTACGGAGCTACGCACTGATCCACGCCGCCAGCTCCCGCCACGGCTCGATCGTCCAATGGCCCGACGCCGCACCAGATGGCGAGGGCAGCACAAAAATCTCCGGCAGGCTTGCATCGCGCACCTGCCGCCCCAGCGCAATCGCAGCTGACGGCCTGCCATAGAACAAGCTCGCCGCCTTCTTGCTCGTGAACGCAATCGTCCGCGGCCGGTACTTTTCCATCTTCGCCCTGAACCCCGGCACGTCGATCGTCTCAGCCGCGATCTGGTGATCCATCCCGGCCCCCGACTTGGAGAGATCGGTGAAGCCGATCCCGAGCTCGATCAGCGCTGCGAACTCGCCCGGCTGATAGCGCCGCGGCGTGATCCCGGCCTCATGGATCGCCCGCCAGAAGCGGTTGCCGGGATGGGCGTAGTAGTGCCCGAGCTCAGCCGAGCGCGTCGAGGCAGCGGTGCCGACGAAGACGAGGCGGAGGTTGGGGCGGAGCTGGTCGGGGAGGCGGTGGGGGGTGGGAACGGGCAAATCGACCAACTCTGGGATTGTAGCCCGCATGAGCGTCAGCGACATGCGGGGCCGCTGTCAATCCCGGATGTCGCTTCGCTCATCCGGGCTACGGGCTGCGCTCTGCCAGCCTCTTGATCCATTCGCCGTTTAGGCCATGGAGCGCACCTTCAATTGGCCAGCCAGGAGACGTTTCGATCAAGTGAAGCAACGACCAAGCAAGGCCGAAACAGTCATCTGGCCCAAACAGTCGCACCAAAGCCCTTGCCTCATCATCCGTAATCGGTGTTTGCACTTCGCCGAGCAAAGTCTCCAGCTCCCGCAGTACCGACGCGGTGGCAGCGCTCGAACTCGGCAACGGGCCGATTTGAGTAAGGCGCTTAACGGCTGGCTGCACTATTGCGTTCTCCCATCATCGTCTCATCGAATTAGTAATGGCTCAGCGATGGTGCTCAACAAGATTTCAAAGCTTCGTTGCGATGGTGACGTTGGTCTTCGCTCAAATTCGTAAGCTGTGTAGGTGGATACTACTCATAAAGAAGCCGAGCTTTCGCCCGGCTTCTCGTTTCTTATAGACGCTCGAGTAAGCCCGCGCATAACGAGCAGAGAGATTACAGCACCCGATTACTCTCCTTCACCTTCTCCGCGTCCAGATACACGCTGCTCCCCATCTCCTTGAACTTCGCGCTCATCTTCGCCATGCCGTCCTCGGCGGTGCCGCTGATCGACATGCCCACGCTGTTCGGATCATTCAGCGTCGCCGCATAATCCCGCACGTCCTGCGTGATCTTCATCGAGCAGAATTTCGGGCCGCACATCGAGCAGAAATGGGCGACCTTGTGGGCTTCCTTCGGCAGGGTCTCGTCGTGGAAGTTTTTCGCCGTGTCCGGATCGAGGCCGAGGTTGAACTGGTCGGTCCAGCGGAATTCGAACCGCGCGCGGGAGAGGGCGTCGTCGCGCAGTTGCGCGGCGGGGTGGCCTTTGGCGAGGTCGGCGGCATGAGCGGCGATCTTGTAGGTGATGACGCCGGTCTTGACGTCATTGCGGTCGGGCAGGCCGAGATGCTCCTTCGGCGTGACGTAGCAGAGCATGGCGCAGCCGAACCAGCCGATCATGGCAGCGCCGATGCCTGAGGTGATGTGGTCATAGCCCGGCGCGATGTCGGTGGTCAGCGGTCCAAGCGTGTAGAACGGCGCCTCGCCGCACTCCTTGAGCTGCTTGTCCATGTTGATCTTGATCTTGTGCATCGGCACGTGGCCGGGGCCTTCGATCATGACCTGGCAGCCCTTGTCCCACGCGATCTTGGTCAGCTCGCCGAGCGTTTCGAGCTCGGCAAATTGCGCGCGGTCGTTGGCGTCGGCGATCGAGCCCGGGCGCAGGCCGTCGCCAAGCGAGAACGAGACGTCATATTTGCGCATGAGGTCGCAGATCTCGTCGAAATGCGTGTAGAGGAAGCTCTCCTTGTGATGCGCGAGGCACCACTTCGCCATGATCGAGCCGCCGCGGCTGACGATGCCGGTGACGCGGTTGGCGGTGAGGTGGATGTATTGCAGGCGCACGCCGGCATGGATGGTGAAATAGTCGACGCCCTGCTCGCACTGCTCGATCAGCGTGTCCTTGTAGAGCTCCCAGGTGAGCGCCACCGGGTCGCCGTTGCATTTCTCCAGCGCCTGGTAGATCGGCACGGTGCCGATCGGCACCGGCGAGTTGCGCAAAATCCACTCGCGCGTGGTGTGGATGTTGCGGCCCGTCGAGAGGTCCATCACGGTGTCGGCGCCCCAGCGGATCGCCCACACCATCTTCTCGACCTCTTCCTCGACCGACGAGGTCACGGCCGAGTTGCCGATATTGGCGTTGATCTTGGTGAGGAAGTTGCGGCCGATGATCATCGGCTCGAGCTCGGAGTGATTGATGTTGGAGGGGATGATGGCGCGGCCGCGCGCGATCTCGTCGCGCACGAACTCCGGCGTGATGAAGGCGGGCACCGCGGCGCCAAAGCTCTCGCCGTCGGCGAGCGCTGCCTCCGCGCGCTCGAGCTGCTGCTTGCGGCCGAGGTTCTCGCGCGCCGCGACGTAGATCATCTCCTTGGTGACGATGCCGGCGCGGGCGAATTCGAGCTGTGTGATCTTGTGGCCGTCGAGGCCGCGCAGCGGCTTGTGATAGGCCGAGAAGGCGCGCGCGGCCTTGTCGGTGGAGACGCTGCCATTGTCCTCCGGCTTGATCTGGCGGCCCTCATATTCCTCGACGCCGCCGCGCTCCAGCACCCACTGCTTGCGGTTGCGCGCAAGGCCGGCGTTGACGTCGATGGTCACGGACGGGTCGGTGTAGGGGCCCGAGGTGTCGTAGACCGGCAGGTTCGGCTCGCCCGCGCCTTCGGAGAGGATGATCTCGCGCAAGGGCACGCGGATTTCCGGTGCTGCATCCGGGGAGGCGAAGATTTTTCGCGAGGAGGGAAGGGGGCCGGTGGTGACGGCGGGGACGGTCTTGTCGGGATTGGAGCGGATGTTCATGGGATCCTCCTTAATTCAGTTCGTTGGCGTCGCTGCGCGAGCGACAAATTCCGCTGTCATCCCCGCGAAAGCGGGGATCCAGTATTCCGAGGCGGTGCGGCTAGAGTCGAGAGGCCGCGGCGTACTGGATCGCCCGGTCAAGCCGGGCGATGACAGTTGAGGGTGTGGAGCGGGCGTGCGCATCATGCCGCCTCCTTCTGGCCGAGCCACTGCCGCACGCGGGCATCCGGGTCGGCGTTCTGGGTGACGTCGGACACCACGGCGATGGAATCCGCGCCGGCGGCAAAGATCTCCGCGGCGTGCTCGAACTTGATGCCGCCGATTGCGACCAGCGGGATGTTGCCGATGCGCTTCTTCCATTCCGTGATCTTTGGAATGCCCTGCGGCTCGAAGCGCATCGATTTGAGTGTGGTGAAGAAGATCGGGCCGAGCGCGACGTAATCGGGCTTGGCTTCGAGCGCGATCGCAAGCTCGGCGTCGTCATGAGTGGAGATTCCGAGCGACAGGCCCGCCTCGCGGATCGCCTTGAGGTCGGCATCCGCCAGATCCTCCTGGCCGAGATGCAGGTATTTTGCGCCGGCGACGATTGCCGCGCGCCAGTAGTCGTTCACGACCAGCTTGGCCTGCGTGCCCTCAGTGATCGCCAGCGCGTCGGTGACGATCTGGAGCGCCTCGGCATCGTTCAGCTCTTTCGCGCGCAGCTGGATGGTGCCGACGCCGAGTTTTGTCAGCCGCTCGACCCATTTGAGGCTGTCGACGACGGGATAGAAGCGATCAGGATACGGCATGCCAGAACGGGGTCCCAACGACAGGGGTGGAAGGGGAGGCGAAGTCGCGGGCATTCATCAGCCCGGCTTCAAAAGCGGTGCGGCCGGCATCACAGCCGAGGCGGAAGGCGTTCGCCATCGCGACGGGATCGGCGGCTTTTGCGATGGCGGTGTTGAGCAGCACGGCGTCATAGCCGAGCTCGAGCGCTGCGGCCGCATGCGAGGGCGCCCCTAAGCCGGCATCGACCACGAGCGTGATGTCGGGCAGGCGCTCGCGCAGCAGCTTGAGCGCATCGCGGTTGGTGATGCCCTTGGCGCTGCCGATCGGAGCGGCCCACGGCATCACGACCTTGCAGCCGGCATCGACCAGGCGGTTCGCGACCGAAAGGTCCTCGGTGCAATAGGGGAACACCTCGAAGCCGTCCTTGATCAGGATAGTCGCGGCTTCGACGAGGCCGACGACGTCGGGCTGCAGCGTGTCGTTGTCGGCGATCACCTCGAGCTTGATCCAGCTTGTGCCGAACAATTCACGCGCGAGCTTTGCCGTGGTCACCGCTTCGCGCACGCTGCGGCAGCCGGCGGTGTTCGGCAGCACTGTCACGTCGAGCTCGCGGATCAGCTTCCAGAACGCGTCCCCAGTCTTGCCGCCGGCGGATTCGCGGCGCAGCGACACCGTGACGATGTTCGAGCCCGACGCGCGGATCGCCGCCTGCATGATCGCCGGCGAGGGATAGAGCGCGCTGCCGATGAGGAGGCGCGAGGCGAAGGATTTGCCGTAGAAGGTCACCATGGCTTGGGTGTCTCCCTAAATGCAGCTGTCATCCCCGCGAAGGCGGGGATCCAGTACGCCGCGGCAATGCGGCTAGAACCGTGATGCCGCGGCGTACTGGATCGCCCGGTCAAGCCGGGCGATGACAGCGGAGTGTGTGGTGGGCGCTTCATCCCATCACCCTCCCTGCCGCGGCGTGATGATCTCGATCTCGTCGCCGGCATTGAGCGCGGTTTCGGCCCAGCGGCTCTTCGGCACGACGTCGTAGTTCAGCGCGATGGCGAAATGCGTGCCCTCGTAGTCGAGCTCGGAGAGCAGCGCATCGACGCTGGCCGCGTTCACCTCGCGCTGCTCGCCGTTGACGATCACGCGCATTGCATCACCTCATTGTCGATCTGGCCGCGCTCGACGTAAGCGAGCGTCAGCTCGGCGAGCGCCGGCGCGATCAGGAAGCCGTGGCGGTAAAGTCCGTTGACGCTGATCTCTTCGCCGCGAATGCCGATGCGGGGGAGATTGTCGGGAAAAGCGGGGCGAAGGCCCGAGCCGAATTCGACGATGCGGGCTTCGCCGAAGGCTGGATGCACGGCATAGGCGGCGCCCAAGAGCTCCAGCGCGGAGCGGACGCTGACGCCGGTGTCCTCGGCCTCGATCGAGGTGGCGCCGAGCATGAACAGATTGTCCTCGCGCGGGATCACGTAGAGCGGCCAGCGCGGATGGATCAGGCGCACCGGGCGCGCCAGCTGCACCTCGCCGGTCTCGATCAGGATCATCTCGCCCTTGACGCCGCGCAGCTCGGGCTCTTCTTCGCGCGCGGCAAGGCCGCGGCAGTCGATCACGATGCCTTTAGGATCAAGGCTTGCGAGATCCTTGGCGCTGACGTCGCTGTCGAACTTGATGGTGCCGCCGGCAGCTTTGATGCGCGCGTGCAGTTTCGGCAGCACGCGGCGCGGCTCGACATGGCCCTCGGCCGGGAAGAACAGCGCATCGCGAAAACGGCCTTGCAGCGACGGCTCGAGCTCGGCGAGCGCGGCGGCATCGAGCCGGCGGTGGCCCTCGGTCATGCGGGCAAAGCGCTCGAAATCGTTGCGCTCACGCGGATGGGCGACGACGAGGGAGCCGTTGAAGGGCGTGTCGGGCAGCTCGCGGCGCCAGATGTCGAGGGAGCGCTGGCCGAGCCTGGAGATGATGGGTTCGGCGACCTCGGCCTCGCACCATGGCGCCAGCATGCCGCCGGCCCAGTGGCTGGTGGATTCGGTCATCGCCGCGTCACCGCGCTCGTGTAAGGTCACGGCGTGGCCGGCCTGCGCGAACAACAGCGCCTGCCAGGCGCCGGCAATGCCTGCGCCGATAATGGATACCGGTGAATCCGATCGCTTGGTCGTCTGCAACATCCCTGTCCCTTCGCCGGCATGACCCGGATCAGGTTCAAAGGGTCACCGCGGTCCTGGGCGGTATTGCCCATTTAGCGGTATCTCAGCTCCTCCTCGGAGCACCCCTCGGAACGGCTCTAATGTATGCCAGTGGGAGCTGGTGTCAACGCGTTAACGGTCGTCATGCCCGGGCTTGTCCCGGGCATCCACGTTCTTGGGCGCGGATGCAAAGACGTGGATGGCCGGGTCATAGGCGAGCGGAAGCGACGCCGTCCTTCGGACGGCTATGCCCGGCCATGACGGTGATTACTGCGCGGGAACCTGAGCTCGCGCATTGCGGACGCCTTGCGCGAGCTTCCTGTGCGGCGCGGTGGCGAACATCGGCTGCGGATTGCCGTTGGGCTCGAGCCAGGTCTGGTTGCTGGCCTCTCGCACCATCGCCTGCTGCTGTTCCTGACGCTGCCGCTTTGCAACGTAGTAATAGCCGCCCGCGAAATAACGCACGGCTCGCGCGTGGTCGCCATTGGCGGCGTGATAGGCGCCGGCGAGGTATTTCACCGCATAGGTAAGATTGGTGTTGGGATCGCGCAGGCCGGCGGCATCGCCGGTGTAGCCGAGCCCGCGGGCGGTCGCGAGCTTGATCTGCATCAGGCCGATGGTGCCGCCGCGGCCGACGAGGCCGGGCTGGTAGCGGCTTTCGCGCATGATGACGCGGTGCACGAGCGCCTCCGGTATGCCGTTGGCGCGCGCATGCATCGCAACCATCTCGGCATAGTCGGCTTCGCCCGCGAATGCGGCTTGCGGCACCATGAATCCGGCCGCGAGCAGCGCGGCAATGCGTAAAATCTTCATGAGATATTCCTTGGGTCTAACAAGTGACCTGCACCCAGCGTGGTTAGGCCCCCGGAACGCGGCGATCATGTGACCAAACGCCGCCGCGCACGATTTTGCGGTGCCGAGCCGCCGTGATGACGCAAAGCTGGCCTAGGTGACGCGTGGGGCGAACGACCCCCGGCTCGCGACAGCACGCCTGTCTATTCGCATGGGCTAGCGAAAGCGAGTATGAAGACGCCTGCGAAGTGGGAGGGTGCCATGACAAAATCAAACAAGGCACATATCGGCGACGTTCCCAGACAGAACCCCTGTGCCCAGTGCGGCACGCCAATCCCCCAGCCGGACTGGATCGAGCCAGGCGAGGGGCGCGTCTCCTATCTCTGGAATTGCCACGCCTGCGGATATCGCTTCGAGGCGGTGGCGATCTTCGACGAGACGGCCGTCGAGCATCCGCCACTCGCGGCCTGAGGCGCATCGCTGCGGATCGCATTGTCCTCACCTCTCCCCGCTTGAGAGAGGTGAAGGAAGTGTGCCCTAAGCCGCCAGCCGCGGCGCTTGCCAGATCGGCAATTGCATCCGCACGATCAGGCCGTGCGGCTCGCGGTCGTGCAGCGAGAGCTCGCCGCCATGGGCGATCGCGATCGCGCGCGCGATCGACAGGCCGAGGCCGAAGCCGGTGGAGTCGTCCATGGTGCGCGCGTCGTCGCCGCGCACGAACGGCTCCAGCATCTCCTGCTTGCGCGCGTCCGAAATGCCGGGGCCGTCATCTTCGACGTCGATGACGAGCGTGGTGGAGGATGCATCGAGGCGGATCGTGACCTCGGCGCCGAAGCGCACGGCGTTCTCGACCAGGTTGGTGACGCCGCGATGCAAATCGTCGGGCCGCGCGGCGGCGGTCGCGGACGCCGGGCCGTCATAGTGCACGACATGGCCCATGTCGCCGAACTGGTCGGCGATGAGCTGGAGCGTGCTGGCGATGTCGACCAGGGTCACCGCCTCGACCTTGCGGTCGTTGCGCAGGAGTGAGAGCACGGACTCCAGCATCGAACGCATCTGGTCGAGATCGATCAGCATGCGCTTGCGATTGGTTTCGTCCTCGATGAACTCGGCGCGCAGGCGCAGCCGCGTGATCGGCGTGCGCAGATCGTGGCTGATCGCGGCCAGCATCCGCGTGCGATCCGACATCAGCCGCGCGATCCGCTCATGCATGCGGTTGAGCGCGCGCGCCACGGAGCGGATCTCCTCCGGCCCGCGCTCGGGCAGCGGCTCGGCGGCGCCGTCCAGGCTGAAATTCTCCGCGGCCCTGGCGAAGGATGACAGCGGTGCGGCCAGCGCGCGCGCGGCCCACAGGCCGAGCACGGTGACGCAGATGAAGGCGGTCATCAGCGTCATCAGCCACGGCGCGCCCCAGAACCACGGCCGCGGACCGTTCTCGACCCGGCCGGCGATCATGGTGCCGTCCGGCAATTGCACGCCGATGCGGTGGGCGTCGTCGGGCGAGAGCCGCATCACCTTGTAGCCGCGGCCAAGGTGACGGCGCAGGCCGCGCAGGTGCGGGCCTTCGCTCTGCTCGACGACGGCTGCCGTGCCGGGCGCCAGCATGTCGAGGCCGAGCTTGGGGAAGGCGCGCGCGAGATCGGTGAGGAGGCGCGGCCGCTCGTCGGGCTCGGCCGCGCCGAGCAGCAACGCGGCGTCGGTCAGCTGATGCGCCCCGTCCGGCGGCGCGTCCGGGCGGTCCGGCCGGCTCATCAGGAAGGCGGTGGTGACGACGAGATGCAGTGCGACGGTCGAAGCCAGCACCAGCGCGGCGATCTGCCCGCCGATACCCCTGAGGTGGAAGAATCCGAACGGCTTCATCGTCGGCGTCCTTCTCAACCGCTCACGGGCGCCGCAACCGCTTCAGTGTTTGCCGCTTCAGTCCTCGGCGTGAACAGATAGCCGCCGGATCGCACCGTCTTGATGATGGTGGGATCTGCCGGGTTGGGCTCGATCTTGCGGCGGATGCGGCTCACCAGCACGTCGATGGAGCGCTCGAACGAGCCGGTGTTGCGCCCCTGCGTGAGGTCGAGCAGGCTGTCGCGCGACAGCACGCGGCCGGGGCGTTCGCAGAAGGTGCGGAGCAGATCGAACTCGGCGCTGGTCACCGCGACGCGCGCACCTTGCGGATTGCGCAGCTCGCGCAGGCGCAGATCGATGCGCCAGCCTTCGAAGGCGAGCGTGGAGGTGCCTTCGATCGAGCTTGCCGTTTGCGCCGCGGCCTGGCGGCGCAGCACCGCGTTGATGCGGGCGAGCAGCTCGCGCGGGTTGAACGGCTTCGGCAGATAATCGTCCGCGCCCATCTCGAGGCCGACGATGCGATCGACGTCCTCGCCGCGCGCGGTCAGCATGATGATCGGCGTCTGCGTCTCCGAGCGCACCTTGCGGCAGAGGCTGAGGCCGTCCTCGCCGGGCAGCATGACATCGAGGATGATGAGGTCGACGCGGTGATTGGCCATGGCGCGCGACATCTCGCGGCCATCGCTTACGGCGGTGACGTTGCAGGCGTTGCTGCGCAGGTACTTCGCAATCAACGTCCGGGTTTCGCGGTCGTCCTCGACGACCAGGATGTTGGGATTGGGAACGGCCATGCGCTTTGTTTGTCCAAGATTCGGGCCAAAAGGCGAAGATTTTTGTTTCAGATCATTTCTGAGGCTCCTGCCGCAACGCCAGGACACGACCGGGCAGCGCTGCGGCAAGGTCTCGTTAAGCCCGTTAACCATACCGTGGCGCCGTCGCGTACGAAACCCAGCAAAACCCACGGAGCCATCATGAGCTCGATTTCGGCGGCCCCCGCCGGTAACCACCAGTCGCCGTTGCAGCGGCTGCAGCAGGAATTGCAATCGGAAGTCTCCGCCGGCACGATCTCGTCGTCGGACCAGTCCGCGCTGTCGACGGCGCTGACCGACATCGACACGGCGCTCCAGCAGAGCCGGTCGAGCGACCAGGCGAGCGGCACGCGTCCCTCCAAGGACGAGATGCAATCGAAGATCGACGACCTCATCTCGGGCGAGGTGTCGAACGGCACGCTGACCTCGGACCAGGCCGACGAATTGAAGAACGTCTTTCAATCCGCCTTCGCCAAGGGGCCTGGGGGCGCTCGCGGCGCGGGCGGGCCGCCGCCCGGTCCGCCGCCGTCGGACGACGGCTCTTCGGATTCTGCGTCGTCGACGGATTCGACCAGCGGCACGTCGACCGACGACACCACCGCAGAGATCCTCCAGCAATTCCTCGAGGCGCTCCAGCAGTCGCAATCGTCGACATCGTCCTATGCCGCCAACGGCAGCTCATCCAGCAATTTGGATTTCTCCGCGCTTCTGATCGACTACAAGAGCTGACCTGAGCGACGCAGGTCGGCGCGTTCCCCGCCGCGGTTCGTGCTTCACCCAGGGCGCATGATCGTCGGCGGGGAACCGTGCGCCGCAAAATGTTCCTGGGTGACGCAGGAACAATTCTCGTCGTTTTCGCGTGCGCATCGCGCGACGAAATTGCCGCGTGTAAGGAACTGCGCGTGAGTAGCGCTGTTTTCTCCGCACAAGTTTTCTGTGGAAGGAGAGGACAACATGCTGATGAAATCGATCGCCGCCGGCCTTGCCGGCACGGCTCTGCTCGCAACCGTTGCGTTCGCGCAATCGCCGACCGCCACCACCGACAAGGCGGCCCCTGCGGCCACCGCCACGACCACGACTGCATCGGGTGAATGGCGCGCCTCGAAGATGTCGGGCCTGAAGGTCTACAACGACGCCAACGAGAACATCGGCTCGATCAACGATCTCCTGATGGACAAGAGCGGCGCCATCAAGATCGCCGTGATCGGCGTCGGCGGCTTCCTCGGCATGGGCGAGCATCTGGTCGCCGTGCCCTATGAGAAGTTGAAGTTCGCCAGCGAGGCCGTGGCCTACACCGGCGCCAGCACGAACCCGGGCGCCAAGCCCGCCGCGACCACGACGACCGGCGCTGCGACCGGCACCGACAAGCCTGCGGCGACCACGACGTCGTCCACGTCGAAGTGGTATCCGGACCACGCCGTGTTTAATGCGAGCAAGGACGAGCTGAAGAACATGCCCGAATTCAAGTACTCGGAGTAATGCGGCTCTGAGCGGCTGAACGAAGCGCGCCTGGTTTTCACCGGGCGTGCTGTCGTGTCTTTTTTGTCATTGCGAGGAGCGAAGCGACGAAGCAATCCAGAGCTATCTTCGCAGATGCATTTCTGGATTGCTTCGCTTCGCTCGCAATGACGGCAACCACCGGCCTCAGTGCGTCACCAGCGGGCAGCCGCCCTTGTCGAGCGGGCGGAAGGCCTCGTCGCCGGGCACGGTGGCGATCGGCTTGTAGAGGTCCCACTCGCCCTTGGAGTCCTCGGGCTTCTTGACCTCGAACAGATACATGTCGTGGACCATGCGGCCGTCGATGCGGATCTTGCCGTTCTTGGCGAAGAAGTCGTTCACCGGCGTCTTGCGCATCTGCTCCATCACCTTCGGCGCCTCGTCGGTCTTGATGGCGTCGATCGCCTTCAGATAGTGCATGGTCGCCGAATAGAGCCCCGCCTGGATCATGGTCGGCATGTGCCCGACCTTCTCGTTGAAGCGTTTTGAGAAGGCGCGCGTCTCCTCGTTCATGTCCCAGTAGAAGGCGTCGGTGACGATCAGGCCCTGCGTCGCCTTGATGCCGAGCGAATGCGTGTCGGTGATCTCCTGGAGCAGCGCGATCATCTTCTGGCCGCCCTGGGTCAGGCCGAACTCGGCCGCCTGCTTCAGCGCATTGGTGGTGTCGCCGCCGGCATTGGCGAGTGCGACCACCTTGGCCTTGGAGGCCTGGGCCTGGAGCAGGAAGGAGGAGAAGTCCGAGGAGTTGAGCGGATGGCGAACGTCGCCGAGCACCTTGCCGCCGCTTTCCTTGACGACATTGGCGGCGTCGCGCTCGAGCGCCATGCCGAAGGCGTAGTCGGCGGTGACGAAGAACCAGGTGTCCTCGCCGCGCTTCACCATCGCCTTTCCGGCGACGTTCGACAGCGCATAGGTGTCGTAGGTCCAGTGCACGGTGTTGGGCGAGCAGGCGGTGCCGGTGATGTCGGAGGAGCCGCCGCCGGAATTGATGTTGATCTTGTTCTTCTCGCGCGTCAGCGCCGAGATCGGCAGCGCCACCGAGGAGGTCGGCACATCGAAGATCGCGTCGACCTTCTCGTTGTCATACCAGTTGCGGGCGATGTTGACGCCGACGTCGGGCTTGTTCTGGTGATCGGCAGCGACCACCTGCACGGGCTTGCCCGCGACCTTGGCGCCGTAATCGGCAACCGCCATCTCGACCGCGGCGAGCGAGCCCTTGCCGGTCGCGTCCGCATAGAGGCTCGACATGTCCGTGAGCACGCCGATCTTGACCACATCGTCGGAAATCTGCGCCTGCGCCGCGCCGGACGTGGCGGCAAGCGCGAAACCAGCCGCCACGGCGGCGATGAGTTTTTGCATGGTGTTTCTCCCTCAGCGTTGTTGTTTGGGCTTTGTTGCGGGACCGTTGTAGCGACAAATGGCCGCGGCAGCTAAGCGGTGCGCGCCATAGCGGAATGCAAAATCAGAAGGGGCGAGCGGTGTTCCCTTCGCCTCTCCCCGCAGGCGGCAGGGCAATCGCATATGGCTTGCACGATGCGGCGACATCGGCACTGGGCTCCCTCTCCCGCTTGCGGGAGAGGGTTGGGGAGAGGGTGTCTCCGCAACGGGATAATCCCCAAGAGGAAAGAGCCCTCACCCGCCGCGCTCTGCGAGCGCGTCGGCCTCTCCCGCAAGCGGGAGAGGCGGAGCAAGCCCGCAGGGAATCCTCGTGAAATCCATATGCGATTGCCCTACCGCAGGCGGGGAGAGGGAGCAGTTATCACGCATTACTGCCCTTGAGCCGTTCATTGCGCCGGCGAAGGCCCTCCAGGGTGGCGAGGAGGATGATCGAGACTGTCGTCAGGATCACCGCCGCGGCCGTGATGGTCGGGCTGATGTTTTCGCGGATGCCGCTGAACATCTCGCGCGGCAGGGTGCGCTGCTCGGGCCCCGCCATGAACAGCACGATCACCACTTCATCAAAACTGGTCGCGAAGGCGAACAGTGCGCCGGACGCGAGCCCCGGCAGGATCAATGGCAGGATCACGCGGCGGAACGCTTGAAGCGGCGAGGCACCGAGCGAGGCGGCGGCGCGCGCGAGGTTGGTGTCGAAACTCTGCAGCGTCGCGCCGACCGTGATCACCACAAAAGGCGTCGCCAGCGCAGTGTGGGCCAGGATCAGGCCGAGATAGCTGCCGGTGAGGCCAATCGGCGCGAAGAAGAAGTACAGGCCGACGGCGGTGATGACGCCGGGCACAACGACCGGCGACAGCACGAAGGCCAGCACCAGCGGCTTGAACCGGCTCTTCCACTGCGCGAGCCCAAGAGCTGCCAGCGTGCCGAGCACCATCGACAGCAGCGTCGAGGCGATGCCGATGATCATGCTGTTCTTCAGTGAATTCATCCAGCGCGGCGAATTGATGAAGTCGTCGTACCAGCGCAAGGAGAGGCCCGGCAGCGGATAAGTGAGGTACGAGCTGGAACTGAAGGACAGCGGCATGATGGCGAGGATCGGCGCGATCAGGAAGATGAACACCATCGTCGAGATGGCGATGGTCGCGATCCATGCGATGCGCTGGCTGGGTGTGCGGAGTGAAGGATTGTCGCTCAATTCTTCATGCCTCCCGTGACCTGCTGGCCCTGCACCAGCTTGCCGTAGACGAGCGCGAGCAGAAGTGTGGCGAGCAGCAGCACCGCGCCCAACGCCGACGCAAGGCCCCAATTGGCCGTCTCGGTTGTATAGAGCGCGATGAAATAGCTGATCATCTGATCGGCAGCACCGCCGACGAGGGCCGGCGTGATGTAGTAGCCAAGCGCCAGGATGAAGACGAGCAGGCTTCCCGCGCCGATACCGGGCAGGGTTTGCGGCAAATAGATCCGCAGGAAAGCGGTGAGGGGCGCCGCGCCGAGCGAGGCGGCGGCCCGCATGTAAGCGGGCGAGATCGCCTTCATGCTGCTGTAGAGCGGCAGGATCATGAACGGCAGCAGCACGTGAGTCATGGCCACGCAGACGCCGAAGCGGTTGTAAATCAGGCGGAGCGGCTCGTCGATGATGCCGAGCCAGTGCAGGCTGTCGTTCACGACACCCTTACTCTGCAGCAGCACGATCCAGGCGCAGGTGCGGACCAGAAGCGACGTCCAGAACGGCAGCAGCACGAAGATCATCAGCAGGTTCGACCGGCCCGGCGGCAGCACCGCTAAGAGGTATGCGACCGGGAAGCCGAGGATCAGGCAGAGTGCGGTGACACCGAGGCTGATCAAGAAGGTGCGGACGAAAATCTCGCGATAGATCGCCTGATCCGGTGGGGCCGCGACGATCGCGCCGTCCGCGTTTCGCGTCAGATCGAGCGCCGCCAGAAGGTAGAAGCCGGTCACGGGGCCGCTGGCGTCCTTGATCGTCATCCAGGTGCTGCGCTCGCGCCAGGCCGGGTTGATCTTGCTCAGCGTCTCCTTTGCAGTGCCGGGCTCGGGCACGGCTTTGAGATTGCGTGCCGTGCTTGTCAGGATCGTGCGAAAGCCGTTCAGGGCATAATTGAGTCGCTTGGCCGCAATGGCGATGGTGCCGCCGGCGCGCGCTGCCTGGATGTCGCTTGCCAGCGCCGCATAGGCCTTTTCGTCAGGCAGGCCCTTGCCGTCCCAGTCGGCGAGAGCAGCGATGGTTTGCGGCAGAACCTGGCGCACCTCGCGGTCATCGACCGCGCGCCACAGCATGCCGGCGATGGGCCCGGCGAAAGTGAAGAGCAAGAAGACGAGAAGCGGCACTACCAGCGCCAATGCCTTGACCTGACGTGTCCGCTCCGCACGCCGCAATCGGCGCTTGAGCGACACCTCGGTCGACGCATTGGCGCCGGTCAGAGGCGCGTCCGTCATTGGTCGAGCCTAGCAGGGTGGGCTATTTCGCGGCCCATTTGTTGAAGCGCTCGGTCAGGCGGTCGATGTTCTCGAGCCAGAAGCCCACGTTGATCTCGACCGCGTTCTTGATGTTGTCAGGCGCCGTCGGCAGGTTCTTCAGGACGGCGGGCGCAAGCCGTCCGGCGGCGTCCTTGTTCGAGGTGCCATAGGCGATGTTCTCCGACAGCTTCGACTGGTTCTCCGCCTTGCCGGCAAAATCCAGGAACTTGTAGGCGGCGTCCTTGTTCGGGCTGCCCTTCAGGATGACCCAGCTGTCGAGGGTGAAGAGCGCGCCGTCCCACACCATGCCGAAGTTCTTCTTCTCGTTCTTGTTCGCGGTGTCGATGCGGCCATTGTAGACCGAGGTCATCACCACCTCGCCGGAGGCAAGCAGTTGCGGCGCCTGGGCGCCGGCCTTCCACCAGACGATGTCGCCCTTGATGGTGTCGAGCTTCTTGAAGGCGCGCTCGACGCCTTCGTCGGTCGCCAGCACCTTGTAGACGTCCTTCGGCGCGACGCCGTCGGCCATCAGCGCGATCTCAAGCGTGGTCTTGGGACCCTGACGCAAAGCGCGCTTACCGGGGATCTTCTTGGTGTCGAAGAAGTCTGCCCAGCCGCTCGGGGCGTCCTTCAGCTTGTCCTTGTCGTAGCCGAGCACGAAATCGTAGAGGATGGCGCCGACGCCGCAAGCGTTGACCGACGGCGGGATATAGGCGGCCTCGCCGCCGATCCTGGAATAATCCATCTTCTCGAACAGGCCTTCCTCGCAGCCGACCGCGAGCTCGTCGCTCTCGACCTGGACGACATCCCAGGTGGCCGCGCCGCCCTGCACCTTGGCGCGCAACACGCCGACGCCGCCGTCCCAGGACTCGTCGTTCATGGCAATGCCAGCGGCCTTCTTGAAGGGCTCGAAATAGACTTTCTTCTGCGCGTCCTGATACGCGCCGCCCCATGACACTACGGTGAGGTCACGTGCCTGCGCGACCGTCGCCAGCGCAGCGCTGGCGCTGAACGCCGCGGCGAACCCCAGAGCAATCTTGCCAATCTTGCGCTTCAGCATGGTCCTTGTTCCTTCTTCATGTGCGTTGCGTTGTATTTGATCGCTGGATCAGACGGGATCGAGGGCGAGGCAGTCCTCCGGGCGGAAGGTGACGAAGACGTTTTCGCCGGGTGTCAGGCCCTCATGCGCGCCCGGCTGAAGCTTGACCATGAACTCGGCGTTCCCCGAGACATCGAGCACGGCCAGCGCGTGGTCGCCGAGATAGATCGTGTTCTGCACCCTGGCCGGCAGTCGGTTCGGTCCGTCGCTGGAGGCGTCATCCGCGACAATGGCGATCCGCTCCGGCCGCACCGACAGGGAGGTCGATGCGCCCGCACCTGAGACGTTGACCGCGCGTGCCGTCACGGCGCCGCCACCAGCGAGCGCAACGCGGCAATAGGTCTTGTCGATCGTCTCGACGGTGCCGGCGAGCACATTGTTCTCGCCGATGAAGTGGGCGACAAAACTGTTCACCGGACGCTCATACAGCGCGTCGGGCCTGTCGATCTGCTGCACGATGCCGTCGTTGAACACGGCGATGCGGTCCGACATGGTGAGCGCTTCGCTCTGGTCGTGGGTGACGTAGACGACGGTGATGCCCATCGTCTCGTGCAGTTGCTTGATCTCGAGCTGCATCTGCTCGCGCAGGCGCTTGTCCAGGGCGCCGAGCGGCTCGTCCATCAGCACGAGCTGCGGATTGAAGACCAGCGCGCGGGCCAGCGCGACGCGCTGCTGCTGACCGCCGGACAGCTGCCCGGGCCGCCGCTGCGCCAGCGTTTCCATCTTGATCATGCGCAACGCCGCGCCGACGCGTTCCTGCGCTTCGGCCTTGCCGGTTTTGCGAACGGAGAGCGGGAAGGCGATGTTCTCCGCGATCGTCAGGTGCGGAAACAGGGCATAGTTCTGAAACACCATGCCGATGTCGCGCTTGTGGGGCGGCACATTCTTGATCGGCCGGTTCGCGAGGTAGATCTCGCCCTGGGTCGGAACCTCGAAGCCAGCCAGCATCATCAGCGTGGTCGTCTTGCCCGAGCCCGACGGGCCGAGCAGGGTCAGGAACTCGCCCTTCTTGATGTCGAGATCGAGGTTCTTCACCACGAGGTGCTCGCCATCATAGGTCTTCTGAATGCCGGAAAACCGCACCAGTGCCGGCGCAGGCGTCACCATGCCGGCTTCCATCTCATCCTCGCGTCAAATCAGGTACAGTGCTGCCAGCACCTCGTTCGAGGTTGCGTGAAACAGCTTAGCATCCTGCGACGAGAATGCCAGCCGCGCAAGCGAGGAGAGAGCGTGCGAAGGCCCGCTACATCCCCGACAGCTTGGTCACGTACACGTTGAGCGAGCCACCAGCCTCCGCGACCACGCGCAGCGTCTTGGAATCGAAGGCGATGCCGGCAAGCGTCAGGCTGTCAATCTTGGCATCGACCTTGAGGCCGTCCTCGCTCTTCTGATAGTCGGCGATCGCGGCTGCGATCTTCTCGCGCGCGTTGGCGGCGATCGGCTTCAAATCGAGCGTCGCCTTCTGCACCAGCGCCTGCTGCATCTGCGGCACCACTGCGCGCGCGGCGGCGCCGAGCAGGCCGAAGGCCGCCTCGGATTCGACCGCGAGCTCGATGTCGGCGAGCCGCAAGGTCTGCTGGGCCTGGTCGAGCATCGGCCGGCCCCAGATGTGCACGGTCGCCTCGGCGCCGAGGCCGAACCAGCTCTTCTTTTCCTTGGCGCGGACCAGCAGCGAGATCAGCAGGCGCTCGCCTGACGGGATCACGTTGACGCTCTTCACCGTGACGTCCACCGGGCCGGAGCCGTCCTCGGGATAGGTGTGGCCGACCATCTGCGCCGCGATCAGCTTGTTGATCTCGGTGAAGGGCACGTCGATCGGCACGCCGATGTTCACGCCCGTGCCGGTCGGCGGCACGATCGAGATTTTTTCAGGGAACGGGCAGTCCGGCTTGGACGGCGCAGATGTGACGCGCGTCTCGAGCTCGAGGCCGAGCAGCAGCGTCACGTTCTGCGCATCGACGCGCGGCTGCGCCGCCATCGCGCGGGTCGGCTTCATCTCGAGCCAGAGCGGCGGCAGCGCAGCCGAGCTGCCTGAGCCTTGCAGCGGGATCGAGCGGCAGGCCTTGGCCCATTGCAGCTTCGCATTCTCCCGCAGCGAGGGATCGTTGCGGATGCGCTCGGAGACGGCGTTGATCTGCTCGCCGACGGTCTTGTCGATCAGCGGCTTGACCTGCGCGGGCACGTTGACCTTGGCGCCGGAGACGTTGAGGTTGGTGTCGCCGAGATTGACCTGGGCGCCGAGATTGGGCTCGAGGTGCCAGGCGGCGGCAAGCTTCGGGCGCGAGGTGACGACCACGTTGCCCTTGATCTCGGCGCTGGCGTTCAGATTCTTGATGTTGACCGCTCCGATCCGTTTCGCCGCGTCGCCGCCGAGCACGCTGCCGAGCGCATCGCCGAGTGCGCCGGTGGCCTTGGACGACAGCGAGCCCGTGACGTTCAGCTTGCCGCTGAGCGGCGTCGAGATCGTCAGCACGTCCTTGTCGCCGGTGGCCGCCATCGGGCCGCGCACGGCGGACCAGCCGATGTCGGCGTTCTCCAGGATCTGCGAGATCGGGTTGTCGGCCTTGCCGGCGAAATTGCGCGGCGCGGCTCGCTCGGCCTGCTCGCGGATCGCCGACAGCGCGATCGCGACCGGCGCCACCACGATCGAGCTCTTCGCGACCGGCGGCAGCGGCGGCAGCTGCGCGACCGGCGGTGCCGAATTCGTCGCGCGCGGCGACAGGAAGTCCATCGCCTTCAGGCTGATGAAGAACGACGCCGCGAGCACCGCCGCGGCGATCAGGATAGTCTTCAGGTTCAACGTCAGACGCATCAATCCCCCAAGCCGCCCCGGCGGGGATTTTACAGGGCGGGCGAGGAGGGCGCTAGAGCGCACCGATGGGGTGGAATTGGGGCAAATGTGTTAACGGTTGCTAACGCGCCGTTGCCGCGCATCGCGGGCCTAGGCGCGCCGCGGACGGCGGACCGCCCTTACATTGCCGCGATCTCCGCCACCGCAGTAGAAGCGATCCCCGCCGTCGGACTCAAGGCCCGAGACCATGGTGCCTGCGGGCAGGTCGAGCTGCTCCAGCACCTTGCCCGTGTCAGGATCGATCCGCCTGATGTCGCTGTCCTCGCCTTCCCAGGTGCCGTGCCAGAGCTCGCCGTCGACCCAGGTGACGCCGGTGACGAAGCGCTTGCTCTCGATAGTGCGGAGAACCTTGCCGGTTTCGGGATCGACTTGGTGAATCTTGCGCTCGCGATATTGCCCGACCCAGAGCGAGCCCTCCGCCCAGGCAAGGCCGGAATCGCCACCGCCGCCGGGCGCGGGAATCGTGCTGAGCACCTTGCCGGTCGCGGCATCGATCTTCTGGATGCGGTCCTCGGCGATCTGGAACAGGTGGCGGCCGTCAAACGCCGTTCCCGCATGCGCGGCGACATCGATCGTGCGCGCGACCTTGCCGCTGGCGGGATCGATCGCATTCAATCTGTCGCCGGATGCGAACCAGACATGGGTGCCGTCATAGGTGACGCCGTGCACGGCCTCGACACCCGCAAACGGCCCGTACTCCCTGACGATCTCGGCGGCTGAACGTTTCATGCGCATGGTCCCTGTAATGTGCTGCGACCTTACGTCCTCAGCAGCGGCGTGGGGAGTAACAAGCCTGTCGGGAAACCCGGGACAGGCGGGGTCATCCAGCGCCGCGCCCGTCCATGTCCGAACGACTGCACCTTGTTCGATCGCGCCAGCTCGTCGAGCGCCCGCTGCACGGTGCGCGCGCTGGTTCCTAGCGCCAGCGCGAGTGCCGAGCTCGACCACGGCTCGCCGTCGGCGAGAAAGGCGAGGACGGCCGCGTGCTTCTCCTCGACGGGCCGCGCCAGCACGAGAATGTCGCGCGTCTTGCGTGGCGCCAGCACAAAACCCTGCTTCGTCGCGCTGATCTCGGCCAGCGGTTTCAGCTTGGTGCGAAGCCGCCCGATCTCGACGCGCAGCCGCGCGCGATGCGATTCATCGGCGTGCTTGGCCCGGAACGCTCCTGATATCAGCATCTCTCGCGAGACATCCGCAGGCCAGGCCTGGGCCAGGAGACGCGCGAGCGCGAACAGCACCGGGCGGGTCCCGAACGACACGGCGACGCCTTGCCGGCGCACGACGTGATGGAAGGTGTCCACGACGAGCGCCGTCGAGGTCGCCAGTCTTTCGACCTCTCCCAGCAACAACGGGTGTTCGCTGCCGCCCGCGATCAGGCGGGCGGCCGGCGTGTCGAGGATGAGGTTCGCGCTGTCGACCTCGGCCAGGAGCGCCGGGATCTTCGCCTGCCGCGCTGCGCGCGCCGCGCGGCCGAGCGCCGCGCGCGCGTCCTTGGTTTTGAGCCGCCTGATTGCGATGCCGGCGGCGACGAGTTCGCGGATGGCCTGAGACGCAGGCGGAAGCGGGGGAGCGCCAAGGCCGGCCAGCGTCCGCTCGGCCTCGTCGACGCGTCCGACGAGGAGCAGGCGCCGCGCCTCGATGTGGCCCGCATGCGCGGCGTTGGCGAGATCGCCGTGCTGTTGCAGCGTTGCGCGCGCGGCCGCGAGCGCCTTCACCGGCCAGCTCAGGTCGCGCGAGACCAGCGCAATCTCGGCCTCGGCCACGACGCATCTTGCCCGCGCCACCGCCTCGCGCGGACCGAACGCGCGCGCGGCGCTGCGCAGCAGCGCCTTCGCCTTGGCGAGATCGCCGAGCTGCGCCATCGCGATGCCGCGCAGCGCGAGCGAGGGGGCGTCGTTGCGCAGCGCCACGCGGTTCAGCGCGCCGAGCGGATCGCCGGCCTCCAACGCACGCGCCGCGGCCGTGATCAGCGATTCCATTCAAATCCCGCCACACTTGTTACTCCCACCGCGCAACCGCGAGGTGCCAGAAATCGTTGACGGCCGACACGATGCGGCAAGGGGCGAGCGGTTCCGCGTCTGGGAGACGCGGAAGGGCCGTCCAGAGAAGACGTCAAGCAAGAGCTTTGGAGAACCATGATGACTTCAGCAGACAAACAGACCGCCATGCAAACACCGCCGGTGGTGTCGCCGCAGGACTGGGAGGCCGCCCGTCAGCAACTGCTCGTGAAGGAAAAGGCGCACACCCGCGCCCGCGATGCCTTGGCCGCCGAGCGCCGGCGCATGCCGTGGATGGAAGTGACCGAAACTTATGCGTTCGAGGGGCCCGGCGGCAAGGTCAGCCTGACTGATCTGTTCCAGGGCCGGCGGCAGTTGATCGTGTACCGCGCCTTCTTCGAGCCCGGCGTGTTCGGCTGGCCCGATCATGCCTGCCGGGGCTGCTCCATGGTGGCCGACCAGGTCGCCCATGTCTCGCACCTGAACGCCCGCGATACCACGCTGGTGTTCGCCTCGCGCGCGCCGCAGGTCGACATCGCGAGGCTGAAGAAGCGGATGGGCTGGGAGATCCCGTGGGTCACCGTCACCGACAGTTTCGACAAAGATTTCGGCGTCGACGAATGGCACGGCACCAACGTGTTCTACCGCGACGGCAACCGCATCTTCCGCACCTATTTCATCAAGAGCCGCGGCGACGAGCAGATGGGCGGCACCTGGAACTATCTCGACATCACCCCGCTCGGCCGCCAGGAGGTCTGGGAGGATTCGCCGGCAGGCTATCCGCAGACGCCGACCTACAAATGGTGGAACTGGCACGACAGCTACGCGGAAGGTGCTGCGCCCGACAAGAAATGGGTCGAAGTCACGGACGCCGGCGAAAAGGCGTTTCGCAAGGAGGCCGCGGAAGGCCGTGACTAGTCCCGTCAGCGCAACCGCCGGCGCCGGCCGCGATGGCGTCGTGGCCGTGCGCCACCTCGCCAGATGGCTCGGTTTGGCAGCCACGCCGACCTTCGCGATCATGGCCGTGCTGACCGCCGCGCTCGGCGGCGGCCCGGCGGACATGCTGTGCGGCGCCGGGCAGGGGTCTCTGCTGGGCGGCATGGTGCCGATGTATCTCTTGATGAGCGCGTTTCATTCGGCCGCGTGGCTGAAGCTGATCTCGGAGCGACGACGCGCCATCCGGTGAGAACCGGATGGCTTTTGTCACTTGCCGCTTCGGCTAAAGAACAAGGCCATCAGGATCTCATCGAAGTATCGGCCGTCCACCTTGAGGGCGTCCACCTCGCGGCCGTACTCAACGAACCCGGCGGCCGTGTAGAGCCGGATAGCGGCCGCATTCTCGCTGACGACGGCAAGCTGGAGCTGTTCGACCCGCTCTGCGGCATGTGCCGCAAGCGCGTCGACGAGACGTCGCGCCACGCCGGATTTTCGCGCGTGGGGGCGTACATACATGCCCCAGAGAACGGCCTTGTGCTCGGTCTTCGCGCCTTCTTGCCGCCAGAAGCCGGCGACGCCGACAAGCTCCTCCGCGATAAAGGCGCCGAAGACGTCCGACGTCGTGAGACGCTCCTCGAACCAGGCAAGCGGCTTGTCCTGCTCGCGTTCGAACGCGCTGGCAAAGGCCTCGGGATGCGCGGCGAGGGCTTCCAGCCTGATGGTGCGGTAGAGAGCCGCATCGGTTGGCGTGAGCAGTCGGATCATGGTGAGGCCAGGTGTGCCAGCGGCAGGGGCGCTCCGGCCTTGAGCGTCTGCAGCGCGATGCTGCTGCGAACCTCCCGCACGATCGGCAGATTGAGCAGCTTGTCGACGAGGAAGCGCTGGTAATCCTCGAGCTCGGGCACGACGATCTCGAGGAGATAGTCGGCTTCGCCGGAGACGAGGTGACAGGCTACGACCTCGGGCATGGCAACGACGGTCCTTTCGAAGCCCAGCGCCTGGTCATTGGCATGGCCGTTGATCTTGACGCCGAGGAAGGCCGAGAAGCCGAGCCCGAGGCGGCTGCGCCGCAGGGAGGCGCGGTAGCCATCGATATAGCCGTCCCGTTCCAGCCGCCGCACCCGACGCAGGCAGGGCGACGGCGATAATCCGACCTTGTCCGCCAGCTCGATGTTGCTCAATCGTGCATTGGTCTGGAGTTCGGTGACGATGCGCCGGTCGATCGCATCCAGCTCGCATTTTGGCATGAACCGCATCCTGTTGGATCGAGAAGGGCGCAATATTGCGCCCGAGCCATCGAGACTAGCGCAGTTCGCAAGGACATGCCTCGGCTTTCCGTGGGATGGATTGCTCCGATCTTGTTGCTGATGGAGTGAGCCATGACCGAAGATGTGACCGTCGCGCCTCTGCTGGAGGCGGTCGAGCGCTACTTCACCCTGATGTACGACAACGACGTTTCGCAGTTCGATCGCGTCTTCGCGCCGACCGCGCAGCTCCACGGCTTGCGCGATGGCGAATTGCGGATATTGCCGGTTCGGGACTACAGGGCGATGCTGGCCTCGGCCCCGTCGCCCAAATCGAAGAATGCTTCGCGCCTTCAGGAGATATTGCTGATCGATCTGGCGTCGCCAGCGCAAGCCCTCGTGAAGGTGCGTGTTCGGATCGATCTGCTCCAGTACGTTGATTATCTGGCGTATCACTGCATCAACGATAGCTGGCTGATCACCGCGAAATCGTTTCATGTCGAGCGACGGTATGAGCCGGCCAGCACCTAGGGCGCCGCAATCCTATTGCGCGCCTGCCGCCTGCAGATAGGCAACGACCTTGCCCGCTTCCTCCGCCGAGACGCCGCCATAGGGCTGCATCTTGTTGCCGGACACGACCTCGTCCGGCTTGACCATGAAGCGGGTGAGCTTGTCCTGATCCCAGACGAAGCCAGCGTCCTTCATCGACGGAGAGTAGTTGTAGTCCGGCAGTGCGCCGGCCTTGCGGCCGACGATCTTGTTGAGGTTGGGGCCGAGACGGTTGTCGCCTTCCTTCACCGAGTGGCAGGTGCGGCAGGAATTGTTGAAAGCCTGTTGTGCTGCCTCGTCGCTTGCCGGCGGCTGCGCGAGCGAGGAGGGGACGGACAGGAGCAGCGTCAATGCTCCGGTGTATGCGATCGCACGCAACCATATGCCAGGCGAGGTTTGCATCTGCGCCTCCATCGCGCCGCAACAGGCGCGCGCGGTGATGTCGAGGGCAAACGAAAACGGCCCCGGAGGGTTCCGGGACCGTTTGCGTCAGAATGTCCTGTGGTTAGCGCGTCGCGGCGCCGAGGTCGGCGCGGCGCTCCAACATCGGCAGCACGATCACCTTGGTGCCGACGTTGACGCGGGAATAGAGGTCGGTGACGTCTTCATTGGTCATGCGGATGCAGCCGGAGGAGACGTGCTTGCCGATGGTCTCGGGCGCATTGGTGCCGTGGATGCGGTAGATGGTGCCGCCGAGATACATGGCGCGGGCGCCAAGGGGATTGCCGGGGCCGCCGGCCATGTGGCGCGGCAGATAGGGCTGGCGGGCAATCATCTCCGGCGGCGGGGTCCAATCCGGCCACTCGGCCTTCTTGCTCACCGACTGGATGCCGGACCAGGTGAAGCCATCGCGGCCGACGCCGATGCCGTAACGCAGCGCCTGGCCGCCTCCGAGCACGTAATAGAGATAGGTGTTCGGCGTATCGATGATGATGGTGCCCGGCGCCTCGCGCGTCGCGTAGGAGACGGTCTGGCGGCGGAAGCGCGCCGGCATTTCGACCGCGTCCTGATCCTCGGACGGCGCGGTCTGATAGGTCGGCGCCTGGTAGGGCTGATAGGGCTGCAGCGGCTGCGGTGCGGCCATCGGCGGCAGCGGCTGGAAGAACGGGAAGAGCTGCACCGGCGCGGCCTTGGCTGCACCTGCGAATGCGATTGCGGAGATCGCGACTGCGCCAAAAGCAACGGCGCGCGAATACGTCTTGAACGTGTCCAGATTGAACATTGATCGCCCCTGTTTGCTCGGTGTGATGCCACCGCGGCACCGTTTCGGTGCTCCGTTGCGCAAAATCAGTAACGGAAAGAAGTTTCGGGACGTTTGCGCGGAAAACCGAAAACGGTTTCGTCGCGGCAAGGATTGTTTCATGACAGTTTCGTGGCCCGGCGCGGCTGTTAACCAACAAAACAGCGGGCCGACATTTATGTGACGTCACACGCCTGAAATATCCTTGGTTGATGGTCCTAAGCCGAGAATCATCAACCTCTCGGGATTTCCCCATGCGGGTATTAATCGCGACTGACGCCTGGCATCCGCAGGTCAACGGTGTGGTCCGCACCCTGACTTCGCTGGCGAACGCGGCCAAGGCGCTCGACGTCGAGACCGACTTCCTCACCCCGGACGGCTTTCCGTCCTGGCCGCTGCCGACCTATCCGGGCCTGCGCATCGCGCTGCCGAACTCAAAGGAGATCGCGCGGCGGATCGAGAAGGCGGCGCCTGACGCGCTGCACATCGCGACCGAAGGGCCGATCGGCTGGGCCGCGCGCGCCTATTGCCGCCGCAACCGCCTGGCGTTCACCACCTCCTATACGACGCGTTTTCCCGAATACGTCTCGGTGCGGACCGGCATCCCGGCCGCGGTCGGCTATGCCGTGCTGCGCCACTTCCACGATGCCGCCGCCATGACCATGGTGGCGACGCCTTCGCTGCGCCAGGAGCTGTCCGAGCGCGGCTTCAAGCGGCTCGGCTTCTGGACGCGCGGCGTCAACACCCAGCTGTTCCATCCCGACAGTCCCGCCAAGCTCGACCTGCCCCGCCCGATCTTCATGACCATGGGCCGTGTCGCGGTGGAGAAGAACCTCGACGCGTTCCTCTCGCTCGACTTGCCTGGCACCAAGGTCGTCGTCGGCGACGGGCCGCAGAAGGCGGCGCTGGAGAAGAAGTATCCGGATGCCGTCTTCCTCGGCGAGAAGAAGGGCGCGGACCTCACCGCGCATCTCGCAGCGGCCGACGTCTTCGTCTTCCCGAGCCTGACCGACACCTTTGGGGTCGTGCAGCTCGAAGCACTTGCCTGCGGCACGCCGGTTGCGGCGTTTCCGGTCACGGGCCCGAAGGACGTCATCGCCGATCATCCGATCGGCGCGATTGATCATGACCTGCGTACCGCGTGCCTGCGCGCGCTCACCATGTCGCGCGAGACCTGCCGCAACTTCGCGCTGGAGCGCTCCTGGGAGAACAGCGCGCGCCAGTTCGTCGGCAATCTCACCTCACTTCAGCCCAGCCGCGTCTTGCGCGCCTCGCCTGTCATGGCGCGGCGGCCGGTGCGCGGTTGATCATACTTTGACCCACAGCGAGAACCTCATCGATGGCTAAGATCATGAACCTTGACGGCACCCAGCAGCTCGACCTCACCCGTGGCTCGGTCGAGCAGGCCTATGATCGCTGGGCGCCCGTTTACGATCTCGTGTTCGGCGGTGTGTTTGCCAAGGGCCGCCAGGCTGCGATCGCAGCCACCAACAAGATCGGTGGCCGCGTGCTCGAAGTCGGCGTCGGTACCGGCATCTCGCTGCCGCTCTATGCCCCGAACCTGCGCATCTTCGGCACCGACATTTCGGACGCGATGCTCGACAAGGCGCGCCGCCGCGTCAGCGAGGGCAAGCTGAAGAACGTCGAGGGCCTCGCGGTGATGGATGCCGAGAAGCTCGAATTCCCCGACAATTCCTTCGACGTCGTGATGGCGCAGTACGTCGTCACCGCCGTGCCGAATCCGGAGAAGGCGCTGGACGAATTCGCCCGCGTGCTGCGTCCGGGCGGCGAGCTGATCATCCTGACCCGCGTCAGCGCCGACACCGGCATGCGCCGCTTCATCGAGCAGAAGCTTCAGCCGGTGGTGCGTCCGCTCGGCTTCCGTACCGCCGAGTTCGCCTGGTCGCGTTACGCGAAATGGCTGGCCGGCGCGCACGGTATCGAGCTCGCCGAGCGCCGTCTGATTCCGCCGCTCGGCCACTTCTCGCTGGTGCGCTTCCGCAAGGTCGACGTCGCCAAGGCAGCCTGAGTTCAGGCTGCGTCAGAGCGGCGGTGCGATCCGCCGCTCACGCGTCCGCGTGCGTCATCGCGTCGCTGCGCATCGTCATATGACAAAATGATGATGTCACACGGCCTACATCGAATCCCTGTAAATCCTGAACCCGAAGCATTTTGGGGGAGAGCATGATCAAGAACTATCTCGAGCAGCTGCGGATCCAGCGCCGGGACGACCATCGCTACTATCACCACAGCCGCATCAATCAGAGCCTGCACTTCGTCAGCGCGCTGAGCTTTCTCTTCGCCTATGTCTGGCTGTTCGTCGACCCCATGATCTCCGCCCTGGTGGGCTGGCTGGTCTCGATGACCTCGCGCCAGGCCGGTCACTTCTTCTTCGAGCCGCACGATTACGACCACATCAACCAGGCGACGCACGAGTACAAGGAAGAGATCAAGGTCGGCTACAACCTTCAGCGCAAGGTGGTGCTGATGGCGATCTGGGCGCTCTCGCCGCTGGTGCTGGTGGTCGATCCCACGCTGTTCGGCCTGTTCACGCCTTGGGCGACCGCGACCGACTTCATGCGTCAGGTCGCCAAGATCTGGCTGGTGATCGGCGGCGGTGGCCTCCTGTTCCGCACCGTGCACCTGTTCTTCATCCGCGACGTCGAGACCGGCCTCGTCTGGATGACCAAGATCCTGACCGACCCCTTCCACGACCTGATGCTCTATCGCAGCGCTCCGCTGGCGCTGATGCGCGGCGAGCTGATGGATCCCGGTCTGCACCTCAACCCCGAGCACACGCTGGGCCTCATCTCCGAGCCAGCGCTCGAAGAGCAGCACGCCTGAGCGCGCAGCTCACACCAAACACTCCGATGTCTGATGGTTACGTCGTGCCCGGCCTCGTGCCGGGCATCCACGTCTTGGGGGCTCTTTCGCCTCTCCCCGCGTGCGGGGAGAGGCCGGAGCGCATCGTAGATGCGATCCGGGTGAGGGGGAGTCTCCGCGGGGGCGCTGCCAGATGGTCGTACGTCAAGTCTCACCGCGCTCGCGGAGAGTCCCCCTCACCCCGACCCTCTCCCCGCAAGCGGGGCGAGGGGGAGGAGAGAGCTCGCCCCGGAATGACAGCGTTCGTGTGGGGCGAGCCAGCCTCAGCGCCCGAAGCGCTTGGCCAGCATCTCTTTCAAAATCTGCCGCTTGATGTTCTTGTTGGTGAGCACGCCGTCGTGCCACCAGAAGCCGTCGGCCTTCATCTTCTCGGCGGCGCGGACGAAGCGATCGGCGACTTCAGCGAAGTCGGCGTCGGTGTAGTTGAGGCTGAAGATCAGCCGTCCCGTGCCGACCCAGCTCAGCGCCAGGCCTTCGGCACGCAGATAGTATTGCAGCATCCAGTTGTAGCGGGACGGCGTGGTGTATTTCACCGTCCAGATCGACGAGACGTTGGCAAACTGCACCGGCAGCTTGGCGTCGGTCATCATCTGGTTGAGCCTCGCGACGCGGCCGTTCCAGGTCGCATCCAGGCCGTCGTAGATGGCGCGGAAGTTCGGGCTGGCGAGCCGGCTCAGGAACTCGTCCATCGCCGTCATGACGTAGGGATGCGAGTTGAAGGTGCCGCGGGCAAAGCAGATGTCGGCGGGCCGGTCGTCGCGGAAGCGGCGCATCAACTCGCGTCTGCCGCAGACCACACCGACCGGCAGACCGCCGGCGAGGCTCTTGCCGTAGGTCACCATGTCGGCCTTGACGCCGAAATATTCCTGGGCGCCGCCGGCAGCGAGACGGAAGCCGACGAAGACCTCGTCGAAGATCAGCACGATGCCGCGCTCGGTGCAGACTTCGCGCAGCTGCTTCAACCATTCGGTATAAGCGGCGCGATCGAAATTGCCGCCGCGGGAGCTGTCGACCAGCGAGGAATCGCCGGGCGCGTTGCTGTTCGGATGCAGGCCCTGGAGCGGATTGACCAGCACGCAGGCGATGTCCTTGCGCGTGCGCAGCACGTGCAGCGTCTTCTCCGACATCTCCGAGAGCGTGTAGGTCTCGTGCGCGGGAATCGGATTGCCGACGCCGGGCTGCACATCGCCCCACCACCCGTGATAGGCGCCGGCAAAACGGACGAGATGCGTGCGCTTGGTGTGGTAGCGCGCAAGGCGAACGGCCTGCATCACGGCTTCGGTGCCCGACATGTGGAACGAGACCTCGTCGAGGCCGGAGATCTGGCAGAGCCGCTGCACGTTCTCGAGGATGACGGGGTGATAGGGCCCGAGCACGGGGCCGAGCGCATGCGCGCGTTTCTCGGAGCCCTCGATGCACTCCTTGTAGAAGTCGTTGCCGAAGATGTTGACGCCGTAGGAGCCCGTGAGGTCGTAAGAGGTGTTGCCGTCGACATCCGTGACGGTGACGCCGCTCGAGGACTCCATGAAGGTCGAGGTGCCCAGATGCTCGCGGACGAGGCGCGAGAACTGGAACGGCACGCGGTAGCTCTCGGTGAAGTTGAGATCGGAGATCGTCTCCGCCGCCTCCTTCGTCATCGCGCGGCCCTTGGGGTAGCGATCGGCGTAGAGAGCTGCGAGGCGGAAGAAGCCGTCCTTGCGCTGCTTCACCACGTTGTCAGGCGCGCCGTCGCAGCCGAAATATCGATCACCCTCGAACTCGTAGAACGGGAGCAGCTTTGCCACCCGCCGCGACATCTTGGAGTGTCCGGCGAGCGAGCGGTGCTTGGCGCGGGACAATTCGACCCGCGCCTTGATCTTCGGGAGGACGGCGGCAGCAGACGCTGCGGCGGCCACGGACATCGAGAGAATCGGGAGTGTCGTTTCCATGACAACAAGCGCTAACCCTGTGAGCTGACAGATTCATGACAGTCAAAGCCCTCATCGCCTCTTTCACCCAGCAGGAAGACCTCAACTTCCTGTTGACCAACCGCATCCCCCGCGCGGCCCTGACCCGGTTCATGGGCTGGTTCTCCAAGATCGAGAATCCCCTGGTGCGGGACTTCTCGATCGCGCTGTGGAAGCTGTTCTCCGACCTCGATCTGTCGGAGGCGCGCAAGACCCATTTCGAGAGCCTGCATGACTGCTTCACCCGGGAGCTCAAGCCGGGCCTGCGGCCCTTTGATCCGGATCCGGCTGTCGTCGCCAGCCCGTCCGACGGCATCGTCGGCGCTCATGGCCGGATCGCCGATACCGAGCTGTTCCAGGTCAAGGGCGCGCCGTATTCGTTGCTCGACCTCGTCGGCGACTCCGCGCTGGTCGACCAGCACCGCAACGGAAGCTTCGTCACGCTGCGGCTGACCTCGAGCATGTATCACCGCTTCCATGCGCCTTATGACGCGCATATCGAGCGCGTTACGCTGATCCATGGTGACGTCTGGAACGTCAACCCGATCGCGCTCAAGCGCGTCGAGCGGCTGTTCTGCAAGAACGAGCGCGCGGTGATCCGCACGCATCTTTCGACCGGCGAGGCGGTGACTCTCGTGCCGGTTGCTGCGATCCTGGTCGCAAGCATTCGGTTGCACTTCCTCGACATGGTGCTGAACGCGCAGACGCGTGGCCCCGTCAATTTCCCCTGCGATGTCAACGTCACCAAGGGCGAGGAGCTCGGCTGGTTCGAGCACGGCTCGACCATCATCATTCTCGCGCCCGGCGATTTTACCTTCTGCGACGGTATCGCCGAGGGCACGCGCATTCGCGCAGGTCAAGCGCTGTTGAAAAGAAAGTAGCCTTCAATCTGCCCTGACCGTCGCCTATATCGTGCGCGGGGACGATTCTGACGACGACGGATTGGGTGATGGCGCGAGCGCCGGTGATGGCGGCGGGCGGGATTGTGCTGCGGCGGGGTTCGACGCCGCTGATCGCGGTCGTGCGCCAGCGCAAGCGCAACGAATGGGTGCTGCCCAAGGGCAAGCTCGACGACGGCGAAACGCCGCGAGAGGCCGCGCATCGCGAGGTGCTGGAAGAGACCGGCCATGACGTGGCGATGCACGAATTTTTGGGCACGCTGGTGTATCAGTCGGGCGGGCGCTCCAAGGTCGTGCATTTCTGGCGGATGGAAGCCGAGGGCGGTCCCGTCCGCAAGCTGATGAACGACATCAAGGCGGTGGACTGGCTGACGCTCGATGATGCGCTCGCCCGCCTGTCGCGCGAATACGAGCGCGCGTTCCTGACGCAAGTCGGGCCGATCGCGTTTGCGGCCGCGGGGCTTGCATCTTCGCCCGCACGTGCGCCCGAGCCGACGCCAACGCTGGCGGCCGACGACATTGATGCCGCCTTGCAGACGCTGACACCGGCCGAGGCGGCGTCCGTCGACGAACTGCGGCATGGCTTGTTGCAGAAGGTGCGAGCCTGGCTTCGCGGCGAGGCATAAACTCCCTGAAAGAATTTAGTGCGATGTGACGCAGCGCCCTCTCCGCGAGCCAGGAATCGTAGGGTGGGCAAAGGCGCATCTTGCGCCGTGCCCACCATATCTATGCTTTGTAGAAAGGCGGTGGGGACGCTTCGCTTTGCCCACCCTACGATACTTTACCTCTCCCCGCCCTTCAGCGGGGAGAGGTCGGATCGCGTAAGCGATCCGGGTGAGGGGCAAGGCGTGCTGTTGCAAGAATGGAAGTCCATCCGACTCGCTCGATAAAATTCGAGTTGAGTGCTCCGCTTACAATTGAAATCGAGTTCGCGGAAGCAGCCCCTCACCCCAACCCTCTCCCCGTAAGAACGGGGCGAGGGAGCGCACCGAGCGCGTTGACGCGCGTCACACTGTCACCGCCGCTCTTTCTTCTCCTTCGGAGCCGGCGCCGGTCTGCGCGGCGCGCCGGGGAGGCGCTGCTGGAATCCGCCTGGGCGCTGCATGCCCGGCTGTTGCAGCGCTGGCGGCTGCCCGGGTTGCAGGCCGGTGCGCGGCGTTTGCGGGCCCGGTGCTTGCGGAGCGGTGCCGCCCGGCTGAGGCGGGGTCACGGCTCCGGGCTGCGCCGGACTCTGTCCACCGCGCGGCGGCTGGGTTTGCGGCGTGCCACTGGGCGGCGTGCCTTGCTGACCGCCTTGCCCCGCGCGCGGTGCACCTGGACGTCCGGCACCTTGCTGCGGACCGGGCTGTTGTTGACCCCGTTGCTGCTGGCCCGGCTGCTGCCCCTGACCCGCGCGCTGGCCACCCGGCTGCACGGCGCCGCCTTGTCCTTGTTGTCCTTGCCGCTGCTGCGGCGGCTGGCCTTGCTGCGTGCCTTGCCGGCCCGGCGTGCCCGGCTGCTGCTGGCCGGGACGGTTGTTCTGACCGGGCTGGCCGTTCGGCCGCTGCGGCTGTTGATCCGGCGCTGTTGTGGGGCGCAATTGCTGCTGCTGCGGCGGCTGGATGGGGCGCGGAATGCGGCTGACCGCGGCCGGATTGGCGCGGCGGAAGTCGCGCTGCTCGGTGACGATCTGCCGGCCGGTGGTCTGCGCCAGATGCACCTGGCTGACGAAGCCGCGGTCACGCGCGATCTGCTGCGCCGGAATCGTGATCGGCACCGCGGCAAAGCGCATGACGCCGGCCGTGGCTGTGCCAGGCCGGATCGCAAAGCCGCTCGAAGCCCGCGTCAGCGCGCCGAGCCGCGTGCCGCTGGTCCGGTCGTCGACGTCGATGTGGCCGACGCGGCCGTCGGCATCGGGATAGAGTTTTATGTTGACGTTGTTCGCGCTGTTCGCTGCCGCGCCTTCCGGCACGTCGACGACGCCGGTGGTACCGCGGATGCCGAGCGTTGCGGTCGGCGTCGCGATCTTCATGTCACCGGTCTTCGCCACCGCCGCCGCGACGAACGCGACCGTGCCCTTGCCGATATCGAAGATCGCCGAGTTCTGCTTGCCGCCGTCTTCATAGACGTAATTGTCGATCGTGATCTTGGCACTGGCGGAGAGGTTGAACGTGGTCGCGTCGTTGAAGGTGATGCCGAGCGAGGAGTTCGACGAGGTCTGTACGGTGTCGTTGAGATAGATGTCGTCACGCACGCGCAGCGGATAGGAATTCTTGTCGCGGATCACGGTCGCGATGCCCGTCACGGTCGCGACGTTGCCGATCGGCTCGACGGCGGTGGTCTGCGCGTCTGCCGCGGGAGCAGGTGAAGTTGATGGTGTCGGCGATGCCGAGGGCGTCGGGGAGGGGGCAGGTGCCGGCTGCGCTTGCGCGATTTCGATTGCATCGGATGCACAAGCCACGCGCGCGCCGGCCAGCGGCAAGGCCAGCACGAGCGTGAACACGAAGCGGCGCCAAGCCACCATTGAAGTCACGAGGAGGTCCCGGTGAGAACGCGAGGCGAGATCGGCCGATATCAGCCGGTGGGAGCTGAATGGCGGATGAACATGAGTCGCACGGGAGGGGCGAACGGCGTGCAGTGCTCGCTTGGGGCCAGGTGTCTCTGCAGCGTCATGGCCGGGCTTGTCCCGGCCATCCACGCCTTAATGCGCAGTACGAAGAACGTGGATGCCCGGGACAAGCCCGGGCATGACGAACGGTTGTGTTGGTCGCGCGAGATCCTCAAGTGCGCAATTGCGCAATTGGGATGACACCTTCGGCGTCAGCTCACGCGTTTCCAGGTCTGGCCGCCGCAGAACATGCCGCCGAAGGCGCAGCCCTGCACGCGCAGTGCGTTCGGGCCCTTCATCGCGATGGTCGAGTCGTAGTTGCGGCCGGAGTCGGGATCGTGGATGCGGCCGCTCCACTTCGCGCCATCGGGCTTCATGTTGATCAGGATGCGCTCATTGGTCTTCTGGGCGTAACCGCACAGATTGGGGCCGCACTGCTCGACACGGACATTGCCCTTGTTCTCTTCGGTCGCCCACACGCCGATCGGCGAGTTCGGTGCCGCGACAGGCGCGGCAGCCACCGGCGCCGGGGCTGGAGCAGCAGCAACGGGCGCGGGCGCGGCGATAGGAGCGGGAGCCGCAACAGGCGCGGGTTGCGTGTTGTTGTCGTAGCCGGCGGGCGGCGCGGCGGCAACCGTCGTGGCCGGAGCGGGAGCCGCAGGCGCGGTCGCCTGCACCGGCGCCTGTTGAACGGGCTGCTGCTGCACCGGAGCCGGGGCGGGCTGCGCGGTCGGCGCCGGAGCCGGCGTGGTGTCGGCGTCATCGTCCTTGGAGCCGCCAAGGCCGTTGAGGTTGATGTTGTTCAGCTTGATCGGCTTGTTCGACAGGCCGGGGGCGACGATGGTGACGCAATCAAGCGAAGCGCAGTTGCGCGGAGTCTCGATGCGGATGTGCTGGCCGTCGATCTGGAACGAGATCGAGTTGCCGGCATGCGCGGCCGCGGTCGAAGCGAGGAAGAGCGCGGCGGCGGCGATGGTGAGCTTGTTCATGACAACCTCCGAAAAGGGCGCGATCCCGATATGGACTGGTGTCGCTGGTGGATGAAGCGTGGTTCGACCCTACGCCGCGCCTACCCCGCCTTCCGTGATGGACATCACAACGCCGGTGCGCGACTGGGTGAGGCAGCGCACATTCGGCCACCCATCATCTGCGTAACGTCTCGGGAACATAGAGGAGGGGGCCGATGATGCGGCTTGTGACTTCGCTTGGGACGGTGATCGCATTGATGGCGATGGCGCCCGCGGCCCAGGCCGGTTCCTACTCGTTCTCGGTGGGAGGGCAGCGGTTCCATGTCGAGGCGCCCCGGAATTGCCGGGCCGCCTCCTGTATTTCGATGTCCAGTCACAGCTTGCGGACAACAGACAATGTCAGCACGGCACCAGCCCCGCCGCCCGCACCGGTGGTCCAGGCACCGCAGCCGGCCTGTCCGGCCGCCCCGATTCGACCGGTGCAAGCGATTGTGACCGCACCGCCCCCCGCGTCGGCCCCCGTTCTTGCCGCCACGGCGTCGCAGTCCGTTCCGCCGCCGCCGACGCCAAAACGTGACGCGCCAAGGATTGAGGCGCCGAGCCCCAATCCGCCGCGTGTTGAACTGTCACGCCTGGATCCGCCAAAGACGATCGCGCTCGACCCGCCGCGGATCGAGCCGCCGGTCGTCACTGCGGACCCCGAGATCAAGCCGGCCACAACGATGGCGAAGCGCAACGAGGATGAGCCGGCCTATCTGCCGCTCGGCGAATGGGAGAGCACGGGCGCGAAGGGCACCGTCCGCATCGAACGCTGCGGCCCGGCGCTGTGCGGGTTCGCACTGACGGAAGCCTCGAGCAGGGGCGAGAGCGTGCTCGTCAACATGAAGCCGAAATCGCACGACGTCTGGACCGGCAGCATCTACAGCCGCTCCACCGGCAACACCTATTATGCGACGATGACGCTGAAGACCTCCGGCAGGCTCCACGTCGAAGCCTGCGCGCTCGGCCGCTTCTGGTGCTCCGGCAACGATTGGACAAGAGTTGAGGAGCCGCGTGAGCAGCTGATCACGACGTCGCGGCAGTGGGGCGCGAGGTCGTAGCGTTTCTCTTACCCTCCAGGGGAGGGTGGCAGGTGAGCCGGTGATGCGGTCGGTGTCGTCTCTAGATCATGCCGAGCACGATGGCGCCGACAAAGGCCATGGCGAGGTACGCGGTGACTACGCTCAGTCTCCCGGCGAACGTCATGAGATATCTCCATGCGCGCCTCTTTGCGCGCCAACATCATGGTTAACAGAGAGTCTCTTTCCGAAAAAGGCAGCCCTGCTGTCGCTCATCCTGCGCCACGCGGGCCGGCATGGTTAAAGAACGCTGAAACCGACACGTTGAAGAGTCTTTAAGTAAATTCACCGAACGTGCGTGCATGACGCGCGGAGTTCGTTTGTATCTCGTCGGCTCCATCGTCCTTGTTTCGCTTGCGGGTTGCGGACGCGGCTTTTTCCAGGCCGAACGCGAACCGTGGCGGGCCGAGGCCGAGGCCGCATGCCTGAAATCGGGCGCGGTGAAAGAGGGGCCAGACCTCGTCCGCATCGACCCGATCTCCGGCCCCGGCATGTGCGGCGCCGAGTTTCCGCTCAAGGTCGCGGCCCTCGGCGAAGCCTCCGGCACCTATGGTTTTGCCGACGAAGCGCCGCGCCCGCCCGGCAGCATCGGCAACCAGCCGCGCTGGCCGGTGACGCAGCCGCAATCGAATTACCCGCGAGGCCAGGCCTATCCGGCATCGTCCTATCCACAGCGCTCGAACTATCCCGAGAGCGCGGTGCGCCAACCCTCCGGCTATGGCGCCTCATCCGGCCCGATGTCACTGAATGCGCCCGGCGTGGAGCCGCAGGAAGACGAGATCGACCTGCCGCCCGAGGGCACCGATGCCGCGGGTGCGGCGCGCTACATGAATGCCCCGAGCTATCCGGCCCGGCAGCCCGCTCCCTATTCGCAACCGCCCGCGCAGCAGCCGTTGCCGCGCCTTGGTCCGGCGCAGGGCAATCCCGTCACCGCGGTCGGTCCGGTCGCGATCAAGCCGACTGCGACGCTCGCCTGTCCGATCGTGTCCGAGCTCGACCGCTGGCTCGCCGACACCGTGCAGCCGTCGGCGACGCGCTGGTTCGGCGCCCGCGTGGTCGAGATCAAGCAGATCTCCGCCTATTCCTGCCGCGGCATGAACGGCAATCCGCATGCCCACATCTCCGAGCACGCCTTCGGCAATGCGCTCGACATCTCGGCCTTCGTGCTCGCGGACGGCCGCCGCGTCACCGTCAAGGACGGCTGGCGCGGCATGCCGGAAGAGCAGGGCTTCCTGCGCGACGTGCAGTCGGGCGCATGCGCGCATTTCACCACGGTGCTGGCGCCGGGATCGAACGTCTATCACTATGATCACATCCATGTGGATCTGATGCGCCGTGCCAGCCGCCGCCTGATCTGCCAGCCGGCCGCCGTCTCCGGCGACGAGGTTGCCTCGCGCGCGCAGCGGCGCAGTCCCTATGCGAGCTCGCGCGATCCCTACGTGACCGGCTCGCTCGGCGCGCACAAGACTACGACGCGCAAGCAGGACGAGGACGACTACGCGGACGATTAGCGAAATGGCCATCGTCCGCTATCTCACCCATCCGCAGGTGCAAATCGATCCTGACGTGCCGGTGCCGCAATGGGGCCTGAGCCCGATCGGTCGTGCCCGCACCGAGGCGCTGGCGCAGGCACGCTGGCTGGCGCGCACCACGCAAATCGTCTCGAGCGGCGAGCGCAAGGCGATCGAGACCGCCGAGATCATCGCGAGCCGGCTCGGCATCATGATCGAGATCCGCGAGGCCATGCACGAGAACGACCGCTCGGCGACCGGCTTTTTGCAGCCGGCCGAGTTCGAACAGGTTGCCGACCGGTTCTTCGCAGAGCCGCATCTCAGCGTCCGCGGCTGGGAGCGTGCGATCGATGCGCAGGCGCGCATCGTGCGCGAGGCCGAAGCGGTGCTGGCGCGCAATCGCCCGGGCGATATTCTGTTCGTCGGCCATGGCGGCGTCGGCACGCTGCTGTTCTGCCACACGGCCGGCCATCCCATCGACCGCGTCCACGATCAGCCGGCCGGCGGCGGCAATTTGTTCGCATTCGCGCGCGATGGGCGGCAGGTCGTGCATGGCTGGCGCCCGATGGAAGAGGCCGGGGCGTAGCTAGCAGCTCATTTCGCGCCCGGCTTCGACGGGGCGGGGGCCAGCCCCATGCAGCGCTGCACCTCGGCGGGGACATTGTAGGTGCGCATGATGTGGCGGCTGTCGCGCAGGCCCGACGCCTCGCGTTGCACCACGAACATCCAGAGCGCATGGCCCGCTTCCGCCACCAGCTTGCGCCTTGCCGGTTGCGAGGCCGGCGTCTCGGCAAGCGCGTGCGCGGCGTCAAATTCGCGCAAGCGCGTCAGCGCCTGTTCGAGCGTACGGCCCATCCGTCCAAGCGCTGAGGCCTGTTCCTGGACGATCTCGTAATGGAGGATATCGACCGGCGGGCGAAGATCACGGGACATGGCGCGAATATAGTGCCGCGTCACCGGCTCGCGCAACGCGTCGCGCTTGCCGCTATTTCGCTTGATACGCGGCCAGGAACATCCGCGTCGCGCTGTCGACGACTTCGGTCATGCGCGCTTCCGACGGTGCGGGCGCGGCCTGGAAGACGAACGGCAGGAACAGCGAGGCTTTGCACAGCTCCATGAACTGCGAGGCCGCGAGGTCGCAATCGTCGATCTTGAGATCGCCGGAGGCGACGTGGGCCTTGAGATAGTCGGAGAGGCGGCTGATGGTCTTGTCCAGCACCCGCGCATAATAGCGGCGGCCGACATCGGGCATGCGCTCGGCGATCGCCATCACGGTGCGGATCGCCGATCCGCCGCCGGGGCGGCAGAGCAGGTGGATGTAGGCCCGCCCAAAATCCTTCAGCGTGGTCTCGGCATCTCGCGCGGGGTCGAAATTGAACACGACCTGGCCGTGCTGGAGCGCCTCCTGCTCGAGGATGGCTTCGAACAGCGCGCATTTGTCGGCGAAGTAGACGTAGAGCGTGCCTTTGGAGACCTGCGCCGCGCGCGCGATCTCGCCCATGCTGGCGCCGTCAAAGCCGAGATCCATGAACACCTTGCGGGCCCCGTCCAGGATCTGGCGGCGCTTGGAGCTGTCCTCCTCTTGGACGACGCGGAGATGTTCGGGGTCGACTACAACCATTGGTTCAGGGTCTCAGCAGGTTTTTGGGTCGGGTCCAGAGCCCATGAAGCCTGAATAAAGGATTCGGGCCGATAGGGTCGACCCGGGAATAATATGTATATTGACCGAACGGTTCGGTCAATGATATTTGGAATGCACGAGGGGGAACCGTCCGCAGGACGGCGATCCCTGGTCGTGCTTTTTTATGGGGAGGCCGTCATGGCCGTATCGAGAGACCAGGCTGCGCGCGTGCTTCGCCAGGACACGGTGGAGACGACGCCGGAGCGGGCGGGCAGTGAAGCCGCGAACGAAAACCCCGCCGCTCTTGCCGAGCAGTTGCGCTCTCATGTGGCCGAGGAAACCAAGCGCCGCACCAGTGAGGCGCCGGAGAAGCCTGTGACCAACAAGCCGGCTGCACCTGCTGCTGCCGATGCGCCGCAATCCGGCAAGCGCAAATTCGTGTTGATGGGCGTCGGCCTCGTGCTGGCGCTCGCGGCCGCGAGCTATGCCGGCTATTACACGCTGGTCGGCCGCTTCTACGTCTCCACCGACGACGCCTATGTCCGCGCCAACAACACCATGCTGGGCGCGCGCGTTGCCGGCCACATCTCCTCGATCCTCGCCGGTGACAACACGCTGGTGAAAGCCGGCGACATCGTCTTCCGCATCGACGACGGCGACTACAAGATCGCGGTCGACGCCGCCGCGACCAGGATCGCGACCCAGCAGGCCACCATCGATCGCATCGGCCGCCAGATCGCGGCGCTCGAAAGCCAGGTCGCGCAGGCCAAGGCGCAGCTCGTCTCGGCCGAAGCCGGCCTCAAGCGCGCCGATCTCGATTATGAGCGCCAGCAGGCGCTGAGCAGCAAGGGCTTCGCCTCGCGCGCCACCTTCGAAAGCTCGGAAGCCGGACGCGACCAGGGCGCCGCCGCGGTGAAGGCCGCGCAGGCCGCCTACGACGTCGCGGTCAGCAATGTCGACGTCACCAAGGCGCAGCAGGCCGAAGCGCAAGCGCAGCTCGCCGAGCTCAAGACGACGCTGGCGAAAGCCGAGCGCGATCTCGCCTTCACCGCGGTGCGCGCGCCGGTCGACGGCACGTTCTCGAACCGTCTCGTCAACGCCGGCGACTTCGTCGCGGTCGGCCAGCGGCTCGGCAACGTCGTGCCGCTCGACGACGTCTATATCGACGCCAACTTCAAGGAAACGCAGCTCAAGCGCATCCGCGCCGGGCAGCCGGTGACGATCAAGGTCGACGCCTACGGCATGCGCAAGTTCTCCGGCGTGGTCGACAGCATCGCGGCGGGCGCGGGCTCCGTGTTCACGCTGCTGCCGCCCGACAACGCCACCGGCAATTTCACCAAGATCGTCCAGCGCGTGCCGGTCCGCATCCGCGTGCCGAAATCGGTCGCGAGGCAGAACCTGCTGCGCGCCGGCATGTCGGTCTATGCGACCGTCGACACCAACAAGGGCGCGGCCGACGCCGACAGCGAGGTCGATCTCGACGATCCCACCGCGATCCACCCGCAGTAGGATTGGCTGCGATGAGGTCTTCCGCACTCTTGCCCCAGGCGCAGGTGCGCTCCCTCCCCCGCTTGCGGGGGAGGGTTGGGGAGAGGGTGTCTCCGCTAGGGAGACTCCCCAAGAGGATAGAGCCCTCTCCCGCCGCGCTCTTTGAGCGCGTCGACCTCTCCCGCAAGCGGGAGAGGTGTACCCAACTCGCAGCCTGCTCTAGCCCGAGCTGACACCATGGCCAACGCGACCACTGCTTCCCCCGCCATGATGGCGAACCCCGCCGAGGAGCGCATCGCGCCGAAGCGGCTGTTCGCGTTCATCATCATGGTGTTCGGGATGTTCATGGCGATCCTGGACATCCAGATCGTCTCGGCCTCCCTCAGCGAAATCCAGGCCGGCCTGTCGGCGAGCTCGAGTGAGGTCTCCTGGGTCCAGACCGCCTATCTGATCGCCGAGGTCATCGCGATTCCGCTGTCGGGCTTCCTGTCGCGCGCGTTCGGCACGCGGTTGTTGTTCGCGATCTCGGCGGCGGGCTTCACCTTCTCGAGCCTGCTCTGCGGCTTCGCCACCACGATCGAGGAGATGATCCTGTGGCGCGCGCTGCAAGGTTTTCTCGGCGCCGGCATGATCCCGACCGTGTTCGCCTCGGCCTATACGGTGTTCCCGCGCACGAAATTCCACATCGTCGGGCCCATCATCGGCCTCGTCGCGACCCTGGCGCCGACCATCGGGCCGACCGTCGGCGGCTACATCACCGACCTGATGTCGTGGAACTGGCTGTTCTTCATCAACGTCGTGCCCGGCGTCGCCATCACCCTCGGCGTGCTGGCGCTGGTCGATTTCGACGAGCCGCATTTCGAGCTGCTCGACCGCTTCGACTGGTGGGGCCTGTTGTTCATGGCCGGCTTCCTCGGCACGCTGGAATATGTGCTGGAGGAAGGCCCGCAATATGAATGGATGCAGGACACCTCGGTGGCGATCTGCGCCTGGATCTGCGCCATCTCCGCGATCGCCTTCTTCTGGCGCGTCTTCACCGCGGCCGAGCCGATCGTCAACTTACGCACCTTCTCCAACCGCAATTTCGCGATCGGCTGTCTCCTGCAGTTCTGCATCGGCATCGGCCTCTATGGCCTGACCTACATCTATCCGCGTTATCTCGCCGAAGTGCGCGGCTACAGCGCGCTGATGATCGGCGAGACCATGTTCGTCTCGGGCATTACCATGTTCCTGGTCGCGCCGCTGGTCGGCCGACTCATGGTGAAGTTCGACATGCGCTACATGATCGCGTTCGGTCTCGTCGTGTTCGCGATCGGCTCCTACCAGATGACCTGGATCACCCGCGACTACGATTTCTACGAGCTGCTGGTGCCGCAGATCCTGCGCGGCATCGGCATGATGTTCGCGATGGTGCCGACCAACAACATCGCGCTCGGCACGCTGGCGCCCGACCGGGTCAAGAACGCGAGCGGCCTGTTCAACCTGATGCGCAATCTCGGCGGCGCGGTCGGGCTTGCCGTCATCAACACCGTGCTCAACGACCGCACTGATCTGCACATCACGCGCCTGCAGGAGCGCGTGCACTGGGGTAACGCCACCGCGACCGAGACGCTGACCATGCTCCAGCAGAAATTCCAGGGGCTCGGCGATTCCACGCTGATGGCGATGAAGCAGCTCAGCCAGATCGTGCACCGCCAGGCCGTGGTGATGAGCTTCGGCGACGCCTTCTTCATGCTGACGCTGTTCTATCTCGGCCTCAGCGTGCTGGTGACGCTGCTGAACAAGCCGGCCCCGCTGGCCGGGGGCGGCGACGCGCATTAGTCAGCCAAGAACGCGGAGTCATCGCCCGCGCAGGCGGGCGATCCAGTATTCCAGAGACGTCAGTGGCTTACGGAGAAGCCGCGGCGTACTGGATGCCCCGCCCCCCGTGCGCAATTGCGCACTAGGCGGGGCATGACAGCGGAGATTGCGGCGGGCGAAATGCGCCCCAAGGCGATGCCCACCGCCCCCCGCACCAAATTGCAACACTCGTCCGTGATCTCGCGTGAGCCCCGTTGCAAAGTGGAAACGACACATCTATAAAGCGCACCTCATTCAATCGAACCGGGAGGGATTTGCATGATTTCGTCGCAGTCGCAGATCGTACGCCCGCGCTCGATGATCGCCTGGCTCGGTATGTACGCGGCCTGTTAGAGGCCTCTTCCGCCAGATTCGATTGGGCACATCGTCCCGATCGCTCCTCTTCCCCAGTCAAAGCCACCTTGAAGTGACGCCGTCACGGCCCTCGCGGCCGATTTGCGTCCATCGATGGAGCCGGCCCGCGCCAAGCGGCCGGATGATGTCATGACCGTTCTATCAAAAAAGCCCGCGGCGATACGCCTGGTGCTGCCCTTCGTGTTCCGCCACTGGCTGAAGCAGCCGGGGCGCACGCTGATCGTCGCCGGCGGCCTGTTGGGCGCGACCGTCGCCGACCTGTTCATGCCGGTCTTCTCCGGACAACTGGTCGATGCGTTGACGCGCGGTTCATCGGACCCCGATGCGCGCCACGCCGCGCTGGTCGCATTTGGCGCCATCGTGGCGCTCGGTGCAGCCTCCGTGGTGCTGAGGCTGATCGGTCTCCAGGCCATCGTGCCGTTCACGCTGAAGACCATGACGGAGGTGGCGCAGGACGCGTTCATGCGCGTGCAGCGTTTCTCGACCGATTGGCACGCCAACTCCTTCGCCGGCTCAACCGTGCGCAAGATCACGCGCGGCATGTGGGCGCTCGACCTGCTCAACGACACCATCCTGATGGCGTTGGCGCCGTCTTTGCTGGTGCTGATCGCCTCCATGGTCCTGATCGGCCTGCACTGGGCCTCGCTCGGCGTGGTGATCGCGGTGGGCGCGCTGTTCTACGTCACCATCACCGTAATGTTCTCGACGCGGTACATCGCGCCGGCCGCGCGCGTCTCCAATGCCTGGGACACCAAGGTCGGCGGCACGCTGGCGGATGCGTTGACCTGCAACGCCGTGGTGAAATCCTTCGGCGCGGAAGCGCGCGAGGATGCGCGGCTCGCCCGCGTCATCGATCGCTGGCGCGTGCGGGTGCGGCGGACCTGGTTTCGCTACAACTACACCGGCATGGCGCAGCTTGCGCTGCTGCTGTGCCTGCGGGCATCGGTGATCGGCGGCTCGGTGCTGCTGTGGATGTACGGGCACGCCTCGCCCGGCGACGTCACCTACGTGCTGACGAGCTATTACGTCATCCACGCGTACCTGCGCGACGTCGGCATGCACATCAACAACCTCCAGCGTGCCGTCAACGACATGGACGAACTCGTGGCGATTCATGACGAGCCGATCGGGATCGTCGATGCCGCGAGCGCCCGGCCGATCGCGATCGAGGGCGGCGAGATCGTGTTCGAGGACGTCACGTTCCTCTATGGCGGCCATCGCGCGCCGCTGTACGACGGGCTGTCGGTCACGATCCGCGCCGGCGAGCGCGTTGGCCTCGTCGGCCGCTCCGGCTCCGGCAAGACGACCTTCGTCAAGCTGGTGCAGCGACTCTACGACGTCTCCGGTGGTCGCGTGCTGATCGACGGGCAGGACATCGCGCTGGCGACGCAGCAATCGCTGCGCAGCCAGATCGCGATCGTGCAGCAGGAGCCGATCCTGTTCCACCGCTCGCTCGCCGAGAACATCGCCTATGGCCGGCCGGGCGCCAGCCTGGAGGCGATCGAGCAGGCGGCGCGGCTCGCGAATGCGCACGACTTCATCCTGCGCCTGCCCAAGGGCTACGGCACGCTTGTGGGCGAGCGCGGCGTGAAGCTGTCGGGCGGTGAGCGGCAGCGCGTGGCGCTGGCGCGCGCCTTCCTGGCGGATGCGCCGGTGCTGATCCTGGACGAGGCGACCTCGAGCCTCGATTCGGAATCGGAGGCGCTGATCCAGCAGGCGATGGAGCGGCTGATGAAAGGCCGCACCTCGATCGTGATCGCGCACCGGCTGTCGACGGTGAGGAGCCTCGATCGGATCCTGGTGTTCGACCGCGGCGAGATCGTCGAGCAAGGCACCCATGCCGTGCTCGCGGGCAAGCCGCGCGGCATCTATCGCGGCCTGTTCGAGCGCCAGGTGGTGGAGCTCGGGCACATCGCGGCAGCGGAGTAACGGACTTGGAATGGCGCGTGGCTGACGGACGATCGCCAGCCACGCCGCCAGAGGATGGAATGACATGAAAGACCTGACGCACGGCTCCATCGTGAGACACATCCTGGCCATGTCGCCGCCGATCATGCTCGGCATGGTCACGATCATGATCTGCCAGCTGGTCGATCTGTACTTCGTCTCGGGTCTCGGCGAAGCGGCCGTGGCGGGCGTCGCCGCGGCCGGCAATGCCGGCTTTCTCGTCAACGCGCTGTTGCAGGTGCTCGGCGTCGGCACGGTGGCGCTGGTCGCGCATGCCGTGGGACGCAAGGATCGGCACGATGCCAATCTGATCTTCAACCAGGCGATCGCGATGTCGTTGCTGTTCGGCCTGTCGACCCTGGTCATGGGCGCGGCGCTGTCGCGCCTCTACATGCGTTCGGTCGCTGCGGACCAGGCCACGATCGAGGCGGGGACCACATATCTGCTGTGGTTCATGCCGGCGCTCGCGCTGGAATTCGCCATGCAGGTGCTGGCATCCGCGATGCGCGCCACCGGTATCGTGCGCCCGGCGATGCTGGTGCGGGCGGTCGCGGTCGCGATCAACATCGCACTGGCACCGGTTCTGATCTCGGGCTGGGGCACCGGCTACGCGCTCGGCGTTGCCGGCGCGGGGCTCGCGAGCTCGATCGCGGTCGCCATCGGCGTCCTGATGCTGCTGGCCCATTTCCGCAAGGTCGAGCGCTACGTCGCCTTCAATCCGGCGCAGTGGCGGCCGCAGCTTCGGCACTGGAAGCGAATCTTCGATGTCGGCCTGCCCGCCGGCGGCGAGTTCGTGATGGTCTTCATCATCATGGGCGTGGGCTATTATGTGCTCAGCATTTTCGGCCCGGCGGCGCAGGCAGGATTTGGCATCGGGACGCGTGTCCTCGGCCTGATCCAGATGCCGGCGCTCGCCGTCGCCCTCGCCGCAGGGCCGATCGCCGGCCAGAATTTCGGTGCCGGCAATGGTGCGCGCGTGCGCGAGACCTTCGTGAAGGCGGCGCTTGTCGCGGTCGCCGTGACGATCGTTTTCCTGATTCTCGCGCAGGCCGCGCCGGGTCTGTTGCTGACCGGTTTCTCGAATGACCCGGAGACGATGGCGGTTGCCTTGCTCTTTGTGCGCATCATCTCGCTCAACATGGTGGCGCAGGCGCTGATCTTCACCTGCTCCAGCATGTTTCAGGGACTGGGCAACACCAAGCCGGTGTTGTGGACCTCGGCAATACGGGTCCTCACCTATTCCCTGCCGTCGATCTGGCTCTCGACGTGGCCGGGCTTCCGGATGGAGCACGTCTGGTATTTGTCGATCGTGACGACCACGCTCCAGGCGGCCTTGAACGTGTGGCTGCTGCGCCGCGAGTTCAGCAAGCGCCTTGCCTTGCCACTGAAGGAGGCGACGTCCGGGCAGGCGGAGGCTCGACCAGTCGCGCCTCCCGTGCGCGAGCCCGCGTAGCGACGGCTTGTGACCTCCTCACGGCTCCGGCTAATTTGCGGCGCCGTGGGGACGGCGCTCGCCGCGAACAAGGCGGCAAGCTAGATTGCGCCAATGCTGTTCCAGACGAGCGTCAGGCCTGACAGGAACAACAGGCCGAGCACGACATCGCCAAAGTGCTTGTCGTTCAGCGCGTGATAGACGCGGGCGCCGGCCCATGCGCCGATCAGCGTGCCCGGAAAGGCGACGGCCGCGAGCCAGACCACCTTGAATGCGACGAGACCTGAGGCGGTCTGCAACACCAGCGCAGTGGCTAGCACGGTGAAATTGAAGAGCTGGAAGATGCCGCGCCGCTCATGCTTGTTCCAGCCGCGGATGTTGGCCCATAGGATCGGCAACGGCCCAGACAGTCCGGCGAGGCCGCCCAAAATGCCGCCGGCAAAGCCGATCGCGCCGTCGGCGATGCGGCCGCCGAATTTGACGGCGAGCGGTCTCTTGTTGAGATAAAGCGCCGACGAAAAGATCAGGATCAGCACGCCGACGCTCAGCTTGAATACTTTCGGATCGGCCGAGGCGACCATCAAGGTGCCGAGCGGCACGCCGATCAATCCTCCGATCAGGAACGGCCAGACCAGCGAGAGGTCAAAACTCTTCCACATCGACGGCAGCGTCGAGGTCTGCGCGATCACCGAGCAGATCAGCACCAGCGGCACTGCGAGCGAGGGCGGCAGCACGTAGAGCCAGATGCCGAGCGCCATCAGCGCCGTGCCGAATCCGGCCAGCCCCGAGACGAAGCCTCCGGCCAGCGCGCCGAACAGCAGCAGCACGTAGGTGAGCGTTTCCAACGAATTGTCCTTCGCAATGGGCGATGCCGGATTCTTGATCGCCACTGCCCGCATAGCACAGCCGCGGCCGGGGCGGTCAATTTCAAAACCGCACGCAAGCGTGATCGCCGGTGGCGGGCGTTCGCGGAAGCTGGGCCTACATGATGGTCGTACTTCAATTGGGGCCCCCCGACGCAAGGTGCGCTTCGATCGGCCTGTTCCCGGTTTAGATGATGGAGCAAGATCATGACCCGCACGAAGATGGCCGTCTCGGCCGCGCTGCTGTCGGCGATGGCCTTGATGCCCACCTTGGCGCAGGCACAGTTTTCAGAGCCCGCGGCCTATCAGGCCGCACATCCCGACCGCGATGTGCTCAATGGCGGCCAGCTCACGCCGGCAGCCCGTGCGGCGCTTGGCCAGCAAGGAATGCCGAGCAATGCCTACGCGGCCTATCCGTCAGCCGTGGCGCCGGTGGTGCACCCGCGTCACCGCCGTCACCATCAGTAACGAGCCTAGACGATCTGCCTGGTGTCGGCGGGCTTGTGCAGCGCGCCGACGAGGATGCGCAACGCCTCGGTCAACTCGGCCCTGTTGCGCGCTGCGCCCAGCGAGACGCGCGCCGCGTGCGGCGGTGCTCCGTCCACGGTGAAGGCATCGCCCGCGACGATCGCAAGGCCATTCCGCAGCAGATACGCCGCGACATCGGGCCGGCTCTCCGGCAATCGTAGCCACAGATGGTGGGCGGCGGGTTTGGCCAGGAACTGAAATCCCTTCAGTGCCCGCTGCGCGAGCAGCTGCCGACCGACCGCCTCGTTGCGAATGGCGGTGATGATGCGATCGGCAATGCCGCTCTCGATCCAGTGCGTCACCAGAGCGACCATCAGCGGCGCCGGCATCTGCACCGTCGCTTGCAAGGAGGCGCGCATCTCTTGCTGCGCGGCGTTGTCGGGCGTCGTCAGATAGGCAACGCGCAGCGCCGGCACGATGCATTTTGACAGCGTGGTCGCAAGATAGGTCCGTTCCGGAATGAGGTTCGCGATCGGCGAAGCCGCGCGATCGAGCAGCCCGTAGGCGTCGTCCTCGATCAGGATCGTGTCGGCATCGCGGATGATCTTCGCGATCGCGCTGCGCCGCTCCGGAAGAAGCGTCGCCGTGGTCGGATTGTGCAGCGTCGGGATGAGATAGACGGCTTTCGGGCTGTGCGCCCGGCAAGCCTTTGCCAGCGCATCGGGCAGGATGCCGCCGTCATCCATGGCGACGCTGACGAGCTTGACGCCAAGCCGCGCCGCGGCCGCCTTGATGCCGGGGAAGGTGAGGGCTTCGGTCAACACGACATCGCCGGGCCGCGCCAGATGAGCGAGCAGGTTGAACAGGATGGTCTGCGCGCCGGGAAAGATCACCAGCCTGTCGGCATGGGTGTGCGACACGCGTGCGCGCATCCAGCGTGCTGCGACCTCGCGCTCATGCGCGCTGCCGCCCGGCGGCTGGTAATTCAGGAACGCGGTCAGGCCCGATTGCGCGCGGAGAGCTTCCATCCCCGCAATGATGCGCTCGTCGAGCTGTGCCTCCAGCGGATGCGGCGGCACGTTCATAGAGAGGTCGATCGCGACGGGATGCGGCAGGTCGACCGCGCGGCGCGCGCTGGTCTCCGACACGAACGAGCCTTGCCCGACGCGCGCCTCCATGATGCCGCGGCGCCGCGCCTCGGTGTAGGCGCGCGTCACCGTGGTGAGATCGATGCCGAGCGCTTTTGCCAGCGCGCGCTGCGTCGGCAATTGCTGCCCGCGCACGAGACGGCCCGCGGCGATGTCGGCCTCCATGGCCTCGACGATGCGCTGGTAGCGCGGCCCGCTCAGCTCCGAAATTGTAGGGGTCCAGTCCATGCAATTTAGGCCCATATCCTTTGAATGTATGGATGCAAGATAGTATTGTATGGATCAGCAAAACGGAAGAGGTGTCGTCATGACGACCGGTTCAGTTTCTCTGGCGAAGGCGATGTGGCGTGGTTTTCGTGGCAAGTGCCCGAACTGCGGCGAAGGACACATGTTCGGGCGCTTCCTCAAAGTCGCTGATAGCTGCGATCATTGCGGCGAGGAGCTGCTTCACCAGCGCGCGGACGATTTCCCGGCCTATCTGGTGATGGTCGTGGTCGGCCATCTCGTGGTGCCGGCGATCCTTGCGATCGAGACGGCCTACGCGCCGCCGGTCGGGCTGCAACTGGCGGTGTGGCTGCCGGTGACGCTGTTCGCCTCGCTCGCGCTCTTGCAGCCGACCAAGGGCGCCATCGTCGGCCTGCAATGGCAGATCGGCATGCACGGCTTCGAGGCAGGCAGGCTGCGGCGCGAAGCAAGCGAGCTCGCTCCGGTACTTGTGAAGGATTCGCGCGCCGCCTGAAGTGGTCGTGAGTTCTACTTGGCGCGACCCACCACTACACTCCATCGTACCGATACTAACGATGGAAAATGTAGATGGCCGGACGCTCGAAGATTTTTCTGCTCTGTCATGGCGCATGGTCCGGCGGATGGTCCTGGAAGAAGATGCATCCGCTGATGGCACAGTCCGGTCACCGCCTGGTGACGCCGACCTATACCGGGCTCGGCGAGCGTGAACATCTCGCCAGTCCCGCAGTCGATCTCGACACCCACATCCAGGACATCCTGAACGTCATCAAGTTCGAGGACTTTCGCGATGTCGTGCTGCTGGGGCACAGCTATGGCGGCATGGTTGCAACCGGTGTCGCCGATCGTGCGCGCGGATATGTATCGCAGCTGATCTATCTCGACGCCTTCGTGCCACGCGACGGCCAGTCGCTGTTCGACCTGCACGAAGGCGGCCGCGAGCCTATGAGCAAGGCGGCGGCCGCAGGTGATGGCTACCGTGTCCCGCCAAACCCGCCGCCGGCGGATACGCCGCAAGCCGATCTCCGCTGGCTCGATGAGCGCCGCGTCGACATGCCGATCAAATGCCTCGAGACGAAGCTGAAGCTCGCGCATGGCGAGCCGTCGATGCCGCGCAGCTACATCTACTGCAAACGCATCCCGCCGGGCGATGTGTTCGGGCAATTCGCGAAGCGCGCGAAGAGCGAGGATGGCTGGCGCTATTTCGAGCTCGACGCCAGCCACGCGCCAAATGTCACGGCGCCGGAGGCGCTGATGGGTGTGTTGAACGAGATCGTCGCTTAGCCCACGCCCGTCATTCCGGGGCGCGACGCAGTCGCGAACCCGGAATCCATTTCTCCACCGTCGCTGCCGCCCGATGGATTCCGGGCTCTCGCTTCGCGAGCCCCGGAATGACAGCGTTTGAATGACCGCTCGCCGGGCCAAAATTGGTGAGGGGTCCGATGCACTAGCATCGAACCCCTCGTCGCTTCTTGGTAAGACGCGTTTTCCTCACGCGAACCGGAAAACCACTTCGCTCGAAAACGCTTTAGAATATCAGCCGGCCTGTAAGCCGGGTTCTGTAGGGCACCGTCCGCTTGCGCGAACGATACGTGACGGCCATTCCTCTGGGACCATGTTTGCACATGGCCTCGAGCAACCTACCCGGACGGCGGGCCTGACATCGCCCCGCGGCGTTATCGCTTTCGCGAACAGCCCGCTACGCCGTCCCTATTCGGTTTTGCTCCCGGTGGGGTTTACCATGCCGGCCCCGTTGCCGGCGCCGCGGTGCGCTCTTACCGCACCTTTTCACCCTTACCTCGCCGAAGCCCCGAAGGGGCGAAGGCAGGCGGTTCGTTCTCTGTGGCACTTTCCCTGGGGTTGCCCCCGCCGGACGTTATCCGGCACCGCATGTCAAGGGAGCCCGGACTTTCCTCCCCGGCGGCCTTTCGGCACCTGCCGGAGCGGCCGTCCGGCCGACTGACGGGATTAGGCATGGAGCATTTGTGACGGTTCCGTCAAGCCGAGATCGCCGCGCACGCCGCGGCCAAATAATTTATCCTGAAGATGTCGTTTGGAGCGTGCCCCGTTCGACTGGATGTCGGCGATCCAGCCGAGCAACAGGAGTGAAGCGATGCAGTATCTGCTGCTGATCTATCGGAACGAAGCGGAATTGAGCAAGATGACCCCCGCAGACCGTCAGGCAATGTCGGCGGAGTATGGCACTTACACGCAGGCCATCGTCCAGAGCGGCCATTTCAAGGCCGGTGACGGGCTGCAGCCGACCTCGACGGCAACCACCGTGCGCGTGCGTGACGGCAAGACAATGACGACCGACGGTCCGTTCGCGGAGACCCGCGAGCAGCTCGGCGGCTATTATCTGGTCGAGGCCAAGGATCTCGACACCGCCATTGGTCTCGCCGCGCGGATCCCGGGGGCCAGGGAGGGGTCAATCGAGATCAGGCCGGTCATGATCTACAACAAGTGATCTCGCCTCGCGACATCGAGACGATCTTCCGCGACGAGGCGGGCCGGGCACTGGCCACGCTGATCCGCCTCGTCGGCGATTTCGATCTGGCCGAGGACGCGCTCCAGGAGGCCTTTGCGGTCGCGCTGGAGCGCTGGAGCCTGTGCGAGATTCCGGACAATCCACGCGCCTGGCTGGTCAATGTCGCGCGGAACAAGGCGATCGACCGCGTCCGCCGGCAGGCCGTCTTCCGCGGCAAGCAGCAGGCGCTGGTGCACGAACTCGAGCTGAATGCGCAAGGGACCGACGAGCCGCCTGCAATGCTCGACGACGACGAGCTGCGGCTGATCTTCACCTGCTGCCATCCCGCGTTCGCGCCCGAGGTGCAGGTCGCGCTGACGTTGCGCACCGTCTGCGGGCTCTCGACCGCGCAGGTCGCGCGCGCCTTTCTCGTCAGCGAGGAGGCGATGGCGCAGCGCCTCGTCCGCGCCAAGCAGAAGATCAGGCTTGCTGGCATTCCCTATGAGGTGCCCGAACGCGACACCCTGGTGCCGCGGCTCGAAGGCGTGCTCACCGTGATCTATCTGGTCTTCACCGAAGGCTATGTCGCGACCTCGGGTGCGGATCTGATGCGGCCCGATCTCGTGGTCGAAGCCATCCGGCTTGGCCGCCTGCTCGACCGGCTGATGCCGGAGCGCGCCGGCATCAAGGGCCTGCTGGCGTTGATGCTGCTGCACGATGCGCGCCGCGCCGGGCGCGAGACGGCGGCCGGCGACATCGTGCTGCTCGAGGAACAGGATCGTTCGCTGTGGAACCGCGCGCAGATCGAGGAGGGCCTGCGCCTGGTAGACGATGCGCTGCGCCTGCCCGGCCGGCCGCAGGCCTATGCGGTGCAGGCCGCGATCGCCGCGCTGCATGCGCGCGCGGCGAGTTTTGACGAGACCGACTGGCCGCAGATCGCCGGGCTCTACGAAGTGCTGCTGCGCATCAGCCCGTCGCCGGTGATCGAGCTCAACCATGCCGCGGCGGTGTCGATGGTCGACGGCCCGGCACGCGCGCTCGATCTCGTCGACGCGATCACCGCGCGCGGCGGGCTCAACGGCTATGAGCTGTTGCCGGCGGTGCGCGCCGATCTGCTGCGACGGCTGGAGCGGAAGGACGAGGCGCGCGAGGCGTATCGTCTCGCGACGGAGGCGACGCAGCTCGAGCCGCTGCGGCGGCTCTATGCGCGACGGGTGAGGGAGATGGGCTAGATGCCGAGCGCGCTTTGATAGGCGAACAGGGCGGGCGCGCCGCCGGTGTGCAGGAAAATGACATCCTCGTCGTTGCGCCAACGTCCTTGGCGGATCATCGCGATCAGGCCGGCGAGCCCCTTGCCCGAATAGACGGGATCAAGCACAAGCGCCTCGGATTGTCCTGCCAGCCGGATGGCTTCGATCGTGGCCTCGTGCGGCACCCCATAGGCTGGCCCGGCATGGCCGGCGATCACTTCGACCATGTCATCGTCGAAGCCGGCACCGAGCAGATCCGCCGCCTGCCGCGCAAGAGCCACCACATCGGAGCGGACCCGGGCGGGTGCGGCATCGATATCGATCCCGACTATTCGCGTGTCCGGCATGGCTGCGGCCGCGCCAACGACGAGACCAGCTTGCGTACCGGCACTTCCCGTGCAATGCACGATCGCGGCCGGCTTGAGGCCTGACAGCGCCGCCTGCTGCTCGATTTCGCAGATCGTCGTGGCGTAAGCGACCGCACCCAGTGCATTCGAAACGCCGTAAGGCACGAAATACGGCCGGCGTCCCTGCGTCCGGAGATCGTCGACGAGCGCGCGGATGGCGGCATTGCGATCGCCGGTCCACGGCACGTCGTGCAGCCGCGCGCCGAACAGCCGATTGAGAAAGGCGTTGCCCGAGGTCTCGTATTCCGGCGTCGGCGGCGCGAGCCGGCCGTGATAAACGGCCAGATGACAGGGGAGGCCGAGCTTGGCGGCAACTGCCGCAACCTGCCGCTGGCTGTTCGATTGCACGACGCCACCCGAGACGATCGTATCGGCGCCGTTTGAAACGGCGTCGTGCAGGACGTAGTCGAGCTTGCGCAACTTGTTGCCGCCGAATCCGAGTCCGGTCGCATCGTCGCGTTTGACCCACAGTCGCGGCCCGCCGAGATGGGCCGTCAGCCGCTTCATCGGCTCGAGTGGCGTCGGAAGATCGGCGAGGCCCAGGCGCGGAAAGGCGGCGAGGCGGTTAATCAGCACTTTGCGATCAATCTGCATCGGGTCGTTCGTCCCGCTCGGAGCCGATCGTCGGACGATAGCCCGGCGGTAGGAGTTGCAGCAGCGATCGCGCGATCACTTTCAAGCGAACTGCGGGGAAGGAAATCCTGTCGCGACGGAGCGCAAGAGCGCTACTTCGAAGCCAGCGTGGTCGCTCCGTCCGCCGGCAGGCTCGCCAGCAGCGCCTGCAAGGTCGACAGCGTCGAATGGTCCGCGACGCCATCGAGCCGCGCCGGGCGGAAATGGCGCTGGAACGCGGTGATCACTTCCATCGTCGCGGCGTCGTATTTGCCGGTCAGCGGCACGCCGTAGCCGTACTTCGCAAGGGCCTGCTGCATGCTCAGCACCGCGTCGCTGATGGTGCCGAGCATCAGGCTCTCGCCGCGCACGACCGGTGCGGGCGTCACCCAGTGACCGACGCCGGAATTGGCCAGCGAATGCCACGGAAATTTCTCGCCCGGATCCTTCTTGCGCGCGGGCGCGACGTCGGAATGGCCAAGCACGCGTTGCGACGGCACTTTTCGCCGCAGCATGATGCCGCGGCACAGCGCGATCACGGCGGCGATCTGGCGCAGCGGAAACTCCGGATAGCCCCAGTCGTGGCCGCGATTGACGATCTCGATGCCGATCGAGCAGGAATTGACGTCGTCCTCGCCGGCCCAGGACGCGACGCCGGCGTGCCAGGCGCGCTTGACCTCGGGCACGCATTGCACGATGCGGCCGTCCTCCAGCACGACGTAATGTGCCGACACCTCGGTGCCCGCCGTGCACAGCCGCGCCAGCGCGCCCTCGACGTCGGGCATGCCGGTGTAGTGCAGCACGATCATGTCCGGCTGCCGTCCCTTGTTGCGCTCGCCGTAATTGGGCGAAGGGATGATGTCGGAGACGATCGAGGAATCCGGGTCGAACGTCCGCATGTTCGCCGCGGCCTTGGGAACCGGGAGAACGCGTTGACGCTTCGAATCAGACGGTGTTGACGAACCGGACGGCATGGACAGCTCAGATCGAACGAGAGTGGGCCAAGCCCTTCTCTTTACTATTCCTTTACCCTCCGCCGTGCGCAATCGCGCGACGCGGTTAACGGATGCATTTTGGCCGGGTGTGTGGATGCAGCATCACTGCCCAGTCGCCCTACCTTACGCCCGACACCTTTTCGAGTTGTAACGGGCCGATCAACGCTTTCTTAACGCTAAGGGCCGTTACTGAGGGATGAAGAGCCGACCCGCGTCCGGAGGCGGCCAAAGCGTATTTTTGGCTCGAAATCCCATGGCTGCCCGACAAATTCCACTGGGAACTCTGGGTTTGCAGCCCGGGACGACGGGGCTCGGTAAGCATGTTGGACTGGGGCTTTGTCGTGGAACCGCCGCGACGCGGAATCATTCGAGGCGTGATGGGCTGGTTCGCCCCCGATCTGGCGTGGTCGTTCGGCAGGCGTGGCGCATGAGCACCGCTCCTCACATTCCCGTGCTCGGCCGCGAGGCGATCGATCATCTCGCGCCGCGCGCAGGCGGGATCTATGTCGATGCCACCTTCGGCGCCGGCGGTTACAGCCGCGGCATTCTCGACGTGCCGGGAACCCGACTCATTGCGATCGACCGCGACCGCACCGCGATCGCGGGCGGTGCCGAGCTGGTCGAGCGTTCCGCCGGCAGGCTGACGCTGGTCGAGGACCGGTTCTCCAACCTCGCCGAGGTCTGCGCGGCCCACGGCATTGAGGCCGTCGACGGCGTCGTGATGGATGTCGGCGTGTCCTCGATGCAGCTCGACCAGGCCGGGCGCGGCTTCTCCTTCCGTCTCGACGGTCCGCTCGACATGCGCATGGCGCAGACGGGCCCGACCGCGGCCGATGTCGTCGCGCGTGCCTCGGAAAGCGATCTCGCCGACATCATTTATCTGTTCGGCGAGGAGCGGCATTCGCGCCGCGTCGCCCGCGCCATCGTCGCTGACCGGCAGGAGACGCCGTTCACGACCACGCGCGCGCTCGCAGACCTCGTCGGCAGGGTCGTGCGTTCCAAACCCGGCGACATTCACCCGGCGACGCGGACGTTCCAGGCGCTGCGCATCTTCGTCAACGAGGAGCTCGAGGAACTCCAGACCGCGCTCGCCGCGGCCGAGCGCGTGCTCAAGCCCGGCGGCCGCCTCGTGGTGGTCTCGTTCCATTCGCTGGAAGACCGCATCGTCAAGAATTTCCTCGCCGAGCGCTCCAAGACCGGCGGCGGCTCGCGGCATCTGCCGGAAGTGGCGCAGACCGCGCCGAGTTTCCAGCTGCTGACGCGGCGTCCCGTGGTCGCCGGCGAGCAAGAAGTAGCGAACAATCCGCGCGCGCGTTCGGCAAAGCTGCGCGCCGCCGAGCGCACCTCGGCGCCCGCGCATGACGACAGCGAGCCATCGTCCTGGCCAAAGCTCTCCGACGTGATGAGGGGCGGCTAGCGCATGCGCATCATCCACCTCCTCGTCATCGGCGCGCTGATCTTCGCGGCGGCCTATGTCTACCGGATCAAGATGGACTCTACGGCGCGCACCGAGAAGGTGCTGCGGCTGCATGCGGAGATCCGCGAGCAGCGCGACGCGATCGCAGCGCTCCGCTCCGAATGGGCCAAGCTCGATGCGCCCTTGCGCCTGCAGGGCCTGTCCGAGCGGCATCTGCCGCTCAAGCCCGTCAACGGCACGCAATATGACTCCCTGAAGAACCTGCCGGAGCGACCGCCGCGGATGTTCAGGCCGGGCGAGACGGATCCGATCGGGGCCATGCTCAACACCATCGAGGCCGCGAGCGATCCTGCTAGCGTGACGGGCTCCGTGCCTCGCCCTGAGGACAAGCAATGAGCCCGGCGACGCCCGCAAAACCCATGCAAAAGACCGAGCCTTGGCGGCAGCGGCTGATCCGCAGCCTGCTCTACGGGCGCAATGTCGACCGTGCCGCGAAAGCGCGCGCGCGCGTCGGCCTTGCGATGCTTGCCTTTGCCTCGGTCTATCTCCTGATCGGCGGCCGTCTCGTGATGTTCGCGATCGGCGCCGACGCCCATGGCGCGCGCCGTGCCGCCGCGCAGGAGGTGGTCGCGACCGCACGCCCCGACATCGTCGACCGCAACGGCGCGATCCTCGCAACCGACGTCAAGGCCGCGAGCCTGTTCGGCGAGCCGCGCCGCATCATCGACAAGGACGAGGCGATCGAGCTTCTGACCGCCACCGTATCCGACCTCGACGAGGCCGAGGTGCGCGAGCGCCTGAAGACGCGCAAGGGCTTCGTCTGGCTTAAGCGCGAGGTCACGGCGAAGCAGCAGCAGGACATCCACAAGCTCGGCATTCCCGGCATCGGCTTCCTGCGCGAGAACAAGCGCGTCTATCCGACCGGCAACGAGGTCGCCCACCTCATTGGTCTCGTCAACATCGACAACCAGGGCATCGCCGGCATGGAGAAATGGCTCGACAATCAGGGCCTCGCCGATCTCCATCGCGCCGGCTTCGCCACCGACCGGCTGCAGAAGCCGATCGAGCTCTCGATCGATCTGCGCGTCGAGCACGCGCTGCGCGACGAGCTGCTGAAAGCCAAGGAGAAGTTCCACGCCAAGGCGGCGTCCGGCATCGTCTCCAACGTCAAGACCGGCGAGCTCGTCGCCATGGTCTCCCTGCCGGATTTCGACCCCAACAATCCGAAGGAAGCGCACGATCCCGACCGCATCAACCGCCTGACCACCGGCGTCTACGAGATGGGCTCGACCTTCAAGGCGTTCACGCTGGCGATGGCGCTCGATTCCGGAAAGATCAATCTGAACTCGTCGTGGGATGCGCGCGGCAATCTGCACTACGGCAAGTTCACCATCCACGACAGCCATGCGCTCGGCCGTTTCATCAACACCAAGGAAGTGTTCACCTACTCGTCCAACATCGGTGCAGCGCGGATCGCGCTCGGCCAGGGTGTCGAGGCGCACAGAGCGTTCCTCGCCAAGATGGGGCAGTTGACGCGGCTGCGTACCGAGCTGCCGGAGAGCGCGGCGCCGCTGGTGCCGCGGCGCTGGGGTGAATTGAACACGGTGACCATCGCGTTCGGCCAGGGCATCTCGGTGGCGCCGCTGCAGGCGGTGATGGGCATCAATGCGCTGGTGAACGGCGGCTACCTGATTCCGCCGACCTTCATGAAGCGTACCGAAGAGGAAGCGGCCGCGATGGCCAAGCGGGTCATCAAGCCGGAGACCAGCGACAAGATGCGGTTCCTGATGCGGCTCAATGCCGAAATCGGCACCGCCAAGACTGCCGACGTCAAGGGCTACTATGTCGGTGGCAAGACCGGCACGTCCGAGAAGGTCATCAACGGCCGCTATGCCAAGAAGCGGGTGCTGAACTCCTTCACCGCGATCATGCCCTGCGACGATCCGAAATATCAAATCCTGATCATGCTGGACGAGCCGCAGGCGATTCCCGAGACGAAGGGTTTCATCACCTCGGGCTGGAACGCGGTGCCGACCGGCGGCAAGGTGATCGAGCGGATCGCCCCGCTTCTGGGCGTCGAGCCCCGGTTCGACCTGCCGCCGTCCGACCGCCTTATTCTTGCAGCATCCAGGACAACCCAGTAATCAACTGGGGTGGCCATCGCCGGTGCTGATTCGGCTTTTCCTGACGATTCGGCTTTCCGGCGCGGCATGTCGACTGGACGACCATGAAGCTGCGTGAACTCTTAGGTCAGGACGTTCTTGGCAATGACGCCGCGATCGAGCCCGCCGTCGCGGCGCTGGATGTGACCGGCGTTGCGCTCGACAGCCGCGTGGTCGGGCCGGGCGATCTCTTCTTCGCACTCGCCGGCAGCAAGACCGATGGCGCGCGCTTCATCGACGCCGCGATTGCGGCGGGCGCGGTGGCGGTCGTGGGCGATCATGCACCGGCGGCCGGCAAGGTGCCGTTCGTGGCGGTGGCCAATCCGCGCCGCGCACTGGCGCTGGCCGCGGCACGATTCTTCCCCGCGCAGCCCGCGACGATTGCGGCGGTGACCGGCACCAGCGGCAAGACCTCGGTCGCAGCATTCACGCGCCAGATATGGGAACGGCTGGGACATGCCTCCGCCAGCATCGGCACCATCGGCCTCGTCTCGCCCAAGCGCACCGTCTACGGCTCGCTGACGACGCCCGATCCGATCGCGCTGCATCGGCAGCTCGATGAGATCGCGCGCGAGGGCGTCACGCATCTCGCCTTCGAAGCCTCCTCGCACGGTCTTGACCAATACCGCCTCGACGGCGTGCGCATCGCCGCCGGCGGCTTCACCAATCTCTCGCGCGACCACATGGATTACCATCCGACCGTCGCGCATTACCTCGCCGCAAAACTCCGCCTGTTCCGCGAACTGGTTCCACCCGGCGGAGCGGCGGTGATTTCCGCGGATCATGACTGTTCGGCGGAAGTGATCGATGCTGCGACGTCGCGCGGTCTGCGCGTGTTGGCGGTCGGTCGCAACGGTGATGGTGGTGAGGGCATTCGTCTCGTGGATGCGAAGGTCGAAGGATTTTCGCAAGTGCTCGCGATCGAACATCGCGGCAGGCGCTACGCGGTCCGGCTGCCGCTGGTCGGCGAATTCCAGATCGAGAATGCGCTGGTGTCGGCCGGCCTCGCCATCGGCACCGGCAGCGATGCAGCAAACGTGTTCGCGAGCCTCGAACATCTCGAAGGCGCCAAGGGCCGGCTCGAGCGCGTCGGTGAGCGCAACGGCGCGCCGATCTTCGTCGACTATGCGCACAAGCCCGATGCGCTGGCGAAGGCGCTGCAGGCGCTGCGGCCCTATGCGAAACGCAAGTTGATCGTGGTGTTCGGCGCCGGCGGCGATCGCGATGCCGGCAAGCGGCCGATCATGGGCGAAATCGCGGCGGAGAACGCCGACAGAATCATCATCACCGACGACAATCCGCGCAGCGAGAAGCCGGAAGCCATTCGCGCCGAAATCCTCGCCGCGGCCAAGGGCGCCCGCGAGATCGGAGACCGCGCCGCTGCGATCCGCGCCGCCATCGAGGAGCTGCAGGACGGCGATGCGCTGCTGATTGCCGGCAAGGGCCACGAGACCGGACAGATCGTCGGCGGCGAGGTGCTGCCCTTCAGTGATCACGAGGCGGTCGCCGCCGCATTGACGTCGAGGACAGCATGAGCGGGCCAATCTGGACGGTGGCCGAAGTGGCGCGCGCGCTGGGCGCCGCCGGATCGTTCCCGGACACGCCGATCGACTTCGTCACCCAGGACAGCCGCGTGGTGAAGCCGGGCAGCCTGTTCGTCGCGCTGAGCGGCACGCCGAGCGGCGGCTTCGTCTCGGCCTTCGCCAGCGCGCGCGACGGCTGGGAGTTTGCCGACAAGGCGGAAGCTTCGGGCGCGGTGGCGATGATCGTGCCGCACGAGATCGCCGGCATCCGCATTCCCCAGATCGTCGTGAAGGACACGCTGATCGACGGCCTCTGGGGCCTCGCGCGCGCCGCACGCGCGCGCTTCAATGGGCCGGTGATCGGGCTCACCGGCAGCGCCGGCAAGACCAGCACCAAGGAATTCCTGGCGGCCTATCCCAATGCCTATGCGAGCCCGGCGAGCTTCAACAATTTCTGGGGCGTGCCGCTGACGCTGTGCAACGCGCGGCCCGATGCCAGCCTCTGGGTCGTCGAGATGGGCATGAACCAGACCGGCGAGATCGCGCGGCTCAGCGAGCTCACGCGGCCGACGGTTGCGCTCGTCGTCAACGTCCAGCCGGTGCATCTGGAGAAGCTCGGCTCGCTCGAAGCCATCCGCCGCGAGAAGGTGTCGATCGCGCTTGGCCTGCCCGAGGACGGCGTGCTGGTGCTGCCCGCCGGGCTCAAGGCGTCCGAATGGAAGGGCAAGGTGGTGCGCTTCGGCGAGCATGCCGAGGTGCACGAGGTCGCGCACGCGCCGCATGGCGAGAGCTGGCAGATCGTCGCCATGATCGGCAAGAAGGAGATCGCCTTCAGCCTTACGCCGGGCGCGCCGCACCGCGTGCACAATGCGCTCGCCGCGCTCGCTGCGATCCGCGCCGCGAATCTCGATGCGGCGACGCTCGCGATCAAGCTCGACCGGGTCGGCATCATGACCGGTCGCGGGGTCGAGCAAATGGTCGGCGGCGTCACGGTGATCGACGACAGCTTCAACGGCAATCCGGCCAGCGTCGCTGCTGCGCTGCAAAGCCTGCAGGCGCGCAGCATGAGCGGCGGCCGGCGCATTGCGGTGCTCGGCGACATGCTCGAACTGGGCGATGACGCAGCTCGCTATCACACCGGCCTGGCCGAGCATCTCGAAGGCATCGACGGCGTCTATTGCGTCGGCCCCTTGATGCACCACCTCTACGAGCTGCTGCCGGTAGGAAAAGACCTCGGCTGGCACGACGATCCCGCCACGCTGCAACCGGGCGCGGTCGCAAGCCTGCTGAAGGCAGGCGATGTCGTGGTTGTCAAGGGCAGCAAGAAGATGTTCTGGGTCAACAAGTTTGTGCCGGGCCTAGTGGCCGCCTTGCAGGCAAAGGCGTAAACTGCTTGGAAGGCGCTGTTCCCGAATCCCACCTTTTGCGGCGCGGATCGTTTGCCCAGAGGGTCGCCCGACCCCATGACGAAGACCAGCGAATGCGCGTGAGGCCCAGGTGAAGGGCCGAGAACAAGGTCAAGACCGCGTGCGAAAGGCCCCATAGGACCGTCTGAATGTTTTACTGGCTGATCGAGCTCTCCAACACATTTCCGAGCTTCGGTGCGGTGCGCACCGTCCTGAACGTCTTCCGTTACATCACCTTCCGAACCGGCGGCGCCATCGTCACGGGCGCGCTGTTCGTGTTCCTGTTCGGGCCCTGGATCATCGACCATTTGCGCATCCGCCAGGGCAAGGGCCAGCCGATCCGCACCGACGGCCCGCAATCGCATCTCAGCAAGAAGGGCACGCCCACCATGGGCGGGCTGATGATCCTGTCCGGCCTCACGGTCGGCACCGTGCTGTGGGCCAATCCGCTCAACCCCTATGTCTGGATCGTGCTGGCCGTGACGCTCGGCTTCGGCTTCGTCGGCTTCTATGACGACTACCTCAAGGTGACCAAGCAGACCACGACAGGGTTCGGCGGCAAGCTGCGCCTGCTGATCGAGGCGGCGATCGCGCTGGTCGCCTGCTACGCCCTGGTGCGGCTGAACCGCGATCCCGCGTCGACTGCGCTGACGATTCCGTTCCTGAAGGACACCGTGCTGCATTTCGGCTGGTTCTTCGTCATCTTCGGCGCCTTCGTCATCGTCGGCGCCGGCAATGCGGTGAACCTCACCGACGGTCTCGACGGCCTCGCCATCGTTCCCGTGATGATCGCGACCGCGAGCTTTGCGATGATCGCCTATCTCGCCGGCAACGCCGTGTTCGCCGACTATCTCCAGATCAAATATGTCGCGGGCACCGGCGAGCTCGCGGTGCTCTGCGGCGCGCTGCTCGGCGCCGGGCTCGGCTTCCTCTGGTTCAATGCCCCACCAGCTTCGATCTTCATGGGCGACACCGGCTCGCTCGCGCTCGGCGGCATGCTGGGCGCCATCGCGGTCGCGGTGAAGCACGAGATCGTGCTCGCGGTGATCGGCGGGCTGTTCGTGCTGGAGGCGGTCTCCGTCATCGTGCAGGTGGTGTCGTTCAAGCTCACCGGGAAACGCATCTTCCGGATGGCGCCGATCCATCACCATTTCGAGCAGCTCGGCTGGACTGAGCCGCAGATCGTGATCCGGTTCTGGATCATCTCGGTGATGCTGGCGCTCGCCGGTCTGTCGACCCTGAAGCTGCGTTGATGGTCGCGGTGACTCAATCTTGCTGTCATTCCGGGGCTCGCGAAGCGAGAACCCGGAATCTCGAGATTCCACATTGCGCAATTGCGCAATGGGGTTCGACGCTGTCGCGTCGCCCCGGAATGACAGAGGCTTAGTCATGATCCCCGTCACGTCCTTCGCCGGCAAGACGGTCGCAGTGTTCGGCCTCGGCGGCTCGGGGCTCGCCTCCTGCCACGCCTTGAAGGCGGGCGGCGCCGAGGTGATCGCCGCCGACGACAATGCCGAGAATGTCGCCAAGGCGGCGCAGGCCGGTTTCATCACCGCGGACTTGCGCAACGTGTCCTGGGCGAATTTCGCCGCGCTGGTGCTCGCGCCGGGCGTGCCGCTGACCCATCCGGTGCCGCACTGGAGCGTGCTGAAGGCGCGCGAGGCCGGTGTCGAGGTGATCGGCGACATCGAGCTGTTCTGCCGCGAGCGCCGCCGCCATGCGCCGAACGCCCCGTTCGTCGCCATCACCGGCACCAACGGCAAGTCGACCACGACCGCGCTGATCGCGCATCTGACCAAGGTCGCCGGCTACGACACCCAGATGGGCGGCAATATCGGCACCGCGATCCTGTCGCTGGAGCCGCCGCGCATGGGCCGCGTCCACGTCATCGAGATGTCGTCTTACCAGATCGACCTCACGCCCTCGCTCGATCCCTCCGTCGGCATTCTGCTCAATGTCAGCGAGGACCACATCGACCGTCATGGCACCATCGAACATTACGCTGCGGTGAAGGAGCGTCTCGTTGCCGGTGTGCAGGCGGATGGCACCTCGATCGTCGGCGTCGATGACGGCTATTGCCGCGACATTGCCGACCGGCTCGACCGCGCCGGCAAGAACGTCGTGCGCATCTCCGTCAGGAATCCGCTGGCGAGCGGCATCCATGTCGAGCATGGCACCATCGTGCGCACCTCGGGCGGCGCGCGCAGCGAGGTCGCAAAGCTCGGCGGCATCGGCTCGCTGCGCGGCCAGCATAATGCGCAGAACGCGGCCTGCGCGGCCGCTGCCGCGCTCGCGATGGGCATCAGCCTCGATGTCCTGCAGAACGGGCTGCGCAGCTTTCCCGGCCTTGCGCACCGCATGGAGCAGGTCGGCCGCCGCGGCAACGTGCTGTTCGTCAACGACTCCAAGGGCACCAACGCGGATGCGACAGCGCATGCGCTGTCATCCTTTTCGGACATCTTCTGGATCGCCGGCGGCAAGGCGAAGGCGGGCGGCATCACGAGCCTGACCGGATATTTCCCGCGCATCCGCAAAGCCTATCTGATCGGCGAGGCCGCGCAGGAGTTTTCGGGAACGCTCGGCTCCGTCCCGCATGAGATCAGCCAGACCCTCGATGTCGCCGTCGAGCACGCCGCGCGCGATGCCGAAGCATCCGGCCTCACGGATGCCGTCGTGCTGCTCTCACCCGCCTGCGCCTCCTTCGACCAGTACCGCAACTTCGAGATCCGCGGCACCAAGTTCCGCGAGCTGGTACAGGCACTGCCGGGTGTGAAGCCGGTGGTGTGAGGCGCGTAGGATGGGTAGAGCGAAGCGAAACCCATCGCTCCAGCGAAATTGATGGGTTTCGCTTCGCTCTACCCATCCTACAATTCCAATCTTCCGCATTTCCTTAACCCTGCGGTAACCAACCTCGGCGACCAATGGACGGACCTCTGTCCGAAAGCGGCCGCCCATGCTCTCCCGTGAAGAACGCACCCCCTTTTCCGAGTGGTGGTGGACCGTCGACAAGCCGCTGATGGGCGCCATCCTGGCGTTGATGCTCACCGGGGTGATCCTGTCGCTGGCGGCGAGCCCGCCGGTTGCGACCCGCATCGGGCTCGATCCCTTCCATTTCTTCAGCCGCCACGTGATGTTCCTCCTCCCGTCCTGCCTGGTGCTGCTCGGGGTGTCCTTCCTGTCGCCGCGGTCGATACGCCGCTCGGCGCTGATCATCTTCAGCGTCAGCATCATCCTGATCGTGGTGACGCTCGCGATCGGTCCCGAGGTGAAGGGCTCGCGGCGCTGGATCACGCTGCTCGGCGTCAACATCCAGGCCTCCGAGATCGCAAAGCCGTCCTTCGTCGTCATCGCCGCCTGGCTGTTCGCGGAATCGACCAAGCGGCCGGAGATGCCGGCGACCTCGATGGCGCTGGTGCTACTGCTGATGCTGGTGTCGCTCCTGGTGATGGAGCCCGACTTCGGCCAGACCATGCTGATCCTGATGGTGTGGGGCTCGCTGTTCTTCATCGCGGGCATGCGCATGATCTGGGTGTTCGGCCTTGCGGGCGCCGCCGCCGCCGGCCTGTTCAGCGCCTATCTATTTGTTCCGCACGTGGCAGGACGCATCAAGCGCTTCATGAACCCGGCCTCCGGCGACACCTTCCAGGTCGATACTGCCATGGAGGCCTTCTACAACGGCGGCTGGTTCGGCCTTGGACCGGGCGAGGGCATTGCCAAGCGCAGCCTGCCGGACAGCCACACCGACTTCGTGTTCGCGGTCGCCGCCGAAGAGTTCGGCATCATCCTGTGCCTTGCGATGCTGGCGCTGTTCGCCTTCGTCGTCATCCGCACGCTGTCGCGCGCCTATGCCAATGAGGACATGTTCTCGCGCTTTGCCGCGTCAGGCCTTGCGATCCTGTTCGGCGTGCAGGCGGCGATCAACATGTCGGTGAACCTCCAGCTCATCCCCGCCAAAGGCATGACGCTGCCGTTCATCTCCTACGGCGGTTCCTCGATCGTGTCGCTCGCCTACGGCGTCGGCATGATGCTCGCGCTGACGCGGCTGCGCCCGCGCACCGAGGTCGAGGCCAGCGGCCGCGCCGAGGCGATGCGCAGCTACGCCTAACAGGTATCGTGTCCCGGACCAGCGCAGCGAAGCGGAGCGCAGAGCCGGGACCCAGAAATGTGGCAGCCATGGGCCCCGGTTCAGCAGCCCACCACGCCGCAAGATGCGGCGCGCTGCGCTGCGCCCGGGGCACGTGCACCGTGTAGCTGGCTCGCAATGACGAAAAAGTCCTTGTAAGACTATTTGCCATGGACACCTCCCCCCTGATTCTTCTCGCCGCGGGCGGCACCGGCGGCCATCTGTTTCCGGCCGAGGCGCTCGGCGTCGAGTTGATCCGGCGCGGCTTTCGCGTCCGTCTCGTCACCGACGAGCGCGCGCTGCGCTATAGCGGGCTGTTCAGCAAGGACATGATCGACGTCGTGGCCAGCGAGACCGCGCGCGGCCGCAATCCGTTGCAGCTTGCTTATGCCGGCCTCACCCTCGCCACCGGGACGCTGTCCGCGTATCGCCTGATCAAGCGGCTGAAGCCGGTCGCCGTCGTCGGCTTCGGCGGCTATCCGACGCTGCCGCCGCTGGTCGCTGCGAAGCTCGCGGGCGTGCCCGGCATCATCCACGACGCCAACGCCGTGCTCGGCCGCGCCAACCGGTTCCTGTCGAGTCGTGTCCGCGCCATCGCAACGTCCTTGCCCGGCGTGCTCGATCGCGATCCGGCCCTGGCGGGCAAGACCACGACGGTCGGCACGCCGATGCGGCCGGCGATCCTCGTCGCAGCCGCCGTGCCGTATGTCGCGCCTGAACCAAACGGCCCGCTGCGGCTGCTCGTCGTCGGCGGTAGCCAGGGCGCGCGCATCATGGCCGACATTGTGCCCAGAGCGATCGAACGGCTGGAGTCGTCATCGTGGAGCCGGCTGATCCTGACCCAGCAGGTGCGCGACGAGGACATGACCCGCGTGCGCGCGGTCTACGACAAGTTGAAGATCAAGGCGGAGCTCGCACCGTTCTTCACCGATCTGCCGGCGCGGCTTGCATCCAACCATCTGGTGGTGTCGCGCTCCGGCGCCGGCACCGTGGCCGAGCTCGCCGCGATCGGCCGGCCCTCGATCCTGGTGCCGCTGCCGGGCTCGATCGACCAGGACCAGTTCGCCAATGCCGGCGTGCTGGCCAAGGTCGACGGCGCGATCCGCATCCCCCAGACCGAGTTCACCTCGGACCGTCTCGCCTCCGAGATCTCCGCCTTCGCCGCCGAGCCCGCGCGCCTTGCCGTCATGGCGGCCGCGGCGAAAGGGGCGGGCCGGCTCGATGCCGCCGAGCGGCTGGCCGATCTGGTGGTCAAAGTCGCTGGAATCTGACGCCTGTTCCGCCCCGGAATGGCCAAAAAAGCCCCTTGTCATGCCCCGCGAAAGCGGGGCATCCAGTATACGACGCAGCTGATTTGAATCTCTGGCGTTGCGGAATACTGGATCGTCCGCCTTCGCGGACGATGACCCCAAGGAAACCATATGAGACTGCCGCGCGAGATCGGACCCATCCACTTCGTCGGGATCGGCGGGATCGGCATGAGCGGCATCGCCGAGGTGCTGGTCAATCTCGGTTATACCGTGCAGGGTTCGGACGCCTCCGACAATTACAATCTCGATCGCCTGCGCAAGAAGGGCGCGAAGGTCTCGGTCGGCCACAAGGCCGAGAATGTCGATGGCGCCGAGGTCGTCGTCGTCTCCACCGCGATCAAGCGCGACAATCCGGAACTGATGGCGGCGCGCGAGCGGCGCATTCCCGTGGTGCGCCGTGCCGAGATGCTAGCCGAGTTGATGCGTCTGAAGAGCTGCGTCGCGATCGCCGGCACCCACGGCAAGACCACCACGACCACGATGGTCGCGACCCTGCTCGATGCCGGCGGGCTCGATCCGACCGTGATCAACGGCGGCATCATCAACGCCTACGGCTCCAACGCGCGTCTCGGCGCCGGCGACTGGATGGTGGTGGAAGCCGACGAGAGCGACGGCACGTTTTTGAAGCTGCCGACCGATGTGGCAATCGTCACCAATGTCGACCCCGAACATCTCGACCACTTCAAGACGTTCGACGCCGTGCAGGACGCGTTCCGAAACTTCGTCGAGAACGTGCCATTCTACGGCTTTGCCGTGATGTGCATCGATCATCCCGTCGTCCAGACTCTCGTCGGCAAGATCGAGGATCGCCGCATCATCACCTATGGCGAAAACCCGCAGGCCGATGCACGGCTGCTCGACCTGACGCCAATGGGCGGCGGCTCCAAATTCAAGGTTGCGTTTCGAGATCGCAAGACCGGCGCGGTGCATGAGATCGCAGATCTCATGCTGCCGATGCCAGGCCGTCACAATGCCTCCAACGCCACGGCTGCGATTGCGGTCGCGCGCGAGCTCGGTGTCTCCGATGACGCGATCCGGAAGGCAATCGCCGGCTTCGGCGGCGTCAAGCGCCGCTTCACCAAAACAGGTGAATGGAACGGCGTCACCGTGATCGACGATTACGGTCATCACCCGGTCGAGATCGCAGCCGTGCTGAAGGCGGCGCGGGAATCCACCAACGGCAAGATCGTCGCCGTGGTGCAGCCGCATCGCTACACCCGCCTGCAATCGCTGTTCGAGGAATTTTGCACCTGCTTCAACGATGCGGATGCGGTGGTCGTTGCCGACGTCTATGCCGCGGGCGAGGCGCCGATCGAGGGCGTCGATCGCGATCATTTCGTCTCCGGTCTGCGCGCGCATGGGCACCGCGAGGTGGTGCCCCTGCCGGCAGCGTCGGAGCTCGCGGGTATCGTCAAGGGATTGGCGAAGTCGGGCGATCTCGTCGTGTGCCTGGGCGCCGGCAACATCACCCAATGGGCGTATGCATTGCCGGACCAGTTGAAGGCGCTGGGGTAGGGTGCGGATGTCGAGGCATCGTCGATCACCGCCCGCGTGGCCACCCCTCTCCCTAACCCTCCCCCGCAAGGGGGGAGGGAACCCATCCGCCGGTGCCTCCCTGACTCGCGCAAACGATCAGAGCGGAGCTGTGACGCTTGGTGAGGTGAGCACGCTGATCGGGCTCCCTCCCCCCTTGCGGGGGAGGGTTGGGGAGAGGGGTAAGTTGCGGGCGCTGACGGATAATGTTGCGCGAGGCAGTCTCAACGCAGCTCGCACGTCGGTCAGCACGCCATGAGCTTCCCCGACATCACCCCCTCACTCAAAGCCGCGATGCCGGAGCTGCGCGGCCGGCTGCTCGCCAACCAGTCGCTGGCCGAGCTCACTTGGTTTCGCGTCGGCGGTCCGGCGCAGGTGCTGTTCACGCCGGCGGATGAGGACGATCTCGCATATTTCCTCGCGCGTCTCGCATCTGACATCCCCGTCTATGTCGTCGGCGTCGGCTCGAACCTGATCGTGCGTGACGGCGGCATTGCCGGCGTGGTGATCCGTCTCGCGCCGCGTGCCTTTGGCGAGGCGACCGCCGACGGCGATATCGTCACCGCGGGCGCTGCGGCGCTCGACAAGCGCGTGGCGGAAGTTGCGGCAAGCGCCAATATCGGCGGGCTCGAATTCTACTTCGGCATTCCCGGTACCATCGGCGGCGCGCTGCGGATGAATGCGGGTGCCAATGGCGGCGAGACCAAGGACGTGCTGATCGAGGCAAGGGGTGTCGGGCGCGACGGCACCAAGCACGTCTTCTCCAACGCGGACATGAAGTTCGTCTATCGCAACAGCGGCGTCGATCCCTCCATCATCTTCACATCCGCGCGCTTCCAGGGCGAGATCAAGGATGCCGAGGCGATCCGCGCCCGCATGGCCGAGGTGCAAAACCACCGTGAGGCCGCGCAGCCGATCCGCGAGAAGACCGGCGGCTCGACCTTCAAGAATCCGCCCGGCCATTCCGCCTGGAAGTTGGTGGACGCCGCCGGCTGCCGCGGCTTGCGCGTCGGCGGCGCGCAGGTCTCGGAGATGCACTGCAATTTCCTGATCAACACCGGCGATGCCACCGCGCACGACATCGAGACGCTGGGCGAGACCGTGCGCGAACGCGTGAAGGCGAATTCCGGAATTGAGCTACACTGGGAAATCAAGCGGATCGGGGTTTCATGATCATCGTCATTCCGGGGCTCGCGAAGCGAGAGCCCGGAATCCATACTCACGATCGTGGTTATGGATTCCGGGCCTGCGCCTTGCGGCGCATCCCGGAATGACGGAGCAGATAGGTAACTGAGAACATGCGCATCACCATCCTCTTCGGCGGCTCCAACCGCGAGCGTCTGGTTTCGGTCGCCTCGGCCCAGGCGCTGCACCAGGCGCTGCCCGAGGCCGATCTCTGGTGGTGGGACATCGAGGACAAGGTGCATGTGGTGCAGTCCAAGCAGCTGCTCGAGCATGCCCGCCCGTTCGAGGACGAGTTCACGCCCGGCACGCGGGGCATTCCGCTGGCGCAGGCGCTCGACCAGGCCAAGGCGGAAGGCCGCGTGCTGGTGCTCGGCCTGCATGGCGGGCGCGCGGAGAACGGCGAATTGCAGGTGATGTGCGAGGCGCGCGGCGTGCCCTTCACCGGCTCGGGCTCGGCATCCTCGCATCTCGCCTTCGACAAGATTGCAGCCAAGCATTTCGCCGCGCTCGGCGGCGTGACGCCGCCGGCCAACATTGCGCTCGAGGCCATCGAAGAGGCCTTCGCCGAATATGGCCGGCTGATCGCCAAGCCGGCGCGCGACGGTTCGAGCTACGGCCTGATCTTCGTCAACGCCAAGCAGGACCTCGTCGCCGTCCGCAATGCCGCCAAGCACGAAGAGTATGTGATCGAGCCCTACATCGCCGGCGTCGAGGCGACCTGCGGCGTGCTCGAGCGCCCCGACGGCTCGATCATCTCGCTGCCGCCGATCGAGATCATCCCGGGTGAGGGCAATTTCGATTACGCGGCAAAATATCTTTTGAAGTCGACCCAGGAGATCTGCCCGGGCCGGTTTGCACCCGAGATCACCGCCGCGCTGAAGGAGCAGGCGATGCTGGCGCACCGGGCGATGTCCTGCACCGGCTACTCCCGCTCGGACTTCATCGTCTCGGAGAAGGGCCTCGTCTATCTCGAAACCAACACGCTGCCCGGGCTGACCAAGTCCTCGCTCTACCCCAAGGCGCTGAAAGCCGAAGGCATCGCGTTCGTCGACTTCCTGCGCGGCCTGGTCGAGCTCGCCGGGCGGGGTGTGCGAAAATAATTAGGACTGGTTAACGGCCAAACGGCCGAAATGGCCCGGTTTGGGGTCCAAATCCGGTAAAATGCCGGACATCGCGGCATAAATGCCTCACATCACGGGGCAAAAAGCATTCCGCGTTAACGAAGTTTACCTTTTGTTTACCAGGACAGCCGAAGGTTAACGCTGGCGGCGCATATGGCGTTTTGGCTGCCGGCGCGTGAGCTGTCCTGGTGATGTCACCTCCAGCGAACGCTTTGAACGGGAGAGGTTTCTTCTGCTGAAGACCAGCACCCGGCCCGGCAAGTCCGAGACGTCATGTTCGCCAGGACCCGCGCGATGTTGCGGGCTAACTGTTGACGAGCTCGTGCAATGGATGGTGCAGGAAGCCTCACCCGGTCGCTTTTCAGATCGCTGAGGCCCCAAGCTGACCTGAAGGCGGCCGCTGTCGGAGCGGTCGTGCTTCTGCGCGAGTGGGTGCAGGACAAGCGGGCCGAGGCGCGCGCTGCCGCCCAGGACAAGGCCAAGGCCAAGGCGAAGTTGAAGCCGGTCGTCGAGCGCGAGCCGCCGCCGCGCGTGGTCGCGCTGGTCGAGCGCTATCTGCCGCGCCGGGTCGGGCTCACCATGACCGTGGTGCTGCTGCTCGGAAGCTGCGGCTTCGGCATCGTCAAGGGCGGCCATCTCCAGGATTTCATCACCGCGGTCAGCGATGCCCGCAACGCGCTGGCCAATTCCGCCGGCTTCCGCATCACCTCGGTCGCGATCAACGGCCGCAAGCAGCTCACCCAGGACGAGATCCTCGCGATCGGCGGCGTCAGCGGTCGCTCCTCGCTGCTGTTCCTCGACGCCGACGCGGTGCGCGACAAGCTCAAGGCCAATCCCTGGATCGCGGATGCGACCGTGCTGAAGCTCTATCCGGGCCGGCTGATGATCGACATCACCGAGCGCCAGGCGTTCGCGCTGTGGCAGGAGGCCGGCCGGCTTTCCGTGATCGCCGACGACGGCGCCGTGCTCGAACCCTATGTCTCGCGCCGCTTCCTGGCGCTGCCGCTCGTGGTCGGCAAGGGCGCCGACACCCAGGCGCGCGATTTCCTGGCGCTGCTGGCGCGCTATCCGCAGATCAATTCGGTGACCAAGGCCGCGATCTATGTCGGCGAGCGACGCTGGAATTTGAGGCTCAAGGACGGCCTCGACATCCGCCTGCCCGAGCAGGACGTCGGCAATGCGCTGGCGATGCTGTCCCGGCTCGACAAGGAGGACAGGCTGTTCTCCCGCGACATCGTCGCCGTCGACCTGCGCCTGCCCGATCGCCTGGTGGTGCAGCTGTCCGACGACGCCGCCAAGGCGCGCGAGGAGCAGTTCAAGGACAAGAAGAAGAAAAAGGCCGGGGACGCCGCATGACCGGTCTTGATCGCAACCAGACCCCGAAGACGCGCCCGATGCCGCACAAGCGCGGCGGCCTCGTCGCCTGCCTCGACATCGGCACCAGCAAGATCGCCTGCATGATCGCGCGGCTGAAGCCGTCGCCCCCGAGCGACGCCTTGCGCGGCCGCACCCATGCGGTGGAGCTGGTCGGATACAGCCAGATCCAGTCGCGCGGCATGAAGGCCGGCGCGGTGATCGATCTCGGCGAATGCGAGCAGGCGGTGCGCCAGGCCGTCGGCCTCGCCGAGAAAATGGCCAAGGTGCGGGTCGATTCCGTGCTGCTGTCGGTCTCCGGCGGCCGGCTTTCAGGCCAGCTGGTCGAAGCCGCCGCCGACATCCGTGGCGGCGCAGTGACGCCGGCCGATGTCAGCCGCGTGACCTCTACGGGCATGCGCCACGCCACCGGCGAAGGCCGCACCGTGTTGCACGCGCTGCCGGTCGGCTACACGCTCGACGGCGTCAAGGGCATCCGCGATCCCCGCGGCATGGTCGCGCACCAGTTCGGCGTCGACATGAATGTCGTCACCTGCGACGCCACCGTGGCGCGCAACCTGATGCTGGCGGTGGAGCGCTGCCACATCAACGTCGAAGCCATGGCGGCGAGCCCCTATGTGGCCGGTCTTTCCGTGCTGACCGACGACGAAGCCGATCTCGGCGCCGCCGTGGTCGAGATGGGTGCGGGCACCACCACGATCGCGGTCTATTCCGGCGGACGTTTCGTGCATGCGGCCGGTTTTGCGGTTGGCGGGCAACACATCACGATGGATCTCGCGCGTGGACTCTCCGCGACCATTGCCGATGCCGAGCGAATCAAGACGTTATACGGCACCGTCATCACCGGCGGATCGGACTCGCGTGAGCTGATGTCTGTACCGACAGCCGGTGACGAGCAGGATCTGCCGCAGATCGTCTCTCGCGCCACCATCGCCAACATCGTCAAGCACCGTGCCGAGGAAGTCTTCGAAATGGTTCGGGACAAGCTGAAGGATTCGCCCTTCGCCTCAGAGCCCAACGGCCGCGTCGTGCTCTCGGGCGGCGCCTCGCAGCTCACCGGTCTTGTCGAACTCGGCACCCAGATTCTCGGCCGGCCCGTGCGGGTCGGTCGTCCGCTCGGTTTCGGCCGGCTGCCCAACGAGGCGAAGAACGCCGCGTTCGCGGTGCCGGCCGGACTTCTCGTCTACCCGCAATATGTTCACCTCGAACATGTCGAACCGCGGCATACGCGGCAGCAGGTCAAGACAGGGACCGGCGGTTATTTCGGAAAGGTCGGACGATGGCTACGCGAGGGCTTTTGATGACTCATTTCCGCAATTCCCGATTTTCACCAACTCCCGCGGCCACCGGCCGGGGCGAACCCACGCGCGCGTGATCGAGAGGCAACCATGACCATCAGCATCAATGTTCCTGATATTCACGAACTGAAGCCCCGGATCACCGTGTTCGGCGTCGGTGGCGCCGGTGGCAACGCCGTCAACAACATGATCACGGCGGGCCTGCAAGGCGTCGACTTCGTGGTCGCCAACACCGACGCGCAGGCGCTGACGATGTCGAAGGCGCAGCGCATCGTGCAGATGGGCACCGCGGTCACGCAAGGGCTCGGCGCAGGCTCGCAGCCGAACGTCGGCGCTGCCGCCGCGGAAGAGGTGATCGACGAGCTGCGCGACCATCTCTCGGGCGCCAACATGGTGTTCGTCACCGCCGGCATGGGCGGCGGCACCGGCACGGGTGCTGCTCCCGTCATCGCCAAGACCGCGCGCGACATGGGCATCCTCACCGTCGGCGTCGTGACCAAGCCGTTCCACTTCGAGGGCGGCCGCCGCATGCGCACCGCCGAAGCCGGCATCAACGAACTGCACAAGGTCGTCGACACGCTCCTGATCATCCCGAACCAGAACCTGTTCCGGGTCGCCAACGAGAAGACCACCTTCGCCGACGCCTTCGCGATGGCCGACCAGGTGCTCTATTCGGGCGTTGCCTGCATCACCGACCTGATGGTCAAGGAAGGCCTGATCAATCTCGACTTCGCCGACGTGAGAGCGGTGATGAGGGAAATGGGCAAGGCGATGATGGGCACCGGCGAGGCCTCCGGCGACAAGCGCGCGCTGACCGCCGCGGAAGCTGCGATCGCCAACCCGCTGATCGACGACTCATCGATGAAGGGCGCCAAGGGCCTCCTGATCTCCATCACCGGCGGCAAGGATCTCACGCTGTTCGAGGTGGACGAAGCCGCAACCCGCATCCGCGAGGAAGTCGACCAGGACGCCAACATCATCGTCGGCGCGACCTTCGACGAAGCGCTCGACGGCCTGATCCGCGTCTCGGTCGTCGCCACCGGCATCGAGCAGGCGGCGATCGCCCGCAACAGCCAGGCGACCTCCGCTCCCGTCGCGAACGCCGCGCCGCAGGTGCAGCAGGCCCCTGCCGCTCCGGCCGCCGTTGCCGAGAGCCGTCTCGCCGACCTGACCGCGCGGCTCCGTGCCGACAACCAGCGCCTGGCCGAACGGGCCCAGAAGCTGGAATCGCAGATCCCGACCGCTGCGTCGGCTCCGATCGCCGCCGCTCCGGCGGCGCCGCGTGCGAACGTCGAGCGCGCCGCGCTCGCCGCCATCGCCGCTGCCGTCTCCGACGTGCCGCATGCGCCGGCGCCGCAGACCTATGGCGACGTCACCGTGCGCCCGATCGCGCAGAAGCCGACCCTGTTCCCGGAGCCTGAGCAGGCCCCGATCGCAATGCAGGAGCCGATGACGCCGGAAAACTTCATCCCGCCGCAGGCCGAGCGCCCGCCGGTCCGTGCGCCGCGGATGCCGCGCCTCGAGGAACTGCCGATGCCGGCCCAGGCCGAGCTTCGCCAGGCCCGCGGCGAGGTCGAGGAAGAGACCCCGCAGAAGAGCCGCCTGTCGCTGCTCCAGCGCCTCGCCAATGTCGGCCTCGGCCGCCGCGACGAGGAAAGCGAGCCGCCGGTCGCGGCCCGCACCGCCGGTCCCGCGATGCCGCCGCTGCCCGATCGCCGTCCTCAGAAGACCGTGGCACAGCAGATCGCGGCGAGCGAGCCGGTATCAGAGTATGCCCGCCGTCCCGCGCCCCAGGGTCTGGACATGCATGGCCGCCCGGCGCCTGTTGCGCCGGCGCCACAGGGTGACGACCATCTTGATATCCCAGCCTTCCTGCGGCGTCAGGCGACCTGAGGATTGTTACAATAAGGCCGACGAAAAAAGGTCCCGGCAACAAGCTTGCCGGGACCTTTCCTTTTGTCCAATGAATGCCCGGATTGCTCAGCCAAACAACTGATTTTAAATCATTAATTACGTATTCGGTGGTTCAGTAAAACTGCCGATAACGGCCCAAAACCTAAGGCTAATTTGGTTAAGCCTTGGCGCGAATACGGCAGGTTTGGGGTAACAATCGGTAAAAAAGCGTGAGTTGGCGCTGTTTGAGGCAGCAACTATGGTTTGCCGTGACTTGGGGATACGGAGATTCGCAATCGTCGGCAGTGGCCGGCCAAGCGTGTCTAGTATAAGTCGCAATGGGTCGTAGTGGGGCGGATTCCTGATGAAATTTAGCCGGCAAACAACGCTTCGCGCGCAAGCCACCGTGGCAGGCCTCGGCGTTCACTCCGGTCTTCCCGTCACCCTCACGCTTGGGCCTGCGCCCGTCGACGCGGGTTTTATTTTTGTCCGCACCGGCCTTGAGGGAAGTGATCGTGAAGTTCAGGCGACTGCCGACCAGGTGATCGCCACCGATTTCGCCACCGTCCTCGGCGATCGCAGCGGTCCTTTGGTCTCCACCGCGGAGCATGTGCTTGCTGCACTGCGGGGCATGGGCGTCGACAATGCCACCATCGAGATCGACGGGCCGGAAGTGCCGATCATGGACGGCAGTGCCGCGGCCTTCATTGCGGCGATCGACCAGGCCGGCATCGTCACCCAGTCGGCGCAGCGCCGCTTCATCCAGGTTTTGAAGCCGATCTCGGTCAAGATCGGCGACACCTTCGGCGAGATCCGGCCCTATGCCAACGGGTTCCGCGCCGAGGTCGAGATTGACTTCACCAATGCCGTCATCGGCCAGCAGAGCTACGCCTTCGAGCTCAGCCCGGAACGCTTCCGCCGCGAAGTCGGCCGCGCCCGGACCTTCGGCTTGATGTGCGATGTCGCCCGTCTCTGGAGCGCGGGTTACGCGCTCGGCGCCTCCTTCGACAACACCGTCGTGTTCGACGACGAGCGGCTGCTCAACACCGAGGGCCTGCGCTACGCCGACGAATGCGCCCGCCACAAGGTGCTAGACGTGATCGGCGACCTTGCGCTGGCCGGCCTGCCACTGCTCGGCGCCTATCGCTCGGTTCGCGGTGGCCACAAGCTCAACCATGCCGTCCTGACGGCGCTGCTCGCCGACCGCACGGCCTGGCGCGTCGTCGAGGGCGAGGCGGTCCGTCGCACCACGCGTCCAATGGGCGAAGTCGGCCGCGGCATCGTCGGCGGCCGGGTCGCTGCGGCCTACGGGCCGGACGTGTCCTGAACAGACCCGCTGCCGCGGATCCGCGGCGGTCTTTTTCCCGGGAAACTCCTGGTAACCATGATCCGCTAGCATTGCGGCAATTTCGCCTTAATCCGGGCGGAATGCCTGCCTATCGGGTGAGTTAGCGATCGTTTTTCGGTTACTCCTGCGTGGTCGCATGGCAGGCACCACGGTCACATGTCGCGCCCATGACCGAGTTCATGGGCTGGCGGGCACCGCATCACAGGGCGTCAGGTCTTAAATTCATGTCGGCACAGCGTATGACGCGCGGATATCTCTCCCTCTCGTCTGGCGCCCGCGGGCTGCTTCACGCCGCCACCTTCATCCTGCTCGCGCTGCCCCTGGCCGGCTGCGGCACCGGCGCGCTCTGGGACAAGTTCACCGCCAAGGACGACACTTTCACCGAGGAGCCCGCCGACAAGATCTACAATGAGGGCCTGTACCTCATGAACGAGAAGAAGGACATGAAGGCGGCGACCAAGAAGTTCGAGGAGGTCGACCGCCAGCATCCTTATTCCGACTGGGCCCGCAAATCGCTGCTGATGTCGGCCTACGCTTCCTACCAGGGCGGCGACTATGACGGCTGCATCGGCGCCGCCACCCGCTACGTCACGCTGCATCCCGGCAGCCCGGACGCGGCCTATGCGCAGTACCTGATCGCCGCCTCCCATTACGACCAGATTCCGGACGTCAGCCGCGACCAGGGCCGTACCGAGAAGGCGATCGCCGCGCTCGAAGAGGTGGTGCGCAAATATCCGAACTCGGAATATGCGACCTCGGCCAAGGCCAAGATCGAGGGTGCGCGCGACCAGCTCGCCGGCAAGGAAATGAATGTCGGCCGCTATTACGCGCAGAAGCGCGACTACACTGCGGCGATCAACCGCTACAAGGCCGTCGTGACGCAGTACCAGACCACGCGCCACGTCGAGGAAGCGCTGTTCCGGCTCACCGAGGCCTATATGGCGATCGGCATCGTCGGCGAGGCGCAGACCGCGGCCGCCGTGCTCGGCCACAATTTTCCTGACAGCCGCTGGTACAAGGACGCCTATAATCTTGTAAAATCGGGCGGTCTCGAACCGAGCGAGAATCAGGGGTCCTGGATCAGCCGGACCTTCAAGAAGATGGGTCTGTAGGTCTCGGCTAGGAAATCTGGTTCCATGCTGGCGCGTCTGTCGATCCGTGACATCGTCCTGATCGAACGGCTCGATATCGAATTCGCCACCGGCCTTGCGGTTTTGACCGGCGAGACCGGTGCGGGCAAATCCATCCTGCTCGATGCCTTTGCGCTGGCGCTCGGCGGCCGCGGCGACGCCGGCCTCGTGCGTCACGGCGCGGAGCAGGGGCAGGTCACCGCCGTGTTCGATGTCCCCAAGAATCACCCGGCGGCGAACATCCTCGCCGAGAACGGCCTGGAGGACACCGGCGAGATGATTCTCCGCCGGGTTCAACTCGCCGACGGCCGCACCCGCGCCTTCATCAACGACCAGTCGATCAGCGTGCAGACGCTGAAGGCGGTCGGCGCCGCCCTGGTCGAGATCCACGGCCAGCACGACGAGCGCGCGCTGGTCGATGCCGCCACCCACCGCCGCCTGCTCGATGCCTTCGCGGGCCTCGAGAAGGACGTCTCCGCCGTCGAAGCGCTCTGGGATGCCCGCCGCACCGCCAACACCGCGCTGGAAGAGCACCGCACCGGGATGGAGCGCGCTGCGCGCGAGGCCGATTATCTGCGCCATGCCTCCGACGAATTGAAGCAGCTCGCACCCAAGGACGGCGAGGAGACCGCGCTGGCCTCGCGCCGCACCACCATGATGCAGGGCGAGAAGATCGCCTCCGATCTGCGCGAGGCGCAGGAGGCGGTCGGCGGCAATCATTCGCCGGTCGCGGCGCTGTCGGCCGCCGTGCGCCGGCTGGAGCGCCGCGGCGTCAATTCGCCGGCCCTGGTCGAGCCGGCCGTAAGGGCGATCGACATCGCGATCAACGCGCTGGAGGAGGCCGATCAGCATCTCCAGGCTGCGCTTGCCGCAACCGATTTCGATCCGGCCGAGCTCGAACGTATCGAGGAGCGGCTGTTCGCACTTCGCGCGGCCTCGCGCAAATATTCGACGCCGGTCGATGGCCTCGCCGCGCTGGCCGCCAAATACGCCGCCGATGTCGTGCTGATCGATGCCGGCGCCTCGCAGCTCAAGAAGCTGGAGCAGGCCGCGATCGAGGCCGATTCGCGCTATGCGGCTGCCGCCAAAAAACTGTCGCTGGCGCGGCAGAAATCGGCGGAGAAGCTCAACAAGGCCGTCAACGCCGAGCTCGCCCCGCTCAAGCTCGAGCGCGCCAAGTTCATGACCCAGGTCGAGACCGACGAGGCAGCTCCGGGCCCGCAAGGTTTCGACCGTGTCGAGTTCTGGGTGCAGACCAATCCGGGCACGAGGCCGGGACCGCTGATGAAGGTCGCCTCCGGCGGCGAGCTGTCGCGCTTCCTCTTGGCGCTCAAGGTCGTGCTGTCCGACCGCGGCTCGGCGCCCACGCTCGTGTTCGACGAAATCGACACCGGCGTCGGCGGTGCGGTCGCGGACGCCATCGGCGCGCGGCTCGCGCGCCTTGCCGGCAAGGTGCAGGTGATGGCCGTGACCCACGCTCCCCAGGTCGCCGCCCGCGCCGACCAGCATCTGCTGATCTCCAAGGACGCCCTCGACAAGGGCAAGCGCGTCGCCACCCGCGTCAATGCGCTCGCCGCCGACCACCGCCGCGAGGAGATCGCCCGCATGCTCGCCGGCGCTGAGATCACGGCGGAGGCGAGGGCGGCCGCGGAGAGGTTGCTCAAGGCGGCGACGGCTTGATTCTCGTGTCCGGACGCGCGCAGCGCGAGCCGGGGCCATTAACGTCGCTGCATAGTATCCGGGGAACAAAGCGCCCACCCCGCCTTTACCCTCCCGCCCGCTCCGTCGTATCCAGACACCATGGCAAGAGCAGCAAAATCCAAGGCAAGGCCGCTTCGCGACGTCACCGAGCTCACCAAGGCGCAGGCCAAGGTCGAGCACATGCGGCTCGCGCTCGAGCTCGAAGAGCACGACCGCCGCTATTATCAAGAGGACGCGCCTAGCGTCACCGACGCCGAATACGACGCGCTGCGCCAGCGCTTCAACGCGATCGAGAAGCGCTTTCCGGAATTCGTCAGCGCGGACTCGCCCTCGCAGAAGGTCGGCGCCGCGCCGTCCGGGCGTTTCAGGAAGGTGCGGCACTCCCTTCCCATGCTGTCGCTCGACAATGCCTTTGCCGAAGAGGACGTGCGCGACTTCGTCGGCCGCATCGTGCGCTTCCTGAAGCTCGACGACGGCAAGGTCGATTTCTCGGCCGAGCCGAAGATCGACGGCCTCTCGATGTCGCTGCGCTATGAGGGCGGCGAGCTCGTCACCGCGGCGACGCGCGGCGACGGCGCGGAAGGCGAGGACGTCACCGCCAACATCCGCACCCTCGAAGACGTGCCGCAGAAGCTGAAGGGCCGCAACATCCCTGACATCTGCGAGGTGCGCGGCGAGGTCTACATGACCAAGAAGGCCTTCCTCGCGCTCAACGAGCGGCAGAAGGCCGCCGGCGATACCATCTTCGCCAATCCGCGCAATTCGGCCGCGGGCTCGCTGCGGCAGAAGGACCCGACCATCACCGCCTCGCGTCCTCTCGGCTTCTTCGCCTATGCCTGGGGCGAGATGAGCGCGATGCCGGAGGGCACGCAGAGCGGCATGATCGGCTGGTTCGAACGTTGCGGCTTCAAGACCAATCCGTTGACCAGGCTGTGTCACTCGGTCGAGGAGCTGCTCGCCTTCCATCATTCGATCGAGGAGCAGCGCGCGCGGCTCGACTACGACATCGATGGCGTTGTCTACAAGGTCGATCGCATCGACTGGCAGGAGCGCCTCGGCTTCGTCTCGCGCACGCCGCGCTGGGGCATCGCGCACAAATTCCCGGCGGAGCGCGCCATGACGGTGCTGCGCGACATCGAGATCCAGGTCGGCCGCACCGGCTCGTTCACCCCGGTCGGCAAGCTCGAGCCGGTCGGCGTCGGCGGCGTGATCGTGCAGAACGTTACGCTGCACAACGAGGACTACATCAAGGGCATCGGCAACAAGGGCGAGGTGCTGCGCGAGGGCCGCGACATCCGGATCGGCGACACCGTCGTGATCCAGCGCGCCGGCGACGTCATTCCGCAGGTGGTCGACGTCGTTCTCGACAAGCGGCCCAAGACCGCCAGGGAATTCCACTTCCCCAAGAAGTGCCCGTGTCCGTTGCACACCGACGTCACGCGCGAGGAGACGGCGGCGGGCGAAGAAGGCTCGCGCGCGCGCTGCACCGGCGAGTTCGCCTGCCCCTATCAGAAGATCGAGCATCTCAAGCTGTTCGTCTCGCGCCGCGCTTTCGACATCGACGGTCTCGGCGAAAAGCAGCTCCGGTATTTCTTCGATGAAGGATGGGTGAAAGAGCCCGCCGACATCTTCACGCTGGAGAAGCGCAATTCGAAGCTGAAGCTCGAGGAGATCGAAGGCTACGGTGCGACCTCGGTGCGCAATCTGTTCGGCGCGATCGAGAGCCGGCGCAAAATCGCGCTGGAGCGTTTCGTCTATGCGCTCGGCATGCGCCATGTCGGTGAGACCACCGCGCTGGCGCTGGCGCGCGGCTACGGCTCCTGGGATACCTTCCACGATGCCTGCCTCAAGGTCGCGAAGGGCGACGAGGAGGCGATGGCGGACATGGACGCGCTCGACCAGATCGGCGACACCGTGATCAAGAGCATCGCCGATTATTTCGGCGAGAGCCACAACCGCGGCATCGTCGAGCGGCTGACCAAAGAGGTCGAGATCGTCGACGCCGAGAAGCCGAAGAGCAACTCGGCGGTGGCCGGCAAGACGGTGGTGTTCACCGGCTCGCTGGAGAAGATGACGCGCGACGAGGCCAAGGCGACCGCGGAGCGTCTGGGCGCAAAGGTCTCGGGCTCGGTGTCGAAGAAGACCGATCTCGTCGTCGCCGGCCCCGGCGCCGGCTCGAAGCTCGCGGACGCCAACAAGCACGGCGTCAAGGTGCTGACCGAGGACGAGTGGCTGAAGCTGATCGGGGAGTGATGGGGCGAGCGCGCGTCTCACTCCGCCGTCATCGCCCGGCTTGACCGAGCGATCCAGTACGCCGAGACAGCTGTGATCGAACCGAGACGCCGCCGCGTACTGGATCCCCCGCCGGAGCCTGTCATCGGGCTCGCCGAAGGCGAGACCCGGTGGCGGGGGATGACACCGACGGTGTCGTGACGGCCGTCGCCCACAGCGACAGCTACATCATCCCGCTCTCTTCCTCCTCGGCCTGCTCGATCAATTGCTCGCTCACCACCAATTCGCGGCGGGGGACGACGAAGATCATCATGCAGGCACAGAGCAGCGAGATCGCCAGCACTGCCGCGGTCAGCGGCAGCGTCGTTGCGGAATGGCCGCCGAGATAGGCGCCGAACTGCGACATCAGCGCGCCGATGCCCTGCTGGAGGAAGCCCATCGCACCCGATGCGGTGCCGGCCGCCTCGGGACGGATGCTGATGGCACCGGCGGCGGAGTTCGCCATCACGAAGGCATTGCCGACCATCACGATCATTTGCGTGCCGAATAGCCAGGCCGGTGCCTCGTTCCAACCGGTGAAACTCCACAGCAGGTTCAGCAGGCTGCCGCACAGCTGCAGGCCGAGACCGAACCAGATCAGTTTCTCCAGCGAGTGTCGCGGCGCAAAGCGCACGCAGAGCAAATTGCCGACGAGATATGCAAAGCCTGTGGTCGCGAACCAGGCGCCGTATTCCGCGCTGGTCCGGCCCATCTGCGTGACCACGATATAGGGGCCGCCACCGGCGAAGGTGAAGATGATCTGCGAGGCCAGTACCTGGCACATCACATAGCCGATGAAAGCGCGGCTCTTGATCAGGGTGCCGACGTCGCTGCGAAAGCCGCCGCTGCCGACTGCGCGGTCGCGGCGCGTCTCCGGCAATGCGATCGCGATGCCGACGGCGACCGCGATCGCGCCGATCGTGACGGCGTAGAAGATGGCGCGCCAGCCGAACGCGGTCTCGATCAGGCCGCCGGTGAGCGGCGACACCATCTGGCCGATCATCAGCGCCGCGACCACGAGGCTGATCATCGAGGCAACGCGGTCGCGCTCGTAGATGTCGCGGATGATGGCGCGGCTGATCACCATGCCGGAGGCGCCGCCCAGCGCCTGGAAGAAGCGCGCTGCGATCAGTTGCGGCAGGGTCTCGGCGAAGATGCAGGCGATGCTCGCTGCGACCATCAGCGCGAGGCCTCCAAGCAGCACCGGACGCCGGCCAAACTTGTCGGACAGCGGCCCCATGATGAGCTGCGACAGCGCGATGCCGACCATGTAGAGCGACACCGTCATCTGCGCGATCGAGATGTCGCGCCCGAACGTCGTCGCCAGCACCGGCAGTGCCGGAACCAGGATGTAGAGCGAGATCGGCGCGATCCCGGTCATGACGACCAGCAGCAGCAACACCACGCGCGAGGTCGCGATGTTCTTCGTCGCCGCGTCCGGCGGCCTGCTGATCATGCCGTGCATAGATGTCCGTCTTTCGAATTCGAATCGACTGTAACGTGCTCACGCAAGACGGATATCGGCGTTTCGGCATGCGGCTATACGGATTCCGGGACGGTTATAATAACGGCGCGATGGCGACCCATTGAGCGCACGTCTCGTTCCACAAATGAGGTGTCATTCCCCGCGAAAGCGGGGGAATCCAGTATGCCGCGGCTTCACCGTATACGTTTGACGTCTCTGGAATACTGGAGGCCCCGCCTTCGCGGGGCATGACAGCTGTGGTGGGGTGAGGAGCGTTGCGCTAGTCGCGTAGTGCCATGCGCGCTACGCCTTCAGCTCGGCCGTCGCCTGGTCGAGCCACGCCTTCGTCGCCTCGTCCAGCGCCGGCCGCACCTCGGCCCGTACGCGCGCATGATAGGCGTTGAGCCAGTCGAGCCCGTCACGGCTCAGCATCGCCACATCGATCAGCCGCCGGTCGATCGGCGCCAGCGTCAGCGTCTCGAACGCGTTCATTGGCTTCTCGGCGCCCTTGATCTCGGCGGCGACGACGAGCTCGAGGTTCTCGATGCGGATGCCGAAGCCGTCGGTCTTGTAGTAGCCGGGCTCGTTGGAGAGGATCATGCCGCGCTTCAGCGGCGTGGTGCCGAGCTTGGAGATGCGCGCCGGCCCTTCATGCACACTGAGATAGCTGCCGACGCCGTGGCCGGTGCCGTGCTCGAAATCGACGCCGGCGGACCAGAGATATTGCCGCGCCAGCGTGTCGAGCTGCGCGCCGGTGGTGCCGTCGGGAAACACTGCGCGCGCGATCGCGATATGGCCGCGCAGCACGCGGGTGAAGCGGTCGCGCATCTCTTCCGTCGGCTCGCCCACCGCCATGGTGCGCGTGACGTCGGTGGTGCCGTCTTCATATTGCGCGCCGGAATCGATCAGCAGGAGATCGCCGGGCGCGATGCGCCGGTTGCTCTTGCGGGTGACACGGTAATGCACGATGGCGCCGTTCGGGCCAGTGCCGGAGATGGTCGGGAACGAGACGTCCTTGAGCGCGCCGGTGTCGCGTCGGAACGTCTCGAGCGCCTCGACCGCGTCGATCTCGGTGAGCTTGCCGCTTCCCGCCTCGCGGTCGATCCATGCGAGGAAACGTGCCAGGGCCACGGCGTCGCGGACATGGGCCGTCTTCGTGCCGGTGATCTCGGTCGCGTTCTTGACCGCCTTGAGCAGTGCGATCGGATCGCTGCCGCGCACCGGCTTGCCGCCGGCGCCCGCGATCAGCCGGCTCAGCGCGTCGGCTGCGGTGGCATTGTCGAGCGCGATAGCCGCGCCGCTCTTCGCCAGCGCCATCAGCGTCGGCGCCATCGCGTCGGGGTCGCGCACGTCGGCGGACTGCTCGAGATGGTCGCGCGTCAGGTTGGAGAGCTTGCGATGGTCGATGAAGATGGTGGGACGGCCGTCCTTCGGCACCAGCGCATAGGACAGCGGCAGCGGCGTATGGGCAACGTCGGCGCCGCGGATGTTGAAGGTCCAGGCCACGGCATGGCTGTCGGACAGCACCAGCGCATCGACGCCGAGCTTTCCGATCTCGCTCCTGATCTGCGCGATCTTCGCGGCCTCGGCGATCCCCGCATATTGCAGGCCGTGGACGGCGACCGGGGCGAGCGGCGGCTGCGGCCGGTCCTGCCAGATCGCATCGACCGGATTGCTGTCGACGGCGACCAGCTCGGCGCCGGCCTTGGCGCAGGCAGCCGCGAGACGCTCGGCTGCCGAAGAAGTGTGCAGCCACGGATCAAATCCTAGGCGATCGCCCGCCTTCAGATGCGCCGACACCCAGCTTTCCGGCGGCGGATCGACCAGAGACTCCACCGCCCAGGCCTTGGCGTCGACCTGCTTGGCGGCCTGGATGGTGTAGCGGCCGTCGACGAACACGGCGGCTTCGTGCGTTAGCACCACCGCCAATCCCGCCGAGCCGGTGAAGCCGGTCAGCCAGGCGAGGCGCTCCTCCGACGGGGGAACATATTCGTTCTGCTGCTGGTCGGCCCGCGGAACGACGAAGCCGGTCAGCTTGCGGCGGGCGAGCTCTTCACGGAGCGCGGCCAGGCGCGCCGTCAATGCGACGCCGGCCTCGGGCTCCTCGAATGTCTGGAAGTGTGCTTCGAACATGATGGGCTCAATCTAGGACCATGGGGATCGGTCCGCAATCCGGACGCAATTGCGCCGCATCTGGCATGGACTGTGCTTGAAAATGTGCCATTCGAATTGAGTGGAGTACAGGATGCAGCAGTTGCGCTTCGTCCGGATAACAGGGAAATTCGAGCAAGTGGTTCATCTCAACGGCGAGGGGACACACGATGCCAGCGTTCACGTTTGAGAAGATCACGCCGCCGGCCCGCCGCGCCCCGGCCGCAACACAGCCTGAAAAGCCGCGCGGCCTCATCAGCCAGATGATTGACCGTTTCGCCGAGCGCCGCGCCAGGCGCGCCTTGCGGCGCGAGCGCGCGATGCAACGGAACGAGAAGCCGGGCGAAGTTTCGTAGGGTGGGCAAAGGCGCAAAGCGCCGTGCCCACGATCTTTCTCCGGCGGCGACAGATGGTGGGCACGCTCCCGCCGTCGCTCTTCGAGCTGTGGCGGGCAAGTCGCTTTGCCCACCCTACGGCACCTCGCTTACCCCACCTTCCGCAGCAACAAACTGCTCCACCCCTCGATCCGCAGATGCCTGAGCGGCACGAGGCCGCGCGCGCGGTAGGCGGCGATCACGGCGGGAGCCTGGTGCGTGAGCAGGCCGGAGAGGATGACGCGGGCGCCGGGCGCGAGGTGCCGCGCCATAGGGCCGGCCAATTGCCTTAACGGGTTGGCAAGGATGTTGGCCAGCACCAGGTCGAACGGGCCGGATCTGGCAAAATCGGGTGCGGCAAAGCCGGTCGCGCGGATCACCCGGACCTGATTGCCGACTTCGTTCAGCGTCGCGTTCTCGGCCGCCACCCGCACCGAGGGCGGGTCGATGTCGGAGGCCAGTACCGCGCGATGCAGCGCCTTCGCCGCTGCGATGGCGAGCACGCCGGTCCCGGTGCCGAGGTCGAGCAGGCTCCGCGGCCGGGAACTCTTCAGGACATGGTCAAGCAACAGTAAACAGCCGCGGGTGGTGCCGTGGTGGCCGGTGCCGAAGGCGAGCGCCGCCTCGATCTCGATCTTGAGCTTGTTCGGCGCGACGCGGTCGCGGTCGTGGCTGCCGTGCACGACGAAGCGTCCGGCCGGCACCGGGACGAGATCTTCAAGGCTCGCCTTGACCCAGTCCTTGGCTTCGACCGTATCGAAGACGAGAGTCGCGGCGATCTCATTTCCGGCTGAAGTTGCAACGAGTTCGCGCAACAATTCCTGATCCGGCGCGTCGGCGAAATGCAGTGTGACGTCCCATCGTCCGTCCGGCCGCTCGAACGCCGCGACCGCCGCATCGCCCTCGAAAAACACCTCAGTCAGCAGATCGACGACGCGCTTTGCCGAGGTCTCGTCGGCAAGCGAAAAGCTGGCGCGGTGGGTGGGTGAAGGCTGCATGCTAAGGTTCCGTCAGGCTCAGTTTTTTGAACTTTTGTTCCAAAAGTTCATACAACTTGCAATTCGCCAATTAACCCGACTGCAGGTCGGGCTCCGTAGATTTTCGGATGTTGGGGCTGACCAACACAGCTTGAAATCGAAACGGAGGCGAGTCTTGAAGTCCATGGTTTTGAAGTTCTGGTCCGATGAATCGGGTGCGACCGCGATCGAATACGGCCTGATTGCGGCCGGTATCGCGCTGGCGATCATCACCGTGGTGAACAGCCTGGGCACCACGATGAACGAGAAGTTCGGTTCGATTAGCAGCTCCTTGAAGTAATTTCCGCCTCCTATTTCCCAGCGGGGCACCTTTCTTCATGGACAGTCATATTTCGACGAACGCCCGCTGGGGGAATTGCCCTCTGGCGGGCGAGGTCGTTGTTGGGGGCTGGTTCTCACAGGAAAGCCACAGCCTGTCCCCATCCTTTCCCTGATGCTGTCAACGCCGTTATCCCGCCGGTCATCCCCAGCCTTTCCACGGCGTTTCAACAGGGTTTGCCCGACTTGCAGCGAGGGGTGCCTGCCGGTCTGTCACAGCTTTCCCAACGGCCTGTCCACAGCCCATCCACAGACCTATCCACGGCTTCCGAACAACGAGCGGTGATCCCGCAGAATCGTCTGCGCGGCGTTGTGGCCGGGGGCGCCGGTGACGCCGCCGCCGGGATGTGCGCCGGAGCCGCAGTGATAGAGGCCCTTGAGGGGGCCGCGATAATCGGCATGGCCCAGCATCGGTCGTGCCGAGAACAGCTGGTTCAAGGTCAGCGCGCCGTGGAAGATGTCGCCGCCGAGGAGGCCGAACTGCCGTTCGAGGTCGAGCGGCGACAGGATCTGGCGGCCGAGCACGCTTGCCGCAAAGCCCGGCGCATATTTGTCCACCGTCGCGATCATGAGATCGGCGACCTCGTCGCGATGGTCGTCCCACGACTTTCCGTCGGGCAGCTCCGGCGCGACGTGTTGACAGAACAGGCTGGCGACGTGCTTGCCTTCCGGCGCGAGCGTGTCGTCGAGCGTCGAGGGGATCAGCATCTCGACGACGGGTGACCTGCTCCAGCCCTGCGCGCGCGCATCGAGATACGCGCGGTCCATGTACGGAAGGCTTGGCGCGATGATGATGCCCGAGGTGAGGTGATCGCCATCGCCCGGCAGCGCCGCGAAGGAGGGCAGGCGGTCCAACGCGACATTCATGCGGAAGGTGCCGGAGCCGTTCTTCCAATGCCTGATACGGGCGAGGAATTCCGCCGGCAGGGCATCGGCCGCGATCAGGCGCGTGTAGAGCAGCTTTGGATTGACGTTGGCCGCGACGTATTTCGCGCGAATGGCCGTGCCGTTCTCCAACACCACGCCGACGGCGCGGTCGCGCTCGACGATCACCTCGCGCACGCCGGCATCAAGGTCGATCACGACACCGCGGCTCTGCGCGGCGCGCGCCATCGCCTGCGTGATCGCACCCATGCCGCCGACGGCGTGGCCCCAGACGCCCTTCTTGCCGTTCACCTCGCCAAAGGCGTGGTGCAGCATCACATAGGCCGAGCCGGCGGCGTAGGGGCTGGCGTAATTGCCGACTATGGCGTCGAAGCCGAACAGCGCCTTGACCAGATCGTGCTCGAAGCGTTCGTCCAGCATCTCGCCGGCCGAGCGGGTGAAGAGGTCAAGCAGGCTGCGGCTCTGTTCCAATGTGAGGCCGCGCAGGATGTTGGCGCTCTGCAATGCGTTCACGGCCTCACGGATCGCGTTCGGGCCGAACCCATCGAGCAGGTTCGGCGGCGCGCGCAGCACGAATTGCCTGAGCACGTCGGCGATGTCCTCCAGCTCGCGCGAAAACCCGTCGAGCGCCTCCGCATCACGCGCGCTGAGTCGGGCAACGGAGTCCTTCGTCCGTCCCTCGCCAGTGAGGAGATAGCTGCCATCAGGCGCAGGCAGGAAATTCTGCGCGCGCCGCTCGACGATTCGCAGGCCCTGCTCGGCGAGGCCCAAGTCGCGGATCACCTGCGGATTGAGCAGGCTCACCGTGTAGGCCGCGACCGAATTGCGGAAACCCGGATGAAACTCTTCGGTCACAGCGGCCCCGCCGACCACCTTGCGGCGCTCGACCACGCGCACGCGCAGGCCCGCCATCGCGAGATAGGCCGCGCAGGTGAGGCCGTTATGGCCAGCGCCGATGATGACGACGTCGGTTTCGGTCATGATGTCCCTGTCGTCATTCCGGGGCGATGCGCAGCATCGCGCCCGGAATCTCGAGGTTCCGGGTTCGATGCTGCGCATCGCCCCGGAACGACTCTCTTATATCAAGCATTCCCCGCTGCAACATCACGTGCCCCTTTATTGCCCGTTCAGGCGCGGTGTGCTCCATTGCGCGCGGTCCGGCGCCCGCCGGGGGAGTTATTCGACGCGTTTTCTCGCGCGAACCGGTGCCCACTCCGCTGGAAAACGCTTTTGCCGGAGCTTTCATGGATTCGATCGTGCAACCCGCCGCCACGGAGCAGCCGTCGTCGTCGCGCAACCGGCTGCTGCTGACGGTTTACACCGCCGCGATCTTCGTCAGCGCGCTGTTGCTGTTCTCGGTGCAGCCGCTGTTCACGAAGATGGTGCTGCCGCGGCTCGGCGGCTCGCCGGCGGTGTGGTCGGTGGCGATGGTGTTCTTCCAGTCGCTGCTGCTCGCCGGCTATGCCTACGCGCATCTGTTGATGCAGGTCAGGAACCGCATCGTTCCGGTGGTGGTGCATCTGGTGCTGCTGGTCGCGGCCTTCGCCACCCTGCCGCTCGGCATCGCCTCTGCCTATGGCGAGCCGCCGGCGTCGGGCTACGCATTCTGGCTGCTCGGCCTGTTCGTGGTCTCGATCGGCCTGCCGTTCTTCGCGCTCGCCGCCAACAACCCGCTTCTGCAAGCCTGGTTCGTCCGCACCGGCCATCCCGCCGGCCACGATCCCTATTTCCTCTATGCTTCCTCCAATATCGGCAGCTTCCTCGCGCTGTTGTCCTATCCGTTCCTGCTGGAGCCGATGTTCACGCTGCACACGCAGAACCGGTTCTGGACCGGCGGCTACGGCCTCTTGATCCTCCTGATTGGCGGCTGCGGCGTGCTGCTGCTGCGCTCGCCGAGGCTGCCCGTGGTCGATGCGCAAACCGAGGAGATCAATGCGCCGGCGCCGGATCTGCTGACCCGGCTGCGCTGGATCTTCCTCGCCGCGGTGCCGTCCGGCCTGCTCATCGCCGTCACCGCACACATCTCGACCGACGTCGCGGCGGCGCCGCTTTTGTGGGTGCTGCCGCTCTCGCTGTATCTGCTCACCTGGGTAGTGGTGTTCCAGTCGCGGCCGCTGTTGCCGCACAAATGGATGCTGATGCTCCAGCCGGTCGCGATTGCCGGCGTCGTCGTCCTCTTGGCTTTCGGCGGCGAGCAGAACCTGCTGCTGACCCTCGGCGGTCACCAGCTCTGCTTCTTCGTCATCGCGATGGCCTGCCATGGCGAGCTGGCGCGGACCCGGCCGGCCGCCAAATCTCTCACCGGCTTCTATGTCGCGCTGTCGTTCGGCGGCATGGTCGGCGGGCTCTTTGCCGGCCTCGTTGCTCCCTTCACCTTCTCGTGGATCGCCGAATATCCGATCCTGGTCGCGCTTGCCGCGCTGTGCCGGCCGCCCGTCAGCGAGCGTCTCGCCGGTATCGTCAAATGGTACTGGCTGGTGCTCGCCGCGCTCGCGGTGGCGCTGGTTGTGCCGTCCACCACCACGGGCAGTCTGTCGACCTGGTTCGAGGATCACCGCGTCTGGGTCGCCGGCGGCGTCGGTGTGCTTGCCGCCCTGTTGGCGCTGACATTCAATGCGGACCGCTGGAAGATTTTTGCGACCGTCGCGCTGGCGCTGGCCTTGATCCGCGTCTATCCCGCCGACGAGGGTCGCGTCACGACGGTGCGCAGCTTCTTCGGCGTGCACAAGATCGTGGTGACGCCCGGCGGCTATTTCCACGTGCTGATGCACGGGACCACCATCCACGGCGCCGAGCGCTTCCTCAACAATGACGGCACGCCGGTTGCCGGTCGGCCGGAGCCGATCACCTATTATCACAAGGACGGCGGCATCGGTCAGGCCGTCACCGCGATGCGCGAGCGCAAGGGCGGCCCGCTGAAGGTCGCCGCAATCGGCGTCGGCTCGGGCACGCTCGCCTGCGCCGCCCAACCCGGCGAGGACTGGAAGTTCTTCGAGATCGACCAGTCCATGGTGGATGCGGCGCGCGATCCGAAGAATTTTCGTTACATCTCGAGCTGCCTGCCCGACCTGAAGCCGGTGATCGGGGATGCGCGTCTCACCTTCGCGAAAGAGCCCGACGGCGCCTACGACCTCATCATCGTCGATGCCTATTCGTCGGACGCGATCCCGATTCACCTGGCAACCGAAGAGGCGATGAAGATCTACAAGGACAAGCTCGCCCCGCACGGCGCCGTCGTGATGCACGTCTCCAACCGGCATCTCGATCTGGAGCCCGTCGTGGTCGGCATCGCCGACGCCAACGACTTGAGGAGCTGGGTCTACAACGAGGATTCGGGCCGCGATTCCGACTACATCTTCTCCACCGACGTCGTCATTTCCGCGCGCGATGCGGACGACGTCGGCAGGATCGCATCCTCCAAGCAATGGGAGGAAACCGAAGCCGACGACAGGGTGCGGGTCTGGACCGACGATTATTCCAACATCTTGGGCGCGCTGTACCGGCGGATAAGGGACGGGGAGTGATCGGGCTCTCGTGCCCCGGACGCGGCGCAGCGCGCAGCGGTGCGCTGCAGAACCGGGGCCCATCTTTCTGGATCCCGGCTCTGCGTCGCGTCATTTCATGCCGCGCCGCGTCCGGGACACGAGAGGCGCAAGGCCGCGCGCTCAACGGTCCGGCACCGCAGCCGCCAGCTGGTCGATGGTCGGGCGCGGCTTGCTGAGGCGCGGCATGTTGAACGGGCTGTCGTCCTCGCCGAGCTCGTTGAGGAAGTCGTGCAGCGCGCCTTCGATGAAGCCCTTCACCTGGTCCGAGCCGCGGTCGCTGAGATCGTTGTGCTGGAATTCGGTCTTCACCACCTGGATGCCCGCTTTGGCGCAGGTCTCGTCGTCGGGGACGACGCCGGGATCGGGCTTGAACTGCGGATCCTTCGAGCGGAAGGACAAGATCTTGATCCTGCCGTCGGTGACGAAGGGCACGCGCAGATTGTCCAGCGTAACGACCTTCTTCACCAACTCCGGATGAAGCTTGGCGAAATACATCGAGATGTCGCCGCCGTTCGAATGCCCGACAAGGGTCAGATGGCGGTAGTCCGCGTTCGGGTAGAGCTGCTTGAGGCGGTCGATCGTGAACAGGATGTTGGCGATGCCGCGATTGTATTGCGAGCGGCGGCCGACATATTCCTCGTCGACCTTGGTCACCATGGGATCGTCGGTCGAAAGATCGTGCTGAATGCTCACGACCAGATAGCCGCGCGCGGCGAATGTGTTGGTGAGGAACGAATACTCGGTGTGCTTGACCGTGTTGCCGTGGCTGAGGATGACGACCGGCAGGTCGATCATTTCAGCCATCGACTGGATCTCGCGGTCGCGGCGGACAGAGACCTCGACGGTCACGTCGCGGTCGCCGCGCAGGATGTCGGCCATCCCAATGGTGGTGTGGTGGATCGCCCATTTGCCGGCAACGAAATAGGTGAAGGCCATCAGCGCCGCGGCTGAGGCGAAAACGGCAAGGCCTCGCTTCATGACAGTCTCCGCATCCGGTGATCTCAATCCTGCGGGCGGGGGCCGTCGCATGAATCATGCCCGGCACAAATTCCGGGCCAACCGCAACACTCCCCGCCGGACGTCTCAGCTCAATGAATGAGCCGGACGGTATTGCGGGGTTTTTACAGCTGGATGACCGGCCGTCGGCGCGACGGCGGGAGACAAGATTCTCTCGCAAAAGTGAGGGAATTGCCTTCCAGGCAGCCATGCCCGCCGGCTGGTGCGATGTCCCGCGGCCGACAGTGGCAATGCCAGATCCGGGCGCCGCTCATGCCGGCGAGCGAAGGCGGTTGACGGCGGCGGCGGAAGGTCGAGACTGGCCGCGGGCGGGATCGGTTCCGGGACGACTCACATGCAGCGCATCTTCATCGCGATGGCGGCAGTTCTCATGGTTGAGCAGGCGGCAGCCAAGGATGTGCTTTCGGGGGCCAGTCTTTACGAAGACGTCACGCGCTATTCATCCTTCGGCCTGCATCGCTTCGGCTCGGCCGGCGATCGCGCCACCGCGGACTGGATCGCCGGCGAGATGAAGCAGGCGGGGTTTGACGTCAGCTTCCAGCCTGTCGTGCTCGGCCGGCAATATGTCGTCGAGCAGGCCAGCACCGAGGCCGGAGGCACGCGCGTGGAGGCGATGCCGTTCTGGTGGCCGCCGGAAGACAAGGCGAGCTTCCATCTCACCGCGCCGCTCGCGCGCGATGGCGATGTCGCCGGAAAGATCCTCTTGCTCGAGCTGCCGTTCGATCGCGGCGCCTATCTCGGCCCCGCCCATCGCGCGGCGATTGCCGAAGCCGCAGCGAAGAAGCCTGCGGCGATCCTCCTGACGATCGGCAATCCCGCCGACGACCGCTTTGCCTACAACGTCACGCAGGAGGATGCGCCCTGGCCGGTGCCGGTGATCGTGGTCGGCGCCAAATCGCGCCCGACGTTCGAGCGCGCGCTCGCGTCAGGCGCGCCTGTCACCCTTGACGTCAAGGGCCATTACGAACGCGATGTCGCCGGCCGCAACGTCGTCGCCGCGATCGGCACCGGCCCGACCATCGTCGTCTCCACGCCGATGACCGGCTGGTACAGCTGCGTGTGCGAACGCGGCCCCGGCATCGCCAACTTCCTCGCGCTCGCGCGCACCGTCGCCGCGGAGAAATGGCCGGCGCATTTCGTCTTCATCGCCACCGCGGGCCACGAGATCGGCCATGGCGGCATGGAGCTGTTCCTGAAGCACGGCGCGCCGGCGCCGAAGGACACGCTGGCCTGGATTCACTTCGGCTCGTCGAACGCCTGCTACGCCTTTGCGGAAGGAGCCCGCACCGATCGGCCTGAGGAGGAGCGCTATCTCGTGCTGAGCAAATCGGCCGTCGCGCTCACCGACGAGGCTTTCGCAAGAGTCGAGGCAAAGCGGCTGGTGACGGAGAAGCAGGCTGTCGGCGAGCTGCGCGACGTGCATGCCGCGGGCTACGCCAATTTCCTCGGCATGGCCGGCCGCCATCGGACGTTCCATACGCCGTCGGACGATCTTGCTGCGACCGGGCCCGATATCCTCGAGCCGGTCGCCCGTGCCTTCGTCGATGCCGCGCGGAAGATCGTCGAACGCGGCGAGGCCGCGTTCAGATAGCGCATGATCTGGACTCGGATCATGCTCAAATAACAACGTCAGTTCTGATAGTAGCCGCGCGGTTGATAATACTGCCGCGGCTGCGGCTGATAGTAGCCCTGCTGGCCGTAGCCCTGATTGTAATACTGCTGCGGCTGCTGCTGCTGATAAACCTGCGCGTCATAGAGCGGGCGGCCGGCAGAGCGCGGCGCCGGATAGCGTGCGCCGGTGTCGCTGCCGTCGGCCGGATAGATGTAGTTGTCATCCTGCGGCATGTAGCGGCGGGCGGGCTGCGCCGGCGGCGCCAGATTCACGGGATCGCCTGAGGTGGCGTATTGCTCTTCGGCAGGCTGCTGGCCGCGCGCCACTGCATTGGCATTGCGGCCGCGCGGGTTGCGCGCCAGCGCCACTTGCGCCGAGCCGGTCAGCGTCACCGAGGTGTTGAGTACGCCCTGCTGCTGCACCAGCGCGTAGAGCGTCGAGGCGTTCTGGCGCGACAGCCGCACGCAGCCATGCGAGGCCGGTGAGCCGAGACGGCCGACCGAGTCGGTGCCGTGAATGGCGTGTCCGACCTTGGTGAAGAAGATCGAATGCGGCATCGGCGCGTCGTCGAATTCCTTGGAGAAGTGATCCTCTTCCATGCGGAAGGCGCGGAACGAACCGGCTGGAGTCTCGCGCGAGGGAATGCCCGTCGACACCGGCCAGTGATAGCGGGTCACGCCGTCGACGACGACGGTCATCTGCTGATTGTCCTTGTCGATGGTGATGTCGACCTTGGCTTGCGCGGTGCCCGCGCTCAAAAGCATCAACGAAGCAAAAGCGATGAAATATGAACGCATCTGACGTCTGGCCTCCGGCCTGTTCACGCTAGAGCATAATCCGGAAAAGTGTGTAGCGGTTTTCCGAAAGATCATGCTCAAACAATAACACCGCGGCTCACCGTCCCCCGGCGTGCAATATGCCTGCAATCCGGCTTTCGTTCCAGCGGCCCGCCGAGCCATCGTTAACGTGATGCGTGATGTAAGCAAGGCCGCTTTGTGCCACGTGGCTGGCGGCGATGCTGACATTTTCGCGAGCGGATGCGCATTCATAACGCCGACAATTCGTCACAAAGGCGCAACCATTTGGCCGTTTCGAACGTTGATTGTCGCCGGCCTCGACAGGCGGCGTTCGCCGCCAAACACTCCTTGGGATTGAAGATGAACAAAGCCCGTATCGCCGCCGCAGCCCTGCCGGCCGGCTTGCCTGCCCGCCTGCTGTTCGCAGTCGCCGCCATCCTGCTCGCGCTGTTGGCGCTGCCGCACGCCGGCCACGCCCAGGGCATCGTGCGGGGCGCCCAGGAAGGCTCGTATGAAGGTAACCGGATCGCTGGTCCCGTGGGCGGCGTGGTCGGTGGTGCGGTCGGCGCTGGTGTCGGCGGCGCCGTCGGTGCGGTGGAGGGCGTGTTCGGCATCCCGCACCGTCATTACCGTCACTGCCGCGGGTACTATGACGGCTATCACCGCTTCCATTGCTATCGCTGAATCCATCGCCGTCATTCCGGGGCGCGCGCAGCGCGAGCCCGGAATCCATCGAACGGCAACGTCAGTGGATGAATGGATTCCGGGCTCGCCCTTCGGGCGCCCCGGAATGACGGCAGAGGTTAATTCTTCAGCCGGTACCCGGTGCGGAAAATCCACCAGATGATGGCGAGGCAGACCACCAGGAAAGCCACCGTCATGCTGATGCTGACGGACACGCTGACGTCGGCGATTTCGTAAAAACTCCAGCGGAAGCCCGAGATCAGATAGACGACCGGATTGAGCAGCGCGACCGTGCGCCAGCCCGCCGGCAGCATGTCGATGGAATAGAAGCTGCCGCCGAGGAAGGTCAGCGGCGTCACCACCAGCATCGGGATCATCTGCAGCTTCTCGAAGCCGTCGGCCCAGATGCCGATGATGAAGCCGAACAGGCTGAACGTCACCGCCGTCAGCACCAGGAAGGCCAGCATCCAGACCGGATGATGGATGTGCAGCGGCACGAACAGCCCGGCTGTCGCCAGGATGATCAGGCCCAGGATGATCGACTTGGTCGCGGCGGCGCCGACATAGCCGAGCACGATCTCGAAATAGGAGATCGGCGCCGACAGGATCTCGTAGATCGTGCCGGTGAATTTCGGGAAGTAGATGCCGAACGAGGCGTTGGCGATGCTCTGCGTCAGCACCGAGAGCATGATCAGGCCCGGCACGATGAAGGTGCCGTAGCTGACGCCTTCGACCTGGCTGATGCGCGAGCCGATCGCCGCGCCGAACACCACGAAATAAAGTGAGGTCGAGACCACCGGCGAGACGATGCTTTGCAGCAGCGTGCGCCAGGTGCGCGCCATTTCGAACAGGTAGATGGCGCGGATGGCGCGGTGATTCATGACGTCCTCACGAGGTCGACGAAGATGTCCTCGAGCGACGATTGCGTCGTGTCGAGATCGTTGAAGCGGATGCCGGCGGTGCGGAGGTCGCTGAGCAGGCTGGTGATGCCGGTGCGCTCGCCCTTGGTGTCGTAGTCGTAAACCAGCGTCGCGCCATTGTTGCAGAGGTCGAGCTCGTAATGCGCGAGGCTCTCCGGCAGCGAGGCGATCTTGCCTTGCAGATGCACCGTCAGCCGCTTCTTGCCGAGCTTCTGCATCAAGGTCGCCTTGTCCTCGACCAGCACGATCTCGCCCTTGTTGATGACGCCGATGCGGTCGGCCATCTCCTCGGCTTCCTCGATGTAATGCGTGGTGAGGATGATGGTGACGCCGGACTGCTGGAGGGTGCGCACCACCTCCCACATGCCCTTTCGCAGCTCGACGTCGACGCCGGCGGTGGGCTCGTCCAGGAACAGGACCTGCGGCTCGTGCGACAGCGCTTTCGCGATCATCACGCGGCGCTTCATGCCGCCGGAGAGCGTGATGATCTTGTTGTCCTTCTTGTCCCACAGCGAGAGGTCCTTCAGCACCTTCTCGATATGGGCGGGGTTCTTCGGCTTGCCGAACAGGCCGCGGGAGAAGCTCACCGTCGCCCACACGCTCTCGAACGCGTCGGTGTGCAATTCCTGCGGCACCAGGCCGATCAGCGAGCGCGCCTTGCGGTATGAGGTCTGGATGTTCTCGCCGCCGACCAGAACCTTTCCTTCGCTGGGATTGGCGATGCCGCAGATGATCGAGATCAGCGTGGTCTTGCCGGCGCCGTTCGGCCCGAGCAGCGCAAAGATCTCGCCGCGCTTGATGTCGAGGTTGACGTTCTTGAGCGCCTTGAAGCCGGACCCATAGGTCTTCGACAGATTGGCGACGGAAATGATGGATGACATGATGGCCGCAAGGCTGAGGGGCAAAGGTTGGGGAAGGGGGCTGGAACCTGCCGGGAGGCGGGTCAGCGGTGCCCTGAGATAGGAATGGCCTTGCCCGGTCGCAATTGCCCGGAGAAAAATGGCCTCAAAACGGGCCCTTGAGGGGCAGGTTTCGGGTAAGTGTTGCGCGATGGTCACGGCTTGCCGCTAAGATTGCCACTCACGCGCCTCTTTGTTGCGTCCGCGAGCGGGCCGTGGCTACGATTCCGGCTAATCGCAAAGCGTATTGTTCCCAGGGAAAACATCGATGAGACCGAACGGCCGTCACACCGCCGGCGCCAGCCAGTTGTCCGCCCTCCGCCTGTGGATGGTGGGCCTGCTCCTGCTGTCAGCTGTTGCCATTAGCCCGACCACCGCCCGGGCGGCCCCGAGTCAGGCCGCGGTCGCGACCACGCATGTCTACCTGCTCCGCGGCGTGCTCAACATCTTCTCGCTGGGCCTCGACACCATCGGCGCCCGCCTCCAGGCGCAGGGCATCCCGGTGACCGTTGCCAACTTCGTGTCCTGGTCCTCGCTCGCCGATGAAGCTGCGACCGACTACAAGGCCGGCCGCCTCAAGACCATCATCCTGGTCGGTCATTCCTCCGGCGCAACCGCGCTGCCCGACATGATCGCCAAGCTCAACCAGCTCGGCGTTCCCGTGAAGCTCGCGATCGGCCTCGACTCCGTGTTCAAGACCAGGCTCTCGACCGGCGCGGAGCGCTACATCAACATCTATATCGGCGACGGTCCCGGCGAGCCGGTGCGCGCCGCGGCGGGCCTCCGCGGCAAGCTCGACAATGTTGACGTCCGCGGCACCGGCGTCGGCCACATCTCGATCGACAAGAGCGAGGCGATCCAGCGCCGCGTCATCGCCGAGATCGACGCCGCAATCATGCGCTCGCGCGCCCCGGCTGCACCCGTCGCCGAACCCGGCGCGCCGCGGCCCGCGCGCTCGGCGGCGGCTGCGGCTCCGGCGCGGAACTGAAGTCTCTTCTCCCGTGATGCTCGGCGGCCGCGGCGTTGCGACGCCGCGGCCGTTTCGCATCGGCTCCCGTTACGCCAGAAACACGCGGATCGCGTCCGCGATCTCGCGCGCATGCGTTTCCAGCGCGAAATGGCCGGTGTCGAAGAACTGCACCACCGCATTGGGATTGTCGCGCTTGAAGGCTTCGGCGCCGGGCGGAATGAAGAACGGATCGTTCTTGCCCCACACTGCCAGGAACGGCGGCTTGCGGGTGCGGAAGTAGCTCTGGAATAGCGGATAGAGCGCGACGTTGCTCTTGTAATCGCCGAACAGGTCGAGCTGCACGTCATCCGAGCCCGGGCGCGCCAGGTAGAAATTGTCGAGGTTCTGGCCATCCGGCGACACCAGGGCCGGATCGGGGACGCCATGGGTGTACTGCCAGCGCGTCGCCTCCGGCGTGAGGAAGGCACGCAGCGCCTCGCGGTTCGCCGGCGAGGGGTCCTGCCAATAGGCCTTGATCGGGGTCCAGCCATCGCTGAGGCCGTCCTCATAGGCATTGCCGTTCTGCGAGATGATCGCCGTGACCCGCTCGGGATGACTAAGCGCGAGCCGGAAGCCGGTCGGCGCGCCATAGTCGAACACATAGATGGCGAAGCGATCGAAGCCGATCACTTCGGTGAAGCGCTCGATCACATGCGCGATGTTCTCGAAATTGTAGACGAAGTCCTGGCGCGACGGCATGTCGGACTGGCCGAAGCCGGGAAGATCGGGCGCGACGATATGAAACTTGTCGGCGAGCAGCGGGATCAGGTCGCGGAACATATGGCCGGCGCTCGGGAAGCCGTGCAGCAGCAGAAGCTTCGGCGCGCCTTTCGAGCCAGCCTCACGATAGAACACCTTGAAGCCATCGACGTCTGCCGTGCGGTAGCTGGTCGGGCTCATGACCGTCTCCAATTCGTGTAACCTGTTAAATCGACAAACTTAGGTTACTCGCATCGTTAATAACTTGTCAATCATCATTTTACGGGTTACTTACCGATTGCCTCCCACGGCACTCCAGGGACCCGCTCATGGACCGCCCGCCCGCCATGTTCATCGCCGACTCGCTCGGCCTCGATTTTCTCAACTCGGTGGCGACGCCGGTCGACACGCCCGTCGATTGGCTCGACGACGGCGTTGGCCTGATCGACTGGCTGGCGCAGGCGAAGCTGGCGCCGGCGGAGGAACTGGACGCGCTGGCGGCGCGCGCAAGGCCGGGCGAGCTGGACAAGGTCGCTGATCTGGCCCGCGCCCTGCGCGAGTGGTTCAGGGGCTTTGTTCTGGAGCATAAGGGCCGGCCGCTGACGGCGAAGGCGCTGCACGAGCTTGGCCCGCTCAACAGCGTCCTGGAGCGCGATGAGACGTTCCGGCAGATCGTGCCGCGCCGTGGTGAGCGGGGTGACGGTCTCGTGCTGCAAAGGATGCGACGCTGGCGATCGGCTGAATCTCTGCTGCTGCCCATCGGGGAGGCGATGGCGACATTCGTCTGCGAGGAAGACTTTTCCGACGTGAAGGCGTGCGAGGGCCATAACTGCACAATGTTGTTCGCCGACCACACCCGCAGGCGGGCGCGGCGATGGTGCACGATGGCGATCTGCGGCAACCGCGCCAAGCAGGCCGCGCATCGCAGCCGGCTCAAGAACCGGCAGTGACGAGCCCTGCTCGTCCAACCGGTCACGGACCTTTGATCCAGTGTGTCGGTGCGTCGCGCCCCTGTTCCCGCGCCCCAAAATCCACCAAATCGGTTGTCAATGAGCCGGTTTGGCGGAGGTCCGTACCTCCTGTGGTGGGACTGCTCAACTGATGATGGATTTGAGGCGGCTCGTCGTGCTGGCAGCGTTGGCGCTGCTCGCCTTGAATCCGGTCGTCGCTGCGGCGTCACCGGCGAAGTCGAAGCCGGCGGCGGTCCCGGCCGTGCCCGCGGCACCGCCTGCCGCGCCCTTCGCGCCGCTGGCGCCGCCAAAGATCTACCTGTTTCGCGGCGCCATGGGCCCGATCTTCTCGACCGGCATGGACCGGCTCAGCGAGAAGCTGACCAAGGCGGGCTTCTCGGCGGATGTCTACGAATTCACCATCTGCCGGCTGATCGGCAACCGGGCCATCGCCAGCTACAAGGAGAGCCCAGCACCGATCGTGCTGATCGGCCATTCCATGGGCGGGCTGTGCTCGATCGTGATCTCCGAGATGGCGGCCAAGGAGAACATCCCGATCAGCCTCGTGGTCATTATCGACCCTGCGCATGCGACCGGCGACGTGCCGCTCAATGTCGAGCGCTTCATCAACATCTTCATGTCCGACAGCGTGCTCGGCGGCGGCGATGTCGTGGCGGTGCCCGGCTATCGCGGTCACTATGCGAGCTACGACCTCAAGGAAAACGCGCGCGTCTCGCATATCAACATCGAGAAGTCGGACGAGATCCATCGCCAGATCATCGAGATGGTGACGCAGCTGCCGCGCATTCCGCCGCAGACCCAGGCCGATGCGGTGCCGCTGCGCTATCTCGTGCCGGGGGACACGCTGGTCGAGTTATGGGACAGCGGCATACGGGTGCCGGTGCGCCGCGGCGACACCCTGGAGAGCATCGCCGCCGCCAACCGCGTGCCGCTGTGGACGCTCGCGCAGAGCAACTCGCTCGCAGAGAACGCGCAGCTCACGCCAGGCCAGACCATCATCGTCCCGCGCCACCTGACGCCGCCCGAGCCGGCCGCTGCGATGGCGACGCCGCCAAGCCGGCGTTAGCGTCCCCGCGGATTCGGAGCTTGCTGAGCAGCCAACCTCACACGATGAGATCGTGCTGCACGGGATGGTCGACGTGTCCGTTGTGAGCACCATTGTCCGTATGCGAAGCCTCGGTCATTGGCGCCGCGTCAGCATGTCCCTTGGCTTCTCCCGCGTGTCCGTGCCGGTCGGGCGCTGACGGAAGATCGTCCACGAAGGTGGTGCTCGATTTCTCGTGACCCGGATTCAGGAATTTAAAATTGTCTGCTGCGTGCGGATTTGCTTCTGAGCCGAACGCGCCGTTAGCCTTGGAATGCAGCCGAGTATCAAACGCGCCGGGCTCCTCAGCCGCGACATGACCGTGTCCGTTTGCTTGATGCAAGTTCGAATGACCGTTGCTGCCCTTCGCGGACTCGTTCGACGGGCTGGAGTCAAGCGCGCCCCCGGTATCGGCGGCGCTCGCATCACCAGGCGCCTCGGCAGCGCTGCCGCTGTTGGTGTGTTGGGCGGATGCAAAGAGGAAGCCATCCGGTGTGCTGGAAGGAACTTCCAGTCCCGAATGACTTTCGGTTGAGGTGCTGATCGGACTGATCGCTTTCGGATGGTTGTTGTCGTCTTTCCCAATTTGCTCAAAGACGAACTTGAAGTCGGCCAATGACGAAACGCTCGCCATTTCCACGAGGCTGGGTGTCGCAGTCCCGTCCGAGCCGGAAGAGCTGGGATGCTCGCTCGGCCCGGTCCGGCTTTGGCCGGCATCGTTGCTATGGCTCACGTTGGCTGCTTGAGCCGCTGAGATCTGATCGACGGGGAGGGTCTCGGCCGTCGTGTCGGTCGCGAGGCTGGACGTGCTGGCCGCGACGACGGTCGTGTCACTTTGCGTCATCGCGGTTGGGACGATCGCGTCCGCCATGACCGCCGCCGGCGCGGCGGTCGGGTCGACGATGAAATCCGACGAGTCGATGCTCGTGATCCCCTGCAGATGAATTTCCACCAGGCTGGAATCCCCGATCCGAAGGGTCTGGTCGGTCGGATTGACGTAGACGACGGTCTCATTGGCCGAGCTGTCGTACAGCCAGGCGATGGTACGCGCCGGAACGGACGTGCCTGCGAAGTTCAAGGCCAGGATCACAAATCCGAGCGCGCCGAGAGCCGTCAGATCAATCTTGTCGCATCCCGATGCGAAATCGTTGATGGTGTCGAACCGGCCCGCTCTGGAATCGACCGCCGACAGATAAACGAAGACGTCCTTGCCGTTGCCGCCGGTGAGCTTGTCCGCACCGAACCCGCCGATGATGGTGTCGTTGCCGTTGCAGCCGTCGATCGTGTCTTGTCCCGAGCCGCCGTAGATGGCGTCATCTCCGTTGTTGCCCTTGATCGTGTCGTTGCTCGAGCCGCCGAAGATGGCGTCATTCACACCGGTGCCGTTGAGGGTGTCGTTGCCGGCGCCTCCGTAGACGATCTGGGTGATGTTGCCACCGCCAGCGATGCTATCGTGTCTGGGGGTCCCGTAGACGAACGGAGGATCCGATACCACGGTCGTCCCTGTGGCCAGATTGTCGAAGTCGTTGGGGTCGCCGTCGCTGGCGCCATGGATCGAGATCGTCACCTCTTGCCTGGTGCCGTCGATGCTCGTCACCGTGAAATGATCCCTGAGCGTATCGCCGACATCGAGGGCGTTGACCACGCTGTTGCAGTTGTCGAGCGTATAGGTCCATACGCCGGCGTCCGTCATCGTGAAGGTACCGAAGCCGCAGTCGCTTGCAGTCGGCGAGGTTACGGCGGTGAAGCAGTTGGCCGGATTGTCGACATCGGTATCGGTGAGCGTGCCAACCGCGACTGGCCTGCCGGGTGAAATTCCGCCCGCCTCGAGCACCGAGCCTGTCGTGGTACCGGAAATGATGGCGGCGTCATTCGTGCCGAAGATCTTGATGGTCACCACCTGCGGCGTACCGTCGATGGTCGTCACGGTGAATGTGTCGGTCAGCGTGCCGCAGGCATTGAGCGCCTGCACGGCGCTGTTGCCGTTGTCGAGCGTGTAGGTCCACGTGCCAAACGCCGTCATCGTGAAGGTGCCGAAGCCGCCTGCGCTTGGTTTTGGCGAGCTCACCGCGACGAATGTGTTCGGCGGATTGTCGGGGTCGGTGTCGGTCAGTGTACCGCAGGCGACCGGCATCCCGGGCTTCCTGTTGGCGATGCCCCCGGCCTCGATCACGCAACCGGCCGTCTGTCCGGAAATGACGGCCGCATCGTTGCTGCCGTTGATGGTGATCGTCACCACCTGTGCGGTGCCATCGACCGTGGTTACCGTGAAGCTGTCGGTCAGCGTCTGGCCGTTGTTGAGCGCCTGTACTTTGGTGTTGGCATTGTCGAGCGTGTAGGTCCACACGCCGGCGGCTGTCATCGTAAAGCTGCCGTAGCCGCCCACGCTCGCCGTCGGCGAGCCGGCCGCGACGAAGGTGTTGGACGGATTGTCGACGTCGACATCGGCAAGCATGCCCGTCGCGATCGACGTACCAGGCGAGGTGCTGCTGGCTTCGGTAACAGCGCTGGCGGTGGTGCCGGAGATGATGGCGGCGTCGTTGCTGCCATGGATCGTGACCGTGACGACCTGCGGGGTGCCGTCGACGCTGGTCACCGTCAAGGTGTCGGTCAGGGTATCCCCGACGTTGAGGGCCTGGACCGCATGATTGGCGTTGTCGAGCGTGTAGGTCCACACGCCGGCTGTCGTGACCGTGAAGAAGCCGTAGCCACCCGTGCTCCTGGTCGGCGAACTGACCGCCGTGAACGTATTGGCCGGGTTGTCGACGTCCACATCCGTGAGCGTGCCGGTTGCCGTTGGCGCGCCAGGCGCCGCATTGGCGGCACCGCCTGCCTCCGCCACCGTGCCATTGACGTTGCCTGAGATGATGGCTGCGTCGTTGGCGCCGTTGATGTTGATCGTGAAGGCCTGACTCACCGAGAGCGAGCCGTCCGAAACTGTGATGAGGAAGCTCGTCGTCGTCGGCGATTGCAGGGCGTTGATTGCATCGTTGTTTGGAACGAAGGCGTAGGCGCCGGACGTGCTGTTCAGGAAAAGGGTGCCAAAGGGACCCGTCTGCGAAAGATTGTAGGTCACTCCATTCAGCGTCGTGCTGCCGGATGTTCCTCCGCTGAGGCCGAAGGCCAGTACGGCGCCGGTCTCGGAACTGCTGGCCGTGAAAGTACCGCTCGCCGTAGTGAACTGGTCGAAATGGATCGTGTCGACTTCGACCGGTCCGGCTGGCACGCCCAGGGATGGCGGCGGATGTATGATGATGGGAACAGGGATGTCGAACGGCGGCAGTGGCGGAAGCAGGTCTTGCGGCCTAGTCGAGTCGTGCGACGTGAAATTGATATGCTGCACCGAGAGTGACTCGCCGAAAGGAGGTGTGCTCGATCCTGTCGGCCCTCGCGTGAGATTGGCGAGCACGTCATGTTGGGCCGCCTGCAACTCTTCCATCCGTGCGGCACTGTTCGCAACCTGGCTCACGCTGACCGAGGAGCCGATCCTCTTTACGACAATCGTCTCGCCAGGATCATCGACGATGATGTGTCGCGGCACCTGCTCCTTGGTGATGAGCTCGAAGACGCCGTGCTGAAGGTCCTTGTAGGTGACTTGGTCGTCATCCAGAATCGTGGCGTCTGGGTCTGTGGCTTGTGCGTCGTTGATCATCGAGAAAGTCAACGCCGCCATCGTCAGGATGCCGAACCCGCTCGCATGGGAGCGGCCGCGAACGCTTCCGAAGGGCGTGTCGACCGTCAGGGCGCCACTGCTTGCCAACCGCCCGGCGGCAAAAGCAAAGCTCCCCCTGGTGACCGCAACGACGGTCGAACGCGAAGAGCCGGGGACATCGCAGGCGAATTCGCGAAGCTCGATGCAAGCTCCGCTGGAGACGTTGAATACCGTGTCGTCGAGCAGCCGGATTCCGAGTTGCGCATCGGCAGCAGTCTCGATTACGTCACCGCGACAGACAAGGTCGCCAACTCTGACCTTAATCGCCGCGCCGTTGTCGCGCCTGAGGGTCGCGTAACCGAACACGGCCTGAACTGTGCCGATGATCTGGAGAGGCAGGGCCATAACAGCCCCATTCCGGGGGTCAACGCTCAAAGCAACGAACATTGGTTTGGCCTCGCATGCCGACTCATTCGGACTCGGCGCGGTGCCTCAGTCTTCTTGTCGGTTTTGCCTACGCCACCGGGGCAATACTGGCGTGGCAACCCAGGCCTGCACGCCGAAAACGCTTGATGAAAAGACCCGATCTCCGCGGGTATAGCCAAGACGACGACACGCTCACGCGAGATGCGGCGTCTCGACGCGCGTTCGTCTCTCAAGAACAGTTGACGTTGAGTTCCGCGAAATGTCGCTTACTTTCCGCGGTGAGGCAAACGGCCTTGGGCCTAAAATCGATGGCAAAAAAGAAGTACTCCCTCTGGAGGGCTGGTCCGCGGGACCGATCCGGGCCGTAGATGCTGACGATGCACGACGTGCGGGCTTGGCCAGGGTTTACAGACCCATTGAGCGGGCACGCTGACAAGATCTTCTCGGAAAGGGCGGGTCATGTGCGGGCACACAATTGCGGCGTTGATGGCTGCTTTAGCCTGGGCATTCGCGACGGTTCTTGCTGCGCCGGCGCAGGCTCAAGTCAATCCCGTGAGGCCCGGCCTTCAGGACGTTGCGCCACAACCGATCGGAAAGGTCGTGGCCGTCACGGGTTCGGTCACGATCGAGCACGCAGGTGCGGTCGTCGTCCAGGCGAACCTTCCCGATCAGGTTGCTCAAACCAAGGTCGGCGATACCGTGTATCTGCGCGACGTAGTGCGCACCGATGCGGACAGTCGGATCAGCATCAATTTCAGCGATGGTTCGTCGTTCAATCTGTCGAGCAATGCTCGCATGACTCTGGATGAGTACGTGTACGAACCGGCCGGCAAGTCCAACTCGTCGTTTTTCAATCTCACGAAAGGAACGGCCACATTTGTCGCTGGCCAGGTCGCGAAGACCGGCGACATGAAAGTCGATACGCCCGTTGCAACCATGGGAATCCGCGGCACCACGCCGCACATCGAAATTTCGGACGACGGCGCTGTCAATTTTTCGACGCTCATCGAAGAGGGCAAGAGCAAATTGCTCAAGAAGCACGTCAGCGCCCCGGTGCGGCAGCCCGACCAGGAGAGCCGTCCCAGGCTGAACATCTGCCGGGGATGCTGAAGTGATCTTCGGGCGTCCTCTCCTCTTCCATCGCGGCGCGCGAAACGTCCAAGTCGGAGTTCCGCTCGTTTCGGCGAAGCCTGATCCGGACATGGCCTTGAGAGCCACCGTCATCGACAGCTTCGCCCTGATTCTCGCCCTGCTGTTGCTCGGATCGCCGGTGGGCGCGCAACAGCCGCAGAAGAATAGCCGCCTCAAGACTATTGAGCAGTGCAACGGAGCGGACCGCATCCCGGCCGAGGCCCGGGTTGCCGCCTGTACCGTGCTCATCAATTCGGGAGATGTCCGGGCGGACGCGCTGGCCGTTGCTTTCAACAATCGTGGCAACGCCTACATCGCGACGGCCGAGTACGATCGTGCGATCAGCGATTTCGGTCAAGCGATCGAACTGGCGTCAGGCTACGCCAAGCCGGTGAACAATCGCGGCGTGGCCTACTTGAGGAAGGGCGCGTATGACGAGGCGATCAAGGCTTTCGATGCGGCGATCAGGCTCAATCCCGGTTATGGCAGCGCCTTCGCCAATCGTGCGGAGGCCCGCCTTAAGCTGAGCCAGTATGATCAGGCCTTGCGGGATTTCGACGAGGCCATCCGCCTCGATCCGGATTTGACGTTGGCCAGGAGCGGACGGTGCTGGACCCGGGCGATCATCGGCGATCTCCAAGCCGGGCTCGACGACTGCGACAGGGCCATTCAGTCAGGATCGAACGATGCCGCGACATACGATTCGCGTGCGCTGATCCACTTGAAGATGGGCCAACTTGCCGCGGCCATTGACGACTACAATTCGGCATTGGGTACGGCGCCAAATCTGGCAAGCGCGCTCTACGGGCGCGGACTGGCCAGGCTCAGGCAGGGAGATAAAGCCGGCGATCGCGACGTCTCGGCGGCCAGGCTCATCAACGCCAAGGTCGGCGACGAGCTCGCCCGCCTTGGCGTGCGGTGACGTCAGGATTGGTCCGCTGAAATTCGCCTGGGAATCATCGACCAGAAGTTTCTGAGCCATTCGAGACGCAAGGTTTGGAAGGGGCTTGACGCTCTCGCACCAAGCCTCCCCCTCGGATCCAATATCCGGTTCCGTGCTCTCCAGGGCAGCTACACATTCGACCCGTGGATCGCGTCGATCACGGCGTCGGTGACTTCCTTCGTCGTCGCCTTGCCGCCGACATCGGGCGTCAGCACGCCGGCGGCGCAGACGCGTTCGACCGCCTTCATCAACCGCGCAGCCGCGTCCTTCTCGCCGAGATGCTCGAGCATCTGCGCGCCGGTCCAGAACGTCGCGACCGGGTTGGCGATGCCCTTGCCGGTGATGTCGAAGGCCGAGCCGTGGATCGGCTCGAACATCGAGGGGTAGCGGCGCTGCGGATCGATGTTGCCAGTCGGTGCCACGCCGAGGCTGCCCGCGAGTGCGCCGGCGAGATCGGAGAGAATGTCGGCGTGGAGGTTGGTCGCGACGATGGTGTCGAGGCTCTTCGGATGCAGGGTCATGCGCACCGTCATGGCGTCGACCAGCATCTTGTCCCAGGCGACGTCAGGGAATTCGGTGGCGACCTCGGCGGCGATCTCGTCCCACATCACCATGCCGTGGCGCTGCGCGTTCGACTTGGTCACGACCGTCAGGAACTTGCGCGGCCGCGACTGCGCGAGCTGGAACGCATAGCGCATGATGCGGGTGACGCCGACGCGGGTGAACACGGCGACTTCCGTGCCGACCTCTTCCGGCAGGCCCTTATGGGCGCGGCCGCCCATGCCGGCATATTCGCCTTCCGAATTCTCGCGCACGATCACCCAGTCGAGATCGCCGACGCCGACATTGCGCAGCGGCGAGGCGACGCCCGGCAGGATCTTGGTCGGCCGCACGTTGGCGTATTGGTCAAAGCCCTGGCAGATCGGCAGGCGCAGGCCCCACAGCGTGATGTGGTCGGGCACGTCGGGTGCGCCGACCGCGCCGAAATAGATCGCGTCGAACTTCTTGAGTTCAGCAAGTCCATCGGCCGGCATCATCACGCCGTGCTTCTTGTAATAGTCCGAGCCCCAGTCGAACGTCCTCACGTTGAAGGCGAGGTCGCCGCTGCGTTTTGCCAGAGCCTCCAGCACGCGGACGCCGGCCGAGATCACCTCGGGGCCGATGCCGTCGGCGGGAATGGCTGCGATCGAATGGGTGCGCATGAAGATGCTCCGTTTGGGGTGTCAGTGGGATTGCGGGACGGGTTCGACGGGCGCGGTTTTCGCGCGCGACAATAGCAGGGTCAGGACCGCCGAGAGAACGAGCAAACCGCTGACGAAATAGAGCCCGCCGACAAAGCTGCCGGTCTGGTCCTTGATCCAGCCGATCATGGCGGGCCCGACGAAGCCGCCGAGATTGCCGATCGAGTTGATGGTGGCGATGCCGGCTGCGGCCGCGGGACCGGACAGGAACAGCGTCGGCATGCTCCACAGCGGCGGCTTGGCCGAGGAGATGCCGATATTGACCAGCGTGAGTGCGACCAGCACGGCGACGACGCCGGCAGCAAGCCCGGCATAGGCGAGGCCCGCAGCAGCGATCAGGCAGGCCCAGACGACGTGCCATGTGCGTTCGCCGGTGCGGTCCGAATGCCGTGCCCACAGGATCATGGCGACGACGGCGGCGGTTGCCGGCAATGCGTTGAGGAAGCCGACCTGGAGCGAGGACAGGCCGAACTGCTTGATGATCTGCGGCGCCCAGACGCCGAGCGTGTAGAGGCCGGCCGAGGTGCCGAAATAGATCAGCGACAGCGCCAGCACGCGTGGATCGGCGAGGCCCCGCCAGATGCTGTGACTTGCGGTCGCGGCCTTGCTGGTTGTCTCCGCATTCATGGTCTCGACCAGCCAGCGGCGCTCGTCCTCGGCGAGCCATTTTGCTTTCTCGGGCCGGTCGGTCAGGAAGCCCAGCACGACGAAGCCGAGCAGCACGGCCGGCAAAGCCTCCAGCACGAACAGCCATTGCCAGCCCTTGAAACCGAACAGGCCATCCATCTCCAGCAGCGCGCCCGAGATCGGCGAGCCCAGCACGGTCGAGAGCGGGGCTGCCGCCATGAACAGCGCGGTCACCGCGGCACGCTGGCGCGCCGGGAACCAGTAGGAGAGGTAGAGGATGATGCCGGGGAAGAACCCGGCTTCGGCGACGCCGAGCAGGAAGCGCAGGATGTAGAAGCTGGTCGCCCCCTGCACGAACGCCATCGCGGCCGAGACGAGGCCCCAGGTGATCATCACCCGCGCGATCCAGATCCGCGCGCCGACCTTGTGCAGGATGATGTTGGAAGGCACCTCGAACAGGAAATAGCCCCAGAAGAAGATGCCGGCGCCGAAGCCGTAGACCGCCGGCGACAGGCCGATGTCCTTGTTCATCGTCAGCGAGGCGAAGCCGATGTTGACGCGGTCGATGAAGGCCACGAAGTACAGCAGCATGATGAAGGGAACGATGCGCCAGGTGATCTTGCGCAGCACGCGCGTCTGAATCTCGCTCGCCACCCTGGCCTCCTCAGGTTCTGGTTCTTCGTTATGCGGTGGAGCCTAAGCGAGGGCAGGAGAGGGACTCAATTGGCGCTGGTTTATACAAAAAAATGATATAATCCCGGAAGGCGCGTAAGGTGGGTGTTGGGCGCACTGAAGCTCCCCCAGCGTCATGCCCGGGCTTGTCCCGGGCATCCACGTTCTTCGCGCTGCAGGGAAAGGCGTGGATGGCCGGGACAAGCCCGGCCATGACGTCCTCATACAATGCGATCGCCCAGGGCGAGAGTGAGGACCAGGAATGGAATTGCATCAGCTTCGATGCTTCGTGGCGGCGGCCGAGCAGCTGCATTTCGGCCGCGCGGCGCAGCAGCTCCAGATGCTGCCCTCCGCGCTCGGCCGGCAGATCAGGCTGCTGGAGGAGGACCTCGGCACGCGCCTGTTCGCGCGGACGACGCGCGCGGTGTCGCTGACGGAAGACGGCACGACGCTGCTGCGCGATGCCCGCGCCATCCTCGCCAGGGTCGAGGCGGTCGAAAGCAATTTGCGCAGCCGCTCGCGTGCAAGCACTGCCCGGCGGCTCCGCGTCGGCGCCATCGACAGTGCGGCAGCCGGGCTCCTGCCGCCGCTCTTGCGCGATTTCCGCGCCAGGCATCCGGAGATCGCGGTGCAGCTGCTCGAGGACAAGACCGTCCGGCTGCTGCCGAAGATCCTGACCGGTGCGCTCGATCTCGCCTTCGTCCGTCCGCCCGGCCGCGCCGACAAGCGGCTCGAATTCCGCGACCTGCTCCAGGAGACCGCCATCGTGGCGTTCCCGCAGCGGCACGCGCTGGCCGCGCGCAAATCGATCTCGCTGGCCGACATCGCCGACGAGGCGATGCTGGTGCCGGACCGCCGTTCGCGGCCGCACAGCCACGACCTCACCATCAAGCTGTTCGAGCAGGCCGGCTTGATGCCGCGCATCGTCCAGGTCGCCGACGAGAAGCAGACCATCATCAATCTGGTCGCAACCAAGCTCGGGGTCGCCATTGTGCCGCGCTGGACCACGCGGATGGCGGTGTCGGGCGTGCGCTTCGTGCCGCTGCGACTGAGGCAGACCGGCCCGGTCGGCCGGCTGCCGCTGGCGGCGGCCTGGCTGCGCGGCTCGCGCGATCCGGCGCGCGATGCCATGCTGGCGGTGCTGGAGACGCGCCTGCGCAGCTATGCGCGGGAGGCGTGAGGGGCTATGACGTAGGCTTGGATCAAAGGTGGATGCGATGACTGAACAGAAAGCGTCGAACGAGTTGCGGGTGGCCATCGCCGGGCTGGGCTCGATCGGCACCAAGATCGCGACCGCGCTGGATCAGGGCATCGAAGGATTGGCGCTGTCCGCGGTGGCCGTGCGCGATCCCGCCAAGCATCAGGCCTTCCTCAATGGTCTGCGCCATCAGCCGAAAGTCATGCCGATCGACCAGCTCGGCGACGCCGCCGACATCGTGGTCGAATGCGCGCCGAGCAACCATCTGCGCTCGATCGTCGAGCCCGCGGTGAAGCGCGGCAAGGCGGCGGTCGTGGTCAGCGTCGGCGGCCTGCTCGACAATTTCGACCTGGTCGATCTCGCCCGTGCCAATGGCGGCCGCATCCTGGTGCCGACCGGCGCGCTGATCGGGCTCGATGCCGTCAACGCCGCCGCGGTCGGGACCATCCATTCAGTGAAGATGGTGACGCGCAAGCCGATCGACGGCCTGAGGGGCGCGCCGTTCATCGTCCAGAACAAGATCGACATCGACAATCTGCGCGAGCCGCTGAAATTGTTCGAGGGCAGCGCGCGCGAGGCCGCAAAAGGCTTTCCGGCGAACGTCAACGTCGCCGTTGCGCTGTCGCTGGCGGGCATCGGACCCGATCGCACCCAGATGCAGGTCTGGGCCGATCCCACCGTGACGCGCAATGTCCATCGCATCGAGGTCGAAGCGGATTCGGCGCGGTTCTCGATGGGCATCGAGAACGTCCCGTCCGAAAATCCCAAGACCGGGATGATCACCGCGCTGTCCGTGATCGCGCTGCTGCGCAAGCAGCGCGCCACGCTTTGCGTGGGGACGTGAACTTTTACGCCCCCGTCACGCGCCAGATCACGTTGCCCACGTCATCCGCCATCAGCAGCGACTTCTTGTCGGGGCCGATCACGACGCCGACCGGGCGGCCGTAGGATTCCTTCTCGTCCGGGGACAGGAAGCCCGACAGGATGTCGCGACCGGGGCCGGACGGCTTGCCGTTCGCGAACGGGATGAACACCAGCTTGTAGCCGGACAGCGTGCTGCGATTCCACGAGCCGTGCTGCCCGATCACCATGCCGTCGGGGAAGCCGGGCAGGGTCCCTGCGGGCATCCAGCAGAGGCCGAGCGAAGCGGTGTGGCCGCCGAGCGCGTAGTCCGGTTGCAGCGCCTTGGCGACCATCGCCGGATCCTGCGGCACGCGGTCGTCCACCGTCTTGCCCCAGTAGCAAAAGGGCCAGCCGTAGAAGCCGCCGTCGCGCACCGAGGTCAGATAATCCGGCGGCGTCTCGTCGCCGAGGCCGTCGCGCTCGTTGACGACGGTCCAGAGCACGCCCGTCGTCGGCTCCCACGCAAGGCCCACGGGATTGCGCAGGCCGGCGCCAAAAATGCGATGCGTTCCGGCGGCGAGGTCGAGCTCATAGACCGCGGCGCGGCCTTCCTCGACTTCCATGCCCATCTCGGCGATGTTGCTGAGCGAGCCGACGCCGGCATAGAGCTTCTTGCCGTCGGGGCTTGCCAGCAGGCTGCGCGTCCAGTGGCCGCTCGGCTTGAAGGTCGTGAGCCGCTTGCCCGGCGCGGTGATGCGGTCGGCATTGGCGACGTACGGAAAGGCCATCACGCCGTCGGTGTTGCCGACGTAGAAAGTGTCGCCGACCAGCGCCATGCCGAACGGCTGGTTGAGGTTCTCCATGAAGGCGCCGCGCACTTCGGCGACGCCGTCGCCGTCCTTGTCGCGCAGCAGCGTAATGCGGTTGGCGGACACGCCGAGCGCCGCGGCGCGGCGCATCGTAGCCTGCATGGCGTAGTGAAACACGCTGCGCGGGGGACCGGCGATCTGCGTCGCTTCCGCGATCAGCACGTCGCCATTGGGCAGCACCTCGATCCAGCGCGGATGGTCGAGGCCGCTCGCGAAGGCGTTGACCTTGAGGCCGGGCGCGACCGTCGGCTTGTGGCCCTCGCTCCAGCCGCGCGCGGTCGGCATCTTCAGAGTCGGGATCGCGCCTTGCGGCTTGGCTTCGGGAATGGCTGGCGTTTGGCCCCAGGCCGGCGCGGGCTCGGTGCCCGACAGTTTGCGCCATTGCAGCGCGATGCCGCCGAGCAATGCGACGAACTGCGCGAAGATGCTGGAAAAAGTCATGAGACGCCCCTGTCGAATCCTGCGGCACCGTCCAACGCCGGATCGCCAAAAGCCCCGCGCGGGCTCAGGCCTGATCGCCGACCTCTCCAGATCAACGATGAAATGTCGTCGTGCCTCGTTGCGCGCGCATCCAACTGGGTCGCGCCAAAAAGGTCAACCGTTGCGGAACTCGGCGGACGTCTATTCCCGCGGAATGGCAGCCGGCCAATTTTGCATGGAGAGAAAATCAGCGGCCGATCTGCCGCTCCAGCCGCCGCGCCGCGCGAAAATCGTCGAGGTGATGGACGTTCGGTGCCAGCGCGGCCTCTCGGGACAGCAGATGATAGACGCGCGCCACCGTGCGCTGTTTCTGTTTCGACCGTCCAGGCGGCAGCGCCCGCGCCTTGCGGACGGCGGCGATCGCATGCGCGCGGAAATAATCGTAGGCGTCCGACATGGTTTGATGCTCGGCTCGATGCTCTGCTTCTGGTGCAGGTGTCGAGGGCTAACGGACGAGCGGAGGGGCGGTTCCGTGGCGGAATGTTCCGGGCCGTACCCATGTCTCACCGTCATCCCAGCGCAATGGCTTCGCCATTGCGGGGATGACGGGATCAACAGCAGCGTTGTGCGGAGAGAGCGGGAGGCGGAAGCCGCCGTCACCGCGGCGACAGGAACGGAATGATCATCGGCACGCGGCGACAGTACGCGCCGTAAGCATCCTCGCCGAGCTCCTTCGACAAAAACACCTCTTCCATCCGGCCCTTCTGCCACATGCCGAGCGAGATCAGGATGGCGCCGAGGATCGTCGTGACGGTGCCGATCGCGAAGCCGGTGACGAGCATGCCGGCGATCAGGCCGGTATAGATCGGATGGCGGACGATGCCGTAGGGGCCGGTGTCGATGACGCGGTGGTCTTCCTTGTGGGTGATGGTGTTGGACCAGAATTTTCCGAGATGCAGCCGGCCCCACCAGGCGAAGGCGATGCCGGCGGCCGAGAGGACCGCGGCGATGGTGATGCCGGTGTTGCCGAGCACCCAGAGCGGCTTCCAGCCCAGGAGCTCTGCAACCCACGGCGTGTACAGGATTCCGCCGACCAGGATCGGCAGGCGATAGCGCTGCGACTCCAGCGTCATGACCTGCTTCTTGGTGCGGCCCTGCCAGAACGAGGCGCCGACCCAGCTCGCGAGAAAGGCAAGCCAGATCAAGGCCAGGAGTTCGGTCGGCCAGGTCGTGGTCCAGCCACCCCAGGCCACGGAGAGAAGCTTGCTGAAATCGAAGGACATGAAGGTTCTTTGCGTTAGGCGGCGGCGTCAGCTCGCGCGCGAGGACAGTGCGTGATGCTCGATGGCGCTGGAGGGCTGCTGGCCATTGCGGGCGAGCAGATGGGTGATGGTTTCGCGCAAGACCGGCTCAATCGGGCGCGGCGAATAGCCGAGCTCGGTGCGCGCCTTGCCGATCGAGAGATCGCTCGCGGCGAGCGCGATGCGCACGCCCTCGGCGGTGCCGTTGGGCGGCCGATGGGTGATGTGATCGGAGATGGATTCGAGCATGATCGCCGAGAGCTCGGCGATCTTGCCGGGCACGACCACCGGAAACTGCCGGCGGCCGCTCATCGCCGACATCATCCGCAGGATGCGGCCGAGCGGGACGCAGTCGCCGCCGAGGATGTAGCGCTGGCCGATGCGGCCGCGCTCCATGGTCAGCACGAGGCCCATGGCGACGTCGCGGACATCGACGAGATTGACCAGGAAGTTGAGATGCGGCTGCACCTTCTTCTGGAGGAAGTACCAGAGCATCGCGGTCGGCGGCGTCAGATTGTGGTCGGCGGCGCCGATCGGCATGGTCGGCGTGCCGATGACCAGCGGGAAGCCGCTGGCCGCGGCCTTCGCCGCGAAATGCTCGGCGAGCGATTTCGAGCGCGTATAGGCGCCGGGCATCGCATCGGCCGGCTGCAGCGCCTCCTCGGCGGCGACGCCGTTGAGGTCGGAATAGGGGAACAGGATCGATTCCGTCGAGCAGTGCAGGAAGCGCGACACGCCACGCTTCATCGCGGCTGCGAGCACCACCTCGGTGCCGCGGCAATTGACGTCGTGAAAATCCTGCTTGTTGGCAACCCACATGCCGGGCAGGCCGGCGAGGTGATAGACCTGATCGACGCCCGCGACGGCAGCGTCGACCGCGGCGCCGTCCAGCACCGAGCCATGGACATATTCAACGTCGGCGTTCGCCGCGGCCGGCGCACGGACATCGAGAACGCGTACCCGCTGCCCACGGGCGCGGAGCGCTTCTACGAGGTGATGTCCGATGAAGCCGCTGCCACCGGTAACCAGTACGAGAGCCATGCAGAAGGTTTGCCGTTTCGCTTCTAGAGCTATCGGGTTGAAAGGGAATTGGCCGGAACAGGCGCCAGAATCGCGGCAAGGTCGCGACGGAAGCCCAATGCAATGAACAATTTCGCCATGATAAACATCGGTCCAAGCAGGAAATGCGTGGGATGGTCCACCATCGAGGGCTGCCGTTCCTCGAAAACCCGGTGGCCGACGATCTGCGCTGCGACGCCAAAGCCGATCAACGCCACAAAAATCGACCACATCATGACGATCGAGACCTGATTGCCGATCGCGGTTGCGACCGAAAGCAGCACGATCATCGCGGCGAGGATGCCGAGCCCGATCCCGGCGTCCAGCATCAGCCAGTAGACCAGCACCGGCAGCGCCAGGATCACCGCCAGGCTCACCTCGACCCCGAACACGGAGAAATGCACGAGCGTCAGCGGCAGCACGGCGCCGGTGAACAGCAGCAGGATACCGACCACGTGCATCGCGCAGTTCCAGGGATCGCGATGATATTCGACGTAGTCCACCAGTTGGCGTTGAAAATAACTGGCCATCTCGGTCTCGTGCATCATGGGGTTGGGAAGGGCGAGAACAGGCTATAGCACCTGACAGGGCGGTGCACAAACCGGCCCTATCGTCGCGCAAAACCGCGTTGTCGCGCTGTGAGACAGGTCACAAAACGGAAGAACTTCAATGGGTTCCGCCGGGCGCCGAGATGCCCATCCTCAGCGCTTCTTGGCGGGCTTTTTCGCCGCAGGCGCAGGCGCAGCAGCCGGATGCGCGGCCGCCTCCTCCGGCACCTTGGCGAAGGTCAGGATCTGCAACTGGCCGTTCACCGCCGAGGTCGGCTTGGCCCGGTCGAGAAACTGCTCCTCGCCGAGGCCGATCGGATGCAGCCGCTTGGTCGAGATCTTGAATGTGTTCACCAGCACGTCGCGGATCGCGTCGGCGCGGCGCTGGCTCAGGATCGCATTGGCCTCGCGGGTCTTCGAATTGGATTCGACGTGGCCGACGATCAGGAAGGTGTAGGGCAGCAGCGAGGAATGAACCAGCGCATCGGCGATGCGGCCGACGGTCTGGTAGGACGCCGGCTGGATGATCGGCGTGTCGGCGTCGAACTGGATCTGCGCATTGAAGGCGGGCAACTTGGCGAGATCGGGCGCGATCGGCGGCCGGTTCACCGGACCCGGATCGTTCTTGATCCTGGCCTTGGCGCGTTCCATCACCTGCTGCTTCAGCGCAGGCAGATCGACCTCGCCGGCCTCCTCGAAATGGTTGAGCTTGGCGACGATGTCGTCGCGGGTCGGCGGCGCCGCCGCCGTCTGCGCGCGGGCTGCGCCGGCAAGCAAGGCGAGACCGAGCGCGATGCCGATTCCGGCGGTGGAGAGCCAGGAGGCGCGCATCAGCGATACCCCGCGTCGTCGACGGCCTTCAGGCAGTTGTTGCTGATGCCCTTGGGAGTCGAGACCAGGCACGGGACCGACTTGCTGGTCTCCTTGGTCGAGCCGCCGCAGACCTTGACGATCTCGCGCTGGCAGGCGTTCGCCACGGTGACACGCGCGGCGATGCGCTTCTGGATGGCGTCAAAGACGCTGAGATAGTCGCTCGTGCACTGCTGCGAGAGCACGTCGCGGTTGCGCGACAGGCACTCCTTCAGCCGGGTCGAATCCGGGTTGACGCCACGGCAATTGGCGACGATCTCCGCGCCGCAGCTCGCCGCCAGCTTTCCGATCGCATCGCCAAAGCTCATGGTCTCCGCCGCCGCAAGCGACGGCATCCCCAATGCCAGCAAGATCAGTGTGATGGAGCCCCGGACCATGCGTGCATCTGATACGGGGAAGTTCGCCATGGTCAAGGGCTGTTCGCCCCGGAACGGTCGAGAGTTCGGCAAGTGCGGCGAACAGTCCTCACTCCGTGGCGGCGGCGACGGGAGGCCATTCGATCAGGACGGCCGTGTGGCTCCGGATCGCGTCGGCAAATTCAGGGGCGGCCTTGAGCTCCTCCAGCGTTCTCGGCGGGGGAAGCTCGCGGCCGTCCTCAATCAGCTCCTGCGCATAGAAGGCGAGCGCCTCGGGCGCATTCTCCAGGGCCTCGTCGACGTCATCGCCGCCGGAAATGCAGCCCGGCAGGTCTGGAAACCACAGGCTGACGGCGTCCGGGCCGGCGTCTTCGATGATGGCAACGTAGTGAGGCATGGCAGTACTGATGGCCTCGATGGTTGTGCCGCCCGGTTTCATTCAATTATGAATACTGGATCTCGGGGAGCAAGCAATTGAGCAAATTGCCTCTGGCTGAAGGCGCCGGTTCATTCGTATTTCATGACGATGGTGCCGTCCCTTCGCCACGCACGATGCGGGTCTTTTCATTCTGCCCCCGATCGCGCAATGCGCACACACGCATCATCGTGGCGATGCATGGCGTCGATCGCGCTGCCGCGGCGTTTCGCGATCTGCTCGCCCCTCAGGCCGAGCGCAACGGGCAAATCGTGCTGGTGCCGGAGTTCGATCCGGAGCAGTTCCCGGGCATCTCCGCATACAATTTTGGCGGTGTGCGGCTGCCGCCGCCAGACAACACGGTCCTGCCGCGCGATCTCTGGAATTTCGGGGCGATCGACCGGCTGTTTCATCATGTTCGAGATGCGATCGGGTCCAGCCGGGAGACCTTCGGTCTGTTCGGCAATTCCGCGGGGGCCCAATTCGTCCTGCGCTATCTTGCGCTCAACGAAGCCGCGTCCGTCGATATGGCCGTTGCCGCCAATTGCGGATGCTACATGCTGCCGAACCTCGCCAAGGACTATCCGGACGGCATGGGAGGGATTGGCCTCGATACAAGTGATTTGCGGAGGTATCTCGGGCGCTCGCTCGTCATCTTGCTGGGCGATGCCGACAACGACCCTGATGCTCCCGACCTGCCGCGCTGGGACGAGGCGATGGCCCAAGGGCCGCATCGCCTTGCCCGCGGTCTCTGGCATTTCGAACACTGCACGAAGCTGGCCAGGAGCCTCGATGTGGCGCTGGGCTGGAGACTCGAAATCGCGCCGGGTGCCGGGCACGTCGACCAGTTGATCTACGACCAGGGCGCCAACATCCTGAACGGCTGAGTGGATGGCCCTGTGTGCAAGGGCCGCCTCACGCCCGCTGCACGAAGCTGTCCACGACCTTCTTCTCGCCGGCCTTGTCGAAGGCGATGGTGAGCTTGTTGCCGTCGATCTTGGTGACGCGGCCGTAGCCGAATTTCTGGTGGAAAACGCGGTCTTCGAGCGAGAATTCCGAGGTTGTGCCGGTCGATTTGGCGACCAGCTCGCCTTCGATCGTCAGGGGGCCGCGGCGGCGTGAGGCGAAGCTGCCGAAATCGGGGCCGGATGACGAGGCGGACGAGAACGAGGCGGTCTCTTCCTCGAAACCGCCGGTTCGGCCGCCGCCATTGCGGCCGCCGCCGCGGTTGCGGTTGGCCTGGGCGCGCTGCCAGCCCGGCGTCGAATAGCTGGAGCCGAACGCCTCCATGTCGTCGAAGCGCGAAGCGCCATAGCCAGTGGCGCCGCCCCAGCCCGAGCCACCCTTGGATTCCGTGATCTCGACATTGGCCGCCGGCAATTCATCGAGGAAGCGCGAGGGGATCGTGGTCGACCAGGTGCCATGGATCCGGCGATTGGTCGCGAAATAGATCATCGCGCGGCGGCGGGCGCGGGTGAGGCCGACATGGCCGAGCCGGCGCTCTTCCTCGAGCCCGGCGCGGCCCTGTTCGTCCAGCGTGCGCTGGCTCGGGAACAGGCCTTCCTCCCAGCCGGGCAGGAACACGTTGTCGAATTCGAGGCCCTTGGCCGAGTGCAGCGTCATCAGCGACACCGCGTCGTCCTCGGCGCCGCCCTCGCGGTCCATCACCAGCGAGATGTGCTCCAGGAACCCTTGCAGGTTCTCGAACTCCTCCATCGAGCGAACCAGCTCCTTGAGGTTCTCCAGCCGGCCCGCGGCGTCCGCCGATCGGTCCTTCTGCCACATCTCGGTGTAGCCGCTCTCGTCGAGCACGATCTGCGCCAGCTCCGTGTGCGAGGTGACCTCGCGCTGGGCGCGCCAGCGGTCGAACTGGGCGACGACGCCGCGCAAGCTTCCGCGCGCCTTCGGCTTCAACTCGTCGGTCTCGATCACCGCGCGCGCCGCTTCGAACAGCGGAATGCGGCGCTTGCGGGCGTGGTCGTGCAGCATCTGAATGGTGGCGTCGCCGAGCCCGCGCTTGGGCACGTTGACGATGCGCTCGAAGGCGAGGTCGTCGGCCGGCGAATTGATGACGCGTAGATATGCGAGCGCGTCGCGGATTTCCGCGCGCTCGTAGAAGCGCGGGCCGCCGATGACGCGATAGGGCAGGCCGAGCGTGACGAAACGGTCTTCGAACTCGCGCATCTGGTAGGACGCGCGCACCAGAATGGCGATCTCGTTGAGCTTCTCGCCCTGGCGCTGCAGCTGCTCGATCTCCTCGCCGATGCCGCGGGCTTCCTCTTCGGAATCCCACGAGCCTGTCACCGTGACCTTCTCGCCGTCCTGGTCCTCGGTGCGCAGCGTCTTGCCGAGCCGGCCTTCATTGTGCGCGATCAAATGCGAGGCGGCGGCGAGGATGTGGCCGGTGGAGCGGTAATTGCGCTCGAGGCGGATCACCTTGGCGCCGGGGAAATCGTGCTCGAAGCGCAAGATGTTGTCGACCTCGGCGCCGCGCCAGCCATAGATCGACTGGTCGTCGTCGCCGACGCAGCAGATGTTTTTGACGTGGTTCTTCTCCCTCTCCCCGTCCTTCACGGGGAGAGGGTCGGGGTGAGGGGCTTTCTCCACGAGCGCGGTGCTCGGAGAGTCCCCCTCACCCGCCGCGCTTTGCGCGTCGGCCTCTCCCCGCAAGCGGGGAGAGGCGAAGGAAGGAGACGACGGCGCCTGCGACAGCAGCCGCAGCCACAGATACTGCGCGACGTTCGTGTCCTGATACTCGTCCACCAGGATGAATTTGAAGCGCTGCTGGTACTGCCGCAAAATATCCGGATGCTCGCGAAAGATGCGGATGTTCTCCAGCAGGAGATCGCCGAAATCGGCGGCGTTGAGGATCTTCAGCCGCTCCTGGTAGCTCGCATAGAGCTTGCCGCCCTTGCCGTTGGCGAACATGGCGGCTTCGCCGGAGGGCACCTGCGAGGGCATCAGGCCGCGGTTCTTCCAGCCGTCGATCAGGCCGGCCAGCATGCGCGCGGGCCAGCGCTTGTCGTCGATGTTCTCGGCCTGCAGCAGCTGCTTGAGCAGCCGCACCTGGTCGTCGACGTCGAGCACGGTGAAGTTCGACTTGAGCTGCGCCAGCTCGGCATGGAAGCGCAGGATGCGGCCGCCGATGGAGTGGAAGGTGCCGAGCCACGGCATGCCCTCGACGGCGTGGCCGAGCATCTGGCCGAGCCGGTGCTTCATCTCGCGCGCGGCCTTGTTGGTGAAGGTCACCGACAGAATCTCGGCGGGACGGGCGCGGCCCTGGCTCAGGATGTGGGCGATGCGCGTCGTCAGCACGCGCGTCTTGCCGGTGCCGGCGCCGGCCAGCACCAGGACCGGACCGTCCAGCGTCTCCACCGCCTCGCGCTGCTCCGGATTGAGCCCGGACAGATATTTCGGGCCCACGGAGGCGCGCGCACGCGCGGCGATGCCGCCGGCTGCGGGCTGGTGGTCGGGAACGCTGGTGATCTTGCTCGGCTCGGTCATGCGAATCATTTGGCCCCACGATGGCACCGCGGGGTGACGGGAGGGAGCCTTCTTAACAGGGATTGCTGCCTATATGGGGCACCGGGACGGGGTTTTCCACGTACGCGGCGACCCGATTTGTTCCCGAAAGCCGGGCGAATTTCCACCCGGCCGGGTGGGGAACCATCGTTCCCACGTCGAGATTGTCTGGACAGATGGTGCGGTCAGCCGCGCCGATCGCAGAGAGACATCAAGACGAGGTTTTCGCCATGCTAGGCTGGGTTGTGACGTTTCTGGTTATCGCATTGATCGCCGGCATCCTGGGCTTCGGCGGCATCGCCGGCGCTTCGATCGAGATCGCCAAGATCATCTTCTTCATCGCGGTCGTTCTGTTCCTGGTCTCGGCCGTGGTCGGATTGGCGCGCGGCCGCACCAGAATATAGCTATCGCTTCGAGGGCATCGCCACGTTGCGGCCGATGCCCTCGGGCCGCGGTACGGCGCTGTGGGCCTTGACCACGGTCGCAATGCGCTCGCGAATGTCGGGCGGAAAGGCCGCCACCTTGCGCGAGCCCATGTCGATGTGAAGCGACATGTTCTCTGAGGTCGCCGACAGCCAGCCTTCGGTGGCGTGCCGCAACTCCTCGAACGTATGCAGCCGCTTGTCGTCGGCTTCCAGCAGCCAGACCGACACCTGCACGGGATCGCCGAGATGGATCTCGCGCAAATAGCGCACATGGCATTCGGCGGTGAAGGTCGAGCCGTTGCGCTCCTTCATGTACCCCGGCCCGATCCCGAGCTGCAGCCACATCTGGTCGATCGCCCGGTCGAACATCACGTGGTAATAGGCCATGTTGAGATGGCCGTTATAGTCGATCCACTGCGGCTCGATCTGCATGATCGAGGCGCGGAACGGCTCTGCGGCGGGCTTCGAAGCGGCACTCTCCGGCATGTTTCATTCCCTGGGTATGCGTCCGGTCGCTTGACTTGACCGGCTTTATGTCCTTTGCCACGGTTCTTCTGTCGGGAGGAATGTCCGTGGGTACGACCATCACCAATAATCCGCCGCGGGTCGAGCCGAAAGCCCTCGCAAGCGCGCTGGAGCAGCTTGCCGCGCGCTTCGGCAACCGCCTCATCACCTCGCAGGCCGTCCGTGAGCAACACGGCCATACCACCACATGGATCGTCAACCAGCCGCCTGACGGCGTGGTGATGGCGCAGGAGACCGCCGACATCCAGGACGTGGTGCGGATCTGCGCCAAAAATCGCGTCCCCGTCATTCCCTTCGGCACCGGCACTTCGCTGGAAGGCCAGGTCAACGCGCCCGCCGGCGGCATCTCGATCGACCTGCGCGACATGAACAAGGTGCTGGCGGTGCACGCCGAGGATCTCGACTGCGTGATCCAGCCCGGCGTCACCCGCAAGGCGCTCAACGAGCATCTGCGCGACCAGGGTCTGTTCTTCCCGATCGATCCCGGCGCCGACGCCTCGCTCGGCGGCATGGCCTCGACCCGCGCCTCCGGCACCAACGCGGTGCGCTACGGCACCATGCGCGACAGCGTGCTGGCGCTGAAAGTGGTGCGCGGCGACGGCGAGATCATCACCACGGGCACGCGCGCCAAGAAATCCTCCGCGGGCTACGACCTGACGCATCTGTTCGTCGGCGCCGAGGGCACGCTCGGCATCATCTCCGAACTGACCATTCGCCTGCGCGGCATTCCCGAAACGATCGCGGCCGGCGCGGTGTCGTTCGAGACCGTGCATGGGGCGTGTCAGGCCGTGATTCTGGCGATCCAGACCGGCATTCCCGTGGCGCGCATCGAGCTGCTCAACACGGCGCAGGTGAAGGCCTGCAACGCCTATTCGAAGCTGACGCTGCCGGAGACGCCGCTGCTGCTGATGGAATTCCACGGCAGCGAGGTCGAGGTCGCCGAGCAGTCGAAGGCTTTCGGCGAGATCGCCAAAGAGTGCGGTGGCGGCGATTTCTCCTGGACCACCAAGCCGGAGGACCGCACCAAGCTGTGGCAGGCGCGTCATGACGCCTATTGGTCCGTGAAGGCGCTGCGTCCCGGCGACAGCATCGGCGTGGTTGCGACCGACGTCTGCGTGCCGATCTCGCGGCTTGCCGACTGCGTCAGCGAGACCGAGGAAGACCTCAAGCGCCTCAATTTGTTGTCGCCGATCGTCGGCCATGTCGGCGACGGCAATTTCCATTGCTCGCTGGTCTGCGACACCAACGACGCGGCCGAGATGGCGCGCGGCGAGGAGTTCATGCATCGCCTCGTCGAGCGCGCACAGGCGATGGACGGCACCTGCACCGGCGAGCACGGCATCGGCCAGGGCAAGCAGAAATACCTGAAGGCGGAACTCGGCCCCGAGGCGTTGGATGCGATGCGGGCGCTGAAGCAGGCGCTTGATCCGCTCAACATCTTCAATCCCGGAAAGATCGTGCCGGAGGCGTAGAGCGCGGTTCGGGAACTTTCGGCAGCCGAGCCGGTTCCAATTCCCGACTATTTCCGATGCCTCAATGGCGCGGCTTGCGGGAGGATGCGATGTTGCGACCGGTCATTGGAATTGCCGTGATGGCGCTTGCCTGCATGCTGGCGGGGTCGGCTCTGGGCAAGGGCGGACACGGTGGCGGCCATGGCGGTGGTCACGGCGGCGGACATGGTGGTGGTCACGGCGGCGGGCATGGCGGTGGCCATCACGGCGGCGGCCATTTCCACGGTCACGGCTTCGGACATGCGCATGGTGGCGGTCATCACCGCGCGATGCGGTTTGCAACCGGCGCCCGACACGGTGCGAACTTCGGTCAGATCCGCAATGCGTCCGTGCGCCCGGCGCATTTCCGCAACGCGTTCAACGCGCATTCCAGCGCCTTCCGCAACGGCCGCCTGATCAGCAATCCGGCGGCACGCGCCCAGATCACGGCTGCGGCTGCACTCGCCGGCTGGCACGGCGCCAGCAGCGGATGGTGGCAACATGCGGGCGGTGGTTACGGCTGGGTTGGACCGCTGTTCTGGCCGTTCGCCTATAACGATCTCTACGATTACACGATCTGGGGCGACGGCCTCGGCTTCTGGGGCTACGGCTATCCAGATATTTATGCCGGCCTGTTCGGGCCGTACGGCTATGACGGACTGTCGGCCTATCTGCCGCAGCGCCCGCAGGGACGGCGGCAAGCGCGAGGCGTAGCGCTGGATCAGCTTTGCGGCAGCGACCGCCGCGAGATCGTCGGTCTGCCGATCGATCAGATCGCCGCCGCGGTGCAGCCGACCGAGGCGCAAGGCGCCAATCTCGATGCGCTCGGCAATGCCTCGATCGACGCTGCAGCGCTGATCCGCGCGTCCTGCCCGTCGCAGGTCGCAGCGACCGCACCCGGCCGGCTGGCGGCGATGCAGCAGCGTGTCGAGGCGATGGTGAAAGCCGTCGAACTCGTTCAGCCCGCCCTCGACAGCTTCTATGGCTCGCTCACCGACGAGCAGAAGGCGCGGTTCAATGCGCTGGCCGAAGATCAGCGCCGCGCGACGGCTGCCAACGGCACCGCGGCATCGCTGGTCCAGACGTGCGGCGCGTCTGCCGCGCTTGATTGGCCCGGCACCGACATCGAGGCGAGACTTCACCCCAACGATACGCAGCGCGCCGCACTACAGGTGCTCCAGGATACCAGCGCCAAAGTCAGCGCATCGCTCAAGGCGGCTTGCCAGCCGAGCGAGGTGATGACGCCGCCGGCGCGAATGGCCGCGGTCCGCAAGCGGCTCGATGTGATGCTCGACGGAGTCAAGTCGGTGCGCGCGGCGCTGGAGGATTTCTACGCCACGCTGAACGACGAGCAGAAGGCGCAGTTCGAGGCCATCGGACCACGTCGGACGTCCTGAAGACGTCAAGATCCTGCGGAAAGATCGGCTCGCGGATCTCGATTGGCCTCTCTATGCTGGGGACGGCGAAGCGCGGCGATATGGCGGCTCGAAGATCGCGGATGGTGGGCGATGACGTGGTTCGCGCGCAAGATGCGACAGGAGATCTGGGACGAGGCGATCGAGGGACCGCTCGGCGACATCGATGCCGCCGCGCGCATCCGCGCGATCTGCGACGCTGCGGCTCCGAGCGCCGCCGGCTCGGGGCGAGGCGACAAGCGCGACAGCGAACGCTACGAGCGCGCCGCCAAGGTGGCGATGGAGATCGCGATGAAGATCTCGGACGATTTGATGCGCGACGACGCGGTCCGCCGCATCGTCGATCTCTGCATGACGGCGGGCGACCTCAAGACCGCGCAGATCCTGTTCCGCGCCATTCACGCGAGCTGGATCCGCGAGACAGTGCAGCGCGATCATCCGACGCTGGCCTAGAGTGTTTTCGAGCGAAGTGGATACCGGTTCGCGTAAAGAAACGCGTCAAAACAAGAATCCAGAGCCCCGTTCAGATTCCATCGGAACGGAAATGGCTCTAGGGGCGTGTACTCGTAAATCCGGTACGCGAGGCCCGCATTGCTGGCGTCAGATGGCCGCCTCGGTCTGCGGGTCGAAAACGTGAAGCCTGGAAGGCCGCATGGCAACGCGCAGCTTGTCGCCCACACTCACCCCAGCGGTCGGCTCGACGCTCGCCACCATGATACTCTCGCCCACCTTCATATCGAGCAGGATTTCCGAGCCGAGTTGCTCGACCACCTCAATCACAGCATCGAAGCATGGGTGGCCGAGATCAGCGCCACTCGCCACGGTGAGGTCCTCCGGCCGCACGCCGAGCATGACCTCGCGTCCGATACGGCCGCGCAGCCGCTGCGCGGTCTCGTCCGGCAGCTTGATGCGCAGGCCGGAGTTCTCGGCGATCAGCGATCCGTTCGCCTCGGTCACCGTAACGGCCGCGAAATTCATGGCTGGGGAGCCTATGAAGCCGGCGACGAACTTGTTGGAGGGATGATTATACAGTTCGAGCGGCTCCCCCACTTGCTGCACCACGCCGTCTTTCATGACGACGACCCGGTCACCCAACGTCATAGCCTCGACCTGATCGTGGGTCACGTAAATGGCTGTGGTGCCGAGGCGCAGATGCAGCTTCTTCAGCTCAACGCGCATCTGCACCCGCAGTTTGGCATCGAGGTTCGACAGTGGCTCGTCGAACAGGAACACGCGGGGGTGGCGCACGATGGCACGGCCTAACGCCACACGTTGGCGCTGACCGCCTGAGAGCTGGCGTGGCCTGCGCGTGAGCAATTCGCCGATGCCGAGGATGTCGGCCGCCTCCAGCACGCGCTTGTCGATTTCCGATCTTTCGAATTTACGCATCTTCAGGCCGAACGCCATGTTGTCGTACACGGTCATGTGCGGGTACAGAGCGTAATTCTGGAACACCATGGCGATGTCGCGGTCCATGGGCGCCAATTCATTGACCACGTTGCCGTCGATGGAGATATCGCCGGAACTGATCGCTTCGAGTCCGGCGATCATCCTGAGCGTCGTCGTCTTGCCACAGCCGGAGGGGCCGACGAACACCATGAACTCCTTGTCGCGGATCTGCAGGTTGACATCTTTGACGGCGTGCACGCCGTCAAAGAATTTGTTGATCCCCTTGAGGACGACCTGCCCCATTCGCTGTCAGCCCTTCACTGATCCGGTCAATCCTGCGACGTAGTGCTCGACGAAAAACGAATAGGCGATCGCAACCGGTATCGATCCAAGCAGGGCCCCAGCCATCAGCGGCCCCCAGTAGAATACATCGCCGCGGATCAGCTCCGACGTGACGCCGACCGGCACGGTCTTCTGCTCGGGCGAGGACAGGAACACGAGCGCATAGATGAACTCATTCCACGACAGCGTGAAAGCGAAGATGCCGGCCGAGAGGATGCCCGGGATCGCCACCGGGATGACGATGTAGAGCATCGCTTGCCAGCGCGAGGCGCCGTCAATGCGCGCGCATTCCTCGAGCTCCTTCGGGACCGCCTTGAAGTAGCCCATCATGATCCAGGTGCAGAACGGAATAAGAAAGGTCGGATAGGTCAGGATCAGTGACCAGGGCGTGTCACCCAGGCGATAATTGCGTATGATCTCTGCCAGCGGAATGAACAGCAGTGTCTGAGGGACCAGATAGGTGATGAAGATGGCAGTGCCCAGGCTGCCGGCAAATGGAAAGTTCAGCCGCGACAGGGCATAGCCGGCGAATACGCCGCACACGAGCGAGATGGCGGTTGAAGCGAGCGCGATGAACGTCGTGTTCCACAGCCACGAAGCGAACAGCGTCTCCTCGAACAGATACCTGACATGGTCCCAGGTCGGTTTCCACGTCCAGAACGGATTGTAGTTGCTCGAATTCCAGGGCCGGTAAAGCTCGCCGTCCGGCCGCACCGAAGTGATCACCATCCAGTAGAACGGGAACAGCAGGAAAAGCAGGAACAGCGCCATCGGGACGTAAAAGAACACCCACTTTCGCCACCTTGCGCCCTCGATCATGGCTCAGCGGACCTCCACGCGGCGGATGTAGAGAAGCTGGATGACGACGACCAGAAACAGGACCGGAAACATTGCGAGCGAGATGGCGGCGCCCTCGCTCAGGAGGCCTGTGCCGACGCCGATCTGATAGGCGTAGGTGGCGAACAGGTGCGTTGCGTTGGCCGGCCCGCCGCCCGTCATCACATAGACAATCTGGAAATCGGCGAACGTCTGAATCACCGAGAACAGCATCACGACCATGGTCACGGGCAACAGCAGCGGCCAGGTGATGTGCCAGAACCGCTGCCACGGCTTGGCGCCGTCGATGGCGGCGGCCTCGTTGAGTTCGGGACTGATGGTTTGCAGGCCGGCGAGCAGGCTGATGGCGAAGAACGGCACCCCGCGCCAGATGTTGACGATGATAATCGAGATCATAGCGAGGTCCGGATCGCCCAGCCAATTGATCCGCCCGGTGATCAAACCGAGATGGTAGAGGAGCCAATTGAGAACGCTGAACGTCGGGTCGAACATCCACTTCCAGGCAAAAGTCGAGAGTACGGTCGGAATAATGAACGGCAGCAGGATGAAAGCACGGGTAAAAGCCTTGCCGCGGAAATTACGGTTGAGCAGCATGGCCAGCCACAGCCCTAGCGCCAGCTTGAAGACGGTGGTCACGCCCGTATAGAGGAAGGTATTGTAAACGGCGGTGCGAAAGATCCCGTCGTTGAAGATCTTGTAGAAGTTGGCGAGGCCGACGAAGTCGCCGGGAATACCGACGCGCGAGCTGGTGACCGACAGCAATATCCCTCGCATGAAGGGATAGGCGATGAACAGGCCGAGCAGTACGATGGTCGGCACCAGCAGCACGAACGCCAGCCAGCGCTCGTCCTCGAGCAAACGCTGTCGCCGGGGAGGGGGCGCCTCGCGGAGCGTGGTGTCGGAGACCGCGCTTATCGCCATGTTCGATCCTCGTCGGCCGGAAGATTCCGCCGCCCCTCGAAAAATGGGAGGGGGGCGGCTTATCCTCAGACGTAGACCTTCTTGAGCTCAGCCTCTGCCCATTTCACGGCATCCTCGGGGGGCATGCCTTGGACAGCCTTTGCGTACATATCAACGATGACGTACTTGGTTACGACCTCGGCTGCCCTGCGCGTAGAGGGTCCCTCATAGCCAGCGAAGCGCCCTGTGCGCGCGGCTTGCTTGTAGGGCAGCATGATCGGGTCGTCGCCCCACAGCTTGTGCTTTTCCCAATCCGTGGTCGGGCCGACCGAGAAGCCCTTCTGGGAGACGAACCATTTGTCGTAGACGTCCTTGGAGTGAATCCAGCCAAGGAATTTCTTCGCCGCATCCTGGTTCTTCGAATAACCCATCAGGAGGTTCGAGAACGGGACGTGATAGCTGAACTGTCCGCCGGGGCCCTTGGGCAGCGCGGCATGCAGGATGTCGTCCTTCAGCGGCCCGCCGGCCTCCGTCTTGTAGGTATCCGGCTTGCGCAGGGTCTCGATGTAGATCGAGGCGCCATTGAGCGTGGCGCTGCATGTCCCGGACAGAAAAGCGCGGTTGTTGTTGGAATCGTCCCAGGCGAGCCCGCCTTCATCGTGGGCGTCCTTCCAGAAGGCCACCATGAATTTAACCGCCTCGACCGTTGCCGGGCTATTCAGCGCAACCGTCTTGCCGTCAGCCTCGACCTCCTTGCCGCCCCATGACCACAGGTAGGGGTAGGCGAAGGCGGGCGCATCGCCGAAGGTGTGACCCAGCGTTTGGCCGATTGGCCGTCCCTTTGCCTTCAGCTTCTTGCCGGCCTCGCGATACTCCTCCCACGTCTGGGGGAATTTTCCGTCCGTGTAGCCGATCTCGGCAAACCAGGACTTTCGGTACGCGATCTGCAGGCCGACGATGCACCACGGCACTGCGATCCACTTTTTGCCGTCATTGGCGACAGCGCGGGATGTTTCGTAGAAGCCGCCCTGGCTCTTGCCGAGCGCTTCAGCAATGTCGCTGACGTCTACGACGCTTTCGCCGTAAAGTTGCCCCCAATTATTGAGGACGCAGACGACGTCGGGGCCAGATCCGGACTGGATCGCCGAGGTGACGCGGGCTTGGATGTCGTTGGCATTGATGGTCTCGATATTGAGCTTTATGCCGAGCGCTTTCTCGCACTCCTTGGCGATTTCGTTGCGCAGCAGCTGATCTGACGCCGGAACGAAGTCTGTCCAGCGCAGCCAGTGCACCGTGGCGGCTTGCGCATAGGCGGGCGCCCTACCAACCGCCAGGATGCCGGCCATGCCGCCGGCAAGCGCGGTACCGCCCTTGAGGACGTTACGTCGGGTTACTGTCGTCATGCATCCCTCCTCGATGTGCCCGAGCTGATGCCCTACGGCCAGTCTTGCGCCGGCTTGGAGTCCCTTTCAGTCGATTACGTCTCCGTGGTTCAACGCATGCGCGCCTTGATGCCTGCGCAATGCGTTGGCTCGATGATCATTTGGTGGTGTTCCGCTTGCAGTGCCGGGGTGGCCAGTTCGCCGCGAACCAGGGGGCGCGTTCTTCGCGGTGCAGCGGCGCGATTACATCGCGCCCAATCGTAACGGCCATACGACCGGCGGCCTGGATCATGTCGGCGCTGCGGCCAGCGCTTGAGCCCTACCGTCATAACGATCCCTCCCGCGCAGCGACGGTATAGCCGTGGCCAAGCGGGTTTTCCCCGTCTTATATGAAGTTCGGTACCGGAAGCTGGCGCGACGTCATTGTCGCCCGCCGCAGCAGGAAATCAAGTACTAGCTTTGACGCGGAGGCCACGGTCTCACTCCGTGAACTGGCCGGCGACCAAAAGTATCGCCCCCTTGGGCGGCGGACCGCGTGAAGACGGCTATTTCGCCAGCTTGCGCACGGCTTCGTCGACGCTGTGAAAGACATGCTCGCGGGGCAGGGCGTCGAACAACCGGAAGCGCTCGAACGCGTCCTGCGCGCGCACCGATTCCAGCCGCGCCAGCGCGACGGTGACGCCCTGTTCGCTGCATACCTTGAACACATCGAGTAAAATCTGCGCGGCGGTGAAGTCGATCTCGACCATTCCGCTCGCCTCCAGCACCAGCAATTGCGGTGTCGATGTGCCCAGCACCTTCGCCACGTCGCTGCGAAAGCCGGGTGCGTTGAGGAACGACAACGGTGCCTGCAGGCCGATCACGGCAACGCCCGCGATGCGCTCGCCGGGCAGGTGCGGATGCGCCGGCCACCAGATCGTGGTGCCCGGCACGCGCTCGAACTCGACCAGCCTGGCGCGCGTGGTGCTCCAGATGCCGTGCAGCAGCGACAGCGCGATGCCGAGGAAGGCGCCCTGCTGAATCGGCAGCACGATGATGAGCGCGGCGGTGGCGACGATCAGCAGGAACTCGCCGAACGACTGCCGGTAGATCGTGACGATCTGCTTGGCGCGGATGATGCGCAGCGCGACGAACAGCAGGATACCGCCGAGCGCGGCGTCCGGCACGTGCTGCAGCAATCCGGTCCCGAAGGCGAGCAGCGCCAGCACGATCGCCGCGGCGGCAAGGCCGGCAAGTTGCGACTGCCCGCCGGTCTCGGCGACGATGCCCGTCCGCGGCGGGCTGGCATTGACCGGAAACGCGCCGAACAGGCCGGCCAAAACGCTGCCGGCGCCCGCGCCGAGGAAATCGCGGTCGACATCAGCCGGCTTGTCAGGATCGGATGGGAACGAGCGCGTCGTCGCGGCGGTCTGCACCATCACCACGACGGTGATGACGAAGGCGAGCGGGACGAGGCGCACCCACAGTTCCGGCGCGAGCTCGGGGAAGGTCGGCCGCGGCAGCGTTCCCGGCACGCTGCCGACGACGCTGACGCCCTTGCTCTCGAGGCCGAGTGCGATCGTGGCCAGCGTCGCGCCGACCAGCCCGATCAGTGCGCCTGGAATTTTCGCGCTGATCTTCTCGGAGATGAAGACCGCGGCGAGCACACCGAAACCGATGCAGAACGTGATGGGATTGGTTCGGCCGATCTCGCTTGCGAGCACGCCGATGCGATCGAGCGTCGGCCCGCTCGGCGATGGAAGCCCGAGCACGCCCGGCAGTTGCGAGACGATGATGTGGACGGAGATGCCGGCGAGAAAGCCGACCATGACCGGCACCGACAACAAATTGGCGATGCCGCCGAGCCGGAACGCGCCGCTCGCCAGCATCATCGCGCCGACCATCAGCGCCAGCGCGATCGCGAGGCCCTGATATTCGGGCGTGCCGGTGGCCGCGAGCGCGGCAAGCCCGCCGGCGAAGATCGGCGTGATCGTGGAATCGGCGCCGCAGGACAGGAAGCGGTTGCCGCCGAGCAGCGCAAATCCGAGCGAGCCAGCCATGAAGGCGAAGAAGCCGATCTGCGGTGCGAAGCCGCCGAGCCGCGCGGTCGCCATCTGCTCGGGGATCGCGATCGCCGCCAGCGTCAGCCCCGCCATCAGATCGCCGGGCAGGGCGTAGGACGCGAGCGAGCTGAACAGCGGCCAGGCGTGCTTCGATGATCCCTTGGCGCGAGTGTCGTGCGGCATCGATGAGTCGTCTCCGGAAAGGCTTGTCAGCCGATAAGACTACAGCATTTCCGTGTCGGGAAGCGGCAGACGCAATTTCTCTACATCCGTCGTCATTGCGAGCGAAGCGAAGCAATCCAGGATCCCTCCGCGGCGGCAGTCTGGATTGCTTCGCTGCGCTCGCAATGACGGAGGACAAATCGGTCCTCCGTACCGGGCGTCAGCCCTCAGTACCGGCCCCGGTCGTTGTGGTAGTCGCCGCCGCGGCCGCCACCCATGCCCATGCCGATCCCGATCCCAATGCCGATGCCTTGCATGATGGCGCCGGGCGGCGGGCCGCGATCCGGCGGCGGTGCGCGCTCGTAGACCACTTCGTCGGGCGGCGGCCGGCGCGGTTTTGGCGGTGTCTCGACCACCTTGCGCTTCGGCGGGGTCTCGTCGACCTTGCGCTTTGGCGGTGTGTCGTCGACGCGCTTCTTGATGATGGGCGCGACGGCCGGGTTGGCCGGGCTCGCCGGCGGCGTCGGCGTCGAGCACGGGCAGGTCGGCGCCAATGCGACGGCGATCGGAGCAGGTGTCGCCGCGGCCGCGACCGGCAAGGCATAGTTACGGTTCTGCACCCGGAGCAGCAGCCTGCGCGCGGTCGCGGCAAGGTCGCTGTTGTCCCAGTTGGCGAGATAGGCCTCGAACGAGGCGCGGGTGTTGATGGCGACCGCGCGCTCCCAGGCCAGCATCTGGCGCCGGCGCTCCAGCACGGTGCGCAAGCGCGGCGTGCGGACGTCCTGAGCGTAGAGCTCGATATAGGCCTGATAGGCCTCGACCGTGTCGTCAGCGATCACTATCTCATAGGCCGCCTTGGCGTCCTTGCCCTGCAGATCCTTGCGCCAGTCCTCGACGCTGCGCGTGCCGCTGGCGAGTGCCATCGATGATGCGCCCGGCAGGGACGACGAACTGCTCTCGCCGCCGAAGAACCTGAAATCGGTCGTCAGCGAGGAGCTTTCCCAGGGAATCTGCCGCCCGTCGGTCGATTGCGCCACTGCGACGCGGATGCGCTTGAACACCTCCTCGATCGGCAGGTTCGGCTGCTTGGCGATGGTCAGCGCGGCCGTGGTGTACGGGCTGTCGATGCCGTTGCCGTCCTCGGCTTCCGCGCCGGGCGAGGTCGAATAGGAGATGAACGAGCCGGGCGCGCCGGCCTTGGTGTCGACGATGGCAAGGCCGTGGCCGGCGCCACTGAGCGCGGGGAACGGATTGTTGCGGCAGGCGTCCAGCATGAAGATGCGCGCCCGCGTCGGCAATGCGCCGAGCGTGTTGAGCATGTCGTTCAGCCGCACGCCCTGGAGCGGAATGTCGGCCTCGCGCTTGGGATCGAGATCGACCGGCACGAGGTAGTTCTCGCCGTCGATCTGGAGGCCGTGGCCGGCATAGAACACCAGCGCGACGGTGTCGGCGCCGCTGGCGCTGACCTTGTCGGCGAAGTCCGAGATCGCCGCGCGCATCTCGTTCTGACCGAGATTGGCCGCCGATGTGACGGTGAAGCCGGCATTGCCGAGCAGTTCGGTCATGCCCTTGGCGTCGTCGGCGGCGTTGGGCAGTTCCGGCACTGTGCGATAGGCGGACTGGCCGATCACGAGCGCGAGCCGCGCTTCGGCAGCGGCGTCCGTTGGCGTCATCAATTGCGTGAATGCAAGAAGGCCGAATGCAACAAGCAAATTGCAAAGGACTGGACGGCGCATGGTGTCACCTCCCATCGGCAATGCGCGCGATGATGTCACCCTTTCTACGTCTGCGCCATGACACTGTCTGTGCGCTGGATCACGCTGCCCGCTGCGGCAAAATGGGGCAGGGCGTCTGCCGGAGCGGGAGGAGCATCGTTCTGGTGCCATCCATGTGAATTGCGCATTGATCCATGCGCCAATTGGATTGATCCCCGCCGCTGCACGACGTGCTCTCTCGCGTCCCGGTCCGCAGGCTGGTCCTGATCGCGAATCCCGCAAAAACATGGCCGTTCGCTGCTCGCGCGTGCCGTCGCCATTCGCCGCGCGCGGCTTCGCGAGGTCCGGGCGCAACCCTTGCCTGCCCCGTCGCTTTGGCCATACAGTCTGCGCAACAGGCCGCGACAACGATCGCGGCCGTAAACAAGAATGCTTGGGAGAGACCGCACCATGACCATCGTGCCCGTGAACCGTCGCGCGTTCATCAAGTCATCGGCGGCGGTCACCGCCGGCCTCGTGCTCTCTCCCGCCATCATCGGCCGCGCCGAAGCTGCGACGCTGAAGCTGAAATGCTCCTCCTCGCTGCCGAACGATCCCAAATACGCCAACGGCCGCGTCTATTACGACAACCTCGTGAAGAATTTGAAGGGCAACGGCCTCGGCGAGCAGGTCGAGGTCGCCTTCTTCCCGGACAACCAGCTCGGCCAGGAAATCGACGTCATCAACTCGGTGAAGCTCGGCGTCATCGACCTCATGGTGTCGGGCTCGTCGATCTCGGCCAATCTGGTGCCGCTGGTCGGCACCTTCGACCTCGGCTTCCTGTTCTCGAGCTTCCCGCAACAGACCAAGGCGTTCGATTCCGGCGCGGCCAAGCCGATCGAGGACGCGCTGCTCAAGGGCGGCAACATCCGCATCATCGCCTGGGCCTACAATTTCGGCTCGCGCAGCGTGCTGGCGAAGAAGCCGGTGAAGACGCCGGAGGATCTCGCCGGCCTCAAGATTCGCACCCTGCCAAATCCCGTCATCACCGAATGCCTGCGCTTGATGGGCGCGGCCGCGACGCCGCTGGCCTTCGGCGAGATCTACACGGCCTTGCAGGCCGGCGTGCTCGATGGCCTCGAGCACGATCCGCCGACCATCCTCGCCAGCAAGTTCTTCGAAACCTCAAAGTTCTACGCGCTGACGCAGCACAATTTCTCGCCGCTCGCGATCTATTTCAGCGACATGACCTACAACCGCATGGATCCGAAGCTCCGCGAAGGCTTCCTCGATGCCGCCAAGAAGGCCGCGGCCGACACGAGGGCCCATGGGCTCGCGGTCGAGAAGGAGGCGCTCGCGGCCCTGACCGAGAAGGGCGTGACCGTGGCCGAATGCGACCGCGAGGCCTTCAAGAAGCGCGTCGCGCCGCAGATCGAGAACTTCATCAAGGCACGGCCGGAATCCAAGCCGGTCATCGACATGATCCGCGCGACGCAAGCCTGAGATGACCAAATCTGAGCTGACCATGACCGCCGCCGTGCCCGTCTCGGGCGGCCGCCACGGGAGCATCACCCTGCTGCTTCGCGTCAGCGACGCGATTGCGGCCATCCTGCTCGCCGCCGATCTCGTCGTGGTGTGCGCCTCCGTGCTGTTGCGTTTCTTCTTCAACGCGCCGGTCGAATGGTCCGATGACGTCGCGCGCGGTCTGATGGTCGGCTCGGCCTTCTTCGGCGCGGCGAGCGCGCTCGCGCGCGGCGAGAATGTCGGCGTGTCCTTCTTCCGCGACCTCCTGCCAGTGCGGCTGCGCACGCTGGTCGATGCCGCCAGCGCGCTGCTGATCGTGCTGATCTCGGGCTATGTCGCCTACAACGCAATTAAGCTCGGCTCGCTCACGGCCGGCCAGACAACCGGCTCCGGCCTGCCGCTGGAGCTGACATTCTACCCGATGGGCGTCGGCGCGCTGTTCATGACGGTGTTCGCCATCGACCATCTCTGCGCAAGGCCGCTCCCTGACATCGTCAAGGGCCTCGTTGCGATCGTCATCGTCACCGGCCTTTATCTCGCCTGGGATTATCTGTCGCCGTCGTCGGCGCCCTCGGCGGGCACGCTGATGCTGATCGGCTTCTTCGCAACCCTGTTCGGCGGGCTGCCGATCGGCTTTGCGCTGGCGCTGGCGGCGCTGATCTTCATCTGGGTCGAGGGCGCACTGCCCGGCGTGATCTTCGCCCAGCAGATGGCGCGCGGCATCGACAATTTCGTGCTGCTCGCGATCCCCTTCTTCATCCTCGTCGGCTACCTCATGGAAGCCAACGGCATGTCGGTGCGGCTGATCGAGCTGCTGCAGCGCGCGGTCGGCCGCATGCGCGGCGGCCTCAATGTCGTGATGGTGGCCTCGATGGTGCTGTTCTCGGGCATCTCAGGCTCGAAGATGGCCGACGTCGCCGCGGTCGGCTCGGTGCTGATCCCGGCCGCGCGCCGCTCCAAGCAGAATCCGGGCGGCGCGGTGGCGCTGCTCGCCGCGTCCGCGGTGATGGCGGAGACCATCCCGCCCTGCATCAACCTGATCATCCTCGGCTTCGTCGCGAACCTGTCGATCGGCGGCCTGTTCATGGCGGGGCTTCTGCCGGCGGCGCTGATGGCGCTGGTGCTGATTGCGGTCTCCATCATCTTCGGCAAGCCGCCGGCGGACGCCGAGGACGTCGCGCCGCAGGCGCCGGTGTCGGGTCTATGGACCGGCGCGGTCGCATCCTTTGGCCTGATCTTCATGATTTTCTTCGGCTTCAAGAGCGGCTTTGCCACGGCCACGGAAATCTCGGCCTTCGCGGTCGCCTATGCGCTCATCGTCGGCAGCGTGGTGTTTCGCGAGCTCGGCTTCAGATCGGCCGCGCACAGTTTCGTCCAGGCGGCAACGCGTGCGGGTCTCGTGCTGTTCATCGTTGCCGCCGCGCAGTCGCTGGCGTTCACGCTGACCTTGCAGCAGGTGCCGCATGCGGTCGGCGATTTCATGCTCGGCCTCTCCAAGACCTCGGGCGTCTGGCTGTTCATCCTGCTCGCCATCGTCGTGCTGATCGTGATGGGCTCGGTGCTGGAAGGCGCCGCCGCGCTGATCATCTTCGGGCCGCTGCTGCTGCCGGTCGCGGTGCAGCTCGGCGTCGACCCCCTGCATTTCGGCGTCGTGCTCGTCATCGCGATGGGCATCGGCCTGTTCGCGCCGCCGCTCGGGCTCGGGCTCTACGGCGCCTGCCTGATCGGCAACGTGCCGATCGAGCAGACCGTGAAGCCGATCATGGGCTATCTCGGCCTGCTGTTCCTCTGCCTGCTCGTCATCGCCTTCGTGCCATGGCTCTCGACCGCGCTGCCGCGGGCATTCGGCTACTGAAGGAGTCTTGCCGTGAAAGTCCTGCTGGCCCATACGCCGGAGATGCGCCGCAATTACTATGGCGATCGCAGCCTGAACGGCTTGCGCGCGGCCGCCGAGGCGATCCTGCACGAAGGTGACGATCCGCTCGACTCGGCCGGCCTCGTGCGCGCGGCGAAAGATGCCGACATCATCGTTGCCGATCGCATGACCGAGGGACGTGGCGAGATCTTCACGCAGCTGCCGCGCCTGCGCGCATTCGTCCGCTGCGCCGTCGATATCCGCAACGTCGATGTGGAGGCGGCCTCTGAGGCCGGCGTGCTCGTGACGCGCGCAGGGCCCGGCTTCGTGCAGGCGGTCGCCGAGCTCGCGCTCGGCTTCATGGTCGATCTCTCCCGCGGCGTGTCGCGAACCACCGCCGACTACCAGGCCGGCCGCAAGCCGGAAGCGCGGATGGGCCGCCAGCTCGCGGCTAGCCGGATCGGCATCATCGGCTATGGCAGCATTGGGCGTTATCTCGCCGAGATCGCAAAGGTGCTGCGCATGGAGGTGCTGGTCGCCGATCCCTTCGCTGATGTCAGCGACAGCGCGATCCGGCACGTCAGCCTCGACGAGCTCCTTTCCGCATCGGACTATGTGGTCTGTCTGGCCATCGCCAACGAGCAGACCGAGAACCTGATCGGTGAGACCGCGCTCGCCCGCATGCAGAAGCATGCCGTCTTCGTCAATCTCTCGCGCGGCAATCTCGTCGACGAGGCCGCGCTCGCCAAGGCGCTGCTGGAGAACCGCATCGCCGGCGCGGCAATGGACGTCGGCCGCGCTCCCGACCAGATGCCGACGCCGGAGCTCGCCAGGCTGCCGAACGTCATCGCCACCCCGCATGTCGGCGGCCTGACGCCGCAGGCGATCGAATACCAGTCGCTGGAAACCGTGCGGCAGGTCGAGGCGATCGTCAAAGGCGAGGTGCCTCAGGGCGCCGTCAACGCCGACCGCTGGACGCGGCGGCCTTAACGCCCCTCTCGCCAACAAGCGCCGCTCTCTCCGTTCCCTCCCCCCTTGCGGGGGAGGGGTAGGGAGGGGGGGCCACACGGGGATTCTCTCCGTTGCGCGCCAACCAGTGCGTCGTCAACAAGCGGCACCTTTTCCTGGGCCACCCCTCTCCCTAGCCCTCCCCCACAAGGGGGGAGGGAACGCACCTTCATCGGTGCGCTAGTGGAGTCTCAATTGCATTAGTGAGCGGCTATCTCTCAACGAGTCTGGAATCGTGGGGTGGGCAAAGGCGCACTGGCGCCGTGCCCACAACTAATCCAGCAGTGCGACAGAAGTGGTGGGCACGCTTCGGTTTGCCCACCCTACGATGCTGCTGCCTTGAATCTCGCTCCGGCCCGCGGCGTCTCGCGCTCTTGGGATCGAGGCGGTCGCGGCAGATGCCGGCATTGCCGAGGTGACAGCGCTCATCCATAGTCGTTTCACGGCAACCATGAGTGTCGGAGCAGCGTGGGAGGCGCAATGCAGCGGGCAGTCTTGTTCGACCTTGACGACACCCTTCACGATCGTGCCGCCGCCATTCCAACCTTCGTCACCTCCCAGGCCTGTCGGCTTCTCGAGATGCAAGTGCCTGATGCCATGCGGTTCGCACAGCGCTTCGTCGAGCTTGAGGAGCGCGGGCGGGTTTGGAAGGATCGGGTATACGGCGAGTTGAGCCGCGAGTTTCCGCAAGCACGGCATGCCGACGAGCGCCTTCTGAATGATTATCTGCGGTCGTTTCCGAAGTCCTGCCGCCTGCGACAGGGCGCTGAGGAACTGCTGCGCCAGCTTCGGGGCAAAGCCGTCAGGCTCGGGATCATCACCAATGGCCGCTCGGACATGCAGCTTGCCGTCGTCAGCGCCTTGGGACTTGGGGATCTGGTGGACTCAGTCGTCATCTCGGAACGCGTCGGTCTACGCAAACCGGATCCGAGGATCTTCCACCACGCGTTGGCGGAGGTCGGCGCGGAGGCGCGCTCGTCTGTGTTCGTCGGAGATGATGTTCGATCGGATGTGGAGGGGGCCTTGTCCGCCGGATTCCGGCATGCCTACTGGTTTGATACGGCTGCTGTTGCGGAAAGTGCTGTGCCGTCTCGGACGTCGCGGGTTACCAGCTTCGCCGAGCTGACCGAGAAACTAGTTTCTTTTTGACGACCGAGTTCGCGAACGCGATTGCCTTGTCCCTCCTGGAGGGCCCGCGCATTCGTGACGTGCACTGCCCTACAGCCGGTCCACCGCCTTGAACGTCCCGTCCTTCTGGATCACCGTCAAGAACACCTTCGGCGGCGTGTCGAGTGCGCGCACGCCGACGGTGACGATGCTGCCGCTGATGTCGAAGCGGCCGACATCGTTGATGGCGCGCAGCAGGCTCGCGCGCGTCGGTTGCGGGCCGGCCTTTTCCAGCGCTGCGGCCGTGAGCCTGCCGGAGAGGTAGCCTTCGAGCGACACGAAGTCCGGCGTCAGCGTCGGGTCGATTGCCTTCTGCGCCGCCTGGTAGTCGGCGACGAGCTTGAGCGAGCGGTCCCAGGGAAACGGCACCACCTGCGAGACGATGACGCCCTCGCCCTCGGGGCCGAGCTCCTTGGCGAGCGCATTGGCGCCGACGAAGGAGATGTTGACGAAGGTCGGATAGGAGCCGCTGCGATGCGCGAGCTTGATGAACTCCGCGCAGGGACCGTAGGTCCCGACCATGACGATGGCCTCGGGCTCGGCGCGCTTAATCGTGCGCCAGGCCGAGCCGACCGCGCGGGTATTGCGCTCGAAGGTGCCTTCGGCGGCGAGCTCCAGGCCGCGCTTGGCGAGCGCGCGCTTCACGCCGGCAAGACCGTCGCGGCCGAAGGAATCATCCTGGTAGAAGATGCCGATGCGGGTGAAGCCGCGATCCTCCGTGAGGTGCTTGATCCAGGCCTCGGCCTCCGCGCCATAGCTGGCACGGATGTTGACGACGTTGGCGAGCTCGAGGTCGCGCAAAAATTCGGCGCCGCTGAACGGGCCGATGAAGGGAATGTTCCCGGTGCTGGTGATCGGGATCGTCGCCATCGCGGTCGGCGTTCCCACCGCGCCGATCAGCGCGAACACCTTGTCGTCGTCGATCAAGTGCAGCGTCTGCGCCACGGAGCGGTCGGGATCGTAGCCGTCGTCGCGGCTGATGAGCTGGAGCTTGCGGCCGTGCACGCCGCCCTTGGCGTTGATCTCGGTGAACGCCGCGACGATGCCCTGCCGCATGCGCTGTCCGAGCGCGGAGGAGGGGCCTTCGAGAGCGGCGGCCTGGCCGAACAGGATCGTGTCCGCGCTGACGCCGGCCTCCTCGCACCTTGCCGTAAGCATCAACGCGGCCAGCCATGCGATGGCCAGGGCGACGGATGTCGCGGATCGCGATCGTGTCATGAGGATGCTTGCCGGATGCTGGATGCGTCTGGTGGAAGGATAAGTCTGAGGCCCTGAACAGGTGGCTAACCGCGTCACGACCAGCGGGTCCGTACGATACCGGGGAAAATCGGCAACTTATGTCCAGACTGCTGAGACTTGCGGGGCAATCGTTAACTAAGCCGCGTGATGCGGACCACGCGGGTTCCGAAATTGTGCAGTTCTTAACCGCGATCCTTGTCCGATAGTCGCGCCGGTGGCTCAACCAGAAGTTCGTACCGGCGCGCCGAGGGGGACTTGCGGGATTAAGATGGGCGGTCGCGATCAGAACGATCAGGATCGGAAGCGTATGACCGGATGGTGGCGTGCCGCGCCGCTGCTCGGGCTCTATCGCCCTGCGCTCGTCGCCGTCGCCGTCGGGCTTCTGTTCTCGATCCTGGGCGCCGCCGCCGTCGCGCGCTGGGAAGGCCGCGTCAACCGGATCGAATTCGAGAACGCGGCCGAGACCGAAGCCATCGTCATGCAGAACGGCATGAGCGAGTCTATTTCGCGGCTGGTCGCGCTGCGTACGCTGTTCGAATCCACCAGCGAGGAAATCACCCGCAGCGAATTCGAGACCTTCAGCGCCCGCCTGTTCGAGCGCCATCCCGGCATGCTGCGCATCGCCTGGCTGCCGCGCGTCAATCGCAAGGAGCGCGCCGAATACGAGGCCGCCGCGATCACGGACGGCGTCTCCGGCTATCGCATCAAGTCGCTCCAGGGCGAGAGCTTTTCGACCGCGCCGCAGAGCGACGAATATTTCCCGGTGTTCTACTCGACCCAGCCGAAGACCTCGCTGGTCTACGGCATGGACTACGCAACCGTCCCGGAGCGCCGTGCGGCGCTGGAGCGGGCGCGCGACAACGACCGCGTCGCCGCCATTCGCACGCGCCTGTTCGAGCCGAAGGAGGGCGGCCGGCAGCCTGACGTGCTCGTGGCGCTTCCCGTCTATGCCAAGGGAACGTCGCGCGAGACGGTCGCGGACCGGCGCCGCAATCTCACCGGCTTCGTCGTCGGCGTCTTCGATTTGCCGCTGCTGATCCACACCATTCGCGTGACCACCGGTGCAAGCCCTGCGGTCAGCGTCAACGTCTATCCGCCCTTCACGGGGCAGATCGTCAGCCTCGCGGACATGCTGCCGGATTTTTCGTCGGCCGCCACCGCGCCGCAGTCGATGCGCGACGTCGGGCGGACGCTGCACTGGTCGGGCGGTCTCAAGATCGGTGACACCGACTGGCAGGTGCGCGCCATGCCGACGGCCGGCGGCGCGCTGGAGACGGCCTATGATCGCGCGGCCGCGGTCCTCATCGTCGGCATGCTGCTGACGCTGTCGCTGTCGACTTATCTGATGCTCGCCAGCCGCAATTCGCGGCGGCTGTCGCTGGCGAACCGTCGCGTGCTCGAGCTCGCCCAGACCGACATCCTGACCGGCCTGCCTAACCGCGCCTTCTTCCTCGCCCGGCTCGACGAGCTCCACCGCCAGCTCGACGATAGCGGCGCGGCCTTCTCGATCCTGATGCTCGATCTCGATCGCTTCAAGAACGTCAACGATTCCCTCGGTCATGGCGCCGGCGATGTGCTGCTGCGCCAGGTGGCGCAGCGATTGAGATCCGCTTTGCGCACCGGCGACGTGCTGGCGCGGCTCGGCGGCGACGAGTTCGCCATCATCCAGGAAGGGAGCGAGGACCAGCGCGCCTGCGCGACCGAGCTGGCGGCACGGATCGCAAAACTCGTGGCCGAGCCGTTCCTGTTGCCCGGCCATCGTGTCGAGATCGGCACCAGCATCGGCATTGCGATTGCGCCGGATCACGGCAGCGACCAGGAGCAGCTGCTGAAGAAGGCCGACCTTGCGCTCTACCGCTCGAAATCGGCGGGCCGCAACTGCTTCACCGTCTACGACGAGGCGATGTCGGCCGAGCTCGATGCGCGCAACACGCTGGAAGGGGATTTGCGCGATGCCATCGCGCAATGCCAGCTCGAGGTGCACTACCAGCCGTTCGTCGATGCGCTCACCGGCGCGCGCCGCGGCTTCGAGGCGCTGGTGCGCTGGCGGCACCCGAGCCGCGGCCTGATCCCGCCCGACCAGTTCATCGCGCTCGCGGAGGAGACCGGGCTGATCGTGCCGCTCGGCGAATTCGTGCTGCGGCGCGCCTGCGCGGATGCGGCCGGCTGGCCCTCCGATCTGATGGTCGCGGTCAACCTGTCGCCGATCCAGTTCAAGGAAGCCGAGCTGTTCGAGATGATCTGCGCCGCGCTCGCCGATTCCGGTCTTCCGCCGCAGCGGCTGGAGATCGAGATCACCGAATCGGTGCTGCTGGAGCGCGGGGTCGAGAACCACGCCTTCATGGAGCGGCTGAAGAGCATCGGCATCGAGCTCGCGCTCGACGATTTCGGCACGGGCTATTCGTCGCTGAGCTATCTCACCGCGTTTCCGTTCGACAAGATCAAGATCGACAAGTCGTTCATCCGCAACCTCACGCATCAGCCGCGCTCATCCGCCATCATCTCCTCGATCGTGACGCTGGCGCGCGGGCTCGACATGTCGGTCACCGCCGAAGGCGTCGAGACAGCCGAGGAGTTCGAGCGCCTGACCGCGCTCGGTGTCAATTTTGCCCAAGGCTATCTGTTCGGCCGGCCGGTGCCGGTCGACCAGATCGCATTCGACGAATCCGCCCAGCCGTCGCAGCGCAACGCGGCTTGAACGCGCGCCTTTGCGGCATTTGAACATTTCCAAGAGGCCGTCATGCCCGGGCTTGTCCCGGGCATCCAGTTCTTCGTCCCGCATAGTCAAGACGTGGATGGCCGGGACAAGCCCGGCCATGACGCTGCGGAGGCTTCGGGCCCTCAAACGCGCGCATGCGCGAAAATCGCTTGACCCCGACGCCCCCGGATGGTCCGAAGGATTGTCCAGGGATGAAACAAACACAACATGCGGCTTCCGTTCTTCTATGGCTGGGTCGTGGTCGCCGTGACCTTTGTCACCATGGCGATCGGCGTCAACGCGCGCACCGCCTTCTCATTGTTCTTTCCGCCGATCATCTCCGAGTTCGGCTGGGAGCGCGGCGTCACCGCGGGTGCGTTCTCGTTCGGCTTTGTCGCCTCTGGCGTTGCGAGCCCGCTGATCGGCCGACTGATGGACCGCGCCGGTCCCCGCGCGGTGATGGAGCTCGGCGTGGTGCTGATGGGCGGCGGGCTGCTGCTGGCTCCACTCACCAGCCAGCCCTGGCATCTCTACGTGACGCTCGGCGTCATGGTCGGCGCCGGCAGTGTATGTCTCGGCTATTCCGGCCAATCGCTGTTCCTGCCGAACTGGTTCATCCGCACGCGCGGCTTCGCCATCGGCATCGCCTTTGCCGGCGTCGGCCTTGGCTCGGTGACGCTGCTGCCGTGGGTGCAGCACATGATCGAGCAGACCGGCTGGCGCACCGCCTGCACGGCGATGGGCCTGCTCCTCCTCATCGTGCTGGCGCCGATCAATCTGTTGCTGCACAAGCGCCCCGAGGATATCGGCCTTCGGCCAGATGGAGACGCTGCGCCGGCGCCCGGTGCCGCAAAGCCAATCTCGAACGTCGTCGATCCCGCCTGGGTCGCGACGGAGTGGACGCTCAAGCGCGCGGTTGCGACCGCGCGCTTCTGGTGGATCGCACTCGGCTATTTCTGCGGCCTGTACATCTGGTACGCGGTGCAGGTGCATCAGACCAAATTCCTGCTCGATATCGGCTTCAGCCCTTCCGTCGCGGTGTGGGCGCTCGGCATCGTCAGCCTGCTCGGCATTCCCGGCCAGATATGGCTCGGCCACGTCTCCGACCGGATCGGGCGGGAATGGGTGTGGGCGATCAGTTGCGTCGGCTTCGCGATCTGCTTCGCGGCGCTGATGGCGCTGAAGTTCCAGCCCTCGCTGTGGCTCGTCTACGTCATGGTGTTCACGCAAGGCGCGCTCGGCTACGGCCTCACCTCGATCATGGGCGCGGTGGTGTTCGAGATCTTCCAGGGCAGGCACCAAGGCAGCATCTTCGGCACCATCATGCTGGCGGCGCTGGCCGGCGGCGCGGCGGGACCGTGGGTGACCGGGTTTCTTTACGATCGCGCCGGCGACTACACGCTCGCCTTCGGCATCGCAATCCTCGTGAGCGGCTTGTCGGCGCTCGCGATCTGGCAGGCCGCGCCACGCAAGGTGCGGGCCGTGGCCGGCCAGCTGCACCGGCTCCGGCCAGGAACCGCAGACTGAAGAGTTCCGGATACACCAAGATAACCTCGGCCGCTTTCGCGGATCGTTAAGCATGTCGCATTTTCGGCGCGACGCGGGCGGGTTGCAAAAACGTCTTGGACACCATCGGAACGTTAATCTCGGGCTGATTGTCGCATTTTCCCGATCCCGCCGGGTCAGACGATGTCCGCCTCCGATTGTGTTGTGACCGAAATTCCGGATGTGCTGCGCGCCGCGCTCGAATGCGCCGACGACGGCATCGTCATCGTCGACGCGGCGCATCGCATCACGCATTTCAACGGCGCCGCGGAGCGGATCTGGAAGCTCGCGCGAACTGAGGCGGTCGGCCGTGATGCCGGCATTCTCACGCTCAAATGCCTTCAGGCCGATCCTGTTGCCGACTTCCGCGACGAGATCAGCCTCGTGCGGCGCGACGGCAGCCGGATCAAGGCGCTCGTCTCGATGTCGCCCGCGACCGTCGGCGGCACCGCCCATCGCATCGTGTTCGCGCGCGACGTCACCGCCGACGCCGAACGCCGTGTCAGGATCGGGCTGCTCCACGCCGTCTCCGACCAGACCAATCGCGCGGTGATCATCACCGACGTCGAGCAGAACATCGTCTACGTCAATTCGTCCTTCGCGACGCTGTTCGGCTACAGCAGCGAGGAGGCCGAGGGCCGCCGCGCAGGCGAGCTCATCGCCGGCTGTCACACCGATCGCGATGGCGTCGCAAAGCTCGTCAAGCGCCTGATGGCCGGCGGCCCGCGCGGCGAAATCGAGACGCTGGTCTACGACAAGCACGGCGAGGAGATCTGGGTCAGCGCCCGCATCGACGCCTTCCGCGACAAGAAGGGGCGGGTCAGGCACATCTTCGCGCTGCTCGAGGACATCACCGAGACAAGGCAGCTGCGCTCGCTCCAGCAGCTCATCATGAGCGCGCTGGCCGACGAGGTCCCGATCACCGACATCGCCGACAGGCTGTGTCGCCGCGTCGAGCAGATCGCGCCCGGCGTCGTGTGCTCGCTGCTGCACGTCGATGCCGCCGGCCTGCTCCATCCGCTGGGCGGCCCGAGCTTGCCCGATGACTATTCCCGTTCGCTCGACGGCATCGCGATCGGCCCCGAAGTCGGCACGTGCGGAACCGGAGCTTTCTACGGCATTCCGGTTCTGGTCGCCGACATCGATGCCGATCCGCGCTGGCAGCCCTACAAGGCGCGGCCGCTCGAAGTGGGCTTGCGCGCCTGCTGGTCGACGCCGATCAAGGCCAAGGACGGCCGGGTCATCGGCACCTTCGGCTTCTATTATCGCGAGCCGCGGGCGCCGAGCAGATGGCACCGCCAGATCGTCGATGCCTGTGTCAATCTCGGCGCCTTCGCGATCGAGCGCAAGGAGGCGCGCGCCGAGATCGCACGGCTCGCCTATCACGACATGCTCACCGGCCTGCCGAACCGCGCGCAGCTCCGCCACCTGATCACCACCGCGATCGATGCCTGCCCGACCGGAGGCCATGTCGCGCTCGCCTTCCTCGACGTCGACCATTTCAAGGACGTCAACGACACGCTCGGTCACGCCGCCGGCGACGAGCTGCTGATCCAGCTCGCGCAGCGCCTGCGCGAGCATATCGGCCCCGAGGACATGCTGGGCCGGCTCGGCGGCGACGAATTCGTCATCCTGCTGCCGCAGCGCAATGCGCAGGACGCCGAGCGCGTCGCGTCGGGAATCACGGAAGCGTTGGCCGCACCCTTGAGGCTCGGATCGAAATTGATGCCGATGTCGGCCAGCATCGGCATCAGCCTCTATCCCGACCACGCCACCGACATCGACACGCTGATGCAGCAGGCCGACGCCGCCATGTACATGGCCAAGCAAGCCGGCCGCTCCACCCATCGCATCTTCAGCGCCGAGATGAGCGGCCTCGCCGAGCAGCGGCTGGCGCTGATCGCGGCGCTGCGCAAGGCCATCGCCGAGGGCGCGCTCAGCCTCAGCTACCAGCCGCAGATCCGCAGCTGCGACGGCGCTGTCCACGGCGTCGAGGCGCTGGCGCGCTGGCACGATGCCGAGCTCGGCGACGTCTCGCCGGCAAAGTTCATCCCGCTCGCCGAGGAGTGCGGCCTGATCGAGCAGATCGGCCTGTGGTCGGTGCGCGAGGCCTGCCGCCAGATGGCGAGCTGGCGCCGCGCCGGGCTCAACATCCCCAGCGTCTCGGTGAACCTGTCGCCGATCAACTTCCGCAACGTCACGCTCGCCGCGCGGCTCAAGGACATCCTCGCCGAATACGGTCTGCCGCCGGATGCCTTGATGCTCGAGATCACCGAGGGCGCGTTCATGCGCGACAGCGTCGCCGCGCTCGAGACCATGAACGCGATCCGCGAGCTCGGCGTCGGGCTTTCGCTCGACGATTTCGGCACCGGCTATTCCAGCCTCAGCCGTCTCGCCCATCTGCCGATCCGCGAGCTCAAGATCGACCGCAGCTTCATGCGCGACATCGAGAAGGACGCAAGTGCGCTCGCGATCGCCACCGCCGTGGTGCGCGTCGGCCAGGGCCTCGGCATGACCGTCGTCGCCGAAGGCGTCGAGACCGAAGGCCAGCGCAGGACGTTGGCCGAGCTCGGCTGCGACGTCGTCCAGGGCTTCCTCTACGCCCCCGCCCTCGCGCCGGTCGCCTTCGAGCGCTGGCTGATCGAGCACTGCGCCGAGCAGGCGAAGGCGATGCTGGGAAGGCTCGATCCTGCGGCGGCGGGACGCGAGGCGGTGAAGCGGTCGGCTTAGGGCGCGGCGGCCTGAAGGATTCGCTCAGGCTGTCGGCTGAAGGAACGTGCCGTATTGCTTGCTCGCGGCGAGCCCTGCGGCGGCCTGTCCGATGACACGCATCGCTGCCATCATGGGCCACGGTCCAAGACTTACCCGCCGGACGCCGACGCGGGTAAGATCGGGGATTTTGGGAACACCTTGCGTCACCATGATGTTGACCGGCAGGGGCATGAGCTGAACCAGCTTCTCGATCAGCGCGAGGTCGGTGAGGCCGGGAACGAAAATCCCGTCGGCGCCGGCCTCGGCATAGACCTTCGCGCGCCGCACCGCTTCGTTCAGGCATTCATCAGGCGATCCGAATTTCAGCAGAAAGGGATCGGTCCTGGCATTGATGAACAGGCGAACGCCGAAATCTTGCGCGGCGTTTCGTACCGCCTTGATCTTCGCGGCGTGCTGTTCGGGGCTGACGAGTTGGCGCTTTCCACTGGAGAGCCCGTCTTCGATGTTGATGCCGACGGCGCCGGCTCGCAGAATTTTGGTCGCCGACGTCGCGGCGGCCTCCGGGGTGTCGCCATATCCCGCTTCCAGATCGATCGATACCGGAACCGGGACAGTCGCGGTGATCCGCGACACCAGGCCAGCCACCACGTCGAGCGGGACATTTTCTCCGTCGGCGTAGCCGAGCGCAGAGGCGACCGCTCCGCTGCTGGTCGCGATGGCCGGCGACGCCTTCGCAATGGCCTTGGCGGTACCGGCGTCCCAGGCGTTGAACAGAATGAGCGGATCGCCTGTTCTGTGAAGACTCGCAAACGTCTCCGCGTGTTTCTGCTGTGTCTTGAGGTCCATTGCGTGCACTCCTGCTGAGAGAATGAGGGGGGTCGTGCGGCGCCGTCCGGCGCGCGACACGCGTTCAGGCGGAAGCGTGCGTCCTGAACCAGTCCATGATCAGCCCGGTGACTTCAGCCTCACGCTCGAGGTGCGGGAAGTGTCCGACATCGGGCAGGACGATACGTTCGTGCGGTCCCTTGAACAGCCGCTCTTCCTTCACCGAATACTTCGCTGTCGGATCGTTGCTGCCATAGATCGTCAGCGTCGGTGTATGCATGTCGTTGATCGGCAGCCGGCCCATGCGGCTCGCTTCGGTGAGGCCTCCATAATATTTGAGCGCCGCCGCCATGGTGCCCGGAGAGCTGAGCGTCTCCTTGACCGAACGAATATGCTCTTCGTTGTCGAATGCCGGTGACCACAGCTTCCAGAGATAGTCGACGAAGGGAAGTCCCTCGACATTGACCGCCGACTCGGCACCGATCAGCTGGAAGAAGTAGACGTGGAAGATGGATCGAACGATGTCGGGATCGCGCCTGATGCTCGAGAATGTGATCGGGTGGGCCGTGTTCATCACCACTGCGGCCTTGATCGACGATGGCGCCGTGGCCAGCGTCTGAAATGTCGACGTGCCGCCCCAATCCATGCCGACGACGCAGGCTTGTCCGTCCTCGCTCAGCGCCGCAATGAGCGCTTCGAGATCCCTGCCAAGCGCGATGGGGTCGAAAATGTCGTCCGCCGGGATCTCGGTCGGCGCGTAGCCGCGCAGGAACGGCGAGACCGCACGATATCCGGCGTCGGCGAAGATTTGCAGCTGCTTGCGATAGGACCAGGCGTTGTCGGGAAATCCGTGCAGGAACATCACGAGGGGGCCGGTCCCCTGTTCGAGATAGGCGAACCGCACGCCATTGGCGTGCACGTATTTCAGGGCGGGTTCACCGGCGTTCGCCGTTGCTGTCGCCCGCGCAGCGCTGCTCGGATTCATCGTCATTCTCCGTCGTCGATACCCGCGACCAAATATGTGCGCAGCGCACATGTCTGGTCAAGTTGTTTTTTGTGCGCAGCGCACATATTGTTGCGGGCATGGAAACGGGAATCGCGAATTTGCTGGGAGCGCTCTCGCTCGCGGTCATGGATCGGATCGAGCAGGGCGCGCGCGAGGTCATCGGCCGTGGCGGCGAGACGCCCGCGGCACTTGTCGTCATCGGCTACGGTCACGGCATGACCAACGACAAGCTGCGGCGCATCCTCGGCCTGTCGCATTCCGGCACTGTCCGCCTGGTGGACCGTCTGGTCTCGGATCGGCTCGTCGAGCGCCGTGCCGGAAAGGATGGCCGCGAGATTGCCTTGCACCTGACCGCCACGGGCGTGGCGACCCGGAACGAGTTGATGACCTCGAGGATTTCAGCCGTCGCATCGCTTCTGGATGTGCTGTCGCCGACAGAGACGAAGCGGCTTGAGACGCTGATCCACGAACTGCTGGCGAGGCAGGACACATCCGAGATGGATCGCTTCACGATCTGCCGGATGTGCGACGACAGCGTCTGCACCAATTGCCCCCTGCCCACGAACAAGGGCAAAGGCCGCCGCTAAGCGAGCTACTGCGAGGGACGGGGGGATCTCCGCGAACTCGGAATCGTAGGGTGGGCAAAGGCGCACTCGCGCCGTGCCCACCACCCATGAATGATTTCGAGAGAAAGGGTGGGCACGCTTCGCTTTGCCCACCCTACGATACGGACGTGAAGGTCGGCGAGCGGGAGGATCTGGCGTCTCGTCGCTTTGATGCGTTTCTTCGAGCACCCATCGGACTGGGCTGCTTTTTTGGATCGGAACGTCCGGCTATTCCCGACGTTGTTGCGGCCGGGCGGCTACCGTTCAACCAGCCGGCACAAGAGCAACATTATGATGAAGAACGCCGCAATCCTGATCGTGCTCTGCGCGATGCCTGCTGCCGCCGGCGCGGAGAGCTGGAGCAGCTATCGCATTCCCGAGAGCGGGACCAGCGTCGACATTCCCGCGTCCGTCTTCACCGACGAAGCCGGCCGGCCCGACGGATACGGCGTGCAATACCGGACGGGCGACGGCCGTGCGGACCTCACGGTGCAGGCCGTCCCGAACGACGGCAGCTCACCCGCCGCTTTTCTGGCCAGGAAGAACCCGCCGCCCGGCATCATCTACCAGCGCGTCGCACCGCGCTTCTTCGTGGTGTCCAGCACACGGCGCGGCAAGATCTGGTACGATCGCTGCAATTTCGGAAGCCGCTACGTGCACTGCGTGCTGATCAACTATCCGGCTGTCGAGAAGCGGCAATGGGATGCGATCGTCACCCGCATCAGCCATACGCTCAGTGGCGGCTGATTCTCTCACGCTGCCGGGTCGCTTCCGCTCGCAAACAGAGATCGCCTTATGCGTCCGCCGCCGGCTCGTCCGTCGCGCCGAGGACGCCGAGCCGTTCGGCAATCCTGACCAGCTCCACCAGCGACTGGATCTGAAACTTTTCCATGATCGCGCGCCGATGTGCCTTGATGGTCCGCTCGGAGCTCCCGAGCTGGCGCCCGGCATGCTTGTTGGTCTTGCCGCGCACGATGATCTGGAAGACCTGCCGCTGGCGCGGCGTCAGCGTCGATAGCCTGCGCCGAAGCGCCTCCACTTCGCCCTCGAGAGCGCGCGCGTTGCCATGCCGCGCCATCGCGCGTGCGATCGCTCGCAGGAGATCATCCGAGCCGACAGGCTTGATGAGGAAGTCTTCCGCACCCGCCTTGATTGCCGTCACGGTGGTGCCGGTGTCTGCGTAAGCGGTCAGGAAGATGATGGGCAGCGTCGAGCCGCGCCGCATCAGGCGTTGCTGTAGCTCGAGTCCGGAAAGGCCCGGCATCCGGACGTCGAGAAGGATGCAGCCTTTGCTTTCGTCTGGAGCCTGGTCCAGCAATTGCTGCGCCGAGGCATAGGTGGCGACGCGGTATCCGCTCGCCTCGAGAAGTTGCTGGATGGCCGTCAGATACAATGCGTCGTCATCCACGACATGGACGATGCCGGGCAATGATGTCTCCTGGACGAAAAGTAGCGCGTCGCTTGCTTTTCTTGCTTGTTGTTGCAGCGCCTTCTCGCCCGGCCATTGCCGGATCACGTCGCTCTTGATCGGCAGTTACGTTTTGGAAGCGCAGGGGGCAAATTAATTCTGTGTCAGCGAACGGCACCAATGCCGACTGTGATCTTTTAATTGCAAATGCCTCGCAACTGCGTGCGGATGCGAGTGTGGACGGCCTGGGCGCGCTGGCATCTGATCCTGCTTGCTGCGGTCCATCGCTTTCAATGCTGTGAACTGCAGCAAAAAAAGGAGGCCCGCCGGGAGGCGGGGCTCGGAAGCGCGTCAGTGCGTCTTGGCCGGCTGCCCTGACGTCGAAGGCGGCGGGCATCGTAGCTGATCGCGGTGATTGAAGAGATCGGCACGTTCCGCTGTTCCGCGGCCGCTCCAGACCGCGTTGCGCAAAGCGTTCGTTCCCCCGGACTGCGACGGATTAGCGCATGCGAAGATTCTAGTCCGACGCCAATCCCGTCCTGCGCCGCAAATCGGTGATCGCGCGCAAGAAGCTGTCGGCGGGCGTGGTCTCGGGATCGATCAGCCGGTGCAGGCGGAAACCGTCTTCGAGCGCCAGCACGACGCTGGCCATCCAGGGCGGGTTCAGTGTGCCGCCGCTCGGCTTGTTCTTCAAGGTCGCCTCGACGATGTCGGCAACCAGCTTGCGTCGTGCGCGCAGCCGTTTTGCAAGCTCGGGACGGCGCTTCTCGGCGCGCGCGACGAACAGGATCATCTCCATGTGGAGGAGGGGTGAGCGGCCGAGCGGATCCTGCTTGCTGCGATCCATCGATTTCAATGCCGCGATGAAATCGTCGAGATTGTCGTGCTGGGCGAGGATGTCCATGTTGCGCCGAATCGACTGCTCGACATGGTCCTCGAGCATGGCGATGATCAACTCGTCCTTGCTCTTGAAGTTCGAATAGAACGCGCCGCGGGTGAAGCCCGCCGCCGCCGCGATCGCCTCGATGCTGGCGCCGCCGATGCCGTCCGCTTCGAACACGCGCGCGGCCGCCTCGAACAGCTTATCGCGCGTGTCGTCCCTGGTCGGCCTGGTTCTCACTCTTGACATCGGCGCAGTTTAGGGCAGAATGCAACTCGATACAAGAATGTATCGAGTTGAGATTTCCAGGGGATGGTTACGCCGGGCAGTGGGGGCTGCCGGCGTATTCGTGTCATGCGGCAACCGATGTGAGGTCACCATGAACGAGCAAGTCCAACCCGCAGGCGGACCGCTGTTCAATCCGCTGTCGCCGGACTTCATCCGTGATCCCTATCCGCATTACGACCGGCTGCGCACGATCGATCCGATTCATGTGACCTCGTTCGGCCAGTTCGTCACCAGCCGCCATGCCGACGTCAACCTCGTGATGCGCGACAAGCGCTTCGGCAAGGATTTCGTCGAGCGCACCAAGCGGCGCTACGGCCCGCAGATCATGGATGAGCCGATCTTCCGCAGCATGGGTCACTGGATGCTGCAGGCCGATCCGCCCGACCACACCCGCCTGCGCGGCCTCGTCGTGAAAGCCTTCACCGCCCGGCGCGTCGAGGACATGCGGCCGCGCATCCAGGAGATCGTCGACCAGACCATCGATGCCGTGATCGATCGCGGCCATATGGACCTGATCGAGGATTTCGCCTTCCGCCTGCCTGTCACCATCATCTGCGACATGCTCGGCATTCCCGAGGATCATCGCGAGGTTTTCTACAAGAGTTCGCGCGACGGCGGACGGCTGCTCGATCCGGTGCCGATGTCACCCGAGGAGATCGCCAAGGGCAACGCCGCCAACATGATGGCGCAGATGTACTTCCAGCAGCTGTTCGAGCTGCGCCGCCGTGCTCCCGGAGACGATCTCACCACCCAGCTGGTGCAGGCCGAGGAGGACGGCAACAAGCTCACCAACGAGGAGCTGACCGCCAACATCATCCTTCTGTTCGGCGCCGGCCACGAGACGACGGTCAATCTGATCGGCAACGGCCTCCTTGCACTTCATCGTAACCCAGACCAGCTCAGCGCTGCTGAAGGCGCGGCCGGAGCTGATGGTGGGTGCGATCGAGGAATTCCTGCGCTACGATTCGTCAGTGCAGATGACCGCCCGCGTCGCTCTGGAGGACGTCGAGCTCGGCGGCAAGACGATCCCCAAGGGCGAATCGGTGCTGTGCCTGCTCGGTTCGGCCAACCGAGACCCGGCGGTCTATCCTGACGATCCCGACCGGCTCGACGTCACCCGAACCAATGTCAGGCCGCTGTCGTTCGGCGGCGGTATCCATTTCTGCCTGGGCGCTCAATTGGCGCGGATCGAGGCCGAGATCGCGATCGCGACGCTGCTGCGGCGGCTGCCGGGCTTGCGGATCGACGACGTCGAGAACCCCGAATGGCGCCCGACCTTCGTGCTGCGCGGCCTGAAGCGGCTGCCGGCGAGCTGGTGAAGCGTCAACGCTGGTCCTGCGAGCGCCGGTCCTCATCCTGAGGAGCCCGCGAAGCGGGCGTCTCGAAGGATGGCCGCGCGATCGGGGCCTCCATGGTTCTCCCGGCGATGCGTAGCATCGTCCGGAGCAGGCGCTGACGCGGCTCCTCACCATGAGGGTTTACCACCGGCATTAACCTCCGCGCGCAACAGTCGCTGTGACTTCGCCACACTTGGCCCTATATAAGGGGCTGTTCCGGCGCGCCTGAAGCCCTCAGGTTTGGCCCGGGCCGGTTTGGCCGAGGGGAGACCCGTGCAGACGACGCTGCTCGGATTAGCGATTGCCTTCATCATTGCGCTGCTGGCCGCGCTGATCGGGCCTTACTTCATCGACTGGAACCAGTTCCGGCCCCAGTTCGAGGCGGAGGCGAGCCGGATCATCGGCGTGCCGGTGCGGGTGGCGGGCGAGCTCGACGCGCGGCTGTTGCCGGCGCCGACTCTGCGGCTGCGCTCGGTCACCTTCGGCGGCAACAACGATCTCGGCCGCCTGCGCGCCGACAAGCTCGACGTCGAGTTCAGCCTGGGCTCCCTGATGCGCGGCGAATGGCGTGCCACCGAGCTTTCTGTCAATGGCATGGCGGTCGATCTCGGCCTCGATGCGCGTGGGCGAGTCGATCTGCCTTCGACCGCAAGCGGCACCTTCAACCTCGCTTCGCTCGCGATCGAGCGGGTCAATCTCACCGGCCGCATCGCCCTGCACGATGCCGCCAGCCGCTCGACGCTGGAATTGAACGACATCGCCTTCTCCGGCGACGTCCGCTCGCTCGCCGGCTCGGTGCGCGGCGACGGCAGCTTTACTGTCGGCCGCTCGCGCTATCCGTTCCGAATCTCCTCCGGCCCGAGCGCCGACGGCAGCGCGACGCGTCTGCATCTCAACGTCGATCCCGGCGAGCGTCCTCTCCTGGCCGATCTCGAAGGCGTGCTCGCCTTCGACAATCGCCAGCCGAAATTCGACGGCGCGTTGACGCTCGCGGTGCCCGCGGCCAAAAAGCCGGGCGAGGCCGGGCCGACGCCGTGGAAGCTCACGACAAAACTCAAGGCCGATCCGGCCGGCGCCAAGTTCGAGCAGGTCGATGCCAGCTTCGGCGCGGAGGACAGCGCGCTCAAGCTCGGCGGCGTCGGCGATCTCAGGTTCGGCGCCGCGCCGCTGCTGCGCGCGGTGCTGTCGGCGCGTCAGGTCGATGCCGACAAGCTCGCGGGCAAGGACGATGCCGAGCCGCTGCGCATCCTGCCGGCGCTGCGCGCAGGGTTGGCCGCGATCCCGCAGGCGCCGATCCCGGCGCAGATCGAGTTCAACTCCGACCAGATCATGCTCGGCGGCCGTCCGCTCCAGAACATCGTCGCCGAGCTTTCGACCGACGGACGGTCCTGGACCTTCCAGAAGCTCGAACTGCGTGCGCCAGGCATGACGCAGCTGTCGCTCAACGGTGCGACGCCCGGAGCCGACAGCTTCAGCGGCCGCCTCAGCGTGGAGTCGTCCGATCCGGATACGCTGGTGGCCTGGCTCCAGGGCCGCAGCGAGATCAACCGCCGCAGCACGCGGCCGCTGCGCCTGTCCGGCGACGTCACCATCGCCGCCAACCATCTCGCCGTCGACAAGCTGAAAGCGGAGATCGAGGGCGGCGCGGTCGAAGGCCGCATTGCGTTCGTGCAAACAGGCGCGAGCAAGGGCTCGCATATCGACGCCGAGATCAAGGCCGATCGTCTCGACCTCGATGCCGCCGCCAGTTTCGTGCGCGCGCTCGCCGGCCCGCAAGGCGAATGGCCGGAGGAGGCAAAGCTGTCGCTCGATATCGGCCGCGCCATCTCCGCCGGCCAGGAGCTGAAGCCGTTCATGGCCAAGCTCGGTTACGGCCCGGCGGCACTGTCGCTGGAGCAGTTGCGGTTCGGCCAGGCCGGCGGCGTCACCACGGAAGCGAGCGGCAGTTTTGATCGCACCAGGGCCACCGGCAAGCTCGCGCTGACATCCTCCGCCAATTCGCTGCGCGAGCTGACCGCGCTGATCGAGCCGTTTGCGCCTGCTGTGCGCGCACGGCTCGATGCTGTTCCGCCGCTGCCCGGTGCGACGCGCCTCAAGCTCGACCTCAGCCTCGACAAGAACGCCGAGCATGCCGATCGCAGCAACGCCCGCGCCGTGCTCGATCTCGACGCGCCGCAGCTCAAGGCCAGCGCGACGCTGACCGCGCAGACGCCGGTCGCCGCCGTCAACGGCATCGATCTCGAGAAGTTGCGGAGCAGCGATTTCACGCTGGACTCGAAAGTCTCGACGCCGCAGGCCGGCCCCTTGCTGGCGCTGCTCGGGCTCGACCGCGTGGTGGCCGCAAGCGAGGGCGCTTCGCAGTTCGAAGGCAAGCTCAGCGGCGCCTGGCGCCGTCCGCTGCAATTGAACGCAAAGCTCAGCGGCGGCGGGCTGGACGCGGATGCGCAAGGCAATATCGAACTGTTGGAGCCAAAAGGCAGCGTGAATTTGCGCGTGCGCAATGCCAATCTGGCGCCGCTGTTCGGCACCAGCCCGGCCGACAAATCGGTGCAGAGCGTCAACCTGTCCGCGCGCGTCGGGCTAGCCGGCAACCGCCTGACCTTCGACGATCTCGACAGCAGCGCGGCCGGTTCGCATCTGCGCGGTCATCTCGCCGTGACGCTCGATCCGGAAAAGAACGTCGAAGGCGAAGTCGGCCTCGACTCGCTCGATCTCATGCCTGCGCTCGCAATGGCCATTGGTGCTGCCGGACGTGATGCGGGCGAGCCGCTCAGCGCGGGGCTCATCGGTGGTTGGCGCGGCCGGATCGCCTTCCAGGCGCTGCACGGCACTTTGCCCGGCGGCATCGAGCTGCGTCCCGTCGGCGGCATCATCAGGAGCGACGGCCAGTCGCTCGCGCTCGATGGTCTCAAGGGCGGTCTCGGCGGCGGCGAGATGTCGGCGAGTTTCGACGCGCGCAACGGCGCCAACGGCCTCGCGCTGAGCGCGCGCATCGAGCTTGCCAATGTCGATGCGGCGAGCCTGCGCTACCGCGATCTCGCGCTGCCGAAGGGACGCGCCTCGGTGCAGATGGCGCTGACGAGCCAGGGGCGCAGCATCGCGGCGCTGACCGGCGCGCTCGCCGGCAATGGCACGGTGACGCTCGAGTCCGCCGAGATATCCGGTCTCAATCCGCGCGCCTTCGAGATCGCCATCCGCGCCAGCGACGGCGGCCAGGTCAGCGACGACAACCGCCTGAGGCAGCTGGTCGAGCCCGCCTTGTCGGCAGCTCCCATCGCGGTCGCCTCGGCGCAGATCCCGTTCACCATCCGCGACGGTCGGCTGCGGGTCGGCGCAACGCCGTTGGAAGCGAAGAACGCGCGCGCCATCGTCTCCGGCGGCTACGATATTCCCGCCGACCAGGCCGACATCCGCGCCAGCCTGACGCCGATCATGACCGGGCTCTCCGGCGCGCCGCCGGAGATCCAGCTGTTCGCGGCCGGTCCCCCCGACAGGCTGAGCCGCACCATCGATCTCGCGCCGCTGTCGTCCTGGCTCGCCGTGCGCACCATCGACCGCGAGACGCGCCGGCTGGACGCCATCGAGCGCGGCGAGCCGCCGCCGGCGACCGCTGCGCTGCCGACCCTGGTCTCGCCCGATCCGGTGCCGGAGCCGTCGCTGACCGACGTGCCGCTGCCCGGCCGCGATCCCCGCCGCGCGCCGGCGCCAAAGCCGAAGGCCGCGCCGATGCCGAAGGCGCCGCAGGCCGCGCCCGCAGCGCCAAGCCCACCCCTTACAAGCCCGCCGCTCGCAAGCCAGCAGGTCGCACCGCTGCCGCCGCCGATCGAGGTGAGACCGGCCCCGGGCCCGCCGCCGGCAAAGCCGAGGCCGAAGCCGCCGCTGGTCCTGACGCCGCAGTCGAATCCGTAGGGGCGCGTTTGAATCAGCGTGAATGGCGGGTGTCTAAGAAGCTCGTCATGCCCGGGCTTGTCCCGGGCATCCACGTTCTTCGCACCGCGCGGCAAGACGTGGATGGCCGGGACGAGCCCGGCCATGACGTGCGGAGAGACCTTCGCGCCAAACCCTCGGCGCGCGCAGCTATGATCTGCCGGTTAACCCATTCCCTCGCATTTGAATGAATTTTGGTCGGCAAAACTGATTTGCCGATTTTACTGAATTCTCGCATCTCGGCCCTAACGTTGTTCCCAGAGGAATTCGACGTGCTGCCAGCACAGGCAGGACGGCGCGCCAAAGGGCTACCAAGAACTGGGGTTATCGAGATGAACGGGGCGAAATCGCTTCTACAGGATCTGGACGACGCGATCGCGCGCGGCACCGACGAGAGCCGTGCGAAGGCGTTGTGGCATGCGACCGACATCCTGATCACGGGCCGCTACAGCGACGACGAGATCAGCATGTTCGGCGAGGTCATCGGCCGGCTCGCCGACGAGATCGAGGTGGCGGCGCGCGCGCAGCTTTCCGAGCTGATGGCGGCGTGCGATCACGCCCCGCTCAACGTCATCGAGAAGCTCGCCCTCGACGACGAGATCGAGGTCGCCGGTCCCGTGCTGCGCGATTCCAATCGCGTCAACGAGAAGATGCTGGTCGAGAGCGCCCTGACCAAGGGCCAGGCGCATCTGCTCGCGATCTCGCAGCGCCAGCAGATCGGCGAGGCCGTGACCGACGTGCTGGTCAAGCGCGGCAACCAGGAGGTCGTGACGTCGGTTGCCAGGAACGAGGGCGCACGCTTCTCCGGCTCGGGCCTGTTGCACATGGTCCGCCGCGCCGAGGGAGATTCGATCCTCGCCGAGCAGCTTGGCCTGCGCAAGGACGTGCCGCGGCACATCTTCCAGCAGCTGATCTCGAAGGCGTCGGAAGACGTCCGTCGCCGCCTCGCGACCGAGCGTCCCGAGATGATGGCGCAGATCCAGAGCTCGGTGACCGAGGTCACCGGCGACCTTCAGTCCAAGTTCGGCCCGTCCTCGCGCAGCTATTTCGTCGCCAAGCGCGTGGTGACGACGCAGCACCGCCAGGGCAACCTCAACCAGGACTCGATTTCGAATTACGCGCGCCAGCACCGCTTCGACGAGGTGCAGATCGGCCTGTCGCTGCTGTCGGCGCTGCCGGTCGACGTGATCGAGCGCGCGCTGATGGACCGCAACCGCGAGATGCTGCTGGTGCTGTGCAAGGCGCTCGACTTCTCCTGGGATACCACGATGTCGCTGCTGTTCCTCGGCGCCAAGGATCATCTGATCACGGCGCGCGAGCTCCAGGACAATGAACGCGAGTTCGGCCGGCTCAAGATCGAGACCTCGCGCAGCATCTTGAAGTTCTACCAGTCGCGCAAGTCCGGCGCGGGTGCCGATGCGGGCCGTCAGCCCGAGCTCCAGGTTCACTGAGCGGAATTCGAGAGGGGAGTCATTGCAATGTTGCCTCAATTCGGCACCGCCGTTCGCAAGAACAAGAATCTCAACCAGGCCGTCACCGCCGATGTCGGCGCACCGGACAAGGCGTCGGTGGACGCCGCCTGGCTCGTTCTCGAAGCCGCCAACGATCTCGGCGACCACGCCGCGATCGAAGCCTGCCGCCGCGTCATCGACGCCGAACTGACTGGGACCGAGGCCCGCAGCTCGGACATCGATCTCGTGCTGGGGTATTTCAGGTAAGCTTCCTAGGATGGGTGGAGCACGGCGAAACCCATCCTGCCGCGCTACGAAATCCATCTGTCGCCCGCGGCTCCCTGCGTCCGAAGACAATGCAAAAGGCCCCGCCGCAGCGGGGCCTCCTTGCTCAATCGTGCTAGTCCGCACTAATCGTCCCAGTCATGATGTCGGCGGATCACGAAGCCGCGGTCGTAGTCGCGATCGCGGTGGTACCAGCCATGATGCCAGCCGCGGTCATGCTCGTAGATGCGGGCGCGCGGGCCGTCATAGTAATCCCTGTCGCCGCCGACATAGACGCCGATGCCGGCTGCATTGGCGATAGTGGGGGCACCGATTGCAAGCGTCGCTAGCGCTGCTAGAGCGTAAGTCAGCTTCCTCATCTGTTCCTCCTTGGTTTGCATCGTCGCGGGGTAACGGCTGCCGCCATCACCCGTTGCAGGAACAGCGACGAAACTTTCTTGAACGGCTGTTCAGGTCGGTTGCGTTCAAGCACTCCAGCGAACGAGTTGCATTGGAACTGCGAAAGCAACGAGAGAGGCGCCCATGGATGAACGACCAGATGGTGGAACAAGCCACGAAGAGACGCGCGTCGCACGCAGCTGTGATCTGTGACCGGCCGGCCGCAGGTAACGCCGGAAGCTCCTCTCCGTATAGCCCGTAGCGAACGCTTCGTTCGCCAGCAGTCCGGGGAGACATCGTCACATGCAAGGGTTCAACGTCGCCGAGAGCGGTGGCGGTTCTTATCGTCCGCTCGCCATTCTTCGCTGGGTCATGGTGATCATCTTCATCTCGTTCGGCATGCAGAAATTCACGCTGCAATCCGCGCAAGGCATCGCTCAGTTCATCACCAACAGCCCGTTCATCTCCTGGCTGTCGGTGTTCGGCCTGAGGGGAGAGGCCTATTTTCTCGGTGTCGCCGAATTCGTGATTGCGGCGCTGCTTGTGGCCGGCAGCTTCAGTCCGCTCTTGTCTGCGGTCGGTTCATTCATGGGCGTCATGACCTTCGCGATCACATGGTCATTCTTCTTCACGACGCCGGGCGTCGTGACATGGAGCCTTTCAACCGATCCGATGGCCTGGAATCTGGCCGGCGAATTCCTGTTCAAGGACATCGTGCTGTTGTGCGTCTGCATTGTGCTGTTTCTCGCGTCCCTGCCGCAATCGATTGTCCGGTCGCGCACGGGCTGAGTGTGAAGCCGCCTTTCACCGCCAGCCTGTAGGATGGGTAGAGCGCAGCGAAACCCATCATTGCCTGCCGAGCGCGCTGAAGCGTGATGGGTTTCGCTGCGCTCTACCCATCCTACGAGCTCGCGCCTCTCACCGCCGGATACGGTAGATCACCACATCCTCGCCGCGATGAATTGTGCTCTTCTCCAGAACATAGTCCGCCTTCTCCAGCACGCGGCGGGAGGCAAATGTTTCCGACGAAGACGAGGCCGATGAGGGACGGCAGCTCGAGCTGCGACAGCCCGATCTCCGTCAGCGCGGTCGCGATCTCGCTCGCAAGTCCCTGGCCCCAGAACTCGCGCTTGAACGTGTAGGCGATCTCGATCTCGTCGATGTCATCGACGACGATGCGCCGGATGCCCGCCCGTCCGGCGAAGGTGCCGTCTGTCGTTCGCAACGCCCACAGCCCAAAGCCATACTGGTCCCAGTGCGCCACGTTGACGGCGAGATATTGCGTCGTCGCCTCCGCCTCCCGCACGCCGCCGAGATAGCGGGACACGTCGGGGTCGAGATGCAATGCGATGAGGTCGGCGAGGTGACTTTCGTTCAGCCGCTCGGCCGTCAACCTCGTCGTGCTGAAGCGATTCATGGAAAAGACTGCCGCTTTGGACATGGCCAGCGATGCCGGGACCGACGCTGCCATCTGCCCCAGTTTTGCCCTTCGGGTCAATCGGCGCTTAAAGCGCGATGAGATCAGGATGAATCGTCATCGCGCTTTAGATTATTGTTTGAGCATGATCTTTCCGGAAAACCGCTGCGCACTTTTCCGGATCATGCTTTAGCCCGTCGTGCCTTGCTGATGGCCAGGCCTCGCCACTCTCAAGGCACTGGGCCGCAGGCCGTATCTGCGCATCATGGCCTTGCTCAAGGCGCTTTCGGACGCGTACCCGACTTCGCTCGCGATCTTTGCGATCGGATCGGAGGTGCCGGCCAGCCGCTTGCGCGCGATCGTCAGTCTCAAATCGGCCAGGAACGTCATCGGCGCGAGCCCGGCGCGCTTGCGGAAGGCGCGTACCAACGTCGCGCGCGATGCGATCGCGACCGTCGCCATCTCGTCGAGCGTCCAGTCCCTGGCGAGATCGTTGAGGATTGCCGCCACGACGCGCGCCGTGGTGCGGTCCCGCAACAGCGACATCGTCCCGTTCCCGGAGGCTTCGTCGGCGAGATGGTCGCGGAGCATCATGACGAACAGCGCCCGCGCAAGGTCGGCCGCGACCATCTCCGCTCCAACCCGCCCGGCCTCGAGCTCGTCGCGGATGTCGATCAGCAGGTGCCGAAATCTTTCCAGCAGCGGCTCTCCCGCCGTGCGCAGGACGATCTCGTCGGGAAGGGCCGCGATCAGCGGATTCTCGTCCGAGGTTTCGAACAGGAAGCGGCCGCACAGGAGTTCGGTCTCGACCTCGGCACCGATCGTTGCGCGCTGCCGGACGCCGTTCCGGAGCTCGGTCGATATCCGCCCGACAACGCCGCTCGTCTGGCTCCGGACCGCGTGACTGTCGCCGTGCGGCAGCAGGAGGATGTCGCCGGCCTCCAGCCGCTGCGGGCCGAGGCCCGGCCGCTCGACCACGCAAGAGCCGCGCGTCACCATGTGGAATTGGGCCCAACCCTTGCCGTTTGGTGCGTGTAGCGACTCCCAGCTGCCGCCAAACTTGCAGGAATCCTCGATCACGGGACGGATCCTGAACAGCGGCACCATCGCCTTCAACAACTCCGCCGCTTCCGCCTCCGACATTCCTCTCCCCTTGATCCGCGCGGACATGAGTCCGAGCCGCCCGGCCATTCCACGGAGCGACAGAGCGCATCTAACTTACGCTCATCACGACGAGAAGGAAGCATCTCATGGCCATGCTCGACTGGAACAACTATCGTCGCCAGATCGTCGCCGGTGTCGGCGAGATCGGCAAGCTGGCGCCCGACACGGTCAAGGGTTACGCGACCCTGAGCGGCGCGGGCGCCAAGACAAATCACCTCGATGCCAAGACGCGCGAGCTGATCGCACTCGCGGTCGCCATCAGCCTGCGTTGTGACGGCTGTATCACCGTTCACGCGGCCGAGGCAAAAAAGCACGGCGCGAGCGAAGGCGAGATTGCCGAAGCGCTCGGCGCCGCCATCTCGGTCAATGCCGGCGCCGCGCTGGTCTACGCGACCCGTGCGCATGAGGCTTTCAAGGAAGCGTGAGCAAACGCACCGACCTCATTCCTTCTAACACAACCTAACGCGCAATCGTCGCAGCGTCGTGTCAGTGTCGCGACGTGAGCGCGGCCGTCATTTTCGAAAAAGCACGTTTACCGAGGGGAGAGCCCATGACGTCCAAGACGCCAACCGAATTGTCGCCACGGCCTGCGAATGTGTCGCGCCGCGGCTTCGTGGGAGGCCTGTCGGCGGGGATCCTTGGCGCGGTCGCGACCGAGGCAGCCGGCGCCGAAACCCTTGCCGACGTGCCCGACCGCGGGCCCGGCGCCGATCTCAGCGCGCACAGTGAGCGCTCCCGTTTCGCAAAACTCGATCGCATTCCCGAGGCCACGCCGGGCAAGCGCAACGTCGATCCCGGCGATGCCATCAATTCCAAGACGCCGCACCAGAAGCTGGTGGGCAACATCACGCCGACCGATCTGCACTACGAGCGCAGCCATTCCGGCGTGCCCGACATCGATCCCGCGCAGCACCGGCTGCTGATTCACGGCATGGTCTCGAAGCCGCTGGTGTTCAGCGTCGAGGACCTGAAGCGGATGCCGTCGGTCACGCGCGTCGTGTTCATCGAGTGCACCGGCAATGGATGGGAAAACTGGAAAAAGGCCGACCCCGATATCACGGTGCAGAACACGCATGGCCTCGTCAGCACCAATGAATGGACCGGCGTGCCGCTGAAATTCCTGATCGACCTCGTCGCCAAGGACAAGGGCTCGAGCTGGATGCTGGCCGAAGGCGGCGATGGCGCGGGCGTCGACCGCAGCATTCCGCTCACCGACGAGATCGTGAACGAGGCCTTCGTCGCCTATGGCCAGAACGGCGAGCCGCTGCGGCCCGCGCATGGTTTTCCGATGCGGCTGGTGATGCCGGGCTTCGAGGGCAACCTCAACATCAAATGGTTGCGCCGGCTCAAGTTCGGCAACGCGCCCTGGATGACGCGCTGGGAGACCGCGCGCTACACGCAGTTGCTCGCGAACGGCAAGGCGCGGCAGTTTCAGTTGCGGATGGAGACCAACTCCGTCATCACCCAGCCCTCGGGCATGATGCAGATTCAGCCGGGCTACAACCGCATCTCCGGCCTTGCCTGGAGCGGTCACGGCAAGATCGCCGGGGTCGAGATCTCGACCGACGGCGCGAAGACATGGAAGCCGGCGCAATTGAGCCAGCCGGTGCTGTCCAAGGCGCAGGTGCGCTTCCAGATGGATTGGGTGTGGGACGGCAAACCGACGAAAATCGTGAGCCGCTCGACCGACGAGAAGGGCAACGTGCAGCCGGACCGGCAGTCCTTCATCGCCGCGATGGGGACCAATGCGCTGTTTCACTACAACGCCCAGCAGACCTGGAGCATCGACGAGGCCGGGAGGGTCCGCAATGTCCTCGCATGACAAGCTGGTTTTCGTTGGCATTCTCACCGCCGGTCTGCTCGCGCCTCCCGCATTGGCGTTCGATTTCGGGCGCCCCGCGACGCCACAGGAGATCAAGCTGTGGGACATCGATGTCGGCCCCGATGGCAAGGGCCTGCCTGACGGCAGCGGCACCGCGGTCCAGGGCAAGCAGATTTTCGCCGACAATTGCGCGGCCTGTCACGGCGACAACGGCCAGGGCGGCATCAAGGATCGTCTCGCCGGCGGCCAGGGCACGCTCGCTTCCAACATGCCGGTCAAGACGGTCGGCAGCTTCTGGCCCTATGCCACGACCTTGTTCGACTACATCCATCGCGCGATGCCCTATCCGACGCCGGGCTCGCTCAGCACCGACGAGACTTACGCCGTCACCGCCTACATATTGAGCCTCAACGGCATCGTTCCCGCCGATGGCAAGGTCGACAAGGAGTCTTTGCCGAAGATCAAAATGCCCAATCGGGACGGCTTCGTTCCGGTGCCGGAATTCGATCCGGCCAAACTGTTCCGCAACAAGTGAGCGGCTGATGAGGGTTTCGGCACTGATCAGGATCCTCGCGCTGATCGCAGCGACATGTTCATGGGAGACGCAAGTCATGGCTGCAGACGGACTCATCACCATCAAGAGCAGTTTCGGGCCCGAAGACACCATGAAGCGGCTGGAGGCCGAGGTGAAGGCGAAGGGCCTCACTGTATTCGCCCATGTCGATCACGCCGCGGGTGCGGCTGCGGTCGGCCTGCCGCTGCGGCCGACAGATCTCATCATCTTCGGCAACGCCAAGGGCGGCACGCCGTTGATGCAGCAGGCCCAGACCATCGGCATCGACCTGCCACTGAAGGCGCTGGTTTGGCAGGACGAACAGGGCGCGACCTGGCTGTCTTACAACGATCCCGCCTATGTCGCGGGGCGTCATGGCGTTGGCGAGCCGGCCAAGGCTGCCATCACCGCAATGACCGGCGCGCTGCATGCAATCGCCACCAAGGCCACGGCACAGTAGGCATGATGCCGTGGCCCTCCTAGCGCACAAAGGGAGAGATCCATGAGTGTTACACATGACCAACCGGCACCATCCAGCCCGCAAGACGGCAAGCTCGCCCGATGGCTGGTCATCGCGGTGCTGTGCGCGTTGCTCGTCGGCGCCGGCTCGCTCGGCTATCTCGGCTGGGTCAGCACGGATACCAAGGTGCCGGAGGCGGGCTATGTCGCGTTGGTGCTCGGCGTCGTGTTCTCGCTGATCGTCGGCGTCGGCCTGATGGCCTTGGTGTTCTACAGCAGCCGCGCGGGCTATGACGAACCCGCGGTGCTGATCCAGGAGCCGGAAAGCGATCCGGAGGATGGACGCGATCAGTCGCGCTAGCGGCCCGCACGGTCGTGCAGGTCAAAATCGATGATGCCATCATGCCGGTGCTTCGGCCGACGCGTTAGCGGATTGTCCGAAGTATCGCAGGATGGGTGGAGCGCACCGAAACCCATCGCCGCTGTTGGGAAATGATGGGTTTCGCTTTCGCTCTACCAGCCTACGGGCTACTGACCTGGTTCATGGAACTGGCTCGTCGGTGAAGCGCGATCTTGCTCGTACTGTGACCGCTGATGCCGCATGCCCCTATCCCCGGGTCAACCGGCTGTTGGTCCGTAGCCTGGCGCGTCAGTCGCCCATAAAAAGTAGTCAAGCAGCAGCTTGATCTGAATCAAGCGCGCGCATGACAATTGCACCACAACGCGACGCCAAGGGATGGTGACATGTTGGCGTGAGCGATGAGTCCGACTTGGTACGTCACCTTTGGAATACATCAGCGAGGCATTCTACCGAGGAAGCGGAGCCCGCGCGAGACGAAGACTTTTGCGACCGAGCAAGAAGCCAAGCTGTTCGCGCGCGCCAAGCGCGATGAGGGATGCGCCGTCTTTGCAGGCACGATCAACCCGCACCTTCCAAGGCGACTAATCCCGTCCTCCGGCATCAATGCGTGGCTTGCCGACGAACAGGATGGCGCCGCGACTACCGGCACTTCGAACACCGACTAAGCACTTTTCCATGCATAGCGATGGCGCTTAGGTGTTGCCATTTTGTTACGGGGCAACACTCCCCGCGCGCGTAAACTTCAGGCTGTTCGCAGAGTTTATGCACGCCAGCCTGCATAAGGCTTTGCGTCTGACGTAAGAAATTTGAGCAAAGGGGACGAAACGATGAAAAAGCTTTCGATCGCGGCGATCGGCTTCGCGGCGCTGAGCATGGCGGCTCCGGCCTTGGCGGCCGATATGGCCGTCAAGGCGCCGCCGCCCGCGCCGGTGGTGGCGGTTTACAACTGGACCGGATTTTACATTGGCGCCAACGGAGGCTGGGGGCAGAGCCACGGTTGCGTGGATTTCATAACGCCCGCAGGAACCGTCGCAAGCGGTTGCGCCGATCGCTCCGGCGGCCTCGCCGGCGGACAGATCGGGTACCGCTGGCAAACCAATCAGTTCGTGCTCGGCCTGGAAGCCCAGGGCGATTGGGCCGAGATCAAGAACACGCGCGTCAGCCTGATCGATCCGTTCATCTCGACCACGGGCAAGATCGACGGGATCGGGCTGTTCACGGCCCAGCTCGGTTGGGCATGGAACGCCTCGCTGCTCTACGTGAAGGGCGGCGCCGCAGTGACGCGCAATCGCTTTGACATCTTCAACAATGTCACCGGCGTCGGCCTCGCTTCGGCAGGCCACACGCGCTGGGGCGGAGCGCTGGGCGTCGGCTGGGAATACGGCTTCACGCCGAACTGGACGTTCGGCATCGAGTACGACCACCTCTGGATGGGACGTGACAACACGGCCTTTGCAGGTGTGGTCACGCCCGGCGGGTTCACGCTGACCGGCAGCGGGGTCAGCCAGGATGTGGACATGGTCACGCTTCGGTTGAACTACCGCTTCGGCGGGTACGGTGCGCCGGTCGCGGCGCGCTATTGATCTGAAGTCTTCCCAGTGAACTCAGGCCCCGGCATCGACCGGGGCCTTTTTCATGGGAGGTCGAAGAAGCAGGGATGCCTGTTGCTGCAGAGTCAGTTCTGGCGGTCGAGCCCGGCAAGTTGCTGCCTGTCCACGAGAACGATGTGACGCTGGCTTTTGTCGATGAAACGAAGGATGCCGAGCTCGCGCAGATGCGACAGAGATCGTGAGATGGTCTCGATCGTCAGGCCGAGATAGTCGGCTATGTCGCGCCTGGTCATTGGCAGCGCGAGAACGCCTGCGGCGGTGAGCCGCTTGTCCATTTCGATCAGGAAGGCGGCGACCCGCTCCATCGACGTCTTGCGTCCGAGCAGCAGCATATGATCTTCCGCATGCCCAAGATTCGTAGCCGCCATGCGGAGCAGACTCCTGGTCAAGGTGCCGTCATTCTCGGCGGCGGCGTCGAGGCTCTCGCGCCTGACGAGATGCACGATCGTGTCGACCATGGCTTCCGTGCTGAAGCGGTGGACATCGCCGTTCTCCAGCCCGAAGAAGTCGCCGGGAACGTGGAAGGCACCGACGTGGCGACGTCCGCCGGACAGCAGTTTGTAGCTTCGTACCGCGCCCGACTTGACTTGGTAGACAAATTCGATCGGCTCTTTCTCGCCGTAGATCTCGCTGCCACGTGTGTAGGTGAACTCGCTCAGGCTGATCGTCGGATTTGAGGCGGAGAGCATTCCGAACTCTATGAGCGTATGTGGGCGGGGAAGCGAGGCCGAGGTCTGGTGCATCGGCATTTGTCCAACTCCTCAATCAGGCGGCGATCGGGTTTTGTCAGCCACGGCGCATGTGACACCGGCCAGTGTCGTGCCGCTCGAGTTCCTCGCAAAATTCGAGCTTGTTCTAACGCGGAACTGGTGACTATCGTCATAAGGTTCATTGTACCAATGGACAGCACGATGCTGCTCTTCGACGGCGCGTCGTCGGTCGACGCGCCGTTTCTGCTCGTCGGGCTCGAGCGTGACGAGCCTTGCAGGAAGCCTGGCCGGATAAATCTCTCCAATCACAGCTTCCGCCTTGCAGAGCTTCTCGCCATGGATGGAGCAGGGGCGATATCGGATCGACGGCGAGAAAAAAGACCGCAGCTAGCGCAACGTGGGTGCTTGAAGGCTTCCGATGCTTTGGATGCTGGTTTTACCAGCTCAATTACCAGTATCTGTACCCGAACCATCCGAATGGCCCCTGCCGAGCCGCCAGGACCATTTGGGGCGGCGTGTGTCGCTTCGACCGCACAGAGGCGTGTTGGGACTTGCGCGATCGCTTGTGACCGACCGCCTCGCTTGGCGGCGAGTTCGGGCGCGTCATGGCGAGTGCGTTGGCAACCGCCGGAGTTTGGGCCCGGATCATCGGCGGTTCTGCGCGGTCAAGAGGAGCAGTGGCTTGCGCGACCGGCACCTCGGGGGCCGCTGCGACGATGACCGGCATGCTGGTATCGAGGATCACGCGTTCAGGCAATTTGCGATCCGAGTGAATGCGTATCGCCGGCCGGTCTGCGGCGCCCTTCTCGGCGATCGGGGCTTTCGGGAGACAAAAGTCCACAAGGAAGAGGAGGACGAGCAACGCTGCACCAACCTTCCAGAAGTACGCCAGCAACGACATCTCGCTCGCTCCGTGCCCCCCACAATGGGCCCAGCTTGCGACGACGTTGCGCGATTTTCCAATGCGCTGTGAGAACGGGCTTGATTCAAATCAAGCGCGCGAAGAAATCTCCGATGCGGTTACGAAGTTCCTTCGACAATGCCATCGTGCCAGTGGCTTTGCCGGGCGAAGTAATACGGCCGGTATGGCACTTTCGATGATGCCATTATGCCGGTGTTTTGCCCGACGTGTCAAACGCATTTCGGATAATGCGTAAATCCTTGATATCGCAACCCCCGTCTACTGTGCATGGGGTTGTTTTCGAAGTTTGGGTTACGAGGGCTATCCCGCCCCGAGTGCCACCGCCACGTTGTACGTCAGTAGGCTCGCCGCATAGGCCAGCACCAGCATGTAGGCGAAGGTCGCAGCCATCCACCCCCAGCTGCCGGTCTCGCGCCGGATCACGGCGAGCGTGGAGGCGCATTGCGGGGCGAAGATGTACCAGGCCAGCATCGACAGGGCGGTTGCAAGCGACCATTTCGTCGCCAGCACCTGGCCGATCTGCTCGGCCGCTTCCTTGCCGCCTTCGATCGCATAGACGGTGCCGAGCGCCGCGACCGCGACCTCGCGCGCCGCCATGCCCGGGATCAGGGCGACCGCGATCTGCCAGTTGAAGCCGACAGGAGCGAGCAGCGGCTCCAGCGCCTTGCCGATGATGGCGGCAAGGCTGAAGTCGATCGCGGGCTCGGTGGCGCCAGCGGGCGGCTGCGGGAACGAGGCCAGGAACCAGATCAGCACCATCATCGAGAAGATCGTGGTGCCGGCGCGTTGCAGGAACATCTTGGCGCGGGTGTAGATGCCGATCGCGATCGATTTCAGCCTGGGCATCTTGTAGTCCGGCAGCTCCAGCATGAATGGCGCCGGCGCGTAGTCGCGGATCATGAAGAACTTGATCACGAACGAGACGGCGAGCGCGCTGATGATGCCGGTGGCATAGAGGCCGAACATCACGAGGCCTTGCAGGTTGATGAAGCCCCAGACGTCCTTTGCCGGAATGAAGGCGGAGATGATCAGCGTGTAGACCGGAATGCGCGCCGAGCAGGTCATCAGCGGCGCGATCAGGATCGTGGTCAGCCGGTCGCGCTTGTTGTCGATCACGCGCGTCGCCATGATGCCGGGGATGGCGCAGGCAAAGCTCGACAGCAGCGGAATGAAGGCGCGGCCGTGCAGCCCCGCGCCGCCCATGATGCGGTCCATCAGGAACGCGGCGCGCGCCATGTAGCCGAAATCTTCCAGCAGCAGGATGAACAGGAAGATGAGGATGATCTGCGGCAGGAACACGATCACGCTGCCGACGCCCGCGATCACGCCGTTCTGCAGGAAGCTCTGCAACAGGCCGTCGGGCAGCGTGGCCTGCACGAACTCCCCGAGCGTGTCGAAGCCGGACTTGAGCAGGTCCATCGCCGGCTGCGCCCAGGCGAACACCGCCTGGAACATCACGAACAGGATCAGCGCGAGCACGATCAGCCCGCCAACCGGATGCAGCACCACGGCGTCGATCCGCGCGGTCCAGGTGTCGGGCCTAGCGGGCAGGCTGACGCAATCGGCGATGATGCGGTCGGCCTCGCGCTGGGTGGCACGCAGCTCGGAGACGCTGAGCGCGCGCCAGCTGTTCTCGGCGGGCTCGGCCGAGAGCTTGGCCGAGATCTCGTCGGTCAGCGCCAGCAGGTCGGCGGTGCCGCCCTTGCGCACCGCGATCGAGGTGACCACGGGCACGCCGAGCTCCTTGGCGAGCCGTTCGACGTCGACGGTGATGCCGCGGCGGCTCGCGATGTCGAACATGTTGAGCACGAGGACCATCGGCCGTCCGGTGCGCTTCAGCTCCAGCAGCAGGCGGATGGTCAGGCGCAGATTCGTGGAGTCGGCGACGCATAGCACGAGGTCGGGCACGGTCTCGCCGGAGGCCTTGCCGAGCACGAAATCACGGGTGATCTCCTCGTCCGGGCTGCGGCCGCGCAGCGAATAGGTGCCGGGCAGGTCGACCACGGAGACCTGGCGGCCCAAGGGCGTGACGAAGAAGCCTTCCTTGCGCTCGACGGTGACGCCGGGATAGTTCGCGACCTTCTGCCGGCTGCCGGTCAGCGCGTTGAACAGCGAGGTCTTGCCGCTGTTGGGCGTGCCGACGAGGGCGAGATGCAGCAGGGGTAATTCCATGGGAGCAGATATCCGGTCGCTGCTTACGCGACGATGATGGCCATGGCTTCGCGACGGCGCACCGCGATCGTGATGTTGTCGACCCGTACGGCGATCGGATCGCGCCCGACCAGCCCCTCGTGCAGGACCTCGACCCGGGCGCCCTCGACGAAGCCGAGCTCGATCAGCCGGCTCTCCAGCTCGATGTCCGAGAGAGCCGAGCCTGCGTCCTTGGCGGAGAGGTGCTGGATGACGCCGGTATAGCCGCGCTGGGCCAGGCCCAGCGGCATCTCGCGGCGCGTATCATGGGTGTCGGTCATGCCCTGTATTTTCAACGCAGGGCATTGAGGTCAAGCGCGCTTGCCCACGGAAGCTGCACCTTAGAGTGATTTTAAAGTGCAGATCACGAAGGCGTGGGGAAAGGAGCCTCGGCCCTACTGCGCCGGGACCTTGTCCGCCTGGATGGCGGCCATGGCGCGGCTCTTGAAGTAGTCGAGCACGAACAGGCGGATCGCCGAGGACAGGTTGCCCTGCTGGCGGGCGCCGTCGATTTCGCCGACGAGCTCGGACAGCGTCATGTTGCGCAGGCCCGAGATCTCCTTCATGCCGTTCCAGAACGCTTCTTCCAGGCTGACGCTGGTCTTGTGGCCGGCGACCACGATCGACCGTTTCACGACGGGCGACTTCATGGCTGCTCCTCGCGATCGATCTGATGCCGGTCCAGATCCGCCTTTGCCTTGTCCGCGCGCGTCTCCTCCGCCGACCGCTCCGCCTTCGTGCGGCCGAACTTCGCCCGGTTGGCGTCCGCCTGCTTCGCCGAGGCTTCCCGCTCGGCGCGCTTCCTGAAACGATTCAGGTTGATGACGTTCCCCATGCCGCGTCTCCATCATCCGATCCTCATCAGGCAGGATGAAACATTCAGAAACAGGGTGGCGCGCTGCGCCCCGTAAGACTTGATCTTCATTCGCTCATCCTCGTCAATCGGCCCTTCGGGCCATCAAACGATGAATTTCGCCCGTCAAGGCATACGGCGGCGTAACACGCCGCTCGGCCATTTCATTGACGGTAATCAAATCCCGCCTCTAAAGCCGCATATTTCTGAGCGTCGAGTGCCCGTATCATTACGGATGACTATCGGAATTCGGAATTTTATCCCGGGCTGGTCATCTTTTCGGGGCGCACCAGGCGGTCGAACTCGTCCGCCGAGACGAAGCCGAGCCGCAGCGCCTCCTCCTTCAGCGTGGTGCCGTTGGCATGCGCCGTCTTGGCCACCTTGGCGGCGTTGTCGTAGCCGATCTTCGGGGCCAGCGCCGTGACCAGCATCAGCGAGCGCTGCATCAGCTCCCTGATGCGCTTTTCGTCGGCGCGGATGCCGCTGACGCAATGCTCGGTGAAGGAGCGCGCCGCATCCGCCATCAGGCGGATCGAGTGCAGCATGTTGTAGGCCAGCACCGGCTTGTAGACGTTGAGCTCGAAATGGCCCTGGCTGCCGGCGACCGTGATGGCGGTGTGATTGCCGAACACCTGGCAGCACACCATGGTCATCGCCTCGCACTGCGTCGGATTGACCTTGCCCGGCATGATCGAGGAGCCCGGCTCGTTCTCCGGCAGGATCAACTCGCCGAGCCCCGAGCGCGGGCCGGATCCGAGCAGGCGGATGTCGTTGGCGATCTTGAACAGGCCGGTCGCGACGGAATTGATGGCGCCGTGCGCCAATACATAGGCGTCGTTCGAGGCCAGCGCCTCGAATTTGTTGGCGGCGCTGGTGAAGGGGAGCTTCGTAATCCCGGTAACGTGCTTTGCGAACAGTTTTGCGAAGCGCGGCTTCGAGTTGAGGCCGGTGCCGACGGCTGTGCCGCCCTGCGCCAGCGGATAGAGGTCCTTCACCGCGACCTTCAGTCGCGCGATGCCGCTCTCGACCTGCGCGGCATAGCCGGAGAATTCCTGGCCGAGCGTCAGCGGCGTCGCATCCTGGGTATGGGTGCGGCCGATCTTGACGATCTTGCCGAACTCTTTCTCCTTCTTGCGGAGTGCCCCGAGCAGCTCACCGAGGGCAGGAACGAGGTCGGCGTTGATGCGGCGCGCCGCCGCGATGTGCATCGCGGTCGGGAAGGAGTCGTTTGACGACTGGCTCATGTTGACGTGGTCGTTGGGATGCACCGGCTTCTTGGCGCCGAGCTCGCCGCCGAGCAGCTCGTTGGCGCGGTTGGCGATCACCTCGTTGAGGTTCATGTTGCTCTGGGTGCCCGACCCGGTCTGCCACACAACAAGCGGGAAATGGTCGTCCAGCTTGCCCTCGATCACCTCGCGCGCGGCGCGGATGATGGCATTGGCCCGGCGCTCGTCGAGCAGGCCGAGCTCGAGGTTGGACTGCGCCGCGGCGAGCTTGACGATGCCGAGCGCGTGCACGAGCGCGATCGGCATGCGATCGGTGCCGATGCGGAAATTCTGGCGCGAGCGCTCGGTCTGTGCCCCCCAATAGCGATCGGCGGGGACCTCGATCGGACCGAAGCTGTCGGTCTCGGTGCGGGTTGCGGCGTTGCGTGCGGGGCGGGTCGTCTTGGCCATGAGCATATCCATCCTGTCGCGCGAAACGCCGCGCGGCCTTCCGATATGCTTCTCTATATAGACAGTTTGGGCGAACGCGACGGCCGCGCGCGCACCCTAGATCATTTCTTGCGGAAACGATCGAGCCGCACGACCTCGGCGCCGCCCTGGCTCGGCGGGGTCGGCTCTTCCGCGGCTTCCGCGTTCTCGACGGCAGGCGCGGGCACCGACACGGCGGAAGGAGCGGGGGTTGCCGGCAATGTTTCCGGCGCGACCTCGGCAACGTCGGAGGTGTCGAACTGCAGGCCGAACTTCACGGACGGATCGAGGAAGCTCTTGATGGCGCTGAACGGCACCACCAGCCGCTCCGGAATGCCGCCGAAGGACAGGCCGACCTCGAAACGGTCCTCGAGCACGGTCAGGTCCCAGAACTGGTGCTGGAGGATGATCGTCATCTCTTCCGGATATTGCGCAAGGAGCCGCGACGACAGCTTCACGCCTTCGGCCTTCGACACGAAGGTGATGAAGAAATGGTGCTCGCCCGGCAGGCCATGGGCGGCGGCATCGGTCAGCACCTTCCGCAGCACGCCGCGCAGCGCGTCGCGGGCCAGCACATCGTATCGGATATGATCGGTCGCCATGGTGGTCCTGTTGCATCCCCGGAGCCAGACCCCGCCGGCCCGACTCGCCAAGCCGCAATAGTACCGCGCCTGACGGGTCAGCAGGAGTCCCCGCCGGAGAGGAAATCAAAGAGTAAAGTGGAGGCTTCTGTTGCCAGGTGCCTCCGAACCCCGCCTAGCGGAGCTTAACCCGCTAGGACTTTAGAGTGGTCTTTCAAACTGCGTTACGCAGCCTGAGCAACCGGAGCAAAGTTGTCGTTGGCAACTATTGCAGTAGCCCGATAACGGCGGAACAATACCGGGAAAAAGCACGCCCTTTACGCCCTCGTCGATCCTATTTCGCCCCCGCCAAAGCCCGCTCTGGCAACAGCCCAAGGGTGGGCTTTGGTGGAGGCGCCGGGTACCGCCCCCGGGTCCGAATGGTTTATTACGACGACCGTTTATTTCCATAGCCGGCGAACCGGCACCCCTAATATAGGGGGCAAAGGTTTCAAAAAACAGAGGTTTCGAGCGGCGATCGCGCGGTTCCCTTTGGATAGGTTCCGGACGCTCCGCCTATCACCTTGGCCGCGCCGCTGCGCCCGTTCTAAGCTCCTGACATGCCCCCGGATTCCGTACCGGCCGTTCAAGAGCCGGATATCCCTGCCGCCCACGCCCCACCGCCCGGCTTGCTGGCGCTGTTCCTGGCCTTCGCCCGGATGTCGCTGGCCGGTTTCGGCGGGGTCTTGGTGTTCGCCCGGCACGCCATCGTCGATCAGCACCGCTGGATGACGGCGGACGAGTTCAACGAGACTTTTGCGCTCTGCCATTTCCTGCCCGGGCCCAACATCGTCAATCTGTCGATGGTGTTCGGCTCGCGCCTGCGCGGGATCGCCGGCGGCATTGCCGCCTTCAGCGGGCTGTTGCTGCCGCCGACACTGATCATGACCGTGCTCGCGATCATCTATGCCCGCTTCGGCGACGTCGAGGTGCTGCGCCGAATCCTCGCCGGGATTTCCTGCTCCGCGGTCGGCCTCCTGATCGCGGTGGTCTTCCGCATGATGACGCCGCTGCTGAAGCGGATGGATGTCGTGGTGCTCCTCCTGATGCTCGGCGTGTTCGTCGCCATCGGCGTGCTCCGCCTGCCGCTCCAGGCGGTACTGCTGGTCGCGATCCCCGTCAGCATCGGCGTCACATATCTGATGCGGCGGAAGGTAGCAGCATGACCAACGAAAACCCGATCTGGGCGCTGATCTCCACCTTTGGTCTAATGTCGCTGTTTGCGGTCGGCGGCGCCGCGGCGGCGGTGCCGGAGATGCACCGCATCGCGGTCGACGTGCATCACTGGATGACCGAGAAACAGTTCACGGATGCCTTTGCGATCGCGCAGCTCTCGCCAGGTCCGAACGTGCTTATCGTCACGTTAATCGGCTATGCCGTTGCCGGCATTCCCGGGGCCTTGGCGGCGACGCTGGCGATGTGCCTGCCGACCGCGTTGCTTGCCTATTATGTCAGCGGTCTGCTGAGCCGGCCCAGCCAATCGCGCTGGCCCGGCCTGATCCAGGCTGCACTGGTTCCGCTGTCGATCGGATTGATGGCAGCGAGCGCCCTGATCCTGGCCCAGTCGACCGATCGCACGCTTGTTGCACTGCTTCTGACCGCGATGGTTGCGGTGATCGCGTCGGTCTCGCGCATCAACCCGCTCTGGCTCCTGCTCGCCGGAGGAGCGTTGGGTTTTGCTGGCATTGTGTGATGAAAATCGCTAGGCAGTGATGCGGCCCGGGGATCCCTTTCCAGCCGATTTAGAACAACAGTGCTCGTGACTTACGGGTCGCGGAGGAGACATGCATGGCCGATACGATGGGCCACTCGGCGACAGCCACCCGAAACACCGCGGTGGCGCTCGGCTTTTGTCTGCTGGCGCTTGCGCCGCAGATTTTCGAATTCATCTGGTCGATCGGGACGATCTTCGGCTGGGGTGCGGGACGTGGCCCGGCCACCGTGCTGATCAGCCACGCCACCGCGCTGGTGGCGGGTGCGCCCGCAGCCCTGATCGCAGCGGCCGGCGGTGAGACCAAGAAGGCGTCCTCCGATGTGCTGCTGGCGCTGATCTATTCCTATCCGATCTTCGCGGTGGCGATCGTCACGCTGTTCATGACCATCCGCTCGGCGCAGGACTATGTCGGCGGCGTCATTCTGATGGCGGTCGCTCTGTTTGCGTTGTGGGCTTCGAGCGATTTGCAGGGCATGCGCGGTTTCTCCTTCGGCGCTGGCACCGCGCCGCGGATGTTCGGCGGGCTTCTGGTCGCGCTGTCCGCCGGCATCGCCTTGACCGGCCTTCTGACCGACGGGCCGGCGATGGCGCATTATTCCTGGCGCGGGCCGCTGTTCGTGATGGTTGCGATCCTGTTCTTCGCGCTCGCGATCCGCCCGCTCGGCCTCGTGGTCACGGCCTTCGTCAGCTTCATGATCGCCGCGACCGGGTCGCATGAGACGCGCTGGCTGGAGGCCGCCATCGTCGGCGCCTGCCTGACGCTCGGCTGCGCGATCCTGTTCCCCTACGTGCTCGGGCTACCGATGCCGATGTTTCCGCGTTTCCTGATCCAGTGAGGGCGTGATGGATATTTTTGCCAACCTCGCTCACGGCTTCGCCGTCGCGCTCTCTCCGATCAACCTCCTGATGTGCCTGATCGGTGCCCTCGTCGGCACGCTGGTCGGCGTTCTCCCCGGTATCGGCACCATCGCGACCGTCGCGATGCTGCTGCCGATCACCTTCGGTCTGCCGCCGGTCGGCGCGCTGATCATGCTCGCCGGCATCTATTACGGCGCGCAATATGGCGGCTCGACCACGTCGATCCTGGTCAATATTCCAGGTGAGGCGACATCGGTCGTCACCGCCATCGACGGCCACCAGATGGCCAAGCAGGGCCGTGCCGGCCCGGCGCTGGCGATCGCGGCGATCGGCTCGTTTTTTGCCGGCTGCGTCGCGACCGTCTTGATCGCCGTCCTCGGCGCGCCGCTCACGAAGCTCGCGCTGGCGTTCGGTCCGGCCGAATATTTCTCGCTGATGGTGCTCGGCCTGATCTTCGCGGTCGTGCTGGCCAAGGGCTCGGTGCTGAAGGCGATCGCGATGATCGTGTTCGGCCTCTTGCTCTCGATAGTCGGCTCGGACATCGAGACCGGCGCCTCGCGCATGGCCTTCAACATTCCGGAGCTCGCCGACGGTCTCGGCTTTGCGACGGTGGCGATGGGTGTATTCGGCTTCGCCGAGATCATCCGCAATCTCGACGCCGGCGCCGAGATGAACCGCGACCTCGTGCAGCAGAAGATCACCGGCCTGATGCCGACCAGGAAGGACCTGATCGACTCGACGCCGCCGATCCTGCGCGGCACCGTGCTCGGCTCGATCCTCGGCATCCTTCCGGGCGGCGGCGCGGTGATCGCCTCGTTCGCGGCCTACACGCTTGAGAAGAAGCTCGCGAAGGATCCGAAGCGGTTCGGTCGCGGCGCGATCGAGGGCGTGGCGGCGCCGGAAAGCGCCAACAACGCCGCAGCGCAGACCTCCTTCATCCCGCTGCTCACCCTCGGCATCCCGCCGAACGCGGTGATGGCGCTGATGGTCGGCGCGATGACCATCCACGGCATCGTGCCGGGCCCGCAGGTGATGCAGAAGCAGCCGGATCTCGTCTGGGGCATGATCGCCTCGATGTGGATCGGCAACCTGATGCTGATCATCATCAACCTGCCGCTGGTCGGCATCTGGGTCCGCCTGCTGCGTGTGCCTTACCGGCTGATGTTCCCCTCGATCGTGATCTTCTGCGCGATCGGCATCTACTCGGTGAACAACGCCCCGGTCGACGTCATCCTCGCAGGCGTGTTCGGCCTGGTCGGCTACTGGCTGATCAAGCACGATTTCGAGCCGGCGCCGCTGCTGCTCGGCATGGTGCTGGGACCGCTGATGGAAGAGAACCTGCGCCGTGCGCTGCTGATCTCGCGCGGCGACTGGAGCGTGTTCCTGACGCGGCCGCTGTCGGCGGTGCTGCTGGCGATCTCGCTGGGCCTGTTGGTGCTCACGGTGTTGCCGACGCTGCGTGCCAAGCGCGACGAGGTGTTCACCGAGTCCGAGAACTGATCGCGTCCGCGCGGCCCTGCGTCCGCGCGGGGCCCTGCGTCCGCGCGCCGCATTCGGAAGTCGAATCGACGTGTGTGATGTCTTCGTGACATGAAAATGCCGGCCCTTGTGGCCGGCATTTTTGTTTGTGTCCCGGGGAAAACGATATGACCTCTCTTCGCGTGCTTGCTACGGTCGCATGTGCTGCTGCGCTCGCAACGCTGTGCGCCTTTGTCGCACCGGTGAAAGCGCAAAACTATCCGACGCGCAGCATCACCATGATCGTGCCGTTCGCAGCGGGCGGGCCGACCGATGTCATCTCGCGCATCGTTACCGCGCATATGGCGCAGATGCTGGGGCAGAGCATCATCATCGAGAACGTGGTCGGTGCCGGCGGCACCACTGCGACCACGCGTGCGGCGCGTGCCGCCAATGACGGCTATACGCTCATCACCGGGCATATGGGCACGCATGCGGCATCCGTGCCGCTCTATCCCAAGCTCGCCTATCATCCCGAGAAGGATTTTGAGCCGATCGCGTTGCTCGCGGGCACGCCGATCCTGATCCTCGCGCGCAAGGACTTTCCGCCGAAGGATCTCAAGGAGTTCGTGACTTACGTGAAGGCGAATGCCGAGAAGGTGAATGCGGCGCATGCCGGAATCGGCTCGGTCTCGCATGTCTCCTGCGAGCTCCTGCACTCGATCCTCGACGTCAAGCCGGTCGGCGTGCCCTTCAACGGCACGGGTCCGGCGATGAACGCGCTGGTGGCGGGCCAGGTCGACTACATGTGCGACCAGATCGTCAACGCGGTTCCGCAGATCAACGCCGGCACCATCAAGGCCTATGCGATCGCAACGCCGGAGCGCAATCCATCGCTGCCGAACGTGCCGACCACGGCGGAAGCCGGCCTGCCGAACTTCCAGGCCCAGGCCTGGAACGCAATGTTCGCGCCGAAGGGAACCTCGCCCGCGATCATCGCCAGCTTGAACGCGGCCGTCATCAAGGCGCTCGACGACGAGACCGTGAAGAAGCGTCTGCTCGAGCTCGGCAGTGTGATCCCGGCCGCCAAGGACCGGACGCCGGAAGCGCTGGCGACCCTCGTCAAGCACGAGATCGCGAAGTGGAGCCCGGTGCTCAAGCCGGCGACTTAGCCAGCACTTTCAAGCCGATAGGCAAGGGGCGGGATGCAAGTTCCGCCCCTTGTCGTTTGCCCCGGGAACGCTCACCTTTTCCGGGTATAATCTGTGGGAGCAGCGAATCGCCGCTGTCGCAGCGCGGGGGCGGCCGTTAAGTTCGCCGCCTCCCCAAAGGCTCTATCGCACATGCACCAATATCAGGACCTGCTCGAGCGGATTCTTTCAGACGGCGCCGAGAAGACCGACCGGACCGGCACCGGCACGCTGTCGGTGTTCGGCCATCAGATGCGCTTCAACCTGTCGGCCGGCTTCCCGATGCTGACCACCAAGCGGCTGCCGCTGAAGGCGATCGTGCATGAGCTGCTGTGGTTCCTGAAGGGCGACACCAACATCAAATACCTCAAGGACAACGGCGTCACCATCTGGGACGAATGGGCCGACGCCAACGGCGACCTCGGCCCGGTCTATGGCCATCAATGGCGTTCCTGGCCCACGGCCGACGGGCGCAGCATCGACCAGATCGCCAATGTCATCGACATGATCAAGCGGACCCCGGATTCGCGCCGGCTGATCGTCACCGCGTGGAATCCGGCCGACGTCGAGAAGATGGCGCTGCCGCCCTGCCACCTGCTGTTCCAGTTCTACGTCGCCAACGGCAAGCTGTCGTGCCAGCTCTATCAGCGCTCGGCCGACGTGTTCCTCGGCGTGCCCTTCAACATCGCCTCCTACGCGCTGCTCACCATGATGGTGGCGCAGGTCACGGGATTGAAGCCCGGCGACTTCGTGCACTCGCTCGGCGACACCCACCTCTATTCCAATCATCTGGAGCAGGCGCGGCTTCAGCTGACGCGCGCGCCGCGCGCGCTGCCGGTGATGCGGATCAATCCTGACGTGAAGGATATCTTCTCGTTCCGCTATGAGGACTTTGAACTCGTCGGCTATGACCCGCATCCGCACATCAAGGCGGAAGTCGCGGTCTGACGCGGATGTCTCTCAACATCCGCCGCGCGCGCGCGGACGAGGCTGGGCTCGTTCTTGCCTTCATCCGCGAGCTTGCCGAATACGAGAAGCTCTCGCACGAGGTCGAAGCAACCGAAGAGATGATTGCTGACGCCCTGTTCGGCAGCGATCCGCGGCTTTACTGCGCGATTGCCGAGTGGAACAGCGAGCCGGTCGGCTTCGCGGTCTGGTTTACGAATTTCTCCACCTTCAGCGGCCGCCACGGCATCTATCTCGAAGATCTCTACGTGCGGCCGTCGCATCGGGGCAAGGGCCTCGGCAAGGCGCTGCTGGTCTATCTCGCCAAGGAATGCGTCGACAATGGCTGGTCGCGCCTGCAATGGGCGGTGCTCGACTGGAATGCGCCGTCGATCGCGTTCTACAAATCGCTCGGCGCGGTGATGATGGACGACTGGACGCTGTGCCGCGTCAGCGGTCCCGCCTTGAGGCGGCTTGCCGGGAGCTCCAACTGATGGAGATCGTCTTCGTCGTCGCGATCGCGGAGAACGGCGTCATCGGTGCCGGCAACGCGATCCCGTGGCGATTGAAATCCGACATGGCGCGCTTCAAGGCGCTCACCATCGGCAAGCCCGTGATCATGGGCCGCAAGACGTTCGAGTCGCTGCGCAGGCCGCTGCCGGGGCGCACCAACATCGTGATCACGCGCGATGCGGATTATCGCGCCGCGGGTGCCATCGTCACGACATCGGCGGCGACTGCGGGCGACGTCGCGCGCGGCGATGCCCTGCGGCGTTCGGTCGCCGAGATCGCGATCATCGGCGGTGCCGAGATCTATCGGCAATGGCTCGATCGCGCCGATCGCCTCGAAATCACCGAGGTGCATGCGCGCCCCGACGGCGATACCCATTTCGACATCGACAAGGCGGAATGGGACGAGGTGGCGCGTGTCCGCCATCCGGCCGGCCCTGATGACAGCGCCGACTACTCCTATGTGACATATCGTCGGCGGTCGTCCCATTAACCGCTTTCGCCAATGTTTACATTGACTTTTTCGTGCCCGAGCATAGCTCGGAAGACGGCGAGGGCTGCGTTGTAAGGGACCTGCCGGTCCCCTATAAAGCCGGACCGGACAATGCGGGCCAGGTTAGTTCTAGTCCCGGTCTGCCGAGGAGAGCGTCGAATGCCGTGGAAGAATCAGGGCGGTGGCCCTTGGGGCTCGGGTCCAAAAGGACCATGGGGCACGGGCCCGCAACCGGTCGGGCCGAGGCCGCCGGATCTGGAAGACCTTCTGCGGCGCGGCCAGGACCGTCTCCAGCAGATCATGCCGGGCGGTTATTTCTCCGGCATCGGCATCACGCTGATCATCCTGATCATCGTTGCGTTCTGGCTGCTGTCGGGCTTCTTCCGCGTGCAGTCCGAAGAGCTTGGCGTCGTGCTGCGTTTCGGCAAGCACGTTCGCACCGTGCAGCCGGGCCTGAACTATCATCTGCCCTATCCGATCGAGACCGTGCTGCTGCCGAAGGCGCTGCGCGTCAACACCATCTCGATCGGCATGACGCTGATCGACGATCCGGCGCGGCGAGGCCGCTCCATTCGTGACGTGCCGGAAGAGAGCCTGATGCTGACCGGCGACGAGAACATCGTCGACGTCGACTTCACCGTGCTCTGGCGCATCAAGCCGGACGGCGTCGGTGACTTCCTCTTCAACATCCAGAATCCCGAAGGCACCGTGAAGGCGGTCGCCGAGAGCGCGATGCGCGAGGTGATCGGCCGATCGCAGATCCAGCCGATCCTGACCGGCGCGCGCAACGTTACCGAACAGGGCGTGCAGGAACTGATCCAGAGGACCCTGGACGGCTACGGCTCCGGCATTCTGATCACCCAGGTGCAGATGCAGAAGGTCGATCCGCCGGGCGAGGTGATCGCTGCCTTCCGCGACGTCCAGGCGGCACGCGCCAATCTCGAGCAGCTGCAGAACGAAGCCCAGACCTACGCCAACCAGGTGGTGCCGCAGGCGCGCGGACGCGCGGCGCAGATCCTCCAGGCCGCCGAAGGCTACCGGGAGCAGGCGATCGCCGAGGCCAAGGGCCAGAGCGCGCGCTTCCTGAAGGTTTACGAGGAATACAAGAAGGCGCCCGACGTGACGCGTGAACGGATCTATCTGGAGACCATGGAGCGGGTGCTCGGCGGTGCGGACAAGCTCGTCTATGACGGCGGTCCGGGCGGCCAGGGCGTCGTGCCCTATCTGCCGCTGAACGAATTGACGACCAAGCGGCCGCCGACCAGCGGTCAGCAGTCGGGCGGAGGCAACCGATGAGGTCTCCGGTCACAGGTATCGTCACGCTGCTCGCACTCCTGCTCGTCGTGATCGTCGGCTACATGTCGTTGTTCACGGTGCAGCAGACCGAGCAGACCATCGTGCTGCAGTTCGGCCGGCCCGTCGACGTCGTCACCGCTCCCGGCCTGCATTTCAAGGCGCCGTGGAATTCGGTGATCAACATCGACAAGCGCATTCTCGACCTCGAGAACCCGTCGCAGGAAGCGATCGCGTCCGACCAGAAGCGGCTCGTGGTCGACGCCTTCGCGCGCTACCGCATCAAGGACGCGCTGCGCTTCTACCAGAGCGTCGGCTCGATCCAGGCCGCCAACATCCAGCTCACCACGCTCCTCAACGCGGCGCTGCGCCGCGTGCTCGGCGAGGTCACCTTCATCAACGTGGTCCGCGATGACCGCGAGAAGCTGATGCTGCGCATCCGCGACCAGCTCGATCGCGAGGCCGACGGCTACGGCATCCAGGTGGTCGACGTCCGGATCCGCCGCGCCGATCTGCCGGAGCAGAACAGCCAGGCGGTCTACCTGCGCATGAAGACCGAGCGCGAGCGCGAAGCCGCCGAGTTCCGCGCCCAGGGCGGCCAGAAGGCACAAGAGATCAAGTCGAAGGCCGATCGCGAGGCGACCGTCATTGTCGCGGAAGCCAATTCGCAGGCCGATCAGACCCGCGGCGCCGGCGATGCCGAGCGCAACCGCCTGTTCGCCGAGGCCTATAGCAAGGATGCCGACTTCTTCGCCTTCTACCGGTCGATGACCGCCTATGAGAACGGGCTGAAGTCGAGCGACACCCGCTTCCTGTTGCGGCCGGACTCGGATTTCTTCCGGTATTTCGGTAGCCCGTCCGGCAGGGCGGCGACCGAGACGCCGGCGAAGCCGTAAGCTAGACAAAAGGGGCGGCAAGTCTGCCGCCCTGCGTCCACACAAGAACAGCATAACGGAAGGTTCCAATCCGATGAGGTCCATTGCGTTCGCCGACTTCCTCATCGGCTTGGGCATCCTGTTCGTGCTGGAAGGCTTGATGTTCGCGGCAAGTCCGAACTGGATGCGCAAGGCCATGAAAAGCGCCATCGCCACGCCGGACAACATCCTGCGGGCGGTCGGGATCGGCTCGGCTGTGGCCGGTCTGATCCTGATCTGGGTTATGCGCCGCCCGATTTAAGCGTCACGACAACGCCAAAGTGAAGGCGAAGGACCGGTTTTCGCCGTATTATCCGGGTCCTGAGGCCCCGTTAAGCTCCGCGCTTGCGCGCTCCCCCCGTTCGAGCGCAGTCTTGGAGCCGAATCCTTGGCGCCGAATCCTTTTCTCTGGAGAAACCAATGACCGCTGCCACCATTGCCCCGACCCGCTTGCGCTTAGGGCTGGCCGCGCTCGCCGTCAGTGCGTTCAGCGCGTTCGGCACGCCGGCTCATGCGCGCGGACCGGAGGGCATTGCCGACGTCGCCGAGAAGGTGATCGACGCGGTCGTCAACATCTCGACCTCGCAGACCGTCGAGGCCAAGGGCGGCGCCAACACCATGCCGCAACTGCCGCCCGGCTCGCCCTTCGAGGAGTTCTTCGACGACTTCTTCAAGAACCGCAAAGGCCCCGGTGGTGGCAGCAAGGGCGGCGATAATGGCAGCGGGCCGCCGCGCAAGACCAACTCGCTCGGGTCCGGCTTCATCATCGACACGGCAGGCGTCGTCGTCACCAACAACCACGTCATTGCCGACGCCGACGAGATCAACGTCATCCTCAACGACGGCACCAAGATCAAGGCCGATCTGGTCGGCGTCGACAAGAAGACCGACCTTGCCGTGCTCAAGTTCAAGCCGCCGAAGCCGCTGGTCGCGGTGAAGTTCGGCGACAGCGACAAGCTGCGCCTCGGCGATTGGGTGGTCGCGATCGGCAATCCGTTCAGCCTGGGCGGCACGGTGACGGCCGGCATCGTCTCGGCCAAGAACCGCGACATCTCCTCGGGGCCCTATGACAGCTACATCCAGACCGACGCCGCCATCAACCGCGGCAATTCCGGCGGTCCGCTGTTCAACCTCGAAGGCGACGTCATCGGCGTCAACACCCTGATCATCTCGCCGTCCGGCGGCTCGATCGGTATCGGCTTCGCGGTGCCGTCGAAGACGGTCGCGGGCGTCGTCGACCAGCTGCGCCAGTTCGGCGAACTCCGCCGCGGCTGGCTCGGGGTGCGCATCCAGGGCGTCACCGACGAGATTGCCGAGAGCCTCAACATCAAGCCGGCGCGCGGCGCGCTGGTGGCGGGCGTCGACGACAAGGGCCCGGCCAAGCCCGCCGGCATCGAGCCCGGCGACGTCGTGGTCAAGTTCGACGGCAAGGACGTCAAGGACCCCAAGGACCTCTCCCGTGTCGTCGCCGACACCGCGGTCGGCAAGGAGGTCGATGTCGTCATCATCCGCAAGGGCGAGGAGCAGACCAAGAAAGTCACGCTTGGCCGCTTGCAGGATCCCGACAAGGTGCAGGCCGCGGTGAAGACCGACGAGCCCCCGCCCGAGAAGCTGGTGACGCAGAAAGCGCTCGGCCTCGATCTCGCCGCGCTCAGCAAGGATCTGCGCTCGCGCTACAAGATCAAGGACAGCGTCAAGGGCGTGGTCGTCACCAATGTCGACGCCAATTCGGATGCCGCCGAGAAGCGCCTCTCCGCCGGCGACGTCATCGTCGAAGTCGCGCAGGAGGCCGTCTCCAGCGGCGCCGACATCCAGAAGCGCGTCGACCAGCTCAAGAAGGACGGCAAGAAGTCCGTGCTGCTGCTGGTCTCGAACGGTGACGGCGAATTGCGGTTCGTCGCGCTGAGCGTGCAGTAGTCGCCGCACAGTCTCGTAGGGTGGGCAAAGCGAAGCGTGCCCACCAACTTTCTTCCCTTGCATCAAGAGTGGTGGGCACGGCGCTGACGCGCCTTTGCCCACCCTACGGGTGCTTGGCGTGCAGCTAGAAGCTACGCTTCCACAAACTCGTCGCGCCGGTAGCCCTGCGCATACAGCAGCGCGGTGAGATCACCGTGATCGATCCGTGCCGCCGCAGCCGCGGCGACCGCCGGCTTGGCGTGATACGCGACGCCCAGGCCCGCCGCCTGGATCATCGCGAGGTCATTGGCACCGTCGCCGGCCACGACGGAGTCGATGTCGTCGAGGTCGAACGATTCCATCAGATCCACCAGCGTCGCGAGTTTTGCCGCGCGGCCGAGGATCGGCTCCTTGACCTCGCCGGTGAACTTGCCGTCGCGCACGACGAGCTCGTTGGCGCGGTTCTCCTGGAAGCCGATCTTGGCGGCGACCGCGCTGGTGAACAGGGTGAAGCCGCCGGAGACGAGGCAGGTGTAGGCGCCATGTTTACGCATGGTCGCGACCAGCGCACGGCCGCCCGGGGTCAGCGTGATGCGTTTGGCCAGCACCTCGTCGACCACGCTGGCGGGAAGACCCTTCAGCAGCGCGACGCGTTCGCGCAGCGCCGGCTCGAACTCGATCTCGCCGCGCATCGCGCGTTCGGTGATGGCGGCGACATGGGCCTTCATTCCGACGAGATCGGCGAGCTCGTCGATGCATTCCTGGCCGATCATGGTGGAATCCATGTCGGCGAGAAAAAGTTTCTTGCGCCGGAAGCCGACAGGCTGCACCACGATGTCGATGGGCAGGTCGCCGCGCAGCTCGCGGAGCCGCTGCTCGATGGCGTGACGGTCGCCTTCGAGGTTATCCTGCGCGCCGAACGGAATATCGACCGCAACCCCGTCGAACAGCCAGTGCGCCGGTTGCGCCTTCGGCAGCACGGCGCGGGCGCCGTCGACGATGGTAGAGTCGAGCGCAGGATTGTCGGGGTGGCAGATCAGCGTGGCGACGAGGGACATTTGAGGTTTTCGTGAGCGAGGGGCATACGAGCAAGGCCGTGCTTATCGCAGGCCCGACCGCCAGCGGCAAGTCGGCGCTGGCGCTGGAGCTTGCCCTCAGCGCCGGCGGCACCGTCATCAATGCCGATTCCATGCAGGTCTACCGCGACCTCCGCATCATCACGGCACGCCCCACCCATGGCGAGGAGGCGCGCGCGCCGCACCGGCTCTACGGCCATGTCGATGCGGCCGTGAATTTCTCGGCCGGTGCCTGGGTGAGCGATGCGGCCAAGGCGCTCGAAGAGGCGCAAGCCCAAGGCCGCCTGCCGATCTTCATCGGCGGCACCGGGCTCTATTTCAAGGCGCTGACGGCGGGCCTCTCCGTGGTGCCTCCGATCCCTGCTGATGTGCGCGAGGACGTGCGCGCCCGGCTGGAGCGGAACGGCGTCGAGGCGCTGCATGCGGAACTCGCGCGCCGCGATCCGCGTGCGGCCGAGCGATTGAACCTGCGCGACCGGACCCGGATCGCGCGCGCGCTCGAAGTGATCGAGGCGACCGGCCGCTCGTTGCTGGATTGGCACCATGAGGGCCAGCCGCCGCTCTTGCCCAGGGACAGTTATCGCGCGGTGTTCCTCGCGCCCGAGCGCGACGAGCTCTATGCCCGCATCGATGCGCGTTTCGACGCGATGCTGGGTGCCGGTGCGCTGAAGGAGGTCGAGCGACTGGCCGCCCGCCAGCTCGATCCGCTGCTCCCGGCGATGAAGGCCCATGGCGTGCCGGCGCTGATCCGGCATCTGCGCGGCGAGCTCAGCCTGGAGGACGCCGCCACGATCGGACGCGCCGACACCCGCCACTATGCGAAGCGGCAATTCACCTGGTTTCGGCATCAGCTCCCCGAATTCGAGTGGGTGAAGCTGGAGGAGGCGAGGGGATGGCTCGCCGCCGCCGTGAACGCGGCCCGGGACGAGAATTAAGAGACGGTCGTCGTTCCGGGGGCGCGCGCAGTGCGAGCCCGGAACCCATAACCACAGGCGGTTATGTGGCCGCGGCTGCTGGCTACCGTCTCGTGCCCGATGTTGGCCTGGGGTTATGGATTCCTGGCTCGATGCTTCGCATCACCCCGGAATGACGAGCGGGACTTGACGCGCTTTTGTGCTCGGGTTCCCGCATTTACCTCTCGCCGAACCTCGGGAACACCGCTACACTGCCAAAATCGCGCGGGAACGGCCGCTTTGCCTTGACATCCAGGCTTTGGCCGTTATGTTTCGCGCAACCTTTGGGAAGCCGGGCACCTGCCATGCGTAACATTATTACCAAACTCCTTATCGCCGTCGTACCCAGGCACACCGCCGGGGGTGGCTAGCTGCCATCCACAAGACAGGCGGTGTGCATGGGCCCTCTTCGGGGCCTTTTTTATTTCCCGAACCCAGAACGAAAGCCGCTGACAACAGCGCATCCGGAGCAAGCCAATGAGCGACAAGAGCCACGATCCGAACCAGATGACCGGCGCCGCGATGATCGTCCGCGCGCTCATCGATCACGGCGTGACGGACATCTTCGGCTATCCCGGCGGCGCGGTGCTTCCGATCTATGACGAGATCTTCCAGCAGAGCGAGGTCCAGCACATCCTGGTCCGCCACGAGCAGGGCGCAGGCCACGCCGCCGAGGGCTATGCGCGCTCGACCGGCAAGCCGGGCGTTGCGCTGGTGACCTCCGGCCCCGGCGCCACCAACATGGTGACGCCGCTGACCGACGCGTTGATGGACTCGATCCCGCTGGTCTGCATCTCCGGCCAGGTGCCGACGCATCTGATCGGCAACGACGCCTTCCAGGAATGCGACACGGTCGGCATCACGCGGCCCTGCACCAAACACAACTGGCTGGTCCGCGACGTCAACGACCTCGCCAAGGTGCTGCACGAGGCGTTCTATGTCGCCACCTCGGGCCGTCCCGGCCCGGTGCTTGTCGACGTGCCCAAGGACGTGCAGTTCGCGACCGGCACCTATCATCCGCCCCGCAAATCCGACGTGCACCGCTCTTACGCCCCGCGCGTGAAGGGCGATGCGACGCAGATCCGGAAAGCCGTTTCGCTGCTCGCGAATGCCAAGCGTCCGGTGATCTACAGCGGCGGCGGTGTCATCAATTCCGGCCCGGAGGCCACCAAGCTCTTGCGCGAGTTGGTCGAGGTCACTGGCTTCCCGATCACGTCCACGCTGATGGGCCTCGGCGCGTATCCGGCCTCGGGCAAGAACTGGCTCGGCATGCTCGGCATGCACGGCACCTACGAGGCCAACATGACGATGCATGATTGCGACGTCATGCTGTGCGTCGGCGCGCGCTTCGACGACCGCATCACCGGCCGCGTCGATGCGTTCTCGCCCGGCTCGAAGAAGATCCACATCGACATCGATCCGTCCTCGATCAACAAGAACATCCGTGTCGACGTGCCGATCATCGGCGACTGCGGCAACGTCCTCGGCGACATCGTCCAGGTGTTCAAGGCGGAGGCGAAGAAGCCGGACATCAAGTCGTGGTGGCAGCAGATCACGCAATGGCGCGCCCGCAATTCGCTCTATTACAAGAAGAGCAACGACGTCATCCTGCCGCAGCACGCGATCCAGAGCCTGTTCGAGGCGACGCGCGGCAAGGACACCTACATCACGACCGAGGTCGGCCAGCACCAGATGTGGGCGGCGCAGTTCTACGGCTTCGAGGAGCCGCACCGCTGGATGACGTCGGGCGGGCTCGGCACCATGGGCTACGGCCTGCCGGCCGCGGTCGGCGTGCAGGTTGCCCATCCCGATAGCCTTGTCATCGACATCGCGGGCGATGCCTCGGTGCAGATGACGATGCAGGAGATGTCGACGGCAGTTCAGTATGAGCTGCCGATCAAGATCTTCATCCTCAACAACCAGTACATGGGCATGGTGCGGCAGTGGCAGCAGCTGCTGCACGGCAACCGGCTGTCGCATTCCTACTCGGAGGCGCTGCCGGACTTCGTCAAGCTCGCGGAGGCCTATGGCGCCGTCGGCCTGCAGGTGCACAAGCCCGCCGATCTCGAGGGCGCCATCAAGGAGATGATCTCGGTCAAGCGCCCGGTGCTGTTCGACTGCCGTGTCGCGGCGCTGGAAAACTGCTTCCCGATGATTCCCTCCGGCAAGGCGCATAACGAGATGCTGCTGCCCGAGCAGGCCAATGACGAGGCGACGGCGAAGGCGTTCGCCGGCGGCAAGGCGCTGGTGTGAGCGTGATGGTCACAAACTCCGCTGTCATCGCCCGGCTTGACCGGGCGATCCAGTACGCCGCGGCCTCTCGATCAATCTCAGGGGCCTCTGGAATACTGGATCCCCGCCTTCGCGGGGATGACAGCTGCGAGAGACGGTGGATGGAAGGCCTACGATGTTCGACCTGACGGAGCTCGAGCGCGCACATGCGATCGTGGGGCAGGCGGTGCCGGCGACGCCGGCGCGCGGCTGGCCGCTGCTCGCTGAGCGTCTCGGCACCGAGGTCATCGTCAAGCACGAAAACCATACGCCGATCGGCGCCTTCAAGGTGCGCGGCGGGCTGGTCTATCTCGACCGGCTGAAGCGCGAGCGGCCGAACACGCCAGGCATCATCTCGGCGACGCGCGGCAATCACGGCCAGAGTCTCGCATTCGCGGCGAGCCGACACGGCGTGCCCGCGGTGATCTACGTGCCATCAGGCAATTCGGTCGAGAAGAATCGGGCGATGAGGGCGTTCGGCGCCGAGCTGGTCGAGCACGGCGAGGATTTCCAGGCCGCCCGCGAGGAGGCCGAGCGCCGCGCGCAGTTCGCAGGGCTCCACATGGTGCCGTCGTTCCACCCGGACCTCGTGCTGGGCGTTGCGACCTACGCGCTCGAGCTGTTCCGCTCGGCGCCCGATCTCGACATCCTCTATGTGCCGATCGGGCAGGGCTCCGGCATCTGCGGCTGCATCATGGCGCGCGATCTTCTGGGCCTGAAGACCGAGATCGTCGGCGTGCAGTCGACGGAAGCGCCATCCTATGCGCTGTCGTTCGCGGCCGGCACGATCGTGACGACCGAGACGGCCAATACGCTCGCCGACGGCATGGCGACGCGTATCCCTGACGAGGATGCGCTGGCGCTGATCCGCAAGGGCGCCTCGCGCATCGTGCAGGTCACCGACGACGAGGTCGCCGCCGCGATTCGCGCCTACTGGACCGACACGCATAATCTCGCCGAAGGCGCCGGCGCAGCCGCGCTCGCCGCGGCGCTGCAAGAAAAGAGCAAGCTGAAGGGCAAGCGCGTCGGTCTCGTGCTGTCCGGCGGCAATATCGATTTCGATCTGTTCAAGCGATGGGTGCTCGCATGATGACGCGTGCGCTCGCCAAATACACAGCTGTCATCGTCCGGCTTGACCGGACGATCCAGTACGCCGCGGCTGTCGTGGGAATCTCGATGCCAGTGATTACTGGATGCCCCGCCTTCGCGGGGCACGACGAAGAACCAGGGGGACGACAATGAACCAGCCTGCATCCGCCTACTTCATCGAGGACCGTCACGATCCCAACGAGACGCACACGCTCGCGGTGCTCGTGCAGAACGAGCCCGGTGTGCTCGCGCGCGTGATCGGCCTGTTCTCGGGGCGCGGCTACAACATCGAGAGCCTCACCGTCTCGGAGACCGAGGCCCAGAAGCACCTGTCGCGCATCACCATCGTCACGACGGGCACGCCGATGGTGATCGAGCAGATCAAGCACCAGCTCGACCGCATGATCCCGGTCTACCGCGTCGTCGACATGACCCAGACCAAGCGCTCGATCGAGCGTGAGCTGGCGATGGTCAAGGTGCGCGGGCAGGGTGAGCATCGGGTCGAGGCGCTGCGGCTCGCGGATGCGTTCCGCGCCCGCGTGATCGACGCCACCACCGAGAGCTTTGTGTTCGAGATCACCGGCAACACGGACAAGATCAATCAGTTTATCGACCTGATGCGCCCGCTCGGCCTTGTCGAGGTGTCGCGCACTGGCGTTGCCGCGATCGGTCGCGGGCCTGAAGGGATGTGAACCATGCTGGCGCGCGACTGGTATTACAACGAGCGGAACCGGATGGGGATCGAGCCCGCTGTGGCCTCGATCTACGACAACCATGACGATGCCGACCTGCGGGCGCGCGCCGCGCTGAAAATGCTCGGGGTGCAGCGCGGCTGGCGCGTCGCCGATATCGGCTGCGGCAACGGCGTGCTTGCCACCGAAGCCGCGCTGATGGGCGCCGAGGTCGACGCCATCGACATCTCGCCGGCGATGCTGGCGCTCGCCGAGATCTACGCGCGCGACCGCAAGGCGCCCGTGCGCACCCAGTCCGCCGGCTTGCTCAGCTTCGCCTACCGGCCGGAATCCTATGACCTCATCGTCAGCGAGTTCACGCTGCACCATCTGCCGGATTTCTGGAAGGCGGTGGCGATGTCGCGGATCTATCGTGCGCTCAAGCCCGGTGGCAGCTTCTATTTGCGCGACATCGTCTACGCCTCGATGCCCGATGCGATCGAGCGCGACGTCGAGCAATGGGCCGACTTCCACATCAAGAACCACGATTTTTCCCGCGGGGGCGTGGTGACGCATATGCGGGACGAGTATTCCACCTTCGGCTGGGTGATGGAGCGGATGCTGACCGATGTCGGCTTCACGCTGGTCTCGGCCGATTACCACGCGCCGATGCACGGCACTTATCTGCTGCGAAAACCCAATTCTTCCACGTAAAGGCCGGCGAGCAAGGCTAGACCAGAACAAAAAACAGGGCTGCACGACAAGGCAGAACCGGAAACAACAATGAAGCCGGCCGACATCCTCATCGCCCTCCTGGTGGCGATCATCTGGGGGCTTGCCTTCGTGGCGAGCCGTATCGCGCTCGACGAGTTATCGCCGGAGCTGATGACGGCGATGCGTTTCACCATCGCCGCGGTGCCGTGCCTGTTCATTCCCAAACCGAAGGTCGCCTGGTCGCTGCTGATCGCGATCAGCTTCACGCTGTTCCTCGGCCAATTCCTGTCGCAGGCCTACGGCATCGCCCACGGCGTGCCGGTGGGGCTGACCTCCGTCGTCGTGCAGAGCCAGGCGCTATTCACCATCGGGCTCGCCGCGATCGTCTTCGGCGAGCGCCCGACGCCGCTACAGACGCTCGGCATCGTCATCGCCGCAGCCGGTCTTCTGATGATCTGTGGCACCGTCGGCTACGATTTCAGCGTCGGCGCATTCGCGGTGCTGATGATCTCGCCGGCCAGCTTTGCCGTCGGCAATCTGCTGCTGCGCAGCGCTTGCGGCGCGCCGATGTTCGATCTGTTCGCCTGGCTGTGCCTCGCTTCGGCCGTGCCGCTGTTCGCGCTGGCGCTGATCGCCAACGGGCCGGCGGCGACATGGGCCTCGCTGACGCACATGTCGCTGACGTCGGCCCTTTGCATGCTGATGCTCGGCGCCATCTCGACCAGCATCGCCTATTGGCTGTGGGGCCGCCTCTTGCGCGACTATCCGGCTGCACAAGTGGTGCCATTCGCACTGCTGGTGCCGTTCGTCGGTTCCGCCGCCTCCAGCATCGTGTTCGGCGAGCGGTTCGGGCCACTGCGCCTCGCCGGCATGCTGACCGTGATCGGCGGCATCGCGGTGATGGTGCTGGCCAGGCGCCCGCAAGCGCTGCAGAAAACTGCGTGAGGTGATGATGACCTATTCGCTGTTCTACGCCTTCCTCGCCTTCATGGTCGTGATGTACTTCACGCCCGGGCCGAACAACATCATGCTGCTGTCGTCGGGCCTCACCTACGGCTTCCGCCGCACCGTCCCGCACATCGTCGGCATCGTGCTCGGCTTTGCTTTCATGGTCGCCACCGTCGGCCTTGGGCTTGGCACCGTCTTCCTGGCCTATCCGATCCTCCAGACCATCCTGAAATATGCCGGCGCCGCCTACCTGATCTACCTCGCCGTCGTGATCGCCATGTCGGGTCCGGCCAAGCCGGGCGAGGAGGATGGTCGCGGCCCGATGACCTTCTGGGGTGCGGCCATGTTCCAGTGGATCAACGCCAAGGGCTGGGTGATCGTGATCGGCACCATCACCGCCTATGCGGCGATCGCCCAATTCCCCCTCAACATCGCGATCCAGACCCTGATCAGCCTGCTGGTCGGCACCGTCTCGACCGTGGTCTGGGCCTTGTTCGGCACTGCCCTGCGGCCCGTCCTGACTTCCGAGCGGCTGGTCCGCGCCTTCAATATCCTGATGGCGATCCTGCTGCTCGCCTCCCTCTACCCCGTTTTCATGGATGCATGATGTCGCGGATTTCCATGCAGAAACGGGTTTCCCTAAGGGGCCGAAATGCTCTAGACAGCCCCCGAAATCCGCAAATTTCACCCTTCGGACACTGACCATCGGCCGATTTCGGCCCGCAACGAGGAAACGACTATGCGTGTTTATTACGATCGCGACGCCGACCTGAACCTGATCAAGGGCAAGAAGGTCGCCATCGTCGGCTATGGCAGCCAGGGCCATGCCCATGCGCTCAACCTGAAGGACTCCGGCGTCAAGGAAGTCGCCATTGCGCTGCGCAAGGACTCGGGCTCGGTCAAGAAGGCGGAAGCCGCCGGTTTCAAGGTGATGGAAGTCGCCGAGGCCGCCAAATGGGCCGACCTCGTCATGATGCTGACCCCGGACGAGCTCCAGGGCGACATCTATCGTGACCACCTGCACGACAACATGAAGAAGGGCGCAGCCTTGGTGTTCGCGCACGGCCTCAACGTCCACTTCAACCTGCTGGACCCGCGCGCCGACCTCGACGTGCTGATGATCGCGCCGAAGGGCCCCGGCCACACCGTGCGCTCGGAGTATCAGCGCGGCGGCGGCGTGCCCTGCCTGATCGCGATCGCCAAGGACGTCTCGGGCAACGCCCATGACCTCGGCCTGTCCTACGCCTCCGCCGTCGGCGGCGGCCGCGCCGGCATCATCGAGACCACCTTCAAGGAAGAGTGCGAGACCGACCTGTTCGGCGAGCAGGTGGTTCTCTGCGGCGGTCTGGTCGAGCTGATCAAGGGCGGCTACGAGACCCTGGTCGAGGCCGGCTACGCCCCGGAGATGGCCTATTTCGAGTGCCTGCACGAAGTGAAGCTGATCGTCGACCTGATCTATGAAGGCGGCATCGCCAACATGAACTACTCGATCTCCAACACCGCCGAGTACGGCGAGTACGTCACCGGTCCGCGCATCATCACCGACGAGACCAAGAAGGAGATGCGGAAGGTTCTGGCGGACATCCAGGGCGGCAAGTTCGCCCGCGACTGGATGCTCGAGAACAAGGTCAACCAGACCTCGTTCAAGGCGACCCGTGCCAAGCTCGCCGCGCACCCGATCGAAGAAGTCGGCGCCAAGCTGCGCGACATGATGCCCTGGATCAAGAAGGGCGCGCTGGTCGACAAGTCGAAGAACTGAGCCGTCGTCGTAACGCGGCGTATCGCTTACGCCGCGTCGGACACGAGAGCGAAACCACAAGCTTCGCTCGCCAAACCAAATCTTAAACCTTCGCCACTACCTTGGAGCGAGATCGCAAATGGCGGTCTCGCTCTTTCCATCTCGCGCGAAGCATTGCTGCTTCATTCAAATTCTTCGCGAGTTGAATTGCTCTCCGAGCAGCAAGAACTGACGCTTAAACCACATTCTTGTTCTCGCGTCGCTTCTCAGAATTTCTTCGGACGTCCGCGATCGCCAAAAGCCCAGTGTCTTCAGAGTCAAAGATTCGGCTCTTCATTCACTGTCTCATCGCGCGCTTCGTCTCGCTGTGCGCCGTTCGCGTGCCACTTCATCCTAAGATTCCGCATCCGCTGCACCTTCTTGCGGCGCCTCGCTTGCGTGGAAAGCGCCGTCGCTGCGCGGCCTGAGACCCCCCGTCCATTGCGCTCGTGCGCCCTTCTCCTGCATGATCCCGGGAACTCGAGGGGGAGGGGACCATGCGATCCGTCGTCATCACCGGCGTGTCTACCGGCATCGGCTGGGCCGTTGCGAAATTCCTGATCGGCCGCGGCTATCGCGTTTTCGGCAGCGTTCGCAAGCAGGCCGATGCCGAGCGGCTCCAGGGTGAGTTCGGCCCAAACTTCACGGCGCTTCTGTTCGACGTCACCGACGAGGCAGCAGTCCTCGCTGCTGCGCGAAGAGTTCGCGAGGCGCTCGGCGGCGAGACCCTGGCCGGCCTCGTCAACAATGCCGGCGTCGCGGTCGCCGGCCCCGTGCTCGAATTGTCGGCGGATGATTTCCGCCGTCAGATGGACGTCAACGTCATCGGCCCCGTGATCGCGACGCAGGCTTTCGGGCCGCTGCTCGGCGCCGACCCGTCGCTGAAGGGACCAAAGGGGCGGATCGTAATGATCAGCTCGGTCGCCGGCAGGAACGGCAATCCGTTGTCGGCGCCTTACTGTACCTCCAAGCATGCCATCGAGGGATTGTCGGAAAGCCTCCGCCGCGAGCTGATGCTGTTCGGTATCGACGTCATCATCGTCGCCCCCGGTGCGGTCAAGACGCCGATCTGGAGCAAGGCGGAAGAGATCGATCTGTCCGTCTACCAGAACTCGCCCTATCTGCCGGCACTGAACAAGGTCATGGCGTTCATGATGGAGCTCGGCGCCAAGGGCCTGCCGGCCGAGCGCATCGCCGAAATCGTGTTCGAGGCGCTGACCGCGGCAAGCCCCAAGGTGCGCTACCAGATCACGCCGGACCCGCTGCGTCATCTGATCGGCGCCGTGCTGCCGAAACGGACGCTCGATCGCATCATCGCCAAGCGGCTCGGGCTGCTGCCACAATAAGGCGGCTCGTCAGCCCGCCGCCACGGTTTGCCCGCGCGGGCGCGCGGCCATTGCGATCAGCCGTAGCGCCATCACGACGAGCAGCGGAACGAGGAAGACCGCATAGAGCGGCATCGCCGGCACGCGCTTGCCGAACGACACCATGAACTGGAACCAGAGGTAATAGCCGCCGGCAAGGTGTAGCGCGCGCCAGGCGCGCGGCCCGAGCAGCGCCGCGGTGCGGTCGAACGAGGTCGCGCTCATCGAGATGATGAAGCCATAGCCGATGCCGCCGAAGATGAAGGAGGCGGCTGAGGTGGCCTCGGCAAAGCCGGCCGGATCCATGCTGGCAAAGGCGACGATCGCGACTGCGTGGATGGCGTGGGAGGCGGCGAAGCTGAGGCCCAGATAACGGCGGTTGCGGCGCTGCCATCGCGTCCAGGCGTTGGGCCACAGCCGGGCCAAAGCCGCGGCGCTGAAGGCGAGGCAGAACAGCAGCAGCGAGCTGCGCGCCGTGAAACGGATCACCATGCGCACGCCCTCGACCTCGAACTGCCGCATCGAGGCGATCCACAGGCTGAGCGCGATCAGGCTCAGGGTGAATACGACGAGCAGCCGCCAGCCTTCGAACCAGCCTTGACGTTGTGACATGGCAATCTCCTCCGTTATGTAATCATCGATTACATTTTGCTGCCGCGAAGCCGTCAACGGTGTAATCGCTGCTTACATTCACGTTCGGGTGATGCTAGGAAGCGCCATGCCTGCAAGACAGCCGTCCAAACCGCGCGCCCGCCGCCAGACGCCTGAAGCCCGGCCATATCATCACGGCGACCTCCGCCGCGTGCTGATCGATGCCGCGTTGCAACTGGCAGAAGAGGGGGCCGAGGTCTCGGTGCGCGAGGCTGCGCGCCGTGCCGCGGTGTCGCCGGGGGCGCCATTCCGGCACTTCCCGAGCCGCGATGCCCTGATGGCGGCGGTGGCCGAGGAGGCGCAGCGGCGCTTTCGTATCGAGATCCAGGCGGCATTGGGCGAGGCACCGGCCGCCGATCCGCTCGGCCGCTTTCGCGCCTTCGGCCTCGCCTATCTGCGCTGGGCGATGCGCAACCCCGCACATTTCGAGATCATCTCCACCGGACGCTATTTCGCCCATGGCAGCTCCACCGAGCTGACCCGCGACAACGCCGAACTGATCGCCCTGACCGAGCAGATGCTGGCTGAAGCCGCCAGTCAAGGCCTGCTGCGGTCGGCCGACCTCAAGCGCATCCAGATCGCCGGCCGCGCCCTGGTCTATGGCTTCGCCCGCATGAATCTGGACGGCCACTTTCCGCGCTGGGGCGTGGCGGCGGGCGAGGTCGACCGGATGGCGGAAGCGGTGATCGACCTGTTCATCGCCGGGATCGCGAAGGCCTAGCCATCCGACCCTCATGGTGAGGAGGCGCGCGGGCTCCTCAGGGTGAGGGTGGTGTTGAATGAGATGCGCCGAAGCGTGCGGCACATTCGCGCGTTGCTAACATTAAGCGAAGGTCGGACGCCGGATCGCGTTGCCTGCCCGTGACGGTTCCGTTACAGTTTTGTGACACGGTGCAGGCTTCCGGCTGCGCCGGACGCCGCAGCCGTCCTGGGGCCGGCTCGACGGCTTGGCATCACCGCACCGGATAGGAAGTTGCGTGTCGTCGATGGCGTCCGCGCCCAATCCAGGTCCTTCTGCCGCCACCGCCGTGCTGGCGAGCGTCGCCGCGCTCGGCATCTGGCGGCTGCTCGCGGTCGCGGTGCCGCATCTCGCCGCGCTGGCACTGATGTACGAGACCGAGACCGATTTCGGCTCGCGTCTTTCCTTCGCGCTGGCCTGGGGCATCCTCAACTTCTTCTGGATCACGCTGCTGCGGCGGCCGGCGCTGTCGGGCGCGCTGTCGCTGACCATGGTCGTCGTGCTGGTGCTGCTGTCGCGCCTCAAGCACGACGTGGTGCAGATGACGGTCAACTTCATCGACCTGATGATGATCGACCGCGACACCGTCGCGTTCCTGTTCACGATCTTCCCGAACCTGCGCTGGTCGGTGATCGGGGCCGGCCTCGTCACGCTGCCGCTGATGTACGCGCTGTGGTGGCTCGATCCGTTCCGGATCCGGCGCCTGCCCGCGCTCGCCTGCAAGCTCGCCTGTCTTGCCGCGCTGGTCGGCTATTCGCTCTATCATCCTGATGAGGCTTGGCGCGGCTATTACGACGACGGCTATCTCTCGAAGTTCTTCCGCTCCGGCGTCACCGCGGTCTCCGACTTCGCGCAATATGGATTCATGGAATCTGCCGCGTCCACCAACGAGCGGCTCAACATGCCGCTGGTCGATGCCTGCCATCCCGCCGGCCGCCGGCCGAACATCATCATGATCCATGATGAATCGAGCTTCGACATCCGCGCCGCTGATGGCATCAAGGTGCCGGTAGGTTATGGCAGCCATTTCAAGTCCTGGGACGGCAGGCAGCGCACCTTCCTAGCGGAAAGCAATGGCGGGCCGAGCTGGTTCACCGAATACAACGTGCTCGCGGGACTCTCCTCGCGTTCGTTCGGCCGCTTCGCCTATTTCGTGACGCGCATCGCCTCGAACCGCGTCGAGCGCGGCCTGCCGCTGGCGCTGCGCCGCTGCGGCTACGATACGATGTCGCTCTATCCCGCCCATGGCGGCTTCATGGGCGCGCGCAGCTTTCAGCTGACGACCGGCGTCGAGCGCTTCCTCGACGCGAAGGACCTCGGCGCCAGGGATGTCGAGCCCGACAGCTTCTTCTATGACAAGGCGCTGCAGCTGATGGGCCAGCAGCCGCCGAACAAGCCGCTGTTCACCTTCATCTATCTCGGCGCCAATCATTTCCCCTGGGAGACGCGCTACCGTCCGGACCTGCTGCCGAGCTGGCGTGCGCCGGGCAATGTGCCGTCCATCGACGAATATCTGCGCCGCCAGGCGATGAGCGCCGAGCAGTACAAGGCGTTCGTCGCGGGGCTGAAGAAGAACTTTCCGGGCGAGCCGTTCCTGATCGTGCGCTATGGCGATCATCAGCCGGAGTTCGCGCCGAACCTGCTCGAGCCCGGGCTCGACGAGGGCGCGATCGGCAAGAAGCTCGACGCCTACGATCCGCGCCTCTACGCGACTTATTACGCGATCGATGCCGTCAATTTCGCGCCGGTCAAAACCGAGGCCGTGATGGACACGGTCGACGGCCCCTATCTGCCGCTGGTGATCCAGGAGGCCGCCGGCATCCCGCTCGATCCGTCCTTCGCCGAACAGAAGCAGATCATGCTCCGCTGCAAGGGCATCTTCTACGGCTGCAAGGACGGCGCTGAGGCGCGGCGGTTGAATCGGCTGCTGATCAATGCCGGGATGATCCGGGGGCTGTGAGGACCGGCATCCAGAATCGTAGAGATCGTAGGGTGGGCAAAGCGACTTGTCCGCCGTAGCTCGGAGAGCGAAGGCGGAAGCGTGCCCACCATTCCGTTGTGGTGGGCACGGCGCTTACGCGCCTTTGCCCACCCTACGAAATGCTAGCTTAACGTTCACCCACCTTCCCCCACAGCCACTTCGCCACCGCATCCGGCGATGAATTCGCATCATTGCCGCTGGCGCGCAGGTTTGCCTCGCGCATGGTGGCGATGTCGATCTTGCCGAGCAACGGCTTGAGCGCGGCCTGCAATTTCTCATCGCCGGCGCGCTTTGGCGCCAGCAGCAGGATCGCGTCGTAAGGCGGGATCGCGTGCCGGGGATCGTCGAGCACGACAAGATCGTATTTCGCGATCAGCCCGTCGCTGGTGTAGCCGGCGATCACGTCGACCTCGCCGCTGGCGACCGCCGCATACATGAAGTCCGGCTGCATCTGGCGCTGGGCGCGGAACGAGAGGCCATAGGCCTTTTGCAGGGCGGCCCATTCGGGCCGTGAGAAGAACTCGTAGTCGCCGGCCATCGACATCGCCGGCGCGTGTGCGGCGAGATCGGCGATGCTGCGGATGTGAAGCGCCTCGGCGCGCTTCCTCGGCATCACCAGCGCATAGGCATTCTCGAAGCCGAGCTCGCCGAGCAGGGTGATGTTGTGCTTGGCGAGCGCCGTCTTCAGGTCAGCCAGCAGTTCCGCGCGGGGCTTGATGTCGGTGCGGTGCAGCTGATTGGCCCAGAGCGTCCCGGAATAGTCGACATAGAGGTCGATGTCGCCGGCCTTCAGCGCCTCGAAGATTACGCTGGAGCCGAGGCCCGACCGCGCAGTGGCGGAGAGACCTGCCGCCTGGAGGCGGTCGCGGAGCAGGGCCGACAGCACATATTGCTCGGCAAAGGTCTTGGCGCCGACGACATAGTTTTGCGGCGAGCGCGCCATCGTCGGCACCAGCGTCGTGGCGACCAGCGCCGCAATTCCAATACCGCCGAGCGCGGTGCGCACGCGGCGGCGTCGGCGCAAGCCGCTTTCGATCAGGCCGAGCAGCTGATCGACGGCGAGCGCCAGCAGTGCCGAGGCAAGGCAGCCGAACAGCACGAACACCCAGTTTTGGGTCTGAAGCCCGGCAAAGATGTAATTGCCGAGGCTGGTCTGCCCGATCGGTGTCGAGAGCGTCGCGGTGCCGATCACCCACACCGCGGCGGTGCGGATGCCCGCCATCATCACCGGCAGTGCCAGCGGCAGTTCGACCATGACGAGCGACTGCCGCGCGGTCATGCCGACACCCTTGGCAGCCTCGATCAGCGCCGGATCGATACCGTTGAGGCCGGTGATGCCGTTGCGCAGCACCGGCAGCATCGAATAGAGCGCCAGCGCCAGCATCGCCGGCAGGAAGCCGAACGCGGAGAAGGAGACGCCGAACCAGGAGAGCGTGACCGAGGCAGCTAGCAGCAGCAGCGGATAGAACAGTGCAAGCAGCGCCAGCCCCGGTACCGTCTGCACGACGCTGGCGAGCGCGAGCAGGACCGCGCGCGGCGCCGGGCTGTTGCGCGTGAGAATCGCCAGCGGCAGACTGACCGCGAGACCGAGCGCCAGCGCGGCGAGGCTCACCCGCACATGGTTGCCGAGATAGTCGGGCAAATGCGCCAGCGCCTCGCCCCAGCGCGGATCATTGAGGAGGCTCATGCCGCACCGCTCTGCGGCAGCAGCGCGTTCAGCCGCTCGACCTGGCGCCGCGGCGTGCGCAGCAGCTCCAGCACATAGGCGTCGCTGCTCTTGGACAGCTCCGCCGGTGTGCCCTGCGCCAGCAGCTTGCCGCCGCGCATCACCGCGATGCGGTCGGCCAGCAGGATGGCCTCGGTCATGTCGTGCGTGATCATGACGGTGGTCAGGCCGAGCTTCTTGTGCAGCGCGCGATAGTCGTCACCGAGCGCATCGCGGGTGAGGGGATCGAGCGCGCCGAACGGCTCGTCCATCAACACGATGCGCGGGCGCGCCGCCAGCGCCCGCGCCACTCCGACGCGCTGCCGCTGACCGCCCGAGAGCGCTTCGGGGAGGCGGTCGCGATGGGCGCTGCGGTCGAGCTGCACGAGCTCGAGCAGCTCGTCGACCCGCACCGCGATATCCGCCGCTGGCGCGCCCAGCAATCTTGGCGTGATCCCGATATTGTCGGCGACGCTCAAATGCGGGAATAGCCCGCCGCTCTGGAAGACATAGCCGATCCGCCGCCGCAGTGCGACCGGATCGACGTTTAGCACGTCCTCGCCTTCGACCGTGATGGTGCCGGCATCGGCCTCGATCAGCCGGTTGGCGAGCCGCAGCAACGTGGTCTTGCCCGAGCCCGAGCCGCCGACGATGGCCACGAACTCGCCCTCGTCAATGTCGAGCGAGACGTCATCCACGGCCTTGAGCAGGCCAAAGCTCTTGGTGACGCGCTGGTAGCTGATGGCAGCTTTGGAGGACATCGGGGCGGGACTCGCTCTTCTTTACCCTCCCCCTCCCGGGGAGGGTAAGAGCACGGCAAGAGCCCATGCGTAGCACGCTTGGCGGCTTGATTGAACTTGGCGGCGCGAGCGGCTAAGGCATCGGATCAAGTCTGGAGGGAACACATGACAACGCCCACGGCAGTGGCGCTGGAAGATGCCAAGGTTGCGTTCCGGCTCGGGGACGGGCGGGTCTATACGGCGGTGGAGAAGGCGCATCTTACGGTGGCGCAGGGCGAGTTCGTTGCCATCGTCGGCCCGACCGGCTGCGGGAAATCGACGCTGCTCAACGTCGCCGCCGGCTTGCTCAAGCCTGCCGCCGGCAACGTCAAGATTTTCGACCGGCCGCTGGCAGGGCTGAACCGGGATGCCGGCTACCTGTTCCAGGCCGATGCGCTGTTCCCCTGGAAGACCGCGCTCGACAATGTCGCGATTGGGCTCGAGATCAAAGGCACGCCGCGTGCCGAGGCGCTGCCGCGGGCGCAGAAATGGCTGACCTCGGTTGGTCTTGGCGCCTTCGCCGGCCGCTATCCGCACATGCTCTCCGGCGGCCAGCGCAAGCGCGTGGCACTGGCACAGGTGCTGATCCGCGATCCGAAGATCCTGCTGATGGACGAGCCGTTCGGGCCGCTCGATGCGCAGACCCGCCAGGTGATGGGCAATCTGCTGCTCGACCTCTGGAATGCCGACCGCAAGGCCGTGCTGTTCGTCACCCATGATCTCGAAGAGGCGATCGCGCTCGCCGATCGCGTGGTGATCATGTCGGCCGGGCCGTCCTCGCGGATCATCGGCGACTGGCGCGTGAGCCTGCCGCGCCCGCGCGATATCTTCGAGGTGCGGCTCGACAAGGAGTTCCATGCCCTCCATCGCGAGATCTGGAGCGTGCTGAAGGACGAGGTGATGAAGGGTTACGCGCAATCCACTCACGCGGCGGAGGCGGTCTGATGTCGCGCCCGACGCTGTTTGCGCTGCAAGTCCTGGTCGCGGTCGTCTGCATCGTGCTGTGGCAGGTGCTGTCGACCGTTCCCGTGTTCGGCAAGATCTTGCTGCCGCCGTTCTTCTTCTCCAACCCGTTCGACGTCTTCAGCCAGATCGTGAAATGGTTCGCTTCCGGCGTGATCTGGAAGCATCTCGGCATCACGCTCGCCGAATCGATCCTCGCCTTCGTGATCGGATCGCTCGGTGGCGTTCTTGTCGGCTTCTGGTTCGCGCGCCAGCCGATCGTCGCCGCGGTGTTCGATCCCTACGTGAAGATGGTCAACGCGTTGCCGCGCGTCGTGCTCGCGCCGATCTTCGCGCTGTGGCTCGGCCTCGGCATCTGGTCCAAGGTCGCGCTCGGCGTGACGCTGGTGTTCTTCATCGTCTTCTTCAACGTCTATCAGGGCGTCAAGGAGGTCAGCCGCACCGTCCTCGATAACGGCCGCATGCTCGGCATGAGCGAGCGGCAGCTGATGCAGCACGTCTATTGGCCCTCGGCACTGTCCTGGATGTTCTCCTCGCTGCACACCTCGGTCGGCTTCGCCGTGGTCGGCGCTGTCGTCGGCGAATATCTGGGATCGGCGGCGGGGCTCGGCTATCTCATCCAACAGGCCGAGGGCGTGTTCGACGTCGCCGGCGTCTTCGCCGGCATGTTCGTGCTGTCGGTCTTCGTCATCCTGATCGATTTCGGGGTGACGCTGGTTGAGCGCAGGCTGCTGGTGTGGCGGCCGACGGTGGACGGGCGCGGCTGAACCGCCTCGTTTGGCCGCTGACATTTATGTGATTGGCCGGCCGGAATAGAACGCGCGCCCACGCGTCAAACCCCCATGCAACCACCCGCATGGGAGTTTTCGATGCCATCCTCACAGTTTCGCCGCGCCTTAGCAACGCTCGCAGGCAGATGTCGATGGCCCCGGCCGGGCCTCGGCACGGCGTTGCTTGCCGCGCGCATTTTGGTCGCATTCGCGATGCCTCCGCTCGCGTTCGCGCATGAAGCCCATCCAGCCGCCCCGCCGGCCGCGCAAAGTGCGGAAGAACGGGCGTTCCTGGAAGAAAACGAAGCCGCCATGACCAAGATGATGAACGACATGGCGGTCAAGCCGACCGGTGATGTCGACCGCGACTTCGTCGCGATGATGAACCCGCATCATCAGGGCGCGATCGACATGGCGGTGATCGAACTGCGCTACGGCAAGAACGAGCAGTTGCGGCGCATCGCCCAGGAAATCATCGTCGACCAGATGCAGGAGATCGCGGCCATGAAGCTCGCCATTGGCGAGCCGGCCACGGACACCACGCCTGCTCCGACCCAGTCGGCACCCGTTCCCGTCGCTGCCGGCCATCATCATCCGGGCATGCAGATGGACATGTCCAATGGAATGAAGAAGTAGGAGCCGCAGATGACCATGTCACGAGGCAATATGATGAAGAGCATCTTCCTGGCTGCCACCATGCTCGCCACTGGCTCCGTCGCATGGGCAGGGCAGGCGCCCGGCGCACTGTCCGCCCCCGATATTCCGGTCAGCCACCATGACCGCGTCTACGCCGCGGAACAGTTCTCGAACACGGTCTCGGTCACCGACCCCGTCGACAACAAGCTGCTTGGCGTGATCCGGCTGGGCGACCCGCAGCCCGGCAATTTCAGCCCGCTCTACAAGGGGCAGGTGCTGGTGCACGGCATGGGCTTCTCGCCCGATCACAGCACGCTCGCCGTCGTGTCGATCGGCTCGAATTCGGTGACGTTCATCGATACCGCGACCAACGCGGTCAAGCACATCACTTATGTCGGACGATCGCCGCACGAGGCGTTCTTCACGCCTGACGGCAAGGAGGTCTGGGTCACCGTGCGCGGCGAGAACTACATCTCCGTCATCGATCCCATCAGCTTCAAGGAGAAGACCCGCATCACCACCCCGAACGGGCCGGGCATGCAGATCTTCTCACCAGACGGCAAGTACGGCTACATCTGCTCGTCGTTCAATCCCGAGACCGACGTCGTCGCGGTGGCCGAGCACAAGATCATCGCCAAGGTGAAGCAGGAAAGCCCGTTCTGCCCGAACATCGCGGCGACGCCGGATGGAAGCCAGGTCTGGTTCACGCTGAAGGACGTCGGCCGTACGCAGGTGTTCAATGCCAAGCCCCCGTTCAACGCGATCAAGACGATCGACACCGGTCCGATCACCAATCACGTCAACTTCGCGCATACCGCCAAGGGAACGTTCGCCTATGTCACCATCGGCGGCCTGAACGAAGTGAAGGTGTTCCGCACCGACGACTTCTCGCTTGTCGCCACGATCCCGGTTGGCAATCTGCCGCACGGTGTCTGGCCGTCCGGCGACGGCACCCGGATCTATGTGGGCTTGGAGAACGCCGATGCGCTGGTGGCCATCGACACGGCGAACAACACGGTGGTCGGGAACGTTCCGATCGGCCAGGCGCCGCAGGCGATCGCCTATGTTCCAAATGCTGCGCCCAACCCCGATGACCGCCAGAACCTTCAGGCACTCGGCGTTGCCGGCCAGGTGGCTCACCTGTCGCTCGCCTCGAAAGATGGTGCAAAGGACGGCAAGGCGCCGACCAGCGTGTCGCTGTTCGACCAAGGCCTGATTCAGATCTTGCAGGCGTCGGTGACGGGACTGCAGCCCAAGCAGAAATATGTGCTCGCGCTGGCGGAGCATGGCGACGGAAGTGGACCGTTGCAGCCGCTGGCGGCGTTCATGACCAATCCGGCCGGATCCGCTATCGTCAACGCGGCCGGCCCGATCCGACAGATCGTCGACCAGTCGGCTGCGGCTGCAAAGCGCTATCTGGTGATTGCCGCCGGCGATGCAGCCGCGCCCGGCGAGGCCGTTCAGATCGAGGCGCAATGACATCCTGCCGGACGGCTGGGGAGAGCACGCGGAGCGCGTCATGAAGGACATGCTGGTTCAGGTCGAGCCACTGATCCCGGCGCTCCGTCGCTATGCGCGCGCCCTCGTCCGCGACCGCTCGGCGGCTGATGATCTGGTCCAGGATTGCCTGGAGCGCGCCGTCAGCCGCTGGCATCAACGGCGCGACGGCAGCGTGCGTGCCTGGCTGTTCACCATCCTCCACAATCTGGCGGTCAGCCAATTTCGCCAGGCCACAGCACGAGGCAGGCATATGCCGATCGACGATGCAGGCGAGCAGGAGCTCGTCAGTGCGGCGGCGCAGGAGCAGAGGCTGATCTATCAGGATGTCCTGAGCAAGCTTGCAAAGCTCCCGGACGAGCAGCGGGCCGTGCTGTTGCTCGTCGCGGTCGAAGATCTCTCCTATGCGGACGCTGCGGCAGTTCTCAACGTCCCGGTCGGTACGGTAATGTCACGCCTGTCGCGCGCGCGCGAGAGGCTGCAGCAGGAGATGGATGACGTTGCACCGGGGAATGTCGTGGCATTGCGGAGCTTGAAATGAACCAGCGGCCGATCACGGAAGACGATCTGCACGCCTATGTGGACCAGGTGCTCGAGCCCGAGCGTCGCGCGGAGGTCGTATCCTATCTGGATGATCATCCGGATGTCGCCAGTCGCGTTGCCGCCTTCGCCACCCAGCGCGAGCAGTTGCGTGGCGGGCTGGCGTCGATCGCCGACGAGCCGCTGCCGGCGGAGTTGAACCTGTCGCACATCATCGAGGGCCGGAAGCGGCGTCCGCTACGGGTATGGGGCGCGATCGCTGCGATGCTGCTGCTCGGCATTGGCGGTCTCGGCGGATGGACCATGCGCAGCGTGTTGCAGGATGGTTCGAGCGGACTGTCCGCATTGGCGCAGGAGGCAGCCTATACTTATGGCGTTTACGCACCGGATCGCGTACGGCCGGTCGAGATACGTGCGTCCGACAGCGCCGAGCTCGTACGATGGGCGTCCAACAGGCTGAAGCAGCCGGTCAAGGTTCCGGACCTCTCTGTCTCCGGTTATCGGCTGATGGGTGGCCGCGTCGTCGCGACCTCGCATGGCCCGGCTGCGATGTTCATGTACGACGACGATCGCGGCGACCGTCTCGTCGTGCTGACGCGCCCGATGAGCAACCGCAATCTGGATACGCCGATGATGCCGCAATCGACCGGCGATGTTGCGGGCTTCGTGTGGGCGGAGAGCGGCATGGGTTACACGCTCGTCGGCCAGCTTCCGGGGGACACCCTCAAGCCAATCGCAAACGAGATCCGCAAGCAGGCGCGCCCGATCTAGCACCAGACTTGACGAAACGGTGCGAGCCCGGACACTCAACCACGCTCCGTTTTCGCGGCATCAATCCAGCAGCTTGGTATCATCGGGCGCCTGCGGCGGCGTCTTGATCGCGATGGCCTTGACCTGACCGCTGATCGGCTTGGTGCCGCCATGCGCGGTGCCCTTCGGGATGATGACGAGGTCGCCGGGCTTCACCGTGACCTCCTTGTCGCCGAGCCAGATCGTCCCGGTGCCGTCCAGGATGTACTGGATCTCGTTTGTGTTGGGATGCATGTGCTTGGGCACGTTGCCGACCTGGATCGAGATCGTGGCGCCGTCGGCGCTCGCGAACATCTTCGAGCGGAAGCCGACATTGTTGGCGGGCCCGAGCGCATCGCCCTCCATCTCGCCGGTATGGATGATCTGCGCGGTGACGTTGTCGGCGGCGAGCGCCGGCCGGAGCAGCTGGTTTGCGCCGCATCCGGCGGCAAAGGCGGCGGCGAGCGACAGGCCGGCAGCAAGACGATTCATGGTGATCCTCCCCATCAAGACTTGTTGTTGTGGGCGCATGCTATTGCGCCGAAAGGCCGATGGCCAGAGCCCTGAGTTGCGCTTCTCAAGCCGGGTGCGCTGCATTATGGTGCCGCCAGCCGAACGGAGGAAACCAATGAAGAATACGATTGCCAGGCTGGCCGGCGCGCTGCTCGCGCTGACGCTCACCACCGGATTTGCCGCGGCGCAAAGCAAGGTCACTATCGCGGTCGGCGGCGGCGCCTGCCTGTGCTATCTGCCGACGGTGCTGGCCAAGCAGCTTGGCGAATACGAGAAGGCCGGCCTCAATGTCGAACTGGTCGACCTCAAGGGCGGCTCGGACGCGCTCAAGGCCGTGCTCGGCGGCAGCGCCGACGTGGTCTCCGGCTATTTCGACCATTGCGTCAACCTCGCCGCCAAGAAGCAGGAGCTTCTGTCTTTCGTGGTCTATGACCGCTATCCCGGCCTCGTGCTGGTGGTCGCGCCATCGCGTACCAATGACATCAAGTCGGTCAAGGACCTCGCCGGCAAGAAGGTCGGCGTCAGCGCGCCCGGCTCCTCCACCGACTTCTTCCTGAAATACATGCTCAAGAAAAACGGGCTCGATCCCACCAGCGCCGCCGTGATCGGCGTCGGCCTCGGCGCCACCGCGGTCGCCGCGATGGAGCAGGGCCAGATCGACGCGGCCGTGATGCTCGATCCCTCCGTCACCGTGCTCCAGGGCAGCCACAAGGATCTGCGCATCCTCTCCGACACCCGCACCCAGAAGGACACGCTCGAGACGTTCGGCGGCGAATATCCGGGCGGCGCGCTGTACTCGACCGCGGCCTGGGTCAACGGCCACCAGAAGGAGACGCAGGCGCTCACCAATGCGATGCTGACGACGCTCGCCTGGATCCATTCGCATTCGCCCGAGGAAATCATGGCGAAGATGCCGGACGAGATGGTCGGCAAGAACAAGGACCTCTATCTCGCCGCGCTGAAGAACACGATCCCGATGTTCTCCGAAACCGGCAAGATGGACCCGAAGGGCGCCGACGCCGTGCTCGCGGTGTTCAGCGTCGGCTCGCCGGAAGTCGCCAATGCCAAGATCGACGTCAGCAAGACCTTTACCAACAAGTTCGTGGACCAGGCCAAGAAGACCACGGGGAGTGCCAAATAACTGACGCGAACGCGCTGTAATCAGCTGTCATGACGTCACCAGCCATTCATCGCGTCGCGACGCTCGATCTTGCCGTGCGGCCCGTGGTCTGGCCGTTCGCGGAGGAGCGCCGCGTCGAGATCGCGGCGCATTTCGCCGAGAAGCAGCGCGAGCGGCCGAAGATCTGGAACGGCCGCATCCTGCTCGGCCGCGATCCCGTGTTCTCGGACGGCGGTTTCGCCGCGACCTATTCCGAAGTGGATTTCGCAAGCTTCCTCGCCTGGCGCGACTGGGGATTTCCCGACCCTACCGTGTTCAACGGTTTCGGCATGGGGGCGCTGCGCGCATCCGACGGCGCTTTCATCATGGGCGAAATGGCGCCCCACACCGCCAATGCAGGCCGCATCTATTTCCCCTCGGGCACACCCGATCCGGGCGACGTCAGGGACGGCAGGCTCGATATTCCCGGCAGCGTCGTCCGCGAGCTCAAGGAGGAGACCGGGCTCACGGCCGACGACTATCGGGCCGAAGCGGATTGGCACTGTGTCGTCTCCGGTCGCGCGATTGCAATGATCAAGGTGCTCAACCTGGATATGCCGGGCGACGTCGCCCGGGCCCGGATCGAAGCCAATCTCGCGCGCGAGACCGAGCCGGAGCTTTCGGCAATCCATCTCGTGCGCGGGATGGATGATCTCACGCCGACCATGCCGCGATTTGTCACGGCCTTTGTCGCGCAGCAGTTCGCATCGCGCTGATGCGCGAGGCTTGACATCGCTGCGCGCAGCCCATGTGATGGGCCAAAAAGCAAAAGCAACAAGAATGCAACGCACAATCGTCCAGGGAGGTTTAGATGCGCCTGCGCATGGCTGCCCGCTTGGTACGTGGGCTGTTGGTCGCGATAGCAGCGACGGGCTTGGCGGCGTCCGCTGAGGCTCAAGAGAAGAAGATCAAGATCGGCGTGATTTTCGACCTGACCGGGCCTCTCGCGGGTGGCGGGTCCGAGCTCGAATATATCGGCACCAAGATCATCCTGGACCAGTTCGGCAAGACCGGCGTCGAGGGCTACAAGATCGAGGCGGTCTATGCCGACGCGCAGAGCAAGCCCGACGTCGCCATCAACGAATCCGTCCGCCTGCTCGAGCAGGAGAAGGTCGACCTGGTGCTTGGCTTCTTCTCTTCGGCGCAATGCGTGCCGGTGGCCGCCCGCGTCGAGCAGCTCAAGAAGTTCATGTGGATGACGACCTGCATCTCGTCCGCCGTGTTCAACGAGAAGAACTACAAATACGTGTTCCGCCCGCAGGCGAGCGGCGACCAGTTCGGCATGATGACGATGGACTTCATCGCGCAGAACGCCAAGGAGAAGTTCGGCAAGGAGCCGAAGGATCTGCGCGTCGCCATCATCCATGAGGACGGCTCCTATGGCGTCGATGTCTCCAAAGGCAACGAGGCCGGCGCCAAGAAAGCCGGTTTCAACGTCGTGCTGAAGGAAGGCTATTCGGCGACCGCCCCCGATCTCTCCGCGCTGGTGACCAAGCTCAAGCGCGCCAAGCCGGACGTGATCTTCCACACCGGCTACAACCCCGACATCACGCTCCTGCTGCGCCAGGCCCGCGAGCAGGGCCTGAAATTCGGCGCCCTGGTCGGGCATGGCGCCGGCTACGGCGTCTATGAGAAGCTCAAGGAGGGCATGGGCGCGGACGCCAACTACATCTTCAACACCGACCCGATCTCGATCTGGCTCGCCAACCAGAAGACGATGGACCCGAAGCTCGCGCCCGTCATCAAGATGGTCGGTGAGGAATTCGACAAGATCAAGCCCGGCGTCGCAATCCGCTCCGCCCATGTCGGCATCGGCGCGTCCAACACCTACGTCTTCATGAACGACGTGCTGCCGCGTGCGATCAAGAAATATGGCGGGGTCGATCCGGAAGCGTTGCGCAAGGCCGCGCTCGACACCGACATCCCCGAGGGCGGCACCATGCTCGGCTTCGGCGTCAAGTTCTACGGCGAGGGCACGCCGATGGCGGGGCAGAACGAGCGCTCCTTCCCGGTCGTGATCCAGTACATCGACGACAAATCCTCCGTGGTGTGGCCCAAGAGCCAGGCGCAGCGCGACGCCGTGCTGCCGCTGCCGAAGGGCACCACCTACAGCAACCAGTAGCGCAATACTTTTGACAAGGAGAGCGGGGCGGTGCTGGAGGTCAACGGACTGGTGAAGCGGTTCGGCGGCTTCACCGCCGTCAACAACGTGTCGTTCAAGGTCGAGCAGGGCGAGATCCTCGGCCTGATCGGCCCCAACGGCTCGGGCAAGAGCACGATCTTCAACATGCTCTCCGGCACGCTGGCGCCGACCTCAGGCTCGATCCTGTTCGGCGGCTCCGAGATCGCGGGCCTCGCGCCGCACCGGATCATCAACAGCGGCATCGGCCGCACCTTCCAGATTCCGCGCCCGTTCCGCCGCCTGACCATTTTCGAGAATGTCGCGCTCGCCGGTTTCTACGGCCAGGGCCGCCACAGCCGCGCCAGGGCGGAGGAGGCGGCCGAGCGATCACTCGCCATGGTCGGCCTGCCGACCGATCGGCACGCCAGCGTCGATGGCCTCGGCGCCGCCGGCCTCAAGAAGCTCGAGCTCGCAAAAGCACTCGCCACCGCGCCAAAGCTGCTGCTCGCCGACGAAAGCCTCGGCGGTCTCGACGAGGCCGAGATGGACCAGGCCGCCGACATGCTGCGCAACATCCGCGACGAGCTCGGCATCACAATCATCTGGGTCGAGCACATCATGGGCGTCCTGATGCGCGTCGTCGACCGCGTCATGGTGCTCGACCACGGCGAGAAGATCTCGGAAGGCCTGCCGAGCGCGGTCGCCGGCGATCCGCGCGTCATCGAGGTCTATCTCGGCACCGATGCCGAGACCACGCAGGCCGCGGCCGCCGAAGCGCGCCGCCGCGCGGGAGGGCAGTGATGTTGGAACTCCGCGGCGTCAATGCCGGCTATGGCACGTTCCAGGCGCTGTTCGACGTCGATCTCGACGTCAGGGCAGGCGAGGCCGTCGGCGTCATCGGCCCCAACGGGGCCGGCAAGACGACGTTGATGCGCGTCATCTCCGGGCTGATCCGTCCCGCGCGCGGATCGATCAGGATGGAGGGTGTCGACGTCGTCGCAACGCCGCCGCACAAGATCGTCAGCCTCGGCATTGCGCATGTGCCGGAGAACCGGCGGCTGTTTCCCCAGCTCACGGTCGATGACAACCTCAAGATGGGCGCCTTCATGAAGGAGGCGCGCGGCCATTATGCCGAGCGGCTCGAGGTCGTGTTCGACCTGTTTCCGCGCCTCAAGGAGCGCCGCCATCAGATGGCCGGCACCATGTCCGGCGGCGAGCAGCAGATGTGCGCGATCGGCCGCGCGATGATGTCCAATCCAAAGCTGCTGCTGCTCGACGAGCCGTCGGCGGGCCTGGCGCCGGTCGTGGTGCAGCAGGTGTTCGAGCTGGTGAAGCGGATCCGCGCCAGCGGGCTGACGGTGCTGATCGTGGAGCAGAACGTGCAGCAGGTGCTGAAGGTGGTCGATCGCGCCTATCTGATCGAGGCGGGCACGATCCGGGCCTCCGGCACCTCGGCCGAGATGCTGGCGAGCGACACGGTCAAGGAAGCGTATCTCGGGGTGTGATGGGCATGCAGGCGTTCCTCGATATTTTCGACATCTACCTGCTGGAGGCTGTGATCAACGGCATCCTGCTCGGCGGCGTGCTGGCGCTGCTCGCGCTCGGGCTCAATTTGATCTTCGGCGTCATCGACGTGACCTGGATCTGCTATGCCGAGCTGGTGATGATCGGCATGTACGCCATGTACTTCATGGTGCAGTATTACGGCGTCAGCTATTTCGTCGCGGCGCCGCTCACGATCCTGCTGGTCGCGCTGCTCGGCGCCGCGCTGCATTACCTCGTGATCGCGCCGCTGCTCACGGCGCCGCCGATCAACCAGTTGCTCGCGACCGGCGGCGTGCTGTTCGTGCTGCAGAGCTTTGCCACCGTCGCCTTCGGCATCGACTTCCGCAATCTCGGCATCCGCCTGCCAGTGCTCGCCTTCGGCGACATGAATTTCAGCTACGCACGACTGCTCTCGTTCCTCGCGGCGCTGGTCGGCATGGTCGCGGTCTATCTGTTCATGACGCGCACCTTCACCGGCACCGCGATCCGCGCCATCTCGCAGGACCGGCAGATCATGGCGCTGATGGGCGTCGACACCAGGCGGATCTATCTCATCACCTCCGCGCTCGGCGGCGCACTGGCTGGGCTCGCCGCCTGCCTCCTCGTGCTGCAATATGACGTGCATCCCTTCGTCGGCCTCTCCTTTGGGCCGATCACCTTCCTGATCTGCGTGCTCGGGGGCCTCGGCAATTTCATCGGCGGCTTCATCGCCGCCTTCCTGTTCGCCGAGATCATCTCGCTCGGCGGCCTGTTCTCCGATCTCGAATGGGGCTATGTGCTCGCCTTCGCCTTCTTCATCGTCATGATGTTCATCCGGCCCGCGGGCCTGCTGGCGAGGCGCCGATGACGCGGCAGGGGCGGCTTGCGGCATGGGGGATCGGACTGGCGGCGCTGGTCGCGCTGCCGTTCGTCTATCGCGATCCCTATCATCTGCACATCCTGGTGCTGATCCTGATCTGGTCGTTCGCCTACACCTCCTGGTCGATGATGGGGCGGTTCGGCCTGGTCTCGCTCGGCCATGGCGGCTTCATGGGCATCGGCGCCTATGTCACCGCGCTGTTGTGGAATCATCTGGGACTGTCGCCCTGGATCGGCATTCCCATCAGCATGGTCGCGGCCGGCGCGCTGGCGCTGGTCGTCGGCTATCCCTGTTTCCGCTTCCGCATCACCGGGCACTATTTCGTGCTGGTGACGCTGGCGCTGTCGGGCATCGTGCTCCAGGTCATCACCGCGACGCGTGACTATACCGGCGGCTCGCTCGGCTATACGCCGAACCGGGCCTCCGGCAACAAGCTGCTGGCGCTGCAATTCGACGACAAGACCACCTGGTACCTGATCGCGCTCGCGGTCTGGCTGTTCGGCATCGTGGCCTGGCACTGGATCGACCGCAGCATGGCGCGCTATGCGCTGGAGGCGATCTCGGAGGACGAGGACGCCGCGGCCGCGGCCGGCGTCAACGTCACCGCGGAGAAGCTGAAGATCACGTTGCTCAGCGCGCTGATGACCGCGCTCGCCGGCGCGATCTACTGCCAGTACCAGATGTTCATCACGCCCGACACGGTCAGCGGCATCGCGGTGTCGCTCCAGATGGTGTTCGCCGCCATCGTCGGCGGCCTGTTCGTCTCGCTCGGCCCGACCTTCGGCGCGATCATCACGATCCTGCTGGCCGAGACCCTGCGGATCGGCTTCGGCACCAAGGCGGTCGGCTGGGACAATCTCGTCTACGGCGTGCTGCTCGTGCTCTTCATCATATTCCTTCCCAAGGGTATCCTTGGTAGCTTGCTCGACCGATTGAAGCCCCAACGCAAGGTGCCCCGCGCTCATGAGCAAGAAGCCGTCCAGATCGCTCGCCCAGGAACTTGACCGCTACATCACGCCCTTCCGTTACGACGGATCGGGCAAGTTTCACCTCAAGGACTACAAGACCAACGAGAGGGGCGATCTCGACAAGGAGAAGGCGCAGGAGATCCTCGACGCCAACAAGAAGCGGCTGGTCGAATTCCAGGAGAAGCTCTACGCCCAGGACCGCTGGTCGCTGCTGATCGTGTTCCAGGCCATGGACGCGGCCGGCAAGGACAGCGCGATCAAGGCGATCTTCGAGGGCATCAATCCGCAAGGTTGCGAGGTCACGGCCTTCAAGGCGCCGAGCAGCAAGGAGCTCGACCACGATTTCCTCTGGCGCCACGCCGTCGCGCTGCCCGAGCGTGGCCATATCGGCATCTTCAATCGCTCGCATTACGAGGAATGCCTGGTGACGCGCGTGCACCCGGAGATTCTCGCCAAGGAGAAGCTGCCTCCCAAGCTCGTCACCAAGAACATCTGGAAGGAGCGGTTCGAGGACATCTCCGCCTTCGAGCGTTATCTCGCGCGCAACGGCACCGTGGTGCTGAAGTTCTTCCTCAACCTCTCCAAGGAGGAGCAGCGCGACCGTTTTCTCGACCGGTTGGAGATTCCGTCCAAGCAGTGGAAGTTCTCCATGGACGACATCAAGGAGCGCGCGCTGTGGCCGCGTTACCAGGCGGTCTATCAGGACATCGTCCGCCACACGTCGACGCCGCACGCGCCCTGGTACGTCGTACCGGCCGACCACAAATGGTTCGCGCGCGTCGTGATCGGCTCGGTGATCAATGCCGCGCTCGAAAAGCTCGACCTGCGCTTCCCTCGCGCCGACAAGGCCTCGCTCGAGGAGTTCGAGGCCGTACGCAAGGCGCTGGAGAAGGAGGGGAAGGGAGGAAAGAAGTGACAGTGAACCGGCGGCGCCAGCGCATGCGAGAACAAAAAATCGAAAACAACCCCATGCACAGTAGCCGGTGAGAGTGGAATCAATGGCTTGGCCGACCCTTACGACGTCATTGCTGATTTTACGAAATGAGGTTGACGCGTCGGGCAAAACAGGGGCATGATGTCATCATCGCGCCGGGTGCTTCTCGTTGCAGGCGGCCCCGCTCGTAGCAGTCAGATTCCCGATTTCGTAGGGTGGGCAAAGCGAAAGCGTGCCCGCCGTTCTTCATGGCGAGAGGTGGTGGGCACGGCGCGAGTGCGCCTTTGCCCACCCTACGATTGCGGTGCAAGCCGATCGTTCGTCGCCTCGCTCTCGCAGTAGCGCTCGCCGCTAATGTTGCGGCCAAGGAACTCGCGCTAAATGTGATCCCTTGCGTCATTGATCCTGCTTGACAGTTTTGTGGCACGGGAGGAGCATCCTCATGGTCGCAAACAAGCGACGCCCAACGTCCACATCAGAGCAAGGGGAGGTCTATGACACCACCTCCGCAAATCCAGCCGCGTTAATTGCGATGGAGCTCGTTCGGACTATCGCATAGCGGCGAAAACCGCGAACGGCACGCCGGGACAAGGTTTAGCGGGCTGCATCAGTGAGGCAAGGCCCCTACCGTCCCGGCGCTGTATTCGATAGCGCCTTGATAGCATAGCGCGCTGAACGCAGCGGATGGCCGACGAGGCCGACCGGCAAGTTTGACATCCTGTTTTCTCTCTCCTCCTCCTCGCCGTCATTCCGGGCCGACTCCCGGAATGACGGGAGAGGTTTGGCGCATCTCTCAGAGCGATGCCGGCCCACAGCCCGCGCGGAAGCTCGCAGTTCCCATTCCTGCACTGCGGCAAATGCCAAGAGAATGTCGCCACATTGGCCAACTTCCGACACAGGGCCGGGGCGAATAACGGTGATCCGACATGACGCAGTGCTTCGGCGGTGACGATGCCGACTCCGCCGGCGCATTCATTTTTCCAGGGAATCATCGTGTCGCATAAGCTTGCCCCGGCGCTTCTTGCCGTTCTGTTCCTCGCGATCTCGTCTTTCTCCGCCGCCCGCGCCGAGCCGGCCGCTCCAGCCGCGAATCATGCGGCCACCGCGCTGTCGCCTGACGAAGCGAAGCGCGCGCTGGACACGCTCCAGGACGACAAGAAGCGCGCCCAGATGATCGACACGTTGCGCGCGATCGCGAATGCATCCGGCCCGCAGCAGCCCAAGCCCGAGCAGACATCGCCGATCCCGCTCTCGGCGGACGGTCTCGGCGCGCAGCTCCTGCTCACGGTGTCGGAGCAGATCGGCGACATCTCGCGCGAGATCGCCAGCGTGGCGCGGACGCTGACGCATTTCCCGGCGTTCTATTACTGGATCGTCCGCACCGCCAACGATCCCGCCGCCTACAATCTCCTGATCGAGATCGCCTGGAAGCTCGCGCTGGTGCTCGGCTGCGCGCTCGCGGCCGAATGGGTGATCTGCCGCCTGATCCGGCGTCCGGTGGCGTTTCTCGAGGGCCGCGTGCCGCAAACCGCGCGCATGCCGGTGCAGGCGTTGCCGATCGCCGATCCGCCATCCTCGGTGGCCGATGTGACGCCGGCGCCTGAATTGCAGAAGCGGCGCCATAGCCTCGCGCGGGTCTGGCAATTGCTGCTGCGGCTGCCCTTCGTGCTCGGCCGGCTTCTGCTCGAGCTGCTGCCGGTGTTCGTCTTCATCGGCGTCGCGACCGCCTTGCTCGGCACCGAGATCGGCGATCCCGTCACCGTCCGCTTCGTGATCCTCGCGGTCGTCAACGCGTATGCGTTCTCGCGTGGGATCATCTGCGTCGTCCGCGCGCTGGCAGGGCCGTTCGGCCTGTTTCCGGTGCGCGCCGAGACTGCGGCCTATATCGAGATCTGGGCGCGCCGCATCGTCGGCGTCGGCGTCTCCGGCATCGCCTTTGCCAATGTGGCGCTGCTGCTCGGCCTGCATCGGGCCGGCTACGCGGCACTGCTGCGCATGGTGATGCTGGTCGTGCATCTCTTCGTCGTCGTGATCATCCTGCAATGCCGCCGCCAGGTCGCCGAAGCCATCCGCGCGCCGGCCGAACGTCAGGGTATCGCCGCGCGCCTGCGCAACCGCATCGCCGCTGGTTGGCACTATCTTGCCATCGCGCTCGATCTCGCATTGTGGGCGGTGTGGGCGCTCAACATCCGCAACGGCTATTCGCTGCTGCTGCAGTATTTCGTCGGCACCATCGTGGTGGCGCTGATCACCCGCGTCGCCATCATGGTGACCTTGAGCCTGATCGATCGCGGCTTCCGCATCAGGCCGGAGATCCTCCAGCGCTTCCCGGGCCTGGAGGTTCGCGCCAACCGCTATTTGCCGCTGCTGCGCAGGATCGTCTCCGGCGTAATCGCCTTCATCGGCTTCGTCGCCGTGCTCGAAGTCTGGGGCGTCGATGCCATCGTCTGGTTCTATGGCGGCCAGATCGGCGGCCGGCTGATCTCGGCCGTGGTGACGATCGGGCTGGCCGTGTTCATCGCGGCGGCAATCTGGGAAGCCAGCAACGCGCTCTTGGACCGCCAGATCAACACGCTGTCCCGCGACGGGCATTATGCCCGCGCGGCGCGGCTGCGCACCTTCCAGCCGATGCTGCGCACCGCGCTGCTCTGCCTGATCGCAACCGTCGTCGGGCTCACCGCGCTGAGCGAGATCGGCGTCAATGTCGCGCCGCTGCTGGCGGGGGCCGGCATCGTCGGCATCGCGATCGGCTTCGGCTCGCAGAAGCTGGTGCAGGATCTCATCACCGGCCTGTTCCTGCTGCTGGAGAACACGGTGCAGGTTGGCGATACCGTGAGCGTCTCGGGTCTCTCGGGCGTCGTCGAGAACGTCTCGATCCGCACCATCCGTCTGCGCGCCGGCGACGGCGCCGTGCACATCGTGCCGTTCAGCGCGGTCACCACCATCACCAATGCCAGCCGCGGCGCCGGCAATGCGTCGGTCAGCGTCAACGTCGCCTACAAGGAGGACACCGACCGCGCCGGCCAGATCCTCAAGGACATCGTCGACGAGATGCGGCGCGAGCCGGAGTTTCGCGCCGCGATCCGCGGCGATCTCGACCTGTGGGGCATCGACAAGGTCGATGGCGCCATGGTGTCGATCGTCGGCCAGATCCGCTGCACCGAGGCCGGCCGCTGGCCGGTCCAGCGCGAGTTCAATCGCCGCATGAAGCTGCGCTTCCAGCAGCACGGCGTCGAGATTGCATCGCCGGTCCAGACCATCTTGATGCAGATCGCGCCGCCGGCGGATAGTGCCGCCAATCTGACGCCGCGGCGGGCGGCTGGATAATTTCTGGGCTTGCCTCGGCCTGCGCGGCAGCGTTCACTCCGGCTCCAGCCCGCTGACAACATGCGGGCGGCAAAAAGAGTGGGAGAGACTGATGCGGGGGCTGTGGGCCGGATTACGCGGTCATGTGATTGTCATCTGCGCGCTGATCGGATGTGCGGCATGGACCGCGCCGGCGCGTGCGCAGCCATTCCCATCGCGTCCCATCACCCTCATCGTGCCGTTCGCGGCGGGCGGCCCGACCGACACACTGGCGCGGATCCTGTCCGAGCGGATCGCGGCCGAGCTGCATACAACGGTCGTGGTCGAGAACGTCGCCGGCGCCTCCGGCAGCATCGCCGGCGCTCGCGTCGCGCGCGCCACGCCTGACGGCACGACCATCACCATCGGCCATTGGGGCACGCATGTGCTCAACGGCGCGATCTTCAAGCTGCCGTATGATCTGCTCGCCGATTTCGAACCGGTCGCGACGATCGCGATGGGCACGCAGCTCATCGTCGGCCGCAAGTCGCTCGAGGCCAACAATCTGAAAGAGATGATCGCGTGGCTGAAAGCCAATCCCGGCAAGGCCACCGCCGGCACGGCCGGCGCGGGCACGGGCGCGCATGTCGCCGGCGTCTTCTTCAAGGAAAAGACCGGCACCGACTTCCAGTTCGTGCCCTATCGCGGCGCGGGACCTGCCATGATCGATCTCGTCGCCGGCCAGATCGACATCATGTTCGACCAGGCCTCGAACTCGCTGCCGCAATACAAGAACGGGGCGATCAAGGCTTTTGCGGTGACCTCGCCGACGCGGCTTGCCTCCGCGCCCGATATCCCGACCGTCGACGAGGCGGGCCTGCCCGGTCTCTACATCTCCTACTGGCACGGCATCTGGGCACCGAAGAACACGCCGAAGGATATTGTCACAAAGCTCAACGCGGCGATCGTCACGGTTCTTGCGGATCCCGCCGTCAAGCAGCGCTTCACTGAGCTCGGGCAGGAGATTCCTCCGCCCGATCAGCAGACGCCCGCGGCGCTCGCAGCCTTCCAGAAGGCCGAGATCGAGAAATGGTGGCCGATCGTGAAGGCCGCCGACATCAGGCCGGAGTAGCGTTGTCGCCGCATCCTATTTTGTCTTCCTGATAGTTTGTGAGGTTTTTCCCGTCATTCCGGGGCGCGCGTCAGCGCGAGCCCGGAATCCATTGCGCGGCGGCATCTGCGGCTCGATGGATTCCGGGTTCGCGACTTCGTCGCGCCCCGGAATGACGAGGGGAGTGAGCAGGCGTGCCCTCTCAATCCCCTCATAAGGCGCAAGAGCGTCGCCGCCCTAACACCGCGGATCGTTCTCGAAACCTCGCTGCGGTGCGAGATCACAATCGATGCCGGGATGCCTGCGTCCTTGATCTCGGGTGAGCACTGGCCGACAATGGCCGCCCTTCAATAAGAAACTCCCTGGGGGAATTCGTGAATAGACCTGCTCGGGTCAGCGCCCATTCGACATCATCCGACACCGCGCACGGCATGACGCTTCTGCGCGATCCCTTGCTCAACAAGGGCACCGCCTTCACCGAAGCGGAGCGCGCTGCGCTCGGCCTGCGCGGCCTGTTGCCGCCTTGCGTACTGACGATGGAGACGCAAGCCGAGCGCGTGCTCACCAACCTCCGCACCCTGCCGACGGATCTGGAAAAATACGTCGCGCTGAATGCGCTGCATGACCGCAACGAGGCGCTGTTCTTCCGTGTCGTCGTCGACAATATCGACGAGATCCAGCCGATCATCTACACGCCGACCGTCGGGCTCGCCTGTCAGAAATACGGCCTGATCTTCCAGCGGCCGCGCGGCATGTTCATCTCCTCGCGCGATCGCGGCCAGATCGCGGAGATTCTGAAGAACTGGCCCTATCCGGCCAAGCTGATCGTCGTCACCGACGGCGAGCGCATCCTCGGCCTCGGTGACCTCGGCGCCAACGGCATGGGCATTCCGGTCGGAAAGCTCTCGCTCTATTCGGCCTGCGCCGGCGTTCACCCCGAGCAATGCCTGCCCATCGTCCTCGACGTCGGCACCAACAACGAAGAGCTCTTGAACGATCCCTATTATATCGGCTTGCGCGAGCGCCGGCTCACGGGCGAGGCCTATGACAGTTTCGTCGACGAGTTCATGCAGGCGGCGCGAAAGACGTTCCCGGGCGTGCTGATCCAGTTCGAGGATTTCGCCAATCATTCGGCGTTCAAGCTGCTGCACAAATATCGCGATGAGGCCTGCGTCTTCAATGACGACATCCAGGGCACCGCGGCGGTCGCGCTCGCGGGCCTGTTCTCGGCGCTGCGCGTCTCCGGCGGCAAGTTGAAGGACCAGCGCATCCTGTTCCTCGGCGCGGGCGAAGCGGCGACCGGCATCGCCGATCTCGTGGTCTCCGCCATGATGGCGGAGGGCGCCTCGGAAGCCGAAGCGCTCCGTCGCAACTGGCTGGTGGATTCCCGCGGCCTGGTCGTGGGCGGCCGTGACGGCTTGCACGGCCACAAGCTGCGCTATGCCCATACGGGCCAAGCGCCGATCGTCGACTTCCTCACCGCGATCAAGACGCTGAAGCCGACGGCGATCATCGGCGTCGCCGCGGTCGGCGGCGCGTTCACGCCCGACGTGCTCAAGGCGATGGCCGCGCTCAACGAGCAGCCGATCGTGTTCGCACTCTCCAACCCGACCTCGAAGGCGGAATGCTCAGCGGAGGATGCCTACCGCTACACCGAGGGCCGCGCGCTGTTCGCCTGCGGCAGTCCGTATGATCCGGTGAAGCTGAGCGGCCGCACCTTCGTGCCGCGTCAGGGCAACAACTCCTACATCTTCCCCGGCGTCGGTCTCGGCGTCATCGCCAGCCGCTCGCGCCTCGTCACCGACGAGATGTTCATGGCCGCCGCCCATACGCTCGCCGACTGCGTCGGCAAGGACGACCTCGCGCAAGGCAGCCTCTACCCGGCGCTGCCCCGCATCCGCGAGGTCTCGGCGCGGATTGCGGCGGCTGTGGCCGATGTCGCCTATCAGCGCGGGCTCGCGGATGGCCCGGCGCCGAACGACGTGAAAGAGCTCGTGCAGTCGCAGATGTACGAGCCGGCGTACTGAGCCGCATGCTGCGCCAAGAACGGCGCGGTTAGCGCGGACGTCCCCACATCGTCATGGCCGGGCTTGTCCCGGCCATCCACGCCTTGCCGGGTGGCACGAAGAACGTGGATGCCCGGGACAAGCCCAGGGATGACGGTGCGGCGGACACCATTCCAGGTGGAATCGCCGTTGTGCCGCGCGGCCGCATATGCGACAATCTGTAGCGTTACAAGAAACTCAAGCCGCAAGGTAAGCCGCCATGGACGATCGTTTGCCCGAACTGGGAGACCTCGAGCGCGAGGTCATGCAATTGGTTTGGGCCCATGGTCCTGTCACGGCCGAAATCGTGCGTGAGCGGCTGTCGCGGCGCCTGAAGGAGTCGACCGTGCGCACCGTGCTGCGCCGGCTCGAGGAAAAAGGCTATGCTAACCACACCGTGGACGGACGGACCTATGTCTACACCGCCGCCGAACCACGCGCGAAGGTCGCCGCCAAGGCGGTGCAGCGCATCGTCGACTGGTTCTGCAACGGCTCGATCGAGGAAGTCCTCGTCGGCATGGTGGACAATGCGATGCTCGACCAGCAGCAGCTGCGAACGCTGGCCGATCAGGTGGCCAAGGCGAAGAAGGCGAGGGGAGTGAAGAAGGAATGATCGCAACTCTGGCGGAGGCGGCGCTGCGCTCCCTTGTGCTGGGAGGCGTCGTCTGGTTCGGTCTTTATCTCTTTCGCGTGCGCAATCCACACGTTCACATGACGGCGTGGATCGTCGTGCTGCTGGCATCGCTGGCGATGCCTTTCGTGATGCATTGGCCGACGCTGACCATCACGCGGCTGCCTCTGCCGATGCCCATGCCGGACGACGTCGTTCCGGCCGACATCTCGATGCTGGAGACGCCGCAGCCGGCCCTGGCGATGCCGGCGGGCGCCGCCGTCGCGGCGCCGGCGAGGAGCGGGTTCTCGATCAATTGGTGGCTGGTCGCGACCATCGTCTATGCCGGAGTCGCCGGGCTGCTCTTGCTGCGGCTCGCCATCGGTCTCTGCCTGACCTGGCGCCTGGCGCGGGCGGCGCAGCCCGTGAGCGGCGCGACCATGATCGGGGCCGATGTGCGCGTCAGCCGCGACGTCGGCGGCCCCGTCACCTTCGGCTCAACCATCCTGGTGCCGCCGCAATTTGCCGGCTGGGATGCGAAGAAGCGCCTCGCCGTGCTCGCGCATGAAGGCGCGCATGTCGCCAATGGCGATTTCTACATCCTGCTGCTCGCCTCGCTCAACCGCGCGGTGTTCTGGTTCAGCCCGTTCTCGTGGTGGCAGCTCGCGCGCCTCGCCGAGCTCGCAGAGATCATCAGCGACGCCGAAGCGATCGAGGTGATCGACGACCGGCTGTCCTATGCCGAAATCCTGCTGGATTTCGCCAGCACCGTGAAGCCGCGGCCGGTGGAGCTCGCGATGGCGCGCGCCTCGACCGTGCGCGCCCGTGTCGAGCGCATCATCGCGGCGGCCGCGATGCCCGTTGCGGTCGGCTGGCGCAAGCGGTTGTGGATCGCGGCCGCGATCGTTCCAGCCGTGATCGTGTCCGCGGGCATGATCGCCTATCGCACACCTGAGCCCACGCCTGTCGCCGCGGAGACCGGCGAGGTGCCGGCCCAGCATTATCGCCCCTTCGTCAATTTCTATGCCATGGGGCCGTCTTCCGTGTTCGCCATCTTCCGCGAGGGCGACGAGATCTATGGCCAGCTCACTGGGCAGCGCAGGCTGCGCCTGACGGTCGGCAGCGACGGCACTGCGTCCTACGCGGCCTCGTCCGGCGAGATCACGTTCTCGGCTGATGCGGAGCGCCGCTCCTCCGAGCTGATGCTGCGCATGAACGGCCGCGACATCCGCGCGGTTCGCGTCGCCGAGATGCCGACGGCAGCGGCCGAGCCCGCAGCGCTTGATCAATATGTGGGCTGGTACAGGGTCGCGCCGAACCGCGTGCTCACCGTGCGCCGCGACGGCGATCGTCTCCAGGTGCAGGAAACCGTGCAGGGCCAGGCGGCGCTCCTCACTGAGGGGGCCGACGTCTTCTCGATCCATGGCGACAATCTCCTGATCTTCCTGCGCGACGCGCAGGCCGAGGTCTCGCGGGTTCTCGTCCAGAACGCGGTCTTCGGCGCGCGGCTTGCGCCGCGGATCGACGCGGCGGTGGCGCAGGCGATCGAGGCCGATTTCGCGCGCCGTGTCGCGGAAGTTCCGGATCGCTTCCGTGAGCAGGTCCCGGTCGCCGGCGGCAAGGACTTGATCTTGCGCGGGATCGAGGACTTACGGCGCGGCACGCCGAACTACGATCGCATGAGCGCGCCGCTGGCTGCCAAGATCCATCGTCAGCTCAATGAAACGCAGGCGACGTTCGCAGCGCTCGGTGCAGTCGAGTCGCTCTTCTTCCGCGGCGTCGGCCCCGGCGGCTACGACATCTATGGCGCGAAGTTCGAGAACGGCACGGCGGAATTCCGCCTGCTGCTCGAGCCCGACGGCAAGGTCGGCGACGTGCTGTTCCGGGCCGACGGCAACGACGAGCTCGGCGGCATCGTGCCTTGTGCGGAGGAGGCGAATGTGCGCGGCCACGCCGGGTCGTCGCCGATCAGGATCATGGTCTATAACGAGATGGGCGAGGACATCCAGGTCTTCAATCTCGATGCCGGCGGCAATCGCAGGATGCAGAGCCTCGTCAGGCCCAACGCGACCTGGGCCGCGACCACCACCGTGAACAATCCCTGGGTGATCGCCGACAAGTCGGGGCGGTGCATGGAGATCCTGGTGCCGGGCCGGCAGACCCGCTTTCACAATGTGGAAGCCTCGAATATCGGTGCCAAGCCGGGACGCGCGGCACGCCGCGCCGTTCCGATCGCCAATGGCGAGGAGATGCTGCGCCGTTACATCGAGAGCGTCGGCAAGGGCCAGCCGGACTACGAGCACATGACGCCGGAGGTGGCCGACATCACGCGCCAGCAGCTGCCGTTCGACCAGGCGATCCTGGCGCGGTTAGGTGCGTTGCGCGCGGTCTCGTTCCGCGGCGTCACTGCGCTCGACAGCGACATCTACGTCGCCCAGTTCGCCAATGGCTCGGCGGAATGGCGCATCGGCGTCAGGAACGGCACGATCACGAAGATCGCGCTCGGGCCGAATTTCTAAAGCGCGATGAGATCAGGATGAATCGTCATCGCGCTTTAGCTTGTTGTTCGCGCATGACCTTTTCGGAAAACCGCTGCGCACTTTGCGCTAACGCGGCCCTTCGGGTCCGGATCATGCTTTAGGACGACTCTCGCCGCCGGCCAGACAGGCCGGCGGCTTCCGATGTCTTGATGGCGGTCGCTCAATCTCTGCTTGCGCGCTCATCTTGCGAATGCTACGATCGGTAGCATTACGGTTCGTAGCTTCGTGCGACATGCCGTCGGGCGGCGCGAAAAGATCTGGGCGTTCGCCATGAGCAATTCCGCAAAGGCCGAAGCTGTGCTGGCGCTTCATCGCTTCGGGATGGGGCCGCGACCGGGATCGATTGCCGCTGTCGGGACCGACCCGCGCGGCGCGCTGATCGCAGAACTGGACCGGCCGCTCACGCTGACCGCCGCGGCCAATCTTCCGACGAGTGCGAAGGCCTATCGCACCGTGGCCGACGCCAACGCGCGGCGCACCGCGCGCGCCAAGCAGGCGCAGCAGCAGGCCAAGAAGCAGCAGATGGCCGCGACGCAAGCGGCTACGGGCGAGCAAGGTCAGGCTCAGGCACAGGCCGAGGGGCAGGCGCCGGCGCAAGGCCAGGAGAAGGACGCCGCCGAGATGGCGGCGAAGCAGGCGGCCGACGCCATTCCTGATCCCGGCCGCCCCATCTACTTGCAGGAAGCGAAGCTGCGCACGGAAGCCGCGCTGTCCGCCGAGATCGGTTTTGCCGAGCGGCTGGTGTGGTTCTGGTCCAATCATTTCTGCATCTCGGCCAACCGGATCCAGAGCATGTCCGGCGCCTATGAGCGCGAAGCGGTGCGTGCCAATGCGCTCGGCCGCTTCGTCGATCTGCTGCTGGCCACCGAAGGCCATCCGGCGATGCTGTTCTATCTCGACAATCTGGAATCGATGGGCGCGAACTCGACCGCGGGGATCAATCGCAGCCGCGGCCTCAACGAGAACTTCGCGCGCGAGATCATGGAGCTGCATACGCTGGGCGTGCGCACCGGCTACACCCAGGACGACGTCATCAGCTTCGCCAATGTGCTGACCGGCTGGACCCTGGTGCCGCCGGGCGCCGATCCCACTCACGGCGGCGAGTTCACCTTCAATCCGCGCCTGCACGAGCCCGGCGGGCAGACCGTGCTCGGCAAGCGCTACGACCAGGAAGACGCCGAGCAGGGCCGCGCCGTGCTGCGCGACCTCGCCGCGCATCCGGCGACCGCAACCCATGCCGCAACCAAGCTCGCGCGCCATTTTGTCGCCGACGAGCCGCCACTGGGGCTGATCGAGCAGCTCGCGAAGACCTTCCGCGACACCGAAGGCGATCTCAAGCAGGTCGCGATCGCGATGGTGTCGTCGGACGACGCCTGGCGCGGGCCGCCGTCGAAGCTCAAGCGTCCCGGCGAATGGGTCATCGGCATGGTGCGCGCGACCGGGATCACGGTCGTCGATCCCGTCCGCTACACCGGCGGCCAGGAGCTGCTCGGCGAGCCGCTGTGGCGTCCGTCGATGCCCAAGGGCTATCCGGACGACGAGGTGAGCTGGATCGACGGCGTCGGCCGGCGGCTCGACGTCGCCAACAATTTCGCCGAGCGCATCACCGGCATGGCCGATCCGCAAGTGATCATCGAGGACGTGTTTGCATCGCAGATCGCGAGCGAGGTGAAGCAGGCGGTCGGCCGCGCCGAGAGCCGGCAGCAGGCGCTGGCGCTGCTGTTCATGTCGGCGGATTTTCAGAGGAGGTGAGCATGGGCTTTGATCATCATCTGCCCACGCGGCGCGAGCTTCTGGTCGGCTCCGGCGCGCTGTTCGCGTGGAGCCAGATGCCGCGGATCGCGCGCGCCGAAGGCCGCGACCCGCGCCTGCTCGTGATCGTGCTGCGCGGCGCGCTCGATGGCCTCGGTGCGGTCGCGCCGGTCGGCGATCCCGACTGGCCCTCCTTGCGCGGCGATCGCGCGCTGCTGCTGGACGCCAAGCCGCCGGCGCTGCCGCTCGATTCCTTCTTCGCGCTCAACCCGGCGATGCCGAACCTGCATCGGCTCTACAGAAACGGCAAGGCCGCGATCGTCCACGCCTGCGCGACGCCCTATCGCGAGCGCTCGCATTTCGACGGCCAGGACGTGCTGGAGAGCGGTATCTCGAAACCCGGCGTGACCGCGTCGGGATGGCTCAACCGCGCGCTGCTTGCGATGGAATCCGGCGGGCGCGTCGATCCGCGCGGCAGCCGCGCGCTCGGCATCGGCTCGGTGACGCCGCTGGTGGTGCGTGGCTCGGCGCCTGTGATGACATGGGTGCCGCAAAAGCTGCTGCCGGCGAGTGGGGACACGCAGAACCGCCTGCTCGATCTCTACCAGCACACCGATCCGAAGCTTGCGACCGTGCTCCAGGCGCGGATGAGGCTTGCTTCGCTCGGCGGCGCGCCGGGCGCGGGCGATCCAATGTCTGATGATCCGACCCTGGCGCCTCCGGGCATCGCACGCGTGCGCGCCTATTTTGCCGAAGCCGCCGGCACCGCCGCGCGCTATCTCGCAAAGCCCGACGGCCCGCGCGTCGGCGCGATGGGCTTCGTCGGCTGGGACACGCATATCGCGGAAGGCGCAGCCTCCGGCCAGCTCTACAATCTGCTCGGCGCGCTCGACGGCGCGTTCGCGGCGATCGAGAGCAACATGGGCGAGGCGTGGAAGGAGACCGTGGTCGCCGTCGTCACCGAGTTCGGCCGCACCGCGCGCATCAACGGCACGCAAGGCACCGATCACGGCACCGGCACGGTTGCCTTCCTCATCGGCGGCGGGCTCGCAGGCGGCCGCGTGATCGCGGACTGGCCGGGCCTGAAGCCGGCGCAACTACTCGAGGATCGCGACCTTAAGCCGACCACGGATCTCCGTGCCGTGCTGAAGGGCCTCCTGCGGGATCATCTGCGCGTCGAGGAGAAGGTGCTGGCAGAGACAGTCTTCCCCGGCAGCGCTGAGATCAAACCGATGGGAGGCCTGCTCGGCTGACGGCGTTGTCGCAATGGAATCGGGTTCGTGATGTGCACACTGACGCAATTGGAGCTCGACTTTCTCGTCAGCCTGAAAACCGGCTGGCGACGGCTCTATTGGCGCGAGCTGACGCGGCTCCTGAAGGGTGACGCCGAGACAGGTGAGGCCCGGCCGGACGCGCGGGCAATCATTTTGCGGGTTGTATCGGGTTGATTTCCCGCGAGTTTTGTTCCGATTCGGGAACAAGGACTGTGGTGGAATGGCCACAGCTGGCGCGAAAGGACCGTGGCCGCAAGGCCGCTTTTGTTCAGACAAGGTTCTGCCCTCATTGCCCACCGAAACTTGGGGTTGTTCGGAGGGCGCATCATGTCTCGCATTGCAAGTGCCGAAACTGCCCGGATGTCCCTGGTAACTTCGAGCCGGCTGTTGCTGGTCATCGTCGGTGCCGCTTCGCTCGCCGCGTGCGCGCAATCGCCGGTCGGCCGCCAGAGGGCGGATCTCGGCACCAGCCGCCAAGCTATGATCGAGCGGCCGCACAGGATCGCGGCATTCCATCCGCGGCCGATCCACCGGGCGCGCGTTCCTGATAAAACTCGCGAGGCAAAAAGCGCCTCGCATGGCGTTGCCAGCTTCTATTCGGATACGGAAACCGCGAGCGGCGAGAAGTTCGACAAGAACGAATTGACCGCGGCCCATCCGACCCTGCCGTTCGGCACCAAGCTGCGTGTCACCGATGTCTCCTCCGGCCGCTTCGTCACCGTCAGGGTCAACGATCGCGGGCCGTTCGTTCGCGGACGCGTGGTCGACATCTCGCCGTCCGCGGCCGAGGCGCTCGGCATGGTCGACAAGGGCGTCACCAACGTCCGGCTCGATGTCGTGCGATAGAGCATGATCCTGACCCGAAGGGCCGCGTTAGCGCAAAGTGTGCAGCGGTTTGCCCTCGCGACAAACGCGGAACGCGCTTGCGCGGAGATCATGCTCAAGCAATTGAGCCGCGACTCGTCGAGCTGAAACCCACCGCGCTTAACCGGCTGTTAGCTGCTTCTCGCGCACCATGGCTGCCCAAACAATCCAGTGCGGTTGGGGAGGCGGACGCTTGAACAAGATCCAGTATCTCGAAGATCAGGCCGCGCGTGCCGAGCGGCTCGCCAAACGGATCACGGATACGCTGACGATCGAAAAGCTGCTGACCTTCGCCGGCGAACGCCGCCGCGAGATCGAACTCATCGCCGGCAAGTACCGGCGCGTCTAACTCCTCTAATCCATGCACTGAACGCATTCGCCCTCTCTTTGAGGCGCGGAACTTCTCTTCGCCTGCCGCGTCATCTGGGCGAGGCAAGAGGAGGAGGACATCATGGGTTTTGGAAGAGGTGCTTTGCTTTGGCTGCTTGGCGTGCCGCTGCCGATCATTCTGCTGCTGGCATTGTTCTGGCACCACTAACATTTCGACACGAAAAAGCGCCGCGGACGCGGCGCTTTTTTGTTGCGTGCGATTTGAAGTCCATCAACTGCGCAATGCGCGATCAGGTGTGGCTCTCGACGAAGTCGCTGAGATAGTCGGGCAGCGTGACGCCGTCGATGTCGCAGCGCGCCCGGATCTCGCCGGCGACATCGGTGGAGATGTCCTTCATCCAGTGCTCGAGCGTGTTGAAGGAAATCACCTTGATGGGATCGTTGAAGCAGCCGGCGACGAGCTCGCCGATGGTGGCTTCGAGATCGCTGCGCTCGATGCGAATTTCGGTCGCTTTGTCGAGGCGATCGATCACCACGAACAGGGTCTGATCTGCGCCATAAGGCACGATGGAAGATGGTACGCTGGCTTCAAGCATCTTGAGGCACTCGTCTTGACTTCCGATCCCCATTAACGGGAAAAACCGGAAGAAGGTTCCTGCCTTGATCGGAAGCTTGTCGCGCGCGTGCAGCCTTCCGCGCCTGCACGCAATCAGAGAAATTCCCGCAAGCGCGACAGCTCGGCGACGTGCTCGGGCGAGAGGACATCCGTGACCAGAGGCGGCTGCGCCGTGGTGTGGATCTCATAGAGATGTCTGGTCGTCGCCGGCTTGCCCATGAAAGCGGAGATGCACTGATCGAGCGTGCCTTCGCTCACCTGATAGGTGTCCCTGTCCGGCTGGCGCTGGTTCGCCAGTGACGGCCATTTGTGCAGGACCGCAAGCGCACTGAAATCGACCTTTGAACCTGAAACTGATGCGTCCCTCATTGTCCCGCCCTCACGCAAAAAACACCCCAGCACGCTGGTTTGCGTGCCGGGGCCCACAACTATAGCTGCATCTCGATGCCACGAGCACTTAACGCGGCGGCCGGAAAAAGGTTCCCGGCCGCCGTGTAGCCGTCAGCTCGCGGCAGCTGCGATCTTGTGCACCGGACTGACATGACCGCGGCTGGTCTCGTCGCCGCGACTGACCTCCGGCGGAAGCCCGGCAAAGCGCCGCAGCGCTTCGGCCATCTGCACCCGGCCCTGGACGCCAGTGATCACCACATCGACCATCGCAAAGGACGAGTGGAAATGGCCGCGTGCCTTCAGCTGTTCGACGGGGACGCCGGCAGCCTGCATCGCCTCGGCATAGGCGATGCCCTCGTCGCGCAGCGGATCGAACTCGCAGGTGACGACGAAGGCCGGCGGCAGCCTTTCGACCTTGCCACGCAGCGGCGAGACGCGCGGATCGGTGCGGTCGGCCGGTGAGCAGTAGAGGTCCCAGAACCAGTACATCAGCGAGCGCGTCAGGAAATAGCCGATCGCATTGTCGTTGTAGGACGGACGATCGAAGGTGCAGTCCGTCACCGGACACACTAGCAATTGACCGGCGATCTCAGGCCCGCCGCGGTCGCGCGCGAGCTGGCAGGTGACGGCGGCGATGTTGCCGCCGGCGCTCCAGCCCGCGACCAGCACCGGCCCCGGTCTGCCGCCGAGCTCGGTGGCGTGCTCGGCGATCCAGCGCGCCGCCGCATAGCCGTCCTCGGCCGCGGCCGGGAAGCGATGCTCCGGCGCGTGGCGATAGCCGACGCTGACGAACATCATGCCGGTCCGCCGCACCATGTCGCGGCAGAACGGCTCGTCCGACTGTTCGTCTCCGAGCACCCAGCCGCCGCCGTGGAAATAGACCACGACCTGATGCGGTCCCGGCGTCGCCGGCTTGTAGGCGCGGTAAGGCAGCGGGCCGTCGGCGCCGGGCAGGGTGCCGTCGACGATCTCGCCGATCGGCCGTCCCGCAGGCCGGCCCTTGTTGAATTCGTTGACGAAGGCGCGCGCGCCGAACGCGCCCATCGACTCGATCGGCGGCAGGTTGAGCGACGTGAGCAGGTTCATGACCAGCCGCACATCGGGCTGCAGGCGCACGACTTCGCCGTCATTGCACTGCTCGGTGCCGTTCGCGCCGGTGAGCCTGAAGCCGAGCATGCCGCGGCCGACGACCTCCTCGCAGATGCTGCGATAGGGACCGACGCCGCCGGTATAGGGCATCAGGCCCTGCACCTTGCCCGGCACGTTGGCGCCCGTGTACCAGGTGTTGGCGAGCCGATGCAGCGTCAGCATCGAGCAGTCGGCCATGTGCCGGCCCCAGGCGGCCTGCGCCGTCTCGGTCGGCTCCATCGTGTTGAAGCCGGCGTCGCGCAGAGCAGCGAGACGATCCACGACCCAGTCGACATGCTGCTCGATCGACACCGCCATGTTCGAGAGCACCGACGGGCTGCCGGGCCCGGTGATCATGAAGAAGTTCGGAAAGCCTTCGACCGTGAGCCCGAGATAGGTCTGCGGACCCTGTGCCCAGACGTCGGTGAGCGACTTGCCGCCGCGTCCGGTGATCGGGTGCACGGCGCGGATCGCGCCGGTCATGGCGTCGAAGCCGGTCGCGAACACGATGACGTCGACATCGACATTGCGCTTGGCCGTGGTGATGCCGGTTGCGGTGATCGCCTTGATCGGCTCTTCGCGCAGATTGACAAGCGTGACGTTCGGCCGGTTGTAAGTGGCGTAGTAGTTGGTGTCGAGGCACGGACGCTTGGCGCCGAAGGGATGATCGTGTGGCGTGAGCGCTGCGGCCGTCTCGGGATCCTTGACGGCGGCGCGGATCTTCTCCCGGATCAGGTCCTGGACGATCTTGTTGCCGTCGACGTCGACAGCCTGATCGGCCCAAAGCTGGGTCAGGATGTGGACGAGGTCGCCGGCCGCCCAGGCCCGTTCGAACCGCTCGCGACGCTCGGCATCGCTCAATTGCCAGCTCACCACCGTCTGCTGCGGATAGGGCACGCCGGCCATCGACTGACGCGCCTGCTCGCGATAGGCCGCGCGGTCGCTTTCAAAGAAAGTCCTGCGATCCTCCGGCGCCGGACCGTTACCCGCGGGCAGCGCAAAATTCGGCGTGCGCTGGAATACGGTGAGATGCGCGGCCTGCTCGGCGATCAACGGGATCGATTGAATCGCCGACGATCCCGTGCCGATCACCGCGACGCGCTTGCCGGCGAGATCGACGCCGTCATGCGGCCAGCGCCCGGTGAAATAGACCTTGCCCTCGAAATCCTTGACGCCGTCGATCTCCGGCGGCTTCGGCGCGGAGAGGCAGCCGGTGGCCATGATGTAGTGGCGGGAGGAGACCGGCGCGCCGTTGTCGGTCGTGAGCTGCCAACGCTTGGCCGCCTCGTCCCATCTGGCTTCGGTGACCTTGGTCTTGAAGCGGATGTCGCGCCTGAGATCGTAGCGGTCGGCGACGAAGCCGAGATAGCGCAGGATCTCGGGCTGGGTCGCGTATTTCTCGGACCACGTCCAGGCACTCTCGAGTTCAGGATCGAAGGTGTAGCTGTAGTCGATGGTCTGGATATCGCAGCGCGCGCCGGGATAGCGGTTCCAGTACCAGGTGCCACCGACGTCGCCAGCCTCTTCGAGACCGACCGTCGAGAAGCCAGCCTTGCGCAGGCGGTGGAGCAGATAGAGGCCGGCAAATCCGGCGCCGACCACGGCAACGTCGACCTCTTGGGCGGTTCCGCGCGTCGTCTCGGAGGCACGTGTCGCAACCATTGCGTCAGGCATGGCATTTCCTCCCGTGCATTTTGTTTTGCCGGCAGGCTAATCCTGCAGGCTGGGCTTGTCATCAGAGTAAGCGCAATCTTCGGTAGTCGGTTGCGGCGCGCGACGATACACGCACCGCGATGCACAATCGCCGGGATTGTCCGGGCTAATCAGAGCACATCCTTCTGTGTATGCTTGCGGTTACAAGCCACGCGTGCCCAGGGCGTCATGACAGAGTTGAGTGAGCGAACCAAAGCGAACATGGACGTCGTCCTGGAGGAGACGTGCCGCCAATTGCCGCATGGCGGCGATCACGACAGCCGCAAATTCATCGCCGAGCGCCTGATCGAGGCGGCGCAGGCGGGGCACTCTACGCTCGGTGAGCTCGGTATCATCGCAAGGCGCGCGCTGGCGGAGATCATCGCGAAGAGCGGTTAGGCGCGCCACATCAAATCGCTAGCGCTTTTGGTAGGCTGAAGCTTCCACATCGTCATGGCCGGGCTTGTCCCGGCCATCCACGTCTTGCGCTACGACGTGAAGAACGTGGATGCCCGGGACAAGCCCGGGCATGACGGAGGCACGACTCCCGCCGAGCTTGCCTCTTCGCGCATCCCAGACGTAACCTGCAGGAACCTTTCCGCGCATCGAGATCCCTCATGATGCGGTCCCTGCTTGCGCTCATTGCGACGTCCGCGTTCCTTTGCTGTGCCGGCTTCGCCGTCGCCCAGCCGGTCGGACAGTTCCCCTTTGCGCTGACGCGCGAGGGGCAGATGCTGGGCGCCGTCGAGGGCGAGGTGGCCTCGTTCAAGGGGCTGGCCTATGCGGCGGCGCCGGTCGGTGCGTTGCGCTGGCGGCCGCCGCAGGCAACGGCCGAGAGCTCGGAGATGCGCACCGTCTACGATTACGGTGCACCGTGCCTTCAGCCAGCGCTGCCAGGCGCGAGCGAGGATTGCCTGACGCTGAACGTGTTCCGTCCCTTCGGGGTCGACGGTCCGCTGCCGGTGATGGTCTTCATCCATGGCAGCGGTTTCGTCTCGGGCACGGCGAACGATCCGCTGTTCGACGGCGCCAAGCTCGCGCAGGCGGGCCTCATCGTGGTCACCGTGAATTATCGCCTCGGCGCGCTCGGCTGGCTTAGCCATCCCGAATCGTCGGACGGCGGCTCCGGCAATTACGGGCTGATGGACCAGATCGCGGCGCTGCACTGGGTTCACGACAACATCGCGGCTTTCGGCGGCGATCCCGGCAATGTCACTCTGTTCGGCAGCGACGCAGGCGCGACCTCGATCGCGCTGTTGATGCTGTCCGCGCCATTGCGCGGCCTGTTTCAGAAAGCCATCCTGCAATCGGTGCCGGGCCGTAGCCGCTTGCGCTCGGCGCAGGAGGCGGAAGCCGTGGGCCGGCAGTTCGCGGCGGCGCTTGGGTCTAAGGCGGATTTGCGCGCGGCCGAGCCGCGCCGCCTGCTGGCCGCCGAGAAACATCTGCTGGAAAAATCGCCGCACGGCTTTGCTCCATTCATCGATGGAGCTCTGGTGACCGGAGAAGTTGCCGAGGGCTTTGCGGCCGGCCATGAAAGCCGCATCCCCCTGATCATCGGCTCGAACGACGACGAGGCGGGCCTTGATACAGACCTCGACATCAAGGAGGCGCTCGCAGCGTCAGGCGCCACGAGCGAGGAGCTGCGCAAGCTTTATCCCGATCTCGCCAAGCCCTCAGACCTTGCGGCGAGGTTCTACACCGACAAGGTCTTCTCCGAGCCGGTGCGACTGCTGGCCCGCCTGCATGCCGCAAACGGTGCGCCGACGTTTCGTTATCGTTTTGCTTATGTGCCGGAAGCGCGGCTTGCAAATCCCGACGGTGGTCACGGGCGGGAGTTGCAGTTCATCTTCGGCGTGGAGGGTGTGCCCGGTGCAGGCATCTTCTCGCGCCGCGACCGCGAGGTCGCAAGCCGCATGCGCAGCTACTGGATCAACTTCGCGAGGGGCGGCGACCCCAACGGTCCCGACCTGCCGCGCTGGGACGCGGCCGCAGACCGCGATCGCCTGCTGCTGATCACGAACGACCGCATCGCGAGCGGAGACGATCCCTTGTCGGAGCGTCTCGACCGGCTCGCGCGCTAGGCGGGATGAGTTGGATCTAGGCCGCGAGCTCGACGCGCGGCGCCGGGCTCAGCCGGTCTTCCTCCAGATAGTCCACCGCGCCGTCCTTCTCGACGGCATAGAACTGCTGGCCTTCCCGCGACTTGAAGGCGGCGCGAACGACGCCGCGGCGGCCCTTGTCACTGTTGACGACGTCCCCCAGCGCAAACTTCCTCATCTCACGTCCCTGGCAATCGGCCGACTCCTTCGGCCACACGTCAGGGACTTTGGGCGGCAAATCGTTAACGACTTGCTAACCATGCCGGTTTGCCTATGCTCGCCGCCGATTGCGCGGGCAGCTCGCACGCGCATGTTGTCTTCGAGCCGGGCCTTTACCCATGACGCGATTTCCAACCCTGTTTCTGTCTCACGGCGGCGGCCCCTGGCCGTTCATGGAGGACAGACGGGTGCAATATGCGAAGACCGCCGAAGCGTTCGGCCGGCTGCCGCAGCTTCTTCCCGAAAGGCCCAAGGCCGTGCTCGTCATCACCGGCCATTGGGAGGCCGACGCCTTCACGGTGTCGACCTCGGCGCATCCGCCGATGGTGTACGACTATTACGGTTTCCCCGAGCATACCTATCACCTCAAATATCCGGCGCCGGGCAAGCCCGAGCTTGCAGCTAGGGTGGGGGCGCTGCTCAAGCAAGCGGGTCTCGATTGTCGGGAGGATCCCAACCAGGGTTTTGACCACGGCACCTTCGTGCCGCTCGGGCTGATGTATCCGAACGCCGACATGCCGATCGTGCTGCTGTCGCTGAGATCGACTTACGATGCGGCCGAGCACATCAAGGTCGGGCAGGCGATCGCCTCGCTCCGCGACGAGGGCATTCTGATCGTCGGCAGCGGGCTCACCTATCACAACATGCGCGGCTTCGGCCGCGCGGAGTCCAAGCCCGTCTCGTATGATTTCGAGGCCTATCTGAACGAGGCGATCAGCAACCCCGATGCGGCGCGCCGCAACGCGATGCTGATCGACTGGGAGAGCGCACCGAGCGCGCGCCTTGCGCATCCCCGCGAGGACCATCTGCTGCCGCTGATGGTGGCCGCCGGTGCCGCCGGCAGCGATGTCGGCAAGCGCGTTTTCGTCGACGAGGTCGCGAACGTCGCGATGGCGTCGTATGCGTTCGGCGGCTGATCTCGCTTGCCAGCGCCGCGATTAAGGCGGCAGCTGTGGCGTCCGAGGCACAGTTCCCCAACAACTGGCTTCCAATCGGGAGGCCTGTCGATTTTGTCTAGACGGACAATGCTAGTGCCGGCTTACTCTTGATTGCCCGAGTCTAGAGACACTTCGGTTTCAGGATTATCGACGCCTCTGATGACGCTGCATGTCACGGTCAACGACGCTCAGGCTGGCGCCCCCCGCTGTGACATGAAGGCGGTCATCGCCGTAGTTGGACTCGCGATCGAAGCCAGAATAGCCGGCGCGCCAGCGATGATTGCTGATGGTGACCGGACCGCCTTTTACTTGCGTGAGGCTATCAGACACGGCGCGCGCGGCATCATAAGTTTTGGGGTATGCGGCGGGCTAGATCCGAAGCTCCGACCAGGTCATATCGTCATCGCCTCGTCGGTATTTGCCGCGAAAGATGAAGCTTATCCAGCTGACGTCCCCTGGGCCGAGGAGCTCCTTCGGATGATCCCGGGTGCCAGCCATTCTGCAATAGCTGGAGTCGCCGCTCCGATGACGAGTCTTGAAGAGAGACGGGACTTCCATGGCATCACCGGGGCGGTCGCCGTTGATATGGAGTCGCAGACCGTCGCTCGAATTGCTTCCGAACTCAGAATTCCCTTTGCCGTCTGTCGTGTTGTTCTAAACCCTGCGCATCGAAAGCTTCCGAGGGCAGCGCTCATAGATATCGGGCCCGCGGGTAAGCCTGAACTGCGCAAGATTGGACGTTCGCTTGTTCAAGACCCGGGGCAACTCCCTGGTCTTAGCCGGCTCGCCGTTGACTCTGTCATCGCGGTGATGGCTTTGCGCAGCGCCAAGCAACGGATCGGAACTCACTTTGGTTTTCCGCACCTGCGTTCACGAAACCCAGTTCCCATTCCGACGCGTGCACTTGAAACGATAGCCACACGCGCCTGATCCTGCAGCAGCGCGCTCCCGATCCTAAAGCGCGATGAGATCAGGATGAATCGTCATCGCGCTTTAGCTTGTTGTTTGCGCATGATCTTTTCGGAAAACCGCTGCGCACTTTTCCGAATCATGCTTTAGACTCGAGGCTTGTCCAGGTCCGAGACGGTGTTTGAATCTGCACGCCGGCGCAGGAAGACGTTACTCACCGAAAGAGCCGGCGCGGCCAAAATATCCGCCAGCGCATTCCAGGAAAACGTTGGCCGAGGCGCGCCCGCATGGCACGAAGTCTGCTCGGCGGCTCGTCCGATGCAGCCTCGTCGTCTCATAAATCGCCAGGCGAGCGGGTTCCAGTCGCGCCAGACCTGCTCGGCCCTTTGGGATAGCAAGCCGGAGACGATTTCCGGCGCAGGTCCGAAGACCTCAGGCAGTTTGCTCGACAAATTGTTGTCCGACAGAACGTCCCATCTCGAAAATCCGCCCATGATCGGAGATGAAATGGCGAACACCACGCGACCAATCCGCGCCTCCCGTGTCGGGAAAGAACACATTGGGCAAGGTTCGACGATTGAATACAAAGTGCAATCCGGCAAACGCTTTTGTCGTAGAATCTTCTGCGCCTTTGAAAGAGCCACGAGTTCAGCGTGTCGGGTCACGTCGCATTCCGATGAAACGCGGTTGGTCGCTTCTGCGATGACCTGTCCTCGAGACGCGATTACGGCGGCGAATGGCAGCTCTCCCTGCTTCACCCCTTGCCGAGCGAGCTCGAGGCATCTTTCCATCATTCGCAAATCTTGGACGTCAGCTTCTGATCTAGTCATAGGCGCCCCCTCGGGAACGCGAGATCGGTGTTGATAATGCGTCTGTCGCCGCCACTTCATATTACGGCGGCGTCGTAGCGACGAAGAATGTTCCGGCGCCGCTACGGAGGCGGCTCCAGCGGCCTGGCATATTGGCAATTAAGCAGCGGGCTACAAACAGTCTGACTTGATCTGGATCAAGGACCGTTACTTTTCAGGTACCGCACGGACCACACGATGATTGATTGTCTATGTCGGCTCCGGGGTCCCGCGAAAACAGACATCCCGGCTTTTATGGGTACACGCGCCAATCCGCTCTACGCAGCTTCAACCTCACCCGTACTTCAGCTTCATGAACAGGATGCCGCCGGCGAGCAGCATGGTGACGGCGTTCGAGGCGATCAGCGGGCCGTCGCCGCTGAGCAGGCCGTAGATGAGCCAAAGCGCGAGGCCCAGCACCATGACCAGGAACATGCCAAGCGAGATGTCGCCGGTGGAGCGGGTCTTCCACACCTTGATGGCCTGCGGCGCGTAGGCCACGGTGGTGCAGGTGGCGGCGGCAAAGCCGATCAGCTTAATCACGAATGGTTCCATGCGCGCTCTATAGCACGGATTCGACGAAGGCCACGCCTAGAGCTTCGCTCCGATGAAATCGGAACGAAGCTCTAGATTCTAGTTTTGACACGTTTTCTGGACGCGAACCGGTACCCACTTCGCTTGAAAACGCTACGCCCGGCGCGCTGCCATGAGATCGCGATAGAGCGCGGCATAATCGCCGGCGCGGTTGCGCCAGGAGACGTCGGTGGCAAGGCCGCTCAGTTGTAGCCGGCGCCAGGTCAGCTTGTCGTGGAAGGCGGTGTTGGCCTTGCGCAGCGTGCCGACGAGGGCATTGGTGGTCACGGGGCCGAACTTGAATCCGGTGGCATCGCGGCCCGAAGCATCGGCCTCGCCGATATCGACGATGGTGTCCTCGAGGCCACCGACGCGGGAGACGATCGGCACGGCGCCGTAGCGCAACGCGCAGAGCTGGGTCAGGCCGCACGGCTCGAACCGCGACGGCACGATCAGCGCATCGGCGCCCGCCTGGACCAGATGCGCCAGGATCTCGTCATAACCGATCATGACCCCGATCCGGCCGGGATTGGCGCGGGCGGCGGCCTGATAGCGTTCCTGGAGATCGCGATCGCCGCTGCCGAGCAGCGCGAGCTGCATGCCTTCGGCCAGGATGGTCGGAATGGCCTCGAGCAGGAGATCGAGCCCCTTCTGCCAGGACAGCCGGCTGATGACGCCGAGCAGCGGCGCTTCGTCCGAGGAATCCAGATTGAATTGCTGCTGGAGCACCGCCTTGTTCGCGGCGCGGAACGTCAGGTCTCCGGCGCCGAAGCGATAGGCGATGTGCGGATCGGTTTGCGGATTCCACACCTCGGTGTCGATGCCGTTGAGGATGCCGCTGAGCACGCCGGCGCGTTCGCGCAAAAGGCCGCCGAGACCCATGCCGCCTTCGTCGCTCTGGATCTCCCGCGCGTAGGTCGGCGACACCGTGGTGATGCGATCGGCGAGCTGGACGCCGGCCTTCAGGAAGCTGATGCCGCCGTAATATTCGAGGCCATGGACGTCGAACGCGGACTCCCAGGGCAGGCCGATCGCGCCGATCAGCCCGCGGTCGAACTTGCCTTGATAGGCCATGTTGTGGATCGTCATCACGGTACCGGGCCGTGGACGATTGTCGTAGTGCAGATAGGCCGGCGCGAGCCCCGCCTGCCAGTCATGGGCATGGACGACATCGGGCACGAAAGCGGGGACGAGGCGGTGGCCGATATCGGCCGCGATGCGCGACAGCGCGGCGAAGCGGATGCCATTGTCCGCCCAGTCGACGCCGTCGGTGGTGACGTAAGGATTGCCCGGACGCGCATAGAGATGCGGGACGTCGAGCACGAACAGGTCGAGGCCGTCATGGGAGCCTGCGAGCAGGCGTCCGGGGCCGCCGAAATAATCCGGCCAGCGCCGGATCTCGTCCGCGCCGGTGAGCAGCCGCATCACGTCGGGATAGCCCGGCATCAAGGTGCGCATCTCGACGCCGTGCGCCTTCAGCGCAATCGGCAGCGCGCCGGCGACATCGGCGAGGCCGCCGGTCTTGACGATGGGGTAGACTTCGGAGGCGACCGCGAGGACGCGAACAGGCGTCATGTATTGAGCCTGTCGATCATCGGCTGGGTGATCAGCGAGATGCCCTGCTCGGTGGTGCGGAAACGCTTGGCGTCGAACTCCGGGTCCTCGCCGATGACGAGGCCTTCGGGGATCTCGACGCCGCGGTCGATCACGACGTTCTTCAGCCGCGCGCCGCGCCCGACATGGACGTAAGGCATGATCACGGCGTTCTCGACATTGGCATAGGAGTTGACGCGCACGCCGGTGAACAGCAGCGAGCGGCGCAGCGAGGCGCCGGAGATGATGCAGCCGCCTGACACGAGCGAGCTCACGGCCTGGCCGCGCCGGCTCTCCTCGTCATGGACGAATTTCGCCGGCGGGGTGATCTCGGCATAGGACCAGATCGGCCAGGCGCGGTCGAACAGATCGAGCTCCGGCACCACGTCGGTGAGGTCGATATTGGCGGCCCAATAGGCATCGACCGTGCCGACGTCGCGCCAATAGGCGCGGGGGTCGCTGCCGGAGCGGACGCAGGACGTCGAGAACTGGTGCGCCATCGCGCGGCCGTTCTTGACGATGTAGGGGATGATGTCCTTGCCGAAATCGTGGTTGGAGTTTTGGTCCGCGGCGTCGCGCTTGAGCTCCTCGTAGAGGAATTTCGCGTCGAACACGTAGATGCCCATGCTGGCGAGCGAGACATCAGGCTTGCCCGGCATCGGCGGCGGATCCTTGGGCTTTTCCAGGAACTCCTGGATCCAGCCGTCCTCGTCGATATGCATGATGCCGAAGCCCGAGGATTCCACACGCGGCATTTCGAGACAGCCGACGGTAACGTCGGCGCCGCTGTCGACGTGTTGGCGCAGCATCACCTCGTAATCCATCTTGTAGATGTGATCGCCGGCGAGCACGACGATGAAGCGGGCGTTGTGCGACTCGATGATGTCGATGTTCTGGTACACGGCATCCGCCGTGCCGACATACCACATGCTCTCCGACACGCGCTGGCTCGCCGGGAGGATGTCAAAACTCTCGTTACGCTCGGGGCGGAAGAAGTTCCAGCCCATCTGCAGATGCCGGATCAGGCTGTGCGCCTTGTACTGGGTGGCGACCGCGAGGCGGCGGATGCCGGAGTTCACCGCGTTCGACAGCGCGAAATCGATGATGCGGGACTTGCCGCCGAAATAGACCGCGGGCTTGGCGCGCCGGTCGGTCAGCTCCAGGAGCCGGCTGCCGCGTCCGCCGGCCAGGACGAACGCCAGTGCCTGACGGGCAAGCGGCTCGGGTCTCGCGGCACTCATGTCAACCTCCCACAGCTCTGGCGCTTCGCGAAAGGCTTCCCCGCCGCGCGCATTGGAACCGATAGTAACGGCACGAATAGTAAATCGGGAAGGTGGTTGTTGGTTGCGAACACACGGGAAGCTTAATGCTTTGCCGCGGGGGCCGGGCCCGTCGCGTCGTCGTCCCGGTGTCACATCGGTGCGAGGCTGGACGCGGCATAGCGCGCCCGGTCGGCCGCGTCTTGTGCGCCGCACGCAAAATCCAGGCTTTGAGAAACAGGCTTTGAGAACAGGCTTTGATTTGGCGCAAGGATGCCCGATCATGCCGGCGCGATCCCATTTCCAAGCAAACGTCAGACAGGGAGCACGACGATGAGGATCTGGAAAACGGCAATTGCCTGTTCGCTGGCGGGCGCGGTCATGGCGGGCCAAATCGGTCAGGCCAATGCGGCGCCGATGCCGACCAATGTCGCGACCATGAAGGCCGCGGCCGGCGATGACGTCACGCAGGTGTATTGGCGCGGCGGCTGGGGCTGGGGCCTCGGCGGTTTCGCGGCTGGCGCGATCATCGGCGGCGCCATCGCCGCCAGCACGGCGCCTTACGGCTATGGCTATTATGGTGGCGGTCCGTACTACGGCGGCTACGGCTATCCGGGCTACGGCTACGGTTATGCGCCCGCCTATTATGGATATGGACCGGCCTACGCTTACCCCAGATACTATCGGCCCTACCGCCCGTATTACGGCTATCGCTACGGCTACTACCGGTCCTACGGATATTGGTGAGTCAGAGCGACAGCCACACGATCAGGCTCATGCAGGCGAAATGCATGAGCACGATCGCGGCGAGATGCAGCGGGCCGGCCCTGAGGCGAGGTGCGCGCATCCCGCCGCTTCCGCCTAGTTCGATCCCGCCGCCGCAGCGGTGAAGCTGCGGTCGACGGCTTTGCTGACGTCGAGCGTCTTCGGCAGGATGCCGTAACGCGTCGAGCGGTCGGACGCTTGCTGGATTTCCTTCACCACGTTCTCGTCGATCACGATCGGGCTGGTGCGCTGTGCGGTGTAGGCGGACAGCAGCACGTCCTCCGGCAGCCTGGTCAGCTCGGCGGTGTTCTTGGCATATTCGGCGAGATGGTCGAGCGACCATAGCCGCGCCTTGTTCAGGCGCTGCACGAAATCCTGCACCGCGGCGCGCTTGGTGGCGATGGCGCTGTCGGAGGCGACGATGAAGGTGATGGTCGGCGTTAGGCCTTCGCCGTCGGCGATCACGCGGGCCTTGTCCTTCAAGGTCGCGAACGAGACATAGGGCTCCCACACCGCCCAGGCATCGATCGAGCCTGCGACAAGGGCGATCTTGGCGTCGACCGGGCCGAGCGGGGCGAAGGTCGCATCCTCCAGCTTGATCTGCGCCTTCTCCAAGGTCGCGTCGATCAGGAACTGGCCCCAGCCGCCGCGCGTGCCGGCGAGGCGCTTGCCTTTGAGGTCGGCCGCCGATTTGATCGGCGAATCCTGGCGCACCAGGATCGCTTGCGTCTTCGCATCCGAACGCGTGCCGCCGATCGCCTTGATCGGCGCGCCGGCCGCGTAAACCGACAGGAACGAGAGGTCGCCGGTGTAGCCGACGTCGAGCGCGCCGGCGTTGAGCGCTTCCAGGATGGGAGCAGCCGCCGGAAATTCCGACCATTCGATCTTGTAGGGCAGGTCCTTGGCATAGCCGGAGATGTCGAGCAGCGAGCGGTTGCCGCCCTTCTGGTCGCCGACGCGCAGCACCACCGTGTCAGCAGCGAATGCAGCCGCGGCGGTCGATAGCGTGATGGCGGCGGCAAGCAGCGATGCGGCGAGCCGGCGGGTGATGGAATGATCGTCGGAGTTGATGCTCATGTGGCCTGTCTTGTTGCTTTGCTCACGACGCGTGAGCGAACGATGCAGCGAGACGATCAAGTCTATGATCGCGCGATACGCAGTCAATGAAATGGCCAACCGTATTGCAGCCGCATCAGGCAAGGACGTTTCTGCGCAGCGCAGCTTTCGAGAACGTGTCGTGCGTGCGGCGTCAAGGTGCGCGGGAATGAAGCAGGCGAGCGGCCGCGTCGCGCTCTGCCAACCGATGCAGCAGCGGAAATCGTTTCATCGCGGCTACGCGCGCCGGTGGAGAGAATGACTTCGCTTCGCGTCACATTCGAAATTCCATTTCATTGACGATGCCGCGCGTGCGCCGCATGATTTGCGCATCGCATCAACGCGGCGCGCAAGCGCCGACGGAACAAATTTCTCTCAACGCAGCTCCGGACGGAACATGCGCAACGCGAACCGTTGCGCGCATGGCGGAGCCGTGCCAGCGCAGGAGTGGGGACTGATGGAGAACGACAACAAGCGCGGCGGTTCGGGGCTCGATCGCCGCCATCTGCTCCAGGCGGGATTGGCCGCGGCCTTCGCCGCGCCGCTCGGCGCCTTCGGGGCAGCACAGGCCTTTGCGCCGCGCGCCATCGCGCCTGGCGTCGACTTCTCGGAGCTTCCGCTGTGCCGGACCGCATCTGATGCGCCCGCACTGACCGGTGCGCCGCGCAAGCTGAAGCTGTCGTGGAATGCCGGCGCGGTGTGCCTTGCGCCATTGCCCGTCGCGATCGAGCACGGCTTCTTCCAGAAGCAGAACCTCGACGTCGAGCTCGTCAACTATTCCGGCTCGACCGACCAGCTGCTCGAGGCGATCGCGACGGGAAAAAGCGACGCCGGCCTCGGCATGGCGCTGCGCTGGCTGAAGCCGCTGGAGCAGGGCTTTGACGTCAAGATCGCCGCCGGCACCCATGGCGGCTGCATGCGCGTTTTGACACGCGCCGATTCAGGGGTCGCAAAACTCGCCGATCTCAAGGGCAAGATCGTTGCCGTCGGCGATCTCGGCGGTCCCGACAAGAACTTCTTCTCCATCCAGCTGGCAAAGCTCGGCATCGATCCCAACAAGGACGTCGATTGGCGCGCCTATCCCGGCAATTTGCTCAACGTCGCCGTGGAGAAGGGCGAGGTGCAGGCGTTCCTATCGTCCGATCCGCTCGCCTATCTCTGGCTCAAGGACAGCCAGTACAAGGAGGTCGCCTCCAATCTCGACGGCGAATATCGCGACAAGAGCTGCTGCATCGTCGGCCTGCGCGGCAGCCTCGTGCGCGAGGAGCCGCAGGTCGCGCGCGCGATCACACAGGCGCTGCTCGATGCCGCGATGTTCACCGCGCAGAATCCGGTCGTGGCGGCAAAATCGTTCCAGCCCTATGCGCCGAAGGCGGCGACGCTCGCCGATATCGAGGGCATGGTGCGCTACCACACCCACCACCATCATCCCGTCGGCGACATCCTGAAGCGCGAGCTCAAGGCCTATGCCGACGATCTCAAGAGCGTGCAGGTGTTCAAGCAGAGCACCGACACGGCCAAATTCGCGGAGCGCATCTATGTCGACGTATTCGCTGTCTGACGGCCTTGCCTCCGGCGCGCCGCGTGTCTCGCGCGCGCCGCTGCTGGCGACCTGGTTGCGGGACTCCGGCGTCGGCGTTCTCGCCAGCCTCGCCTGGATCGCCTTTGGTCTCTCCTGCCTGTGGTGGGCGGATGTCGGCGACTGGTCGCGCACGCATTCGCTCGGCATCGCCGCCTTCGTCATCGCGGCGGTCGCGCTGTTCGGCACCGTCGGCGCCGATTATCTGGGATCGGCGGGAAGGGCGCTGCACAAGCGCGCGCCCTGGCTCGTCGCGCTCGGCGCGTTCCTGACCTTGTGGGAGCTCGCCACCGCAAAATTCGCCTGGCTGCCGTTGCCGTTCTTCCCGCCGCCGCAATCGATCATCGAGGTCTATACCGACGATCTGCCAAAACTGCTCGACAGCGTGTTCGCCTCGGTCAGGCTTCAGCTCGGCGGTTATCTCATCGGCGCGACGGTCGGCTTTCTCACCGGCGTCTCGATCGGCTGGTCGCGCGCGGTCGGCTATTGGGTGCATCCGGTGCTGCGCTTCATCGGCCCGCTGCCGGCGACCGCCTGGCTGCCGATCGCGTTCTTCACGTTCCCATCGAGCTGGAGTGCCTCGACCTTCCTGATCGCGCTGGCGACCGGATTTCCGGTGACCGTGTTGACCTGGTCGGGCGTCGCGAGCGTCAGCAACGCCTATTACGATGTCGCGCGCACGCTGGGCGCAAAGCCGTCCTTCCTGGTGCTGAAGGTCGCGATCCCCGCTGCGCTGCCGCACGTCTTCGTCGGCCTGTTCATGGGGCTCGGCTCGTCCTTCGCGGTGCTGGTCGTCGCCGAGATGATCGGCGTCAAGGCCGGCCTCGGCTGGTACCTGCAATGGGCGCAGGGCTGGGCCGCCTACGCCAACATGTATGCGGCGCTGATCGTGATGTCGCTGCTCTGCTCCGGCGCGATCACGCTGCTGTTTGCGATCCGCGACCGCCTGCTGGTCTGGCAGAAGGGGACCGTGAAATGGTAGCCGCAGCTGCATTGGCCGAGGCGATCACCCAGCCCGCCGCCGGCGCCGCGCTCGACATCGAGCAGGTCAGCCACGCCTTCGACATCGATGGTGCCGAGCTGCCTGTTCTCAGCGACGTCAGCATCGCGGTCGAGCCGGGCGAGTTCGTCGCGCTGCTCGGGCCCTCCGGCTGCGGCAAGTCGACCTTGCTGCGGCTCGTCGCCGGCCTCGACAAGCCCAAGGCGGGGACATTGCGCGAGGACGAGGCCCGCATCACCCGGCCGCATCCCTCGCGCGTGGTCGTGTTCCAGGACCCGACCCTGTTTCCCTGGCGGTCGGTCTGGGACAACGTCGCCCTGGGCCTCGAGGCCCAGGGCATTTTGAAGAGCCAGCGGCAGCGCGTCGACGATGCGCTCGATCTCGTTGGCTTGGCCTCGTTTCGCAATGCCTATCCGCATCAGCTCTCCGGCGGCATGGCGCAGCGCGTCGCGTTGGCGCGGGCGCTGGTCAATGATCCCAAGATCCTCATCCTCGACGAGCCGCTCGGCAAACTGGACTCGCTGACCCGCATCACGATGCAGGCCGAGCTGGTCTCGCTCTGGCAGCGCAAGGGCTTTACTACGCTCCTCGTTACGCACGATGCCGAGGAAGCGCTGGTGCTCGCCAACCGCGTCATCGTGTTCAGCGAGCGGCCCGCGCGCGTGAAGGCCGACATCCGTGTCGACCGGCCCTATCCGCGCCATCGCGGCGATCCGTACCTGGCCGATCTGCGCCGCCAGATCCTTAGCCTGCTGGGGCTGGACGCCACATGGTGACAACTGCAGCCAAGGGCCGCTCGCCGAATAGCGAGCCCGACTTCATCCAACGTGCCGAAGCGCTGCGCGAAGGTTTTGCCGCGCGTGCGGCCGAGCACGACCGCTCCGGCAGCTTTCCGTTCGAGAATTTTCGCGAGCTGTCCGAGGCGGGGCTGCTGTCGCTGACGGTGCCGGCGGCCCATGGCGGCGGCGGCGTGGGCGCGCGATCCGCTGCGAAAATCCTCGGCATCATCGGCAAGGCCGATGCGTCGACGGCGCTGGTGCTGTCGATGCATTACATCAACCATCTCGTGATGGCGCGGAGCCCGACCTGGCCGGCGCGGCTGTCGCGCAAGCTCGCGCGCGAGAGTGTCGAGGGCCTTGCACTCATCAACGCGCTGCGCGTCGAGCCGGAGCTCGGCTCACCCGCGCGCGGCGGCCTGCCGGCGACCATCGCACGGCGCACTGAGACCGGCTGGCGCCTGTCCGGTCACAAGGTCTACTCGACGGGATCGCCGATCCTGAAATGGTACCTGGTCTGGGCGCGGACCGACGAGGCCGAGCCGCGCGTCGGCCAGTTCCTGGTGCCGGCGGGCCTTCCGGGCACGCGCATCATCGAGACCTGGGATCATCACGGCCTGCGCGCCAGCGGCAGCCACGACGTCATCTTCGACGACGTGGTGATCCCGCTCGATGCCGAGGTCGATGTCCGAAAGCCCGCCGACTGGCGCGCGCCCGACGTCGCGCAGGCAACCGTGCACACCATTTTCGTCGCGGCGATCTATGACGGCATCGCGCGAGCGGCGCGCGACTGGCTGATCAGCTTCCTGAAGACGCGGGTGCCGGCCAATCTCGGCGCGCCGCTGGCGAGCCTGCCGCGCGCCCAGGAAATCCTCGGCGGCATCGAGGCGAAGCTCGCGGTCAACGCACGTTTGATCGACAGTTTTGCGTCCGATTTCGACGATGGCTTGCAGCTCAGCGCGATCGAGTCCAACATCGTCAAGCTGACGGTGACCAATAACGCCGTGGCCGCAGTGGAGGACGCTCTGTCGCTGACCAGCAATCACGGCCTGTCGCGCAAAAATCCGCTGGAGCGGCATTACCGCGACGTGCTCTGCGGCCGGGTCCACACGCCCCAGGACGACTTGACGAAAATCTCCGCCGGGCGCGCCGCGCTGGGCATCTGATCAATCCCAAATGGAGTTTCACTGATGTCCGTCGAGTTCATCGGCTTTATCGCCAACAGCAATGCTTCCGAGACCATCGTGCGCCAGGGTCCGGTGCTCGATCCCGCCTATATCGAGACGGTGGCGAAGGCGCATGAGCTCGCCGGCTTCGACCGCGCCCTGCTGGCGTTCCATTCGACGACGCCAGACGCGCTACAGGTCGCCCAGCATGTGCTGACCATCACGAAGAAGCTCAAGGTGATGATCGCGCAGCGCCCGGGCTTCACCGCGCCGACACTCTTGGCGCGCCAGCTCGCCACGCTGGACCAGCTCTATGACGGCCGCGTGTCGCTGCATGTCATCACCGGCGGCAACGCCATCGAGCTCCGCCAGGACGGCAACACGCTCGACGACAAGGACGCGCGCTACGTCCGCACCAGCGAGTTCCTCGACGTGGTGCGGCTGGAATGGACCAGCGAGAAGCCTTTCAACTACAGTGGCAAATATTACAACGTCGAGAATGGCTTCTCTCAGGTGAAGCCGGTTCAGAAGGGCGGCATCTACACCTTCGTCGGCGGCGGCTCGGATGCCGCGATCGAGGTCGCCGGCAAGCATGCCGATACATTCGCGCTGTGGGGCGAGTCATACGCGCAGGTGCGCGACGTCACTGCACGCGTTCATAATGCAGCCGTCAGGTACGGGCGGCCGACGCCGCGCTTCAGCCTGTCGGTGCGGCCGATCCTCGCCGACACCGAGGAGGCCGCCTGGAAGAAGGCGGAGGAGATCCTGGAACGTGCCACCGCGCTCCAGGACCAGACCGGCTACCGCAGGCCGAACCACGCCACTGACGGCGCCAAGCGGCTGTTGGCGCTCGCCGACCAGGGCGCGCGCATCGACAAGCGGCTGTGGACCGAGATCGCAAAGCTCACCGGCGCCAACAGCAACACCACGGCGCTGGTCGGCACGCCCGAACAGGTCGCCGAGGTCTTCGCCGATTACTACGATCTCGGCGTCAGCCATTTCCTGATCCGCGGCTTCGATCCGCTTCCGGATGCCATCGACTACGGCCGCGAGCTGATCCCGCTGACGCGCAAGTTGATCGCTGCACGCGACCAGCAGCGGGGGATCGCGGCAGAATGATCCGGTTCATTGTCGCTGCAGCCCTCGCGTTTGCGGGCGCTGATCTCGCCGGCGCGCAAACGACGCTTCGTGTCGGCGACCAAAAGGGCAATTCGCAGGCCGTGATGGAAGCGGCCGGCGTGCTCAAGGACGTGCCGTACAAGATCGAGTGGAAGGAATTTCCCGCGGCGGCCCCGCTGCTGGAGGCGCTCAGCGCCGGCGCGATCGAGACCGGGCTCGTTGGCGATGCGCCCTTCACCTTCGCTGCAGCCTCCGGTGCGCCGGTCAAGGCGATCGCGGCGATCCGCCAGACGCGCGAGGGGCTAGCGATCCTCGTGCCCGAGAACTCGCCGATCAGGAGCTTGGCCGACCTGCGGGGCAAGAAGATTGCGACCGGCCGCGGCTCGATCGGCCATCAGCTCATCCTTGCCGCGCTCGAGAAGAACGGCTGGAGCGCAAGCGACGTGCAGATCGCGTTCCTCGCCCCCTCCGACGCCAAGATCGCCTATATGCAAGGCTCGGTCGATGCCTGGTCGACCTGGGAGCCCTATGTGAGCCAGGAGGAGGTGCTGTTCAAATCGCGCCGCATCATCACCTCCGAGGGCCTGACACCGGGCCTCAGCTTCCAGGTCGCGCGGCTGGACGCCATTCACGACAAGCGCGCGGAGCTCACGGATTTCGTCCGGCGCCTGACCGCGGCGCGCGCGTGGTCGCTGAACAATATCGACGGCTATGCCGCGACCTGGGGCAGACTGATGAATATCCCGACCGCCGTTCCGCAGAACTGGCTCTCGCGCGCAAAGATCCGGATCGCGCCGATCGACGACGGCGTGGTCGCGGACGAGCAGAGCACGATCGACCTCTACTTCCGCTGGGGCCTGATCAAGCAGAAGCTGGATGCAGGCGAGATCGTGGACCGCTCGTTTGCGGATGCGATCGTGAGGGCGGGGCTGTAAGCGCAATTTCATGTTCCTGAACGCGGTACCTTCCCTCTCCCCTTGTGGGAGAGGGTGGCTCGCCGCGATAGCGGCGAGACGGGTGAGGGGTCTCTCTCCGTGAGTCCGGAAGCGTAGGGTGGGAAAGACGCACTTGCGCCGTGCCCACCATCTCTCCTCGATGACAGAAGCCGTGGGCACGCTTCGCTTTGCCCACCCTACGAGACTGCGGTCGCGGATAGATACCCCTCATCCGGCGCTTCGCGCCACCTTCTCCCACAAGGGGAGAAGGAAGAAGCTCTCTCACAGGCATTTCAAGGCCTCGTGAGAAAGGAGCACGTTCCAGCGCAATTGCCTTCCTCGAAAAATCCTGCTGCCTTCTCGGCTAGCGACAACAGCCCCATTGCTATTTGCACCGCCTCCCTTGCACCACGCCGAGCGCCGTCAAAAATCAATCCGACGACCACATCGGGAGACCGGCCATGGGCCTGCAAGAAACAAAAATCGAATCGCTTCCCTTCGTCACTGCCGAGCTCAACTATCTCGCGCCAACATCAGGCAAGCCGCGCACCTATGCCTTCGATCCGCCGCCCGGCGAGCCCAAGAGCACGTCGCTGCCGGAGCCGCATCAGGTGCCGATCTTCGATGCACGGCTGATTGCCGAGAACTTCTCGCTCGACCGCGAGGGCTTTGCGCTGGTGCGCCATCCGACGCAGGTGAAGGACTTTTACGACGACGAGGAAATCCGCACCGTCTACTATCCCGCCGTCGAGGCCTTCCTGCGCGCGACGCTGAAGGCGGATCGCGTCGTGATCTTCGATCACACCGTGCGCAAGCGCGTCGACGGCGCCGCTGACATTCGCGGCGGCGGGCCGCGCCAGCCGGCGACGCGCGTCCATGTCGACCAGACCGCCGTCTCCGGCGCCAACCGCGTGCGCGAGCATCTGCCAGATGAGGCCGAGGAGCTGCTGAAGGGCCGCGTGCAGGTGATCAATCTGTGGCGGCCGATCCGCGGACCCTTGCGCGATTCACCTATCGCAATGGCCGACGGCACCACGGTGGCGCCTGATGATCTCGTTGCCTCCGACCTGATCTATCCCAACCGCCGCGGTGAGACCTATTCGGTGAAGTACAATCCGAACCATCGTTGGTTCTATTTCCCCGAGATGACGGCGGACGAGGCGCTGTTGCTCAAATGCTATGATTCCGCAACCGACGGCCGCACGCGCTTCGGGCCGCACACCGCGTTCGTCGACCCGACCACGCCGCCGGATGCGGCACCGCGCGAGAGCATCGAGGTGCGAACGCTGGTTTTTCACAAATCGTAACAATGTGTGATGGCACTGCCGCGCATCGCGCGGCAGTGTTTTGGGAACTTAAGGGAACAACGCGACGTTTGCAGCGCCGGGCAGGGCAAACCGGGAGCGGTGCCGTGCAAGCGCAAACGACATTTTTGCTTTGTTTGACCTCATTTCTCGCCGTTATTTCAGTTGCACAGGCCGAAAGTGGACTGGCCTCCTATTACAGCTATGCGAAAGCCGGCCGGGGCGAATTGACCTGCGCCCACCGTACGCGGCCGTTCGGCAGCGTGCTCAAGGTGTCCTACAGCGGACGCACGATCGAGTGCCGCGTCAACGATCGCGGCCCCTTCATCCGCGGCCGTATCGTCGATCTCTCGGTGCCGGCCGCCCGCGCGCTCGGCATGATGAGCGCCGGCGTGGTGCGGGTCTCGGTGGAATAGCCAGGTAAGCGCGCTATAGTGTCGCCCAAAGGGTGAGGGGCGCTATGGCCAAAATCAGGGTTGGGCTCGTCGGCTGCGGCTTCGTGTCGGAGCTGCATATGTATGCGTTCCGGCGCGTCTATGGCGTCGATGTGGAGGTCGCGGCGGTGGCCGCGCGCGGCGACAAAGTTGTCGAATTCGCCCAGCATCACAATATTCCGCGCGTTTATCGCAGCTTTGCCGAATTGATCGCGGACCGCGAGCTCGATGTCATCGACATCTGCACTCCACCCAATCTGCATGCCGAGATGATCGTCGCCAGCATGCAGGCCGGCAAGCACGTGATCTGCGAAAAGCCGTTCGCGGGCTATTTCGGCCGCGAGGGGGACAAGCAGCCGATCGGCAGGCACGTGCCGAAGGCGCTGATGTATGAGCGCGTGCTGGAGGAGATGGACGCGACACGCGCGGCGATCGAGCGCACCGGCAAGCTCTTCATGTATGCCGAGGATTGGATCTATGCACCCGCGGTGACCAAGATCGCGGAGATCATCAAGGCGACCAAGGACAAGATCCTGTTCATGAAGGGCGAGGAGAGCCATTCCGGCTCGCATGCCGCGCATGCGGCGCAATGGGCGATGACCGGCGGCGGCTCGCTGATCCGCATGGGCTGCCACCCGCTCTCGGCCGTGCTCTATCTGAAGCAGGTCGAAGCCAAAGCGCGCGGCGAGAGCATCCATGTCGCCAGCGTGACTTGCGATGTCGGCAACGTCACGGCCGTCCTGAAGCCGGAGGAGCGCACCTATATCAAGGCCAATCCCGTCGATGTCGAGGATTGGGGCACGCTCACCGCGACTTTCTCCGACGGCACCAAGGCCACCGTGTTTTCCGGCGACATGATCATGGGCGGCGTGCGCAATTTGATCGAGACTTATACCTCCGGCGGCTCGCTGTTCGCCAACATCACGCCGAACACCCATCTGATGAGCTACCAGACCAGCGAAGAGAAGCTCGCCTCGGTCTACATTACCGAGAAGGTCGACCGCAAAACCGGCTGGCAATATGTCTGCCTGGAGGAGGAATGGACGCGCGGCTATTTGCAGGAGATCCAGGATTTCATGGAATGCGCCGCGAGCGGCCGGCAGCCGCTGTCGGATCTCGCGCTGGCCTATGAGACGATCAAGGTGAACTACGCCGGCTATTGGGCCGCGGAAGAGGGGCGGCGGGTGGTGCTGTAGGGGCGGTGGGTCCGCTGAACGAGCCGCGGGCTCGCTGCAAACCCTTCTCCCCTTGTGGGAGAAGGTGGCATAGGCCGCCTATGGCGGCCGTTCTTGAGAACGCCGAGGCTATGGCGCCGGATGAGGGGTCTCTCTCCGCGAGTTCGCTGCAACAGGTTCACGCGCGGAGAGAGACCCCTCACCCGTCTCGCCGCTATCGCCATAGCCGATGCAAAGCATCGGCGTTCTTAGGAAACGGCGGCCAAAGGCCGCCTATGCCACCCTCTCCCACAAGGGGAGAGGGGAAAGGCGACCGGTGTCGCCATCTACCAGGCCCCGACCGCGATCATGATCGCGATGGTCATGCACGAGAGACAGGCAATCGATGCAGTATAGAACTCGGGTGTGTTCAATGTTGCCTCCTGAACAAATGCGGCCTTTCTCAAAGGCCGCTGACGCGGGGAGAGGCGGCTATTTTCTGGTGCGGTTCAACTCGTCGTGCTGCGCGTCCATTTCGGCATCCGGATCGGCGAAGTCTTCGTCCGGCAGAACGAGTTCATCACGCTTGCCGGTGAGCAGAAGCTGTTTGCGCATTTCCGCCAGGCGGGCGCGGCAGAATTCCCTGTAGAGCAATTCGAGTATGGCGGGCATCTTCACCCCCATCGCTGGATTTCACGACCTGAGAAATTTTCTGATTCCGGCTGGACGGCCGTAATGCGAGCCGGTCCTGCGCGTGATGATCCTCGGCCTTAAATCGAATTAAGGCGTGAAAGCAGCGTGAAACGAGATGAGGGGGCAACACCGGATGAAGGGCCGTCGCCGCAAGTTAATCCGCGGGAAGTTCGCGCGTGACGAGAACCTCTCAGCACTTCGCCGATCTGGCGAGTTATTCACCACAAAGGGAGAGGCCCCACCGCCTCACGCCCCGTAGGTCGAGCCCTTCGGCAGCGGGAACACCGGATCCTGCGTGCGGATGTTGGTCGGCCACACCACCGAGATGTGCTCGCCGGCGTTCTGCATCACGACCGGCGTCGAGCGCTCGTTCTGTCCGGAGAGCGGCGTGCCCGGCGGGAAGAACTTGACGCCATAGCCCTGGATGGTGCCGCCGGCGGGAATGTCGACGTCGAGCGCGGCCTTGCGGATCGCTTCCGGCTCGAAGCTGCCGTATTTCTCCTTGGCGACGGGCAGCACGTTGTTGAGCAGCACCCAGGTCTGGTTGAAGCCCATCGAGCAGTGCGGCGGCACCTCGGTGGCGCCGGTCTTGGCCTTGTAGCGCGTGACCATCGCGTTGGTCAGATCGCCGATACCTGGCGCGAGCTTGGCCGGATCGAGCAGCTGTGCCGGCACCGGATCGATGTTGCAGAAATTGTCGATGTCGGCGCCAAAAGTGGCGCGCAGCTTGTCGAGCTGGCTGTAGCCGGCGCCGGCGCCGAACAGCATCTTGAAGCGCAATCCGCTCTCGCGCGCCTGGCGCAGGAACAGGGTGATGTCGGGATTGTAACCCGCATGCGAGATCACGTCGGCCTTGGCGCGCTTGATCTTGGTGACCAGCACCGAGAGATCGGGCGCGGAGGCCGAGTAGCCCTCGCGCAGCACCACCTGGATGCCGGCCTGCTTGGCATAGGCTTCGTCCGCGGCGGCGACGCCGACGCCATAGGGACCGTCTTCGTGGATCAGCGCGACCTTGACCTCCTTTGGGTCCATGCCGAGCTTGCCTTGCGCGTGTTCGGCGAGGAAGGCGGCGAAGGCCTGTCCGTATTGGTCCGAATGGATCTGCGCGCGAAACACGTATTGCAGGTTCTTGTCCTTGAACACGGCGGTCGAGACCGCGGTCGTGATCCAGAGGATCTTCTTCTGCTGCTCGACCTTGGCCGCGAGTGGCACCGCATGCGAGCTCGCATAGACGCCGTTGAGGATGTCGATCTTCTCCTGATTGATCAGGCGTTCGGCCTCGTTGATGGCAACGTCGGGTTTGCTCTGGGAATCCGCGGCGACCGGAGCAATCTTGTACTTGCCGCCGACACCGCCTTTCTCGTTGACGAGGTCGATCGCGATCTGTGCGCCGATCGACGAGGCGACCGAGCCGCCGGCGGCGAAGGGGCCGGTGAGGTCGTAGATCAGCCCGATGCGCAAATTCTCGGCTTGCGCCTGGGCCCTGGTCCAATCGAGGCTGAGTGCGGCGGCGGCAGCCGCCGAGCTCTTCAGCAGCTGTCTGCGTGAAGTCGGCATCCTATCCTCCCTCAAAACCCGTCTGTTGATCGGTCTTGTTGTTTTTTGCGAAGTATTTGGAGGGTGCGTGTGAAAGTCAACATGCAGCGCACCAGACAATTCGCAGTCGGCCGCGCGGCGCGGATGGCGCGAGCCGGCACTGCATCATCGTACGCCTGACGGATCAGAGAAACGGCGATGCCAAGGCCGGAGTTTCGACCAGCGCGTGAGCGGCATACTCGAGCGCAGATCTAATCTGCGCTCGCGTGGAAGGGCCGCAGATGCATACTCTGACGGCCTCGGGGGGCGGATCAGTCACGACAAAGGCGTCACTTGCGACGACGCCGACGCCGGTCTGCCGCATATGCTCCACGAAAGCCGAGCGCCTCCAGGGCGTGGGCAGCGCGACCCACAGGTTGAAGCTGAGGGGATCGCCCCGGTAGGACCCCTTGGGCAGGATTTCGGCCGCGAGCTTCTGCCGCGCCGAGGTCTCGGCGCGGATGAACCGCAACATCGTGTCCGCGGTGCCGTCTTCGATCCAGCGGGTCGCGATCGCCACGGTAAGGGGCGATGCCATCACGGTCGCGGACCGGAGCGCCGAGGCAAACGGCCAGGCCGAGCGCGTATCGGGCACGACGACATAGGCGGTGCGCAAGCCTGCTCCGATGCATTTTGCCAGTCCCGCAACGTGCCAGGTCAGATCGGGCGCGATCGCGGCGAAGGGCGCGTGGCCGTGGCCGTGCTCGGGAATGAAGCCGTAGGCGTCGTCCTCGATGATCGGCAGCTTGAAGCGTCGTGCAATCGCGACGATCTCGCGCCGTCGCGAGTCCGGAATCGTCAGGGTCGTCGGATTCTGCAGCGTCGGATTGAGGTAGATGGCCTTGGGCTTCAGCTTCTTGCAGGCATCGGTCAGCGCCTGCGGCTCAATGCCATCGTCATCCATCGGCAAGCCGACGAGCGTGATGCCGAGCTGCGCGGCGATGGACCTGATCCCGGGATAGGTGATGGCCTCGCACAGCACCACCTCGCCCGCCTTCGCAAGGATCGAGAGAATGCCGAGCAGCGCCGGATGTGCCCCCGGCGAGACGAAAATGCGGCTCTGCGCCGGCACCAGCGCACGGCGGCCGAGCCAGCTCGACGCGGCATCCTTGTCGGCCTGCGTGCCGCCAAAGCCCTGGTAGCGCAGCAGCGGGACAATGTCGCGCATCACATGCTCGACGCCTGCCTGCATGCGCTCGATCAACTCGGGATCATCAGGCTCCGGAGGCAGGTTCATCGACAGGTCGACGGGGCGAGGCGGAAAGTTTGTCGCAGAGCGCCGCAGCCGCGGCTTGTCGCGAACGAAGGTTCCCTGTCCAACCTTCGATTCAATGAGCCCGCGCTTCTGGGCCTCGACATAACCGCGCGCGACGGTGGTGAAATCGACATCGAGACGCTTGGCCAGTTTCCGCTGCGGCGGCAGGCGGTCGCCGATCACAAGCCGTCCGGCGGCGATATCATCGGCAATTGCGTCTGCGATGGCGAGATAGCGCGGCTTGTCGCTGCTCGAGAGATCGGGTCGCCAGTCGGCCATAGTTCAGTTCCGGTCAGTTACGTCAGCATAATTGACTGTATATTGTTGCAAGCGTCGAGGCAATTGCATCGCGTATTTTGGACTGCCTGCGGAGGCGTTCCGTCTGAGCGCTTTGCACACCGATCAGGCGCGCTGCCCAGCATTTTTCAGGCACTATTTTTCGAGCACAGCGCAAGCATAGCCAAATCCAGTCAGGTCTCCATTCAACATTGAATGCATAATTGAATGTAAATTGAATGGTTTGATGATTTGTCGTGCAGAAGGTCGCTTGGCACATTGATTGCAAAACCTGATCTCGATCCGGGAGGCCCGGACGTGAACAGGAGGTGTCTATGCCAGCAGTGAACATGCCCGCGCGTCAGAAGGGCGACTTTCTTGTCGACTATGAAGAGAAGGTTTTCGAGGACGTCAAAGCAAAGCCGGGTGAGAAGGCGCTGGTCACCTTCCACACCGTCGCGTTCGAAGGCTCCATCGGCCTCGTCAATATTCTCCAGGCGCTGCGCCTGAAGCGGAAGGGCTTTGAGACGTCGGTTCTGCTCTACGGTCCCGGTGTCACGCTCGGCATTCAGCGCGGCTTCCCGAAGATCGGCGACGAAGCCTTCCCCGGCGCGCAGAACTTCAACAACCAGCTCGCAAAATTCATGGACGAGGGCGGCAAGGTCTATGCCTGCCGGTTCGCGCTGCAGGCGCTTTACGGCCATGGCGAACCTTCACTCATTCCGGGTATCCGGCCGATCAATCCGCTCGATGTGCTCGACCTCATCCTGCTTCACCGCAGGGACGACGCGTTCATGATCCACACCTGGACCGTCTGACTTCGGCTCGCGCGACGGACGAGGGAGAATGCAGTGACAGCGAAACGCACGATCAGGGCTGGCGCGATTCAGATCGCGCCGGATCTGGATACGCCGACCGGAACGGTCGACCGGATCCTGGCGGCCATCGCGGAGGCGGCGGGCAAGGGAGTCCAGTTCGCCGTTTTTCCGGAGACGTTCGTTCCCTGGTATCCGTATTTCTCCTTTGTCCGTCCGCCGGTCCTCAGCGGCGCCGAGCACATCCAGCTCTACGACAACGCCGTCGTCGTGCCGGGTCCCGTCACAGACGCCATTGCGCAGGCGGCGAAGCGCCACGGCATGGTGGTGGTGCTCGGCGTCAACGAGCGCGATCACGGCTCGCTTTACAACACCCAGCTCGTGTTCGACGCGAACGGCGCGCTCGTCCTGAAGCGGCGCAAGATCACGCCGACCTTTCACGAGCGCATGATCTGGGGGCAGGGCGATGGCGCCGGCCTGAAGGTGGTCGAGACCGCGGTCGGTCGTGTCGGCGCGCTGGCGTGCTGGGAGCATTACAACCCGCTCGCCCGCTACGCGCTGATGGCCCAGCACGAGGAAATCCATGCGGCCCAGTTTCCGGGTTCGCTGGTCGGACAGGTCTTTGCCGACCAGATCGAGGTGACGATCCGGCATCATGCGCTGGAAAGCGGATGCTTCGTCGTCAATGCCACCGGCTGGCTGACCGAGGAGCAGATCGCGAAAATCTCGCCGGAGGAAGGCCTGCGCAAGGGCCTGCGCGGCGGCTGCATGACAGCGATCGTCTCACCGGAAGGCAACCATCTGGTGCCGCCGCTGACCAGCGGCGAGGGCATCCTTGTCGCCGATCTCGATCTCGCTCTGATCACCAAACGTAAGCGGATGATGGATTCTGTCGGCCACTACGCCCGGCCGGAGCTGCTTTCGCTGGTGCTGAACGACCGACCCGCGCGTCCGATGCACGGCTTTCACCCGAACCGCCTCATGTCCATTCCGGGAGACCAATCAGATGAGACCGCAGATGCCGCAACCCAAGGCGATCCCGACCGAGCAGCTGATCAACGAGTTGCAGTCCTTCGGAGTCCGGCTCGCTGATCCCAAGACCGGCGGAACGAGCCGCCGCGGCGGCGCCGGGCCCTCGGATCACACGGCGTTCACGATCGACGGCGCGACCGTGATGATTCCGGTCCACAACGCGCCGGCTTTCGAGAGCCCTTATCTCGTCGAGCGTCCCGACGAGGCCGGGCGAAGCCGCATCTCGCGCGACGGCGTGGTGCTCGCGGACGTCTCGTTTCCGTTGCGACCCAAATTCTACGACCGCACCACCGAGGACGGCGTCCCCTATTGGAAGATCGCGACCCTGCACGGGCGCGACGTTCTCGCCACCACCGTGCTCCAGACCTGCATTCGCTACCAGAGCCGCACCAAGACCTGCCAGTTCTGCGCCATCGGCCAGTCGCTCGCAGCCGGGCGTACGGTCGAGCGCAAGACGCCGGCACAACTCGCCGAAGTGGCCAAGGCGGCCGTCGAGCTCGACGGTGTCAGGCACATGGTGATGACCACGGGCACGCCGCACACGTCCGATCGCGGCGCCGGCATCCTTGCGGAGAGCGCGCAGGGCATCAAGGCCGCCGTCGATTTGCCTATCCAGGCGCAATGCGAACCGCCGGACGATTTCGCCTGGTTTCAGCGCATGAAGAGTTCAGGGGTCGACGCGCTCGGCATGCACCTGGAGGTCATCGGGCCCGCCGTGCGGCAAAGGATCATGCCGGGCAAGGCGCAGGTCCAGGTCGAGCAATACATGGAAGCATTCGCCGCGGCCGTGCCGGTCTTCGGCCGCGGTCAGGTCTCGACCTATATTCTGGCTGGCCTTGGCGACGAGCCTTCCGAGATTCTCGCGCTGTCGCGCCGGCTCATCGATATCGGCGTCTATCCCTTCGTCGTGCCGTTCGTGCCGATCGCCGGCACGCCGCTGGAGAGCCATCCGACGCCGTCTCCAGGGTTCATGCACGACATCCTGCGTCCGCTCGCCGAGATGCTGCGCGCCGGCGGCCTGCGCGCCACCGATATCAAGGCAGGCTGCGGCAAATGCGGCGCCTGCTCGGCCCTGTCCACTTACGAGCGCGGAGCACGTGCATGATCTTTGAGCCATTCAAGCCGTTCGTCGCGCCGGAGTTCCAGGTGAAATTCGCGACCGAAGCCTGGGAGCGTGGTGCCGCCGCAGCCTTGCGTCGCAAGGTGTTCTGCGAGGAGCAGGGCGTGTTTGCGGGTGATGATCGCGACGCGGTCGACGATTTCGCCATCCCGCTCGTGGCCGTGTCGCTGCTCGGCGTCGCCGAGGATGAAGTCGTCGGCACCGTGCGCATTCACCCCGATGACCACGAGACGGATGTGTGGTGGGGCTCCCGCCTTGCCGTCGAAAAAGGCTATCGCCGGCTCAGCGCGGTTGGCGCCGGCCTGATCCGGCTCGCGGTCTCCTCTGCCCATGCGCGCGGTTGCCGGCGCTTTCTTGCCAATGTGCAAAGTCAGAACGCGCTTCTGTTCCAGCACATGCATTGGCGCTCGCTCGGCGAATTCGAGCTCCATGGCCGGCCGCACCATCGCATGGAGGCCGATCTCGACCACTACCCGCCGTTCCGGACGCCCGAAACCGGCTTCCTGTCACTCGCAAAGCTGGCGGCCTGATCATGCTGACGGACGCCGCACTCGCAAGCCTTGCCGAGACGTTCCGCAAAAGCCGCGGCATCGCCGCCAAGGCCGACATTGCGGGTGTTGCGGCCGCGCTCGACCTCTCGAGCGGCGATGCCATCCCGGTGGGGGACGATTGCGCGGCGATCCCGGAGGGCGACGGCTATACCCTGTTCGCCATCGAAGGCTTCATGAACGAATTCGTCGCCGCCGACCCCTGGTTTGCGGGTTGGTGCGGCGCCATGGTCAACATCTCGGACGTCGCGGCAATGGGCGGACGGCCGACGGCCATCGTCAATGCGATCTGGTCCGATGGCGCGGATAAGGCCGCGCCCATTCTCGAAGGATTGAAAGCTGCCGCGAAGACTTTTGGTGTGCCCGTCATCGGCGGCCACACCAATGTGCGCAGCAACCAGAGCCAGTTTGCCGTCGCGATCCTGGGTCGCGCGAGGCGGCTTCTCACGAGCTTCGACGCGAGGCCCGGCGACAAGCTCGTTGCGGCGATCGATCTGCGCGGCCGCTACCGCGAGCCGTTCGCGAACTGGGAGGCTGCGACCGACGCACCCGCGGAGCGGCTGCGCGGCGATCTGGAGATCCTGCCGTCGATCGCCGAGGCGGGGCTCGCACGCGCAGCCAAGGACATCAGCCAGGGCGGCATCGTCGGAACCGCGGCGATGCTGGCCGAATGCTCGCAGGTCGCCATCACACTGGACGTCGAGGCGGTTCCGATTCCTGCCGGCGCGCCGCTCGAACGCTGGCTCCTGACGTTCCCGAGCTTCGGCTATCTCCTCTCGGCGAAGTCCGAAGATGTCGACGAGATCCTGTCGCGCTTCCAGCGGCGCGGCATTGCGGCAGCCGCGGTCGGAGACGTCAGCGCGGGGACGAGCGTCGACATTCGCGCCGCTTCCGGTCGCGCAACGGTCTGGGACTTCGCGGCGCAGCCCCTGATCGGATGTGCGCCAGGGCAGGGCTATCGGCAGCGGAGCGTGGCATGAGCGGAGGCTCGTCAAGGCTTCGCATTGCGATCCTCACGCACTCGACAAATCCGCGAGGCGGCGTGGTGCACGCGCTCGCGCTTGCGGACGCCCTGGCACATCTGGGACATCGGCCGGTCGTGCACGCGCCCGACCCACCAGGCAAAGGCTTCTTCCGCCGCAGCGTCGCGGCGACGCGCTCCGTGCCTGCATCGCCCGTCTCGGGCGACGTCGTTGCGATGGTCGAAACGCGCATCGCCGACTATGTCCGGCATTTCGGGGATGTGGCCAATCGGCAGTACGACGTCTTCCATGCCCAGGACGGCATCTCCGGCAATGCGCTCGCGATGCTGAAGCAGCGCGGCCTGATCCAACGCTATGTCCGCACCGTTCATCACATCGATGCATTCAAGGACGAACGGCTCCGCGAACTCGACCGTCGCTCGATCGTCCGCGCTGACAGCCTGTTCGTCGTCAGCCGGTTCTGGCAGGAGCACTTGAAGGCGGAGATGTCCCGCTCTGCAATATTGGTCGGCAATGGCGTCGACACGGGGCGATATTCGCCTGTCTCGTCACCCAGTGATCGGCTCCTGCGCGCCCGGCTCGGCCTCCGCGCAGGCCCGATCCTGCTGTCGATCGGCGGCGTCGAGCAGCGCAAGAATACGCTCGGCATTCTCGAGGCGTTCCGGCAGGTGCACGCCGTACATCGATCCGCGCAGCTCGTCATCGCCGGCGGGGCTTCGCTGCTGGACCATGGTGTCTATCGGCAGCAGTTCGAGTCACGGCTGCGCGATGCGGGACTGCCTGTTGGTGCGGTGATCGAGACGGGGCCGCTGATCGATGCCGACATGCCATCGCTCTTTCGCCTCGCGGATGTCTTGTTGTTCCCGTCCCTGCGCGAAGGCTTTGGCCTGGCCGTGCTCGAAGCGATGGCAAGCGGCGTGCCGGCCGTGGTCTCGCATACCGCACCGTTCACGGAATATCTCGGCCCGGACGATGCTGCCTGGTGCGATCCGCATCACGCAGGCTCGATCGCGGATGCCACCCTCAGCGCCCTCGCCGAGCCCCTGCGCTCACGCCTGATCGCGAATGGCGCGAGAGTCGCCCGGCATCATGACTGGAGTCGCACCGCCATGGCACACATGGCGACCTATCAGGATATGCGCGAGGTGCATTATGCCTGAGATGCGCTTCCACGTGCGCTGGCCCGATGAGCGGATCGAGGTCTGCTATTCGCCCTCGCTGGTCATCAAGGATCATTTCGTCGCCGGCACGACCTACACGCTCGACGACTTTCGCGAGCGCAGCCGCGTTGCCCTGACGATTGCGGCCGAGCGGGTCCGGGAGAAGTACGGCTTTCTCTGCTCGCGTGCGCTCGGGCAACTCGCGCGGATCGAGGCGACAGCCGTGCGGTTCGAGGCCACGCCTGGCGCTTCCGTCACTATCGTCTCGTTTGAAGAATAGCAGGAGCTGATCATGTCCGACCTTCACACACACTATCCGGTCGTCGTGATCGGCGGCGGCCAGGCCGGCCTTGCCATGAGCGCGCAACTCAAGGCGCGCGGCGTCGCCCATGTCGTGCTGGAGAAAAACACCATCGCGCATTCCTGGAAGACGCAGCGTTGGGACGCGTTTTGCCTCGTGACGCCGAACTGGCAATGCCGGCTTCCCGGCTTTCCTTACGCCGGCAGCGATCCGCATGGCTTCATGCTGCGTGACGAGATCGTCACCTACATCGAGGATTTCGCCAGGCACATCGATGCTCCGGTCCGCGAGGGCGTCGCCGTCACACGCCTCAGGCAGTCCGGTCGTGGCTTCATGCTCGAGACGACAATCGGCGAGATCGCTGCCGACAGCGTCGTGCTGGCCGTCAGCGGATATCACGTTCCGAAAGTGCTGCCGTTTGCGGACCGGCTCGATCCGTCGATCACGCAGATCCACTCTTCAGCCTACCGCAATCCGGAGCAGTTGCCGCCCGGCGAGATCCTCGTCGTTGGAAGCGGACAGTCGGGCTGCCAGATCGCCGAAGACCTGCATCTGGCCGGCCGCAAGGTGCATCTCGCCGTCGGCAGCGCGCCGCGGTGCCCGCGCTTCTATCGCGGCCGGGACGCCGTCGATTGGCTCGACGATCTCGGGCAGTACGACTTGCCCGTCGACAGGCATTCGCTAAAGGAAGGCGTTCGCAAGAATGCCAACCATTACCTGACCGGGCGAGACGGCGGCCGCGACATCGACCTGCGCAGGTTCGCGCTTGAGGGCATGAAGCTCTACGGTCGCCTCAAGGACGGCCGTGGGACGTCCTTGCAGCTTGGCGACGATCTCCAGGTCAATCTCGACAATGCCGATCGGGTCTACAACGGCATCTGCCGAATGATCGACGAGCACATCGTAAAGAACAGAATCGCCGCGCCCGTGACGCCTCACTATGAGCCCGTGTGGTCCCCCACTGCGGCGCCCACGGAGCTCGATCTCGCAGCGAGCGGCATCAGCAGCATCGTATGGACGACCGGCTTCCGGTCCGACTGGTCCTGGGTCGACCTGCCGATGTTCGATGGCACCGGTTATCCAACCCACAAGCGGGGCATCACGTCGGTCGACGGTGCCTATGTGGTCGGCCTGCCGTGGCTCTACACCTGGGGCTCGGGTCGGTTCGTCGGCATCGGTCGTGATGCAGAGTTCGTTGCAGACCATATCAAGGAGCGATCGAGCGCATCGCATGCCGACGCGTATCGAGCCGGCCGACGCGAGTTCTCGCAAGATGCCGCGCGAGAAGCCGTTTAACCTTGCGCGACTACGCGCCCTCAATAGGTGAGGCGAGGCGACCATGCCCGGGACAGGCCCATCACTGCTCCAGGCGGCGGGCAAGATAGCGCGCCGTCTTCCCGCTGCTCCTCCCATTGTTCTTGGCGACCTGATGCGGTGTGCCGGATGCGACGATCTTGCCGCCCTCGTCGCCGGCGCCGGGGCCGAGATCGATGATCCAGTCGCTGTGGGAGACGACATCCATGTCATGCTCGACCACGACCACGCTGTTGCCGGCCTCCACGATCCGGTCGAGCTGGGCGATCAGGCGCTCGACATCGCGTGGGTGAAGACCGGTGGTCGGCTCGTCCAGGACATAGAGCGTGTGCCCGCGTTGCGGACGCATCAGCTCGGTCGCCAGCTTGATGCGTTGCGCTTCGCCGCCGGACAATTCGGTGGCGGACTGACCGAGGCGGATATAGCCGAGGCCGACCTCGCGGACGACCGACAGCGACCGGTTCAGCGTGGCATCGCCCTCGAAGAAGTCGAAGGCCTCGTCGACGCGCATCGCCAGCACGTCCGCGATGGACTTTTCGCGGATCTTCACTTCCAGCGTCTTGTCATTGTAGCGCGCGCCCTTGCAGGTTGGGCAGGGCGCATAGACGCTGGGCAGGAACAGCAGTTCGACGCAAACGAACCCCTCGCCTTCGCAGGTCGCACACCGGCCCTTCGCGACATTGAACGAGAAACGCCCGGCATCGTAGCGGCGAGCCTTGGCCTGCGGCGTTGCCGCGAACAGTTTTCGCACATGGTCGAACAGGCCGGTATAGGTTGCAAGGTTCGATCGCGGCGTGCGGCCGATCGGCTTCTGGTCGACGACGACCAGGCGATCGATTTGATCTAGGCCGGCGACAATCCTGCCGCCCAATGTCGCGATCGTGGGCGCCAGGCTGTCATCCTCGGGATCGGCGGCAAGCGTGTGCCCGAGATGATCGGCCACGGCATCGACCAAGAACTGGCTGATCAGGCTCGATTTGCCGGAGCCAGATACGCCGGTGATGCCGGTGATCACGCCCAGCGGGATATCGACGTCGAGGCCTCGGAGATTGTTGCGGACCACACCCCTGATCTTCAAATGCCCTTTCGGCGCGCGGCGGGTCGTCGGCAGCTTCTTGCGCGGATGCGCGAGATAGGTCGCGGTTCGCGATTGCGCGATGCCGCCGAGCCCCGCGGGCGGCCCGCTATAGAGGATGCGTCCGCCACCCTCGCCAGCGTCGGGCCCGACATCGACCAGCCAGTCGGCATGCCGGATCACCTCGATCTCGTGCTCAACCACGAAGATTGAATTGCCCGCGCGCTTCAGCCGGTCCAGCGCCCGCAGCAGCGCCTCGGTGTCGGCGGGATGCAGGCCTGCGGACGGCTCGTCGAGCACGTAGACGACGCCGAACAGGTTGGAGCGGACTTGTGTCGCCAGCCGCAGACGCTGCAGCTCGCCCGGCGACAGCGTGGGAGTGCTGCGTTCGCAGGCGAGATAGCCGAGGCCAAGGTCGAGCAGGACGGCGAGGCGCGCCGACAGATCCTCGCAGATGCGCCGGGCGACGACGGCCTTCTCCGACTTGTCCGGCGATGTTTTTGCGAACGGCTTGATCAACTCGTGCAGCTGCTTGAGCGGCAAATGCGAGATCTCTGCGATGTTGAGCCCAGCGAACTTGACCTTGAGCGCCTCCGGCTTCAGCCGCGTGCCATGGCAGGTCGGGCAGTCCTGCGTGATCATGAACTGCGCGACGCGGCGCTTCATCATCGCGCTCTCGGACTTGGCGTAGGTCTGCATCACGTAGCGCTTGGCGCCGGTGAACGTGCCCTGGTAGCTCGGCTCCTCCTTGCGGCGCAGCGCCCGTTTGACCTCGGCGGCGTCGTAGCCGGCATAGACCGGAACGGTCGGCTGCTCCTCGGTGAACAAGATCCAGTCGCGGTCCTTCCTGGGCAGCTCGCGCCAGGGCTTGTCGACGTCGTAGCCCAGCGTCGTCAGGATGTCCCGGAGGTTCTGGCCCTGCCAGGCGCTCGGCCAGGCGGCGATGGCGCGCTCGCGGATCGTCTTGGTGTCGTCGGGCACCATGGACTTTTCGGTGACGTCGAGCATCCGGCCGATACCGTGGCAGGTCGGGCAGGCGCCCTCCGGCGTGTTCGGCGAAAATGCCTCCGCATAGAGCATCGGCTGCCCGCGCGGATAATCGCCGGCACGGGAATAAAGCATCCTGAGCAGGTTGGAGATCGTCGTTACGCTACCGACGGACGATCGCGTCGTCGGCGCTCCCCGCTGCTGCTGGAGTGCGACGGCAGGCGGCAGCCCTTCGATGTCGTCGACTTCAGGAATCTGCATCTGGTGGAAGAGGCGTCGCGCATAGGGCGACACCGATTCCAGATAGCGCCGCTGCGCCTCGGCGTAGATCGTCCCAAAGGCGAGCGAGGATTTTCCGGAGCCTGATACGCCCGTGAACACGACGAGGGCGTTGCGCGGAATCTTGACGTCGACGTTCCCAAGGTTGTGCTCGCGCGCGCCCCGGACCCGAACGAAGCCGTCATCCTGCATCAGACTGTCAGTTTGCTTTGGTCGATCGTCCATTTGGCTTCTCCGGCCCCATCCGGGCATTAACGGCAAGATCGCAGGATGGGTCCTTTGATGCCAGCGGGCCGGTTACGTTCTGCACAAAGCGAAGGCCCGCCGCGGTGCTGGCGGCGGGCCTTGCGGAGTGTTGGGCTGCCGGCAGCGCGCCGGCGCCGGGCGTTACTGCGACAACTTCACGAAGTTCGGAAACTTCAGCTTGCCTTCGGCGATCTTCTCGGGCCAGACCACGACCTGCTTCTGATCCTGCCACTGGAAGACGAGGCCGGTCACCGCGCCCGGGCCGGACTTGAGGCCGTGAGTGAACTCGTCGTCCTTGCCGTAGAACTGGATGCGGCCGATCGTGCCCTCGTAATCGGTCTTCTCGAGCTCGGCCACCATCTTGTCGGGATCGGTCGAGCCCGCGCGCTTGATCGCTTCCGTGATGAAGTACACCTCGTCATAGGCGGTGTAGCCGGTATAGGCCGGCGGCGTGCCGAACTTGGCCTTGAAGGCGGCCGCGAACGGTTTTGTCTTGGAGGTCACGGCGACGTCCGGGGTGGCCACTGCGAGCGACGGCACACCGTCGGCGGCGCCATTGGTGTCCTTCCAGAAGGTCGGGCTCAGCGCCTGCGCGCTGATGCCGAACATCGGGATCGGCACCTGCTGGTTCTTCCACTGCACGGTCGGCTGCACGCCGACATGCGAGATGCCGGTGACGATCACGTCGGGCTTCTTGCTCTCGATGTTGTTGAAGATCGGCGTGAAGTCGGTGGTATCGGGCGAGAAGCGGACGTGCTCGACGACCTTCAGGCCCGCCTTGGGCAGGCAGGCCTCGTAGCCGACGTCGAGCGGCTTGGTCCAGGCGGCGTCCTCGCTCATGATCGCGACGGTCTTGAACTTGAGCTTGTCCACCAGCAGGTCCTTGGCGGCGTCGCAGACGAGCTGGGCCTGGGCGGCCGAGGTCAGATAGCCGTGGAAGGTGTACTTGTTCTTCTCGTAGTCGTTGTGGATCGCTTTGGTGATCTCGTTCGAGGCGGCGCCCGGGGTGATCAGCGGCATCTTCAGCCGCGCCGCCCAGGGCTCGAGCGCGAGAACGACCTCGGAGATGTAGCTCGCGATCACGGCCGAGACCTTGTCCTCGCTCACTGCGCGCTGGAAGGCGCGCACGGAGTCGGCCGAGGAGCTCTTGTTGTCATAGGTGACGATCTCGACCTTGCGGCCGAGGATGCCGCCCTTGGCGTTGATCTCGTCCGCGGCGATCTGCGCGCCGCCCGGGGTTGCGGCGCCCGCGATCGACTGCACCTCCGCGATGACGCCGATCTTGATCGGATCGTTCGATTGCGCGTAGGCCGGGGCGGCAAGGCACAGTGCCAGCGCCGAGGCGATGAAGCTGCCGCTGAGAACTGAAGATCGCATGGTCGTTTCCCTTTCTATGCTTTTTGTTGATGTCGAGGACTTACAGAAAATCGGCGCCGGCCTCCGCCGCGAAGCGGCCGGGATCGCCTTCCCAGACGATCCGGGCATGCTCCAGCACGTAGACGCGATCGGCATGCGGCAGCGCGAAGGTCACGTTCTGCTCGCCGAGCAGCACCGTGATCGACGTTGTCTGCCGCAGCTTCGTCAGGGCCTTGGACAATTGCTCGAGGATGACGGGCGCAAGGCCCAGCGTCGGCTCGTCCAGGATCAGGATCTGCGGCTGCATCATCAGCGCGCGGCCGATCGCGAGCATCTGCTGCTCGCCGCCGGAGAGCGTCTGCGCCATCTGACCCTGGCGTTCCTTGAGGATCGGGAACAGCTCGAACAGCCAGGCGAGCTGCACGGCGCGCTTGTCGTCGGAAAGATGCTGCCCGCCGAGATCGAGATTCTCCCGCACGCTCATCTCGCCGAACAGCTCGCGCGATTCTGGGCACTGCACGAGACCGCTGCGAGCGATCTTGGCAGGAGACGTGCCGCGCAGCTTGTCGCCGCCGCGCACGATCTCGCCGGTGTAGGGCAGGAAGCCGGAGATGGTGTTGAACAGCGTGGTCTTGCCGGCGCCGTTGAGGCCGACAACGGAGACGAACTCGCCCTCGTGGACGTGGATCGAGACGTTCTCCAGCGCCTGCGCCTTGCCATAGAACACGCTAACATTCTCGACCTGGAGCAGCGGCACCTTGTCCTTGAAGCTGGTCTCGGGCCGCGCATGGGTCTCGATGGCGCCACCGAGATAGACCCGGCGCACGGTCTCGTTTCGCATGACGTCCTCGGCCTTGCCGGTGACGATCTCCTCGCCGAGATACATCGCGAGCACGCGGTCGACCAGCGCTGCGACGCTCTTGACGTTGTGGTCGACCAGCATCACGGCGCGGCCCTCGTCGCGAAAGCTGCGGATCAGGTCGGAGAAGATATCGACCTCGGCCCGCGTCAGGCCGGCAAAGGGCTCGTCCACCAGCACGACTTTTGGATCGCGCGCGATGGCCTTGGCGAGCTCGAGCCTGCGCAGGTCGGCAAAGGGCAGCGTCGGCGGACGGCGGTTCATGACGTTGCCGAGTCCGACGCGGTCGGCGATCCATTTGGCGCGCTCGACCAGCGCCTTGTCCGGGAACAGCATGAACAGGCTGTCCGGCAGCAGCGCCACCATGATGTTCTCCAGCACCGTCTGTCGGTTCAGCGGCCGCGAGTGCTGGAACACCATGCCAAAACCCTTGCGCGCGATCTTGTGCGCGGGCAGGCCGGCGACGTTCTCGCCCTCGAAGATCACCTCGCCCGCGGTCGGGCGCTCGATGCCCATCACGCTCTTCATCGCGGTCGACTTGCCCGAGCCGTTCGGCCCGATCAGGCCAAAGATCTCGCCGCCACTGACCTCGAAGCCGAGGTTCTTGACCGCCGTTAGTCCGCCGAAGCGTTTTGTCAGGCCGTGAACTTCGAGCACGGCCCGATTTGAAAGTCTCATATCCATCACGAGCGAGCCTCGCGCGAGAGGGCCGCTCCGAGGAAGCCGCCGGGGAAGAACAGCACGACGAGCAGCGCGACTGCCGAGACGATGAAGGTCGCAAGCTCGCCGGTCGGCCGCAAAAATTCGCCGGCGACAATCAGGAAGATCGCGCCCAGCGCAGCGCCGAGCACGGTGCGCCGGCCGCCGAGCACGGCCGAGACGATGACGTTCACGCCGACCGCGACGTCGACGACGGTGCCGACCGAGGCGGTGCCGAAGTAGAACACCAGCAGTGCGCCTGATAGCCCCGAGAAGAACGCCGAGACGATGAAGGCGGCGAGCTTGTGCTTGACGATGTTGAAGCCGAGCGCGCCGGCCTGCACCGGATCCTGGCCGCTCGCCTGCAGCACGAGTCCAACAGGCGATTGCGACAGGCCATAGAGGATCGCCGCCGAGATTGTCATGAAGCCGAGCGCGATCCAGTAATTGGCGCCGGAATTGATGGTGATGACATCGGGGATGGTCAGGCCGATCTCGCCGCCGGTGAGGTCGGCGAACACCACGATGAAGTTCTGCAGCATCAAGACCGCGACCAGCGTGGTCAGGCCGAAATAGGGCCCGCGCACCCGCAGCGCCGGCAATGCCAGCACAAGGCCGGCGATGACCGAGGCCAGCGCACCGAGCACGATGCAGAGATAGACCGACCAGCCGAACTGGTTGTTCAAGATGCCGGCGGTGTAGGCGCCGACGCCGATCAGGAAGGTCGGACCGAAATTGACCTCCCCGGCGAAGCCGAACAGCAAATCCCAGGCCATCGCGAACACACCGAAATAGAACGCGACGGTGAGCAGGCCGAGCACATAGCCGGAGACGTAGAGCGGCAGCGTCGCCGCGATGATGACGAGGGCCAGCGAGACGAAGAACAGCCGCGAGGTGAAGAAGGTGGACATCTCAGCGCCTCCCCAAGAGGCCCTGGGGCCGGATGTACATCACGAACACGAGCAGCAGCAGCGCCGGGATGGTGCGATAGGCCGGCGAGACCAGATAGGCCGTGATGGTTTCGAGATAGCCGACCACGAAGGCCGCGATCAGCGAGCCGGAGACGCTGCCGAGGCCGCCGAGCACGACGATCGAGAACGCGCTCGCGGTCAGCGGTCCCACGCTGTAGGAGCTGACGCCCAAGAACATGCCGAGCAGCACGCCGGCGATGCCGGCGAGGATGCCGTAGATCGCCCAGACCACGATGTAGATGTTGGTGAGCTCGAGCCCGAGCAGGGTGACGCCGCGCGGGTTCATCGAGGCCGCCAGCACCGCCTTGCCGGTGCGGGTGCGGTTCACCAGGAGCCACAGCAGCGCGATGACGAGGCAGCACACGATCGCGGTGAAGATCTCGTTGCGCGGCGTACGCACGCCGAGGATCTCGACCACGCCCTCGACGATTGGCAGCACGGTCTTGGCGTTGTTGGTGAAGAAATAGGCGATCAGCTCCTGGATCATGATGCCCCAGAGCAGCGTGCCAGTGAGGACGAAGATCTCCTTCTCCTCATTCGGGATGCGACGTGAATCCTGGATCGGCTTCACCACCGCGAAATAAGTGGCGAAGGCGGTGACGAGGGCGACCGCGACGCCGATCAGCGCGCCGGCATAGGTGCCGACGCCGAGGATGCTGGCGGCGGCCCAGGCGGCGACGGCTGCGGCCACCATGATGGCACCGTGGGAGAGGTTGAGCACGCCGGAGACGCCGAAGATCAGTGTGAAGCCGGTGGCACCGAGAGCGTAGAGAGCGCTGATGGCAAAGCCATCGATCAGGATCTGGAAAACTCGCATGTATGATTGGCCAGGTGGCAGTCAAACTGCCGCTTCGAGGGAAGGTGCTGCGGGGCGCCGCATGTGGAAGCTCCCGGGAGATGGTCCCGGGAGCTGTTCCTGCTAGTTCGAAAGCTTGATGAAGCTCGGGAACTTGACGTCGACCTTGGCGACGTCCTTGGGCCAGACCGCGCTCTGCTTGCCGTCCTGCCATTGCAGCATCAAGCCCGTGATCAGGCCTTTGCCGTATTTGATCGAGTGGGTGAACGGATCGTCCTTGCCGTAGAACTGGACGCGGCCGATCGTGCCTTCCCAGTCGGTCTTCTCCAGCGCTGCGACCAACTTGTCGGCTTCGGTCGAGCCGGCGCGCTTCACCGCGTCGGCGATGTAGTAGACCTCGTCATAGGCGGTGTAGCCGGCATAGGACGGGTAGTTGCCGAACTTCTTCTTGAAGTTTTCGGCGAACGGCACCGACTTCGGCGTCACCGCGACGCCGGGGCCGGAGACGCCCTGGTAGAGCACGCCTTCGGCGGCCTGGTTGGTGTCCTTGCCGAAGGTTTCGTTGGTCGCCTGCGAGGAGATGCCGAACATCGGGATCGGCACCTGCTGATTCTTCCACTGCACCGTCGGCTGCACGCCGACATGGGAGATGCCGGTGATGATTACGTCGGGCTTGGCGCCTTCGATCTTGTTGAAGATCGGCGTGAAGTCGGTGGTGTCAGGCGAGAAGCGGATGTGATCCAGCACCTTCAGGCCGATCTTGGGCAGGCACTCCTCGTAACCGATGTCGAGCGGCTTGGTCCAGGCGGCGTCCTCGCTCATGATGACGGCCGACTTCATGTGCATCTTGTCGACGAGCAGATCCTTGGCGGCATCGCAGACCGAAAGCGCCAGCGCGGCCGAGGTCAGGTAGCCGTGGAAGGTGTATTTGTTCTTCTCGTAATCGGCGTGGACGCTCTTGCTGATCTCGTTGGACGCAGCACCCGGCGTCACGAACGGCGTCTTCAGGCGAGAAGCCCAGGGCTCCAGCGCCAGCACCACCTCGCTGATGTAGCTGGCAATGACCGCGTTGACCTTGTCCTCGTTCACCGCGCGCTGGAATGCACGCACTGAATCTGCGGAGGACGAATGATTGTCGTAAGAGATGATCTCGATCTTGCGGCCGTCGACGCCGCCGCTGGCGTTGATCTCGTCGGCGGCGAGCTGCGCCGCTTGCGGGATGGAGGCGCCGGCAATCGCCTGCGCTTCCGCGATCACACCGATCCGAAGCGGATCGGCTGCAAGTGCTGCGCCTGAGGCTGCCATCACCGCGCCCGTCGCGGCCGCACCAAGCGTCATTCGCAATGCAACAGAGAGTGCTTTATTCATGTTGTTCTCTCCCTTTGAACCAAGCTTCTTTGAGCTATTGGGGCGCGACTATAACGGCGAAGGAATTCTCGGCAAGTGAAACCGCATTCAGGAATGTGAGAAGGGGACTAAAGTCTATCGCTGCGTAAATTGCAGGCAGGAGAGGCGCGAACAACGCGTTGCACGCGCAGGCATGCAGATTTCGTCGATGGGCATGCGTGAGCGTCGAAGGCGCGCAAATAACAGGCGTGGAGCGAAAAGCTGCGATGCTGCTGCGTTCAGCGCGCTTGCAGCAGCGATGGATCGAGCGGCGGGAGCCGGTTCGGATCGAACGGCGCGAGGTCCACATCGCGCGTTGTGCCCTCGGCGATCAGCTGTGCCATGGCTTCCCCCGTCGCGGGCGCATTGAGGATGCCCCAGACATTATGTCCGGTCGCAACATAAAGACCTTCGCTCTGCGGCACCCTGCCGATCAGCGGCAAGCCGTCTTGGGTCACGGGACGAAAGCAGGCCTGTTGCGCGATGATCTTCGCAGGGGTGAACAACGGCGACAGCCGCGCGGACATGGCTTGCAGCCGTGCGATCGCGTCGCTGTCCGGCGTCACGGCTGCCGGATCGAGCGGCAGCGGCGCGATGTCGGACAAGGCCGTGACATGCGTGGTGCCGTCGGCGCGCGGAAACACCTCGATCGAGACGCCGCCGTCGTCCTCATGCTCCAGGAACAAGGCATCGGCCGGCACGTTGGGACCGAGATCGTAGACGATGCTCGGGCTGCGCTGGCCATAGACAGCGGGCAGGCTCATCCATTGAGCTGCGAGGAGCGACCACGGTCCCATCGCGACCACGACGGCATCGGCCGCGATGGTGTCGCCATCGACCGCGACGCCTTTCGCACGCGTGCCGTCCGCATCACGCTCGATGCCGGTGATGCGGCCGAAGCGAAGCTCGGCGCCTAGCGCGAGGGCGGCGTTCATCACCGCCGACGTGAACTTGTGGGGATGCGCGATCGCGGTCGTCTGCGGCGTGCCGATCCGCTGCGCGATGACGACGCCGTCGCTGAGCCAGCTCAGCGCGGACGGCGCAGTCCGGCGCGCATCGCCGGCGGACGCAACGAAGCCGCTATACGCGCTCATCGGGCGATAACCCCAGTCGCCTGCGATCTCGTCCGGCAGTTGCGTGTGAAGCGTAAAACTGCGGCGCGCCAGCGCATCGAGCGGCGAGCCGGCGCACCAGTCGCGCGCCAGGAAGCCGCCGGCCTTGCCCGATGCTGCAGCCGCGACCTCGGTTCGTTCGACGACGATGACGTCGATGCCATGGCGGCGAAGAAAATACGCCGTGCAGGCTCCGATCACGCCGCCGCCGCAGATCACAACGCGCATGGCTTGTTCCTTGACGATCGCTTTTGCATCGAAAGAACTATCCAAAACAATTCGGCGCCGGCGAGGCACGCCGGCGCCGCGTTGGAGTTGCGCGCTGCCTCAGCCCGGCCCAGCGCCTTGCGTTGCCGTATACACCGCATAGAGCGACTGGCTGGCCGCCATGAACAGGCGGTTGCGCTTGGGGCCGCCGAAGGTGATGTTGCCGCAGACTTCCGGCAGGCGAATGCGGCCGAGCAGCTTGCCCTCCGGCGACCACACCGTGACGCCGTTATAGCCGACGGCGCGGCCGGCATTGCTGGAGGCCCAGAGATTGCCGTTGACGTCGCAGCGCAGGCCGTCCGGTCCGCACTTCACGCCGTCGATCACGCAATCGCTGAACCTCTTGACGTTGGACAGCTTGTTGTCCGTGCCGACGTCGGCCACGAAGATCTCGCCCTTGCCGCCGGGGCCGGTGTCGCCCGGACCCTTGCCGGTCGAGGCGATGTAGAGCTTCTTGAAATCGGGCGAGAAGCACAATCCGTTCGGATCCGGCACCTGCTCCTCGGTGACGACTAGGTCGATGCGGCCCGAGGGATCGATGCGATAGCAATTGGTCGGCAGCTCGCGCTTGCCCGGCGCGAAGCCGGCCGGCTGTCCGATCCGCGGATTGAGCTTGCCGCTCGTATTGCTCGGGCCGCCCGGACCATCGGGCTCGCCCTCATAGAGCTGCCCGCCATAGGGCGGGTCAGTGAACCAGTAGCTGCCGTCGGGATGCGCCGCGATGTCGTTCGGCGAGTTCAGCCGCTTGCCCTGATAGGAATCGGCGAGCACGGTCGCGGTGCCGTCATGCTCGTAGCGTGTCACCCGGCGCGTCAGGTGCTCGCAGGAGAGCTGGCGGCCCTGGAAGTCGAACGAGTTGCCGTTGGAATTGTTGGAGGGTGAGCGGAACACGCTGACATGGCCGTCGTCCTCGCTCCAGCGCATCTGCCGGTTGTTGGGAATGTCGCTCCACAGCAGATACCGTCCTTGCGCGCTCCAGGCCGGACCTTCGGCCCACAACAGGCCGGTGTAGAGGCGCTTGATCGCGGTGTTGGGCTGGGCGAGATCGTTGAAGGATGGATCGACCGCGAGGATGTCGGGGTCCCAGAAATAGGTGGTCGGCGCACCGCGGGGGCTGAAATCGCGCGGTGGGGTGGTGATTGTCGTTGGCGGTGCGGCTGGTCCCGTCTGCGCCAGCGCGGAGCCGGTTGCAGCCGCAGTGGCCACGGCACCGAATGCAAGTCCCTGAACAAGTGTTCGTCGTGAAAGCGCAGCATCCCGGTCACGCTGCTCGTGGTCACGAGCCTCTTGGCGTGTCATCGCGTCCTCCCGATCATGTTCGGCTGGCCGGTTGATCCGGCCGAGCAGTAGTGGAGGTTAATGCGGTCCGCAGTCAGTTGCGAGAGCCGGTTTTGCATGCTTTGGGCGATTGCGGGGGGATGTCGTGATTTCGTCGCAAGTCTGTCTAAAACGCCGGCAGCGCTGTGCAGGAAACCTGCATATGGTTGCTCGCAACAGGTGAACGACTATTCGTTCTCGTCAGAAAGATTCCGCGAATACGACCTCCGGCATTTCAAGCCTTGATTTCGCACTTATTGCCGCGCACAAAATGTCCCGGGGCGCAGGTCGGAGTTGGTTGTGGGTGGCGTTGTCATATTGATCGTATTGCTCGGGATCGCGTTCGCGGCCGGCTATTTCACGCGCGACCAGATCTCCCGCAAGCGACATGCGCAAGCGCGCCGCATGCGAGGCTATGCAAAGCCGGACTGGGACCGCGCCACCGCGCCCGCCAACACCAATGAGATATCGAGCGCCAGGCCGGCAGCGCCCGTGGCCACCGGCGAGCTCGGCCAGATGCTGAACCGCTGGGAGAACCGGGCCCGCGCTCGCCGCGCGGGATAGCGGCCTGACTGCCACCGCCGAGAGGCTCTCGATGGCCCCACTCCGCACGCGATGACGTGGAGGCGGCCGCGAACGCCAATCCCGTCACCGTCACCCTGAGGTGGCCGCGAAGCGGCCCTCGAAGGATGGACGGCCCGGCTGAATCCGGGCCGTCCATCCTTCGAGGCCTCCGCTACGCTCCGGCACCTCAGGATGACGGGACTGAATGCCGCGCACCCGCAATCAGGTCAGTTCCGCTGACCATCTTTTGGCGTTGCAGTTCCGCCCGTTTCTCGTCTAGAAACAGACGCATCGAGCCTCCCGGCAACCAACCGTCAACGGTTTTGACCGAGGATTTGGGGCTTAAAAGGGTCTGGCAATGCTGATTCGCGGCCAAATCGATGGGATTTCGGGGGAGGTGGCTCTGGCCGCCGCCACGATCCCGGCCGCGCTGCTGCCCACCCTCCTTATTGGCGGCCTTCTTCTTACTTGCCCCTGAGGGCCGGCTGGGCGCCACGCGCCTGGGCACTCAGGGGTTGGTACGAGATCACCGGACAACCTCAGGCGCTCAAGGCAGATGAAGGGCGCCAAAGCTCAAAAGGAAATTTGAAATGGCCCCCGCGAACAAGTCCGACAAGGACCGCGTCATCATTTTCGACACCACCTTGCGCGACGGCGAGCAGTGCCCCGGCGCCACCATGACCTTCGAGGAGAAGCTTGAGGTCGCCGAGCTCTTGGATGATATGGGCGTCGACGTCATCGAGGCCGGCTTCCCGATCACCTCCGAAGGCGACTTCCAGGCGGTCAGCGAGATCGCGCGCCGCTCGAAGAACTCCGTCATCGCCGGCCTGTCCCGCGCCCATCCGGCCGACATCGACCGCTGCGCCGAAGCCGTGAAATTCGCCAAGCGCGGCCGCGTCCACACCGTGATCGCGACCTCGCCGCTGCACATGCGGGTGAAGCTCAACAAGACCCCGGAGCAGGTGATCGAGACCTCGGTCGCGATGGTTGCGCGCGCCCGCAACCAGATCGACGACGTCGAATGGTCGGCCGAGGACGGCACCCGCAGCGAGATGGATTTCTTGTGCCGTATCGTCGAGGCGGTCATCAAGGCCGGCGCCACCACGGTGAACATCCCCGACACCGTCGGCTACACGGTGCCGGAGGAATACACCCACTTCATGAAGACGCTGATCGAGCGCGTGCCGAATTCAGATAAAGCGGTGTTCTCGGTGCACTGCCATAACGACCTCGGCATGGCCGTGGCGAACTCGCTGGCCGGCATCGTGGGCGGCGCGCGCCAGGTCGAATGCACCATCAACGGCATCGGTGAGCGCGCCGGCAACGCCGCGCTCGAAGAGATCGTGATGGCGATCAACGTGCGCAACGACAAATTCCCGTACTGGAACAAGATCGACACCACGCAGCTGACCCGCGCCTCCAAGGTGGTGTCGGCGGCGACCTCGTTCCCGGTCCAGTACAACAAGGCCATCGTCGGCCGGAACGCGTTCGCGCATGAGAGCGGCATCCACCAGGACGGCGTGCTGAAGGACGCCTCCACCTACGAGATCATGCGGCCCGAAATGGTCGGCCTGAAGCAGTCCTCGCTGGTGCTGGGCAAGCACTCCGGCCGCCATGCCTTCGTGCACAAGCTGGAGGAGATGGGTTACAAGCTCGGCCCGAACCAGCTGGAAGATGCGTTCACGCGGATGAAGGCGCTCGCCGACCGCAAGAAGGACATCTACGACGAGGACATCGAGGCGCTGGTCGACGAGGAGATGGCGGCCTCGCACGACCGCATCAAGCTGACCTCGCTGACCGTGATCGCCGGCACCCATGGCCCGCAGCGCGCCACCATGAAGCTCGACGTCGACGGCCAGATCAAGATCGAGGAGGCCGAGGGCAACGGTCCGGTCGACGCCGTGTTCAACTGCATCAAGCGCCTGGTGCCGCACGAGGCCAAGCTCGAGCTGTATCAGGTCCATGCGGTGACCGAAGGCACCGACGCGCAGGCGGAAGTCTCGGTGCGCCTGTCGCAGGACGGCCGCTCGATGACGGCGCGCGCGGCGGATCCCGACACGCTGGTGGCTTCCGCGAAAGCGTATCTCGGCGCGCTCAACAAGATCGTCATGAAGCGCCAGCGCGACACGGTGACGACGGCGGCGGCGAGCTGACGTTGCTGACTTCGCCTCTCCCGCTTGCGGGAGAGGCCGACGCCCGAAGGGCGGCGGGTGAGGGTTTTCTCCTCTAGGGGAGTCCCACTGTTGAGAGACCCTCTCCCCAACCCTCTCCCGCAAGCGGGAGAGGGGGCGCAGCGGCATTCATGGTGAATAGCTGCCCTGCTAAGGGCCAATAGCGGCTGTCTCTCCCAGCCGCTATTGATGCTCTCGCATAGAGGCTAGGCCGCTCACACTGGGCTGCCCAAGAGAATAACAAGGGAGAGATTATGCGTAGCTTCGCGATCGCCGCGTCCATTGCGGCACTGGCACTTGGTCTGAATCTTGGCTTGACCGGGCCGGCATCGGCCCAATCGCCGATCATCATCAAGTTCAGCCACGTGGTCGCGACCGACACGCCGAAGGGCAAGGCGTCGGAGAAGTTCAAGGAGCTCGCCGAGAAGTACACGAACGGCAAGGTCAAGGTCGAGGTTTACCCGAACTCGACGCTCTACAAGGACAAGGAAGAGCTCGAGGCGCTCCAGCTCGGCAGCGTGCAGATGCTGGCGCCGTCGAACTCCAAGTTCGGCCCGCTCGGCATCCGCGAGTTCGAGGTGTTCGATTTGCCCTATATCCTTCCCGACCTGAAGACGCTGCGGAAGGTGACGGAAGGCCCGCTCGGCGCCAAGCTGCTCAAGCTGCTCGAGCCGAAGGGCATCACCGGTCTCGCTTACTGGGACAACGGCTTCAAGCAGATGAGCGCCAACAAGAAGCTGATTACTCCCGCCGATTATCAGGGCGTGAAGTTCCGCATCCAGTCCTCGCGCGTGCTCCAGGCCCAGTTCAAGGCGCTCGGCTCGCTGCCGCAGGTGATGGCGTTCTCGGAGGTTTACCAGGCGCTGCAGACCGGCGTCGTCGACGGCCAGGAGAACACCTGGTCGAACATCTATACCCAGAAGATGCACGAGGTGCAGAAGTACATCACCGAAACCAATCACGGCTACATCGGCTACGTCGTGATCGTGAACAAGAAGTTCTGGGACGACCTGCCGGCCGACATCCGCGACCAGCTCTCCAAGGCGATGAAGGAAGCAACCGACTTCAACAACGCGCAGTCGCAGAAGGAGAACGACGACGCGCTCGCCGAGATCAAGAAGAGCGGCAAGAGCGAGATCATCAAGCTGACGCCGGAGCAGGATGCCGCGATGCGGAAGGCGATGGAGCCGGTCTACAAGGATGCCGCAAGCCGCGTCGGCCAGCCGCTGATCGACGAGTTCCAGAAGGAAGCCAAGAGCGCGACGAACTAAGCGCGCGACGAACTAAGTCGTGCACGGATATATAATGCATGAACAAAGGGCTTCCGTGCCGGCACGGAAGCCCTTTCTGTTGCAAATCGTTTCAGTGTGCATCTGAACGGACATTCACGGTAGTTACATCTCCGTAAGAACGTGCTCCCTGTCCAAGTTGTAAGTTGCGCGTCAGCCACTTGGCGCTCATCCTCACGCCCATCCTTCCAGAGGAGGCTCGTCATGAGGAAGTTCACCGTCGCCGCCATCGCCGCGCTCAGCATCGCCGGCTCGGGCGCGGTCTATGCCCAATATCATCGTCCGTGGATGGAGCACTTCCGCCACATCCGCATGAACCCGGAAGACCGTGCCGCCCTCGTCGACGCGCGGATCGCCGCCGTCCATGCCGGGCTCAAGCTCAACGCCGATCAGGAGAAGCTGTGGCCGCCGGTCGAGGCCGCCGTGCGCGACTTCGCCAAGCTGCGCATCGACCGCGCCAATGCGCGCATGAATGCCGGTCCCGGCGATGCCGACAAGCCGGAGGATCCGGTCGCCCGCCTGCGCCAGCGCGCCGAGGACATGGGCGCGGCCTCCGCCGCCCTGAAGAAGATCGCCGATGCCGCAGATCCCCTCTACAAGACGCTCGACGAGGGCCAGAAGCGGCGCCTCGCCGTGCTGACCCGTCACCGCGGCCCGTTCGGCGGCGGCGAGGACGGCCCGCCCCGGCACTTCATGGAACGGGGAATGGACCGGATGATGGAGCGCGGCATGGAGCACTTCCGCCGCGATCGTTTCGACCGTGACGACGCTCCGGACCGGGACCGGGAGGGCCGGCTCTGAGCCACCGCGGATTTTACGGGGATTAACCTTGGCGAAGCCGCTGGAATCCAGCGGCTTTTCGCTTTTTGGGGACTGTGGAAAAACCTTCACCGCATCGCTTGCCAGACCCGGATCGCTTTGCTAAACGACCGGCCTCGCAAGGCATTTGACCGCCTTTCGGGCGCATAGCTCAGTTGGTAGAGCAGCTGACTCTTAATCAGCGGGTCCCAGGTTCGAGCCCTGGTGCGCCCACCAAGCATCCCCTTCACATCGTTGAATTAAACCGCTTGGCGATCCTTCGCGAGACGGGGCCGGGGGCGAACCGGGGGCAAAGTGCTCCGACATCGAGTCCTTGCCTCTTGCCGTCGCGGGCGCGATCGTCCGGCCATGAAGCTCTTCATCGCATCGGATCTGCACGGCGAGGCGTGGTCGCACGACTACACCGTACCCGAGGGCCTCGACTTCGACGTCGCGGTGTTCGCCGGCGACGTTCACAATGCCTACCGGGCGGTGAGCTGGATCTCCAACCAGCGCGCTCTGTGGGGCAAGCCCATCCTGTTCGTTGCCGGCAACCACGAATACTACGGAAGCGTCCTGCAGGACGCCGCCGCCGTGATCCGCGACGCTGCGCGCCGCACCAACGTCACCTTCCTGGACGCCGACGCGGTGCCGGTGATCGGAGGCGTTCGCTTCCTGGGCTGCACTATGTGGACCGACTACCGCTTCGATGCCGAAAGCCAGGCGCACGGGCTGCACGCCGGCAAGTGGATCAACGACCACAAGATGATCCGGACCTCAGGCGGCGCGGAATTCCCGGCGGCGTTCACTCCGTTAGAGGCGCTGAAGCGGCACACTACTGAACGCCGCTGGCTGACCGAGCGTCTTGCCGAGGAGCACGACGGCCCGACCGTCGTCGTGACGCATCACGCGCCGCATCCGCGCTCGCTGCATGAGCGCTACGCGGACGACGGAGCGATCAATGCTTCGTTCATCAGCGATCTCTCCGACCTCATCGAGGAGCATCAGCCATCCCTCTGGATCCACGGCCACGTGCACAACACGTTCGATTATGCGGTCGGAGAGACCCGCGTCGTCTGCAATCCCCACGGCTACGCCTGGGAGCCAAACCCACAGTTCATTCCTGATCTCGTCGTCGAGATTCCGGAGTGGACTCCGCGCCCGGCTTGGCGCCCGTAACTCGCGTCTTCACCCGCCGGCCGCGCAGGAATCCATGCGACGCCTTCGCGTAGACCTCGCTGAGCTCCGCCTCGAGCAGCGAGTTCGCGACGATCAGCGCCTTCACCGTCGCGAGCATGTCGCCGCCGCACGCCTCGATCGCCTGAGCGGCCGCGACCTCTAGCTCGGCGGCCTCGTCGACGGGTTGCTGCTCGGCGGGATCTGACATCGAAGGATTCCTGGAGCATGCAGCGTTCGGGTGACGAAGCCGCGGCTGCGTCACCTCATCGCTGCATCTGTTGACTGTGAAACCATCTTGTTCTCTATTCGTTCTCCGGTCAATTGGAGTCTAGCGTATGGCCGGAAGAAGGTGTGCAGAGTGGCGGTTCCCGACTGCGAAGCAGCAACGTGTGGAGGAGACTGCGCGTCGCCTGGCCGAGAACCAGCGCAAGCGCGCGGGCGTCAACGACGAGGACGCCTGGTGGGCGAGCGTGCTGGCGGATCCCAGGGCGGCGACGAACAAGCCGCGCGCCGATCGCACGCTCGCGGAGATCAGGTCCTCGGAGCTGAAGGTCGAGTGCCTGAAGTGCTTCCGGGTCGTCACTGTGTCGCGAAAGGAAGCGCTGCGGAGGTACGACGGCAACTCGCTATGGAAGCTGGTCGCCGTCCGCCTGCTCGGCGACGGCTGCGCGCACAGGACAGGGAGGCACGAAGAAGACGGGTGCTGGCCTGACTTGCGGTGATGCTCGATAGCTCCGTCGACTGCTCGCTGAACTCTCGCCGCACATTCTTGGACGGTCGATCCACCCGCCTCGATCTCGGCCCTCAGCTCGTCGTCGCTCAGCAAGCCGATGCGCCCCTCAGCCGCCCCGACAAGGACGAAGCGACGGAGGCGTCCCGAATCCTTCTTTGCGGTCCCAAATCCTTCTTTTGGAGGCCGCGATGTCCCAAATCCTTCTTTCGGCAACCCTGCAAAATGGGAAGCCAGGTTGTGTTGGCTTCCCGTTCGGCTAGTCGAGCCACCAGAAGTTGTCCTCGCAGAGCGCCCAGCGCAGCTCGGCGTCGATCCAAAGTATCTCGTCAGTCCGGACCAGGCCCTGCCGGCTCTCCGGGCGTCCGATCAGCACCGCTTCAGGGCGCGAGAACGACGGCGCGAACGACCAATCGAACAGCCTGCGCTGGCTGATGCGCATGTCGATCTCGTCGGACCGCGGCCGCCAGCCGGTCTGCAGACGCTCCAGCAGCCGCTGCATCTCCGGTGTCATATGTCGACCCCTTCGATAGGGATCTCTGTGCCTTCTGGCTCGCCGAGCTGCCAGAGCGTATTCCGCGTCTGCGCCCACCGGCAACGACGGTCGAGCCATACGACCTCGCCCGTCGAGGACTGTTTCCCGTCGGCGAGGCAAGGATGACCGAACGGAAAACCGTACAGGGTCATGTAGTAGCCCCCGTTGGGACCGTGCTGGATCGAAGGCGCCCATTGCTCCAGCCTCGGCGCCTTCGCCAGCACCGCCGGCGGCGGCTGCTCGCCGCGCAGGTGGGACTCGATACCATTCCGCAGTGCCTTCTCTTCGATCGACATATCAATGCCTCCTGGCGCAAGCGTCCCGGGCTTCCAGCGTTGCTTCGACCAGGCGCCGCAGCTTGCGCAGGCTGAACCGCTCCTTGGCCCACGCGCGGCCGATGATTTCAAGCTCGTCGGGCGCCAGCGGCTCGATGGCGTGAGAGGCATACATATCGTTTTCGACCGCCAGCTCGTTCACGACGATCGCGGCCAACCGCGGCAAATGCGCAAGCGTGGGCGACGGGATCCGAATCACGCGATATCGATCGCGCAACTGTGACGGCAGCCGCTCGATCGAATTGGCCGTGGCGATGTGGACGACGTGCGACAGGTTCATCTCCGCATCGATGCCACTCTCGCGGTAGCGCGCCGCAGTCTCGCGTTCCAGGTGCGGCGTGATGGCGGACCATAAATTGCCGTTGTGCTGGCTTTCGCCGGCCTTGCAGATCTCGTCGACGAACGAAATCGGGTTGGCGGTTTTCGACATCATGATCGCCCGAGCGGGAACGGACGCCTGCGCGCTCGACCAGCCCTTGGGGGTACCACCGTACATGCCATCGAAACTGGACGCGGCATCAAACCTGTAAACGTACATCTGAGGCGAGATCACCTCCGCCAGCCTCCTGACGACGCGCGTTTTCCCGAAGCCCGGCGGCGATAACAATAGGGTCGGCCGCATTCTGACCGGCTCGTCGTCGCGCAGATCCTGCGTCAACAGCGCGATTTCTCTATACGCGTGCGGATACTCATCCTGCAGTTTCTCTCGCACCCACGTGGCGTCGTCGCAGACGACGAGCGGCAGCGGTTGGTCGCGCAGGTCCTTCCACGCCTGCGGAAGGCCCTTTTCCTCGGCATGCCTGGCCGGCATCACGACGACGGTCGGCGGCGCCGGCCGCAAATCCTCGGGCTCGGGATCCGGTTCGGGCAGGGGGAAATCTCCGCTGTCTTCGTATGTGCAGCTCGCCGTCTCGCGCTCGGCGATTCGGAAGATTGAAACCGGTTTTGTCGCGCCGGCCCATTCGCCACGGGCAGCCAGCCACCAGACGTGCAGTCGGTCGTGCAGGCGCGCCTTCTGAATGGGGCTAGTGATGATCGACCAGTGCTGCAGCAGCCACGTCACCTGCGGCAGGACCGCGTTGAACGACTCCGGACGCTCCGGATCACAGGTCATCATCTGCCAGGCGAGAGCCAGCTCGCCAGTATAGTGGCGGCCCTGCGCGAACAGCAGCTCGACATGTGCGTTGATCAGGATGCGCTGCTTCTTGCGGTCGGCGTGCGACGGCGGCGATCCGACGCCGAGTTTGGCGGCCTGGCGCGCGGTTTCCGCCGACAACCAGGCGAAAGCGTCATCCCAGCGACCCTGATCGAGCAGCTCCACGCAGACAGGGATACCGCCGCTGCACCGGTTCTCCTCATCGAGCCGCGCGACGATGTACTCGCGCTCGCCGCGCCAAAACTGCCCGGCGATCTTGAAGAAATCATCGCCGGTGAACTTGCCGGCGGCGACGGCGTCCCACACGCGCAGCCGCGCCAGAGCATCCGTCACGTCGCCGTCGGTGCTCGACACCACGGAAACGACGACGCCGACGACTTCGTGGATGAGGGCCTTGTCGTCCGATGTCCGCAGCGCGAGCATTCGCCACGCCAGCGAGAGCGTGGGGTGGTCCCCCTTGAGACGATGCGCGATGTCCAGCAGCGCGCGAGGGCTCACGTCGCGCAGCGAACCGTCCCGTAGCAGGTTCATTTCGAACCCGAGCGCCGTAGTCCGCGCGGTAGCGGCCCGGGCCGCCTCCGCCCAGTTCGGAATGCAGACGAACGCCGCGAGCCACAGCAGTTCCTTGTCGACCTTGCTGCTCATCGCTCGTCCTCCGGCTGCGGCTCGGGCGCCGGCGCGCTCTCGGCGCGGTCCTCGATCACCGTCGCCATCCAATAGTCGTCCACATCCGGCGCGGGCGGTCTCGACGAATCCTTGCTGGTCATGCTATCCACGCTGTACGAAGTTGCCATCACTGCATAACTTCGTTACAACGTGGTTATAACGAAATCAAGGACTCGTCCGGCCAATGGTTAGCAAAGGGTTTCCTCCCAAGAAGAAGCGCGGCCCGGTCGCGCGGGACGTCAACGATATCCGCCACAACCGGCTGACGCTGCGGGCCCACGACGACCTGATGAAGCTTTTGTCGCTCCGGGCATCGGAGGCGGGTCTGTCGAGGTCGGCCTACATCGAGCGGCTGCTGATCAATTGGCTCCGCGCCGATCCGAGAAACCCGCGGATCGACAACATGGGCAAGATGGCCCCATCGGCGGGGCCTACGCCATTCGAAGCGAGGTCGACCGAGCCGCTGCGGATCGCCGAGCGCTGGAACCGGTTTTCCCAGGCCCATGAGCTGATTTTCGGTCAGAACGCGCCGCGCGACTGGTTCGAGGACGCGGATTCATACTGGCCGGCAGCCGTTGGCGGGCACCTGGACCCAAACGACAGCGGCGACGATCCGGAGGAGGCGGAGGCCCGACGCTTGGCGGCGAAAAAGCCTCGCCAGCGCTACTGACGTTTCGAGACTCGAATTCTCGTCCGAAAAAGTTCAGCCTGATCAACGCTTCGACCCTACGGCTGCATTACGACTCTTTGAATGTTCTCAGATCGGGACTTTCCGAGAGTCGAATTGATTATGTCCGACTTCGAACCTGCTCCGGCGCCTCCAAGCTGGGGCACCGGTGGCGCTGCAGCAGTTTTCCCCGCTGTCGGCTGTCAGTACCACGCGAATCCTTGGAAAGGGCTTGCGCTTTTTCGCCTGCAGCTGGAGACTGGTGCCGGATCGCTCTCATCAGGCCCCATGACCGACAGCTCGACCACGCATTCCGAATCCTTGACGCACGCCTCGGCCGACGCTGGCCCGGCGAAGGCGCGTCGTCGGCCCACGGTCGTGCGCGTCGTGATGCCGCGACCGGACCTGCTCGACGACCTGCCGGACAGCGAGCGCGAATTCTCGATCGAGAGCCGCAAGGTCGTGCAGCGGCTGGCCGACAATCGGAAAAAGGCGGCCGAGCGCCGTGAGCGCGACGAGGTCGACATCGAGTCCTTGGCGAACGCCATGCTAGAGCTCGGAAATGAGGAGGATCCCGAATCCTTCCGAGACCTGCCGATCGCCTCCGTCGCCGCGATGGCCGAAGTCGACGTCAAGCGTGCCGAGCGCCTCCGGCGGGACGCTTTCTGGCTGGCCCGCGACCACGTGGTGACGGATCCGGCCGTCAAGGCGAGCGAGACGGCCTACCAGCGCAATCTTCGGATCGCGACGGACGCGCTGACTTCCGGGCTGGTGAAGACGAAACACCTCAAGGCATCGCAGAAGCCGTACAGCCCCCGGCAGGCCACACTCATCCGAGAACACTGCCGCCAGGAAGAATATCTCCGCCGCATGGCCGACGAGCCGCGCGCGCAGTCCCACATCGTTGAGCGCCACGACGCCGACGGCGTCGTCACCACCCGCCATCAGAGCGCTCGCGATCGCTTCGATCCAGGCGGCCGCGGCTACGTCGGCAGCGCCGGCTATGTTGGAGGATCGTCGACGCAGGAGAACGGCGGCACGTGCTGGCAGGACGAATACGTCGAGAAGGGCAAGCGCTCGGACGCCAGCGTCATGGATCAGCGCTATCTCGAGATGACGCCGAAGGCGCCCGGTAAGCGCCGCAAGGGCATCAGCGACAAGAAGACAATCCAGCGCATCCAGTACCTGGATGGCATCGGAAAGGCTCCGGAGGAGATCGCCGCCGACGAATTCGTCAAAGAGACCGTCAGTCGCGTCAAAGGCGCGCTGCACTCCCTGCGTTTCGACACCCGGCACTGGGCCGGCGACAACAACGACCGTCGCGCAGTGCACCTGAAAAAGTGGGTCGGCTTGGATCAGATCCACGGCAACACGCGCACCGACTGCCGCGAGATCATCCGCGTGGACAAGGACTACGTTTTCGAGTCCTGGCAGGAGTGCGAGGACCACCTGAACACGCTCAAGGTCCGGCCGCAGAAGGTCAATTTCGTCCGCGACGATGCTCATCCCGAGCGCGTGACCAAGCCGCATTATCTCTACTATCTGCCGGACGGAAATGGCGTCTGGTACGACGAGAGCACCGGCATGGCCATGCTCGAGGCCGCCGCCGCCGCGCTGACGATCGATGCCGGGGGCGATATCGGCGGCCTGGCGAACATCGGAGACGTCAAGCAGCCGACCAGCCCCCGCGTCGTGAGCATCGACATGGAGACCGAGCACCTGCCGACGCTCTCGGAGCTCTGCAAGATCCTCGATGTCGACCTGAAGCAGAACCTTGTTGTCACCATGCGCCAGCAAAGCGTCGCCAGCATGGTCGAGGCTGGCATCTCGGAGACGCAGTCCGGCGCCATCTATTCGCTGGCGTGGAAGCGCGGCATCGAGCTGTGCGGTCTTTGGGAGCGGCTGAACCAGCTCCGCGTCGACGCCGAACTCGACCGCCGCCGCCTCGGCGTCGAAGTCTTCGACGCTCTGCTCGAAGACCGATTCATGGCCGACCACCTGCGGACGCTGCGCGCCTCGGCGCTCACCGCGGCCGAGAACAGCATTCGCGTGGCCGCCAAGAAGGTCGCCGAGTCCTACGGGCGCGGGCTCCGGGCTTCGAGCCGCGGCTACGACCTACGGGCGGCCGAGGCGGAGGTGAAGAAGGCGGTCGCCGACGTCCGCGCCACCGCTTCCTCCGACCTGACGCCGGCCGAGCTCAAGAAGCTGGAGATCCATGCCGCCCAGAGCATCGGCCAGGTCCACTGCAACCGGGTCCAGGTCCAGCGCAGCGTGCGCAGGATCGCGGACGCGATGCTGGAGATCTCGAAGACGGGCGCGGTGCCCGATCAGAAGGCCGTCCGCAAGCTGACCGGCATGCATCGGACGACCGTCGGAAATCACTGGGATGCCGCCATCGCCATCAAGGCTGCCAACGCCATTGTGGCCGTGATCATGGACGCGCCGCCGGTCGCTCCGGAGCCCGAAAACCATCCCTCAGCGGCCATTGCGACCGACCGTGCAGAATGCTCCGGTGTACGGGGGGTAACTGGAACAGACAGCCGAGAGAGGCAGCCCGGCCAGCCCGTCGACCAGCCTTCCGAGGCCATCCCGGCGACCTCCGGCGAGACGCTGACCATCGAAACCATGATTCCGGCGACCATGCTGCCCCTCGTCAACGGGCTCCGCCCCTGGAATCCGGGCTCCGGTGAGACGCAGACCGGCCGAGCCTTGCTCGAATTCTGCCGTCCAGGGTTCCGTATTTACCGCTCGAAGCTTGGAATCCGCGAGGAAGCCCGCCGTGAACTCAAGGGGCGCCCGGCCTCCGGCAAGTCCGGTTCTCACGATCATCTCGATGACGCTGACGTCTGGCCGGAGGCGGCGCCGGCCTGATCGTCGCAGACCTCCGGGCCCTGATGCAGAGCCTGCGGCGCGCTGATCGCGAGGCCGCCGGCCCATGCCCTCATCTTCGTCGGTTGCGCCTTGCAGCGGCGTGCCGGATAACCGCGCGCACAGCGATCGGATCTTCCGGTCCGAACGGGAGAGCACAGATGGCGAAGCTTCGCCGCAGGCTGACTCAGGACGACGTCGCCATGATCGAGAAGATCGACGACGTTACCCGGACTTGTTTTGCTCGGGATCCGGATCGGCCGGACAATCAATTCTTCAAGCCTCGGGGCCGCATGCCGGTGGAGCTGCGTCGCGCGAAACAGCGTATGAGGACCGCGCGTTGGCGTGCTGACATGGACCGGCGCAAGTCGCCGACCATCGACGAAGTCGGCCGCGCGCTGGTCGAAGCGTTGGTCACCAGCGACCGCGAAAGGCTCATGGATCGTTCCGGCGCTGAGTTCGACCTGGTCAAGAGGGCGCTGGTGTCGTTGCGGGATCGCGGCTACTCCGTCGAGGAGACGTTGGAGACGCTGCGCCGTCGCCGCAACGGGCTGGTTCACCCAGGCGACCGCCTAGACGAGGACTCGGAGTCGACCGGCGGAGCGATGTTGTTCTGATCCGCTGACCGGACGCATCATGTCCGGAAAATAGTTCGCCGGCGCACGTTGACCTTTTTAGCTCCGAAGACGATTGTATCCGCGTTGGTCGCGAGCGATCCACTTGCTGGCCGTACACGAAGCCCCGCAGACCTACCCCTGGTAGACCCCCTGCGGGGCTTCTGCATTTCCGCCTTCGTCGAAAACGGCTTCGTTCGTCACCAGTAGTGACGCGTAACGTCTCGGCATGGACGAGAAGCCGACACGCTCACACGCAGAACGCCAGCGGCGGTACCGCAACCGCAAGCGCGACGGGATTCCGACGGACGAGCAGTTCGCCAAGGAGCTCTGCCGCGTCGTCTTCGAGAACCTCGACAACGCAGGCTTCAAGCCCGTCGACGCCGTGAGCACGTCGCGATCCAGGCTGCTAGACCGCTTCTCGTTCGACGGGATCAACCGCGTCATCGTGCGCCATGGGGCGTCGCGATGATCCGGATCGAGATGGACGCCGGCGTCGCCGGCAGGATCGACAGGATCGGCAAGGCCATCAACAAGGGCCTCGCCTTCACGCTGACGGACAGCGCCAAGTTCGCCAACGAGGACCTCCTGACCGAGCTGCGCGGCAAGGTCGACCGCCCGTCGCCGTATACCCTCAACAAGTCGGGGTACGGGCTGACCATCGCCAAGATCGACGACGTGAGCCCGTTCTCCGAGTCGTTCGTGAAGCCGGACCAGGCCGCCTACCTCAAGTTCATCATGGGCATGGCGAGCGTTCGCGGACTCGGCGACGCTGGCGCGTCGGCAAGACACGCCTGGGTGCCGGGCCAGCGTCCGGGATTCACCCCGAGCGGATCGTACTCGGCCAAGCCGCGGCTTTCGACCTACGGGGGCGTGCCGGACAAGTATTCGAAGGCGCTCTACGACCTGTCCAAGAAGGACTTCGCGATGACGCTGCGCACGCCCGGGAAGACGACCGGTCTGGCGCCGTCGTCTCAGGGCGGAGTGTTCTACGTCAGGAAGCCGTCCGGCAAGCTGAAGGTCGGCGCCTTCTACGCCAGGGCCGAAGCGCACCGCGCCGATCACCGCCGAACAGCAGGCACGCGCCGAGAAGAAGAACGGTCGTTCGCTGGCGCTGCGTCAGCGCGACGCACATGGTCGGTTCATCGATAGCCGAGGATGGATGCCATCGAGTCCGACGGCCATCGCTGATAGTTGTGGAAAAGCTTGGACAGCGCCAGGTCCGCGCTTTGGCGCCTCAGAAGCGAATTTAACCATGCTGGCGAGGCCTCCGCCGAGTTGGTTCTTCCTTGCGCTCAGGATCGTGCTTTGCGCCGACGAGAAGGCCCATCCTGAGCTCTTTCCAGCCCGCGATCATGATGCCTTCATCGACTCTGCGAAGGCTCTCGACGCGCCCGCCGCAGTCGCGGCATGTTGAGCCATAGCTTCGACGTGGAAGCGAGCAGAGGAGTATCAGTATGTCTAAATCGAAGTCTGGTGTTCAGCTCGATATGTTTCCGCCCTTCACGATCAACAAGACGGATTCTGGTCGCGTCATCGTTCGCCCGCTGGAGGATGGTCACGGGATCAAGAACCGCGTTGACCGGCTCTGCGAGGCCTTCGGGGGCCGTTATGTCGACCAGGAGGAGGGCTACGTCATGACCAAGGCCGGCGTGGCCAACATGGAGGCGGCTTACGTGAAGGGCCGCGAATCGTTCTTCTGGTTGCTGTAGTTTGTCCCGCGAGCCGGCACCGACGGATGCGGTTTGAAGCGCACAACTGTCGATTTTGCGCAGTGTAGCACGTAAGCCATCAAGGACTCACGGCACGATTGCTAGGCGCCGTGAATCCCAGAGTGCCGACGGGTGGCTGGCCGCCTCCCGCAGTGGTAGAAAGAGGAGTGATAGATGGGCAAACCGCGCACTTATTCGTGCTGGGACACGTCAGTAAGGATCCAGGAGGCTGGTCACGGGCTTGGCGTCTACGGGAATACGTATGAACTCTTCCCAGGCGGCGGTCACACGCGTACCGGCGACGCGATTATGATCCATATGACGCCGGGCATCCGGTTTCTGATCAAAGATGTCGACGCTGCTATTGCCGAGGCCAATCGCCGCGCGAACGAGCGGGTCTGACGTGTAAATCGGCGCCGGACGCCGGTAAGTACGGCTACCCACGTGGCGAGTGCCCCGCTGCGGTATCAAAAAGACAACGCAGCCGCAATGGACCGGCTCCCGGTCGCTGCCGCGAGGCCAGACTGCTAAAGCTCCAGCAACGAACCCGCCAGCCGGATCCGGAATACCGATGGGCAATCTCTATTCGATCACGACCAACCAAGCCGCTATCAGCGCTCTGTTCCGCGTCGTCAACCGCTACGTCGGCAACCTTGCGCTGATGCCCGGCGTCTTTCCGGACTACAGGGCGCCGATTGTGCGCAATAGTGCCGATGGCCGGGAGCTCGCTACCGCAAGGTGGGGGATGCCGTCGTCCCAGCAAGCCCTCCTGCAGGCAACCAAGAAACGCGCCGAGAAACTGCAGGCGAAAGGCAAAACCATCAACTTCAAGGAGTTGCTGCGGATGGAGCCGGACAGCGGCACCATCAACATCCGAAACGTGAAGTCGAAGCACTGGAGGCGCTGGCTGGGTCCGGAGCACCGCTGCGTGGTGCCGTTCAACTCGTTCAGCGAGTTCAACAAGGCCGAAGGCGGCGACATCTGGTTCGCGCTCGACGAAAGCCGTCCGCTCGCATGCTTCGCCGGCATCTGGACCAACTGGACGTCGGTCCGGAAGGTCAAGGAAGGCGAGACCACCAATAACCTCTTTGCATTTCTGACGACGGAGGCGAACGCCGAAGTCTTCGCCATCCATCCGAAGGCAATGCCCGTCATCCTGACGACGCCCGACGAGATCGAGACCTGGATGACCGCACCCGCCGCCAAAAACCGAGCCGATGCCGGCGAGCTCACAATGCTGAAGACGTACTGAGTCAGAGTTCGTTGGACTGTTCTGAATGGCGCGCCACTCAGAACAAAACTGCGAACTCGAATGTAATTGAAATTACAGCCATACATTGCTCGACCTGCCGCTTAAGGGTTGAGCCTATCTTCAACAGGACAAGCGCGCCGGCTGGAAGGACATTGGGCCAAGAGAAAGCGAGTGGCCTCAAGTGCCGTCATGCAGCCGAGACCGGCGTGACAGCTTGCCGATAGACGCCGTCCCCCACGTCGCCAGCCGCAAAGAGGCCCGGCTTGAGCGTCGCAAATCGGTGAGGGCTACGCTCGCCTGCGCTGATCGTCGGAGGAACGAGAATACGTTTACTCCTTCAAACAGGATATTGTGCACTCCAGCGCATTGGCAGCGTACCGCAGCGGCTCTAGGTAAAATGATGATATTGTGACGATCGTCGAGAAGCGGGAGACGAGGCAATGATACGGGATGAGAAGCTCCAAAGGATCATCGAACGCGCTATCCAATCAGCTTTCGTTGATTTTCCGGACGCGGGAAACGGGACGGCGTGGCCGAAAACTTACAAAGAGCCCAACGAATGCAAGACTATCGCAACAGCCGTCCTCGCCGCTCTCGAAAATGCAGGCTACACAATTTCGCTCGATGCAAACTGAGGCATCAAGGTAAGCCAACTAAGCCTCGATCAGGGCGCGCTCATAACAGGCTTTATCGTAAGGAAAAACGACCGCCGGATCGGGCCTGTGGAGACGACGGTGCTTTCCGGGATAGTGCAGCCGCCACAGAACATCGCGAATGATATTAAGTCGCGCATGTTCCTTGTCGCCGGCCCGGACCACGGTCCAGGGCGAGGTGACGGTGTGCGTCCGTTCCAGCATCTTGTCCCGGGCTTCGGAATAGGCCTTCCAAAGCTTCTGCGCCTTGGCATCGATCGGGCTCAGCTTCCATTGCTTCAGGGGATCCCTTTGGCGGTCGGCGAGCCGTCGCTTCTGCTCCTGTTTCGAAATATCAAGATAGTACTTGAGCAGGGTAATACCCGAACGCTCAATCATTGCTTCGAAACCCGGCACGGTCTCGAGGAATTCCTCGGTTTCCTTCTTGGTGCAAAAATTCATGACACGCTCAACTCCAGCACGGTTGTACCAACTGCGATTGAACAGCACGATCTCTCCTGCCGCGGGCAAGTGCGAAACGTGACGCTGGAAGTACCATGAACACCGCTCCCGATTGCTCGGCGGCCCCAGCGCTACGATGCGGGTATCACGCGGGCTTAGATGTTCGACAATCGACTTGATCGTGCCATCCTTGCCGGCGGCGTCGCGACCTTCGACGATGACAAGGATTCGCTGGCCGCGCTCAATCACGCTGCGCTGCAGCTTGACGAGCTCGATTTGCAGCCGGACCAGCAGCGCGTGATACCTATGGCGACTCAAATGTTGCGGAAGCGGTGGCCGGTTCTTCATGGTTCGATCCCTCCTAGTCGCCTCACTATCCAGGGTTGTCACGCCGACACGACGCTGTCCATCATTTGCGGCCCTCCGACCAGCGGTCACGTCACACTTGTCGGATCCTGTCGCACCGCGAAACTGATGTTGTGCTTGCACTTCGACACCCGTCAACATGACCGTATGAATGAATCGCAGCGTTCTTGCTCGGTGCCTCGTCCGCAAATCCGCCCGGGTTTCGGTCGTCTGGATTGACATTTGCATGGGCACGTTCAACTCGGCCATACTTCCCGAGGGGACCACCGGATAAGGGCCTGTCAGACGCTGCCGCGGATTGGAGCTTGCGTTGATTACGCTGAAGGTTCTTCACACGACGACCTATCGATTCAACGAACACGTGCACCTGTTGCCGCACCGCTTGATGCTTCGTCCGCGCGAAAGCCGCGAGCTTCGTTTGATTTCGAGCAACGTCACGGTGACGCCGCATGCGGCCTTGACCTGGGCGCACGATGTGTTTGGCAATGCAATCGCGACGGCCACGTTTCAGATGACAGCCTCCAACCTGGTGATCGCCAGCGTCGCGGAGCTTCAGCTCGACGCGGTTGCATGGCCGGTGTTCGATATCGCTGTCTCGGCCATGTCTTACCCATTCCGCTATTCTGATGACGATTGGACCGATCTCGGCGCCCTGGCTCTCCCCCAGTTCTCGGACACGGCGGGGGTCCTACGAAATTGGGCACAAATGTTCGTTCGAGGAGGTCGGACTGATACGCTGTCGCTGCTAAAGGACCTGAGCGTCGGCGTTTCGGAAGCTGTCCGGTACCAGAGCCGTGAGGATGAGGGTACCCAAACGCCGGTAGAAACATTAAATCGTGGCTTGGGGTCATGCCGGGATTTCGCGGTGCTGTTTACCGAAGCAGCACGCATGCTCGGGTTCGGAGCCAGGATCGTCTCCGGCTATCTTTACAATCCAGAGCAACAGAGCGTCGGATCGAGCAATGCGGGATCAACCCATGCGTGGGCCGAGGTCTTCGTACCGGGCGCCGGCTGGATCCCTTTCGACCCGACGAATCGCAGCCTCGGCGGCCTCAATCTGATCCCAGTCGCGGTCGCGCGCGACATCCGGCAGACGATTCCAGTGTCCGGCAGCTTCGTCGGCAGCATCGGCGCCTTCGCCGGGATGTCCGTAGAAGTTCTTGTCACATCATAGATCGACGCATTGGACCTTCGGCAACCTTTCTGATCAGTCGTTCAGCTTCAAGGCCCTCACGTTTTCTAGAAGGGACTTCAGGCGCCCGCTCATGATGGGCATCGCCTGTTGCGCCTACTCGTCAGTGGGGCTTGGGCCAAAGAGTGACGTTGCGATCAGTGATGCCGTCCTAATCTGATGGCAAATTCCCTTTCGTTAAATTTTCTTGAATGAGCAATTTTGACCATGAGCTCGCGCCGCGTTGCGGCACAATACTTCTCACCGCCCTGCTCTCGGCATCCATCGATGATTGAGAGAATGTTTGCGAGGAGCGCAGCTATAGCCAAATGATTCCCGCTAACGGCAACACCCACTGAAGGATCGCCGCTAGGCAGAATGGAATTGGGCGATTGGCATAACCTGTCGACAGACTTTCAGGGCTGTCGCTGACCCACGTCAATCCACACGAAACAAACAAATCGGCGATAGCTGGAACTCTTGTCGGCTTGCCCTGTTCATTCTTTGTCCCATTCCGGACGCATAAGAATTGGTGGATACTATGAAAAGAATTCTATTAGCGACAGTCTCTGTTCTCGCATTCGCTTCTCCGTCATTCGCGGCTGAGACTGGCAAAACCGTTGGCCAATCGCCCTCCTCGTTCTACCTGGCTCAGGATACTGCGACCATGAAGTGTCAGATCGTCGAGAGCCAGCCTGCTGCCGGCGGCAGCATGAGGGTTGTCGGCGCCGCTCACACGACAAAGGCCTCGGCAGAAGCGGCTTTGAAGGCGGACAAAACTTGCGCCAAGTAATCGGTTAAGTCGCGGCGCGAGCACAAAGGCGGCTCTGCGAGTTCGCTAGAACCACGAATCCTCGGATCCGCTCCCACCAGCGCCTCGAGCGCCCTGGGTCGAGGTTCTTTATCGGCCAGCGGCACGCAATCGACTTGCCGCTTGAGGTGCTCCAAATTCGAGAGGATACGACCATGAACCAGCAGACAATGAAATACGCGATTGCGGTCGCACTCTTCGGTGCGGCGACGCTCGCCTCGGTGCTGCCTTCGGGGGCAGCTCCGATCTCGCCGAGCACGACTCTTCCGACACAAGCGGCTTCGTCGTCCGCAGTGACAGAAGTCTACTACCGACGCCACTACCGCGGTCGCGGCTACTATGGCGCTCCGGGGGCCGCAATTGGTCTTGGCATCCTGGGTGCCGCGGCTGGAGCCGCCGCCTACGGGGCCTACGGAGCCTACGGGCCAGGCTACGCGCCGGGCTACTATGCGCCAGATTACTACGGCGGCCCGTATCCCTATCGCCGCCAATACTACGCCCCGTATTGAGGGCACGAGCGACGCTGTTTGGGCGTGGCAACCTCTGTCACAGACCATTCCCACTCAACACGCGCTCGAGCGCGCACTGGATCGCGATGGCGCGGCTGCGCCCTTGTGATCCGGTCAACTGCATCGGCCGCTCCCATCCGGGGTCGCCTGCGGACTCTTGCAGGAGGTCGACGAATCGCAAGACAGACAAAACTTGAGACCCAATATCCACAAGGTCCCACCAAAGGAGTCGGACAATGTCGATCGGACTTATCCTCATCATCCTCCTCATCATCTTCCTGCTTGGTGGCTTCAGCGGCCGCTTCGGCGGCTACGGCTACGGCTATGGCCACGGTGGGATGGGGGTCATCGGTACCATCCTGGTCATCCTCGTCGTATTGCTACTTCTGGGTCGGCTCTGACCCTCGCAGGGTCGGCTGTGTCGACCGGGCGCCTCCCAAAATATCCTTTCCCCGCGTACCGGGTCCCAACGAGCTCGACCAGCTGAAGCCGACAATGCCCGCCGATGAAGGGGTGTTTGTGCCTGCCTCGGTCCTGCTGCAGCGGCTGCACGACGAGGCAGCGGCAAGATCGCTTTACCCTGGGCTGGCTGATGGGTCGCCTACACAAGCGCTCCTTCGGCCCTATTATGCCGCTGCTCGCTGTGGTCGCTATTGCACCGGATGTCTCGATCGTAGCCGGCCTGCTACTCATGATCCCCGCGTCCCAGATGATCGCGGTCTTCGGTCTAATCACGGGGGCGACCAACCAGGGCAGAGCTATGCACTTCCCAAAATCCAGTAACGGTGGGGTGAGTCCTGACTGGTTTGGTAACAATTCTCACCCGCCACCCGGCTGCAATGCAAAGTGCTGATTTTGAGATATTGCACAAGGCGTCCTCACGGAAATCCGTGAAACGGCGAGAATTCATCACGCTTCTCGGCGGCCGCTTTTTGCTGATTCCTGCAAAAAAGGCCCAAGCATCTCTGCCGGGCCTTCGTTATTGTTGAGCTCTGAACGAGTAGGACTTAAAAATCCATACCACCCATGCCGCCACCTTGAGGCATGCCCCCACCGCCGGCGTTCTTCTTTGGCAATTCGGCCACCATGGCTTCGGTAGTGATCAGGAGCGCCGCAACAGAAGCCGCATTCTGAATCGCCACACGAACGACCTTGGTCGGGTCGATGATGCCCTTGGTGACCAGGTTGCCGTACTCGCCGGACTGGGAGTCAAAGCCGTAGCCATACTGATCCTTCTCCAGGATCTTGCCGACGATAACGGAGCCGTCCTCGCCAGCGTTGATCGCGATCTGGCGGGCCGGCGCAGACAGCGCCTTGCGCACGATCTCGACGCCGGTCTTCTGGTCATCGTTCTTGGTGCGCAGCCCCTTGAGATGCTCGGAAGCACGCAGCAGGGCGACGCCGCCGCCCGGCAGGATGCCTTCCTCGACGGCCGCGCGGGTCGCATGCATCGCGTCATCAACGCGATCCTTGCGCTCCTTCACCTCGACCTCGGTCGCGCCGCCGACGCGGATCACCGCGACGCCGCCCGCGAGCTTGGCAAGACGCTCCTGCAGCTTTTCACGGTCATAGTCCGAGGAGGTCTCCTCGATCTGCGCCTTGATCTGCGCCACCCGCGCCTCTATGTCGGCCTTCTTACCGGCGCCGCTGACGATGGTGGTGTTCTCCTTGTCGATCATCACCTTCTTGGCGCGACCGAGCATGTTGAGCGTGACGTTCTCGAGCTTGATGCCCAGATCTTCCGAGATCGCCTGGCCGCCGGTCAGGATCGCGATGTCCTGCAGCATGGCCTTGCGGCGATCGCCGAAGCCCGGAGCCTTCACGGCCGCGACCTTCAGACCGCCGCGGAGGCGGTTCACGACCAGGGTCGCGAGCGCTTCGCCCTCGACGTCTTCCGCAATAATCACAAGCGGCTTGCCACTCTGGACGACGGCTTCCAGCAGCGGAAGCAGTTCATTCAACTGAGATAGCTTCTTTTCGTGGATGAGGACGTAGGCGTCTTCCATTTCGGCGCGCATTTTGTCGGCGTTGGTGACGAAGTACGGCGAGATGTAGCCGCGGTCGAATTGCATCCCTTCGACGACCTCGAGTTCGGTCTCGAGCGACTTGGCTTCTTCAACCGTGATGACGCCCTCGTTGCCGACCTTCTTCATGGCGTCGGAGAGGAACTTGCCGATCTCCGCGTCGCCGTTGGCCGAGATGGTGCCGACCTGGGCGATCTCCTCGTTCGAGGTGACCTTCTTGGAGTTCTTCACGAGATCGGCGACCACGGCTTCCACCGCGAGGTCGATACCGCGCTTCAGGTCCATCGGGTTCATACCGGCGGCAACCGCCTTCGCGCCTTCACGGACGATCGCAGCCGCGAGCACGGTCGCGGTGGTGGTGCCATCGCCAGCTGCATCTGCCGATTTGGAGGCAACTTCTCGCACCATCTGCGCGCCCATGTTCTCGAACTTGTCCTCAAGCTCGATCTCCTTGGCGACAGTGACGCCGTCTTTGGTGATGCGGGGGGCGCCGAACGACTTGTCGAGCACGACGTTCCGGCCCTTGGGCCCGAGCGTGACCTTAACCGCATTGTTGAGAATTTCAACACCGCGCAACATCCTGTCGCGGGCGTCGACGCCGAACTTAACTTCTTTGGCCGACATCATGATCTCCGTTTTCAACTGTCAAATCCAAAAGACCGCGCGACTCGGCGAGCTCTTTAGGGACGTGAGTTCAACTTGCGGGCCTTATCCTTCTCCTTCGAGACGCTGGCTGCTTGGGATAAGGAAAACAGACTGGCGCTTAGGCGACCTTCTTCTTGGCGGCGGGCAGCTCGGTGAGAACGCCCATAATGTCGCTTTCCTTCATGATCAGTACTTCCTGATCATCGAGCTCGATCTCCGTACCTGACCACTTGCCGAACAGGACGCGGTCGCCAACCTTGAGATCGATGGGCAGCTTGCCGGATTCGTCGCGGCCGCCTGGGCCAACCGCCGTGATCTCGCCCTGCGAAGGTTTTTCCTTGGCGCTGTCCGGAATGATGATGCCGCCAGTGGTCTTCTCTTCGGCTTCGATACGCTTGACCGCAACGCGGTCGTGAAGCGGACGGAATTTCATGCTGCCCTCCTGTTTTCTTGTTGTTGTTGCTTTGGACGAAATGGCAGTCGTGGCCAGCGAGTGCTAATCAGCACATAAGCCGCCGCAAGGGGACGTACAAGACCGTCCCGAAACGATATTCGCTCAGAGCATCACGAAATAGCTGCCAAGACCGCGGCGGCTAAGGATCCGGTGAAGGCCAGCTGTGTGGTGCGAAAGTCGTTGGACGCCGCGTCATCAAATTTGAGAAAGCTTCCCATCGCGCAGGGGCATTGCGTTGTTCTCGACGTGCGCCAGAATACGCCGGACGTCGGTCGCTTCTTGTGCAGCCATTCAGCGGTGCTTGTCGAGATCGAGTGGCTCGTCACTCGCGAGGCGCTTCGGCATCAATGCGCTGAGCGTCAGCCAAATCGACCGGGTTGATGGAAATCCTCTCCACCGTTGAAGTGCGCGGCGGCGCCGCCGGCACCGTGATCATAGTGGCAACCCGGCGAAACGCCTCGAACGACAATCCTTCGATCATCTCCTCATCGGTGATGACCTCGTAGGCACCCGGAGGCAGGAGGCGGTCGATGCCCTTGATCCGGAAGGGATGCTTGAAGGTGACCGTTTCGCGTCGGGAGCGCATGGTCATGATCGGCTATCCTTCAGAAACGGCTTTGCATCGGCGCGATAGTGAAGCAATCCGTTTACAGTGCTTTCTGTGCCGAGATTAGCTATCTCTTTATCATGAGATGGCTGCGAAGTCACCAAACACAAGGCAATACACATCGCGGATTTGTATAGATGCCGGCGGACGAAATGCTTGCTGATGCCAAGTGAAAAAATGCGAGTTGGCGATCGGCAAGCATCGCGACTCGGAGAGAAGAAATGCTATCTCGCAAATCTACCAGCCGAGATAGACTTGCAGCGGTTGGCTACAACCGTCATGGCGCGATGGGACGGTTCTGGCACGGTCTTCATCGTCACGCTCTTATGACGATGGTTGCTTACGCCTTCTTGCAGCACTTCCGCATTGCCAAGACGGGGCGCAAAAATGAAACGACGGCCACCACCTCAGCCCAACCTGCCAGCCGCGCGTCCCGCCATCGTCGCTCTCATTCTTCAGCCATCAGATCCGCGATACGGGTACTGCAGAACACAGGTCAGCGAAGAGCAAGGCGTGAACAAATCTGCCAAAGTCGTGTTAGCGCCCACCCGAAGCACCTTTATGATCGTGCAGGAAACGGGCGATCCGCGTCTTCAACACGGTGGCGTCGTGCGATTTGCCCGAGGCCGCGTGCTCGAAGAGCCTGCGCTGGACGTCAGTAGGCAGATCATTCCATTCGCTGACAAGGGCGGCACCCAGACATTCCAGGACTCTGCGCTCCACATCGCGCAAATCGCTGGCTTCATAGGGTAAAGGCCACGCCAACTCCTGCGCTCCGCCTTCCTCGTCCCAACGGTCGAGAGCGGTTGCCATTTCTTCTCCCGACGTTGGCCTTCGACCTTTCTTTTTGACCATTCTATATAGTCGCATATATCGGCATTAAGCGCCATTCGCTCGATCGCGGGGCGATCCGAAGCGCCAATCCTTCCAGTACCGAGAATGCCGCGGCCGCGGAACTCGGTAGTTCGCCCATCGGTTATTGCAGCGGTTTGTTCGCGCGGCGTACAGACTCAAGGTTCACCATGGATGTGATCGTTACACCGGCAGAGGGAGGCACGGTTTGGCAGCTGACGGACCTGCTCGGCCGCTCGATGGGGCGCATCACGGCTAGCGCTCCACGTCAGTTCATGATCCATCCGGAGGGCCACGCATCGGAAACTATGGCCGGCATACAGCAAGGGCCGCACGCCTCGCTCGACGCCGCACTGGCTGAGATCGAGAGGCACACCCGGGGCGTCTGCCGTCGAAATCCTGGCGAAGATCAGCTTTAGACAGCGCCCAACAATCCAGATCGTCGGCAGAGTATCCTATATTTACTGCGGGAAGATCTATATGTTTTACAGGTAACGCCCGCCTAGATTGCCTGATGACGGGACCGTCAGTTCCGGTAGAAGGAATTGTGGATTTTCGCGCGAGGACCGAGCGAATGTGGGCTCCGGCGGATGTCACCGCCGATCATTGCGTTGCCGTGTTCGCCGAGATCTTTTGGCGGCTCGGCTCGACGCAACCCTGACAGTGCGGAGGGAACCCGCTTGAGCCGCTTGGTCATCGTCTCCAACCGTGTCGCCTTGCCGGCAGAAGCTGCGCAGCGCAGCGGCGGGCTCGTGACCGGCCTCGTCGACGCTCTGCATCAGGCTGGAGGCTTATGGTTCGGGTGGAGTGGCAAGCTTGGAGAAACAACACCAGAGCCGAACGTTTTTGAGACCGAGGGAGTGACGTACGCTACCGTCGATCTTACCCGCGCGGACCATGACGGCTACTACAGCGGCTTCTCCAACGCGGCACTGTGGCCCTTATTCCACTATCGCCTTGACCTCATGAACTTTACCCGCCGGGACTTGGCCGCCTATCGACGGGTGAACGCCGTGCTCGCCGACGCCCTCGCGCCCCTGCTCAGCCCGAGTGACCTCGTCTGGGTGCATGACTACCATCTGATCCCGATGGCCGAGGAACTTCGCCGCGCCGGCGCCACACAGCGGATCGGGTTTTTCTTGCATACGCCGTTTCCGTCTTTGGGGGTGCTGGCGACCCTTCCTCACTACGGCGACCTGCTGAAATCACTGTGCGCTTACGATCTCGTCGGCTTCCAGACGGTGGAGGATTTGACCGCCTTCCATGACGCCATCCTTCGCCGTGCAGGAGGCACGATTTCGTCCGATGGCCACGTTCACGCTTTCGATCGGGTTCTGCGCGCCGGCGCCTTCCCGATTGGTATCGATACTGAAGCGATCGCCGAAATGGCTAGTCGCGCTGTGAAATCCCGAACGGCACGCCGGCTGCAGGAGAGTCTCCGGGGGCGCAAGCTCATCATTGGGGTGGACCGGCTGGATTACAGTAAGGGTCTCGAGCACCGGTTCAAAGCGTTCGCCGCCTTTCTCGAGGGCTATCCCACATACCGCAACCACGTCCGCTTGCTGCAGATCGCCACCGCAACGCGCAGCGACGTTCCTGAATACCGTGCGCTGCGGCAGAGGCTCGGTGCGCTGGCGGGCGACGTGGCCGGACGCTTCGCGGAACTCGACTGGGCGCCAATCCAGTATTTGAACAGGAGCTTTTCCCAGCGCTCGCTCGCTGGCTTCTTTCGGCTCAGTCGCGTCGCTCTTGTCACTCCGTTGCGCGACGGAATGAACCTGGTTGCCAAGGAGTATGTCGCTGCACAGAACCCCGATGACCCCGGCGTGCTCATTCTCTCGCCCTTCGCGGGCGCGGCCTATGAACTCGACGCTGCCGTGATCGCCAACCCCTATGACCCCGACGCCGTCGCCGAAGCATTGCGGACAGCGCTGGGGATGCCACTTGAGGAGCGATGCGAGCGTTGGGGGGCCATGATGGCGGTGCTGCGCCGCAATAGCATTATGGCATGGCGCGAGAGTTTCCTCGGGGCACTCAGCAGCTAACTGGGGATGTCGTTCGGAGGGTAGCATCACTGCAGCAGGTCGTGATCCGCTCGTCAACCAAGTCGCCCCAGTCCGCCGATAAAATGGTACTTGGAAATCCTCTCCCTGGCGTAAATGATCCTCGAGTGACGGGACCACTTGCATCCGCCTGATCGCCGCGCTGACCAGATAGACCACAGGCAAGTCGCCCGCCGCCTTCTCCGCCTCCGCGTCAACGTAGTAAACTTATTCTGCTGGCTCAGCGCGAGGCACCCCAATCAGCCCCTTCTCATCTCAAAACGCCCTGTACCCGATTGTCATGGCCCTCCTAACTGACTGTGGATTTAACGAATGACCAACGAGCAAAGCCACAAAGTGCACCTAAGTCCCGAAGACCAGGAGCGGTTGCGAGAACTTCGGGCGCAAAAGCCAGCCCGCAACTTACCCAAGCTCGCACTGACGCCGGGCGCGATGCTTGCCGACCGGGTTGCTGAAACAGTTGGTTCTTGGCGCTTCATCATTATCCAAAGCGTGCTACTCGGCATTTGGATCATTCTGAACATGATCGCATTCATCAACCATTGGGACCCTTATCCCTTCATCTTGCTGAACTTGGTTCTTTCTTTCCAAGCAGCCTACGCGGCGCCCATCATCATGATGAGCCAGAACCGTCAATCCGAGATTGACCGCAGGCACGCAGAACACGACTATCGAATAAATGTGAAGGCTGAACTCGAGATCGAATTGCTGCACAACAAGATTGACGCCTTGCGTGAGCAAGAAATCTTGCAGCTACTCAACATCATTCAGCGTTTGTCCGCGCACCTTGCGCCCGAGCTTGTCGCGGCTATCGAGGCCGAAGCGGTGCCGGGTAAGACCTAGGCGGTGACGACCTTGTCTATTATGGACCAGAAGGGAAGCGGGAAGCACTGATGTTTATCGGGCACGAGATTTTCATTCGCGCTCTATCGTCGAGGTTGTCAGTTAGAGGGCACTTGTAGCGCTGACACCTTCGAGGCGACGCCAAGTTCGACCGGATCCGCTAGTCAAGGCACAGGCTGCTCGCGATGTTCCTGAAGTAGTTCGTCAAGTCGTTTTTCGCACCACGTGAACACCTTCGCCTCGACCAAGGCAACGGCCTCAGTGCGGGGGCATCTGAGGCCGCTAAGCCTTCCGCCGGGCATTGGGGCAAAATGTCGACCGGTCAGTGGGCTTGGTTCTCGAAGATAAGATCTCCGATTGCGGAGGACCAAGAAGTCCCAAGATCAATCGTTCCAGCCGTTTGAGAATATTGCCTGTCCTAACTTGGGCAATATTCGAAAGACTCAGGACGTGCCCCTCCGCCCCGGGGCTCACCGCCGGCACTGACTTGCCATTTGGTGGAAGCGATGACTTCGGTGCGTCGCCGTTTTTGGGTAGCGCTCGGACAAGCAATCCGCTCGAGCATGCCAGCACGCTACGCCGATTCTGCACCTGATGAATAACTCCCGCTAATGGGATGGTCCGGCCGTGCTCCGGCCCTGCCAGCACGAGAAGCTGGCAAGGGGCGCTCAAGACAAGGAGCACGCCATGTCTCAGAAACTCAACGCGGCGATCGCCGTGATCGGCATCGACATCGGCAAAAACTCGTTCCACATCGTGGGTCAGGATCACCGCGGTGCCATCGTGCTGCGGCAGAAGTGGTCGCGCGGCCAGGTGGAAACGCGGCTCGCCAACCTGCCGCCGTGCTTGATCGGTATGGAGGCCTGCGTAGGCGCCCATCATCTCAGCCGCAAACTCCAAGTACTTGGCCACGACGCCCGCCTGATGCCAGCGAAATACGTGCGCCCGTATTCGAAGGGACAGAAGAATGACTTCCGAGATGCGGAAGCCATCGCCGAGGCTGTCCAACGCCCGACCATGAAGTTCGTCGCGACCAAGACCGCCGATCAGCTCGACCTTCAGGCACTGCACCGCGTCCGCCATCGATTGGTCGGTCAGCGTACCGGCGCGATCAATCAGATCCGTGCGTTCCTGCTGGAACGGGGCATCGCCGTGCGGCAAGGCCCGCATTCCCTGCGGTTCGAGTTGCCAGGTATCTTGGCAACACGCACTGATGTGCTCTCGCCTCGCATGTTGCCCATCATCGAGGGTCTGGCGGAAGACTGGCGCCGGCTGGATGAGCGTATCGAGGGTCTATCTGGCGAGATCGAAACACTAGCCCGTCAAGATAGGGCCTGCCAGCGACTGATGACGGTGCCTGGCATTGGCCCAATCATCTCGAGCGCAATGGTGGCTGCGATCGGCACCGGAGACGTGTTCTCGAAAGGCCGCGACTTCGGCGCCTGGCTTGGACTTGTTCCGAAGCAGATATCGACCGGCGACCGCACGATCCTCGGCAGTATATCAAGGCGCGGTAATCGCTACCTGCGCGCGCTGTTCGTGCAAGCCGCGTGGGTTGTTCTGGTAAAGGTCAAGTGCTGGGAGCGCTATGGCCTCAACTCTTGGATCGAAGCCGCCAAGAAGCGATTGCACCACAACGTGCTGGCGATTGCGCTCGCCAACAAGCTCGCCCGGATCGCCTGGGCGGTCCTCAACAAGGGACGCGCCTTCGCGTGCGTCAAGATGGAGGAGACGGTGTCCCGACCTGCTTGATCCTCGCGCCGTGCGCGGGGCCGTCAAGGCGCAGCCTGGCAGCAGGAGAGCAAGACGTCAGGACAGCACGACGGCCGGCTTTGACGGCCCCTTGCGCGCGGCGCGTCTGCGCGCGCAGGCCGGGACGAAGGAACGGCCGCCAGGCACGAACGAAGGAACAGCGCGAAGTGAGGAGCTATCGATGACGTAACAACCCTTACCCGCCGAGGTCTGCGAGAGGATGAGACGACGATGGAGAATCGGTCTTCCCGGCACATGTGAACCCTGGTGACCCAAATGGCCCGGTCGAGGCCTGTCCGCTAACCAGATCACATGCGCGCTGATATCCATGATGGCCCGGAGCACTGCGCTCCAAACAGAGGCCGGATACATTGATGCAAGACCGCATCTACCGGATCGTCGAAATCTTCTTGCACCCCACGGCCGGACCATACATTGGGTCACCTCGTTGCGGAAGATGAAACCAATTGACCTTCCCGCGACCAAAACGGCTATCCATTGATCCGGGGGTCGTCAATATTGACCAGCAACTGTAAGAGTTTCAGGTCATATTTCGCCAAAATGGGGGTTGGCGGATCGATGCAGTCACTCGACGATAAGCTTTTTTACCTCCAATCCATTTCAAAGGATCTCAATACACAGCTGCTCACTTTGATCGCTTTGCGAGAGAGCACCAACGAGGCCCACAGAAAGATCGCCTATCGGCAGAACTTACCCATGTCGGTCGACACTCGCTCCTCCAACTACTAAATAGGCCGAAGTCGCTCTTGCGCAGTGAGCCGAAGCGCGAATCAGGTTGAGCTGGACTCGCCACCGGTTGGACCTCGCTGGTCCCAGAGAATGACGGACCAGGCTCTTTCGTGAAGATAGTAGAGGATCATTTTCGTGATCGCTTCAGCGCCGGCGATCGAGCCTGCAACCTTTACGCTGCCCGTGAAGATGAAACTCAGCACGAAGGTGTCGATACTACCGGTAATCCTCCAACTGACGGCCTTGACGATAGAGCGAAAATGGGAATCTCGTACCCGAATGAACATCGGTTCCTCCCGCTCCCGGCGTCGGCATAAGATCTCGAGACCTACGGGCAACGAACTGTATCAAAAAAGCAAAAGGCCGGGCGTCGCCATCCGCATTCTCGGGCGCCATGTGTCCGCCGGCGGCCGGAGCTTCGGCTCGGCGACGATGGCCATCCTGCTGATCAAGAGAGCTGCCACCGAGGAGGCATTCCGGGTCGCATTGGGCACTTTTGTCGGGGTCGATATCGATCTTGTTCTCCGAATTGTTGTTGAATGTACTGTGAGTCGAAACCGTATTGTACTGATCCTCCAGGATCTTGCCGCCACGACCGAGCTGTGGTTTCGCGGCTCTGCTTATCGCCAAGCGCAGGTCATTCTTCTACGATTGTGGTACTGAGCGCACATGACTCCAGTCGCGGCACTCTCGTGGTCCAGGTCTCAGGCCAGTCTATGAAATGCTGGCGGCAACGCCTCCCGAACGAGTTCACTTAGATCCAAAGCCTCGCCGCTTTCCGTAATGTCAGAGAATAGAACCTCGACAAAGGGATGCTGGCGGTTGAATGCGGCGCCTCGCTGGTATTTCGCGCTCACAATCCGCTGAAGTGCGGCAAGGTTCAGCCTGCCAAGCGCATTGTATTGATCGCGGAACAGACTTTGTCGTCCTCCACGATGCTCGACAGACTCCGCCCAAACGTCCATCACCTTTCGGCCCATGAACGCCTCGACCCGTTCATTTCCATCCAGAGCAAAAAGCCGTAGCCCGTCCATGGTGTGTGGTCCGTCATCAACTCGAAACTGTGTAAATGACATGGGAGTCCTCCTGTTATTGACGTCTATTTTCATCGGCAGCCACGTCGCGGACTGCGCCTCCCTCGTTGTCCCACCGTGACAGAGCCAGAGCGACCGTTCTCGCATCGCTAGGCGTGCCTTCTGTTAAAGGCAGTTTGCCGCGACCGGCATCATCCTTGTGCTTATGCAGAAATCGGGCGATTTGCCCGCGGAGCGCCGCCGTCTCCAACAACTTGCCGACCGACCCGGCGGTGTCGAAGATCTCTCGCCGCAGCGTCGTCGGCAGGGCGTTCCATTGCATGATGATGGCCGCGCCGAGACAACGCAAAACGAGCTCTTCTTCGGCCGCAAGGGCTGCGCCGCTCGATCCGTCCTGCTCCGCAACGTGCACTGCATTGTCATAGTCGTCCGCCAGACCCTGCTCGTTATCCGCGAGCGAGGCAAGTCGGTCCTGCAGTTGTTGAAATTTACGGATCTCAGCCGGACCGATCGAACGCTTAATCAGTTCGCCGTACTCGACTGCCTTTGCACGATATTGCTGAGATTTAAACATGCCGGGCCCCTTTCGTTGAAAGTCTCGGCCCATTCCGACCAACTTCGATGGTTGATCAGACATACATAGATATGGGGACCAAAGGTTCGAATAACGAGCCCAGGGCACAAATAAACTGGCACGAAAAGACCGCGCTAGTTGGCAATGGTTGGCGTCTAACACTCGTGTCTCTCAAAGAGGCTTGCCGCTACAGCTGATTACAATCATCCCGTCAAATTCTCATGAGTGAGCAATATTGACCAGCGGGCCGCGCTCCGAGTCGATACTGCTGTGATCACCCCCCGACCGTTGGCACCCATCGGTGACAGAGAGTTGGATAGTGCGCCCGCCTGTCCCACAGGGGGCAAGTTTGCCCGATCACAAGCAAAGACCCTATCACCTCGCGCGGCGGCGCAGCCTCGTTGTCCCAAATGGCAGTCGCGTACAGAGGTGCGAAACATTGCGGTGGCCCATGCTGGGTTCGAGCACTGGACCCTGCGTTGCATCAGGTGCGCCCATATTCATGAGGCGCAGATAGTCGCCGACCCGATGAAGTCCGGTGCTGTCGATTGGGAACACAGCCACTTGCGAAGGCCGCAGTAAGGATCATGACATGACAGGGCTGCCGCGCAACGATCTCGGTAGTCACGATTGGGCTACCCGGGCATCTGAGGCTCTGGCACGGGCAGAGAAGTTGCCGGCTGGATCGATGCGATCCGAAGCCATCAGAAAAGCCGAACAACTTGGCTTTGCCGCTGACATGAGGAAATGGCTGATACCGAAAAAGCCCAACGCACACCGAAAGTGACCGGCTGACCGCGATCCAAGACATAGGACGCGTCCTCAACTCGGAATGGCAAACTGCCTTCCCACGCCGATCTCGGGGTTGGGTAGACGTGCACAGGTGGACGGTTGATGGCAAAGACTTATTCCTCGTCCCGCGTTTCACTCCTCGCCCAGCCAGCAACCGCAATGTCAAAACTGCAACGCAAGGATGCATTTGGAGCGTGTTGAGCTGGGCCATCCGGCTTCGATATCCGCACACTTGAGTGCGCCAAGTGCGATCATGCTCACATGGTCACGGTCACAACTGATCTGGTGAGTGACAGCCGCAGCCTGCACGCGAGAGCGATTGACGCGCTTGAGGAAGCGCAGGCGATGTCGCCCGGCGCACAGCGAACCGAGGGGCTCAAAAAGGCGGGCCTTCTCCGTAGAACTGCGGGCAATCAGGCGGTAATGTCTGCGAAACGGGGCAAGCCCCGCAAAGTGATCAGTTGGCTAAAGTAGCAGCTCGCCGCTCGGTTCGAAAGGCTTGGCGCTTGGCAGCCAACCGAAATCGAGCAAATTCGCTGAGTCAAAGGAGGCTCCCGTGGCGAAGCCAACCAAGGACATGTTTGACCCCAAAACGTTTCTCGCCAAAGTGGGCGCGGGGAAAACGATTCTCAAACTTCCCAAGAATCAACATGTGTTCCAGCAAGGCGACGTCGCGGACACCGTTTTTTACATTCAAAGAGGCAAAGTCAAGCCAACGGTCGTGTCTGAGCAGGGCAAGGAAGCGGTCGTCGCAATTCTGGAGCCCGGCCAGTTCTTTGGCGAAGGATGCATGAATGGTCACCCGTTACGCATCGCTACGACAACAGCGATGGAAGATTGCGTCATCACGTCGATCACCAAGGAAGCCATGATGTCGGCTATTCGTGACGAGCCGAAATTTTCAGAGCTATTCATGTCATACCTCCTGACCCGGAACAGTCGGATTGAGGAGGACCTGATCGACCAGCTATTCAATTCGAGTGAGCGGCGGCTTGCTCGGCTGCTGTTGCTGCTCGCGAATTTCGGCAAGGAAGGGAGCCCGCAGCCGATCAGCGTGAATATCAGTCAGGAAACATTGGCTGAAATGATCGGGACCACGCGATCCCGGGTCAGCTATTTCATGAACAAGTTTCGCAGGCTGGGCCTCATCAGCTATAATGGGCACATTGAGGTCCACAATTCGCTGTTGAGTGCGGTCTTGCATGAGAAGCCCCTGCTGAGAGAGCGCGACTAGAAGCACCGTTCCAAGGAACGGCCCCAGCGCGGGGGGACGAGCTGAGGCCGTCATTTCATCGGATGCTTGGGGGCACATGCATCCGGTCACCCGTCACCAAGTTGCGCCGACGACATTGGTTCCGGCAGAAGGTCAAGCCGCTTTTGGTCGGTTGAGCCTTTTCCGAAGTCCCGGACCAGTTCTCGTGAAAGGGATTTAGCATTCAGCCTCATGCAACGCCGTCAGGGGATCATTTCCGCCTGGCGGCGTTTGTGCATCACAGAGCGAGGGGCGCAATCACTTCGCGCTCAAAATCGCATCATGAGACGGGCTATTTCTTGGAACGATACGAAGCAGCGAACCTTACCTTCTCAGAGCTGAAACGGTCCCATGAGTTAATCCAATGAACATCGTCCCCGTTGATCGCGCGCTAAGCATATACGGCGTCCTTGCGGACCGCTCCGAGACGAAGGGCGCCCGTGAATGTCTTTCCAAGCATCTGATGAAATTGTACATCGGCGGCGAAAAAGACCAGCACCGCTTGACGGTGCACGGACTATCGTACCTTCGCGACCTGGACCGGGCGATCGATTCCAGCAACTGAACAGGCAACCTGTCGGCCTGCACTAGCCCTTCTGCGCTTGACGCTGCGTCCGCAGGGAATTGCGCCGCATCATTCTTGCGTTCGCGGTGCGGACTGCATCCGCCCTTGCTTGTTGTTCTTTCGGAAGTGGCGTCCTGTGTTGCTCGCCGACCGTTGGCGCCATAGCCAGCTGGGTTGGCGCTGTCGAGCTATGCTCGACAGACTGCACGCTCATTGCGCCCGTGGATGGTGATTTGCGTTTAGGCATCAGGGACAACTCGTTGCTACCGAGTTCGTTCAATAGCTCTCCGACGGGACCTTGCTGGCGGAAACCTCAAGGTCACCGGTCCTCTCCACTCTTGCGATGTAGCAACCAGCTGCCGCAAAGTGAATATGCATAGTCGACATTCGACGGCGCGAGCCACCACTCTTCTACGACTGGTTCGGTCTGAAGACCGTCGACTAACCGGTTATCGGCCATCATTTCCTTCGAATGACTTCACGGCAAGCGTACGTGTGCGCAGTTGTTCGGGAATTTCGTCACTTTATCGTAGGTCTGATCGCCTTCGCGCACACGTAAACCGCATCCAATACGGCGAATCGACTGGACGGCGGATGGTTCTCCGATCGCGTCATCCCGGTCATCAATGTAGGGCGCGCTCCGAGGCAGCCACCGTTCTCAAAAACCGTCAGCCCAAAGTCGTCACCCACATTTCGGTTGCTACGGGTCATGCGAACCAGCGGTAATGCCGCTATTCCCCTTCGAGGAAGTGCCCCAAGGCCTTGAGCGGGCGCAACCTGTCACAGATGATCTTCAGAATAGCCAGCATCGGGACGGCCAGGATCGCGCCAAGCACGCCCCACATCCAAAACCAGAACACCAGCGACAGGATGATCAATACCGGATTCAGCGTGAAGCGCCGCGCCAGCAGCATGGGCGTCACTGTTTCACCTTCGACGAGATGAATGCCAAAGTAGAGGACCGGCGGCAGCAAAGCCCACCATAAGCTTTCGAAGCTCAGCATTCCGACCAGTACGAAGATGCATACCCCGACAAGCGGTCCCAAAATTGGAATGTAGTTGAGCAGGAAGGCTGTGGTGCCCCACAACAAGGGGTCTCCCAGGCCGCAAAGATACATCGCGGCCGCCGTCGTGACACCGACGGCGGCATTCATGGCCGTGATTGTCACCAGATAGCCCGATATGTCCTCCTGGACCTGCTGAGCGATATCGACGGCTTGTCGCTTGTTGTTGAATGTCGGCAGGATCTCAACGGTGCGTCGAAGGAATATATTGCCCGCTACCAAGAGAAAATAGAGCACCAAGACAGTCGTAAACAGGCCGTCGAGTACGGAGCGCGTGCCAGCGAAAAGTACGCCCGTTATGCCCAGATCGCGGCGAACCGAAACAATCGAACCCCGGCCAGGCGGCGCGTCTGCAGCCTGCTCGGCCTGTTGGATTACCTTTTGCAACGCCTGGATCGGCGCGCTTATAACCCGCAGGTGTGCCTCCAGGCGGGGGATGCCCTCGGGTAGCCGCTCGGCCCAGGTCGTGGCCGGTACCGACAACGCTGCCACCGTACCGACAAGCGCTCCAATCACCAGGAAGACGGTGAAGAGCGCTCCGACAGCGCGGGGTAGATGCAAACGCCCCAAGAGGCGAACGGCGGGTTGAAGCAGGAGATTGAGCACGAGGGCGACCACGACAGGAAGGATGATCGAGCTTGCCACATAGAGTGCCGCCAGGACGCCCAACGCGAACAAACCACCGAGAAAGAACGTCTGCGGATCGGATGGCAGCGGCATCTCCGCCTCGTCGGCGGCCTCCGTCGCAGCGGCATGTGACTCCGGCCGATCAACATCCAGCGGGAAGGAAGGACACTGTGTTGGCGGTATGGCGGCAACCATGGCTTTCCCTCTGAATGGGAGCGTATGATCGCTTCCGGTGTCAATCATAATCCCTTTCAGCGAACGAGTTCGTCCGGAAGAGCGCGGGCGTAACAAACCTACAGAGGAACAAATTCGAGAACTGAGCAATATTGACCAGTAGTCATCGCCGCCGGGGTACAAACTACCTCATCACCGCCCCGTCAGTGGCAGCTTTCGGTGACTGAGAGTCCGGTAGCGCTCTCGCCGATAACGTCAGGGGAGCATCATGTCTTCCGTCCACCGGTTGCCAACCTTCGAGCAGCGTCACAGCATTGAGGAGTTTATCCAGATAAGGCGCGATATGTTGCGCTATGCCCGCTCGTTCCCGCCGGGGGCTGAGCGCAATCAGCGGCGACAGATAGCCTTATCACTTCGAGCCCTGTTCAAGAACAATGATTGGCTGAACGCCCATACATGGGAAGGAGCAACGCTGCTCACTGATTGTCCTTCGCCTTCCCCAGTAAAATAGGGACAGCTTCAATCCCAACTCTCCACAAGATCGTGCCGGCTGCACTGGATGCGGTTCGCCAATGATCCTTGCGATGATCGAGCCGGCGAAACGAGTTGTGTCCGCTTCGGACCGCTCCCCGCGGCATCATGCGATCGGCCGCAATAGCTTCCGCGGTTGCGGCATCACAATCATGCATTCTAGCGTAGGAGCTCTTGCGCTGCTCTGTAGGCGGGCGCAATCAAGCGGGATATGAAACTCAGTTAAATGGCAACGAGGAGGGTTTCGCCGGCACTGCACTTTGCGCATTCAAAGGTGCGCACATCAAAACCAGGTTTGTCCGGCTCGATGCAGACCAACCTCATTGGTGTTCGGCATTTCGAGCAGTTATGAATTCTGAAGTCTGCAACACCAACACTTGGATGAGATTGAGTCGACGGCATGATACTCCCCTTAAGACCCAGGCGGGAGTGCGACACTCTCAGTCACCGATTGTTGCCTATGGTAGGGCGGTGATCTAACCAATATAGTGTCTTGGTTCCATCCACACTGGTCAATACTGCTCGCTTTCGAAAAAAGACTCGAAGAGGACAAATAGGACCTTCCGCGGCCGCTGGCTCAGAAAATGAGGACGGCTCTTAAGCCCCCCTCTGGTTTTTTGTAGCTGCTTGTCGTGTGCTTGGCGAGTTCGCCTAACCTTCGATGATGTAAACGATCTCGTGGGTGCGCGGGCGAAGAATGATGTAGTTGCCGTGCACAAGGATGAAATCGTATCCACGCCATTCCGGATAGATTTCCACGATACGTGCTGGCATCGGATGATAGCGGACACCCGCCGGGACAGCCGTTCCGATTGAGAGGTTGAAGTTCACGTTTGTAACTTCCTCAACCTTCTCCTGCTTGATCGCCGAGGTTATCTGGGTGCGCTTTTCGGCGGGAGGCGCTGATGTCGCCGAGGTTGCGGCATTGCCGGTCGTCCTACTGTCGGGTGTCGAAGGCCTGGTCTCGGCAGTCGGAGATTTCAAGTCCTTTGAGGTGGTGGTCGAATCAGGTGATTTCGCCTTGCTGTCGGCTTTCATGTCGCTCGTCGCCTTGCTGTCAGAAGGCGACTTCGTTTCGGCGGTCGGATTTTTCATGTCCTTCGAAGTGGTGGTCGGAGTAATTGACTCTGAAGCCTTCGACTTGCCATCAGCTTTCATGTCGCCGGTCGTTTTTGCATCCGGCTTGCCGTGCGCATGTTGAGGCGCCGCTTCTTTTGACCCAGCGCCGGGTGTAGCGGTCTCGGCGCCCTTTGCGGGTGCATTCATCGGCGCCGCAGTATCACCTTTAGGCGAAGCGACAGTCGGAGATTCCTTCGCTGCTCCTTGATTAACGCCTTGAGCTGTCGCAAGCCCGGTCGTGGCCAACAAGGCCGCAACGGCCACGGACACCATTAATGACTTTCTCATCTGATTTTTCCAATTCAAATTGAATCCATGCCGACGAAGGTCGGCCATAGAGTGGAACGGCCCCAACAGCCTATAGTTCCGCTTCTATCTTGGGTTGGGAGATGTATTGGGAAGTAATGCGAGTGATCGCGTCGATCACTGGGCTGTCGCCAGAACCTTCAACCCCTGTGTGCGCTAAGTCATTTCTTGGGCTCGACCAGGCGCCAAGCAACGAGGAAACCTCTCTGCTCTCGCTCGGACCCACCCGGAAAGGCCGGAAAGGAATGGGCGTACTAGCAAAGAGCGATCTGGCCAAATATAGACCCGCATGAGCAACGCCATATCAGGAACGTTCAGGTTAAAGCCGAAAGGCTGATCTTGCCGTCGGTGCAAGCCTGCGTGAAGCGACAAGGAGAATCCGATACGGAGCGAACCTGCACGCACCTGGCGGTGGCTGCGTATCATTTCAACAGAATTCTGTAGGGTACCAAACCCGGCGATCTGCGGGAGGGGGAGACACAACGGTTTTCGAACTGGCGATGAAGCGGCATGCTTCGACGCGACCACAAGCAAAATCAAGCCGACCATCTGTCCTGCTCTTTACGGCAATCGTCTTCGTTGAGACGGTCCGCGATATCCTCTGCGATGTCTGGCGTTTTCGCCTTGGCGATTGGCTTGCCGTCCGCAGTCATTAATTCGTCGCCCTCAACCTCAACCGGAAAGTCGTCGGGCTTGAGGGGCTTATCATTTGGCATTGCACCCTCCCACGTTAAAGGAAAAAGCCGCCCGGGCATTACGCCGAGCGGCTTTTCGAGCAACTGCCAGTCGCCCGGTTCTGTTGCTGGAATGACAACATCGATCCGAAGGAAAGGTTTCTCCCGCCAGCAAGGCTATTCTTTCCCGCTTCGGTCCCGTAGCTCCGCTGGTCGTGTGGTCGAGCGAAGCAGCGCTGACGCCTTTGTTTGCGGCTTCAAACGGTCTCCGGACAGAAGCGACGCGAGTATTGTTGGCGCGGCCAGCAAGCGGCATCGCACGGTTCGTTACCAGCGACAGGTCGCTACCAGAGATCGATGATCCATTTTGCGCCGACGACCGTCTGCCAAACTACCGCCGTCGCGACCGCACAAATGGCGGCGGCCAGCAAGGCGATCGAGAGACAGGACCCCATCCTCCTCGAGATAGGCAAGGGAGATCAAGGCAATCACCAAAGCGGGGACGACGTTGCTCAGGGGTATTGGAATGAAGACCAGAGTAGCGCTCAGTACCACGACGAGCCGACCAGGCGCTTGGTTGCCTCCAACGGGTGCGCCACCGTGGATGAACCACCTTCTCAAGATATCTGAGCACCGGTAAGGATCGCTGCACCACAGCAGCGAGGTGTTTCGTCGGCAAGGAACGAGTGGCGATGCGGCGTGGAAAGACCGGAGCGGGTTTGCCCGCGATCATCTGGAACGCGGGAATCGTGAGTAGCAGGCCAGCTACGATCGAGAGCCCGGTGCGAGCGCGACCAGCGCGAGCAGGATCATGATGATCCCGAAGGATCGCTTGCGAAGGCCGTGCATCAGCCAGCCCAAGGTGAAATGGTCCGCTGCAGCACGGCGGAGGTAGTAACAAGCCCTATCGGGTCAGCTGGCGGTCTCGACATCAGAATAGCGTCTCCTGGCCTCTTGATTGGCAGGCCGATGTCTCCGTCTCGAAGCCGAAACCGGTCGCTTCGTTGGTTGTTTTAAGTGCCATGCTGCCGATAGTCCACCGGGGTCAATCCAAGGATAGCACGTTCACATAGTTTGTTGGCGTCCCGCTCGCCGCTGCCTGCAGCCTGCAAAATACCCTTAGCAATAATTTCGCGATCTACCTCCAACTGACCGATATTCTGAAGTGTTCGACATGCCAGGTCGTAGGCCTGATTCACGGCGGTTACCTGCTCTGGATCAAAGGACAACTCTTGGAAAAGCGGATTAGGATTGGACATAATGCTCCTCGTAGCAAACGCGAGCGCAAGCTCTCAGCTGCCAGGATTAGACGGATTAAGTGATGATCGGAAAAAACCTCGCGATGAGCAGGGTATTTGTGCTCTGACACACCGCGGGGAACGATTTATCGATTTGTCGAGGTCATCTTTGCAACAAGATCACCGAATGGCTTGTAGGACTGCTTGGCAAAATCGCTGTACAGTCCGCCAATCTTCTGTGACTCCGTAACGAACGTCTCGTAGGCCGTCTTGGCGAATTCGGTTTGAACTTCAATCGCCTTGTCGAGCGACTTCACGCCAGAGAGCTTCTCAACGAACAGTTTCGTGTCTTCAAACGACTTTTTCGTGTAGTCACCGTAAGCAGTGGCAATCGCCAGGAAGGCGTTAGATGACGCAGTCCCTGTATCGATTTGTTCGTTACTATTCTGCTGGTGCTCGAAATTTTGATTCGAATGAATCTGATTTGCGTTCGACATTTTTTGAACTTTCCCTTGTTTGTTTAACAGTGGACCAATGCCGCGCGCCACCAATGGTTGCTTCGGAATCTCAGTTCTCGCTTTTAATTAGGCGGTGCTTGTATGTTCGTACGATGATCACCAGGCGCAGTTTGCCGGGTAGCGCCGAGCGATCGCAGTCGACTCCGCCGCAATGCCAACGAGCGAAACGCACCTTAAGGTGCAGAATGTGATTTGGGCAAACCGGCTGATTATCTGCCGCGCGGGTGTCGAGAAGGCCGCAACTCACGCTACTCTCGCGCCGACGAGGTGATCGAATGAGTAGCGCAATATTTGAGCGCGGGTGTCCACCGCCTCTCTGAGACCTTGCCGCGGGGAGATGATTTACTGTTCCGTCGCTGGAACCAAAGTCACACCGCGTTATTGTTCACCAAAACAATGGAGGAACATCATGATTTCCAAATGTCTTGCAATAGCATTCCTGGCTATCGCGTCGATGACCGGCGCGGCGGCGGCGCAAACAGCCACAAACCAAGCGGCTTCGACAACCAGTGCTACCACGCACAAGGAGGGTGAATGGCGCGCGTCCAAGCTCGCCGGCGTCGATGTGTACAATGAAGCCAACGAGAAGATCGGCGACATCCACGACGTGATTTTGGATAGGTCAGGCAAGGTGGCCAATGTCATTCTGGGTGTGGGCGGCGTTCTCGGCCTGGGCGAACACTACGTGGCGGTCGCCTTCGATAAGCTGAAGTGGGTTGACCAGCCGGTGACCTCGACAACTTCGTCAACAACGTCCGCACCGGCGAATGCGCCTGCAACCACTCCCGCTCCAGATAGCACCACGCGAACCACCACCGGTGCCGCAACAACCACCACGACAACCACCACAACCAGCGCCAGTACGCGTTGGTATCCCGATCACGCGGTGTATAACGCCACCAAGGACGAATTGAAGGCCATGCCGGAGTTTAAGTACTAACTCTCGACATGCGGCGTTTTTTGACGGGAAGCGACACTTCGACCCTGGCAAGGGGGGCGGCCGGCGTTCTAGGTGGGTTCGCGTCTTGGCGGTCAAAGCTCACTTCGCTGGCGTCTGAATCAGAATGCGGTCATCTGGCACGCTCCTTACGGCCACCGTCGAGGGTCGAGATTGGCCTGCCATGAGCGCCAGCGCTGGCGTCTACGTGCGATGTCGGAGCGAGCCCGCTCGAGCGCGAGCAGCGTTTTTTTGAACCGCAGCCCTTCGCGGCGCAGGAACGTCCAAACCGCATTGTGGGAGACCTTGACCCCGCGCGCGGCGAGTTCGTCCTTGAGGGCGTGCAGCGTCAAATGCGGCGTCTGACTGATCCTCTCCTTGATGAAGGCGCGATGCGGCTCAAGAACGGGCTTGCGATGGCCGCCCATCTTGCCAGGGGCCACTGAGCCGGTCGCTCGATAACGTTGCGACCACTTCACAACTGACGACACCGCAACGCCAAACCGCGATGCCACCGAACGGCAGCTCTCGCCCTTTGCAACCGCCGCAACCGCCCGCTTACGCAGATCATTGGATATCGGTCGGACCATCGGATGCTGGCCTCCAGCCCAGCCAGCATCTTGAATCATATTCGTCCGAAATCGGGAATCCCTCCCGATTCAATCAAGCCATGAACCGCTCTAGGTCTTCCAAAGCCTAGCGGAACCATCTGTTTTTCCTTGCGTTATTGGGATATGCGCAGGCCCGCCATCAGTGATTCACCCATCGTCAAGGTTGTTACTGAAACCGGTGCCTACGTCGAGCCACCCCCGCCCGAAGTCGTTGAAACCGATCCGGATTTGTCTGCCGAAGATGCGGAGCAAATCCGCCGGGATTATCTGCTCACGCGCTTCTGGATCAGCGCCAAGGGATTTTGGGGGAAAAACGGTGACCGGGTGGCGTGGATATTTTCCATCGTCCTGGTGATCCTGATTGTCACCAATGTCGGCTTCCAATACGGCATCAATGTCTGGAATCGGGCGATCTTCGACGCGATCGAGAAGCGCGATTCCACCGCTGTGTTTTATTTGACCGCGGTGTTCTTTCCGCTCGCGATCGGCAGCGTCCTGCTCGGCGTTGCGCAAGTATTCACGCGTATGGGCATCCAGCGCCGCTGGCGGGCCTGGTTAGCCAATTCCGTGGTGTCGCGCTGGCTGACCAATGGCCGCTATTATCAGCTCAATCTCGTCAGCGGCGACCATCAGAATCCAGAATACCGCATCGGCGAGGATCTGCGCGTGGCCACTGATGCGCCGGTGGATTTCGCCGCCGGCGTCACCTCGGCATTCCTGTCGGCGACCACCTTCATCGTGGTGCTCTGGACCATCGGCGGCGCGCTGACGGTCACGATCGCGGGATCGACCATCACCATTCCTGGCTTCCTCGTGATTGCGGCGGTGTTGTACGCGGCGATTGCCTCAGGTTCGATCATGACGATCGGGCGCGGCTTCGTGCAAGTCTCCGAAGACAAGAATCAGGCCGAGGCCGAGTATCGCTACACGCTGACCCGCGTGCGCGAGAACGGCGAGAGCATAGCGCTGCTCGGCGGTGAGGAGGAAGAGCGCGACGGCATTGACAAGACCTTTACCAAGGTGCTGAGGCAATGGGCGCGGCTCGCCGGCCAGCACATGCGCACCACGCTGGTGTCGCAGGGATCGAGCCTGATCGCACCGGTGGTGCCGCTGCTACTGTGCGCGCCGAAATTTCTCGACGGCAGCATGACGCTGGGACAGGTGATGCAGGCGGCCTCCGCCTTCACCATCGTGCAGAGCGCGTTTGGTTGGCTGGTCGACAATTATCCGCGGCTTTCGGACTGGAACGCCTGCGCGCGGCGCATCGCCTCGCTGATGATGTCCCTGGACGGCCTTGAGCGCGCCGAACGTGGCGACGGCATCGGCCGCATCAAGCGCGGCGAGACCGAAGGCGACGCTATTCTCAGTCTCAACGATCTTTCGGTGACCCTCGACGACGGCACCGCCGTGGTCGGCGAGGCGGAAGTCGTGATCGAAGCCGGCGAACGCCTGCTGGTGGCCGGTGAGACCGGCACCGGCAAAAGCACATTGGTGCGCGCGATCGCGGGGCTGTGGCCGTGGGGCGGCGGCAGCGTCAATTTCCATCCAGATCGCCGCCTGTTCATGCTGCCGCAAAAACCCTATGTGCCGTTGGGCACGCTGCGGCGAGCCGCTGCCTACCCAGCCGCCGCCGAGGACTGGACGGTGGAACAGATCGGCGAAGCGCTCGACAAGGTCGGCCTCAGTCATCTCAAGGACAAGATCGAGGAAGAGGCGCCGTGGGACCAGACGCTATCAGGTGGTGAAAAGCAGCGGCTCGCCTTCGCGCGGCTGTTTCTGCACAAGCCAGATATCATCGTGCTGGACGAAGCGACCTCTGCACTCGATGAAAAGAGCCAGGACAAGATGATGGAGCTGATGACCAAGGAGCTGCCCATGGCCACCGTGGTCAGCGTCGCCCATCGCACCGAGCTTGAAGCCTTCCACAGCCGCAAGATAGTGCTGGAACGGCGCAAGGGTGGCGCGAAACTCGTCAGCGACGTCGATCTCGTTCCACGCAAAGGCAGGCGCCGGCTGCTCGGTCGCTTCCTCGGTCATCGCAAGCCGCCGCTGCAAAGGTGAAAGCGGCTCGAAGCGCATTCGATTTTCGACTTTAGCAGCGGTATCGAAGACTAAACGGACCCTAGACGAAGGTTGTGTCAGGTCAGTCATGGCCATCTCGGATATGCGCCTTTTTGGGACCAATGTCCGGAGTGATAGCTTCTAAATCCGCTCGGCACCACCGGCAAACAAAGAGGCGGCCACACGGGCCGCCTATCTATTTTCAACTCAACGTGGAGCCCAACTCAACTAGTTGCCGGATTGCGCGAGTTCGCCGCCAATGCGGTTGAAGCGCGCCTTTTGCTCACTGCTCAGTGACCCATAAAAGTCGTTGAGCGCAGGCTTCACCGTATTAGCTGCATCGATCATGGCCTGCAGGCGCTTCTCCATAGCCTCCAACCGGCCGGGCGGAGTGATTGGCGTGTCCTCGGGGCAGGCGGCTTGCATGATCGAGACAGCCCTTGCAGTGGCCCTATCAAGGAGCTTCAAACCACCTTCCTGTGCATTGGTCGGCTTGACCGCGTCCTCGATCCGCTCGATCGGCAGATTAGCAAGCCCGGCTTTCGGTTCGCTGCAGCTCTTGCCATCCCGCGCCGATGTCTGGTTGGCCTCGGCGTTGCTCTTCTGCTTCGGCCCAATTTCGTTTAGGCGCTCCTTCTGCTCATCGTTCAACGAGCTATAGAACTTCTCCATCGCCGGGCGGACCGTCTGCACTGCTTCGAGCGTGGCTGTCAGCCGCAACGTCATCGCCTGTAGGCGACTGGGTGGCGTCATCGCGAAGGCGTTTTTCGCGGGGCATGAGGCTTTGAACACGCTGGCGGCTCTCTGGCCCGAGCTTCGCACCTGGTCGAGAAGCTGCTTCTGCTCGGTATTCAAGCCGACCTTGCTATTGATTTCTGCGAGCGGCCAAGCAGTGATGCCCGTGCCAGGCTGCGTGCACGGTTCTTCCACGGTGGAAGAAGTCGATCGGGCTTGGCGTCCGTTTGGCGGCGCATAGGCATAGCTGTACTCAGGCGGCAGACCGGCTTGGCCCCAGAACACGCCGTCGAAGAAATCATCATAGGCATAGGCAAAGTAACCGTCATCATAGCCAGAGGGCCAGAATGCGTAATCGAATACGTCCGAATAGGCATAGGGCCAGAACACGGACCCGTGCCACGGCACGAAGGCCGCGCGCAGGCCGAGGCTCCAGGCCCGGCGTGGGGCGAGCGCAGCCGTGTCCGCACGGAAATTGGCACCTTGCGCCCGTGCCGCGAAACGCGCAGCGAAGCGGCCTTGCTGGGCTGCCTGCGGTGTAACACGCGCGACACCGTTACGACGCTCGCCGCGCTGCGCTTGCTCATTGGGTTGAACCAATGCATTCGGCTGAGCATGGCCGTTAGGTTGCAGCCGCTGCTGCACGCGCTGCTCACGCTGCTGATTGATTTCCTGCTGCTTCTGCGCGCGTTGCGCAGTCGGGAGCTTTCGCAGTTCACGGGTTTCCTGTTGGCGCAGCGTGAGCTCCTCGCGTTGCTGGCGGCGCAGCTGCTCGCGCGTTGGCGCAGCGGATACGGCGGCCTTGGGCGCGGCGTTGTGGGTGGTCGGCGGAGTTGCTGTTCGGGCGGGTGCATTGTCCCGCGGACTGTTGATGATGCGTGGCGTTGCTTGACGCGTTGGAGCTGCGGCCCTTTGCGGCGCATGGCCTTGTGGAGCGGCCTCGCGTTGCGGTGCGGCCTGGCGTTGCGGCGCGGCTTCACGTTGCGGTACGGCCTGCCGTTGCGGCGCGGCCTCGCGTTGCGGCGCGGACTGCCGTTGCGGCGCGGCCTCGCGTTGCGGCGCGGCCTGCCGTTGCGGTGCGACTTCACGTTGCGGTGCGGTCTGGCGTTGCGGCACGGCCTCGCGTTGCGGAGCGGCCTGACTTTGCGGCGCGGCCTGCCGCTGTGGCGGCGGCGCGACAGCTGGGGCTGAACGCGCCGCCGGTGCTCCTTTGTTGTTTTCGTGCTTCTGTTCCTGAGCATTTGCGCTCAACGGGATCATCAACACTGCGAGCCCCAGCATTGCAGTCAGCTTCAAAACGCTTTTCATGAAAGAATTCTCCGCTACGACTATACTGATCGCAGCGCAAACAAACTGGCGGTGGCATTGTGCGGGGGTTTTGCCTCGCGGCGCGTTGATATTCACCAATCGTTGTGCGTCCGACATCGGGACAAATAGGGTCAGCCAGCAAAAGTTCCTGCCCTACCGCGCGATATAAGGTCGCGCAGATTGATCTGCATTAAATTGGACCCAATTCTGATGTTATCGAACACGACCGGCAATCAGGAAGAGTGCCAGCTTCTTTCGAAGATGATTATCGGGTGCGGATGCTGTACCCCCCGCGCCCCCAGTTTAAATCCAGGGGGTCTGAAATTTAAAGCCGGACAGTGTGGTCAATTTTGGCCGGCGGCGTGCTCTAAGCGCACTTAGCCTACCGCCCTCACCAAGGAGGTGACCATGGCACAGGACCCTTCTCGGCCATTGCGGGCGGGTATCGGGCACCTGCTCTAAGCAGCTACCGAGGAGTCCTGAGATCTGTATAGCCTGGGACGGTTAGCGCGCCCCCAAAACCATCATCGCCGGCGTGCGACGGCAACGCCCAACAGGAACGCGACTAACAGCGAACCAAGTGGCGCTTCGCGCGCGATATTGCTCAAGATGCTCAACGGCATCCCTGGCTTTCGACCCGCTTCTATCGCGCCGCTAACTCGATGGACTGCCCCCTCACAGCTTCGGAGACTTCCGCGATGGTGGATTTCGGTTCTGGAACGGAATCCAAGCTTTCATGGGCGAAAGGGGCCAGCGGGATGTCATCACTCACGATCTCATCTCCAAGTCAACAAACAGCCAATCAATCAAAAAGCGTGAATAGCTCCGATATGGCCGTCATAGCCGTTGTCGCCCGCGCTGCGGCGGATGGTGCGGCGGGCGCGTCAGCAATAGCCCCAACGCAAAGCCGATCCCGCCCGCGATCAACATCGAACCGAGGGGATTGTCCTGCACCTTCTTCGCGATCGCTTGCGAGCCGTCACGGAAAGTATCACCGCTGTTCTCATAAGCGTCCTTGGCGTAGTTGACGGCGGCATCCGTAGCTTCCCGCGCTGCATCCTTGGCCTGGCCATACAGGTTCTGCGCGGTGCCTGTCGCCTCGCGGATGCGGCCTGCTGCCTGGGTCTTTGCGTCGCCGGCGATATCGCCGACGGTGCCCTCGACCCTACCGGCGAAGTCCTTCGCCGAGCCGGCAATTCGATCGTTCTCCATAGCGAACACTCCCTAAGATGAAGTCTCGGAGCGCTAACTGACAAGATCAGGCTACGTTCCTGCGCGCACAGAAGACCGGCTTGCAAATGTGGTCTGATCTAAGCTCTCACCATTCCACACTTGCTGCTCGCCGACGAGGCGATCGAGTATCAGAAAACTGTTGCGATGCATGGGCTGTCGATCCCCGCACGGCCCAGCGCCGTCTGGATCTTGAGAGAACTCACAGAATGGCTGCGGTTTCCGTTTGCAGCCGCAGCGGCGCTTGCTCACTTTTGCTCACTGTCAAAATTTCAAATTGCGAGTGTCCTGATCAGGACGGCTCGGGACGGTAGGTACTGGCCTGTTTCAGACGACAGTGGCCTAGTCTTAAAAATGGCAATGATCTAATTTGAAAGTGAGCAATTTTGAACAGACGATCGCAGTGCATATCTGCTGTTTTGGTGGTCACCGGGGGATTGCGCTGTCCGGACCTAATCCAACGCCACCAAGCATTATTGGGCTTGGTGGCGTTGTGCTTTCCCGGGTCCTAATTCGTTAACTTTTCGAAAGTGAGCAAAATAGAACGGCGCTGGGATAGCGATGATTCCATGGTGCCTCCATCACCGCCCCCATCACGGCATCTATCGGTGAATGAGAGTTCTGTAACGCTCCCGCCTGAGTTTAGGTGAGCATCATGTCATCCTTAGCAGTCTTGTTCGACCCAAGCCGCATAGCAGTTCAGCCCCATACCTGCCCCCAATGCTTGGGTCCAATGACCCTGACGCACATTAAGCCCTCTCGGATCGGATTCGAGATTCGTACGTTTCAGGGCGTCAATTGCCATCACGTCGATAAAGTCGTCAGCGAAACCCATTCGATGAAGTGGATTTCTTCCGGGCTGCGGGCTCCGGTTTAGATCCCAACACGGTCCCTAGATGGGGATCTGGGCGACGACACAACCTGTCAGAAGAGAATAGTTTTCAACAAACATCTGGCGGCGCTATTTGCTCAGCCGTGCGCCGACGTTCAGCGCGCTCGCCAAAAAGGCCTCTTTCGCTTCTGCGCAGCCTTAAATTCAAGGACATATCTTTGAACAGCGTGCTTGGCATTGGAGCTCCAACGACGCATGAGTTGCCATGCCTGCAGGGATGCGACCCAGTCCTGGCCTTGACAAAACCTGTCGTAGCACCAGGCGAAAACAGGAATTGACATAAGCTTATCGCGGCTAACGCTGAAGAGACGCTCAATAAGCAGGAGCTTGAGAAGCTCGCCAACGATGAGGACCATAAGCCCGTCAACGACGTGGCCTGTCGCCGTCAGGTAAGCCGCAACAGGCTTAACAGGTTCGAGCAAAATGACCGGCACGATGAACAGCGCCAGAGTAGGATATGGGCGAAGCGACACAATCCACGCTCGCAAGCTTTCGAATACCCAGCAATCCGCCATCCGGCGAAGGACAGGTTTGAAGAGAGTGAAAAAGACGGCGTCCACCAGGAAGTAGATGGCGGCGATCAGAAGCACAAAGGGTTTGAATATACGGCTCAAGCTAGATTCTCCAACGAACCAAAGCGCGAATCATCATTAAGTTCACGAGCCAAAGCAGCGAATGACACGACCGCAACCAATGATCAAAACGCTCTCGGCCGTCGCAATTTCCGCCTTCATTGCCGCCGCCTTGTTCGTACTGTCTGTATATGCCCCAGAGGTCGAACCTGGGCAGTCGGCCGCCCTCCAGAAGAGCAACCGGCGCGATATTCATGTTGTCGACACGGGCTGCGCAAAGCAGACTTGGCCTCACTTCAGCGGCTCGTGCCTGCACGGGAATGGCGCGAAACTCGAGGCGCGCCTTGTCAGTGCAGCTCGCGAGTCAGAAAACGGTTCGAAATGAGACTTCAAATCGACCGCGCGTGCCTCTACCTGCGACCAAAGGAGTGGTGGACTGCCTGTTACCCTGACAGGCGAGCTCAACCAATTGCGACGAGGCCGATGGCGTGAGGCCATACCTGGCGCCAAAGCCAATATTCCAACAAGCTGATCAAATTTGCACAGACACCAGGCGGATCAGCTTGCAATACTGCGTCCAAACCAGAATGCCGAGGTGTCACAATGAATATGTCGAGCGAAGGCCTGCTGGTCATACTGTTTGTCGGTCTCGTTGCGGGCTGGTTGGCTGGTCAAATCGTCCAGGGGACCGGTTTTGGAATTATCGGTGACCTCATTGTCGGGATTTTGGGCGCCTTTATCGGAAGCTGGTTGTTACCTCAGCTAGGCATCCATCTCGGTAGCGGGATGATCAGCGCGATCGTCAACGCCACCATCGGAGCGATATTGCTGCTGCTCATCGTGCGGCTGCTTCGAGGTGGCAGCGGATGGGGAAGTAGGTGGGGCGGCAATTGGGGTCGGCGATGGTAACGCATTCCCGCAGAGTGACTCGCGACCGGCCGCTGTGACCTGGCTACCGGCCCCGCGACTGTGGATCCGCTCTGAGTGATGCAGCACGCTGCATAATCGGCAATGCGCCGGCTCCCAGGATCCCGCGTGGGTCCCGCGAATGGGAGACCCCTTCAACGACGGCTTTGCTTTGGTCGTTGCGAGCTCCACGCCTCGAAGGCGCCCAACAAAAAGGGACGAAGAGAAATACTGATCCACTCACGTAAATACTGATCCACTCACGTGACCACATGCGCGCTGGCTATGCCGGCGGGGAGCTCAAAGAAGCTATCGGTACGTCGAACGTGTACGAGAAACCCGTCGACGCATAGGCTAATTGCACATTGCCCTGGAGCTGCTTGCCAAGCGTCTCGATCAGCCGTGTTCCGAAGCTGCGCTTGGCGGGCGGCTGGACAACCGGACCGTTCTTTTCGGTCCAGGTGAGGTGCAAGCGCTGTGTCGGTTGGTCTACCGTCCAGACGAGGTCGACGCGCCCCTCCGGGACCGACAGGGCGCCAAACTTCGTGGTGTTCGTGCAGAGCTCATTGAGCGTCATCGCGACGGCGATGACGGCAGCCGACGTCATCCGGATATCGGGTCCCGTGATCGAGAATTTCGACTCGGCGGGATTGTCGAAGGCTTCGATGGCGCTGCGGACGACCGTGCCAAGATCGGCGCTGGACCATTTTGCCTGCAGAAGGAGATCGTGGGCCCGGCCGAGTGCCAAAAGCCGGCCCTCGATGGCGTGTTGCGCGTGCTCGCCCCCCTGCAGGTTGCGCAGGCTCTGGGAGACGATTGCGGCGACGGTCGCGAGCGTGTTCTTGATGCGGTGGTGCAGTTCTTCGAGGATCAGCTTCTGCAGCTTGTCGGATGCCTCGCGCTCTTTGGCATCGATACCGGCCTTGGCAAGCAGGCTCCTCGTATTGATCTCAGCCTGCGCCAGGAGTAACCGCAGGCTGACATTCTCTGCCGCCAGAAAGTCCTGGTGGAATTCTGCGCCGCCCGGACGCCTGTCTGTGCGGAGATCGACTTCAAGCATTTGCAACTGTATCACCTTGGGCGGGGTACCGCACTTGATTTCGGCCGGGCGTTGGCATTGAAAGGTCTGGCGGCATCCGGCGCCAAGAACCACGAGATTCAGGCGTGGCCTATCATGCTGCGCATCTGGGCTATGACTTGCCAGGCTTGGAGTGGCTTGCCGAAAAATCTGCTACAGGGGGGAAGATCGATGCTCGATGGGTTCAATTGTCCCGACACCAGGATGATCTTGATCGCCGGCCAACGCTTATGCACGGTATGCGCAAGACTCAGGCCGTCCATGCTGCCGGGCAATTGAATGTCGGTGCATATGAGCGCGATGTCGGACCTGGATTCGAGGATTGCGACGGCTTCGTCGGTATCCAGAGCTTCAACCGGCGTGTAACCGGCGTCTTCCACCATGTCGACCGCGCGCATGCGGAGCATCATCTCGTCCTCTACGACGAGAACGACGGCCGGACTGCGTGAAAGATCGGGTACCATCGGATAGGCATCCACGGGAAAACGGGTGTTGACTGAAACGAGCGATCGATCTGGGACAAGCATCTCGGTGCTCCTACGATCCATGCCCAGGAGCTCTTTTCCTAAGTGCCCGAGTTTGGGCGTGAACGGTGGAGCGGGGGAAGAAACTAGCCCTCAACCGTCATTTTGCCGGCACGCCGACCCTGCGGCTGAAATGCTCGAGCATTTCAGCGGCGTTCTCCAGGATCGTAGCCTTTTTCATTGCCTCCGCGCGCTCGTCTCCCGGCGGCATCTTGCGGGCTCCATCCAGGGCGTCTGCCGCCCGGATGTTCAGCTTGCAAGCTAACGACGATTGGACTCGCTTGACTGGCCGGAATGAGCGGTTGGCTTCAGCAGACGGCGCGGGCCCAACGAGGGGAACTACCACTGAATAAGCATCGCAGCAGCGATCAGCAGCACAAAGAAGATCGGCAGCAGTACCGGAGGCACTAACCACTCGCGAACGCTGAATTTGGAGATATCTGACATAGTAACCGCCTCTAGGTCGCGGCGGGAGCACACTGCTCTCAGTCACCGATAACAGCCGAGGGGCGCGCGGTGATATCCAAGATATAGTGCCGATCCGCAGAATAACGAGGCCAGGCGCGACTATTTGCTGTGGCGGGATCGAGCGGGGTTGTGATCCGCTTCCAGCATACCCAGTTAGAGGTTGGCGCAACCGGATCGCTCCAACGTCCCTCCCTTCGCGCTTCGCGCCAAGCTTTGGCTACCGGATACCTTGTCAGCGTATCGACCGGTTGCACGCGAGTGCGCCGGAGACAGGATCGGACGCCATCGAATATGCCGCGACGCAAATCGCGTGCAGCCGGCACGGAGGTCTCGTGCTCCGACAACTGATCGGCCCCGACAACATGATCGAGTTTCCCAACCATAGCCGTTCATATGACCGCACGCGGCGTGCCGTACGATTTTGGGGACACGACAGCGCTATTGAGGCATCGTTTTTCATAAACGAAGATGCGCTGAAGCGAATTCAACCAGATACCGGTTACGATGAGTCGGGTTTTCTGCACGCGTTCGATTTCAATCGTGACTTGATATGCGCCGCCGCTGCTAAGATGTACGTCCGCGGCAGCGGGGGCTCTTACGATCTGGTCGCCGCAAATTTTTGAACCGATCCTGCTTCCGCAAGCTCGGCCTGATCAGCGAAACTGCTCGACGAACGGCGAAACGTCGGCCCTTCGATCTGGCCACCTGAAAAATCGCGGCACACCAGGATAGCGGCGTAGTCGAATCGAGACTGCACCCAATCATCTCTCTTGGGAGAATGTCATGGACACAAGTTTCGCAGTTACATTCCTGTCGTGTGGAGGAATTTTCCTTCTCGCGTTTGCCGCGATCGGGGCGTTTTGGTTTGCGGAACGGTTGCGAGGGACGAACGCTCCTCGCCTGGGAAAGTCGGGATAGATCACACCAGACGCCGATCGAAGCATTCGATCTATGCCATTTGAGGATGAGTCCCAATGAAAAAGCCGCGGACTACACCGCGGCCATTTTCACAAGGTATCTCGTCGTCTCTCAGTAGCGGTCGGTCCCGATTCCAACGCTCACGCCGGGAGCACTGAAGCCGATGCCGCCACGGTCTTCATAGCCGCGGCGCTCGATGTAACGCTCGCGAGGAGCATATCCGTAAGCATCGCGCCCGTCGCGGATGATAACAGCCGAAGCTGCGGGTGATGACGATGACGCCTAGCGTCGCCGAGCAAATCAGATACCAGAACTCGCGACGGTAACGAGATTATCCAGCACTAGCGGGCCGCTCGCATCGATAAGGCGGACGGTCAATTCAGTGCTCGTCGCGCTCTGGCCAGACTCGATGCAAATAGGGGATCGCCTCAGTTGCGTATAGAATAATTCTTTGGGAAGGCTCCCTGTGCTCGACAACTGTGTACGCCGGGGGAGCCCGACGGACGCTCGCGTCTGCTCCCAGGTAAGAAAATCCGATTTACCTTCATTGCAGGCGCGACAGAGTACCTTGAGGTTGGTGCGGTCGTTGTTGCCGTAGAGGCTGACGGGCCAGTCGTGATCCATCGTCGGCCACCGGAGTTCGTCGGCGCCGTTCCAATGTGGTTTCAGGCCGTCAGTCTTCTTGGCCCTTCTCGTCCCGAACGGTGACACGATCGCCCTGCGGACGAGCTCTTCGTTGCAGAGCGCTAGACCGCAATGCTCACACCGATAGCCGCATCGCCGAAGATCGGACTCCTGCACCTGCACGCGGCCGCGTTCCTCGCGAAACTGAAGATAGAGATCCAACCCCTTGTCGAGTCGATCCGCGGTCGCTGCCACACCGACCCGCCCAAAATGAGTCCTAAGGAGCGTACGCGGATCGTCAGAGGCCGTGACGGGCCTGGCCCAGAGCGACGTAGGCAACGCCTAAGGCCTAACGCGCTCGATCAACAACCTTAGGATTGAGCGTTCAACGTCGGTGCGGTCCAATCCTAGCTTGCGCGATAATTCGTCGATCGCATCGGCACGCTGCTGGTCGTCAAGTCCGTCGAGCGCCGATCGCAGGCTGTTCTCATCGCTGAAAAGAGCGAAACCAATCTCACCGCATCAACCGCCTTGTGCAAAATCAGCCGGGAAGCAGTCTGGCACCCCACTGCTTCACGCATGCATAGAAGACTTCAATATCGATGTGGATGATTTTGCGTTGGGGGCCCGGAGAGCCAGCTCGGTCATCATCATCGTCGATGATCACTGCGCCAACACGACCATATCTTCCTTGACTCCGCGGGCGACGATTTTTAGCGAACCGTCCGGAAGCGGCCGCTGTAGCTTCAGGGCCTCGTCTGGAGGAGCCGTCATCCAGGTATCGACCTCGTCAGCCGTCGTGAGAATCACCGGCATTGCTTTGGGGTGGATGGCGCCGACCTCGGCGTTCGGCTCCGTCGTGAGGAACGCGAAGAGGTCATTGGTCGTCTCGCCTTCCTTGACCTTCCGGACCGACGTCCAGTTGGTCCAGATGCCGGCGAAGCAGGCGAGGGGACGAGTCTCATCGAGCGCGAACCAGATATCGCCGCCCTCGGCCTTGTTGAACTCGCTGAAGGAGTTAAAAGGCACCACGCAACGGCTTTCGGCTCCCAGCCATCTCGTCCAGTGCTTGCTTTTCACGTTGCGGATGTTGGTCGTGCCGCCGTCCGGCTCCATCCGCAGCAATTGCTTGAAGTCGACGTCTTTGCCCTTCGCCTGCAGCTTGTCGGCCCGCTTCTTCGTGGCGTCCATGAGCGCCTTCGACGACGACGGCATGCCCCAGCGGGCGGTGGCGAGCTCGCGGCCGTTGGGCCCGGTCCGGACGATAGGCGCCTTGTAATCGGGAAAAACGCCGGGCATCGGCGCGAGGTTGCCGACGTAGCGGTTGACGACGCGGAACAGAGCGCTGATAGCGGCCTGGTTGGTCGTGATGCTATAGAGGTTGCACATCGTCAGGTCTCCGGAGCGGCCTGGCGAGGGCGCTGCGCCAACTGTAGCAGCGTCGCCGACGGGCGGCGATTCGCCTTGGCGCACTTGCTACAGCGTAAGCGGCTCGCAAGGTCATGGACGAACGTAGTCGGGGGATGACGCAGGGCGGCCAGGTCGACGTCCCGCCTAGTCCTGCAGCGCGAGCATTCGATTTCGAGCCACGCATAGCCGCCGTTGACGGCTTGGTCGACGGTCGGCGACGGATCGATAGGCTCGCCGTCGCTCCACATCCTTTCGTTCCAGGATTCGGCGAGCAACTTGTCGGCCTGACGGATCAGGGCCTCGCCTTTGGCGCGGGCCTCGGCGGCTTGGGCGGCGAGGATGCCCGTCATGGCGCGGGCCCGGCCGAGCTCCTTCTGCAGCGACTTGCGGTCGCCTCCGGAGAGTGGGGTCGGGTGGTGCTTGGGCGCCATACCGCGCTACGGCACGTCGCACGCCGGCCCGCAGCCGTCTTCCTCATGGCGACCGGTGCGCTGAGAGCACGTATTGTCCAGCAAACGTTGGCCGACGTTCCGCCAAATCGAATCCGGACCATACAGGCGAATCGCCTCGACCTTCTGGAGCTCGACCGTGCGACCGCAACGCCGGCAGCCAACTCGCAGCAGGTGGCGGTCGATATCGCAGAGCCGCTGCGTCCCGATCGGATCTGGGGTCGGTCTTGCGTCGGCGGAGACGTCGTCCAGGACGGCCCGCCAGTATTCGGGCGGCATGTCGTCGCCCCGACCGATTGCGGGCGATCCTGGCGCGTTTCTGCCGACCGGGGCGGCGGATGCGAGCCTTTCGGTCTGTTTTCGGGTCGGCATGCGCCAGCCGGCGGGATGGTCGATCATCCCACCATGAGAACATATCATGAACAAAGAGTCGAGTCGGCCGAGGATCGAGGTGCAAATCCAACGTGGGGCTACAGACCTAGCGTCGCCCTCGTCTTCGCCCAGTCGGCGTCGGTGACGGGTGAACGACGTGCGAATATTTTCGAAGACAGCACCAGCGCCGCGGTGGCCTTAGAGATTTCGTAGCGGCCGAGCGCTTCGAGAGCCAGCACCTCGGTCAGACCTTTGCCCTGTATGAGGCGGAAGAGTTCGCCGTAGATCGTTTCGCACTCCCTCCGGAGCCATTCTATCCGGAACCAGCGCGAGACGATCTGCTCGCTGAAAAGGATCTGGGCCGCCACGCCTATCGTGGCCAGATTGGTGGTCCGATTGAGCGCGACGACGATCCAGACGACAAAATAGAGCGCGAGCCTGATCCTCTCCGCCGTGCACATCTGCGCCAGCGTATCCCCGGTGTAGAACGAGTTTTCGAGCACCTGGGCGGCGATGCGCCGCCATCCGTTCTGCGCGGAATTATTGTAGTAGCCCGTGGTCTGCTGAAAGCTCAAAGGACGATCGAACGCGTGCGACAAAAAATCCGAATAGCGTCGCTGCTGCGCCCGGGGCGAAAAGTAGAGCCGCACCGCGAGAGTGACCGCGAAGAGCGCGACGACTACGACAACGAAGCCGATCTGTACCAGCGAATAGAGTTGCGGCCAGGAGCCCTGCTCCACGACCAGCGCGAGCAGGGACAGGATGCCGGCGACGTAGAAAAAGATGTCCGAAACCTTGTCGGCCTTGACGAGCGGTTCGAAGAAGCGATCTCCGATCGGATCGCTGCGTGACGGTTGTTCAACCATGGGCGGGGTACCTGTCTCCAAAAATCTGTCTCCAGAGTCCGATCGCGGTCGCGTGGTCCTTGTTGGATCCGTGCGTCGCATACCACGCCGACAAGCTCTTCGAGTATGCGGTCTCCAACCGCTTGACCGCCTCGGCACGGCCCGTCGCCGAGAGGTAGTCGTCGACGTAGGAGACCTGGTGCCAAAGACGCTGCCGGACGAGGTCGCGCGCTTTGTCGAAGAACATGTGCAGATACCAAGGCAGGTCGTCCAGATTCGAATCCAACGTCTTCAGCGCCAGAACCTCGATGTGATAGCCCGTCAGATACTCGCTGTGCACGCGATTCCATTCCTTCGCCATCTTGATGATGCGCCGGAAGTTCGCGCCGCATTTGGTCGACGCCGTCTCGATCAGCGCGGCGTGCTCCTTCGGCTTGCTCGGAATCCAGCTTTCCGTCCTGGAATTAGGCACCTCGCAGTGCGTCACCGTACCCGCGTTGTCGGTGACGCGGCTGACGGGAACAATATCGACGCTCGGCCACGTGTCATAGTAGAGGGTGACGGCCTGGCCGTTGCTTCTCACGCCGGTCCTGTAAGCGCTCAGCGAGTCCCTGACGTTCTGCAGGACGACGCTCGGAAGCTTGCCCTTGACGTGTTTGCCGTAATGCAACGCGACGATGACGTCGAGGTCCGCATGGCCGCGCAGGGCCGTGTATTTTGGGATTGATCCCGCGCTGTAGGCCTCCAGGATGGTGAAGTCGTTCTTCAGGAGATCGACGATCCTGTCGCGACGCTTGTTCGCGGTGTCGCGATGGTCGCCGCCGAGGTTGATCTCGTCGTAGAACGCGTTGAACGATGCTTCGACCGTGTATGCCATGTCTTCGATGACCTCGGTTCTCGCCGTCACTCGATGACGACGTAGAACGGTTTGCTGACGCCGACCAGCACGTCGTCGCTGCGGCGGATGACGAAGGCTTCGGCAAGATGTACCCCGCGGAAGTCGAGCGTCTCCCAACGCCCCTGCGAGGAGTTATCCGGGTAAAAGCCGCCGCGGCCCGCGCCCTTGGCCATGGCGACCGCGCCGGTGTTGGTGATCCGCCATTGCACTTCGAAATCCGGCGGGATGGCTCTGCCGTCGGTGTCGATGGCCTTGAAATGCAGGCCGCCGTGGGGACGGAGTACGTCGCCGGCGCGGATCGCGCGTCCCGTGGAAGCCCGCCGCTCCCGCCATTCGGTGGTGACCAGAACCGTCGCGAGGGTCGGCGCGTGCCGCCAAGTCGGCCGGCGGATGTGGGGCGGGCGGGAGAAATCCGGCGGCAGGACCGAAATGCCGTAGTTTTTCACCACGTCCACCAACTCGTTGAGATGGGCCGCCGTCGACGACAGCAGCCCGCGGACTTTCGCGAGCCCGTCGGCCGCGGCATCGGCCGCAACCTTGATGACGCTGGCCTTGCCGAATTCCTCGCCGAACACCTTCTGCCACGCCGCGATGCTCTCCTGCCGACTTTCCATCGCGTGGGCTTCATCGATCCATTTCCGGTAGCGGGCGATCACGGTGCGGAAGTTGGAATACTGATCGTCGCTGCCGAAGAGCGGTGAGAAATCCTCGCTCGACAGCTTCGGATTCGTGACCGAAGGCCTGGTCGGGTGCATCCTTAGCCAATCGTCGAGACGACCCACCACGGTCTGCAGCGTGGTGGGAACGTCGGCGAACGCGTCCGTGTCCTTGTCAAACCAATGGATCTGGTTGCCGAGAAGGGTCGTCAGCAGCACGGACGGACAGGTGAAGGTTGTCTTGATGTCGCGCAGATACTTCATCAGGCGCGTAACCTTGCGGAAGGAATTGCCGCCCGAGTACGCGTTCCTCTCCTTCATCCACGCGGTATAGTCGACGGGTGCCGAGAGTTCGAAGCCTCCCTTGCGGTTGCACACCTCCATGCTCCCGTCCCAGCGCCGGCCGACGACGCAGGGAGCGAGGTCGATCTTGCGGTCGCCGGCGTAGGTGATCGTGACGCAATAGTCCCAGGTCTTCGTCTTGTCCTCATAGGTCTTGCTGCCGGAGAACACGCGGCCGAGGCTCTCGACGTACTCGGCGGCGGTCCAGCCCTCGACCGGGTCCGCCATCACCAACAGATCGGCGTCGAATTCTCCTCCGTCGACCGGCCGGATGATTGTCTCGTGGGCCCACGACCCCTGCTCCGCGAACGAGCGGACCTTTGGCGTCCAATCGGAATCGCGGACAAACGACTTGAGCGCCGGAATGCTGGCTTCGAGGAGATCGATCCTGGTCTTGTTGAGGTTGACGGTTTCCTTCAAGAAGTCGTCGAAAAGCGCGACCAGTTTCATGACGCGCCAGCCTTGCCCGGGTAGTACCGCTTGAAATCGTTGTGGCCGGCGAGTGCGTCGGGACGGTAGGGCGCTGTTCCGGTCGCGCACTGCACAACGGTTGGAAGCTCGAAGCGCTGGACGACCGTTGGGTGGACCTTTGCGGCGGCATCGATGTCGCGCACCTTCACTTCCCAGTTCTGGCGGCCGATCAGCCTACGGACCCACGACCAGTTCGGTAGCTTGTTCGCCAAGGCGTCCAGCGTGTCACGCATGCCGGCGACCTCGCAGTGCTGCATGCCGCCGGCGTCCGGATAGACGTAAAGCGCAACACCGATGTCGCCGCTGCCCTGCAACTTCTCGCCGTTCACGAAGATCGGGCCTGTCAGCAGGCCATCCGGGACGGAAACGGCTTCGCGGCACATCCATTCCAGCGCGATGTCCGACAAGCGGGACTCCGGCTCGGGATAGGAGCCGCCGACGTCGGAGTGATTGCCGGCGAACCACCACTGGCGCAGACGTTCGTGACCAGCGAAGTGAGGCGCGCCGGCGTCGCTTCCGCCCCAGCCCACCCGGTCGAAGTCCTTCCGCGTCTCGTTGATTGCGTTGGCCGAGCGAGCGAAGGCGACGTGGCGGCTCAGCAGCCGGTCGAAGTTTGCGCCCTTCCACACGGCCTTGTGCGACCGCGACTCCCCCGGCTTGGGATAGTCGACGATCGTCTTGGTCGTCGACTTGTTCTGCCAGTACCAGAATGCGCAGAGCACGACGGCGATGATGGCGACCTGGGCGATGAAGCCGGTCAGCATGAAGCCGGCGCCGAACCACCAGGACCACAGCAGCGCGATCAGCACGGACGGGAGGAACCCTGCCGCGAAGGCTGCGGTCGCAACGCCGGCGGCGAGGCCCGCCTGGATGACGAGGTAACGCAGGCCGCTGGCGCCCAGGGCAGCGACGGTATCGAACACGCCGATGAAATAGGGGGCCACGTTCGAATCCGAGCCGTCGCCGGAGCCGTATTTGAGCTGGAAGCGTTTCGCCAGTTCGAGACGCTCGTCCTCGAAGTCTGCCCTCGGGTGACCGGCGCCGTGCTCGAGCACGGTGTCGACGGCCTCCCAAGCGATGTCTTTCACGGCCTTACGATAGCGCATCAGGGCGCCGCCGGGGGCCTTCGTCGGCACTCCGCAGAGCATCAGCAGGTTGGCCAGGCTGCGGACGGTATAGGCGCCGCGGCTGAAGCCGAATAGGAAGATCCTGTCGCCCTGTTCGTAGTGGTTGACGATGAATTCGTAGCAATCGGCGATGTTGCGCTTGATGCCGGCGCCGGTCACGGACCCCAGCAGCTTCTGCACGAAGCGGACGGGAGCGGTCAGGGCCGTGGTGCCGATATCGGTGCCGAGACCGGCGTCATAGAATACCACCTGGCGGGACGGATGGATGCCGGTGTCCGCGTGATCGCGCGAGATCCGGTACATCTTGTAGATGTTGCTGATCCGCTGCTCGGGACGGGCGCCGCCGTCCTGACCCGTGCCGTCCGAGAAGACGACGATATTTTTGGACATAAGCGTTCGCCTCCTGCTCGGGCGACCGCTCAAGGTTGCACCGCCGGCTTCCTGGTTGTATCAGGCCAAAGCTGGTCTATTTCATCCCACTTCGGCTTCTCCCCGGGTATGCCGCCGAGAAGCCCGGATTCGGACAGCATTTATTTTTCGCGCGGGACGGATTTTTTTGTCCGATTCCGTCGCCGAGCGCGGCATAGGGTCTTCGAGACCATGGACGATGAGAGCGGATCCCCGAAAGGCGGCGTGACCGCCGCCCCGGAGACAGAGCACCTTGCTCCCGAGGAGGTGCTGGAGAAGCTCGATTCCATGTCCGCCGACGACAAGCGAAAGCTCCGGCTCATCGAGCGGCGCCGGCGGGGCGGGACCGATTTCCAGGAGAATGAGCTATATCGCGAGGCCGTCACCCAGGCGATCGTCGGCCAACGCCGTTGTCCGAGAGAGGAATCTTTCGTCGCGTTCCTGGCGCAGTCGATGCGGAGCATTGCGTCGCACCGCAGGAAGGCGCTCGCCCGCACAGAGTCGCTGACTTCGGACGGCCGTGGGCACGACGGCGGCGAGAAGCAGGTCGCCTCGGATCAGCTCGACCCGGAGGCGCTGCTGATCGAGAAGCAGGCCGAGGACGTCATCAAGGTCATCTACGAAGCCCTCGAAGGCGATGAAGAGGCGCAGTTGGCCGTCATCGCCATTTCGGGCCAGAATCGAGGAAAGGCATTGCGCGATGAGATCGGAGTCGATCAAGCTGGCTACGACTACATCATGAAGCGGATCAGACGGACCTTGGCCAAGAAGTTCCCGGACGGATTTCGGTTATGACCAGTAAGCGCACCTCGCAGGATGAGCTCCGCAAGCTGGACGATGCGATCGACGAGAGCATTCTGGCCGCTTCTTCGGAGGAGCTGCGTGAGGAGCTCGCGGCAATGGGTATCGACCCCGCCTCCGTGGTATCGGAAATGGACGCCGTCACTGCGCACGCCAAATCCGTGGCCGCTAAGAAGAGCTTGGAGCAGGCTAGGCAAGCAGTTTTGGCCTTCAAAGCACAGTCGGCGAAGTCCTTCCCAGAAGACAGGGATGCCTCCCGGAGAAAGCTGGAAGCAATGCGCGCCGGCGAATTGACGGGTGCGTTCGACATGATGGCGGCGCGGAAAGCCAAAGGCCTGTCTGATAGCGACGAACAGGGCATGCTGGACGACCTTGCCCAGCTCGCTGCGCTCGAGGCAGAGGATCCGCAGGAGGAAGAATGACCGCGCTCAGTCCCGCCGAGCGCATACTCCTTAGCCTGGGGATCGATTCTCCCGGCGAGATAGACCTGGAGGCCATCGCGTGGACGCGCGGCGCGGTCGTGAACTATCGGCCGCTCGATCGCTGCGAGGCGACCATCGTCGGGTCGAAGAGAAGGGCGGTGATCACCGTCAACGGTCGAAGCCCTCCTGAGCGCCGCCGATTTTCGCTCGCTCACGAACTCGGGCACTGGCACCATCATAGGGGCAGGATGCTCTTCTGCGGCGGGCGAGACGTCTGCAACTTCGCCAACGGTCCCCTCGACCCCGAGCGTCAGGCCGATGCGTTCGCGTCGGATCTCATTCTACCGAACTATTTGCTGGGCCCTCGGCTGCGGCGCGTGAAGCGGCCGACGCTCGCGGCAGCCAGAGAGATCGCCGAAGAGTATTCAGCAAGCCTGACGGCGACGCTCTTCAAGATGACGGTCCTGAACCGCTTTCCCATGATCATCGCCTGCCACAACAAGAAGAAGCGGCGCTGGTTCGAGATATCTCCGATGGTTCAGCCGTGGTGGTTTCCCTTGGACTCGCTGGATCGCGCGACATTCGCCGCGGACATGCTGTTCAACGGTGCCGCCGAACAAACTTTTCCGAGGAAGATGCCGGCGGACGCGTGGTTCGGGTTCAAGGGGTGCGATCGCTTCGAGGTCGAGGAGCAATCCTTCCGGTTGCCGGATGATGAAATCCTCACGGTCTTGAAGCTTCCGGACGAGGCTGTGGCATGATCGAGAGGAAGGGTCGGGCACTATCGTAAACGGTGAGGCAACTTCGACCGCGAGTGATCACCGCTTTTACGCTCACCTGAGCGAAGACGCCATTTCCGATCGAACTTCAGAAGACAGCGAATAGCCATGACGAACGATGGGCCCGAGCGAGTCGCGGTCGATCACCCGTACAGTTGGCCGAACAAGTCCATAGTCGAGAAGAACTTTAAGCAACGCATCCGCGCAATTCGGAGAGGCGCCACGGGCAATGCGCTCGAACGCTTCAAGGATATCGTTAAAGAGGTGATCGCAGGGATGATGGGCTGGCATCGATTTCGCTCCTCCAAATTAAGTGAGTCACGGCGACAGAAAAATTGCAAGGCCGAGCACAATGAGGCCTGTTGAAGCTGCAATGGCAACGAGCAGCGTCAAAGTGCCGTGGTGCATAAATCACCTTGCTTTCGACCTCGAGCGAGAGATCCAGCGACTGCTCGACGGCGCCGGCCGCTAGTTCAAGCTGCCATCATTGGACGCCAGGCGGAGTGAGGCTTTTTCTGCCGGGGGTCGGCTGAATTAGGTTTTTTCTGCCGGTGTAATGCATTTTCTGCCGAAGGCCCCCGAAATAATGCTTTTTCTGCAGCCGTAATGCGTTTTCTGCAGGCGCCGGCTCTGTCGAGGGTGAGAACGCGGGGGCGGGGAACCCTCTTAGCCCCCTGCATTCTCACATCGGCGCCCGGGTCCGGACGTGGTGCCGAAGGGAAGTTAAGGTCAGTTAGCTTCACATTATCGCACGGTATCCTGCCGTCACTGCACCGTGCGATACCGTTGAGCGTCACAGGTGACGCCATCACCGCTGATGTCCGATTCCTTGACGCCCCCCGTTACTACCTGGGCGGCGCCGCCTTTAATTTCGAGGTTTGTCCGATTTCGCCGCAATCCCGTTCGCGGCCAACCAGGCCGCGCCGGCGTCGGAAAGGCGCCAGTCGAACTTGTCGATTCCCTCGACGAGGCCGTGCTTGATCAGCGTGTTGACGCCGCGGCCGTGGACGCGCTCGAAGTCCCCATTCGGTTTGATCAAGGAAAACCAGCCGCCGACATGCCGCAGCCGCGCGCCACGCGAGACGGCGACGAGCAAGTGCAACGGCGCCGGCGTCAGGCGCACCTCAGCGGCTTCCGTTTCGCGATGATCTCGGCGCCGGCGGCAGTAATCCGGAGCGAAGGCAGCCCGTCGCAGCCGACGAATTCTTCAACAAGATGCCGGATCAGCGGCAGATTTCGGTCTTCGGACACGTACCAGGAATTCCGGCCCGGAGGCACGTACGGCAAATCCATGTGCCTGCAGATCCACTTCCCGTCAGCGCGGACCAGGCGGCCGCCCTTGGCGAGATACTTGAGCGTCGATCGCGCGTAGCGCTCCTGCTTCGCGGCCTTGCACTCCTCGGTCGTCATCGGCGGCTTCGGTGGCCTAGGCTTCGGCAGTGCCATCGCCTGGTCGATCGTGACCGCCAGAGCGGCGGCGGCGATAGCGCCGGCTTCGGTCAGCTTGTGGCGGCGGTGATGACCTCGGCCGAAGCTTTCGCCGGAGCGCTCGCGGTCGATTTCGATCAGACCATTCGTCACGGCCCGGTCGATCGACGACAGGCTGATGTTGCGCCATACCGTCTGCGCCCTGTCTTCGATCCCGCGGTAGTAGACCGGCGGATTACTCCATCCATAGCCCTCTTTATACTGGTCGACTACGTCGTAGCCCTCTCTCAGCGCGACCAGGATTCTGATGTCGTCGTTCAGTTTGGTCATGCCAGCATCCCCATGGCCGCTTCGTCCTCCGCCGAGAGTACCGGCGCCAGGAATGCGCGCTCCGTCCACCTCACCTTCGCCGTCGCCATGCCGCCGCGCGGCCCGAGCTCGAGCCGGACGAGGCCGGCGTCCTCCAGCGCGCGCAGGGAGCGGCGGACGGTGGGGTCTCCGGCGAAGCGGTGGCGCCGCCCGTCTGGAGCGAAACCGTCGAACAGCTTGCGGAATACCCATGTCGGCTTGCCTGCCGACACACGGAACGTTTCGCGGAATCCTTGCTCCGTCTCTAGCGGTCGCTCGACCGGAGCCCACACGCCATAGGCAGCCTCGAAGTATCTGCCCTTCTTCGACAAGTAGGGCCTGACGCCGTCGGCGCCGACGACGCGCGCGATCCTGATCTCGTCCAGGCCGCCGGGGTTCGTCGGCTTCGCCGTGGCGTAGTCGACTTCATAGACCCTGTTGCCATGTGCCCTTGTGCAGGCCGCCAGCGCCGCGACGGCATCCCAGCGACCCGGCGCGATCGCCGTCACGCGGACCTTCGTTTCCTTGAATTGGATGTCGGCGAACAGGTCGCTCTCCACCTCGACAGCGCACTGCCGGTGCCCGGCGATGATCGTGACACCCTCGGCGTCGAAGAGACCATCGCGGTCGGGCTGCGGCGGCGCGTTGCGGCGGCGCGCGTGGTTCGCTGCGGCGGTGGCGAACACGCCGAAGTCCATCTCCTGCTGATGCGGCTGCGTCACCGACGCACTCCGTAGTTCCGCGGCGGGTCGTACGGGATGCTCTCCGGATCGAGATACTGCGACGGCGGCTTGCGCACGTACGGCGTCGGCGGCGGCTTCACGGCGGCGGGCGCCGGCGTCGCGGCCTTCGGCGGCGGCAGCGGACCCTCGCGCTTGACGGTCGGCGGCGCTGGGCGGCGCGGCACCAGCGGCAGTCCGCCGACCTTCGGCGCCGTCGGCTTCGGCGCCGTTGGCATCGGCGGCAGCGGGCGCGCGCAGCGCGGCGGAGGCCCGATCGGCGCCGGCGCGCGCGGCTCGATGATACCGCGGTCTTCGGCCGCGACCGTCGGCACCTCTGCGATCTTCGCCGGCAACGGTCGGCGCTGTGGGAATCCACCTACCATTATGCAGCCTCCTTCTTCCTCCAGCCGATCACGTTCTTGTCGCACCAGTCGTCGGCGAACGCCTCCACGAGCTCGTTCATGCTGTTCAGATGCGCCGTCTTGACCTCGAAGCGGCGCACTGCGCTCTTGCCGTCGAAGTCGAAGGCGGCGCGCTCCAGCGCGTTGGCCTGGGCGCGTAGCGAGGCGACCTTGACGTGCATCGCACGGGAGACGGTGTTCTCGACCCGGGTGAGAAAGGTGTTGGAAAACTCCGCGCCGTCGGGGAGGTCCAGATCGCCGGGATGCGCGTTGAGCAGCTTCTTGGAGAGGCGCTTCAAGCCCCGGCGGTCGATGGCGTGGAGCGCGGCAACTACCCGCTCATAGAAATCGTTCTGCTTGCTCATACGATGTCTCCCGTGTAGCCGCGCGCCGCGGCCTTGGCGGCTTCCTTCCTGCCGACGCCGTATCCGTCCACCCATGCTCCGATCAGTTCGACGATAAGGGAGTCGGGCGGGTTCCCGCCCCGGACGAACATCATCCGACCTTCGCTGTCGCGGACGCCGACCCATCCGCCAGTCTTATTGCCGCGCCACGAGCTGCGGCGGAGGGTGTACTCGCGGCCGTGCACGACGAGCGTGCGGTCGACGTCAACTACGCAAGGCTCGGTCTTGCGCCGGTCGGCGAAATTGATGATCGACATGTCAGTAGACTCCCCAGGGAAGACGAGGGTCGCCCTTGCAGCGCGGGCAGATGCGCACGCCCTTATCCGGACTCATAAACGTCCGTCCGCAGCCGCCGAGGCACTTGCGCATCGCCAGGTCGTTGCCCTCGACGGCGAGGCCCATGATCGACGACTTGGTCGAGATCGAGCTGATCGAACGCCCCATCGCGGCCGCGATAACGCGAATGTCGCCACCGGTCTCGGCATAGAGGCGGGTGAGGCGGTCGAACTCGGCATCGCTCCAGGCCGTGCCGAAGGCGGCGATGGTCTCAGGAAGCATCGTCCGCCCCGATCATCAGCAGCAACTTGGCGCGCAGGCGGGAGAGCTTCAGACCGCGCTCGTTGGAGGCGTCGCGCTCGCGGTCGATCAGCGCGATCAGCTCGCCATCGATGTCGCGTCGGGCCGTTTTGTTCGACCCGCGGCGCCACTCGAAAAGCTGGCTCCGGGAGATGCCCAAGCCGGCGGCAAGACGGGTCTTCCACTCGTCACCGTAAAGCCCTTCGCCGACGCACTCGATGCGCTGGGGCTGCGATTTGCGACATGCGGGCTTCTTCACTTCCGAGTCCTGATCGTTAATTTGGAATGCTATTGTTTATCGAACAGCATGCGTCCGACGTGTGCCCTTGTCAAGCGCACCTCGAATCCTTGTCTGGGGCGCCCGATTTCCGGCTTGCAGTAAATCGTGCTCCGATGACCAGCCAACAGGAGGTGACGTCATGCTGAGATCCATTCTTTCGGCCATCGGGGCCGCGCTGAAGGGCGCGTTTTTGTTCGTGTGGGAAGCGCTCCGTCTGCCGGGCCGGCTGTTCGCCGGGCTGCTCGGCGGCGCCGCCGATGGCCCGCCGGCCGGCGACAGCCCTCTCGTCAGCGACCTCAAGTCCGAGCTCGCCGAGCGGAAATCGCTCGCCGACAATCACGACAAGATCGCCAGGTCGGTGCTGGCGTGGGCGGCGGATTCGATCATCGATGACAGGCCGGCGCCGGTGCCGACATGGCTGCCGCGCGAGCTCAAGAACTGGTTGCCCGGTCTGACGCGGAACGAGGTCGAGACGCTGATTTCGGCCGATAATCAGGCCGTTTCCGCGCATGTGCGTAGGATCTACTTGCTGAAGGGCGTCCGGAAGGTGCAGCCGCTGGAGCCTGCGGAATGGGCTCCGGAGCCGGTCTCTGTCGAGCCGGCTCCGGAGTTCCTGCGCTACGCTACCGGGCCGAGGCCCGCCGCATAGCCACGCGGCGCATCGCCATCAGGAGCTTCGCGTTCTCGACGCGGAGCTCCTCGCGCTCTTCGTAGGCGTGGCGCCGCAGCTCTTCCGAAAGGTCGAGCGCGGTCTCGAGCTGCTCGCGATTCCAGCTCTCCCAGCGACGGGCGTTGAGCTGCGCCGCGGCCTGCAGCGCTCCCACGAACGCGCCGGCGACCGTTAGCGATCCGGCCGCCGCGCCCGCCGAGAAGCCGCCGCTGTTGAAGTTGGTATGGCTGTCGCCGCTCATTCTCTTTCCTTTCATGCTCAAGGACTCGGGCCGAACGCCCGGCGTCCGATGGCGTTGACTATAGCAGGCTGACATAGTAACGAAGTTAAGCAGGCAGACCGCATTTTATCGATCTGTCGTTTTTCGAATCCATGGAGAGGCACCATGACCATCGAGAACGAAACCGTCGCCGGCGCGCTGTCCGCCGGCATCGACACCGAGGCCAGGCCGCTGAGCGACATCAAGGCGATGGCCGAGGAGATCCTAGCGCACATCGACCTGCACGACGCCGGCGAGACCGCCAGCATCTGGCTCGCCAACGCGCGCTCCGCGCTCAAGAGCGCCGTTCAGTACGTCGAGGGGCACTTCGCGGAGCTGGAGGCGGCCAGGACGAAGTTCGAGATTCCCTGCGAACCGAAGCTCGCCGAGGCCGTCAACAAGGACTTGGACGACGCCGCCGCTGCCGGCGTCGTCACCGCTTCCAGCATCGGCTGATCGGTGGCCGACCCCACCGACCTACGACCCGCTCTACGCCGTCGCGCGCGGCGCACAGGGCGACGTGATCGTGCGCTGGACGCCGAGCAGCAGGCTGCTTGGGATTTCCACATCAAGACTTTCGGCGCCGCCGACAAGGAATCGAAATCATGAGGCTGCACGCGAACGAACAGATCGCGCCGGGTCATGTCGTCATCCAGCAGCCGGGCGAGGTCATCGTCTGCCGGCTGGCCGACCTGCGCTACGAGCCCGGCGACGACGCCGACACCGAGATGATCGTCAACCCGGCCGACGTCGAGGTGGCGCGGGCGATGTGGTTCGAGCCGAAAGGGCAGATGCAGTGAGCACGTTCCTGTACGCCGACCCCCACTTCTTCCACGCCTCCATGTTGAAGTTCTGCCCGGAGACGCGTGCCTACGCGAGCGTCGCCGAGATGAATGAGGCCATGGCGTCGGCCTGGCGCAGGGTCGTCAAGCCGACCGACGAGGTGATCGTGGTCGGCGACTTCGCGCACCGCGCGGATGATCCGAAGGAGCTGAAGCGGCTGTTCGATTCCTTGCCCGGCGAGAAGCACCTCATCGTGGGCAACCATGACGGCCCGGACACGCTCGCCTTGCCGTGGAAGACGATCAACCAGATGGCCTTCGTGTCGATCGACAGCCAGCGCGTGGTCTTGTGCCATTACGCGCTGCGTACCTGGCCGGGCATCAGAAAGGGCGCCTTGATGTTGTACGGCCACAATCACGGCCGGCTCCCCGGTAACCAGCAGAGCTGCGACGTCGGCGTCGATGTGTTCGGCGCGGCGCCGGTTCGTCTCAACCAGATCAAGGCCTACATGGCGACGCTGCCGCCGCTGGTGGATCCCGAGGTGGGCGACGATATCGAGAACGATCTGCCGCAACCCAAATGAGGAAAGAAGCGATGAACCGTTCAGACCCGCACCAGGCCCGTGCGCGCGAGCTCTGCGCCACCGCCGGGATCGATCCCGACTCCCGCGTCGGCGAGGGCCGCGGCATGCCGGCCTGGTGCACGTTCCGCGACGCAGCGCGCGCCGAGCACAACAAGCGCGAGGCCGACAAGGCCGCCGCCGAGATCGCAGCGAACACCATCGCGCCCCAGGGCGACGCCTACAAGGATGCGTCGCTGAAGGTCTTCGGCGACCACGACCAGGGCACCATCGATCAGATGCGCAACTGCATGTCTCTCGGCAACGTGGTCGCCGGCGTCATCTGCGCCGACGGCCATCTCGGCTACGCGCAGCCCGTCGGCGGCGTCATCGCCTACGAAAACCAGATCAGCATATCCGGCGTCGGCTTCGACATCGGCTGCGGCAACATGGCGGTCCGGCTCGATACGCCTTTCGAGGAGATCAGCGGCATCGTGCCGACGATCGCTCGCGACATCTCCAAGGCGATCTCCTTCGGCGTCGGCCGCACCAACGAAGAGCGGGTCGAGCATCCGCTGTTCGACGACGGCGAGGCCTGGGTCGAGTCCGACATGGACGGCATTCACCTTTCGCTTCTGTCAGGGCTGGGGAAACTCCCGTCACGACGACCATTGCCCCTTCATCAGGTGGTTCGACGTCGAGGCCTCTCGCCCTCAAGCTCGGCGACTTCACCTGCCGGCGCCTGGTCTGCGCCACCAACGCGCAACTCGTCGCAGAGAAGCATCTGATCCGGACGTTCTGGCCGGTGTGGAATTCGGAGACGAAGGCGTGCTGGGGAATGAGCAAGCACGGCGACTCGACCGGCACTCGCAAGAACAAGCGTTCGCCCTGGGACGTGGTCCATCCGGGTCGACCGTGGGCGCTCGACGACGAGATCGAGGATAAGTTCACGCCGGCCGAGATCGCGCAGAAGATCGAGCAGGTCTTGCAGAAGTATCCGCCTCGCAAGGACCACGCCGCGCTGCTCGAGGAGATGCTCGCGGGCTTCCGCCAGGACGGCGACGTCAAGGAGGCTGAGGTCTCGCCGCTTGGTGAAGAGGCGCCCGGCCCCGATCCGGACGAAGCCGGTGGCGAAGACGACGAATGAGACGTCGCCGGAACGCAGCGCGCAGATGGCGCGGGTGCGTAGCCGCGATACCAAGCCCGAGATGCGAGTCCGTCGCGCGCTGCACGCCGCCGGCCTTCGCTATCGCCTCCACGCGAAGGGGCTGCCCGGTCGTCCCGACCTGATCCTGCCGAGCCGCCGCGTCGCCGTGTTCGTGCACGGCTGCTTCTGGCATCGCCATCCGGATCCCGACTGCAAGCTCGCGCGCCTGCCGAAGTCGCGGCTCGACTTCTGGCTGCCGAAGCTGGAGGGAAACCGCGCCCGCGACGATCGCAACAAGGCCGCGCTCGAAAAGCTCGGCTGGAAGGTCGTGGAGATCTGGGAGTGCCAGATCAAGGACGACGAGCTCCGAGCGGTGGCAAAGCGCATCAAAGCCATCCGAACCCAAGCAAGTCGCTGATTTCGAATCCTTTTTGATGGATAAGTCCGCATATCCGGACCTTTCCGGGTTGCCTTCGGGAACCGCTACCGACGCGATGCGAGCGCGATTCGTTCAACCGCAGGTACCTGCATGGCCGCACATGATCCGGACTACGCGACCTGGCTCCCGTGATCGGGCGGGCGCTGTCGCGCTTGGCGCTCTCGAAGGCAGCCGAGAGCGACCGCGACAAGTTTCGCGACGTGCTGGCGCGGGTCGACTTCCTCGAAGCGCTCGGGCTGCCGGCCAAGGACGCCGCCGAGGCGGCCGGCTCGACGGCGGCATCCGTCTCCGAACTCAAGCGTCAGCGCAGGAACAAGGGCAATGGCAAAAAAGGCAGCAAGAAAAGCGCGGCCCGCCGCCGCTGAGGCGAACGGCGAGGGCGGCACGACGGCGCTCGACAAGATCGCCGGCCTGCTGGCGCTGATCTACACCAAGGACGTCGACGACAAGGACGCTGCGGCGCTCAAGCTCGATGCGATCGGCTTCTCCGCCCGCGAGATCGCCGGCATCCTCGACGTCGGCCCGAACTACGTGAACGTCGCCCGCCACCGCAAGGCGCGAGGCCGGTAGCCTTGGCGCGCATCAATCAGGCTCTCATCGCACAGATTGCGCGCCGCCTCGGCATCACGCCGAAGGCGGTCTATCCGCGCATCGTGCGCGTCGTGAACGAGACCGGGCTCGAGCGGCCGCAGGCGGCGCTCCTGCTGGCGATGCGCGAGGGCCTGAACGTCAACCGGTTCTCGACCCCGGACGAGCGCGCAGAGGTCCGCGGCTATCTCGGCGGCGGTCACCGGCGCCGGGATCCGGAGGAGGCGCCGCGGCCGGCCGAGCCGGCCAGGCGGGCGGCGCCGGCGAAGAAGTCGCGGCGGCTGACGCGCGGCAAGACGATCTTCGTCGTGCACGGCCGCGACAACGCGCTGCGCGAGTCGATGTTCGCATTCCTGCGTTCGCTCGGGCTGGAGCCGCTTGAGTGGGACCAGGCACTGCGTAGGGCCCGCCGCGGAGCGAACCCGTTCGTCGGCGACGTGATCGACCGCGTGATGGATCAGGCGCAGGCGGTGCTGGTGATGTTCTCGCCGGACGACCTGGTGCAGCTCAAGGACGTCTTCGTCGACCGGCACGAACGCAACACGGAAGGCCGACAACAGGGGCAGGCGCGGCCGAACGTGCTGTTCGAAGCGGGCCTCGCGATGGGCCGGCATCAGGAGAAGACGGTGCTGGTGCAGATCGGTGCCGTGAAGCCGTTCTCCGACATCGGCGGCCGGCACATGCTGCGCTTCGACGGATCTCCCGGCAGTCGCAACAACCTGGTCGGCCGGCTCGAGATGCTACGCTGCGATCTCGACACCGACGGCGCGACTGGCTGCACGTCGGCGACTTCACTCCGACGGACGGGCGCCGGCCTGCGAAGAAGAAGCGCGCGAAGCGCTGAGATTGTCGTCTATATCGGACAATTTCGACCCAACGCAGCACGCTGTCGTCTATATGGGACAGCGCGGTCGCTGCTCTGCCTGTTGAAATCGTGGAGAACGATGCCGCGAAACGCCTAGTATAGTAGGCGTTTTCGCGCTTCGTTCTCGAAAATGCCTGCTATAGCAGGCAAATTAACCTCGATTGGGAAGCTAAGGATTCTTCACGCGCTTGATTCCTGAGCCTTGTCAACAAATTATCTATTGCATTCTCCTGGAGCGGTAGACATATTGTCTACCAAAGACGGCGCGATGATCGCGACGCCGAGAGGAGAGCAGAGAGATGGCAGAAGCCGACCGCGACAAGTCCACTGGCGATATCGAGAGCCTCTACGGCTGCCCTGGCGCCAATTACAACACCGAAATCGGCGAGCGCCTGCTGATCGAATTGTTCGAAGAGCATGGCGGCCTGTCGCTGCTCAGCGACGCGGGTATCACCAAGCTGGCCGGGCTCCACCACCGCGAAGATGGCCGCGAGGCCAGTCGCTACGAACGTCGGTTCTAACACCCTCCACATCGACCTCACGCCCGGCGGCCCTCAGGCCTACCGGGCTCGGGGCCGTAGAGACGCCCTTCCGGCGTCGAGGAGGCGACGATGAAGGACTTCGACGACAAGGATATCGACTTCGAGGCGGCGAACACGCTGCTCTGCGACGGCCAGGAACTGGTCGATGACCGCAACCTGCTCATGAACGCGTTCAACCTCGACGACCTCCGCGTCGCCTACAACGTGATCTAGGCCAGGCTCGCTCCTGGCGAGACGCTCGAAGATCGCCTCGAAGAAGCCGGTTACGTCCTTGCGTTCGGCAAGAACTCGCCGCCGGTCGGCGTGGCGTACTGGTCGTACGATGACGAGCGGGTGCTCATCGAGCGGGACGGCAAGTACGTGATCGTCGACCGCGAGCCGCCGCAGCCCGGCGACGGTTTTGTGTTCGATCGGGTTTTCGGCTGATCCGTTCGACATCGACCTCACGCCCGACCTCACGCCCGGCGCCGGCAACGCCCACCGGGCTAGAGGCGTCAGGAGCGCCGCCTTCGCTGCGCCGAGAGGAGGCAACCATGTCGAACCGCAATCCGATGCAAGCGCGCGCCGGCAACCGCGCTCGCTTCAACGTTCCGCAGCCCGTCCGCAAGGGCTTCTTCAAGTATGTCGCCACGCTCCACGACCGGCTCGATCCGAGCTGGAACGGCATCGAGTTCAAGGCGATCACCAGCCGCCGCGCGCAGCTCGCGGCGTGGCGTCACGCGTCGATGATCGTCAACCGCGAGGCGGCTCACTCTTTCGACTACTCGGCCTGATCGATGGCGAAGCGCATCCCCCGCCACGTCAAGATCGCGACGGCCGCCGTCGTCGCGTTCGGTGATCGCGGCCACTCGAAGCTCGCCGAAGCAGCCGGCATCAGCCGGCAGATGATGTCGTTCATCGTGAACGGGGACAAACCCGTGACGGACGACGTCTATCGACGCGTCGCCGGCGCGCTCTCGAAAGAGGCCGACCGCATGGCGAATGCCGGGCGGTGGCTCGACAAAATGGCGCTGCAGATGCTGCGCGAACTGGAGGACTGACCATGGAAGACGAGGATTTCGTGTTCGACGACGAGGCGTGTGGAGACGATCCGATCGTCGAGGCCGCATTCTTCGAAGCCGTATCCGCATCCGCCGACGGGCGGGTAGACCCGGCAGACTTGGGCGCATGATCGCAATCGATGACGTTCGCGTTCTCGCGGGTAAACCGTAAGCTCGCAGCCTGATAAAGTCAGCGCGTAGCCACCTTCCGCCACTAAGCGGGTAAACCAACGGGTTGGTCTTGAGAATGGCCCCGGCATCACTCCGCCTGGGCCTTCTTCTTTTTGAACTTGTAGCGCTCGGCCCTGATCGTCTTGCCCATGACGTCGGCGTTCAGCAGGGTTTTGTCCTTCTCGATCGCCTGCGCGGTCCAATGGTCGCACCACTCCGTCCAGGCCTTCATCATGGCACGCTTGCGCGCGATGCCTGGATCGCTGCTGTAGAACGTGCCGGTGACGTCCTTCAGCTCGACGCCTTCGAGGTGGTCAAGGATCAGCTTGCCCTCGCCCTGGGCGAAGCTGAGGTCGCGCTCGCCGTAGGTCGCGAACGCGTATCTGGCGCCGTGCGGCGAGAACTCGACGCCCGGAATGGCTGCCAACCAGTCGTTAAAAAGGCCGCTCTCGGCGTAACCACGTCCGGTCCGCGACGCCCTTCCTGCCGGGAAGAGCCAACCCTCGCTACCCTCGAAGTCGGAGAGCTTGCAGAGTCGCTGCTGCGCCTTCGCTGCGAATCCTACGACCGGCACCAGGTGCGAGCGGTTGCCGCGCTTGGTGCCGCTCTTCCTAAAATACGGCGGCACGTACCAGGCCTGCTCGCCCTTGATCTCGGCGTAGTCCTTGAACCGCCAGCGGCTGGCGCCGGTCACGGCCCGGCGTCGCTGTACCGTGCCGATCAGGAGTTCGAGTCCGAGTCCGATGCGCTCCGGCAGGCAGCCGAGCCTAGCGACGGCGAGCGCGCGGCCGATCTCGATGGGATCCGGCGTGTATCCGTCCTCCTCATCCGGATCGAAGGCCTCCTCGCCCAGCTCCACGCGCGTGCGCTCCGGCGCCGACAGCTTCGCCATCACGCCTTCGGCGACGCTGGTCTCGGCCTGGCGCGCGGGCTCGGCGAGCCAATTCCACATGCGCCTGATCGTCCGCACCATTCCTTGCGACATCGGCTCCGCACCGCGGGCATGGACCGCCGCGATCGCGGCCGCCATCTCTTCGATGGTGATCGCGTTGACCATGCGCCCGGCGAACCGGTCGAGCTCGGCTGGCATCAGCTTGCCGCGGTAGTCTCGGTGCGTGTCCTCGCGGCGCGTCCGCAGCGTCTCGGCGAGGAAGTTCTTCTTCGCGTCCTCCCAGGTCCAGCTCGGCTTCGGCCTGGCCGCCTCGATCCGGACCTGCGTCTCCATCGAGACGCCGGAGGCGAGGGCGGCTAGGAAGGTGGCCGGGTTGTGTCCATTGCGACACATCTCGGCGACCTTGGCGGCGCGGGACCGCGCCCCGTCGACGGAAAGCCCAGCCACGTCCTCCGATCCCGCGACCGCGGGTCCGAGGTCGTACCGCGTCCGCTTACCGTGCAGCGCCGTCCGCATCGACCATCTCACCGACCGCGGCCGCACGCGCAGCTCGAGCCCTGCGATCCGGCCGTCGGCGACGTCGTAGGACTCGCCGGCGGCGTGGTCGCGCAGCGCCTTCGCCATGGTCTTCTGCGTGATGATGTCGGCCAACTCTCTCCCCCCTTGCCCCCGGTCGGGAAATCGGGGGCCAACTGGGGGCAAAGTCGCCAAACGGGCCTGAGGAGTCAACGGAGGCCCGCCGTTGTTCAGTCCGCGACGGATTCAGGGTTAACGCGCTGAAAGGTCTGAGCTATCGTCGGCGACTTAGCTTCCCACCAATCCTTCGGGAGGTAGCTGACTGAGAGTAGGGCCGCTGACTCTTAATCAGCGGGTCCCAGGTTCGAGCCCTGGTGCGCCCACCATATAAATCAGGACCTTAGCGAGAGAGACCGTTTGAGACGGCCGAACTAAAACGGTTTTTCAAACGGTGTTTTTTCGAGTTTTCGCTCGGCTGGCTCTCGATAATGTGAAGCGCCGGCAATCTTTTTCGGGAAGCGAATGAGCGTCGCCAAGCTGTTACAGGCACGACCGCGCCGCAACTGTCGGCCCTCTTGATCGTCGGCTCCGTGAACCATGCACATTTGCCCAGCCACCTTGGGGTGGTTTCCATCTGAATGTTTGACCACCTTGTCTATTCGCGAGGATCGAATATCAACCTTCGCTCCCCCAAGGTTGTCGTTGAGAACGAGATGGATTGGCTAAGTTTTCTGAAGTTTTTGCTGTCGGTCGGTACGGTAGCCTGCACGTGTCTTGCATTCGATCGCGTTCGTCGAGTTTTACGGAGGTCGGTCCTGGAGCGAACCTGGTATGGTTGCGACCGCGCCCGAGAAGAAATCATCGTTTCGCGCCGAGGCCCGCCGCAGCCGATTTTGATTCCACCAGACGTAGGTTCGAATCCTGCCGCCCCAACCACCAAACCCTCTGAAATTCTCTTATTTCATCGCAAAAATTGCGATTCCGTCCCACGAATTCCGACGCGGCATCGTTCGCAAAAATTCCCGTTCAATTTCAATGACTACCAACTTGTATCGGCGGCTCCACGCAGCAAGGACGCAGCATGGACTCGCTTGATCGCTAACGCATCACGCCGACTTATAGCTTTGCGGGTATCCGAACGTCTTCCTGGAGGAAGCCATTGTAGAGCTCTTCAGCTCTCTTTTTGATGATCTTTGCCTCGGCTTCTGAGCGTGCGCACAACTGATCGTTGACCTTGATCGTCGCGATGCTCAATTCATCGACGACGCATTGCAGTACCAATGGTCATCGGGAATCCCAGTGGGGCCCAGGAAGGCGATTTTCGCGGCGCATCGGGATTTTGAAGGTGAATGATCTTAGAAGGGCCTCGGCTTGCTCTTGAAGCTTAGCGCGCACCGGCTCGTCTTCCGGGTCATTGCCGAAGAGGACGCGTTTCGAATAGCTCACGAGGTTATTCCTCCTGGCTTTCGACACGCACAGGGATTTCAATCACAGGCATGAGCGCTTCCAACGTTCCGCGGTAACGGCGCACGATGCGATTGTAGAGGTCGGTCACGCGGCGCGCCGTAACAGACACGATGAGCGCGTATTTCAGCTCCTGCTTTTTCTTGCTGTTGTGTCCTTCCGCGCGCGCATTGTAGTGAATTGAATGCGGGAGCATCGAGCGAGCGTCCCCGATATGTATTCTCGGCATGGAGGCAATTCTCCCATTCCAGGCGTCGCGGCGCAACTCGTCTTCGGTGACCGTGGGCCGATCCTTGCCGAAGAAGCTCTTCGATACAGCATGCGTTGCCTTGTCACGTACCTTGCCCGCTGTTCGGTCGAAAGATCACATCCAGACCCGCGCGCGTGTAGTTGCCTGGATGGTGGGGGGCGACTTCGGTCGCGTAAACAAGCGTCTCCTTGATCTTGACCAGCCCTTCAAGAGGTTCGTCAGGAACGGGGATTGGCGCCCTTATGTACTTGGATGCGGTGATCGTTCCCTCGAACACGACGCGGACGGTATCGTCATTGCAGATCGCAATTTCGGCAAGATGTTGAGAGGCGCGACCCCGGACCTCGACATGCGGGATGTCTATGGGTTCGGCGCAATGCACGAGCAACGCGCGGATGGCAAGCGGACTTAGGGATGAGCCGAGGTGCGCGCGAATTCCGACACCCATACGCAGGGTGCTGGGAGCCGCAAAGCTCCTGCCACCCGTGGGCCACCAGGCGTGGCTTCACCGGCAGAGGATCATGCGATGATCGGCAGGTTCAAGACACTGACCGCGATGCTCGGCGGTGCCGCGGCTCTCATCGCGCCTATCGTTCTCGAGATCACGCCGCTCTACGTCTGGAATGCATCCGAGAGCGTACCGTTCGGCCTCTATCGTTTGCGACCGGTTGACAGCCTGTTCGTCACGGAACTCCTCGCCGTACAGCCACCGGAGCGGCTTGCAAGCTTCCTCGACCTGAACGGCTATCTGCCGGCCAGAGTGCCGATGCTTAAGCGCGTGCTGGCGCTTCCGGGGCAGACCGTCTGCCGAAACGGGGCTCACAGTTTCTGTCGACGCGATCGAAATGGGGCAAGCGCGGGAGCGCGATGACCGCGGCCGACCGCTCCCGAAATGGCAGGGCTGCCGCGTCGTCGGCGAGGGCGAATTCTTCGTCATGAACTGGCAGTCCGCCAACTCGCTGGATGGCCGCTATTTCGGGTTCTTGCCGACATCGGCCGTGATTGGCCGAGCGTTCCCTGTGTGGACTTGGGAGGACTGATCGTGCGCGTGTTGAGAGTCCGATCTGCCATTCCTCTGTTCGACCGAGTGCGGCACCATTCCTCCGTCCCGACCAACAAACGCACAGCCGTCGCGCGCAGCGGCGGTCCAGGGCGGCCGGAAGGCCGGCGCGAAGCGACTTTACTTTGGACGGGCGCGCGCACAGCGGCATGCTTGTGCTTGCTCGAGAGAAGCCTGCGCGTTGTCGTGCCGCTGTTCCTCGTCCTGGCCGTCAATAACGCTACTGCTGTCGCCCGGATGCGACCTGCGGTGGCTACGGCGAGTTATCGAACTGGCGATCCATTTGCGGCTTTCGTCGAGGAGGCCTCGCGTCGCTTCGGCGTCCCGGTGCACTGGATACGCGCAGTCATAGACGTCGAAAGCGTTGGAGACGTGCGCGCCAAGTCACCGAAAGGCGACATGGGGCTGATGCAGATCATGCCGGAGACTTGGGCAGATCTGCACCTGCGGTACCATCTCGGCAGCGATCCGTACGATCCCAGCGACAATATTCTTGCGGGTACTGCGTATCTTCGCGAAATGCACGATCGGTATGGTTCACCGGGCTTCCTTGCAGCCTACAACGCCGGACCTGCTCGCTACGAGACGCATCTGGCCGGTCGTCCATTGCCAGCTGAGACCCAGGCCAATTTGGACAAGCTTGGACCAGTGGTCGGCGACGACATCACAGGTTCGGAGGCAGTTGCGAACCTGCAGCGATCGGCAGCGGTGCTCTTCGTTGTGCGGTCTGGAAGCTCGAAGACCGATGCACGGCTGCAGCCTGGGCGCCCGCCGAACCGGGCTCCGACGGCCGCTGCCGTTCACAACATCTCGGCCATCGTGCCACAGGCAACAGGGTTGTTCGTCGCGAGATCTGATGCAGGACGCCCGCGATGACCGAATGCGCAACCTCGCAAGCATTGGCGTGCGCTGGAGAAGAATGTGCGGAAAGGCGATGGAGGTGGGGACGCACGACAGCAGGACAGCTCTTCAAATCGGGCTTCGAGATACCGATGCACGGGGATAAGACGGTCGTGGCCGAATCTGGAGCCTGGTGCAACGACTTGCAAGGTCGTTGCCACAAGGGAGAGCTCCGATGAAACTGTACGTTGGACTGGACGTCGGCCTTGAAGAAACCAGCGTTTGCATCGTTGATGGCGATGGTCTCACGGTTCGCGAAGTCAAGGTCAGCACGGAGCCAGAGGCAATCCGCTCCGCTGTAGAAGGCTGCGCGGATCGCCTCGATAGAGTGGGGGTCGAGGCGTCATCGCTAGGCTTCTGGCTGTATCGCGAATTGCAACCAGCTGGACTTCCGATGATTGTCGTAGAAGCGCGCCATATGCGCGTTTCGCTTTCGACAATGCGCAATAAGACCGACCGCAACGATGCGCGCGGCATCGCGCAGATGATGCGGCTGGGCTGGTATCGCGCCGTCCATGTCAAGAACATCGAGATGCAGAAAATGCGCTCGCTGCTGGCGAACAGGAAGCTGCTCAAGCGCAAGCCGATCGACCTCGAGAACCACATTCGTGGCACGCTGAGGGCTTACGGTCTGATGGTTGGAGCGGTCGGCCGCGGAGGATACGAAGCGCAGGTCCGCGAGCTCATCGAGCACAGCGATCCGGTATTCTCCGTGATGATCGAGGCCATGTTGGACGTACGGCGAGCGATCTTCGAGGGTTACGAACGATTGCATAAGGTATTCCTGCAGGTGGTCCAACATGATACGATTTGTCGTCGGCTGATGACCGTACCCGGCGTCGGTCCCGTTGCGGCTCTTTCGTTCAAGGTTGGTGTCGATGACCCTCTCCGGTTTGCGCGATCTCGGACAGTCGGCGCGCATTTTGGTCTGACGCCAAGGCGACACCAGTCTGGAACGTCCATCGACTTCGAAGGCCGAATTACCAAACAGGGCGACGTCGCAGTTCGCTAAGCGCTCTGCGAGGCGGCCGCTAGCTTGTTGCTGCGGGTCAGGAAACGGTCGGCCTTGCGGGCTTGGAGCCTGCGGATCGCCAAGCGGTCGAGCATGTTGTGCGCGGCGTCGCGGCTGCACGCAAGCTTGCGAGCATTCTGCACAGGATGTGGGTCAATGAGACCGACTTCCACGTCGGCTTCGGTGCCAAGGTCACGCAACGATTGCGCTTAAAGCCTGCGCAGTAACTTCTGTTGGATCACGGAGGATGAGCGCTGGTGCTGCAGCCGGCATGCTGAGAAGGAGCAACAATTAGAGATCCGCGCGCGCGGTGAGCGTCCCCTGGCGGGCCGCGAAACGGGGAATGTCCCCTATTTCTTGCCTGCTTCCGTCCTACGTGATGAGAGCGCCAGACTGCTTGGACAGCCCTGTTTACGAACCTGATGAAGAGCATGCGACGGCCATAGTGCTGAACGCGAAGGAACGCATGGACCCCGCCTGGAGAATGCAAACCGCGGTCGCGGCTTTGGTGAGGTGTGTGCGTTGCTGTTGCAAGGAGTGCGTGATGTTTGAAGTGCAGAAAGTCGCAGAAAAGCGTAGACGTGGATTGACTTTGCATGCCCGATTAGGAAGGCGAGATAAAAGGGGCTCGCCGGTCGAACCGCAAGCCATTGGCATGGCTTGGGTTCTGGCGTGCCGGTCAGTCGGGGCGCGTGCCGCGCTTTGCATTTTGACCAATGGAATCAAAGGCGTCTTCGGCACCATGTGCGATTTTGATCGTTGGCAGGCCTTGCCGTGAGCGTGGGCGACAGCGATCTGCGTATTCGGCCTGGACGCATCCGCAGTACCCGCGCGCCGAAGCCGAAGAGATCATCAACCAGGTGCTGCGGGCCGCGAAGAAAGCAGGACACACCTCGGGGCAGGCCGCAGCTGGCAGGCGTGCTGCAGCCTATGGGCGCTCGACGTTTGGCCGCGGCAGGCTGTCCTTTAGCCGCGCCAGATTGTTCAGCCCGACACGCCGCGTTGTGGTGAAGGCACGCGTGGTTCGTCACACAGGGCGAGCCTTTCGCTCAGCGCCGCTGACGACCCACATTTTATATCTGAAGCGTGACGGCGTGACCCGGAGCGGCGAGCGGAGAGATGTTCGATGCCGCCGGTGGCCGCACCGATAGCTCAGCTTTCGCAGAACGCTGCAAGGACGACCGGCATCATTCAGGTTCATCGTCTCACCCGAGGACGCCGGCGACATGACCGACCTGAAGGCCTTTACCCGCGATCTCGCCAGACAGATGGAAATCGACCTTGGTACGCGCCTCGATTGGGTGGCTGTCGATCATTGGAATACCGACAACCCTCACGTTCGTCTTCTCGTTCGGGGAGTAGATGAGGAAGGAGCGGATCTCGTGATCTCCCGCGACTACATTAGCCAAGGCCTGCGCTGACGCGCCGAGGAACTGGTCGCCATCGAACTCGGTCCAAAGCCGGCGCACGAGATCCGCAATTCGCTCGAGAGGGAAGTCACGGCGGAACGATGGACGCGGCTCGACCGAGAGATCCGGCTGATGGCCGATGAGACAGGCTCGATCGATCTTCGCCCGGAGAATCCCGGTAAGTCCGATCCCGAGATCCGGCGCCTGATGGTCGGTCGTCTTCAACACCTGGAGAAGATGGGCCTCGCCGCACCCGCCGCGCCACAGGAATGGATGGTCGGGCTCGAGGCCGAGCGCAGCTTGCGCGACCTCGGTATGCGCGGCGACATCATCGAGACAGTGCACCGCGCCTTTGCCGAGCGCGGAGAAGCTCGCGGCGTTGCCGACTTCATTATCGAGGGCGGCCAGCCGACATTCCAGATTGTCGGACGACTTGTCGACCGTGGATTGCATGACGAACTGACCAGCGAGGCCTATGCTCTGATCGACGGAACAGACGGACGGGCGCACCATGTGTGCTTTCGAGGGCTCGAGGCTTTCGAACATGCACCGCCGGTCGGCGGCATCGTCGAGGTCCGACGCTTGGGCCAAGCCGGCGATCCGCGACCGACCGTGGTGCTAGCGACCCGTTCCGACCTCGATCTCGGTGGGCAGGTGACGGCTAAAGGAGCAACCTGGCTCGACTACAGGCTCGTCGAACGCGACCCGATACCGCTCGCCATGGGTGGATTTGGCCGCGAGACCCGCGACGCCATGGAGGCCCGTACCGAGCATCTGATCCAGCAGGGCCTGGCCCGGCGGCAGGGCCAACGCATCATCCTGCAGCACGATCTCCTGGACACGTTGCGTCGACGCGAACTGGACGAGGTGGCAGCAAAGGTCTCGGTCGGCACCGGCCTGCCTCGCGTGAATGCCGCCTCCGGGGAGCATGTGGCGGGAACGTATCGCCAGCGGCTGACGCTCATCGGGACGCTTCGCCATATCGATAATGGGCTCGGTTTCCAGCTCGTGCCTTGGTCCCGCGAACTCGAAAAGAGGCTCGGCCAACACGTCACCGGTGTCGTGAAGGACGGCGGTGGAATCGAATGTGGCTTTAGTCGCAAGCGCGACCTCGCTGCTCATCGTCCCAGCTTTGGCCGCGGCTGCACCTGCCGCTCGTACTCGAAGGAGGTCTCTCCCGACCTCAGCACCTTCCGAACCGTGTTCCGCGACACCTTCAGGTCACGGGCGTCTCGCCCCTCCCCTGAGAACTCGGCGCAGTCCGATCCGTCGCGGGTGCCGTAGCGCACGTCCAGGAGGCCCCTGAGAGCCTTGGCGGGGGCCCATAGTTCGGCTTGCCGGGAAACTTAATTCCCGGTCAAGGCTGCTTACCGACCGTGGCCCCATCCCAGCTAGTTGTTGCAACTTGCAGCACGTCGTCGGATTAGCCATCGATGGCAGAGTCGTTCGGCAATTCGTTCACGATTGTGGAGGTGGCCTCAGACGATGCGCCGCCAGCGAAGCGGATATGGTTAGCCTTAGCCAAGCCAAGTCAGGCGTTGACACTCGTCCTCGCGGCTGTCCCCGAAGGCTGGACGGCGGAAATTGTACCAGCGCTTGTTACGGAAAAGCAGCAAGGGCTGTTTCAGGAACTCAACCTCCAACCCGGTGACGTTTACAAGCTCACTCCCGAGTGAGACAGCTTCATTTGGCGTCCTTTTATGCTAGACAATTTTCTTGCCGGGATGACATCGGGCCTGCGTTTGGGAACTGTCCAACTCTGTTCTAGGTTGCCTCGTGGACCGCGCAATGCAGCTTCGCCATTTGGAACAGGCCGAACGGCACGTCGCCCAAGGCGAGCGGAATATTGCCAAGCAAGAGGAGCGTATTGCGGACTTGGCTCGCCGAGGAGCGAACACAACCGAGGCTCAGAAGCTTCTAAACACCTTCTTCGCCATTCAGATGCAGCATATCCAGCACCGCAACCGCATCCTCACGGAGCTGGAAGAATAGGAGTTTGTATAGCGGCAACGCTTGCCTGAGATGGTTCGGTATTTGAACGACCCTTGCCGACCGACCGATGACAGACTCCTGCAAAGCAGCCCTCCCGAGCCGCAGGATCCCGGCCCCATCCGTGAGCCTTGTTCCCTTCGTTTTCGGCATTCGACGCGGGCAAGAAAAAGCTGTTGGGTCTTTTGAATGTCGGAGATGCCAACAGCCGTGTTTGGGATGACGAAATAGCGTGACCGAAAAGCAGCCCGTCCAAAGCCTTCGCCGGGGGGCGGCATGGAGGAAGCTCGACAGGCCGCGCAAGAGTGTGCCGACGATCCCGGGCTACATGACGAGCTTCGGCGAAGATGAACTAAAAGCCGATCCAGTTGGCGGCTCTATTTGCTAGCCCGATGTTGTCCCAGCTCGGACCTGGCGAGAGCGGCTAGTGCGCCACTATCAGGATCATAGCGGACCTCATACAAGGGAGTTATTAGTACGCGCCCTTCTGTAATGGGCCCGATGATGTCAAGCCTCCCGAGTGAACGCCACGCCGCCGAGCTCATGCTTCTGTTCGTGGTCGACGCCTGGCCGCCACATCATGCTGTCAGAGGGAGCGGTGAGCCTATCTAGATACGCGTGGTTCGTCGGACGACGCCACTGGGCGTGTAACGGCTTCACCGCATCCACCGTCCCGGCGACGGGACTTCGGGCACCGGGCTTCAGTTCATCCCGGTTGCGTTCTTGATCTCCTCCACGTCTTCTATGCTGCGATTGAGCCCGCTTCGGCCCATCGGTAAGTCGTGCCATCGACCCAGATCCGATGCAGGATCACTGCGAGCTTGCGTGCCAAGGCGACCTTTGCGCGCTTCGAGCCTCTCCGCTTGGCGACGTCCATCCCCCAGCGTTTGAGTTTTGAGAACCGCGTGATGCGCGATAGCAGAACGTTGGCGGCTTCATACAAGGCCGTCCGCACCGTCTCATCGCCGGCCAGCGTGATTCCGCCCGTGACGTCCTTTTCTCCCGATTGATATTTCTTTGGCGTGAGCCCGAACAGCGCGCCTGCTGCCTTTGACTTTACAATGCGATGAGGATCATCAATCGCCGATTTGTAGGTGATGGCCACCAGGGGACCAACGCCTGGTACTGTCATAAGCCGGCGGCAGACTGCATCATCACGCACAATTGCCAGCACAGCCTTGTGTAGTCTTCCGTATTCTGCCTTCAGGGCCGATCGTGCCGAAAGCATCGCACCAGCAATGCGCTCCAATGTCGCCTGGCCTGCAACCAACTCTCGAATCCGCGCTTCGAAATTCCTTCGCGTCACCGGGCCAACCTTCAGACCGAAGCCGCGCAAAATCCCTCGGATACTTAATTCTACATCGATCAGCCGCCCGAGAAGCTGTTTGCGTGCGATCAGGAGTGCCCGGATCTCTTGCGCATCAACCGACTTTGCGTGTACCTGCCGAAACCATCCCATCCGGATCAACTGGGCGATCCCGCGGGCATCCTTGCGATCCGTCTTGACCGTCATTGCAGATAATGCGGCCTTCACGTGCCGCGTTTCCAGCAGAACTGTTTCAAATCTTGCACCTTTCAGGCCTGCATGCAGCCATTGCGACAGCGGCCCAGCCTCCAGCCCGATCCGCTTCACTGCAAAGCCGAGCGTCTCAAAAAACTCAACTAAGGCGTCGGGTTCGCTTGCGACCTTCGCTTCCTTCAGGATCTTACCCTGGGCGTCCACAACACACACGCTCGACAGTTCCAATGACACGTCGATTCCGGCATAATTCTCCACGGCTGTCCTCCGTCTCCAGATGCTTGGGGCCGACTCAAGTCGTGACCCCGTTTCATCATCTATCGGGGGACAGCCACCATCATGACCCCTTGCTCCGGAGCCGGGCCCATTACCGCATCTAGCTTGGGGCGATTAGGAGGAAATATTCAGACCGGCGAGAACTATATCGCAGTCCAAATGGCGACGCTTGGTTCATCGGGGCGCGAGCCGACTAGCGGTCATGCTTTTATTATTCATCAGCCCAATGCCCCTTCTGGTGGCCGCCTTTCTCACATTGAATTTGGGCGAGCTCTTGCGTGACGGAAATGGAGTCGAACAGCAAGCGTTGCCGCGACTGATCGGAACACTGGTCGAGGTACCGCTGTTTGCCCAGGTCCGGAAGTGCTCCCCAAGGCTAGCAACAGACCCGCCGTTACTCAGTTCGCTAAGTTTGAACGCAGCTAGTCCCGGGACTCGGCGTTCTGAATGATCTCACCATTCAGCCATTCTTGCTCATCGGCCAAGGTCCTTCATGCGGTTTCTATGCGCTTGTACCGGTGGAAAGTTGGATCCTCGGCAGCGCGCTCGGCAGTTCTCTGCATTTTGGAATGCTGCGATTGCTTCATGCTGTCCTCCGTTAGGATGGACATGGGATTGGCCCGGCTCGCGATCAATGCAGTCCGGTCTGACAATTCTCCACCTAACGGGCCGCAAATCGGCCTAGCTAAAAGCAACGCGACGCTAGGTACGGAAGAAAACGAACCAGACAACGGCCATAGCGAGCACAGCGACACTTACGCTGATGAGAAGCAGCAAGAGGATCGAGGGCCCGGGTTCGGCTTGACGCGCTTCCATGGGTGTTTCGATAATGATGCCGTGCTTTTTCTTCACCATGGTTGCACCTAAATTTTGGGTGCTAAGTCGGCGCGGTCAAATACCGGGACAATCTCTACATCCTCCGTCAAGGCACCCGATGGCGTGTCTTCCGCAGCATGGCGCAACGCTTCGGTGCTTGCATCCAATCCATCGGTAGTTTCGTTCGCGCCGCTACCAGCGTCGTGACGACGTGACGGGACTTGATGGCCCGCATCGGCTTCTGTGTTGGGTATCTTTGTGGACATAAGATATCCTTTCGTTTTGGATACCAAGCTGTCCCAACGACTATGGTTCCTACCCTGGCTGAGCGCCGAGCAAGCGCAGGCGTCTTTGTGCACACGGGAGGTTACGCACAAAGTTGGGTTCAATTATGTCTCATGTCACTGTGTTGTGCGCTGCCAGCGCACGATGAAAGTCAGGTTGGGCTACCGCCGACGAAGCAATTCCTTATTGGCAGCAAGCGCGGATTGTGCGCGTCATGAGTGCGAGTGTAGCGCGGATGAATTTGGTCTGCCTACCGGCGGAATCTCCCCGTCCAGCCACTGCTGCTCCTCGGCGAGCGCGCGCCAAGCCGCCTCCATGCGTTGATAGCGGCGCGCGGCGGGGGCCGTCCGAGCCTGCTCCGCGAGGTGCGCGCAGTTCTCGGCGCACTCAAGATATTCGCGGGTACGATACATGATACTGCTACTCTCGACTGATGGGTGTTGCTCTCCTGCCATTCTCCAGATCGATGTCCGGCCGGTCAGGAGGGAGTTGATCCTTCTCAGGATTGCCCTTCCACGGTTCATTTGTCTGCTTGTGATGGGGGGCGTCAGTCTGCTGCCGCGGATCATCCAGCGGCGTCTCGCGCGGGTCTTCGTCTTGTGGGCGTATATTTTCGTCTTGTGGGCGTATATTTTCCATGATGGGTAACGGAAGCGGCTGGCGATCCGTTCCTACGGTGCATAGCAACAAAAAGCTCCCAAAATGCGTTTAGGGGGCATGCAGCGCATAGCCCTATCGCCTTCATTCTTGCCAGCGTGGTTCTCGCCCTCCCCTTGTCGGGAAGGGTGGCGCGAATGCGAAGCACCATAGCGCCGAGCAGTCCACCACAGTGGGAGGGCGAAGTAGTCCGCCATCCACACTTAGCCCGGCACTTCATCGGTGCTACGTTTAATGAGTATGTGTTCAATCTGGGCACAGATCCATGTCGGTGCGTGGGCTGGTCACCGAAGAGCCAATCTGCACTCAGGCATCGAAAGCTGCGGCGGAGCTATGCCAGACCATCTGGCGCGCCGTTAAGCGGCGGGTTCTCAATGGCATCGATCCGGAGCATCCCCAGAACCGTGAACCTAATGGTGTTATCGAGTTAGCCTGTTGAGAGTTGCCTGAGCCGCACCGCGTAACTTGCCTTGCTGTTGCATTAAAATGACGAGAGCTCCGCATGAACGCTGATCGTCACTACGCCGTCGCCTCTATCTTGTTTGATTACGTAAAAAGCCCATCCTTGAAGCACCTGCGTGAGCCGCATAGCGTTCACAAGGTATCGCGCGAGATTGTGAAAGCGCTGGATGGAGCAAGCTCCGTGTGGAAGAAGTGGGGAGAGTCGGCGAGAAGAGGCCGCACAGGCAGCGGCTCCATCTGGATACCCGTCGAGGACCTCCAGGCGTTTCTGAATACGTTACCCGGCCTGCCGTTGACGAAAACGGATGTGGAGCAGAGTCTGCGCGCTATTTGGGAAGAACCACATACAAGTTATCCCAAGGACGAACTCAGAAATGGCTGTGTCGCATTGTGTCAGTCAGACAAGGGAAACGGCACCGAGATGCGCGCGATCATTGGAGCGTTGCAGGAGCGCATCGAGCGCGAGGAAGACAGGCTTAGAAACGGAGCAGGAGCAAAGCTATCAGCGCTGGAGAGAGGAAGAGCGAATAAGGCTGGAACAGCGGTTTCTGTTGGGCGCGGATTGTGCGTGGACCAGAATCGAGAGATCCGAAGCATTCTATTGTCGCCGCAACGGTCGTGCGTTCCGCATCGCGCAGGGCAAAGACAAGCGCTGGACCCTGTGTCGGGTTGAAGAAATTGACGACGAGGGCGAGTTGCTCGGCACTTATCAAGGTCGCGGTGATGCGAACAAGGCACTGAAGAAGATTGCTTACGCTCCCCAGCCGCAAAGGTAAGCCCCCCTGAAGAGAGTTCACCAAAGCGGAGTCGGTCGAGATTTGCTAAAGAAAGTATGAAAAGCTTATCGGTTTCTGCCGACGTTGATCGAGGGCGCGTTCTGCAGTCGGATGAACTGGACGAACTCGAACCGCAACAGGAGATTGACGGCATGGCGAAGGGATAGCAACGCGGCAATCGCGAAGCCAAGAAGCCGAAGAAAGAAAGACTAAGGTGGTAGAAGACTAAGCGCATGAGAACGGACCTGCATCAGCGGCTCGATTTCATTTCGGGCTCGATTTCCAAAGCGCATGAGAGCGGCGCAGCGCGTCCCGGGTGATGTCCCGCCAGGGACGTCGCATCGGCACATAGATGGAAGTAACAGATCGTCGTCGCACATGGCTACCGACCGTAGGCTGGGACCCGTCTGTCAACCACCGGCGCCTATGACTGGGCCTTGGCCGGTGGTAGGGCAACCGCAGGAGATGAGGTCGTTTGGCCCCTGAGAACAAAAACGCCGCCCGCTTAAATAAAGCGCAGGCGGCGGCTTACCAGCCCGGGAGGGAGACTGTAAAATCCCGGTATAGGTTGGTCTCTTCGTGGGGTGTAGAAGTTCATCACGCGAACGAGAGCCAAGCTTAAGGTGGCGCCTGTAGTCCGGCGAGGTCAACCACCTGTTGATCTCTCCTGCGACATCGATGTGCCTGGCCTTTCGCAAGAGCTCTGCGCGGCGAATGCCAACGGGCAACTCCTTGACCTGTAGACTAGGCGGAGATTGATCGCCTCCTGTGCGAGGCGATATTCGAGTGTCGATGATTAGTGTGAGGGCCGTCGAGCCGCCATGTTTGATGCTCCGCTGCGGGTCAAGCGGGAGCGGAACTTGCGTTCACATCACCGTAATTGTTAAGGGCCGCGCGATGGCGGACAGTGCGCCTTTCGGTGCTGGATAGCGAGCACTTGTTTCGGCTCCCGCTAGTGAACTATTCGAGTTTCTGCCGCAGGCCGACTGCCGTCATGCGGTAATCGCTTCCGCGCGCGGGCTGGTGTTCGCCACCTATGTCAGGCTCGTAAGGCCAAACGCCGCCAACTGAGGCGGCCTCTCTGCGCTGGTAGGTTTATGTCGGAGCGCGCAGACCTGGTGAATCCAGCCACTTATTGACGATAACCGAGTTATCGATCCGGTTGGCCATCCGTAGAAGCTCGTCGCGTCGAACGCCATGAGGCATACCCTCAGCCTGCTTGCGCAAGTCAATTGCCTCGTCCTCTAAGCGGTATTGAAATATCGATGATGCTTGAACATGGTGCTCGCTGTTCGGTTAGGCGGGAGCGCAATTGGCGTTCTCAGCACCGATAGAAGCCATGAGCCGGACGGTGATGGGCGTTGTTAACACTTGTGGCAGACCAGGTCTGAGCAATTTTGACCATCCGCTTGCGCGCACTCGGCGACCGGCCGGCGCGCCCCATAAGAGCACGAGTCGGTTAGAACGGCCCGCCAGGCGACGAGAATTTAGTGGTGGCTTGCCTTCAATATGCCGAGGCGTCCGACGCCGGCGGCCTTAAGCGGGCCTCCGCAGGAGGAACCACTGCGCAACGCTTTCGTTGTGTGCTCTCCCAACAGCAAAGGACACGATCATGGACCGCGAACATGTGAAGGGCGCTGCCGACAAGGCAAAAGGCGCCATCAAAGAAGGTGCCGGTAAGCTCACTGGCGACAAGGACATGGAAGCCGAAGGCAAGATCGACAAGGCCAAGGGATCTGCCCACAATGCGGCGGGAGATGTGAAGGATGCAGCGCGGGACGCCGCTGACGCCCTCAAAAAATAAGCAGAAGAGAAGACAAAAACTAGCCGCCTCCGGGCGGCCCTCTCTTTCTGGTGGGCAGACGGCTTCTTGGATCTTTGTTCCGAAATGGCGCGAGGCTTGGAAAGGCCCGTCTCGCCCCGACCCTCAATTTTCGTGTGCGCCGGCCATTCGCTGCTCTTCCTTACTGAGGTTTTCAGCCACCAAGCGTGAGGGAGCGTTTGCATCCCATAGGAACAGCTAGTCAATGCTTGCGTTGGCCGCCACGAACTCTGCTCAGGAATATTCGAATGCGGAGAGAGCGTTGGATTGGTGATCGACGCTTTGGCGTCAATTACTTTGATGGCACGTATCTGCACGCAGATCCTTTCAAACGCCTCGATTGACCTGCAAGGTGTGCCGATATCCGATCCGTCTCTGCTTATGGTCTCAGAGAACAGCCCGTATATGTGAGTGCTAGGCCGCTCTAACGCTGCTGGTACGCCCTAAGCGTACGGTGGCACGTTCACTAGCGTACCTATCAGGCGCAGAAGGGCCTGGTGCTCGGGTCCTTTCGGCTCACTTCGCAAGAAATCGCCGAGTTCAATGTGTGTCAGTCGGCCGCCAGAAGGCGCATTTGGCTGATGAATGATGAAAGCATGTCCATTGGCCGGCTCGCGTCCCAGAAACCAAGCGTCGCCGTTGGTATCACGATATAGCTCACGTCGTTCGCTCATCTGACGCTCCTTGTGGGCTAAACCTTCAAAATTCATCTGGTCAGTTTCCCCGATCGCAGATCGCGGCGGCGGAGAAGTGCCTGCGTATCAGCTAAGCCCGATTCCTCTGCTTACCTCGCGGGCTTCTCCTGGCGCGAGCCCAACAGTCAGGCCGAGCGCTGAAGCTTGCTCCCGGGCGGTGCCCCCCGCGATCGATTAGTTTGGCGGTCCATCCCTCAGGGATGGCATCCAAGACGAGCTGAACGCCTCTTCTTCCGTACCGGCTGCTAACCAAAACCGGCACTCGCCATCGTCAGTAGTGACCTGCAGAAGATGCGCTTCCATGCATGTGAACAGCCAAAGCCATACTTTGTTGCTATCCCCCTACTCGCGCCGCACGTCCTAGGGCGGCTCTGCCTACGTGAGCCACGGTGGCGGCTTCCAGGGATCGAGCCCAGGAAGCACCGTGGCGGCATTAACGAGACGTTCGACAAGGTCCCGCGCCGGCTTCGAGGCGGCATGGCAGAGGTGGCTGGCAACGCGGTCCGAGATCGATTACGAGGCTTGGCGCAGCTAGCGCGACTGGACCGCCTGGAAGAACTGCATGCACAGGCTGGCTCTGCCGTTGCCGACTCAACCGCCGGACGGGAACGCCCGCTGCTCTTGCGGTGAGATGGTCACCATCCGCACTCTGGATGGCCTGCTGAGGCCGCGCTGAGGAACCGGCAAAAGAGGTTTGTGATCGATGGCGAGGCCGTGATCCTGAGTTTGCCGCCCTTGGCTCCGGAATGACGCCTAGTTGGTTCTCCAACCGTACAGGTCGGCCCAGAGCGGTTCGGACTTGTCGAGGAAATCGGTGAAAGCGGCGCTCTCGAGAACTTCAATCTCGCGGGGCTCGTTGTTGTGAAGTTGTGCTGGTAGCTGAGCCGGCCACTGACCACTGCGAAGCGGACAGCGAGCTCGCCGAGAAACGCTTGTTGCCCTGGCGTAAGGCGGGGCCCACGCTGATGCAGCATCAAAGCCGGTCACTTCAGCGAACGTGGGCAGCCGGCCATCCGGCGACACGGGAAGCGGAAGGTGAGCGACATTGAGCATGTCACTCAGAAGGTTAAGGGTGCTTTCTATTTTGGTTTGCCCGCGACGTGGGAGCACGACGAACCTGTTTCTGTTTTTTTAACGAACTGGGCCATCGGGCTTGCGAAGACAGGGGAGGCGAGTTTCGCCAGAATTTGTCTGACGCTCCACGAGACGGCCCGCCTGCGCGAGCTCCTGGTTTATTGGATGGCTCCACCCCTTGAAAGGCGCCCGGGAGCATCTATTTACATCCACACACCATCCAGACGGATGGTGCAGGGATGTTTCACTATGGCCGGAAATACACACGAGCTGCGACCCAAGGCCCCCGACACCGAGAAGATCACGATCAACCTTGGCTATGTCGACCTCGGTCATGTCGATCTCATGGTGCAGGAAGGGTTCTATTCGAACAGGACCGATTTCATCCGGACAGCAATCCGGAACCAGCTCGAGCGACACGTAGAGGTCGTCAGACAATCCACGGCCCGGAAGAACTTGGACCTCGGGCTGCGCAACTACACACGCGAGGATCTCGAAGCGGCGCGGCGCGCCGGCGAAATGCTGCAGATCAATGTTTTGGGCTTAGCCACCATCGCCCAGGACGTCACTCCCGAGTTGGCGCGCGCCACGATCGCGTCGGTTTCGGTGCTGGGGGCCCTACACGCCACTCCCGCGGTCAAGGCCGCTCTCGCCGACAGAACGAGGTGAACGATGCTGAATCAAGACATAGTCCGCGAAGCAACCCGCCTCACGCGTACCGGCCAACTGGTCGAGGCCACCGCGCTGCTGCAGCGCATGCTCCAGGGCGATAGCGCTCCAAGACCGGCGTCGCGCAGCGCCTCTCAGGCTCCGCTCTCGCGGCTCGATCCGCTTACCATCGACGCCACGGCCGACGTCGTCGAGGAGCGGGAAGCTCCGCAGGCCTCGCCGGCCCGCTCTGGTCAGGGACGCAGACGCTCCTTACCGCTCGACGGAATGCGGGATTTTTCCGGGCTTGGCCTGCGAAGTCCGATTACGCGCGCTCCTCTGTCGCCATCGGACATCGTGCCCGAGGGCACACGGTTTATCGCCGGTACCTTCAGTAACGCCGCGGGAAGCCGGACCTACAAGCTGTTCATCCCGAGCCGCTGCCAGGGACAACGGCTTCCCCTGATCGTCATGCTTCATGGCTGCACCCAGTCGCCCGACGATTTCGCGGCCGGCACCCGGATGAACTTCCTGGCGGAAGAGCAGAATTGCTTCGTGGTCTATCCTGAGCAGCCGAGCGGAGCCAACCAGTCGAAGTGCTGGAACTGGTTTCGCACCGGTGACCAGCGCCGCGGTGAGGGCGAGCCTTCGATGATCGCCGGCATTACCCGCCAGATCATGCGCGACCATCCGATCGATCCGAAGCGCGTATACGTCGCGGGTCTCTCTGCCGGTGGGGCCGCCGCTGCCATCATGGGCGCCACGTATAGCGACCTATACGCGGCCGTCGGCATTCATTCAGGCCTGGCGTGTGGGGCCGCCAGCGACCTTCCCTCCGCGTTCGTCGCCATGCGGCAGGGAGGCGGCTCCAAGGCAATTGCGGACGGCAAAACTTCTGTGCCGACCATCGTTTTCCATGGCGATCGCGACACAACGGTGCATCCAAAGAATGGCGATCAGATTATCGAGCAGGCCGCCAGGGCAACGAGGCCGACGATGAAGGTGCTGCGCGGACGCGTACCCCACGGCCATGCCTATACTCGCACCGTCCTGATCGACGGGGCCGGTCGGGCGACTTCCGAACACTGGAACATCGATGGCGCCGGACACGCGTGGTCAGGCGGCAGCCCCGCCGGGTCCTACACTGACCCGCAAGGGCCGGATGCCACGAGGGAAATGCTGCGCTTCTTCCTCGAGCATTCGCTCGGTGGGTAGTCTGGCTTCTCGGGGCGGCTCAGAGAACGTGCGATTTATCTTAGTTCATGCGACCAACAGTGCACGGGCTTGGAACGCCACGTCACAGAGCCTGTTGTCCTTTCAGAAATGACCGTTGTGGTCGCACCCCCATTTTCTTGGAGCGTCAGATGAGCAAACGCAAAGCGGCGACAGCGGCAAAGCGCGCCCGCAACCCGAAAATGGCCGCGCGGGCCCAACGGAACAAGCAGGCCATTGTTAGAAGCCCGAAAGACAATTCACTTCACTCTGCTGCGGCAGACTCGGTCGAACCGCCTCCTGAGCTTCATGATGATCCTAAACACCAGGTTCCCATCATTGAGCCTGAGGCGGATGCCTTAGTAGGTGACCGCAGCCAGGGAATGACGGATAGCGATCCAACGAAAGGCTTTGCTCTACCGACAGCAAACATGCAGGCGTATCAAGCGAAGCTTCTTGAGATAGCCGGGGCCAACGCGCAATTCGCTTTTGAATTCAGCCTGAGACTTGCGACGATCAGGTCACCAACTGAATTTTTCGGCGTCATTACGGAGTTTACGAGCAGACGGGTCGATATGTTCGCGCGGCATTCGAAAGAACTGGCGGCATATCCGTTCTTGCGGATCAAGCCGCCCCGAGAAGTCACGGCTCTGCCGGGACGATAACTGCAAGCCTTACCCCGCTGCGGCAAAGGATGGACGCAAACGCGGATCAAGCACGCGGGTCACGGTTGCTGCTTTCGGCTAGGGAGCGCGACTCACAACGAGGGAGCGGAATCAGCGCCGGCCATTTTGGTGCCGATCTTTGTCTTGACCGCAGTTTCTGCGTGAGGGGCCATCAAACCGCAGTCAGGGGCAAGTGCCTTGCCTTGCGACGCCGCTCTTCAGATGGGCCCATCAAATTGGAACACGCCAAGGATGTCGGGCTCGATTTGCTTCCCTGGCAACGGCAACCCGCGATTTCTGCGCTGTACCCCAAGAGTTAGCGGACCGAGGCTGCTGGCGCGAGTTGAGGACCCTGCCATCTCCGGGACGCGGGTTCGGAATCAGGTTTGTTCGGAAGATCGGCGGAAGCTGGTGCAAGACGGCGCCTGCGGGTTTTTGCCAATACTTAGCAGGCGGTGCACGCCTACATCTGATCGCGTCGGCGCTCTCGCAGCCTCTGAAAAACCTTCCCGACATGGCGACGAACGTGTCAATGGCGTCGGCGACGCATCGCGGCGGCCGTCCGATATTCCGGATAACTCCGCCGGTGTGTTTTCTCGCTGAGCCGCCCCTCGAGAAAGGCGCGCGCATAGATGCCGGGCGAACTGTGGCCCTGAACCAGGATCAGATCGCCGCCATGGTTCTCCGAAGCTGCCAGGCGGTTCGAGCGCGACGCGCCCATCCTTGACGAGCAGACGACGTCTGTTCTGCTGGCTTATGCATGGCCGGGAAATGTGCGCGAGCTTCGCAATGCCGCCGACCGTTTCGTGTTGGGTGTGCTCGACGGCAAGACGATCAACAAATCCGGCCTTGGCGGCGCGGACGTCTCGTTGCCTCGCCAGCTCGAGAACATCGAACGATTGATCATCGAGGATGCATTGCGCCGCAAGCAGGGCGACGTCCAGGCAACAGCTGCGCTGCTCGGCCTCCCCAAGCAGACCTTGTACGACAAGATCAAGCGTCTTGGGGTGAACGTCGACGGCATCAAGGAAGGTTCGAGTCTCCGCCGGGGATTGTGTTCGAGTACGGACGCCGGGATGACGTGCCGCCGACGTTACCCGCCATCTTGAAGGCCGCGGGACAGACGCGGCGCCGGACCAGGAAACGCACTCCCTGAGATCCCCACGAACTGCCTCAGGCGACAGATCGAATAAGATAAGACGTAGCCGAGTTCCGGGCACCCCTGACCGAGGTCGCACAGTCCGAAGAGGCGATCGGGCTCGTTTGGGTCGACTTCAGTGATGAGCCACGCGGCTTGAGCCGGTGTGAAAAATTTCGCAACTGGTACGTGGCACCGCCGTTGATTGCGTTCACCAAGAGTTGGACGCGGTCTGCCACCGTGAGGAGATCGACGTTGGACATCAAGCCGCTCCCAGTCAGAGCGTTTGAGTAAATCGACGATTGGATATGTCGCACAATTCATTGGTACAAAGGGCAAATTGGTCGGTCTGGTAAGTGACTTTTGCTACTCTCGATCGGTCGCTCCCTCGGGGGCACCCCGTCGTCTGATCTCGTCCTCGATTTCTTCAAGAAAATCGAGGATCTCGGGAAAGTCCATGTCCTCAAGCGCGTCGAGCTTATAACGCTCCACGATCGTCAGCTCAGCCTCTGAAAAAGGTCCGGCCCCATTTTGCATCACCGTCTCCCGGTTTATAGGACGAGCAGGCAGGCGAGAGCGACTGATGGCGTTCTCATCACCGATAAATGCCTAGGGCCTCGCGGTGACAGGTTTTGTTAACATCTACGGCGGTACCGAATCTGAGCAAATTTGACCATCTCGCCACAAGGCGATGGGGAGAGCCTAGCACTCGTCCTTGGCTCTGTGATGAAGATTAAAAGCGTGTCGTACTTGTCGCGGGCTTCGGTACCAGCGCCGTATCGGCCAGGTCGCCATAGTGTGGTGGATTGTAAATTGTCGTTGTCAGCGTCTGCCTTGGCTTGTTCGCTCAGTCTTCTCGGGCGTCCAAACGGACATTGCCTCAATAATGACTTTGCTGCGGCTTATGGCGCCGACGGCAATTTGAACAAGGTGCCAATCGTCCAACAGCTTCCCGCCAGAATGCAGAATCCATCCCGCATGGTGTGGTCAAAGACGATCGCCCGATCGAGGGCGACTGGCCCTATCTGTTGTCCTCCCGAATGGGAATCAGGTCTTGGCCGCTGTCTTGGCAATCTCCGTCTCGATGCCGGTGGCGCAAGCCTTGGCGAATGAGTAGTCCATGCTCGTGGACGCCACACTCTTCACGAATTCGCTGACGACGTTTTCTCTGGAATAAAGGCCGGTCGCCTTGAACTTCGCGAGAGCGCCGTCCGCGGCTGTAAACTGAGCGACACACAGCGGTACCAGAACGGACATCCGGCCACTGGTCTCCGCCGAGACCCGCATGACCCTGGCGGACTCCCCGGTGACCCAACCGCCCCAGGCAAATCCAATCGCCATGGTCGCCACCGCGCCGAAAGCAATTCCTTGAAGGAAACGGCTCCGCGCCTCGCCTTGTAATATTGCAGGAAGCTTCATGATGGTTGCCTTTCGTGAGCGCATGAGGACGTGCACCGGCGCTGCTGACGCACGTTGGTAAAATCCAGTTTTATGATTGCGCCTTCCGATGGCACGTGAGCTGCTACTACGACGACGCGCGGCGACCTCGGAGGTCGCTGCTTCCTGGGCAGCTTCAAGGTGAGCATCTGCCAACCTCTAGCCATACCCTATATCTTCGGATTGACCGTGTAAATGACGTTGCGCTCTGCTTCGACCGCACGTTCAGGCCGCGCGACGAGCCTTCTTGGCTTTGCGCTAGCCAGACAAACTACTTTGCCAGAGCGTCACGGCTACGACCAGTTGAGTGTAATTGGCGTGTCTGAACTCCTCATCCCAACGAATAAGATCGTACGCGATCTTGTCCGGCGTATAGGCACGAAAGTTGAAGCCAGCAGAGAGATGCCGCGCGGCGGCACCATCCAGGGCTTCCTTGGTGACATCCGTCATACGGCGCCCTTCTGCAAAACCGGTTTCGCTGCTGAACGTGCTTCCGTTCAAGGCCAGCCTCTTCGTTCGGATGACGCTGCGCTTCGTAGCAGGGAATAGCCAGTGAAATCGGGGCTCGCGAGCATCAAATCGAAGGTCTGTCCGCTCCCTGCCAGGTCGAGATAGTTGTGGCTATTGCAGCTCCGGAGGTGCACGCTGTCCTTCAGGCAGAGATGATATCAATCGGTCGATCTGTCAGACGCGCTGCCGTCGCAATGGTCCGGAAGGCAATTGCACTTCGTCGCTCCCTGGTCGTGTTTGAGAACAGCGCAAGGAGCTGTGCGATGAGCGGGCCGTCGTGGCAGGAGTTCACTGGAACCCTAAGCGACCGCGGTCATTAGCTGGAGGCGGGAGCGAAAATGGTCGGATTCCCGCCTCTCCTCCCGCGGCATCGCCGTTATCGCCCTCCAATCAATGATGTCAGAGATGTCCAGGTCAAAAGCAGTTCCGCGGAAGACGTCAGCGGGGACAGCTGAGCAAGGACGGGCGGTTCGGCTGACGCCCGAGCTTCTCGACCAGGTTGACGCATGGGCGCTCAGCCAGAAGCAGAGGCCTAACCGATCAGAAGCGGTACAACTGCTGGTGAAGACGGCGCTCGAAGGGCTGCGTGATCGGCCCATGCGCGAATCTCCAGAGTCGAATCGTGAGAGCCCTCGGATCCGCGCAAAGGAGCTTGCCTCTGACGCGCTCGACCGGCTGGCCGATACGGGTGCGACATCCGAAGACAGGGCAAGCCGGAAGAGCAGGCTGATGAAAGGTCCCGAAGAATTTCGCAAGGTCCGGCGGGACAGATCGAACAGTTGAGGCTGATCGTGTGACAGGACGACAGCCGCATCGATGTCCGAGTCTTCAGGCAAGCGACGCACCGATTGGCGGGACTAATATGTGTTCAATTTCTGGAGCGCTCCATGAATCGGTATTTCTTTGACATCCAAAGTGGTCGCGATTTCTTTGCAGACGAGGAAGGTCTACCCCTTCCCAATCTGAAAGCCGCCGAAGTCAAAGCAATGCAAACCTTGACTGGAATCGCCCAGGAATCCGTCTTCCCAAGCAAGCGGGCGGATTTGGCAGTGGAAGTGCGCTCGAGCACCGAACAGCTGTTCTGCGTTTCGATAGTCCATCGGAACTCGAGCACCAAGCATTGAAGCCGGTTCCCCCAAGGCCAATATGGTGGTGCTAGCTTGCATCCGCACAGATCGACGCAGAGGTGCGCCGGGTCCTGCCCGCGACGTGAGTGGAACGATCGCTTTCCGATATCCCCGCGTCCTGTAGGGCAAGTGCAAAACGACCGTTGTACCGCAGGTTCCGGCCGCAAAGTCGCGCGGTTCTCCCCGCTGGCGGAGCCAGTTGTGACAGCTCGGGAGCCAGTGGCTATACTCTAGGCTCGGCGCTTCGGAAGGGCACGGCATTCGCGAGCAGCGGGCTTGTGCCTGCTCGATCTAGGGCTCGCGTCATCTACTTGGGGGCGGCTTTGAGTACTTGGGGGCGGCTTTGAGCAATTCCACTGAGCGGCCAAAGTACGAACGCCTGGCTGACTTCATTCGACAGAACCAGGCTCCGATCGTGAAGGAATGGACGGAGTTCGCTCGAACTCTGTCACCGGCCAGCGATCGGATGACGAAGTTGGCTCTGGAAGATCATATCTTCGATCTTCTTAGGTTTGTGGCGGACGACCTCGAAACCGCACAAACCCCGCGGGAGCGATTTGATAAATCGCGAGGCGACGGCCCGAAAGATAGCCCCTTTTCTCAAAGCGCGGCTGAGCTCCATGCCGCTCTGCGTCTGGCCGACGGCTTTAACATCGACCAGATGATCTCGGAATACCGGGCGCTTCGCGCAAGCGTCGTCAAGCAGTGGGTTGCTCATCATCGAAGCCTTGCGGACACCGATATTGAGGACTTGACGCGGTTCAATGAAGCGATCGATCAGGCCGTGACGGAGTCGGTGGCCCACTATACCAAGACGATAAATGACTCGCGCAACCTGTTTCTGGGCGTCCTCGGCCACGACCTGCGCAATCCTCTCGGCGCCGTTTCAATGGGCGCTCAGTGGATGGAGCGATCGGGGACAACCGACGCGAAGCAGGCCAAGGTTGTTTCGGAGATCAAGCTGGCCGCAGGGCGGGCGACGCGAATTCTGAACGATCTGCTCGATCTCACACGCTCGTCCTTCGGCACTCAAATCCCCGTTACAAAGACCGAGAACGACGTTGCGGCTCTGTGCCAGGAAATCGCGGATGAGTTTCGCGCCGTCAACGCAGATAGGAAACTTTAAGTCGCAACGAAGGGCGATCCGTTGGTTTCCTGCGACCGCGCCCGCCTGGGACAGGTGCTGTCCAACCTGATGGGCAACGCGGTCCATTATGGCGACGTAGCGACGCCCATCACAGTGACCGTCGCAGGTAACGATCCCGATGCTGTGACCATCAACGTGCACAATCTCGGCTCCTCAATCCCGCTTGAAGCGCAAAAATCAATCTTCCAATCCTGGACGCGAGGCCACGATGACGGAAGTCCGCCAGAGCACAGTACCCACCTCGGCCTTGGCCTCTACATCGCAAAATTGATCGTCGAAGCCCATGGCGGCGAGATCTCTGTGGCATCCAACGAAGAAACAGGCACGTGCTTTTCGATCCGACTGCCTCGCAGGTGACGGTCATGCTCTGAGGGGAAGGGGTGGTGGCGTTCGACGCGCTCACCCTGCGGCGATGGGCGGGCAGGGTCGCCAGACGCACATTGCCGACGGGGCGACTTCCACGCTCATTCGGCGGAAGTGGCGGCGCCTCATGGTGAACCCTTGGAACCGTCAGCCGCATTGTCGATGCAAAGACTGCTCAGAAACAATCGGCCATTCGGAACGTCGGCTGCTGCCATCGCTTGATGTCCGACCGGGTGGCGTCTCCTGCATTAGAAAGAGCTGATATGCCAGAGCAAAGCTCTCCTCGCGGCAGTTGCATCTTGATCGTCGAGGACGAACCGATGCTCCTCTTGATGGCGAACGACATCGTCCAGGATGCGGGGCTGCATCCGCTCCTTGCCGGCAATGCCGATGAGGCCATCAAGATTCTTGAAACCCGACAGGATGTCTGCGTGGTCTTTACGGATGTCAGGATGCCTGGCTCGATGGACGGGATTGGGCTCGTGGAAGCCGTTCGCGAAAGATGGCCACCGATCCAGCTCCTTGTGGTCTCCGCCCATCTGGTCGAAGGCTCTGAGCTACCCGATGGGGCAAGATTCTTCCGCAAGCCATACCCGTCAGAGGCGATCATCTCGACGCTCCGAGAGCTTGCTGCCTGATCGTGAGGAGCGTTTGTCCGCACAACGGGTTGCTGAACGCCTTTGGCGCCGGCGTCGCTCCGATGCCCATCTGTGCTCGCGCGCTTCGCATTTCCTGTGGGGGCGTTGATCCTGCGGGCGCCGAGCGCGGGTCTCACCAGCTTCTACCACCTGATCAATATTGACCAGCGCGTCGCACCTTAAATTGCTACGCTTGATGCATCGCCGCGCGGCCCTCGGTATCTGTCGGTGATGAGAACGCTGTCGCGCTCCGGCCTTCCCTGGGAAAAGGAGCACGCTATGCAGCGACGCCGAATCAACCAAACCACCTCCTTTGAAGAACGCCTAGCCGAGCATGGGCGAGCCCTTCGTCAAAAGGCAAAATCGCTTCCGCCAGGTGTTGAGCGGGAACAAACCATCCGCAAAGCTCGGCAGGCGGAGACCGGGGCTCAAATCAGCGAATGGCTGTCCACACCCGGATTACCGGCTCCCGAATGAAGGAACGGGAGGTCGCTGCGTTCGAGCAGCATCAGAAAGCAGCATGATGTTGCGCGCGGATCCTGCTGGCAGGCCCCGCGCGCCGGCTCACGATCATTGCGTTCAGTCCCGGTCGTTCGCCTCTTCCTTGATCACGGGCGGTGTATGGCCGAGCTCAATCTTTTGAGCCAGTTGCGCCCGCTCCTTGTCTGCCGGCTGATCTTCTCCGCGGACGCGCATGATGCCGTGGTCTGATGTCTTGGTCATGATGACCTCCTGCCGGACCAAGCCCGGCTTAACCACAACGTTCCAAATACGGAGAGCCGCGGGCGGAGCGGTCGCGTCATTCCGGTTGCTTCGCCACAATTGGCCGCGGCCTCGTTCTGAAACGTCGCCTGAGCCGCTTCCATTTCATCTCGATCCAACGCAACACGGCAAGGAGAGGTTTTTGCAGGATCGGCATGTCCTGCGCGATAAGAAGAAGTCCAAGGGGGAGCATCCAGAGGCCGAAGAGGGGCAAGAAGCTGAAGATGCCCCCGAGAATTAATATCCCCGCGACAATGACACGGATCCAGAATTTGGATGGCTCTCGCAGCCAGCGAATGAAAGTCCCCACTTTCGTGGGCACTCGACGCTCGATCAATGCGAAGTATCTGTTCAGCCCCAATATGACGGAAGCCATGCCAATTCCGATTCGCGCGAGTGTTAAAGCACCGCATCACAACAATGCTGCTTGGGGAGCCAAACCGACTGCGGGCGGAGTGTTCCTCCGTCCTGGTTGCGCACAGAGGAAAAGTGCGGCGAGGTCGCTTGGACATGCAGAACCCAGTGAGGTGCTCTCAACTCGGTGCCCTTGCTTGCGGCGGGGGACGACACGTCACAGGCATCGAGAGATGCCCATCAAACAAAAGCCGCCGGGCGTTACACCGAACGGCTTTTCTTCGCGGCTCCCAGTCTCCTGGTTCTGCCGCCAGATTCAAACCGCCTTCTCACCCTTTGTTCCCTTCGAGAGTCCGGCTGTCAGCAGATCGGCGGACGGCGCGTGTGCTTGACCCGTAAGGGGCCACTGCCAGCTCTCCTTGTGTTTGCAGTAACACGGGCTTTCCCTCACCACGGCCACTTGCGGAACGAACAAGCAATAGCCATTTGGTAATTATCGAGTTTCGGCCGAACGACTTGGCCTTGCCGCTTAAAGCGCGCCTGACTGACGACCTCCCTCCAGATCTCGCTTAGCTTGCTGCGCGCTCGAGCGCGGCTCCGAACATCTATCCCAAAGGAAGATCACCCATGAATACGGGAACTGTGAAGTGGTTTAACGGCCAAAAAGGCTTCGGCTTCATTCAACCAGACCAAGGAAGCCAAGACGTCTTCGTTCATATCAGCGCGGTTGAACGCGCCGGCATGAGCGGTCTCGATGAAGGACAAAAGGTGTCCTTCGACGTCGTTGCTGACCGCCGGACCGGCAAGTCCGCAGCAGAGAATCTGCGCGTCGCGTAAGCGTGCATAGGATGCCATGCTGCTTTGACCACGGATGTACTGGCAGGGCCTCTGGCTTCGCAACCCGCGACCGGTTTAACGGCTGCGGGTTTGTTTTTTAGAACGCAAGGAAGATGGCGCTTCGCAATGTGCGCGCAGCCGGTTTCCCTACGCCGCTCGTCGCCGTCGGAATCCAGCTTGAACGAAAAAGTGGCATCTTTTGCCGGCGTCCCCATATGAGATGAATGACCAAATGGCAAAAATCCAGCGCGCGGCAACCGCACAAGACGAAGGCTGAACTCCGTCAAATGCTGACAGATGCGGTTCGTAATACGTCCGTAACTGACTTGGGACAAAGGCCCGTCGTAAGACGTGAGGGCCACGGGCAGCGGCTTGCGTCGATTAGGCTTGGACAGTCATCGTAACGTGGCGTTCAGTCCATGCGAGCGAAGTCTTTCGACAACCAGTGAAGGAGCAAGATGCGCAAGTTTCCCGAGCCCACCGAGCGAGAGGTTCAGGAAGGACCCCAACAAGTATCCTTCCAGATCGCGAATGGAAACGCGCGTCAGACCTGCGTTTTGCAAACCGCTTACCCAACGAAAGCGCAGGCGCAGAAGTACCTTCTCTCAAATTGGCCGGCCATCGAAAAGATGGCGCGCGACGCTCTCGCGGCGGGGGCCGTTGAGGGCGGGCAGATCAAGCTCGTATTGAGCTGATCAACCGGAGAGGGCGCCGGACAATGGCTCCAGTTCCAGTTGGCGCGGCCAACTGTTTTGTCTGAACCGTGATGCCGGGCAACGGCTCGTTGCGCGGCGTTTGGCGGTCAGATCGTCCGAAAGATGCAGCGGCTGTTTGAGCCGACTGTACCTCCTCCTGCATGTCTCTAACCGCCGAGCTCGCGCGCAGCGAAGACACTTATCGGGGAGAGTTGATTCTCAGCCCAATAAGGTTCGGGCCTTTGTCACGGCGTCATAGATTTCGATCTTGAGCATCGGGTAAGTCGACTTAAGTGCGCGACCCGACGACTCGGCAGCTTCCGCAGTATCAAGCATCGGCTTGAAATGCCCGTCGACGATGATCACGAATCCCTCCGTCGGCAGTCTGTCAGCACGTGGTGCTCTCGGCTCGGGCTCTTCAATTGAGTGAACAGGCATTTTCATATGAAGAGCTCCTTAAAAGCGACAGCACACCAGCCATAGATCCTATCGCGGCATCAGGCCCAGCAGCTGAGTTCTTCCCTAACCGAGGCAGAGGCGGACAATCTGACAGGAACGACTCTCTCATCGTGAGATTGTCATATTGGTCTGTGGCGCGATACTGACCCCTCAGCTTGCGCCATCCACCCGGGATGGCTCATCGTCGGACGCGCGTCTTGCGATGAGCCGATTCTCGGAAGGCTGACTCAATTGGTCTTTCAGATTCCTTCCGCGTCCGACGAAGGCAAAGTCGCGAGCGGTGCCGGGCCTATCCGGCGGGCTTTTCTTTGTGCCGAGCCGGGGTGTCCCGGTTTTCGTCAGTCTGCTCCGCGTCTCCGGGCTTTTTTCCAGCCATGTTTCCCGGATTGTAATGGTACTTACCTTCCGGATTTTCGCCGGGCTGCTTCTCATTGGGGATTTTGTTGTTTGCCATTGATCCAGTCGCTTTCTCGGCAAGAGTAACAATGTTGAACAAGACCAACGTCGACATGTTCCACGCCATCATTATTGCCTTCAGCTGGGCTGATCAGTAAGAGTAATCTTGAACCGGCGAGAGCGACAACGATGCGCTCCAAGTAACGTTTGGAACGAAGACTCGGCGGCGATGGTTGAGGATGAGCTGCAACATTTCTCAATTTGCCTGAGTCATCGTGCAGACCATCTGAGGTACTGCACATGGCACTCCCGCGAACACGCTCCCTCTCGCTCCAGTCCGACTACACCGCTGCCTTGCGGCGACATCCTGCGCTTATGGCATTTGCCGGGGCGGCTTCCCTCCTCGGGGCCATGGCGATCGTAAATGGGCGAGTCGCCAAGAAAGCGGAACGCGATAACCCGCCTCGCGGGCAGTTCTTGGAGATCGATGGCGTCCGACTGCACTACGTGGAACGCGGCAACGGCCGTCCGCTTGTGCTCCTGCACGGCAACGGCAGCATGATCCAGGATTTTGAATCCAGCGGCTTGATCGACCTGGCGGCCAACCGGTTTCGGGTGATCGTATTCGACCGCCCCGGATTCGGACACAGCTCGCGGCCGCGGAACGTGATATGGACCCCGGAAGCCCAGGCCGATCTGTTCAGAAAGGCGCTTGATCGGCTGAGCGTTCAGCGGGCGATCGTGCTTGGACATTCATGGGGTGCGGCGGTCGCTCTTGCGCTGGCGACAAGACATCCGTCATTTGTCGAAGCTTTGGTGCTCGCATCAGGCTACTATTTTCCAACCGTTCGTGCTGACTCGGCGGCATCTTCGATGTCTTCGATACCCGGAATGGGCGATGCGATCAGTCACACGATCTCGCCGATCGTCAGCCGCCTCTTGTGGCCTTCCATGTTGCGAAAGATGTTCGGTCCGCGGCCAGTCTCTGACAAGTTCGTCGGCTTCCCCAAGGAGCTGGCGTTGCGACCGTCACAGATGCGTGCCAGCGCGGCGGAGGCAACGTTGATGATCCCCGCTGCATTCGAGTCGTCGAAGAGCTACGATCAACTCAAGATGCCCACCATCATCATCGCCGGCGATGAGGATCGCCTCATCGATATCAACAAGCAATCGGTCAGACTTCACGGCGAAATCGCTCACAGCAAGCTGCACCGCGTCGCTGGGGCAGGGCACATGATCCAGCAGTCTGCCACGGCTCGGTTGATGGCGGCCATCGATGAAGCCGCTGCTGCGACCGACATTGGCGGGAATGCACCGCACCGGTTCGCGAGCGCCTAGGAACGCTCCGGCGGGGCCACGTGTTCTCATTCTTCAGTTGGCGAAGAGGCCCGCCGCGGCCGAACCGTCCAGCCGGACCGACTGCTTATCCGGCTAGAGGCTCCTGCAGCCGCATCGCGCCCTTCCGACCGGTGCGAAGCTGACTCAGCGGGTTGGGGCAGGCCCCTTGATCGGGATGGAGAAAAGCGTCGTGGTCTCGCTGTCAAAGTTGCCGCATGAGCCCCCCTGGTCCCCGGGGCAGAATGTCGGCGTACCGGAACCGGCTGCCTCGCCACCGCAGGCGGCCGACGATATCGAAATGCCGCTGCCGTCCAGCCCGCAGACGTTCTTTCTCGGTAGTCTGCTAACACTGGCCGTGCTGGCAGCCATGCATGTGGCAAGCTCGATCATATTGCCCGTGGTGCTCGCCTTCGTGCTGCAGCTCATTCTGCACCCCGTCGTGCATCTGCTCGAGCGTATAGGTCTCCCCCGTGCCATCGGAGCGCTCTTGGCGATCCTGGTGGTGGTGGGAGCGCTCGTGGGGTTTGTGGCAGCCTTGTCGCTACCTGCCGCGACCTGGGCGGAGAAATTGCCGGAGGGCCTGCCTCGCCTCGAAACTCACTTGGTCGTTCTAAAGCGCCCGATCGAAGCGCTGCAGAAAGTCATCCAGCAGGCCGAGCACGTCGCCGACGCTCCCGAGAAGAAAGGAGCCATCGTTTCGGTCCGCAGCGATCTCGGCCTGACCGGCGCGCTCTTCGCTGGAACGCGGGCTGTCATCGACGGCCTTTTTACCACGGTTCTGGTGCTCTACTTTCTCCTGGTCGCAGGCGACGTTTTTCTGCGACGTATCGTCGAGGTCCTCCCAAGTTTTCGCGACAAGAGGCAGGCTGTGGACATCTCCCAGCAGATCGAAGCGGACATATCTGCCTATCTGCTTACAATCACCGCCATGAATGCTGCAGTGGGAATTGCAACGGCGGTTGCGATGTATTTCTGCGGGCTTGGAGACCCGCTGTTGTGGGGAGCCGCGACCTTCCTGCTCAACTACGTTCCAATTCTGGGCCCACTGTTAGGCACCGTCATCTTCCTGCTGGCCGGAATGTTGAGCTTCGACAGCTTGTGGTGGGCCTTGCTGCCGCCGGCCCTCTACTTCTGCATCCACCTCGCCGAAGGCGAAACCCTGACGCCCATGTTGCTTGCACGACGCTTCACGCTGAACCCGGTGCTGGTCATCCTGTCGCTGGTGTTCTGGTTCTGGATGTGGGGCGTGCCTGGCGCGATCCTGGCTGTTCCGATGCTGGCCATCCTCAAGATCGTCAGCGATCGCGTGCGTCCGCTAAGAGCTTTGGGCCACGTCCTCGAAGGCTAGTCCGGTGTCGCTCTTGGGAGAAGATTGAGGACCGCGCCGTCGAAAGGCGGCCATTGCAGCATGCATGTTACGCCAGCGGCATTGAGAAACTAAAGCGGGTCTCCGCGGGTGTCGATGCGACGGTCAATGCGCCCCCATGCGCCTTTGCGATCTGCGAGGCGATGTATAGCCCAAGTCCAAGCCCTTGCTTGCTCGCACGGGCCTTGCCGCGGAAGAACGGTTCGAACAGCTTGTCCATCACCGTTTGCGGAATAGCCTCACCGGCATTGGCGACCCAGAGCTCGAACAATCCATTCCGCGTCTCGGCGTGAACGGTGATGGGCTTGTTGGCCGTGCCATGCGTCACGGCGTTGCCGAGCAGGTTGGAAAGGAGCTGGCCGATGCGGATGCGATCGCAGTTTACCGGCCCGTCGACGGCAAACTCGAATTCGATGACGCGACCGGGCGAAGCCAGCCTCAGTTCGTCGATCACCTGGGCAAGGACGGGCTCCAGCGGTCCTTTCGCATCGTATTCCAGGGTAATGCCGCCGCCCAGACGACCGCGTGCAAAGTCGAGGACGTTGTCGATCATCGAGGCCATGCGCATGACCGTCGTCTGCATCATGGCGACGATCTGCTGCTCCTTCTCATTCTGCACGGTACGGCCGAGAAGTCTCGCGCCGGCGCTGATGGAGGCGAGAGGATTGCGAAGATCGTGACCAAGTACGGCGATGAACTGTTCCCGCAGTTCGGAGGTTTCGTGCTCGAGCAGCAGCACTTCTTGCGTCGCCCTTTCGGCAGCAATGGCCAATTCTCGGCCGGCGAGGAGCTCCTGTTCGTAGCGCCGTCGGTCGGTCGCCTTGATCAACGCAAGACGGATCAGCAGCAGCTTTCCATCCGCATCGCGGCGCTCGTTCGCGTTGGCGATCATGTGGAGCGGCTCACCGGCAGCGGTCACCATGTCGATAGCGAATTCGTTGAAGAAGCCCTGCATCCGCAGCAGCGGCGCGATATGAGTTTCGTAGTAGATGCGGCCTGGCATGGTCAGGAAATCGGTGAAACGCTTGCCGACCATCTGGTCTGCCGGGTGCCCGCTCCACGCCAGCAAGGTCGGGTTGACATGCTCAATGCGGCCGTTCGGGTGCAGGGTGACGTACCCGCACGGGGCGTTGTTGACCATGTCCTCGAAGTCTGGACCGGAGACGCTCACGAGACGAAGGCTCGAATCGCCGCGATGACCTCGTCGGGCGCACTGAGGTTCGGGCAATGCCCGGTCGCGTTCAGGACGATCATTCGACCGCCGGGGATACTACGGGCAACGAAATCGCCGACCTCCTGGGAGGCGATGATGTCCTCCTTGCATTGGAGGACGAGGACTGGAACGGAAACTTCCGCGAGATCCTTGCGGTTGTCGGAGGTGAAAGTCACACGGGCGAACGCTTTGGCAATATCGGGGTCCGTGCGGCAGAAGCTGTTCGTGAGCTCCTGACCGAGTTCCGGGCGGTCGGGATTGCCCATGATCATCGGCGCAATCTGTGTTGACCAACCCATGTGGTTGGATTCGAGAAGCGCGAGCAATTCACCGATCTGCTCGGCACTGAACCCGCCAACATATCCTTCGTCGTCGATGTAGCGGGCTGAAGGGCCGATGAGCACGAGCTTGCCGAACATGCCTGGCGCTTGTCGCGCCGCCAGCACGCCGATCATGCTGCTGACGGAATGCCCGACGAAGACGCAATCCTTCAAACCTAGCTCGGCGCCGATTTCGACCACGTCGTCGGCGTAACCGGATAAGGTTGAATACTTGGCCCAGTCATAGGCCGACAGATCGGATCCGCCGGCGCCGACGTGGTCGAATAGAACCGTCCTGAAGTCCCTTTCAAACGCCGGAGCCACGAACCGCCACATGTTCTGATCGCACCCGAAGCCGTGGGCGAAGACCATCGCCCGGTCGCCCGCGCCACGAACGTGAACGTTATTCCGTTCGGTTACATTTGCCATAAAGCCTCCCTTACGCATCATCGTGCAGTTTTCTATCTTTGCTAAGCGCAATGCGGCCCTGGCCAGGAGCACTCGTCGAGCTTTGGCTCCAGGGCAGCGTCTCGGTTCTGCGTCGCCCAGATCAGAACCATCAGGAACATCATGATTTCCTACCCGTGTAGATGACCAGCTGCCGGATATCGCTCGAGCCATCTGATGCAATCTCGAACGGCCCCAACGCCGGGACAGTTCCAGCGGGAAGCTGGCCGCGCTTCAATGGAATGATCTGGCGAGATCAGAGCCCGCGACTGGCGACGCGCGTCCTGCGAACTGTCGATCCACTCCGCGTCCGAAAGTCACATCTTCGATCTCGAGGCGGTGCATCTGGGATGCTGTAGTTGACTGCTGTTCACACTGATGACGTCTCAGCCATTGTCATGGCGCGCCCAATGTCGCTTGACCGACGAGACCCCACGCCATCTCGAAATCATCTCCTGGGCGGAAATGTGCCACGAGTGACGGCTCCACTTGCATCCGCTTCATCGTCGCGCCGAACCAGATAGACCAAAGGCGAGTCGTCCGCAGCTCTCTCCGTCTTCGCGTCGACGTAATACACTTCTTCTGCTGGATCGGCGCGACGCACCCTAATCGGAGACGTCCCATCCCAAAGCGGTCTGTGTCCGAGCGTCATTCGCTTCAAGTCCTCTAGGAGCCATTGCTCCTGGCCGAGTTCTCTGGCCTGGAAAAGCGTGGCAGCCATGAGCGCTAAGATCGGCTGGCCATCGATCTCCAGCACGAACACGCCCGCAGGTAACTCCTCGGTTTTCACTGGCACCATCATCTGAACCACTCCTTTTCCTCGGCCGGTCGGACCGGTCGAGCCCCCCGGGGCGAGATTCGGGCCTCTTGTCCGTCGACGCTTGCGCTCCGTACGTTCCTCGTCCGATGTAAGGCGCATCGCCCGCTTGTCGAACCGCGCCTGGCACGGCTGGCAACGAGCCGGCGGCCCCCAACTTTATCTTGTCTTGCAATGCTTGACTTCGTCATCAGGGACAGCCGGTTCACCGCTTGCGTCTGGCAAGGCTTCGCAAGGAAGGCGCGATTTGCCGCCGCTGATTTCGGTCAGGTCCTGGGGGGAGCGACCGAGCAAACCGGAGCATCTGATGGCGCAGTTGAACGAGCTGCGAGACGCTGTAGCCGATTTGTTTGTCTGTTCGCTTGCGCAGAAGTGACGACATGACATCGACCATGGCCAGGCGGCGCGCTGACTTTCCTTCACCGAGAGCTACGGAAGTCACATTGAAACCTGGCTTGGCGCCTTGCTGGTCAATATTGCTCACTCGCAAGTAAATGTGCCGAATCCGGCGAGCCGGAAGCATACGCTTCGGTCGCTGCCTACCTTCAGGATACTAGGTCAGCCTATGAAATGCCGGGGGCAATGCTTCTCGAACCAGTTCACTTAGATCCAAGGTCTCGCCACTTTCGGAAATGTCAGAGAACAGGACCTCCACGAAGGGATGTTGGCGGTTGAACGCGGCACCTCGCTCGTATTTCGCGCGCACAATCCGTTGGAGTGCGGGGAGGTTCAGTCTGCCAAGCGCATTGTATTGATCTCGGAAAAGACTTTGACGTCCTCCAAGATGCTCGACGGATTCCGCCCAGACGTCCATCACCTTCCGGCTCATGAATGCCTCGACCTGCTTGTTGCCATCCCGTGCAATGAGTCGGAGCCCGTCCATCGTGTGCGGTCCTTCATCGATTCGAAAGCGCGCAAGTGGCATGGAATCCTCCTGTTGTCGGCGACCTATTCAGGCCGGCAGCCTGTCGCGGGGCGTTGCACTCAATTGGCCCGATGGTCCGATCAGACACACAGGATATGGGTATGGAAGCGTCGAATAGCGAGGGGGTGCAAAGCAGGGCCCGCAAGGAGTTCGGGCGCTGCCTAACTCCATGGTGAGCTATATTGACCAGCGCGTCGTGCCGCCGGGTCGGCATACTTCCATGCTCCATCGTAAAGTCGTGCCACGCGCAGGGCGACCGTCGCTTCGCCCGAGAATGCCTGCTGATGGGCGCGCAATGAGCCGCGCCCTTTGGAAAGTGGCTCTTCCCTAGAATTGCGAACAATCAGGGAGTAAATTCTGCCCAATAGGGCCGCTGCCGCAAGGTCTGGCCGGCAAGGAGCAACCGTTCGTCGCTTGGTCAAGAAAGCCGTTCCCTGGCAGCCGATCGAAGCGAACAAGTTTGGTCGATTCAAAGGAGTCCACGCGTGGCGAAGCCGTCCAAGGACACGTTCGATCCCCAACATTTTCTCGGCAAGGTGGGCGCCGGCAAAGCCATTCTGACGTTTCGCAAGAACCAGCATGTGTTTCAGCAGGGCGACGCTGCTGACTCGGTGTTCTACATTCAAAGCGGCAAGGTCAAGCTGACGGTCGTTTCGGAGCAGGGCAAGGAGGCAGTCGTCGCCATTCTCGAGCCCGGTCAGTTCTTCGGCGAGGGATGCATGAATGGTCATCCTCTGCGGATCGCGACGACAACGGCGATGGAAGATTGCGTCATCACGTCGATAACCAAAGAAGCGATGATGTCGGCTATCCGTGAAGAGCCGAAATTCTCCCAGCTGTTCATTTCGTATCTGTTGACCCGAAACAGCCGGATCGAGGAGGACCTGATCGACCAGCTATTCAATTCCAGCGAACGGAGGCTGGCTCGCCTGCTGTTGCTGCTCGCGAATTTCGGCAAGGAAGGCAGTCCGCAGCCGATCAGTGCGAGCATCAATCAGGAGACACTGGCTGAGATGATCGGGACCACGCGATCGCGGGTCAGCTATTTCATGAACAAATTTCGAAAGTTGGGGCTCATCAGCTATAATGGCCACATCGAGGTCCACAACTCGTTGTTGAGTGCGGTGTTGCACGAGAAGCCCGTGCTCAGAGAGCGCGACTAGAGAGACTCCCAAGCGACGGCCCCAGAGCGTGGGGGCGCAATGAGGCCGTCATTTCCTCGGATGCTGTGGGGGGCGTTTGCATCCGGTCGTCCTTACCAAGTTGCGCCACCGACATTCGTTCCGGCAGAAGCTCAACTCGCTTTCGTACGGTCAAGTCGAGTCGCAAGTCCGGGATCATTTCTCTGGAGCGATTCAGGGCTCAGCCTCACTTCATCCTGTGCTCACGAATGGATCTCGTCGGTCCACACCTTGAAGCTGACCAAGGTGTTAGGGCCAAACGTCTGGGTAATCGGCACGTCGGCCGCGTCACGTCCTTGAGCGATCAGAACACGTCCAATCCGGGGGACGTTGTTGCGTGGATCGAATGTGTACCAACGTCCGCCGATGTAGGCTTCGAACCATCCCGCGAAGTCTCCTGGGGCGTAGGGGGGAGGCATGCCGATGTCGCCGAGATAGCCAGTGCAGTATCTGGCGGGAATGTTCATGCAGCGACAGAACGTGATGGCCAGATGCGCGAAGTCTCGGCAAACGCCCTTGCCTTCGTTGAAGACGTCCCGGGCCGTCTTGGTTGCGCGCGCGTGTTCGTAGCCGAATTGAATGTGATTGTGAACGAAATCGCAGATCGCCTGAACACGGGCCCATCCGGGCGAGACCTTCCCGAAAAGTTTCCACGCGACATCGGACAGATGATCGGTTTCGCAATAGCGGCTGCCGAGCAAATATACGATCGTCTCTGCCGGCAAGTCCTCGACCGCGTGTTGAGTAGCCGAGGGCACAACGACGTCCGGCAAGCCGGTGTCGCGAACGATCCCGTCAGCCGCCAGGCGCATTCGACCGGCTGGAGCAACGATGCGGCTGCACCAATTACCGAAGCCGTCACGATAGGGGACGATCGCAACGGAGGGCGTGGTGGTCAGATAATCGGGCACGACGACGTCCGATGCCCGAGAGAAATGAACGCCCAGGACCATGATCATGGGTGTGTGCTGCGGAAAGTCGTAGATCATCTCATAGCCGACCCGGATCTTCACTCGGCGTCCTCCAAAGTCGACAAATTGCCGCGGCTGCTTCGATCTCGATCGTGCCTATCGAGCGTGGCGTTCGGAAGTTCCAACGCGCTGGCGGGGGGCGTGTTCCTGCCTCTTCATTGAGCGACATTACGACAGAGCCGCCGCTGTTTTGACGTTCACGTCCACATCCATCCCAAGCTCGTCCTCACGAGCTCCCCAATAAGTGCCGAACAGGGGAATGGCCTGGCTTGGGACTCTGGCCACCGCCACGCGGATCAGATCGCGGTTTCCGACGATTCCATTGGTCGGATCGAACTCGACCCAGCCGGAGCCGGGGACGTAGATCTGGCACCAGGCATGGGTGGCTCCCCCGCCCAGCCAGACAGGACCATCGCGATCCGGTACGTAGATATAGCCGGTGATAAAGCGTGCGGCGAAGCCGAGGCTTCGTGCAGCTTCAATCATCAAGACGGCAAAATCCCGGCAGGTGCCCTTCCTGCGTTCGAGTGTCGTAGAAGGACTTTGCGTTCCTGGCGCCGTGCGGCGGTCGTAGGCGAAGCCATCCGAGATTGCTTCATTGAGGGTCATCAGGACCTGTCCGGTAGGACGTCTGGTCCCGCGCACGAGAAACGTGTCCAGCCACCGGCCGAGATGGTCTTCGGGGTCTGAGAACCACCTCTGAACATAGGGTGCCAGGTCGGGCGCCTCCTCCGCCTGATATGCAAACGGATGGTCCTTCGCGTGGTCCTCAATTCTGAAGTCGGGCGCATTCTCCGGCGTGTGATCGACCTTGATGACGCACTCGAATCGCAAATTGTCGCTGTCACAGCCAAACTCGACCTGCGCAACACAATTCCCGAAGACATCGTGCAGCCACCTCACTTCCGAGGGCTCGGGCGTCACATCGAGCGAGAAATCAATCAGTCGCTGGTCGAAACTATCGCGCGGGCGCGCCATCAATTGATGTCGGCCGAGCCGGACCGCACGCCGGTACCGATATGTCGTGATATGCCGGACGAGGAAGATCGCCATGGTACCGCCGATCGACGAGAGGTGAGAGCTTGCTCGATGGCCGCTTGACGTCGAGAGTCGGACGATGTTGGGCCCTATAACGCGCCTCGGGCGTGGCCAATCATCCTACGAATCCCAGCTTTGATCTGCCAAGCCTGGAGCGGCTTACCATAGAACTCGCTGCAAGGGGGAAGATCGATGCTCGGCGGGTTCAATTGCTCGGACATCAGGATGACGTCGATCGCCGGCCACCGACTACGCACGGTGTGCGCAAGGCCTATGCCGTCCATGCTGCCCGGCAGCTGGATGTCGGCGCAAACGAGCGCGATGTCGGATCTGGAGCTCAGGATTGCGAGGGCTTCGTCGGTATCCAGCGCTTCCAACGGCGTGTAGCCGGCGTCTTCCACCATGCCAACTGCGCGCCTGCGGAGCACCATCTCGTCTTCTACGACGAGAACGAAGACTGGAATGCGTGATGGACCGAACGTCATTGAGACTCCCCGGCATACGGCTGCTGTGGGTGCGCACCGATGATGGGCACGCCCCTCTATGTTCCCGTCTCGCTGCCGCATCCCTTTATCCGTTGAGATGTAATTTCATGATTTCAGAGAGTTGCGCCGCTGCGGCCCGCGGGCGGCTACCATTGAATGAGTACCGCACCAGCGATCACAAACGCGAAGAAGATCGGCAGCAGGACCGGCGGCACCAGCCACGCGCGCAGTCCGAATTTGGAGATGTTTGACATATTGACCGCCTCTTGGTCGCGGCGGGAGCACGATGCTCTCAGTCACCGATAACAGCCGGGAAGCACGCGGTGATATTCAAGATATGGTGCCCGTCCGCGGAATAGCGAGGTCAGGCAGAAACTATTTGCTGTGACCGGGGCGAACGGGATTGTAGTTCGCTTTCCACGTAGCCATCTAAGAGTTTGCGGGACCTCAACGCTCATCCAGCGCCAGGTTTGGCACCGTCGCTCGTAAGGGCGGTCGCAGATCGGCCGTCCAAAAGGCAAATAGCGTCGAGCTGGCAAGGCAAGGAAGTCCCCTTTCCACAACGGATCTGCCCCGGCCACATGATCGAGTTTCCAAACCATAGCCGTTCATACGACCGCACGCGGCGTGCCGTGCGATTCTGGGGACACGATAGCGCCATTGAGGCATCGTTTTTTATCGAAGAAGAAGCGCTGAAGCGAATTCAACCCGATACCTGCTACGACGAGTCGAGCCTTCTCCACGCGTTCGATTCCAATCGGGACTTGATATGCGCCGCCGCAGCCAAGGTGTACGTTCGCGGTACCAGGGGCTCTTACGATCTCGTCGCCGGCAATTTTTGAGCCGATCGGCGCCTTTTAAGGGTTTCGCACCCGAACCAAATGAACCCCTCTGCCTGTGCCTATAGGCAGATGGAGTCTCTTTCTGTTTCAAGGCAGGAGCGTAGCCTTTTCTAGCCCGGCAATGGTCTGCCCCAGAGAGTTGCAAACGCCCTCGAGCAGTGATTTGCACTCGACGCCGGCCGCATCTGGACCGATGGACTGCGGTCCTAGATGTCAAGGAGTGACTGCTAACGCATTTGCTGCAGGCACATGGGTGTCCGCCCCGCTTCAGCAGGTCGGATATGTCCCTCGACCGATCGACGGTGGTACAAGAGCAAATCAATAGTGCGATAAGCCGTCGTTTTTGTTGAATGGGTGAGCGCGGCGGATCCACTATCATATCTGACCTGCCACCGAACTTTCATCCGGCCGCGGTTAGTCGCTTCGGAGACCCCGTGCTTGCGAGCTAGGTCGGCCGTCTTCGCCCCGGCCTCATGCTCAGTCCATATCCGCCCGTTGTTCAGGCGGGCTCCAACAGTCGGTTGATGCACTCGACCACCGTTTGACCACCGAAACCCCATGTACAAATAGCGATAATGGTGGTCAGTCCCGCACGAGATTCAATGTTTTCGTTGATCTTTTCTATTGCTGCTTACGTTCGGACGCAGTGGGCGCCTCGATCAGATCGCAGCCTGGATCAGGCTGCTTGCCGAATTCTTTCCTCCTCCTCGCTGAGGGGCGCTGGCTTCAATTGGAAAAGGCTGACGACTCGTCGGCTTGCCGCGTGACCGAGCCAATCTGACAACGGCCCTTGTCCTACGAGCGACTTACCGAGACCAGAAAACGCAGCCGTACTAATAGCTTGCTGCTGGCTGCGCAGGTGGTCTTCAACCAGCTTGTGTCGAGTGACATAGCCTGCATTCACACCAGGGATCGAATGGTTCATAAGGAGCTTGGCGTCGAATTCGGAAACGCCAGCAGCGGCGGCAATTGTCCGAAATGTCTGACGAAGGTCATTGCCCCATTTCGACAAGATATCCCGATCTTCCTTTGTTTCCGCCAGGTGTCCAGAGGCGCTCTCAGCTGGGAACAACCATTCTTGCGCCTGAGACGGATGTATTTGCCTGCCGAAACGAAGCACTCGAATGAGGCTCAGGATCATCTCCCGAGACAGCGGAATGTCGAACGCTCGCTTGCTGCCTCCCTTGGGCGTCGGGATGTGGAGCGTTCGCCGCCGAAAATTGATGTGTTCGGGCTTAGCCTGCTGCAATGCGGTGGGCCTAGACCCACACAGCAATGTGAAAAGATGGAATTCGCGCCGGATTGGGTTGTCTAGATTGGCTAGCTCGAGAAACCATCCTTTCAAATCGCCGGTCCCCATACCGGTGTTCCTGCGCTCTTCCTGATTCCAATCGACTGCATCTGCGGGGTTGTCGCGCGGCAGCGATCGATTGGTCTTCCGAGCATGATTGTAAATGGCCCGCAGCGTCCGCATGCTGCCATTCGCCATGTAGGGACCGTTCTCCTTGGAAAGCTCATCATGCTTTTCGGCGACGCGACCGGGATCGTTCGCGAGGTCGAGCAGAGGGGTGTCAAGCCATTCGGAAAAGAGACGCTCGACGTGATCCCGATAGCCGCTTATCGTTTTTTTGCTACGGCCTTTTCGAATCAAGTGGGCTTCCAGATAGCGTTGCCAAGCCTGCTTCAGGGTAACGCTCGCTACAGCTTCATCCCGGTTGGTATTGCCCTGTTCGGCGTTTCCGTCTTGCCTCGCTTTCGGGTGCTTTCCCTTGCTGATTTGAGCAAGATATTCCTTGGCAAGCGAGCGGGCCGCTCGGGTCGTTAACTCGCTGGCATCTCCAATAGACACTCTAATGGATGAGGCCCGCTTTCCTCGTTGCCTAAGATCACCTTGAACGGTGAAGGTCCTTTTCCGCTTCCCCACGACCACGAAGAAGCCTTTCAGCTCGGTGTCGCGAGCCAGATACCAGCCATCTTCAGGAGACGGTAGCTGAGCGATAGCCTTGTCGCTGAGAGCAATGCGAATATCGGTCATGGGGGGACGTGAACTGTTAAAACGGTTTTCAAACTGTTTTGGCGAGCCGAGGTGTTTGAAGGTCTGCGTTCGCCGGACTGCGAAGCTATGCGACAAGTCCCTATAAATAAAAGGTCTTCTTCGACCTCACCGTAGTGTAGCGCAGATTCAGAAATCGTAGAGAGGCGCCGGTTTTGAACTCTTAATCAGCGGGTCCCAGGTTCGAGCCCTGGTGCGCCCACCATCCTTAAGAGATTGGCCCGCAAGGGCTTTTTTTATTCCTTCGACAGAACAAACCGAGTGTTGTGCGACGCTTTTGGTGGTCGCACGTCGCACGCTGTGCGACGTCTCAGATATTTGGGGCGTCATTCATCGCACCGGGCGCAGACGGTTTGTTTGCGGACAGCGCGGGCAGAGATGGAGCGTACGCCTCGCCGTAGGAAGGCGGAAAGCGTGGCGGGATTGATTGCGCGACACACCGCCTCTTGGCGACCTGCGAGCTTAAGGCGCAACCGGGCAAACGAAGTTCTGCCGCTGTCCGTTCAGCCCTTCATTCCTTCCTTTCGAACCTGCAGTTCGAGCCTGTCGATGCCGGAGCCAGCGCGAGCCGCATTTCGGGCCCGGTAGTGCTTCACGATGGTCTGCGCACTTCGATATGAATGCCCAGTGATGTCGCAGATCGTCAGTAAGTCGCAGCCAGCCCGATCGAGCAGCATGACGCAGTATCCCGCAGGTCTTGGTCGTGCTTCTGGTCGAGGTCGCCGGCGCCGTTGACGAACATCAGAGCGGGGCAAGGCTTTAGTCGCCATGCGGTCTCATCGCCATTGCTGTCGTGTGCGGCCTGCGCATCCAGCCATTCTGACAGGACGCGCTTACGCTGATCAACCGCCCGAGCGCGCTGCGCCTTGTTCTCTTCATCGAGAGGAAATGGAGCGAATAGCTTGTCGGAGATCTTGGTCAGTTCGGCATTCAGTCGCTCTGCGCGGACAATCGCTTGGCGCGCGCTATCGCGCGCGAGAAAGCCGAAGACTGCGACGGCCCGGGCGGTCGACACCCAATGCCGATAAGTGCTCTCGTCATAAGGCTCACCATTGTCCTCGTTGACCACGAGCTCGGGAGGCACCTTATCCAATTGAAGCCGGAGCTTGAGCTCCTTTACGCGTGCACGCGAGGCATTCAGCCGCGCGCTGAGTTGGGACGCCTCTTTGATGTCGACAAGCTCGCCTGTCTTGCTCTGGCGGAACATGTGGCGGCCTTCGATGTCGCTCTCATTCCGCATGATTAGACGGTCAGTCTGGCGCTGCCCAGTGAACAACGCCAGATGAAAGCTGTCGCCGATCGAAGGTCGATCAATTGCATCAGCTGCAGCGACCCAAGCGGAAGATTCGGGCATCGCAACTTGGACGATCCGCCCGTCCGGATGATCGAACTCCATGCCTTCCCGCGGGTTGGGCCCTAGACGCCACAGGATGCTTTCCTGCCCCCAAGTGAACGCCGCCGAGAGTGTCGCTATCATCGAAAGCGCCATATGATGGCCGCGAGCTGATTTCGCATAATTATAGAAGGCTCGGAACTCCGGTTTGCCGATCGATGTCGGCGTAGCAGTCGCTATCGCCTCAAGTTCTCGCGCAGGCTCGGCTACGCCGAGCAGCTTGGCGGCGCGGATTTCGGCACGCAACTTCGCCGCGGATTCGCGCGATTGCGGTCGGTACAGAATGGCAGAAATACATTTACGGTACGAAGCCTGTCAGGCAGAGGTTAACGCCTTGAACTCAACCGACTTGCTCCAATCGTCGAGAAGATCCTCGATTGTAGAACGCTTCCGCATCGTCATTTTCATTGGCAGCTTGCCGGCACGGCGCGCCGCCTCGATTTCCGACTTCCGTTTGTCTGAAAAGTCCGAGGCTTCCTGAAGATTGAACCACGCACCGACCGCCGTTTCTAGGTGCGAAACCGGTGCGGCGCTCCAGCTTTGGTCGCTAGCCAGCGATCGGTCAGCTGTCAAAACGTCTCTGTAATCTTGCTCAGGCGAGGGGGACGATCCGGGTCGAATCCGCGGGCGCATGCCGCCTGCTCGATCATCCGATAGGCCGGAACGAGCATGGTGATAGCGTCGGTGACAGGGTCATCCTCGGCCAACCAGGGCATCGAGCCATGAGGTCCGCCGCAGAGATGCAGCGCGATCTTTTGCTCACGCAACTCCTCTGCAAGCGCGTCCACCGTGGCTGCCGTTTCATCCATGAGGCGCATCATGACGACGGGCGTGCGCGACGATAGCGCGGCTCGTGGCCCGTGCTGCAGCTCGGCGGCGCTCAAGCCGATGGAGGGCAGGCGCAGGATTTCTGAAAGCTTGAGCGCGATCTCCTTCGCCGAGCCCAGGGCCAGGCCCCGAGCCGCCACAAACACAGCTGACGCCTTGGTGAGATCATCAGCGATCTCGGACCAGTCGAGCGCCAGCGCACGGTGCAGGCGCTCGGGCAGCCTGTCGAGGGCTGACCGCAGCGCACGATCTTGCGCCAGCTCGGCAACCAGTCCAGCACTGGCGGCCATCGAGCCGATAACGGTCTTTGTCGCCGCTACGGAGTGTTCTTGGCCGGCTTCGATCGGAACGACGAACTCCGCTTCGTCGGCCACCGGCGACGACGTCGTATTGACGATGGCAACGGTGCGGGCGCCCGAAGCGCGCGCCGACCTTGTCGCTGCGACGAGATCTGGGCTGCGCCCGGATTGCGAGATCACGATGAAAAGCGCATCGCGCAGCATCAAGGGCGTGCGAAATGCCGTGATCACCGAGGGAGCACTTGCTGAAACGGGAAGGCGAAGCCGCGTCTCGACAAGGTATCTCAAGAAAACCCCAGCATGTCCGGAACTTCCCCGACCACACACGACGCACAAGGGGACGGAGCCAATCTCAATTCGCTGCGCGATGTCGCGCGTGGCGGGACGGCTACGAACGATTTTCGCGACGGTATCGGCGCTTTCCCCGATTTCACGCACCATCGCGGAAGTCGTCATGGCTCAGCTGCTCCGCCTCGCTTGCGTGCCGCGGGTGCCTTGGAATGCCGGTCACGATGCGAGTCCCGATCCGTGGCGAGCTCGGCAAACACGCGCCTGAGATTACCGTCGCCGTCCTGCAAAATGGTCTCCGCATCAGTTCTGCTGATACCCAGCGCCAGAAGGGCCGCCGTCTTGACGTCTCCTTCGGCCTGCTCCAGCGAGCGTGCCGCGTGCGACGGATCGCAATGCGCGATTTGCACCACCATGGCCTCGGCGCGCCGCCTCAGCTTGGCATTGGTTGGCTGCATGTTCACCATCATGCCGCGATACACCCGCCCAAGACGCAGCATGATTCCTGAGGAGATCAGGTTGAGCACAACCTTCTGCGCAGTGCCCGCCTTCATCCGTGTGGAGCCGGCGATCAGCTCGCGGCCGGTCTCGATCAGGATCGGAAACTTGGCCGATGCCAGCAGTGCGGTGCCAGGGTTGTTGGCGACACCGACCGTCACTGCACCGCAGGAGCCTGCCTGCTGCAGCGCCGCGACCGTGAACGGCGTCGTCCCGCTGGCGGCTACCGCAATCACCACATCATGCGGTGTGAGCCGCGCGGCATTGATCTGTGCGACCGCATCATCGATGTCATCCTCCGCACCCTCGATGCTGGTGACGAAGGCACTGTCCCCGCCGGCGACGATGAAGCGGACGCGCTCTTTGGGCCAGGCGAAGGTCGGCGTCAGCTCGGCGCCGTCCTGGACCGCCACGCGTCCAGAGGTGCCGGCGCCGACGTAGACAAGGCGACCGTGATCGCCCAGCGCCACTTGTGCCGCTTCGGTCGCCGCGGTGATAGAGGGGAGGGCGTGACCGATCGCAGCGACCGCCGCAAGCTGACCCTCCCACATCGCTTCCATCGCTGACATCAGCGGCCATGCGTCAAGGTCGGCAAATCTCAGATCGACGTCTTCGGTGGCCATACTGTTGATCCAAGCGCCATCAAACGCGGAACTTCGGAGCCTGTTCATGGTCAGTTTCTCTCTCGGGCGGCCAGCGTGGGCAGGTCGAGGCGCCCTCGCGCCGCCAGTAACGCGCCGGCTGTTGCGTTGGCGTCAGGACGCTCAGGCTGGCACGCAGGTCGCGGCGGCGATCCGCAGCCCGCAGCGCCAGTCGGATAACCTGCAGGCCGATGTCGGCGCCGCTGCCTTCGTCCGACGCGGGAAAACCGTAACCGGCGAGACGGATCTCGCGGCCGTCGATCAGGCCGACACCGACCGAGCCTGTGCCGGCCACGACGATAGCCCCGTCCGGGCCGCTATGGGCGCCAAGACAGGCCGCGAGGCCGTCGCTGATGAAGTTAACGGACGCAAAGGGATGCGCGATCTTGCTGAGCGCCGCTTTCGCGCCCCGGCAATCAGTACCAGCCAGGCCAATTCCGGCGTGCATTTGGGCGAAATCCTCGTGGCTCAGTCCGGCCCGTATGGCCGCGGATTCGGTGGCCCCCATGACGGACCGCCAGGCCCCGTCGGTGCCGATCCGTGTCGTGGCCGGTCCCGAGCTCGCTTCTCCTAGCGCCGTGCCATTTTCGTCTTCGATCCGGGCGCAACAGCAGGTTCCGCCCCCATCGATGCCGAGATGCGTGGTACCTTTTGTTCCCATGGAAAGTTAACGCGAAGGTTTCGCTTCGGGTCCGCACAAGGCCCTCGCAGCGTACATATGAACTCTTGTGGCAGACTCGCCTCACGAGTCCGTGACGGCCATTACCGGATCGATACTGATGGACCACGCTGGTTCTGTCTCTCTCACGATTGCCGCACAGCACATCTTTGATGGGACCGACATGCGTGGGCCGGGGTCGGTCAGGATCTCGCAGGGACGGATTGAAAGCATCAGCTTCGATGAGGCAGCCGGGGCCTCAATACGCCTTCCCCGACACGCGATCCTTGCACCCGGATTCATCGACATCCAGGTGAACGGAGGCGGCGGCGTTCTTCTCAACGACCAGCCGACGGAGGCCGGCGTTCGGCGCATCGTCGAGACGCACCGCAAGGCCGGGACCACGGGCTGCTTGCCAACCCTCATCACCGATCGACCCGAGGTCATCGAACGATTGGCCGTAGCAGCTCAGGCGTGCCTCGATATTCCTGGCGTGCTCGGCTTTCATCTGGAAGGTCCGGCCCTCAACAGGTCTCGCAAGGGCATTCATCCGGAAGCCGAGATACGCGTGCCCGATCGGCGCGACCTCGCCGCCATCAAAAGCTTCGGGGATCGCGGCCGTTCCATTGTGACCTTGGCTCCGGAATGCGTGCCCGCGCCCATAATCGATGAATTGGTCGGCGCCGGATTGCGTATCGCAGCTGGCCACAGCGATGCCAGCGCAGCCGAAATCCGCCAGGCGGTCGGTCGCGGTATCTCGGGGGTGACCCATTTGTTCAACGCCATGTCGCAGTTGAGCGCCCGGGAGCCCGGCCTGGTGGGCGCCGCGCTGGAGGATGACCGGCTGTTCGCTGGAATCATCTGCGACGGCATTCACGTTGACGGTACTGCCTTGCGTGTTGCCTTCCGCTGCAAGGGACGCGATCGATTGATGCTGGTCACCGATGCCATGCCATTGGTAGGCACGGACGACCGGCAATTCCTGCTGCAAGGACGGCAGATCATGTTGCACGACAATCGCCTGACTGGTCCAGACGGCACACTCGCGGGCGCTCACCTCACCATGATCGAGGCGGTACGCAACGCTGTTGCCCTCATCGGAATCTCCCTGATCGATGCCCTTATCATGGCGTCCCGGACGCCCGCGGCATTTCTGGGCCTTGGGGCCGAGCTTGGACGGATCGCGCCGGGATACCGCGCGGATCTTGTCGCATTTAATGCGAATTTTGAGGTCGTCGGCACATGGATAGGCGGTGTCGGTTCGATGGGCGAGGCGAGCAAGGCTTCCGAGCGAGGTTAGATGAGCAACCATCCCATCATCGTGCAGAAATATGGTGGTGTCTGCCTCGAAACACCGGCGAAGATTCGCGCGGTTGCGCGCAGTCTCGCCGACCTGCACGGCCGCGGTCATCGTGTCGTGGCGATCGTCTCCGCCATGGGTACGACCACCGACCAGTTGATCCAGATGGCGTATCAGGTCAGCCCAACTCCCAACCGCCGCGAGCTCGATATGCTGCTGACGACTGGTGAGCGCATCAGCATGTCCCTGATGAGCATGGCGCTTTCCGATCTCGGCGTGCCTGCGATCAGCTTCACCGGCAGCCAGGCGGGCGTGATGACCGACGACTCCCATTCCTCCGCACGCATTCTGGATGTTCGGCCCATTCGCGTGCGTGAGGAGCTCGATCGCGGCCGCGTTGTCGTGCTGGCGGGATTTCAGGGCGTGAACGCGGCGACCAAAGAAATCACCACACTCGGCCGGGGCGGCAGCGACACCACGGCCGTCGCGATGGCTGCGGCGCTGAAGGCCGAACGCTGTGAAATCATCAAGGAGGTCGACGGAATATGTTCGGCCGATCCCCGCGTCGTGCCGGATGCAAGGCCCCTGCGGCAGGTGAACTTCGCATCCCTGTCGGAGATGTGCTTCTGGGGCGCAAAGATCCTACATTTTCGCAGCGTCGAGCTGGCGCAAAGTCAGGATGTGCCTCTGGTTCTCAAGCAGTGGGGTGGCGTCGAGCACAGCACGCAAGTGATGAAAGAGGTTTTGGGCATGGAAAACGGGAAGGTTCTGGCCGTCAACTCGATAGCTCGCATCGAGCATGTGGAAATCGATTCCAGCGATCTCAATCACGGTTTCGAGAAACTCGCGCAGCATCTCAAGCAAAACAGCTTGTCCTGGCCGCAGCTCCTTGCATCACACTTCGCCGCAGGAAAAACCAGCATAACCTTGGCCTGCGATATGGAGTGGTTGGATGCTCTGTCGCGCACGCTGGAGCACGCCAAGGACCTGCGCAAGCGGCGCGAGGCGTCGAGCTCGGTGAGCCTCACCTGCTTCGGCGGCGTTTCCTCGGAATTGCCGTTCAGGGCATTGCAGGTTCTCAGGAGTCACGGGATCGTCCCCGATACGTACGTGTTGTCGCCGCATTCGGTGAGTCTGTTTCTCCCTATGGAGAGCCGGGAGGCTGCTGTGAAGGCGCTGCATTCGCTTGTTCAGCAAACATAAACCATTTGATTTCGTGGTGGGCCCGGCGGAAGTCCCACCCTTCAACAAAATCAATCATTTAATTTTGTCTCGGCGCCACAACGGACCGCAGATGGACCAAAGGTTTTTAACGGAGTGTCTAGCCATCCCGGCGACTTTTCATCGGCAACGGACCGTCGCGCCCGTAGCTCAATGGATCGAGCAGCGGATTTAAATCCACAATAATGAGGCGACAGCCGCCAGCCTTACCGTTTAACCCGTGATGTCGGCCGGTTGGCGAAGTCCAAAATGATTTGGTCTAGCGCCTCTCGGGCTATCGGCAATTGCTCACGTAGTGAGCGAGCGACGCAGTCGGCTTCGGAACAAAAACGACTGTGGGGTCCGTCGGTCCGGTCTATCCATATAACCAGCTATCCATATAACCAGACCCGGCGACCATCACGCGGGAAGGCAGCTGCGCTCGTCGAAGGCGACGAAGTCGCGTTCATGTTCAGCCAGCTCGGTACCGCAGGCAACACTGCCGTCGCAAAATATCTTGCTGCCAAGCGCGTGCCGACGATCGCAATCGTTACAGGCGCGAGCAAGTTCACCAGTGTCAAGTACTATGTTGAATTGCGGCCGTTTGGAGAAAGCTGGTGGCATCGCGCCGACTCGAGGCGCTCCTTCGCCTCGTACGCCGGCGCTATGCCGAGAGATCATGGAGGAGGGTTGCGCAAGCGACCGGCTCGGGGGCGGTTTTCCCTCACCGCCGTCGCCGGCCTTTCTTGTCCGGCTTTGCTTCTCGCTGGTTGAAGCCCCACGAGATGCCTTTGTGAACGTTTGCCCTGTCGCGGCGGCATATCACCGCTGTAATCGTTTCGCGCCCTCCGGAACATCTGTTCGTCGCTCGTATCGGTCAGTCGTGCCCAGTGTTGGAGATGGAGATCCTAGCACGCCATCGCCCTTCAAAAGTGTCAAAGCCCTCTTTCAGTGCCAACGCTTGGGCATCTAAGGGATTGCCGGGCTTGTCAGCATTGACAATGCCTGGAGCTTCTCCGCGAGACCCGAATTCGGGAAGCCGCTCTGTGGGCCATTCCAGCAATGCTTTCGATAGCATCGGCTTGCCTGCGTACCAGCATTTTCGTCCGTCGATGAGACGATAGGACCACCATTGTCCTTGCGGATTTGGCGGCATGGTGGCGCTGCATTGTTGCTTAGCGTGCACACTAGTCATTTCGAGCGATGAGAGCGCGGCAATGCCAACTGTTAGAGCAAACGATTGAAGGGGTTTGCTCATGGGCTGCGCTCAATTGCTGCGTTGCTGCAATCGACCGACTGCAACGATCAATGCAGGCCGTTCGAGAACTTCCACCAGCTTTTCAAGGATACGCGCATTATCCTTGGGACAGGGCTGAAGGTATTCTTCCAGTATGAGTTGCGCGTCGTTAATCGCTTCCAAGGCTAATTGCTGATCAGTCATTGCTGCTTACTCATCAATTACTGGCGCCTGACGGAGTCAGCGAAGGAACAGATCAAGTCAGCTTTGAGGAATATCCCCGCTTTTCTCTTCACTTTTTATTTCAAATTATCGACGCGTCGCGGTGTCGTCTCGGCGCTGCAAGATCTGTCTTCTCCATCCCGCGCGTCGGAATTTGAAAGCGTCGGCTGACAGGGCCGGCGGTCAACGCTTTCCCAAACAGCTCGCGCCATGAGCCCCTTTGACCTGGTTTGGGAAGGCTTTTTCGCCCAACAGGGCGTTCAACCGGCCTGCTATCTCCACCGTTACGCCACCCAAGCGTCCTGGATCGCGGAAGACGGTGACCGTGTCGATCAGGTCTCTGATGGCTTCCGCCGCCTCTCCGTCGCCCGCACGGAGGATACCCTTCGTTAGCGCCTCCTCGAGCCGACCTAGCTGTTCCTCGTATCGCTTGAGAATGGTTGGATGCAGCGCGACCTCCTTCGAGGCTGGCGGTTCACGCCGCAACTCGTCAGATATTCGCTCGCGCTCGGCACCGAGGGCGGTCAATCGCAGACCGAGAATGGATGGATCGCCGTGCCCTTTGGCGATCGCATCCACCAGTCGTTCGATTTCCCGATTCAACTGTCCAAGCTCTTGTTCGAGGCGCTGCCTTTTCGCATTCGATGTGATTGCGAGGCGCTTTCGCTCTGCGAGATAAGCACGCACGTACTCCGCAATAACTTTTGGTGCACGCAGTTCGGCTCGCAAACCACTGAGAACCGCGCTCTCAACCGTATCCAAATAGAAGGTTTTTGCATCGGGGGACATGCCGCTCTCCGTCGCCGCGGAACAGCGGATGCGAACACGGCCCGATTTGTCTTTCCCATTGGTCGACATGCCGGCACCGCACGAATCGCAACGGAGCAGAACTCACGGGAAATAGTTCCCGGTGCGCCAGCGTTGGACCCCGGCTGACTGCCGGGAAATCAGCAAAGGCCCGACATCGCTGCCGAGCCTTCTGTTGAGTTCTGAATGTCGGACTTAGAAGTCCATACCACCCATGCCACCCATGCCGCCGCCTCCGGGAGGCATGCCACCCGCGCCGGTGTTCTTCTTTGGCACTTCGGCCACCATGGCCTCGGTGGTGATCAGGAGCGCTGCGACGGACGCCGCGTTCTGGATCGCCACACGAACCACCTTGGTCGGATCGATGATGCCCTTGGAGACCAGATTGCCGTATTCGCCGGTCTGCGAATCGAAGCCGTAGGCGTACTGATCCTTTTCGAGGATCTTGCCGACGATGACCGAGCCATCCTCGCCGGCGTTGATCGCGATCTGGCGGGCCGGGTAAGACAGCGCCTTGCGCACGATCTCGACGCCGGTCTTCTGGTCATCATTTTTGGTGCGAATGCCCTTGAGGTGCTCGGAAGCACGGAGCAGCGCAACGCCGCCGCCCGGCAGGATGCCTTCCTCGACAGCCGCGCGGGTCGCATGCATCGCGTCATCAACGCGGTCCTTGCGCTCCTTCACCTCGACCTCGGTCGCGCCGCCGACGCGGATCACCGCGACGCCGCCCGCGAGCTTGGCGAGACGCTCCTGGAGCTTCTCACGATCGTAGTCCGAGGTGGTCTCCTCGATTTGCGCCTTGATTTGCGCCACGCGCGCCTCGATGTCGGCCTTCTTGCCGGCGCCGCTGACGATCGTGGTGTTCTCCTTGTCGATCATCACCTTCTTGGCGCGACCGAGCATGTTGAGCGTGACGTTCTCGAGCTTGATGCCGAGATCTTCCGAGATCGCCTGGCCGCCGGTCAGGATCGCGATGTCCTGCAGCATGGCCTTGCGGCGATCGCCGAAGCCCGGAGCCTTGACGGCCGCGACCTTCAGGCCGCCACGGAGGCGGTTGACGACCAGGGTCGCGAGCGCTTCACCCTCGACGTCCTCGGCGACGATGACCAGCGGCTTGCCGGTCTGCACCACGGCCTCGAGCAGCGGCAGCAGCTCGTTCAGCGAGGAGAGCTTCTTCTCGTTGATGAGGATGTAGGCGTCGTCCATCTCAACGCGCATCTTGTCGGCGTTGGTGACGAAGTAGGGCGAGATGTAGCCGCGGTCGAACTGCATGCCCTCGACGACGTCGAGTTCGGTCTCGAGCGACTTGGCTTCCTCGACGGTGATGACACCCTCGTTGCCGACCTTCTTCATGGCGTCGGAGAGGAACTTGCCGATCTCCTGGTCGCCGTTGGCCGAGATGGTGCCGACCTGGGCGATCTCCTCGTTGGAGGTGACCTTCTTGGAGTTCTTCTGGAGGTCCGCAACGACGGCTTCGACCGCGAGGTCGATACCGCGCTTGAGGTCCATCGGGTTCATGCCGGCGGCAACGGACTTGGCGCCTTCCTTCACGATCGCCTGGGCGAGCACGGTGGCAGTGGTAGTGCCATCGCCAGCCGCGTCAGCGGACTTGGAGGCGACTTCGCGCACCATCTGGGCGCCCATGTTCTCGAACTTGTCGTCGAGCTCGATCTCCTTGGCGACGGTGACGCCGTCCTTGGTGATGCGGGGAGCGCCGAACGACTTGTCGAGCACGACGTTGCGGCCCTTCGGGCCGAGCGTCACTTTCACCGCATTGTGGAGGATGTCGACACCGCGGAGCATGCGGTCGCGGGCATCGACGCCGAATTTGACTTCTTTGGCTGACATATTGGGTTTCCCTGAGTTTTTACTTGCGTCTCACCCTTTGAGGCGCCGGCAAGCGCTCCTCAGGGGTGAGCGGCGCGAGCGGTGGACTAGGCGGCCTTCTTCTTGGAAGCCACCTCGGTGAGAACGCCCATGATGTCGCTCTCCTTCATGATCAGCAGTTCCTGGCCGTCGATCTTGACCTCGGTGCCTGACCACTTGCCGAACAGCGCGCGATCACCGACCTTCAAGTCGATCGGGATCAGCTTGCCGGCTTCGTCGCGGCCACCCGGGCCAACGGCGACGACTTCGCCCTGGGAGGGCTTTTCCTTGGCAGTGTCGGGAATGATGATGCCGGCAGCGGTCTTCTCTTCTGCGTCGATGCGCTTGACCACGACGCGGTCGTGAAGGGGACGGAATTTCATGGTCTCCTCCTATTTTTTCGAGTTGCGTTATTTTCGATGAAATAGCAATCGAAGCCAGCGAGTGCTAACCACTCCGAAAGTAAGCTGGCTTGGCCGGCATACAAGACAAAACCACGAAGGATTGCACTAAGGACATAGGGGCCGTTAGCACGTGCGGTAAGCCATTGTTAAAGCCTGAAGATCCGCTGAATGCCAGCCGTGGTTGAGAGCGAAGAGTCTGGTCGACTCGTGAAGCGAATTTCGCGTTCCTCTCCCTACCGACTTGCCTGTGTCGAGGGCCGGAGGAGAGAGTTTGTTTCCGGTCTCTATCCCTCCAGCAAAAAAAGCATTTGAAAACATGTGCGGCACTGCCGGGGACGGCTGATCGAGCAAAGGTTATCCGAGACTGATGCTCTGCAAATTGGCGAGCGGACGGTCCCAGTGCCAATTTACTCAGCTAACACGCTGCCTGTGGCTGATCGTACATGCCAGCGGTATCCCATGCGGATACACCAGGTTCATCGCAAAGGCAGAGTCAAGACCGTCCGTCTTGCCTAACTCTTGCAAGCCAATCATTTCAGCAATATGCACGGTTCTTGCGCAGCAATTCCGGCGGAAGCATCCCGTCGCGGTGCAGCGGCGAGCGTCGGATGTCCCATCACGGTGCGGGATAAGCCGCGAACGCGAAGCACCTCGACAAGCCGCAGTTGCATGACTACCGATCTGCCAGACTGTCTCCCGAGGAATGAACGTGACGAAGTCGACCGCGCGCAAGCCAAAATCCGCAACAAACGTTCTGCGCGCGGCTGCGGCGGAGGCACCGAAGCGTCTGCGGTCGGATGGTAACGTCACCGAAACGACCTATCGGAAGCTTCTGGACTTGATTGAAACACGGCAACTTACGCCGGGCGAGGTCATCGAGGAGCGACGGCTTGCGCTTCGCCTCAAGGTGTCGCGCACTCCGCTACGTGCCGGAATCAGCCGTCTGCTCGGCGAGGGCAGGCTGGAGCAGCTTTCGAATGGCTCGGTGATCGTTCGCAACATCGGTATCGCCGAGCTCCTCGAGTTGATTCATCTGCGCCTCATTCTGGAAAGCGAGGCGGCCTCGCTTGCTGCAACGCGTATCGGCCTTGATGTGCTGCAACCGATCAAGGCTAGCCTGGAGAAGATCCTGTCCACCGCCGAGGTCACCAAAGCCAAGCACTGGACGCTGGATGACGAGATTCACGACCAGATTGCGAGCCACTGCGGCAACCGCTCTCTCGCCACGCTGATCGGAGAGACCCGCCGCAAGATCAGGATGTGCAATGTGGAGCGCCGTCCCGAGCGGTTGTTGCCCGCGTGTCGCGAACACCTCGCGATCGTCGATGCCATCATCAAGCGAGACGCAGTAGTGGCGCGCCACGCGATGATCCAGCATCTGACCAACGTCCGCCAGGGGATGTTGGAAACGTTCGGGATTTTCTTGCCCGACAGCCACAGCTGAATGCCGCCGCTGTGAGTTCGCCGACCTGCGCTGGGCTGTTCGGGGTCCGCCGCATTCCGTCCCGGCCCTTACTCACGATTGCTGCCCTGCGAAGAGGTCACGGCTCGCGCCCTTGACACGGCGGTACCTCTAAGCTCCAATGGTATACCACTGGTATTACTAGCCGGTGAGTGTCGTCTGCATCGTTGGCTGTCCCAGAGCTTCAATGAATCACTCTCCTTCGTACACAGTGTCGCTCGAGCCGCTGTCCGCCGAGGCCTTTCGTCCTTTCGGCGACGTGGTTTCGCGCCCGACCGGTGAGCGACGGCGTTACCTTCCGACGATGCTGAACCGTGCCGACGAGGCGCAAACATTCTCGCTGTGGATCAGCGGCGCGGCCGCGGTCGGACAGCTCCCGCTGCGGCTGACCACGCTGGAGCGGCATCCTTATTCGGCGCAGACTTTCGTGCCGCTAGGTTCCACGCGCTATCTGGCCATCGTCTGCGCATCGACGCCGGACGGCGGTCCCGACCTGGCGACGCTGCGCGGATTCATCGCTGGCCCCGACCAGATCGTCACCTACGCACGCAATGTGTGGCATCATCCGATGACCGTGCTTGACGCCCCTATGGAATTCGCGGTGGCGATGGGTGTGACCGGCCAGCAGAACGATGATGTCTTCTTCGGTCTCGATGCCGCCGTCACCATCGTTATGCCGCCGGCAGGTTCGTAGAAGGTAATGGTCATGACCGCGCAAAACGACCAGGATCGCGATTTCGTCGGCTATGGACGCAATCCGCCGGATCCGAGATGGCCCGGCGCCGCTCGCGTCGCGCTCAACATCTGCGTCAATTACGAAGAAGGATCGGAGGCTTCGTTTGCCGATGGCGACGGCGTCACTGAGACGGCGCTGACGGAGGGCGGCGGGGGAGGCTTTGACGGGCGCGATCTCGCTGCGGAATCGATGTTCGAGTATGGTAGCCGCGTCGGTTTCTGGCGGCTGATCCGGTTGCTCTCCGAGCGCGGCATGACGGCCACCGTCATGGGGTGCGCCCTTGCGCTGGAGCGCAATCCGGAAGCGGCAGCGGCCATCCGCGAGCATGGATACGATGTGTGCGCCCATGGCTGGCGCTGGGAGCGGCATCAACATCTTGGCGAGGATGAGGAGCGCGAGCGGATCCGCAGGACAGTGGCAAGTCTGGCCCGGACGATCGGCGAGCGACCACTCGGTTGGTATTGCCGCTACGGCGCGGGAGTGAACACCCGCCGGCTGGTGGCCGAGGAGGGGGGCTTCCTCTACGATTCCGACGCCTACAATGACGAGTTGCCGTACTGGACCACGGTCGTCGGCAAGCCGCACCTGGTCGTCCCCTATGGTCTAGTCAACAACGACGCCAAGTTCATCCGTGGCGCGATGGCGACCGCCGACGATTTCTTCGTCTATCTGAAGGATGCCTTTGACATGCTCTATGCTGAAGGCGCGACCGCGCCGAAGATGATGTCGGTCGGCCTCCACACCCGGATCGTCGGCCATCCGGGCCGGGCCGCGGGCCTCGCGCGCTTTCTTGACCACGTCGCCACGCGTGACGCGGTGTGGGTGTGCCGACGCGCCGACATTGCCCGGCATTGGATTACCACCCATCCCGCACAACCCCGAAAGACTTGATCCATGGAAGGACCCGACCGATGACACTCCGATCGAAGTTTCTTGCAATCGCGCTGATCATGGCCGGGGTCCAGGTCGCGGGCTGGATCGAGGCTCATGCCCAGGAGGCAGATCACCCCTCCGACAAGCCGCTGGTTGTCGCGTCCGATTTCGGTGTCGCACCATGGATGGTGCGAGGCACGAACGGTCCTGAAGGCTTCGGCGTGGATCTGATCAACGAGATCGGCAAGGAACTCGGCCGTCCGAAGGTCGAGATCGTGGATATCAACTTCTCTGGACTCTTTGCGGCATTGTTTGCCAAGAGGGTCGAATTCCTGGTCAACCCGCTGAATCTGACAGCCGAACGCTCCGAGCGGATGCTCTATACGGAGCCGCTATTCACCACCGGAAACGGGTTTCTGGTTCGCACCGCCGACGAGATGAAGAGCTTTGACGATCTCAAGGGCAAGGCGGTGGCAGTGAACCGCGGCACCATCTCGGACACCTGGGCAACCGCGAATGCAGAGAAGTACGGATTCGAGGTGCAGCGCTATGACACCTTTCCGGACAGCGTGCAGGCCGTGCTGACTCGGCGCGCATTCACTGCGCTGAACGAAATCCCCACTACCGTGTATGCCGCCAGTCAGAACAAGACGATCAAGGTTGGCTACAAGGACTTCAATGGGCGCAACTTCGCTTATGCGTTCCGGCTGGAGGACGCCGAGTATCGTAACAAGGTCGAGAACGTGATCGAATGCATGAAACTCGACGGGCGGCTGCGCAAGCTGCACGAGAAGTGGTACGGGGCCGCTCCGGATGCCGGCTCGGCGATCGAGACAGTGTATTTCGGCTACGGGCCTCCCGGCTTCAAGGGCTTCGAACCCGCTGCCCACATTCCGGCCTGCAAGAAATAGAGGGCACCACAGCTGGATCGCAAGAGCGGTCCGGCGGCCACACGGTGACAGCCGATGGACCGTATTCTCGAGTACTATTTCAATCCGAAGGTCATCGCGCTCGCGTTTCCGAACGTACTGGCGGGCTTTCGCGTGACGGTTGCCGTCGCGCTGCTGATTATTCTGTTCGGCATCGCGACGGGGCTGCTGCTGGCGTTGCTGCGTTGTGCCAACCTGCGGCCGTTGAATGCGTTGATCGTTGTTTACGTGGACGTACTGCGGACGCTGCCGCAACTCGTCATCATCGTGTTTATCTATTTCGGCCTGCCTTATGTGGGGCTCACCCTCTCGCCGTTCGTGACCACGGTGCTGTCGCTGGCGATGGTGCTGTCGGCGTTCAGCAGTGAGATATTCTGGTCGGCCATCATGGCGGTGCCCCGCGGACAGTGGGATGCCGCGAGCGCACTCGGGTTTGGGCGGGTGCGCACGTTGCTGCAGATCATCCTGCCTCAGGCCTTCCGGCTGTCGGTGCCGCTTCTGACCAACCGGGCGATCTCGATCAGCAAGGGCACTGCGCTGGGCACCGCCGTGTCGTTGCCGGAGACGCTGGGGCAGGCGCAGAGCGTGACTGCGATGGTCGCAAATCCCTCGCCACTGACGCTCGCCGCGGCCTTCTACGTGCTGTTTTTTCTGCCGCTCGTGGTCGCCAGCCGCTGGATCGAGTGGCGATCAGCGCAGGGACGATGAGGGAAGACCATGCAGGCGCTGCTGGACAATTTTGCCGACATCGACGCGCTGATGCGGGTCTATCCGCTGCTGCTGCAGGGCGTGCTTTACACCGTCACCCTGGCGTTGGTGGCTCTGCCGCTCGGCCTCCTGCTGGGCCTCTCCATCGCCGTGGCCTATAGTTTCCATCATCGCTGGCTGAACGTTGCCCTGCTGGTCTATATTGATGTCTTCCGGGCGTTTCCGGTGGTCGTGCTGCTGATTCTGGTGTTCTACGGCCTGCCGTTCCTCGGGTTGACCCTGGGCGGTTTTGCTGCCGCCGTTCTTGCGATCGTGCTCAACAACTCCGGCTACTATGGCGAGATTTTTCGCGCGGGCATCGAGTCCGTGCCTCGCGGCCAGTACGAGGCGGCGCGCGCGCTGGGCTTCAGGCCTTTGCATGTCGTGCTCTACATCGTCCTGCCGCAGGCCGTACGCAATGTGCTGGCCCCGCTGGCCAGCAATTCACTGGAGCTGGTCAAGACCACCTCGATCGGTGCGCTGGTCGCTTTGCCCGAGTTGCTGCGCTCGGCGCGTGTCGCTCAGGAGCAGACCTATAATCCGACGCCGCTGATGGCGGCTGCGGTGATCTTCTTCGTCTTGCTGTATCCGATTGCGCGTTGGGTCGCGCGTCTGGAGCGGCAGGCCCTGGCGGCACGGTAGTCATGGCCACGCTGATCACGGGTGGTGCCGGATTCATCGGACTTGCGCTGGCAGAGCATTTGCTCGCGGCAGGCCAGCGCGTCGTACTGTTCGACTTACCGGCGGCTCCGACGGAGCTGATGGCGCGCCGCGAGCTTGCGGGCGCGGTCTATGTCAGCGGCGATGTTACTGACGAGGCCGATCTCGACGCTGCGCTCGCGACCGCGCCCATCGACTGCGTGATTCACGCGGCCGCCGTGACGCCGAATGAGCAGCGTGAACGCACGGATGCTCGCCGGGTTGTCGATGTCAATGTCGGCGGTACCGTCAACCTGATGGAGCGCGCGATCGCGCGTGGCGGAATCCGGCGTATCGTTGTGGTGAGTTCTGTTGCCGTCTACGGTTTTTCTGCTCCGACCGTGTCCGGCTGTTTTGAGGAGGCGATCAGCCATCCGGCGCCCTCCGCACTCTACGGTATCAGCAAGCTTGCGGCGGAACAGGCGGCGATCAGGATCGCGCATCTCCACGGCTGCGACACACGAATCGTCCGACTCGGTCCGGTCTATGGTCCTTGGGAATTGCCAACCCCAGTGCGAGATGCGCTCAGCCCGCACCACCAGGTCCTGCAGGCACTACAGTCTGGTCACGAGGCGGTGCTACCGCGTGCGATGCGCGCCGACTGGATCTACTCGCGTGATGCCGCCGCCGGTATCGCTGCAGTCGCCATGGGTATGGCCCTCGGCCATGCGGTCTATCACGTCGGTGGCGGCTGCATGTCAGACCTGCAGGACTGGTGCCGCGCGCTCTCAAGCCGCTTTCCGGATTTCCGTTGGCGCTGCGCCGAGCCGGGCGAGACTGCAGGCATCCGCTACAACCTTCCCGTTGACCGCGCGCCGCTGAGCGTTGCGCGTCTCCTGCGCGACACCGGGTTCAACCCTGCCTATCCCGTGGACACGGCGGCAGCGGATTATCTGTCCTGGATGGGTCTCGACGGCCCTGCATCGGGAGGCGCGTCATGACGGGCCGGTTATTCGGCAAGTCCATCGTGATCACCGGCGCCTCGTCTGGAATCGGGCGCGCCATCGCATGCCGGTTTGCAGCCGAAGGCGCGCGGCTGGTTCTCGCCGATGTCACCACCGATGTTCGCGAGGGGGGCGTGCCGACCATCGATCGGCTGCGGGCGGACGGCTACGAGGTAGAGTTCATTCGAACTGATGTGTCCTGCGAAACCGATGCGGAGCAGGCGATTGCGTTCGCCGTGGAGAAGTTTGGCCGGCTCGACGGTCTCATTAACAATGCGGCCATCGGCATCGGCAAGCCGTTACTCGAGATCAGCCTTGCGGAGTGGAGCCGGGCATTTGCTGTCAATCTCACTGGCGTCTTTCTGATGAGCAAGGCAGCGGTTGCGACGATGCTGAGGCAGGAGGTGCGCAACGGCGCACGCGGACGTATCGTCAATATCTCGTCCCAGCACGGCATGATCGCCTGTCCAGAGGATATCGCTTATGGCACTTCGAAGGCCGGCGTAGTCTACATCACCCGGCAAATCGCCGCCGATTATGCGCGGGAGCACGTCATCTGCAATGCGGTGGCACCCGGCAAGATCGTGACGGGCAAGCCGGGGCGCGCCGCAGAAACGCGCTGGATGGACTATTCACGCAGCCGCACGCCGATGCCGCGGCTGGGCGTGCCCGACGACGTCGCTGCGGCCGCGCTTTTTCTGGCCTCCGAGGATGCAACCTTCATCACCGGTGAGAACCTTCTCGTCGATGGCGGCTGGATGGCCGCGTGAGCCCTGGAGATCTCGATGATGAGCAAGCCTGATTTGACAGTTGCCGCCATAGCCGCGCCAATCATCGAGATGACTGGTGTGAGCAAGTGGTACGGTAGTAGTCAGGTGCTGAAGGGTATCAACTTCCGTGTCGCGCGCGGCGAGCGCGTCGTGGTCTGCGGTCCGTCTGGGTCCGGAAAATCGACCATGATTCGTTGCATCAATCGGCTCGAAGAGCACCGCGATGGCAAAATCATCGTCAACGGCGTTGAGCTAGATCACACCACGAAAAATGTGGACGTGGTGCGCCGCGATGTCGGAATGGTGTTCCAGCAGTTCAACCTGTTTCCGCATCTCACCGTGCTGCAGAATTTGATGATCGCGCCAGTCAAGATCCGCAAGGTGCCAAAGCCGGAAGCCGAAGCGACGGCACGGCAGTATCTGGCGCGGGTCCGGATCGCCGAGCAAGCGGACAAGTACCCAAGCCAGCTCTCGGGCGGGCAGCAGCAACGCGTTGCGATTGCGCGGGCGCTCTGCATGAAGCCGAAGGTCATGCTGTTCGACGAGCCAACGTCGGCTCTGGATCCAGAGATGGTCCAGGAGGTGCTCGACGTGATGGTCTCACTCGCGCGCGAAGGGATGACGATGGTGTGTGTTACCCACGAGATGGGCTTTGCGCGAAGCGTTGCGGATAGGGTGGTGTTCATGGACGCTGGCGCGATTATTGAAGAGGGCCTGCCTCATCAGTTTTTTTCGGACCCTAGGCACGAGCGCACCCGTGCGTTCCTGAAGCAAATCATGCACTAGGGTTGAGTCCACAGTCGAAGGGACCGACGCGGAAAATGGTTGGGTTCGCTGCCAGAGCGGAGTAGTAGGCTAACCATGCGTTGGTTCTTAAATCCATCCTTCCGTCCTGCATAGCGGTAATGATTGAAGAACTAAATCTCGAAGATTGGGCCTGGCAACTTTCGACCGAAGTGTACCGTCTCAATCTGTATAGCCATCTTACGGGACAAGCAGAGCTAAATCGTTTATCGGTCACCGAAGAAGAGTTGGCTGGCGCAATCCGCGACAGTTTCACTCAAGTGAACGAGGCCGCCTACCGCGAAATCGTCAAGTTGGCGACGGAGGCGGCGCTCGAGACCTACGATCGGGTCGTATCGTCCACCATCAAACGGTTGCGCGTCCGGCTACGCGGCTGAACTTACCTCTTTGCGCGCTCGGAAAATCCCGGGCTCAACTCGATAGCGCACGTTACGATTGCTGCGTGTCGCGGCCGGTTTACGGCTCGGACTGCGGCGGCTTCACTTGATTTTGTTCGACGAGACTTCGTTTTCATAGTTTTGATAGGAACCGCCAGCAGATCCTTTATCCAGTCCATTGGTCGAGAACGGTTGGCGGTCGTCAGACGAACCAACTGAGCAAGATTGCTGGTCGTGCATTCGCGCGCCAAAGGCGGCATCCATGCGCTGCGGGGAAGCCGGCCGGCTGCCTCGAAAGCACAGACATCCAGCTGCCGGGTCGGCGTCAAGCGTACGAGTTAACCATCAACTTCGATCCAACTTTAATAGGACAACAGGACTCTTGTTAATATGAGCCGAGCAAATCAACGTTGCAGATGTTGCCGTTTTCCGGACGTCGGCGGGACCGGGAAGCTGACTCATGGAGCGCGATCGCAGTCGCTGCGGTCGTTCAACCGGGCCGCGCGGCTGTCATTTGATGGAATTCGTGGGTCGCATCCTTGCGTGGTGCGCGACATAAACGGCCTGGGGGCCCCGTGTCTCCACGCCGTACTACATATTTGCGAATGAGTTTGTGCTGTCGTTCGAAGGCCATTCCGGAATCTTCATCTGCCGCGTCGTGTGGAGAAAGGCGACGCTTTGCGGCGTTTCCTTTCCACTGCGTCGTCGCTCGCCGAAATTGGCGAACGATTCTGGTGACCCCGCAAAAGTGGTGCGACTTGTTCGCCAGATCGTGTGCCGTTAGGACGGGCCTGGCTTGGAAGTGTCGGCGCCCCTCCTTGCGTGCTGACGAGCCTTCGATTGGACCGGCCCCTTCCGCTGTTGGCACTACGGCGAGGAAAGAAGACTTCCGGAAACAAGCAGACGCTCGGTAACCTCTTCTCTGTGGATTGCGCGCGCAAACTTATAGATTTGCAGCTTTCAGTCGTGCGCACCCAAATCGAAAGTGCTTCTCTGTATTGGGGAGAGAGGCCGATCGATGACCCAGTTCAATTCTGTTTTGGTCGCGGTTGCTCTGGCGCTTACTGCCTACTTTGGCGTAGCCGCTTGGAAAGCCACTGCAGATGATCGCCGCGATCAGACTTTTATTCATAGGATGGAACTACCTGCGGCGCTAACGCAACAGTAGCCGAGTAACGTGCATCGGCCATCATTTGTGAGCAGTCAGGGTATCTCAGCCCGGCTAGGATCGCAGCGATGGCTAGACGGAAACCGATCTTACCTATCGATGTTTTGCTGATAGTTGCGATCAACGTTGTCGTCGCGGTTGTGGTCTATTACTTGATCGTACTTTGGGGATTTATGGAGGGCTGAGGCAACAATCGGACAGCCGGGTGGGCCTGCCAACCTCAACGAGACTGGCTCGCGTGTAGCGCCTTCGCCTCGTCCCAAGGCGCGCGCATCCAGACATCGCAAGCCTCGACAGCGCGGTGAGAAAGTATTGAGGGTGCCGTTTGTGTTCAAACTGAGTTCGTCCGTACCTTGGCATCCCGCAAGCGCCGAACGTAGTAGCCTTGTCTCTCAACGGCCAATCTAATCTCGTCGCTGACCCTAGAAACTCTTTTTTTGCTCTTCCGCCATTTGATCGATGGATCAAGTGCCGGGATCGGAGAGCCTTTGCTTAAGACGAGAAAATCACGTTTACGATTGAAATAGATTTCAAACATCTTTACCCCCGACCACCAACTCAATGTCTCGGATGCTGCACGGCCGATTGATGTGCAGCGCGGTAAAAATTGCCGTCGAAATTCAAATCCAGAAACGATTTGACGCAAGCCCGCTCCGCTGTGAATAGCGGGGATGATGCTGCGCAATTATTTCTCCAGCAAGATTTTATGCTTGTATGTTGTTCGCATGCCACGCTCACACACCAGTTCTCTTCTTGATGCATACGAACTCGCGATTGACGAGGTCGTCGCCGCTTGTGATGGTGACGTGCGCGGCGCGCTTAGGGCATTGATGCTTGTCAATGAGCAGCTAGAGCAACGATTGGAGCGGATGAGCGCTCAATTGGATGATCAGTCAGAGAACCATCAGCCCCGCGGCTCGCTCCACTGACACAATCTTTCTGGGTCGGCGCGCGTATGCCTTTATAGCATATCACGACGACCACTTCCGGCGTCCGTGTTGCGCTCGATAGGCGTCGGATGGTCAGATGCACGTTGGACCCCGTTCGCTTTCAAGCACGCGGGTATTAAAGCCCTCTATATCGCCTAGGCTTGCCAGGTTGCAAAACGGCGACAAGAAGTAATGGTTCCTCCGCGCGTGTTCTCAGTTGTGTTCGAAAAAAATGGAACGCGGCTGGTGTCGCGAAATTCGTCAATACCCTTCGACTTTCGCATCGACTCCAGCTGGAGTGCGACGACCAGCTTAGTCATGTTGTACCGTAGCGTTGTCGGGCGGGACGCGGTCGAATTGACGGTGGAGGGCTGCTATTCAGCGTAAGGGTGAAGAATGCTGATTGAGGGGGTCCAAAACTTCTCATGACCACCGGCCGCCGAATGGGCTCGCCGCGCCCGCCAATATCGTCCGTTAGCGAAAACGATGTCGACTGGATCGCAAGCGGAATCACGCATCTGGCGGATCACCGCCTCGAGGCCCCGGCTACTTTCCGGCCCCGGTAGTCAAGCCGCTGACGATGTAGCGCTCAAGGAAAATGCCGACCAAGACGAGTGGTGCGATCGCCGCCGTCGACAGAGCCGCCATCGACCACCAATTGATGCCTTGCGAGCCAGTCTGACTCGCCACCATAACGGGGAGTGTTTTCGCGTCGGTGCTCGTCAACAGCGCCGCGAAGAAATATTCGTTCCAGCATAGCACCAGCGAGAGAACGAATGCGGCCATCATTCCGGGAGCCGCGAGCGGCAGAATGATCCGTAGGAAAGCGCCCCAGATCGACAGACCGTCCACGAAGGCAGCTTCGTCGAGCTCGATCGGAATCGCATTGAATTGATCGCGCATGATCCAGATGACGAGTGGCAGCACGGTCAGCGTGTAGAGCAAGACGAGGCCAAGTCGCGTGTCGAGTAGGGCCAATGCCTTGTAGAGGACGAGGAACGGCAACGCAAGCACGACCGGCGGCAGGATCAACTGGGACATGAAGAAGAACAGGATGTCATCGTTGCGCATCCAGGCGAACTTGTAGCGGAAGCGGCTCAAGCCGTAGGCCGCCAGAGACCCGAGGATCAGTGCCAGCAAGGATGCACCGACGGACGTGATGATGCTGTTGACGAAGCGATTGACGAATTCGGAGCGGGCCGTCGAGGTCCCGAACAGTGTATCTGGCGACAGGCCGAGCGAGCGCCACCCCTTCCAGTCCGGCTGAAAATCGACCCAGGGAACCAGGTGGGCTTGCGTCACATCGACTGCCGATTTGAACGACGTCGTAACGGTCCAGTAGATCGGGAACAGGCAGATGAACGTCCAGAACACGAGTGCAGCGTAGATCAGCATGCGGCCTAACATCCGCTTGGCGCGGGGGGGCGCCGGATACCTCCGGATGAGCTTCGATGCCTGGGTCGATCGCGCCAAGTTGAGCAGCTCCGTTTGGAAGTGACTTTCCGCGCCCTAGACGACTTTCTGCGTCCAGCGCTTCGACAGGCGCATCAGGACGGTCAGGATCACGATGATCATCAGCAGGTAAACCATAGCGAGCGCCGTGCCGTATCCGACATTCGATCGGTCGCGGTAGACGCGGTAAATGAAGCTCGACACCGTGTCGGTTGCTCCGCCCGGGCCTCCCGCGGTGACGTTGATCACGATATCGGCGAGCTTGAGCTTGAAAATGATGCGGATGATGAGGACGGTGATGCTAACCGGCAGCATGATCGGAAAGGTGACGTGCCAGAACGACTGCCAGCCGTTCGCACCGTCGACCTTGGCCGCCTCCTGTACCTCCTTCGGCATGGCCTGGAGGCCTGCGAGAAGGATAATCATGATGAAGGGGATCGACACCCATGCATCCATCGCCTGGATGCTGAAGCGCGCCATCCACGGCGAGGCGAAGAACGCTGGATTGTCCCATCCGAGATAGCGCGCCAGCGTCGCCATAGGTCCGAAGCGATACTCCAAAAGCGACTTGCCGATCATCCAGCTGACCGCGACAGGGCTGAGCATCATCGGCAGCAGGAAGACCACGCGGAAGAATTTTCGCGCGCGGATCTCAGCGCTAAGAAGCAGCGCCAGCCCGAACGCGATTGCGTATTCGCCGAGCACCGCGACCGTGTAAAAGACCATGTTACCGAGCGCATTCCAGTAATAGGTGTCGTTCAGCATGCCCCTGACGTTGTCGAAGCCGCTGAAGCGCGGGCCTTCGATCGAGCTCAGATTCCAGTCGAGCGAGGCGATATAGATCCCGAAGATCGTCGGGAAGATCACGACGGCGACGGTGAAGAACACCGCCGGCAGCAGGAACAGCGCGCGCTGGCCACGCTCGCCACGAGTCAGAACTTGTCCGACGCCAAATGCAACGGCCCAGACGAGATAGGCGATGAGGATCGGCCGCCAATCGGAAAATCCGGCAGTCATCGTGCCGGTCGTGTGCAAGACCTGAATGAAGAGAACAAGCAGGAAGCCGAGCGACGCCAGCAGTATAAGCGCGCGGCCGGCGACCTCCCTGCTGCCGGATACGCGCTTCGTCGCTGGCCGGTGGTGCAGGTCGTCGCTAACGGGTACGGAATTCTGCATCGAGATGAGCCGCATTCTGAGTCGGTTATTGTCGCCGGGCAAGTTTTCGGCTGGCGCCGGAGGCGCCAGCCGATGGCTTCGTGCAGGTGCTCGCTACACGCCGAGAGAGGCCTTGTAGAGCCCGATCTGCCGCTCGCGGCCGATCTGGTCGGTCAGTTTTTCCCAAGCGGCCGCGATGTTGTTGGCGCCCGTCTGCGCGTCAACTTTGCCGGCGAAGATTTTGGTGAGCTCGTCTTCCGCGATGCTGTAGTACTGAAAAATGCCGGGAATGCGCGGCTCCACGGCGCGGTTCGGATGATTGTAGGAGGCGAGCTGCGAGTTCAAGTAGGAGGTGATGTATTTGCGGTCGTAGCCCGCCGCCACCCATTCGTCGTACTGGAAATGGCTGGTGCGGTGGGCCTGGAAGCCCGAAGGATACATCACCATCCAGAGCGACAGGTCCTTGCCGCCAAGGTGTGCGGCAGCGCTCCACGCCGCCTTGTGCTTCTTCTCGTCTCCATTGACTCGCGCCATGACGTAAACGCCCCAGCCGAGATAGGCGCAATTTGGCGCATGGTTCGGGCCGCTTGCGAGCTTGTCCCATTGCCCGGTCTTGGAGTTGTAGACATCGTCCGAGCCCGGCAGGATGTCGAAGCCGACAACGTCTCCGACCACAGAGGTGTCGCTCGCCTTCGCCACCTGGCCGATGTCGCCCCACCAGGGGATCATCGAGCCGATGCCAGCCAGGAATTGTTGGAAGCCGGTCGTGTTCGGATCGGCGTTGAGCTGGTCAGCAGGCTCGAACGGCAGTGCGTCGATGACGTCCTGGATCGCGCGGACCCAGGCCGGATTGTTGATGCGCGGCTTCATCGTGTCGATGTCGAACAGCCAGGCCTTGTCGTCGGGATGCTTGGCATAGGCCGAGGCGCGGCTGCCGAGGAAATAGAAGCCGAACCCGCCCCAAGGCTTTGGCGCGTCGAGATAACCGAACGCGTTCTGGTTCTTGATCTTCTTGCCCTTGAGGAACTTCGTCACCGCCTGCACCTGCTGCCAGGTCTTTGGCACTCCCCATTCGGTCGAGTTGCCCGCGTCTTTCCAGGCCTTGGCGAGGGCTGCGTCGGAGAAGACGTCGGTCCGGTAGTTGAAGTTGTGGCAGTCGCCATCGATCGTGACGCGATAAGTCTTGCCGTTCCAGGTTCCGACCGGCGGCTTCAGGTAATCAACGTAGTCGTCGACATCGATCTGCTTCTTGACCCAGTCGGGCATCTCCGACGCCAGTCCCTTGCCGCAGACGTCGCCTTCGAAGGGCGCGCCCATCTCCAGGATGTCGAAGTCGACAGTGCTGGTCGCGATCGCCTGCTGCAAGCGCGGGTTGTAGTCCGCCTGCGCGAGATCGATCCAGGAGATTTTTGCACCCGTATATGCCTCCCATGGCTTGAGGAAGCCGCGGAAGAGGAGATTGTGCAGGTTCTGATTGTTGAGCCCCATGAAGGAGAGTTCGACGCCCTTGAACTCGCCTTCCTTGATGCTCGCCTTGGTCGGGCCGAGGCAGAGCTCGCCGACTTTCTGCCAGTCGGCGTCCGTCGGCGCGCCCTTGCCGATGCCCGGGATTTGGGTGATCTGCGCGCGCAGATTGGCTTGCGCAAGCGCAAGCTCCGAGAACGTGCCGAGCGCGCCACTCGTGCCCAACGCTGCGGCGCTAGCCGCACCTTTCAGCACAGTACGCCGGTTCGGCTGAATTACGGAATGCCGATCATGATCCTGCTGTTTCACCGCGGTACCCTCCCTTTTGACTTTCTTGACGCGAAGTCTGAATCGCCGGAGCACATCGAGGCAGTTGCGCCCGCGGAGTTCGGTGTCGTCGTGATGGGGGCATAGAGGCCGCGTCAAGTATGCAACGGCTCACTCGAAAGTCAACGAAAGCAAGCGAGTCTGAAGCTCTGTACGATGTCGACGTGAACGACGATGACAGCCGTCGATGATGCCGCGCCGCAAGATGGATGATCAGCCGAGACGACGTGCAGCGTCGAAGGCGTTCGCGGCGAGCGCGAATGGGTTGGTTCCGGACGGCACCGGCGTCATATTATGCCGGACGCATGTGCACCGCCAGAACTCGATCAGGCGTCGGGCGGAATGACGCCCTTCTTGAAGATGAAGCAGCCGTAGAAGCGCCTTTCGCCGGTCTGGATCACACAATAGGATTTCTTGGCGAGTTCATAAAAGGCAAATCGCTCGACCGACCCCATAGGAAACGAGCGTCCTTCCGCTGCATCGATCGCGGCCTGCACTTCGCGCTGCACTTCAGGTATTTCGCCGGGCTGGCCGACGATCTCCATGCGAGACGCCGGCTTGTCGACAAAACTGTCGAGGGGCAGCACCGACAGGATCGCGCGCGCGGCGCGTCCGGCGCTGGCATTGTCGATGCGCAACAGGCGGCCCAGGACGGTCTGGCGGGCGACGGAGTCGGCGGGGAAATTGGTGTCGCAGAGGACGAGATCGTCGCCGTGCCCCATTGACCGCAGGGCATAGAGTACGTCTGCATTGAGAAGAGGGTCGATCGATTTCAGCATGTATCCTCCTTTAGCGCGATCACGACTTCTTCGATTGATTTGGACTATCCGACGTCGCGGCACCGTCGTCTATACCGACGTTGGCAAATGCCCAGCTCGGAGCGTCGTCAGCGATCGGCGGTCAATTGCCGCCGGTGCGCTGGCATGCATTGTCATGGCAGTCAGGTCCTGGCCTTCCGCCAATATTGGTAGACCCGGTCCTAAAAAAACGACGTGGTCCGGGTACAGCGAGCCGCTTGTCCGCAATCGCACAGCTGATGCGGCCGGTGGCGATGCTGTGGCAGAGAGGATTGGCCGGCAGGCGATAGTCCGTGCCTGAGCATATGCTGCGAAGTGCTTGATCATCCACCGCCGAGGGGCGGCGAGGGGCTAGCGAGAGGCGCTCTTCAACCTCATGGACCTGAGCTTCCGCCTCGTCGCAGTCTGCTGCGCCAACCACGAGACCGTGATTGCTGAGGATCAAGACATCGATCGGGTTCAGCGCGATGATCGCTGTCGTTGGCATGTTCTCGACGTCGATATTGTCCTCGATGCCGAATGGCACGCCAAGGAGCGGCAGGGCTTCACCTTCCTCCGTTCGCCGCACAAGGGCATCAGCCTCGGCCAGCGCTTCTTCCAATTGACCGGGAATCTACAGATCGAAGTGAGGCTAGGATTTTCGACGATATAGCTCCCGCACGCGTGCTGCGCGTTCGCGGAGCAGGGCATCGTTGGTGCGGTCGGGCGAAAACGTCGTGCGGATCGTCGGTTTGACGCAGGCCTCTTGCTCGGGCACGCCGGCCGCGATCATTCCCAGCCGCGCGGCACCGAAGGCTGCGCCGAGTTCGGCGCCTTGCGGTAGGTCGAGCGTGAGGCCCGTGGCATCTGCAAGGAGCTGGGCCCAGTAGAGACTGCGCGATCCACCGCCGACCATCATGCAGGAGGTCGGTGCGGCGCCGGCTTCGACGAGCACATCCAGGCAATCGCGCAGGGCAAAGGCGACGCCTTCGATGACGGCATAGACCATTGCCTCGGGACCGTGATCGACCGTTAATCCGCCGAACGCCGCAGTCGCATGAGGATCGTTGTGCGGGGTCCGTTCCCCGGTTAGATAGGGCAGAAACACCGGTGCGTGCGCTCGTCGTCTTGAATCGGAGGCGAAGCGCTCGACGCGCGCAAGAAGTCCCTTGGTATCGCCACCGGCGCCGGTGATCGCGGCGATCCATGACAACGCTGATGCCGCGGAGAGCGCAACGACCATTCCGTGCCAGCGATCAGGCAGTGCGTGGCAAAAGGCATGCAACGTCCGCTCCGGCAATGCGGCCGGACGGTCGGTAACTGCGAAGATGACACCCGACGTCCCGAGCGACAGGAAGCCGTCGCCGGCACGAGCCGCGCCGACGCCGACGGCTGAGCAGGCGTTGTCGCCGCCGCCTCCCGCGATCAGAACATTGCAACCGGCAAGTCCCCAGTCGGCCGCGACCTGAGGCGAGAGACAGGCGGAGACCGCCGAGCCCTCGACGAGGTATGGCATCTGTGCTTCTTTCAGGCCGCAGGCGGCAAGCAGCGTCGCATCCCAACGGCGCTGGGCGACGTTGAGCCAGAGAGTGCCGGCGCTGTCCGACATTTCGGAGGCATATTCGCCGGAGAGACGAAAGCGTACGTAATCCTTCGGCAGGAGGATCTTCGCCGTTTTCGCAAAGATGTCGGGTTCGTGCTTCGCTACCCAAAGCAGCTTCGGGGCCGTGAAGCCCGGCATCGTGGTGTTCAGGGAACGCGTCGTGAAGTCCGCAACCGACTCCAGCAGTTCACTGCATTCGAGCCCGGCTCGACCGTCGTTCCACAAGATGCAGGGGCGCAGGGCCTTGCCGGTCGCGTCGAGCAGTGTCGCGCCATGCTGCTGGCCTGACAGGCCGATGGAGGTAAGCGCGCTCCACTCGCGCGGTGCAGCGGTTCGCACGGTGCCGACGGCGGTCTGTGCGGCGCTCCACCAACTCTCCGGATCCTGCTCGGACCACAGCGGCTGAGGTCGGCTCACGTCGAGCGGTGCAGAGCCCTCGGCGATGAAGTTCTGCCGGGAGTCGATCAGGACCGCCTTGACCGAGGAGGTGCCGATGTCGATACCGAGATGGCTGGTCACGTCAGCATCCTGTGCTTGTATGTGTATGCCTGTCCGATCAGATTGCGATGCCGCTCGCCGCGTCGAACAAGTAGATCTGGCCCGAAGCGAGGCCGACCGGGAGCGCGGCGCCCCGTCCGATCGACGGCCGTCCTTGTGCGAGGATGGTGATCTGCGGCGCATCGGGTGCGGTGGCATAGACCTGGGTATGGCCGCCGAGATTTTCCGAGAAATCGGCAGTGAGATTCAGGATGGGATTCGGCCCGCCGATCACGAGATTGTCCGGCCGCAGTCCGACGGTGACAGGCGTACCTGCAGCGAGCGCGCATTTCGGCGCGCGTCCGATGATCAGGGTTCCTCCGGCGAAGGCGGGATGCGAGACCGAGATCGCGTGGTCGCTCACGGCTGCGACCTTCGCTTCGATGAAATTCATCTTGGGCGAGCCGATGAAGCCGGCGACGAAGCGGTTCGCAGGTCTGTCGTAGAGCTCGCTCGGCGAGCCGACCTGTTCGATCTGGCCCGCGCGCAACACGACGATACGGTCGGCGAGCGTCATCGCCTCGACCTGGTCGTGTGTCACGTAGACCATGGCTACGCCGAGCTCGCGATGCAGCTTGGCGATTTCGACCCGCATCTGCGAGCGCAATTCGGCGTCGAGGTTGGACAGTGGCTCGTCGAACAGGAACAGCTTCGGATGGCGCACAATGGCACGGCCGATCGCAACGCGTTGCCGTTGGCCGCCGGAGAGCTGGCGGGGTTTGCGCGACAGCAGGGGACCTATTTGAAGGATGGACGCGGCTTCGTCCACGCGCGCCTTGATCTTGTCGGCGGGCATCTTCGCCATCTTCAGGCCGAACGCGATGTTGTCGAACACCGTCATGTGCGGATAGAGCGCGTAGGACTGGAACACCATCGAGACTTCGCGATCGGCCGGCGCGAGCCCCGTGACGATCCGGCCGTCGATCGAGACATCGCCCGCTGAAATTTCCTCGAGACCCGCGATCATACGTAGCAGCGTCGATTTTCCGCAGCCCGACGGGCCGACGAAGACGACGAACTCGCCATTCTCGGCCTCGAGACTGACCCCGTGGACCACAGTCAAGGAGCCAAAGCGCTTTACGACGTTGTCGAGCTTAAGGAATGACATGGCGTTCAGATGACTCCGGCGGGCGCAGACGAGCGGCCGGCCAGCCGCCGGCTCTCCGCCTCCATTTCGTTGCGGACTGCGAACAGCTTCAGGTAGGTCGCGTAAGCAAACTCGTTGGCCGTGACCCAGCCTGGATCGGCCTTGTGGATCGTCTGCTCAGGCGCCATGGCGTCAAGCGCGGCGAACAGATCCGGATGAAGCCCTGCCGCGACGGAAGCAACCATGGCGGTTCCGAGCAACACCGGTTCAGGCGAATGCGAGATCACCAGATCAGCGGCGAGCGCATCGCGATAAAGCCGTACCATCAGAGGGTTCTTGGTATGCCCTCCCGAGAGACAGATGCGATCGATCGCATAGCCGTGCGTATTCAGGTGCTCGCGGATGTGCCGGCTCTGCAAAGCGAGCGCGCGGGCCGTTGCGTAATAGTGCTCGAGGAAAGAACGGCGGCTCGTCTCAAGTCCGATGCCGCTGATGAGCGCGCGCACCGTTCCATCGCCATATGGTGCACGATTGCCGAGCCAGTCGGGCACGATATGGCGCCGCGCGCCGAAAGCGGGTCCCTCGAGGTCGAGCAATCCGAGAATATCGCGCGCCGTTTGGGCGTGCAGCTCCGGTGAGGCGCCCCCGGGACTCGCAGGATGATGATTGAGGACAGCGTCCAGCGCTGCGCCCGAGATGCTCATTCCGGCTTCGTGCATCCAGTAATCCGGAAAGACTGCGTGCTTGAAGGGTCCCCAGATCCCGGAGATCTGTCGCTCGTCCTTCGCCCAGCACATGTAGCTGCTCGAGGTGCCGCCGATCAGTGCCAGCGTGCGGTTCATCTTGTCGCGAAAACCTCTGCCGACGACACCGAGCGCGCCGGCTTCCGCATCGATCAGTCCGATCGCCACCGGTGCGCCAGGCGCGATGCCGAGCAATTTCGCGGCTGCGCTGGAAACCGTCCCATGCAGCTCGCCGACACGTCCCGGTGGCTCTGCAAGCTTTCCGAGCCGCGGCAGATCGGGCAGGTCGAGCGTTGCGAGCAGCTCGCGACGCCATGGTTCGGGGTCGCCGGGCAGATAGGGAAATTTGCAAGCAAGCCCGCAGACCGAAAGACGATCGACGCTCGTGACGCGGTGGGCGACCTCGTCCGAAAGATCCGATACCGCGGTCACGCGCGCCCAGGCCTGTGGCGTGTGACGCTTCACCCATAGGATCTTGGGCAGATACATTTCCGGCGAGACGGTGCCTCCGACGTAGTCGAGGTAGCGATCGCCGGATACACCGATTTCCTCGGCCTCGCGCTCGCCGCGGTGGTCCATCCAGCAGACGACGTCCGCGTCGCCCTCGAGCGGTCGGGCCCCATCTGCCCTGAAATAAGTGGAGGAGGTCGCGTCGATCGCGACGCCAGCGACCGCCGCAGCCGCACCCGGCGCTTCTGCGATCGCGGCTCGCGTTGCATGGCACACGGCAGCCCAGATATCGTCCATGCGATAGACGGCGTGGTTTTCCGCAGGTCGTAAGAGCTCGAAGGGATGACTGCGCGCCGCGACAAGCCTGCCCGACGTGTCGAACAGGCCTGCGCGGGCGGAAAGCGTTCCGACGTCGATGGCAAGAAGAAGGCTCATTGCAGCAGTGCCTCCGCCGCGGATTCGTCGGTGACAAGACGGCGTACGTAGCGCGCGTTGAGAATGCCGCGGATCACCTGCGCTTTGGGTAGCCCGCCCGAGGCCAGGATCGAGGTGGGATAAGCCTTCAGCTCGCGCGGATCGAGCGCCATCACGCGTGAATTGAGCGGGTGGTCGACCGGCCGGCCATATTCGTCGAGGAACGTTCCGAGCAGATCCCCCACCGCGCCCGCCTTGCGCAACTCGTCCAGGACCTCGCTGACGATATGCGTCGAGGCCAGCAGCGAACGGGGCGTCAGGTCGCCGCAGGAGACGAGTGCGATGTGGCCTTCGCGCGCCCTGCGCATGACCTCAGCGAGGCCGTAATGCGTCAGCAGGGTCGAGCGGCTCTCGACGGAGGGGAAATAGATCGGGGCTGCCACGTAATAGCATTCGGCACCGATCACGCGGGCGAACTCGGTCGCTACCTCGAATGTGTTGGTGCCGGCGCCGCGAGTCATTCCGCCCATCAGCGCCGTCACCCAGCTACGCGAGAATCGCCGCGGCTTCAGCGCGCGAGACGTGGCGCGCAGCGTGCGACCCCAGCCGACGCCGAGACCGATGCCATCCTCCAGCAGGGGATCGAGCATCGCACCGGCTGCCTCCCCGATGATCTGCTGCAGCGTATCGGGATCCGGCAACGTCGGCACGACCGAAACGTCGTCCAGCGCGAAACGCGCCTTCAATTTTTCCTCCAGGGCTATGCAGTTGGCGAGCGGCAGCTTGATCTCAACGCTGACGAGCCCGTCCTGCCGCGCCTGCCCCAAGATCTTGTTGACCCTCAGTCGTGTCAGCCCGAGCCGGTCTGCGATCTCCTGCTGGGTCATCGCGCCAACATAGTAGTACCAGCAGGCGCGCGCCTGAATCTGCGCTTCGCTCAGATCCGACGCGCCGGACTGCAATTTGGTGGTGTCATCGTTGGCTCCATCAACCACTGCCGCACCTCACGCAAATGCCGGCTTGAGCAGCGCGACGGAACGCTTCATGGCGTCAAGCACGGAAGCGTCGTCGCGCTCAAACGGATAGAATACTTCAAGGAAAGTAGGTGTTGCGGCAAGTCCATGCGCGCGTTGCAGCGCGGCCGTCGCGATCGGATCGACACGACCAGGTTCGGTGAAATCCCAGTGACGGTCATGCTGGAAATCGGTCTGTTGCACATGGACCACGCCGATCTCTGCGCCGAGCGCCGCGAACCAGTCGGCCATGCCGGCGCGATAGCGACCGTAGAGGGGCTCGAAGGTACCATGGCCCCAATCGACACAGAATTTCCAGGGAACCGTCGTGGTCCTGAGGTCCTCGGCCATCTTGAGCGCCTGGTCGACGGTCCAGGGCCATTCCCGACGCATCGGCGTCGGTTCGACATAGAGCTCGGCCATTCCTTCCCCCTTGGCGGCGTCGGCCAGCCGATGCATGCGCGCGATCAGGTCATCGTAATCGGCAGGCGACAGGTTCTCCGCTTCGCGTCCATCGCGACGCGAGGCAACCGCACCGAGCGGCCCGCCAACGCGCGGGATTCTGGCGCGTCCCGCGAAGCGGTAGGCGCGTCGCAGCCAAGCCTCGGCGACATCGCGGACGCGCGGATCCGGATGCAGGAGTTGATTGAACGTGTAATGGGCAAGACCAATGAAGGCGCTATGCACATTGATGCCGAAAGCGTCCGCATGCCTGCGGATGTCGTCGGCGAGCGGCTCGATCAGATCGTCAGGCCAGGTCGGATCGACGAGATCGAACGAGAGCTGTATGAGATCGAGCCCGAGATCCTCGCGGACCACCGGTGCCCACAGCGCGGGCGTGACCCAGCGCTTGACGCAGAATGACAGATTGACACCGAACGTCATGGGACCCGATCTCCCTCGCTACTTTGTCGCGCCCATCGTGAGGCCCCGCACCATGTGGCGGCTCACGAGCAGTGCGAAGACGGTCACGGGTAGAACGATCACCGTGCCCGTCGCCATGATCTTCCCCCAGGGCAGCTCGTAGCCGGACATGAAGTTGGTCGCCACCACGGGCGCCGTCTTGAGCCCCTGGCTCGTGATCAGGACGAGCGCATAAAGAAGTTCGTTCCACGAAAAGATGAAGGCGAAAATCGCGGAAACGGCCACGCCGGGAATACCGAGCGGCAGATAGATGCGCCAGAAAATGTCGAACTGCGAGGCGCCCTCCAGCCGGGCCGACTGCTCCAGATCGGCAGGAATCGAACGGAATTGATCGGTGCAGATCCAGACGACGATCGGCAGATTGAAGGTCAGGTAGATCAATATCAGCACAAGGTGTGTGTTGAGCAGGCCGACCTGCCTGGACAACAGGTAAACGGGCAGCGCGAGCACGATCGGGCTGATCATGCGGTTGGAGATGAACCAGAACCAGAGGTCCGCCTTACCGCGAAATTCGAAGCGCGCCAGCGCGTAGGCTGCCGGCGTGCCTAGGACGACGGACAAGGCTGTGGTCGAACCCGCGACGATCAGGGAGTTCAGGACCGCCGTTGTCACCTTCGTGTCGGCGAAAATGTCCATGTAGTTCGCAAGCGTGGGGTGGAAGAACCACACGGGGGGAGAGGCGAGCAGCTCGGTCTGGTCCTTCAGGCTGGACGTCACCATCCAATAGAAGGGAAACAGCGCGAGAGCGAGCACGATGAGCAGGCCGAGTGCGTGCAGCAGTGCGCCGATCCGTGTTGCTACCATCATTCGATCTCCCGATAGAAGATGCGTATATAAAGGCGGCTCAGCACGATGGTGAAGATCAGCAGCAGGATCGCCTGCGCGGACGCAAGCCCAAGATCGAACACCTTGAAGCCGACCCGCTGGACATAGATCGAGACGAGGTCGGTCGCGGCTCCCGGGCCGCCGCGCGTCATCACGAATACTGTGTCGAACAGCTTCAGGACGTCCGCCGAACGCAAGATCAAGACTGCCGTCAGGCCTGGCAACATGTAGGTAAGCTGGACGTGGCGCAGCAGCGCCCAGTGGCTCTTCGTCTCGAGCCGTGCGGCCTCCTCGATCTCAACCGGCACCATCGACAGACCCGCGAGGAAGATCAGTGCGACGAACGGTGTCCATTGCCACAGGTCCATGATGACGATGGCGACGAAGGCTCCGGTCGGGTTGCCGAGCCAGTCCGATGAGGAGATGCCGACCCAGCCCATGAACTGGTTGGCGACGCCGAAATCGCGATTGAAGATGAGACGGCCGATCAGACCGACAACCGCATATGTCGTCGCGAGCGGAACGACCAGCGAGACGCGCGTGAGCGCGCGCAGCAGGCCCCAGCCCGGCTTGTGCAGCATCAGTGCGATGAGGACGCCAAACAGGATCTGCAGGGGAACGACGCTGAGATAGAACTTCCCGGTCAGCAGGAGGCTGTCCCAGAAGCCCTGGTCGTGCAGTACGGCGAGGTAGTTGTCGAATCCGACGAATGGGAAGCCGTCCAGCTGGTCGGCGCGGCGCGTGATGTTGTAGCGCCTGAACGACGTCAGCACGGCGAATATGGTCGGGTAGATGCCGATCGCAAACAGCGCGAGCACCGCCGGCGCGAGGAAGAACAATGGCGTAAAGCGGCCATAGCCCGGATGATGACGTCGCGTACGATCGCGGGCCACGACAACGGCCGACTGCTCGGACAGGCTTTGCGGCGTTGACGTCAAGACGCTATTCCAGGTTGGTGTGGTTGGCGCGCATCGCCTCTGGGGTAATTCCAAGGCGATCTCGCAGCCTCAGGATCATCACCTCGAACAGAATGTACTGCGCGCCTTCGAAAAGCGAGCCCATGGGCAGAACCGACAGCGAGGGGCCGGTATCGTCGGCCATGGTCTGCGCCGGGATCGGCAGCACGATGTCGGCCATGCGCGGGCATTCCGCGTCCGGTTGCGCCGTGACGATCAGCGTCCGGGCACCGTCGCGGCGCGCAACGCCCATCAGGGCGGCTACGGTCGAGAAATCGCCTGGACCTGCCGATACGATCAGCAGATCGCCTGTCCCGAGCGGCGGGGTTGTCATGTCGCCCACCATCGCCGCCTGGCGGCCGAGATGGAATAGGCGCATGCAGAAACCCTTGATCTGCAGTCCCTCGCGGCCGACGCCGTAGAGCGCGATCCGTCGCGCGCCGGCGATCTCCTCGACGGCCCGCGCGACGGCGGATTCGTCGAGGCGCTCGAACACGCATGCGAGATCGTCGAGCGCTGCCTGATATAGCGTCGTCATGGCTGTCTCTGAAAAAAGGGGACGTCCGCGTCACGCGGACGCCCAGGTTTGCGACGCAACGGCGAGCACAGAGGGAGTGCGCCCGCCGTCGGTTACCCTACTGTCGCAGGGCCTTCTTGCCGTCGTAGTATCCTTCCTTCTTGAGGATGTCTTCCATGCGTCCGCCGATCTGCTTGGCTCCCTCCTCAGTCGAGACCTCGCCGAGCATCATCTTCGAGCCGACTTCGGCGACGATTTCGGAGATCGCCGGCCAGGCCGGGAAGCGCGGGCGGAATTCCGGCACACCCTTCTGCCACGAGGCGACCATCGGCTCGACGAACTTGTACTTCGCCTTGATATCGGGCTGCTCGTAGATCGAGCTGCGGCCCGAGACGCCGCCGGCATCGACATAGGCCCGGGCGATGTCTTCCGACGTCGCCCACTGGATGAAGAGCCAGGACGCCTTCTGCAGCGCCGGGCTGGCCTGCGAGGCGACCGCGAGCGAGAAGCCGCCAAGTGCCGGCAACCGGCCGGCGGGGCCGGCGGGCTCCGGCGCGACGCCGAGGCAATCGCCGAGCTTCGAGGTCTTCGGGTCGGTCAGCGTACCGTAGAACGCGGACCATTCCGTGATCATCGCGACCTGGCCCTGGGCCACGGCGTTGACCGCCTCGTTGTGGTCATAGGAGACGACCCCGGGCGGCATGTACTTCATGAGATCCTGACGAAACTTGAGGCCGGTCTGGCTCTCCTTCGACAGCAGATTCGAATGGAACGTCTTGTCGAGCAGCGAGCCGCCGAACGGCCACAGCACGCGCATGAAGCTGTCGGCCGACTGAGTCTCTCCACGCAAAGACTGCAGCGCGAATCCATATTGCTTCTTCTCGGGATTGGTGAGCTTCGGCGCGTAGGTCTTGTAGAGCTCCTCCCAGGTTGCCGGCGGCTTGTCGAAACCTGCGTCCTTCAGCATGCATTTATTGTAGAAGAGCAAGCCCGAGTAGTTGTCGAACGGCAAGCCATAGACTTGGCCTCCCCAGGAGCCGAAGGCGTCGAGCAGGAGCGGAAAGAAGCCCTTGAGGTTGAGACCGGGGTCGGTGATCGAGGCGTCGCTCGTGAACTTGTCGATCGGCACGATCCAGCCGTTTTCCGCGAACTCGCCCATCCACACGAGGTCGACGAGCGCCATCGTCAGATCGCCCTTCGAAGTGAAGTTGAGCACCTGCTTCTCGCGGCTGTTCTCGTAGGGAACGATCTCGTAATTGACCTTGATGCCGGTCTTCTTCTCGAATTCGGGTAGCAGCTTGATGATCGCGCGATAGCCGGGGCGATCGAGGAAGATCACATTGATCTGGCTACCCTTGTAGGGCTCGGCAGCTTTGTCCAGCGCCCATTCGGCTCGGGCAGGTGCGGGGCCGATGACGGCGCCTGCGGTGAGGGCGAGCACGCTGAGCGTCGCCAGAAACCATTTCTTCATGTCCAATTCCTCCCTTTTTGTCATTTTCGAAGGTGCGTTTCGCGGTCGGTTCAGGGTCCCCTCAGGTCGACGAGAACCTTGACGTAGCCGGGCGCGTTCTCGGCGAGGGCCGTGAATACGCCAGGCGCTTCCTCCAGCCCGACGCGATGGGTGACGATCGACCGCACGTCGATCTTGCCAGCTGCGAGGAATTTGATGGCCAGCGGATAGACGTCCCCCATCCGCCGGGCGAATTTAATCTTCAGGCCGCGGCGGCGGGCGTCCGCGGCGGGCAGGGTGTAGATGTCGCCGTCCGGAATGCCGACCAGCACGATGCGCCCGCCGATGCGGGCCGCAGCCACGGCGTCGCGAAAGCCGAACGGCGAGTTGGTCGCTTCCATCACAAGCGGGCAGCCGCCTTTGGAGAATTCGACGATGTCGGCAACGCTCTCGCCGACATGATCCGCGCCGATCTTCGCAGCCATGGCGCGACGATGGGCGAGCGGGTCGCAAGCGAGAACCTCTCCCGCGCCGGTCGCTTTCAACACCTGGATGATGAGCAGGCCAATCGGGCCACATCCCAGCACGGCAACACGCTCGAGCATGCGCTGCTTGGCAAGTCCGACGGCATGGATCGCGACGCCTAGCGGCTCGAGCATGACAGCGTCGAGTGCGTCAAAGGATTCGGGCAGGGCGACGAGCTGCGAGGTCGGCACCCAGATGCGCTGCGTCATCGCTCCGTCGAATGGTGGCGCGCCGATGAATTCGACATTGGGGCAGAGATTGGGGTGACCTTCGTGGCACCAATCGCAACGGCCGCAGGCCTTGTTCGGGTCGACGGCGACGAGTTGGCCGCGCTTGAAACCAAGCTCTTCGACGTCATCACAAAGATAGCCGCCGAATTCGTGTCCGGGGACGAACGGCTCCGCAATGACAGCCGCGCCGATACCTCCATCCTTGAAATAGTGGAGATCGCTGCCGCAGAAGCCGACCGAGGCGACATCCATCAATATCTCGCCTTCGCGTCCCTCGCGCAAATTGAATGGCGCAATCCGCGCATCGTTTGCGCCGTGGATGAATAGAGCTCGGCTCATCAAAATTTGCCCAGACTGGCTTCCCATTGCGCGCTTTCGTCGGTTCAATATCCATTACATACGTATCTACGAGCATGCAACAGATGAAAGATATAGAAAACATATGTATTAGCGCTCGCAATCCTCCGGAGCCCCTGTCCAAACCGATAGGGCCGGCCGGAAGGGATAAGAATGTCAATGCCTTAGCGATCGCTACAGGCGTGGCCGCTTCGGGCTGTTTGTCGAGAGCGTCATCCCCCGGACGATCGAGCGCGACACGGGTCCGACGCTGCGGATGCAGAAGCCCTGATCAGATCGGGGAGCGAATGGAAAGACACGCGAACACAGGACCGACGTCTTCATTCTCGATGTGGAAGCAATCTCTTCACCGGGCGAAAGATGAGCGACGTGATCTTTCGTTGCGGGGAAGGCGCAAGGTGATTTGAAGATTGGCGACAAGCGAGAGATCGACAGAACCGCGCGGCACTTACGCGCCACTCAGCCGCGACGACAATGTCGTCGACAGCTTAGATATCTTGGAGAACCTGAAGGACTGCGAAAATCGCTCGTCGCCTCGAACCCGCGGCTACGCCCAATTCGCCGAGAATCGCCGCGCTCCATTTCGTAGATGGGGCCGGGCCGCAACACCATCTGCCCAATCAGAATTCTCGGAGACCGCCGCCGCTTCGGTGACCATGCCGTCAGTCAAGTCGGCTTGCGTCTCCGCGGTCGGGCTGAGCGATGCAGGCCGCGGACGTCCTGTTGCTGGAAAAGCTCGGCGCAAACGCCGCGCAACCATTGGCTTGCGGGATCATGATGGAAGCGGGCGTGCCAGTATTGTTTGACTGTAAAACTGGGGATTATTAGCGGGCACGCGAGCACGCGCAGCCCGTAGTAGTGTGCCAGGGTTTCGCCGATGTGGCGCGGCAGCGTGGCGATCAGGTCGGTGGTCCCGATGATCGCGGGCAGACCGAGAAAGCCCGGCAACTCCAGCGCGATGTCCGGCGCCATCCCCTGTTCCTGAGAGGCGTCAGCGAGCAGTTGATGCCCCGTGCCGGACCGAATGAGCACGTGAGCCTCACGCCTGAAATCTCTTAGTGTGATGCGGTTCTTGATGCGAGGATGATGAGCGTTCGCCAAACAGACCCAATCCTGCGGAAACAGGGCCTGTTGGAAATGGCCGGCATCAAGATCCGAGATGTAGCCGAGCGCAAGATCGCCTTCGCCGGACTGAAGCATGCGAGGAGTGTCCAAGCCGATCTGTGCCGCTTCGATCCGAATGCCCGGCGCGACGCGGCGAACATGGGCGAGGATGGCTGGAAGCAGCGTAATATGGCTTGCGTCCGTCATGCAGATGCTGAAGCGCCGTTTGGCGGTGGCTGGATCGAAGTCCGTGCGCAGCTCTGCCAGCCGCCGCAGCATTTCCAGTGCCTGCCTCGCGGTGCCGATGAGCGCCTCGGCCCGAGGCGTCGGTAGCATTCCCTCGGGCGAACGAATGAACAGCGGATCGTCGAGTTCCTGCCGCAGGCGCGCAAGCCATATGGAAACCGTCGGCTGGCTTTGACCCAGTCTCTCGGCCGCCTTGGTGACGCTGCCGGTGGTGAACAGCGCGTCGAACAGCCGCAACAGGCGGGGGTCGAGCAGGTTGGTGTGAGGCAGGTCATGACGCGTCATTGTGATTCATAATAGTCAATATAAGTCCCATAGCATATCGAAATGTTCCGTCGGCTGATATCCGAGCTTCCAACGTCAAAGTTGCGCAGGGAGAAGCGTTCGGATGAGGATCTGCTTTGTCGGAGCGGGGGCTTTGGGCTCGACGATCGGCGGCACGCTGGCGCGGGGCGGGGCAGACGTCTGGCTGATCGACCCATTCCGTGCTCACGTCGAAGCGATCAATGCGCATGGCCTCCGCATGCTGGAGGGCGATGTCGAGAGCATTGCAAAGGTCACCGCGTGCACCTCCGCGGCAGAGGTCGATGGGGTGGCCGACCTCGTGATCGTGCTCGTCAAATCCTACCATACGCGCGACGCGATCCGCGCCGCCGCGCCGATCATCGGCCCGCAGACGGTCGTAATGTCGCTGCAGAACGGTCTTGGCCACGAGGAAATTCTATCGGAGGAAGTCGGCCGTGGCCGGGTGCTGGCAGGCAAGACTTATGTCGGTGGCGTGCTGCTGGGCCCTGGTCATGTTCGCTCTGGCGTCATCGGCAAGGAAACGATCATCGGCGAACTTGATGGGCGCTTGACGGAACGCGCACAGCGGATTTCCGAGACGTTCAATCATGCCGGCATTCTCACGCTGCTCAGCGACAACATCATGGGCACGATGTGGGACAAGTTGTTCATCAACGTCGCCGGAGGCGGAATCACCGCCGTGACCGGGCTGACTTACGGCGGTCTCTATTCGCTGCCGATCCTGGAGGATTGCGCGCTGGCCGCAATTTCGGAGGGTATCGCGGTCGCGCAAGCTGCCGGCGTGAAAATCTCGATTGCCGATCCGCGCCGTGCTTGGACGATGGCGTCCGCTGGACTGCCGCCCGAGTTCAAGACGTCGATGTTGCAGAGCTTGCAGTCCGGCAATCTGACCGAGGTCGATTACATCCACGGCTCCGTCGTGCGCTGGGGCGCCAAGCTCAACGTGCCGACCCCCGTCAATTCCACCCTCGTCGCGTTGGTCAAGGGGCTCGAATACGCCCGCAGCGATTATCCAGGAAAGGCCTGAGACGATGTCGCTACCGCGGGCCTATGTCGAACATGTTGCGATCCGCGTGCCGGACGTTGATCGTCACGTCGGCTTCTTTCGTGAGGTGCTTGGTCTCACTATCCGCGACGAGCAACCCGCCGACGGTGCCCGGCCGCGTCAGGTCTGGGTGCTCGGAAGCGTGCAGCTCATCGAAGACCCCAATTTCGTCGGGCCAGAGGGGCGTCTCGCCCATCTTGGCATCATGGTCGACGATTACGAAGGTGTGCTCGCCCGTGCTGCCGCGTGGGGCGCCAAAGCACTGCCCGCCGGGCCGAACTGGCTCGAGCTGCCGGGCGGGCTCAACGTCGAAATCTTGCAAGCCAGTGCGGGTGCCGTGGAAGCGGCGCTGGCGATCAATCCACGGGCCTAAGGAACACGCGACATGACGGATGCGCGCTACTGGGACGATGCCAAGGTCGGCGACGAATGCGTCACTCCCTCAGTGACGGTTACCGAAACGATGGTGAATGCCTACGCCGAGCTGACGGGCGATTTCACGCCGGTCCATGTCGACGAGGAATACGCGAAAACCACACCATTCGGCACGCGCGTCGCGCACGGGCTGTTTGGTCTGTCGCTGGCTGACGGTTTGAAGACCCGTGCCGACTACCGCTTCCTTCCGGGAATGTCGCTGGGCTGGACGTGGGATTTCAAGCTGCCGATCAAGCTCGGCGACACCGTGCATGTGAAGTTCCGTGTCGGCTCGATGCGCGCCACGAAGCGGGAAGGGTGGGGCATCGTGGTGCTGCCCTCGGAGCTGATCAATCAGCGCGGTGAAGTGGTGCAACTCGGCGAGCATCGGCTGATGATTCCGATGCGCCCGAAGGCCAACTCCGCAGGAGAGCAGGCATGACCGCGCAAGATCTGCCGCTCCAGGATCTGCCGCTCAAAGGCATCCGCGTCATCGACTACAGCCATTTCCTGGCAGGCCCGTTCATGGGCCGCTGCCTCGCCGCGATGGGCGCTGAAGTCATCAAGGTGGAGCGTCCGAAGCAAGGCGATGCGGGCCGCGCCCATGGCTATTTCAAGGACGGACAGTCCGGCTACTTCCTGCAGCAGAACATGGGCAAGCAGGGATTGTGCATCGATCTGCGCGACAAGCGCGGTCTCGACATGATGATGAAGCTGGTCGATACGGCCGACGTCTTCATCGAGAACTACCGCCCCGGCGCGCTCGATCGACTCGGGCTCGGCTACAAGGCGCTGTCGGCGCGTAATCCCAAACTGATCTACTGCTCGGTCTCCGCCTATGGCCACACCGGTCCCTATGCCGACCGCCCGGGCTTCGGCCTGATCGCGGAGGCGATGTCGGGCGCCCTGGCGCAACTCGGCACCCCCGGTGAAGCGCCGCCGTTGCTGCGGATGCCGCTGGCCGACATGTATACCGGCATTCACGGTGTGGCGGCCATCAATGCAGCGCTGGTCGGCCGCGCGTCCTCCGGCCGCGGCCAGCATATCGATCTGGCGCTGTACGACTGCATGGTCTCGATGCACGACTATGCGGTTCAGCGTTACTTCCTCTCCGGCGGGACCGACCTACCGAGGCAGACCGGCAGCGGACAGCCGGATTCTACTGTCTATGGGGTGTTTCCGGCCAAGGACGGCAATCTTGTCATCGCGGCGCAAGTCGATGATGCGTGGCGACGATTGGCGATGTTGATCGGCGGCAGCAGCTTGTCAGTCGACCAACGCTTCACCACGCCTGCCGCGCGTAACGCCCATTATGCCGAAGCGATGGAGATTGTGCGCACCTGGACGCAGTCGCAACCATCTCGGGACGCCTGCCTTGCCGCACTCGACGAAGCAGGTGTGCCGTCCGCTCCCGTGCAGACCATCGAAGAGGTCGTGAAAGATCCACAGATCCATGCGCGCGGCATGTTGGTCGAGCAGGAGCATCCTGTCCTCGGCAAGGTGACGTTGCCGAACCTGCCGTTCCGCTTCTCCGACTGCGACACCACGGTGCGGACTCCAGCCCCGCTGCTCGGCCAGGACAATCGCCGCATTGCAGAGTCGCTGGGACTGTCGGCCGAGCTCGTTGAGGCAATGGTGCGCGACGGTGTCCTCTACAACGAAGCCGCAGCGCAGGAGTGAGCCATGAGCGATCGTTACGCGGTGATTGGAAATCCGATCGGCTTCAGCAAATCACCTCTCATCCATGGCACTTTCGCCAAGATGACGGGACAGGACGTTGTCTATGAGGCGATCGAGGCCCCACTCGATGGCTTCAACGCACGAGTTGATCAATTCCGGGCCGAGGGCGCCAAGGGGCTGAACATCACGGCCCCGTTCAAGCTCGATGCTTTCGCTTACGCAAACGAGCTTTCAGAGAGCGCCGACCGAGCTGGCGCCGCAAACTGCCTGAAGTTCCAGGGCGATCGGATCATTGGCGAGAATTTCGACGGGATCGGCCTCGTGCGGGACATCACCATCAATCTCGGCGTCAAGATGGCCGGCCGGCGCGTCCTGATCCTCGGTGCCGGGGGCGCAGCGCGTGGCGCGCTGCTGCCGTTCCTGCGCCAGGAGCCGTCCGAGTTGGTTCTCGTCAATCGTACCTTATCGAAGGCGGTGGCATTGGCCGAAGAGTTTGCCGGTTGTGGTCCCCTGATCGTCAGCGGCTATGCTGAACTGGCCGATCTTGCCGAAGGCTATGACGTCGTGGTCAACGCGACATCGGCCAGCCTGCGGAGTGAGATGCCGCCGCTTCCAGGCAACGTCTTCCGCGGTGCGGAGCTGGCGTACGAACTCGCCTATGGCAAAGGGCTGACGCCCTTTCTGCAAGCGGCCCGCGCCGAAGGCGTGGCCAAGCTGGCGGACGGCGTCGGCATGCTTGTGGAGCAGGCGGCGGAAGCTTTTGCCTGGTGGCGCGGCGTTCGACCGAGCACGGCTCAGGTCATCGCCGAACTGACGGTCCCCTTGAGCTGACGGGCGATGCCGGGCATGCATCCCAAATCCAGCTTTCTCGTCGGTCTGATCGGCAGCGGCATCGCTGCGTCACGCACTCCGCCTATGCATGAAGCGGCCGCCGACGCCGCCGGCATCCGCTATCTCTACAAGAAGATAGATTTGGCAGAGTTGATGCTCGGCGTGGAGGCGTTGCCGGAATTGCTCACGGCGGCAAGGCGGATGGGCTTTGACGGGTTGAACGTGACCCATCCCTGCAAGCAGGCGATTCTTCCGCTCCTGGATGAGCTTTCGCCTGACGCGGAGGCGCTTGGTGCCGTGAACACCGTGGTGATCAGGAACGGTCGAACGACCGGCCACAACACTGACTGGTTCGGCTTCGCCGAGAACTTTCGTCGCAATATGCAGGGTGCCTCGCTCGGCCAAGTCGTCCAATTCGGTGCAGGCGGCGCAGGATCGGCGGTCGCTTTCGCACTCATGAAGCTCGGCGTGCAGGAATTGACCATTATCGACGTGGACGTAGCCAAGGCGCAGAGTGTGGTCGACGGCTTGTCCCCCCGATTTGTAGAAGGGCGCTTGAGGGTGGGCCAGGATGTCGCGGCCGCCGTTGCTGGCGCAGACGGAATTGTCAACGCGACGCCGATCGGCATGGACAAATATCCTGGGACGCCGCTGCCGACGGCTCTGCTGCGTCCCGATCTGTGGGTCGCTGAGATCGTCTATTTCCCGCTGGAAACCGCACTGCTGCGTGCGGCGCGTGCCCTCGGCTGCCGCACCGTCGATGGCGGAGGCATGGCGATCTTCCAGGGCACCGGAGCATTTCGCCTGTTCACGGGCATCTCACCTGATCCCGACGTCTTCTTCGCCACTTTTGCATCCCCGGGAGGGTGACCTCAGGCCGATGGGCGAGCGGCACGCACAACGCCCGAGAGGAAACGCAAGATGGGCTATACGCTCGATTTCTCGGTGGTTTGGCATGCGATGCCCGCGCTGCTGTGGGGGTGCGTGGGTACGTTGGGCCTGGCGCTGGCCGGAATGACACTCGCAATGATGATCGGAGTCGCCGGCGTCGCGGCACGCGATGCGAAGGCGGCCTGGTTACGCGCTCTCGTGATCGGCTTCGTCGAGATCGTGCGCAATACGCCTTTCCTGGTGCAGATTTTCTTTCTGTTCTTCGCCCTGCCGCTCATCGGGTTGAAGCTCAATCCGACAGCCACGGCCATCATCGCGCTCGGCGTCAATGGCGGCGCCTACGCCATCGAGATCATCCGCGGCGGCGTCCAGTCTATTCATAAGGGACAGGTGGAGGCCGGCTACGCGCTCGGCCTGCACAAAGGACAGGTATTCCGCTTCATCGTGCTCAAGCCCGCGCTTCGCGCGATCTACCCCTCGCTGACGGGGCAGTTCATCATGCTGACGCTGACCTCATCGATCTGCTCGGCGGTATCGGCCTACGAATTGACGTCGGTTGCGCAGCGTATCGAAAGCGACACATTCCGTAGTTTCGAGGTCTATTTCTCCGTCACTTTCCTCTATCTCGCGATCTCCTGGCTGTTGATGCTGGGCTTCGCGGTCGTCTCTCACCGCTTCTTCTCATATCCGACACGCTGAGGGAGCGTCATGACACCGCATTTTGGTCTTGCCGAGTTCGGCTTTCTGCTGCGTGGGCTGCAATGGACGGTGCTGCTCACGCTGGTCGCATTCGCAGGCGGCTGCACGGCGGGGCTCGCCGTCGCGCTGCTCCGCACCTGTGGTCATAAGGGCGTGGAATGGATCACTCGTATTTACATCGGGATATTCCAGGGCACGCCGCTGCTGCTGCAGCTTTTCGTCGTGTACTACGGATTGGCGTTAACCGGGCTCAAGCTCGACGCCTTCGTCGCGGTGGCGATCGGCTTCACCGTGAATGCCTCCGCCTTCCTGGGTGAGATCTGGCGCGGCGCAATCCAGGCCGTGCCGCGCGGGCAGACCGAGGCGGCGATGGCGCTTGGACTGCACTATTCCTCCCGCATGCGCGACATCGTGCTGCCACAGGCAATCCGCATCTCGCTTCCCGCGACCATCGGCTATCTCGTGCAGCTCATCAAGGGCACGTCGCTCGCCGCCATCGTCGGTTTCATCGAACTCGCCCGCGCCGGTCAAATCGTTTCGAACCAGACCTTCCAGCCGTTGCTCGTCTTCGGCGTGGTCGGCGCGATGTATTTCATCCTCTGCTGGCCACTCTCGTGGTGGGGCAGCCGGATGGAGGCCAGGCTCGCTCTGGCCAGTCAAAGGTAGGAGCGGCGCACCTACTCAATCACAAACAGCCATCACCAGGAGGAGATACTCATGTTGTTTTCACCCAACCGTCGCCAGCTCGGGGTTGCACTGCTGGCATTGGCGGCTATTGCCGTCGCTGGAAAATCGCAGGCCGGCACTCTGGAAGACGTGAAGAAGAAGGGCGTCGTCGTCATCGGTATTCAGGGCGACAATCCTCCTTGGGGCTATGTCGATAGCTCGGGAAAGCAGGACGGCATCGATGCCGATATGGGGCGCGCCTTCGCTGACTATCTCGGCGTGAAGGCCGAGTTCGTCCCGCTGGCGGTGGCCAATCGTATTCCGGCGCTGACCACAGGTCGCGTGGACATTCTGTTCGCGACCATGGCTATGCTTCCCGAGCGAGCAAAGGCGGTGCAGTATTCCAAGCCGTATGTCGCCAACGAGATCACGCTTGTTGCTGCCCAGGCGACGGCGATCAACAGCAATGCCGATATGGGCAAGTTTGTTATCGGCGTTCCGAGGTCGTCCACGCAAGACACTCAGGTCACCAATAGCGCTCCCGCGGGCACCGAAATCCGCAGATTTGATGATGATGCGGCCACGATCCAGGCGCTTCTCTCGGGGCAGGTCCAGGCCGTCGGCGCAAACAGCTTCTATCCGCAGCGCCTGAACGCCGCAAACCCCGAACTTGGGTTCGAGCCCAAGCTTCACTTCACTGCGCTGTACAACGGGGCCTGCACCCGCCTCGGCGACAAGGAGTGGAACGAGACTGCCAACAAGTTCATCGACCAGATCAAGTCGAACGGCAAGTTGGCCAGCTTCTACGCCAAATGGATGAAGGCGCCCGTGCCGATCTTCCCGGAGGCGGTTCCCGGCGTTCCCTTCACAGTTCAATAGCCACCTGCGAGCGGCCGACGCACGATCCGCGTTGGCCGCCGTCCGATAGCGGAGCCGAAGCCATGCAGGACAATATCCTGATCGAAATGAAGGGCGTGCAGAAGTGGTACGGCGGGTACCAGGCCCTCCGTGACGTCAATCTCAATGTGCGCAAGGGCGAGAAGATCGTGCTCTGCGGTCCGTCCGGGTCGGGCAAATCGACGTTGATCCGCTGTATCAACCGTCTCGAGGCGATCCAGCAGGGCAGCATCGTGGTGAACGGTCATCGGCTTGACGACAGCATCAAGGCGATCGATGTCGTACGTCAGGACGTCGGCATGGTCTTTCAGAGCTTCAATCTCTTTCCGCATATGACGGTCTTGCAGAACTGCATGCTGGCGCCCATCCGCGCGCGCCGCATCGCCAAGACCGAGGCGGAGGCGATTGCGCCAAAATACCTCGAGCGCGTGCGCATCGGTGACCAGGCCGAGAAATATCCGGCTCAGCTTTCGGGCGGTCAGCAACAGCGCGTCGCGATCGCCCGTGCGCTCTGCATGCAGCCCAAGGTCATGCTGTTCGACGAACCGACCTCAGCTCTCGATCCTGAGATGGTCAAGGAGGTGCTCGACACGATGATCGGCCTCGCCAACGACGGCATGACCATGATTTGCGTCACTCACGAGATGGGTTTTGCCCGCCAGGTTGCCGACCGGGTCATCTTCATGGCTGAAGGGCAGATCATCGAAGAAGGCGCGCCCGACGCTTTCTTCCGCAATCCCCAACACGCCCGCACCAGGCAGTTCCTCGGCGAGATCCTCGCCCATCATTGAACGGAGGTCTTCCATGAGTCGCCTTGTCTACGTCCTCAATGGACCAAATCTCAATTTGCTCGGCAAGCGCCAGCCCCACATCTACGGTCACGAGACGCTTGCGGACGTGGAGCGAGACTGCCGGGCGCTGGCCAAGGAGCTTGGCCTGGAGATTCGCTTTCATCAATCCAACAGGGAATATGAGCTGATCGACTGGATCCACGAGGCGCGTGAGACGGCAGCCGGTATCGTGATGAACCCCGCGGCTTTCACCCATACGTCGGTCGCCATCCTGGATGCTCTGAACACGTTCGAGGGGACAGTGATCGAGGTGCATATTTCCAACGTGCACAAGCGCGAGGAATTCCGCCACCACTCGTTTGTCTCCAAACGAGCTGATGGGGTCATCGCAGGCTTCGGCACCCAGGGTTATCTGCTCGGCTTGCGTCGTGTGGCCAAGCTGCTTGATGGGAAGAAGGAATAGCATCGTATGAGTTCACCAGTCCGCCTGTCGGTGATGGGAGCGGGTCTCATCGGCAAGCGACATATCGAGCACATTCTCGCGCGACCGGAGGCGATGCTGTCGTCGATCGTCGATCCGATGCCGGCGGCTAGAGATTTGGCGGCGTCGCTGAAGGTGGACTGGTTTCCGTCCTTTCAGGACATGCTCTCCGGAAATCGGCCAGAAGGGGTGGTTGTCGCCACCCCCAATCAGATGCATGTGGCCAACGGCATGGATTGTATCGCAGCTCACATCCCGGCGCTCATCGAGAAGCCGTTAGCGGATGATGTTGCCGCAGCACAGGCCCTGGTCGAAGCTGCCGAGCGCGCGGGCGTCCCGCTGCTCACCGGCCATCATCGCCGTCACAATCCGATGATCCAACGCGCCAAGGTGGAGGTCGACAGCGGCCGGCTCGGCCAGATCGTGTCGGTGCATGGCATGTTCTGGCTGATCAAGCCGGACGAGTATTTCGACGTGGCCTGGCGCCGCGAAAAAGGAGCGGGGCCTGTTTTCCTGAATCTCATCCACGATGTCGACCTGCTGCGGTACCTGTGTGGGGATATCGTCGCGGTGCAAGCCGCTCAATCCAATCGGCTGCGTGGAAATGCGGTCGAAGAGACAGCGGTAATCATCCTCCACTTCGCCTCCGGCGCGCTGGGAACGGTCAATGTCTCCGACACCGTCCAGGCGCCCTGGAGCTGGGAATTCACCGCCGGTGAGAACCCAGCCTACACTCATACGCAGGAGACCTGTTACCAGATCGGCGGCACGAAGGCATCGCTAGCCGTTCCGCAGCTGGATCTATGGCATCACCCAAGCAAAGCGAGCTGGTGGGCGCCGATCGAGCGCGAGCGGCTGAGCTACGAGACAGCAGACCCGCTCGGCCTGCAAATAGCCAATTTCTGCGGCGTCATCCGCCGTACGACCGAGCCTGTAGTGACCGGGCGTGAAGGGCTGAAAACCCTTCGCGTGATCGATGCGATCAAACGCGCGGCGGAAACCGGAGATCTCGTGTCGGTTTGATACCGGGAAGCACAGGCATCAATGTCGGGGTATCGAGGTCATAGCGTCAAGAACGACAACATTTGGCGGACTATCAAGGCGCCACTAATAGTAAGTACACGAAGCACTATGATCGTGCGACGAATGCCCACTTTCTAAGCCCAGTGGTACGACCAGTAAGTCATTGATTATTCTCAGCCCCTGGCTGACTCTTAATCAGCGGGTCCCAGGTTCGAGCCCTGGTGCGCCCACCAAAGGAAAAATCTTCTTTTCCAGGACCTTCGCGGGATAACGGCCAAGAACAAAAAGGGGATCGTGCGACGTTTCTCTGATCGGATGTCGCACGGCTGGATTTTCGCGCGACTTTTCCTTTGTTTCCGCATCTTCTCCTTGCTTATGTATCTTCAACCCATTCGATACAGCGCCTAGATTTGATGGTACAGTGCGAGTACTTGCTCGTCGTAGAACAGGATATTAGGGCGAACAAAACGGACAATCTGTTCTGCGCGGCGCCGCAAGGTATGCCTACTGCGGAGCCAGAACCGGATTGTCTGGGACGGGTTTCGATTCGCTCCCCCGCTACGCCGGGCCACGATTTTGTAAGCGAAACGACGATTCTTCTACGCTCTCGTTGCTGGTAACGCCCAGGTGCGAGGCGGCGATATACCTTGGCGGGCGCGCGGCCAAGCCTTACTTGCCGGCTACATTGCCGCAGTTTGAGGTGCGCGCTGAGGACGCGGGCGCCGCCAGCAGTGATCGTGACAGGGAACTCTTTAGCGGGAAATTCGATCGAGACGTAGCCGGTGGCGATGATCGGTCAGCAGGTGTGCGCCACCCAGGACAGCGGCCAGCGTTCCGAGCCCGGTCCCGCCGGCAATCAGGAACATGATCAGCAATTGATATTTTGCCGCATCGACCGGCTCGACGCCCGCGAGAATCTGGCCAGTCATCATCCCCGGCAAGGAAACAAGACCGATCGCCGCCATGCTGTTCATGATCGGCATGAAGCCGCTTCTCAACGCATCCCGTATGACTGGTAGCAGGGCCTGATACCGGGTGCCGCCGAGCGCAAGACAAGCTTCTATGGCGGCTCGTTCGCGCACCAGACTATTTGTCAGCACGTCCAAGCCGAGACTTATGCCGGTCATGGTGTTGCCCAGGATCATGCCCAACAAAGGCAGCGCATAGCGCGGATGATACCAGGGATCCGGGCGTAGCTCCGTCAGGAGCGCGAACATCGTGACGGTACCGGCGGCGAGCAGCGTGCAGCCGGCGCCCAAGCCGTAGCTCCAAATGCCGGGTAGGCGTCGCTTCTGCCGCGCGACGATTTCGCGCGAGGCGAACAGAACCATGATGGAGGCGGCGAGCGCGGTCCAGAGTGGCGACACCGCGGCAAACAGGAACGTCAGCACGTATCCCACTAGCACGAGTTGAAGCACCATCCGCACTGTTGCGATGGCCAGTTGTTTTTCAAGCTTGAGGCGGAGAACAAGCGAGAGAACGCCGTCCATGACGACGAGGAGCGCGGGCAGGGCCAGGTCACCGTACGAAAGCTGGATGTAGGTCACGGCCGATTTTCCTCGATGCCACCATCGGGGCCCATCGCGAATATCCTTGACCCGACGCGGCGGGCTTGAGCGTTGTCGTGGGTGCTCCAGATGACGCTGGTTCCATTCGAAATGCGTTCGGCGATCAAGGATTCCACTGCAGCAGCGGATGCAGAGTCGAGCGCCGAGGTTGGCTCGTCGAGCAGAAGCACCCGCGATCGCAGCATGAGCGCCCGCACCAGCCCCAATCGCTGTCTCTCGCCGGTCGAAAGTCTTTGGATCAGCCAAGGTCCGCAGTCGTCCGGCAGTCCCAAACGTTTGACCAGCGGCAGGGCATCATCCCAGCCGCTAAAGTGATCTTGCACGGTGTCCGACCACCAGCCAGGCTCGGCTGCGAGATAGGTCACTCGTTTTCGCCAGGCGGGGGCGGGCATCGCCTCTCTGAGCGTTCCGTCCAGCTTGACCGTGCCTTCGTTGGGATCGAGATCCGCGATGGAGCGGAGCAGCAAGGTCTTTCCTGCTCCGGAAGGCCCTTGCAGGGCGACGCATTCGCCGTCCTGCAAGTCGAACGACACAGAGATGTGCAGGCGCTTGAGCCCGCGGACCGTCAGCATGCGTCAAAGCTTAAGCTGCAGCCGGTCGGCAACCCGCCTGGCGATCTCCGTCGGCGCCTCGTTCGGGTAGGGATGCACCGAGCTGACATTGATCTCGCCGAGCACGTAGCTGTCGCTCCCATCGGCCTGGACGGGGCCGAGCATGACGTCGGCGTCCCAGATCGCGGGGAGGTCATCTCGCGCGATGTCCAGCAGCGAGGTTAACTGTGGCGTCCACTCGTCCTCCATCAACCGACGCAGCCGCTGGAAGCGGGGGTCTGCGTTCGACGTGTAGAGCCGCGGTCCGGCTTCGGAACGCGCGACCGGCGAGTCGACCAAGGCTTTGACTTTGTGATGGCCGAAGCCGGCGCAGCGATCGCCCGCCATGTAGCAGCGGACCACGCCCTCGCTCAGGCGAGGCTGGAACGGTTGGTCGATCACGCTGCCGTTCTCGAAATACTCGGCGCAGCGACGGAGAAATTCATCCAGCGTCAGTTCCTCGGGCGCGTCCTTGGTCGCGTCCAGCACCTTTATCATGGAGGAGGTCGGCAGCTTCTCGACTTTCCATACGCCTTGGCCGCCGTTGCCTCGGTTGCGTTTGATCACGCGCGGGCCGGTGGCGAGCCGCGCCGGCAACTCGGCGCGCATGGCCGCGGCGGTTTGATAGAGCGCCGTGTCTGATCCCCAGCCCATCGAGCGGGTACGATAGAGGACCTCCTTGGTGCCCATCTTGAGGATGACATCGGGATGGGCGCTCACCCATACGCCCTGCGTGGCGACGTCGCGCAGCAGGGCGTCGAGACCGGCGCGGTTTCGGCCGTCTTGAATCGGGTTAACCCAGACGAGCACGCCGTCCACTGCGAGCAGTTGTTCGCGGACGGCGTCGGCGAAGCGTTCGTCGTAGATTGCGGGGCGCCCATCGACGCCGACGGCGGCGAGCGCCTCGAAGACGTCGACGAAGCGGCCCTTTTTCGAGGTCGCGTCTCGACGCGCGACGGCGTCTCCTCGCGAGAGGATGGCGACGGTACGTCGGGAAGAGGGTTGTTTTTCGGTATCCATGCGCAAGCTCCACGTGTTGCGTGCTGCGCAGAACTTGGACCGAAGTCTCGCCGGGAGTCTGCTTGATCCCGCTCAGGCAGTCTACGTGAGGTCGCGGGGCCCCATCAAGTGGTCATTCTCCGGATGCAAAGTCAGGTGCAGCGCCGAGATCAATTTCGTTCCATTCGATAGCCAAAAATCTTCGTGACGTCGGTCCAGAATTGCTTGGAATCCTTCAGCACACGCGGGTTGACAGCCCCGCCATCTGGGCTTTTATTCGCGCCACGGGGAAATGCGATCTCCCCGCGAGGCGTCATGCCCAAGAATCGCGTCCTGATCACCAAGGGCGCAGCATGTCAGCATCGTACACCTCCATTTCACCGGACAAACTGTTTCGATTGATAGGCACGGCGGCCGCGCCGACGCTCATCGATGTACGCATCGACGAGGACTTCTCTGCTGATCCGCGGCTGATTCCCGGCGCGGTGCGGCGCTCGCACCTCGACGTTCAGGACTGGGCCTCTCGCCTGACGGGCCAGTCCGTTGTCGTGGTCTGTCACAAGGGCAAGAAGCTCAGCGAAGGCACCGCGGCCTGGCTCCGCTGCGGCAAGGTTGCGGCCGAGATTCTCGAAGGTGGCCATCTCGGCTGGAAGCAAGCAAACCATCCGACGGTCCCAGCCAACAAGATCCCGAAGCGCGACGGGCGTGGTCGCACGGTGTGGGTCACGCGAGCACGTCCCAAGATCGATCGCATCGCCTGCCCATGGCTAATCCGTCGTTTCGTCGATCCCACTGCCCAATTCCTGTTCGTCACGCCGGCCGAGGTCGAAGCCGTGGCCGAGCGCTTCGAGGCCACGCCGTTCGACGTCGAGAACGTGTTCTGGAGCCACCGCGGTGAACTCTGCACCTTCGACGTGATGGTCAAGGAGTTCGGCCTGTCGTCGCCCGCGCTAGAGCGGCTCGCGACGATGGTCCGCGCCGCCGACACGGGGCGGCTTGATCTGTCTCCGGAGGCACCGGGCCTCGCTCGGCCTGTCGCGCATGTTCGATGACGACCTTGAGCAGTTGAACGCGGGTTTCCTGCTCTACGACGCGTTCTACCGATGGTGCCGCGATGCGGCCAGGGAGACGCACAACTGGCCGACCAACAAGGCCAGTGCCTGACCGGGCTGACTTACGGCAGGCAAGGCTACGAACGACCTGGGGCAGGGACAAAACCAGGAGAACCAACATGCGAACACGGACAGTCCTTCAGGCAACCATCTTGCTCGCGATAGCGAGCGTTTGGTCACCCGCCCACGCCCTGACCCAGGAGGAGCTCGTCGCAAAGATCCAGGCGGCCGGCTACTCGCAGGTGAGCGATATCAAGTCGACGGCGGAAGGCACGACCGCCAAGGCGATGAAGAACGGCAAGCCGGTGACGCTCGTCGTCGACAGCAGCGGCCAGATCAAAGAGCGAAACTGAGTTCGAGGAGCAGTATGATGAAACGGACAATTCACGCGCTGATCGCGCTCGGCGCATGTATCCTGGCACCTGCTTTCGGCTCTTTCGTTTCGCCGGCGCGTGCGCAGAGCGTCGACTGGCAGAAGGTCGACGAGACGCTGGGGCGGAAGGCTGCCGTCTCGGACGACGTCCACCGCTACGGCTTTCCCCGGACCGATCTGTCCGTGACGCTGGATGGGGTCACGATCAAGCCGGCGCTGGCGCTCGGTGGCTGGGTCGCGTTCAAGCCAGGGCACGGCGGCGCCATGGTCATGGGCGACCTTGTGCTGCTCGAGACCGAGATCAATCCCGTGATGGCGAAGATGATCGCGAGCGGTCTCGAAATCACCGCCGTGCACAATCATCTGCTGCGCGCGAGCCCGGCGACCTTCTACATGCACGTCGCCGGCAACGGCGATCCCGTCAAGCTGGCCTCGGCGATCCACGACGCGCTCGCCGAAAGCAAGACCCCGCTGACGGCCGCAGCACCGTCCAGCCCGCCGCCGGCCGTCGATCTCGACACGGCGAAGCTCGACCAGATCATCGGCGTGAAGGGGCAGGCCAACGGCGGCGTCTATCAGTTCAACGTCAAGCGGCGAGACCCGATCATGCAGGACGGCATGCCGTTGACCCCCGTCGGCCCGATGGGCGTCGCGATCGGTATCAATTTCCAGCCGACCGGCGGCGGGAAGGCGGCCATCACGGGTGACTTCGTGCTGACGGGCGACGAGGTGAACCCGGTCATCCTGGCCCTGCGGACGCACGGCATCGAGGTCACGGCGCTTCACAGCCATATGCTGGATGAGCAGCCGCGGCTCTTCTTCATGCATTTCTGGGCGAACGACGACGCCGTCAAGCTGGCCGAGGGCTTGCGTGCGGCGCTCGACAAGACGGCAAGCACGAAAAGCTGACGCAAAGGGAAGACCGAGCGATGCGCGCGTTCATGATGATGTTCATGGTTGCAGCCGGCGTGCTGGCGAGCATAAACGTCGCGATCGGCCAGACCAGTTGCAAGGTCTGCGCCGATCAGCAGAAGGCCTGCATGAAGAACTATGCGGGGCCGACCTGCAAGTCCGAGTACCAGATGTGCATGAAGTCCTGCAAGAAATGACGCGCCGCGCTGGGCGTGTTGGCATAAGGCGGGTGCTGCTCGGTCTTGCGGTGTTGGCTGGCGGTCTGACGTCCGACCGCGTCGCCGCCGCAGATGCACGCAAGCTCTCAGGCGTGCAGATCAGAGCAAGGCTTGCGGGCATGCAGCTCACAGATGAAGTGCACTATCGCTTCGTCTGCGAGCGTGATGGTACGCTGAGGAGTTATGCGATGGGCACGAAGAAGATCGGGAAATGGTCCATCGAAAAGGATGAGCTATGCCTTTGGCTCGGCGAGCATGATGATGGTTGCTACGCGGTGACGGTGAGGGGCGAGCGTTTGGAATTGATACCATCAGGAATCGGGGGCGCGCTCGACGGGATCGTCCAGCCCGCGGAACACAATTAAGGGGCACGACGGCGAGCCGGCCGGCGGGCTTGCCTCGCCCCTCCGGCGGATAGCTTCCGCGGCAAGGATCTTCGTGATCAATACTTCGGCCGGTGCGAAGTGGCCCATTCGCGCGCGTGTTCGATCGGCAGGCGCTGCACTGCCGCGCGCACCTTTTGCGTTGCCGGCAGATTGTCCATGCGCTCCCGCCAGCGGCAGAATGCTGGGAACTTCGGATACATCGATTGCCCCTCGGCTGTCAGGCTGAACGCGAAGGTGCTCGGCAGCAGGTAGAAATCTGCGATCGACAGTTCGTCGCCCAGCAGGAAGTTCTTGCCATGGGCGAGCTGGCCTTCGGCCACCGCAAGTCCGGTCTCGACCTTGGGCAACGCGTGGGCCACGACCTTCTCGTCGGAGGCAATGCCGAGTTCGGGGAAAACCAGGCGCTCGTGCGTCACGTGGTAAATCATGTAGGGGTAGTAGTAGGAATTGACCGCGCTGATCCACTGGTTCATGCGCGCCCGCGCCTTGATGTCCTTGGGCGTAAGCGACGGGCCGCCGAAGGCTTCGTCGACATAAGCGGCTATCGCGCTCGTCTCGTAGATAGTGAGATCGCCATGTTCGAGGATCGGCACGCGGTTGAACGGGTGCAGCCCCAGATGATCGGGCTTGCCCATGACCGGCTCGAGGTCGTGGAAGCGGTAAGCGACGTCCTTGTGTGTCAGGATCAGTCTGACGATGTTGACGAAGGTGCTGCGTGGAAAGCCGTAGACGATCGGATCAGACATCTTGGTTGTCTCCTGTAATTGGTCTCAGCGCCAGAAGAGCTTTGCGGCCTCTCGCAACACCTCGTCGCGCGTCAGGCCAAGGTCGTTGAGCAGATGCGGGTCGTCGGCGATCTCGCGCAAGGCGATGCGTTGAAAAGGCCGGTCGAGCCAGTCCCACCACCTCGGTCGCCCAACGGGCGCTAGTATTTCTGAGCTGGATTGAGGAAGTGGCGTGGCAGCGTCCGCGGCCCGGACCGGCTGGATCGACGAAATGTCGGTTGACAGGATTGACATCGACGGGCTCCAAATCGCTTGAAATGCTTCTCTGGAGCTGTTCAATAGTATTGCGGGATGCTTCCCCGCAAAGCATCGTTTCTCGTGCTTGCCCTAATTTTTCTCATGAAGTCGGTGCGATGCGCCCACGCCTGCCGCCGCTCAATGCCCTGAAGGCCTTCGAAGCCGCCGCGCGCCACGAGAGTTTTACGCGCGCGGCTGAAGAGCTTTGCGTCACCCAGGGCGCGGTGAGCCATCAGGTGAAGGCGCTGGAAACTGAGCTCGCGGTCAAGCTGTTCAATCGTGAACGTCAGCGCCTGATCATCACCGAAGCGGGGCGCGATTATCTTTCGGTCGTGCGCGATGCGCTCGACCGTATCGCCATCGGCACCGAGCGGTTGTTGCAGCGACAGAATGCCGGCGTGCTCACGGTCTCGACGTCTCCGGATTTTGCCGCCAAATGGCTGGTGCACCGGCTCGGCCATTTTGCCGAGGCGCATACCGGCATCGACCTGCGCGTTTCTGCCACCCTTCACCATGTAGACTTTGCGCGTGAGGAGGTGGACCTCGCGGTCCGCCATGGCGATGGCAGTTGGCCAGGCCTAGATGCAATTAGGCTATCGACGGAGCGGCTCTTTGCCGTATGCAGTCCAAAGCTCTTGTCGAATCGCCGTCGCATCGGGGGCGTCGCTGATATCCTCAAATTTCCCTTGATCCATCTCGACAGCCGATCCGACTGGGGGAATTGGTTGCGTGGTGTCGGTATCGAGGACGCCGGTGTCACACACGGGCCTGTGCTCAATCGTGCGAGCATGGTTATCGATGCCGCGATTAATGGGCAGGGCATCGCGCTCGCTCGAACGACGCTGGCTGCGTGGGATTTGATCAACGGTCGGCTGGCACTCGCATTTCCGGAGTCAACGCCGCTCTCCAAGACCTATTGGATCGTATGCCCGAAGGCCTCTGCAGCGCAGCCAAAGATCGCGACCTTTCGCGACTGGCTGCTCGCGGAGGCCTCAAACGACCTTCGTCAACTCAAATCACTCGTCGGGACATCGAAGACGAAGCCGCGGTGATTACCAAACTGTCGTACCCTGTGTGTTGACGCTCGTTGCGATCTTAAAGGTCGGCGAACTCAGATCCTTTGGCGAGCGGTTGCGGCCGCTCTCACAGGACAGGAACAGAAGCCTCCAATCCTTTGTTTAGACATCGAGGGTCCAGCAAAGGAGAAGGACCATGATCACGAGCAAAATTACCATCTTGGGAGCGGTGCTGGCCTTCAGCACCACCTCAGTCTATGCGGGTCCCTGCGATACTGCGAGCCGCGATGCAGGATCAGGAAACGTCCCGGGCTACACCGGGCAAACTACGGGTTCCACAGCAACGGATTCCAAGGAGCATCCGCCGACATCTTCCATGAGCAAGGCCTCGGAGCATACCGCGACGTCATCGCAAGACGCGCAGCGCCAGATGCAGAACCAGCCTACCGCCGCAGAGCAGTCAACGGCGACCAAGCCTGCACCTTCCGCGCAGCAACCGGATAGGACAGCAGGCACCGTCGAGCAGACCCGTCCCGCGCCTACTGAACAGTCAAAGAAGGCGACGGCGGGCGCGGCGGAGCCCGCACCTTCCGAGAAAAAGGCGACGGACTGCTAGAAGTGCGGGGAGAATCGGAGAGTATCGAGGGCTGGCCGAGCACCTTGGCCCTCGATCAGTCCCGCCGCAGATCGCGCATAAATAACTCAACAAATTTCATGTACTTGAGACAAAAAGGTCGCCTGTATTAATTGTCCGGGCCCGATGCTGGTCACTTCCATCTATAAGACGTCAGCAAACGCGTTCTCGTGATCGTACAGTAAGGCTGTCTGACCTTAATTCATTGAACCGAACGGTAGCCCGTCAGTTAACCTGTATCACCGCTCGACAAGAGAGGCGTCGGTGACTGAGAGACCAATCGCGCTCCCGCCAGAGACGACAGGGAGAGCGCCATGATCGACCACCCTGATTTCCATTCATATTCAATCCAAGCACGCATCTGCCTTGGCGTCGCGATCTTCGGCGCCCTCCTCTTCATTGCAGTGGCGATGACCACCATCTAGCCCGCGCAGTAAGGCCGCCAGAAGACCGCTCGAGAGCCTCGAGTTTAGGTTTTTTCTGGCATCGCTTTCGTCCCGGATGCATACTTGTCACATCACCGCACGGCACCGTTGCTTCGATCGGTGATGAGAACGCCGGTTGCGCTCCCGCCCAAACATAGGGGAAGGAGAGTGCCATGAGACGAAGATCATCCCACACATTTGACGACAATCTGAACGCGGAGAGAGCCCGCATCATAGCGGAACTGGAAAACACACAGCCAGGACCCCAGCGCGATCTTTTGGAAAGCAAACTGCGCCAACTCGAAACCGCTTCTCATGTAGACGGGTGGCTGACGTCGCCGGGCCTGCAACCTCCTGAAGAATAGGCCGCCTCTGTGCAAGGGGTCAGCAGATGCATGAATACCGCGCGTATATCATGGGCCTCGACGGGCATATCGAGCTTAGCGTCGTTCTAATGTGCCAGGACGAAACGGAAGCTAAAAAGCGCGCCAGACGCCTGGCTGACGGGTACGACGTAGAGTTGTGGATTCAAGATCGAAAAGTAGCGGAATTTAAGAGTGAGTAGGACCGCCCTCGATTGGCGGCCTCTCTCGTGCCCGTCAGCCTCCTATGTCGCAGTTGGCCCAGTTCGGACTTCTCCGAACGGAAATTGGCCCGGCCGTTAGCCTCCATCGAACGGAGAAGGAGTCATAGTGTTCTTGCAGTAGCAGCAACGGCAATATCGTTGTCCTTTGCCTTGGTCCCTGCATCTGCCGAGGAGGCCCGCTGATTGCCGCTGCAGAGAGCGGTGATCTCGATCAAGCTGAAGTGAATAAGCCGCCAAGCTCGCAAGCCTGTCTTCTTGCCGGTTCCTAATTGACAAGAAATCTCGCCTTGGCAAAGTCCCGGGCTTGGGGACGGCGATCTCCCCATGAGGCGACATGCCCAAGCATCGCGTCCGGATTTCCGAGAAGGACGCAGCATGTCATCCGTCAACGACGGGTTTTCGCCAGATCGTTCAGCGTCCTTGCTGAGCGTAAGAGACCTGACCAAGCGCTATGGAAGAGACCGCGCCGCCATCGACGGCGTGACGTTCTCTGCTGTCGCCGGCGAAATCCTCGGCATCATCGGCCCAAATGGCGCCGGCAAGACGACGCTCCTGGAAGCCGTTGCCGGACTTCTACCGGTGAATTCAGGCGACGTCTTTTGGTGCGGAGAGCCGTTGCATGCAGGCCGTCGGCGCGACGTCCTGTTCTACCTGCCCGATGGCGTCCGCCCATACCAAGACCAATCGGTCCTGCAGGTCGTGTCATTCGTCGGCAACGTGTTTCGACGGTCAGACGCAGACATCGGCTCGATCATCGAAGCGCTTGGGTTGCAGCCAGTGCTTCGAAAGCGCGTGCACGCTCTGTCAAAGGGCTATGCCCGACGCCTGATGCTGATCATCGGGCTGCTCGCGCCGCATGACCTGCTGCTGATGGACGAACCATTTGACGGATTTGACTTGCGGCAGACGCGCGATGTCATGGGCGTATTGCGCCGCCACACGGCACGCGGACGCACGCTGATACTCTCCATCCATCAGTTGGCGGACGCCGAAAGGGTCTGCGACCGCTTCATCCTGCTCTCGGCAGGGCAGGTGCGCGGGTCCGGAGGACTTGCGGAATTGCGTGGGCAGACGGGACTGCCGAACGGCTCACTGGAGGATATCTTCCTTGCACTCACGTGAGGCATACGTGCGGCCCACCGCACCGATCGCTCCGCTGCTCGCAAAAGAGCTCCGCGAGGTCACGGCCGGTCGAGCGCTTTGGACCATGTTACTGCTGGTTTGTCCGCTCGTCGGGTACAGCTTCGTCCAGGCGGTGTCGCTGTACAGCGAGTCAAGTGCAGCGGCCCTGCAGTCGCCAGTTCTGGCGAGGAGCCTGTCACCGCTCGACGGAATCCTGGTCCCGACATTCGGCTCGTTTTATGTCGCGGTGACGTTGTTGTTTCCTTTCGTAGCGATCCGGGTGCTGGGACAGGAGAAGGAAAGTGGCGCATTGTGCCTACTGGTCCAGTTGCCTTACCGGACCTCGACGCTCGTCGCCGCAAAATTCTGCGCCGCACTGGCAGCCTGGCTCATCGTGAGCATTCCTGCGCTTTCCGCGCTGGCTGCCTGGGCCGTGTTGGGCGGCCATCTGGCTGCGCCAGAGACGCTGAACCTTCTGTTCGGCCATCTACTGTACGGTCTGCTCGCCGGCGCCATTGGCTTGTTTGCCGCGGTCGTCTCCAACAGTTCGGCAACCGCCGCCATCATCGCGCTCGCCGTCACCATCGGATCATGGGTGCTGGACTTCGCGCTCGCTGGCGGCTCTGGTCTGTCGGCCTGGCTTGCGCAATTGTCGCTAACCCAGGCGCTGCGTCCGTTCGAGCAGGGGCTTCTGTCGGCTGGCCTGGTGCTCGGCATAACTACCGCAATTGGTGGGCTCGCCGCGCTCACGATCGTCTGGCTTCCGCCCGGCACGCCGGTGCGAACAAAAGTAATCCGTTCTGGCTTGTGCGTGCTGACGATCGTAGCTGGACTCGCCGCCGCGGCCCAAATCAGGGAGTCCGTGGACGTCAGCCAGGATCGCCGCAACTCCTTTTCGTCCGCAGATGAGCGCTTGCTCGCGACGCTTCGGCGTCCGTTGGTCATAAAGGTCGATCTCGCGGCTGAGGACCCCCGCTATATCGATCTCCGGCGGAACGTTCTTGCGAAGCTCGAGCGCGTCATGCCCGACGTCACCGTCATTCTCGCGAGCGGGCGGTCAAACATCGCCAATTCGGACGCCTATGGTCAGGTTGACTATGCGTACGGTGGTCGAACCGACGTAAGCCGCTCTACCAGCCCGCGTGAAATTCTGCCGCTGTTATACGCGCTCGCGGGCGCGAAGCCACCTGCGCCTAGTCTTGGCGAAGAGTACCCTGGGTATCCATTGGTCGTCAGCGCGGACGCGACGCTGCTGTGGTTTGTCGGGGGATTACCGCTCCTGATTGTGCTCGCCTGGCGACACATTCGCCGGCTCCCCAAAACGAGGGCTCAGCCGTTCATCAAGGAGTCAAGCCATGAGTGTCAGTAACAAAGTCGGAACAGCCATCCTCTTGGCAATCGGTTGTGCGGTGCTGCCCAGCTTGGCCGCAGAGCCAATCAAAATTGACCTCTCGAATGAAACCGTCGGCGGGGAGCCAAAATCACTGGTGCCAGTGGTTGGCTTCTGGAGGATCGAGGAGGAGGGGGGCAAGAAGGTGATCACGGTCGATGGTCGCCAGTGGAAGGAGGGACAATCGTCGGCAGGTATCGCCGACAAGGCACGGGCTCTCTACGGGGAACGCTACGCTGAGTTTCTCGATCGCGTGCAGGCGTACGCCTACTATCCCTACGCCGTCGCGCCAAAGATCGACAACTTCAGCGATGGCGAAATTTCGGTGCGCTTTGAAGGCTTGTCCGGACGCATCGACCAGGGCGCCGGCATCCTCTTCAATCTCAAGCCAAATGGAGACTACCTAACAGTCCGCGCGAACTGCCTGGAGAACAATATCGTGCTGTGGAAGTTCGAGAACGGCAAGCGCTCTTCTGTCAAATGGGTGCGCAATACACCGACGGCGACGCGGCAGTGGCACGACCTCAAGGTTCGCGTGAACGGCACGAAGGTAGAAGGCTATCTCGACGGAAAGCTTTATCTGGAGCACACGTTGGCGCAACCGGTGTCCGGCCGGATCGGGCTTTGGTCGAAGGCCGACAGCCACATGTATTTCGCGGATTACATCGTGGCGGCCGGCAATTGAACAGTACCGAGGCGATATGGATGCAACCGACAATATCCCGTCGCACCCTTTGCTGCGCCAGGGAAAAGTGCAATCTATGAACCAGATCATTTGAGGTTGAAGGAGATCGTGCCTCACTGAGGGTAGGCGAGTTCGAGGATTGCACCAGGAGGCGGGCAATGCCGATCACTACGGAGACGACCTCGTTCACCAAAGACGTTCAGGGCCGCTACCTCTGCAACAACCTCGCGGAGGTTGATGCGTGGAAATCTGCAGGCGGGCGTCCGTTCGATTTCATCATTGTGGGAGGTGGAACGTTCGGCTCGGCAATCGCGGAGCATTTGTGGTTCCGACAAAAACAAACCGGCGGCGGATTGCGGACGCTGATCGTCGACGCCGGGAGGTTCACTGTTCCCGAGCACGTCCAGAACACCGGGATCCAGGGGTTCGCCGACCCCACCAATCCATTCTTCCTGAACGAGAACCTGCCGCAGCCGGAGCAGCCACGCAACGAGGTCTGGGGCATCCCCTGGAAATCGACCATCCCCTTCAAGGGGCTGGCATATACGCTGGGTGGCAGATCGCTTTATTGGGGCGGCTGGTCGCCGCGTCTCCTCGATGAAGAAATGGCGACGTGGCCGCCGACCACCGTGACCGATCTGAACACCCGCTATTTCGACGAGAGTTCCCGGCAGATCGGTGTCGACGAGGCGAACGATTTCATCGCCGGCGAACTACAGAACGCCCTGCGACGTCGGCTTTTCGACAATCTCGCCAGCGTCCCCGGGGTGTTTTCCCTCGACGCGCTGCCGCCTTCGCCACTCTTGAAGCCGGGCGCTGACCCTGCACAGCTACTCGGTCTGACGTCTACCGGCGGACTTTCTCAAAACGACCTGTTGAATTTGTTGAAGCTGGAGGCGCCCCTCGCTGTACAGGCGCGGCCGCCCCATGCGGGATTCTTTCCGCTGAACAAATTCAGCGTCGTTCCGCTCCTCATGAAGGCGGCCCGGACGGCGGCAAGTGACTCCAACGGCAATGACTCAGTCAAGGAGTTCATGGTGCTGCCGGACACGCACGTCCTGACGCTGCGTACGGTTCCGACTGCAGGGGGTACCTGGCGCGTTGCCGGCATCGATACAAGCCGCGGCCCGATCGATCTGGCACCGGGTGGTACCGTCATCATGGCGCTTGGTACGATCGAGAACGCTAGGCTTGCGCTGGCTTCGTTTGACGCAACAGGACTTCCGACCTTGCCGCTCATTGGCAAGAATCTGATCGCGCATCTGCGTTCGAACCTCGTCATCCGCGTGCCTCGCGCGGCGATCTCCGGCCTTTCGCCGACCGTCAACGAACTGCAAACCGCGGCATTGTTCGTGAAGGGGCGAGCGACGCGGCCTAACGGCGATCTGATCGGCCGTTTCCATCTTCAGATTTCAGCGAGCGGTGGCGGCAATGCCGTCGGCGGGGAGGATGAGCTCTACCGCAAGGTTCCCGATGTCGACTTTTACGACCAGCTTCGTACCTCCAACGATACGCACGTGGCTATCGCAATAAGAGGGCTCGGAGAGATGGAGCCCATCGATCCGGCTAACCTTGCTGCCCACCCAAGCCGTGTCGACTTGAGTTCGCGCCCTGACGAGTATGGAATTCGTCGCGCGTCGGTAACGCTCACGACGACCCCTCGGGATCAGGACCTCTGGGGCGCAATGGATGCGGCCATGCAGCAGGTAGCCGCCATTTTTGCCAACGGGCAGCCGATGCAGGTACTCCAGAACAATCAAGACGGTCTCGGGACGACCCATCATGAAGCCGGGACGCTTTGGATGGGGACCGACCCGACCGCGAGCGTCACGGATGGCAACGGACGTTTCCATCACACCGAAAACCTCTATGCGGCGGGCCCGGCGTTGTTCCCGAGCATCGGCTCACCCAACCCGATGCTGACCGGCATCGCGTTGTCGCGCCGCACCGGCGACCTCATCATGACGCCGCCGCCGTTCGCGGCCGATGCGGGCTTCGAGACGCTGTTCGATGGCACCTCGCTCGGTGACTGGACGATGTCGACGATCAGCAACCAGCCGGGGCGCGACGATCCCGGCGCGTTTCGGGTCCGGCGGGGCGTGCTCGAGGGACGAACCGGAACGGATCTGGGCCTGCTCTGGCTCAAGAGACCGACACCGGCCCGCTACGTCTTGCGGCTGCAATGGATGATGACCGCGGCGGACGACAATTCAGGCGTCTTCATCGGCTTTCCGGACCCGCGCAACGAGGGCTACGACAACACCGCCTATGTCGGCGTCAACTTCGGATTCGAGATCCAGATCGACCAATTGGCGCGTCCCGACAACGGACCGATCCACAGGACCGGAGCGGTCTACTCCTTCAAGGGCCCGACTGATGGTCCATTGACCGTCCATCCGGTTGGAGAATGGAACGACTATGAGATCACCGTCGATGGCGCCGACATCACCGTCGCCCTGAATGGACAGACGGTCAACCTCTTCCATTTCGCGGGCGATCCTCAGTCTCCGCGCCGCGGGCTTCCATCGACCGCACAGGACCCGCGCTTCATCGGCCTACAGACGCATACGGGGCGCGTGCTCTTTCGCAACATTCAGTGGAAGGCGCTGTGACCGATGAACCTGATGGCGCTGGGATCATTGGGTGCCGTGGAGACGAACGGCACCGTAACGTTCGGACTCTGGCTCCCTTGGGTCTCGGCGGCCGACGGCAATGTCGTCACGGTGAAGATCATCCATGAAGCAGACCAGTTTCTGCAGGCGATATCGGCTAGGGAGTTTCAGCTCGCGCACAGTGTACGTCCTCCTTACGGGGATTTCTGGTCGGTCACGGTCCCCATCGCTGGGACTCCGCCCGCGGTCCAGGGCTCCGCCTGGGGCAATCCGGGTCGTTACGTCTACCGATACACGATCACGAACCCGAACGTCGGCACGGTCGACTGGATCATCGACCCCTTTGCGCGCGAGTTCGGTGTCGGCAAGCAGTCCGCCTTCACCTTGGGCTACCAGCCCTACGTCTGGAGTGCCGGTGAGGCCCAATGGCGAACGCCGGCGCTGGCGGATCTGATCCTGTATGAAGTGAACATCGCGGAGTTCGGCAACGACCTCGATCGCGCCCGCGGCCTCGTCGCCTATCTCGCTGACCTCGGGATCAATGCCATCGAGATCATGCCGCTTTCCAACGTCGGCAACTCGGTCGACTGGGGCTATCTGCCGATCGGCTACTTCGGGGTCGACGAGCGCTTCGGCAAGCGGTCGGATTTCCAGCAGCTAGTCGACATCTGCCACCAGCATGGAATCGCCGTGATCGTGGACGTCGTCTACGGCCATGCTGGCGTGGATTTCCCGTACTACGATGCCTATACGCGGCTGCAGTACCGCGAGAATCCGTTCATGGGGCCGTTTGCGAAAGACTACTTCAGCAATTTCGGCAAGAGCACGGATTTCAATCGGGAGATCACGCGAGACTACTTCTATACGGCCAATCACCATTGGCTCGACGTGTATCACGTCGACGGCTTCCGTTACGACTGCGTGCCGAACTACTGGGACGGGCCGATGGGCGTGGGCTACGCGAGCCTTGTCTATGAAACGCACCAACTGACCAAGGCGAACATTGCAGCGGGTCGTCCATATTGGAGCCGCTTCGACGCGGGAGCCGGCAAGCCGCTGGCGCTAGTGCAGATGGCCGAGCAGCTCGAAGCCCCTGAGGAAGTGTTGCGATCTACCTATTCCAACAGCACGTGGCAGAATGGCACCTTCGGCGCGGCGCGTGCGGTGGCCCAAGGCGACCGCGGCCAGCTTTCCGACCTCGGCTTGAAGCTCGGGCTGTTCGGCTATCCGGACCGGGAAACTGTCAATGGCGACGACATCCCCAAGACCGCGCTCCAGTACATCGAGAACCACGACCACGAACGATTCCTGTGCAACTTCGGCACCTCCAATCCGGATGAAGCAGGCAATCCGCTGTTTGCGGAAGGCGACCGCAGGCGCTGGTACCTGCTGCAGCCCTATTTGATCTGTTTGCTGATGAGCAAAGGCATTCCGATGCTCTGGCAAGGCGAGGAGTTTGCGGAGAACTATTTTCTGCCCGATTTCGGAATGGGCCGGGTATCGCTGCTGCGACCCATGCGTTGGGATTTTTTCTACGATGAGTCAGGCCGTCCGATCGTGAGCCTGGTGCGCAGGCTGCTGCGCATTCGGCGGCAGAGAGACCACATTCGCCAAGGCACGTACTTCTTCTTCAATGATTGGGACCGGTATCAGCAGTTCGGCATCCTGCTGTTCGCGCGTTACGACGGCGCCAGGTACACCTTGGTCGCCGTCAATTTTGGCGACACCGACCGAACCGTCCCGTTCTGGTTTCCTATCGCAGGCGATTACGCCGAAGAGCTACATGGGGGCGCTCTAGATCTGAACAATGTTCCCGCGCTGCAGCAGGTCTGGCTGAACATTCCCTCGCACTACGGCCGAGTTTGGACGCTGACGTAGGAGCAACGCAAATGTTTGGTAGTCGAGAAAGACTGCCCAACGCTTCGGACGAGAGCTTGGTGAGGGCGTGGCGGAGAGAGGCTCAGCTAACGGCACGGGGCCCGGACGTCCTCTGAGATTGCCGCTGTCTCCAGCACGTTGTCGGCTCCGGATTAAGTTTACGTAGAGGGTGTCACACGCTGGCCGCTTCCTCACGAACAAGGTCACAACGTTAGCTGATGTCCGCTTCTGGGCACGATGCGAATCGTCACTTCGCGTTTGGGTCGTGTGAGGCTGTTGTCAGCCTTTTAAGATTGAAAATGGGCTTGAGTCGCAGAGTGTTAGCCAGTTCATAATTCATGTCGAGCCTGCCGCCTTAAGCTTTCTGAGACAACCGCTCGGGAGGCAACGATGACACCCGATTGGCTTATTTTCCCTGCGACTATCGCCTGTGTCTGCATCCTGATTATTGTGAGTTTGATGGTCCTTGGCGCTTGGTAGGCAGCCGAAAGAGGTATCTTCGAAGACCTCTGAATATTTGCCTTATACCGACGTGGACTCGTATAGGTCAGCAGTTCGATCGGGTGCGGCATGGATTGCCCGAGTTGCGGCAGAGTCAACCCAGAGGGAAGAAAGTTCTGCGGCGGTTGCGGCGCGCCGCTATTCTTCCGCTGCCCTGCTTGTGGGGCGGACAACCCGTCGGGCAAGAAATTCTGCGGCGACTGCGGTGCCCAGCTCGTGCCGACGGTAGTGGCCCGCGCATCGACATCCACCGTGCCACCGCTCACGGAGCGCTCAAGCCTGTCACCCGGGCCATCTTCTTCCGCCGAGCGTCGCCAGCTGACAGTAATGTTCTGTGACCTCGTCGGCTCGACGGCGCTTGCGACAAAGCTCGATCCGGAAGACCTAGGGAAGATAATCGCCGAGTATCGCGACAGCGTCGCAGCGGCCGTCCGCAAGTACGGTGGTACCATTAGCCGCTACATCGGCGATGGCATGCTCATCCTGTTCGGCCATCCTTTAGCGCATGAGGATGATGCAGAACGCGCGGTGCGCGCCGCGCTTGAGATCGCCGCCTCCATGCGCGCGCCGCGAGGCCCACCGGCTTTCGAGCTGCGGGTTCGCCTGGGGCTCGCAACTGGTCTCGTGATGGTCGGCGACCTTATCGGCAGCGAAGCTGCGGAGGCACAGGCGGTCCTTGGCGAGACGCCGAACCTGGCCGCTCGGCTGCAAGCGCTCGCCGAGCCAGATGGGGTGGTCATTGCCGAGGACACGCGGCGGCTCATCGGCGGGCTCTTTGACTACGAGGATCTTGGCTTGGTCACGCTAAAGGGCTTCGTCGCGCCAGTGCAGGCCTGGCGGGTGCTGCATGAGGGAACGGCTGAAAGTCGCTTTGAGGCGCTGCACCCCTCAGTGCTCACCCCACTGGTTGGGCGCGACGATGAACTAGCCTGGCTTGAGCGGAGCTGGCGGCGTGCGAGCACGGGTTCCGGTCAAGTGGTGGTGCTCGCCGGTGAGGCGGGGATCGGCAAGTCGCGCCTCGTCGCGGCTATTCAGGAGCGTATCGAACGCGAACCGCACACCTGCTTGCGCTACTTCTGCTCGCCGCATCATCAGGAGAGTGCGCTCTATCCCTTCATTGCACAACTCCAGCGAGCGGCTTGTTTCGATCGTGAGGACACACCGAGGGCCAAGCTTGACAAGCTCCGAGTGCTGCTATCCCCGGCATTGCCGCCTGACGAGGACGCGGCGATCCTGGCCGAGCTGCTGTCGATCCCGAACGGCGATCTGTACCTGCCGTCTCCCTTAACGCCGCAACAAAGGAAGGAGAGAAGCTTCGCCGCTCTGATTAGACAGCTCGAAGCTCTGGCGCGACGACATCCAACCATGATCGTGTTCGAGGACGTGCAATGGATTGATCCGAGCTCGCGCGAGTTGCTAGACAGGACGGTCGATCGTATCTCGGCCCTGCCGGTCTTGGTGCTTGTCACCCACCGTCCCGACTTTCAGATGGTATGGACCGGGAAGCCGCATGTCGCCTTGTTGGTGCTGAACCGGCTTGACCAGAATGCGGGCGCCGCCTTGATCCGGAGCGTGGCCGGCGTCCGCACGCTGCCGACCGAAATCGTCAATGAAATTTCTGAACGAACAGATGGCATTCCGCTGTTCGTTGAGGAGTTGACCAAAGCGGTGCTTGAAGCGAGCCCCGAGGAGATCCCGCGAGCCATTTCCTTCGCGCCGCTGCCCGGAGTTGCTGTGCCAGCCACGCTGCATGCTTCATTGATGGCGCGCCTTGACCGAATCGGTCTGATAGCAAAGGAGGTGGCGCAAGTCGGCGCAGCCATTGGCCGCGAGTTCTCCTACGATTTGCTTACCGCGATCGCGCAGCGGCGTGACAGCGAGTTGCAGGCGGCGCTCGACCGGCTGATCAGCGCCGGGCTCGTATTTGGGCATGGCGAACCGCCCGACGCGAACTTCTTGTTCAAGCACGCACTCGTGCAGGACGCAGCATACGGCACAATGTTGCGCAGCCAACGCCGCAAACTTCATGCGCGGATCGCGGGCGTGCTCGAGGAGAGGCTCGCTAGAGGCATCCAGGAGCAACCGGAGATCCTTGCTCACCACTGCGGACATGCTGGTCTGATTGAGAAGGCGGTTTCCTATTGGCAAGAGGCCGGTGAGCGTTCCAAGGCTCGATCGGCAATGACAGAAGCGATCGGGCAGATGAGAAGGGCGCTCGACCTGCTTCTCCATCTGCCGGATACCCCCGGGCGCCAGCGCGTCGAAACGGAACTTCAACTCGCGCTCGGCGGGGCACTAATCGCTGTGAAGGGCCATGCGGCCGAAGAAACAGGCAAGGCTTATGCTCGGGCCCGCCACCTCTGCGAGCTGCTGAACGACTGCCCGACCCTGCTCAAGGCGCTCTGGGGCGAGTTCGTGCATTTTCACGTACGGGGTGAAACGGACAGGTCGCATCGTATCGCCGAGACCCTGCTCGACTTCGCCAAACGACAGAAGGATACGGCCATTCTGGTCGCAGGTCATCGCGCAGTCGGTGATAGCTGGCTCCATCGCGGCCACTTGACCTTGGCGCGCGCTCATCTTGAGCAGGGGCTCGCTCTTTACGAACCGGCGCAGCAGCGTTCTCTGACGGCTCTGTTCGCCGAAAATGCCCGCGTGGCAATGCTTTCGTTCTTGTCACTGACATGTGGTCTTCTTGGCTTCGCAGATCAGGCGCGCAATCAGAGCAATGATGCTTTGGCAGAGGCGCGCGAGTCGTCTCACCCGATCAGCCTCGCATTTGCACTTAGCGTCGCGTGCCGGCTGCATTTCGTTCTCGATGATGTGGCCATGGTGGGCCGCCGGGCAGAGGAGCTAATCGCGCTTACCAAGGAGCAGCGCTTTGGCTTCTTTCTCGCGATGGGCACCGCATATCGCGGCTGGACGTTGGTCGAGGCTGGCGACACCGAGGCTGGAGTGGAGTTGCTCCGACGCGGTATTGAAGGATTTCAGGCGTCCGGCGCAGCATGGATTCTGCCGTTCTATCTTGCCCAACTTGCGACAGCGGAGGCAAAAGCAGCGCGGTTCGAAAATGCGCTCGGCCAGTTAAGCGAGGCGTTGGTACTAACCGAAAAATCTGGGGTGCGATGGTTTGAGGCGGAGCTGTTGCGGCGGAGAGGTGAGCTGATCCTGACTGCACGACCGGGCGCCGAGGCCGACGTGGAATCCGATTTTCGCCATGCCATCACAATTGCGCGCCAACAGAACGCGAAGCTTTGGGAACTCCGCTCTGCCCTGAGCTTGGCTCGGCTTTGGTGCAAACAAAACAGGCGCGATGAAGGACGCCGTCTATTGGCGCCGGTCTGTGGCTGGTTCAATGAGGGCTTCGACGTGCGCGACTTGAGGGAAGGCAAGACGCTGCTGGAAGAACTAAGCGTGTAGATGCGTGGCAATTTGATCTCAACTTAGGACACCAATTCTGACCGATTAGGACACCTAGGCTGCTTCGAACGTTACAGCTATCGGACGATCCGAGGTGATCTCGCGATGGACAGCGTAGAGCGCTTTTTTGTCGGCGTGGCCGTTGCGGGCGGGATATCTCTTTGCGCAGCAGTGTTGATGCTTGGTTCTTAGCACTACCGCCCACGAGGAATTGATAATTTCACCAGGTGCTTCTCGCGGCACTTTCTTCAATTCGCGGAGTCGATGCCGTGCTTCTCCGCATTTCCATGTGCTCGACGGCACGGTGGAGTTGCAGGACGCGAGCCAGTCGCTCTTACTGTTGGCTACCGAATGAATGAGAAGACCCAATGGGCGCCCTCATTCTTACTTCGGCGATTGCAGGCCCGGCGAAGCCAGCCACCCTCTCAGGTGAGAAGCCGCCTTAGCCCGTCGAGCTTGGCGAACAATTCGCTCTCTGCTGGGCGGAATGCTTTGGGCCTCTTCCCACAGATCCTGTGCCGCCTCCACGAGCAGTTCTTCCAAAGTGGTATTCTTGAACCGAAGTCTTCTCAGCATTGTGTTGCTCCCTCGAATGCAGGCGGGAGCGCGATCGCTCTCTCGGCCACCGGGCACCAACAGAGGTCAGTCTTTGGCCGGTGATGCTAGGCAACTGTCCACACGGACGAAGGTTGCTAAACTGGATCGCCAAGCAGAAAGCCCCGCTGCTTGGGCGCGTGGTCCCCACCGTGTTACCGCATTTCGAGTTCTTTGATCGCGAGAGCCGATATCTCCGTCGGGTCATGCGCACCGCTTTGCGCGACCTTGATGATCTTCTTCGCGACCATTTCCGTAAGGGGATCGTCGCGATCCTTGACGCAGAGGGCATGGAGCGTTTGCGCGTAAGCTTTAGTGATGCAGCTGACCATCTCCGGCTCAATCGCGGCTTCTTGGATCAATTGGTGAATAATACCCATCTCTAAACCGGAGGCAGGCTCAACTGCCTCCAACTCTTTCGGGATACGGTCCCGGTGCGCTCGGTGGCGGACTTGTAGCTGGCAAAGGTAGCTAGCAAATCGACCGCTAAGTCCATGTGGACATCCGCGGGTTAGCTCGTCGATGATCCGGGTCTGCCGAACAACATGGCGCTCACCGGGTGCAATGTGCTGCTCGACTTCAGCTAAGTGCTGGCGCAGCATGCGAGGATCCATGGTTCCATCTTTGCACGATACGGGAACCGGTCCCACTTAATTCGTCTATCCACCGACGAATTTAGACCCCCGGCGGGTGCTCTACTCGTCTCTAAGTGATCTTGGTGTCCAACTAGTTTGAAGGCTACGGATGCGGACGCCCGTCACAAAGAACGGCCACGTCGGGAGCAACGAGCGGCGTCGCGCGTTGTAGAAGAGGGAAGCTGTGCGCATGGAGCAACGGTGGCAGCCATGGTGGACCTCACTCCGAACCGCGCCCATGGTCCGTCTCCGATTTGGAGCCGGAGCACCGCCGGGCGATCTGCAAAGAGATTGGGGGGCGACTTCGCGGTACCCTCGCGGACGATGCGGCGCCGCTACCACCACAACTGGAGGGTTTGGTAGAGCGGCTTACCGAGTCGGACGGCGGAGCGTCGCCAACCGCCTCAGCGCGCCAAGACGACGCCGCATCCCTGCCGCTCTGGAAGCGTGTCATGAGGCTTTGGCGAGACTTCTGAGAGGGCCACTCAGGATCGGGCCGCGCAACCTTGGTGCAGCCCAAGCGGGAGCAACAGATCATGACTGACGATCAGGTCAATCTCGTCGTTCAGCAGCTTTGCGAACAATTGCACTTGGCGCTCCGATTGAAGGGCAGCGAGGCACATCCACCAAACGCCAAGGATATCGGATTCGATCCTGCCTCTGTAAGAACTGTATTGCTGACCGGCTTGCGTTCGGCAGGTGTCACGATCCACCATGAGGCGGTCGGAGCGAGCGAAGAGCCGCCATGGTCCTAAACGCGAAGCGCGTGACCGCCTTCGCAACGCATTAGCGTTCTACTGCGATGTATCCGATCAACAGATGGCGTCTTTGGATCAGGCCAACTGACTCTTAATCAGCGGGTCCCTGGTGGGCCCATCAAATAAAAATCAATTGCTTGCAGCGATTGAGCACCAGAACGGGCTCTTCGGTTGGACGTTTTCGGCACCCAACTGCACTCAGGGCTGCTCGATCTTGCCAAGTACATCGCCGGTCGTGGATGAGCCTTTCGCGCTGACGCAACTCGTCATCACGATCGCGCAGGTTTTCAATTTGCAAACGAAGCCCGACTTCATGCCAGCCGACAAACGGATGAAATCCTCAGCGTCTAGAGCGATCTTCCGATCAACGGCTGCGTGATCTCGCTAGTGCCGCCATAGCGAGATCGGACGAATCCGTGCGGATGATTCTCAGTCGGAGGATGGCGGATGGCGCAGCGCAGTCAGCCGACCGTCCGTCAATCTGATTACTCACCTCTTTCCGTACTCCATGAATACGTAGTCGCGGTTCTGCACCACCGTGTGGCACGCGAACCCGCACTTCGCGTCGTTTTCCTGCGGCGGTTTGGAGGCTGCGGTAGAGGGCTTAAACATATCGGACGCCGCGTCATAGTCGAACGCGCCCCAGCCCCATCCGCCGCTATCCGCGAATCTCTTGCTGTCCTTCACCATGAAATCAACGTCGTGCTGCGTACCTGGCACGGATGGCTGGCCGGGATACGCCTCTTGTTTTTTCGGCGTCCAATGAATTTTCGCCATTTTCGCGCCGTCCGGGAAAGGCTTGCCATTGCCGGGCACGCCTTCCTTGTAGGCGCTGATCATTGCCGGATTCCCCACGATCACAGCAATGAGGCCTTCGTTCTCACTGATCGCGATCACCGGCCAGTCCTCGTATCCCCTGAACTCTGAGAACGCGAGCCCATTCGGGACTTGCACAGTGTACTTGTCCTGCGCAGAAATCGCGACGCCAGCTGCCAAGACGGCGAGCGACACCGAAATACTTAGACGGATCAGCGTGCTCTTTTTCATTGTCGCATCTCCCTCATTCGATCTAGCGGGGGATAACTCTTTGTCGAAATCGCCTTGTCGTATTGCCTTCTCCGAGGCTCAAGACTGCGCCGACCGTTGGTCAGGTGTTTCCGGCGGACTCAACGGGTCTCCGGATGGCAGGAACGAAGCTGCGAAAAGGTGGCACCTCGGCTCGGCCGTAACGTCAGGACTTGATGAAGGCCAGTAGATCGACGTTGATGGTGGGCGCTTCCGTCGTCGGCATTCCATGCGGAAAGCCCCTGTACGTCTTCAGCGTCCCCTTCTTCAGAAGCTCGGCCGAAAGCGGAGCCGAGTCCGCATACGGGACGATCTGATCGTCGTCCCCGTGCATCACCAGGACGGGGATGGTAATCTTCTTGAGGTCATCGGTGAAATCGGTCTGCGAAAATGCGACGATCCCGTCGTAATGTGCCTTGGCGCCGCCCATCATGCCCTGTCGCCACCAATTGTCGACGACGGCCTGCGAGGTCTTGGCGCCGGGTCGATTGTACCCATAGAACGGGCCCGCCGCGAAATCGCGATAGAATTGTGAACGGTTGCCGGCGACCTGGGCCTGAAGTCCGTCGAAAACCTCCTTCGGAAGGCCGCCCGGATTGGCATCGGTCCTCACCATGAGAGGCGGCACCGACGAGATCATGACAGCCTTTGCGGCTCGCGCTTCCCCATGCCTTGCCAGATAGTGCGCCACCTCGCCGCCGCCGGTGGAATGTCCGATGTGAATTGCATCTTTCAAGTCGAGATGCGCAGTCAGAGCTGCGAGATCGTCGGCATAATGATCCATGTCGTGGCCGTCAGCCGTCTGGCTGGAGCGGCCGTGACCGCGGCGGTCGAGGGCGACGACGCGATAGCCCTGATTGAGGAAGAACAGCATCTGCGTGTCCCAGTCGTCGGCCGACAGCGGCCAACCGTGGCTGAAGACGATCGGCTGGCCCGAGCCCCAATCCTTGTAGAATATGTCGACGCCGTCCTTAGTCTTGATGAAAGGCATGATTTCCTCCCGCAGCGCCTATTGGTTACGCAAACCATGCCGCTGACCTTCGCTCATGAGTAGCGAGATTGCTCGTTGATCCTTGTTAGATGCCGTTGGCAGTTGCGAGTGGCCGCCAACGAGGACCGCGCGGAACTCGGTAGGCGCCGCAAAAGGCTGTGGTGACCGACCTGTCTTTGGTCTAAGGTCCGGGCCGTTCAGGCAACGAAGCCATGATCACACCGTCGGCGCAGGACAGCGAGGTTCTTTCGTTCGGGCCTTTCAGGCTGATCGCGAACGAGAGGCGACTGACGAAAGACGGCGAACCCGTTGAACTGAGTGGTCGTGCGCTCGACATTCTGCTGACGCTGACTTCACAACCGCACAAAATCATCAGCAAATGCGAGTTGATGGCTCACGTGTGGCCCGGTATCACGATCGAAGACAGCACCCTCCGTTTCCATGTCGCGAATTTGCGCAAGGCGCTCGGCGATCAGGATCCGGGCGCTAGATACATTGCGACCGAGCCGGGTCGCGGATACTCCTTCGCGGCTTCGGTTTCGCGGGCGGCCGGCCGGTCAACGCAACAGCAAAGCCTCGAAGGAGGTTTCCGCCACACCAACTTGCCTGATCGCGCCACGGAAATGATCGGCCGGGAAGACGATCTTGAGCGCATGCGCGCCCACCTGTACGCGGGACGTTTCGTTACGATTGTGGGCCCCGGTGGGGTCGGTAAGACGACGCTCGCTGTTGCGCTGGGGCACCGGCTGCTGGAGGGCTTCGCCGGTGCGATTCTTTTCGGCGATCTCAGCATGGTGAGCGACCCGGCGTTGGTGCCGACCGTGATCGCGTCGATGCTGGGATTATCCGTCCGTTCCGATAACGTTACGCCAGCCATAGAGGCCTACCTGCGAAACCAACGGGTGCTGTTGATTCTTGACACCTGTGAACACCTGGTCGGGTCGGTCGCCGAGTTTGCTTCGAGGATCTTTAGGTCCGCGCGACAAGTCCACATCCTGGCAACAAGCCGCGAGGCGCTCCAGGTCGGCGGAGAACATGTGCTTCGGCTCGAACCGCTGAAATGTCCGCCTGATGATGCGGTGCCAAGCGCGGCGGTAGCCCGGACGTTTCCGGCAATCCAGCTCTTCGTCGAGCGCGCCGTGGCGGGCGGCGCCAAGCTCGATTTCACGGACGAAGAGGCGGCGACCGTCACGCGCATGTGCCGCAAGCTCGACGGGGTCGCACTCGCAATCGAACTCGCGGCGCGCCAGGTAGGGGCGTACGGGATTGATCAGATCGCCGCCCTTCTCGACGAACGTTTGACTCTCTTGTGGGAGGGGCCGCGCACCGCTCCCCCGCGTCAGAAGACCTTGCAGGCCACGCTCGACTGGAGCTTCAATCTGTTGTCCGAAGTCGAGCGGACGGTGCTTCGGCGGCTGGCCGTGTTCGTCGGCCATTTCACCCTCGACGCCGCCACGGCCGTCGCCACGAGCGCGAATCTCGACCGAACCTGCGTCTTCAATGCCATCGGGAGCTTGGTGGCCAAGTCTATGCTCGCGGCGAGTCCTATGGTCGGCGTCATGCGCTATCGACTTTTGGATACCACGCGTGCCTACGCTCTCCAGATCCCCATCGGCAAAAGCGATGAAGCCGATCTGGCCGCGCGTCACGCCACCTACTTTCTTCGTTGGCTGGAGCAGAGCAACAGGGAGTGGCCGGCACTATCGACCGGCGCCGAGCGGGTCCCGCATTTTGCCAATCTGGACAATGTCCGCGCCGCTCTCGAGTGGTCGTTCGGTAACCGTGGCAATCCGGAGATCGGGATCAAGTTGGCCGCAGCAACGGTCCCGGCTTTCCTTGCGATGTCTCTTCTCTCCGAATGTCATCGCTGGTCCGAGCGAGCGCTTCTCGCTCTCGATGATACCACGCGGGGCAGTCGTGTGGAGATGCATCTTCAAGCGGGCCTCGGAATTTCGTCGATGTTGACGATGGCGAACGGCGAACATGCGCATATGGCGCTCACGAGAGGTTTGGAGCTTGCGGAGAAGTTTCTCGATCCCGAAAACCAGCTTCGCTTCATCGGCCAGCTCCACCTGCTTCACAGGCGCGTAGGCAATTTCAATCGAATGCTCGCATTTGCGCAACGAAGCGAGGCTGTCGCCACTGTGGTGGCCGATCCCACCGCGATGGCGACAGCGGACGTGCTGCTCGGAGTTTCGCATCATTTGATCGGAAACCAGGCCGACGCGCGCGCGTACGTCGAGGCGGCTCTCGCGAGAGAGCCCGCCCGCGACCGGGTCAAGGCACGTCACTACGGTTTCTATTACGAACGTGCCCGCATCGTGCTGGCGCGCACTCTGTGGCTGCTGGGCTATCCGGATCAGGCGGTGCGGATTGCACGACAGACCGTCGGGGAGCTGGCCGATAGCGAGGCGGTCACCGTCTGCATCGCGCTCATATGGGGAGGGTCCGTGTTCCGCTGGGCCGGCGACTTGACGAGCGCAGATGAATGCATCGATCGCCTCATCTGGTACGCGGACCGGCATTCTTTGACGCCATACCGTGCCGTCGGGGACGGCCTCCATGGCGAGGTGTTGATCCGCGCGATGCGTTGGCGACGCTGGACGCGGAAGGTTACCAGCTCTACGCGACAGAGTTCAACAGCTCGCTGGCCCAGGCCCTTGCGATGGTGGATCGCGATGACGAGGCTTTGTCGATCATCGATAGTGCTATCGCTCAGGCAGTGAGGCACGGCGACCTGGTGATGCCTGAGCTGCAGCGCATCCGCGGAGACCTGTTGGCGAAAACTTCCGATGAGTCCGGAGCAGAACAAGCCTTCTGTCGCGCGAAGGAGCTGGCCGACCGGCAATCGTCATTGTCTTGGCGGTTGCGCGCATCGTGCAGCTTGGCTCGACTGCAATTTCGACAGGGCCGACGGGAGGAGGCTCTGATCGGCCTCGCTGAAACCTATACGCGTTTCAGCGAGGGATTTGGCACCGCCGACCTCAAGGCTGCCGATCTTTTGCTGAAAAGCTTCGTTTAGAACGGGCGAGATCGCGGAGGCGAAATCCGGAACTGGTCAGCTCTCGCCGAGGTCCAGAATCGCATCGACAAAGGCTTGCGGAGCCTCCTGTGGCAGATTGTGTCCGATACCTCCCTTGATCGTTCGGTGCTCGTACTTTCCCAAAAACTTCTTTGCGTAGGCAGCCGGCTCCGGGTGTGGCGCGCCGTTGGCATCGCCTTCCATCGTGATGGTCGGAACCGTAATGACGGGTCCCGGGGCGAGTTTCCTTTCGAGATCCTCGTATTTCGGCTCGCCCTTCGCGAGGTCCATGCGCCATCGATAATTGTGGACGACGATCGCGACATGGTCCGGATTGTCGAAGGACTTCGCGGTCCGCTCGAAAGTGGCGTCGCTGAAATCCCATTTGGGCGAGGCTTGCTGCCAAATCAGCTTGGCGAAGTCATGTCGGTTCTTGTCGTAGCCTTCGCGGCCGCGCTCGGTGGCGAAATAGAATTGGTACCACCACTCCAACTCGGCCTGCGGGGGCAGGGGCATCTTGCCGGATTCCTGGCTCCCGATCAGATAGCCGCTCACTGAGACCATCGCCTTGCAGCGCTCCGGCCAAAGCACAGCGATGACGTTGGCGGTTCGAGCGCCCCAGTCGAAGCCGGCGAGTGTCGCTTTCTCGATCTTCAACGCGTCCATCAAGGAAATAACATCGACCGCGACCGCCGCCGGCTCGCCGTTGCGGACTGTCTCGCCGGAGAGAAAGCGAGTAGGGCCGTATCCCCGGAGATAGGGCACGATTACCCGATATCCATTTGACGCAAGCGCCGGAGCCACGTCGACGAAGCTGTAAATGTCGTACGGCCATCCATGCAGCAGAACGACGGCGGGACCGTTTTCCGGGCCCTCTTCGGCGTAGCCGACGTTGAGGATACCGGCATCGATCTGCCTCAAAGCCGCAAAGGACGTGTTGGCGCCCGCTTTGACTGGGCTTGCCGACCTGTTCCGGCCGGTCTCGGCGCCGTTTGAACCGGCGGGAAGGAAGGTTGCGGCGGCACCCGCGGCGGCAACGTACAGGATCCGACGACGATCAACTTCGAGGTGGTTCGACATGTTCAAACCCCCGTCTTTTTGGACATCACTGAGCTTCGCATCGAAGCCGGTAAAATGCCCGTTGTGTGTTGTTGGCGAACGCTAGCTCTTGTAAGTCCGGCCGCAGTGGTTGCGGCACTGACGGCCGAGCCGATCGGCGCCTGTTGCATCGTCATCCCAGATATCCGAAGGCCCCTCGGGAAGCTCGGCCTTTCCTCCGTGTCACCTGAGCGCGACCAAAAGCGCGGCTAGTGCGGTGGGCAACGACCAGGTCCATTCGCCCATGACGGAGATCGCCGCTGCGGCAATCGCGCATCCGAGCAGAAAGCCGAAGAGAAGATAGATCGATCTTTTCAATCGGCCGTCGTCCGCGCTCATCAGCGGGTGGCCGCGTGACACCGCATCCATGATGGAAAGGACGGTGTTGGCAAGGTTGCCGGTCATGACGGCCGTAGAGATCGCTCGAGGCAATGCCAGGCGAAGCAAGGCGTACTGACACGCCATGGCGGAAACCGCGATGAGGGCGGCGGTGGCGGCGAGGACTCCGTGAGGTTGGCTTGAGGGTTTCGCCACCACGCTGAATGCAAGAACAGCGGCAAGGAGGAGGAATTGTACCCCTAGGAGCAGCCGTACGAGTGGAGGGCCTTTTCGGTTGGAATATTCGGCTATCAGCCAGACCAGCGCCATCGCGACCATGAATACGGGAATCGCCAGTAGTTGCGCTGGGTTCACCGGGCCGCCGCGCACCACGACCGCGCTCCCGACGACGAGATTGCCCGTGATGTGTGCGGTGAAGATATTCCCCAGCATGAAAAAGCCCGTAAGGTCGACCATGCCGGCGATGACGCTCAGTACCGGCGGAAGTCGTTCCTGCATGCGGAGCAAGGTGGCTTCTTCGTCCGGTGTGACGACGGGCACCAGATCCGCTGCGGACTTTCGAGCGAATACCAGCATCTTCAACCCCTTTGAGCTTGGGCGCGCTGGTCGGCGAAGTAGTCGATGATCAGCTTCGGCACGATCAGGCCGAAGCTCATCGCCAGCACGACGGCGACGGCAGTCACCGCGTCGGCGATCGTGCCCCCGACCAGCTCCGAAGTGGCATGGGCCGTGTCGGCGATCTGCGTCAGCCCGCTCATCATCCTGAAGACGTAGACACCGGGTATCATCGAAACCACGGACGCGAAGCCGATCGCTGCGAACGGGAGATGCTGGCGCCGGGAGACAGGCGTGAGCAACGATCCGACCACGAGGCATGCTACGAGCGCCCCCGTCGCCACTCCGAAACCGAGCTCGCTGATCGCAGCCCAGCGAAGGGCATGGGCCAGCGTGCCGATCGCGACCGGCCAAGCCAGCATGTTCAACGGGGTGGAGAAGAATACGCTGTAGCAAGCTACTGCGACGCCAGCCGCGATGACGTCGAACCACAGTGGTACCGCCAGCCCGGGCGGGTCGATCGGCAGCGTTTCATTCGTCAGGGTGAGCCCCAGCAGCAGTCCGGTCGAGATGGCTAGTACGACGAGCCCGGCGTACATCAGCCGGGCCGCGCCGAGGTGAATGCGGCCCCTGATGAGGTCGATCGCGCCGTTGAGAATATGCGGCCCCGGAACCAGCACCATGCAAGGGCACACGACGACGAGACGGAGCGCGGTGCTCAACTGATAGCGCGCCGCCAATCCTCCGATGAGGCCGGCGAGCAACGCTGCGCAGAACGGCTGAACGAAGATGTTTGTGCTGACGCCGCCGAGGGCGCGGCGCAGCAGGCCGCCGGCGCCGGCGCTCGCGAAGATGACGAGCGCAGCAGGCATGTGCTGTATGCCGAAAATGATGGCCAGCGAGACCGCGCCGGCTGCCGCAGCCAGGGCAAAGAGCCACGCGGGTGCCGGCGGCGCTTTGGCGATGACCTCGATGCGCTTGCGCGCCGCTTCCGGCGACAGCCGGTCGGCCTCGATATCCGCCACCGCCTGCATCGCGGAAGCGACGCGATCCATGTCGACCCCGACAGGGTCGGCTGCCGCGTAGGAAATCGACCTGGTCCCGCCGCTCTCCTCATTCAATTGCAATTGGCCCCAGCGCGGCAAGAGCTCTGCCTTGACGCCGAGCTTCTTGCCGAGCCGCTGGATCGCGGCGACGATCTGGTCTGTCGCCTGGCCGTTCACGTAGAGGACCGTCGCGAACGCGAGGATCAGGTTGGAACGCTCCTCACTGGTCATGGCCCTTCTCTTGTCGCTATGCGGGAGATCGGGGACCGCCCGCGACCGGGACGGTCCCCGCCCGAGTACGTCCGTTCTTTAACCGGCGGCCGATGCCGTCGGCGCGGCCGCCACGTAGGGTTTTACCATCTTGGCGGGATCGACCACGCGGTTGAACTCTTCCTCGTTGACGAACCCGAGCTTGAGCGCCGCATCCTTGAGGGTGAGGTCGTTGTCCATCGCATAATGGGCGATCTTCGAGGCCTTATCGTAGCCGATCACGGGCGACAGCGCCGTCACCAGCATCAGGGAGCGGTCGACATACTCCTTGATCTTCTTCACGTTCGGCTTGGTCCCTTCCACGAGGAACTTGCGGAAATTCACGCAACCGTCGCTCAGAATCGTGATCGAGTGCGTGATGTTGAAGATCATCAGCGGCTTATAGACGTTCATCTCAAGATAGCCGCCGGCCCCGCCGAAGCCGACCGCGACGTCGTTCGCCATGGTCTGAACTGCGATCATGGCAAGCGCCTCGCACTGGGTAGGATTGACCTTGCCGGGCATAATCGAGGATCCAGGTTCGTTCTCCGGTATCAACAGCTCGGCAAAGCCCGCCCGCGGCCCACAAGACATCAGACGGATGTCGTTAGCGATCTTGTAGAGCGACACCGCAAGCGTGCGGATCGTGCCGGACAATTGCACCAGCGCGTCATGCGCGCCTTGCACGGTGAATTTGTTCGGCGCGGTCTGGAACGGCAGACCGGTAAGCTTGGCGATTTCGGCGGCGGCCGCTTCGGCAAAGCCGGGAGCCGAATTGATGCCGGTGCCGACGGCCGTGCCGCCGAGCGCCAATCGATAGACCCCTTGCAGGGCCGCTTCGATCCGTTCCAGATCGTCCGAAAGCATGCCGGCGTACCCCGACCATTCCTGGCCCAACGTCAGCGGGGTCGCGTCCTGCATGTGGGTGCGACCGATTTTGACGATGTCGTCCCACTCCCTCGACTTGGCGGCGATCGCGTCGCGCAGCGCCGTCACCGACGGAGTCAGGCGTTGTTTAACGTTCACTGCGGCGGCGATATTCATAGTCGAGGGGAAGGAATCGTTCGACGATTGCGCCATATTGACGTGATCGTTGGGATGGACAGGCCTATGGCTGCCTAGCGCCGTGCCCGCAAGCTGGCTGCACCGGTTGGAGATTACCTCGTTGACGTTCATGTTGAATTGAGTGCCGCTGCCTGTCATCCAGACATGAAGCGGGAACATATCGTGGTGCTGACCGGCCAGGATTTCGTCGCAGGTCTGGACGATCAGTTTGTACCTCGTGTCGTCCAGCCGCCCACTGTCACGATTGGCGATGGCGGCGGCCTTTTTCAGGATCGCATAGCCCGTAATCATCTCGCGGGGGATCAGATCGGTGCCGATGCTGAAATGCTCGAGTGACCGCTGGGTTTGCGCTCCCCATAATTTGTCAGCGGGTACCTCGACGACGCCCAAACTGTCGGTCTCTTTTCTGACTTCGGTCATGCGTTGTTCCTTCCCTTCGGTTACCTCGCTGCTCACGATGTTGCGGACACAAAGATCATGCGCTCGCCGCGTTTGACTGCGGCGATGGCGTGCCTGCGTTTCGCCCCGATGATACGCGCCAAATCCGGATGATTGCCCGTTGTGAGTTGTTTGAGAACGTTGACTCTTGCGAGTATTCGCGGACGGCGTGCACTCAGGAGGGTGGACCTTTGCTGCCCAGCTTGCGTGCCGCCGCTTGAAACTATATTTCTGTTGGCCGCAACGAAGGACTGACGTTCTTTCGTAGTGGCAATTGCGGCGACCGCCGGGAACGACGCATGTTCCGGAGATCCATCAGGCAGAAGATCGCTGGCATCGCCGCTGGATTGATCGTGCTTGCCGTGATCGCTTCACTGTTGTCCATGGTGTTGGCAAGCCGGGTCGGCCATCTGCTCGACGAGCTCACCAACCGCTACATCCCCGCCTATGGGCACCTCGCCCGCGTCAACATTCGCTCGCTAGAGCGCTCGCTTGCGCTCCGGCGCATGGTGATGGCGAAGATGCAGGCGCTGCCGGACGAGGTCGCATACTCGGCTGCGCGCAAGGCCTACGAAGATATCGATCCAGTCCTGATCGGAGAAGCGGCCGCCGCGCGAAAGCTGATCGATTCGATCATTCAGGATCCCGACACGCCATCGAACAAAGCCGAACTGGGCCGCATCGACGACCGGATCGACAACGCCATCAGCGACCTGCGCCGGCGCCTCGTCGAGGAGAACGCGACGCTACTGCGACAAATGAACGACGGCGATACAGCCGGCGTGAAGCAAACGATGGCTCGCACAGACCAGCTACGCGACGAGTTCCATGCCAGGATCGAATCCATCCGGACCGACATGCTGGCGCAAGTCGCAGCCGCCGCCAATAACGTGATGACTGCACAAAATCGCGCAATCGTCATCTCCGCAATCGTCACCGCCATCGCCGGCGTGCTCGGCTTCGTGTTCGCGATGCTCGTCGGCAGCGGCATCACGCGCCCGGTCATGCGGCTCCTGGAGGGCGCGCGCGAGGTCGAGGCCGGCCGGCTCGACGGCAGCATCACCATCACGACGCAAGACGAGATCGGCCAGCTCTCGGCCGCATTCAACCGCATGATCGAGACGTTGCGGCATAACCAGAGGATCCGCGAAACCTTCGGTCGCTACATCAATCCGCGGATCGCGGAGGGACTGCTCGAGCAGCCGGCGATCGCCGCGACGGAGGGGCAGCGCCGGCTCATGACGGTGATGTTCTGCGACATGAAGGGATTTACCAGCCTGAGCGAGGGCGTGACGCCGCGCGGCCTCGTCAAGATCATGAACCTCTATCTCGCGACCATGTCCGAGCCGATAAATGCCCAGGGCGGCATCATCGACAAGTATATCGGCGACGCGATCATGGCCTATTGGGGCGCCCCCTTCGTCGAGGAGGCCGAGCAGGCCGATCTCGCCGCGCTTGCCGCGCTCGACATGATCGGATGCGTCGCCGGTTTGCGGAAGGAGCTGCCCGAGCTCTTGGGGGTGCGCACGATCCCGACTGACTGCGACGTCCGCATCGGGATCGCGACAGGGGAGGCGCTGGTCGGCAGCATCGGGTCGCGGCTCATGATGAGCTACACCGTGCTGGGAGACACGGTGAACCTCGCTTCCCGCCTGGAGGGCGCCAACAAATTCTACGGCTGCCGCTGCCTTATCTCGGAGGCCACCGCCTCCGCTTGCGCCCATGCAATCGAGCTGCGCGAGATCGATCGCCTTGTGGCCGTCGGCCAGACGCAGTCTCAAGCGGTCTTCGAGATCATGGCGAGGAAGGGCGAGTTCACCTCGCAGCAGACCCTGCTGCGGCAGCATTACTCGGAAGGACTTGCCGCCTACCGCGAGCGCCGCTGGGATGATGCGACGCGAGCTTTCGCGGCGGCCCTCGATGCCGTGCCTGGTGATGGCCCGTCGATGACATTGATGGAGCGGGTAGACGCATACACGAAGACTCCGCCGGCGGCGGGTTGGGACGGAGCGTGGCAGATGGACCGTAAGTAGCGTCAAAGGGCGACCTGCGGATTCCTTTCGCCGCAACCGGCCCGGTCTATTTTGCACGATTGATGGAAGCGGTGGCCGAGAGTTTCTCTACGTACGGGGTAACATTACCGGGATTGCGCACGCCGGGATCCCGTAGGGTCGAAGATATAGGTGCGTCATGTTCGAAGGATGGGATGTAGTCGCGCTCGCCCGCGCACAATTCGCATTCACGATGTCGTTCCACATCGTTTTTCCCGCGTTCTCGATCGGGCTTGCGAGTTACCTTGCGGTCCTGGAAGCGCGGTGGCTTTTGACCGGACGCGAAGTCTTCCTCAACCTGTTCAACTACTGGCTCAAAATCTTTGCGGTCGCCTTCGGAATGGGCGTCGTGTCGCGTATCGTGATGGCCTACCAGTTCGGGACCAACTGGTCGGCTTTCGCCGACAAGACCGGCCCTGTGATCGGCCCGCTAATGGCCTATGAGGTGCTTACCGCGCTCTTCCTTGAGGCCGGCTTCCTCGGCGTGATGCTGTTCGGCCTCAAGCTCGTCGGCCCACGGCTGCATTTCCTGGCGACGCTGATGGTCGCGATCGGTACGCTGATCTCGGCGTTCTGGATTCTCTCCTCCAATTCCTGGATGCAGACCCCAACTGGCTATGCGGTGAACGCCGACGGCCAGTTCATTCCGGCCGATTGGTTCAAGGTGATTTTCCGTCCTTTCCATATCGCCTTGTGCACATGGTGCTGGCGGCCTACCTCACCAGATGCGCCGACACCCAGCAATGAAGCGCTCTCCTGGTGGGAGATTTCGCTGTAAGCAATTGATCTGTAATGATCGGATTTTGGCTCAGTTGGGACAATTCTTTTGAGAAATCAATGCCAGCAGCGTGTCTCTTCATCAGCGGGTCCCAGGTTCGAGCCCTGGTGCGCCCACCGAATAAAATCAATCACTTATAGCGATTGGGTATCAGAACGGGATTTTCAGTTGGACGATTTCGACGTCCAACCGACTGAGGTCGGCTCGGTTTTGCCAAGCGCATCCGTCGCTTCCTGGCCCGGCAGGGCACGGTGCAAAAAAGACCGCGCAGGCCCAGCGAGCGGGACCGACCGAACGTCGCAAAGCGACGCCAGAAGTGGCTTAACGACCAGCCCCGCTTGATTCCCAAGCGCCTCGTCTTCATCGATGAGACTTGGGCTTCGAGCAATATGGCCCGCTGCGATCACCAGGGTCGGCTGAGGGAAAAGCAGCAACGCTTCCCTGCTACCGCGGGGCCCGACAACTACGATTTCGAGGGCTTAATGGTAGTAGTTTGAGTGGAAGGTTTGTCTCTGAGAGATGGTGCTCTCTGTCCACTTCGACTGAGCTGAATCACACGAGCCGTCAGCTCACGCCGAAAGTGTCGGACCGCAAAGATGTTCAATGACCTTTGAAGCTCAGGGGCGACTGCCGGGCATGTCTCCCCTGAACCGGCGGCTGTTAACACAGCAACCTTCAGCTCTTCGGACCAGCGTCCCTCAGCGCATTCCAAGCAGCCTGGTTGGCCTTATCGAACGCTTTGCGGGATTCCGCTAGTGCAGCGCTCAGCACTGACCAGGAATCGCTTCCGGCCTGCTTCAGCTTCTGCAGGCGAGCTTCTGCCTCGGAGGCGTCGGCTTTCATCTGCTTTAGGGCGGCGTCGACGTCGCCCGTATGCGACGCGGCCACCTTGCCCGCCGCCTCACGGAACTTGTCCGCGGCCTCGCGCCAGGCCTTTGCCTGTGCGGCGGCGATGTCCTTAAACGTCACCTGCTGCTGCTCGATCTGTTTGCCGGCGCTTTCGAAATAGGTCTTCATCTGTGCCTCGAAGCCGTTCCATTGTTTCTCGAGCTCCGTCCTGCTGCGTACCCATGCCGCTTCGCCGACTTCGACTTGCGTCTTGAGCTGCGCCTGAAATTCGTCGCGGCGCTTCTTCAGATCGCCGATAATCTGCTCGGCTTTGACCTTGGATTCGGCCTTGGCCTCGCCGGCCTTGACCTCGAACGAGGCGAGGGCGGCATCCATCTCGTCGATGCGCTCCTTGGCCCAATTCAGGTAAAAATGCATGCTGCTCTGCTCTGACATGATCGTCTCCATTGGCTAAATTGAATGATCTCCGAGCTCGGCTTTGCTCGTATTGACTTGGGTCAACTGCCTCATCGCTTGCTGCCGCGTCCTCAGGCCGCGAGATAGGGAAAAAGCGCTGCCCTGTCGGCCTTGGTCGTTGGCCGAGTGCGCGGCGGCCCGGAAACAATCGGCGCATAGAAGTCGCTCGGAGCGATCAACTCGGCATCGTGGGGCAGTACATCTGAACTAAAGGTCTCCTCGCGCACGCGCAGGGCGTTGGCCAGCTCGTTTTCTCCCGTAGGATCGAGCTGGAAAGCGCGCCTGGTCTCGTCTCGGTTGGCATCTTTGAGAGAAGGCATGATCCAAAGCTCCGTGGATTGAGCGGCTATACACTGTCCAGCCTCCATCCATCGAGAGGTTGGCTCCCGTGATCTGAGCGGCATCGTCGCTGCACAGGAATAGCGCGAGCGAAGCAACCTGCTCGACGGTGACGAATTCCTTGGTCGGCTGCGCGGCGAGTAGGACATCGCCGATGACCTCGTCCCTCCGCATGCGACGAGCCGCCATCGTGTTTGGAATTTGCCTTTCCACGAGCGGCGTCCAGACGTAGCCGGGGCTGATGCAGTTGCAGGTGATCTTCGAGCGGGCGAGTTCCAGCGCGACCGTTTTGGTAAGGCCCGCGATGCCGTGCTTCGCGGCGACATAGGCCGACTTGAAGGGCGAGGCGACTAAGGAATGTGCCGAGGCCGTGGTGATGATGCGGCCCCAGCCGCGCTTCTTCATGCCTGGTGCCGCCGCGCGGATGGCATGGAAGGCGGCGGACAGGTTGATGGCGATGATCGCATCCCACTTCTCGGCGGGAAAGTCCTCGATCGGCGAAACGTGTTGGATGCCGGCGTTGTTGACCAGGATGTCATCGCTGCCGAACGTCGCTTCGCCGAGAGCGATGAGCTCGGCAACCTCGCTCGGCTTCGTCATGTCCGCGGGCGAGTAGATGGCCCTAACCGCGAAAGCGCGCTCGATCGCAGCGCGTTCATTCTCGATATCGGCGGGCGCGCCCATGCCATTCATTACGACATCGGCGCCGGCCCTGGCGAAGGCCTGGGCGCAGGCGAGGCCAATGCCGCTGGTCGAGCCGGTGACGACAGCCGTCTTACCGTTCAGAATTCCCATCTCGTACACTTTCCTTGTAACATACCAATCAGCGCGGCGCGCATTTTGACTTAGAAGACCAGAGCTCTCTCGCCGGTTCGTATCGAGCCGCGAGCCGGCTGGTGCAGATAGTCGTGCACCACCGTCCCGAGACCGAGCGTGAGGTCGGCGCGGATGTGGACGGCTGAGACGATCTCCAGGACCGGCAGTTCGGCGACCGGCGCCAAGGCGTGTGGCGTCAGGGCCAGGGCCGCCGGTCCGGTCCATGCACCTTTCAGCACGATGTCTTCGAGATGATATTGAACTAGCTCGCAGATGCGTGGGCTGCCGTCGACGTGCGGGATGATCTTGAGCAGGAAGTTCGGCTCGTTGAGCCCAGCCTTGACCTTCGCCAGATCGGCCTCGCGGTGCTTGTAGCCCATTGTCCCCGTGGCGACCCGGAGCGGGCCGTAATCCAGTGTGCCGATCAGCGTGTCGATCTCGGTCCGCAACGTCGGCTGCGCGAGCTTCTTCGGAAAGCCCCACAGCTCGCGTCCGCCCGCAATGGGTCCTTCGTCGTTGAGGAACATGCAATGAGTGTAACTGCCCTTGCGCCCGCGGAGCGAGACGGGGATGACCTGTCCGCTTTCCGTATAGTCGCCAAAGCCGTTGGAATCGGGCATCCGGATGAACTCGTATTTGACGAGTGCCTCTCGCTCGTCGACCTCGAGCGGCCCCGGAACCACTGCCCGGAGCTTGGCCGGATCGGTGCGATAGGTGATGATCAGGTACTCGCGATCGACGAACCGATACGGCCCGGGCGGATAGGCCGGGCTGGTCAGCGGCATGGCGAAAGCACGTTGTTTCACATCAGTCTCGCGCATTTGCGTTATCTCCAGGCGAAGAGGTTCGGTTACTCGCGGCCGTCATGTTCGAGATCGAAGGTGAAGACCCCGTCAGGGCTCGAAGGCCGAGCGAGCACCTCGGGATGGCGCAAGGTGCGCAATGCGTCGTGGTAGCCGGCGCGCCAATGATCCTGCATCGACAGCCGCGAGAACTCGTAGTCCTTGGAATGCCCCTCGTGATTGCGCGCGCGATAGATCAGATGGACGATGCAGTAGACGTTCCGCGAGACCGCCGTACTGAGCAGCTTCACGTTCTCATGCTGACTGAGATCGTCGGGCAGCCTCCCCAGTAGATCCGTGAGTGCGCGCCGCAGGCGCTGCACATGCTTGAACTGGTCGGTGCTGGCGCGCGTGCGGCTCGAATACTGAATTTCCTTGTGCCGCGTGACGACCTCAGCCATGTTGCGGGGAAGCTGACCGCGCGCACTCCAGAGGTCGACCTGGAATGCGAGCATGTCCTGCGGGGCATCCGATTCGATCACCCATTGCAGCGGTGTATTGGAGACGAGACCGCCGTCCCAATAGTGCTCGCCCTCGATCTCCACCGCCGGAAAGCCCGGCGGCAGCGCGCCGCTCGCCATGATGTGCTCGGGCCGGATCGTATGGGTCGTGTTGTCGAAATAGACGAAATTTCCGGTTCGGACGTTGACCGCTCCGGCGCTGAAGCGCGTCAGCCCGGCATTGATACGATCGAAGTCAACCAGGCGCTCCAGCGTGGTCTTGAGCGCGCGCGTGTCATAGATGCTGGTCGCATCGCTGGCTCCGCCGGGCTGCAGCCAGGGCAGGACGGGGCGGGCGGAGAAGAATCCTGTGGCGCCACACGTGGCCGCCAGACCGGCGCTCATCTGGTTGATGAGGTTGCGCGTATTGTCGCTCCGCGTCCAATCCAGGAAAGGATTGCCGGACCAATCCCAGGGCGCGGTCGAGGTGACCTGGGTCCAAAAATCGCGCAGGCGGTCAACACGGGACTCGGGTGGATTGCCGGCGATGATGGCGGCATTGATGGCTCCGATCGAGATGCCAGCAACCCAGTCGGGATGAATGCTGGCTTCGGCCAGGGCTTCATAGACGCCGGCCTGATAGGCGCCGAGCGCACCGCCGCCTTGCAACAGCAGCGCGATGCAGTCGAAAGGAAGCTGCCGTTGTGCGGATGAGAGCTGTGATCGAGGCTGGAAGTTCATGGCGTATGTGCTCTTTGAGTGCTGATGAATATGCTCGTGTTAATGCCGACTCGCGTCTTGCTTTCCGGCATTTGGAGGCTCGAGCAGCACCTCTTTCAAATGGTCCCCGGAGGCGACGACGATCACGAAGTTGAGTTTGCCATCCTGTCGGATCAGTCCGCCGGCCAGCGCGCTGCCGGCCGCCGCTTTCTCGGCGACCTCTACGGCATCCGACAATTCCGGCTTGATCCATTTCAAGGCGACGATGTTGGCGAGGTCTTCCCGATCGAGCTCCTTCAGCGACGACGCCGTCTCTTTGCCCGTGATACTTCCGGTATTTGCGTCGATGGCGTTCTCCCACACGTGCTCATTCCGGATCGTGCGAACGCGGTAGACGGGCGGGCCATCGATCTCGAAGCTGATGTTGGCCGTCTTCGAGCCGTCATGCAGGCGCTCCGCGATCGTCATTGCCCGGCTGAGCGGGATGCGGGTGGTGCGGAACTCTGTGAGCACGCGGCGGATAACTGCCTCTTCGGCCTCGCTTTGCGCAGTGGAGGTTCGGGCGCCCGCACCCGCGGGATTCTGGACATCAGCGACGGCGGCGGTCGCGGTGAGCGTGGCGGACCACATCATCAGGGCAAACAAATGCTGCTTCGACATTGAATTAATCTCGGTCTGGTTGGTCAATCGCCTGCGACGGGCGTGTGAGCGACGACGATCTCCTTGTCGGAGAGCGTGGGCAGCGACTGATTGGTTTCGATCACGACGCGATCCGGCCCCTTCACGTCGGAGTGGATGCGGATCGGAGGCCGCGCAGGATCCGGTTCAGTGAAGCGGCTTGGCAGTTGGGCCGGGAGCATCCAACCGGTCGCCCAAAGCAAGCAGAGCAGGGCGCCTCCGACCGACAAAAAATAGCCGCGCAAGGGAAGGGCGGTGTCGGTCGATCGGCTCGCGCGCATGAGCATGGCGGATCGTCGGCTCATGGCGTGCGGCTCCTGAAAACGGAATCTGTCCGTATCATCGTCAGATGCTCCAGGGACGCGGACGCCGGCGCGCACGTTCGGCATCGAGATAGCCGCGCTCGTCGAGTCATTCGGTCGGACAATAGGCTGCGGCGTTGGGATCAATCGTGAATCCGTCACGCTGGAGCGCTGCCCGTGTTCCGGTCATACCAGTCCACACGACCTCGCCGCTGGTCGGCTCCACTTCCATTCCATCAAAGACTTCGATGAAGTTCAGCATCTCGGGTCAGTCGTCCTTCACGCCGTGTGCGTGAGGCGGTCGATTTCGTCGGGCGCAACGCCCCTGCGCGCGAGTTCGGACTCGATCACGTCGAACACGCATTCGACCGGCGCGATCCAGATGTTGACCCAGTAGATGATGCAGTCGCGGGCGATCAGCAGAGCCGGTGTCATGCGACTGTCCTCCGATCCAGTCGAACGATGCTGGTCTGGCGTGTGGCGAGCGTATGAGCCCACGCGATCATCGCGATCGTGATGCCGAGCAGCAGGCTCAGAGCCACGAGGCACACGGCGACAATCACGTTCAGCGATGCGGCGGCGAGGCCGGGCAACGGATTTTCGCGCATCAACGCGAACAGCACGGTTGACATTCTCCGTCTCCTTAATAAAATACACCGTATAGTTCATATAAATCACGCGCCATGGCCGAAGTCAAGACGAGTGCGTCACAAGCGCGTGTGATCAAGGCGGCGAGGCTCCGCCAGGTTCAACCAGAAGCCTCGAGCAGAGAAGGGATCTGACATGACGAAATTGATGCCGGCGTTGTTCGCAGCGGCTGTGGTAGCGTTTGGCAGCGCAGCAGCTTTTGCCCAGGAGAACCGGGGTACACCGGAGCAGCGGGCGGCCTGCATGCCAGACGCCTTTCGCCTCTGCAGTGCCTACATTCCCGACCCGTCGGGAGTCGAAGCCTGTCTGCGGCTCAGGAAGTCGGATCTGAGCGAAGGTTGTAAAGCGGTCTTCGAGCAGGCATCCACCGGATCGGTCAGGGGCAGATAACGCGCGACGTTGCGGCGTGATGTGACCGGGCGCTGCCCTGAACCACATCTGCGCCGCGACAGGAGACAGGAGCGATCTTATGAGCACGGTGTACATACCGGCCCTGGCTGCCTTCGGCGGCTCTGCGGTCGGCGCGGTCTCGACCATCGTCAGTGGATGGTTTAACGGACGCCGAAGGCGGCGCGAGCTTCATCATGCCCGCTCGTTCTCGAAGCGCGAACAATTGTACCATAGCTTCATCGAGGAGGCGTCACGGCTCTATGCCTACGCCCTGGTCAATGATCAGGCCGAAATCCCGCAACTGGTCAGCCTCTATACGCTGGTCGGACGCATGCGGATCTTGTCGAGCAACGAGGTCGTTCAGGCCGCCGAGAGAGCCGGGCACCTGATCATCGAAACCTATCTCTCGCCAAATCGCACATTCGTCGATCTCCCCAAATTCATCGAGGAAATGGATCCCTTGCGCGATTTCGGAGAGGCCTGCCGCCGCGAGCTGATGAACCTTCCGGCGCAGTGAGAGACGTTATGTGCGAGCAGATTGACGACCGAACGAGGAGCGCCCGCCGCAGGATCGTGCAGGCCGCCATCCATCTCTATGGCGAGATGGGCCACAACAAGACCACCGTCGCCGACATCGCGCGGAGCTTGTCGATGTCCTCAGCCAACGTCTATCGATTCTTTCCCTCAAGACAGGCGATCGAGGAGGCTGTGGTGGAGGAGGTGCTCGAGGAGACGGTCAGTGCGGCGGCTGAGGCGGCCCGTGGCAGTGGGCCAGCGCTGCGGCGCCTTGGCGCAATCCTGAAGGCCATCGCCGACTGCAATGAAGGTCGACCGGCGAAGCATCGACGACTGCAAGACCTGATAACTCTGGCCGTCCGTCAGAACTGGACGGTCGTCCTCACCTATGACGACAGGATCCGAGGCTTGGTGTGCCCGGTCATCGGCAATGGGCAAGCATGTGGGGAACTGCAGGGCGGCAGTCCGATGGCGCTCACCTGCTGCCTGCTGGCAGCCATGGATGTCCATCTCAACCCATCCCGGGGCGGGGCTGCGACGCTGCGGCCAAGCTTCGACGAGATGTTGAGATTTTGTACGGGCGTTTTGCGTCGCCCTGCTCCTACGACCAGTCCGTCTCGCAAGCTGCCAGGAAAAAGCCGACACGCTCGCGCACGAAGCCGGGAAGTTCCTTCTTTAGGTCCTTCTGAGTTTCACCGACGAGCGACCGAAACAGCATCGGTAGCAGAATCAGGTCGAGAAAGATCTGCGCGGTAGCACGGCTTCGCTTGGCGCTGAAAGGGCCCTTCGGGGTGCGAGCGAGCTTCTGCGTGGCGTCGTCCAGCAACTGGGACACTGCGGCCAAGGAGCGATCGCGCGCAGCGTCGTGCACGTTACGGCTCAGTTCGGGGAACCGCTGCGATTCCGCGATGGTCGCGCGCACCATGCCGAGCGATTCCTCGACCACCCTTTCGACAATGGCTGTCCCGAGGCTCATCAACTTGTCTTCGATGGTGCGGCCTTCGGGCGAGAAGCCCTCGAAGTCCGTCAACCCGTCGATGGTGCGGGCCACCACCGCCGCGAACAACGCTTCCTTGCCGGGGAAGTGGGCGTAGATCGTCGGCTTGCTCGCGGGAGCGAGCTCGGAGATGTCGTCGATGCTGGCGCTGCGGTAGCCCTTCTCCAAAAACAGCTGCTGAGCCGCATCGAGAATTCGCTCCTGTGCGTCGCCGGCAAGATCCTTGGGCGGTCTGCCTCGCTTCGTCTTCTTCATTCTTGCATCTCCGAAATCACGAGTCTGTGCGCGTCGCTTTCCCACTTGACATGGCTCGCAAAGAAAGGCAACAAAAAGAAAATATACGGTATAGTTTATTATTTCGTCAGGCTGCACGTTCCCGAGCTTGGCGAGCGCCCCCAAACGATCGGGGTCGCAAAGGTGAAGCGTTCTACCCCGATCGTCCGAGCCCAATGAGGAAAATGTCGTGACTGTTTTGAGCCCAGCCCCGTCCGGCTTTCAGGAGGGCGTGCTGCTACGCGAGCTGAATCGCAGGGTCACCAACGGTGTCGCCTTCGCTATCGACCTGGTCTCCGCCGCCGCCATCCGGGTCGACGGGACGGAAGCCAAGAGCGCGCTCAGCGATGTCGTCGAGCTGCTGCATGGCTACGCCGACGTGCATCGTGTGCTGGCCATGCCCGCGGGCGACACGCTGACCCACGCCGCGACCTACATTCGCAAACTGGGCTGTGGCATGCGCCGGGCACTCCTGGACCGGATGAACATTCAGCTGGCATTCGCGACCCGGTCCCTCGCGCTTGAGCCGGAGCGCTGCTGGCATCTGGGGCTGATCGTCCATGAGCTCGTGATGCACGCGGCAAGACACGCTTGTTTCGACGCCCGGGCCGGGCAGATCAGGATCAAGCTGACGCGTACCGGTGCGCTGGTGAACTGCGTGATCCTGGACAACGGCTCGCGTCCCGCACGGGAAGCTTCCGACCGCGAATTGCGAATTGCCAGGGATATCGCGCGGGCGCTCGGCGGCCGGATCGAGCAGGGTTTCGGCGCCGAATTCACCTCGATTGTCCTCTCGTTTCCGCTGACCGAGCGCGAACGGGGCGCAAACTGGTCCATCGCAACGCGCCAGATGAGGGCTCCGCGCCGCACGAGAGTCCCCGCTTCGAACGTGGCCGCGCTCGGTTCCCGCCGACCTGCCGATGCGCTTGGCAGGCTGTTGACGCTCTCCCTTCCGGTGGACGCGCCATGATGAACCAGCGCTCCAATCGCAATCATCGAGCGCCGCGTGCGACGAAGGTCCTCGTTACAGCGGCCGCGCTCGTCAGCGTCGCGCTGAGCGGCTGCAATGATCACGCGGCGCAGACGACCACACGGGCAACGCTAGTCCGGACCACGATCGTGCAGCCGCGCGACCGGCAAGCCTCCCTCACGTTGACGGGAGAGGTCCAGGCGCGCTTCCGTGCCGATCTTTCGTTCCGCGTCAGCGGACGCGTGGTTGCTCGCACCGTGGACGTCGGCGCTCACGTCAACAAGGGCGACGTCCTCGCCCGCCTGGATCCGGCCGAGCAGGCGGCCGACGTGGATGCTGCGACGGCGGCAGTGGCCTCCGCCGAAGCCCAGCTGCGCGTGGCGAGGGCCACGTTCGAGCGGCAGAAGGCTCTCATCGCAAGCGGCTTCACCACCCGCACCGTTTACGACCAGGCCCAGGAGGGCCTGCGAACCGCGGAGGGCGTGCTGGAAGCAGCGCGGGCGCAACTCGGCACCTCGCAGGATGCGCTTGGCTACACCGTCCTGCGCGCCGAAGCCGACGGTGTCGTGACCGCGCGAAATCTCGAGGTCGGCCAGGTCGTGCCGGCGGCGCAACCCGTGTTCTCGCTTGCACAGGACGGGGAGCGTGATGCCGTCTTCGAGGTCTATGAATCCGCCTTCCTTGGCCAGACCGACAGCGGCCGCGTGACGCTGGCGCTGGTCTCCGATCCCAGCGTGACAGCAGCGGGTGAGGTCAGAGAGATTTCACCTGTTATCGATGCGAAGAGCTCCACGATCCGCGTCAAGGTGTCCATCGAGAATCCGCAGGCCGCGATGACGCTGGGCAGTGCCGTCGCCGGAACGGTGAACGCGAAAGCTCAGAACGAGATCACCTTGCCCTGGAGCGCGCTGATGGCCGCGGGCAGCAAGCCTGCCGTCTGGACCGTCGACCCCAAAACGCAGACGGCGTCGCTGAAGCCGGTCACGGTCGGCGCATACGAGGCCGGTCAGGTGCTGATCAAGGGAGGCCTCGAGCCCGGCGAGCGCGTCGTCGTCGACGGCGGCAAGCTTCTGAGCGTCGGCCAGTCTGTCACTGAAGAGGGAGGTCAGTCATGAAGCGACAGGTCATGATGATCGCTGGCACGCTCGCGGCGGCCTCGTTGCTCACCGGATGTCAGCAGGAGACGAACGCGCCGGAGCCCGTGCGCCCCGTGCTCTCAATGGTGGCCAAGCCGAACAGCGGTGACAGCACGGTTGCCGTCGGCGTCGTCGAGCCGCGCTACAAGACCAACCTTGGCTTTCGCGTCCTCGGACGGCTGACGTCGCGTCCGGTCTACGTTGGCGATATCGTCAGCGAAGGACAAATCATCGGGACGATTGATCCCACCGCACTCGATCTCGCCGTTCGCGCGGCCAAAGCCCAGCTTGCGAAGGCCGAGGCGCAGCTTGCGACAGCCCAGGCCACGGAGGAGCGGCAACGCACGCTCATCACCAGCGATGCAACCACCAGGCAGACGCTCGACAATGCCGAGCAGGCCCGCGCCGGCGCCGAAGCAAGCGTCGCGCAGGAGCAGGCGAGCCTGACCAAGGCGATCGAGCAGCTCGGCTATGCCCAGATCAAGGCCGACTTCGGTGGCGTCGTCACCGCTGTCGGCGCGGAAGTCGGCCAGGTGGTTTCGCCCGGTCAAACCGTGGTGACGGTTGCGCGGCCGGACGTTCGCGAGGCAGTCGTCGATATCGGGGAAGACCTGCCTGTGCCGCTCGAAGTCGGTCTCCCGTTTACCGTCGGCCTGCAGCTCCTCCCCACCGTTCAGGTCGAGGGCAGGATCCGCGAAATCGCGCCGCAAGCAGATGCAGTGACGCGGCTGCGACGTGTCCGGATTGCACTCGACAACCCACCCGAAAGCTTCCGCCTCGGCGCGACCGTCACGGCAAAGCTCGGCAAGGACCAGAGCATGGACTTGCGCCTGCCCGCATCAGCGGTGCTCGCCAAGGATGGCGCCGATTTCGTCTGGGTGGTCGATCAGTCCACCGGCACCGTCTCGCTGCAGAAGATCGATGGGGTCGTCGAACGGGCGGGCATCCGCGTCACCGGTGGGCTTGCCGCCGGCACCCGCGTCGTCACCGCCGGAATCCACAGCCTCAAGCCGGGACAGCACGTCCGCATCGAACAGGATCAAGAGCCATGAAGTCGTTCAACCTTTCCGACTGGGCGCTCGGCCATCGCTCGCTCGTCTGGTATTTCATGATCGCCTTCATGGCGGCCGGCCTGTTTGCCTATCTCCAGCTTGGGCGACAGGAGGACCCTGACTTCACCATCAAGACCATGGTGATCCAGGCGCAGTGGCCGGGCGCCTCGCCCGAGGAGATGACGCGGCAGGTCACCGACCGGATCGAGAAGAAGCTGGAGGAGCTGGAATCGCTCGACTACACCAAGAGCGTAACGGTCGCGGGCCAGACCACCGTCTTCGTCTACTTGCGCGATTCGACCAAGGCAGCGGACGTCAAGCCGACCTGGGTGCGTGTCCGCAACATGATCGCAGACATCAGGGGCGATTTTCCACAAGGCGTGATCGGACCCGGTTTCAACGACCGCTTCGGTGACGTCTTCGGCAACGTCTATGCCTTCACCAGCGACGGCTTGAGCCAGCGACGGCTCCGCGACCAGGTCGAGGATATAAGGGCCAAGGTGCTGACGGTGCCCGATGTCGGCAAGGTCGACATTCTCGGCGCGCAGGATGAGGTGATTTATCTCGAATTTTCTACCCGCAAGATCGCAGCGCTCGGCCTCGACGTCCATGCCATCATGAATTCGCTCCAGGGACAGAACGCGGTGGCGCCTTCCGGTGTGTTCCAGGAGGGGCCGGAGCGGATCAGCGTTCGCGTGAATGGTCAGTTCACCTCCTCGGCGAGCCTGAAGGCGGTCAATCTCCGCATCAACGATCGCTTCTTCCCGCTGACCGATGTTGCGACCATCACGCGCGGCTACGCCGATCCGCCATCAACGCTGTTCAGATACAACGGTCAGCCCGCCATTGCGCTCGCGATCGGCATGAAATCCGGCGCCAATTTGCTCCAGTTCGGCGAGGCGCTGAAGGAGGAGATGACGAGGATTATCGCCGACCTGCCGATTGGCGTCGGCGTGCACCTCGTTGCCGACCAGCCCGTCGTGGTCGAACATGCCGTTTCCGGCTTCACCGAAGCGCTGTTCGAGGCCGTGATCATCGTGCTCGGCATCAGCTTCCTGAGCCTGGGCTTCCGCGCGGGGCTCGTGGTCGCCATCGCTATTCCGCTCGTGCTCGCGATCACCTTCGTCGTGATGGCCTATTGCGGCATCTCGCTGCAACGCATTTCGCTGGGGGCCCTGATCATCGCGCTTGGCCTGCTGGTCGACGACGCCATGATCGCGGTCGAGATGATGGTGGCGCGGCTCGAGATCGGCGACCCGATCGAGAAGGCGGCGACCCACGTCTATACCTCGACCGCGTTCCCGATGCTGACAGGAACGCTGGTCACCGTGGCCGGCTTCATCCCGATTGGGCTCAACAGCAGCAACGCCGGCGAGTTCACCTTCACCTTGTTTGTAGTGATCGCGGTGTCGTTGATCGTCTCCTGGATCGTGGCCGTCTTGTTCACGCCGCTGCTCGGCGTCACCATTTTGCCGGCCAGGATGAAGGGACATCACGAGCGGAAGGGCCGCGTGGCGCAGATGTTCGCGCGCCTCCTCCTGTTCTGCATGCATCATCGCTGGAGCACCGTCGCCGTGACGGCCGGCGCCTTTTTTCTTGCCTTGTTCGGCTTGCAGTTCGTGCAGCAGCAGTTCTTCCCCTCGTCCGACCGTGCCGAGCTGGTGATCGACTGGAACCTGCCGCAGAATGCGTCGATCACCGAGACCAACGCGCAGATGGCTCGCTTCGAGCACGAGCAGTTGCAAGGCAACGATTCGGTCGAGCACTGGTCCACCTACGTCGGCACCGGCGCGCCGCGCTTCGTGCTGTCGTTCGACCTGCAGACCGCCAACACCTGGTTCGGCCAGCAGGTGATCGTGACCAAAGGCGGCATCGCCGCGCGCGACAAGCTCAAGTCGCAGTTCGAGGAGTATTTGAGAAAGACGTTCCCGGGCACCGATACCTATGTCAAGCTGCTCGAGGTCGGCCCTCCCGTCGGCCGCCCGGTGCAATACCGCCTGAGCGGCCCCGACATCGCCGAGGTCCGCGACCTCTCGCAGAAGCTTGCAGGCGTCATTCGCAGCAGTCCTGACCTCGGCAACGTGGTGTTCGACTGGATGGAGCCGGCGCGCGTCGTCAAGGTCGATGTGCTCCAGGACAAGGCGCGCCAGCTCGGCGTGACCTCGGAAGACATCGCCACAACCCTGAACTCGGTGCTCCAGGGCTCTCCGATCACGCAGGTGCGCGACAGCATCTATCTCGTCAATGTCACGGGACGTGCGACCGCGCCGGAACGCGCCTCGATAGACACGCTGCGTGACCTGCAGATGACCGGGCTCGGCGGCCAATCGGTGCCGCTCGGGGCCGTCGCCAATCTGCGCTACGAGCTCGAGCAGCCGACGATCTGGCGGCGCGCGCGGATTCCGACGGTCACGCTGAAGGCCGGCGTCGTCAGCGACGTTCAGCCAAAGACGATCGTCGACCAACTCGCGCCGAGGGTGGCGGAATTTGCAAAGCAGCTGCCCGCGGGCTACTCGATCAAGACCGGCGGCTCAGTGGAAGAGAGCGCCAAGAGCCAGGGGCCGATCATCGCGGTCGTGCCGTTGATGCTGTTCGTCATGGCGACCGTGCTGATGGTACAGCTGCAGAGCTTTTCGCGCCTGTTCCTGGTGTTCGCGGTGGCGCCGCTCGCGCTGATCGGCGTCGTCATGGCCATGCTGCCGAGTGGCGCGCCGCTGGGCTTCGTCGCCATCCTCGGCGTGCTCGCCCTGATCGGCATCCTGGTCCGAAACTCAGTCATCCTGATCGTGCAGATCGAGGATCTCAAGAAGGAAGGCAGGCCCGCCTGGGATGCGGTCGTGGAAGCAACCGAACATCGCATGCGGCCGATCCTGCTCACGGCCGCCGCCGCGAGTCTCGCGCTCATTCCGATCGCGCGCGAGATTTTCTGGGGCCCGATGGCCTATGCCATGATGGGTGGCATCATCGTCGGTACGCTCCTGACGCTGCTGTTCCTGCCGGCGCTCTATGTGGCGTGGTTCCGGATCCATCCGGACTATGGGGATGAATCTCCTTCACAAGAACCCGAAGCCGTTGCGAACGAGGCACTGGCCGAACAGAGGCCCGCTCACCACGCCCCGGCGCCTGTGCTCGAGCCCCAGATCTAGAATGGAGTCGACGATGCTCTCGAAGACGTTATCAACCTTTGCCTGCCGGCCCGCCCCCGGTGGCTCAAGCAGGTCCCCCGCAGCCCGGTCCCTCTGTCGCTGGCCCTGGGCCTCGCTTCGGTCCGAGATCTGGGCCGCGCGCTGATCTCGCCGCGCGAGGTGGGACCCGGGTCAACATCGGCAGTGTCGGGGCTTATCGCTATGGTAGTGCGCACGGATATGGCCGGCTGATACACGGCCGGCTCTTACGCCGGCTCTTGTGGTTGGATTTATCGTTGTAAGCCATTGACCTCTAATGATCGGATTTTGGCTCAGTTGGAAAAATTCTCTCGTAAAATCAATGATACTAGCATGTCTCTTAATCATCGGGTCCCAGGTTCGAGCCCTGGTGCGCCCACCATCCTTAAGAGATTGGCCCGCATGGGCTTTTTTCATTCCTTCGACAGAACAAACCGAGTGTCATGCGACGCTTTTGTTGGTCGCACGCCGTGCGACGTCTCAGATATTTTGGGAATTATCCATCGCACCGAGCGCAGGCGGTCGTAGTTTGCGGGTGGCGGGCAGACGTGGATCGCAGCCTGGCCTTCGGAAGGCGGAAATCGTGGGGGACGGTGATTGCGCGCTACACCGCTCCACCGGATTAACGAAACTCTGCCGCCGTCCGTCCAGCCCTTCATCCCTTCCTTTCGAACCTGCAATTCAAGCCTGTCGATGCCGGAATCGGCACGCGCCCCATTGCGGGCGCGGTTGTGCTTCACGATGGTCTGTTCGCTTCGGTATGAATGTCCAGTGATGTCGCAGATCGTCAGCAAGTCGCAGCCAGCTCGATCGAGCAGCATGACGCAAGTATCACGCAGGTCCTCGTCGTGCTTTTGGTCAAGTTCGCCGGCGCCGTTTACAAACATCAGCGCGGGACTAGGCTTCAGGCGCCATGCTGTTTCATCTCCATTGCTGTCGCGTCCGGTCTGCGCAGCTCGGCGTCGAGAACCGCTGCGTGGTGCCATTCAACTCCTTCAGCGAATTCAACAACGCCGAAGGTGGCGACATCTGGTTCGCGCTCGACGAGACCCGGCCCCTCGCCTGCTTCGCCGGTATCTGGGTCAACGGGACGTCATTGCGAAAGGTCCAAGGAAGGAGAGACCGCCAACGACCTCTATGCGTTCCTCACGACTGAGCCGAACGCCGAAGTCGGCGCCATTCACCCTAAGGCGATGCCGGTGATCCTGACGACCGCGGAAGAGTACGACGTTTGGATGCGAGCGCCTTGGGATGAAGGCTCAGACGCTACGGCGTCCTCTTCCAGACGGCACACTCAAGACAGTGGCCCGGCGTGAAGGAAGATCCCGCACCGGCAACCTAGCCTGACGCATCCGTTTCGAAGCTGCGATTTCGCAGCGTGATCCGACGTGGCGGAGCCACTCCGAGGCTCCGCCGTCCTGAGCGAGGTTATCGCTCGGGAAGACGAGGCAAGCGTCGTTTTCCTCAGGCGTAGCCGCGCTCCTGCGCCTTGGTGAGGTAGCGACGGACTTTGTGCTCGAAGGCGCACCACTCGGCCAGGAGCCTCGATCAGCTCGTGTCCCCACCCCAGACTATCCACCAGCCGGCGCCTCGCCTCGTCGAAAATAGCGACCGGCGCCGCGCCGGGCGAGGTAGGAGGAACGGGTCACGCTGGCGTTACCACCTTTCCCCACACTCCAGTTACTTGGTTGGGGCAAGCGTTTCACCGAGCAGGGTACTTAAACCATCGAACTTCCTCCAAAGGGATTCTTGTCGCCAAAGCGCGATCGCGCGCGAAGCCGCATAAGCATCGACATCAATATCATCACGTCACCCACGCCTTGTGTGTGACGACGCGGATCCGTTCGATCCTCCCGCGGCCGCCGCGGCGGCGTTCGCTGGCATGGAGGTCCGGTCTATAGCCTCGATCAACTCCCGCTTGCTCAGCACCCGTCCGGCATGAGTCGCGGGCAGCCAGAGCATGTCGATGGACGTCGGCCTGAGCCTGATCGTGTCGGCATCCGGGCCGAACGGTTCGGCACGTTTCAGATCGCGTCATTGGCTTTCAGGGAGGAATATGCGCTGCCCGCTTTTTTCTTCTGTTGATCCAGACCCTTAAAGGGGGCCGGTAGCTCCCCGCTGCTCCTGGGATTGTCACTCTCCGCCGGACTTCAGAAAAATTTTGGAGACGTCGGCCCGACTCCATGAGATGCATGAGCGAGCACAATGCCGCGCGCGGGGCGGCGATCGACAGGTTCAGGTTTCGGATCGGAGCCGCCGCGCTGCTCGTTTTTCAAAGTGCGATCGAGAAGGCCGTCACGCGCTGTTGGCGGTCCGTGAACCCGGGGGGGGACGCTTGGGATCTTTTGCGATTGACGGTTTCGGACCGTCCGCCGGGTTGTCCCGACGCCGATGGCGATGACTGCCGACGATATCCTGGCGCATCCGGCGTTGGAGAGCTGCGTTCGCGGCCAGGCTCAAGCGTTGCTGGCGATACACGATGCCAGCCCGCGAACTTCGTCGCCGTTCGCGACCCAGCAGCGCTGGCTGATGAGTCAGGCGATGCTGGCGGCTTATTTTCGCAACGAGGCACAGCAGACCGATTCCGGAATTCTGCCCGCACGACTGGTCGATCCGATCGTCGCCCACGGACTCGCAAGCCGCAACACTGCGTCAGCCTTCGTCAACGAGATGCTGAAATACGGCATCGTGCGCCATGTCACGGGGAACGAAGGCCGGCGCTATCGGCCGATCGAGCCGTCGCCAATGGCCCTTGCAGTGTTGTCGCATTGGCTGGGGGCGCATCTGACGGCGCTGGACGGGCTCGATGGCGGCAACAGGTCGGTCGAACTGCGTGAGCGGCCGGCTCTGCTCGGCGCGATTCAGCCACTCATCGCCGATGGCCTGCTGGCGTCGCGCGCGGTTCGGGAGCCGAACGGAACCTTCTCGCTGTTTACCTGGATCGACGATGGCGGCGTCGTGATGGATCGCCTGATCGTCGGGTGTCAGCAGGATTCGATCGCTCTCTCACGCATTCCGACCGATGTGACGTCGGTTTCGTGGTTGGCGCGGGGACTCAATCTGTCGCGGAGCCAACTCGCCCGCAAATTCGCCACCGCCGAGACGATGGGCAGCCTTGGTTGGTCCGGCGTCCGCGGCAAATCCGCGTTGTGGGTGTCGGCCGAATTCTGGCGCGAATATCACGCCGCGCAAGCGGTGAAGCTCGCCATCATCGACGCGGCTTTCGAAGCCTGTCGTCCGTATTGCGAGGGCGATCAGGCGGGCGGCGTAGCGGCAACCTGATGATGCCGGTCATCGCGAAATTCGCGAGGATCAGCCGTGCCAGAACCGATAGTCAAGACCGAAGCGAATCTGGTCGAACCGCTCGCCGCGCGACCAGCTGAAGGTCTGGGTGCTGCCTCTAAATCCGGCCGTCGATACCGAACTGGTGACGTTGCCGAGATCGACATGAAGCCATTCGGCGCGCGCAAACCAGTTGCCGTCGATATTCCATTCGCCGCCGAGGCCAGCCACCCATCCAGACCGCGTCACCGAACTGCTCGACGTTCCCGCGGTCGCTAAGGGCGACACGCCGCAGCCGCCGACAAGACAGCTTTGCGTGGCCGTTGTATCAACGCGTCCCCAAGCGGCGCCGCCGGTGACGTAGATCAGGAACTTGTCCATGGCGATGGTGCCGAAGCGGCCGCGCACCGTCGAAAGCCAAGCGGTCTTGCTGCTCAGCGAATCCGTGCCGAAGCCGGTATCGCCGCAAACACCCGGCACAATGGTCCCACGGCAGAAGCCGTATTTGGCATTGGTGTAATCGCCATCAGCTTCAATGCCGACAAGCCAGCGCTGGGCGAATTGCCAATTGTAGCCTGCTTGCACGCCACCGAGAAATCCGGTCGCGTCATTCCGATTGGCAGCCGGAAATGCGCGATTAGGGAGTGTATCCGTAAAATTCGACGTTCCCGAATTCGAATTGATGACGCCGCCAATGTTGCCACCGATATAAAAGCCGGTCCAGCTGAGCGCCGGCGGTGCGGCGACCACGGGCGCCTTCACGGCCATGTCAGCCGCAAACGCCGGCGTCGCGACGAGAGCCGCAAGGCCAAGAATACTGAGCGCGATTTTGTTCAATGCCCCCTCCAGAAAAACGTTTCGTCGGCACGGACGAATGAAAGCAATTCGTGGTTGACCCTAGCATCCGAAAATAGCGCACACCACTACTATGTGGAAGCCAGTGGCGTTCGCGGCATTTCAGGAAGCCGACTCAGACGATTCATCCACGCCCGATTCATCCACACCGCGCGGATTTTGCACGGCGCCGATTATTGCCGAGCGTCATTGTGAACACGCGTTCAGCGGCGTTGTGAACGTGCATTCACGACAAGGTCATGCATCTGCTCATTTTTGGGGTTCGCCCCGCGCATGAGGGCCGAACTGCCTTGCGCTCGAGACTGGCCTAAACGATACGTGATTCAGCCGATGGTAATCGGGAGAGGTGGCGGTGAAGACGAAGGGTAAACTCACGAGCAAATCGTCGGACGGCACGACAGCCAACTTCCGCCCCCTGAGCGCAGACGACCTCGATGGCATCGTTGGCGGAAATATCACGCCGCCTCCCGGTCAATTCAATTCGATTGCGGGCTTCGACACATCCCACCTCAATCTCGATGCCAACTCGATGCTCGCCGGCGTCTCTTCTCAGGAGATCGCGCAGGCCGTCGTCAATCACCAGACCACCGAAACGCAGGCGATGCATTTGATCGAGGCGGTTGCGGCCTACGATCAGACTCACGTCACTCAGGGGCTTGCTGCCTTTGCCGGCGCGATCACGCAGATTTCGGGCCACAGCAATGATGGCTATGTGGTCGGCGCCGAGATCGGCCACCAGATCGCCGCGGGGCAGGTGAGTGCCACGCAGGCGATATCGGACATCGCCGGATCAGTTACTGCGGGGCAGTCGACCGGCCATGTGGCGGTCACCATGCTCGCGGGCATGAGCGGACCGGTTTCCGCGAGCGTTCAGGCCGCGGCTGGAACGGAAATCGCGGCGCTGGTGACCGCGGGTAGCCTCACCGCAACACAGGCCGTAACCGACATCGTCAACGCAAATGGTGCGGCCGGTGCGCTGACCCTCGATCAAGTTATCAATGTCCTGAACGATGCAGCCGGCACGCCAGCCATGCACGCCGCGGTGGCGAGCGAGTACAACAGCCTGATGGCGGCCGGTCTGACCACGGGCAACCACATCACCGCCGATATCGGTGCCGCAGCGGCGCAGTCCTATTCTGGGATCAGCCACGATACGACCGCCGACATGAACATGATCATGGTCGCGAAAACCCTGACCATGGATGCGGTGATCGCTGGCGATTATGGCGCTCTGGCGGGTTTCCAGCCGTTGTTGGCCACGATGCAGAACGCCGTCGCCAACGGCAACGAGTCCGTTCTCGACGATGCGGTGGCCAATAGCGTGCTGTCGCTGGTGAATGCCGGCGGCCTCACGCTGACGACGGCCGTTGCCGATCTGGTGCAACAGATCAACAGCCACGTCATCAGCGGCAGTCAAGGTTTCGCGCTGCTGAATTCGCTGGTGAACCTCGCGCCGAACTACTCCAATCTTGCGAACAACGTCGGTAGTCCGCTCTCGGTCGATGCCGTACTCAATCAATTGGCGCCGGCGAGCGCGCAGACGGGGAGTCTTGCCGACGTCGTCGCCGAAGTGAATTCCGGTCGATTGGCCGTGGGGCAGGCCATCGCCGCATTTGGCGGCCTTGCCGCCGGCTCCACGGTCGCGCAGATCATGGCAGGTGCCGACATCGCCGGATTCATCCAGTCCGGCTATATCACCACCAACGCGGCCATTGCTGACATCGTCAGCTCCAACTGGTCCACCACGGAGACGTTCAATTTCCTGCTCGGCATGGCGAGCAGCGGCAACACCGCGATCGCGGGCGCCGCGATTGCAGAAATGCCGAGCGTGAGTTCGCCGTCGCAGGCCGTCGCCGCCATCAATTCCGCCATTGGCCTGACCGCGATCACGTCGACGCAGGCGCTTGGTGTCCTGATCGATCTCGCCAGTTCGACCGGTATGCAAGCGGCTGTCGCCGGTGAAATCGATTCCCTGATCTCGAACCACCAACTCACCACGTCTCAGGTCATGACCGCCATCGGCAGCGCGGTGACCTCATCGATTCTTACCGCGACGGAAGCCCTGACCTTGCTGGCGGACATCGCGGCGCCGGCTTCCACTGCCGTGCAGACCGCCGTCACCACGGAAATTGCGTCCCTTGTCACCGCCGGCAATCTGACCGCCGATCAGGTGGTCACGGCGCTGGCCGGTCTTGTCGCAGGCGGCGGGGCTGCGATGCGGTCATTCGTTGCCACGGAGATCAGCGCGCTTGTCGCGGCGAACCAGATCACGACGGTGCAAGCATTCGCCGACATCGCGGCCGCAGGTGCTTCACATGTTCTGAACGCCGGTCAGACCATTGCCTTGCTGGCGTCTTTGGCTTCCAACTCAACGCCTCTGCAATTCACCTTGGGGTCCGACATCGCCACGATGATCGGGTCGGGCGCGATCACGGCAAGTGCGGCGGTGACCGACATCGCCGGCCTCAACCTGTCGGCTTCGGAGGCATTCAACATACTGCTTGGCCTTGCAACCAACGGCGACACAACGACCGTAAGTGCCGCCACCGCGGGAATGGCGAGCCTGCTCTCGCCAACGCAGCTGGTCAGCGACATCGACGCCGCCATTGCCACGTTCACGATTACCACTTCGCAGGGCGTGGGTCTGCTGATCCGCCTCGCCAGCAGTGCGAACATGATATCGGCGGTCGCCGGCGAAATCGATGCACTGATCGCGAGCAATCAGGTCTCGACCGGCACGGCAATGGCGAGCATCGGCAGCGCCGTGACGTCGTCCGTCCTCACGGCGGCGCAGGCGGTGACCTTGCTGGCCTATGTGGCGGCGCCGGCGTCGACGCCCGTGCAAACCGCCGTGACGGCGGAGATCGCCGCGCTGGTGACGGGCACGACCGTCACGGCGAATCAGGCGGTCAACGCGCTGACGGCGCTCTTCTCCGGCGGCACCACGGCGATGAAGGCCTTCGTGGTCGCGGAGATCAACGCGCTCGTGGGCGCGAACCAGATCACGGCCGTTCAGGCCGTCAGTGACATCGCGGCCGCCGTGACCGCGCATGTCCTGACCGCCGACCAGGCCGTCTCCTTGCTGAACATGCTGTCCAGCGCCGGATCGACCGCCATGCAGGCCGCGGCCGGTGCCGAGATCGCGGCGCTGATCGGCTCGGCCTCGATTTCCACCACCAATGCGGTCGCCGCCATCACACACTCGATCAACGCGAGCAGTGTCGCGTCGATCGAACTCGCGATCGTGCAGCTGATGAACGTCGCGGCGAGCGGCAATGCGTCGGTGCGCGCGGAGATCAACGCCGACATCGCCGCGTTGATTTCGGCGACCTTCCCGGCCGGTACCGCGGTGACCTTCCTCGCGAGCCTCGCTGCGAGCAACAACGCCGCGCTCGACAATGCGGTCGCCGGCGCGATTCTGTCTCTGGTCGGAGGCGGCGCGTTGTCGATCACCTCCGCGATCGCTGACGTGACGCAGGCGGTCAGCACCCAGGCCATCAGCGCCGACCAGGCCGTGGCGCTGTTCGCGTCGATGCTTGGCGCCGTCGGGAGCAACGCCACCAATCAGGCCGCGATCATCACGGCGCTCGGACAACTGGTCTCGGGTTCCTTCACCCTGTCGGCGGTCATGGCGGACATCGTCACGGCCGTGGGTGGTGGTCAGTTGACTGCGGCGCAGGCCATCTCGGCGTTTATCAGCCTGATTGCCGGCGGGTCCATCAACGCGCAGGTCGCCGCCGGCACCGAGATTGCCGCGCTGATCCAGACCGGCGCGATCACCGCCAGCGCTGCAATTACGGCGATCGGTGGCCTCGCCTCGGCCGAAACCTTCAACATCCTGATCGGCATGGCGGTCAGCGGCAATGCCGCGACCACGAGTGCGGCCGTCGCGGACATCAGCACGCTGGTGTCGCCGGGGCAGGCGCGCCTCGACATCATCGCGGTGCTGAACGCGTCCGCCATCACGGCGCCGCAGGCGCTGCCCATTCTCGTAGACCTCTCCGTCATCCCGTCGTCACCCGGCGACGGGTTTTCCTGGCAAACGATGATGTCCCAGGAAATCTCGACATTGCTGAGCGCTAGCCAGGTCTCGGCGACGCAGATCACCGCTGCGGTCGACGGCGCCGTTAGGGCCTCAGCTATCACCGCAGCCGCGGCCGTGAACCTGCTGACCAATCTCGGCTCGTTGGGGTCGACGAGCACGCAGACCGCGATGTCGGCAGAGATCGTCGCGCTGGTCACCGGGGGCAAGATCACGGCCGTGCAGGCGATCACGGGGCTGACCAGCGTCTTCACCGGGTCTGGTGGCAGCGAAGGCGGCAGTGTGGCGTCGTTCACGACGAACTTCGTGTCGCATACCATCGGCGCGCTGGTTGCGGCCGGGCAGGTCTCCAACACGGCCGCGATCAACGACATCGTCGGGCTGATCTCGTCGAGATTCACGCCGGCGACGGCGGTGGTCGTGCTGGCCGGATTTGCGTCGAACAACAGCCTGACGCTCGATAATGCGGTGGCAGCTGCCATCGTGTCCTTGCTGAACGCCCAGACATTCAGCATGACTCAGGCCGCCCGTGGCGTCTCCACCGCGGTGAGCAACGGCGCGATTACCGCCGACCAAAGCATCACCTTGCTGGCGGCGATGCTCGGCATCACCGGCAACGTCAATCCGAATTCGCCGCTCGGCCCGACCGGAATCTATCAGGCGCTCGCGGCGCTGGTTCCCTCGCAGATCACCGCGACGGCGGCCGTGGCGGACATCGTCACGGCGGTCGGCAACGGCCAGCTGACGGCGGTGGAAGCGATCAACGCGTTCGCCTATGTGGCGAGCTCCATCACGGCGCAATTCGCCGCGGGCCAGGACATCGCCGCGATGATCCAGTCCGGGGCCATCACCGCCAGCGCCGCCATTGCGCAGGTCGGCGGCCTCGCCCCGGGCACCATCAGTAGCAACGAAGCATTCTATATCCTCGCCGGCATCGCGCTCAATGGCAGCAGCGCGACCGCAAGCGCCGCCGCCGTCGTCATGGCTGGCCTCGGCGTGCCGGGGCAGGCGACCCAATACATTACCACGGCCGTCAACAGCGCGGCGATCACGGTCCCGCAGGCGGTCAGCATCCTGCTCGAGCTCGCAACCGTCACCGGCATGCAAGCGGCGGTCGGCGCCGAACTCGGCACATTCATCTCGAACAACCAGATCACCACGGCGGTGGTGATGACCGATATCGGCAACGCGGTGGCGTCGTCGATTCTGACAGCGACGCAAGCCGTGAACGTGCTGGCTGATCTCGCGGCGCCGGCCTCATTGGCGGTGCAAAACGCTGCCGCAGCGGAAATCACCGCGCTGGTGAGCGGCGGTTACATCACCGGCAATCAGGCGGCCACGGCGCTGATCGGTCTCCTCACCGGCGGCACAGCGGCGATGCAGGTCTTCGCGCTCACCGCCATCAATGCGCTTATCGCCGCGAACCAGGTCGCCACCACACAGGTGGTGGCCGACGTCGTCGCCGCGGGCGCCGCCAATGCGCTGACCACGGACCAGACGATCTCGTTGCTGGCGTATCTGGCCGAGTCTGGGTCCGCAACGGTGCTGGCCACTGTCGGCGCCGATATCGCCGCGATGGTCACGGCCGGCACCGTGACCGCCACCCAGGCGGTCGCGGACATCTTCGGCACCACCGACACCATCACGCCGGCCAGCATCCTGCCCGCCATCCCGGTGATGATGTTCTCGGCCGCAAGCGGCAATGCGAGCTTGCAGAGTGCTGTCATTGCACAATTGTCGTCGCTGGTCGCGCCGATCACCCAACCCCAGATGGCGACAGCGCTCGGAGCGCTCGCCGCCTACAACAACCCGGCGCTCAATGCGCTTGTCGCCAACACCATCTGGTCCATGGTCGGTGGCGGCGAGTTCGTGTCGTTCAATGTCGCGCTGAGCGCTGCCGTCAACAACAACGCCGCGCTCAACGTCACGCAGCAGGCGGCCCTGTTGCTGGTGCTGGCGGCCGACGTACCCAGCGGCGCGAACAGCACCGTCTACCTCAACACCATTGGCAGCGTCTTCGCCACTCTGACAGCCGCCCACGGGCTCCCGCTCACCCAGGTGACAGCCGATATCACTGCCGCGGTCAATTCCCATCAATTGACCGGCGCTCAGGCGGTTCAGCTATTGGTCGGTGCCGGATCCATCAGCATCGGCGCCCAGATCTTGGTCGGCGGCCAGATCGACGCGCTGATCCAGGCCGGCAGTGTCAGCGCGTCCGATGCCGCCGCGCTCGTCGCCGCGGTCGGCGCTGCGTCCGGCGCTGCCAATGCGTCGTTCGGCGTGCTGATCGGCATGCTGGTCAACGGCAACAGCGCGAACATCGGCGTAGTTGCGCAGGAAATGCTGAGCCTCACTCAGATCCAATTCCCCGCCTCGGCCTTCAACGATATCAACACCGCGATCTACGCCGGCGCCATCACGGCGGATCAGGGCCTTGCGGTGCTGGCGGCGTTCGCCGCTGCCGGCAACGCCTCGACCCAGAGTTCAGTCGGTGCGGAGATTGCCGCGCTGATCGGCAACAACACCATCACGTTCACCGGCGCGATCGCCGACATCAACGCGGCCGTCGCGTCGACGGTGCTGAGTGGCGCCCAGGCGGCCAACATCCTGCTCGGTCTCGCGAGCCAGAGCAGCGTAACGACGCAAGTCGCCATCGGCGCCGAATTCGCCGCGCTGGTCTCGTCGGGCGCTCTGACCGCAAATGCGGCGACGGCCGAAATCGCGGCCGCGGTTCCGTCGATCGTCACGGCCAACCAGTCCTTCAACATCCAGATCGGGATGGCGTCGAGTGGCGACCCGGCGCTGCAGACGACCCTGACGCCCGCGCAGGTCATGACCGACATCAACGGCGCGCTGAGCGCGTCGTCGATCACGGTCACTCAGGCGCTCGCCTTGCTGGCGCAGCTCGCGCGCGGCGGCAGCAGCGCCATGCAGTCGGCGGTGGCGGGCGAGATCAATCTGCTGGTCGGCAACGCGACCATCACGGCGGCGACAGCCGATCAGGCGTTCGCCGTGCTGGCGCAGCTCGCACACGTGGGCAACAGCAGCGTCCAATCGGCCGTGATCAGCGACATCAATCTGATGATCGCGGATTCGGTCATCACCACGTCGCAGGCGATGACTGACATCGCGACGGCGGTGCACGGCGCGTCGCTGACCGGCGATCAGGCGGTGGCGCTGCTGGTGGGCATCGCCGCGCAAAGCTCGCTCAGCGTGCAATTCGCAGCCGGCGGATCGATCGTCGCGCTGATCGCGGCCGGCGCGCTTGCCGCCACCAGTGCAGCGACGGACATCGGCAATGCGGTCGCCGCATCGAGCCTCACGTCCGACCAGGCGGTCGCGATCCTGCTCGGCATGGCGATCGGCACCAATGCGGCCGCGGCCTCGGCGGCGGCGCACGAGCTGGAAATCCTCGTCACGCCCGCGCAGCTCATCACCGACATCAACAACGCGGTGACGGCGTCCCAGCTCACCGCGACCCAGGCCTTGAGCGTGCTGGCCACGCTGGCGGCGACCGGGCCGACCGCGATGCAGACCGCGGCCATTAGCGAGATAAACACCCTGATCGGCGGGCTCACCGTCACGCAGGCGATGACCGAATTGCTCGCCATCGCCGCCAACGGCCCGACCGTGCAGGGCGCGGTGGCGAACGAAATCAACACGCTGATTTCAGGCAACCTCCTCACCGCCGCGCAGGCGGCCGCCGATATCGGCGCCGCGGTGCCGTCGGTGCTGACGGCGGACCAGGCCGTCACGCTGCTGATCAATCTCGCCACCTCGGCGCCGACCGCCGTGCAGACCGCCGTCAGCGCGGAAATCTCCACGCTGATCAGCGGCGGCCATATCACCGCCGACCGGGCGGTCGTCGACTTGGTGGGCGTTGCGGCGACGGGCTCTGCGGCATTGCAGGCGGCTGCCGTCGCCGAAATCAACGCGATGATCGCGGCCGGCCAGATCACAGCGACGCGGGCAATCAGCGATTTCGGTGCTGCCGTCAGCGCAGGCGGTCTCACTGCGGACCAGGCGATCACGCTGATTGCATATCTGGTGGCGCCGGCGTCCGAAGCGATGCTGCAGCAGGCTGGCGCCGTCATTGCGGCTTTCGTCAACAGCGGTCTCACCACCGCCGCGCAAGCCGTCAGCGACGTTACGAGTACGATGTCGCAGGGGGTGACTGCCGCTCAAGCCGTCGCGGTGCTGATCAATGCCGCTGCAGGCGGCAATGCAGGCCTGTACAGCGCGGCTCTCGCCGAAATCGGCACTCTCGCGAGGCAGCCAGACGATGCGGTGTGGGATCTGCTCCCGCAGATCGCTTTCCTTCACCAGGCTGGCCTCGGTCAGACCCAGCTGACGCAAGCGCTTGACCAGATCGCGCAGCAGATCGGTCAACTCATCAGCGTCAACAACCCGAGCGTGTCCGCGGCGATGGCCTATGCCGATCTGCATTTGGCAATCAACGCCGGCGTCATTTCCGTCGGCGACTACTTCGCGATGGCGGCTTATCTTGATGCCAATTACGGCAGCGTCTGGGATCCCGTGCTGACGGCGGGAATCGCAACGCCGACCCAGGGCGCTGATGCCGTCGCAACGCTTGCCTCGCTACTGCCCAGCGCCAACAGCGCTGTGGTGACGGCAATCACCAATGCCGTTCTTCTGATCGTCAATAATCATCAGGTCACCTTCCAGAGCGCGGTCGCCAACATCGTTTCGCATCCGTCGGATCAGGCCGTCGTGGCTCTGACGGCGATGGCGGCGGGTGGCCAGTTCGGGCCGACGGCATTTGGTCAACCGGCCACCATCGGTGGCGTCACCACCAGCGGAATCTGGTCGATTATCCAGAGCGGCCACGTTTCCGCGGCTAGTGCCATGTCGGATGTTGTCACCAGCATGGTGGCCGGGCTGATCTCGGCAGATCAAGCCGCCTATGTCATGATCTACGTGGCAAAGCAGGCCGATGCCTCGACGCAGGTGGCCGTCGGCGCCGGATTGGCCGCGCTGATCGGACAGGCATCGCAGGTTCTGTCCGACCTGGAGAACGGCACCGTCCAGACGTTTGCGGAACTGACGCCCGACCAGATTGTCGCGGTGTTCTCAGGCGCGATCAGCGCGCCGGGCACCAGCGCAACCGTTCAGGCTTCGCTGGCGACCGAGATGGCAGACTTGACTCCCTTCACGTTGAGCGGGCAGCGAGTCGTGACCGACATCGACAATCTCGTCGCCGGCGGCGCATTGACGGCGGCGCAGGCCGCGATCGTCTTCTATCAGCTCGGCGCCAATATCAACGGTGCGACAAACGGGCAGATTGCGTCGCTGCAGACGGCGCTCAACGGCGCGCTGTCGTCGCTTGGCCCGGCCGCGGCCGGTGGTATCGCCACACTCATCTCCGAACACATTATCACTGCGGATCAGGGCGTCGTCCTGATGCTGAGCCTTGTCGGCAACGGCACCGGCTCAAACGGCCTGGTCGCCGGCGAAATAGCGACCCTGGTGCACAACAACGCCACGACCGCCGCGCAGGTGATGACGGACATCATGGCTGCCGTCAGCTCCGGCGGCGCCACCGTCGATCAGGCGGTCACGCTGCTGGCGGTCCTGTCGGTCCAGGGTAATGCGGCGCTGCAATCCGCCGCCGATGCCGAGATTCTCTCGCTCATCACCGGCAATCAGATCCCGGCCGCGCAGGCGATGACAGATATCGGCAACACCATCGCGGCCGGCACGCTGACCGGCGACCAGGCGGTGGCGCTGCTGGCGAGCCTTGCCGGAAGCGGCAACGCGGTGGTGCAGGCCGCGATCGGCAGCGAAATCGCAAGCCTCATCGGCGCCGGCAAGCTGACGGCGAGCCAGGTCAACACCGATCTCGCTGCTGCGATCACCGCCAACGCACTGACCGTCGATCAGGCCGTTGTCGTGGTCGGCAGCGAAGCGCTTGCGGGCAGTGCTGCGGTGCGCACCGCGGCCATCGGCGAGCTCTCGGCACTGGTCAGCGGCAACCAGATCGCCGCCGCCCAGGTCGGCACCGACATTGGCAGCGCGATCGGCACCGGCTTCACCGCCGATCAGGCGGTCGCGCTCCTGGCCAGCATCGCGGCTCAGGGCAATGCGGCTCTGCAGGGCGCCGCCGCGACGGAAATTCTCGCCTTGATCTCCGGCCATCAGGTCACCGCCGCGCAGGCGATGACCGATATCGGCAACGCCATCACCGCCGGCACGCTGACCGGCGACCAGGCCATCGGTGTGTTCGCCCTGCTGGCGAATTCCGGCACCGCGGCCGAACAGGCCGTCATCGGGGCCGAGCTGGCGACGCTGATCGCCGCCGCCACGATCACCGCCACGCAGGCCACGGCCGATATCAACACCGCCATCACCACCAACGCGCTGACGGCCGATCATGCGATTGCCGTGCTCGCTAATCTCGCGGCCGCCAGCAGCGCCACGGTGGCCGGCGTCGCCATGACCGAAATCGCCGCGCTGGTCGGCGCCAACAGGATTTCGGCCGCCGCTGTGGCGACCGACATCGTCGGCACTATCGGTGCGTCTCTCACGGTTGACCAGGCGGTCGCGCTGCTGGCCGGCGTCGGCGGCCAAAGCGGGGCGGCGCTGCAAGCCGCCGCCATCGGCAGCATTCTCACGCTGGTCCAGAACAGCCAGATCACCATCGCGCAGGCGCTCACCGACATCGGCGGCACCGTCGCGGCCGGCACCCTCACGGGCGATCAGGTGGTCGGCCTGCTGGCGGCTCTCGCCAATGCCGGCAGCGCGGCGCAACAGCAGGCAGTTGGTGCCGAAATTGCGGCGCTGATCGCGGCGAACCGCATCACCGCCTCGCGGGCGATGACCGATCTCGACACTGCGATCGGGACGGGTGCGCTCACTGCCGATCGCGGCGTCACCGTGCTGGCCGGCGTCTGGCTTGCCGGCGGCACCGGCGTGCCCGCCACCGCGGTCAGCGAAATCCTGGCGCTGGTCACCGAGAGCAGGCTCAGCGCCGCTCAGGCTGCGACCGATATCGGCGGCATGGTGGGCGGCGTGCTCACCGCCAATCAGGACGTGACGCTGCTGGCGAGCCTGTGGCTGCAGGGCGGCGCGGCGGTTCGGGGCGCCGTCGCCCAGGAGCTGGTCACGCTCATCACCAACGGCAACGTCGCGGCCGCGCAGTTCGGCGCTGCGATCACGGCGGGCGCGCTGACGGCGGATCAGGTTATCGCCCTGATGGCCGTGGTCGCCAGCGACGGCACCACGCAGATTCAGACCGCCATTGGCGCCGGCATTGCGGCGCTGATCGCCGGCAACCAGATTACCGTCACGGCGGCGATCAGCGACATCAACACAGCCATCACCAACGGTGTGCTCACGCCGGACCAGGGCGTCGCGGTTCTGTCCGGCATGTCGGCGAACGGCAGCACGGCAGTGCAGACCGCGGTCGCCGACGAGATCAAGGTCCTGACGGGTTCGGTCATTTCGGCCAGCCAGGCGATGGCCGACATCGCCAATGCGGTCGGCAACGGCATTTCGATCGACCAGGCCATCGCGATGCTGGCGGTGCTGTGGACCGAGAACGACGCAACGCTGCAAGGCGCCGTCGTCAGCGAAATTCTCGCACTGATTTCGGGCGGCCAGATCACCGCCGCGCAGGCGATGACCGATATCGGCAACACGCTCGCTGCCGGCACACTGACCAACGCCCAGGTCACGGCGCTGTTCAGCGCGCTGTCGAGCGCGGGATCGTCGACCGTGCAGACCGCGGTGGCCACCGAGATCGCGAACCTGCAGGGCGTCGCCGGCATCGATGCGCAGGTCACCAGTCACGGCATCACCGCTGCAGCCGCTATTCCGGCGCTCCTGAACCTGCTCGCCGGCGATCCGTCGCAGCAGTCGGCGGTCACGACCGAACTTCTCAAGCTCGCCGGAGAGACGCCCAGCGTTATTCCGTCGATCGCGTCGGACATCGGCGCGGCGATCGGACAGAATTTCAGCGCCGATCAGGCAATCAACCTGCTCATCAGCGTCGGCGTGCAGGGCAACGCGGCGCTGCAAGCCAGCTGCGGCGCGGAGATCGCGTCGCTGATCACGGGCAACCAGGCCAGCATCGCTCAGGTGATGACGGATGTGCTGACCGCGGTCGATTCGCAGTGGGCCGCGGGTCTCGACCCGTTGGCGCGCACGGGAGCCGACATTCGGACCATATCGGCGGATCAGGCGATTGCGCTGCTGACCGTGATCTCGTCGCATTCGGGAGCCGCCGTCCAGGTCGCGGCCGGCGACACGATCTTCGTATTCACGCAGTTGAATTGGATTTCGGCCACACAGGCGGTCGGCGACATCACCGCCGCGGTCACGTCGGGTACGCTCGGCGCCGGACCTGCGGTGGTCATGCTGGCCGCGGGCGCCGAATTCGCCGCCAATATCCTGCAATCGGGCTACTATACGATCTTCAGCAGTAGTATCCCGGCGAACTACGTTGCTCCGACCCAGTCGGTTTTCCTGGGCGGAATCACCACGCTGATTGCCAACAATGCGTTGAGTGCGGCTGCCGCCATGGCGGATGTCGCAATCATCGCGGGCGTCCCAACGCTCGGCTTTGTCGATCAGGCGACCCAGTACTGGATTTATCGCGGCTTCACGACCACCCAGTATCAAGGGCCTGGTTATCTTTACACCTACACCGTCGATAATGTCGGGGTGAATACCACCACCGCGCCCGCCAGCGCCAACCACGTGTTGTCGCTGCTGGTCGGCCTGGCGGAAATCGGCACAACGGCCGTGCAGTCCGCGGCCGGCACCGAAATCTCCACACTGATCGGGCAAAATCAGATCACCGCGACGCAGGCGGCGACTGCCATCGGCGGCGCGATCGGCAACGGGATGACCGCCGACCAGGTCATGGCGATGCTGGCGGGCATCGCCGCCACCGGCAGTTCAACCGCGACCGCGGTCGGCAACGAAATTCTCGCGCTGGTGACCGCCGGCAAGATCACCACCACGCAGGCAATGACCGACATCGACCACGCCGTTGCTAATTCGGCCATGCCGGCCGGCGCCGGACTCGCGGTGCTGAATGCCGTCGCGGCCGGCGGCAATGCCAGCGAGCAGATCGCCGTAATCGGCGAGGTTGGTGCATTGCTCGTCGAAAGCAAGATCACGTTCTCGCAGGCGCTTTCGCTGTTGGCGACCGTCGCGGGCGAAGGCTCGACCGCCGTGCAGTCGGCGGCCGTAAGCGAGATCGCAACGCTGATCGCGGGCCACCAGCTCACCGTGGCGCAGGCTGTCAACGGCATCGGCAACGCCGCCGGCGCCAGCCTCAGCGGCACCCAGGCGGTGAACTTGCTGATGTCGCTTGCGGTGCAAGACACTGCGGCCCAGAGCGCAGTCACGGGGGAATTCCTCGTCCTGCTCAACGCCAACCAGACCACGCCCGGCGAGGTGGCGAACACGATCGTCAATTCGGTTCTCGCGGGAACGATCGTGCCCACACAGGCGCTCACGATGCTGATCGGGCTTGTCGAAGGCGGCGATATCGCGCTCGCGCTCGCTGTCGGCGCTGCGATGAACCGGTGGACTGGCAACAATTCCCTCGCCGCGATCACGTCGGCCATCAACACCCATGCCATGAGCGCCAATCAGGCCGTCGCGATGCTCGTCGCCATGGAGGGGGGCGGCTCGGCGGCGGTCACCAACGGTCTCGTCGCCACCAACGTCATCACGGCTCAACAGGCCGCCACGGCGCTGTTGCTGGTCTGGACGCAAAACGATCCGTCTCAGCACCTGCAAGCAATCGTGTCCGTAGAGCTGACCGCGCTGATGGCCGGGATCGGCTCGGGTGCCCTGATCTCGCCGGCGGCGCTGATGGCGGATATCACGGCGGCCGTCACGTCGAATACGCTGTCCAGCTCACAGGCCGTCATCCTGCTCGGCGCGCTGCTGTGGCAAGCGCCTTCGGCTAGTCTGCCTGCTATCATCACCGAGGTCGGATCGCTGGCCAATCAATTCGGCGCTGCCCAGATCATCTCGCAAATCCAGGCAACGCTGACCTCGAATCAGGCTCTGGCCGTCTTCTCGAATCTCGAAACGTACCCCTGGCGTTTGAACGCCGACGTGGCGAAGTACATGAGCCAGTTGTTGTGCGGCGTTGCCACCGGCAGCGCCGCCAACACGATGCTGACCGGCGCAGCGCTCGCCTCGATGATCGTGCAGCAGCAGCTCTCGTTCTACACGTTCAACATCACGCCGTTGGTCACGAGCGGTGCCTTGACCCAGGCCCAGGGCGTCAATGTGCTCGCGGCGACCATCGCCAACCTCCCGTCATCCGCCATCGAGGCCTCGGGCATCGCCGGGCAGCCGGGCGTCAACGCGATCAGCAATCTCGCCAACTACATCGTCTCGCTGGCGGGTGTCGCGGCGATCGGCGAGATCGACGCCTTTATCGGCGCGTCGTCGGCGTCGATGACGGCCTGTGGTGCGCTCGCCGGTGCGTTCGCCGATCTTCTCACGCGGTTGAACAGCCAGGGTCAGCCCCTCGCCACCGTCGCGCAGATCGTGACGCAGGTGCATAACGACGTCAGCAGCAACGTGCTCGGCGCCGACCAGGCGATCTGGTTGCTCTCGAGCCTCGCGTCGCACGTGACCAGTCCGCTGATCGGCGCCGAAATCGCCACGCTGGTGACCAGCGGCCGCGTCACCGCCGCGCAGGCGATCGGCGATCTCGATGCCGCCGTCACGGGCAATCTGTTGTCCGCCAGCCAGGCGATTGCGGTCCTTGGTGGCATTGCGGCAAACGCGCATGGCAACGCCACGCTGCTGACCGGTGTCGCCAACGAAGTCGCGAGCCTCGAAGGCGCCATCATCGGCACCACGCAATTCCAGGCGGCCATCACTTATACGGCGGGTGAGTTCGTCGCGCTGGCCAGCGGCCAGAAGACCGCGGCGCAGGTGATCTCGGATCTCGAAGCCTACACGCCCGCCAATGTGCCGGCGGATGTGCTGTTGAGCGTCGCGCTGATCGAAAGTCAGGGCGCTGGCCTGACGACGGCTGCCAACGCGCTTGCGACCGAGATCTACAGCCGCATCAACAGCGATGCCGCCGAGAGCGGCCTCGCCCAGCTGGTCTCGGGAGGCATTGTCTCCCTGGCGACGGCCCAACAGATCATCACCGAGGCCTTGACCGCCGCGTGGCCGAATATTCCGACGCCGGTCCTCAACCTGTCGAGCGTGCCGTCGAGCGGTCCCTATTCGGCCAGCGTCACCAGCGGCATCACGGCGCCGATGACCTTGCAGCAGGCGCTCGTCCCCGCGATGGATCTGCTGAACCAGGATCTCATCGCCTATACGGACGCCGCCGCCGTCATCGCCGGAACGATGACCGCCGCGACGGCGATCGCCAACGTCGAAGCCTACAGCGGCGCCTTCCCCTATGTGGTCGACGTGGCGCTGATGCATCTGTCGACGCTGGTGAACGCCGGCGTCGGCCCGGCGCCGAACCTGACGCTTCTGCAGCAGCTAGGCGGTTACACTCCGGCAGATCTCCAGGCCGTCCAGAACGCCTACAACGCCCTCACCGCGGCGAACGCCGCAATTCTGGTGGCGCTGGGCCATCGCATCGGTACCGGCACCACCGAAACCGGCCTGGTGGGCGCGATCACCAGCGGATACCTGCCGTACACCCAGGCGATGGCGCTCCTGAACAACGAATTGACGGCCGCGCTGGTGAAGGCCTCGTCGAGCGAAAACAGCACGCTGCACAGCGTGGCGTATGCCTGGGTCGATATCGTCGCCCACAACATCGCCAACGGCACCGCGGGCGGGACCGAGGCCATCCCGTCAGGCAGCGGCGTCCATACCGTCACCGTCCCCGGCATCCTCTCGATCCACAACGCCGCGCTGGCGGTGCAGAGCCAGATCGAAAGCGGCGGCCTTGCGACCATCCAGTCGTTGCTGACCGGCGTTGCGACCATCAACGCTGTCGAGAGGAATGCGGCCAATTACTCGGTCGAGACCGATCTCGGTGTTCACCTCAGCCAGATGTGGACTGTCCTGATATTGCCCGCCAATGCGAGCATCACGGACGTGGCTGAGGCGGCCCACACAGCGACAGCCTGGTACCAGGCCGCGTGGACCGCGGCGTGGACCAACTTCCCGCTGGCGCGCATCATCGGCGGCGAGATCGCCGGCAATCCGACCAGCGCGCAAGGGTACATGGATCTGCTGTCAAATCTGCTAGTGGCCGGACTACCGGTCGGGCAGGGGCCGCTGATGAACGCCCTGGGGCTCGGCAAAAATGTCCAGTCCATGCAGTCGGCGCTGATCAACCAGATCTTCGGCACCACGGGCGAGATTGTCGATCCCGAGGACATGGCCAACGGCTTCGGCGATGTGCTCAAGGACGCGTGGGAAAAGATCAGCTTCGGCTATGGCAAGGGTCTGACCGGAAGCGGCGCCGGCGAGGCGGGAGAATTCGAGGTGACGCTCGACTCCGGCACGCTCGTCGAGTTCAGCCCGGCCATGACATTCACGATGGTTCAGCTGGCCTCGAACGGCATGGTCGCATTGATGACCATGAATACCGTGGCGAGTGCCCTCAGCTCCAATCCGGTCCTTGCGAATATCTCAGGGCCTCTGGTGGGCGCGCTGAAGCTCGTCGCGAACTCTTGCAACCTGGTTACCAACCTGCTGAACACCACGGCGCTCACCTACATCAATCAGGTCTATTCCATCGGCGCCGACATCGTGAGTATTTTCGGCGACGGCAGCAACACCCAGAAGATCGCATCCGATGGGGCGGCGCTGGGCCAGGCGTTGTTCCAATATTCGGTCGGCTTCCAGTTCCCGGCCGTGCAGAACGTCGCGCAGGATGTCGGCGCCGCGTTCCAGGATCTGTTCACCGGGCATCCGCTCAGCCTCGCCAGCGACGTGCTGTCACTCGGCGGCGACACGATCCAGCTGATCCTGAGCAATCCCTACCTGCAGGCCGCCGCCACCGTGCTCAACACCTACGCCACACAGGTGGAAGACGATCTTGGCCTGAACAAGGTTGCCGACGCGTTCAAGAGCCTGGGCGATTGGCTGTCCGAGGCCAGTGCCCTGCCTCCGAACACCACCGTGCAGCCGCTGGGCCTCAACTCGGCGACGTTCTATCATAGCCTTCAGTCGCTCTTCAGTTGGTGAGGCAAGCGTCAGTTTGGGATCAGGAGCTCACATGTCCGATCAAACCGAAGTGCCGGTGTCCGGCAAGGCCGCCGATCCCGCAGACCCAAAGGGGGCGGAGGCTTTGGGCACGGCGCTGGGCCTCTCCCTCCAGCAACTGGCCGTTGCCAACGACGCGCAGCAGATTGCGATCCTGGCGATGACCGCGGTCCTGGCGCTGTCGCCGGGGACCGCCGCCATCGAGACCGACAAGCTCGGGGCCGTGCTGGCGATCCTGACCAAAGGCCAGCCCAATGGCGACGCCTACCGGGCGCGGATCGCCCAGTATGTCGGCCTGATGGTCAATGTCGCCCGCAAGCTGCCTGCGATGGTGGACGAGGCGAAAAAGGCAGCCGCTCAGGCGCCAGCGGGCGCCACCGAGAGCCCGCGAAAGGATAACTAAGGGCGTGGGTCGGGCAGCCGCCGCGGAATTCACCATCCGCGGCAAAAGGCTGAGGCGCCGCAAGGCCATTGGTGTAAATATGGCAGGCCGCCCGGTCAGGACGGGCGCGGCCAGGCGTAGCGAACGGGCATGGCGAACGAGGGCATTTTTCGCGAAGCAGCACTTGAGAGGTTGTCGGCGCCGGAGCGGCTCGACCAGGGGCTCCGTATTGTCGGACGTCCGACCTGGGTCGCGCTGCTGGCGCTGGCGGGTCTCGTCGTCGGCGGCCTGATCTGGAGCATCGTCCTGACGGTGCCGGTCACGGTGCCGGGCCAGGGCATTTTGCTGTCGCCGGGCGGCCTGCTCGACGTCACCGCCGACAATCCGGGGCGCCTGCTGAGCTTCAGCGTGGCGGTCGGCGACAAGATCAAGGCCGGTACGGCGGTGGCCCGGCTCGATCAGCCGGAGATTCGCGAAGATCTGATCAACGCGGAAGCCGAATACCGCGACGCGGTCGGCGAACGCGACCAGATCGTGAAATTCCAGGAGCGCCGCGGACCGCCGCTCGCCGCCTCGATCGCACAGCGCCGGCAGGGCTACAAGGACGATATCGCGTTTCTTGAAAAGCAGCTTGGCTGGCTCGACGAGATCGCCAAGGGCGACGCCGTGCTGATGGACAAGCAGATCCTCACACGCAAGAGCGCGCTCGAGACTCGCGTCGAGATCGGCAAGGCGGAGACGCAGCGCGCGCAGGCCCAGGACGGCATTCGCAACCTCGATTTCGAGGCCACCAAGGCACAGACCGACGACGAGCGCGAGCGCCTCAATGCCGACCTGAAGGTCGCGGCCGCCGAGCGCAAGATCCGCACGTTGCGCGAGAAGCTCGACCGCCAGAGCGTGGTGCTGAGCCCGTACGACGGCACTGTCATCGAACTCAAGGTCAATCCGGGCGAAATCGTCGATCGCAACGCCGCTTTGTTCTCGCTGATTCCCGACAAGGTCGCCGAGACGCTGCCGAAGGATGTCAGAGATCCGATCGGGCCGCTCTATGCGGTTGTCTATGTGCCGTCGAACGACGGCAAGAAGGTCCGCCCCGGCATGAACGTGCGCCTGTCGCCCTCGACGGTGCGGCGGGAAGAGTTCGGCTTCATCGAAGGCCGCGTCCGCGCCGTGGCGGAGGTGCCGGCGACTGCGGAAGGCATGTACCGCACGCTGAAGAACCGGCAGCTCGGCCAGTCGCTCGCCAAGGACGGCGCCCCTTACGAAGTCGTGGTGGATCTGTTCGCCGCCAGGGACACGCCGAGCGGCTATCGCTGGTCGTCGTCGCGCGGCCCCGATCTCAGCATCAATGCCGGCACGACGGTCGGCAGCGACATCGAGACCATGTCGTTGCCGCTCCTGAGCCTGTTGATCCCGCCGCTGCGGCAGGTCCTGGGAAGCGGTTCGTGAGGGTGTTGCTTGCGCTGAAAACCAAAATCGCCGAGGCGACGTCGCGCGCGGCGCTGCTGTTTGCCGGCACGTGGCGGCCAACACTGCGGGCACGCATCGGCGACACTTCGGCGCACAGGACACCTACGATCCTTCAATACGAGGCAGCCGAATGCGGCGTCGCGTGTCTCGCCATCCTGCTCGGTTATTTCGGCCGGTGGGTCCCGATCGAGGAGTTGCGTGAGGTCGCCGGCGTCAACCGGGACGGGACCAATGCAAAAAATCTGCTGCTGACCGCAGAGCGCTACGGACTCGAGGGTGGCGGCTACACGGTCGGTCCAGACGATCTGACCGACGACGTTCTGCCATGCATCGTGTTTTGGGAATTCAATCATTTCGTCGTGGTGGAGCGCCGCACCAGCGAGAAAGTCTGGATCAACGATCCGGCGACCGGTCCCTGTGTTCTCACGACCCAGGATTTCGATCGGGCGTTCACCGGGGTGATACTCGCCCTGAAGCCGGGTCCCGACTTTGCTCCGGGGGGTGAAGCGCCTGACCTGGTGCGCAGCATCCGCCAGACCCTGCCGGGCTTCAAGGCGCCGATCCTGGCCGCCGTGCTCGCCGGCTTCCTGCTGGTGGTGCCGGGTCTGATCATCCCCGGCCTGCAGCGCGCCTTCGTCGACTATTACATGATCGCCGGATTGTCGCGCTGGCTGTGGTGGCTGGTCGGCGGCATCGCCGCGATCGCGCTGGCGAAGGGATTGCTGACCTTCCTGCAACAGCGCACGCTGGCGCGGTTCCAGGTCAAGCTCGGCGTCGATACCAGTGGTCGGGTGTTGTGGCACATCCTTCGCTTGCCGATGGCTTTCTTCGCCCAGCGCAACAGCGGCGAAATCACCAACCGCCTCATGGTCAGCGACCGCCTGACCGGCCTGCTTTCGGGCAATATCGCGGTGACGTTCATCGGCCTGCTGTCGATCGTGATCTACGCGCTCGTCATGCTGGCCTACAACGTGCCGCTGGCGCTGGTGGTGATCGCATTCGCGGTTCTCAACCTGGCGCTGCTGGTCTGGTTGTCGCGCCGGCTGTCGGACGCCAGCCGGCGGATGCTGCAGGATGAAGCCCGCATGCAATCCACCATGATCCACGGCTTCGCCAATCTTGATACTTACCGGGCGAGCGGCGCCGAAAACCTGTTCTTCCGGCGCTGGGCCGGCGAGCACGCCAAAGTCGTCAGCGCCGAGCAGGCCATGGCGTTCTGGCAGCGGCTGCTGGCCGGCCTGCCGATCCTGCTCGGCACGATCGCAGGTGCCTGCATCGTCTTCATCGGCGGCGTGGGCGTGATGCAAGGGACCATCAGCATCGGCATGCTGGTGGCGTTCCAGGCGCTGATGGCCAATTTCAACGCGCCCGTCACCAGCGTGATGGGACTGACCGCGCAATTGCAGCAGGCGCGGGGTCATATCGACCGGCTCGGCGATGTCGGCCGGCAGCGCGTCGATCCAATTCTCGAGGCCCCTGATGAATCGGGCGTAATCCCGGCGCTGCATGGCGCCCTGGATATCCAGGGCCTGACCTTCGGTTACACGACCGTGACGGCGCCGTTCCTGCGCGACATTTCGCTGAAAGTGCCGGCCGGCGGTCGCGTCGCCATCACGGGCGCCACCGGCAGCGGAAAGTCCACGCTCGCCCGGCTGATGGTTGGACTGATGACACCGCGCGACGGTGTGATCCGGATCGATGGCATCGATCTCGCCCGGCTGTCGGCGCCGGTGTTGCGCTCGGCGGTGGCCTATGTGGACCAGACCACCACGCTGTTCGGCGGTACGGTGCGCGAAAATCTGACCATGTGGGATCTGACCATCAGCGAGGATCGCGTGGTGGCGGCGGCCCGGGACGCGATGGTGCACGAAATGATCGCGTCGCGTCCGATGGCCTACGAGACCCGCGTCGATGACAATGGCCGCAATTTCAGTGCGGGCGAACGTCAGCGCCTTGCCATCGCCCGGGCGCTCGCGGTCGATCCGGTGCTTATCGTGTTCGACGAAGCGATGAGTTCGCTGGATTCCATCGCCGAACAGGGAATCATCGACAACATCCGCCGCCGTGGCTGCACTTGCATCCTGATCTCGCACCGCATTTCGACCCTGCGAGATTGCGACGAAATCATCGTTCTGGACGAGGGCCGCATTGTCGAGCGCGGCCGCCACACCGCCCTGATGGCGGCGCATCGCCATTACCAGAAGCAGGTCGAGGTATGATGGCGCCCCGCCCGCCCGTGCTCACCCTGGCGTCGAGTGACGGAATGCTGGCCGCGCCGTTCGCGGCCGCGCCCAGCATCAATCTCGAGCCCGGTGAGGCTCTGGCGCTCAGCGAAACCCAGCAAGGCCACATCATCGCCGCCGGACGGGTCGAGATCTATCTCGTCGTGAAGAGCGGCGACGAGTTGTCGGGACGCATGTTCCTGTGCGAACTCGGCGGCGGCGAGTACATCGCACCGATCGTGGTGGCAGACGATCTATTGGTGACCGCGGTAGCGGTCGAGACCAGCGCGATCGCCGCCATCCGCACCGACACGCTGGCGGTCCAGGCCAAAGGCTCCGAGCAGCAACACAACGCGGTGGCCGCATCCATCGACGGGTGGCTTAGTCATCTCAGCGCCGCCGTGAGCCGTATGGTCGGCCCGGCGCCGCTCGATATCGTCACGTTCGCGCCCGGTGAACAGGCGAAGGCCGCCGGCGAAGCCGCGCTCATGACCCGTGGCGGCGTGGTCTGGTTGACGGCATTGGGCGCCGACCTGTCATGCTGTGGCGGCGTGCCGGTCGCCGGCATAAATCGCCGGCAGGTGGCGGCGGTGGCCGGCGGCATCTGGATCTCGCCGGCGCGGCCCTGCGAGGTTCATGCGGTCGGCACAGCCGATATCCTTCGCCTGTCGGAATGGCAGCGCCTGCTGGAGTTTACCCACGCCACTTTGTTCTCGCTGGTCCGGCGCGCGCACGACACCCGTCAGGACGCGTTGCGCGAGGCGGTCCAAGGCCGGATGGCGCGTACCACGCGCACGGTTAATCGCGCCTTCACGCGGTTCGACGCGGTGCTGGGCAAGGTCGCGCCGCAAGCCGCCGCCGAGCCTGTCGGCGACGAGCCGTTCGTCGCGCCGTTCGTCACCATTGCGAGCAAGCTCGGGCTCGACTTCACCAACCGGCAGCGCGAACAGCTGTCGCGGGCGAGCAATGTCGACGACGCGGCGCGCGCGGTGCGGTTGCGCAACCGCCAGGTGGTGCTGAGCAGCGACTGGTTGCAGCAGGATCTCGGCCCGCTGATCGGTTTCCTCGATGACGCGCGGCACCCGGTGGCGCTGATCCCGACCGACGCGAAGCGCTGGGTGATGATCGAGGCGGAGCACGCCAGGCCGACGCCAGTCGACGCCACGCTGGCGGCCCGGCTGGCGCCGCAGGCGCACATGCTCTATCCGCCGTTCCCGGATCGGCCGATCGGGTTTCGGCAATTCATCGGTTTCGGCTGGCTGCGCAACCGGTGGGATGCGGCGCTCGCTGTCTCCATGGCGCTGGCCTCCGCGCTGCTCGGCCTCGCGACGCCGATGGCGATGCAACTGGCGTTCGATCGCTTCATTCCGGGCCACCAGACGCTGTCGCTGTTAACTCTCGGCATGGGCCTCGTGCTGGCCGCGTTCATCGCCGCCGGCTTTCGTTTCGTGTTCGACATCGCAAGCCTGCGGCTCGACGGGCGCGGGGCGGGCGCCTTGCAGGCCGCCTTCATGGACCGGCTTTTGCGGCTGCCCGACAGCGCGCTGCGCATGAGCCCCGGCAATATCGCGAGTCGCTTCGTCGCGGCGGATCAATTGCGGCGCGGCGCCTATTCGCTGATGCTCGGCTCGATTTCAGCGCTGCTCTTTTTCGTCAGCAACATCGGCCTGATGTTCTACTACTCGCCCGCGGCGGCGGGCGCGGCGATCGGGCTGTTCGCCCTGATCGCCGCGATTGCGGCGTTCTGCGGCTATCATCAGCTCGATGCGCTGCAGCGCGGGGAGGAGATCCTCTCCGATATCTACGGCATCGTGTTCCAGCTCGTGCATGGCATCACGACTCTGCGTGCCACCGGATCCGAGCAGCGCGGCTTTGCGCGCTGGGCCATGGACTTCGCCGAGCTGCGCTCCCGCATGTACCGGGCGCGGACCTTCGGCACCCTGTTCGAAACCGCGCTTGTGGCCTTCGAGCTGCTGGCGCTGGCGGTCATCCTGTTGATCCTGTCGCAGCTGTCGCGCGACGAACTCTCGACCGGCGCGTTCGTGTCCTTCATCGCCGCGTATGGCGCCTACATGGGCGCCTCGCTGCAACTGGCGCGCAGCGTCGTTGCCGCCTGGAATTCGCAACCCTCCTGGGGGCGTGTGGCGCCCTTGCTGCGCGCTGCGCCTGATGTCGCCGGATCGAAGCGCGATCCGGGCGTGCTGGCCGGGAACATCGATGTCACCAACGTCTATTTCCGTTACGGCCCCGATGCGCCGTTCGCGCTCCAGGGCGTCTCGCTGTCGCTGGCACCGGGCGAGCACGTCGCGCTAGTCGGCCCCTCGGGATCCGGCAAGTCGACCCTGATGCGGCTGCTGCTCGGGTTTGAGATGCCGGCGAGCGGCACCGTGCAATATGACCGGCAGGATCTGCGCTATCTCGACATCGAAATGGTGCGGCGGCAGATTGGCGGCGTGTTGCAGAACACCGCGCTGTTTCCCGGCACGCTCTATGAAAACATCATGGGCACCCACGAGGGCACGCTCGACCAGGCGTGGGAGGCTGCGCGACAGGCCAATATCGACCAGGACATCAACGCCATGCCGATGGGCATGCATACGATCGTGACCGAAGCCGCGGCTGCTTTCTCCGGCGGCCAGATCCAGCGTTTAGCGGTCGCCCGCGCACTGGTCGGCAAGCCGCGGATTTTGTTGCTCGACGAGGCCATGAGCGCGGTCGACAACGTGACGCAGGCCCGCCTAACCGAAAGCCTGCACCGGCTGGCGGTGACACGCCTCGTCATCGCGCATCGTCTCACCACCGTGAAGAGCGCCGACCGCATCATCGTTCTCGACCGCGGTAAAGTGGTGCAAACCGGCCGTTACGACGAGCTGATGGCGGTCAAGGGCTTGTTCGCCGATCTGGTCGCGCGGCAGCTTGTTTGAAATTCAACACGGCTTCCTGCCTGCAGGATATTCGGCGGTCGCACATGCAAATGATGAATCGTTGGCCTGGTTGGTGTGGTGACAAAGGAATGGTGGGCCCGGCAGGACTCGAAGCTGCAACCAGACCGTTATGAGCGACGGGATGTCCAGCAGCCTCGTTGGTGTTTTCGCATGCGCGGGTCACGCGATGTCGCGGACCAGTGACCTGAATCCCCGACTGATCGGACGCATCCGGCAACGTGACGCGTTGCCACGCGCCTACCCATACAACGCCGCTCCAGATCTTCGCAGAGGCTTCGGCAGGTTGGCGATCTCGGCCAGCGGGCGGACGCTGCCGATCGGCCAAGGTGAGGGGCCGGCAAGTCGTGCCAGGCTATGGTAGTGCAATATGCACGGCACCACCGAACGTCACGACATCATCCGTCGCCTGTTTGGCGCCACTTTCAAAAGTGCGTGGGAAACCTGCCCAGCAGGCGTGGCATGTTTTCCTGTTATGAATTTCTCGTCGAGCGTGTGGCAAGTGCGGTGACCGCGAGTTCGATTGGAAGCCGGATCGGCAAATTGGCGCGCATGGCTATGCGCGAATCTACTGAGATCAACCTGCCAGCTAGGCGTCACTCCTCAAATTTCTTCAGTAGCTCGATGGCATCCATTCCAAAATTGTAAGCGAGCTAGATCGACAGAAGGCCAATGGCGCCGGTGGTCCCGAGAGCGATTGCGAATTCGAGGATCGGAACCGAGGCAAACGTCGCGGTGAGCGCCGTCAGGGGCACAAAGTATCCGCCGAACATAAAGCCCGCGGCAAGGCTGTTGTAGTAAGAAGCGTGTATCTTGCGAGGCTCGTGTCGTGCCGTCTTGGTCGGCGCAGTTGGGCTCCAGTTCATTTTGCTCATCCTGCCACCCCTTGCTTTCGGATTGGCGGTACCTGCTGTTTTCCAAGCCTTTAGCCTGAGGCGTTCATCGTGCATTGCGCGTTTTAGGCGCAGAGCGATCTCGCTCTTGATCAAGCCCACTCATCCTGCCTTCCTACCGTCGGTCTGTCGATCGTGAGTACCCCGAGTGGCGCCGTGCGACGAACGCCGATTTTAGCCCCTATAAGCGCAGTCGTGCGACGACTAAATAATTGAAACAGCTGACATGACGGCTGACTCTTAATCAGCGGGTCCCAGGTTCGAGCCCTGGTGCGCCCACCATATAAATCAAGACCTTAGCGAGAGAAACCGTTTGAGACGGCCGAACTAAAACGGTTTTTCAAACGGTGTTTTTGGCCGTCTCAAAGGCGAAGTTGATGACGAGCTGCGGGCCGGACTATGCGAACCGGGTAGCTATCTCACGCACTCTTCGGACCTGCAGGCTCACGGCCACAGCACGGTGGTCAGTTCAGCGTGCTGTGGCTCCGGCACCCGCACGTAAGTTCAGCTCAAGCAAACGGCGTGTTGATCTTCTCGATATGGATCCGGCCGTCTTGTACTGGCTCAACCTGGCCGGCGAGCTCGAGAAGCTAGCGCGCGACAGTTTCAGGACGGCGTTTGGGGCGGCCGTCGACTTGTTTCACAAGGAGAACCTTCCGGCACTTGGTTCATTTCCTCGTAGGCAGTTTTGGTCGCGGAGAAAATGCCATGGAAGGCTTTCTAGCTGCGGTTAGCGTCGCCGCCGTTTTTTAATTGCTGTTCCGATTTCTAAAATTTCGATCACAGCAGGAACAACGCGACGGCCGGTGGCACGCGGACAGAAACAAAATGCGCCGATGGTTCAATGGATCGTGGCAGTATCGCGAGATGAACGCCGAAGATCTTAAAGACCAAAATGAGTGGCAAGATCGCGAGAGCATCTGAGCGGAACATCAATAAGGTGAGCCACTCGCATCTCGGATCCAAAGGCACTGGGGTCCAGGCGCGAGAAGGCGCCGGCGAAAGCGCAGGCGGCCCTGTACGCGGCGGGACAGATGGACACGTTTTGGTACGAGGCTGAGAAGCAGCTTCTTGCCGCAGCTTCCGCATTGGTATCCATCGGCGACGTGATGGCGCGGCAGTCCTTGCCCAAAAAATCAGCGCGACACGGTCGTCCTTCTTAGCGACACTCAAGGTCGCGCCAAGCGGCGAGCGAGGCCGGTATGGCAAAGGTTGTCCTGATAAGTCCAAGGGCCTGCCCATGCTGCGATACCGTGCTTGATGGGATCAGGCCGATCGATAGCATGCCTGACCTTGAGACAGTGTCGATAAACTTCACCGACTGCGACTGCTGCGGCCATTTCATGATGGTGGACCGCAATCTCACGCTCCGCGAACTGACGACAGAGGAGTTCCGCGAAGTGACCAATCATCCCACCGTCGTCGCCGAATGGCGGCGATGGGTGAACTGAGCGCGGGCCGCGGAATGTCCACCCCGGTTCGACGAGACCAGTTTAGGATTGCGCCCAAGGGTATTGTCCACCTGCCAACGGGGGCTGCGTATACTCCGCATCCGGGGGCGCCATACGTTGGAACCATAAATCCAAATCAACTTGGAAACGTACTCCCGAATGGTGAGGACTATCGGCCACATGAAGTGAAGGCGATGATGGAGCAGTTGTGGGCAGAATACGTCACCGCGAATTCCCGTCTCTTCGAAGTGGACGATTAGAAGGGGCCGCGCCGCAGCATTGAGGGGCGCTCATCGGTGCGCCAGTTAACAATTACAATGCTTCTTCCCGGCTCATCGCCGCCTCTCCTCTTATTCGAGGGCGTCCAAGAACGCCACAAGCGCTCGCTTCCCGGCGTACTCGGCGGCCATCTATGATTGAAAGCCAGTTGCGCCAAACCTGCCCCCCATCGGAGCGCTGCGCCTGCGCAATTCCCACCGACAAGGGTGCGGGCGCTCTCCTGTGTCGACGACATCAATGTAAAAATCAGGCGTCGTTGCCATCGAGTTAGAATATATCGTAGCGCGTCAAAGGGGAGCTGCCTGCCTCGAAAACGGGCAACCGTGTGGTGTTCGGCGCGGAGGTATTGCGCTAAGAAGCGTTTATCGGCCCGCGCCGGGCGCGACCCCGGGCTGGTCCGAAAACAAAGCGTTGGCCGGTTGTTATTTTCAGGCGCATAAATGGGACATGTCCGAGTCTCATCACCGAACCTGCCAGTGCGGAGCTGTCTACAGCCGCACCGAGGCGATGGCCCCTTCGCGGGAAATCGCGAGCTTCGACTGCTCGGTTTGCGGCGCGACTATGGAATCGTGGAACACCGCTTGGGTACCTACATATCGGTTGATAGCTGGCCCTGTTCGACTGCCTACAAACAGCAACTAGCAACAACGCGTCCGCGTTAGCCAATGATGGCGGAGTCGTTCGGCAATTCGTTCACCATTGTTGAGGTGGCCTCAGACGACGCGCCACCGACGAAGCAGACGTGGCTCGCGTTAGCCAAGCCTCGCCAGGCGCTGACGCTGGTACTCGCCGCCGTCCCCGAAGGCTGGACGGCGCAAGTTGTTCCAGTGGTCCTTACGGAAAGCCAACAAAGGTCATTCGAGGAACTAGACCTCCTTCCGGGCGACATTTACAGGATCGATCCAGAGTAACTCCGTCATCGCTGGCGCCTTCGACATCCAAGGTCAGGCGATCGTTGACGGCGAGGTCGTCGTTATCGCCGAAGCGTGTCCGATCAGAACCACCGTCGACCCGCCGCAGCGCGGCGAGGATGTCGGCGAGCCGGATGGCGCGGCTCATGCCAAGTACCTTGCGCAAGGCGGGACTCGACTGCGAACATATCGGACGCCCAGGACGATAGGATGACCGTTTCTCCGGCGCGGCGAGCCCCGGATCGTTCAGGACATCTTGCGGAGACGCATAGTGCGCCGCCGGATGGAAGAGGGAATTGAGATTGCCTGCGTTCGTGCCGGCTTTGGTCATGGATGCCTCCTTTTACGCTCCTTCCTCGGAGGGTCTTCGGTGAGTTCGGGCGGCGGCGACCGCCGCCCGTGATGGTCTTTACTGCGACTTGATCGCGATGCGCTTGACGCCCGCGCGCGGATTTTCGGATTTTGGTACCGAGATCGTTAGGACGCCGTCCTTAAACGAGGCCTCGGCCTTGTCCTCCTCGACGTCCTCGAGGGCTATCTGCCGCTCGAAGGAGCCGTAGTAACGCTCTGTGAAGTATCTGCCTTCCTCCTTGCGCTCGCTCTTTTTCTCGCCGCGGATGGTCAGCATCCCGTTTGCGATTTCGATCTGAACATCCTTTTCCGTCATGCCCGGGAGCTCGGCCGAGATCGTCAGCCCCTTGTCGGTCTCGCCGAGCTCGATCTTGGGCCAACTGAATTGCCCCTCCATGAGCGGCGAGAGGCTTTCGCCCCCGAAGCCGCGGAAGACGTCGTCGAAGAGCCGGTTCATTTCGCGGTGAAGCGTCATGATCGGATCGCGGGTGCCGCGCGGCGGCGCGACCTCCTGGTTTCTGGACCAGGGAATGAGATCACGAACTGCCATGGTTTTTCTCCTTCGTTGCATGAGCCAGGGAGCGCGGCCGGGGCTTTCGCGCGCCGCGCTCCGCCGTCGAACCTTGGCCGGCGTCAGGCCGCCTTCTTCTGTAAGATCTGCGAGACGGCAGAGGCCCCGCTTCCGATCTGGATCCGCCGTGGCTTCATGGCTTCCGGCACCTCGCGGACCAGATCGATGATCAGTAGTCCATCGCGGAAGCAGGCATCCTTCACCTGGACGTAGTCGGCCAGGTTGAACACGCGCCGGAACGGTCGCGCGGCGATGCCCTGGTACAGGTACTCGCCGGCTGCCTTCTCGGGCTTCCTGCCCTCGATGGTCAGCGCGTTCTGCTCGGCGGTCACGGCGATGTCGTCGGCACCAAACCCGGCGACGGCGAGCGAGAGCCGGTAGTGGTCCTCACTGGTGCGCTCGATGTTGTACGGGGGATAGTGGTCTTCGCTCGGGCGGCTCAGCGTGCTGTCGACGAGGTCGGCCAAGTGGTCGAAGCCGATGGTGGAGCGCCACAGGGGCGCGAAGTCGAAAGTGGTCCTCATGTCCAAGTCCTCCAAAGAGCAAGCTGGATACAAGGAGCGCAAGGCAGGGTCAGAGCGGATCTGGTACCCGGCCGGCGCCCGCGCCGGACCCATAAAGGCGCCCGGCACACCGCTCTCGCGACGAAAAACGACTTAGAAAAACGCAAGGGCGATTCAAGGGGGCCGCCGAATTTTTTTTGAGCTCGCGGATTGGTTAACACGCCACGGCTCAAGTGTGGCGCACTGCACCACTACAATCTTGACAGGGTTTTCGCGCCGAATATTTTTTCGCCGGGAATTCGCTTTCCCATTTCTCGAACCGCAAAAGGGCTTGGAAGACCGTCAGGAGTGGCGATGATGATCGACGAAGATATTGCCCGCATTCGTGCGCACCGCAACAACATCCACCGCTATCGGAGACTTCTGAAGACACGGCTCTCCGACCTCGAGCGCCAGTTCATCGAACGGCGTCTCTCCGAAGAGAGCTCGGCGCTGGAGGCGTTGACGTCCGAAACCTTCCCTATCGCGCTCACCATGCCTAGCCCGGACTTCCCTGCGAACGCGGGGGCGGCGTCATGACCGACGTCAAGGACCTGCTGATCCGCGGCAGCGAGAAGGTCATCGCCCACTATCGGCTGCTGCTTGCCAGCGCGAAAACCGAGAAGGAGCGCGAACTCTACCTGAGCCGAATCGAGCGCGAGCAGCGGCTCTTGGACCAGCTCCAAGGCAGCTTACCGGGACGGATCGCGGCATGAACACTCGAACCGGCGAAGAGAACTATGCGGGATTCGATTTCGTATTGAAGCGGCGCGGACGCGGTAGAAGGAAGTGGGCCGTCTGCACAGCTGGAGGCGACGTCGTGATGTCCGGCTCGGAGTGCAGCCGCGCTGCCGCGAGGTACCAGGCGGAGCGCGCGCTGTTTCTCCTGCTCGGCGCGAGCGCGTCGCGGGTGCTGTCCGTAGGAGAGGCGCGGACCACAGACTTTGCCGCGGCGCTCGTGCTAGGAACCTTCAACGTCGCCGGCCGGTTGTCCGCCTCTCGACCCTTGCCGCGGAGGCTATCTTGGAAAGCACGATTATCGGAGATTTTGCGACCCGCCGTGAAGCCGAACTAGCCGTGGAGCATGTCTTCAGGAATGCGGTGTGGCGCGCGGCGACGTCTTCATTCAGCCAGCGGGCGGCGCGAACTCGGCCGGAGCACGCGCGGCGGGTGCGGACGCCAAGGTCGCCCCAGAACAGGATGGAAGACAGAAGCTGGAGGGCGTGATTGAGGTGTCGGTTGGTTTTTCATGGCGACGATCCGCAGAAAATCGCCGATGCGCTGACAGGAGCCGGAGCCAACACAGTGCGCACCAAGTAGGGCGATACGGCTGCGCCCGTGAAGCTGCATAGCCGCGGGGTCGTTGCCCTACAGCTAACGACCGTAGTGGCGCGAACACCAGGATGGGAGAGGGCGTCAGCGCCTTGCCTCAACTGAACAAAGCATGAGCAAGAATGGCGAAGTAGGCGACGATCAGGAAAAAAGCCATCGTCTGGAGCTCTTTTGCGCGCAGCTCGGCGGCTTGATAACTCAATGGCTTTTGCCGACGCTCAGCAGATACAGTCCGCGACAGGCGTAAGGGCCACACCAGATGCTTATCTCCTTTGCGCACCACCGAGCTCGCCGGAAATCCCTGTCGCGTCATCCTTCCAAGCCAGTCGGCCACGGTTTGAGCACTCGTACACAGAGACCCGGCGACCATCGCGAGAGTCGCGGATAACGGATCTAAGGGCCGTGACGATGTGGCAATCTTCGCAATTGGGAGGCCGATCAAAAAACGTCGCCTCAAAGGTTGCTTGTTGCTCGCGCATGTGATTCGTCTCCGTCCCAGATGGGATCAGATCGCGAGTCCGCTATCAACATCATGGATTATGCCGAGACGGTCGGGTAGCATCTGGTTCGTCAAGATCCCCACTTCAATTTGCGCCGAATCACACCGCAACAGAAGCTGTGGCGCAACGGCAGCGCGCCGGCATATGTTGGGGATGGCTTCTGTCGGCCTCTTTGCGGTCGCGAGCCAGGCGTGCACCGTCAATCGCGTGTCCAACGTTCATAGATGGCGGTAGGGAACAGGCCACGCCCCGGAGCACCAACCGTAACCTGCCGAAGTCCGCGGACCTATTGGTCATTAAAGAAGAGCTGATGAGTGGTCGCAGGATCGTTGTTGCTGCTTCGGCCGGGCCGCGCCTGAGTGGTCGGATCGGTATCGTTGTTGGCCAAGGGGCGACCGCGACTCAGGTCAAGGTGCTCCTCGACGGAACCAAGCGCTTCGTGACATTGCACGCGCGCTACGTTGACTTACTCAAAACGCGTTCTTAGTCAGAGCTGCTAAGCTACGGGCGGGCCGCAATCACTGGGGTGGTGCTCTAGCAGGTGCGAGCCCATGATGAAACAGACGGCAAGGAAAGCGCCGCCGGCCCGATTGCGGTCGCACCGCTGGTGCCAGTGGGCGGTCCAAGCGCATCATTGCAACGTGGTTCTATTAGCCGCGAAGAGCAACGCAGCCTGAAAGACCGGTCCTGACGCTGTTCTGACCTCGATGGCAACATCTGGCCGGAGCGCTTGTCCTGGAGCTTCCTCCGCAAAATCGCGCGCCAATTTCGCCAGGGTGTCTAGAGCCTCTGCCTCAGCATCTGCTTGCGAAGGCAATTCCACGCCTTGCTCATCGGGGCAGAAGTCCCACCCGTTCCTGACGTCGAAGAAATATCGCGCCACCATAGCACTCCAAAAAAGTGAGCGCCGAGAGCCGTCTTCCAGGGCTTGAAGGTATTAACCCCGCAATCTGCCAAAGTAGCGGCGATGACCGCGTCCTGTAAGTGCCTAAAAGAGGTAGAACTGGAATCGATGACGGCCTGTCCGTGTGTGTCAGAACTTGGCTAGCCTTGCGCGGAGCCGACCCCCGTCAACTCGGAGGCGAGACTTTCGCGGCGCCAATATGCATCGGAAAGTGGACGACGGCCCCGACCAGGCAGGGACATGCTGCTGAAGGAGTAGGCCGGGGCGTCGACTGGAGGTGCTTGGTCGGTTGCACCAAGCGGAGGTGAGGCACTATCAGACCGACGGGTGCTCTGTCCGCTTTCGCACTGTTCCCGCCAGGAACATCTGTTGGGCGCTCGAATGTTGTGGCGATTCACATAGGCAAATGCAGGGAATAGTTGACGACGGCGTATTTGGTAGGCGTCGGTGGCTGAGAGACCGAGAGCGCCGTCACCTGCACGAGCGAAAGGGGCCCCGTCATGGCCGACATCAACGCTACTCGCGAGCAGATACACGGACTGCCTTCCGAGATCGCAGAGGAGTGCGCTCGCATTCGGCAGTTGACGGTGAAAGCGGCCGAAAACCCTCAAGTTACCAAAGCCAAATACCTTCCTGGGCCGCAAGACATATGAGCCGTTCCCCGATGAGCCCAAAGAATAAGGCCGCCTCAGTTGGCGGCCTCTTTCATCGTATGAGCTGCTTCGCGCTTGAGCCGCACATAGGTCCCGCTCTCGTGCAGCTCGAGCCAGCCGCGATCGGCGCGGGCCTTTCAACTTTGCCCTGTCTTGTGCGTTACCCTTGCACCATGGCCGTGACAGACGCAGAACTCTTCCGCAAGGAAGCCGAGGATTGCCTCCACCTGGCGGAGAAGGCGATCAGCGCCTTAGACAAGGAAGAGTGGCAGCGCTTGGCCGCCGAGTGGCTTAAGCTCGCACAGGAAGCCGAGAGTCGTGGAGGTCGATGGTTTCGCACCTGATATGTACGGCATCACGAAGTGCGACCTCTAGTCGTTGCCGGATCGACTAGTGATTGTTCGACGGTGCCAGCGCACGCAGGCTCGCCAGTTCACGTGGTCGTTCATCCCTATTGCCGGATCTCGTATCGCTCGCAGCGAGGATCGCCGCGTTTCACCAGAGTGATCTCTTGGAAGTTGTATTTTGGTTCACAGTGCAATAGCCCATATTCCGACAAATACGGGTATGGTGCGCGCCAACAAAGATTCACGCCCGCCGGAACCTCTTGTGGATACCCGCGTATCGTGTAGGTGCAGACCTCGCGGAGGCTAGGATCTGCCCTTCCGGACGTCTCGGCTCTGCCTTGAGCTGCCTCTTGTGCATGAGCCTGGAATAGCGAAGCCAATGCGAAGAATACCACCAAAAAGGCGCGCATTTTGTTTCCCCTTGGTTTGCGCCCTCAAATTGCGACCACCAAGTTCATCATACGCTCCCGCCCCGTTTGAGCCGCCAGGGCGCCCCGATACTGCACGCGAGAACGGCCCCGGCGCGCGAGGCTGGCGGACACGCCGGGGTCGTTCGTCCCCGTGCGCTCCGCCGCGCGCAAAGCCACTGTACAGGGAAGGAGCGGCAAAGTGAGTTGCGCTCCGGGAGTAACCCATGAGGCCATCTCAATGGCCTTGACGGCGGACTCATCGTCGGAGTCTGATCTGCGGCCATGGGGCAGCACCGGAACGACATCGACGAGCTCCCGCCCATGGAGCGGCTCTGCCAGCGGCCGGCCTCGAGAGCGACGTGATGGCCGCAATGACAATAAACTAAGACGTCGCGCAGTTCCATTTCGCGCATCTCGCCGAAGGTGATCTTGAGCGGCCGACCATCGGCGTGGGTTGGAGTGTGGCGTCGAACAGGGCGAGGCATTACCTATCAAAGCGGCATCGTGAGTATCTCGCAAATTATCGATTCCTAGCGGCTCTGAAGGCTCGCGAGCTACTGCCGGTCGTGGGTGTGGAAAAGCAAACGTGACGCAGAGGGCGCGATCAAGAGCGCCGCTTATATCCAAAGGGATACAGACCCGATTGTCGAATCACCCTAGACCTCGGCATGCCTCGGCGGCGCCCCATTACTGTCGAGGTCTCCAACAGCGGCTCCGGCGGGTTGTGCTGGGGCCGTTTTTTTTGACCTGCAAGCTACTGTCACTGGCTATTTCGCTTGGTGGCAAGCTGCGGGTTGTTTCCAGCGGCTGCTACTGAAGGACTTTGGGCAGCACGACTATGACCTCAATCAGCTGTTTCAAGATCTCCGTAGCTAAGTCAGCAATCACCAAAGCGAAGTCATCCTCAATCTCCGAAGCGGTGCTTTCGTCCTTTGCATAGACGTACAAGAGCGGTCCGTCGACTTCAGCGAATCTGACGCCAGCGAACACGCGATAGAAAACAGTCGCGCCTATTACACCGGCTAGCTTTGCCTGTATCGCGTAATCCTGAGTATTGGTGAGATCCATAGCGCGGAGATAAACTCACTTCGCGCGAAAACAAGTCATAAAAAATATTTCAGCAACCTATTGCGAGAGTTAGCGGAGACCCTTGTTGTCTGCGGGCGCGGTTCTCATCCGCTTGCTGTTGGAGCGGACGCCATCGCGGTTGGCGGTCCGAATGCGCAGTGATAGCGCAAGGACCATTTGCGCCTAGAGGAGGGAGCAATGTGCAACGCATATCGGACCGGAGAGCGCCGACCGCGGTCGAGCGTGAAGCTCCAAAGGTGTTTCGAGATTCAGGCGCCAGCATGCCGGCCTCGCAGTATGAGCGCGACCAACAGACATTCCATGCAAACCGGGAGCGCCTGAAGGCGGAGCGGCTGGCTCGCGAGGCGGCCGTCAAGCACAAGCCCAAGACCGGATCGTTGCGTCCTAGGGGACGCTAGTAATTTTGTCTCCGCTGCAGCGAATGTTCGAGAAAGAAACGCAGCATCTCCCTTGTCGCATCCGGTCCGTCTGGATCGGTGTAGGAGCCGGCGGGGCCGCCTCCCGATCATGCGTGTCCGGCTCCGTGGATTTCCCAGTGTTCGAGGATTACGCGCCCGCGCGCGTCGGTGTGGACCGTGCGGGTGTAGGCGTGCCCTCCAGGTATCCGCCCGCGATGCACCTTGGCCTTCGTGCGGAATCCGCCAATCGCCTGTCGGACGATCTGAGCCGCGGAGAGGCGAGCCGATCAGGAGGAGGCGTGGTACGAACAGACGCACCGTCTCCGCCGGACTTCCGATGAACTGTCCCAGTTCCGCAATCTGCGTCCACGATTTTCCGGACTGGACCGCTTTCCGGCCCAGGGCTTGCGTGTTTGGCCCGGCCGTTACAAAGTATGCAATCTTGGAATGAGCACAATCTAGTTTGCATCCTAATCAGAGGCAGGACGCAATGGTGAGTGAAAGGCCGAGGGCAGGCAGATTTCTTGTTCGAATGGGCGGAGCCGGCTGGATGGTTTACGATCGAGAGCGCAGAGGTCCAGCACTGATCGGCACCGAGTGGGCAGCCAATTTAACCAGAGAGCAGGCGGAAATAGTGCACCGCACTCTCTCCGGTACTTCGGGAGAAGCTGAAAGGCGTTCGACTTGAACGATCCGGGCCGGAACGGCCCCAAGCCCGTCTCTGGGGCTGGTGAGGGACGAGTCGGGGCCGCCCGCGCACGCTAACCCCACGCATGCGCTGGCAGTAATCTCGGCCCGAGATTTCAATTCGTCTGTACGAAATGAGCCGGATTGCAGATTAAATTCGAGGCGGTCGGCTTATAGATGAAAGACGGCTCCGGTTGACCCGGGGGGGACCCGGAGCCGTCCTGCCAACCCTTCATGCCAGCCCGCGTGAAGGCTAATGTGCAGGGAAATTTTCGACGCCTTGCGTCGTTCCTACTACCTTTGGCGGTGTCTTAGCCTCGATTTTGGAGGAACTGGAGCAGCCCTGCTGTAGCGGGCCGCAATTCAGGGTCTTTATTTTCCCGACATCATTAAAGGCCAAGGCGACCTTCACTATGTTTTTCTCGGTGATGTAGGTGATCATTGCCCCACCGGGCGAGGGCTGAAGATCGTCCAGGTCGGCAGCGCGGTATTCCTGCAGACGAGCAGCCCAGTAGGCTCGCAGGCCCTCTCGGCCAGTGATAACCACGCCTGCACAATCGCAGAACACCACAGCATCTTCGGCATACATTTCCATTATTGCTTCGATATCGCCCGCCCGGTAGGCATCAAGCCAATCGACGGCAGCGGCCATAGGATCGAAATACATACAAGCACCTCCGTGCCAGAATTTGGCCTAGAAGCACCCCGCTAGGTCTTTGGCCAATCGACTGTGAATTTTTGCTGTTTCGGTTCTGCCAAGCCCATATGCCGCATGCCATAGGGCGTTACCTTGTCCACTGACGTTCGGTGTCGCCGTCGAGACAAAGCTAGCAAGCTGGCTCGTCAGCCGGTCTTTAGCTTGCGCCAGCAGACGAACGTCGGTGCCACTCTCGTGGAGTTCGAGCCAGCCCTGCTCGATCGGGTACTTGATGCCCGCGCCGAACTCCGGTCCACTAGCCTTGAACGTGTAGAGAAACGGCGCATTAATCTTCTCGATGTGAATGCGGCCGTCCTGGACGGCCTCGATGCCGCGAGCGATCTCTATCAGCTTGCGGGCGGCACTTCACCTCAAATAGCGGTAGCCGGCATTGAGGGCGTCACCGAGTGTCGCCGCGAAAACTAAGCATGCGGACATTCCAGGCCTGGCAGGCGAGGATGTCCGCGTCCTTGCGGGCGTCGCGGGCGCGTTCGGCCAGAACGCGGACCGTTGTCCCGAACAGGTATTCGCGCGACTTGGTGGTCATGGTGAATTGATTCCGCCAGAAAGAGCCAGAAGCAAGCCGCTAGCGCTAGATGCGCCGCTCCGCGGACGGCCAACCCTTGGTCAAGCGTATTGTGGCAGGCGAGCGGAAAACTTAAGAAGGCTAGGAACATGCTGCGCGCAGCTAGTTTTGCATTTCCATGCCAAGAGAAATTGCAATTGCGCTCTGTTCTCTAGCCGCAGCCTGCTTGGTGGCATTCACTTTGGCTGCAATCGTCTCTCCTCACTAGCCAAACGGGAAAGGCCGCTTCATCGGCGGCCTTTCCCGTTGCGGTTTAGCGGCGATCGCAACCCAAGTCTCGTTCGCTCACCGCTGTTTCGGCACCTCCGCGTTAATGCGCAGGACAAGGATCGTATTCTCAAATTCATCCGCCACCTCCAACCGCCATTCACGACCGGGCACGAGATTTCCATCGATGCTCTGCAAGGTCTGGCCGGCCACCACCGTGGCCTCCTTCCAAGCAGCGCGATCATCGGGCAACTCTTCACCGACCTCATCGATGATGGTGCGATGGTAAGTCACGTGGAAAAAGTAGCGGGGCATGCGTCCTAGCTTGGGCGAAGGGAAGTGGTCAGCTTGCTGGTCATTTCGATCTGTCGCGCCTTCCGCAACAGCATCTCCCCATCGTTCGTTTTGCCCGCGGTCGGTCCGTTTCGGGCCCCTAACGGGGAGGATGAGCGATGCGGCGTCGCATCAAGCAAAGCCAAACGTTGGAGGAGAGGCTTCAGTCGGCTGCGCAAAAGCTAAGGGAGGAAGCCAAGTCTCAGTCGGAAAGTTGGAGACTTGCCGAACGTTCCGTCTTTTGGAACAGCCCCTAGGACGCCTTTAGAAGTTCCGCGATGCAACATTCGAGTTGTTCGATGGGGAATGGCTTTCTGAGAAGTGGACGTTCGCGAAAGGCTTCTGGGACGCCCTCGGCGCCAAAGCCGCTCGCGAATGCGAACGGGATGTTTCGGTTTGCAAGAGCCACCGCCACAGGCTCCGCGCTGTCGCGACCAAGTGAAACGTCCAGCAGGGCCATATCAAAATCAGAGTCGCGGGCGTGCCGTAATGCAGACGGCAAGTCGTTCACTTCTGCCTCGACCATGTGGCCAGCTCTGTCACCATGTCGGCGACCATCATCCTGATGAGGGCTTCATCCTCGACCAAGAATACCGAAGCCATGAAACGCCGCCGCTCAACTACTGCCACGTGATCTTCATTGCAGTCGCGAAAGCTTGGAGAGCCACGCTTCGAAGCTCGTCCAAAGTATTTTGGCCTGCCTCGGCGGCCTGCAAAAGCCGTTCGGCAATCAGTCGTCGGCTCTCGTGATCTCCACCGTGCGGAAGCTCTCGGCAAGTCTCTCCCAACACTAATTCCATGTTCGACTTCACGCGGTCGGACAGAGCCATCCAACTTTCTCCGGCTCCGATGTCGGTGGTTTGGTAATATGGGACCGGTCCGAAGCGCTCGTCAAGAAGGCGCGCGCCCGCGCTGCATTTTTTGTGTTTTGCGGCTCCGTTTGTAGCACTTCCGAGAAGTTGGGGCTCCCCGGTTTGAGGTCTGCTCCGCCGGGTCAAGCAGACGCGAATCGCTCGCTTTGAGCATGTCGACCCGGAGCGCCTCACTTCCATCGTCAGATCGTGGAGAGCCGGGGGAGCTTGGAACAATGTTCAGGCGATCTAATTGGAGCGTTGACCATCTCAGCTGAGGATGTGCCGTTCGCTGGGAAGCGTCTTGAGGAGGAAGGAGCTACAATGGACGACGAACGAAAAAAATCAGAAGCGGGGGAACGGGCCGCGGAAGGCTTGCGCAAAGCAGCATCCAACGAGGAAGCAAAAAACGAGAGCAAGATGGGGCACGATCTAGCTAAGGCGGCTGATCGTTTCGAAGAGCGCTCTAAGAGCTCCGATGGAAAGAGCGCAGGCGAGAAACAAAAAACCTAAATCTACCCGCACACCGGTCGCGGCTTTCTGACGTAAGGTCTCCACGGCCTTTGCACACAGGGAAGGTCTGCTTTCGCTGGTGGTTCGTGCCCTGGAAACGGGCGGCTTCCCCCGTGGAGCGCGCTAAGACACCTGCGGGAGGATGCCGACAGACCCCCGGACCTCCCCGCACTTGGTGTCGGCTTTTGGCTCGTCTGCGACATCTGATGGTCCGGTGTTGGAAATTGACCGGACATCAACGTCGTCCTTTCAAGCCGGGCAAATGGGGAACCCGCTGAAGACGACCATGGGCGCCGTCCTCTAAGCTGATGGTTCGTCGGATCGCCCCCTGCCCCCGTTCCGCCTCAAGCCAGAAGTCCAGGTCACGACCCACTGGGCGGCCGGCGTGCTCCCAGAGCTCCTGCGCTCGCATCTTGATCTCTCTATCTCGCGTGGACGGGAATAGCCTCTGCCTCAGCTCGTCGGCAAACCGTCTCAAGCGGCTGGCGGTGCTCTGGTCACGAATGTAGCCTGCCACCTTTGTGGCTAACTCGATCTGGTGCTCCAGCTTCGCCCGTTCGTCCATCTGAGCCGCTCCCATCCTCCTTTAGTGAAGACGACTCCCACGGCGCACGGTTGTTTCGCCGCCAGGCTCATTTCTACAATGGTCCGACTTAGGGTTCACTTTTGCACACAACGGGCTCTTAACCCCTGGTGAATTCGCCCGAGTCCAATTGTCGAAGAAATGAAAGTGCTCGTCGCGTTTTGTTAGCGACCCGGAACCCCCCACCGCCGATTTTCGCTCATAACGTATGGGTACTTACGTCGTGGTTCTGATCAGCGCTTTTTTGATTGTGGCGGTAGCGAGCTTCGCCTCGCTGAACTGGCCGACTTCCTGATCGCGGTCGAGACCACTCCACCGTAACAGCTTCCCCCACCATTTCCCCAGCGGCTGATGCAACCTGAGGATCAGCGCAGAAGGTCTTCCCTGGAAAGCGGCTATTGAAATGCGAACCCCGCCAGCACCGCGATCGCTGGGATAACGGCCACTCCAAACAGAACAAGCGGTGAGGGAAGGCTTGCTTCGGCTGTCACTGGTCACCTGCCGATACGGCTAGGCACTCGGGGCAGGTATCGCCGACGGAATCCATCGTCTGCGCGCGTCTGCTCGGGCATTCGCTGGGCGGCGCGACGGATGACCCGGGATGGGGCGACCGCCACGTCGAGGCTTTCGCGGAAGGTCGCGGTGATGCCTCCGATGTTCAGGAGGCGCTTGCTCAGATCATGCCCGGACCGGGCGAAGATCGCAGCTCCGTCCCTGATGTCTTTGCAAGTGTGCATAGCCATTGCATCGAGCTGGCAGCCGGTCGGGCTGCTGAGCGTATGTTGTTGGGCGATGATGATGCGCGGTCTAGCGTCGATGATCACCGGCAGGCGTGTGACTTGGCCTTGCTGATCTGCAAGAGCGAGGAGGCGATCGAAACATTTCTCGCGCACGGCGAAGTTGCTGCGCGCGATTTGCTGATCCCCTATGGTCACGTTGTGATCGCGTTGTCCGTCGTGTTGCGAATCAAGCGCACTCTAGATGGCGCCGAGATCGATGAGATCAACCTGTGCGATCACTCATGAGATCTCCTTCAAGAAAGCTCCGCTGGCACGCTCGTGCATTGCGATGCGACGGCCCTGCTCAGGTGTTCGGCCAAGTGCGCTCCGGTTCAGGGCAGGCGCGCAACCGGATTTAGATGATGCGACGGCATCGCGCGGAGTGATCCCCGCGGGCGGATCGTGCCTGGCAACATCGAGCGCGCGCTCGCGGGCATGCGGGTCGCCCCGTCCTGCGCCCAGCCGTGCTCCTCGCATTCGCGGATAGCGCCCGCCTCCTGAAGCACGCTAACTGCCCAGCCTCTCAGTGTCCGTATGGCACTCCGTCTTTGCGCAGTCATCAGCATCGCGTTGGCTCCTATCGGGGCGAATCCTTACGACCCCTGCTCGTTCCGGGCGGTTAGCACGGGGCAGGGATTCGCAATCGGCAGGGCTAGGGCTTGTCCACCTGTTCCGCACCGTTTGTGCAGAACGCTACGCTTCCAGCGCTGGGTCTTCCTTTTCGCCAGTTGCAAGGCGCCATCGGGGAGGGGCCGCTGCAGTCCCATGGCCCCCGAATCCAGACATCGTACTCCTCGGTCGTGGTCAGGATCACCGGCATGGCCTTCGGATGCACGCGCTTCACCTGGGCGTTGGGTTCGCAGGTCAGGAAAGGCACTACGATCACACCGAGAGAAAGGCCCGGGAAATCAGAATAGACGGAGTCTGAGCCCACACCAACGGTGCATGAGTCCGGTTATGGCCCATCCGCGAAGTGACGACACCGCTCATTGAGGTCCGCTTAGCCGGACGGAGCGGACTGGATTTGTTCGCGCTGAGTTTTTCGCATTCTGACCCGAACCCACGAGATGGTACGCGAAGCGTTGCGGACAGGGTGGTGTTCATGGACGCTGGCATGATTGTAGAAGAGGGCCTGCCTCACCAGTTCTTCTCGGATCCCAAGCACGAGCGCACTCGTTGCGTTTCTGAAGCAAATCATGCATTAGGGCATGCGGCAGCTGCAATCGCATCGCAGCAAACTGCTCGCAGTGAATCTCAAACAGGCGAATTGCAGGAAGCTTGACACATTGCGGCGGTACGACTTGATGGACTTCCGGTCACCAGTTTCGACCGACGTCCGGTGGCCCGGCCACCGACGGACTGATTAGCGACTTCGATATTCAGTTCGTAGGAGCCGTCCTTGGCCAATTGATTGCGCTCGGCTTCTCCGATCTTGCTCAGAACGCGACGTTCGTATCCGCGACATTCGTGAGTATACTGATCGGCGCGATCGGGGCCGCGGATCGGTGCGGCCGCAGATTGATGTTCCAGTTCAACCTCGCGGTGTTCGGTCTGGCAACGCTGGCCCGCCCTGTAAGCTTGGCTCGCCTTGGAAGTCAATGGAGCCACCAAGCGGCGAGGGCGCAACCGGGGCAGTGCAAGGGCCAGCCATGGTTTGGTTTCTAAATGATCTGCATCCGCTATCTGCTGCTTGCCCGCGGGTGTCGTATCTTCCCATCCCTCGGGTTCCGCATAGCGGTGATGACTGAACAACTAAATCTCGAAGATTGGGCCTGGCAACGTTCGACCGAGGTGTACCGTCTCAATCTGTATAGCCACCTTACGAGACAAGCAGAGCCGAATCGATCGTCGGTCACCGAAGAAGAGTTGGCCGGAGCTATCCGCGACAGTTTCACGCAAGTGAATGAGGCCGCCTACCGGGAAATGGTCAAGTTGGCGACGGAAGCGGCACTCGAAACCTACGATCGGGTCGTATCGTCCACCATCAAACGGTCGCGCGTCCGGCTACGCAGCTGAAGTCGCGTCTTGCGGTTCGGAAAAATCCCGACTCAACTCCATGGCGCACGCTACGGTGCTGCGTGCCGCGCCGATGGCTCTGTCGCGGCAAGGAAAATTCGCTTAGGAACCAAGTAGCCGGCCGTCCGTTGGGCGCTATTGGCCAGCGGAGACGACGCGCCTTCGCGTCGAGACCGGCTTGATTTCTCGGCTCGGCCTCCGTCGCAGGGAGCAAGACATGTCCCAAGACACGGCCGACGTCACGCATCAGATTCCCGACCGCATTCCGATCAGTCTCATCGTCAACGGAAACAGGCGCACGCTCGACCTCGTGCCCTGGACCTCGCTGCTGGACGCGTTGCGTGACCATCTCGCGCTGACCGGCACCAAGAAGGGCTGCGATCACGGCCAGTGCGGAGCCTGCACCGTGCTTGTGGACGGCCGGCGCGTCAATTCCTGCCTGATGCTCGCCGTCATGACCGACGGCGCGGAGATCACGACCGTCGAAGGTCTTGCCAGCGATGGCGCGCTACATCCCCTGCAACAAGCCTTCATCGACCACGACGCCTTCCAGTGCGGCTATTGCACGCCGGGACAGATTTGCTCGGCCGCCGGCCTGCTGGCCGAAGGCCACGCGGGAGATGCCGACGAGATCCGCGAGCTGATGAGCGGAAATCTCTGCCGCTGCGGCGCCTACCCGAACATCGTTGCTGCCATCCAGCAGGCAATGGGCCTGCCATGATCAACTTCCAGTATTGCCGCGCCACCGACGTCGCCGATGCGATCCTCTTGCTCACCGACCATCCAGGCGCCAAGCTCATTGCCGGCGGCACCAACCTGATCGACCTGATGAAGGAGAATGTCGAGCAGCCTTCCCGGCTGATCGACATCTCCCGTCTTCCGCTCCGCAAGGTCGCGGAGACGGCCGATGGAGGCTTGCGCATCGGCGCCCTGGTGCCGAACTCGGACCTCGGCTACCATCCGCTGGTCGAACAGCGCTATCCGCTGCTTGCCAGCGCTATCCTGGCCGGTGCCTCCGCGCAATTGCGCAACATGGCCACCGTCGGCGGCAACCTGATGCAACGAACGCGTTGCGCCTATTTTTATAACACGGCCACGCCCTGCAATAAGAGAAGTCCCGGCAGCGGCTGCTCGGCGATCGACGGCCTCAACCGCAACCATGCGATCCTCGGCACCAGCGCCTCCTGCATCGCGACCAATCCGTCCGACATGAGCGTGGCGCTGGCGGCGCTCGGCGCACTCGTGCACATCGCAGGTCCATCCGGCGAGCGCACGATGGCGCTGACCGATTTCCATCGGCTGCCCGACGACACGCCGCATGTTGACACCAATCTCGGCACCGGCGAGATCATCACGGGAATCGAACTTCCGCCGCGCGGCTTTGCCCATAACTACAGCTATCTGAAAGTCCGCGACCGCCTGTCTTATGCCTTCGCCCTTGTCTCGGTCGCTGCCGCGCTCGAATTGGACGGCAATGCGATCAGAGAAGCGCGCGTGGCGCTCGGCGGCGTTGCCCACAAGCCCTGGCGCAGCCTTGAAGCCGAAACGGCCTTGCGCGGCCAGGCGGCAACTGAGGATCATTTTTCCCGCGCTGCGCATCTCCTGCTGGAGGGCGCTAGGACCTGCTCGCATAACGGCTTCAAGATCGAGCTCGCCCGCCGAGCCATCGTGCGAACGCTGACGCAGGCCGCAAGCGCCACACCGCAGTCCCAGGCTCACAAGAAGATCGCATGAGGGGCCGATGAACGCCTATGTCGGAACGCCAACGTCCCGCGTCGATGGTCGCGCCAAGGTCACCGGGGCCGCCAAATATGCCGGCGAATTTTCGGCCGATGGACTCGCCCATGGCTTCGTCGTCACGGCCACCATTCCGCGCGGGCGCATTGCGCGTCTCGACACCAGCAAAGCGCTGAAGGTGAAGGGCGTGCTCGACGTGCTCACGCATGCGCATCGGCCGCCGCTCGCCGACAAGGACGAGTCCTGGAAGGATGAAGTGGCGCCGGACGAAGGCTCGCCATTCCGTCCGCTCTACGACGACAGCATCAAGTTCAACGGCCAGCCGATCGCGCTAGTCGTGGCGGACGACTGCGAAATCGCCAAATTCGCCGCGACGTTGGTGCGTGTCGATTATCAGGAGCAGGCGTTTGCGACCGACCTCGAAGCCGAGCGCCGCAAGGCCGCCGAGGTCAAGCAACCGAGCAAGCCCCGCGGCGATGCCGTCGCAGCGCTTGCCGGAGCACCCGTACAGCACGAGGCGGACTACTTCGTTCCGACCGAGCATCACAACCCGATGGAGCTCTATGCAACCACGGCGGTTTGGGACGGCGGCGGCAGGCTCACGGTCTACGACAAGACGCAAGGCGTCCAGAACGTTCACAAGTTTCTCTGCAGCGTGTTCGGCAAGAATCCGGAAGATATCCGCGTGCTCTCGCCCTATGTCGGCGGCGCCTTCGGCTCCGGCCTGCGGCCGCAATACCAGGTGGTGCTGGCAACGCTTGCCGCGCTGGCGCTGAAGCGGTCCGTTCGCGTGGTGCTGACGCGGCAGCAGATGTACGGGCTCGGCTACCGGCCGGCGACGATCGAGCACGTCGGGCTCGGCGCCCGGTCCGACGGCGCGCTCGAGGCGGTCACGCACGAGGCCACGGCCGTCACCTCGCGCTATGAGGATTTCGCGCGCAACGACGCCGGCTGGGCGGAACAGCTCTACAAGAGCCCGAACAGCCGCTATTCCCACAAGCTCGCTCGCCTCGATGTCTCCACCCCCTGCGACATGCGCGCGCCGGGTGCAGCTTCAGGCGTCTGCGCGCTTGAATGCGCCATGGACGAATTGGCCGTCGCACTCAAGCTCGACCCCGTCGAGCTGCGGCTGAAGTGCTACTCGGACCGCGACCAGAGTGAAGACCTCCCCTACACCAGCAAGCAGCTGCGCGAATGCTACGCCCGCGGTGCGCAAGCCTTCGGCTGGAGCAGGCGCAATCCCGCGCCGCGCTCGATGCGCGACGGCAAGGAGCTGGTCGGCTGGGGCATGGCGACAGGCGTGTGGGAGGCGCTGCAGATGCCGGTCGCAGCTCGCATCGTGCTGACCGCGAATGGCCATGCCGAAGTCTCCTGCGCGGCGTCCGACATCGGCACCGGCACCTACACCATCGTGGCACAGGTGGCAGCCGATGCGCTCGGGCTGCCGATCGAGAATATCGACGTCAGGCTCGCCGACTCGACCCTGCCGCAGGCCCCCGTCGAGGGTGGCTCGTGGATGGCCGCATCGAGTGCGCATGCGGTGTTGGGAGCGGCCGAGGACATTCGCCAGGAACTCGCGCGTCTTGCCAAGGCGATACCCGCCTCACCGCTGGCTGATGCGGCCAATATTATCCTTGTCGACGGCTCGATCGCCAAGGACGGCGACAGGAGCTTTGCGGTCTCGATCGCGGATGCGATGCGCTACGGCAAGCTTGAGCGGATCGAGAAGCAGAAGCTCAACCAATTCGCGGAGGACAAGTCGCACGCACGCAACACGCATTCGGCCGTCTTTGCCGAGGTAAAGGTGGACGAGCAGCTCGGCGTCATCCGCGTCGCGCGCGTCGTAAGCGCCGTCGCGGCCGGGCGGATCCTCAACACCAAGACCGGTCGCAGCCAGATCATGGGCAGCGTGGTCTGGGGGATCGGGATGGCCCTGCACGAGGAGACCGTGACGGATCACCGCTTCGGCCGGATCATGAACGCGAATATCGCCGAGTACCACATCCCCGTGAATGCCGACATTCACGACATCGAGGTGATCTTCGTCGAAGAGCGCGACGACCGCATCAACAGGCTGGGCGTCAAGGGGCTTGGCGAAATCGGCATTGTCGGCGTCCCCGCCGCGATTGCGAACGCCGTGTATCACGCCACGGGAAGGCGCATCCGCCGCCTCCCGATCACACTGGACAAGCTGCTGGCGTGACGCGCAAGTAGCTTACCCTCACGCAAGCTGTATGGATGTTCATCGAATTGTGAAAAACGCGAGCCTGGGCGCGATTTGATACGCTAGCGGGCGGTGCGAGTGCGTCGTGTGCCCGGCGTTTGCCGGATCCGCGCGGGCGCGGCGTCAGGCGTCTGAACCTCTAGACGGTTCGCCTGCCGCCGGAGCACGGCGTAGAGGGCGATCGAGCCAGAAAATCGGTGCATAGGACACGCCAAAGCGGTATTTCATACAGTAATGTCGGGGCGCGCGAAATGCATCTTCCTGCCGTATAAGGCCTCCGACTCTTGAATATACCAGGCAGTTGCTTGCGCATAACGTGCAGGAATTTCGGTTGCGCAAATCGTGGTCGCAGTACTACCAGGGCGCCGCTCAAAAGCGAGTCTCTGAGAAGCTTGTTGTCTGCGGGCGCGCCGTTCTCATGCTCGTCGCTCCTCGTAGCTGACGGTTCAGCCGAGATCGCCGAGTCGAGAACCAGGCTCTGCCCAGAGGCGACAAAGTTGGCATGAGATACCTTGTCGTTAGCCTTTCTCAACGCGTGATGATGAAGCTGGGCTGGAGCCTCGCCTTCTTTCGTCGCCGTTGAAAGCGGTTTTCATGACCTTCAAAACGTAACCTTCGTCTCGTTCGCCATCGATGTTTCGCCGACGGGTGTCCCCTGGGAATGAATGCGTCTCTCGGTGGGAAGAACGCGGGCACTATAGTCTGCGAGTCCATTGACCAAGGCGGCGATAAGCCCCTTTCGTCTTTCTCCAACTCAGAAGGAAAGGTAACGAGCGAGACAGTCGCGAGCGCTGGGAAGTACGAGGTCTGGTTATGAACGCCACGGTATAATCATTAGGGCCGTTCCGATGGGGATCAACTTCGCCGCCGCCTCGATTTACCGGCCAAACTAGGGGCACAACGTTTCCATTTGCCGGGGAACGAGCAGTTAGCCCAGCCGTTTCGGCAAAAAGTGATCCGCGGCTCTCGCTCATACGTTTTAAGTGGGAGAAGCCGCTTGTCGAGCAACTATGGTCGCTGCTATCCGAGCTTTAACTGTGCCAATCCCGGCCAAGGCCAGTGCGCCACGCGGGGGTGTCGCGCGGCTGTCGACCGGTGTGAGCAAAGGGCCGAAGGCGAAGGTGAACTGGGCTGATTTGATCGGACGCGTCGCCTCTTCCGGTGACAGAGAGGCATTCAACCGTCTCTTTGAGCATTTCGCGCCTCGCATCAAGGGATTGATGTTGAAGGCCGGGTGCAGTTCCGACGAGGCCGAGGAGATCGCGCAAAGCACCTTGATCGCCGTGTGGCGCAAGGCGAGCCAGTTCGATCCGTCGACGGTCGGGGCCGCGGCCTGGATATTCACGATTGCACGTAACCTGCGGATTGATTTGTTCCGCAGCAAGGCGCGGGCAGACCGCGTGTGGGGCGTTGCCGAGCTGCCGGACACGCCGGATCCCGCCGAACCGGTCGACGCCGTCATTTCACGCGTTCAAGACGCCGCCCGGATCACGTCGGCCGTCGGGAGGCTGTCTGCGGAGCAATCCAGGGTAGTGACGCTCTCGTTCATCGAGGAAAGGCCGCATCCGGAAATTGCAAGCCTGCTCGGAATTCCGCTCGGAACGGTGAAGTCGCGGATCAGACTGGCGATGAACCGCCTGAGAGAGCTATTGGACGAAGAAGAATGACCATCAACCATCATCCTCCGGAAGATTTTCTGGCCGACTTTGCCGCCGGCAGCTTGGAAGAGGCCTATCACCTGGTCGTGGGGGTGCATGTGGCAGAATGCGCCCGGTGCGCTCGGTTCGTGCGCGCGATAGAGCAGCTCGCGGGATTGGCACTTGAGGATGTCGAGCCGGTGCCGATGGCAACGGATGCGTTCGAGCGCGTGTTGGCCCGGATCGACGTCGCGCCCGGACCGAGAGCTGCGCCGTCCTCGACCGACACGTTCGGGATGGTGCGAGATGTTCCACGGGCGCTGCGAGATTACCGGGTCGGCAAATCCAGGCGCGTTGCGCCAGGTCTCAGCATGCGGCCAATCGAGCTTTCCGGCTCGGGCAAGGCGCGGGCCTTCTTGCTGCGGTCGGCGCCGGGCACGCGCATGCTGGAACACACTCACAGTGGCATCGAGTTGACCCTCGTGCTCGAAGGCAGCTTCAGCCACGAAGGCGGTCGTTTTGGCCCCGGCGATTTCGACTATGGTGATAACGAGGTCGATCATCGTCCGATCGTTGGCGACGAAGGCCCCTGTCTCTGCCTGGTCGCGATGACCGGTGATCTGCGCATGAATGGTCTGCTTGGCCGGCTGATCGGGCCCTTCGTGCGGCTTTGATCCTCTTCACTGCCTCTCCCTCCCGGTGATCCGAACGTGAGCCCGAAGCGTTTAAATGCCAAACGCAAGGGAGACGGGACATGGACTGCTCACGTCCGGCAAGACAGGGACAGAGCGACGGATTGCCCGAACTGCTCGCGCGTGTCTCACGGGGCGATGCACGAGCTTTCTCGACGCTGCACACACTGACGCGAAGCAGGTTGCGCAGGACGGCGCTCGCCGTTGGAGCACCGCCTCACGACATCGAAGACATCCTGCAAGAGACCTATCTGAAGATCTGGCGCAATGCCTGCCGGTTCGACGTCAAGCGCGCTCCAGCGATAGCATGGATGTCCGCGATCGTGCGCAATACCGCAATCGATCATTTGCGAGTCAAAAGACCGCCCACCGACGAATTCGACGAAGCGCTATCGATTGCGGCAAGCGAAGACCCGATCGACGACCTCGATTATGCGCGCGCCGAACCCATTGCTTTTGGCGCGTTGGCGCGGCTGCCGGAAGATCGGCGCAAGCTGGTGGCGCTCGCCTATCTCGAGGGCGAGAGCCGAGCGAGTCTGTCTCGACGCTACGGCGTGCCCGTGGGAACGATAAAGACCTGGCTGCACCGGGCTCTCCTGGCTGTGCGCAAGGACTGCCTCGCCGCATCTGGCGCGGCCTGAACGCGAGGGAGCACCGGCTTTGACCGCCGATATCATCGAATTTCCCATGCGCAGGCACGAGGACCGCTTGGTGCTTGCGGTCGTCAGGCTCGAAGAGATCGTGCGAGAGGTCGAGCGTATTGCGGTCGAGCCTGCGGATGGTCTGCATCGCCTACTGACCGTGATGGAGCACCTGGGAGACGGGCTGGTCGAATCATCATCGCTGTTGCTGGACGACGATGCGAACGGCCGAATTCAGCCCGCATTCACGTCATTGTCAGAAAAAATCGCGATAACCAGAGAGGCAATGGGTAAGCTTGGGAACGCACGCATTCCTGACTCGCTCCGTGATGCGCCCATTGCCCACGGCATCTGCAATCGGGCTGCAATGCTAGTTGAGCAAAAGCAACGAGAGATTCAGCGACATCGCAAACGCAACCCAGCCGGCGTAGGGAAGGAAAAGCGCCGCCGCCAGCCGGTCTGCGGGCCATTGCCGCCAGACAAATGCGACGATAGCGACGAATAACGCTACGATCACGCCGAGTGCAATGTCCATGCGATGAAGCGAAAAGAAAATGGGCGACCAGACGAAGTTCAAGACCATCTGAACGGTCCATAACCTAATCGCGGCGCCGCGCGGCTCCGCCTCGAAGGTGCGATATCCAGCTACGGCAATGAGCAGGAACAGCACGGTCCAAACCGGAGCGAACACCGCATCCGGCGGATTGAAGGACGGCTTGTTCAGGGCTGCATACCAAGCCCCTGGCCGGTTGAGCACGCCGATCAGAAGTCCCGCGGCGGGAACGAAACAGAGGAACGCGCCACCGCGATACCATTTCCAGCTCTTGCGGGCTTGGTCCATCGGCCGTTCGGTTCCGCCGCGCATGATCAGGGCGCCATTCGTTGAGCGACGACAAAGCCGGCCCAGGCGCTCACACCGGCGAGAAACGACCCCCAGCCGATGTCTGCCACCGACAACCCGGTCGACCAGTTTCGTAGCGTTGCTTGATTGGTCAGATCGTAAGTCGAATAGGTGAAGCATCCGAGCAGCGCACCCGAGGCAAATGCGCGCAGCGCACCGCCTTCGTGCTGCGCGGGTAGCACCGCGAACCAGATCAACCCGGCGGGATACGCCAGGTAGAACAGCGCGGCGGCGGCTAGATTGGGCTCGGACCGCAACATATCACCCAGCACCGGTCGATAGAGCCTTTCCACCATGCTCTTGAGCCAGATCATGTCGAGCCCAACGAAGGTCACCGTGACAGTGAGATATGTGAAGACGATATTCATGTCCGCTTCCACTTCCACCCGTGGGTCGCCAGCTTCGAGATCTGGACGGAAGCTTAACGAGCCGAAAGCCGTATCGGATCACATCCGCCTACTCATGCGCTTTTGCGGCCCGCGACGCAGCCCAAATCACGGCGCATAGGGAGCCCGATCATTGCAGCGGCTGTTTGGGCGGCCACGGAAAGAATGCGTTGGTTCTCGCCTGATACTCTCGATAGCGTTCACCACGCGATCGCAGCATCTGCTCCTCGAGCGGGGGTATGCCGGTCACCTTCACGAGTATCCAGTACATGATGGCTGGCGCCGAGAGGCTGGCCCAGCCCCATAGGTACTGCGGCGACAACGCGATGACCGGATAAGCCAACCATGCGAGCCATTCGAAGAAGTAATTCGGGTGGCGTGACCAGCGCCACATTCCCGCATCGCAAACGAGGCTGTGGTTGGAGCGCGAAAGCTTGAACCGCCGCAATTGCTCGTCAGCGATCGCTTCGCCGGTGACTGCCGCAAGCATGACGACAGCGCCGGCATAGTCCTGCAGCCCTAGGCCGGGGTCCGGAGCGTGTGCGGCGAGAAAGACCGAAAACGGCAGCGGGACCGACGCTTGAGCCTGCGACTGCAGGAAAAAGAACATCCGACGGGGAGCGTCGGAGCCCCATTCGCGTGCATAGTTCGCATAACGCGGATCGTCGACACCTGCGGCGGCGCGACGCGCAATGTGCGTTCCAAGTCTTGCCGCCCAGCAAAACACCAGCCCTGCCACAAGGGCCCGGCGAGCCGACGAACTGTCTTCGAGAGGCCATAGGGCGGCAACAGCGCCAACGAACCCAACCGAATAGCACCAGATTGCGTCAACCCAACCGGAATTGCCAGTGCGCTGTTGCACCACCCAAGCGAGCGCCATCAATGCCGAAAGAGCCAGGGCAATGCCGGCTATGGCCTGCAGATTCAGGAAAAGCATCCATTCACCGGGGCTGTTTTCATCGGTACGTCCGCCGTATGCGCCGGTTTCAGAATCAAAGCTCGCATGCGCGAGGTGATCCAGGCCGCCTCGGCGAGCGTTCCTATGCGCCGCCTGCAAAAGGAATGCGAATTGGTGGCTTCGAGCCGGGCGGAAGGGCTTTGCCCGTAGAATCGGACATTTCTCGCTGTCGGTGGCCGGCAGTATCGCAAAATGGGGCAGTTGAAAGATGCGCTTAGCAGTGATTGGGACGGGGATTGCAGGCAATGCTGCGGCCTGGCTCCTTTCGAAGCGCTACGCTGTGACCGTCTACGAGCGTGAGCTGCGACCTGGCGGGCACAGTCATACCGTTCGGATCGACTATGATGGCGAGGCCATAGACGTTGACGTCGGCTTCATCGTGTTCAATGAGCTGAACTACCCCGAGCTATCATCTCTGTTCACGCATCTGGGGGTGAAGACGGTCGAGACGTGCATGAGCTTTGCGATGTCCGCTGATCAAGGCCGCTTTGAATGGCGCGGGGGCGGCGAGGGGATTCTGCAGACTGCCTGCGGACTGTTCGCTCAACCGAGCAACCTGGCGTCGCTGTCATACTTTCGAATGCTGGCCGACGTCCTGCGATTCAACAAGGAGAGCGTGGCCGACTTGCGCGCCGGCCGGCTGGACAAGATGACGCTCGGCGAGTATCTGCAAAAGGGGTCATTCGGTGCGGGCCTGTTCTCTAATTATCTCGGACCAATGGGGGCAGCCATCTGGTCGTCCTCGGCGGCGGCTATTCTCTCATTTCCTGCGGAGAACTTCATCACCTTCTTCGACAATCATAGACTCCTGCACCTGGATCGCCCACGCTGGCGCACCGTGGAGGGTGGCAGCCGATGCTATGTCGACAAGCTCACCGCTATTTTCAAGGATAGTATTCGCCTCGGCCGTGCAGTGACTTCCATCACCCGAGAGGAGCAGGGCGTGACCATCCGCGACAGTCACGGCGGTGTGGAGAGCTACGATGCCGTTGTGATGGCCTGCCACAGCGATCAGGCACTGGCGATGCTATCAGATGCCGACGCGCAAGAGCGGTCAATACTAGGCGCCATAAGATACAGCCCGAACGCAGTCTATCTGCACCGCGATCACAATCTTATGCCCAAACGTCGTCAGGCATGGGCATCATGGAACTTCCTGCAGTGGCGGCGACAAACGCTTGTCGAGAACGACGCGGCCGTGACCTATTGGATGAACCGCCTGCAGGGTATTGACGATCGCAAGCCGCTATTCGTCAGCCTCAACCCGCCGCGCGAGCCAGCCCCCGACCTGACGTTTGCAAAATTCAGCTTCGCTCACCCTCTCTACCATTTAGCCGCATTCGCCGCCCAGCGGCGGCTTCCTGCGATTCAAGGTCGTCGCCGAACATGGTTCTGTGGTGCGTGGACGGGCTACGGCTTCCATGAAGACGGTCTGAGGTCCGGCATCCGAGTGGCTGAGGCTATGGGCTGTGCGCCGCCTTGGCGTCAGTCCACCTCGTTGCTGGCGCAAGCAGCCGAGTAAATGCGATGTTCGGGTCGAGACCGCCCAGAGGGAATGATCAGGTCGCACCGGTCGTGCTCTATCGCGGAAAGGTGATGCACGCGCGATGGCAACCTGTGCAGCACAGATTCACCTACGAGGTGATGAGCCTTCTCATCGACCTGGACCGACTGGACGATGCGGATCGACAGTCGCGCTTGTTCGGAGTCAATCGAGCGGCAATCTTCAGCTTCCACGAACGCGACCATGGAAACCGTGCTGGCGCAAAACTGAGCCAGTACGCGCGGAAATTGGCGGTCGAGCGCGGCATCGACTTGTCGGGTGGCCGGGTTCTTCTTCTGTGTTATCCGCGGCTCCTGGGCTACGTGTTCAACCCGCTCTCGATTTACTTCTGCTATCGCGCCTCCGGCGAGCTCGCGCTGTTGATTTATGAGGTGCGAAACACCTTCGGAGAGATGCATTCCTACGTTCTGCCGGTGCTAAAGGCGGCCGGTGCAAGGGCGATCCGGCAAACTCAGGCCAAGGAGTTCTACGTCTCGCCTTTCATGGAAATGAGGATGCAATACCGCTTCAGCATCTCTCCGCCGGCGCGTCATGTGCGGGTCAGAATCCTTCAGACGAACGAACAGGGTGCGATCTTTGCGGCCGCCTTTATCGGACGACGGCGTCGGCTGACCGGCCCTCGACTTGTTGCGGCATTCTTTGGTCTGCCCCTTGTCACCGTTAAGGTAATGATCGCCATCCATTGGGAGGCGTTATGGCTTTGGATCAAAGGTGTTCCGTACGTGACTAGGATGAAACAGGGCGGAATTTGAGATCATGGAGGTCGTAGCCAATCACCAGACTGCCCGATTCGACGATCTGCCGTTCCTCGCCCGGCTCACGCTGCGGCTTGCATCGCGACTCAGGTTCGGTAGCGTGCACGTGCGCCTTCCGGACCACAGGACCACGGTCTTGCGAGGGGTGGAATCAGGCCCGTCGGCCACGATCCAGATCAACGATTATGCGTTTGCCCGTAGTCTGATCCTGGGCGGCGACATCGGTATGGCTGAAGCCTATGTCAGGGGCGACTGGACGACGCCCGATCTCACCCAGCTTCTTTATGTGTTCTGTCTCAACGACGACCTCATCGACAGCGTCTTTACGGGTAACATGCTTGTCCGGCTCTGCCGCAGGATGCTTCACCGACTACGCCACAACACGCGAGAAGGGTCACGGCAAAATATCCGTGCGCATTATGATCTCGGTAACGAGTTCTTCGCTGCATGGCTGGATCGAAGCATGACCTACTCGTCGGCTCTGTTCTCATGCGGGACCGCCGACCTCGCCGCCGCGCAACGGAACAAATACGAGCAACTAGCAAAAGACATCGATTTGCAGGCCGGCCAGACCGTCCTCGAGATCGGATGCGGTTGGGGCGGCTTCGCCGAGTTTGCCGCGAAAAGTTGCGGCGTCAGCATATTGGCACTTACCATCAGCAAAGAGCAGCACGAATTTGCGCGCCGGCGGATTCACGAAGCCGGGCTTGCCGAAAAGGTCGAAGTCCGGCTGCAGGATTATCGCGATCAAACAGGTCAATTCGACCGCATTGCCTCGATCGAAATGTTCGAAGCTGTTGGCGAGCAGTTCTGGCCCGCATACTTTGATCAGCTGCATCAAAGGCTCAAGCCGGGCGGGCTGGCAGGTATCCAGACCATCACCGTCCAGGACGAACTCTTCGACAGCTACCGGCGCCGCGTGGACTTCATACAGCGGTACATTTTTCCAGGTGGCATGCTGCCTTCGGCCGCTATCCTGCGCTCGCTCGGCGAACGTTTCGAGATTCCTATGAGGCATGAGCGCGTCTTTGGACAAGATTATGCGAAGACGATTGCAATCTGGCGAGCAAATTTCGGTCAGGCCTGGGCTGACCTGACCTCGCTCGGGTTCGACGAGCAATTCCGACGACTTTGGGAATACTATTTGTCTTACTGTGAGGCGGGGTTCAGGGCTGGAAAGATCGACGTCCGCCAATTGGTCTATGCGCGTCGAGGCTAGAACCTCACGGGCGGTTGATAGCTGTTCGGAGGAGCAGCCTATGCAGTCAATTTCGACGGTCGGTCTGGATGTTGCGAAGTCGGTCTTTCAAGTGCACGGCGTCGATGCAGCCGGCCAAGTGGTCATACGCCGTCAGCTCAAACGCCGTTTCGTGCTGTCATTCTTTGAGAAGTTGCCGCCGTGCTTAGTGGGGATCGAGGCTTGCGCGTCATCCCATTATTGGTCCGGTGAGTTGCAGGCATTGGGGCATACAGTTCGATTGATGCCTCCGGCCTATGTGAAGCCGTGCGGTGGATTGTGATTTAAAGCTGGCCATTTTCTGAACCTTGTTCCGCACGACATGGGCGCGCTAAGGGTCATTCGCGTCGATTTGGCAAGATCATCACGGCCTCCGGCCTACCCCATTTAGCCGACATTCTCAGGATGGCCCGAGCATGTCTCGCAAGAGCCAATTCCGAACTCGAACGGGCCTGACCCTCATGAGCGAACTGCGCCGGAGTGTTGTGGTGCATGTTCTGGGCAAATGTAACACAGACGCCTAAGCGCTTCGCAGCCGCAATGGATGTGGCCAGTCTAAGGGAGTCTCTTTACCGATCCGAACCGCCACTGGAACTCAACTGTGCACCCGAGAGTTCTATTCGCTTAGGGCGGAAGGAAGCGGAAACCTGTGAGGCAAGCCATAGACAAACTTGGTCCCTACCAGTCACTTGCGCTGTTAGCCGCTGTCTGGTTGAGCCTTTGAAGCTCATCGCTGTAGCGGTGGCGGGCGAGGGCCACTGGATCACCGGCACAGCCATGATCATCTCAGCGTATGCCGCCAGCCTGCTCATTGTGGAACGACTGTTCGCGGCGGTGAAGCCAAAGCTGCTGAAGCTTCACTGGTTTGCGGAGCTGTGGGCTTGGCTCATACGATACAAGCTCGCACGTCCGTTTCGGAGCACGTCTGCTTCATAACGCCTATGTCATTTTTTACGCGCATGACCACGTCGAGCACTGGTGAGGAAAGAGCCGTTAGCGTCCTCCGTGAATTGCACGCTGCCGAGGACGAGTTGATCGGTAAGACTGTCGTCATGAGTGAAGGCTAAGCTGGAACCATTGATCATGTCTATCTCGACGACGTGCACGGACTTCGCATTTCAATAATCCGGCATGACAGTGAATGGCCGATTTTAACCGTCAAGCTCATCCAGAACTGATGGCTGGAGCACCAACTTCACCGACAACGGCCCACGTTGTTTGCGTCGCTAAGGGGGGCACAAGCAGGCATTATGCGGCCCCGCTTAGAGCCAAGGAGGCGAAAAGAGTCGAAGTGGCGCGTTTCGAAGGGCTGCTCGCGCCTCTTGAGCGCGCCGGAGACAATCCAAGGGAAGCGCCAGAGTCCAGTCGAAGCCGTTTCGGCTGACGATACGGCTGTCTTGCTCACTTACACACGCGGGCGCGGATGCACCTAACGCTTTGTCGGCCTACGGCGGAATGGACGCATGATGTCGGTGGTCGTGAAGCTGGTCTCGAACCCGTTTGGCAGCAACGGCATCTCATTGTCGGGACCGACCTTGTTGCAGACGGGCAGGGCGCAACCGCGCCGCCGCGGCCGCAGGCCTCGGTCCTTCACGGGCGCTCAGGGTGGTTCTCGCAAACCCAGTGCGTGCCGTCGCCGCGACCGATCGCATGGGTGACGACGTGTGATGATGCCGGCGCAATCAACGCCGCGCCGTTGAAATGCGATCGGACGCGTGTGCCGAGTGAGCCTCGAACGTTTTTCATCCTTCATGCCACAGCCATTCCGGAATCTTCATCTGCCGCGTCGTGTGGAGAAAGGCGACGCTTTGCGGCGTTTCCTTTCTACTGCGTCGTCGCTCGCCGAAATTGGCGAACGATTCTGGTGACCCCGCAAAAGTGGTGCGACTTGTTCGCCAGATCGTGTGCCGTTAAGACGGGCCTGGCTTGGAAGCGTCGGCGCTCCTCCTTGCGTGCTGACGAGCCGTCGATTGGACCGGCCCCTTCCGCTGTTGGCACTACGGCGGGGAAAGAAGACTTCCGGAAACAAGCAGACGTTCGGTAACCTCTTCTCTGTGGATTGCGCGCGCAAACTTTTAGATTTGCAGCTTTCAGTCGTGCGCACCCAAATCGAAAGTGCTTCTCTGTATTGGGGAGAGAGGCCGATCGATGACCCAGTTCAATTCTGTTTTGGTCGCGGTTGCTCTGGCGCTTACTGCCTACTTTGGCGTAGCCGCTTGGAAAGCCACTGCAGATGATCGCCGCGATCGGACTTCATAGGATGGAACTACCTGCGGCGCTAACGCAACAGTAGCGGAGTAACGTGCATCGGCCATCATTTGTGAGCAGTCAGGGTATCTCAGCCCGGCTAGGATCATAGCGATGGCTAGACGGAAACCGATCTTACCTATCGATGTTTTGCTGATAGTTGCGATCAACGTTGTCGTCGCGGTTGTGGTCTATTACTTGATCGTACTTTGGGGATTTATGGAGGGCTGAGGCAACAATCGGACAGCCGGGTGAGCCTGCCAACCTCATCGAGACTGGCTCACGTGTAGCGCCTTCGCCTCGTCCCAAGGCGCGCGCATCCAGAAATCGCAAGCCTCGACAGCGCGGTGAGAAAGTATTGAGGGTGCCGTTTGTGGCAGCTCCAAGACACTGTTCCGCTCAGCTCTCGAAAGCGGAAAGCGCGGCGCCAAAAGCGGAAGTCAGCTAAGGGCCAAATGCGAAGAACTCAGAGCGAGCAAATCCAGTCCGCTTAGCCGCAAGCAGCGGGCCTCCGCCAGATGAGGCGCAACTTCGCTGATGGGCCAAAACCCGACATGTTCTATATAAATGGTTAGGTCGAGACCAGATGGACGGCGGGATGCATCATGCCGAGCATTCCGACAATGGCGAGGATCGTCAGTCCGAGCGCGATCTCGATAACGCTGTTGCGCGTGAGTTGCCGGAGTGAGTCCGACTGCACTCTGGTGGCGGATGGCAGGGCGAGCCGCGGCATCAGGTAGAATCGGTTAATCGCGGCAACTGCGAGCATGGCGGCGAATATGCCGAGCGTGAGCATCAACACCCGGCCATATTCGGTTGTAAACAGCCCACGAAACGAGCCGACCAGGATCCAGGCGTTGACAATGCCGGTGACGAAAAGCGTGGCCACGCTGACCATGCCCAAGATCGAAAAGCGTTCGGCCGCATCGCCCGCAACCGGTGCCCAGGCGGTCGTCTGATTCCGGGCTGCAGCGAAGAAAAGGACCAGCGACACGAGACCACCGATCCAGGCCGCGGCGGCGATCAAATGCAGTGCATCTGCAGCGAGATGCACGTCGCCGATTGCCCCAAGGGTCGAGCCGGCATGGCCGGTCCAGGCAAGACTGGCGGCGAGGCCGAGCCCCGCCGCGAGCGCAAGCCACTCCGCGAGTGCCGCGCGATCAAACGCGAGGCAGGCCGCCAGAGCGACTGCCAGGCCAGCGCGGACCTCCATGAGTCGCCCGAACTGGGTTTCGTTCAATACCGTTTGCACTCGCGCGTTAACTGCTTTCCATCGCGCTGCCACTGCGAGGTTAAGGCGGCCACTCGGCGAATGCTCGGGTGCAGGTCTGCTATGGGTCCACTCGCGGACGTTGTCCTGAGCGCCGCAAGAGGTCGGCTATGGGCCGATTTTGTTGCAAAAGGCGGCTGTAACCGACGGATGTCTTTCGGCCATTCGGTAAGGCGGACCGGCTTTGATCCGCCGTCCCTGACGCTCTCAATGCAACTCCTACGCTACGCAATGCACAGGGCATGAGCGGGTGGTGGTCGCGCAACGAACAACGCGAGGCGCCTCAGATTTTGAGCGATGGCGGCCAGAACAAACTCGTCCTGGGCGCCCCGTGGGCCGCGAATCCGGAGCCGCCCAAGCCTCAAGATGCGCTTCAAGTGCGCAAACTGCATCTCGACCTTCTTGCGCTGACGTCGCGACGTCTCGAAGCCCTCGGTGCCAGCGAACGACCGGGCGACGTCCCGGGCGTGCTCATGTATGTCGCGCGGGATCTTGCGCGATGGTTCTTTTGGACAGCACTGCGGTTTAAGCGGGCATGCGTCGCAGTCGAGCTTGCTCGCACGATACAGAAGCGTTTTGCCCTCGTGTACGGTGCCGCTCGTCCCGAGCCGCTTTCCGCCAGGGCAGTGGTAGACGTCGCTGGTTGAATCATATCGAAAGTCACTGCGTGAGAAGGTGCCGTCATCTCGCTTCGACTTGTCGAACACAGGGATATGTGGCGCGATGCCCTTCTCCTCGACCAGCCAGTTCAGCATCGGAGCAGCCCCGTGAGCGGTATCCCCGACAAGCCGCTCCGGCTTGAGACCAAAGCGTTCCTCTGTTCGTTCGATCATTGTCTTTGCCGCTCCGACCTCGGCCTGGCGAATGGAGCGGGACGCCTCGACATCAACGATGACGCCGAACTTCACGTCGATGAGATAATTGTCGGAGTAAGCGAAGAATGCTGGTCCCTTGTGAGCTCCGGTCCACTGGGCCGCGGGATCGGACAGCGAGATGAACTTCGGGACAACGTCGCTGGCCGCGCCCCACGCCGTATCGTCGAGGGTTGCCAGATACTCCTTCACCGCGCGGCTTGACCTCGCCGGATCGCGATCCTTGCGCCAATCCTGACCCGCAATCGAGCGCTGCTTGTTGGCGTCGGCAGCAATCAGGCTCGCATCGACGGCAAAGCCTTCGCCACCAACCAGACCCGCCAAAATGCACGCCTCGACGACGCGTTCAAACACGCGACGGAAAACATCCCCCTCGCGGAAACGCTCGTTGCGGGCCCGCGAGAAGGCCGAATGGTCTGGGATGGCATCTTCAATGCCGAGTTTGCAGAACCAACGATAGGCGAGGTTCACCTGTACTTCACGACAGATCAGCCGCTCCGAGCGGAGCGCAAAGACATACCCCAGGACCAGCATCCGGATCATCAACTCCGGATCGATCGACGGACGACCCATGGACGAATAATGAGGAGCAACTTCGCTGCGAAGCCACGACAGATCGAGAGCAGCGTCGATCTTCCGCACCAGATGATCTTCGGGAACCGCGTCGCCGAGATGAAACTCGTAGAACAGTTGACCTTGGTCACTCTTCAGACGGCCCATCATGGATCGACCTCGTCGCGATTCGCGTCAACACAACGGAATCACGCCTACCGGCTCGTCTCAACTGACTTTTGCAACAAAATCGGCCAATTACAGACCTTGGCAGCGAACAGATGCGCGGATAACCTTTAGGTTGCAGTCCTCTGGCAGCCGATCCTTTGAACAACAGGAATTTGTCATGACGAATAGTGGAATTACTCGCCGCCGCATGCTTCGCAGCGCAACAGCCGGCGGTCTTGCGGCAGCAACGACCTCCGGCGTGGCCGGTGTCGCCCGCGCGCAACCGGCGCGAAAGACTTTCGTCCTCGTCAGCGGGGCGTTTTGCGGCGGCTGGATATGGCGCCGTGTCACGGACCGGCTCGAACAAGGCGGTCACAAGGTATTTGCCCGTCACTCACGGGTTTGGCTGATCGCTCGCATTTGCTGAGCAAGGACGTCAATCTGGACACCCACATCGCCGACGTCGTCAACCTGGTCAAATGGGAAAGTCTCGAGAACGTCTGCCTCGTGGCGTGGTCCCTTGCAGGTTATGTAGGTTCCGGCGCGCTCGAAAGCATCGGCGACCACGTCTCGTCAGCTGTGTGGCTTGATGCCTTCATTCCAGCCGACGGACAAAGGGCCGCAGACACCGCAGCCGAGCCGGTTCGCAAAGGCATACAAGCGGCCATCGAAAAGGGCGAGGCAGGTGTTCGTGGGTCGGCGAAGTATCCGCCTGCTGTCGTTGCCGAACGCGATCGCGCGTTCGCCGAGTCCAAAGTGACTCAGCAGCCAGTCGGCACCTATCTTCAGCCGATCAAGGTTACCGGGGCGCTCCAAAAGGTGGCGAAGAAGACATATATCCGTCTCCCCAAATTTTCACTGCCGCCCCTTGATAAGGCGCTGGCAGACTGCAAGAGCGAGAAGTCCTGGGCCACGTTCGAACTGCCTGATGTCGGGCACATGGCCATGCTCGATGCACCAGATCGTCTGAGCGAGTTGATACTGCAAGCCGCTTGAGATCGACCCATAGTGTAAGGTGCTGACACTGCACCGAAGTGCGTTGCCGCCCGTGGGAGGGCGGACGCTGGTCCGCTTTGGGTCAAAGGCTGCCCTCGGCGTGTCCACGATGGCTTTCCGCTCAGCCCCCGGAAGCGGACCGTGCGAGGCCAAGAGAGGAAGTCAGCTTCAATAACGCGGTGGAACGCATGGTCGCCAGTCTGGAAAACGTAACCGGCTGCTCAATCCCAAGGAACGTGAGATCGTCGCTTTTCATGAGATGGGCCACGCGCTAGTCGCGCTTTCCTTGCCCGGTGTCGATCCCGTGCATAAGATCTCGATCATACCCCGTGAGGGTCGGTGCACTCGGCTACACCATTCAGCGGCCGATCGAGGACCGATTTTTGATGACCAAGGAGGAGCTGGAAAACAATATGGCCGTTCTGCTCGGCGGCCGTGCAGCTGAGCTCATCGTGTTTGGCCATCTATCGACGGGAGCTGCCGACGATCTGCGCCGGGTGACCGACGTCGCACGGAGCATGGTGACACGCTATGGCATGTCGGAGAAACTCGGCAGCGTTGCCTATGACGCGAGCCCGGCAATTTCCTCCCAGGCCCTGACCAGCCCTATCCAGTTCGCGAGCGTGGCTACGCGGAGGAGACCGCCGCAGCCATCGACCGCGAGGTAAAGGATACTGTAGATCAGGTCTTTCAGCGCACCCAAGGCATACTGAACACGCGGCGTCCGATCCTGGACCGCGCGGCAAAGAAGCTCCTTGAGAAGGAGACGCTGGAGCAGAGCGATATTGACCTGCTGATCCGGGAGATGCCGAAGGAAGGCCTCCGGGCGGTCTAACGGCGCGCTCATTTTCGCGCCCCAGATAGAGCTGGTCCACCACCGCGTTGAGAACGCCGGAGCAGGTGAAGAACTCCTGATGCTGGTTTTTGGCTCCGCCAAATCGCTGGCAAGATCGACAGGTCTCATCAACGAGTTACTTGAACTCGCCCCGGACAGTTCTAATTCACTGTATAGCCGAACCGAGGTTCGGCGAAGTGGACCATGACAAGGAGACAAGTGCGCAGAGCGCGTAGTAACTTGAGGGAAACGACATGAGAAAGCTTGCTCTTGCAGTCGTCGCGGCGGCAACGCTCCTCATCGGATCAGTTGCGCCGGCTTCGGCCCATTGGCGTCATCATGGCTGGGGCGGTCCGGGTATCGGTCCCGGGCTTGCTCTCGGATTGTTCGCTGGAACACTAGCGGCCGCCACCGCACCACCGGTCTATTATGGACCGGTCTATGGCCCGCCCTACTACTATGGCCGTCCGTACCGGGTAGTCCGCTATTATCCTCCGGTTTATCCGTACTGGTACTGGTGATGAAAAGAAGGCCCGGTTCCCGCCGGGCGTTCGTTCAGGGCGCGCGACTTGCTCGCTCGCGCTGTCATCAGTTGTGGGACGGAGAAAATGGAGGTCGAGAGAATCAGAATAGCAGAACATCATGGAGTGATGAGCCGGCGAAAGTCTCGGAGTGGTTGCCGTATTTCGCGGAATCGGTGGGGCTGGGCCGCCGCTCCGGCTTCCATCGTGGCTCGGTCTCTTCGTTGCCAGCAAAGCAGCGGTGCAATGGATGAATGAGGGGCGTGGCGCTTCGAACGCCAACGCAAAACGGGAGCTGGACTTGAAGCTCATTTATCCGACCTGGCGCGAGGGCTTCCGTGCCGGATTGGCATCTCCATCGAGGTGAGTGCCGCCTGCCGCAAAGCGTCGCGCTGGAGAGCAGGGCAGGCGGGGCACACGAGTGGTGAAGCACCCTCGCAGGTTCGGCTGCGCTATCGACCGATCGCTAGGCTCCATTTGACGGCTTCTTGATCCCAGGTGTTTGCGCGATCTGTGCCGAGACAAAGTCGGCCAACAAGCGCACTCGGGCGATGCCCAACCGTTCCGGTACGATCAGCATGTTCAGCGGAACGGACGGTGGCGAAAATTCGGGAAGCACCACTTCGAGCTTGTTAGCGGCGAGGAGATCCTGGACGAGCCAGAGATGTGCAGGCGCTATTCCGCGTCCGGCTACGAGGGCCTCTCTTGCTGCAAGTCCATGATCAACGCGCAAGCGACCGCCGAATGGCACCACATGGCGCCCGCCGCGCTGACCATGCAGTACGAGTAGATCGCTGCCGGCGATATTGGACATCCTGACGCCTTCGTGATCTGCCAAGTCCTGCGGGCGCACCGGCTTGCCGCGTTCGGCTAGATAGCTGGGTGCGGCAACGAGCATTCGCCTTGATTGGCCCAGCGCCTTGAGCTTCATCGAGCTATCACCAAGTGGCCCAAGCCGGAGGGCAATATCGACGCCTTCCTGCACGAGGTCGATGCGCTCGTCCGTGAGGCTGAGATCAACCAGGATGTCCGGGTGGCGGTCCTGAAAGGCGAAGATGAAACGACTGACGTGCAGTACTCCGAAGGCCGCGGTGCACGAGATGCGTACCGTACCCGCTGCCGCGCCGCGTGTGCTGCGCGCTTCCTCGCCGGCCAAATCAACCTGGCGGAGGATCTGGACGCAGTGGCGATAGTAGCGCGCGCCCTCTTCAGTCATTGACACCCTGCGCGTGGTTCTGCTGAGGAGCGGCACTCCGACCGCGTCCTCCAGCTCTCGCAAATGGCGCGTCACCGTTGACTGGCCGACTTCCAGCTCGCGCGCGACCGCGGACAGATTGCCCCGCTCGGCGACCCGGACGAAGCTACGCATGCGCTCAAGCGTGACTTCTGATTTATCCATTTTTTGGCATAATCGTATCCATTATTTACATCTACTAGATTGCGGCTTTGCGTGCCACCTGATCAACGTCACTCATCAGGAGGTGCTGTCGTGAAAGTATTGATTGTCTTCGCCCATCCGGAGCCGCGCTCGTTGAACGGCGCGCTGCTAGACGTCGCTGTCAGGGAACTCAAGCGGCTCGGGCACGACGTGCAGGTGTCGGATCTCTATGCTCAGGGCTGGAAGTCGGAGGTCGGCAGAGGGGACTTTCCGTCGCTCGGGCAAGGTGAACGGCTCAAGCCGGCCGCGGCCTCCAAGCAGGCTTTCGAGGCGAGCACGTTGACCAGCGACGTGAAAGCCGAGATCGAAAAGCTGTTATGGGCGGATGTCCTGATTCTGCAGTTTCCGCTGTGGTGGTTTTCGACGCCGGCGATCCTCAAGGGCTGGGTCGACCGGGTGTTCGCCTACGGGTTCGCGTATGGGGTCGGCGAACACAGCGACAAGCGGTGGGGCGATCGCTATGGCGACGGGACTTTGAAGGGCAAGCGCGCGATGCTGGTCGTGACTGCCGGTGGATGGGAGGAGCACTATTCCGATCGCGGCGTCAACGGGCCGATCGACGACCTGCTGTTCCCCATCAATCACGGCATTCTCTACTATCCCGGCTATGAAGTCCTTCCGCCCTTCGTGGTCTATCGCGTGGACCGGCTGGACGACGCCGGTTTTGCACCTGTTGCCGAAGAATTGCGTGAGCGGATGCGCGCGCTCGCGACCACCGCGCCCATTCCGTACCGGCGACAGAATGGTGGCGATTACCTGATCCCGAGCATGCAACTCCGCGCCGGGCTAGAGGCTCCCGGCACAAGCGGATTCGCACTTCACCTCGATCGCGGAGGTCATAGCGAGCAGGAGAGTAGGCCCCAAGCGTCGGGCTCGTCCCTCGCCTCATCGGGCCGCGGCAGCTTGGCTTCCGGCGAATTGGCTAGCTGATACGGGGAACAACCCATTGGGTTCGCAGTTCTTTTGGCGCCGCCGGCCTGAGTGCCGTTGGGCGCCTCAGGGCCCAGCTAAGCCAGGCGACACGGCGGCTCGTACCATTTTGCTCCATGGAGGATCTGGATATGAAAGCTACCTGTGTCATCGCTTGGCAGTCGATCAGTCCCACTCACCTCCGTGGGTCCCCGCGGCTGCGTCTTCCCTCTGGCCGCTTGTTAGAGCTCAAGAGCGGCGATGGCTTCTGAGGGAGGGCAAGTCATGTCAATCAAGTCAGCCCTCCCTGCCATCCATTCGGAAGCCGGGTTGTCCCGGTATCTGCAAGAGATCCGTAGCTTCCCGCTGCTCGATGCATCCGAAGAAGTGATGTATGCAAGGCGGCTTCGGGATTCCGGGGATCGCGAAGCTGCCTACCGTCTGGTGACGAGCCATCTGCGATTGGCCGCCAAGATCGCGCTGAAATATCGGCGCTATGGATTGCCCATCGCCGACCTCATCTCGGAAGCCAACGTCGGATTGATGCTGGCCGTCAAGCGGTTCGACCCTGAGAAGGGATTTCGCCTGGCGACCTATGCCGCCTGGTGGATCAAGGCGTCCGTGCAGGAGTTCGTCCTGAGATCGTGGTCACTCGTCAAGCTCGGCACAACTGCAGCGCAAAAAAAGCTGTTCTTCAACCTTCGAAAGTTGAAGAGACGCCTTGGTGCGCCGGACGATGGCGAGCTTTCGCCGGAGCAGGTGAAGCAGATCTCTGAACATCTTCAGGTTAGGGAAACCGACGTCGTCGAGATGAACGGCCGGATCCGTGGCGACATGACGCTGAACGTTCAGCTCAGTGACGAAGAAGGCGAGCAATGGCAAGACAGGCTCGCCGATTCATCTCCTGATCCCGAAACCCAGCTTGTGGAGACCGGAGACCGTGAACGGCAGAAGGCCGCACTCTCGGAGGCGCTGAGTGCGCTCTCTCCGCGAGAACGCACCATCGTCGAAGCCCGTTACATGGCAGAAGAGCAAAGCACGCTTGACGATCTGGCTAATTCCTTCGGGATTTCTCGCGAGCGTATCCGCCTGATCGAGCAGCGTGCGTTGAAGCGCATCAAGAGGATGATGTGCGCACACCTTCCGGATCTTGAGGCTGCTTCAGCAGGCGCATCTAGAAGCTGAACACAGAAACTGCTGGCCGGCTGCTGATCGATGGATCGGCAGCCGGTGCAGATATCAGGCACGATGGCTTCCGCTGAGAAATCACTGTCTTTGCGGCCATCGGACCTTGTTCTTGCGGGCTTGCCGCGCGGCTGGTCGCTTTGATTGCTGACAAACTGCTTAACGGCGGCGTCGGAGCTTCGCACTGGTCGCGACGAATCCGCTTCTTTCGCCTGCAGCGAAACCACCATCCCGAGTAGAGCAGCAAGTACCAATAAAGTCCGCATCTCTGGTTATCCTCCTTTCGAAGATGCTCCAATTTGCTGCGCAGAGTTTGCTCTGCCGCCGAGAAAACATCTCGGTTTGATGATCTCAGTTTTCAACGTGCGGCGAGCGATTCTGGACGCTGGGAAAGCTCTGCGGGTGCGAGCTGCGAGCGATAGCGACAGCCGGCGGCCTTCGTCGCAAAAATTTTCTTCCTCCCTCTTGAAAGTAGATCCCTCGCTCCTAGGTGCTTTTTCGCCCGGGGGCCGGTTACGGACCCGGATTTTGGACATCGCTGAACCTACCCAAGGAGGATGTGCATGCATTTCCGTCCCTTGCACGATCGCGTGCTCGTGCGACGTCTCGACGCCGAAGAGAAAACCGCGGGCGGCATCATCATTCCAGACACAGCAAAGGAGAAGCCACAGCAGGGCGAGATTATCGCCACTGGCCCCGGCGCACGCAACGAACAGGGCCAGCTCGTTCAACTCGACGTCAAGCCCGGTGACCATGTTCTGTTCGGAAAGTGGTCTGGTACAGAGGTCAAGATCGACGGCGAGGAATTTCTGATCATGAAGGAAAGCGACCTTCTGGGTGTCATCGACAAGGCAGGCACCGTCAAGAAGGCAGCGTAGCGCGCTGACAGTCATAAGAGGAAAGGAGAGATCAAAATGGCTGCCAAGGATGTGAAGTTCGCAACCGAGGCCCGAGAGCGTATGCTGCGGGGCGTCGAGACACTGGCAAACGCGGTGAAGGTCACACTCGGTCCGAAGGGGCGCAACGTCGTGATCGAGAAATCGTTCGGTGCGCCGCGCATCACCAAAGATGGCGTAACCGTCGCCAAGGAGATCGAACTGGAGGACAAGTTCGAGAACATGGGCGCGCAGATGGTGCGCGAGGTCGCCTCGAAGACGAGCGATGCCGCCGGTGACGGCACCACAACGGCCACCGTGCTTGCCCAGGCCATCTTCAAGGAAGGCAGCAAGTCCGTCGCCGCCGGCATGAATCCGATGGACCTGAAGCGGGGCATTGATCTGGCGGTCGACGCCGTCGTTGCCAACCTGAAATCACACGCCAAGAAAATCACCTCGAACGACGAAATCGCCCAGGTAGGCACAATCTCGGCCAATGGTGATAGCGAGATCGGCCGCTTCCTGGCCGACGCCATGAACAAGGTCGGTAATGAGGGCGTGATTACAGTCGAGGAGGCCAAAAGTCTGCACACCGAGCTCGAAGTGGTCGAGGGTATGCAGTTTGACCGCGGCTACATCTCGCCATACTTCGTCACGAACCCCGAGAAGATGCGCGTCGAACTCGAGGATCCCTACGTTCTGATTCACGAGAAGAAGCTGTCCGGCTTGCAGACCATGCTGCCGCTGTTGGAGCAGGTCGTTCAGTCCGGTAAGCCGCTCCTGATCATCGCAGAGGACATCGAAGGTGAAGCGCTCGCGACATTGGTCGTCAACAGACTGCGCGGCGGATTGAAGGTCGCGGCCGTCAAGGCGCCTGGCTTCGGCGATCGTCGCAAGGCCATGCTGGAGGACATCGCGATCTTGACCGGCGGCAATGTCATCAGCGAGGACCTCGGCATCAAGCTGGAAAAGGTCACAGTGAAGATGCTCGGGCGCGCCAAGAAGGTGGTCATTGACAAGGACAATACCACCATCGTCGGCGGCACGGGCGCCAAGAAGGATATCGAGGCGCGCGCCCAGCAAATCAGGCTTCAGATCGAGGAAACGACCTCCGACTATGATCGCGAAAAGCTGCAGGAGCGCCTCGCCAAGCTCGCCGGAGGCGTCGCGGTGATCCGTGTCGGTGGCGCGACGGAGGTCGAGGTCAAGGAACGCAAAGACCGTGTCGATGATGCGATGCATGCTACGCGCGCGGCGGTGGAGGAAGGCATTCTCCCTGGCGGCGGGGTAGCCCTTCTGCGTGCCCTCAAAGCGCTTGACGGCATCAAGACCGCCGACGCGGACCAGAAGGCCGGCATTGACATTGTTCGCCGCGCCATCCAGGTGCCGGCTCGGCAGATCGTGCAGAACGCCGGCGAGGATGGCTCACTGATTGTCGGCAAGCTTCTGGAGCACCAGAGTTACAATTGGGGCTTCAACGCGGCGACTGGCGAGTACGAAGACTTGGTGAAAGCCGGTGTGATCGATCCCGCCAAGGTCGTCCGCACCGCCTTACAGGACGCCGCGTCGGTCGCATCGCTGCTGATCACGACCGAGGCACTCGTGGCCGAGAAGCCGAAGAAGGCTGAACCAACTCCGGCCGCTCCCGCCATGGACTTCTGAACGAGAGAGCCCGGCCGATCAAGGCCGGGCTCCACCGATGAGAGGAGAGAAGACCGCTTCCAAAGATGGAGTGTCCCATGAACAAGTCTAATCGTCGTCGGCTCAGGATGAGGCAGGACGCGATCCACTGGTTCATGTTCTACCTGAGTTTTGTCACCATTGCCTGGATCTGTTTTCGAACGATTGGAGGAGTATAGATGCTGAGCCATCACCATACGTTCTCCGCCCGGACGGAGACCAACCGCAATCTGCGGCGACGCCTGCTCGCTCTAGTAATGGGCAGCGCAATGTCCCTGACCGCCTTCGGTGCTTACGGCCTAGAAAGCCCGCGGGGAGCCGAGGCCACACAGCGTGTGTTCACTGGACTGCCACTGCTGCCAATCCCGTATCTCGATACGATGCCGTGGTTGAAGTGGCAGCCTGCGGCGGCAACGATGAAGATCGACATCTTGCTGCCGCCGACATCCGCGCCGACGGGTATTTGGCCGCAGCCGACGCCCCATCCCGCCGGACTGGCGGCAGCAAGCTGAATGTCGGTGAGCGGCCTGCAAAGGCCGCTCGCTACCTTATGCAAGGTCGTCAAGAGCGAGCGACAATCATGTTTGAAGCGAATTCGGCGAGGCATTCCGTGCGCGGGAGCTCCGATGCAGCCTCAAGCACAGCAGTCGAGCTTGGCGTCCGCGACTTCCTCATCCGAGGCTGTCAAAAGGTGATCGGTCACTACGAGCGCCTGCTCTCAACTGCGAGGAGCGAGCAAGAGCAGCAGCTCTATCAAGCCCGGATTGAGCGAGAGCAGCGAGTGATGGATGTCCTACGCGAGGGCGCTCACCCGGATCGCTTGGCCGCGTAGTCGCTGAGCTGCCGGGCGAGGCATCAGAAAAAAACGCACAGCCTCTTGAACTCATGAGTGTCAGTTCTAATTCGTTTCTCGACCGCCAGTGCGGTGTGTCGAGCGCCAGGCGGGGCTCGGCACGAGGCGCTGGACTGGGGGGCTCGACGATAATCGAAACTCCGATCCTGCCTTGCGTCGTATCCATATTGCTCTTTGGAGGACTTGGCTATGAGGACACTTGATTTCGCGCCACTTTGGCGCACCACGGTCGGCTTCGATCATCTGGCTGACCTCGTCGACGGCATGTCGCGCCAGCCGACTGAGGACAACTACCCGCCGTACAATATCGAGCGGTCCGGCGAGGACCACTATCGAATCACGCTGGCGGTGGCAGGCCTCGGTGCCAACGATATCTCCGTGACGGCCGAGCAGAATGCTCTCACGATCGAAGGAAGGAAATCCGATGGTGTTGCGCGCGAGTATCTGTATCAAGGTATTTCGGCGCGACCGTTCCGGAGAGTCTTCAGTCTGGCCGACTACGTTCAGGTGAAGCAGGCATCCTTCCAGGACGGCCTCTTGGTCATTGATCTCGTTCGAGAGATTCCGGAAGCGATGAAGCCGCGCAAGATCCAGATCGGAAGTGGAGCAGCTGCTTCGTCGCAGATTGAGCAGAAGAAGGCCGCTTAGTAGCCTCGATCCATGGACGGGCGATTCGCAACGGAAGTTGCTCTCTGTCCTATCTCATCTCAACATGGGTGGCGACGTCGACTACGCCGCCACCTAAATCTCGAGCACCATCCCTTAGAAAGGAGTGTGTAGGGAGGCGAGCCATGACTAACGTAAAAATCGACGGCGGTGGTCTTCACCCATTCCTCCATCCCGCCGCTCACTACGTTTCTCCGGCGGAAGTCCTGAATGACAAGGAGCTCTCGACGCCTGAGAAGCGGATCATCCTGTCCTCGTGGGCGTCGGACATGTACGCCGTGGAATCCTATCCCGACCTGCGGGAGGTCCCCGGGACTGGGCACGCTGTGAAGTTGGCGGACATACTGGCAGCGTTGCGGCAACTCGACGGAGACGGCGATGATGATCCACCCCCTGGCGGTGGCGTCCCCATGCGGCTGCGGCGGCCCTGGGCCGCCGCCGCACAGCGGAGGGCGCTGTGATGGTCACGGAAGCCGTTCTAGCCATCGTGCTGCTTGGCCATGCCGCAGCAGTCTGGGCAATTCCGCTCCTAGCATTGGAAGGAATGGTTCTGCCTGTGATTGACGATCCGACAAGCATGCAAGGGTGATCGGAATGTTGGATCAGCGAACAATATTGGCATGGCTTCTGGTTGTGGCGCTATTCGCGGCTTCACCGGCTACAGCCCAAGTGCCGGACCTGAAGACGGGTGGTTCTGTGCCAACATTGGCGCCCGTGGTTCGACAGGTGACGCCGGCGGTCGTGAATATTTCCGTGCACGGCCGTGTTCGCGAGGACAATCCACTTTACCGCGATCCGTTCTTTCGTGAGTTCTTCGACATTCCCAAGCAGGTCGAGAAGGAAATCAATTCGACGGGTTCGGGCGTCATCGTCGATGCCAAGCGCGGCTATTTGTTGACCAATAATCACGTTGTCGAAGGCGCTTCAGTCGTTCAGATAACGACCAAGGATGGCCGGCAGCTATCTGCGAAGGTAATCGGGCGCGATGCGCCGACTGACGTCGCAGTGCTGCAGATCCCAAACCCTGCCGACCTTCAGGGGCTTCCTTTCGCCGACAGTGATGCGCTTGAAGTCGGGGATTTCGTGCTTGCGATCGGAAATCCCTTCGGACTCGGCCAGACCGTTACGTCCGGGCTCGTCAGTGCGCTGGGTCGGACTGGCTTGAGCAAGGAAGGCTACGAGGACTTCATCCAGACCGACGCTGCGATCAATCCGGGAAATTCCGGCGGCGCATTGGTGAATCTTCGTGGCGAGTTGGTCGGCATTAACTCTGCGATCATTTCGCCCGGCGGAGGGAATGTCGGGATCGGCTTTGCAATTCCCGCGAATATGGCCCGGCTCGTTATGGAGCAGATCGTAGATAGAGGATACGTTGAGCGTGGCCGCATTGGCGTTTTACTGCGCGAGCTCCAACCGTCGACGAATTCTCGCCGCAACGAAGGGGCAGTGATCGCGGAGGTCGCGCCAGACTCTCCGGCTGAAAAGGCGGGCTTGCGCAAGGACGATATCGTGGTCATGGCAGATGACCGTCCGATCCGCACCGCGTCGCAACTTCGGAACAAAATTGGCCTAGCACGCATCGGTCAGGATGTGAAGCTTACCATCGTGCGGGGCGGCCAAACCAGTTCCGCAGTCGTGAAAGTAGCTCCGCCCGTCCAGGCAAGCAGCACATCCACTCGTCTGTTGCGCTGATGCAAACGGGTTCAAGACAACGGCTTCGCACCGACGGGTATCTGCCGGTCATGCAAGACCATTTGCTATTAAGACTATTCTTCTGCCCCTAGGGAAGCCATCTAACTTGCTCAATCTTGTAACTCTTCTCGCCTCCTGGAGTCTCGACGGCTACGACTGCGCCTTGGGACTTGCTTATCAACGCCCGTGCGAGAGGTGAGCTGACTGAAATTCTGCCTCTGGCCGCATCGGACTCCGGCTCGCCGACGATATGGCAAATTCGCTCCTCGCCCGTATCCTGATCCGTCAGCGTGACCGTCGCGCCGAATTTGACGATTTCGCCGGAGAGCTTCGAGACATCGATGACCTCTGCGCGTGCAAGTTTGGTTTCCAACTCGGCTATGCGAGCCTCGTTGAGGCCTTGCTCGGTCAGCGCGGCCTGATACTCCGAATTCTCAACAAGATTAGGTTCGTCCGCGATCGCGTGCTGAATACGCTCGGCAAGATGGGGCCGCGTAATTCGTATGCGGGTGGCTAATTCGTTCTGAAGAGCCGCATAACCGGACGCGGTCATAGGGAGAGTTGGCATCGTATTCGCTACCGGGTTTCCTAAGAGCGCTGCCGAGAGCCGAGAACGGCCGCGCTGTTATCCGCCGGCCGACGCGAACTCGGTGCTATTCGGTTGGCAACTATGCTGAACATCGCCTGTTCCAAGGAGCGCCTGTGCCACGGCGATCGTCCCTGCGCTGGACGGATTGCTCCATTGCGATCCCTCTTAGCGTCGGAGGAACTGACCTTCCGGTCGTGAGTTTTGCGCGTGTCCAAAGCGGACTCTGGCACGCTCCCGGCCGAGCGCCTCGGAGTGTCGCCTTCGCTGCATTGCGACAATGAAGATAAGGTGTCGATCAATGTACCAGCATCCCGAACTCACACCTTTGATGACAAGCGTGGCAATGCTCCTGACGCGAAAGCAGCACCTGATCAGCCGCCTAGAAGAAGAGCCAGGTCCAAGGGAGCGCGAGGAGATCGAACGTCTTCTCGAAAAAATAGATGCCGAACTGGACGCGGTTGATAGCCCCGATAAGCTTTGAGAACCGCGGAAGGGAGGAGCGATCTATGCCGATCAAGCCGGATTCCGACTTGGGCGGTGCCACTCAAGATGAGACGGCATATCTCGAATCGCTGATCCGCCAGGATTTCGAGCAATGCCATCCCGGCGAGACTCTTGACGATTTCAAACGGCGAGCCTCCTTTTCCAGGGAGGACAGAGGATTGTTGCGAGATTGGATGGCGATTGCGGCGAGCCGTGCAGCGGCTGCGCGGGCCAAGAGGAGCGACTTCAACTCGGCGGCGTAGTCCCGAGCGCGTCTTCTCGGAGATGAGGGATTGATTTCGATCGCCAGCGTTCTTGGCCAAGACTTGCCCTAATAACAATAAAATGAGGATGGTCCTACCGGCTCACCATGCCAGGCAGTTGGCTCTTGATCCCCCTCATGATGAAATTCACGGCGATTGCCGCGATGATGAGAGCCATTACACGGGTCATAATGTTGATGCCGGTTCGGCCCAAGAAGCGTTCGATCGCAGCAGCCATCCACAAAGTCAAACCGATCAGTGAGGTCGCGAGGACGGCTGCGGCGGCCAAGAAGGCCTTGCCAAGCCATCCTGGGTTATCGTTCGAGAGGGTGATCATGATGCTCAACTCGGCCGGCCCCACCAGCAAGGGAAACGCAAATGGCGTGATGGCCAGGCCATGTATGAACTTTCCATACTGTGCCTGAAACATTTCGAATGCGATCACCAGAACGAGCAGCCCACCGGCGATCCGGAAGTCATCGAGCCCCACATTGAAGAAGGCCAAGATCTCCTTCTCGAACATCGCAGACCCAATGAAGAAAACGGCTACTGCCGCGCAGGCCAAAACGATGATCCGGTGGGTCTTCACCACGCCGGCGCGCCCAGTCATTGGCAGGAAAACCGGGATGGCTCCGACCGGGTTCGTCAGGGCATAAAGAAGCATGATGGTGCCGACAAACTGATTCCAAGCCACAGTCTTCCGAGTCCCTTTGCTCTGGCCTGCCGAGCAGCTGTCGTGCTCAGAGATTTCGTGGGAGCCGGGTAACTCCAACCTCTTATTCGGGTTCCGGCCCGCGGCAGTTTCAGTGGCTTGACAGAACGCCGGAAATTCGTACGAAAATACCCTCCAGGAAGATGTTTGCAGCCATGGTGCCTGCTCAAGGGCTTTGGCCCTGTCTTCGCGCAAACCACGCCAATCACATCCAGCCATGCCAGCCGGGCAGAACGACGCCTGCTGGCCGGCGCGCGCTTGGACATCCGGAAGACAAATGAACATTCCTGAAGGCAGCACCAAAACGCAGGCAATCTCTACGGGCATCGCCGGCTTCGATGGCATTCTCGATGGCGGATACGCATCGCACCGCGTGCACTTGATCGAGGGCCAGCCGGGAACCGGCAAGACCACCCTGGCCCTGCAGTTTCTTCTCGACGGCGTCTCCAGGGGGGAGCGCTGTCTGTACATCACGCTCTCCGAAAGCAAGGACGAACTGCGGCAAGTAGCCGAAACCCACGGCTGGGATCTCGATGGGATCGAGATTTTTGAGCTCGTCCCGGCGGAACTCAGCCTCGACCCCAAGCAGCAACAGACCGTCGTCTATGCCTCTGACCTTGAGCTTGGCGAAACGACGAAAATGACCTTCGACGAGGTGAGGCGGGTTGCACCTAAGCGGGTCGTTTTCGATAGCCTCTCCGAAATTAGGCTCCTGGCGCAAAATCCGCTGCGATACCGCCGGCAGGTCATTGCTCTGAAGCATTTCCTGGCCCAGGAGGGCTGCACCGGGTTGTTTCTGGACGACCTTACCGATCAGGCCGACGATCTCAATCTGCACAGTCTCGTCCATGGCGTCGTCAGGCTTGAGCATAATGCGCTGCAATATGGTGCGGAGCGCCGCAGGCTGCGCATCTTCAAGATGAGGGGGCGCAGCTTCCGTGGTGGCTTCCATGATTTCGTTATCCGCAAGGGCGGAATAGTTCTGTTTCCCCGGCTGATTGCGTCCGAGCACCTCGATGGCAAGCCGCCGGCAGAACCGCTCCTGAGTGGTATCAACGAGCTGGATCAATTGCTGGGAAGTGGTCTCGACCGGGGCACGAGTACCCTGCTCATGGGGCCGTCTGGCTCCGGCAAATCATCCATCGCCATGCAGTTCGTGATGGCGGCGCTCGCTCGTGGTGAGCGCGCCCTCTTTGTGACCTTTGATGAGACCAAAGCAATCCTGATGAAACGTGCAGCGGGCATGGGCTGGTACTTGGATCAGCCGATCGCATCGGGGCAGTTGGTGCTTGAGCAAGTCGATCCCGCAGAGCTTTCCCCCGGAGAACTCACAGGGATGGTTCGCCGGCGGGTCGAGACGGACAATGTCCGGGTAGTGGTACTGGACAGCTTAAGCGGATATCAGAACGCCATGCCTGCCGAGCAGTTCATGCTGCTCCTCATGCACGAAATGCTGACCTATCTGAACCACCGCGGTGTCGTGACGATCCTGACCCTTGCGCAGCACGGCCTTGTCGGGTCGATGCAATCAAGCGTCGACCTCACCTATCTGAGCGACGCGGTCTTGCTGTTGCGCTTCTTCGAAGCTGCTGGAAAAATTCGCCGCGCGATCTCGGTCCTAAAGAAACGCACCGGACGCCACGAAGACGAAATTAGAGAGTACCGGCTAGATAATCGCGGAATTCGCGTCGGGCCGCCGCTGGCGGAATTCCAGGGCGTGTTATCAGGCTCGCCGATCTATACCGGCCAGCACGGCGCGCTACTTACGGCAGCTACCAATGGACGGTCGTGAGAAGAGCCAAAGCGGCCCGGTACTTGTCCTAGCGCCGTTTGGCGTGACGCCAGGGTGGTTTGTTCGGCTCTGCGCGACGTCGGCATTCAGGCGTTAGAGCAGTCGAGTCTTTCCGAACTGGTGTCCAGCTTGAGTGATGCTGCCGCCGCCGTCATTGCAGAGGAAGCGCTCGTTCACGAGTATCGTGGCGCCTTGGCTGATTGGATCGCCAATTAGCCGCCATGGTCGGATTTTCCTTTCGTGCTGCTAACGCTGAGAACCGGCAACAATGGCCCGGCTCTTACCGAACTCATCGATCTGCTTGGACACGTCACGGTCCTCGAGCGACCATTGGCCGCCACCTCTCTCAAGAGTGCGGTGCTCGCAGCAGTGCGCGGTCGCAGGCGGCAGCGACAGGCTGAACAGTATCTGAGGCAATTGAAGCAGCTGGCCGACACGCTCGAGCGGCGCGTGGAAGAGCGAACCGAGCAGCTCTCGGAAGCGAACAAGCGGCTGCGAGACGAGATGGTGGAACGAGAGCGCACCGAAGTCGCGCTGCGTCAGGCACAGAAAATGGAGGCTGTCGGACAGCTGACAGGTGGAATTGCGCACGACTTCAACAATCTCTTGATGGCAATCATCGGCAATCTTGAGCTGATTGCCCGGCGGGTGGAGGACGAACGCGTTCAGCGATATGTCCGGAATGCCATGCATGGAGCGCAGCGCGGGGCCAAGCTCGTCGGGCAGCTGCTGACATTCTCCCGCAAGCAGCGGCTCGCGCCGGAGCCCGTGGACGTCAATCAGCTCGTGGGCACCGTTGCAGAAATGTTGTCCAGAACCTTGGGCGCCTCTATTCGAGTTGATGTCGTCACGCACAAGGACCTTTGGCCTGCACTGGTCGACGCGACCCAACTGGAATTGATGTTGCTCAACCTCGCGATCAACGCGCGAGACGCGATGCCCGAGGGTGGCCTTCTTACGATAGAGACAAACGTTCTCCACGGCGTCCCGGAGGGTCTGCAAACCGAGCTCAAGCCAGGTGAGTATGTCTCGATCGCAGTGAAAGACACCGGCACTGGAATGCCTCCGGAAGTCCTGGCCCGAGCCTTCGATCCATTCTTCACGACCAAGGAGCCCGGTAAGGGAACGGGTCTCGGATTGTCGCAGGTCTACGGATTTGCCCGCCAGTCCGGCGGGACAGCGAAAATTGAGAGTCAGGTTGGGCGGGGAACGGTTGTGCGAATACTCTTGCCCCGATCGACCGATGTAGTTGTAGGAGGCGAAGATCGCCAATTGAGTCCTCCAAGTGTGGGAGCAAGGGAGCACATCCTTGTTGTGGACGACGATGCCAGCGTGCTCGAAACGACACGGAGCATGCTTGACGATCTCGGGTACCAGGCGATCGCGGCTGACAATCTGGATGCTGCGTTAGCAACCCTTTCTCATCAAGCCATCGATTTGGCGATTATCGACCTCGCGATGCCTGGCGTCTCGGGGCTGGACGTCGGGCTTGAACTTCAACGGCAGCAGCCCGGCCTGCCGGTCGTGTACTGTAGCGGCTCCAGATCTCATCGAAGAAACCGGCAAACGTATGAACGGCAGTGTGCTCCTCAGCAAGCCGTTTTCCTCGCGGGAACTCTCAGCCAAGATCGAAGCGATGCTACACACAAAAGCCAGCTACTAGTCTGCTTGAGCCAGACGCACGCGAACGCAACCGAAATTGGAGTGGACTCAATCGATACCGGTCCGCACCATCGCGCGAGCCAGCTCGAGTTCGCTGATGGCTTGGCGCAGCGATCGACGGGCAGCGTTCTTGTCTCCGTTCGCACAGGCCGCTTTCAGGCCCTTGATGTGCTGAGCCGCGATCTCCGCGTGCGCAGCGACATCTGCCGCGCCTGCAAAACTGGATTTCCGCTTTGTGTCCATGGTCGGGCACATCCCCCGGGACGGTTGCTCTAGTAGAAGCACGACGGGAGCGGAGGCCGCTCCCGTCGATTCTGTCATTTCGAGTTGATCGCGATACGCTTCACCTTGGATTCTGCTTGCGGCAGCTTTGGCATGGTGACAGTCAGCACTCCGTTCTTGAACGCAGCAGAGATCTTGTCCTGGTCCACGTCTTCGATCGGGATGCGCCGTTCAAATCTGCCGTAGTACCGCTCGCTGAACCGGCGATCCTTGTCTTCCGTCTCAGTCTTCTTCTCTCCCTTGATCGAGAGAACGCCATTGGCGAGTTCGATCTGGACGTCTTTCTCGTCGAGACCTGGCAACTCTGCCGTGACTTTCACGTCCTTCTCGCTCTCGTTGACCTCGATGCTCGGCCAATTCATCGACTGCTCGAGAAAGCTGCCGCCAAATGGCGCGACATCGAAGCCGCGGAAGACATCATCGAATAGCCGGTTCATCTCCCGGTGCAGGGTTAGAACCGGGTTGTAGTTTTCGGAGCGACGGGTGGTCACATCACGACCGCGGCCCCAAGGGATCAGATCAGTGATAGCCATAGTGCTTCTCCTTTTCTTTTGTTCCAAAGCTTCGCGACGCGGCGAAGCTACGCCGCAGAATTCAATTGTGAGCAGGTGGTGTTATGCCGCCTGCTTGTTCTCACCTTGCTGGTGATCATCACCTGTGCTGATCGCAATCTGGCGCGGCTTCATCGCCTCGGGAACCTCCCGAACCAGATCGATCTTGAGCATGCCATTCTCGAACGAGGCGCCCTTCACTTGCACGTACTCGGCCAGATTGAAGGTCCGTCGGAACGGGCGCGAAGAGATGCGTTGATAGAGATATTGATGGCTGCCCTTTTCGGCCTTGCGACCCTCGACAGTCAGCGTGTTCTGCTCGGCCGTGATGGAGACCTCGTCAGGCCTGAAGCCGGCAAGAGCCAGCGAGATTTGGTAGTGGTCCTCACCGACACGTTCGATGTCGTAGGGCGGGTAATTGTCCCCGCTGGTCCATCGGCCGGAGTCGTCCTCGAGAAGGTCGAACAGACGATCGAACCCGATCGTCGATCGCCACAAGGGGGCAAGATCAAGCGTGGTCATAGCCATATCCTCCTTTGAGCAACATGGATAAGAGCACCCCGGACACCTGCCGGATGCCCGCTGACCGGGCCCTGTACCGGGCGCCCGATCGTGCCGTGCAATTGCTGCGCGGCTATCCATGAAATTAGAAGCGTGTCGTGTCGTTTCAAGGCCTTCCAGGCACCTGCGAGAAATTGCGGTGTCGCACCCATGTCTTTGTTAAGCCCGGCTCAGGCGAATCTGGAAGGGGTTCCTATCGTCCTGCTGCGCCTCGGCCGGTCCCTCGAAGCTTACCTGAAGTGAGAGTGACCATGGCCCAAGCAGCCCCTGACTCGACGAAGTTCCTCAAGGCATCGGAGATCGCGTGGCCTTCGGCGGCGATGCGACGCTCGAGTTCGCGCGCAATATCCTCTGGCCTCTCGCGACCACCCCTCGATCGGATGAACGCGACGACGCGAAGGACTTGATCGTATTGGTCGGCGAGCAGGCCGCCGATCAGCGTGGAGTAGGTGACAACTTCGCCAGTCTCGCGAAACGCTGCGCCGTCCCGGAACTCCTCCAGGACCAAGTAGAAATCCTTATCGAGCCGGTCGTTCGGAATGATCGAAGGGAAGGCCATACGCAAGAACGCCAGTGGCCGGAGTCCAACATAGGGTGGGCGCGGCGAGAAGGCGAACTCGGACCTCGCATGCGCTAAGGGAAGGCGGAGAGAGGGCCCCGGCCTGCCGAGGCTTGGGGGGTATGGCCGGGGCCGCTCCGCCAGCTCGGTCGGCGAACCGGCGAGTCCACAAGCTCGTACGGCGGCGTTCGTTCCTCGCTCGTCTAGGCGGTTGACCAGCCGTAGCATCTATTGGAACGAAAGCAACATGCGTTGATTGATCGGCCTAGATTGGGCGGATCAAATGGCGCGCTACTACTTCGATTTGGTTGATCAAGATGGCTTTGTGGTTGATGAGGAAGGCTTGGAGTTCACGGACATGGAGGGAAGCCACCCAAGCCATGGCCGATGCGGCCCGAGAAAGCTTGCAGCGCCCTTTCAAGCCCAGCGAAGCCGCCATTGAGGTGCGCGACGATCTCGGGCCGGTCATGCGGGTGCGCTTCAGGATCGGGATAGAACGCCTGAGGAAGCAGTGAGGCCTCACTCGGTGTCCCGTTCGTCTTGACCCTGGTGCTGTCCTAATTGGGACACCCGCAGATTAGATTTAGGACATTGTATCATTTGAGACTCCGCGAGTGAATCCCGGGCGGGACGCTATCAACCGGCGTCCGGCATGAGCCGGTGCGTCGGGCGGTCTCGGTGCGTCTCGGTCCAGCCCCGGAGATGCCCGGGGCCGTTCGCACCCGCAGAGGGAAATTAGGATACCTACATTGCGGATCGGCCAGCTTACCGAGGCATCGCCTAATTAGGGATATCGCCCGAGCTCCCTCGACACGGTGTCATCCGCCTGGATCAGTTGCCTTCAACCGGCTTCGTGCCGAATGCCCCGTCCGACGTGGTGCAATTGCCGGCACCAGCGTCGGTGCCTCACCCGCGATGCGCAACGCGAAATAGGCAATCGTGGCCTGAAGACCGTCCTGCAGTGCGACGCGAGGGCGCCATCCCAATAAGCGCACGGCGGTATCGATGACCGGCTTGCGGCGTTTTGGATCGTCTTTCGGCAGCGCTTCGAAGCGGAGAGGCGAGACCGATTCCGTATGCGTCAGGACCTCTCGGGCTATGGCCTCTATAGTGACCTCGTGCGGATTGCCAAGATTGCAGGGGCCGGTCACCGAGGCTGGGCTCTCCATGAGCAGCTGGAGGCCGCGCACGAGATCATCGACGAAGCAGAAGCTCCTCGTCTGCGTGCCGCCGCCGTATATAGTGATAGGCTTGCCGCGGAGCGCCTGCACGATGAAATTCGAGACGACACGGCCATCGTTCTCCAGCATGCGCGGGCCGTAGGTGTTGAAGATACGCGCGACCTTGATCTCAGTCCCGCACGTGCGGTGGTAGTCGAACATCAGCGTCTCGGCGGCGCGCTTGCCCTCGTCGTAGCAGGCCCGCGGTCCGATCGGGTTGACGTTGCCGAGATAGGATTCCGGCTGTGGATGTACCTCCGGATCGCCATAGACCTCGCTGGTGGAAGCCTGCAAGACGCGGGCGCCCTTCCGGTACGCAAGTTCGAGCAGGTTGATGGTGCCGAGTACGCACGTCTTCATCGTGCCGACCGGATCCTTCTGGTAGTGCCGGGGCGAGGCGGGACAGGCTAGGCTGTAGATCCGGTCGATCTCGCCACCGATCTCGATCTGCTCGCGCACATCATGCTCGATGAAGCGGAACTTCGGATGGTTTAGCAGCGGCCTGATATTGTCGATGCTACCCGTAAGCAGATTGTCGATGCAGATCACCGCGTTGCCGCGCTGCAGGAGCGAATCGCAGAGATGAGAGCCGATGAACCCGGCGCCGCCGGCGATCAGCACGGTTGGCGAGTGGCGAAGCGTGGGGATACGGGTCTGCAGTGTCATGGCAAGCACCTTCAGAGTTCGGCGACCTGCACAGGCCGATTGGCCTGACGGGGCGCGGATTTGCGGTGGCGTCGCGCGGCTGCTTCGGCGTAGTAGGCCTCCAGCTGGCGGGCTCTGTGCTCGGACGTGTGAACGGAGAGGACGCGCCGGCGCGCGTTCTCCGCGATTGCGCGCCGGCGCTCTTCGGGCATATCGCGCAGGATCTCGATGACGTCGCGCGGGGTTGACGCAAGAAGAATTTCCCGCGACGGCTCGAAGATCGTCTCGATCCCTGGCCATCGATCGGAAATCACGGGCGTGCCACAGGCGGCCGCTTCAAACAGCCGGACGCTCGGCGAGAAGCCCAGCACGCGCATGTCGGCGCGGGTCGCATTCAAAGTGAACCGCTGCTCCGCGTAGAACATCGGGTGCTGCTTCGGAGCCAGATGCTCGATCCGCAAGACATTTTCGGGCCACTGGATACCTTCAGGAAATTGCGCGCCAGCGACCGCGAATTGCTCCGACGGCAGCGTTCGCGCCGGCGACAACATCAATTGATCAAGGATGGGTTGCCGGTCCTCGCTGTAGGTTCCGAGATAACCGAGCGCCCATTTCGTCTGCGCCTGTTGCGGTGCGTATGTATAGGTGTCGGCGCTACAATAGAGAACCCGTGCCATCGGGCTGCCGTAGCGCTGCTCGATCATCTCCGGCACCGGACCGCCGGCGAAGGATAGATAGAGGTCGAAACGCGGGATCATCGCGGCGGACAAATAGTCGAGGCCCTGGTCGAGCCGGGCCAGCGTCACCGGCGTGTCGATGTCGTAGAAGGCGGTGAGTCCTCGCGCCTGACTCGTGATCCATTCAGAGATGGCGATGCCATCCGGCACATAAGACCCGATGATGATGAGATCGGCGTCTTTGACCAACTTTCCGAAGCGGCGAGGGACATCCTTCAGCGACTGATAGAGCTCGACCGTCCACGACAACGGCTTGGTGAGATCGCGATGCTCGCGATACCAGGCAGTGTCGCGTTCCAGGAACGTAACTTTGTGGCCTCGCCGCGCGAGCGCCTCGATCAGGGCGCGATAGGTCGTGGCATGACCATTGCCCCATGACGATGTGACCGAAAGACCGACGACGACGATGCTGAGGTTCATTCTGCTGCCTCGATTCGCGAGCCGTCGCGATCAGCGAGAGAATGACCACCGGATAGCCGATCACCGGCCGGCGCGCGAATGTTGCCAGGATCGCCGAGACCATTCCCGTACCGGGAATGAAGATGATGTAGACCTCGGGATGGCCAAAGAACCAGAACAGATGCTGCCAGAGCAGGGGATGTCCGCCCGACGAGGAATCGTAGAAGCGCGTGTTGACGAGACGGTCGAGGATCAGCGAGGTCGATGCGACCATGATCGCGGGCATCGCGAACATCACCAGGAACGCCGTGACCAGCATCGCCCAGACGAAGAGAGGGATACGGTCGAGCGTCATTCCGGGCGCGCGCTGCTTGAACACGGTCACGACGATCTCCACGGAGACCGCGAGCGCCGCGACCTCGGTGAAGGTGATCATCTGCGCCCAGACGTCAGGCCGTTTCGTCGGCGTGTACTGCAACGAGGACAGGGGAACGTAGGCGAACCAGCCGACATCAGGCCCGACATTAAGCGCGAAGGAGATCCAGAGGAAGCAGCCGCCGAACACAAACATCCAGTAGCTGAACGCGTTCAGGCGCGGGAAGGCGATGTTCCGCGTTCCGACCATCAGCGGCACTAGATAGACGGCGAATGCCTCCATCACCGGCACGGCGAACAGGAACATCATCGTCGAGCCGTGCATCGTGAAGATCTGGTTGTACTTGTCGGCCGACAGGAACGTCTTCTCTGGTCCGGCGAGCTGAATGCGCATCAGGATCGCAAGGATGCCGCCAAGAAGCAGGAACGCGAATGCGGTGACGATGTAGCGTCGGCCGACGACCTTGTGGTCGACCGACATCAGCGCGCCGAGCAGGCCGGACGGCGTACGCCAGATGCTGTCGAAGCGCGCGGACAGCTCCAGGCCGCTCAACCCGTCGTCTCGCAACTCGCGTTGTTCAGCCACCACGGTCACTTGAGCTGCTCCAGATAGTGAAGGATCGCGATGAGCTCATCCGATTGCAGCGGCATCTTTGGCATATAGTTGCCAGGCTTGATGTGCTGGGGGTCGGCGATCCAACCGCCGAGCGTGGCCGGTGTCATCGGCAGCGTTCCGGCTGCGATTGTCGTCCGGCTGCCGACGTGGGTTAGATCGGGACCGAGCTGCCCGCCGGCGAGCGTGCCGCGGATGGTGTGGCAGAGCGCACAGCCTCTTGCGCGGAACTGCTGCTCGCCCTGCTTGCCGAGCGGGTCGGTCGGGCTGCTCGCACTCTGGTTCTCGTGGTCGCGCCAGCGGCCGAATTCGTCCGCCGATAGCGCCAGCACGGCGAACGCCATATGGGCATGCTGAAGGCCGCAGAATTCGGCGCACTGCCCGCGATAGACGCCGGCATTCTTCGCCGTGAATTGCAGCTCGTTCTTCTGCCCGGTGATGAGATCCATCTTCCCGGTCAAGCTGGGGACCCAAAAGCTGTGGATCACATCGGCAGACTCCAGCTCGACCTTTACGGGCTGGCCGGTCGGAATGCGGATCTCGTTTGCGGTGACGAAGCTCTTGTCGGGGCTGTCGTCTTCGTAGCGGACTTCCCACCACCATTGATGGCCGATGATCTTGAGGGTGAGGGCGTTCTCGTCCTTGGCGAAGACGGTGCGCTGACCGGCATAACTGACGATTGAGAGCCCAAGCACGATGACAAGGGTAGCGACGCCCAAGGCAAAGACGACACGACCGGTCGTCTGTTCAAACGAATGATGCAGCGCGAGCGGTTGGTCGGCCGCACGCTTTCGGCGCAGCATGCCCACACAAAGACCGATCAGGACGGCGATCCAGACGACGGCCCCGACGATCAGGAAGATTAAGAAAGTCCGGAGGATCTGGTCGGACTGAAGCCCCTGCGGATCGAGCGCGGACTGCCGGCCAGCGCAAGCGGCCAGCGGCAACGTCGCAAATGGCACCAGAGCCGTTCGCATCCGGACGGGCATCGATGTTCGCCGTGCTCCCCTGTTGCAGGGCGAACCGGTCAATCCTATGAAGGTTCCTATCGCACCGATCGGGCTGGTTCATTGCCGCCTCAGAACGGCCATCCCCTGGTCGCGATGAAGATCGCCGCATCGGCTGCGCCCATCAGCAGCAAGACGAGGAGGACGGCGATCGTCGCTCCCGGTTGAGCGAGCACGCGAATATTTTCCAGCATGTATCATCCTCGATCGCGCGATCACCGTGCCGCGGGCTTTTGCGGATCGTCGCGGCGCTGGGCGGCTTCCGTGTTCCGGTCCAGTTGCGCGCGCTCACTTCGGCGCAAATGGCCGGATCGTCTGACGCCATACCAGATAGCGGCGCCAAGGATAAAGGCGCCGATGAACCACAGCCACAATGCCGTGGCCGAGACGTCTCCCAAAAGCATGCCGACGCCGCTATTGCCCATTTGTGCGCTCCGATTAGATATGCGGGCAATGCGAGCCTGGTGCGGTGGTTCCTAAGCGCAGCAGGGCCGTCGGCAGGATGTCAGGAGGGCTGTGATCAGAATTGGCGCGATTTCGGACACGCACGGGCTGCTGCGGCCCGAAGCAGTGCACCATCTGGCCGGAGTCGTGCACATCATCGACGCGGCGCGTTCCCTAATCGTCAGTTGAGATCGGCAGACTCTTGCCGCGCGACATCGCCATTGGAGCGAGAGAGTCTGATCGCCCCGAGGAACGCTTGTGATCGCCTTTGGTTACCCGAGCAAATTCCGGAGCGGCTCCATGATCGAATATCCCAAACCTCCATTTCCGGCCCAGCAACAACCGATGCCCGGTTCGACCCGTGCGATGAGACCGCGGCCGGATCATGGCGAAGAGAGTTACCGAGGCGCAGGGCGCCTCGCCGACAAGAAGGCCATCATCACGGGTGGCGATAGCGGCATCGGCCGTGCCGTCGCCATTGCCTATGCTCGCGAGGGCGCGGACATCGTCATCTCATATCTTAACGAAGATGAGGACGCGGCCGAGGTCAAGGCGCTGGTCGAGCGGGAAGGGCGCAAGGCTGTCCTGATTTCCGGCGACATCAGCAATCCCGATCATTGCCGCTCCATCGTCCATCGCGCGGTCGAGGAACTCGGGGGAATCGACATCCTCGTCAACAACGCGGCCCATCAGGCGACGTTCAAGGACATCCAGGACATCAGCGATAGGGAATGGCAACGAACCTTCGAAGTGAACATCCACGCCATGTTCTATTTGGCCAAGGCCGCTGTCCCGCACATGCGGCCTGGCGGGACTATCGTGAATACCGCTTCCGTGAACTCGGACATGCCGAACCCGAGCCTGCTCGCCTATGCCACGACCAAAGGGGCCATTCAGAACTTTACCGGCGGGCTCGCACAGATGCTGGCAAGCAAGGGCATCCGGGTCAACGCGGTCGCTCCGGGGCCGATCTGGACGCCGCTCATTCCGTCGACCATGCCCGAGGATTCCGTCGAGAATTTCGGCAAGCAGGTGCCGATGCAGCGCGCCGGACAGCCGGCCGAGCTTGCGACAGCCTATGTGATGCTGGCCGATCCCCTCTCGAGCTACACCTCGGGAGCCACTCTCGCTGTTACCGGCGGGAAGCCGTTCATTTGAGCCGATACGCAGCCGGCGCTGCGTTCAGCCGTCAGGGCTGCCGCTGTCACGGTGCGTCTTCGGTCGGTGGATCGTCGCGCCGCGGCGTAGCAGGTCGAGTTAGGAACGTCTCTTCCGGCTGCAGGTTTTCGAGGCAGTCACGGGAGAACAGCATGGATCAAAACGACCACGCCACTGTCCGATCAGGGCAGAGCAGCGCAGTCGGCTGGATGGCCGGCGCAATCTTCGTCATAGCGGTCGTTGCGGCCGTCTTCTTCTACAATGGACGCGATGTCGGTCATCAGACCACCACCACGACTCCGACCAACGCCCCGAGCGTCACGACGGGTTCGGGCCCATCCAACAAGTAAGCCTGCGCTTGCATTAGCGGTCGCCCGAAAGGGGCAGCCCGTTCATTTGTCGAGTAGTAGATGCGCAGCTCCTTTATCCTGGCACATGGGCGCACATTCATAGTTGGTCATGCAATGCCCACATGCGATGGAAGTGCAGGGTCAGGTGAAGCTCCGGGCGGCTGCCGGAGCGTCCAACAGCTTCTTGACAGGAATGGCCGCTGACGGGACCTTTGCTTGGAGGCAGATCCCGCCAGCCAGAAGACAGGCGTAGCGTCTATTCCGTCTGCTCGACGGCCGCCGGCATTTTCGCAACCGACATCAGCGAACGAGCGACCTGGTTCAAGAGCTGATCAGTGTTCTCTTCCTCAGCGAGGGACTTCGACAGCAGACTGACGATCGCGCTGTGGCGCAATTGCTGAGCAAGATTTCTTGCCGTGGTGTAGCCGGCAATCTCATAGTGCTCGACCCGCTGCGCTGCGGCGATCAATGCGAGGTCGGCAGCAGCATCTTCCTTCTCTTCGCCTTCGGTCATGATTTCCTGACCTTCCTCGACCAGGCCCATCATGCCCTTGCAAGGCTTGGCGCGTGCGGACTGTCCGAGCATCTCGAAGCACTCGTTGATCCGCTCGATCTGTGCCTCGGTCTCGGCGAGATGCTGCTCGAACAGCTCTCGCAGCTGATCGAAGCGCGCGGCTTCCGCCATCTTGGGCAGCGCTTTCGTCAGTTGCTTTTCTGCGTGAAGGATGTCGCGGAGCTCGTCGATCAGGAGTTCGCCAAGACCGGCTTCGTCGACGGACGGAGAGCTCTCGGTAACGATCGCGTTTGCCGGGCCGGGCTCACCGGCCTGGATGGCAGGCGAGTCGGTGAAGACCCATTCGCCTCCTTCATTCCACGGCCCGCGCGTGTCGATCTCGCCGTGATCGCCGGTTCCCGTCGAATCGTTGAAGAACTGATCGACGAGGCCGGGTGTCGGCGCGATCCGGCCGATGCTGAATGCCGGCTTTGCCATGCTTTCGAGCGCCAACGAGAACGCCTTCATGTGCGTGATCTCGCGGGTCATCAGGAACTGAAGCGCATCCTTGGTGCCGGTGTCATCGGTGAAATTGATCAGCCGTTCGTAGACGATTTTGGCTCTCGCCTCCGCGGCAATGTTGCTCCGAAGGTCGACATCCAGCTCGCCGGTGATCTTGAGGTAATCGGCAGTCCAGGCATTGCCCTGCGAGTTGAGCAGGTTCACGCCGCCGCCTCCCGCGATCGCGATGAGCGGATCGGCTTCGGCAGCCTGGCGATCGAATTTCGAGGGCTTGAGATGCATGCGGGCGAGTGTGCCGACGACTTCGAGATGGCTCAATTCCTCGGTGCCGATGTCCATCAGGAGATCCTTGCGATCCGGATCCTCGCAATTGAGTCCCTGTATGGAGTACTGCATGGCGGCGGCAAGCTCGCCGTTGGCGCCGCCGAACTGCTCGAGCAGCATGTTGCCGAACCGGGGATCAGGTTCGTCGACACGAACGGTGAACATCAGTTTCTTGACGTGGTGGTACATGGATTTCCCTTTAGGGTGCGAGGAACATCCGTTCTCGAACCGGCGTGTATTGGCGTTGTTCCTATGTAGCTGCTGCGCAGTAGCGACGACGAATGCCCGGGGACGGACTGGGCTTTCCTTTGTCGTGGCGAGGCCGAGGCGAAGGGGCAGCTCGGTCGCTGCAATCGTCTTAGTGAGAGGAACGATCGCTGTGCTCCACGCATTCCAAGGGCGTCAAGGCAAAAAGGTGATGAGATGTCCCGACGACTACTGGCCAGGCCCTGGACACCGGCCGATGATAAGCAACTGAGGGAGATGGTTGAGGCTGGCTTGAAGACGTCGGCGATCGCTCGGAAGCTGAGAAGGCCGGTGGGATCGGTCCACTCCAGAAGATCCAAATATCAACACCATCACGTCTCGTGGGTAGGACAGTTCCTGGACACCGACGGCGGCCGCTAGGGATCAGGTGGGACAGTTTGGTGTCGCGGTCAGCTATTGCCGCAAGCCCTGAACATGCGAGCGCTCGTTCTCGACTTCTTCGGCGTCTTGCTCATCAATTCTCATGAGCGAGTTGTCCGCTGCGCCATGCACCTTCAGGAGTTCGTCGAGCTTGGCGTGCAAGGCCTGAGTGTCGCGATGCTCGGCTCGCTGGATGAGAAGCGTCATTCCCCAGGTCGCGAGCGTCGCCAATGAATGCCACTCGAGCCCATTTCCCATGGTAACCCAGCAGACCGCATATACCAGATAGAGGATGAACGCCGCTGGTCGCGCCGTGGCAACGCCGATCTCCGTAAGCCAACCTTTGGGATCGGAAAGGGACATGCGGGCAAACAGCACGAGAACGGCGGTGTTCCTATTGAGGTCGGCCAGCCTGGGGCCGTGATCGCTTCGTCATGAATTTAGATCAATTGACGTTGTCACCCAGCATGTTCCGGGTTGCGGTCACGACTGCGGCAAGGCCGCTCTCGCCGTGCATCAACGCGATCGCGCCCTGCTGCTCATGACGAATGGCATGGGCCATGACTCGCAGGCGGGGATCACCGCGGCTATGCCACATCTGATCCGCCATTTTGACCGCTCCCCTGTGATGTCGGATCATCATCTCGACGAAGACCGCGTCGAATTGATCGGGCGGCGCAAGTTTAACCAGCTTGATCTCGGTCAGTGTAAGGAAGCCCGGCATGACAGCGCGCTCGTCGGAGCTGCAATCAGGCATCGCAGTATCGAACCAACTCAGCCACCAATTTGCAAGAAGTCTGTTCTCGCCGGTCTGGCTTGCCACCATGAGCAGCGCGAATTGTTGCAGGTGTCGAGCTTGCGCACGCCGGGCGGCAATGCGCGCGAGCTCGATACCCTGGGCATGATGCGTCGTCATATGACGCATGTAGGTCTGGTCTGCATCCTTGTCGCGTCCGATCCACGGCGGTTCATATCCATGGCTACCGAACACGGCGACAATTCCGAGCATTACCATTAGGGCCAGTGCACCTGCGAGCCACGCTTCGGTAAACCGCAGATCTCGCGCGGCTGCCGCGTCGCGTGCCCACCGCAGCCGAGCGAACAAGGGATACATCAGGGCCGATGAAGCGTGGACTAGAAGCCCGATCCAGTATGGCTGCAGGAGCGTGAACAGCGGCTGCCAAAACGGGAAGAGCGGCACCAGCACAAACCATTCCATGCCGGACGAGAAGATCGCCCAAGGTAGCGCCAGAAGCAGAATCACCGGAGGCCGCAGATGAGCGGTCCAGCGTCCGAGGACACCAAAGAAGAATACCGCCCAGGAAAAGTCCGCCCATTGATGGAAGGCAATGCCGACAAAGGACAGCGCTCCACGACGGCTCCGAGCTGAGCGCCCAGTCGCGAGCCGGAATGGTCGCCACCGTCATCCAATCCACCGCCGCATCGCGGCCGATCCGCGCTGCGAACAACTGGCTGACGATGGTGGAGAAAGTACTGCTGATCAGCCCGAGCTCGACGGCGGCAATCCAGTGCGAGCGTCGCCGTCTCTCGTCTGCAATCCCGGCCTGGTCAAGAGGTGACACCGGCCGTCGCGTGCTGGATCATCTCTTTCGCTCGACCTTTCGCGGCCTGAAGCCCCTTGGGGAAACCGCTGCGGTTGGGATACAGCTTGCGCCGCGCATGCGGCGGGGGCCGCTGCGGCTTGGTATCTAGAGCGGCCCGGTAGTCGAGCATGGCAATGCCGCCCACCATGAGGAGCGCCAGCGCGATGTTGCCTTTCTTGGGATTATCGGATGTCAGGCCCGAAAGGAGCGCAGCCGCGTCTAGGCCATCGCCACCGACGCGGGCCCACAGCCCCGCGTTCTTATCGACCGAGAGTGACATGACGCCGGCGAGGATTTCTCGCACGCCGAAAGCACGGACCATCGTCTCGTGTCCCTCCATCCCGAGCGTTTCCGTGACGCGTCGGGGCGCGAAGAATTCCGTGATGCCGAGGCCAATGCTGAACCAGCCAAGCGCGCGTGCAAGCTGGTCTGTCGGTTGCTTCAGGCTCGGTCCGCCTTCAACGATCTTGGGGTCGCCCTTGGAGCGCACGATATTGGAGAAATGAAACATGGTTGCTCCTTCAGGGCTTCAGCACGACTTTGACGCACGAGTCTCGCTTGTCGCGGAACATTTGGTACATTTCGGGACCTTGCTCGAGCGGCACGGTGTGGGTGATGACGAATGACGGATCGATCTCGCCTTCCTCGATGCGGCGAAGCAGATCGTCAGTCCAGCGGTTGACGTGGGTCTGCCCGGTGCGCATCGTCAGACCCTTGTTCATGAACGCGCCCATCGGAAGCTTGTCGGAAAAGCCGCTGTAAACGCCGGGCACCGAGATGATGCCACCGGGCCGGCAGACATAGATCATCTCTCGCAGGACATGCGGCCGGTCGCTCTCCAGCATCACCATCTGCTTGGCGCGGTCGAGCAGGGTGTCGGGCCAGGACGCCATCACATGCGATTCCATCCCGACGCAATCGATGCACTTTTCCGGACCTTTGCCGTCGGTCAGTTCCTTCAGCCGATCCGGAACGCTCTCGTTCTCGAAATTGATCGTGGTCGCGCCGGCGGCTTCCGCCATGGACAGCCGCTCGGGCAGGCAGTCGATCGCGACCACTTGGTTGGCCCCGAGCAGGATTGCGCTGCGGATCGCCATTTGTCCGACCGGACCACACCCCCAGATCGCGACCGTATCTGTCGGTACGATGTCGCATTGTACGGCGGCCTGCCAGCCGGTCGGGAAGATGTCGCTGAGAAACAGCAGCTGTTCATCTGGGATGCCTGCGGGAACGTTGATATGCGTGGCATCGGCGAAGGGTACGCGCAGATATTCTGCCTGTCCGCCGGGATAGCCACCGGTCAAATGAGTGTAGCCGAACAGACCTGCGGTCGAATGTCCGAACACCTTATCGGCCAGGTGCTTCTTGCGATTGGTGGTCTCGCACACGGAGAAATTGCCGCGTTTGCATTGATCGCATTCGCCGCAAATGATCGTGAAGGGGACAACGATGCGGTCGCCCTTCTTCAATTTGCCGTCGACGCCGTGGCCGACTTCGACGACCTCGCCCATGGTCTCGTGGCCCATGATATCGCCGGGCATCATGCCTGGAATGAAATTGTGGAAGAGGTGCAGGTCTGAGCCGCAGATCGCGCAACTCGTGACCTTGATGATCGCGTCGCGCGGGTCCTGGATCTCCGGATCGGTAACGGTATCGCACCGGATGTCTTCCTTGCCGTGCCAAACCAGCGCCTTCATTTTCGTTCTCCGCCTGAATTACGAGGCATCTAAGTCCAGAATAGAACGATGGTTGCTATTGCAGCCGCAAATCTTCGCGCCTGATTGCGGACGTTCGGATAGGAACGAGCCGGACGCCGAGCGATTGGCCGTCATCAAGGTCAGCCGCGAGGATACGCCCATGTCCGCCGATCGATTGCCCGCCAGCAAGTTCGCCGTCGTGACCGGAGCTTCCACCGGAATCGGTCTGGAACTCGCAAAGTGCTGTGTCGAGAACGGCTTTGATCTTGTCATCGTTGCGAACGAGCCCGCAATTGAGACGGCTGCGACCGAGCTGCGCAGGCTTGGCGGAAGTGTAGAAGCCGTCCACACCGATCTCGCCACCACAGAGGGCGTTGACGACGGTGGCTAACGTCACGCCGAATGAGGTGTTGGCCAAGCAACATCGCAAGATGGCGGAGCCGGGCACGGCGAAGTCTTGACGAGATCGCGCTGCGGTCGCTCCAGGACCACCGCGATCCAATCAGCGAATTGTTGAACATCGACGATTGCGAGCGGCCGTCCATGCCAATCATTCGATACTTCGTTTTCGTCGGCGGGCTACTGCTGGCGCTGCTCTTCGCGGCGGATCGGCACCTGCCGGCTCCCAAGAACAAGCTCGAACCGAGCGTCGATGGCGACAAGATCCAGCTTGTCGGCGAAGTAGACGAAGTCAGGACGGCGCCAGCAGCCCGTTGGACTGCCGGCTCACGGGTGCGCTAAGGCCCCCTCGAAAACGGTTCCCACACGGAACAGAGTTCGGCGGTTCTATTCGTCCCGCGATTCACCTATGCAAGCGAGAAGGGAGCGCGGCCTATTGCCGAACGAGCAGTGGTGATCAGGAGGGCGGGGGGTGACTGAACGAGGGGTGGGGGCTGGCCGGTTTCTCGTCCGGATGGGAGGCGTCGGCTGGATGGTTTACGATCGGGATCGCAAGGGGCCGGCGCTGATCGGCACCGAACTCGCAGCTAATTTGACGAGAGAGCAAGCTGAACGAGCATACCATACGCTCGTCCGCTCAGAGCCGGGCCAACCTGCTGGCGGTCCAGGGGGCTCTTCATAGCGACTCCGAAAGTATATTTGGCGGACGCCAGAACTTCGCCTTATCCTTTGACCTGGAGCGCAGCTTTCCTCGCTTCCATCTCGGCCACGGCGATGGCCAGAGCTTCGTTCATTTGCTCGTCGGTGAAGCGCGCAGCAATTTTCTTTAACCGCGCAATCTTCTCGTCCAGTTCGACACACTGGTCACCTATTGCGGTCCGTTCGAAGTATCAGGTCCAAATAAGAACGAGCTTTTGGTTCCGGCGATAGGCGGCTGTTCGGCGGCGTCTTCCACCGTCCTGATCTGCTCGGCGCGGCGGGCAAGATCGTCGGAAGTTTTTGCCACGCGGCGAAGAGCCTCTTTCGTTTGCTGATGCTGTGCGTTGTCAGCTTTGGTTCGAAACTCCTCGGCCCGAGTACGAAAATAGTTCGGCGAATGTGTACGCTCGAGACCCATGACTCACTCCGCAATCCAGGTTTTCGCGTGTAACTGGCGATGGGCGATTTGGTTCAAGACGGGCTCATTGCACCGGCCGTGAAGAGCCCCTTTTCCTGGCTGAAGGGACCACTGAGGGAAGGTCGGTTCAGGCTTGTGGAACAATTGTCCACTTTGGTTCTTTACGTCGTCAAAGAGCGGGGCGATTCGAATGCTGACAATGCTGCTCATCATGACGCTTGGCGGTGGTGCCGTTGTCGCCATCATCGTCGCGGTGTTTGAAGGTCGCGCCGCGATCGATCGCAGGCGCGTCGAGAGTCACTAGCCGTCTCGGTTCATTTCGTCCTTTGGCAATTGGCTCTCCGTTTTAAGCCGCACATAGGTCCGCTTTCGTGCAACTCCATCCGGCCTCGCTCGACAAGGGTGGGATGCCGGCGCCAAATTCCGCACCAGTGCCTTTCGGCGTATAAAGAAAGGGCGCGTTGATTTTCTCGATATGAATGTGGCCATCCTGGACCGGTGCAATGCTGGCGGCGAACTCAACCAGCTTTGCGGCGGCCGCCTCCGGCGCCGCAAAGGGACGTTCCGGTCAATTTCAACTTCAGCGCTCCCCAAGGCCATCAGACGGACGGCGGGTCTAGGGGCCGAGATTCTTGTGGTCGCACGGCCGCCAAATGGCTGTTCTCGTACGGACCTCGTCGGCGCTCGGAGCATCGGCGATTGCTGACGCGCCCCGACGACGAAGGCCGCAGCGAAGTCAATCGCTGCGGCCCGCGCACGGTCAAATGAACCGGGTGAAACGATCTACGTGAACTATTCAACCAGCCCCGGTCTAACGATTATCTCCCCCGGCTTTCCGGATCGCATTGCTCTATGTGAATCGGGTCGGGAAAAATAGGCAACGGAACTGTGCGAAAGCGAACAGAGCAGGCTTTCGAGCAGTCAGTAGGCTCATGTCTGCTTGGTGCAACCGAGACCAAGCCCAGCGGCCTCGGCCTACACACCCCAAATTCTCCGCCGGGCCGGGGCCGTCTGGCGAGACGCGCGCTGACATGCCGCTCAGGACGTTTGGTGGCGGCTACGTGGGTGGCTGCTTTTTCCGTGCCTAATTTGCCGTTGCGTATCGTTTGGTACTTCGCGATCCAAAGGGCCCTGCTACTGTTTCCCGAGCAGAGGGGGCTCGCCATGGATCGGCTGAAGAATGCGCAGGGGGATATCGAAGCCCCGAGTGTGAAAATTGCCGGATCACCATGAGATGGTTTCGCTCGGAGTTGCTGCGAGATACTCCGGATTCGATAATCGCCCACCTTCTTGTCTGCCCGAACTGCAAACGCGCTCAGCGGATGGATACAAAGTTCACGCCGGTTCGGGTCCCGCCTGACAAGCTGTCTGCTCCTCGCTTTCGTGTGATCGCAGGCGGAAGGTTGGGGCGCAGAGCTCATGACTCAGCTCCGCGCGATTGAAGCGACATTCCCACAAGATCATGCTTAACCAGCGCTACTTCGGCATCTCTCCGCAAATGCGCAGGACAAAGAGCGTATTTCGAAATTCGTCGGTCACCTCCATCCGCCATTCGCGGCCAGGCACTAGATCGCCATCAATGCCCTGCAAAATTTGACCGGCCATCGATGTGGCCTCTTTCCAGGCGGCGTTTCTGTCAGGCAATTCCTCACCGACTCGATCGGTGGTTATGCGACCGTAAAAAACGTTGAAGAAGTAGCGGGGCATCTTCGGCATCCGAAAAAGAAAATGGCAATGCGGCAGTAACGCCGCAAAGTCTGGATCGGTTCCGCGTCAAGCCTTGCCGAGCAACCGCAATGCGGCGTTCGAGCTGGTCGATAGGCTTGTTGAGAAGGGGGCGGTCGCGGAAGGCTCTCGCAAGAGCCTGCGCCACCGCTTCAGCGCCGTGGCGATCAAGTGAAACGTTCAGCAGCGCGATGAAACTCAGAGGCGCGGGCGTGCTTCAATGCAGACGCCAGATCGTTAGCCTCTGCCGCAACCATATGGCCCAGCTCGGTCGGCGTGCTGGCCGAAGAAGACGCCGAAGGACGTCGACTCTGGACATCCGGCATGAACGCAATGGACGCGGTCGATCCCGATATGCCGTGTCACGCAGTGGAACATCGATTGGAGCCCTCAATGGTCTTTACCGGGGCGGCTTTTATGGTGGCAGGCTGATGAAGCGGATGCGAAGAAGGCGCTGCAGATGCCGTCTCCGTTGCAACGGCCGCCTTCTCAGCTTGCATAGCGCTGTTCGGGAAGATCCCTGCGGCCCAGCAGGACTAACTTAGGCGGACCTCCGGTGGCCTCTACGAGGCACGTCGCGCACTTCGTTGTTCGAATCCAAGCGCCATGGAACGTTGATCACAGTCAGATCGGGTTGTCCAAGAGCTATCAACTGGTTACGTAGCCGGAGCGCGCGATGGGTATGCAGGAAATGCTGATACCAGCGCCGCTTGACGAGCTCGGGAATGAGCACTGCGACGCGCCTGCTCGGGAATTGAGTCCTGATTTCGTCAATCGCTTTCAATATGGGTAACTGAATGGTGCGGTATTGGGCATGGAGTACAATGAGACGGGGAGGGAAAAGCCCAACGTTCTGTGCGGGGACTTCGACATCTGCCCGCCATTGCTCCCGCATCATGCGCTGCTCTTCCGTGGTATCCGGGCCTGATAACTGCATCAGGTGAACGCCAACCACGTTTGGTGAGATGCTCAGCGCAAATCCCAGTGCATTGTCACTCAGCTTATTCCAGGTCTCAAACGCAACGATTACGATGGGCGGAGCCAATCCGCTGAGATCTAGCGGGGTCGGATCGCGGAGCTGAGTGGCTAATTCGTCGTAGTAGGCCCTTATCACCTTAAGCAGGATGACGACCATTGGCAGCACCAACATCGTTATCCAGGCTCCCTCGGTGAACTTCGCGGCAACAATAACGGTCAGAGCAATGCCCGTCGTTACTGCGCCTGCCGTATTGACCAGAAGATGGGCTCTCAGCTGCGCTTTCGACTCTGCTGCTTGATCGATCGCGCGACGCCAATGCCAGACCATCCCGGTTTGGGAGATCGTGAACGTGAAGAATGCACCGATGGCAAATAGCGGGATCAGCCGATCCGTTATGCCGCCAAAGAGGATCAAGAGAAGCCCTGATGTGAACCCGAGGTAGAGGATGCCGATGTCAAACACCAAGCGACGGCCTGCGACCGCGAAGGATTTTGGCAAAAAGCCGTCCTCGGCTACCACATGGCAAAGACGGGGAAAATCGACAAAGCTGGTGTTCGCGGAAAGGGCCAGCACGCACAGGAGGGAGCCGATTGCGACGTAGTACAGGATGCCGTCGCCCACGACGGCGGCGGCAAGCTGCGACAGCACGCTTCGATAACCTTCTTGTTCCTGATCCATGGCACCGATTCCGTAGGCGCGGGCTAGGAGAGCTATCCCGATCAGCAGGATACCGAGGATCACGACGATGGCGGTTAAGGTCCGATGGCCATATTTCACCGTAGGCTCGCGAAACGCGGTCATGCCGTTGGATACGGCCTCAACGCCCGTCATCGCCGTGCAGCCGCTGGCGAACGCGCGCAACAGCAACCAGAGGCTGGCGCCCTCGATCGCTTTCCCGATCGGCGGCGGCGGCACCACCGGCTGCGGCGATCCGCCGGAAATAACCATCTTGTACATGCCAACCGCTAAAATGACCCCGAAACTTGCGACAAAGACATAGGTCGGCAAGGCAAACAATCGGCCGGCATCGAGTGTGCCGCGAAGGTTCACGATCGTTACCAAAGCCAGAATCGCGAGGCACAACGGAAGAATATAAGGATGCAGGATCGGCACAGCCGAAACCAGCGCGCCCACGCCAGCTGCGATGCCCACCGCGACATTCAGAACGTAGTCGACCATCAGCGCAGCAGCCGCGAGCAAGCTGGCATTGGTGCCGAGATTGTCTTTTGCGACGACGTAGGCGCCGCCATTGTTGGGGTACGCCCGAATGGTCTGCCAATAGGAGGCGAACAATATCCCGAGAAGCGCCACGATCGGCGCCATGACCCATCCAATGTAGGATGTCGCTGCAGCGCCGAGCGGGATGAGAATTGTGAGGGCCGCTTCGGGCCCATAAGCGGACGAGCCGAGTCCGTCGAGCCCCATTGCGGGAAGCCCTTCGAACGCTCCGATTTTGCGTTCGCTGAACTCCCTATTGGCCAAGCGCCGGCCGAGAACAAGATCGAGCAGGCTCACGACTGAATCGGTCCGGCTGAGGGGATCTCCACTTTGAACAAAGGGACCTGAACTGCAAAAGTTCCTGGCGCGCATAGCAAGGGCAGATGTAGCCAGTCGATGTGGGCGTGAATCACGTCGAACTGGGTTAGCGCAAATACCACTTCCAACTGGACTCCAAAGCCGCATTCGGATCTGAGCGTGGTCGCCAAGGCGAAGGGCTTTGGGCCAGACGGGAAAAAAAGTGCAGCGCGGGTCCTGGAATCGCCGCTCGCGAACAAGGTGACCTCATGTCCAAGCTCGACGAGTGCGTCCACCAGCCAGGCAACAACTCTTTCAGTACCGCCATGCCGCTTCGAACGTTACAGCTATCGGATGATCCGAGGTGATCTCGCTATGGACAGTGTAGAGCGCTTTTTCGTCGGCGTGGCCATTGCGGGCGGATATCCCTTTGCGCGGCAGTGTTGATGCTTGGTTCTTAGCGCTACCGCCCGCGAGGAATTGATAAGGTTGCCAGCTGCTTCTCGCGGCGCCTTCTTCAATCCGCAGAGTCGATGCCGTGTTTCTCCGTATTTCCATGTGCTCGACGGCGCGGTGGAGTTGCGGGACACGGACCAGACGCTCTTACCGTTGGTGACCGAAGGAAGACCCAATGGGGCAACCTCATTCTTACTTCGGCGATTGCAGGCCCTGCGAGGCCAGCCACCCTCTCAGGTGAGGCAGCCTTAGCTCGTCGAGCTTGGCGAACAACTCGCTCCCTGCCGGGCGGAATGCTTTGGGCCTCTTCCCGCAGGTCCTGTGCCGCCTCCACGAGCAGCTCTTCCAAAGTGGTATTCTTGAAACGAAGTCTTCTCAGCATTGTGTTGCTCCCTCGAATGCAGGCGGGAGCGCGATCGCTCTCTCTGCCACCGGGCACCTACAGAGGTCAGTCTTTGGCCGGTGATGTTGGGCAACTGTCCACACGGACGAAGGTTGCTAAACTGGATCGCCAAGCTCAAAGCCCCGCTGCTTGGGCGCGTGGTCCCCACTGTGTTACCGCAATTCGATCTCTTTGATCGCGAGAGCCGATATCTCCGCCGGGTCATGCACACCGCTTTGCGCGACCTTGATGATCTTCTTTGCGACCATTTCCGCAAGAGGATCGTCGCGATCCTTGACGCAAGGGAAGCTGTGCTCATCGAGAAACGGTGGCAGCGATGGTGGACCTCGCCCCGAACCGCGCCCATGGTCCGTCTCCCTATTTGGAGCCGGAGCACCGCCGGGCGATCTGCAAAGAGATTGGGGAGCGACTTCGCGGTACCCTCGCGGACGATGCGGCGCCGCTACCGCCACAACTGGAGGGTCTGGTAGAGCGGCTTACCGAGTCGGACGGCGGAGCGTCCCCAACCGCCTCTGCGCGCGAAGACGACGCCGCATCCCTGCCGCTCTGGAAGCGTGTCACGAGGCGTTGGCGGGTCTTCTGAGAGGGCCACTCAGGATCGGCCGGCGCGACCTTGGTGCAGCCCAATAGCGGGAGCAATAGATCATGACTGATGATCAGATCAATCTCGTCGTTCAGCAGCTGTGCGAGCAATTGGGCGCTCCGATTGAAGGGCAGCGAGGCACATCCACCAAACGCCAAGGATATCGGATTCGATCCTGCCTCTGTAAGAACTGTATTGCTGAGCGGCTTGCGTTCGGCGGGTGTCACGATCCATCACGAGGCAGTCGGAGCGAGCGAAGAGCCGCCATGGTCCTAAACGCGAAGCGTGGGACCGCGGCACGCGCCTGTGTCTCGGTCGGGTCAAGGTCGGACATTGATCAATGGGGTTGAGACGTGTGCTTTGGCACAAGGGTGTCACGGGCGGCGGAGCGCGAATTATCAAACAATCGGCTGGAAGTTTGACAGTAAGCTCTCGCGGGCGCGAAACGAACAATCAAGCAAACTGCCACAATACGCATTTTGGCATTATTGGTGACGTAGGTGGCCGACAGGTTAATAGGGACCGGAAGATCGGCCGACAGACACGCTGCCTTAAGGGTTCGTCATTGAATTGACGGCGTCCGCAATGGCAGCGGGGTCTGCGTGCGTGACCATATGTCCGGCATTCGGAACCAGGTGAAGATCGGACCGAGGCAGCGCTTGATGTAAATCTCGAGCTTGTTTCTGTTCGATCACCTGGTCCTCTGCTCCGTGGAATATTTTTACCCGGCTGTCCATAGTCGAATAATGAGCTTGGAATTGTGCTGCAGTTGGACTGAGGAGTGCGCTTTCCTGCGCAGCCGCCCTCAATTGTGTCGGCCTGAGAACCAGAGACGCTGGAAATTCATTTTTGAACGTCCGCGGGATAGGCCGGGGCGCGAAAATCTTGCGCAGGGCTCCCGGCAACATGGCCCACGAGATGATAGGCGCGACAGTGTAGCTGACCAGGTCGCCCAAAACCGGTATCGCCGGACCTGACATCAACCACACGTCCAATCGGACGGTTGGGAAGTAGTACCCGGACGCAAGCACAAGACCCCGAATCGGGTAATCCTTCCGCACGCCGAGAGCGATAGCGACCAAGGCGCCCCAAGAATGGCCCAGCACCACAGGATCGCGGATCCCGAGTTGCTCGAGCGCCTTCACCAGCAGAGCTGCTTGAGCCGCTGCGCTCCATATTCGGAGCCGTGGCCGCTGACTATGGCCAAAGCCCGGGCGGTCGAAGCACACCACGCGATTGCGACGGGCAAGAAGATCGACCAGCCCACTGCTCATGAAGTCCTGGATCATGGATCCGTTGCCATGGAGCAGCACGACGCAAGGAGCCGCGGGATCGCCCCGATCGATATAGTGGAGTACCACGCCGTCGCACTCGAGAAACTTGCCAATAGGCGGATTCCTTCGCTCGGCCAGTTTGGAGAAGCCGATGTTACCGATGACGAGAAGTGCCAATAACAAGGCTGCGATGAGCAGTACGGTTTCAGCGGTGGTCATGACTGAGCCTTGAGCTATACGGCCAAGAACATTAGGCAGCGCGGAGCAGACGAGCCAACCAGGGAATAATTGGAAGTTGAAGTGCTCGTTCCTGGGCGCAATCGCGGAGGATTGATTAAAAGAGCGCCCGTGCCGAGCGGTCCGCGCTTTGCGAACTCGACGGTAAGGGCGTCGCGCAGCGCCTTGCTGTGAACAAAGAAGTAACAGCCTAGCAGATAATTATTGAGCGTGTGGGAGGAGTGATCGCGCTGCTTCTCGTACTAGATCATGCCCGTGATTTCGCGGCGAAGCACCGCGTCGCGAAACTGATTTGCGTCCTCGAGGCCGATCATGTTCAGGACGCTCTGAACCACGGTCGGATGTTGTCAGACGAACTTCGTCCATCGTCGCGGTCAGGAACCGCTCAAGGTGGCCTTGAACTCGGCGCCGCAAGGGCGATGGGCCTTCCTGAAGCCAAGTTTCGACGCCAGGCCTCGAATGGGCACGGTACCGCGCGAAGCGCCGTGCCTATGCCCGAAGATTTTTGCCTGATCGAGAATTAAGGAGGTCTCGCAGTTTCTGGCGCAGCTAGAGGCCCAACGGGGCCACAGCTAAAGCAAATCAAAGCCGAGCGGCGTTGGCGCGCTCAATGTGTGCTTCCCAGCGCTCCTTAGTGGCGCTGGTGAGCTGCAATATTTGTTGCCGGACATTGTCCTGAAACTCGCTGAATGGGCTTCGGTAGCGAGGGTTTCTTATCGCAAGCAGCGCGACGAGGTTTAGGATTGAATCAAAATCCTCTTTGGTTGCATCGATGTTGCCGTTGACCACCGATTGGAGGATCGGAGCCAGTTCACCTTCAAATTGGCCATGTGCCATCTCGAGGGCGTCCGGAGCCAGATCGTCGGTTTCGATCCGGTTGAAGTCGCGCTCCTGAGCAACGTTCTCCGGGTTCGTCGTGAACTCATCACCGGTGTCGAGATCAACGAGCGTAATCTTCTTATTGGTCGTGAAATTCTTGAGGGAACAGCGAGGAACGAAATGATGCGCGCGAGCTGTCATGCTTTGCTTTCTCATCGCCGGCGCCTTCGACATCGAAGGTCAGGCCATCGTTGACGGTGAGGTCGTCGTTATCCACGAGGGGCGACCCAACTTCTCCGAGCTGCAGGCCCACCTCGCCAGAGGGATCAGGATCGCCTAGTGTACTTCGCCTTCGATCTCCTGTGGCTTGATGGCCAAGATCTCCGGAAACATTCCCAGCTTGCGCGTAAGGAGCTGCTCAAGGAGCTAATCGATAGCACCAAACTGAAGGAGCCCATCCTCTACAGCGAGCATCATGAAGGCGACGGGCAGGTGCTCTTCGCGGCAGCCAGCAAGCTGAATTACCAGGGCATCATCTCCAAGCGAGTGGATCTCCTTACCGGTCGGAGCGGGTTGAAGCTTGGCAGAAGATCAAGGCAGTCCAGAAGGGCAAATTCCCCGTGGTCGGCTCCATAAAAGATCCCACCGGTGTTGCCGCTCTCTATCTCGGCAACAGGAAGGGAAGGAGCTGCGCTATATGGGCAAGGTCGGCACGGGATGGCGCCGGACCACCTCGCGCAAGATCAGGGATGCACTCGACAGTGTAGTCAGCCCGAAGAGTAGATTGAGTAAGCAACTCAAAAGACCCAAGGCCACTTGGGTCGAGCCGAAGTTTGTTGCCGAAATCGAGTATCGCGACGTAACTTCCGAAGGACTGCTCCGCGCCAGCTCATTCAAAGGTCTAAGCCGGAAATAAACTTATGTTCCTGCGGTAATTTGCACCCTCACGTACAATCGGTACTCGTCAGCAGAAGGAACATGCGATGGGATTGAAGCGCAGGCGAATCAAGCAGACGGATTCTCTGGAAACTCGGCTTGAGCAATTTGCACAGGAAATGCGTGAGCGGGCCGATGGAAAGCCTCTGGGCGACGAACGCAACTCCTTGCTCAAGCGAGCACGCAATGCAGATCAAGCAATCGACATTGAGCGACAACTTCGTCAGGATCACTAGGAACGCCAAGAGAGAAGCGGTTTAGCTTGGCTCCTCCCTCTGAAAAATCCTGTCCTCGCTGCTCCCGTGGCGAGGGCCTTTTCGGCGGTCGCCGCTTGACCCCAACTCGGATTCGAAGTGACCAGAGGCCTGCACGGTTGCCATAGAGCCTATTTCCCTGCCGGCGAGTAAACATTCCGAGCCGCGCTTCTTCCGGGCGTGACTGCGTCCTTAGCCTTGGGGCCGTCGCCGGGGCGCTCGATCCGCCACCATTGTTATCGGCCGGCGTATCCAAGCTTGATGCGCCGGCGCCTGTCGCGCCGCGGGTGCCGGATGAATTGATGCTCAATCTCGCGCGGGATGTCCCCGATCCGCTTTGCGCGCTGGCAGTGGATGTCGTGATGAGGGCTGCGCCAACGGCGACCGCGTTGAGAATCTTTATGTCCGATTTCTCCGATTGACGGGGCAGGGATGAGCCGCGCGCTGCCTCATCGCTGAAGCCGACTTCGGTGCGGCCATTCTTCGAAATGCAACTGCCGCGGTCGAAAGTGCCTAATTGAACGCTCCAAAGGGAACTGCCGCTTGTGCTTCGGTTGCCCCGCGAAGGAGCCGCCCATGCGCAGCACCAAGCTCGGTTAGATTCTTCTCAACGCAGCGCTGCTTGTCATGTTCGGGCTTGCCGCTTTCGACATTGCGTGGACAGGCCGATCCATTGCGCAGTCGGGCCAGAAGAAACGAGGATGGAGAGCCGGAGCGTGACAGAGCCGCCGCCCAGGTGCCATCGAGCAGCAGCGGCTCGAACTCCTAAAACTCGGCCTCGATGGCGCGGCGATGATGCGGCTCATCGAGCGAGGAACGTTCACCCGGAGACCGAGTTTCAAGCGAACTTCAACAGGAGACTGCAACAATGAAGATTGCAAAGATTGCCTTGGCTGCGGCACTGGTGTTCGGCTCGATCGCGGCAGCGTCCGCTCAAGGCGCAGGCGGCGGCGCGGGTGGTGGCGCTGGCGGCGGAGCGGGTGCGGGAGCTGGGGCGGGCGGGGGCTCCGGTTCCGGCGGAGGTGGCGGCGATTCTCCGGCGGCTACCACCGGCCAGGGCGCCTCGAGCAGCCCAACGTCTGCGAACCCCTCGGCGACGATGAACGACACCAAGTCGAAGGGGCACGACACCAAGAAGTAAGAACAGCCCGCCGGCGCAGGTTTCGCGGGCGGGCTTTTGCCGGAGATGGCATATGCATCGTGACCAAGGATGACCCCATCAGACTGACGAAGAAAAGCTCAAAACGCGCGACGGCCGGCCGATCGCCTCGACGGAGTCGAAGGAGCTAGCTGAACAAGTCGCGGAGCGGACGCTGGCGGCCTTGAGCCCAAACTTTCTCTTCGCCACTCGCATGACTCACAAACGTTACCGCGGATCAGCGCGTCGCTACGCCCTACAGCGACGGAATAGCTGACATACTGCGGCTTGGGGCCAAGACGGGCATGGAGCGGGACGCCGAACGGCTATCAGATAAAGCCTTCGATGTACGCTCGCACAGCCATTGTGTCGCCAGCCGTCGCTACAGCGATGCCGAATGCGTGGATTTCACGAGGTAGTCCGCCGCTCGGGCTCTCGTGCATGTCCACCATCATATTCGGCCAACGCTCAGAACGCGAGCGCGTTTTCCTTGCACCGTTTGAGATGTGCTTCTCGCGTCAATGGGGTCGTAGTCGTCATTGATCCTGGGTTCAGTTTTTGAATCGGAGTTCGGTCCTAGCTTATTGCCACGGTTTCGTCTCGAACGCGCATTTTCGAATTCGAGTGGCCATCACCAGCGGATAAGTATCCGCCCTATGGCATTCGGCATATGGGCTTGTCCGAGTGAAGACGAAAAATTTCGTGTCGAGTCGCGAAGAGACTGAGCTGGGTACCCCGGCCAATTTCTGTTTCTGGCGCAGGAGGTGCTTGCATGTCTTTTGACCCGATGGCGGCTGCCGTCGACTGGTTCGACGCCTACCGCGCCGGCGATATCGAAACGCTACTCGAAATGTACGCCGAAGATGCCGTGGTCTACTGCGATTGTGACCAATTGGCGATCTCCGGCAGAGAAAACCTGCGAGGCTACTGGGCTAGCCGTCTGCAGGAACACCCAGCGACCGAGCTGGATAATCTTCAGCCCTTGCACGGTGGCGCAATGATCTCGTACGTCAGCGGGGAAAACATAGTGCAGGCGGTCTTGAACTTTAATGATGCCGGGAAAATCAGGACACTGAGCTGCAGGCCGACACATCAGGCCAAGTCCAGCTCCCGCCAAGGCGGAGTCTGTTAAGGGTCAAAGGCTGTCGCGATGCGGCGCGGGACCGCGGCCTCCGTGTGTATCGGGTGAGTTTCGGCTTTGCTTGGAACCATCCTCTTGGGCGGCTCAATACTCCGTTCGCAGGCTTAACGTGTCGCGGCCCATCGAGCGGGTCGGCTCGCGTGGCCCATAGCCTCGTAGGCCCGCGACAGAACCTCCGCACTCTGCTGCGCCTTAAAAGCCTCCCACGCCACCTTGAAACGGCCCTTGGCCTCATCGAGGCTGTGCGCGTCTCCATATGGCGGGCCAGGCAGCGGCACGGTCACGTGCCAGAGCCAAATTGCGGGCGCGCGTTCGTGAGCCAGCCTGACGCGGCCGATCGGCCGTCCGTCTTCGCGGACGGAGTAGTCAGTGGGCGCGATCAGGCGAACAGTGAGCATCACAAACATGCTGGTCAAAGTTTCTCCAGCAACCTTTCGCGCAAGGGTTTGTTTCTATAACCATCAACGGCCAAGACTTTAGTAGGCGTCGGTGGCTGAGAGACCGATCGCGCTCCCCGCCTGCAACGTCCCTCGCGGTAGGCGCGGTCGACCTGCTTCGAGACCATGCCTTCCAATCCCATGATGCAAGCGTGCCGGAAGAGGTCGGTGCCGATCTCGCCTTGCTCGAATGGGGCGGCTTGAATGCGCTCGCTGCGATTGCGCAACAGCCGCGCGAGGTTCGGCTTGCGCAGCTTCAGCGGCAAGCGGCGATAGTCGTCACCGTCGGCGGCCAAGATGTCGAAGGCGTAGAACTGGACCTCGTGGTCGTGCTTGCGGGAATGCAGGGCATCGAAATCGGATGTGCCATTGCTTGGTTCGGATCTTAAGCGCGGTCTCGATGATCCACGGGTAGCGCTTGGTTCAGTCGTGGCCGCCTTTGGTGATCAGGCGCACCCGGTCGTTCTCCCGCATTAGCCTCATGCGGTAGCCGTCATGCTTGATCTCGTGGAGCCAATCGGGACCGGATGGAACCTTGCTGCCCTTAACCGGAATGGCGAACTCAAAACCCGGAGCCATAACAGCGATTATGTGCCGGGCGGAACATCGCAAGTCGGGCAAGCGTGGTCGATCGGCCCCGGCCGGGCGCGGTTGAGGTGTGAGGGGCCGGGGCCGCCGGCTTGGCGCATTGCCGATGCCAAGTATCCAGGAGCCTACCGGACCCTCACGCCGTGCCTCTGTTCGCTTGAGCACCTTGGCTGCGAAAATCACCAGCCGATCCGCGACCAGAGACTCACGAGCAGCACGAACAAGGCGAGCCAAAGCAAGATGACGACCATGCGGCGGGGCTCGGCCCAGAAAGGCGAGCCGCTCCGCTGGCGATACGAGCGCTGCGGCGAACAAGACACCGATGACCGCAACAAGCAGCAGGCCAAACGAGGTCATCGTCGCTTGTGGGGAGGCACCCTCGGGCGGCCGACATGGATGAAATGAATCAGCTCGGCGCGCTCGTCAAACTCAACTCCGTCCAGTGCGGTCTTGGCTGCAAGCACTCCGTTGCGCGCCTCGATGACGGTGGTGACGTCCCTCGATGTGTCTTCGTGCCATGTTTGGCCGGGAGTGCAGAAGCAGATGCTGACCTCGAACAGCGGCATTTCTCGTTCTCCCATCGGACATTCGCGTTCCAGTGTGAGATCGAGAAATTTACAACATGAGCGAGCGGGAGTGTAGTTGCGGCAGGGCGCCGTGGAACGAAGAAGACCCCGCCATCAGGCGGTATCTTTTTTGCGCGGTCCGGAACGCCCCCACCCAGTCAGTGCAGTTGGCAGACTGACTGACCGAGGTCGCGACTGGAGGTGCTTGGTCGGTTGCACCAAGCGTAGGTAAGGCTACTCCTAGATCTAAGGGCGGGCTGTTCGCTTTTCGCACTGTTCCCATCCCTGGGGAGCTTTAATTGAATATCCGCCTGCCGTCCGTGGGTTTGAAGAAATTCCTGGAGGGTCGGCGGAACTTCGGTCCCGTCGGCGCGGCGCTGTTGCAGTTCTTCCGCGATGTCGTCGGAGGCATCCCTCGACCATCCCTCGCCAGTGTTGAAACAGACGATGCGGACCGGATTGCTGTACTTCCCCTCCATGAGGTGCCGCAGCAGGGTCTTGCGGTCGGTGTGCTCCTCGTCCGTCTCGGTCCATGCTCGGCCAAGGTGTCCACGGAAATCATCGAGCACGAGATAGATGTCCCGATCGGAACCGGACACGACCGACGGCGAGATACGCATGACGCTTGCTCCAATAGATCCTTATTCCAAAGGGGTTGGGCCGGGGGCGTCAAGGTCGAGAGGCGGCTATCGTTTCGTTGGCTTGCGAAGGAATGGACGCATGATGTCGGTGGTCGTGAAGCTTGTCTCGAACCCGTCTGGCAGCAATGGCATCTCGTTGTCGGCGCCAACCCTGTTGCAGACGGGGCAGGGCGCACCGGCGCCGCCGCAGCCGCAGGCCTTCGAACCTTCCCACGTGCGCTCGGGGTGGTTCTCGCAAACCCAGTGCGTGCCGGCGCAGCGCGCGCAAGCCATTTCGGACCTCCCTTCAATGCTGTGTCGGCTCTTCCTCGATTTGCTGCACCTCGCTGAGGTCGCGCATGTCTAGCAACTCGCCGCGGATCGTGCAGCGGATGAAGTGATTGCTCTCGCGTTGCGGGCGCCAGTTGCCGTGCGGTTTGCCTTCACGTGGCATAGCTCGCCATCCGCAGTGGGAGCGCCAACTGGATGCCGATCGCGCGGCCGAGCTGGCTCTGGACGAAGTGTCTCAAGGCGTCGGAGATCTCGTGGCCTTCGGCGGCAATGCGGCGCTCGAGTTCGCGCGCAATATCCTCTGAGGCGTCCCACGACCACCCCTCGACCGGATTGAAGACGACGCGAAGAACCTGATCGTATGGACCGGTGAGCATGTCCCCGATCAGCGTGGCCTAGGTAACGCCTTCGTCGGTCTCACGAAACGCTGCGCCATCCCGGAACTCCTCCAGGACCAAATAGAAATCCTTATCGAGCCGGTCATTCGGAATGATCGACGGCGAGCCATACGCGAAGACGCCAGTGACCTGGAAGCAGAATTGGAGGCACGAATCGACAAATGCGAATGAATTGATCTGCTTTGAAAGAGGCGCCTGCGGCCTTTGGGTCTCGCCAACTCACGTCGCTCTGGGCTCACCTGGAACTCTGGTTCCGGTCCGAGTGCGTCGGAGGGTTAATGAACCTGACATGATTCACCTAGACAAAGCATGGGAAGGAGAGCGGCCTACTCGCTTAACGTGCACAGTGAAGGAGGGGTTAGGGCAAGCCGGTTTCTCGTCCGGATGGGCGGCGTCGGTTGGATGGTTTACGGTCGAGATCGCAAGGGGCCCGCGCTAATCGGCACAGAGTGGGCAGCCTATCTGACTAGGGAGCAGGCAGAACGGACGTATCACACTCTGTCTTGCTCGGACAAAGGCCGAGCCGCCGGTGGTTCGGGGGTAGTGATCGTGAGGGTGCTTCATCGGGAAGATTTGGCAGAAATCGCATAGCACGCCTGCTTAACTTAGGTTAAGGTGAGGCATGGGCGAAGAACTACTAGTGCGTGTGATTGCCATCGGCGCCGGAGTTTTCACTTTGGCTGCCGCAACCGCGCTCATCTTCAGCCTTTGATTTATCTCAAATAGCGCACGCAATCGGTCCGCATCCTCCATTGCCGACGGGAGGCGACAATGCGGCCATGGATGTTGCATGCGCTGGCGTGGGGAATAGCCGCCGTTGGTTTGGCAGCCCTCATTTCTATGAGCATGTAGAGCCGACTCAGCGGCCAATGATGCTCGTACTAGATTTGCTTCTCCAATGACCGAGTGGCATGTCAATGTGGGGCCGCGTGCAGCGCGCAGCAATTTGTTCGGTTGGGATGGCGGGCACTGTGGGGCTCGCGCTGCTCGCCATCTTCGGCCAACTGGACGATGCGATAGAAAAGCGATTGTACAGAAACTGTGTAAAGGCCTACCAGGACTCGCCGATTTGCCTGACCGAGCCACAGGGGAAATGATCGGAGATGATCCAAAGTTGGTTTGCGCTCTTCACGGGTGGCGCTGGCGTCTTGTTTCGGCGCCGCCCGGGGATCAGGATCACATACATGCAGAGTCAGTGAGGGGCGACATGCCGACGTCAACGAACATCAGTCGCCAACCGTCGCCGAAATGCCCGAGATGGAATCGGAGGAGCAAGCGATGATCCGATGGGCCGTCGAACAGAGCCTTCCCGCGAACGATGCGCATCGAGCTAAGGCTTGGCTCGATTGAGCTTTCGCTGCCTTCACCGCTCTGATCGAACTTGGCGTCGAAGTATAAGGCCCGCCGGTTCGCCGGCGGGCCCGATCAGCCCCGTCATAAGATAACATCTAGGGGAATGGTGCACACGGCTCTGCCATCATCGTCACTGACGAAGATCGAATAGCGAAGGCCGACTAGCTCCGGGCGAGTTTCGCGCAGTGACCGAGCAAGCCTGATTGCATCTATCTGTGCGTCCGCTTCGCTCGGCAGGTCATGCACTCCAAAATCCGAGACAAAGTGGGAATTGATGAGCTTGAACGAAAACAGCGGCATGGAACATGATGTCCAACGGATGCCAAAGCGAAGCCCCCGCTCCCTAACGGTGGGCGGGGGCTCGCGGATGGATGGCGCGAGGCTCGCGCGAACGAGGTGTCGCACCAAGGACCCGCACAAACTATGAACCCCCTTGCGCGCCGATCCTTGAGCACAAATGTTGTGCAGAGTGCGCAAAAAGGAGCCCGTCCGAGCGACCTATTCCAGAACGTCATACTCAAAGGCAACGCCCTCGGGGTCGTTCTCCTCGAACCACTTTTCCGCGGCCTCGACCGTAGCGAAGACCTTGACGTGGTTGGCATCACCGACCTGCTTGGCGGTGTTCACGTACACGAAGACGGTCATTGATCCCTCTTTAGCTTGGGCCGGCGCCAATGCGGTTCTTTTCCCTTGGGGTTGAACGCTGGAACGTAATGTCGGTTCAAAGCCCGCATGACGCCGATGCGGGCCTTGATGACCGGGCCGCCGTTCTCAGCGACCAGGATCAGCGCTTCCATCGCCGCCTGCCACTCTGGCGCGTCATGCTCCTTCTTTGGCAGCGCCGCGATGCACTCCCCGGCATCGCGCAGCGTCACTAGCTTGCGGCCGTTGACCTCGATCGGATCTTCGAATTCGTGAGACCAGCCAGTAGGGCGGGGCGCGCTTGAACCGCCCTTAGGCGGCGGCGTCGATCGTCGCAATCAGGGCCCGCATATCGGCCGCCTGGGCGCGATAACGCTCGCTCAAGCGGAGGTACAGTTCACGATCGCCACCACCTACCGCCCGGTGCGCGATCATTTCGCATTCGGTAGCGAGGCTCTCAAATCGTTCCAACTTGGCTTGGAAACCGGTCATAAAATACGCCCCTAACGCTTACTGAGGGACGCAGACCATACACTTCTGATTAGGTCGAGGCGAAAATTGTTCTGGCCTATAACGATTTGGCCACCCTTCAGGTCGTGTTTCGCGTGCCCATGATCGCGAGCCGCGGGTTGCCCGCGCTCGAAGTCCGGCCGCACCTCGTCGGACCAGCGATCCGCATCGAGTTCAACCTGGTGGCCGCAGTGGCAATAGACCGGGACGCCGCGAAGCCCATCTTACGCATCTCGCCGAAGGCGATCTTCAGTGGGTGGCCGTCGGCGTGAATAGGCGAGTGACGTCGAACAGGGCAAGGCATGCCGTACTCAGAATAACGTGCCGTGAAACATGCTGATAATCGCGAGCACACCAAGAGGCACATCCCGAACCCGATCCATGCGGCAGCGGCTTGTCGCAATTCGATCCGGCCTGTCGCATCGCGGCGGTAGCCAGCCATCGCAATGGCTCCGGCGTTGCGCTGAACACCTCGACATAAACGCGCCCCAACCACAGGAATGGCAGGACGGTACGTGCCACCAGGTATCCGATCAGTTCGACGAGCATTCCGAACCTGGACATGGCCGAACTCAGACGCGCCAGAAGTATGCACCATATAGAACGCAAAGAATGTAGTCAACCACAGGTTGGTAACGATGCATGATGCCCGCCCGCTTACGCTGGACGCTCTTCGTCGACGAAGGAAGGCGCCGCTGCGATCGCTGTTCGCGGCGTTCCTGGTCGGCCTCTGGGTCGCGCGCCGGGGCTAGTTTCGCGAGTCTTGCTGCGCATGGCGGAAGCTCAAGACGTTCGGAGCGGGAGTGGCGCGAGAAGGCGACGACGAAAGCGCAGGCGCCCCTCGACGCCGCCGAGCGGCAGCACGCAGCCAGGCTGCGCGCGGCGCTCAGGAAGGTCAGGAATAGGCCGCCTAAGTCCGCGTTAACCATTGCGATTCCTTGCGTAAAAATTTTGTCCGGGGGTCTTGAAACTTTTCTCTGACTTCCAAATTTTTTTGGCGTCGTCGTACGACGATCGGGATGCCGTTCGGGTCCCGCCATTGAGACGGGCACCGGTCGTGTCCGGTGTCGCTCGTAACCATTTTGCTCCCAGGAGGATCTGGCTATGCGCACTGTTGATTTTTCGCCCTTCTTCCGCTCGGCCATCGGCTTTGACCGTCTTTTTGACCTCGCCGAAGCCGCCCAGCGCGCGGGCGAGGAGACCTATCCCCCCTACAACATCGAGCGTCTCGACGAGAACCGCTTCCAGATCTCGGTAGCGCTCGCCGGTTTCACGCCGGATGAGGTCGCGCTGACGGTCGAGCAGAACGTCCTTACGTTGGAAGGTCACAAGGGCGAGAAGGACGGCAAGACCTTCCTGCATCGCGGCATCTCGGCCCGCAACTTCAAGCGGCAGTTCACGCTCGCCGACCACGTTGAGGTCAAAGGCGCCAGCTTCGAGAACGGCTTGCTTGTCATCGACCTGCAACGGGAGATTCCGGAGGCGATGAAGCCGCGTCGCATTGCGATCAACGGCGCCGCGCCGAGCAACGTGACACAGATCGAATCCAAGGCTGCCTAAGGCCATCCCGCAGAACAGCCACCAAGCCGCGCGGGACGACCCGCGCGGCTATCTCCTCAACTCGTCTTGGAAATGGAGGAAGCCATGCGGCCGACGACCGCCCTTCACGACAACGTTGTTGATCTCAGCGCCATCATTCATCCCGGTACAGTCTTTGAGCATCCCCGGGACGTGGTCTCCCATCCTTCTCTCAGCCTGTCCGAGAAACGTGCCATCCTGGCTTCGTGGGCATCGGACGCTTCTGCGATCGCATCGTGCCCGTCACTGCGGGCCCCCGAGGGGCTGAAGGCGCCGGTCACGATCGACGAGATTTTGGAGGCGCTTTGCGCGCTGGACGAAGGCGCCCGGAATTCTCCCGGGGGCAAGCCGATGCGCTTGCGGTCGGTCGAGCGTGCAGCGGCTTAGGAGAGGGTGAGGAGTGATGAAGATGCTCGATCAGAACCTTGCCCGCATCCGTGCGCACCGCAACAACGTCCACCGCTATCGAAGACTTCTAAAGACGCGGCTCTCCGACCTCGAGCGCCAGTTCATCGAACGGCGTCTCTCCGAGGAGGGCTCGGCGCTGGAGGCGTTGACGTCCGAAACCTTCCCGATCGCCTTGCTCAGGACCCCGACGCCGTGCTCGCCTGCGACCGCGGGGGCGGCATCATGACCGACGTCAGGGACCTTTTGATCCGCGGCAGCGAGAAGGTCATAGCTCACTACCGGCTGCTGCTCGCCCGCGCCAAGACCGAGAAGGAACGAGAACTTTACCTGAGCCGGATCGAACGCGAGCAGCGGCTCCTGGACCAGCTCCAGGGCGGCTTGCGGGGACGGGTCGCGGCATGAACACTCGAAACGACGAAGAGAACTACGCGGGCTTCGACGAAGCGACGCGGCCGCGGCCGATGGAAGTGGGCTGTCTGCGCAGCTGGAGGCGAGGTCGTGATGTCCGGCTCGGAGTGCAGCCGCGCTGCCGCGAGGTACAAGGCGGAGCGCGCGCTGTTTCTCCTGCTCTGCGCAAGCGCGTCGCGGGTGCTGTCCGTCGGAGGAGGGCGGACCGCAGGCTCGGGCTTGCCGCGGCCCTAGTGCCAGGAATCGTCAATATCGCTGGCACGTATCCGCTAAGCGCTTTTGCCACGGAAGCCACCCTTGAAATTAGCGACTGAGCACTTGCGGATTGGTAGCAAGTACCGCCCGACATAAAACCCCCGCCGGCCCAAGTCGGCGGGGTCTTCGCTAGAACTCTGCCCCCTCCCATCGCCCATGGCCGACGCGGCCCGAGAAAGCTTGCACCGTCCTATTAAACCCGGCGAGGCCGCCATTGAGGTTCGCGACGAAACCGGGCCGGTCATGCGGGTGCGATTCACGATTGAGACAGACCGCCTGAGTCAGTCTTCCTTCCCATAGCTCCATGGGATTAGCTTCAGCTAGCCGCTTAGCAAGTGCTCGGACGTTTTCCTCAGTCCCACAGACCAAATCAACCGAGTGGATCATCTGCCCCTCAAACGTGACAACGAAGCCGATAAGTCTTCATCGGACTCCTACCAGTTGTTCCCGCAAGAATAAGGCGGCCTCAATCGGGCAGCTCCTGTAACCGCGCATATTTCCAAAGACGACGTTGCCGAATCGTCCTAGACCGTAAGAGGCCTCGGCGGCCCCCCCTTACCCTCGAGGCCTCCAGCGGCTCCGGCGATTAGGGCCGTTTTTTGCGAGCCACTTACTATCGTGGGTGTGGATAGGTGCGGCGCGCCAAGATCCTGAAGCCCCGATGATGTCGGGCCCGCCGGTTCACGCTGGCGGGCCTTTGTTCTCGTTTCCGCGGAACGTTCCTATGTGGCGGCTGGGTCCTGTCCGTATTTGACCTCTAGTGTCCTAGTTTGTTCTGCGCGGCGTCCTAATTCGCTGGAGCGTCGATTTGGCTCAACGGACGCCCGACCATCGGGCACTGGTCGAGCCCGAGAAACAGAGTGAGGCGAAAAGCCAAAGCCGTCACGGCTGGAGGAGGCGCGGCGGATCATTGAACAGTACGCTGCCGAGTGCGCGAGATCGTCCAGAAGCTACGCCGCAAGATGAACTAGGCTGCTTTGGAACAAGTGTTCACTTTGGTACTTAAGCCATCTCCAGATGCGAAAGGCGGCTGATGGTGACGGGAAGCAAGTTGGATAGGCTGGGTACGCTGGCGCTCGCCACAATGGTAACGGGCCTCGGCACCCTCATTGCAAGCATCGCTATGCTCATGATCCGATAAGACCGCCTCAGTTGGTGGCCCGCTATCGCTATCGCTTCAAATGGAGTCCTGGCCCGTCTTGAGTCGCACGTAAGTTCCGCTTTCGTGCAGCTCCAGCCAGCCCTTTTCGATGGCGAACTTGATGGCGGCGCCGAACTCGGGCCCGCTAGCCTTTAGTGTGTAGGGAAACGGCGCATTGATCTTTTTAATGTGGATGCGGCCGTCCTGGACGGCTCGATGCCCTTGGCGATCTCTATCAGCTTGCGCACGGCGGTTTCCGGGTTGGTGAAGGCACGTTCATCGATCGTTTTCAAGTCCGCGCTCCTCTCCGCACTGATCGAGCAGCAGAAGTTGGCCGGTAGAACCTATTCAGAGTCGTCTGCCGAGCCAATAAGGATTTCATACGCTCGCTCGGCCTGCTCCCGCGTCAAACTCGCGGCCCAGTCGCTGCCGATCAGTGCCGGCCCCCGGCGCTCTCGATCGTAAACCATCCAACCAACGCCGCCCATGCGAATGAGAAATCTGTTCGGGGGCACACTTTCAGTCACCATAACCTCTCTAATCACTTGGAGACTTGGTGAGTGGGCGCCCCTCGTTCCCGGATTGCAATTGACCCATGTGAGTCAATTCGGGAAAAATAGGCAATCGAACTGTGCGATAGCGAGCAGAGCCGCCTTCGGTCTCTGCCTAGGCTCGCCTCTGCTTGGTGCAACCGAGCCCGAGCGCAGCGGCCCCGGCCTACACTCCCCAAATGCCATGCCGGCCGGGGCCGTCTGGCGAGTCGAGTGCCGGCAAGCCCTGACATGACGCCTGCGGCTGCGTTAGCTGCTATCTCCGTGCTTAATTTGGCGTTCCGTATCCTTTGATACGCTGCGATCGAAATGGCCCTGCTAGTATTTCCCGATAAAGGGGGCCATGGATCGGCTGAAGAATGGGGCCATGGATCGCTGAAGAATGCACTGGGGCATCTCGAGGCCCCGGACTGTCCGAATTGCCGGATCTCGCAGGCGGATGGCTGCGCCTATGTGAGGGGGAACACCGCTACACGCGCCGATCATGTGCCGGTCGGGTTTGCCTGCATTGATCCGGAGACCAGCAGTTTCAATGCTCGAAATGTCAGGTGCCAATACCGTGACGTTGCTCCTGCTAATGAGGACAAGCCGGCCATGACTATTCTTCGCGAATTGTCCATTGCGGAGGAGGGTTTCGTCGGGATGGCCATCGCGCTGACCGGCGGTGACGGGGCATGTCACATCGTGCTTCGCAAAGCGGGGCCAAACGTCGAGAACCTTATCCGATAACGGCGGCGGCCTGACCGAGGAGATCGAGGACGAACTGCTGACGCACTTGGCCCAACGCCAGACCAGGATCGTCGGATCGCAATTTACGAGGCGGGGCATGCCATTTGCGCGCGTCTGCTCGGGCACGATGTAGGCCGGATCACCGTGAATCCATTCGACGCGCGGTTACGAGGGATGTGCTGGGGTGTCGGGCATACCGAGGCGTATGCGGAAGGTCGCGGATATTCTTGCTCGGCCGATGCCGCAGGCTGGCGAAGATCGTCACCCTGTGGCGGATGTGTTTGCCAGCGTCTACGCAAAGTGCATCGACCTTCTAGCGGCGGAGCGTATGGTGCTCGACGGTGAACCCGTTGTGCCTATTGGCGATCTTCGGCAGGCGCGCGAGCTTGCCTTGCTGATCTGTAAGAGCGAAGAGGCGGTCGAAACGAATATCGCACACTGCGATGTTACTGCGCACGATCTGTTGATGCCGTATGGCGACGTGGTGAATGCGCTGGCCACCATCTTGCGGATCAAGCGGACGCTGGATGGTGTACAGATTGACGAGATAATTCGGGGTCTGGAAGGTCAGAAGGCGTTGACCGCAGAACAGCGGCGGCGTGCCGAGTGGGCGCGGTGCGTACTGGCTGCTGACTGGTTTTGTGCGCAATGTGATCACATCGAGGTTGTTCGGGTGACACGTTTTGCGCTTAATCGAGTCAGTAATCGAGAAAGATCGGGCGGCGCGGCGGATGCACCCGGCCGGAGTGATCTTGAATGGCTCCGACGAGTAATGCCGTCGGGGCCATAGTGGAGCGTTTAATGATCGGTGTCGGCTCTCGGACCCGGAGCCGACATTTTATGCTCGGGTCGAGCCTTTCTGGTCTTGACCTTAAGCGGTCCTGACCCACTCGCGTTGCAGCGTTCGCATCTGAGTGCAACTACCCACGACCCTCAGTTTTGATGAGGATCGAATGAACCGGCGGGATTTCATCGCGGGTAGTGCGGCGCTGCTTGTCTCGCCGCGCGTTCGTGGGCGGAGGGGCCGACTCGCCGGGTTGGCTATGATGATCGTGCGACCCTGTAGTTGCCACTCTTCAAAGGTGTGGCAGGAAAGCTTGCGCGATCATGGCCGGATTGAAGGGAAGAACCTGATCATTGACTACAGATCGCCTGTCGCGATTAGACATACTCTCCGAGCTTCAGTGCAAGACGCGGGAAAGGCTCGCCAATGCACACTACCTGTTAGACCTGTCCTGACGCTCTTCGATGGCGAGTTCCACCTTGGTGGCGAGCCCCAATAGGTTCGAGGAGAGATCAGCAAACAACTCCTTCTTTGATTGGTCGGCTGCATGGCGTCTGCTGATAAGGGCGCACTCCTCCGCTTCGGTGAGGAGTATTTCTAGGTGGGTTTGCATGTCGTGCATGGCTGTACCCCTTGCGGCACTAACGTGCTGGCACGCCAGCGTGTCGCGGAACTGACGTCGCTCATCTGCAATCGGCCGCCGGGTTGGTCGTTCCTAAAGCGAATTAGGAAACACTGCGATATGACACCAATGCCGCGTAGTCCGCACGCTTGAAGGACAGCTTATGACCCGTCGCTTCCTTTGGGGCGTAGCGGCAAGTTGCCCGAAGTCGGGAGTAAACCGGAAGTTCCCCACGGCTGGTCAAAACGGCACTTTTGACCCATAGCGGCTTCCGGCCGTCGGGCAGTCACGTTCCCGAAACAGCCCAAATTCACGATTTGCTCCCAGGGAGCGGGGTGCGGTCTGTATTAGATCCCCAGTGTCCTAAGTTGAATTTGGAGGTGTCTAGTTTCATGTACGATGTTCCCTACGGGAAACATCATGCAGGACATGATCGAACACCTCGCGGTCTTGCGCGAAAAATCGCAAAGTGCGAGCAACTGAGAGACGCCGTGAAGACACAGGTAAAGCGCGCCATTTCGATAGGATCGTCGTTCGTTACAGGGCCCTCGCATCCGAATTAGAAAGCGCTATCGCGCAAGCCAAGGCTGAGAATGAGTAAGGCGCCTATTGCCCTTAGCGGTCCTCAGTCTTCGACGCCGTGATGTCTGCTTTCGGAGGTGGAAGAGACCGGCGCTGGGATTATGGGCCCGATGATGTCAAGCCTCCCGAGTGAACGCCACGCCGCCGAGCTCATGCTTCTGTTCGTGGTCGACGCCTGGCCGCCACATCATGCTGTCAGAGGGAGCGGTGAGCCTATCTAGATACGCGTGGTTCGTCGGACGACGCCACTGGGCGTGTAACGGCTTCACCGCATCCACCGTCCCGGCGACGGGACTTCGGGCACCGGGCTTCAGTTCATCCCGGTTGCGTTCTTGATCTCCTCCACGTCTTCTATGCTGCGATTGAGCCCGCTTCGGCCCATCGGTAAGTCGTGCCATCGACCCAGATCCGATGCAGGATCACTGCGAGCTTGCGTGCCAAGGCGACCTTTGCGCGCTTCGAGCCTCTCCGCTTGGCGACGTCCATCCCCCAGCGTTTGAGTTTTGAGAACCGCGTGATGCGCGATAGCAGAACGTTGGCGGCTTCATACAAGGCCGTCCGCACCGTCTCATCGCCGGCCAGCGTGATTCCGCCCGTGACGTCCTTTTCTCCCGATTGATATTTCTTTGGCGTGAGCCCGAACAGCGCGCCTGCTGCCTTTGACTTTACAATGCGATGAGGATCATCAATCGCCGATTTGTAGGTGATGGCCACCAGGGGACCAACGCCTGGTACTGTCATAAGCCGGCGGCAGACTGCATCATCACGCACAATTGCCAGCACAGCCTTGTGTAGTCTTCCGTATTCTGCCTTCAGGGCCGATCGTGCCGAAAGCATCGCACCAGCAATGCGCTCCAATGTCGCCTGGCCTGCAACCAACTCTCGAATCCGCGCTTCGAAATTCCTTCGCGTCACCGGGCCAACCTTCAGACCGAAGCCGCGCAAAATCCCTCGGATACTTAATTCTACATCGATCAGCCGCCCGAGAAGCTGTTTGCGTGCGATCAGGAGTGCCCGGATCTCTTGCGCATCAACCGACTTTGCGTGTACCTGCCGAAACCATCCCATCCGGATCAACTGGGCGATCCCGCGGGCATCCTTGCGATCCGTCTTGACCGTCATTGCAGATAATGCGGCCTTCACGTGCCGCGTTTCCAGCAGAACTGTTTCAAATCCTGCACCTTTCAGGCCTGCATGCAGCCATTGCGACAGCGGCCCAGCCTCCAGCCCGATCCGCTTCACTGCAAAGCCGAGCGTCTCAAAAAACTCAACTAAGGCGTCGGGTTCGCTTGCGACCTTCGCTTCCTTCAGGATCTTACCCTGGGCGTCCACAACACACACGCTCGACAGTTCCAATGACACGTCGATTCCGGCATAATTCTCCACGGCTGTCCTCCGTCTCCAGATGCTTGGGGCCGACTCAAGTCGTGACCCCGTTTCATCATCTATCGGGGGACAGCCACCATCATGACCCCTTGCTCCGGAGCCGGGCCCATTACCGCATCTAGCGCTACTTTGGCAGAATTGGTTTGCGCCACTGTTTTTCAAGGATTTGCTTTCGGCAATATGGGCACTGCTGAGACGGGGGCCGAAGGATGAGATCGACGATGGCGTGACGTACGGCGGGCATGGTTGGCTGGGGCGGAGGCCCGTTGTTTCTTTTTTTCCGCTCCGCGTGTGCGAGGCGACGGTGTTGCAGGAGGGCGTAGGCAATTATTGTCATTAGGGCGTGGCGATGAAGCCCCTGCCAAGATCGCCCTTCGAAGTGATCAAGTCCGAGCTCCTCCTTCAACCGCTGATGCGCCTGCTCACAAACGGGAGCCGACACGGTCGTCTGCGAGTTGCCGTGCGTCTCCACGCGAACGGGCGGCGGCGCCGGCGGAGGAGGCGGCGCGATCGGGTGTTCGAGCGCACGTTCAAACTGCGAGCGCGGCTGCATCGGCAGCGGCTGGGGCTTGAATTCGGGCGGGATGCCCCGGGACGCGCCGGCGACACCGGAGCGGGGCGCGTCACAGGTGGCGGAGCTGACGGCTTCATGTAAGCCGGGTTCGGCCGCAGGTTAGTGTCTACGCCAAGCATGCCCGGACGGTAAGCGAGCCTCTCGGTACAGCGAGATCGCCTTCCGCCTACGCTTCAGAGATCGAGTTTGCGGTGAAGGTCTGACTGCAGACCCTGGCTTTCAACGGGTCCTACGAGGTGGATGCTGGGAGGCAGGCTTGGAGCTGATGGTCGCAAGCGGTCCATCTCTGCTTTTGAGATTGGAACTGACCACGCCTTAAGCAAGGCGAGCCCGATCAGAGCAAACAGGACTTCGGCAATTTCGTCGCTGCCGATTGTCTCCTTGGCGGCATTGCGTGTGACCTGGGGGGAGGCGACAATTTTCGGCGGCGCGCACGAACAGCTCGGTACAGCGCTGAACGAACATGTCGAGGAATGCGGTCAGCGAATGGGAGCGGCGCTTGTGCGCAAGCAGGCGTCAACGAGGGACAGATGGTTCAGCAACAGGTGCGACATGAGCCGCCAGAGCAGGCCACTGCCGGCTAGCAAGCGCATTGTGTCGCTTGATCGCATCCGCTTCGCCAAGTTCGACGAGCTTGCCCGAAGCATAGGAGCGGATGGCATTGAGCAATCTATAATTTGTGGTGTCCCCGAAGGGAGTCACCGCAACAAGCGACTTATTGACCAGGTTCGCGAGCCCGTCGATGACTTCCGTATCGTCAACGCCTTTATCCGCCGCGACCGCGAGGGCGTCCTCTAGTGTGAAGGCGCTTGAAAAGGTCGAGAGCCGGCAGAGGGTCAGTCGCTCAGACTCGGATAGCAGATCGTAACTCCAGTCCAGCATTGCGCTTAGAGTTTTATGTCTGGGTGGTGCCGTGCGTCGGCCGGTTCGAAGCAGGTTGAACCGATCGGCAGGGATTTCTAGGGTTTTTTTCAGACCCCAAGCGTTGACGCATCCCGCGGCAAGCTCAATCGCAAGAGCAATTCCGTCGAGCCGGCGGCATATTTCGCCAACAACGGGGGCATCCGCATCACTTAACTCGAAGCCGGTCCCGCTGGCGGCCACGCGCTCAACGAATAGCTGAACTGCCGGGAAGTCCAGCGCGCGCTTCGCTGAGAGCCTCGCTTCAGCAGGGGGCCCGCCGAGCAGGGGCAACCGATACACAAATTCGCCCCTGACGCGCAATGGTTCCCGGCTCGTCGCCAAAAGATGAACCCGCGGCGCTTCGATAAAGAGACGCTCGGCCAATGCCGCTACGGTCTCGATTACATGCTCGCAGTTATCGAGAATCAGCAACACCCGCCGGTCCTGCAGGAAGTTGATCAGGTCGGGAGTTGGGTCGTCGGGTTTGATGCAAAAACCGAGGGCCGACGCGACCGCGCTCGGTACGAGAAGTGAATCGTTGACGGATCCCAGATCGACGAAGCAAACGGCGCCCGCAAAATCTTCCATCTGCCTGTGACCCACGGAAAGAGCGATGGTCGTCTTGCCGATGCCGCCGGTTCCAACGACGGAGACAAAACGCCCAGCGACCAACTGCGCCAATGATTGTTGAATCGCTTCATCACGTCCTACCGTTCCAGCCGGGCAATTCGGCAGCTTGCATGATCCATCGTCCACTCGCCGTTCGCCATTTGTCAGGACTGTTGCGCTAGAACGGGAGACGGGTGCCACGAAGCAATAGCCCCGCCCGGAGTGCGTGGTCACATATCTCGCTCCCGCCCCACAATCCCCGAGTGCCTTGCGAAGCGAAGCGACGTGAACTCTAAGGCATCCCTCGTCGACCGTAACATCCGGCCAGACACGCTCCATCAGATCACTCTTACTGACAATTGTTCCGGCGCGTTCGACCAGATGGGCCAGAATATCGAAAGCGCGACTGCCGAGACGGAGCGGAGTGTCGCCTTTATCGAGTCGCCTCTGCTTCAGGTCCAGCCTGAATGGACCGAACGAGGTGATGTTGTTCACCTGAGGCTCTGTCTGGTTGCTCGTCTGCATACTCTGATCCCTTCTCGAGTAGGCAACGGCGGATAGTTCGGGCCTGGAAACCACACCAATAGCTCGGGTCATGAATGGTTGTGCCGGCTGCGAACTATTCCCTTTGCATGTCAATAGGGAGCGACGAGTCTCCCGAGGTGTCGGCGATACTAGCGCCACGGGATATCGCGCCCAACTGAACTTGTGACGGCAAGGTGGACCGAAGGGTGTAGCAGCAGTCCACCTCTGGTCCAGAGGACCTAGACCAAAGGATAGTGAAGTATGGGGAAGTCCGCTCTTCGGCCGGTTGAATTGGATCGGGCCGGAATGGCGCCCGTTCGTGCCATCTTCGCGTGACAGCGAGACCGGAATTGCGACCGTGACCGTTGGCGGGTTGGGGAGGCCCGCGATTCTCTACGGCTTTGAGAGACCTATCCTGTCGACCATTCTAACCAGTTCAGCCAACGATACCGCCTGCATTTTTTGCATCACGTGGCCGCGATGGAGTTTGACCGTCGCCATGCTGATTCCGATGTCCGCGGCGATCTGCTTGTTCAGGCGACCAGCCACCACGTGCTCCAGCACCTCACGTTCGCGCTGCGTCAAAGTAGCGAGGTTCGCCCGGATCTTCGCAACCGAACTCTCCGTCTCGCGGTGTTCGCGGTCCTTATCGATGGCCAGGTGGATTGCATCCAGCAAATCCTGATGACGAACCGGCTTGGTCAGGAATTCGACCGCGCCTGCTTTCATGGCCCGGACCGACATTGGGATATCGGCATGGCCGCTGATAAAGACGACCGGCAGAAATATGTCTTCCGCCACGAGACTATCGTAGAAATCCAACCCGCTTCGCCCTGGCAACCTGATATCGAGGACGAGACATCTGAGGCCGCTCGGAGGATCACTGTCGAGAAACTCCTGAACCGAAGCGAACAGTTTTGTTCGCAAGCCTACTGACTTCAGAAGGCCTTCGAGCGCGTCGCGAATATCCTGATCGTCATCAATAACGATTACGGTCGGCTGAGCATCGTCACGCGAGGTCGTCAATCGACGTTCCTTTCTTCAGCACAGGTAACGTAAATTGAAAACTGGAACCAACAGGAAAGCGCGGCGACGCCCAGAGCCGGCCACCATGGGCCTCCACAATCGAGCGCGAGATCGACAAGCCCATGCCCAGACCCTCGTGCTTGGTTGTGAATAGGGGATCGAAAATGCGATCTCCATTTGCTGGATCAAGCCCGATGCCTTCGTCTTCCACCGCAACGAGAACGTCATCCTCGCCGCCGAGCCGCGTTTTGATCCTTAATACTCGCCGCTGGTGCTGGAGGCCGCTCATTGCCTCGATGCCGTTCATGACCAGGTTAGCGACAACCTGCTGCAACTGAACCCGGTCGCCCATGATCGGCTCGAGTCCGCTGAACAGATCAGTTTCGACGAAGACTTCATGTCTGGCAAGTTCAGCCTGAATCAATTCGAGAATGCTCTCGATCAAGCCATTCACGTCAAGATTAGCCATTTGTGACGGCGATTTGCTGGCCAGCGCGCGAATACTCCTGATGATTTCTCCGGCCCGGTGGCCATTTCTGACGATGCGTTCTGCGGCATTTCGGGCTTCGGCAAGATCAGGTTCGGGCCTGGCAAGCCAGCTTAAACACGTTTCGGCGTTGGTCACGATTGCCATCAGCGGTTGGTTTACCTCGTGTGCGATCGATGCGACGAGTTCACCCATCGTTGTCAGCCGGGCAACATGCACGAGGTCCGCCTGGGCATCGCGTAATGCGTCTTCGTTGCGTTTGCGCTCTGTGACATCGATTGTCGTGCCGATATATTCCCGCACCTCTCCGGATTGCCCTACAATTGGCCGGCCTGCGCCGTGTACATATTTGACCGATCCGTCCGGAAGCAAAATCCGGAAATCAAACGCGAAACCGGTGCCGTTGCGGACCGCCGCGTCGAGCCTTTGCTGAAGATAGGGGCGATCTTCCGGGTGCACTCTCTGCTCGAACAGCTGGAAAGTCAGCCCATTCTCCGCCGTCGGATTGTAGCCGAAGATTCGACTATGTTCCTCCGACCAAACAAGCTTTCCGGTCGCAATATTCCAGCTCCAGCTGCCGGTGTGGCTCATTCTTTGCCCTTCCGCGAGAAAGGCTTCGCTCCGTGACAGGTTAGCATAGAGGTATGCGTTCTCGAGAGAGATCGCGGCCTGCGACGCCAGGAATTCCAGCACTGCGACGTGGTTCGGCGAAAACGCATTCGCCGCCAGGTTGTTTTCGAGGTAGAGTGCGCCGACGAGCTTGGCCTGCTTGATGATAGGTAGACACAGAACAGACTTGGGACGGCGCTCCTTCACATAATCATCGCCCGATAGCAACTCGCTTGCCGTGGCATCGTCCAGGATCAGGCCCTCTCGCGTCCTAACCACATATTTAAGTGCGGAATGAGGGAAGCTGCCTGACGAAATTGACTTCCTCTGAAGCGTGACCTCGATCGTGCCGTGAATAGTGGAGGCTTCCGCTGCAATCTGCGGCTCGTTGTTCTGCAGAAGGATGAGCATGCCCCGCTCAGCTCCCGCATTCTGAACGGCGATTCGCATCAGTGTCTCAATCAAGGAGTCCAGCACGATCTCGCTGGAAAGAGCTTGCGAGGCCTTGAACATCGTTCCGATATCCAGTTGTTCGACGGGCGCGTCGAAGGTTCTGGTCGGAATCGGCGAGGTCGGATAGCTCCGGACATTCGGGTAGTCGCGATCAAGCAGATGAACCTTGGCCTCCGCACCCCAACGGAGATAACAATTTCGCGCGTCACGGAGATATGTGTCGGAGATTTTGTTGAATCCGCGCACCATGTAAAATCGTGCGGCGAGTTCATTGGCGATCGCCTCGTTCTGGACGAAGCCGTGTTCGCGGGCCAACAGAATGGCCTCCTCGTATAGGTGCTCTGCGTCGAGGGCGCGACCTTCCAGGCGCGCGATTTCGGCTCCGAGCACGGCAGCGCGGTCTGCGAAATTCTCGGGGCAGTTCCTCGCCCAACCCACAATCCGTCCGTGATGTGCGGACAGTGCTTCCAGATGTTGCTGCCGTTGACTAGGGATCGCCGAGTCACAGACCGCCGCCCGCGTGAGCGCGCTGTAGAAATGATATTCAGCCAGTTCGAAGTCCCCGAAGAACGACCAAAACAAAGGCACCGCTTTCGACGCCGTCGCGAGCGCGGATGGGTAGTCACCCAAAAGGAAGTGCGCTTGCAGCTTGCGTATCCAATAACAACCCATCGGCTTTGCCAGCTGGGGATCACTCTCCAAACGCTGTTCGAATTGCTTCTCCACAAGCACCGCGTCATTGACGGAGACAAGATGCGAAGTAGGAACTCTAAGATTCCGGATCAGCATGAGTTGCCCAGTTATGACATCCATGACGAGACCGAACTTGGCCTTTCGTGCAGATGCCAGGGCATTCTCCGCCTCCAACTCGACTTCGCTGAGCGGTTCTCCAGCAGCGAGGAGGTTGGTAACCAGGTCGGCAGAGCTACAGGCTGCAAAAAAAAGGTCGCCGGCCTCTTGCGCCGCTTCGAAAGCGCGCCGCACAAGGGAACGGCAGGTCGGAAGGTGTTGCATCCATGGAGCGATGTGATTGCTGAAAGTCTGGTACACGCGAGCCCGGAAACGATCATACGTCTCCGTTAATTCCAGGCCAACTTTGCTCAAACGGTAACCCGACTGAAAGTCGTCGAAGACATGGCCCAAATATATGCCCAAAGCCACGTAGGCATAGGCCGACGCATCGCTGTTGCCATGTTCAAGACTAAGCGCCGCCATCCGGATGGAGATGATCACCCCGAGGTTATTGCTCTTGCCGCTGAAGGTGGCTGGTACCACAAGTACCGACAGGACGTTCATGACTGCGTATTGATCGGCGTCAAGCATTGGCGGCAAGTCAATGAGGGACTCGATCGGGCGGGCCCCAAGTCGCTGCCACAATTCCTCATAGTCCAGGCGGACATCCTCTGCCGTCGGGCGCAGCTGCAGGCGGATGCCAACCCGCCGCAGATATTCCAAGCCTATCTCGAGCGCCCTGTCGCTTTGATCCAAATTGGTGTGCAACATCACACGCAGGCATGTGACGGCGGCCTCATCGACCGGGTTCGCCGCGCGACCCGAAAGCAGCCTGAGCCGTTCTTCCGACGACGCCAGGTCCCCCGTCAGGTACTCGCATTCGCCTCTGAAGAGTTCGAGCGCGAAAGCGAGCCGATAAGTCCTTTGCCATTTGTCCGCCGCCAGTAGCTCGCTTCCGGCGGTCAGAAAGGCCAGCGCCGATGCGTAAGCCGAAGTTTCTCTAGCATGCTTTCCAGCCATGAGATTGAGTTCAGCAACGAGTTCGCGCTCTTCCTGGTTCGTGATTAGTCCGACGCCGCGATCGAATTGGCCGACGATCTCGAAAATGCTCTCCTCAAGTTCTTCCGGCCCCGTCGATGGTGAAGCGAGTGCTCTGCCGATCGTTAGATGGGCCGCCGCCCGCTCACCCTCGCGGATAAGAGCGTAAGCAGCCTCCTGGACGCGGTCATGGAGAAACGTATAACCGCTGCCCTGGTGGAGGACGAGGCCGGCGCGAACTGCTTCCCAGAAAGCCGCGTGAATCTGCGCCTCGGTTGCGCCGGATATCTTGCTCAGCGTGACGGTCTTGCAACTGTTACCCAGGCACGCCAGCTGCTTCAGAATTTCCTGGGTGACCTTGGGCAGCCGTTGCAGCTTTCCGATCATGAGAGACACGACGTTGTCAGTGAACCCCTTGGCGCGGATCCGCTCCATGTCCCAACGCCAGGCGAGCGTCTCCGGATCGAACGCGATCAGTCTTTCCTCTGCCAATGCAGTGAGAAATTGGATCGTAAAAAACGGATTGCCGGCAGTTTTCTCATGCACCAAATCGGCCAGAGGCTGAACAGCATTCTTTTCGCAGCGAAGCGCGTCTGCAACCAGGCTGCAGATGTCGTCGCTGTCCAGGGGCGCCAGCACAATTTGTGTGACCCGCGCCTCGGCCTGGCGGACTGACGCCAACATGCGCGTCAACGGGTGCGCAGAATCTACTTCGTTGTCCCGATAAGCGCCGATCAGCAGGAGGTGCTTCACATCGGGATGTGTGACGAGGTGTCCAAGCAAATCGAGGCTGGCGGCGTCCAGCCACTGCAGATCATCGAGAAACAAGGCAAGCGGATGCTCCGGCCTGGCGAAGACGCCGAGGAAGCGGCGAAACACGGCCTGGAACCGATTTTGTCCATCCTGGGGCGGGAGCTCCGGAACCGGTTGCTGCGCTCCGATGACGAGAGCAAGCTCCGGTATCAAATTGACCATCAGTTGCCCGTAGGTACCAAGCGCCTCGAGCAACGCCGACCGCCACTGGCTGACCTCCGTTTCGCTCTTGGCAAGGATCTGCCTGACGAGAGACTGGAAAGCCTGCGCCAACGTGGCGTACGGGATGCCGCGCTTGTACTGGTCGAACTTGCCAAGCGCGAAAAGACCGCGCGCCGGCGTCAACGATCTATGAAGTTCGTTCACGACCGAGGATTTGCCGACACCTGAATAGCCGGACACGGCCACGAATTCGATCGTGCCCTGCGTCACAACATGATCGAAAGCCGAGAGAAGCGCGCCGATTGCGGCCTCGCGTCCGTAGAGTTTCTCGGGGATGAACAGTCGATCCGAACCGTCGTGCTCGGCTAGTGAAAACGGATCGATACGGCGGTGTGCTTCCCATGCCTTCAGGCAACGCCGCAGATCCGCCTCTAGACCCGCTGCGGATTGGTATCTATCTTCGGCGTTCTTCGCCAGCAGCTTCATCACAATGGATGAGAGTTGAATCGGAACCGCAGTTGATCGATTGCATGGTGGAACGGGAAGGCGGGCAATGTGGCAATGGACCCATTCCATCGGATCAGAGGCAGCAAACGGCAATGTGCCGGTGAGTACTTCGTAAAGGGAGATCCCGAGCGAATAGAGATCACTGCGAGCGTCGATTGAGCGGTTCATCCGCCCGGTCTGCTCGGGAGCGATGTAGGCAAGCGTGCCAGCAATATCCTCGGGCGGCCCGGCAGCCTGCCACTCGTGCAACAATCGCGACGCGATACCGAATCCAGTGAGCCGGACGTTGCCCGCGGCATCGACCAGCACGTTCGCCGGCTTGATGTCCTTGTGAACGAAACCGCTCTGATGGACTTGACCGACAGCTGCCGTGAGCCTGATGGCCAGGCGCAAAAACTGCGCTGGCTCCAGCCTCCGATTGAGTAGGCAACTGAGAGGTTCGGCGCCGTTGTCCTCGAGTACGAGGGTGGCAGACCCATCGTCGCGGATTAGCGCCAGAGGCCGCGCCGCCCAGCTGGGATCGAGGTCGTCTGCGAGCGCGTACTGGCGTTCGAGCCGCTTAATGAGCGTTGGCCGACGGGTGGTAAGCACTAACACTGAAACCGGATTGTTGCGCTCGCGGGCCCGGTGTAGCGCAAACTCCCCGTCGTCTCGCAGCATCTCAAGCTGGTAGTCGCTGAGGTTCATTCACCTTCCCCGATGATCGCGCCAGACCGTCGTGATCGATTCCGGAAGCAGCCTTCGACGGTAATTCTTAGGTTTACCCGTCTGTCTTATCAACCGAGGAGCGGCAACTGCTTCGCCTTGGCCGGCGCTGTAATTTCGCGCTAATCGCGTGCCAGGAGGCCATCTATTCTTGTTGGTCCCAAGTAAAACAGCATATTTTCTTGATAGCCAAAGTAGAACAGCATATTTGCGCAAGGGCAAAAAATAGGCCAAAATTCGCACTTGGCCCCCTCGGCTTCAGCGGCATCATGCGCGTACAGTGGGACCGGCGGCAATGAAGTTCAACCGAACGTTGCTACTGCTCGTCATTCTCTTGATCGGCCGTCTTCAGCCGACGGGCAGTGCATGGGCCGAAGACCTTGTAGCGCCAGATCGCATCGGCCGCTCCGATGCACCCAAGAGTTTCACTTTCCGTGTTCTAACGGCGCATTCGAACAACAACGCACAACCGAAGTATGCAAGGGGAATGGCGGAGCTTTACGAAAAGTATGCCCGCAACCATCCTGACTGGCGCGTTCGAATTCAGTTAATGTCTCTTCAAATCCCGCAGGAACATGCGCGGCTGCTGGAGCAGGCCAGGAATGGCATCGCACCCGATTGTACTTCAATGGATTCATTCGCGGTCCCTCTATTCATTCAACAGGGCCTTCTGAAACCGATCGAACAATATTTCACGAAGGAGGAGGTCGAGGAACTCTTTGCTTTCGTCAGGCCCATCGTGACCGATGCCGAGGGCCATATCTATGCTTGGTGGTGGACGACCGATCTGCGACTGCTATTCCGCAATACGGCGTACGTGCCCAACCCACCCGACACCTGGCAGCAAACGAAAGAAGCGGCACTGGCGGCCAAGCGGACGACCCCAGGCCTCGATGGCCTGCTGTTCAATGGTGGCCGCAACGAGACCACGATGGTTGATTTCCTGCCAAACTTCTGGGCGCAAGGCGGCAAGCTCGTCGACGAAAAGGGGACACCTGTATTTGGAAGGGAGCCGAACAGGGCCTATCTGCTGAACGCGATTGCTTATTATCAGGACCTGATTAAGTCAGGCGCCGCACCGGCCCGTGTCGCGAGCATCAGCGACTACAGCGACCTCACTGCATCGGCTATCGCAGGGAGCACCGCCATGATGATCAATGGCGACTGGGTGATCGGACAGATGCAGGCATCGATGACGCCTGATGCTTTCGCAAAATGGGAAATTTCGATGTTGCCCGGGCCGACGGCGGAGCAACGTTCGACGGCCAGCGGCGGCTGGACGTTTGTGTCCTTTTCGAAGGATCCGGAGAAGGTCAAGGCGTGCATGGACCTGGTTCGTGAAGTCTACATGGTGCCGGCGGTCGAAGTTCTTCAATTGTTGCCGACACGGCAAAGCGCGTTCGATTCCATGCCAATGTTTCGCTCCGAGGTCTATCAGCGAATTAGGCAATACCTGAACAAGAGCCAGGCGCGACCGGGCTTTCCGATCTACACCGCAATCTCAAACAGATTGCAAATCGCAATCAGCAGCGCGCTTTCGGGCTCCCGCACTGCGGAGGCCGCGGTGGATGAGGCGATGGAGCACGTCGCCAAAGTCGCTCCCACGCCATAAATGAAAATGGGACTGCAGCGTCGGCACTCGGGCGAAGACCGAAAGACGAACTCCCCGGGCGCGGCGCGCAGCGCTTTACGGTTCAATCAGGGTGATTATCCCTTCTGGTGGCTTTGTCCTGTCGCCATCCTCCTGGCGGTCTTTTACGTCTATCCGGTTCTTGAGGTCCTGCGCACAAGCTTTACAGACGCAACGCTGTTGGACACGTCCTACCGCTACACTCTGGGTAGCTATCGATCCATCTTGGCAGATCCCGCTCTGTTGCAGATCCTGGAGGCGACCTTCGTTTTCGTCGCCGGCAGCGTGATTGGCCAAACCGCACTTGGATTGTTGACCGCGTTGGCTCTTCAGGCTGGACTCAAACGGCACCTGTTCGGGGTGAGAGTGGTTCGGGTCACCGTGCTGGCGACGTGGGTCGTTCCCAGCGTTGCTTCCGCTATCGCGTGGCAGTTGCTTTTGAGCGAAGCGGACTTCGGCCTCTTCAACGCCATGCTGAGGTTCACCTCGCTGCCGCCCGTGCCATGGTTATCGGAACCCTGGATGGCGGTCCAGTCTGCGACTGTAGCAAACATCTGGTATGGCACTGCGCTCAGCGTGATTTTGCTCTATGCCGGCTTACAGACCATCTCCCCGACCTTGTACGAAGCGGCGGCGGTCGACGGCGCGACCACCAGTCAAACTTTCTGGCACATTACGCTGCCGGGACTGAGACCGACGCTTCTGATCAACATCATCATTGTCAGCGTCCTCTCTCTAAACACCTTTGAAATCGTGATGCCGCTGACCGGCGGAGGGCCCGGGCGTTCAACCGAGGTCCTCGCATTGGCGGCGTACAATATGGTTTTTCATGATTTCAATCTGGCACAAGGCAGCGTGCTGGCGGTCCTGATGCTGCTCATCAACCTTGCGGTCGCGACAACCGTTTGGCTGTTATTCAGGGGATCGCGTTGAATTATCGCAACAAGCGGGGGATCACAATCTACATCGCGCTTGCGCTGATCATGTTGTTTTTTGCGCTTCCTTTGCTTTGGTTGCTGTCATTATCCATTCGGACGCCGGCGGAAATCCTTGTGAGGAATCTGCATGTCATTCCGCATTCGCCTACGCTGCAAAACTTCGCCCAGGTTCTGAACAATCATCAGTTCCTTGGCTACCTATGGAATGCTCTCAAACTCTCGATCGCCGGGGCTGCCGGCGCCTGCGTTGTCGCCGCTCCCGCGTCCTATGCGTTCTCCCGACTGCAATTCCGAGGCAAAGCTCAGTTGCTCTTTTTGGTCCTGGGATTTCAAATGGTTTCGCCGCTGGTGATGATGGTGCCGCTCTATCGCTCCATGCAGGCGTTGGGCCTGACCGAGTCTCATTTTGGTGCCACTCTCGTCTATATCGCGATGTACTCGCCGATCGCCACATGGGCGATGAAAGGGAGCATCGATGCCGTTCCCAGAGAGCTCGATGAGGCGGCGATGATTGACGGTTGCAGTCGTTTACAGGCATTCTTGCGTATCATACTTCCGGTCAGCCTGCCGGGGCTGGCGTCGACTTTCATTCTAACGGCGATGCTTGGATGGTCGCAGTTCATCGTCCCCTTCATTTTGCTCAGTCAGCCCGATATGTTGCCGATCTCGGTCGGTATCTTTTACTTCTTCGGCGCTTACGCCGGTTCGGCGATGCAACTCGTCGCCGCGGCGAGCGTGTTGTCGCTACTCCCGATCATCGTGATCGTCTTCCTCCTTCAAAACTTCGTCGTGGGCGGTTTGACGGCCGGCGCCGTGAAGGAATAGAGGGTTGCTTGCGCCATCAAAATTTCTCCGATCGCTCCAGAGCCGACCTGATGCAGGCGAGCAGATCGTCTTTGGCGACGGGCTTGTCCAGAACGCAAATCACTCCGGCTCTCAGTGCCTGTGCGCGAACGTGTTCGCCGGAGAACGCGGTGATGACGATCGTCGGAACTCGGCTGCCGGAGCTCGCCAGCTGGTTTAGCAGTTGAAGTCCGGACATCCCGGGCAGTTTGATGTCGGTAATCAGACACGATGTCTGCTCAAGCAGATTGGATTGCAAGAACTCCTCAGCCGAAGAAAACATTGCAGCCCTGAAGCCAAGCGCCTTGAGAAATCCGGCTATTGCGTCACAGACAGCCTTGCTATCGTCGATACAGGCAATAAGAGGATCTGATGTCAAAGCGGCATCCTCGCGACGAGATCAATCATATCGCCCAAACAGGCAATAGCTCAAGCCATGTCGAAGCGTCGAGGGTTGGCTGATAGTCGCGTCTGGCTAGACCATGGTCTATGTCGCGACGTGTCCCTGTCGGAAACCTAATCCGGCTGGCACATGAGGCATCGCGCAATGCTTCTGTCTTATGAGAGAAGCTCACAGCCTGGTCTGGTCGGCGCTGGGCATATTGTTCCGGTCGCGGGTCTCGCTGGAAGCTGAGATCCTGATCCCTCGTCATCAACTTAATAGCCGGCGCCCGCATCTGCCGAAGAGACCGGCATTCAGTACGACGGATCGCCCGATCCTTGTTGGGCTGTATCGTTGGCGCCAAACGCCACCAACGCGCTGACGATTGTGAAGCCGGGAGCGCCGAGAACCCATCGAGAGCTTCTCAATCTCGGGATCGAGATCGGCCAGACTAGCGTCGTCAAGTACATGGCGCGGAGGAGGGGCCTTCCTTCGCCGGGATGGAAGACGTTCCTTCGCGACGGTGCGGACGGCATCGTTTCAATGGACGTCTTCGTCGTGCCGACAATTTGGTTCCGGCGCTCTATGGGCTGCTGATCATGGGGATTCGGCTGCGATCCACCATGATGCGCGTCGTGAGTTCTTTTGGCGTTGGATCTGGCCGCGCGCCTTACACATCGCTGAGGCTTGTCCACATGCTCTGATTGTTACTCGATCGGACTGCGGCGGCGATGAATTCCATTCCTTCAATTCCGTCAGCGAGCGACGGCAGGTCGGGACAGGCAGTGTCTCCGGAGCGGATCAGCTGAGCAAACTCACTATAAAGTGTTGCGAACGCCTCAAGATAACCTTCGGGGTGCCCGCTCGGCAGTCGTACCTGAATCGGAGGAGCGTCACCGGAGATGGCGCCGCCTCGCGTCAGAAGTTGCTTGGGCCTGCCAAATTCCGTGAACCACATCTGGTTTGGATTGTCCTGGCGCCACTCAAGCCCGGCCTTTGCGCCATAAACGCGCAGCTGTAGACCGTTTTCGCAGCCCACGGCAACTTGGCTGGCCCACAGCATCCCGCGTGCATTGCCTTCAAAACGTAGCAGCACGTGCACGTTGTCGTCGAGCCGTCTGCCCTCTACGAAAGTCGACAGGTCCGCACTTACGGCCACCGTTTTTAGACCCGTCACAAATCTCGCAAGGTTATAAGCGTGCGTACCGATATCTCCGATCGCACCGCCAGGTCCTGAACGAGCAGGATCCGTGCGCCAATCCGCCTGTTTGCTTGAAAGGGGGCGAGTTAGCCAATCTTGCGGATACTCGACTTGAACGACTCGAATCTTGCCCAGGTCACCATTCGCCACCATGGCACGCGCTTGTCGTACCAGAGGATAACCCGTGTAATTGTGCGTCAATAGAAACTTCGCGCCGTTCTTTGGCTCGATTTTGGCGAGCGCACGGGCCTCATCGAGCGTTGACGTAAGCGGCTTATCGCAAATCACGTGAATTCCAGCCTCAAGAAATGCCTTGGCCGGCGCAAAGTGCAGGTGATTGGGTGTAACGATTGAGACGGCCTGAATGCCGTCTTCGCGGGCTGCCTCTTTCGCCGCCATCTCGGCAAAGCTGGCATATATTCGATCTTCGGCCAGCCCGATCCTTCTACCAGATTCTTGAGCTCGATCAGGATCGGAAGACAGAGCTCCCGCAACAAGTTCATAATCGTCGTCAATTCGCGATGCAATTCGGTGTACGTAGCCGATGAAGGCTCCGATCCCACCACCGACCATTCCCAATCGGATGCGCGACGTCTCGCTGCTTCTCATGACATGCCCTCATCTGGCCGCAGACCAAGCATTTTCAGATTTGCTTCCCTGTTCGTGCCGGAGCTTGCAAAGTCATCAAAAGCTCGCTCGGTGACCCGTATGATGTAATCGGAGATCAGCCGGGCTCCTTCCCGCGCGCCATCTTCCGGATGCTTCAGCGCGCATTCCCACTCCAGCACGGCCCACCCCGCGTAATCGTAGGCCGTGAGCTTCGAAAAGATCGATCGAAAGTCAACCTGACCGTCTCCAATCGATCGGAAACGTCCGGCGCGGTTAACCCACGACTGAAATCCTCCGTAGACTCCCTGCCTGCCGGTTGGATTGAATTCGGCATCCTTGACGTGGAACGCCTTGATACGCTGGTGATAGATATCGATGAAGTCGAGATATTTGAGTTGTTGCGGCACAAAATGGCTTGGGTCGTAAAGAATATTGGCGCGAACGTGGTTCTTCACTTGATCGAGGAACATTTCGAAAGTCACCCCGTCATGTAGATCCTCGCCCGGGTGCAATTCATAGCAAACGTCGACGCCGTTGCGATCGAATTCATCGAGAATTGGTAGCCATCGGCGGCCAAGTTCACCAAAGCCATCGTCGATCAGGCCATGGGGGCGTTGGGGCCAAGGGTAGATGAAAGGCCACGCAAACGCGCCCGAAAAAGTTGCGTGGGCATTCAGACCAAGATTGCTCGAAGCCCTTGCGGCCCATTTCAATTGTTGAATGGCCCACGCGGTCCGAGCGGAGGAATTCCCATGGACTGCGGCCGGCGCGAAACCATCAAAAGCACTGGAGTAGGCCGGATGCACGGCGACCAGTTGCCCCTGAAGGTGCGTCGACAATTCAGAAATCTCGAGTCCATGGCGATGGACTGTGCCACGCAGTTCCTCCGCATATGTTTTCGACGTCGCAGCCTTTTCCAGGTCAATAAAGCTGGAAACCCAGCTAGGTATCTGCACGCCCCTGTATCCGAGATCCGCTGCCCAGGCGCATATGCTGTCCAACGTATTAAAAGGAGGAGCTTCGGCGGCGAACTGAGCCAGGAATATTGCCGGTCCCTTGATGGTGCGCACAATTAATCTCCTCTGTCTTGTTATTCGAAGGGCCTGAGCCTGACGGCTTTCTGGACCCCACCGCAGTTCTGCTTCCTACCCCCCGGCGCGATATGATCACGGTTGAAGGGATCGCGTCGCACCTGTCCTCCTTCTACATCGCAACGGCGAGATATTTCGCCTCCATGAACTCGGCGATGCCATGCCTTTGCCCGCCTTCGCGTCCGATGCCGCTCTGCTTGGCGCCGCCGAACGGGGGCGGCCGGATCGGACATGAGCCCGCGATCGAGCGCGATCATACCCGTTTCAATCTTCCCGGCTACACGCATGCCGCGGGCGAGATCACGGGTGTAGATGTAGGCGGCGAGCCCGTATTCCGTGTCGTTCGCCCGCTCGATCGCTTCGCTCTCCCGTTCGAAGCGCGAGATCGGCGCCACAGGTCCGAAGATTTCCTCGTGCGCCATCGCGGCGTCGGCCGGCACGTCGCAGAGGACTGTCGGAGGATAGTAAAAACCTGTTCCGCTCCCGACCGAGCCCCCGCACAGAACGCGGGCGCCACGCGCGACGGCGTTCTGGACCAGCCGATCGATCTTATCGACCGCCTTTTTCGTGATCGTCGGACCGCATTCGGTGGCGGCTTCGATGCCTGCACTTTGAGCGCCGTCATGCGCTTTCGAAGGCCTTCGGCGAAGGCGTCGTGGATGCCAGATTGTACATAGATGCGATTTGCGGCGGTGCAGGCTTCGCCGGCGCTGCGCATTTTCGCTACCATCGCGCCGTCGAGCGCAGCCTCGAGATCGGCGTCGTCGAAGACGATGAACGGCGCGTTGCCGCCGAGTTCCATCGAGCAGGAGATGACGTGCTTGGCGGCTTCGGCGAGGAGGAGGCGGCCAACTCCGGTCGAACCGGTGAACGACAGTTTCCGCACCCGTGGATCCGCCAGCATGGCGGCGGTGGCCGGAGCAGGATTAGAAACCGTAAGGACGTTGACGACGCCCGGGGGAACGCCGGCTTCTTCATATAGCGCAGCGAGCTCGCAGGCCGTGAGAGGCGTCTCGCTCGCGGGCTTGAGAACAACCGTGCAGCCCGCTGCCAGGGCGGGAGCGATCTTGCGCGTCGCCATGGCTGCCGGGAAGTGCCAGGGCGTGATCAAAGCGCAGACGCCGATCGGCTGATAGTCGACGATGATGCGGTTCGCGCCCGAAGGAGCGAGGCCGAATTCGCCGGTGATTCGTACGGCTTCCTCGGCATTCCAGCGAAAGAACTCGGCGGCATAGCGACCTGGCCGCGCGCATCGTTCAAAGCCTTGCCGTTCTCGATCGATATCAGCGCGGCAAGAGTTTCGGAACGCTGCGTCGTCAATTCGAAGCAGCGCCTCATAATTTCGGATCGTTTGCGCGGAGGTGTCTGGCTTCAGCCGGCCGCCGCCCGGGCGGCGGCCTCCACCGCTGCCTCGACGTCGACCATGGCCGCATCGGGAACCTCGGCGATCATGCGCTCGGTGGAGGGATCGTCGACTTCGATAAGACGGCCGTCAGCGGCCTGCCGCCATTGGCCGTCGATATTGAGACCGCGCGCATAAGTGCGGAGGTCGATGGTTTCCTGATCGGTCTTGAACGTGTTCTGGGACATGTTCATGAGGGGGTCCTGTCAGCTTAGATAGCGCTGCCGGCGAAATCGCCGTCGTAGGCGGCTTTCACCAGTCGTTTCATCGCGGGAAGGTATGAGGGGCGGGGATTGTTCTTGATCAGCCGATCGATGCCGAGGGCGAGTTCGGCGGTCCAATCAATCCTGTCGGAGGGAAGTCCAAGACCGGCCAACGTAGGAGTGATCCCAATCGCCGCGAACAGGCGGCTGATTTCTTCAATCGTCGCGCGGGCCATCTCGCCGTCGCTCCGGCGGGAGCGCCGAGGCCGAGAGCGACTCCGACGTGGGCGATTTCGGTTGTCGCCGCTAAGCAATTAAAATTCATTCACATAACGCAGCATGGTCGCGACGTCGAGCCCGTGTGGCGGTTGGATCGCGGTTCATCCTCAGAATCGGTTTTGTTGCCCGAGCATTGCACGCGAGCCATGATTTCGCATTACTGAGTACTTTGGATTTCTGGTCGGCTTGGTATTTGACCATAGAAATGCCCGTATCTCGCAGCGATCCTCTTGCATGGAAGTCGGAGCAGAGGCATTGACCTGGTCGGCGATGATGATGTCCTGTTTGCCGCGTTCTCAGATTTAGCTTCGCTTATCCCCTAGTCCGGTCAACTCCACGGCGTCGCGCCCAATAGCTCGTGCTTCGCCAGTCCGTAACGATGAACTGAAATAGCATGCGAGTACTCGTTGTCGAAGATGAGCCTGATCTCAGCTCGTTCCTCTCGTCTCTTCTGCAGCGCGCCGGTTCAAATCTGGGGCTTGCCTATTCTGCCGCGAGGAGCGCCGCGCGCAAATTGCCGTCGCGGGCTGCAAGGCGCAAGGATGCCTCCACGGCTCCATCGATGGGACTGAACTCCGGTAAATTCAAAGGCGGAGTCACTGATCGCCGACAATAAGACGTCCTTTCGTTCGCCGTCCAATTGAACGGCGGATAAAATTCGCAAGCTGTTCTACAGCAGGAGACCGCAACTGCTCTTCTTGGGCAACTAGCGCCAGTTCGGTTGCTCGCACATTCGGAAAGCCTGCCCGCCCATTGAGGATGCACAAATTCGCGGGTACTGCCGTACGGGCTAACAGTGTCACTGCCAAGCCGGACGAAACCGCAGCGAGGATGCCTGTCAGACTGGCGCTCGCATAGGCGATGCGCCAGGGCAGTTTTGCTGTCTCCATCGCGTAGATCGCGCGCTCGCGATAGAGGCACCCTTGCGGAAAGAGGGCAAGGGGAATCGGATCGTCGTCGCGACGCTCTGCAATACCCCGCGCTCCAACCCACACAAGCTGCTCCGGCCAGCTTTCGAGGCATGGACCGGACCGCGCCTAGCGCTTCATCAATGCGAGATCGAGCTCACCCGAACTTAGCAACGGCTCGACCTCCGCGGTCAATCCGCAGACCGTGTCGACACGAACGTTGGGGTATTGGCTGCCGACGACCTGCAATTCTGTCTTTCAGGAAAAAGGCCGATCGCAAGCTACGCGTTGTCGATCCGATAGGATCGCGCGTACTACAGGAGGGCAAGGAGAGCCTTGCCCTGACACGATTGAATTGGTACGCTCCTTTACCCCAAGGTTGAGGACAGAGGGGGAAGGTCGATGGATCATCATAGCTTCCACAATCCAACCCGAGGACCTGTGTCCGCCCCGCGTTTCATCTCGCGGGGCTGATCAAGGAGCGCATCGCGGTCTCGTTGTCAGCCATTTGCGCGCGTTTGGTCGCGCTCACTGATTCATGAGACTGCAATGTCACTTATCTCCGTCAAAGACCTCTCTCTAACTCGTGTTGACTCGCTCTTCACCGGCCTGAGTTTCTCAATCGGCAAAGGCGATCGCCTTGGCCTTGTCGCCGCTAATGGCCGCGGCAAATCATCCCTCCTTCGTATTTTGGTCGGCCAGGAAGACGCAACGGCGGGGACCGTCACCCGCATACGCGGACTGATCGCCGCCGCCGCCCCGCAAGATCCACCCGAACGGCTCCGGTCCCTTAGCTTCCATGATGCCGTGCGAGAAGCTCTTGCTCCGGAGGTCGCCCAAACACAGGGCTGGCGGGTCGATGTCCTGCTCGATGATCTTTTCGTCGACGAATCCATAAGGGGCCGCGCTGTCCATACTCTATCCGGCGGCTGGCAACGGACGATGCTTCTAGCGAGGGCCGCCATTGTCGAACCTGACCTGCTCCTGCTGGATGAGCCGACAAATCACCTCGACATCGGCCGGATCGGCGTGCTGGAAAGGTTCCTAGCAGCGTTGCCTCGCGATTGCGCCATGGTCGCAGCGAGCCATGACCGCGCCTTCCTCGACGACGTGACCAGCCGGACGTTGTTCTTGCGCCCAAAGGAAAGTTCAGACTTTTCTCTGCCCTATTCTCGCGCCCTGCAAGCGCTGGAGGATCACGACGCGGCGCGAAAAAGACAGTTCGACAACGATATGCGCAAGGTCAAAGTTCTTCGACAACAGGCGGCGAAGCTCAAGAACATCGGCATCAATTCCGGGTCCGACCTACTGGTGGTAAAGACAAAGCAGCTGTCGGAGCGCGCCGACAAACTCGAGGAGCGCGCCCGACCGGCGCATCTGGAGCGCTCAGCAGGAACCATCCGCCTTACCAACAGCGGCAGCCACGCCAAAGCGCTGATAGCAATCAAGGACACCGCCATCGTCACGCCGGATGGGAGGCCGTTGTTCCGTACCGGTACGAAATGGATCGAGAGCGGGGATCGGGTTGCTCTCCTAGGAGCAAACGGTACGGGCAAGACGAGGCTGATCGAGCGATTGCGGGCGGCTGTTGCGGGATCCGATCCGGATATCCGTGTCGCGACGAGCCTCAAGTTGGGATATTCGAATCAGGCGCTATCACAGCTCGAGATGTTCAAGACCCCACAGGACGCGTTCAAGAGCCTGAGCAATCTCCCGGACCACCAGGCGCGCTCCCTGCTCGCGGGCGCCGGCGTCGGCATAGACGCCCAAACTGCGCCTATACCTCGCCTTTCGGGGGGGCAGCGAGCGCGGCTTGCAATGCTTCTTCTGCGCTTGCTCCAGCCAAACTTCTACCTTTTGGATGAGCCAACCAATCATCTCGATATCAACGGGCAGGACTCGCTGGAGAGCGAGTTGGTCGAGCATGGCGCGGCTTGTCTTTTGGTCAGCCATGATCGAGCATTTGTCCGAGCTGTGGCGACGCGAATCTGGGTCATCACAGGTCAGCGACTTGTCGAGGTTGATGACCCGGTACCGGTCTTTGACAAGCTGATGTCCAGCTGATCCTGCATTGCCTGGGGCGTTGACTAGTCTGCGACCTGCTCAGGCCTAGTTGAGTTCGGTTGTCGGAATGGTCATTGATTGTCCGGCGAAATCACACGCCTCTTAAATCAGCGGGTCCCAGGTTCGAGCCCTGGTGCGCCCACCAAGCTTTTCAAAGACTTGGACAGACCTCGCGGAGAACGGAGCTTTCGGTCGGGAAATCGGCTTGATCGGTCCTGAATTCGCCTGAGAATCCGGCTTTGATAGCTGCGCGCCAAGCCGCCGGGCGCTCGGCCACGGCAAGGCCATTTGCGGATGTATCGGCCGGTTGAAGTCGTCCACGACGTTCTAGCGGACCTGCCTTCCTGCATCGAGCTGTTGAGACGTCGGACGTCAACCAGCGTTCTTCGCCGAAACGCCGTTGCTCGTCGGCAAAGACCGTCTCGCGCCGGGGCCCGGATGAACATGGACTGCCTTCGCCGTCAGCGGCTCACCGCATTCGGAGCAGATCATGACAGGATCAAACATCTTGTGGCAGTTCTTGTGTTCATGCAGCAGCGGTCGTCCGCGCGAGTCGACCATGTGGACGTTGCCCCAGTGCACAATCGACATGATGATTGGATAGAGATCGAGACCCTTTTGCGTCAGGATATACTCGTAGCGCTTCGGCGCTTCTTGATACGGAATCTTGCGCAGGACGCCAAAGCGGACAAATTTCTTCAGCCGATCGGCGAGCAGATGGCGGGTGATTCCGAGCGACGTCTGGAAGTCATCAAATCTGCGGATGCGCAAGAAACATTCGCGCAGGATGAGGAGGCTCCAGCGGTCACCGATCACCGCCACGGTACGGGCGAGAGAGCATGGCTCCTCCTCAAGGGTATCCCATTTCATCGAAGTCTCCAGCGAATCCGTAGCGGCACTGCAAATAAATTCTAAATCAGAACTCACGGAAAATCAATGGGATGCCCGCATTCGTGCGCCACGACGCCGATTGTATGATAAACATCATATTGACAGTTCTAAAATAGAACTTTATCGGTGCGGCACGATCAATCGGGTGGCGAACAACCGCCGCCGTCGAAGAGAAGGGCGTTCCATGGCTGCTCCGCTCAAGGTCGAGTTTCATTTCGATTTCGGCAGTCCCAACGCTTACCTCGCCGAGCTCGCGCTGCCCGGCATCGAGCAACGAACCGGCGTCAAATTCGACTACGTGCCGGTGCTGCTCGGCGGCGTCTACAAAGCGACCGGCAACCTGTCGCCCGCCGAGTCGCTGCGCGGGATCAGGAACAAGCCGGAATACAATGCGCTCGAGACCCAACGCTTCCTGCGCCGGCACAACGTCACGAAGTTCACGATGAACCCGTTCTTCCCGGTGAACACGCTTGCGCTGATGCGCGGCGCCGTTGCCGCGGAGTTCGAGGGGGCGTTCGAGCCCTACTTCCGCGCTGCCTATCACCACATGTGGGTCGAGCCCAAGAAGATGGACGATCCGCAGGTCTTCCGCGATGCGTTTCTGTCGTCTGGGCTGGACATCGATCGCATCAGCGCCCGCGCCCAGCAGGACGACGTCAAGAAGAGGTTGATCGAGAACACTGGCAGCGCCGTGGCGCGCGGTACGTTCGGCTCGCCGACGTTCTTCGTCGGCGACGAGATCTACTTCGGCAAGGACAGCCTGCGCGACGTCGAGGACGAAATCCTAGCGCAATCGGCGGCGGCGCAGCGTAAGAGCGCCTGATCGCGCGGAGGCATCCAGAACGAGCCGAGCCCGCAAAGGGCCTTTCATTGGGAGGTTTCATTGGCGAACTGGCAGCAGGCTGCAGCTGAAATCACGAAGACGTTGCCGCATCGCATCCATGAGGTGATGGACATCTATGTTGCCACCACACCCGACCGGACGGCGCTGATCGAAGACAACGCGTCCATGACCTATCGCGAACTGGATAGGGCGGTTGGTGCCACGGCGGATGCGCTCCGCGCGCTCGGCGTCCGCGCCGGCGATCGCGTGATGCTGGTCAGTGAGAATTCGATCGCGCTCGCCTGCCTGCTGTTTGCGGCAAGCCGCCTTGATGCCTGGGCAATCGTCGCCAACCCTCGGCTATCGCCGCGTGAGCTCGATCAGATCAGGGATCACAGCGGCGCCCGACGCATGCTCTTCACGGCAAATGTCTCCGAAGAGGCGGCCGCGCATGCGGCGCGTTACGACGCTCCGTTGCAGGATGTCGGGCCGCTCCACGGCATCGGCGTGTCTGCTCTGAATCAGGACACGCAGGCCGAGCCGGCCGAGACCGACGGCGCCCGCCAGGTGGCGGTGCTCATCTATACGTCCGGTACGACCGGAACGCCGAAGGGCGTCATGCTCACGCATCGGAACCTGTTGTTTTCCGCAAGGACCACCGCGAATCTGCGCAGCATGACGGCGGACGACGTGCAGTATTGCGTGCTGCCGATCTCGCATATCGTCGGCATCTCGCTGCTGACGATGACGCTGATGGTCGGTGGCGTCACCCGGCTGGTCACCAAGTACAACCCCGCTGCGCTTGCCAAGGCGCTGGCCGAGGAGGGCATCACGCTCCTGAACGGCGTCCCGGCGACCTACCAGCGGCTGCTCGAATACAAGCAGACGGCGGGCCTGCCGAAACTGGAGCGCGGCGCGCTGCGGCTGATGAGCGTCGCCGGTGCGCCGCTCGACCTCGAGCTCAAAGCGCGGGTCGAGAAGGAGCTCGGTCTTCCGCTCGGCAACGCGTTCGGCATCACCGAATGCTCGCCCGGCATTTCCGGCGTTCGGGCGGAGGCGCCGCGCAGCGACAATTCGGTCGGCACTCTCGTGCCGGGCATCGAGGCTCGAATCGTCGCGCGTGACGGTGCCATCGTGACCAGCGGCGATATCGGTGAACTGCATGTCCGCGGACCGAACGTGATGCTCGGCTATTACCGCGCGCCGGACCTCACGGCGAAGGCGATCGACCCGGATGGGTGGTTCAACACGGGCGACCTGGCGCGCTTCGAGGGCGAGGCGATGTTCATCGTCGGGCGCACCAAGGAGATGATCATCCGGTCCGGCTTCAACGTCTATCCGGCTGAGATCGAGGCGGTGCTGAGCACCCATCGCGACGTAGTGCAATGCGCCGTGGTCGGACGGCCGGTCCCGGGCAACGAAGAGATCGTGGCGTTCGTCCAGCTCCTCAAGGGCTCCTCCGCAACCGCGCAGGATTTGATGGCGCATGTCGCGCCTGAGCTCACGTCCTACAAGCGACCGTCCGAGATCATCCTCATGGACGCGCTGCCGGCCACGTCGACCGGCAAGCTGCTGAAACACAAGCTGGCGGAATCGCTGCGCAACTGACGCGGGCGAGATCGCTTCAACATCTCACGAGGCTGGAGAAGTCCCATGCAGAAGAGAAACAGGACGGTTGCGGTGATCGGCGCCGGTGACTTTATCGGCGGCGAGATTGCCAAGAAGTTCGCTTCCGAGGGCTTCACGGTCTTCGCCGGTCGTCGCAATGGCGACAAGCTCGCGCCGTTGGTCAAGGAGATCGAGGCCGCCGGCGGCGAGATCCACGCCCGCTCGCTCGATGCGCGAAAGGAGGAGGAAATCATCTCGTTCCTCAATGACGCCGACAAGCACGCGCCGCTCGAGGTCTGCATCTTCAACATCGGCGCGAACGTGAATTTCCCGATCCTGGAGACCACCGAACGTGTGTTCCGAAAGGTCTGGGAAATGGCCTGCTATTCCGGCTTCCTTGCGGGGCGCGAGGCCGCGCGGCTGATGCTGCCGCGTGGTGAGGGCAACATCTTCTTCACCGGCGCGACCGCGAGCTTGCGCGGCGGTTCCGGCTATGCCGCCTTCGCCAGCGCGAAGTTCGGCCTGCGAGCCGTCGCGCAGGCGATGGCGCGCGAACTCGGGCCGAAGAACATCCATGTCGCGCATCTTATCATTGACTCTGGCGTCGATACTGAATGGGTGCGGCAGCGCCGGCTTGAAGCGCTCGGCCCCAATGCGCTCGACGATCCGGACCTGCTGATGCCGCCAGCGTCGGTGGCCGCGTCCTATTGGCAACTCTACCAGCAGCCAAAGAGCGCCTGGACGTTCGAGCTCGAGATCCGCCCCTTCGGCGAGAAGTGGTAGGGGAAGCGCCAATGGAGCTCGCGCTATCCCCGGAAGACGCGACGTTTCGCGACGAAGTGCGCGCGTTCATCAACGACAACTATCCGGCCGCGATGCGTGTCCCCAATCCGGAGACCGACCTATCCAAGGAGCAGATGCTTCTATGGCATCGCGTCCTGCACAAGAAGGGCTGGATCGCGCCGCTCTGGCCCAAGGAATATGGCGGGCCCGGCTGGTCCATCACGCGCCGCTTCATCTTCGAGCAGGAGACCACGCGTGCCGGCACGATGCCACCTTTGGCGTTCAGCGTCACCATGGTCGGTCCCGTCATCTATACGTTCGGCAATGAGGCGCAGAAGAAGAGGTTTCTTCCCCGCATCCTCTCGGGCGAGGACTGGTGGTGCCAGGGCTATTCGGAGCCCGGCTCGGGCTCGGATCTCGCCACCGTCCGCACCAAGGCGGTGCGCGACGGCGACCACTACATCGTCAACGGCCACAAGACCTGGACCACGTTGGCGCAGCATGCCGACTGGATCTTCTGCCTGGTGCGGACCGATCCAGCCGCAAAGCCGCAATCTGGCATCTCCTTCCTGCTGATCGACATGAAGTCGCCGGGCGTCACCGTGCGTCCGATCATCACCATCGACGGCTCCCATGAAGTCAACGACGTCTTCCTTGAAAACGTCCGCGTTCCCGTCGAAAACCTGATCGGCGAGGAGAACAAGGGCTGGACCTACGCCAAATTCCTGCTCGGCAACGAGCGCACCAGCATGGCCGGCATCGGCCGCTCGACGCGCTATATCGAGAAGCTGAAGAAGATCGTGAAGGCGGAGATTCCCGCAGACGATCCGGCGCATATCGAATTTGTCAGGGACATCGCCCGCATCGAGCTCGATGTGCTGGCGCTGGAAGCAACCGAGCTGCGCGTCGTTGCTCAAATGGCCCGCGGCATCGATCCGGGACCCGCGGCCTCGCTGTTCAAGATCCGCGGCACCGAGATATTCCAGGACATCACCGAGCTGACCCACCGCGCGGTCGGCAACTACGGGCTGGCGATCCGCGAGCACCCCGTCAGCGCCAATCACTTCATGCCGGGACCGGATCACGGTCACACCGCGTCGGAGAAGTACCTGAACTCGCGCAAGCTCTCCATCTACGGCGGATCGAACGAGATCCAGCGCAACATCATCGCCAAGGCCGTGCTCGGTCTCTAGCGAACAGCAGCACGGGAGGAATCGGATGGATATCCAGTTCACGGAAGAGCAGGAGCTGCTCCGATCCAGCGTCCAGCGCCTGCTGCGCGACCAGTATGGTTTCGATGCGCGCCGTAAGGCCGTCGCGAGCGAAGAGGGGTACAGCCGCAGTCAATGGCAGTCATTCGCCGAGCTCGGACTGCTGGCGGCGCCGTTCTCCGAGGACGTCGGCGGTCTCGGCGGCGGTCCGCTGTCGACCATGATCGTCATGCAGGAGTTCGGCCGTCATCTCGTGCTCGAGCCTTTCGTCGAGACCGTTGTGCTCGCGGGCGGCCTGCTCGATCGCGTCGGGTCGGCCGAACAGAAACAGGAGTTCATTCCGGGCATCATCGCTGGCACCAGGACCTGGGCGCTGGCCTGGACCGAAAAGAACTCGCGCTTCGATCTCGCCAACGTCACCACCACGGCACGGCGACAGGGCAACGACTATGTGTTGACCGGCGAGAAGACCGCGGTCATCGGCGCGCCCTGGGCGGACTTTCTGATCGTTTCGGCGCGCATGTCCGGTCAACAGCGCGATCGCGGCGGGGTCGGTCTCTTCGTGGTTGATCGCCGTGCCGCCAATCTAGATCTGCAGAGTTTCAAGACGATCGATGGCCGCCGCGCGGCGGAGATCAGCCTGCGCGGCGTCGCTGGCCAGCTGCTGGGTGAGGAGGGCGAGGGCGTGGCCGCGCTGGAAGCCTGCCGCGACCGTGCCATCGGCGCGCTCTGCGCCGAGGCGGTCGGTGCGATGGCTGAATTGAATGCCGCGACGCTAGAATATTCCAAGACCCGCAAGCAGTTCGGCACGACGATCGGCTCGTTCCAGGTGCTGCAGCATCGGATGGTCGACATGTTCATCGCGCATCAGGAAGCGCTCTCATTGATGCAGCATCTCACGCTGAGCCTGGATGCAGGCGAGGCCGGCGTGTCGCGTCTTGCGTCGGGCGCCAAGTCGAAGATCGGCTATGCCGGCAAGTTCATCGCCGATCAAGCGGTGCAGCTGCATGGCGGCATGGGCATGACCGACGAATTGAACGTCGGACACTATTTCAAGCGGATTTCCTCCATCAACATCCAGTTCGGCGATCCCGCCTTTCACGTGTTGCGCTACGCGCAGCGCGATGCGGCCGCCTAGCAGAGAGGCAGACATGACGACTGAAGCAGTTATCGTTTCCACCGCGCGCACCGGCGTCGGCAAGGCCTACCGCGGCGCGCTCAACCACACCGATGGTCCGACCCTGGCGGGCCACGTGATGGCCGAGGCCGTGAAGCGCGCCGGCATAGCGCCCGGCGAGGTCGAGGACGTGATGATGGGCTGCGCCATGCAGCAGGGCACCATGGTGATGAACGTCGCTCGCAAGGGTGCGATCCGCGCCGGCCTGCCGGTCACCGTAGCCGGCACCACGATCGACCGCCAGTGTGCTTCCGGTTTGCAGGCGATCGCGGTGGCTGCGCGTTCGGTGATGCTCGACGGCGTCGAGATCGCAATCGGCGGTGGCATCGAGTCGATCAGCTTGGTGCAGAACGATCACATGAACAAGTTCCATGCCATCGATCAGGATCTCATGGCGATGAAGCCAGAGATGTACATGTCGATGCTGGAGACGGCCGAAGTGGTCGCCGAGCGTTACAAGATCGGCCGCGATCAGCAAGACGAATACAGCCTCGAATGCCAGCGCCGCGTCGGCGCGGCGCTGCAGGGCGGCCGTTTCAACGACGAGATCGTGCCGATCACGACCAAGATGGCCGTCGTCGACAAGGACACCAAGCAGGTCAGCTATCGGCAGGTCACGCTGAGCCGGGATGAGGGCCCGCGGCCAGATACCACGGCGGAAGGCCTGTCGAAGATCAAGCCGGTGTTCGAGGGCAAGACCATCAGCGCCGGCAATGCCAGCCAGCTCTCGGATGGCGCCTCCGCCTGCGTGATCATGAGCGACAAGATCGCGGCGCAGAAAGGCCTGAAGCCGCTCGGCATCTTCCGCGGCTTCGTCGCTGCCGGCGTCGAGCCCGACGAGATGGGCGTCGGCCCGGTCGCTGCGATCCCGAGGCTCCTCAAGCGTCACAACCTCAAGATCGATGACATCGATCTCTGGGAGCTCAACGAGGCCTATGCGGTTCAGGTGATCTATTGCCGCGACAAGCTCGGCATCGATCCCAGCAAGCTCAACGTCAACGGCGGTTCGATCGCGATCGGTCATCCCTATGGCATGACCGGCGCGCGGCTTACGGGGCATATCCTGCTCGAGGGCCGGCGGCGCAAGGCGAAATACGGCGTGGTGACCATGTGCATCGGCGGCGGCATGGGCGCGGCCGGTCTGTTCGAAATCATCCACTGATCGGAAGACGGAGTTTTCACGTGAAGACAGCAATAACCGAACTGTTCGGCATCCAGCATCCGATCATCCAGGGCGGCATGCACTATGTCGGCTTCGCCGAGATGGCCGCGGCCGTGTCGAATGCCGGCGGTCTCGGCATCATCACGGGCCTGACACAGAAAACGCCGGAGCTCCTCGCCAAGGAGATCGCGCGCTGCCGCGACATGACCGACAAGCCGTTCGGCGTGAATCTGACCTTCCTGCCGACGCTGTCGGCCCCGCCCTATCCGGAATACATCGCCGTGATTCGCGAGGGCGGAATCAAGGTTGTCGAGACCGCGGGCCGCAGCCCGGAGGCCTACATGCCGGCGCTGAAGGCCGCCGGCATCAAGGTGATCCATAAATGCACCTCGGTGCGGCATTCGCTCAAGGCCGAGAAGATCGGCTGCGACGCCGTCAGTGTCGACGGTTTCGAATGCGGTGGTCATCCCGGCGAGGATGACATCCCGAACATGATCCTGCTGCCGCGGGCGGCGGACGAACTGAAGATCCCGTTTGTGGCCTCCGGCGGCATGGCGGATGGACGCAGTCTCGTCGGCGCGCTAGCGATGGGCGCAGCCGGCATGAACATGGGCACGCGCTTCGTCGCCACCAAGGAAGCGCCGGTCCACGACAACGTGAAGCAGGCGCTGGTTGCGGCGACCGAGCTCGACACCGTGCTGGTGATGCGCGCCCTGCGCAACACCGAGCGGGTGCTGAAGAACAAGGGCGTCAGCGAATTGCTCGAGATCGAGCGCGAGAAGGGCGCAAGTCTGAAAATCGACGACATCCTCGACCAGGTGGCCGGCGTCTATCCGAAGGTGATGGTCGATGGGGAGATGGATGCCGGGGCCTGGAGCTGCGGCATGGTGGTCGGGCTGATCCACGACATCCCGACGGTCAAGGAACTGATCGACCGCATCATGGCGGAAGCGGAGGCGATCATCCGCCAGCGGTTGACCGGCTTCCTTGACGGCAAGGTCGAGACGCAACGGGCGCGTGCGGTCGCCTGACGAAGGGCGAGATACGAGCACAAGACCGGGGTGGCTGACGGCGTCGCGATGCTGACGCCGCAGTGGTGAGCAGAAAAGAACATCAGGGAGGAAGCATGCCTGTCGTAGGTAGCCATCAATACCCCACCATGGAATCCGTGATCTACGGCAAGCCCGCGGCGGAGGCGCTGCGGGAGGAGGCCGAGCGCCTGGGCGCCAAGCGCGTCTATCTGATCGCGAGCCGCACGCTCAATACGACGACCGACGAGATCGAGAAGATTCGGACGGCGCTCGGTCCACGCCATGCCGCGACCTTTGACGGGGTGCCGCAGCACACGACCCGGGACGTGGTCACGCAGATCGCCCGGCAGGCCAAGGACGCCCAGGCCGACCTGGTCGTTGCAATCGGCGGCGGCTCGGTGGTCGATGCGGCAAAGATCGTGCTGATGTGCATGGAGCACGAGATCTTCGAGCCGATGGGGCTCGATGGGTTCGAGACCACGCCGGACCGCCGCTTTGGGCCATTCCGAACCCCGAAAGTGCGCATGATCGCCATCCCGAGCACGCTCTCCGGCGGCGAGTACAATTCGGGTGCGCTGGTCACCGACACCGGCCGCAAGCTGAAGCAGATTTTCAATCATCCGATGATGATGCCGCGAAGCATCATCCTCGATCCAGCGATCACGAAATACACACCCGAGAAGCTCTGGCTGGGATCAGGTACGCGCGCGATGGACCACGGCATCGAGGCGATCTGCTCCAGCCGTCCCAATGTGCTCGTCGACGCCGTGTGCCAGCGAGGCTTGCGCTATCTGTACGACGGACTCCGGCGCACCAAGGACAATCCGAACGATGAAGCGGCGCGGCTGAACTGTCAGTTGGGGTCCTGGATGTCAGCTTTCGGGTTGCAATCGCGCGTTCCGATGGGTGCCAGCCATGCCATCGGCCATGTCCTCGGTGGAACCTGCGACGTGCCGCATTATTTCTGCACGGCCGTGATGATGCCAAGCGTGCTCCGATACAACCGGCCCGCTACGGAGGCTGCTCAGAGAACGATCGCAGCGGCGCTTGGCGCACCGGAACGGGATGCCAGCGACGCATTTGCGACGTTCATCGCGGAGCTCGGCTTGCCGCAGAGGCTCGCGGACGTCGGCGTTGCCGAGGACCGTTTCGAGTTGATCGGCAAGAACGCAATGCTGTCCATCTTCACGAGGGCGAACCCTCAGCCGATCCGTGAGCCCGGCGACGTCGTCAAGATCCTCAAATTGGCCGCCTGAAGAAGCGCCAAGTGTCCGTCACGGCCTGCCGCACGGAAGGCCGCGCGCAAAAGCAACACTGGAGGAACACGTGATGTTCAGGAGCATCCGACTGGCCTGTGCACTCTTGATCGTGGCAGCCGCACCCTGCTGGGCGGGCGATTCGGTCGGTGTCACCGCAACAAGCATCAAGATTGGCGGCATCTTTCCGCTCAGCGGACCAGCTTCCTCGATCGGCCAGGTCGGACATGGCGTGCTGGCGTATATGCGATCGGTCAACGAGCGCGGCGGCATTAATGGACGCAAGATCGACTATCTGCTGCTCGACGACGCCTACAGCCCGCCGAAATCCGTGGAGCATGCACGAAAACTCGTCGAGAGCGACGAAGTGGCGTTCATGTTCAGCCAGCTCGGTACCGCAGGCAACACGGCGGTGGCGAAATATCTGGCTGCCAAGCGCGTGCCGACGATTGCGATCGTCACAGGCGCGAGCAAGTTCACCAGTGTCAAGGATTATCCGCTGACTACCACCGGACTCGTCAGCTATGACACCGAAGGAAAGATCTACGCCAAGTATCTGACGCGCGCGTTGCCCTCGGCGAAATACGCCATTCTCTACCAGAATGACGATCTCGGCCGCGACTACGTCAACGCGTTCAAGGCCGTTCTCGGCCCTGAGTTCGACAAGCGCGTAGTCACCGCCAGCTACGAGGTCACCGAGCCGACGATCGACTCGCAGGTCGTGGCGCTGAAGAGTTCCGGCGCGCAGGCGCTGTTCATCGCCGGCACGCCCAAGTTCGCCGCGCAGGCGATCCGCCGGGCGGCCGAGACGGCGTGGAAGCCGACGATCCTGATCAATTTCCCATCGTCGTCGATTGCCGGAACGATCAAACCGGCGGGGCTGGAGAATTCCGTGGGCGTCATCGTCGGCACCTTCAACAAGGATCCAAACGACGAGAGCTGGAAGGACGACGAGGCCATCAAGGCCTATCGCGCCTTCTTCGATCGGTATCTGGCGGGCTCCGATATCACCAATACGAGTTATCTGACCGGCTATCAGCAGGGCATGCTGCTGGAACAGATCCTCAGACAATGCGGCGACGACCTCTCGCGCGAGAACGTCATTAGGCAAGCGAAGTCGCTGAAGAACTTCACACTGTCGACCGCATTGCCCGGCATCCGGATCAACACCAGCGAAACCAACAACATGGTCTGGACGCAACTGCAGCTTCAGCGCTGGACCGGAACCCGCTGGGAGCCGTTCGGCGGGATTCTTGACGCGAGCTCGGAGTAACCCATCCGCCGCGTGACTTCTCGGCCTCGAGGCGAGGACCGACGAGGGCGGAGACGATCAGGAGGAAGCCATCATGGCCGACTTGCGGATATTCTCCTACTTGCCGAACCCCCGGGTCTGGAAGGCGACCATCGCAGCGCGGTTCTGCAGTGTGGAGGTCGAGGTCAGGGGAGCTCCGCCCAAGGAGCTGCGGGACTGGTTGTGGGACTATGACGCCCATCCTTTGGCAGAGCATGAACGCTCCTCGCTATCTTCGCTGGCGCGAGCCGGTCGCGTTGGGCTGACCGGCTCGCGCCTCTTCAAGACCGATGCGTTCATGACAGCGCAGCCGTTCGGCAATGTGCCTGCTGCCTTCGGGCCTGATGGCAAAATCGGGATCTTCGAATCGAACAGCATCATGCGGGCGGTGGCACGGCTCGGCGAGTCGAAGTCCGGGCTCTACGGGCACGATGCCTATGAGGCGTCCAGGATCGACAGCTTTCTCGACGTCAGCTTGGTGTTTGCCCGGGATGCGCAGATCTATCTCTTGGCGCTGTCGGGCGGCACGGTCGATGCGGCCGTTCACGCACGTGCAAGGGAAGCGTTTGCGATCTATGCATCAGGGATCGAGCAGGCGTTGTTCCCGCGGCGCGAGGCACTGGTGGGTACGGGATTATCGCTGGCCGATATCTGCTTTGCCGCAGAGCTTGCGCTGTTCATGAATGAGCATACGCGGGCCGATCAGTTGCGCAAGCTTGGGCTGGGGAGGATCCTGCATCCGGCAGTGCAGGATGACTATCCGCTGACCTTTGCTCATTTCACCCGTCTCGTCGAGCACGTGCATTTCCAGCCTGATCTGAAGCCATACGTCGAAAAGCTGATGGCGAAGGCTGGCAACTGACCTGCCGGCCGAACGTGGAGGACTAATCGCATGACCGCGCCTGTCTGCCTGATATCTGGTGTCGGCCCTGGCACAGGTTCCGCTCTCGCCAGGCGGTTTGCCGAGGGTGGCTATCGCCTCGCTCTGCTCGCCAGGAACGAGGAGCGCCTCGCTGCTCTTGAGAAGGAACTGCCGGGCGCGAAAGGATTCCGCTGCGACGTTTCCGATCCCGAGCAGATCGACGCGGTAGGGTCGGCCGTGGAGCGCGATCTCGGCAATCCCGCCGTGGTCATCCACAACGCCGTCGGTGGTGCGTTCGGCACGTTCCGCGAGATCGATCCGTCGATCCTGAATCGCAACTTCCAGGTCAACACCATGGGACTGTTGTATCTGGCGCGGCGGTTCGTCCCCGCGATGCTGACGGCCGGAAAGGGTGCGATCGTTGCCACCGGCAACACCTCGGCCTTGCGCGGCAAAGCCGGTTTCGCCGGCTTCGCGCCGACCAAGGCGGCGCAGCGAATCCTGGCCGAAGCGATGGCGCGCGATCTCGGGCCACAGGGCGTTCACGTCGCTTACGTCGTGGTCGATGCCGTGATCGACCTCGAGTGGACACGGAAACGCTGGCCAGATCGGCCGGACGATTTCTTCATCAAACCGAGCGCTATCGCCGACGAGATCTGGCACGTCGCCCACCAGGATCGAAGCGCATGGTCGTTCAATGTTGAATTGCGGCCGTTTGGAGAAAGCTGGTAGCCGAGAAGCGCTTCATTGCCGATCCGTATCGGCCCGAGCGTCACTACATGCGCGGGCCGGGCCCAAAATGGTTCGCCAAACATGGTGCATCCGCATCTGTCACGATTCGCTGGAAGCAAGCCTTGAGTTCCCGGCGCAGCCAATGGCAACAGCTCTAACGTCCTAGTACTCGCCGGACGCAAAGCATTCTGATTTCGTTGGTTTGGTGTAGTTGCTCAGCACTCGGGAGATCAATGGAGCCTAGAGTCTCGGTACTAAACTTCGTTTCCAATTCTGAAGCCATGCAGATGCAAATCTGCAAGCAAGCGTCCGTCGAAAGGCCGCCTTGCTGCCCGCAACCGTTTCGGCACGCTGAGAGAAACTGCGGTCGCCATTCTGCAGCCGTGGCGACTGGTATAAAATTGAGGGCAGCTATCGTCAGAGCTGGGAGGAACGCGGACATTGCTTCGCTTCCCTTTTTTAGTTTGCTGATGGGAGGCTCTAATTCGACTCTATCTTTTTCAGTATCGAGCTACTTGCGTAGTTGTCCCCTGAAGCGGAACCACAAATGACCGATCAGCGATAGGACGATGGCGGCCACAATTATCGGGAGCCAAATCGACGTGGTTATGATGAACAAGGAAACGATGACCGCACGTCCAAAGACCGATTCGCTGACCGGATTCTTAAGGCGAGCGAAATAGACGTAGATAATAAAAATGGTGGCCGGCACCATCCACACGGCGACAAGCACCAGTAATAGGTCAACAAGTTGGCTGGCATAATGGTGCATAAGCGCACCTCCTGACAGCGTCGGCGCGAGTTGCTATCACCGCTGCGAGAGATGCGGCGATTGTCGACGATAATTGGTCTTTGTTCGCGTTGACGGGCATCTGCACGCTCGGCATCGCTGTCACGGCCGGTGCCCAAACCCACGCGAACCCACAGCCCTCGAAGCTAGGGCCTCTCAACGCGCACTCGCTGAGATGGCTCGGGCAAGGGCTCGTCCAATGCAATTATAACCATCGGCGGTGTTGTGCAATCCGTCCCACGTTACAAGCGCGCTTTGCGCAACTCCGGCACTGACCGAGTTTCGCATCAGCGCAAAACGAGAGAACAGCCCGACCCGCTCCTGCTTTGCGACATCGATGATGATGTCCTCCATCGTCGAATAGCCAGCTGAAGCGAGCACCTGTGGCGCATATTGCAGATCCATCAACACGACATCGGCAGACCCCGCCTTAAGTGCTCTTACCCCTTCAAGAACGCTTCTCTTGAGCCCGTGGTCCGGCCGGCCACCCCAGGCGACGTCATTAGTACCTAATTGCCAGATAACGAGATCAGGCGTGTGCGCGAAAACGTCACGCTCGAACCGTGCAACGTTGTTCGGAATCGTATCGCCGACTCGGCCGCTGTTGATCACCTCGATCGTCGCGTTCGATCTAAGTCTCGCTAGCTCTCGGCGCATGACCTCCGGGTATGTGGCCGCGGACCTAAGCATCCAGAGTCCCACTGTCGACGACGATCCGATCGCTACAATCCTTAACGGCTCACCGGATTTCAAACGCGACGCCGTGCGGGGCAATTGTGCACCCAGCGAGGTGTTGAAATTTGCCGAAAGGCATTTCTCGGCAGATGATAACTCGTCCTGCGCTTGAGAGGACCCACTGCCGGACAGTCCGATAAGCAGGGCCGCGCCGATTGACGCCATTATTCCAGCGGCTCGGGTCCGGAGGGCAAAATAGGTCAAAAACATGTTCCCCCAATAACTGGTCGATTCTCTCTTGACAACCGTTAGCGTCAGACGTTTCGCTATATATCCTTGAATTGCAGGTGGATTGACGCGTGGGCAGTGAGTAACCCGATGAATCCGCGGGTAGTCGCGGGTGAGACCATGACCGGACAGCCTGTAGCGAAGCGGCTGGTATTCCATATCGGCGGCTACGATCCAATCACGTTGCATGTCAGCGCGCAACGACGCTTCGTGCGCGAAATTGCCAGGTTCCAACGTACCTGGTCAGTGAAAGCGACCGTCGACGATTCGCATGATACCGCCGACCAGATCCAATGGAACGTGACGACAACCGGCCCCGATTGGCTCGTCGAAACCGATTACCGTCTGGTCCGATGGCACGATGTCATCGAGGTGTTCGGGGGGCGAAGCATCGGCTCACGCATTTCCGTGGGCATTCTTGCGTTTCTGGATTTCGTATTGGCCGGCACTCTCTGGCGTTACTTGCAGGCCAATTGGCGATACGCACTTTTCTTTCTCTATCCATTCGTCACGTTCGGATTGCTCATCGCGGCCGCCTTTTTGATCGGGGTGGCTGCATTCAAGATCACCGGATCAATTCTCATTGCTACAGGTGGCGGCCTCTTCGGGCTCGCAGCCGTGTTGGCGGGGCCGTGGCGCTGGCTGCACCTGGGCGACTTGTTCGACGATTGGATTTTTTCTTGCGAGTACATTCGATTCGGTAATTCGAAAATAGAGCAAAGGCTGGACAGGTTGGCCGCCGAGCTGGTGGTTGCTGCGACCAACTCTGCCGCAGACGAAATTTTGGTCGTGGGGCACAGCCTTGGCGCCGTACTAGCGGTCGATCTACTTGATCGCGCCTTGAAGCTGGACCCTGCGCTCGGTCGGAAAATGAGTCCCGTCACATTCTTGAGCGTTGGATCATCGATACTCAAGATCGGCCTGCACCCGAAGGCAGTACGCTTTCGCAGGACGGTGGAACGCGTCGCCAATTCCCGCGCGATCTTCTGGGGCGACTATCAGGCCCTCACCGACGCGTTGAATTTTTACAAATGCCGGCCAATGGCCGAAATGGGCTTGTCGACAGAAAACGAGGCGACCGTCAGGGTCGTGAAGATTAGTCGAATGCTTAACGACGACATGTATCAACGCATTCGCTTCAATTTCTTCCGCGTGCACTGCCAGTTCGTCAGTGGAAATGACAGGCGAACATCGTACGACTACTTCATGCTCACATGCGGACCCATTTCAGCCAAATCCCAGACGCTCGCCCCGGACGGCGCTGTGTCGATGATCGCTGACGACGGAGGCCTTGTTGCGGGCGCGCCGGTGTCGGAAAGCGAACTGCTGGGAAGTCCGGGCGCGGCAGCCTGATTTAAATGACGCCCACCATTTCAAAAGTCATCTTTGTTGCGTTGGTGATCGGCTGGTACCTCATACGCTATAAGTACGCGCGGCGTTCCCGCCGTGCGAGGGTTGTGTGGAGCGCTCGCGGCCCCCTGGAAAACGCGCTCCTGCTCATATCTCTTTCGGGGCTTGGACTTGTGCCGCTCGTCTACGTAGCGACAGGAATGCCTCGTTTCGCAGCTCACGGCTTTTATCCCGCGTTGGCTTGGCTGGGGTCTTTCTTTGCGATTGCGGCTTTGGGCGTGTTTCACCTGACACATCGTGCACTCGGCCGGAATTGGTCGATAAGTCTCGACGTGCGGGAGAATCATGAGCTCGTGACGGAAGGGATTTACCGGAGAGTTCGACACCCGATGTATTCGGCATTTTGGCTGTGGGCTATCGCCCAGGCATTGCTGCTGCCGAATTGGATTGCCGGTTTCGCGGGCCTGGCCGGCTTCGGGGTCTTGTTCTTTGGCCGCGTCGCAAGGGAAGAGCGAATGATGTTGCAGACGTTTGGCGACAGCTATCGCGAGTATATGGCGCGGACCGGTCGGGTCTTCCCATGGATAGTCTGAGGTAGGTCCCGGCACGTCTAACCCTATGGTACCCAGAAACTGATTTGGAACCAGACGCCTCGATTTGCGTGCCATTTCCGCAACATACGGTAGAAAAAGCTGTCGGAACCGCGTCTATTCGTTGCTGCCGTGGCGAGTGTCAGGTTATTCCTAAGCGTGTCAGGTGAATACCAATCGCTCCCGAACAAATGGTGAGATCCGATGCTGAAATTCGTTGTCCTTGGAATCGCGTCTTTGGCTTTCGTGGGAACCGCAGCTGCTGCGGACCTGCCACGGCCTCAGCCGGTTGCCGCCGCGGCGCCGGTTGGCAAAGCTCCGATCGGCAAATATCCCGTGGGTAAGAGCCCCGTGGGCAAATACCCGGTCGCCGCCCCGGCTCCGTTGGTGACCAAGGGTTGATCTGACTATCTATTCGGACGCCAGCGGCGTCCGTTTGGGGTAGCAGACTACCTGTGGCATCGGATCTTGGATCCAAGAGGATTCGAAGATGGCTGGAGTGATTCGGAAATATCCGGGTCTAAAGCTTCTTGCAAAGGCCGCCATGCTGGCGGCCTTTGTAGGCTTGGGGGCCGGGATCAGTAGCGCGCAACCAATCGTGGCGCGTACCGATCAGCAGCAACGGGACGCTCTCCCCAGTTCGGTGACGAAGCATGCAGCGACCATGGCTGCTGCTACGCCGGCGATATCCGATGTAAAGCCAGCTCGAAGAGCTGCTGCCACGGGTCCCTACTACGTTGATTTTCGTGCCCGCACGGCGGCAACGTACGGTCATGCCTTCGTCTGGTACGGAAAGACGGGCGAAAAGCAGGTCGAGGTCGCTGGTCTGGCTCCGGCCGGCGACGAGGTGCCCTATATCCTGGGACACATCATGTTTGTCCCTTCTGAGACGGGTGCGACCTACGGTGATCTTGACGAGCAATATCTGACGGCCAGTTATCGCGTCTATTTGTCTGAGGCCGACGCCAAGAAGGTCTTTGCTTATATCAAGCGCCAGCAGGAGACTTCGCCGCTCTGGAATGCAGCAACGGCAAACTGCACTGCCTTTATCGGCCGCATAGCGACGTTCATGGGCCTGAACGCTCCGTTTCATCTGCTAAAGCCTGAGGAATACGTCAACAGACTCAGAGAGCTGAACGGGGGGCGAAAGACGGTGCAGCTCGAACCCGGTCGAGGCTAGAATCCTCGGATTGAGTTCATCCAGTTTTCCGCGCGTCAGGGTGGACGTGAGGTCTTCAAGACATTCAATCGAGCTTATTCTTTGAGGATGCGGTTCGATACGACTGACATTCGTGGGCTGCCTCGCTTGGTGACGAATGGGCCAGGAAGATCATGGGAACGCCCGTGGCGTTGCCTGCAAGGCAGGTCCACCTCTGCTTTGACATTGCTAAGCTCTCGTGCGAAACCGTTCCGGGGGCGAAGTCTTCCTTGGCGTAGTTGAGGAGGATTCGCAGAACTTGTCGTCGCAGACGAAGATTACTGCTGAGGCAATGGTTCTGCGTCGAGGCCGAGCATCAACATCAATCGACCAGTGCACGTCGCGTACACCGCGCTGAATCGAGATCTGTACCATCAGCACGCTTGTCGCCGCCTATGTCGATCCGCGATCATGATCGCGGTGTAGCCGACCTTTGCGGCGGTCACCGCGCGGAAAGCTGCGTGTTATCAAGTCGACAAGCGCTCTATCGGCTTTGTGAAAATGGAAGAGCTGAGTTCACGTCACTCGTATTCGAGTACGATGGATCAGGCGCTTTTTTTGAGCTAAGCCGTCTAGGCCGCCTGGAACGGCGCGGGCGGCCGCTCTATTGCGGCATACTCAAATGCCTGCAACCTATCGCGCCGGTATTCGGGGGACGCGGATGCGGGTCCATATGATTGTTGCCGGCCTTACCCTAGCGATCATCGGGAAGGCCAATGCCACGGTTGTCGACAAGGGAGCCGACGCGCAAAAGTCTTGCGAACTGCTTGTCAAGAATTCGCCTCGCAATCAGGACGAAGCTCGGTCCGCAGGGGCATGTGAGGGGATGATCGAAACCGCGATGCTCTTTTCACCGAATCTGCCCGCTGACGTGCGTGCATGCCCCCCCGCGCAAGGCAGCCCTTTGCAAAGTGCGAAGGTTTTTCTGCAGTATCTTGATAGCAATCCCGATCGAATGAATGAACCGGGGATCACCGTCGCTATTGCAGCATTCAGGGATGCCTGGCCCTGCCGTGGGGACGATGCCGGAACTGGACCGAGAAAGCGTGCCCAAAAAAAATCCAAATAGAACGCGTATCTGTGCATACTGATGCTAGCCTCACGGTCTGCGATGTCCGTGTCAGGCCTGAATGATTCGCAATGCACTACCGTCGAGGTGCGCGAACTGAATCGCAGCGCTCACCTCCATAACCAGCACTCAAGCGCCTTATCGACGAGCCAAGCGAACCCTTGAGCCCCGATAAACAGCGGGGCATTGTGTCATCAACGCCGGGGCTGGAACAGCATGACAATCGCATGCCGCGTCCTGATGATCTATCCGAAGTTCGTTCCGAATTCGTTTTGGAACTATGCGGAGGCCTGCGAACTCGTCGGCGCGAAGTATCCCACGGCGCCGCTTGGCCTGATCACCGTCGCCGCTATGTTGCCGAAGCATTGGGACATCCGGCTCGTCAACCGTAATACCGAGGCGTTGACAGATGCGGACCTCGATTGGGCCGATCTTGTGATGATCGGCGGTATGCTCAACCAGCAGCCGGATGCCATCTACCTGATCGATCTCGCCCACCTGCACGGCAAGCCAGTATGTGTTGGTGGGCCGGACGTCTCCTCCAGCCCGCATCTTTACGCGGACGCGGACTTTCAGGTGATCGGCGAGGCCGAGCACGTCATCGAGCAGTTCATCGCCGCCTGGGAAAGCGGCGAACGCAAGGGCGTGTTCATCGCCGAGAAATTCAAGATTGATGTCACGCTGAGCCCGATGCCTCGCTACGATCTGCTTAACTTCGATCACTATCTATACATCGGCGTGCAGTATTCGCGTGGCTGCCCGTTCACCTGCGAGTTCTGCGATATTATCGAGCTGTATGGTCGCGTGCCGCGTACCAAGACCAACGATCAGATTCTCGCCGAGCTGCAGGCGCTCTACGATCACGGTTATCGCGGGCATGTCGATTTCGTTGACGACAATTTCATCGGCAACAAGAAGAACCTGCGCACCTTGATGCCGCGGCTCAAAGCCTGGCTGGAAGAGCACGACTATCCATTCGAGTTCTCAACCGAAGCCTCGATCAACATCGCGGACGACAGCGAGCTGCTGCAGGCAATGAAGGATGCGAACTTCTTCGCGATCTTCGTCGGCATCGAGAGCCCGGATCCCGAGACGCTCGTGCAGATGAAGAAGAAGCAGAACACCAAGCGCAACATCGCCGAGTGCATTCACAAGATTTACGGCTACGGCATGTTCGTTACCGCTGGTTTCATCGTCGGGTTCGACAATGAAAAGGCCTCGATAGGACAGGCGATGGCCGACCTCATCGAGGAGACGAGCATTCCAGTCTCCATCGTTGGGCTTCTTTATGCGCTGCCCGGCACGCAGCTCACACGGCGGTTGGCCACGGAGGGCCGCTTGCACCGCGGCCATGACCTTATGAACGTCGAGCAGGCGGGCGATCAGTGCACGCTCGGATGCAATTTCGATACCAAGCGTCCACTTCGTGACATCCTTTCCGATTACAAGGCCGTGCTCGGGCACGTCTACAGTCCGGCGGCATATGCGGGACGGCTGTCCCGTCTCGCAGCCATGCTCGACCGATCCGACCGGCGCCGCGATCTGCCGGATGGCGATGTGCGCAAGAGGCTTGGCGGCATCGACAGCCTAAACAAGATTATGCGGGCTCTGCCGAAAGTTCGTGAGCCGTTCTGGAAGACCTTTGTCGAAGTCGCCAAGACCAATCCGGGCGCGCTGCGTTACATCGTGATGCTGATGGCGTTGTACATGCACCTCGGGCCGTTCTCGGAACGCGTGATCGGCGAGATTGACCGCCGCATTGCCGAGTTGGACGATGTGCCTCCACCAAGGGCTACCGCGGCCAGTCAAGTGCTACCTCCAGCGACGGTGTAGCCACAGCCACTGATCGGGATAGTCGCGGATCCAGCCCTCGATGACCGATGTGACCGCCTGCACCATTCACTGAATGTCGATTTGTCCTCCGGGATCGTGGACCGGCTTCACTTCTTCAGACAATTCGCCACGAAAGCGCTGTCCGGGCAGCCGGATAATGCGCGCACCATGAATCGGGCACTCAATCTGCCGCAGCAGATCTAGTGCACGGCGCGCGGCGCAATCGACTAACTGATCGCGCCAACTGCGTTGCTGCCACGCCAGCCGATCGGCGCGACTGCGCCGCCGCGCCGCCAAATCAGAAATCGACTTCGCGACATGCTGCCGCATCTTTCGATAGGCAAACGCGTCAGTGATCGAACGCGGTTAGGCCTTCAAGAACAGGGGCCGGGACGCCATCGAAAGTACGTACTACGCCGCGCGATTTCAGTTGGCCCACCGTGTTAGGCCGAGCGAGAAGGTCCGACGATCGGCGATTCCATCGACGGATGCTCCTTCGCAGACCCCTCCAATGTGCTATTCTCATGGCATAGGCCATAGGTATCCCATGACAGGTACTGCAGAGTGGCTCGCATCGATCGGTTTGGCGGAGTACGCCCAGCGTTTCGCTGAGAACGCCATCGATTTCTCGGTCGTTGGCGATCTCACGGAGCAGGACCTCAAGGATCTTGGCGTCCTGCTTGGGCACCGGCGCAAGATTCTGCGCGCGATTGCCGAACTCAAGAGTGAAGGCGTCGTATCAGTCCAAACGTCCGCTAAACCAGCGCCGCGAGACAGCGCCGAGCGGCGCCAATTGACGGTCATGTTTTGCGATCTGGTGGAGTCGTCGGCACTTGCGACCCGACTGGATCCAGAGGACCTGCGCTCGATAATCGGTGCTTATCACGACTGCATCGCTGGTGTTATCGCCCGGAATGAAGGCGTCATCGCGCGGTACATGGGGGATGGCGTGCTTGCCTATTTCGGCTATCCCCAAGCGCACGAGGACGATGCCGAGCAGGCGACGCGCGCGGGGCTGACACTGGTCGATGCCGTGGCCAACCTACAGACAGATATCGGTACGAGACTACAGGTCCGCGTCGGCATCGCCACCGGAATGGTCGTCGTGGGTGATCTGATTGGCGAAGGCGCCGCCAAGGAGCACGCAGTCATTGGTGAGACACCGAACCTGGCCGCTCGCCTGCAGCAGTTCGCCGAGCCCGGTATGGTGCTGATCTCCGAGAGTACGCACCAGCTCACACATGGACATTTCGAATACCGCGATCTCGGCTCTGTCGTGCTCAAAGGATGGGCGGAGCCAATACCTGCCTGGCAGGTACTCGGGATCAGCGGAGTGGAAAGCCGCTTCGAAGCGCAGCACAAGACTCGGTTGACGCCGCTAATCGGGCGTGACGAGGAGATCGAGCTGCTGTTGCGGCGCTGGCAGCACGTCGCATCGGGTGAAGGCTGCGTCGTGGTTCTAACTGGAGAGCCAGGTATCGGTAAGTCGCACATCGCGCTGGCCCTTCAAGAGCGGCTCAAAGCCGAACCACACATTACGATCCGCCATTTCTGCTCGGCACACCACACCAACAGTGCGCTTTACCCGTTCATTGCCAATCTCGAACGTGCCGCCCGGTTCGAGCGAGGCGAGACGCCGACGGAGAAGTTTGCCAAGCTTGAAGCTCTGCTGTTGCGGTCCGGCGCCGATGCAGATCGCGTGGTGCCGGCCCTGGCCAACCTTCTGTCGCTTCCGCTCAACGACCGCTATCGCCTGCCCGAGATGACCCCGCAGACCCGCAAGGACATGACGCTGGCGGCGTTCCTGGCCGAGCTTGAGGCATTGGCGGCGCAGCGGCCAGTGTTCGTCATATTCGAGGATGCCCATTGGGCGGATCCAACTTCGCTGGAGCTGCTCGCTGTTACACTGGAAAAGCTGCCGCGGCTTCGAGTGCTGCTGCTGATTACCGCGAGACCGGAGTTCGCGCCGCCCTGGCCTGGTCATGCACATGTGACGACGATCTCGCTCACACGGCTTAGTCGGCGCAACGGGGCGGCGTTGGTCGAGCGTGTCACGGCCGGGAAGACGCTCCCGGAGGAGGTCATGCACCAAATCCTCGCCCGTACCGATGGCGTACCCTTATTCGTCGAGGAACTGACGAAGACCGTGCTGGAAACAGGGCTGTTACAGGAGAGGGACGACCATTACACGCTCAGCCGTCCGCTACCATCGATGGCGATTCCAACGACGTTGAGCGCATCGCTGATGGCCAGGCTCGACCGATTGGCTCCAGTGAAATACGTGGCTCAGATCGGCGCCGTCGTGGGACGCGAGTTCTCTTACGAACTGCTGAGCGCCGTTGCCGAGTTGCCAAGGCAGACGCTAGAGGAGGCGCTCGCCCAGCTGGTTCGGGCGGAGCTGATATTCTGCCGCGGCGAGATACCGCGTGCGGTCTATACTTTCAAGCATGCGCTCGTGCGAGATGCCGCAGAATCGGGGCTTCTGAAGAGCCGGCGCGCAGCACTGCACGCCACCATCGCGGACGTGTTCGAGCAACGGTTCCCGGAAATTGTGGAGGCTCAACCCGAGACTCTCGCACTCCACCTTACGGAGGCGGGACTGTTCGAAAAGGCAGGAGAATATTGGCTGCAGGCGGGGAGGAAGGCGGCCATGCGCTCCGCCAACCTCGAAGCTATCGCACACCTGCGCAAGGGCATCGAGGTGCTCGCCCATTTGGCTGACGGCGCTCGGAAGGACAGACGAGAGCTTGATTTCCAGTTCGCGCTGGGACCATGCTTGATCGCTACCCAGGGACCGGCCTCGCCACATGCGGTGGCGATCTTCGCTCGCGCGCGCGAGCTGTGCCAGCGCCTCGAGGATCCCCCTGAGCAACTACAGATCATGTTCTGGTTGACCACTGCGAGCGTCATTCGTGGTGAGTTGCCGGTCGCCGTGGAAATGATCTCGGCGCTGCTCGAACTCGCGGAGGCGCGCGGCGATCGACCAACGTTGCTCAACGCGATGCGCGGGCAAGGCATGATTCGACTTTTCATGGGTCATCTCGAAGGAGCCCACGACGTTATCGTACGGGCCTTCGAAGCGTTCGAGGCAAGCAACGAGCAGGACAGATTGGCGGCGCGTGCCGCTGGCCAGGATGCGGGCGTGGCCGACCTTGCCCTGATGTCGTGGGCGCTCTGGCTGCTGGGCCGCCCCGATACCGCACTCGCACGACTGGATACCGCCATTCAGCGTGCCGACGCCATCGGTCATCCGCATTCGCAGGCCTATGGATGCTACTATGCGTCCATTCTCCACGCTCTTCGGGGCGAGTTCCCGGCTGCGCACGCTTATGCCGAACGCTGTCTTGCCTTGTCGGAGGAGCATGGATTCCGGCAATGGAGAGGATTGGCGCGCGCCGTTCGGGGGATAAGTGCCACCTTTCTTGATCCTTCGTCCGCCGCGCTCGCGGAAATCCAGGCTGCGATGAACGAATATCGCAACGCGGGCTATCAGCTCGGCATCACCGCGCTCTACGTGCTCCTGAGCCCGGCCTTATTGTCGATCGGCCAGCGCGAGGCCACGCTCGAGCTGATCGAACAGGGGCTTGCCACAACCAACCGCAATAGCGAGCGGATATTTGAGGCCGAACTGTATCGACTGAAGGCGCGCGTGCTGCTCTTTGATGACGTACCGGGAGCCGGTGCCGAGGCGCAATCACTGTTCGAGTGCGCGCTGACAACTGCAAGAGGCCAACACGCCAAGGCCCTTGAACTTCGAGTTGCAGTTGACCTCGGCGCCTTGTGGATCGATCAGGGCAGACGCAAGGAAGCGCTCGACTTGCTCGCCCCCGTCTATGCGGGGTTCACCGAGGGCTCTGAAACGCAGGATCTCAAGCAAGCTAAGGCGCTACTCCACCGACTGCGGTAATTCTGCCTGGACGACAGATATTGGAGTCTGGCTCAACGGTCGTAGAGCTGCTTTACCTTGGCACTACGCATCCGCTCGCTCTCGGCATTTATGATACGTATCTTGCACCTTTTGCCATCCCACCTTGTCGTTCTTCTCCGGATGCTCATTTATGAAGTGTGGCCCGTCATGCGGCGGAAGGTCTCCATGTGCGTGATACCTTTTGATGGCCTGTTCCGCCGCGGCTTTTCCCAGCTCCCGGCCGTTATAGAGGTTGCTGTGATTCCATTTGAAATTGATGTGCCCCGGCACCTGGATCTCGACGATTATGCCGTCCCATTTGGGCTGGTCGTACTGCACGTGATATTTGAAGATCCTGACGTCGTCCTCGCCAACGGTCGCTGCGAATAACTGGCAGAGATTCGCCAGGGCATCATGAAGGTCTTTCGGTTTGCGGACCTGCCCGGAATCGACGATCCTGCTCACCCATATTTCGTCCAGATCACGGTGCTCCTCGAGCAAGCTCTCGAAGTTGACCGTGTCGACCAGCGCTCCCTCGCAGTAAGTAACTCCGTCGATCTCTACGGTTTCTTCGATGAAGGGAAGAGCTGAACACGCACATAGGCTGGACGCGCTGATTGGCCCTTTGTACTCTTTCTTGTCGCTTTGCTGGGTCATTGGTCGGTTGGAAAACAACGCGAGCTTATGGTCGTCAAGATTCCAGGCGTTGTGAAATATGAAGGGGAATGGTTCAGCCTTTTCAAGCGCCTTGAAATTTATGCTCTTCATGAATTGGCTATGCGGATAGTTGATCTTGGAGAGGCCAGTGACGTGGGACAGGTACATCATGGACGTGAGATAGCGAACGAATGGATTGGGTGCCAGCACCTGGTTAAGGATCCATCTGTTGATGTCTCCCTCGTCCGGGATCGTGAACTTCTGTTGAGGGAACCAGAGCGACAGAGTCTCCCTGACGGCGTTCAACATGCTCGATGGGTCCCATAAATGCTGATAGTTCTTGGGATCTATGACGAAGCTGGTCAGAGCCCTGCTAATGCTTCCTGCCCAATCCGGGCCGAACACGGTGTTGATGGGAAAGCGCTTGTAGCCTTCGTTGTCTCGAAACACGCCATTCTTGAAGAATTGATAGGTCTTTTCCGCCCTGGCTTTGTTTTCAACTCCATCAAATTGATTGTAGACAATCCCAACCCAGGCGCCGATGCAGGACAACGCCCACACGTCAAACTTTATGTCTGCATTGGCGAGAGCTTCCAGAACACCGATGTGCAGTCCTGCTGCCGGACCGCCTCCGCCGAGTGCAATAGCTCTCTTCACCATTTGGATTCCTCCACTCAATTTATCGCAGCACTTATTCTCCGATCGGATTCCTGAATTACGTGGCGATGTCGAGGTTCGACGGGTTCTAGAACATGCCGCCCGCACCGGCACATGGCGACCAAGAACGCAACTCAGCGTATCGCAGTCTGGCCCGTCCAATTGTGAACCAGTTCACCTTTGATGTTTGTCACGAGAGCGTGGGTATTTGGCGTCGTCTTCTGCGCGCATGGCGGATGCGGCGATTCCAAGAACTCGGTACGCCTGGCTGAACTTTCGCGTCCGCGGACGTTACGCTGCTTCGCGTCGGCAGACGATGGGCCAAAGCGTGTGTTCGCGAGCGTCAGCCCTGTCTTCCCGCAATCAATCGCCGCGCTTCACCACGAACTGGACGCGTTCCCCTGCAAATCGGGTCTCATGATAGACGATCGGGCGCCTGTCGCGGTCGACGTCGACGCTCTCGACCGCAAGGATGGGCGTCATCGCGGATTGTCGCAGATATCGAACGTCGTCCTGCGAGGGATTTCGCGCAACGAGGCGGGTCCGCTGACGGCGACCCAGCTTGCGCAATTGACCTCGTCCGATGCGTTCAAGGTCGCGCGCTCCATCGAATTGCTGGTGCGTCGAGGGTTGATTTATCGTGACGTGGATAAGGCCGACCGCCGCCGCGCCAGCCTGAGCCTCACGGCCGATGGCCGCAAGGTCTACAAGGACATTGAGAAATTCGTCGTTAGGGTCGAGCGCAAGCTCATGGCCGCGCTCGATCCGCACGAAGTCGAGGTTTTAAGGCGAAGCCTCGACAAGCTCGATCGGCAGCTGGAGACCGAGATCAAAGCGCAAGGCCGCGACAATTTCCTATGACGGTCAGACCGTCCGAATGCCGTTCCTGATACCATCGGCGATCTGACTAATCTGCTCCTCGCTGATGATGAGAGGCGACGATAGGATCAGTGTATCGCCAACGGCGCGAATGAAGATTCCGTTTTCGAGACAATGGTTGGCCACGGCGCGGGCCCGTTGACCAGGAGCATTCGGGGCAGCCTCGATCTCTACGGCCCCAAGTAGCCCGAGGTTGCGAATGTCGCGGACCACGCCGCCGGCGCTCCTGATGTCGTGAATGGCGGCTTCCCATTTTCCGGCCATGCGCGCGACTCTCTCGAAGATGCCTTCCTCCTGATAGACATCGAGCGTGGCAATCGCGGCGGCGCAGGCAAGCGGGTGGCCGGAGTAGGTGTAGCCATGAGCGAATCGACCGTGGCCTCCGGTCCCTGCGACATGGCGTCATGCACGTGTTGATGGATCAGCACGCCGCCCATGGGAACGGCGCCGTTGCTCATCCCCTTGGCGCAGGTGACGAGATCGGGCGTGACGCCCAAAGCCTGCGCGGTAAAGGGCGCTCCCAGTCTCCAGAAGCCTGTGACGACCTCGTCGAAGATCAGCGGGATGCCGGCCGCCGCCGCTGGGCGGGATACCGCTCGGCCGGCCAGCAAAAAATGTGTTCTCCCAAGCATTGCGTTCCGATGGGTCTTCGCTTAACGAAACTAGAGCTGAACTCTAGAGCGGAAACTTAGAGCAGTGAGTCAGTATGGAGCGGCGAAATCCGCGATACTTTCAGCGGGTCTTAGAACCTTTGAAAAGGTTGGGTTCGACGGCGCCACCGTGACGTCAATCTGCGCCCTGGCCGGGGCGTCGAACGGGAGCTTTTTTCATTTTTTCGGATCGAAGAAGGGGCTGGCCGCGGAGCTGCTCCTTGCCGCGCTTCGTTCGTATCATTCGGCCATGCTGGCACCGCTGGCTTCTTCTCCCGACGCGAAGACCGGCGTCGCAATGTTGGTTGCAGCGCATCTTGGATGGGTCGTGGAACAGCGGCGGGATGCCAAGTTTCTGTTTGAGCAGTCGCGAGCGGAATGGCTGGCGGACTTCCGCAAGGAGCAGCAGGCGGAGAACGAGGCCTTTCGAAATGGACTCGCGAGCTGGTTCGATCCACTCGTGGCATCGGGCGCTGCGCGCGAGATGCCGATCTCGATCTTCATCAGCCAGATCATTGGTCCAGCGCAGATATTCTGTCGGGCGTGGCTGTCGGGTCGCGAGCGCAGCGATCCGCGAACGCATGCCCAGATCCTTTCACAATGCGCAATTCGATCGGTCGTTGTGGAGAGTCGATGATCGTACACACTGGAGGCAGCATCAGATCGAGGGCCCCTTCGAGTGCGTGTCTGCTCTGTTGCGCCGCCGGCTAAGGAGCCTTGTGCCGAAGGGACATCGCTCCCGAAATGACGCTTTGCGACAACGAGACTCAACGAACGGCCGAACTGTGTCTGCCGGTCGTTGGGTGGCGTTCGAAGAGACCGTGTTTCGGGCAACCGTGCTCGATGGCGAAAAGCAGTTCGTCCCGCTAATCCATATCATCTTGCGCCATATAGCCTTTGAGCTTCTATGAGGGTCGATACAAATCAATCGTTATTGTCTGTTTCTACCGCGAGAGCCGCCGGAGCAAATACACGGATCATCATCGCCGATGGCGACTTTACACGCCGGCTCGAGATGGTCCGCTACTTCGAAAGCTTTAGTATGAACGCGACCTCAGTGTCGGGATGGCTGGAACTGCGCCGATGCCTTATGCAGCCGGGCGCATACCTGGTGATCCTGGATCTTGAATTGCTTAGAGAGGGTGGGCTTGATCTGCTGCGTGAGATCCGATCCCTCTTTCACGCGCCAGTCATCCTCATCGGTGGACCTCGACGAGGGTGATGGGATCGCGGGCCTGGAACGTGGCGCCGACGACTATCTTGCACGGCTGCTGAGTCTGCGTGAACTGGTCGCACGAACACGCGCGATATTGAGCAATCAGCCAAATGTCGCCGGTGCATCGCCTCATGGCGTCAAACCCCGCGGATACTCGTTTAACGGATGGACGCTGGAGCGACGCTCGCGGATTATGCGGGACGAAACCGGAGATCCGGTCGCCCTCACGAAGAGCGAGTTTGCCCTTCTGTTTGCGTTTCTGGAAAAGCCTCAGGAGATCGTTTCCAGGTTGGACCTGATGCAAGCGGTCCGTTTGAATTTGGACACTATGGATCGGAGCATCGACGTCAGCGTCTGTCGCTTGCGGCGGAAACTACAAAACTCTCCGGGCGCCCCGGAGGCCATCGAGACCGTGCGCAATCTCGGATACGCCTTCAAGGTGCCGGTCAAACCATTGTGAAACGTGTCGAGGCATGGGAGGCCGGGCGTCTGTGAGGCGCCTCTCGTGTGGGGGCAGGGGTTTTGAGCCGTTGGTGCGGCCTCGCTGACCGATGGTCGCTGACGGCGGTGTCGGCATGTTGAAACTGAAATGCTCCTTGTGCAGGGAAGGCTCGAAGGCGAGCGCGGCTCAGTTCGGCTGTCGGCGACCGTCACCATCAGACGGCGTCGCGACACGCATTACAGCGGTAACGCTTGCGCGATTGCTGTCTGATCGAACGGATGCTTCGTGTTGATTGCATCAGGCTTTTCGCCTGGGCAAACATCGGCAATACGGAGATTGAGCATGACAGCATCGACAATGAAGCCCACGATCCCATCCATCAGCTCCGAAGGCGATGGCGAATGGCTGCAGACGAGGCCCGGCGAAAGGTGCTGCATCCGGGTGTCTGCTGCCGAGACCGGCGGGGCGTATTCCCTGGTCGAGATCGTTTCCAGCCCTGGAGATAGCACGCCGCAGATGCGACATCGCGCGGATCGCAAGCTGCGCAAGAACGATCAGGAACACCAGCACGCCGAAGGATTTGTGCCAGGGATAAAGCAGGTTGAACTTCGCCGCGAGGGCGTCATCCAGCACGGTCATCGTCCAGCCAGCGGCGATGAGGCCAAGGATCAGCAGGGCGCGCACCCAAAGCAGGATCCGCAGTGCCGCCGGATACTTATCGATCCTTGGCCGAACGTCGTGAATCATACTTTGAACTCCTTGCCGGGAACGGCCGCGAATGCACGTCAGGCAATGCGCATCGGCCCGGATGTCGTCACGCCTCGGGCGCCTTGACATGTCCTTGGGCAGGGAAATAGTTTAGGCTTAAAGCAGTTATGGCACGGCCTGCATTGGCGCCTACGATCGCCGGCGCGGCAGAGAGCCTGCCGGCCGCCCGGCAGACACCCGACCTTGCGGAGCGACAGATGGGCTCACCGGCAAAGACAATCTTCCGCGACTGGCTGGACTGGCCGTTCTTCGAGCCGCGTCATCGTGCACTTTGCGATGCGCTCGATCGTTTCGTCGCGCAGCGTGGTCTTCAGGCTGCCGATCACCGCGACGTCGATAACGCCTGCCGCAAGCTCGTGCGTGCGCTTGGCGCGGAGGGGTTGCTCGATTGCGCGGTTGCGGCGCCGGACGGCGACGTGACGAGCATCGATTCCCGCTCGATCTGCCTGTCGCGTGAGACGCTGGCTTATGCCGATGGCCTCGCCGATTTTGCCTTCGCCATGCAGGGCCTCGGATCCGGCGCCATCGCGCTTGCCGGGTCGGCGGAGCTGCGACATGCCGTGCTACCGAAAGTCCGTTCGGGCGAATGGCTGGCGGCCTTTGCGCTTTCGGAGCAGGAGGCCGGCTCGGATGTGGCGGCCATGACCTGCACGGCACGCGAAGATGGCGACAGTTATGTTCTGAACGGCGAGAAGACCTGGATCTCCAACGGCGGCATCGCCGACGTCTACACGGTGTTTGGCCGAACCGGCGAAGCGCCCGGCGCGCGCGGCATCTCCGCATTCGTCGTGTTTCCGGACGACCCCGGCCTCAGCGTTGCCGATCGCATCGACATCATCGCGCCGCATCCGCTGGCGACCCTGCGGCTGGACAACTGCCGCATTCCGAATACCCGGCGGCTCGGGGCGCCTGGCGGGGGGTTCAAGATCGCGATGCGGACCCTCGACATCTTCCGGGCTTCGGTTGCTGCAGCCGCGCTGGGTTTTGCCAGACGGGCACTGGAGGAGGCGCGACTGCACGCACAGGCACGACGCATGTTCGGTGCGACGCTGTCGGATCTGCAGCTCACCCAGGCCGCGCTCGGAGACATGGCGACTGAAACCGACGCCGCGGCGCTGCTGACCTACCGCGCCGCATGGCGCCGCGACGTCCAGAAGCTCCCCACCACGCGTGAAGCTGCGATGGCAAAACTGGCCGCCACCGAGACCGCCCAGCGGGTCGTCGATCGCGCGGTGCAGATGTTTGGCGGACGCGGCGTGCGCAAGGGCGAAATCGTCGAGAGCCTGTATCGCGAGGTCCGCGCCCTTCGAATCTATGAAGGGGCGACCGAGGTCCAGAAGCTGATCGTCGCGCGCGAACTGCTCAAGCCGCGCTAAGCCGGCCCTCGCATCTGGAGCAAAGCAAAATTCTTCCGGTGCATCCCGATCACGCCGCGCCGCCCCGTCTTTCGGTTCTCGCGGAGCGGTTCCGATCGATGCACAGAGCGCATGTCGACACGATCGGCTTGAACTCATTGCTTGCTTGAAATCTTGCGCTCCTGAACCCGCATCGCTGCCGTCGAACTTGCCGTTGCAATCAGCAGATCGCTCGAATCCCGTTGCTCCGCTTCCATAAAGCCGATGCTGCGTCCGCGCCGGATCACGCGTCCATATGAGCGGTGCAGGCCCGGATGTGCACGGCAATCCCTGGCTCCCCGCTCACAAGGCATGCGGCTGCCATCGCGACATCCATCCTGCGACGACGCCGCCCTGGACGATGCCACCCTTTTGCGGGCCCTTGGACCGAATGACGGTGACGTTATTCGGCATTCCATAACGCATGGCCATGCTGCGTGAGGAGGCCCTTATCCAAGTCGTACAAAAGACCACAAGCGCAATCAGCGAGTCGCTGAAGTAAGCCGCTAAAGCATGATCTGGAAAAGTGCGAAGCGGTTTTCCGGAAAGATCATGCGTAAACAACGACCTCAAGCGCGATGACGATTCATCCAAATCTCATCGCGCTTTAGTGTGCCACCGCCGCTTGGCGTCTATTGGGGCTCGATTCCGGCCGCCTTGATAATCCGTCCCCATTTGCCAATCTCGGACTTCAGGAAGGATTCCAGGGCATCCGGCGTTGCGCGGCTGGATTCGACCGGCGCCATGCTGAGTTCGGCAAAGCGGCTGATCAGGGCAGGATCCTTCAGTGCCGTCTGCAGCGCGCCGACGAGATGGTCGACCACCGGCTTCGGTGTGCCGCGCGGGGCGTAGAGACCGTACCAGGTCGTGACGTCGAATTCGGGAACGCCGGCCTCTGCCGAGGTCGGCACGTCAGGCAGGGTCGCGACACGCGCTTTGCTGGTGATCGCGTAGCCCTTGATCGTCTTTGACTGGATATACGGCGTCGGCCCGGTCGCGGGATCGCAATAGATATCAATATGGCCGGCGATGACGTCGTTCAGAGCCGGGCCGCCGCCCTTGTAATAGATCTGCGAGAGCTTGGTATCGGTGGTGCTCATGAACATCAGGCCGCAGAGCTGCGAGGCTGAGCCGAGGCCGACATTGCCGAAGGTCATCTTGTCACCCTCGCTGCGGATGCGCGCGATCATCTCGCTCAGATCCTTGGCCGGAAAGTTCGGCCGGGCCACCAGGATCATCGGCACATCGGTCACGAGCCCGATCATGGCGAAGTCGCCGACAGGATCGAACGGCAATTTTGCGTAGAGAGCGGGCGCTGTGGCCTGGCCGACATGCATGAGCAGCAGCGTGTAGCCATCGGGCGCGGCCTTGGCGACACGGTTGGTGCCCAGCGTACCGCCGGCGCCGACGACGTTCTCGATGACGATGGACTGTTTCAGCGTCGCACTCATGGCGTTGCCGAGGATGCGCGCGATGACGTCGCCGGGGCCGCCAGCCGAGAACGGCACGATCATCGTGACCGGGCGATTGGGATAGTCGTCCGCGATCGCGGTGCCGCAAGGGTAGAACAGGAAAAGCAGGATCAGCGATCGTACGAGATACTTCATCGAACACTCCCTGGCGGCATTTTTCAGTCGTCGGAAGGCGCCGCCTCCTTGGCCGCCGACGATTTTTCAATCATGTCCAGCGCGGCCACTGCGGCCGCGTTGATGTGGTCGACGCAGCAGCGCTCGGCGAGATCCGCATCGCCGCTCTGGATCGCGCGCCAGATCGCCGTGACCTCGCGCAGGCTCTTGTTGATCCGCTTCGGCTGCGACATCGACGTAATGCGCAACAGCTGGATGCGGTCGTGGAGCGGCTTGAGCATGCGCTCGATGAACGCGTTGCGGCAGCCGGCGATCAGCGCGGCGTAGAAATCGGTCTTGGCTTCCAGGCAGCCGACCAGATCCTGCCTGGCGGCAGCGGCCTTCAGCCGTGTCAGGGCATCCCCGATCCGGCGTGCGACTTCCGGGTCGTGAAGCCGGGCGCATTCGCGGCCCGCGTATCCTTCGAGGACCGCGCGTGCCGCGTAGAGCTGCCGGGCTTCCTCCAGGCTGATCGTCGAGACCACGGGGCCACGGTGCGGGACGGTATTGACCAGCCCGTCGGCCTCGAGGGCGCGCAGCGCTTCGCGGATCGAGGGGCGGCTGACGCCCATCATCTCGCAGAGCTCGCGCTCGACCAGGCGCTGGCCCGGTTTCAGCGTTCCGGACATGATCGCCTCCCGCAGCTTTTGCGCGACCATCGCCCGGACGGTCGGGACGTCCTCGATGCGGAGTGTCGACTGCAATTCGCTACGTCTTTCCATGTCCGGGTCCTGTTCGGGAAAAGTCAGTACCGGTTTACAGGCAGAATCATCATTTCGGCAATTTGAACGTGCGGCGGCTGGTCGAGGGCAAAGACGATGGACCGGGCGATATCGGCCGGATCGAGCGCCATCCTGAACTGGTCGAAATAGTCCTTTTCCTTGTGCGTATCGCCGCGGTAGCGGGTCAGGATGATATTGGTCCGGGTCAGGCCGGGCTGGAGCTCGGTCACCCTGATTGCGGTTTCGGCCAGCTCGCCCCGGAGGGTCTCAGTGAACATGTGCACGCCCGCCTTGCTGGTGCTGTAGGCGGCCATGTCAGGGACGATACGGACGGCATTGATCGAGCTGATGTTGACGACATGGCCGGTATTGCGCAGGACCATGCCGGGGAGGATCGCGCGGGTGACGCGCATCAGGCCGATCAGATTGGTCTGGATGATGTTGGACCAATCGTCGGCGGAGCCGATGTCGAAGCGGGTCCGCCCACCGATATCGTGTCCGGCGTTGTTGATGAGGACGTCGACCGGCTTGAAATGACCGGGAATCGCATCCGGCATGCCATCCACGGCCTTTGCGTCGCTGATGTCGAGCTGGATCGGAAACACCGCGTCGCCGCCCGTCGCCGCCAGTTCCTGCAGCGCCTTGGCATCGCGATCGACCAGCACGACGCGGCGGCCGCTCTCCAGCAGCGCCTTGGTGATGGCGCGACCCATGCCGCCGGCGGCACCCGTCAGCACGACGGTCTGGCCCGATTGTTCAGTCATTGCAGCACTCCCATTCCAAGGTCCTCATGCGACCGACCAGCCGCCGTCGATGGGCAGGCTGGCTCCGGTGATGTCGTTTGCGGCCGGGCTACAGAGAAAAACGACCATGGCGGCGACCGCATCCATTCCGATGAAGCGCTGCGTCGGCTGGCGCTCGCCGAGATATTCGCGCGTCACGTCATCGACCGGACGGCCGCTATTGGCAGCAATGCCGGCGATCTTGTTGAGGATCGCCGGCGTCGGCAGCGTGCCCGGGCAGATCGTGTTGCAGGTGATCCCGCTGCGGGCCGTCTCGATGGCGACGGCACGGGTGATGCCCAAAATCGCGGTCTTGGTGGTGACGTAGTCGATGCGCTCCTCGACCGCGCGGCTCGAATAGATCGAGCCCAGATTGATGATCCGCCCCCAGCCGCGCTGCTTCATCGCCGGCAGCGCCAGGCGGATCAGGTGGAACGGGGCCGACAGGTTGACGGCCAACGCCTGTTCCCATTTCTCGGGCGGAAACTGCTCGGTGGCAGAGAAATGCCTGATGACGGCGTTGTTGACGAGAATATCGATGCCGCCGCAGCGGCTGACCAAATCGGCCATCATGGCCTCGATCGCCTCGCGCTGGGCGAGATCGGCGCTTGCCGCGACGACCTCCACGCCGAAGCGGGCGCGGAGTTCGTCCGCGGTCTGCTTCGGCGCGAGGAGATCGTGAAGGACAATGTTGGCACCCGCGCCGGCAAGGCCGTCCGCCATGGCCCGTCCGAGGCCCGCGGTCGCGCCGGTCACGAGTGCCCATTTGCCCTTCATCACAGCCATCGCTCCGCTACTTCTTGTCGAGCTCGGCGAAGACTTCCTTGGCGTTGCGGAACGCATCGACGCCGGCGGGCACGCCGCAATAGATCGCGACCTGCATGAAGACCTCGCGGATTTCCTCCTTGGTGGCGCCGTTGGCGAGCGCGCCGCGGACATGCGTCTTCAGCTCGTGCGGGCGATTGAGCGCGCAGAGCATCGCCAGGTTCAGGAAACTGCGGGTCTTGCGTGTCAGGCCCTCGCGGCCCCAGACGTAACCCCAGCAATATTCCGTGGTGAGGTCCTGCATCGGGCGATTGAACTCGTCGGCGGACGCGATCGCCTTGTCGACGAACTCGTTGCCGAGCACGCTTTTGCGGATTTCGAGGCCGCGGTCATAAGTCGCCTTGTCCATGTTGCTCTCCGTTTCTTGTTGGTGTTGTCAGGTCTTCGGCCAGAACGGCTTTGCCAGCGCGAGCTCGGGCGGGAATACCGTCACCGGCACGCCGGACTGCCACTGCACGATGGTCATGCCGGCGCCGACCCGGCGGCCCTTCTCGTCGAACTTGATCTCGCCCAGCGGGTAATATTTGGAGGGACCGCCATCCATCGTGCGCAGCGCCTCGCCGACGGCGACGCGATCAGCCTTGCCGGCCTTCTCCAGCGCGTCCTTGATCACCCACATGTCGCCATAGGTGGAGATCGCGTTCTGCGTCATCCACGGCTCCTTGTAGCGGTTCTTCAATTCGGCGATCAGCGCCTCGTGGCCCTTGGCGCCCCAGCTCGCGACGCAGGTCAAGACGCCCTGAAGCAGTTCGGGGCTGACGGTCTGCAGCATGTCCGGCTCGGCGATCGCGATGCCGAACGAGATCGTCGGAACCTTGCCCTGGCCGAGGCCGAATTCGTTCATCTTCTCGAGCAGCAGCTTTGCGTCCGAGATCACCGTCGGCAGGAAGAATAAGAGATCGGGTTTCGCCGAGCGGATCTTCTGCACCAGCGACGTCGCGTCCGCCAAGGGCGGCGTGAACGTCTCGTCGACGATCAGCTGCAGCTGGTTCTCCGCCAGCAGGCCTTCGCGCATCGCCTTTGCGGAGGCGATCGAGGCGCCCGTGTTGTCGGTCAGGATCGCGACCGTCTTCGGCCGCTTGCCCGAGGCCGTCTCTGCCAGCTTGATGAGCTGCGGCAACGCCTGCTTCGCCTGTGAACCCGCGGTGGCCGCGGTCTGGAACACGTATTTGAATCCGCGCTCGGTGATGAGGTCGGAGTAGGAGAGGGTGAGCATGGGCAGGTTGGCGCGCTCGGTGACCTCGGTCACCGCGAGGGTGAAGGAGGAAAGGTAGGCGCCGCTGGCCGCGACCAGATCGGTCTCCTGCGCCACCATGCGCTGGGCCGCGTTCTTGGCCTTCTCCGTGGTGTCGCCGGAATCGAGCACGACGAGCTTCAGCTTGGCGCCACCGAGCGCCTTGATGCCGCCTTGGGCGTTGATGTGATCGACCGCCATCTCGGCGCCTTCGCGCATCACCGTGCCCGGGCGGGCATAGAGTCCGGAGATCGGTACCAGCAGGCCGACCTTCACCTCGGAAGGTTGCTGCGCCCAGCCGGCGCGGGATGCGATCAGCGTGCCGGAGGCACCGGCAAGCAATGTTCGCCGCGATATCGTGATCTTGTTCTTTGCAGTCATGACAATTCTCCTCCCTGAAAAATCGCGCGACGCTGTTAGGATTTCTTCGGCCAGAACGGCTCTGCCTGCGCGAGCTCGGGCGGATAAACGGTGACCGGTACGCCCGACTGCCATTGCACGATGACGACGCCGGCGCCGACGCGGCGGCCCTTTTCGTCGAATTTGAGCTGACCGCCCGGATAATATTTCGAATCGCCGGCATCCAGCGACCGCAAGGCCTGTGCGACCGCATTGCGGTCGGCGTTGCCGGCCTTTTCCAGCGCCTCCTTCATCACCCACATGTCGCCATAGGTCGAAATGACGTTCTGCGTCGCCCAAGGCTCCTTGTACTTGGCCTTGAGCTCGGCGATCAGTGCTTCGTGACCCTTCGCGCCCCAGCTGGCGACGATGGTCATGATGCCCTGTACGATCTCCGGGCTCACGCTCTGGAGCATGTCGGGCTCGGCGATGGTGATGCTGAAGGACACGGTCGGGATCTTGCCCTGGCCGAGACCGAACTCGCTGATCTTCTCCAGCCCGAGCTTTGCGTCCGAGACCGCGTTCGGCATGAAGAGCAGCAGATCTGGCTTTGCCGAACGAACCTTCTGGATCAGCGGCGTCGCATCCGAGAGTGGTGGGGTCCAGACTTCCTCCACCACGAGCTGGAGGCCCTCCTGCGCGAACAGCTTCTCCTTCAGCGCCTTGGCGGTGGCGACCGAGGTTGCGGTGTTGTCCATCAGCATCGCCACGGTCTTCGGCCTCTTGCCGGATGCTTTCTCGGCGAGCTTCATCAACGTCGGCAGTCCGAGTTCGGACTGGCGGCTCGCGGTCGCGGCGGTCTGGAAGATGTATTTGAAGCCGCGGTCGGTCAAAAGGTCCGAATAAGAGAGCGTCAGCATCGGCAGTTCGGCACGCTCGGTGACCTCAGTGACCGCAAGCGTGAAGGACGAGAGATAGGAGCCGGTGGCGGCAACGAGATCCGGCTCCTGCGCGACCATGCGCTGTGCCGCGTTCTTGGCCTTCTCGGTGGTGTCGCCGCAATCGATCACGACCAGCTTCAACTTGGCGCCGCCGAGCGCCTTGATGCCGCCCTGCGCGTTGATGTGCTCGATGCCCATCTCGGCGCCCATCTTCATCACCTGGCCGGGGCGGGTGTAGATGCCCGACAGCGGCACGATCAGCCCGACCTTGACCTCGGCGGGTGCTTGCGCGCGTGCCACGCCGGCAAGGCTGACGGCGGCGGCCCCGGACAGCACGGTCCGGCGCGAAAGCCCCTTCGATGTCTTGTTCATTGTGTTCTCTCCCTTGTCCTTGTTCTTGTGTTGGTCACATGCCGAGATAGGCCTTGCGCACGCGGTCGTCGGCGCGCAGCGTGTCGTTGTTGCCTTCGAGCACGACATGTCCGGCTTCGAGAACGTAGCCGTGGTCGGCCGATTCCAGCGCCTCCGCGACGCGCTGCTCGACTAGCAGCATGGTCAGCCCGGACTGGCGGCGGATCTCGATCAGCCGATCGAAGATGAAGTCCGCGGTCGAGGGCGCAAGGCCCATCGAGGGCTCGTCCAGCATCAGGAGCTTCGGCGAGGAGGCGAGGCCGCGGCCGATCGCGAGCATCTGCTGCTGGCCACCGGACATCGTGCCCGCGATCTGGTTGCGGCGCTCCTTCAGCACCGGCAGCCATTCGAATATCCGCTCGATATTGCCCCGCCAATCACGCCTGCCGCTCTCGGTCATCGCACCCATCTCCAGGTTCTCCATCACAGTCAGTGACGGGAACACCTGGCGGCCTTCGGGGACGTGGGCGATGCCGAGATGGGCGCGCTGCGGCGGCGGTACGGCGAGGAGATCAACGCCGTCGAAGGTGATTCCGCCGCCGCTCGGCTTCACGATGCCGGAGATCGTCTTGAACAGCGTGGTCTTGCCGGCGCCGTTGGGGCCGACGATCGCGACGAACTCGCCGGCGCCGACATTGATCGAGACGTTATTCAGGACGGGTTTTGCGGAATAGCCCGCGCTCAATCCTTCAATTCGCAGCATGGCCCACCCACTTCTTGCCGAGATAGGCCTCGATCACACGGTCGTCGCGCGTCACCACCTCCGGCAGGCCCTCGGTGATGACGGCGCCGTGGTCGAGCACGAGGAAGCGATCGACCAGGCGGACCATCGCCTGCATGGTGTGCTCGATGATGGCGATGGTCATGCCGTCGCGCGCGAGTTGCTGGATCACGGCGACGACCTCGTCCGCTTCGCCATGGCCGAGGCCCGCGAGCGTTTCGTCGAGCAGCAGGATGCGCGGCTGGCCGGCGATCGCGCGAGCCAGCTCCATCAGCCGCAACTCCTTGGTCGAGAGCTCGCCAGCGACACGACTGGCCACGGCGGAGAGTCCGACACGCGCGACAGCGTCGGCGGCCAGCTTGCGGGCTTCCTCGTCGGAGCTTGCGCGCACATAGGCGCCGACCACGACATTGTCGAGGATCGACATGCGCAGGAACGGCCGCATCACCTGGAAGGTACGGCCGATGCCGGCCTCGCAGATCACGTGCGGCCGCTGTCCGGACATGTTGCGGCCGTCGATCAGCACCTCGCCCTGGCTTGGCTTCAGGAAGCCGTTGAGGAGGTTGAACAGCGTCGTCTTGCCCGCGCCATTGGGGCCGATGATGCCGAGGATCTCGTTCTTGTGCAGCTTGAAGCTGACATCCTGCACGGCCTTGAGGCCGCCGAACGAGCGCGAGAGGTTGCGGACCTCGAGCACGACCTCGCCTGTCGCGGCGCGCTGCCGCGCGGCGGGCTTCAGCGGTGTGACGTTGGTGGTCGTTGCCTCCGTCGCGTCACTGACCATTGCCTTCGATGCGTTCCGCTTGCGCAGAAGATCGCGCATTTTCCAGAACAGGCCTTCCGGCGCCAGCAGGATGACGCAGACGATGGCGATGCCGAAGATGACGCCCTGAATGCCGGGGATGCGCGCGCCGGCCTCCGCATGGAGGATCTCGGCGAGCGGGATCAGGATCACCGAGCCGATGACCGGACCCCAGACCGTGCCGACGCCGCCAAACATTGCGACCGTCAGCGCCTGCGCGGACACCAACATGCCGAACACCGATTGCGGGGTCACGACCAGCAGCACCTGCGCGTAGAAACCGCCGATGGCGGCGGCGATGGCGCCGCTCAGGGTGATCGCGCGCAGCTTCCAGGCCAGCGTATTGATGCCGGCCGCTTCGGCCGCGGCCTCATTCTGCTTGATCGCAAGCAGCGCCATGCCGAAGCGCGAGCGCTCGATCACCTGCGTCAGCACGATGGTGGCCAGCATGATGGCAAGCCCCAGCAGCGTGTAGATGTGGGGATCGGTGAACTGCATGAAGGCGATCGGCGCGTCGCGCTTGATCGGAAGCGTCACCTCCTGGAAGCCGAGCCATTCGAACACGTAGAGAATGGCGAGCGGATAGGCGAGCATCGCCAACGCGAAGTAGTGGCCCTGCAGGCGGAAGGTCGGAAATCCGATCAGGAGCCCGGCGATGCCGCCGAGCATGGCAGCGATCGGGATCAGCAGCCAGGGCGAGATGTTAAAATAGATCTGCCCGAGCGCGGTCGCATAGGCGCCGATCCCGAAGAAGGCGGCATGGCCGAACGAGATCAGCCCGGTGTAGCCGCTGAGCAGGTTCCAGGACAGGCCGAACACCGCCCACACCGGCACCAGCGTCAGGATCAGCTGGTAGTAGGAGTTGGTGACGCCGAGCGAAATCCCGGCGTAAGCGAGGGTGAAGAGCAGGGGCGGCAGGAAGGAACGCGTCCGAAGCATGATCACGTCCTCTCGACCATGCGCCCGAAGAAGCCCTGCGGACGGAAGAAGATGATGAGGAGGAAGACGGCGAAGATCGCGGCGTTCTGCAATTGCGTCGGCAGGATCAGCGTCGACATCTGCTGCACGAGGCCGATCGTCATGCCGCCCCAGAATGCGCCGATGATGCTGCCCATTCCGCCGAGCACGACGCCGGCATACATGACGATGACGTATTCGAGACCGACGAACGGATGGAACGGATAGTTGGTGGCGAGCAGGCCGCCGGCAATCGCGGTGATGCCGCAGCCGAGTGCGAACGCAGTGCGGTGCGCGCGGTCGACGTCGATGCCCATATAGGTCGCCGCGGTCGGATTGTCGGCGGCGGCGCGGAGCGACTTGCCGATCCGGGTGCGCGCGATCAGCAGCGAGAGCAGGATCATCATGGCGAGCGACACGACCGCATCGATGCTGCGGGCCTTGTTGAGGAAGATGCTCATGTCGAAGAACGGGCCGAGCTCCCAGGCCGAGCTCGACAGCGGCGTGCGGATCGAGGCCAGCACCGAGCCGAACACGATGAGGCCGCCGTTCTGCAGGATCAGCGCGATGCCGAGCGTGAGGATGAGCTGGGCGTAATGGCCTTCGCCTTCGAGCGAGGCGGTGCGCGTGCCGGAGACGTGCGAGATCAGCGTCCGATGGACGAAATAGCCGAACACGGCGAGCACGGGGCCGGCCAGCAGGATGGCGACGAACGGCCCGACCGTATTGCCGAACAGAGCCTGCACGCCGGCGGCGGTGAAGAGATAGAAGGCGGTATACATGCCAAGCATCATGAAATCGCCGTGAGCGAAGTTGATGACGCGCATGACGCCGAAGATCAGGCCGAGCCCGACGCACATCAGCCCATAGACGGCGCCAATCAGCAGGCCCGCGGCGAGCGCTTGCAGAAATCCTTCCATCAGCCACGCCTCCGCGCTGCCGACAATGTTAGACTGGCCTCCAAGCCGACCATGTTTCCCCCGTATTCTCCGGCATTTCTTATGATGCCGATCGTAAGACCCGTTCCGTCTCTAGGCGGCATTGCGCCGCAATGGCGCCGGCATTGCCGAGCCGCTCGCAATCGTCGACGAGTTGTTCGAGCCGGTGCGCGCGATCCTCGCCGAGAACTCTGGCAGCGGCAGCGCGAAAGCGGCCGCGAATTTCTGAAGGCGTTGCCGCGATCACGTCGGGCAGCGCGTGCCGGATCGTCCGGCCACTGCGCAGATGCACGGTCACGTCCGCGCCCTGCTTGCCGGGGAAGGCGGCGGTGAAGCCAGGATCTGCCTCGAGATCCGTGATCGCGACGAGGCGAATGATGTCGGCATCGTCGAGCTCGGAGTAATTCTCTTCCTCGATCTCGCCCCGCGCCAGCGTCGCCGCGACGCTGAAGGGAATGCTCATCTTGGCCTGCAGCGCGTTGCGGTAGGGCCCCATCGAATCGCACCCGGGATAGCGAACGGCGGCATCGGGCGCGCGGATGACGACCCGGTCGATCTCGTCAGGGCTGGCGAGCTCGTGCGAGACGCGGAGCGCGGCCTGCGCGGCGGTCTGCGCGAAGTTGCAGGCCGGCACCGGCTTGTTGTAGACGGCCATGATCTCGCACTCGCCATCAGGGAAGAGCGCGATGCTGGCTGGCGCGGCCTGGCGGCGATATGCGGCGAACAGGCCGGCCTCGCCGTCGAGGATGGTTTCGGAGCCGAAAGCGCCGGCTGCGGCCAGGCCGATCGCCTTGATCGCATTGCTGGCTGCAAAGCCCGGATGGAAATACATGTCGGAGCCACCGGCATGCGGCCATTCGTTCAGTCCGCTGGACGTGTTGGTCGCGATCGCGATGGCGCTGGTGGCTACGTCCTCGGAGAGGCCGAGCGCAAAACTTCCGGCGAGCGCCGCGCCCGGAGGGGCCACGAGGCCGGTCGGACGATAGAGGCGGGCGAGATCGGAGGTCAGCAAAGCGCGGCCGATCCGCGCGCCGGTCTCATAGCCGATGATGGCGGCGGCGAGCAGCCTTGCGCCGTGCAGCGGCGCCTGTTCCGACAGCGCGAGCAATGTCGGCCAGATCACGACGCCGTGGTGCGCGATGCTGGCCGCATGCATGTCCTCGCGGACGAGGCCATGCCCCATCACGGCATTGGCGAAGGCGGCATCGGCCGGCGAGGAGAGTTGCGACGTTCCGATGATCGTCGCGTTGCCGCCGCCTTGTGCGATCGCGACGGCCTGGCGGCTCCAGGCATGCTGGCCGGCCTCGAAGGCGCAGGACAGGAAGTCGAGCAGGCAGAGCTTTGCCTTGGCGACGACGTCCGGCCCGAAATCACCGAGATCGAGTGCAAGCGCGCTCCGCGCCATCTGGCGCGCGAGCGAGAGTTTGCCTGATCCGGTCGGGCCGATCGTCATCGCAATCGCTCTCCCTGAACGCGAGCTGCGCTTAGCCGCGCATCTCGACGCCGGCCCACTCCTCGAGCACTTTTGCGATCGAGGTGAAGTCGGACGACGCACCATATTTGGCATTGGTGATTGCGAGCATCTGCCGCACCACCGCGCCGCAGACCATCGGCACGCCCATCGCCTCGGCCTCGTCCACGCAGAGCCGGACGTCCTTGTAGGAAAGTCCGGTGGCGAAGCCGAAATCGAACGTGCCGGGCAACACTGCGCGTGGGAATTTGTCCTCGGAGGCGCTGTTGCGGCCGCTGCTGGCGTTGATGATGTCGATCAGCACCTTTGCGTTGACGCCGCCCTTGACGCCCATCGCGACGGCTTCCGAGGTGATCACGAGCGCGGCTGCCGCCATCAGATTGTTGGCGAGCTTGGCGGTCTGCGCCACGCCGGGCTTGTCGCCGGTGTAGAACAGCTTGCCGAAATTCTTCAGGATCGGCTGCACGGTTTCGTAGGTCGCTTGCGGACACGACACCATCACCGCCAGCGTGCCGTTGACGGCGCCCTTGATGCCGCCGCTCACGGGCGCATCGACCAGCGTCATGCCCTTGGCCTTCAGGCCTTCCGCAACGAGCTTTGCCGCGCCGGGACCGGAGGTCGAGAGATCAATCACGATCTTGGCGCGATTGCCGCTGCCGATGCCGTCCTGGCCGAGCGTAACCGCCTTGACGATGTCGGGCGTCGGCAGACTGACGAGCACGATGTCGGCGCGCGAGGCGACGTCGGCCGGCGACTTTGCGAGTTGCGCGCCGCGCTTGACCAGCGGCTGCACTGCCTCAGCCTGCGTGTCGTAGACGACGAGCGAATAGCCCGCGTCGATCAATCGCCCCGCCATGGGGCCGCCCATGCGGCCCGTGCCGATTACGCCGAGGATCTCTCCCGCCATCGTCTACTCCCTGTCGCGCGATCCCGTGACGGGCGCGCCTTCTTGATCTCGTTGGTCAACCGTTGTCGCCGGCCGGCCTTTCCGGCCGCCGTCGTCGTGGCAGCGGGATCCCGCGCCAACGGGGCGGATTGTTATGATTGTCAGACAAGCTGTCAAGCATAACATTTGGGGTCGACAGTTTGCCGCGGATCGTCCTATGGTTCGGGAAAACGAGGAAGACGCCCCGCGTGCCACAAGATCCAATTCCGAGTGTGAGCAGGACGCTCGCCGATTTCGTCGCGGCGTCGTCATGGGCGGACGTGCAGGCGCAGAGTGTCGAGGCGCGGCGCTCGATCCTCAATTTCTTTGCGACCGCGCTCGGCTCCGCGCGCGATCCGGTGGTCGTCGCCGCGATGCGGACCTTGTCACCGTTCAGCGGCGCCCCGACATCGACGGTCATCGGTCACTCCGAGCCGATGGATGCGCTATGCGCGTCGTTTCTCAATGCCATCTCGGCCAATCTGCTCGACTTCGACGACACCCATCCCGAGACGATCATTCATCCGGTCGCGCCGGTCGCCGCTGCCATATTTGCGCTTGCGGAGACGCGAAAACTGTCGGGGCGCGAGGTGTTGACCGCGTTCATTCTCGGCGTGGACGTGGAATGCCGCATCGGCAATTCGGTTTCGCCGCGCCATTATGCGCGCGGCTGGCACATCACCTCCACCTGCGGAATCTTTGGTGCGGCCGCAGCCTGTGCGAAGCTGTTGGGCCTGCCTGCGGAAGGCATTGCGAACGCGATCGGAGTTGCGGCGAGCCAGTCGGCCGGCAATGTCGAGAACCTGCCGAGCGCCGCCAAGAATGTCAGCGTCGGCAACGCCGCCAGGAACGGATTGTTCGCCGCGCTGCTGGCACAGCAGGGTTATGAGGCCGCGCCGCGCGCCATCGAAGGTCCGCTCGGCTGGGCGCGCACCATGGGTGACGTGCCGGATCTTGCTCGTTTGCTCGATGGCCTCGGCAAGACCTGGGAAATCGCAAAAAACACCTACAAGCCCTATCCCGCCGGCATCGTGTTCCATTCGGTCATCGATGCCTGCCTCATGTTGCGCGAGCGGATCGGCCGCAACGTCGATCCGATCGAGTCCGTGACGGTGCAGGGCTCAGCGCTGCTGCTCGCGCGCGGCGATCGTCCCGTCAACAACGAGCGCGATGCCCGCGTCAGCATCCATCATTGCGTGGCCTGCGGACTGCTGCTCGGCACCGCGGGTGTGGTCGAGTTCGTGCACGAGACCGTGGTCCGGCCCGATATCGTGCAAATGCGGCAGAAGGTGAGGGCGGAGCTCGATGCTCAGATGCCGGACGGCGCTGCGCGCGTCGCCTTGCGCCTGTCGTCCGGCGAGGTGCTCACCGAGACCGTGACGTCGCCGCGCGGCAGCCAGGCCGCACCGCTGTCGGACCACGACATCGAAGACAAGCTGCGCGAAGGCGTACGGACCGGTCGAAGCGATTGGGATGCGGACCGCGTCATCGACGCTGTCTGGCGGCTCGATGCGGTCGATGACGTCGGTGAACTCCTGCAATCGCTACGTCCGTCGTCGGCGACGCGCCAAACAACTTCCAACTAGACTCTCTCAAGACCTGAAAGGGACGATCATGAGCAAGACCGAACTGTTCGAAAAAGGCCTCAAAGTTCGCAAGGAGGTGCTCGGCGAGGACTACGTCAACAAGTCGATCGCCGGCGCCGACGAGTTCACGCGCGCGATGGCGGAATGGTCGACCGAGTTCTGCTGGGGTGCCTTGTGGACGCGGCCAGGCGTCGACCGTCGCACGCGCTCGATCGTCAATCTGGCGATGCTCGGCGCGCTGAACCGCCCGCACGAATTGAAGCTACACGTGAAGGGCGCGCTGAAGAACGGCCTGACCAAGGAGGAGATCAAGGAGATTCTGCTCCAGGTCGCGGTCTATTGCGGCGTGCCCGCCGGCATCGACGCCTTCCGCAACGCGCGCGAGGCTTTTAACGAGGTCGACGCGGCCGGTTCCTGAGCGAGAGTCCCATGGCTGCCCCAGAATACGAGCTCTTCGCCATCCGCTATGCCACGCGCGATGCGCAGCGGAGCGAGCACTTCATCGGCGGCGACCCGCACGACGGGCCGATGCCGATGGACTACTTCATGTGGTTGGCGAGGGGAGGTGGCCGCACCTTCGTCATCGACACCGGGTTCAACGCGGAAGTGGCAAAGCAGCGCAGGCGAAATTTCCTGCGCTGCCCGGTGGAGACGCTGGCGGCATTCGATGTCGACGTCGCCGATGTCAAGGACGTCATCCTCACGCATCTGCACTACGACCACGCCGGCAATTTCGACCGGTTTCCGAATGCGCGCTTTCATCTCCAGGAGCGCGAGCTTGCGTACGCCACTGGGCGCTACATGCATTATCCACGTCTGTCGCATTCCTTCGAGGTCGAGGATATCTGCGGAATCGTGCGGCTGAACTACGCGCGGCGGGTGCTGTTCTACGATGGCGACGCTGAGATCGCGCCCGGATTGACCGTTCATGCCGCCGGCGGCCATTCCGCCGGTCTTCAGTTCGTCCGCGTCAACACGCGCCGCGGCCCCGTCGTGCTCGCCTCCGACGTCAGTCATTTCTACGAGAACATGACCAGCGAGCGTCCGTTCACGACGGCGTTTCATGTCGGCGACATGCTGGTGGGTTTCGACAAGCTGCGCGCCGCAGCACCCAGCGCGGACCACATCGTCCCCGGCCATGATCCGCTGGTCATGAAGCTTTACCCGGCGCCCAGCCCCGAACTGAACGGTGTCGCCGTTCGTCTCGACGTCGCGCCGTCCGGAGCCCCTCATCCTTAGGACATCGAGCACGGGATGGCGCAATCTGACCAAAAAATCGATTTTCGATTTTTATTGACCTGCGAGCCCGGCCTTGTAATCATCCCACCATGGGTCCGCTTCAGTTCCAATTGTCCGGAAGCCCCGGGAATGGTCCGCGCAGCCTGACATCGGCGCTGCATGAGCGCCTGCGTGCCGACATCCTGGCGACGCGGCTGCTGCCGGGGCAGAAGCTGCACATCGCGGGACTAGCCAAGCAGTTCTCCGTGAGCCTTGCCGCCGTGCGCGAAGCATTGTCGCGCCTGGTCGCCGACGGTCTTGTGCAGGCCTCCGACCAGCGCGGTTTTCGCGTCAGCCCGGTCTCGCTCGCCGATCTCGCCGACGTGACGCAGACGCGCATCGACATCGAGGGCCTTGCGCTCCGCCGCTCGATCGAGCGTGGCGGCGAGGCCTGGCTCGCATCGGTGAAATCCGCCTGGGCGGATCTCAAGGCCGTTCCCTATCATTATCCTGATGATCCCACCGTGCACTACGAGGAATGGGTGATCCGTCACCGCATCTTCCATCGTGCGCTGGTCAATGCCTGCGGCTCGCCGTGGCTGCTCGGCTTCCGCGACGTGCTGCATGAACAAAGCGAGCGCTACCGCCGGCTCTCGATCCGTCGCGCGCTCGGCAGCAAGTCGCGTGACGTCGAGGCCGAGCACAAGGCGATCGTCGCCGCCGTGGTAAAGCGCGACGCGGATGCGGCAGTTCGCGCGTTGTCAAAGCATTTCGGCATCACCAAGGAATTCGTGGAGCTCGCCGCCTCGCGCATTGCGGAGGTGAGCCGCGCGACCTGACGATCCCTAGAAATTCGGCACAAAAAAATACAGACCGGGAGGAAACAATGAAGATCAATCGCCGTCATGCGCTGATGTCGCTCGTTGCCGCCGCAATGCTGGCCGGCCCTGCGAGCGCCGCCGACACCATTCGCGTCGGTTTGCCCACGAAAACCTATTGGCCGACGACGATCGCCGAGACGGCCGTGCGGCAAAAGCTGTTCGAGAAGGAAGGCATCCAGGCCGAGCTGACCATCTATCGCAGCGGGGCCGAGACCTTCGAAGGCATGGCCGCGGGCGCGGCAGACATCATCCTCGATCCGCCGTCCCTGGTCTCCGCGGGTCGCAAGAAGGGCGTGATGTCACGCATCGTCGCCAATGCCGCGATGGGTAATTTCGGCTGGCAGCTGATGGTCCCGACCAAATCGACGCTCGACGTCAAGGATCTCAACGGCAAGAAAGTGGCGATCACCGCGGCCGGCTCCGGCTCCGACCTGCTCGCGCTCTGGACCATCCAGGACAGGAAGATCGATTTCACCCGCGTTCCTGTCGGCGGCGGTGGCCTCGTGCCGAACCTGCTGGCTGGCAACGTCGAGGCGGCCGTGGTCTATTCGCCGCTCAGCTTCCAGATCTCGAAGTCCGGCGAAGCCAAGACCATCCTCGATTACGCGACCGCGGTTCCGCCGAACCTTACGGCGGGGTGGATCGTGCTCGACAAGTTCGCGGATGCAAAGCCCCAGCTGGTGCAGAAGGCGGTGAACGCGCTCTATGGCGCGGTTGCGTTCATGCGTGCCAACCGCGACGTCACCGTCAAGCTGATCGCCGAGCTCTACGAAATGCCGCCGGAGATCGCCGGCCTGGAATACGACAACACCATCATGAAGCTCGAGACCAGCGGCGACATGGGCGCCGCTGACGTGAATGCGGCCGTGCAGCTGTCGCTCGATCTCGCCAAGCTCGGCGGCCTCAAGGACATCGTCCCGGTCGAGGACGTGATCTCGACCAAGTTCAAGCCCGTCCCGACCAAGTAGCAGCGATGCAGAGCACGCTCGCCATCAACCTTTCGCGGATCGCGATCATCGTCGCGATCCTGGCGCTGTGGGAAATGCTGTCGCGCACCGGCATCGTCAATCCGCGCCTGCTGCCGTCGGCGTCCGACACGTTCGCGACGCTCGGCGATCTCCTGCAGCGCGCGGCGGTGCAGAAGGATCTGATGGTGACCGCGACCGAGGTGCTCGCCGCGTTCGCGCTGGCCGTGCCCTTCGGCGCGGTGATCGGCTTCCTGGTTGCCGAGAACCGCTACTTCGCCGATGTCGCCAAGCCGCTGCTGTTCTTTGCCTTCAGTATCCCGAAGTCGATCTTCCTGCCGATGTTCATCCTGGTGTTCGGCGTCGGCTTTGCCCAGAAGGTCGGCTTCGGCTTCTTCTCGACCATCTTCATCGTGATCATGTCGACCACGACGGCGGTGGACTCGGTCAAGGTCGAGCATCTGACGGTGGCGCGCTCCTACGGTGCCACGCCATGGCAGACGGCGTTTCGGGTCTATCTGCCGAGCATGCTGCCGGTGCTGCTGGAGGCCTTGCGGATCTCCATGATCTTCAACCTGACCGGTGTGATCCTTGCCGAGATGTACGCCTCGCGCGACGGCATCGGCCACCAGATCGCGACCTGGGGCGAGAATTTCCAGATGAAGCAGCTCCTGGCCGGCGTCGTGATGGTGGCCGCGATTGCCATGACCTTCAACGAACTTGTCAGATGGGTGGAAACGCGATGCAGCCATTGGCGAACGTGACCCCGTTGAAACCCGCCGCGCGGGCCGGCGCGATCGAGGTGAAGAATGTCGGCCAGGTGTTCAAGACCAGGTCGCAGGACGTCGTCGCGCTGGAGGACGTTTCGCTGGAGATCAAGCCGGGGCGATTCGTCGTGCTGGTCGGCCCGAGCGGCTGCGGCAAGTCGACCCTTCTGATGATGATGGCCGGCCTGCGTCAGCAGACGTCCGGTGCGATCACGATCAGCGGCGCGCCGATCCCGCAGCCCGACCCCGACAGGGTCGGGGTGGTGTTCCAGGAAGCGAGCCTGTTTCCCTGGCTCACGGCCGAGGACAATGTCGAATTTCCGCTGGCGCTACGCGGCGTGTCCAAGGCTGAGCGCCGCGCCAAGGCGCAGGATGCGCTCAAGCTGGTCGGGCTCGAAGGTTTCGGCAAACGCCATCCGCATGAACTGTCCGGCGGCATGAAGCAGCGCGTCTCGATCGCGCGCGGGCTGGTGCAGGATCCGCCGGTGCTGCTGATGGACGAGCCGTTCGCAGCGCTCGACGAGCAGACCCGCATGACCATGGGCGACGAACTGCTGCGGATCTGGGCGGCGACCGGCAAGACCGTCGTGTTCGTCACGCACAGCCTGACCGAAGCCGTGTATCTCGCCGACGAGGTGGTCGTGATGTCGGCGCGGCCTGGCCGTATCGTCGACCATCTCCAGGTCCAGCTCCCGCGGCCTCGCACCTACGAGATGCTGAGTGGCGATGCCTTCGGCGCGTTGCGTGATCGCATCTGGCGGCACATCCGCAAATCGGCGTGAGGCGGAGATGAGCGCCAAAACGCTGCGATACCTGATCGTGATCGGCCTGATTGCCCTGTGGGAGCTGTTGCCGCGCACCGGTCTCATTCCCGAGCTGTTTCTGCCGTCGCTGTCGTCGACGCTGATGGCGGGATGGACGGACGCGGCCGAATATGGTCACGCGCTCGCGGTGACACTCTACGAGGTCGTCGTTTCCATGGCATTCGCCTGCGGTGGCGGCATCCTGCTCGGCGCCATCGTCGGCAGCCTGCCGCGCCCGCGCGTGCTGATCATGCCGATGGTGTCGAGCCTCTATGCGGTGCCGCTCGTGATCCTCTACCCCGTCTTCACGGTCTGGCTCGGCATCGGTTCGGAATCCAAGATCGCGTTCGCCTCGATCTACGGCTTCCTGCCGACGATGCTCGCCACCGCCGCAGGCATCCAGACCATCGATCCGCAACTTCTGCTCGCCGCGCGCAGCATGGGCGCGACGCTGAGCCAGCGGCTGGTCCGCGTCATCATTCCCGCGGCGATCCCGACCGTGCTGTCCGGCCTGCGCGTCGGCGGTGCGCTTGTCATCGTCGGCGTCGTCGTCTCGGAGATGCTGATCTCCTCGGCCGGCATCGGCTATCTCATTTCGCGTTACCGCACCATCCTCGACAGCCCGCACGTGTTCGCGGGCGTATTGCTCGTGCTGTTCCTCGCCATCGCCTTCAATGCCGCGATCCGCTGGATCGAGCGCAAGGCGGCGATCTGGCAGACCGGCACCCGCGCCGGTCAGGCCAATGACGAGATCGCGTCGGGCGCGATGCAGCCGGCGACCTGAGGTATCCGCGTGTACGATTTGACCCTGACATTCGACAACGGCCCCGATCCCGAGGTGACGCCGCGCGTACTCGGCATCCTCGCCGAGCGCGGGATCAAGACCACCTTCTTCGTGATCGGCGAGAAGCTCGCCGATCCCGCACGGCGCGCGCTTGCGGCGCGAGCGCACGGGGAAGGGCACTGGATCGGCAATCACACCTTTACGCACAGCATTCCGCTCGGTGAGCAGAAGGATAGCAACACGGCAGAGCACGAGATCGGCCGGACGCAAGTTGCGATCGGCGATCTCGCGCACCCGCAGCGCTGGTTCCGGCCGTTCGGTGGCGGCGGCAATCTGGATGCGCGGCTGCTGAAGCCGTCCGTCGTCGACTATCTCGCCCGCAACAAGCACAGCTGCGTGCTCTGGAATGCGATCCCGCGCGACTGGGATGATCCTGGTGGCTGGACCGAGCGCGCGCTCGACCAGTGCAGCCGGCAGCCCTGGACGCTGATGGTGCTGCACGATCTGCCGACCGGCGCGATGGATCATCTCGAGCGGTTCCTCGATCGCGCTGAGGCGGCCGGCGCCCGCTTCGGCCAGGATTTCCCGCCCCAATGCGTTCCGATCCGCAACGGCGAGATCGCACTTCCGATCAACGACTATGTATCCTCCATCGAAGAGAGTGTTTGACTGATGAAAGTTGCAAGCTTCACGATCGCCGGCAGCCCGAGCTATGGCATCGTCACCGACAACGGCGTCATCGACGCCGGCAAGCGTCTGAAGGCCTATCCGACGCTGAAGGCGCTGCTGGCGAAAGGCTCGTTCGACGAACTGAAGAAGCTCGCCGCCGAGAAGCCCGACTACGCGCTGCAGGATGTTGCGCTGCTGCCGACCATTCCCGATCCCGACAAGATCTTCTGCATTGGCGTCAACTACGCTACGCATCTGGCCGAGAGCGGTCACCCGACGCCGGCGCATCCGATGATCTTCACCCGCTTTGCCAACAGCCAGGTCGGCCACGGCCAGCCGATGATCCGGCCGCTGGAGTCGGAGCGTTTCGACTACGAAGGCGAGATGGCCGTCATCATCGGCAAGGCGGGCCGTCGCATCTCGCGCGAGGCCGCGCTCAGCCATGTCGCGGGCTATGCCTGCTACAATGACGGCAGCATCCGCGACTGGCAGCGCCACACCTCGCAATTCGCGCCGGGCAAGAACTTTGCCGGCACGGGCGGCTTCGGCCCCTGGATGGTCACGACTGACGAATTGACCGACGTCACCAAGCAGACGCTCATCACGCGCCTCAATGGCGTCGAGGTGCAGAAGGCGCCGATCTCCGACCTCGTCTTCGACGTCCAGGCCCTGATCGCCTATTGCTCGACCTTCACCGAGCTCGCGCCGGGCGACGTCATCGTCACCGGCACGACCGGCGGCGTCGGCGCCTATCGCACGCCGCCGCTGTGGATGAAGGACGGCGACACGGTCGAGATCGAGATTTCAGGCATCGGCATCCTGCGCAATCCCGTCAAGAACGAGCGACGCGCGGCCTGATAGCCGCGTTTTCACAACAATAAGAAGGAGATCCCCATGCCCATGCCAACGCATATCCTGCCGACCACTGTGGTCGGCAGCTATCCGCAGCCCGAATGGCTGGTGAATCGAGCGATGCTGTCGAAGGTGGTGCCGCGCACCCGCCTGCATGACATGTGGCGGCTGCCGGCGGAGCATCTGGAGGAGGCGCAGGACGATGCCACCATTGTCGCGATCCGCGACATGGAGCGCGCCGGCATCGACATCGTGACCGATGGCGAGATCCGCCGCGAGAGTTACTCCAACCGCTTCGCCACGGCGCTCGACGGGATCGACGGCGACAATCCCGCGATGATCGTGGCGCGCACCGGGAACACCCAGACGCCGGTGCCGCGCGTCGTCGGCCCCGTCAAGCGCAAGGGCCCTGTCGAGCTGCACGACATGCAGTTCCTGCGCAAGAACACGGACCGCGCCGCCAAGATCACGCTGCCGGGTCCGTTCACGATGAGCCAGCAGGCCAAGAACGAGTTCTACAAGGACGAGGAGGAACTCGCGATGGCGCTCGCTGAGGCCGTCAATGCCGAGGCGCTTGATCTGCAGAAGGCCGGCGCGGACGTAATCCAGCTCGACGAGCCCTGGGTGCGTAACAATCCCGAGCTCGCCAAGCGCTATGCCGTCAAGGCGATCAACCGTGCCCTGCAAGGCATCACCGTGCCAACCGTCGTGCATCTCTGCTTCGGCTATGCCGCGGTCGTGCCAGGCTCGAACAAGCCGGCCGGCTATTCCTTCCTCGCCGAGCTCGACGACACCATTGCCGACCAGATCTCGATCGAGGCGGCGCAGCCGAAGCTCGATCTCGGCGTGCTCAAGGATCTCTCGTCCAAGAAGATCATGCTCGGCGTGCTCGACCTCGCCGATCCCGCGGTCGAAAGCGTCGATATCGTCGCGGACCGCATCCGCAACGGCCTCAAATATGTGTCGCCCCACCGGCTGGTTCCCGCGCCGGATTGCGGCATGAAGTACATGCCGCGCGCAATTGCGTTGGGGAAGCTGAAGGCAATGTGCGACGCCGCGGCCAAGGTGCGGCAGGAGATTGGCTAAAGAAGCACCACGCTCGGCTATGGCGTTCGTCTATCAGCGGCAGTCGGCCGGCCGGGCCGCTCGAAGTCCGCGCGCTTGTGCCCGCTACACCATTTGCCGGGCACGGTCCCGGCTTGTCAGTGAGATCAGTGTCGCGATCGATTTCGGTCCGCTCACGTCGCGAGAGCGAGGCTTGCCATCATCAGGCCGATCGCCGCGATCCAGCCTCCGAGGGCGCGAACGGCGATGGCCCGCCAAGATGCCGAATTGTCCGACGTCGTTTGCCTGAAGACGGCGGTCAGCGCCATCGTCAGCGTGATCACCGTGTAGCCCGCACAGGCAAGGCCGGCCGCAAACAGCAGCCGGTCGGTTTCGGGTCCGAGCTCGGCCCCGTTCGCAGCGCCCCGTATCACGGCGACCGCGAATGCAATCGCGCACAACACGAAGGTGGGAACTTGCGCGGCTGCTGCGAGCAGCATGCCGATCGCGAGCATCATGGTCGCGTCGGCGAGCTGCGTCGCGGCCGCGCCGAACAGGGACGCGAACGGCAGTCCGGCCAGCAGGCCGAGCGGAAACACCAGGATGAGCCAGCGTCCCCTGGCGGCGCCAAGCGTGCCTGCCAGCAGGCCGGTCGCGGTCCAGAGCAGGACATCCTGAAGATCGGTGAGCGGGTGCGAGGCTCCCATGTAGAAATCACCGAGGCGGGCAGCGACGATATGGGCCTCGGCTGCGTTCGCCCCGGTCAGCAGCAACGCTGCAGCGGTCAAGGCCCGTGCAAGGTGCGATCTCATGCGACGGCTCCGAGACCCTGCGCGAGGAAGTAGCAGCCGATCCCGGCGATGCCGGCGCCAAGTCCCTGAATGATGCGCTCGCCGGCGGGCCAGCGCGTCAACGTGCCGATCATGATGCCGCAGAGATGCAGGAGGCCGGTGGCGGTGACGAAGCCGACGCCGTAGGCCAGCGCATTCGCCGCGCGGGGAAGCTCTGCGCCGTGCGCATGTCCATGGAAGATCGCGAAGATCGCGACGATCGCGGCGGCCGCGGCAAAGGGCAGGCGCAGCCGGGCCGCAACAGCCACGCCGAGGATCACGGCGGAAATGGCTATCATCAGCTCCGGCATCGGCAGCGGAACATGCAACACGCCCAGCACTCCGCCGACCGCCATGACGAGCGGGAACGTGATCGGCAGGATCCAGATGGCGGGCGCGCCGAGCTGCGCGCCCCAGATCCCGACGGCCACCATCGCGATCAGATGGTCGATGCCGGTGACCGGATGCAGCAGGCCGCTGGCGAGGCCGCCGGCCACGCCAGCCTGCTCGTGCGCGAGAGCCGGTTGCGTCAGCGCGATTGCTGCGATCGCCGTGGTGAGGGCTCGGGAGATGTGTAGATTCATTGTGCTGCGACTCTCGCTCAGATCACGGCGAACACGCGCGCCAGACGGCCGAAGAACCAGAACATCGACACCGACCCGATGAGATAGGCCGGCAGCGCCTCGCCCCAGCGCGGCACGACGGCATCGAGCCGCCGATGCGCCCAGATCAATGCGAGCACGAGCAGCACGAAGGCAAGCTGTCCGATCTCCACGCCGATGTTGAAGAACAGCAGTGCCGCGGGCAGCAGGCGGCGTTCGAGCCCAAGTCCCGCCAGGGCGCTCGCAAAGCCGATGCCGTGAACCAGGCCGAAGGTGAAGGCCACCATCCAGGGATAGCGCGCGGTGAGCCCGATCTCGCCGCGCTGCTGCTTGACGATCTCCACGCCGACGAAGGCGATGCTCAACGCGATGCAGGCGTTGAGCGGGCGTTCCGGCACGCCGATCAGGCCGAATGCCGCCGCGGCCAGCGAAGCGCTGTGCCCGATCGTGAAGGCGGTGATGGTCTTCACCAGAGGCCAGCCGCCGCCGACGATCCAGATCAGGCCGAGCACGAACAGCAGGTGATCGGCGCCGAGCAGAATGTGATCGATACCGTAATTCACATAAGTCTTGGCCAGCTCGATCCAGGTCTCGAGCGTCGGTGCGCCGGTGCCGAGCACGGAGACGACGGGATTGGCCGTCGAGATCGTGTAGCTGCGCGGCTCGCCCTCGATCGGGACGACCTTGATCAGGACCACCGACATGTTGGAGCCGAGATTGGTGATGGTGATCGGGCCAATCAGTCCCTTCTGGCCGCAGTTCATCTCGGGCAGACGCAGGAAGCAATGCGGCGGCACCCGCAGATCGACCCGCGAGGCGCCGATCGACGGCTCTATGCTCCAGCGGCCGACGAAGGCGCCTGGGCGAACCTCGCGGAATTCAAGCACGCCCACCGCCGCTTCATGCGCATGGAGCACCGATGGCCGGATCAGCACGGCCAGAGCGAAGGTCAAGGCCAGCAGCGCAAGCCGCAAATATCGTATCGTCGTCACGGCTCGTTCCGCACTTGATAGGATGCCTTGAGCCGCTTGACCGCTTCCCAGGCGCGCTTGCGGGTTTCCTCCGTGTGCCAGTTCCTGGCCGCCTCATCCCGAACGCTGTCGAGACTGGCAAGATTTCCGACTTGCCGAGAATCCAGCCGGGCGACGTGCCAGCCATCCTTGGACTGCAATAGCTTCCATTCCCCCTCCGGCATCGCCAGCAATCCGTCACGGAAATTGTCGCCGAAGGATGCCGAGAGACTCTCGACGGGGCGGCCGAGGATGGCGCGCGTGAGCTTCTGCAACTCCTCGGATTCGCGCTGCTGAGTGATGTCGTCGAGCTGACGCTGCGCCGTTTCCTGATCGGTGGGCGGGGTGATGTAGAATGAAACGCGCTCAGGCTCGTCGAAGCGGCCGTGATTTTCCGCGAACCATGCTTGCAACTGCTCGTCGGTGGGACGCGGCACGCGGATCTGATCGAAGATCAGCAATTGCATCTTGTAGGCGATCCGGTCGCGGATCGTCTCGTCACCGCGGTCGACGGCAAGCGCCTTGCCTTCACGATAGAGAATCTCGCTCGCGACCCAGCTGTCGATCATCTTCTGGAGCTGCGCCTCGGAAGGCGCGCGTTCCTTGTCCTCGTCGAAATTGTCGATGAAGGACTGCCGCATTGCCTTGGTGACGGTGATGACTTTTTCGTCCTTGGCCGGAGGATGCAGCACCGCGTCGATGCCGAAGATGATTGCTCCGAGCAAGGTGAAATGCAGCAGAGGCTCGCGCGACAGCCGCGCAAATAGAGAGACAAGCGAGCGCGAAGACTTCGTTGCGCCGTGGGCGACATCGTTCGGATCTGAATCGTCGATACGCGATATCGGAAAGGGCTGCACTTCAACTGGTGTCGCTGGCATTGACATACGGTTGTCACAAACTTTCTTGGCACGCGCGTCGCCGCGTCTTATGCGGCAGTGCTTTTCATCTGTCATCCTCTAACGCTCATGCGGCGAAGAAAAATGCAATGGAAAAACGCAAGAGACAAGATGCCGCACACGCAGTGCGCAGTTGTCGCGGTCAAACACAAATCCTTCACGAAGCTGTATCGTAACTCTGGCCAGTATCGCCGCGTGCAGGGAGCCGCGCACGCGGATGAGCCAAACGGCTCTCACTCTCCGCACCTCTGGCTAATTTTCTCGATATGTGACACGAGGGGCGATAGATGTTTCCATCCGGCAAGACGATCCTGTTGACTGCAGCATCGGCAACCTTGGCGCTGACGCAGAGCGCTGCAGCCGACGACTGGGGGCGCGGCGAGCGCCGCGGCAATCCCTATGTTGCCGGTGACATGCACAACCACAACACCTGCACCGATGGTTCGGTCGCAGCCGGCTACACGATCGATCGCGCGGTCGGCCGCGGCACCGCGTCCGCCGGCGGAAACAATTTCGATCTCGACTGGTTCACGCTCGGCAACCATGGCGGCTCCGGCAACCGCGACTGCCGCTTCAGCGACACCAGCGCCAATCTTCCGGGACAGACCACGACGACCTGGAGCCAGACGCTCGGCCAGACCATCGACGGCATCACCATCAGCAGCCTGAAGGGCACCCCGAACGGCACCGGCAGTGGTGCGCAGATGTGGCGCTGGCAGTCGATCCGCGAGGTCGAGTATCCGACCATCGTCAATCGCACCAACACCTACGACAAGGTGCTGATCGAAGGTCTCGAGTGGATCGCGCCCGGCCATGAGCACGTTGACGTCGCCGTCATCACCGGACAGCACCCGAAGCACCGGTGGAAGCCCGGCAACGCGGACAAGATGGCGGAATTCGAATACCGCTTCGACCGCGCCGACACCGACGCGATCGGTCCCACCATCGACGCCGGCGGCAACCAGCTCTGGCCCGGCAAGGACAACGTCAACAACACGGGCACCGCGGGTCACCAGAAGGCGCTCACGGGCATCAAGTGGCTGCAACAGAACTATCCGCTGCAATCCTACGTCATCCCGACGCACACCGAGCGCCAGGGACCGTTCAGCGCGACCGCCAATAAGGGCTATAACATCGAGCACTTCCGCGACTTCAACAACGCGGGCCCGACGGTGGCGTTCGGCATCGAATCGCCCGGTCACTTCGCCGAAGGCGGCGCCACCGGCGGCTCCGGCTCGTACACGCCCAACGCGGTCGGCGGCGGCACCTACGGCATGAGCGGCATCTACACCGCCAAGGTCGGCGGCCTCTGGGACGGTCTGCTTGGCGAAGGCCGCAACTTCTTCATCTTCGTGAGCTCCGACTGGCACAGCCGCGGTGCGGGCGGTGCGCGTGATTCCTTCACGACGGCCGACTTCATCCCCGGCGAGTACACCAAGCTGTACGTTCCGAATGCCGGACGGTTCTCGTCGCAGCACGTTGTCGACGGCATGCGTTCGGGCAACTCCTACTCGGTCAATGCCGACCTCATCGGACCGGATCTGGTGTTCCGCGCCAAGGCGCGCGGCGACGACTGGAAGACGATGGGCGAGACGCTGGTCGTGAGGCCGGGGGACAAGGTGACGGTCGAGATGGAGATGACCGTCCCGGCCGAGAACAACGCCCCCTACAGCTTCAACAACCCGCTGCTGCTGCCCGTAGGGATCAAGCAGCCGCTGAACAAGCCGTCGCTCGACCACGTCGACCTCATCACCGGCAAGATCACCGGCGTTGTTGCGCCCGATGCGGCCGGCTATTCGGTTCCGAATGCGGCCGGTACGGCTGGTGCGGCGATCGTGTACAATCGGACGGCGACCATCGCGCAGCAGATCCTGGCGAAGCAGATGCATCGCGAGCATCAGCACCATGGCGCTGTCCGCCTGAAGTTCACGACGACGTTCACCGCCGGCAACACGCCGTTCTACATCCGCGCGCGCGGAACCAACATTCCGAACGGCACCCCGAACGTCACCGACACCGCCGGAAACCCGCTGCTCGACGCCAACAACGCGCTGGTCAGCTGCACCGATCCGGCTTGCCCCGCGCATCTCGAAACGGTGAACGGCGCCAAGAAGGTGACCCACGACGTTCAGGCCTATTCGAACGCCTGGTTCTACGCCAACCCGATCTTCGTGCGGCCGGAGCGTTCGCCGAAGCTGCTGGTCGAGACCAATGCCGAGCTGGCTCGCCGGCTCGGGCAGCGCGCCGATAACGATCATGATCACGACCATGACCATGGTCACGATCACGATCATCACGACCATCACTGACGCGATGATTTGAGGCCATCCGGCGGGACGCATGACAAATGCGTCCCGCCGTACCTGTTTTACAACCCGCCAGACCTGTCACCACGCTCGCGATGTCACTGTTCCGTATCTCGGTCTGCACACTATCCCTTCTCTCTGCCGGCTTCGGTTGCGCGCTGGCCACCCCCGGTGCGGTGCCTGCCTCCGACGAGCCTACCCGGGAAGACTGCAACGCCGCGGTGGCGGAGGCGCGCGCATTGGCGGCCGATCTGCCGCCCGATCATCTGTCCCGCTACTTTGCCGAGCGGCATTTGCACCAGGCCCTGGTCGAGGCCGGCAATGGCGAATTCGACGAATGCGTCGATATGGCCGCGCGTGCCTCCGACGAGGTGCGCGAACGCCGCCATGAGCTGCAGCCGGGCGAGCAGCTGAGAGTGCTCAAGCCGAACGAGTAGCGAGAGCGGAGATCTTGCGCGCTGTCATCGCAGCGTCATCTTTCCCCGCGCATTGTTGGCCGAGCTTCACCAACAGGTAGATGTCGCGACATGGATCAGATCGAGCCGCTTTTCCCGATTCCCCTCATGCGCTCGCCTGGGCTGCTGCCGCCATCGCTGAACGAGGCCGCGGTCGCCGCGATCCGCAGCACCAAGATCGAAGGCAATCTGCGCTCGGGCCAGCTGTTTCACACCGAGGTCGCCGATCCGCGCGACAACGAGCTGTTTCGCCAGATCGCCGAGCTTGCCGCACCGAAGCTGGTCGATTTCGGCGTCCTGCTGTTCGGCGAGCAGCTGCGCTGGACGGTCAAGGAGATGTGGACCAACATGCTCGAGACCGGCGGAAACCAGACGCTGCATTCGCACGCCAACAGCTTCGTGTCCGGCATCTTCTATCTCACGCCCTCGCACGCGGCGTGCAAGACGGTGTTCGTGCGGCCGCCTGGTGGCTCAGACTTTTCCTTCCGCCACCACACCCGCAGTGCCGCCATTGGGCCCTTCAATGCGGGCAAGTATGTTTTGCCCGAAGCCGAGCCCGGCGATCTCGTGCTGTTCCCGAGCTATCTCTATCACGAGGTGCCCAGAAATCCGGGCGGGCAGCGGATCACGATCGCCTTCAACGCGATTCCGGACCATCTGGACTGCTGGGGCTATCGCATCAACTTCGCGCCGTGAGGCCGTCGATCACTCGTTTCTCATGCCGAACTCTCGAAGCAGCAGGTCCCTTGCCTCGCGGCGGGACGGTGCTGCCTCGTTGATCTTGCGCAGCAGGCGTGCGGCGGCCGCGCGGTCAGAGCCGAGCAGGGATTTTGCCATCCCCATCAGCGGTCCATAGGCCGGATCGAACTCTGCGCTCAGGCGAAGCGCGTCGATGAGGCCCGGCGACGCAGCGTCGATCAATGCGGCTCCGCGCGGATCGCCTGGCAGAGACGCACCGGCTTCGAGGAAGCGGTTGCGCGCGGCCCAGTAGGCATTGAGGCGTGTGCCCGGCGCGCCGCGCTCGGCTGCGCTCACGAGCAGTTCATTCGGATCCGGGCGAATCTCCTTCGTGACGGCAAGCAGCAGTGACCAGGGCGCCGCCGTGAGCGCACGGACGTTTCGGCGCGCATCGAAGGTCACGAACGGATAGTCGTCCGTGTTGCGCGGACCCTCGCCGGCGAATGCGGAGAGGGCGCGCGGGCCTGCCAGATATTGACCGAGGAGATCGATCGGCGCCTCGAAGCCGAGCGGGCGAACGGCGGATGCGACCGCGGGATCGCGAAGCCGCGCAGCCAGCGCGTCGGTGTCGAGATGGCCGCCGTCCCGCGTTCCGACCAGCGCAAGCATCGGTGTGCGGACGCTGTAGTGATTGAGCCAGGCCGCGCCGTCGGGATAAACGTCGAGAAAGCCGCGGACGATGGCGCGCAGCGACGGCATATCGAGCTGGTACAGCGGCAGCCATTGGCAGAAGATCCCGCCGGGCGCGAGGCGCCGTTTCACGGCTGCGAAATGCTCCACCGTGTAGAGCGCGCCGCTGCCGTCGAGCGCGGGATGAAACAGGTCGGCGATGATCACGTCGTGCTGGCCGGTGTCAGCAGCGACGTAGCGGCGGGCATCCGCCACCGTCACAAGCGGCGCTGATGCCGGCGGCGGATTGACGAACCAGGGCAAGAGCTCCACCACTTCGCGGGAAAGTTCGACGGCGCGCACGCTGACGCCGGGCATCTGCGCGCCGCCGACCATGGTGGCGCCGGTGCCGATACCCAGGAACAAGGCGCGGTGCGGGGCCTCGTGAAGCAGCAGCGGCAGCATCGCCTGCCGGTAGTCGGAGCGCGTCGAGCTCGTCCCGCCCATGCGGAAGTGGCCGTTGATCTCGAGGTAGCGCACGCCTGCGGCGTCATCGACGACGCTGGCCGTTGCCATCGGACCTTCACGGACTGCGAGCAGCGCGCCACCCGGCGGCACGCGCGTCAATGATGGCGCAGGATTGAGCCACAGGATGATCGCGGGGACTGCCGGTACCGCGGACCACAGCAGCGCCGATCGGCCGGGCGGCAGCAGCAGCAGATAGCCGACCGCAACGGCAAGCAGCGCCGTCCATGCGCCAAGGGCCGGAATCAGGAATTGCGCCGCCAGCAGCGGCGCGATGCAGGCACCAAGGCTGTTGATGCCGACCGCCGCTCCGACCGAGCCGCGCTGATCGCTCACCCGTTGCGCCAGCAGGCCGAACAGCGCGCCCATGGCGGTCGCAGGGACCAGGAACAGCGCGATCGCCACGGCCAGCTCACCAAAGATGTCCGCCGATGACAGTGCCTCGACCAGACGGCCGGCATATGGGGCCAGCGCCGCGGTCGCGATGCAGGCGAGCGCCGTTGCGGCCAGCAGGCCGCGGAGATTTCCATCCCTGGCATCGCGCCCGGTCCGCTGCCAGAGCAGGCTCCCCGCCGCGGTGCCGAGCAGATAGGCGGCGAGCAGCCCGGCGAACGTGTAGACGGTGTCTTCCATCACCTGTGCGGCGAGCCGGACCACGAGGACCTCGAAGGCGATTCCGAGCAGTCCCGTGGCGAACAAGGTGATGGTGAGCCGCAAGTCGCGAATGCGTTCCGGCCGCCGTTCCTCGGCATAGGCCGTGGCGGCTGGCCCGAGCGCGAGCGCGCCAAGCGCGCAGAACGCGTTGACGGCGGCAAGGCAGAGCAACGTGCCCGAAAATCCCAGCGCCGGGATCAGAAGGAATGTCGCGACGAGCGTGCCGGCAAGAGCCCCGGCCGTATTCGCGCCGTAGACGCCGGCCGTGACGCGGGCTTCGCCACGCGCGTTCCGCATCATCCGTTCCAGCGCGGCCAGCGTCCCGCCCATCGCCATCGTTGCCGGCAGCAGCACGAGAGTCGGCAGCGCCAGGCTGCCGGCCCAGAGCAGGGCAGCCGACGGCTCGGTGCCGAGCAGGGGGGCCAGAGCACGACCCGCGGCGGGCAGCAGCCAGACGCTGATCAAGCCCCAGACGGCAATGACGGCTTCGAGCATCGCATAGACGCGCCATGGCGATGCGGCGCGGCGGATCGGCCGATCGAGCGCGAACGCGCCCAGTGCCAGGCCGCCGAAGAACCCGGCAATGACCCCGAGCACCGCCATCATCTCGGTGCCCAGTACAAGGCTCAGCTGGCGCGTCCACACGATCTCGTAGCCGAGGCCCGCAAGACCCGACGCGGTCACGATCGGCACGAGAGCCCAGGCGCGGCTTGCAGCCTGGCGCGTGCGCGCCGGCGCGGCCTCATCCTGCGCCGCGCCTGCGAACCGGCCAGCCGAAGCGATCGCGATGCTGTCCGGCTCAGATTGCATTCCTTCACTCCTGTTCGAACGCGACCGACTGCGCGGGGCAAGCTGAACGCTTTGCATCGGCCGAGTGGCGTTCTCGGCCGATCAGAGCATTCGCTCTATGTCAGATTTTTTCAGGATTTGTGACGACCGGTCAGGACCCGTTGTCGCTGCGATCAGAATCTTGCTGCCACCGTCAGCCGCACCGCAAGCGGTTCGGCCGGATGGACGTGACGGTCAGCGACGCCGTCGATGGGCTCTCCCGCCAAGCGCGACAGATAATAATATTCGATCTGGTTGGTCTGGGCGTTGAAGAGGTTGAGCACGTCGAGCTGCACCCGCACGCCATTGTCGAATCTGTAGCCGGCGCGCGCATTGAAGATCAGCGAGGACCGCGAACGGACGCTGTCGTCCTCGGTGAGCGGACGCGGACCGAAATAGCGCGCCTTCAGGCTGCCGAACCAGCCGGTGTCGCCGCCCAACGTGATCGCGCTGCTTGCGACCCACGCCGGTGCGCCAGGGATGCGGGACCCGGCGGGGTCGAAATCGGTGAAGCGCGCGTGGGTCTGCGCGACGTCGAGGTCGACCGTCATCCATGGCAGAGGCTTGTACTCGTTCGTCCACTCGACGCCGACGCGGCGGCTGGGCCGGCTCGGCTCGGTAGTGCCGGCGTCCCCGACGAAGAGCAGCTCTGAGTCGAAGTCGAGCACGAAAACTGCGAGCGTGCTGGTGAGACCCTCGATCACTTTGGTGCGGATGCCGAGCTCGGCGCCGCGCGAGCGCACCAGCAGCGGCACGCGGTCGAGCGGGGTCACCTTGTCGTTGGGATCGACGGTGATCGTCGCGCCGCGGATGTCGTTGCTGTGCAGGCCGTAGCCGGCATTGCCGTAGAACTCGGTCTTGTACCAGGGGCCGAGCACGATGCCGGCTTTCGGGCTCGCCATCGAGGCCTGCGCGTTGCCCGAATTCTCCGGCGTGTCGCTGTTCACGTGTCCGGCAAAAAAGTCCTCGCGGATGCCGACCGTGGTGCGCAGCCAGTCGTTCCAGCGCGTGGTGGTGTCGGTCCAGAGGCCGACATTGCCCTCCTGCACGTGGTCGTCGCGCACGGTCGAGAGCCATGAGCGCTGCTCGGTCTTGAACAGCCCGACATGGATGTCGTCGTAGCGCGTCTGTACGCCGACACGGGTGTGCGATTCGAGCCCGCCGAAGCGCCAGTCGAACGTGTGCCGCGCGTCAAAGCCGCCGAGCGTGCGACCATCGAGCTGGCTGAACTGGTCGCCATTGACGGGATTGTCGAGGAAATAGGTGAAATTGTTGAACAGCCGCAGGTCGGAGCGCACGACATAGGCGCTGACATTGGTTTGCCCATAGTCGCTCGACTGTGCCCAGTTACTCGACAGGCTGAAGCGGCTGGAGGTGCCGCCATCGGTCGGATCGAGCGTGCCGAGACGGGTGATCAGGCCCTGGTCGATCGCGCGTTGCGGGACCTGATCGGTCGAATTCCAGCCGTTGGAATAGGCCATCGCCGTCAGCGTCAGGCCGTCGGTCGCGGTGCCCTGGCTGTAGCGCATGACGCCGTTCAGCTTGCGGACATCGTCGGGCACGTCCCATGGCCCGACATATTTGTTGGCTTCAAATGCCGTCAGCAGCGTGCCGTCGCCGACGCTGGTCGATCCCGCCGCCAAGGCGCGGCGATAGCCGAAGCTGCCGAAGGTCAGCTCCGCGAAATTGTGCGGCAGCTTGTTGACATAGTCGATCGCCACGGCGCCGGCGGATGCGAAGTCGCCCTGGTCGGCGAAATACGGTCCTTTGCGGACGTTGACCGACCGGATCAGCTCCGGGATCAGGAAGTTGATATCGGCATAGCCTTGCCCATGCCCGTGGGTCGGCATGTTGACGGGCATGCCGTCGACACTGATCGCAAGGTCGGTGCCGTGATCGAGATTGAAGCCGCGCAGAAAATACTGGTTGGCTTTGCCCTCGCCGGAATGCTGCGTGACGATCAGGCCCGGCACCACTTCCAGCGCCTCGCCGGGCCGCGAGAACGGGATAGCGTTCACCTGTGCGCCGCTGATGCGCACTGCGCTGGCGGCAGTGGGTTGCAGGGCGGTCGAGCCGGCCGGCGCAGCGCCGGGCGCACCGCCGCCCTCGGTCTGGCCGTCCGTGCGAACGGCAGCCTGGCCGCGCACACCGGCATTTTTCGGCGGCTTTCTGTGGGTGTGCCGTTTGGGATGCTGATGATCCGCCCCCGCAATGGTGACCGGCGGAAGCTCGGCGGGCGCGGCCGAGCTGATCTCGTGGGCTGGGGCCGGGAACGTGCACAGGGCGGACGATGCGGCAGCGGAAAACACCCGCAACAAGACGCTACGCACCACGATATCTCCGCACCACGACCATTGCAGTCCAACACACCCATACTATGGCAGGTGAGTATGACGATCCAGCAACAATATCATACTAACCTGCGGCTGCGATTGCGAGTAGCGAATTGTTACATTTACAACCGCAAGGGCGCATCGCCGGCGGCTTGGACGCCCAAATTCATCTGCGCGACGTTGCAGTCCGGATAAGCCGTTGAAACATCGGCAAGGTAATCGCCGCTTCGCACGGCTGTCACATCGGTAACCGATAAGCCTTGCTTCCCTCGGCGCTGCTTGTCCTGCATATGCAGGCCGCCAGCTTTCCGTGACTTGAGAATCTTGCACTGCTGGCAATTGGCTGATGACGAGGGACATGCGAGCACATCGGGCGATACGGCGGATCTCGGCATGGCTCGCGCCCATGCTGGCGGCTTCGCTCGCCGTTTCCGCGCCGACCTTTGCGCTGCCGTCTGATTTTTCGGATGCCGACGCGCCGGCCTACGTCGTGCCGGCGCCTGACCGCCCACTTCCGGAAGTTCCCGCAACATCGGCATCGGCCGTCAGCCCTGCGGCGCGAACCGCCTCGCCCGTCAAGCGAGAGGCCATGAAGGGCAATCCGCTCTGGGCGGTCCCGCTCGCAACGCTGTCGGAGACGGGCGAGCGACCGATCTTTTCGGCCTCGCGGCGCCCGCCACCGCCCGTGGCTTCAGTCGCCGCGTCGAGCGCGCCGCCACCGCCGCCGGGCCCGCCGCAGGCCGAGTTGCATCTGGTGCTGGTCGGAACCGTCATCGGCGGCGATCAGAGTGTCGGGATTTTTGTCGACGAGGACAGCAAGACGACACTGCGCCTCAAGCTGGACGGCGACTATCAGGGCTGGAAACTTCTTTCGGTGCATCGGCGGGAGGTCATCATGGCGCGCGGCGAGCTGACCGAGACCTTGGAGCTCACGAAGACGCGCCAGGGCGCGTCCGCAAACGTGTCGGCGGTTGCGGAAAGCACCGCAAAGCGCGGAAGCTCGCACACGGCTCAGTACGACTAGGTGAGCAGCAGGCCTGCTCCGAGCCGGCGTCTGGCGAACTCGCGCGCCGCTATTGCCGGGCCGCGATCGCAGTCATCTCGAGCTTGACGCCCGGACCGAGGTCGGCGACGCCGATTGCGGCGCGCGCCGGCAGATGCGCTTCGGCGAAGCACGCCTTCCAGGCCGCGTTGAACTCGGCCTTCTCCTTGAGGTCGGCCATGTAGATGGTCACCTGCAGGACCTTGCATATGTCGGATCCGAGAGTCTTCAGCAGCTGCGCCAGCTGCCTGAGAACGTCGCTGGCCTGGCCCGACATATCGAGGCTCGTATCCTCGGGGACGATTCCGCCGATATAGAGCACACCATTGTGCTCGACCACTTCGTGGAGAAGTCCTTCGTAGGGCAAGACGCGCTGGATCATGATGAGACCGGTGTTGCTGTGGGGACGGGGGCATATCACACATTCCAATGTCAGTATCCTCGGCAGAAATTTTCGTGTTGTCAGGCGGTCCGATCAGAATGCTCCCGAGGGCTGTGGAACAAGATATTGGAAATAAAGGAACAATCGGGCCGCTGAACTGCTGCGATGGTTCCCTCGAAGTTTACTTACCTGCACTTGCGCACGAGGGCCCGGCATTTCCGCTGGCCTGATCGCGACGACATGCGGGAGCGGATCGGTATACTGCCACCGGAATTGACTCGGAAACGACCCGGACCGCGGGCGGGAACAAGGATCAGGCGATGGACGATACGATTGGCTTCCCCGACCCCGGTCTCGACCTGTCGGACGGCTTCAAGCCGCACACCTCGCATTGGGGCGTGTTTTCCGCGCGTCAGGGCGAGGCTGGGCTCGAGGTCAGGGCCTATGCGGGCGATCCTGATCCGAACGGCATCATCGACAATTTCCCCGGCGCGCTGCGTCACCAGGCGCGCATCGCCCAGCCGGCGATCCGCCGCGGCTGGCTCGAGCGTGGTCCGGGTCCGGACGATCGCCGCGGTCGCGACGAATTCGTCTCCGTCAGCTGGGAGAAGGCGCTCGATCTGCTTGGCGACGAGCTCGGCCGCATCCGTGATACGCGCGGTCCCGGCGCCGTGTTCGGCGGCTCCTATGGTTGGTCGAGCGCGGGCCGCTTTCATCACGCCCAGAGCCAGGTACACCGTTTCCTCAACATCGCGATGGGCGGTTATGTGCGCTCGGTGAACACCTATTCGTCGGGCGCGTCCTCGGTGCTGCTGCCGCAGATCCTGGCGGGCTACGAGGACATTACCAAGCGCAATGTCACCTGGGAGCAGATCGCGGCCGAGACCGACATCGTGCTCGCCTTCGGCGGCATGGCGCTGAAGAACTCCATGGTGGCCGGCGGCTCGATCAGCAAGCATGTCGAGCGCGGTGCGATGCAAGCTGCGCGCCGCCGCGGCTGCGAGTTCGTCCTGATCAGCCCGCTGCGCGACGACCTGCCCGTCGAGGCCGGCGCCGAATGGATGAGCTGCGTGCCCGGCACCGACACCGCGTTGATGCTGGGCATCGTCCACACGCTGGTGAGCGAAGGCCTGCACGACCAAGCTTTCCTCGATCGCTACACCGAAGGATGGCCCGTCTTCCTGCGCTATCTCCTCGGCGAGAGCGATGGGCAGGCGAAGCACGCTGACTGGGCCGCATCGATCTCAGGCGTCGACGCCGACACCATCCGCTCGCTTGCGCGCCGTGCCGCCGCCGGCAAGCGCGCGCTGATCACCGTCTCGCATTCGCTCCAGCGCGCCGAGCATGGTGAGCAGCCGGTGTGGATGGGCATGGTGCTGGCGGCAGCCCTCGGCCAGATCGGTCTTCCCGGCGGCGGCTATGCCTATTCGTTAGGTGCGATCGGCTATTACGGCCGCCGCGTCAACGACGTGCCGGGGCCGACGCTCGGGCAGGGCCGCAATGGCGTGCGCGATTACATCCCCGTCGCGCGTATCGCCGACATGCTGCTCAATCCCGGCACAACCTATCGCTACAATGGCGAGACGCGGACCTATCCGGATATCCGTCTTGTTTATTGGGCCGGCGGCAATCCCTTCCATCATCACCAGGACATCAACCGCCTGCGCAAGGCGTTTGCGCAGCTCGATACGTTCGTCGTGCACGAGCTCGCCTGGACCGCGACCGCGCGCCATGCCGACATCGTGCTGCCGAGCACGATGACACTCGAGCGCGAGGACATCGGCTATTCCACAAACGATCCGCTGATGGTCGCGATGCACCGCATCGCCGAGCCATTCGGCTTTGCGCGCGACGACTATGAAATCTTTGCCGATCTCGCCGAGCGTCTCGGCGCGCGCGAACCCTTCACCGAGGGACGCACATCGCGGCAATGGCTGGAGCATCTTTACGAGCCGACCCGCGCCTCGCTCGCCAAGCGCGGTCTTGAGGCGCCGAGCTTCGAAACATTCTGGCAGCGCGGCAGCCTGGTCGTGCCGCAGCAGCCCGACGATGGCGGCCGGCTGCGCCGCTTCCGCGAGGATCCCGTCAATCATGCGCTGCCGACGCCGAGCGGCCGCATCGAGATCTTTTCGCAAAAGATCGCGGGCCATGGTGATGCAGATTGTCCCGGCCATCCGGTCTGGCTCGACAAGACCGATATGCCGAAGCCTGGCGCACCCTGCTTCCTCGTCGCCAACCAACCGGTGACGCGTCTGCACAGCCAGCTCGATTTCGGCGGCCATTCGCTAGGCGCAAAGCATCGCGGCCGCGAGGTCGCGCGCATGAATCCGGTTGATGCAAATGCCCGCGGCATCAAGGACGGCGACATTATCCGCCTGTCCAACGAACGCGGCGCGTGCCTTGCCGCTGTCCACGTCACCGACGGCATCGCGGCCGGTGTCGTGCAGCTTCCGACCGGCGCCTGGTACGATCCGATGGACCCCGAGGACGAGGCGCCGCTCTGCGTGCACGGCAATCCGAATGTGCTCACGCGCGACATCGGGACGTCGTCGTTTGCGCAAGGCTGCACGGGACAGCTGACGACGGTCGAGGTGGAGAAGTTCACCGGCAATCTGCCGCCGATCCGGGCGTTCGATCCGGTGTAAAGCCTCAATCCGCAAATCCGTAGGATGGGTAGAGCGAAGCGAAACCCATCATGCTTCCGCGTGGCAGAAAGTGCGATGGGTTTCGCTTTGCTCTACCCATCCTACATCATTGCCAGCGCAGCGAGTGTTGGAAGAAAACGGGGCCGTCCTGTGTGGGCGCAGGGACGGCCCCGAGAGGCTCGCAGACCCGGGAGGAGGAGGGCGCAAGCCGGCGCAAGTCGACGAGCTACGCGGCGGCGCTCGTGATCCAATCCCCGTCCGCCGAAGGACGGCGCCGCGGCAGCGCTTCGATCTCGAAGCGTTGGTTCTTGCTTGCAAGGCGCCAGCGTGCCGGAGACTGGCCGCTGATGCGCTTGAACACGGTCGAGAAATGCGCCTGCGTGCTGAAGCCGACGGCGAGTGCGATCTCGGCCAAGGGCCGCCCGGTCGTCGCGAGCAGCGTCTTCGCATGCTCGATCCGGTGGTTGAGCAGATATTCGCGAGGACGGTAGCCGGTCGCGGCACGGAATTGTGCCGCAAAGTGCATCCTGGACAGGCCGGCGACGTTGGCGAGCTCGGACAGGCTGATGCAGCGGTCGAAATGATCGGCGATATATTGCTCGACCCGCCGCAACCGCCATTTCGGTAAGGCATTGACCCGCGCGCGCGGCGATTCCAGCCGGGTCAGATGCATCGCGAGGGTCTGGCCGATGCAGAACGTGAATTGGTGGTCGGCGGCATCGCCACGTTCGATCAGCGCCTTGGCAAGCTCGGCCGCGAGCGGGTCGCGCAGCAGCACCAGATCGTTCAGTCCCTCGGCCGCGGCGAGTTGCGTCGGAAAATGGTCCGCGGAGATGTGGAAGTGCAGGAAGGCGCACGGCGACTGGAATTGCCCGGCGAGCGGTTTTGACGGCGCGGTGACATACAGCGTGCCTTCGGGCATGGCGCCGTCGAAGATGACCTGACGGTCCCGCGTCAATCTCGCCCGCGTGGACTTGAGGGCGATGCCGACGAAATAGCAATCCTCGGGCGTCGTCGTCTGATGCGAGGAGGCGCTTCGCGCGTCTTCCCATCGCGAGATCGTGATGTCCGCGATGTCGGCCTGCGGACTGCGGACGACCTGACGCCATTGGCTTTCCCGGGCGATCGCCTCCGTGGCTCGGGAAATCTGGTGATCCCGTGGGCGGATCGGAAATTCGATCCCGCCATGCGACGCGTGCAAATTGGTCGACATCGTTCGTCCTCTCCTGGCTCTGCCGCTCTTGCAACGATGGGTAAGCGCGCAAACCCAATTCTTTTCATGCTGAGAGGATAGGCGCGACTTGGCCAGGACGCTCGTTAGGTGTGATTAGGATGTGTTAGTTTTTGTGGTGCACACCGGATGCGACAGCCCGCCGCAGGAGCGCTGAGTGCGCTCAATTTTTCGGATATTTACGCAGATCGGCCTCATCGTAGGACAGCGCAGCGACAGCCGCGCGGCGATCGATGCGGCTCGTCGCTGTGGACCTCGCCGCGTGGATCGCTCGATTGCGGCCGCGACGTCCCGGATCGCGTCGGTAAAGGCCTTCGGCGCCTCCAGGCCGTTCGCTGCGCTCCTCGTCGCCCATGTCGACGCCGCTACTCGAACACGGCGTCGAAAATCTCGACGTCCATCAGCACGGGCTTCGCGACCACGGATCCATCAGGCCGCAGCGTCTGTGCGCGGCGAAGCGTCGGCACGACGATGCCGCCAAAACTGTCATGTGCCCAGGAGTAATGGGCGACCTTCGTTCCGAAAAGGTCGTGATCGGTCCGCCGCTGCAGCGCGTTCTCGTCGAAATAGAAGATCTGCTCGGGCGCGAGCGTGATCAGGTGCGGGGGGAATTGCGCCCGCAGCCGCCGCCACGTCTCGGTGTTCTCGCGCCATGGCGCCAGCTCTTCGGTGACGACATCGGGATGGGCGAGCAGGAACGGATTGGTCAGATAATTCCAGATCGCGACGCCGCAGAAGAAGACGAGGTGCAACTCGTCGGCCAGCGTAGGGGAGCCGACCTTGGGAAACGCAAGGCTCGGATTGCGCCAGGTCCGCAGCACGTCGCCCTCCAGGCTTTCGATCGTGATCGCATCGGGCTGAAAGGTGCCGGAATGTTCACCCCCGGTGATGCCGGTGAAGCGGACCGATTGCGTGCGGGTCGAGCCCTCCGCGGTCACGTCCTTGAATTCCCTGGCATGCCCGGCGCTGGCGAACAGCGTTCCGCCGACGGAAAGGTGGAGCGTGAACCGGTCCAGGCTGTTCCAGTGGGCCATGCCGCCGCAGGCATCGATTGCATCGTCAAGAAGCGCCATATCCCGTCATATCCGCCGTGAAGCGCCACCACCATGGCGGGGCGCATGCGGCTTGGCATGTTAGAAGTTGTTAGGAGTTGCGAGCGCGCGGGATGGCGGTATCTCGTTGAAGACGCTCTCAATTCAGGGTGTTCAGCAACCCCCTTGCGGCGGCCAGATCGCGGCTCTGAAGGCCCTCTTGATATTGCGCGACGAGCGGGGCGAGCAGCGCGCGTGCTTCGCCTGCTTTCCCGGCCCGCTGCCAGATTCGGCCGAGGCTGATCGCGCCGCGCAGCTCCCAGCCGAGCGCGCATTGCCGCCGCGCCAGATCGAGCGATCTGCGCAGATAGGTCTCGGCCTCCGCCGCATTGCCCGATCGCGCCAGGATCTCGCCCTTGACCCTGAGCATCTCCGGCATGTCGAAGGATTCGCCATGATCGGGGATCTGACCGATGGCCTCATCGATGGTCTGCAAGGCGAGATCAGGCTGGTCTTGCGCGGCGAGACCCTCGGCGAGCGCGGTCGCAAACACCGTCGTCATGATCCGGTGCCGTGTCGCGTACAGCGTCGCCTGGCTGCGGCGGAGGTGCTCGATTCCCGCAGTGACGTCGCCGCGGCGCAGCAGCAGCTCGCCCTTCTGGCCGATGCCGACCGCGTGATAGGGACCGAGGAAGTGCCGTGCCGAATGGTCAATCAGCCGCTCGATCAGGATCTCGGCATTGGCGAAGTCGCCAACCCAGAGAAACACGTAGATCGTCCAGATCAGGGAGATGCCGAGCGTCAGCGGCTGTTCGAGCAGCTCGGCCTCGCGCACCGCGTATCCGGCCGCCTCGATCGCGCGATCGGGCCGGCCGGTGAGCCACAGTCCGCGTGCCAGCGCCACCAGCGCGACGATGCGATCGTCATAACCGAGATGGCCGATGTTCAGCCGCTGCGAGCCGGGATTCTGCAGCATCGCGCTTTGGCAGAACTGTACGGCCTTGTCCTGGTTGCCGATCAGATGATGCGCGACGCCCAGCATCCATTCGACGTTCAGCGTCGCGGCGGGATCGTTCAGCTTGCGCGCGACGCTCTCGCTCTGTTCGCCGGTCCCGAGCGCGCCGTGAAAATCTCCGAGCCTGGTGAGATAAATGTGCAGGCCGCGCAGCAGCCAGAGCTGCCAGTGCAGATCCTCGAGTTCCCGCGCCAGTTCGAGACTGCGCGTGAACGCCGCCCGGACCGCGTCGGTATTGCCCTGCGTGAACATCACGGAGACGCCCAGCGCGGCCTGCAGCGTCATCTCCTGGCGGCTGTCCGCCGGACCCGCGTCGAGCGCCCGCTGGGTCCAGCGATAGCACTCCGTCAGCAATGTCAGCTCGAGGAAGAACTGGGCTGCGGAGGCCGCCAGGCCCACGCCGATCGTCCGGTCGCCGCCATCCGAAAAGCTCCAGGTCAGCGCGGCCCGGACATTGGGCAAATGGTCGGCATAGGGAAGGAAGCCGCCCGCGCTCTGCATGCCCGTGGATTTGAGCGCGATGTCGCGCAGGAAGTCGCGGAAATATTCGGCGTGGGCGCGCGCGACGCGGCTCGCTTCGCCGTTCTCGACGAGCTTGTCGCCGACGAAGGTGCGGGTGGTGTCGAGCAGGCGATAGCGCAGCCGCCGCTCCGCGGGCGAGGTCGCGATCAGGGATTTGGAGAGCAGGTTCGAGATCGCCTCTGCGGCTTCAGACTCGCTGATGCCCTGGCTGCATGCCACGGCCAGCGCGGCCTCCAGCGTGAAGGGGCCGACGAACACCGACAATCCACGCAACGCCGCGCTTTCGGTCGCGGGCAGCAGATCGTAGCTCCACGCCAGCGCAGCGCTCAAGGTCTGGTGCCGCGGAATCGCGGTGCGGCGTCCGCGCCACAAGAGCGAGAAGCGGTTGTCGAGCAGCGAGGCGGTTCCGGCGATGCCGTAGGCGTTGACTCGCCCGGCCGCGAGCTCGATCGCGAGCGCAATGCCGTCCAGCCGCCGGCAGATATCGGCGACGAGCGGGGCGTCCTCCTCGCTGAGCTCGAAGTCGCCCAGGCTCTCGGCGATGCGTTCCACGAAGAGCTGGCTTGCGGGATAGGCGAGGATGTCGGCGATGCCGAGCCCGGCACGCTCCGGCGGGCAATCCAGCGGAAACAGCCGGTGGACGCGTTCGCCTTCGGCGCGAAACGACTCGCGGCTGGTGGCAAGAACATGCAACTCGTCCGCCTCGCGGACCATACGCTCGGCCAGGGGAGCGAGTTCATCGATGATGTGCTCGCAGCTGTCGAACACCAGCAGCATGCGCCGGCTGCGCAGGAACGTCAGCAGGCCAGGCATCGGGTCGTCGGAATTGATGGTCAGGCCCAGGGTCGCCGCGATCGTCCCGGGAATGAGCCGGGCATCGGTCAGCGCGCCGAAATCGACGAAGCTCACCTGGCCGTCGAAGGCCGCAAGCTCGCCGTGGGCGACGGCGAGCGCGACCGAGGTCTTGCCGATGCCGCCGGGGCCGACGATGGTGACGAAGCGATGCTGGGCCAGCTCGGCGGAAATCCGCTCGACCGCATCGTCCCGCCCGATCATCTTCGCAAGCGGCGCAGGAAGCGCATGAGGGGCCGAGACAGCCGGGCTCGCTCGCCGCTCCGCAGGTTCGGCCCGCAGCAGCGGAGCCGCGAAGCAATAGCCGCGTCCGGGGACGTTGACGACGTAACGCGAGCCTTCGCCGGCATCGCCCAAGGCCTTGCGCAGTGTCGTGATGTGGAAGCGCAGACTGCCTTCGTCGACATTCACGTCGGCCCACACGCGCCTGATCAACTCCCGCTTGTCCACGACCTCGCCGGCGCGCTCGGCGAGAAAAATCAGGATGTCGAGAGCGCGGCCGCCGAGGTGAAGCGGGGCGCCGTCCTTCTCCAGCAGGCGCGACTTGGCGAACAGGCGGAATGGCCCGAAGGCAATGGCCGAATCCTGGTCGCTAATGTTCGGCACGGGCCAATGATTCCAGTGAGAGGGAGCGTTGTCCGCACTTTGGTCTAGCAGAACGAGATCGTCAGTAAACTAACCGAAAGTGGCGAAATCGCGCGGCAATCTGTCTGCCGATCTGTGACAAATTTTGCTTAAACGCGAGCAGCTTACCACGCGACCGGGGCAATTCGTCAGCGTGCTTGGCCGTGCAGAGGACAGCTTCGCTGCCACACTCTGTGCCGCCGATCATAACAGAATCTTGCAACGTCTAACGAGCAATGCGCGCAAAGTGCATCCAGTATAGCGTTCGAGTTCAGCACTACGTCAAACGGGGAGGCTATGATGTCCGGTATTGGCGCTCGGCCGAACGAGCACGTCGTTCGATCTGAATTTGTGGCCAGTCCCGACGATCCGTCGCGTGATTGGGAACTCGTGCTGCGAGAATCCCACCATCGGATGAAGAACACGCTGACTCTGCTGGGTGCGTCAGTCCGCCGCGATTTCACGCGGGCGGGACCGAAAGACGTCTCGGTTGCGGTCGACCGGTTCGAGCGGCGCATCGTCGCCTTCGGCAGGCTCTACCAGCTCTTGTCCGACAATGATGATCCCTTGCCGGTCTCGATCGAAGGCTTCTTCGAGAATTTGTGCGGAGCGCTCTCCGAGGCGGTGCTGGCGCCGGCGGGCATCCGCTGCGAGGCTGCGATCGCGAGCGGCACGCTGCCGGCCTCGCAATGTCATCGGCTCGCGCTGATGCTGACCGAGCTGGTGACGAATGCGGCAAAGCACGCCTTCCCGAACAAGAAGGGAGCACTGATCCGCATCGACATGGCAAGGCGCGACGGCGCCTGGTTCTGCACCGTCGCTGACAACGGCATCGGGGCGACCGGCCCGCTTCAGGGTACGGGCAGCCGCATCCTCGAAGGGCTCGCACGCAGCATCCATGCGCGGCTGCACGGCGAGGCCGGACAGGGCGGCACGCGGGTGACAATCGTGATGCCCGCGGCCTGAAAACCGTCTCTGCTCGCAATCGCTCCACCTCACATCCGGGAGTTCAACATGGCTACAGTCGAAATCAATCGCGACGCCGCGGCGAAGCCCTCGGCATCGCGCGGCCTCGATCTGAAGCTCGAGGTCGTCGTCATCCCCGTGTCCGATGTCGACCGCGCCAAGGCGTTCTACACGCGCCTCGGCTGGCGATTGGACGCGGACTTTACATCGGGCGACGACTGGCGGGTGATCCAGTTCACGCCGCCAGGTTCGGCCTGTTCGGTGATCTTCGGCCGGAACGTCACGCCAGCGGCGCCCGGTTCAGTGCGCGGCCTGTACCTGATCGTCTCCGATCTGGAGGCGGCCCGACAGGATCTGCTCGACCGCGGCATCGCGGTCAGCGCGCCATTCCACGGCGGGGGCGACGTTCATGCCGGGCCGGACGAGCCGTATCTGTTCGGCAGCGTTCGGGTCAGTGGCGCTGACCCGAAGCATGGCAGCTACAGCTCGTTCGCATCGTTCAGCGATCCCGACGGCAATGGCTGGTTGTTCCAGGAAGTCACGACGCGGCTGCCTGGACGCATCGAAGGAGGCAGTACGACATTCGCCTCAACGGTCGAGCTCGCCGCGACGTTGCGCCGTGCCGCGGCGGCGCATGGTGAGCACGAGAAGCGGACCGGCGGGCATGACGAGAACTGGGCGGATTGGTACGCCGACTACATTGTCCGCGAGCAGGCCGGCCAGCCGCTGCCGTCCTAACGAGAACGCAGTTCGTCGCGCGCCGCTTTGCATTCGCGCCCCCGCTCGCGCCGTTCTGCATCGGAACCGTGGCGGCGCTCGACCGGTTGGAACGGCCGCAGGCGGTCACGCCGATGTCGCCTTCCACCGGTACGGAGCGCCGGTGCTTGAAAACAAACAAGGAGAACCGAGATGATCCGCAAGGCAAAAGCAGTTTGGAAGGGCACCGGTCGCGACGGTACCGGCCATCTCTCGAGCGAATCCGGCGTGCTCACTGATACGCCCTATTCGTTCAAGACCCGCTTCGAGAACGAGAAGGGCACCAATCCCGAGGAATTGATCGCGGCGGCCCATGCCGGCTGCTTCACCATGGCGCTGGCCTTCGGCCTCCAGATGGCCGGCTTCACGCCGGACGAGCTCTCGACGGAAGCCGCCGTCACGCTCGAGCCGGAAGGCAAGGGTTTCAAGATCAGCAAATCTGCGCTCACCCTGCGGGCCAAGGTGCCGAATCTGGATGAGGCGGGCTTTGCCAAGATCGCTGGCGAGGCCGAGAAGAACTGTCCGGTATCGAAAGTGCTCAACGCCGCCATCACGCTCGACGCCAAGCTCGGCTAGAGACGAGCTCAATGTCCATCCGATTCTGAGGAACCGGATGGACATTGGTGAAATGCCCGCCTTTCGGACGGGTAGCCGAATGCATATGATAATGCAGATGAAGGGCGATCAATCGGGAGCGGACCGATGACGACGGAGCGCGCAGTTTTGGCCGGGGGCTGTTTCTGGGGCATGCAGGATCTGATCCGCAAGCAGCCGGGCGTGATCTCGACCCGCGTTGGCTACACCGGTGGGCACGTCAGGAACGCCACCTATCGCAATCACGAAGGCCACGCCGAAGCGATCGAGATCATCTTCGATCCCGCCAAGACCAGCTTCCGGACCATGCTGGAGTTCTTCTTCCAGATCCACGATCCCACCACGCTCAACCGTCAGGGCAACGATCTCGGCACGAGCTACCGCTCGGCGATCTTCTACACCAGCGACGAGCAGAAGCGGGTCGCCGAAGACACCATCGCCGACGTCGAGGCGTCGGGCCTGTGGCCTGGCAAGGTGGTCACCGAGGTCGCGCCGGCGCGCGAGTTCTGGGAGGCCGAGCCGGAGCACCAGGATTATCTCGAACGTTATCCCGACGGCTACACCTGCCACTTCATCCGGCCCAACTGGAAGCTGCCGCGGCGCGCGGCTGCCGTGGGCGGCTAGATCTAGAAAGCATGATCCGGAAAAGTGTGTAACGGTTTTCCGAAAAGATCATGCGCAAATAAAGAGCTAAAGCGCGATGATGATGCATCCTGATCTCATCGCGCTTTAGTCCGGCAGGCGCGAGAAGCGGAAATTGCAGCGGCTCGCGCCGCCGGCCAGGGTTTGCGTCCGTTCCAGGCGGATGCCTCGCGTGGCATAGGCATCGAAATCAAGCCCGCAAATGTTCGGCAGGATGTCCTTGTCGCCATGGCGAGCGGCAAATTTGCAGAAGCCGCAGGCCTTGTAGTTGATGCCGAACTCGAAGTCGTCACCCGGGCCCGGTTCGACGAAATCGTAGACGAAATCTTCCGGAAACGCGTCCTGGTGGCTTGCGCTCGCGCTTCTTGCAGCCTGGTCGCGCAGCAAGGCCTGGTTCTCTGACGACATGAATTGGCGCCCCGAAGCGAGACGTTCCGCTTCAGGCACGGTGAGCAATTGCGCCTTGTAGGATTCCCGCTCGATCTCGCCGATCACGGGCAGCGGCACGCCATGCCGCCGCAGCACCCGGCTGATCGCCATGAAACCCATGAGGCGCATGAAGAAGTCGCTCATGCGGCTCGCCGTGCCGCCGACATAGGGCATCTGGGTGAGCACGATCTCGAATTCGTTCATCACCTCCTGCCTGATCGCGTGGATATCGGAGACATGCGCGCGTTCGCGCAGCATCGCTTCGGCAAGGTCGAGTCGATCGCGCATGGCGGCCTCCATGGCATCGCGATGCTGCGCGTAAAAGGGATGGATGGTCTCAGTCATTGGACACCTGACAAAATTGGCTTATCGCAAAGTCGGCGAACCCGGTTTCATTCCGCCGCGATCGCCTCGATCTCCAGCAGCCATTTGCTGTTGACGGTCTGGGCGACCATGACCGTCAGCGCGGGCTGATGGTCGCCGAGCATCGCGCGGCGAATGGTCCGGTTGCTCACGAGCTGAGCCCGGTCGGTCAGGAACGTGGTGACCTTGACCAGATGATCGACACCAAGGCCGGCGGCGGCGAGCACCGCCTTGACGTTGCGCCAGGCCTGCTCGCATTGCGCCTCGAATCCCTCAGGCACGGAGCCGTCGGGTCTCTCGGGCACCTGGCCGCTGATGAACAGCAGGCGGCGATGCTGCGTCAGTTCAAGTCCCATGCAGTAGCCGCCGGCGGGAGAATGGACCGTTGCGGGATTGTGGTTGACGATATGAGGTAGGGGCATTGGGCTTCTCCAGATTGCGACCCGACCGTATCCAGCGACATCGCCGCGGCGCAAAGCATCATTGCTGCGGTTCAGCGCAAGAAAATCTGTTGCAAGAGTGCGGCTCATCAGTGTCAAACTTGCTGTGCGATGACCTACGCCCTTCCACCACTCAACGCGCTCCGCGCTTTCGAAGCCGCCGCGCGGCATCTCAGCTTCAAGCTGGCCGCCCATGAGCTGCATGTGACGCCTGCCGCCGTGGGGCAGCAGGTAAAAGCGCTGGAGGCACGCCTCGGCGTGCAGCTGTTCGAGCGGCTGCACAAGCAGCTCATCCTCACCGCCGCAGGCCAGGCCTATCTGCCAGGGGTGTCCGAAGGCTTTCGCCACATCGCGGACGCAACCGCGCAATTGAAGCCGTCAGGTGCAGTGCTGCTGCAATTGGGCGTCCATGCCAGCTTCGACCTGCGCCGGCTCGATCTGGCGGCGTTCCGCAGCGCGCATGCCGACATCGGCCTGCGCGTGCTGCAGCCCGCCGGCCTGCACGAGCTGGTTGAGGGCAAGGTTGACCTCTTGATCGCCCGCGGTGTCGGTCACCATCCGGGCTATCGCTGCGATCGCGTCAATGAGGGATCCGGGCTGGGTGACTGGCTGATCGCGCCCGAAGGCACCGAGGATTGTCCTGAAATCGTCAGTTTTCGCGCGTGGCTGCGCGCTGCGATCGCGGAGAACCCGCACACGGACCGCCGTCCTCGACTGGTCGGCGGCGTCGGAAGTTGAGGCGGCCGTCGCCTGAGGCGCCGTCAGCTCTGCAATTGCGCGATCAGGTCGCGCGCGATGCGCATGTCGGCGATCTCCAGGCCTTCGGCAAACGCGGCGCAGACGTTCTCCAGAGCCGGCAGGGCTTCGGTGGATCGGCCTGCGCCGATCATGAATCGCGCGAGGCTGGTTGCACAGCGCAGCTCCCAGAACCGCGCGCCCTGTCGCCCTGCAATGTCGATGGCTTCGCGAAAGCGCGCCTCGGCGTCGCCCGCGTGCCGCGGGCTCCTCAGCATCAATTCGCCCTCGATGCGGATCAGCTCCGGCTGATACCAGAGCTCCTGCCGGTCGTTGCAGCGGGCCAGAGCGTCCTCGATCACGTCGAGGCCGCGGTCGATCTGGTCGGCCTCCAGAAAGCACGCGGCGAGCTCGCCGAGCAGCGGGAGAAAGCGCGGCAGAAAGCGCGCATCGCCGGCGCGATTGAGTTCTTCGCGCAAGAGCGGCAGGCCCGTCGCGATATCGCCGCGCCTCGCCAGCACCGCCGCGTTGAAGGCCCGCGCCCACAGCCCCCACAGCCGGATGGCGTGGCGCTCGGTGTGTTCGACGAGCTCGGCGCCGTGGCGCTCCGCGGCCTCGAAATCGCCGGCCCAGAAAGCGATCGGGCAGGTGGCTTGCCCCAGCACGCTGCAGAAGGTCAGCGCGTGGCCGTTGGCACGACCCTCCTCGATGTTTCTGGCGGCGAGCGCCTGGGCCTGATCGGCGAGGCCCTGCAGCCACAGGATGCGGGCGCGGAAATATTGCGTGGATATTCGCAGGTCGAGCGGGAAGATCTTTGGCTTCTCCGCCAGCACATGCAGTGATGCGTTCACGCGGTCGATGCAGGCGCGCGCCTCGTTCTGGTCGCCGAGATAGTGCAGCGCCACGGCCATCAGCCGGTCACCCAGCATCACATCGGTCCTGTCGGGCGAGTTCGCTGCGGCATTCGCAAACCGATCGGCCAGCGCGCGGGCCTTGCCGAACTGTCCGTTGTTGAACTGGTCGATGCACAAGCCCCACAGCGCGCGCAGGCGAAAGTCCTTGTCGTCGAGCCGGTCGGCGAGCTCCAGCGTCGTCTCCAGGATCGGACGCGCCTCGCGGGCGCGGCCCTCGCCATACATCAGCGACCAGCCGAGCGCGGACAGAAGCTGCATGCGGATACGCTCGTCGCCGGCATCTCCGAGCGCCGTGAGCGCCGTTCGCGCGCGCTCGCGGCATTCGGCGAACAGCGACAGGCGCACCCACATCGTGACGGCGGCTGCGGTCAACGCGATTCCCAGCGCAACGTCACCGTCGGGCGCGAAGGCCCAGTCCAGCGCCGCGCGCACATTGTCCAGCTCGGCGCCATAGATACCAAGCCATTCCGGCAACGGCGTCGACGAGTCGGCCTCGGCGCGCTGGAAGAAATCGCGAAAGTGCTCGGCATGGCGCCGCGCGAACTGCTTGGTTTCGCCGAGCTCGGCGAGCTTTCCCTGCGCGTAGGTGCGCGTGGTGTCGAGCAGGCGATAGCGCAGCAACCGTGAGCCGGATGGCGAGATCAGCGATTTGGTGACGAGACTGTCGATCGCCTCCAACGTCTCCGAGGCGCTGAGGCCGTCGCCGGATGCGACCGCCGCGGCTGCTTCCGGCGCGAAGGGGCCGGTGAAGACCGAGAGTCGGCGCAAGGTGGCGCTCTCGGCGGGAGGCAGCAGGTCGTAGCTCCAGTCGAGCGCTGCGGCGAGGGTCTGGTGTCGCGGCACGGCGGTGCGCCGCCCACGCCATTGCAGCGAAAAGCGGCTGTCGAGCAGCGATGCTGTGCCGGCGATGCCATAGGCGTTGACGCGGCCCGCCGCGAGCTCGATCGCGAGCGCAATGCCGTCGAGGCGCCGGCAGATGCTGGCCACAAGCGGCGCCTCTTCCGCGCTGAGCTGGAACGGACCCGAGCTCTGCGCAATGCGCTCGACGAAGAGCTGCGCCGCGGGATAGGCGAGTACCTCGTCAACGCCGAGGCCCTCGCGCTCGGGTGGGCAATCCAGCGGGAACAGCCGGAAGATGCGCTCGCCTTCGCTGCGGAACGATTCGCGGCTGGTGGCGAGCACGCGAAGCTGCGGCACATCGCGAACGATGCGCTCGACCACCGGGGCGAGCGCATCCAGCACATGCTCGCAGCTGTCGAAGATCAGCAAGGCGGGGCCGGTCTTCAGGAAGGTCAGCAGGGCCGGCGTCGGATCCTCCGCGCTGATGGTGAGGCCAAGCGCGGAGGCGATGGTGGTCGCGACGTGGCTGGCATCACGCAGCGGACCGAAATCGACGAAGAAGACGCGCCCGCCGAAATCCGCCGAGCGGCGGTGCCCGACAGTGACGGCGACGGCGGTCTTGCCGATGCCGCCGGGGCCGACCACGGTCATGAAGCGGTGGAGCGAAAGGCCGTTCGATATCTTCTCGACGATCTCCTCCCGCCCCACCATCTTCGAGAGCGGCGCGGGGAGGGAGCGGGGCGGCAGGATGTCGACGGTGGGCTGCGCGGCCGGCGCCGTGGCCTGGGCGAACGAGGCGACGAAGCAATAGCCGCGCCCGGGCACGTTGACGACGTAACGGGCCGACTTGCCGGTGTCGCCCAGCGCCTTGCGCAGTGCTGCGACATGGAATCGCAGGCTGCCCTCGTCGACATTGACGTCGGCCCAGATCCGCTTGACCAGCTCGCGCTTGTCGATGACCTCGCCGGGGCGCTCGGCCAGAAAAATGAGAATATCGAGCGCGCGGCCGCCGACATGCAGAGGCGAGCCCTCTTTTTCCAAGAGCCGGGACTTCGGAAACAGTCGAAATGGCCCGAAGGAAATGGCCGAGTCTTCGCTACGATCTGGCACGCGCCATGGCCCCCGCAACGGGAGTCAAAAGGTATGACTTTCTGCTCTATCAGAACGAGACGTACAGTAAACTGGCCGAAAGCAGTGGGGTAGGGCTGGCAGCCCTGCGTGCACCGCTTGGGTCAGCCGGCACCGGGAATCTTGCTTGAAAAGGAATGGGTTAAGCGAATACGGCACGGCGATGAGGCCGCCGACTAATCCAGAGGGAGCATTGACGGCGGTGATTCGTTGCTGCGATGGAATGGTTCGGGAGCCGGCCCCGCCTCGACAGTGACAACCGACGTCCGGATTCGAACATGCTCTCCTTCTCGCGGCGACAGGTCGTCCATGCATTGCCGGGCGCAGCGGCGCTTGCGGCGATTCCGCGCAGTGGACGAACCGCCGACTATCCGTCGCGTCCGATTCGCCTGGTGATCCCGTACGGGGCAGGCGGATCGGGCGACCAGATCGGGCGTCCCTGGGCGGAGAAGATGTCCTCGCTGCTCGGACCCGTCTTCATCGAGAACATCACCGGTGCGGGCGGCGCGATCGGGACAACGGCGGTCGCGCGCGAGAAGCCCGACGGCTACTCGTTGCTGCTCGGAAACGACAGCACGCAGGCGGCTATTCCGCTGCTCGCGCAAAATCCGTCCTATGCAATGGACGATTTCCGCGCCATCTACCGCCTCATCACCAGTGCGCTGGTTTTTGCCGTCCATCCGTCGTTGCCCGTCAAAGACCTGCCCGAACTGGTTGCCTACGCGAAAGCCAATCCGGGAAAGCTGTCCTACGGGACGCCCGGCATCGGCAGTGGAAATCACCTCGTCGGCGAAGCCTTCAAGCTGCAGGCGGGCGGACTAGACATCGTCCATGTCCCGTATCGGGGCATCGCGCAGGCCAGCAACGACCTCCTCGCCGGCCAGATCCCTCTCATCATTGCCGTGATGTCGGTGCAACTGCAGCAGTGGAGCGAGGCCGGCAAGCTCCGGATGCTCGCGGTCGCCACCGAAAAGCGGCTGAGCGTGGCCCCCGATATCCCGACCGCCATCGAATCCGGCATGCCGGGCCTGCGCTATGACGGCTGGTTCGGCCTGTTCGCGCCCCGGCAGACCGACGATGCGATCATCGACCGGATTGCGCAGGCGACGCGCCTTGCCATGGCCGACAGGGCGATGCAGGCCAATTACCGTGCCGAGGGCATGGAGCCGGACAGCGCCTCGAACCCGGTCGAATTCCAGCGCCTCGTCGAGGCGACTGCGGCGAGCCTGGCGTCCATGATCAAATCGATCGGACTGCAGAGATTTTGAGCGGGCTCACGCCGCGGCGCGCGTGACGATGCGCGCCGACAGCGTGACGAGACCCATCAGCGCGGCGAGCAGCCAGAACGCCAGAGGCAATCCCCCGACACGCGCGAGGAAGCCGACGCCGGCCGGGCCGACGAGGATGCCGGCATAGCCCGCGGTGGTGATCGCCGCCACCGCAAGCCCCGTCGGCATCACCGTCTGCCGCGCCGCCCGGCGGAACAGCACCGGCACGAGGTTCGACGCGCCGAGGCCGATCAGCAGGAAGCCGGCGATCGCAATCGCCGCAAGCGGCGCCGTGAGCAGGACGACGAAACCGGCGATTGCAATGAGGCTGCCCCAGAGCAATGTCGCGCGATCTCCGACGCGCGCGACGACGGCGTCGCCGCCGAGCCGCCCCATCGTCATCGCGATCGAGAACACGATATAGCCGATCCCGCCTTGCGCTTCGGAGACGAGGCCCGCGCCGATCACGAGCAGCGCGCCCCAGTCGAGCATCGCGCCTTCGACCAGGAAGGTGATGGCGCCGAGCAGCGCCAGCAGCAGCACCGAGCCGTGCGGCAGCACGAACAGCGGTCCCTCCTGCACCTGCAAGGAGCGAAGCAAACGCGGCCAGGCGACCAGCATCGCGATCAGCATCAGGGCGGAGCAGACCAGCGTGCATGCAAGCGCGGAGAGTTGCAGCGAGAGCAGCGCGGTCATCAGAGCCGATCCGGCAAAGCCGCCGATGCTGAACAGCGCGTGGAAGCCGGACATCAGCGGCCGGCCCGCGTCGCGCTCCACCTCGACCGCGTGGATGTTCATGGCGACGTCGATGGAGCCGAGCGCGGCGCCGAAGGCGAACAGCGCCAGAGCCAGCGTTGCCGGTGCGCTCGCAATCGCCAGCAGCGGCAGCACCAGCGCAAGGCCCAGTCCGCCCGCGATGATGATCGGCCGGCTGCCGTAGCGCGCGCTCATGACGCCGGTCAGCAGCATGGCGAGCACCGAGCCGATGCCGAGGCTGAGCAGCAGCAGTCCGAGCACGCCGTCGTCGACGGCGAGCCGCGCCTTCGCGAACGGCACCAGCGGGGCCCAGCAGGCGATGCCGAAGCCGGCGACGAGAAAGGCGAGCCGCGTCGCAAGACGGGTCGCCGGCCGATCGGCAGAATGCATGGGAACTCCGGAAGAAGAAAGCAGGCGGGAGGAGGGTGCACTCGACAAGCCTGATGATTGCCGCGACTTTATGTCGGGGAGAGCGGTGGAATTGTCGCGACCGGACAGTTGTTGTCGGCTGTCTCTGCGCGGGTCTGGGCCAGACCGCCGGGTCATTGTCCTGATCGCTGCGTCGCCGCCCGCCAACCCCCTCTCCTAATAATATTCTGCTTTATCGAAATTCGGATTTGTCGTATGTGTCGCCCATCCCGGCTCATCCTTGAGGGGCGATCATGTGGCCGTCATGGTCGCGCGCCTGGCTTGCGGTGGACGCGGCAGCGCCGGGCGCGAGAGGTGCGGGCAGGGCGGATTGCTCTCCGTGAGCCCGAGGCTTCGTACGGACGGACGGCGCTGTCAGGTTCGTCTCGCCTCTAAGTTTCTACTGCAACACCGGAGGCAGCCGCGCGCAAGCTGATCGAACTCGCTGCCAGCATTCCGCCGGTCCAAGACGGTCGCATCCACATCGAGAGAAGCTCAACGCGCCGTTCCTCTACACGCTCAAGGCCACCGGGCCGGAGTTAGGCGCGGGCATCGAGTACGCCATCGAGCAGGGCTGGCTCGAATGCACGAGAGCGGCACCTATGTCCGGCTGCTGTCTCCTGGCCAAGACCTGCTCGAATAACGAGCTAGTCGACCGATCCACCCGCCCGGTCGATCACGCGTCTCACCAACACACGTTCACTGGCCTGAGCCTCCAACCCCAGCCAGTCCAGACGCGACGCCATCGCGTGCAACCGCCATACGCTGCGTAACTCCAACCTGGCGCTCCCCAGCCGGGTCCCCAAACGGGTCCTCCCCACCCCCAGCCAGGTCCCCAAGCTGCCGCGCTGGCGAGCCCAAGGCCGAGACCTATGCCCACAGCTGGTGCTCCCCATCCGCCGCCGCGCCAACCGCCTCCCCAACCGCCGCCATGCCAACCGCCGCCGTGCCATCCTCCATGAAAGCCGCGTTGGGCGGACGCTGCACTAGGCGCCAGGGCAAGCGCCGCTGCGACACTGAGAGCGAAAAATGCGTTCTTGACCATGACAACCTCCGGTTTGAGTTGTGCGGCATAAACGCTTCGCGATCACCTTTGTTCTGATCGCGCCCAACTTGCTTCAAATGATTAGGTCTCACGACTGCCCACGGACCAGCGGGAACAACACAGCGGCGGTGAAATTTGATTGCTCGTTGGCCCTTCACGCGGGCTGGCCTGAAGGGTTGGCGGGACGGCTTCGGGTTCCCCCCCGGGTCAACCGGAGCCGTCTTTCCTCGAAGCCGGTCGCCTCGAATTTAATCTGCAATCCGGTTCATTTCGTACAGACGAAGAGAAGTCCCATGGCCGAGATTATTGCAGCGCATGCGTTAGCGTGCGCTGGCGGCCCCGGCTCGTCACCTGCCAGCCCTGGAGATGGGCTTGGGGCCGTTCGACCCATGCTCTAGCCGTGTGAACTGTTCACTTTGGCACGGACCCTTGCTCAGTGCATGTCCTCTATGCGCACGCAAAGGACGACCCAAGTTACAATCCAGTGCACACCGTCAGCATGACCGATCCTTCCAATCCCCACGCGCAGACTGCCGTGCAGCTCTTGGTGTGGGCCCTGGAAGAAATTGAAAAAGCCGCCAACATGGAAGCTGCACAACACGCGCGAAGCGCATTAGATGCGATCCGTAAGAGCATGCAGCCGGACAAATTAGCCACGCGCAGCATCACTGAACCTGACGCAAAACCAAAGTAGGCCACTGCGTTTCGACAATTCATTTTGGCGGATGTAGCTCTGAGGATCGTAGCCACTCGCTCACGTGCGAGCCGGTCTCGGCCTGTCGCCTCGAAAAGAACGCAAGAGAGGCTGGGAACGCAAGCCAAGCTTGCCCTGTTGCCGCTTTTTCCCGATCTACGTGGAGTAAGGGCGCATGGACGTCATGGAGCGTGTTGACATCGAGGCGGCAGCGGATACTCCTCAAAAAGCGACCGAAGACATCGCCATTAACGTGGCTTTCGGCGCAAGCGTTCTGGTTGCGATGGCTGGCTGGCTCTACATTTTAGGCCGGGGTGCGCTCCTCGCAATAAGCTGGATCATTGGTTGATCATCCGCGCGTCCGATTTGCCAGAGTTTCCCGTTGGGCCGCGTAAGGTAACGAATTTGAGGTTTAGCCCACGTAAGATGGAGCTTCACTCCGCGATGACGCTCGGCGGGATCATGGTCTGCTTGAACGGGGCTATTGGCCTTCTGGGCTTTGCTAGACGGCGCGAAAGGACGCGCTCGCGCAGCGCTGCGCGGATGGCCGGTGCTCAATGACGAAGGCCGCAGCGAACTCAATCGCTGCGGCCCGCGCCGTGGTCAAAAAATCCGGGTGAAACAAACTACGTGAACTATGAGCCAGCCCCGGTTTGCCGAGCTTTCCCGCTGCTTCCAGTTCCCGCTATAACAAACGTGAATGCGGGTGCGCAGCGCGGGGACCGTTGTTCCTGCCGGGAACGGTGCGAAAACGAACAGAGCGGCCCTTCGGTCGGGGAGTAGCCTCAGTATCGCTTGGTGCAACCGACCAAGCACCTCCAGTCGCGGCCCCGGTCTACCACCTTCAGCAGCATGTCCCCTGCCAGGCCGGGGCCGTCGTCGCGACAGGGTGCGTGAGTTCAAGTTGCGACGCAGCGATGTAAGCGCGGGTGCCAAGTCGATCCCAGCTCACATGTTGGCGTCGCGACACAAAGATGAAGGCGCGGGTGCAATGTCGCTCCTTCAGCGCAGGTCGGCGTCGTGACGCAGAGATTGAGCCGTGGATGCATAGTGTATCCGGCTAGGCATGTTGCAGTAATCGGCGCGGCGTGGGCGCCGAACCTAACCAACGATGCTAACGCGGCGGCGGGCGGCGGAAGCACGCATGCAAGCCGACCGGCTGGCTGCGAGGCATGGACCGTGCGCATGCTCGGTTTCAAGGGGCCGGCACAGCCGTCTCGTAGCCCTAGCGAGTAGCGTGCATGCAGCCGGAACTATCACCAAAAAGAGTAGCTTGAGGCTCACAACGGGTGGGATTAGGCTTCTGGCGAAGTGAAGCAATGGCCTGATGACCCTGCGGTGGTTTACATGCGCCATACGATTGAGACCGCACCGAACGTCGTCATCCTCGAGGCGTCACGCGCGCGGCGGGGATTTGCAATTTCCTGGATCCCCCCAACCCTCGTCACGGCGACGCTCATCGGGTTCTGTCTCAACGCCGAAGTCGTCGCCTATCTGGCGCGATACGCCACTCAGCAGGAGTTATCCAAGCTCATCACGATCATCCCGCCGGCCATGGCGGAACAGACGCCATTGCCGAAGGACGACGAGGCGGCGCAACTCAAGCAGGCGGTCGACAGCGCGACAGCCGAACTGCGGCAGTCTCTGCAGCAAGAGCACGACAGGGCCGAGGCGCTCGAAAAAGAACTGGTGAAGGCGTGGCGGTACGTCGGGAAGCTGTTGTCGATGCGCAACGGCGAGGCGGACCAGTTCAGCCAAGCGGTCGACAACGCGACGGCAGTACTGTGGCAGTCTCTCCAGCAGGAGCACGACAGGGCCGAAGCGCTTGCAACCGAACTGGCGGACGCGCGGCGCTCCATGAAGCAGAAACCTGCCGCTGTGGAAGAGATGCCCGGTGTCTCCTTGCCCGCCTGGGCAAACAGCTATGCCGCCTTCATGAAGCCCGCCCAGACCGCAGTGCAACCGGACGTGTCCGCGGAGAACAGCAAATCGGCAATTATACCAGGCGAACCAGCTCGCGTTGAGCACAAACCGCGCGGGGGCTCCGGCTGCCAGCACTTTCAGAGCTACGATCCGGTATCAGGAACTTACATGGGCTATGACGGACGGCGGCATTCCTGCCCATAAGTTCGGGCGGTGTTTCGGAAACAAGTCTAGCTGACCCGCCGCTATCGGCAGCGAGATGCAGCCGCCCTCACTCGGCTGCGCCTCGTTCTAGGACGCGGCGGTGCGGCGGGACGCCCCCCGGCAGGCGCCGTGCATTTGTGAAAATCCGTGATGAGCTTGCTGCGTGCGAGCGTGGACAGCTATTGGCGAATGTCGGATAATGCACATTGCAAATTGCGGGGCTCTGAGGCCTGCATTTGAGCTTCCATAGAAGGACGATCCCGATGACTCAGGCAGGCGCCTACGGGCAGAGGCTTGGGCAATTCCTGCGTTTGAAGGATGCGCCGCCCTCGCTGGTCACGCGCTCGCTGCGCAGCGCTGCGCTCGCGGTCACCGAAACCCGCAATGACCGCCCGGTGCGTGGCCTATCCGGCTCGCTGACTGCCGAAGATGCCTTTCTCGTCAGCCTGAAGCTGCACGATTATCCGGACTGCGAGCTCTGGGAACGCGGAAAATGCATCATGCGGGCGGATGTCCGCGCCGGGACGACCTATCTCTACGATCTCAAGCGCGATCCGCGCTACGTGATCGACAAGCCGTTCCACTCGCTGTTTTTCTACATTCCACGCTCGGCGCTCGACAGCATCGCCGAGCAGTGCAATGCGCCGCGCGTCGACGAGCTCGACTGTCAGATCGGCGTCGGCCATGACGACGGAATCATCCGCCACATCGGCGCCTCGCTCCAGGAGGGCCTGCGCAGACCGGACGAGGCCAACCAGCTCTTCGTCGATCACATGATGCTGGGCCTGACCGCCCATGTCGCCCAGACCTATGGCGGGCTTCAGCGCCCGTCTGCATCCGCGCGTGGCGGCCTCGCGCCGTGGCAGGCGAAGCGCGCCTGCGAGCGGCTCGAAGCCGACCTCGGCGGCAAGCTCTCGTTGCAGAAGATCGCGACCGAGCTCGACCTTTCGGTCAGCCATTTCTCACGTGCGTTCCGGATTTCGATCGGCCTGCCGCCGCACCAATGGCTGCTGCAGCAGCGCGTCAAGGCCGCCAAGCAACTGATGAGCGTACGCGACCTGCCGCTGTCGGAGATCGCGATCTCGGCCGGCTTTGCCAACCAGAGCCACTTCACGCGGGTGTTCTCCTCAATCGTCGGCGTCAGCCCGGCGGTGTGGCGCCGCGAGGCGCTTGGTGCCTCGCGCGGCGGCGCTTGAAATCGGTGATGCCGGGCGCCTCAGCGGCGCTTCGCAAGTGAGATGGTGTAGGCGGGGCGCCGCGCGGCAAAGATCTCGTCCGGCGGGTGACCGATGCCATCGGCGAGATTGGCCGGATTGAAGATAGAGGCGTCGCAGGCCTCGTTCGGCTCGAATCCGGTGATCACGATCGTGCCGAGGCGTACCTCTTCGCGATGATCCTCTTCAGGCCAGCGTATCGTGACGTCCTCGGTGGGATCGCCGGGGCGATCGAGCAGCGCCATCACGTTGAAGCGGGCATCGCCTGCCGCGATCCGCGTGCCGAGATCGTCGCGCAGGAAATCGGCCGGCTTCGCCCGCGCTTCGTCCTCGCTCAGGGTGATGTCGCCGCCGGCCGGGGCAACCTTGAACTTGATGAAGCGGGTCTCGCCTTGCTCGTTCGTTGCCGGAAAGGCGTGCACGCCCCAATAGGTCGTGCCGGCAAGGCTCCCGGGCAGCCGACGCGCGGCGATGTAGTTCGCCTGGTTGAGCGTCTCAGGGTTGGCCGCCGAGAACGCCTTGACCTTCGCCATATCAGGCTTGCCGTCGGCACCCGGAATGCGCGCCTCGAGGAAGGCCAGCATCTGGTCGAGCGTTCGCGCAAAATGCACCGGCGCGCTCTCGGCGAGAATGTCGGATCGATGCTTCTCGTCGCCGAGCTTGAAGCTGAAGCCGCGCAGCACGAGGTTGTTGGTATCGGCCACATTGGGATTGCCGCCCCCGACCGAGAAGCGCGCCAGCACGCGCGATGGCCGCGTGAAGCTCTGCGATCGCGTGACCTCTCCCGCGTGGTCCGACGGGGCATAGGTGCCGCGAACGCACCAGCCCTTGGCGAAGCTTGCCCGCACCTTCGGCGGATTGCCGGCGACCGCCTTCAGGGCATCGACGATGGCAGCGGGCGTTGCGGCGGGGATCTCGGGCATGATGGGGCCTTCTTGCGTGGGCGCGCGCAGATTAGGCCTCGTGCGAAACCAGAGTCTTTCCCAAACCGATCGCGCTTGGCACGATCCTGCTCAAGGCACCTGCATGGCTGAGCGCGCGGAGTTCGTTGCCGCGCATCGGCTGGACGGTGCTCGGCTAACCGCCGAGGATCCGCCGGCAGGAATCGACGAACACCTGCGCGCCGGTGACGATATCGGCGTCGGCGGTATTCTCGGTCCAGTGATGACTGATGCCACCGATCGACGGCACGAACAGCATGCCTGCGGGCATCACGGTCGCCAGCATCTGTGCATCGTGGCCGGCGCCGCTGGGCATGCGGATGGAGCGTCCGTCAGCAAGAGCCTTGCTCGCGGTCTCGATCGCGTCCTGAATGCCCGGGTTCATCATCGCGGGCGCACCGGTGCGGATTTTCTCCACGGTGACGGTGCAGGGGCCTTTCTCGCTGGCCTCGTCGGCCATGGTCCGCAGCAGGTCCTCCAGCCGCGCGATCACGGCAGGGCTGTCGTCGCGGATCTGGAACAACATCTCGGCGCCGCCCGGGATGATGCTCGGCGCACCGGGATCGAGCGTGATGCGGCCGGTGGTCCAGACCGTGCGGGGACCGCATGCGCCCGGAAAGCGCTCGTCGATCGCGAGGCAGAATTTGGCGAGCGCCAGTCCCGCATCCTTGCGCACGGCCATGCGCGTGGTGCCGGCGTGGTTCTGCTCGCCGATGAAATTGATCTTGTACTGCCAGATGCCGACGATGGACGTGACGACGCCGATCGCGAGCTTGCCGCTTTCGAGCGTGTCGCCCTGCTCGATATGCGCCTCCAGATATCCGACGTGCCGGCCCGGCTCGGCCGCGACGCGTGCCCGCCCGGCGAGACCCATGTCGGCGAGGGCATCGCGCATGGGGCGGCCGCTGGTGCGGTCGCGCGCGGCATCGATCTCGGCCTCGGTCACTTGTCCCACATAGGACCGCGAGCCGAGAAAGCTGCCGAAATGGCCTTCTTCGTCGCACCACGCTGCGACCTCGACCGCGCCCCTGAGCGCGGGATCGGCGTTGAGCACGCGCGCGGCTTCGAGCGCATAGACGACGCCGAGCGGGCCATCGAGCCAGCCGGCATAGTTCTGGCTCTCTAGATGCGAGCCCGCCAGCAGCTTCGGTCCAGCCTTGGCGCTGGTGCCGAATACGTTGCCGATGCCGTCGATCGCTGCGGCAAGACCGGCGTCGGGCAGCTTCTGCATAAGCCACTCCAGCGATTGCCTGTGCGGCTCCGAGAAGGTCGGCTTGTGCACGCCGGTCTTGTAGGCGCCGATGGCGCGGAGCGCATTGAGGTCGGCGAGGACGCGCTCGCCATTGGCGCGCGGCTTGGTGTCAGGCATGTTCGGCAACCTTCAATGCCTCGGTGCGGATCTCCTCGACCAGCCGCTCCTTGAGCTGGACGAATTCCGGCGTGGTCTTGATCTTGTAGGAGCGCGGATGCGGCAGGTCCACACTGATCTCGGCCTTGATACGGCCGGGGCGCGCGCTCATCACGATGACGCGGCTGCCGAGGAAGATCGCCTCCTCGATGTCGTGGGTCACGAACAGCACGGTCTTCTGGTCGCGCTCCCAGATGCCGAGCAGCATCTCCTGCATCAAGGCGCGGGTCTGGTTGTCGAGTGCACCGAAGGGCTCGTCGAGCAAGAGAATCTTGGGATCATTCGCAAGCGCACGCGCGATCGCGGTGCGCTGCTGCATGCCGCCCGAGAGCTGTTTCGGCCAGTGGTTCTCGAAGCCGGTGAGGCCGACTTGGCGGATGAAGGCATCCGCGATCTTGTTTCGTTCCGCCTCGGGCACGCCGCGCTCGCGCAGGCCGAAGGCGATGTTCTCGCGCACGGTCAGCCAGGGAAATAGCGTGTAGGACTGGAACACCATGCCGCGATCGGCGCCGGGTCCGGTGACCTCGCGGCCGTCAAGCGTGACGCGGCCGCTGGTCGGGCGATCGAGTCCGGCGACGATGCGCAGCAGCGTGGACTTGCCGCAGCCGGAGGGGCCGAGGATGGTGACGAAATCGTTGTTGGCGATGGTGAGATCGGTCGGTTCCAGTGCCCTGGTCGGCGCATTGCCGTGGCGTGCGGGGAAGGTGCGCGAGACCTGCTCGATTCTGAGTGTGGTCATGCGAGCCTCCACGGAAACAGCCAGGCGTTGAACGCCTTGAACATGAAGTCCGAGAGGAGGCCGATCAGTCCGATCACGATGATGCCGAAGATGATCTGCCCGGTGTTGAGCAGCGCCTGGCTGTCGGTGATCATGTGGCCGATGCCGGAGGACGATCCGATCAGCTCAGCGACGATGACGTAGGTCCAGGCCCAGCCTAGCACCAGGCGCAGGATCTCCGCGATCTCGGGCGCGGAGGAGGGCAGCAGCACGCGGCGGATGATGCCGCGATCGCTGGCGCCCAGCGTATAGGCCGCCTCGACCAGATCGCGCCGCGTTGCGCCGACGGTCACGGCGACCATCAGGATGACCTGGAACACCGAGCCGATGAAGATGACGAGCAGCTTTTGCAATTCGCCGATGCCTGCCCACAGGATTAGAAGCGGGATGAAGGCGGAGGCGGGCAGATAGCGCGCAAAGGAGACGAAAGGCTCGAGGAACGCCTCGACCGGCTTGTAGGCGCCCATCAGCACGCCGAGCGGCACCGCGATGATCGCCGCGAGCGCGAAGCCACCGACGACGCGCCAGATCGTCATGCCGATGTCGTAGATGAATCCCTGCTTGGCCAGGAGGTCATAGCCTTCCTGCACCATGGTCATCGGGTTGGCGAGGAAGGTCTTCGACACATGGCCGCCGAGCGTCGCCCACGACCAGAGAGCAACGAACAGCACGAAGAACGCGAGGCCATAGGTCACACGCTGCTTCGATGTAACAGGGTCCAGGGGACGCATCGACGATCTATCCGGGGGTGAACAGATTTGCCGGCCCCGCAGCGAGACGGGGCCGGCAGCTCCAAAGTGACTTACTTGATGTAGCTGGCGTCGAAGAGATCCTCGACCTTCGGCGCGGCCTTGATGATGCCGATCTCGAGCAGCAGGTCGGCGGCCTCCTTGTTGAAGGTCAGGAAGTCACCGGCAAAGAATTTCTGGTTCGCAGCTTTGTCCTGCCAGCGCAGATACTTTGCCGAGTTGCCGAACTGTTCGCCGGTCTGCTTCACGTCGGCGCCCATGATCTCGTAGGCCTTGGCCTGGTCCTTGGCGATCATGTCGAGCGCCTCGAAATAGCTGTCGGCAAGCGCCTTGGCGGCCTTGGGATTCTCCGTCAGGAACTTCGGCGTGCAGCCAAAAGTGTCCATGACCATCGGGTAGTCGAGCGTGGTGGCGATGATCTTGCCCTTGTCGGGCGCGGCGCGAACCGTCGACAGATACGGCTCATAGGTCATGGCGGCGTCGTTCTGGCCGGAGACGAAGGCCTGCGCGGCCGCGGCCGGCTCGAGGTTCACGACGGTGACGTCCTTCACCGTGAGGCCATTTTTCTTGAGCATCCAGGCCAGCGCGAAATAGGGCGAGGTGCCGGGCGCAGAAGCTGCGACCGTCTTGCCCTTCAGATCCTTGATCGCGCTGACGTCGTTCCGCACGGCCATGCCGTCGGCGCCATAGCTCTTGTCGAGCTGGAAGATTTGCTTGGTGGCAACGCCGTTGGCGTTCCAGGAGATCCAGGTCTCGACTGTCGTCGCCGCGCACTGCACGTCGCCGGAGGCGATCGCGAGGTGGCGATCCTTCTGGGGAATCTTCTTGATGGTGACGTCAAGGCCGTTCTTCTTGAAGATGCCAGCCTCCTTCGCCAGCGTCAGCGGCGCGAAGCCGGTCCATCCGGAGATGCCGATGCCGACCTTGACGTCGTCGGCGAGCACGGGAGTGGAGGCCGCAAGGGCAATGATTGTCGCAAAAATCGTCGAACTACGCATGATTGTCGTCCTCTTGCAGATCGATGGATTGACGTCCTGTTGATCTCTGTCGGCCGCTATGGACCGTTGCCCGAAGCATTGCACGAATTGTGCCGACATTGTTCTCTCAGCCTCCCTTGAATCGGGCGACAAGGCGGTGAGAGTCACCGGGATAGAGCAGGCGCACCGCGGTGATCGTGCGCGCGCTGCGCCAGGTATAGCGGTCGATCACGAGACAGGGCGCGCCGATTGCGATGTCGAGCGCTTCCGCCGTGCGATCATCCGCAACGATGGCGCTGATCGTATGCTCGGCCTCTGTCCATGGGACATGATGAAGCAGCCACGAGCCCGGCGGCTCGCGCGAGAAATCCGCGGTCGCGGCACTGGGCACGGAGGCGAGATCGATCAGCCTGTCCTCGACCGCGAATGGCACCTTGTCGGCGCTGTGGCGGCAGGTGATGGCAACGACCTTGCCGGCTTTCTTGATGCCAAGACGCTCGCGGTCGGCGGCGGTCGCCGCCCGCAGTTTGCGGCCGGTCAGCTCGTATCCGTAGGCACGGCCGAGTGCGGTGATCTCGGCGCGGATGTCGGCGATCTTGAGCACGGCTGACTGATGCTGCGGGCGGCGCACGAAGGAGCCGGCGCGCCGCCGCCGCTCGATCAAATCGGCCTGCGCCAGTTCCGATAGCGCCTTGTTCACGGTCATGCGTGAGCAGCCGTAGCGCGCGACGAGCTCGTGCTCGAATGGAATGCGATGACCGGGCGGCCATTCGCCGGTGAGGATCCGCTTCTCGATGTCGGCGCGGATACGCTTGTAGAGCGTCGGCTTGTCGGCCGCATCGGTGGCAAGACTCATGCGACGAGCCTCCGCACCGCCGCGTTGAAGCGCTCGCGCGCGGCCTGGCGCAGCCGGTGCCGACCGCCTTCGACGACTTTGTGGCCGCCAGCCCAGACGCAATCGATTGCGCCGCTGCCGGCCGCAAAGATCCAGCCGTCGATGACTGCGTCGTGCGTACGGCCGGCCAGCGACGGATGCGCTGTATCGAGCGTGACGATGTCGGCGCGCGCGCCGGGCGTGAGGCCGACCATCGCCTGCGCCATCGCCTGCGCGCCACCTGCGAGCGCGTGATCGAACAGCGTGCGCCCCGTCGAGCGTCCTGCGCCGCTGGAGAGCACGTTGCGCTGGCGATGCTTCAGGCGCTGGCCGTATTCGAGCTGGCGCAATTCGTCGGCGGCGCCGACCAGTACGTTGGAGTCGGTGCCCACACCGAACGCGCCGCCGGCCGCGAGGAATTCGCGTACGGGAAAGATGCCGTCGCCGAGGCTCGCTTCGGTGATGGGGCAGAGACCGGCAACTGCGCCCGTCTTCGCGAATGCCGTGATTTCCGCATCCGTCATGTGGGTCGCGTGAATGAGGCACCAGCGCTGATCGAGCGGCGCGTGCTCCAGCAGCCATTGCACCGGGCGCCGGCCGGACCAGGCGAGGCAATCCTCGACCTCCTTGATCTGCTCGGCGGCGTGAATGTGCACCGGCCCGCCGTTCGCAAGCGGAATGATCGCCGCGAGCTCGTCCGGGGCGACCGCGCGCAGACTGTGCGGCGCAATGCCGATATTGGCGCCCGGCAATGTTGCGATCACCTTGCGCGAGGCGGTCACGAGCTCTGCGAACTCATCGACCGAGCAGATGAAGCGGCGCTGGCCGTCATGCGGCGGCGCGCCGCCGAAGGAGCCGTGCGCATAAAAACTCGGCAGCAGCGTCAGGCCAATGCCCGAGGCCTCGGCAGCCTGCGCAATACGCCCGGCCATTTCGCCGATATCGGCGTAATGCGAGCCGTCGCGATCGTGATGCAGATAATGGAATTCGCCGACGCGGGTAAAACCCTGCTCCAGCATTTCGACATAAAGCAGCGTGGCAACGGCGGTAACGTCATCCGGCGTCATCGCCAGCGCGAAGCGATACATCGTCTCGCGCCAGGTCCAGAACGTATCGGTGGAATCGCCGCGCAGTTCCGCAAGTCCGGCCATGCCGCGCTGGAAGGCGTGGCTGTGCAGGCTCGCAAGTCCGGGCAGCGCGATGGCGTGGCATTCGGCGCCGGCGGCAGGCTGCACGCCTGGCGTCACCTCCGCGATCGCGCCGGCGGTGATCACCACCTGTACGTCATTGGCCCAGCCCGAGGGCAGGAGCGCGGAGGCGAAATGCAGTCGGGTCATGATTGATTGCACGCCGGCTGGACAGAACCGCCTTACGATTATATGTCTAGACATATAAGTCAAGCATCCCAGGATGCAGAGATATCCGCGAAGGGAGACCTTCATGGCAGAGCGCTTCGACCGGATCTGGCACAATGCCCGGCTCGCCACGCTGCGGGCCGACCGTCCCGATCTCGGCGAGATCGAGCATGGCGTGATCGCCGCGCGCGGCGGCCACATCGTCTATGCCGGCGCTGCGGCGGATTTCCCTGGCGATGTCGACGCGATCGAGCGGATCGATTGCGAGGGACGCTGGATTACGCCAGGCCTCATCGACTGCCATACGCATCTCGTCTATGGCGGCAACCGCGCGCACGAATTCGAGTTGCGCCTGAAGGGTGCGAGCTACGAAGAGATCGCGCGGGCCGGCGGCGGCATCGTCTCGACGGTCGCAGCGACGCGCAAGGCGAGCGAGGCCGAGCTTGTCGCAACCGCGCTGCCGCGGCTCGATGCGCTGATCGGCGAGGGCGCCACCACGGTCGAGATCAAGTCCGGCTACGGCCTCGATACCGAGACCGAGATGCGGCAGCTGTCCGCCGCGCGCAGCCTCGGCGCTCAGCGGCCGGTTGCGATCCGCACATCCTTCCTCGGCGCGCACGCCCTGCCGGTCGAAGCCGACGGCGACAAGGATCGCTACATCGATCTCGTGTGCAAGGAGATGCTGCCCGCCGTCGCAAAGGCTGGCCTCGCCGATGCCGTCGATGCCTTCATGGAAGGTATCGCGTTCTCGGCCGAACAGACGGCGCGGGTGTTCGAGACGGCGCGGGGGCTGGGCTTGCCGGTCAAGCTTCATGCCGATCAGCTCTCGAATCTCGGCGGCGCTGCGCTCGCGGCAAGATTCTCGGCGCTCTCCGCCGATCATTTGGAGCATACCGACGAGGCCGGCGCCGCCGCGATGGCGAAGACGGGTACGGTTGCCGTGCTGCTGCCCGGCGCCTTCTACTTCATCCGCGAGACGCAAAAGCCTCCGGTCGAAGTGTTCCGCAAGCACGGTGTGCACATGGCGCTCGCGACCGACTGCAATCCCGGCAGCTCGCCGCTGACCTCGCTGCTGCTCGCCATGAACATGGGCGCGACGTTGTTCCGGATGAATGTCGCCGAATGCCTCGCAGGCGTCACCCGCGAAGGCGCGCGTGCGCTCGGCGTGCTCGCTGAGACCGGCACGCTTGAGGCCGGCAAATGGTGCGACCTCGCGATCTGGGACATCGAGCGGCCCGCCGAGCTGGTCTACCGCATCGGCTTCAATCCGCTGCACCGCCGGGTATGGAGGGGGCAGTGACGGAGCAGGGCGCAGCCATCGTCGTCAAGCCGGGAACGGTCAGCCTCGACGATCTCGCGCGCGTGCTTGCGGGCGCGTCCGTCGTGCTCGATCCTTCTTTTTGGCCCCGCGTGGATGCTGCGGCGGAGATCGTCGCGAAGGCAGCGCACGCCGCGGCGCCCGTCTATGGCATCAACACCGGCTTTGGAAAGCTGGCCTCGAAGCGCATTCCGCCCGATCAGACCACGCTGCTCCAGCGCAATCTCATCGTCTCGCATTGCTGCGGTGTCGGCCCGGCGACGCCCGAGCCGATCGTCCGGCTGATGATGGCGCTGAAGATCATCTCGCTCGGGCGCGGCGCCTCCGGCGTCCGCCGCGCGGTGATCGAGCAATTGCAGGCCATGCTGGCGCGCGGCGTCTACCCGCTGGTGCCGCAGCAGGGCTCGGTCGGCGCCTCCGGCGATCTTGCGCCGCTAGCGCATATGACTGCCGTGATGATCGGCGAGGGGCAGGCGATTGTTGACGGGGAGACTGTATCCGGCAGCGAAGCGCTCGCCGCTGCCAGCCTTACGCCACTGACGCTCGGCCCCAAGGAGGGCTTGGCGCTGATCAACGGCACGCAGTTCTCGACTGCCTACGCCATCGCCGGCGTGCTGCGTGCATTCCGCCTGATCCGCGCCGCGCTTGTCACCGGCGCACTGTCGGTTGATGCGGCAATGGCCTCCACGGCGCCGTTCCGTTCCGAAATCCAGGCGCTGCGCGGCCATGTCGGGCAAACCGCCGCGGCCGCGACGCTGACCGCACTGCTCGACGGCAGCGATATCCGCCTGTCGCATCTCGAAGGCGACGAGCGCGTGCAGGATCCTTATTGCCTGCGTTGCCAGCCGCAGGTCGGGGGTGCGGCGCTCGACATGATCACGCAGGCCGCACGCACGCTGATCGTCGAGGCCAATGCCGTCACCGACAATCCGCTGGTGCTGGTCGAGACCGGTGAGATCGTCTCCGGCGGCAATTTCCACGCCGAGCCGGTGGCGTTTGCCGCCGACGCCATCGCGCTTGCACTGTCGGAGATCGGCGCGATCAGCGAGCGGCGCATCGCGACGCTGGTCGATCCCGCGCTCAATTTCGGCTTGCCGCCGTTCCTGACACCCGATCCCGGCCTCAACTCCGGCTTCATGATCGCCGAGGTGACGGCGGCGGCGCTCTATGCCGAGAACAAGCAGCGGGCGCTCGCCTGCTCGATCGACTCGACGCCGACCAGCGCGAACCAGGAAGACCACGTCTCGATGGCCGCGCATGCCGCGCGGCGCCTCTCCGATATGGCCGACAATCTCGCCGCCATCTTGGGGATCGAGCTGCTGGTCGCAGCCCAAGGCATCACGCTGCGAGCGCCGCATGCGACCAGCGCGCCGCTCGTTGCCGTCATTGCAAAGCTTCGCGAGCAGGTGCCCGCGCTCGGCGCTGATCGCTACATGGCCGGCGATCTCGCCAAGGCCGCTGCGCTGATCGAAGCCGATGCGTTGCCGGCCGCGGCGATCGCCAGGCTTTCAACCGATCCGTTTCCGAAACTTGACTGAACAAGACTTGACTAAGGGGTGTTCCGCATGAACCGCCGACTGGACAATGACCGCACCATCCGTGCTCCCCTCGGCAGCGAGATCAGCGCCAAGAGCTGGTTGACCGAAGCGCCGCTGCGCATGCTCATGAACAACCTCGATCCTGATGTTGCGGAGCGCCCAAGCGAGCTGGTCGTCTATGGCGGCATCGGCCGTGCCGCGCGCGACTGGGAGAGCTTTGACCGGATCACCGCGGCCTTGCGCAAGCTCGAAGCCGACCAGACGCTGCTGGTGCAGTCCGGCAAGCCGGTCGGCGTGTTCCGCACCCATGCCGATGCGCCGCGCGTGCTGATCGCCAACTCCAACATCGTGCCGCACTGGGCAACGCTGGATCATTTCAACGAGCTCGACCGCCAGGGGCTGATGATGTACGGCCAGATGACCGCGGGCTCCTGGATCTATATCGGCAGCCAGGGCATCGTGCAGGGCACTTACGAGACCTTTGTCGAGGTTGGTCGTCGCCATTACGGCGGCAGCCTCGCCGGCAAATGGATCCTCACCGCCGGTCTCGGCGGCATGGGCGGGGCGCAGCCGCTGGCCGCGACCATGGCCGGCGCCTCGATGCTCGCGGTCGAGTGCCAACCGAGCCGCATCGAGATGCGCTTGCGCACCGGCTATCTCGATCGCCAGGCCGCTACGCTCGACGAAGCGCTGGCGATCATGGAAGAGGCCAAGAAGACGAAGAAGGCGGTCTCGGTCGGCCTGCTCGGCAATGCCGCCGAGATTTTCCCGGAGCTGGTCCGTCGCGGCGTCAAGCCCGACATCGTCACCGACCAGACCAGCGCGCATGATCCGATCAACGGCTATCTGCCCAAGGGCTGGACGCTCGCCGATTGGGAGACCAAGCGCGCGTCCGATCCGAAGGCGGTCGAGCGCGCCTCAAAGACCTCGATGGTCGAGCATGTCCAGGCCATGCTGGATTTCCACGCTCAGGGCATTCCGACGCTCGACTACGGCAACAACATTCGCCAGATGGCGCAGGACATGGGCCTGAAGAACGCCTTCGATTTTCCCGGCTTCGTGCCGGCCTATATCCGCCCGCTGTTCTGCCGCGGCGTCGGACCGTTCCGCTGGGCCGCGCTGTCGGGCGATCCCGAGGACATCTTCAAGACCGACGCCAAGGTCAAGGAGCTGATGCCTGACGACAAGCATCTGCATAATTGGCTCGACATGGCCAAGGAGCGAATCAAGTTCCAGGGCCTGCCGGCGCGGATCTGCTGGGTCGGCCTCGGCGATCGCCATCGCCTCGGCCTCGCCTTCAACGAGATGGTGGCGCGCGGCGAGTTGAAAGCGCCGATCGTGATCGGCCGCGATCATCTCGACAGCGGCTCGGTGGCAAGCCCGAACCGCGAGACCGAGGCGATGAAGGATGGTTCGGACGCGGTGTCCGACTGGCCCTTGCTCAATGCGCTGCTCAATTGCGCCAGCGGCGCGACCTGGGTCTCGCTGCATCATGGCGGTGGCGTCGGCATCGGCTATTCCCAGCACGCCGGCATGGTGATCGTGGCCGACGGCACGCCGGAAGCGGCGAGGCGCATCGAGCGCGTGCTGTGGAACGATCCCGCGAGCGGCGTCATGCGCCACGCTGACGCAGGTTACGACATCGCGATCGATTGCGCCCGCGACAAGGGGCTCGACCTGCCGAGCCTGGCGTAGTAGCTGCGGCTCTCTCTTTTACCTCTCCCGTAGGGAGAGGTCGGATCGCATCGTGAGATGCGGTCCGGGTGAGGGGTTTCGGTCCCTCTGAACACCGCGGCCCCTCACCCCGATTGCTGCGCAATCAGACCTCTCCCGCTGGGGAGAGGTGAAGTCAGGCGCCGTGCCACGACGTATTACCCAGCAGCTTCGGCATCGTCGTCTTGGCGCCGTCCATGAAGGTCTGGACGGCGTCGCGGACGATCGCGTCGAGATCGGGCGGGATCGGCGTCTCGTAGATGAACTTGCGGAGCGCGAGATAGAAGATTCGGCCGTGCAGGCCCCAGAACAGCTCGGTCTCACGCTCGCTCAGCGGTCGGGCCTTTGCATCCGGCAGTTTCAGATCGTGGCGCAGCTCGGCTGCAGCCGGCTCGATGATCTCGCGCCTGACGATGTCGAGATAGCGGCCGGTGATGCCGAACGACTTCATGCCGGAGAAGACGAAAATCCGCACCCAATTGTACTCGAACACGCGTTCGACATAGTCGAGATAGAAGCGCGTCAGCCGCGCCTCGAGCGACAGCGTGCGGTCGCGGATCATCGGCCCCCAATCGGGCGACCAGCGGCTGAGATAGACCTCCTGGTAGACGCGTTCGATCAGCGCTTCCTTGCTGGGGAAGTGGCGATAGATCGCCGAATGCGTGATGCCCATGCGCTTGGCGAGTTCGCGGGTCTGGCCTTCAAAACCATGTTCGGCGAAGAAGCGGATCGCCTCCTCGACGATCGCGCGCTCGCGGTCGGCCGCACGCATGTTGCGGCGCTTTGGCGCGGACTTTTCGGTCTCGGCCCGCTTGCGGACTGGTCGTTTCGCTGACTTCTGCGCTTTTCTGGCCATTTCGTCGCTGAATCGGACTCTCCATCGCTTTCTTAGCCTAAAGCTGCATTTGTGACCAAATGGTCATTTCCTGTTGACCGCCTTCCAGCGGCGTGTCAGGATTTTGAGACCAGATGGTTACAAATCTGGCATCCCGGCTGATGAGCCGACGGATCTCGAGGAAACGGCGGTGAAGGCGAGGGCTTTCAGCTATTTTCGTGCTGCGACGATCGACCAGGCGCTGGATGCTCATGCGCGCGCTGGCGATGATGCGCGCTTCATCGCCGGGGGGCAGAGCCTCGTGCCGGCGCTGTCACTGCGGCTCCAGGCGCCGCGGCTGCTGATCGACATTACCCATATCGACGCGCTGCGCGGCGTCAGGCGCGACGGCGGCTATTTGCGCATCGGCGCGCTGACGCGGCATTGCGAGATGCTGAGCGAGCCGCTGATAGCCGAGTTCGCCCCGCTGCTGCATGCGGCGGCGCCCTTCGTCGCCCATCCCGCGATCCGCAATCGCGGCACTTTCGGCGGTAGCGTTGCGCTGGCCGATCCCGCGTCCGAATTTCCTGCGATGACGCTGGCGCTCGATGCGGAGATTGAGATTGCTGGCGCTTCGGGCGGCCGACGCATCAAGGCCGACGACTTCTTCCTCGACCTGTTCGAGACCGCTTTGCAGCCCGGCGAGCTGATCACTGCTGTCTTCGTCCCGCTGTTCAAGGCCGACCAGCGCTTTGCGTTCGACGAACTGGCGCGGCGGCGCGGCGACTATGCGCTGGTCGGCTGCGGCATGCTTGCGACTTTCACCGGCGAACGCGTTGACGACATCCGTATCTCCTTCTTCTCGGTCGGCAATACGCCAACGCGGGTGAAGGGCGCCGAGGCGACCCTGATCGGATCGAGCCTGGATGCGGAGCGTATCGCCGCTGCCCAGGCCGCGCTTGAAGGCGACCTCGCGCCGCCCGACAGCGACGAGGTGCCGCCCGCGATGCGGCTGCATCTCGCCCGCGTGCTGCTCGGCCGCCTGCTCGGACGTCTGGGCGAGGGCGCATGAATCATTCTGACGAGACCCTGCTGGATGACGCGGACGAGACCGTGCGTGTCCGCCTCGTCGTCAACGGTCGGAAGGTCGCCTGTGAGGTCGCGCCGCGTGAGACGCTGGTGGATTGTCTGCGCAATTCGCTCGAGCTGACCGGCACGCATGCCGGCTGCGAGATGGGGGCCTGCGGCGCCTGCCTCGTGCAGCTCGACGGCCGCGCCGTGCATTCCTGCCTGATGTTCGCGGTCCAGGCCGACGGTGCGGCCATCAACACCATCGAGGGCCTCTCCGACAGCGGCCTGATCGCCGACCTCCAGGCCGAATTTCATCGCCGCAACGCGCTGCAATGCGGCTTCTGCACGCCGGGCATGCTGATCAATGCCCACGAGCTGCTGTCGCAGGTGGCGCAGCCGAGCCGGGACGAGATCCGCGACGCGCTGTCGGGCAATTACTGCCGCTGCACAGGCTATGAAGCGATCGTCGACGCCATCGACGCCGTAGCGAAAGCACGCAGCGCTGGCGGAGGCGCCACATGATCGCGCCTCTGACCTCGCTTGATCGCCCCAATTCCTATATCGGCCGTTCGGTGCCGCGGCCGAACGCCAAACGGCTTCTGGCGGGGCGGGGCCGCTATATCAGCGACCTCAAACTGCCGCGCATGCTCCATGCCGCGTTCCTTCGGAGCCCGCATGCGCACGCGAAGATCGCTGCGATCAATGCCGATGAGGCCCGCGCGCTCGAAGGCGTGCATCTCGTGGCCACCGGTGAGGATCTCGCAAAAATTTGCATGCCCTGGACCGGCACGCTCGACCATTTCAGGGGCATGACCTCGGCGCCGCAATTGCCGCTGCCGGTCGATCGCGTGGTCTGGGCAGGGCAGGCGGTCGTCGCGGTCGTTGCGGAGAGCCGCGCGATTGCCGAGGATGCGCTGGAGTTGATCGAGGTCGATTACGAGGATCTTCCGCTCGTCGTCGACATCGACGGTGCGCGCGAGGTTGGTGGTCCGGTGATCAATCCCGGCAGCGCCAACAATACCTGCTTCCGCGCCCAGCTGGATAACGGCACCGTCGACGTCGCCTTCGCGAGTGCGGCGCACGTCGTGGAAGAGGAATTCACCTTCGGCCGCCATACCGCGGTGACCCTGGAGCCGCGGGCCATCGTCGCGGACTACGATCCAGCCGCCGGTACGCTCACTGTGCATCACGCGACGCAGACGCCGTATCAGTTTCAGGACCTCTACTCGCGGCATTACGGCATCCCCGAGGCCCGCGTTCGCGTGATCGCGACCGACATCGGCGGCTCCTTCGGGATGAAGCTGCATGTCTATCACGAGGACATGGCCGTGGTCGGCCTGTCGATCCTGCTCGGCCGCCCCGTCAAATACGTCGCCGATCGCATCGAGTCTTTTGTCTCCGACATTCACGCCCGTGACCACCGCGTCCACGCCAGGATGGCGCTCGATGCCAAAGGCGAGATCCTGGCGATGGACGTGCTGGACTTGACCGCGATCGGGGCGTTCTCGACCTATCCGCGCACCAGTGTGGTCGAGGGCAATCAGGTGATCCGACTGATCGGCGCGCCCTATCGCTTCAAGAACTATCGCGCCACGCTCGAGGTGATCTTCCAGAACAAGGTGCAGACCAGCCAGTACCGCGCCGTCGGTCACCCCATCGCCTGCGCCGTCACCGAGCGGCTTGTGGACATCGCCGCGGCGAAACTCGGCCTCGACCCCTTCGCAATCCGCGCGCAGAACGTCATCGCCGACGACGCCTATCCGCAGACCTCGCCGACCGGCTACCGCTTCGAGGCGCTGTCGCATCAGGCCTGTTTGAAGCGCCTGCATGACATCATGGATTACGACGGCTTACGCGCCGAGCAGGCTGACTTGCGCAAGCGCGGCATCTATCGCGGCATCGGGATTGCGACCTTCGTCGAGATCACCAACCCGAGTCCGGCCTTCTACGGCGTCGGCGGTGCGCGGATCTCTTCGCAGGACGGCGCCATTCTCAGCTTGACCCCGTCGGGCGAGGTGCGCTGCCTGATCTCGGTTACCGAGCAAGGGCAGGGCACCGAGGCGATCATCAGCCAGATCGTCGCTGATCAGCTCGGCCTCGCGCAGGAGCACGTCAAGGTGATCACCGGCGATACCGAGGTGACACCGCATGGCGGCGCCACCTGGGCCTGCCGCGGCGCCGGCATCGGCGGCGAGACCGCACTCCAGGCGACGCGCGCGCTCAAGCGCAACATTCTGGAGATCGCCGCACTCATTCTCCAGGAGCAGTCCTCGGCGCTCGACATCATCGACGGGCACGTGGTTGACGCGGCGACCCGGAACCAGCGCATGCCGATCGCCGAGATCGCGCGCATCGCCTATTTCCGCTCCGACACGCTGCCGCCGGGCACCCAGGCGCAGCTCACCGTGAGCCATCACTTCGCGCCGCAGGGCTATCCCTTCGCCTTCACCAACGGCATCCAGGGCTGCTCGCTGGAGATCGATGTCGAGACCGGCTTCATCAGGGTGCTGAAGCATTTCATCGTCGAGGATTGCGGCCGCGTCATCAACCCGATGCTGGTGGACGAGCAGCTCCGCGGCGGTATCGTGCAGGGGCTGGGCGCCGCGCTGTTCGAGGAATGCCGCTACAGTGACACCGGCCAGCTCATGAACGGCTCGCTCGCCGACTACCTCGTCCCGATGCCGATGGAGATGCCCGACATCGTCATCGCCCACGTCGAGACGCCGACTGCGGACACGGTGCTCGGCGCAAAGGGGGTCGGCGAGGCCGGCACGGCGGCGGCGTCCGCCTGCGTGCTCAACGCCGTCAACGATGCGCTCGCGCCATTCGATGCCACGATCAACTCGGTGCCGATCACGCCCACCAAAGTCCTGAAAGCCCTGAAGCGATTCTAGAAAAAAGACAGTTGGAGGAAATCATGCCCAAATCCGGTTCGACGTCGAAGATAACCCGCCGCACTGCGCTCGCCGGTCTCTCGGCCGGCGCGGCACTCCTCGCCATGCCCCGGCTCGGCCGCGCGGCGGACGAGACGATCCGCATCGGCTTCCCGACGCCGCTCACGGGCCCGTTCGCCGCCGAAGCGCGCGATCAGGTCAAGTGCGCCGAGCTCGCCGTCAAGCTCGTCAACGACAAGGGCGGCATCGCCGGCCGCAAGGTCGAGCTCCTGGTCCGTGACGACAAGCTCAACGCCGGCGAAGCCGCGACCCGGACGCTGGAGCTGATCGAGAAGGACAAGGTTCACGCCGTGGTCGGCGCACTCTCCAGCGCGGTGCAGCTCGCGGTCAACGAGGTCACCCGCGCTCGCGGCGTGATCTACGTCTCGATCAGCCAGTCCGACACCATCAACGAAGCCAAGGATTTCAGCAAATACACGTTCCATGAAGCGCTGAACCCGCACATGACGACGGCGGCGGTGGCGCGGCAGACGCTGAAGAAGGGCATGAAGGTCGCGCATCTTGTGGCGGATTATGCCTACGGCCATGAGATGCTGCGCGGCTTCAAGCGCGCGCAGGCGGCGATCGGGGCGGACAATGTCGGCGAGATCCTGCATCCGTTCGGCGCGGCCGACTATTCCACCTTCATGCCGCGCCTGATGTCGATGCGGCCGGACGTGCTCTGCATCTCCAATTTCGGCCGCGACCAGGCCAATGCGATCAAGCAGGCCGTGGATTTCGGCGTGAAGCAGCAGATGAAGATCGTCGTCCCCGTGATCCTGCACAATCAGCGCCTCGCCGTTGGTCCCGACGTGTTCGAGGGCGTGGTCGGCGGCGCCAATTACTATTGGGGCCTTGAGGGGCAGAGCAAGTCGGCAGCCGCTTTCAACGCGGCGTTCAAGGCCGCCAATGGCGGTGCGATTCCGACCGATTACGGCGCCTATGGCTATTCCGGCGTCGGATCGCTGCTCGCGGCCATGCAGGCCGCCGGTGGCACCGACACCGACAAGGTGGTCGATGCCCTCGAGAAACTGCAATACGATCTGACCAAAGGCCCGCAGCACTATCGCAAATGCGACCATCAATCGGTGCAGTCGGTGCTGGTGCTGGAGTCCAAGAAGAAATCGGCCATGACGGGCGACAACGACCTGTTCGCCATTCTCGCCAACGACGCCGGCTCCGACGACATGCTGCGCAGCTGCAGCGAGCTCGGCCACGCGACCTAAGTCTTGTGACGATGGACCTGTCGCTGATCATCATGCAGCTTCTCTCCGGGATCGCCCTTGGGGCGGTCCTGGTGATCACTGCGCTTGGACTGACGATCGTGTTCGGCATGCTCGGGGTGGTGAACTTCGCGCACGGCGCGCTGTTCATGATCGGAGCCTATGCGGGCCTCTATCTGGCGTCGCTGACTGGAAGTTTCTGGTGGGGATTGCTGCTTGCGCCCATCCTGATCGGCGCCTTCGGCATGCTGATCGAGTTCGTCCTGATCCGCAGGCTCTATGGACGCTCGATCGACGATCCGCTGCTGTTGACCTTCGGCCTCAGCTACATCCTCGTCGAGGGCGTGCGCATCGTGTTCGGCAGCGACGGCATTCCGTTCCCGACCCCGCCGCAATTGATCGGCGTGGTCGATCTCGGCATCGGCTTCTTCCCGCGTTACCGCCTGTTCGTGATCGCGCTGGTGGCGGTGGTGCTGCTGGTGCTCTGGCTGACGCTGGAGAAGACCCGCGTCGGCCTGATCGTGCGCGCCGGCGCCCGCGATCCCACCATCATGCAGGTGCTCGGCGTCGATATCGGCCGGGTATGGCTTGCGATCTTCGGCCTCGGCGTCGGCCTCGCCGCGCTCGGCGGCGTGCTGGCCGGGCCCATGCGCAGCGTCAATCCGGAGATGGGCTCGCTGGTGCTGGCGGAAGCTTTTGTGGTTACCGTGATCGGTGGTCTCGGCTCGATCGTCGGAGCCGTCGTTGCCGGCCTCATGGTCGGCATCTCCATCAGCATGGTCGCGCTGTTCGCCCCTGAGATGGCGACCATCGTCATGTTCGCGCTGATGGCGGTGGTGCTGCTGATCCGCCCGCAAGGCCTGTTCGGCGTGAGGGGGAGGACCGCGTGACGGGACCATCGAGCGGCGAAGCGACCGCCACATCCTCGTCCGGCGCGATGGGCTGGCTCCTCGAGCAGCGTGTGCTGCTATCCATCGCCGTGCTGGCCGTGCTGCCTTGGCTGCTGCCGTCCCAGGCGCTGGCCGTCAACGTCCTGATCTACGGCGTCGTGGTGATGGGCTACAATTTGCTGTTCGGCTACACCGGGCTGCTGTCATTCGGCCAGGCGGCGTTCTTCGGTGCCGGGGCTTACTTCACGGGCATCGCGATCGGCCGCTACGGTGTGCCGTGGTTCGCCGCGGTGCCGATTGCCGTGCTGCTGAGCACCTGCCTTGCCGCCGCGATCGGTATCGTCTCGACGCGCACGCGGGGCATCTATTTCTCGATGGTGACGCTCGCGCTCGCCCAGCTGGTCTATTACGTCGCGCTGCAGGCCTCGTTCTTCACTGGGGGCGAGAACGGCCTGCGCGGCTTCACGGTCGACCGGATCAGCCTGTTCCGCCTTCAGGTCAATTTCCTCGATCCCATCAACAAATACTACGTGCTGATGGCCTTCGCGGCGCTGGCGATGTGGTTCCAGTCGCGCATTCTCAACTCGCCGTTCGGGGCCGTGATCGAGGCCATCCGCGAGAACGAGCAGCGGGCTCGGGCCTGCGGCTATGACGTCGAGCGCAGCAAGCTGATCGTGTTCATGCTGTCGGGCGCGATCTCCTCGCTCGGCGGCTGTATGCTGGCGCTGCACCTGTCGATCGTGCCGCTGGACATCCTGCACTACCAGACCTCCGGGATGATCGTGATGATGGTGCTGCTCGGCGGCGCTCGCAGCTTCTTCGGGCCCTTCGTCGGCGCGGCGAGCTTCCTGATCCTGGAGGACGTCATCTCGCTCTGGACGCCGCATTGGCAGATCTTCGTCGGCGCGATCTTCGTGCTGTTCGTGCTGTTCCTGCCCAAGGGTATCTGGGGCACGCTGCTCGATACGCTTCGTATCGGAAAGGCGCGGCCATGACCGGCGAACTGCTCCGCGCCGAGGGCATCGGCAAGCATTTTGGCGGCTTCGTCGCGCTTGAGGGCATCACTGTGTCCTTTGCAGCGGGACAGCTCACCTCGATCATCGGGCCGAACGGAGCGGGCAAGAGTACCTTCTTCAACATTCTCTCGGGTGCCCTGGCCCCGACCTCGGGCAAGCTGCACTTCAGAGGAATTGAGCTCAACGGCCTGCCGCAGCACCGCTTCGTGCACCAGGGCATCTCGCGCTCCTACCAGATCACCAACATCTTCCCTGACCTGTCCGTGCACGAGAACGTCCGCGTCGCGGCGCAGGCGCTCACCGTAAGCTACGATATCTGGCGGAGCCGCGCCCGGCTGACTGAGCTGAATGCGCAGGCCGATGCCGCGCTGGAAGCCGTCGGGCTCCTCGGCAAGCGCGGCGAGCTGGCAAAATTCCTCTCCCACGGTCAGCAGCGCGCGCTGGAGATCGCGATCGCGCTGGTTTCCGAACCGGAATTACTGCTGCTCGACGAGCCGACCGCCGGCATGGGGCCGGAGGAAACCAAGGACATGGTCGCGCTGCTCGAACGGCTCGCCGACAAGCGCACCGTGCTGCTGGTCGAGCACAAGATGAAGATGGTGCTGGGTCTGTCCAAGCGCGTCGTGGTGCTGCACCACGGCCGCCTGCTTGCGGACGGCGCGCCCGACGAGATCAGGAGCAATCCGGAAGTCCGCCGGGTTTATCTCGGACAGAGTGAAGGCTATGGCTGAGACCGCGCTGCTCGAAATCAACGACCTCCACGCCTGGTACGGCACGAGCCATATCCTTCACGGCATCTCATTGCAGGTGAATCCGGGCGAGGTGGTCGCACTCGTTGGGCGCAACGGTGCGGGCAAGACCACGACCTTGCGGGCGATGATGGGGCTTATGCCAAAGGCGGCAGGGCGCGTGCGCTTTGCGGGCACGGACCTCCTGCCGCTGCGTGCCCATCAGCGGTTTCATCTAGGCTTGGCATACGTGCCTGAGGAGCGCCGTATCGTCCCGGGCCTGTCCGTGCGCGAGAATCTCCGGCTTGGCCTCGTCGCCGGCGGCGATATCGATGAACGCGCCGCCATCGACGAAATCGCGGAGACCTTTCCACGCTTGAAGGAGCGCCTCGAGCAGGAAGGCGTGACGCTCTCGGGCGGCGAGCAGCAGATGCTGGCGATCGCACGCGCCCTGATCGCGAAGCCGAAGATGATTCTGCTCGACGAGCCCTCTGAAGGGATCATGCCCGTCCTGGTCGAAGAGATGGGCGTGCTGTTCCGCCGCTTGCGCGACGAGGGCAAGACGCTGCTGCTGGTCGAGCAGAACGTCGAATGGGCCCTGCGCCTCGCCGATCGCGCCGTCATCATCGATCAGGGCGAGGTGGTGCATCAGAGCAGCGCCGCGGCGCTGCTGGCGGACAAGGACATTCAGGAGCGCTACTGCGCGGTCTGATGAGCCTCAGGCCACGACCTTGGCCGCTCCACCGTCGAGCCGTTGCCGTTCGGTCGCCAGGTAGTCGCCGATCGCATCGCCCGGCATCGGTTTTGCGAAGTAATAGCCCTGGATGTAATCGCAGCCGAGGCGGCGCAGGGTGTCGAGCTGCGCACGGGTCTCGACGCCTTCGACGACGCAGGCGATCTCCATGTCGTCGCACAGACCCGTGAGCGACTTGATGATCTTGTGGCTGACGGGATTCTCGTTGATGTCGGCGACGAAGCTGCGATCGACCTTGATCTTGTCGAGCGGCAGCCGGTGCACATGGCTCAGCGAGGAATAGCCGGTGCCGAAATCGTCCAGCGAGATGCCGCAGCCCATCGCCTTCAGCGTCGCGATCGACCGCTGCGCGCGCACGAAGTCGAAAGTGACGGCGGTCTCGGTGATCTCGAAATCGATCCGGTGCGGCGGCAGCCCGCTCGTCTCGATGATCGAGATCAGCGGCAGGATGCCCTCGACCGCGCAGACATCGTGGGCGGAGAGGTTGAACGACAGACGGACGTGGTCTGGCCAGGTCTTCGCCGTCGCGAGCGCGCGCGCCAGCAGCGCCTGCGTCAGCGGGCGGATCAGGCCGATGCGCTCGGCGGCCGGAATGAAATCGGCCGGCGAGACCAGGCCGAGGCGGGCGCTGTGCCAGCGCGCCAGGACCTCGAAGCCGGCGGTGTGCTCGCTCATGGCGTCCACGATCGGCTGGAACACCAGGTCCATCTCGGTGCTGAAATCGGCGGTGCGCAGCAGGGTCTCGATGACGCCGCGGCTGCGGATCTCGGCCTCGAGCTCGCTCGAGAAGATCACGGTGCGGCCGCGCACATGGCGTTTGGCGTGATAGAGCGAATAGTCGGCGCATTCATACAGCGCTTCTGACGTTGTCGCGGAATCCGGGAACAGCGCAAAGCCGATCGAGCAGGACAGGCCGGTATGGGCCGTGTCGAGCTGGTAAGGCAGCTTGACCTGCTCGCCGATGCGTTCGCCGAGCCGCGTCAGGTCCGCATCGTCAGGGTCGCCGCATACGACGAGGCCGAACTCGTCGCCGCCGAGCCTTGCGAATTCGACACGCTGCGGACCAAAGCCTTCGCAGACCTCGCGGATACGCCGGCCAGCCTCGATCAGGACGCGGTCGCCGACCGAATGGCCGTAATTGTCGTTGATTGGCTTGAAGCCGTCGAGGTCGATGATGCCGACCGCGACGCGAACCTTCCTGCGCCCAGCGTCGATGAAAGCACTCGACAGCTCGGCGAAGAAGCGGCGGCGGTTCGGCAGCTCGGTGAGCGAATCCAGATTGGCGAGACGGAAATTCTCGTCCGAGAGCGCCTGCGTCGCCGCCTGCTGTGCGAGTAGCGATTTGCGGCTGGCGACGAGATCGGCGAAGTCGCGATAGTAGATGACCAGCACGGTCACCATCGCGCCGGAAACCAGAAGGTTGTTGACGGCGATCGCCTTCAGGGTTGGCTCGCCGGTGGCCCAGAAGAACAGCACATAGGGCACGTCGACGACCAGCGTGACGATCAGCGCCGCCGAACGCAGATGCATCAGCGAGAAGATGCAGCCGATCACGGTGACGGCCATGTAGAAGGCGACCTGGCTCTTGGCGAAGGGGTCGCCGTAAGGATAGAGCGCGAACGACCACGCGGTGAAGCCCGCGCCGATCGGCAGCGTCATCCAGTTGGTGGCGCGCAGATTGCGCAGGATGTCGGCATCGCTGCGCACGAGATGACGCTGGCGCAGCCACCAGATGGTCCGGAGCGCCGCAAGCACGGTCAGCACCGAGGGCACGACCATCGTCAGCCAGTCCGGCGCCACGTTAACATAGGTATAGGCGACGGCGATCGTGTTGCTCATGAGGATGAAGTAGAGCAGCGGGATCTGCTTGGAGAAGGCGTCGAACTGCGCGCGCGTCAGGTCCGGATTGTCGGCCGGCACGCGAAACAGCCGCATCGCGGCGGCGAGGTGAGACTTCAAATCGGCGACAGGCATTGCAATACGGCCCCGGATCCCTTCAAAATGCAGGCGATCTTGCACGGCTCGGGTAAAGAGCGCGTTAGATGGGAACCGGACCAAAAGCCCGCGCAAGTTGCGCGCTACCGCGGCGATCTTCCGGCCGCGTGTATTGGTGAGACGGCGTTAAGGATAGGTGGCGGAGGGGCGCGTCCGGATGACGAAACCCCCGCGAGAACCGCAGCTACGTTCTGCTAACCATAGGCATCGGTGCGACGCGCGGCCGCGCATCGCGGGATGCCGGTCCACCTCTCCAGGAGGGAGAGGTGGAGGCTGCTGTCACTTCGCAGTTTGAAGCGCCGCCGTCTGCTTGGCGAGCTGTTTGTCGAAATCCTCCGACAGCGTCGTCGCGTAGGTCGTGAGCTCGCCCGGCTTGACGAACGGGTTTGGCGCGCCGTCCTTCATTTCCGCACGCTTGGCCTGCATGCCGTAGACTTCCGGATGCGGTCCGAGCAGCACGTCGATCTTCATCGCCTTCACCTTGGCATAGGTCGCGCGGTAATCGTCGACGATGCCGGGATAGGTTGGCTGGCCGACCAGCCGGTTCAGCGCCACCGTTCCGCTACAGAAGAACAGCACATCGCGATCCTGGCTGCCGTCCTTGACAGTCATCTCCCAGCTCGTGCAGCCCGGCGAGTGGCCGGGTGTCGCATGCGCCGTCAGCGTGGTGTCGCCGAGCGTGACCTTGTCGCCTTCTTTGACGGTCCGGTCGACCTTCACCGCGGGGAAGGTGAGGTCCGCGTTCTGCTCGTCGCCGGGGTAGTAGCCGCCTTCGAGCAGCGGCTTGTCGCTTTCGCCGGCGATGAGCTGCGCGCCGGTTTCCTTCTTGATCTCGGCGAAGCCGCCGGTGTGGTCGAGATGGGCGTGCGTGTTGAGGATGATCTTGATGTCGGCGACCTTGAAGCCGAGCTTGGCGATGTTGTCCTTGATCATGCCGGTCGACTGCGACATCGCCGTATCCATCAGGATCAGGCCCTGCGAGGTCTTGATGACGTAGACGGCGATGCCGTCGGTGCCGACATAGTAGATGTTGCCGATGAGCTGGAACGGCTCGAACGGCGCCGTCCACTTCTGCATGACCGTTGCCAGAAAGTCCTTGATGGTCTGCGCCTGCGCGCCGGTTGTGAGGAACGCCAGCGCACACAGCGCGGCCGTAAGCTTTCTCATGGTTGCCTCCCGAGTGTTCTTGTCGTTTCGGCCAGACGCGGCATCTGCGCGGCGCGGCCGGTGCGCAAGCTACGTCGTGCGGAGGACGGCAGCAACGGCATCACGCTCTCAAATTTTCGCTGCATGCGCGGAATAAGGGGCGCCGCCCGGTTTGAGCATGGGGCCATCGCTGCAATGCGGCCGCTTGCTGTTTGACCCGGCATCGGCGGCCCGGCATACTTTGCTTCAAGACGGGCCAGCAAGACTCGTCGGCACGGGGAGCTGAAATGACCAATCCATTGTTCGTCCTTGCGGGGATGCTGATTTCCGTCGTCTCATTCTTGTCGATCGCGTCGGCCCAGCCGGTCTGCGTCACACAGAACATGGCCGTGCCGCCTGGTGCCAACACCACCGACAAGGCCGCGCCCTTCTTCATCGACACGACAGGCCTCGATTTCAAGACGGCGCCGCCGACGCGGGATCCCTTCAGCGCCAACTACCCGCGCGCGACCGAGCTGCCGGACGGGACGCTGCCGCCGCCAGGCGCCGAAGGCAATTTCATCATCGGCCCCACCCACAATCCCGCGCCGGAGACGATCGCAAAGGAAGGCGTGCCGCGCGGCACGACGAAATCCTTCACGCTGTCATCGAAAGAGAGCACGGTCTACAATCCCGGCCTGATCCGCGACGACGTCGCGGGCTGCACCAACTCCTCGATCATGACGACGGTCACCGCGCCGGACGACAAGTCGCACATGATCGTCACCACCAGCCATCCCGGTGTCTGGTCGCGCACGATCGACGTCTACGTGCCGGCGCAATATGTGCGCGGCTCCGAGGCGCCGTTCATCGTGGTCGGCGACGGCGGCTCCAACGCCTACAAGGATCTCGCCACCACGCTCGACAATCTGATCGCGCAACGCCGCGTGCCGCCGATGATCGCGATCCAGATTGGCAATGGCGGGCAGGACGCGCAGGGCAGCCAGCGCGGCCGCGAATATGACGCGGTGTCGGGCACCTATGCGCAGTTCGTCGAGCGCGAGGTGCTGCCGCTGGTCGAGAAGAACGCCGACGTCAAGCTGACGAGGAATCCCGACGGACGTGCGACGATGGGATTGAGCTCGAGTGGCGCGGCCGCCTTCACCATGGCCTGGTTCTTTCCCGATCTCTATCACCGCGTGCTGGCCTTCTCGCCGACGATGGTCAACCAGCAATGGCCGCATGACCCGTCCCTGCGCGGCGGCGCCTGGGAGTATCACAGCGCATGGACGGGGCCGGTTGGTCCCAATTTGATCTCCAAGGCAGGTGTGCTGACGCCGGCCGAGCCGCCCGGCGTGCCCCTGATCGTCGCCGCGCCGGCCAAACCGATCCGCTTCTGGTTCTTCGGCGGCGACCAGGACCTGTTCTATCCGAACCCCACCATTCCCGACGGCATGCACGACTGGACCTTGTCGAACGCGCTGATGGCCAAGGTGCTGGCGGAGAAGGGCTATCAGTACCAGTTCCTGTTCGTGCGCAACGCCAAGCACGTCGATCGCCCGACGATCGCGCAGACGCTGCCGTCGGCGCTGGAGTGGGTCTGGAAGGGTTATCCGATCCCCTGAGTGCAGACGCTTAACGCCCGATCGTCACGCCGGCGGTCGAGCGCATGGCGTCGCGGAGGCTGGTGGCGTTCATGTCGTCGAGCCTTTGACGCGTCAGCACGGTGGTCTGGCCGGGCGTGTTGAGGAAGGTCTCGCCGCGCGAGGAGGACAGCCGGTCGGCCTTGTAGGGCGCTGCGGGATCGATCGCGGCCGCCGTTGTCGGCACATGGCGCGGCCGTTTGCCGGACGCCGCAAAAGCTCCTTGCGAGACGCAGAGAGCAGCGATCACGACCAGTCGCAATGATGTTGCGAACATGCGGTGTCCCATATCCAGGGTGTCAGCCTGGCATATGGCGAGCGCGATCGCAGATGAAAAGGGTCAGGCGAGGGCGGCCTGGCGTTCCCGCACCGCCTCACGGACGGTCTTCACGGGTTCTGCGAGCCGGGTGAAGCTACGCTTGTCCACCTGCGCGGGCGCTTCGACGATGACGCCCTCACAGACAATCTGCCCGCCGAGCATCTTGAATTCCAGCTTGTCGTAGCGCGGCATCGTCTCGCCGGGCGCGGGCGGCAGCAGTCCGATCCGGCCCTGGATGTTCAGCGTCGCATCGCCGGTGCCGTGAAGCCGCGGATTCCACATCCTGATCCCGGTCTCCGCCCAGCGCTGTCGGATCAGCGCGGCACGGTCGGCGGGTTCCGTGACCCTTGTGCGGGTCTTCGGTGCGCGGAGAATTTCCGGAACGGGAGACTCGAGGACCGGCTCCGGCGCGCTCTCGGCGACGCCGCTGGTTGCGTCGGCGGAAGAGTCCTCCGCCGCGACCACCATGACGGGGGCAGGATCGTTGACGGCGACCGGCTCGATCTCCGCCGCGACGCTGGGAGCGGGATCGCTGTCGATGTTGCTCTCGGAGACATCCAATGCCTTGTCATCGGCGCACGCGACACACGAGCCGTCGTTAGCGGCCGGCGCGTCAACCACGAGAAGGTCGGGGGTGGGATCGTCGGCGACGAGAAGAACGGGAGCATCAACCACGTCGATCGCGACATCGACCGACGCGACCAGAGTCTCGTCCGCGGCTGCATGCTCGAACTCGGTCGCGAGTTCGTACGATGGAACGCTGCTGATGTCAGCTTCGGGAGCATCGGCCGGTTCGCTCGCAACCTCGATAGACGAGACCGGCGTCTCTTGTGCGATGACGGGCTCAATGCTCGCCAGCAGTTCCCCGGTAGAATCGCCGCTGACGACTTCGGGAGACTCATCCTGCTCGCTGGCGGCATCGATCGGCAGGACCGAAGCCTGCTCGACCACAACCGGATCGGCCTCAGTGGGCATATCCCGGGAGGGTTCGTCGTTGATGCTGATGTCAGCTGGCGTGGCTGACGGGCTCTTCGCGATCACGGCGATCGCGGGCTCGTCTTCGGCTACGGGAGTCGTGGCCGTGATGTCGGCCTGGCCATGTAATGGTTCGGCGCTGCTCGCGTCGAGCGTCGGAGCGGCTTCCGCTACGTCGGCAAGGATGGCTGGCGAGTCGCTTGCTACGTTCGCCGCGACGTCGATGCTGCCGCCGTGCGGCAAGGGCCGAAGCCGGGTGAACGCCCATTTCACCGCTGGAATGCGGCGCAGCAACGATATCAGTCTCGAAAGCACTGGGAGTTGTCCAAGAGGTACTCGGCGTGAGGCAATCGCTGATTCGTCAGCAATATGAAAAACTGCCCCGCCTGTCACGCCTATGTCAATCTGACCGGGACCAATTGCAGAACATCCACATGTGCCGTGCAGGTGAGATGCCGTCGGCACTTGCAGCGACGGCCGGCCGGATCGCGCGCCCGGGTTGGGCCGATCGTCGGGGTTCCCTGTGCAGTTCGCCTGACATAGTTTGGAGCACCCGAAATCCAGGTCCGAGGACGACGCAATGAGGAAGCTTGCCGCCATCGCAGCGGTTCTGTTCTGGTCGACATGCTCATTCGCGCAGGATCGCAGCATCACCGTGGCCTCCACGACCTCGACGGAGCAGTCTGGCCTGTTCGGTTATTTGCTGCCGCTGTTCTCGAAGGCCGAGGGCATCGAGGTGAAGGTCGTCGCCGTCGGCACAGGTCAGGCGCTCGACATCGGACGGCGCGGCGATGCCGATGTGGTGTTCGTCCATGACAAGCCGGCCGAAGACAAGTTCATGTCCGAAGGGCAGGGCGTGAAGCGCTTCGACGTCATGTACAACGACTTCGTCATCGTCGGCCCGAAGAGCGATCCGGCGAAGATCGCCGGCGGCAAGGACGTCGCGGATGCCTTGCGCAAGATCGCGGCGGCGAAAGCGCCGTTCATCTCGCGCGGCGACAAGTCCGGCACGCATGCGGCCGAGCTGAGATTGTGGAAAGAGGCGGGCATCGACATCGCCGCCGGCAAGGACAGCTGGTATCGCGAGATCGGGCAGGGCATGGGCCCGGCGCTGAACATGGCCTCGTCGTCGAATGCCTATCTGCTGTCGGATCGCGGCACCTGGCTGTCGTTCAAGAATCGCGGCGAGCTTGCGATCCTGACCGAGGGCGACAAGCGGCTATTCAATCAATACGGCGTCATGCTGGTGAATCCGGAAAAGCATCCGAACGTGAAGGCGAAGGACGGGCAGGCCTTCATCGATTGGCTCGTCTCGCCGAAGGGGCAGGATGCGATCGCCGGCTACAAGGTCGGTGGCGAGCAACTATTTTTTCCCAACGCGTCCCACTAGCAGGAAGGCGACGGTCGACACCGCGACGCTGAGCGCGAGCAGGATCAGCCCGAGCCCGAGCGCCAGCGGCAGGTCGCCCTTGCTGGTCTCCAGCGCGATCGCCGTCGTCATCGTGCGCGTGAAGCCGCGGATGTTGCCGCCGACGATGATGATGGCGCCGACCTCGGCGATGGCGCGCCCGAACGCGGCGAGAAAGGCGGTCAGCAGCGAGGTCCGTCCCAGCGCGAACAAAAGCGCCATGCTGCGCAGGGCCGACAATCCGTCGATCCGCGCGAGGTCGCCATACTCCGCCCACAGCAGGCTCGCCGGCCGGTGCACCAGAGCCACCACGATCGGTGTGGCGAGCAGGGTCTGCGCGATCACCATGGCGGTCGGCGTGAACAAGAGGCCGGCAGCCCCGAGCGGACCGGACCGCGACAGCAACAGATAGAGCGCGAGCCCGACCACGACCGGCGGAAGGCCGAGCAGCGCATTGGTCAGCACGATGATGACCTGCCGCCCGCGGAAGCGGGTGATGGCAAGCAGGGCCCCGAACGGCGCGCCGATCAGCAGCGCGACGATGCTGGCAGTCAGGCTGACACGCACGGACAACGCGACGATGCCGAGTAGTTCGGCATCGGCTTCGCCGATCAGCGCGAAGGCTGCGGCAACGGATCGCGCGAAGTCGTTCATTCGGCCGGGCGCTTCGCCGGCGGGCCGAACGCCTCGGGATCATCGATGTCGAAGCTGCATGATCGCGTCACGGATAGGTCTCTGCTGGTCTCGTCGACATGCACAGAATACCCGGGAAAGCGATTTGGAAACGCGATTCATTTCAGGAAATGAATTTGAGGCCCGGTTATACAGGCCCATCGGACGGAAGCGGAGAAGCGCTCCACGTCTTAGAGGCTGCGGCCCAGAGCCAGCGCGCCGGCAGAACGGCAAGGCCGGCCCCGATGAGTTGACCGGTGATGAACGCCGGAACGCCCCAAGGGCCGATCCCTGCGAACGTATCGGATAGCGAGCGGGCGATGGTGACGGCGGGATTGGCGAACGACGTCGAGGACGTGAACCAAGACGCCGATGTGATGTAAAGGCCGACGGAGTAAGGAACGGCATGTCTGTCAATCGAGATCGGGGCGAGCTGCCCCGATCTCGATCTGACGGCCGGCCCTTTGGGGCCTCAACGTTTCACGCTGGCCGCTGCGGAGACCGTCTGCGCTTCGAAGTTCTGCTGCCAGTAGCGCTCGATCTGATCGATCAGGGCGGCGGGCAGGGGGACGTAGTTGAGCGTCTGGGCTTCCGACTTGCCGTTCTCCAGAGACCAGCGGACGAAGTCGATCGCCGCTGCGGCACGCTCCTGTGATTTCGGCATCTTCGGCATCAGCACGAAGGTCGTCGCCGTGATGGGATATGCGTCTTCGCCCGGCGCATTGGTCAGCACGAGATGGAAATCCTTCTCCGCCTTCCAGTCCGCGCTCGAGGCCGCCGCCTGGAACGAGGCGGCGTCGGGAACGACGAAATTGCCGGCTGTGTTCTGCACCACACCGAATGAGATTCGATCGAGCCGTTGCAGCGCGTAGGTGTATTCGAGATAGCCGATCGCGCCCGGAACGAGGCTGACCAGCGAGGCGACGCCGTCATTGCCCTTGCCGCCGAGGCCGAGTGGCCATTCGACCGAGGTGCCTTCGCCGACGCTCGTCTTCCATTGCGGGCTGACCTTCGCGAGATAGTTCGACCAGTTGAACGTCGTGCCGGATCCGTCGACGCGATGGACCACGGTGATCGCCGTGTTCGGCAGGTTGATGTCGGGATTGATGGCGCGAATGGCCCGGTCGTTCCAGGATCTGAGCTTGCCGAGATAGATGTCGGCGAGCACCGGCCCGGTGAAGCGGATCTGGCCGGGCTTGACGCCGTCGATATTCACCACCGGCACGACGCCCCCGATCACGATCGGGAATTGCATCATGCCGAGCCTGTCCAGCTCCTTGGGATCGAGCGGCATGTCGCTGGCGCCGAAATCGACGGCTTCCTTCTTGATCAGGCCGACGCCGATGCTCGAGCCGACGGCTTGGTAGCTGACAATGTTTCCGGTCTTCGACCTGTACGCGTCGATCCATTTCGCCATCACGGGCGAAACGAAGGTTGAGCCGGCTCCCTTGGTCTCGGCCGCCGGGCCCTGCGTGGCGACGAGCAGAGCGGCGAGGAAGATGGGAAGTGCAATATGTTTTGTCATGTGCGCGACGCTAACAGGTGGGGCACCAGGCTGATGTGGGCTATGTCACAATGGCGTCGCGAAGCATTCGCACTGGCCATTGCGCATCGATTACAGCACACCGTCAGCGGGCACCGCATCGTCCGATTGATGTAGATCAAGGTGGTCCGAACGGGTCGGGCTCAGCCGTCCCCCACTGCAAGGCGCCGGGGGCGAGCACGCGCAAATTCGGAAAAACAACCTGCCAGGCCGCCAAATCTTGCCGTTTCGCGGCCGAATGGCGGCTTTATTCCCGCTTCGGATGCTTTAAGGAAGGGGCATGATCAGGTCGCCCCCGCCCGGCGGCGGTGCTAGACCCTGATACGGGAACAATGGGGCCGGGCCGTACCGGCGCGCCCCGCAAGGATGAAGGATGTGAGGCAATGATCCAGACCGTTGGCATCATCGGGGCAGGGACCATGGGGAACGGCATCGCGCAGGTTTGCGCCGCGGCCGGGCTTTCGGTCGTGATGGTCGACATTTCCGATGCGGCGGTGAACCGCGGAATTTCGACCGTCGGCGGCAGCCTCGAGCGCCTGGTCAAGAAGGAGAAGATGTCGGCGGCCGATCGCGAGGCGACGCTCAAGCGCATCACCGGCACCACCGACCGCGCCAAACTCTCCGATTGCGACCTCGTCATCGAAGCCGCGACCGAGAACGAGGAGCTCAAGGTCAAGATCCTGAAGGATCTCTGCGCCACGCTGTCGCCGCGCACACTGGTTGCGACCAACACCTCCTCGATCTCGATCACCAAGCTCGCCGCCGCGACCGACCGTCCCGATCGTTTCATCGGCATGCACTTCTTCAACCCGGTGCCGGTGATGGCATTGCTGGAACTCATCCGCGGCTTGCAGACCTCCGACGACACCCACGCCAAGGCGCTCGATTTCGCCCAGCGCGTCGGCAAGGTGGCGATCACGGCCAAGAACAGCCCGGGCTTTGCCGTCAACCGCATCCTGTGCCCGATGATCAACGAGGCGATCTTCGCGCTGCAGGAAGGGATCGCGACGGCGGAAGAGATCGACGCCGGCATGAAGCTCGGCTGCAACCATCCGATCGGACCGCTGGCGCTGGCCGATCTCGTCGGCCTCGACACCATGCTCTCGGTGATGGAGGTCTTTTATAAGGGCTTCAACGATCCTAAATACCGTCCGGCTCCCTTGCTCAAGGAAATGGTCGATGCCGGCCATCTCGGCCGCAAGACGGGGCAGGGTTTTTACACTTACGGCACCTGATCATGGTGCAAGCGGCGGGCCTTTCGCGTCCGCCGTCCGATCCCCGCAATTTGCGCCGCGACAAAGACGCCGCGCGCAATTTCATCGAGCTTCCTTCCTTCTCCCCTTGTGGGAGAAGGTGGCGCGAAGCGCCGGATGAGGGGTTAGTTCCGCAGACTCAAACGCTTGAGAGCATGCAGAGAGATACCCCTCACCCGTCTCGCCGCTCCGCGGCGAGCCACCCTCTCCCACAAGGGGAGAGGGAAAGACGAAAACGGACGAAGAGAAACATGTCGGATCGACTGAAGGCCGAGCGCGAGGCGGCGGCCGCGCGGCGGAGCCTGTTGACCCAGGATGCGATCGAGCGGACCGGGATCACCGAGGAGATGATCGGGGAACTCGTCGCTCGCTTCTACGGACGCGTGCGCGAGGACGCGCTGCTCGGGCCGGTGTTCGCGATCGTGCAGAATTGGGACGAGCACCTCGCCAAGCTTAGGGATTTCTGGTCGTCGGTCGTGCTGATGAGCGGCCGCTATCATGGCTCGCCGATGCGGGCGCATGTGCCGCTGAGTCTGGTTGGCGATCATTTCGACCGTTGGCTCGATCTGTTCGAGCAGACGGCGCACGAAGTCTGTCCGCCGCCGGCGGCTGCGCTGTTCATCGACAAGGCGCGGCGCATCGCCGACAGCTTTGAAATGGCTTCGGCCACCATCGCAGGTCGCATCGCTTCGCCGCGTCACCTCCTGAGGTCCTGAAATACAGAATGCCTGCACGAGACACGCGCAGGCTCGTATCGCGATGGCGCGTCGCACCAATTCCAGCATCATCGGTCTGATCTGCAAAATCATCATGCCGTTCGCGCGATGCGACGTAGAAGTCGCAAAAACGCGCGCGAACGCATGTGTTCTCGCTCAATCAAAACGAGCAAAGACATATTGATGCACTGCGGCGCCAATCCTTCGCCTTGTTTTCGGCAGAGTTCCAGCGCCTGCTAGCGGGCATGGCCAGCGCACCGTTCAACACCCCTTTCTCATACTCCGAGACGATTGCGGAACCCGAAGCTGACGCGGGTACGGAGCAGACGCGACGAGCGATCCTGCTCGGCGCACTCGCCAGCACCGCGTGTCTCGGCTGTTCCACACGGGCGCGCGCGGGTGAGGATCCGCCCGGCTCCGACGAGCGTCCGCAAAACGGCGACGTGCTCGTCTTCTCCGAAGGAGACCAGGAGGGAAAGCTCATCACCGCCGCCGATCTGCCGGCGGGCGGACCGCCGGTGCATGCCTGGCCGAAGGACCCCAAGACATCGGTCGTGCGCAGCGCCTCGCGCCTCAACGAGCTCCTGATCATTCGGCTCGATCCCGCCGAGCTCGACGAGAAGACCCGCGCGCGTGCGGTCGACGGCATCCTCGCCTATTCGGCGATCTGCTCGCATGCCGGCTGTCCCGTCACCGCCTGGGTCAAGAGCGATGTCGGCGACAAGGATGTGTTCAAGTGCATGTGCCACAATTCCGAATACGATCCTCGCGAGGGCGCGCAGGTCGTGTTCGGGCCGGCGCCGCGACGGCTCGCCGCGCTGCCGCTGGCGCTCGCTGACGGCTCGCTCAGCGTCGCCGGCAATTTCATCGGAAAGGTAGGTGGCGCGCAGCCAGGATGATGGACGGTGCGGGTTGTGCCCGCGTCACGAGAGGCCGCATCCGCCGAGGGGCGGACGACGGGACGAACGACAAGAATAGAGAACAAGAATTCAAGCGGATGAAAAAGGGGAACGTCCATGAAAACGTCCATGACCAGGAAGCAATGGTACCTGTCCGGCTTCGTCGCCTTCACGTGTCTTGTCTCGACCGCTGCAATTGCCGGCCCGATCGAGAGCTACGCGCCAGTCACCCAGCAGCGCCTGGAAAATCCGGAAGCCGGCAACTGGATGCTCTACCGCCGTACCTATGACGGCCAGGGCTACAGCCCGCTCGACCAGATCAACACCTCGAACGTCAAGAATCTCACGCCGGTCTGGACCTTTGCCACCGGTGTCGTCGAAGGCCACGAGGCGCCGCCGATCGTCAACAACGGCGTGATGTTCGTGGCAACCCCGATGGGACAGGTGATCGCGCTCAACGCGAAGACCGGCGACGAATATTGGCGCTACAAGCGGCAGCTTCCCGACGATCTGTTCCAGCTGCACCCAACCAGCCGCGGCGTCGGCCTCTGGGAGGACAAGCTTTATCTTGCCACCACCGACGACCATGTCGTCGCGCTCGACGCCAAGACCGGCAAGGTGGTGTGGGACACCAAGGTGCAGGACTACAAGAAGGGCCAGTACATGACCCTGATGCCGCTGATCGTCGACGGCAAGGTCATCGTCGGCGGCTCCGGCGGCGAGTTCGGCGTGCGCGGCTATGTCGCCGCCTATGACGCCAAGGACGGCAAGGAGCTGTGGCGCACCTTCACCATTCCAGGCGAGGGCGAACCCGGCCACGACACCTGGAAGGGCGACGACTGGAAGAACGGCGGCGGCTCGGCCTGGATGACCGGCAATTACGACAAGGACACCAAGACGATCTATTGGGGCGTCGGCAATGCCGCGCCGTGGCCCGGCGAGATGCATCCCGGCGACAATCTCTACACTTCGTCGGTGCTCGCGCTCGATCCGAGCAACGGCAAGATCAAGACCTATCATCAGTACCACCAGAACGATTCCTGGGACTGGGACGAGGTCGAGGCGCCGATGCTGATCGACCTGCAACGTGACGGCCGCAGCATCAAGAGCCTGGTCCATCCGGGACGCGATGCGATCTTCTGGGTGCTCGAGCGCGCGCCGACCAAGATCAACTACGTCGCTGGCTGGCCGTTCGTGGCAACCGACGTCTGGAAGGGCATCGATGCGGAGACCGGCAAGCCGATCGTCGATCCCGACCACAAGCCGGTCATCGGCAAGCGCGTCGAGTTCTGTCCGTCGCTGTGGGGTGGCAAGGACTGGCCGTCGGCGGCTTACAGCCAGAAGACGGGTCTCGTCTATGTCCCCGCTAACGAGAATTTCTGCGGCGGCTTCACCGGCGAGAAGCTTCCGCTCAAGCCGGGTGAGCTCTGGCTCGGCACCAAGCCGGAGGACATCGGCCTAAAGGCGAAGCCCGGCGCCGATCATTTTGGCGAGCTCCAGGCCTGGGATCCCACCACGGGCAAGAAAGTCTGGCAGCATAACTTCCCGAAATCGCAGCTGTTCGGCTCGGTGACGGCAACCGCGGGTGATCTCGTCTTCGCCGGGGGCACCAACGACCGCAACTTCCGCGCCTTCAACGCCAAGACCGGCGAGCTCTTGTGGGAGCAGAAGACCAACTCCGGCATCATGGGCATGCCGGTATCCTATGAGGTCGACGGCACCCAATACGTCGCGATCCAGTCCGGCTGGGGCGTCGACGCGCAGCGCATCCAGGATGCGCTCGCGACCAACAATATCGGCATCGAGTCCAACGTGCCGCAAGGCGGCGTGATCTGGGTGTTCGCGCTGAAGAAATAGCTCCGCGGCGGATCGACGAAAGCGGAGCAGCAGGGGGGTGGAGAATGCGGCGGACGGCAACGTCCGCCGCATTTTGCTTCTTTCTTCTCCCCTTGCGGGAGAAGGTGGCGCGAAGCGCCGGATGAGGGGTTCTCTCCACGCGCAAGACCATTCGTGAGGATGGAGACCCCTCACCCAAGCAAGGTTGTATCTCCCAGCGTCGCGGCCCTCTCCCGCAAGGGGAGAGGGCACATCCATGCGCAGCCGTCAGATAACTACTTCCCCTGCCTGTCCACCTTGTCCTTCTCCTTCTGGTTCATCTCCCGAACCTTCGGATCCGGGTTGTGCTGCCCGGTGGTCTGGGTGGTTGAAGGAGGCGGGGCGTTGGCGTTGGGAAGCGAGTTCTGGTCGGGCGCGGTGGGGCGGGTCGCCGTGGTCGGCGGCGTCGTGTTGCTCTGGGCGAACGCGCCCATCGTGGTCATGAAAAAGGCGCCCGACAGAAACGAGACTGCGAGCGCCTTTGGAATGTTGGTCATCGATCTGCTCCTGTCAGATCGATGGAAACGGCGCGAGGCCGCCTTGTGTTCCCCGCCTAAAGCGCGATGAGATCAGAATCATCATCGCGCTTTAGCTTGTTGTTTGCGCATCATCTCCGCGCAAACGCGTTCCGCGTTTGTCGCGAGGGAAAACCGCTGCGCACTTTTCCGGATCATGCTTCAGGTTTCGAGTTGCTTGCCGAGCGGAAGGTTGCGGATGCGCTTTCCGGTCGCGGCGAAGATCGCGTTCATCATCGCCGGTGCGAACGGAGGAACGCCGGGCTCGCCGACGCCGCTCGGCGGCGTGTCGGGTCCGGGCGGAACGATGTAGACGTTGGTGACGATAGGAGATTCATCCATCCGGATGACCTGGAAGTCATCAAAGTTCTTCTGCTCCACCTTGCCGTCCTTGAAGGTGACCTCGCCGTATTTGGCAAGACTCAACCCCATGATCGCAGCGCCCTCGATCTGCGAGGCGATGCGCTCGGGATTGACATAGGTGCCGCAATCGATCGCGGTGTCGACCCGCGGCACCGTCAGCTTGCCCTTGTCGTCGACGGCCACCTCGACGATGCTCGCGATGTAGCTGACAAAGCTGCGGTGGACCGCGATGCCGAGGCCATGGCCCTTGGGCACCTTGCGGCCCCATTCACCCTTCTCTGCAACCAGCTCGACCACCTTGCGCAGGCGCGCGGTGTCGATCGGATAGCTGTCGAAGGGCTCGCCATAGTTCCACAGGTCCTTCACCGCCGGCTTGACGATGCGCGGGCTGCCGATCAGCGCGAGCAGCGTCTCCTTCTGGTCGCGGCCGGTCGCAGCTGCGATCTCGCCGACCATCGACTGCACCGCGAAGGCACGCGGAATGTTCGAGACCGAGCGGAACCAGCCAATACGGGTGAACGCCGCAGCTTCCGGGTTCTCGCAGGTGATGTTGGCGATCTCGAACGGCATGTCGACGAGGCCCATGCCGAGTTCGAAGGGAGCCGCGTGGTTGGCGCCGGCGGCGAAGGTCGAGGCGATCGTCGGTGCCACGCTGCGATGGCGCCATGCGATCACCTTGCCGCTCTTGTCGAGCCCCGCCTCGATGCGTTCCACCGAGACCGTGTGCAGGAAGTCGTGGTGAAGATCGTCCTCACGCGTCCATTGCACCTTCACGGGTGCGCCCAGTTCTTTCGAGAGGAGGGCAGCCTCGAGCGCAAAATCGCATTTCGACTTGCGGCCGAAACCGCCGCCGAGCAGCGTCACGTTGACGGTGACGTTGCCCTCGGGGATGCCGAGCGTCTTGGCGACATCTTCGCGGGTGCCGCCGGGGCTCTGCACCGGCGCCCAGATCTCCGCCTTGTCGCCCTTGACGTCGGCGACCGCGACTGGCGGCTCCATGCTGACGTGCGCGAGGTGCGGCAGATAATATTCGCCGACGATGACCTTGTCCGCGCTCTTCAGCGCGGTGTCGGCATCACCCTCCTGGCGCACGACAAGGCCCGGCTTGCGGGCGGCCTCCTCGAGCTCCTTGCGATAGGCGACCGAGTCGTACTTGCCGTTGGCGCCGTCGTCCCAGGTCAGCTTCAGTGCGTCACGGCCCTTGATCGCCGCACCGGTGTTGCGCGCGATCACCGCGACGCCGCCAAGCGGCTGGAATTTCGACGGCCATGGCCAGCCCTGCACCTGCATCACCTTCTCGACGCCGGGGATCTTCAGCGCGCCGTCCGGCTCGAACTTGACCAGCTTGCCGCCCGTCACCGGCGGACGCGCGATCACGGCATATTTCATGCCGGGCAGGCGTACATCGGCGCCATATTGCGCTTTGCCGGTGGTGATGTCGTGGAGGTCGACGATGCCGATCTGGCCCTTGCCGAGATAGCGAAAGTCCTTGGGGTCCTTCAGCTTGAGGCCTTCGATGCTCGGCACCGATTCCTTGGCGCCGTCGGCCGCGAGCTCGCCGAAGCCGAGCTTGCGACCACTGGCGCTATGGACGACCTCGTGGTTGACGGCCTTGACCTCGGTCGCCGGCACGTTCCAGCGCTTGGCCGCGGCCTGCTCCAGCATGGTGCGAGCGGAGGCGCCGATCTGGCGCATCGGAATCAGGTAGTGCCGCGTGCTGCGCGAGCCGTCGGTGTCCTGGTTGCCGAACTTGACCTCGTCGCCATGGGCCTGCTGCACCTTCACCTTGGACCAGTCGGCTTCCATCTCCTCCGCCACGATCAGCGGCAGGCTGGTGCGAACACCGGTGCCCATCTCGGAGCGGTGAGCGAGGATAGTGACGATGCCGTCGGGTGCGACCGCGACGAAGACGCGCGGATCGACCACGACGCCATGCGGCATCTTGCCGGCGCCGGTCTCGTAGGCGAAGGCCTGGCGCGACATCACGGGTGCGGCGAGCACGAACCCGCCGGTGATGCCGAGCCCCTTCAGGATGCTGCGGCGCGAGACCTTCTCGACTTTGATGTGCTTTTCGAAGCCACGGAGCTTGCCGGGATTGTCGATGAAATTCATGTCACACTCCCGTCGATGCGAGGTGGACGGCGTTCTCGATGCGCTGGTAACAGCCGCAGCGGCAGATGTTGCCGGCCATCGCCTCGCGGATCTGGTCGTGCGACGGCTTGGGGTTGTCCATCAACAGCGCCGCGGCCTGCATGATCTGGCCGGCCTGGCAGAAGCCGCATTGGGGCACGTTGACCTGGCGCCAGGCCTTCTGCACCGGGTGGTCGCCGTTCGGATGCAGTCCCTCGATCGTGGTGACTTCGCGTCCGGCGACGTCGTTGATCGACGTGATGCAGGAGCGCACGGCTTCCTTGTCGACGATGACAGTGCAGGCGCCGCAAAGGGCTTGGCCGCAGCCGTACTTGGTGCCGGTGAGCCCGGCCTCGTCGCGCAGGAACCAGAGTAGCGGGAGATCCGGGTCGCCGTCCCAGCTCTGTTCCTGGCCGTTGATCTTCACCTTGATCATGATCGTCCCTCGCTCTTCATAAGCATGTCGAATTCAAATGCGCCGATTTGGATCGGCAGTGGCTCGTGCGTCGTATCGCCAAATATCTGCCGTCGTCCCGCGCGGGCAAATCCCGGAGGGAGGCAGGAACGCCAATGGCGATGTCTGGATGTGCTCGATACCTCCCGTCTTGTTCTTAATTGATTGAACTTCGCGCGGCATCGTGACGGCTCGACCGTAGCAGAGATCGCGCCGACCCGGCGTTCACAGCCGAGTGTTCTCACCGGGAAAAGATTGCATCGATGGTTTGTCAAAAGCAGGGCGCGACATCGCGCCGCGCGCCTTCCAAGCGGACGCACAAAAAAGGCTTCGTCCGCGAGAAAAGACTGCACGGACGAAGCAGGATGCCTCAGTCGAGGGAGGGAGAAACGCAGGCACCGCGGACTTCAATCAGGAAGCAGGCGGCACTGCGCAGTCATTCAGAGACCAGGACTGAGGAGCCAATGGCCCTCACGCATACGCGCCGTACGGAGGCGGCGGGGCACGCCGCGATCGTTCCGAGGCCGGACCCGTCCGGCTCACCGGCGTTGGTCGACGCCGGTGAGCGGACGGGCAGGGCTGTGTTCAGGCGGCCTCGCTCAGGCCGCTTTGGCCTTGGCCACGTGGGTCGCGATCGCGTCCATCAGTGCCGGCGACAGGCAGTCATAGGGCTCGAGCCCGATTTCCTTCAGCCGCGCGCGGATGCCCGCCATCTGCTCCGGCTTCACGCCCGATTCGATCACGGAGGAGACGAAGGCGGCGAATTGCGGCGCCTGCGAGCCCTGCTCCTGGAACAGCTCGGGATGGATGAAGTCGAGGCCGTAGAACGGGTGGTTCTTGTTCTCGATGCGGCCGTACATGTGCGTGCCGCAGGCCTTGCAGGCATGGCGCTGGATCACCGCGGACTCATCGACGATCTGGAGCTTGTCGCCGTTTTCGAGCACGCTGACGTTCTGGCGCGGCACCACGGCGACGACCGAGAAGGTTGCGCCCTGGGGCTTCCAGCACTTGGTGCAGCCGCAGGCGTGGTTGTGGGCGACGTCGCCCTTCACCGCGACCTTGACCGGGTGGTCCTTGCATTTGCAGACCAGCGTGCCGCCGGCAAAGCTGCCGCTGCCCTGTTTGACGCCGTTATCGATCGAGGGATGGAGTGCAACAGTCATGGGTCGATCCTCCTTGGGTGCGATGCCTGTGGGCTAGTACACGACGACGGAACGGATGGATTTGCCCTCGTGCATGAGGTCAAAGCCCTTGTTGATCTCTTCGAGCTTGAGTACGTGGGTGATCATCGGATCGATCTGGATCTTTCCGTTCATGTACCAGTCGACGATCTTCGGCACGTCGGTGCGGCCGCGCGCGCCGCCGAAGGCGGTGCCGCGCCAGTTGCGCCCGGTGACGAGCTGGAACGGGCGGGTGGCGATCTCCTTGCCGGCTTCGGCGACGCCGATGATGATCGAGGTGCCCCAGCCGCGATGGCAGGCTTCCAGCGCCTGGCGCATCACGGTGGTGTTGCCGGTGCAGTCGAAGGTGTAGTCGGCGCCGCCGTCGGTGAGGCCGACGAGATGTTGGACGATGTCGCCCGTGACCTTCTTCGGGTTGACGAAGTGGGTCATGCCGAACCGCTTGCCCCAATCTTCCTTGGAATCGTTGACGTCGACGCCGATGATCTTGTCGGCGCCGGCCATCTTGGCGCCCTGGATCACGTTGAGGCCGATGCCGCCGAGACCGAACACGACGACGTTGGAGCCCGGCTCGACCTTGGCGGTGTTGACGACGGCGCCGACGCCGGTGGTGACGCCGCAGCCGATGTAGCAGCTCTTGTCGAAGGGCGCGTCCTCGCGGATTTTGGCGACCGCGATCTCCGGCAGCACGGTGAAGTTCGAGAAGGTCGAGCAGCCCATGTAGTGATAGATCGGCTTGCCCTTGTAGGAGAAGCGGCTGGTGCCGTCGGGCATCACGCCCTTGCCTTGCGTCGCGCGGATCGCGGTGCAGAGATTGGTCTTCTGGCTCAGGCAGCTTTTGCACTGCCGGCATTCCGGCGTGTAGAGCGGAATGACATGGTCGCCCGGCTTCACCGAGCTCACGCCGGGGCCGATCTCGCGGATGATGCCGGCGCCTTCATGCCCCAGGATCGATGGGAAGATTCCCTCGCTGTCGAAGCCGTCGAGCGTGTAGGCGTCGGTGTGGCAGATGCCCGTCGCCTTGATCTCGACCAGGACCTCGCCGGCCTTGGGTCCTTCCAGATCGACTTCGACGATCTCGAGCGGCTTCTTGGCTTCGAAAGCGACGGCGGCACGTGTCTTCATCGGTAGCTCCTCAAATTCTCAGCAGACGCCAGGACGTAGTCTTGGCAGTCTCCGTAACGTTCATTTCTTGCCCATGCAGGCGTCTTCAGCCTTGGTGTAGGCCTCGTTCTTCTCTTCCTTCTTGGAAGGACGCTGCCGGCCCCAGGCTTCGGCCGAGCGGGCGCGGAGATAGACGTAGAGATCGTCCATGTAGCAGGCGACATTCGGGTTGTCCCCGAACGCCGGCATGACGTTCTCCTGCGCGGTCGAGATGTTCTTGCGGCCGGAGGCGACCACGCCGAGGAAGTCGCCGTAGCTCATGGTCTTGACGGAATCCTTCAGCGCCGGTGCGTAAGTGGATCCCATGCCGTCGGGGCCATGGCAGACGTGGCAATCGGAGTGATAACGGCGGTAGCCGGAATAGGTGAACCAGTCCACGGTGCCGTCGGCCGAAATCTTGTAGGTCGGATTGCCTTCCTTATCGAGCCACTTGCCGTCGTCTTCCTTCTTCACGGCGGTCGGGTCGCCCGGACCGTCCGCGATCGCAATTCCTCCCGACCCAACGAAGATCATCGCAGCAATGACAAAGCAGATTTTACGCAAGAGATTGTTCCTCGGAAGGCGTTCGGTGGAGACGAACCGGCGCGTGGAGCGATCCACGCGCCGGAGCGATGCTGAGGGGCCTAGTTGGGCAGCGAGAACACGGTCAGCGTGCCGCCGAGAGCCGTGTAGTTGCTGAGCGCCGCGTAGCCGCCGACTGCGCCGAGACCTGCGGTCGGATCGGTCAGACCGGCTGCCAGACCGATGCCGGCCCAGCCGCCGACGCCCGAGAGCACTGCGACATACTGCTTGCCGCCGTTCTCATAGGTGGTGACGTTGCCGATGATGCCCGACGGAGTCTTGAACTTGTAGAGCTCCTTGCCGGACTTGGCGTCGACCGCCTTCAGGTAGCCTTCGAGCGTGCCGTAGAACACCACGCCGCCGGCGGTTGCGAGCGCACCCGACCAGACCGAGAACTGCTCCTTGTTCGACCAGACGATCTTGCCGGTCTTGCCGTCCCAGGCGATGAAGTTGCCCATGTGGCTTTCACCCTGCGGCGGATACATCGAGAGCGTCGCACCCACATAGGGCTGGCCCGCGGTGTAGCTCACCTTGAACGGCTCGTAGTCCATGCAGACGTGGTTGGTCGGGACGTAGAACAGCTGCGTGTCCGGCGAGTAGGCTGCCGGCTGCTCGTCCTTGGTGCCGAGCGCGGCCGGGCAGATGCCCTTCACGTTGTGGTCCTCGCCCGCCTTGTCGGTCGAAGCTGCGTCGAGCACCTTCGGACGGCCATAGGTCGCCGAGTTCTTGTCCATGTCGACGCCGGAGGTCCAGTTCACCTTCGGATCGTACTTTTCGGCGACCAACAGTTCGCCGCTCTCACGATCCATGGTGTAGGCGAGACCGTTGCGGTCGAAATGGGTCAAGAGCTTGCGCGCCTGGCCGTTGATCTGCTGATCCGAGAGGATCATCTCGTTGACGCCGTCATAGTCCCACTCGTCGTGGGGCGTCATCTGATAGACCCACTTGGCCATGCCGGTGTCGGCGTCGCGCGCGAAGATGGTCATCGACCACTTGTTGTCGCCCGGACGCTGCTTCGGATTCCAGGTCGAGGGATTGCCCGACCCGTAATAGACGAGGTTCAAAGCGGGATCGTAGGACATCCAGCCCCAGGTGCAGCCGCCGCCGATCTTCCACTGATCGCCTTGCCAGGTCTTCAGCGAGGAGTCGGCTCCGACCGGCTTGCCGAGCGACGTCGTCTTGGCCGGATCGACCTTGATCTGGTCATCCGGGCCTTCGGAGAAGGCACGCCAGACCTGCTTGCCGCTCTTGAGATCGTAAGCGGTGACGTGGCACTGCACGCCGAATTCGCCGCCGGAGATGCCGACCAGGACCTTGTCCTTGACGACTAGCGCCGCCGACGTGCCGGTCTCGCCCTTCGCCGGATTGCCGTTCGTCGCCGACCAGGCCACCTGGCCGGTCTTGGCGTCGAGCGCGACGAGGTTGGTGTCGGCCTGATGCAGGATGATCTTGCCGTCGCCGTAGGACAGGCCGCGGTTAACCGTGTCGCAGCACATCACCGGGATGACGTTCGGATCCTGCTTCGGCTCGTACTTCCAGATGATCTTGTTCTCGTTGGAAAGGTCAATGGCGTAGACCTTGTTCGGGAACGGTGTGTGGACGTACATGACGTTGCCGACGATCAGCGGGCCACCTTCATGGCCGCGCAGCACGCCGGTGGAGAAGGTCCAGGCGACCTGGAGCTTGCCCACGTTTTGTGCGTTGATCTGGTTCAGCTTAGAATAGCGGGTATTGGCGTAGTCGCCCGCCGGCATCACCCAGTCTTTCGGGTTCTGCGACATCTTGATCAGCTCATCATTGGCTGAGGCGCTGCCGACGGCGAGAGCCGCCGCGGAGCCAAGATAGGTCGCCAGTAGCACCTTGCGCATAGTTATTCCTCCGTTGGTCTCGTTTATTGTTTCCGAAGCATTGATCAATCACCGGGCTTCTCGTCCGGCGTCTGCTCGTGCAGGGCGGTCACGATTGGGACCAGAAACGATGCTGTGCTGTTTCCTCCTCCTGGATGAGAGCCACGGGTCCACGTGCAGGAGCGGCCCGTTCTTGTTGTTCCTGACGCAATCCCTAACGGCTTCATCATAGGGAAACTTGCCCAAGAGAGAAGGCGGTTTGCTTGACAGCGCACGGAGGCGAAGATTTTGATTTTGCAGTAGCGAATTCAGCGGCTTCCGCGCGGCTTCTGGAGCGCCGTCAGCACTCAGGTTCCCCTTGACGGCGGTGCAACTAAGGCGGAGGATTAACCCTCAAGGGTGGCAATGGAGCGATGGCGCTCGCTGCAAAAGACCGCTCAAATTCGAGGTAAACGTCACGCAATCACGGCTGAGGGCTCCGGCACGCCGGTCGCGATTCGCGTCGAATCTCCGGATCAAACCAGTGGCTGGATTAATGTCCGACACAATTCACACGCTCTCGACGACCGGAATGACGCCGAAGCGCCAGATCCAAAGCTGGATCGACGGGCTCACGAGCCTGTGTGGGCATTTCGACGTCGATCCGCTGGAGGCGTCCTCGCTCGAAGGCCGCATCGACTACACCTCCGTCTCGCGCCTGAAGCTGTGCCAGATCGAGGTGAGTCAGCATCGCATCGCGCATACGATGGCACGCGCCAAGGCCAATGAGCACCCGTACATCAAGATCCACTTCCAGACCTACGGCGTGTCCTATTTCGAGCAGGAAGGCCGCCATATCGAACTCAATCCCGGCGACATCATCGCTTATGACGTCTCCTGTCCGCATTCGATCATCAGCCCCGCCTTCACCCGTCACGACGTCGTGATCGTGCCCAAGTCGTTGCTGCGCGATCGCGGCTTCCCGTCGCAGCGGATGCCGGCCTGCAAATTGTCGGCGAAGACCGGCACGGGTCGGATCGCGCACGACTTCGTCCATGCGACCTTCGACGAGGCGGCCAAGCTGTCGGCGAACAGCGCGGTCGGCGTCGCCGATTCGCTGATCGACCTGTTGCTGCTGCCGCTGCGCGAAGCCGACACGATGTTCGATCGCGTCGGGCCCGAGGCGATGTATGTGCGCGCGCAGTTCTTCATCCGCGAGCACCTGCGCGATCCGGATCTGTGCATCGACCAGATCTCGGCCGAGCTCGGCTGCTCCAAGCGCTATCTGCACATGCTGTTCTCCGAGCGCGGCACGACTGTGAGCGACTACATCTGGCAGGCACGCTTGCAGAACTGCCGCCAGGAGCTCGAGGCCCACGCCGGCAAGACCATCACCGATGTCGCGTTCTCCTGGGGCTTCTCAAGCTCATCGCATTTCAGCCGCGTCTTCCGGAAATATTTCGGCGTGGTGCCATCCTCGATCCACAAGGCGCAGCAGGCCAGCGCCGTCGCAGACGAGCATTAGGCCGGCATTGCCGGGACAGCTCCGGCGATAACGGTGCCGCTCAGGCCGTCGTTGCCATGTAGGGAATGCTGGCGAGGAGCGCGACGAGCAAAGCCGCGTTGCCGAGCATTCCGCTCCAGTGCAGCCGGCGTAGCCGACGCGGGGCCTCGGCATCGCCGGCATCCCTCGCGCTGAGCTCGTCGTCCATCCGTCGCATGAACCAGGGGCGTCCCCAGATGGCCAGGGCTGCGAGCATGCCGACGCCCAGCGCGGCGAGCAGGCGACCATCGAGGAGCAGAGCCACCGCTCCGATGAGGCCGGCAACGCGCATCACCAGGAAATGCGCATTGAACATTCCGCGCAGCAATTGAGCGACGGGCTGGATATCGAGCTTCACCAGCAGGAAGGCGGGCGAGGCCAGCGTGAAATAGCCCATCGGAAAGAGCAGGATGATCATAACGGCGACGGCGACGGCATCGGGTGTCATGCGATCGGCCCTTCTTGTGCGCGCCGGCGAGGGTTTCCGGCGCACAATCATAGCGGGAAAGTACGTTTTCCGACACTAGGCTTTTGGTCGGACCCGGGCCGGAAGAGCGACCGGCGCCGCGTCGCGGTTCGTGCTTCAGGCCGGCTCGAGGCCGAGCGACTTTGCGCTCTCGATCCAGATCGGCAGCTCGCGCTGATACAGGTCATTGGTCGCCTTGAAGCCGATGGCCGGCTCGAGCACGAAGGTCGCGAGAACCTCCTTCACCTTCGGATCGCTGTTGGCGGCAACGCAGAGCTCGGCGAGGCGGTCGACGACCGGTTGCGGCGTCGCCTTCGGCACCGCCCACCCCGAAAAGCCGCTCACCGTGAAGAACTTTGACGTCGCACCCTGCTCGGGGAGCGTCTTGACGGCCGGAAGCGCGTCGACCTTCTTCGAATGCACCGCGAAGACGGTGCCGCGATCGCTTTGCAGGACCGATTGCGCCGCCGTGTAGCTCCCCATGGCGGCATCGAGCGTGCCTTCCAGCATGCCCGTCCACATCGGCGCTTCCCCGCGATAATGGACCGGCTCGATGTTGAGACCGTACTGCTTGTTGAGCTCGTTGATCGTCATGTGCGGCGCCGAGCCGGCGCTGTAGGTGCCGAAATTTACCTTGCCGCTCTTGCGCGCGAAGGCGACGAAATCCTCCAGCGTCTTGACGCCGGTCTTGGGGTTCGCGATCAGCAGCAGGCCAGCGCCCGGGATGACGCTGACCAGCGTCAGATCCTTGTCCATGTCATAGCCGGGATTCTTCATCACCACCCGATTCATGATGTAGGTGGTCGAGATCGAGCACAGCATGGTGTGGCCGTCGGGCTCGGCGCGGGCGACTTCCGCCGTGCCGATCGCGCCGGAAGCACCCGGCTTGTTCTCGACGACGACGGTCTTGCCGACCTGCTTGGAGATGAATTCGCCATAGGCACGGGCGAGCAAATCGGTCTGCCCGCCGGCCGGGTAGCTGCAGATCATGCGGATCTGCCGCGAGGGCCAAGTACCCTGCGATGTACCCTGTGCCGAGACGCCGCGCGGGACAAAAGGCATCGCGAGTGCAACGCTGCCGCCGGCGATGAAGTGGCGGCGATCGAATTTTGCGGACATGATTCCCTCCCGATTTTTGTCGAGCCTACTGCATCGGGCCGGCGCCATCATGGGCGGCAGGCGAGACAGATTGGCGCATTCGAAAAGGCGAGGAGGGCCCTTTCTCCCGTCTGCCGAACAATCAGGCCTTCCGCATCATCCGCAGCCAGACGATCTCGGTCACGGCCACCGCAATCAGGCCGAAGGTGCCGCCGATCAGCACGTTGATGATACGCTCCTCGGCAATGCCGCTGGCGCCGCCGGCAAAGGAGGCCGCCAGCGCAATGAAGAAGCAGCGCAGGCCGAAGCCGACGATATAGCGGGAGAACGAGATCAGCGTGAGGGTGGCCGCGAGCACCGCGGTCGCATAGCCGACGCGGCTTTGCGGCAGGGCAAGGCCAGCGAGAAAGCCGAGCGGCACGCCGACGAAGGCCCCGATCGCCCGCTGCTTCAGCTTGCCGGTGGATGCCGTGAGATCGCCGACCACGACGCTCGCGGCCGACCACATCACCCATTGCCCCTGCGCAAGGTTGAGGATCTCGACCAGCGCCGCTGCGGCAAAGACCGCCATCGCGGTCGCGAGCGCGGGCAGAAACCATTCGGCCGCTGGCGGTCCGAACGAGGTCGCGGCAGTGCCGCGCCGGCGCTGGTCGTAAATCTGGATGGCACAGACCAGCGCCAGCGCGATCGGCGAGGAGACGATGATCACGCCGGCATGGCGAAGCGCTTCCGAGGCGCTGACGCCCTCGCGCACCTCGCAGGCGAGATAGACGGCGGGGATGAACACCCAATTGCCGAGCGTGCGGAAATGTTCGCCATAGCGCGTTCCCGCGACAGCCAGGAAGCCGGCGAGCGCCGTCAGCACCACGAAGAGCGGCTTGACCGGAGCTGCAAAGAACAGCGCGGCGAAGGTGACGAGGATGGCGAGATAGTGCCAGGCGACCACTTTCGGCGGGAAGTGCTGCCGGAGCGCGGGAATGAGCAGCGACACCGCGACGAGGCCGAGGTTGAGCAGCGCGGTCTCGCGCGCGATGAAATAGGCTGCGACCATCGGCCCGACCACGATCAGCGCGCGCACGAGCTCAGCGGTCTTGATCTCGCGGGCGAGGACGTCGCGGAGGCCCGCGGCAGGCGGCATGGTGGGTGAATTCACGGAGCACCGGAGGGGCGAATGAAATGCGGACATTATATGAGTTCATGCCGCCGCCAGGCCAGTCGATGTCGTCCGGCGGCGCAAGGGATATGCTGCCGATGTTGCGTACTCCGTCATTGCGAGCGCAGCGAAGAAATCCAGAATCTTTCTACGGAGGGACTCTGGATTGCTTCGCTGCGCTCGCAATGACGACGTAGGTACACCTGTATGCGAAGATTTTGGTCTCGTGTCCCGGACGTCGCGCCGGGAGCACCGCGTCCGGGACGGGAGAACCTCTACCGCTGAATGATCTTCATCCAGACGTCGCCCAGGATTGCGGGCTCGCGCGGCGGCAGATAGGTGAGGCCGGCCCGCTTGCCGAGCTCCGCGATCCTGCCGTCCGCTGCAAGCTCCGTCAGCGCCTTGTTGACGGCATCCATCAGCGCGCCATTGCTGGCAAGCCCGACATAACCGCGATTGGCGCCGATCGGGTAATAATGGCCGGAGGCGGTGACGGCCGTATCGGGATGCGCGGCGCGATAGGCGTCGAACCGGGCAAGATCGATCAGGGTCGCGTCATAGTCGCCGCGCTGGAGCGCGCCGAGCAGGTCGTCGCGCCCGGGGACGAGATGGGTGATATTGTCGATCAGGCGTCCCCTGTCGAACGTCATCAGGATGGCATCGCCGAGCGAGCCGCTCTCGATCGCGAGGCGAAGGCCCGCGAGATCGCCGACGTCGCCGATCTTGCGGTTCTGCGCCGTCGGCCCCAGCACCACCGTCATCGGCGAATAGAGATAAGGCTGGCTCGGCGCAAGCACGCCGAGCGCGACACGGCGGCGCCTGTCATCGCGCGTCGCGCCGGAAAAGTCCGGCAGGCGCGCCGTCTTCATGCCGGGCTTGACGAGGGAATCCGCCGTCAGCGCGTAGCCGCCGACCAGCGCGCAGCGTCCGTCGGAGAGCAGCGCGTTGGCTTCGAGTTGCGGGCTGGAATCCTCATCCAGCTTGCTCTCGAACCACTGGATCGTCAGCGGTCGCCCCATACGCTGCGCGACCGCCTGGGCCAGCAGCACGTCGAAGCCGGCATCCGGCTTGCCCCTGTGATGCGCCGAGAGCGGCGGCCGGTCCTCGTCGAGGCAGATCTTGAGTGGATCGTCGGCCGCATGCGCGGTGGTCGCCGCGAGAATCGCGCCGACGCTCCATGCTGCAAGCCAGGTCCTCACGGCTTTCTCCGGCTCGAAACGAAGGCCCAGAGATTCCCGATCTCGTCGTCGCTGAGGATGTCGCCCCAAGGCGGCATCTTGTTGTTCTTGCCGTTCTTCACGGTGGTGACGAAGCGCGTCTTGTCGTCGGGAAAGGCGCGCAGATCCGGCGTGATGGTGCCGGAATTCATCATATTGGGGCCGTGGCAGTGCGAGCATTTCGAGGCGTAGGTTGACTTGCCATGGTCGATCTGCGCCTGCACGGGATCGCCGGTCGTCTCATCCGCGGCACGGACGGTCGCCGCAAGCGCGACCGTCAGCACCAGGGCGGTGGCGAGGACCGCCACCGTCTTGTGAGAGATGTGTTTCAGCATCGTGCCGCGGTTATTGCTTGACCGCAAAGACCCACAGCGAGCCGCCGGCCGGCACGCCCGCAAGCCGTTCGTCCCCCGAGAAGATCGAGTAGACGCCGCCATAGCCGCTGGTCACGGCGACATATTGCACGCCGTCCTGCTGCCATGTGATCGGTTGTCCCTCGATCCCCGAGCCGGTCTGGAACTGCCAGAGCTTCTTGCCGCTGTCGGCGTCGAATGCTTCAAACTCTCCGGTCAACGCGCCCGTGAATACGACGCCGCCCGCGGTCGACAACACGCCGGAGAAGCGGGGGATGTCGCTCGGCGCCTCCCACTTCGCCTTGCCGGTCATCGGATCGATCGCCTTGAGGTGACCACGCGGCCCGTCGGGCCAGTCCCAGAGGTCCGTCAGATCCATGCCGAGGTACCATTCGCCGGCCTTATAGGTCACTGGCTCGGTCTTGTAGTGACCGCCGAATGCGAGCGTGTTGGCATAGGCGAGTCCGGTCTGCGGATTGAACGACATCGGCTCCCAGTTCTTGCCACCGAGCAGTGATGGGTAGACGACGACCTTCTTGCCTTCGCGTGCGTCCTTCGAAACGTCCGTCTCGATTGGCCGGCCCGTCTTCATGTCGATGCCGGTCGCCCAGTTCACCTTCACATAAGGATTGGCCGCGAGCAGCTTCCCGTTGGTGCGGTCGAGCACGTAGAAGAAGCCGTTGCGGTTGGCGTCCATCAGCACCTTGGTCGGCTTGCCCTCGACGTTCATGTCGGCGAGCACCATCTCGGCCACGCTGTCATAGTCGAACGGGTTGTTCGGCGAGAACTGGTAGTGCCACTTGATCTTGCCGGTCTTGGGATCCATCGCCAGCACGGAGCAGGTGTAGAGATTGTCGCCGGGGCGTACTGCCGAATTGAACGGTCCGGGATTGCCGATGCCCCAATAGACCGTGTTCAGCTCGGGATCGTAGGAGCCGGTGATCCAGGTCGAGCCGCCGCCGAGCTTCCAGGTGTCGCCCTTCCAGGTATCGCCGCCGGGCTCGTCCGGCGAGGGGATCGAATGGGTGCGCCAGAGATGCTTGCCCGTTGCCGGATCCCAGCCGTCGATGAAGCCGCGGGTGCCAAACTCGGCGCCGGAGATGCCGGTGATGACGACGCCGTCGGCCACCAGCGGGGCCACGGTCATCGAATAGCCTTCCTTGATGTCGGCCGCCTTCTGCCGCCACAGCTCCTTGCCATCCTTGGCATCGAGCGCGATCACGTTGGCGTCGAGCGTGGTGCGAAACACTTTTCCGTCGTAGAGCGCGGCGCCGCGGTTGATGATGCCGCAGCAGACGACGCGCGGCGTCTCGGCGGGATATTCGATCTTGGATTTCCAGATCTGCTTGCCGGTCTTGGCGTCGACCGCCATGGTCGCGTTGTGGGAGGTCACGTAGATCACGCCCTGGTACACCAGGGGCTGGGATTCCTCGCTACGATCATCGTTGAAGGAGTAGTTCCAGACCGGGACGAGGTTCTTGATCGTGTCCTTGTTGATCTGGTTCAGCGTCGAGAAACGCTGGAGATTGTAGCCCATCCCGTAGTTGAGAACGTTCGATGTATCGGTCGCGCCCTTGACCAGTTGCTCGGTGGTCTGAGCGCTTGCACATGTCGATGCAAGCATGACGAGGCTCGCGGCCATCGCAAAGCGTTTCATCCGTTCCTCCCAATATGCGCGCCTTTTGACGCTGCGACGTAACACTCCGCCCGAATGCAAAACCCGTCAATACGAAAGTCGAAAGTGCGCCGCCGATATGCGGATGTGCCTTACGGAAACCTGACAATCGACTCGCGCTTGTGTGCAGGCGCTGCAAAAAATTCCGTGGCATGAAGCAGTGCCGAGCGCGGACCGCCGGTTTCGACAGGCGGGTTCCACGGGTTGTGCAGTGCGCAGGTTGCATTCCGGGCTTGAATCGGGGCAGGCTTGTGGACGCCCCGGGAGATCAGGGGCTCATGGCCAGGAGGTTTCGATGATGTCACGTCGCTCGATTGCGCTTGCGCTCACCATTGCAGTGCTGTCCGGTCCGGCCTGGTCGGCTTCCGGCAGCGCGGTAAAGATGTTCGACACCGACAATGACGGCACGCTCGATCTCGCCGAGGTGAAGAAGGCTGCGAGCGCCTTGTTCGCCAAGCTCGATCCCGACCACGACGGCACCCTCGATGCGCGCGAGTTGCGCGGGCGGTTATCGGCGAAAGAGCTCGCTGCCGCCGATCCTGATCACGACGGGACTCTCACGCTCGACGAATACCTGGCGGTGGTCGAGCAGCGCTTCAACGCAGCCAATCCCGATAAGGACGGGACGCTGGATGCGAAGGAGTTGAACTCGCGCGCCGGCCGCGCGCTGCTGCGCTTGCTGCGCTGAGCGCCTCAACCGGAACAAGCCGACGACGGCGGATTGCGATCAATTCCGCCCCGACATCAGGAACATCGGGCTGCCCGGCCTGTTCTCTCCGCAACTCCTGCCGGCGCCCGGGGCTGCGCGACGGGAGGAGAGGAGATGATGCAGATGAACACGAAACGATCCGTCCTTGCTGCATGCGCGATCCTGACGTTGAGCGCCGGTGTCGCCGTCGCGGGCCCCTGCAACACCGGCAGCGCAGCCAATGACAAGGATGCCGGCTCCGGTCCCGTCACGGTGGGCTCGGCGCAGTCCCATTCGTCGAGTTCAGCGGGCGACACCAGCCAGCATCCGCCGACCAGCACGATGAATCGCGCGAGCGGTGAAACACCGGCGTCGTCCGAGGATGCGCAGCGGCAGATGCAGAGCGAGCCGACAGCGGCACAGCGGGCCGAAGGTGCCAAGCCGAACGCAGCGACGGCCGACAAAGGTTGCTGACGGCGAGGCCCAGGGTCGTGTCGATTCGACGCCCGGTGCGCCGCACAAGCTGGCTCTCAGTGGGTCGTGTTTGACCAAGAGGGAACTGGTTTTGCCCGAGAGAGAAATGCAGTCGCGAAGAATCGACACAGACCCGCACGACACTCGAATCGAAGCTTGAACTATGGAGGAGGCAGCCCTAGGTTTTGCCCCGCGCGATGTCGCGCTCAATTCCTTGGGGAGACCCGAATGGCCTGGAAAGCTCCGAAGATCGTGGAAGTGCCGGTCGGCATGGAAATCAACATGTACGCCTGCGCTGCGCGCAAGTAAGTCTGACGACCTGCCGCGGCTTCGATGGCGAATGCCGTCGAGGCCGCGGCAGTGTTGCTGCCGCTCATGGCCGCGTCCCGCAGGTTGTCCTCGATGCTTTGCCGTTGATGCAAAGCCACACTTGTCCGGACGTCGGCACTTCTCCTCCAAAATCCCGATCGTGCTCTAGCCGCAGTGTGTTACGCTGATCCCTCAGTCAGCGCTGTTGCCGCATCAAATCGGCGCGCGCATGCGGAAGACGGGATGCGGATCGGAGCTCTCAGATTTTGGACGGCGGTGGTGTGCGGCCTCGCGGTTGCACCGACATGCGTCAGCGCCGAGGACGGCTTCGATACCGAGCACATCTTCGGCTTCATGATCGGCACCGATGTCGGCAATCCCGGTGAGCGTGAATTCCAGACCCAGACCACGGGGCGCTTCGGCAAGGGCGGCGGCACCTATCGCGCCCTCGCGCAGGAGGTCGAGATCGAGGTGGTGCCGCTGCCGAACTTCCGCATCGAGCTCGGCGGCACCGCCAGCTGGCACGACATCACCGGCGTCCCTGACATCGACGACCGCCGCCAGTTCAACTTCCAAGGCGCCTCGCTCGACCTGCGCTATCGTCTGCTCGACCGCGAGCGTGCGCCGTTCGGCCTGACCATCGCCGCTGAGCTCCACGGCGACCGCATCGACGAGATCAGCGGCGCCAAGGGGCGAATGTACGGGACCGACTTCAGGCTCGCCTTCGACCGCGAGCTCGTCCCGAACTTCGTCATCGGCGCGCTCAATTTGATCTATCAGCCGGAATGGGCGCGCTTCGAGCTGGCGGGCGTCTCGGAAAGGAGCTCGACCATCGGTGCCGCCTTCGGCGGCCTGGTGCGCGTGCGCCCCAACGTGCTGCTCGGCGGCGAGATGCGCTACTTCCGGCAATATGAAGGCATCGGCCTCGGCGAGCTCTCGGGGCAGGCCCTGTTCGTCGGACCCACCGCCTATTTCCAGCTTTCGGAGCAATCGCGGCTCACTCTCAGCTGGAGCATGCAGGCCTGGGGCCGGCCGGCAGGGACGGGCGGTAATCTCGATCTCGTCAATTTCGAGCGGCACCAGGCGCGGCTCGTGTTCGGGGTGAACTTCTAAAAATGAGCTTGTCGCCGCAAGGGCAGTACACCCTCTCCCCTTGCGGGAGAGGGTGGCTTCGCAGCAGCGAAGCCGGGTGAGGGGTCTCTCTCCGCACGGACACCTGTCTCGTGGAGAAATACCCCTCATCCGGCGCTTCGCGCCACCTTCTCCCACAAGGGGAGAAGGGAAGAGGAGTGTGGATCGCCAGTTCCGCATCCCTCACGCCGGTTTGAAACTTCCCCCTCCGTGGAACGTAGCCTTTCATGCTAATCTTTGATTGCCCCCGCGCGAGAGGACCCGGCATGAATCCGATCGACCTTGTGGTGACTGTGTGTGCGCTGCTCTCGCCTGCGACCTGCGAGGAGCAGCATCTGGTGTTCAACTATGCGGGCTCGCCGCGGCAATGCGCGATGGCTGCGCCGCCCTATATCGCGCAATGGATCGGCGATCACCCGAAATGGCAGGCGGTGCGATGGCGCTGCGAATATCCGCATCCGAACGACAAGGCGTAAGCTGCCCGCACAGCCTTAGTCCCTCATGGTGAGGCGCAGCGTAGCGGCGTCTCGAACCATGCAGGCCCTTCATCCTTCGAGACGCCTGCCCCGCAGGCTCCTCAGGATGAGGGAGAGCCACTACTTCGTGCAGTCCTTTAGATCCTTGTCGGCGATCGAGAACACGGCATCGGCCTTGATCTCGATGTCGCGGACGATGCACTGCCGGGCATTGGGATAGCTGACCTTGGCATCGTAGCGGCCGGGCTCGACGCCGGTGATGCGCAGCCGCTCGTCGTGGTCGACCTCCTTGTCCTTGTCGTTCAGGCACTGGTTCGGGCCCCAGTCGGTCTTGCCGGTCGGCGAGAGCTGGAAACCGGAGATCGTCTCGGTCGTCAGATTCCAGAGCCGAATGCCCTTGCCCTTCGTTTGGGCGGCGGCTTCACCGGCACACACCAACGCCGCGATCAAGACGAGACACCAACGCATCATTTCGCACTCCCCAAAGCGGCGCCGCTATTGTCTGATCAGGCGCTCCCGGTTCTTTGCCTTGTCGAAATTCTTGGCGCGGTCAAGGCCGATCGGCGCGATCAGCCTGGTCGAGACGAGATCGGCGCCCTCGAAATCGGTGCCGATGACGGTTGCTCCGCTGAGGTCGGCGCCACCGAGCTGGGCGCCCTTGAGCGAGGTGGCGGTGAGATCGGCGCCTTTGAGGGAAGCAAATTCGAGATCGGCGCGCGAGAGATCGGCGTCGCGCGCGTTCAAGCCGGTCAGATTGGCCGAGCGCAGGACGGCGCGCATCAGCCCCATCGACTGGTTGCGCATGTCGGCGCCAAGACGCGCCTCCGCGATCGAGGCACCGACGAGGCTTGCGCCGGTGAGATCAGCGGCGATGCGAGCGCCGGTCAGATCGGCGCCGTCGAGGCGCGCGCGTACCATTTGCGCAGCGAACAGGTTCGCGCCCCTGAGGCTCGCGCCGGTGAGATCGGCCTCCAGCAGCCAGGCCTGATCGAGGATCGCGCGATCCAGTTGGGCGCCTGCGAGCCTGGTCTTGTTCAGCCGTGCCGCGCGAAGAATGGCCCCGGACATGTTCAGGCCCGACAGGTCGAGGCCCGAGAGTCGCTTGCCGGTGAAGTCCGCGGGTGCGGCCGCACTTGCTCCCGCGAGCATGGTTTCGACCTCCGCCCGGCTCATCTCGGCCGACATCATCGCTGGCGAGGTGAGGTCAACGTCGCGCATCATGTCCTGCGCGTTTGCCGCAGGTGCGGCGAGCACGACACCGAGCGCTATCAGTGCAACCGTTGCCTTCATTATCAGGCTCCGCTTCACGTCTGTCTAGCACGCGGGCGGCGCTTGTGCCTATGAGATATCCCGCCCGGCGTGCTCGCTTTGCGTCCACCGCACCAGGCTGGCCTTGATTGCGGCGATCTCGGCCTCGCCCCGCGCGGCGCGCGGGGTCGTGATCGGCACTTCGGCCAGAATCCGCGCTGGCCGCGGCGACAGGAAGAACAGGCGGTCGCCGAGGCGGATCGCATCGTCGAGGCTATGGGTGACGAGCAGCGTCATCACCGGGCGGCTCGCGACCAGTGTGGCGATCTCGTCCCGCAAGCGGCCGGCGAGCGCATCATCGAGCGAGGCGAGGGGCTCGTCGAGCACGAGCAGGTCGGGCTCGACCGCAAAGGCGCGGGCCAGCGCGACGCGGCGGGCGAGCCCCAGCGACAATTCGCCGGGAAAGTGGCTTCGATGCGCCTCCAGCTCGAGGATCCTGAACAGCTCCGACAGTTTTGCGTCGGTGACATCAGGCGTCGCAAGCCGCACATTCTGCTCGACCGAGCGCCACGGCAGCAGCCGCGGCTCCTGGAACACCATGCCGATCCGCGCCTCCGGCGGACGCGCGATGCGCCCCTGAAAGTCGTGATCGAGCCCGAGGATGATGCGCAGCATCGTGCTCTTGCCGCAACCGGACGGTCCAATCAGCACGCCGACCTCGCCGGATTCAATCGCGAACTTGACCGGCGCCAGCACCTCGTGCGTTCCGCCCGCGGCACTCCTGAAGGTCTTGCCTGTGATGCCGACCTCAAGCCGCACGGGGGCGCCACCGGGTTGCGCGGGCTTCGAACGGCTGCACCAGCAAGGTCTCGATCACGAGCACGACCGCGGCGAAGGTCAGCGAATAGGCCAGCAGCCGTGGCGTGTCGAACAGCTGGAAGGCGACGCCGATCTCGAAGCCGACGCCGTTGGGCCGGCCCAGGAGTTCAGCGACCAGCACGATCTTCCACACCAGCGACAGTCCGGAACGGGCCGAGGCGGCGATATAGGGCGCAAGCTGCGGCAGCACGACATGGCGGAAAGCGCGCCAGCGCGGCATCGCGAACACGCTCGCCATCTCGTCGAGCGAACGGTCGAGCGCGCGCGTGCCCTCGCGCAGGGTGACGATCGCGGTCGGCAGCTTGTTGATGGCGATTGCCGCGATCGCGGCGGCCTCGGTCAGGCCCGCCCAGATATAGGCCAGTACGATCACGACCAGCGCCGGCAGATTGAGCAGCAGGATCAGCCAGGGATCGCCGAGCCGGTCGGCGAGCCTGACCCGTCCCATCAGATAACCGATGGCGCTGCCAACCGACATTGCGAGCGTGAAGGCGAGCGCGACTCGCGCCAGCGTCGCGCCGAGATGCAGGAACAGCGCGCCGCTCGAGGCCTCCGTGATCATCACCTGGAGCACGGCCGGCGGGGAGGGCAGCTTTGCACCGCCGACGAACAGCGCGGCAGTCCACCAGATCGCGAGAAACAGGGCGAACGAGAGAAGACGCAGCACCTCAATCTCCGGGGACCGCGTGATAGAAGGTACCGGGATCGAGCTCCGCCGCGGGGCCGACGAGGTCCCGCCCGCCGATCTCGGCCAGCACGCGGTAGAGCACGCGTGCGTCCTTTTCCTCGTCGTCGATGCTCCGGCGCGGAATGCCGTCGCGATAGCGCTCGCGGTAGGCCTTGAGCATGGTGGCATCGCTGGTGCCGGTGAGCGGCGCGATCTTGTCCCAGGCTTGGTCGGAGCTGGTCAGCAACTGCTTGGCCTTGCGGGTCATGGCGATGAAGCGCGCCACGGCGTCCTTATGACTGGCCGCCCAATTCTCGTCGAAGACATAGCCGACCGCAGACACCGCGCCCTCCGCACCCAGCTTCGGCAAAATGTCTTCGATCCCGGCAAGGCGGCGAAAACCCTTGGCTTCGAGCTGGGCGCAGAAATTCCAGAAATTGAGGCTCGCATCCATCTCGCCGTCGAGCGCCTTGGCGGCGATCAGCGGTGGGGCGCCATAGACGATGGTCGCCGCCGACTTGAGGTCGATGCCATCCTGCTTCATCCGCGCCTGCAGCAGCAGCCAGCTCTTGTCGATCGCACCGCCGCCAACGCCAAGCTTGCGGCCCTTCAAATCGGCCAGCGTCTTGAGCGGCGATGCCGCCGGCACCATTATCGCGCCCAGCGCGCTGGAATAGGGGTAGAAGGTCAGCTTGGCGCCGAGCGCACGCTCGCGCGACACCCACAGCCAGTCCGACAGGATGATGTCGGCATTGCCGGCGCGCAGCGCGATCTTGCCGGCTTCGGGGCTCGCAAGCTCGGTGACCTCGAGCGACAGGTCGGCCTCCTTGTCGAGCCCGGCGCCGCGGATCGCGGCCAGCTCCCAGGAGAATGTTCCGGTCTTCTGCACCGCAAGGCGGATCGTGTCGGCGGCGCGGCCGGGCGCAACCAGCGTCAGCGCCAGCGTAACCGCAAGCGCCAATGTTCGACCAAATGCTCTCATCACCTTGTGAGCCGTTTCCTCTGACAGAGTGCTTTTCAGGACAATACGCATAGCATAGCTTTGGTCGCAACCAGCGGGAGGACGCGCATGAAAATGGCCGGGCAGCTACGACCGATTGTCGCCGCATTGGCGGTATTGGCGGCGACCGCATGCGTGGCCCAGGCCGAGGAGGCCAATGATTATCCGACGTCGGCGCGCGCGGAATATGTCTATGGCTGCATGAAGGCCAATGGCGAGAGCCGGCAGTCCATTGAGCAATGTTCCTGCTCGATCGACGTGGTCGCCTCGATCGTGCCCTATGCGCGCTACGTCACCGCCGAGACCGCGCTCAGCATGTCGCAGGTCCGCGGCAATCTCGGCGTCCAGTTTCGCACCTCGGAGCAGGCGAACACGGCCGTGAATGATTTGCGCCGCGCACAGGCCGAGGCAGAGGTGAGGTGTTTTTGAATTAGTGCCGCGCAGACGGTGCTCTGTTCCTTCTCCCCTTGTGGGAGAAGGTGGCGCGAAGCGCCGGATGAGGGGTCTATCCGCGAATTCTAGTGAGAGCGGCGTGCGCGGAGGGATACCCCTCACCCGTCTCGCCGCTCCGCGGCGATCCACCCGCTCCCACAGGGGGAGAGGGTAAGATAGCGACTTAGGTCCCCGGCTTCTCCACATCCCAATCATTGCGGAACACGTGTCCTTCCGTGTCCTTTGCTTCGGCGCGCAAACGCTTGGCGCCGTTGGAGACGTAGATGAAGCGCAGGTTGGGATCTTCCGAGATCGAGATGCCGCCTTCCATCGACAGCACGGGGCTGTCGTCCTGCGTCAGCTTGAGCTGGTTGATGAAGAAGGCGGGAATATAGAGCTGCGTGACCTGGTCCATCTGCAGGCCGGAATTGTTGGGATGGCCGATCATGATCTGCGCCTCGCGGACTCGGCTAGCGGGCGCGTCCTCGCGCGCGAACTGCCGGTAGCGCATCTGGCCGAGACGGTTCTTGGCTTCCTCGATGTTCTTTCCGGCCGGCGCGGAGCAGCCGCCGGACGCCTTCACATAGACCTTCGAGACGTAAAGCTGGCCGTCGCTGAGCTCGGCCACTGCATGCACGTCGGTGTAATTGTTGACGCGCACGCGCGTGGAGATTTCGGTGACGTTGGCATCCGCGCCGATCTCGAACTTCGCCGCCATCGGTGCGGGGTTGCGGTCGATCACCAGCGTGATCGAGCGAATGCGGCGGCTGTCAGCCGGCGACAGCTTGCTGCGCAGGGTCACGGGCACGATGGCCGCGTCCTCGGCGCGATAGGGCATCTCGATGCCGATGACGTCGTTGCCGTCATTCATCGGACGGCTGTTGAAGATGTCCTGCACCAGGCCCGGCCAGGGATCGTAGGCCTCCTCAGCCTGCGCGGGCCCGGCGAAGGCGAGGCCGAGCAGTGCGGCGATCAGGGGCAGGCGGCGTGTGCATCCCGTCATGGTCGTGGTCCCGTGCGGACGAAACTGTCCGGGTCAGCCTAGCTGATCCCGTGTGGACCAGCGTAGCGCGCCCGCTACTCCCATTCAATTTCCGAAAATGCTGCGGTTGCGTTGCGGGCGTTGTAGTCCTCGAACAATTGCCAGTTCGGCCGCTCCTCAGCGGCGGCCTTGTCCGCGGCGGCCCGGATCGGCTCGCCCTTCTTGTTCGACGCCCGGACATCCGCCAGCAATGTCGTGAGGTAACGCCGTTCGTCAGCCAATGCCGCAGGCCAGTCGCTCACAGGCCCGTGACCGGGGACGACGCGAACCGCTGGAATTGCTTCGAGTTTCCCGAGAATGACGAGCCAGCCGCGGATGCTGCCGTCCATCACCGGAATATGGCGGAGGAAGACGAGGTCGCCCGCGAACAGCGTCTTGCTCGTCTCGTCGAACACGGTCAGATCGTTGTCGCTGTGTCCGGCCGGCCAGGCTCGCAGCGTCAGGCGGCGCGCGCCGAGATCGAGCGTCAGCGTGTCTGATACGAGCATCGTCGGCGCGACGATCTTCACGGGGTCGATCAGCTCGCTGCCCATGATCCGTCTAAAATTGTCGAGATAATACGGCCCGCGGCTCGCCAGCGCCTGCGGCAGCTTGCTGTGGCCGACGAAGCTGGTCCCGGCCGCAACGAAGGCCGCGTTGCCGAAGATATGGTCGGGATGGCCGTGGGTGTTGATGACATAGCGGATCGGCTTGGCTGTGCGGGCTCGCACTGCCGCCAGCAGCGCCTCGCCCTCGCGCAGGCTGCCGCCGGTGTCGATCACGGCCACCGCATCCTCGCCGACGATGAAGCCGACATTGGCGATGTCACCCTCGTTCTCGCGGGACATCAGGGCGATGGTCCCGGAGTGTAGGAAGATTCCCGGTGCGACTTCGCTTACAGGCAATTCGGCCGCTCCGGAGCGTGCTACCGTCGGTATCCCCAGCAGGGACAAGGCTGCGATCACGAGAGCGATGCGAGACACTTTTCCGCCTCAGTTCAAAGGGTTTGCCGCATTGCACTGCAACAAAGTCAAGCCAACCAAAGTTTGGCAAACATGGCGCGTCATGCGTTGCATGAATAACATTCAAACAAAACGAGGAGGAAGCACGATGACGGAGGCCGGACGACATCGTCGCTGGTTGTATTCGCTGGTGTTGATGGCTGCATCTTGCGTGATGAATGGCATCGCCATGGCGCAGACGAACGAGACGGGCGATCTTTCGTTCGAGCTGGTTGATCCCAAGGTGCTGCGCGTCTGTGCCGACCCGCGCAATCTGCCGTTCTCCAACGAGAAGGGCGAGGGTTTCGAGAACAAGCTCGCCGAATTTTTTGCGGACAAGCTGCAGAAGAAGCTCGATTACGTCTTCTTCCCGCAGGCCACCGGCTTCGTGCGCATGACGCTGGGCGCGCATCGCTGCGACGTCATCATGGGCTTTCCACAGGGCGACGACCTCGTGCAGGGCACCAATCCCTATTACCGCACGACTTACGCGCTGGTTGCCAAGACCGGCAGCGGCCTCGAGGACGTCGACACGCTCGAGGATCCGAAGTTGAAGGGCAAGCATGTGGGTATCGTCGCCGGCACGCCGCCAGCGACAAACATGGCGCTGGCCGGGCTGATGGGCGATGCAAAGCCCTATCCGCTGATGATCGACACGCGCTTCGACAATTCGGCGCAGGCGATGATCGACGACCTCGCCGCCGGCAAGATCGACGCCGGGGTGCTGTGGGGACCGATGGCCGGATATTACGCGAAAAAGGCTGGCTCTTCGTTCCATGTCACACCGCTGGTGAAGGAAACGACTGGACCAAAACTGGTCTATCGCATCGGCATGGGCGTGCGTCCCGTCGACCAGAATTGGAAGCGTCAGCTCAACAAGCTGATCCAGGAGAACCAGGGCGAGATCAACAAGATCCTGCTCGCCTTCGGCGTACCGCTGCTCGACGAGGGCGACAAGCCGCTCGGTGCGGAGACGGCCAAGAAGACGCCATGAGGCGGCAGCTTGCCGCTGCGCTGGTCACCGCCGTGCTGGTCGCGCCGGTGTGCGCGCAGCAGCAGGAGCCGTTCGAGCCCGAGGGTTATCGCACCGACAATTACCGCGCGCCGGTGCCGGCGACGCTAGAGGGCGCGCGCGTGCTGACCACAGGGGAGGCTGAAGCGATCTGGCGCGCGAAGAACGGCGCCTTCATCGACGTGGTGCCGCGCGCCCCGAAGCCGAAGAATTTGCCCGCAGGCACGGTGTGGCGCGATGCCCCGCGGAAGAACATTCCCGGCAGTGTCTGGCTGCCGGACACCGGCTACGGCGCGCTGCCGCCGGCGATGAACGATTATTTCAAGCGCGGCCTCGCGAGCGCATCGCGTGACGACAAGGCCGCGCTGCTGGTGATCTATTGCCTCGCCGACTGCTGGATGTCGTGGAACGCCGCCAAGCGCGCGCTGGCGTACGGCTATTCCAATGTCGCCTGGTACCCCGACGGCACCGACGGTTGGGAGCGCGCGAAGCTTCCAACGGAAGAGGCACAGCCGGAAGCGCGGCCCGAGCAGTAGAAGATAGGACGTCATGCCCGGGCTTGTCCCGGGCATCCACGTTCTTCGTTCCGCGCGGCTCGACGTGGATGGCGGGACAAGCCCGGCCATGACGCCGCGTCACAAGCGGGGGAGAGGTGAAGACAGCCCTACTGCTTCTGTAGCTTGGTCAGCGTCCCCGTGCCGTTGGTGTCGGTCGCGGAGTAGCTCACCCTGTCGCCCGCATGAACTGCATCCAGCATCGCGGCGTCCTTGGCCTTGTACTCCTGCAGCGCGCCGGCGCCGCCTGCGCTGCCGCCGACGGTGCCCTTCTGCATCTGCTGGATCGAGATCGTGTTGTTGAGCCGATCGATCCGCGTGACCATTCCGGTCATGTCATCAGCAAGAGCGCTGGTTGCGAGCATGCCGAGGGCCGCAGCGCCCGCGAAGATGAATTTTGCAGTTCCCATCGTGGCCTCCCGACGTCTTGGAGTTCACTTCGACAAGACATCTTAAATGGGTTTGGTTCCGGCAGATAGCGGGGCAAAAGCGTAACGATCCCGAGGCGATCGCGGGAACTTTTCATGAGCCGTCAGCGGGGCTGACGCTATTCGATCTCCTGCTGGATCACGCGTCCCAGCGCGAACAGGCGCTGGTCGATCGTGGTGGGAACCTCGCAGACGAATCGCACAACCTTGTGACGGTCCTCGAAAATGCGGGTCTTCCAGATCAACTCGTTGCTGAGCGCCTCGACCTTGGCGTCGTCACGCGGCGTCGCCCCTTGCAGAGCCTGAAGCTGAAGCGTCTCGTCGCGGATCTTGTCGGCGGCGTCGCGCTGCTTGCGGCTGACGCGTTCGAGCCCGCTCATGACCTGGGAACGCTGCGCGTTGAGCGTGTCGAACAGGCCGGCGAACAGCAATTTTGCGTTCGCGGTCTTGTCGGCAGCGGAGCCTGCAAGAAACTCCTTCACCGACTTCTCGGCCTCGTCCAGCGGCGTCTTGCGCGCCGACAACTTTGCGACCAGCGCACTGACCTTGGCGTCGTCCTTCCACTTGTTCTGGACATCGTCGAGCGGCGGACCGGCCCATACCGCGGCCAGCGAGATCTCCGGCACCTTGGCCTGCGTGCAGGGCCAGTCCGGGTAGCGCGGATCGGCCGCGCGTGCGGCCGTGCCCGACAGCGCGAGTGCCAGAACAGCCGTCGCCAGAACCCGAACCTTCATCCTTCGCCTCCCGCAGGGCCTCGCCGCGCCAGCCCACGCGAGGGATCATAGGCCAAAATCGCGCCGATCATGAAGACGATCGTGCAGGCGGCGACCACCGCCAGCGAGACCCAGTTGATCTGACCGTACAACGCGAAGCGGATCAGCTCGACCGCATGGGTGAACGGATTGACCTGGCAGAGATAGTAGAGATAGGGGCTGCCCTCCTGCACCCGCCAGAGCGGGTAGAGCGCGGAGGAGGCGAAGAACATCGGGAAGATCACGAAGTTCATGACTCCGGCGAAGTTTTCCAGCTGCTTGATGCCGGAGGAGATCAGCATGCCGAGCGAGCCCAGCATCAATCCGGACAGCACCAGCGCCGGCAGCACGGTGAGATAGCCCGACGGCGGCGGGGTGATGTCCCAGAACCAGGCGATCAGCAGGAACGCATAGACCTGGAGCAGCGACACCGCGGTGCCCGCGAGCAGCTTGCAGAACAACAGGAAGCCGCGCGGCAAGGGGCTCACCAGCAGCGTGCGCATGTTGCCCATCTCGCGGTCGTACACCATCGACAGCGAGGACTGCATGCCGTTGAAGAGCTGGATCATCGCCATCAGCCCCGGCGCGATATAGACCTCGTAGAGGATATAGGTCTCGTAGGGCGGGATGATGGAGATGCCGAGCACCTGGCGGAAGCCCGCGGCGAAGATGAACAGCCACACCAGCGGCCGCACCAGCGCCGAGACGAAGCGCTCGCGCTGATGCAGGAAGCGCAGTCCCTCGCGCCAGACGATGCCGGTGAGGCAGGTCATGTACTCGCCGGCCGAGAAACCGCGCGGCGCGCCGTGCGTCGTGATGCTGCTCATGCCCCGCCTCCCGGCATCGTCTGCGCGCCAGTCAGGCGCATGAAGGCGGTGTTGACGTCCTGTGCGCCGGCCTCCGCGACGACGCGGCTCATCGGCCCCTGCGCCAGCACCTTGCCCTGGTGCAGAACCACGAGATCGTCACCGGGCATGATCTCGTCGAACAAGTGCGTCGCCCAGAGCACGCCGATGCCTTGCTCGGTCACGAGCTGGCGGACATGGCTGATGATGTCGGCGCGCGCCTTGACGTCGAGGCCGACGGTCGGCTCGTCCAGCAGAAGCAGGCGCGGCCGGTGCAGCAGCGCGCGGGCGATCTCCAGCCGCCGCATCTGTCCGCCCGAGAGATCGCGCACCTTGCTTGCCGAACGGTCCGCAAGCCCGATCCGGCCGAGCAGCTCGGCGCTGCGCGCGGCGGCCTCGCGGCGGCTGATGCCGTGGAGTGCGGCGTGATAGAGCAGGTTCTGCGTCAGCGACAGGTCGAGGTCGAGCGTGCGCGGCTGGAACACGACGCCAAGCAGCCGCAGCGCCTCGCCCGGGCTCTTGCTGATGTCATGGCCGAAGATGGAGACGCGGCCGGTCTGGATGCCGAACAGGCGCGTGATGAGCGAGAACAGCGTGCTCTTGCCAGCGCCGTTGAGGCCGAGCAACGCGGTAAAGCTCGCAGGCTGCACATTGAAGGACACGTTCACCAGCGCGCGACGCGGGCCGTAAGCATGGCTGACCCCGTCGATCGCCAGCGCCGGCACCGCGGCCGGATCTGGCTTCGGCGTCCCGCGCGGATCGGCGATGGGGGCAGGGCTGGTCATGGCGCGATCGTGATGCCCCAGGGCAGCTCGCCCACCTGAATGGTCTTGATCACTTTTTGTGCGGCGACGTCGATGACGGAGACGTCGTTGGAGACGCCGTTGGTGGTGAGCAAGTATTTTTCGTCGGGCGTGAACGCCATGTGCCAGACGCGTTGGCCGACCAGCAGATATTTCGTCACCTTGCGCGAGGGGACGTCGACGACGGCAATGCGGTTGGCGGGCCCGAGCGCGATGAAGGCGGTCTTGTCGTCTTTGGTCATGCCGATGCCGACCGGCTGGATCGCCTCCTTCCTCAGCCCCGGAATCTCGAACGTGACCTTGCCGATCACCTCGTGCTTTTTCGGATCGATCACCGACACGGTGCCGCCGATCTCCGAGGACACCCAAACTTCCGAGCTGTCGTGCTTGAATTCGGCAAAGCGCGGCCGTGCGTCGACCAGCACGTTGGCGACGATCTGACGAGAAGCTGTGTCTATAAAATGCGCCATGTTGGTCGTCTCGGACGTGTTGATCAACGTCTTGCCGTCGGGGCTGATGGTCATGCCCTCGGGCTCGACGCCGACCTGGATGTCGCCGAGCCGCGCGCGCTTCTCGAGGTCGATCACGGTCACCGTATTGTCGTTCTCGTTGGCGACATAGAGAATTTTTCCCGCCGCATCCTGGGCGAACAGCTCGGGGTCGGGTCCGGAGGGCAGGCTGTCCACCACGGCTTGCGTCTTGGCGTCGATGACCTGGATGGTGTCGTCGTCGCCGACCGCGACCATCACGAACTTGCCGTCGCGGGTGAACTCGATGCCGCGCGGGCGCTGGCCGACCTTGATCGTCTTGGTCACGGTCCAGCCGTCGGTGTCGATCACCGAGACCGTGTTGCTCTTCTCGTTCGAGACATAGGCGATGAAGGCATGCGCGGGCGCTGCGGTGAGCGCTACGAGCACCGTCGCCATCAGCAGACGTAACGTCTGTCCGCGGGCGGTCCTTACCTCCCCCGCTTGCGGGGGAGGTCGTATCGCATCGCTAGATGCGATACGGGAGAGGGCTCTCTGCTCTTGGGGGTTATCGCTTGTGGAGACACCCTCTCCCCAACCCTCCCCCGCAAGCGGGGGAGGGGGCGCAGTGTCGTCGCGGTGGCAGCTCGAACTCATTTCAGAATGCTCACTTCAGCTTGCATTTGCTCTCCGGGCGATCGTAGCCGAGCGTGTCGAGCTCGGAGACCTGGTGCAGGAAACCTTCCTGCGGCGACACCGACACCACCATGCGGCCGTCCACCAGCAGGATCGGCTGGCGCAGTTGCAGGTTCCAGTCGCGCAAGGTCAGCTTTGTGCCCTTGAAGGCGGCGACGGAGAAATCCGGTCCCTTGATGAAATCGGTGACCTTCTTGACGTCGCCGGAGTTGGTGCGCGAGGTGGCTTCACCGATCATGCGCACCGCGGTCCAGGCCTGCATGTCGAGCGGGGTCATGCGCCGCGAGTTCAGCTTCACGAACCGATTCTGCATCTGAATCGCGCCCCATTGGTCCTGCGAAGCGTCCCAACTGCGCGGCACGAGGCCGGCCGAGCCGGCGACGGGGCGCGGGTCCCAGGTGCGATAGGGCAGGTACGCGCCGAACACCTCGCTCTCGTCGGCAGCGACCAGCACGTCATAGGCGGGCGCCTGTTGCGTGAACACCGGCATCTGCCGCTGGATCAACGTCACGCCGCTGTCGGTGCGCCGCGCGCCGCCATTGTCCTCGAAGATGCGCTCCTGCACGATCTTGGCGCCGAACCGCGCCGCAGTGCGCCGCAGTGCATCGGCGAACAGCTTGTCCTCGTCATGCGAGCCGACCACCAGCAGCCAGCGCGACCACTTTTTCCACACCAGATATTGCCCCAGCGCATCCGCCAGCATCGCGCGCGTCGGCGCGGTGTGGATGACATTGGCGCGGCAATCGGCCTCGCGCAACCGCTCGTCGATCGCGCCGGCGTTGAACAGCAGCGTGCCGCGATCACGCAGGGCGTCGGAGGCCTTCAGCAGCGCGTCCGCCGGAAGATCGGCGATGATGAAGCCGTTGCGCGCGGCAAGGTCGGTCGCAGCCTGCACCGCATCCTCGCCCTCCTTGATGCGGCGCTCCTCCAGCGTGAAGCGCTGGCCCGTGAATTTTCCCGTGGTGTTGTTGTCCTCGATGGCGAGGCGCGCGCCGGCGACGCCGTCATTCTCGGCGGGCTGCTCGACCAGCGACAGCGTCGATCTGGTACCGGCGACACCGAGATAGCCGACGCCGATCGTGACAGGGTCGGCCGCGAGCGCACTCGTCGCGGCAAGACCTAAGCCGATCAGGCCGACCAACCATCGGATCATGTTTCCTCCAAACGTTCTCCCCGGCTTGACCGCCGGTGGAGAATTGTCTCTGCTGAAGCATGACCGATTTGTCAGGGCATGCAACCCCGCATTTCGTCGTCGCGAGCTGTGGAGGCGGAATCACGATCATGCGAGCGCTGATATGTTTCGCGGCTTTGCTGTTGACCAGCTCGGTCGCGTTCGCCGATCCGCCGAAGCTCGCGGTGTTCGATTTCGAGCTGATCGACACCAGCCTGCCCGGCGAGTTCTATGGCTCCAAGCCGGAAGAGGCACGGCTGCTGCGCATCAGCGAGCAGCTGCGCAAGGAACTGGCAGAGTCAGGCAAGTTCCAGGTGCTTGACATCGCGCCGGTCAGGGACGCTGCCCGTCACGCCAATCTGCAAGCGTGCGGCGGCTGCGACCTCAAGCTTGCCGGGCAGCTCGGCGCCGAGCTCGAGATCACCGGCATGGTGCAGAAGGTTTCGAACCTGATCATCAATCTGAATGTCTATCTGCGCGACGTGAAGACCGGCCAGATGATCACGGCGGCCAGCGCCGACATGCGCGGCAACACGGATGAATCCTGGTCGCGCACGATGAGCTATCTCATCCGCAACCGCCTGCTGGCGCCGAATTACGGGAAGCCGGAGTAGGGCTCTTTTTCCCTCTCCCCTTGTGGGAGAAGGTGGCGCGAAGCGCCGGATGAGGGGTCTGTCTCCGCGAATTCAATGGCTACGGGACTCGCGGAGAGATACCCCTCACCCGGCTTCGCTTCGCGAAGCCACCCTCTCCCACAAGGGGAGACAGAGGCGTGTTTTTTGTTGTCAGCGCCTGTAGCCGGCCGTCTTTCCACGTCTGTAACATCTTGAATAAGCAGAGCTTTTCCCTATTTTCCCTTCAGGGTCTGTCAGCGGCTGTCGGCCCGCATCCAGCCGATTCACAGTACGCATTTACAGTACGAGGGAAAGACTCACCATGGCACACCGGTCCATTGAGACCGATCTGCAACTGAAGAACAAGAAACCCGAGGCGAAGGAATATCGCGTCACCATTGGCGGCGGCCTGTACGTTGTCGTCGGTACGAACGGCTCGAAGATCTTCCGCTGGGACTACGTGCTCGGCACCAACCCGAAGACGGGCAAGCCCTGGCGCAAGACCTTCACCATCGGCACCTATCCTGAGGTCAAGCTTTCCGAGGCGAGGCAGAAGCGAGACGACGCGCGCGACCTCGTCAAGTCAGGCATCGATCCAGTGCAGCACCGGCAGCTCGGTGAGACTGCATCCGAGGAGAACGGCTATCCGCCCTTTCGCAACGTCGCCAAGGGCTGGCTGACCACGCTGGCGGGCAAGAGCAAAAAGACCAGCCTGCGCGCGGAGCTGATGGTCCACTATCTCTGCGACGGCGTCGAGCTGGACGGGATCAAGGTCCCCGGCTTCGGTGACATCCCGACCGATCAGGTCAAGGGCAAGCACATGTCGCCGATCCTCGTCGCCTTCGAAGACCACTATGAGACCCGCCGCCGCCTGCTTCCGGCCGCGCGCGACATCATGGACTACGGGATGCCGCGCGGCATGGTCCCTGAGGACTATGCGCCGTCGACCGGCTCAGCGCGTCGAAGGGATTCGCCGATCACGTCACCACGAGCCGCCCGGCGATCATCCTGCCAAAGCCGTTCGGCCAGCTGCTGCGCAAGATCGAGACCTACAAGCTCGGCGGGACGCGGCGTCATCTGCACGACCGGATCGCGCTGAAGCTGCTGGCGCTGACCTTCGTCCGCCCCGCCAACGTCCGGATGGCGGAATGGGACGAATTCGATTTCGAGGCGAAGGCGTGGACGATCCCGTTCAAGAAACTGAAGATGGCGAGCCAGCGGAAAGAAAAGCGTGAGGTCGAGCGCGACCTCGTCGTCCCGCTGTCGCGACAGGCCATCGCGCTGCTGATGGAATTGCGGAAGCTGACCGGCAATAGCTGCTACTTGTTCCCGGGCTTCAGCAAGGCCGACCCCGAGGTCGAGATCGGACTGACCGAGGGTCGGCTCAACGATGCGCTCGTCTCGCTCGGCTATCAGGGCATCCACTGTGCCCACGGCTTCCGCTCGTCCGCCTCGACCATGCTCAACGCCGAGCGGATCGTGATCAACGGGCACCAGACTGTGCGCTGGCCCGATCAGAAGGCGCTGGTCGAGGTCCAGCTCGACCACGAAGACGCCTCGACGCAGGCCATCTATGATCGCGGCGGCCGTCTGACCGAGCGCGCCGACATGATGCAGTTCTGGGCCGACAAGCTCGACGCGATGCGCGACGGCGCGGTCGTGCTGCCGTTCGCCGCCTGACAATCACTCGCAAGAGAGACAGACAAGCCGCCCGAGGGCGGCTTTTCTTTTGCTCGGGGCGCAGAGACAAATTGTCTCACATGCTGCGCGATTGCATGGGCGCGCTGATACAAATGCACGCACTGATGCCGCTCTACCCGCGCCGCGCTCTACCTGACGACGAACACCTGTCACATCCGTAACCTGCGCCGCTGCAATTCCTATGACTTTCCTATGCGCGCCGGATCGCGATGTCTCCGTTACCAAACCTTCAGTTTTGAACGCCGCCGCGCGGCCCTACCTAACGAGTTGAAAAACGAAGACGAGACAGCCTCATGAACACGACCGCGCCACCGCCGCTCGCGATCCCCGCAGAACGCGCCGCGCTGATGCGCATCCTCATCGATATGAGCCGCGCAGCATACGAGGGCATCCTGCACGAAGTGCCGAGCGAGGATGGCGGTGTTGACGCCAATCTCGTGGTGGCCCTCGCAGCGGTGATCCTCGGCCATGCCGAAGGCAACGCGATGACCCAGACCGAGATCGCGGATCGCATCGGTGCGCCACGTCCATCCGTCATACGCCGGCTCGACAGGTTGGAAGATCACGGCCTGATCCAACGCATCGATAATAAATATTATCTCGAGCCAGGGCGCGCGGCGAAGGAGCCAGACTCGCGGATGCTAAACCGCTTTATGGAAATCCTTCTGCGCGCCTTCTGCGTGCTCGGTCCTTTCCTCGCGGCCAGAATAAACGCGCTGGTGTCCAGAATGAACGCACTCGCGTCCAGACTGAACACGACGGACTGATGGGCAGAAACTGCAACCATGCGCGGAGCACATTCCGGTTTGAGATTCCCGCGCGATGATGTTTAAGGACCGCTTCCGATGGAGTTGGTTGTAAAAAGGCCCGCTCCGTCTTGATGGCCGAAGCCAAAAAACAGAGCGGGCCAGTATGGGTGAGACGACTCACGAGATCATCGTGAGGCTAGCTAAGCGAATGTGTCTCACCGGTTGAAAACTCGAACGCGGTTGTGACGATACGCCATACAGACGTATGTCTGTCAATCGTTACGCGTTCGCGACAATCCAACTCGCCTGAAAACACAACCGCGCTAGCGTTTTCGTTCTGTAGTAGCAAAACGCAGCAATAACAGCATAAGGCGATCTTTCGCCACAGTTGCCGACTTATCCTGAGTTTAGAAAGAGTCGAATTGCGTCATACTAACCGCAGCGGGGAAAACCTCGCGCGGACAACAAAAGACTAGCTAAGCGTTGCGCCCGATGACCCGTCGCGAGTGCGGACACTGTTCGCTGTGCTGCAGGCCGTTGCCGATTCCGCCATTGGCGACACCGGCAGCCATGTCATGCGCGCACCTTCCGCGCATCGTCGCCGCGAAGACGGCATCACCGCGATCATCCGCTTCAACAACAGAGACGCGATCACGCTGTTCGCGCCGCCCTGCGACGTCGAGGGTACGTGGCGCGAGTTCAATGGGGCATCGGACATCCGCACGCATTCACGCGCGCGGATCATTCAAGCGCTCGGCAGTCGAGCGTCATCACCCAGGGGGGAAAGACATTGCGCGGATTGCGAGTCCGTCGATTGACGGCCAGCCGCCGGCAGGCTGGAGTGCCGAGGTCCCGCCAGCGTGAGGTTTAGTGATGCGTTCCGCGCCCTCGATTGTCCCCGGGTCCGACCGGGATAACTACATGATCCTCGACGACTACGGCCAGCGCCTTGGCCGCGCCTCGCCCGAGATGGACGCGGAGGACACCGACCGGGACGCCGCCAGCATTCCGGCGGTCGAAGACGGCCGCATCCACATCGAGAAGATTAACGCGCCGTTCCTCTTCACGCTCAAGGCCAGTGGCCCGGAGTTCGGTGCGGGCATCAAGTACGCCATCGAGAAGGGACGAAATCCACGAGAGCGGAACTTATGTTCGCTTGCTGGCGGAAAGCAAAGACTTGCTGATGACCTAGCTTGCTTCGTCAGCCATCATTCTTTCAAACCCTGCCAGATCAGTTCGCCGCACTGGCACTGGAAAACGCGGACCGTCTTACCGGTGCGGGGATCTACCATCGCCTCCAGCAGACGAGGCGTGGCTGAGCAGATCGCGCAGCACGGCCGCGAACGCGGAGCATTTTTGACAGCTGCGCGGCTACCTTCCATGCTGTCACTATGTACCAAAGTGCACATAACGTCCTTCACCTAGGATAAGGAACGAAATCGGGAACACGCAGTGCATGCGGCAGCGTAGACGGGAACGTTTGAAGTGTCGGCGCGATTGATCAGACAGAGCACAACGGCTCCCCTTGAGGGAGGGGCCCGACGATGGACCACACCAGCTCGATCTTCGATGAGCTGAGACAAGTCGAACGCGACGTAGTCGAGGGAGAGCGCCGCCTCGCAGAACAGGAACGGCTGATCATTGAGCTGAAGCGTGACGGCCAAAGCACTGAGCGCGCCGAACAGGAGCTGGAAACCCTGCGCAAGGATCAGCGCCTTCGCGAACACGATCGGCAACGGCTTCTATCGAGGCTTCAGCCCTGAACCGTTGGACGTACAGACGAAGAGAAATCGCAGGCCGAGATTAATTTTCGCGTTCGTCGAGGCCGGGGGCTTAATGGCCTACTCCTTTGATCTAGCCGAATTGTATAAGCGCGTTGCCAGCAACATCGACGCAATTTTGCGCGGAGCGAAGGCTGGCGATATTCCGTCGTTCTACCAAGTGACCAAATTTGATCTGTCCATCAACTTGAAGACGGCCCGGCAGCTGGGCCTTTCCGTCCCTCCTGCACTCTTGGCCAGTGCCGACAAGATAGTCGAGTGAACAGGTCCGGTTATGGCCCGTCGCCGACCTGCGCTCGAAGTGCCGAAACGTCTGCTTGCGGGAGATGAGCCGACCAAGGTGAAGCAGCCTGCCAAGGGCAGCTTTTGACCCGTTTCGCCCGTTCTGGAGTTGGAAGGCCACTTAGTCCAGGGTGCCTGCGTTTCTTCCAATGTTTCGGCCAGTTTTGGGTGAACTTTGTCTCACGCGGCTGCTTGTGCTACCTTGCTTCAGTGGTGGCAGACGGTAATTTCCTGAATAACTTCAGGTGGGACTACAAGATGTCACTCGAAAGGCTGATCGGCCGCTTGGAGGCTGTTAGTGGCTTGTCCCCGGTTGAGCGCGATCAACTGTTGGGTCTACCCGTTAAGTTAAAGCAGTTCGCTGATGGCGATTACATATTACGCGAGGGAGATACGGCCACTAACTGCGGCGCGGTCGTAAGCGGGTATGTCTCGCGCCAAAAGATAGTTGGCAGCCGATCGCAAATTCTCGCACTGTACGTTCCAGGCGATATTCCCGATTTGCACACCTTGCACCTCCCGCGCATGGATCATGATCTTTGCAGCGTGGGTCCCTCGACAGTGGCTTTTATTCCGCACTCGGATCTGCAAAACTTGCTGACATCATCCGCGGCGCTTACTCATGTTTTTTGGCGCGAAACTTTGACGGATGGCGCTGTCTTCCGGGAGTGGGTTGCAGCGCTTGGAGCGCGTTCAGCCTTGCCGAGGATCGGGCACCTTCTGTGTGAGCTTGCAGCCCGCCTAGAAGTAGTCGGGCTCATGCGCAACAACAGTTATGAGTTCCCATTCACACAGCAGAACGTGGCGGACGCATGCGGCCTATCGGTTGTGCATGTCAACCGCATGATCCAAGAGCTTCGATCCCGTGGCTTGATCGAGTGGGAAAAGGGCGAGGTAATGCTGCTGAATCGTGGAGAACTAGAAGTCCTTGCAGAGTTCAATGCTGATTATTTGCACATTGATGATGGCAAACGCAGAATTTAGTCCGGCTCTGGCACGTACCGACTAGGCCCAGCCGTGGCAACTTTGCACAACGCGATAGCAACTCTATTACCGGCCAAGGCGGGCAAGGGGTGCCGGTGGGCTGAGAAGCGACGCGGCGCAAGGCCGACTCAGCTACCGACCTCTTTGACGAGGCAGGAATGTCGCATTCTGGCCCTAAGCGTCCTCCGGCTTGGCGCACGTGAATGTCCGTTGCTGGCCCCATCTGCGAAGTTGCGCCTCGTCTGCCCAAGCTAATTGCGCCCGGGCGGGCCAAATTTGTTCAATCTGAGTTCTTCGCGCTTTGACCCGGAACGGACATTTCGCAATTGTCCTCGTCCCACCGACCTAGCCGAGCCTGTGATCGATGGCTGGGTCGAGTTCTCCTGTAGCAACGGCGGTCGGCTTGGCGCGCCGACCACCCTCGAGACTTAGGCGACCTTGTAGAGGCGGCTTTCGAACTCGGCGAACGTCTGCAACGCCTGCGGATCGGCAAACGGCAGGAATTGCATGAGGATGACGCCTGTGATGTTCTTGCTCGGGTCGATCCAGAAATAGGTATTGGCGAGCCCGGCCCAGGCGAGACTGCCGGCGCTTCGCCCGGTCGGCGCAGTCTCGGTGTTGATCATGAAGCCGAGCCCCCATTTTTTGACTATCCCGGGGAAGAATTCAGCATCGCGCGAGCTCCCGGGAATGACGCTCTTCAGCGCGGTGACGTTGGTGTTGCCGATCTGATTCTGTTCCATGGTCGCTACGGTCTCGGGCTGCAATAAGGTCTTGCCGTCGAGGCTGCCGCGGTTAAGGAACATGCGCACGAACTTCAGGTAATCGGGCCCGGTCGAGTAGAGGCCGCCGCCGCCCATGAAAAATTCCGGCTCTTGCGGCATTTCAAATTCGATCGGCTTCAACGCGCCGTCGTCGCCACGCGAGTGCATCCCCACGAGCCGCTCGCGTTGCGACGGACTGAGCCTGAAGCTTGTATCGGCCATGCCGAGAGGCCCGAAAATGTGCTCATGGAAATAACTTTCCAGCCGTTCGCCGCTCACCTTTTCGACCATCTTGCCCGCAAAATCGATATTGATGCCGTATTCCCAGCGGTCTCCGGGGTCGAAAGCCAAGGGCGTCTTGAGCGCATCGTCCTTGCAGGTGATGAGTTTCGGCAGGTTGGCCTGTTTCTCGTAGCGGCCGGTATTCTCGTTCCAGATGTCGTAGGTGTATCCTGCGGTGTGCGTGAGCAGTTGCCGCAGCGTGATCGGCCGCTTGACGGGGCGGAGCTGAGGAGTGCCAACCGCGTCAAACCCCTCCAGCACCTGCGCCGACGCCAAATCCGGCAGGATCTCGCTGGCGGGCTGATCGAGCTTCAGCTTTCCCTGCTCCACCATCTGCATCGCCGCGGCCGTCGTCACGGCTTTGGTCATGGAGGCGATCCAGAACACTGAATCAAGCGTCATTGCCTGCGGCTGCGCGAGGTTACGCACGCCGAACGCGCCCGAATAGATCGTAGCTTTGTCGTTGGCCGCCAGCGCTACAACCCCAGGCGCTTTCCCGGACTTGACCGCCTCGGTCAGCACCTGATCAATGCCGGCCGATCCAGCTGCGGTGTCACCGAAGACCGGGCGTCCAAGACCTGCTGCGAATGCTGCCGCCGCTCCCATCGTTCCGATTGCTTGACGTCTGGTGAGCCCTGTCATTGTTCGCTCCCTCGCCCGGCAGAACGACCAAGGACGGAGCAGCCGGATTGCCCGGTCCCCTGGCGCAGCGCGCCGTCAATTATGCTTCAGCTGGTACTTCCCGGATGGCGGGGTTGTGTGCAAATCTTCTGCCATTTGGGCTAGGTTAGCAACGAAAACCGCGTTCGACGCCTCATGGAATGCGCTGCACCCGACGTCATTGTCGTCCGGATTATCGCGATCAAGAGAATCTCAACAGGTCGATCGAGACGTGGCAACTGGTCGGACTTCCCAAATAATTGCCGTTGCGCAGCATGATCGAAAGACGGACCACTTCCGGTTTTGGCCCCAACCGAACATCTATTCGCACGAGGTAGAACCCACGATTTTCGAAGGAACGCCTTTCAGAGAAACCTGAACTTAGTCAGCGACCTTGACCAACCCGGAGCCGCGGAAATCTGCTAATTTTAATCTGGGCCTTTGGCCCCTGCGGGGGAGGCGACGGTGACCAACTCGGAAGTCTCCAACGACCTACCAGACAAGCCGGCATCCGATAAAGACCCACTGAACAAAACGGCTTCTGATAAAGAACCGGCCAAACCAGCGTCGAGCCTCAACTTTAAGGGTCGCCTCCGTGCGCGATTGCAGGTGATCGGCGGAGCACTCGCTTCGATTGCCGCTATCGGCGCGATCGCGGGCGGCCTCGTCGGCTACTGGACGGTGTGGAAGACGCTCCGCACCGACGTGTTTCCGGACAAGCAACAGACGCAGAGGGAGGCGACGGCCCGGCCCGACATTGCTCCCCGTTTGTCGCTAGTCGTCCTGCCGTTCGCAAACCTCAACAACGATCCGGAGCAGGACTATTTCGCCGACGGCATTACGACCGATCTGACAACCGACCTCGCGCAAATGCCCGGCGCATTCGTTATCGGACGCGGAACGGCCTTTACATACAAGAACAAGCAGATCGATTTCAGGACGCTCGGCAAGGACCTTGGCATCCGCTGGGCGGTCCAGGGCGCGGTGCGGCGCAACGCGGATCAGGTCCGAGTCAACGTATCACTTACGGATATCGCGAGCGGTCGGGACGTCTGGTCCGATCGTTTCGACGGCGATCGTGCGAAGCTCGCCATCTTGCAGGACCAGATCACAGCGCGGCTCGCCCGCTCGCTCAACATTGAACTGATCCAAGCCGAAAGCCGTCGCAGCGAAATGGATCGGTCGAGGAATCCAGATGCCATGGACTTCACGATGCGCGGTTGGGCAAAGTTCTACGAGGCGCAGTCGAAAAGCCAAAATGCTCAGGCAAGGGACTTATTCGATAGTGCGCTGGGCCTCGATCCGGACAACGTTGAGGCCATGATTGGGAAAGCGCGGTGTTTGGCCGCTGCTGTCAACAATCGATGGTCTGCTTCCGTTGTTGAAGACAGAAAACAAGCGATCGACCTCATCGACAGAGTTCTGTCAAAAAACCCGGCAAGCGCGAGTGCTCATACGACCAAGGGGCTCGTTCTTCTATTTGGACACCCTGAGGAGGCATTGGCTGAATACGATGCCGCGCTCGAAATTGATCCAAATAATCCAGCTGTCTACGGTGCTAAAGCTATTGTATTTGTCGTCACCGGGCGGGCGCGCGAAGCCTTCTCGCCTGCCCAGTTGGCTCTCCGTCTCAGTCCCAGAGATCCTTTTGCTCACCTTTGGCGCTACTGGCTCTGCCATGCACACTTGCACCTGCACCAATACAAGGAAGCGATCGAGGAATGCAGGCGCTCGGTCAATCTGAACAACTTGTACTTCTACACCTATGTAGATCTGACATCGGCTTACGGAGCCACGGGGCAATCGGAACAGGCACAGCAGAGTTTGACCGAATTGAACAAGCTTCGACCAGACTTTACGGTCCAGTGGTACCGTGATCTTGGCTACTCAATCTCAAGCAACCCGCAGTTTCGTCGGGAGTTCGATGACATTGTCGATGGGCTAAGGAAGGGAGGCGTCCGGGAGCAATAAAATGCAAGTCTATTCGCTTGCTGACGTGGACGGCCTCTTTCATCTCGAATGTCACCTATTGGCGCATCGGCGAAGTTGCGCCTCGCGGGTCGTAAGTCCGCTCGTTGAGCCAGAGCGGACCAGATTTGCTCAACCTGAGTTCTTCGCGTTTTGACCCTGGCTGTGTGAAAAGTCACGAGTCGGCTAGGATTCTTCCGTTTCCTGATGGGGGATACGGATGGGACGCTTCGTTGAAGGCGCGGACAGATCCCAGCTGACGCTCTTGCCGGAATGTCTGGAGGATTGGGTAGGCGAGGACAACGCGGTCCACGTGATCGATGTGTTCGTCGAGGCGCTCGACCTGCATGGAATGGGGTTTGAGCGTGTGATCGCCAAGGAGACGGGCCGGCCCTCCTATCATCCGGCAGTCCTTCTGAAGCTTTACATCTACGGTTATCTCAATCGGCTGCAATCCAGTCGCCGCCTGGAACGTGAGACGTGCCGCAATGTCGAGGTAATGTGGCTGATTGGGCGCCTGGCTCCCGATCACAAGACGATCGCCGATTTCCGGAAGGATAACGGCGCGGCGATCCGGAAGGTTTGCGCGAAGTTCGTTGCACTATGCCGGCAAATGGGCCTGTTGCAGACCGCAAGCGTCGCAATCGACGGCAGCAAGTTCAAGGCGGTGAACAACCGCGACCGCAACTTCACGCATGCCAAGATGGCAAGGCGGATGGCGCAGATCGAGGAAAGCGTCGGTCGATATCTGCGTCAACTCGATAGCGCCGATCGGCAGGAGCCATCGGAAGCGATCAGCATCAAGACGACGAGGATCAAGGAAAAGATCGCTCGGCTGAAGCAGGAGATGAGCCGCCTGGAAGTGCTTGATGCGCAGATGCGCAACACGCCGGATCAACAGATATCGCTGACCGATCCGGATGCCCGTTCGATGGCCACCAGCGGACGCGGATCGGGTGTCGTCGGCTACAACGTCCAGGTCGCGGTGGACACCGAACACCATCTGATTGTGACGCACGAGGTCATAAACGTCGGCAACGACCGTGGGCAGCTTGCTCGGATGTCGAAGCAGGCCAAAGAAGTGCTCGCAGTGGACAAACTCGATGCGGTCGCCGATCGTGGCTACTTCGACGGAGAGGAGATATTGGCCTGCGAAGAGGCTGGCGTTGCAGTCACCTTGCCCAAGCCCATGACGTCGAACGCCAGGGCGGAGGGCCGGTTCGGCAAACAGGACTTCGCCTACCTGCCTGATGAGGATGTCTACCGCTGCCCATCGGGCCAGCTGCTGCCCTATCACTTCACCAACATCGAGCATGGAATGACGCTGCGCCGTTACTGGTCGACGGCGGCATGCCAAGGCTGCGCGATCAAGAGCCAATGTACGCCGTCCAAGGAGCGCCGGATCACGCGCTGGGAGCATGGGCATGTGGTCGAGGAGGTCCAGCGACGGCTCGATTCCAATCCTGACGCCATGCGGACGCGACGTGAGACAGTCGAGCATCCCTTCGGCACGATCAAAGCCCGTATGGGTGCGACCCACTTCCTGATGAAGCGCCTACGGAATGTCGCCGCTGAGATGGCGCTGCATGTTCTCGCCTATAACCTCACACGGGTGATGAACATCGTCGGCAAACCGCGCCTGATTGCAGCCATCCGCGCCGCCTGAAGGCCGGAAAGCGCGTCCAAAACCGCAATACCCCGTCGCGATACCCACTTTGGCCGGTCATTGGACGATCCGATGCGTCAGCACCGGCCGCCTGCAATGATTGGCGACCACGCCGCGTCCGACCTATCCGTTTGCACACAACCAAGACCCAAACCTGACGTCGATCTACGCGGTCAAACGAGATAGGCTGATGCCCTGGGGTCTAATCGTGAACCGGGACGACCGAGAATTCGTCATTGGCGCACCACCACAGGAAACCTCGCCGGCCCAGCTTTTCGGAGGCGGCGACATTTCCTCAATCGTCGTCCGCCGTCCCATGTGCAGAGATACGGTGAACTTTGCAGCGTGTGACGGGAATGGCGAAGCTGCTTGGGTTTCGTGCTGCGTGTTCTAGCCGCTGCGAGGAGCCGCTGCGATGATGAAGCCGGACATCATGCCAGAGGATCAGCCTTTCACCCTTTCGACCTTACCGCCCGGGCGCGCGCAGAAACGGCTTGCCCTTGCGGTTATGCTCGCCTTCCTTGGCGTCCTTTTAATCTTGGCAGGGGGCCTCTCGAATATCCAGCTGAGGCGGATCGACTCCTTCGTCCCGGCCTACGGCATGGCGATGTTCGTGAATGACATGATCACCGCGGTCCTGCTGTTCAACCAGTTCGCCATCCTGCGCTCGTGTGCCATCCTCGCAATCTCAACCGGGTATCTCTTCACAGCGCTCATGCTTGTCCCCTGGATGCTGGTCTTTCCGGGAGCGTTCGCGCCAGCTGGCCTGCTTGGCACGGGGTTACAGAGCACGGATTGGCTCAACGCTGTGAGGTACGCCGGTTTTCCTACGTTCGTCATCGCGTATACCCTCTTGAAGGGTGTCAATTCGCCTAAGCGATTGTGGGAGGGCTCAGTGGGCGCGACGATTCTTTCGAGTGTTGCGATGACGTCAGCCGTTGTGTGTTCGGTGACAGTCCTTGCCATAGTGGGTGATGCATACTTACCCCGCATCATGCTCGACCCGGTCCATTTTTCTACCTTCGCGCTTTATCTGGCCGGTTGTCTAATCCTGTGGAACGCAATTGCGCTCACTTTGCTCTGGATACGCCAGCGCTCGGTGCTCGATCTGTGGCTGATGGCGGTTGTTTGTGCCTATGCAATTGAGATCTATCTGGTCTCGTATCCCGGTCTGGCCCGGTTCAGCGCCGGCTGGTATGCCGGCCGCGTCTTCGGGTTCGTATCCAGCATTCTTGTGCTCATTGTGCTGTTGCATGAGATAACGACGCTTTACGCGCAGCTGCACCGCGCGGTCCTGGCGCAGCGTCGCGAACGTGAGGCTCCGGCGATGCCGTTTCGGCATCAATTGCCCACGAAATCAAACAGCCACTCACAACGATCAAAGCCAGTGCAAACGCAGGATTGAATTGGCTTGATCGCGGCGAGCCTGAGCTCGATCGTGCCAGGGATGCTTTGCGGCGCGTTGTGACTGCAGGAGACCGTGCGGACGCCTTGGTCGAAAATATCCGGACGCATTTCAGGATGGGCGTACGGCCCCGCACTTACCTTGATATCAACGATGTCATCCGGGGAGCCCTGACGGTCGTTGGCGACAAGCTGCGAACAAATCGGATCGCCGTTCGAGCCGACCTTAACGAACGACTGCCGAGGATAAGAGGCGAACAGATTCAGCTCCAGCAAGTGCTGGTGAATTTGATTGGGAATGCAATCGACTCCATGGCCACCGGGGATGGGGAGCGCTTGCTTTCCATAAAGTCCGAAGTCCATCAGTCCAGATATGTGATGGTGTCGGTGCAAGACACGGGGAAAGGACTCGAGCCGGGCACCGATGATCGAATATTCAACCCGATGTTCACGACCAAGGAGGACGGCATGGGCATGGTGCTGGCGATCTGCCGATCGATCATCGGGGCGCATAAAGGAGAAATATCGGTAATCCCCGATAAGGGCCCCGGCGCCATTTTTCACTTCGCTGTGCCTTTCGATCCGGGCAGCGCATCCTAATTGGGGCCGGCCCCATCCGTATCACGGTCGGCCGCGAGTGCTTGAGCGATCTTCTGAGCCGCCTGAGTCCGACTATGGCTCATCGGCGAAGTTGCGCCGCGCCTGACGGAGGTCCGTTCGTTGGGGCAGAGCGGACCAGACTTGCTCAACCTGAGTTCTTCGCGTTTTGACCCGAAGCGGTCATGGAGGCATCGATGTACATGATGCGCTGGGCGGGCCGATCGCAAACGTTACCAACGAAATAACGAAGGCCCGCGAGGAAGGCGGGCCTTCGACGGATATTCGAATGGCGAAAGCTTTAAGGCCCCATCCTGGCCGAGGCGGGATGTCCGGGCACCTGGAAGCGCTTGCCGGTGTCCATGATGTTGCTGCCATCGACCTTCAGGATCGAGAAGTCCTGCGTAAGGTAGTTGCCAACAAGGAGGTAATTGCCGTCGGGCGTGAACACTGCCGCTTCGGGTAAGCCGCCCACCTCGATGTCTCCAGTCTTGCTCACTTTCTTCCCGTCGATCTTGAGCACCGAAATGCTGCCGTTCTTTTCGTAGAAGTATGCGTTCTTCATATTTGAACCGCGCAGAATCACGGCAACCGCGACGTCGCCCTTTGGGCTGATTGCGAGTCCCTCGGGGCCGTCGCCCACCACCACGCGATCGATGATGCGCGGCGGATTGGCCTCCAAATCAATGACGCTCGTGGTATCCACACTTCCATCGGAAGCACCCGCATTACCATTGTCAGAGGTTAGGGCGATTTTCCCGGCCGGTGCGACCGCAACATTGTACGGCCATTGACCGGTGGGCAGATCCATCTTGTTGTACGTCACCTTTTCGCCCGCAACGTCCAGCATGGAGATCTTATGAGCAGGGAAGCGGGCGACCAAGGCTCGCTTGCCATCCGGGGTGAACGTCACGTGCGACGGACTGTCCGGCATCGCAACGGTGTCCGTGATCTTCACGTCCGTGCCGTTCACGGAGAGGACGCTGATCGAATTGTCTCCTCGATTGGCGACCAGTGCCATCTTGCCATCTGGGCTGAAGCTGAGCCCTGAAGGCTGCTTCCCACCCGTGAGCGTTGCCGCCAGCTTAGGCGGATTGGCCTGCAGGTCGACGACGTAGATCCTATTATCGAGCATCTGTTTCAGCGCGTCGCCGTCCTTGACGACATCGACGGAGTCGGCGACCAGCGCCACCGCGCCGCTGGGATCGATCGCAACGTTCACGGGCGGTCCGACGACCGAGTTCTTGAGCGGCAGGGCAGCGATGATCTTGGGGGTCTCAGGAGATGCGAGGTCGACGATCAGAACTTGATCCTTGCCGGGTGCGGACAGAATGGGCTTGCCGCTTTCGTCCCACAGAAGTTTCTCATCGAGGCCGACAATCATGAAGGGCTTCGCGTGCCCATTGCTAAAGCTCGTAGTTAGCAGCATGACGGCCGCGAATGATAGTCCTATGGAACGGTTACGCGACATCTTGGCGTCCTCCGAAAATAACGCCCGCCTCTGGCGGGCGGTTCTCGGCAGCTTACGCCGTGAATCATTCCTTTGCTAGTAGCGCTTCGTCTGCTCGTGGCCCGAGCTGCCTAACTCAATGCTTGCCCAAGCGTCGGCAGTCGAGGAAGACCGGAAGCTCGCAGCGGCCTCCACCGCCGGCTTTGGCCCATCAGCGAAGTTGCGCTTCGTTCAGCGAAGGCCCGCTTCCTGCGGCTGACCGGACTGCATTTGCTCGCTCTGAGTTCTTCGCCTTTGACCCTTAGCGGATCTGCTCTCCCTCTCGCGTAGCCAGAACCCACCTCGGATATTCTTTGATCTATATCAACCGGCGCGGGAATCGCTTGGCTTTGATCGCCTGGCTAAAGATCCGATCCAAATAAGCGCCAGGTGCTTAAGGCGGCAGACATCCTTGCGCTCGCGACTCTTGCCGCCGTCATCGATCGGCGCGGATAGCTCGAGCTGATCGACGCCGCCGCAAGCCATTCCGGCTTCAGGCGCATCGCCAGGAAGAGGATCATGTAATGAGTAACGATAGGATTCCGGCCGAGCCAAACAAGGAGACCGGACCCGGCAGCGCAGGATTGAAACGCCGCGATCTCTTGTTGAGTGGTAGTTCTCTCGTCGCTGCTTCGGCGCTCTCGGCGGTCGGATTGACGAGTCCGGTACAAGCGCAGCAACCGGCACCAGCGCCCGCAGCGGCCGGCCAGCGGCCGAACATCGTCGTCATCATGGGAGACGACATCGGCATCTGGAATATCGGCGCGTACCACCGCGGGATGATGGCCGGGCGGACGCCAAACCTCGACAAGATCGCCGCCGAAGGCATGCTGTTCACCGATTACTACGCCGAGGCGAGTTGCACGGCGGGGCGCGCCAACTTCATCACCGGTGAGTTGCCGATCCGGACCGGCATGACCACAGTCGGCCAGGCCGGCGCTCCCACCGGCTTGCCGGCGGAGGCCGTGACCATCGCCACCGCGCTAAAGGGCATGGGCTATGCCACCGGCCAATTCGGCAAGAATCACCTTGGCGACAAGAACGAGTTTTTGCCGACGGTGCATGGCTTCGACGAATTCTTCGGCTACCTGTATCACCTCGATGCGATGGAAGATCCGGCCCACCCCGGGCTATCCGCAGGACCTGTTGAACGTCGTCGGTCCGCGCAACATGCTCCATACGTGGGCGACCGATGTCGACGATGCCACCGTGGACCCGCGCTGGGGCAAGGTGGGCAAGCAAAGGATCGAGGACGCCGGCACGCTCTATCCCAAGCGGATGGAAACCGTGGACGACGAAATCCGGGACCTTGCTTTGAAGTTCATTGAGAAGGCCAAGGCCGACAACAAGCCGTTCTTCCTGTGGCTCAATCCAACCCGCATGCACATCGTCACGCACTTGTCGCCAAGATACCAGGCGATGCGCAATTCCAAGAACGGCTGGACGATTCATGAAGCCGGTATGGCGCAGCTCGACGACGATGTCGGCATCGTTATGCAAAAGCTCAAGGACATGGGCGTGGATGACAACACCATCGTAATCTTCACTACCGACAACGGCACAGAGGTCTTCACCTGGCCGGATGGCGGACAGACGCCATTCGCGCAAAGCAAAGGCACCGTCATGGAAGGCGGTTTCCGTGTGCCGGCAATGATCCGCTGGCCTGGCAAGGTGCCGGCCGGCAAGGTCGAGAACGGCATCATCTCCGGGCTGGACTGGTTCCCGACCTTACTAGCCGCAGCCGGCAACCCGAACATTGTCGAGGAGTTGAAGAAGGGCAAACACATCGGGGACCGCACCTACAAGTGCCATCTGGACGGTTACAATCAGATGGACATGATCACCGGCAAAGGGCCGTCGAGGCGGCACGAAATCTGGTACTTCGGCGAGAGCGAGCTGGGAGCCGTGCGCATCGACGACTTCAAGTATCGTTTCATCGACCAGCCTGGAGGCTGGCTGGGCGAAAAAAGCAAGGTTGACGTGCCCTATTTGACCAACCTTCGCCTCGATCCGTTCGAGCGGACTGGCTGGCCCGATAGCGGGACCAAATTTGGCGCGCAGCAATACTTCGACTGGTTCAAATATGAATTCTGGCGCTTCGTGTTCGTTCAGCAGGAGGTCGAGAAACTGGCCATGACGGCGATCGAGTTTCCGCCGATGCAGAGGGGGGCAAGCTTCAATCTAGATGCGGTGAAGGCCAAGATCGAGGCCGCCAGGACGGCGATGGCGAAATAAAAATTCATATCGTCAAGGTGGGGCGGCCGGCCTCTCGGCCGCCCCACGCTGCACCAAAAAATGTCTCCTTCTGGCCGATTTTGTTGCAAAAGGCGGCTGTAACCGACGGATGTCTTTCGGCCATTCGGTAAGGCGGACCGGCTTTGATCCGCCGTCCCTGACGCTCTCAATGCAACTCCTACGCTACGCAATGCACAGGGCATGAGCGGGTGGTGGTCGCGCAACGAACAACGCGAGGCGCCTCAGATTTTGAGCGATGGCGGCCAGAACAAACTCGTCCTGGGCGCCCCGTGGGCCACGAAGCCGAAGTCGACCGAGCCTCAGGATGCGCTTCAAGTGTGCAAACTGCATCTCGACCTTCTTGCGCTGACGTCGCGACGTCTCGAAGCCCTCGGTGCCAGCGAACGACCGGGCGACGTCCCGGGCGTGCTCATGTATGTCGCGCGGGATCTTGCGCGATGGTTCTTTTGGACAGCACTGCGGTTTAAGCGGGCATGCGTCGCAGTCGAGCTTGCTCGCACGATACAGAAACGTTTTACCCTCGTGCACGGTGCCGCTCGTCCCGAGCCGCTTTCCGCCCGGACAGTGGTAGACGTCGCTGGTCGGATCATATCGAAAGTCACTGCGTGAGAAGGTGCCGTCATCTCGCTTCGACTTGTCGAACACGGGGATATGTGGCGCGATGCCCTTCTCCTCGACTAGCCAGTTCAGCATCGGAGCAGCCCCGTAAGCGGTATCCCCGACAAGCCGCTCCGGCTTGAGACCAAAGCGCTCCTCGGTTCGTTCGATCATGGTCTTTGCTGCACCGACTTCGGCCTGGCGAATGGCGCGGGACGCCTCGACATCAACGATGACGCCGAACTTCACGTCGATGAGATAATTGTCGGAGTAAGCGAAGAATGCTGGTCCCTTGTGAGCTCCGGTCCACTGGGCCGCGGGATCGGACAGCGAGATGAACTTCGGGACAACGTCGCTGGCCGCGCCCCACGCCGTATCGTCGAGGGTTGCCAGATACTCCTTCACCGCGCGGCTTGACCTCGCCGGATCGCGATCCTTGCGCCAATCCTGACCCGCAATCGAGCGCTGCTTGTTGGCGTCGGCAGCAATCAGGCTCGCATCGACGGCAAAGCCTTCGCCACCAACCAGACCCGCCAAAATGCACGCCTCGACGACGCGTTCAAACACGCGACGGAAAACATCCCCCTCGCGGAAACGCTCGTTGCGGGCCCGCGAGAAGGCCGAATGGTCTGGGATGGCATCTTCAATGCCGAGTTTGCAGAACCAACGATAGGCGAGGTTCACCTGTACTTCACGACAGATCAGCCGCTCCGAGCGGAGCGCAAAGACATACCCCAGGACCAGCATCCGGATCATCAGCTCCGGATCGATCGACGGACGACCCATGGACGAATAATGAGGAGCAAGTTCGCTGCGAAGCCAAGACAGATCGAGAGCAGTGTCGATCTTCCGCACCAGATGATCTTCGGGAACCGCGTCGCTGAGATGAAACTCGTAGAACAGTTGACCTTGGTCACTCTTCAGAGGCCCATCATGGATCGACCTCGTCGCGATTCGCGTCAACACAACGGAATCACGCTTGCCGGCTCGTCTCAACTGACTTTTGCAACAAAATCGGCCAGCAGCGGAAGTCAACGTGGGCTGAATGAAAGAGGACGCCAGCTGGAGCGGCCCTACTTCATTTTCTTTGATGTGCTGGTGCTCCACAAATGCCGATGCAGCGTCGGTAGGGACGCATTCCCTTCGCCGGACCAAGGCGACCTTGATCTATCGCCGAACCGGCAACCTGCGAGCCGTACAGCTCCTTCTGTGGCATACTAAGATTGAGAGCACCGTTCGATATCTCGGCATCGAGGTCGACGACGTCCTCGCGATAGCAGAACAAGTCGACGTCTGACTTCGGGGCAGAGCAGACGCGCTCTGCGCTGCCCTCAAAGACGGCTCCGAGGCGTGGCAGCTCTCAGATCTCACAAACCCTTTGATTCAGATTACACGTCAGGGTTACATTGACGGCTGGCAGCGCTTAGCTGCCACTACTCGTCATTTTTCAACGGAAACGCATCAGAGGTCGTTGATGATACTATAGGGAGGAACAGCATGAACCGACGAACTGTCCTGGCTTTGGGGCTGCTATCTGCTGCATTCGCCTGTGCAGGACCCCAGATGGGGCTCGCACAGAGCGATCTCTTGATAGGGACCTGGAGGCTCAACGTCGAAAAATCAAAATTTAGTCCTGGCCCACCACCCAAGAGCCAAACGCTAAATTTTCAGAGGGTCGGGCAAGATCTCCAGAATACTGCCGAGACGATCGATGCTCAGGGTCACGCCTCAAAGATCGTGTTCATGCACATCTACGATGGGAAGCCTCACCCCACCACGGGCAATCCCTTGTTTGATGCGACGACCTACACATCAGTCGATGATCACCACGTGAAGTGGGTCCGGTCCAAAGCCGAAAAGCCGATTCAAACCGGCTCCAACGAGATTTCGCCCGACGGAAAGACTTTCACGGTTACTACCGAGGGCACCGGCGCCAACGGTCAGCCCATTAGCAGCGTTGCCATCTACGAAAGGCAGTGAGGAACGTGCCTGGCGCTGCATCGGGCAAGCCGATGCAGCGCATCCGCAACTTCCTGGGCCATTGGCAGGCAAGTATGATCGTGCGCACGAAGTCCAGACCGGGGCAGCACCTAAGTCTGCTTAGGGTCAAAGGCTGGCCCGGCGTCTCCAGGATGACTTTCCGCTCAACCCTCGGAAGCGGACGGTGCGAGGCCGAGAGCGGTGGTCAGCAACGGGCCGATTTTGTTGCAAAAGGCGGCTGTAACCGACGGATGTCTTTCGGCCATTCGGTAAGGCGGACCGGCTTTGATCCGCCGTCCCTGACGCTCTCAATGCAACTCCTACGCTACGCAATGCACAGGGCATGAGCGGGTGGTGGTCGCGCAACGAACAACGCGAGGCGCCTCAGATTTTGAGCGATGGCGGCCAGAACAAACTCGTCCTGGGCGCCCCGTGGGCCACGAAGCCGAAGTCGACCGAGCCTCAGGATGCGCTTCAAGTGTGCAAACTGCATCTCGACCTTCTTGCGCTGACGTCGCGACGTCTCGAAGCCCTCGGTGCCAGCGAACGACCGGGCGACGTCCCGGGCGTGCTCATGTATGTCGCGCGGGATCTTGCGCGATGGTTCTTTTGGACAGCACTGCGGTTTAAGCGGGCATGCGTCGCAGTCGAGCTTGCTCGCACGATACAGAAACGTTTTACCCTCGTGCACGGTGCCGCTCGTCCCGAGCCGCTTTCCGCCCGGACAGTGGTAGACGTCGCTGGTCGGATCATATCGAAAGTCACTGCGTGAGAAGGTGCCGTCATCTCGCTTCGACTTGTCGAACACGGGGATATGTGGCGCGATGCCCTTCTCCTCGACTAGCCAGTTCAGCATCGGAGCAGCCCCGTAAGCGGTATCCCCGACAAGCCGCTCCGGCTTGAGACCAAAGCGCTCCTCGGTTCGTTCGATCATGGTCTTTGCTGCACCGACTTCGGCCTGGCGAATGGCGCGGGACGCCTCGACATCAACGATGACGCCGAACTTCACGTCGATGAGATAATTGTCGGAGTAAGCGAAGAATGCTGGTCCCTTGTGAGCTCCGGTCCACTGGGCCGCGGGATCGGACAGCGAGATGAACTTCGGGACAACGTCGCTGGCCGCGCCCCACGCCGTATCGTCGAGGGTTGCCAGATACTCCTTCACCGCGCGGCTTGACCTCGCCGGATCGCGATCCTTGCGCCAATCCTGACCCGCAATCGAGCGCTGCTTGTTGGCGTCGGCAGCAATCAGGCTCGCATCGACGGCAAAGCCTTCGCCACCAACCAGACCCGCCAAAATGCACGCCTCGACGACGCGTTCAAACACGCGACGGAAAACATCCCCCTCGCGGAAACGCTCGTTGCGGGCCCGCGAGAAGGCCGAATGGTCTGGGATGGCATCTTCAATGCCGAGTTTGCAGAACCAACGATAGGCGAGGTTCACCTGTACTTCACGACAGATCAGCCGCTCCGAGCGGAGCGCAAAGACATACCCCAGGACCAGCATCCGGATCATCAGCTCCGGATCGATCGACGGACGACCCATGGACGAATAATGAGGAGCAAGTTCGCTGCGAAGCCAAGACAGATCGAGAGCAGTGTCGATCTTCCGCACCAGATGATCTTCGGGAACCGCGTCGCTGAGATGAAACTCGTAGAACAGTTGACCTTGGTCACTCTTCAGACGGCCCATCATGGATCGACCTCGTCGCGATTCGCGTCAACACAACGGAATCACGCTTGCCGGCTCGTCTCAACTGACTTTTGCAACAAAATCGGCCAAGGGGAGACATTTCGAGGTGGCCCCTCGCCTGCTATAATTCCGCGTTAATCAGCGATCACGATAAGTCCCGAAGAGGTGTTTAACCCTTATGTAGGAGGCAACAATGAGCGATCCGAATTCGGTGATTGTGAAGATTTTGCGCAAGGAAACATTCCTTCCGTATTTGCGGTCCTCGACGCGAGCATCACCTGGCACGTTCCCGGTCATAGTCTGCTCTCAGGCAACTATACCGGCCACGATCAGGTCGGAGGCTTCTTTCAACGCACGATGGAGCTTTCCGGAGGCGCGTTCGGAATTGATGTTCACAATGTGCTGGCTGACCACGGTCTCGTTGTCGCCTTGGTCACTGTGAAAGCAGAACGAAACGGGCTTTCCGCGTCGTTTCCGGAGATCCACGTCTGGCGGATGAAGAACGGAAAGGCGACCGACTTCCGCGAGTATCAAGGCGATGAGCAGCGGGAGGACCGGTTCTGATCCTGAGACGCTGGCTCTCCTTTCCGGCCTCCCTTCGGAGTCAAAAGCAGCGGTCGGCCGCGAATTCTTATGGTCTGGTTGACCCTCCACAGGCGACGTTGCCACGGCCAGTCGGGTGTTCAGTTGCGAGCCACAAACGGACTTTGAGCTTAGTCGCTAGCAGTCGATCCAGACACCAAGAACTCATTCAGCAGGTGCCGCTTGATCCTAATCGGTTCACGCTCCCCTTGCGAAGCCAGCCAGAGGACGCGCTCGGCCACTTCCACGGCAGATCGCTGCTGCTGACGAGTGAACGACGGGTGGGAAAGAACATCATCTAGAACGTTGCGGAGCATATCTACTGTCGCTGTGTCGTATGCCATGCGCCAAATATCCCGGTCGTCGAAACAATATGCGCCGTAGCGATGGCGCGAGGGGAAAGGAAGTGAAGCGTCGCCGGGCTCGAAATATGCGTCCCGGCAGCGCCTATTCTCTAACTGGGTGCCGAAATACCAGCTACCTCGAATTGTGCAACGGTCATGCCACAGGTTTGTGACGCGTCTGCCGTGCCGCAGCGCTAAGTCGGAGGTCAGCTCGCAATCTCCAATTCAACCCGCTGGCTCTTCAAGGTCCGCGGTTTTTCATTTCCCGCGATGTACACGTTGGCGTGCATTTGGTTCCCCGTAAGTCGTTAATAAAATTAAGAAATTCTTGCCCCGCATTCGACTCGAGTGTTGCGCCTCGGTTACATCAACCTGCAGGCGAAGCGGGTAGCATTGATTCCTCGCGTGGGCCTCGTGCCTTTTTCGAACTTCTTTCTGGGGAGATTTCTCGTAATGAAAAAGCTCTTAATTGCCGCCGCGGGGATGATGGCAGTGGGTCTATCTGCTCCTGCGTCGGCGGCTGACATGGCGGCACGCCCCTACACCAAGGCGCCCCCGATGGTCTCTCCAGTCTATGACTGGACTGGCTTCTACATTGGCGCCAACGGCGGATGGGGCCAAAGCCGCGGTTGCGTGGATTTCGTAACTGCTCTCGGAACAGTCGCAGGTCGTTGCGCGGATCGCTCCGGCGGCCTTGTCGGCGGACAGATCGGGTATCGCTGGCAAACCAACCAGTTCGTTTTCGGATTGGAGGCGCAGGGCGATTGGGCCGACATCACGAACACGCGCGTGAGCCTAGTCGATCCGCTCATTTCGACCACAGGGAAAACCGACGCTATTGGGCTGTTCACGGCTCAACTCGGTTGGGCGTGGAACGCCTCGCTGCTCTACGTGAAGGGTGGTGCGGCCGTGACCCACAATCGTCTTGATGTCTTCAACAACTTCACCGGAGTGGGCCTGGACTCGGCAAGTCATACGCGCTGGGGCGGCGCCTTGGGCGTCGGCTGGGAATATGGCTTCACGCCCAACTGGACGGTTGGTGTTGAATACGACCATCTCTGGATGGGGAATGACACCCGCACATTCGTGGGTGCAGGCTTGGTCACGCCCGGTGGTGTCACTCTCGTTGGCGAAAGGTTCAGCCAGGACGTCGACATGGTCACCGTCCGGTTGAACTATCGCTTCGGCGGTTACGGCTCTCCGACCAGATACTAATCGCTTCGTCTGCGCCAACCAAAGCCCCGGCGCGCCGGGGCTTTTTTGGTTATGAACTGCTCGCGATTGCTGCATTTGCGATGTCTGAGTTGGGTCAAAGGCTGCCTTCGAAGCCGGTCCGACAGTGGTCAGCTTTCCTTCGGCAAGCAGACGTCGCTACGCCCTGGGCTTGGTCAGTCGGGCCATCAGGAAACATTCGAAAGAACGAAGCCGCCCGCTAGGGCCGCGCGGCCTCCAAGAGGCCAATCGAAGTCGCGTTTGAGACGCTTTACTGCATTCTCTTTGAGCTTATGACGATGAAGTAGACCGGCCGCCGGGCTTCGTCGGCAACTTCGAGTGACCACTCCTGCCCAGGTCGAAACTTTCCGTCCACGTCGTGGAAGATTGCACCAGCAAACTTTATTGCTTCCCGCCAAGCAGCCTCAGCATCCGGCAACTCTTCCCCTTCGGTGTCGATGATTGGTTTTGTATCGTGGACGTTGAAGAAGTATCTCGGCATCAATCGGCCCTCGTTCGGGTCATTACTCACTGAGGGGGTGGAGCGCGACCTTTTGCGCCTCGAGGTCGGCTACCATTTCCATTGCCGCCACCTCCAGCTTCCGGTCGAGCAGGCGATAGCGAGCAATCTGGATGTCGAGTTCTACGCATTTGTCGCACATGAAGTTCTCCCAGCGGGTGTGCAACAGAGCAGCAGTTAAAGTCGTTCCTACACTACGCTCGACCATAGCAGACTGAGGCGGCTACTCGTCCTCTTCCGTCTTAGGCGGTGGGTGCAGTTTGTTGCCGAGAAACGTGCTCGGAATGGGCAACCGGAGAAGCGCCAGCGACTGCGCACATATTTCCCTGGTTCGCTCAATCTCTTCGGCGATGAGGGCGGTCTGAACTGAAATTTTTCGAGAATACTCCGATATAGCAGCACTCCCCTGTTAGCAGGCGGGAGCGCGCTGGGTCTCTCAGCCACCGACACCTACGGGCAGAGCCGAAGCCGGTGATGAGGACCAGCCGCGTCGAGGAAGTTGCTGGGCTTCAAGCCTCTGTCGGCTGGCTCCGCCGGTTGCGGTTCCAGCGGGAACGGCTCTTGTGTCTTCCGGCCTAGGAAAGTGTCAGGCTTGTGGAGCTTCAACGTCTCAAGGCTCTCCCGGTAGGCCCTAACGTAGCGAGCGTAGAGCAGTGCGTACCGCCCGTGATCCACACGGTGAGGCAGGTATACTTTCCGGGAACTGTGGTCTGCCATGCGGTCGATCCTAGCACCAGGGCGGCGCTCGGCGCCCCCCAAAAACGCGAAGAACTCAGAGCGAGCAAATCCACTCCGCTTATCCGCAAGGAGCGGGCCTCCGCCAGACGAGGCACAACTTCGCTGAAGGGCCATAAGCTGTCTTTCAAGTATGCGAACTACAGCATTGGTGTCATATCGCACACAAGATCCTCCCGAATTCCTAATTCACTTTAGGAACGACCAACCCGGCGGCCGATTGCAGATGAGCGACGTCAGTTCCGCGACACGCTGGCGTGCCGACACGTTAGTGCCGCAAGGGTACAGCCTTGCACGACATGCAAACCCACCTAGAAAAACTCCTCACCGAAGCGGAGGAGTGCGCGCTTATCAGCAGACGCCATGCAGCCGACCAATCGAAGAAGGAGTTGTTTGCTGATCTCTCCTCAAACCTATTGTGGCTCACCACCAAGGTGGAACTCGCCATCGAAGAGCGTCAGGACTGGTCTAACTGGTAGTGTGCATCGGCGAGCCTTTCCCGCGTCTTGCATTGACGCTCGGAGAGTATGTCTAATCGCGACAGGCGATCTGTAGTCAATGATCAGGTTCTTCCCTTCAATCCGACCATGATCGCGCAAACTTCACTGTTCGGCCCCTCTGCCCACGAATGCGCGGCGAGACAAGCAGTGCCGCACTACCCGCGATAAAATCCCGCCGGTTCATTCGATCCTCATCAAAAACTGAGGGTCGTCGGTAGTTGCACAGGTGCGAACGCTGCAACGCGAGTGGGTCAGGACTGCTTCGGGTCACGAGCGCCCCTCGGAAAGGAAGACTAGTTGCGTCCGATCTACCCCAAAAAGCTGACCTGAATTTTCAGCATCTTCATTGGCCGGACAGCCCTAACAACCTTACTACTATTTCCGCAGATTGCATCGTGCGCCGTAATTCATCACTACATTCCCGGGTTCTGACTCGGCTTACTGTACGAATTTTGAGGCAATTCAGCCACTCGTGTTCCACCAACCTGGCCGCCGACAACCGCTGCGACGAATATGACGGCGGCCAGTAGGCATCCGCCCACAAATCCGTAAAAGCGCCAGTCCTGATGATTCATGATTGCTCCTGACGGCTAACGCTGCGACGGGAGAAATGTTCTTAAGCACGACGGTGGAGCATCGGCCCAGCCACGGGTGGTCTGGCCCTAATTTGACTGCTTTGGGTCAAGTGCGAAGAACTCAGATTGAGCAAATCCGGTCCGCGCGGGCGCAGTTAGCGGACCTTCGGCAGACGAGGCGCAACTTCGCCGATGGGGCACAAGCAGAACTTGGTCCGATGGCCAAGCAGCGGGCACAATTCGATGGCAGGCACGGCAGCCCAGGCACTTTTCGCGCTGTGCAGACGGGTATTTATTTGGTTAGGCTGAAGCAGCGTTCAGACTGGAACAAAGAGTTCGTGTGCGTGGGGGACTGGATGGAATTCGAACATGACATCACGAAAGTCAGCGGAATTGCCGCTGTCTCGACCATTCTTGACGTGGTGAGTCGAACGACGGGCATGGGGTTTACCGCAGTTGCCCGCGTCACCGAGGACAGATGGATCACCTGTGCATCGCGAGACGACCTCGCCTTCGGGCTGAAGCCGGGCGACGAGCTGAAGATCGAGAGCACGATTTGCCACGAAATTCGCCAAAGCCGCGAGGCTGTGATCATCGACAATGTCAGCGAGGACTCAGAGTACTGCAACCACCATACTCCGGCTCAGTACGGTTTTCAGAGCTATATCTCGGTCCCGATTGTTCTTCCGGATGGCTCATTCTTCGGAACGCTCTGTGCAATCGACCCGAAACCGCGCAAGCTAAATACCCCTGAAGTCGTTGGCATGTTCAAGCTGTTTGCGGAGCTGATTGCAGCTCATCTCGACGCAGCCGAACGAATGGAATTGACCGAAAGCAAGCTTGCAGCGGAACGGAAGAATGCGGAGCTTCGTGAGCAATTCATCGCCGTCCTCGGCCATGACCTCAGAAATCCACTTGCCTCGATTCAGGGCGGCCTGCGGCTCTTAAACAAGAAGGTCGATCAGGAAGGGAAAGATTGGATCGCGCTTTTGCAGGGCAGCGTCAATCGGATGGCGGGTTTGATAGACAACGTCATGGATTTCGCCCGCTTCCGCCTGGGTGCCGGGATGCAACTGAGGTCCGAACGCCAGGACTTGCGACCCATCATAATTCAGATCGTATCCGAGTTCGAAAGCGTGCACTCAGAGCGCCGCATTTTGTTGGATGTTGACGCACCAGCGGCGGTAAACGTTGACGCGGGTCGATTGAGCCAGATGATATCCAATTTGCTCGGCAACGCGATTACCTATGGTGCGCCCGACGAGCCCATCAATATTGTTGCGAGGTCCAGTGATGCGGGCTTTAGGATCCAGGTGATCAACAAGGGACCGCCGATCCCAGCGCAAGCGATGCCGCACCTTTTTACCGCCTTTCACCGAGGTGACGTTCTGCCTAACCAGAAGGGATTGGGGCTTGGTCTCTATATCTCACAGGAAATCGCAAGGGCGCATGGTGGACAGATCTCTGCCACTTCGACGGACGACAGCACGATTTTCACGGCAACCTTTGCAGCACGCACCGACCAACAGAAGCGATGAAGGCGCAGCCACTCTCGTCGCAGAAGAGTGAGCATTCACCCAATACTTCCCCTCGGTCACGAGGGGGCTTGTGACGGTACGCTGCCCTGCGTCCGGCTTTGGGCTCAGGCCAGCAGCAGACCACCACGGCGCACGTTCTCAAGGAACCTCTTTGCTACGCTTTCGTTGTGCCGTCTTAAGAACGGCAAAGGAACACGATCATGGACCGCGAACATGTGAAGGGCGCTGCCGACAAGGCAAAAGGCGCGATCAAAGAGGGCGCTGGCAAGCTTACCGGAGACAGGGACCTCGAAGGCGAAGGCAAGATGGATAAGGCTAAGGGATCGGCCCACCAGGCTGCAGGAGATGTGAAGGACGCAGCGCGGGACGCCGCTGACGCCCTCAAGAAATAAGTAGAAGAAGGAAGATCGATCTTGGACTAGCCGCCTCGGGGCGGCCTTTTCTTTCGCCCTAGATCAGAACTGATCCTGCACCCGGCGGTAGGCGGGATGCTTCGGGTTCTTGCTCTTGATCCAGTGGTCGCAGTGGCCCTCGCGATAGGCGCGATCAACCTGCTTCGAGACCATGCCCTCCAGCCCCATGATGCAAGCGTGCCGGAACAGGTCGGGTCCGATCCCGCCCTGCTCGAACGGAGCGGCGGCAATGCCCTCGGCTCGGTTGCGCAACAGCCGCGCAAGGTTCGTCTTGCGGAGTGAGAGCGGCAAGCGGCGATAGTCGTCACCATCGGCGCTCAGGATGTCGAAGGCGTAGAACTGCACCTCGTGGTCGTGCTTGCGCGAATGCAGCGCGCTGAAGTCGGAATTGCCATCGACGCCGAGCACGACCGCCTCGCCATCAAGAATGAACTGCTCGCTGCGGAGCGTCAGCGCGGTCTCGACAATCCAGGGATAGCGGTCGGTCCAGTCGTTGCCGCCCGGGGTGATGAGGCGCACGCGCTTGCCCTCCCGCATCAGTTTGATGCGGTAGCCGTCGTGCTTGATCTCGTGGAGCCAGTTGTCACCAGTCGGGACTTTGATGCCCTTGACCGGGAGGGCGAACTCAGTACGCGATACCATAAGCCGCGATCTATGTACCGGGGCGGGACATCGCAACGCGCCCGGCCGATCCGCTCTTTGACGAAGTCGGTCAGATCGAACACGAAGTCCTGCACGTTGCAACGGTAGTGCCGCGCTGGATCGATCATTGGTGCGGTTCCCATTTTTTGTGTGTGCCGGGACGAGTACATGGCGAAAGTTGCCTATGGGTCGCATCAGCAACGAATTTCTGCACCGCCGACAAAACGCACGTAGCTGGATCGAGCTATCTCGTCTCACGGCGTCACCATCGAGCGCAGCTCCCATCACGGCGAGACAGGCGATGGGCAGGTCAGAGGCCCGCAGGAAGGCCGCACTGCGCGCCGGGAGCGCTGGACTACTGGGTGAAGGGATTTCTTCACCTTGATCTATGAAACACGCGAACTGGCCATAGTCGGGACCGTTTCGCGCTGAAGAATGAGACCGTCGCCGCTGGGGGCCAAACGGAGACAATCCGATGTACACTCGGACACTTGCTGCAGCGCTCGTGGGAGCAACTCTGTTCGGCTTTAGCGCCGCGCACGCCGCGCCTAAACCGAAGGCGAAGGCGAACCAAGCGGGCGCGGTCACCGTCACAGTGACGAACTCGCGCAAAGCGGATCTGATCCAGCTAGAGGCGACCAAGTCCGGCTCTGCAGACTGGAAGGAAGTGCTCGGCCCGCTGAAACCCGGCAAGCAAGCGTCGGCTAAACTGCCACAGGCCAGCGATTGCCGCTTCGATCTGCGCGGGAGGTTCGACGACGGCCAGTTGGCGGATGCTTCCGGCATAAACGTCTGCGCCGATAAGACGCTTAACCTGACCGATTGACACGGCGCACCGCATCAGCAGCACGACGCTAGGCATCCCGCCAATCCAGGACGGGCGCATTCGCATCGAGAAGCTCAACGCGCCGTTCCTCTACCAGCTGAAGGCGAGCGGCCCGGAGTTCGGCGCTGGGATCAAGTATGCGGTCGAGAAAGGCTGGCTCGAACTCCACGAGAGCGGCACCTATGTGCGCCTGCTGACGCCGGGCGACGAGCTGCTCTCCGGAAAATAGGAACGACGGATGACGGACCGCATCTTTTGCTCAAACTGATTCGCCGCTGAGCCAGCAAGTGCGGCCCCGGACCAACAGACCCCCTCCAGTCGCTGCGGTCGGGGCCGCTTCAATCTCACCAACACACGTTCACTGGCCTGAGCCTCCAACCCCAGCCAGTCCAGACGCGACGCCATCGCGTGCAACCGCCATACGCTGCGTAACTCCAACCCGGCGTTCCCCAGCCGGGTCCCCAGCCAGGTCCTCCCCACCCCCAGCCAGGTCCCCAAGCTGCCGCGCTGGCGAGCCCAAGGCCGAGACCTATGCCCACAGCTGGTGTACCCCATCCGCCGCCGCGCCAACCGCCGCCATGCCAACCGCCGCCGTGCCATCCTCCATGAAAGCCGCGTTGGGCGGACGCTGCACTGGGCGCCAGGGCAAGCACCGCTGCGACGCTAAGAGCGAAAAACGCCTTCTTGATCATGACGACCTCCGGATTGAGTTGCGCGACTTAAACGCTTCGCGATCCCCTTTGTTCTGATCGCGCCCAACGGCGAACCAGCAGGAACAACACACGGGGGGTGAAATTTGGTTGTTAGCCCTTCACACGGGCTGGCATGAAGGGTTGGCAGGACGGGTCCCCCCGGGTCAAACGGAGCCGTCTTTCATCTAGCCGGTCGCCTCGAATTTAATCTCCAATCCGGTCCATTTCGTACAGACGAAGAGAAATCTCGGGCTGAGATTACTGCCAGCGCATGCGTTGGGTTAGCGTGCACGGGCCCCGGCTCGTCACCTGCCAGCCCTGGAGATGGGCTTGGGGCCGTTCCGACCTATGCTCTACACGTGCGAGCCGGGCACAGCATTTAAGGGAAGCACGTGCGCCGCTATTCGAGGCTAAAACGGTCGGGCAGGTCGCATTCAACCGCGATGAGTTTATGAAGATCGCGCTTGAGGAGAGCGAGGCGGAAGGGAAAGCCTAAATGCCGGTCCGAACTACCAAAGCGCCTGCTACTTGAACAGATCGAGCTGCCTTGTGTCGGGCGGCCCCCCTGAGGGGCGCGGTGGCGGCCTGAGTGTTTTGGTCGCCTCTCGAATAAGCCGCACGAACACCTGAGTGTCGAGAAAATAATTAGGATAGGCTTTCCGCACCGCGTCAGAGGAAACAACCGAGACAAGGACGGCCTCCGCGCCGGGGATGCCTTTCAGCCTGCGCTCGAAGTCGAGATATCTTTGATTCGCCAGCGTCGATTCGCCGAACTTAAAGGTGGTGACCTGGACCGACATCAACGCGGGGGTTCATCTCCAACAGGAAATAGTGATTGTCGCCTCTGTTGTGCTGCGGGCTGGACAACAGGTTCATGGCGTGCCCGTAGGCCTCCAGCCGCTTCGCCAGATCGAGCCGACGCACGTAGTCGCGCATTTCGTGGACGAGTTCACGATAGACGTTGGGCGTTCCCGGAACGGGCGGCGTGCCTTCCCGCAATGCAAAGGCGCTGCTGGCCAAAAGCAAAGAATCGCAGCCAATCTTTCTCGCCTTGGCTGGACTTGAGCGCCCGCTGCTGGAGTGTGCCCACGGTCTCGACGGCCGTTGCCCACGCATGCTGCAGTTGCGACCGAGTCTGGACTTCGATCTTTAGCGTGTTGTAATCGACCGGGTCCCGAGGTCTTGCGGCGGCCTTGGAACGGCAGTGCCGGCCCGCACGTTTTTGAACTCGTTGCTGACAGGGTAGGCTGCCCGTCGTCGGATTTTTTGTGAGTTGCGTAGTGGCGAGGCGTACCAAAGCACCTGCGATGCCGGGCTTCATCAAGCCCCAACTTGCCACGCTCAAAAGCAAGGCGCCCTCAGGAGAAAATTGGCTCCATGAAATTAAATATGACGGTTACCGCATCCAGCTCCATATCGACGGCGATGGCCGCAAAGCATTTACCCGCACCGGCCTGAATTGGATCAAGCGTTTCTCCGTCATCGCCGGCGCTTTTGACCTTCCCGGTCAGGCGATCATCGACGGCGAAGTCGTTGTCGTGCATGACGGCCGGACCAACTTCTCCGAGTTGCAGGCTGACCTCGCCGGAGGCAATCAGGATCGCCTGTTGTATTACGCCTTCGATTTTCTATGGCTCGATGGCAAAGACTTGCGAAGTGCGTCGCAGCTCGCACGCAAGGAGCTGCTGCAGGAATTGTTTGATACTCACAAAATCGAGGCACCTGCGCTCTACAGTGAACATGTGATCGGCGATGGTAACGAGCTGTTCGAGGCCGCAAGCAAGCTGCACTACGAAGGTATCTTATCCAAGAAGGCCGAGGCTCCATATCGCTCGGAGCGCACCGAGGCTTGGCTTAAGGTCAAAACTATACACAAGGGTACATTCCCGGTGGTTGGGTTCATCAAAGACCCGTCGGGAGTAGCCGCGCTGTACCTTGGCAAGCAGCAAGGCGAAGAGCTGGTTTACGTGGGCAAGGTCGGCACCGGCTGGTCCCGCACGACATCTGCTCAAATCCGCAAGGCGCTGGACACGGTGGTGAGCCCAAAAGCCAAGCTAATAAAGCCTATCAAAAAGCCTAAGGCGACGTGGGTCGAACCGGCATTCTACGCCGACATCGAGTATCGGGACATCACCTCGGAAGGCTTGCTGCGCGCAAGCTCGTTTAAGGGACTGAGTAAAGGAACGCGCCGTTCCTAGCTGAGTTCTCCTCTTCAAATAGGGAGGACGAGCGTGACCGATAACCTAACCAAGCGTGGTCAGCCCGACCGCAGCAAGATAAACATGCATGAGGCTCACGAGGTGAAGTACTGGACCCACGCGCTTGGCGTGACCCGCGAAGAGCTTCAGAAAGCAGTCGATAAGGTGGGCAACTCCGCAGCTACGGTGCGCAAGGAGTTGGGCAAAGAGGCAGATGCGCGATGAGGACCGCGAATGGCTGCTATTCTACATCGACATCGCGATAGCCGTTTGCATGTCTAGCCTTATGATATGCTTCGCTCGCATGGTCGTGGGGCTATTCTTTGGCTGACGATGATGGCGTGCATTGGTGGGATGCGGGCTTTGACCCGTCGCTAGGTCTCGGAGTTCAAATCGAAGGGAAAGAGCCGCATTGCGCGGCGCAAGCTGAAGAGGGCTTAATAACCGTCTTCGTCCATGTCGTACCGCCAAGCAGGTCGGTGAACGCATCAAAAAAGCCCACCATTCGCGGCGGGCTTATTTGTTTAGATCGTCCGCAATCACCCGATACGTAGGTTCTCCGCTGAAGCCTTGCCGGAGCGGCGGTCCGCCACGACCTCGTAGCTGACCTTCGCGCCCTCCGCCAAGCCGGTGTATCCGGCTCTTTCTACTGCAGAGATGTGGACGAACACGTCCTTGCCGCCATCCTCTGGCTGAATAAAGCCATAGCCCTTGGTTGCGTTAAACCACTTTACAGTACCCATCGCCACTTACGCTCTCCAAAAACGTTAGAAAGGAGCGAAAGCTAATCGGCTTTTTATGAAGGTTCAATGACGGCTGCAGGTATTAAGAAACCCGATGCGGGTGGCCCTAAACGCTCGGCCGAGTTTGGAGCTAGTGGCTGTCGGTCGCCGGGTGCGCGGTATCGAACATCAGCAAGCTCGTGAATTGGCAATTCAGTGCTGCTGGGTGCAAACCTAAGGTGACAGTATCGACCCTCCGGCAGGGCAAGCATCGATAGGCATATGCAGCCGGCAAGTTTGCGATCTCTGGGAGCATCGCAAGGTAATCCATAGGCTGCCTGCATAGCCTGCAAATAAGGATCGGAGGATTGTCCCGCGTCATCGCAATGCCCGTTTGAAAGCGGGCAGCATAAGTTCCAACGGTGCCGGCCGCACCTCCGGTGGACTACTGATGCCTATCGAAATTCGGCGGGGCTTAACTGCGAGGTTGATCGCCACGTTGTTAAGAAATTGGTCATTAGTGACTGGCACGATCACTGCGCTGGCCGCCATTTGCGACAGCGCGTTCTGAAGACAGTTTGATATTTCACCTCGCCCGGTTGGCGGTCTCTTGTAGGAGACACGCGATGTTTAAGGGCTTCGCGGCAGCGGTTTTTGCGGTCACGATTGTGGTGCAGCTAGACCAATACCTAACCAGCGGTCGTTATACCGAGGGGGCCTCGGCGATGCTGCAACAGATCAGGTCCGCGTTCGGGTTTGGATAAGTCCATCTGGGACTACTTTGGGGCACGCCATGGATGGTATCGCATGGGATGATCTCGATGAGGATGAGCAACGCGCAATTGCGGTCCTCGGGGCGGGGCTCTCGATCGAGCTGTGTGACCCTATGGCTCTCCTGACCTTGAGGCGGATCGGCCTGATCGTGGGATCGCACTTGACGGCTGCCGGACACAATTTGCGGAGAGGCGTTCTAACAGACCAGCTCGACGAGGGTGATCGGCCTTCATCACTTGAACTGCCAGCGAGCCGCGCAGGAGATTGCGAATGCGCTGAAGCCCTTAGCTCCTAATAAACTGGCATCCCCTCGGTCGAGAACCGTTCGTGTGGATAGGGCACCGCCCATTTTGGCAGCCGCGCAGCCTCAAGTTGGTCCCACACAAGTATTCCGATCACCGGGTAGCGACTTTCACATGACCAGCCCTGCTTCGCTTCTCAGCGGTGAAAATGCCGTCGCCTTTAGCCTCCAGCTCACGAGCATATGCCTGTGAGAGATGGGTATCGCCGCGCGTTATGCGATAGTCGATTTGGAGGTCTCGTCCGAGCTTCCAGCCCTTTTCCCCAAGAGGACCTTCAAGAAGTTAGCCTGCGCTGGCTCCGCAATAAGGGCTCCGACGCGTCGCACGCGGCCTTGCGCACTAGCTGGGTAGAAGTTGGATAGCAACGAAATGCCTATAATAAAATCCCGCCTCTTCATACATGCCCCGCTCTAGGCGCTTAAATAGTACCGAGAAACAAAAATGGCGGCTAGGGGCTCATGTCCGCTTCAAGTCAAAAGGCGACGAACTCAGGTTGAGCAAATCTGGTCCGCTCGGGCGCGATTAGCGGCCCTTCGCCAGACGAGGCGCAACTTCTCAGATGGGCCAAAAGGGGCATTCCACACCGCGCGGTGATGGAACTGGAATGAGATCAGAGTTTGCCGTGCACGCGCTCATAGGGGTAGGCCCATGATACGACAGGCTCTCTCTATCCTTTCGAGGTGTTCCGGCGTGTAAATTTTAGCAAGCTTGGGAACGAGTGTGGAAACACGCACAGCCGGCCTCGCTTCCGTCAGACGTGCGCCGATCATCCGGGCTTCCTCGACCCTGCCAGACAAAGCGTGACATGCCGCCAGAATGAATTGAGCGTTTAGATAATTGGGCCGGTGCAACACAGCCGACTTGGCCCAGGATGACCCGTCCTCGTATCGATCTGTCAGCAAATGCGCACACGCTATTCCAGTCTGCATCAGAAAGAGAAACGGATCCTTGGGGCTTAACCGCACCCCGGCATGGAATTGCTTGAGCGCGGCATCGACATTGCCGCGGCGTATGTGTTCCCAGCCGATAGTATACCGTGCAACAGCCAAATTTGGATCGAGCTCATGCGCCTGGAAGACGAGGGCCACGCCCTCGTCGATCTCATACAGCACGGCGGCAATAGCCTGCCCGACCCTCACAAGGACAGTTGGATCATCCTTATCGAGCTCAATTGCGCGTCTTGCCAACCGTCGCGTCTCGTTGCGTTTCTGCTCCGCATCGCCCCTCCAGCCGAAGACCTTTCGTTGCAGGTAACAATAAGCACCAAGCGCGTATGCTGCGGCCAGTCCAGGATCGATTTCGACAGCAAGTCGGATCAGCCCGAGCGCTTCAATGTTTTGTTCGCGGGTGAATTGATAGAAGCTCGAGAGTGCACGAAGATAGTAGTCGTAGGCCTGAAGATTTTCCGTCGGAACGCGTTTCGCGCGCTCTATCTCGGCGCGCTCCAATTGAGGAAAGAGTGCGCCAATCACGCTACTCGTCACTTGGTCCTGCAGATCGAAGATATCGTCGAGCTGGCTGTCGAAGCGGTCCGCCCAAAGATGGGCGCCCGTCGTGGCCTCGATCAATTGCCCGGAAATGCGCACTCGGTTGCCGGATTTGCGCACACTGCCTTCGAGAACATACCGAACGCCCAGCTCGCGTCCGACCTGCCTGATGTCGATAGACTTACCTTTGTAGGTAAAAGTGGATTGCCGCGCGATGACAAACAGTGATTTGGAACGTGAAAGGCCGGTGATGATGTCCTCGACCATGCCGTCGGCGAAATACTCCTGCTCCGCATCGGAGCTTAGGTTAGTGAATGGGAGAACGGCGAGCGACGGTTTGTCGGGAAGTGTGAGGGCAGGCTTAACCGTCTCACTTTCGATTTCGGAGACTGCCTCGCGGCAAGCGCTGTGGGCTTCCTGCACCGTACCAATAAAGCGATAGCCCTTCCGCGGCAGCGTCTTGATAAGACGCTGTTTCTCCCCAGAATCGCCAATCGCGGATCGAGCGGCGTTTAGTCGGGTCGTGAGCGCGGCATCCGATACGCACCGCCCCCTCCAAATGGCTGTGATGAGCTCGTCCTTGCCAACTACTCGCTCGCGGTTGCGAATGAGATAGTCGAGCAGGTCAAAGGTCTGTGGCGTCAGGGGGACGACGTTCGTGTCGCGGTATAGCTCGCGGCGGCCGCAATCCAGTTCGCAGTCTTCGAAGAGATAGCGCAAGACGCGAAATCCCTTTAAGCGGCCTTCGGTTCGGCCAGGTAACACCCGGAAGGTAAAGAATAGGCTGCCCGTAACGAAAATGTAAGCGGCAGGTAAAGCGTGTCGGGCCGGTTCTTGCACCTTGTCCGGTGGAAAACAGGGCACCCGAGGATGCGGCAACCTAAGTGATCGGGAGCTGACGGATATCGAGATCACGTATGGCGAATCAACTACGTGCCCTCGAGCTGTAATATTGCGCCGCGAGGCATACGATTAGTCAGATGATATCGACCTCCGGCGGCGGTACATGGTGCGTCTGAAATTGTCCAGTGCGGGCCGAGATGTAGCCGGGATATCGACTTCCGCTTTGGGTCTTGGCCGTGTAAAAACGATCTCAAAGGGCGTCGGTCCCGGAAGCGGGGAGCCGCGTGTGTCTCAGGCCCCGATCGCAGCGATCAGCGGCTTGATCCCGACGATGTTCATGACCCGTGTCAGATTATAGGCCAGCACCGAGAGTGCCATTTCGGCGGCTACTTTTGGAAGCGTTTTGGTGAGGAAGTGTGTCGCTCCCATGCGGGCCTTCATCGTGCCGAACGGATGCTCGACTGTCTCTCGACGCTGGCGCATGGCTTGTGGGTTTGCATCGAGACGCTGCTGCACAGCCTCGAGCAGATGCTCATGCTCCCATCGTGGAATCCGCCGCTCTGGCCCTGTCGTGCACTGCGATTTAAGCGAACAATTTTGACAGGCCGTGGTCCAGTAGCGCCGTAGCCGCTTCCCGTCTTCCTCGCTCGTGAAGCGATAAGGCAGTTGCTCTCCAGCTGGGCAGCGATAGGCGTCCTCTTCAGGCAAATAGACAAAATCCTGCTTGCCGAAGCGCCCATCTGACTTGGCACCCGACGTCTGTGGCTTGGGCAGAGTTACCGTGATGCCGGCCTCGTGGCACGCGAGGATCTCCACGCTGCTGAAGTAGCCGCGATCGGCAACGGCCTCGAGCGCATCGGTCTGGAGCACTTCTTTCGCCTGCTTTGCATATTGGCCAATTGAGCCCGATCTGAGCCGCTGTTCGTTACCTCATGGGTCACAATCAGATGGTGCTCGGTATCCACGGCGACCTGCACATTGTAGCCGACGACGCCGGAGCCGCGGCCGCTCGTCGCCATCGAGCGGCTATCGGGATCAGTCAAGGAGATTTGCTGGTCAGGCGATGCAAGCATCTGCTTCTCGTAAGCGGCAAGCTTGCCCATTTCCTCCTTCAGCTTCGTCAGCTTTTCGGTAAGCCTCTCACCTTCGTGGCCAGGGCCTCCGTCGGCTCCTGCCGGTCGGCCGTGTCAAGTTGGCCTAGATACCGCGTGACGCTCTCCTCCAGCTGGGAGCGTCGCCGCTCCACCTTCGCCCGGGTGAAGTTCCTGTCCCGGTTGTTCACCGCTTTGAACTTGCTGCCGTCGATGGCAACGCTCGCCGTCGTCAGGAGACCCATCCCACGGCAGAGTTCAACGAAGCGCGTACACACCCTGCGCAGCGCCAGGCCATTGTCCTTGCGGAAGTCGGCAATCGTCTTGTGATCGGGAGTGAGCCGACCCAGCAGCCACATCAGTTCGACATTGCGTCCGGCTTCTCGTTCGAGCCGCCGGCTCGACTGCACCCGGTTCAGATAGCCATAGATGTAGAGCTTCAAGAGAACCGAGGGATGGTACGATGGCCGACCGGTCGCCGCCGGCTCAACCTCGAAGCTCATCTCGGCCAAATCGAGCGCATCGACAAACGCATCGATCACACGGACAGGATTACTCTCGTCAATGAAATCATCGAGGCATTCCGGCAACAGCGTGCATTGCCCACGATCCGCCTCCTCAACGAAGCGCCTCATCGATTCCCCCAAAAAGAATCACCGGAGAATCATAGCAGCGGCACAGCGTTTTCACACAGCCAGGGTCAAAAGCAGCGGTCAGCCTCTCAGTTGGACGGCGTCCGGTTTCTCTCGGAGAGCAGGCATGGCAACGGCTTCCGTGGTGTTCAGCTCCGGGCCATGTGTGGACGTGCCGTCGCGCCGTCCGAGCAGCCATGTGCCTTATTTCACAGTCGGGAACGATGTGCAGTGCTAGTCTCGTCTACGAGGACCGGCAGAATGCTTGTGGAGGATCAAGCCATGCAAAGCAAAAGCGTCGGTGAACACGATCCAGAGGTGGTCTTCCGCGATGGCGTTGCATATTTCCGCAACGCTTCTTCTGCGCAAGAAAGAACTTCGATGCCCCGGGATCTCATCCGAGACCCCCCCGAATGGGTGCAGGCACTTGTTGGCAAGTCTGCCTCGGTCGCGGAGTTTCTGGCGGTTCTGGGCGATCGGGCGCGAGACGCCCGTACCATGGATCAGCGTAAAGAACTCTTCACGGTGTTCGAGCAGTTCGCTCTGTGGCGAGAAGGTCGGGACGCCGCTGACCTCATTCTCGGCCCAGACTTCGCCTACAAACTGACGCTCGACTACGAACCGCATGTCGCCGCGCCCGTCGGGTTAAGGGATCCGGCCATCATTGTTTCCCCCGCCGACGTTCCAGTAATATTTCCAGGCGCCAATCCGGGCGTCTGGCTCAATCCCTGGCAAGATGAATTCGTCTGGCCCGAAAAAGAGCTGCAGCCGCGCCACATCGATCGTCGGATATCCCAAGTGTGGCTTAACAATTGGCGGCCCTTCGTCGAGCTGTTCCTGTTCGACGGCCCCGACCTGCAAGGCCGGATGGCGCGCTTCGCCCGGATGTGGACTCCGAACGCCGATTTGCCGATCGAACTCGACGAGCAGTCGTTGCGGGGTCAGGCACGCAGCCTGCTCGGCGGCGAGTTCAACACGTCCGGTCGTCGCTTCAGCGCATCCGCGCGGCTCGCTCAAGCAGCAGAGCAGTGCTTCGTAAGCGCGGCGGCAGCTTCCGCTTACGGCACGGCGACCTTGACGCGCGCCCCCCAATTCTCTTGGGACTACGACCACTGGCTGAGAGAACCGCCGGGCACCCCCACAAAATATTCTATTAATAAGAGAGCCGCATTGCGCGTTCGATGGGATTTCCAAATCGACGACATCGATTACGGAATCACGGTTGGAACAATGACTGCCGAAAACACGTTTTGGTGCCCTGGCGATTTGCGTCCCATCCAATGGGACGGAACCTCGATCTCGAATGATGTTCCACCTCCTTGGCGAGGCGGCTCTCATGATTTCCCGCCGCCACACCGCTGGGGAATGCTGCTGATTTACGCTGTCGGGCTCGAGTTTGCTAAGCAACTCCAGGGCCTTCTTCTTGACCTTGCCGGTTCACCCCCGAATTCGATGCTCGTCTTGCCGGGCCAATCGACGGCAATTCCTCAGGCACCTCAGCATGACCTCAGAGAGGTCGGGCAGACCACCGACGACGCGACAATCGTGTTCTTTTCTTAGGAATGACTGTAAGCGACGACACAAGATGATGACGGGCTATGTCCGGTTCGGGTCAACATGCGAAGAACTTAGGGTGAGCAAATCTAGTCCGCTATGCGCCGATAAGCGTCTCCCTCCGGTGAGGGCCGCCTTGTCGGGTTAATACCAGTGCTGTGTAACAGCCCTTATGGACAGCAATAAGTTCAGTGCTCAGATTGAACGGTTCGAGGTTGTCGAGACTGGCCGTCGCCGTCGCTGGACCGATGATGAGAAACTCAAGATCGTTCTGGAGAGTTTGCAGGCCCCGCGCGCGGTCTCGTCGACAGCACGACGATACGGCATCTCGCGCTCGCTCCTGTTGACTTGGCGACGATCGTTTGGGACGCGGACGAGCAATACTGAACAACCTCAGCCAGCGTTTGTGCCAGCGATGGTGATGCCGGACCAACCGCCGGCGCCGCCAGTAACTTTAGCGGGGCCAGCGAGCGGACGCATGGAGATTGTCGTCGGCAAGGCCTGTCAGGTGATCGTGGACGCCGGCGTTGATATGACCGCGTTGTCTCGCGTATTGGATCTGCTGGAGCGGCGATGATCCCGATCGCGGCAGGGGCGAGGATCTGGATCGCAACCGGTCACACTGACATGCGCAAAGGCATGCAGGGTCTGGCATTGCTGGTGCAGGAGGGGCTGGGGCGGGATCCTTTTGCCGGCGACGTCTTTGTGTTCCGTGGTCGTGCTGGCACCCTGATCAAAGCCCTTTGGCACGACGGTATCGGGCTGTCGCTCTACGCCAAGCGACTGGACCGTGGCCGCTTCATCTGGCCGGCGACGGTGGATGGCGTGGTATCGCTGACCGCAGCTCAGATGGGCTATTTGCTGGAGGCGATCGACTGGCGCAATCCCCAACACAGCTGGCGGCCGCAGAGCGCAGGATAGGTTGCGCAATAGTCCCGTGAGATTGCAAAAAGCGCACGCCAAATCGTCGCTTTTGTGATTCCATCGGTGCATGGGTGACGGTCCCCAGAAGCTGCCGGAAGACATTGAGGCGCTGCAAGCGGCGTTGCTGGCGACGCGCGCCGAACTCGCCAGCGTTCGCGCCCAGCAGTCCGACGACCATGCTCTGATCGCTCACCTGAAGCTGCAGATCGAAAAGCTGAACCGTGATCGTTATGGCCCTCGCTCGGAGCGTACCGCAAGGCTGCTGGATCAGCTCGAACTGACGCTGGAGGAGCTCGAGGCCTCAGCGACTGAGGACGAACTCGCTGCCGAAATGGCCGCGGCCAAGACGACGAAGGTGGCCTCGTTCACGCGCAAGAGGCCGTCGCGCCAGCCGTTCCCGGACCATCTGCCTCGCGAGCGGGTGCTCGTGCCGGGACCTGTGGCGTGCGCCTGCTGCGGCGGAGCGAGGTTGTCCAAGCTCGGGGAGGACATCACCGAGACGCTGGAGGTGATCCCGAAGTCCTGGAAGGTGATCCAGCACGTCCGGGAGAAGTTCAGCTGCCGTGATTGCGAGAAGATCAGCCAGTCCCCGGCGCCGTTCCACGTCATCGACCGTGGTTGGGCCGGCCCCAGCTTACTGGCGATGGTGCTGTTCGAGAAGTTCGGCCAGCACCAGCCGCTGAACCGTCAGGCCGAACGCTATGGCAAGGAAGGCGTGCCGATCAGCCTGTCGACCCTCGCCGACCAGGTTGGTGGCTGCACTGTTGCGCTGACGCCCTTGTTCCGGCGCCTCGAGGCCCATGTGCTGAGTGCCGAGCGATTGCACGGGGATGACACGACGGTGCCGGTCCTGGCCAAAGGCAAGACCGACACCGGCCGCATCTGGGTCTATGTACGCGACGACAAGCCTTTTGGCGGGCAGGCCCCGCCGGGAGCAGTGTTTTATTACTCGCGCGATCGCGCGGGCGAGCATCCCCAGGCCCATCTGGCCGGCTACAACGGCATCTTCCAGGCCGATGCCTATGGCGGCTATGGCAAGCTTTACGACCCGAGCCGCAACGTAGGTCCGATCCTGGAAGCGGCGTGTTGGGTCCATGCCCGACGACCGTTCTTCGTGATGGCTGATCTGGCGGAGAATGCGCGCCGCAAGGTACAAGGCAAAAAGCCAGCGGTGATCTCGCCTCTGGCACTGGAAGCAGTCCGTCGGATCGACGCCTTGTTCGAGATCGAGCGAGGCATCAACGGCGAGACGCCCGAACGGCGCCGGGCCGTCCGCCAGGAGCTGAGCGCGCCGCTGATGGCCGATCTGAAAGTCTGGATGCGTGAACAACGCGCCAAGCTCTCCCGGCGCAACGACGTTGCCAAGGCGATGGACTACATGCTCAAGCGCTGGGATGCGTTTACCCGCTTCCTCGACGATGGCCGCATCTGCCTGTCGAACAACGCCGCCGAGCGAGCCCTGCGCGGCATCGCCCTGGGGCGGAAGTCTTGGCTGTTCTGTGGCTCCGACCGCGGCGGCGACCGTGCCGCGATGATGTACAGCCTGATCGTCACAGCCAAAATGAACGACGTGGATCCACAAGCTTGGCTCGCCGACGTCCTGGCACGCATCGCTGCACATCCCGTACAACGGCTCGACGAACTTTTGCCCTGGAATTGGCGCGACCGAAATAAGCAAGTCAACCAAGCAGCCTGAGTGACCGCTACGCGGTCCTCACCGGATGCTTACCGATAAGCAGACCTCCGCCACTTGGCTGATGGGCCAATTGCTGCCGCTCCAAACGTGCATTCGCGGAAGGTGCCAGGCACCTCGACGCCCCCGAATTCCGGCTCAGCAACAACGGGACGTTGGCGAGCTTAATGTTGTGAACGCGTAAAGGGGACAAAGCGCACGAGGGCGACGGCGCGCGTCGTCGTCTTGTCGGGCGCGATTTTTTCGACGACCGTGAGCTGCTGAGTGGTGTAACCGGGCCCCACCGGCATAACGAGCCGGCCACCTACTTTAAGCTGTTCAATCAGGGGCGGCGGTGGCTGCCCGAGAGCGGCAGTCACGACGATGGCGTCAAAAGGACCGCATTCGGGCCAGCCGTCGTATCCGTCGCCAAGCTTGACGCTCACGTTGTCATACGCAAGGTCCCTTAATGTTTTCGCGGCGGTCTCGGCCAATTGCGGGATGATCTCGATGGTGCAGACCTTTCGCGCCAGGTGAGCAAGGACGGCGGCCTGATAGCCCGAGCCCGTCCCCACTTCCAGCACAACGTGATCGGGCGCGACCTCGACCAACTGGGTCATCAAAGCCACGATGTACGGCTGCGATATGGTCTGCCCGAGGCCGATCGGCATCGGTCTGTCCGCGTATGCGATGGAGCAAGGTTGCTCGGGGATGAACAGATGGCGCTTCGTTTGCGCCATGGCCTTAAGGACACTCTCCGACAGGCCTTGCTGTCCCAAGGCACTGGCGGCGGAACGGGCGTATGCCCGGATGGTTTCGACCATGGCGGCGCGCTCGCGGACGCATTGCGCGTCCTTGGGTGCGTCTTGAGCGGTCGCTTCCCGGGCCACGACAACCACGGCAAACACGAGCGGCAGCAAGGCTCTCATCGTGCGCTCTCCGAGAAGTAATCGGCTCACATCGACCGATCGAGCGCAATGAGCCGATTCGACGCATCACCTCAGCGAAACACGGCGTCCGGCGAACGACCGCAGTGCGTCATGGGCCCTCCAGCGGTCACGATCCATCACTGCATCTCGCAGGACACGCATTGCCGCCTCACTGCTCTCAACCGGATTCCTCACGTAATGTCCGTTGCGGGTCAAAAGCTGCCTTGCCCGCTCACATCGCCGGTTCAGGTCACCTACGGGAAGCAGACCTCTAGGCGCTTTGAGCTAAGGTCAGGCACGGGCCGATTTTGTTGCAAAAGTCAGTTGAGACGAGCCGGCAAGCGTGATTCCGTTGTGTTGACGCGAATCGCGACGAGGTCGATCCATGATGGGCCGTCTGAAGAGTGACCAAGGTCAACTGTTCTACGAGTTTCATCTCAGCGACGCGGTTCCCGAAGATCATCTGGTGCGGAAGATCGACACTGCTCTCGATCTGTCTTGGCTTCGCAGCGAACTTGCTCCTCATTATTCGTCCATGGGTCGTCCGTCGATCGATCCGGAGCTGATGATCCGGATGCTGGTCCTGGGGTATGTCTTTGCGCTCCGCTCGGAGCGGCTGATCTGTCGTGAAGTACAGGTGAACCTCGCCTATCGTTGGTTCTGCAAACTCGGCATTGAAGATGCCATCCCAGACCATTCGGCCTTCTCGCGGGCCCGCAACGAGCGTTTCCGCGAGGGGGATGTTTTCCGTCGCGTGTTTGAACGCGTCGTCGAGGCGTGCATTTTGGCGGGTCTGGTTGGTGGCGAAGGCTTTGCCGTCGATGCGAGCCTGATTGCTGCCGACGCCAACAAGCAGCGCTCGATTGCGGGTCAGGATTGGCGCAAGGATCGCGATCCGGCGAGGTCAAGCCGCGCGGTGAAGGAGTATCTGGCAACCCTCGACGATACGGCGTGGGGCGCGGCCAGCGACGTTGTCCCGAAGTTCATCTCGCTGTCCGATCCCGCGGCCCAGTGGACCGGAGCTCACAAGGGACCAGCATTCTTCGCTTACTCCGACAATTATCTCATCGACGTGAAGTTCGGCGTCATCGTTGATGTCGAGGCGTCCCGCGCCATTCGCCAGGCCGAAGTCGGTGCAGCAAAGACCATGATCGAACGAACCGAGGAGCGCTTTGGTCTCAAGCCGGAGCGGCTTGTCGGGGATACCGCTTACGGGGCTGCTCCGATGCTGAACTGGCTAGTCGAGGAGAAGGGCATCGCGCCACATATCCCCGTGTTCGACAAGTCGAAGCGAGATGACGGCACCTTCTCACGCAGTGACTTTCGATATGATCCGACCAGCGACGTCTACCACTGTCCGGGCGGAAAGCGGCTCGGGACGAGCGGCACCGTGCACGAGGGTAAAACGTTTCTGTATCGTGCGAGCAAGCTCGACTGCGACGCATGCCCGCTTAAACCGCAGTGCTGTCCAAAAGAACCATCGCGCAAGATCCCGCGCGACATACATGAGCACGCCCGGGACGTCGCCCGGTCGTTCGCTGGCACCGAGGGCTTCGAGACGTCGCGACGTCAGCGCAAGAAGGTCGAGATGCAGTTTGCACACTTGAAGCGCATCCTGAGGCTCGGTCGACTTCGGCTTCGTGGCCCACGGGGCGCCCAGGACGAGTTTGTTCTGGCCGCCATCGCTCAAAATCTGAGGCGCCTCGCGTTGTTCGTTGCGCGACCACCACCCGCTCATGCCCTGTGCATTGCGTAGCGTAGGAGTTGCATTGAGAGCGTCAGGGACGGCGGATCAAAGCCGGTCCGCCTTACCGAATGGCCGAAAGACATCCGTCGGTTACAGCCGCCTTTTGCAACAAAATCGGCCCCAAGCTGAATACCACGAGAGCCGTCGCGACGTCTTTTGTGCTGTCTGAGTTAAGTCGGACGCCGCCCCACAGATAAGCTGGCGCCCACTTTTGACCCGAAGGCGATATGCAGACTAAGGATTTCGACGGACGAGAGTTCTAGTTAAGCTTCGAGATAACCCGGCCCACCGAAGGTGAGCCGGGCGCACAGAGCGTTAGCGATTTTGGAGTTGTTGCTGGATGATCCGGTTCAGTCCGGCGCGTACCTTGTCGATATCCATTCCTTCAACCAGCGCCTTCTTCTGCTTGAGTCCGTCCATCATGCCTTCCAGGATATTCGCCGGGTTAAAGCTCGGCGGGAATGAACGCGGCGGAAACTCCTTGAATGTCGCCACGAACTGAAAGACATCCTCCATCATCCCATAGGCCGCGCCTACATGGTTCAGATTCCAATCCCAGAACGTATTGGAGGTGATGTCCGCTCGCTCGAACGGGTCCTGCATCAAGTTGAATATCTTTTGCAGTCGCAGCGTCGTGAACGGCTCTGCCCAGACGCCCATGGTGCCTTCCTTTCGCTGCTCAGAGAACACATACTTATAGTCACCCTGTCTGAAGCAGACGAGCAGGCCATCGTCGTCGGAGTAGAAGAACTTGTTGCGAGCGCTCTTGGTACCGCTATTGTTGGCGGCGCTGCCGCTCACATTGCGTAGGAATTGCGACTGGTCGTAGCCGTCGAGGTGCACCTTGTCGCTGATACCATTGGCGGTATAGCCGGTCTTGAGCTTGTTGACGATGTCAGGCTCGCCCGCGATGGCGCAGAACGTCGGTATCCAATCGTTGTGGCTCATAATTTCGTTGGTGACCGTACCAGGCTTGATAACGCCCGGCCATCGGACCAGGCAGGGCACGCGGAAAGCGCCCTCCCAATTGGTGTTCTTCTCGGACCTGAACCAGGTCATGGCGCCGTCCGGCCATGTATTCATGTGAGGTCCATTGTCGCTTGAATAGACTACGATGGTGTCGGTCGCGATCCCCATGTCGTCCAGCGCCTTCAGCAGGCTGCCGACGGTGTCGTCGTGCTCCATCATGCCGTCAACATATTCGCTGTCGCCATGGGTGTAGCGGCCACGGTGTTCTGATCGAACGTGAGTTCGCAAATGCATGCGGGTGGAATTGAACCAGACGAAGAACGGCTTGCCCGCGGCTTGTTGCCGTTTCATGTAGTCGATGGCCGCGACCGAGGTCTCGTCATCGATTGTCTCCATGCGCTTCTTGGTCAACGCACCGGTATCTTCGATCGTTTGCTTGCCGACCTTGCCGAAGCGTGGATCGACGGTGGGATCGTCGTGGTCGGTGGCCTTACACCTGAGTACGCCACGCGGACCGAACTTGGCGCGATAGGCTGGGTCCTTGGGATAGTCCGGCAGCTCCGGTTCTTCCTCGGCGTCGAGGTGATAGAGATTGCCGAAGAACTCATCGAATCCGTTCACGGTCGGCAACGATTCGTTGCGGTCGCCGACATGGTTCTTGCCAAACTGCCCGGTCGCATAGCCGAGATTCTTCAGCAGGCCGCCGATCGATGGATCGAGCTGGCTCATGCCCATCGGCGCGCTCGGGAATCCCACTTTGGTTAGCCCGGTCCGAATTCCGTGCTGTCCCGTCAGAAACGCCGCCCGGCCCGCGGTGCAGGACTGCTCGCCGCAATAGTGCTGGAACTTGATGCCTTCGCGGGCGATGCGATCAATGTTCGGCGTCTCGTAGCCCATGAGGCCACTTGAATAGGCACTGATGTTCGCAATGCCGATATCATCGCCCCAGATGACGAGGATATTCGGCTTGCGCCCAGGTGCGGTAGCCTCGGCCGACGACGCTGCGGTCGGGGCCTTCATCGGCCTGCGCCGCGATCATGTCCTGATCGAAATCATCGCTTCGTGTCCCGACCGGTCGGACGGCTCAGAAAAGCCCCGACATCGAGACTGGGTTCGCGACACCCGGCGGGCTTTCGACCCAGTCGCGCTTCCGGGCGGGTATCCGAACCTGCTTGGACCAGACGGCGTCGACCGCGCAGCGAAGTGCTTTGGCACCAACGTCGAACGACTGGCCAGGGTCAGGCAACTCTACGACCCAGAGAACGTCTTCTGTTCGGCCATCCCGCTTCCCATCGGCTGCCGCCCGGTAGCCGTGGAATGACCGGTGCGTGAGCGTCCGGCGCGCTTCTCACCGGCATGGGGATGCTCCTGTCTTGGGCGAAGGTTGCGAACCCCTCATCTCAAGACAGGACGCCTCGCCGCGCTATCCTCTCAGCCGCGCTGCCGGCTACAATGCCCTACCGCGCGAGCACTTTAGTCCTGTGACCCCTACCGGAAGTCGATGGGCCCAATCTGTCCATCTGCCGTTGGCAGGTAGTCACTCGCAGTGCGGCTGCAGGTTGAGCTGCCGAAGAAGGGGAGCAAGTCCGTCTGAACTGCAATTTTTCACTTCACTCACTTGCCTTGGCTTCTCGATCGGACGCGTCTGTGATGTCGTCGCATCGGCGGTACCGCGGTTTTGGATCCTGTATCTAGAAGCCGTCGGATCATGCCAGTGACGAGGAATGAACTCGGGCTGCGTTCGATCCGCCTTGGGTTTGGCCAGCGGCGGAGCACTGGCGATCCGGGGTGTCGTTACGGGCGGCTTATCCGCCTTGCTCGGCGCGATTGCTTCGGTGTGGATCTGAAGCCGATCGCTTTTGTTGCCGCTGACCGCCGGAAAATCCGACGCCATGTCAACTTCGATAGCTGGCGCAGGCGCGCGGCTGGGGCCGAGCGGAGAAACCACGCCGACCACGCACATCATGCAAACCGCAACAATCCTGATCATGTCGGTTGGTCCCGACCGTGGCTCGACCTAAGCGTCACGTCGGAATTAGCCTAGAATAAGACTGGTCTAGCTGTTCCCTGCAATGGAATGCCTAGGTTGCGAGCGCCATACCTGTGCCGAATTTGTTGGTGCGGTCCTTTTGAAATCTATCGAGTGTTGCAGCCGGGCTATTTCCAAGAGCACATTATTGCCCAATATCGATATTAGCCGGTCAGCGATTCGACCAGCGGAGACCGGGTATTGGCCGGCTTAGACATGGGTGAGGCGTGGCTTTCGGACCTTGCTCGCAAGGTCTTGCTTTCCCCTTCGCGCGCCGCGACATTGATTGTTTGACCTAGCAACGACAAACTTTGCCGAAAGGCGCCCAGCGAAATATGCGTTAAAGTCTCTGTCAGCCGCCGCCATCAAGGCTGCCCTACGGTCAACAATCGCCCCTCCACGCGGGCGGGCGGGGGACTGGGGTGCGCGCGTGATTGGAGGCTGACTGATCTCGCTGAGGTCGACCTGGATCAACGTCTTGCCATCATTCGAACGGGAGCGCGGTAATCGATGTCGCTTCGCGAGCGCTCTTGCAGCGCCCCGAGAGATTTTCAGCCTTTCGGCGTAAGTAAGCACTTCGATGGGCATGTGTATTTGCTCCCGTTCAATCGGACGGTCACCACCCAGAGTGGCGAACATCAACGGCGGATTAAGGGGTGGTTTACCATGAATAGGCTCGGTACGGCTCGCCGCGGTGAAGGAGCCTTTCTTGCGCGTCGCGCGGCTCCTTCAGGCTCTCACAAGCGCCCTGGCGAATTGCCAGCCGCCATCTTCCGATCCGCCCATCGCTTGATCCCGGCAACCGTCATGGCCTTGAGGAACGGATTGGCGTTGACCAGCTTTTCGCGTCTGGTCCGACCTGTCGCGTCAGCGGCGGCCATTAGGGAGGCAGCATCGGCATCTTCTGGGGCGGACAATAGCGCCACGGCGCCCGCCGGTCCCGCGAAATGAGCAAGGTAGAGAGAACCGGGTGTGATCGGCAGACCGCGCTTGTTGAGGATCGCGGCATATTCCTCGACTAGCCGCACGGTGATCTCTCGCGCAAGCTCGGGATTTCGCCGCAAGTCCAGCACGTCCTTGTCGCTACGACCTTGGATCAGATCGCGACGGTGCCTTCGGACGGCTTCAAGCCACGTGTCATCGAGAAACTGGGCGGCGCCAGTCGCGCTCGACCGCCGGTTCTTTTTATTCGGGTCACCATTGGACTCGGCGATGATAATGCGCTCGACCAATGCCTTGGCAGTCGTCTTGTCGATCGATTTCCCGTTTAAATGCGCGTCGTGAAACAGGATGAAACTTGCGACGGAAGCCAGGCCGATCGCCACTCCAAGAGCAGCCGTGATGGTTTCCCCCGACAGCCATCCCGGCGCGGCGACAACGTACGCACGCTCGTCCGGGCGAGGGGGGCGGATTTCGTCCTGACGGCGTGTCTCTGAAGCATGACCAGGGCGCCGCGCGTTGCCGTCGGCCATCTCGATGAAGAGGAAACGTGGGGCTAAGTCTGGCATCATGTTGGCAGGTTCAATGCTCGGAGTAACCCGTCGGAGATACCCGACGGGCAGGTTTTGAGCTCGGCGACCGGTTTGGCGCGATCGAGTTTCGCAGTCGCCTTGGAAGTTTCCTGCTCGGGCCGAACTCTGGGCACCGCGACAGCGGATTTTCCTCCTCGTGCGCTTCGCTTGTGTTGCTCGACGACCTTCGAAGGCTGTTGCGCAACGATTGAGGTTTGATCTGCCGGATGCGTCGCTTTGCCCAAGGAGATGGGCTGTGGTGGTGTTCCAAGCATGTGCGGGATTTGGAGGCGGTCGGCCGTCGTCAGCGTATCGTATGAGCCAACGGCCGTCTGGGCAGGCGGTTCGTTCACGGGCCTTGTCGTGCGCGGCGAGGTCTCGAACTCCATCACCGCGAGCGTACTGCGGCCAACAAGGATGAGAGCCACGCTCATCTGATTTCACGCTGTCCCAGGAGGAAGCCGCGCTCAAAGCCCGCAAGAAATGAGGTCTCGAAAATCGGAAGCGATCGCAGACATCCAATGAGGCGGCTTAGCGGCAGAAGCGAACCAGCCGGCGCGGATGATCGGGACAGGGTTAACGCGGATCGACTGGCTGCGCGGGGGCTCGGGTACCTGGTCACCAGGCGGTCAGACGCGCCGCTCGAGCACATGATGGCGGACATCGCGGTCGATATCGTCCTGCAGCCGAGCTCCTGTACCGGGAAGGTTGCGTGCGGCAGTTCGAATGGCGGGTAAAGCGAAAGCCGAGCGCGAAGAGGAGATAAGGCAGCACCAGATCGAACTTGAGCGGCAAGAGCGAGAGCGCCAACACAGTCTCGAGAAGGCCCGAATTGACCGCCTCCTAGACGAAGCCGCGACCTTACGGCGCGCCACCGACATCCGAGCCTATCTCCATGCGGTCAGACAGGCAACTGGCCGGGTGGAGTTGCCCTCGTCAGACCGGACACTCGGCTGGTTGGAGTTGCAATGTACTCCCGCGGTGAGCGGTAGCCCAGCCGGGAGTGCGGGTGGTCCGAGTTGTAATCCTCCATCCATTGGTCGATCCGCTGCAGGGCGGTGCTCGCGTCAGGGATCGGGTTCACACCAACATAGTCACGCTTGAAGGTCTTGACGAACGCCTCGGCCATGCCGTTGCTGTCGGGGCTTTCGACTGGCGTGAAGCAGGGCTCAAGGTTCAGGGCGGCGGCAATCTCAAGGGTGCGATAGGCGGCGAAGATGGATCCATTGTCGCTCAGCCATTGCACCTTGGCGCGGAGCCCGGATGTCGGCGAACCGCTGTTCGACACAGTGGACCATCATGTCCCGGATGATCTCCCCGGAGATCCCAGCCGTTGTGGCCACCCAGCTGATGACCTCGCGGTCGTGGCTGTCCCGGGCAAAGGCAACCCGCACGATCTCGCCATTCCAGCAGGTGATTCCAGCGCGTCCGAACACCAACGCTCGTTGGGGCGGCTTGTCATGATCGTTCCGTCATGGGTCCGCGGGATGGTTGCACCGTCTGCGCCCTGACTGCCGCCCTCTCAGCCGGCAACTCGTCTTCGGTTGCGGTTGCTTCCAGCTCTTCGAGCTCAAGCTCCATCTGCTCCAAGAGCCGTGCCTTGCGCTCCGAGCGGCTGCCGTAAATCTGGCGACGCAGCTTCTCGATCTCGAGCTTGAGGTAACGGATCAGTGCCTCGGCCGCCTTCGCATTGGCAGCTTCCGCTTTAGCGTTCGCCGCAACCGCCTCCGCTTCCAGGCGCGCGGCTCCAGGCAACCGGCCTCGATGCTCGGGGTCGCAAGCAGTATCGCTACCATCCCAAGTGGCGGGAGCTCCCCGATCAGAACAAGTACGAACTCTCGACGGATTCTAGGAGAGGCGACGTGATCGTCTTGAGATGCGCGTAACCCCCAGCGCGCCGAGTGCGGCTGCAATTTGCGTCGTGCCGACCCCGGTCATGATGAGCAGCATTTCCAGCATCGAATTCCTGCCCAGCTCAGGCTTGGGATAGTAAGAACTCGTTAAGATCTTACCTTGCACACCTGTGCATCCGTAGCGCGGCAAGCTGACGAAAGTACGTAACAACAAGGGTGCATCACTGATGAGGACCATCCTGTTGGGCGGCCTGCTGCTGCTCGCCGCGAACGCCGCCGACGCCGCCGAGATGCCTTCGATGTTTCACGGGCGATGGTGCGGCGAACCGCACATGATGAAGCACTGCGGGAAGGATGAGGAAGGCATCCAGATCACCGCGCGCGGCTTTCGCTACGAGGCCGGAGCGGCTGGGTGCAGACTTGTCGGGCTAAGGCCGCAACGGCCCACACGGGGCGAAGTCGAGTATCGCGCGACGTTCGTATGCGGCGGCGAGAGACCGCCTGACCACCGAGAATACTACTGGATCGGTTTTTACGATGATGACCGAAACGAGGGTCTGTTCCTGCTGAAGACCGAAAAGACCTTCGGGAAGTCCAATTGAAGAGGCTGACCGCGGTGCTGCTCTGATCGCCTCCGGTGAGGCGATTCCTCAGCAGCGCCAGTTCTACACGAAACCCACCCCGTGGCAGCAGTTCCTAAGTGCCAAAGTGGACAATTCTCGCTTTAATCGTACGACACTCGGGCGCAGTTTTCGTTTGGCGACCCAATTGCTCGCCGAAGCCCAGAGGTGCAGGCGCTTGGCTGCTTCCATCACCGATCCGCAGATGGCTCACCGCTCTGGCGGAAAAATACGAACGCCGGGCCAATGCATCGCCGGACCCGAAGGACGGGAAGGGCTGAGGCCTCAGGCCTCTCCGGAGCCCGAGAAGAGCAGTGTCGGCGGCATTGCGCGAGGCGCCGGTGTCAAACGCCATCCGGAACTGCCCCCTTTGCGTCATGAAGAACTGCCCCCACCCTCGGGTTCATGATGTCAGTTGAAGGTTGGCTCCGCCGCTGACGGGACGGAGGGAGGCGGAGCCGACCGGAGGGCCGTCAGCGGCGGGCGCCTTGATGAGGCCGCTCTTTCGCTTGGCGCGGAGCCGATAGCTGCCCGCCGAGCGGCTTCAACCGGTGCGCCTCGTCACGCGCAAAGCGAGCGATCGGCGCCTCGCCGGTCGTGCCGTGGATGCGCACGTTCGCCACCTCACGCTCCCACTCGGCGAGATGCGCCTCGAATGCCTCCCAGCTCGCGAAGGAATGCCCCGCGATCGCGTTCTTCTTGACGTAGCCGACGCCACTCTCCGTCTTGCCCTTCGTGCGCGCCCGATACGGCGCGCAGGCGCGAGGACGGAAGCCCCAATGCTTCGCGAACGCGATGAGCTTGTCGTTAAACTGAACCGACCGGCTCACCGCGTCGTGGCGCGCCACGAGCGCGCGTGGATTGTCCATCAGCACTTCCTCCGGCACGCCGCCGAATGTCGTAAATGCACTCTCAAGCCCGGCGAACCAGTGCTCTTGCTTCTCGGCCCGGAACGCACGGACATGCAGCCGCCGCGAATGCCCGAGCGTCGCCACGAACACGAATGCTTTGATCTTCACCCCGCCGATCTCGACCAGACGCTCGCCAAAGTCGATCTGCAGCTGCCGGCCCGGGGGCGTCTCAAACCGCGTCGTCGCCAGCGCTTCGGCCTTCAGCGCCTGGCGATAGGGCTGCACGGCGCGTTGCAACGTTCGCCGGCTGACTGCCACGCCTTGCTCGGCCAACAGGTCCTGGCGCACCACATCCGCATTGCCGCGATGCCGAATGAACCTCTCGCGCAGCCAACCCTCGAGGCCATGGAGTCGTTTTGCCCGCTCAGGCGACTTGAACGGCTTCACCCCGCCCGCCGTCACGTAGTCCTTCACCGTGTGATGGCTGCAGCCCAGCTGCCGCGCAATCCGCTTCAGACCCCACCCGCACGCCCTCAGGCGCAACATCTCCGCCACGTCATCCGGCGTCTTCATCACCTGCCCCCGTGGATCAATCCACGACGAGCCTTCCGTGATTCGTTCCTCGTTCATTCGTTCTCTCCTCGGCTGTCCAAGGAGGGGCAATTCCTCGTGACGCCGAGGGGGCAGTTTTCCATGGCGCGCGACAGCCGGCGCCCGTCCGTACGTCGATCCGCTGCTTCTGAGGTCGTACCGTTTTGCCAAGTCGAGCAGGCGCCGCTTCGTGAACGGATCCGCCTTCTCCGCCAGGTCCCGCGCCCGCTGCGCGAAGCCCCTGTAGAAATCTTCCACGACGCCACCCCCCGCAACATCACTGAGAATCCGATTTCGGCGAAACCGCCCGTCTGCACGCGCGCCGCGAGCCTCCGGCAAGCGCCGCAAGCGCATTGCTACCGCGCGCTGATTGCGCAAGCCAACAACAACGGCCCGCCGTCACCGTGCGGCGGGCCATTTCTGAACGCTAACGTGGGTTTGGACGTGGGATGATTCCGTAAAATCTAAAATTATACAATAAAATCAATGATGCTTGGCGGACACTCTCTCCGCCAGGAACTCTCTACAGGCTTCCACTCACGTATATAGCAGTTACAGATTCCGGCGACCACGGGGGACATGTAATTCTCAAGTAAAAAGGCCCCAGCTCAGTTGGGGGCAGAGTGAGCTGGGGCTAGCGAGCGCCCTTATTCAGGGACTCGGGAAAACTAGGCAATACGGCTCGGAGTACGGATGGCGGATATACCGCCGGCGGGCGACGCCGCGGGCGGGACGTCGGCCGACCATCGATGGTGCCAATGGCTAGCTGCGGATCGCTTCGCTGAGGCACATCAACAACGAAATCTCGGTGATCGGGGCGTCGTTCCGAGCGAGAAGGCGCGGGAAATGGCTACAGAGACTCTCCAGGCGCGGGCTGACGCTAGGGCTCAGACTTGGCGCCGATCATCAGGGAGCTACAGGTGGCCGGCAAAACGAGTCTGAGAGCCATTGCTCAGGGGGTGAACGAGGCAGGGATTCTAACACAAGAGCAATGGTCTGCGGTCCAAGTACAGCGCGTATTAGGCCGATTTAATGGTGGCCGAAGTCTGTGGCCGCCGCCGGGCTCTAATACATTGTCACGGCGGCGGTGTTCATTTCCCGACAAGAACACTGCGTTGTTTCAGCCGTGTTTCGTCCCGCAAGGGAAATGCTGTTCCTTGCTAGAAACTTAGGCCATGTGGCTGGCTGCTGCTGGCGCGCCTTCGCCCCAAGCAAAAGACCGGGCCCGCAATCCCCTAGGTCGGAAGCTCAGCTGCGGGTGGGAAAAAATCGCGCAGCGCGTTGTTCGCCGGAGGCTAGAAACCGGATGGACTGAATCGCTTATACGGTTATCGGTCTGTTGCTGCTCTTTGTGGCAGCTAAGTTGTTCTGGAAATGGCTCCCAAAGTAACGGTGCGGCCGTTTCGATCCGCTGATTGTGGTGAAACGGACTAAATTTGCTCACCGCGAGTTCTTCGCTTGTTGATCCCACGGCAAAGAAGCTGGGAATGCCGCGCCGGGTCCGATGTCAGGGCTAGCCTCGACCTGCTTCCTCGTAATCTAGGCTGGCTCTTTGACCGGTTGCAGCATCCAGGTCTCACCTCTTGCGCCAAAAAAGCACATCGCTTGCAAAACTGCGCCTGAGCTACGCAAAAGCTGTGTGAGAGCGCTCCAAATCGTAGCTTGACTCAACGACTTCATAGCTGAATTTGAGTAAGCGGAGCGCATTTCGCTATCATAACGCTCTTAAGACTCGCTCTCGCTTACGATCTCGCGAGAACCGACCTGCCAGGGCGAGCTAGACATAGCCGCTCACGGTTTTACGTAAGTCCAACCCGTCTCCTGCAGTTCCATCACCCGCACCACGCCTGACTTTACCACCTGCGCCTGAGAAACAATCGGTATGTCCTTGTGCTCGGCTTCGTGCATCTTTTCTTGGGTGTTACCGCAAGCCTTGAATGATACCTCCGGCATGCTCAGCGCCATCTGCTCAATTCGAGCTTTCACCGGCGACGTATCATCGCGAAGCATATGCAGTCCGGGCCCGAACGTGATCACCTCGATTTTAACTTTCTCCCCGAGCTCCCCATAATGTTGCGTAACGTTCGCGGCGTTGTTCAACGCGAGATTCATCGCGCCAGGGTCATTCGTGTTGACCTGAAGGATCAAACGGTGCGTTTTGGAATCCGCGGCCATCGCCTCGAGAGAGGGTCGCTTCCGCGGCTGCTTGGCAGCGAACCGTTTCGTCGAATTTTTCACCAGCGATCGCCCCTGCGGGGCTCGATTGGTCTTGGTCTTATCGGAGGTCGGAGCTGAGGGGGTTGTCAGCGCCGGGTACGGGGCCGGCGTCATAGTTGTCGGCTCGGAATATTGGCCTGACGGTCTCCAGTATGAGCCGGCGCCCGTCGTTTTCGGCATCCAGTATCGTCCGCCTTGCTCTGCCGCCGCCATCTGAGCGGCAAGCAGGACCGCGAAGGCTCCTAAAGCTGCGGCTTTCGCAATGCGCTGCGACATGCTCATCGTATTTCTCCCTCGTAGTTTTGCTGAGATAGTCAAATAGCCAGGCGTTTCGCGCGGCATATTGCCCGGCATCGCCGTCATCCAATTGAGAACATGTGATGGGCACCGAATTCGGCGCCCGGCTTCGTATCGCAGACCCGCCTACCGGGCTACGCCTCGTTGATGAGGTCGCTAGTCGCATGATTATCGCCGCGGCCTCCGATTGTCGGTTTAGCGTGGCCGCCACTGCAACTGGTTGAGAACCCGCGTCTAAATTCGCTCGACTTTCGTTCATGATGGTGAGCTTGCGGGCGAACGCCTTGCTCCCGTTCCATCGATCAGTGACTTCCACGAATCGCTGCAAAGTCACAGCAGTGTTACGAGCGGGGCTATACGCTGTCCTATGCCTCTTAGGGAGAACTCACGTAACCATTTCGGGGTAGGCTGCGAACCCGCCAGCCTCAAGAGACATGTTCCGCGTGTCGCGCGGCGAATTTGGACTTTTGATCCAGTGGAGTTGGCGTATGGAGAATTCCACATCCAACTTGCGCGGAAGTTGGAGTGGCGTTCGACCTGCTCCGCGGCAAAGTGGTTGTGGAAATATCTTTAGTGGGAAGACTTCCCGAAATGGTCGTAGGTCCGATAGAGGACTTTGTGCATCGTCATTCATGACTTCCGAAGGGGATCCACTGTAGAGCCTGTTCTCGGCGATCCGCCCGTGACTTGGCTGTGCGTCCAGGAGGGCATCTCGAAACTCGAAGTCTCTAAGAATGATCACAGCGGTTCCGACGGTCGCTCTTTCGGTGCGACACCTGCCGCAAAGTAAGAGATCCTTCCGTGTCGATGAAATCGAGCGGCCCTTAAACGCAAGACAATTTGCCAGAGCCGCGCGGACGAGCGAGGAAAGCCCTTCAAAGCGTGCGAACGAGACGCGCCGGCGTTCATGATATCCGCCGGATCAAAGGTGACCTTGATAGGGCGCTTCGCAGCGATGCCGCCGACATGGCCGTATCGCTCCAGTTCCGCCTTTAGACGTCAGGTGCGGCGTCTGAGTGATCCGCTCGACGATGAAGGCGCGGTGCGGATCAAGGAGGGGGGTGCGGACACCGCGCATCTTGCCAGGCGCAACCGAGCCGGTGCCCGCGCCGCTTTGACCACTTCACAACCGACGAGACCGCAACTCCCACGGACCGGCAGCTCGCGCCCACCAAAACCGACGCCACCACACGCTCGCGAAGATTCAGGGAAGGAGGTGGGGTTTTGCGATGCTGGCGCCTGCAATCCAGTCAGCATCTTGAATCAAACTCCGCCAAAGAGGTGAGGGCCGCCTGCCGGACGGTGTCGTTTTGGAGAGCAGAGCATGCACGGCACACGTTCAGCGGCTCAAGTTGGGTCCTTTCCTCCTCACTCGCTGAGCGGAGACGGAAGTAGGCGGTGGTCGGCATGACCGACCTACAGTACTCGCTTGGAGGCGCTCGGAGTGCTGGCGGAACGGAGAAGCAGGCCGACAGTTCGTCAACAGGGCGGGCGGATCACTTGATCCGACTGGTCTGTGCGGCCAAACTCCGCTTTCGGATCCAGCTCCGATTTGAATTGCGCTTTGGCGCCGCGTTCGCGCGCCATGCAGGCTATAGAGCAACCGATAAGGCTCCTGTGCGCATTCCCGCACCAATCGCCTATATAGTCCTCTACGTCGCGCTATACGCGGCGTTCGGCGCCGCATCTCCATTCTGGCCAAAATTCTTCGAAACGAGAGCTCTGGCGTCTCAGCACATCGGTCTGATCCTCGCTGCCGCAATGCTGATGCGGCTCGTTTCCGGACCGTTGCTTGCTAGGCTGGCGGATCAGCTCGGGTCATTGCGCCTCGTGCTCGCAGGCTGTGCTGCCGTGGCGGCCTCAGCAGCCGTCGCATTGCTCTGGGCCGATAGATACTGGTGGCTGCTTCTTGTCGCGTTGGTTCAGGCTGCCGCTCTCGCCCCTACCACCTCGATCGCCGATGCGTTATCGGTCAATACAGCGAGGCCTCGCGTCGCCGGAAGGCCATTCGAGTACGGGTGGATACGGGGGGCTGCTTCCGCGGCTTTCGTCCTGGGAACACTGGTGGCCGGACAACTCGTCGGCCCGGCCGATCTCACGCCGGTTATCTGGATGAACGCTGTCTTCCTGATCGGCGCCACCGGCGCCACTGCATTGCTACCTCGCCAAGCCCGATCGCAGAGGTCGCCGTCCTTCGCTGTGTCAGGGCTGAAAGCGCTGATGAGCGTGTCGCAGTTTCGCATCATGATTATCGCATCGATTGATCTATGGCAGTCATGTACTGCACGATGCATTTGCAGTGATCAGGTGGAGCGATGCGGACATCAGCACTTCGGCGATTAGCTTTTTGTGGTCGGAAGCGGTGGTCGCTGAAGTGTTCGTGTTCATGCTGACCGGTCCGGCACTCCTGGATAGGTTTGGCGTGCGTGGCGCGGCTATCTTGGCAGCTGCGGCTGGAATCGTTCGCTGGTCCGTAGCGGGCGTGACGACCTCCGTGTTGCTGCTCTCGCTGATACAGCCGTTGCATGGATTAACGTTCGCTCTGCTCCATCTCGCTTGCATGCGGATGATGGGAACACTGGTCGCACCAAGCGTCGCCGCAAGTGCGCAAGCTCTCTATGCGTTTGGCTCAGGATCGCTAACGGCAGTACTGACCTTGTTGTCCGGCGCACTGTATGCTTCCTATGCCGGGGCGGCGTTCTTCCTCATGGCGGCGCTCTGCATCATCGCGCTCCCATTAGCTTGGTTTGGCTTCGCCAATGGGAGGGACTGATACCTCGGTCGAGCGAACGGGGGCAAGGATCGCCACTCTACGCTCCGCCGAAAGCGCATCCGTCGGCAGTCGGACGAGCTGCGAGTTCAGTGGCCGGTTTCTGTCGTCATGGGAGCCTTGCAGAAAGGTGTCCCCATCGAGAGCTCGTCTTCGATCTCCGCTATGTCAATCTTTCGCCGATGTCCAAGCGAGGACCGTTGCGGCTCAACTAAGGAGCCGACTTCGCCCGAACATGAAACCAGTCGGTGCGAACCTTCTGGCCACGTCGAGCGCGTGGTTCTCGCTGCATTCCAGCGCGATCTTTTGGGAAAGCATAACATCTCCGACCGGTGCCACGCGGCATGAAACACAGGCCGTGCATCCGGCGGCCCTTTTCGTCGAGCTCGCAGACGTTCGTCGACGCGCCCGCGTAGATCCTATATTTCCTGCCAGTATCGCCGCCGGTGACCTCGAAGTAACCGTTTTCCGTGAACTGTGCACGTTGGGCCGGCGATAGCCACGCCCGCAAGAGCTGCAGCGAGCGGCCCTCCGGAGTCCTCTCGGCGCCGTGTCTGATGAAGAGAGCCCGAATTGCTCTCGCGCCGGCGTTCTCGCGGGCGAGATGATCTAAAGCCCAACGTTGCGCGGTCCAATCAGCCGCCGACTAGCCTGGGGAAGAACAGGGTCTCTTCCGCGTTCGGATTAAACGATCGCATTTGCGATACTTGCCCCGGACCTGACCGGACTACCGCGGTAAAGCCGGCATCGAGCAGTTCGAAGATACCGTCGCTCCGCCTTCGCGAGCTCTCGTGCCTGGTCTGGGTTGAAAAAGTGACGGCTGTCACCAACACGGTCCATCACGAATCTGGATCGCCATTATCGTCTTCCTTGGAATGACGATGGCCAAAACTTGATCCAAGTATCCGCCCGAAGTCGCGTAGTTTCAAGACGAGAAGAGGTCATCGCAAGCTGGGTCGCCCGAAGAAGGCTGTGGGTGACGCGCCCGCGATAGTCGCAGAATGCACACCAACAGTGAACCGACTCCTGGGTTGAGCGCTTCGACTGGATCACCGAAGCCAACTAGGAACCGGCCGAAAAAAGGATGGTTAGTTCATTAGATGCCTTGCGAGGGTCTACCATGGCGATCGATGCTTTTAGAGGAACAACGCCGCTGTTTCTTCCCGAACGCTTTTTCGTCGGTCGCCTAGAAGGTTGGGCTGTGCTAGAAAGTCTAGTTGGCGGACTACTGAAGCGTGCGACAATTGCTGGTCACGGCGAGCTAGATGCGGATACTGGTACAGTATTGTTCATTGAGTCATATACGTTCGACGATGGTCATAGCGACACTCTGCATTGGACGATCCGAAAGGGTGAGGAAGGCAAGTACACCGGCTTGGAAAACCGACTGGAAGGTGAGGCCATCGGGGAGCAAGCCGGATGCGCGTTCCACTGGAGATACACGCGCGATACACCGCAAGGGGGCGGTAGATCGTTCACGCTTAATTTCGATGACTGGTTATATGCAATCGATGAACGAGCTTGCATAGTCCGCGGCCGGGTTGGCCGTGCTGGCATCCCGTTTGCGACCGCGCACGTAGCTTACCGAAGGCTTTAGCCTTCGCTCTTATCCTCCACTGCCACAGGAGAGAGCAGGGAGGGGCTCAGCTCAAATCGAACCGCGAGCGCAGACTGGGACTGCCTCCTGGAAAGCGCGCGTCTTCGCTGCTCTGCCCTGTGGCAATCGCCCTCCAAAATCTATTCTGTTCATCGCGTCCAGCCAAAGACGGCCGGCCTGGCGATGGCGCTCGTCCTGACCGTGCCGAACGTCGACTTACAACTTTCATCGCAACCTCCAACTTCAGGGTGTTGCGACGATCGTTTGAATCCACCCAGTAGCAGCGAGCAGTTCCAGCGTGGGTTTTCTCTTTCCGTGTGAGGACGATAAAAGACGCTGCTGGTGCCAACTTGAGAAGCATGATTTCGGCGTCGCCTGGCTGTCCCATTCAACGCACCGACAATCTTGATGGCGCAGGCAAGTTCCAACGCACCGTTCCGAGCATCCGACACAGGACGCACTGAACGAGGTGCCCGCACAGGAACGCTGCCTGGCGCTTAACGCTTGATAGCTTGGAGAACCTCGATCGATGCGCCGCACCAGAATCCGGCTCAAGCACCAGATATCCGGCCAAGCCGGCCGACGTGGTCGGCGGCTTAGCACCGAGGAAGACGAAGAAGGTATTGAGGACTGGATGGTCGGTGGAGGCGACAGCACGCCAGCTTGAACCGCAAATAGTCCCGGAATTGTTGCCACAAGCTCTGGTCAGGCGATGGCTCGTCGCAAAGGGTCCTCGTCCTGGTTCGAGCGCGATTCAGCGGGCTAGCCGCTTAATGGTCTTGGCCGCACGGTTAGGCCCATGCCAGCCGAGAAACTTCAGCTCCTTGTTCTCCAGCGCGTTCGTCGCGCGAAAGAACTGTTCGAGATCATCGCGCGCATGGGACGGAAGATTGCGGATATCTTTGAGATCGGTTTCGAGCGGGGACCTGTCAGGGACCGCAAACACCCGGTCGTTGCGCTTCGTCTTGCCCTTTTTCTTCTGCTCGAGTTCGAGAATGCCGACCGGGCGGCAGCGCAGCACGACCCCAGGATAGGTCTGCGCGTCATGCAGGATCAGCACGTCCAGCGGATCGCCATCCTCGGCCTTGGTCGAGGGAATGAAGCCCCAATCGTAAGGATAGGTCAGCCCCGCCATTAGCGGCTTCGCCAAGGCGAAAACGCCAAGCTTGGCATCGAAATCGAGTTTGCACGAACTGCCGCGCGGCGTCTCGACCACGGCGAAGACATTGTCGTCGTCAGCCCAGCTCGGCAGTTTTGTCAGATTGGTCATGGCGGATGACTTTGGCCTCGAAAGGAGAAGCGGGCCCGACGGAAGCTTGATCCGCCAGGCCCTGCCAGATCAGGCAGCTGTACAAGCCTTCTTGTTGACGCCCTTGCGCAACGCAACTGTGTTGAGCTTGGTGTTCGCCGCCTTCTCTTCGTTCAGGTTCGTGGTCAGGAAGCGCACGATATCGTCGTGGCCGAGCTCCTCTGCCCAGGCGATCAAGGTGCCGTAGCGGCATATCTCGTAGTGCTCGACGGCCTGCGCGTTGGCGACGATCGCCGCATCCAGCACCGTCTTGTCCTCGATCTCGCCCGCCGTCTCGTCGGCTTCCTTGATGATCCCATCGATGGCCGGACATTGCGTGCCGCTCAGCGACTGGCCCAATTTCTCGAAGGCCTTTTCGAGACGCTCGATCTGCTTGTTGGTCTCCTCGAGATGGTTCTTGAGACCTGTGGCCAGATCACGGTTGGTGGCCTTGTCGATCATTTTCGGCAATGCCTTGGTGATCTGCTGCTCGGCATAATAGATGTCCTGCAAGCCATGCAGCAGCAGATCATCCATCGTCTTGATGTCTTTGGTGAATAGTCCCATGACGTCGCTCCTCGAATTCAAAGCGATGGAACGGCGGTGATACGGCTTTGTTCCTCGCGCGTTTGCCCCTGCCGGATGGGCGAATGGGGGCCCGGGGTTGAGCGGCCCAACAGGCTGTCGCGCGCCGAGCACCGCAGGAACCCGCGTCAACGGCCCGCGTTTTGCCTCTTTGGGTGGAGTTCAGAATGGTTAGCACCTCGCACTGGATGGAGACCGAAATCCTGCCGGAGGCGGGCGCGCTCAGAGGCGACGTGAATTGCGATGTCGCCGTGGTCGGCTCCGGCATCGCCGGGCTCTCGACAGCGTATGAACTCATGAAGCGCGGCCGGTCGGTCGTCGTCATCGACCGCAAGGGCATCGCCAGCGGTATGACGGCGCGCACGTCGGCCCATCTTGCGCCGCTTTGCGATGATCTGATGAGCGAATTCAAGAAGCTGCGGGGCGCCGATGTCGCCAAGCTGTTCTACGAAAGTCAAGCCGCTGCCGTCGATCGGATCGAGGAGATTCAGGCCAGCGAGAAGATCGCCTGCGATTTCTTCGCCTTGAGGGCTATCTGTTTCAAGGCAACGGCATGCCGGCCGATATATTCGATGAGGAGTTAGAAGCGGTACGCGAGGTGGGCGCGCCCGTTCATCGGCTGGTCGGCGTGCCGCTCAAAGGCTGCGAGAACCGGCACGTCCTTCGGTATCCGCGCCAGGCAAGATTTCATCCCCTCAAATATCTCAGGGGACTCGTCGCCGCTTGCGCGAGCGGCGGCGTTCGTTTCTTTGCGAACAGCTCGGTGGAAGAAGTTGCCGAGAAGGACGGCGCGGTCAGTCTGCGAACCTCTCAAGGGCAAATCGCGGCCGCGCATGCCGTGATCGCGACCAACGCCTCTATCGCCGACCGCTTTCAATTGCACACGAAGGTGGCCCCCTATCGCACTTACGTGGTCGCGTTTGCCATCGCACGGGGCGAACTTCCCGATGCGCTCTATTGGGACACCGAAGATCCCTACCACTATGTGCGGCTGCAAACCGGTCCAGACGATCATGATTTTGTTCTTGTCGGCGGCGAAGACCATAAAAGCGGCGAGGCCAACGACGCCGACCAACGCTTTGCCCGTCTGGAAAGCTGGGCACGCGACCTGATCCCGGCTTTGGGCCGCATCAACCATCGCTGGTCGGGCCAGGTCCTCGACACGATCGACTATGCCGGCTTCATCGGCCGCGAGCCCGGCAGCGAGCGCATCTACCTCGCGATGGGAGATTCAGGCCAAGGTCTGACCCATGGCGTGATGGGCGCGATGCTGAACACGGCGCTCATTCTGGGCGAAGATCATCTGTGGAAGTCCGTCTATGCGCCGGATCGCAAGCCGCTCGCAGCGGCGCGGAACTTCCTGCGCGAGAACATGACGATCCTGCAAAATCTCGCGGAATACGTCGCACCGGGTGAAATCACCTCGCTCGAAGAGCTTGAGCCGGGTGAGGGCGCTATCCTCCGGCGGGGACTCGAAAAGATCGCCGCTTACAAGGACAAGGCCGGCGAATTGCATCTTCATTCGGCCAGTTGCACCCATATCGGCTGTCATCTGCACTGGAACAGCTTTGAGAGCTGCTGGGACTGTCCGTGCCACGGTTCGATCTTTGCCCCCAACGGACAGCCGATCAATGCCCCGGCCGTGTCGGCTCTGCGCCCGGTGAGGGTCTAGCGGGGTAAGGCACCTGGGAGCGTTCCGCCTTGAAGGACGACGACATCGAGCAGGATGATCTGCGCAGCCCGCGCACACCGTGGGCCGTCCTGCCGCCGCCGCCGATTGAACCGATCGCTGATAGCTTTCGTTGCGAGGTTCTGATCATCGGCGCCGGCATCACCGGCGCGCTGGTGGCTGAGCGCCTGACACGGCAAGGCCGCCAGGTTGTCATTATCGATCGCGAGCTGCCGAGTCTCGGCAGCACGGTGGCCAGCACCGCCATGCTGCTTTGGGAAATCGACAGGCCGCTGTTCGAACTCGCGCAGCTCTATGGCTTTGAGAAGGCGGCGCGTTGCTATCGGGCCAGCCGCCATGCCGCGCAAGGCCTACTGTCGCTGGTTGCGCAGTATGGAATTGCCTGCGAGATGCGGCCACGTCTTTCGCTCTATCTCGCCGTCGATGACAGTCCGAAGCTTGTTCAGGATGAATATGCGCTGAGGAGCCGCGCCGATCTGCCATCCCTCTATCTCGATCATGCCGAGCTGCTGAAGCGCTTCGGCATCGCGCGGGCGGGCGCCCTTTTGTCAATGGGCGCGGCTGATGCCGATCCGGTGTTGCTCACGCATGGCCTGCTTGATATCTCCCTCCGGCGCGGCGCCCGCCTTTTCAAGGCCAATGCGGTTGCCTTTGATAGCGCGGCTCAGAGCGCAACCGTCGGCCTTGAAAGTGGGCTTTCAATCGATGCGCGCAATGTCGTCCTCGCGACCGGCTATGTGATACCCGACATCGTGAAGCCCACAGCCCAACCAGCTTCCAGCTGGGCCATTGCGACCCGGCGGCAGCCAGGCAATCTGTGGCCAGAGCAGGTGCTGATCTGGGAAGCGAGCCGGAACTATCATTATGCGCGGACCACCGCTGATGGCCGCATCATCCTTGGTGGCGAGGATGATCATGCGCTGATCGAGCCTGACGCTCGTAATGACGCCACGCCGGCAAAGGTTGATGCGCTCAAGAATTATCTGAAGGCACTTTGGCAGCAGGCGTCGGACCGAGTTGACTTCACCTGGTCGGGCGCTTTCGATACTACCCGTGACGGCCTGCCGTTGATCGGCGCGTTGCCCGGCTGCAAGAATATCTTCGCTGCCTTTGGCTATGGCGGCAACGGCATTACCTTCAGCTTCCTCGCGGCGGAACTTCTGGCGGCCTTGCTTGCCGGAGGCTCTGCGCCCCTGTTCGATGATCTTGCGATTGACCGCGATATTCCCGGCTAACGACGCGCGATCAGGCAGCCCAGCATGAAGGCGACGAGCAGCGAGGGCAGCGGGGCCTCTCGCACCACATCACGCAGAAATGCGAGCGCCTGGCCTGGCGGCTGCCCTTCCTCCAGGCTTTGCCGCACCGTGCGGGCGGTCTCACGCACGCCTTCCGAAACGTCCTTCACTTTTGCCAAGGCGTCTTCGCTGTCCATTTGATCCTCCTCCGGCAGGCCTCCCGCACAATGAATGTGCCGGGCAACCATCCGTTCCCGCAAGCATCAGGTACGGATCGTTTTGGCCGATGAATCGGGAAGCCGAATCTGAGCAACCAATTGGCGCGCCCAACCTTCGGCCCGCCACAGCGACACTTCGCCTCGATAGGAACGACCGCAGCGCCGGGCCGTTCGGGACTGATCTCCCTTCAAGCCCGAGGCTCTTCCATGTAGCACCACGTCAAGAAGTTGATGTTCACCGTCCGCGTCGACGAGCCGGACCCGCGTTTTGGCAACATGCTTCTAGAACAGTTCGGCGGCGCCAACGGCGAACTCGCGGCCGCCAGGCAATATTCGATCCAAGGCCTCAATTGCGAGGACCCCGATCGCGAGGACCTCCTGATTGGATATTGGCACCGAAGAGCTGGGCCATCTGGAAGTCGTCGGTACGTTGGCACGCATCTCAAGCCGGCGAAGTTCGATCGCCAAGCGGCCGAGGCCGATCCCCTGATCGCGATCGCAGGTGGCGGCGGAGTGAACCTCTTCAATTCCCAAGGCAACGCTTGGACCGCCGACTACCTCAAGATCACCGGCGAACTCGATGTTGACCTGCGCAGCAATATTATAGTTGCAGTTCTGAAATGGAACAGAGCGCGTCTTGCAGGCACTGTGAACGCTCTGGCCAAGATGGCTATCATTGGTCGTCTCCGAAGAACGGGAGCGGACACCATAGGCGGCGGAGCGGAGGCGCAGTGTGAACTGGGTCTCACATGTTGCGCGATTTACGCGAGCTGGTCCGGCCTGGCGGCTGGCAACCGCCCGCGCAGCAGTCGTTATCGTCCCATGGAGGACGAGAGAGCCAAGCTGCTGACCAAGGCGGAAAGATAGGAGTAAGCAGAGCGACCGTCTGGCGGCAGGCGCTTCGACTCATCCGACTCCCAAAATCTGAAAACGCCGCTATGCTGGGGTTTTCCCGCCTAGGGGCAAATCATGTTCGATACAGCCACCACCGCTCTTTTGCGCGCGGTCCTCGATGAAGTCTGCGAGAGCGTTTCGCACCGCGAGATCGGGGGCGGACGCACGTCGCATCGAAGATCCTGGAAGCCGCCACCAAGGGCGAAACCTCGCCCGAAAGTCTCCGACAGGTCGGTCGCGCAGCGCTCTCCCGCGCGCCCACGATGTGGCGCTGACCGGGCGGCCGCGGTGAACTTCCAGGTCACGGTGCTGAAGATCCTGGTGAGCTATCCATGCGGCTTCGCCGTGATGGCCGACCTCAAGCGCGACATGGCGATCCTGGCGACCAGCGGCCGCGATTGGGCTGAGCGCACGAAGCGGCTCGCCTCGCGCATTCCGGACCTCGACATCTTCTCCCAAGGCTTGGTCGAGCGCGAAAGCGGCGGTTGGAAGATCACCGAGAAAGGGCGGGCGGTGCTGGAATTCATGGAGGCCCGCCCCGGGACCGATCGGACGATCGAGGCGCCTTCGGTGGAGACCATCGCTGCCTGCGCTCCCGCAACCGGCGGATCGGGCGAAGCGGCGGCGAGAACGCCGCGAGCGTCGGCGCGAGGCGCGCGAACGAGCTCGGGCAAGCGCTTCCTGAACGGGTACGGCCAACGCATCTTGCGTTCGGACGACTTCGCCAGGTCAAGGCCGGCCGTCGTCACGGCTTCCGCGGCTCCCCGCAGGAAACAAGAGGAACGAAGCGCACCTCCTCTATCCTGTCCTCGACGAAACGCCCCTCCGGCCCGCGTGTCAGCTTCGTCAGCCACTGCACATCGTCAGGATTGCCGAGCGGGATGAGAAGTCTTCCCGACGGAGCCAGTTGAGCCTTGAGAGCCGCGGGTATCTGCGCGCCGGCGGCCGACACCACGATCACGTCGAACTCGCCGCCATCCGGCCATCCTGCGGTCCCGTCGCCCTGACGCAGATCCACGTTGCGGCAGCCGAGATGCCGAAGGCGAGATCGGGCGCGCTGCACCAATGCTTCATGGCGCTCGAGCGCGCAAACCTCCCGCCCGAGCTTGGCGGCGAGTGCCGCCAGATAACCCGACCCCGCGCCGATCTCGAGAACCCGGTCCGACTTGGCTATCGCGGCAGCCTCGAGCATCCTGGCGACGATGTAGGGCTGAGAGATCGTCTGCCCTTTCGGGATCGGTACCGCACTGTCTTCGTACGCGGCTTCCGCGAACCGCCGATCAAGGAAGATTTCGCGGGGGACCTGCCGCATCGCAAGCAGGACCCGTCTGCTGCGAATGCCGCGGCCGGCAATCTGCACGTCGACCATCGCGTCGCGGAGGAAGCGGGACCTCCTGGACCGTTTGCTCTCCTTGACCGCGCGCACGACCTCTCCATGCATGAACAATTTCGCTCCATGGGAAACTCGGAGGCCAGCGACTTGCTCCTTGACGCGAGGGTGGGTGCCGCTCGCGCCCCGAGCGAGATCGCGGAGCTGAAGTCAGGAACGCGCTTGCAGAGGAACGACCGCCTCTGGATCGAATTGGTCTCGCGGAAGCCAGTCCGGAGAGAGCTCATGAAGTAAAGACGCCGCTCGTCGGGTCTTCATGATTCTGGGAGGAGACCCAATGAATTGGGTTGTGTCGGTGCTAGTTTTTGCACTTGTCGCCTCGACCTCCGCGGTCTCGGCGCAACCGGTGAGATGGACGACCTATTCCATCGCGCAGACCGGTACCTCGGTCGATTTACCGGCCTCGATCTTTACCGAAGAAGCCGGCCGGCCGGATGGCTACGGACAGCGATTTCGGACGGCTGATGGCCGAGCCGACCTTACGATACAGGCCGCACCCAACGTCTCGAACGATTCACCCGCCGCGTTTCTCGCAAAGAAGCATCCCCCCGCGCGCATTCAGTACAAGCGAACGACGCCTCGGTTCTTTGCCGTGTCCAGCTACAAGGCCGACAAGGTCTGGTACAACCGGTGCAACTTCTCGAGCGGACTGATCCACTGCGTCCTGCTCAACTACCCGGCGAGCGAAGAGCGGGAGTGGGACGAGGTCGTAACGCGGATCAGTCTGTCGCTGCGCGGCAAATAAGTCGTGCGGGTGCGGGATGGAGATCGCGCCTGCCGGCGAGGGCGCGTAGCTGCGAGAATACCGTGGTTCCGGAGAGGCCGCCGCCTTTGGCTATCCTCGCGAGCGCTAGTTCTGAATAGCGGGTCGTGAGACCTTTGGCTATCCGCGACAGGCGCCGTAGTTCAACGGCGGGCGACGGTCCCTGCAGTTCAATAGGGCGGCAAGGCTATCGTTTCTCCGACTTGCCCGCGGCTCGCCGATCTGTGGTTCACGCGGTAGCCGCCGCCCGCCCGGCGTCGGTGATGCGATGCTCGATATCTCCGGATGGAAGCGGTTCGGTTTCCACGAGACCGAGCTCCACCAGCCGCGCCACGATTTCATGGTCGAACGTCGGCGGGCTGACCCAGGATTCACCGAGGAGCTTCCTCAGAAAATCGCGCTCCAGATCGGTCAGCTCCATGCTCTAACTCCGCTCGCCGACTTCGTCCGGCACATTGCGGCGCGTCATCCGATCCGGCCGCTTCATCCCTGGGAAATCAACTTTTCGCCTCGGATTGTGCCAGGAACAGAGGCATCGTGGCCCCGTTGATTCCCGAAGACAACACCCAGGAGGTCAACATGACTATGGAAGATCGCGAGACGTTCAGCCTGATCGGCAGCGACAAGGTCGAGGGCACGAACGCGTACGACGCGAAGGGCGAAAAGGTCGGCTACATCGAGCGCGTCATGATCGACAAGATCAGCGGCAAGGTGTCGTACGCGGTGCTCAGCTTCGGCGGCCTGCTCGGCATCGGCGACGATCACTATCCGCTGCCATGGCAGACGCTGAAATACGACACCAACCTCGGCGGCTATGTAGTCAGCGGCATTTCCCAGGACCAGCTCCGCGGCGCCCCCAAATACGCCGACGAGAGCAGTTGGAATTGGAGCGACCCGGCGACGACGCGCTCGGTGAACGCCTATTACGGTGTGCCGGTGGCTTGACACGGCGCATGGTGCTTGGCTGGCTGACGGTGGAGGTTGCTCTTCCGCCGGACTGCGGACCAGCGCACTGCCGCACGCGAGACGACCCGGCTCGGTCGCCGAGGAGATTTGACGGTGAGTGACGCCGTTCGTGTTCTGGTCGTGGAGGATGAAGCTCTCATCGCTAGCTTCGTCGTGGACGCCCTGTCCGACGGCGGTTTCGAGGCCTGCTCGGTCCATTCGGGGGAAGAGGCCATGTGCACCTTTTGCGATGGCCGCGAGGGATGTCGAGTCCTGCTGACGGACGTCAACCTGGGTGACGGCATCAGCGGCTGGGAGCTGGCGCAGCAGATCAGGGAAATCACGCCTGGCTTTCCTGTGGTCTACATGACGAGCGCCAGCGCGCCTGACTGGCAGTCGCAGGGCGTCAACGGCAGCGTCCTGATTCAGAAGCCCTTTGCGCCGGCGCAATTGGTTGCCGCCGTCTCGCAGCTACTTGATACCGGAGCCTCGCCGGCTTGAACCGGAATCGTGGTGAGTTTCCGATGCTTCGATCGTGCCCACATCGGTTGCTGCTGATCGTTAGCGTTCTTTGACTTGGTGTGCGGCCGCGGCGCGCGCCCCCGCGACCAGCATCCAGTCCCGCAGCAGGCCTCTGTCCTCTCTGGAAAACGACGCACGCCGCTTGAGATCCTCCAGCGTCTCGCCGGGATGGCATCGCTCGAAATCCTCGCGGATTAGCGACTCGAGGTAGGTCCGGTCCCAAGCGCCGGCTGAATCGAGATGCTGGTGCGAGTAGGTCTTCATGGTTGCCGTTTCGGTGCACGCGCAGTCGAGGGCGTCCGGTGCGGCACAACGGTAAGATCGATTGTTGGTTCACAAATGGGATCAGTCCGTCGCGGACGGTTTCGCTGGCAGGGCGTCGAGGCGGGAACCTGTGCAGGTCCAGGCCGTTCGCAACCACGGGGGACTCGCTTGAAGGAGCCGTCACGATGATCGAAACCGAGACCCTCTTGAAAAATGCCCCCGCTGCGGCGATTGGCCGATGGCCGCGAGCCTGCAGCGGACGTCATCCGCGCAGCCGGATGTCCGGTTCAGGTGTCCAAGGTGTCACGGTGACGAGGCGGGCCGGCTGCGGCGCCCGTTCGTGCCGCGCGACCCGCCTCGGACTCTTGATGCGGCCTGAGATGAAGATCCGCTCCCATTCCGAAAGCCACATCGTCGAACTCGAAGACGGCTCGCGCTGGCAGATCTTTCCGGGCGATCTCGACCTGACGCTCGACTGGAAGCCCGAAACCGAGCTGACGGTCGTCGAGGCCAAAGACGAGGTCGCCACCCACGAACTGCTGGGGGCTGGCGGGAAGGTGCGTGTCAGGCCCGTCGGCGACAGTTGGCCTGCGAAGGACACCAAGGATGCGCTGAAGGACGGATGACGCGCTTGCGGTTACGGAGGAGGCCGCGACCCGCCTGGAAGCGGGCTGGAATTGCCATGGAAGACGAGAAGACTAGATTGCTCGCCGAAGCCCAGAGGTGCAGGCGCTTGGCCGCTTCCATCACCGATCCGGAGGTGATCGAGCGGCTCGCCGCCCTGGCGGAAGAATTACGAAAGCCGGGCCAATGCTTCGCCGGACTCGAAGGACGGGTAGGGCTGAGTCAAATCTCGCCGGAACCGGAGAACAGCACGTTGGGCGGCGTCGCCCGCGGCGGCGGAATGGACCTTCCGACGGGAGATCCGGGTGTGCTCTTGGCGTCGTACCTCTTGGCCAGATCGAGCAGTCTTCTGCGCGTAAACGGGTCTGCCTTGTCCGCCAGATCCCGCGCCCGCTGCGCGAACCCGCTGTAGAACTCTTCCATGACGCCACCCTGCAACAACAGCACGGACGCCGATCTTCGACGGTCTTCGGCGTTCGCGTCAAGAGATCGCTTGTGCCCGCAAGGCAAAGGGCACTACGCTGATCGCGGCGGGGGAAGCCAAATGTCGATGCTGCATCCTATCCGGAAGCCGTGCCCGCACTGTGGGCGGCCGATGAAGCTTGTTCGCGACGCGGCCGCCAGAGGCGGCGAGCGCTACGTCTGTCCCGAGTGCGACGACGACCCGCTGCACGATCCCGCCGCCCGGAAGTGGGTGGACGGCCCGCTGCGGCCGCCGGCGAAATAGGGGTTTCCGGAAGGACGGTCTGGTCTGACGGCCAGGAAGACGCTGGGACTGGCAAGTTCCTCGTAGCGCACCAACTCCATTATTGTTACCGAACATGGGAGGTGCGAGGTGTCGACTGTCGCAAACCTGCTCGCGCAGATCGAGACCGCGCTGAACTTGCTCGAATCGGGAAATGCCGCCCCGCGCGAGGAATGATCTGGCCGCGCCGGTCGCGGCGCGCGCCGAAAGCGTGGGCGCCCAGGAACGGCAGCCGCCGCAGCCGGTTTTCGTGAATGCCGCGCTATTACTTCGATACCTCCGACAACGAGAACTTTGTCTTCGACGACGTCGGAGTGGAGATCGCTTCGTTCGAGGACGTGAAACGGGAGGCGTCCCGGGCCATGGCGGACTTCGCCAAGGACGTACTGCCAGGGTCCGAGGTTCGCAACTTGGCGATCGAAGTTCGGGGTGACGCAGGGCCCGTTCTCCGCGTGGGCCTTCGCTTCAAGATCGAGCAGCTGTGCGCTGACGCCGGGGCCGGGCGATACCCCTTGCAGGGTGAAATGCTTCCGCCGCCCGTCGGCCATGTCGGAACCGGACCGCCTCGTTCGTCTTGAATCCAGGCCCGCCCCCAACGGAGTTCTGCGTACATGGCCCCGCGTGCCAACTGGAAAGGCTTCCTGCGTCTGTCCCTAGTCACCTGTCCGGTCGCGCTCTATCCGGCCACCTCCGAATCCGAGAAGATCAGCTTCAACCAGCTCAACCGGCAGACCGGACATCGCATCAAGTACCTGAAGGTTGATGCCGACACCGGCGACGAGGTGCCTAACGAGGACATCGTCAAGGGCTATGAGCTCGACAAGGGCCAGTACATCGAGGTCTCGAAAGAGGAACTCGAGGAGATCGCTCTGGAGTCCACTAGCACCATCGAGATCGACGAGTTCGTTGACAAGGCCGACATCGACCCGCGCTACCTGATCCGCCCGTACTACGTCCGCCCGGACGGCAAGGTCGGCCACGACGCTTTCGCGGTAATCCGCGAGACAATTCGCGAGATGGACAAGGTCGCCATCGGCCGCGTGGTGCTGACCAATCGCGAGCACATCGTCGCCCTCGAGGCAATGGACAAGGGGCTCGTCGGTACGCTGCTGCGCTATCCCTACGAAGTCCGTAGCGAGCAGGAGTATTTCGACGAGATTCAGGACGTGAAGGTCACGAAGGACATGCTGGATCTCGCCAAACACATCGTGAATCAGAAGGCCGGGCGGTTCGAGCCGGAGAAGTTCGAGGACCACTATGAGACCGCGCTGATCGACCTCATCAACAAGAAGCGCGCCGGCAAGCCGATCACGCCGAAGGAGCGTCCAGCATCGACCAACGTCGTCGATCTAATGGAGGCGCTGCGGCGGTCCGTCGGCAACGAGGCCGCACCGGCGAAGGCCGCAAAGCCCACCAAGAAGCCGCGAAAGGCGGCCGCCGGCCAGAAGGAAATGCTGATGCCGATCGAGGGCAAGAAGGCGGCGAAGGAAGCCACGGCGAAAAGGCCGGCCAAATTGCAGCGGAAGTCGGCGTAATCTTCTGACTCACCAAGCGGATTGGAACGAATGGGTTCGCGAAGCGTCGAATCCCTGCCCCCGGCCCCCCAAAAGCCCCGCCGAGGGAAAACCTACCCCCTAGGTTGGCGGTCCGAATGCGCAACATAGCGCAAGGACCGTTTGCGCCCGAAGGAGGGAGCAATGAACAATCGCACCTCAAACCGGAGGATGCCGACCGCGGCCCAACGGGAAGCCCAGAAGGTGTTTCGCGACGCGCGCGCGGAGCCACCGGTCTCCGAGCACGAACGCGACCAACAGGCATTCCATGCAAACCGGGAGCGCCTGAAGGCGGAGCGGATCGCTCGAGAGGCTGCAGCGGAACAGAAAGCCGAAGACCTGATTGGCTTAAAGGTCCGACGATTAGCGCCAGCGGGCTCCCGTTCGATGGAGGACGATTGCGACGTCCGCTTCCCACCAACGAGATGAAAAGCGGATGCCCACTCAATTCCGCCCCTGCGGGAGCGAGTGCTCGAGGAAAAAGCGCAGCATTTCCCTCGTTGCATCCGGCCCGTCCGGATCAGTGTAGGAGCCGGCGGGGCTGCCTCCCGACCATGCGTGTCCGGCTCCGTGGATTTCCCAGTGTTCGAGGATTCCGCGCCCGCTGGCATCGGTGTGGACCGTGCGAGTGTAGGCATGCCCTCCAGGTACCCGCCCGCGATGCACGTTGGCCTTCGTGCGGGATCCGCCGATCGACTGTCGGACGATCCGATCGCCGTTTTTGGAATGCACGGTGGTGTCGCGATCGCCGTGAAAGACGATTGTCGGCACGGGCGGACCGTCGCTCGGCGCTGCCTCAAGTCCGCCACCTTGCTTCATGGCCATCAGTGCGGAGGGAAGGTCGCTGGCTGCTCCGCAGGCCAGTCCGGAATGAACGCCGATCGCCGCGTACAGATCGCCGTACGTCGATCCCATCACGGCCGCGGCCGCGGCCCCGGCGGACAGTCCGGCGACGAAGACGCGTTCCGGATCGACCGAATAGTCCTGCATGATCTGGCGGGTGATGCCGGCGATGAGCGAGGGCTCGCCTCCGCCGCGCTGTTGGTCGGCCGGACGAAACCAATTCCAGCATTTCGCTTGGTTTGCGTCGGCCCGCTGCGCGGGATAGGCGACGAAGCAGGTCTGTTCTTCGGCGATGAAGTTCATCCGCGTGCCGGCGGCGAAATCCTCCGGCGACTGCGTGCAGCCGTGGAGCATGATCACCAGCGGAATGGCCTGGCCATGATAGCCGGTCGGGATGAAGAGCCGGTAGGTGCGGCTTCCCGCGGCGTTTGCGTAGACGCCTTCAACGAACCTGGCGCCGTCCGGCACGATGTCCGCCATGGGAGGCGGCGCACGCCTCAGGGCTCCTCCCAGTCCGAGCCCCTGGAGGTTTTTGGCGATATCCACTGCCGGCTGGGCCACCCGACGCGGACGCCTCGTCTCGGCGGCGTTCGCCTTGGCGTCGATAGTTGGCGGCTCTCGTCCTGCAGAAAGGGCGGCGTGGTCGACCGTCGGTGCGGTAGCGCCGCGCTCTTTCTCGCCCCGAAGCATGCGCTGAAGCAGCGCGGTGGCCTCGACGAGTTGGCCCGAGCGTGTGAGGCGTGTGGCTTCGCGAATGATGTCCTGGTTCAACATGACCTTACCTCGTCCTGTCGGCGAGAGCGGACTTGACCGCCGGACTGGCATGCAAGGCCCCCAGCACAGAGACCGATGCAATCGTCGCGCGGGCCAGCTCGGGCGTGACGTCCTGCGCGATGGTGGCGAGACCCAGAACATTGATGTGCAGCATCTCGCCCGCCCGCCGCGCCGCCTCGAGATCCTCGCGGCTGTAGTTTCGCAAGCCCAGGTCCAGGCTCTTTCGCGCCGTCGACTGCTTGACCACGTCGGCATGGCGTTCGAGCTGGTTGCGGATGGCGGTCCGGATGAAATCCGTGCGGTTCGAGTAGAAGCCTTCCTGCACCATTAAATCGACCTGACCGAGATCGACAAAACCAAGATTGATCGTGATTTTCTCCGAGTCGGAGGGCTTTGGTCGGATCTCGTACACGTTGCTGGCCATCGTTACCACCATCCTTTCGCCATCTGACCAGATGGTATATGGATGGAATTTGTCAGCCCGCAAGACCCCACCCGTTTGCGAAAGTGCGATCCGTCGGGACGGCCAGTGCTACCCGCATCGCCTTCTGCAGTAGCAGCAGCCGGAGGCTGCGGCTGATTTCGGGAGCAGCTCATCGACAGATTAGAGGAGCAGAGGCGTGACGCTCCGGAGGGTTAGGCCCGCGATCGGGCGTGGCGGCCCCCCGGATTCCTACGGTCGTCTCGCTGCGTGATCGTTTACGATCCGCGATTATATTTCAGCCCATGGAGGTACAGTACGATCCCGAGCGCGAGGCGTTTGCGGCCATGAAGCTCGCTGCCGAAGCCGATGGAGCTGAACGGCAGAGATGGATCAACGCCGCGCTGGCGTGGATCGAACTCATTCGCCTTCGTGCCTCGGCTTGCTGCGAGCGCGGCATGACGGACGAGGCGGCTTAGTCGGCCTCGGGCGGGCACTCCGGGCAGGTGTCGCCGATCGAATCCAGGACATCGCGCACCTCGGCCACGGCTTCCTCCGGAGAGACATCGGGCAGCTGGTCCTGCCGCGCGATGTCGAAGGCGCGCTCGCGGGCGTGCGGGTCGGCACGGTCCTGCGTCCAGCCGTGTGGTCACCCAACGTTTCCTCGATGGCTCGCCGGACCCTGGGGAGCCGTTCCTTGATGTGCTCAATCATGGCGTTCTTCCCCAGACGGGTTCCCCGAGCGACGTGGAGCGTAACGTTGCTGTAGTCGCGCGCATGACTGGGCACGGGAGGGCACACATGCCGCTCCTCAAACAAGTCCCACAGGAAGTTGCTCTTGGCGGTCGCATCGAGCACCACGGGCCCAGGGGTGTTCAAGGGCACGGCCAAGGCTGCGGAGTTGATCGAATGATATTTCCCCTCCTCGGCGTAGTAGGCGAATTGGTCTAGGCACGACTGAACGGCCTCCAGCGTCTCTGCTACACGAGCGGCCAACCAAGCATGGTTCTTGTGGTTGCTGCGCGTGCCCACGAGGCGGTCATAGCGCAGCTCGCTCATCGCGGCTCGGAGCGGTGAGAGGTCTACGGCGCCTGGGGCTTCCCTTTCTCCCCAGATCATCGACATTGCACTGTCACCGTCTTGCTCAGACACATAGGAACGTGCCCACGTACGATATCGGCATCCGTTCACGCAGTTGAAAGAACAGGTCTGCGACATCGAGCACCACCGCTACGGCATACCGCTGTGTTTGTAGTGGCAGCTGTTGGCTCTCGTCTTCGAACATTCGGCGCCCCCTCGGCTTCCTAAGGTCCGCAATGAACCACAGGATGGCCGAGGGGAGACCAATAGCTGCCAGATGGTAACTACTTTCCCCAGTTCTGCGCAGGCATCAGGTCTTCACAGCGAACACGAAGGCGATTGCTTCAGGGCGCGTCTCGGTCGTACCGCTGTTCGCAGGGGTGCTCACGGTGACCGTGTGGTTGTGTGAGGATGAGCGTCCTGACGTGGTGCCGCTGAAGGTGTGCTGGTGATCCGTGTTCGTCGCTGACGTCGAGAGGCCACTCTGCTGCGGGCCGAATGCACCACCACCACCGACACCCCCGCCACCAGCGTTCATAACAGCGCTGTAGGTGTGGGCATGCGATGCGTTCTGGTTCATCGACCCAGTCGTTCCTGAGAACGAGTGCGTATGCTCCTGCGTCTCCGCAGCAGTCGTAGCGGTCACATCGGGATGAACATGGGGACCCCCGGTGTTCGCTTGAGCCGTGCGCGCAGCAACCGTCGAGGTGCGTGAGCGCGGGAAGCGCCCGGTCGTGTACATGTCGTCGAGCGTAAAGGTGCCAGAGGCAACTCCGAGGAACGTGGCGAGTGCCGGGTAGTCGCTGACGTTGTAGCTCGCCCCATTCAGCTCCAGCCAATCCTTGCCGGTGTCGGCGGTAGTCCGGCCGAGGCTCGCGGGCTCCTTGAGGAACATCACGACCTCGCCGACTTCACGGGTGCCCTTCAGCTTGCCGCCAACCACCGACATTGTGCCAGCCGCGCTGCGCTGGATGCCTAGCGTTGGCTCCGCAGCGAAGCTGTATGCCGGTTTAGTGAACGTTCCACCAGCGGGGATCAGCTGGTTGTCGGTGTTCGTGAGCTGGCCAGTGTGGGCCAAGGTGTTCTTGAGCGTCGCCTTGATGAGGCGGAGGTGGTCGTCGGCTCCCGCCAACGGGTCCGAGGCGGCCGGATTGGACTGGACCAAGTCCGAGATGTAGGTGGCAATTTCTAAAGGCATAGGTTGATGAATGTTTCTTAGGGTAGCTTCGTTGTCGGATGATGGTGGCGGAGAGACGCCAAGGTCTCCACCGCGGACGGATGATCGGCGCCTTTCTCGATGGCATATCGATAGGAGGCGCCTGTGGAGTGGGTCTGCCTGGGGGAGCGCAGTGCTGCCGGGCGAACTCAGCGAGTTCAGAAGGTGACCACCCGGCCCTAATGAAGCCGCCGAGGGCTTCGCGCTGCTGGATGGTGCAGAGGAAGGAGCGGACTTTCTTGAAGTCGGGCGCCGCTGGTGGCCCAGTGGGTGTGGATGACGACGGTTCAGTGTTCACGATTGAGGGTTGAGCTGAGCGTAGGGGCGAGGGGCAGCCTGAGGTGTCCATCGGGTGATGGTGGCTGCGTTTCTGGTGAAGGTGCGTGGGCTTGGTCGCTAAGTGCTTGGCATCGTGGTCGAAGATGCCCAAAAGAGCGGCGTTTCATATGCAGCTAACGAAACGGCGCGATAAGGCCTTCCCGCCTCTCTGGCCAGAACGCCGGGGGTTTGGTCGCTAAGCGATTGAACCATCGTTCAAACAGCCGCAGTACCGTGCTTGTTGTGTGTAGCTAGCGAAACAGTGTATAGGGGCGCTCGCCAGAACACCGGACCGCTCATCGTTCATGCCGTCTCCCTTTGAAGACAACACCGCGGCCCGTGCTCTCTTAGAGCGCCTAAGGTGGTCCGGCGATCCCCAATGCCCTCGCTGTGACGCAAAGGAGCGCCAGGTATTCCTGATCGGCGGAGAAAAGCACAGCCACCGAGATGGGCTCTATCAGTGCAAGCGGTGTCGCAAGGGCTTCAGTGTCACCGTGGGCACGCCCTTAGAGCGCCTGCGTATCCCGTTGAGCACTTGGGTGCTCGCGGCTTATGCCTTTAGCTGTGATGTCAAGCTGCCGCTCTTGAAGATACAGTCGGAGCTTGGGGTAAACTATAGAACCGTCCTGCGCATGCGGGATGTCATCAAGCGTGCCGTAAAGCCCTATCGGGGACTGAAGCGCGTCTTTGGCGGATGGCCTCGTGACCTGATGGTCCATCAAAGGGAGAACCGCGAGAAGACACTGAAGGCGAGCGGGGCGCTCAAGGAGATGCTGCCGGCCCGCAGCGCAAAGGACATCCTGATGCGCACTGAGTGCTTGCTGATGCTCCTGCTACAGGCGCCGAGGGGCAAACCGCGCAAGAAGCGGCGGCGCTCTCTGGTATAGGTGGGGGTGCTTGACCAGTAAGTCATTGGCGCAGCACGTAAAGACATCCGAAAGAGCGGTGTTTTGTGTGCAGCTAAGAAAACGGGCCTGCGACACGCCCCGAAGGCCTTGTGTGGGGTGCCAGCGCGTGCCTAACCAGCAACATTGTTGGGCCATGCGTCCAGATCCGCAGCGGCACGGCCCTTGCGTTTTCCTCTTTGCCTCCCCCAAGTCTCTCGCTCTCCCAGCCGCCTCGTCCGAACCTCGCCCAGCTGGCCGAGGTTGCAAGGAGCAGACGTCGGGCGGCTTTCGTTATTTCTGGGGTGCTGAGCCGTCCTTTAGGGACGCGTTGTAGTCGGCCTGCGAACTGTTCATGTTGGACTGATCCGTGGAAGTGCTGCTGCCACTCGACGCTCCAACCGTGTTTGTTGACTCTCCTGCTGCATGAGAAGCCGCGCCGGGTTTGTCCTGATTGGCAACATAGCCGGATTCACCAGAATTGCGCGTTTTGATCCCCTTATCGGCTTCCGTTTGCAGCCGTTGGTCCACCCCGGCCTGGGACGGTGAGCCGGTTTGCTGCTGAGCGGCAGCGGGTACCGAGATTAGCGCAAGCGACGCGAGTACTGCCATAAAAAGTGGGCGCATCGGCTTTCCTCCGTTGATCCAGCCCCACGCGTCAACGTGCGCATCTCCGAACATTTCCGCCAACGCTCCCAAAAAACTTGCGACTGCATCGCTGACACAGTTCTCCCATGGACTGGTAACAGGGGAGCGCGAGGACAGTGGTTTACGCGTCCGCACCTCGCGCACCGAGAAGCATCGCAACGAGCATCCGTCCATGTATTAGACGTACACTTCTTCTGGATGAATGACACTGCTTCTGGATGAATGACACTGCGGATAAAGGGAGGTCTCGTGACTACGTCCCGCTCCTCTTGCGTACTCCAGGGGAACCAGTGACCCAGTCTTTCGTTAGGTGATCGAAAAGCGAAGGAGCACCGTCATGGACCGCGAACATGTTAAGGGCGCTGCAGACAAAGCAAAAGGCGCAATCAAAGAAGGTGCTGGCAAAATTACTGGCGATAAGGAGATGGAAGCCGAAGGCAAGATCGATAAAGCCAAGGGATCTGCTCATAACGTCGCGGGAGATGTGAAGGATGCTGCGCGGAACGCGGCTGACGCTCTCAAAAAGTAAAGCATAAGGTTAAACTGCCTTCCCGGTTGCTGCCTCACTTCCAGCCTGCGTCTCTGACGACTGGGCAAGACTATGTCGCCCTCGCCTGATCATATACTTCCGTCATGTCCCAGCTGCGAAGCTTGGCCGATGGCCATCTCGGGTCCTGTCGCGGGGGGGGGGGGTGGCCGCCAAGTTGAGTTTCGCTGCCCGCGGTGCTCGCGCCGCGAGGTGTTCGACCTGCAATCTTCTAACGTCCTTGCCGAGCATCGACCGGCGACCACAAGAGCCTTTCGGAGTGCCGTGCGTTTTCGCTTGTCGCAGTAGCGACGCTGCCTCCGCGCTCTTACATTGGCACCCATCCGTCCAGAAGCCTTCCGTCCCACGAGATGACGCCTTCGTCTTGTTTGACGGAATGCTCTCGGTAGTGCGCGGCCCAGGAGGGGTCCCATTCAATGAACTTGTTGTTTAGTCCGTCGTGAACGCGGCACGGCTCGTCGGGATTAAACGTGTCCATCGGGTTCATGCAGAACCAACATTCAGGGAAGTTAGCTCGTTCCAAGCAAAAGGCCCCCAGCGAACCGAGGGCCTCAGCGATATCTAGGTGTACATCCGCTCTTAGTGGTGCCAGAAAAGCGCCAGAAGCAGAATGATCGGCAGCGGAATGCCGAGAAGCCAAAGCAAAGCACCTCTACCAAATCCCATCTCGTCCTCCTCAGTTGACTACCAATAACTCGGAAGCCGGGCCAGACGTTCCACTTTTAGGAACTACGGATGGCTCCGCGGGTTGTGCGCCGGAGAACAAGATGGCTGTTAAGCGCAATAAGACGGGCGGACAGTTTATGGTCGTCAAGGAGACGGCGAAGCCCGAGGGTGTTCGGTGGCTGGAGTCATGGCAAAGGTCGTCATAGCCGGCGTGGTCTTCCTCACCCTACTTATCGGATTTTCCGTGTGGGTGATTGGGCTATGACCTGCGACGTGTGCGACGCTTTGTGGCCTTCGGTACGGTCATAGGCGCATGGGACGGTTAGAGTCAGTCAAAGAACAGCCCCGCGACCATGTGAGCGAACGTTATAACGAGGCCGGACATGCAAACGGCTATAGCGATGTCGATGTAGAACAGCAGCCACTCGCGGACCTCATTGCGCATCGGCCTCTTTGTCCAACTCCTTGCGAACCGTAGCTGCGGAGTTGCCCACCTTGTCGATTGCTTTCTGAAGCTCCTCATGGGTCACCCCGAGCGCATGGGTCCAGTACTTCACCTCGTGAGCCTCATGCATGTGTATTTTGCTGCGGTCGGGCTGGCCTCGCTTGGTGAGATTATCCGTCACTTTTTGTCCTCCCTATTTGGGCCTGTTGCGCTACTGCCTTTTGCGACAGCAGACGTAAAGAGAGAGGCTGTGTTCGGTCCGATTTGGGGGCGAGACGGTAGTTTGGTGCCCTTGGCGGGCGTCTCACGCGGCGATTGCGGCCCAGCGCCTCATGTTGAACGCGATAGAGGCAAGCAGGATTTGTCCGCTTGCCTTGGCGAGACCGACGTAGCGGATGCGTGAGCCGCATCCGGCGTTTGAGGGTAGCGAAGGTCGTCTCCACCGTTGCCCGTCGTCGTGCGATGAGGCGGTTGTAGCGCTTGAGCCTCGGCGGCAGCTGCGGGTGATGCCGGTTCGGACGACGTGCGATGCGGGGCTTCTTGCCTTCCGCTTTCAGCCGAGCCCGCCGGGCATGGGTGTCGTAAGCCGCATCGGCCCACACCACGGCTTCATCGCCGCGGATCAGTTCGTCGGCCGGCGTCGTGTCATTGATGTTGGCGGGCGTGGTTAGGACTGCGCGGATCAGGCCGGATCCCTCGTCGACACCCATGTGAGCCTTGTATCCGAAGGTCGAACCACCCTTGCCCTGTCGCTTGACGAACCGGGCATCTGGGTCGTTTGACGGACGATCCTCCTTCGGAGGAACTGAGACGGCTTGGATCAAGGTTGCATCCAGCATCGTGCCGCGCTTGAGGATGACACCAGCATTCTCAAGCTGGCGATCCAGCTCGCCAAACAACTTCTCCAGAAGGCCATGTTCAACGAGCTGGTTCCGGAAGCGGTTCAGAACCGTATGGTCGGGCGTCGCATCCTCAAGGCTCAGGCCGACGAAGCGCTTGAACGACAGCCGGTCGCCCAGCGCCTCCTCGAGCTCGCGCTCCGAAAGACCATAGAGTGACTGCAACAACAGCGCGCGAAACAGCACCAACACTGGGTAACCCGGCTGGCCTGGTCCCTTCTCATCTCGCAAATGACCGATCAGCTTCTCGAACCGGTACCATTTGACCAAGCCTGCCAGCCGATCCAGAGCCGCATTGGCGCCGGCTCCCTTCGGCATCAGCGCGTCCACAAAGCTCGGTTGGCCCGTCTGCTTCACCGCCATCATCATTCCCCCAAAAGCCTCGCCTTAGGGAATCACAATTGGCGAATTACGCAACTGGCCCTATTTTGGAGAACTGAACGCAGCTAGGAACGGCGCGTTCCTTTGCTTAGTCCCTTGAACGAGCTGGCGCGGAGCAACCCCTCAGAGGTGATGTCCCGATACTCGACGTCGGCATAGAACTTCGGCTCGACCCAAGTGGCCTTGGGCTTCTTGACGGGCAAAGTGAGCTTCTGCTTTGGAGTGACGACGGTATCCAAGGCCTTCCGGATCTCCGCCGACTTCGTTCGGCTCCAACCCGTCCCAACCTTGCCCATGTAGCGCAACTCTTTCCCTTCCATTTTGCCGAGGTAGAGTGCCGCCACGCCGGTCGGGTCTTTGATGAAGCCGACTACTGGGAATTTCTCGCGCTGGACTGCCTTCACCTTGTGCCAAGCTTCCACTCGCTCGGACCGATACGGCGCATCGATGCGCTTTGAGACGATGCCCTCATAGTTCAATCGGCTGGCTGCAGCAAACAGCTCCTGGCCGTCGCCTTCATGATGCTCGCTATAGAGAATAGGCGGGTCCAGCAAATCGATCAGCTCTTTCAAACGCTGCTTGCGGGCAATCTGGGGCTTGCCCCGGAGGTCCTCGCTGTTGTGGAAGAGAATATCGAAGGCATAGAACAGCATCCGGTCTTGCCGGCCCTGAGCAAGATCTGCTTGGAGTTCTGAGAAGTTAGTCCGCTGCTCATGCACCACAACAATCTCGCCATCGAAGATAGTCTGGCTCTTGAGCCTGAACGATCCAGCGATCCGCGAGAACCGGTGAGTCCAATCGTGGCCGTTGCGCGTGAAGATTTTCGAGGCGCCGCGGTCCACGTGCACTTGAGCCCGGTAGCCGTCGTATTTGATTTCGTGAATCCATTGGGCACCCGAAGGTGCATTGTCCTTCAGGGTCGCCAACTGGGGTTTGATAAACCCCGGCATTGACGCCTTGGTACGCTTCGCCACGCTACGCAACCCACAAAAATTCCGCCGCTGGAGGCGGGCAGTGTACTCGACTCTTTCCCGTGAGACTCCCCAACGCTCAGGGTATGTCGCTGTTCCTGCGGCTACCGCCGATGCTATAGGACTTGTTGAGGAAAAACTCGCGATTGCCCAGCGCTGCCTCGGCGTACTGATCGATAGCGAAACGCAGAGTCAAGAGGCCGCTGTCCAAGAACCAGGGCAGGTGCGCTCTCGCTGCAACAAAGGGCTGCTCAGGACTCGCCGGCACGCAGGGGCCACCGCAGCCTATTCAATTACCTCGTCGGCGCGAGCGAGAAGGGCGGCTGGCACGTCAAGATCGAGAGATTTAGCGGTCCGCACGTTGACTACTAATTCGAATTTTGTCGGTGCTTGGACTGGTAGTCCGCTTGGCATCGTTCCCTTTAAGATGCGGTCCACGTAGGGAGCAACCTGGCGGAACAACTCCCCGACCTCTGGTCCATAGGACAGCAAGCCGCCATCGGTTGGAGCGACTCGAAACGGGTATACCGCCGCCAGTCTATAGCGAGCCGCCTGTTCGATCACAGTTCTACGATGCACCGCCATGAAGCTGGCAGCCATGATCACAATACCTGCACCCGGTTCTTTGGCCGCTGCCGAAATTGCAGCAGCGATCTCAGCGTCACTTCGAACCGGATTGAGCATTGGCGTCATTGCAGCGCGGCGGGCGGCGTCTTCGAACGCGCGAGCAAAGAACGAGCCGCCATTAGGTGACGCATCGGGGTTAAAAAGACCTGCCACTCTTGAACACGACGGTCGATTTCTTTGAGAAGGCTCAACCACTTTCCTGCCAAGGAGGCTTCAAAATTGACAAAGCCGGTCATGTTGCTGTCGGGACGCGCCAAGCTCTGTACAAACCCTTCGCCGATTGGATCAGAGACAACCGTGAAAACTATCGGAATTGCTTGAGTTTCGCGCTTGACGGCGGCGGTGGTAGGGGTGGATGTGGTGACTATCACGTCGGGTCGCAAAATGACCAACTCCTTTGCGAGCTGTGCCGTTCGCCCTGCATCAGCCCCACCCCAGCGAACGTCGATGAGCACGTTCTTGCCGTCTACCCAGCCGAGGATCGCTAAAGCTTGCTCGAATATCTTGAAACGAGCGCGCCCCAAGGGGTCGTCCTCGGAGTAGAACATCAGAATCCCAATGCGGCGAAGGCCGCGCTCCTCCCTCGCCAGCGCCACCCGTGTCGGAGAAGCGGCCACAGCACATAGGATACCGATTATCTCCCGCCTGTTCACGTCGCCTCCTGAGGCCAGGGATCGCTGATATTAGCCGAGAAGGTCTCCATCTCCAGAGATAATGTGTGAGTGGCTCATCAAGCGGAAACCACAATGGCCGTGAGCTAGACAGCTAAGGAGCTTTGTGGCGCCCGAGGCTATGAGCGATGCACCCTGTAGGACAGCGGTGGTCCTGAATGTCTCACTTGTCCTTTTCGCTGGTCCCGACTGCGCGCAGCGGTGCAGGCTTATTCGCCCGCGGGTTGGTCGCGTCGACAACCAAGCTGTCAAGCTCCATGTTAGGAGCAGCCTTGATCACGAGATCCTTCGGTGTGCCCTCGGCGGGCTCATACCAGGGCGATTTTTCGATTGCACCGCCCTCAAGCGCTTGAGCCATCAACTGCCCGATTTCCGGCCCCGTCAGCGGGACTAGGCTGCCGTTCTCGTTTTTGTAGAGCTGAGGACAAAAATAGAGTGCATGTATCCGTGGATCATAGCCGTCTATAACAACGAAATACTGCGGCTTACCGAATAGCCTGCGTTTCTTTACGAGCTTCCGCTCTTGCGTGGTCAGTGCCACCCGGAGCTTGTCACGTTGCTGGCCAACGATGGTGGCCGCCTCCAGAAGGACAAGCCAATCTTTTGATTTAGCGTTGTCTGCGTGAACGGGGACCAGAGTACCGTGCTGCTTACCGAAGATGCTCATGCGGCCAGCCTACCAACGCGCCCTGTGACGTCAAGGCCAGCGGCAGCAGCGCCAAAAGTAGGTTCAGGATGCACACTTTCGCACATGTAAGTGGACCGCTGCAGCAGGCCGCCAGTGAAGTCAGCTCGGCGGCGGCGAACCTTTAGTGGAGGAAATTTGAAGTCGGCAGGGGGGCGACGCCAAATTAGGATCCCCCACCCGGGATGGGACCCAAGGTTTGACTAAGTGTGTCCCAGCCTTGCCTGGATACGCGATCCATAATCCTTTGGTAGTGCAGTCGAGGCGACCTGCAGAGCATCGCGGTCAGGTGCCACACGTCACCCCGAGACGAGAAGCATGAAGCTCGGCAACCCAAAGCGACGCGATGGGCTCTTCCTTTTTCTCCTTGCGTGCCCGAGCTTGGGAACCTTTGGCCGGTGGATTGATCGCTGCCGCAGAAATCAGGCGACGATCCAACGGTGCTTCCAAGATTCCGTGGCTTGGCTGGGCGTTGGTCGCGGTTTGTATCGTCTATCCGCTCCCTGAATCGCGATGGCCGGGCGTTCCTACAGTCCTGCCGATTCTGGGCGCAGCAATGATAGTCAGGGCGCGGCAGTGGACCGGGGAAGCGAGCTTGCTCGGGATGTCTGCCATTCAGCGCTTAAGCGATCGTACAAGCCGGGGCCTTGGGAGGGCGTGCTGCGCAGATATGAGCGGATACCGGCGCTGGCCGGGCGAGCTACATCCGGATCGCCTGACCGTCGGCGCCGCCGCTCGCGAGCGCAACGAGATACAATCGTTAGTATCACTTGGATCGTTTAGTCCGCCGGTCGCTTCACTGCTGGCTTGCGCGAGATGATCGCCTCCACCTTCTTCAGCGTCTCTGCAAACTCAGCTCGGAGATATTGTTCGTGTTCTCGGTCTTTCGGCTCCGAGAGGAATGCGACCTTCACGAGGAAACGGTTTAATAGCGACGCAATGGCAAGATCGTCAGAGTGTTGCGAGCGCAGGGCCGTGAGTTGACGACGCATCTCGATGAGATCAAGTCCGTAGTCTGACTGCTGTTTCAATAGAATAGCCTGCAATGACAACGAAGCCGCCGCGTCGAGTATGATGGCGCGACGGCTTCGCCATCGGGGGGCCGGACCAACGGCAATGTCCGGCCGTGAGAAGCTAACGCTCCGCAGCTTCGCTGCAATCAAAGTCTGGAATTAAGCTTGATGTCGCGGTGGCGGGTTAATTCCGGAACCGCGACGGTGAGCATTCAAACGCGACCGAGTTGTTTAGACCGCGGCTCACACGATGCACGCACCTCTGCTCGTTCCCGCTCGACTTCCTCAGCATCCTTGTCATCAATATTCATAAGCGAGTTTTTGGCGTCCCCATGAACCTTCAGGAGTTCGTCCAGCTTGGCATGAATGGCTTGCGTGTCGCGGTGCTCGGCGCGCTGGATCACGAGGGTCATTCCCCAGGTCGCGAGAGTGGCAAGCGAATGCCACTCTAGGCCCTTGCCGAAGACCATCCAAAGCGCGGCATAAACGAGAAACACGACGAACGCGGCTGGCCGCGCAGCCAGCACGCCGATATTGGTCAACCAGCCTCGGACTTCCTTCAGGGCCATGGCAATCAACGTGGCGCTGCTTTTGTCGGTTCCACGACCCTCTACAGTTCGAGATGCCGGCGGCTCTTCACCTTGATCCAATGCTTTCGGCGCCCGAACACGCGGTAGGTTCCTGAGCCAGAGCGAAATTCCCATGGCCGCGCCGGGGAACGGAGCGTGACCTCGAGCGGTTCATTGACTTCCAACGAGCGAGGATGGTTATGACGACGAAGACGAAAAAGGATCTGGCGGTTTTGACCCTGAGTACATTGGCAGCTCTGCCGGCATTCGGCGCTGTTGGCCTTTTTATGTTGGGCGTAATTGCTTGGTAATGTCGGTTGGCTGGAGGGCACGCGGGCCCATGCCATCCGAAAAAAAACGACGACGGGTGCTAGCGGAAGCTGAACCATCATGCCGTCAGCGAACGCCAATGCCGTTGTAGGGGTCCTGTTGGTCGCGGCGCTCCTTTATCTCGTTTTTGCGCACTGATTACCCTCGACCGAACGACGCCGGATCGCGCCGAGGCGCGTCCAGCCAATCAGCGCGCTGCACGCCTTAGTTAGCGCTTGCTCTTCGGAAACGCTCCGCAGAGCTTCTGAGCGCGCCGTGCCCTATCGCAGTAAATCGAACGGAAGCGGCCTTGCTAAATAGACTTTGCACCCGCTGCTGCAACAGCAGACGGCTAGCACAATGTTCATGTGACGTTGCGGACGAAAGGTTACGCGGCGAGATCGAAGGACGCGATCAGGGCACGCATATCATCAGCCAGTTCACGATAGTGCCGGCTAGCCCGCCGGTACAGATCGCGATTGCTTCCTTCCGATTTCTTGGCAATTTCCTCGCACTCGGCGGCGAGGCACTCAAATCGATCCAGTTTCGCCTGAAAAGCACTCATGAAAAACGCCTCACACATTGGTGATCCGACGTTTAGCCGCAGCGATCGGCGAGAGTAAACACAATTCGATGCTGCGCTGCGGCGGCTGATGGTTCTCAGCCATGGGAATCGGGTCGGCACTTTATACCGACCTAGCGCGGGCCTCCCTCGCGCCGGATAGGCGGCGAGCAGCCGCCGGCTCAAACTCTGCTATCGTTGACGGCGGCTCCCGCGTGGGCGCGATCGGGCACCGATCCTTTGCCTATCTAGCGACCGCCGACAACAAGGCCCCAGAAAAGTGCCTTCAGTTATTCTCAGCTCTTTCTCCGGCAACTGAGCCCGGCGGCGGCTTCAATTGCTCCATACCTGCTTCAATGATCGCGAGTTCGTCTTGGACATCCTGAATGGCCTTCGCGGCATCGACGCTAGAGATGCCGCGAAGGTCGTCGAGCATTTTGCGCCGGTGTGCAAGCAACTCGGAGAGCGCTCGTTCGTCTCTTGCAGTGACGTATCCGGCGACAATCAGCTCCATCGCTTTCGACATTTGGATCGCTCCTTGGCGCCGGCTAATTCCTGGTCTTTGAAAGGTGGACGGCTGATGTGTGGCTGCGCCGTTCCTTTGCTTCGGTGCTGAGGCGCGCGACCGTTGTGACAATCGCCGCAACGAGCGCGATCCAGAAACAGACACCGAAGATGTACAAAAGCAATTTGCGCATATCGCTTTTCGCGCATAGGGACGGAGCCGACGCGCCGAATATAATGGCGCGCCGACTTCGCCACGGGGGCCGGACAAGCAACATCCGGTCGCGGTAAACCTAGTGGAGCCGGCTGCCGTCGCAACCAAAGTCGCGAATTAAGCTTGATGTCGCAGCTGCGAGTTAATTCTGGAACTGCGAATTTGATGCACGGCAGTCTTTGGTACGTCCGTGATCTGATGACCGATAAAAGCTGCCGCGAGCGAGGGCCTGTTTTGATTGAGGAAACGAGCGCGCACGCAAGCTGCGCGCGGCGCCTACTCCTATTCAAGGGCCGCCGATGTCAAACGCGCCGAGGCGAAAATCCTCGTCGGACTGCTCCACCGTGGAGCCCGCGATTAAAGTGAATGCAGCTTCCGGGTAGCAAGCCCAGACTTCGATGTCCTCTGACGTGACGGTTTCGGTCCCGCAATCTCCGCACGGCGAGTGCTGGGATGTCTCGACAATCCAGACTCCCGATCAGAGTAAAGTCCTCATCACCCGCTTGGTCCAGGCAAATCGAATCTAAGATTTGTTTGCGAACGTGCTTGGTGCGATCATCAAGCGACGAAAAGGTTTCGCTCTCATCGTAGTACCATTCTACAAGCCATCGAAGCGAACCGGTGGGCGCCTTCTCTTTGGCTTTGGCCCTCGCTGGCAGCTAGGGTTAAATCCGGACGAAGATTCCGGCTTCTAGGCGGTGACCAAGCATTTGAGAAACAAGGCGGGAGGTGACAGCTCTCTGTGCGAGGCGCTTATGCGCAGTGATTAGGGAAGGTGCCCCCGTCCGAGTTGTCAACTGTGTCGGAGCGAACGAGCACGCGAGCGCTTCGCCGATACTGCGTGGAATGCACCTTATCTGAGAGCTAGTGGGAATTCCCGCTCCGACAAGCAACGCAAAGTGCACGAATGTCCACTTCATTCTGCGTTCTGCTTCGAAGCAATCCATAGTGCAGCAGTTCTGGCGTAACCGTCCGGTGAGGGCCGCGGGATGATCGCGCGGTGCGGTGGCCCGATCAGGCTGCAGACTGAACGGGGCTATTCTTCCATTCCCAAGGCAGCAGCTCATTGACCCGACCTTGCGGCGTGCTGGCGATGCGGGCCAAGACGTCCGCCAGCCAGGCTTGCGGATCGATGTCGTTGAGCTTTGCCGTCATGATCAACGTCGCCATGATGGCGGCGCGGTCAGCGCCGCGTTCCGAGCCGGCGAACAGCCAGGACTTGCGGCCGAGAGCAAAGCCGCGCAGCGCGCGCTCCGCCGCATTGTTTGTCAGGCAGATCCGCCCTTCATCGATGACGCGAGTGAACCGATCCCAGCGGCGCAGCATGTAGTCGATTGGCTTGGCGACCGATGAGGAGCTCGATAACTGTCTGGCCCTTGGCCAGGATCGGCACCGTGGTGTCATCGCCGTGCAGCCGCTCGGCGGCGAGGACATGGCGCTCAATCAGCCCATAGATCGGCTGTAAGGCAGCCGCGCAGGCGCCGACCTGATCGGCCAGTGTCGACAGGCTCAGATCGATGCCCTCCCGGGCGTAGCGCTCGCTCTGCCGGTTCAAGGGCTAATGCTGGCCGAACTTCTCGAACAGGATCATGGCCAGCAGGTTGGGCCCGGCAAAGCCGCGCGGCGTCACGTGGAAGGGGGCCGGCGGCTGGGTGATCGTCTCGCAGTCCCGGCATGAGAACTTCTCGCGCACCGTCTGGATCACCTTCCACTGCCGGGGAATGACCTCCAGCGTCTCGGTGATATCTTCGCCCAGCTTTGATAGCTTCGATGAGCCGCAGCAAGGGCAGCTCTGCGGTGCGGCGACCACGACACGCTCGCGCGGCAAATGGTCGGGGAACGGTTTGCGCGACGGACGCTTGCGCTGGAAGGATTGTACCGTCTGCGCCTTGGCTGCCGCCCTCTCAGCCGCCAACTCGTCTTCGGTTGCGGTTGCTTCCAGCTCTTCGAGTTGAAGCTCCATCTGTTCCAGGAGCCGTGCCTTGCGCTCCGAGCGGCTGCCATAAATATGGCGACGCAGCTTCTCGATCTCGAGCTTGAGGTAACTGATCAGGGCCTCGGCCGCCGCGTCGGCAGCTTCCGCTTTGGCGCTCGCCGCGACCGCTTCCGCTTGAAGACGAGCGGCGCGCTCCGCCAGGATCATCGCATGCGCGGCGGCAAGATCGGTGGGGAGCGATTCAGATGTGGTCACGACGATGATGGAATCACATCCATCACAACCGCAAGCTCAAAGCCTCATCCGACCGATGTCGGCCGCCACGTCTCTTGTGGGTGCCGCCAGTCGATCCCGGACAAGAGATAACCGAGCTGCGCCGACGAGATCGTCACCACACCCTCCGCCGAGCTCGGCCAGATGAAGCGCCCCCGCTCCAGGCGTTTCGTGAACAAACAGGCGCCCTGGCCGTCATGCCAGATGACGTTCAAAAGATTGCCCCGGCGACCGCGGAAGCAAAACAGGTGGCCGCCAAGCGGGTCGCGATGCAAGATCTCCTGAACCTGCAAGGCTAGCGACGGAAAGCCCTTCCGCATGTCGGTATGGCCGGTCGCCAGCCATACCCGCACGCCGGCAGGCAACGGGATCATCGTGGCCGTCCATCAGCCAGCGCCGCCACGACTGCGCTCAGCGTCGCCGCGTCAACCGCGCCTGTGATCCGCATCCGAGCCCCGGCCGCGAACTCAATCTCGATCGCACCGCAGCTTCCTGAGGGCGCCCTCAACGGTTGCCGGTCTGGCGCAATGGAGACTGCCGCAAAACGGACCTCGTCATCCTGCCGCTGTATTGGCTCGGGCCCGCAAGCGAGGACGCCGGTCCGCGCCTGCCGTCGCCAAGCCGTAACCAAATTGCGGTGAACGTCATGCCGTCGAGCGACCTCGACAACACTGGCCCCCGGCGCCAGACTCTCCTCCACGATCCGAAGCTTCTCGGCACTCGTCCACCGCCGTCGCCGCTCAGGACCGGACAGAACCGTAACCGTCGTCACGTTTGCTCATTTGCTTGCGAATTAATGAGCAAACCATCTCACGCTCGAGCGCTATCCGGGAAGGCGGCCTTCACCGGAGGCTTACGTTCTGGCTTCAAGGTGCCTGGGATTAGCCCGGCAAACTCTGATCGGATTCAATTCAGAGAACACATTGGAACAATCAAGGCCTGCCGCTCTTAAGAAGGCAGGAGGCCGGCTATGTTGCGAGCAAAATCGTCTCGCCCGATCCGCACGACGCTCAACCTCGCCGACGCAAAGCAGGTGAAATCTGTTCGGAGGCGGCTAGACATCTCTGATGCCGACTTGGTTCGGATCGTGAATAAGATCGGCAACGCCTTAGCTGCGATCAGCAAGGAGGTTGAGCTCGAGAGGCTTTCGGCGCTTGAGCAATCCATTTCAAAGAAAGAACCCGTAGCGTTGGCATAGGGCGCTCTCGACCCAAGGAGAAAAGCGATGAACGGTCTCATCTATCTAGTAGGGTTGATCGTCGTCATCCTCGCCATTCTTTCGTTCTTGGGCTTACGATAACGCCGGGCAAGACCAGAGTGTCCGTGCCCGCTTGAGGGAGCCGCCTCTAGCGGCGCAGCAAATGGATGATCCGCACCAGGTGAACTCCATCATTGCCACGGCAATTTGTGCTTTTTTCAAAGGACATCCCGACGCGCAATGTGGAATTGAAGAGGCCAAGCTTCTTGGAAAAGCAAATTGTTGAGGCTCTAAATGAAGCGGGCCTGCGGATTACCCCGATTGATCCGGAGCGGTCCTCTCGCTAGCTCTGCCCTGAAACGATTTTGGCGACGGATTAACATGAAAGTCGTCATAGGTTAATCAGCAACTTAGCGAGATCCGAGTGTGTTTGACTGGATTAAAACTGACCCCCGGCGGAAGGTAATCCGAGAGGATCGGAGATACGTGGTTGCCCGAACGCGGCGTTTTCTGCGAAGTTACTTATCAGCAGACGAACCACGCAAACAGCAATTTTACGAGGCGGTTGAAGGCGCATCCGCCGCTTGCCGTCCAGTCATTGATCCGTTTGCCGATGACGCGCAGATCGCCAGAGACACTGCTGAAGCCGCGCTTGAGGTTGTAAAACGACGCAGCCAACGAGGAAATGACGGCAATGACCGTTTGGCAATATTCATCACCGATGCCTACGCCACAGTAACGATGGCATATCACCGCGCCGCGGGCATATACACGCTCGATAAAGAAATGCAGCAGTTGGGCACCGCTGCCGTCCATCTTCTGACGATTGCAACATCCTACATGACAGCCTACCCACCGGCCGAAGCACCTCATGAGGAAGCCAGGCCAAGCTCTACCGGCTAGCAGATTGTAGATTTGAGCTGGAGCAGCCGGCGGCTCCCCAATGCGCGATCTTGGTCGTAGGCTCGCCGGCTGTGCTGCAATTGATGCTTGGAATTGGACGGAGGCATGCTGGGCTGGTGGCCGAAGCTGCCGTAGTTCATCGGCCGACTTCTTCCATAACGTATGATAGGCGAAAGGCCGGCGGGTGCAGCGATCCTCAAGCGATTGCTCACCTTCCGTCGGAGCCTGTGATTAGCACTCGCCGCTTAAGGTGTAACAGTCACGCTCTTAAACACTGTCCCACCATTGTTGGACCAGCCGACAAAGCGGACGGTCTGCGGACCTCGCGCGTTCGCACTGAACTTCCAGAGCGCGGAACGCGTATCCGCCTCCGTTACAGTACCGAGTGTGAGACTGGCAGCATTTGGAAAATCCATCGCCACCCCGTCCTCGCGAGTCGTCGAGACTCCAAGCAGGCTTATCCCGCCTGATGCAGCGGCCGCCGATACCTGAACCCCGTACGCCTCGTAACTCGGGTTGGAGATGGTTGTTCTGATTGTGAAAGTCGATCCGACCGCAGGGGACGTTGTGCTCGGAGTAGCAGTCATAGAAATCGCAGGGGTTGGATCGCCACGAATGATCTTGGCCGCGATCGCAACCGGTAAGCCGAATGATGGGGCTCTCCAGTTGATCGCTTTGAGCCGAAGAACGCCTGGAGGTGGATTGTCAATAATAAGATATTCGACGTTGTCGATGTTAGACTGCGAAGCCCACGCGCCGCATTGTCCAACTGCGTCCGGCGTGCAGCTCGCGCCAGGATCGGCCCACAGGTCGACGTCGTATGTCACCGCCTGTGATGCTCCCGCACTCGCCTCGGGCTCGTCCCAGGTCAGTACGGCGACAACGCGCTTGGTTCCTCGAGGCACGTCGATGTCGAAAAAGCCCCAAGACTTGTCCGTGATCGTCATCCACGCCCAGTGGCCGCTCCAGCCATTGGGGTCGAGCCGCGCCCAGTGCGATTGATAGTCGGAGACGCGTCCGAGCCCAAAATCATTGCGTCCACCGCCGGTGTTGTTTGACGGGCTGGCTTCGTCAGAATGCAGCATAGCGGAAGCCATGAGGTGGGCACGAAGTAGGTGTGGTCGATTTCTGAAATCGGGATAGTGCTCTAGCAGCGTCGCCGCAATGCCACTGACATGTGGCGTCGCCATGCTGCACCCGCTTTTATCCACATAGCCATCCGTCGTTCCCGCTTGCGCGGAGGTAACCACCGCGCCCGTTGCAACGAGGTTTGGCTTCATCCGATTGTCGCCGGTCGGGCCTCGGCTGCTGCTGTTGGACAATTCGCCAACTTGGCTTGATCCTGAGTCCTGCACGTTCCCGACCGTCAGCGCATTCTTGGCAACGCCAGGAGACCAGATCGATTGCGCCCCCGGACCGCTGTTGCCCGAGCAGACTATATAGGCCTGGCGTGTTTCCCAGACTCGGGCATCTAGCTTGCGCGATTCGGAATCGGTCCCCGTCTGTCCCGAGCCGCTCGCCCCACCGCTCAGATTGATGACAGAGGGCCTTGGCGCACCGCAGCTGGTCGCGTCCGCCATGTAGTCGATCGCGTCGCGCAACCAAGAGTTCTGTCCCGTATTAGTCGATTTCCAAATCTTTCCGACCCGGATCCGTTCGCCTGAACCAAGAGCAGTTGCGACGCCGCGGAATCGAGCTTTTGCGGTGCCTGTCCCCGAAATGGTCGCAAGAACATGAGTGCCGTGGCCATTCTGATCGTTCCAAACGCCTGCTGCGTCAGTGGTGAAGTTGATCCCACATCCGTTCTTGTTGAGATCTCGGTGCATGGTCGCAGCCGCGCTGCCCAGCATGGCGCCAGTATCGAGCAAGCCCAAGACGGTTCCAGCACCCAGGAAGCCAGACGCGCGAATGTAATCAACGCCATTCGTAGCCATGCTCTGATCGTGCCCCCCACCACCTCGGCGCTCGACCTCGATGAACAGGACGAAGTCCAAGCCGGACAGGGAGCGAATTTGGTCGGGCGTTGCGAGAGCCTCATAGCTTCGCAATCGTGGATCGTACCGACCGATCTCGGCACCAGCTGCCCGGAGCCGTTCGGCGAACCCTCCGTTGAAATCAGTCTCGAACAAGCTGATGATAATTGGGAACCGAGCCACCGCGGCGCCGAGGCGCTCAATCGCAGATTTCAGCTCCGGCGCTAATTTTTGATCGGGGGAAGGGTAAGTCAGCGACTTAAACCCGGGCAATCCAGCGATGCCCTCCAACGTTTGTGCACTTAAGAGGAGCCGAACCTTGAGTGCGGTTCCATGCAGTCCTAACGATGCGACGCCGAGCTCGCTCATCAAGGCGCGCTCAGTAGACGCGTCGGGGAGGGATTCCATCAGCAGAAAAGCATACGTTTCCGTCCGCTCGCCTGCCGCAAGATCGGATCGTATGCGTGGGTCGATCCCGGGGGGCGGTGTTGTTGATCCTCCCGAGAATCCGATGCGATAAACATCGAACGGCCGAACTTCCGTGTCGCTGCGCGAAGGATAATCGGCCGGCGGGGCCGGCCGAGCTTTCGGCGCAGACACCGGCCTGTTAGGTGCTTCTGTCCGGACTGCCGTCGCTTCCACGCCTTCGTGGGGTAGTGCGTCGCGAGGCGGCTTGCGATCAATAGGGGGGAGGGACCGATCTGCCACTGCACCGTCGGACTTACTCGCGCCCATATCGCCCCGTTTGACTAGGTCTTCCGCACCTGTCGCGCCAAGTGGCCCAATGTCAGTCTGCCGCAGCTGAAAGTTTCTCACCCCCTCTTGCATCGCTTCGAGCGAAATGGGGTCTCCCTCGCTATCCCGCTCGAGGGGCATGACGCCACTCTGACCGGCAGTCCTTTCGGAGTGAGTAATGGATTGCGCGGACGCAATAGCCGTAGGCCCACAGGCTAATAGGACCGCGATTGGCATTCTCGATAGCACCAGACGGCAGCAATCAGCCAAATTGTGGGGCAAGAAGACTTCGTACATTGGCGCTCCTCCAAATGAACATCTCTTACGAGCCTACTTGATGAGTTGAATCCAGATTGGTCGGTAACGCCGACAAGCCCGGAGGGACTAACTCTATCCGAACGTAACCGCTCGCTACGCCTCACTCCACCGTTTTGCATGGTAGCAAATTGATAAGCGGACCCTAACAGCATAAACAGGAATTATGCAGTGATCCAATTCACAAACGGTCTCGATGCGCGACCCAGAGCCTCACGAGCAGCACGAACAAGGCGAGCCAGAGCAGGATGATGCCGAGCGCTACAAACCAAATCGTTGGCAATCAAGCTTCGCCATCTTCCCTTGAGCAGTTCTTACGTCCCCGCAAAACGGACGGGCTCCAGCCTCTGGATGATGGCTGGAGCCCGCAGAGCCGCCGTTGGGCTTAAGCGGCTCGACCGGGTGAACCGGATGGGGGACCCCGGTCGCGTTAAATCATCGGGATTGCCAGAACGTCGGCTTGACCTAGGTCAATCGCGCCGCGTGCGGTCCTAAGTTTTCCACTGATCGCACAGGGGACGGCCCCAGCCAATGGGGCTTGGCCGAGGCCGCATTCCAGAGCCACTCCAGGTCTGTAGCTCACCGGGTTTGTCAGCAGCCCGGTGCAGCGAGGATTCAAATTGCCAGATGTTCCCGCTATACTTATGCAAAATGTAAGTTCGTTTTTTGCTGTTCCCGACCGTCTCGTAAATCGCTAGAGGGCGGATTGATGCGCCAGAACGGATATGCCGCCAGTTCTTTCGAATGCTGCCCGAACATATCGAACCGCCTGTTTGTAAACTCCGTAATCACGCCGAAAAATTCAATTGGTGACCTGATCGACGCAAGTCTGAGGCCGAATTCAAAAGCTAACTGCGCGTTGGCCCCGGCAATCTCAAGAAGCTTCGCTTGATACGTCTGCATGTTTGCGGTCGCTAAAGCAAAGCCTTTCATTCGATCGCTGCCCGTCATTCTCTGACTGAGGTCATCAGGTAAGGTATCTACCCGAGGCTCTTTAGGATCATCATGAAGCCCAAGAGGCGGCTCAATCGGGAGTGCCGTAACAGAGCGAAGTAAATCCTCTTTCTGGCTTCGAACAAGGGCCTGCTTGTTCCGTTGGGCCCGAGCGGCCGATTTCGGATTGCGGGCGCGCTTCAGCGCTGTCGCCGGTTTGCGTTTGCTCATCTGACGCTCCAAGAAATGGGGGTGCGACTTCATTTCTGAAGGTCAACAGGCACTGTTATGAGGCGTTCCAAACCGTGGATTGTTGGGAGTCTCCCTTCGAAGCCGTGTCGGCTCTTCCATGTCAGAGCAGGATGAGTTGGACGTCGGGTCGACCATGGGCGTCGAGGAACGCCTCCAGCGATGGCGGGACGTCACCACGCGCGGCGCAGCGCTGCTGCAGCTCGTCGGCGATCTCCTCCGAGGCATCGCGGCTCCAGCCCTCCGAGGTGTTGAAGCTCACCACGCGGACCGGGTTGCTGTACTGCCCCTCCAACAGGTGCCGCACCAGCGTCTCGCGGTCGGTGTGCTCCTCGTCGGTCTCGGTCCATGCCCGGCCAAGGTGGCCGCCGAAGTCATCGAGCACGAGATAGATGTCCCGGTCGGAGCCGGGCACAATCGACGGGGAAGAACGCATAACACAGCTCCACCGAGGCGAGATCGATCGATCCAAGCGGTCGCGCCAGATGCGTCAAGCTCGGCTATTGTTTCGTGGCCTTGCGTAGAAATGGACGCATGACGTCGGTGGTCGTAAAGCCGGTCTCGAACCCGTTTGGCAGCAACGGCAACTCGTCGGGCCCGACCCTGTTGCAGACGGGGCAGATCACACCCGCGCCGCCGCAGCCGCAGGCGTTGGGCCCTTCCCACGGGCGCTCGGGGTGGTTCTCGCAAACCCAGTGCGTGCCGTCGCAGCGCGCGCAAGTCATGTCGGACCTCCCTTCAATGCTATGCGCTCGGTAATCTCAGCCCGAGAGTTCTCTTCGTCTGTACGAAATGGACCGGATTGGAGATTAAATTCGAGGCGACCGGCTTTGAGGACGGCTCCGGTTGATCCGGCAAGGACCCGGAGCCGCCGCCAACCCTTCATGCCAGCCCGCGTGAAGGGCTAACGAGCAACCAAATTTTTCCGCCCGTGTGTTGTTCCTGCTGGGCGCGATGAAGAACAGCGCGATGTGATTGAAGCGGCCCCGGCCGCCATGACTGGAGGGGACAGGTCGGTCGGTCCGGGGCCGCGCTTGCTGGCTTAGCGGCGAGCCAGTTGAGCAAAAAATGGGACCCGTTGTGCGTCGTTCCTATCTCCGTTCTGACCGCGTTACCTTGTCCCAGTCAGATCCGCTGACGTTAAAAAAGATCGGCCATTCTTGAACCACCGCAGGGTGTCCGCGAGACCTACGTCCGAGGGGCTGGGATGGAGAGTTTCCATGACCAAGCAAATTGCCGCCTTTGCTCTCGTTATTGCTGCCGCCGTGACTGCGGCCATGGTTCCTATTCACCGCGCCGTGCCTGCGAGAACGATATCTGTTGCGGCACTAACAGCAGCCGCAGGCAATCTCCCAGTCAGTGAATTCGAGGACCGATCAGTGATTTTTCTCACGGAGCGCTAGGTGACGATCGGACTGGCGATCACGCTACATCGGATGCCTGCAAGGCTCAGAAGATGACTGGGTCGTCAGGCTTATCGCGTAGCCGCACATAGGTGCCGCTCTCGTGCAATTCGAGCCAGCCCTTCTCGATTGCATACTTGATCCCAGCGCCGAACTCCGGACCGCTCGCCTTGAGCTGGAAGAGGAACGGTGGGTTGATCTTCTCGATGTGAATGCGCCCATCCTGAACCGGCGGGATGCTGGCGGCCAGCTCGATCGGTTTGCGTGCGGCTGCCTCCGGGTCGGCGTAGGGACGGTCCCCAACGTGCTTCATGCGCCGATCCCCCGGTGAGCGGTGTGAACGTGCAACTCGCAGGCAATCGGGATCAGCTCTCCGCAGAAGCACCTCGACCAGCCGTTGGCGCTTTGCGTTGGCATCCGGTACCCCCCAGCTTGCATGCGATACTTCCACGAGTGGAAGTCGCGGTCTCGCCGCCAAGCTTCAAAATCGTCCTCGCGAAGCGTCGGTTCTACGTCCTGCCACGCGCGCTCGAATGCGGCGCGGGCTTCATCGAATGTCGCGGACGAGCCGGAGCGCTGCGTGCCGGGTTCCATGCCCGGATAGAACCCAAGTTTCCAGCCCCACTGATCACCGCCTGTCGGAACGCCAGCGCGGATGCCGATCGTTCCGATGAGGACGTCGCCGAAATAGATGTGCCAGGTCTCGTGTTGGTCGTTGTCGCTTCGGCGATGCGTCAGATCGGTCATGGCGGCGTATTAGCAGGAACGGAACCGATCGCGCCACCCATACATCTATTGCCATATCGCCCGAACTACCGCGCCCCGTACACGTTGGGCTAGTGACCAGCATGATCTGGCTGGTACCTGCGTGTGATTGGCCCCAACTCCGCCCCCCTGAGTTGGGGCCACTTTTTTTCGATCCGCGATCAGCACCGGTCGAGGTCTGCTTCGGCACCAGTCCGAGCCAGGCGCCGAAGTCGCGGCCTTTCGAGAACACCTCTGCAGTGCCGATCGCGGCCACCATTGCTTGAGATAAGCGGGCCAATGCCGAGCACCGTCATCAGTCGCTCGCAGGCCTTATCTTGACGGGCCAGTGTTTCGATCTCGCTAGACAGCCCCTCGATACGTGCATCCAGCCGGCGCCAGTCGCCCGCCAGATCCTCGATGATGCGCAACATGCGAGGCAAGAGCACATCGGTGCGCGTCGCGAGGATACCCGGCAACTCGGACCGCAGGGAATGCAGGCCTTGCCGCACGGCGATGCCCCGCTCCAGCAGGAACGCACGGATCTGATTGATGACGCCGGTACGCTGACCGACCAATCGATCGCGGACACGGTGCAGCGCCTGAAGGTCGAGCTGATCGGCGGTCCTGCTCGCGACGAACTTCATAGTCGGGCGTTGGACAGCCTCGCAGATGGCTTCCGCATCTCGGAAGTCATTCTTCTGGCCCTTCGAATAGGAGCGCACGTATTTCGCCGGCATCAGGCGGGCGTCGTGGCCAAGCCTTTGGAGCCTGCGACTGAGATGATGGCGCGCCGACGCAGGCCTCCATACCGATCAAGCACGGCGCCAGGTTTGCAAGCCGCGTTTCCACCTGGCCGCGTGACCACTTCTGCCGCAGCACGATGGCACCGCGCTGATTCTGGCCAACGATGTGGAACGAGTTCTTGCCGATATCGATGCCGATCACGGTGATCGATGCGTTGAGTTTCTGAGACATGGCGCGCTCCTTGTCTTGAACGCCCCTTGCCAGCTTCTCGTGCTGGCAGGGCCGGAGCACGGCCGGACCATCCCATTAGCAGTCAAATTAGGGCCAAACCCCTGTGGCTGGCCCGATGCTCCACCGTCGTGCTTAAGAACATTTCTCCCGTCGCCGTCAGGAGCAATCATGAATCGTCAGGACTGGCGCTTTTACGGATTTGTGGGCGGATGCCTGAGTTGAGGTTGTTGCGCTGCATGGTGCCGTTCCTGACACCAGCGAGCGTCGACATGGCTGGGCGGAAACCGCGACCGGCTGCGGTTCGCATAGTCTGCTCCGTGGTTCGCTCCGGTCTAAGGATGTACAGGGTTTCAGCGGTGGCGTTTCAGGGGTCGCAGCGAGAGGAGGCGTTCTAGTCTTGATCCAGAAGATGCTGATTTTGGCGGGAAATCTCGCGCGCGTGTCTGACTCTGCCGCTTCAATTCAATTATCAGCGCCTCTTGTTCGGCCAGTCGTCGCTCCCCTTCGACGACAGCAAGTTCAAGTCGCCGCTACTCGTCATAAATCGGAGCTCTGTCCAGAAGTACGCTCCGCGGCGCAAACGCCGCGCGGCGCCTTCAAGCGCGCTGGGGATCGGCTCCGCGACGCAGGCATCATCGGAATTCAGAAACCATTTTGGTGGGCCACCGGCAAACCGGTCGCTGGGATGGGGGGCTGACCATGCCGGTGATCAAGGTGCAGTTGCCGGTCGCGACCAACGACCCGACCAGGAACGCGCTGGCGCTCATCTATGCGGAGGGCCGCAAGTTCATGAAGCAGCAGGTGCTCCTATCAGGCGACCAGGGCTCTCACGGGCTCCGACGTCAAGGCGTTTTTCGACGGCAACTGCCGCCGAGGTCGCTGGGACATCGGCAAGCGCATGGAGGATCAGGATTGGTGATGCTCCGCCGTGAACGCAAGGGGCGCATCATCTTCGAGAAGCTGAGATCGCGATGACCGCTCGCGCGAGTGGACGTCATTGACGCAAAGCGCTGCACCGCCGCTTCAAATGACGAAGGCCGCAGCGAACTCAATCGCTGCGGCCTCTGTCATACCAAAGACCCGGGTGAAACGATTCTTACGTGAACTATGCGCCAGCCCCGGTATTGCCAAGTTTTCCCGATGCTTGCCGTTCCCGCTATTACATACGTGAATCCTCGGGTGCGAAAGCGCTACGCTCTCCTGTTGGGAACAGTGCGAAAGCGAACTGAGCGCCTTTTGATCTGGGAGTAGCCTTGCCTCCGCTTGGTGAAACCGACCAAGCACCTCCAGTTGCGACCGGTCAGTCAGTCTGCCAACTGTACTGACTGGGGCGTAACAGGGGCGTTTCCGGACGCGAAAAAAAGACCCCGCCGAATTGGCGGGGTCTACTTCGTTCCACGGCGTTCCGCCGCAACCGCGCGCGCGTGATCCGAGTTTGCGTTCATCCTTTGCCGCCAGTTATCATCCCGGCAGACCCGTGTTCCCTCGGGGCGGATTGATGCGCCAGAACGGATATGCCGCCAGTTCTTTCGAATGCTGCCCGAACATATCGAACCGCCTGTTTGTAAACTCCGTAATGACGCCGAAAAATTCAGTTGGTGACCTGATCGACGCAAATCTGAGGCCGAATTCAAAAGCTAATTGCGCGTTGGCCCCGGCAATCTCAAGAAGCTTCGCTTGATACGCCTGCATGTTTGCGGTCGCTAAAGCAAAGCCTTTCATTGGATCGCTACCCGTCATTCTCTGACTAAGGTCATCGGGCAAGGTATCTACACGAGGCCCTTTAGGATCATCATGAAGCCGAAGAGGCGGCTCAGTCGGGACTGCCGCAACAGAGCGAAGTAAATCCTCTTTCTGGCTTCGAACAATCGCCTGCTTGTTCCGTTGGGCCCGCGCGGCCAATTTCGGATTGCGGGCGCGCTTCAGCGCTGTCGCCGGTTTGCGTTTGCTCATCTGACGCTCCAAGAAATTGGGGGTGCGACTTCATTTCTGAAGGTCAACAGGCGTTGTGATGAGGCGTTCCAAACCGTGGATTGTTGGAGACTCCGCGAGGCGCGCAACGGCGTGCGTGCAGCCAAGGCCTCGCTGGAGGCCGCACGGAGGATCACAAATGACGAGCCGAGCTGATGGCAAAAAGCGGCCCCAACTCGCTGGCGGGCAAAGCTGGGGCCGGAGCACAGGCCCAGCCACTTCGCTAGGCCCTATGAAAGCATGCACCGGCACCGAGTCGATTCGCGATATGCCAAACGGATATCTGCGAGCCGCTTGCGCGGCGAGATCGAGGACGCGGCGGAAGGCGTCGCCAGTCGCTTTGCGGGCGTTGGCGGGTGCGGTCGGTGCTGATCGCGGATCGAAAAAGCGGCCCCAACCCGGGGACGGAGTTAGGCCAATCACACGCAGGGACCAGTCAGATCATGCTGGTCGCAAGCCCAACGCGTACGGGGCTCGGTCGTTCGGGCGATATGGCAATAGATGTACGGGTTGGCTGTTCGTGAGCCTGTGGTCGCGTGTCGATTGGTGATTTTCTTCAACAAGGTGCTCAACCGAACAGAGGAACGGCGCGCAGGTCCAGTAGGCTTCGAGCTACTTGGCACTGGCACTGGCAATGCGCCAAGTCGGCGGTCCCGGCCTCAAACCCTCAACCGCGCCCACGGCCGGGGCCGTTCCAGTGTCTTGCGATGTCCAACATGAAGCCTGATGCGGGAGAACGCGCGCGCACTTCAAAGGTCGAAGGCCGCAGCGAAACTCCGGACGCTTGCTGTCCCCGTTCTAACCTAGGTGAATCGCGTCGCACGTTCCTTCGGGGGACAGTGCACAAGTGAACAGAGCGGCGCTTGGATCTGGGAGTAGCGTGATCTTGCTTGGCTGCAACCCAAGCACCTCGCGTCGCGGCCCCGGCACTCTCCTTCAGCAGCATTGTCCCTGCGTTGGCCGGGGCCGTCGTCGAGATGAAAAAAAGGGCCGCCGTTGTGAGCGGCCCTCTGTCAGTCCAGCGCCTCGATCTCGCGCATGAAGCGCATCACGTTCTCGCTGAAGCCGTCGGTATGGGTGCTAGACCTCACGCGCCGCCGGTCAATCTGTCCTCGGGGTCACCACGGCACAACGAACAACATGACCAAGATCACGGCGATCGGAAGGACGAGGCCGAGTGCTACAATCCAAAACGTGGCTGGAGCCCGCAGAGCCGCGGCTCGACCAGGCGAACCGGATGGGGAGTCCCCGGTCGCGTTGAATCGTCGGGATTGGCAGAACGTCGGTTTGACTTAGGTCAATCGCGCCGCGTGCGGTCCTAAGTTTTCCACTGACCGCAAAAAAGGGCCCCAGCCAAATGGGGAATGACCGGGGCCGCATTCCAAGAGCCACTCCAGGTCTGTAGCTCACCGGGTTTGTCAGTAGCCCGGCACGCTAGCATTCGAATTGCCAGATGTTCCCGCTATAACTTATGAAAGAGGTAAGTTGGTTTTTGCTGTTCCTAACCTGAACCGCGTCTGGTCTTCGGCCGCTCAGGGCGCCGGTCAACCGATCTTCCAGAGCAGCAGGCAGATCAAAACGACCGGCACAACGTCGAGCAGGACGACCAGAACGGCGAACCAGTCAACTTTGCGCATTTGACACTGTGTGTTCAAAAGTGGACAAAGTGAGTAATCGGCACAGTTGGCACATTACGCGGAGATGTCGAGGTTTGGCAACTCGGCCGGAAGGTAGCAGTGCTAAAGGGGCCGCTTCCACATGACAGGGACGTAGGCGCAGCCGAAATCAGCGGTGACGCTAAGACCTCAGGACCTCAAACGCGAACTTGACCTGCATCAGGGGCCCAAGTTCATCGCGGACCTCGATCGCCATGGTTTGCCGACCCGTGGCGGGCGGGAAGCTGTGCACAGCGTCACGCGCCATATCGGCGAGCGACTTGGCGGCCTCGGCCTGTACCGCGCGAAGGCTGGAAAGCTCTAGGCCTTCCTCATCTACGGCAACGACATCGTTCTCCAGCAAGTCGAAATAGTAGCGCGGCATGGCAGGCATCCTTACGTCAGGGACGCGACAGAACGTTAGTATCAATCGGTCCCGACAGCAAAACACAAACGTTGCGCTCAAACACTCGGGTCAACTACGGCCGTGGTTTCTCGGTGCTAGCTAGAACGCTGACATCTACTAATCTTGAGTACGCTACTCATGCCTAAGGCAAAGGGCCGCATTTGGCGATACGAACAAAGCTGGCGCCAGATTTTGGACGGCATGGAACGTTGCGCTATGTTGCTCACGCACGGCGCTGCCAGTGGCGCTCCAGCTTCGCGAACTTCTTAGCCGACATGGGCCGTAGCCAGCATCGTTCGCCGCCTGAGATTCGTTGATCACAAAGTCGCTTACGATCAACCATTTGGTGACCATTGGATGCTTGGCAAGGAATTTTCTGAATTCTCCGATGGCACTTGTGCCAAACCCCGAAATCAGTTGGTCCACTAGGTAGTCAGAATGGATGCGTTGTGTAGTCGAGTTCACGAGAGCGGTCTCTCATAGTTGCCCGCTTCCATCCTCTCACTCCAGAAATTCGCCAACAAGGCCCATGACACATTTGCTGCGGCCCGCAGACCGAAGAATAGTGGCTTTTTGCCCTTCTGCGACCTCCAGCGATGTCTGCTTTCGCGCCGCTGTTGAGAGGCATAGCGGACATCAAGCTCGCTTACCACGGATAGGGTTTCATTTATTGAGGCGGACGCTTGGTCCTTGGATCTGCCCCGTGCGCTTCGACTGGACTTAGACGCAGCCTGTGGGATCGCGAAAACAAAAAAAAGCCCCGCCTGAGCGGGGCGCTGATCAGGCAGCTATGGGGACCACGTTATCGGCAGCTGGTGCGGCCTGGTGATCGAGCAGAGCGCGGCGCGAGAGGTTGCCGGAATGCTCGGTGATGAACTTCGAATAGGTCCGCTCGATTTCCGCGACGCTCGTGTTGTGGCTTGCCGCGACGACCCGGATGGGGACGTTGAGCAGCAGGTTGCGGACAATCGAGCTGTGGCGCAGCGCGTATAGCGTGACCTCGTCCGGATCGAGGCCGATGGCCATTACGACCTCGGCAACGTCCTCGCGATAGTCGTCCGAGACGCCCTTGCCATCGACGCCCCAGGTCTTGCCGTTGCTCCGGACGAGAAGCGGCGCGCTCGCGGGCCGACCCTTCGCGGCCTTCGCCAGCCTTTCCGCCAAGGCCGGGGTGATGTGGACCGAATAGCGCTCGACCTTTTTGCTGGTCCGATTGAGGCCGCTGCCCTTGGCCGACTTCGGCATCATCAGCCGGGGCTCGGTCTTGTGCGCGATCAGGTCCCGCACATAGAGGCGAGCGGCCTGGGATGGCCGCGCGCCGCTTTGCGCCAGCACGTCGGTAAATTCGCCAAGCTTTTCATCGTGGGCATAGGCGGCCCGGACAAAGCTGACGACCTGCGGATCGGTCAGGATGACGTTGTTGACCTCGTTGGCATCGGGCAGCAGCTGGAGGCCGGTCGTCCAGGCGTGCTCGTTCTTGATGCGCCGGTCGGCCTTGGCAGCGAGATTGAGCGCGGCCTTGATCACCTTGCAGTACCGGTTGACGCTGGCCGGTGCCATCTTCGCCAGCATGCCATCGCGCCACTTGCGCAGCTCCTGGGAGTCGAGCAGCGGGACCGGCTTGGTCAGGAGGCTGGCGGGCAGATGGCCCTTCGGGGTGGTCGCGTTACTCGCGCCAGCGCCGCGCGAGACCAGATCGTCCTTGTAGCGGTCCATGGCGATCCCGAGCGTGACCGGCTTGTTGCCTTGCTCCTCTTCGACCTCGTCCTCGTCGCCGCCGCGCACCAGCTTGCGCGCTTCGGTGACCGCTTGGCCGTAATTGAAGACGGCCTTGCCATCGGCCTTGGCGAAGTCGTCGGCGATGCCGAACTTCTTCAGCCATTCGCCGCCCTGGCCATCGGCGGCGCGGATCGACCAAGTGCCTGCGCCTTCGTTGCGCCGATAGCCGAGCGAGAGGCCGGGGCCGAGCCGTTGCCAGTGAGGGAGTCTCGAGAGAATAGTTACGGGGCTTCGCCATGATCTTGCACATTCCTGTTTGTTTTAGTGTCGGGAAGTGCGGGGTGCAACCTCTTGCGCCCCGCTTCAGGACTGTGCAGAATTTACTATGGATATCAGGGGGTTAGAAGCCCTCCGGTTTACGCAAGACACTGCAAGGAAATGCAAAATTCTCCCACAAGGGGAGAAGGAAGTAAGCTCACCCCTTCAATCTCTCCGCGTGCCAGTGCAGATGATCGCTCATGAACGTCGAGATGAAATAATAGCTGTGGTCATATCCCGCCTGCCGCCGCAGCGTCAGCGGGATGCTCGCCTTGGCGCAGGCGGCCTCCAGCAGCTCCGGCTTGAGCTGTTCTTTCAGGAAATTATCGGCCTCGCCGACATCGACCAGAAAGCCGGAAAACTTCGCGCCGTCCTCGATCAGCGCCACCGTGTCGTGGTTGCGCCAGGCATCCTTATTGGGGCCGAGATAGCCGGTCAGCGCCTTGATTCCCCAGGGCACCTGTGAGGGTGCGACGATCGGCGCGAATGCGCTCGCGGCGCGGAAGCGGTGCGGGTTGCGCAGCGCGACCGTCAGCGCGCCGTGGCCGCCCATGGAGTGGCCCATCACCGATTGCCGCTTGGCATCGACGGGAAAATTTCCCGCCAAGAGCTTGGGCAATTCGTCGGTGACATAGCTCCACATGCGATAATTGCGCGCGAACGGCTCCTGCGTGGCATCGACATAGAAGCCGGCGCCGAGACCGAAATCATAGGCATTATTGGCATCACCTGGCACGTCGGGGCCGCGCGGCGAGGTGTCGGGCGCGACGAAGATCAGGCCGAGCTCGGCGCAGGCCCTGCGGAATTCGCCCTTCTCGGTGACGTTGGCATGCGTGCAGGTGAGGCCGGAGAGATACCAGACCACGGGAAGCTTGGCGCCGTCGGCATGCGGGGGAACATAGACCGAGAACACCATGTCGGTGCCGGTCGTCTGGCTCGCATGGCGATACACGCCCTGCACGCCGCCGTAGGATTTGTTGGTCGAGACAGTCTGGATCGTCATGCCTTTTGCTCCGTGGCATCTAACCACATCAACATTGCAACGCTTGTGTGACCGAATTTGCGGCGGTGTGTTTCGTCAGGCGACGCCGCTGTCGATCGCCAGCCGCACCAGCTCGACCGAGGTCTTCACGCCGAGCTTCTGTCGCATGATCGAGGAGGTGTTGGCCACCGTCTTGTAGGACGACTGCACCAGCCAGGCGATTTCGGACAGGCTCTTTCCGGCGCTGAGCAGCCGCAGGATCTCCATCTCTCGCGCGTTCAGCTTCGACAGCGGGCTTTGCGCGAGCGTCGGCCCAGCGAACGCGATACTGCGCGCGATCGCGGTCGGCAGATATGTGCCGCCGGCTCCGACCGCGCGGATCGCCTCGACGAGGTCGTCGGGGTCGCCGGTCTTTGAGACGTAGCCCTTGGCGCCGCACTCGATCGCACGCGCAGCGAAAGCCGGGTCGTCGTTCATGCTGAACATGATGATGCGCGCCTCGGGCGCGCGCTCGAGGATGCGGCGCGCCAGCTCGAAGCCGGAAACGGTCGGCAGGTTGATGTCGATGATCGAGAGGTCGGGGCGCTCGACGATGAAGATGCTTTCGCCGTCCTCGGCGTCGGCGGCCTCCAGGATTTCGATCTCGCCCTCGTCGGCCAGCACGGCACGGCAGCCGGAGGCCACGATAGGATGATCGTCGACGATCAGAATGCGCATAGGCGTTCCCCGTGACAGTGCCGGACTCTTTATTTCGCGCCGCATGATCCCGAATGAGGAAACGTGTCTCATGTCGGATCATGCAACCCGGCCGGGATTGCTGTACGCTTTCGATTAGATATCGGGCGCTTCGCCCCTGTCAACGTCATCGGACAGGTGCGGCCCAACCTTCGCGAGACACGAGCAGCATCAATGTGGCAAAATCTATCGTTGCGTGGGCGCATCAATCTGCTGCTGGCGCTGTTGCTGGCACTGGGGCTCGCCGTCAATATCGGCCGGCAGGTCGCGGAAGCAGGTCCCCGCGTGCAGGCCGAGGACCAGAGCGTGATCCGGCTTGCGCGCGAGTTCATCGAGATGATCGTTGCTGATCTCAATGAGGCGCCCGATCCCGATGCCAGGCTGAACCAGATCGCGCGCGATCTCAGCCGGCTCCGCCATGTCAGCATCGCCCTGATGGATTCCAGCGGGAGCCCGCTGACGCCACCCCGTCCTGATACCGACGACGACGCGCGCGGGCCGCCCGCCTGGTTCGTGAGTCTGGTTCATCCCGAACAGACCGCGGTTAGTGTGCCGGTCTCGGTCCATGGCAAGCCCGGCTCTCTCCTGATCACCTCGCATCCCGATGACGAGATCGCCGAGATCTGGGACGGCATCGTGACCCAGCTCGAGGTCGGCTCGGTGATCGCGCTCGCCCTGTTTTTCCTGATGATGACGGTGGTCGGCCGCGCGCTCACCCCGCTGCAATCCCTGGCGGACGTGATGGCCGAGCTCGAAGGCGGCCGCTATGAGGCGCGCGTCGCGCCGGGCGGCGCGCCGGAGCTGGCCGCGATCTGCACCAAGCTCAATCACCTGGCCGCAACGCTCGGCGAGGCCGTCGAGGACAAGCGGCGTCTTGCCGAGCGCGCGGTGTCGCTCCAGGACATCGAGCGCAAGGAGATCGCGCGCGAGTTGCACGACGAGTTCGGGCCCTATCTGTTCTCGCTGCGGGCGCATGCCAGTGCGCTGGCGAAGCAGGCGGACGGGCGCGACCCGAGTGCGCAGGCCGTGCGAAAACACGGCAGCGCGATGATGGAGCAGATCAACGCGCTCCAGCAGTTCAATCGCCGCGTGCTGGAGCGGCTTCGCCCCGTCGGCCTTGCCGAGCTCGGCCTGCGCCAAGCGCTGGAATCGCTGTCGCGGCTGTGGCGGGAGTCGCATCCCGACGTCGCGATCGAGACCTCGATCTCGCCCGCGCTGGGTCCGACGACGGGCGAGACGGCCGATCTCACCATCTACCGGATCGTGCAGGAGGCGCTCACCAACGTGTTCCGCCACGCTGGCGCGACTTCGGTCAATGTCGTGATCGAGCCTGTCGAGCAGGCCGGCGGCCGCTCCTGTGCGCGGGTGCGGATCAGCGACAATGGCCGCGGCATGGAGCCAGGCCAGAAGCTCGGCTTCGGCCTCGTCGGCATGCGCGAGCGGATCCTGGCGCTGGGCGGCACGCTTAACGTCGTCTCTGGCGACGGCGGACTGACCTTGGAGGCGCTGGTTCCCACAGTGGTGTCCTGATTACATCGGGAAAAATTCCCGATTTGGCCGGGAAGGCGGGTTCGGATATTGCCCGACCTTTTGTGGCTGGTGCATGGGCTCTCGCCGATTACACTCGTCTCGACCAAACGGCGACATCAAAACAGCCGGGGGGTGGGGATGGGAAGGCTGGGATGGGCAAGCGTCTTTGGTTCAAGCGTCTTTGGTTCAAGCGTCGTTGGTTGATGGCCTCGGTTTCGACCGGGCTGGGGCTGGTCTGCGCGAGCCAGGCCGGCGCCGCGCAGGACGAGGAGACCAACGTCCAGAACCTGCCGGCGGTCGAGGTGACGGCGCCGCCGTCGACACCGAGGCGCACCGCGCCTTCGCGCCCGGTCGCGCGCGTGGCGGGAGCATCGTCGTCCGCACGCCCTAAGACGCGCATCTACGTCTACCCGACGGCCCCCGGAGCCGGCAGCGCCATCGAGGTCGACAAGATTCCAGCCAGCATCAACGCGGTTGATGCCAACCAGATCAGGCGCACCCGCTCGCCAAATATCGCCGATGCCCTGCAGCAGTATGTGCCCGGTGTCAGTATCAACGAAGTGACCGGCAATCCATTCCAGCCCGATGTGCAGTTTCGCGGTTACGTCGCTTCACCTCTGGCCGGCACGCCGCAGGGCCTTGCCGTCTACCAGAACGGCGTGCGCATCAACGAGGCGTTTTCCGACATCGTCAATTGGGATTTGATCCCGACGGCAGCGATCCGATCGGCAGTGGTCGTGACCAATAACCCCGCGTTCGGCCTCAACGCGCTCGGCGGCGCCATCGACCTGCAGATGAAGGACGGCTTCAACTATCAAGGGGCCGAAATCGACGTCATGGGCGGCTCATTCGGCCGCATCCAGGGCTCTGCACAATGGGGCAAGCAGGTCGACAACAACTGGGCGGTCTACGGAGCGCTCGAAGGCATTCACGACAATGGCTTCCGCAACTTCTCGGCATCGGACGTGCGGCGCTTCTACGGCGATGTCGGGTACCGCTTCGAAGGCAACGAGTTCCGCCTCAATGGCGGCGTCGCCAACAATTCCCTGGCAGGACCCAGCACCGTTCCGGCCGAATTGCTCCAGCAATATTGGGGGGCGACCTATACAACGCCACAAACCATTTCCAACAAGGTCGGCTATCTCAACCTGACCGGCAAGGTGGAGGCGACGCCGACCTGGACCTTTGAGGGTACGGCGCATGTGCGGGCCTTCAAACAGAATACCGTGGACGGAAATCCGACCGATACGGTGCCCTGCGACGCCGATGCGACACTGCTTTGCTTTGGCGATGTCGACCCTTTGACTGGCCTCCAACCGTCGGCCAATGGCCTCAATGGCGTTCAGCTCGCCAATACCTTTGCGCCAGGTGCCATCCTCAGCGAGATCGATCGCACCAGCACGAAATCGACCACGTTTGGCGTGTCCGGGCAGGCGACCAACAGCGATCAGCTGTTCGGTCATGAGAACCGCTTCGTGGTCGGCGCAAGCTATGATGTCAGCAGCACGCGTTTCACTGGTAGCGCCGAGTTGGGCACCATAGGCACGAACTATGTCGTCTCGGGCAGCGGCATATTCCTGGGCGCCTCCGGCGAACCGACTAAGATTGGCCCTGTGTCCCTTCGCACCGTCAACCAATATCACGGGCTCTATGCGCTCGACACGTTCAACGTGGATGAGCGCTTCGCGATCACGGGAGGTGGGCGGTTCAATGCGGCCCATATCTCCCTGATGGACCAGCTCGGCACGGCGCTCAACGGCGATCATAACTACGATCGATTCAATCCGATCATCGGCGGCACCTACAAGATCACGTCCGAAGTGACCGCCTATGCGGGCTATTCCGAAGCCAACCGGGTGCCGACGCCGCTCGAACTTGGCTGCGCCGATCCGGCGAGGCCTTGCATCATCGGGCAGTTCCTGATCGCGGACCCGCCCCTTCAGCAAGTCGTATCCAAGACCTTCGAAGCGGGCTTCCGCGGCACCAAGGAATTGAACATCGGCTCGCTCGGCTGGAAAATCGGTGCCTACCGTGCCACCAACTACGATGATATCCTCGCGACCCCAATTCCGGGCCTGACGGGCTTCGGCTTCTTCCAGAACGTCGGACGGACGCGCAGGCAGGGTATCGAAGCCGAGGTGAGCCTGAAGTCGAATGTGCTTCAGTTCCAGGCGAGCTACGCATTCCTGGATGCGCGCTTCCTCGATGCGCTGACGCTTGGCTCAGACAGCCCGTTCGCCGACGCAGGCCACATCCAGGTCTTGCCGGGCAATCACATTCCGCGCCTGCCGAGCCACCTCATCAAGGCCAGTGTCGAATATGCTGTTACCGACGTGTGGAAGGTCGGGGGCGACGCGCTCTTTGTTTCCAGCCAGTATTTCGTCGGCGACGAGTCCAACCAGTTTCCGCAGCTGCCGTCCTATACCGTGTTCAATCTCCACACCTCCTACCAAGTCACCAAGAACGTCCAGCTTTACGGTCGCGTCAACAACATCTTCGACAACCGCTACTCGACCGTCGGCACCTTCTTCGACCGCGAAGCCTTGCCCAATTTCACCAATGGCGGCGCAGAATTCACCGACCCGCGCTCGCTGAGCCCGGCAAGGCCGCGCGCGTTCTATGCGGGCATGCGGGTGACGTTCTAGGTCGTCTCAATGCCTACTCAGCTATCGCCGCGCGCGGGCTTCCTGCCCTCTCCTCTTGTGGGAGAGGGTGGCTCGCCGCATAGCGACGAGACGGGTGAGGGGTATCTCTCCGCGAGTCCACTCCAAGTATAATTCGCGGAGCCGACCCCTCATCCGGCGCTTCGCGCCACCTTCTCCCACAGGGGGAGAAGGGAAGGCTATCATGCCGAGCGTTCAGTAATCCCAGAACACCGGCACCCACCGGAACGCATCGCCGTCGGCCGCGACCCGACCTACGGACGGGAACGGCAGGTGCGTGGCCACCAGCAGCCCTCCGGTCTCAACCAGCTCCTTGAAGAGCTGAACCCGGACGCGGGCCGCTTCCTCGGGATCGTGCTCGAACCCGTTGTACCAGTCGGGGTGCTCGAATCCGACTGCGAACACGGCATCGCCCGCGAACATCAGCCGGTCGCCGCCGGACACCACTCGAACCACGCTGTGTCCGGGGGTGTGACCGCCGGTGCGACGGACGACGACGCCCGGGGCAATCTCATGCTCCTCATCGAACTGGCGCAGCTGACTGCCGTATTCCTTCACGAAACGCTTGGCGGCCGAGCGAAGCGCATCCGGGAATCCCGGCGGCATGGAGACGTGGGAGAAATCGGGAGCGTTCCAGAACGTGACCTCGGCGGCCGCCACGTGGATGCGCAGGTCCTTCCGCAGCCGCTCCTTCACGCCGTCGACCAGCAACCCGCCGACATGGTCCATGTGCATGTGGGTGAGCACCACGTCGGTCACGGACGAAAGATCGATGCCGGCGGCCTCCAGTCGCTTGATCAACTGCCCGGCCCGCGGCAAGTGCAAGTCCGGGTCGAATCCCAGCCCGGCATCGACCAGAATGGTCTGCTTGCCGCTCCGCACCACCACGACGTTCAGCGCCCAATCGAAAGCGTCCGGCGGCAGGAACATCTCCTTCAGCCAGGCCGCCCGGGCGGAAGGATCGACATTGTGGGCCAGCATGGCGGTTGGCAGCGGCAGCACGCCGTCGCTGACCACCATCACGTCGATGTCGCCGATCTTCAGCGCATAGCGCGACGGGACCAGCTCTTCGGGCTTCGACTTCACGGCGGATGAGGTGTTGTGCATGCTCATGTTGGTCTCCTGTTTCAGGGAGAAGACTTCCGGCTGGTCATGGTTGAGCAGGCCGCGCCGCCGGGAGAGCGCGGCTGCCGTCGCGAGATGCGACTAGAGGCTGGTCACGCGTTCCGGATCGGCTGATGCTAACGCCGCGGCGCGCTCGGCGCGGGGCGGGTAGATCCAGACGGTGTTGATCTCCCGCTTGGTCTTCTTGGCGACGTCGCCGACCAACTCGACCGCGCGCTCCCAGCCGCGCGTGAACAGCGCGCCGGCTTCGCCGAGATCGAGGCAGGTGACGTAAGCCTTCTGGTGATAGGGCCTGGTCGCAACGCCGAGCAGCTCGGCGGCGGCGTTGTTGCCGGCAAAGGCGCCCATGCGCGTCGCGTGCTGGCAGGACATCAGCGCGTAATTGCCGTCGCCATCGCATGCGGCCCGTGCGGCATCGCCGGTGGCAAAGACGCTGGGGATGGCGGGCACGCGCAGGTCGCGGTCCACCAGCAGCCGGCCGAAATTGTCGCGCTCGGCGGGAATCTGCGCCGTCAGCGGCGCGGCGCGGATGCCCGCCGCCCACACCACCGTTTCGGTTTCGATGTGCTCGCCGGTCGAGAGCGTGACGCCGGATTTGTCGAGCGAGGCAACGCCGGCGCCGAGCCGGGTCTCGACGCCGAGCTCGCGCAGCGCCTTCTCGATCACGGGGCGGGGACCTTCGCCCATGTCGGGGGCAACCGCGCTGTTGCGCTCGACGATGATCACCCGCGCCCTTGAATCCTTGCCGAGGATCTGGCGCAGACGCGCGGGCAGTTCGGTGGCCGCCTCGATGCCGGTGAAGCCGCCGCCGGCGACGACGACGGTGTCGCGTCCGTTGACGGCCGGCCGGCCGGCAAGGCCGTGCAGATGCTTGTCGAGTGCGATCGCGTCATCGAGTGAATCCACGCTGAAGCCATGCTCGGCGAGGCCTGGAATGTTGGGACGGAACAGGCGGCTGCCGGTGGCGACCACCAGCCGGTCGTAGGACAGCATCTTCGTGCCCCTGGCCGTGGCGATCTGCACCGTCTGCGCCTTGGCGTCGATCGTCTCGGCGCTGCCCTGGATGTAATCAACGTCGATCGCCTCGAGGACGTCGAGCAGCGGCGCCGTCAAGGTTTCCGGCTTCGGCTCGTAAAGCCGCGGGCGGATCACCAGCGTCGGCTGCGGTGCGATCAGCGCGATCTGGAGATCGTCGGGCGAAACACCCTGAATGTCGCGCAGGCGGGCGGCGGAGAGGGCGGCGTACATGCCGGCGAAGCCGGCACCGATGATGAGTAGTCGCATGTGATTGTCTCCCATGTTTGGTTGGTTCGAAACGCGCGCGCCATCGTCGCCGCTCGATGCGAGCGGAGCCTGTTGCGACCAGTGATGACGCGAAGAGGTGAGACGGAGGGCGCCGGGCCGTTACGGCGCGGTGCAGTTCGGTAGCGAGGACAGCAGGGCGGGGCCCTCGCAAGCCGCGCGGCAGCTGCGCGGGCCCAGCGGCCAGCCGCGCAGGGCGACCGGCATCGCGGGCTTCCCGAGCCAGCCGCGATCGAGCAGGATCGACGTCACGGCATTGGCGCTTCGTGGGCCCTGTAACCCCGCCTCTTCGGCGATCGGCGAGGTGAAGCGCACCGTCAGCGAGAGCCCGTAGACGAGCGCCGAGGCGGCGGCCTTCCGTTTCGGTGCGATTGCAAGCTGTTTCCAGTCCATCGTTCGTCTCCGTCCGGATGATGTGACGTTGCGATCTTTAGCGAACCGGATAGTCGACTGCGCCAGAGCGATTGCCGCCCCTGTCGAGAGATTGCTGCTACCGCATGCGCCTGCGCCAATCGCTCGGCGTTTCGCCCGTCAGCTTCTTGAAGGCCGCGGCGAAGGCGGTCTGCGAGGAATAGCCGAGCGCTGCGGCGATCGAGACCACCGGCTCGTCGCTCCCGCGCAGCATGTCCATGGCCTGCTCGAGCCGGTGCTGGCGCAGCCAGGCATGCGGCGAGAGCCCGGTGCTCTCCTTGAAGGACCGGCAGAAATGGAAACGCGACAGTCCGGCGTCGGACGCGAGCGCCGAGAGCGAGACATCTGCATCGCTGTCCGAGCGCAGGCGTTCGATCGACCGGCGCAGGACCGAAGGCGAAAGACCGCCGATGATCGGCTGCGGCGTAGCCGCAACGCCCGCATGGGCGGCCAAGAGCCGCGTGGCGAGCAGATCCGTCAATTGTTGCCTGAACAGCGCGTCCAGCGCGGCGCTGCCTTCGAGCGAGTCGGCGGCGCTCAGCAGCAGCCGCGACGTGATGGCGTCGGGATGCCCGGTTCGCTCCAGCAGATCGCCGGGGTTCGTCGTGTTGGCCTCGTCGGCGATCCGCAGCAGCGTCCGCTGCGGAAGATAGAGCTGAACGACATGCATCGGGCGGTGGATGTCCCATCGCGATGTCGAGCCGGCCGGAATGATCGTCACGACCCCGGGACGCGCCGTCGAAATCGCGGCCGTCCTTCCCGTGCGACGCTCCAGCGCCTGCGAGCCGGCGGGATAGGCCATGACGACATGATCGGCCATGGGCTCGACGGTGTCGTGCAGCGGTTCGTGCCTCCAAAAGGCGATGGCACCGCTGTTGCAATCGGAGGCCATGCGAAGCGGCTTCGTCTTGAGCACGCGTGCCATCTCGGCATCGGCGGCGCGACGCTCGGACGTCGCGTGATCGTCCGGCCTTGCGCCAAGTATGGGTGGCAAGCCCTTGGGGGAGGGATTGCGCATGAGTGTGGTGCTCCCGGTCATTGCGTGGCTCCTCCCGATCGCTTCGAGCTCAGATCAGGTGTCCGTGTTTCTACGGGTCGAGCGCGTTCTAGGCGCTGCCCGGGCCGAGCGTCTTGCCTGAAGCGCCCATGCTTTGCCCGATCCTGCTCCGAGCCGGCGCGCGCTTTCGCAAATGCCCGATGCGCAGCGCCGCGTCGTCGCGGTGCCGGTTTCGTGAGAGGAATAAATTCGCTGAAAAGGCCGGGTGCCGGCGGCCGAGGCGGGGCCCTTGGCCGGCGGCACCGTGGGCGGACGGCTTGCACAGAATATCCCGCCTCCGGCATGATAGGCTCGGAGGTTCACGTCACCGTGTCATTGAAGAATCCGGACGCAGTCGCGGCCATCGTTGCAGCGCTTCGGCACGTTTACGGTGACGAGGTCGCGCGAATGATGCTCGTTGGCGGCATGAGCCTCGCCACCCTGATCGATGCGATGTTTTCGGCGCCCTTGACGCATCGACAGGCCGTCCGGGCGATCACCGACGGATTGGACGATTTTGTCATCTCCCCGGACCTGGGTCTGATGTGGCACCTCAAGTACATCTATGGAGACGAGCCCGGTTCGCTGGATGTCGTGGACATGGAGATCGCCACGATGAACGGCACGCTGGCGAGCAAGGACGTCTGGCTGCGTCTGTCCTCCTAGAGCAGAACTCGGCCCGGTCTTGAATTGATCTATGTCAACGCTGCCTCTCCTCCGGTGCTCACGTCATACAGGGCGGCGCATGCGGCGGCTTTCGCCGCCCGTCAGTTCGCAAGCGCCCTTGGGGAGGACCGTCATGCGTCACAGCCATCACCGTTCGATCAAGTCCGTGACCGTTGCAGGAATCGCAGCCAGCGCACTGCTGGGATTTGCGACCGTCACGCTCAGTCCGGCTCCTGCTCACGCGGTGGTCTATTGCCAGTACATCGACTATCCCCCGAGCTGCGTCGCCAGGGCCGGCGTCGTGCTCCGTCCGCGTCCGGTGGCACGCGCCGCGGTCCGGGCCGGCACGGCGAGCTCGACCAACTGGAACGGCGGCGTCAATCGCGTCGGCGTGCGGCGATAAATCAGCGCTGGCTTGCGGCGCAACGCCCTCAACGGGCCGGATTCACACGGGCCGCGTGATTAACGGTTTCTTAGCGCTAATCATGCGGATGATCTGCGCGGGAATACCAAGGGAGACTGCTCCCATGCTGAACGACGGTACCTACGCGGCGTGGTACAAGACGCCGCTCGAGCAGGGCACCGGCATCGTCCATGTCGCAGACGGCCAGATCTGGGGCCGCGACAGCCTGATGACGTATCATGGTTCCTGTCAGGTCGACGGCGATCACTTCACCGCGACCGTGTCGACGAAGCGTCATACCGAAGGACGTGATACGGTCTTCGGCGTCTATGATGAACTCACGCTGAACATCGTAGGGACGTGCCCGGGCAAGATCGCGACGTACACGGCGACGGCGGGACAGGCGCCGGGAGTCGTCCTCGAGGGAACGCTGATCCTGACGGAACGGCCGGTGGCGGCACCCGAACGAACGGCGCAGATCCCCGCGTTCAATCCCGACAAGCTTCCAAAATTGCCGAAGCGCTCCCGCTGATCGGCAGCGTGCGCTGATCGGCACATCGGGCGCTTCGACGCGTCGCGCCCCCGGCCGCGCAATTCTGCATCCTCAAATTTCCGCTCCGGCGCTTCTCAAATTGCCCGCCAGGCGTCATTGTGACGCGGACCAGCATCACCCTCGGAGCAGCATCACATGTCGGACAAAGTCTCACGTCGCCAGTTCGCAAAACTGGCGGGATTGTCCGCAGCCGGAATCGCGGGTCCCGTCGAGGTCGCCGAGGCCAAGCCGGAGCCGGCGCCGCGGGGCATGGATGGCTTTCCGCCAGGCTTTCTCTGGGGCACGGCGACTTCGTCCTACCAGGTCGAGGGCGCGGTCAATGAGGATGGGCGAGGGGCCTCGATCTGGGACAAGTTTGTCCGCATCCCCGGCAAGATCGAGGACGGCACCACCGGCGACCGCGCCAATGAGCATTATCACCGCTACAAGGAAGACATCGCGCTGATCAAGGATCTCGGCTGCAAGGCCTATCGCTTTTCGATCGCCTGGCCGCGGGTGTTTCCGGACGGTGACGGCAAGCCGAACCCGAAAGGGCTCGACTTCTACAATCGCCTCGTCGACGAGCTGTTGAAGAACGGCATCGAGCCGTGGGCGACGCTCTATCACTGGGACCTGCCGCAATCGCTGCAGGACCGTTTTGGCGGCTGGCGCTCGACCGAGACCTGCAAGATCTTCGGCGATTATGCGGGCTATGTCGCCGAACGCCTGACCGACCGCGTCAAGAACGTGTTCACGTTGAACGAGAGCGGCCGTTTCGTGCAGTTCGGCTATGGCCTCGGCATCGATGCGCCCGGCGCGACGCTGCCGCAAGCCGAGGTCAACCAGATCAGGCACAACAGCGCGCTCGCGCATGGGCTTGCGGTGCAGGCTGTGCGTGCGCGCGGGCGCCGCGGCACCAGGGTGGGGCCGGCCGAGAACATCGACGTCTGCGTTCCCGCGATCGACACGCCCGATCATGTCCGCGCCGCCGAGATCGCGCTGCGCGAGATGAATGCCGGCTATCTCAACGTCATCATGACGGGCCAGTATACCGACGCCTTCGTGAAATACGCCGGCGCCAATGCGCCGAAATACACCGACGCAGAGCTGAAGATCATCTCCTCGCCGGTCGACTTCCTCGGCCTCAACATCTATGCGCCGCAGAACTACGTGGTGCCGTCCGACCAGGGCGCGGGCTTCATGCCGCTGCCGATCCCGAAATCCTTTCCGCACATGAATTCGAACTGGCTCCGCGTCGCGCCGGAGACGATCTACTGGGTGCCGAGGCTCGCGGCAAAGATCTGGAAGACGGATGCGATCTACATCACCGAGAACGGCACCTCCGGAGAGGACGAGATCTCGCCCGACGGCAAGATCTACGACACCGACCGCATCATGTACCTGCGCAACTATCTCGCCCAGCTCCAGCGGGCGACGGCGGAGGGCGTGCCGGTGCGCGGCTATTTCCTCTGGAGCCTGATGGACAATTTCGAATGGGTGTTCGGGCTGAACAAGCGGTTCGGTCTCTACCACGTCAATTTCGACACCCAGGTGCGCACGCCGAAGCTCAGCGCAAGCTTCTACCGCAACGTCATCGCGAAGAACGCGGCGGGGGTGTGATCTTTTCCATCGCATAGCGTCGTCATGGCCGGGACAAGCCCGGCCACGACGTCCCTGAAGCTTTCGCGCCCGATTTTACGCGCAGCGGAAAATCCGGGTGGGACGCGCGCCCGTCTGCCGCGTTTGAGTCGCCCTGACGCAAGATTGCGCGACAATTGCCGTTTAGCCTGACGGACCAATCGCTTCACAGGCATCACCGCGTCTCACGCGGAACCGGTGCTTCTACTGTGCATGGGGTTGTTTTTCACTTTTTGCAGAGAGGCCGTCCGGCGCCGCAGATTGACTCAACTCGCCCCCTGATTCACAACGCCCCTCAACACGCAAAACAAGAGGACAACGCCCATGACCGACGCACTGATCATCGATGCCTGCCGCACCCCGCGCGGCGTCGGCAAGGCCGGCAAGGGAGCGCTCTCCGGCATTCATCCGCAGCAGCTGGGTGCAACCGTGCTGCGCGCGCTCGCCGACCGCACCGGCATCAACACCGCCGACGTCGACGACATCGTCTGGGGCTGCAGCGCGCAGGTCGCGACGCAAAGCGGCGATCTCGGCCGCATGTCGGCGCTCGATGCCGGCTATGACGTGCGCGCCAGCGCCGTGACGTTGGATCGCTTCTGCGCAAGCGGCATCACCAGCGTCAACATGGCGGCATCCTCGATCATGGCGGGCGCCGAAGACCTCGTCATCGCCGGCGGCTGCGAGATGATGTCGATGGAGGGACGCCGCGGCGGCGGTCCGATGATGATGGACAGCGGCAATCTGCGCCTGCGGGCGAAGCATCCGCAGTCGCACCAGGGCGTCTGCGCCGACGCGATCGCGACGCTGGAAGGCATCACCCGGCAAGACGTCGACGCGCTCGGGCTCGAAAGCCAGAAGCGCGCCGCGCATGCGATCGCGAACGGCCACTTCAAGAAGAGCCTCGTGCCCGTCCATCGCGAGGACGGCAGCCTCGCGCTCGACCACGAAGAATATCCGCGGCCGCAGACCACGATGGAGAGTCTCAGCAGCCTGAAGCCGGCATTTCCTGCCGTCGCCGACTATGCGCTCGACGACAAGGGCACGACCTATCGCGGCCTGATCCTCCAAAAATATCCTGACCTCGACATCGACTTCGTGCATCACGCCGGCAACTCATCCGGCGTGGTCGACGGCGCCGCCGCGATCCTCCTGGCCTCGCCGTCTTACGCCAAGGCGCATGGCCTTAAAGCCCGCGCCCGCGTGGTGGCGATGGCCAACATGGGGGACTCGCCGACGTTGATGCTGAACGCGCCAGTGCCGGCGACGCGCAAGGTGCTGGCGAAGGCCGGGCTCACCATCGACGACATCGACCTGTTCGAGATCAACGAGGCGTTCGCGGTGGTTGCGGAAAAATACATCCGCGATCTCAAGCTCGACCGCGCCAAGGTCAACGTCAATGGCGGCTCAATCGCGCTCGGCCATCCCATCGGCGCGACCGGCTCGATCCTGATCGGCACCGTGCTCGACGAACTCGAACGGCGCGACCTCAGGCGCGGTCTCGTGACCATGTGCGCCGCCGGCGGCATGGCGCCGGCCATCATCATCGAGCGCCTCTAACCAGCCTCCGCTTCACCTCTCCCCTTAAAAACCGGGAGAAGAAGCGGCTGCAGTGCGATCCAACCCTTATTTTTCAGGGTGAATCGCACGCGGTCGTTCGGTCGTCGCTTGTCGAAAGCCGCGAATCAGCTTTAGCAAGGTTGCGTGCGGGCCTTTGAAACAAGGTAAAATCCGCTGCCAGAGGCTTCGTCCGCTCCGGAAGTAGCTAAAAAGCAGGGTTTTTTGCCACAGGGGGCCAAAAAAGCCCGTAAAATCGCGACAAAACTGTGCAGAAGGCTATAGGCCTTCGCCGGTTGGTCTAATATGCAACCGGCAACGAATCAGAGGAGACACGATGCCGACCCAACTTTCCAAATCGCAGTTGATCGAAAAGATTGCGACCGCCACCGAGCTTTCCAAGCGCGACGTCAAGAACGTCATGGAGACGCTGACCGACGTCGGCCACAAGGAGCTCAAGAAGAACGGCCTGTTCCTGGTGCCGGGCTTCGCCAAGTTCGTGGTCATCAAGAAGCCCGCGACCAAGGCGCGCAAGGGCACCAACCCGTTCACGGGTGAAGAGATGATGTTCAAGGCCAAGCCGGCCCGGAAGATCGTCCGCGCCCGCCCGGTCAAGGCTGCCAAGGACGCCGTGGCCTGATAACGCAAAGGCCCCCTCGATGAGAGGGGGCCTTTTGGGGCAGTCGCAAGGGCCTGAGACGGAGGGCTCAACCCTTGCGGCGCTTCACCCGGACCGGGACCGGCGCAAACCGCGGCTCGGGTCCCGCGACCGCATCGCGCACCCGGTCGATGGCGCGATCGAGCAGCTGGCGCAGCCGCTGCGTCTTGCGCGATCTCCTTGCTTTCTCCAGCAGCTTCTTCATCGCATTACTCCGCCGCTTCGATCTTCGGATCGACCTTGGCTTCCGCCGGCTCGAGCGCTGCGGCGATGGCCTCGTCGACGCGCTCCAGCCAGATGAATTCGAGGTTGTCCCGCGCGCTCTTCGGGATGTCGTCATAGTCCCGCTTGTTGCGCGCCGGCAGCATCACCCGCTTCAGGCCGGCGGCGGCCGCGGCCACCACCTTCTCTTTGATGCCGCCGACGGGCAATACCAGACCGCGCAGCGAGATCTCGCCGGTCATCGCCGTGTCGCTGCGCACCGTACGGTTGGTAAGCAGCGACGTCAGCGCCGTGAACATCGCAACGCCCGCGCTCGGTCCGTCCTTCGGGGTGGCGCCCGCGGGGACGTGAACGTGGATGTCGCTCTTCTCGAACAGCTGGGGATCGATGCCGAGCTGCGAGGCTCTGCTCTTCACCAGCGTCAGTGCCGCCTGCACGCTCTCGCGCATGACTTCGCCGAGCTGGCCGGTCAGGATCATGCCGCCGCGGCCGGGCACGCGCGAAGCCTCGATGAACAGGATGTCGCCGCCAACAGGCGTCCAGGCAAGGCCGGTGGCCACGCCCGGAATGCTGGTGCGCTGCGCGATCTCGCCTTCGAAGCGCGGCTGGCCAAGCACGGTGGCGATGTCCTTTGTCGTCACCATCACCTTGGCGGCCGTGCCTTCGGCGATTTGCACCGCGGCGTGGCGGAACACCTTGCCGATCTCGCGCTCGAGGTTACGCACGCCGGCCTCGCGGGTGTAGCCCTTGACCACCAGCTTCAGCGCCTCCGGCTCGATTTCGGCCTGCTCGGCCGAAAGGCCATTGGCCTCCAGCTGCCGCCGCACCAGATACCGCCGCGCGATCTCCAGCTTCTCGTCCTCGGTGTAGCCGGCGAGGCTGATCAGCTCCATGCGGTCCAAGAGCGGACCCGGAATCTGGTCCAGCATGTTGGCGGTCGCGATGAAGACCACGCGCGACAAGTCGAATGGCACGCCCAGGTAGTTGTCCCGGAACGTCCCGTTCTGCTCGGGGTCGAGCACTTCCAGCATGGCGGCGGAAGGGTCGCCCTGCACGCCGCGGCCCATCTTGTCGATCTCGTCCAGCATCATGACGCAGTTGCGAGCGCCCGCCTTCTTGATGCCCTGGATGATGTTGCCGGGCAGCGCGCCGATATAGGTGCGCCGGTGACCGCGGATCTCGGCCTCGTCATGCACGCCGCCGAGGCTGACGCGCACGAAGGGGCGAGCCATCGCGCGGGCGATGGACTGGCCGAGCGAGGTCTTGCCGACGCCGGGCGGGCCGACGAAGCACAGGATCGGGGCCTTGCCCTGCGGCGCCAGCTTGCGCACCGCCAGATATTCGATGATCCGGCTCTTGATCTTCTCCAGGCCGAAGTGATCGGCATCCAGGATGCGCCGCGCCTCCTTGATGTCGATCGGCTTCTCCTCGGGCAAGGCCCAGGGCAGCTCGATCAGCCAATCGAGGTAAGTGCGGACCATGCCGGCTTCGCCCGCAGCCTCAGGCATGCGCTCGTAACGGCGCAGCTCCTTCTTGGCATGCGCTTCGGCTTCCGGCGGCATGTTGGCCTTGGCGATCGCAGCCGTCAGCTCGGTGACCTCGGCGGCCTTGCCGTCGCCTTCGCCCAGCTGGCGCTGGATGGTTGCCATCTGCTCGCGCAGGATCGCCTCGCGCTGCCGCTCGTCGAAGCTGGCGCGCGTCTTCTGGCCGATCTCGTTGGAGATGCGCAGCACCTCCAGCCGCTCGGCCAGGTGCCTCGACACCTTCTCGACGCGCAAGGCGAGGTCGATGGTCTCGAGCACCTCCTGCTTGTCCTGCGGCTTGATGTCCATGAACGAGGTTGCCAGATCCGCCAGCGCGCCGGGCGCGGTGGTGCTCTGGAACATCGCGACCAGCTCGGGCGGCGCCTGTGGCAGCAGCTCGACAGCCTCGATCGCCTGGCGCTGCAGGTTCAGCGCCCGTGCTTCGATCTCGGGCGAGCTCGTGGTCGGCTCGGGGATCTGCTGGATGCGCGCGGCCGGGAACGGCGTCCCCGGCAGGAAGTCGAGGATGCGCGCGCGCTGCACGCCCTGGCAGACGATGTGATGCGTGCCGTCGGGCGCGGTGATGTAGCGCACGATGTTGGCGATGGTCGCGACCCGGTAGAGGTCGTCCGGCCCGGGCTCCTCGATCTCGGGGCTGCGTTGCAGGACGATGCCGACCGGCCGCTGCTCGCGCAGCGCCTGCTGCGCGGCGGCGATGGACTTCGCCCGGCCGATCGCGATAGGCGCGATGGCGCCCGGAAACAGCACCATCTCGCGCACGGGGATGATGATCAGTGCGTCTTCGGGGATCTTCACGTCGGGACCGTTTTGGGAATTCGTCTGTTCGGTATTCATCTGTTCGGTGGCCATGATCGACCTCAGGATTTGGCGAGGCGCAGTGCGACGCAGCCGTCCATCACGAAGCGGCTGATGGCGTAGCGGCCAAGGGGCAATGCAATGCGGCGCTCAAAACGCCCCTGCGGCAGCTCGAGGCGGTGGATGCGGGCGTTGCGAAGCTCCGGCGGCAGCGTGCGCTGGCCTGAGATGACAAGCGCGCCGTCATGGATCACCGTCTCGACATTGTCCGGATTGACGCCGGGGAGCGCGACCAGGATCAAAAGCTCATGCTCGGTCTCGAGCACGTCGATCGGCGGCTCCCAGCAGGCCTCCTGCCGGCCGAACTGCTGGCGCAGCCGTTCGGCGCGGGTGAGCGAGTCCAAAGCTTCGGACAGCATCCAGTCGAGGGGATTTTTGGGTTGCATGGCAAAACTCGGGGGAAGGCGCTGCGATTGGAAAACCAGCATATGGGGATGGTTCCCCGGAATTCCAGCATCGCGCGCCTGGAGCATGCCTGGCCCCTCGAAGCGAGGAGGCCCTTGCCGCCGGACGCATCGACGCCGCGGAGATGTTCCGCGGCGTCAGAGGCAATAGTTGGGCGCAGGCCGCAGATCAGGCGGCGGCGCGGTACTCTTCTTCCGCTTCGAGGTTGATCACCGAGGTGGCAAGCTCGGTCAGCGTGTGATCGGTCGCCTCTTCCTCGTCCAGCGTCTCCTGGAGCAGCCTCGCCGCGTCCGGCATGCCGAGCTCCTCGGCCCAGGTGCGCAGTGTGCCGTAACGGGAGATCTCGTAGTGCTCGACGGCCTGAGCCGCGGCGAGCAGGCCGGCGTCGAGGGCAGGGGCGTTCTTGAACTCCTTCATGATCTCGGCGCCCTCGTCGGTGATGCCGTTGATCGCCTCGCACGGCTTGCCGCGGGCGGGCTTACCCAGCATCTTGAAGACCTGGTCGAGACGTTTGACCTGACCCTGGGTCTCGCGCAGATGCTTGTTGAAGGCCGCCGCAAGGTCCTTCGAATGCGCGGCCTTGGCCATCTTCGGCAATGTCTTGATGATCTTGTTCTCGGCGAAATAGATGTCCTTCAGCGTCTCCAGGAACAGGTCGCTCAGCATCTTGGGCGCCTGACGCGGGCGGCGCGATGCGGTCTTCTGCTTGGTTGCACGTTTCTTTGCTCGTTTAGCCATAGATCCTCCTCATGAGGCGACACGGGAAGGCATGCCCTTCCTCAATCCTCACGCGATCAAGAGTCGTGATGAGCAAATGTTCCTCGCGAAGGCCTTCGCGAGCCGCTATGGCTTGCGCCTCGCCCATCCGGGACCCCTTCCATGATCGACTTCGCCCTGTCCGCCTTCGTGACGCTGTTGCTGGTGGTCGATCCCGTTGGCCTCGCGCCGGCCTTCCTGGCTGCGACAGGGGGCATGCCCGACAAGGTCAAGCGCACGGTTGCGCTGCGCGCGCCGCTGATCGCGGCCTCGATACTCGTCGTGATCGCGCTGGCCGGAAACTGGCTGCTGCGCCAGCTCGGGATCGGCATCCCCGCCTTCCAGATCGCCGGCGGACTGCTGCTGTTCGGCGTGTCCTACCAGATGATCTTCGGCGACCGGCCGCATCGCGAGGCCCGAGAGGCCGACAAGGCAACATCGGAACACGCGTCCGATGTCGCGGTGTTCCCGCTGGCCATCCCGATGATGGCCGGCCCCGGCGCGATCGCGACCACGCTGCTGCTTTCAGGCGATGCCGGCTACGGGGGCAAGCTCGCCATCATCATTACGATCGTTCTGGCGGTGTGCCTGCTCTGCATGCTGTGCTTTGTCTCGGCTCACCTGATCGCCCGCACGCTGGGGCGTATCGGAAATGCCGTGCTCTCGCGCGTGCTCGGCATGCTGCTCGCGGCCTATTCGGTGCAGTTCGTGATCAACGGCATTGCGGCCGTTAAAGTGAGCTTTTCCTGAGCCTGCGACAATCTGCTAATATGCTGATTTTACAATTGGTTTCTCGATGTAACGGTACAGCCGGCAGGACCGTGCCTAATCCGGTCCGCTTTCTCTTGCACTGCCATATTGCTTTGACGTACTTCGGGTCTAACAAGCGCCCATCGCCAAGAAATCGAGAAGAAATCGAGAAGAAACTGAGATGTCGATGACAGCGGACGAGCTCGCCAAGAGACAGGCCATCATCGACGCCTGCCGCCGCATGAATGCGCTCGGCATCAACCAGGGCACATCGGGCAATATCAGCGTCCGGCATGCGGACGGGCTCCTGGTTACGCCGACCAGCGTGCCCTATGAGGCCATGACGCCCGACCAGATCGTGTTCATGAGGATGGACGGCGCGCATGCGCCCGATCAGAAGCCATCCAGCGAGTGGCGCTTCCACCGCGACATCTTGAAGTCGCGCGAGGACGTCAACGCCGTCGTCCACGCCCATCCGACCTATTGCACCATCCTGGCGATCATGGGCATGGCGATCCCGCCCGTGCACTACATGATTGCGGCCGCCGGCGGCGACAGCATCCGCTGCGCGCCCTATGCCACGTTCGGAACGGCGGAGCTGTCCGAACATGCGGTGCGGGCGCTCGCGGGCCGGCTCGCCTGCCTACTCGACCATCACGGCATGATCGCGATCGGCAAGACGCTGGACAAGGCGATGTGGCTCGCCGTCGAGGTCGAGACTCTGGCGCGGCAGTATCACGGCTGTCTCCAGATCGGACAACCACCGCTGCTGTCGAGCGAGGAGATCGAGCGGGTTCGCCAGCGCATGGCCGGCTACGGCCTGTCGGAAGGGTAGGGCGGACAGACAGTGTTCGTGCGGCTCAGACATATCGTCGATCGCAAGGGGACGAACCGCACCATGGTTCGGCTCCGGGCGCTCTTGCGCAGCAACGAGTTCTACCTGATCCCGCTGGCGCTGGTGATCGGCACGCTGGCCGGCGCCATCGTGACGCTGATGGCGGAGATCGCGCAGATCGCGCATGTCGTGATCTATGGCATTCCCGTCGACGTCCGCCTGTCCGCCAATGCGCGGGTCAGTCCCTGGGCGGCGCTGCTCGCGCCGGCGCTCGGCGGATTGGCGCTCGGCATCATGGAATGGTCGCGCCGGCGCATGAAGATCTCGAACGCGGTCGACCCGATCGAAGCCAATGCCCTTCGCGGCGGCAATCTCTCGATGCGCGACAGCGTGGTGGTGTCGAGCCAGACGCTGATCTCCAACGGCTGCGGCGCCTCGGTCGGCCTCGAGGCCGGCTATACCCAGATCGGCTCGGGCATCGCCTCGCTGCTCGGCAAGTTCTTCAACCTGCGCCGCAACGATCTGCGCCTGATGGTCGGTTGCGGCGCCGCCGCGGCGATCGCAGCGGCATTCGGCGCGCCGATCACCGGCGCCTTCTACGCCTGCGAGCTGATCGTCGGCGTCTATTCGGTCGGCAGCGCCGCGCCGATCCTGGCGGCCTCGCTCGCCGGCGCGCTGACCGCGCAATGGCTCGGCGGCGCGCCGTACTCCATCGAAATCCCCAAGGTCAGCTCGGTCGGCATCGAGCAGTATCTGGCATTGATCGGGCTCGCCCTCGTCACCAGCGGCGTCGGCATCGCCGTGATGCGCTCCTCCTCGACGTTCGAGCGCCTGTTCAAATGGCTGCCGGTCTGGCTGCGCCCGGTGATCGGCGGCCTGATCGTCGGCTGCTTTGCGATCCTCACGCCGCAGGTGCTGGCGGCCGGCCACGGCGCCATGGTGCTCGATCTGTTTCACGACATGACCATCGGCCTGATCGCGCTGATCATCGGCCTCAAGGTGACGGCCTGCCTGATCTCGCTCGCGTCGGGCTTCCGCGGCGGCCTGTTCTTCGCCTCCCTGTTCGTCGGCAGCCTGATCGGAAAATTCTTCGCCGCGTTGCTGCTGCTGGTCAGTCCGAACTTCGTGATCGATCCGTTGGTCGCGATGCTGACGGGTATGGCGACGCTCGGCGTCGCCATCGTCGGCGGCCCCCTCACCATGTCGTTCCTCGTGCTCGAGATGACCCGCAATGTCGACGTCACCGCCGTGGTGTTGGCGGGCTGCATCGTCACCTCGATCTGCGTCCGCTTCATGTTTGGACATTCCTTCTCGACCTGGCGCCTGCATCTGCGCGGCGAGACCATCCGCAGCGCCAACGATGTCGGCTGGCTGCGCAACCTCACCGTCGAGCGGCTGATGCGCTCCGATGTCGGCAAGGTGCCGTCGACCACGACGATCGCCGCCGTCCGCCGCGAATTCGCGCTCGGCTCGCGGCCGGGTATCGTCATCGTCAACAATGCTGACGAATATGTCGGCCTCGTGCTGTTGCCTGACCTGTTCTCCAGCGACCTCGACACTATCGCCGACGACATCCAGGTGATCGAGCTCGCTCGCCTGATCGACATCGTGCTGATCCCGGAAATGAACGTGAAGTCGGCGATGGCGGTGTTCGACGAGGCGGAAGCCGAGATGCTGGCGGTGGTCGATTCCACCGATAGCCGTAAGGTGGTTGGTTTCCTCACCGAGACCTTCACCCGCCGCCGCTATGTCGAGGAGATCGACAAGGCTACGCGCGGCGTGCTGGGGGCGCTGTCGTAAGGGTCTGCGGCCTCTGGGTCGAGAGAGGTATTGGAGGAGGGCCATGGCACCCGCAGTCGCCTCTGAATTTCCTTGAAGACGTCTTGCTTTGGACAAACCGCGTCAGCGATGATCGGGGCAAGCAAATGCGACGGACGCCTTCGGGCGACATTGGGCTGGGAAGGGGCGCGCCAATGAACTCCGTAACGACACCGATCGAGCCGCCTTATGAGCTGTCCGCGCGCATGGACGCACAGCTCACGCATACCTTCGCGAAAATCAAGAGCGTGGATGACGAGATCGCGCGCGCCAACGAGCAGCTTGCCCGGCTGGAGCGCGATGCCGTGCGCACTCGCCCGCGGCGTGGCAGGCCAGCGCTGCGCGGCCTCGCCGGTCTCGGGCTGGCTGCAGGGATCGGCATCGCAGCCTTCGTCTCGCAATCATCCCACGGTGATACGGTCAGGCAGATGATCGCAGGTTGGGCGCCGTTGCACGCTGCGACGTCGTCGCAGTTGCAAGCAGGGCCGGTGCGCGAAGCCGAGACGAGCCCGATTGCTCAATTGGCCGAGGCATCGCCGCAACCGGCATCTGCCGCCGAAACCATACCGGAGGTCGTCGCGCCAACCGGCAGCACGCTCCCGCCGGAGTTGACCGAATTGCTGCAGAAGCTCGCGAGCGATCTCGCAAACGTGCAGCAAGGCATCGATCAGCTCAATGCGAGCCAAGCGCAACTGAAAGCAAATCAGGAGCAAATGTCGCTCGACAATCTCAAGCTTGCTGATGAGTTGAAAGCAGGCCAGGAACAAATGGCGCGGCTCGTCGCCAAGATCCCTGAAGACAGGGCATCTGAAAGCAAGGCGTCGGATAACAAGAGGCCCGAGATCGCCGGGAAAACGACCGACCGGTCGAACGCGGGGCAGAAGACGAGCGCAGCACCAGTGCCTGCGCCACGCTCATACGCCCAAGCCGGCGCCGGCAACGTCGTCGCCGCATGCCGCGGTGCGACGGGCGCCCCCGGTCCAGCTGCAATCGGCGCGACAATAGTCGCGATCGATACGGGCCCGTAGTCGCGGCCACATTCACGGCAACGATCGCCCCACATCGATGGTGCCGACGCCGCCGAGAACTCCGCCGGCATCGCGCCGAGTAAGACGACGGTCATGCCGCTTTCGAATTCGCCGAGCCGCACCAGCGCGACGCGGACCACGCCGATGATCGTATGGCGCCCATCGATCCAAGGTGTCGAGTCATCATGGAAGCGGGACGGCGTGCTTCATGCGCGCCGCCCGCGTCCGGCTATCGGCCTGGTTGAGATGGCGCTGCCACGAGGCAGGCTACGATCCGGCGGACCAGTGGCAGCACCATCAGCAACGTAGGAAAGGCGACCAGCCATGATAGCGCCCAGGCGCCCGGCCAGGTCGCCAGGAACGCCGGCGTTGCGCCGAGGCTCCGCAGCGTCGAAATGACTGACACCACGGCCGTCATGAGGACGGACAGCACGAATGGCATCACGATCGGCGCATAGCGCGCCGGTAGTTTGCGAACCGCAATCATCTGATTTCTCTTGGGGAAAAAGACGCGTCAGTCACGTTGAACCCATTAAAATGGCATCGATCCCGACGGCGTCGGTTGATGCGTTGGTTCACGTAAACGCTTACGGCGACCGCAAAACGGCGCGGCTGTTCATTATCCGCTCAGGTTGAGTGGTGCAAGCTGGATCAGGTGGTTCGGTTTACAATCGGTCAAAGCGTGGCAGATTGCCGCGATCCTGAAACCATTTCAGTGGTTTGCGGGTTAGATCACGTTTGAATTTTTTTTGGCGAGAACAGAGGACGCTCAAGATGAGCAATCGACCCGTCAGTTCCAGGTTTGGGCGCACCGCTGCGCTGGCCGCGTTCGCAAGCCTCGCCCTGGCTGTGGCTTCGGTATCGCCGTCGGTTGCGGCGTCCCCTGTCGCGGCCAAGACCTTGCGCACCACCGCCGCGGCAGGTCCGGCCTCGTCCAATGCCACCGATTTCAGTGCAGCCCGACGCCATCGTTATTATCGACGCGGGCCGAGCGCCGCAGGTCTCGCCTTCATGGGCGTGGCGGCAGGTCTGATCGGAGGCGCGATCGCCGAGAGCCGGCGCCAGGAGTACTACGACAACTATTACTATGGCCCGCGTCCTTACTACGGCGGCCCGGGCTATTATGGCGGCGGTCCTTATTACGGCCCGCGCTACTATCCCTATTAGGTGACCGGTTTCGCAAAAAGGGCCGGTGCCTTGCACCGCCCTTTTTTGTTGCTTCCGGCATCCCGGGATGCCGCGGTTGATGATGCTGTGTCGCTCGTCCGTCAAGCGGCGCAGCCAAAAATATTTAGATTTGCCGAAATTCGGATTTGTCGTATATGTTGCCCATCCCGGCTCATCCTTGAGGGGCGATCATGCGGTCGTCAGGGATGACGGATCCGGCGCCGACGATGTTCGAGCTGGCGCTCTACACTTCCGGCAAATCACCGTCCCGCTGGTGCCGACATCGCGCCGTTGGCGTAGCGCGACCAGTCGGGTTCGGTCGGCTGCGAGGGCCACATCGCCGCGTTGGAGTTACGCACCGACTGGGTGATGGGGGCGGGATGCGCCTTGCGGACGTGGTGGCGGTCACTTGCCGCTGCGGTCTGGATGGTGGCCGCGGCAATCAAGGTGGCGCCGAAAATGGCGAAAGATTTTTGCATGTCGTTTCTCCCGTGACGACGCTCCGGCAGTGGTGTCTTGTGTGTTCGTCGTCGCCGCTGACATGGCGATGCGCCTTTCCGAATATCAGCGGCGCCGCCTTCACGTTGGAGCGAGCAAATTCTTTGGTCCCGGCTAAATATTCGGCAATCACGCCCGTGACGCGGTGGACTTGCCCGCCGCAATCCGGTTCAATGGGTCGAATTCGGTTTCCAGGCGACGACGATGTCGAGATATCTGCTGGTCCTGTTGTTGATGGCCTCACCGGCGGCCGCGCAGGTCAAATTGACCCCGAAGGCCACGGCTGCGCATCCGGACCCCTGCGCTCCGATCGGGCGCACCGCGGACGGCAAGCTGGTCTACTCCATGAAATGCGAGAACCTTCCGGCACCGCCCGCGCCACCGCCGCAGGCGGAACTGAAGGAGGCGCCGCCGCCTGCCACTGAGGCGGAGCCGGAGGCGCGGCGGAGCGGCATTTTCGGCTGGTCTTACGACCGTCGGTGACGGCGCCCGCCACTTGCGCGAAGGCCCATGGAATGCTCTTTGCTTGGAAGTTCCCGTGGGGCCATCGCCCCCGACCCAGAGAGATGAGATGAGCAAACTCGTTATCCGCGCCGGCGACTTCACCTTCGATGCCCGCTTCGAGGAGCAATTGGCGCCCAAGACCGTCGCCGCATTCCGCAAGGCGCTGCCGTTCGAAAGCCACATCATCCATGTGCGCTGGAGCGGCGAGGGCGTGTGGATGCCGCTCGGCGATCTCGATTTCGGTGTCGGCTACGAGAACCACACCAGCTATCCGGCGCCCGGCCAGATCATCCTCTATCCCGGCGGCATCAGCGAGACCGAGATCCTGCTCGCCTATGGCGGCGTGCATTTCGCCAGCAAGATGGGTCAGCTCGCAGGCAACCATTTCATCACGCTGACCTCGGGCCTCGAGAATCTCGCGACCCTCGGCAAGAGCGTGCTGTGGAAGGGCGCGCTGCCGATCCGCTTCGAGGAAGTCTGAGTGACTGACGCCCGCTACCCGCGCGATCTCCGCGGTTACGGCCGCAACCCGCCGCACCCGCAATGGCCTGGCGATGCGCGGGTCGCGGTGCAGTTCGTCGTCAATTTCGAGGAAGGCGGCGAGAACAACATTTTGCACGGCGACCGCGCATCGGAAGCGTTCCTGTCCGACGTGCTCGGCGCGCAGCCCTGGCCAGGCCAGCGCCACGCCAACATCGAATCGATGTTCGAGTACGGCTCGCGCGCCGGCTTCTGGCGGCTGTGGCGGATGTTCAATGAGCGAAAGTGGCCGACCACCGTGTTCGGCGTCGCCACCGCGCTGAAGCGCAATCCCGAGATTGTTGCCGCGATGAAGGAGTCCGGCTGGGACATCGCCAGCCACAGCCTGAAATGGATCGAGCACAAGGACATGACCGAGGCGCAGGAGCGCGCCGAGATCGCCGAGTCCATTCGCGTCCACACCGAGGCGACCGGCTCGCGGCCGCTGGGCTGGTACACCGGCCGCTCCTCGATCAACACCAACCGCCTGCTGGTGGAGGAAGGTGGCTTCCTCTATCTCTGCGACTCCTATGCCGACGACCTGCCCTACTGGGTCAAGGGCGGAGGCGGCAAGCAGCTCATCATTCCCTATACGCTAGATGCCAACGACATGCGGTTCATCAACCCGCAAGGGTTTGCCGAAGGCGAGCAATTCTTCACCTATTTGAAGGACGCTTTCGACGTGCTCTACGCCGAAGGCGAGACTGCGCCGAAGATGATGTCGGTGGGGCTGCACTGCCGTCTCGCCGGCCGGCCCGGCCGCGCCGCGGGACTGATCCGCTTCCTGGACCACATCGGCAAGCACGATCGCGTCTGGGTGCCAACCCGGCTCCAGATCGCGCAGCACTGGCACGACAAGTACGCGCATCTCGCGGCCGACGCGTTCGAGATCGGGTGAGAGGACGATGCCGCAGATCTCGCTCGCCGATCTCAATGTTGCAAGCAAGGCCGATTTCGTCGCCGCGCTCGCCAACGTCGTCGAGTATTCGCCGTGGATTGCGGAGAAGCTTGCCGAGCAGCGGCCTTTCATCGGCATCAACCAGTTGCACACGGCGCTGATGGCGGCGATCCAGAGCGCCGAGCCTGACGCGCAGCTCGCGCTGATCCGCGCGCATCCCGATCTCGCCAACAAGACCCAGCGCGCCGTGGGCCTGACGGCGGAATCGACCGACGAGCAGAACAGCGCCGGCCTCGACCGGTTGTCGGACGCCGAATACGCGGCGTTTGAGCGCGTCAACAGCGCCTATCGCGACAAATTTGGCTTCCCCTACATCGTCTGCGTGCGCCGTCACACCAAGGATTCCGTGCTGCGCGATTTCGAGACGCGGCTGCTCAATATCGCCAAGACCGAGACGCGGCGTGCAATCGAGGAGATCGGCCGTATCTCGGCGCTGCGGCTCGATCAGCTCGTCGCTGCCGACGACAAGCTGAAGGTGCACGGCCGGCTCTCGACCCACGTGCTGGACAACCACGCCGGCAAGCCCGCGCCTGGAATTCCGGTCGAGCTGGTCGAGCTAGCGAACCTCGGTGAGAGCCGCGTGATCGCGCGCACCGTAACCAATGCAGACGGCCGCACGGACCAGCCGCTGATCGGCGGCCGCCCGCTGCCGATCGGCCGCTATGAGCTCCGCTTCAGCGTCGCCAAATATTACGCCGCGCGTAACGTGCCGCTCACCGATCCACCGTTCATCGACGAGATCCCGCTGCGCTTTGCGATCAGCGAGCCGGAAGGCCACTACCACGTGCCGTTGCTGGTCACGCCGTGGAGCTACTCGACCTATCGCGGCAGTTAGACATGCTGGGCGGATGAGGCGACCGTCGCGGCATCGGCCTCCGCCTGAGCGCCGCCGCTCAGGCCGTTGAGGAAGGCATTGAGCAGAACCGAAACGACGGCGCAGAGCAGGATGCCGGAGTCCAGCAGCGGCTGGAGATCGTGCGGCAGATTCCGGAAGAAGCCGGGGGCGACGAGCGGGATCATGCCGAAGCCGATCGAGATTGCGACGATGAAGAGATTGTAGCGGTTGGTGCGGAAGTCGACCGAGGTGAGGATGCGCGCACCCGTCGCCGCCACCATGCCGAACATCACGAGTCCCGCGCCGCCGAGCACCACCAGCGGCACGGCCTCGACCAGTGCGGCGAGCTTCGGCAGCAGCCCGAGCACGAGCATGATGCAGCCGCCCGTGATCGTCACCCAGCGCGAGCGCACGCCGGTGACCGAGACCAGGCCGACATTCTGCGAGAACGAAGTGTAGGGAAAGGTGTTGAAGATGCCGCCGAGCAGCGTACCGACGCCGTCAGCGCGCAAACCACGACTGAGGGACTCGCGATCGATCGTTTTGCCGGTGATGTCGCCGAGCGCGAGGAACATGCCGAGTGACTCGATCATCACCACGATCATGACGACGCACATGGTGACGACAGGCACCAGATTGAATTGCGGCATGCCGAAGCGAAAGGGGATCACCATCGCGCCCCAGGATGCGGCGGCGACCTTGTCGAAATGCATCACGCCCAAAATGCTCGCGAGCACGGCACCGGCGATGATGCCGAGCAGCACCGAGACGTTGGCGAGGAAGCCGGAGCCCCATTTGATCAGGGCGAGGATGAAGAGCAGCACGAACAGCGAGATGCCGAGGCCCTGCAGTTGCCCATAGGCCGGATTGGGAAAGCTGCCGGCGACGCCGTCGACCACCCTGGTCAGCGTCGGCAGGCCGCCGCCGGCCCAGTTGATGCCGACCCGCATCAGGGAGATGCCGATGATGAGAATGATGGTGCCGGTGACGACGGGCGGAAACAGCGGCAGCAGCCGGCTGACGAACGGGGCGACGATGATGCCGAACAGGCCGGCCGCGATGACGGAGCCATAGATGCCGAGCAGGCCGATATCGGGCGCCGCCGCCATCGACAGCATGGGCCCGACGGAAGCGAAGGTCACGCCCATCATCACGGGCAGGCGAATGCCGACGCCGGGGAAGCCGAGGCATTGCACCAGCGTCGCGAGCCCGCAGGCGAACAGATCGGCGCTGATCAGGAAGGCCACGTCCTCCGGCGGCAGCTTCAGCGCGCGTCCGATGATCAAGGGCACCGCGACCGCGCCGGCATACATCACCAGCACATGCTGGAGCCCGAGTGCAAGGAGACGAGAGACCGGCAGAACCTCGTCGACGGGATGCCGTTCGCTGGTCATGCATCATTCCCCTGAAATATGCCTATCCAAACTTATCGAGCAGCGCCGGAAACAGCCGGTCCGGCTTGAACGGCGGCGCGGTGAAGCGGATGCCGGTGGCATCGGCGATGGCGTTGCCGAGCGCTGCCGCGACGGGATTATAGGGACTCTCGCTCATCGACTTCGCACCCAGCGGCCCGATCGTATCGGACGTCTCGGCGAACAAGACCTCCGTGCGCGGCACGTCGGCAAAGGACGGCAGGTGATAGTCGCGGAATTTCGAGTTGGTGACGCGCCCCTCGGCGTCGATCACCATCTCCTCGTAGAGCGCGGCGCCAAGCGCCTGCGCCACGCCGCCTTCGACCTGACCGCGGCACTGCATGGGATTGGCGACGACGCCCGCGTCCGCCGCCTGCACGCTGCGGAGAATCCTGAGCTCGCCGGTGCCCTTGTTCACGGCGACGCGAAAGCCCTGCACGTTGAAGCCGACCGAGCGCGGCGTGCCGCCGGAATTGCCGGCAGCGGTGAACGGCTGGCCGCGTTCGCGCGCGAGTGTCGCAAGCTCCGTGAAGGGCATGCGCCGCACGCCGCTGACGACCGCCTCGTCGTCGAGCGTGCAGCTCGCGATGTCGCAGAGCCACGCGTCGGCGGCTGCGGCTTTCAGCTCTGTCGCAAGCTGCGAGGCGGCGGCGTGCGTGGCCTTGCCCGCGACGAAGGTGCCGGCACTGCCATAGGCGCCGGTGTCGTGGCCGCCATGGGCGGTGTCGGACTGGCGCAGGCGGATGCGGTCGACGGTGGTCGCAAGGATCGTCGCGGCGATCTGGCGGTGCACGGTGCTGGTGCCGTTGCCGAACTCGGCGGTGCCGACGGTGAGGTCGAAGCCGCCATCGTTGTTGAGCCCGATCATGGCATCGGCGATGTGGCCGGCCGGCGGGACCGTGTCGATCATGGTCAGCGCGACGCCGTCGCCGATCAGCCATTCCGGCGATAGCTCCGGCTGCGAACCATTGGCCTGCATCGCGCGCTCGACGAGGTCGATGCACTGGTCAAGCCCGTAGGAGCCATAGAGCACGTCGTGGAATTCGGACGGCGGGGGCGACAGCATGGGATCGCCCGGCTTGACGACGTTGCGCCGGCGCATGTCGTAGGAGCTGATGCCGAGCTGCCTGGCCAATTCGTCGATCGCGGCTTCGATGGCGATCTGCGTCTGCGGCAGGCCATAGCCGCGAAACGCGCCCGCCGGCACCGTGTTGGTGTAGACGGCGTAGCCGTCGACCCGCTTGTTCGGGCAATTGTAGACGGCGATCGATTCGGACAGCGAGTGGAACATCACGGGGCCGGCGTGATTGCCGTAAGCGCCGGTGTTGGAGAGCACCTCGAGCTGAAGCGCGGTCAGCCGGCCGTCGGCATCGGCGCCGGCCTTGATGTGGACCCGCATCGGGTGCCGCGTCGAGGTCGCGATGAACTGCTCCTCGCGCGTCAACTCCAGCTTCACCGGACGTCCCGTCCTGAGCGCAGCAAGCGCCAGAATGTCCTCCACGAACATCTCCTGCTTGCCGCCAAACCCGCCGCCGACGCGCTCGCAGAACACGCGGACCTTGTCCATGGGAAGCTGGAAGATGTCGGACAGCGCGCGGCGAGTCAGGAACGGCACCTGCGTCGAGGTGCGGACATTGAGCACGCCTGCGGCATCGAGCCAGGCGAGGCCGCCATGTGTCTCCAGCGCGGCATGCTGCACGCGGTGACTGTGGAAGGTGGCCTCATAGGTGGCGGCGGAGGTGGCGAGTGCTGCGGCGACGTCGCCGAATTCGCCATGCGTCTCCGCCGCAAGATTGCGCTGGGGATCGGCGATGCGGTTCGCGGTGGTGCGGTCAGGATGAAGGACGGGCGCGCCCGGCGCCATCGCCTGCTCGGGATCGATCAGCGCCGGCAGGATGTCGTAATCGACCTTGATCCGGCGGCACGCCTCCTCGGCGGCGGCCTCGCTCTCGGCCACGACCGCAGCAACCCTCTGGCCGATGAAGCGGACAACGTCATCGAGGATGCGGGTGTCCTCGGGATCCATCCAGTCCTTCTCATGCCGGGCGGTCGAGATCAGGACCGACGGCGCGTCCTCATGCGTCAGCACCGCGTGCACGCCGGTGACGCGCAGTGCATCCGAGGTGTCGATCGCGACGATCCTCGCATGCGCATGCGGCGAGCGCAGCAGCTTGATATGCAGCAGGCCTGCGATGGCAGTGTCGAACGTGTAGCGCGCCTTGCCGCGCACGACGTCCGGGCCGGCGGGCGCCGGCAGGCTGCGGCCGAACGCAGCGCCGGCCTCGACGCTGTCCTCGACATTGGTCTTGCCGAGCAGCGCGTCCTCGATGGACCGATAGCCGGTGCAGCGGCAGATATTGCCCTTGAGCGCCGATCCAAGATCGGTGCGCTGCGCCTGGTTCAGCGAGGCGCAGGTCAGGATCATGCCGGCGGTGCAGAAGCCGCATTGAAAGCCCTGCGCGTCGAGGAAGGCCTGCTGCATCGGATGCGCGCCATGATCGCCGCCGAAACCTTCAATCGTGGTGACGGCACGCCCTTCGGCGCGGAACGCAGGGATCAGGCAGCTATGCACGGGCTCGCCGTCGAGCAGCACGGTGCAGGCGCCGCAATCGCCGGCATCGCAGCCCTTTTTCACGCCGAAATGCCCGAGCTCGCGCAGGAACGTCCGCAGGCACTGGCCCGCGCGCGGCTCATCCGAAAAGACCTTGCCGTTGATCTCGAAACTCATGACGGCGTTGCCCCCAAGAGTTCGGCGCGTATCTCCTCGGCAAGCCGTAGCGTCATGTGCTTGCGCCAGAGCGGCTTGCCGTGGATGTCGGTGTGGTACAAATCATCCGTGATCTGCTGGGCGATCACCTCGCGAAGCGCGCTGGCGGCCGGGGCCTTGGAGAAGGATAGCTGGATCGGTCGCACCGTCGATGCCGTGACCGTCAGCGTCAGCGTGCCGTCGGCATCGAGGCTGCCGATCAGAAGCGCCGCCGAACGGCCGACCGGCGCCAGCGATATTTGACGAAACGCGGTGCGGCGCCTCAGCGCGGCGAGCGGGATGTTGATCTGCCGTATGAGGTCACCTGGCGTCAGCCGATTACGCTGGTTGCCAAGGACAAAATCGACCACAGCGATCTTCTGCTCGCCGCCGCCGGCCTTCCAGATGGTGCAGACGCCGTCGAGCGCCGAGGTGAGCGAGATCATCGGTCCGGCCGGCAGCGACATGCAGAGATTGCCGCCGACCGTTGCCGTCTTCCAGATCTTGAACGAAGCAAGGAAGGCGCGGCAGCACTGGCCGATCAGCGGCGCCGCTAGCCAGTCCGGTGGGCAGGCGAAACCATCGAGCTGCGCCACGGTGCAGGTGGCCGCAATGGAGAGATGGCTGTCTGTGATCGTCAGCGCCGGCCATTTCAGGTCAGTGAGGTCGATCAGCCGCCGCAGGTGGATTTGCGGCTCCGAGAACAGCCAGGTGCCGCCCGCGAGCCAGGCATCGCCTGCCGTCCAGGCGGGCAACTGCGCGCGCGTTTGCGGATGGGCGACCGTCGTGATGGTATTCAAATCCATGGCTGTGCCAGCGCTTTCGCCCGATGAATCGTGGGATGAGTCTTGCAAGACCGGAGCCAAGTCGCAACAAACAAGTCGCGGCAGAACGGCGTTTGGGCACTTGGCCGATTGGGGGCCCGTCGCGCGAATGTGAGGAGAGGTGAGATCATGAGCGACGCAAAGCCGATCTGGGTCAGGGATCCCCTCGCTATCCTCGCCGACGGCGCCGAGCGCGGGATCGTGGTGAGGGATGGCCGGATCGTCGAGCTCGTCCCCACCGGCGGCGCGCCGGCGACGGCCGACGTCGTGGTGTTCGAGGCGGGCGAGCATGTCGTGCTGCCGGGGTTGATCAACACGCATCATCATTTCTATCAGACGCTGACGCGGGCGCTGCCGGCGGCGATGGACCGAGAGCTGTTTCCCTGGCTCAAGGCGCTCTATCCGGTGTGGGCGAAGCTGACGCCGGAGCGGCTCGAGCTCGGCGTCACCGTGGCGATGTCCGAATTGCTGCTGTCCGGCTGCACCACGACGACAGATCATCACTATGTGTTTCCGGCCGGCCTGGAAGACGCCGTCGATATCGAAGTCGGCGTCGCGACGCGGCTCGGGATGCGCGTGTTGCTGACGCGCGGCTCGATGAACCTGTCGCAGCGCGACGGCGGCCTGCCGCCTGACAGCGTCGTGCAGGACGAGGATACGATTCTGGCCGACAGCGCCCGCGTGGTCGCAAAACATCATCAGCGCGGCGCGGATGCGATGGTGCAGATTGCGCTGGCGCCATGTTCGCCGTTCTCGGTGACGACCTCGCTGATGCGCGCGACCGCCGATCTCGCGGACAAGCTCGACGTGCGCCTGCACACCCATCTCGCCGAGACCGAGGACGAGAACAAGTTCTGCCAGCAGATGTATGGCTGCCGTCCGCTCGACTATCTCGAGCAATGCGGCTGGCTCAATGCGCGCACATGGCTCGCCCATGGAATCTTTTTCAATGACGCGGAGATGAAGCGGCTCGGCAAGGCCAGGACGACCATCAGTCACTGCGCGTGCAGCAACCAGATCCTGGCCTCCGGCTGCTGTCCCGTGTGCGACATGGAGGAAGCCGGTGTCCAGATCGGACTCGGTGTCGACGGTTCGGCCTCGAACGACGGATCGAATCTGATGCAGGAGGTGCGCGCGGCGTTCCTGCTGCAACGCGCCCGCTATGGCGTGAGCAAGGTCAGCCACAAGGATGCGCTGCGCTGGGCCACAAGGGGCTCGGCGGCCTGCGTCGGCCGGCCGGAACTCGGAGAGATCGCTGTCGGCAAGGCCGCGGATCTGGCGCTGTTCAAGCTCGACGAATTACGCTTCTCGGGCCACGGCGATCCCTTGGCCGCGCTGGTGCTGTGCGGAGCGCATCGCACCGACCGGGTCATGGTGGCGGGACAATGGGCGGTGGTCGACGGGGCGATCCCGGGCCTTGATGTCGCCGATCTCATCCGCCGCCACAGTTCGGCGGCGCGGGCCATGCAGGCGGGATGATCGAGGCAGAATAGATGGAGGGGGCGACCACAAGTGCCGGGTGCTTCTGGCCACCCCCTCCGAACCTCCTCCGGGAGGAGCAGGTGATTTAGTCAATGCAAGAAGCGTGCTACTTGCCCGGCAGCTTGTCGTCGATGCCCTTCACATAGAAATTCATGCCGAGGATCTGGCCGTCGTCGAGGTGATCGCCGCCTTTGCACTCGATCGGCTTGCCGTCCTGCCCAACGACCGGGCACTTGAACGGGTGCAGCTTGCCCGCGGTGATCGCGGTCTGGGCATCCTCGGCCATTTTCTTCACGTCGTCAGGCATGTTGGTGTAAGGCGCCATCGCGAACATGTGGCTGTCGAGGCCGCCCCAGCTGTCCTCGGACTTCCAGGTTCCGGCGAGCTCGGCCTTGACACGCTCGATGTAGTAGGGGCCCCAGGTATCCAGGATCGAGGTCAGCTGGGTCTTGGGACCGAACTTGATCATCTCGGAATCCTGCCCGAAGGCGAGCTTGCCGCGTTCGCTGGCAATCTGCATCGCCGCTGGCGAATCCGTGTGCTGCATGATCACGTCGGCGCCCTGATCGATCAGCGCCTTGGCGGCATCGGCCTCCTTGCCCGGATCGAACCAGGTGTTGGCCCAGATGACCTTGACCTTGATGTTCGGGTTGATGGTCTGCGCCGCCAGGATCGTCGCATTGATGCCGGAGACGACCTCCGGAATCGGGAACGAGCCGATATAGCCGAGCACGCCCGACTTCGACATCTTGGCCGCGATCAGGCCCTGGATGTAGCGGCCCTGATACCATTTGGCCGAGTAGGTCGACATGTTCGGGTTGCGCTTGTAGCCGGTGGCGTGCTCGAAATGCACGTTCGGATATTTCTTGGCGACCTTCAGCGTCGGGTCCATGTAGCCGAACGACGTCGTGAAGATCAGCTTGTTGCCGGCGCGGACGAGCTGCTCGATGGCGCGCTCGGCGTCGGGGCCTTCGGGCACGTTCTCCAGATAGGTGGTCTCGATCTTGTCGCCGAGCTCCTTCACCAGCGCCTGGCGTGCCAGCTCGTGCTGGTAGGTCCACCCTAAGTCACCGATCGGACCCAGATAGATGAAGCCGACTTTCAGCTTGTCGGCGGCGGAGGCCGCGCTGACGCTTCCGGCAAGCAACAGTCCGGCAGCCAGCGCAAGAAGTGATTTCCTCATCATCGATCTCCAAACATCAGGGGAAAGCCACGATCCGCAACATGCGCGCCCCATCGCGCACCTCGCGGAAAAAACATCAGCGGTCAGGCACGAACACTGTGCCGAGCGCGGCCGGCGCGGTCGAGCCGCCGGTGCGCGCGCGGGACAACAGAACCAGGACGATGACGGTTGCAAGGTATGGCAGCGCCGACATGAACTGCGAGGGAATGCCGACGCCCCAGCCCTGCGCATGCAGTTGCAGGATCGTCACCGCGCCGAACAGATAAGCGCCGATGACGAGCCGGCCCGGCCGCCAGGACGAGAACACGACCAGCGCCAGCGCGATCCAGCCGCGGCCCGCGGTCATGCCGGGAATGAAGAACGGGGTGTAGGCGAGCGGCAGATAGGCGCCGGCAAGACCTGCGCAGGCGCCGCCGAACATCACGGCGAAGGTGCGAATGCGCAGCACCGGATAGCCGAGCGCATGTGCCGAGACGTGATTGTCGCCACAGGCGCGCAGGATCAATCCCGCCCGCGTGCGATACAGGAACCACCAGACGCCGATGATGAGCGCGATGGAGAAATAGACGAAGGCGTCCTCGCCGAACAGCACGCGGCCGATGAGCGGAATGTCGCTGAGGCCGGGAAGATGCAGATGCGCGGCCGGCGTGATGCGCTCGCCGACGAAGCCGGCGCCGATCAGGCCGGAGAGTCCGATGCCGAGGATGGTCAATGCCAGTCCCGTCGCGACCTGGTTGACCGCGAGTCCGAGCGCCATCAGCGCGAAGATCAGCGACATCAGCGTGCCCGCAACGATGCCGAACAGTGCGCCGACCAGAATCGACCCGGTCAGCCAAGCGCCGGCAAAGCCGCAGGCCGCGCCGACGATCATCATGCCCTCGACGCCGAGATTGAGCACGCCGGAGCGCTCGGTCACGAGCTCGCCGGTCGCCGCGATCAGCAGCGGCGTCGATGCGGCGAGCACCGAGAGGATGATGGCTTCAACCAGCTCCACGGGCCACCTGTCGGTTCGGGAAGACCAGCTTGAAGCGGTAGAGGATGAGGGAATCGCAGGCGAGCACGTAGAACAGCAAAATGCCCTGGAAAACCTTGGTGACATCCAACGGGATCTTCATCGCGATCTGTGCCTGCTCGCCGCCGATAAAGGTCAGCGCGAGGAAAAGGCCTGCAATTAATATTCCAAGCGGGTTCAGCCGGCCGAGGAAGGCGACGATGATCGCGGTAAAGCCGTAGCCGGGCGAGATGCCGGGCTGGAGATGCCCGACGGGACCGGCGACCTCGATGATGCCGGCAAGCCCCGCCAGCGCGCCCGAGACTGCGAAGGTCAGGATGACCAGCTGGTTGGCGTTGAACCCGCCGAACCGGGCAGCGCGGGGCGCGGCACCCACGACGCGAATTTCGAAACCCTTGATGGTGCGCCCGAGCAGGATCGCGGCAGCCGCGACGACGAGCAGGGCGATGATCGAGCCGAGGTGCAGGCGGCCGCCTTCAATCAGCAGCGGAACGGTCGCGACCGGATCGAACTCGGCGGTGGTCGGGAAATTGAAGCCGTGCGGATCGCGCCAGGGGCCGCGCACGAGATAGTCGAGGAGGAGATCGGCGACATAGACCAGCATCAGGCTGGTCAGGATCTCACTGGCGCCGAACTTGACCTTGCAGATCGCCGGGATCAGCGCATACAGCGCGCCTGCGCCGGCTGCGAGCACGAGCATGGCCGGCAATACCCAGGCTCCCGCGTCGGTGCCCTGTGTCTTCACGGCGATCCAGCTTCCGGCGACGGCACCGATCAGGAATTGACCTTCGGCGCCGATGTTCCAGGCATTGGCGAGATAGCAGAGCGACAGCCCGATTGCGATCATCACCAGCGGCGTCGCCTTCACCGCGATCTCCTGAAGCGAATAGCCGTCGGTGAGCGGCGCGATGAAATAGGCGTGCAGGGCGAGCAGCGGATTCTTGCCGAGGATCGCAAACAGGATGACCATGGTTGCGATCGTCAGCCCGATCGCGATCAACGGCGAGACCAGCGCGATCGTGTTGGACCGCTCGGAGCGCTTCTCAAGCACCAGCTGCATGCGCGGCCTCCTTCGGCTCGAGGCTGCTGCCGCCCATGAGAAGGCCGAGCTTTTCGCGGGTTGCTTCGCTGGTGGCAAGCGGCGCGGAGAGCCGGCCATGGAACATCACGGCGATGCGGTCGGCGATCTCCGCGAGCTCGTCGAGATCCTGGCTGGTCACGAGCACGGCGGCGCCTGCGGTCGCGAGATCAAGCAGCGCCTGGCGGATCACGGCGGCCGCGCCGGCGTCGACACCCCAGGTCGGCTGGCTCACCACCAGCACCGCCGGGTTGCGCAGGATCTCGCGTCCGACGATGAACTTTTGCAGATTGCCGCCGGAGAGGCTCGCGGCCTCGGGATCGCGCTTGGCCTTGCGGACGTCAAACGTCTCCGTCGCGCGATCGACGGTGTTCAGCGTGGCCGCGGTGTCGATGAAGCCGTGATGGACCATGCCACTGGCGGCATGCCCGGTGAGCAGCGCGTTCTCCGACAGTTTCATGCGTGGCGCGGTGCCGTGGCCGAGCCGCTCCTCGGGCACGAAGGCGGCGCCGAGCTTGCGCCGCTGCGTGATCGAGAGGTGACCGGCGGCGATGCCTTCGATCACCACCGTCCCCGGGTCCTTCGACAGGCGTTCGCCGGACAGCGCGGCGAACAGCTCGTCCTGGCCGTTGCCGGCGACGCCGGCGATGCCGAGGATCTCGCCGCCCTTCAGCTCGAACGAGATGTGCTCGAGCCGCACACCGTGCGCCTCGCCTGGGGCGAGCGAGAGATCGTTGACGACGAGCCGCGGCACGGTGGTCTTCCGGCCCGCGGGCGCCTTCACCTGCTTGATCTCGCCGCCGACCATCATGCGCGCGAGCGAGGCGGCGGTCTCGAGCCTGGGATTGCAGGTCTCGACCTTCCTGCCGCCGCGCAGGATCGTGGCGGTGTCGCAGAGCCGCTTCACCTCCTCGAGCTTGTGGCTGATGTAGAGGATGGCGCGGCCTTCCGCCTTGAGCCGCTCCAGTACGATGAAGAGCTGGTCAGCCTCCTGCGGTGTCAGCACCGCGGTAGGCTCGTCCAGGATCAGGAATTGCGGGTCCTGCATCAGCGCTCGGACGATCTCGATGCGCTGGCGTTCGCCGACCGACAATTGCCAGACCTCGCGTTTGGGATCGAGCGGCAGGCCGTAGGTCTTCGACACCTCCTCCAATCGCGCCGACATGTCCTTGAAGGATTCCCTGCCGTCGAGGCCGAGCGCGACGTTCTCGGCGACCGTGAGATTGTCGAACAGCGAGAAGTGCTGGAACACCATGCCGATGCCGCGGCTGCGGGCTTCCGAAGGGCCGGACAGCACGAGTCGTTCGCCCCGCCAGCGAATCTCGCCGGCGCTGGGCTGGATCAATCCGTAGATCGCCTTGACCAGCGTCGATTTGCCGGCACCGTTCTCGCCCAGCAGGGCATGGATCTGCTTCGGCCAGATCTCGATGTCGATGGAATCGTTGGCGAGGAAATCGCCATAGCGCTTGGTGAGCCCGATCGTCTGGAGCAGAGGGGGCTCGCCGGAATGCGGGCTGGTAGGCGTCGGATCCAACATTCGCTGATGGGCTTGCATGGGATGGAGTGCCTCAATTGTGGGCTAGTTTGTGGCGCTGCGTAAGATGCGAAAAAGCGTCATCCCTTGCTCAACGCTTCGGCAGGCGGTTCGGCCTCGCGAGTCGCCAGCCTCGCCAGGCCCCATCATCTCCGATCGACCTCAAGACGGTTGGCGCCCGCAGGCAGCCTGTTGCAAATTTGTGACGGTCTACGCCAAATCGGAACCCGCTGTGCAGGGGTGAGGTGAAGTTGCGCAAATTCGCGCCAGCACGCGTATGCAATTCTCGGCCGGCTCGACAGCGGTCGTGCGCGATCGTATTCCAATTTTCAGAAATTCGCTAAAGCCTGACAATATCAGGCAGGAATGTGTGGCGCGGGTCGGACGTCGCGCTGCTGCCCGCAATCAGCGGCGAAGCACAACAAGCGCCAAAGCTCGTAGGAAATTGCTGTCCGCTGCCGAAACAAGCGGCATGCGCTGAAAAAAGTTGAGGCTTCTCACTCCGAAAGATCGGCGCAAGTGTCGCACCCAAGGGCGTTGATTTTTACGTGCACAAACTTGGGGGTATTCAGGATGTCGTTTCGTTCTAGGGCAATTGCAGCAACGGCGCTGTCACTTGCTATGCTGGCCACCGGTGGCCGGGCTCTCGCGGCGGACCTGCCGGTCAAGGCGGCCAAGAAGGCGGCCGACCTGCCGTTCTTCCTGGTGATCGACGACCGAGTCACCTTCTCCTACATCTTCAATGCCTCGCAGCCTGGCGCGTTCACCAACACCAACGGTGTGATCAACGCCAAGACCACCAAGCAGGTCTACTCCTTCACCCACTTCGACCTCTGGGCTTACGGCACCAACTTTTTCACCATCTCGATGTTCAAGTCGGACCACAACGATCCGGCCGGTCCCTGCACGCAAACCGGGGGCATCGTTTCGCCGGCGGCGGGCTTCGCGTTCACACCGGCGAGCTGCGCCGGCGCGACCGAGATCTACGGCCTGTTCCGTTCCACTTTCGGCTGGAACGAGCTCTTCAACACCAAGGCATTCACGCAAGGCCCGCTGCATAACATCTCGTTCGAGGTTGGCATGGATGCCAACACGGAGAACCGGTATTTCGGCGCTGCCAAGCGCGACGTCGTCGGCGGTCTGCAGTTCGCCTTCGACCTGCCCTACAAGGGCTACTTCAACGTCGCGCCGCTGGTTTACTGGGAGTTCTCCAACCACAACTCCTTCTCGCAGTGCGGGGCCGGCTTCTCCGCTCCGTGTCTGACCGACGGCAACACCTCGTTCAAGCCGACCTGGGCGATCGAAACCAACTACTACATGGACCTCGGCTTCCTGCCGCCGAACATGCAGTATTTCTCGATCAGCGGCCGTGCCGCGTGGTACGGCAAGAAGGGAACGGACACCGAGCCGCTTCCGGCCAGTGTCGCCAACAACGTCTATCCGACTAAGGTTGAGTTCAACTCGGAGCCGATCCGTCTGACAATGGATGCCTCGAAGGCGATCTGGGGCGACAAGTACTCGCACTTCGTCGATGTCTGGGTGGCCTATCGTTACTGGCAGAACAAGTTCGGCCTCGATCACAACAATGCCTTTGCTTGCACCACCTTCGTCGGTGGCACGAAGGTGAGCACCGGCTCCTGCACCGAGTCCTCGCTCTACTCCGGTATCACCGTGAAGTTCTGATCGAGGGATTTCGAGATCGAATGACGCCGCGTAGAGATGCGCGGCGTCATTCGTGTTTGCGAAAAGAACCGCTGCCATAGGGTGGGCAAAGCGAAGCGTGCCCACCACTTCTGCTTCCATGCCTGCTGATGGGGGGCACGGCGCAAGGGCGCCTTTGCCCACCCTACGGTTCCGATTGCTGGAATAGCTACTTTGTCCAGACGCCGTCGTGCAGCGCTGCGGCTTCATCCTCGAGCAGCGGGCCGACGACCTCGGTTGCCCTCTGACCACTAGCAAAGACCTCGCGGCAGGGCAGGTCGAGCGTGGGGTTCTCCGGATGGTTGCCGGTGATGCCGCGCAGACGGTGCTCGCTGAGGCCGTAGACGAGGCGGCCGATGCCGGCCCAGTAGATCGCGCCGGCACACATCGCGCAGGGCTCGGCGGAGGAATAGAGCGTGGCCTTGGCGAGGACCTCGCGGCTGAGCGAGCGGCAGGCCTGGGTGGCGGCGAGACGCTCGGCATGCGCGGTGCCATCATGGTCCGGCATGTAGCCGTTCTCGGCTTCGATCAGGACCTTGCCGTCGGCGTCAACGACCACGCAGCCGAAGGGATGATTGCCATGGGTGCGCGACCGGCGGGCGACCGCGAAGGACAGGCGTAAGAACTGTTCGTCGCGTTCGGCTGCGCCGCTCATCGCTGTCCCGTGCTCAATGCCCCGCCATGTGCCGGCCGACCACCGTAAGATCGGCCTCGCTGGTCCGTGCTTCATACACGAATTCGCCGTGGAACATCACCACCAGCCGGTCGGAGAGTTCGAGCAGTTCGTCGAGATCCTCGCTGACCAGCAGCACCGCCGCGCCACGGTTGCGCGCGGCCATGATCTCGGCATGGATCTGCGCCACGGCTGCGAAGTCGAGGCCGAAGCAGGGATTGGCCGCGATCAGCACCTCGACGTCGCCCGCAAGCTCGCGGGCGAGCACGGCGCGCTGGACGTTGCCGCCTGATAGCGCCGAAATCGGCGTCTCCGGTGTGCGGGTCTTGATCTTGTACTGGCCGATTTTCCTCTTCGCGTCGTCGCGGAAGGCGCCGCGGTTGAGCCACCAGCCGCCGCTGGCAAAGGGCGCACGGTCGAACTCTCGGAAGGCGATGTTGTCGGCGACGCTCATGCCGCCGACGCAGGCGTTCTTGAGCGGTTCCTCGGGCAGCAGCGACATCTTGTGGCGCCGCATCTCCTCGCGGCTGGCGTGGTATGGATCGCCCGCGACGCGGACCTCGCCGCTCTCGGCTTCGCGCTGGCCGGCCAGCACCTCGACCAGCTGCCGTTGGCCGTTGCCGGAGACCCCGGCGATGCCGACGATCTCGCCGGCGCGGACGGTGAGGGAGACGTCATGCACGGCCATGGCGCCGGCATCGTCCAGCGCGCGGAGCTTGTCCAGCTCAAGGCGCGCCTTGCCGACCTCGCCGGTACGCGGCGGCTGCACGGTCAGCTCCTCGGCGCCAATCATCGTGCGCGCCATTGCGTCGGGCGTCAGCTCTGAAACCTTGCCGGAGCCGGCCAGCTTGCCACGGCGCAGGATCGTAACCTCGTCGGCGAAGGCCATGACCTCGCGGAACTTGTGCGTGATCATCAGGATCGTCAGCTCGCCCTTGACGACCATGTCGCGAAGCATGCCGAGCACCTCGTCGGCCTCGGCCGGCGTCAGCACCGAGGTCGGCTCGTCCAGGATCAGGAAGCGGCGCTTCAGATAGAGCTGCTTGAGGATCTCGCACTTCTGCCGCTCGCCGGCGGAGATGTCGGAAACCTTCGCGCCGAGCGGGACCTTGAAGGGCATCCGGGCAAGGAACGCCTCGAGCTCCTTCATCTCCTTCGGCCAGTTCACCACGGCGGGCACATCATCGCGGGCCAGCACGAGATTTTCCGCGACCGTCATGGCCGGTACCAGCGTAAAATGCTGGTAGACCATGCCGAGGCCGAGCGCATGGGCGTCCTTCGGGTTGGCGATCGCCTGCTCGCGGCCGCCAACGAGGATGTCGCCTTCGGTGGCATGGTAATAGCCCATGATGCATTTGACGAGCGTGGACTTGCCCGCGCCGTTCTCACCGAGCAGGGCGTGGAACGAGCCCGGCCGCACCTTCAGCTCGACATTGTCCAGCGCCAGGAAGTCGCCGAAGCGCATGGTCATGGCGATGGCGTCGACGCCGAAGGCGCCCGCCGGAGGTGGCGTTTCGCCGATGATCACGAAATCGCTCCGATGAAGGCGTCGGAGGTCGAAACCGCGCCGAACACGCCGCCCTGCATCTTGATCATCTTCAGGGCGTGATCGTGGTTGCTCTTGTCGGTCGCGCCGCAGCAATCGTGCAGCAGCACGCATTCGAAGCCGCGGTCGTTGGCCTCGCGCATGGTGGTGTGGACGCAGACGTCGGTGGTGATGCCTGTGAGCACGATGTTCTCGATGCCGCGGACGCGCAGGATCAATTCGAGGTCGGTGGCGCAGAACGAGCCCTTGCCGGGCTTGTCGATGATGGGCTCGCCTAGCAGGGGACTCAGCTCTTCGATGATGTCCCAGCCGGGCTCACCGCGCACCAGGATGCGGCCGCAGGGGCCGGGATCGCCGATGCCGGCGCCGATCTGGCGCGAGCGCCAGCGCTTGTTGGCGGGCAGGTCGGAGAGGTCGGGTCGGTGGCCTTCGCGGGTATGGATGATGTGGAAGCCTTGGGCGCGCATGACGCTGAGCAGCCTCTTGATCGGCTCGATCGGCGCCCGCGTCAGCGAGAGGTCGTAGCCCATCTTGTCGACGTAGCCGCCGACGCCGCAGAAATCGGTCTGCATGTCGATGATGATGAGCGCGGTGTTTTGGGGGCGGAGATCGCCGTTGTAGGGCCAGGCATAGGGCTCGGACTTGATGTAGCGCTCGGGCATGATTTCGCTTCCTAGCGAGTGATCGACAATTCGGCCGGGGCTCCGGTCAGCGTGCGTTTCGGCGAGCAGGTGATGATCATGATCGCCAGCGTCAAAATGTAGGGCGCGGCGTTGAAGAGGTGATAGCCGGAGGTCACGCCGACCGATTGCAGCGCCGGTCCCAGCGCCGCGGCGCCGCCGAAAGCGAGCGAGGCCCACAAGCAGAGCAGGGGGTCCCAGCGGGCGAAGATGACGAGTGCGACCGCGGTGATGCCCTGGCCCGAGGACAGGCCCTCGTTCCAACTACCGGGATAGAACAGCGACAGGAACGAGCCGCCGATGCCGGCGAGGAAGCCGCCGACCATGGTTGCGCGCAGGCGGATCAAGAGCACGGAATGGCCCATCGCACGCGCGGCATCCGAGCTTTCACCTGCGGTGCGGATGAGAAGGCCCCAGCGCGTGGTGCGGAAGGCCCAATAGAGGATTGGCGCCAGCGCGACGCCGATCAGGAACAGCACGTTGACCTGCAGCGCGGCGCGCACCTGCGGGATGTCACTCCACCAGCCGAAATCGATCGCGGGCAGGCGCGGCGCGGTCGGCTCGATCAGTGGCTTGCCGAGATAGAACGCAAGGCCGGTGCCGAACAGCATCAAGGCGATGCCGACCGCGACGTCATTGACGCGGGGCAGCGAGCAGATGCCGGCGTGAAGCGCGCCGAGAAGTGCGCCGGTGATGCCGGCAGCGAGCACCCCTAGCCACGGCGATCCCGTGAGATAGGAGATGCCATAAGCGCTCATCGCGCCCATCACCAGTGTGCCTTCGAGGCCGAGATTGATGCGGCCGGATCGTTCGGTGATGCATTCCCCCAGGCTCACGAACAGGAAGGGCGTCGAGACGCGAATGGCGCCGCCAAGCACGGCGAGCGGCACGGTCCACAGTCCGATCGATCCGTCTGCCATCAGGATTTGCCTTTCAGGAATCCGATGCGGCCGTAGAGCGCATCACTGGCGAGCACGAAGACGAAGATGATGCCCTGGAGCACCAGAACGGATGCGTCGGGCAAGCCGAGCCGGCGCTGCAGCAGGCCGCCGCTGGCGCTGATGCCGCCGAGAAGGATTGCGACGGGAATGATCGCGAGCGGATTTTGCCGCGCGAGGAAGGCAACGAGAATGCCGGTGAAGCCATAACCCGCTGCAAGGTTGGCATTGGTGCGCCCCTGCACGGCCGCGACCTCGACCATGCCGGCAAGGCCGGCGGCGCCGCCGGCGAGGAAGCAGATGGTCAGGATCAGCTTGCTGACGCCGAGACCGACGATTTTTGCGGCGCGGATGTTGCCGCCGGCAACGCGCGCCGCGAAGCCGAACACGGTGTGATAGATCAGGATATAGGCGCCGATCGCGGCGATCAGGCCGAACAGGAGACCCCAATGTACGTCGGTGCCGGGAATGCTGCCGATCATGTTGGCGGCGCCGATCTCGCGGGTGGACGGCTTGTTGAGGCTGGCGGGATCGCGCATCACGCTTTCGACGAGATGGTTGAGGATCGCGAGCGCGATGTAGACCAGCAGCAGGCTCGAAATGGTTTCGTTGACCCCGCGATACTGTCGCAGTGCACCTGACAGCGTGATCCACAGACCACCGCCGACTACGCCTGCGATGACCATGGCGATCTGCACGACCAGCGGCGGCATGCCCTGGAGCGCGAGCGCGGCGCTCGTCGCCGAAAGCGCGCCGATCAAAAGCGCGCCTTCGCCGCCGATGATGACCATGCCGAGCTGCGCGGGCAGTGCGGTGCAGAGTGCGGTGAGGATCAGGGGCGCTGCGCGCGTCAGCGTGTTCTGCCAAGAGAACCAGGTGCCGAATGCGCCGTAGTACATGTAGAAATAGAGATCGAGCGGGTTCTTGCCGAACATCGCCACGAAGATGCCGAACACCACGAGTGCGCCGGCCAGCGCCGCGCCCGGGATCAGGACGTATTCGATGCTCGCGCCGTAGCGCTGGGGAAAGCCGGGATCGGCGGCCGGGGCGATTGCCCCGACTGCTTCTGCAGAATCCGCGGCTTCCGTGGTCACGAAGTCGCTCCGATCACGCCTTCGACCAGATAGTCCATCTTCTCCAGTTCAGGATCCTTCTGGCCGCGATCGGTGCCGGCTGGGATAACCGTCTTGCCCTTGTTGTCGACGAGGCCGCCCTTGAAGATGGCAAAGCCGTCTGCAGACAGGAATTTTGCCTTGGCCTCATCGGCCGCCTTGCGCGCCTCGGTCGACACGGCTTCGCCATAGGGCGAGACCTTCACGATTTCTTCCTTCAGGCCCCCGCGGTAGAAATTCGGGATGCCTTCGCCGGAGGCGATCATCTTGACGAACTTCGGATAAAGCGCCTCCCAGTTCCACTCGGCGCCGGTGAGATAGGCCTTGGGTGCCAGCGCCGACTGGTTGGTGTGATAACCGCAGACGGAGGCGCCGCGGCGTGCGGCGTTCTCGACCATGGTCTTGGGTCCATCGACGTGGCAGGTGAGCACGTCCACGCCCTGGTCGATCAGGCTGTTGGTGGCTTCGGCCTCCTTGACCGGCATCGACCAGTCGCCGGTGAAGATCACCTGCGTCGTCGCCTTCGGATTGACGGACTTGGCGCCGAGCGCAAAGGCGTTGATGTTGCGCAGCACTTGCGGGATCGGTTTGGCCGCGACGAAGCCGAGCTTGCCGCTCTTCGATGTCAGGCCGGCGACGATGCCCGAGATGTACTGGGCCTCGTCGATGTAGCCGAAATAGCTGCCGGCGTTCTTCGGGTCCTTGTCGCTCCACAGGCCGCCGCAGTGCTCGAAGCGCAGCTTCGGGTATTTGGCGGCCATCTTGATCATGTGCGGATTGTAGTAACCGAACGAGGTCGGGAAGAGCAGGGTCGCGCCGTCGAGATTGATCATGGACTCGATCGTCTTCTCAACCGCGTCGGTCTCCGGCACCTTCTCTTCCTCGATGACCTTGAGGCCCGGAATTTTCTTCAGCGCCGCGGCGCCCTGCGCGTGAGCCTGATTGTAGCCGTAGTCGTCGCGCGAGCCGACATAGATGAAGCCGATGGTGGTCTCGGCCGCGAAGGTCGGACGGAGGCCCGCTGCAGCGCCGAGGGTGAGGGCCGCGCCGCCCTGCAACACATGACGTCGTGAAATCCTGCCAGAATCCATTGCTCACTCCCCTTGGCGGCTGGCCGCCTTCAATCTCGCGGCTGCGCCGGACTGGCGGAGCCCGGGAGAGGTGTCGCAAGCTTCGTGCCAGAGGTTAGGAGATAGGCAATTTGAAATAAGACTTTGATCAGTATGAATTATTTGTCTGACGCAAATTCTGACGAGGAAATCGGCAGATGAATTTGTGAGCAGCGCAGCCTTATTGTATGCAAGAGAGCTAAGCAGCATTAACCCGCTCACGATGTGCAGATGTGAGCCGGACCGTCTGCCGGTCGGCCGCATTCATGCTAACCACGGCGTCGGCCGAGCGATTTTCGCTGGCACCGAACTTGTATCGATTGTTGTCACGATCGCCGCGTGCGGTCTTCAGGATGGAAAGCTCGACCGAGATGGGTGCTGCTACCGCTGCTCAAGACGCATCGCTCGGAAATGAGATCGTCCGCCGCATCAACGAGCTCGCCGCGATCTCGGAAGACGGCGACAAGCTCACCCGCATCTATCTCAGCAAGGAGCTGCGCAAGGCCGCGGATCTCATCCTGAGCTGGATGCGCGACGCCGGCATGAGCGCGCATCTCGATGCGATCGGCAATGTCTGCGGCCGCTACGAAGGCGCGCGGCCGGGCGCGCCCTGCCTGATGCTCGGCTCGCACTATGACACCGTACGCGATGCTGGCAAATGGGACGGCCCTCTCGGCGTCATCACGGCGATCGCCTGCGTCGCCGACCTCAACCGTCGTGGCAAGCGGCTGCCGTTTGCGATCGAGGTGGTTGGATTCGCCGATGAAGAAGGGGTGCGCTTTGCCTCCACGCTGCTCGGCAGCCGTGCGGTGGCCGGCACTTTTGACGAGAGCGTTTTGAACACACGCGACCGCGATGGCATCTCGATGCGCGATGCGCTGGTTCAGTTCAGGCTCGATCCGGAGCACATCGGCAAGGCGGCGCGGACGCGGCGCGAGCTGCTCGCCTACCTCGAATTGCACATCGAGCAGGGGCCGGTGCTGGAAGCGCAGAACCTGCCCGTCGGTGTGGTCACGGCAATCGCAGGCGCGACACGGCTTGCGGCGCGGCTGATCGGCATGGCAGGCCACGCCGGTACGGTGCCGATGGCGCTGCGTCGCGACGCACTCACGGGCGCGGCCGAATGTATCGGCGCGATCGAAGAGTTCTGCCGAACCGACGAGAGCGGGCTGGTCGGCACCGTCGGCTACATCCAGGCGCGGCCCGGCGCCACCAACGTCATTCCGGGTGAGGTGTCCTTCACCATCGACATGCGTGCGCCGACCGACATGCATCGCAAGCGCGCGGTGGCCGATGTCGTCAGGCAGATCGAGGCGATCGCAAAGCGCCGGCAATTGACGCTTCAGCTCGACGTCACCCACGAGAACCGCACCGCGCCTTGCGCGCCATGGCTGAAGGACCAGATCGCGCAGGCGATCGCCACGGAAGGCCTTGCCGTGTTCGAGCTGCCGAGCGGGGCCGGGCACGACGGCATGGCGATGATCGACATCGCTGACGTCGGCATGATCTTCGTCCGCTGCCGTGGCGGCATCAGCCATCATCCGGACGAGCATGTCGAGCTTGCCGACGCCGATGCCGGCGCGCGGGTGCTGCTCAGGGTGATCGAGCATTTCAGGCCGCGCCAGGATCACGCCGGCGCGAGCTGACCGTCATGAAGCCCGCAAGTCACCGGGTAGAGACACGAATCAGACATGTGTAAAATGGGTGACCGCCGTCACCGGGATCTCGAGACATCACCGACCTGCACAGATGAACAGCGATATTTCCTTTGCGTCACATCGGGAGAACCGGTTTTACCAGGGCATGGCTGCGACCTTCGTCGCCAATGCCCTTCAGGCGGTCAATTTTCTCGGTGATCGATTCCTGAGACAATCGCCCCATTCGTTGTCGGCCATCGAGGACCTCTTCCGGCACTCGATGGACAGCGCCTTTTCGGTGACCGAGGCCTTTCTCGTCACCGGCGCGCCGCACGCATCGGCCTATTACCCGCGCGACTTCGCCTGGTTCTATCCTGATGTCCTCGATCCGGAGACCATCATGGATGCGCAGGACGCGGTGCGCCGGGCGCGCCTGCTCGAAAAGAGCGTTCGTCTGCTGCTCGAAGCGGTTCGCGCCGACGTCGTTACGACGACCATCGTTCCGGCGGGACGCGGCCGCTACCTCGGCGTGAACTACTTCTCGCGCCCCTCGGATACGCTGCTTGGTGTTCTCGCCGGTCTCCGGCAGATGATCTCCGCGGAGGAGAGGGCATCGTCCTATCTTGCGATGTCGCAATGCGCCCATGCCGGCCGCTTGCTGTTGGCCGAATACGGTAGCGATTTGAAGCGCGCAATCCTGAAGCTTGCGAGCGAGCTCGAACCGTTCGACGCCGGCGGCACCAGATATTTGCTCTGCGACGCCAGCGGGCCGCGCTCTGCGGCAACCGACACACGCGCCGAGCGACGGCGTTTCGTCACCAATGCCTGCGTTCACACGACATTCGTGTGGGGCGCGCAGCTCGGCATCGTTGAGGAGAACGAGCTGAAGCGGGTGCTCGGGCGCGATCTCGCAGCGTACAAGAGCGGCCTGCTGCATCTGTTCGGCAAGGACGGCTATATCAGGCATTCCCTCGACAGCCCGGCGGGCACGCCGGTGTCTCAGGTCGCGCTGGATTTCGTCAGCGTGCATCGCGGCTTCTGGAATATGAACGATGCGAGCGAGCGCGCGCTGTTCGCGGCGACGACCGATCTGATCATCGCCGAGCCGCGGTTTCGCATCCCCAGCACGTTTCACTTCCTGGTGTCGGCGGATAATCCGCGCAACAAGATGATCCACAAGATCGCGGCACCCGCCTACCAGGGACGCTCGTCCTGGCCGACGTTCAACGTCGAGTTCGCCGATCGCATGCTGGACTTCGATGAATTCTCAGGAAGCGATACCTACCGCGCCTGCGCGCAAGGGATATTGAAGGACATTCGCACCGCGACCGAGGTCCACGGCGGCTATCAGGAGCTGATCTCGGAGCAGGGTCTGAAGTACCGCACCTGGGCCTACAAGGGCGCGGTGGCGCATTCCTGGTTTCCGCGCTTCCTGTCGGTCTGGAGGAGGGCGTATGGAACGCCGCTCCTCCAGTGGAATGACTGAGCCTCAAGGGCGCTATCCCGCGGTCACGTCCACAAGCTCGCCGCCCTCGAGCACCTTGGCCGCCTTGGCGCGGTCGAGGTCGCCTTCCCAGGCGGCCACGACGACCGTCGCCACGCAATTGCCGACGAGGTTGCCGAGCGCGCGGGCCATGCCGATGAACCAGTCGACCGACAGCACCAGCACGAGGCCGATCGCAGGAATGCTCGGCACCGCGTTCAGCGTCGCGGCAAGGATCACGATGGCCGAACCAGGCACGCCGTGAGCGCCTTTCGAGGTGATCAGGGAAACGCCGAGCACCAGGAGAAGATCGCCGAACGACAGCGGTGTGTTGGTCGCCTGCGCGATGAAGACGACTGCGAGCGTCAGGTAGATCGAGAAGGCGTCGAGGTTGAAGGAATAGCCGGTCGGGATGACGAGACCGACGACGGAATCCTTCACGCCCATGCGCTCCAGCTTCTTCATGATCTGCGGCAGCACCGCGTCGGATGAGGCGGTCGCGAGCACGATGGTGAGTTCTTCGCGCAGGTAGGCCAGGAACTTGAGAATGTTGAGTCCCGCGAGCGCCATGACGCCGCCGAGCACGCCGAGCACGAAGATGCTGACCGAGACGTAGAACAGCATCACCAGGGAGACGAGCTGCTTGAGCGAGCCGACGCCGTATTTGCCGACCGTGTAGGCGACCGCGCCGAGCACGCCAAGCGGGGCGACGCGGACGATCAGGCCCATCACGCGGAACAGCACGGTGGAAGCCGCATCGATGATGGAGGTGACGAGCGCGCCCTTCTCGCCGCCGACCAGTGCGAGGCCGACGCCGAACAGCACGGCGAAGAACAGGACCTGGAGCACGTCGTTGCGCGACAGCGCATCGAAGGAGGTGGTCGGGATCACGTTCATCAGGAAGGCGCCGATGCCGCCGCCGGACAGCTTGTGCGCGTTGTCGGCATAGGTGTTGAGCGCCTTGGCGTCGAGCGTCGAGGGATCGATGTTCATGCCGTGGCCGGGGCCGAAGATGTAAGCGAGCAGCAGCCCGACCACGAGGGCGACGGTCGTCATGACCTCGAAATAGACCAGCGCCTTGACGCCGACCCGGCCGACCTTCTTGAGGTCGCCGGCACCAGCGATGCCGTGCACGACGACGCAGAACACGATCGGTGCCACGATCATCGAGATCAGCTTCAGGAAGGCGTCGCTGAGGATCTTGAGGCTGACGGCGAAGTCCGGGGCGGCCATCCCCAGGATGACGCCGAGCACCAGCGCGGCCAGGACCTGGACGAACAGCGAGGTGTAGAGCGGCTTCGGTTCGGCGGTGGGTGCCGCGGTGATGGTCGACATGTTGAAACTCCCCCGGTTTGACGCGTCTTGGACGTCAAAAAGGAGCAACAACCGTGCCAGAATGTCGCGGGACGCCAGTGAAGGCGGTCTATTCTGCCGCTTTCGCCGTTTTGCCGAATATCCGCGCCGGTGCCGGGAAACCGCAGGAGGTGCCGTCGGTGATCTTGACCTGGTCTTCCCACGGCAGGCGGAATGTGCCGGCGACCATGTCCTGCATGAAGGTGTAGGGGCAGTCCATCGCGCCGCCCTTCACCGCGACGTAGCCGCGGTGCCAGAGCTGGTAGATGTTGTTCTCCACACCCCAATTGATGCGGGCCTCGCGCACGAGATCGGGCCGCACCTCGGCGGTGATGATCTCGTCGGCGCGGCCGGTGGTGCCGTGCGCCAGCACGGTGCCGTCGAAATTGACGATCATGCCTTCGCCCATGGAATCGAACGAGCCGTCGGAGCCGCACATGCAGACGTTCGCCGTAACCATGAGGTTCTGGAACGAATTGGCCTGGTTGGTGAAGCGCCAGGCCTCGCGGATCGGCGCGGTGTAGCCGGCGGTGCGGATCATGATCTCCGCGCCCTTGTAGGCGCATTCCCGCGCCATCTCCGGGAACATGCCGTCGTGGCAGATGATAAGCGCAATCTTCGCGCCTCTTGGCCCCTCGATGACGGGAATGCCGATATCCCCGGGCTCCCACGGCTCGACCGGAATCCAGGGATGAAGTTTTCGGTAGTAGAGCTTGATCTCGCCGTGGTCGTCGATGATCAGACCCGAATTATAGGGATTACCGTGTGGATTGAACTCCATGATGGAGAAGCAGCCCCAGATCTGGTTGTCGAGGCAGGCCTGCTTGAAGGCCGCAACCTCGGGGCCGTCGAGACGGCACATGATCTCGGGATTGGTATCCATCGAAAGGCCGTGCAGCGAATATTCGGGGAAGACCACCAGATCCATGGTGGAGAGATTGCGGCGCGCTTTGCCGACCATCCAGACGATGCGCTCGGTCTGCTTGGCCAGATCGGCCCTGGTCACGACGGTTGGCAGCTGCAACTGCACCAGCCCGATGACCACGCCCTCAGGCGATTTGTTCAGCCCGCCCAGTCCGTTCATGGTCAGCTCCCTCATCGGCTTCGTCGCCGCCTTCGCACGACGTCGTTGCGCGCGATCCCGTGATGGAAAGCAAATCCGATTTTGGCAGGGAGCAAAAGATTATATTTCAGGCGTTCGCGCAGTTCCGCTGCACGCAGGCAGCCGCTTCACGCGACGAGATCCAGCAGCCGGCACGATCCGCGCACAAGCACCTTGCGTCCTGTAGGCGTCATCGCAGGCACGCCGCCATCGACGACAACGAGGCCGAGCTCGACCAGGCTTCCGACGACATACGCCTTGGAGAGGCGACCGTTCGACACCGGGTTGCGAAGCGCCTTCAGCGCTTCCCACTGGTCGGGTGAAAGATCGAAGTCGAAATCGTTCATGTTGCCTCAAGCGATAGTACCGTTCGCGCGCCCCTGTTAGCGGCGCTGCATGAAGACCGTGCGACGACAATGAGTCGGGAATTCGGTAAAGTGTTTAGAACTTCTCTTCACGAATTGCGGCACTTCGTTGCGCCACAAAAGTTAAGATCGCGCGGGTGCACATATCGTCCTTCAACGCGATCACATATTGATGATCCGGACTTGATGTTGCGCCGCAAGCTACCGCGCTGCACGGGAAATGCTGCTGTCCCATTCTGCGTCGCAATATGCACAGAAATTACGAGACGACGGGTTCGAGACTCTGTTAGCTTGATTCGTAGGGAATGGCTTCACACGGCAGGAGGTGGAGTGCATGAACAGGCTGGTGGCAATTCGCAGTCAAGAATCCCTGTGCCGGGAACGTGCCGCGCTCGATTCGGAGCGTCGGATTTTCTGGCTCGCGCAAGCCCAGGAATGGGAGCAGCGCGCGCTCGACGAAATCGCCTATCACTTCCGAGAGTGCAATGCCTCTCACGCGGAGCTTGCGCGAGGCTGATTTGTGCCGCGCCTTCGCGGCTTACTGATAAGTCGCCACGATATCGGACACCGCGCGCTCGAGCTGCTGCGCGGTGGCGCATTGACGCACGACCGTGCAAAAGGTCGCGTAACGCGGCATCTCTGAATCGCCAAAGCCCCAGGCGAGCCTTCCTTCCGGATTGAGCCAGACCAGCCGCTTCGAGCGTTCGGAGATGCGGCGCAGGATGTCGGCGCGCGGATCGAGATTGTTGCTGCGGGCGTCGCCCAGCACGATCACCGTGGTCTGCGGTGTCAGCGTGCTCATGAAATCGTGCTCGAAGTCGACCAGCGAAGAGCCGTAGTCGGACGAGCCGAAGCCGACCTTGGACATGATCTCAGCCATCGCTTCTTCCGGCGATTTCTTTTCCAGGATCTCGCTGACCTCGATCAAGTGCGAGGAGAAAGCGAAGGAGCGGACGTCGTCCACGACGTCGTGCAGCGAATGGATCAGCAGCAGGAAGAAGTCGGAGACCTGCGCGACCGAGCCGGAAACGTCGCAGAGCGCAACGATCTTCGGTCGGTCGCGATGCTTGCGCTTCCATGCGGTGAGGAACGGCACGCCGCCCCAGGCGGCGTTGCGGCGGAGCGTGCGGCGGACGTCGAGATGGCCGCGGCGCTGGCGCTTGCGCGGCTTCGAATAGCGCTCGCGCAGGCGGCGCGCGATCTGGCGAATAAGTGCGCGCATCTCCGCGACCTGGCGCCGCTCGATGCGGGCGAGCGGCGCGTTGCGCAGGATCTCGTTGCGGAGGTTTTCGGCCTCCTCGCGGGCATAGAGTGCAAGGCCTTGCGAAACCGTGTCGCGCACCGCCTCGCGCAAGCCGTCGAGCGCGGCACGAAGACGCTCGGCCAGCGACGGATTCGTCGTAGTCAGCTCGTCGAGATCGTCGCGCAGGCGCTGGAGGCCCATGGCGTCGAGGATACGGCTGGAGAAGATGCCGCGCTGGGTGGAGTAGCGGATATCGGACAGCGAGGCTGCCCCGGAAGCGCTGGCGATGGCAGCTTGGATCGCGTTGCGGTCCTGCGACAGCAGCATCTGCGCGAGCGGACTTAATCCTTGCGGAGGCTGTTCTTCGCCGGACTCGCCAGCCGAGCCGGACGAGGGCGACTGATCCGAATCCTGTGAGGCGTTGTCGTTGTCGTCGGCCTCAGGCTGATCCTGCCGCGGCTCCGGCTGGCTGAAGAACAGATCAAAGCAATCGCCGAGCGCCAGCTTCTCGTCCTGCGATTTGGCAAGCGTCAGCAGCAGCGCGTCGCGCAGGATCGCGCGGTCGGAAAAGCCGACCTGCGACACCGCGCGCATCGCATCGATGCTTTCGGCAGGCGAGACGTGGACGCCGACGCCTCGTGCCGCTCGAAAGAAACGATGGAGGTTCTCGCGCATCGGCGTCAACCGAAGACGTTGGACCGGGCCGCCTTGGCAAGGAAGCTCGTCACCTGCGGCGATGCGGCCTCGATGTCGGCCTCATACTTCAGGAGCACGTTGAGCGTATCCTTGACGATATCGGTGTCGAGCTCGGTCGCCTGAAGCAGCACCAGCACGCGCGCCCAGTCGATGGTCTCGCTGACAGAGGGCAGCTTCTTCAGATCGAGCGAGCGGATCTCGTGGATGAAGCCGACCATCTGCCGGCGCAGCGCCTGCGAGATGCCGGGCACGCGGCTTTCGACGATGCGTTCCTCGAGCCGCTGCTCGGGGAAGCCGATATGCAGATGCAGGCAGCGCCGCTTCAGCGCGTCGCCGAGATCGCGCTCGCTGTTGGAGGTGAGGATCACCGTCGGCGGCGTGATCGCCGATACGGTGCCGAGCTCGGGGATCGTGACCTGGAAGTCGGAGAGGATCTCCAGCAGCAGCGACTCAAACTCGGCGTCCGACTTGTCGATCTCGTCGATCAGCAGCACGCAGCCGCCCGGCTGCTCCAGCGCCTGGAGCAGGGGGCGCGGCTCGACGAATTCCTTGGAGAAGAACACGTCGCCGAAATCGTGGAGCTGGTCGAGCGCGGCATGCAACGTTTGCGCGCCGCCGAGCACTTCGCCGAGCTTGTCCTTGAGGATCTGCGTGTAGAGCAGCTGCTTGGCGTATTTCCACTCGTAGAGCGCCTTGGCCTCGTCGAGGCCTTCGTAGCATTGCAGGCGGATCATCTTCATGCCGCGCCAGGCGGCAATCGACTTGGCAAGCTCGGTCTTGCCGACGCCCGCGGGGCCCTCGACCAGGATCGGCTTCTCGATCTGTTGCGACAAATAGACGGCGGTCGCGATCTGCCGGCTCGCGATATAACCCTGCGCGGCGAGGCCGCTCTCCACTGCCTCGATCGACGTCGAGGCCTTCTGATCAGCCACGAAATGGCGCTCCCAAAGGTCCTATTTGAGGCTTGTTCTGCCTGCGTTCCCGGCAAAGAACAAGCCTCGTTTGGGAGACATCAGATCCGCGTGAACGGCGTTTTTTCCGCGAAACGCAAATACTTGCGCCGTTTGCTCGATCAGTGCCGCAACAGCTCCGGCTTGCGGATGGTTTGTCTGACCTCGGCGCCGCAATCGGCGCATTCATAAACGAAGTCGATCTTGGCAAGGCTCCAATGCGGCTCGACCTCGCGGACATACATCGGCAGGAACCCCATGCACGTCGGGCAAATCACAGGCGCGATTTCGATATCCTGATGATGCTGTACATAAGCTGGCATCTCGGCTCTCCTTCGCAGGCGACCCATCAAACCCCGCGCAAAAGCTACTGCCGGTTGCCTGAAGGCCGTCATCAACTCTTTCGAACAGAGGCGGAACGGCCGACGTTTGTGGTTCGCTGTGACATTCTTGTTACGGCTCTGTACTGTAACGGGCGGACTAAATGCCTATTTCACAGGCCGATCCGGTTTTCGGACTTCACCTCAACGATAAGGGAGCAACGCCCATGACGCATGCCATTCGCTTTCACAAGACCGGCGGTCCGGAAGTCCTGGTCTGGGAGGAGGTCAGCGTCGGCAAGCCTGGACCGGGCGAAGCGCGCATTCGCCACACCGCGGTCGGTCTCAACTTCGTCGACATCTACAACCGTTCGGGTCTCTATCCCGCGCAATTGCCGAGCGGGCTCGGCAGCGAGGCGGCCGGCGTGGTCGAGGAAGTCGGACTCGGTGTCACCGATTTGAAGCCGGGTGATCGTGTCGCCTATGGCGCCTCGCCGCTCGGCGCATATTCGGAAGCCCGGCTGATCCCTGCTGACCGCTTGTTGAAGCTGCCCGACGGCGTCGACGACAAGACCGCGGCGGCAATGATGCTGAAGGGGCTGACGACGCAATACCTGATCCGGCAGACCTATCGGGTGAAGGCGGGCGACACGATCCTGCTCCATGCCGCCGCCGGAGGCGTCGGGCTGATCCTGAGCCAATGGGCCAAGCATCTCGGCGCGACCGTGATCGGCACCGTCAGCAATGACGAGAAGGCGAAGCTCGCCAAGGCGCATGGCTGTGACCATGTGATCATCTATACGCGCGAGGATTTCGTGAAGCGCGTCGACGAGATCACCGGCGGCAAGAAGGTGCCGGTGGTGTACGATTCCGTAGGCAAGGACACGTTCCTGAAGTCGCTGGACTGTCTCGCGCCGCTCGGCGTCGTCGCGCTGTTCGGTCAGTCTTCCGGTGCGGTCGAGCCGCTCAATCTCGGTCTGCTGGCCCAGAAGGGCTCGCTCTACGTCACCCGGCCAACGCTGTTCACCTACGCCGCCAAGCGCGAGAACCTCGTGGCGATGGCGAACGAGCTGTTCGACGTCGTGAAGTCCGGCGCGGTCAAGATCGAGGTGCACCAGACCTATCCGTTGAAGGACGCGGCCAAGGCGCACGCCGATCTCGCCGCGCGCAAGACCACTGGATCGACCGTGCTGACCGTGTGATCTCCCGTTGGGCGTTGGCGCAGGCTCGCTATCCCTGCGTCACGTCCGCTCGTGCTTGCGCAGGTCGTGGGCGTGATCGAGCCGGATTGCTGGAGATCGATATCTTCGGGCGCGATCTGGGGGAGGGCGGCCTCGGTCAGAATGGCCTTGGTGACGTCATCGACCGAGTTCTCCGCGATCTCGTGAATGAACGAGATGTTCCGGTATTCACCCGAGACGATGCGCGAGATGACTTCGCGCCGCGTGATTTCGGGGTCGACGATCGCCTCGCGGCCGCGTCGTCCGTAGTCGATCATCACGACGAAATACTGCATAAAACGATCCTGCCGCGCCCCTTCGTCGGAAGCGCGGCAGATTATTTCCGAAAAACGGAATTAAGTCAAGTGCGATTTCCAAAAATCGGAAATCACTCGATCGCCCCTACTTGCCTTTCTTGCGGGGACGGGCCGATTTGGCACGCAGCCGCTCGAGTTGGCCCTTGGGCATGGAGAGGCAGATTTCCCCGACCCAGTCGAGCTTCACGCCGACGATCGGCTTGGCATTGAAGCTGGTGAGATTGACGACGGAAGGGGATTTGCCCCGCTCGATGGTCTTCAAATAGCGCTCCCCGGTCTTCAGCCGGACCACGGCCTCTTCGCCATAGAAGCTCGACAGCGGATGACGCTGATCCTTGTAGACCACGATCACATCACCGCTCTCGTATTTGGGCAGCATCGAATCGCCCACGATCTCGAATGCGATCGTCTCTTCCATGATGGGGAAGGGCAGCGCGATGTCGCCGAGCCCGTCGGGCGGAACCTGTTCGTAGTCCGGCTCGATCACCGCGCCGGCCCCGACGCGTCCCATGATCGGCGCGAGGTTCAGCTCGAGATATTCCATGATCGGAATGATTTCGGAGGCCTTCACCAGGCGCTCGCCGCCGAGGATCTCCGATACCGCGCCGGGCCGCACGCCCATCGCCGCCGCCAGGCCACCCTTGCTCTTGCCCGTCTTTTCCAGGCCCCGCTCGATCATCGCAACGTCCAACATGGTGATTCCCTCGATTGCCCATCGACTGTCCTCTTGTAGTCCGGAATTCGGAATAAATGCAATTATGAATATCAGAATTATTGCTTGACTCTCGCTTCGGAATACCGGAATGTGCGTCTCGCCTCCGGTCGTGCGACCGGAAAAGGCGCATCACAGGACAGCAGCATGGAACCGGGTCATTGGCCGTCGGAGCACTCCGACGCGCTTCGCGACTATTTTCTCAAAGGACTATCCTATGCGGAGATCGGGAGAGAGATTAACGCAAGGTTTGGAACGGCTTACACGCGCAATGCCGTGGCGGGCCGGGTCAAGCGGCTCGGACTTGTCGGGGTGGCACGGGTGACCAGCCCGCCGATCGTGCCGTCCTTGCCAAGCGAGACCTGTCTGCTTTCGGCACATCGCCCGGCATTGCCGAACCTGATGCTGCCGCCGAAATCCGCGATGAAGTCTGCCGCACAGGTGAAGCTGCGCTGCGTCGGCGTCCAGCCGCGGCTGATCTCGTTCGCCGAACTCGCAGCCGGCGATTGCCGCTATCCCTATGGCGGCGACAGGGACGGGGAGGAGATCACCTTCTGCGGACATCCGCGCCAGCCAGGCTCCAGCTATTGCACGCCGCATGCGCGGCTGACGCGCCGGTCCGGAGTTGCGCCCGTCCGTTCAGCCGGTCCCGTCGTGCTGAGGCTGGTTTTCGCCGCCTGAGGCGTCGGCCACCCGCCTGTCCAATCGTCAATCCTGCAAGGAGTATCCGAGTGGCACGTGCCCGACGCAACAAATCCTACAAATTGACCGGGATCTATGACCGGCGCTCGCGCGAGATGCCGTTCAATGCCGACGTGGCCGAGGTCGAGGTCGACAATCCATTGGCGCTCGATCCCGGCGAGAAGATCATGGCCATCCGCTCGGTCCGCAGCGATCCGCTCGGCCGGTTGCATTCGCACCATCAGATCGACGAGGCGCAATACCGCGGTGGACGCGCCTTTCAGAACGATTGGGAGAGGGCGGAGCGGGGGCCGCAGGCGGTGGATACGACGCGCGAATACGTCGATGGCACAAGCACGCGCGAGCCCCTCACCGAGAGCCAGCGCCAGGCGGTGCTGCGGCTGAACCGGATCGAGCGCGAGCTCGGCACCGACGGCGCGGCGTTGGTGCACGACGTGCTGGTGCTGGGCCTGACCATGGACCAGATCGGAGAGCGTCGCGCTGTCCGTACGCAGCGCTGGAACGACTATTTTGCACGCCGCTTTCGCGAATGCCTGGACCGGCTGGCGCTGATCTATGGCTTTGCGACGGAAGCGGGAACGAAGCGTGCAGACCGCCGCGAATGATGACGGCACGCCTGCGGCCTTCGGCCGTAGGCGTACCGGTCCGCCGCTTACGGGTGCGGCACGATCTGGTAAGGTGTCGTATAGGGCTCGACGCGGAGCGAGGCGTTGGCCAGAAGCCCGATCTTGGCGGTCGGCGCCTGCTGCAATTCGCCGCTCGGGCCGCGATGCACGTTGTATTGCCAGACGGTGAGGTCGCCCTTTTGCGCCAACGCGTGCGCAACCGCGCTCGCGTCATTGCCGCCGAGCGCCTGCAGCTCCTCCGCCGACAATCCGATGACGATTTCGTCCTTGATAGTGACGATCTTGAACAGATTCATCCTGGTCTCCTGCGCCCATGCGCCTTGTATCGAGAGGGTGAAAAGCGCGACCGCGGCGCCCTTGATGAGATCGCAGCGAGAAAGCATGCCGTCGTCCTTTGGTGCTGAGGCGCGCCCTAAACGATTGAGTCCGTCGGCCATGGCGCCCGTGATCTGCGTGGCCGTTTCGCAACCGCTTTGTCGCTCGATCTTGAATGGCGGTTCACGGGCGGAAACATATCCGCAGCGATGAACCTCGATGCCAGAAGACGAGTCCAAGCCCGAGAGCTTGAGGGACCGTCAGATGAAAATCACCGCCATCGTTTGCTTCCTGGCGCCGCTGGGCATGGCACTCCCGGCTGCGGCCGCCGATCCCTTCTACGTGGGTAGCTGGACGTTCACGACCGCGACGGTCGCGCCATGGGCCGATCCACACCGCAAGCCCGACGATACCGAGCGGACGCGGCTGATGGGCAAGGCAGTGGTCTTCAAGGCGAGAGAGATATCGGGGCCACGTCCCTTTGCCTGTGCGAAGCCGCAGTACAAGGTGACGGATTACGCTCCCGACATGATCTTCCAGGGAGCATTCGACGAGATGCAGCACGCCGACAAGAAAGCCGATCCCAAGGCGCTCGCCGCCTCGCTCGGCTTCACCGGCGCACGGATCAGGACGCTGGAGACCGGCTGCGAGATCGACGTTCATTTCGTCGACGATACAACCGCCGAGGTCGGACTCAACAATTACGTGTATACTCTGAAGAAACTTTAATCTGACCTCGCCAATCGCCGTTCACATCGGACACACCGTGAAACGCTGTGCCGATTGACAGCGGTTGAGGCCGTGTGCGTGATTGATGCTGCTTCTTGACGCAGGTGGGTGACGACCGCAGATATTCCTGTTATCCGGAATTGCCGTGGTCAGATGCGGACGAAGCATCGCTAGGCCGATGGTTGGGCTTGCCGGAACGGTTGTTCCTTGGCATAATTGCAACCTACTCGGTTGGGCCCGTCCGTTCGGACACGTCGTTCAGCGTGTTACCCTGCCGGGGCCACCCGGACGCGAACTGATCGTCACCGTGACGTCCGGTCACGGCGTTCGGTTCTGGAGTTGGGCTTCTATCGGAACACGAATGCCGATGCTTGTCATAGGTGCGAGATGAAAAACCTCAATTTCGCGGCTGAACTGCACCTCAAGCTCGGCGCCCCTGCCAGCGGCACCGTCGAAAGCCTGCGCCTGCTCCGCGCGTTTTTGAAGCTCGCGCCTCGACAGCGCTTCGAGGTCATCAAGCTCGTCGAAGACCTCGCGACCGAAGAAACCCTCCCCGAACACCCCCTGTCCTGAGTCCTGGCCGCGCCGGCCTTACGCCTGTTCCTTCGTTTCCTCCTGGAGCCGGACCGCGGGGCGACGTTTGTCCGGGGGCTGGCCGCTGGCAGCCGATCGGGCAAGTGTGGTAATCAGTTAAGAAAAAGGGAGGAGTGCGACCATGATCGAACCGAAGCTCGAAGTTCCGGCCGAACTGCGCGACCTGGCCGAGAAGACGATTGACCAGGCCGAAAAGGCCTTCGGCATGTTTTTCGAAGCCGCTACCAAGTCAATGACCACGGTTCCCGGAGCGGGCACCGAGGTCTCCAAGCAAGCGCTCGCTTTCACCGAGCAGAACATGAAGTCGGCGTTCGAGCATGCACGCAAGCTCGTCCATGCCACCGACTTGCAGGAAGCGATGCGAATCCAGTCCGATTTCCTGCGCAGCCAGTTCACCAGCGCCGGAGATCACATGCGCCAGATGACCGGCAGCTTCATGCAACCGGGCAAGGGCAAATCCTGATTCTCTGCTCGTGCAGGGCGTGCCCACAAATTGGTCTTGCCTGACGCGGCGATCCGCATTTCGATGCTGGTGCAGGTCCATGATGGGCCACCGAATGGATCCATTCGCCGTCCGTCATCCTTTCTGCTGATCCCTGTCGGTCCTCCGGCAGGGATTTGCAGTTCGTGGGATGTGTCGCGCTTGCGCAGTGTGCCGCTAGCGCAGTGATCCGATATAGGCCGCGATGTCGCCGGCCTCGGTCCTGCTCAAGGGGAAGTTCGGCATCTTTGGATGCGGGTCAAGGAGGAAGAAGGCGAGCCTCTCTGGACTGAAGTCCGGCCTGCGCGCAACCGACGCAAAAGAGGGGACGTCGGCGCTCGCCTGGGCCTGCCCGTTCCCCACGAGGTGGCAGCTCGCACACCAGCGTTTGGCGAGGTCGGCGCCGTGACCGGCGTCGGCGGCGAGGGCAGAGGACGCACCGAGGCTCGAGGCCACGACAACCATCAGACAGCTTCGTCTCAAATGCTGGCTCACCCAGTACCCCCATGCATGGCTTGCGGCCGTGCTCAGCCGCAGCACGATCCCGGAAATTGCGACAGATCGATGCGGGCGATGATCGATCGCAGCAGCTTGCGGGCGGAACGATAGAGATGCCGCGCGAATGCCGGCGTCCGTGTCGCGGGCAGACCCAAGCTTTTCGTATCAAGGCTTTCGATGGCGTGCGACACGTGCCTCTCCGGGATGGTGAGGCCCTTCCTAGCGCGGCCGGCCGGGGTCGGCCTTGATCTGCCGCAAAGGATTTCCGGCTAGTAATCGCCGGGGTTCATGATCATCGGGCTTCTCGTGTCGGCCGGGGCCAGCGCGCTGCTGGCGCTGTCGCGCAGGAAGCGGTCGAGCGTTGCCTGGATCTTCTCCTTGACCGCGTCGGGGCCGCGATCGCTCATCTCAGTGTGCTGTGCGCCGGTATGGACGATGTCGATGCCGCGCGCCTTCGCCTCTTCCGGCGTCGGCAGCACGCCGGGATCGGTCTGGAAGTGCGGATCCTTGGAGCGGAACGACAGAATCTTCAAATTGTCGCTGACCACGAAAGGCACCCGCAAATTGTCGAGCGTGATCACCTTCGACACCAGCTCCGGATGCTGATGGGCGACATACATGGAGACGTCGCCGCCGTTGGAATGCCCGACGAGGGTGACGTGGTCGTAATCGACGTTCTCCTGCCGCCGCTTCAGCTCGCCCAGCGTGAAGAGGATGTTGGTCTCGCAGCGCATATAGACCTCGCGCCGGCCGACATATTGCTGGCCGACATAGGTCATCAGCGGCGGATCGCTCGGCAGGTCCTGCTGGATGCTGGCAACGAGGTAGCCGCGCGCGGCGAGCACGTTGGCAAGGAAAGAATATTCGGTGGCCTTGACGGTGTTGCCGTTGCTGATGATGGCAAGCGGGAGCTTCCAGAGGCCGAGATTGGCCTTGTTCTCGTAATCGCGCCGCACGGCGATCTCGACCGAGATCGGCCGCTGGCGGGTGGCGTCGAACAAGGACAAAGTCTCATGGCGGATCGCGAACCGGCTGACCACGAAATACTGGCCGACGCCGAGGACGCAAAGGAACGCCAGGATTGCAAACACCCTTTTCATGGTCCCGTCTCAAATCACTTTCGGCTGAAACGTGGTCATTGGGAACTCCCGGATCGAGCGATCGTGAGCAGGTTACGGGATTAAATTTAGGCAAGTCTGTGAGAAGCGCCGCAAAAAGGCCGCATCAAGGCAAGCGCTCGAGGCCGCGCGGCTAGAGGCAGCTGCCCTTGCCGCGCTCGGGGCAGAGCCGGAACGCGCTCGACAGGGTGAACAGGAAGCGCGGGCTCCGGCGCTCGTTGTCCGGCGCCCGGTAGCTCAGGGGGACGGCCACGCCGAGATCGGCCAGGAAATCGTCCGGCAGGAAGAACCGCACGCCGGCGCCGGCCGATGTCAGCGAGAGGCCGTCGCTCAGACGGTAGCCGTCGTTCCAGACTGCGCCGGCGTCGCCAAAGGCGTAGAGTTGATAGCCGCTCCAGTAGCGGAAGTTCAGCTTCTGGTCGAAGCGCACTTCGAGCGAGCCGGCAAGACCGTTGTCGCCGCTGATCTCGGCTGCGCCGTAGCCTCGGCCGAAGGCCGCGCCGCCGAGATAGAATTGCTGCGAGGTGAACAGCGGCCGCGATGCGATCTGGCTGGCCGCCGAGAGCTTGAGCGACCAGGCGTCGTTCAGCGTCTGGTATCGCGTGAACCAGAAGTTCAGCAGGGAGAAGTTCGAGGACGCACCGTCACGCGACAGCAGATCGTCGTCGAAATGCGAGGCGCCGAAGATGTCGAGGCCCTGGCGGTAGGTCATCGTCGCGAAATTGGTGCCGCCGAGGCGATCCTGCAGCCGGTAGTCGGCGGTCAGGCTCGCGGTCCTGATGTGGTCGTTGTACCACGGGCCATAGAGATCATGCTCGGAGACGTTGCTGAAGGTCGTCGCCGCTGTCAGCGTCAGCGTTGAGGATTGCGACTGCAACGGCACGATGCTGGCACGCAGCTCGAAAGCCTCGGTCGTGGTGATGTCGCTGTCGAGGCGGCGGGCGTCGCCCGGCCGCACCGCGCTGTACAGGACCGACGCGCCGAGACGCACGCCATCCACGCCAACAGGCGCGTCATAGGAGAGGCGCGCAAAGCCGAGCTCGCGCGGATCGTTGGCAATGGTCGACAGGTTGACCGCCAGCGTGTCGCCGGGCGTGAGATAGGAATTGAACGCGCCGGTCGCGTAGGTCTGCCAGGGACCGACTGAGGACGAGCCGAGATTGTCCAGTCCGAACGACGTGAAAACGTGCCAGGTCTTCACATAGACCGTGAGACGAAAGCGGCCGGTTGCACCGCCAATCTCCTCGAGTGCGGTATCGGTGATCCGGACGCCCGGCCTGCCGTTGATCAGGAAGAGCTGGCGTTCGAGCGTTGCGAGGCATGACGGCTGCTCGGCCAGAACCGGAGCGAGCATCGGCCGCACGCCGAACTGCTCGGCGCCGTCGCCTTTCAGCTCGGCCTCCACGATGGCGCCTTCGATCACCTGGACGCGGACACGGCCGTCGGCGATGTCCTGCGGCGGCACGATCGCGCGGCTTAAGTGGAAGCCGGCGGCGCGGTAGAGATCGCTGATCGCGCCTGCGATCGCGGCGAGGTCGGCCTGCGAGACCTTCTTGCCGAGATAGGGTTGATAGACCGCAGCGATGCGATCGCCGGAAATGGCATGGGCGCCGCTGACGTTCACTCCGCGCAGGACGAATTGCGGCCTGGTGTCGCCGCCGGTGTTGGGCTGGCCGACCGTCGGCAACCTGACCGCCGGATGCCTCAGCGATTCCTGCTCGGATTGGTTTTCAAAGTATTTCTCCGGCTGTCGCGGATCGAAGCCGGGCTGGTTCGCCTGCTGCGCGAAAGCCTGCGGAACGCCCGTGAAAATTGGTGCTGCGAGCGCCAACGCGGTGAGGGTATGCCGCCTTGCAACCTGTGCGTCTAACCGCTCTCCGTAGTTCAACGGAGAAATTCCCATGAGGCGGTAAAGGTTCGCTAGCTGCATGATTTTTCATAGGTTTTTATGGTCAATGAATCGTTAATGGCACCTGCCGACCGGCTGCTTCGCGCTAATTCTATGTTGAGTGATTTCGGATACCTCGGGGTCCGCCCGCAACGGGGACTGAGGATCATCATGCTCGGCGGAGTTGGAATGCGGTGCGCCTTCGTGGCTGCGCTGATCCTGGGAATGGCTTCTGCTGCGCACGCCGCGGACGACGGTGTCTGGTCGGTCAGCAAGTCCTCGGGCGAGGTCTGGCTCGCCACCGATGGTGCGCAGCCCGTGTCGCTGAATCAGGACGGCACGCTCAAGCCGGGCGACACCATTCGCACCGGCCGCAACGGACGCGTGCTGCTCGTGCGCGGTGAAGAAACCATTCTGATCTCTCCGAACTCGGTGGTCGGCCTGCCGGCCGAGAAGAAGGAGGGGCTTTCAACGACCATCATCCAGCAGGCAGGCTCGATCCTGCTCGAGGTCGAGAAGCGTAACGTCAAGCATTTCGAGGTCGAGACGCCCTATCTCGCCGCCGTCGTCAAGGGAACGCAGTTCAGCGTCACCGTCGGAGCGGGCAGCACCAAAGTCGGCGTGCGGCGCGGCCAGGTCGAAGTCTCCGACTTCAAGACGGGACAGATCGCCCAGGTCATGCCGGGACAATCGGCAACCGCCTTCGAGCACGGCAAGCCCGGCCTCAGTCTGGGCGGTGCTGGGACCTTCAATCCGATCGAGCAGGGCAAGCCGCGCGCATCGACGATCGAGCGCGTCCCCGTGCCGAAGTCTGGCCTGTCGGCGCCGCGCAATGCGGCCAACGGCCATGCGATCCATGCGCTTGGTCCGATCGACAAGGGAGCGAAGGCAGCCGGCGCGCCGAAGCAATCGCACCAGGCGAGCGGAGCTCACGCGCCCAAAGCCGGCGTCGTGCGCATCTCGAGCTCGCTCGGCGAGGTCAAGCTGAACGTCCACAAGGTCACAAACGGGCTTGCTCACGGCGCGACTGCTCCCGGACAGGTGCGCAACGCGAACGCCAGCACCAATACCGCGACGGTCTGGAGCGATAGCAAGGCGAGCACGACGACAACGGCCGCGAACAGCTCGACCGTGACGGCCGCTACCACGAGCAGCAGCGCAGCTGCGGCCAGTGCCACCTCTTCGTCGGCAAGTGCGACGACGACTGTTGCGGCCAGCGCTGGGTCGACCAGCGATGCGTCAGGCAAGAACGGCAACAACGGCATTGGAAACGGCGGCAACAACGGTAACGGGAATAACGGCAACAACGGAAACGGTAACGGCAACAGTGGTGCCACCGGGAACGGCAAGGGCAATAACGGTAACGGCAACGGGAATGGCGGCGGTAACGGCAGTAACGGCCACGGCAACGGCCGACACTGACGCGAATTCCAAGGGGTGAGGGGGCGCACTCGCTGAAGCGGGTGTGTAGGTGGATCGGGTGAAACGTTATCGGCCGCATATTCTGGTCGTGATCGCGCTTGCGGTCGTGCTGTCCACGGGATGGCATGGCGCGCTTCGCAATGCGCTCACCGATCTGCGTTTCGCCTGGCAATCGCGTCCGGCGACCGGCAACGTCGTCGTGGTGGCTATCGACGCGCTCTCGATCGACCAGATCGGAGTCTGGCCGTGGCCGCGGCGGCTCCATGCCGAGCTATTGCACAGGCTCGAGGCGGCGGGCGCGCAGGACGTCGCCTTCGACGTCGATTTCAGCACGCCGTCGGATCCGGCCTCGGACGCGGCCTTCCTCACGGCGCTTCGCGAGGTCGGCGGTTCGACGATCCTGCCGTCCTTCAAGCAGCCGTCGCCGAATGGCGGCACGGCTCACATCAATCGCCCTCTGAAGCTGTTCAGCAACCAGTCGTGGCCGGCCGTCGTCAATGTCGCGATTGAATCCGACGGGCTCGTCCGCCGTTATCCGGTTGGCGAGAAGCTCGGCGAATCCCAGATGCCGTCGATGGCCGTCGTGCTGGCCGGGCAGGACGCCAATCGGCGGCCGCCCTTCCTGATCGATTTCAGCATTCGTGCGTCCTCCATCCCCACCGTCTCCTATTCCGACGTGCTGCGCGGCGACGCAGCCACTCTGGGCAAGTTGAGAGACAAGAAGATCATCGTCGGCGCCACGGCGCTCGAGCTGGGCGACCGGTTCAGCGTTCCAAACGGCAAGATCATCTCGGGGCCCGCCCTCCAGGCGCTCGCGGCGGAATCCATCCTCCAGAACCGCATGCTGCGCTGGACCTCCGATGTCGGCATGTTCATTGGCCTGGGCCTGATCTGTCTGCTGATGATGTATTCGTGGCGCCGCTTCGCACCCGGTGTCCGCGTCGCGGTCCTCGTTGCTGCGGGGGGTGGCGTCGAGCTGGTCGCTGCCTTCGTACAGGTAAAATGGCCGCTCATCATCGACACCTCGCTGTTTCATATCGCGATCATCGCCTATCTGACGGCGATCGCGCTCGACGAGATCGATTTCCGCAGCCTCTTGGGGCGCATCGCCGAAAGCCGCTTTCATCGTATCGCAATGTCGCTCGGCGACGGTCTGGTCTGCACCGACGAGGATCACCGGATCACGGTGTGGAATCCCGGCGCCAGCGCGATCTTCGGCTACATGCCGACCGAAATGATCGGGCAGCCGTTCGAGACGCTCTGTGCGGTGCCCGCGGGTGCTGGCGCAAAGGCTTTCGCCATGCGTGATGCTGCGCGCCAGGCGCTGCTGGTGCCCGGTGGCGCCGTCGTCGTCGAGTTCGTGGGCCGGCGCAAGAACGGCGAGACGTTCCCCGTCGAAGCCAGCTTCTCGGGCTGGCAGGGAACGGACGGTTTCCAGTACGGAGCCATCCTGCGCGACATCTCGGTCCGCAAGCGCGAAGCCGAACGTGTCAGGTATCTCGCCGAACACGACGCGCTGACGGGACTTGCCAACCGGAACATGCTGCATGCCGGGCTGGTCGGCTCGATTGCGGATGCGCAGCGGCGCTCCTGCGGGGTCGCGCTGCTGGTGATCGGGCTCGACGGCTTCCAGCGCATCAACGACATGCTAGGTCATTCCGCCGGCGACCTCGTGCTGCAGGCGGTCGCTGATCGCCTGAAGGAGCAGGCCGGAGATGGCTCGGTCGTTGCCCGGCTCAGCGGCGATGAATTCGCCATCGTGCGCGAAAGCGCAGATGTTGGCGAGCCGATTGCGGAGTTCGTCGAGCGCATCGCCCGCGCGTTCGAGGCGCCGCTCACAACGGGCACGCGCCAGCATCGCGTGCGGATCAGCGTCGGCGTCGCCGTCTATCCGGAAGGCGGGCACAACGCCGACGATCTCCTCAGCAACGGCCATCTCGCACTCAGCAAGGCCAAGCTGACGCGGCGCGGCAGCCATGTGATCTTCGAGAATGCGATCAGGCAGGAGCTTGAGAACAGGCTGACGCTGGAGAGTGAACTGGCGCTCGCCGCGGATCGCGGCGAATTCGAGCTGTTCTACCAGCCCCAGGTTCGGCTGGTCGACGGCGGCCTGGTCGGGGCCGAAGCGCTCATCCGCTGGCGGCACCCCGTGCGCGGCTACGTGTCGCCTGGCGAGTTCATGCCGGTGGTCAACACCTCGGCGCTGTCCGAGCGGATCGCGACCTGGGTGATGGAGACTGCCGCTCGTCAGGCGCGCGCCTGGGAATTGTCCGGCAACAACGTGCGCGTCGCGATCAACCTGTCGCCATCGCAGCTCCACTCCGGCGATCTCGCGCATTCGGTTGCGGCCCTGCTCGAAACGACGGGGCTCACGCCGTGGCTGCTCGAGCTCGAGGTCACCGAAGACATCCTGCTCCATGACGAGACCCGCGTGCTCGACATGTTCAAGCGGATCCAGCAGCTCGGCGTGCGCATCCTGTTCGACGATTTCGGCACCGGCTATGCAAGCCTGAGCTATCTGAAGAAATTCCCGCTGGACGGCCTCAAGATCGACCGGTCGTTCGTGCTCGACCTGCTCGCCGATTCCGACGACGCTGCGATCGTCGGATCGACGATTGGCCTCAGCAAGCAGCTCGGTCTGACGGTCATGGCCGAAGGCATCGAGAACCGCGCCACGGCCGACTTCCTGGTCAGCATGGGATGCAAGGAAGGGCAGGGCTACTTTTTCGGCCGTCCGATGCCTGTGGCGGCGTTCGAGACACAATTTCTCACGGCCGCACTCGCAGTCGTCACCGCGGCCTGAATTGCTTGATCTCGGCCGCTAGCGCCGGCGGGCGACCGCCACACCAAACAGGAAGGCGACGAACAGACTGGCCAAGGGCGCTTCGCGCGTGATCGCCGCGACAGTCGCGAGTGGTCGTCCGGGCTTTCGCGCCTCATCGATTGCATAGGTGAGACGGTCGACCGCTGCGCGCAAGCCTCCCGCGACCTCGCCGATGGTTTGGGAGACGTCGGTTGCGGCGTCGATGGCGCGTTCGGCCATGCCGGGCTGAGGATTGGGCTGCGGTATTTCCGTGCTCAAGCGCGCGACCTCCGAACCTGACGGAAAGATTGAGACCGGCACCTTTGGCTATCCGCGCGTGCGCTTGTTTTGGAACAGCGGGCCCGAAGACCTTTGGCTATCCGCGACAGGCGCCGTTTTGAACGGCGGGTGCCGGCCTTGCAGTGGAAATGCGCCGCACGGGAATTAGTTCCAGCCGGACGCATCTCGTTGCGAAATCCCCGGGAAACGACGGGTGCGAATCTCTGTTAGGCTGGTGCAGCCTTGCTGAACTCGGGAGATTGCCGTGACCGACCGGACCATGGATCGAGCCCGGCGCATCGCCTTGCTCGGCGCGCCCATCGACATGGGGGCCTCGCAGCGCGGTACCTTGATGGGCCCTGCAGCGTTGCGCACAGCCGGTCTTGCCACACTGCTCGAAAGTCTCGACTTCGAAGTCGTCGATTATGGCGATCTCTCCGTCGCCGAGGTCCCGGACCTCGCCGACAGGCCGCCTGAGAAGGCAAATCACTACCGCGAGATCCAGCGCTGGACGCGCGTGCTGAGCCGCAGAGGCCACGAGATCGCGCAAACTGGTGCGCTCCCGATCTTTCTCGGCGGGGATCACACATTGTCGATGGGCTCGGTCAATGCGATGGCGCGTCACTGGCAGGAGCGCGGGCGCGAGCTGTTCGTGCTCTGGCTCGATGCCCATGCCGACTACAACACGCCGGAGACGACGATCACGGCCAACATGCACGGCATGTCGGCCGCCTTCCTGTGCGGCGAGCCGGGCCTTGACGGCCTCCTGGGCGACGATCCGCGCGCCTCGATCGATCCTGATAGACTGGATCTGTTCGGCGCGCGCTCGATCGACAAGCTCGAAAAGGAATTGATGCGCGCGCGACGGATCAGGGTCGTCGACATGCGGCAGATCGACGAGTTCGGTGTCGCAGTGCTGATCCGACGCGTCATCGAACGGGTCAAGGCGAGCAATGGCGTGCTGCATGTCAGTTTTGACGTCGATTTCCTCGATCCTTGCGTGGCGCCAGGCGTCGGCACCACCGTACCGGGCGGTGCGACCTATCGCGAAGCGCATCTGATCATGGAGCTGCTGCACGATTCCGGCGTGGTCGGATCGGTCGACATCGTCGAGCTCAATCCATTCCTCGACGAGCGCGGCCGGACCGCGCGCACCGCGGTCGAGCTGATCGGCAGTCTGTTCGGCCAGCAGATCACCGATCGGCCGACGCCGAGCAATGCGATCGCCCCGGGGGAGTGAATCAAGCTGCTCGCGTTTGTGCACTGCAAGGAAAGGAACTGCTCCTGCGGCCGCGAGATTTAGATCAGCCCCGATCGAAATCGCCGGCTTTTGAAACAGCTGCGAATTGCAAATACCGCAGTCGGATTGTTTGATGCGGGCTCAGCGCCAGCCGAGGGCCCGCAATGAGCAGTACGATGCATCCTGACGACAATCCCGTGACGACCACGCGCCGCCGTCTCTTGACTGCCGGCTCGGCAGCCATTGGAGGCGCCGTTCTCGGCGCGGGCCCTGCTGTTGCCGCGGAGACGGACAATCTCCCGCCCAACGTTCCTGAGTGGATGAAGGCGCCGGGCGACCCCATGGGAAGCCAGCCTTACGGCGCGCCCTCGCCGTTCGAGAAGGGCGTGGTCAAAAACATCTCGAAGACTCTCAAGCAGTACATCTCTGCGTCCAGTCGTACGCCCTTGCAGGAGCTCGATGGCATCATCACGCCGAACGGGCTGTTCTACGAGCGGCATCACGGCGGCGTCCCCACCATCGATCCGGCGCAGCACCGGCTGATGCTGCACGGGCTCGTCGAACGGCCGCTGATCTTCACAATGGAGGATCTCAGGCGATTTCCATCGGAGTCGCGCATCCACTTCCTCGAATGCTCCGGCAATCCCGGCTACAGCAAGCCCTACGGCAAGACCGCATCGGACCTCGTGGGTCTGGTGAGCTGCGCCGAGTGGACCGGCGTCAGCCTGAAGCTGGTGCTTCAGGAGGCCGGGCTGAAGCCGGAGGCCAAGTGGGTGATCGCCGAAGGCGCCGACGCGGCAGCGCTGACACGTAGCATCCCGATCGAGAAGTGCCTCGAGGATGCCATGCTGGTCTACAGCCAGAACGGCGAGCGGCTGCGCCCACAGCAGGGCTATCCGCTGCGCCTGCTCCTGCCGGGCTTCGAAGGCAACATGAGCGTGAAGTGGCTGCGGCGCCTGCATGTGACGGCAGAGCCCGTCTATTCGCGCGAAGAGACGTCGAAATACACCGATCTCTTGCCGGACGGCACCGCGCGCGAGTTCTCCTTCTACATGGAGGCGAAGTCGATCATCACGCGTCCATCGGGCGGCGAGCGTCTGAGCGCGCCGGGCTTCCACGAGATCACCGGCATCGCCTGGAGCGGACATGGCAAGATCGCGCGTGTCGACGTGTCAGTGGACGACGGCAAGAGCTGGCAGGAAGCGCGCTTGCAGGAGCCGGTGCTGACGCGTGCCCTGACGCGCTTCCGTCTGCCGTGGCAGTGGGACGGCAAGCCCGCCGTGATCCAGAGCCGCGCGATCGACGAGACCGGCTATGTGCAGCCGACGCTGGCCGAACTGCTCGCGGTGCGCGGCGAGAATTTTTTCTACCACAACAATACGATCTGGCCCTGGCGCATCGCTCAAGACGGCGAGGTGGCCAATGCGCTGGCTTGACACTTGCGGCGTCGTCTCTGCGATCCTCGCCGGCATCTGGGTGAATGCGGCGCAAGCACAAAGCCCCTTCGGTATTGGTCGGCCGGCAACGGCCGCCGAGGTCGCAGGCTGGAATATCGACGTCGGCCGCGATGGCAGCAATTTGCCGAAGGGAAGCGGCTCGGTCGCGCATGGGCGTGAGGTGTACGCTCAGCAATGTGCCTCGTGTCACGGCGACAAAGGCGAAGGCGGCCTCGGTGACCGGCTCGCCGGCGGACAGGGCACGATCGGAACGGCAAAGCCGGTCCGAACCGTTGGCAGCTACTGGCCCTATGCGCCGACACTGTTCGACTACATCCGCCGCGCGATGCCGCAGAATGCGCCGCAATCGCTGGGCGACGACGACGTCTATGCGGTGTCGGCCTATGTCCTGAACCTGAACGGGCTTGTTGGGGCGGATGCGATCCTCGACGCTAAATCGCTCGCGGCCATCAGAATGCCGAACCGCGACAAATTCGTCGGCGATGCGCGCCCGGATGTGAAGAAGTGAAGCCGTGGGACCGATCAAGTTCCGCGCAGAAACGGGGAACTGGCCAAAGTATGCGGGAACTCGCGGGACCAATTTGAATTAACCTGCGAGAGGAAACAGCGTTGGATTTTTCGATGACGACGGATCGTTTCGCGAACTCCATGTCCTCGGCGCTTCGCCATCCCGGCGTGATTGCGCTGATCGTGGCCGGCTTGACGATCGCTGCAATGTTGATCGTCGACCACGGTCCTTGGAATCGCGCCAAGACCCAGCCGGCCCATGTCGCGATGTATGCAACCACCGGCGAGGCTGCGCGTGCTGCAGGTGCCGCAGTGCTTCCGACCGAGCCGAAGTCGCCGCTCGAACCGGCGCGGCCGGGGCCGAAGACATCCCCGACCGTCAATCCCGTGACGCCGTAGCCCGGTCGCAAGCCTCGCTCCAGCCACAACTGCCAGCCTAACGGCGGATCGCCGTGACCTCGAAGGACGCGGCGGCCGCAACGATCAGCACGTCGCACAAGGGGTGGAGTAGCGCGGCGGGCGAGGGCGCTTTTGTCTTTGGGGGACGACAGCAATGCTTTCGATTGATCAGTTCCTGCGGTTCATCGCCGTGCCGGCCGTGTTCGCGGCCTTCATCATCGCCTCGCAGATCTCGGCGGCATTGTCGCCGCTCTAATCAGCCGATCAGGGACGAGCCGAGCAGGGCGAGGACGGCCAGCGCCATCAGCGCTGTGCCGAGCCAGCCCAGCGCGATCAGCCACGACCGCGCCCTGAAACGGCCCATGATCGCGCGGCTCGAGACGATCAGCATCATCATCGCCATGATCGGCACCGCGACGACGCCGTTGAGCACGGCGCTCCACACCAGCATGTGGATCGAGTCGATCCCGGTGAAGCCGAGCCCGAAGCCGATCGCGGTCGCGGCGGCGATGATGGTGTAGAACCCGGCCGCCTCGTCCGGCTTTGCCTCCAGCGTGGCGCGCCAGCCGAATATCTCCGCAACGCCGTAAGCCGCCGAGCCCGCCAGCACCGGAATCGCGAGCAGGCCGGTGCCGATGATGCCGGTTGCGAACAGGGCGAAGGTGAAATCGCCGGCGAGCGGCCGCAGCGCTTCGGCTGCCTGCGTCGCCGAGCTGATGTTGGTGACGCCGTTGGCGTGCAGGACCGACGCCGTGGTCAGGATGATGAAGAAGGCGATGCCGTTCGAGAGCAGCATGCCGGAAATGGTGTCGGCCCTGATGCGCGCAAGCTCCGGACTGCCGCCGCGCTTCAGCTCGCGAAGCGGCTTGTCGCGCTGGCCGCAATTCATCTCCTCGACCTCCTGGGATGCCTGCCAGAAGAACAAATAAGGGCTGATGGTGGTGCCGAGCACCGCGACCACCATCATGAAATAGTCGGCGCTGACATTCGTCTGCGGCCACACCGCGGCGAGCACTGCCGTGCTCCACGGGATCTCCACGGTGAAGGCGGTCGCGACATAGGCGAACAGCGCCAACGTGAGGAATTTCAGCACCGGCGAATAGCGGCGATAGGGCAGGAACACCTGGAGCAGGGTCGAGCCGGCCGCGAAGATGAGCGCGTGCTCGTGGTTGAGGCCGCCGATGACGAGCGAGAGCGCCTCCGCCATCGCGGCGATGTCGGCGGCGATGTTGAACGTGTTGGCGGCAACGAGCATCGCCACCAGTCCAAGCACCGCCCAGCGCGGCGCGATCTGCATGACGTTGGCGGCAAGCCCCTTGCCGGTGACGCGCCCGATCTGCGCGCTGACGAGCTGGATCGCGATCATGAACGGCGTGGTCAGAAACACCGTCCAGAGCAGTCCATAGCCGAATTGCGCACCGGCCTGCGAATAGGTGGCAATGCCCGACGGATCGTCGTCCGCCGCCCCGGTGACGAGACCCGGTCCCAGCCGTTGCAGGAAGGTCCGCTCGGATTTCGTCGGGGTCAGGGCGCTGTCGGTCATGGCGGGGGGCTCCGCTCGGTGCTGCGTCTCCTTGGCCAATGCAAAGCAGGGAACAAGAGTTCCACGGGCCTTTTCGGATCTTCATATTTTCTGATTATACTAAATTCGGTTGACCCGTCGGGCAAAACACCTGTAGATTGGCACCATCCCGAAAGCTCTCGAAGCGTGCCGGCCGCCCGCGGGCCTGGCCGCATCCGCCGGCGGAATTCCAGCGCCGGAGACGAGCGCAGCGCCCTCGCCATCTATTTGACGCTGACGAACATGCCCCAGGCCGCGGCGAGCGCCGCCCCGGAAAAGACGATCAGCGGATTCTCGCAGAACGCGCTGCCATAGCTGCACATGTTCGCGCCGAACTGGCCGAGCTCGTGATGGCTCGCGGAGTAGAACAGTCCCGACAGCACCAGCAATGCAGCGGCGACGTAATACATCGGCAGTCTCTCCAGCCCGCTTAAAGCCCGGGCGCCGTCATGTCGCCCGCCATGTCCCAGCATGGCGCGAAGAGATTGCATTCCGCCGAATCCGCATCGTTGCATTTGAGTTAAAGTTTGACCCTTCGGGGAAAGCCAGCAGGGCGCCTAGGACATTGGAACCATTGTCCACTTTGGCACTTGGGAACCCGCGAAGCGAGGTTTGAGTCGTGACCGAACAGAGGGAAGCAGAGCGAACGATGCCCGGCCGTCCGCAGCCGGGGCCACCCTGTCCGAAATGCAAGATGCCGTCGCGCTACATCACGTCGATGCTCGACGTGAAACGGGACAGATCGATCCTGATCTACCGCTGCGAAGCTTGCCGTGAAGAGATCTGGCGGCGAATCCGCCGCTGCCGCGCCAGGGAAGGCGCCATGCAGGACTATCGAATGCAGCTCGAGAAGCTGCGCAAGGATGCCGCCGAATGCGCGTTGATCCGCGATCTTGCGACCGGCAAGGCCAAGCGCGAGTTGTTCGACACGCTCGCGGGCCATCTCACGGTGCTGGCGGACCAGGTTGAAACGGCCATGCACGACCGCAGCGCCGGCACCGCGGCATGAGCGCCTTCGAAGCCGAAGCTGAAGCCGTGCCCGAAGGGAAGCGCCCCATTTGCCGCCTGGATGCATAGTTTTCCCGATCGGGGTCACCCCCAAAAAGGGCCCCGGGAGGGGCCCTTTCTCTTGGGTTGGGGGTCTCCTGGGTCTGGCGCACTCTATCGCCGGGTGCCGTAGAGTTCACGCTCGCGGCGGATGTCGTCGGGCGCGAGCGGAGGACTTGCGGCGTCAAAGTCGGTCCAGCCGGTTTTCTGCCAGGCGGAGCTGCGGTCCTGAAGGTTGACGGACCTTTCGTCGAGCAGCGCATCCAGGCGGGCGCGGTCCTGGTCGGGCACCTTGGCGGACACGAGCGTGCCGCCGCGGCGAACGCCTTCCGCATAGCGCGAAGCGTCTTCCCGCGAAACGCCCGCCTCGGTCAACGCGCCGACGATTCCGCCCGTGGCCGCGCCGGCAGCCGCGCCGACGGCGGTGGAAGCGAGCCAGCCCGCCGCGACCACCGGGCCGAGGCCCGGAATGGCGAGCAGGCCGAGGCCGGCAAGAAGGCCGGCCGCGCCGCCGAGGCCCGCACCGATGCCGGCACCGGTCCCGGCACCCTCGGCGCGATCATCGACGCCGTCGCGGTCGCGGTCGACTTTGCCGCGCGAAGAGCCGAACCAATTGTCCGAGTTGTTGGCGACGATGCTGATGTCCGAATGCGGCACACCGGCGCCTTCGAGCCGGGTCACGGCGCGCTCGGCGTCGGAATAATTGTCGTAGAGACGAGAGATGGTGATCGTCATTCCTTAAGTCCTTCTGGTTCTATTCGCTCTGGTTCTATTCGCTGCTTGCTCGTCACTTGGTGGGGTTCACGTTGCCCTGGAAGTCCACGCTGACATCGGTCTTGGTACCGGCCTTGTCGGCCTTGCCGCGCCAGACGCCCTCGTTGTCCTTCTGCAGGCCGGAGACGTTGGAATATCCCGCCGCCTCGATCCGCGACTTCGCCTGGCCCTCGGTGAAGCTGTTGCGGCCGGCGACCGGTGCGTTTGAATTGTTTTGATCGGAACTGTTGACCGCGTTGTTTCCCGGCCCGCTTTGCGCTGGCTGTGACTGGGCGCCCGCGGGCACAGAGCCGAGCAGCAGCAAGGTTGTGACCAGCAGAGTTAGACGTGACATGTTTTCGTTCTCCGGCAGTTGATTGTGCCGGCGACAACAAGCGAGATTCGAATTGGTTGCTCCGGTTCGAAGTGCGGAGTGCCGCAGGGCAGGCGTGTTCGGGAGAGACGAACGATCGCTTTCGGCTCAGGAACTCTTGCCGCTTCTTCCCGTTCTGCGGCTGGGCCTGAACCCCTCCGGCAATTCAAGAGGCAACGCGTGCAAGACCGCTATCCGTGGCTGAAGAGATGGACCGCGGAAGAGCACGAGCAGTTGAAGGCGATGGCAGAGGCGGGCCGGTGACCGGACGAGATTGCCGGGGCCCTCAAGCGCAGCGAAGCGGCGATCAGGGCACGTGCCTGGCAGCACGGGATCGCGCTACGCCTCGTCACGCAGAAGCGAAAGCCTTGATCGGGTTGGTTCGAAGGTTCGCAGCTCAAGCGGTCTGGACCGGGCCGTGACCGATGGTGCACGCAAGCCGTGGCGCTTGCGCGGACCCTAGCCCTCAGATTTCGGCAGCCGCGTTATCCGCTCTTCCTGATCCGCCATGGCGTCGTAGGCTTCCGCCATCCTCAGATATTGCGCGCGCGTTGCTTCGTCGGCCATCAGTTCGGACTTGGCGCGCAGCTCTTGGGCCTAGTGGCGGCGCCGGGCTGCTTCGCTCACAAAGTCCATGGGTGAATCCCTCCGGGACGGGTCGAGAGACCTATCTTAACGCATGTGAAGGCGGAGGTTTCCATGGCTTGGCATATATGCTCGATGCCCGACCCGTTGCACGCACACGCCCTTCTTGTCATCGAAGAAAATCGCAAGCTGCGCGAGGACAGGATGCGTCTCGACCGTGAATATGCGGAGCAGATCGAGGCGCTTCGCTTCGCGATCCTCGAAAGTGCGATGTCGCGCGTCGAGAGCAAGGCGCGCCGCGACGACAGGAACTGAGGCTGCCCGTCGCACCGACGCGGGCGGAAGACGGCGACGAAACACGCCTGAAACAGTCCTGAAACCAGATCATCCTGAACTCCTTCGCCCCCGGGCCCGACCAACGGAGCGACAAGGAGACAGTCATGATCCAGATCGGTTCGAAGGAAGAAGTCGCGTTTCTGCTGGCCCTGTTCGGCACCCATACCCAGCCGGTGAAGAAGCCGAAGCCGAAATCGCAAAAAAGGTGAAAGACACAATGCCTGGCCTCGCCGAATGCCAGAGCCTCTTGCGCCTGTTGATCGCGAGGGGGGACCCGAAGGCCATCCCACTCGCCAAAGGCGCCATCGACCAATATCTCAACACGGCGCCGGTCAGCGCTCGCGGGCGCGGCCTGCGCGTGCTCCAGCGCGACGCGCTCGATCAGTATGGCGTTGCGGTCGGCGTGCAGCGTTCGTTCGCCGAGACGGTGGATGCCTATATCGAGCGCAAGCTGGCCGAGGAATGAGGCGAGCACGGCCGGCCGATCCAGGCGATCGGGAACCAGTCGGCTTAACATGAGTTAACTTGCCGGGCGTCCTGTCCGGGAGCGGTTGCGATGTTGCCGAATGACCGGGAATGGCTCGCGATGCTCGTTCAGGCGAGCACGAGCCGCATTCGCGCCGGCAACGAGGTCACGCTCCAGATGCTGCACCGCTCCATCGAGATGATCGCGTCCGCCGAGGCGCTGCTGGCCGCGCCCATGCCGCAGGTGTGGCCCAAATCGCAAGATCGGTCGGAAGATCGGTCCGAAAGCGGGTCCTGAAACCAAAGTGGCCCCGATTAACCTGGGGCAGGGCGCGCCCCCGCAAAAGCTGCTTTCTTCTCAGCATGACAAATGACGACGAAAAACGTGTGGAGTCGGCGGTGCACCTCTGCCGCCCCTGTCCGGAATGCGGGGCATGGCCGAGGCTCACGCACAAATTCATGGACCCGCGCAGCGGCGCGACGGTTCGCCTCTATCTGTGCGCGTGCGGCAAACACGTCTGGGGCGACTGAAATACCTCTGCAGCTTTTGCTCGAAAGGTATATTGTCACGTCATCACCGGCCGAGGCTCTGCCCGTAGGCGTCGGTGGCTGAGAGACCGATCGCGCTCCCGCCTGCATAAGCGAAGGGAGCGCCGCCATGGCCCGCAGATCACTCATCGACAGCGTGCACGAACTGGCCGCCGAGATCAGGGCGCAGAATGCCCGCATCCGCGAGATGACGGCGCAAGCAGCCAGTGTGCTGAAGGCGCCGCAGCCCGACACCTTCCTCGGCCGCAAGACCTATGAGCCTTTTCCGAAAGAGGAGGATGTCAGGACGGGCGTGACGGATTGAGGATGCAGGCCGGGGCGGCGGCGGACGTCGCCTGCTTCAAAAGCCCGATCTTGCGGCCGAGCTGCCAGACCTCGACATTGCCTTGCCGGGTGAACTGCCGCGCGAAGGCGAGTGCCTTCTCGTCCGACAGGGCCTCGAACGCTTCGGCGGAGCGGAAGACACCGTTGTCGCCGACCAGGTAAGCGCGATATTGCTGCATCATGTCGGAGCCCTCAGGCCCGGCGAGCGAAGCCAGGCCTCGATCTGGATCGCCGTCTCGTCCTGCCGCGCCTTGCGCAGCAGCATCTCGCGGCTGCGGCCCGGCGGCAGCGCGCGCGCCTCATCGCGCAGGCGCATCACCTCTTCGGCCAGCCGCTGGTCGAGTGTCTTGGTTTGCTTGAATCGACGCCGCTTCAGCATGGCGCTGCTCCCTTGTTCGAGTAGGGCGGGAAGCGCAATTGGCGTTCTCATCACCGATCGATGCCTCGGGCCTTGCGGTGATGCGTTAACTTTACGTTCTGTGCAGGCGGAGAGTCCGCATCATATGATACGTAACTGCAAAGAATCTTCGACCAAGTCTGAGACGTTTGAGCGAATTACTCATTTTACTGCGGTGCGATTTCCCGGGTTCAATTTTGAACAATGACGACCCCAGGTCGTTGGCCAGACATCACCGGCCAAGGCTTCGTCCGTAGGCGTCGGTGGCTGAGAGACCGATCGCGCTCCCGCCTGCAATGCGAGGGAGCACGCGTCATGCGGATTTATCGCCCATTGCCAATCGACCATGAGCAAGCCGAATTCATGCGGAAGTTGGCGCATGAATGCCGAGAGCTGTTGAGACAGCCGCTGCCCGATACGTTTCTCGGACGCAGGACGACGGATGCGCCGCGGAGGGAAGACGAGGAGGGTGGCGGCGAGCGGTGACCACTGCGCGGAATGAGCTTGCGGGGAGCACGACTTTGCATTGCGCAGAACATCGAACGACCGTTTGACGTTGCTCTCTATCTCTTCCAAGTGACGGCAGCATCTCAACCTTAGGGCGAGCCGTGATTGATCATCAGTCGCGCCTCGAACTTGCGTCGGGCGGCCGATGAGTACTTCGTTTCTCGCCTTGGTCTTGTTGGAATCCCCCGCAACTCCGGACATGGTCGCGCTTGCCAAAGCCATTCGCGCGCGACATCCCGAACTGCCGATGGCGGTGGAAGGAGGCGGCGAGGGCGCTCGCCAGAATTCGCCGCTCATTCGCTGTGGCAACGAACTTGTTGCGGTGATGTCGATGCCCGCGCCCGTTCCAGAGGATTCTGGGCTATGGTCGCGCGCTTCGACGACATGGCCGCAAGCCGATGCAACCGATTGCGAGCGAGGACGGTAAGCCCCTCGAGTTTATTCACCGTATCGAGCGGGTCATTGTGCATCCCGGCGATAACGTGACGATGGAAGCGGAGATTGAGGAGAGCGTGCATCGAGCACCAATCAGTGTTCTCGGAAGCCTCGGTGCAATAAATGACTTCGATGCCTCTCACGAAGAGCTCTGGCTGCTTTCACAGGAGAAGGACGAGGGCTAACTTGCAACTGGTCAAGCTCGCCTTGTGACCTCGATCACGCCTCGGCGCACCCCGGGCGTTGTTGTATGGATCGCATTTGAGATCGTTGGACGCTACGCCGCAGCGGCAGGGCCGAACCAAGTTGTCATCGCCTCCGTGAGTCCGCTTTCGCTCTTGTCTCCAACCCATGCCACATGCCCGTCGGGGCGCACCAGAACCGCATCGGGCGCGCTGACTTCTCCGATCGCGGGAAGTTCCCACGCGCCGTCGTAGCTGGCGTTGATCGCGCTGATGCGATTAGTCCAGGGCGCGATGTCGAAATTCTGTGCCTCGCCGAAATTGATCAGCACGCCTCGCGCGCCGTGCAACAGCGTGAACAGCCTCGCCGGACCGTCGTCAACGATCAAATCGAGATCGGGCATGCGGCGCCCAAGCAGCGGATGGCCTTCGCCGCAATCGTAGCGGATGTCGAGCCCGCTCATCGTCGCGCCAAGATGCTTGCGTGGCTCGTCCATGGCGAGCAGCTCGGACACGATATCGCGCGCGGCATTGAGGCCGTCCTCGGCGCGGCGGAGCAGGGCGATCTGCGCCCTGGTGTTGCGCAGTACGCGCGCGGCGACGGGATGACGCTCGGCGTGGTAGGTGTCGAGCAGATTTTGGGGCGAGATGCCCTTGACAACCTGCGCCAGCTTCCAGCCGAGATTGACCGCGTCCTGCACGCCGGTGTTGAGGCCTTGCCCGCCGACGGAGTGATGGATGTGCGCGGCATCGCCGGCGAGCAGCACGCGCCCTTTGCGATAGGAGGCGGCCTGCCGCGCCGCATCGGTGAAGCGGGAGATCCAGGCAGGATTTTTGAGGTCAAAATCGGTGCGGTAGACGGCGACGAGCGCCTCGCTGAGATCGCGCAGCCCGGGCTCGCCGGTGCGCGCGAGCGTTGCTTCCGTCACGACGACCAGAACGCGCCCGCTCTCCGCCTTGCTGAGGCCGTGAAAGCCGAGCGCGTCTTGACGGAGGCCCCAGGCGGGTTCCTGGCTCATCTCGACCTCGGCCATGAGATTGCTGAGCGTCGGATCGGACCCGGCGAAGTCGATGCCGGCCGCCTTGCGCACCAGGCTGCGGCCGCCGTCGCAGCCGACCAGATAGTCCGCCCGCAGCGCCTGTCCGCTGGACAGCGTGACGTCGACGCCGGCCTCGTCCTGCGCGAAGCCAGTGACCTCCGTGCTTCGATAGATCGGCACCGCCAGCTCAGCGACCCAGTCGGCCAGGATGCGTTCGATATGGTTCTGTCGCAGTGCGAGCCCGTAAGCATGTCGTGTCGGGAGATCGCTGATGTCGAGCCGGGTCCAGGCGAAGCCCGCGAGCTGGGCAATCTGTCCTTCGCGCAGGAAACGATCCGCGACGCCGCGCTGATCGAGGATCTCGATGCTGCGCGCGTGCAGGCCGCCGGCTCGCGTGCCGACGAGCGCATGGTCCGCGCGCCGCTCGACGATCGCGACGTCGACCTGTGCGAGCGCGAGCTCGGCGGCCAGCATGAGCCCGGTCGGGCCGCCGCCGGCGATGATGACCGCATGGCCGCCTGTCCCCGCGCGTGTTGCGCCGGTTCGGCCGCGCGATCTGGATGTCGGAAGCAATACAGGCATGTCGTGACCCGTCGGCTTGTGGTTGAGCCCGCGGGTTCTACGGCAGGAACAGGGACTTGAAGCAAGCCCCTTACGCACCACATATTGAGTTGGGAGGAGCGGCTTATGCGTCCGCGCTCACTCCGTTGACGCGTCGGGCAGAACACCTGCAGAAGGCATCGCCACGATGCACCCCGATCGCCGGTCCGCCTAATCGTCCTTCGACACGTCGCCGCGCTTGGTGGGAACATCTATGGTGCCGCCATCGCCGTGCACGAGATCGCGGCCGTTGTCCTCCGTTTCGCCGGCGTCTTCGACCATTGCCTCTTGCGTGTCGCGCTCCTCGTCGATGCGCGGCTTCGGTCCCGGCAGATCTCGCGATGTCCTGGGTGGAGACGTCTCGACTGTCATTGGCGTTCCTCCTGATCGGCTAACGCTGCTTTCGCCAATTCGTTCGTTTGACGCGTCGCGCAAAACACTGGCATACTGGCATCATCGAACGAGTTTGGTTCAGCCCGCGCGGACAATCCGCGACGGGCTTTTTCGTTTTCGATCCCAGAATCGGACGGTGGCCTACGCGTCCCGGCCACGCACTCGCGTATCCGCGCTGAGCGATCGGCGTGCCGACGTCGCAACCAGTGCTGGCTGTGCAGTGCGAACGTACCGGCCTCGCGACGCTGGTGCTATTCGCTCGTGCCGCTACGGCCTCCGAGGCCGGAAATAGGGTTCGCGCTCGAAACGATTGCGCTTCGTCACGCGATCTGCCGCGCATCTTTTTCTGAAGGAGAGATGATGAGCGCTCATCTGATAGCGCTCGCGCTCGCCGCCCTTGTTGCAATCGTGCTGTAGGAGGCGTTCTCGTGAACGAGGAAATCATCGAATGCGAACTCGATCGTGCACCAGTTCGCTTACCCGCAACCAGGAAGATGTCGAGGTCGCGCGCCCTGGCCGAGATGCGCTCGCTCGCGCGCAGACACACCAGAATGGCTATCCGTGTGCTCGTCGGCATAATGCACAGCGATAACGCAACGCCGCCGGCGCGCGTCTCGGCCGCTAACGCGATTCTCGATCGCGCTTGGGGTCAAGCTCCTTGTCTGGGACAATGTTCTCGACCTCATTACCACCAACGCATTAGTCGGCTTTGCCGCCATTGCGGCCAATCTCGTGGTGTCCTTCTACTTCGCCAATCGCGAGGTCGAGAATGTTGCGAAGATCATCAAGCGGTGAAGGTTCAAGTTGACCAGATTCGAGCGATCGTTGCCGAAACGCTCGCTGAGCAGCACAGGATTCAGCGGGAGAGCATCGATGCGATCGTGTTGAAGGCTGTCGCGTCGGTGCTGGCCTCTTTTGGAAGCGAAGTGGACGACCGTAAGGAACTGAGGGTTGATTTTCAGCACCTGCGGAGATGGAGAAAGGGCGTGGAGCAGGCGCAGAGCTACACGTTCAAGGCTGTGATCACGGGGATTGCCACCGGTCTGATGGGCGCCATCTGGCTCTGCATCAAGGTCGTGCTGGGCAAGTGATGCGTCCGATGAGGACATTTGCCGATACCTGGACGATCTGCATCAGATGACGTCGTTCTTCGATGGCGCTGCTATGCCGCAATTCGAGCTGGGAGCGTGGTGGCTGGCCTATCATGGTCGCGAGGCGGTCGCGTTTGCCAGCGTGGTGCCGTCGACGCACGCTCGCAATGGAGGTACTTCTCCAGGGTCGGCGTGTTGGAGCCGCACTGGGGGCGCGGCCTTCAGTGCAGGCTGATGCGAGCAATTGCGGCGAGGGGACGACGTGTGGGCTGGGATAGCATCGTGTCCGACACGACGGACAATCCTGTCTCCGCGAATAATTTCATTCGGGCGGGCTATCGACTCTTCGAGCCCGAAGTGCCCTGGGCCTGGCCGCACAGCCTCTATTGGCGGAAATGGCTTCGCTGAACAATGGAGCGGGTTTCCCGTGATGCGGAAGGCAACTTTTCAACATAGAAAAAAGGGCCCGGTAGCTTGGCGGCTGCCGGGCCCTTTTTGCGTATTGAAGCGATGCGGGTGAAGCACTTGCGAAGCCGGCGGCGCCGGGCTTTAAGTTGGTGCTGCAGGAAATTCGGCGACCATAAGCCGATGTGAGGGAGCGCTGTCTATGCCCACCAAGCCTCAATTGCCGGAACGTCCGTCGCGGGCGCCAGGCGGACCGACTGCGCTCGACGGTCTTCTGGTCGTCGACTTCACGCGCGTCGTGGCGGGGCCGGCGTGCACGCAGACGCTCGCCGATTTCGGCGCGCGCGTCATCAAGATCGAGAATCCGGACGGCGGCGACGATACACGCGCCTATGAGCATGCCGAAATCGGCGGCGAGAGCGCGGCCTATCTCAGCCTGAACCGCAACAAGCGCGGCATCGCGCTCGATCTCGCGGTGCCGGAGGCTCGGGAGATCGCGCTGGATCTGATCCGCAAGGCGGATGTGGTCGTGGAGAACTTTTCCAGCGGCGTTATGAAGAAATTCGGCCTCGACTATGAGTCCGTCGCGCCACTGAACCCTCGGCTGGTCTATTGCTCGATCTCCGCTTATGGGCGCACCGGACCGTTTGCCTCACGCCCCGGTTTCGATCCCATCACTCAAGCAGAAAGCGGGTTCATGTCGCTCAACGGGTTTGCCGATGGCCCGGCGGTGCGAACCGGCCCACCCATCGTGGATATGGCAACGGGGATGTCTGCCTGCAACGCAATTCTGATGGCGCTCTTGGCACGGGACCGGCTCGGCCGCGGGCAGCATGTCGAGGTCGCGCTGTTTGACGTTGCGATGGGGATGACCGGCTTCTACGGCATGGCCTATCTCATCAACGGCGAGAACCCCGGCCGGTTCGGCAATTCGCCGAGCGGGTCTCCCACCGTCGGCGTCTACGAGGCTTCCGATGGGCCGCTCTACATGGCCTGCGCCAACGACCGGCTCTATCGCCGCCTGGTGGTCGAGGTGCTGAACCGGCCCGATCTGATCACCGATCCGCAGTTCGCCACGCGCAAGGCGCGCTCCGAGAACAAGGAGCTTCTGCGTGCCGCCATCGCGGAGGTGTTTGCGAGCGATACACTCGAGAACTGGATGGCGAAAATGAAGCTGGCCAATATTCCGGTCGGCTATCTCCGCACGGTCGAGGAGGGATTCAACGCGCCGGAGGCTCGGGAGCGCCATCGCTTGAGCCGGATTCCACACCCTACCGCGGCATGGGTCCCCAACATCGAACCACCGATCAATATGAGCCTGACCGGAGCGATTGACCCTGTGGCGGCACCCTTGCTGGGCGAGCATACCGAAGACGTCCTGCGTGATACGTTGGGATACGACGAACGTCGAATCTCGGAGTTCACACAAAAGGGCGCTTTTGGATCGGGCAAGCAGTCGGCACCGCTTTGAACCTGCTCGGTCGGTCCCGAGCAATCAGGCGTTACGCCTCCGAGGGCCGCATCCGCTTGCTTTGGCGATGCTCTCGCCGCATAACTAAGCGACAGCGAGGGACACGAATGGCGCCCGATCAGGAGCCGAGCATGGGCCAGCCGACAGGACCGGAAGGCAGCGCCTATACGACCATGATCGCGAAGGCCCGGACGCTTCTGCCGCAGCTTCGCGAACGGGCTGCGCAGACGGAGGAGCTGCGGCATCTTCCGCCTGAAACCGAGAAGGACCTCCACGACGCCGGCCTGTTCCGTATGCTTCAGCCGAAGCGCGTTGGCGGCGCCGAGCTTGACTACGTCGCCCTAGTTGACTGCGCGGAGCTGCTCGGACGGGCGGACGCATCAGTTGCGTGGAATCTTGCCAATCTGGCGAGCCATCATTGGATGCTCGGCATGTTCGAGCAGAAGGCTCAAGATCTAGTCTGGGGGCGCGATCCGGATGCGCTGATTGCGTCCTCGTTCATTTTTCCGGCCGGTCGCGCCACGCGGGTCGAAGGTGGATATCGGCTGCACGGCAGCTGGCCGTTCTCCTCGGGCGCTGCTTCCTGCGAATGGAACATGCTTGCGAGCGTCGTCTACTCTGACGACGAGGCGGATGGCATCGAATATCGAATCTTTCTGCTGCCGAAAGACGATTACAAAGTGCTGGACACCTGGAATGTCGCGGGATTGCGCGGTACCGGTTCGTGCGACGTCGAGGTCAAAGATGCCTTTGTGCCCGATTACATGACGGTCGCCGTCGGCGATCTTGCCGGCGGTCCGACGCCCGGAAGCAGCGTCAATCCCAATCCGTCGTATACGCTGCCGGTATTTTCGCTGTTTCCCTACGTCCTGTCCGGTGTTGCACTCGGGAATGCGCAAGCGTGTCTCGACGACTATGCGGAGGTCGTGCGTCATCGCATCTCGACCTACAACCGCGCCAAGCTCAGCGACTTCCAAAGCACGCAGATCAAGATCGCGGAGGCTTCGGCCAAGATTGATGCTGCCCGCCTGATCATGCGTTCGGCCTGTATCGAAGCCATGGGGAATGCGAGGCGCGGTCATGTTCCCGATATGGCGACGAAGACCAGGTATCGGCGCGACGGAGCCTTTTCGGTGAATCTGTGCACCGAAGCGGTCTCGATGCTGTTTGCGGCGAGCGGAGCGCGCGGCTTGTTCACGACAGGCGTATTGCAGCGGCAGTTCCGCGACGCCCACGCCATCAACTCGCATCTTGCGTTCAACTTCGATGCGGCCGGAACCAACTATGGACGCGTGGCTCTCGGGCTACCGTCCGAAAACCTCACGTTGTGAGGCCGGCCAATGACTAACCTGCCGAAGCAGCCGGCCGTCCCCGATCCAGCCAATGAACTTGCGAGCGACAGCTCGCCGATCGATCCTCGCGATTTTCGCAGCGCGCTCGGCACATACGGAACGGGCGTGACGATCATCACCGCCACGGCCGCCGACGGAAAGCCTTATGGCATTACCTGCAATTCGTTCGCGTCGGTCTCTTTAAATCCCCCTCTGGTGCTCTGGAGCCTCGGGGTCTACTCGTCGAGCCTAACCGTGTTTCAGAACGCCAGCCATTTCACCGTTCACGTGCTCGGCACCTCACAGCAGGCGCTTGCGAACAAGTTCGCGAAATCGACCGAGGACAAGTTCGCGGGCGTCGACTGGACGGCGGGCCTCGGCAATGCGCCGGTGCTCGCCGAGAGCGTCGCCAATTTTCAATGCCGATCGGTCAATCGCTATTATGGCGGCGATCACGTAATCTTTCTCGGCGCGGTCGAGGCCTATGCCTACAACGCCAGCGAGCCGCTGCTGTTTGCACGTGGGACGTATGGCCGGTTCCTGACTGACGACGAACGCAAGAAGTAGCCGTGATGCGCTGCGAGCCGCGCGACGGCCTAGCGCTCTGCTGCTGAAAGCTTGTAGATTTCCAGCGCATCCGCTTCTGCGCCGCGCGCGGCCTTGGCCAGCCTGAAGAGCTGCCCCGCCAGCGACGCCATCGGCACCGGTGTCGACGTCGCCTGCGCGACGTCGGCGACCGTATCGAGATCCTTGAGCATCGTGGCAATGTGCCCAAGAGGCGGGGAGTGAATACCCTGGACCATCCGCGGCACGAACAGCTGAAGCGGAATGGAATCCGCAAAGCCGCCCGCGAGCGCTTCGGGCAACCGGTTGGCGTCAATGCCGGCATTCACCGCAAGGCGTGTTGCTTCCGCAAGCACAGCCATCGCGCATCCGACGATCACCTGATTGCACAGCTTTGTGGTCTGTCCGGCGCCGGTAGGGCCCATGTGGGTGAACCTGCGGGCCATGGCCAGCACATAGGGCCGCACCCGTTCAATGTCAGCTGCTTCGCCGCCGGCCATGATCGCAAGCGTGCCTTCCTCGGCGCCCTTGGTGCCGCCGGACACCGGCGCGTCGATCCATCCCGCACCGTTTGCCGCCTTCAACCGCGTCGCAAGGTCGCGCGCGGCGTCAGGATGGATCGACGAGAAATCGACGACGAGCTTTCCTGCGCCGGCCGCCGCAGAGAGTCCGTCGGCCCCGAAAATCACCTCTTCGACGGCGGCGGCATCCGTGACACACATGAAGACGATGTCCGAGATCGCCATGACGTCACGAGGCGTGGCTGCACGCCTTGCACCGGCCTCGACGAGTGGAGCGACCTTGCCCTCCGAGCGATTCCAGACGCTGACCTGATAGCCGGCCTTGAGCAGGCGCCGGGTCATCGGTGTCCCCATCAGCCCAAGGCCGAGATAGCCGAGCCTCTCGACGCCTTGCGGGTTTGTCTTGCTCGCATCAGCCATAGGTTGCCTCTTTCTGTCGCAGCGCAAACTCCGCCTTACCATACATTGCAGGCCGGGCAGCGAAACCGTCCAACCCGCATGGCTTGCCTGATTGTTTGAACCATGAAACATTTGCGGCAGTCGGGTTGGGTGGCGCCGGTCGGCGCCGGAGCAGCGGAGTGGGCACGATGCGAACCGTTTCGAAGTGGATCCTGACTTTGGGAGCGGCAGCAGCCGTGAGCGCTGGAGCAAGCTCGTCATGGGCACAGCAGACGATCCGCGTCGGCTGGACGATCCCGGCCGAGGAATCCAAGTACTGGATGATGCGCCGCCCGGCTGAGTTTCCCAACCTCGGCAAGACCTACAACATCGAATGGACCCAATTTCAGGGCACTGCGCCGATGACGCAGGCATTGGCTGCCGGCGCGCTGGACTGCGCGACACAGGCGCCACTGTCGCTGGCCAACGGCGTGGTCGGCGGCAACCTCAAGGCCTATATCGTGGCGCAGCACGTCTTCGAAAAGCCTGGCGGCTTCTCGGTCTATTGGGCGGTGATGGATGACTCGCCGATCAAGACCATCGCGGACCTCAAGGGCAAGACGGTCGGCATTTCCGTCATCGGCGGCGGAACGCAAGGGCCGTTCAATCTGCTGCTGAAGCAGAATGGCGTCGATCCGGCCAAGGATATCAAGCTGGTCGAGGTCGGCTTTGCCGTCTCCGAGGATGCCCTGCGCCAGGGCCGCGTCGATGCGGTCAACATGAACCAGCCCTTTGCCGCGCGTGCAGAGGCCAAGGGCGGAACAAGAAAACTGTTCTCGCTGTCGCAGGCCATGCCGAACATCGTGCACATCCTGGAGGCCTGCCGTGCCGATTTCGTCGACAAGAACCCGGAGGTGGTCAAGGCCTATGTCCGCGACATCACCGCGGGCATGAAGAAGGCGCTGGCGAACCGCGAAGAGACGCTGAAGGTCGTCAATGAGGTCCTGAAGGCGCCCGTTCCGGTGCTGGAGACCTATCTGCTCAAGGATAATGATTTCGGCCGCGATCCTGGTGCCGCGCCGAACTTCCCGGCGATCCAGAAGATGCTGGACATCTATGCCGAGACGGGAATGCTACCGAAGCTGGACGCGGCGCAGTTCAAGCATCCGACGATCGTCGCGCCGCTGGAATAGGTGAGCCGCGGAATTATCCCGAACAAGGAAGTCGCAGCGTCCCGGCTGATCCGGGACGTTGCATGAAGAAGATGTTCGTATGAAAAAGTTGCGATCACGAGTCACGACAGACGGCCTCGATCGGGCCCCGCACCGCGCCTTCATGCGCGCAATGGGGCTCGACGATGCTGCGATTGCCAAGCCTATGGTGGGCGTCGTCAGCATGAAGGGCGAGCAGACGCCCTGCAACATGACTCATGATTTCCAGGTGGCCGCGGCCAAGACAGGAATTGAGGAGGCCGGCGGCACGCCGCGCGAATTCTCGACCGTCTCGGTGTCTGACGGTATCAGCATGAATCACGAAGGGATGAAGTTCTCCCTGTTTTCGCGCGAGCTGATCGCCGACTCGATCGAGGCCGTCGTCCACGGCCTCGCCTATGACGCACTGATCGGATACGGCGGATGCGACAAGACGCTTCCCGGCGTGATGATGGGCATGGTTCGTTGCAACGTGCCGTCCATTTTCATCTACGGCGGCGGTTCGCTGCCGGGCCGCGTGGATGGCCGGACGCTGACGGTGCTCGACTCCTATGAAGCCGTCGGCAGCTTCATGACCGGTGACATCGACGGCACGACGCTCGAGCGGATCGAGCGTGCCTGCTTGCCGACCATCGGCGCGTGCGCCGGCCAATTCACTGCAAACACGATGGGTATGGTGTCCGAGGCGATGGGCCTGACCATTCCCAATGTGTCGATGGTGCCGGGTGTCTATGCCGAGCGTGCGCAGATCTCGCGGCGCGCCGGCCGGCTGATCATGGAGATGCTGGAACGCGGCGGGCCGCTCCCGCGCGACATCGTGACGCGGAAATCCCTTGCGAATGGCGCGGCGATCGTCGCCGCGACCGGCGGCTCGACCAATGCCGCGCTGCATCTGCCGGCGATTGCGAACGAGGCCGGCATTGCATTCACGATCGAGGATGTCGGCGAGGTTTTTGCCCGAACGCCGCTGATCGGGAATCTGCGGCCGGGCGGCAAGTACACGGCAAAGGACGTCTACGACATCGGCGGCGCTGCCGTGGTGATCCGCGAACTGATCCAGAGCGGGCATATCGACGGTAGCTGTATCACCATCACAGGCCGCACACTCGTTGAAGAATATGGTGCGGCCAATGCGCCCGACGGCGAGATCGTTCACGCGGCCCGCACGCCGATCATGCCCGATGGTGGCGTGGCGGTGCTGAAGGGCAATCTCTGTCCCGACGGTGCGGTCATCAAGGTTGCCGGCTTGAAGAGCCAGTTCTTCGAGGGCGTCGCGCGCGTCTTCGAAGACGAGGAAGCCTGTGTCAAAGCGGTTCGCGACCGCAGCTACAAGGCGGGCGAGGTTCTCGTGATCCGCAATGAAGGGCCGGTCGGCGGCCCCGGCATGCGCGAGATGCTCGGCGTCACCGCGCTGATCTACGGGCAGGGCATGGGCGAGAAAGTGGCCCTGATTACCGATGGCCGGTTCTCCGGCGCGACCCGCGGCATGTGCATCGGTTATGTGTCACCTGAGGCATTTGTCGGTGGTCCGCTGGCGCTCGTTCGCGACGGCGACAGGATTCGGATCGATGCCGCAAACCGGCGCATGGACATGCTGGTCGACGAGCAGGAACTCGCTTCACGTCGACGGGATTGGAAGCAACGTCCGCCGCGTCACCGTGCGGGGGCGCTTGCAAAATATGCGCGGCTGGTCGGGCAGGCGCCGGGCGGAGCCGTCACGCATGAAGGCCCGGCAGAATGGCCCTGGTTCGAATGACGCGCCGCAGCCTTGCGAAAACGTCCGCCTATCTGGCAGGTTTCTTGCTAAGCTCGTGCCGCTGATGGAGGATATTCAGCAGATCCGTCGCGTAACGTTCGCGCACGAGTGAAGCGGGAGACGGGATGACGAGGGTGGCTTCGAGATCGAGCGAATGGGTGGGGCCGGCGACATCAAAAAAGCCGGCTTCTGCGATCATCGAGATCGACCGCGTCTCGCAGGTCTTTCAGACCTCGGCGCGTAGGGATCATCTGGCGCTATCGGATATCTCGTTGACGATCGACGAAGGAGCCTTCGTCTCCATCCTCGGTCCGTCCGGTTGCGGCAAGTCGACCTTGCTTTACATCGTCGGTGGCTTCGTTAGTCCAACCAGCGGCGCTGCGAAGATCAAGGGACAGGCGATTACGGGGCCCGGGCCGGATCGTGGGCCGGTGTTCCAGGAGTTCGCACTGTTTCCCTGGAAGACTGTCCTCGGCAACGTGATGTATGGCCCGCGCCAGCAAGGTGTGCACGCCAGGGAGGCGGAAGCCCAGAGCCGAGCCTTGATCGAAATGGTCGGCCTCAAGGGCTATGAGAATTTTTACCCCAAGGAGCTGTCAGGCGGCATGAAACAGCGCGTCGCGCTGGCTCGGACGCTCGCTTATCATCCCGAGGTCCTGCTGATGGACGAGCCGTTCGGCGCGCTGGACGCGCACACCCGGACGCGGCTGCAGAACGATCTCCTGAACATCTGGGAGCGTGATCGCAAGACGGTGCTGTTCGTCACGCACTCGGTCGACGAAGCCGTCTTCCTGTCGGACAAGGTCGTGATGATGTCGAAATCGCCCGGCCGCATCAGGCAGGTGATCGACATCGATCTGCCGCGGCCGCGCCGGCGTAACGAGCTCTTGCTCGATCCGCGCTATCAGAAATACGTCGTCGACATCGAACGCATGTTCGACGAGAGCGACGAGGCCGGGGCGCCCTCATGATAACGCCGGCCGCCTTGGTCAGACGCGCTGCCCCGGTGCTCGCATGCATCGTATTGCTGGCGGTTTGGCAGGTCGCCTCTCTCGCGCTGAAGAGCGACAGCTTTCCGACAGCGATCGAGGCGATCCGCGCGATCCCGGACATCCTTGGTGACAAGGAGTCGCTGATCAACATTCTGGCCTCGCTCCGCCGCATGGCGATCGGGTTCGGCATAGCCGTGCTGGTTTCGATTCCGCTCGGCCTGTTGATGGGCCGCAGCCGGGCTGTCGCGGCCTTCTTCAATCCGCTTCTGATGGTGATCTACCCGGTGCCGAAAGCGGCCTTGATGCCGATCATCATGCTGTGGCTCGGCGTCGGTGACGTCACGAAGACCCTGGTGATCTTCCTTGGCGTCAGCCTGCCTGTGATCTACCACAGCTTCGAGGGGGCCAAGGCAGTCGAAGAGAAGATGCTGTGGTCAGGTGCGGCGATGGGGCTCTCGGCCGTGCAACGGCTGGTGCGGATCGTGCTGCCGGCGGCATTGCCGGAGATCCTGACCGGGTGCCGTACGGGGCTCGTGCTGGCGCTGATCACCATGATCACCAGCGAGATGATCGCGCGCCAGTCCGGCGCCGGCAACATCCTGTTCAACGCGCTCGATATGGGACAGTACGACACCGTCTTTGCGATGATCATCATCGTCGGAGCGATGGGCATCTGCCTCGATGCGATCTTCGAGCGGATCCGCGCGCGGCTGGTGCGCTGGTCCGAGCCTCAGTTCGACATGCCGCTGAGCTTCTCATGATGTCGCGCCTTCTCCCCACAAACGTCATTTTCGGGCTCGCGCCGATCGTGCTGGTGATCGCGCTGTGGCAAGGCCTTGTATCGTTCGGTTTTGCGCCTGCGGTCTTGCTGCCGCCGCCAGGCTTCGTCTTCAGCCGGTTGCTCCAGCAGCTCGTGACCTGGACATTTCAGCAGGAGATCGCGGCGACCCTGATCCGGCTGTTCGCCGGCTTTGCGATCGCGGTCGTGCTCGGCGTCGGCATCGGCATCGCCGCGGCAGCCAGTCCCGCGATCAATTCCGTGGTTCGGCCGATCGTGCGCGTATTGGCGCCGTTGCCCAAGGTTGCGCTCTATCCGGCACTTCTGCTGCTGCTCGGCTTCGGTCACGGCTCGAAGATCACGCTGGTGGCTGCGGACGCACTTTTTCCTATCCTGCTCTCCACCTATTATGGCGCGTCGACCGTCGAGCAGAAGCTGATCTGGTCGGCGATGGCGGCAGGAACGCCGCGCTACGAAGTCCTGTTCAAGGTGGTGTTGCCGGCGGCGATGCCGTCGATCCTGACTGGCTGCCGGATCGGCCTTGTCATTTCCTGCATCGTGGTGTTTCTGGCTGAGATGATCACGTCGACCGACGGGTTGGGCCATGCGCTGGTGACAGCGGCCCGGACCTTCCAGGCCGTCGACATGTTCGTGCCGCTGATCACGATCTCGCTGCTGGGCCTGATCCTGAATGGCCTGCTCGGGGCGGTGCGCTCGTATCTGCTGCGCGGCTTCCCCGAAGCGTAAACTGACGAGAAGAAACCAAAGACCGGGAGTGAATCATGCTGGCTGACCGCATCGAAGCAAAATGGATCGACGCGTTTTGCGAGATTTTTGAACGATGCGCCGTCAAGCCCGGCGATACCGCGGCGATCCTCTCGGAAACCCAGTCGCGTGCGCTAAACGTGCATCTGACGGAGCTTGCGCTGCTGCGCATGGGGGCGCGGCCATTTCATGTGGTGATGCCGACGCCGCGCAACCGGAATATCGTTCCAGTTCGTTCGACGGGAGCGAGCGAGGCGATCCAGAAGCTTGGCCCGGTCATCACGGCGCTTCAGCAGGCCGGCTTCGTGGTCGATTGTACCATCGAAGGCTTGATGCATGCCGTGGAGACGCCTGAGATCTTGAAGGCCGGCGCGCGAATCCTCGTGATCTCGAACGAACATCCCGAGGCGCTTGAGCGCATGGTGCCGGATCCTGCGCTCGAGAAGCGTGTGCGCGCGGCTGCCAAGATGCTACGCGGAACCAGGCGAATGAGGGTGACTTCGAAGGCCGGCACAGCGCTCGACGTAGATATGGTCGGTGCCTCCACAGTCGGCGTCTGGGGCTGGACCGACAAGCCAGGCACGCTCGCGCATTGGCCCGGCGGCATCGTCGTCAGCTTCCCCAAGAGCGGGACGATCAATGGCACGCTGGTGATGGCGCCCGGCGACATCAACCTCACCTTCAAGCGCTACCTGACTTCGCCTGTGAAGATGACTTTGAAAGACGACTATGTCGTCGATCTGGAAGGCGAGGGCACGGATGCTGCGATGATGCGCGCCTATCTCGCCGCCTGGGGCGATCGCGAAGCCTATGCGGTCTCGCATGTCGGCTTCGGCATGAACCCCGGCGCGCGCTACGAAGCGCTATCGATGTACGATCAGCGCGACACCAACGGCACCGAGATCCGCGCCGTCTCCGGCAATTTCCTGTTCTCGACCGGGGCGAATGAATTTGCCGGCCGCTATACGGCAGGCCACTTTGATTTACCGATGATGGGAACTACGATCGAGCTCGATGGTGTCGCAGTCGTTCGTGAAGGCCTTCTTCAGGACGTCTTCGGCTAGTTGCGATCGAGCACGGGCGGGCGAGCCAGGTCGAAGTGCCGGAGCAGGTCGACCATGGCCTGGAGCCGTTTGGCGCGGTAAGCGTCGACGTCCATGCCTGAATAATCGAGGAAACCCGCGCCCGTGCGCAGGCCGATCCGCCCCTCATGCATGTTGCGTGAGATCACCTCCGGCGCGCGATAGCGCTCGCTGCCGAGCGCGCCTTCGAGATAGCGGCTGGCATAATACAGAATGTCGCCGCCGCCCCAGTCGATGAATTCGAGCAGTCCGAGTACGGCATAGCGGAAACCAAAACCGTAGCGGATCGCCTTGTCGATCTCCTCGGCGCTGGCGACACCTTCCTCGACCATGCGCGCAGCTTCATTCATCGCCAGCGCCTGGATACGCGGAACGATGAAGCCGGGCGTCGCCGCGCAAACCACCGGTACCTTCCCAATGTCTTCAAGCAGAGCCTTGACTTCGTCGATGATGGAAGGGTCTGTGGCCTTGCCGGGTGAAACCTCGACCAGCGGGATCAGATAGGCCGGATTGAGCCAGTGCACGTTGAGGAAGCGGCGGGGATGCACGATCGCACCGGAGAGATCGTCAACCAGGATGGTCGACGTCGTCGACGCGATGATCGTATCCGGGCCAACCTCTTTTGAAGCCGCCCCCAGCACCTCGCGTTTGAGCTCGACGACTTCAGGAACACCCTCGAAGACTATGCCGGCTTGGGCCAGTGCTGCGCCGCTCTGGCTCGCCGGCATCACCGACACCCGCGCGATGAGCGGATCGACATCCGTCTCGGTCAACAGCCCCAGCTTTGAGAGGCTGGCAAAGGTCTTCCTGACCTCGCCGAGTGCGTCGGCCTCCAGCTTGGCAAAATCCTCCGCGGAACGGGCCTTGACGTCGATCATCGTGACCGTGTGCCCCGCGTAGGCGAACGCGACGGCGATGCCGCGTCCCATGCGGCCGGCCCCGAGACAGGTAATGTTGACGCGGCTGGTCATCGGTTAGAATCCCGTGCGCAGAAGTGTCTGTAGTTCGGCCTTGCCGAGCTTTCCAAGCCCCAGCGTCTCGAGCGTGCGCCCGCTCTGTGCAAAGTCCTCCCCGCAGATGGCGCCACCGATAGCGAGGAAAGCCTTGGCCAGTGGCGTGGGCACACCCGCCAGGGCGGCGACAGAGACCAGCAGCGATAATCCAAGCCGTAGATCCTCGCGCATATAGCGATGCTCGGTCAGCACGAGGCGCTCGCGCCAGTCGCCGGAGTCGGTCAGACGGTCGTGCGAGCCGCGGCCATACATCCAGATCTCCCCCTCCTTCGCATAGTGATGCGCCAGCGGAAAATGCGGCGCGCCATATCCGAGCGCCTCGCGTACGGCGATCCGCTCGCCGTCGAGCGCGTCGGTCACCCGTCGGATCGCGGCCTGCGTGCCCTCCTTGTGGATGTCCCACTTTTCGAAATGCTCGATCGGACCTGCGTTCATCACGATCAGCGGCGGGTGGATGATCGGACCCGCGTTCATCAGTGCGCCGGAGAGAGCATCTCCGCATGGCTCGATCGCATCGGGGAAGGCGCGTCCAATCACTTCGAGTGCGTGCGGTGCCTGGTCGAGCGGAAACACGCCAACCGGCAGCCGCTTCGCACGGATGGTGATCGCAACCTCGAACGGTCCGTGTTTCCGCGTCAGCCAGGGCAGTGTGCCGGTCTCGGCAAAGCTCGCCTTGGCATGGTTTCCAGCATACCGCGCGGCCTGCGCGAAGATCATCGAGCCGAAGGTCGCCGGCGGCAGAAACACGACTTGGCCATCCCGCAAATGCGGGGCGAGCAGGCGGGCGATGTCCGGTTGCGCGAAGGCGGGGGCAGGGCAGAGGATCAGCTCGACCCCGCTGACGGCTTCGCCGATATCGGTCGTCACCAGCGCAAGCTTGACGTCGTGGCGGCCGTTATGATCCTTCACCAGAATGCGCGAGCCGGCGGCGCGATGTGCTGCGACCTGATCGGCATCGCGACGCCAGAGCCGGACCTCATGCCCGGACAGCGCAAAATCGCCTGCGGCCGCGAAAGAGCCGTTTCCCCCACCTAGGACTGCAATCTTCAAGATGCTTCTCCTTGTGCGCGCGACTGCGTATCAAGCTGCCTCAGGAGGAAATGCTGGACCTTGCCCAGCGCCGTGCGCGGCAAATCGGTAACGAAGACGATATCGCGCGGAACCTTGTAGCGCGCGAGCTGCGCGTGAAGGTGCGCTCGCAATTCCTCCGCGTCGAGCCGGCAGCCGGATCGCGGGATCACAAAGGCGACGGGCACCTCGTCCCAGCGCGGATCGGGCCGGCCGATCACGGCGCATTCGCTGACATCGGGGTGCTCGAGCAGGACGCGTTCGACCTCGGCCGGATAGACGTTCTCCCCGCCGGATATGATCATGTTCTTCTTGCGGTCGCGCACCCAGAAATAGCCGTCCGCGTCGCACAAGCCGATATCGCCGGTGCGATACCAGCCGTCGTTCAGAGCGTCGCGCGTAGCGTCCGCATTGCCCCAATATTCGAAGAACACGTTGGGCCCGCGCACCGCAATTTCGCCCGGGGTACCTGCGCGCACTTCGTGGCCCGCTTGGTCGATCACCTTCGCCTCGCAGCACAGGCCCGCAAGTCCGGTCGATCCCGCCCGCGAGAGATCGCCGCCGTGGCGTGTGTAGATGGCGATGGGGCAGGTCTCCGTCGAACCGTAGACCTGGAGCACCGGCACACCACGCGCGACGAAACGGTCGATCAGGTGCGGCGGTACGATGGTCGAGCCGGTCGCGACCGCCTTGAGTGATGAGAGATCGGTCGCCGCCCATGAGGGATGCTCGCTCACGGCTTGGATGATCGCCGGCACCATCACGGTCAGCGTCGGCCGCTCGCGTTCGATCGCAGTGAGCGCCGTATCTGGTGCGAAGCGGGCATGGATCGTGACGGTCGCGCCCAGCTGGAGCGCTGCGGTGGTCTGGATGTTGAGGCCGCCGACATGGAAGAACGGCAACACGGTCAGCACATGATCGTCGGACGTCATGTTGTGCATGTGCTGGCTCATGACGCCGTTCCAGAACAGCGCCTCCTGGCGCAGCACTGCGCCCTTTGGTCGCCCGGTCGTTCCTGATGTGTAGACGATCAGGAGCGGGCAGGAGAGATCGGTGTGCGGATTGCGGCCATTGCCCTCGCTACGAGTCAGCAAGCTCCCAAACGTCGTGCCGCGCGGTGGCGCGAAATCGAGGCCGACGACGGCAGTCCCCGACGCGAGTTCGGGAAGAATACCCGCAAACGCCTGCTCCAGCACCAGCACCTTGGCGCCTGCATCGGTGAGGATGAAGAGCTGCTCGGCGGCCGCCAGCCGCCAGTTCAGCGGCACCAGCATCGCACCGAGCCGCGCGCACGCGTAGAGCAGAACCAGATAGTCAGGCCGGTTCAGGCTCAGGATCGCGACGCGGTCGCCGCGCCCGACTCCGAGCTCCTGCTTCAGCGCCGTAGCCGTCTGTTCGATGCGCGCGGCGAATGCCGCGTAACTCAGCCGCTGCCCCTCGAAGGCGATGGCTGTCTTGTCCGGCGAAAACGCCGCGTTGCGATCGATCAGACTGCAGAGGTCCACCGTCAGTCGTCCGTCTCACCGCTCTCGTACAGCGCCTCGCGGCCGATGCGGTCGAGGCAAAGTTCGGCGGTCCAGGGCAGCATCAGCGAGCCGCAACGGCTGTCGCGATAGATGCGCTCGAGCGGCAGCGAGCGGAGCATCGCCTGTCCGCCGCAAGTGCGGATCGCGAGCGCCGCGAGCTCATTGGCGCCCTCCATCACCGAATATTGCGCGGCATAGGCGCGGAGCACCTGCTCCTTGCTCGGATTGGCGCGCGCTTCAGTGACCGCCTGGAACCAGATCGCCTTGATCCGCTCGAGCTTGATCTGCATCTGCGCGACCGCGATCTGCTTGGTTGGGTACATCCGCCGCTTGACCGGCGGCATGCCCGGCACCTCGCCACGCAGATAGCGCACCGTGAAATCGTAAGCGGCTTGCGCAAGGCCCATATAGGTCGGCGACAGCGTCAGGAACATGTGTGGCCAGCGCATCGCCGCCTGGAAATAGACGCCGCGCGGCATCAGCGCGGAATCTTCCGGAACGAAGACATCCTTGAACAGCAGCGTTCGCGAGACCGTGCCGCGCATGCCGAGCGGATCCCAGTCGCCGACGACGGAGACGCCTTCCGAGTTTGCCGAGATTGCGAGGTAGAGGGTATTGCGGCGCGAAGCCTTCTCGCCTTCCTCGATTTCGGTGCAGAGCACGCCGTAATAATCGGCGTGGCCGGAGAGCGATGCAAAGATCTTCTTGCCGTTGACGATCCAGCCGCCTTCGACGGGCCTTGCTTCCGTGCCGAAGGCGACGCCGCCTGCGGCTGCTGCGCCGCCTTCGGAGAACGGTTGCGAATAGATCGCGCCATCCTCGACGATGCGCTTGTAGTGAACTGCGCGACGGCGTTCGTGTTCGGCGCGGGTCTCTGCGTCCATGTCGAGATCGTCAGCGAGCGGGCCCGACCACAGGGTCGAGCAGACGTGCATGTTCCAGGTGAGGGCCGTCGCGCCGCAAAAGCGGCCGATCTCGGCGGCTGCCAGGGCATAGGTCTGGTAGTTTGCACCGAGCCCGCCGTGCTTCTTGGGGACGGCAATGCCGAGCAGTCCGACGCGGTGCAGGTCGCGATAGTTTTCGGTCGGAAAGATCGCATCGCGATCATAGGTCGCGGCGCGGCCGGCGAACACGCTCTGGCCGATCTCCCGTGCGCGCGTGATGATGCCGGCCTGCTCGTCGCTCAGGCGAAAGGCGACGGGATCGAAGATCGGCGCATCCAGCGCGACCTTGTCAGTCGTGCCGATCGTCTTGCTGACTTGCATGGTCATTGCGCATCACCTTACGCTTTGGTCGCGACGGAGTTCAGGAACCGGCTAAGGGCCTCGTTAAAGGCGTCAGGCTGTTCAAGGTTGGCAAGATGGCCGACGCCGGCGAGCTCGATGTATTCGGCAGAAGCAATGTAGGTCGCCGTCTTCGCCATCATCGGTGCGGGCGCATTGTTGTCCCTGGAGCCGGACAGCAGCAGTGTCGGCACGGAAATGTCCTTGAGGGTGCTGCGCTGATCAAAGCCAATCAGGGCCAGCATCATGGCGCGATAGCTGGCCTCGGGCACGCTTGCCATGCACTCACGCGCAAGTTCCATGCCCCGGGGATCGGGGTCGTCGCCGATCAGCTCTTTCACCAGTGAAGGCGCCAGCGATTTCATCGTCTCGCCGCGATCGAGCGGTCCGAGCCGCGCCGCAATGAACGATTTCTGCCAGTCGCCATCGGCCTTGCCGAAGGCCGGGCTGGTCTGTGCCAAGACGACCGCGCGGGCCAGTTTCGGCGATTGCACCAGCCATTTCTGAACGATCATGCCGCCGATCGAGTGGCCAACCAGAATGGGCCTGTTTGCGCCGATCTGTTCGATGAATTGCTGGAGCGCATCGGCCAGGGCAGCGATGCTGACGCTGGCGAGCGGCGCCGACCCGCCATAGCCCGGCATGTCCCACGCGATCGCGCGGAAGCGGTTGCCGAATGTGGCAAGCTGCTGCCGCCAGGCCCGTGCCGCGCCACCGATGCCATGCAGGAAAATCAGAGGGATCGCGCCCGGATCGCCCGCGGCTTCATAGGCGAAGCGTCCATCCCTTGTTATGATTGGCGCCGGCTGCGACACGCGACATCCTTTTGCTTGGCCCGGCGATGCTAACAGGCTTGTGGGCGATGGGAAGCGATAATTTTATACTTAAAGCAATTTTCGGGCCGCTCTTTCGTATGCAGGCGTTCAGGCGATGCTGATCGGCGATTTCATTGCAAAAATTTGAAGGTTAAAATATATCCGAGGAAACGATCAGCAGATTTCAGGGAGCCAGTGCATGTCCGGATTGCCACACTCGCCGCACGCGCTGGTGACCGGCGGCGGCCGCGGCATCGGCCGTGCGATCGCAGCCTCACTCGTCGGGGCCGGCGCCACCGTGACGGTGCTGGGCCGGAATGCCGCTACGCTCGAAGAAGCGATCAACGTGGGTGCTGCGCATTTCGCGGCCGTTGCTGACGTTTCGAACGAAGCATCATTGAAAGCTGCCATAGCCGAAGCGCATGCGCGAAAGCCGATCGACATCCTGATCGCCAACGCGGGTAGCGCCGAATCCGCGCCGTTCGCGAAATCGGACAGCGCGCTGTTCGCGCGCATGATGGATGTCAATTTCATGGGCGTTGTCCATGCCGTCCAGGCAGTGCTGCCGGGGATGAAGGATCGCCCGTATGGCCGGATCATCGCGATTGCATCGACGGCTGGGCTGAAAGGTTATGCCTATGTCAGCGCGTATACGGCCGCGAAGCACGCTGTGGTCGGTCTGGTGCGTTCGCTAGCCCTGGAAATGGCCGGCAGCAACGTGACGGTGAACGCGGTCTGTCCCGGTTTCACCGATACTGATCTCGTCGCCGGCAGCATCGAGAACATCATGAAGAAGACGGGGCGAAGCCGCGAGCAGGCGATCGCCGAACTCGCCAAGCACAATCCGCAGGGGCGCTTGATCGCGCCGCAGGAAGTGGCGAATGCCGTGCTTTGGTTGTGCAGCGAGGGGGCCGGAGCGATTACCGGTCAGGCAATTGCCGTGGCCGGCGGTGAGATCTAGCGCACGAAAGCGCGGAACGAGGAAAGCAAGGAGACCACATGAGCAGACCAGCCAATCCCGTGACCGTGCCACTTGCGGACTACTCGCCGCAGCATTTCCTGCTGGCCGTGGTCGACGGTGTTGCCACCGTGACGCTCAATCGGCCCGAGCGGAAGAATCCGCTGACCTTCGAGAGCTACCGGGAACTGACGGACTTCTTCCGCGCTTGCGCGTTCGATGACGCGGTCAAATCCATCGTCGTTATCGGCGCGGGCGGCAATTTCTCGTCCGGCGGGGATGTGTTCGAGATCATCGGACCACTCGTGAAGATGGATACCAAGGGGCTCACTGCCTTCACGCGGATGACCGGCGATCTCGTCAAGGCAATGCGGGCCTGCCCGCAACCGATCGTGGCCGCGGTCGAGGGCATCTGTGCCGGGGCCGGCGCGATCATCGCGATGGCCTCGGACATGCGGCTGGCAGCCAGCGGGGCCAAGGTCGCGTTCCTGTTCAACAAGGTCGGTCTTGCTGGCTGCGATATGGGCGCCTGTGCCATCCTGCCGCGGATCATCGGCCAGTCCCGCGCCTCCGAGCTGCTCTACACCGGCCGCTTCATGACCGCGGAGGAAGGCGAGCGCTGGGGCTTCTTCAGCCGCATCGTCACACCGGAGCAAGTCCTCCCCCAGGCGCAAATCCTGGCCAAGCAGGTCGCGGAGGGTCCGACCTTCGCCAACACCATGACCAAGCGGATGCTGGCGATGGAATGGGCGATGTCGGTGGAGGAGGCGATCGAAGCGGAAGCCGTTGCCCAGGCCCTGTGCATGACGACGGCGGATTTCGAGCGCGCTTTCGAGGCCTTCGCCAACAAGGTCAAGCCGGTCTTCAGGGGAGACTGAGCCGGCTGCTATTATTCGGAGCCAAGCCAGCCACAGGGACTTGCGTGAAATTATTTTAGGCTTAAAATAGTTTTCATGGCCGGGTGAATTGGCGAGGCTCCCATGAAAGTCGCGATCATCGGTGGCGGACCTGCAGGTCTCTACGCAGCGATCCTGCTCAAGAAGCAGCGCCCGAGCGCCGACGTCACCGTGTATGAGCGCAACCGCGCCGACGACACGTTCGGCTTCGGCGTGGTGTTTTCCGATGCCACGCTGGACAATTTCGAGAAGCACGACCTTCCGAGCTATCGCCGTATCACCCAGGAATTCGCCTATTGGGACGACATTGCCGTGCACTTTCGCGGCACCGTCCATCGGGTCGGAGGCAACGGTTTTTGCGGGTGCTCGCGGCAGAAGCTGCTTCTGATCCTGCAGGAGCGGGCGCGCGAGCTTGGCGTCAGCCTGCATTTCGAGGTGGACATCGACGACGAGTCCCGATTCGCCGACGCAGATCTCATCCTGCTTGCCGACGGCATCAACAGCCGATTCCGCGAGAAGCATGTCGATCACTTCAAGCCCGAACTCGATCTCCGCACCAACAAGTTCGCCTGGATGGGGTCGACCAGGCCGCTTGACGCTTTCACCTTCATCTTCCAGGAGACGGAGTGGGGCCCCTTCATCGCCCATGCCTATCAGTACGAGGCCGGTCACTCGACCTGGATCTTCGAGACCGATCCGGAGACGTTTGAGCGGGCAGGGCTGACCGGATTGAACGAGCAAGAGTCCGCCGCACGGATGGCCGACATCTTCGGCTGGTTCCTCGATGGGCACAAGCTGCTGACGAACCGCTCGATGTGGCGCAATTTCCCGATGATCCGCAGCAAGCGCTGGGTCAAGGACAACATGGTGCTGCTTGGCGATGCCAAGGCGAGCGCGCATTTCTCGATCGGCTCCGGCACCAAGCTCGCAATGGAAGACGCGATCGCGCTCGCCGAGGCGATGCAGAACGCGCCGAGCATCAAGGCGGCGCTGGAAGTCTATGAGCACGGCCGCCGCGAGGAGGTCGAGAAAACCCAGCATGCCGCCGACGTCTCGCTGGTCTGGTTCGAGCACGTCGATCGCTTCTGGGACTTCGATCCCGTGCAGTTCGCCTTCGGCGTGATGACGCGCTCGAAGGCGATCACCTACGACAATCTCAAGCTTCGTGCGCCCGATTTCGTCGCCGAAGTCGAGAAGTCCTTCGCCAGGCAAGTGCGCAGCAACGGCTTCGATGTCAGCACCGATAAGCCGTTGGTGCCGCTGTTCCAGCCGTTCCGTCTGCGCGAGATGGAGATCGCCAACCGCGCGGTGATGTCCCCAATGTGCATGTATTCGGCGAAGGAGGGCGTCCCGGGCGATTTCCACCTGGTGCATTACGGCTCGCGCGCGATCGGTGGCGCCGGCCTGATTTTCACGGAAATGGCCTGCGTCAGCCGCGATGCCCGGATCACACCCGGCTGCGCCGGCCTTTGGAACGACGAGCAGGAAGCTGCGTGGCGCCGCATCGTGGACTTCGTCCACGGCAACTCGGCCGCAAAGATCTGTCTGCAGCTCGGCCACGCGGGCCGCAAGGGCGCGACCAAATTGATGTGGGACGGCATGGACCGGCCGCTGGAGCAGGGCGGCTGGGACGTGGTCTCGGCATCGCCGCTGCCCTATTTCCCCGACAGCCAGGTGCCGCGCGAGCTCGATCGCGCCGGCATGAACGCAGTGAGGGACGCTTTCGTCGCGGCAGCCGAGCGCGGTGAGCGCTGCGGCTTCGACATGCTGGAGCTGCACTGCGCCCACGGCTATCTGCTGGCAAGCTTCATCTCCCCCTTGACGAACACCAGGACGGATGAATATGGCGGCTCACTTGAAAACCGCCTGCGCTTCCCGCTCGAGGTGTTCGAGGCGCTGCGCGCGGTGTGGCCGTCGCACAAGCCGATGTCGGTGCGCATCTCTGCGACCGATTGGGCGGATGGCGGCGTCACTGGCGACGATGCGGTGGCAATTGCGCGCGCCTTCGCCGAGGCCGGTGTCGATCTCGTCGACGTCTCGACCGGTCAGACCGTGCGCGATTCGCAGCCGGTCTACGGGCGCATGTTCCAGACGCCATTCTCCGATCAGGTCCGCAACGAGGCGCGCGTCGCCACCATGTGCGTCGGCAACATCACGACCGCGGACCAGGCCAACACCATTCTGGCTGCCGGCCGGGCGGATCTCGTCGCGCTGGGCCGGCCGCATCTGGTCGACCCCTTCTTCACCATGAGGGCGGCCGCCTGGTACGGGGCGAACGATGCGTTCTGCCCGCCGCAATACCTTCCCGGAAAGGATCAGATTTTCCGCAACAGCGTGCGCGACCGGCAGGATCTCGAGGAGCTGCGCATTAAGGCTAAGCCCAAGACCCGGGCCGAGCTCAAGGCGGAGGCGACAAAGCCGCTTGCGGCGGAGTGACCGCCCGTGCGACGTTAACCGCATTGCCTGGCGTGTTTCGAGTGGAGTAGGGGCGATGAAGGCGATTATCGTCGGTGGCGGTATTGGTGGTCTCACCACGGCATTGATGCTGCGCTCGCGTGGTCTGGACTGCGAGATATTCGAGCAGGCCGATACCATCCGCGAGCTCGGCGTTGGCATCAATACGCTGCCGCACGCGATGCGCGAGCTCGCCGGCCTCGGGCTGTTGCAGAAGCTCGACGACGTCGCGATCCGCACCGACCAGCTCTATTATCTCAATCGCCACGGCCAGGAAGTCTGGCGCGAAGCGCGCGGCATCGATGCCGGTCATGACGTGCCGCAATTCTCGATCCACCGCGGCCGCCTCCAGGGCGTCATCCATCGCGCGGTCGAGGAGCGGCTCGGCGCGGACGCAATCCACACCGGCTGTCGCCTCGGCGCCTTCACGCAGGACGAGGGCGGTGTCACCGCCTATTTCTTCGATCGTGCCGGTGCGCACATCCACACCGCGCGCGGCGATATCCTGATCGGCGCCGACGGCATCCATTCTCGCGTCCGCGACACGCTGTTTCCGAACGAGGGACCACCGTGCTGGAACGGCCTGATGCTGTGGCGTGGCGCGCGCGACTGGCCGCTGTTCCTCACCGGCAAGTCGATGATCGTGGCCGGCGGGCTCCACGCCAAGGTGGTGATCTATCCGATCGCGGAGGGATCGAGCCCGGCGAGCCGCCTCACCAATTGGGCCGTGCTGGTCAAGGTCGGCGAGGGCAATGCCCCACCGCCGCGGAAAGAAGACTGGTCGCGCCCGGGCCGGCGCGAGGAACTGATGCCGCACGTGGCGCGCTTCTCGGTGCCCTATATCGACGTGAAGAGCCTCATCTCGGCGACGCCCGAATTCTACGAATATCCGACCTGCGACCGTGATCCCTTGCCTTACTGGTCGTTCGGTCGCGTCACGCTGCTCGGTGACGCCGCGCATCCGATGTATCCGGTCGGCTCGAATGGCGCCTCGCAGGCGATTCTCGACGCGCGCTGCCTGGCCGACGCGCTGGTGCGCGCCGAGCATCCGCGCCAGGCGCTGATCGAGTATGAAAGGAAGCGCCTGCCGATGACCGCTGACATCGTCCGGTCCAACCGGCGGGGCGGCCCTGAGGGTGTCATCGATGCCGTCGAGCAGCTCGCGCCGGACGGCTTCGACAATGTCGACAACGTGCTGAGCTATTCTCAGCGCGAGGCCATCGTGCGCGGCTACGCCACCAAGGCAGGCTTTGCCGCCGTGCCGGGCTTGGCGGCGGTCCGCGCCTAGGGCAGGCCGCTAGCCGGCGCCGGGAGGCGGCGGCAGGAAGTGGATGTTGAACTCGGCGGCCATCGCCACGACGTCCTCCGGCTTCTGCTCCTTCATGTTGTGCAGGCCCCAGAACAGGTCGAACAGTTTCTTGGTCGGCGAGACCCAGAACAGCACCTTCGCAGTCTGCTCCGACTTGTTGAAAATGCCGTGCGGCACGCCCATGCCGAGGCGGATCAGGTCGCCCGCGGTCGCCTGCGCCTCCGAATTGCCGAGCATGAAGTCGAGCTTGCCCTCCAGCATGTAGAGATACTCATCCTGATCAGGATGAATGTGCGGCGGCACGAACGTGCCCGGCGGCAAGGTCGCGTGCCAGGAGAAGCTGTGCTCGGTCTTGCTTTTCGGCACGTAGGTCTGGCCGAGGATGTTCCAGGAGATGCCCTGGATCCCCTCGTTGGCCCGCGTGATGCCGGTGATTTCGCTGCTCATTGAAGTCCTCCCTTGACGCGACGCTCGGCTTAGTTCGCCGCCTTGCAATCCTTGGCATAGCGGTCGCCGTAGTTCTCGAAAACCTTCTGGACGATCTCGGTCTGGAATTTTCCATCCGGACGCTTGGCCACCTTGGTCAGGTAGAAATCCTGGATCGGATAGCCGTTGGTGTTGAACTTGAACGAGCCGCGCAGCGAGGTGAAATCGGCTTTCTTCAGCGCAGCTGCAACAGCGTCCTTGTTCGAGAGGTCGCCCTTTACGCCCTTGACCGCGCTGTCGATCAGCATCGCCGCGTCATAGGCCTGGAAGGCGTAGGTGCCGGGCACGCTTTTATAGGCGGCTTCATAGGCCGCGACGAACTTCTTGTTCTGGGGATTGTCGAGATTGGGCGCCCAGTTCGCGCCGCCGAACATGCCGACCGCTGCGTCCTGCTGCGCCGGCAGCGTCGATTCATCCACCGTGAAGGCCGAGAGCACCGGAATGCTGTCGGCAAGGCCCGCCTGTCGGTATTGCTTGACGAGATTGACGCCGAGGCCGCCCGGCATGAACGTGAACAGCGCATCGGGCTTTTGCGACGAGATCTTGGACAGCTCCGGCTGGAAGTCCAGCGTGTTGAGCGGCATGTAGGATTCTTCGACGATCTCGCCCTTGTAGTCGAGCTTGAAGCCCGCGACCGAATCCTTGCCGGCCTGATAGTTCGGCACCATCAGGTACATCCGCTTGTAGCCGCGGTCCTGCGCCACCTTGCCGAGGATCTCGTGCACCTGGTCGTTCTGATACGAGGTCACATAGAAGAACGGGTTGCAGTCCTTGCCGGCGAACGTCGACGGACCTGCATTGGGACTGATCAGGAACACCTTGGATTCCGTCACAGGCCGGTGGATTGCCTGAAGAATGTTGGAGAAGATCGGGCCGACCACGAAGTCGACCTTGTCGCGTTCGAGCAGGCCCTTGACCTTGGTGACCGCCGCATCCGGCTTGAGTTCGTCGTCAACCACGACGACCTCGACGTCGCGGCCGCCCATCTTGCTGCCGAGGTCCTTCACGGCGAGCGCAAAGCCGTCGCGCACCTGCTGGCCGAGCGCGGCGGCGGGCCCCGACAGGGTCACGATCACGCCAAGCTTGAGCTTCTCCTGGGCGAGGGCAGGGCTCATCGCGGTGCCGAGCAGCAAGGCGGCCGCAGCCAAGGTCGTTTGCGTCTTCATGATCTGTCCCCCGTGACATCAGGGCTTGCGCTGCAAGCCGCGTACTCCAGTCCAAGCTTATGCCGATGATGGCTGCCGCGGCAAGCAAAGTGCACGGCGTCGCCATCCCGCGCGCCAGGTGCATGCAAGCGCCGCGCCAATTATTTGAAGCCTAAAGAAACTCGCGTGCGGTCGATTGTTGCAGCTTTGGACTTGCGGCCGGCGCGGATTTATTTGAAGCTCAAAACGTTAGGCAATCCGCGCCGACGCCAATGCCGGCCGTGAGTGACTGCACCGAGATGCTCGATTCCGAGACCAAGGCCGTCGAAACGCCCGAAGATCACGCCGAAGAGCTTCGGCTGTGGCTGCGCCTGCTCACCTGCACGACCCTGATCGAGGGCGAGGTTCGCGGCCGCCTGCGGCAGCGCTTCGACGTCACGCTGCCCCGGTTCGATTTGATGGCACAGCTCGACAAGGCCCCCGACGGCATGACGCTGTCCGACGTCTCCAAGCGCATGATGGTGTCCAACGGCAACGTCACCGGCCTCGTCGAACGTCTCGTGGAATCCGGCCATCTCGACCGGCGCACCTCGGATACCGACCGCCGCGTCCAGGTGATCCGCCTCACGAAGCTCGGCCGAGCCGAGTTCCGCAGGATGGCTGCCGAGCACGAGACCTGGATTGCCGATCTCTTCGCCGACCTGACGCCGAAAGACGTGCGCGAACTGATGCGCCTCCTGGCGAAGACCAAGGCGTCCGCACAAAAATCGGCCGCGCGCGGGCGGCCCTGAGCCCGCATTCGGGCCGGCCCTCCAATCCCTTTTGCCGCAGGAAAAAGCACGCCGTGCCCAAAATCCCCTATTGCGCCAAATTGTTTTAAGCCTAAAATGTTTTTCCAGATAGTGCTGCCGGGTGCTTTCCATGCGCAAAGGAGCGTGCGATGGCCAACGCCGCCAAGGTTCAAGTCTCGGGCTCGCATGACGGCAATGCCGCGACAGCCCATGTCGATACATTCGCGCGGCAGCATCTGCCGCCGCCGGAATTGTGGCCCGAATTCATCTTCACGCGGCCGGAGCTGAACTATCCGCCGCGACTGAACTGCGTCAGCTATTTTCTCGATCGCTGGGTCGAGCAAGGGCATGGCGACGCACCTTGCGTCATCAGTCCCACCGTCAGCTACAGCTATCGCGAGCTGCAAGCGCTGGTGAACCGCATCGCCAATGTGCTGGTCGGCAAGTTCGGTCTCGTCACCGGCGAGCGCGTCCTGCTCCGCTCGGCCAACAATCCCATGATGGTCGCGACCTATCTCGCAGTGATCAAGGCCGGCGGCATTTGCGTCGCGACGATGCCGCTGCTGCGCGCCAAGGAGCTGTCCTATCCGATCCAGAAAGCGGCGATTGCGCTCGCGCTCTGCGACGGAAAGCTTTCCGACGAGATGGAGAAGGCGAAGCTGGCTGCGCCCGGTCTCAGGCACGTGGTCTATTGGGGCAATGGCGCGGCTCATTCGCTCGAGGCGCTGATCGCTGACGCGAGTCCGGAGTTTAGGGCCGTCGACACGGCTGCCGATGACATCTGCCTGATTGCTTTCACGTCGGGAACGACAGGCGATCCCAAGGGCACCATGCATTTCCACCGAGACATGTTGGCGGTCTGCGACGGCTATGCGCGCAATATCCTGCGCGCTGAGCAGAAGGATCGCTTCGTCGGCTCGGCGCCGCTCGCCTTCACTTTCGGTTTCGGCGGCGTGCTGTTCCCGATGCATATCGGCGCCTCCTTCGTGGTGCTGGAGAAGACGACGCCCGACGACATGCTGTCGGCGATCGAGCGGTACAAGACCACCGTCTGCTTCACAGCGCCGACCGCATATCGCGCCATGATCGGCAAGCTCGCTGGCCGCGACATCTCCTCGCTGCGCAAATGCGTCTCCGCCGGCGAGACGTTGCCGAAGCCGACATTCGAGGCCTGGCTCAAGGCCACCGGCATCAAGCTGATGGACGGCATCGGCTCGACCGAGATGCTGCACATCTTCGTCAGCGCGACCGAGGACGAGATCCGCCCCGGTGCGACCGGCAAGCCCGTTCCCGGCTATGAAGCCAAGATCGTCGACGATGATGGAAATGACGTGCCGCCGGGCACGATGGGGAATCTTGCGGTGCGCGGGCCGACCGGCTGCCGGTATCTGGCCGACGAGCGGCAGCGCAAATATGTCCGGAACGGCTGGAATATCACCGGCGACACCTATCTGATGGATAGCGACGGCTATTTCTGGTACCAGTCGCGCTCAGACGACATGATCGTGTCGGCAGGGTACAACATCGCGGGTACGGATGTGGAGGCAGCGCTGCTGACGCATCCTGCGGTCGTCGAGTGCGGCGTCGTCGGTGCGCCGGACGAGGCGCGCGGCATGATCGTGAAGGCCTATGTCGTTGCCGCCCCCGGCGTGACGCCGGACGCTCAGCTCGCAACCGAGTTGCAGGAGCACGTGAAGCGCGAGATTGCACCGTACAAATATCCGCGCGCGATCGAGTTCCTGACGCAGCTGCCGAAGACCGAGACCGGCAAATTGAAGCGCTTTGCCCTCAGGCAATTGGCGCAGGCCGCAGCGACGTCCTCGGGCGTCGCCGCAGAATGAGATGAGGATCAAGAATTGTCCGTGACGACGCCGAAAGGCCCACAGCTCGCGGTGCTGCCGACCGCGGCCGAAAACGACACCCGTCAAGGCGCGCAGGTGCTCCAGCCCTCGGGCTGGCCGATGCCGAAGGGCTACGCCAACGGCATGGCCGCCGAGGGGCGCATCGTCGTGACCGGCGGCGTGATCGGCTGGGATGCTGAGGAGCGTCTCGCCGACGGCTTCGTCGCGCAGGTCGCCCACACCCTGAGCAACATTGCCGCGATCCTGGCGGAAGGCGGCGCGCGGCCCGAGCATCTGGTGCGCCTGACCTGGTACGTCGTCGACATGGACGAGTACCTGACGAACTTGAAGGAGCTCGGCAAGATCTACCGTGCCGTATTCGGTGCACACTATCCGGCGATGGCGCTGGTTCAGGTCGTCCGGCTGGTCGAGAAGGCGGCGCGCGTCGAGATCGAGGCCACCGCCGTCATTCCCCGCTGAATCTGTTCAGCTCGCTTTGGCGAGGTCGTCGTCCTCCGGCGAGTTCAGGTAGACGCCCGACATCGTGTCGACCCAGCACAGATGGTCGTGCACCTTCTTCACGCCCTCGACATTCTCGGCGGCAACCACCGCGGCCTGCCGCGCCCGTTCCTCGGTGATGACGCCGCTGAGATGTACGATGCCGTCGCGAACGATGACGTTCAGCCCGAACGGGCACCAGTCGTTCTTCTCCATGGTATCGATGATGCGGACGCGAATGTGATCGTCGTCCGCGGTCGGATCCGGCACCTCGCGGGCGAGACCGGCCACCGCCTGAAGCAGATTGGCGCGCGTGACGATCCCGACGACCTTGTCGCCGCGCACCACCGGCAGGCGCTTCACATTGCTCCGTTCCATGAGATCGACGATCTCCGCGAGCGCGGTATCCTCGGTGATGGTGACGGGCGAAGCGGTCATCACCTCCGCGACCCTGCGGCCATGCTCGTGGACAAAGTCGCTTGCGGACTGGCCCGGCCCGAGGATGAACCGCAGCCAGCGGCCGCGCTTGCGTCCGGTGCCGATTTCGCTGCGGCGAATGAAATCCCCTTCCGAGACGACGCCGACCAGCTTGCCGGCTTCGTCGACCACCGTGAGGCCGCTGACATGCCGCGTCAGCATGATGTTCGCGGCCTCGACGATGCTGGTGTCGGGGGTAACCGAGATGACCGACCGGGTCATGATCTGGTGGGCGCGCATGGGAGAGCTCCGCAGGTTCGTTGGATGTCGAAGGAGAACCTAGCTCCGGCGTCGCGATGAGGCTTGACCCAGGTCAATCGGACGGAACCGCTTCTCCCTGGTTGAGCAATTGCGATCCGTGCCCGGAATTGATGCAGCTCAACACCTTTCCGAAATGCCTGAGCATATCCTGCCGCGAATATACATCAGCGTGCAGGAACCTTCCGTCATGAGCGTCGTGCAGATACTTCCGCGGGCCGGGCAGCCGGCGGCGCCGGAATCCTCCGTCGAACCTGTTGCGCGTGCCGCTTTCCCCGAGGGACCGGCCGGAAGGCCAGTCGCGGACTTGCAGCCTCGGGCAGAGCCACACCCGCTCGACCGCGCATTTCATGCGATGCTGGCTCGATTCACCGGCGGAATTTCACCGGCCGCCCTGTCTCTGGCCTGGCTCGATTGGAGTTCGCATCTCGCCGTCGCGCCGCAGCGCCAGATGGAGATCGCCCATAACGTCCTTCGCGACAGCGCCCGGTTCCTCGAAGCGTCAGTGCACGCGATCTCGCCGGGCCAAAAGCCGTGGTCGGTGATCCAGCCGCGGTCGCGGGATCGGCGCTTCAGGGAGCCGCAATGGGAGGCCGCGCCGTTCAATCTGCTGGCGCAAGCCTTTTTGCTCGGAGAGCACTGGTGGCACGATGCCACGACCGGCGTGCGCGGCGTCTCGCGCGCAAATGAAGCCATCGTCGAATTCTCGGTCCGCCAGATGCTCGATATGCTGGCGCCGTCGAATTTCGCGGCGACCAACCCGGAGGTGCTCGAGAAAACGTTGCGGAGCGGCGGAGAAAATTTCGTCTTCGGCTGGCAGAACTGGTGCAGCGATCTGACGCGCATGCTCTCGCTTGCAGCGCCGGCCGGCGACGAGCAGTTCGTCGTCGGGAAGACGGTCGCCGCGTCTCCCGGAAAAGTCGTCTACCGCAACGAGCTGATCGAGCTGATCCAGTATCATCCGACCACCGCGCAGGTACGGCCTGAACCGATCCTGATCGTTCCGGCCTGGATCATGAAATACTACATCCTCGATCTGTCGCCGGAGAATTCGCTGGTCAAATATCTGACCGGGCAGGGTTTGACCGTGTTCGCGATCTCCTGGCGCAATCCGGATGCAAAGGATCGGAACGTCGCCTTCGACGATTATCGCAAGCTCGGCGTGATGGCGGCGCTGGACATGATCGGGCGGATCGTGCCCGGCCGGACGATCCACGCGCTCGGCTATTGTCTGGGCGGCACGTTGCTGTCGATCGCAGCCGCTGCGATGGCGCGCGACGGCGACAAGCGGCTGGGCACCATCACCTTGCTTGCCGCGCAGACGGATTTCACCGAGGCGGGCGAGCTGACCCTCTTCATCAACGAGAGCCAGGTTGCCTTCCTCGAAGACATGATGTGGCAGCGTGGCTATCTCGATACGGCGCAGATGGCCGGTGCATTCGCGTTGCTGCGCTCCAACGATCTGATCTGGTCGCGGCTGTCGCGCGATTATCTGATGGGAGATGCGGGGCCGCCGAGTGACCTGATGGCCTGGAACGCCGACGCCACACGGCTGCCTTATCGCATGCATTCGGAATATCTGCGCAAGCTGTTCCTCGATAATGATCTCGCAGAGGGCCGCTATCGCGTCGACGGCAGGAGCATTTCACTCTCTGACATCCACGCGCCGTTGTTCGTGGTCGGCACGCTCGCCGATCACGTGGCGCCGTGGCGATCCGTGCACAAGGTTCACTATCAGGTCGATGCCGACGTGACGTTCCTGCTGACCAGCGGTGGACATAACGCCGGCGTCGTCGCGCCCCCGGACGAGCTCGGGCACAGCTATCAGGTCATGACCAAGCCTGCCGATGGGCCTTATGTCGATCCAGAAGAGTGGTTGAAGCTGGCACGGCATGTCGAGGGCTCGTGGTGGCCGGAATGGGCGCAATGGCTGGCGGCGCACTCGGGCGAGCCCTGCGCCCCGCCCCGGATCGGGGGCGATCTACCCGACGCGCCGGGCCAATACGTCCACACCTAGAGCATGATCCGGACCCGAAGGGCCGCGTTAGCGCAAAGTGCGTAGCGGTTTTCCGAACAGATCATGCTCAAACAACAACCTAAAGCGCGATGACGATTCGTCCCAATCTCATCGCGCTTTAATCCTCAGGCTCGGCATTCGGCGCGAGGTCGGAGGAGCGGAACGGCTTGGCCTTGTCCAGTTTGCGGTAGGCTTGCGCGGCGGTTCGCAGCAGCTTCTTTTCCCGCTTGCGGTTGAGGAAGCGGATGTGGGCCCCAGGGACGGCCTCGTTCAAGGATGCAGCCAGCGTCTGCCCTCGCGCATCGTCGTTCAGTTGTCCGAGGGACCTTTGCGCCTTGCGCAATTGCTTGAGGATCGACTTCTGCTTCGTCAGCGATTCCTCGGCAAAAAGATCCTGGAGCGATTCGATCGAATAGGTCAGTCGCTTGTTGAGCAGCCGCAGCTTGTGCCGCTTCTCGACGTCGAGCTTGCGGAGTTTGCGCGCTTTCTTGAGCAGCGTCTTTTCCCACTCCGTCAGTTTCGCCGTGGCATGGTCGGCGAGCGAGCAGCGGCGCAGCCTGATGGCCTCCTTGCTGCGCCGGGTCGACCAGGGGCCGCTCTTGATCCAGGCCGAGGTCTGCTCGACGAGGCGGCGATACCGTGCCGATTGCAGTGCGCGTGCCAGCAGGCGGTGGCTCTCGGCGCGCTTCTCGTCCCAGAGCTGGAGCTCGGCGATGACGGCGAGCTCCTCGCCGCTCTCGGCGACGACGCGCTCGATCGCCACGTCGAGGTCCCGCACCATGCCGAGCTGGCTGTGCAGCCATTTCAGCTCGGTCCAGACATTCGGCCGCAAGGCGTCGTCGACCATGGGCGCGAAAAAGCGGATCGCGGTGCGCAGATGCGTCAGTGCGATCCGGATCTGATGCAGCGCCTCCGGATCGCCGCGGCATGTGCCCTCATGCTGGGCGAGGACGGCATCGAGGTGACGGCGGGCAATGATCCGGAATGCGGTGTCGCAGGCCATGCCGGGGCTGAGGCGGCCGGGCAGGTCGCCACGTCGCGCCGCGGGCTTGGCGCGCGCGGCCGCCGTCGAACTCCTGGTGGGTCGCGCCATCTTAGCCCGCGCCAATCAGATTGCCCTATTTGCCCTCAGCGATCGCGTCGCGGCAGCGCTCCAGCGTCTGCGCTTGTGTCCCGGATGCATCGATGGTCGCCCAACCGACATGGCCGATATTATAGTGCTCTTGCAGCGCGGCAACCTCTTGCGTGGCGTCGGAAGCATCGGCCTGACGGCCGCCGATTCGCGCCTGGCGGGTGGCGAGGTCTGCGACCAGGAATAATCCATTGAGCGGCACGCCGCAGGCGCGGGCCAGGGCGGCCAAATCGTCCCGTTCGGATTCGCGCGCAAAGACGGCATCGACAATGGCAGAATGGCCTTGCGCCAGCACCTGCCGGGCGCGCTGCATCACCACCTCGTAGACGCGCGCCGTCACCTCGAGCCCATACGCGGAGGGCGGCAGCCGGTCGGTATGCCCGACCTGAAACAATTGCTTGCGAATGACGTCGCTGCGCAGCACGACAGCGCCCGGCTCGGGCGCCAGGGTGGGGGCCAGTGCGCGGGCGAGGACGGACTTGCCGGTGCCCGACAGTCCGCCAACGGCGATCAGGCGAGGGGCGGGCGGATGGATCAACGTCCGGGCAAGGTCGAAATAACGGCGCGCGTCGTCGAGAATTCCGGTCCGCTCGGCATCTGGCCGCTTCAGCCGCGCTAGCGCCACCTGCGCACGGATCGCCGCGCGGATCGACATGAACAGCGGCAGCGCGGCCAGGGCGTCGAGCGTTTCGACGGGCGCCATCGTCAGATACTGGTTCAGCACCGCGTTGGCCGCGTTCGTCTGGCCGTAGCGCAGCAGGTCCATCAGCGTGAACGCGAGATCGTAGAGCACGTCCACGGTTGCCATCTGCGCATCGAACTCGATCGCGTCGAACAGGACGGGCCGGCCGTCGATCAGCACGATATTGGCAAGGTGCAAGTCGCCATGACAGCGGCGCACGAAGCCACGGCGGCCACGCTCCTCGAGCGTGGCGCGCCGGCGCAGGAAGGCTTCGTGGGAGGCCTTGCCAAGCTGCTCGATCGCCGCCGCCTCGAGATGGTCGCCGGCGCGCAGCCCGGTGCTGTTGCCGTCGATCAGGTGGGGAATCGAAGTGATCCACGTAGCTCCATCCGCAATCGTGGCTTGCGCATGCGAGCCCGCGATCGCGTCCGCGATGGCTGCGGCCAGCTCGGCATCCAGCGGGCCCGCCTTGGCCAGATGATCAAGGGTGCGGCTTTCGTCGAAGCGGGCCATGTCGACCGCATACTCGATCGGCCGACCGCTGCCGCCGACCTGCACCGATCCGTCCGGCTCTTGTGTGATCGCCGCGACACGGTGATAGATTTGCGGGGCGAGCGGCCGGTTGATCCTGATCTCCTCCTCGCAGGCCGCCTTGCGCTTATCGAGCGTCGAGTAGTCGAGAAACGGAAATTTGACAGCCCGCTTGATCTTCAGCGCGCGTGTCCGGTCGAGAAACACCGAAGCGGCATGGGTGTCGATCCGTTTCACGCCGGGACGCGCGCCGAGCGCCTGGAAGACCCGTTCCTGGGTAGCAGAATCATCCGTCATCTCTGCGGGCATGTCCCGATAGGTCGGCGAGCGCTGAGGCGCCAAGCTACCCCTTAGAGCCGGATCGCGGCCAGTCCTTGACATCAATCAAGGCCCGCCGCCGGCGGCTGGTTCCTGCCTTGAGAAGGATCAAGGATCCCGACGAAAGGCAGCGTATCCTAACCGGCAAGGAGAATCCCGATGCCCATCAAGGATGTCTTTCTGCCACTTGTCGGCCAGCCGCGCGGGCCTCGCCTCGCAGCGATCGAGAAATGCGTGGCCGTGACCGCGGACCTCGGCGCCAGGATCACCGCGCTCGCGCTTGAGGACGAAGTTTTCGTGCGGCCGAAGGTCATACCCCCCGGCGATCCGGAGCCCGCGGAGGCCGGCGGTGCAAGCGTATCAAGCGACACGCAGCAACTCCTGAATGTCTTCACCGGTGCAGCCTCGCGAGCCAACATTCGCGCCCAGAGCCGATCGGCCAAGGTGCCGGCAGATCAACTCGCCTTGATCCTGGCCGAGCATGCGCGCTTTAGCGACCTCACCCTGGTCCCCGTAAAGCCGCATGACAGCGGAACGGAGCACATCATTGAGGCGCTGCTGTTCGAATCGGGGCGGCCGCTGCTGCTCTGCCCGGAGCAGCATGTGGACGAGCTGCGACCGGAATTCGAGAATGTCATGATTGCCTGGGATCACTCCGCCCGCGCCGCACGGGCTGTCGGCGATGCGTTGCCCATCCTTCAGGCCGCGGCGTCCGTACAGGTGCTCACGGTGGCGGACGACAAGACCGAGGCGATCACCCGATCCGGCATGAGTCTCGTCGATCATCTCAGGGAACATGGGATCCAGGCCTCGTTCGAAACGACGGAGGGCGGCGGCAGCTCGATCGGCAAGGTGCTCGGAAGCTGGGCGAATTCCCATGCCATCGACGCTATCGTGATGGGCGCCTATCATCATTCGCGCCTGAACGAGATCGTCTGGGGCGGTGTGACAAAGACCGTCATCGGCGAGCCACCATGCTGGGTTATGATATCGCACTAGCGCATGATCCGGACCCGAAGGGCCGTGTTAGCGCAAAGTGCGCAGCGGTCTTCCGAAAAGATCGTGCTCAAACAATAACCTAAAGCGCGATGACGATTCGTCGCAATCTCATTGCGCTTTAGGCGTGCGACCAGTCTTTCGACCAGACCTTCAACCATCGGAACCACCACCGGCCGGGCGCATTTGCTGTCATGTCCACCTATCGCCTGAAGAATCTGCTGTCGCCACGTTCGGTCGCGCTCGTCGGTGCGAGCGCCCGCCCGGTCTCGGTGGGGCGCGCCGTTCTGGAGAACATCCGCAAGGCGGAATTCAAGGGGCAGTTCGGCCTCGTCAATCCGCGCCATGCCGAGATCGCTGGCATTGCAGCGGTGAAGAATCTGGACAAGCTGCCTTTCGTCCCCGAACTGGTCGTCATCACCGCGCCGGCGCGCGAGGTTCCCGGCATTATCGACCAGGCGGGACGTCGCGGCTCGGCGGGGGCGCTGATCGTCTCGGCCGGGCTCGGACATGGACCGGGATCGCTGCAAGAGGAAGCCATCGCCGCGGCCCGTAAATACGGCATGCGGCTGATCGGGCCGAACTGTCTCGGCATCATGATGCCCGCCGTGAGCCTCAATGCCAGCTTCGCCGCGCACATGCCGGGCGCGGGAAATCTCGCGCTGATCTCGCAATCGGGCGCCATCGCGGGCGGCATGGTCGATTGGGCCGCGCAGCGCGGCGTCGGCTTCTCCGGCATCGTGACGATCGGCGATCAGATCGACGTCGATATTGCCGACCTGCTCGATCATTTCGCGATGGATCACAAGACCCGCGCGATCCTGCTCTACATCGAGGCCATCAAGGATGCCCGTAAGTTCATGTCGGCGGCGCGCGCCGCGGCACGGGTGAAGCCTGTCGTCGTGGTGAAGTCCGGCCGCATGGCGCAGGGGGCGAAAGCCGCGGCCACCCATACCGGCGCGCTCGCCGGCGCCGACGCCGTTTATGACGCGGCGTTCCGCCGCGCTGGCGTGCTGCGGGTCTCCGATCTGCGCGAGCTGTTCGATTGTGCCGAAACGCTCGGCCGCGTCGAATCGCCGGCCGGAAAGCGCCTTGCCATCCTAACCAATGGCGGCGGCATCGGCGTCCTCGCCATCGATCGGCTGGTCGAACTCGATGGAATTCCCGCTTCCATCTCGGCTGACGCTCGCGCGAAGCTTGATGCGGTGCTGCCGCCGACCTGGTCCGGCGCAAATCCCGTCGACATCGTCGGCGATGCGGATGCAGCGCGATATGCCGCGGCGCTGGAGGTGCTGCTCGCCGATCCCGACAACGATGCCGTTCTCGTCCTCAATGTGCAGACCGCGATCGCCTCGGCTGCCGATATCGCGGCGACGGTGACGGAGCTGGTCGGCAAGTACCGTAAGCAGCAGGGCCGATGGGCCAAGCCCGTGCTGGCCGCCTGGGTTGGCGCCGATCAGCGCATCATTCAGGCGCTCTCCGGTGCCGGTGTTCCGAACTACCCGACCGAGGATGATGCCGTGCGCGGCTTCATGCATCTTGTAAGGCATCGCGAAGTGGTGGAGGAGCTGAGCGAGGTTCCGCCGGCGATGCCCGACACGTTCGTGCCTGACGCCCGGGCTGCCAAGCAGATCGTCGCCGCTGCGATCGCCGACGGGCGCAGATGGCTCGAGCCGGTCGAGATCAAGCACCTGCTCGAAGCCTATGACATCGCGATGGTGCCGACCTATGCCGCTGACGACGTCGAGCAGGCGGTGGCCCGTGCGAATGAAGTGTTCGCGCAAGGCGCGACCGTCGTGCTGAAGATCTTGTCGCGCGACATCACCCACAAGTCGGATGTCGGCGGCGTCGTGCTCAATCTGACCACGCCGGAGGCGGTGCGCGCGGCTGCCACCGACATTCTCGCCCGAGCGCGCAAGCTGCGTCCCGAAGCCCGCATCGAGGGCGTCATCGTGCAGGCCATGGTGGTCAAGGCGAAGGCGCGCGAGCTGATCCTCGGCCTTGCCGACGATCCCACCTTCGGCTCAGTCGTCGTGTTCGGCCGCGGCGGGACGGCGGTGGAGATCATCAACGACAAGGCGCTGGCGCTGCCGCCGCTCGATCTGCAATTGGCCCGCGACCTGATCGAGCGTACGCGTGTGTCGCGGCTGCTGAAGGCCTATCGGGACGTGCCTGCGGTGAAGCAGGATGCCGTCGCCATGGTGCTGGTCAAGCTTGCCCAGATGGCGGCCGACATTCCCGAGATACGAGAGTTCGACATCAACCCGCTGCTCGCGGACGAGACCGGCGTAACCGCGGTCGATGCCCGTGTCGCGGTGGGGCCGCCGCAGCGCAAGTTCGCCGGCTCGGGACCTGCCAATTTCGCCGTTCGCGCCTACCCCTCGCAATGGGAGCGCCGCCTTGCGCTCAAGGACGACTGGCGCATCTTCGTGCGGCCGTTGCGTCCCGAGGACGAGCCGACCATCCACGAATTCCTGCGTCACGTCACGCAGCACGACCTCCGCCTGCGCTTCTTCGCGCCCATGAAGGAGTTCACCCACGAATTCATCGCGCGCCTGACGCAGCTCGACTATGCGCGCGCCATGGCCTTCATCGCGTTCGACGAGGCGACCAACGAGATGGTCGGCGTGGTCCGGCTCCATTCGGACTCGGTCTATGAGAGCGGCGAATATGCGATCCTGCTGCGCTCCGATCTCAAGGGCAGGGGGCTCGGTTGGACCCTGATGCAGCTGATCATCGACTATGCGAAGTCAGAAGGGCTGAAGACCATCTCGGGTGATGTGCTCCAGGAGAACACCGTGATGCTCGACATGTGTCGTCAGCTCGGCTTCGAGGTGAAGCCGGACCCGACCGAGCCGGAAATTTGCGACGTCAGGCTGAAGCTTCGCTAGAGCATGATCCGGATCCGGAGGACCGCGTTAGCGCAAAGTACGTAGCGGTTTTCCGCGAAGATCATGCTCAAACAATAACCTCAAGCGCGATGGTGATTCATTTTCATGCCATCGCGCTTTAGGACCGCGCCTCGGCCGACGTGGCAGCAGTGGCCTCCTTGGCCGTTTTCCGCACTCTTGACGATGATCGCGATCAGCGGCACCAGCACCGGCACGATCGTGCTGAGCGGATGGTGAACCGCGCCTGACACCTGGGCCTGAAGGGCGCGCGCCTCGAGCTGAAGGGCTTCGATGGACGTGCCGTGGATTTCATTGGCGAGCTCGATGTCGCGGCCGGACGGAGGACGACCGGCGACGACGAAGAGAATGCCCGCGATGAGGAAATTGGCGGCCCCGAGAATGGCGGCCGCCGCGATGGTGCTCCAGATCTGGACCAGCGCGAAATAGGCCGACAGCTCCAGCATCAGCAGCCCGAATGCCGCGATCAGAGCCGCAAAGGCGCGAAGGCCAAGGCCCGTCAGCAGATGGCGCAGCCTGATGTCCGCAATGATCCTGTCGGTGCGCCACAGCACGCGCAGGTGTTTGACGACATTTTCCGTGTTCACCTAGTGTCTCCTCAGCATGAAGCCGACGACCACGCCGAGCGCGAAGGCCGAGGCAAGCGATGTGATCGGGCGATCGGCAATCAGGCCCTGAAGCTGCTCCTGCTCGTCGCCGACGGTCTCGCCGAGCTCGGCAAGCGCGGCCTTGATCTGATCGGCGAGAATCTCAGCCCGCTCCTTCGAGCTGTCGAGCATCTCCTCGCCGGCGGCGCCTAGGAGGCGCGTGACATCCACCTTCAGCGCGCGAAGTTCGTCGCTCATCCTGTCACTGTCGAACATGGATATCGGTCTCCATTGAATAAAAAGACCCTAAGGGCCGCCAGCAGGGCCGTGCTTGATTTGCGTCAAGCCGCTCGGCGAGGGGATGGTCTTGAGGCAGGTCAAACCGGCCGTCATACCCTGGTCTAGAAATGCCGGTCGAATGGGGACCGGTTGTCCCGATGAGGTGAAGCGTGAACTCCGAACCGCTGTTGCTGGCAACGCCCTCCGGCGATGTGCTGAACCTGCGCCCGGAAGGGCCGTGGACCGCGGCCAATGTGTCGACGCTTGAAACGCTGTCCCGGTCGGTCGGAGCGGATGTCGATCGATCGACAGCCGTGACGCTCGACATTTCGGGCGTCAGCGCGCTCGACACGCTCGGCGCCTGGGTCCTGGAGAAGCTGTCACGCAGGGCCGCATCATCTGGCAGATCGGCGGAATTCGTCGGCGTCGCCGATCATTTCAGCGGCCTGATGGACGAGGTGCGCCAGGTCAACCGCCACACGCCGCCGCCTGCGCCTGCGCCAAATCCGGTTCTGCTCAGGCTGGGCGATCTCGGCAAGTCCACGGTCGGGGCGCGCGAGGACATCACCATCTTCCTGCAAATGCTCGGCGCCTTGTTCATGGCCGTGATCGGCGTGCTGCGCCGCCCACGGTCGCTGCGGCTGACCTCGCTGGTCTACCAGCTCTACCGCATCGGCTGGCAGGCCATCCCCATCATCGTGCTGATCACCTTCCTGATCGGCGCCATCATCGCTCAGCAGGGCTTCTTTCATTTCCGCAGGTTCGGCGCGGAGTCCTACACCGTCGACATGGTTGGCATCCTGGTGCTGCGCGAGCTCGGCGTCCTGATCGTTGCCATCATGGTCGCGGGGCGTTCGGGCAGCGCCTACACCGCCGAGCTCGGCTCGATGAAGATGCGCGAGGAGATCGACGCGCTCTCGACCATGGGCCTCGATCCCGTCCACGTCCTGATCCTGCCGCGCGTTGCCGCCCTCGTCATCGCGCTGCCGATCCTCGCTTTCATCGGATCGATCGCGGCACTCTATGGCGGTGGGCTGGTCGCGCAGTTCTATGGCGACATGGGGCCGGCGATCTACATCGCGCGGCTGCACGAGGCGATCTCCGTCACTCATTTCGAGGTGGGGATCCTCAAGGCGCCGTTCATGGCGCTGGTGATCGGGATCGTGGCGTGCAGCGAGGGCCTGCGCGTGAAGGGCAGCGCCGAGTCGCTCGGACGGCAGACCACGACGTCGGTGGTGAAGTCGATCTTCCTCGTGATCGTGCTCGACGGCCTGTTCGCGATCTTCTTCGCCTCGATCGGAATGTGACGATGGAGGCGACGCAAGAGGAGTTCGCGATCCGCGTCCGCGACCTCGTGGTCGGCTTCGGCCGCCAGACCGTGCTCGATCACCTGTCGCTCGACGTCCGCCGCGGTGAGATCCTCGGGCTGGTCGGCGCGTCCGGCGGCGGCAAGTCGGTGCTGATGCGGACCATCATCGGCCTCATTCCGCGCCAGGCCGGCACCATCGAAGTGATGGGACAGCCGATCGGCGGCCGCACGGAAGGCGCGGCCACGACATGGGGCATCCTGTTCCAGCAGGGCGCGCTGTTCTCCTCGCTGACGGTCCGGCAGAACATCCAGTTTCCGCTGCGCGAAAACCTGGTGCTGTCGCAGGAGCTGATGGACGAGATCGCGATCGCCAAGCTCGAGATGGTCGGGCTTCGCCCGCAGGATGCCGACAAATATCCGTCGGAGCTTTCCGGCGGCATGACCAAGCGCGTGGCGCTGGCGCGCGCGCTCGCGCTCGATCCGCCGATCCTGTTCCTGGACGAGCCCACCTCCGGCCTCGATCCGATCGCCGCGGGCGATTTCGACGCATTGATCGGGACCTTGCAAAAGACCCTGGGGCTCACCGTGTTCATGGTCACCCATGATCTCGCGAGCCTCACCACCGTCTGCGACCGCGTCGCCGCGCTTGCCGACGGCAGGATCGTCGCGATCGGCCCGATGCGCGAGCTGCTGCAATCCGAGCATCCCTGGGTGCGCGCCTATTTCCACGGCAAGCGCTCGCAGATGCTGCAACACGAGATGAGATGAGACATGGAAACCCGCGCCCCATATGTGCTGATCGGCAGTTTCGTGCTGGCCGCGATCGTTGCGTCTTTCGGCTTCGTCTATTGGCTGAACAACACCGGCGGCATCGGCCCGCGCACGAATTACCACGTGCAATTCCAGGGACCGGTGCCGGGCCTGCTGGTGGGCGCCGGCGTGCTGTTCAACGGCATCCGTGTCGGCGAGGTGACCCAGCTTGGCCTTGCTCCGGACAATCCGCGCTTCGTGAATGCGACAATCTCCGTGGCCTTGACGACGCCGGTGCGCACCGACACCAAGGTCGGGCTCGACTTCCAGGGACTGACCGGCGTGCCGGTGGTGACGCTGGAAGGCGGCACGATCGTTGCCAAATCCGGCGAGCCCGTGACCTTGATCGCGGAGGCCGGCGCAGGCCAGAGCATGACGCAGGCCGCGCGTGATGCACTGCGGCGGGTCGACACCGTGCTCGAGGACAATTCCGGTCCGCTGAAGGACACCATCGCCAACCTCAGGACGTTCTCCGACGGCCTCGCGCGCAACACCGGCAAGATCGACGGCATTTTGGCGGGCCTCGAGAAGATGACCGGTGGCGGAGCGCCCGCCCAGAAGATCACCTACGACTTGCGTACGCCGCAGGATCTCGGGCCGGCCGGCAAGACGCTGTCTGCGTCGCTGGCCATTCCCGAGCCGACCGCGGTCGCGATGCTCCAGACCCAGCGCATGTTGTTCTCGCCCGCGGGCGACAATCCGGGTTTTGCCGAATTCCTCTGGGCCGACAGCATTCCAAAACTGGTGCAGGCGCGCTTGATCGACAGTTTTGAGAACTACGACATTGCCCACGCGCCGTTGCGCACCACCGACCTTGGCCAGGCAGACTACCAGCTTCTGATCGACGTCAGGCGCTTCCGGATCGCCACGGAGGGCGAGAGGCGGGTCGAGATCGCCTTGTCGGCGCGGATCGTGGACAAGAGCGGCAAGGTAGTCGCATCCCGCGTCATTGACGCCAGCGAGAAGCTTGAAAAGGTCGAGCCGGCGGCAGCAGTCGCGGCATTTGATGCGGCTTTTGCCCGTATCGCCAGGGAACTGATCGGCTGGACGGTCCAGGCGGTCTAGCGGCATTGAGTTCCACATCAGAGCAAGGCGGCCATGCCCGCCAAAATTGATCTGGGTCAATCGCGTTTGTGGCAGCGCAGTAAAATGCAGCTGCGCGCGGTGACGCAGCTCCGGGGGCGGATCTGGACCGGCGCATGGAGCGGTGGATGAGAGCTTCCGTGGTGAGGATCGAGCCGAACGGGCATTTCTGTAGCGACTGCGCCGTACGCGGATCGGCGGTTTGCGCGTCGCTGGATGCAGCCGAGCTGAGGGAGTTCGAGCATCTCGGCCGCCGCGTCCACTTCGCCGCGGGCGAGACCGTGTTCTCCGAGGAGGACATCACGACCTCGTTCTACAACGTCCTCGAAGGCGTCATGCGGCTGTACAAGCTGCTGCCGGACGGCCGGCGGCAGATCGTGGGCTTTGCCTTGCCTGGCGCTTTCCTGGGGATGAATATCTCCGTCCGCCACAATTTTTCGGCCGATGCGATCGGCGCGGTGACCGTGTGCCAATTCGCGAAAACGCCCTTTGGCCGTTTCATCGCGGACCGGCCGCATCTGCTCAGGCGGATCAACGAGCTGGCGATTCGCGAGCTGAGCCAGGCCCGCGACCACATGGTCCTGCTCGGCCGCCGCTCTGCGGACGAGAAGGTCGCGACCTTTCTGCTCGGCTGGCGCGAGCGGCTGTTCGCGCTCAAGGGGGCGCCGGACACGGTCCCGCTTCCGATGAGCCGCCAGGACATCGCCGACTATCTCGGCCTGACCATCGAAACGGTCAGTCGTACCTTCACCAAGCTGGAGCGCCACGGCGCGATCGAGATCATCCAGGGGGGTATCGGCCTGCTCGACCCGGCTCGTATCCAGGCTCTGGCCGCGGCCTGACGGGTATTTTCGCGATGCTCGCGGATTTTTGATCCCGATCAATGACGCGGGCCGCCTGCGGCAAATAATGCCCTCGAACAATCCGGGAGGAGCATGATGCCGATTGATGCGGTGCTGATGAGCATTGTCGTCGTTGCGATCTTCGTCGCCTTCGCCGCAGCTCTGGCCTGGGCCGACCGGCAAACCAGCGCGGGCCGTCTCGGTCCGGATTCCAAGCGTCGAAGCTCCTGAGATCATCGTCAGGTCTGACGGTCGACTGCCCGATCCGCGCCTGAGCGATTCTGGGCCATTCGCCAGCGCGTCAACCCAACCAGCGGCTTGCGCAGCCCACAACTCTGCATCGATTCCGGCGCGTCGAGCATCCTTTGGATGCAGGCTTGCGGCATCTTGAGGGCATTTGCCTCAGACCATGCCCCGTGCTTTCCGGTTGAAAAGCCTGATAACGTTGACTACGCAGGAACCTCAGTGCCTCGAGTCTTAGGAGCCCGCGGCGTGCCTCAGGACAAGACCGGCGACCCCCGACAGTCGGCGGGCAACAAATTATCGGTCCTGCGCAAGCACCCGATCTTCGCGGATCTGGAGCCGGACGCGCTCGATCAGCTCTGCCGCTACGCCAAGCACACCACGGTGAAGCGCGGTGCGACCATCGCTGCCAAGGGCGATCCCGGCAACAATCTGTTCGCGGTGATCTCGGGGACAGTGAAGATTTCCTCTTCGTCGCCCGACGGACGGAACGCCATTCTCAATCTGATCGGCCCCGGAGAAATCTTTGGCGAGATCGCCGTTCTCGATGGCGCGCCGCGATCGGCGGACGCGACCGCCAACACCAATTGCGAGCTCTACATCATCGACCGGCGGGACTTCCTGCCGTTCGTGAAGAGCCAGCCGGCGCTGGCGATGAAATTCATCGAGTTGCTCTGCGCGCGGCTGCGCTGGACCAGCCAGCAGGTCGAGCAGGTGATCCTGCAAAACCTGCCGGGCCGGCTTGCAAGCGCGCTGCTCGGTCTCACCGAGGAGCGCAAGCTCGATTCCGGCAGCGGCACGCTCGCCATCACGCAGCAGGAGATCAGCGAGATGGTGGGGATGACGCGCGAGAGCATCAACAAGCAATTGCGTGCCTGGGCCGGTCGCAGCTGGGTCCGCCTCGAGCATGGCGCCATCGTCGTGCTCGACACCGATGCGCTGCGCGAGCTCGCCGAGAGTGGCCTCGACGGCGAGTGACGGCCTCGACCTAATTGTCGATGATGGCGACGGCGCGGGTCCAGCCCGCGGACGCCCGCTCGATCTTCACCGGAAAGCATGAGACGGTGAACCCGGTCGAAGGCAATTGATCGAGATTGTGCAGCTTCTCGAGATGGCAGTAACCGATGTGCCGTCCCGCCTTGTGCCCCTCCCAGATCAGGCCGGCATCTTTTGTTTCAGCATATTTCTTCGCGGTGTAGACGAACGGCGCGTCCCAGCTCCAGCCGTCGGTCCCGGTCAGCCGCACGCCGCGTTCGAGCAGGTACATGGTCGCTTCATAGCCCATGCCGCAGCCGGAATTGACGTAGTCGGCCTGGCCAAACCTGGCGCCGGCGCTGGTGTTGACGACGACGATCTCCAGCGGCGAGAGCGTATGGCCGATCCGCTTCAGCTCCGTCTCGACATCGCCAGCGGTCGCCACATAACCGTCAGGCAGGTGCCGGAAGTCCAGCTTCACGCCGGGCTGAAGGCACCATTCCAGCGGCACCTCGTCGATGGTCCACGACCGCTCGCCGCGATTCATGGTCGGATGGAAGTGCCAGGGCGCGTCGAGATGCGTGCCGTTATGGGTGGATAACGAGACCTGCTCGACAGCCCAGCCCTGTCCGTCAGGCAAATCCTGGGCCTTCAGGCCGTCGAAAAATTGCAGCATGCGGGGCAAGCCCTGCTGGTGATCGATATATTGGATCGCCGGATGATTGCCCGGCGGATCCGCCGTCACGTCGTTTCTGATCGGCACCGAAATATCGATCAGCTTCCGCGGCATGGGCATGTCTCCGAAATGGTCCGTTCTGCTTCGCAGCATCTAGAGGGGGCTCTGGCTGCGGCGTCAAGTAACGCGCCGGTGTGGATGACTTCGGAAAAACGTGATCACCCGCCGGCCGCCTCCCCGGGCACCGCGCAATCGATCGATGCAACTCAAGCATTGATCGATGCCGGATTTGGCTTGGACAGGGAATGCCGCCCGCCCTAGGGACGACAATGGCGCTTGACTTCGCACCTGGAGTGGAGCGACCCAAGGCGGCCCACAACCTGCCCGACAACGACATAATCACCTCAGGAGGAAAGCCCAGATGAAGACACTGACCGGTATCATCGCAGCCGCAGTGCTGGCGATTTCTGCGCCGCTGGCGACCGCACGCGATTTCCGTTCCGCCGACATCCACCCCGCCGACTACCCGACCGTCGAGGCCGTCAAGTTCATGGGCAAGCAGCTCGCGACCGCGAGCGGCGGCAAGCTCGGCGTGAAGGTGTTTCCCAACGGCGCCCTGGGCTCTGAGAAGGACACCATCGAGCAGCTGAAGATCGGCGCGCTCGACATGATGCGGATCAACGCATCGCCCCTCAACAATTTCGTGCCCGAGACCATCGCGCTGTGCCTGCCCTTCGTCTTCCGGGACACGCAGCACATGCGCACCGTGCTTGATGGGCCGATCGGCGACGAGATCCTCGCCGCCATGGAGCCCGCAGGCCTGGTCGGCCTTGCCTATTACGACAGCGGCGCCCGGTCCATCTACACAGTCAAGGCGCCGGTCAAGTCGCTCGCCGACCTCAAGGGTCTGAAGATTCGCGTGCAGCAATCCGACCTCTGGGTCGGCATGATCCAGAGCCTCGGCGCCAACCCGACGCCGATGCCTTATGGCGAGGTCTACACCGCGCTGAAGACGGGCCTCGTGGACGCTGCCGAGAACAACTGGCCTTCCTACGAGTCCTCGCGCCATTTCGAGGCGGCCAAGTTCTACAACGTCACCGAGCACTCGCTGGCGCCCGAAGTTCTCGTGATGTCCAAGAAGGTCTGGGACACGCTGAGCAAGGAGGATCAGGCGACGATCCGCAAGGCGGCCAAGGAATCGGTTCCGGTCATGCGCAAGCTCTGGGACGACCGTGAACAGGCCTCCCGCAAGACCGTCGAAGCGGCCGGCGTCCAGGTCGTGACGGTCGCCAACAAGCAGGAGTTCGTTGATGCGATGAAGCCGGTCTACGACAAGTTCGCCGGCGACGAGAAGCTGAAGGGCCTCGTCAAGCGCATCCAGGACACGAAGTAAGGCCACGGCATCGGGTCCGGTGTCGCCTGCGAGGCGACGCCGGACCTCGCGAGCAGACGCGCAAGGAGACGCGGGAATGACAGACCCACACGTCGCAAGCCACGAGCAGGAGGTCGAAGGACGTCCATCGTCTGGCCTGCTGTCGCGGATCAATGCTCCCGTCGCTCGTCTGGGCATGTATCTGTCGGTGACAGGCCTGCTCGTCATCGTCACCATCGTGTTCTACCAGGTGTTCGGGCGCTACGTGCTCAATTCCAGCCCGACCTGGACGGAGAACCTCGCGCTGGTTCTGATCCTCTATGTCACGCTGATCGGCGCCGCCGTCGGCGTGCGCGATGCCGGACACATCGGCATGGACAGCCTGCTGGTCATGCTTCCGGATCATCTGCGGGAGAAGATCGAGATCGTGATCCACGTTCTCGTGGCCGTGTTCGGCATTGCCATGGCCTATAACGGCTGGATCCTCGGTGCATCGGTCGGAACCGTCAAGATTCCCAATCTCGGCCTGCCTGAGGTCATCCGTTACGTGCCGCTGATCGCCTCCGGCATCCTGATCGTTTCCTTTTCCATCGAGCACATCATTGCTCTCCTGCGCGGCGAAGGGGTCGTCCCGTCATGGAACTGATCATCCTCGGCGCCACCTTCTTCGGCTTCCTGATCCTCGGTGTCCCCGTTGCCTTTGCGATCGGCCTCTCGGCGATCTGCACCATCCTCTACGAAGGCCTGCCGGTCGCCGTCATCTTCCAGCAGATGATGTCGGGGATGAACATCTTCTCGTTCCTGGCCATCCCGTTCTTCGTCTTCAGCGGTGAGCTGATGCTGCATGGCGGCGTCGCCGACAAGATCGTCAAGCTCGCCAAGAATCTGGTCGGGCACATCCGCGGCGGCCTCGGAATGTCGAACGTGGTCGCCTGCACGTTGTTCGGCGGCGTCTCGGGCTCGCCCGTGGCCGACGTGTCGGCGATGGGCGCGGTGATGATCCCGATGATGAAAAAGGAAGGGTTCGACACCGACTACGCCGTCAACGTCACCACCCATGCCTCGCTGGTCGGCGCCTTGATGCCGACCAGCCACAACATGATCATCTATGCGCTGGCCGCCGGCGGCAAGGTCTCGATCGGCGCGCTGATAGCCGCCGGCCTTTTGCCGGCGCTGGTGCTGATGGTCTGCATGCTCGTCGCTGCCTACGCAGTCGCGGTGAAGCGCGGCTATCCCGCCGGCAAGTTCCCGGGCTGGGCCGAGGTGTTTCGTTCGCTCGCCGCCGCACTGCCAGGCCTTCTGATCGTCGGCATCATCCTCGCGGGCATCCTCTCCGGCGTCTTCACGGCAACGGAATCCGCAGCGGTCGCGGTCACCTACACGATCCTGCTGACGTTCTTCATCTACCGCACCATGACCTTGCAGAACTTCCTGCGGGCCGCGGCGAAGGCGGTGAAGACGACGGGCGTGGTGCTGCTGCTGATCGGCGTCTCCACCATGTTCCAGTACCTGATGGGTCTCTATGAGGTGGCCGATTTCGCCGGCGACCTGATGAGCAAGGTGTCGACGCAGCCCTGGATGATCTTCCTGCTCATCAACGTCATCCTGTTCGTGCTCGGCACCTTCATGGACATGGCGGCGACCATCCTGATCTGCACCCCGATCTTCCTGCCGATCGCGATGAAGGCCGGCATGGACCCGGTGCAGTTCGGCATGCTGATGCTGATCAACTGCGCGCTGGGACTGAACACCCCGCCGGTCGGAACGACGCAGTTCGTCGGCTGCGCCATCGGCGGCATTTCGGTCGGCGCGGTGATGCGCACCATCCTGCCGTTCTACGCCGCGCTGATCGCAGCGCTGATGTTCGTGACCTACGTTCCCGCCTTCTCGCTGTGGCTGCCGCGCCTCCTGATGGGATACAAGGGATAGCTGCCGTGCGTGCTCCGGCACTTGGCCGGCGCATCACCCTTGCGTAGTTTGCGTCACAGTAACAGGGAGAATCTGTCTGTGACCGATTATCGCAAGCTCTTCGATCTCACCGGCAAGACGGCCGTGGTGCTCGGCGCCGCCTCAGGGATCGGCAAATCGTCGGCCGAGGCGCTGGCCGGGCTAGGGGCCCGCGTCGTCTGCGCGGATCGTGCGCTTGACGCGGCCGAGGCGACCGCCGCCGGCATCCGCGACAAGGGTGGCTGGGCGGAAGCAGCGAGCTGCGATGCCGCGAGCGCAGCGGACGTCAACGCGCTGGCGAAAACCGTGATGCAGAAGATCCCGCGGCTCGATATCGCCGTGACGACGCCCGGGCTCAACATCCGCAAGACCATCCTCGACTACACCGAGGAGGATCTCGACCGCGTCCTCAATCTCAACGTCAAGGGCACGGTCTGGTTCTTCCAGGCCTTCGGCCGCATCATGGTCGCGCAGAAGGGCGGCAGCATCATCGCCTGCTCCTCGGTGCGCGCGGTGACCATCGAGCCGGGCCTTGGCGTCTACGGCTCGACCAAGGCGGCGATCGGCCTCTTGGTGAAGGGCTTTGCCTCCGAGGTCGGCCATGCCGGCGTGCGCGTCAATGCGATTGCGCCGAGCATCGCCGAGACCGCGCTGACCGGTCCGTTCAAGCAGCGCCCCGACATCTACAATCTCTACGCCGGTCACACCGTGTTCAACCGCTGGAGCAGTGCCGACGAGGTCGCCACTGCTGTCGCCTATCTCGCTTCGGACGCCGCAAGCTATGTCAGTGGCAGCACGCTGTTTGTCGACGGCGGCTGGACCGCGGTCGATGGTCCGCCGACCGGTCTCACCCAGTTGCACAAATAGGCGGCCGTCTAGAGCGGAATCGCTTTGGGTTGAATCGATTGCCGCGGGCTCGCTCACCTCTCCCGCTTGCGGGAGAGGTCGTATCGCATCGAAGATGCGATGCGGGTGAGGGCTTTCTCCTCTTGGAGAGTCTTGCCAGACGAGAGACCCTCTCCCCAACCCTCTCCCGCAGGCGGGAGAGGGAGCCTACCGCCGTCACCACGCCTATAGAGCCTCATCTCATCCGTTTTAGCCGGCAAAGCCCACGCGCTGGCGCAGCTCCTTGTGATCTGCGCCGGTCAGCAACGCGACCAGCGCGGCCGCTTCATTCGGATGTGCGGCCCGCGCGGTCACGCCAGCCGTGTACATCGTCACCAGCTCGCAGCCGGGCGGCAGCGAGCCAGACAGCGCGATGCCGTCGGTCGCGATGATCTCGGTCGCCTGCGTGCAGCCGATCGGCCGCTTTGCGGTGGAGTTTGCGAGCTCCCGCATCGCGGTCGCGCCATTTGGAAATATCTTGAGGCGCGAGGCGACCTCATAGGCAATGCCAAGCCGATCCAGCACTTTTGCGACGTGCTGTCCCGCCGTGGACGCCTTGATATCAGGGACGTAGATGGCGTCTGCGGAACGCAGCACCTCGCGCAAATCGGCTTCGGTCTTCGCCGTCACCTTGGGATCACGGTTGCGGACTGCGAGTGCGGTCTCGACCCGACCGACATCCGCGATCGAGGAGGGGACGACAAGCTTCTCCTCGGCAAGCTTTAGGAGGAGCGCGTGCGTCAGGATCACGAGATCGGCTGGCGTGCCAGCACGCAGCTTGTCGGCCATGATGCCGACCGCGCCGAACTCGCCGTCGATACTGAGGCCGGTCTGCGCCTTGAAAGCGTCGGCCAGGCCGCGCACCAGACCTTGCGCGGCGCCGCCGCTCAGAATGTTCACTGCCGTCACGATGCAAGCTCCATGGCTGCGATGATCCTGTCGCGCGTGATCGGCAGGTCGCGGACGCGCACGCCGAGGCAATCGAACACGGCATTCGCGATTGCCGCCGTCACCGGTCCGTGTGCCGCTTCGCCGGCACCGACCGGCTCGATCTCCGGCCGCTGGATGATCTCGACGTCGACCGCCGGCACCTCGCTGAAGGTCAGGATCGGATAGTCCGTCCACGAAGTCGAGGCGATGCGCGTCCGGTCGAAGCGGACGCGCTCTTTCAGCACCCAGCTCGTCGCCTGGATCGCGCCGCCCTCGATCTGGTTGATCACGCCGCCCGGATTGATGGCCTCGCCGACATCGACCGCAAGCGTCAGCCGTTTGACGCGGATATCGTCGTCGCCTTCGATCTCGGCAATCGCGGCGCAATAGGCGCCCGTGTTCTTGTAGCGGGCAAAGCCGACGCCGTGACCGACGCCCGATCGCTTCTGGGGCTTCCACTGCGCGCGTCGCGCCGCGCTACGGATGACATCCTTCGCCCGCTCGTCTCGTAAATGCCGCAGGCGAAACGCGACCGGATCCTCGCCGCGCAAGGTCGCGATCTCGTCGAGCAGGGATTCGATGGCGAACACATTGCCTTGTCCGCCCAGCGTCCGCAGCGCCGAGGTGCGCACCGGCATCGTCAATAGCCGGTGGCTCGTGATCGTCCAGGCCGGGAGGTCATAGAGCGGAACGGAGTTGCGGTCGCCACCGCCGCCGTTGGCTGCCGGCGGATTGGTCGAGATCATGCGCGGGTAGGGATTTGCGATCTCGGTGGCGGCGAGCAACGCCGGCTGCGCCGCGCGCCCCGGCCGCGCCGCATGGCCGTTGCTCCAGATCGCATGACGCCAGCCGACGATCTCGTTGTCTGCGTCGAGATCGGCCTCGATCTCGATGGCCATCGCCGCGCCGAACGGTGCGTGGCTCATTTCGTCGTGACGGGACCACTGCACGCGCACCGGACGGCCACCGGCGGCCTTGGCCAGCAGCACGGCATCGAGCGCGACGTCATCGGCGGCATTGTGCCCGTAGCAGCCCGCGCCCTCCATGTGCTCGACGACGATGTTCTCGGCGGGCAGCTTGAGCACGATGGCGAGGTCGGCGCGCAGCAGGTAGACGCCCTGGCTGTGGGTCCAGACGTGGACGCGATCGCCGTCCCACTGCGCCATGGCACAGGACGGCGCGATCGAGCCATGGGCAATGTAGGGGCGGGTGTATTGCCGCCGAAGCGTATGCGCGGCTTTCGTTGTCGTTGCCGCCGCTCTGGTGTCGATGACGGCCGTCTCGACCGGCTGGCTCTTCAGGAAGCCCGCCAGATCGTCTTCGTCGGGCAGCGGCTCGCCGGCCGACCACGTCGCGCCCTTGCGCAAAGCCTTCAGCGCCGCTTCCGCCGCGGCTTCGCTGTCGGCAACCACGCCCGCAAATCCCCCGTCGCGGACGATGGCGACGAGGCCAGGGACAGCGCGTACAGCGTCCTCATTGAGCGCGATCAGCTTGGCGCCCGAGATGTCCGGCCGCAGCACGCGTCCGTGCAGCGAGCCGGGCAATGCCCGGTCATGGATGAAGCGCGGCTGGGCGAACACCTTGTCGGGAATGTCCACGCGCTGGATGGAATGTCCGGCGACGGTGCGCCTGGCGATGCTCTTCGCCTCGGCGCCAGCGGTGGCGTCGAGGTCGAGCGAGACGTCGCGAGCGAGCTCCCAATAGCTGGTTCTGACATTGCCGGGACCCGAGATCGTGCCGTCATCGACGCTGAGCAGCGCTGCGTCGACGCCGAGACGTTCCGATGCCGCCGCGACGAAGCGCTGGCGCACCTCGGCGCAGGCGTGGCGCAGCGCGCGGCCGGATTGCTGGATCGACAGGCTGCCCGAGGTGACGCCCTCGTTCGGGCTGGTCGCCGTCGAGGCGCGGATCATCTCGACCCGCGCCAGATCGACATCCAGCTCGTCCGCCGCGATCTGCGCCAGCGCCGTGACGATGCCCTGGCCGATCTCGACCTTGCCCGGCGAGATCGTCACGTGGCCTTCATTGGTGAACCGTACCCAGGACGACAGCTTCGGATTGGCTGCCAGGCTGACCGGCAGCTTTGGGGCGGGGGACGTCATGGCGTAGCCAACTCCGAAGCCGCGCGAAGGACCGCGCGCACCATGCGGTTATGCGACCCGCAGCGGCAGAGGTTGCGATCGAGTGCCGCCCTGACCTCCGCCTCCGTCGGTGACGGATTGCGCTTGAGCAGGGCCGCAGCACTGATCAAGATCCCAGAGACGCAATAGCCGCATTGCATCGCCTGTTCCGAGATGAAGGCGCGCTGCAGCGGATGCGGTCGCTCGGCCGTGCCGAGCCCTTCCACCGTGACGACGTCCTTGTCCGCCACCGACCACATCGGCATGTCGCACGAAGTCATCGCGCGGCCGTCGACCATGACGTGACAGGCGCCGCACTCACCGGCGCCGCAGCCGAAATGCGCCCCGGTGATGCCGAGCCGGCTGCGCAGCACATCGAGCAGCATCTGGTCCGGATCGGTGTCCACGGCGATCGCTGCGCCGTTGAGCCGGAATTGAACGGTGGGCATGAGCAGGCCTCAGGACTTGTCGAATTTCTTGACGACATCGGCCCATTTCCCGATGTCGCCGCGCAGGAATTTGTCGAATTCCTCCGGTGTCATTGACATGGGTACTGCGCCCTGCTCGGTCCAGAGTTTTACGATGTCGGGCCGCTTCACCATTGCGTTGACAGCGGCGTTGAGCTTGTCGACGACAGGCTTTGGCGTGCCGGCCGGCGCCATCAGGCCGAGCCAGATCGTCGCCTCGTAGCCCGCAACGCCGGCTTCGCCAGCGGTCGGCACGTTCGGCAGCACGGTGGAGCGCTGCTTGCCGGTGGTCGCCAGCGCGCGCACCTGGTTCTCGCCGACGTTCGGCGCCATCGCCGGCACCGCGTCGATCATCATCTGCACTTGCCCGCCGATCACGCCGCTGCGCGCCTCGCCGCTGTTGCGATAGGGCACGTGGACGACGTCGATGCCGGCCATCGCTTTGAACAGCTCGCCGGCCATGTGATAGGGCGTGCCCTGGCCGGAGGAGGCGTAGTTCAGCTTGCCCGGCTGCGCCTTGGCGAGGGCGATGAACTCGGCAAGCGTCTTCACCGGGACTTGCGGGTTCACCACGATGACGAGATCGGAATAGTTCACCGGCGCGATCGGCGCGAGATCGCGCATCAGCTCGTATTTGCGTTGCGCGGGTGTCAGCAGCGATTCGTTCGCGGTCTGCGTGTTGGACATCATCAAGAGCGTGTAGCCGTCGGCCGGCGACTTCGCAGCCTCCACGGTGCCGATGACGCCGCCGGCGCCGGTGCGGTTCTCGATCACGAAGGGCTGGCCAAAGCTCTCCTGGAGCACGTTGCCGATCAGCCGGGCCGCGACGTCGGCCGGGCCGCCTGCGCCGAACGGCACGACGATGCGGACCGCGTGGGTGGGATAATCTTGCGCCAATGAGGGGGCTGCGGCGCATGCGCCGAGCAGGCCGGCGACCAGCGCCAGCATGAATTGTCGGGCCATCACGCCCACCTCCCTGATATCGTTCTTGTTGGCGGCCACTGTAGCCGCAGGGGAGGGGGACTGTCGACGCTCACAAAGTCGATCGTATCAGGGAATGTCAGGCGGTTTTCGGTGTGGCTGCGCGCCCATTTCGCGGGCGCGATAGGAACCGGCGGCGCGCGCGGTTTGAGCAAATCGCATGGGCAATGCCGGCAAAATGCGCTCGGCGGGTCAGTATTTTGGTGTTACGAACTGGGACATGAATCAGCACGCCAAGATCGAAATCCGCCATTCGACCTGTCCGCATGACTGCCCGTCGGCCTGCGCGCTCGACATCGAGGTGGTCGAAGGCCGCAGCATCGGCCGCGTGCGCGGTTCGAAGAAGCAGACCTACACGGCGGGCGTCGTCTGCGCCAAGGTCGCCCGCTATGCCGAACGTATCCATCACCCCGAAAGGCTGATGTACCCGATGCGCCGCACGGGTCCGAAGGGCTCTGGGCAGTTCGCGCGGATCAGCTGGGACGAGGCGCTCGACGAGATCGCGCAGCGCTTCAATCAGGCCGAGCGCGAGTTCGGCGCGGAATCGATCTGGCCCTATTACTACGCCGGCACGATGGGCCTCGTGATGCGCGACGGGCTGAACCGTCTGACGCATGTGAAGAAATATTCACGCTTCTATCAGACCATCTGCGCCAATGTCGCGCGCATCGGCTATGCGATCGGTACCGGCAAGATCGCTGGCGTCGATCCGCGCGAGATGGCGCTGTCCGATCTCGTCGTGATCTGGGGCACCAATCCCGTCAACACCCAGGTCAACGTGATGACGCACGCCGCGCGTGCGCGCAAGGAGCGCGGCGCGAAGATCGCGGCGGTCGACATCTACGACAACGAGACCATGAAGCAGGCCGACATCAAGATCATTCTGCGGCCCGGCACCGACGGCGCGTTCGCCTGCGGCGTGATGCATGTCCTGTTTCGCGACGGCTATGCCGACCGCGCCTACATGGACAAGTACACCGATTGCCCCGCCGAGCTCGAGGCGCATCTGAAGACGCGCACGCCGGAATGGGCGTCGGCGATCTCAGGCGTGCCGGTGGCGGAGATCGAGGCTTTTGCCAAGGCGGTCGGCGAGACCAAGCGGACCTTCATCCGCCTCGGTTACGGCTTCACCCGCTCGCGCAATGGCGCAACGCAGATGCATGCGGCGACCTGCATTCCCGCGGTGACCGGCGCCTGGCAATATGAGGGCGGCGGCGCCTTCTTCAACAATTACGCGCTGTGGCGCTTCAACGAATCCATCATCGAAGGTCACGACGCGATCGACCAGAGCGTCCGCGCGCTCGACCAGTCCAAGATCGGCCGCATCCTCACCGGCGACGCCGAGGCCCTGCTCGGCAAGGGCCCGGTCAAGGCGATGCTGATCCAGAACACCAACCCGATGACGGTGGCGCCGGAGCAGGCGCTAGTGGCCCAGGGCTTTGCGCGCGAGGATCTGTTCGTTGCGGTGCATGAGCAGTTCATGACCGAGACGGCGCAAATGGCCGACATCGTGCTGCCGGCGACCATGTTCATGGAGCACGACGACCTCTATTACGGCGGCGGCCACCAGCACATCTCGGTCGGGCCGAAGCTGATCGATCCGCCTGGCGAATGCCGTTCCAACCATGAGGTGTTGCAGGCGCTGGCGCCGCGGCTTGACGCCAGGCACCGGGGCTTCGAGATGACGCCGCGTGAATTGATCGACGCGACGCTGCAGCTCAGCAACCACGGCGACATCGCCGGCCTCGAAGCCGACCTCTGGCGCGATCTGCAGCCGGATTTCCGGACCTCGCATTTTCTCGACGGCTTCGCCCATCCCGACAAGAAATTCCACTTCAGGGCGGATTGGACGCATCCGCCGTTCGGCCAGACCATGGGCGATGTCGAAAGCATGCCATCGCTGCCGGACCATTGGGCGGTGATCGAACAGGTCGACCAGGCTCATCCGTTCCGGCTCGCGACCAGCCCCTCGCGCAGCTTCCTCAACACGACGTTCAACGAGACGCCGTCCTCGCAGGCGCGCGAGGGCAGGGCGAGCGTGATGATCCATCCGATGGACGCAGCCGCGCTCGACATCGCCGATGGCGATGCGGTGACGCTCGGCAACCGGCGCGGCGAGACCACGCTGATCGCGACGCTGTTCGACGGCGTGCGGCGCGGCGTGCTGATCGCGGAATCCGTTCATCCCAATAAGAACCATATTGGCGGGCGCGGCATCAACATGCTGACCGGAGCCGAAGCCGTTGCGCCGATCGGCGGCGCCGCGTTCCACGACAACAAGGTCTGGATCAGGAAAGCCGCTACGGCCTGAGCACGCGCTTCGATCGCCTGCAATTTGTGTCGAGGCGCTAAAGCGGCGCCTCGCTGCAGATTGCCCTTGCGCCTGCCGCCCGCCCTGCCGCAAATGGCTGTAAACGGACAGCAGGGAAGCGACGTCATGACCGACAGCACAGCCGTCATCACCGAGAAGCGCGGGCAGGCGTTCTGGATCACCATCAACCGGCCGGAGAAGCGCAACGCGCTGAACGGCGAGGTCATCGCCGGCATCAACAAGGGTTATCGCGACGCCCATGACGACAAGGACGTCCGCGTCATCGTGCTGACCGGCGCGGGCGACAAGGCGTTCTGCGCGGGTGCCGACTTGCAGAATTCCGGCGCCGCTTTCGCGATGGATCATTCCCGGCCGAATGTCGACTATGCCGATCTGCTCCGCCTGTCGCAGAACGCGACCAAGCCTGCGATCGCGCGGGTCGGCGGCGTCTGCATGGCCGGCGGCATGGGCCTCTTGTGCATGACCGACATGGCGGTTGCGGCCGATCACGTCATCTTCGGCCTGCCGGAGGTGAAGGTCGGCGTGTTCCCGATGCAGGTGCTGAGCCTGTTGCAATCCATCGCGCCGCCGCGTCTCGTCAACGAATGGGCGCTCACCGGCGAGCCGTTCGATGCCAAGGCGGCGCAGGCTGCAGGCCTTCTGAATTACGCCGTGCCCGCGGCCGAGCTCGACGCCAAGGTCGACTGGCTGATCGGCCGCATCGTCGACAAATCCCCGACTGCGATCCGCCGCGGCAAATACGCCATGCGCGCGATCGCCTCGATGTCGTTCGACGAGAGCATCGCCTACACCGAAAGCCAGATTGCGCTGCTCGCCATGACCGAGGATGCCAAAGAGGGGCTGAAGGCGTTCGGCGAGAAGCGGAAGCCGGTGTGGACGGGGCGGTAAACCCGATGTTGGAACAAACTCGGAGAGTCAGCCCGGCCAAACGATGCCTATCTCGTTCGCACTACGAGCTGATCGTCCAAGTGGGCTGTTCCAGAACGCTGCAATCGGCGCTTTTTTGTAGCCGCAATTAGCTGCTTCCGCGTGCGCTTGGCATAAGTTGGCAATTGGTATTTCGAGCGATGACGGCCGGCGGTGCGCAGTTCAGCGTCCGTGAGATCGCTGTCGGCGCCCTCGGTGAAGCCGCCATGGCGAAATGATGTGAATGAAAGTTCGTTGCGAAGCCCGGCTGCGCCGATGATCTTTTTTACGACGAAGCGAAGATAACGCAGGTCTTTGCGTTGGGTGATCCATGGAAGCGGAATGCTCGATCTGCGATGAGGATGGTCACGCCGGAAGGCCAATCCGGAACTCTCCCTCGCTTTGATAGCGTCGAGTTCTGCCATCAACTCGGGGAAAAGCGGAGTGCCAACTTCGTCAAAGAGGGGCCACCATGCTTCCTCCCCATTCTTCGGATGGACAATCCGGACGCTATCGGATCGGCCCTCCGGCCGGTAGTGCGCTAAATCAAACGCTCCGAACACGTGTTCTTCGCGCTGTAGCCATTCCCAACTCAGCAAGGCGGCCGTAGCTATCGAGTAAAATCCGAGTTTCCTGGCAGCCACCCTAAACGCGACAAGTTCGTCCCAGTTAGCCGTGGGGGTCTCTCGCACCGGTCGGCCGGGAGCGCGAGACTTTAGCCCCATTCGCGAGAACGGGTTTATTTCTGGTACCTTTGTTTCGTGAGCGCGCAGGCCAACAAACCAAGCCCGCCTGCAGGCCGTCATGGCTGCGTTTGCGAAGCGCCGACGTTCGCGCTTGACAGCTTTGCCGTCGGCTGTCCTGCGTTCCACGACGAGCAACTTCGCATAGACGGCGTCGACAAATCCTCTAGAGAAGGCAGAAATCGGTTTCGATCCCGCTCGGCTACCATCCTTTAGTTCGTGATTAGCAAAGAGTGCTAAGCCTTGATCATACAGACGCTGCGTCTTGTGATCGAGTTCTTTCCACTTCTGGTGCGTTTTGAAAATCAATACGAGCCAGTCGAAAGTGCCGGGTACGATCGAAACCGGCGACATGTCACTTAGACCTCCGGAACGCCAACTATCAAAAGCGGGTAACAGGACATAGTTGGCGCGATCTACAGCCACAGTGAGATCCTCGCCCAGCGCTTCAGATGCGACGGTGCATCCTTGTTTGCGCGCCCAAGTGGGCGGCTCGAAAAAGTATGCCCAACCGCCACGCTTCAATGGCTTTCTTCGACAATAACGAGGCAGTGCACGTGCGTTGTGAGGTATATTCATACGAGCGAGACCAAGTCCAGTCCGTCTGAACTATTTGCATTCGTGGTCCTGTACGGCGTGGTGAAATGATCAATGGCTGCCTTGGACCAAGCGGGCTCTCGAGAGCGACCAGTGCCGTGATAACATGTGGGCGCAGGAGCTTCTCCGCGGACCACCGCGCGTGCAAGCTCCTCTGTATTGCGGTAGTCCAGGTAAGCAGCCACCATGTCCGCCCGCATGACTGCGGGCCATGTGCCGACCGGCGGGTAACGAGCAGGAACTGCAAGGCGTGATGCCATCTCTCAACCGACGCGCTAATGATCTAACCGGTCACCGTGCAGCGCATAAGGATGCCAAAACTTCGATATCATTTTCTCTCCGTCAGGGTTCGTGCCAGGCTTGGCTTTCACTAGCTGTACTAAATCCACGCTCTAATACGAACGCCGAAATTCACGGGGCGACAAGGCGCAACGATGGTTGGGGTGGGAATCGGCTGGGATGGAGCGAATTTGGGTTGACCTGCGAGCGGCCGGATCGGGGTCGGCGCAGCGCAACACTAGAACCGAATAGCCATAGTGAAGTTAGCTTGAGAGCTTCTTTCGCAAGTGATGACCGAAATCGATTGCAAATGACTCAACGGGTGGTCATCCGTTCGAACTGCCCTTCGGTAGCGCTGTGTTGCCCGCTGGACGAGAGGCACGTGATTTCCTTTAGCTAAGAGCGCTTATTCCGACAAACCATCACTCAACCCGCATGAACGGTGCGGTTATGGAGCTTCGATTGTCGGAATGACGTGCTCGAATTAAAGGGTCGCCGTAAGCGCGCCATTTCGAATCTGTAACTTATGGCGACAGCCGAGTGCATGCGAGGCAAACTCGGCTCCTCCAACTGTGGAATTTGTCATTTTCGCACGTCCGCTTCGCTATGCCGGGCTCTGTGAACGGACCCGCTTTGCGCTTCCGCCATGCGGCTTCGATCCCTCGCGCAAGGACGTTGCGGTGCTCCTCGCCGGAGGCACTAGGGAAAGGGGCTAGCCCGCGGCGATCGTTATCACTGCTCCGTGTCCGTATTGAACCGGTCTCGTCGCTGCACTCGGACCCGCGTGCCCGTCGGGCCGCTATGCGAAGTGCGGCTTGACGAAGATCAGGTCGGAACATGGCCGCTTCGCGGAGACCGACGCCATGGCAGACCGAACGCCGAATTTGCGGGCTACATGGCTCGCGGCGGCGACGACGCCCGCGCTCTGCGAAACCGCTTGTTCGCAACGATCAGCGCGCGAATAGCCGCACGCATATTGCCGCTGCAAACGGCGATCGCCTGTTCGACAGCGGCGTCCAGCCTGTCGTCCTGTTCGGTCGGCTCAGAGAGGAGGACACGGTCCTGTTCCAGGTTGACCGTCAATGATGTATCTTCTTATTGTGTCCTTATGGACCTAAGCCGCCGTTTCGAGCCGCCCTGGACCTTAGTCCGGGAAAATTCGGAGTGCTACGTGGTCACGGACGTCAACGGCGTAACCCCTGCGTGGCTCTATTGCGATGATGCGCAGCGCTACAGCTTCGGACCCGGCAAGCTTTCGTCGGATGAGGCGCGCCGGATCGGCAAGGTGACCGGGCGCACCCCCGAATTCATGATGCCGCGCCAGGGCTTTTATCCGCGTGGGGGCCGCGCTGGCGCGCCGACCGGCTATATGACTGGCTCTGGAGGATCGCCATATCCGCGAGCACTGGGATGAGATCTACGCTCTCTGGCCGAAATTCAATCCCCGCAATCTCCGGTACCCAACGCCATGAGCAAACGCCGAGTCCTTATATTGACGCTGCTGCTGTTATCGGACATGGCGCTTGCCGACAGTTTTGTCGGTCAGGCCAGCATCATTGATGGCGACACATTGGAAATTCATGGAACGCGGATCCGCCTTTGGGGTGTCGATGCTCCGGAAGGCACTCAGCTGTGTCGCGGTGAGGACAGTCTACAGTACCGCTGCGGTTCGAAGGCCGCGAACGAGCTCGACGCTTACATTGCCGGTCGCCCCGTCAACTGTGTCCCGCTCAGCCTCGACCGGTATGGCCGCACGGTCGCGACCTGTTCGGTCGCGGGCAAGGATCTCGCGGAATGGCTTGTGCGCAACGGTCTCGCGCTGGATTGGCCTCAATATTCGAAGGGCAGATATCACGAAGCCCAGCGCGAAGCTGAGCGCGCGGGCCAAGGGCTCTGGAAGGGCAGCTACGTCGAACCGTGGCTCTATCGAGCATGCATCCGCGCCAGCGGAAGCCCGTCCGCATGTTCGGACGATGCAAATGCCCATCCTTGAAGGGCCCACTGCGAGGTGTCAATCCACAACGTGCGATGGCCGATCACCGCACTCGGGCAAGTGGGTCTGGCGCGGTTTGGGCGACTCACGGTACCCATCATTCCAACCACCACACTGCACAACGGGAATGAAATGGTTGCAGCCAATCGTGAACTGCCGGCCTCTGGCTACGCACTTGAAGTGGACGGCCGACTCAAAGCCGAATTTGCAACCAGAGACGGCGCCAGGGCAGGTGGAGAAGAACTAAAGAAGCGGTTTCCCATGCTTCAAATCAGGATCTATGACGCGCAAACGCATGCGCGCGAGGAAATCTAGATCCTCTGACTGGTGGAGTTTCCGCTTCCCGCGTGCGGCTTCCGCCGCACCGTGCTCTCGTGTTGGGGTGGACGGCCCCCTTCCGCCGGTTTGCGTGGCAAGATGGGTCATCGATGACCTGAAACGAGGGAGCCGCCCGTGGAAATGATTGTTCGCATCGGTTTGGACACGTCAACGAGCGTATTTCAGTTGCATGGCGTTGACGGGATGGAGCAGCTGGTCCTTCGGCGTAAGTTGAGGCGCGGCCAGGTTCTGGCGTTCTTCGGCCGTTTGCCGCCGGCGCTCGTCGCGATGGAGGCCTGCGGAGCATCGCACTATTGGGCGGGAGCTGCGGTCGCTGGGGCATGAGGTGGCAATGATCCCGCCGCAATATGTCAAACCCTACGTGCAGCGCGGGAAATCCGATGCGGCGGATGCGGAGGCGATTTGTGAAGCGGCCAGTCGACCGAAACTGCGGAAGAACTTCGTTTCGATCGAAAGTGCCGAGCAGCAGGGCGCACAGATGCTGACACGTGTGCGCAACCAGTTTATCGGCAGGCGCACCCAGCTCGCCAATTCGATCCGCGGCTACGCCGCAGAGGTCGGCTTTACAGCGCCCAAGGGGCTTTCGCGGCTTCCGCAACTGCTGATCGACATTCGGGCCGACGCGACCGTCCCCGATTTGGCGATGGAGTTGGTGGAGGCGCTGGCGACAGAATTGGCACGCGTCGATGATCTGATCGCCAAGCTCGACAAGAAGCTCATGCAACTTCACAGGAGTAACGAGATGAGCCGACGACTGGCGACCATTCCAGGAGTTGGCCCGATCGGCGCGACGCTGCTGTCAATCAAGGTCGTGGATGCCCGCGGGTTCAGGTCGGCAAGAAACTTTGCCGCCTGGTTTGGCCTGACGCCAAAGAATCACTCGACGGCCGGCAAGAACCGTCTCGGTGTCATCACACGCGCTGGTGACGGCATGTTGCGAACCGTCTTGGTGGCTGGTGCGACGGCTGTGATCGCGGATGTGCGACGACGCGATCGCTCTTGGCCCTGGCTGAAAGACTTGATCGCGCGCAAGCCGCCGAAGCTGGTGGCCATAGCGTTGGCGAACAAGCTGGCGCGGATCGCCTGGAAGCTGGTGGTTAGCGGCGAGCGGTACAGGCCCGTTAGCAGTGCCGTACCGATGCCGACGCTGACCTAGACGTGAACGAAATACAGAGCTTGGCGCCAGGCCGGCAGGTTTGACGCTGGGGCCGGAACTTGCAGGACAGGAAGAGGTGGTACGTTCGGCGCGAGCCGGTCATGTGAGACACTCCGCTCGGTTTACCGGCAGGAAATGCCGCTCTCGTGTTTGGATCTCACTGTCCGCGAAGCCCATCTTGGCCAGTGGTCGTAGGACCCGAAAATAGGCCGGATATATGAGCGCGAGCGATCCGAGCATGCTGCCCGAGCCAATCCTTGTAGGTCGGGGGCCGTCCACATATGAACCGAGCCGCTTTGCGTCTCGGCCATACGGCTTCGATCCTTCGCGCCAGGAGATGCGGAGCTCCTCGCCGGGGGCACTCGGGAAAGGGGCTCGCCTGCAGCGATCGCTATCACTGCCCCGTTCCCGGGTGCCCTCTTAACCGGTCTTCTCTAACCGGGGTTGAGAGTCAAGCATCAAATCTCATCCAATTATCGCATTGCCGTTCTGCCTTCTGATCCTACCGTGGTGTCAAGCGATCCGGCGATCGCGCTTCTCTTCGAGGTCGGAATCCCCGCCTCATGATGATGTTCGTGAAGAAGTGGCGGGACCATCTCGGGGACGCAGTCGCGGGGTAATTTGCTCACGCTGCAGACCGGTTATCACCCTCGCCATTCCTCGTCCTGCCGGACTCCTTGACAGCCTCGCGGCCGTGTTCTGTTGATCAGTGCAATCGGGTGTCAGGCTGCCGCTGCGGCCTCTGATTTCTCCCACCGGAAGTCGCTGCCGTCGCACCACATACGGTGCAGGATGACTGATATCTTGCGAGCCACCGCGACCAGCGCATTTTTCATGGAACTTCGCTTGGCGATGCGGATGCCCCATGCCTTTAGCGAACACCACCGTCTTGTGTTGACCATCAATGAATGAGCGGCTTCGAATAGGTGTTCTCGAGCAAAGGCATCGCCGCATCGGGTGATACGCCCGTTGTAGTCGACCTCTCCGGACGCGTATTTGCCTGGGGTCAGTCCAAGATGGACGCCAACGTGCCGGGATTTACGGAAGCGGCCTGGGTCATCGATGGTCGTCTTGAATGCCAATGCTGTCAGGGGGCCAACGCCAGGAACCGTCATGAACCGGCGGCAAGTAGCATCGCTGCGAACCAGGCGCCCAATCAGGCGCGTCAACACGCGTGCTTGTTCGCCGAGTATGCGCCGAGCTTCCAGCAATGGAACCACGAGGGCCTGTAAATCTCCGTCATCCAAGATAAGCTCGCGTACACGCTCTTCAAAGCGGCTTTGGCCGATAAGACCCACTTTGAATCCGAAGGTTCGAAGTGCCGCCCGAATATGATTGTTGAGGTCGCGTTGCTTGTCGAGCAGGCACCGGCGACTGCCCATCAGAGCTCGGAGCTTTTGGCTGCCTTCAGATTTGATGTGAACCGCCTTAAACCACCCTGTTCGCATCATTTGCGCAAGCGCACGAGCATCGTTGCGGTCCGTCTTGACAGTTTGAGCTTGCATCACGCTCTTTGCGTGCCGGGTCTCAACACAAATGACGGGTAATCCGCCTTCCGAAAGCCCCTTGTGCAGCCAGGAGGAACATTGGCCGGCTTCTAGCCCAATGCGCTGCAAAGCGAAGCGGGTGTTTCTTAGCCAAGAAATTAGCGCCTCGGGTTCGGTATCCGTCACTCCTTCCCGGACGATATTTCCATCTCGATCAACGATGCAGATCGCGGTGCGCTTCAAAGACACGTCGAGTCCAGCGAAGTAATTCATCAGGATCTCCAGCTCATCTTGTTGGGCGATTCGATCGGCGTATTATGCGCCCGAGTGGTCGGTGCCCGGTTACTTCATCTCGTCGCTGCACTCGGTCCCGCGTGCCGCCTTCGGCATCGCTATGCTCACGCTCCTGCGGGTGCCATTTTGCGTTGAGGCGATGCGCCTTTGGCGCACGCCTGGTCGGGCCTGCGGTCCTAAAGCACCTCAAGGCCAAGTCCCGACGAATCGAAGACGGCGCGCGTCGCAGATTCTGCGTTCTGTCGTTTGTGTGCGTGCGGCGCTCTCGCAAATCACGCGGCGTCGACTAGCCCTGAAGAGGCTGAGAGTAAGAGCTTCGGCAGGGTTTTGCCGCAACGGGTTACAGGTTCCGAGAGAGGCTCGCGGCGCCCGTCGCGGAGACCCGCGATGTCCAGACACTATCTTCGGACGCGCACCGGCCAGGACCGGACAAGCCTTGACGACGAAATCACCAACAGGATCGTCGCTGAACTGATGACGGCCGAGTGCCGTGGCTGCAGCCCTGGGCACCGCCGCGGTGAAGACGTCGTTGAGTGACACAGAGCGGGATCGCTCCGGCCGTCCCGCAGTTGCTCGGGGAGCGGTGTGTAACGCCGGTCCCTATTTTTATGAGCGAGCGCCGAGAGGGAGAGGGGGGCCGGGAAGGTTTGAATCGCCCTGCTCTTAAGGAGAGCGCCGCGCGGTTCGACCGGTTCCTGCTCTCCCGAGATATCCTGTCATGACCGAATCTCTCGCGTGCGGCGCCGCCGCCGCGCCGCTTTCGATGCGTGCCGCTGCAAGTCTCACCTCTGCTGCCGTCAGGGCCGCCCGACAGCTTTTGACCGATCTCGAACACGGCTGCCGCATCGATGCCGCCGTCCTGCGTGGCGCCATGGAAGCTGCATTTGGTGCCTCCGACGCGGCAGGCGGCTGGAATTGGAAGACCACCTATGACCTGTGCGAGGCGGCAACCGTTCTCTTTCTTCGCAAGTTCGGCCCAGCCATGCGCGCCAAGGCAGGCTCGAAGGCCGCCATGCTGCCGATGCTCGCGAGAATCGCAAACTGTCTGCCGGCGCATACGCGGCGTTCCGAGGTCAGCCTGGGGTTTCAGCAATTCTCGACGCCGATCTCGCTTGGACTGGCCGCATGCACCGCAGCTGGTATTACGACTGCCGACCGCGTTCTGGAACCTTCCGCGGGGACCGGGTTACTCGCCATCTTAGCCGAGCGCGCCGGCGGCTCTCTGGTATTGAACGAGTTGGTCGAAAAACGCGGTGCGTTGCTGGATCATTTGTTTGTCAACGTCGAGGTTACGCGGTTGGACGCCGCGCAGATCATTGATCACCTGGACGCGAGCGTTGTGCCGAGCGTCGTTCTGATGAACCCGCCGTTCTCCGCGGCGGCGAATGCGCAGCGCGACTGGTCCGCGCTCGGAATGGAGCGGTTGCCGTCACACCTCTGCGGTTTCGCCAGGGCACCGCGATCCGGCTTTCGGAAGGCATCCCATTTACCACCTATGCCACGCTACGGACCGATGAGCGTGGCGAAAAGCTTTCGCGTGGCAAGCAGATCGTTGAATGGTTGGGCTCGGACTTCGACGGAATGATCGTCGTCGACGAGGGCCACGCCATACAGAATGCGGTCGGAGGCAGGGGCGAGCGCGGCGACCAGGCGGCCTCTCAGCAGGGGCGTGCGGGCCTGAGGCTTCAGCACGCCTTGCCGAATGCACGCGTGGTTTATGTGTGGGCGACCGGGGCCACCACGGTTCATGACCTCGCTTATGCCCAACGCGTCGGCCTTTGGGGCGGCGCCGACTTCCCGTTCGCCACACGCGTCGAGCTCGTCGAAGCGATCGAGCAGGGCGGCGTCGCGGCCATGGAGGTGCTGGCGCCCGACCTCACGATGCCCGACCGTCACCGGCCTTACGGCCTCTTTGGGGAGATCATCTCCTGGAAGCTGCGCATGTTCGTGCCCACGGACGCCGGCGGCGTCGAGACCCTTTCGAAGGTGCTCGACACGCATCCGGTAGCGCGCACCAGTGCGCGGGAGGCCGCGTGATGTCCCCCGTGCCTTGCGAACTGGCACGCCGCCTCGCGCGCGAGGCCGAGGCAGTGTGCCGATACTATCTCTCCAATGGCAAGCGGGCGGGGCGGTACTGGGTGGTCGGCGACGTCCGCAACACGCCGGGCCGCTCGATGTTCGTGCGGCTCCAGGAATCACCGAAGAGCCCCGCCGGCAAGTGGACTGACGCTGCGACCGGGGAGCATGGCGACCTCCTTGACATCATCCGCGAATGCCGGGGTTTGCGCGACTTCAGCGAAGCAGCCGAGGAAGCGAGGCGGTTTCTGAAGCTGCCTCGTCCTGAGCTGCAGCTAGCCTCGAAACCCGTTCGTTCGACGACGCCGAGTCGATCTAAGCAAGCCGCCCGTCGGCTCTTTGCGATATCGAGCCCGATCGAGGGGACCGTGGTCGAAACGTATTTGCGGCGTCGCGGAATAGCCCGCGTCCACCATGGTGGCAGCCTGCGCTTCCACCCTCGTTGCTTCTATCGACCGGATGAGCATCTACCGACCGAAACCTGGCCGGCGATGATAGCCTCCGTCACAGACCTCCATAGACGGATCACCGGCGTACACCGCACCTGGCTCGATCCAGACGGCTTTGATCGCGTGCGGCTCGGCAAGGCTCCGATCGAGACGCCACGACGCGCCATGGGCAACTTGCTCGGCAACGCCGTCCGTTTCGGCGTGGTCGACGACGTGCTTGCTGCCGGCGAGGGGATCGAGACCATGCTGTCGCTGCGCTACGCGCTGCCGACGTTGCCAATGGCCGCTGTGCTTTCGGCTAATCACCTCGCAGCCATGTTGCTGCCATCTGGTCTGCGTCGGCTCTATATCGCCCGCGATAACGATGCTGCCGGAGATGCCGTACAGGCGATTCTCACCCAGCGAGCGGAAGCCGTCGGCATTGAAGCGATCGCACTGTCGCCTCGGCTGGGCGACTTCAACGAAGATCTCCACACCTTCGGGATCGATGCCCTCCGAGCACGCTTGCGGCTTCAACTCGTACCGGAGGATGTCGTCCGTTTCCTGCATTCTCCGGTAGTCGGCGCGGAATAGCCGGGGCGCTTCGATCGGTCTCAGAGATCGGTCGCGGCGAGGCCAATGCCGGGCGAGACGCGACCACGGCCTTCTAGAGGGCGATCGGACGGCAAGCGGCTCGGGCCGGCAATGGCTGCGACCGGCTATTTTCCGCCGCGCGCCGGCAATGAGAGGACACATTATCTATATCTATCTGACCGGCGCGCTTTGCATCGCGAAGCAAAATAGCCGGCCTCCGCCATCCTCCGCTGCGCTTCGGCCCTCCGCTCTGCTCCGGGTTCTGGCCCGTTCCGCCTGCCGTCTGAGTGATCGCCACGAAGGCCGCGATGGTCGCGGCCGAGCCGGCAAAGGATCGCCTCCATGACCGACCACGATGACATCGAACCGCCGCACGCCGCATCTGCGACCCAACACGTTCTTACCGAATTACAGCTCTTCGGTTACCGCCCCTTCGACGACCAGCCAGATCCACGGCCGCTTCCCGAGGGCAGGATCATTGCCGGTGCCGTCGCTGACATCTTCGATGCCCTGGTAGCCACGTTGAGCGACACGCGGCTCGAGCCGGACCTCGACGATCTTCTCTGGTCGACTGTCAACCTATTCCATCGTGCCGTCGACCGCATCGGTCGCCAACTCGACGACAACGAACAGGCGCAACAGAAGAGTCAGCGCGAGCAGGACGGCTCCGAAGTTCGATCAGTCGAACTCGAACGCGTGACGGCGGAAGGCATCACACTGATTGAGCGCCGCAATTGCCTGGAACTCTTCCGCGACCAGGCCGTCGAACGCTTCGAGACTTACACCGGTTCATTCTGGCGCCCCCGATCGGGATCGTTGGTGAACCACCGCACGCTGACCGCAGCGATGATCGACTCCCGCGACTTCATTGCGGCCAAGCGCCGCGCCGAGACCGAGGTCATGTTGCCGGCTGGTCCGAAGATCGCGTTTACCGGCGGGCTCGATTTCAACGACCACAACCTCATCTGGGACCGCCTCGACAAGGTTCACGCCAAGCATCCTGACATGGTCCTGCTGCACGGCGGCTCCCCGAAGGGAGCCGAACTGATCGCCTCCAAATGGGCGGCGACCCGCAAGGTGCCTCAAGTCGCTTTCAAGCCAGACTGGACGAAACATGCCAAGGCAGCGCCGTTCAAGCGCAACGACGCCATACTTGAACTCCTGCTGACCGGCGTCATGCACTTCCCGGGCACGGGAATCCAGGACAACCTCGCCGACAAGGCGAAGCGTCTCGGCATTCCCGTATGGAGGTTCGGCGGAGCGTGAGCGCCGTTTGCTCACTAATAAAACAAGGTGGAGTTGCACGCCGCAACTCCGCCTCGTTTCGATATTACGGCCGAAGTTGCGCCGCGGTGGTGGTGGAAGGCGCGACCGTTATATCTTTGCACATGGAGCCACCACCATGATCGCCCTTGGGCTTGTTCTCAACACACTCGGCATCGGATTGTTCTGCTGGGCGATCTTCGCGCTCGCAGTGTATGCCCTGCCGTTTTTCGTCGCACCGAGTATCGGGATGACGGCGTTTCAGAGCGGTGCCGGCCTCATCGGCGCGCTGCTTCGGAACGGTCGGCGGCGCGTTGACGCTCGTCCTCGGCCAGGTCGCCGTCGCTATTACCCGGTCCTTGGCCTTGCGCATCGCGATCGCGACGGCATTCGCTGTTCCCGCCGCCGCCGGCTATCACATCGTGTTCGCCCTGTCCCACATCGGGGTGCCTTCGCTGGCTTGGCGTGAGGTCTTCGCTTGCCTGGGCGCGGTTTGCATTGGCGTTACGTCATGGACGCGCTTGATGGTTTTGGCCGATGCCCGCCCGTTGAAGCCGGTTGGGGTGTGGAGAACCCGTCCTAAGCAGTTCTTACGGCCGCATAGGCCGAGCGATTTCCCGCCTTCATCGAACAGGTGCGTAGATCGGCGCCGTTAACGGGAGATGATCGAAACCTGAGCGCGGGAAAGGCAGTTCTCCTCGGAACTCCTCAATCAAGCTGCTGGCATTCGGTCCGGCCCACCCAGCCGGGGCAGAGCGATGTTACCTCGATCGGTTCTGGGGAGACGATACCGCCTTTTGCAGTAGATTGTTTCTCTTTCCCCGCTGAATCGTTCCGGCCTCTTGTTCATCAAATCCGAGACAGCCACGCTTCTCCTGAAATCGTGGTTCAGCACGCGGACGCACGTGGCCTCGTTGATGGCTTGATCTGGCCGAAGACCGGCTTCGCCTCGATCGTCTGAGCCGCAACGCCGTTGATGCGACTTTCTTCCCCTGGGCTTCGCTCATTCCTCGCGAGACAAGAAAGTCGCCACAACGGCGTCCTCCGCTGCGCTCCGGCCCGTGCGGGTGCGTCGCCGATCGTCCTCGGCCCTAGATCGCCATCGAGGCCGCGGTGGTCGCGGGCTTGAAACACAACAGGAGAAGTGACATGGCTAACATCGGTTCTTTCAAGAAGGTCGGTAACGAATTCCAGGGCGAGATCGCGACCCTGAGCCTGAAGGCCAAGGGCGTCCGCATCGTCGCCGAGACCAACCGATCCAACGACAACGCTCCCAGCCACCGCATCTATGTGGGTCGAGCGGAGATCGGCGCGGCCTGGTCGAAGCGCTCAGAGGAAGGCCGCGACTATCTCTCGCTCAAGCTCGATGATCCTTCGTTCAACGCGCCGATCTACGCCAACCTGTTCGACGACGAAGGCGGTGAAGGCTACACCCTGCTCTGGTCGCGGCCGCGCAAGACCGGCGAGTAAGAGCGCTCAATTAAGCCCCCCCGACCAAATCGGGCGGGGCTTCTTGAAAGCCTACCCGCAGCGTAACGCCATTCGCTGCCGCCTGCTGCGAAACTGCGCTGTGTCTGTCCGAGGTCCGCTCATGGCGACAGAGCGGACCAGATTTGCTCAATCTGAGTTTTTCACATTGTAACCCTTAGCAGAACTGGCAGTATCGCTAGATGTCCGCTTTGCGCCGAGGCCGTCGACTCAAGATCTGCGCGTTCAGCGAACAGGGAGCAACGAGGGCTCAGTGCGGCCACGCTGAGCCAAGGATGATCGAGCAGAAGTTCTGACGGGCATAGTTCATGTCCTTCAGCGCAAGGACGTCGGCCTTCACGTTTCCGAACGTCGTCAGCGGCTTCTTGATGATGCCGCTAGCGAAGTGATCTATGATGTTTTCCTTGAAGTTCGGCTCGCGCGGATGATGGACGCAGACTTGGTGGCGCTGTTCATGCGTGAAGTCGGGATAGGCGATGCCGAGCACGTCCATCTCCACACCAGCGGTCACCAGCGCGATGGTCGGGCGCATATGCTCGGGGATTCCGGGCGTGGTGTGGAGCGCGATGGCAGTCCAGACATCCTCGACGTCACGCTCGGGCACGCCGTAGCTTTTCATGAAATTGCGGGCGGCATTGGCGCCGTCGACCTCGAAGCGCAGATCGGGGCTCGAGTATTTCTCGGTGAGGCCCATGTCGTGGAACATGGCGCCGAGGTAAAGCAGCTCCGGGTCGTATTTCAGCCCGCGGCGCTCGCCGGTAAGCGCGCCCCACAGGAAGACACGGCGACTATGGTTGTAGAGCAGGTCGTCTTCGGTATCGCGCACGAGCTGCGTGGCGGCGCGCGCGATGGCGCTGTCGGGCACGCGAATGCCGGCGATGATTTCGGACATGGAGCAATCTCCTTGGTTGGATAACGGCTGGTTGCTTGTCGGGATTAGGCAACAGAGCTCTGCTCCGGACAACAAGCGGGAGGCTACAGATCAGGACAGCCGTCCGTCGTTTTCTGACAAAGGGCAGCCGCTCGGAGCTCAGGGCAGTAAGAGACCGCAGTTTCGTCCTCGGATAGCTCGCGAACTATTCCGGTTCTGCTCGCCGGAAGCTGGCGCGGTATTGGACAGGGGTCACGCCGAGACGAGTGCTGAAGACAATCCTCATCCGATCCGCAGATCCGAAGCCGCAATCGAAGGCAATGGCCTTCAGCGGCCGCTCGCTTGCTTCGAGCATCATGCGCGCGGCATCAATACGGGCGCGCTCGATGAATTCGTGCGGTGTGGTCCCGGTCACCTGCCCAAAATGCCGAGCCAGATTCCGGGGGCTCATGCCGACCACAGCGGCAAGCGACTCCAACGTGTGGCGCTCCCCAATATTGGCCATGACATGGTCCTGGATGCGTGCGATTGGCGATTCCGGATCGGCAGGTGCCGTGAGATACGGACTGAACTGCGACTGTCCGCCCTGACGCTGGGCAACGACAACCAGCCGCTTGGCGACCTTGAGCGCCGTTTCCGCGCCGTGCCGCTGCCCGACGAGCGCCAAGCCCAAATCTATCCCCGCAGTCACACCAGCCGCGGTGATCAACCGTCCATCACGGACATAGATCAGATCCGGTTCGACTTTTGCCTTCGGAAACCTGGCCGCCAGCGCCCGTGCATCCTGCCAATGGGTCGTGACTCGCCGATCGTCTAGGAGGCCGGCATAGCCGAGCACAAAAGCCCCTGTGCAGATCGATCCATAGATGCTCGATCGCCACGGCAGCTCCTTGACCCACTCAAGCAGGCAGTGTTCCGGTTCCGCGTCCGGTGGCGTTGGGGTGCCGGCCACCAGAACAATGTCGAAACCGCCCGCGGCCTCCTCGAAGGTCATGTCGGCCACCATACGTATGCCATTCGACGCGCGCAGCGGATTGCGGTGAGCAGCAACCAAAGCGGTTTCGTAGCGGTCAGCGCTGCCGAGAAACGTGTTTGCCTCGCTGAACACGTCCATCGGCCCTACCACATCTAGCGCCTGGACCCCCTCACAGACGACGATCGCGACGGCTTGTACCGGCACCTGCTACTGCCTCTCCACTCTGGTGCCCTATTATGCAGGTAGTCCGGACCCTGCAAAAGGCCAGGCGTACTCCGGGAGGCAACAGAACGAACATTCAACCAGGCGCTATGGACTTCTATTGGTCGATCTTGCTCTCCACCAGCCAACCCGGCCCTTGTAACTCGAAAAATACCGTCAAGGCGACAGGCGAATTTGGCTCGCCATTATTGTCGTCCCGGCTCCTTGTCTGGCGTGGTCAGGGGGACGTCCTTGGAATCGACAACGAAGACTGCCAGTAAGCTGGCGGGCTCCTTGTCGCTCGCGTTCTCACTGATCCTGTGATGTGAACCGGTCATTTCGTAAAAGCTTTCGCCTGCGTGATAGATCTTCGCGGGTTCGTCGCTGACTTGACTGCGGACGGCCCCGGATAGCACATAGGCGTAGATAAAAGCTGTCGCTGCATGGTGATGAGCGAGCGATTTGGCTCCGGGAGGATAAGTCACCGTCACAGCAACCAGCCTCTTTCCTTCTACATTCGGCAGTGCATGCGCGAAGGCGACTTTCACCTGCTCCCGGTCCTCTGCGAACGCCGGCGAGGCTCCTAGGGCGATCGCTGCTGCTATCAGCGGGAGGGCGGCCGTTCGCAGTGCTCTTCTCGCTGCTTTTGCCGCCATGTTTGATATGGCACCAATTCGATTCGCAAATCCACTGATCGACATCATCGCACCTCCTCTTCTAACGACTTCACGCAATTGCTTGAAACCAGGACGCAGAGCCGAACCGGTGGTCATGGTGAAGCTTCCGATGAGAAGCCATCCCGGCTGCCATCAGCTTTGGCCTGATGTGCTGCCGCTGAGCAGCACCGACAACAGAGCTCTAGTCATGATGGTGAGCCTTGTGCTGGGAATCCGGGAAGGGCGAAGCAGCGATCAGGTCGCAAGCGTTGGGACTCTTGAACCCCGGGATGAAACGTTCGCAAACGGCGGCGTTGACGGTGCCATACGTGGTCGCTGGCTTGTGCGCAAAACCGGCGAAATACTCCTGGATGAAGCCTTCTTTGAAGTTTGTGCGCGGGTACTTGGCGACAATTTCCTCGCGCAGCTCCGCTGGGAACTGATCGAACCCCACTCCTATGACATCAAGAAGCACACCGGAGTTCAGGAGCGCCACTTCGGGCCCCATATGCTTCGGGATGCCGGGTGTGGTATGCAACGCAATAGCTTCCCAGACGATCTGCACCTGATCTTCAGCGATGTTGTGAGTGCTAAGAAACTGCCGTGCGGCATTTGCGCCATCGACCTCGAAGCGCTCGTCTGGACTCGAGAACTTCTTGATCAGGCCGAGATCGTGAAATGCGGCGGCCACGTACAAAAGCTCACGGTCGAAGCGCAGATTCCTCTGACGCCCCTGCTCAGTCGCGAACAAGAAGACGCGGATCGAGTGATTAAATAGCAGATCGGTGGAATGTTCGCGCAGGATGTCCGTCGCCTCTTTCGCGAGCAAGGAATCGGGAATGACGAGGGCCTGAGCGAGATTTCGGGGGGTCATTGTTGCGTCCTTCCAAGAATTACTGTGGGGTTTGGCTGCGCATTGCGCGCGAGCGCAACTACGCAATTGCGCTGATTAACTCGCTCCGACGTCGAGCACGATCTTTCCTTTCGGCTGAGGCCGCACGCGTTCCAACATCAAATGAGCCTCGCGCGCATCCGCGAGAGCTAAGACTGCCCCCACGTTTGTTCGTAGTATTCCACCATCGATGAAGCCAGCGATCTTGGTCAGATATTCGCTCGTGACGTTGACCAGAAAGAAGGCGGCTTCAACACCGTAGCGCTTTGCAAGATCCTGGTCCGGGCGGGACACTGCCGAGATCAGCTTGCCGCCGCGACGAAGGACCTGGAATGAGCGCTCTTGAGTTTCACGGCCGACTAAATCAATAACAGCATCCGCGTCCCGTACTTCTTTCTCAAAGTGCTGAGTGCGGTAATCAATAACGGTGTCTGCGCCGAGGTCGCGCACAGCGGAAATATCCCCCGTCGATACGGTTGCAACGGTTTGCACACCTGCCTGACGAGCCAGTTGAACGGCATAGGATCCCACGTTACCGGCCGCGCCGTGAATGACCACCGTCTGACCTGCTTTGAGTTGGGCGTGATCAAACAGCGCCTGCCATGCGGTGATGGCAACGACAGGAACGGAGGCGGCTTCAACGTGGGTTAGCGAGGTTGGCTTAGTTGAAACCATCCCAGCGGAAGCCACAGCGTGCTCGGCGTAGGCCCCGACAAACTGCGGGTTCGTAACACCATAAACCTGATTTCCCACAGCCAAGCCGGCAACGTCAGGGCCGATGGCGACGATTTCGCCGGACAGATCCGAACCCAGAGTGAGCGGAAGCGGTTGCGGCAAAGCGCTCTTCCCAGCTCTGATCCAGCCGTCCCACGGTCCGACCCCGGCGGCTTTGACTTTGACCAGGACCTCGCCAGGGCCGGGCTCGGGCCGCGGGATGCGCTCCAACTTCATGATCTCTGGTGACCCGAACTCGTGAACGCGCCAGGCCATCATTGTTGAAACAGTTTGCTCTTCCCTGGCATCAGGAATGAAGCTGCGCGTATCCATTTGAGGCTCCTTGAACTCAGCTCGTCATAATCGCCGTTCACCTTATGGAGACTTCTCGGCCCCATCCCCGAATCAAAGCAGCCAAGGTCAGGTTCGCCATCGCGACACTCGCGACGGCTTCATCACGCCGATTCCAGGCGCCATTCGGGGCGCGGGCTTCTTGACTGTGCTCGCTTCGGGAAAGTGCCAGGGGTCGCATGGATCGTTCTCCAGGCATAACGGCCTTATCCGTATTTGGCCACCGAGCTCTGGTCTAGGCAACGAACCCGATCCTACGGATCAGGACAGCCGCACGTCGTTTCCTGACAAGACAACCTCGCTCGAAGGGCTGAGCCCTCTTTCTGCCCAGGCTCTTATGAGCGGACCTGAATGATCGGCTTGCCCTGGCGTCGCTGAGCCGAGTTGAAGCTGGCGATAGCGTCGTCTAGGGAGGAGACCTTTCCGATGTTCGTCCGCAGTCTTCCGTCCCGCACCCTCTGGACGATCTCGCTTAATTGGCCACGATCGGCCTCCACGACGAAGTCGATGGCCAAACCGTCCAGCGGCCGAGCCTCCGCCGGGCCGACGACGCTCACCAGTGTGCCTCCGGCTCTAACGAGGGCTGCAGACTGTTTCTGGATGTGGCCGCCGATGACGTCAAATGCGAGATCCACCCCACCAACGTCTTTGAGCGCATCGTTCTCCAGGTCGACGAATTCATTCGCGCCGAAGTCGAGCGCCTTCTGCCGGTCGGCCGCACGTCCTGTTCCGATGACATAGGCACCAACCTCTCGTGCGAGTTGAACGACCATAGAACCGACCGCACCAGCCGCGCCATGCGCGAGCACGCTCTGGCCTGCCTGCAGACGGCCGTGCTGGAAAAGTCCTTGCCATGCAGTGAGGCCCGAGATCGGCAGACTCGCGCCCACCTTGAAATCGACGTCACCCGGCAAGGGAGCCAGATTGCGCGCTTCGATAGCAATATATTCGGCGAGCGAGCCGTCGCGATACCAGTCGGCAAGGCCGAATACGCGCTGCCCCACCGACAGTCCCGTCGTGCCGTAGCCAAGAGTGGTAACAATGCCGGAAAACTCGTGTCCAGGGATCGACGGAGTTCTGTCCTGTTCGCGGCGATCGGTCCACGTCGAGGGCCACTCCAATTCCGTCGGAACGAACCCCGATGCGTGAACCTCTACGATCACGTCGTTTATCGCTGGTTGCGGTTCGAGCCGTTCCACCAGCTTCATCCCCCCAAATCCGGCAGCCTGGTCCGTCACAACAATCGCTTTCATCGTCGACTCCTTTACCTGTGGTGTTTTTCAGACTCCGAACTTCCCGATCTGCGAACCGAGAGGACCGTGCTCAGATCGAGCCGGCCGGTGCCACCGCGGGGAAGTCCTTGTCGGGATGGAACACGTTGTTGAAGAAGTTCGTCAGCGAGTACATGGCCACAAGCGCGACGATCTCCATGATGTTCGCATCCGTGTAGCCCGCATCGCGGACGGCTTGCAGATCGGCGTCCGTGACATGGCCACGGCTCTCGATGATCTTGCGTGCAAACTGAACCGCGGGATCCCGCTTTGGATCCCTGGCATGACCCTTTCGGGCGAGAACAATGTCCTCGGCCGGCAGCTTGGCCATGCGCTGCGCCGTGAAGCTGTGTACCGTCAGGCAGTAGTCGCAGCCGTTGACTTCGGAGACGGCAAGGCCGATGCTGTCGCGCGTCTTGACGTCGAGCGCCTTGCTCAAGGAGCTGAGCAGAGCGGCCCATGCGTTGAACGCGATCGGGCTTTGCGCGAAGGTCGCCATCATGTTTGGCGTGAACCCGATGTTCCCAGTGAACATATCGAGGGTCGGTTTCGAAGCAGCCGGAACGTGTTCCGGCTTCAGAGCAGCAGCTCTGGCCATGATATTTCCTTGAATGATTGGCTTCGGGGTTGGTTATGCGAAGTGCAGCACATCGGCCACGGGCAGGCGCGGCTTCTGCGGCCAGTTGCCGGGCCGCTCCGGCCCGACGGTCAACAGCATCACCGGGATTTCGTCTTCGGCCAGGCTGAACTCTCTGTGCACGGCCTCTGCATCGAAACCGATCATCGGTGTCGACCCTAGGCCTAGCGAGCGGGCCGCATAGATAATAGCTGCCGCGCCGAAGCTCGCGGAGCGCACGGCCTCGTCGCGCATGGCGCTGTGGATGATCGTCGTACAGGCCGCGAGCAGGCCCCTCCCATTCCGGCACCAGATGTGCCGGCATGATTCCGGCTTCCACGACTGGGGCCAGGCGCTCAGGCACGGTACTGGCATCAGCCAATTGGCCGATGATGATGAAAGTCACGGCTGCTTCGGTGATTGCGGGCTGATTCCAGGCGATCGGAAGCAGCCGCGCCTTCGCTTCGCTTGAGCGCACGGCGATAAAGCGCCAGTTCTGCAGATGGAAGGATGTCGGCGCTGAAGTACCGATCCGCACCAGATCACGGATCTGATCATCGCTTAAGGTGGCGGTCGAGTCATAGTACTTCGCAGCACTGCGGCTCAGAATGGTTTCGATGACGGCGTTGGTCGGAAGCGGCCCCGCGAACCAGCGGGAGGTTTCGCGGTGGGAAGCGGTTGTAGCAGTGTCGTGCATTGGGTAACTCCCTCATCAAGTGACAACGGAGCCCCAACCTACTGATGGAGTTGATAATTTCGAGCCTCTATTTGGTCAAAATGATGCTCGAAAGGATCATTATGTCGCATCTCTGTAGCCTACTCGCCGTTCTGCGCCAGTCGGCGCCATTCCCCTGGCGTCATCCCCATCCTCTCCGCAAACACACGCCGGAATGCCGAAACGGATTGATAGCCGACCGCTTCAGCCACAGCTTCCGTGCTAATCGTTGGCTTCTTAAGCTCGTTGGCGGCCATGCTCATGCGAAGATCGGTCAACAGGTCGAGGGCGGAGCGGCCCAACTTGTCCTGAAACTGGCGCATGAATGTCGCGCGTGACATGCCGCATAGATCGGCCAGATCGGGAAGCTTCCAAGGTCGCGCCGGATCCGCGAACATCGCCGCAATGGCCGCTGCCAATCTCGGATTGCCGGCAAGGGCCAACAAGCCTTCGGTGGATTTGCCGGCTTCGCTCGCGGCGCGGAGAACCAGAGTGAACAGGACCGAAGAAAGCGCGTTCAGAATGGCGCGTCCTCCCGCTCTGTCACCAGCGGATTCCATTCGCATCAGGCCGACCAGTCCGGAAAGTTGACTCGATGCCGACGCGATGTCCGCTTCTTTATGTTTTTCCATAGCCCGCACGACCAGGTTTGCCGGCAGGTAGTTGCGGATCAATCGATCATGGGGCGGCACGACAAAAAACCGTCCGCACAGCAGATCGAGTTGCTCACCCGGTGCATCGTTCTCGCTCAACATCCATCCTGCGGAGCCCCTGGTTTGGCGCGTGCTGATCGGCGTTTCGCCGCTGCCGTCGTGCAGCATATGCGACGAACCGTGCGGGAGCAGCACGATATCCCCGCTCCCAAGCTCCTGCACTGTTCTCGAATCCGGGTCCTCGAAAATGGCCCGGCCCTTGACGATGACATGGTAGGGAATCTCGTTGGCCGCCGCTTTGGGCCAGATAATACGCCATGGTGCGCCGTACGCGCAGCGGACCTCGAGTTGGCCGGTAACGGTGATGATCTGCAGGAGATGACTCAGCCAGTCGACTTGAGACATAAGACCTCGAGAACGTGAATCGCCGACGCAGCATATCAATATAGCGCCGACTTCGGCGAAAGGCTTGGCGTTCCACCCTGCTTGATCGCGGCGATGAAGGCCGGGAAGCTCACTTGCTGATTGCCTCCATATCGGCGGTGAGTTCAGTCAGCATCAATGCTCACTTTGAATTGGGGGCTCGGGACTTGCGCAGGAGGTCCTGCGCCGTATTGCATGACGACCAGATCTTATCTCAACAGCAGCTTCCCCCGATGTCCAAAGCGCTGCTTGAACTCGCCTATCGGCTGACCTTGGACGGCCTCGATCTAGCTGTCAGCGGCTATCCGTTTTGCCGGATGGTGCCGATGCGAGTGATCGATATTTGTGGGCGCGGCACCAAAAAGAGGAAGTCGGCTCATCGCCCGGGCCTGACCCTAGCTCAAAGCGCCTAGAGGTCTGCTTCCGGTAGGTGACCTGAACTGTGCGATGTGAGCGGGCCAAGGCAGCTTTTGACCCAAGCGGAAGTCACTGTTGAAAGCAATAGTGCCCGCAACCCATCTGTCCGCCGGCACCTCACACCTCACGCTCATGTGTCCGGCGAGGAAGACATTTCCATTGAAGTACGATCGTAATTTAATATTATGGCCGTAATGGCATTGCTGAGCCGCCGTTAAGCGGCAGCGGGTGCCACCAAGCAGCTACTCTGCGAGGCTTTCATGGACGACACGACCACAGCTTCACCCCGCATCGCATCGCGAGAAACCACAGATGTCGAATCACTTGGGCTCGCAACAGCTGCAGCAGCGGTTCGCAACGGCGACATCACTTCGGAGTCTTACACCGCGGCGCTATTACAGCGCGCCCGAGCGCTTGCCGAGCTGAACGCCTTCATCACCATCGACGAGGCCGCGGTTCTGGCGGCCGCAAGGAACGCGGACAAATCGCGTGCGGCTGGATTGGCGGCTCCGCTACTTGGCGTGCCGCTCGGGGTGAAAGACAGTTATTTGACGAAAGGGCTGCCTACCAGCCTGGGCGTCGAAGGCCTCGCTCATTTCGTGCCGCGCGAGGATGCCGATGCTGTCCGGGCCATTAAGGGTGCGGGCGCTTTGGTCTTTGGCAAGAACAACCTCGTCGAGATGTCGTACGGCTTGACCGGTCACAACGCACGTTACGGTCAGGTGAAGAATCCGCACGCACCAGATCGCGTGTCGGGCGGGTCCTCGAGCGGCTCAGCCGCGTCCGTGGCCGCCGGCCTCGTTCCCGCGTCCTTGGGCGGTGACACCGTTGGGTCGATCCGAGTGCCAGCATCGTTCTGTGGCGTCGTGGGCTTCAAGCCAACCACTGGACGTTGGCCACGCGACGGCGTTGCGCCGATCTCCCATACGCTCGACACGACGGGTGTATTCGCCCGAATGGTTGAGGACTGCATTCTGTTGGATCAGGTCATGACTGATGAACTGGCTGCGGCGTCCACCGACAGCGGCGGCCTGAAGGGAGCGAGGCTGGCCTTTGCGCCGCGACAGTTCTTGGATCTGGTGGACTCGGAAATCGAGACCCGCTTCCGCGAGGTGGTTCGGCGGCTGCAGGACGCTGGTGCCGAGATCGTTGAAGTAGACTTCGGCGACGATTTCAATGCCCTCGTCCAGACCGCGACGTGGGGCATCTTCGCTCATGAGACGATGGCCGCAATCTCGGAATTTCTTCGCCGCCATGACATTCCGACTACCTTCGAGGCCATTTACGAGGGCCTTAAGCCCCAACTTCGGCAGGCGTGGGGGCACATAGTACTACCGGGTGGTGCAGGCGCTACCTCGGCAGAAGCCTATCACATGGCGCTCGATGTAAGCCGGCCGGAAATCAAGCGTCGGCTCGACAGGGCGTTCGTCTCTCATGGGGCGCTGGTCATTCTGCAACCCACCACGCCCTGCACAGCGCCTTTGATCGAGGAGCAGGCGACCGTCAATATAGCAGGGCGGGAAGTCAGCTACCTCGCTTTGGCGAACCACACCGTGTCGGCAAGCAGCGTAGGGCTGCCCGGTATCAGCCTGCCCGTTGGCTTGTCTCGCACGGGGCTGCCGATTGGGCTGGAACTGGATGCCCCATCGGGGAGCGACCGGAGGCTTCTAAGCCTTGCCCGCGGCATCGAAGGCATTTTGGGCGACAAATGGAGTGCGATCTAACGTCGGGGTCGCTTCGCGTGGAGAAGGGGCCCCGTTGGAAGAGACCGCAGCCTAACGGCTGCAGGATATTGGTGAACTGGGGAAAAGATGCGTTTCGAGAAAGGTCATAAGGCCGCGACGCGACGGCACATCATCGATGTGGCGTCGAAGTGCATGCGCCGAGACGGTATCTCCGCCGCTGGCATCGCCGGGATCATGGGCGAGGCTGGCCTGACCAAGGGCGCATTCTCTCCGCACTTCGAGTCCAAAGAGGCGCTCGTTCGCGAGGCGCTGGCGAGCGCGCTCAGCGACCAGCAGCATCGCCTCGATGAGGATTACCGGAGGGGCCTGGACCTTGAGGGCGCTGTTCGGAGATACCTGAACCGCGCCCACCTCCAAGACCCGACGGGCGGGTGCCCCTCGGCGGCATTGCTCCCCGAAATCGCCCGACAGCCCCTATCCACCAGGAAAGACTACGAGGAGGGGCTGCGAAGCTATGTTGCGACATTGGCCGCGCTGCTTCCTGACGCAGATGCAGAAGCGAGCCGCCGCCGCGCGACCGCCATCTTCGGCCTCATGGTGGGCACCCTTCAGTTAGCACGGGCTATGCCCAATGCTACGCAGGCAGAACAGATCTTGGAAGGCGGCGTTGAGGCCGCCTTGCACTTGGCAAGATTTGCATTTTCCTAGACTAGGAGGCCGGTAGAGGTTCAGCATGCAGATCGTCATCCGCTAAGAATCCGAGGTCGACTTCTGGCCGATTGTGTTGAAAAAGGCCGCTGTTGCGACGCAGAGGGATCAGTGATTCAGTCTGTCTAATTGGCAGGACTGAAGATCATGATGGGGCATCGGCAAGTCGAACAGGCTGCGTTGTTCTATGAGTTTTCGCTCGATAGGCATATTCCCGCCGACCACTTGCTCCGGTCGATCGATAGATTTGTCGACCTTGAACAGGTCAGGCAGGACCTGGCACCTTTCTACAGCAGTATCGGTCGACCTTCGATCGATCCCGAGCTGATGATCCGGATGCTGCTGATCGGTTACTGCTTCGGCATTCGATCGGAGCGGCGCTTATGCGATGAGGTTCACCTCAATTTGGCCTATCGGTGGTTCTGTCGGCTCGGTCTGGATGGCGCGGTGCCGGATCACTCGACATTCTCTAAGAACAGGCATGGCCGCTTCCGGCAGAGCGACCTCTTCCGTCGCGTATTCGAGAGCGTGTTGGGCCGCTGCATCGAGGAGCGACTGGTCGGCGGAGAAGGATTTGCCGTTGACGCGAGCCTGATCAAGGCCGATGCCAATCGGCAGAAGGGGATCGAAGGCGACAAGGGGCTTCCACCGGAGGCTGCCGGCCGAGCGATCGATGAGTATCTGGCTGTCCTCGATGATGCCGCTTTCGGAGCGGCGACTGAGGTCACGCCGAAGTTCGTGTCACCCTCCGATCCAGCGGCGCGCTGGACCGGGGCGCACGGTGGCCAAGCCTTCTTCGCCTACTCAACGAACTACCTGATCGACGTCGAGAACGCGATCATCGTCGATGTCGAGGCGACGACGGCAATCCGGCAGGCGGAGGTGTTGGCCGCCAAACGCATGATTGAGCGCTCGCTCGAACGGTTCGATCTCTATCCGAACCGGCTCCTCGGTGACAGCGGCTACGGCTCGGCCGAGATGCTTGCCTGGCTGGTCTATGAGCACGGCATCGAGCCGCACGTTACAGTCTTCGACAAGTCCGCCCGCACAGACGGGATCTTCTCGCGCGATGACTTCACCTATGACCATGCCGGGGACCTCTACCGTTGTCCCAGCGGTAAAGTTCTTACCACGACCGGAACGCTGGTGAATGATGGCGCCACCATGCTTTACCTCGCCAGCAAGTATGATTGTGATCGCTGCGCATTGAAGTCCCGGTGTTGCCCTAAGCAGCCTTCACGGAGGGTGCCGCGCTCGATCTACGAGGGCGCTCGCGACATGGCGCGCCAGATCGCAAGATCATTGGAGGGCCGCACTTCGCGTCGGCTCCGCAAGAAGATCGAGATGCTGTTCGCGCACCTCAAGCGCATTCTCAAGCTCGATCGCCTGCGACTAAGAGGCCCGAACGGCGCGCGTGACGAGTTCACCCTCGCAGCCACCGCTCAGAACCTTCGCAAGATGGCCAAGCTGATCCCGATGCAAATCCCCAGGCCCGCTTAGCGGGGGGACCAACCGCTAAGCCGCTTCGGAGCTGGCGCCAATACATCGGACTACTGCAGACTTTTTCAACGAAATCGGCCCTTCTGCGACTTCGTGAGCAGACATCAGGCGGCCAGCCACTTAATGAGTATACAGCCGTGCAGCGACTACTTGCTCTTAGGGCTGGGACGAATCCGTTTGCGGCCCTTGGCTAATGGCTTTGGCGTGGCGGCTCCCTTGGGCGGTTCAAGAAAGAATTCTGAGAGCCGAACACCTAGCGTTTCGGCCACTCGCTCGAGCAGATCAATGGTTGGATTCTCGGTTTGTCGCTCCAAGCCGCTCATATACGAACGATCAATCCCAGCATCATATGCCAATTGCTCTTGCGGAATACCGCGAGCGACGCGGATTCGGCGGACGTTCCAAGCCACAAGCGCACGAGCTTTCATGCGCAAAAGCAGCCATCGTGTAGACCATCAAACCACTGGCTATAACCGATCTATTCAGATACTTTGATCCTGGGTTTCCATCGAATAACACGCATAGATATGAATGGGCCGCCATTAGATCCTGACGTCGCGGATGTCGCGCCGAACGAGCCGGCGCTGACGGCCTACGACGAAGAGCATGTCGTCACGTACGTTCGCCTTCTGCAGGCCGAGGGTGAGGGGGCGGACTGGCGCGAAGCGGCTCGAGTAGTTTTGCATATGGATCCCGAGCGAGAGCCTGACCGTGCACTGCGCGCATATCAGAGTCATCTGGCGCGCGCGAAATGGGTGACGGAGCAGGGGCGACTCTTGCGCGGCGCCGACACAAAATAGAAGAAAATCGCCTGTTGGCGACTTGCAGGCAGAACTATTTTCTTTTGCTGATGGGTGGTCATTCCGGTGCACCACGTGGTGCCAAACTAGGGGCTTCCTACAACCGCCTCGTTCATACCTATTGCGCCGCAATCGTTGTTAGCAGCGTGCAATGGGGCGGAAGCAATGCCTGAATTCGACTGGCGGTCGCCGGATTCCTACAAGAGCCTACAAGACGCCGAAATCACCGACATCGCCTGGGAATGTCTCCGCCGCAATGCCGACTATCGGCGTGAGTACGAGGTGATGATTGCCAACAGTCCGAACGGCGACGTGACTGACGAATTCAGGAGGAAATGGGGTATCTGCTTTCGCTCATGACCCGCAGAGGTCCTTCGACGAGCAGACGATCTTTTGGGCGCCTGAGGTTTTAGCGGCGGTCGTTCCGGTCAAGGTCGCAGTGGCCGACGACGGCGGGGCGTCGTATCAGCCACTGCTCGACCTTACAGCAGGTGAGGTGCGCCGCGCTGTCGACGGCTGGCACGCCGTGCTGCGCATCGGTGCTGTAAATCACCGTGTTTGGTCCAAAGAGCCGCCGGTGCTCGGCGCGTCATATGCAGCCGAACTGCCGTTTGATGGCGATTTCGGCGCGCGTGCCTATGCAGCGCGGCGGCTGTGGCGCGCGATGAATGGACGCGCGCCAGGTCCGGCCTTTCACCAGTTATCCAAACAGCGGCGCGAGCGCCTGAGCGCTGCGATCCGCGCGCTCGATGTGCATAGCGCCGGCGGCAGTTATCGCGTTATCGCCGAAGCGCTATTCGGCAAAACGCGCATCCCCGATCGCGCCTGGAAGACACATGATCTGCGCAATCGAACGATCCGCCTGGTGCAAGGCGGCCTTTCGTTGATGCGCGGTGGTTACCGCAAACTCCTGCGGCCCGGACGCAAGGACGAGTAGTGCGGTCCCCGGGGAGTGCCGAAAATTGCCCCCTCGAACTTCGGCATCCCCCTCCGATACCGCGCTTCTCCATGATGACCGCACACACGCCAGCACCGCCATCCGTGGTGCGCTGTCCTCCTGGAGTCCTCAAATGCCCGATCCGATGGCCGGTCTCCCCCCGCGCTTCCTGCGTACACCTGAGGCCGCGCGCTATCTTGGCCTGTCCGGTCGTACGCTCGAGAAGCATCGCACGTACGGCACTGGACCGACGTATCGGAAAATCGGCGGACGTGTCGTCTACGCCGTCGATGACCTGAAAGCGTGGGCCGACCGCGGCGCCAAGACGTCAACGTCCGACCCTGGGAAGGGGACCGTGCTGCCGGCCAAGAAGCACCCGGTGCTGCGCCCGTATGCGGGCCAGGAACGTCGCTGATTGCCGCGTGAGAGCATTGCCATGCGGCGCAAACATCATTCCGAGTGCGACCAGCTTGAGCTCTTTCGGGCGCTTCCTGGTGATCTTGCGCCCCGCGACGCGCAGGATTTGATGGCTTATCCGTTCTTCTCGCTCGCAAAAACAAAGCGGATCGTGCCGATCGATTTCCGTGCCGGAGCGATCGCAATTCGTGTCGAAGCCGTGCCGGAACACGGCATGGCGACGATCTGGGATGCGGACGTTCTGATCTGGGCTGCGTCCCAGATCGTCGAAGCCCGTGACGCAGGCTTGAAGACCTCGCGTCTGATGGCCGCAACGCCTTACGAGATTTTGACGTTCGTGGGCCGCGGCACCAGCGCGCGTGATTACGACCGGCTGAAGGCGGGTCTCGACAGACTTCAGTCAACGACCGTGCTGACTTTGATCCGCCAGCCTGCAGAGCGGCGACGGCATCGCTTCTCCTGGATCAACGAGTGGAAGGAGACTGCCGATGCAAATGGTCGCCCATTTGGGATCGAGCTGATTCTGCCGGATTGGTTCTACGCTGGCGTCATCGATGATGCGCTCGTGCTCACGATCGATCGCGCCTATTTCGATCTGACGGGTGGGCTTGAGCGCTGGCTTTACCGCCTTGTGCGCAAGCATGGCGGTCGGCAGGACGGTGGCTGGAGTTTTGATCTTGTACACATTCATGCGAAGTCTGGCATCCTCTCGCCGCTCAAGCACTTCGCTTACGACGTCCGCCAGATCGTCCAGCGCCAGACATTGCCCGACTATCAGCTCGTGCTCACGCGCGACCCTGATGGCACCGAGCGGCTGAACTTCGCACCTAAGCCTGTTGATCCCTTAACGGCACGCCTGCGCCGGCGCGGTCTCATTCCAAATTCGGAGGACAACCTGTGAATCAGCTCGTGCTATCGAGGACCACAACCCTCGCGCTATGGGGGACCCGATCCTCGTGCTATCGGGGACTGGAACCGAGCTTAAGGGCTTGTTTCTCCGCGCTTTCCCGCCGCTCTGACTTTACTAACATACTGACACTAACTTCTTGTTGTGAATCAGTGCGTTGTGAACAAGTCGGCCGCGCGCGTAACGAGGATGCCTCATGCGACGACTCTCTCACGCGCAAGGCTTCGCTGCGATGCGATTCTTGCCGCCAACGCGCGCGCGCCAACGCGATCGCGCGCAAGTCTGCGCGATCACCAGCACCGGCATCACCGCATTACGTTCGTCGCTTTCCCTTGCGGCCACTCGCTCGTCGAGGAGAACTCGCTAACATCCGTGGTTGGCACGACGGCCACCACAAGCCGGAATCTGAGGAATGGGCGGTCAGGCTAACCAGCGCCGTGCTTGATGGCTTCAATTGTCTGCATGAAGCCGCCGGCAAGAAAAGTTGCGATCTCACCCAAATCCCCGTCTCCTCGGGAGACGCTGCTCCGCCGTGGAGGAAGGAAAAGGCGCGCGTGGAAGCGGCCGGGTCGCGGAGGCCCTTACATCGCCGCAGCCACCCGGCCGCGCTTGCCGTCGGCGCCAAACCGGAACGTCGTGCCATCGATTCAGATCTTGTGCAGCAGCACGGCGAGTGCGCGTGCGACGGCTGTTGCTGCGCGCTTCAGACCATTCTTCCTGGACAGCCGCAGGCCCCCCAGCCGCAACTTAAAGTTCTTCGGGATGCGCGTGAGGATCGCGATCGCTGCCTCGTACAGCATCGCCCGCGTCAGCTCATCACCGCATTTGGAGATGCTGCCGATCCGGTCGGTCTCGCCGGATTGGTCGCGCTGCGGCGTCAGTCCGAAATGAGCGCCAACGTTGGTCGACCTTTTGAACCGCGCCGGATCACGACGGTGGCGCGGAACGTCAGCGCCACGAGCGCGCCAACGCCGGGCACCGTCATCATCCGCCGCATCGCGGCATCGCCCCGGGCCGCCGCCAGCGCCAGGCGCTGCAGTTTGGCCAATTGCAGCCGCATCGCGGCTCGGGCGTCCAGCAGCGGCATGACGATGGCTTCCAATCCCTTCTCTCCGGCCAGAATCTCGCGCACCCGCGCGTCAAATCGCCCCACCGAGATCTCTCCGACTTTGAGGCCGAAAGGTCGCGACAGGCCGCGAATCATGTTCTCCATGTCCAGCACCCTGCCGAACATCGCTTTGCGCCCGACCAACAGCGCGCGCAGCGTTTCCGCGCCTTCCGATTTGACATGGACGGCACGGAACCAGCCGGTCCGCATCATCTGCGCGATGCCCTTGGCGTCGTTGCGGTCGGTCTTGCTCAGCATCGCGTTCAGCGCTGCCTTGGCATGCCGGGTCTCAATGCAGATCACGGGGAGACCTTCTTCGGCCAGCGCCGTGAACAGCCAGGTTCTGTACGAGAACGCTTCCAGCCCGAAGCTTGAGGTGGATGCCCCATTCTGCCAGGAACAGCTCGATCGCGTCCGGATCAGTCTCGAGCTTTGCCTCCCGGGCGACCTTGCCGTCCCCATGCACCACGCAAACGTTCGTCGCCTCCAACGACACGTCGAGCCCTGCATAGAAGTCCATCGTTCGCCTCCACCGCCGACCGCCGGACCGCACCGCGCGTTCCGTTCGCGAATCGTTGCAAGGCATCATCGCCGCATCGCGGCCGGCGAGGGGGCACCAGTCAGTACCCCGGCTAATCGGAAATCCTTCGGATTTCTTCTAACGAAGCAAGCCGAAAGCTGCGTTGGCGTGCGGCAACGACAGTCCGACAGTCTAGCCTGCCTTTGCAGGCCATACACACTCTCCACCGAGCCTAAGCTCGCGGCCGCCAGCTCCAGCGTCGGGGAGCCGGTGGCATGAGTGATCTCACGGAAGTGGAAGTGTTGTGGCTTGAGAAGCGCATCGAAAACCGAATTCGGTTCGGTCGTATTGTCAAGGAACGGAAGCTTGATCGCCATCGGCGCGTCCTGTCATTTGCACCCGGCAGCATCTTTGCCTTCGTCCGATGGACATCCAGCGACTTTGGGACAATCATTTCGCGGATCGACATCTTGCGCGCGGTCGCGCCGGGACAGCGCTGCTCGACCGTCCCTTATGTGACTCCCGGCGGAGAGATTCTGCTGCGTCTTTCCGGCTGGCCGAAGGTCGAGCGAGCGTTGCAGATGACCGATGCCGTTGAGGCGCTCGGCATCGATCCCGCCGATGTCGCGCCTGATCATTGGCATCACGTTCATAACCGCCTGTCCGTCAACGAAAACCCGCGCCCCTACACGAAAGCGCGCCATCAGGCTTGGCTCCATCGTCAAAGGGTGATGCGATGACGGGCCGCCTAATGATGCTGGCCGTGACGGTTGGGATCGCTACCGCGCTCATCACGACGATCGTCCCGGAGCCGCTTCCGCTTTACATCTGGAACGCATCCGGGAGCGTGCCGATCGGTCTATACCGCCTCCGACCAGCGGCCCAATTCCAGGTCACTGAATTGGTCGCCGTGCAGCCGCCGGAGCCGCTCGCGACCTTCCTCGACCTTAGCGGCTATTTGCCCATTGGCGTCCCTATGCTGAAGCGCGTGCTCGCCCTTCCGGGGCAGATTGTTTGCAGAACCGGCCTTACGATTTCGGTCGATGGCGTCGCGGTGGGCGAGCTGTTTCTGATGAACTGGCAGTCAGACGACTCTCTTGATGGCCGGTACTTTGGATTTCTTCCGGCATCTAGCGTGATCGGCCGTGCGATGCCGGTGTGGACGTGGGAGGAGTGATCGTGCGTATTCGACGTGTTCTCCTGGCCATTCCCTTGTTCAATCCATTGCGGGATCATTCCTCCCGTCTCGATCGATGTCTGCAAGGCTGGCGCGAGCCCGGTGTACTTGGATCGGTTGGGCACGCGCGTTTGTGCTGTCGTGCCCTGATGCTTCTTCTGACCGCGTTCGACAGCGCTACTTTGGCCCAGAGCGGATCAGCCGCCGAGCCGGCGATCAGTCAGACAGCTCACTCATTTGCCGGCTTCATCAAGGAAGCCTCACAACGCTTTGCGATTGCGCCGAACTGGATCCGGTCAGTCCAGCGCATCGAGAGTGCTGGTGACGTGCACGCCAGATCGCCAAAAGGCGCAATGGGCCTGATGCAAACCATGCCGGCGACTTGGGCGGAACTTCGCGAGCGCTACAACCTCGGGAGCGACCCCTACGACCCGCACGACAACATTCTGGCCGGCACGGCTTACTTGCGCGAACTGCTCGATCGGTATGGCTCGCCTGGCGTGTTTGCCGCGTACAACGCGGGACCATTCGCTATGAAGAGCATCTCGCGGGAGGAGACGAGACGCGAGCATACGTCGCAAAGCTTGCAAATCTGCTTGCCATCGAACTGCCGCCGAGGTGGACGTCCAGCGGACAGTCATCAGCAGATGCGACGCTATTTGTCATGCGATCCGATCTCATGAAAACGCGCGATCGGTCGCTTGCGCTCATGCCATCGGGCGGAGTCACGAGGGCAACCTCGGCGCCCGATGTTTCGCCCATGCTCCCTCGGCCTATTGCCGTGTTCGTCCACCTGATGAAGAGCATGCGACGGCCGAAGTGCTGAACGCGAAGGAACGCATCGGCCCGCCTGGTGAATGCCGCTCGCAAGCGCGATGGTGGGCACGTTTGCGCCTTGTCCATGCAGGGATTCAGTAATGGCTGAAGTTCGAAGAGTCGAAGAAAAGCGTAGGAACGAGTTGACTTTGCCCGCCCGATCACGGGTATGCGTCCGACCGCTGCACAGGCATCAGGTCTTGACATGATCGGCCGGCTTCCAACTCCACGGCAGCAATTCGTCGAGACGGTTGACCGGATGTCCGTCGATCATCCGCTGCAGCAGGTCACGCAGGTATGCGTAAGGTTCGACGTCGTTGAGCTTGCAGGTCGCGATAAGAGAGCAGATTACCGCCCAGCGGTGCCCACCGCCGTCGCTGCCGGCGAACAGGTGGTTCTTGCGGCCAAGCGCGACGGGACGGATCGCGCGTTCGACGGGATTGGTGTCGAGCTCGACGCGGCCATCATGCAGGAATCGCGTCAATCCATGCCACCGCGAGAGCGCATAGCGGATTGCTTCGGCGAGGGTGCTGCGACCCGACACGAGCCGGAGCTGCGCATCCAGCCAAACATTCAGAGCGTCAGCGATCGGCTTGGAGAACGTCCTGCGTTCAGCAAGCTGGTCGGCGGGCGATCGTCCGCGGATACGCGCTTCGATCGCGTAGAGTTGGCCGATCCGGCGCAAGGCGTCTGTCGCCACAAGCGATCCGGTGGCCTCGGCTACGTCGGAGAACTTGCGTCGCGAGTGGCTCCAGCACGCGGCGAGAGTGATGCCCTCCTTGTCGGCCAGCTGCTCGAAGCCGGCATATCCGTCGACATGCAGGATGCCCCTGAAGTCGGCAAGATGCGTGATGGGTGGCTCGGCTCGGCGATCCGGGGCGAACAAATAGATTGCGGCCGGAGGCTCGGGTCCACCCCATGGCCGCTGGTCACGGGCGTAGACCCAAAGCCGCGCCGTCTTGGTTCGTCCGCGACCGGGATCGAGCACGGGGATCGGCGTGTCGTCGGCAAACAGATGGTCGGACGTGAAGACGTTCTTGTACAGTCGTTCGTGCAGCGCCTCGAGCCACCAGCATGCGCCGCCGACCCAGCCGGCGAGCGTCGAACGACAGAGATCGACGTTGTGGCGGGCAAGGATCTGAGACTGTCGATAGAGCGGAAGGTGATCGCAGTACTTGCTGATCAACACGTGCGCGAGCAGCGCCGGCGTTGCAAGGCCGCCGGCTATCACCCGTTCCGGCGCGGGGGCCTGCATCACCTTGTTGCAGGCCCGACAGGCGCATTTGGGACGCGTGGTGCGCACGACACGAAGCTGAGCGGGCACCCAGTCCAGCATCTCGCTGACGCTCTCGCCGACCAGGTGAAGAGTGCCGCCGCAGCAGTTGCAGACTTCACTTTCGACATCGAGCCGAACGTCTTCGCGCGGCAGGTGATCTGGCAAAGCTCTGCGTCGTGGTTGCGTCGTCGGAGCTTCGGAGATGACCGTCGGCTGGCCTTCCTGAACGCGGGCAATGTCGCTGTCGATATCTTCCAGGCCGAGCGCGAACTGGTCGGGATCAATGCGCTCGGAGCTGCGCCCGAACTGCATTCGCTGCAGCTGCTTGATGATCGATTTGAGGCGCTCGATCTCAGTATCGCGGTGGTCAATAGCAGCGGCAATGTCGCACACCAGACGCTGCAGAAGCTCAGGATCGGAGGGGAGATTGTTGAGATCGAGCTGCATGTCGGATGGTACTCGAACAAGCTGATTCGTAGAAGAATCGCTGCCCAGTTCAGCCCTGTTTTTTGCGCGTCATCTCTTTGTTCAGCCGGCAATCGCGGGCTTCCAAACGCGTTCCGGAGCGCGCCAATCGATGCCCTCGATCAGCATCGCGAGCTGCGCCGGTGTGAGCGTAATCGAACCGTCATAGCCCGCCATCACCGGCCACACGAAGCCGCCCTGGTCGATGCGCTTGGTGAACAGGCAAAGCCCGTTGCCGTCCCAGAACAGGATCTTCAGCACCGATGCCTTCTTGCCGCGGAAGGCAAAGAGATGACCGCAGAACGGATCCTTCTTCAACACGTCCTGGACCAGCATCGCGAGCCCGTCCATGCCTTTGCGCATGTCGGTGTAACCCAACGCCAAGTGCACCTTCACGCCCGCCGGAACGAACATCATCGTGCAATCTCTCCGCTCTCGATCTGCGCTCGCACAGCATCCGGATCACTGCCAACTGGAGCAAAGACGCGACCTCCATCGGCAAGATCAACGGCCACCATTCCCTCGGGCGAACGGACGAGGTTGCGCAGAACCCGCGTCTCGGCTGCGCTCTCGGCGAGCGCGACACGCGCGAGCTTCGCGTGGTTCTTTTTTCCGATTCCAAATTGCACGCGCCAGCGGAACAATAGCCCGGTGACGATCCCATGCTTGCGCGCAACCGCGGATACTTTGGCGCCGGGTTGTTCGGTTTCCCTTGCGATCGCCAGCTTCTCCTCGTCGCTGAAGAAGCGCCGGAGGGGTGCGGCGGGCGCTGCCAGATCGCCGATTTTCGCGGCTGTCAAGCGGCGTTCGGGAGCTGAGTTCCTGGCACTAGTGCTAACGGCCGGGCGGGCGGAGGGATGAAGATGCGCGCGCCAGTCGATTTCGACCTCGCCGGCGGCCAACCGGTCACTCCATTTGCGCAACGCATAGGGCGACAGGGACAGCGCCGCGGCATATTCGCGTACGCCCGTGCCGCTCCAGTTCATCGCCTCGACGTGCATGGCCCAGAACGCCTGCATGGTGCGATTGCGCACGTCCGTGGTCACGCCAAAGCGTCGTCGCCGACGTCTTCGCAGCACGTTTTCTCGCTCTTCACGGCGCTGCTCGCGGCGCAATTCCGTCTGATATTCCGCGAGTTTCCGTGCGGTCTCCTCACCGACGAGCTGCTTCAGCCAACGCCGAAACGTATTCTCGGTGAGACGTTGCTGACGACAATATTTGCGGATCCCCAGACCGCTTCGGCGCCACGCTTCGATGTGCAGCGACCACCACTCGCGTCGAGCTTTGTTCTGGAAGTGTTTCGGTCCCACCGGAGAATCTCCACAGCAGCAGAGAACCCGAAATGGAACGACATCACACGAGGAGGAAGGTGTGCAGAGACCGGACGGTTACCGTAGATGGAGGGAAGCAGCGATGCTTATTTTGCGAGGACTCGAGGAAAAACCTAGGAATGAGTTGACTTTGCCCGCCCGATTAGGAAGGCGAGATAAAAGAGGCTCGCCGGTCGAACCGCAAGCCATTGGCATGGCTTGGGTTCTGCCGTGCCGGTCGGTCGGGGCGCGTGCCGCCAATTTCATTTTGACGAATGCAATCAAAGGCGTTTTCGGCACCGTGTCCGTTTTTTGAAGGTCGTGTCCCCAGTGATGGTGTAGCTCGGTAGAGCGAAGCCGTCCGCGCGCGCGCCCTCAGATAGCGCCGTAGCGGGCGGACGGCTTTGCGGTGGTCACCGGCAGTTCGCCGGTAGGGTCGGGTTGCTGACACCAACCTGATTCGAGGAACCACCGATGACCGACGAGATGATGAACCTTCGCGCGCTCGTGGAGAAGGCCCCAGACGCCGATCTGCTTCGCGAGATGATTGGCTTTGCCGCCCAGCGATTGATGGAGCTGGAGGTCGCCGGGCTGACCGGAGCGGCCTACGGCGAGAAGAATGCCGAGCGCCTTGCCCAGCGTAACGGCTACCGTGACCGGACCTGGGAGACGCGCGCCGGCGCGGTCGAGCTGCGCATTCCCAAGCTGCGCAAAGGAAGCTACTTCCCGGGCTTCCTGGAGCCGCGTCGGATGGCCGAAAAGGCGCTCACCGCGGTGGTGCAGGAAGCCTATGTGCAGGGCGTCTCGACCCGATCCGTCGATGATCTGGTCCAGGCTATGGGCATGACTGGCATCTCCAAGAGCCAGGTGAGCCGACTGTGTGCCGAGATCGACGACAAGGTGAAGGCCTTCCTCGCCCGACCGATCGAGGGTGACTGGCCGTATCTGTGGATCGACGCCACCTACGTGAAGGTCCGCCAGAATGGCCGGATTGTCTCGGTCGCGGTGATCATCGCGGTCGGCGTCAACAGCGACGGCCGGCGTGAAGTTCTCGGCATGGACATCGGTCCCTCGGAGGCCGAGACGTTCTGGACCGCGTTCTTGCGCAAGCTCGCTCGGCGCGGGCTTCGTGGCGTCAAGCTCGTGATCTCCGATGCGCATGAGGGCATCAAGGCCGCCGTCAGCAAGGTGCTCAACACCGCCTGGCAACGCTGCCGCGTCCACTTCATGCGCAACGTCCTGGCCCATGCCGGCAAGAGCGGAAGACGCGTCGTCTCCGCCTTCATCGCCACCGCCTTTGCCCAGGACGATGCCGAAGCGGCCAGGGCTCAGTGGCGCAAGGTCGCCGACCAGCTCCGTCCCAAACTGCCAAAGCTCGCCGCCTTCATGGATGAGGCCGAGCCAGACGTGCTCGCCTATATGAGCTTCCCGCCTCAGCACCGTGCCAAGCTGCATTCGACCAATCCGATCGAGCGCCTCAACGGCGAGATCAAGCGGCGGACCGAGGTGGTTGGCATCTTCCCAAATGAAGACGCCATCGTTCGCCTGGTCGGCGCGATCCTGCTCGAGCAGAACGACGAGTGGGCGGTTCAGCGGGCCCGCTACATGACGCTGGAAACCATCGCGCCGTTGAGCGATGATCCCATCGTCGGCTTGCCCGCCGTGGCAGGCTGATGCCTTCCGACCCGCCGGAAAATCGGCGGTGACCTGCCGTCAGCTACACCACGCCATGGGACACGATCTTTTTGAAGGCTTTGCCATGAGCGTGGGCGACAGCGATCTGCGTATTCGGCCTGGGCGCATTCGCAGCACCCGCGCGCCGGAACAAAAGAGCTTCATCAACCAGGTACTGCGAGCGGCAAAGAAAGCAGGACACACCTTGGGTCAGACAGGCTCGGGCAGGCGTTCGACAGCTTATGGACGTTCGACGTTTGGCCGCGGGCGCCTCGCCTTTAGCCGCGCCAGATTGTTCAGCCCCACGAGGCGCGTCGTGGTGAAGGCGCGTGTGGTTCGTCACAAATGGCGAGCCTTCCGCTCGGCACCGCTGACCGCCCACCTCTCATATCTGAAGCGCGACGGCGTGACCCGAAGCGGTGAGCGGGCCGAGATGTTCGATGCCGGCGGAGATCGTGCCGATAGCGCGGCTTTCGCAGAACGGTGCCAGGACGATCGGCACCATTTTAGGTTCATCGTCTCACCGGAGGATGCCGGCGACATGACCGACATCAAAGCCTTCACCCGCGATCTCGCGAGGCAGATGGAAATCGATCTCGGTACGCGGCTCGATTGGGTGGCTGTCGATCATTGGAATACCGACAACCCTCACGTCCATCTTCTCGTTCGTGGAGCAGATAAGGAAGGGGCGGATCTCGTGATCTCTCGCGATTATATCAGCCAAGGTCTGCGCGCGCGCGCCGAGGAGCTGGTCGCCATTGAACTCGGTCCAAAGCCGGAGCACGAAATCCGCAACTCACTGGAGATCGAGGTCACAGCTGAACGATGGACGCGACTGGACCGGGAAATCCGGCTGGCGGCTGATGAGACCGGCTACATCGATCTTCGGCCGGAGAATTCCGGCAAGTCCGATCCCGAGATCCGGCGCCTGATGGTGGGTCGCCTTCAACACCTGGAGAAGATGGGCCTTGCTGCATCCGCCACGCCGGGGGAATGGATAGTGGGGCTCGAGACCGAGCGCAGCTTGCGCGACCTCGGCATGCGCGGCGACATCATCAAGACTATGCACCGCGCCTTTAGCGAGCGTGGGGTAGCGCGCGGCGTTGCCGATTTCGTCATCGAGGGCGGACAGCCGGCGACCCAGATTATCGGACGATTGATCGACCGTGGACTGCATGACGAATTGACCGGCGAGGCCTATGCCCTGATCGACGGAACAGGCGGACGGGCGCACCACGTGCGCTTTCGAGGCATAGAGGCTTTCGAACATGCTCCGCCGGCCGGCGGCATCGTAGAGGTCCGACGCTTGGGTCAAGCCGGCGATCCGCGACCGACGGTGGTGTTAGCGGCCCGTTCCGATCTCGATCTCGGTGGGCAGGTCACGGCTAAAGGAGCCACCTGGCTCGACCACAGGCTCGTCGAACGCGACCCGATACCGCTCGCCATGGGTGGATTTGGCCGCGAGACCCGCGACGCCATGGAAGCCCGTACCGAGCATCTGATCCAGCAGGGCCTGGCCCGGCGGCAGGGCCAACGCATCATCTTGCAGCGAGACCTCCTGAACACGTTGCGCCGACGCGAGCTGGACGAGGTGGCAGCAAAAGTCTCGGCCGACGCCGGCTTGCCTCATGTGAACGCCGCCTCTGGGGAGCATGTGGCGGGCACGTATCGCCAGCGGCTGACGCTCGCCTCGGGACGCTTCGCCATGATCGATAATGGGCTCGGCTTCCAGCTCGTGCCCTGGTCGCGCGAACTCGAGAAGAGGCTCGGCCAACACGTCACCGGTGTCGTGAAGGACGGCGGTGGTATCGAATGGGGCTTTGGTCGCAAGCGCGACCTCGGCCTCTAGCAATCTCGTCAATTCAGTTGCGGAAGGACGCTCGGAATGTCCGGAACCAAAATCCTCTGGGGACAGGTGATCGTTGTCGGCCTGATCGTCTTGCTGGCCATCTGGGGAGCAACCGAGTGGACGGCCTGGCGACTTGCCTACCAGCCCGAGCTTGGCCGGCCCTGGTTCGAACTGTTGGGCTTCAAGATCTATTATCCGCCGATCTTCTTCTGGTGGTGGTTCGTCTACGATGCCTACGCGCCTCAGGTCTTTGTCGAGGGAGCCTTCATCGCGTCGTCGGGGACCTTTGTTTCGATCGCTGTGGCGATCGGCATGTCGGTCTGGCGGGCGCGCGAGGCCAAGAATGTCGAGACCTATGGGTCGGCGCGCTGGGCTAATGCGGAAGAGGTTCGAGCGGCCGGACTTCTCGGTCCGGATGGTGTGGTACTGGGCAAGCTCGATCGCGACTACCTCCGCCATGATGGGCCGGAGCACGTGCTGTGTTTTGCTCCCACCCGGTCCGGCAAGGGTGTCGGACTCGTCGTTCCCTCGCTGCTGGCTTGGCCGGGTTCGGCCATCGTGCACGATATCAAGGGGGAGAACTGGCAACTGACCGCGGGTTTCCGCGCGCGGCATGGCCGTGTCATGTTGTTCGACCCGACCAACCCGAAATCCTCGGCTTACAATCCGCTTCTCGAGGTCCGGCGCGGGGAATGGGAGGTTCGCGATGTGCAGAACGTCGCCGACGTCCTGGTCGATCCCGAAGGTTCGCTCGACAAGCGGAACCATTGGGAGAAGACCAGTCATTCGCTCCTGGTCGGCGCGATCCTCCATGTCCTCTATGCCGAGGCGGACAAGACCCTGGCCGGCGTGGCCGCCTTTCTGTCCGACCCGAAGCGGCCGATCGAGGCGACGCTGAAGGCGATGATGACCACGCTGCACCTCGGCGAGCAGGGCGCTCAACGGACGCTTCTGCGATCGCATCGTGCCGTCACTGCGATCCCCCGAGGGGCCGAAGGCGCCGGTCACGATCGACGAGATTTTGGAGGCGCTTTGCGCGCTGGACGAAGGCACACGGAACCCTCCCAGGGGTAAGCCGATGCGGATGCGGCCGTCCATAAACTGACATCGTCCAAAGTGAGCAATTGCGGACTGGTAGCGTGTACCGCCGACATAAAACCGCCCGCCGGCTCCCAGGTCGGCGGGGTCTTCACTCGAACTCTGCCCCTCCATCGCCCATGGCCGACGCGGCCCGAGAAAGCTTGCACCGTCCTATTAGAGCCGGCGAGGCCACCATTGACGTCCGCGACAGACCAAATCAACCGAGTGGATAATCTGCCCCTCAAACGTGACGACGAAAGCTCGATAAGTTCTTATCGGGCTCCGCTACAGGTTTTTCCGAAAGTAAGGCCCGATTGCCGGCCAAATTCATTTGAATATGGCGGCATCCGGCTGGGGCCAGCGCCGCTCCGGCCAGCTCGGCCGGCGAGCTCTCATGTTGATGTGCAACCTTAGATTCATGGCCAAAACCAGCCGCGCATGCGAAGCTGGCAGATATTTCGCGTTTCGGAGGGAAGCCGATGCGCCTCGTTTTGCCTTACCTTGGAATTGGCTTGTGCGCCTCGCTGGCCGCGTGGATGTCGCTAATGCTGCTCTACTGACGCAGCAGGCCTTCACCTGGCGGTAGCATCCGAACGTAAGTCCCGCTCTCATGAAGTTCGAGCCAGCCGCGCTCGATTGCGAACTTGAGGCCGGCACCGAACTCGGGCCCGCTGGCCTTCAGCGTGAACAGAAACGGTGCGTTGATCTTCTCGATATGGATCCGGCCGTCCTGGACTGGCTCAATCTGGCCAGCGAGCTCGAGGAGCTTGCGCTGCGGCGGCTTCGGAGTCAGCGAACGGACGTTCTCCGGTCGTTTTTAATTCAGAGCTCCCCGGCATCAGATAGACGGTGGGTTAGTGGCGGATGTCTTGGTGCCCCACAAGGCAATGCATGGCTCCGGTCAACGACCGTTCTCTCGCTCGAAGACTCAACGTCGAAGGCCGCAGCGATTGAGTACGCTGCGGCCCCGCCGTTTCAAAATCGCGGGCTGAAAGATCTAGATGGAGTATGCAGCCAACCTAGGTGTCGCAACCTGAGCACCGCAATTGAGGAACTAAGCGAATCTTGGCCCCTGGGTGCCTTCGATTGCTCACTTGCACGACAACAGCGCTTAACCAGACAGCCCGTCACGGCGATAAAATTTTTCGTCACCCTCTTGAAACTTCTTCGGTCGTGGCAGATTTTTTGATCGCCGCAGACATAGTGGCCGGGGCGCCTTCGGGGCCCCGCAATCAAGGCGGGCGCCGGAAGGTGTCCGGGGCCAGCTCGTACCCAACTTGCTCTTTGGAGGATTTGGCTATGAGGTATGATTGGACTCCCCTGTGGAGGTCGACCATCGGGTTCGACCACCTGTTTGACATTCTCGACGAGGTCCAGCGGACCGCCGAAGAGACCTATCCCCCCTATAACATCGAGCGGCTCGATGAGAACCGCTTCCAGATCTCGGTGGCGCTCGCCGGATTCTCACCGGACGAGGTGGGCCTTACGGTGGAGCAGAATGTCCTGACGTTGGAAGGCCACAAGGCCGAGAAGGACGAGAAGACCTTTCTGCATCGCGGAATGTCGACACGGTCGTTCAAGCGCCAGTTCACCTTGGCTGACCACGTCGAGGTCAAGGGCGCGCACTTCGAGAATGGTCTGTTGGTCATCGAGCTTCAGCGCGAGATTCCCGAGGCCATGAAGCCGCGGCGCATCGCCATCGCGGGCGCAAGCGCCGGGCAGGTCAAGCAGATCGAGGGCAAGGCCGCTTGACAAACCCGCGGCTCGTTCCGATTGCAGCCGCGCGGGTGCTCCCGCGCGGCCACCTTAATGCGACTTATGATGGGAGGTTTAGTCATGCGGACGCCGCCCGCCACGATAACGTCTTCGATTTAAATGCTCTTCTTCATCCCGGCATGGTGTTCTCGCATCCGCGCGAGATCGTCGCTGACCCGAGAGTCTGGTCGAGAAGCGGGCCATCCTCGCGTCATGGGCTTCTGACGCCTCGGCGATCGCGTCCTGTCCAGCGCTACGCTCGTCGGGCGGACTAAAGACGCCTGTTCATATCGACGAAATTCTGGAAGCGCTACGCGCGCGAGACGCAAACGGTGCACGCAACCCGCCGGGCGGCAGGCCCATGCGTCTGCGCTCGGCCGAGCGCCGCGCGGCGGCGTGAGCGAGAGGCCACAAAGATTCCATGACTGACGTCACACAGTTGATTCCAGGTCGCTTCTATTGGGTCCTTGTGCGCTCAAGCACGAAAAATCCCGAGTGGCAGCCGGCCCGCTTCAACGGCGCTACTTGCCAAAGCGACGGCGCGAGGTGGGACTTCATCGGCTTCAATAGCGACGTCGGTCATCATTTCGTCGAGGTCGTCGACATCGGCTCAGAACTACTGTCCTAAACGCTCGCGTTCTTTCTGAGGCCCGAACAGGGCAATGCGCGTGGGCTAAGGCAGCTTTTGGCCCCAAAGCGGACTTCCGTAGAGAGCGCCACCTGTTTCTAGCTTATGGTTGCATCCGGTGCTAGCGTACATCCTGTGATAGTATGCCATCATTCGTGGAGATAGATGAAAGCTTTTCTGCTAGCTGCCTTGGCCGCATTTTCAATCACGTCTGCCGCCGCGGCTCCCAAGACGGTTACTTCTGCCGGTAACCAAATCGCCAGTAGCTCGGTCGCATGTTCTACCCCGGGTAGCGGCTTCGGAAGCTATCCATCTGACTGCCGGAACGGCGCGAATTTCAAGAGCTATAACGAATGCAAGGAGGCTGGCGTCAAGCGCGGCTGGAGACACGAAGATATGGCCTGGTACTGCAGCGGATTGGGCCTGCAATAGGGGCCTAAATCTCAGAAAAAGCTCAACACTACATCCGTAAGGAACTTCATACCCCTCTCAGGTTGCATCAGTTCCGTCAACATCGCAGCGAAGGTACAATGGTCCAACTTTTTGCACGCAGTGGTTGCAGCGCCGGGATTCCAGGGCAGCCTTCTTTTTGGCCATATCCGGCGCGCTTAAAGCTAAGGCGGTCTCAGCGCCGCCAATTTACTTGCGCGAGCATTTCTCCGGCAGTTCCCGGTCGTTAGTCGAGTGGCTCACGATTACGCCCGCAGATCCCCCGCTCGAAGTCCGGGCGCACGTCCGCGCCGCGATGCTCATACCTCTGGCAGACAATCAGACTACGTCGTTTCTCGGCCGACCAAAAGAGATGCTTATGTCGCGCGCTGCGAGAAGCCGGCGAAGGAGGCGGACGCCAAAGGCCGACCGCAGGATCGCGGCGGAAGTTGGCTTGAAGTTTCAGGCGACGCGGGGATCAGATCGGTAGATCTAGCTGCGGCTCACTATCAGTGGGAGTCTGCTGAGACGACAGGGAGACGCCGAGCAGCCGCACCGATTTTGACAGATACATCTCGCCTTTAGCAACCCTGTTGCCAGCCCAGCGAAGGAGGCAACCGCCAAGAGCCGGCGGCCGGGGGGCGGCGGAAATCGGCGTGAAGTTTCCGGTGATGCCCGGATCAAATCGGCAGGTTGAGCTGCGGCTCAGGCTCTGTGGTTGTCTGCAGAGACGACAGTGAGACGCCGAGCAGCCGTACCGGTTTGGGTAGCGGCATCTCGGCCTTGAGCAGTCCGATTGCCAGCCGCTCTAGGTCGGCACGGCTCGACAACGAGGCGGCGACCGAGCGGCCCCGCGTCATAATCTCGAAGTCGGCGAACTTAATCTTGAGCGTCACGGTGCGCCCGCGGTCGCCGGTGCTTTCGCAGTGACGCCAGATCTTGTCGATCAGCGGCTCAAGCTCCGCTGCCATGACGTCGAACTCGCTCAGGTCCGACGAGAACGTGTTCTCAGCGCCCACTGATTTCCGGATCCGGTTGGCTCGCACGGGCCGCTCGTCCACGCCGCGCGAGATCCAATAGTAATAGGCGCCTGCCTTGCCGAAGTTCGCACTCAAGAAATCCATGGCCTGGTTGCGTAGATCCAAGCCCGTGAAGATGCCAAGCGCATTCATCTTCGCGCTTGTCGCCGGCCCGATGCCGTGGAATTTGCCGACCTGCAGCGTCTCGATAAAGGCGGGCCCCATTTCGGGCGAGATGACGAACTGTCCGTTCGGTTTGCGGTGGTCGGAGGCGAGCTTCGCCAGGAACTTATTGTAGGAGATGCCGGCGGAGGCGTTGAGGTCGGTCTTGGCCTTGATTTTCTCGCGGATGAGCAGTGCAATATCCCGGGCTAGCGGAATGCCTTGCAGGTTCTCGGTCACGTCGAGATAGGCTTCGTCGAGAGATAACGGCTCGATGATCGGCGTGTGTTCGGCAAAGATCTCGCGGATCTGCCGGCTGATCGCCCTGTAGACTTCGAAGCGCGGCTTGATGAAGATCAAGTCAGGACACTGGCGCTTGGCGGTCACCGACGGCATTGCGGAGCGCACGCCGAACTTGCGCGCCTCATAGCTCGCGGCGGCGACGACGCCGCGCTCGGCCGAGCCACCCACAGCGACCGGCTTGCCGCGGAGACCCGGGTTGTCGCGCTGCTCCACGGACGCATAGAATGCATCCATGTCAATATGGATGATTTTGCGCTGCGATGCCGGCGAGGGATCAGGGACCATTCTTGGATTATAGACCGTCGCGGTCGGTGCGGCTTCAGCAATCTCCGACCGGACAATCGGGACAAGTGTCGCCGATGGTGTCGAGGACGTCCTGGAACTCTGCCACGGCCTGCTCGGCGGAGAAGCCGGCCGGAAGATGGTCGCGCGCGACCTCAACGGCGCGTTCGCGGGCGTGATGGTCGGCGCGGTCCTGCGTCCAGCCGTGTTCCTCACATTCACCGATGGCGCTGGTCTCCTGCAGCACGGAGATGGCCCATCCGCGGAGGGTCCGTGTCGCTGGTCGTCGTTCCTTCGTCATCAGCATCGACTTGGCTCCTGCTGGGACGAATCCTTCCGCCCGCCCGCTCGTTCCGGGCGATTAGCACGGGGCAGGGATTCGCAATCGGCAGGGCAGGGGCTTGTCCACCTGTTCCGCAGCGCCTGTGCAGAACCTTATGTGGCTGAGACGGGATCTTCTTTCACGCCGCGGGCGACGATTTGCAGCGCCCCGTCCGGAAGAGGCCGCTGAAGCTTCAGGGCTTCGTCCGCCGGAGCCGCCATCCAGGTCTCGACCTCGTCAGGAGTTGTCAGGATCACCGGCATCGCCTTCGGATGAATGGCGCCGACCTCGGCGTTAGCCTCCGTCGTCAAGAATGCGAACAGGTCGTTAGTGGTCTCGCCCTCTTTGACTTTCCGCACCGAAGTCCAATTGGTCCAGATGCCGGCGAAGCACGCGAGGGGGCGGGACTCGTCCAGCGCGAGCCAGATGTCACCGCTTTCGGCCTTGTTGAACTCGCTGAACGAGTTGAACGGCACCACGCATCGGTGCTCTGGACCAAGCCAGCGCGACCAATGCTTGCTCTTGACGTTCCGTATGTTGGTCGTGCCGCTGTCGGGCTCCATTCGAAGCAATTCCTTGAAGTCGACAGGTTTGCCCTTGGATTGCAGCGTTTCGGCGCGTTTCTTGGTAGCGTCCATGAGCGCCTTTGACGATGACGGCATTCCCCATCGGGCGGTGACGAGTTCGCGGCCATTGGAGCCGGTCCGAATGATCGGCGCTTTATAGTCAGGAAAGACCCCGGTCATCGGCGCGAGATTGCCGACGTATCGATTGACCACGCGAAACAGCGCGCTGATCGCAGCTTGGTTCGTGGTGATGCTGTAGAGATTGCACACTGTCTAGGGCCTTCTTTCTGGGCTGCAACCTGCCGGCGGCTCGTAGGTCAGCGTGCAGCCTGCCGTTGGTCCGGTCATCTCCTCTACATGGTCGTCGATGGCCTTAACCAATTTCTCGCAGTCGCCGCGGCGATCCTTCCTGTCGAAGATGAGGCAGCGGCGCAACCGACTCAACTCGGCGAGGTCGGCCGCAACCGCTGCGGCGCACCTTTCTTCATCGAGCTCTCGCATCCGCTCTTGGTGGTAGGCCTTCGCTGCCGCAGGGTTCTCTGCCTTGGTCATAGCTGCCATCGAACCGCGCCGTCGGCGAGAGTCAAATTATCAATCCATTGGGCCTCGGCACGCGCACGAACTACTGCACATCGTGGGTGTGGAAAACGTGACTCGCTAGTTATCTGGAAACTTCGCAAGCAGCGGGGCGCTCTGGGAATACATGCGCGCAACATCCGCGGCATTGATCCGTTGATATAGAGGCAGCGGGATCGTTGTCCCGGTGGCGGTCGGCGGAAAGAAAAGGAAGTCTCGATGCCCACCGAGCCCAAATTTCGCATGCGGAATCTGCCACCCGACGCATCTCAACGAGATCGAGGGTTTCGCGGTTTGCATGCTTTTTCAAACGAAGCTCGCAAGTTGCCTGCAAACAAACGAAGCCGCCGCGCCTAGTATAATAGCCCGACGACGCCGGCATCGGTGTGGGCCCGGACCAGGCAATGTCCGGTGTCGAAGGGTTAGCGCCGTACAGGGCGATGCAATCGAAGCTTCGAGTTAAGCTTGATGTCGGTGCGAAGAGTTAAATCTGGACGGTTTCGCGCGACTGGCATCGGCTCGCCCGTTTCGACTGCGGTCGACCGAACATTACAAATAGCTCACAACCTTGACGCGATTTAACGAGGCTTCCCTGCATCGGGCCGATATACAGCGCGGCCGGGGGGCGTCATTCAATCGAGATGACGTCCATGAAATTTGATGAAAAAGAACGCGCGTTGCTGACGGACGCAGGCTTCGTGGTCGCGGACAACAACCGAGCGGCCTATGTCAAAGCGACGATTGTGGTCGCCGCACATGACGACGAAAGCTTTTGGCTGACGCTTTCGCTGCCTAACGAGACGCGCATTGCATGTTCCGTACCGCGCGACCAGATGACCTTGGCGATCCGGGGCGGCTTCGCAAGCCGACAGAGCGGCTTGCAATGAAGCTCTCCTTTCCTCATGGGCGGCTCAAAACTCTCTGGGCGGAAGCAGTGCAGCAGTGGCCAATTGCAGTACGTCCCATGAACGGCCGGAGTTCGCCGGGCTTTTGGCTCATTGGCGGCCATGGCATTTTTCTTATGCATAACGGCGCTAAACCTAAGGGCGGTCCCACATTGGCATATGCGACCGAATGTGACCCCTGCCTAATGCAATTCCAGGAGTGGTTGTGTGTGAAACGCGCCGTCTTCGGCAACGGCGGCATGGAGTTCGTTGAGGCCGTAATGATCGGTACAGCTGTCGATGCTGGCTGCGATATCGAGATCATGCTCGATCGCGACAGTATGACGGTGGCCTTAATTGAAGGTGGAAAGGCCGGCATACGTTGGCAATCATCGCGCTCTAACCTAGCGCTAGATCGATACTATTGATCGAAGCCTACTACTCCTGGCATGTTCTTTCGCTCACTGCTACGGTCGTAAGGACAAGCGCAAGCCCCGCGATCCAGAAGAGACGCCGGAGACGAAGCCGTCGCGCCGAGTATAATGGCGCGACGACTTGGCCATTGGGGACCCGGACCAAGGGCAATGTCCGGCGCTGAGAAGGTAGCGCTTAGCAGTGACACTGCAATCGAGTTGTAGGATTAAGCTTGATGCAGTGAGATCAGGTTAATTCTGGAACAGCAGCTGTGCCTGTGAGGGGCGGGCAAGGCAACCCTACAGCTCGCGATCCATCGCCGTATGCCGGCGGTTCTTCACCTTGATCCAGTGCTTTTGCTTTTGTCGCGCCGGATCACGCGGTAGGTTCCTGAGCCAGAGCGAAATTCCCATGGCCGCGCGTGGAGCGGAGCGTGACCTTGAGCGGTCATTGACTTTCGACGAGCGAGCAAGGTCATGACGACGAAGACGAAAAAGGAGTTGGCGCTTTTGGCCCTGAGCACATTGGCAGCTCTGCCGGCATTCCGGCGCTGTCGGCCTGTTTATGTTGGGCGTCATTACTTGGTAATTTTGGTTGGCTGGAGGCCACGCGGCCCCATGCCGTCAGATAAAACCCGGCGGCGGATGCTAGCGGAAAGCTGAACCATCATGCCGTCAGCGAACGCCAATACCGTTGCAGGGGTCCTGTTGTCGCTGCGCTCCTTATCTCGTTTTTGCGTACTGATTGCCCTTGACCGAAAGACGCCGGATCGCGCCTCGGTGCGTCCAGCCAATCGGCGCGCTGCATTCCTTTGTTTGCGGCGCTTGCTCGTCGGAAACGCTGCGCGCTCTGAGCGCGCCGCTCCATAGAAGGCCCTATAAGCGGCCCCGCTAAATAAACTTTGCAGCCGCTGCTGCAACAGCGGACGGAAAGCACACTGTCCATGTGATGTTGCGGATGAAAGGTTACGCAGCGAGATCGAAGGACGCGATCAGGGCACGCACATCATCAGCCAGTTCACGATAGTGCCGGCTAGCCCGCCAGTACAGGTCGCGACTGCTTCCTTCCGATTTCTTCGCAATTTCCTCGCACTCGGCAGCGAGGCACTCAAATCGTTCTAGTTTCGCCTGAAAAGCACTCATGAAAAACGCCTCACACATTGTGATCCGACCTTTAGCCGCAGCGATCGGCGAGAGTAAACACAATTCAATGCTGCAACGCGGCACCTGAACTTAGCGCATCGGTGTGATAGCGGTTCAGTCGCAATCGCAGGCTGGTATTGTTGAGAGCCGCCAATATCAAATGCGCCTAGGAAGTAATCCTCTCCGGCCGACGGCTCCCTCGCCGGCCGCCCGATCAATGTGAAGGTCGCGTCCAAACCTCGATGTCCTCTTGGGTCACGGTCAGATACCCGAAGAAGCACTTGTACCGACCCGGCTCTGTCGCTCTGCCGATTTTATCCCACGTGATCTTATTTACGCGCATTCTTGATTAACCCAAAAAGAAACCCGCTCACCTTTCGGGAGCGGGCTCCTCCTGCCCATGCGTGTCGCCCGGTCGGGTAGAAGGGCGCTAACAATCAGCGTCGCTGAGATTAGTTTCCAACCGGTTACGACGCGAGATGAGCCGGTCAACTGAGGCGATCTCACTGGCCCCACTCGTTCTCAGGTAGCGAGCCGGGCGGTGGCGCGAGCTCTTCGAGGCCCGCTTCGATCAACACCAGTTCTTCTTGGATCGCCTTGACCGCGTTTTCCGGATTGATGCCTGACACGGCTTGGAGCTGACCGAGCACCTTCCGGCGATGAGCCAGCAAATTCGTCAAGGCGCGTCGGTCGCGCATCTTCACGTAGCCAGCGACAATAAGTTCCATGGCCTTCGACACCTGCGCTTCCTCATCCATCCGCTTCTATTCGGCGCCCGCTACGGGGCTTCGCGCTGCCGCGGCCAACGCGAACCAATCATTTGAAGGGATTGCATCATTCAGCGAAACGTATTTCACGAACTTAGGATCGCAAACTGGGATCCGATCAGGCCGCTTGAAGAAGACGTTGCCGCCAGTCGTGACAACCGGTCGAAATGCGTTTTCGTAATGGGCCTGTGAAGCGAGAACCCAGCCGACACGAAAATGGCCGGCGGGCATCACCGCCGCCGGCCATCGCGTTCGCTGCCCTTAGGACGGGGGCGCCGGGGCAGCGTTGACCGTCAGCTTGACGACCCCCGATTAACGCACCGCTAACGAATTCGGGCAGTCGCGGGACCATTTGACGGCGTGAAATCGGCGGCTCGCGTCCTCGCGCAAGCGCAATTGACGATCGACGTCGGCAGCAAGCCGCATCGCCATGGAAACGATTATTTGACCGTGTTTTGGGACCTTGCCCGATAACCTGGAAGAGTTTAGCCAGCATTGAGCGCGTCACCCAGCGCCGGGGAGGGTTGGGCAGGGCCGCGAAAACCGGGCATGCGGGCATTCCAGGCCTGACAGGCGAGGATGTCGGCGTCCTTGCGGGCGTCGCGGGCGCGTTCGGCCAGAACGCGGACCGTGGTCCCGAACAGGTATTCGCGCGACTTCGTGCTCATGGCAGATTGATTCCGCCGGAAGGGTCCAGAAGCAAGCCGCTAGGCGTAGACGCGCCATCGGGCGGAAGGCCAGTGCTGGGTCAAGCGTGTTCGGGTGTCAGGCGCACACGCGCCGAGCCGGGGATCGAGCGGAACCTCCGGACCCGAAGTCCATTACTTCACTGTGAACGAACCAAGCGGGAAGTGGCGGCTCGGTTCGTCGCCAAGCCCGACTACTCGGCGCGCTTCTCTACAAAAATTAAGATGGCTAGGAACATGCTGCGCCCGGCCAGCTTGCATCTCCATGCCAAGGGAAATTGCAATTGCCCTCTATTCTCTAGCCGCAGCCTGTGTGGTGGCATTCAGTTTGGCTGCAATCGTCTCTCCTCATTAGCCGAACGGGAAAGGTCGCCGAGATCGGCGGCTTTTTTCGTTGCTCGTTAAGCGTCTATCGGCACTGCAGCGGAGTGAGGCCACCGCGAGACTCGCTCTCCGCGCTGTTTCGGCACCTCTGCGTGAATGCGCAGGACAAGGAGCGTATTCCGAAATTCATCCATCACTTCCAAACGCCATTCACGACCGGGCACGAGATTGCCATCGGTACTCTGCAAGGTCTGGCCGGCCACCACCGTGGCCTCCTTCCAAGCCGCGCGCTCATCGGGCAACTCTTCACCGGCCTCATCGATGATGGTGCGATGGTAGGTAACATGAAAAAAATAGCGGGGCATGCGGCCTAACTTGGACGAAGCGCGGCGGTCAGGTTGCGGGTCATTTCGATCTGTCGCGCCTTCCGCAACAGCGTCTCCCGTTTCCAGCTTTCCGGCTGCGACTTGGCTTCCTCTCTTAGCTTTTGCGCAGCCGACAGAAGCCTCTCTTCCAACGTTTGGCTTTGCTTGATGCGACGCCGCATTGTCCGTCCTCCCGCCAATCCGCCTGAAACGGCCGAATGCACCGGCAAAACGAATGATGTTAAAGAAGGTTCCGCCTTTTGGAACAGGGCTAGGACCTGTTTAGAAGTCCCACTATGCAGCGTTCGAGCTGGTCGGTCGTGTCGGCTACGCAGCGGCCTCGCCCCAGTTTTACACCTCTCGAGGTCGCTGAAGGGCCACTAAGCGAAATTGCCAAGTCGAGGCTATCAATTAAACCGCGGGCGTAGGGCGGCGCCGCAGGGCCCGCGGCGCGCTGATATGTGCTAAGCTTTTCTGGCCGGTTAAGCATCGGGAGAGGATTGTGACGCGACGCGAGTTCATCGCACTCGTCAGCAGCGCGGCGGCAAGCCGACCGCTCGGCGCGCGTGCAGGGCGCCCCCCAGAACGTGTCCTCTATTTCACATACTCGGCCGGCTATCGGCACGACGTCATACCCCTTTCCGAAGCAATCCTGACGCAGCTTGGAAGGAATTCCGGTGCCTTTGAAGTCATCGCAACGGAAGACTTGTCTGAATTTTCGACCGGAAACCTCGAGCGGTACGCCGCTATGATGTTCTACACAAGCGGTGAAATTCCGATGAGCGGCGCCCAAAAGATAGCACTTCTCAACTTTGTGCGCTCGGGCCGTGGCTTTCTCGGCGTTCACTCGGCCGCGGACACATTCTACACTTGGCCAGACTATCTCGATCTGATCGGCGGCTACTTCAACGATCATCCCTGGCATCAGGGTGTGACCATCGAGGTGGCTGATGTTGCAGATCCACTGGTGGCCTTTCTGGGGAATTCGTTGCAGTTGAACGATGAAATCTACCAGATCAGCGACTTCGACTATCGCGGATCACGCGTGCTCCTGCGCCTCGACCAAAGTTCAGTGGACCTCAATAAGGCCGGTGTGCATCAACGCTTCTATGGTTGGCCGCTCGCCTGGAAACGATTTTACGGCGAGGGGCGAGTATTCTATTCGGCGCTTGGCCACGAGGCGTCGGTCTGGCAGGATCCGCGCTGCCAGAAAATCCTCACTAACGCTATCCTCTGGTCTACGAGAAGGTCGGCCTAGTGCAACCGGTTTGCTATTTCCTACAGGCAAATATTGTAGCGGCTATCGATCATGCCGCTCGCCTTGACCGAGACTGGCTGTCGCCCGGCATGTCGGAGTCTCGGAAGTATCCGACGCTGCAAAGAACTCAATGCTGGTTATCACTTCGGGTTTGGGTCACAATGCGAAGAACTCAGGTTGAGCAAATCTGCCCCGCTCTGCCGCGATGAGCGGACCACGGCAGATTTATTGTACGAGGGATACTTCGGATTTAAATGAAAGCCAGTTTCGACAATCATCAGCTGAGTGATCCAGAGGGCAGAACCTCGACGGCAAATGATACGAAGGACACGTGCGGAGCTTTGAGATGCATTGGAGCAGCTTCACTGACGAATATAGATGGCACCCCCAAGGCCGAGTGTGGCAGCTACTAGCGAGCCGAAGAGTACGTCCAGTTTCGCTTGGTCGGAGAACGCGAGCATCGAAATGAAGATCGACATGGTAAAACCGATGCCAGCCAGCAGGCCGACCAGACAGACCCCACCCCAAGAAACTCCAGGAGCAAGGCGACAGCAGCCCAATCGCACCGCCGCCCAAGTCGCGCCGACAATGCCAAGAGGTCTCCCGACGATCAAAGCAATTGCAGTGCCCATCATCACCAGATGACCTGCGGCGGAAAGATCGGCGCCCGTTAAGCTGACGCCGGCATTCGCTAGCGCGAAGATCGGCATGACTCCGTAAGCGACCCAAGGATGGATCGCCATCTGCACGCGAGAGACTGGCGGCAATATTTCGCGGTGAGCTACGCGAAGATCTCGCAGCGGTTGCTCCAACTCACCAACTCATGCGGATCCCTTGCGTTTACCGCATCGCTGCTTCGCGGCTGTTTGAGCACGCGCGATACTACTTCCAGGGAGGGCTCCCGCATCGGTATAGGTCGTGCCGGAGTAATCAGTCCAAGCACGACTCCTGCGAGGGTCGGGTGAATGCCGGCGACCATAAATCCAATCCAAACCAAGGAGCCGGGCAGGATATAAAGAGGCGCCGAACCAATTCCAATTCGCTCAAAATCCCAAAGCAGCGACAACACCAAGCAACGCGAGAATGAAGCCGCCCGGCTGAAGGCTGGCGGTATAGAAGACGGCAATGATCAGCGCGGCAATGATGTTGTCGATGATTGCCAGAGCAAGCAGGAAGACTCGCACATTCACCGGGACCCTTCGTCCAAGCAGCGCGAGAACTCCGACAAAAGGCGATGTCTGTCGCAGGCACGGCCCAACCCTGCCCGCTAGCCGGATCGTTGTTGATGCTCAGGTAGATGAGCGCCGGCACGATAACGCCACCTGTCGTCGCAACTAGTGGCAGAATTGCTTGGTCAAGTCTGCTCAGAGCACCTTCGTGAACTTCGCGCCGAATCCCGGGCATCTTCGGGGCTGGAGGACCGAGACGCACCGAGACCGCCCGACGCACGTTACTCAACGCGGCACGCCGCTTGATCGCGTCGCGCCGGGGATTCACTTCGGGAGTCTCAAATGATAGAGCCCCTAAATTTAATCTGCGGGTGTCTCAATTAGAACAGCACCCATGGCTCGCTTCAGAAAGGCCGCGCTCCGTCTTTGTTGAGCAGCCTTACGTAAGTTCCGCTCTCGTGCAATTCGAGCCAGCCCTTCTCGACGACGAAGGCCGCAGCGAACTCAATCGCTGCGGCCCGCGCACGGGTCAAATGAACCGGGTGAATCGATCTACTATGGAGCCAGCCCCGGTTTGCCGAATTTTCCCGGCACCGCCAGTTCCCGCGACAACAAATGGAATCTCCTTGGCAAAAACACGCGCTGCTTATGTCCAAAGGGATACAGACCCGATTACCGAATCTTCCTAGACATTAGCTACCTCGACGGCCCCCCATTACTGTCGAGGCTCCAACGGCTCCCGAGGATGTGCGGGGGCCGTTTTTTTGCGGCTTGCAACAATGAGGGCATAAGCCGAAGAGCAGCTGTCGGAACGAGGCGTGCGTTGGTCGCCTCAATTGGCGGGTTTGGGTGGGCCTTTCGCTTTCCTACTGGTTGTGGGTGGGAACCAACCTTTTCGGGCGATGCGTTTAGGGTGCGCTTCTGGCCCCGCGTCCCCAACCTCGTGGCCACAAGATTGGAAATGACGGCTCCAGTGTTTGCCCAACCTGGAGCCGTAGTTATTTGTGCGCCAGCTAACTGCCACTTGTTCACGCTGGCGGCCGTGGCCATAGCCCCCGAATTCTCTTCGTCACCCGCCGTGTGTGGATTTGGACACACTTCTGGGAATATGGAGCAGCCCAAGGAACCCAGGAAGCAACATGCGCTTGTGTTGCCGGTGACGGCCTCAGTCCCACGAGGCAAGAGCCTGTCCGGAGGCCCCAGCATCATCATGCCCCCCGGCCCGATGCTGGGGCCGCCACGAACTTCAGTTTAGTTTCTGTACGAGGCGCGATTGGACGAGACTGGGAGAATCGCGGGCGGAGGATGCCAAAGCCTTCGGGCCGGCTTAGTAGCGAGGCTCTTCGCGCTCTCGCGAGCGCAAGGAATGTCAATCGGTAGTACTTGAAGGGGGCAGCCAATGGCTTCGGTGTTTCTGGTGGAGGACGAAGTACTCATCCGCATGATGGTGGCCGATATGGTGACAGATCTTGGCCATACCGTCGCGGCCGAAGCTGGTGATTTGCCTTCGGCGTTGGAGCACGCCAACAACGGTGTCTTTGACGTGGGTGGGTCGATCGGCGCGGCCGCGTGAAAAAGGCCGCAGTAGCAAGCCACCGCGGCCTGCCGGGTTAAAATGTGTAGGTGAAATAAGCTCGTGATCTCCGATGCGCATGAGGGCATCAAGGCCGCCGATGACCGACGAGATGATGAACCTTCGCGCGCTCGTGGAGAAGGCCCCAGACGCCGATCTGCTTCGCGAGATGATTGGCTTTGCCGCCCAGCGATTGATGGAGCTGGAGGTCGCCGGGTTGTCGTCGATCTCGGCACACAGTCGGCTCACCTGGCTCTTGGAGATGCCAGTCATGCCCATAGCCTGGACCAGATCATCGACGGATCGGGTCGAGACGCCCTGCACATAGGCTTCCTGCACCACCGCGGTGAGCGCCTTTTCGGCCATCCGACGCGGCTCCAGGAAGCCCGGGAAGTAGCTTCCTTTGCGCAGCTTGGGAATGCGCAGCTCGACCGCGCCGGCGCGCGTCTCCCAGGTCCGGTCACGGTAGCCGTTACGCTGGGCAAGGCGCTCGGCATTCTTCACATGGATTGCGGATTGATATCGCGGAGCTCCTGACATGCACCGCTTGTAAGGCGCGAAATCTCGCCAGGCACGGATTTCCGCAAGCGGGCCAATACGTCGTTTCGACGGAAGCGGGGTGCTGCTACCACCGGGGCTGGCATAGCGAGCCCTCAACCTCCACGCGCGAGCCGCCCACTTCGCCACGCAACAGTCTGCATGTCATCGCGTCAGTTTCGTGTCGAAACAACATCGAAATTTGGCGACGGGCGTAATCACCGCTGATGGCCCAAGCCGATACCCAACACGATAGCCTTCTGACGTAGCGCGCCCTCGGTTCGCTTGGTCATCTTGGATATCTTCGCGACGGGCGTCCGCGCCTTCGAGTGCGCCTTCAGTTCCTTGATGTCTTCCTTCGTCCACTCGCGCCGGACAGTTTTCTTTGCCTTTTTGGCCACTCAGCGACTCCGTCAATTGTTAGGAGCGCGGTCTAACAACATCGCCCACCGTACGCAACCTTGCAAAGGAGAATCCTTGCCCAACGACGACTTTCAATCGCCAGTTTTCTAGCTTTCCATTCAAACTGAAGCGCCAATAGCAAGGCCATAGCGCAGCAGCCGCTGTGGGTCAGGCCTTTACGGGCGTCAGATGCTCAGTGTCCACAACCGGCATCTCCTTTCCTGCATCAAACTGTTCGCTTGCGATCTGCTCGATCGTCCCCCGATCCTTGTGGAATGTGGCGACCACGTTATCGGGGTCGGTGCAGTCGGCAACGGCGCGGTCTCTCAAGGCTGACCATTCGACCCTGCAGTCGATGCGATCATCGCCATTGAACATAGCAAACAGAACGGTTTCCGGGTTCGCCTCCTGAAACTCGCCAGAGGGGTCGGGGGAAAGGGGCATCTCGGAACTCTACTCCGTCAAGAGAGGTTTCTACTTTTCCCGATCGGTGTGGCCGCGGCTACCTCAACCGTCGCCGATACCGTCATTATCGGAGTCTCTTTCGTTCTTACGAGGATGGACAGCTTCTCAGTCAGGCTGGAAGGACTGTGGTTTCGTATCGCCTCTGCCAAATATCTCATCGCAGCGTCGCGGGCGGCCGCGAAGTTCGGAAGCTCTTCTCCCTGGTCGTCGATGATGGCACCAGCCGTGTCCTGATAGTCGAAATAGAAGCGCATGCTTGCCAACGTTGCGTTGGTCCGGCCAGTTCCTAACGACGAGCACTCTCTGCAGCGTTTGAGCCGCTTACTCTGGTAACAGCTCAGGGGCGAGGCCTCTGACTGGCGGATTGGATCGTTGGAGATCGCATAGAGACTGCTATCAACGTGCGCGTGCAGAGCGACACCGTAACCGTCCTAACCGATGGACCACTTTACTCGAAAGACGCGAGCAAAACTGTTCAAACGAGCTTGTGAAGTCCGTGCCCATGCGGGTAGGCGTGCTTGTGTTGCGGCAACGGGTCCGGCGAGCTTCGCTTATCTCGTCGCTGAGGTAGCGAAGAACTATTCGTTTGACGATTTTGTCACGCAATCTGGCGCATACTTTCAGGAGCTATTCGCCTCTCACGTCACCAGTGACGGCCTGCAGTTTGCAGCCGCCGTTGGCTGGCTCGATCGCGAGGATCGCCCGGCCGCATATATGATCGATCTGGTGTACGGTGACATCGAACGTTTGCGCAGCGAAGTCAAAATTGACGGCGAGCCGATCAACCAATTGATGGAATCTCACCTGCTCGCATTTCCGCCTCCGGACATCGAGGAAGTGAAGCGGACGGGCTGGCCATTAGGTGTTCCCCTTGACGCGCGTGATGCTCAAGCAGATCTGCTCCATCTTGCGGAGATCCAGCGTCGCCAGAAGTCACTAACCGGCCGCTACATCGGGATTTGGCCGCGCCCTAGCCACTTCTTTTAGGCTCCGGCGTCGTCGACCACATGTAGGGGCGTGCTATCGCCGAGAGGCGAGGGCTGGCCCTTGCGTACGCGCTTGATCAGAGTCCAGAGCAGCCCGCCTTTCCGCGACTGCATGATCGAACAGCTCAAGGACAAGGCCGAACGCGGCCATGTCCTCCTGTTCGATGGCTCCCTCATCGTAGCACTTGAGGGTTTCTGCAATGATCGCGTCGACCTCCCGCTGCGATGCCAGCAAATCCTGTTCGGATGCGGCATCGCGGACCTCGCTGGCCACTGCGAGAATGCGGTTGCGGTACCTGGTGTTGTCGTCACGTTCGTCCCTGTTCAGATATCGGCGTAGCCAAGCGGCGGCCGAACCGATCCCGGAAAAAAGAAGCAGGGCGAACCAGAAATAGTCGCTGTACTTGTCCAGAAACGTCCTTTCGGTCCCGTTGATGACCGCCGCAGCGCCTCGGTGTACCGAGGGCTCCACCTCCTTCTCCGTATCTGGCTTCGCGATGTGCCCGGCGCCGGGGACGCGTTGCGCGATGGAATCGCGTACGACGAAAAGCTGACGATAAAAGGCCGCTGCTTTGGCTTCCGATAGCTCTTTTCTGGCCAGGATGAGATGGCTGACGCTGATGGTGTCGATCTTGTCCTCGGGCCAAGCCGGGTTGGCGTTGAAGACGCTGACGGGGACCTCCTCGGCTTCGTAGCGGGGGTGCCGCAGGGCGATCGCCTCGGCCGCTTCGATCGGAAGAAACTTCGGAGCTCCTCGCGATCGGGCAGTCGCGGCGATGGCCGCGGCCGTGATCTTGCTGTCGAGGGGGCCTACGGTGAAGTACGCATCCAGCGTGTTGTCCTGCGCGAGCTTTTCGATCTCTTCGGTCCCGAATTGGTTGGTGGCAACCCTGTCGGGCCGCACGCCCGAGCCCTCTAGAATTGTCCGAAGGAGTGCGACATTGGCGCCGGTCCTTCCGATAATGCCGATCTTGTGCCCCGCCAATTCGGCGATCTCAGCGATCTTGCCGCCTGACCTCTTCTTGGAGTCCTTGCCCGGTCGCCCTGAGGGGGACCAGAGGACGACGTAATTCTTACGCAGGACGGCCAGCGTCTGCGCATCGGCCGGCATCGCAAGGTCGCTGCGGCCCACAGCCAAGTCGGTTTGGCCGACGCCCATCAAGGCCAAAGATTCGACCGCTCCTGCGGTCGTGATCGGCGAGATCCTCACCGTCCTGCTTTCGTCCTCGAACGCTTCGGCCATCGCCTGGACCACCTGGTGATCTTCGCTTCCTGAGGGTCCGACGGCGATCCTAAGGGCCTTGGGCTGCAGGACGTAGAAGAGGGCGGCCGTAGCCCCGCCGAAGACGATGAAGCCCAGGGCCAATAAGAGTAGGAGCCTTCGTTGGTGTAGATCGGCTGAACCTTTGACCGGAGCTGAAAAAGACATCACCGGACCTCACTAGGGTAGTCGTCGATGCGGATTACGACCAAGTCATTGAGCAAGCCATGCCGACGATGCACAGGAACATCGCTACGGTGGCAACCCAGCCAAGCCAATAGACCGGCCCCGAGATCACCAAGTCGCCCATGACCGATTTCCGCCGCACCAGGAGCATCATTACGGTCATGATCGGCGCTGCCAATATGCCATTGATGACGGCGCTCCAATAGAGCGCCTTGATCGGGTCGAGCGCCGTGAAGTTGAGCGCCACGCCGAGCGCGACAGACAGTGCGAGGACGCTGTAGAAGGCCACGGCTTCCTTCGGCTTTCGCGACAGACCGACCGGCCACTTGCGACCCTCGCCGATCGCGTAGGCGGTCGAGCCGGCCAGCACCGGGATCGCAAGCAGGCCTGTCCCGATGATGCCGAGTGCGAAGATCAACTCGGCGATTGCCCCCGCGATGGGTCTCAAGGCTTCCGCGGCCTGGGCGGACGATTCGATGTCGGTCTTGCCGGATGTGTGCAAGGTTGCTGCCGTCGTCATGATAATCGCGATGGCGATGACGTTCGACACAGCCATGCCGACGAGGGTATCGATCCGGATCCGCTTGATTTCCTCGTCCTCCTTCTCGGGCTCGCGCTTGAGCGGCTTCTTATCGGGGTCGATCCGCTGCTCCTCCGCTTCCTGAGAAGATTGCCAGATGAACAGATAGGGTGAGATCGTCGTCCCTAGGATGGCGACCAAGGTTGTCAGGAACGGCCCATCCCATTGGAGCTTGGGAATGAGCAATCCTCTCAGTGCCTCGCCCCACGGCACCTTTGCGAGAAAAAGCGCGATCACGTAGGCGAAGAGCACCAACGTCAGCCATTTCAAGATGGAGACGTATCGCTCATACTTGAAGAAGATCTGCGCGAGCACCGAAACGGCGCCGAAGACCACGACGTAAAGCGTGCCCGGTCCGCCGATCAGAAGCTTGAGAGCATCGCCCATCGCTCCGAGGTCGGCGGCGACGTTGATCGTGTTGGCGACGAAGAGCAGGACGATTATGGACCAGATGACGGGCGTGGGAAAATTTCGGCAGACGTTTCCTGCGATGCCGTGGCCCGTGACGCGGCCGATGCGTCCCGAAATCTCCTGAATCGCCGCCATCAGCGGATAGGTGATCAGCATCGTCCAGCCGATGCCGAATCCGAGCTGGGCGCCCGCCTGACTGTAGGTGCCGATGCCGGAAGGATCGTCGTCGGAAGCGCCGGTGATCAGGCCAGGCCCCAGGCGCTGCAAAAAGCTGTCCTGATCTTCATTCTCGATCGGCTTCTTGCTTGCACCCGCCTTCATCGTCACGTCCGATCCTCCGCTTGTTTCAGCCACGGAACCGTTAACGCCCCCGGCGTCCTAAGGGTCCTCACGGTCGCGCGCGCTTTTGATTTCAGTCGCAAGCGCGCTCGGGAAAATTAGGCAATTTCCTGCCGCGAATCTGGAACCTTGCCATCATTCAGGGGTTCTCGCATGCAGCAGCCTGCGGCCAGGAGATTTTCATGAAGAAGCTGATGCTGACGTGCGCGGCTGCTGCGCTGATCTCGACGGGCGCGATGGCGCAATCCACCGTCGTCCCCCCCGCGGGTGCGGGCCACGCCGCCGCCGTGCAGATCGAGCCGGAATACCGCACGAAGATCCGCACCTACGTCACCGAACACAAGGTGCGCCCCGTGCAGACCCGCGAGAAGATCGTGGTCGGGCAGCCCGTGCCTCGAGAAGTAGAGCTCGAGTCCGTGCCCGCCGATTGGGGGCCGTCGCTCACCAAGTACCGTTACGTCTACTCCGGCGATCGCGTGATGCTGGTCGGTCCTTCGACGCGCACGGTCGTCCAGGAGATCGACTGAATCCTTCCGGGCGGGTCGCTGAAACAAAAGCGGCCCGCCTGCGTCCGCTCCGGCCCACCGATTCCTGATTCCTTCCTTGCGAGCGGCCGTCCATGCCGATCATCAGATACTTCGTCTTCGTCGGCGCGCTGCTGCTGGCGCTGCTCTTCGCTGCGGACCGATACCTGCCGCCCCCTGTCGAGCGCGCGGGCCCCTCCGATCCGGACAGGACCATTATCCGAATTACGTCGACGAGAAGCCTTCCGGAGAAGATCGTGTTCGACACGCGTCCTCGCGCCGATGCGCCGACGATCGCGCAGGCCGATCCAATTCCAGAACGGCAGTACCAGGTGCGCGAAGACATGGCCGCCATGCCTGCAGCACCTTCCGTGGAGGTCAGGAAAGAAGCGTCGGCGCGCGCCTCCGCTGGGGCCCGCCCGCATTCGAAGCGCTCCGCAAAGCTGCAGAAAAGGACGCCAGACCGACATCTCGCCTTCGAGCGGAACGGCCCGTTTACCGGCGGATGGTGGTGAGCGGAAAGCTCGACAGTGGCCCAAAGGAAAAGGCCGCTCCCTGCAGGGTGCTGCCTTCGTCGCCTTCAGGTGCGTCCGCCTCACCAGTGGCGGCGGTGCCGATGCCAGTGGTGGGAATGACCGGATACATCCCGCGGTAGTAGGCGTAGGTCGCCCGGACGACGCGGCGATAGCGATACCCGTAGGAGACCGGCGCAGTGTAGTAGGTCGTGGTGTAGCCGCCGCCGCAGCGATAGGGCTCGTCGTACCCATAGTGGTAGGCGTAAGGACCGCCATAGTAGCCGGCACCATAGTAGTCGGGGCCGTCGTAGTAGCCATAGCCCGGCCCCCAGCCATATGCCGAGGAGGCGAGCCCGCCAATGACGGCGCCCGCAACCAGGCCGCCGGCGATGCCCGGTCCCCAGCCACCCTAGCCGCCTTGCCTATGAGCTTCGGCGGGAGACGCCGTGGCTACCGATGCCAGACCAAGAGCGCCGACCATCAGCGCCGACATTGCAATCTTCTTCATCGAGGATCCTTTCCACATTGCGCACGCCCCGGCGATAACGGGAAAACAGGCATTGGTTGCTGCTGGCCCCAGGCGGCGAGGGGCAATGGAAGGCTCGGCGCCGGGGCAGCGTCACTCGAAGCTTCGAGCTTGGAACCCAACGTTCATGGGTGAGACGAGTTCGATCACAATGCTGCGGCGCGAATTGCGCAAGCCGCCCGGAGGTCGCGTTAACAAAGTTGAATTCGCCGCCGGGCTTTTGCGCTAAGCTCCATTTCTCGCTTTTGGGGGGTCTCATGTTCGATCCGGCCACGACCGCGCTTCTGCGCGCCGTCCTCGACGAGGTTTGCGAGGAAATCTCGCGTTCGGAAACTGGCGCTCGCACGCGCGTCGCCTCGCGAATTCTGGAAGCTCCGCCGCCAAAGGCGACGTCGCACCAGAGAGTCTGAAGCAGGTCGGCCGCCAAGCGCTTCACGACGCGCCCACCATGTGCCGATAGCGCGGGGCGCCGAGGCGTGAACTTCCAGGTCACGGTGCTCAAGATCCTGGTGAGTTATCCCGATGGATTCGCCGTCATGGCGGACCTCAAGCGCGACATGGCGATCCTGTCGACGAGCGGGCGGGACTGGGCCGAGCGAACCAGGCGCCTCGCCGCACGCGTGCCGGACCTCGATATCTTTTCGCAGGCGCTGGTCGAGCGTCTGAACGGAGGATGGCGGATCACCGACAAGGGCCGGACGGTGCTCGAGTTCATGGAGAGCAGGCCTTCCGCGCCGCAAACCACGCCGGCCGCTCCGGTCGAAAATCTCGCGACCGCAGGACCCGCGCCCTGACTTCTCGTCTCTACAAGGGACGGCCGCAGCCAACGCCTGCAGCGCCGCCGCGCCGCGCGAGCGCGCGCGTGTGCCAAGGCGTCCTGACTCCTTCGTCTGAGGATCGGGAAAAATCGGAAACCTTCCGGAGCGCCTTGAGTTGGCAACAACTGGGTTTGTCTCCGGAGAGTGAGCATGGCCGAAGACGTCGTCTTGAAGAACGCCACGGAGACCGCCTGGACCGTGTATCGGGCGCGGCACCCCAACGTCGACGCTCATGATGGCCGGCGCTGCCTCATGGAGCGCCATCTGCATCGGAGATGGGAAGAGCGACAGAGCGATACTGAAGAACTTGCCACCTTCGGGTTAGCCTACCTGCACCGGCTCCCCAGAGACGAACGTTGACGAGCATGAGAATGCTCGTCGCGCACCTAGCCAACGGAAGCACAAGGCCCGGTTGGACGCTGCTTGCGATTTCGTTTCTGATCTCCGCGACCATCGTGATCGGCCTGCGCATCGCGTTCGGGGCCTAGCTCGATGCGGATCGCTCAGCTTGCCCCGTTGGCCGAAAGCGTCCCTCCGAAGTTGTACGGTGGTACTGAGCGGGTGATCGCCTGGCTGGTCGACGAACTGGTCGACGTCGGTCACGACGTCACTCTGTTCGCAAGCGGCGATTCGAGTACGAAAGCCAAGCTTCACGCGGTGTGGCCGCGCGCGCTGCGCCTGGGGCGGCGCGGTGTCGACGCCAACGCCGCCTGCTCGCTGCTGATCGAGACCATCGCCGAACATGCGCACGAATTCGACGTCATTCATTCCCATGTCGACTGGCTTCCGCTGCCGGTACTGAGCCGGACGGGCGTGCCGTTTCTAACGACGATGCACGGCCGGCTCGACCTTCCGGGCTTGCCCGACGTGATCCGGACTTTCCACAAGGCGCCGTTCGTCTCCATCTCCGACAATCAGCGGCGTCAGCTTCCGAGCGCCAACTGGATCGCGACGATTCAGCACGGATTGCCGAAGGATCTGTTTCGTCCCTCCTACGAAGCCGGGTCGTATCTGGCTTTTCTCGGGCGGCTGACCGCGGAGAAGGGGCCGGAAGCCGCGATACGCATCGCACACGCGGTCCAGCTGCCGCTCCGGATCGCGGCCAAAATACCCCGGGCCGAGGCGGCCTACTTCAAGAAGAAGCTCGAGCCCGAGATCGACGGCGAGAAGGTCCAGCTCATCGGCGAGGTGGACGAAATCCGGAAGCAGCCTTTCCTCGCCGGCGCCGCCGCCTTGCTGTTTCCCATCGATTGGCCGGAGCCGTTCGGCCTCGTCATGATCGAGGCGATGGCGTGCGGGACGCCCGTGATCGCCTACCGTTCCGGATCGGTGCCGGAGGTCGTCGAGGACGGCGTCACCGGCTTCATCGTGGAAGGCGAGGCGCAGGCGATCGAGGCGGTCAAGAAAGCCGTCCGGCTGGACAGAAGAGAGGTGCGCGCCCGCTTCGAGGAGCGCTTCGTCGCGTGTCGCATGGCGAAGGAATACGAAGTTCGGTATCGCGAATTGACCTCCGCCCAAGCGCGACACCCGCTTCACGCAGCGGGTAAGTGACGAATCCTTTGGCGTTAGTCCCCGGCGTCTCCTACCAGGAACAAGCGGAACTGCCGGGCGTTGTGGGGGCGGCATCCGACCGGATGCTGGTCCACTGGAGGATATGATCTATGAAAAGGATTCTTGCCATCGCTCTGCTTGGCACTGCCGTGATCGGCGGGGCTGCATTCGCCCAATCCACGCAACCGGCCGATCGCGCTGCGCCGGCCGCCACCGCCGCTCACACGACCGACGCGAAAATGGCATTCAAGGGCAATTGGCGCGCCTCGAAGCTCATGGGCCTGAACGTCTACAACGAGAACAACGAGAAGCTCGGCGACATCAACGAGCTGCTCGTCGACAAGAGTGGCAAGATCAACGCGGTGGTGATCGGAATCGGCGGCTTCCTGGGAATGGGCGAGCACGACATCGCCGTCTCCATGGATAAGCTGAAGTTCGTCGAAGAGCCTGTCCGGACAAGCTCGACCAGCACCACTACCACTACTACGCGCGACAAGACCACCGGCGCGGCTTCGACCAACACCACGACCCGCAACGCCAACGATTGGGTCCCCGACCACGCTGTCATGAGCGGCAACAAGGAGCAGTTGAAGGCGCTCCCGCAGTTCAAGTACTCAGACTACAACTAAGGGGACGAAGCGTTCTCGGATCGAGGGCCTCCATTGGAGGCCCTTTTTCTTTGAGGTTCGATGACGCGGGCACAAACAGAAACGGCCCATCCGGATGCCGGACGGGCCGTTCGTACGAAAGTCAGTAGCTCAGTGCATATGAACCAGGAAATAGCCGACGCCGCCAACAACGAGGACGGCAGGAACGGCCCACAGAATCAATACGGGCATTTTCTCCTCCAATTGCTGTCAGTAGGTTCGCGGGCTTCCTTCGGCCCCCGAATGGTCGCTTACTGCTCGGTGCAAACCTTGGTGGTCTTCACGGCGGACTCGGCTTCCGTCTTGGTTTTGTAGACGCCGTCGCCCACGACCGTGGTGGTGGTCGTCGTCGGCTTGGTGTCGACGACGGTGCACTTCTTGGTGGACGCGTCGCGCACGATATAGAACTCGGCGGCGCTGGCGGCCTGGGTGCCAAGGGCGAAGGCGGCGAGCGCGCCGCACATGATCAACTTCTTCATGATGTCCTCCTCAGTGTTCGTAAGTAGTCACTGCCAACGGGGTTTCGTAGACGAAGTTCCGGTTGTTTCCACCCGCTCAAACCATCGTGCCATTTCGCTACAGCAGGAATCCTCCACGCCGGAAGAAACAAGAACGCTTTGCCAGGTTTTCCCGGAATCGGAACCGCGCGCGCCGGTAATGGTTGATCGTCGTCCACATTTGGAGGTTTCAGATGAACAAGCGTTTATTCTTGGCCACTACCGCTGCAGTCGCCCTAGCGACTTCGGCCATCGCGCAGTCCTCTCCGAGCACGTCGAGCTCGAATCCAAGGGCCACCGAGCGTCAGCAGGATTCGTCGACAACGTCGCCGTGGTCCTCGACGTCGATCCCTTCCACCAGCTCGTCTTCAGGATCCGCGCAGTCTTCGACGAATTCCGCCCAGACGCAGTCTCCGTCTTCGACGGGACAGACTGCTGCAGGCTAGTCGTCCAATTCCGGTACCGGGACCAACACTACGCAGGCGCCGACCTCGAACAACTCCAGCAACCAGGCCCAGACCAATCAGCCGTCCGGCCAGAACACGACGCCGTCCAGCGAGGCGCAGACCAACACTCCGTCGAACACGAGCAACCAGACGCAGAGCGCCAACCCGCCGTCCTCCAGTACCAATCAGGCGCAGTCGCCGTCGGGTAGCGGTTCGACCACACGGCCCAGCAGCCGACCAATCAGCAGAACGCCCCCGATCGTTCGTCGAACACCAACGTGAACGCGTCGGTGAACATCAACGACCAGCAGCGGACCCGCATCAGCGCGTTGATCTCGCACCTGAACGTGCAGCCGCTTACCAACGTGAACTTCTCCTTGTCGGTGGGCACCGTCGTCCCTCGCGATGTCCGCCTGCAGCCGCTGCCGGCCGAGGTCGTCGAGATCGTGCCGCAGTATCGCGGCTACGACTTCGTCTTGGTGAAGGACCAGATCGTGATCGTCGAGCCGTCGACCTACAAGATCGTGACGGTCCTGCCGTTCTCCGGTCGTTCGATCGCCGCTGCGCCGGCGCGGACGGAGCAGCGTAAGACGACGTTCACCGACCGCGATCGCGAAGTCATCCGCAAGCACGCCAAGGCGCGCCCGGTCGAGGGCGAGAAGCGCGTGACCACCGGCAGCTCGGTCCGGACCGAGATCCGGACCGGCGAGCGCGTGCCGGAGGGCGTGGAGATCGAGGCGTTCCCCGAAGACGTCTATCGGGATGCTCCGACCCTTCGCGAGTACCGGTACATCAATCGGGACAGCCGCACCTACATCGTCGAGCCCCACGAACGTCGCGTCATCGAAGAGATCGATTGATCTCGCAACGGAAGGAGAAGAACGTGAAGACCATTGTGCAGGGAGCGCTCACGGCGAAACCTGATGGCGGCGTCCGCGAATGCTGCGCCTCTTGCGCCCGCGGCCATCGCCTCGACCGGGGCTGTCGGCGTCGAGCAGATGCGCTGTCTGTGACGAGTTTGGCCGCTGCTACCGGACCCGCGGCCCCCTATGTCCAGCGCTACTACGGCGGGGACGACGGGTATGTGATGCGCTGAAGCTACGGCTACTATGGCGGTGGCACGAGCATCGGGCTCAGCTTCGGTACCCGGAGCTGGTGAACTCAAGAAGGGGCCGCTCTCCGGCGGCCCCTTCGACGTCTGTTCCATCTGTGCGGGAATGAGATGTCTGCTGTCGCCAGGCTCCTGAATCAAAAAGGAGCAGTTGCTCGTGTCCGAACGAGCGGGCCGAAATCCAGGCTTCTCGCGAGGATCGAGACGGCGCTAAAGTTGCTCGCCAGCCAGGGTTCCGCCGCTGTCGCGGCCGACGAATAGTGCTCAGCGAGCGGTTTCCGTGAAGCTTTTCCGAAGGACCCCCTGCCGGAGATGAAGGCCCCAGCTCTGCGGGGTAGGGGGCTATGAGCTGGGGCCAGTACGGGGTTCGCCCCTGGGGCAGGGGCATCGGGAAAACTTGGCACGCGCGCTATCGTTCCTTTGCGCGCAACGAGGTTTCGCGTGGATCATCGGCGACGCTCTTCTGGCCGGCGCCTGCAGGGGTGCGGAAGTTAAAATTAGCCGCGAGGATGCAATGCTCCCACAGCACATCGGTGCTAAGCTACCCCGAGCGGGGGGATGACAGTTGGCGATCTATCGGATACTTCAAAACTCACCTCTGGGGCCGGAAGAGATCGCGCGGCTTTCTAGGGCCTACGAAGAGGCGCTCCGCAGGATCGGCGTGCAGGATCGCAACGATCCTCTGACCGAACTGATCGCCAAGAAGATCATCGAGGTCGGTCAGACCGGCCTCAAGGATCCCGCCGAAATCTGCGGCCGGGCGGTCGAGGAATTAGGCCTGCCGAAAGGATGAGTCCGTGGCAAGCGCAGTACCGCGAGCCGTTCGACCTGGAGTGCCCCGTATCGCAGGTGGCGGCCAGTACCGCTGCTCTGAAGGATCGTGAGCGCGGCGGGCAAGGCCACTCTCGTTGACAGAAACGCGGCTTCGGGTGGTGAGGGCAACCAATTGGGCCCCGCTTTGCCAAAATGGAACGACGTTCGTAGCGCATGCCGAGGCCGATCCCGGGCCATGGCCTAGTCGTGGTCAGCCTTCTTGCCTGTCTCCTGCTGCTCGGTGGACAGGCTTGCCTCAAGCTCAGCGATGATGTCCTGCAGCAGCCGCACGGCAAGCGGGTCGGTCGCCTCCGCGTGCAGCCTTCGGTATCGCTGCAGTTCTTCGAGTATCTTCGGCGATTGGGTGGCCATGGTCTGTCGCGATCTCCAAACTCTCTACGCCAGAACGGGTTTGGGGTTGCAGATACCTTCGGCGAAATTCAGCGCCTGCCGCGCTCATGCGTCGCGCGCGAGAGAGACCTGCACCTCGCAACCCTCCGGAAGAGGCCTTCTCATTACCGTCCCCTTCATCTGCGACGCCAACAGGCTGATCAACCGCGTGCCGAGCCCGCTCCTGACCTCGGTCGGACAGCCGACGCCGTCGTCCTGCACCGTCACGAGGATGCGGTCGTCCTTAGTGCGCACGTCCACCTCCACCGCGCCGCTGCGACCGTCCGGGAAGGCGTACTTGAAGCAGTTCGTCACCAATTCATTCACGATCAGCCCGATCGAAGCCGCTTGCGAGCTCCGCACCTCGATATTCTCGCAGCGGACACCGATCGAGATCGTGCGTACGCCACGATGGAAGTCGGCGAGGCTTCCGCATAGAGCTTCGATGTACGGCGCAAGGGCGATTCGGCTGCTGTTTGCGGTATCGCGCAAACGGTCGTGGACCTTGGCGACCACATGCACCCGGCTCACCGCTGAAGCGATCGCCGTCTGGACCGCCGGGTCGGTCGCCGAGCGGGCCTGAAGCCTGAGGACCGAGACTATGGTGGCGAGGTCGTTGCGCGTTCTATGCGCGAGCTCCTGCAGCAGAACTTCCGAATACTGGTTGGCTTCGGAAATTTCCGCAGCGTGCTCCTGAGGAGCTCGGTGACAGCAGCGATGCAGATGCCCGTCAGAATGAACAGGATGAGTGGGATCGCAGCGGAGGATGGGGGCCCCGGCATCAAGTAGGCGGCGGCGAGCGCGGCACCTGCCGCGGTGGCCACGATACCGCTGCCGCGATTGAAGAGGACGGCGGACAGAAATATAGCTGGTATGAACAGCAGAACAGGGTAGGAGCGCAGCTGATCGTCCAGCATCACCCGGGCGATGAAAGCGATGCCCACCAGACCGAGTGTCAAGGTATAGCGCACCCAGATCGGAAAGTCCGACCTCGCCGTCATGAGGCTTTGCAGAAAGGCTTCCATCCCGGAGCAACGTGCCCTCGAGGCTCGATGTTCCGATCAGAAGCCGCTCTTGCTTCGCAGGGGTTGCTTGCGCCAGGCCGGCCCGATCCAACGACCGCGTTTTATTCGGCCATCCAGCAGGAAGTTTTGCATCCGCTACTACGAAGCCGGTAAAGCTCGGAACGAGGAGCTGAGACAAAAGCTGGAGGCCCTGGGCATTCGAGGGCAATTGCCGCGGTGGCCGTCCGTTCCCTTTTTCGCGCGACCGGAATGCCGGTCAGGACGAGCCTCGGCTGCGCAACGTTGTCTGGTATCGATCTCGACCCAAGAGGAGGATGACGATGGAAACGGAACGGCGTGAAACGGGTACGCTCATCGGCAGCGACAAGGTCGAAGGCACCGCGGTGTACGGCGCCGGCGACAGAAGATCGGCTCGATCGAGCGCGTGATGATCGACAAGGTAAGCGGCCAGGTCTCTTATGCGGACCTCGGCTTCGGCGGCTTCCTGGGCATCGGTGACGATCACTATCCGCTGCCATGGCAGTCCCTGAAGTACGATACGAACCTCGGCGGCTATCGGACTAACCTCAGCGCGGACAGGCTGCAAGGAGCACCGCACTACGGCAACGACAACGAGTGGAATTGGGACGACCCGGGACGGGCGAGGGCGGTGAACGACTACTACACCGGGTTTTAGGCGTCGCCACTCTTCCGAGCGCGCAGACGACGAGCGCCTCGGCGTTCCGGAAAGAGCGCCGAGGACATGGGCGTCTCGCCGCGAGCCCGCCTGAGGGCGTTCCGCCGCGCTACGTGCGCGTTGCCTGTGAGGACGATCCTGCTTGATCCCACCGCCCTCAACTGGGCGGACAGTCCGCTGAAGCCGCCGGCCAAGTAGACCCGAACGCAACTCGGCCTCGATAGGCGCTTGCTGTCGAGGCCGATCGCGCTGTCAAATTGTCCAAACGCCTTCGCCCCTCAACCCGCAGATCCGAACGTCGTTCCATCGAACGTGCCAACCGCGCCGCACTCGGGCGGACCCCTTGTCTGCGGGGGGACGGAGGGCGGAGCCCGGAGTGCCTAGGAGTCCGGGTCCCCGCAACCGTAACCGCAGAGGAGCACGGGCTCCTCCCGCTCGGTACATAACCAACTCTACGCCTGCGGGCCCGGTTCGCCTTGAGCCACCTCAATTTCGCGTGGCCGAATTGGACGCGATCTTTCCGCGGCGCTCTCGGATTTCCGCGGCGCAGCGCCTTACACGGATGAATCTCGGAGACAGCAAGGTGGAGCGTCGGAACTGGGTGCCGTCGTTCGTCTTGAATCCAGGCCGCTCAAAGGAGTTCAGCGTAACATGGCCCCACGTGCCAACTGGAAAGGCTTCCTGCGTCTGTCCCTGGTGACCTGTCCGGTCGCGCTCTATCCGGCCACCTCCGAAAGCGAGAAGATCTCGTTCAACCAGCTGAACCGCGCGACGGGCCACCGGACCCCCTCGGAAGCCCCCTGGGGATTGAGGCTCCGCTCTTTCTCAAGGGATCAAGACACCGGTTGGTTCCAGTCTGAGGTGGACATGATCTGTATGGGGCACAGAATCCGGATCTCAGGCGAGGGCCGGCCGGGTTCCTTGTGAAAGCGCGTTGCGGATGTTGAAGCGGTTTAGCTAGTTCAGACAATCGGCATAAAGCTCAACGACACGCTCCCACAGTCAATCCTCACCAAGGCCGCTATGTCCCAATATTCGATCGATCTATTGCGTCAGCGCTATGTCGTCGAGAAAAGACCGCTCGAGGCCAACGTCGAGCAGATCTTGCGGGCCGACACCCGTGCGGGAGCGCGGGCGATCCTGGCTTCGATCGATAAACGCCGCTTTGAAAATCGTTCCGAAGGGCAGCGCCTCCGCAAGATGCTCCGCTTCGAGACCTCTCTTTGGGAAAGCGGCCACCATGCCGTGGCAGGGGTGGATGAGGCTGGAATGAGCCCTCTCGCTGGGCCGGTCTCCGCTGGCGCCGTGATTCTGAAACCCGGCACGCGGATAGTCGGGATCGACGACTCGAAAAAACTCGACGCCGCGGCTCGCGAAGAACTCGCGAAAGAGATCAAGGAGAAGGTGGAGAGTTGGTGTGTGGCGTTCGTTGAGGTCGAGGAGATCGACGCGATCAATATCTATTGGGCAGGTATCCAGGCTATGCAGCGCGCGGTCCGGGGACTAGGGTTGACGCCGCAGCACTTGCTGATCGATGCGAAGCGGTTGAAGGAAATCGACATCCCTCAGCAGGCCATCATCAAAGGTGACGCCAAGTCCGCCAGCATCGCCGCCGCCTCCATCCTCGCTAAAGTCGAGCGCGACAGGGTCATGCGGACGCTCGACGTGCGTCACCCCAGCTACGGATTCGCGGATCACAAGGGCTACCCGGTGCCGGCTCATTATGAGGCGCTCGCAAGGCTTGGCGCATGCGCAGCTCACCGGCGATCGTTCGGACCAGTCCGTAAGGCTCTTGGGTTGCCGCCCCTCCCGCCATGGCCTTCGGCAGCTGAGCGCGAAGCGGGCTGAACACATCGTACGCTTCGTCTCGGCGGCGCTATTTTCGCGACCAGTTCTTTTCGCGAACGACGTCCTTGGCGTTCTTGTCGGACCGCAGGCCGAGATAGACCGGCTGGCGAAGCTCGCCCTTGCTGGTCCACTCCGCGAACTTCACTTCCGCAACCAACGAAGGACGCACCCAGGTCGTGACCAACTCGTCCTTCACCTTGGCAGGAAAGGGCGACTTGGCAGTCTTGAGCCTCACGAGCTTGCCGTGAACCTCCTTGAGAACTTGGTGGCTGAAGCCGGTACCGACGTGACCGATGTACCGCCAGGCCCCGTCTTCGCGAACCGCCAGCACGAGAGCGCCAAAGAAGGGCCGGGTTCGCCTCGGCGCCGTGAAGCCGGCGATCACTACCTCCTGCCGCTGCGCGGTCTTCACCTTCAGCCAATCCGCGGTCCGGCCTCCGGATGCATACGCGCTATCGGCGCGCTTCGCCATGATGCCTTCAAGGCCTTTCTTCTCGGCCTCAGCAAAGAACTTTTTACCCTCAACTTTTCGGTGCCGGCTGAACGCGATCAGCGTGTCGCGCGGCAGGATGGCCTTCAGCCTTTCCTTGCGCTCGAGCAGAGGACGCTTCCGAAGGTCTTCCCCGTCGGCGAACATAAGATCGAACACGCAGTAAAGGAGCTTGGCTTCGTGTCTCAACGCGTTTTGCAGCAATTGGAAGTGCGAAACGCCGTCCTTACCGAGGGCGACGAGCTCGCCATCGATCACGGCGTCGCCCTTCACGCCTTCCAGGGCCTGCGCAACCTCCGCATACGAATGGCTGATGATCTTGCCGTTGCGGCTGTACAAGGCCACCTTGCCTCCGCGGATCTCGGAGACCGTCCGAAAGCCGTCGTACTTGTCCTCAAACACCCAATGGGGATCGTCGAAAGGGGCATCGGTGAGCGTGGCCAGCATCGGCTGCAGGCGCTTAGGCAAGGTCGACTTTCGGGTCATTTCGAAGCCGACTGCCGATCGAGAACTGTCTCATCGGTGCGGCCGACACGGAATACGCCGAACACGCGCGTCCGAGCCGAGACGAACACTTTCCAGAGTTTCGCAAACCAAGAGATTGTGAGCAGCTTTGGCTTCACAATGGCAAAAAGCCGCTCGACCACCAGAAGGCTGAATGCATAGCACGCAATGATCATCGCAGTCCCGGTGATCCAATTGCCCTCTCCTGCCACCGCTGCCGCGACGAGCTTCAGAGGCTCTACGGTAGCTGCCGGTAGAGCCAGCAAGAAGAGCGACGGGTAGGGACCAAGTCCTTCGATCAACTTTCTTAAGCTCATGCGATGCTCCTCCGGGGAAGAACGAGGGCATCCTGCCGGTGGTTCCCGGTAACGGAACATACGTCGCCTGTTCTCGTTCTAGGGGTGCGGCGGGTGAATCTGACCTAAGTTGAAAGTGGCGATGGAGAGCCAAGCGAAGGCTCACCGGAAGATGGCCGCGCAGCGAGCCAAGATGTCCGCCGGAGCCTAGCTCTCCCGAGCAGTAAATTCCGATTGGGCTCGGGAACAATTGTCCGCTTTGGTACTTATTGAGTCGCCTTTGGCAGGGTGATTCCCGTGAACTTTTTCAGCAGCGACAGATTTTCGGGACCGAAGACACGGGAAGATCAGCGCTGCAAATGCGGCGCGCAACCCCGATTGGTTCACACGATGATGGACCCAGTGCGCGGCCTGAACGTGCGCATGTTCGAGTGCCGGTGTGGCGAGCGCTCTTGGACTGAGGACAAGGAGTAAGGCTTCTCGGTTTGATGCCTCTAGTCTGCGAGCGTAGTGGGCCGGGTTGATCTTGAGGCGTCGCCTATTCTGGAACGTGCACTCGTCTGTCAGCATTACTGGCATATGCCGCGCTATGTCTTCCACGTGACCCACAAACACTACGAACCTGACCTCGAAGGCGAGGAATTTCCGGACAAGCACGCCGCTTGGCATGAGGCCACAGTGACGGCGAGTCAGATGCTCCAAGGCCTCGACGGGAAGCTAACGCCGGACTGGACGCCTATCGAGATCGTGCGTACGCCACGATGGAAGTCGGCGAGGCTTCCACATAGTGCTTCGACGTAGGCTGCGAGTTCGATGCGGCTGTTGTCTGCAGTATCTCGCAAACGGTCGTGGACCTTGGCGACCACGTCCACCCGGCTTACCGCTGAGGCAATCGCCGCCTGGACCGCAGGGTCGGTCGGCGAGCGGGCCTGAAGCCTAAGGACGGAGACTATGGTGGCGAGGTCGTTCCGCGTTCTATGCGCTAGCTCCTGCAGCAGGACCTCGGTATACCGGTTCGCCTCGGAGAGCTTGTGCAACGTGCTCCTGAGCAGCTCTGTAACGGCAGCGATGCAGATGCCTGTGAGGATGAACAGGACGAGCGGAATCGCAGCGGACGATGGGGGGGCCCGGGATGAAGTATGCAGCGGCAAGCGCTGCCCCTGCCGCGGTGGCCACGATACCGCTGCCGCGGTCGAAGGGGACGGATGACAGGAAGATGGCCGGGATGAAGAGCAGAACGGGGTAGGAGCGTAAGTGATCGTCCAGCATCACCCGGGCGAAGAACGCGATGCCGATCAGGCCGAGCGTCAAGGTGTAGCGCACCCAGATCGGAAAGTCCGACCCAGCCGTGAAGAGGCGGTGCAGAAAGGCTTCCATTCAGGAGGAACGTGCCTTGCAGGCTCGATGTTCCGAGCGCTTGTCAGGCCGCTTCCGAGAGTTTTCCCAAGCGGCTCGCCTCGCGGGGCGGGCTTTCGCCTGCGCGGGCGAGATATGGCTGCTACGCCCCATCACAAGATGCGGAAGATGCATGCTCATCCCGAGAGCCGGCGGACTTCCCCTGGTTTGAGGTTTATCTCGCCGAACGTTTTCAACTGCTTCTCGGATAGAACCGCTGGGACGACCTGCGCTGTCCATCCCTCCGGTACGGCCGCGAGGACCAGGGTTACCGCCTAACTCGGCTTGGCAAGCGCAAGCCAAATCTCAGTCGTCGATCCCGAATCGGCTGTCAGCTCAACGACCGAAAAGGCTTTTCCGAACGACTCTGCCATAAGGACCAATTCACGCGCAGTGCAGCCGTTTCTATCTGGCGGGCTCACTCAGGCGGTTTCAGTCCGGGGGATTGAAGCCACTGGTTCATGTGCGAGCCGGTCTCACACTGTCGCGCCTTTCGCACGATCTGATCGCGCAGGGACCCGTGAGGGAGCAACTCGGCTTGCTCACGCAAGCGCTTGGCCTCTTCAGCGAGGCGCTCTTCCAAAGATAAGGTCTGTTTGAACAACGCCGCTTCGACATGGCGCTGCTCCCTGGTTGGAGGGGGCGGGAGCGCTACCGGCGTTCTCATCACAGATAGTCTTTCGCGACCTTTCCGGAACTCTTTAGGAATGGCTCAAAGGACGCAATCGGCTCAAACCAAGGATTGGCGGCACTTGGATCAATAGGCATTTGACGCGAAAGCTCTTGGCCGCCCCGCACGATTGCGTGGACGGGCCAACTAGCCGACGGCCCTCTCGCCCTCGAGCGAAACATTGCGTGCCGCCGCCATCAGGCGGCCCGAGAGAGCGAGCGCCTCTTCTGGCGGAAATAGCGCGCAATCTCGGGCAAGGTCATTGCATTCAGCACCCTTTGCGGGGGCACGCCACCCTTCCGGGCCATCACGACTCCCCAGTGCATGTGGTCGAGTTCGGGGATCGAGTGCGCGTCCGGATTGATGCTCAGCATGCAGCCGAATTCGAGGGCCGCCCGGTGCCAGCGCCAATCGAGGTCGAGCCGCCATGGATGGGCGTTGATCTCGACGACAACGTCGTGCTTGGCGCAGGCCCGAAGCACCTTCTCGACGTCGATTTCGTAGCCCGGTCGCCGCTGGAGCTGCCGCCCGGTCATGTGCCCGATGATGGTCGTGTGAGGATCGGAAATGGCCCGAAGCAGGCGCTGGGTCTGCGCCATGCGGTCCAGTTTGAAGCGGCCGTGGATGCTGGCGACGACGAAGTCGAAACGTTCAAGCACCTCGGCGTCGTAGTCGAGCGACCCGTCCGTCAGAATGTCGGATTCGATGCCTTTCAGAATCCGGAAATCCTTGCCGAAGCGCTTGTTCAGCCGGTCGGCTTCCCGGTGCTGCTGCGCAATCTGCTCCACTGATAGACCTCCGGCATAGTGCGCAGACTTGGAATGGTCGGCGACTCCGAAATACTCGAACCCGCGCTGGCGTGTCGCCTTCGCCATGGTCTCTAGCGTCTCTGTCCCATCTGAAGCATCGGTGTGGCAGTGCAGGATTCCGCACAGGTCCTTGTCGGTGACGAGCTTCGGCAACTTACCCTTCAGAGCCAGCTCGACTTCGCGGCGGCCCTCACGAAGCTCGGGATCGATGAAAGGCAGCCCGAGAGCCTGGTAGATGTCGGTCTCCTCGCCCGCGACCAGTGTGTGACCCTTGTGCAAGCCGTCAGTGTCTAACCGCATGCCCTTCTCGGCGGCCAAGGCTTGAAGCTGCTCGAGGTGAGCGGCAGAGCCGGTGGCGAAGAGAAGGGCGGCGCCGAAATGTTTGCGGTCGCACACGCGGACTTGCAATCCTTCGGCCGATGGCGTCGACGCCTTGTCCGGCTTGGCTGCCTCCGCAACGATGGCGAGGTCGCCGATAAGCTCGCAGCCTCGACGGAAATCGCCGGCGATCGTCACGTGCCTGAGCTCAGGCCGGGCCTTCCGGATCGAGTCTTTCGCGTGCGCAAGCAGGGCGGCGGCCCTGTGCAGGTGGAGGCGGCCTTCTCCGCTTTTGGCTATCGCCAGGTTCTGAAGGATCTTGGTCTGCAGCGCGGCGCCGAGTCCCTTGGCCTTCTTGATGCGGTCGTCCTTGGCCGCGGCCTCCAGTTCTGCGAGCGAGGCGATGCCCAGATCTTTGTAGAGCCGGAGCACTTTCTCCGGACGAAGGCCGGGCACGGCGAGCATCTCGAGCACACCGTCGGGAATCTCCTTTCGCAGCTTTTCGAGGCTCGGGTGAGAGCCCGTCTTGTGAAGCTTGGTGAGGATGTCGGCGATGGCATCGCCGACGCCCGGGATCTCCGTTAGACGATCCTCGGCGATGAGCACGTCCAAAGGGACGGCAAGGGCCGCCACGCTGTCGGCGGCCCGGGAATAGGCTTTTGCCCGGTAAGGATTGCCGCCTCGCAAAACCGTACGCTGCGCGTACTCTCGCAGGAGACTTGCCACAGCGCGAGCGTCGAGCGAAGGCATTCAGCGAGCCTCCCGGTCCACGCTTCGCGGCGCAACCGGGGCAAGGCGACCGCCGGAGCGGTCACTTGGCCGGCCATCAGAAGAGCGTTCGAGCTTCTGAGCTGCGCGAAAGTCCTCGAGGTGCTGGATATTGGGGCCGTAAGCAGCCTCCTTCTTCAGGAGATTGTAGATCCGGCCGGCCACCAGCTGCAGATGCTTAATCCTGCCCTGCGGCATAGATCTCGCTTTGCACAGAGCTCGGACGGCGTAGGCCCGAAAGTAGTCGAATGCGTCTGACATGATAGGTAAACGCCCGCTATCGATCGGAGTTCGATGCGGGAAGGATTGGCCTATTCGGCACTGCACTCTGAGAACGCGTTGTGGGCCGCTCAAATTCGAAAGTTCATGGACCAGTGGGGTCGGAACTCCTCCCAGCCTGCGAAGTTGCGAGACTCGTTGAGTAAGGTAGGTAGACTGCCCGCCGTCGGCCCCAACCCGGCGGTGGTTTTTTGTGAGTTGCGTAATGGCAAAGCGTACAAAGGCGCTTCGGGCCTCTGGGCCGGAGGTCCCTCCAATGCCGGGGTTCACCGGACCCAGTTGGCGAGCCTGAAGATGAAGGCACCTTCGGATTCTCGGTGGATTCACGAAGTCAAATACGACGGGTACCGCATCCAGCTGCGGATCGACGGTGACGATCGCCGGGCCTACACCCGCAAAGGCTACAATTGGGTCAGCAGGTTTTCGAGGATTGCTGCCGCCTTCGATATCGGAGGTCAGGCAATTGTCGACGGGAAGTCGTCGTTATCCATCAGGCGCGCACGAATTTTTCCGAACTGCAGGCGGACCTCGGCGCAGGCGATTAGGACCGCCTGGTCTGCTTCGCGTTCGATCTGCTGTGGCCCGACGGCAAGGATTTACGGAAAGAGCCACAGATCGAACGAAAGAGGCTACTCAAAGAGCTCACCGATAAGCACAAGCTCGAGGAGCCCATCTACTACAGTGAACACCATGAAGGGGGACGGGCAGGCGCTCTTCGTTGCCGCCAGCAAGTTGAACTATGAGGGTATCATCTCCAAGCGCGCGGATGCGCCATACCGATCGGAGCGCGCCGAAGCCTGGCAGAAGATCAAGGTCGTCCAGAAGGGCAAGTTTCCCGTGGTCGGCTTCATCAAGGACCCATCCGGCGTGGCCGCGCTCTATCTGGGCAAGAAGGAAGGCAAGGATCTCGTCTACTTGGGGAAGGTCGGCACGGGGTGGAATCGAACCACCTCGGCGCAGATCCGCAAAGCGCTCGACACGGTGGTGAGCCCCAAGCAGAAGCTTACCAAGACGATCAGAAAGCCGAAGGCCACGTGGGTCGAACCCAAGTTTTACGCCGACATCGAGTTCCGTGACATCACCTCCGAAGGTCTCCTGCGGGCGAGCTCATTCAAGGGCTGAGCAAAGGAACACGTCGTTCCTAACCGCGATTTCCGTGTATGTGGAGTACCGGTCATGGATCCGGAACAGCGAGTCGCGAAGGCCTTGGAAGACGCTCAGGGCATCCGGGCCCGGTATGTCGAGCCCGGCCCCAGAGATCGCGAGCAAACCAGAAACCAGCTGCTGGATGTGCTCGACGACGGCGCCGTCGTGCAGGCGCTCAAGGATTCAAAGATGGAAAAACCAACTGCAGAACAACTCGCCGAGCTCAAGAGGCTCAACGCGATCGCACGGTGCCGGACGAATGGGAGATCGTCACTTCGAAGGAAGAAGCCGAGATCCGGATCCGCGATCTGAAAGACAAGACGCGGATGGAATGATGCCTGAGAAGCCGATTAATGGCGTGGAGCCCGAACGCTCCGAGGATGACATCCAGCGCGAAGAGCTCGGTCCTCGTGGCGTACCTGGTAAGGCAAGCCCGGCGAAGATGACGCCTCAGCGGGAGAAGAAGACGCTGAAGCATGTTGACTTTGGACATCCTGAATGAATTCGATGGACACCTTCAATCCCGACTTGCCGTGTTGTGTCCATGACGGGTTCAACGACCAGATTATCGAAGGGAGACCTCAAAGGGCATTGATGTATCGCGAGTACCGGCGTGAAATGGGATGAAGGTGTCATAGCTTGGGACGGTCTGTTGCTCGACGGATGGGCTGCTTCCATCATGCATTCGCATCCCTGCGCCCACTGGGCAGTTTGATCGAAGCCCCGAGAGATGCAGGTGATTCCGATGCGCACAATTGGTGCCGCCAGCTTTGACCGCCTCGGCCGGCACTAAGAGCGGAACCCGAATGGCGGCGGAGTGAACGAGCCGTCCCAAACGGGAAGCCACATCACGTTCACGGCTTCCTTTCGAAGTTTCGAGCGGACTGCCGGTCGCAATTCGACCATGCTACGCGATTTCGCACTCAACGATGCCGAGCTCGTCGGCATCGCCCTTTCGATGACGTCGACCTCCAGGTTGGGAATACTGTCAGGCGCTCGGCGCCGACCTTCCGCAAGTCATGCTGCTGCAGGAATGGTTCGCATCGCGGCACGAAAGGATGCGGGCCAGGCTTGCCATGCTGCTGCCGGGCACCGCCAGAATACTCGGGATGATGAATCCACGACGCCTCAGGCCTCCATCATGCGCATGAAAAGCCAGTAGCCACTGACCAGGCTGATCACAGCGGATACGGCATAGACCAGCCCAGTCGCCCTCATCGGCTTGGCGCGGTCAGTCGTGATCAGCCGGTCGAACAGGCCGAGCACCGGGAATACGATCGCGACGATCGCGACTTGGCCGATTTCGACGCCGATATTGAAGGCAGCAAGCGCCGGTACGATCGCATTCGTCGGCAGGCCGACTTCATGAAGCGCGCCGGCAAAGCCGAAGCCGTGGATCAGCCCGAACACGAAGGCCACGCGCCAGCGCCTGTCTATGTCGCGCGAGAAGAAGTTCTCAACGGCAACGAACATAATCGAGGCCGCGATCGCTGGCTCCACAACGCGGCTGGGGATCACGACGAGGTCGAGCGCCGCCAGAGACAGCGTGATCGAATGGGCGATGGTGAAGGCGGTGACGATCTTGACGACCGGAATGAGCCGGCGCGCCCACAGCACCACCGCGATCAGAAAGGCGATGTGATCGTAGCCGTGAAAGATGTGCTCGATACCAGTTAGGAGATAGCGCTGCATTGTCGACCCTAGCGGCGGCGCCGGCGCCGAGAGTGTGACGGTGGTATTGCCGGCATCGAGCAGCGCCTGCGCTTCAGACTTGCCCTGCGTGACTAGCACCACCTGGCGCGCGGTCGGATCCTTCTCGGTCAGGACGGTCGAGTGATAGACGATGTCGCCGGCAACGCCCTCGCAGGCAAAGCTGTTGCGATAGATGACACCGTCGCCATCGGCCAGGATGGCCGCAATCCCGGGGGCGCAGGCCGTCCCTTCGGTCCCCAATACGGCCAGATGTGCCTTCATGTAGGCGAGGATGAACGCAGCGGCCGCGTCGACTGCGCCGGGATCGACCGCGTCTTCCTTTGCGTCGTAGATCTTGGTGCCGACGAGCCGGTCTATGTCGCTGCCCTTGAGCGCGACCTCGACGGTCACGGTGCGATCGGTAGTCAGCGCCACGCGCGCTGTCGAAAGGTTGACTTGGTGCGCGCGAACCGGCGCGCCGAAGCTGAGCAGAAACAAGCCGAGCAGCAAGCGGCGAGCTAAGTTCACGATCCCGCTCCGATGGCGCGGAGCAGCTCCGTCAAGCGGCGCATCTCGAACTCGGCCACGGTGACCACCGCGCCATTGGGCGCGAGCCGTGCGTAGCGGTCGAGACTATCGGCGGATGCACCGAACTCTAGTCTTGCCAGCGGCGCGGCCGCATCGCGCGAGAATACCAGCACGATGAGGGTCGGCAGGTTGAGCCCATAGCGGGCGACTTGCGACGGATCAGCCGGTCCGACGCGCGTCTCGACTGCGGCGGCATCCAACGCGCGTATCGCCGCGTCGATGACGCGGGCCTGCTCGGGATCGGCGACGTGCACAACATTGCCGGCGGCGTGGTTGTGCTGGCCGAGGTGGCGGAACCAGTTGCCGTCAATGTCGCGCTCGAAGCGGGTGAGCTTGCCCGCGAAGACGATCTCGAACGCCCACACCTGCGCCATAGAGATTGGCAGCAACAAGCTCCTGCCACGGCTCGCCGCATCTGGCCCGGCTGGGCCGCGCAGGCGGCGCGCCATATCGAGCGTGACCCGCCACTCCTCGCCGAAATGACGCGGCATCAGGTACACAGTGGGGCGCCCGGCGATGCGGACATAATGAGAGGTGCTCGCCGGATTGAGCGCGCCCAAATTCACGGAGATCGTCGAACCATCGGCCGTCTCGATCACGGCCACGGTTGCGGGCGGATCGAGCCCAAATGCAGCGAATTGTTCCACAGCGAGCTCGGCGGCCGGAATTTCGCGCGCGGGCTCGCTGACGGCGACGAGCCGCAGCGCCGTTTCGAGATGCGATCCGAGCTCGGCCGGCACGGCGCCATCCATCCCCTCGATCGTCCACTCGCCGGCTTTGCGAAGCAGGACAACGCTCCCGCTACCCGAACGAATCTCCACCCGCCGCGCGTCGGCAGGCGCGATGGTCACGAGGCCCTTCGGCGCAAATGCGACCTTGCTGCGCAGCTCTGGCCACTGCCCGCCGACGATCAGGACACCCAGCAGCGCCACCAGGCACACAGCGAGCAGCGGCACAAGCCATCGGGTCCTCCCGCGTTTGGCCGCCCCGTCCGTCACCGTCGCCTCCACCACATCGCAACACCGAACAGGGCCGTGCTCAGCGGCAACAGCACCTCCAGCACGATGAAAGTGTCGCGCATCTGGCTGCTGGTCAACACGATCTCCGGCAGCTTGAAGGTCTGCGGTGCGACGCTCGGCGTGGCATCATCCTCGGCAAGCCAGCGAAGCATGGCAAGCGAGAGCTCGCCATTAGAGATGTAGGGGAAATATTCGTTGGTTGCGAACTTGCTGGTGCCGGCCACGACGAGGCGGAAGCGCTTGCCCGGCGAGGCCTCCGGCCAGCTGCCTTCGAGCGCGACCGCAAGCGGCTGTGCGCTCCGCGGCGTGTTTGTCGCGTCTCTCTCCGTCACGGCGGGAGCAGACTTGGGCGAGCGCAAATAACTTTCCTGGCTGCTCGCGGCCAGCACGATCAAGCTGACGCCGGACGGCGGCTGCGCCACCGCGATCGGCCGCGCCTGCGGAAACACGGTCAGCGCCAGACGCTTCGTGATCGGGTGCGGCGGATAATAGGGCACGGCGACCTTGTCCGCATCGGTACGGAAATGATTGAGGGGATCGATGACGATCATGGCCTCGCTCGATAGTCCCACGGGCTCGAGCAGCAATCGCTCGAAATCGCCATCGAGCTGAGACAGCGGATCGATCAGGAGCAGAAGCCTGCCTCCACCTCTTACATAATCGGCGAGCAGGGCCGCCTCGTCATCGGCAAAGGCTGTGCGCGGGCCGATGTCGGCGACCGCCGAGCAGTCAGGTGGAATGCTGGACGCCGTCGCCGTGACGAGCTCGCGCATCTCGAAGCCGATCTGGTCGAGGGCAAGCAAGAGCCGGTCGAGTTGCTCGGGCGCCGTCTCCAGCACGTCGCCGGCGCCGGGTGTCTCGTGCCCCTTCAAAGTCTCGACATGGCTGAAATGAAAATGCGAAGGCAGCGGGCGGAACGTCTCGCCGTGGCCGGTGACGAAGCAGACGGTCTCCACGCGCTTGCGCAGCACGCGCAACGCCGCATAGCCGATGCGGGCGGGATCGATGACGTTTTCGACGAGGATCTTGCGATCGTCGGCCTGCAGCACGGCGGTGTTGTAGGCGCGTACACCGAGGTCGCGGGCAAGGCCGGGCTCCTTGTCGAGATCAATGGCGCGGAAGGCGAGAAGCGGATGGTTCCGCGACGCGGTCTGAACGAGGTCGCGGACCGCAATCGCATTGGCATCGCTCGCATTGTAGAAATAGGTCAGCGCGAGCGGTGTGCGCAGTTGCGCGATCACGTCGGTGAGCTGTTGAGGCGGCGTATTGCGACCTTCCCGGCTGACGTCGAAATGCACGTCGTGGCGATAGAGCGCCACGTTGGCGCCGAAGACCGCCGCGACCGCCGCGACAACGATCGACGCGTTCCCGACCCAGGCCGACCAGCGCGAGCCGCCGCCGCGCAAAGGGAGTCGGATTGCCAGCGTGAAGAGTGCGAGCAGCGCGAGAGCGCAGGCGACGAACAAGAGGATGTTCGATGCAGTTTCGCCGAGCCCCGCGAATCCGAGCGCGCCGCAGAGGATGGCGCCAACCGACAGGACGAGGAGAGCGACATTCGTTCTAACAGATCCGCTCATCGCATGCGCCTCTCACCGCCGTGCCAAGGCGCGGACTGTCAACAGCAGCGTCAGCAGGGTGGCGCTGAGGAAGAAGCCCACGTCGGACAGATAGATCGACCCGACAGCGAAGGGGCGGAAATGGACCGAGAGCGACAGGTTCACCACCAGCGTGTCCGCGGGGCTTGGCAGCAGCCAGCCGAAATTGTCGATGATCCAGAGCAGGAGGAAGACGCTGAGCGAGATCAGCGCGGCGATCACCTGGTTGGCCGTCAGCGCCGAGGCCAACAGGCCTGTGCCGACCAGTGCCGATCCGAACAGCAGCAACCCGAAATAGCCGCTGTAGATCGGCCCGAAATCAGGATCGCCGAACCAGGCGAGCGCGGCCGCGTAGGCCCCCGATAGCACGAGCATGACCACGATCAGGCTCATCGCCGCCAAGAACTTCGCCAACACGATCGCGACTTCGGAGAGCGGGGCGGTCAGGAGGACCTCCAGCGTCTTGAGCTTCCGCTCTTCCGCGAACAGTCGCATCGTGATCAGCGGTACGGTCAGCATGAACAGGACGAACATCTGGAAGAATATGTGCACCATGCTGGGCTGGTGGCTAAGGAACAGGGTGAGCGTGAAGCTGTAGCCCATGATCAGCAGGAACACCGTCATCAGCACGTAGGCGATCGGTGAGGAGAACAGCGCGGTCACTTCCTTCTCTAGCAGCACTGCGAAGCTTCTCATGCGGCCGCCTCCGGTCGCCGGGTGAGATCGAGGAACACCCGTTCGAGATCGGGCCGCAGCTCGGTCAGCTCGTGTACCGGGATTTGCGCGGCGACCAGCACGGAGACCAGCTCGGCTGCGAGCGACGGGCGCCGTTGCGCCCTGACGAGGAAGCGTCCGGCACCGTCGGGATCCGCGACAACCTCGCGCACGCCGGTGACGACCTTCGTCGCGCCGTGGACGGCCTCTTCCGACGCGTCCACCGACAGGCGCAACGTTTGATCCTGTCTAGCATCTTTCAGCGCATCGGACGTCAAGAGCACGCCGTCGAGCAGGATCATCACGCGCGAGGCAATTCTCTCGATCTCGGGCAGGATGTGCGAGGCCAGCAACACGGTGTGGCGTCCGGCCAGCGACCGGATCAGGTCGCGCACGGCGATCACCTGGTGCGGATCGAGCCCGCTGGTCGGCTCGTCCAGCACCAGAACTTTTGGATCGCCCAGCAGAGCCTGCGCGATCGAGACACGCTGGCGAAAGCCGCGCGACAGTTTGCCAGTCGTGAGCCTCATGACGCGCGCGAGGTCCAGCCGATCCGCCGCCTCGTCGATCGCGGCCCTCGCCTTCGGTCCGTGCAATCCCTTGATACCGGCCATGAAATGCAGGAATTCGCCGACCCGCATGTGGTCGTAGAGCGGCGCGTCTTCCGGCACATAGCTGATGGCACGACGTACGCCGAGAGAGTCCTCGATCACGTCGTGGCCAGCGATCTCGATGCGTCCCGCGGTCGGCACCAAGTAGCCGGTGAGCAAGCGGAAGATCGTGCTTTTGCCGGACCCGTTCGGCCCGAGCAGGCCGACGATCTCCCCCGGCGCGATCGCAAAGGACACGTCGGCGACGGCGCGTCGTGGCCCGTACCATTTTGTGACGCGCTCGGCGAGAACGACCGGAGAAACAGCCGGAAGCATGGAAACTTTAGACCCCCTCTGGCGGACACCGCGCAAGACTACCGAGCAAAATCCCGGGCGCGAAGGCCCGGGATGACGACTCGTGCGGATGTCCCTAGGCTACTACCGCTCACTCGTAGAATTCGGGCGAGTGCTTGTGCGCCTTGAAAGTGTCGGGGTCGTGGGCATAGATGATGTCGGCGCCCTCGGTGTCGCGAACGCGCTTCACCCAGGCGTAGGCATCGAGCATGCCGACGGGATCATAGACGCTGCCGATGCTCGGCAGGATGTTCTTGTCCAGGTTCTCCTGGAGATAAACGGCGTCGCTGGTCAGCACCACCGTGCCAGTTTTCGGCAGGCGCACCACCAGGATCTGGCTTCCGGGCGTGTGCGACACGGTACGGTGGATGAAGACGCTATTGTCTCCGAACAGGTCGAGATCGCCGTCGAGCTCGATGGTCTTGTATTTGGAGGGCATCCCCCCGCCGACGCTGTTGCGCAGCATGGCGAAATCGTCAGAGATGAAGAAGGTCGCGTAGCCCGGCGCAGGCCAGAACGCGTTCCTCATCTCGTCGCGCTGGTACACGAAGGTCGAATCCAGGAACTTGCCGATGTTGCCGGCGTGATCGACGTGGAAATGACCGAGGATGACATATTTGATGTCAGATGTCTTGACGTTGATCTTGGAAAGCTGAGCGTCGATGGCGATGTCGGGCGAACGACCCGGATCAAGCGCCTTCACGAACGGCCCCCAATAGTCCGGCTCCTTGATAATGCGGTCGTTGTTGCCGCAGTCGAACAGCACGTCGCCCTTGGGGTGGCGGATCAGGAAGAAGCCGACAGGAATTTGGATCTTGCCGCTACTGCCGTTCTGAATGATCGACTTGTCGAGATTGAGCGCCCCCGAAGAGAAGACGTAGAGCTTCATCTCCTTTGGCGGTTCAGCGGCCATCGCGGTAGCCGACATAAGAAAAAGTCCTGCGGCCAGCGAGCCAAGGACTTTTAACGCAGTCCCCCGCATGTCGTCCTCCCTGTTTTCGACGCGCTTTTTTCAGCGGATGTAGCATCCTACCATAGTTTAATGCGGCTGTGCAGGGCTCAATGGGCGCGAGCGGGCGAATAAAAGATCAAGATGCGAGGCCTGACACTTTTGTGCGGCGCAATTGTCCCACTGATGACCCCGTCCTGCTCAGGCGACAACGCCGGCCACGACTGCCTTCAGAACGTCGTGCACGTCGGCTGGTTTGAGCCGAACCTGCAAGCCACGTTGACCGCCATTGATATAGACTGCTCCTGCCGAAGCGCGCTCTGCTCGACCACGGCGCGCACGAGTCTTCACTGCCCGAAAGGGCTGATCCCGTCGATCTTGAAGCCGGCAAGGCGTTCCAGCCGGCCTCATCATCTGCGCCGACTTGCCGCCGCCGGCAGCGGCGAGCTTCTTCATCGACGATCCTTGTCGGACGGCACGAGGACTCGGACCGGCTTCCTGTCAACCACCGCCTTCAGCGTCCTTCGCGCAGGATCCTCGCCGAGTGCTGCAGTCCGATGCTCTCGTTTGCCGAGGCTACGGTTCAGCGCTGAAAGACGACCTTGCCGCCGACCAGCGTCAGATCCGCCTTGATGTCTTTGATCTGCTCTTCCGGCACGGCCATGTAGTCCGCGGAAAGCACCACGATGTCGGCAAGCTTTCCGGGCTCAATCGTCCCTTTCCGCGCTTCATCGAATGTGTAGCGCGAAGCTGCGCTGGTGTAGAGGCGCAGGGCCTGCTCGCGAGTAACGGCTTCCGCCGCCCCAAAGACGTTTCCGTTCGGATCCTTCCTGGTCACCATAATGTACATGTTGAGAAAAGGGTTGATCGGATTGACGGGGAAGTCCGTTCCGGCGCCGAGGCTATCAAGGCCCATTTTCGCGATCAACGTCCTGGTCGGCACGGCGCGGTCAGCGGTCGCCCGCCCCAGAAACCGCTCGACGGTCGCGGCCTTGTCCCACAGGAAGACGTTCTGGAAATCGATGCGGACTCCTAGATTGTGCGCGCGCTCCATCTGCTCCGGCCTGATCAGACTGGCATGAATAAGGACGAAACGACGATCTCGGATCGATTTTTCTTTGTCGGCTGATTCGAGCGCGTCGAGCACTTGGTCGATGCCGAGGTCGCCGACGACGTGCACGCCGACACGCCAGCCGTAGCGGTTGCAGATCGAGACGAGTTGCTTCAGCCGGTCGGGTGTCTGCTGCGCAATGCCGTGGTAGTTGTCATGTGAATCGGGATAGACGTCGCGCATGAGCGCTGTTTTCAGCGTCATGCCTCCATCGTAGAAGATCTTGATGCCGGCGAACTTGAGCCAGTCGTCGCCAAAGCCCGACGAGGCCCCGTTGCCCGACATGATAGCTTCCCACGCGGTCAGATCAGCTGGCGGTTCTGGCCGGAACATCACGCCGATGCGCAAGGTGGCTTTTCCGGACGCGGCAAGCTTCTGCAGCGTGCGGATATCACGGGCTTCCGTTGCGCCTTCGACCGCGCTGGTGATTCCAAAGCTGTTCAGCACGCTCTCCGCAATCGTGAACTGCCGAATCTCGTCGTCTTCCGTCCAAGGCGGCACGGCTTTCTCGACCCGATCGATCGCTGCTTCGACAAGCACGCCGGTCAATTCGCCGGTAGCGTCGCGCTCGAATGATCCACCGCTCGGATCCGCGGTGGTCTTGTCGACTCCTACCTCTTGCAGGGCCATGGTGTTCGCCATCGAGAAATGCCCGACGGTACGCAGGTAGACCGGATTATTCGGGGCGACGCTGTCGATCTCTTGCCTGGTCAGATAGCGTTTCTCGGAGAGTTGCGACGGCGGATGCCATGCGCCACCCACGATCCACTCGCCCGGCTTCTTCTTCGCCGCGAACGCCTTGATCGCCTCGAGCGCGTCCGCAACAGTCTTCGCTCGGCCCATGGCGACGACATAGTCGCCAAGTCCAGCGGCCTTGAAGTGAGCGTGCGTATCGATCAACCCGGGAATGACGCTCTTGCCGGACACATCGAGCACGCGCGTGCCAGCGCCGGCAAGCGCCCTGATCGATGCGTTGCTTCCGGTGGCGAGAATCTTTCCGTCTCTGATGGCGACCGCCTCTGTAACGGTGGATCCTTCGTCCAGCGTCAGAACGTTTCCGTTGATGAGGACGAGGTCAGGCGCGTTGAAGTTTCCCTGCTGGCTTGCCGCAGGTGCAGCGCCAGCGAGCCACATCCCCGTCCCGAAAACCGCAAGTGCCATCAACTTGGAGACCATTGGATCCTCACCAATTTTGTTCAAGAGACGAACGTTTGTTCTATTTTTGAGGCTAGTTCCAATCTCGACGCGGTTCAACGCCTCTTGGCAAAGCCCGGCGACAGTTCACCTTGGGTCAAAAGCAGGCGCCCCGCCACTCGGTTGAGCGCCGTCTGGCTTCCATCGGATAGCAGACGTGCCGATGGGCTCCCGTAGTATTGAGATTAGGGCTAGTTGCCGACTTCGGTAAAGAATGCACAAGACGGCGCTTGCTCTTTATGTTGCTTCAAGTTTGCGACGTCAATCGTGCGCTGCCTCTCATGCAACCAGCAGGATACGCTTGAGCAATCAGCGAAGCCAACAACATGGTCTGGACGCAACTCCAGCTTCAGCGCTGGAGCGGAAGCCGGTGGGAATCGTTCGGTGGGATTCTTGACGCGAGCTCGGAATGACCGATCAGCCACATGACATTCCAGGGCCGAGGTGCGGCCCGACGAGGGCCGGAGATGATCAGGAGGAATCCACCGTGGCTGACTTGCGGATATTCTCCTACTTGCCGAACCCCGGGTCTGGAAGGGAACTATCGCGGCGCGATTCTGCGGTGTGGAGGTCGAGGTCAGGGGAGCTCCGCCCAAGGAGCTGCGGGACTGGTTGTGGGACTATGACGCCCATCCTTTGGCGGAGCATGAACGCTCCTCGCTATCTTCGCTGGCGCGAACCGGTCGAGTTGGGCTGACCGGTTCGCAACTCTTAAAGACCCATGCGTTCGTGACAGCGCAGCCGTTCGGCAATGTGCCCGCCGCTTTCGGGCCTGATGGGACAATCGGGATCTTCGAATCGAACAGCATCATGCGGGCGGTGGCACGGCTCGGCGCAGCGAAGTTCTCGCTCTACGGGCGTGACGCCTATGAGGCGTCCAGGATCGACAGCTTTCTCGATGTCAGCCTGGTCTTCGCCAGGGACTCGCAGATTTACCTCTTGGCACTATCGAGCGGCACGGTCGATGCCGCCATTCATGCGCGAGCCCAGCAGGCGTTTGCGATCTATGCTTCGGGCATGGAGCAGGCGCTGTCGCAGCAGCGCGAGGCGCTGGTGGGCGCGGGGCTATCGCTGGCCGACATCTGCTTCGCCGCAGAGCTTGCGCTGTTCATGAATGAGCATGCGCGGGCCGATCAGTTGCGCAAGCTTGGGCTGGGGAGGATCCTGCATCCGGCAGTGCAGGATGACTATCCGCTGACCTTTGCTCATTTCACCCGTCTCGTCGAACACGTGCATTTCCAGCCTGATCTGAAGCCATACGTCGAAAAGCTGTTGGCGAAGGCTGGCAACTGACCTGCCGGCCGAACGTGGAGGACTAATCGCATGACCGCGCCTGTCTGCCTGATATCCGGTGTCGGCCCTGGCACAGGTTCCGCTCTCGCCAGGCGGTTTGCCGAGGGTGGCTATCGCCTCGCTCTGCTCGCCAGGAACGAGGAGCGCCTCGCGGCCCTTGAGAAGGAACTGCCGGGCGCGAAAGGATTCCGCTGCGACGTTTCCGATCCCGAGCAGATCGACGCGGTAGGGTCGGCCGTGGAGCGCGATCTCGGCAATCCCGCCGTGGTCATCCACAACGCCGTCGGTGGTGCGTTCGGCACATTCCGCGAGATCGATCCGTCGATCCTGAATCGCAACTTCCAAGTCAACACCATGGGACTGTTGTATCTGGCGCGGCGGTTCGTCCCCGCGATGCTGACGGCCGGAAAGGGTGCGATCATTGCCACCGGCAACACCTCGGCCCTGCGCGGCAAAGCCGGTTTCGCCGGCTTCGCGCCGACCAAGGCGGCGCAGCGAATCCTGGCCGAAGCGATGGCGCGCGATCTCGGGCCACAGGGCGTTCACGTCGCTTACGTCGTGGTCGATGCCGTGATCGACCTCGAGTGGACACGGAAACGCTGGTCAGATCGGCCGGACGAGTTCTTCATCAAACCGCGCGCTATCGCCGAGGAGATCTGGCACGTCGCCCACCAGGATCGAAGCGCATGGTCGTTCAATGTTGAATTGCGGCCGTTTGGAGAAAGCTGGTAGCCGAGAGGAGTCGTTCATTGTTTTATTGATCTTTTCGATCGCTATTTACGTTCAGGACGCAGAAAGCCCCCTTGGTCAGATCACCACCTGAACGGAATGTCGGTATCGGTGGTTGCGCCTCCCCGCAACCACCGATGCTTGCGATAGCAAGCTATCCAGAGCCCCGGCCTCCGAGAGGAAGTCGGGGTTCTTCTTGCCCGCCGCAAATTGCAGGATCGCAGCTAGGTCACCGCGCAGCACGATGGCGAGTTGTTCCGCCTCGGGCACGAGCGTCACCTGGTCGACCAATGTACGGAACACCTCCGCCGCCTCTGATCTCTCCTCTTCGCCTTGCAGGCTCTCATAAAGCGCCGAGATGCGCTGCCGATAGATCTCCGCCATGCTCGGGTGCAAAAGCGGCGGGGGGTCTTCGGCATTCGCGAGCAGATCGGTCAACTCCGCCTTGCGAGCTTCCAGCGTATCCATCTCAGCCTTCATCGACGGTTGATACATGCCATCTTTGATCGCGGTGATAATGCCTCGAATCTGCTTTTCAACTCTTCCCAGCTCGCTCTGCCAAGCATCCTGATCGGTTCGACGTTCGATCCGCAGCCGGTTTACTTCACGGGTGAATTCCTCGCAGAACTCCTTGAATAGCTCGGGCTCCATCAAGTGCGTCCGGAGGCCGCTCAATACGGATGTCTCCAGCGTATCGCGGCGCATGTTCAGGCGATTTTTGCACGTCCCCTTGTTGCGCGCCGTCGCGCAGCCGAGCAGGTCCTTCGAGATCATCGTGTACCCACCGCCGCAACAACCGCATTTCACCAGCCCGGCGAAGAGATACCTGGGCCGCCGACGGTCATTGAGCTTGTTCTCGCCGGGTGCCGAGGGCTCGTAGGCGAGTGCCTGCTGACGCGCCTTCACAGCGTCCCAGGTATCCTGATCGACGATGCGCAATTCGGGGACGTCTAGGGTCACCCACTCGGATTCGGGGTTGAGCCGAGAAACCCGCTTGCCGGTATCCGGGTCCTTCAGATAGCGAAGCCGGTTCCACACGAGGCGCCCGACGTAGAGCTCGTTGTTGAGGATGCCAACGCCGCGCTTTGGATTGCCGTGAATGGTCGATGGTCCCCATTCGGCGCCTTGAGGTCCCGGCACACGCTCGCGGTTCAGTTCGAAGGCGATCGTGCGCGAGGATTGGCCGCTGAGGTAATCTGTGAAGATGCGGCGGACGACAGCCGCTTCGGCCTCATTAATCCTGCGATCGCCGCGGATTGGCTCGCCATTGGCAGCGAACTGCTTGACGACGTCATAACCGAAGCACAATCCCCCGCCGGACTTGCCGTCCTCGATGCGGCCGCGCAGACCTCGCCGAGTCTTGTCCGCCAGGTCTTTCAGGAACAGGGCATTCATAGTGCCCTTCAGCCCGACGTGGAGATGTGTGACGTCGCCCTCCGAGAGCGTGACGATCCGCACGCCGGCGAAGGCCATACGCTTGAAGAGCCCTGCAATGTCCTCTTGATCGCGGCTGAGGCGGTCCATCGCCTCTGCAACTACGACCGCGAACTTCCCCCGGGTCGCGTCGCTGATCAGTTCCTGGATGCCGGGGCGAAGCAGCGATGCGCCAGAGATGGCCCGGTCTGAATAGCTGTCGACGACAGTCCAACCTTGCTTCTCGGCGTGAAGGCGGCAGAGCCGCAATTGATCCTCGATCGAAGCGTCACGCTGGTTGTCTGATGAGTAACGGGCGTAGAGCGCGACCTTCATGACGCCTCCTTATTCCGGGAGACGATCACGCTTCCGGCTGTCTGATTCGGTTTGCACGAAGTCCCGCGCGGCCTGCCGAGCCAGCAGGCGCACCAAGTTGACGAGGCGCGGATCGGGCTTCGATCCGACAGTCGCAGCCGAGGGGCCGGGCGCAGCATCGGCGACCACGCGAAACTCTTCGGCTGTTGTTCCTCTCTGTCGCGCCACCACGGCGTCCTTGTCGTTGCGCGGATCCCTCCGCATCGTGACAAAGATCGCAAGTTACGGTCGCAACGCAAGAAAAAATATTCAAAGGTATCAATGCCTTGCTTCGTAGCCGCGCGCTTTCCCGAGATGCGCAGCGTAGCGGATCGGGAAGTCGCAAGGTCGAGCGCGCGAAAAATATTTTCGTGATCACCTCTGCGAGATGCGATTTGGTTGATCCCGACGTCGGACAACGCTCCGCCCTCCATCCTTCTGCTATGCCGGCGGTGAAAGGCCAAGCTCCACATACAAGGCCTTCAACTTCGCCAGGGCAGCGTCCAGCATCGGTCTGGCCGCATCGCGGCAATAGCTGTACGGGTCATTTGTCGCATTGGTCCTGACCACGAGGCACATCTCGCCCTTGCTAATGAGATGCGCCGTGCTCCGTCGACACTTCCGCTGCCGTTGCGCCTGCTCGACTTTAACGTCAATGAGGATGTCTCTCACCTTAGGCATCGTCGTTTCCTTTAAGGGAATCCCTGATCCTATCGCCCAGCATGTCGAGGGCCGCCAATGCGTCTTCATTGTCGCCGGCGTCTGGCGACTTCCGGCTCCCAGACTTGATCCCCAAATGTTCGTTGATCGCTTTGTTGAGCAGCGATGTCACCGCGGCCCTGTTGTCCCGCCCAGCCACGGTTTTGTCCCGTTGTCCAACCTCCCTGCCGTTGGGCGACAATTTGAGGTCCTTGAGAATGCGGGCCACGACTGAACCGGTGCGTTCGGAAAGCCGCTTTCGCGCATGCACGCGGCGTGCCTGAGGCTGCGTTGGAAGATTGCCGGCGCTGCTGACGGCCGACATCTCATCCTGCTTGCGCCGCAACGTCTGCCGAAGCTGCTCCTTGTCGACCACATCGCGTAACCGCAGACCACTGCCGATCTCGTGATCCAGCATTTCGTTGAGGACGCGATCGTCTTCGGGATCGAGAAACGACCTGTTGATGAACGAGCCAACGATTTCATTATCGACGAGCATTCCGATGTCGAAGCGGCGAGGCTCTCCCTTACCCTCGCCGTCGCCATTCTCGTCTCCGGCCTCGAGCCACTTCTTGACCATGGCCTGGTCGTCGAAGTCGAGCTCGCGGAAATCGTCCCAATGAGCGTCGGTGTTTAATCCGACGTGAGAGACCACGTAGGCGTGGTTGTCGGCATGATCGGGCTTCGCCTCGTGCACGACACGCATGACACGGCCCACGAACTGAATATACGGCGACAAGCTCGCATACGGTCTGAAGATCGCGGCGACACTCAGCGGCGGGTGGTCGAACCCTTCGCCCAGCATTTGGACCTGCACGATGCTATCGAGCCTGCCGCTGCGAAGCTCGGCCAGCACCGCATCCTGCTTGTCCCGATCCATTTCGCCGTAGATCTCGCGGGCCTTGAGGCCGCGCTCTTCGTACAGTCCACGGACCTGACGGGCATGATCGACCGAACAGGCGACTGCGATGATCTGATGCCGAAAGCCGCTGCGCTCGCGCAGCTCGTTGAGATATTTGATGCTGGCGTCGACGATGTGCCGATTGCACTCTGGAGCCAGAGCGACGCCACGGCGAAACCATGCGTGCTCGCGCAAGGCCATCACCTCTTCCAGGCTGTGTCGTTTGGCATCATCCCGGTAAGTGAACGACAGCTCCGACGGCGCTACATTTCGCGAGTGAATCTGCTTGATGTAGCCCTTCACCATGGCCCGGGTGAAGGGGTAGCGGTAAATCACCTTGCCGACCGGCCGCGACCCGTCACCCCGGAACGGCGTCGCAGTCAGGCTGACGACCTTCGCATTCGGGAAACGGTCGAAGATCTTCGTCCAGCTGGGAGCGACGTTATGATGGCCCTCATCAATTAGGATCATATCGAAGTAGTTCGGCGGAAACTGCGGAAGCCAACGGTCGGCGGAACTGGCCAATTGATGGATGTTGGTCACCACGAACTGACTTGCATTGCAGTCGTGCAGATTGGCGTCCACGCCATCGAGCACGGCGCGAAACGGCCCCGCCGAAAAATCGTGAAGCGCGCCAGTCCGCCTCCAGAAATTTTTTGGATTGCTGATGTCGAGCGCTTCGGCAACGCCGGTGCGAATAGTCAAGTTCGGCGTGATGACGAGCGTCCGGCCCTTGGCCACGCCGAATGGCAGCGTCGCGATGACGCCGGTCTTGCCACATCCGACGGGGATCTGCAGGATGACCGGCTCGTCTGATGTCTCGAAATGGTTCCGAACTGCGCGATGAGCGCCCTGCTGAGGCTCACGGACCTTCGGGTTCGCCTCGATGTCCGCCATCAGCGTTTGAAACATGTGGTCGGGCTCTTCGGCCGCCTGCTCGGCGCGCCGATATTCGAGCCGGAACGGTTCAAGGTCCGGCCGACGATAGAATCGATATCCGCTGCCTGGACGCCGCACTGGCTTTAGTCGACCGGAGGCATCCCAGCGGCGAAGAGTGTCTTTCGACACGCCAACATATTCGGCAGCCTCGGCGAGGGTGAGGAAATCTGGTGCATCTTTCTGAGACATGTCGCAACCTTATGCAACATTGTGCAGTCAGTCAATGGCTCATGTTGTGAATTCTGAGTGGCATGACAGGCTCCGCTCAGCTGGTCCCGCACAAGTCAGCGGTGCGGCAAGCGGAAGGCGTCAACGCACCTCGAAAGCCTGTCAAAGCCTGTCTATGACTGGCGGAGGAGCCGTATCGCGCCAGAGTCGCTATGTCCGAAATGTGTTAAGCGCTCGGACGGCAGGATTCGGATAAGGACGATCGCGTGATGCGTGCCGACATCTTCACTGAAGAGGCTATGACCCGGCCGCTCTTCGAGGACCTTACTGGAGATCACGCGCGTGAGGATGAATGGTCCGGCCCGCATGGCTTCGCCATCGGCGGGATGATGCAGGCCAACACCGCTTCCCTTGCCGAGGAATACTTCACAGCCGCCAATGAGCTTGTGGATGCGATCAAGGAGAAGCGCATCGCCGACTACCGGATCGGCAACGCAGCCCTGTTCCTATACCGTCATTCTTGCGAACTCATTCTCAAGGCCGCGCTGCCCGCCTCGAAGCGAACTCACGATTTGACTGGCCTTACTGATAGCTTCGTGGAGATGGTCAAAGAGAAATATGGACAAGATGTTCCTGCTTGGGTCGTGAGACGAATGAAGGAATTGGCTGCAATCGATCCCAATTCGACCGCGTTCCGCTATGGCAACTACGGTACGCCGATTGACGCCGGGGACGCGCCCATCGAGTTCGAAGCCTATGTCAGCCTCTCGCATCTGCAAGCTGCGATGCTGGCGCTTAACACCGCGTTGGTTTCGGCGGTCGCAGAGATCGGGTTTAGCCGTAACGGGCAATGACTAACTAAGTCCGCGCGAGCGCTTGCGGTGGTGGGCAAGCCGTCGGCGATGCTCGTCCGTTAGCCAAATCGGCGAATTCCAACGGAGCTCGGCGCGCGCTTGATCGCTGAGACTAGACGAGAACTCGGGCTTTCCCTCGTCGTCGAAGGTAACGAGTCGACGATCGAATGCGGCGTCCCAAAGCGCCGACAGCAGCAACCCGTTATGTGCATTGAGCCGTTCGGCGTCGTTTTCACATTCCGCCCAGGGAATGATGTGCGATGCCCGCAACAGAGCCGCGTCACTTATTCCTGTGAGTGGGCAACGCCCCCGCCAGTAGTCCATTAGGCGAGCGCGAAAGATGTCTTGACCGATCCTCTCCACGACCAGCCGCTCCGCCTCGGTTGTCCGCGGTAGCCCAGTGACGCGCCGCTCAAACTCCCGGAGTGGTGCATCGGGTAAGCTGACGCTCAGCTCATAGACGCGGCGCAGCACTCCATAAAGCGCACCAAGCGTATCGAAGGCGAAGCGAGCACTCCCAGGACCGACTACCTCAGCGATGGGTAAGTTCAGTTCCTGGATGACACCGTAATGGTCGAGAGCCAGATACCACGGTCCCGCTGCCCCAGCAGCGGCGAGGTGAATCATGCCCCTCGCCGTAGTAGAACCGAAGGCTGCCCACCCCTTCTCTTCCCCCAAAACGCGGCGGAAGCCGTTCTGCCAAGCGGCCTTCTGGCATTCCTCACGAACAATGAAGGACTGAGATGTTTCGACCATGATATTCTCAGGATCAAATGTCCATTCCGAATAGACGTCTTTCGGGCGGCGTCGAACTCATCTGGAGTCGGACGTTATGCTCGTCCTGCAATTCAGGCGGCGGAGCCGTGGTGGTCGTGACGATGTACTGGAAGCAAGGCGTTTCCACTCCTTGCTCCCATTGATGCACAAGGCTGAAAAGGCGGGCGTAGAGCTGTCCATCCAGATCGGCCTCGCGCGGGCTGTCGTGTAGCAGAAATGCGGGCAGGTCCGCTTTCTCCTCCACGGCCATATGCAGCGCGGCAAGATCGAAAGCGACGATCTTCAGGGAGTCCAATGCCGCCGTTGATACCTCGCCTCGTCCTGAGAATTCAGCGTCAACCTTCAAGCCGTTGCCGTCGAGCTTGATAGCGCCTGCCACCCCATCAGGGAGCCAGGCGGCCATAATCCCTTGATACCTTTCCTCCAGCGTCCGGATGGCCGCTCGCGCCCGCGCGCGTCCGGCTTCCAACTGCGCACGAACTGCGTCGAGCTCCGCGGTCCCTGGCGTCGCCGGTTTCGCAGTGGTTTCGCGTTCGCGCAGCGATCGCACGTCATCGAGCGTTCGCCTCGCTTGGTAGATACGATCTTGCACCTGCCTGTTTGCTGCGTGAGCAGCACGGTTGGCGGCATCAGCGGTTTTAGCCTCGACCTCGAGCTCCTGCTGCTGGGAACCGAGCTGCTGAATCTGGGCATCGACGCCTTTTGCCTCCTGCTCGGCACCGTTCGATTGCGCATCCAGCTCCGCGGCTTTCTTTTGCTTGTCCGCAATCGAGGCCTTCAGTGCGGCCAGGTCGCAGGTTTCGAGCGAAATCCCGCATCCCTTTGCCTTGACCTCATCTATGCTGACCCTGCAGACGGGGCAGACCCTGATCCTTCCCTGAGTGACGTCGATCTCGCCCAGACTCGCTTCAGAACGGTAGCGTTCGGCTTCACCGCGCTTGAAGCGCGCCTCGTTTTCTAACTGCTGACGTTTTGCCGTTAGTGTCTGACGATGCTCATTGAGCGCCTTTTGGCGCGCGAAGATCGAGCCGACATCGGGCGGCTTCGGCAGCTCGGTTCGCATGGCATTGGCCAAAGCCACCTCCGCCAGCGAGATCAACCCTTTTCGATCGATCGTGTCGTCGAATCCCACTTCGTCGTCGGCCTTCAAGGCGAGCCTCACACTTTGCAGGCCGTCGGCAAACCGCTGTAGCTGATAAGCTTGCCGCCGCCGCTCGTCCTCGACGGCGGCCACGAGCTCCCGCTCGCGGGCGGCAGCTGCGCGTTCGTCAGCATCCAAAGCGCGCAAGGCGAGGCGTACCATGGTGAGCTTGGCTGTTTCGCCGATCACCTGGGCACGGGATCGGGTTTGAGTGTGCGATGACCGCCAAGCCAGAATATCCGCCAAGCGGCACTCCTGGTCGCGGGTTAACCAAGCCCGAAGGACGTCCCAGATCTGTTCACGGTTTACCTCTGGCGGCGTGGCTCCCGTGATGGTCGAAAAGAAGCTGGCAATAATGGTAGGGTCGATCGATGCTCGATCGTCCTCTCGACGTCCCCGCGCTATTCCATCTTCGATGGACGCGGCTTGAGTGACGAACTCACCACCTTGCGGCCCAAATGGACGGACCGCGATCCAGCACACGCCATCGATCAGAATCTCAGCCGCGATCAGGCCGTTCGGAATTCGCGCCAAGAGGCGTGATCGCTGTGTGTCCGCGGCGTAGCCGGGCTCTCCCAGGCAGGCACGAAGTAAGCGGCAGAACGTGGTCTTGCCGCTACCATGGGCCAAGGCGTGGCTGCCGCTGCTCGACATATCTGGTGTCCAGATGATGTTGAGTCCGGGCTTCAGCACCACCTCGCGGATGATGGTCTGCGAGTCCCGGAGAATCGCCAGACGGCGGATCCATAGCCGAGGTCCTGTTCGACCCTGCGGCGAAACCGGCGGATGGATCACCGGGGTGAACAGATCAGCTTGAGCGGCCACTTCCAAACCTCGCCCAGATCACGTTGTCCTCAGGCGCGGCCACAGCAGTGAGGCTCGCGACGTCCATGCCCCGCACGGCGCGAGTCACGAAGGCGGCACGCTGAGCGTCGGCAGACGTGGCCTGCAGCCCCAACGGACTAAAATGCTGACCTCTTGCCCATGTAGTGTCACTGTTCTCCTCCAGCTGACCTGAGCTGAGCAGCGTCTCGAAAGTGGATCGCCATGCTCCATTGATGGCCGGCCGCAACCGGACCGCGCCCTTTGAGGGCTGCGCCTCGCCACCAACGAGTCTGATCCATTGGCTCCGATCGCTGTCCGTCAGCAAAGGGGTCAGCAACGCTGGTTCCGCAAGACTCGCGATAACGAAGCGCACACGGGCGCCATCGATGGCTGGGTCCATTTGCCAGAGCGCGTATTGAGCTGCATATCGGAGCCGGTCCCGAGGCTGGAGGCTTGTCGGCCAAGCCCATGCGCGGTCTGCCAGCTCTTCAAAAGGCGGCAAATCGACGGAGGTAGGAGACGTATCGGATGCCTGAACCCCCACCTGCTTCCACGCTTCCAGCACCAAACGTTCGGTGCGGTACTCGCCGAATTGGCGGGTTTCTTTCTCCCTCAATCCTCTAAATGTCTCTGACGGATAATCGGAGCCTTTGACGCGGGCAGGGTCCAGGACATACCGCAGCTCTTCCTCGGTAAGACCGTATTTCTTGGCAAAGAAAGCATCGAGTTCAGCGCGCAGTTGGGCGCGCCGATCGTCTTCCCATGCGAAGGGTGGGCCGGAATATCCTAAATCCTCCGCCCATGGCTTCATTGCACGACTCGTGTAGGTGAGTTCCAACACGCGTGGGGTGATGAAGCTGAAATCGACATGCGAGTAAGCGGAAGGAGGAAGGACCGGAAGCTGTTGAGCTATGAAGAAATTAAGGTGTGTACCGCCTACCTTGTGTCGGGCCGAAAAATCGAAGGTCATAGAACTAAGCATGCCAACGAAAGCCGCCGCTTGTTTTCCGTCGACGTGAACCCCCGGATACCAAATGGGCAGATTGTTGCCGACCCCGGCTTTTGGGAATACTCCGCCAACCACCGTCCGCTCGTTGGTCGCGTTGGTGATATCCCGCCAGCCCATCAGCCAACGCGGCTGTTTGGCGGCAATTAGGAGTTCGGCAAGCGCAAGCACATCCTTGGGCCCTTCAGTAATCCGGGTAAGATCATCCGCGGCAAGCGGTGTTTCGCGCTGCATCTCATCGGCGACAGCGAGCGTCTTGGGATCGAGCAGGAACCGTTCAGGCGAGCTCTTCAGTGCCCCCCGCCAATCCTGAACGCGGCCGAGAAGCTGAAAGAGGTCGCTTTCCCGCGCGGGGCGATGCTCAAATACCGAAATCGCCCCGGCAATCCACGTAACAAGAGCTTTAAGGGCCGCTGCACGAGCGCTTTCCTCCAGATCAGTATCAACCTTGCGGCGTGCCTTTCCGCCGTCACCGCGAGCCTGCTTGACGGCGCCTTTTAACGCGGCCGGTACGCGAGCGGCGCGCAGGACAACTTCTTGCTCAGGTACCCAGTAACGAGGCGACGGCTCAAACGTGGGGCTTTGCTTTTCAGCCAGGGTGCAATCCCGCGCGCCTTCCTCGTCATCGCTCGCATCGAAGCCGTAAGTCGCCCAGCGATGATCAAAGTGATGGATCATCTTGGCTTCATAAAGCGGAACGCGACGTTCAACGCCTGCTGCCGTTTCGCGAATCCAATCCTCTCCCTCCCGACGCCATTTCTCTGGCTCCATCTGCGCTGGCGTGCGGAAGAAGCTCGCATCGTTGGACATATGAAACATCGTCTGGAACGTGATGCCCCAGGGATTGACATCTCCGCCTGCCTCGATCGGCCGTTCTTCGATCAGGACTGGGGCGCGAGCGTAAAGCTTCGCAGTCAACTCCGCATCGGCGCGCGTCCGGAAGACCGGCACTGTCTTCGTATTTGGATTGACCGCGGCGATTTCCGCCGGAGACAAATTAAAGTGCCGCCTCCCATCAGCAAAATCGTCGGCTGTACGAGAAAAGAAGCTAAATGAAATTTCCGTTGGACCTGATTGCGGTGCGGCCAATGTTAGGAGTGAAAATTTGAATCGCGCATGACCGATACGGTCAAAGAAGCCTCGGCCCGTCTGGAAGTCATGCAGGCTGATTAATCGGCGCTCCTCAACCTGCGCAGCGAAAAAGCTGGCCGTGGTAGAATCGGTCGCGATAGCCGTCGGTACGATCACGCCCGCGCGGCCGCGCGGACCAACCAAGCGCGAGAACAGCTCCGCGAAGAGGGCGTAGGTATTTACGTCACCCCGACCTGTGAGCGGATAGCGACTTGACGAGCGAGCAAACTCGCTGGCTGCCTCGGCAGTGCGCTTGGCGAAAACGAAATCTTGCCACAGACGGCCATCGGCACTGTCGGGAATCGCTTTCTCCAGAGTGTCGATCAGCTTCTGACGTTCTGCTTTGTTGGCCGCGCTAGCGATCGCCGGCGAACGTGCGGCGAAGAACTCCTGTTCCTGGAGTTTGATGCGCTCCCACGGCGGATTGCCGATGACAATATCGAAGCCGTCATCGCACTCCATAATCTCTGGAAATTCGATAAACCAATGAAAGGCCTTCACCTTCTCGGAGGTCAGGGTGGCACCCTCGCGCAGATGGTCAGCGGGCGCTCGGCCACCCGCCGCCTGCCACACGTGTTCGGTGAGGGGCATCGCGTCTAGGCCAGCGGCGGCGGTCGCTTTCGGCGTGAAGAACGCCGCCATGTAGAAGTTGGCCGAGATATAGAGGTCACTGGCAGTTTTTAGGCGCTGCCAATCGTCCGACGCGCGCATAGACTCGAAGCCTCGCGCTTTTGCCTCGACGCTCGCGAGATCGTCCTGCGCCATCTCCTTGAGATCGTGATCCCACTCCGTCAGGATTCCAGGCGGCGACCAATTCTCGAACAGTTGCGGATGCCCTTTGGCCCGATCACGCTGTTCCTTGTTGAGGCGAGCGTACCGGCGGGAGAGTTCCTTGTCGTCGCCGGTCAGCGGCTTGTAAGCTTCATCCGGTAGTCCGTCCCGCAACATCGCACGATTGAAAACGCCGATCAGACTGTCGCCGCAGCGAATCTGCGCGTCGAAGAAGGCGAGCGGTCGGCCAGGCTCTAGCGCTTCGATCCAAAGAGCGACCTTGGTCAGCTCGACCGCCATCGGATTGCGGTCCACGCCGTAAAGGCAGCGGCACGCCACTTCGCGCAGCGCGTGGCGAAAGTCGGCAGCTGAAGGAATCCCGCCCGCACGATAGCGCGCGACCCGGGTGGCGATGCGCCGCGCAGCCGCGAGGAGGAAATGTCCCGATCCACAGGCAGGGTCGATAACCGTGAGCTTCATAAGGTCTTCGGCGGGATCGGAAGCTTTGGTTTCCCGCTCGTCGAGCACCGGATTGAGGGTGGTGTCGAGCAGCAGCTGCACAAGGCTATCCGGGGTATAATATGAGCCGGTCGTCTTGCGCTGATTCCCTTTCTGCTCGGCGGCTTCCGAAGCAAAAGTCAGCGTTCTGCCGTCGTCGCCGAGTTGCGGTTGAAGCTCGAGCAAGGACTCATAGACCGAACCGAGCTCCTCGGTCTCCATCGCGCGCCAGTTCACCGGGACCATACCGGATTTGTCTGAGAGCCAAGAGAGACGAAAGAGCGCCTCCATGAAGGCACGATTGCGTAGGCGCGCAGTTTCGAGATGCGGCAGCATGCCTGCACTGAAGAGGCCGCCAAGGGCAGGGAGCCCGAGCCTCTCCTGCCCATGGGCGAGAGCACCGAAGACGACTTTCACGCCCTCATAGCGATCGTGATGCCTGTCCCACGAAGCCGCGCGAGCGCATTGCGCACGCAAAAAAGTGAGACTGTAGCCTTCGGCATAGAGCTTACGAGCCCCAGGTTTCGCCATCTCGGGGTGAAGTAGGTTCCGATCCTCGGCCACCATCAGGAAGATGAGGCGATAGACGAGGCGCAGGAGCTCGTTGAACCACTCGGTCAGATCGACCTCGCCGGATTTCAAGCGATCGGCGAGATCGGAATTGGCTTCGAGGAAGCCCGAGCCGAGCACCTTCAGCGCAGTTTCCACTTGGTCCGCCAGCCGGTCGCGGACAGCCTCGCCTTCGCGCGAACCGGCTTCACGCCAGCGTTCCAGCGCGCAGTCTGTGACAGGCGTGCCCGTAATGCCGAAGCGGGTTCGGTGGATCAGCGACCAAAGGACAGCGAACGAGGCAGCGTCCTCGTTCGCGAATATCTGTGCAAAGTCGGCTTCTATATAGGCAGGGCGGGTCAGGGACGCATTGTCCCGCATGAGTCGGATTACCGCGCCGTTCGTGACTAGGCCCCACAGTGTTTGATTGCTATCATTGAGCCAATCCTGGAGCGCGAAAGCTGGAGATCGCGAGCGGTCGGTCGATAGCGTCGGACTGCGCCTGTCAAGCTTTTCGTCCGCAGGCGGCACAACGACTACAGGCACGCGCCCGCCCGCCACGAAGGAAATCACTCCGTCAGTGGGATGAAGATCGTCGAAGCCGAAGGTTTCCGCGAGGAAGGCTCGCACAAAGCGCCGTGTAGCCTCGACCGAGGGAGTCTTCAGCTTGGCGAAGGCATCGAAGTGTGACTGACCGACGCGGAAGGCGGTCGAAATCTCCTCGCGGATCGTCAGCCCCTTGCGGATGCGGTAGTCCTGCTCCGTCTGCTCGGCCGCTTGCCTGCGGTCGATGCTGGCGATCATCGCTGGAGCAATGAGGTTGCCCTCAAGCGTGAGGGAAGGCCATGCTGACATATCGGTGACCGGCTTGCGCGCCATGGATCAGGCCTCACCCGGCATCAGTACGAACAGCCCAATCACGTCTGGCGGCAGCACGGCCTCCACAGTGACCCGCGACGCGGACCCCGATGCCGCACGCAGCCGAGCATGGTCATTCATGAGCTCTTGCGCACGCGATCGGCCGAATTCTGCGATCGGTCCTTCAAGCAGGCCAGGCAAATGCTCCTTCGCTTTTGCGACGAACCTGTCGCGCGCCACGGGCGCGAGGTCGGCAGTGGCAGGCGCGTTGAGCAATTCACGGGCGGCCTCGCCAGCCGCTACAACCCGGCCGTCTCGGATCGCGACGAGCGCCGCCTCCTCGGCCAGCAGCAATCGTTCCTTGCGGGCATGAACGGTCAGCTTGAACCGAATGCGGAGCAGAGCCAGGCGAGTTATCTGCTGCACGCCCATCGTCGGCCAGGCTCCGACCCGGCCGATGCCGAGGCCCGACAACGTCTCCGGATCAAGTGAAGCCTCAACTAGCGCTTCGGCGAGCGTCGCTGTCAAAGGATGCGTCCTGGTCAGTAGCGCAGTACCCGAAGGCGCGGGTTCGGCCGTCGCCAAACGCACCGATCCGGTTAGATTATGCTCGGCCAGCCGCTCACGGAGATTGGTATCGACGGCATCGACATGAGCTAGCAATAAGGATTTCCGGGCCTCGAGCGGTACGCCGAAGCGCGCCATTGCCCGCTCAACGAAGAGCCTCGCATCCGCCGGAGAGCCGAGCAGTGCCCGGACCTTCTCCCATTCCGGGGCAACCTCCTGCGGCTTCATGGCATTCTGAGCGAAACGCGCGCGGGACTTTTTCTCGTTCTCGGCGGCGTCACGCCACCGCGCCTCCATGACCTTGGCGCCATCGTCGAGGCGCAGATCGAGCGTAAGCTGTCGAGGCACACCTCGGCGCAACATGACCGACGCCATCAGCGCGTCTGTTACTGGGCCACGTTCCTCGGGTAGGGGAACAGTCACACCCGTCGCCTTGCGAATTTCCTCCGCCTTGCGAAGGATCACTTCAAGGACGGCACCGTCGATCGCGCTGTCCGGCGAGAACATCATGATGGACCGGACAAGCTCTGCTGGCTGACCGAAACGATCGACGCGTCCCTCGCGCTGCTGATGCCGGGTCGGATTCCAGGACAGATCGTAGTGAACGACTGTGTCGAAGAGCTGCTGGAGGTTGATTCCTTCAGACAAGCAGTCGGTAGCGACCAGGATGCGCTGTGCCGGCTTCTCCCCCTCCATCGGCACCATGTCGGCCACACGTTCGCGCCGTTCATCGGGAGTCAAAACGCCCGTCACCGCTGCGACCATCAGTTTTGGGAAGGCCTTGCGCAGACCATCGCGGATATGCTCGGCCGTCGCCAGATAACGGCAGAAGACGACCGGATTTGCGCCCTGTTTAATGAGAGGCGTTAGAGCTTCAACTAATGCCGCCAGCTTCGGGTCGGGTTTGTCGATCAGTTCGTGTGCCTGCCTCACTAACGCAAGAAGCTCCGGATCGGCGTCGAAGGTGGTGCCCGGCTCGAGATCGACCGCGTCCTCATCGTCGCCATCATCATCGTAGATTTGCAGTTCGAGACGGTCGCTCTCGGTTGCCATGCGGTTTCGCAAGGCGCTCAGCGCCGCTGCCGGCGAGGAGCCGACGCAGCGCATCAAGGCGAGCGTGCCCCAAAAAGCTAAGCGTCGTTCTCTTTGCCCGTCGCCGGCGCGCGACACGATACCAAAGCAGTAGTCGAGCACACGCTCTTGGAATCCGCAATGGGCCTCCGTCAACCGATAGGCGAATTCCTTCGTATCGTGCCTGGGAAAGGCACGATCTTCGTCCCAGTCTCCTGAAATGAGATCGATCCGGCGCCGCTGCACGAAGTGCCGCGCCAGGCGCTCCCTGTAGCGGGTGTCGTCGAAGTCCATAGACGCGAATGACGGTTCGATAAGAGAGAGAAGGCGCGCAAACGCATCTTCATCCCCAGAATGCGGCGTCGCTGTCAGAAGAATCATCCGCCGGTCAGGCGCGCGGGCCAAACCGGACAGCAGCGCGAACCGCTGCTGTCGTCCCTGGTGCGTTCCTACACAGGCATGGGCCTCGTCCACGATTACGAAGTCGGGGCAGGCACGTGCGAAGCTCTCCCGGCGCTTCTCGGCCTTAATATAGTCGAGGCTGACCACCGTGAAGGGATACGCCTCAAACAGGGTCTGAGTAAGGGGCAGGCCGCGTTCCAGCCGGCTCGCCGTGCCTGACGTGATCGCGACGGCGTCGATCCCGAAGCGCGCCTTAAGCTCGCCGACCCATTGCTCGACGAGGTGAGGTGGGCAGAGGACTGAGAAGGCCTCCACTTCGCCCCGATCCATCAGCTCACGCAGGATTAGGCCGGCTTCGATGGTCTTGCCGATACCGACATCGTCCGCGATGAGTAGGCGCGGCGACGACAGCCGAAGTGCCATGAGCAAGGGGACAAGCTGGTAGGTCCGGGGCTCGAAGGCGAGTTGTGCGGCCGAACGGAAAGGGCCGGCGCCGCGGCGCAATGTCAGGCGCATCGCATCCGCTAGGAGCGCGGCCTTCGCCTGAACGGTTGGCAGTGCGTCGGCGGGCAGATTGAACCTAGCCGGTTCGACAGGGAGAATCTCGAGTTGGGGGTCGAGGACGACCGCGTCATTCTCTCCGCCCGAGAGGGGACGAAGCGCCAGAATGCCATCTTGGGGAGACGGCAACGCGACCCATTCGCGCCCGCGTGCACGGACGAGGTCTCCGGGGGTGAAGTTCACGGTCATCGAATCATTCCCCGAACATCGACAGCATCGCGTCGGGCACGCCTCCGGCCGCCGCTTCAGTCAACTCGAACAGCGTCCAGCCCTTGGCTTCGGCCACCTCGCGCGTGGCTTGAGAAAGAGGTGTCACACAAGCGGCAACGAAGTGGCTGCGCCATGCGAAGTTCATAACCTGACCGGAGAAGCTCACCGCAGAGCCGTCGGGAGGCGGAAGCCCCGCCTCCTTAAAAGCGCTTTGCCACTCTGAACCTTCGGCAGACTGACCGGCGCCCTGGGCGAGCACCACCTGTCCTCGGGCCAGATCGATGAGCATCTGTTTCGCTTCGCCGCTCATGCGGTTGATCAGTTCGTGATCCGGCTGGTTGAAATAGGAGAGCAGGCACCGATAGCACCCGCGGACGCAGGCTTCCCCATCATAGCTGACGAGTAGTTTGGCGTCGCCAGCCGCGATCGCTTCATCCACTTTTTCGAAGTGCATGAGAATCAGAGCTTCCCGCGCGACCTTTGCGAGTGCTTGTGGATCCTCGATCAAACGACTTAATACCCCGGCGCCACCCTCTGTGGCTTCGTAGGCTAGGACGGCCCGCCGGTTGTCTCGGGCGGGCAATGGCTCGCCGAGAACCTCGCCTTCCTCCAGTTGGAAAACGACCTCAATGCCCCTCATAAGGGCGTGCTGAACCGTCACGATCGTCTCTGGCGCATAGGCCGTGGGCTCGCTGAAACGGAACAGCAGGGCGTTCTTATGATCACGGACTATAGGCACGATTCGAACCGGCCTCACGACATCGGGCGGGACATCGACCTCGGGATCTTCCTCGTCCGACTTCGCCCAATAACCACTGCGTGGATCGATGTAGAAACCGAAGATCGTCTGGTTGGCCCGTCGTTTCAGCCCCTTGTTGATTCGGCTGATCTCGGCGCTATTGGCGTATTGCAGGTTGAGGATCGTGGCGTCCTCGCAACGAAAGTCCGCCTCCGTGATCTGGATCTTGCCGTCCCGCTTCGGCCAGGAGAAAACGGTTTGAATATCGAAGCCCTGTCGGACACGCTCTTCATCGTTGGCTGTGATCCTCTCGGCCGGCGCAGCTTCGACGTTGTCGATTCTGAGCGTCCGCTGAACCGGCGTTTCACCGGCCATCGGAGCATTGCACGCGTGGCAACGCTCGACCTCGCCGTCATGACAGGCGCCACAGATCGAGCAGATGAAGATGTCTCTTGTGGCGAGCTCCGAACCATCCCCGGTCCGGACCTCCGGCGGCAGCTTTGCCTTCATCACCCTGTAAGCGCGGCCTTCGTGATAAATCAGGCTGCGCGGCCCAAATTCTGAGATGGCCAGGAAGCGAGCGCGCTGGAGGAAGGAGCCGGTTTTTCCCTCGCCGGGAATGAAAGCATAGAGCGGTAGCCGCGGGAAATTGTAGCCCGGCAGGAAGCCTTCTGTTGCGAGATAGCGGTAGGAGTAGAAGTCCGAGCCGTTCGAAGCCTTTCCCTGCTCGAGAATCGCGATCTGGTCGCTTGCCTGCATCTGGGAAGCTTTGATCCGACGGCGATCCGCGGCCGAGAGACCCGTGATCTCGGAGCGGGCGTTGGCCTCGATCAACTGTGTTCGAGCTGAGTTGTAGAGCTCCCGCCATCGATCAAAGGCGCGATCGAACTCCTGTGGTGCCCGCAAGGCGACCGAGGAGACGAAGTCATCCGGATCATTCATCCAGACCGGCTTGCGGCCGTCCACTGAAGCGAGAATCTGACCAAGAACGCGCTTCATCGGAGCCTGCGCCAATGCGATCAGCTCAGGCCGGTCGACCACGCTCCGGATCTCGTGCTTCAGCGGATATGCCGTCTGCGTCAGGTCGAGGATTTCCGGAATATCCGGAGATAGGGCGAGCTTCGCTTCGGCAAGCCAGACGGCGTGCAGGTGCGAGCGAACGAGCTCTTGATTGGTGATGTCGAGGGCTGGAGGACGAACGACTCCTGCCACCATCTCATTGCGCCGCTCGAAGAAGTACTGGTCATGAGGCGATTGGGCTGCGCAATAAGTGACGATGACGGCTGCCTGCCCGGAGCGACCCGCGCGCCCAGCGCGTTGCGCGTAGTTGGCCGGTGTCGGCGGCACATTCCGCAGATAGACGGAGTTGAGCGCCGAGATATCGACGCCAAGCTCCATCGTCGGCGAGCAGAACAGGGCGGGTAGAAACTGCTTCGACTCGCCAGCGCTCTTGAGATCGGCGGCGTTAGTCGCCAGATTTTCTCGGTCTTCTTTCTCGAACCGGAACCGCCACTCGCGCCATTCACGTTGCCTCTGGGATACCTGAGCTGTGTGTTCACGGCCTTCAAGGCCCCAGAAACTGCTGTGACCGGTTTTGAGATCGGCAGCGATCTCGTTGTAGAGATCGTGAAAGTAACGATTGCCCTGCGCCGATCCGCTTCGAATGGCTCCGCCGGGCACGATACGGACGGCTGACGGTGACACGCGCCAACCCTGCAGGTCCTCCTCTATCTCGACGCGCGACACGAGCCCCTCGCGCCCAAGGAGGTCCAACAAATCAGTCAGGACCCTCAGGTAATCGGCCTTGCCGAGCTTAGTCCCAATAACGCTATTGCGATTGATAAGCCGACCGATACGGGAATTGTGCCCGGCACGGACGATCGTCTGTTCTTCGCGCAGACTCACCTGGTCCTTGCCTGGGGCTTGCAGAAACAGGGCGGTGCGGCTTCTGGGTGTTTCCTTGATGTCGATCGCCCACGGGGCCCGGAGCAGGTTGCGGGATTTCTGGGCCGCCCCCTCGAGAACGGTCGCGTCGAGCGCTTCTGTTCCGACGGCCAGTCCGTCGAGCATGGCTCCGAGAAGCTTTTTCAGCATCGACTTGCGCGCCGGCGCATCGAGCAGACCCAATTCAGGCAGAATGGCTGTCAGACGTTTGCTGTCTTCCGCGATGTCGTCGAGGCCGATGAACTCGACGTCGATCAGCTTCAGAACCGACAGGCTCGGGTTGGTGTAGCGCCATCCCCGGCGCAGATCCGTCCAGAGCCGATGCGCGAGCACCTTCTGGAGCGAACGCTGGGCGTCCTCGCGGACCACGGCCCCTGCCTCCGGATCTTGCATCCAGTGGATGCGCGCATCTCGGTTGGCGGCGGTGAAACCGAGCGCCCTGACGACTCGCAGACCGAATTCGTCCTCGGTCATGCCGTCATTGCCGGCGTCCAGAACGGCCCGCAGGATGGCGCCGCGCAGCAGGCTGACGAACAGAAAGTCGTTGAAATGGCCAGCCTGGAGGGCAGCGTCCTGACGATTGTCTGTGAAGCCGAGAAGCTTGCGCTTCTCCTTGGGAACGCCGCTATTGCGCCCGTTCATCCATTCGAGAGCGGTCGCTACGAGGAGCGTCGTTGCCGAACTACGGCCTTCGCCCGACAGGCCCGCCAGTTTCGTGCGCTCGCGCATGTTGGGATGGGGTTGGTCCAGGCAACATGTGCAGAAGCCGAACTTGCCGGGTATGAACCAGTAGCTCTTACCCGATGGCGCGTAGCGCCCATCCGGCGCCACCGTCACCATCTGGGGTACTCTGCGCTTCCTGTTCGCTCGGAGCCGCTCTACGCCACCCCGCTCTTCGCGCCAGTCCTCGGGATAAGTCTCGATTTCACCTGTGAAGGCGTAATCGGGATCACTGCCGCCATCGGGGATCAGATAGCCGGCCGTCTCTCCTTCCTCATCGTCAAGTGGCGCGTCATCGATGTTCCTGGGCACGAATCGAATGCTGCCGCTATCCTCGGCCCTCGTAACAACATGGACCTCATGTCCGCACTCCCTGCAGAAGCGCGTTGGGTAGAGACGATGGCCCGGCGTGCTGGGATCTTCGAGCTGACCATCGAACAACACATTTCTGGGCCTTTCGGTCAGCGTGGTAAAGATTTCGCCGGCACCAGAGATGAATTGGTGAAGTTTGAATGCCAAAAATGCGCCTGTTCCCGCACCGCCTCGCTCCGTTTCCGGGAGGCTGATCCGAGTCAAGAACGTCTCGAGCCCACTACGACAGGTTTCTACTTGTACGCCGCTATCCTTTGACAGCAACGCTACGGCCTCTGCGAACGGAATGGGTTTTTTACGCTTGAGCTCTTGTGCGTCGTCAAGGCCGATGGCCAATTCGGTCCAAACGGCCAAGGAGTGCTGCTTGAGGACTTCGTCAGTCAGGACGTCGGGAAGGGCAGAGGTCAGCGCAGACGCGAGCTTGGGCCGCACGTCGCTGAGCTTCAGCCGGTCGTCTGTCGCTCGCTGCAGCGATTCATCAATAACCGACTCTGGCCCGATAGGCGTTCCGAAAAGGCGCGACGCGACTTCCGCAACGGCGCGCGCGCGATCGGTGTCAGCGCCTTCGCTTGCCATGGTGGCGGAAGTCCCGATGCATATTGGCGCTTTGTGCGGCGCGCACCGGTTGCGAAGGCGACGCACGAGAATAGCGACATCGGCACCCTGTCGGCCGCGATAGGTGTGTAGTTCATCGAGAACAATGAAATCGAGTCCGTTTGCGTTCTCTACAACCTTCGTGTCGAGGCTGTCCTGCCGCGTTAAAAGGAGCTCGGCCATCATGAAGTTAGTTAGGAGAATATCCGGCGGATCGTCTGCGATGCGCTGCCGCTCCTCCTGACTCTCCTGACCCGTATAGCGCCGCACAATGGGCTTAAGCTCATTAGCCAACCCGGACTGGGAAATGAACTTTTCAATCTCATTGATCTGGCTGTTGGCCAGTGCGTTCATTGGATAAACGATGATGGCGCTGGTCCTGCGCGGCTTTCCGGCTTTCCGCGCCCGGATAATGGCATCGACGACTGGGACGAAAAAGCAAAGCGACTTGCCCGAACCGGTTCCGGTCGTGACGACGTAGCTCAGGCCGGCCCGAGCCTTGGCGATCGACTGTGCCTGATGGCGATGGAACCGTAGGGGCGTGGCCCCAAAGCGGAAGATCCTGCCGGTTGCCTCGTCGAGATCACCCGATCCGACAAGATCGTCGGCAGTAGGCCCCTCGAGATAGCGAGGATTGATCGATAGGAGAGCGTCCGGCCAGAAGCGCTTGGCATTGTACTGCCGATCAATCTCGGACTTCAGATCGTCAGATCGAACGGTGCTGAAAGACCGCGAGAACCGAGCGTATGAATCAATAAGACGATGATCAAATTCGAACGCCTTCATTGCCCCTTCCCAACCAACTCTTCACTCTGAGCTAAGACGCTCGCGAAATCATTGAATAAAGTCAATTAAACAACCGTCGGATGTCTGTCATCGGCCGAAACAGCTTCATGGGTTGATCCGGAAACGGCAGAAAGCTTTCCCGCTCGTAGAAACGATGGGCGTTGTCGTCCTTCGCGTCAACGATCACCGCAAACGAGGCGATCTCGCTCCGTGCCGACCGGTAGAGGGCGTCAGCCAGTAGAAATCGGCCGTAGCCCTTTCCTTGATGACGCCGATCCACGGCGAGCCGGCCCAAAAGCGTCGCCGGCACCAAGGGATACCTTGGAAGCTTCCGCGCCGTTTGCTCCGGCAGTTCGGCGAGCTGCAGAGATGTCGACGATAGCGTGTAGTAGCCTGCGATTGTTTGGTCCGGCAGCAAGAGGACAAAAGGCGCAGCCATATTTTTCCGCGCGTCCTGGCCGGCCTGCGTCCGAAAGTACCTGTCCAGTGGCTCGACGCCGGACTCAAACCGCGAGCGATCATGGCTGGGACCCAGCGGCTCGACGCGAAGCTTTTCGTCCATTTCACCGGCCACGCTTCAGACGCCGGTCTTCTCGCGATAGCGGCGGACTGTGTCGCGCAGGCGATCGTTGACCGGCCTCGGATTGAGCAGCGCCTCGACAAAAGCCTCGCTGTCGTGAACCGAGAGGACGAGCTGATTGTGCTCCTCGATGGCGCGCCGGGCGGCATCCTGCACGCTCGTCAGCACAAAATCCGTCACGGTGCGGCCCTGTAAGGCTGCCGCCCGCTCGATCAGATTCTTTTGCTCGGCGGTCACGCGGGCCTCCAGGCGCTCCCCCCGGGTCCGGCCGCTATTCGATTTCGAAGCTGCATTGGCCATAAAAGCCTCCGTAACGGATGTACGGCCAATGGCCGGCCATTTCAAGCGGTTCTCCTACTTGACCGTCTCACTGTGAACAATGTAAACAGTTCCTGTGAACGATGGTCACAGGAGTGATTGTGGCAGAATTCTCTGAAGATCTCGTCGGAATTAACGAGATCGCAGCCATGGCCGATGTCTCGCGACAGGCCGTGGCGAACTGGAGGGTCCGCGCCCCCGATTTTCCGCAGCCGGTCAGCGAGCTGGCTTCGGGTCCAATTTTTCGGCGCTCCCAAATTCGCGCCTGGCTGAAGCGCCATAAGAGAAAAGGAAAGTCGATGACTCATGTAATTTCTACGATCAATTTGAAAGGCGGGGTCGCAAAAACAACGACGACCGTTGCCCTAGCCGAGACCTTTTCTGCGAACATGGGCAAGAGGGTCCTTGTGATCGATCTCGACCCGCAGACCAATGCCACGCTCATGTTGATCGGCGAAGACAAATGGTTCGAACTGAACAAAAAAGAACAGACCCTTGCGCGTCTATTCAAGGATGCCATGGATCCGAACAATCGTAAGTTCAATTTGGAGGCAACGCTTCAGAAGAGGGTGTCCGACGTCGGCGCAGTGCGAACCGTCGACCTACTGCCATCAAGCCTCGATCTCATCGACGTTCAGGACAAACTCGCCTCGGCGCCGGCCGGTAAATTCTACGCCGCCAATCCGATCGATCTGCTTTGGCGCGCTGTGAAGGGCAAGCTTGAGGACTACGATCTCGTCATCGTCGATTGCCCGCCTAACCTCGGAATCATTACCTTGAATGGACTTCGAATCTCAGACGGCTATATCATTCCAACAATTCCAGACCATCTCTCGACTTACGGCATCCCGCAGATCATCACGCGCGTCAGGGATTTTTCTGAAGCTATCTCGGAGTCTATTGAGCCCGTTGGAATCGTGGCGACCAAGTACCAAGCCAATTCGACCGTGCATAACAACGTGCTGAAGCAGCTCCGCGAGGATATCGAGCTTCCCGACGTGATGGACACCGTCATTCGCCAAGCGAACTCAGTTGCCGCAGCGGCCGAATTTCAGACCTATTCGCGGACTCTCAAGCAGAAGTATGGATCGGAACTGGCCGGTCAGTACGATGATCTCGCCAGAGAGATCTGGTCCGCGCTGGAGGCGTGAGGATGAATATCCGAAAAGTCCTGACAGCTCTTGTTCACGAAGTGGCCGACGAGGCCGAGCGTAACCCTGCTTTCCGACAGAGAGTTGAGCAGGCTCTCGGAGAGCTCGCTCCACGCGCCCATGTGGCTCCGACGCCCAAGACCACGCCGAAGGCGGAAGAGCCCAAACGACCTAGCAATCGTCGTGCGCCGGCAGTTCTAGATCCAGTCCAGCTCGCGCGGCAAGGAGAAGATGTGCTGCGCTCGGCGCTGGGCAGGTTAGATATTGAGCAGCTGCGTGATGTCGTCGCCGACTATGGGATGGACACAGGCAAGCTCGTGATCAAGTGGCGGACGCCGGACCGCATTATCGATCGCATCGTCGAGGTCTCCCGCCAGCGAGCGCATAAGGGCAGCGCCTTTAGGGACACCGCCACCGAAGATACACAAAGTCGGCCGCCGACGCCCGATGCACCCGAACCACGCGAAGAGTGAACCCGAGACGCCGGTGACAAACTTCGCCAATTTTCGAATCATGCAGCCGGAGACGAAGGACCTTGTCTTCGAGCTCATGCAAAATGCCGACCGCCAGCGGTCCGCGTTCATGTCATTCGTCAATATTTGGATGGCCTTCAACGGGTGGATGGCAGCGGTCACCGAGCGGGAGACCGATGCCGATATGATCCGCGACCTCTCGGCTAACAGTCGCTTGACTCATGCCTATGCTGGACTGATGGAGAACTCTCGCGCGTTCCATCGTCTTGTCTCTGATTTCGCAGCGATGTGGCCAATTCTAAATGTTCGCGACGTGCGCAAAAAGCTGGGCCGCGATGCGTTCTGGCGGCTTCAGCGCGATGAGCTCACCGCAGCTTGCGATGCAGCCAACGTCAAGCGTCAGCCCTTGGCATGGAGTGCCGACGATACGCCGTCCTGGGAACAGTTGTTGCGCACGATCTACCAAGTGCGGTGCAATCTGTTTCACGGCGAAAAGTCGCCGCAGAACCAGCGCGACCGCCAGCTAGTTCTCAAATCCGATCGCATCTTGCGGACCTTCATAGCCGAGACGGGCTGCTTCGAGTGGCACGCATGACCGCCGCTACTCTCGCCGTCTGGAGCGCCCAAAAAATCGTTCCGCTCACTGGTCATCGTCATCATAAGCATGCTCCCAATCCAGTCGCGCCGGACTTCCAAGCGCCGGCGCCCGCTGCTTCCATCTCATTCGGCCCGACGGCCCTTGCTGCGGCCATGGCGCGGACCGCAACCCTTCTGAATGCCCCGCCGGTACTTCTTTCCCGCCTGAAAGACAGCGCGCTCAACGACGCCGAGATCTTGATAGCTGACGGCCCTGTATTCGGACTCACTTCCTACATCGCATCGCTCGCAGATACCGAACGAACCCACTTCGCAGCGCGCGTAGGCGCTGGGATTACTGATCTCTATATGAACGGACTGGGTTACGTTTGGCGTGACAACGCAGTCTGTCTTGCATCAACGCTGAACCCCCACGCCGATTTCCTCTATGCTGGTGGCAACGCGTCCGGCTACGGCGTGGTGCTGGCGGAGGCTCATGGATCCTTCGCGGGCAGCGTCACTGACTCGAAGCTCGCTGCCCAGGCGCGAAACAAGTATCTGCGGCAGGTCCGCCCCTTCATCGCAAAGCCGTCACCCTATGGCGAGGTTATCCACGGCTATTCAGTCGCATTCGGATCGAGACCTGGGACCGTCGGCGCTTTCCTTCGTCTGTCGGAAACGCTGCGCCGGAAACCGCGACGGTCGCCACCGCCGCCCTCCCAGCGTCTTATGGGCGCTGGCGGCAGGCCCCCCACTCAGATTGCGCTTGCCTCGTACCGATCCAACTTCGTCCTCATGGACGCGCTCCCGGTCGCTGACTGGATCGACTGGACACGAGGCCTGCGCGAGCTGCCAGCTGATATCGAACCGCTCGCATTCTTCAGGTTGGAATATGCAGGAAGAGCCTTTCTCGCCTATGCACATTCGCTCTCGCTATTCCGGCCACCGTTCGTCTTGATGGATAATGTCGTTGATCACCCGCTCTGGCGACATCGGTGGCGGCGCCTCGCTGACCAGCCTCTATCGATACGGTGGTTTGTCATCGAAGAGAAAATTGGAGAGCGGTTCTTAAATGCGCTAAGCGCCTTGATTCGTCTGGAGGATCGGATTCTCCCCGAAACCCTTGACCTTCCGAGCGGTGACTTTGTCGGATCGTCCGCCGACGGAGCCGCCTCGATCACAAGGCGAGACGGTGTGCCCTACGAGTACGCGCTGTTCCGCGATGGACTGGCGCTGCTGGGCGGCCCATCGCCGCGTCACATCACAGGCCACCGCATCTGGCATCCAAAGCATGGCCTCGAGTAAGCGGAAATGCGTCGATCCTGGCATCCTGAATTCTAGCGTTACGCTTTTGAGGGGAAAGCCTTCCCCTACGCCCGAGCCTGAGGTCTCGGCCGACCCCTTCTGCGGGGAGAACCCCGCAACGCCCCCATCAGAGTGAGAGGGCGGACTGGCTTCGCCATGACGGGTTGAAGAACGGAGGAGAGGCCTCCGGCGCCTGTCGTGGAGATGAACCATGACCCAAGTCGAAGTTCTGAGTGCTGGCCGCGACCGCGTCGGCGGCTACAAGGTGGACGTGACCCGCGGCGAGCGCGTCGGCCGAGTATCGTCGGAGTGGTTCTCGAGGCCAGCGGACGAGCGCTATCTATCCCTGTCGGACCTCTATGCCGCGGTGCGTAGCCGGACCGAGCGAAGCCGGACCCGAACGGTCGAGAGCGCTGCGATCCGGGTTGAGGCCAGCCGCGACGATGCCGAGCGGCTGGCTCTGCTGCTGCCCGGTTCCGACGCGCCGATCACGCCGACTCACTGGAGCTTCGGTCAACTTGCCAGCTTGGTCGGAGCGCCGGCGGCTTACCTCCGTCAACTTCCGGCGCCGCTCGCTGGCATCAACCTACAGTTCGGCCTCAACTCTCATCGAGCCGAGCAGGTCAAGACGCTCGAGATAGAGGATGGTCGCGTCGAGCTTCGCGCCGCTACGGGTCCCGAATACGGGCGCATATTTGACCACGAACTTGTGGCGGCCGTTCAGCGCATTGCTGGCAATGGTACGGGCGACACGCGCTGGAAGATCCCGGGCGTGCTCGACTGGTCGACCGGCGTCTATAATCCGTATATCGACATCAGCCAGGATACGACGACGCTCTACGCGTCCGACCGCGACGTGTTCCTGTTCCTGGTCGACGACCTCAACCCGATCGAGGCCGGCAGGCTGCGCGATGGCTCGCCGGACCTCTACTTTCGCGGCTTCTACTGCTGGAATTCCGAGGTGGGCGCGAAGACGCTCGGGATGGCGAGCTTCTATCTTCGCGCCGTCTGCCAGAACCGCAATCTTTGGGGCGTCGAGGATTTCGAGGAGATCACCATCCGCCACTCCAAATACGCCGCCTCACGGTTTGCCCACGAGGCGGCCCCGGCGCTGGCCAGCTTTGCCAATTCCTCACCGATGCCCTTCGTCAACGGCATCAAGGCCGCACGGCAAAAGATCGTCGCCCGCACCGACGACGACCGCAACGAATTCCTGCGCAAGCGCGGGTTCTCGAAGACCGAGACAGCGAAGATCATCGAAAAGGTGCTATCCGAGGAAGGGCGCAAGCCTGAGAGCGTGTTTGATTTCGTGCAGGGCATCACAGCGGTTGCGCGCGGCAAGACCCATCAGGACGCACGACTCGATCTGGAGGCGCGCGCGAAGAAGCTGTTCGATCGCGCAGCCTGATACCGGAAACCCGGAGATGCGGAACGGCGTGTCTCCGGCTTCGTGCCTTTCCGTTTCTCCTGATCGTCGGTTTGCGGCGCGGCCCTTGAGAGGAAGAGGGCGGCGCTGCGCTTCGTGACGGGTTGGAGGACCAAAGAGAGTCTTTGGGCCGCCCGTCGCGGAGTATCACCCATGGCTACTGCCGTTCAGAAGATCACCCTGTCGTCCTCGCGCGACATTCCCTACAACAAGCTGGTGCTCAGCCAGTCGAACGTCCGACGCGTGAAGGCCGGCGTCTCCATCGAGGAGCTGGCTGAGGACATCGCCCGGCGTACTTTACTTCAAAGCCTCAACGTCCGCCCGGTCCTCGACGCGGAAGGCGCGGAGACCGGGATGTTCGAGATCCCGGCCGGCGGGCGTCGCTATCGTGCGCTGGAGCTGTTGGTGAAGCAGAAGCGCCTGGCCAAGACCGCGCCGGTGCCCTGCGTCGTACGCGATGCGGCAACCACCATTCTCGCCGAGGACGACTCGCTTGCGGAGAATATTCAGCGTGCGCCGCTGCATCCGCTCGACCAGTTCCGGGCATTCCTGGCTTTGCGGGAGAAGGGGCAGTCCGAGGAGGACATCGCCGCTGCCTTCTTCACGTCGGTTAATGTCGTGAAGCAGCGGCTGCGCCTCACCGCGGTGTCGCCAGCGCTGCTCGACATCTATGCCGACGATGGCATGTCGCTCGAGCAGTTGATGGCTTTCACCGTCAGCGCAGATCATGGACGCCAGGAGCAGGTCTGGCAGGCCATCTCCGGCTCTTGGCAGAAGGAGCCCTATCAGATCCGCCGCATGCTGACGGAGAAGACCGTGCGCGCCTCCGACCGGCGCGCCGTGTTCATCGGCCTCGACGCCTACGAGGCGGCCGGTGGCGTGGTGCTGCGCGACCTGTTCCAGTCCGACGACGGCGGTTGGCTCGAGGACGTTGCTCTGCTCGACCGTCTGGTCGCCGAGAAGCTGAAGGCGGAGGCGGATACGATCGCTGCTGAAGGCTGGAAGTGGATCGAGGTCGCGATCGACTTCCCTTACGGCCATACTCGTGACTTGCGCGAGCTGGACGGCGTATCCGCCGATCTCACCGCCGAAGAGCAAGCAACCATCGAGGCGCTCGAGGCCGAATATGCCAAGCTCGAAGCCGAGCACGATGGCGCGGATGAGCTTCCCGATGAGGTTGACCAGCGCCTTGGCGAAATTGAGACGGCTCTCGGCGCCTTCAACGATCGACCCGTCATCTATCAGCCGGCCGACATCGCCCGCGCGGGCGTGCTCGTCGGCATCGACGCCGAGGGCAAGCTCTTGGTCGATCGCGGCTACGTCCGGCCCGAGGACGAAGTGCCCGTGACCGAGCCAGAGCAGGGCAGGGGCGGCGAACCCGATGCCGCGGCCCTGGACGGCGCCGAACCATCAGCGCCGATTATCCAGCGCGCCGTCATCACCATCGGCGGCCAGGTTGCTGAGTCCGAGGACGAGGATGACGATGCGGTGAAGCCGCTGCCGGACCGTCTTCTGACCGAGCTCACGGCGGAGCGGACGCTGGCGCTGCGCGACAAGCTGGCGATCTCGCCTTCGGTCGCTTTCCAATCGGTGCTGCACAAATTCTGCCTCGACGTCTTCTGCCGCTATTTCTCCTACGGGACGGCGATGGAGATCTCCTTGCGCAGCGCCAGCTTCCCGGTGCAGGCGCAGGGGCTGAAGGACACGCCAGCGGCCAAGGCGATCGACGCGCGCCACAAGACGTGGGAGGAGCGCCTGCCCAAGGACAAAGCCGATCTATGGGACTGGCTCACCGGGCTGACCGGCGACGAGCAGGCGATGCTCTTTGCGCATTGCGCCTCATTCGGCATCAACGCGCTTTATGAGAAAGGCGACCGCTACGGCGGCGGTACCACGGCGCACGCCGTCGAGCAGCGGATCGCGGACGCCGATCGCATCGCCCAGGCCGTGGATCTCGATATGGTGGTGTCCGGTTGGCGACCGACCGTCGAAAACTATCTCGGCCGGGTGCCGAAACGCCGCATCCTCGAGGCGGTGCGCGAGGGCGCCGGCGAGCGGGCCGCCCAGCTCATCGACCATCTGAAGAAGGGCGACATGGCCAAGGAGGCTGAACGGCTGCTGGCCGAGAGCGGCTGGCTGCCCGAGCCCCTGCGAATGGCCGATGCCGACCAGGCGGCGCCTGTCGACGCCGCTGAGTCCGTGGGCGATGACGAAGCGCTGCCGGAATTCCTCGCCGGCGACGACGAGGAAACTCCAGCCGATCAAGCGGACGAGCCGCACATGATCGCTGCCGAATAGAGTCACTGGCTGGGGCGACGATCTTCGCCCCAGCCTATTTTTATGCGCTGCGAGCCACCCTTGGCTGCACCCGCAGGCCGTCGATCCAGATCGCGATCCTGCCGGCGGCGACGAGGCGGGACGTTTCCGCCACGAACCGCCGTACCGCCCGCGTGTTGCTGACTTCGAAGCGATGTCGATAGCCTTGGGCTACGGCGCGATCGGTAAAGCCTTTTAAAGCAGAAAACCCTGCCGCTTCCTGGATCTCGAACTGAACCCTCCACCGCGTGCGTCGCGGCCGAACATCATCGAGCACTTCGACGCTGATACGGTGCTTGCTCCCGCTGCGAACGGTTACCGGTTCGATCTTCTTGGTGGGAAACTTCAGAATTTGAGCCATCAAATCCTCCTTCATTGTGTGAAGCGGTTCGATGGTCTTGTCGGGGCTCGTGAACCGCATGCCGAGACCCGCCCCGCGTAAAAGCGGGGGCAGGTCAGCGGCAGCCTGTTGACCAGGCCGTTCAGCTCTTGAGGCTAGCACTACTTTGGCAGATTGAGTTGCAGCTTTTCACGGATTCGTTTTCGGCAGTATGGGCATCGCAGAGCTGGCGGTCGCAGGATGAGATCGACGATGGCGTGGCGTACCGCCGGCAAACTTGGCTGCGGCGGCGGTCCGTTGATTCTTTTTTTTCCGCCCCGCTTGTGCGAGGCGACGGTGTTGCAGGAAGGCGTAGGCGATCATTGTCATCAGCGCGTGACGATGAAGGCCTTGCCAGGATCGCCCCTCAAAGTGATCAAGCCCGAGCTCCTCTTTCAACTGCTGATGCGCCTGTTCACAAATCCATCGTGCCTTAATGGTGGCGGCTAGTGTGCGCAGATCCGTCGCGGCGGGCAGGTTGGCGAGATAGTACTTCTTTTCCCCTGACGTCCTGTGCTCGCCGATCAGCCAAGCCTCCTCGCCGGGAAGATGCTGCTGGCCCTTATCCTTGATCCGCTGGGGAGGTCCATCGGCGATCCGCACCCGAACCGCGGCAAACCGGGCTTTCAATCGGCCTTTGGTCCCGCTGCGCCAGCTCACATTTTGCCACTTGGAATCGGCGAGCATGTCTTCGGCAGGGCGCGACAGGATGTCCGGAATGGACCGCTTGCGGGGACGCCCGCGCATCGCAACCGGCCAGATCAGTTTGACGCCGACCGGGTAGACCTTGAGGTGACGCGGGATGCCAACGGCCCAGGCCAATCCGCGTGCTGTGAGCCCTTGTCGAAACGGCGCACTGAGGCCGTAGCCTGCATCCGCCAGCACACAACCGAAGCGCACGCCGGCTGCCATCGCGAGATCAATCTCCGCCAACGCGATCTCTGGCTTGGATCGTGGCGTTCGGTAGTCGACCGGTACGCCGGCGCGCTTCAACCGTGCGGCATCGCTGGTCCAGCTCTCGGGTAGGAAGAGACGCAATGCGATCATCACCGGCACTTCACCGCGCGCGAGCGTCAGCGACACCAATGTTTGGCAATTTGCCGTTTTGCCAAGCGCCGAGGCATATTGAGCCGCGACACCGACCGAGTGTTCGCCCTTCTTCGGCACCGCGGTGTCGTCGATAACCAGCACCGCATCATCGCCGCCAACGAGCCGGTCGGCCTCCTTGAGCAGCTCTGTCTCCAGCGGCGTCGCATCCCAGACGCCATCGGCGATGAAATGGTGCAGCTGATCGTAGTCGCCCGCTGCAAAGCGCTCCGCCATCGGTTGAATGCTCTTGCGCTCACCAGGGCCGATCAGCCCCGCAATGTAACGCGGACACATCCGCCGCCGGGCCTTGTGACCCAAGCGATCCAGGAATGGCTTCAGCCAACGCTCGAGCTGGTGTTCCCAATCCGACGCCGCGTTCCCCATGGTCGGCCCTCCAAAAGCCGACCCCCTATGAATCATCGAAAAATCGATTCGGGAATCCTGACGGGCTCACTAAACCGACAAATCTGCCAAAGTAGTGCTAGCGCCCTAAGCGGTTCTTGCTGCGCAACGCGCAGCGACCCTGACGCAGCGAAGATAATGTCCAGCCCGCAACGTTTCAAGGCATCGGGCAGAGAGTGAGAGCCGGGCCGGGAGGGGTTTGAGCCGGTCCGGTCCGAGAGAGCACCGGCCGGCTCGCTTCTTCCCGCTCTCCTTAAGGCTCCCCTCATGAACCAACTTTTCTCGACCGCGGCCGACGAGGCCGCCCCGACCTCGCCTGCGCGCGCCGCCGAGGGCGCCAGCGCCGTCATCGCTGCTGCGGGGGAGCTTCTCCCTCATCTTGAGCATGGTCGACGTATCGACGCTGCAATCCTCCGCGCCGCCATGGAAGTGGCCTTCAGCGCATCGGATGCGACGGGCGCCTGGGATTGGAAGATGGCCTATGACGCTTGCGAGGTCGCCACCGTCCTGTTGCTACGCAAATACGGAAAGACGCTTTTCCGCAAGGCCGATTCTGCGGCTTCACGACTGTCCGTCTTGGACAAGATCGCCAGGCTTCTGCCGACCCATACGCGCCGCTCTGCCGAGAGCGAGGCTTTCCAGCAATTCTCGACGCCGATCCCGCTCGGCCTGGCTGCGCTGACCGCGGCCGCCATTACTGCGGCGGATCGCGTGCTCGAGCCGTCCGCAGGCACCGGGCTGCTCGCCATCCTCGCCGAGATTGCCGGCAGCGGGCTTGTGCTGAACGAACTGGCCGAGACCCGGACCGTGTTACTTTCTTCTCTCTTTCCGACCGTTTCCGTCGCGCGCTTCGACGCGGCCCAAATCGACGACCACCTCGATCCCACGGTGGTCCCGAGTGTCGTACTGATGAACCCGCCGTTCTCGGCGATGGCGAACGTTTCGGGCCGGATGGCCGACACCGCGTACCGTCACATCGCCTCGGCCCTGGCGCGTCTCGCCGATGGCGGCCGGCTGGTCACGATCACCGGCGCAAACGTCTCACCTGAAGCCTTAGCCTGGCGTGACGCCTTCGCCCGATTGCAGGAACGCGGCCGCGTGGTGTTCACCGCGGCGATCGCCGGCGCGGTCTATGCCAAGCACGGCACCACGATCGAGACGCGCCTCACCGTCATCGACAAGGTGCCTGCCGAAGACCGGAACGCGTTCCTGGCGTCGCCGGGAATGGCGCCCGACGTCGCGACGCTGCTCCGGTGGATCGGCGAACACGTTCCACCTCGCCTGAGCGTCGCATCAACCGGCGCGCTTCCCATGTCAGCCTCGCCGGCGCCTCGCACCGTGCGCGGCTATCTCGCGCGGGCCGCCACACAGTCGGTCAATGCCTCGGTCACCGACCCTGAAGCGATTGACCTCGTCTATGAGACGACCGATTGGACGCCGCCCGAGGGCGCGCGCCTCAGCGACGCCATCTACGAGGAATACCGGCTGCAATCGATCCGGATCCCCGGCGCGCAGGCGCACCCGACCAGGCTGGTGCAGTCGGCCGCGATGGCCTCGGTCGCGCCGCCGAAGCCGAGCTACAGGCCCAGGCTGCCGGCCAACCTCGTCAGTGGCGGCGTCCTCTCAGACGCCCAGCTTGAGACGGTCATCTATGCCGGTGAGGCGCATGGTAACTATCTCGCCGGCTCCTGGACGGTTGACGAGACGTTCGACCTCGTCACGGCCGCCCGCGACGATGCACCGAAGGCCGTCCGTTTCCGTCGAGGCTTCATGCTCGGCGACGGGACCGGCGCCGGCAAGGGCCGCCAGTCCGCCGGCATCATTCTCGACAACTGGCTGCAGGGCCGGCGCAAGGCGGTCTGGATCTCGAAGTCCGACAAACTGCTCGAGGACGCGCAGCGCGACTGGTCGGCGCTCGGCATGGAGCGTCTGCTGGTCACGCCGATCTCGCGCTTCCCTCAGGGGCGTGAGATCCGGTTGACCGAAGGCGTCCTATTTTTAACCTACGCTACGCTGCGGTCCGACGACCGCGGCGAAAAGCTTTCGCGCGTCCGGCAGATTGTTCAATGGTTGGGCTCCGACTTCGACGGCGTTATCATTTTCGACGAGAGCCATGCCATGCAGAATGCCGGTGGCGGCAAGGGCGAGCGCGGCGATGTTGCGCCTTCGCAGCAAGGCCGTGCCGGTTTGCGCCTGCAGCATGCGCTGCCCAATGCCCGCGTCGTCTATCTCTCGGCGACCGGCGCCACCACGGTCCACAATCTCGCCTACGCCCAGCGCCTCGGGCTCTGGGGCGGCGAGGACTTCCCGTTCGCAACCCGCGCAGAATTCGTGGAGGCGATCGAGGAGGGCGGGGTCGCGGCGATGGAGGTGCTCTCTCGCGATCTTCGTTCGCTCGGTCTCTACACCGCCCGCTCGCTTTCCTACGACGGCGTCGAGTACGAGCTCGTCGAGCACCAGCTCACCAATGAGCAGCGGCGCATCTACGCCGCCTACGCCGGTGCTTTCAGCGTCATCCACAATCACCTCGACGCGGCAATGCAGGCCGCCAACATTACCGGCGAGACCGGCACGCTCAACCGCCAGGCGAAGTCGGCCGCGCGCTCGGCCTTCGAATCGGCCAAGCAGCGATTCTTCGGTCATCTGCTCACCAGCATGAAGACGCCGACCCTGGTCCGCTCCATCGAGCGGGATCTGGCCGAGGGCCATGCTTCGGTGATCCAGATCGTATCGACCGGCGAGGCGCTGATGGAGCGCCGGCTCGCCGAGATTCCACCTGAGGAATGGAACGACGTGCGCGTGGACATCACGCCGCGCGAATACGTGCTCGATTACCTCGCCCATTCCTTCCCGGTGCAGCTCTATGAGCCCTTCACCGATGCCGAAGGCAATCTCTCGTCGAGGCCGGTCTTCCGCGACGGTCAGCCGGTTGAGAGCCGCGAGGCGGTCGCCCGCCGCAATGAGCTGATCGAGCGGCTCGCTTCGCTTCCGCCCGTTCCCGGCGCGCTCGACCAGATCGTGCAGCGGTTCGGCACGGACCTCGTGGCGGAAGTAACGGGACGTTCGCGGCGCGTGGTGCGCAGGGGTGAACGCCTTGCCGTCGAGAACCGTGCCGCCTCGGCCAACCTCGCAGAGACCGCCGCCTTCATGGACGACCTGAAGCGCGTGCTTGTCTTCTCGGAGGCTGGCGGCACTGGCCGCAGCTACCACGCCGAACTCTCGGCGCGAAATCGCCGGCTTCGCGTCCATTATTTGCTCGAGCCGGGTTGGAAGGCCGATGCCGCGATCCAGGGTCTCGGTCGAACGAACCGCACCAACCAGGCGCAGCCGCCTCTGTTCCGTCCCATTGCGACCGACGTGAAGGCGGAGAAGCGCTTTCTCTCGACCATCGCGCGCCGGCTCGACACGCTGGGTGCCATCACCCGCGGCCAACGCCAGACTGGCGGCCAGGGCCTGTTCCGGCCCGAGGACAATCTTGAGAGCCACTACGCTCGCGATGAGCTGCGCCAGCTCTATCTGCTGCTCGTGCGCGGCAAGGTCGAAGGCTGCTCGCTCCAGATCTTCGAGGACGCCACGGGCCTGAAGCTCATGGACGCGAATGGCATCAAGGACGAACTGCCGCCAATCACGACGTTCCTGAACCGCTTGCTCGCGCTCACCATTGACCTGCAAGGTGTGCTGTTCACAGCCTTCGAGCAGTTGCTGAACGCCAAGGTTGAGGGCGCCATCGCCAGCGGTGTCTACGATGTCGGCCTGGAGACCCTGCAGGCTGAGAGCTTCATCGTCACCGATCGGCGCCCGATCTACACGCACCCTACCACCGGCGCGGAAACCCGGCTGCTCACGATCACCGAGCGCCGGCGCAATCGCCCCGTGACGCCGGATCAAGCGCTCGATTATCTTGCCGATCCTCTAGCGGTGCTGATGGTCAACGAGCGCTCGGGGCGTGCGGCGGTGCAGATTCCGGCACCGAGCCTCATGCTCGATGACGGCGAGATCGAACGCCGCGTGCGGCTGATCCGCCCCATGGAGCACCATCATGCTTCGATGAAGATGATGGACGAGAGCCACTGGCAGCCGGCGGATCGCGAGACGTTCGCCGCAGCATGGAACGGCGAAGTCGTCGACGTCCCCGAGTTCGCCGAGAGCACCCTCCACATCGTTGCAGGCTTGCTGTTGCCGATCTGGAAGCGACTTCCAAACGAGTCGACCCGGGTCTATCGGCTCCAGACCGACGAGGGCGAGCGCGTCATCGGTCGCAGGGTCTCGCCAGCCTGGGCGGCGAACGCTTGCGCGACCGTGACCTGCAGCTTGACCCCACACGAAGCTTTCTCGGTGCTGATGGAGGGGCGCGCCGTGCTCGACCTCGCCGAGGACCTGCAGCTCCGTCGTGTCCGCGTGATGGGCGCCCAACGCATCGAGCTGTCCGGCTTCACCGATGCGATGCGTGACCGGCTCCGCGCCTACGGCCTCTTCAGCGAGATCATCTCGTGGACGCTGCGCATGTTCGTGCCATCAGATGCGACCGGCGCCGGGGTATTGGCAAAGGTGCTCAACCACTATCCGCTCGCGCGCATCAGTGAGCGGGAGGCCGCCTGATGGCCCGCGACAACGCCTCCGAACTGGCCCGCCGTCTCGCGCGCGACGCCGAGGCGGTGTGCCGCCATTACCTGTCCAACGGGCGGCGCCAGGGCCGCTACTGGACAGTGGGCGACGTCCGCAATGCGCCCGGCCGCTCGATGTTCGTCCGCCTCAGCGGACCGGAATCCGGCCCTGGCGCCGTCGGGCATTGGCGAGATGCCGCCTCGGCCGAACATGGCGATCTCCTCGACGTGATCCGCGAGAGCTGCGGATTCGCTAACTTTCGAGATGTCGCCAATGAGGCACGTCGCTTTCTGAGTCTGCCGCGTCCAGAATTGGAGCATGAGCCAAATCGCCTCCGGTCGAGAACATCGCCCGTGCCCCTCGGATCGCCGGAGGCGGCGCGGCGGCTCTTCGGCATGTCGCGGTCGATCGTGGGCACACTCGTAGAAGCGTATCTCCGCAATCGCGGCATTACGGCTTTGCGCGAAACCGGAAGTCTGCGCTTTCACCCACGGTGCTACTACCGGCCCGACGAGCACAGCCCGACCGAGACCTGGCCGGCGATGATCGCAGCCGTCACCGATCTCTCCGGCCACCTGACCGGCGCGCATCGCACCTGGCTTGACCCCGAAGGCTTCAGCGAGACGACGCTTGGCAAGGCGCTGATCGATACGCCGAAACGGGCGATGGGTGACCTGCTTGGTCACGCCGTTCGATTCGGCGTAGCTGGCGAAGTCATGGCGGCCGGCGAGGGCATCGAGACGATGCTGTCGCTCCGCTGCGCCCTGCCGATGATGCCGATGGTCGCAGCCCTCTCGGCGGCGCATCTCTCTGCCATCCTTCTCCCGGACACGCTCCGCCGGCTCTACATCGCCCGCGACGACGATCCTGCCGGTGACGGCGCGATGGCGACCTTGATCGATCGGGCGCAGGAGGCCGGGATCGAGGCGATCGTGATCTCGCCACGGCTTGGCGACTTTAACGAGGATCTTCGCCTGCTCGGATTTGATGCCCTTCGGGCCGCGATCCGCGTGCAGATCGCGGCGCAGGACGTCGCGCGCTTTATGGAGCTGGCGGCATAACCGGAACGGGGATGACGGGCGACGTCGCTTCGTTACCGCGAGCCTGGTGATCGTGCTTTCCTCTCAGCGCCGGTGAGGACCGTACCCTCGGCCTTCTGAGAGGGCGATCGGGCGGCAAGCGGCCCGGACCGGCAACCTCGTGGGCCGACTATTTTCCGTCGGCGGCGGAGCCGCCTTTACATCGCGAGGCAAAATAGTCGGCCCCCTTCGGTCCTCCGCTAACGCTCCGGCCCTCCGCTGCGCTGCGGGTGCAAGTCCGTTCCGCCTGCCGCTTTCGTCGCCATGAAGGCCGCGATGGGCGCGGTCGATCCGACGAGGCAAAGCCGCAATGACCACCGACCACAACGACGATTTCGAGCCGCACGACAGCTCGTCCCCGACCGATCAGGTCCTCCAGGAACTCCAGCTCTACGGCTACCGTCCCTTCCACGATGAGCCCGATCCCCGGCAGCTCCCCGAAGCGCGAGTCCTAGCCGCCAGCATCGCCGACATCTTCGATGCCCTGGTAGTGGCGCTGTCCGATACCCGTCTTGAGCCCGACCTCGAAGACCTGCTCTGGTCGACAGTGAACGTCTTCCATCGTGCCATCGACAGGATCGAGCGCGAGCTCGACGACAACGAGCTGGCCCAGCGGCGCTCGCAGCGGGAGCAGGACGGCAGCGAGATCAAATCTGTCGAGCTGGAGCGACTGACGGCGGAAGGGCAGACGCTGATCGAGCGACGCAATGCCTTCGAGCTGATGCGCGACCAGGCAGCCGACGAGTTCGAACGCCACACCCAATCAATCTGGCGGCCGCGCAACGGGTCGAAGGTCAACCACCGCAATCTCAGCTCAGCGATGATCGACAGCCGCGACTTCCTCGACGCGAAGAAGCGCGCCGACAACCAGGTGCTCCTGCCGGCGGGACCGAAGGTGGCGCTCACAGGCGGACTCGACTTCAACGATCACCGGTTGGTCTGGGCAAAGCTCGACCAGGTGCACGCCAAGCATGCGGACATGGTGCTGCTGCACGGCGGATCGCCCAAGGGCGCCGAGTTGATCGCCGCCAAGTGGGCCGACAACCGCAAGGTCCCGCAGATCGCCTTCAAGCCCGACTGGACGAAGCATGCCAAGGCCGCTCCGTTCAAACGCAACGATGTGATGCTGGAGACGCTACCCATCGGCGTGATGCACTTCCCCGGCACCGGCATCCAGGACAACCTCGCCGACAAGGCTAAGAAGCTCGGGATTCCGGTCTGGAGGTTCGGCGGCGCGTGAGCGCCGCAAATTTCGACTACCCGATTTGAGCGGCGCGATCGTGCAACTTTCGCTCCGCTTCCTCCGCCGCCTTTTCTACGGCACGAAAGATCGTGGTCCACACTTCAGCCAACTCCGGAAACTCCATCCGTGCCTCGGCCGGGTTTGAACAATTCGCCAAGGCGCGGAGGAACGCAGCCTCTACCTCTTCCTTCCCCTCGATCTCGCCTTGATAGGCATCGGCGGCGGCATTGTAGCCGCTCCAGCGCACCCGCCGCAGCGCGCCCTCCTTCGTCAAAGCCGCTTGGCCGAGGTAAAGCTCGATGCTTGCGGCTTTGCCGTTGATGTCGACGACATGCTCCCCTTGAGGGCCGAAAGTCGGATACTGACACGCAAGCTCCGTGTCCGGGAGCACGACCACGATCATATTGTCCGGCAGCCCCAAGGCGCTGGCCTGCCGATACGCCTGACGTCCAGTCGTGTCATTGTCGAACACGGCGACGAGGCGCAACGGTGCCCGCGCTGCCGCAAATGCCTTCAGAAATTTCACAAGATACGCGGCGCCGCCGTCCACGCTCAGCTCAGCATGGTTGAAGAACGAGAAGTAATCTTTCCGCTCTGGAAACAGCGCCGTGAGCGAGCGCTGTAATATCCGGATGTCCGTACTACCCTCGGCAAGAATGACCGTCGTTGCCAGCGGACGGGGGGCAAGGGGAGCAGAAGCCCTCTTGTCGTCGCAAATGCTGGCATCCGACTCGATCCAACCACCGCCGATCAGCGCCGTGATGTCGAGAGAGACGTACCGCACGTCAACGCAGGCATCCAACAAAGCCCGGAGGCTCATCAGGGATCCATAGCCATCGAACCAAAGCCAGCCCTCGCCGTCGCGATCACGCATCCGGCGATCGATCTCGTCCGTCGCCTCCTCGCGCGTGTACATGGTCGCGAGCACATCGGGCGCCCGCCGATACCAATCCTCGACAGAGAATGAGCGCAGTGCGGCGGCCGTTTCCTCTGCCCAACCGCCATCGGCGCAGTATTCCTCCCACGTCTCGCGCGTTGTTGCGAGCCAAGCCTCCAGCCGTTCACGCGCCGTAGCGGCTGTGCAGCCCAAGAGATCCAGGCGGGACAAGACGACCGCTCGGGGCGCCTCGTAGACCACGTCAGAACTTTCCTCTTCATCAACCGACGGCCTGACGGCTCGGTCGCTTTCCTGGAATAGCGCGCAAAATTGATCGGGAACGACGGACTTTGCGCCACAGATCTCGGTCCTATCGAAATAGATTCCGCAGTAACTTCCCATCCATCGCTCCTACAGGCCAATCTCCAGCATGGTGGTGTGATCCAGCGAGCGGTTGGCGCGCCCTTTGAACTCCGCCAGGTCGGCCTCCCCAACCGCACATCGACTCACAATCCATTCTAGCCGATCACCTCCCGCACGGTGACGGCAACGATGTTCCAGCTGAGAGCCACGCAGCCCTGACAACCAGGCCCCTATCTGGCGGACACCGCCCCGCTGCCTCGGCGCTGATCCTTGATCCGGGCGCAGGCCTGACGCCATCAACCCGCAAGGGGTCGGCTTACGCTGAAGCGTGCCGCCGCTTCGTCTTCGCCTGCGCGGTGATCGCGGCCTACTGCCGGATTCATCGGGCGCCTGTCGCGCGGGGATGGTCCCCGCCTCAGAACAGGAGCCGGACCGATGTCTCAAAGCCTTGCCTTCGCCAACGCATGGAACCTCGCCACCACCCTCATGGTCTGCGTCGTTATCTTCCGCACCGGTATGGGTGGATACGGCGTCATGCCGACCGCCGAATACGACGGCGATCCGGCCGCCGTGATTTACGAATTCGATCCCTTCCAATGACGAAGGCGCGCTGCAGATCGCTGGCCGGTGAGCGGAGGTCCTTTCGGATTTCCGCTCCCCGTCTCCGCCGTTTTTGGCTATGCTGTCGATTGCGCCGTGGTGGTGGTGGAAGGCGCGACCGTCAGACCTTTATCTCACGGAGACCACCACCATGATCATCTTTGGACCACTGCTTGTCCTCGTTGGCATCGGCTTCTTCTGCTGGTTGCTGTTCACGCTCGCTGTTTTCGCACTGCCTTTCTTCGTTGGCCTGACGATCGGCACCTGGGCCTTCCACACCGGCGCCGGAGTGCTCGGTGGCGCAGCAGCAGGGCTCATGGCGGGCGGTGTGACCATTGGCATTGGCCAACTCGCGCTCGCCTTCGTGCCATGGACCTGGCTTAGACTCTTGATCATCCTCCTCTACGTCGCGCCCGCTACCGTCGCCGGTTACGGCGCGACGCATGGAATTGCCCAGATGACGATGTCTTCACCCGCCTGGCAGACGGTTTTCGCGGTCGTCGGGTCCGTTGCGGTCAGCATTACCGCCCTGGTTCGCTTCACCGGAATGGCCGCAGACGGACTAGCAAGACAGCGCTTGGCGCGGGGCTAACGTCAGTACTGGGCCACCCGGCAGGACCTAAGCAGGCCGGATATCACGACAGCTTCGAAGCTTTACCGGCGATCGATGTGGACGCAGATACAATCAGCATCATGGGGCGTTCGAGTTCTTCGGCCAATTGCGGCATCTGCTGGATCTGCTCGCGTGTTGGGGCAAACTCCTCGACCCGCCGAATTTGAAAACCCGCGCCGATCAGCGTGTTCAGGGTAGTGCCAAGCGTCCTGTGGTATTTCTGAACGCCCTTGGCGAACCAGTCCGTCCGACGTTCACCCTCGACGGAATATCGATTGACTGGCCAGGTTTTCCTCCTCATCGGAAATCCAGTGCGGATGTGCCGCGGCCATGAAGATCGGATGCTCAATCGTAAAGACGAAATGCCCGTCAGGAACCAGTGCCTTGCGGATCACCTGCACGAGGCGGCCAAAATCCTGAACATAGTGAAAGGTCAGTGCGCTGTAGGCGAGGTCGAAAGCCGCCTCAGGGAGGTCCAGTGTGTCGAGATCGGCGATGCGATACTCGATGGCGGTGTCCGCTGTGTCCGCCCTGGCACGCTCGATCATGTTCTGCGACAGATCCAGACCCAGAACCGAGGCCGCGCCCTGCTCGCGCATCCAGCGCGAGGCCCAGCCGAAGCCACATCCCAGATCGACGACACGTTTCCCACCCAAATCGGGCAGCATGGTCCGGATCGCGGGCCATTCAGGAGCGCCGTCCAGCCCTTGCACCTGCCGGGGCAACTGGCTGTAGCCAGCGAAGAAATCGGGATTGTCGTAGATATTCTGCGCCATGTTTGCCTGCTGTTCGGCTTTTCGCTCTGCCCGGACGGTTCTTCCTGATCCAACCAGAATTGTCGCGGTGGGCTGCGACGCGTCATGATCCTACTCAAATCAAGCTGCACAAAAGACATCTTGAATCGGGCGGACTTCTCGCGCCGAAAACGAAAAACCCCGGCATGAAGGCCGGGGCTCCCGTGATGCCACGGCGTACATCCGGCCGCGACAACCAGGCGACAGTTAGCACGCGGTTTTCGAAGAAAATGTGACCTTCGCGTCGTCGTTCTTGAATGTCGACCTTTCAAGGTGCTTGTACTTCGCACGACCATCACGTGGGGCCTTCTGTCCAAGACCTACTACCGAGCGAGATAACGGATCCCTCGCCACGTCGCGCAGAGACTTGCCGCCGGGTCGTTGATTGATTTAGATGAGAAGGTGGTTTTTCTTTTTGGAGCAAATGACGTGGCGTTAGGGACTGTTAAGTGGTTCAACCCGACGAAAGGCTATGGATTCATTGCGCCGGATGATGGTGGCAAAGATGTTTTCGTGCACATCTCTGCGGTAGAGAAGGCCGGCTATACCTCGCTCGTTGAAGGCGCGAAGGTCAGCTACGAGGTGGTGACGAACCGCAGCGGCAAACAAGCCGCAGAAAATCTCCGCCTAGGATAAGGCGCAGCTCGACGTCCCGGCATTCTTTGAGCTAGTCCGAATCTCACGCTTTCAAGACACGTGGGATATATCCCAGTTGGCGCTCAAGGGCGGCCAAAGTCAGGCGCGCTGACTCCAATCGTGCAGCCGCCTCGGTTAGGTTGGCCCACGCTTGGTCCTGCCGCGAGACAGCTGCCAAGCCAATCTCAATGCTATCCTTGAGAGACCGCGGGTCTTCGCTGCGTAAGGCGAGCCCCAATTCAGGCAGTATCCTGGTCAGCGCTCGATGCGCGGAACGTTCTTTTCGCTCCAGGCGGTCCACCACGGCGAGGGCCTCGCGATAATGCCGTATCGCTTCGATGGTTCTGTTTTCGAGGTTGCTATTGTCGCTCATCCGATTCTCTCTCTCCCCCGATCTCTTAACGGGCATCGTCCTGCACGAGATCCTGCTTTCGGGCTGCGCGGCTAGTCGTAATCGCTGCGGGACCGGAAGGCCTGGCGAGAGCTGACAGCGATTACATTGTAACTGACCGGATCAGGCATCCAGCGTGCTCGCGATTCTTGTCTTTGAGCTACACTCAGCAAAGCCTGAGCGTCGAGGCTCGACCGATCATCGCAGAGTGGCAGTTTCGTGGCAGTCGTTGTGCGGCATCGACCAAACGGCGACGGATCACACGGCCGGCGGCTCTCGTGAACGGGGCGTGTGCTGCCGACGCGCGATCGCGGAAGCGGAGATCCGTCCGTCTCCACTACAGAGAGCGAAGCAGCATTGGATTCACTGGGCCAGCTCTCTCGGTGGGCTCGCAAATCGCCACGTTCTCCTTGATGCCAGCTCTGTTCGGATCGAGCGCACCAAACGGCCTCTTCGATGGATGGATCTGGCCGAAGGACGGCTGAAGCCTCGACCGCCTATGGCGCAACAGCGGCGTCACAACTTTCTTCCCCTGCCGGCTGCGCCGTCATTCCTCGCGAAACAAGAAAGTTCCTCCTTTGCTGTCCAGCCCCTTCGGGGTGCGCCGTCGATCGCCTCCGGCCTGTCGATCACCATCGAGGCCGCAAGGTGCGGGCTCGGAGAACAGAGATCAAGGAGAACTACCATGGCGACCATCGGCACCTTCAAGAAGACCGGCAACAACGAATTCAACGGCGAAATCGTCACTCTCTCGCTCCAGGCGAGGAACGTCCGGATCGTCCCCGAAACCAACCGCTCGGGCGACAACGCCCCCAGCCACCGGGTCTACATCGGCCGTGTGCAGGTTGGAGCCGCCTGGTCCAAGCGCTCCAACGAGGGCCGCGACTATCTCGGCCTCAAGCTCGACGATCCGAGCTTCACCGCTCCGATCTTCGCCAACCTCTTCGACGACGAAGACGGTGAGGGCTTCAGCCTGATCTGGTCCCGCCCCAGCCGCCGCAACCGGGACTGATCCGAGCCACAATGCCTCGCCCGGCTGGCCCCGGGCGAGGCATAGCCTTGCTCAAGAGCCGGCCGTACAGAGCTTCGCGAGCCGGCGCGGACTGCGGACCGGTCTCCATCAGCGACCGCGGACCTGTCCCGCCTTGATCGGCCGTCTTTGATTGGCTTCCCACACGGTCTCGACGATGTCTTCCCAGTCGGGGCAAATTGCGACCAAACGATCCAGCGCCGTGGGATCCCGTTCGATCTGGCCGAGTGCCTGAGCGCGCCATTCGTCGTTGAAGCTGATGCTCATCAACCCCAAGCATTCGACAACGGAGCTGTCAGGCGGCAAATGTTCCAAGATCGCCGTCACTATGCCAGTCCATTGTTGAAGCAGGCGCCACTGCTCGGCGGCGGCCCCGGTCTCCAACTTCTCTTGAAGGAGATCAATCAACAACAGGAAGCGAATTCGCCAAGGTTGGGGCCTGAGGTCCGCGACGTAAGCGTCCACGACTTCGCGGATGTCGGATGGCAAGTGCTCGTACAGGGTCATAAAGCCCACTCCATCTCACTCAGTATGCCCTTCCGTCCCTGAAAGGTATGCGTCTCTGGAGACAAACCAGATTTACGTAAAGTCGCCTATCAACTTATGCGTGACGCAATGCCGAGTTGATTCATAATGTGCCAAAGGTGCAATGGAGCACGAATTCGTCGCGTCATCGAGACCGATGAGGATGAACCGCCGTTCGTTTGATCAGATCGGTTGCCTCGACCCCTAGCGCCTCGGCAATTCGGCCGAGCACGGTTACGCTGGCCGACACATCGGCGCGTTCAATTGCGCCGACGTAACGGACACTTAGTCCAGCGCCATCGGCCAACTCTTCCTGCGTCATCTCCTTCTTATGGCGTATCCGACGCAAATTGATCGCCATGACCTCCTTGAGATCCATGGCGACAAGGGAACTCACATCGGAACGATCGTTCCAGGAACGATCGTTCCGATTCGTACGGAGCCGTGCTACTCATATCGTCTGGCTGGGGCCTGGTGTGCCGCTTCCGGGGAGCGCCGCGATGCGATCTGCGCATCACGGCACAAATCGCGTGCGACGATTTCCCAGCTTGCAAAGTTCCGTACCTTAGATGAATTCTAATCGCTGCATCGATGCCGAGGGGCAATTGCAATGAACGAAGCGCCATTCCAGGACAGGCCGCCAATAACGGAGCGCGTCAACGCCTACGACGAGAAACATCTTACAATCTACGTTCGGTTGTTGATGGCCGAAGAGGAGGGCGCTGACTGGCGTGAGGTGGTCAGCGTGATCTTCGGCCTCGACCCTGCGCGCGAACCGGATCGTGCCAAAATCGTCCACGACAGCCATCTCACTCGCGCGCGATGGATGGTGGAAGCCGGATATCAGGACCTTTTGGAACCGCGGATGCAGTGAGTTTGCGCCCAATCACGCAAATTGCGATGTCGCGTGATGCAACCTCCGGGTCTAGTCTCTTGTAGCGTCTTTATGGAACGTGGTGCGGGGCACAGAACAAAAAGACGAGAAGACAGACCATGCCGACCCAGTACTGGCGCTCGCCGGAGACCGTCGAACGCCTGAATCGCCTTGAGCGTCCGGGCTTCGCCCTTGAGTTCCTGCGCCGCAATGCCGACTACCGCCGCGACTTCGCCCGCACTGAGCGCGAGATCGCGCGCCCCGGCGCTGATCCCGAAACCATCCGAACTAGTTTCGCACGTCGATGGAGGTTGCGGTGTCGCCCATGATCCCGCCTCTCCGGTTGGGCCCGAACCAGCCATTTGGCTGCCCGAGGCATCACCTGGAACTCTGATCCTGGAGTCCGCGCCGCCGGACTTCCAGACCGTTCATTCGATCGATCGCAATGCTTTCGGACTGCCGCTCATCGAACGGACAGACGCTGACGGTCGCGAGTTGGTTGTCGCCGACGGCTCAGGTGAGCTCCATGTCCGTTTGCGCGACGAGCAGGCCGCGCGCCGCCCCGCCGTGCTTGTGCCGCTCGACAGCATGGGCGAACTGCGGGCCGACATGGCGCTACACTTCGTGCGTCGCATTAGTGGCCAGCGCATCGGTCTTCTACCGGCGGCGCTGCGGCTGACGTCGTTCCAGAAGCGGCGACTGATTCAGCTCCTTCACGCCTTCGACGTCCATGACCTCGGCGGCGGCCCGCGAGAAGTGGCAGCGAAGGTGTTGGCCTCCGACCATGCGCAGCGTCGTTCGGTCGAGTGGAAGGATTCGCATGCCCGCCGCAAGGCGAACCGGCTCATTCATGATTCAATCGCTTTGGTCGAGCGCGGCTATCTGAAGCTTCTACGCGGCCTCTGATCGACTCCCTGATCCCTCCAAGCCATCCGCCGCCCTGATGAGTTAACCCGCGCCCCCGCGTAGCGCTCGGCTTCGCCTGGTTGCGACGATGGGGGGACACAAACCTACGTAGTTTTTCGTCCACCCCCAACGCCTGAACTCTCCGCCACTCTGGCCCGGACAAGCCGCGACTTGGCCGCGGCGCTTCGAGGCAAGACGGAGATCTCCCATGCTCGATAGGCCCGCGCAACTCGCCACCCGCTACGTGCGCACCCCCGAGGCCGCGCGCCTCCTCGGTATCTCCCCGCGGACGCTCGAAAAATATCGCTGCCATGGCAATGGCCCGACCTTCCGCAAGCTCGGTGGGCGTGTCGTTTACGCCATCGGCGATCTCGAGGCGTGGGCCGATCAGGCCGCCTGCAGCTCGACATCGGATCCTCGCTACGTCGAGGCCCGGGCCGCCGGCCACGCGCATCGCTAAGGCAACGCTCGCCCATGTCGTCGCGCCGTCTCATCACGCCCAGCGAGCGTAGCAAGCTCGATCCGTTCGTTGTCGCCACGGGCGATGCCAGCCCGCGCGATCAGCGCGACCTGATGGAGCGGCCGTTCTTTTCGCTCGCCAAGGCCAAGCGGACGACGCCGATCCTTTATGAGGCCGGCGAGATCCGCGTCGAGGTTTATGCGGTTCCCGAGCACGGCATGGCGACCATTTGGGACGCCGACGTGCTGATTTGGGCAGCCAGCCAGATTGTCGAGGCCGAGAACCTCGGTCTGAAGACCTCGCGCTTCCTGCGCTTCACACCCTATCAGCTTTTGACCGCAGTCGGCCGACAGACCGGGGCCCGGGACTACAAGCTCCTAAAGGGAGCATTGGCCCGCCTGCAGGCGACCGTAATCCGCACCAGCATCCGGCAGGGTGAGCATTGGCGACGCCACCAGTTCTCCTGGATCAACGAATGGGAGGAATGCGCGCGGCGCGACGGCCGCGTGGAAGGCATGGAATTCGTCCTTCCTGACTGGTTCTATCGCGGCGTCATCGATCGCTCGCTCGTTCTCACGATTGATCCGGCCTATTTCAGCCTGACCGGCGGGATCGAGCGCTGGCTCTACCGTGTCGCGCGCAAGCATGCCGGCCGCCAGCCAAAGGGTTGGCTGTTCGAGGTCGCACACCTCCATGAGAAGTCCGGCAGTCTCGCCAAGCCTGCAGACTTCGCCTTTGATCTCCGCCGGATCGCGGCACGTCAACCGCTGCCAGGCTACCGCCTGAGCATCGAACGCACGGAACGCCGAGAGCTACTGCGCATCCTGCCATCGAAGTCATTCACAGCTCCTGTGGACGGCGCTGTGAATCATCTCGGGACTTCGGGCGTTCACACTATCGGGACTCCGGGCGTGCCGGTATCGGGATTCCGGGAGTGCAAACCACAGCTAACGCTTTGGCCAGGAAAGACGATCGCTCGCCCTAACTTAGAGTCTAACTTAGAATCTAACTGTTGTAGTGGGGCCGCGCGTCCTGCGGATAACACCGACACCCGCGCTCAGCCGCCAACCGAGCACCCAAGCCTACCATCTCTGCCGCTTCCAGGTCGCAAGACGGGAGGCAAGCGATGATCGTCGCCGTGCTCAACCAGAAAGGCGGTGTCGGCAAGACGACGCTCGCCCTGCACCTCGCCGGTGAATGGGCGCTGCGCGGGAAGCGCGTGACGCTAATCGATGCTGATCCGCAGGGCTCGGCATTGGACTGGTCCCAACAGCGCGCGCGAGAGAACGTCCCGCGGCTGTTCGGGGTCGTTGGCCTCGCGCGCGATACACTCCACCGCGAGGCGCCGGAGATCGCACGCACCGCCGATCATGTCGTCATTAACGGGCCGCCGCGCGTCTCCGGATTGATGCGTTCGGCACTGCTGGCGGCTGATCTGGTCCTGATCCCGGTGCAGCCGTCGCCATTCGACGGCTGGGCCTCGGCCGAGATGCTCGCTCTGCTGCGAGAGGCCCGCATCTACCGGCCGCAGCTCGCCGCTCGCTTTGTGCTCAACCGCTGCGGCGCGCGCACGATCATCGCCCGCGAGACGGCTGAAACGCTCGCCGATCACGATCCGCCGGTGCTTGCCAGCACGATCGGCCAACGCGTCGTCTTCGCTGACGCCGCGCAGTCCGGCCGGCTTGTCTTCGAGTTCGTCGAGCAGAGCGCCGCAGCCCGCGAGATCGCTGCGCTTGCTGCTGAAGTCGCGAGGTTCGCGCCATGAGCGAGCGCCCCACCAAACGCGGTTTCGCCTCGCGCCCCGGCGATGCCGAGAGCTGGATCAAGGCGAGCGATGCGCCGCCACGCAGCGTCAATGACGCAGCCGCATTCATCGCGCGCCTGACCATCGACGTCACGCCGGCGCTGCGCGGCCGCATCAAGGTCGCCGCGTTCCAGCGCGGCGTCACCGTCGCAGACATGTTGCGCGAGCTGCTGGCGCGAGAGTTCCCCACTGACGCCGGAGAGCCGTCATGAATGACAACGAGGCCTTGCCGCCACGCGCTGTGCCGACTGCGCATCGACGTGCTGTTGCGCTCACCCATGTCGAGCTGACCTGGATCGAGAAGCGGATCGAGCACTGGCTGCGCTTCGGTCGCCGGGCCGAGGAGAAGATCCTCGACCGCCGCCGCAGCATATCGAGCTTTACACCCGGCAGCATCTTCGGCTTCGTTCGCTGGGCATCGAATGACTACGGCACTGTGGTATCGCGCATGGACATCGTGCGCGCCGTGGAGTCCGGCCAGCGCTATCAGACACTGCCATTCGTCCGTCCCGGCGGCGAAATCCTGCTGCGCGTCGATAGCTGGCCGAAGGTCGAGCGTGTGTTGCAGGCCGTCGACGCAATCGAAGCGCTCGCGATCGATCCAGCCGACGCCGCGCCCGAATACTGGCGACATCTCCACAACCGTCTTGCCGCCGACCACGTGCCGCGCGCCTACACGCGCGATCAGCATGTTGCCTGGCTCAAGCGCCGGAGCGTCACGCCATGACCCGCTTCGGCTATGTCATGTTGACCGACCTTGCGGCGCTGCTTGCTGGCGCCCTGGCGCTCGTTCATCCCGCGCCGCGGCTGATCTGGAACGCCACCGCGAGCACGCCAATAGGGCTCTACGCGCTACAGCCGCTTGGAGGGTTGCGCGACTTGGAACTGGTCGCGGTACGGCTACCAGAGCCGATCGCGAGCTTTCTCGCCGATGGCGGCTTTCTTCCGAACGGTGTGCCGCTGCTGAAGCACGTGATGGCGCTGCCCGGGCAGACTGTTTGCCGGTCAGGCGACACCGTTTCCGTCGATCATGTCGATGTCGGCGCCGCACACGACCGCGACCATCTCGGCCGTCCGCTGCCCCGTTGGAGCGGTTGCCACACCCTCGAGCCGGGCGAGGTCTTCCTCATGAACCCAACCGTTCCGGACAGCCTGGACGGTCGCTATTTCGGCGCGCTTCCCGTCACTTCGATCGTCGCGCGCGCAGTCCCGCTTTGGACCGACGAGGCCGGCGACGGCCGTTTCGTCTGGCGCGCCGCCACCCATTGACTCGCTTCCCAACCCGCCAACCCAGGAGCTTTCCCATGGTGCAAATCGGCCAGTTCACCCGCGACAAGTCCGGCTTCACCGGACGCGTTGAAACGCTGTTCTTCGAGCGGATTCTCACCCTCGTCCCGGCCGAATCCTCGGATGCCGAGAACGCGCCGGACTACCGTATCCGCCTCGGCGATGCCGACGGCCCGGAGATCGGAGCAGGCTGGAAGCGGACGGGCGAGAAGGCCGGCGATTACGTTTCGCTCATCATCGACGATCCAACGTTGCCGCGGCCGATCCGCGCCAATCTCTTCCAGTCGGGCGACGACAAATCGGCCTGGACCCTGAACTGGAATCGTCTGCCCCAGCGCGCCGAGCGGGACTGATCGCATGCAGGGCCCTGTCTCGCATGCCCGCAACCGCGCGCGTCAACGGTGCACCTCTTTGTTCGGGGGAAAGCCGTCTCATCCGTTGATCCCGCACGAACGTCCGTCGGCCACCGCGCGGACCAGAGATCAAGGGCAGGGCAGCCCGCCGCGCTTACTTCTGACGCACGTGAGCACGGCGGTTTGTTCGCGCGATGGCGGAGACACGGTGCGCTTCGCCATTCTCCTGCTCGCTGGTCTGCTGGTGATTGGTGGTCCAATGCCGGCGGTGTCGGCAGAGAAGGCGCCGACGCGAAGTCAAACGGCAGGCGACCACTATGTCACTTATGTAGCGCAAGCCGCGCAGCGCTTCGGCATTCCGGCGGCATGGATACGCGCCGTCATGCGAGTCGAGAGCAACGGTGACAGGCGCGCGGTCTCACCAAAAGGCGCGCTCGGTCTGATGCAACTCATGCCCAAGACCTGGGCGGACATGCGAGTTCGCTACGGTCTCGGACGCGATCCTTTCAATCCCCGTGACAACATCCTCGCGGGCGCCGCATTCCTTCGCGAACTGCACGACCGCTACGGCTCGCCGGGCTTTCTCGCGGCCTATAATGCGGGTCCCGGCCGCTACGAGGATTTTCGCGACAGGCATCGTCCACTCCCCGCCGAGACGACAGCCTATGTCGCAGCCATCGTCCCTTTTGTCGATGCGGAGAGGGCACCAGGACCTCTTCTCCTCGCGGCCTCTTCCCGTTCATCCTGGACGCGGGCGCCACTGTTTTTCGGCCACACTGATCGGCCGCCCACTGTCACGCCAGCAACACCCGATCGACGGGGGTTCGACAGACCCGCCGCAGTTCCCGTGCACGATCTCTCTGCAATCGCGCCGCAATCGGAAGGCTTGTTCGTCGCGCTCTCGACAACGGGACGATCGCAATGACTGCACGGCATCTTCAACATCAATGCGCGGATCGCGGTACGTCCGCACGCACTCTTGTTGCGGAGATCTGCGTATCCGCCACGCGACGGTGGCTTGCCAACGCCATCGATTGTAAATTCGCGCTGACGCTAAGACTTTCGGGTTTGCTACTAAAGGACCTTCGCTCACGCGGGCAAGAGTTCGCGGAGCAGTGCGATAATAACGTGCTGATGGTGTACGGGCGATGCCTTCGGCCCGCGCTCTACTCGTCGCTTCGCTCCTCACCGAGCCACCCTACGGGTGTCTCGGCCCTTCGGGTAACGATCGCTATCGCAAACGGTCGCAAACAGTGGGGGCTTCGCAAGTCGATTGCAAAGTCGCGGCGGCTCTTTCGTAATGAATCGGCCACCAGCCAACGTGTTCGGGCAGGCGCTATTGAAGGATCCACCGCAATCATCCGAACTTGTCGCAAATCGCCGCAAGTAGCAACCGCACGATGGCGAGATAAAAGGCCGCAATGTGCGGCTCGGTCGGTTCGTTGTTGTTGCTTCGTTTTTTTACTGATCCGGCAATGTGTGGCTTCGGCGCGCAACGTGCGCCTCACCAGCAACTCATTGCGGGGATTCTGCTTTTCACACATTGCCGGGGTGGGCAATGGCTGAGGAGAACGACTTTCAGCCTCGGCCAGGCCGCATCCGCTCCTCACGGAGCCAACGCGCCAAGCCCTTCATCGCCCAGGCGCTTGCGGCGGCTCAGCGCGCCGGCGGTGGCATCTCGCGCGCCGGCCATCTCGTGGGCTCCCGGCATTCGCGCTTCGGCCGAGGTCGGATTGCCAGCGTGCGGGCAAACCGTCTGCTCACCGGCCGCTCGCGCCTGGTGACGATCAAGACGCGCGTTGTCCGGCATAGAGCGAGATCGGCGCCGCTCGCCGCGCATCTTGGCTATCTCCGGCGGGAGGGCGTCACTCAGGACGGGGAGAAGGCCCTCCTGTTCGGCCCGGATACGGAGGATGCCGATCCCAAGACATTCGCCGAGCGCTGTCAGAATGACCGCCACCATTTCCGCTTCATCGTGTCGCCAGAAGACGCGGCCGATATGGCCGACCTCAAGGGCTTTGCCCGCGAGCTGGTCGGTCAGATGGAGGTGGACCTTGGCACCAAGCTCGACTGGGTGGGCGTCGACCACTGGAACACCCAGCACCCACACGTCCACATCATCGTGCGCGGCGTCGCCGAGGATGGCCAGGACCTCGTCATCTCCCGCGACTACATCAAGGAGGGGATGCGGGCTCGCGCGCAGGACCTGGTCACGCAGGAACTTGGACTCCGCTCCGATCTCGACATCCGCCGCTCGCTCGAGCATCAAGTCGATGCCGAGCGCTGGACCCAGCTCGACCGCCAGCTTGTTCGGGATGCAGACCGGCACGGTGTCATCGACCTTGCGCCCAATCCGGCGCAGCAGTCCGATCAGTTCCATGCATTGAAGGTGGGCCGGCTGCGGCGACTGGAGAGCCTTGGCCTGGCTCATCAACTCGGGTCCGGCCAATGGTCCATGGACGACGCCGCCGAGACGACCTTGCGCGAGCTCGGCGAACGTGGCGATATCATCAAGCGCATCCACCGCAGCCTGACCGAGCGCGGCATCGAGCGCGGCAGCTCCAGCTACGTGCTGGCAGGTGAAAGCCTCGATGTCCCCGTCATCGGACGCCTCGTCGATCGCGGTCTCGACGACGAACTGAAGGGGACAGCTTACGCCGTGGTCGACGGCGTCGATGGCCGCACCCACCACATCAGGCTGCCCGATCTCGACGCCGCCGGCGACAGCGCACCGGGGTCGATCGTCGAGCTCCGCAAATTCGATGACGCACAAGGCCGGCGTCGGGTGGCGCTCGCCATTCGCTCCGATCTGTCGATCGAAGCGCAGGTGACGGCAAGTGGTGCGACATGGCTCGACCGCCAAGCAGTCGCGCGCGATCCAGTGGCGCTCGGCCAAGCCGGCTTCGGCGCCGAGGTCCGCGACGCCATGGAGCGGCGGGCCGAGCAGCTCATCGGGCAAGGGCTCGCCGAGCGCCAGTCGCGCGGGCTGGTGTTCGCGAAGAATCTCATCGGCACGCTACGGCGCCGAGAATTGGAGGATCTCGGCAAGCAGCTCGCCGCCGAGACCGGTCAGCCGTTTAACCCGTCGGCTGCCGGCGAGTATGTGGCCGGCACCTATCGCCAGCGCTTTGCGCTCGCTTCCGGTCGCTTCGCCATGCTCGACGACGGTCTGGGCTTCCAGCTCGTGCCCTGGACGCCCTCTCTCGAAAAGCAGCTCGGCCGGCATGTTTCCGGCGTCACGCGCGCGGATGGCGGCATCGATTGGGGTTTTGGGCGCAACCGGGGGCTCGGCTTGTGAGCGATCCTTCCAATCACCGACATCAGGAGAGGGCGACCGCCATGTCCGCGACCAAGATTCTCTGGGGGCAGGTCATCACGGTCTTTGCGATCGTCGTGCTGACGATCTGGGCCGCGACTGAGTGGACAGCCTGGCGGCTCGGTTTCCAGCCGCAGCTGGGGCAGCCCTGGTTCGAGCTGCTCCATTTTCCCTTCTATCTCCCGCCGGCCTTTTTTTGGTGGTGGTACGCCTACGATGCTTATGCGCCCTCAATTTTCATTGAGGGTGGCTATATCGCCGCATCCGGCGGCATCATCGCCGCGACCGTTGCGATCGGCATGTCGGTCTGGCGCGCCCGCGAGGCAGAGAATGCGGAGACCTATGGCTCCGCGCGATGGGCGGAGGCAAAGGAGATCGAGCAGGCAGGCCTGCTCGGGCCTGATGGCGTCGTGCTCGGCCGGTTCGAGGGCTCCTATCTTCGCCATGATGGGCCGGAGCATGTCCTGTGCTTCGCGCCGACCCGGAGCGGAAAGGGCGTCGGCCTTGTCATCCCTTCGCTCCTGACGTGGCCGGGCTCGGCGATCGTTCACGACATCAAGGGCGAGAACTGGCAGCTCACCGCCGGCTTCCGCAGCCACCACGGCCGCGTCCTTCTGTTCGATCCGACCAACGCGAAGTCGTCGGCCTATAATCCGTTGCTGGAGGTCCGCCGTGGCGAGTGGGAGGTGCGCGACGTCCAGAACATCGCCGACATCCTCGTCGACCCCGAAGGCAGCCTCGAGAAGCGGAACCATTGGGAGAAAACCAGCCACGCACTGCTCGTCGGGGCGATTCTCCACGTCCTCTACGCCGAGGAGGACAAGACGCTCGCCGGCGTCGCAGCCTTCCTGTCCGATCCGAAACGGCCGATCGAGTCGACGCTCGCCGCGATGATGCGGACGGCGCATCTCGGCGAGGCCGGCGTCCATCCGGTCGTCGCATCCGCCGCCCGCGAGCTGCTGAACAAGTCCGGCAACGAACGCTCCGGCGTCCTGAGCACCGCGATGTCGTTCCTCGGCCTTTACCGAGACCCCATCGTGGCGGAGGTGACACGGCGCTGCGACTGGCGGATCACCGACATCGTCGGCTGGGACCGGCCCACCACGCTCTACCTTGTGGTGCCGCCCTCGGATATCAACCGCACCAAGCCGCTGATCCGTCTGATCCTCAACCAGATCGGCCGCCGTTTGACCGAGGATCTTCAGGCCAAGGCCGTCCGGCGCCGGCTCCTCCTGATGCTCGATGAGTTTCCGGCGCTCGGCCGGCTCGACTTCTTCGAATCGGCGCTAGCCTTCATGGCAGGTTACGGCATCAAGAGCTTCCTGATCGCCCAGTCGCTGAACCAGATCGAGAAGGCCTATGGGCCGAACAACTCGATCCTCGACAACTGTCACCTCCGCGTCAGTTTCGCGACTAACGACGAGCGGACCGCCAAACGGGTGAGCGACGCGCTCGGCACCGCGACCGAGATGAAGGCGATGAAGAACTATGCTGGCAGCCGGTTGGCCCCTTGGCTCGGTCACCTCATGGTGTCGCGGTCGGAGACCGCGCGTCCGCTGCTCACCCCCGGCGAGATGATGCAGCTGCCGCCATCAGATGAGATCGTGATGATGTCGGGTCTCCATCCGATCCGGGCGAAGAAAGCGCGCTATTATGAGGACGGCCGCTTCCAGGAGCGCATCATAGCGCCGCCAACGTTGACCAAGGCCGATAACAGGCGATCGGATGACTGGAGTTCGCAACCACTACCGCCGCGCCCAACGGCATTATCGGTGCCGGCTGACGATCAGACGGATGATCAAGATCCTAAGACCGCCGATCGGCGGCGGAATCCGGAACTAGATCAAGACACGGTGGATAAGAAGGAGCCGATCGACAACGAGTTCGCAACTGACGTCGCTGACGAGTTCGATGACGATGCCCCGCGGATCAGGCGCATGAACGACGTGATGCAGGGCGTCGCACGCCAAGCCTCGCTCGATCCTGGCGATGATCTCGGATTGTGAGGTAAACATGATCGCAACGAAGAAGAAGGCCCAAATCTCGGTCTATCTCGATCCTGATGTCATGAAGGCGCTGTCGGCCTATGCCGCCCGGCGCGAGCAATCGCTCTCGCTCATCGCCGAAGCCGCGATCGCGTCCTTTCTGTCGCCGGACGCTGACGAGAGGCGGGAGGCCGCTACCGCCAAGAGACTCGATCAGATCGACCGCCGGATCGCGCGGCTTGAGCGGGATGTCGGGATTTCAGTCGAAACGATCGCCCTCTTCATCCGCTTCTGGCTCACGACGACACCGCCACTCCCCGAACCGGCTGCCAAGGCCGCGAAAGCACAGGCCGGAGCGCGTTATGATAATTTCGTTGCGGCGCTCGGCCGACGGCTCAGTCAAGGGCCAAAGCTGCGACAGGAGATCCCGGAAGATATGCCGATGGACGGGTAACCGCTTAATCGTCCGATGATCTCTCGCCGCGTGGGCAAAGGCCGCGGTGGCGATTTATGAATGGAGGGCCGGTTCCGTCCTTTTACCGACGCCTTTGGCTTAGTCCGGGACAGCCGCTTCGGCCAAGCCGTCGCAGAGGGCTTGAGCTATGTAGTTGTAGCTCCAATCATTCTGGGTAGCCAATTTCCGTCGAAATTACTGATCATCTGGTCGATCTTATATCGCGTTTGACATGCCAGTAGCGCATGATTTCGAAACGGCGGAAAAGCGCGACATTCATGCTCGGCCGCGATGGTTTCAATGATGCGAAGCATTTCTTGCGTGGCGGCCGTCGGCGTCTCGTCTTTTTGAAGCAACGCCGGTGCATATTGAAGGTTCATCAAGACGACGTCGGCGTTGGTCTTTGACAGATGATCAATGCCACGGATAACGGCCGCTCAGTCATTGTCTAGAGAATAGTCCTTCCAAGCGGCATTGGTGCCGACCTGCCAAATCACCAAAGCTGGATTAAACGAGATAACCTCCTTCTTGAACCGTGCGGCTTCATTTGGCGCTTCATCGCCGTTTACGCCGGCGTTGTGCATATCGATCTTGCGCGTGGGAAAACGGCTAGCGAGTGCTGTTGCGAGCTTGTCTACGTACCCGTTGCCGGGCCTGCTCCCTCGCCGAAGGTCGAGGATGAACTGATGGCGAAGATACTGATGTCGCCTATTCCCTCCAAAGCTTCCGCGAGCCGGGGCAGCCGCTGTCCCAACGAAGTCTCAGGTCCGGTGGCGTATCGCAGTTAGCGGTTTCCGACATGCTGATGCCCGAAGCCAATTGCCCGCGGCGTCACTGGCGTAGCGTATAAGGGCATTGCGAAGAGCTGCAAGCCGTATGCCGGCGAAGCCGAGTTGTTGGCCAATAAGCGGAGTGACTCGATCATAGTAGGCCTGATCGAGAGTCGCACCAGCATCTACCCAGACGTTGAAGGCGATCGCCGCATTGTGGGCGCTGGCAAATTGCCCGACGCCGGAAACCCTCACAGGCTCTATGATATTGGCGATCTGTTGGTAGAGTATGATCCTAGCGACAAATTTGGCCTTCGTCAAGTCTTGGGATTTCGGTGCCTATCGCCGTTATGTTTCTGACGGTATTGCGACGCCCCGAACGCTCGACATCAGGCTCGCTGAAGCCGAACATGACGCACCTATCGCGGAGGCTTTAAAGACATTGTTGGCTCGCATGATGGAGCCTACGCTCGTTAGCGTGATGGGCGGGCATAGTCTTTCGCGACTGCACCCGGCCTATAAAGCCGTCCCTGAACTGGGGCGTTACCTCACGAAACGCGGCTTTCTGCTTGTCACGGGGGCGGGCCTGGCGCGATGGAAGCCACTCACGTTGGCCATTTTGGGCCGGGAGCCGTTGACCACTACCACAGCGCCGCGATCAAGCTGCTCGCTGATCGCACTCGGAATCCCGTAGAAAAGCCGTTCGCGTGCCAATGCAAAGCGAACATCCCGCCGCTCGCTCGGCGAATCGACAGATTCGTGATCCTCGCCGACAGAAGGAGGCCTGGTGATTACCGGGCGGACGAAACGGAACTAAGGATCGGACCTCAATTGCGCGCGGGCATAATCGATCAGGGTATCCTTACCTGCCTCGCTGGGCCCAACTAGGAGAACCAAGTGGCCGCCCCCAAAGGTCATCAGTTTAAACCGCTTCTTTGAGGAGGATAGGGGGCCTCAAGGCGAACTGTGATCGCACAACAAAATCAGCGCCCAAATGCTCCTGAACGAACAGGGAAAGCGCATCGACACTGTAATCTTCGAGGAGCAAGGGAGCGAAGACCGTATCCAACTCCTGCCGTACCTCGTCCAGACTACCAGCGGGAAGGCGATCGGTTAGGGTCATGTGGAAGCGGAAGCGATCGAAAACGTACGGGTAGCCCCATCGCACAAGATGAGTGGTCTCGATCTCGTCAAGCGGACCGCACAAACGTCGTTGAAACTCGTTTTGGCTCAGCGGTGCTCGAAAACTGTCGAACTCTTCGACGATGCACGAGGCAAAGCCTCGCAAGGTGAGAATCGGATTCGCGGGGACGAGCGCAAAGAAGCTGCCCAGCAGATCGATTTTCAGAGGGCCGATCGGGCACCAAGGCCAAGCTTTCACGAACTTCCGGAGCGCTCGCTCCAAATCCTCGACGGAATAACCCTCCTTTAGCCGGAATGGCGCCTTGAGCGTCGCGTGGAAGCCGTATCGGCGGGCAGTATTGGTGACAGAGTCCCGAACTTGGTTTTTAGTAGCGGCGGCGAGGCCGACCGGTACCGCGGCCAAGCCTCCAGCGAAAGCGTCGCGGCCAAGCCAAGTTCTCGCCGCCACCGTCAGCGGGTGCTCCGGAGCCGGCGTGTAGTAGATCGCGTAGCGGGGCGCGGAAGTCGCGGTCATCAGGCGACTACCTCCTCTGCAGCACCGATCTTGCTCTGGCGGATGGGCAGCTTGCCCATCTCGAACAGGCGGTCGGCAACAGCCTCGCGCGCCTCCTCATCAGCGCGAGCTGTTTCCGCAGCAACGTCGTTCGCAATCGCAGGCTCAGCGACGATGTACGCGGTCGATACTCGTGGAATGACGCGCAAGAACTGGCCGGCATAGCCGATGGCGTGACGTCGGATATCGAAGATCACCTGCCATGGCTCGAGGCGAGTAAGTCCACCATGACACGTCGGGCCAGTGAGTTGTAATTGATCGCGCAATTTGGTTCCTGGGACCTCTGATGAGGGCCTCGCCCCAGACACGGTTTTCATTAAAGCGATTCTATCAGCTCTTAAGGGTGCGTGAGAGACGATGCCGTGACAAATCGTGTCACTTTGTCGAACTTGTACTGATTCGGTATGCCGAATGCGAAGATCGACCTACGATAGGAGCTGCGCACGTTGCTGTGGCGAGTGCAGGCATTCGAATCAAGAACGCAAGCGTCCACCTGCCGACAAATGTGCAGCGGACACTCTTCTCGACGCCCAGCCCCGACGCACTGCCATCAGCCGGGTGACGGCGCGCCTGTTCAGCTAGCATCGAGTTCCAGTCAAAACTCTCCAGCCTGGTGCGGAACAAATCGCCTTCGTGGTCCTAGGCCGCTTCGCTCGCGCTGCTCTCCGCTGCTGGCGCGCCGAACAGGCGCTGGACGTCTCGATTGAAAGCCATTGGTACAAGTCGGCCAAAGTGACACGATTTGTCACGGCATCGTCTCTCACGCGCTGTTGATTGCTGCTAGAACCGAGGCGGGTTCAATGGCAGGAAAGAGGCGCGCTCCGATGGGGCAATCGGCAAGTTCTCAAATTCAAAGACGACCAGATATCGCTCAATCCAGCGAAATTGTCTTGACTAACGCGAGCATCGTGGCCCGGTCGGCGTGTTTCACCGGAACGGTTCAGATTGTCGACGGGATGATTGCGGACGTTTCGAGGGGTAAGACGACTGCGTCGGCGGCTCTCGACTTCGATGGCGATCACCTGCTGCCTGGGTTGATCGACGTCCATACCGACCATCTGGAAAAGCACATTTACCCTCGCGCTGGCATGACCTGGGATCCCCTCGGCGCCGCGATCGCGCACGATGTGCAGGTCTGCGCGGCAGGCACCACTACGGTGTTCGATTCCCTTGTTGTTGGTGCGGCGGGAGAGTCTGAACGCCGGCGGTTGCTGCCGTTGATGTTGGAGGGGCTTGACCAGGCACGTCGGCATGGGCTGCTCCGGGCTGATCACCTACTCCACTTGCGCTGCGATGCCCGGGAGCGTGATCTCCTCGATCTCTTCGTTCCTCATGCCGACCGATCCGAACTTCGGTTCGTGACGATCATGGATGACGGGCCGCGGCGGGACCCTGAGCGCTTCCGCCGTCTTGAGCGGCGCAGGAAAACGTCCGAGGAAAAGATCGAGGCAGCGATCCTCGCCGTCGCTACCACGGAGGACTGCACCGAAGATAACCGGCGTCGCCTCATTGCGCACTGTCTCGCACGCCGACTGCGCTTCGCCAGCCACGACGATACCACTGCAGCGCATATCGCAGAAGCAGTCGGGTTCGGACTCACCATTTCCGAATTCCCGATCACCTTGGAGGCGGCAAAGGCCGCCCGGACCGCCGGGATGACGATCATCGTCGGCGGACCCAACCTCGTCGCCGGGCGCTCCCACATCGGCAACGTCTCGGCGCGGGAGCTGGCCCGGGAGGGCCTCATCGATATCATCAGCTCGGACTACATCCCGGCAAGCATTCTACGCTCTATCTGGAGCCTGGCGAGTCAGTCCGATGGGCCAACGCTCGCCGAGGCGGTGGCATTCGGAACATTCCGTCCGGCGGAGACATTCGGGCTTGCAGATCGCGGCGAAGTCGCGGTGGGCAAGCGCGCTGATCTCATCCGCGTGGCCGACCGGTCCGGTCCGATAGTCCGCGCGGTCTGGACCGCCGGCCAGCGGGTGCTCTGAGACCAGAAAAGAGAATTGAATATGTCCGCAACGCAAATCGTTCCCGGCGATCAAACGACCCGTCGAGATTGGATGACCGTGCTTGCCAAGGCGCCTCTTGCCGAGCTGGAACGGCAATGGGCGGCTATAGCCCGTCCAAAATTCCAATGGATCCGCCGGCCTGAATATGGCGCCACCATGTTGAGGGGCGCGGTGGGGCGCACCGGCACGGTATTCAATCTCGGCGAGGCGACTGTGACGCGCTGCACCGTCCAGATCGAGACCGGCGAGATCGGGATTGCCTATGTGCTAGGCCGCAACAAACGTCACGCTGCGCTCGCCGCTCTGTTCGACGGCCTTTTGCAGCGGGATCAGTTGGCAGGAGCCGCGATCTTTGCCCCAATTATCGCGGCGCTCGATCGTTGCGTGAGAGAGGGCGAACAAGCTGTCCGCCATGAGACACAACAGAGCAAGGTCGATTTTTTTATGCTTGGACGGGAGGCCAATGGCGAATGACAGTTGATCTTATCCGGCCCGCATTCCGCGATCCCGTTCACGATGCGCAATCGTCATTCCGCCGTCTCCTAAAGGCCTTGTCGCGCCCCGGCACACCGGTCGTGCTTCCCGGTCCAGGCCAGCCCCCACCCCCCATGGGCGGCCCGCTCGCTGCGATCGCTCTAACGCTCGCTGACGTGGATTGCCCGATATGGCTTGATCCGGCACTTTCTACGGAGTCGGTCAGGCGCTACCTTCATTTCCACACCAACGCGCCGCAGGTCCCCAATCCGAAGGTCGCGACTATCGCGCTGATCAGCGATGCCGGCCAACTGCCGCCAATCGGCGGCTTTCATCCGGGCGAAGCCGCTTATCCAGATCGATCGACGACGCTCGTCATTCAGGTGCCCGCGTTAGTCGGCGGATCCGCCGTCCGGCTGTCGGGGCCAGGCATCGAGACTGCAACAATCCTCTCGGCCCGGGGGCTACCCGACTGGTTCTGGTCGGCTTGGCGTGAAAATGCCGCTCGATATCCTCTCGGCGTCGACGTCTTCCTCGTCGACGACCGCGCCGTCGTCGGCCTCCCGCGCTCAACGAAGGCCGACTAACCATGATTACCTCCATTAAAGGCGGTGAAGCCGCCATTGCCGCTTCACACCGTCTGCTGGCGAAGCGCCGGCGCGGCAATCCGATGTTTGCCGATCTTAGCGTTGACCAAATCCGCGAGCAATTGTCGCTCGCCGTCGATCGAGTAATGAGCGAGGGGTCGCTTTATGATCCTGCGCTCGCGGCGCTGGCGATCAAGCAGGCTGAGGGCGACCTCTCCGAGGCTATCTACCTCTTGCGCGCCGCGCGCACTACGCTCACTCGCTTCGGCTATACCGACCCGGTCGACACGGCAGCGATGGTGGTGCGCCGCCGGATCGTAACGACTCACAAAGACGTGCCGGGCGGTCAGCTCCTCGGGCCCACCTACGACTATACGCATCGCATACTTGACGAAGCTCTGATGGGCGAGGCGGGTAGCGATAACCTCTCCGATCTCGCCGGCCTTGGCGAGGCCGAAGAGGGGAGCCGGGACAACGGCACCGCGCACTTCAACGCGGACGCGGCGGCGCACTCCTTTGCGAAAGACTCCGGCGTGTTGGCGCGGGCTGATATCGTCGAGGACGTCCAGCCTGACGGAGGGGAGAGGGTCGGCGATATCACTCGGGACCCAGTGGTGTTTCCATCAAGACGGGACGAGCGTCTACAGACTCTAGCGCGCGGCGATGAGGGCTTCTTGATGGGGCTCTGCTATTCGACAATGCGCGGCTACGGCCAAAATCATCCATTCCTTGCGGAACTGCGCTACGGCGACGCGACTGTCACCCTGGCCATCCCCGAACTCGATATAGCGGTCGGCATTGGTATGGTCCGCCTGACCGAATGCCAAACGGTGCATCTGACCACTGGCGATGGGTCGCTGCCGCCACGCTACACGCGCGGCTACGGCCTTGTCTTCGGTCATGGCGAGCGCAAGTCGCTCTCCATGGCGATGCTCGACCGCGCGCTGCGGTCGACTGAACTGGGGGAGACGGTCGCCTACCCGGCCCAAGACGACGAATTTGTCCTGTCCCATTGCGACAGCGTGGCGGCGTCCGGCTTGGTGCAGCACTTGAAGCTGCCGCACTACGTTGACTTCCAAGCCCAGATACAGCTGCTCAACCAGATGCGGGCAGACTACGCGAAACGGCATCGGCAGTCCGGCCTCGAGGCTGCCCCCGGACCGGTTCCGCTCACGGAGGCCCTCCATGGACAATGACTTCTCCCTCGACGACGATGGTATCTACAGCTTCGCCTTTCTGGACGAGCTGACCAAACGGATGATCCGGCGGGCGATCCTGAAAGCGGTCGCGGTGCCCGGCTACCAAGTACCGTTTGGCAGCCGGGAGATGCCGCTTCTTCCTGGGTGGGGCACCGGCGGTCTTCAAGTGACCGCGAGCCTTCTCGGTCGCCAGGACGTGCTGAAGGTGATCGACCAGGGGGCAGATGACACCACGAATGCCGTCTCGATCCGGCATTTCTTCACTAAGGTTGCCGGCGTAACCACGACCGAGCGTACGGGTGAGGCTACGGTTATCCAGACCCGCCACCGCATCCCCGAGCGGGCACTCACTGACGATCAGATCCTCGTAGTCCAGGTGCCGACGCCCGAACCTTTGCGCCGGCTTATTCCTCAGGAGGCGGTCGCGCGGAAGATGCACGCCTTCGCGCGGTACGGCCTGATGTATGTACGTCTTTACGAGGATATTTCACGGCTTGGCCACGTGGCCCTGTCCTGCGACTATCCAGTCATCGTCAACGGCCGTTATCTCGCCTCGCCCTCGCCGATCCCGAAATTCGATAATCCAAAGCTTCACCGCAGCCGGGCACTCGCAATCTTCGGTGCGGGACGGGAACGGCGGATCCACGCCATCCCGCCCTTTACCGACGTCAAGAGTCTCGATTTTGCCGACCATCCCTTCACCGTGCAACGGTTCGAGGCATGTTGCTCGGTTTGCGGCGCGCAGAATAGCTATCTCGACGAAATCCTGCTCGACGATTGTGGTACACGAGCCTTTCTCTGCTCGGATACCGCCTATTGCGCTGAGCAGCGCGATGAAAGGGCCGACGCATGAAACCGAGAGCAAGAGAAATCCTTCGGGTGGAGCATCTATCCAAAAGATTCGGACGAGTTCTGGCTTGTGATGAAGTGTCGTTCTCGCTACGTCAGGGCGAGGTCCTCGGCATCGTGGGAGAGAGCGGCTCGGGTAAGTCCACTCTCCTCCGCTGCCTTGCCGGCCGTATCCAGCCGGATGATGGCAGGGTCCGGATTGCTTCCGATGACCACATCGTCGATCTCTGGGCGATGGATGAAGTTTCGCGCGAGCAATTCCTGCCGCCGACCGTCTCGCTCATCCACCAGAACCCGCGCGATGGATTGCGTCTCGATATCAGCGCCGGCGGAAATATCGCAGAGCCACTTATGGCTGCCGGCGGCCGCCACTACGGTTCCTTGCGCGCGACGGCGCTCCAATGGCTCGAGAAGGTCGATATAGAGGGGCAGCGCATAGACGACCTGCCCGAAGTCTTCTCCGGCGGCATGCAACAGCGGCTGCAGATCGCTCGCGGACTTGCCACCCACCCCCGCCTCGTGCTGATGGACGAGCCGACCGGCGGTCTCGATGTCTCGGTCCAGGCAAAGCTCCTCGACCTGCTGCGCGGGCTCGTCCGCCAACTCGGCATCGCCGTTGTTGTTGTCACCCACGATATCGGCGTGGCACGTCTACTCGCCGACCGGCTGATGGTGATGCAGCAGGGGCGGGTGATCGAGGAGGGGCTTACCGATCAAGTGCTCGATGATCCTCATCATCCCTATACGCAGCTCCTCGTTGCGTCCGTGCTGCAGGTTTAAGGAAAGGTACTCATCATGAGCATACTCGTCAGTGTCTGCGGTCTTTCCAAAGTCTTCACACTTCATACGCAAGGCGGCGCACAAATCGACGTCTTCAATGACATCTCTCTCGAGATCCGGGCAGGGGAGTGCGTCTGCCTGCACGGCCCCTCCGGCACGGGCAAGTCGACCTTGCTGCGCTCGCTTTATGCTAACTACAAGCCGGACGCCGGGCGCATCATCGTACAGCACGGCGGCGACTCCATCGACCTGGTCAGCGCCGAGCCCTGGGAAGTAGTCGAGGTGCGGCGTCGTACGATCGGCTATGTAAGTCAGTTCCTACGCGTCATCCCGCGCGTTGCTACCATTGACATTGTAACTGAACCGGCGATCGCCATCGGTGTCCCGGCAGAGGAAGCAAACGCGAAGGCAAAGGCACTGCTCGCTCGCCTCAACATCCCCAAGCGGCTCTGGTCGCTTGCACCTGCGACCTTTTCGGGCGGCGAGCAGCAGCGCGTCAACATCGCTCGCGGCTTCATGGTCGACTACCCCATCCTCTTGCTCGACGAGCCTACGGCCTCGCTTGACGCGTCAAACCGCAACGTCGTCACTGCTCTCATCAATGAGGCCAAGGCACGGGGCACAGCAATCGTCGGTATCTTCCATGACGAGGAGGTGAGAAGCAGTGTTACTGACAGGCTGTTCGAGGTTGGGAAAACGATCACGATGAGACGGTCTTTCGCGGCAGCCGCGTCTGAGGCTGTCGCTTGATGTTCAACGAGCAGCGTTACGAGGATCTACTACAGCACGCAGAGGCCCCAGCGCCGACCATTTTGATGGGACGAGACGGAACCCTGATCTTGTTATCGACCGGGTCGTCCTATCATGCGAGTGAGCGTCGAGTTTAGCATTGGGCGCGGACAACGATCGGCCTCATGCCAGCTTCGGAGAATTCGCACACGCCAGGCCGTGTCGTCTCTACAGCCGATAGTCTGGGTCGCGGCGCCGGCGTGAAAACTCCGACCCGGCGTAAGGACCGTATCGTCACGGTCTGCGGTCCAAGATCCAATCGCTCTAGGTATGACTGGCGAGATCGTACTAGTTCTGTCAGCACCACTTCATCAAGCCCCAGTAGAGAGGCCAAGTTCCCTCAGCAAGACGCCCATCGCGATGAAGGGCCGGCTCGGCCCTGGAAAGACGTTGGCATATGAGCGACATCCATCTTCATGACATCACTAAATCCTTCGGCCCAACATCCGTGCTTCGGGGCGTTTCGCTTGCGATCGAGGCTGGGGAGTTCGTGACGCTCTTGGGACCATCGGGATGCGGTAAGTCGACGCTTCTCAGGATCTTGGCGGGTTTAGAAGTGCAGGACAGCGGGTCGGTGACGATCGGAAAACGCTTAGTCGATGGCGTGCGACCAAAACTCCGCGACGTCGCCATGGTTTTTCAGTCCTACGCGCTATATCCACATATGACGGTCGCCGCCAATATGGCCCTGCCGCTTCGCATGCGACAATTGAAGGCATGGCAAAGGCTGCCAATTCTAGGTCGGATCACGCCGAGCACAAAACGAATCTCGGCGGAGATCGAGGCAGAAGTCACCCGCACGGCTAAGGCGCTCGGTATTGGTCATCTACTTTTCCGCAAGCCCGGCCAGCTATCCGGCGGTCAGCGCCAGCGCGTCGCGGTCGGCCGCGCTATGGTTCGCCATCCGGCTGTCTTCCTAATGGACGAGCCGCTGAGTAACCTTGATGCCAAGCTCCGCGTCCAGATGCGTGCCGAGATCAAGGACCTTCATCGCCGGCTCGGCGTCACGTTCGTCTATGTCACCCATGACCAGGCCGAGGCGATGACCCTCTCCGATAGGGTCGCGGTGATGCTCGATGGCGAATTAATCCAGGTTGCCCCACCCCAAGCGATCTACGCCGACCCCGACGACCGCCGCGTAGCGGAATTCGTTGGAAGTCCCAAGATCAACTTTCTCGATGCCGTGGTGCGCGAGCGAGGATCGGTCGAGGCCGTTGGTACCAGTTTCCAGTGTCTCTCCGATATGCAGCCTGGCGCGGCGGTCACGCTCGGCATTCGCCCGGAAGCCTTCCACCCGGCGGATTGCGGTGGCGCCAACACTCTGACCGGAACGGTCCGGCTTGTTGAGCACATGGGCTCCGACCTTTTCGTCCATCTCGACCTTGCCGGCCTCGATCATCCCCTCGTCGCCCGCCTCGCGGCTGAGCGGGCGCCGCAGGTGGCGCTCGGTCAAACACTGCATTTGTCTGTCGACCCCAACCGCATCCTGGTCTTCGACCAGCACGGAAAAAGGCTCAGGGTTACCGGGGCGGACATATACAACGTCACACCGATTCGTCAGTTTGCGCTATGAGCACGGTCAGCTTCCCCCAGGCGACGGAAGCACCGTCACAGCTTACGCGCAATCATTTGCGCCGACAGCGTCTCGCCGAAGGCATGGTCGCCTGCGCGTTGGCGGGGCCGGCCGTTTTGCTGCTTTTTTTGCTGTTTTTCGTGCCGACGATCGCGGTTTTCGTTATCGCGCTAACCGATTGGCAGTTCGGCGCGCGCACGCTCGCCTTCGTCGGAATAGCGAACTTCCGCGAGGTGCTTGGAGATGAGGGATTTCGCGCATCGCTATTCAACACTGTACTATACGTCCTCATCGTCGTGCCCGTAACCGTGGTCCTCGGCCTTGCTGTCGCGCTCCTGATCGAGGCGGGCCAAAGCTTCCGCGCCTTCTACCGCGCTGTTCACTTCCTGCCGTTCATGGCAACACTCGCCGCCATGGCGATCGCCTGGGAAGCGCTACTTCATCCCACAATCGGCCTCGTCAACCAGATATTCTCGACGGTGGGACTACCCACGGCCAACTGGTTACGAGACGAGACGACTGCTTTGCCAGTGCTTGCTGTCATCGGCATCTGGCAAAACCTTGGCTTTGCCATGGTGCTGTTCCTTGCCGGTCTAAAGTCCATCCCCCGGGACCTTTATGATGCTGCAGCGGTCGACGGCGCTGACCTCTGGCTCGACCGCTTAAGAACCGTCACGTTACCCATGATCAGCCCCGTAGCGATGTTCGTCGTCGTGGTCGTCGCGCTTCGTGCCTTCGAGGCTTTCGACACCATCAAGGTCCTCACGCAGGGCGGCCCAGGACACGCCTCGGAGGTATTGCTCTACACCCTCTATCGCGAAAGCTTCGAATATCTGCGCACCGGCTACGGCGCCGCCATCGCAGTGATCTTCCTCATCATCATCGTGGCATTGACGCTCATTCAAGCCCGCGTCATGGACAAGAGGGTGCACTACCAATGAGCGTCCACCTCTCGCCTCCTGCCGCTATCCTGCGCCACGCTGCGTTGCTAATGACGGCCGCCATCATCCTCGTGCCATTCGTCTGGATGGTTAGCCTGTCACTGAAGCCGCCGGGCGAAATCTTTCGCGAACACTTCTCGTTTCTGCCCGAGCAATGGTACGCGATCCAGAACTACGGGAAGGCGCTGACATCCGCGCCGTTACCGCGCTATATGGCGAACGGTGTACTGGTCTGTGCTGCGATCCTGGCGCTGCAGATCCTGATCTGCGCCCCTTGCGCCTATGCTCTCGCCAAGCTGCGCTTTCCTGGCCGCGACCTTATCTTTGGTCTCGTGCTAATCGGCCTCCTCTTGCCGCACCAGGTATTGTCACTGCCGCTGTTCATTCTCGGTTATGCGCTTGGTATCCTCAACACCTACGCAGCACTCATCTTTCCTTACGTGGTTTCGCCATTTGGCATCTTCCTCCTTCGCCAAGTGTTCAAAACGATCCCTGATGACGTAGTCTACGCCGCCCGGCTAGATGGGCTGTCGGAATTGGCCATCGTTTGGAAGGTCATGGTGCCGATGGCACTCCCGGCGGTGATCGCGTTTTCGATCTTCTCCATCGTCGGCCATTGGAATGACCTGTTCTGGCCTCTGATTGCGGTCCGCTCCGAGACTCTGATGCCTCCTCCGCTCGGAATTATTGCGTTCGCAAATGAGGAGGCCGGCAACGACTACGGTCCCCTTATGGCCGCCGCCACAATCGTTGTTTCGCCTCTCGTCATCGCCTTCCTTGTCGCCCAGAAATGGTTCGTCGAGGGAATGACGGGGGGAGCGGTCAAGTGAAAGCATCCCGTTTTGGAAAGGACAGTGAATGAACGGTGCGCAATCTAAGATGAATAGTACGCCTGCTGCTAGTTTTTGGACGGTGCCATCTCAATCGAGAACGTTGCGGGTTATCGGACATAGGGGCGCGCCGGAATACGCTCTGGAGAACACCGCCGCCTCCTTCCGCCACGCCTTGGCATCGGGCGCCGATGCCGTTGAGACCGATGTGCGCTTAACGGCCGACGGGACCATCGTCTGCCTTCATGATGAGGATCTGCTGCGCGTTGCCGGCTTTCCCGATGCAATTCGCGACCTTGATATCCAGGCAGCGCGCCGGCTCTTTCCGGCGCTGCTCGCCTTCGACGACTTTCTTGAGATAACCCGTGACAAGCCGGTCATCGTCGATCTAAAAGAGGCCACGACTGCTGAGGTGGACATCCACGTCGGACGCTGCCAGGCCCTCGGCGCCGTCGAGCGCATTCTCTTCAGTGCCCATACGCCCGAGATGGCAGAAGCGGTCCGGCGCCGGTCGGCTTCGGCGACGATCAGCACCCACTTTCTCGAGGGGGCCGCCAGCCTCGACGTCGCGCTTTCAGTCGGCGCCCGTTGGATTCGTGTTGTGCCCGCGGATTATGACCGCTCAATAATTGATCGCATCCGTCGGGCCGGTCTTGGGAGCATTGCGGTCGCCTCGCCGCGATCGATCCTCCCGACTGGGATGAACATCGAGGCACTTGTCGAGATCGCCCGTCTTGGGATAGATGCGGTCATAGCCGACCGGCCGGATCTTGCCGGCGAACCGCGTCTCACATCCGTCAGCGTGCCGGCTTGAAGAGCCAAGCGGCTGGATCTTCCCGGGCTGCTGGCGCAGACTTCCCTGCGACTGCAGGCCCGGGATCAAACGATGACCGTCCGGAATCGACCATCGACCCTTTACACTAGGCGTGGCGCGACCTCGCTATGGCGGATCGTGGTGGATTCGATCCGGAAGGATATCACCCGAGGGACATACAAGCCCGGCGAACGCTTGCCCACCGAGACTGAGCTGGCGGCGATCTTCGGCGTCCATCGCAATACCGTGCGCCGCGCCTTCGCAGTGCTCAAGGAACGCGACTATGTACGCATAGAGCAGGGTCGGGGCACCTTCGTCAAAGAACGGATCGTTCACTCCCGGTTGGGCCCTCGGACCCGTCTGACCGCAACCCTGCGCGACCTGCATCGGGTCGGTGAGCGCCGCTTCATTGGTTCTGCGAGGGTCCGCGCCGACAAGGACTTGGCGCGCGACCTCCATCTGTCCCAGGGCCATTTCGCACGCAGGGTCGATACGCTGATGGCTGTCGATGGCATTGCCGTCTTGGTCGCATCGAGCTATTTCCCGCTGCCTCGCTTTGAGGGAATCGAAACGTTTATCCAAGAGACCGGAAGTTTCAGCGAAGCTTGGAAAACCTTCGGCGTCCTCGACTATCGCCGGTTCGAAACGCGGATTTCCGCCGGTTTACTTTCGCAGGCCGATTCCTCTTTGCTTGACCTTCCGCGTCGCCAACCCGTGATCATCCTTACCAACATCAATGTGGACGCCGAGGGAATTCCAATCATGGTGTCAAGGAACCGACTTGCCCCACAGTATCAGGAACTGGTCATTCGCTATACTGAATGAACCACTGCCCGCCAAGGGCGAATACACGCTTCACTCGAAATGTACGTTTGTCGAATTCGTCTGGAAATTGTTAATCCCGCTTCAACGAGCTGACATAACCGGCATTGAATACCCGGTTCATCTTCGCTCCCTCAGGCATGCCGCTCCTTCCAAAATATAAAGGATCGGCAACTCGTTCGCCCTGGAGATGTTCTATGAAAAACGCTATCTGCATCGGCGCTATTGCCCTGATCCTGATGGGTCAGACCGCTGTTTATGCCGAGACAGTACTCGAGATTTCCTACGCACTGCCGAGCAACTACAAAACCACTCAGGAAGAGATCGCTAGGCGCTTCGAGGAAGCGCATCCCGGAGTCCGCGTGGAGCTGCGCGCGCCGCTTGCAACCTACGACGACGTCGTCAATGGGCTTCTGAAAGCTCGAATCGCCGGCGGCACACCCGACGTCGCCTTCGTCGGCATGAACCATATTGGACTGCTCGCCGAACGTGGACTCGCGGTGCCTCTAGACCGCTACGTTCAGAAACAAGGTGGATGGCAGGCGCTCGGCTATTACGATAAAATCTTGTCTCTCGGTGACGTTGACGGCAAGCAATATGGTGTGCCATTCGCGATCGCTCTCCCGGTGCTGCATGTCAATGTCGACCTGGTGCGCCGCGCTGGTGGATCCATGGAGACTTTTCCTTCCAGTTGGGAGGAGATCACTGAGCTCGGACGGAAGATCTCGGCGCTGGACCCAAAGCTAACCGGCTTCACTTTTCAGTACGACGCCTGGGCAAACTGGGGGCTCCAGACCCTCATTCGAGCTGCGGGAGGACGAATGGACGCACCCAACGGGTGCGGCATCGGCTTTGAAACTGCGGCGGGGCGCAGCGCGCTCGAAACACTCCAACTGTTTCATGATAAGGGCATGCCCGCGATGTCATGGCAGCAGGTGGTGCAAGCGTTTTCCTCCGGAACCATCGGCATTGCGGCCGCCTCCTCCTCCTCGACTGCGCGCAACCAAGCTCAAATCAAGACGGCATTTGAATACCGGACTTTGCCGTTTCCGATTACGTCAGCTAACGGCAAGCTGCCGTCCGGCGGGACCATGCTAGTTGTCACCACGCCCGATCCGCAGAAGCAGGAGCTGGCTTGGGAATACGCAAAGTTTGCCACCAGCCCGGCGGCCCAGACCATAATGGCACAGAATACGGGATATGCTCCAGTAAGCCAGCGCGCGGTCGATGATCCGGCATTGCTAGCGTCTTTCTACAAATCCCACCCCAATCAGGCGACAGCCCTCGCCCAAATGAGCAAGGTAACAAATTGGTATATGTGGCCCGGCCCAAACGGGCTGAAGATCCCTTCGGTCATTCAGGACTATGTCGACGCAATCATTGTCGGCAAGTCCAGTGCTGGAGAGACCATGCCGAGGCTTGCTCCCGCCGTCACCGCGCTATTGCCGCCCTGTTAGCCGAAGGACTGAGCGGCTGCTCGTCGCCGCAAAGCTCATCGAGCACCTGAGATGAGCGGATAATGTTCGGATTAACGTTATCTCTACATTTGCGCGCTTGTTCCTTAACGAAAACGTCACGGTCTCGCAGTTGACTCAACCTAACGACTGTAGACCGCTGTGACGGACGTGTCTTGAGATTGCTCTTTTCGTCTGCAAGATTGGCTTGCGGAGGGCTCCGCAACTGCGCTTGCGCCAGATTGCAATGGTCTCTGCTCCGCAAAGGCGTTAACATGGGCGTTGGGCACCGGCCGGTACCTTCTTAGGACAAGCATCGTCCTCGAACAATTGGGCGTCGGCTCACGTCCTCGACCGTTAAGCAGCCGGATTGAGCTGAGATGGACAGTTGAGCGTGCGGGGCCTTCGAGGTAGCACCAGCCGAGGTGCCCTTTTTTGAGGTATCCGACGATAGGCTCAAATGGCGGGCACCTCGCGGTTGATGGCGCAGAAGACGCCGCGCTTCCTGCCGGTGATGAGGACGCGGCGGAGATTTTGCGCGTCGCAGCCGCGGTAGCCCTCGCCGACATAAGCCCGCTCGATCGCACAGCCGGTGAGTGCCTCGGTGCGGTCAAGGACGTCGCGCAACGTGTGACCGTCATATGGATTGTCGGGCAGCGACCTGGCGTGCAGCACGAACGAGCCACCAGGAGGCCGGCGATTGTCGGTGACGACGGAGGCCTTCACCCCGAATTCGCAAGGTGCGGCGGCCTTGCCCCTCCCAATGCACTCCACCTCCGGGACAAGGAAGGAATAAAGCTCGAAGCGGCGCTGCCGCTGCGACCGGATCTGCGTGGCCCGGCCGAGCGGGAGAGCGAATGCCTCCTCCAGTGCGGCCTAGCCCTCGGTCTTTCGGCGGATGTCGCGGATGATCCGGCCCAGCTGACTGCCCAGGATGCGCAGCTGCCGCAGATGGCGGTTGAACTTGTGTGGATGCCAGCCGTTTTGCAAGGAAAACTTCGAACTTCAGGCGCGTGATCGAGTGCGGACTTGTGTCCGGCTTTTAGGGTGCGGCCATTCACATGCCGCGGTATGGTGATGCGCGGATCAGGTCCTAATCTGTTTGACGAGCTCCCGGGCTGTCGTCTGGGCAATGTGTTCCAGCAGACCACGGCAGATCTCGCGAACCAGATCCGGCAGCTCCGTGTTCTCGTTCTCGACGACCTCGGTCAGACTGCGCGGGTGGCCAATGCCTTGCGGAGCAATGTAGCCGAATTCGTACAAGTATGCGCACAATGCGTCGACCACTTCGGTGCGATGATCAACCATGAGCGTCATGCAGGGACCACGTACTGAGGGCTGATCTGGTCGGCTAGGAAGATCTCGCGGAATGGTTTGTCGCGAGGTCACAATGTCGAAGGATAGTCGTAAGGATACGCATACGCCTATCCTCGAACACGGCGCCGACACGCTGCAGCGTGTCGAGATCATCACCGGGACGGGCCGGCATCGGCGCTGGTCGACCGATGCGAAGGCGGCGATTGTCGCGGAGAGTTTTGCGCCGGGTGCAAGCGTGTCCGCGGTGGCGCGGCGACGCGACATCAGTCCAAGCCTGTTGTTTCTCTGGCGTCGCCAGGCCACGCGGGCGCTGGTCGCGGAGCGCGGGGACAGAGGCATGCCACCTGGCTTTGTGCCGGTCGCGATCACCGGCTGCGGGGGGCCATTGCCGAGTGAGGAGCAGGCGGCGATCGAGATCGAAGTCGGCGCGGTTCGCATCCGTGTCAGGGGGACAGTCGACCGGCGGGCACTGTGCGAGGTGCTGGCGGCAGTCGGGACGGTTGGTCGATGATCGGGCTTCGACCTGGGTTGTCGATCTGGATTGCGACGCAGCCGGTCGATTTCCGCCGCGGCATGGACTCGCTGGCGATGCTGGTGAGCGAGGCCTTTGGAGCCGATCCGTTCTTATGTGTCGGACGAGATTATGTGGCGGAGGCGCCCTAACGCCAGCCAGGGCCGGCCACCCAGGGTTTCTCCGCCACATAATAATCAGATGCTGGCCAGCAGCTGCAGGATGGTGTCGTTCGGCCGGAAGCGCGCGCTGCGGTCGCCTGAGACGCCCGCCTTCTCGAGTCCCCGGCGCATCATCTCGACATCCGCAGCGGCGTATCGGTGGGTTGTGGCGACCTGAGCATGGCCAAGCCAAGCCTGGATCGTCAGGAGGTCCACGCCTGACCGGAGAAGCTTCATGGCGAGGGAATGCCGGAAGATGTGCGGCGATATCGGCTTGCCCTCCAAGCTTGGCCTCGTGGACCCGGCCTGGGAGGCGGCACGCCGCACGATGTGCGTCGCGCCGAAACGCGTCAGGCGCTCGTTGTGGACCCCGACGAAGATCGGCCGCGGTTCATGATTGGCGAGGCCGCGTTCGCTCAATAGGTCCGTCAGCGATCGCACCAGATCCTTAGGAATAGGAATGACGCGATCTCGGCGTCCCTTGCCGTGAAGCAGCACCTGCGGGCGTCCTCGCTCCAACTGAAGGTCGTTCGCGTTGACGCCGGTCGCTTCGGACACGCGAGCGCCGGTTCTCGCCAAGAAGAGCAGAAAGGCCCGGTCGCGCCGGCCGCGGGGCGTCGTCTGATCAGGGGCTGCGATGATGGCCTCCACCTCGGCGTTGGTGAGATGATGCGTCACCTCGATGTGGGCCCGTTTGGTGGGGATCGTCAGAACCCGTTGGGCGACGCCGAACGAGGCGGGATCGGCGGCAGCGACGTGATGGAAGAAGGATCGGATCGCGGCTAGTCGGGCGTTGCGCGTTGCGACGGAGTTGTTCCGCTTCTCCTCAAGCTCGTCAAGAAAGGCGAGAACAAGGTCCCGATCGAGATCCTCAAGGGCCAGCGCCGCCGGCTTCTTCCCCAAATGGGCGGCGGCAAAGAGGATCAGCATGCGCAAGGCATCGCGATAGCTGGCTAAGGCGCGGAGGTCGCGTTGCGCTGCTTGGTCAACCGGCGACGAAAGTACGACTCCAGGAGCGGCGCCAGCAGGAGGTGTTCGTTCATGCCGCGCCTCCGTCGAGGAAGGCGCGCTCAGCCGCGATGGCGAGGAGATCCGACGAGCCGGCGAGGTAGTAGGCTGTGTCGCTATAGTTGGCGTGGCCGAGGTAGGTGGCGAGTAAGGGCAGCAGCGCTTGGACGTCTGCGCGCTGTTGGTGCCACAGCCTGAGCCTGGTCACCGCGAACCGGTGCCGGAGATCGTGCGGTCGCAGAGGCTTGCCATTGTCAAGTCCCGCGAGCTTGCGGGCCTTAGCGAAGTTGCTTTGCAGGCCGGTCGCCGACAGACGGCAGCCTCGCGAGCTGAGGAAGAAGGCCTCGCCTTTGGGCCTGGGAAACACGGTGTCGCGCTCACGGGCGTATCGACGAAGGGCTGCCTGGGTCGTTGGGTGAACAGGAATCAGGCGGTCTTTACGGAACTTGGTTTTACGGACGAGGACGACCCCGTTGGTCAGATCGACGTCGCCGCGATCAAGGCTGACCACTTCGCCCGATCGTAATCCCGTGCTGGCCAACAATCCGATTAGCGTCGCCATCGTGCGGCCCCTGAGAGGGTTCCCTGGCGAAATGAAGCTGCATGCGTCGATAAGCGACGTCAGCTCAGCCTCACTTAGGATGCGCGGCGGCGGAATCGCCCTGGACCGCGGGAAAGCTTTGTGCTCCAAGACCTCGGTCTGGGGGTCGTAGACGACCAGGTACTCATAGAATCGGCGGAGCACGCCGTGACGGACCGCGCGGCTGTCGGCGGCGCCACCGAACGACAGGACGAACTCCAGCGCCATCGTCCGGGTGGCGGGCGCACCCAGCTGAGATCGCTCGACGTAGCGAACGAAAGCCCGCAGCGTGCCGGCTTGCTTGTTGAAGGCGTAGCCGAGGGAGCGGCGCAGCTCGATGTAGCGCTCGACCTTGTCGCCGAGGAATGCGGCGAAGGCGGTCATGCGGCGCCTCCCGGAAAGGGGAGCGCGACCTCAGCGAGCTGCGAGGCCGCGACCTTCACGTACAGCGCCGTTGTGTTGATGCTTCGGTGCCCTAGAAGATCGGCGACCTCGTTGATCGGCCTTCGTCGCCCCACGAGCTGGGTGGCTAGACTGTGGCGCAGGAGATGTGCGCCTCCGACGCGACCGAGCTCGATCCCACCATGCTGCAATCGCTTCCGCACGATCCTCGAAACAGACGACGCGTACTTGAATGGTCCCACGGGCGGCGTGAAGGACAGGAACAGATGCTGACTATCGACCTTCGGTCGAGCCCGCAGGATGTAGTCGGCGAGCGCGGCGCCGGTCTCCTCGATGAGCGGGGCCACTCGGTCACGCTTGCCCTTGGTGCGCCGGACAAAAACCTCGCCAGCTCGCCAGTCGATATCCCGGAGCTGAAGAGCGCGTAGCTCGCCGTTGCGAATGCCTGTGGTGGCGAGCAACAACAGGACAGCTCGATCGCGAAGGTCGATCGGCGTCGCCTTGCCGATCGCATCGATGGCGCGGCGAACATCATCCCACGAAAGCCGGGGCGGTAAATGGGCCAGTCGCCAATATGGCGTTCTTGGAACGACGGGAGCCAGATCCTGCTCGTGGTGGCCACCCCAATGCAGAAAGCGGAGAAACGTTCGCATGTGAGAGATCGCCGCCGTGCGAGTGCCGGAGGTCGCCGAGAGCGACAGCCGATACTCGACAGCGGCAAGGACATGCTCTGCCGTCAACGCCTCGAGGTCTTGGCCAGGATGGCGATGGCGGAGCCAATCCAGAAAGCGCCGTGCGCCCAAGAGAACGCCATCGCGGGACCTTGGCTCAAGGCCTCGTACCCTGCTCAGATAGTCAGAAAAGGCGCGCAAAAGCGGGGCGTCCGGATCATCGACTACAATGGGCGTCGAAGCAATGAATCGTTCGGGCGCCACCCGTCGCGCGTGTTGGAGCGCAGACACTGCCGCAATCCGCGGTGACTCCGTGGTGAATGTGCATAGATAGCTATCGACGATAGCTTCGCCGATCGGCCGTGAACCGCAATGTGCTGCAGCAAAACGGCCGAACCGCGCGATCCGGCTCAGATAAAGCTTAGCGGATGCTTGCTTGTAACCGAGCGAGAAAAAGTGCCCCGCGATGCGATCCATCTCGGCGCCGAGCGCCCCGTCACGAAGGCGTTTAAGCACCCCGCGGTACGAAAAATAGAACTCGAGCATTGTGCCCCTCCGGCGTTACGGCGCAGGGGGATCCCGCGTCCGCACGAGGGGCACGAAATATTATGTGGCGGAAGAATCCAGCCGTGGCCGGCCCTGGCTGGCGTTAGCGCGCCTCCGCCACATAATCTCGTCCGACACATAAGAACGGTTATGTTGCACGCAACATAACCGTTCGACGGCGGACTTTATGTCTTCCGCTCCAAGCGCCGAGATCGCGTGAAGATCCTGACCTGGGATGGAAGCGGCCTTATCCTTTACTACAAAAGAATCGAGGGGCAGTTCACCTGGCCGCCGATCAAGGGCGGCGTCATGCCGCTATCTCATGCTCAGCTCTCGGTGCTGCTCGATGGCTCGGACTGGAAGCGTGTGCCGATGCGAGTTGTGGATCAGCCAGTACGAGCTGGTTGATCATTATCAAGAGCCGTTCGTCACTCATGCGGAGTTGTTGTAGAATTACTCTGCATGAGTGATTTGCCTTCCGATCCAGCATTGCTCCATCAAACCGTGATAGCGCTATCGTCACGGCTTGCGACGTTGTCGGCGGAATGCAGCACGCTTTCGGCCGAGCGTGATGCGGTGATCGCCCACGCTGCGATCCAGGAGAACGACAAACTCCTGGTGATCCTGTCTCAGTACAAGCGTGCGATCTTCGGTCCCCGCTCCGAGACACAGACGCCAGGACAGCTGTCTCTCTTTGTGCAGGCGGTTCGTGCCGCCGCCAACGACGACATGATCGAAGGCAGGCTGCCTGACGGAGCGGAAGGCCGTGGAAAGCGACCGGCGCGACGCAACCGGGGAAGCTTCCGGAGCATTCGCCGCGCATCGATGTCGTGATCGATATCCAGAGCCGCATCTGCCCCTGCTGCGGCGAGCAGCTGCACAAGATCGGAGACCGTTAAGGAAGCCTTCGACGTCATTCCGATGCAGTACCGTGTAAGCGCATTGTGCGTCCACGGTACGGCTGCCGAGGATGCCGCCAGGGTGTGCTGCAGGCACCCGCGCCGGTCCAGGCGATCGACGGTGGAATGGTGACAGAAGCCTTGCTGGCCCACATCGCGGTGATGAAATACGGGTACCAGCTGCCGCTGTATCGCCAGGGACAGATGTTTGCCGCCCAAGGCATCACGCTCGACCGGCAAACGCTGGCCTCGTGGATGGGCCGCGTCGCCTGGTGGCTGAAGCCGCTTCACGCGCTGTTGCGCCGCGCAGTGATGTCCTACCCGCGGCTGTTTGCCGACGAGACGCCGCTGCCAGTTCTCGATCCCGGCCGTGGCAGAACCAAAGTCTGCCAGTTCTGGGCGGTCGCCACCGACGACCGCCCGTGGGGCGGCCCGGCGCCGCCGGCAGTGGTCTACGTGTTCGCTGAGGATCGCAAGGCAATCCGCGCCAGGGAGCTGTTTGGAGATTACGACGGCATCCTGCAGGTCGACGGCTATGCCGCCTACAAGGGGCTGATCAAGAACGGCGGTCGTCTGGTACAACTGGCGTTCTGCTTCGCGCATGCGCGGCGGAAGTTCTGGGACGTCCACGTTGCGACGAAATCGCCGATTGCCGCGGAAGCGCTGCAGCGGATCGCGATGTTCTACGCCGTTGAGGATCGCATTCGCGGTTTGCCGGCGACGCAGCGAGCGGCGGCGCGACAATCCGACACCAGACCGCTGATCGAGGACTTCAAGCCCTGGCTCGAGGCGCGACTGCTGGAAGTCTCGAAGAAATCCGGCCTTGGCAAGGCGATCCGCCGTGATCCTCTCGTGACGCTCACGATCAACCAATTGTTCCCGGGTGCGAAAGACGATAGCGCGGGACTGCTGTCCCTCGGTCTTCGGCGCGACAAAGCGCATGGCGGGACGTAGCGCCGCTTCGACGATCGCCTCTGCACGAACGCCCTGACATAGCCAGGCGCAATCAATTTCGGCTGGTGGCCGAGCCGAAGCATCTCGCGAGCCCAGTAAATAGGAGCTGCCGCAAGCCTCCATCGCCATGACACAGGTGGAATGACCCGCCATGAAGTTGCGAAACTGCAGACGAGTCAGCTTTCTCCGAAACACGACAGATCCATCGGCCGCCGCCCCATGCAGTTGAAAAACGTTCTTTGCCAGATCGACTCCGGCGATGGTAACTTCTTTCATGGATGCTGCCTTTCCTTGCCGGGCTGTCTCACCACAAGCTTGGCACATTGCGATGCCGTCGGGGAAGGCCGGCATCCACCCCATCTGTTTGGCTGAGCGTAACAGCCTGCCATCATCGCGGCGGCCTTCGCCACACGAGAATAGGACTGCCGCAGCAAGAGCCCGTGCTTCGTCGCCAGGCGGTTCACCCCCGATCGCTGCATGCAGCAGTTCGGCGTCGGTCGGGAAGCTGATGGCGTTCAGCTGCACTGTGGTGTCAACCTGACCCGCTTAAGCTCTTGGCTGCGCTACGCACCGGCCTCGTGCGTCACCCGAAGGCTCTCGGCTAACAATCGCTCCAGCATGTCGCCGAGCCGCTTGCGCCAATGGCTCAGGTCCGAGCGCTCGTGCGGGAAAACGTGGTGCAAAGCTCTTCGCCGGTGAAGAACTGGAGTGCGGGTCGTGGACCCCACCGCTCGCACACCTCCCATCGGACAGCCCGCAATGTACTTGACCAACAACAGCCCGATCATGAAACGGGTCTCGATCCCCGGCCTGCCGTTCTCGTTGTAAGCGCGATCTTCCCGTCGATCCAGTCCCAATCGATCTTGCCGGCAAGCAGAACCAGCTCGTGGTTCATGTTGATGATCTGGTCCAGCCCAATTACATCCGTCATTGCGGGTGCAATCCGCTTTGATCACAACTCGCTGTAACGGCTTGCAACTCGGGCGCGCGCCATGCGTCAGCCGTGATCGAGGAGTTCGCAAATTGATTGCTTCGAAGCATGTTTCTCATCCCGACAGACAAAAGCAAGACATTCGATGTGCGCCGGCGCAGTCTTACTTCTTTCTCCTTGCTCTGCCGCGTCGACAACCGACAATAGAAAACAAGTCATGAAGGTGCATGTCGAGGGCGGTCTCTAGCGTCCAATTGGCTGCCTGCACACGGAGCTCATCCCTCGCTTGAGCGACCGCTCTGCCGAGCGGCTGCAGCCGAAGTTCGCGCCAGGAAGGTGCCTTTGTCAGATTCGTCCGTAAACTGTCAGAGCCATTTAAGCGAACTGACATTGATGCATCAGATGTTCGGTTCATCTTCCCACCCCGAGGCGGGCCCTTTGTATCCGGAATGAAACATCGGTCCTCATTCATGCCACGGCATTCACTGTTGGGGCTGAGGGTGGTTGGTATCTTTGCGAACTGAGCTGCCACTACTGAGTGAAACAATTTGGAGAGCTGTTATGACGATCGTGAAGAGTATTTTGCTTGGTTCGGTGGCCGGTTTCACGGTCGTGTCTGGAGGCCAGGCAGCCGATCTCCCGCTTAAGGCTAAGGCAGTCGAATATGTAAAGGTCTGCTCCCTATATGGTGCGGGATTCTACTATGTCCCAGGCAGTGATACCTGTATCAAGCTAGGTGGCTACCTGCGCATGGACGTAGCAGCGAACACGAACTCGAACAGTGGTAACACATCCGGTGCCGGAGGAGCACAAAACCGCTTCTCAAACGGCTACAATTGGAGGGCTCGTCAAGACCTGAGCATCGACACCCGCACCGCAACCGCGTACGGCGTGCTTCGCACTTACGGTGAGGTCGGATTCACGTGGACGGATGATACCTACGCAGGGAACGGGACAGGAGCTACGGTTTACTCTCCGATCGGACCTTCTCCGTACAGTTCTGCGCCAGCCAACGCAAGCACCGGTGCTCAGGGTTACGGTACGCTTGGTGTGTATAGCGTGTTCATTCAGTTCGCTGGTTTCACGATTGGCAAAGCCGTCTCGCAGTTCAGCACCCCTTGGACGGTCTATCCCGGTAACATCTTTGACGGCCTTGTCGGCGGCGGTGGAGCGGTCAATGGCGTAAACCAACTCACGTACACCGCGGAGTTCGGTAACGGCGTCTCGGCCGCGATTTCGGCGCAGGATCCAACTCAGTATACTCAGGCGGGAGTCAATAACGTCAGCGCTGGCGGAGCTTTTGGTACGGGCGACTACGCTGGAACGCTTGCTCCCGACATCATCGGTTCGGTCTCTGTCGATCAGCCTTGGGGGTTCTTCAAAGCTTCGGTGGCGGCGCATGACAACCATGCCGCCTATTACGGTGCGACTGAAATTACTGGCCATCCCGATGACAAATGGGGTTGGGCGGGGCAGTTGGCTTTGTCGATCAAGAACCTCCCAACCGGACCTGGCGATTCCATCAACGTGCAAGCTGTGTACACCGATGGTGCGACCCGGTTTAACATCCAGGAGCAGAGCCAAGCGACCGCGATGACGATCTATGGTGGCACAAGTCTGCCTGGAGCTTACCAGAGCGTTGGCTTCGGATTTGCTCCTGACACGGTGTTCGCCGCCGGCACCCAGCAACAGTTGACCAAGACGTGGGGTGGACGCGGTGCGTACAATCACAATTGGGATCCTTTCTGGTCAACGAGCATCTACGGCGCCTACGCCACAGTTAGTTACAACAGTACAGCAAAAGGTTTGATCTGCCATAATGCCACCTGGGTCGTTCCCACCGTGACCAGCTGCAATCCTGATTATAATATTGCACAGGCTGGTATCGTAACTCGGTGGACCCCGGTTAAGAACCTGACCTTCTCGGCCGATCTTACGTACACCCATCTGGATCAGAACATGGTCGGCACCATCAGTGCGGCGAGCGCGGCGATCGGTAAGCCGGCGGCGGTCTATCAGCTCAAGAATCAGGACACGGTAATGGTTCTGTTCCGAGCTCAGCGCAACTTCTAGGTATTGAATTGAAAGGGAGGAACCAACAGCAGCTCTCTTAACCTCCAAGAAAGGCCTTCGATATGCCCATCGGAGGCCTTTTCTATCCAAGCGAAGCCAAACTGAATAGAATAGCGATGGCAAGGTGCACCACAACGGGCTTCGACGTGCTGCGCGCTGCCTTCCAGCCATGCCGCCGGTGATCACAGACCGCGCGCGAAGTGGCGCTTAGTTTTGGCAATGTGCAAATCGATGCACTCTGTGAGATTGAAGTAATATCGGTAATTGCACCTCTCTGCTTTGACGCTGACCTGCAAGCGCTCGCGGAGCGCGAGCGAGCCCGCTGGGAGCGGAAGCAGCAACACTGAGCTGGGCGCTGGAGCGGGCGCTGTGACGTGGCATGCGGTTGATCCAGAAAGCGGTCTAATCGCTGGAGATGCTGAAACGGTAAAATGAACGGCTTGCGGAGGTGGCGCCGCTCGATGATCATCTTCACGCGACAAACAGCTGCGCGCCCGAACCGACGCAGAGCGCGCAGAGAGCGCAGAGAGCCATCCAGCAGACTCGGTCACAACACGAAAGTGGATATACAGAGCGGTTCTCGAAAGAAAGCACCGCCACTGCGGAGCCAAGAGTATTACGCGTCAAATTTCACTGGAGGGCGCGTGGTGCGCTTGAGTGGTGGCGAACCGGGCCGGACAGTCTTCGGTGGGAAGACCAATGTTTCAACCGAGCTCACCACGCACGTCGGATTGCGCGGTCCCAAAGTGACTGGCCCGATCGGGGCGACGTCGCGGCGAATGCGCTCGATTGTCCAGCCGGCACAGCGTAGATGACTGGAGGCCATATGCTCGGGAACCGTGGTGTGCTTGTGATTGTTGTTCATGCGATGGTGAGCGGCAACCGTTCGCTCTTGTGGAAGATCTCGAGTGCGGGCCATGAGCCGTACTCCACTTCTGCACGGGCAAACCGATCCGGGGCGTAGTAGTGAACCTTAGACTCGACTTGGTCGTCGGTGCTCACGCAACGGGGCGCGATCATTCCGGAATAACACCGACCGGATCCGCACGAAGGGGGTCCATCAAACGAATTTTGCACGATTTACGGCGCTCAGAGCTTCAAATCTCTGCAATCTCAAACGCGCCCAAATTCTAAGTACTAATCGACGCTTTTTTCGAGTAACGGCGTGGTGCGGATTGCGTTGCTCGCTCCCCCTTTCCATATAGTAGAGGGAAGTTACGACGAAGTTTGGATCCAGTATGAGTATTGATCTTGCGGAGATATCAAGTTTTCATATAGGTGGACACGTGGCGACTGTTTCGGGCCGTGCAACGCGAAGTGTCTTCCTCCCCCAGCAGCCGGTTCCCTATCTTATCGATCCGAACGGCGAATTCGATGTCGGTCAGATCTATGTCCAGACTCTTAAGCTGGCGCGGCCCAAGCACTCTCTGCCTTTGCTACTTTGGCATGGCGGTGGGCTGACCGGGGCCATATGGGAGGCGCAAGCTGACGGTGGACCGGGTTGGGTGAGCCACTTTCTGAGGGCCGGCTTCAATGTCTATGTTAGCGACGCCGTAGGAATGGGCCGCGCCTCGTGGGCTCACCAGCCTGAACTTTTCCCCAGCGAGCCGTTATTTCGTTCGAAACGTGAGGTTTGGGAACATTTCCGGATCGGGCCAGCTGGCTCCTACGACACGATCCCCGAAAAACGGCTCTCGTTCGAAGGCACCCAATTTCCTTGCTTTCGGTTTGACCAATTCACCAAAAAGATCACGCCACGCTGGCCCGGCATGGAGAAGGTCTCCATGGAGGCCTACTGCGCCTTCGTCGTGAGCGTCGGGCCTTGCATTATAGTCGCTCATAGCTCTGCCGCCGATTTTGCGTACGAAGCGGCCCGACGCTGGCCAAAGTACGTCCGAGGGCTGTGCCTGGTTGAACCAGGCGTTCCTCCTCCTTGGCAAATTTCGACAAGCATCAAGGTCTTCCGGGAACGACGTTTGCTTCTGGTCTTTGGAGATTTCTTTGAACAGAGTCACTATTGGAGCACCCTCCGAAAGCAGCTGCATGATTGGGCTCAACAGGTTGGTGAACCGCCACTTGTCGAATGGATCAATTTGCCGCAACGCGGGATCGTCGGCAACAGCCACTGCCCAATGGCAGACAGCAACAGCGAAGCCGTCGCAAATCTTGTCATAGACTGGGCCGCCCAATCGTGCGGGAAACCTTAATGCTCGCTCTACGGGAGCGGTCATCTTCTTATGGTAGCTTGCAGGCTTACGTGAATAGCTCGGCCCATTCACAGACTAGTCGTTTGACCAGGAAAAAGCTACGGAGGACCCACGATATTCCGGACGAACGGCTGACTTGAGCTGGTTGTTCATGGTCGAGACGATCCGGAGCGGCCTTCGGCTTTCATCAGACAATGCTACAACCACGTACGCGAGCCCCTGCTCTGTCGACCGCTGCGGCCCAGTGCCCACGAGCAAACAAGGGCGCGATTGACTGTTGGAGGAGCTAAACCAGACGCACGCCGACAGTTTTCCTTCGTGTATTAGCTAGCGCACTTAATTTATCGCCGGCTGCCGAAAATGGCGATGTCGGATTTCTGACGTATGTCGCAATTGCCTCCATCGCCGCGCCGCACTCGTTAGCGCGGATCCTCTCAAGAGCATCCGGTGACGGTATCCTCGCGAGCGCCGCAACTGGTACGATACTTGCTCTGCTCATTTCAGGTCACCAGAAGTCCTGGAGTGGTGCATGAGCGCCAAGACGAGCAAATCGGAGTTGCTACGTCATGTTCGGAAGTTCGACAAACCGGCGATGCGTACGCAAATCGAGACCGCGGATTGAGTACGGGACAGGACGCCGAGCCACGATCGGTCTTAGCCGGGCCGGCGTTCAACTCCGGCCGTCAAGGCCTGCGGATTCCATGTATCTGGTCGACGCGGCTGACGGGCCGCTGCTTACGAGCAGTTGGGTGTTTGATTTCCCGGCCGACTGTCTGCCGGACAACTTCCATTATCTCAAACCACTGCTTGGCATACCGATAGCGCCAGACGTGATAGGGGCCATTGTCTGTGCAGTAGATCATTTCTCCAACCAAGATCGCCTGCCGCACGGACGCGCAAGGTCTGCATGGATTGGTATTAACGCGCAATAGGTACGGCCGTAATGGCCAAGACCGATGCAGTATGCACGACAATTTTTCGCGGCGATGCGGTGGTAAGTGCGATGGCATCGGTATTGATTGACGGCATCCGCAAGAATTACGGGCTGACGTCGGTGTTGCGCGGTGTTTCGCTGTTGGTAGCCGATGGTGAATTCTTGACGCTGTTGGGGCCATCGGGGTGTGGGAAGTCGACGCTGTTACGGATCCTGGCGGGGCTTGAAGCGCAGGACGCAGGCTCGATTTCGATCGGCGGACGAGTAGTGGATGGGTTGCGACCGAAACGGCGTGACGTCGCCATGGTGTTTCAGTCCTACGCGCTCTATCCGCATATGACGGTCGCATCCAACATGGCGCTGCCGCTGAGGATGCGCCAGCTCTCAAGCTTTCAAAGGCTTCCACTTCTCGGCCGCCTCCTGCCGGGAACGGCGCAGACTGGTGCCGAAATCGACGCCGAAGTCAGCCGCACGGCCGACTCCCTCGGAATCCGCCACTTGCTGGCTCGCAAACCGGGACAGCTCTCCGGCGGCCAGCGTCAGCGCGTGGCTGTTGGCCGTGCAATGGTGCGCCAACCGGCCGCTTTCCTAATGGACGAGCCGCTGTCCAACCTTGATGCGACGCTACGTTTGCAGATGCGCGCCGAGATCAAGGAACTGCACCAGCGCTTGGGAGTCACCTTCGTCTATGTAACTCATGACCAAGCGGAGGCTATGACGCTATCCGATCGGGTGGCGATTATGCTTGACGGTGAGCTGCTGCAGATTGCCCCGCCGCGGGACATCTACGCTGATCCCGTTGATCGGCGCGTCGCTGAATTCATCGGCTTGCCCAAGATCAACATTCTTGACGGCATGGTGCGAGAAGGCGGCCTGATCGATGTGGGCGGATCGACGCTCAAGATCGCGGCCGGTGCGCCTGCAGGCGCGTCTCTCACTCTCGGCATTCGCCCCGAGGCTTTTTATCTCAGCGACCATGGAAGTCAGGGGGCCCTGACAGGTTCGGTGCGCATGATCGAACATATGGGTTCCGACCTGTTCGTCTACCTCGATCTACCAGCGGCCGATGACCTGGTGATCGCAAGGCTGCCCGCCGAACTAGCTCTTCATATCGCGCCTGGCCAGCCCCTGCATCTCGGCGTCAAACTGGATCACGTGCTTCTCTTTACCCGTGATGGGCGGCGCTTGTGCCGGGAAGTGGAATCCGGCGGGGCATCGATTACGCGGATCGGGGAGATCGACCATGGGTGAGCCTCTTGGTCTTTACAGCGCCTTCGACGAGCCGCCCGTGACCGGCCGCCCTGGGACTTTCCAATTGCCCGCCGCCTCATCGGCTCGCAGGTGCGCCTTTACGGAAGCGGTGGCGGCCTGGATGCTTGCCGGACCGGCACTTTTCTTACTACTCGCCCTGTTCTTTCTACCGGTGATTTCGGTCTTCGTCATAGCGCTCACTGACTGGCATTTTGGCGCGCGGACACTCTCGTTCGTCGGTTCCGCGAACTTCCGCGAAGTCGTTGCCGACCAGGTTTTCAGAACGTCGCTCCTCAACACCGTCGTCTACGTCATGATCGTCGTGCCGAGCACTGTTGTCCTCGGCCTTATCATCGCGCTTCTGATAGAGAGTCGAAGGTCCTGTCGTGCTTTCTACCGTGCCATCCACTTCCTGCCCTTCATGGCGACGCTCGGCGCCATGGCAATCGCTTGGGAAGCACTGCTCCATCCTACGATCGGTCTCGTCAACCAGACGCTCGCCGCGATCGGACTGCCGACCGTCAACTGGCTGCGCGATGAAAATACAGCTCTGCCAGTGCTCGCGATGATCGGCATCTGGCAGAACCTCGGCTACACCATGGTGTTGTTTATCGCCGGTCTTAAGGGTATCCCGCAGGATCTCTACGATGCTGCCGATGTCGACGGTGCTGACCTTTGGTTCGACCGGCTGCCCACCGTCACACTGCCTATGCTCGGGCCGGTCTCTATGTTCGTTGTCATCATCATGGCGCTGAGGGCATTCGAATCATTCGATACCGTGAAAGTCCTAACCCAAGGCGGGCCGGGACACGCCTCCGAGGTCCTACTCTACACGCTTTATCGCGAGAGCTTCGAGTATCTGCACACTGGATATGGCGCTGCCATTGCCGTCGTCTTCCTCGCCATCGTGGTAACGCTTACCCTCCTCCAGGTGCGCATAATGGACAGAAAGGTGCATTACCAATGACCGGCACCATCTACGCCAGACGTTTGTCGGTGCCCGCCGGGATTCTTCGCCATGCCGTGCTGCTCGTCACCGGCGCGCTGGTTCTCGTCCCCTTCGCTTGGATGATCTCGCTCTCGATCAAGCCGCCGGGAGAGATCTTTCGCGCCTCCTTCTCCTTCTGGCCCGCGCAATTCTATGGCGTCGAAAACTATACCAAGGCACTGACCGAAGCGCCGCTGCCTCGGTACATGGGCAACGGTCTGATCATATGCACTCTGATTCTCGCCCTTCAAACCCTCGTCTGCGCCCCTTGTGCCTATGCCCTCGCCAAGCTCACATTTCCCGGACGTGACCTGCTCTTCCGGCTCGTCTTGATCGGTCTGCTCCTGCCGCATCAGGTCCTCTCGCTCCCGCTCTTCGTCTTCGGCTACGAGCTTGGTATCCTCGACACCTACGCGGCGCTCATCTTTCCTTATGTCGTCTCGCCCTTCGGCATCTTCTTGTTCCGTCAGTTCTTCAAGACCATTCCTGATGACGTGGTCCACGCGGCGCGGCTCGACGGATTATCGGAAATCGCTATTGTTTGGAAGATCGTGATGCCCATGGCGCTGCCGGCCGTGATCGCATTCTCGATCTTCTCGGTCGTCTCGCACTGGAACGATCTGTTCTGGCCGCTGATTGCAGTTCGGGATCAATCCCTGATGCCGCCCTCGATCGGCATCATGGCATTCAAAAACGAGGAGGCTGGCAACGACTACGGTCCCCTTATGGCCGCATCCACACTCGTTGTACTACCTCTCGTTATCGCCTTCCTTTCCGCTCATAAATGGTTTGTCGAAGGAACCATTTGGGGAGCTGCCAAATGATTTGGAACGCTGTTCCTGATTCTGGATCTGAATGTTGTTGGTTACTTTGGTTGAAGCTCGGCTAACGTTGTGAGCTTCGTCGCCGCCACGAGGTGCAGATAACGCGTCGCTGTTTACGCAGGCTAGCGATAGTGGCCCGTGGCGCCAGCAGACGATCCTGGCCGCGTGCAGCGGAATGCCGCCGCGCTGCGTGGCATTGTACGTGCGCAGGACGATGAGCATGCGTCTGGTCATCGATGAGATCGGCTTTTTGAACAGCGCATGGCCTCGTGCGGGGTCGCTCGTCAGCACATCGGCTCGGCCAACCGGATCACAACTGCGAGGTCGAAGTGTTCGCCTCCTATGTAGATGACGTGATGATGATTGCGTCAATGACGGTGCACAGTATGGCTTCGCTGATTTTGAATGTCGCGGAGCGTTAATCAAGCGTAAGCGTCGTTCTCAGGCCACGGCTTTGAGGGCTTGAGCTCGGCAGGCCCAGGGCAGTAGCTGGTCGATGTCTCGGTTTGGATGCCCGTTGACGATCCTGGTCAGGACGTCAGTGAGATAGGCGAGCGGATCGACGTCGTTGATCTTGCAAGTCTCGACCAAGGTTGCGACGACGGCCCAATGTTCGGCGCCCCCGTCGGATCCGGCAAACAGCGCGTTCTTGCGACTGAGCTTGATGCCACGGATTGATCGTTCGACCGTATTGTTGTCGAGTTCGATGCGGCCGTCATCGATGAAGCGCGTTAAGCCTTGCCAGCGCGAGAGGGCGTAGCGGATGGCCTCGGCGAGCTTGATCTTCTGGCTGATGAGAGCCAGCTTGGCGCGCAGCCATACCTCGAAGGCATCGGCCAGTGGTCGGCTCTTCTGCTGCCGCACGAGGCGACGCTCCTCCGCGCTGCGGCCGCGGATCTCCTTCTCGATCGCGTAGAATGCGGCGATGTGCTTCAGCGCCTCGCTCGCGATCGGCGCGGGGCCGGCGGTGGCGAGTTCGTAGAAGTTGCGCCGCATGTGCACCCAGCAGAAGGCGAGCTCGACCTCTCCGCGATCGGCAAGCTTTGGGTAGGCGTTGTAGCCATCGACCTGCAGGACGCCCTTGAAGCCGGCAAGATGGCTGAACAGCCGCTCGGCTTTGCGGTCGGGTGCATAGACATAGGCGATGCCGGGCGGATCGAGGCCGCCCCAGGGCCTGTCGTCGGCGGCATAGGCCCAGAGCTGGCCGGTCTTGGTGCGCCCGCGACCGGGATCGAGCACCGGCACCGTCGTCTCGTCGGCGAACAGCTTGGACCTCGCGCGAAGCACCGTGAGAAGGCGCTGATGCAGCGGACGCAGATGGAAGGCGGCATGCCCAACCCAGTCTGCCAGCGTCGATCGATCGAGAGCGATGCCCTGGCGGCCATAGATCTGGGCTTGCCGATAGAGCGGCAGGTGATCGGCATATTTGGACACCAGAACCTGCGCGACGGTTGCCTCCGTCGGCAGTCCGCCCTCGATCAGCCGGGCCGGAGCCTCGGCCTGCATGACGCCATCCTCACAGGCTCGGCAGGCGTATTTGGGACGTCGGGTGACCACAACGCGGAACTGGGCCGGCACCATGTCCAGCCGCTCGCTCTTGTCTTCGCCGATCTGGTGTAGGTCGCCATTGCAGCAGGGGCAGGTCTTGTCATCGAGGTCGACCACGACCTCGATCCGCGGCAGATGCGCCGGTAGTGCTCCGCGATTGTTGCGGCGCTTGCGTGCGCGCTCCGCCCGGCCTTCCGGAGCTGTCTCGTCCTGGCTCGCTTCCGTACAGGCCGCAACCTGTTGGACGTCCTCGAGACCGAGCAGCATCTGCTCTTCGGGAAGCGACTCTGCCTTCCGGCCAAAGCGATGACGCTGCAGCTCTTTGATGATCTGGCGCAGCCGCTCGCTCTCGTGCCGCTCGGCCAGCAGCATCGCCTTCAGCGTCTCGGGATCATCAGGAAGGTTATCGCTCACACGCAAATCAGAGCATATTCGCGCCCGCCTGACGACGTGCTCGATGCCCCTGATTCACTTCGCCGCAGCGCGGCCCCACAATTATCCGGCCTGCGTCGGGACGACCGTCTCCCGTGCCGCGTGGACACGCCGCCAATCAAGCCCTTCGAGCAGCGCCGACAATTCTGCCGCTGACAAACGCATCACGCCATCCTCGATCTTCGGCCAGCGGAAGACGCCTTCCTCGAGCCGCTTGGCGAACAGGCACAAACCCGTACCATCCCAGAAGATCAGCTTGATCCGGTCCGCCCGCTTGGCACGGAACACATAAACAGCGCCTGAGAACGGTTATGTTGCGTGCAACATAACCGTTCTTATGTGTCGGACGAGATTATGTGGCGGAGGCGCCCTAACGCCAGCCAGGGCCGGCCACCCAGGGTTTCTCCGCCACATAATAATCAGATGCTGGCCAGCAGCTGCAGGATGGTGTCGTTCGGCCGGAAGCGCGCGCTGCGGTCGCCTGAGACGCCCGCCTTCTCGAGTCCCCGGCGCATCATCTCGACATCCGCAGCGGCGTATCGGTGGGTTGTGGCGACCTGAGCATGGCCAAGCCAAGCCTGGATCGTCAGGAGGTCCACGCCTGACCGGAGAAGCTTCATGGCGAGGGAATGCCGGAAGATGTGCGGCGATATCGGCTTGCCCTCCAAGCTTGGCCTCGTGGACCCGGCCTGGGAGGCGGCACGCCGCACGATGTGCGTCGCGCCGAAACGCGTCAGGCGCTCGTTGTGGACCCCGACGAAGATCGGCCGCGGTTCATGATTGGCGAGGCCGCGTTCGCTCAATAGGTCCGTCAGCGATCGCACCAGATCCTTAGGAATAGGAATGACGCGATCTCGGCGTCCCTTGCCGTGAAGCAGCACCTGCGGGCGTCCTCGCTCCAACTGAAGGTCGTTCGCGTTGACGCCGGTCGCTTCGGACACGCGAGCGCCGGTTCTCGCCAAGAAGAGCAGAAAGGCCCGGTCGCGCCGGCCGCGGGGCGTCGTCTGATCAGGGGCTGCGATGATGGCCTCCACCTCGGCGTTGGTGAGATGATGCGTCACCTCGATGTGGGCCCGTTTGGTGGGGATCGTCAGAACCCGTTGGGCGACGCCGAACGAGGCGGGATCGGCGGCAGCGACGTGATGGAAGAAGGATCGGATCGCGGCTAGTCGGGCGTTGCGCGTTGCGACGGAGTTGTTCCGCTTCTCCTCAAGCTCGTCAAGAAAGGCGAGAACAAGGTCCCGATCGAGATCCTCAAGGGCCAGCGCCGCCGGCTTCTTCCCCAAATGGGCGGCGGCAAAGAGGATCAGCATGCGCAAGGCATCGCGATAGCTGGCTAAGGTCGCGGAGGTCGCGTTGCGCTGCTTGGTCAACCGGCGACGAAAGTACGACTCCAGGAGCGGCGCCAGCAGGAGGTGTTCGTTCATGCCGCGCCTCCGTCGAGGAAGGCGCGCTCAGCCGCGATGGCGAGGAGATCCGACGAGCCGGCGAGGTAGTAGGCTGTGTCGCTATAGTTGGCGTGGCCGAGGTAGGTGGCGAGTAAGGGCAGCAGCGCTTGGACGTCTGCGCGCTGTTGGTGCCACAGCCTGAGCCTGGTCACCGCGAACCGGTGCCGGAGATCGTGCGGTCGCAGAGGCTTGCCATTGTCAAGTCCCGCGAGCTTGCGGGCCTTAGCGAAGTTGCTTTGCAGGCCGGTCGCCGACAGACGGCAGCCTCGCGAGCTGAGGAAGAAGGCCTCGCCTTTGGGCCTGGGAAACACGGTGTCGCGCTCACGGGCGTATCGACGAAGGGCTGCCTGGGTCGTTGGGTGAACAGGAATCAGGCGGTCTTTACGGAACTTGGTTTTACGGACGAGGACGACCCCGTTGGTCAGATCGACGTCGCCGCGATCAAGGCTGACCACTTCGCCCGATCGTAATCCCGTGCTGGCCAACAATCCGATTAGCGTCGCCATCGTGCGGCCCCTGAGAGGGTTCCCTGGCGAAATGAAGCTGCATGCGTCGATAAGCGACGTCAGCTCAGCCTCACTTAGGATGCGCGGCGGCGGAATCGCCCTGGACCGCGGGAAAGCTTTGTGCTCCAAGACCTCGGTCTGGGGGTCGTAGACGACCAGGTACTCATAGAATCGGCGGAGCACGCCGTGACGGACCGCGCGGCTGTCGGCGGCGCCACCGAACGACAGGACGAACTCCAGCGCCATCGTCCGGGTGGCGGGCGCACCCAGCTGAGATCGCTCGACGTAGCGAACGAAAGCCCGCAGCGTGCCGGCTTGCTTGTTGAAGGCGTAGCCGAGGGAGCGGCGCAGCTCGATGTAGCGCTCGACCTTGTCGCCGAGGAATGCGGCGAAGGCGGTCATGCGGCGCCTCCCGGAAAGGGGAGCGCGACCTCAGCGAGCTGCGAGGCCGCGACCTTCACGTACAGCGCCGTTGTGTTGATGCTTCGGTGCCCTAGAAGATCGGCGACCTCGTTGATCGGCCTTCGTCGCCCCACGAGCTGGGTGGCTAGACTGTGGCGCAGGAGATGTGCGCCTCCGACGCGACCGAGCTCGATCCCACCATGCTGCAATCGCTTCCGCACGATCCTCGAAACAGACGACGCGTACTTGAATGGTCCCACGGGCGGCGTGAAGGACAGGAACAGATGCTGACTATCGACCTTCGGTCGAGCCCGCAGGATGTAGTCGGCGAGCGCGGCGCCGGTCTCCTCGATGAGCGGGGCCACTCGGTCACGCTTGCCCTTGGTGCGCCGGACAAAAACCTCGCCAGCTCGCCAGTCGATATCCCGGAGCTGAAGAGCGCGTAGCTCGCCGTTGCGAATGCCTGTGGTGGCGAGCAACAACAGGACAGCTCGATCGCGAAGGTCGATCGGCGTCGCCTTGCCGATCGCATCGATGGCGCGGCGAACATCATCCCACGAAAGCCGGGGCGGTAAATGGGCCAGTCGCCAATATGGCGTTCTTGGAACGACGGGAGCCAGATCCTGCTCGTGGTGGCCACCCCAATGCAGAAAGCGGAGAAACGTTCGCATGTGAGAGATCGCCGCCGTGCGAGTGCCGGAGGTCGCCGAGAGCGACAGCCGATACTCGACAGCGGCAAGGACATGCTCTGCCGTCAACGCCTCGAGGTCTTGGCCAGGATGGCGATGGCGGAGCCAATCCAGAAAGCGCCGTGCGCCCAAGAGAACGCCATCGCGGGACCTTGGCTCAAGGCCTCGTACCCTGCTCAGATAGTCAGAAAAGGCGCGCAAAAGCGGGGCGTCCGGATCATCGACTACAATGGGCGTCGAAGCAATGAATCGTTCGGGCGCCACCCGTCGCGCGTGTTGGAGCGCAGACACTGCCGCAATCCGCGGTGACTCCGTGGTGAATGTGCATAGATAGCTATCGACGATAGCTTCGCCGATCGGCCGTGAACCGCAATGTGCTGCAGCAAAACGGCCGAACCGCGCGATCCGGCTCAGATAAAGCTTAGCGGATGCTTGCTTGTAACCGAGCGAGAAAAAGTGCCCCGCGATGCGATCCATCTCGGCGCCGAGCGCCCCGTCACGAAGGCGTTTAAGCACCCCGCGGTACGAAAAATAGAACTCGAGCATTGTGCCCCTCCGGCGTTACGGCGCAGGGGGATCCCGCGTCCGCACGAGGGGCACGAAATATTATGTGGCGGAAGAATCCAGCCGTGGCCGGCCCTGGCTGGCGTTAGCGCGCCTCCGCCACATAATCTCGTCCGACACATAAGAACGGATCGGCCTTCATGTGCTCGCGTGCCAACATAGCAAGCCCCTCCATTCCCTTGCGGAAGTCGACCGGCTTGGTTGCCACCATCACCCGGACATTTCCGGACGGGCCGATCACCGGCTTGCCTTCAGCGCATGGACGATGGCCGCAATCATCGTCACGTCCGCGCCTCGGCCGACCCGGATAGTGACGCCTTCGGCTTCGATCTCGATGCCCCCGACATCCGGCTTGGCCTTGCGTCGCGCTGTCTTGCGCTCATGGCCAACAGCCACGGCCGGTACCATGGCGTCTACCACCGCAGGCACAAACTGCGGATCGTCAGCCATCGGCGTCGGCGGCCGGCGTGCTTGCCGGCGCCAGGTGAACACTTGTTGGGGGGTCAGCCCGTGTCGCCGGGCAATCTCGGAAACGACCGCGCCTGGTACCAGCGTCTCCTCGACGATCCGGGCCTTGTCGTCCTTGGAGAACCAACGACGTCGTCCCGTCTCCGTGATCACTTCCAGCCGACGCGGCGTTACGTCCGACTTAAGCGTATGGTCAAGCATAGACACAAGCCGATCCCTTCAAAGAGATCGTGAAACTCGCCTATCCCATGCGCCGCGAGAAGGTGGGAGCAGAACGACGCTTACAATCAAGCGTTGTTTGGGGCGCGTGAATCGCTTGTTCCGGGAGCCGACGTATTCCCGCACGCCCACACCCCAGCGAAGCGCGGCAACAACGATGATGGAACCACGTGTGGACATGCGCATTGGATCGCCGTCAAAGACGTATCAGGCTGCCCTTTGGGCCCTTGCCAGAGGAGCGCAGCGCCCATGAAATGCGCATACACTTTCAAGTTTCAGCGTTAGGTTCGGGCTGGCGTAACAAGCATGACTAGCGCGTGCCCCTGAGCATTCTCGCCGAGAGCTACGCACTTCTGGATCCCGATCGTCCGACGACCCCCGAGGGTTCAGAAGCGTGCGCGTGCCACGTGCGTCTGTCGTAGCTGCGACAACACAGCATGACAATTTGCAACACTCGCTACGCTACCGGCAATTTCCGTCGGCGATGAAGGCTTGACCTCCAGTGTTCGCGATTGGCACGGTGCTTGCTCGCGATCAACCAGCAACACGAGGCCCGATATGAACGTCAGCGCCATCACCCACCATCCATCCGCCAGCACTCAGGCGCTTCGCACCATCGCAACCAAGATTGCCTTCACTATTATCGCGACGAGGCTTATCGAGGCAACGTACAGTCTTGCGCCGAGCTGCAACGATTGATCCAAGCGGACGCGACGTTTGGAGGGCGTGGAGCAGGGGTCAGGTCCCAGTAGGCCCGGAATTGGTCTGGCATCGCGACGCTGAAACGAGCGGATCGGACGAACGTAGCTTATGACCGAATGGAGCGTTCCCATGAAGCCCGTCGAGGTTGACGCCTGTCAGATCATCCGGCCTTATTCAATGCAGATATAGCAAGGCGCACCGGCAGGGTGCTTGATCGTTCTCACCCGTCGCCGGTTTATTGTTTGATTTGCCGAGGCTCCGCAAGCTTGGAGAATATCCCTATGACTGAAACGGCCATGATCGATAATATCATCCCGTGTGCGGACATCGTTAAACGCACGGCTCGCATTGGCGCTGAAGTCAGGAATATCAAGCTGTCGGGCGACTTGCCGGACCAGATGATCACTGCGATCAACAAGGTACTCCTCGAGCACAAGGTCATCTTCTTCCGTGACCAGAAACATTTAGATGACTCCGAACAGGAGCGGTTTGCTCTTCGCTTCGGAAAGCTCACCCCGCATCCGACGCGCGATGTTGCTAAGGGAACCGCATCCATCCTCGAGATTGATTCCGCCCGTCCAGCTAACCGGCCCGACATTTGGCACGTCGATGTGTCCTTCGTTGATGCCTACCCCAAGGCTTCGGTGCTGCGGGGCGTCGTAATTCCACCATTCGGCGGCGATACGGTCTGGTCAAATACCGCAGCAGCCTATCTCGACCTGCCGCCGCCGTTACAACGGCTCGCCGAAAACCTCTGGGCTGTTCACAGCAACGCTTACGACTACTACGCCATGAGGTCTCACGCCACGGAAGCCGACAAGAAGCATTTTGACGAGATTGACACCAGAACGATCTATGAGACGGAGCATCCCGTCGTGCGCGTGCACCCCGAGACTGGCGAGCGCAGCTTAGTCCTCGGCGATTTGGTGCAGCGTTTTATCGGTATCCCGAAATATGACGGGCAGAGGTTGTTGGATCTATTCCAATCTCATATCACGGCACCAGAGAATACAGTGCGCTGGAGCTGGAAGGAAGGCGATGTCGTAATGTGGGACAACCGGGCCACACAACATTATGCGGTGAACGATTACGGCGACCAACGTCGCGTCGTTCGTCGCGCCACCATCGATGGTGAGGTGCCTATTAGCATCGATGGCCGGTGCAGCGTAACGCGCGTCAAGGCCACCAAACATCCACCCGCGAAGCTCGCCTAGCGAGCTTGCACAATCATCCACGCATGTAGCCGGTCAACGGCCCATGCGGCGTGACGATTGTTAAGGGGCCTTCGCGGCGGCCAGTCTCGTCATCGTAGCCCGCCCTCGGAGAAGAGCCAATCGCGGCTATATTCGAGCGGCCACGAGGCGAGCTTATCCCAGCCGACGGGGAAATTTCATAATAAATTCAATCAACCGTTGACGATCATCGATTAAGTCGGCACTAGGAGATCGCTCGATGCGCACTGCACGTAGAACGTTCCTTCTTAAAGGGGGGGCGGCCATTGGGGCATTCGCGATCCCAGCAATTAGCCACGCTGTCAATAAAAGCAGATTGACAATCAGCTATGGCGCTCCGCGCTTTGCGAAGATGCTGGCCGATCTGGGCCAGAAGTTCGTCGGCAAGCATCCGGAGACGGAGGTTCAGTTCATCGCAAGCGGCGACAACTGGGACCTTCTCTTGCAGGACACGTTTCGTGGAGCGCTTGTCGGCGATTTGCCGGACGGTACCTGGCAGTCACTTACCTATGCCCAGATACTTGCCAAACGCGGAATCTCGCAACCAATCGACACGTTTTCCGGAGGGGCCGAAAAGCTTGCAATGACGGGGCTATCCCGCCCGTTGATCGATGCGACAATGGTAAATGGCAGGAGCTACTCGCTGCCGTTCGGAACAACGATTCCGGTCGCTTACTACAATATGGACGTTTTGAAGCGGGCGGGGTTGTTAGTCGCCGAGCTGCCGAAAACGTGGGAGGAGATCATTAAGATCAGCAAGAACGTGACTTACCTCGGTGGATCCCTCAACGGCGGATATATTGAGTATACGTCCACAAACGCTTGGATATTTCAGAACATTCTTGCGACGCTTGGCGGACGCATGATGAATCCCGCACAGACCGATATTGCCTTCAACGGACCTGAAGGACTGCAAACCCTCGAGATCCTAGCCAAGTTCGGTCAGGCCAACAAGTTCGATATGACGCTGGAGCAAGCCAGACAGGCATTCAACTCCGGAATCACCGGCGTGCATATCGGAACGGCCAGTTCCATCAACTCAGTTGCGAAAGCGGCCTCAGCCCATTTTGAATTGCAGGTCGGTCAATTGCCTGTTCCGAATTCCAGCGGATGGCTGGTCGGAGCGGGACACGGCTTCTTTATTTTAGCCAAAGATCCGGAGCGGCAGAAGCGTGTCTGGGACTTCATTAGTTTCGCGGCCACTGCTGATGGTCAGGCAATCTTAGCCAAGCACACTGGATACCTTCCGACCAACATGATCGTTCTGAATGAGCCACAATTCCTTCAGCAGTACCTCACTGCAAATCCATATCATCGCTCCATTGTAGATCGGCTGTCCATCACTGGCGATCAGTTTTCTTTCCCTACAGACAATGCAGTGAAGATAACAGACATGATGGCCGAAAATATGCGCAAGGTGCTGACCCAACAGTCGGAGCCCAAACGAGCATTGGCGGAAATGGCCGACCAGAGTCGAAAGCTGCTATAGCTGGTTGGCCGGGTCATCGGGGCAGCGATCAAATGACCCGTGACGAACCCTTCGCGCGGGTGCGCTTTAAACGTGAAAACGGCGCTGCATAGGCGACGCGGAGACTCGGACACGTCCGCAGTACACAGCAGCCCGACCAGGGACGGTCGCTTCTGTCATCGCCAAAAGCCTGTAACGCTGAAGCTGAACGAAGGAGTGCCCATGAATACTCACCTGACATGGCGGGTCTACGATGGCTGTGCGGTTGACTACGATGAGTATAGACCTCGGTATCCTGGGGATGTCTTTATCATCTTGTCACGCTATCATGTGATGCTCGCTCCGCTTCGGTCAGCCGCAGATGTAGGGGCTGGGACCGGCATTTTCAGTCGACAACTCATAGAGTCGCTACCGAGCATTGAGGTGTTGACCTGCATCGAAGCGAACTCGGAAATGGCGGCGATTGCGAAAAAACGTTCGGCGAACATTCGTGGACTCGACGTGGTGGTCGGGTTTGCAGAGAACCTTCCGCTGCCGGATCGTTCATGCGATCTCGTGACGGCAGCGACGTCGGCCAACTGGTTCGATAGGCCGCGATTTTATGAGGAGGCCGCGCGGGTGTTGAAGCCTTTCGGAACACTGCTGCTACTACAGAACAATCACCGGTACTGGGAGAGCGCATTCCTCGATGACTTCTACAGCTTTCAAGAGCGTCACATCCCTGGATATTCTCGGGGCCACTACTCGAATTTTACCGGCGGTTATGGAAAAGCTGACTTTGAGGCGGAACTCCGTTCGCGGCCCGACCTAGCGGCTGTCGAGCGTCATAAAGTAGAATGGAGTCAAACGGTCACCGCAAATCAATTTCGCGGCTATTGTTACTCCATGGCCCACATGAAAACGGCGATCGACCGGTCTGGCGCTGCCGCAATCTCTAAGGAGGTCGATGCGCTCCTGGGGCGGCACCAGGATGCTTCAGGCCATATCGCGATTGAATGGCTCACTGACATCGTCTTGAGCAGAGTCACGTCTTAGGCGCCAGCGCTGCAAGGCCGTCTAGTAGATGATCGATGCGTACCGAGCACACCGTCCGACCATCTGGACGTACGCATGTGCAACAGTAGGCCACTAAACTGTTGCCGCCTTAACTCCCTTCACGATAGTTTGGTAGTAGCCCGTTTTGTTCGGCGGCAGAATTTCGATGTTTTTGAAACCCGACTGGTCGAGCAAGGCGACGAGCTCCCCGGTTCGGAGAGCTCGGTAGTGCCCAACGAAATGATGGGCTCGCCACTCACCATCGTTTTGCAAGGTCAGATAGACGTGAAACCTGTAGGATCGATCATCAATCCAGTCCCAGACATGGTGAACTATCCGCCGGTTTGCACCATCGGAAAAGAATGATGGCTTGGTCGATGTCTGTCGTTCGTCGAGCACCATATCATAGTCACGGATGCTGAACATAACCAAACCGCCGTCAACCAATTTCTTGTTCATGTTCTCAATCGCTTGGCGAACCTCAACGTCACTCTCCAAATGTGGAATAGAATTTCCCATGCAAAGCACCACGCCGAAATGCTTGCACGGCACCGCGGACAAGTCCCGCATGTCGTCAACGCGAAATTCAATGTCGTATCCACGCGCCAGCGCTTCGGAGCGAGCGCGGCGGACTGCGAGCGGTGAAAGATCGCTCCCCGAGATGTCGTAATTGAGTCCAGCCAAACCCAATGCTTGCGTTCCGATACCACAAGAGCAATCAAGTATCCGACCTGCTTGGCTTGGAGGAGGCAAGAGCTGGCCAAGGCATTCGGCCTGTTTCTTTATCGTTTTGTCCCAACTTTCAAATAACAAGTGGTACACTGAGGCGAGATCATCATAGAAGCCCGAAAGCATCGACTGCTCCGCTTGTATGCGTTGGTCCACTGCAGATCCAATCGAAGCATCAGGTTCTGCATTCGCGTCGAAATGAGCTGCCCGGTCTGAGACCACGCTTCCTTCACGTCCCTGATTGTCTAGATGTGAAGACGACACTTCATGATCCGCTGAACGGAGAGCGGAGAGCCGTCTCTTAAGGCGTATTAGAAAGCTAGAGCACAGGGAATCAAGGGCCTGGTCGCACCCTTCGAATGGAACGACCCAGACCTGCCGATCCGGAACGGTGGTTTGGGCGGAACGGGAGGGATCAAGTTCTCCGATGGCGGCTAATCTGGCGTTTGCGCCCCCATTGCAGACCTGCCTGATCGTCTTCCAATCAGGGTTTTCAGTGCTGAACGATCTTTTGTCTGCCTCTTCCGGAGACCTCCCCTCGTTTTCACGATGAAAGTAGTCAAAGGCATGCGCTGTGGCCAGACTTGCGTTGAAGAGATCGTCAATGCCTTGACTTGAAGAAAATCGGCCCACGGCTCGTTCGGCGAGTTCAATGTATTCACGCGCAGTTTCCGGAAACTTCTGCATCCTGGACCTCCACAATCGCACTCCTGGGGGATTCGCACGGGCAACAACCTTTGCGTACTCAACGCTTTGCACTCCATTCGGCGTTGCCAAATTGCCTACAAAGCGACGGGCTGCGTAGCTCCGGCGGCGCAGCTCCTAACCAAGCAATCCCTTCAATGCCGCCCTCGCGGAGGCGGCCTTCAAAGCAATAATAGATCTCCATGTTATCGGATTGGTGCTTTGCAACGAGGTGAAGCTCATTGCCTAAGGCGACTCCAGTAATCGAGCCGTCAAATACATCGCCTCGGTAGACGCCTGAAATAGCGGACCCCTGCTGCCTTAACTCCATGGCATGTTCCTCCATTCGACCGGCGAAACTTACGATACTAGTCCAGAGTCCCGGGAAGTCTTCGCTAGCTTTCGGACGCATCAGCTCAGAGTCGCTCGCATGCGCAGATTGCACAGTGCGAAATGCACTATTAAGAGATCTGGCAACCAGGCGAGCCTGCTCATCATCGATGATGTTGAACGGATCAATCGTCACGGCATTCTCGACCGAGTAGAAGTCCGGAAGCTGAATCCGAAAATCACGAAGCATCCTGGCGACGATTTCGTCGGCGGGTATCCTCTCATCGGCCCAATACACCTTCAGGCGTGGCGTGAGCACCGCCGAACTTGAGGGCTCAATTGAAACACGGAAAAGATCGGGCGAAATGTTTGAGGCGACCGTCCTTAGTAGCCTCGACCATTTTTCTTCATCTTTCGCACGTAAAGACGGGGTAAGCCAAGCCTGCAGGGCAACAACGGCGCCTACGATCTCCTCTTTCCCAACTTTCATCGCCCGGCCAAACGAAAGGTGTGGTGGCCCGTTTGCCCAGGCTGCCCGCGCCAGTTGTTCTGATCCGATCAATAGGCCGGTTGACTGTGGGCCGCGCATATACTTTCCACCGGAGTAGATAGACAATGTTGCGCCCCGGGATAGCCACGGGTCGGGCTTGCCGGGGGACAGTCCGGCTGCATCCACTACAATTGGCACGTGCCCAAGGCGCTCACGAATGGCCTCCACGGACATCTTTCCAGTCTCTTCCGCCCTTCCGAGGAAACAGACCATGCAAGCAGACTCAGCTAAGCCGGCGAGCGCTTCGACACTATCGAATGGAAACAGTTCAGCTCCGACAGCGCCTATGACCGAGTCATAGGGAAAACGGTGCGCACGCGGAATGAGGACTCTATTTTTCAACTCACCGGTTTTGGGCAACCGGGTCATTGCAATCGGTTCGTTGCGGGCGATGCATGCGGCGGTTGCCAGCGCAAGGGCAGCGACGCTGCCGGCCGTCACTACACCCCATTCCGCCCCAGTGAGTTGAGCGATGTATCTACCGACTCCTTCAGCGAGTTCATCCATGTCGACGAATGCTTCGCTGGCAACTTTCATGGCCTGCTCCACCATTGGACTCGGGTTACTGCCGCCAAAGCTCGACCTGGTCCCAGCGCAATTGATGATCGGCTGAACACCCAAAGCGTCATAGATCCAGCCACGATGGCGCTTCTCGTTCGACCTAAGCTGATCGCCTAACGAACGCAATTGAGGGCGTGAAGTCATGAATTTGCTGTCCTGGGACTCAATCGTGCTATTCGGGGCTCCATGTTCTCCCGACATTAAACAGACAATCACCGAGGGTTGCCCGCGCCAGAAAACGCCGGCACAAAACAATGCCACCCACCCCAAAGTGAACTGAAGCAGGTTTCCGCCAAGGCTCTTCAGTAAAGTGAATGCGCCCCGCCTCCTGGCCATCGCTGACCGTGTCGCCAAGATTTACAAACGGCTCGAATAGGCCGCTTGCCGGGGAATAGACGAAGTCATTTGGTCGAACACGATAGAGGAGTTGGATGGAGCAAGAAATGGGCTCCTTCGGAGCTTGGTTCAGGACACCGATATGATGCAGCACGCGCGCAAGACCATCCTCTGCAGCGCGTAGCAGATTGCGTGAGGCGGTGCCGCCACCGCCTAATTCGGTCGAAAGACAAGGGATGCTACCAAGGCGATCGCAAGCACCGGTCAAGCTGCGATCTCCGCCTGTCGATGCGTCTGTCGCGAACCCGACGGGTAAGCCGAACACTCGAAGAAGATCCACGCTTTTGCGCAGTTGTGAAGCGGACTTCTGAGCAATAATCACGGTAGAAGGCAAATACTCAAGGGAGCTACCTCCCGAATGAAAATCGCAAACCAGATCACAGCCCGGTAACAGGGTTGTTTCAATGAAATGCGCGATCATCATCGTTGGGGGGCCATTCGGATCTCCCGGAAAGCTTCGATTCAGGTTTCCGTTATCCAAGGGAGAGACCCTTTGGCCAGCCTCAACCGCAGGCGCATTCGCCCCGGGGAGGATTATTAAATGTCCCCGAATGTCCTTTATCTGTAACGACTGGATCAGCTTTATCAGCATGATCTGGCCCTCCCACTCGTCGCCGTGGTTACCTGCTATCAACAAGACCCGAGGCCCAAATCCATTCTTGAGGCTCGCAATCGGAACTGGGATCCATCCATATGCTGACGCATTGGTAGACGTCGGAACGCGAAGATAACCGGTGATCTTGCCTTCCTTCTGAAAATCGACTTCCGACCAGATTCTTGACGGCTGCATAGTGTTTCCGCCTCACGTAGGGGCTAATTTCCAACGATCGGCACAGTCGTTGTGAGTTCGGTTCTGTAGGTCACACTAATATTGCCAACAGCGTCGCAGTGGTCAGACATGATTGACCGTAGCTCTTTCATAATGATGTCGTGGCCGTGCGCTGTGCGAGCCATTTTGAGTTGGATCGTCGACAGCGCGAACGCCTCAAAACTGTCGAGACTAAACGTTCTTGGCCAGTCCCACTTTTGGACCATGATGTTCGAAAATCGATCGTCTGAGGCAAGCTCAGTCTTGAAGTTGGCGACCGAATGTCCGCCTTGCGCATTCGCGTATGTGCCTGTTCGATAGCCGGGAACGAACTTCTCGAGGAATCGCTCAAAGGACTGGAAGAAGCCAGTTTCATGACAGCGCTTGTTCTGCAATATCGCGAGGACACCGTTATCCACCAGGAGGCGGTGCGCTTCCGCGTAGAAACGCACACGGTTGAACAGTTGTGCGGCACCAGCGGCCGTTATTGCCACAACCGTTCGATCGCTAAACGGCAGTTGCTCTGCTGGCGATTGGACGAACCGAATTTGCCAGCTCGTCTCTGTTGCTTCAATCGCCCGCCGGATCATCATCTCACTTGGGTCCACACCCCGGACTTCAAATGACGCGCCGAGAGCATCGGACAACATTCGCGTGAAAATACCCGTACCGCAGCCTACGTCGACTATTTGGCGGGAGGAGCGAGCCAAAGACCGCGCCCGCTTCGCAATCTCATGCACTGGTCCGATCGGATATCCCGGTCGTTCCTTGTCGTAGTGCTCACCAAGGGTCTGATAATGTTCCCATCCTAACGATTTCACGGAACTTTGTGTCGACACGACATTCTCCGAAGAAAACTTCGATGCGTTGAGCCTTATGAAGACCAGAACGGACATTGGGTATTGGAGCTACGCTTGAAAGCGAGCAGGCTTCGAAGCAGGCGGGCGAAAGGGTTGCTCGCGTTCAGGCCTAAGAACAATGCGACTGTCCTATAGCTCTCGTGAAGCGGTAATGAGATGGAAGGCCAGGCACGTGCCGTTCATTGCCAATCTGTTCGAATCCGTGATGTCGGTAAAACGAGCTGGCCGTTGTTCGCCCGTTGCACCAAATTAGAAGCCCTCCACGCCTACGGATCTCGCGTAAACCATGATCAAGCACGGCGCTGGCAAAGCCAAGGCGACGGAATTCTTGGGCCGTTGCCATTCCATGAATTCTCCAACTGCGCCCTAACGACTGACATTCTTGATCCGCTTCCATGTCTTCGAGAACAAAACTGCCGACGGACGCCAGCGCCGATCCACAGTAAGCGCCGACGTGAAATAGGACCTCGGCGCAAGGGTAGGCTGGCACTGGTTTCGGAGGTGCGGGTGCTAATGCCAGGGTCCGAAGCTCGACGCCCGCTTCTTCGGAAATGAGGCGAACATGCAGATCAGTATCGCAGGTCTGGAACTGATCTCTTCCTGCAGCCTCCGGTGACTGGCCGTTCATCGTGTGACCCCAGATCTGCCGCCTGAATCAAGAATGGATGCAACTGCTTTTAACCCCCGCACAAGTTCATCTTGATCCGACGGCACGCCCAAGCCTATCCGAAACTTCCGAGCGCCCTGCTGAGTATTAACGGCAAAGGAATTGCCTGGTCCAACAACCACTCCAGCATCAAGGGCCGCCTTGACAAAGGCGTCAAGCTGCCATGCCTCCGGCAAGTCGATCCAAAGATGATAGTTGAATTCGCTTGGGAATCGCTTCATGCGGGGGAGGATCGACGAAGCAAGGGCCCGGCGCCTCAAGGTTTCGGCTCGCACCGATTGCAGTATTTCTGAGCCGATCCCATTTGTGAGCCAATGTGATGCGACCTCTGCCACTAAGGGTGCGACCATCCAATTCGTGGTCCGCACTCCAGGCCAAAACACATTCTGCGAGATGTCGGAATTCGGACCCACGACATACGCGAGCCGAAGCTGCGCGGCGAGGGATTTGCTAAGTCCCAAAATGTACCAGCTGCGCTCGGGCGCATAGAGAGAAAGTGGGGGAGGCGCCTTTTCCGGCAGCACGCCGTATATATCGTCTTCAAAGAGCCAAAGATCGTGTCGACGAGCCACCGTCGCGATGTCTGCGCGTCTTGCCTCAGACATCGTTGCAGACGTTGGGTTATGCAGTGTGGGCATGCAATAGAGGGCCCGAGCATTGTCGCCCAGCTCGACGCACACTTCCTCAAGACTTACCGGATCAACCCCCTCAGCATCCATCGATACAGCGCGGAGCTCGATGCCGAATAAAGAAGAAAGCGGCTTGATTGCTGGATAAGTCAGCTCTTCCGTTAGAAGGACACCGCCCGGTTTGACGAACCGAGCCATTAACATCGCCAGGACGCTCTGCGAGCCGTTTGCGAGCAGGACACGTTCCAAGCTCGGTTTCTGTCCCAGGCGTCGACTCAGCCACATTGCGCCCGCCTCTCGATCGCTCAGAGTTCCCATGAAGCGAGGAAAGCGAATGGCATCGGCGATATTTGCAGCTCCAAAGTCGGCGAATGTCTCCGTTAGAGCACGTTGAACCACAGGGCTGGGAGGCGGAAAATTCCGGCCAAAATCGATGGGGTTCGCGTTGTGAGATACAGGCAGTATTGGCCGCCCAGTCTTGCTCAAGTCATTCATTTCTCGCTCCCTAGCCTCAAGCTCTTGTATTGATCGCTGATCCTATCGCTGGAGCTGGATTGGGGGATCATCACCAAAGCAACGGATCCTGCGATCGCGAAGCCGGTCGCGATCGGCACTCCGATCCCCCGAATAGCCGGAACCCGGATCGCAGTCGTTATATGAAGCAGTGCAAGGACAATAAAGGCGATCGCCATGACCGTGGGAAAGACATCGTCGGGAAATTGTGATCGTGCAAGCAGCAGGATCGCAAGAAGTGGCGTATCATACGAGACGGGGATCCCCGTGAATCGTGCATTGTCTGTAAGACCCACATTCTCGAAATAGCTAAGTCTTATGGCACCCGCCAAAGTGAGAAGTGCACTAGCGAGGAGCGACAGGGTTGTGCCTCGGCCAACAAGAATAATGATTGCAGCCGGGAACACGACACCATGAATGAGGTCGACAAAGCCATCGAAGCTTTTTCCGAAGTTGGCAACGCCCGGACGGCGAAGATGGATAGTCTTGCGGGCAACATGCCCGTCCCAATGATCCAGAGACCAGGTAGAGAGCATTGCCGCAACGCCGAGCTCAATCTTGCCGTTGAGAGCCAGGAACAAGGCGATGACGGCGATCAAGCAGGCGAGGGCGGTTATGGCATTTGCATAGTCGCGTAGATATCCTATCATCGTCTACTCATGGCTGCATCGTCAGTCAGTTCGACTGCCGAAGGGTTCGTTGGCGCGTAGACCGCCGCAACGGGTGTCAGGCGCAGCTCGATCGGCAAATGGTTGAATTCTCTGTTCGGGGACTTCCCCCTTCCTGGAAGACATCCCGCGGGAACGGCGGTGTTGGTCGCTATTTCTGCATGAAGTGGTGAATACCTTCGATATCGGTTGCCGCAGATCTGCTCGGTGCCGCTTGCGGTGCACCGCCACGATGCTTGCGCCGTGTATTCGGAGCGCGAGCCGTTCAGCGCCTTGCGCTGCATTAGCCTTGCGTTCACGCCCTTCAAGGGGGCAGGGCCAAATGCCGTGTAGGGGGGCAATCTTGTTCCTGCGGCGAGAAGCACCGCCCGGGGCGCATTGAGCATCTCAAAATGTCCTTCGTGGGAGGTTCATGCGGCTACTTGCCTGTTCTTCAGGCTATTCAGAGTCTCGACCATTCGCTTCAGTCCGAGCTCCAGCAGGTCCGGGGGAGCTCCGAAGGAAAGACGCAGGCCGTTCACATCTCCAAACGTACGGCCAGCAACAGATGCGAGACCGGCTTCATCGAGGAGCAAGCGCGCAATGTCGTCGGTGGATCGAACGGGACTTTCTGCAGGCAGAAGGGAGATAAGCCTAGTCAGATCGAGATAGAAGAAGAAAGAGCCTCCTGCGCCGGGCGTGGCCACATCGTGCAGACCGGACAGAATTAGGAGACCAGTGTTGCGAGCCTGGCATAGGCGCTCATGCATCTCCCGTTCAAAACTGCCGTCACCCACTTGAAGGTGGTGCAAGATCGCGTGCTGCGCGATAACATTGGCATTCGAAGTCGTATGGCTCTGCAGCTTTTTTGCCGCGGCAATGATCTCCCGAGGAGCGGCGAAATAGCCTAATCGCCATCCGGTGATCGCCAGCTCCTTGGAGAAGGCGTTGATGAGGATTGTCCGAGAACGTACGCCGGGATGCGCCATGACGATCGACTCATGGCGGGTGCCGGTGAATACCAAGCTGGAGTAGCATTCATCGGAAATGATCCACATCTCGTAATTGATTGCGAGATCACCGATAGCTCGAAGGGTCGCTCGATCATAGACGGCGCCGGTAGGATTGTTTGGCGAGTTAACGATAATGGCTTTGGTATGCGACCCGACAACCGCGCGGATCGCATCGATGTCGGGAATATATGTCGGCGGCTGGGCATCAACGAATACGGGCTTTGCCCCTGCAAGAAGAACCTGGGATGGGAATGTTGGCCAGCATGGGCGAATGATGATGACCTCGTCGCCGGGATCGAGCACAGCCAACGCAGCGTCGAGCAGCCCTTGCTTTGCACCGGCGGTGACTACGATGTCCTCCGTATTCCAGGCGATGCCTGTTTCAGCGGACAGTTTTTCGGCTATTGCTTTGCGAAGCGGCGTGAGGCCGATGGAATCGGTATAGCGGTTCGTCCCAGCTTTGATCGCGGCAATTGCCCCTTCGCGCACGGATGATGGTGGTTCGATGACAACTTCGCCGGCTGCCAAATCGATGATCTGACGTCCGGTGGCGGCTGCTGCTCTGGCTGCCTCACGGGCGGCGGCAGTACCCGGACTTGACAGCAGAGATATCCGTTGCGCCAACATGAGGGTTCCTCCTGAGCTGATTGTTGCTTTTGCTAAGGCGACCCCAACCGCATGACCACCGGCGAGTGAATACTTCAAACGAGATCGGCTCTTCCGTTCGCCGAACGCCGTGCTAGGCAATGGACCTAAGGGTTATCGAGGTTAGCGACTTCTAAATCGCGTAAGGCAGGCCCCAGCACTTGCATGAGCAAGGAGATGGAGAGCAGATCTGGGCGCGGAGCATTGTGGAGCCGAATAGTCCGCGCGTCGATCACGGTTATCGACCAGAACAGACACTGAGTGAGTCTGCATGCTGAACTCCGTGCAGCTGATTTTTGCCCAACCCGATGCTCATCCGTAGAATATTGATGTGCTTCCGTCACACGATCAATCACCAAGGCTGGTAGTTGACCAGGACGCATACGTTGGTAAGTAAGTAGCGGATTAAAGCGGATTTGCCGCTCTTGCGGCGCCAAGTATGGACATGTCCATACTTGCTTCTGGCGACGACTTCCATCATCTGCAAGCCCGTCCATGAGCAAGCCGGATTTGAGACATGCTGCAGTCCGATTGCGATCTTGCTGCCTGCGCCCGTGACAAGCACTATTGGGACGCCGTTCGCGCGCTCTATGCCGTGACGCGGGATCTGGTCAACCTGGAGAACGGTTACTGGGGCATCTTGGCGGAGCCGGTGCGGCGTGAGTTCATCCGTCAAATCGATAAGGTCAACTACGAGAATACCTACTATGTGCGGCAGCGCTCGGGAGCTGATTTCGAGGATGTGCGCACTAAGGTGGCGGAGGCCGTAGGCGCGGCGGTCGAGGAGATCGCATTCACGCGTGGTGCAACGGAGGCGCTGCAGCTTCTCATTGGCGGCTACAACAGGTTGAAGCGCGGCGAGGCCGTGCTCTACGCAGATCTCGACTACGATGCGGCACAGTATGCGATGAACTCGCTCAAGGCGCGCCGCGGCGTCGAGGTCGTCAAGTTCAACGTGCCGGAGCCCGCGACCCGCCAGGCCGTGCTAGACGCCTACGCCCGCGCACTCGAGGCAAACCCGAAGACGCGGGTCCTGTTGCTCACCCATGTCAGCAACCGGACGGGCCTCGTCATGCCGGTCGCCGAGATTGTCCGCATGGCAAAGGCCAGGAACATCGACACCATCGTCGACGCGGCCCATTCGTGGGGGCAGCTTGATTTCAAGGTAGGTGAGCTTGGGGCCGATTTCGTCGGCTTCAACCTGCATAAGTGGATCGGCGCGCCGCTCGGGGTCGGCTTCCTCTACATCAGGAAGCACCGCCTCGCCGACATCGATCGCTACATGGGCGATGAGGACTTCCCCGAGATCGACATCCGCTCGCGGGTGCACACCGGCACGGTCAATTTCGCGACGGTGCTGACGGTGCCTGCGGCGCTTGCGCTCCACCAGGAGATTGGTGCGTCCAAAAAGCAGGCCCGCCTGCGCTATCTGCGTGACTACTGGGTGAGCCGTGTCCGAGCGTTCAAGGATATCGAAATCCTAACTCCGGATGAGACTGACCTCTACGGTGCCATTACGTCCTTCCGCCTTGCCGGCAAGACGGGCACGGCCGACAATGATGCCATCGTGGCGCAGCTCAGGGACGGCTACAAGGTGCTCACTGTGCGCCGGGCGGGCGTCGCCAAGGGGCAATGCATCCGTGTCACCCCTGGGCTCCATACCCAGGAACAGGATCTCGACCGCTTAGTGGAAGCGCTCGCCCTCGTCACAGGGACGAGAGCTGGCTGAGGCGCTCGTGCATGTGGCCCACGCGAAACACTCTGGCGTTCGGAAGCATCCGTCTGACCACTGGCGCGCTTGCCGATCAGCTCGGGCGCAAGCGCATTTTTCGGGGCGGTATCAGGCTTTTCGTCGCAAGGCCACCGCGGACCAGTAGGAGCCCGCAGGAAAGGCGACAACGCCGCAGCCTTTGTTCAATCCCGCTTCTACGAGGTCGCACTCACGGCAGAGCGTGCGGCTCCCGCACCGACCGTAACACGCCTAAGAGTACCGCTCAAATGCCTCCAACGATTGTGAGCGGGGACTACTGGAGTCTTGGCGCTCTATTTCGATCTTTCGGCTGATTGAAGCGCTCTGGTCGAAAGGCGCCAAGCACCTCACATGATCCGTCCTTTGCAATTTCCGTGGTGAGCAGTAACGCGACATATGGGGCAAGCGTGATACCTGCGTGCGTAACGGCAATGAATATCCGTTCTTGACCAGGTAGTCGCCCGACGATCGGGTAGCCGTCTTTGGGAGCGGGGCGGCTCCCTCTTCGCGCGGTAATGGACTCCCCAAAAGACGGTTCTTTGAGCTCGTCCCTTACTAGCGAGACATTCTCTCTGGCAGACCTAATCTCCAGACCCGTGTCGCAGAAAGCCGTGGGATCGTCGGCGTTGCCGACGATGAGAGAAGGCCCATTCGTCCGGAAATGTATATGATTGGCGAAGACAACGTGCTCGATCGGAGGACCAAAATATGGTATTTGTATAACCTCGTCGGGCAACTCATGAACCAATGGCGCACACCCGAGATCTTCGAGCAGGGTGTTAATTCCGATGCCGTTGGCCAGCACGACCATATCGACGAGATAGCAAGTACGATTAGTCCAGACCACAGCGCCTTGTTTGAGCGGCTCGATCCTTGTACATTTTTCAGAGACGCAGTGGGCAAGCCCGGTAGCGACGGCTACGTCGATCATACGTTTCGTGAAATGAACGGAATCGAGCCATCCCTCTTCAGGAATCCTCACGATAACTTCGGGAGCCCCCGGGATGCTTAGATTGGGCTCGAGGTTCAACGCATTATTTCGTGAAAGGTACTCAACGATCCTTCCTAGTCCCTCGGCCATACTCGCTGCCTGGAGCAATTTCTTATTTTGTGCGGGGTCGGTTGACCAATGCAATGTTCCTGTTGTTCTAATGGAGTCTGCCAGACCTATCGGACGTGCGACGTCCATGTGGTAGTTGAGCGCTTCGGAGCTGAATTGCATCAAGTTAGGCGTCGCCGCAGCGAAGAAGCTTAAGGACGCGAAACTCAATCCGGTCGCGCCAGAGCCAGGGGTTGCTCCATCAAACAACAGTACCGTCATTTCATTTGCGGCGAAGTGAAGCGCGAGTGACGCGCCCATGATCCCGGCTCCGACAACAGCGACCAACATTGAGTCCTCCGTCAACCAGTGGGGTGGTGCGCTTGTTGAGCAGAAGCTACTGGCAAAGAGGGGCTCCGCCACGACTGTACTTTTCGCTTTTTGTGTCCCGAGCCATTGCACGGCCAATGTAGTCGGACCGCTTCTCGCGCTTCCTCGGTTGAGACAGAGAGACTGGCACTCCGGAAAGTTATAACGGCTCTGGCCGAACTAGTTGTGGTTCCATGCCGAACATCTGAAGCCAAGGCTTGATCAGCGCGACGTTCATCGTCCAGTCAGTGACCTGCGTCTTTGATCGAATCAACTACTAACGTTGGTAGTGAACGCAAATTGTTGAATTTGGCAGTTACGTGCGGCAGGCCGAACAGGCGAGTTCCAGCGCCACGTGTACGGCGGGTTGTCGATACCAGCGGCGTTGTCGACTTAGCAGCGTACGACCGCTGTGGCCTGGCGGGCACAAGCCCCAACCGTGACGAGGTCGCCCCTTTGCCGGTAGCCGCGACGCCGACCGCGGCCACCACTGCGGTGGCGTTCAACGGTCCGATGCCGGGAATGCCGGTCTAGAGCCGTGTCATCGTGTACATCGAAGAGTTCGATCATGGCCGCGTGCCTCTCCCGCTTGCTAATCGCCGCTTCCACCTCACGGCGTCGGGGAGTTGCGGCATTTGCGAGATTTCAAGGTAGGCGCTTTAAAGTTTGGTTCTCCGCTCATTCGGAACGTCGGCGCGATCGAAGGCGGGCGCCCTGGTGAAAATGCGCTCGGCGATGAGCAGATCTTCGGTGCTGTCGATTTCGTACCACTTAAGATCATCGCAGCGTGCCGCCGCAAGCCGTAGGCCACGCCTCTCCACCAGATCAGCAAGAAGCTCCTCGGTGTAGGCCTGCCAAGCTCCGGATCCGATGATATCGTCCAATGTTGGAACGATCATTGTCCTGAGGGTCGCCGCTGAAAATCGTAGCAGGTTCATCGTTTTGAAGAGCCTCGGCCCATTTGCGACAAGGTTTGCCGCGGTCTGCTTCATCCGGAAACTCGTGATGAGGCCGCCATCAGATAACAAGACAGCCGAGCCCTCCATCGTTTCAGTAAAGGGAGCAACTGCAGCTACGTCGGTTGCCTGGCTGAGCATCAGGTGGTGCAACACATCCTCTTCAAAGAAGACGTCGCCTTCAAGAAGGAAGCAGTCTCCCGAAAGAAGCGCGTCGCGTGCCAGCCAAAGGGAGTAGGCGCTACCGGTGCGGTCGAAGACGGACGATTCGACATACTCGATCTCGAGCCCGCCGAAGTCCTTGCCGCAGGCATACTGAATAGCGTCCTTGCGGTAGCCGACAACAATTGTAACGTTTTCCACGCCGACCGCTTCCAAATTCCACAAGGCATTGTGGAGTATCGGCCTTCCATTGACCTCGACCAGCGGCTTGGGCCGCAGATCGGTCAACGGTCGCAAACGGGAGCCGAAGCCGGCCGCAAGAATGACAGCTTTCCTAGGCGCTTTGGTGGTCATTTTATTCCCTCGTCATTCTTCAATATCGTGTCCGCGCCCCCAAGCGTTAAGGACTGAGACGAGCTTGCTCCAACCGATGCAGGAACTCAGTTCCACCTGTACAGAGCCGGTCAGACTCCGCGGCACTCGGTTCGTGAGACTTGGCGGACCGAGCAAGTCGTCGAGCTCTGAACGGATCGAAAGCGCGAGCGCTCGCGCGTCGGCGACGTGAACGCTAGGCGACAATTTACTCCTGGGTACGAACCAGGCAGCATTGACCGGCGCCTGATTGGCGCCGAGTGACGTTCATCGGTGCAAGGTGACATGTTTCTGTCATCTCGGTAAATGACGAGAATTGGTAGTTGACCAAGCTTCACATTTGTCGCGTCTCGCTATGGATGAACTTACGGCCGTTGGTGGTGCAAGCTGGAAGAATGGCGGCCAATGCGTAGCTTGAGTGGCCCGCTGCATCGGTGACGATGCAACCCGGCGTGAGACGCAAAAACGTTAGCCGCCGTGAATTCCTTAGCTCGACGGCGCCTTTTGCGGTGTTTGCTGTGGCTGACTAGATTTTCGGCCTGGCGCCAGCCCTGGTCGGATCTGACCCCATGTCCGCCCTTGAGCTAGACTGTATGTCCCCTCCACAAATGAGGCGACTCACCCTCGATGTTGCCACGAGGGTTACCCGGCTGGACCGGGCAGAGCCTCAAACAAGGAGGGCGAGTCGTGGGTCATCATACCGAGGCCTTTGTCGGAATCGATACGTCAAAATTGCGTAATGCAGTAGCAATTGCCGATAGCGGCCGTGGCGGCGAGGTAAGATATCTCGGGGAGTTTCCTGCCACGGAGGCGGCGATCCAAAAGCTCGTAGCAAAGCTTGCGGCGAAATACCATTATCTGACGTTTTGCTATGAAGCAGGGCCGACAGGATACGGTCTCCATAGACTACTCAAGAGCCTCAGCCACGAGTGCCTGGTGGTAGCTCCCTCGCTGGTTCCGAAGAAGGCCGGTGATCGCGTGAAGACGAACCGCCGCGATGCAGTAAGTCTCGCCAAGCTGTTGCGCGCGGGCGAGCTCACCGCGGTTTGGGTGCCGGACGAGCGGCACGAAGCCATGCGCGATCTCTCACGCGCCCGTCAGGCCGTGAAGAAGGATCACCAGGGCAAGCGCCAACAGATCTCGTCATTGATGCTGCGGCTAGGACGCATTTATCCGGGCAAGACGACGTGGGGACCAGCCCATATGAGATGGCTGACATCGCAGAAACTCGAGCATCGCAAGCAGCGCATCGTATTTCGAAGAGTTACTGGAGGGGATACGCCAGGAAAGTGAACGAATGGAGCGTTTGGAAGATGCCATCCGCGAGGTAGTACCCGAGTGGTCGCTCGCCGAGGTTGTCGCGGCTCTGCAGGCGATGCGGGGGATTGATCTTATTGCAGCTGTGGGGGTGCTGGCTGAGATCGGTGATCTCTCCCGCTTTCAAAATCCGCGCGAGCTGATGGGCTATCTGGGTCTGGTGCCCACAGAAAGCTCGACTGGTGACAGGGTCAAACGAGGCAGCATCACCAAGGCCGGTAATGGGCGGGCGCGACGTATTGTTGTGGAGGCGGCCTGGAGTTATCGATATCCGCCGCGCGTGAGCCGAGATAAGCGGCCAAAGGTGGAGGCCGCACCGAGACGCGCGCGTGAGATTGCGTGGAAAGCGCAAACCAGACTATGCGCGCGCTTCCGCTCACTCGAGCGGAAGGGCAAGCGGCGAACTGTAATTGTCACGGCGATTGCCCGAGAGCTATCCGCCTTCATTTGGGCGACCAATCGCGAGCTCACACCACCTCAACAAGCGTAACGTCGTTGGGGGGCTGTCGACCGCTCCAGTCGTGAGGTGCGCTCGACCGGCCCACAGCCCCATTGCTGCAATCACAATCAGGAGGGCAGTTGCGGACATCAATCTTGCAGAGGTGAAGGTGGGACCACGGCAGGGGAAATCCTGAAACCCATTATGTGGCCGATCATCTGATCGACGCCCGACGCTAGACCACGGACGGCCCCAGAGAAAAAACGGAAATGCGGTATCCAACCCGCGCATCAGAGCCTGTTCACCGACGTCTTTGGGTCCCGCCTTCTCCTCTGCACGATACATCGGCGCAAGAACCTCACGATGAGTTCTCGTGGAGATGGGAAACCGTGTGCTGTGTGCTTGACTCGGGACATCAGAGTGGGTTGGCCCGCTTGGCGGCGTGCTCCTACGAGGGAGAGCCGGCGCGGAGCCTCAGGCATCGGAAGCGGGCCTGACGAACGTATCGCCTGCCTTGAGCAGCAAGCTTTCGATGCAGCAAGTATTTTTTCGCTGCTCTATGCCGGATCCCTACGCCGGCTGAATACTTGTTGAACTAACGCATTTCCTGCCTTTTCTATCCATCCCCGTTGCTGATCGCTTGCCGCGATTGGCTTTCGGGGGAAGATCGTGGCGGGCATTTCACTCCATTCGGAAGCGTTCTCGCGTGGTGCGCGCATGCTGCGCACCGCGCTTGGTCCCGCGATTGCGACCTTCCTTGAAGATACGTCGATCGTCGAGGTGATGCTCAACCCCGACGGCCGGCTCTGGATCGACCGGCTATCCGGCGGGCTGGAGGATAGCGGCCGGACGATGTCCGCAGCCGACGGCGAGCGGATCGTGCGCCTGGTCGCGCACCATGTCGGCGCTGAGGTGCATGCCGAGAAGCCGCGCGTCTCGGCTGAGCTTCCCGAGACAGGGGAGAGGTTCGAGGGGCTTCTTCCGCCCGTCGTTGTGGCGCCGGCCTTTGCGATCCGCAAGCCTGCGGTTGCTGTCTTCACCCTGGATGACTACGCAGCGGCGGGCATCATGACGGCCGGCCAGGCGGGCGTGCTCCGCAAAGCCGTGGCCGCCCGCAAGAACATCCTGGTCGCCGGCGGCACCTCGACCGGCAAGACCACGCTGACCAACGCACTGCTGGCCGAGATCGCCGGCACCACCGATCGCGTGGTCCTGATCGAGGATACCCGTGAGCTGCAGTGTCGCGCTCCGAATCTGGTCGCGCTGCGCACCAAGGACGGCGTCGCGTCTCTGTCTGACCTGGTTCGATCCTCGCTCCGCCTACGCCCCGACCGGATTCCGATCGGCGAGGTACGCGGTAGCGAAGCTTTGGAGCTCCTCAAAGCCTGGGGCACGGGCCATCCCGGTGGGATCGGCACGATTCACTCCGGCACGGCGCTCGGCGCGCTCCGCCGCCTCGAGCAGCTCATCCAGGAAGCCGTCCTGACCGTCCCCAAGGCGCTGATTGCTGAGACCATCGATCTCATCGCGGTATTGCGCGGCCGCGGCAGCGAACGCCGCCTCGCTGAACTCGCTCTCGTCGCCGGCCTCGATCCCGCCACCGGCGATTACCGCGTCCAGTCTGCCGAGGCGGGCGGCCAATCCTCGCTTTCCGGAGACCGATCATGATCCAATTGCCTGCCGCGATCCGTCGCGTTCGTCGCCGCTTCACCGACCTCGCGACGATTGCCGTCATCTCCATCGCCCTTGCCCCCGCTGCCTATGCTTCCGGCTCCTCGATGCCGTGGGAGACGCCGCTCAATCAGATCCTGGAGTCGGTCCAAGGGCCCGTCGCCAAGATCATGTCGGTCATCATCATCACCGTGACCGGCTTGACGTTAGCGTTCGGCGATACGTCCGGCGGCTTCCGCCGGCTGATCCAGATCGTATTTGGCCTGTCGATCGCCTTTGCCGCCTCGAGCTTCTTCCTGACCTTCTTCAGTTTTTCCGGCGGAGCGTTGGTGTGATGGCCGGCATCGTCGATCCAGAAGTGCCGGGCTTCTTCGCGCCGGTCCATCGCGCGCTCACAGATCCGATCCTGATGGGCGGCGCGCCCCGCACGGTTGCGATCGCCAACGGCACGTTAGCGGCAGCCATCGCGCTCGGCCTCCAGCTCTGGATTCCCGGAGCGCTGATTTGGGCTGTAGGCCACGCCGCGGCGGTCTGGGCCGCCAAGCGCGATCCGCTATTCGTGGACGTCGTCCGGCGTCACCTCCGCTATCCATCCTATCTCGGCGAGTGAGGCTTCCATGCTGAACCTCGCCGAATATCGCAGCCGGCCCCACAGCCTCGCCGACTTCCTGCCCTGGGCCGCTTTGGTCGAGAAGGGCGTCGTCCTCAACAAGGACGGCGCGTTCCAGCGCACGGCGCGCTTCCGTGGTCCGGATCTCGACAGCGCGACGCCTGCCGAACTCGTGGGCGTGACGGCCCGACTCAACAACGCACTCCGCCGTCTCGGCTCAGGCTGGGCGGTCTTCGTCGAAGCCCAGCGCATCGCCGCCCAGACTTATCCGCACAACACCTTTCCGGACGCCGCATCCGCGCTGGTCGATCTGGAGCGACGGGACGCTTTCGAGGAGGCCGGTGCGCATTTCGAGAGCCGTTATTTTCTGACCTTCGTCTGGATCCCGCCGGCCGAAGACGCTTCGCGTATCGAGGGCTTGCTCTATGAGGGCCGCGCACAGGGCGGCGTCGATCCTCACGAGCTGCTGCGCGGTTTCGGCGACCGGACCAACCGCGTCCTGCAGCTGGTCGAAGGGTTCATGCCCGAGGTGGCGTGGCTCGACGATGGCGAGACGCTGACCTACCTGCATTCGACCATCTCGACCCGGCAACAGCGCGTCCGCGTCCCCGAGACGCCGATGCATCTCGACGCGTTGCTCACGGACGAGCGGCTCGCCGGCGGCCTCGAGCCGCGGCTCGGCAACAACCATCTTCGCACGCTCACCGTGGTCGGCTTTCCGACCGCCACCCATCCCGGAATTCTCGACGAGTTGAACCGGCTTGCGTTCCCGTACCGTTGGTCAACGCGCGCGATCCTCCTCGACAAGACCGAGGCGGTGAAGCTGCTGACCAAGATTCGCCGACAGTGGTTCGCCAAGCGAAAGTCGATCGCTGCCATCGTCAAGGAGGTGATGACCAACGAGGCCTCGACACTGGTCGACAGCGATGCGGCGAACAAGGCCGTCGACGCCGACCTCGCTTTGCAGGAACTGGGCACTGACGACGTCGGCCAAGCCTACGTCACCGCGACCGTCACCGTCTGGGACGAGGATCCCGGCCTTGCCGCTGAGAAGCTTCGCCTCATCGAGAAGGTCATCCAGGGTCGCGACTTCACCTGCATGCCGGAAGGCGTCAACGCGCTCGAAGCCTGGCTCGGCTCTCTGCCGGGGCACGCCTACGCCAATGTCCGTCAGCCGCCGCTCTCCACATTGAACCTGGCCCACATGATTCCGCTTTCGGCGGTCTGGGCCGGGCCGGACCGGGATGAGCATTTCCGCAGCGCCCCGCTGTTCTTCGGCAAGACTGAGGGCTCGACGCCGTTCCGCTTCTCGCTGCATGTCGGCGACGTCGGTCACACCCTGATCGTCGGCCCGACCGGCGCCGGCAAATCCGTGCTGCTGGCGCTAATGGCGATCCAGTTCCGCCGCTACCGGAAGAGCCAGATCTTCGCCTTCGATTTCGGCGGCTCGATCCGCACAGCGGCGCTTGCCATGGGCGGCGACTGGCACGACCTCGGCGGCAGTCTGTCGAACAGCGCGGAGGACTCCGTCTCTCTTCAACCGCTGGCGCGTGTCGGCGATGCAGCGGAGCAAGCCTGGGCGGCCGAATGGGTGACCGCGATCCTCGCCAAGGAAGGCGTCACCATCGATCCGACCGTGAAGGAGCACGTCTGGTCGGCGTTGACGTCATTGGCATCCTCGCCGGTCGAGGAGCGCACGATCACCGGCCTGACCGTTCTCTTGCAATCGACCGCGCTCAAGCAAGCGCTGCAACCTTACTGCGTCGGCGGCTCCTCCGGCCGCCTGCTCGATGCGGAAGCCGAGCAGCTCGGCTTTGCGTCGGTGCAGGCGTTCGAGACCGAGGGCTTGATCGGCGCTGGAGCTGCGCCTGCCGTCCTCACCTATCTCTTCCATCGCATCGAGGGACGGCTCGACGGCCGGCCGACCCTCCTCATCATCGACGAGGGGTGGCTTGTCCTGGACGATCCGGCCTTTGCCCAACAGCTCAGGGAATGGCTGAAGACGCTACGGAAGAAGAATGCGTCCGTCGTCTTTGCCACCCAGTCGCTCTCCGACATCGACGGCAGCAATATCGCACCCGCAATCATCGAGAGCTGCCCGACGCGCATCTTTCTGCCGAACGAGCGCGCCATCGAACCGCAGATCACCGCCATCTATCAGCGGTTCGGCCTGAACGATCGCCAGATCGAGAGCATCGCGCGGGCGACGCCGAAGCGGGACTACTACTGCCAGTCCCGCCGCGGCAATCGGCTCTTTGAACTCGGCCTCGGGCCGGTCGCGCTCGCCTTCTGCGCTGCGTCCTCCAAGGCTGACCATGCCGCCATCGAACGGCTGCTCGCCGAGCACGGCCGCGACGACTTCACGGCCGCCTGGCTCACCGATCACGAGCTGCTCTGGGCCGCCGATCTCATCCCTGACCTGACAAACCTGGAGGTGCAATCATGACTCTTGACGTGCGGCGCGCTGGCTTGGCCGCTGCGACCGCTCTCTCGCTCACCTTGTCGATCTCGCCGCTTGTGACGGCGCCGGCCTCCGCGCAGTGGATCGTCTACGACCCCTCCAACTTCAGCCAGAACGTGCTGACCGCGGCGCGCGAGCTGCAGCAGATCAACAATCAGATCCAGATGCTGAACAACCAGGCCCAAAGCCTGGTGAACCAGGGAAAGAATCTCGCCAACCTACCGTTGTCGACGCTGACCCAGCTCCAGGCACAGGTCGCACGGACCCAGTCGCTGCTGAGTCAGGCCCAGAATATCGCCTTCAACGTTGAACGGATCCAGACCGCGTACTCCAGCACCTACGGCACGGCGGCGGCCACGGGCTCCAATGCGACAATGTTTGCCGCGGCTCAAAGTCGCTGGCAGAACTCGGTAGGCGCTTTCGAAGACTCGCTCAAGGTGCAGGCCGGCGTCGTCGGCAATATCTCGACCAACTCCAGCGCAATGAGCTCGCTGGTCACTGCCAGCCAATCGGCGAGTGGCGCCCTGCAGGCCGCTCAAGCCGGCAACCAGCTTCTCGCCCTGCAATCCCAGCAGCTTTCCGACCTTGTCGCCGTCCTCGCCGCAAAGGGGAGGGCAGACGCGCTCGAGCAGGCGCGCGTCACGGCGAGCGAATCGCAAGGCCAGCAACAATACAAGATCTTCTCGACGCGTAGCGGCTATCAGCCCGGCAACGTCACCATGTTCAGCGGCAAGTGAGGCTTGGGTCATGGAGCGCTCGGATATCCTTCGCGCAGGCGCGATGATCGTCGTGTTCGTGATTTTCCTCGCAGCGCTGCATGTCATCCATCGGCGTCAGGCCGAGCGGCCGGTATCCGACGTCCCCTCTGTCTCCGCTCCCGATGACCTTTCGGCCGAGCTGCTCCGCTGCGCTGAGCTTGGACCCCAGGATGCCGAAGATCCGCACTGCCAGGCGGTTTGGAAGGAGAACCGCGCGCGCTTCTTCGGCAGGCCGGCGCGGCCACTTCTGCCGCAGGCCGCGCCGGCCACACCGCCAACGACGGGCGCTCCGCAGGGAGGGAGGCCATGAACAACGTCGGCGTTATCGACACTTTCCTCAATACGTTCACGACCTACATTGATTCAGGTTTCGGCCTGATCAAGGGCGAGGTCACGTATTTGTCATCGACATTGATCGTCATCGACATCACGCTCGCCGGCCTGTTCTGGGCCTGGGACGCAGATGAGGACATCCTCCAAAGGCTGGTGAAGAAGACCCTCTACATCGGCTTCTTCGCCTTCATCATCACCAACTTCACCAAGCTCTCATCCATCATCTTCAATAGCTTCGCAGGCCTCGGCCTGAAGGCCGGCGGCTCGTCGATCTCGACCGCGGACTTCCTGCGGCCCGGCAGGCTTGCGCAGGTTGGGCTCGACGCCGGGCAGCCGCTGCTCGACGCAGCCAGCCAGATGATGGGCTTCACCAGCTTCTTTGCGAACTTCGTCCAGATCGCGGTGCTGATGGTGTCCTGGCTCTTGGTGCTGATCGCCTTCTTCATTCTGGCGGTGCAGCTCTTCGTCACGTTGATCGAGTTCAAGCTGACGACGCTTGCCGGTTTCATCCTCATTCCCTTCGCGCTTTTCAACAAGACCGCCTTCCTCGCGGAAAAGGTGCTGGGCAATGTCGTGGCCTCCGGCGTGAAGGTGATGGTGCTCGCTGTCATCGTCGGCATCGGCACCGGGCTCTTCTCCCAGTTCACAACTGCCTATGCCGGCGGGCAGCCGACCATCGAACAAGCGCTCTCTGTCGTACTGGCGGCACTCGCCATGCTCGGCCTCGGCATCTTCGGTCCCGGAATAGCGACGGGGCTTGTCTCCGGGGCGCCGCAGCTTGGTGCGGGTGCTGCCGTCGGCACGGGTCTGGCTGTTGCCGGTACGGCGATGGTCGGGGGCGCGGCGTTCGGTTCGGCCGGAAGGGGAGCGATGGCAGCAAGCTCCGGTGCTGCGGCCGCCGCACGTGGTGGTGCCGCGATGGCGGGCGGCATGTCCTCCGCCTACAGCCTCGCATCAGCTGGCCGGTCCGGCACTGGCGGTGTCGTGTCCGGTGTCGGTGGTGCGGGCCGCGCTGTTGCCGGTGCGGCGGCAGCTCCCGTCAGACGCGCCACTTCGCAAGCAGCGGGGGCAATGAGGGAGAGCTTCACCTCCGGTGCCCGTGCCGGCATCGCCAACACAGGCGGCTCCTCGACCATGGGGACCATTGGGAGTGGCGAGGCCGCAAGCGATGGAGCCGCCTCGCAAGCAGCGAGTGAAGGCGGCCCGCCCGCCTGGGCCCAGCGCGTCAAGCGCAATCAGGCCGTCATTCACGGCGCGCAGACCGCCGCGCAAGCCCTCAAATCCGGCGACAGCCACGGCGGCGGTCACTCCGTCGAGCTATCAGGGGGAGAATAAAAAATGTCAGTCTTTCGGCGGTCGTCGGTACGCTACGGCCGCACACCCGAACCCGAAACCCCGTACCAGCGCGCAGCGCAAGCTTGGGACGAACGCATTGGCTCCGCCCGCGTGCAGGCCAAGAACTGGCGGCTGATGGCCTTCGGTTCGCTGATCCTATCGTGCGGCCTCGCCGGCGGGCTCGTCTGGCAATCCACCCATGGCACCGTCGTTCCCTGGGTGGTGCAGGTCGACAAGGTCGGCGAGGCGCAAGCCGTGGCGCCCGCTACCGCCGACTACAGGCCGAACGACCCGCAGATTGCCTGGTATCTCGCCCACTTCATCCAGATGGTTCGCTCGCTTCCGGCCGACCCGATCATCGTGCGGCACAATTGGCTGCAAGCCTATGATTTCACCACCACGGCGGGCGCGGCGGCGCTGAACGACTACGCCCGCGCGAACGACCCCTTCGCCAATCTCGGCAAGCAGCAGGTCGCTATCGAAGTCTCCAGCGTCATCCGTGCCTCGCCCGACAGTTTTCGCGTGGCGTGGGTCGAGCACCGCTATCAGGACGGGGCGCTCGCCGGCACCACACGTTGGACAGCGATCCTCACTATCGCAATTCAGCCGCCCACTGATGCCGATCGGCTGCGCAAGAATCCACTCGGCATCTACGTCAACGCCATCAACTGGTCAAAGGAGCTGGGACAATGACCCCGCCGATTTTCTCGAAAGCCGGCGGTCCGGCTTCGCTTTTCTTCATCGTTCAGCAAAACCGGAAAGTCGGCGATACGTCTCTCCGTAAACCCGCCTTCGCGGCTTTGCTGATATTTGTCTCGGTGCTTGGTGGCTGCGCGCACAATTTCATCCCGCCCGACATCAACTACGATAGCGCCGAGCCGGCAGCGCTCACCACTGATCCGCCGCCGCCCGTCAAGATCGTGGAACTGCCAAAACCCCTGCCGCTGCCCGGACAGTTGAAGCCGCTCGCCGCTGGCAAGCGCGTCCCGGAAGCCGCTGATCCGAAGGTTCGCGTCAAGCAGGCCAACGCCGCGGCACGGGTGCAGCCGGTCCGCAACGGTTTTATCAACGCAGTACAGGTTTATCCCTTCTCCGGCGGAGCCCTGTACCAGGTCTATACGGCGCCCGGCCAGATTACCGATGTCGCCCTGCAGGAGGGCGAGCAACTCGTTGGCTCCGGACCGGTCGCTGCCGGCGACACTGTGCGCTGGATTATCGGCGATACCGAGAGCGGCGCGAGCGCGACCAGAAAGATCCACATCCTGGTCAAGCCGACGCGGCCGGAACTCGTCACCAATCTCGTGATCAACACCGACCGGCGGACCTACCTCCTCGAGCTGCGCTCGACGGAGAAGACCTACATGGCCTCGGTCTCCTGGCAGTATCCCGAGGACCAGCTGATTGCACTTCGCCGGGAGAATGCGGCGGCTGAAACCGCAGCCCCCATTGCGTCCGGCGTCGATCTTGCCGCGATCAACTTCCGCTATGCGATCGAGGGCGATGATCCAGCCTGGCGTCCGCTGCGCGCCTTCGACGACGGGAATAAGGTCTACATCGAATTCCCCAGCGGGATCGCACAAGGTGAAATGCCGCCGCTGTTCGTCATCGGTCCAGCCGGTGGCTCCGAGCTGGTGAACTACCGCGCGAACCGCAATTACTACATCGTCGACCGCCTGTTCGCCGCTGCCGAATTGCGTCTTGGCGACAAGGACAGCGAGCGGCACGTGCGCATTGTTCGCACCGACGGAAGGCCCCGGTTATGGCGATAGGCAGCGAAGACGAACGTCAGAGCGACATCCCGCCCGTGGCGCCGCCGGACCTTCGGCTCCGGGGCGAGCGGCCCCGTGTCACGCGGCTCTCGCGCAAGGTCCTTATCGGCCTCGGCGCGCTGTCCGCCCTCGCGGTCGCGGGCGCGCTCGGCTATGCGCTGCAGACCGGCAACAAGTCGCAGACCGGCCAAGAGCTGCTCAGCACCCAGAACAGGCCTTCGGCCGAAGGCCTCGCCGGGTTGCCGAAGGACTATACCGGCCTGCCACGTCAAGCGCCGCCGCTCGGGCCGCCGCTGCCCGGCGATCTCGGCAAGCCGATCCTCAACGCCGGAGCTGCGCCGAATACCATGGCCACGACGTCTGATCCGGAGATGCAGCACAGATCCCAAGAAATCGAGGCGGCACGGGTCAGTCGTCTCTTCGCCCAGACTGCTCAGCAACCGCAGAGCGCCGGCCAGCTCATCCCGACCGCCGCCACCGGCGCCGTGACGACCCCGGCCGCGACACCGCCTGTCGATGCCGGCTCCGCCCAGAACATGCAAGACCGCAAGACGGCCTTCCTCAATACGGCGACGGACAAGCGCACGGTCAGTCCGGATCGGCTCGAGGCCAAAGTCTCTCCTTATGTCGTGCAGGCCGGCACTGTGATCCCGGCTGCGCTCATCACGGGCATTCGGTCCGATCTGCCTGGCCAAGTCACGGCTCAAATCACGGAGGCGGTCTGGGATAGCCCGTCCGGAAAATATCTTCTCATCCCTCAGGGCGCGAAACTGATAGGTCAGTACGATAGTTCCGTCGCGTTCGGCCAGTCCCGCATACTCCTGGTCTGGACTCGCATCATCATGCCGGACGGCAACTCGATCGTGCTGGAGCGCCAGCCCGGCGCCGACACCGCTGGTTATGCCGGTCTCGAGGACGAGGTCGACAACCACTGGGGCATGCTGTTCAAGGCCGCCGTTCTCTCGACCATGCTCAGCGTCGGAGCCGAGGCGGGCACGAGCCAGAATGAGAACAACCTCGTTCAAGCAATCCGTAGCGGCGCGTCCAACAGCATCAGTCAGACCGGACAACAGATCGTGCAACGTCAGCTCAACATCCAGCCGACGCTGACTATTAGGCCGGGTTTCCCGGTCCGGGTCATCGTTACGCGGGATTTGGTGTTGGCTCCCTACCGCAAGGAGGCAAGCCGATGAGCAAGCTGAAGCTTGGAACCATCCTCGACGACAGGCCGGTGAAGATCGCCGTCGAGTTGCCGGCTGCCGTCCATCGCAATCTCCTCGCCTATGCCGAGGCGATCGCGCGCGAGAGCGGACAGCCGGCACCCGATCCCGCCAAGCTCATCGCGCCGATGATCCAAAGATTCATGGCGACAGACAAAGGGTTCTCAAAGGTGAAACGCGCGGCAACAAATCGATAGCGGGACGATCGTTCAGCGTTGCCTTGCAGAAACGGCCGGGACCAAAGCCCGTCAAGTTAAATCCGGTCATAGGCCAGAATTGTTGCTCACGTAGACGCGTTCAGGTGAAGAGAAAGTCAGATGCCATATATCGATGCCACGGGCGTGAAGCTTTATTTTGAGGAGGCCGGGGTAGGTCATCCGATCATTTTCCTGCACGAGCTCGGCTCAGATAGCCGTGGATGGGAAACCCAGGTTCGCTACTTTTCTCGTGGTTATCGCTGCATCACCTTCAACGCCCGCGGATATGCCCCCAGCGACATTCCTGACGATCCGACCCTATATGGCTGGGAGCTCGCTGTGAACGACATCGCCGCCGTCATGCGTGGCCTCGTCGTCGAACACGCACACCTCGTCGGATTGAGCATGGGCGGATATGCCGCCTTGCAGTTCGGATTACGCCATCCGGAGAGAGTCAGCGCGATTGTCGCGGCCGGTGTGGGATCCGGATCGGCTCCTTCCCAGCAGGACGCCTGGTCGAGAGAAACCTCCATTCTCGCGCGAGCTTTCATCGAGCGCGGGATGGACGCGATGGCCCAGAGAATGGCGAATGCTCAGACTCGTATCCAACTCAAATACAAGGACTTACGTAGCTGGGAAGAGTTCCAGGAACGCCTGCGTCACCACTCACCGCTAGGTATGTCGAATACGATGGCGCGCTGTCAGAGGTTACGACCGTCATTGCATGATTTGGCCGATCAGTTCTCAACGATGCGAACACCGGTATTGCTGGCCCTGGGCGATGAGGACGCGCCCTGCCTCGAGACCAACCTGATGCTGAAAACAGTGCTTCCCAACGCCGGTCTTTGGATCTGCCCCAACACCGGCCACACCATCAATCTGGAAGAGCCGACAGCATTCAATGCTCAGCTTGACAGCTTTCTAGCCGCCGTCGAGCGTGGGAGCTGGCGCCGCGGACATCCGGAGACTGAGGCTGAATCCAATCTGGAACTTGAGATGACGCGCGATACACGCACGAAGGCAGTGGCCCGTTGACTGCAACACTCCAGGCACTTCACAGTGAGTGGTCTCATGAAATCCCGGACTGGCGTTCATCTCAGCGAATCCATGTCAACGCGGTTGACCGCCGCGGCTATACGCACGGGAGTGACAAAGTCCGAACTTGTTGAGGCCGCGCTCGATCGCTTTCTCGAATCCGATAGCGCTGCTGAACATTTCGCGATTGTGGCAGAACGCCTCACTGAGCTGAACGATCAGATCGGGCGACTCGGTGCCGATCTCAAGATGGTGAATGAGGTCGTCGCCCTTCACGCGCGCTTTCACTTGGCTATTACGCCCTCGTTATCGGCTGCAGAGCAGCATATCGCGTCTGTGGTCGGCGCCAAACGCTTCGAGGAATTCGCCTCGCAGGTAGTACGAGGTGTTGGGCTGGGGACGTCTCTCATTCGGGAGACCATGAACCGGCGCGTCAGGAGAAATGAGAATCGCTACGAGAGGGATTTCGCGGCCGGCGAGGCGCACGGCTCAACTTCCAAGGCCTCTGAATCATCTTTTAACGCATCCGCCATGGTTGATGGCGCATCAGAGCCGAACGCTGCCGTGCGGGAGGACGGCAGCATTCGGAGCTTTCCAAAGCAGGCTCAAGGCTCACTTCAGCGAGGGGACCAGCGGCGATAAGACGACGTTTCCCGCACGGCGGCCTATGTCAACGGCATCTTCTGTGCCGCGCCGCGAGTTACGAAATGCGAATGGCCCCGCTCTTATTATGCGGGTGTTTCTACCTTTCGCTGTTGGTTATTATCTCTCGTACCTCTTCAGGACAATCAACGCCTTGATCGCCGCTCCCATGACGTTGGAGTTGGGGCTCAACGCCGGTGATCTTGGCTTGCTGACTTCGGTCTATTTTCTCACCTTCGCGGCAGTGCAGATACCGGTCGGCATTCTTCTGGACCGGTATGGTCCGCGGCTGATCCAGAGCGCGCTGCTGGGTGTTGCCGCGGTCGGCGCCGCCTTGTTTGCGACATCAGACAATTTGCTCATGCTGCTTCTAGGTCGGGCGCTACTCGGTCTCGGCGTCGCCGCGAGCCTAACAGCCGGATTGAAAGCCCTCGTTCTCTGGTTTCCGAAGGACCGTCTTCCGTTTCTCAACGGCCTGATGATCATGCTCGGTGCATTGGGAGCGGTCACCGCGACCTCGCCGGCGCAGTTGTTGCTGGGTTGGGTTGGGTGGAGGACGCTCTTCGCATTGTTAGCCGTCGTCACGGCCGGGTGTTCGGCGGTGATCTATCTCTTGGTGCCCGAGAGTGCATTGGTGATCCCGCTCATGCAGCGAACAGCCATGGCCAGCTTGAAGACGATATATACCGATCCGCGTTTCTGGCGTCTGGCGCCGCTTTCAGCAACTTCGGTCGGCACCGCCTGGGCGCTGCAGGGGCTTTGGGCAGCGCAGTGGTTCACTGATGTCGAGGGAATTGATCGCGCTGCCTTGGTGCAACATTTATTTGTCATGGCCGTCGCGCTCAGCCTAGGTGCGCTGCTGCTGGGCGTTCTGGCTGATCGGCTGCGTCGCTACGGCATTAGAACAGACTCGCTCCTCGCGGTCGTCGGCCTTCTGTTCATTGCGGTGCAACTCGCGATTATCCTGCGATGGCCGTTGCCATCATACGTCCTGTGGGCCGCTGTGGCTGCCGTCGGCGCAGCTACAGTCCTTAGCTATGCAATCCTGGCTAGTTATTTCCCGAAAGAATTTGCCGGGCAGGCTAATGCTGCGCTGAACGTGTTTCATATTGGTGGAGCGTTTGTCCTTCAATATGCCACCGGCTTAGTCCTTGAACATTGGACGCCTCAGGCGGGGCATTATCCGGAGATCGCGTACCAGATAGCCTTTACCCTCAATCTTGTCCCTCAGATCATCGCATGGGTCTGGTTCGCTTTCCCGTGGACGCTTCGGCCGTCGATCAGCGCTAGTTCCAGCGATTAGGAGCGCCAGCGTCGGAGGCGGCGGAGGTTCAGCCTTCCGGTACTGTGGGGCGATCACAGCAAGCACCGGCGCCATCCTATGCGACACCGCGGCTATGTCGGTCCGTCAGCCGATAATGCTGGACGCAACGTCTTCGTTCGCCGTTCCTGCCTAGTCGCGACCGTGAGAAAGTCGCAAAATATCGCACTCCTGTTGAAAGGTGAAGGGAGGAACACCGGGATGAAGCTCAAGCTTCGACCACTTCAAGACGACAGGGCCCGTCAAGCTCACGATCGGGCTGCCGGCGGCGGTCTTCATGGATCTCAAAAGCTACGCGGATTTTGATGCGTAGCGGAGCCACGACGACGCCGGCTGAGCCTGCCAAATTCATCGCGACGATGATCGAGCGTTTCATGGCAACCGGCCGCGCCTTCGCGAAGGCACGGCGAAATGCTGTTCACCTCGGTCCTGGATCGGCCGAGAGGTCCGGATATCCGAAATGCCATCGCCGTTGAAATCTTTTCGTCGGTCGGCACTTCACGGGAGATCCGGGTGATGGGATCGACGAGACGGATAAGTCCAGATGGAGTTCGTCCGCATCTGCAACCGGGGCGTGGTTCTTTCGCAGGGGTGCAAGGTCTTTGAAGGACGCGGCAAGGAAGCGGTCGAGTACTTTTCCATCACGAGTTCGGAACGCCCACTGGCCGTCGGGCGGCGCGGTCGATCGAGGGGCAAGAGCGGAGCCCCGGCTGACGACGGCACGACCGACTTCTCTGTTCTTCAGAATGAACTCAAAGGCCGTTCGACGAAGATCGTGATGGTGGCTTTTGACCTTCTATACCTGAACGGTCGCGATCTGCGCAGTGTGACGTTGTTCGAGCGCAAGACGCTGCTGCGTAAGATCATTTCTGGCACGGCGATCCAATTCAGCGAAAGCTTCGAGATCGACGGCCAGGATATGTTCAAGCATGCCCGCAAGACGGGCTGGAAGGCGTGGTCTCTATTCGCGTTGGTGCCGGTTTGATTGGGCGTGCGACAGGTATACCAGCTAACCCAGCCGAGCACGTCTCCGGTTAGCCACTGAGACTGATGGCAAACGACCGTCCTGAGCGCCTATTTTTCTGCCAGAGTCCCTTGCTCCCGCAAAAATCCTATCCTATCTCAGCTCGGCCCGTGACTAGCACTCACGGGCATCGATTGCTAGAATTCAAAAATCTCTAGCTCGTGCAAATGCTTAGGAGGGCTGCATGAAATTCCGTCCGCTTCACGACCGCGTCGTGGTCAAGCGTATCGACGCAGAAGAGAAGACCGCCGGCGGCATCATCATTCCGGATAGTGCCAAGGAAAAGCCCTCGCAGGGCGAAGTCGTCGCCGTCGGCCCCGGTGGCCGCGACGAGAGCGGCAAACTGACCCCGATCGACGTCCAGGTCGGCGACCGTGTCCTGTTCGGCAAGTGGTCGGGCACCGAGGTCAAGATCGACGGCCAGGACCTGTTGATCATGAAGGAAAGCGACATCATGGGCGTGCTCGAAGCTCCCGCTTCGAAGAAGAAGGCCGCCTAACCAACCGCTCGCACCGCTCACCCCTGAGGAGCGCCTGCCGGGCGTCTCGCCAAGGGTGAGATGAGACCAAGACAACTCAGGGAAACCAATATGTCAGCCAAAGAAGTGAAATTCGGCGTCGACGCCCGCGACCGCATGCTGCGCGGCGTCGATATCCTCGCTAACGCCGTGAAGGTCACGCTCGGCCCGAAGGGCCGCAACGTGGTGCTCGAGAAGTCGTTCGGCGCGCCGCGCATCACCAAGGACGGCGTCACCGTGGCCAAGGAGATCGAGCTCGACGACAAGTTCGAGAACATGGGCGCGCAGATGGTGCGCGAAGTCGCTTCGAAGTCCGCTGACGCGGCCGGCGACGGCACCACCACCGCGACCGTGCTCGCCGCAGCCATTGTGCGCGAAGGCGCCAAGGCGGTCGCCGCCGGCATGAACCCGATGGACCTGAAGCGCGGTATCGACCTCGCGGTCGAAGCCGTCGTCGCGGATCTCCAGAAGAACTCGAAGAAGGTCACCTCCAACGAGGAGATCGCCCAGGTCGGCACCATCTCGGCGAACGGCGACCAGGAGATCGGCAAGTTCCTCTCCGACGCCATGAAGAAGGTCGGCAACGAGGGTGTCATCACCGTCGAGGAAGCCAAGTCGCTCGAGACCGAGCTCGACGTCGTCGAGGGCATGCAGTTCGACCGCGGCTACATCTCGCCCTACTTCGTCACAAACGCCGACAAGATGCGCGTTGAGATGGACGACGCCTACATCCTGATCAACGAGAAGAAGCTCTCCTCGCTGAACGAGCTGCTCCCGCTGCTCGAGGCCGTGGTGCAGAGTGGCAAGGCGCTGGTCATCGTCGCTGAAGACGTCGAAGGCGAAGCCCTCGCCACGCTGGTCGTGAACCGTCTGCGCGGCGGCCTGAAGGTTGCGGCCGTCAAGGCTCCGGGCTTCGGCGATCGCCGCAAGGCCATGCTGCAGGACATCGCGATCCTGACCGGCGGCCAGGCGATCTCGGAAGACCTCGGCATCAAGCTCGAGAACGTCACGCTCAACATGCTCGGTCGCGCCAAGAAGGTGATGATCGACAAGGAGAACACCACGATCGTCAACGGCGCCGGCAAGAAGGCCGACATCGAGGCGCGCGTGGCCCAGATCAAGGCGCAGATCGAGGAGACCACCTCGGACTACGATCGTGAGAAGCTCCAGGAGCGTCTCGCCAAGCTCGCGGGCGGCGTGGCGGTGATCCGCGTCGGCGGCGCGACCGAGGTCGAGGTGAAGGAGCGCAAGGATCGCGTTGATGACGCGATGCATGCGACCCGTGCGGCTGTCGAGGAAGGCATCGTCCCGGGCGGCGGCGTCGCTCTTCTCCGTGCCTCCGAACAGCTCAAGGGTCTGCGCACCAAGAACGACGACCAGAAGACTGGCGTCGAGATCGTGCGCAAGGCACTATCCTGGCCGGCCCGCCAGATCGCGATCAACGCCGGCGAAGACGGTTCGGTCATCGTCGGCAAGATCCTCGAGAAGGATCAGTACGCCTACGGCTTCGACTCGCAGACCGGCGAGTACGGCAACCTCGTCTCCAAGGGCATCATCGACCCGACCAAGGTAGTGCGCACCGCTATCCAGAATGCCTCCTCCGTGGCGGCGCTGCTGATCACGACGGAAGCGATGGTCGCCGAGCTGCCGAAGAAGGCCGCAGCCGGCCCGGCCACGCCTCCGGGCGGCGGCATGGGAGGCATGGACTTCTGATCCAGCCGCGAAGAAAACGAGAATTACAGAACCCCGGCAACCAATGCCGGGGTTTTTCTTTGACGCCGTATTATGTCCCCTTGTTTTCGGGTGCGCTTAGCCCAAGCCCCAACTTCATAGGAAGTTGAAAAAGCCGGTGTAGAAGCTGCGCCATGGCCCGCGCCGATGGATCACTCCTCGGCCTTGTAGAGGCCGTTGATGGTCTCGGCGAGAGCGTTGTCATAGGAATCTCCGACACTGCCGACAGATGGCTCGACGCCAGCTTCAGCCAGGCGCTCGGTGTACTTGATGGATACGTATGGGCAGCCCCTGTCGCTGTAGTGCACGAGCCCGCCGCGATGGACCGGCCGTCGATCATGCAGTGCCTGCTCCAACGCATCGAGCACGAAGCCCGCATGCGCCGTGCGCGAGGCCCGCCAGCCGACGATCCTGCGGGCATAGGCATCGATGACGAAGGCGACGTAGACGAAGCCGGTCCAGGTCGCGACATAGGTGAAGTTGGAAAGCCAAAGGGCATTCGGTCGTGGCGCCTTGAACTGGCGGTTGACGTGATCCAGCGGGCATGGCTCCGCCTTGTCGCTGATCGTGGTCCTGACGGATTTGCCGCGGATGACCCCTCGCAAACCCATGTCCCGCATCAATCGCGACACCGTGCAACGGGCAACGTCAAAGCCTTCGCGCTTGAGCTGGCGCCAGACCTTGCGGACGCCGTAGACGGAGAAGTTCTGATCGAAGACGCGACGAGCCTCGATCGTCAGGCGGCGTCCTGCCTAGCGCGTGCCGACAGCTTGGCGGGATCGTGCCGCTTGGCCACATGGGCGTGGTAGGTCGAGGGGGCGATCGGCAAGACCTTGCAGATCGGCTCGACCCCATGCGCACCACGATGATCATCGATGAAGGCGATCATGGCTTGGACCGGCGGTCGAGCTCCGCCATCGCAAAATAGGCGCTTGCCTTGCGCTGGATCTCGTTGGCCTGCCGGAGCTCACGGTTCTCCCATTCCAGGGCCTTGCTTCTCGGCCATCTCGGTGGGAACGCCCGCCCGCTGCCCGCTGTCGATCTCGGCCTTCTTGACCCAGTCATGCACGTCTGCGGGGTGCAGCCGATCTTGGCCGCGGTTCAAATGGAACATAGTCTGGTGTGCTCTGGAACTACCTGACTTGGTAGCTGCCCAAGCCACGTAGCCGGTGTTAAGTAGCTTTGAGCGAGGGGGCCGATCGAGCTCCGTGGAGCCCTACAGAGCCTCCAGTTCGGTCCGAGGTCGACCGCCTTGTTTTTCACGCTCCCTAAAGCGGTCGGGGCGCAGCTTGGCAGGTGGAATGGATATGCAACAGCGGAGCCCGCCCCCGAATGGTGATCGACCGGCCGGCCATTTTCGGAACACCGCTTACTCACGCGGCCGGCCTCACGGTCGAGCGACGTTCCACGACAGACGGACCTTTGTTCTGGGTGCCGGTCCACTGTTCGACTTCGAAGGCAACTCCGAATCGTTAAGGAGAACGTCCTCGGCGTGCCCGCACGGTAGGATGAATATTCCTGGAGAGCGCACTGATGCCCGACTGGGATATGCACTCATTGTCGGTATCCAGAAAAATGCTTCAACGTCGTCGGTACATTGGTGCGACGGCTTGGCAACTTCGTCCACCAAGATGGTATTGCCGCCCGAACGGGCGAGCTTCATCAGGCGTCGGCCCGGATCGCCGCGCAGCGTCGAAGTGCTGGTCCCCTCCTGAGCAGCTACCCGTCTTGAAATCCAAAACCGATCAAACAAAATCTCAGTATCGAGGTACTAGGACAAAACTGAGGGGGAATAATGTCTGACGCTGCGTTAGATCGCACACCGAATGTCACGGGCGCCAAGACCTTTAGCATAAACTACGGATTGTTCGCGTTCGCGATCGTTGCGCTGACGATCCTCTACATCTGCGCGCGGCTGTATCAGCAGGCTTTTGGTTTCTCCATGGGACTGGATGCGAGTTCACCTGAATTTGGCGAATACTGGATGACGCTCTTCAAGATCGAATTGCCGGTCTTGTATGGCGCGGGCGCGCTCTGCTGGACCTATCTCTTCCTGACGCGTGACAAGAACATTGAGGCCATCACGCCCGAGGTCGAGTTGCGCCGTTACTTTTATCTGACCATGTGGCTCGTCGTGTACAGCTTCTGCATCTTCTGGACAGGCAGCTTCTTCGCCGATGGAGATGGAGTCTGGCATCAGACGACCCTCAGAGACACGCCGTTTACTCCCAGTCACATAATTCTGTTCTATGCGACCATTCCAATCTATCTCTTCTTTGGCGTAGGCAGCTTTGTTTACGCAATGACCAGCATTCCGGCCTTCTGCCGGGGGATCTCGCTCATGCATGTCTTCGCCGTAGTGGGGCCTTTCCTCATTTTGCCGAATCTCGGTTTCAACGAATGGGGACATGCTTACTGGCTCACTGAGGAAATCTTCTCGCATCCGCTGCATTGGGGTTTCGTGGTTCTCGGATGGTGCGCGCTCGCGCTGGCGGGCGTCCTGATGCAGATCGTCGGACGATTTAGAGAACTCGTTCCGATTGTATTCAAGCAGGATGCAGCGAGCGCGTGACGAACGCACGTCTGCTACACGTCGGAAAATCGCGGGGCGGGACGCCGCGCGACAACAATACAAGCCAACAGCCTTTGCCGGACAGCGATCCCAGTCCGGGGGAGCAGGTAAACCCTAGGGAGAGGAGTCACCTCAAATTACCGACATAGATGCAGTGGCGATTCCGAAAAGGAAAGCTGGCCCCAAGGGTGAGACGGTCATTTTTGTCTCCGGTCTAACCCCCAAGGCAGCAAGATACTCGCGCATATTCGACTTCTTGGTCGTGGCGGCGGTGGTGCCCCTCTTTGCGGGAGCATTCCATCTGCACGTGATGCTCACGGTCGGTGATTGGGACATGTATGTCGACTGGAAAGACCGGCAATATTGGCCCCTTGTCGCGCCCATCTCCATGATCATGTTTCCTGCTGCTCTGCAGGCGATCTTCTGGGTCAACTTCCGTTTACCCATCGGCGCGACGGTGGGCGCGACAGTGTTGCTGATCACCACGTGGCTCGGACGTTACGCGAATTGGTGGATATGGACAGGCTTCCCGTTCACGGAAGGTGTGCCGTCACAGGTGATTGCGGGCGCATTGTTGATGGATATGGCCTTAATCGTCTTTCGCAATAGCCTGTTCACATCCATCTTCGCGGGCTTTGCGTTCGGATTCGTATTCTGGCCATCGAATTATTCCGCTTTGGCTCCGTTCTATCTCCCAGTCGAGCACCAAGGAATGGTCGCATCGTTGGCCGACATGATCGGTTACACATTTCCGCGTTCGAACATGCCTGAGTATCTGCGTATCATCGAGCGCGGTACGCTCCGGACTTTTGGTAGCTCGGTTAGTTGGGTGTCGGCGGCGTTCGCGGGCTTCATCTGCATATTCATGCACCAACTTTGGTGGCAGCTGGGGCGTTTTGCGTCCCAGACGACGTTCCTCAAGAACGGTGATGTCGTCAAATCCTTCATGGGTATGAAAAGCAGGCCAGCGTCCTAAGCGAATAAGCACAGGGAAGACGGGTATGTTGGCGAAACTTATAAAACTCGCTGCCGGTTGGGTTGTTGCCTTCACTGCCGGAGTGTCTAGCGCAGCCGCTCATGGCGAACGTGCTCAGGAGCCATACTTGAGGACCCGGACGGTACAGTTCTACGATGTCCACTTCTCCAAAACTGACGTGAAGGTGAACGAGCGGTTCGAGCTAACGGGAAAATTCAGGCTGATGGAGGACTGGCCGGACGCAGTTACTCCGCCGGATATTGTTTTCGTATCGAGCGTATCGCCGGGGCCAACAATTGCCAGGGTGGAAACATACCTCAACGATGAGCCAGCGAGGCAGTCTTTCGCAAAGCTGGAACTTGGCCGCGACTACGATTTTCGAATGGTTCTTGAGGGGCGCACACCGGGCAGCAGCCACATCCATCCTTCGATCTCGATCAAGGGATCTGGCCCTCTGGTGGGACCGGGTCAGTGGATAAACATCTCGGGTGATGCGCATTCGTTCGTGTTTCCGATGAAGACTATGACTGGTCTGCAGATCGACGACTTGCAGACGTTCGGGCTGACTAACGCGGTCGGATGGCATGTGGCCTGGCTGGCCGTGGCTGCGGCTTGGTTGTTGTTCTGGTTGGTTCGTCCGCTGTTTTTGCCTCGATGGCTCGTTCTGCAGAAGGGCAGGGAGGATTTGTTGGTCTCGTTGAGGGACACCGGAGTCGGGATCATTGTGGCGGCGGTCGTTCTCGTCATGGTCTTCGGCGGCTACGTCCGAGCCAATCAGGAATATCCATATAATGTACCCCTCCAGAGCGGGTTGAATAGGGTCGCGCCGCGCCCGGCAAGCCCTGCTGACGCAGAGGTCAAGGTCATATTGGCCACCTATGACGTGCCGGGCCGTTCAATGAGGTTAGCGACCAGGATAACGAACAAAGGGTCAGAACCTCTTTCAATCGGCGAGCTTACGACCGCAAACATCCGCTTCCTCAATCAGGGGCTCCCAGCGGCAGTAGCCAATGTAGATCCAACCTACCCAAGGGATCTCGTCGCACGCACAGGGCTTGAGCTCAGTAGTGATACGCCGATAAATCCCGGTGAGACGAGAGAAGTGCTCGTCGAGGCAACGGACGCCGTGTGGGAATTGGAGCGCCTTGTCAGCTTCCTCACCGACGTCGACTCCAAGTTCGGTGGGTTGTTGCTCCTCTACACTCCGAATGGGAAACGCGTCATAGCGGAGATGGGGGGACCAATCGTGCCCGTATTCACCGAACTTAATTAAGCTTGAGTGGGCGAATGTTGCGGCGAGGTCAGTGGTGGACGACCGCGAGCGGAAGAGGGGCGTTCGCGGCCGTCCTTGTGATGGCGCTCGGCGCTCTCTTTGTTCTTGCCGCGGTCCGCGAAGGTCATGCGCACGGAGCTGTGTCCATGGAGGCTGACCAATGCAAGCTGAAAGTGGAGAGCTACTTCATGCATTTTACTGGCTATCAGCCGCAGAGCTCGAGAGCCGAATTTTGTGAGGACATACCGGAGGTCGGGCGAACGATCATTGTTCTCGATTTCGTCGACGAGTCCCTTCGAGACATCCCGATAAGCGTGAACCTGGCTAGAGATGACGGCGTACAAAGGATGGAAATGACCAACACACCATCCAGCATACTGTACATTCCACCAAGGAAGTATCCGAACGGAACGATCAAGATCGACGTCAATTTCGACAAAGCTGGCAGATACGTCGGCATGGTGGCGATCGAGGCTCGCGGGCAAAGCGTGGCAAACTTTCCATTCGACGTGGGGCGAGGCTGGAGTCTGATACGTCTTCTGGCGTGGTGCCTGGTCGTAGTGTCAGGCGCCGTGGGAACGTTTCTGTGGGCACGTCGACGATACTCGATCGGGCGGGAGCTATCCTCGGCGAACCACAGATAAAGGAGAGTTGTTTCGATGAAAAGGTTTGTGCTGTTCATGATGGTCGTGCTGATCGGAATTCCAGGCGCGGTACTCGCTCATGCGCATCTCATTCGATCGACGCCGCAAGATGGCAGCGAAATTTCAGTTCCGATCGACCCGATGGTCCTGTACTTCACTGAAGCGCTCGAACCGCGGCTCATCAATGTCGCCCTTTCTCGCGATGATAAAGCCGTATCAGGGCTTTCGCAGCCCGTGCTAAGCGGCAATGGGCGAATCGTGAATGTTTCGTTACCTCATTTATCTGCTGGCCTCTATACCGTCAGTTGGAGCGTTGTCTCGATTGATGGGCATCGCACGGAAGGCAAGTTTAATTTTCTCTACCGAGGGCCTTGATGGAAACGGTCCTCTCACTTGCGCGAGGGACTGCTTTCGCCTCCACGGCAGCTTTCGGCGGATTCTGCTGGGGTTTGGCACTGTGGCGCGAAGGTCTTGAAAGCGGCACTCGGTCGCGCTTCACGACGATAGCTTCCATGGCTGCGTCCGTAGGACTCGTCCTCGGTCTCTTGTATTTGACGGTTCGGATCGGCGCCGTCCTAGGCAAGCCGGTCTTAGCTGTCCGCACCAGCGACGTGCTCTTCATTATTTTGGAGACGCGGTTCGGGAGCGCTCAGGTCGCGGCGCTTGGGTTCTTGCTAGTCGGCTTTGCGAGCTTGCGACCTCTTCATAAGCCAAGTCTTGCCGCGAGTTCCGGCGGGCTGTCGCTGCTGGTGGGATTGTTCTCGAGTCACTCGGCGGCTGGCGGCACTATAGCCGACCTCGCGATCAATATGATCCATGTTGCTGTGGCGGCGCTCTGGTTCGGAGGACTGTCAACCCTCGTTGTCGCGATGGCTCGCCAGGCAGCGGAGAGGCCCGAAAGTAAATCTAGGCTCCTGAGCGGCTTTTCGACGGTCGCGCTGCCGCTCATGTTGCTCGTGGTCGCAACCGGAGTAGCTCTAGCAATCGAAAACGTGGGGACTTGGCCGGGCTTGGTGGCGACCGAATATGGCTGGCTCCTGACAGGAAAGTTCGCCTGCATCGGCACGGTCCTGATCTGCGCGGCGTTTATCAGACAGAGGCTATTGCCGTTGCTAAAGACCGAAGGGGCAACTCAGCCACTCGCGATGGTCTTGAAGATCGAGCTAGCCTTCGCATTTCTGGTCACGCTACTTGCAGGCTGCCTGTCTCAGGCCATTCCATCGAGGCACGTCGAGATAGTCTGGCCGCTTTCGTTCCGCCTGGATCCAGTCGTCGCTTTGGGGACCGTACCGGGAAGTAACGTTCTGGCTATTGGCGGCTGCATTGCTCTGTTAGTTGGGAGTATTGCCGCATTTGAGCTCGGCCGTATGGGAAGATGGCGGTGGGCGACTCTCGCGGCTGTTGCTGGACTTGGCATCGCAGGGGCTGTCGCACTGCCCGGGTTGTCAGTTCCCGCGTATCCTTCGACCTACTCAAAGGTTCCGGTGCCGTATGACGCGCAAGCGATTGCCCTGGGGCAGGACGTGTTCGCTGCTAATTGCGTAGCTTGCCATGGCCTGAGGGGTAGGGGAGACGGCCCGTTGGCAAAAGATTTGAAGCCGCCGCCCGCCGATCTCACTGCTCCGCACACGAGAGACCATACGATGGGAGACATGTACTGGTGGGTGAGCCATGGCTTCCCATCCTCGGCGATGCCGGGCTTTGCCGAAAGTCTGTCGGAGTTGGACAGGTGGCGAGTGGTCGAGTACGTGATGGCTCTATCGCTTGGCTATGAAGCAAGAGTTCTTGGTCCCGAAATATCGGCGGGGCAGCCGTGGCTTCACGCGATCGACGTTCCGACGTGCCGCGGCGTTGACCCGAGAGAGAAGTTGAAAGATAGGAGCGATGGGCGCTCAAAACTTGTGTTGATCTTCCGAGATGGCATCCGAACGCAGCGCCTGGATCAGTTGACGCAACACGCGCGCGCCATCGAGCAAGCAGGCGGAATGATCGTCGCGGTGATGCCGTCTCCCTCCGAGGAGTTCCCATCTCCAAGGGAGTCAGGAAATCTCTGCATCGTGTTCGACATCGACCATCGCATCGCCGCTGCGTGGAATCTCTATCGGCGCACAATGGCGAACCCCGGGTTCGATGACAACGATTCGCCTCCAGCAATAATCGAGTTTCTTATCGACAGATTCGGATTCGTGCGCGCACGCTGGCGTTCGGACGAGACGGAGGGATTGGCTTCGCCTTCGCGACTGATCGACGCAATTAGGCAGCTCCAAGCCGAACCGGAGATCAACAAGAGAGGCGTTCATGACCATTAGCGTCCGGGCCGCTCTTGCCTTCACTGCTGTCTGGCTCCCGCTGATCGCACTCGCGATCAATGCTCTCGCCGAGCGCAGTGCCTCCCGCGAGTTTCAATCGATCATTTGTCGCGGCGACAGGTCTAGTGCCAGCAAGATCGCAGGCCGGAACGAGCCATGATCATAGTAGCGAGCAGATTCTGCGTCGACAAGCAGGCGGTAGCTCTTTTGCGGCACTGGGATGGGGGATCGGTGGCAGGAGAAGCGGATCTCATCTCGCCATCCCGTATCAGCCTCCGAGTGATCGTGGCCAGCGCTGCCGGCATTCAGCGGAATGATTTTGATACAGCCCAGTTGAGCCCACCTCCAAAAGGGGCAGTTGCGGGAAACGTTCGCTGACCACCTTTCCAGCGAACATAACGTGGTAAGCACTAAAGCGCGGATTACAGAGGAGGCCATGATGCCTTGGAAACTCACGATGTTGATGGCGAGTGCAAGGGCATTGCTTTCGCCGATTGCCGGTGTTGCCGTCCTGGCTTTTTTTAACAGTACCGCCGTCAGCCACGAGTTTGAGGTCGGAACACTACTGATCCAGCATCCCTGGGTGGCTGCAAAGGATACGACCAATACCACGACGACTGCTTATGTGATCGAAATTCGGAACAGGGGCACAGGGCCAGATCGGTTGCTCGGGGCGTCGCTTTCGGGGGAGAAGGGAATCTTGCAGGAAGCCGATGCAGGCGCACGGCCAGCTAAGTTCGCCATCCATGAGCATGGCTTCCAAATAGAACCTGGTGGTTTCGTTCGTCTTCAACCCGGTGGCGCGCGGATCCTGTTTGAAGGACTTCACGGCGCGCTAAAGGAAGGAGAGATGGTCAAAGGGACGTTGGAATTCGAAAAAGCCGGCACGATAGCAATCGAATTCACGATCGAGCGGGCGGGCTTGGCTGAAGAGGATGATACGCCAATCCATCATCACACTCACCACTAAAGTGCCATGAGGGTGAAGCATGGACGCCATCTGAGGCAGGGGTGTGGGAGATCGAACCCTCTGCGCGACAGGCATTTGGGAACGCCCCAGATCTGGAAACATCGCGATCAAGCAGCCATGCTGAAGGGATGGTGGGATGGGATCATCCTATACCCAGCTTGAGGCAGGGCAATTCGAAGCTGAAGTTCAGTCAGCTCAACTTGCTCCCGATTGCTGGATTTTCCGGAAAACCACCAACAAGAAACTCTATAGACATTTGCTCCTCCAACGGACGGCTTTGCACATGGTGTCCCGGTCCGATCTGCCTGGCCAGATCACCGCCCAGATCACGGAGGCTGTCTATGACAGTCCGACCGGAAAATATCTTCTCATCCCCCAGGGTGCGAAGCTGATCGCGCAATATGATAGCTCCGTCGCGTTCGGCAGTCCTGCATCCTCCTGGTCTGGACCCGCATCATCATGCCGGACGGCAACTCGATCGTGCTGGAGCGCCAGCCTGGTGCCGACACCGGTGGTTATGCCGGCCCGAGGATGAAGTCGACAACCGTTGGGGCATGCTGTTCAAGGCTGCGTCCTCTCGACCATGCTCAGCGTCGGAGCGGAGGCGGGCACGAGCCAGAATGAGAACAATCTCGTTCAAGCGATCCGCAGCGGCGCGTCCAACAGCATCAGCCAGACCGGCCAGCAGATCGTGCAACGCCAGCTCAACATTCAGACGACGCTGACCATCCGGCCAGGATTCCCGGTCCGCGTCATTGTCACGCGCGATTTGGTACTGGCGCCCCTACGGCAAGGGAGGAAGACCGTGACGAAGCTCAAGCTTGGGCCACTTGAAGACGACAAGCCGGTCAAGCTCACCGTCGAGCTGCCGCCGGCGGTCTCCAGGGATCTCAAAAGCTACGCCGAGAGTCTGACGCGCAGCGGAGGTACGACGACGCCGGCCGAGCCTGCCAAATTGATCGCGCCGATGATGGAGCGTTTCATGGCGACCGACCGCGCCTTTGCGAAGGCCCGGCGAAGTGCTGCTCAACTCTCGCCCGTGTCGGCGGAAAGATCTGGATAGCGTTCACGAATCAAGTCGAGAAACGAGCGTACTAATGGATTGCCGTTGGACTGCCGCCAAAAGACGCGGAAGCTCAGCCGCGTCGGCCCCTCGGCATCATGCACCTCCCGGAAGGTGACACCGGGATAAGTCGCGCCAGTCGCACTTTCCAGGGCGAGGAGAATACCGAAGTCCATGCCCACCAGGGAGAGAAGCCGGTCGAGCCCCACGTCATGGCGAAGCAGCTTGCAAGGATCGGAAGATCCTAATTTGCTGATGAGAAGCTTGAGGAGTTCCGGTCCGGGGCCACGCTGTGACATCAAAAGCGGTTCGCGCCGCAGTTCGCCCCAGTGAACTACGTCATGACTTGCCAGAGGATGTTTCGCAGGGAGGGCTGCAATAACACGTTCGCTCCAGAGCACCAATGACTTGCCGCTCCAATTCGGATTGGGATCTGCCACGACAGCGACAGCGACATCGATGGCTGAGCTGGCGAGGTCCGAAATCAGATGCTCGCTCGCGCCGTCGACAAACTGTCTATCGGCATCGGGAAAGCGGTGCCGGTGCTCGAGGAGGGTGGCTCGGAGATTGCCGGCTGACAGGGAGGTGTGGATCCCGATGGTCAACCGACCACTCTCGCGACGCGAGCGGGTCTTGAGGCGAGCGGCCATTGCTTCGGCTTCGCCTACGATGCGCCGGGCATCCTCGAGAAATTCTCGACCTTCCATCGTTGGTCGCGTACCTCCGTTGGTGCGCTCGAATAGTTTGCTGCCCAACGTGTATTCGAGACTTTGCAGGCAGCGACTGAGCGTCGACTGCTTGATTCTAAGCGTCTCTGCCGCTTGACGGATGCTTCGATGCTGGGACGCAGCGATCGCCCAGCGTAGGTCTCGAAATTCCACAGCCACGCTCGAAGCCCTATGGTGAGTTGTGGGACCAAATGTTTTCTTGCCCCTCCATAAATTGTGTTGCGTCAGCTCCTCCGACTTCGGCCGGCATACGTATTTTTCACCGAGGTTATTTCAAACGTTAGGGTGCGTGATGGAAAAAGACAACTACAGGCTACTCACCGTCTGATGAATTCCGTTCTCTCTCTTCCGCTTTTGCGTCCGCTGGGTCAGAGGACAATCAAAGAGCACAGTGCGCAGGTGGCTGAAGGACGCGATCCGCGGCTTTCATTCGTACGCTCGGCAGATCTTGGGCCGATCAGCAAGGGCCCGTTTATCGCCCGGCCGATCGTTCCGGCAACGTTAGGCATGGGGACTGGGTTGGTAAGCGATACTAACAGGAGGGGTCCCCGATTCTGAACGCAAGGCATCTGCGACCTGGAAGGCAAAGGGTTGTCGCTGTGTTGCCCGGCTGCGCGAATTTTGCGATCGCTGACTGCGCATGCCTTCCCTCCCTAGAGCTTGCGCGAAGCCGCTTTGTTGGTCTGTTTGGCTTCTGTCTCCTGAAGGTGCCGAACCAGAAGCTCGCCTGAGGTCTTGTTGTGCTCGCGTGCGTAACGTTCGGAGGCGGCCGCATCGCCCCTGAGCAGCGCGTTGACCATTTTCTCGTGGTTCGCGATGACCATGTCGGGTCGTTCAAGGATTGCGTTTGAAGAGGCCATGTACATGCGAACCTGATGCTCGACCAGGCCGTAATGATCGGCGAGGCGGTTATGTCCCGAAAGGATGACAATCGCCTTGTGAAGCGCGAGATCACTATCGTTGATCCGCTTCTGGTTCCGGCTTTTTGCGGCGGCCTTCATATCATCGTAAGCCGCCTCAATTGGTTGCCTCCGATTCGGGTTGGCGGCAGCGAGCTGCGCGGCGAGACCCTCCAGGCTGGATCGAAGCGTGTACAGCTCCCACGCATCCTTGGATGTCAAACTCGCAACTTCCCAGCCTGAGTAAGGCTTCTGCTTCACGAGGCCCTCGCTCATCAGCCGCTGCAGCGCCGCCCTTATCGTGCCGCGCGACACGTTGAGCCCCGTGGACAGTTCGGTCTCTGTCAGGCGCTTTCCCGGCGCTAGGCCGCCACTGGTGATCGCCTGGCGGATAACATCGGCAGCCGCACGGTCCAAACTCCGCTTCTCGACCAATCCCGAGATGATCTTAGCAGCCATTTTTCCTCCAACCGCGTTTTGCGCGGAATGTTCGTTCTGAGGTCCCGGCAGATATTGGCGAACATTCGCCATTGACACCAGAGAAATCGTGCTGTTTGTTAATTGTCGACAATCAGCAGTTGAGCGGGGCCGTGCTTGCGCATTTCCGAAACCAAGGGCGTTAGCCTCACCGGTCTGCAGCGCCTCTCCTCGTCCGCCCCATCTCACAAGATCGTAAAGGCGGATGCGATCCTGTTATCGATTCCGTTCGAATCCGGCGGAGTGCCGCCTTGGAGCTTCGGCGGAGCGCCGAAACTGCAGTTCGACACGCTGTTGGTGAGACTGGAAACCGAACAGGGCGTCGTAGGGTGGGGCGAAGCCTTCTCGCGGTGCGAGGACAAGTCGCTGAAGGCGATGATCGAGACGCGCGTGTTACCGCTCGTGATCGGCAGGAGCGCCCTGGAAATCGGCAAGATCAAGTATGATTTGGAATTCCAGCTCCAGAATTTCGGCCGCGTGGGCCCTATCGTCTATGGCGTCTCGGCGGTCGACATCGCCCTGTGGGACATCCTCGGCAAGATTTCCGGACTGCCGCTCACCGCATTGCTAGGCGGTGCATTCGCCAGCGAAGTCGAGGTCTATGCCAGTCTGATGCGCTACGGCAATTGCGCCGATGTCGTCAGGGCCACTCGGCAGGCAATTGAGCGAGGATATCGTTACATCAAGTTGCACGAGGTCACCGAGGACGAAATCCGCGCCGCCGTCGAAGCCGCGGGGGCACAGGCCGCCGTCATGCTGGATACCAATTGCCCATGGCCGGTGGCGGAGGCGCTCAAATACGATCGGCTTCTCGAGCCTCTCAATCTGTACTGGCTGGAGGAGCCTGTCTGGCCTCCGGAAAACTATGCTGGGCTGGCCCGCATTCGTTCAACCGGCCGGCACCACATCGCCGCCGGTGAAAATGCCGGCAGCCTGCATGATTTTGTCGCGATGATCGCCGCAGGGGCCATCGACATTGCGCAGCCTGATGTCGCCAAAGCTGGCGGCATTTCCGAGCTCTTGAAGATCGCCGCGCTTTGTCAGGCTGAATCAATCGAATTTGTGCCGCATTGTGCAATCTTCGGCCCCGGCCAGGTCGCGACCATACACCTCAATGCGGCGCAGCGATCAGTCCCGATGCTCGAGCGGCTCTATTGCAATTTCGAGGCCGAGATCTACGGCGGCGCTACGCTTCCGGTCAATGGAAAGATCGCCGTGCCGACAGGGCCGGGGCTTGGCCTCGACCCTGATCCAGGCGTGATTGATCGCTACCGCGTTGCCTGAGAACGGAGGCGTTGTGACATGGACCGTAGCTACATTCGTCTCAAAGGCCTCATCGGCGGACCATTACCGAGCCGCGCCGCCGCGCGCAATTTTGCTCGTCGTTTACGCACGAACGTTGGCGCAAGCCTGCCTGATCAGCTCGCCGGCATCGCGCTGGAAAGCGTGGTCGTGGACTAATTTATTTGACGAGAGCGCTCATCAAGCGCGCTGTTTGCGCGTCTAACGCAAGAAGAGGGGACTCGAAATGGTAACGCGGAGAGAGTTGCTTGCAGGAGCCGGAGCAGTTGCCGTGGCTGGCGGAGCGGGTCTCAAATCGCTCCCGGCGAAGGCGGCGCAAAGTAAAACCGTCGTGCTGGCGTCGATGGGCCCGGTCACCGGCAACTGGGATCCAACCTCTCACACGACCCTGGGGCAGTTGAAGTTCGAGAAGTTCGTATTCAATCATCTGACACGTTGCGAAATGCGGGAGGGCAAGTCTGAAGAGCTGACCCCGGACCTCGCCACCAGTTGGAAGCTGATTGATGCGCACACCCTGGAGTTCAAGCTTCGGGACGGCGTCAAATTCCACGATGGCAAGGAGTTCGGTGCTGAAGATGTTAAGGCGACCATGGAGTATGCCTCCAATCCGGCGCGCCCGGCATCCGCCCTCTATCCGGGCCGCGTTGATGTCGAGGTCGTCGACAAACTGACGGTCCGGTTGAAGACCGAAAAACACGGCTACCCCGCGTCTGCCTTCTGGTTCATTTCGAGCTTCCTTCCAATCCTGTCGGCAAAGGATATTGCCGATCCCGCGCTCCTCCAAAAGCGCCCGAACGGCACGAACGCGTTCAAATATGCGGGCACGCAGGGAGACAAGAACAGCCTCGAAGCGAATGATGAATTCTACGGCGGACGTCCCAAGATCGATCGGATCGTCTATGCCTACGTTCCGGAAGCCAACACGCGCGTGCTGGGCCTGTTGAACGGCGAATATCACATTGCCGAACGGCTGGAGCCCGAGCAATACGCCTCGTTGTCAAGCAACCCGAAAGTCACCACCCACAGGGCGCTGACGACCGAAAACAAATATTTGCACTTCCGGTGCAACAAGCCTCCTTTCAACGACGCTCGCATCCGCCGCGCAGTTTGCCACGCCATCGACCGCGATCAAATCCTGTCCCTGATGGGCGAGGCGGCCACACCGTCTAACTGCTATATTTCGCCGACGAAGTTCGGCTTCACGGATATTCCCGATTATCCCAAGTTCGATCCGGATGCCTGCCAGAAGCTTCTCGCCGAGGCAGGGTTTCCAAAGGGAAGGGGGCTGCCGCAACTCGAATATATCACCTCGATCGGGTTCTATCCGAAGACGAAAGAGTATGGCGAGCTGATCACAGCGATGCTCGCCGAACAGGGGCTTGATGTTCGCCTGACCGTTCTTGAACCGGCCGCGTGGGAGCAGGCGATCTATCGACGCGCTGACGGCCAGGGTCAGGGCCACATGTGCGACGTCGGCTGGATGACGGGATCGCCGGAGCCGGACCTCGTGCTACGACCGAACTGGCATTCAAGCGCCGCGCTGATCACCGGGATCAACGACCGGGAAATTGACGCGGTGCTAGACAAGGAACGCGCCGCTACAAACCCGGAAGAGCGCCGCAGGATCTTCAAGAATGAGACGTTTCCCACTCTCGCAAACAAGGTTCCGAGCTTGTCCCTCTTTTCCGCCGTGACCTTCCATGGCGCGGCCAAAAATCTGACCGCCGCATACTATTTTCCTAACGGGCCGATTGACCTAAGCAAGGCGGACCTAAGCTAAAGGGGCCGCCGCAAAAGTCGTTGGCAGAAGACAGGAGCCGACATGTTGTTTGCGATCGACTTCTTCATTCGGCGCATTGCGCAAGGGTTGGTATTGGTCGTCCTCGTGGCCATGCTCATCTTTACGCTGCTGCGCGTCGTTCCCGGCGACCCGGTGCGTATGATGCTGGGGCCGATGGTGTCAGCATCTGTTGCAGAGCAGACCGCAAAAGATATGGGCCTGAGGGATCCAATCCCGGTTCAATTCGGCCGCTATGTCGCGCAAATCTTGACGGGGGATTTCGGGAGCTCTTTCGTCAGAAGCGCACAAGGCGGTAGCACTGGCGGCTCGCGAGGCGGCTCGACTTTCGATGCCGCCAACCGTGCATCGGTTTTGGGCCTCATCACAACCGCTCTGCCCTACAGTCTGCTCCTTGCTGGCCTTGCGTTGCTCTTTGCCTTGGGAATCGCGCTCCCGATCGGCATAGCCGCGGGCTTGAGATCGGGACGCTGGCCGGATCGGCTCGCACTGCATGTGGCTTCCGTCCTGGTCTCACTCCCCAATGTATGGTTAGCTCTTGTTCTCATCTTTCTCGTCTCTGCCAAGGCCGGATGGCTGCCGGCGATCGGCTATCAGGGGCCGAGCTACGCAATCTTGCCCGCCGTTGTTCTCGCGATCGAGCTTGCTCCGACCCTCATCCGGTCCATCTCGGTCGCCGTGAGCGGAAATCTGATCGAGCCATACGTGTCGCAGGGTGAGATTCGCGGTCTGTCGCGTAGCCGAATGATTGTGGCGCACGTGCTGCGCAATTCCAGCATCCCTGTCCTCAATGTGCTCGGCATACAGGCGATCGGGCTTTTGCTGGGCGGCCTATTCGTTGTCGAATACGTCTTCAACTATCCCGGCGTCGGCCTCTTGATGATCAACGCTGTCTTTCAACGGGATTTTCCTGTCATCCAGGCCATCGCGATCCTCGCTTGTGCTGCCTTGGTGATGGTCAATATTCTCGTCGACTTTGCAGCAATGGCGATCGACAGGAGGCTCCAATACTAGCGTCGACGGAAATTGCGGCCAAGACCGAGAGCCCGGCGGTAACACGAGGTCGGGGCATCGCGGCCAGCATCTTTGCCCAGGCATGGCGGACAACTGAATTCAAGATTGGATTTGCCCTGTTTTGCCTGCTGATCATCCTTTCTGTCTTGGGGCCCTACATTCTCGATCTGTCGCCCACCCAATTCAATGTCAGCAAGAAGTTCCTGCCGCCGGCACTGCTGGATCATTCGAGCTGGCCATATTTGTTTGGCACCGATCAACTCGGTCGTGATCTATTTACGCGCTCCCTCATCGGTCTTCGGAATGCCCTGCTGATCGGAATCACGAGCGTTGCAGGAATGTTCATCCTTGGCTCAGCCATTGGCATGATCTCAGGTTATTTCGGCGGATGGGTTGGCTTGCTCTTGATGCGGATCACAGACGCGCAGATGTCGGTTCCCGCGATTATTCTGGCGATCACAATTCTCGGCGTTTCGCGCCCCACTCCGCTAACCATCGTTCTTGTTCTGATTCTTGCCGGCTGGCCGGCGTATTCTCGCGTAGCGCGCAGCGTGACACTATCCGAGCGCCGCAAAGAGTATGTTCGAGCGATAAAGATTATCGGCGCCTCAGACGCGCGGATCCTACTCGTTCATATCGCACCCAATATCTTGCCTCCGATCGCCTTCGTGGCAATCCTGGACATTGCCCGCATGATGATTTTCGAGGCTGTGCTGGGCTTTATCGGGATCGGCATTCAGCCGCCCACCCCGACATTCGGCACCATCATCGCCGATGGCACGAAATACATTTTGAACGCCTGGTGGATCACCACGGTGCCAGGCCTCCTGCTCGCGATCACACTCTGTTGCATCAATATCATGGGAGGAGCTCTCGAGCGATCTCGCAACAAGATCTTGCTGGGATTCGGATGATATCGCCGGTCAACATTCTTGACGTCCGTAATCTGACCGTCACCCTTGATCTCGGGTCGCGCGGAATGCGCGCCGTGCTCACCGATGTCGATCTGAGCATCGATGAAAGCGAAGTGCTTGGCATAATCGGCGAGAGCGGCTCGGGAAAGACGGTATTGTCGCGGACGCTTGTCAGGTGGGTCACCAGCCCACTTAAAATCGAATCGGGCGCTATCAGCTATCGCGGCAATGATCTTCTGAGACTACCCCGGGCAAAAATGCAGGCGCTCCGCGGGCGCAAGATCGCCTACATAGGCTCCGATCCCGCCAGTGCTCTCGATCCAACCCTTCCGGTTGGCCGGCAAATCGTTGAAAAACTCAAATCCATAGAGCCAGGTATCTCCGATGGCGAAGCAAAGCGACGTGTCATACGCCTGCTCGACGCCGTAAAGATGCCGGGCGCAAAACAGCGGTTTGAGGAGTTTCCGTTCCAGTTCAGCGGTGGAATGATGCAGCGCGCTCTGATCGTTGATGCTCTCGTGACGAACCCGGACCTTCTGGTCGCTGACAACATAACGCAACCTCTTGACGTGACTGTCGCCGCTCAAATCCTTCGGCTACTGCGCGAGTTGCAGCGGGATTTCAAAACGGCGATCCTGTTCGTCTCGTCTTCTTTCGGAATCATCAACGAAATCGCACACCGCGTTCTTGTTCTCGCAGGCGGCCGCGTCGTTGAGACTCAAAGCGTTCAGCAGCTGCTCGCGGCTCCGCAACATGCCTATACAAAGCAGCTAATAGCGGACATCCCCCGCATATGGCAGAGCTCGACTGAGGCCGTTGCAGATGAGGTGTCACCTGCCGCCAAGGACGTCATCCTGTCGGTGCGAAACGTCAGCCGGATCTATCCCACGAGGGATAAAAACAAGATCTTTGCAAGCCAGTTCGTGCATGCGGTGCGGGATGCTTCGTTTGATGTCCGACGGGGTGACAATTTGGCGATCGTCGGCGAATCCGGATGCGGGAAGTCAACGCTTTCGCGTCTCCTGAGCCGCCTGGAGGTCCCGGATTCAGGGCAGATCTTGTTCATGGGCGAAGATATCGCGTCTATGAAGGCCAAGCGCCTATTGGCGCTCCGCAGGAAATTCCAGCTTCTCCTGCAAGATCCGTTTAGCTCCATTCCGCCTCATCTTTCGATCGGGCGAACCATCGCCGAACCTCTCTTCGTCCATGGAGGGATGTCGCGTTTCGAGATCCGCGATCACGTCGCGGCGACCATGCAGGAAGTTGGACTGTCTCTCGACCTGTTCGGCAAACTTCCGGTTGGACTCAGCGCCGGGCAGCGTCAACGTGTGAATATTGCCCGGGCCCTCGTTCTCGATCCCGAGTTGCTCATTCTTGATGAGACGCTATCGGCGCTCGACCAGGTCGAGCAGCGCAAGCTGCTCGCCCTTTTTCAGCGGCTTCAGGACCAACGCGGAATTACCTACATCTACATCTCACACGATCTTGGGATGGTGCGGCGAGCCTGCAATCGCATCGCCGTGATGTATCTGGGGCGCGTCGTGGAACTGGCTGACAATCGGACCACCTTCATCGAGCCGAGACACCCCTATACCCGTGCGCTCTTGAGCGCGGTACCGGCGGTTGAGGAACGTCCTTTCAAGGCTGAGACCTACCTCCTGGAAGGTGAGCCGCCCAACCCAATCCACATCCCAGCAGGCTGCAGTTTTAGACCACGCTGCCCGTTCGCGCTCGATAAGTGCGCCATTGATGATCCGCCGCTCGCGGCACGCGGACGCGATGAATTGGCTGCTTGCCATCTGACAGAAATAGACCCGCACCATCAATGACTTTGCAGGATTGCGCGGCCATCCAGTGGCGCTCCTATTCGAAGAGTGAACAGCATGGAGTTTGACTACATTGTCGTAGGATCCGGAAGTGCGGGATGTCCTCTGGCGGCGCGATTGGTTGAGCGAAACCAATCGGTCCTGTTGCTGGAAGCCGGGAAGAAGGAGCGTCTCAATCTGTCTCATATTCCGGGTGCCCTCGTCTATACGATCGGGAATAGACGGTACGATTGGGCTTACAAGACAGAGCCTGATCCGAGCAGAGGTGGTGTAGTCGAGGACTGGCCGCGTGGTAAGGTGCCGGGAGGGTCATCTGCGATAAATGGGATGATCTTCATCCGCGGCGCTGCGCGGGACTATGACGCTTGGGAAACGCTGGGCAATAGAGGATGGGGATGGAAGGATGTGTTGCCGTACTTCCGAAAAATGGAGACTGCCGATCAGGACAGAGACAGTCAATTTCGCGGAGGGCTCGGACCCCAACGGGTCTCGGCTTTACGTTGGCGTCACCCCATTTCACAGAAGTTTATCGACAGCTTTCAAGCCGTTGGCATTCCCTTCAATGAGGATTTGAATGGTGCCTCGCACGAGGGAGTTGCCTGGAACCAAGGATCGACGCGCGACGGGTGCAGGCTTTCGGCCTTCGAGGCTTTCATAAGGCCAAAGCTGTCAGCAACTAATCTGAAGTTCTTGGATGACACAATCGTTCGCCACATTCTGTTTGACAAGGCGCGCGCCACGGGCGTTGCCGCCACGCATCGCGGACAACACCTCGACGTCATCGCAAGAAAAGGTGTTATTCTTTCCGCGGGCTCGATCAATTCGCCCCACTTGTTGATGCTTTCCGGTGTCGGTGATCCCCGTCATCTCATAAGACATGGCATTATTCCCCGCGTGGAAAATCCTGAGGTTGGACGAAATTTGATGGAGCACCCGGGCCTGTATGTCCTTGCCGAACTCGATGTAGAGACCGCGAATGCACTGTCGCATCCCGTAAGGGGTACACTCGCCTTGGCGAATTGGGTCTTCAAACGGTCGGGGTTCATGAGCGTGCCTACGGCGCAAGTCCTCGCCTTTCTCAGATCGTCTCCTGAGCTTGCTGAACCGGATCTGCAATTTCACCTCTTCCCGTTCGGCCTCACCAAGGAGAATGGAAGGCTGAAAACCCCGAGAGCCAACCTAGTGACTATCCTGGTGAACGTGAATTATCCGAAAAGCACGGGGCATCTCGAGTTAAGATCGAACGATCCTCTCGCTCCAATCGCCATCTTTCCGCGCTTGATCGAACATCCTGATGACTTCGAGGGAGTTATGCGGGGACTGGAATGGGTCCGGAAGATCTGCTCTATGCCCCCGTTTGGCTCTCATGTCGTCAAGTTCAGGGACGCACCCGCACCGGGGGCCGGGCGGCAGGCAGACGAAGCCTATGTTCGGAAAGCGACTGTCCCCTTCTTCCATCCCGTCGGAACTTGCCGCATGGGAACAGACGATCGTGCGGTTCTCACGCCTTCTCTCAGAGTGAGAGGTGCTGAGAATTTGTGGGTTGCGGACGCCTCCATCTTTCCTCGTCATATCGCTGGGAATACCAACGCGACGTCTATTATGATCGGAGAGAGGGCAGCAGATCTCATCCATCCGTAAGTCGTGATTCCGTAGATCCAAATTGGAGGAAGTCCGTGGCGCGCTTCTATGTGCCAGATAGGAAGGATGGCCGCCCAGCTCATCGACCATCTGAAGAAGGGCGACATGGCCAAGGAGGCCGAACGCCTCCTGGCCGAAACCGGCTGGCTGCCCGAGCCTCTGCGGATGGCCAACATCGACCAGGCAGCGACCGTCGACGCCGTGGAGCCCGAGGGTGATGGCGAGGCGCTGCCGGAATTCCTCACCGGCGACGAGGAAGCCCCGGCGGATGAAGCGGACGATCCGCACATGATCGCGGCCGAATAGCGCGAGCTCGGGCCGGCTTCGGCCGTCCCGCGTCCCTTCACCGCCAATCCAACCCAAAGCCCGGCTCCTTCCGGGCTCTTTGCATTATTATGGAGGCTCTCGTGCCCCTCTTCACCACCGAGACGACCTACCGCCTGCCAATCTATCGACAGCGGACTTACGAAGCCGAAACGCTCGACCGAGCCTGCGATCTCGCGATCGCCGATGAGGGCTGGGACGACAAGAAGTCGGACGTTGAAGCATCCGGCGATACCTATGTCACTGGTGCCTGGGAAGGCCGCGACGCCGCCTATATCGGCCGGCTCCTGACGTTTCCCTCACGTTTTGACGAGCAGGTCCAGCGCAAGACCCACCATTTCGAGGTGCTGCTCGGTTTGCTCAAGATACTCACCCACGCTGCGGAGTGAGGCTCAGCGGATGTCGAGCTTTGGCGCCGGCGGCCGGACGCCGCCATCGCGAAGGCCGAGACGATTCTCGCGCGCGAAAACGATTCGATCGAGGGAGCTGCGTCATGAGCCAATACATCGTCGCCGTCGTCGAGCACGACGCGTGCTAGCTGTGAACTTTCAGGAGGTTGTCCATTCGGCCCAGGCCGTGAACGCTGATGTTGCCAAACAAGCAGTGATTCGCAGGGGGACCGAATGGACACTCATAAGAATGCGCCTCTGACGCCGAAAGGTCGAGAGGCGATGGTGCGCAGTGTTGTTGAAGGCGGGCTGAGCCAAGCCGCTGCCGCCCGCCGGTTCAACACCACGCCGAAGACTGTGGCCAAGTGGGTTAAGCGCTTCCGCACAGAAGGTGTGGATGGTTTGCGGGATCGGTCCTCACGGCCCCATTCATTGCCGGGCCAAACCCCAGCGGCCGCATGTGCCGCTGTCGAGGCTTTGCGCCGACAGCGTTACACCGGGAAGCAGATCGCCGCCGAAGTCGGGATAGCGCCCGCAACCGTCAGCCGGATCTTGCAGCGCTTGGGCCTCAACAAGCTCTCGGCCTTAGAGCCGGCCGAACCGGTGCGTCGCTATGAGCGGGAATGTCCTGGCGAACTGATCCACATCGACATCAAAAAGCTCGGACGCATTGGTTCCGTGGAACATCGCATCACCGGACGCTATCCGGGCGCAGTCAATCGCCATCATGGCATCGGTTGGGAGTTCGTCCACGTCTGCATTGATGACGCCTCGCGCGTTGCTTTCGTGCAGGTCATGGCGAACCTCCGCAAGAAAGGCGCCGTTGCTTTTCTGGAGACCGCTGTCGCTTACTATGCCAGGCTCGGTGTTCGCATCGAACGCGTGATGACCGACAACGGCTCTTGCTATCGGTCGAGGCTTTCCGGGCCGCCTGCAAGCGCCTCGGCCTGCGCCAAATCTTCACCAGTCCCCACCCACCAAGACCACTGATGTGATCGACAAGCCCTTTCTTCGTGGATTTGGGTTATTCTCTCCCGGCGGGCGACGGGGTGGCGAAGAGCAGGGCGAGAGGTGAGAGCTTGCCGCGCAGCCAACATCATCGTTCGTCAGTTGCGGCGCCCGCACGTACTCTCTTCGGTCCGCGCGGATTCCAGCCTGTCACAAAGGCGCATAAGCCGTTTCGGCCTGCTCGACCCAGCGGCGCTCCTCCTCACGCAAACTTTTGATGTTGTAAGCATGCGCCGGCCCCCTCTGGCCGTGTGGCCTTGTGGCCGGCCTTGAGTTCGAGATCGCGAAGCTTTTTTGCGTGGAGCAAGGGACGCGCCCACGCATAGCTCTCGCCCTTGGCCAGCAGGTGCCAGATCACGACAGCAAGTTTGCGGGCCGTCGCGACGGCTGCGACATGCTGACCGCGACGGGCCCTGACCCGGAGAAAGAAAGCCCGCAGCGGACCCGGTGTCCGTGCTGCGACCCAAGCCGCCTCGACCAGCATGCCACGGGCATGGCCGCGGCCCTGCTTGGTGATCTGTCCATGGTAGGCCGGACCTGGCCCGGATTGCCGAACGCTCGGGTTCAGGCCGAGGTAGCTGACGAGTTTCTGCGAATCGCTGAAACGGGCCACGTCGCCGATTGGCGCCATCATCGCAAGCGCGACGATCATGTCGACACCTGGGATCGTCATCAGCCGCTTGGCGCCGTCGTCCGCGAGTACCGAACGGGCGAGGTCGCGCTCGATCACGGTGAGATCTTCGTCAAGCCGATCGAACTCGCGCAAATGTCGTTCGATGGCGAGCCGTTCGTCCTCTGGCACGATCTGCTCGGCAAGCCATGCACGGCCCTTGCCGCCGCACAGGTCGGCATGTGGGCAAGACGGAATCAGATGCGCGTGCAGGATCGACTGGATGATGTTCTTCAGACCGCTGTCGCACGACCTGGTTGCGCCGTGTCACCTGCCGGCGCAGCGCCTGTGTCGGTTCGTCCGGAACCCAGACTTCCGGCAGAAACCCGCTGGCGTAAAGTTGGGCAGGAACGCCGGCGTTGAATCGTGTCGGTCTTGATCTTCGCATGCGCGATGATACGCACTTGCATTGGGTTTGCGATCACCACCTTCTTCACCTGCGGCCCGATGACCGCCGCGACCGCTGCGGCATTCCCGGTCGCCTCGACGACGACGACATCGTCCTTCGAAAGCCGTTTGGCGAACGTGGTCAACAGCGCACGTCGCATGTCCACGCGGCCGAGACGTCTGAGTTTGCCATCCTCCCAAGCCACCGCTTCCGCAAAGGCGCGGTGGATATCAAGTCCGATAATGCGCATGTCTGCTCCCTTTCCGGTCTGACGAAACGGGAGCTGGCGGGCAACACGACATCTACTGATCCGCGCTCGCTGCGCATCCGGGAAAGTCGCAAGGGGCGGCCATGTAACGAGCTCGGGCTCTCAGCCCACTGTCTATGTGGCCTGCCCGCACCTTCGTGCTCCCGGTGCCCCGCGTTCTCCCGGCCCAGCCGGCGGATCATGTGTCGCGACCGCCGGCTGCCGCCTGGTCGATCGCATCGGCGCCGCAGCGATCCGACGTCGAGTGCCGCTCAGTCTTCATTGCTGCCAATCGATTCCATGAAGGACACCAGCTGACGTAGCGCGGTCTGGTTCTTGATCTTGCTATAGGCGCGCAGCAACCGGAGGCTGGAGACGCTGTCGAGGAGCAGCAGGCTCTCGATCTCGCGCGCCTTGTTGTCGCCGTCGTAGAAGAAGGTAACCGGCACGTCGAGCGCGTTTGCGATCTGCTGAAGACGGGCAGCGCCGACGCGGTTGATGCCTTTCTCGTACTTCTGGACCTGCTGGAAGCTGACGCCGAGCTTGTCGCCCAGTTCGGTCTGAGAGATCCTCTGTTCCACACGCCGCAGGCGAATCCGCTTACCCAACTCGATGTCGGGTTTGCCAGCACTGCGCTGTTTCATCTGCTTTGTTGCTGATCGACTCATTCCGGTGACACGTCCTTCAAATCGCGAATCCCGGACCGCCGAGGTCAGGGAATTCGTGTACGATGTACCGCGTTACAGTTCGTTTGGATCGTCAGTTAGTCGTGTGAACCACGGTAACCTAAGAAGATCGCACGATGATCCAGACGCATTTGCGCGCTGGAAGCACCCTTGATGCCGACTACCTAAAGTCGCCCCGCCAAGGGCGTCTCTGACATCCTGCCTCCCACATTTGGCAAAATTGTAGACCTCACCACAACTACCACGGGCTTGGATCGTCACAGAGTTCTCGCCATGCTTGGATGCTGCGCGTCGATCCCCAGGCGTGGTCGCGCAAATGCCTAAAATCATCATTCGTTATTCCGCGCCGGCTGGATCGCGGGCCGGCACCTGACGTGGGCCTAACCGTTCGGACGGATCGCGACCAAGCTTCGGTTTCAACAGGGCTAGATCGATAAATTCGTCCGCCTGTCGCCGAAGTTCGTCGGCGATCATCGGCGGTTGGCTGGCGATGGTCGAGACCACGGTCACCCGGACGCCGCGCCGCCGCACCATCTCGACGAGCGAGCGGAAATCGCCGTCGCCGGAGAACAGCACCATCTGGTCGATATGCTGGGCGAGTTCCATCGCATCGACCGCGAGCTCGATGTCCATATTGCCCTTCACCTTGCGACGGCCGGTAGCGTCGATGAACTCTTTCGTGGCTTTGGTGACGACGGTGTAGCCGTTATAGTCGAGCCAGTCGACCAGCGGCCGGATCGACGAATACTCCTGATCTTCGATGATCGCCGTGTAGTAGAACGCGCGGAGCAGCGTGCCGCGGCTCTGAAACTCCCCGAGCAAGCGCCTGTAGTCGATGTCGAAGCCAAGCGCCTTGGCGGTTGCGTGGAGGTTGGGGCCATCGATAAAGAGCGCGAACTTGTCGAAGGGTGACATTGCTGCTCCATCTTTCAATATCGAGGCGCGGGGCCGCGCAGGTTAGAGGCTTCCGTTTTACCGCACCCGCCGCCGCCTGATGGGTCGAACCAGAGAACCAAGTCGTCTAAAAAGATTAACCTAAGACGCGAATCGGAACGCCTGGATTGCTAGCCCGCCTACTCTTTTGCTGCTTTCACGAATTCCGGCGAGACATAAGCGCCTGAAATGAGCTTGTAACAACAGCATGCCTTTTGGTGGAGGCACTCGTGTTGATCGATCTGCAAGACGCCGCACATCTTGCGGATTCGTCAGAATCGCATTTTTGACAGAGGGCCGCTTCTTAGAACGCACCGTAAGGGGACGGTAATGCATTGGCGGTGTGCCGGACACCCCCATGGGGGCTGCATCTCTGGAGCAGTCAAGCGCTTCGAGGACGGCGGGCACGCGCTTGGTCATTGTCCCTCTCCTGGCGGTGGCTTTTTGGTAAGCCTTTGAACCGATTCTACTCGCTCTCAAAAAGCCGAACCAATCGGATGATCGAGTTTTTTGAACGATATGATCGAATGTTGCGATATCTTAATGGGGCGCGTCGGATAAAACCTCTTTGGCGACGCGTGACCTAGCCGCAGAAGGAAAGGCGGAAGCATGGCGGCTAGGATCGACAGCATAGGCGCGGTGCTGCATCCGTGTGATTGGCAGCGGGTGAGGGCCCTGGGAGCAGGCCGCAGCCGAAGGCAAATTCGGAAGAAAGTCGATGTCATCACATGCATTACCCAGCAACTTTGTTCGGTACGCGGTGCCACTATCAAGTCGCAGCTGCCAGCGAAGCCATGTGTGGTTAGCTTCCCGCCGCGCTTTAAATGGTCGACGCATTTCTTGGAGCAAAGGGCTGTCCGCCAGCAGTAGTTAGGGGATCAGTCCGAACTGTCCTCCGCAGATCGCGCAGCACCTGATTGAGCCGTCGGGGGAATTATGAAAGCTACTGCGCATTCTCGCCTCCTGTCGGCGTTCCGTGGATTCTGGCAGCGCTGTTATGTGCACTTCCTGCGCAACATCAAATCTAATAGTGGAATTATAGCCAGTGATTTGACGCCCGAGCTCATGACATGCTTTGTACATGAAAACTCGTGCACTTCTGGCTTGGAATGCGCGTCGGATCCGGGTGAGCCGCGGTATTTCGCAAGAGAAATTGGCTCATGAGGCCCGCATTGACCGCTCCTACTTGTCGGGTCTTGAGCGGCAATCGAAAAACCCGACGATTGATCTGCTCGAGCGCATCGCTGAGGCCTTGGGCGTTCAGCTGTTTGAATTCTTCGTTCGGCCTCCAGACGCGTGAGTGCCAACACCTTTCTCAAAGTCGCAAGCTGGCGCTTTTGCGTCGTAGGAACGGATAGCTGTTTAAAAAATCTGGTTTTGAGCCTCAACTTTGCGCGATAATTTGGACTTCAGTCGATATCGGAAACCACTCTCCCGGTCGTGCCCCCTTGCGTGGCGTATCTGGCCGCGTTCGCGCTCACCGGCAGGAGCCGGGCAGATAGGCTAGAGATAGCCGACTCTGCCTCGCCGATCGGCAGGATGTGCGATGTCGAAGATCTCGCGCGCATTTATAACGAAGGCCAGTCCCGGTTCCATGTTTCGGTTTTTGAAAACGTGTGTTGGGATGGCTCACATTCACGGAGAGCTCACAGCCCTGAAAACACGTAGTCCACTTGCGGGCGCGGGATCCTTGCACACATGCGCAGGCGAATGTCGCCAAGCTGCTTTGCTTCTATGACGACCTGCTTGACGCCATCGGGCGCGAAAACGGCGACGGGCTAAAAAGGACAAGTAGTGGGGGGTGAGCCTGATGTCGAGAGCGTCGCCGGGGTACCGGCCGCCTGTTCGTACCCGATAATCCGTACGATGGTCACACCCTGAGCGAAGTCGTCGACCACACCGAGACACTCACCGGTTGCCCGACACCGCCGCCACGGCGCTCAAAAGTCACATAGCGGCTTGGCAGGACGTTTACTGCCTGCAGGGACGTACCTGGCGATATCCGAGCTATTGCTAGTTCTCGACCTATGACCACTTCATGGTTCTGGTACCGACTAAAGTCGTGGACCCAAGCCGAAGCACATAATGATAATCCGCCAATGATTCTCCTCGTGTTTGCACTCGCCGACACGAGCGAGGTTCTAGGGGGCAACGCGCATTAAACAACATCACTTCGACTTCGCTCGCAGAAAACGCCTGTTGCCTCGTGCCAACATCCGTCGGCTTGTCACCAGTCCGGCAATACGTTTCCACATTGATCGTAACTTTGGCGGATCTTGAGCAATCAAACGCCGGCCAGAGAGTAAACCATGAAGATCTGGATCTACGTGCTTTTACGGGCGCCCATTGGTTTGGCTCGCCACCGCAGGCATTTGACCTTCGCGCCAACGAATAGAACGCGATCGCGAGACAATCTTGTTGCCAGCAGCGCTGGGGATTGCTGGTGTCTGCATATTCGCGCGGCCACACTCTCCGAGTAACGAAGGCCATATCGCTAGGATATGCCTGTATCGCCATTGCACATCGTCACACACCAGCGGCTACGCAAAAAGCTGTGAAAGCGCGGGTTCTTCTACTGCCACGCCTGCCGAACTGTGACCCAGGTGGATACACTTCAGCTGAGGGCAAGCTCATCCTCGATCTTGCATGAAGGTGGATAGGCTTTCGTCGTGGTCAACTGCCAGACTTGGCAATTGTCCGCGGTGACCAGTTATGTCAAGTGACGGAAAACAAGCGTCGTACAGGTCAATCGTGGTCACGTTGTTATTGCGCAAGGCGCGAAGCAAGGCATCGATCTCAGGTTTCTGAGAACTTCTGCACGTGCCATCCGGTTCTACACTCTCTCATTCGCGCCCAACCCGAAAGGTCGGTCCGGCAAACAGGGCCGCTTCAGGAGAATGCCAGGTGATCAAGACGGCCTCAATCGACAGCACCATTCCTCAAGTCGATATCGCTAAGCGCGCCGCGCGCATCGGCGCTGAAATCAGCAACATCAAGCTGTCGAGTGATTTGCCGCCGGAGACGATTACCGCGATCAACAGACTGCTCCTCGAGCACAAGGTTCTCTTCTTTCGCGATCAGGGCCATCTCGATAACGCGGAACAGGAGCGCTTTGCCTTTCGCTTCGGAACGCTCATGACGTACCCGGTACTCGCTGCCATCCAGGGAACGGTATCGATGATTGAGATTGATTCCATGCGCCCCCCTCGCCGAGCCGACCTCTGGCACAGCGACGGGACGTTCTTCGAGGCCTATCCCAAGATCGCGGTCCTGCGAGGCGTTGTGATCCCACGATTTGGCGGCGACACGATCTGGTCAAGCACCGTGGCCGCCTATCTGGACCTTCCTGCGCCGTTGCAACGGCTCGCCGACCAACTCTGGGCGGTTCACAGCAATGCTTTCGACTTCTCCGTCATGGCTGACAGCGAGGCCGACAAAAAATATCTCGATGAGGTGTTCGCTGGTACAGTCTATGAGACAGAACATCCCGTCGTGCGTGTCCATCCCGAAACCGGAGAACGCGCGCTGGTGCTCGGCGACCTGGTGCAACGTTTGGTTGGCATTCAGAAATATGGCGGCCAGAGGCTATTCACCCTTTTCCAGTCTCATATCACCGCCCCCGAAAATACCGTGCGCTGGAGTTGGAAGGTGGGCGATGTGGTGATCTGGGACAACCGCGCCACGCAGCACTATGCGGTCAGGGATTATGGCGACCAGCGTCGCGTCGTTCGGCGTACCACCGTCGTTGGCGAGGTGCCCGTCAGCACGGACGGTCGATTGAGCTCAATGCGCATAAAGGCCGCCAAGGAGCCACCCTCGTAGGTCACTCAAGTCTCTCCATGACGCGGTTTCAGGCGCAGCAGCCCTTCGTGTTGCGGGTGGGCTCCGAGCCGATCTGGTCGGCGCGCACTTTAATCAGGGCCAGTCGAAACTTCCACGGCATGCAGGGGCGGCAATGACGGCTCGAGCACGCTCGGCCGCGGCGGCAGGATTCGGTGCCAGGTTGCAAACCTGGCTGGTCATCGCCGAATGCTTGGCGCCAGAATTGGCTGCCACACGGCTACGATCGGCGTCGATTTGGCGCGGTCAGTTCGAACTGAAAGATTATTGAAGAGTACGCCGTGATGCGCGGATCAATGTCGAAGACATTACGATTGCTAAAGAATGGAACATGAAAATTTACAGAGATTATCGTCGGGATGTTTTCGCTGGAGGTGCTGCGCCCGCGGGGCGCGGTGCCCATGCTTGGCGTGCTCCTGCGTGAATGCGGCGATCAGAATTCGAGCGCCGTTTCGTTCCTTTAATTTGCCTGACGGTCCGCAAACTGCAGGCGGCCTACTCTTGTTCGGCTTCAACGTTCGGATTTGCTCGACTAGCCAGCTCATCATTTCGTTTTGGGCTCGCGTAAGGCGTGCGCACCGACGGTGTCGTGGATCGTTAAGCGGAGGCCACAAGAGCCTTACTGATGCTGTGGATGCTTCGTCCAGCTCGGCTTGCCAGTGATATGCTTCGGTGCGTCGATGATTGATGCAGGGTTGTAGCCGGAATCCATCGGGAACGTATAATCCGCATGATTGCCATCGCTGATCCAGCCGTTGGCATAGAGTATTTCCAAATAAGGATTGTCGGACACCAGCACGTCGGCATAGGGCAGCAGCGCCCCGAACGTGGCGCGAAAATCCATGTCCGGACGGCCGGGCAGGGTGATCGGCACGCCTTCAGCGCTATAGTAAAACTTGTGGCCATTAACCGAGAACGCCTCGGAGATATAGGACAGTGCGAGTGGTGTACGGGCGAACTTCTAGCCTGCTGCCTGGAACGCCGTGGCTACCTGGTTCATCTCGTCGAAGGTGTTGGTTCCCTTGTAACGGCAGATTTCCACCATGGTGAGGTCGCCCAGCCGATCGAAGGAGGTCAGCCAATCGCCGGCCTGGGTCACCGGATCATCGTCGATGTAAGAGGATTGGACGTCTTCCGCCTTGATGAGGACCGGGATCAGATTGAGTCTGTTGTTCGGCTGGACCGTGGCATTGGCCTGCACCAACGCATCAAGTGCTTTGGTCGTCTTCTTTTCCCACCGGGCAACGACGCGATCCGTAATCGGCACATGGGTGGAGTAGATCTTTATGCCGAGATGGTTGCGCACATCCGCATTCTCGGGCGCCGAGAGCGACTTGACTGCCCCGATCGTCGATACCTCGTCCTTGGGGTCAATGATGACGTTGAATTCCTCGTCGTTTCTATTCTTCTCGCGAACGTAATCGATGACACTCTGCAGGTCTTCCATCTTTTGCGGATTACCGTTGCGGTCAAGTGCCGGCGTGCGCTCATTGGTGATCGGATTCCATATCGACAGGTTCATCTTCCTGATTTCATCCGTCGAGGTGTCTGAAATCGGGCAATTGCTCGGATCTCCGGTAACTCGCCCTAGTGTAGTGTATGCATAATCCAGACATGGCCGTTCTTATCAGCGCGAAGGTCGAGTTCAACGGCATGGAAACCGTGCTTGAGCGCGTTGTCTGCGGCTGAAATGGTGTTCTCGAGAATGCCCTTGGAATTATCGAACAAGCCGCGGTGCGGCAGTATCTGCTTTCGATGCGGATCGATGCCGCGGGCTTTGGCCTCGGTTAGGAAAAGATCCTTCCCGTAACTGGAGGCGTCGATTTCGGACTCTGCGTCGCCAAGTGCTGGCCTGTCCAGACCGAAGCTGGGTTTCCAATTGGCCTTATTGCCAGCCGCCAACCACTCCGTGATCGTCTTGTTGACGGTGCCATCGACTGGATCGTTCGGATCATTGGAGCCAAATTTGGGGGTTGTCTCGCCACACGCGGAAACGGGTAAAGTGATGGGCTTGTCGGCCGGTTGCACCTCGCCGATTTGGGTTTGCCTGCCCGCGTTCGGCTTTTCCACGGCAATAGCATTGGTGCCCCCGTCGACACGCATAGAATGGTCAGTGAACCCGCCAGCCACGGTTGAGGCGACAACCATGGCTCCAACGAAACCGAGCCGGGCCGGCTGCCTGCACCAGCGCCCCGCGCTGAAAGAGAACACGTTGCGAAAGACGCCGACACGCAGGCCTTTCATGTTAGCGGCGATGCTGGAAAAAATTGCGCATAGTTGTTCCCTGCCCCGACATGAGCGCTCTCCGTCGGTCCCAATGCCACTTGTGTTTGCTGTTGCGATGTGGGGTCTAAGGGCTTCTTGAAGAGGAGTACGGATCGACCTCCGTGTCGGCGTTTCTACGAGAGAGAAATGAGCTGGTAGCTCTTTGCCCGTTACTGGATGGTCGTTGAGATGGAGAGATCAGGCTGATCTGCAGCAGTGTGAACCGCGATTGCCTCAGCTCATCGCGGTGAATAGCGCGCTTCCGCGTTGGCAAGTTCGTCATACCTCAACAGTTCGAAGAGCTCGTCGAGCGTCGCAATATTGGGCTCGATACCGGCAACGCCTTCTTCAGCAATGATGCGACGGCAGGCCTCCCGCATCGCCGCTATTGCAGCTCGCACGGAGTGGTTGGCCCAGATCACTGTTGAGATGCGGGCATTACGATAAGCAGAGACCGGGGTTCGATAGTATTTCGTCGGCACGATCACAACGGGCAATCTGCTTTGCCAGGTGCGCATGAAGGAAAGGACCTCGTCCGCGGTACTCTTTCGCGAGTGAATGAGGACCGCATCGGCACCCGCGTCAGCGTAGGCGTGGGCGCGCAAAATTGCTTCGTCCATTCCATGCCCCGCGATCAACGCCTCGATCCGGGCCACGAGGACCAAGTCTTGCGCGACTGTATCCTTGACTGCCCGCAGGCGGCCGGAGAATTCGTCGATATCGGCAAGGGGATGACGATCGCCAATGAGCGAGTTCATTTTCGGAAAGCAGCTGTCCTCCAGTGCGACGCCCGCAGCGCCACGTTGACGGAGCTTGCGGGCGAGGAGGCGTGCATTGTTGAAATTCCCGAAGCCGCCATCACCGTCAACCAGAACAGGCAGATTGGTCGAGTCCACGATCCGCTCGACTGCGTCCCGGTCGAGCAGCCCGACTGAGAAGCCCGACCGACCTTCATTCGGCGAGAAGTGACCGTTTCTCTCTTTTAAATCAATTGGTAGGTTTGGTAGTTGACCGGGGCGACACTTCTTCCATCTCGGTGACGCAGAAGTTGCGGCTATCGCCCTTAGATCCGAAAAGTCCGATCGTTGTCGCAGAAAGTCAAAAAAACCTGGCCTTTCAAGTCTACGATATCGTGCTTGTACGAATGTTCTACGGACTGGGTCTCAGCATGGCGGGAGACATCTTCACCTCGATCCTTGATGACGAAACGAAATGGCGTTTTCACAGTGTGCGCCGGATGTCTCGTTGCTTCGATTGCAAGCACGAGCGTCGCGTCCGGCGCGCCGAAATCCGGGGGTGCCATAGCGTTGCCTTGGCTCAACGATCAACTCGCTGCCCTAAGGCCGAAAGCGGTCGACGACTTCTCCGGGACCATGGGGCGCAGCATGCGCTGGCGGATGCCGCCAATCCGCTGCGGCTCAACTTCTTTAGTACAGCTATGCGTATCCTGTTCGAGCATATGATGGGCACGCTCGCACCTGTCGATCAGGTAGTTCAAACGGAATGGTTCCCGAGCGTGAAGGTAACGTCCCTCACTGGGGCATCGCCTTGGGAAAGCGGCACTCCCTTCGCGGAGAACGCCAAGCCCATCGTGTTCCACGCGCAGATGCTGGCGAACTTCAATACGGTCGACGAACTTGCCCGCAAGATGCTCGACGAGCTCGCTAACCCCGCACTGATGAGGCGGCGGCGCATCGCGGCCTCTTAATGAACGTCATCTAATGCGAAACCCAAGGCGAGCGGTCCTCATCGCCGATGACGTGAATCTCGCCAAGTGGCAACAGGCTCACGGCTGCGCGCAGGTCATCTTCGATGCGCCTCCATCGCTCATTAGGCACGCTGAGCAACGGGGCTTCGATCAGCAGATCAAATTTGCGCAACTCTTTCGCGGATGACGGACGAAGAGCCGCAACTATCCTTATCGCGCGCGTCCACGAACGGCCGGAATCCTGAACGCGCATAAAAACATAATCGCAGCTTGATAATCGAACACACGTTGAGGCATGTTCATGTCACCGCCGAGAGGCCGGTCTCAAGCTTTTCTATGAATTGGTGATAGCTTCCTTACGCGCAGATCTTCGGCATCGTACTTTTCAATTGGCAACTGCATTTCTTTGGCTCGTTCGTCGCGGTCTTTCTTCCGAAAGTCGCGCTCGCGGCGCTCGAATTTGGTTAGCTCGTCATTTGCGGCTCGCATGAAATCAGCAAGCGAGGTACCGGCGCTTTGGGTGCGGGCGGGCATACTCGACTCCTGGCAACTCAGTTAAAAAGCGTAACCGACCGGCGAGCGGCCCTCGAGCCTATATCGTCTTGAGGACGCCGCTCCCAAATCGCAACGAACAGGGTGGAATCATCGTGAATAAACGTGTCGCAAACCCGGACGAAGAAGACAAATCAGTAGCTTACCGGCTGTTTCATCGTAATCTGGCGCCAGGCAATGGGGGCAGAACAGCTCCCGCTCGCCTCCGAAGTTGCGCGACGATGGATCCGCTAGAGATCTTGCGCCTTCGCCAAGGATGGAATTGTTCCAGCGCTTCATTTATTTCCTGGAGGGGACACCAAATTCGCACCATGCTATAAGCCACGGTTCGAGGCCTGGTTCGCTTTGGCGTAAGGGCGTCCAAGGCGGCATGATCGCCGTGCCGTAGGAACAGCTTCGTCACGTTGAGGCTTCGCGAATCTAACCCGATCAGGCCTCGAGGTCGTCCGTAGCCGTCTCTGCCCCAGGAGTTGATCGCCGGCACTTCTCGTGCGCCTTCACTGCGGGAAGGCGTGGTGCCAAGACGTCAATGGGGCTTCAGCGCTCTTGGCGGCAGCCGGCACCAGGTGCACGATCCGATACCCGTTCTGATGCAGGTAGCGCAGGAACGCAGGCAGCATGGCCGCCGTACGCGTCTGCGCATCATCAGCAGAATGATGCCCTTACGAGCGGCCTCGAGCCGCTCGATCAGGATTGTGAGCTCCTGCTCTGGAGTTATGTTCTCCCAATCGCTCGCCCAAAGGTCAGCTCCGAACACGACAATTCCGCGCGCCTGCAAGAGATCGAGCGTCGCAGGTGTCGCGTCGAAGTAGGGGAATCGGAAGAACGGCGTCGAGGGCATTTGGTAGACACGCCGTTGAGCGCCATTTCGACGGCGGCGATACCGCGCTCGATGTCCTCTTTCGCCTGCTCGAACGAGAGTTTCGACATCATCGGATGCAACCAGCTGTGGTGCGCTACGGTGTGGCCCTTGGTGGCCATACGCCGCACGAGCTCGGGAAATTCCGCCGAGGATCGGCCGACCAGAAAGAACGTGGCTCGCGCGCATTCCTGTGCGAGCGCAGCCAGCACCTTATCCGTGTTCGCCGGCCGCGGTCCGTCATCGAAGGTGAGGACTACTTCATAGTCCGACAGAGGAGGCGTCTCTGGAAAGCACGCGCGGGAAGAGCGCGGCAGCTCCTTCACCTTAGCAAACAACTCGGCCGCTCGCTGGATCATTTCCCGTTCACGCTCAGCAGCGACGTGCGTGCGGTCCAGCTTCGCGCTGATCTGCTCGGCAAGCCATACCAAATTGCTCGCGGAGAAAGGCAGAGAGACAGCCCCGACTCGCAGAAGCTTGGGGGGTATGGCCGGGGCCGCTCCACGCGTGCTGGACTGGGATCGACCACGTGCCCACGGATCTGGTCGCGTATTGGGACTTTGACGATTTAGCAATTCCAAATACGAGCCGGGATACCGCCGCCACTGCTATCGCCGCGGCAGCATCCTTGAGACTTGCGTCCGCACTGGGCGCCACTGCGGGCGCCAAGTACCGAGACTTCGCGGAGCGGACAGTCGCCAAATTGGTCTCGGCATACTGATCCTGTCTTTGCACCTGTGGTAATGAAGCTCCGTTCGGTGGTTCGCCTCTGCAAAACGTCTGCGATTCCGGGGCGCTTAACATCGCATTATGCGATCGGACCCCGTCAGAAATTCGAACAGCGGATTTGATTGCACGCGCCATCGGCGAAGAAATGGAGGCTGTCCAGCCTATGCGAGAAGAGGCGACGAATGCGCAACAGCTTCGATGGTTCTCACCAGGGTTCAGCAAAGGGCTGCGCGATGTGCGGCCGAAAGTTCGGGCTGATCCGCTACTATTGGTGGCGGACGGCCCTTTGCTCCAAGAAATGCGTCGACCGCTTCAAAGCGCGCCGAGAGGCGTACCAGAAGTGGGCTTCGCGCGTTGCAGACGGCTAACACAAGGGCGATGTGAGATTTGATAGTGCTCTACGACGGCGAGTCGGGCAACGTACTGTAATTCACTGTCGCTCGCCCGACGACTTTCCGTTCGGGGGGCTCTGGCTCGTCGTCCTACTTCACCGACGTCGGCAGATATTTAACGTTCTGCACTCGTGCGTCGAGTTCTTTGCAGAGACCTTCTCTAAACAGAAGCTTTGTCCTTCGGCGAAGTTGGACTGTTTTCGCACAGACAAGGCGGCGTTGCCCGCTCTCTCCTCTGCCGTGCAATCGAGGGTGGGTAAATGCGCTGCCTTTGTCTCCGAGCGGTTCCTGGCCTGACAGCGGCACTGCTGTGGAACGATTTCCTGCGCCGGGCGCATGGAATCGGGCGGTGAAATTCACCTCAAGGCGGGAGTGGATTATGCGATACGATCGGGTAGACGCGCGTATCCTCGAGATCGTGCAAAAGAACAACCGCCTAACGTCCGAGGCAATCGGTGAACTGGCGGGGCTTTCGGCCACGGCATGCCAACGAAGACTAAAGAGGCTCCGTTCGGAAGGCATCATCGAGGCCGATGTCTCAATCGTTTCGCCGAAGGCAGTTGGAAGACCAATACAAATGCTTGTGTTGGTTACACTGGAGCGGGAGCGTTCGGATATAATTGATAGGCTTAAGAAGGCCATCAAATCATCAACTGAAGTCGTCAACGGCTTCTACGTTACTGGCGATGCTGACTTTATCTTATACGTTACCGCACACAGCATGGAGGATTATGAGGAGTTCACTAGACGCTTCTTCCATAAGAACCCGGACATCAAAGGCTTCAAGACGATGGTTGTACTGGATCGGGTAAAAGCTGGCTTTGCTGTTCCAGTTGAGACGCGTCCCTGCAATAGACTAAGCAATCGGTGACGGGTGTCTCAATCCGTCAATTCCGCTGGCGCCCTGGCCCCATCGGCTTAATCCAGCTTGCAGTTCGCTCTGGCCCAGACGAGGACCAGAGTATCAAGTATAGTGAGGGCAGATCATCGGAATCTTGAAGGATCATGAGGCCGGCGTTTCGGTCGCCGATCTGGCCAAGCAGCGCGAGAGGTCAAAGAGCGCGACTACCTTAGACAAGCCGACTTGGATTATCGACCTAGTCCGGCCGCAGATCGGTCATCTTCAGATCGGCGCCATCACGTCATCAGACGTGCTGGCGGCGCTTCGCAAGGTGGAGGCAACTGGCCGGCATGGAAAGAGAACCGGTACGAAACGACAAAGCGATGCCGGGCGACCCTTAGCCACGTATTCTCGGACGCAGTCGCGAAGGACCTGCCCGAATTCGACTCGGCTGCGGCGTTTGCGAAGTCGGGCCACCTGATGCCGCCGAAACGGAGACTAGCGAAGGCTGGGGATAGTCAAATGGTGCCGCTGCGGGGATTGAAACTTGGATATAACTATCTGATTGCACGTATAATTGTCTAAAGTAACTCGACGCCATACCAACGTCAAACACCTCCCGGACGCTGGCGGAGTTTTGCCGGGGATAACGGCGCCGGGAGCATGCCCGGCCGATGGCCGCGCGTGTAGTGTCGCCCCCACAACCGGGGCAAAATCATGGCGCGGACTTGGTCCTTTGCGACGATGGCGCAGCCGCGTTTGAGTGCCGCCTCGAATACCGGCTTCAGTGCGGGACCGCGGTGCTTAGTCGGCGCGCCTCACAGCTCGCGGACGAAGCAGATCGCCACCCAATCCATGCAGCCGTCCGGATGGTTGTGGCGGGCGAAGACCCATTCGCCACGCATCTGCTAATCCAGTCGGCTGACAAGTTGCTGATCGACCTTGCCCAGTACAGCCCGCCTAAAGAACTGGCGATGGACTGGAGCAAGCTCATCAAACCCGACTACAAACAAGCGCTCCTTAAGGTCTTCCGCGAAACGTCCAATTTTTTGAAACATGCCGATCGCGATCACAGCGAAACGCCGCACGTCGGCGATATCGCTACGTCGAATGCTCTGCAGCTGGCCGCTTGCATCGCAAACTATTGGGCGCTTTTCTTCGTGCGGAGCCTGCCTGAGAAAGGCATCCATCATTTCGGCCTGGCGGACGGCGCTAACCAAAAGATCTACGTCGCGCCGCGGCACCATCATCACGTAGCGGCAGGCTTCGAGCCCCGTGTGCTCCCAGATGGCATGCACATTCCCGTCGACGTCGCCCAGTCCACGCTTGCAGGCAGGGTAAACCAACCGGCCTTCATCGGTTTCCTTGAGGTACAGCGGAAGCAGCCTGTTGAGGGCTGACAGGAGCGTCAGAGGTTCGAAGAGATCGCCTATAGCCTCTTCGGCAGAGGCCAGAACCGACTTCTTTGATCGTCCCCATCCGAACATTTTGGCCGCCCCAGGTCCATGCTGCGCTGAATGCCGATTACAATGGGGCTCGCCTGAAGACGCAAGTCCGCCCATTTCCGCCTTTGAATGATCCGGAGCCCGCCCGAATCGGTTAGTGGGTTATTAACCGCCGTTCGGCAGGCTTGCAGCCACTGTTATCGCTGCCTAATCAGCCCCCCAGCCCAAGGCAGCGTAAGATGGCCGGCGGTGGATGACCTCCGCCGGCCGTTTTGCTCGAGAGACTGTCCGCGCTCTGCCGTTACGGAGCCTTCGAAGGCCCGCCTCGCAGCAGTTGACGGTATCCGCTGTTGGCCATCCATAGCGCGCGCCCAAGATGGGTTTCAAACGCCTGCCGGGCCCGCTTGGGCTCGCGGTCTGGGTCGATACCAAGGACGATTCGCGATACCTCGCGCCAGTCAGCGCCTTCGGCATTGGCGTCGAGCAGGCGCCAATACGTGGTCATGTGCTCTTCATCGTACACGGTAAGGTCGGACCCAGAGGGCGCTAGATTGGCGAGAACTGGATTGAGCAGAGGCGGCATTGGCTTCCCCGCGACCATTGGTTGTGACACCGGGATATATTCCCCGGTGTTTGTGTCGGCGGCGTGACCGGTGCAGGATCACCCGAATAGCCGGCGGCTGACATTGATGATGAAACCGACCGGTGCGCCGATGATAGCGCCGACTAGCAGCCAATCAGTTCCTGTTGTACGCGCTCGCACGTCATGCATCCCAACGTAGCCGCCTTGCTACTATGGCGCTGCAGGCTTTGCCCGCGGTCCACAATCACTATTCCTCGGCCCGACCGATCGTCGCCTAGCAGCTCGCCAGAGGAGGATCGCTGGAGCGGCACTGCCGAGATATTCGACGCGGCCGGCGCCGGCATCCAGGCCGCTTGGGAGGAGCCGGCGGTCGCGCGACGGCCGACGATTACGAGGCGTGGCGCCGCCAGCGCGACTGGCCCGCTTGGAAGGCCGAATGCACGATCTGGCGCTGCCGCTAGCCCACACAGCGGCCGGAAGGCATTGCGCAATGCTTCTGCGGCGAGGTAGTCACCGAATGCTACCCGCCCACGTCCAAACTGCCCACCGGGCTAACCGTCGCATGAAGCATACCGCAGAACGTCCACGCGCCGATCCGGAAGCAGCGGCCCTCCGGACTAAACTGTTAAAGGTGGTTGCCGATGTTGAAGCCTGACTTTGGCTCTGTCGGTAGGCGGATCGAATGGAAAGACGACCGTATCGCGTGGGTCCGCCACCTTGCCGAAGCGAAGAAAATGACGGCGCGCGAAATCGCGCTCGACATCGGACTGTCGGCAAACCAAGCGCCGCGCATCTTCGAACTGTGCAAACGCTGCAATACCCAGCTGTTGGGGCAGGCTGGGCGCGACAGGAAGCAGCCAGGGTCCGCGTCTATCGTGTCGCGGTCCAGAATGCCGACCTTCTGACGCGCCTTGCGGCGCGACACTCGCTTAAACCCGGCCGCCTGGCGGAACTGATCCTGAACGCGGCGATCGAGAGCGGCGACACCTTTTGCGAAAACCTTCTGGATTTAGAAGCCGGGCAATGACGCAGTAAGCAAACGCCCAATGTCCGCCCGGCGAAGGTTGAAACCTTCTCAGCCGATGAATTCGATGCCCCCACGACAGACTAGGACCGTCTTCGGTTCGAGTGCTATCGTTTCTTCCTCACCTTTGTGTGTGTCGATATAATAAATGACTCAATACGTGTTATGCAAAACAATACAACTTAAACGTTGACATGGCCGAATACCATTTCCTATTGTCGCAATGAGGTCCAGAAAACCTCGTACGGCAGGCGTAATCGTTTTCCCCAAAGTCCTGAGTCCTCGCGCGTATGTCCAGTGGCGCAAGCCTAAAGGCTCCGAGGGAGCGCCTGTCGTTGCTTATTTCTGGCTCCGGACGACTATCTCGATCTCAGAAAGATCGACGGGGAAAACGACAGTGAAAGCGGTAACAAAACAGAAGGCAGACAGAGCTTGCGCCAAAGAGTTGAAGATTTTGGCACGGGTCGAAAAGGATCTCGAAAATGCACGCGGCTCCGAAGCGGTTGAAGACGTCTTCCTTGGGCTTGAGGAAATCTACTCGATGCACATGCGCACCGAGCATCAAAGCGTCCGAGCAAGATGCGAAGCCATCTTGCGCGCCGGCAGTTTGCCGAAGGCGTAACTGACGATCGTAGAGCGCCCCGTAGGGAGCGCTCTACGCATTTGAGCAACGCGGCCGGCAAAAGCCGGCATCTGATGGCCCCGGCACAAGGTGGTAATAACCCGTGCGAGACCTGATCATCGAAGCCTTTGACAGCATCATCCGCCGCGAGATCGCGGAAGCGGACGACGTTCGCAAGGAAATCGCCCAGCGCGGCGCCTATTGGGCCGGCGACGAGATATGGAAGCTGCGCCGCCAAGTCACCGCGCTGCGCAAGCGGATCGCCGAGCTTGAAGAAACCGACGCGTGATCTCAGCAGACCGCGAGTATCTCCTCGATGTCCTTTAGAAGTGGCTTCAATCGCTTCGCGCGGCGCCGTGCGCCGGTTATCACAGAGATCAGTTTCCTTCATGCGCGTGCAGATCTTTATCAGCAGTCATCCACTGCTCGCGCGGATTTTCGCGGCTGGTGCGCTTCCCGGTCTCCGGTATTTTGATGAACCTTTTGGCGGTTCTAGATGATGCCCGCCCGGCGTACAGCTCATTCTGAAGGATGCCGTTCAGGCGCTTGCGGCTACCGTCAATGGTCGAGGCGTTCCAGGCGCCGCCACGTGGCCCCGGGGCACGCCTTTCTTGAAGGCAGCTGCGATGTCGCGTGGCGAGTTGCCGCCTTCAGCGGCTTTTTCGACTGCGGTGTTAGACTCACGAAGGCTTTTCCTTGCCGACGCATTCGATGAGGAAGCGTGACAGCGCTTCGAACGTGTCAAATCGGTTTATGGTGCGGCCCCTATGGACTTCCTTGGAGAACCAGAACATGCGACGATTGAAGGTGAGCCACGCCGATGGCATCAAGACATAGTCGAAGATCGCTTCGTTCTTCTCGTCCAGCCGAACCGCGACAACCCATCCCTTCGGCCACCTCACGCGGTATTGCAGCGTCCAGCGCAAGGGCCGGTTTTCATAGTTCCGGCATCTCGCGACCCGAAAGACGACATTCACGGCATCATCGATTCGAAGACATTCAGTCGAAGCATTGAGGATGGCACGGCGACCAAGTCTCTCGAAGGCATCTCGAAGGCGAGCAGCATTGCTAAGCTGAAGGGCGGCCCATCGTTGGTGCGCGGCGTATTTGTCAAACCATCCTTGATAGCCGTTGTACCCGATGAGACGATAGATATTCCGCACGCGCCGAAGTGCAAAAGATACGAGGACATGGACGGCAGGCCTGGACTTGAATTGATGATCGTCTTACTAAGCCTGCCCTTCTTCATCAGGACCTTACGAAGCCGAAGCAACATTTCCTCTTCGGGAATGCTGACGCGCGCCTCACCCATAATCTTTTGCGCGCGCCGGAATGCGTCGCGATGGACGATAGGTTCGATGGCATTCTCTTTTCTGATCCAGAGCTCCCTCGGGTTGCGCGTGACCTTGGCGCCAAGTTTCCTGCTTTTGCGATTGTAGGTCAGAACGCCGATATAAGCTTCGTTCCGGAGGAGGTCACCGACAGCCTTTCCAAGCCACGGTCTTCCCTGGCTATTCAAGATCCCTCGCTCGTTGAGCTCTCGGGCAATGGCGGCCTGCGATTTGTGACGGAGATATTCGTGGAGAATCCAATTCACGATCTCGACTTGATTGGGCGCGCCGGGGATGAGCTTGACATGGTCGGTAAGCAAAGATTTGCGCTGGCCGATCGTTAAAATGCCCTTCGGCCTGCATTGATCGTCGACGAGACGTCGTTGCAACGCGTAAGCCGCAGGGCCGCCCATTTTGAAGCCGCGATGCGTCAGTCGGACTGACCCTGCGAAAACTTTGGCGGAGAGTTCCCGACTGAACTCAGCCGCCATCACTCTCTTAATATTCTTCATGATGCTGGCGAGAAGGCTTCCGTCATTCTCGAATTGCTCCGCGCAATAAGCAACCTTGACCCCCGCCTTGCGGCAGATGAACTCGTAGTGCGCGCTCTCGTCAACGTCCTGAAAGCGTCCCCACCGGCTCACGTCAAAGACAAGCAGATGAGCGAAGTCAGCGCGCCCCGATTGCACGTCTTCAACCAGTTCGGTAAGGCCCCCCGGTTTTCGATTTTGAGGCCGCTTTCTCCCTCGTCACGATAGGTGCGGACGATGGTTAGCTTGTGAAGTTCGGCGTAGGTCGCGATGACCACTGCCTGATTCTCAATCGAGTATTGCTGGTAATCCGTCGACATGCGGACATACTGCGCCGCCCGTAGCGCTTTTTGCGACTGAGGCAGACGTTTCGCGTGTACAACAAGGGCGTTCCCATGTTGCCTCCCCACGGCGATATCGCGCCGCACCGTATTGCGCATCGGAAACGATTTAGGCACATCATCAAGTCCGCGCGCCATCGGAAAGTGTTTTCAGAAAGAGTCAACTGCTATGTCGTATTTCTGGAGAGCACGTTGCGGCGTGCGAGGCGAGCTGCAGAGGAAAGCGGGCTTGCGCTTTTGGGCCGATTCTCTTGAAAAAGGCGGCTGTTGCGACGCAGAGATATCAGTGATTTAGTCTGTCTAATTGGCAGGACTGAAGATCATGATGGGGCATCGGCAAGTCGAACAGGCCACGTTGTTCTATGACTTCTCGCTCGAAAGACATATCCCGACTGATCACTTGCTGTGGTTGATTGACAGGTTTGTCGATCTTGAACAGGTCCGGCGGGACCTGGCGCCTTTCTACAGCAGCATCGGTCGACCTTCGATCGATCCCGAGCTGGTGATCCGGATGCTCCTGATCGGTTACTGCTTCGGCATCCGATCGGAGCGGCGCCTCACCTCAATTTGGCCTACCGGTGGTTTTGCAGGCTCGGTCTGGATGGGGCGGTGCCGGAGCATTCGACATTCTCCAAGAACAGGCACGGCCGCTTCCGGCAGAGCGACCTCTTCCGTCGCGTGTTCGAGAGCGTGTTGCGCCGCTGCATCGAAGAACGACTGGTCGGCGGTGAAGGATTTGCAGTCCATGCGAGCCTAATCAAGGCCGATGCCAATCGGCAGAAGGGAATCGAAGGCGACAAGGGACTTCCGCCGGAGGCTGCCGGCCGAGCAATCGATAAGTATCTGGCTGTTCTTGATGATGCCGCTTTCGGAGCTGAGACCGAGGTTACCCCGAAGTTCGTATCGCCTTCCGATCCGGCGGCGCGCTGGACGGGGGCGCACGGCGGCCAAGCGTTTTTCGCCTATTCGACGAACTATCTGGTCGACATCGAGAACGCGATCATCGTCGATGTTGAGGCAACGACGGCAATCCGGCAGGCGGAGGTATTAGCCGCCAAGCGCATGATTGAGCGCTCGCTGGAGCGGTTTGATCTCTATCCGAGCCGGCTCCTCGGTGACAGCGCCTATGGTTCGGCCGAGATGCTCGCCTGGCTGGTCTATGAGCACGGCATCGAGCCGCACGTTACAGTCTTCGACAAGTCGGCCCGCACAGACGGGCTCTTCTCGCGCGACGACTTCACCTATGACCATGCTGGGGACATCTATCGTTGCCCTGGTGGCAAAGTTCTTACCACGACCGGAACGCTGGTGAATGATGGTGCCACCATGCTTTACCTCGCCAGTAAGCGCGATTGTGATCGATGCGCATTGAAGGCTCGGTGTTGCCCCAAGCAGGCTTCACGGAGAGTGCCGCGCTCGATCTACGAGGGCGCTCGCGACATGGCGCGCCAGATCGCGAGATCGTGGGAGGGAGGCACCTCGCGCCGGCTCCGCAAGAAAATCGAGATGTTGTTCGCGCACCTCAAGCGCATTCTACGAGGTCCAAACGGCGCGCGCGACGAGTTCATCCTCGCAGCCACCGCCCAAAACCTTCGAAAGATGGCCAAGCTGATCCCGATGCCTACCCCGAGGCTCGCATAGGGTCGGTCGAGCAGTTCGGCCATGTCGCGACGGAGCTATTACGCCGAATACTACCGGCCTTTTTTCAACAGAATCGGCCCGTAGACGACATGTCCGGCGCAGCTCTTTCGTCCGCTTCTGACGAGGCAACCAGCAGGATATCGTCGTTGTCCTTGTCGATGATGTTGAACGCGTCATCCATCATGGCCGTGGTGATCGCCACGTCGACCTTCTTCTCATTGCTGGCATTCTTGTTGTAGACGCGGGTCTTGATGTCGGCCTTGTCGACCATCTTCCAGAATGAGTCGCCCGGAGGAGCTGAATCGATGAGCCCGCCATAAACAGATGTGCCCATAATACCGATGTTCGAGCCCGGCGAAATGCCGCGAAGCCCTCGCGCATTATCGCCTGCGGACAATTGTCTGCCGGCAGCGGTTCCTGGTCTTTGCGCAAGAGATAGAGCTCGGGCGGCCCAGCCAGATGCTCAATGACCCGGTTCATGCGCTTCTCAAAGACGTGGCCGATACCAGCCGGTGTCAGCCTCCCTCGTTCTTGCCGCAGGACCACCTCGTTGGCGAGAAGGTGAGTCTCTTTGAATACGAAGGAGACCACCTCGTCTAATACGGCCTCCAGGGAATTCTTAGCATGCGTGTTCATGTGCTAACTTGGGACAGTCTAGGCTGCCAGCGGCGCATATCGGTGAATTGAATTAAGGAGCCGTCGGGAAGCGATGCGCGCATACTTGTCGCGCCCGGGGCAAACCCAGATAGCCCGTATTGCGGTTGTAACGATTTAGGGCTCGGACTCAATTGATCCAATAGGCAACGATGGCGGCGAGATGGATGGCAGCCAAGAAGTTCCTGGCTAGTTTGTCGTAGCGAGTTGCGACACGCCTGAAATCCTTGAGGCGGCAGAAACAGCGCTCGATGACGTTGCGCCCCTTGTAGGCGCGTTTGCTGAAGCTGTGGAGAGTGACCCTGTTGGATTTGTTTGGAATGACGGGCTTGGCACCACGATCGACGATTTCGGCTCGAAAGCCGTCGCCGTCGTACCCTTTGTCGCCAATGAGGGCAGACATGGGTGGCGCGAGTTCCAAAAGGGCTGGCGCTGCGGCAATATCAGCGTCCTAGCCTGGAGTGAGATGAAATGCGCAAGGTCTGCAGTCAGGGTCGCTCAGCGCGTGGATTTTCGCGGTCCGCCCGCCGCGCGAGCGGCCGATCGCTTGCTCATGCTCCCCCCTTTTCCGCCGCTCGCCGAGCGATGCGCTTTGATCGTGGTGGAGTCGATGGACAAAGTCACGCCGTCTTTGCCGCAGCGGGCGAGCGCTTCAAAGATCGCCCGCCAATGTCCGCGCTTGGCCCAGCGATTGAAACGATTGTAGATCGTCGTGTAGGGACCATAGTCGGGCGGGCAATCGCGCCAGCGTGCGCCGCACTGAAGCATGTGAATGATACCGCTGATGACGCGTCGATCGTCGTCGCGCACCGGTCCGGTCTGGTTCGTTGGCAGATGCGGCTCTATCAGAGCCCATTGCTTGTCGTTGAGCCAGAACAGTCCTTTGCGCATCGAAGTCCCCCCGCGTGGAATCAACCCGCTGCGAGGGAATCAGAGTTCGCTAACTAGGTACAGACCCTAGTCTTGCTGCAACGCTCCAGTGATGAACATGTATCGGATCATAGCGATAGGGCGGCCGGGGAAATTCTCTGCGAATCTAAAATCTATTTCCTCGTCGGCCCGTCGTTGACACTGTTGATTCAGTTCATAATCATCGGGGCGCTGCAGATCACGGCAATGAAAGCCACCTGTTTTCAGCATCCAAATCAGATACAGGCATTCCCAGCCTATTCCCGATGATGTCGATCTTGTTCTCAGGATGTGCAGCTGATCCGTAAAATATTAGGAATAGAAAAGCGACCGACAACTGTCATCCATGCCTGTTCTGTCGAAAACTAGCACTTTGATTTCGGGTCTGATTCATTGCGGGGCTCACGTGACAAATGTCGCAAGCGATGTTTGGCGACATTCGCTCCAATGACTCGTTGTTGAGATCAATAAAGTAATCAGGACACTATATACCGTGGTTTGATATGCTGCTGGGTGGTTGCTTTGCTCTATGGAGGGGCGACAACTAGTGGCTTGGAAACTCCGTGTTCTGCGGAGCTTGTCCCAGGAAGCACTGGCTGCCGATGCGGAGGTCGACCGCAGCTACGTTGGACGGTTAGAGCGGGCAGAAGAGAACCCGACCGTTGGGGTCTTGGATCGGTTTGCGGCAGTGCTTGAGGTTCATGTCTCCGAGCTGCTACGCAAACCAGCGCCTGGCGAGCAACCGCCGAAGCCGTTAAGGAGTGGACGCCGTCCCCGGGAGCGTTCTAAGGTCGACGCCAAAAAGGCGCGTTGAATGACCTAGTATTCTTCGGCAAGTATAATGGTGATGATGCGTTTCGTAACAGATGGGTCCGATGGATCGGGCGAAGCCATCGTCATGCCCATGGAAGAGGACTTTCAGACTGGCGAAATCGTGCTCACGCCATGGATCGCAATCCTCGGAGAAGTTGTCGTGCAGAGTGATGGCATCAATAATACGCTCGGCCCGGCGCCGAGCCTCAGGCATGGGGAGCGGGCCTGATGAACGATAGGATGGTGCGTATGCTTGTGAATCACGACCTCGTACTCGAGCGCTACAGAGGATGAGGCGATGGCCAAGCTCAAGTTGGAAGCGATCGAGGACGACAAGCCGGTCAAAGTGACGCTCGAGTTGCCGGCAAGCGTGCGTCGGGATCTCTCTTTTTATTCCGAAATTTTGGCAGCCGAGACCGGACAACCGATCAGCGACCCGGTGAAACTAATTGCCCCGATGGTCGCCCGGTTCATGGCGACGGACAGAAACTTCTTGAAAGCTCGGCGCGCGCATCAGATTACCAGACGAGGGCACGAGGAGGACTCCAAAAAAGCAACGTGCCGATCTGATATGCTTTGATCTGTAGGATAGAAATGAGACGCGTGGTGGTTCAATGTACATGGTCATTCGCAAGTACACCAAGGTTCGATCGGTTGCGGATGCCGCCCGCCGCGCGAGAAGCGGCATCGGTCACATCCAAGGGGAATCGCAGGGATTCAAGTCATACTATGTCCTTGACGGAGTTGAAGGTGTCGGTGTCGCTGTGATGATATTCGAGGATCGCGAAAGCGCCAATGAAGCGAACAAAAAGCTCTTGGAGTTCGTTCAAGCGAGTCTGCATGATCTCCATCTTGGAGATCCCGAAATCGTGGCCGGCGAGATGTTGGTGAATATTCAATCCGACCAGTAGCGCGCCCCCTTTCCGAGGCGCGGAATGATAGGCTCCGTATTGAAAGCTCTTATCGAAAAAACGATCAATTTGGCCGCAGCTCGAATTCGTGCGGCTTTTGCCGTGCTCGGACAAACGTTGGAGAATCAACGTAATTTACGTATTTGAATGTTCTGCGCCTCTTAAAGGAATTTATCATGGCCAAGATGACCAAGAACCAGCTCATTGACGCGATTGCTCAAGGAACGCAGATTTCCAAGGCTGACGTAAAAGTCGTCATCGAGCAGTTGGCGACTGTAGGCTACAAGGAGTTGAACCAGTCCGGTGAGTTCGTCATTCCCGGCTTCGTCAAGATGTCAGTCGTGAACAAACCCGCTATTGAAGCCCGCAGCGGAATTAATCCCTTCACAAAGGAGCCGATGGAATTCGCGGCCAAGCCGGCGAGCAATCGGTAAAAGCGTCACCGCTCAAGGTCGCCAAGGACGCAGTCGCGGTATGACGAGATCGCCGCTCTCCGCGCAAATATTAGCTTGAAACGAACCGGCGACGCCATGCGTGCCATTGGTGTCGATGAGGTGGCGCGGAAACCGGCGATCGAGATCAAAACCAGTCAGGTTGCCCAAGGCCGCGGGAGTTAGACCCACCCCGGCGACTGCTTGAGATCAGTAGGCGCAGGCTTCACGCCAGAGACGCCTGATAAGACCAGCCGGCAATGGCCCGGCTGGTACTCCTTCGGTTTGTTAGCAATCGAAGTGTGCGCAAGGGTGCCCGGCGCAGCCGATCACTGCAGTCTCGCTCAATGGACGTTTTCTGACGAGTACGCATCGACCGGCTCGCCTTCGATCGAAGTGGATGGTTTTCCGTCGACCCCGACAGGCACCTCGCCGCGTAACGTGATCCGATAGAGCTGCCGGTCGAAGTCGAGGCTGATGATGTCGCGCGGCGCAAGGTGAGATGTCGTCCGATTGTCCCAGAAGGCGATGCTGTTGGGATGCCAGCGGAAGCGAACGGTAAATTCTGGGCGCGAGACGTGCTCGAACAGCAACTCGAGAAGATGCTGGCTCTCCCGCGGGCTGAGGCCGGAAATTGATTTAAGGAAGCTTGGGCTCACAAACAGAACCCGCTCGCCTGTTTCTGGAATCACCCGAACCAGCGGATGCTCGCTGACGAGCGGCCGTCGCTTGTTTTTCTCGATGAAATCGGCGGTCGCGGTCTGTCCTTCCGGAGCCCGAAAGGTACTGTCCAGAATCTTTCGCACTTTTGATCAGAACGTCAAGGCCGGTCCTGCAAGCCTCTGGAGCCAACGCGGCGCCCTGGAATCGTTACCGGCAACGATCTTTTCCTTGGTCGGATCGATCAGATCTATTCCGGCGTTTGGACCCCCGGATGGGTAAGGAGCCCCGCCGTAGGAATCGAGTGCGACGTGAGCTGCCCCGAGCGTAGTATCAGTCATCGTAAGCCGGATCTCTGTTTAAGACGCGTGCATCCGCAGCCGCGTAGGTTGATTCCGCGGGCAGCCGAGCCCAGTTCTATGTGTGTTCAGCTGAAGAGTTGCGGCTTTATGCGCATGCGCAGGTCATGGTCGTCATCGCATCTCACTCCATTTCGGGAGCCACCAATGTGTCGGGGCGCTTTTAGCTCTATTGAGGCCGTACGCGCTGCTCCAGCAAAGGCTGCGGTTTTAGTTTTGAGCGAACGATACATCGAAATAGTGATCGACCAGCGTCAACGGCGGGCGAAAAATAAGAATGCACCCGTCAATTCGTGTCGTTGAATGGTCAATTCTATGTCGGGAACAGCTAGGTGCACGAAACGATAAACTCCGTAACCGAGAGGCGTAATGAAAAGTCACACGAAGTAACGCTGCTCGCGAATGGGGAGGTGCTGTGTATTCTTCGCACAGTCGTTTCCAACTCCGACCGCCAATTTCGTTCAATTACTTATCGAACAATCAAATTGAAGATTCGAAGAGCTGGAAGGTGTTGGCTCGAATGAGCCTGCTCGAGTCAAGCGACATAGCAGGCCTTTTGAACCAGCAGACGTCTCCCGCACGAAGCGAAAAACCCCCATGAAGCCGGGGCTCGCGTGATGCCGCGGCGTACGTCCGGCCGCGACTATCAGGCGAAAGGCAGCACGGGGATTTAGAAGCAAATGCGACCTTCGCCGTCGCTCAATTGATCTCCTCAATCTTTTGGGGGGCGTGTTCGCTGCAGGCGAGTGCAATGACCATATTCTATAAAGTGGTCGAAATCGCAGTCTTAAGCAGAGTAAAGATGCTGGTGACAGGAAACGACTCCGACCTTGAAAGAGGCTCTTAGTGTCGACTCGATGGTTCGTCTGCGGCTGCACAGCAACAAAAGATGCGTGGGCCGCGAAATAAAAGGAAGCTGATTATCTCCGCGCGACGAAAAATAGTTCGTCTTGGACTCGCGCCGCCGAACAAACTCTGAGAGGATTGGTCATCAGGCAATGATGCCGGTCAGGAGCGCGGATAATGCGCAACAACATCTTCGACAAGTTGAGGCGTTCGATCATGCGCGAGCTTGTCGATCAGTTGTGTTGGTGTCGTTCCTGAGTAGCGTCTCAATTCGCAAGAGCGATCTGGCCTGAGATCGCTCTAGCCCTTCGAAATCAATAATACCACGGTGGCTGAACGGCAGCATCGGCACCCGCTCGTCCTGAGCGGCGTGGTCGCGCGGAGCTGCCTCGCTGAAGCCGTCGGGTGTTTCCCCGCCAAGCGTCATTCTCAAGGAGGCAGCATGTCTGTGAACAACGAGCCGGTCAAATTCGCCTACTGGGTACCGAACGTATCGGGCGGACTTGTGATCTCTTCGATCGAACAGCGCACCGGCTGGGACATCGACTATAATCGGAAGCTTGCCCAGATCGCCGAAAAGGCCGGCTTCGACTACGCGCTCAGTCAGATCCGCTTCACGGCCGGTTACGGCGCCGACAACCAACATGAGCCCGTCAGCTTTTCGCACGCGCTGCTGGCCGCGACCGAAAAGCTCAAGGTGATTGCTGCTCTCCTTCCCGGTCCTTGGAATCCGGCCGTAGCCGCCAAGCAGATTGCGTCGATCAGCCAGCTCACCAATGGGCGCGTTGCCGTCAACATCGTATCAGGCTGGTTCCGCGGCGAATTCCATGCCATCGGCGAGCCTTGGCTCGATCACGACGAGCGCTACCGCCGTTCGGAGGAATTCATCCGCGCCCTGCGCGGGATCTGGACGGAACAGAGCTTCACGTTCAAAGGAGACTTCTATCGGTTCAACGAGTATTCACTGAAGCCGAAGCCGCTCGATCCGTTGCCCGAGATCTTCCAGGGCGGCTCTTCGCGCGCGGCCCGCGATATGGCCGCTCGCGTGTCCGATTGGTATTTCACCAACGGGAATACGCCGGAGGGGCTGAAAGCGCAGGTCGAGGACATCAGGACCAAGGAGAAGACCTTCGGCAAGAGATGGCGGACCAAGATCGGCATCAATGCCTTCGGGATCGTCCGGCAGACCGAAAAGGAGGCCAAGGACGTGCTGCAGGAGATCCTCGACAAGGCGATCCCCGATGCAGTTCGCGGCTTCCACCATGAAGTCCAGAACGCCGGCAATGCCAGCCCCGAGCGTGAGGGCAACTGGGCCAAGTCCACCTTCCAGGATCTCGTTCAATACAACGATGGCTTCCGCTCGAACCTGATCGGCACGCCGCAGCAAGTCGCTGAACGGATCATCGAGCTCAAACATGCCGGCGCCGACCTGATCCTGCTCGGGTTCCTGCACTTCCAGGAAGAGGTCGAATATTTCGGCAAGCATGTGATCCCGCTGGTCCGCGAGCTCGAGGCAAGGACGCCTGTGCGCGTTCAGGCTGCCGAATAGGCGCAAGGCGAGAGGCAGTCACGTGACGACGATTGCGACAGCGACGGGAGCGTATCGGCTGGAGGAGATCCCTCCACGCCGCTACGCGGATGTACCGACCGAAAGACGCGAGGAGGCGCTGGACGGGGTCGCGGGCGAGTCTGCCAAGGCGCCCGTACGGCCAGCCCTCGGGCTTGTGAACATTTCGCTGGCGTTTGGTGGGGTCGCAGCGCTTCGCGAGATCGATCTGGAGGTCGATTCGGGCGAGATCCTTGCAGTCATCGGACCGAACGGCGCCGGCAAGAGCTCGCTCCTTAACATCGTCAGCGGGCTTTACCGGCCCGATCGCGGTGAGGTGTGGTTTGGCGAGCACTCCTTTCGAGAAGTGCCGACCTCGAAGCTGGCAACCCTTGGCGTCGCGCGGACGTTTCAAAATCTGGCGCTCTTCAAGGGACTTTCCGTTTTCGACAATGTGCTGATGGGGCTGGCGCATCGCGTGCGTGCGGGGTTTCTCCGGCAGATCGTCGGCTCGCCGCTGGCGAGACGGATCGAGGCGGAGAACCACGCGGCCACGGAAGAAGTGATCGGGTTTCTGCATCTTGGCGAGGTTCGTGACCGCCTTGTTGGAACGCTTCCGTATGGACTGCAGAAGCGGGTCGAGTTGGCGCGGGCCATCGTTATGCGGCCGAAGCTCCTGCTGCTGGACGAGCCGTTCGCAGGCGTGTCCCTCACCGAGAAGCGAGAGCTGTCGCAGCATGTGCGCAACGCTCGCGACAGTTTTGGCGCAGCAATCGTCCTGATCGAGCATGACATCGGCGTCGTGATGGGCCTGTCCGATCGCGTGGCCGTACTCGATTACGGGCGAAAGATCGCGGACGGCACGCCCGATCAGGTCCGCGCCGATCCTGCGGTGATCGACGCCTATCTCGGCGTCGCACATGAGGACGATAAGGAGCTTGCGATCTGATGCTCGATTACCACTTTCTGCTTGAGGTGCTGATCGGCGGCCTGCTCTCGGGTGTGATGTACTCGCTGGTCGCAATTGGGTTCGTGCTGATCTACAAGACCTCAGGCGTGCTCAACTTCGCGCAAGGCGCGATGCTGCTGTTCGCGGCGCTGACCTTCGTCAGTCTGATGATCGAGCGAGGCGCGCCATTCGTTGCCGCATTGGCCGCGACGCTGGTCATCATGGTCGGGCTGGGCATCGCCACCGAGCGGTTGGTGCTGCGGCCACTCGCCAACCAGCCGCCAATCACCCTGTTCATGGCTACCCTCGGGCTCTCCTACGTCATCGAGGGCGCAGCCCAGCTTCTTTGGGGCACGCAGGTGCATGGCCTCGACATTGGCATCAGCGACACGCCGTTCGAGGTGGCGGGTGTGTTGATCAGCCGGTTCGATCTGTTTGCGGCGGCGGTCGCCGGCAGCCTGGTCGCGCTGTTTGCGCTGTTCTTTCGCTACACCCGCACGGGGCTGTCGTTCCGCGCCGTTGCCGATGATCAATTTGCGGCGCTTGCGGTCGGCTTGCGGTTGCCGCGGGTCTGGGCCGCGGTCTGGACTGCGTCGGGGATCGTGGCCCTCGTCGGGGGACTCCTATGGGGCGCGCGGCTTGGCGTGCAGTTCTCGCTGTCGCTCGTCGTCCTGAAGGCGCTCCCGGTTTTGGTCCTCGGTGGATTCGATTCGATTACAGGGGCGATCGTCGGCGGTCTTTTGGTGGGCGCCATCGAAAAGCTGGCCGAGGTCTATGTTGGTCCATTCTTTGGCGGTGGCATCGAGGCCTGGGCCGCCTATGTCGCGGCCCTCGCGCTCCTGTTGATCCGGCCATCGGGCCTGTTCGGGCAGAAGCTGGTGGAGAGGGTGTAGGCCATGCCGGCTCTCTCTTCCGCCAAATCGACCTGGTTCTCCAGCGAGGCCCTGTGGATCGTCCTCGTGATCGCGGCCGCCTACGGCATCGTTCCGCTTGCGGGCACCGACTATCTGCTCGATGCCGTGCTCACGCCCTTCCTCGCGTTGTCGCTTGCGGCCGTCGGGCTCAATGTGCTGACCGGCTATGCCGGTCAGGTCTCGCTTGGCTCGGCCGCCTTCCTGGCGGTCGGCGCCTACGCCGCCTACAATCTTCACCTTCGCATCCCGGCATTGCCGCTGCTTATCGATCTGGTCATGGCCGGAGGCGTCGCGGCGGCCATCGGCATCGTATTCGGCCTGCCGAGCCTTCGGCTACGCGGATTCTATCTCGCCGTATCGACGCTCGCTGCGCAATTCTTCGTGCAGTGGGCGCTGACCAAGTTCAGCTGGTTCTCAAACGACAATCCATCAGGAGTAATCGATGCGCCGATTCTCAGTATCGGCGGCATAAGCTTCACGACCCCCGCCGAACGTTACGTCCTTTCGCTGACGATCGTGGTCGTTTTGACCATTCTGACGCTGCGATTACTGCGTTCCCAATCTGGCCGCAACTTCATCGCGGTACGCGATCACGAGATCGCGGCCAAGGTGATTGGTGTGCCGCTCTTGCGCACCAAGCTGCTCGCCTTCGCGATCTCGTCCTTCCTGATTGGTGTTGCCGGGGTGCTCTGGGCGTTCGCATATTTGCGCACGGTCGAGCCAGCCGGTTTCAATCTGGATCGCTCATTCCAGATCCTGTTCATCATCATCATTGGCGGCCTGGCCTCGCTGCGCGGCTCCTTCATCGGCGCTGCCTTCATCGTTGTCTTCCCGCTCCTGTTGTCCCGGATCGGCGCCGCGCTGCTCGGCAGCATGTTCGATTCGGGGGTTCTGGAGATGAGCCAGCGCATCGTGATCGGTGGCCTCATCATCGCTTTTCTGATCGCAGAGCCGCGCGGGCTGGTCGCGCTGTGGGACCGCGCCTGGGCCACCATCCGGCCCGCCAGGCGCTCAGCGCGTCCGATCTGAATTTTTGCTTAACCCAAAGGAGCTTGCAATGAACGTGATGAGACGTCTGAAGGTTACGATGGCTGCGGCACTCGCCGTAGGCCTTGCCACTACGTTGGCGGCGCACGCCGACGAACAGTTCTTTCCACTGCAAAGCTACCGTGTCGGTCCCTATGCCGCCGGAGGAACCGGATTTTTCGGGGGCTTCATCGACTACCTCAATCTGATCAACATCCGCGACGGCGGCGTCAACGGCGTCAAGCTCACCTGGGATGAGGGAGAGACCCAGTACGAAGTCGAGCGTGGCGTCGAGGTCTATGAGCGGCTGAAGAGCCGTCCCGGGATTGCGGCCTGGAACCCGCTGTCGGTCGGCATTGCCTATGCCATGATCGACCGGATCACCAAGGACAGGGTGCCGCTGATCACCATCAACCACGGCCGCACCGACTCGACGGATGGTCGCGTATTCCCTTACGTCTTTCCGCTGCTGCTCAATCCCTACAGCGAGACCTCCGGGATCGTGAATTACATTGCCTCCAGGGAAGGCGGCGCGGACAAGCTGAAGGGCAAGAAGATCGTCGTGCTCTATCATGGTTCACCCTATGGCAAGGAGACGATCCCGATCTACAAGCTGTTGGCGGACAAATATGGCTTTGAGCTGGAGCAGATCGAAGTCCCGCACCCCGGCAACGAGCAGCAATCACAATGGCTGTCGATCCGCAGAGCCAAGCCGGACTACGTGGTCCTGCGAGGGTGGGGCGTGATGAATCCGGTGGCGCTGAAGAGCGCTCAGAAGGTCGGCTTCCCTGCCGATCACATCATCGGCAACGTCTGGTCCAACTCCGAAGAAGATGTGATTCCCGCCGGTGACGCCGCCAAGGGCTACATCGCAATCACGACCCAGGCCTCCGGCGCCGAATATCCTGTGCTCCAGGAGGTGATCAAGACCGTATATGACGCGAACAAGGGCAATCTTGAGGACAAGAAGCGCATCGGCAGCGTCTATCACAACCTCGGAATCGTAAACGGCATCCTCAATGTCGAAGCTGTTCGGATTGCGCAGACAAAGTTCGGCAAGCGCGCCCTGACGGGCGACGAGGTCCGCTGGGGTTTTGAGCACCTCCAGCTCGACCCGGCACGGGTCGAGGCGCTGGGCGCCAAAGGCTTATTCCATTCGATCAACGTCACTTGGGACAATCACGAAGGGGACGGCCGCGTCACTTTCCAGCAGTGGGACGGCAGCAAATGGAAGGTCGTCTCGGACTGGATCGCGCCGGATTGGGCATCCCTGCGGCCCATCATCGAGAAGTCATCGGCCGCCTATGCAAAGGAGCACAATATCAAGATCCGTGCCTCCGGCGATGATCAGGTCGGCCAGTAGCGGAATGGCAGCACTTGGGTCACTGCGGGAGCCCCGGCTCCCGCAGCTTTCAGGCGGGGTGAATCGGGGCATGAGTGACGTTCTGCTTTCGATCGAAGGCTTGGCGGCAACCTACAACCACGCCATTCGCGCGGTAAACGACGTATCGTTTGCGGTTCGCCGCGGCGAAATCGTCGCCGTCCTCGGCGCAAACGGAGCCGGCAAGTCGACGACGCTCCAGGCAATCTCGGCGCTGCTGCCGGCTCGGCGCGGTCAAGTGGCGGCCGGGCGCATCATCTTCGACGGCCGCGACATTGTGTCCGCATCGTCCGCGAAGCTGGTCCGGGCCGGGATTGTTCCGGTGCTTGAGGGCCGGCATTGCTTCCCCTCGCTGACCGTCGAGGAGAACCTTATCACCGGCGCCATTGGCCGCGATGCAAAGTCCCGCCTGATCCGCGGCGACCTTGACGAGATCTACGAGCTTTTCCCGCGACTGAAGGATCACCGCAGGTCGATCTCGGGGCTCACATCGGGCGGCGAGCAGCAAATGACGGCGATAGGCCGTGCGCTGATGTCACGTCCACGTCTCTTGGTGCTGGACGAACCCTCGATGGGGCTTGCGCCGCTCGTCGTCGAAGGCATTTTCCGAGCGCTGAAGCAGCTCAACAGCGAGCAGGGGCTTTCAATCCTGGTCGCGGAACAGAATTCGACGGTTGCGCTGCGCTTTGCCGACCATGCTGTCGTGCTCGAGAGCGGCCGCAGCGTGCTGTCCGGCACATCAACCGAATTGCGCAGCCGCGACGACATCAAGGCCCTCTACCTCGGCGGTTCGCCGCAACCCGACGTCGCCGAGACACCGCTTATTCATGCCGTTGTCACAGTTTGACGAACACAGGGGAGAATGATCAATGGCTAACGACAATCTGGCGCGCAAGATTAATTCTGACATCTATTCCCGGCTAGATGCCGCGATTGATGCGACCGTAAAGGTCAATGCGGATCGCAATGATCTGGAAAGTCGCTTTCCAAGAGAAAATCTGAGCGCATTGGCGGACGCTGGCTGGACGGGCGTGTTGAACGAAACCCGTTTTGGTGGCCTTGGTCTTGGTCACGTTGATTTTGCGGAAGCCGCTTACCGCATCGGACAGGCCGATGCGTCGACCGGACTCGTCTACGTCATGCACGTCGGCGCGGTCCAGACGATCAGTCTGTTTGGCAACGACGACCAGAAGGAGCGCTGGCTCAAGGCGAACGACGGCGCCCTGCTCGGGACATACTCGACCAGCGAGCGCGCCACCGGTGGACACTGGTGGTATAATCTCTCCGAGGCATCGCGCGACGGTGACAACTATCTCCTCAACGCCGAAAAGTCGTTCACAACGAGCTCCGGCCAAGCCGATTTCTATGTCGTGCAGACGCGCAGCCCGGGCGCCAAGGACCAGACCGACATCGTCTTCTTCATCGTCGACGGCAAGTCTGAGGGCATCGAATCCAAGCCTTGGGATGCGCTTGGTGTCCGCGGCAATCACTCAGGTCCGATCCGCTACAAGAACGTACGGGTGCCGCAGCGTGACCGGCTCGGCGCTGAGGGGCAGGGCAAGCAGATCATTTACGATGGCGTATCTCCGGTCTACCTGATCGGGCTCGGCGCGGTCTGGGAAGGCGTCGCCCGCGGCGCGTTGAACACAGCGGTCAAGCACGCCACGAGTTTCGTTCACAAGGACCGAAACAAGAGCCTATCGGACTATCAGGCGATCCGGCAGGAGCTCGGTGCAGCCAAGGTGTTGGTCGAGACCTTGCGGCCGTGGCGCCTGGAGCTCGCGGCAAGGCTGGATGAGCTCTGGCGGGCGCGTAAGCCGCAGAGCGAAATCCTCATTCCTCTAACCGAGTTCAAAGTCCATGCCGCCGAAGTTGCCAACAAAGTTGCGGCAGCCGCGCTCACGGTGACGGGAGGTTATGGCTACCATCGCGGGCCCATCGAGCGCGCCTTCCGCGACGCGCGGGCAGCCATCGCCATGGGACCGTCAAACGTGATTGCTCGCGACTGGATCGGCAAGGCGCTGGTCGGGCTGCCGCTCGAGCTGTTCTACGAGGGCGGAGAATAGAACGAAATTCGCCGAGCCAGCGGGGCGCTGGGCCTCGCTTGCTCAGGAGCGGCACGCGTCGCTTCGAAGGTGCGACTTCGTACCCTCTGGAATCCTGCGCCCCACATGTGGGCTACGCTATTGGAAGTGCATTTGGACGCCGGAGCCCACTGAGCAGCGAGAGTTCGCTTTCCCCTGAAGAGTCGAAATCATCCGATGAGCAGATTGTCTGCGGAGACTTTGCCGCAGCGGTCTATCATGCTCTCTGCAAGCCCGCTCTAGCGGACCTTCTCAGCTAGACCCGGCAATATGCGCAAGGCGGCCAGTCCTCGGAAGAATAAATCTCAACCGCCTAGCGCGGCATTTCCAACACGCGAGACTAACTTGCTCGCTGTTCGCAGGCGTCCCTATCTGGGAAGAGGAACCAGGGTTTGATGCTGATCCCTTTGCGAAGCGAATACATGTAGAAAATTGGAAGGTTTGGCGGAAAAAGCCCTCGAAATTCGCTTCCATTGAAGGTGATGAAAATTGAGTCAGGAAATGCACGTTCGACCGCGCGTTTTTCGACCATGTTCATCCGGTAATATTCTATTGCGCCTTCTTCACAATTTCCATTTCCACGATACCATTTCATCGCGCTGGCAAGCAGCCGCTGGAAGGTCGGCTCCGGTACGATCTCATCGATTAAAGGACTTGTGTTATCCGCTTCTGCGGCCCTTGTGAGGTCGCCCAACCAACAGCTCTCGAAACCGCGTTCGCGGGCGCCATCCGCAACTTCATCAAAATATTGGCGTATGCTCTGTGTTGAATGTCCGTTCAATTCCGCATGGGTATCGGTGAAAATCAACTTCAGTGCCGCCCCCGGCGCATATGCTTTACTGATCCGACTGGTCAAGGCAGACAAATAGTTGAGACATTCCAAGTCTGGCTTATCGATGTTGGACCGCGGACCTTTTCCCCAATAGAGCACAAACGGAACGGGATTTCTGACCACAATTGATTTGGAAATGCTCTGCAACATTGCAATAGAGTTGTCAGGCTGCTCACGCTTAAAAGCCCAGGTATTAAAGGCTCGCAGGACCTTTTCTGCCGCAATCTCCTTGGCTCGAGGAGTGACAGGCACCGCAATTTCGCTTGGTCGTTCAAATGCTGCGTCAACAGCTTTGTGACGCGAACAAGCCCTTAATTCAGTGTGGGTTAATGCGTCTTCTTTCGAACCAACCGTATGGCAACCGGACATATGAACTCCGAAAGAAGATATTTTTATCGCGAGTTAATAATCGGTTATTTTTCTCAACGTCAACTCGGGAGAGAGATAGCCCATCTATTAAGGTTAACCTTACGCTCCGGTGGCCGATCAATGAAGGTTAAGTCGCCCGAAATATCCGACGAGTAAAGCCCTGCCGATAGGGGGCCTGTTCTCGGCATGAATTTGCAAATCCTAGAGTTGCCAAAGCTGATTGCTGAGCGTCGAAGCTCGGCAATTTTCGGCCTGGTGATCATCACCATGATGTGGGCAGGAGTCGTTGTAAAATACTTCGGCGATGTTCGGGGGGACGAAAGAGAGGCGCTACGGGACGCTCACAACTTTGCGCTGGTATTCGAAGAGAATGTTCTTCGATCAATTGGAGAAATTGATAAGGCGCTCTTATACCTGCGACGGAGCATCGAGACCCGGAAAAATTCGGTTAGTTTTAGCGCTATTGCCAACACGACCGACGTGCTGAGCGATATCATCGTCCAAGTCGCCATTATTGACGACAAGGGAATTATGCGCGCGTCGAACAGCGGGCCTCAACCCGCCCCTGCCCTTGATCTGAGCGATCGCGAGCACTTCAAGTTTCATTTGAACAACAGGGCGGATCAGCTTTTTATCAGCAAGCCGGTGGTTGGCCGTGCCAGCGGAAAATGGTCCGTGCAATTCACGCGGCGCTTCGTGAACGGTGAACAGACGTTCGGCGGAGTCGTCGTGGCCTCGCTCAATCCGGACCATTTGACGAAATTCTACAACAATATCAATTTTGGATCGGCGGCGGCGATCGCCCTGATCGGAAGTGATGGCGTGGTTCGTTCGAGTGGCGGGAGCGCGGTCGGTTACGCACTTGGAGACGATCTTAGCGGAACAGAACTGATCGACCAAATGCGAGCCGGGGTCGAAACTACATTTGAAAGCATTGATCCCGCCAACAACGAGGCGCGTTTCATTACTGTCCGCAAGGTCAAGGGCTATCCATTGTGGGTCAGCGTTAGCTTGAGCAAAAGCCAGATCATGGAAAGCTCTCGGAGCGCACTCAAGTTGAATTCGTTGGTGGGTACCGTACTTACCGTGCTGGTTCTCATTGCTCTTGAGCAGCTTCTACGGATAGACGCGAAGGCAAGGCAAAAAGCGAATCAGCTTGACCTTACGCTCGAGTATATGAACCAGGGAATTATGCTGGTTACCTATGATCAGCAGATTCCGATTATCAATCGTCGCTGCGGCGAGTTGCTGGATTTGCCCGTAGAGTTCATACAGAACCCACCCAGAGTCGATCAACTCGCCGAATACGAGACACCTACGGGCAAACTGACCGAGGCTTCTGTTCGAATCCTGGGAGATCTTGTCGCAGGAGAACTCGGCGTTAGCGAACGAACGATGCCGGATGGATCAATCATCGAGATTCGCAGGGAAAGTCTCCCTGATGGTGGATTCGTCCAAACCTTCACTGACGTCACAAAAAGATCGCGCGCTGAAGCAGATGCAGTCCGCCTTAGTTCCGAGGATTCACTCACCGGTCTGCCAAACCGGCGGATGTTCCGCTCCATGCTCGACCAGATGAGCCGCCGGCAACCATCGGCAGTAGACAACGGGCAGCCAGCGGCGGAATTCGCCGTCCTATTTCTTGACCTTGATCGTTTTAAAGCTATCAACGATACGCTTGGTCATCAGACCGGTGACTTGTTGCTGCAGGAGATGGCCCGGCGCTTAAAGAATACGCTCGGTGCAAATGAAGTGCTGGCACGCCTCGGCGGCGATGAATTCGCAGTTGTCGTGCCGACGGTCGGGTCTCGACCAGCGATCGCCGACCTGGCGAATAGCATGATCGACGCAGCACAGAAGCCCTTTGAGATTGCAGGCCACCGAATCCGCTCTGGAATCAGTGTAGGTATCGCCATTGGGCCGTGCGATGGAGTAAATTGCGACGACCTTCTGATTGCCGCCGATCTGGCACTATACGCAGTCAAAGCCCAAGGACGTGGCAGCTATAGATTCTATCATGCTGCAATGAACAGGGAGCTTAGGGAACGACGGCAGCTTGAGATCGATCTGCGCGAGGCGATCGAGCAAAATGAGATGGAACTATATTACCAGCCCATCCTCAATTTGCGGAGCAACATCATAACCGGCTTCGAAGCCTTGGTGCGATGGCGCCATCCTGTCAATGGCATGGTACCTCCGACAACATTCATCGCGGTAGCGGAGGATACTGGACTCATTCAACCTCTTGGTGAATGGGCTCTGAGAGAGGCGTGCCGCTGCGCCGCGCACTGGCCGAACAATCTTACGATAGCGGTCAATCTTTCCCCCATTCAGTTTTCGGCTTCCAATCTCTCCGAGGTCGTGAGACACGCCCTGGCGGAAACCGGACTTCAGCCGCATCGCCTTGAGCTTGAAATTACCGAGGGAGTATTCATGACCAATAATGAATCCACCCTATCTACCCTGCGTCAGTTGAAGCAACTCGGCGTCCGTATTTCGTTGGACGACTTCGGTACGGGGTATTCCTCTCTCAGTTATCTCCGCAGCTTCCCATTCGACAAAATCAAGATAGATAGGTCGTTTGTTTCTGACCTTGCTGAAGGCACCGAGCACGTCGTAATTGTGCAAGCCGTGGTGAGTATTGCTCGCGCTCTGGGAATGACGACGTTGGCAGAAGGCATCGAAACCGCCGGACAGTACGAGTTTCTCGCGGCGCTCGATTGCGACGAAGGGCAAGGCTATCTGTTCAGTCCGCCTGTTCCAATAGCGACAGTTCCTGAAATGATTGCCAAATGGTCGCCCGGGCGCAAATTTGTCGCCTAGAGTTCGGGACCCGCTCGCTTACCCAGCGACTTTCTGAAGGCCGGATTCTCCAGTTTGTCCACCGAGGATCGGCTTCTTCGTTGGTCGCCGAGCCTCGTGCACGAGCAGGAACAGGCCCGATGCAACAACAATGCCGGACCCGATCAGAAGAAGAAGCGTCGGTACGTCGCCCCAAACGAAAAATCCAATCGCAAGTGCCCAGACGAGCGTCAGGTAATAGAATGGCGAGACGGCGGCGGCCGGGGCTAGGTGGAGCGCTTGCGTCCAAAAATATTGTGCCGCGGCGTTTGTAACACCGCTCAGGGTCAACATGATTGCGTCAGCCGGCGCCGGCACCCGGAATCCAAACAGCAGTAAGAAGGAATGAAAGAAGGTTACCGTAAGCATCTGCCACATCAACAGCGTCTTTGCAGACTCAGTTGCGGTCATTCCGCGAACGGCAACCGTGACGCTGCCATACATAACCGCGTTTGCCAGCGCAAATAATGCGCCAATCTGCAACGAATCTGCACCTGGATTTACCACAACGATGACCCCCACGAATCCCGTTACCAGCGCGCTCCAACGCGCGATGCCGGCTCGCTCCTTAAGCCAGATTAATGACAGCAAGGCCGCCCACAATGATGCAGAAAAATTGATCGCGATCGCTCCTGCAAGAGGCATCAGACTAACGGCGATGACAGTGAACGTTTGCGAGATCGACTGCGACAGCCCGCGCGCAAGGTGGGCGCGGGGCCGCCGAGTGTTAAAGACCGACATGCCCGTTGCCGGGAGGATCAATGCAGCACAGAGGACAAACGCAGAAATGGAGCGAAAGAACATAACCTCGCCAACCGGATAGAGAGCGGCTTGCCATTTCGATAGTGCGCTCGATAGTGCGAACATCACGCTCGCGGCGATCATGCAATATATTCCGCGAACAACGTCATCCTTCCGTAAGCCGGGAATGGCCATCGGCTTCTGTGGATGGCCGACGGTGTCCGTAAGATCTCTCATCATGTTTTCCATGAAATGGGAAGATTGCGTCAGCGTTTGCCGCGCGACTATCGCTTGCGAGCCACTAGCAAAACTTAGGCTCGCTTAGCTTAAGTCTTAAGAAAGCGTTATGGGTAACAGAAACAATTCTTGGTTAATTTTGGAAACAGGGCGGGTCCGATTGCAGAATAGCCCAGCCAAACACGCCCTTGCCTGGCCGCGTGACCCAGGTAATTGCCGGGCAAATGCCTAAAAGTGTTCTTTTTCTTCCAACCAAATCTGGAGCCATTTCGGAATAGGTTGCCGACACCGAATCTGAATTGGGTGGGAGTGAAAAACGTGAAACTTGAGCTTAACGACCCGCGTTCTGGCAAGGAACGTAAAGGTCTCGTCTCTTCACCCTTGATATGCTTGGACGGAACGTGGTGGGCAATCGATGTCAACGATCCAGATCTAGAAGTTTATTTGGAGCGGTCGGCTCGCTGCGGCCTTGAGCCGGCAGCTGTGCGTGAACGGAAGACCATTAGTGGACCCGAACTGCCGCGCAAGGAGCGCCAAAGTCGAACGGCTCAAGGCCGCGGTGATCGAGGAGCAGAAGCTCGATGCGGCCGAGATCGTGCAACAGGCGTTGGTGGTGACGGTCGCCGCGCACCAGGCGAGCTCGGCGAACAGTCGCGGTAGGCCCTTATAGAGCATGAAACGATTGTCGCGGCAGGGCTTATTTGCCGAACCTGAGGTGAGCCGGTAGGACGCCGCCCGCCCTTCCGGCCTCTGGCACAGATGGCCCTCTTGACTGTGGCACGCATCGCGAGTCACGCGGCTCAGTCTACTCGACGAGGTTCAGAACTCGCGCCACGCCAGCTGTTGAAGCAGGTTGATGACGTTGATGCTGGTATTCGTACCCAAAATAACGCGCAATTATCATCTTGGAAGTGGTTCGCTATTTGCGATGTGCTGCTGCGGCAGCGCGGCGGCTTCGCGGCTGCGATAACCTCCGATAGACCCTTCGACCTGTTCGATCGATATCGGCCTTACCCTTGGCGCTGAACAACAAGACGGTATGAAGGACTTGGACGCCGTAGCCGTGATGTCGCAAGTCGATCACATACCTATCCTGTCATGGATTCCGCTAGCAATGTCAGCACCGCACGCGACGTTGCGGCATGATGGTCGCTCGGCTTGTACAAGGCGTTTCAGGCGGCAGGGGTGGACCATTGCTTATTTTGATCGAGCAGGGCGAAGATGCGGTCGGCTGATACCGGCCGACCGATGAGATATCCTTGGACTTCATCACAGCTCGTTTGGCGCAAACACCCGAGCTGCTCGGTGGTCTCGACGCCTTCCGCGACCACGCCAATGTGCAGATCCTGCGCCAGCGTGATTATTGATTTTACGATCGCCGCGCTATCCGGCCGTGTCAGCATGTCGCGTATAAATGACTGATCGATTTTGATGCGGGTGTAAGGCAATTTCAGCAAATAGGTCAGCGATGAAAATCCTGTTCCGAAATCGTCGAGCGCCACCGTCACCCCCAGTTGCAGGAGTGAATTCAGGATCGATGATGCCGGCCCGTATTTTGAAATCAGCATCGACTCCGTTATCCGATTTCCAGGCGGCTAGGGGCAACTCTGGCCTCCGCCAGGGCCTGCACGATTGTTTGTAGGATGCTGGTGTTATGGAATTGAGCTGCCGAGAGATTCACGGCGACCCTGAGATCAGAGGGCCAGTTCGACAGCGTCAAGCAGGCGCGTCGGACCACCCACTCACCAATCGGGTGGATCAAGCCGGTTTCTTCGGCAATTGGAATGAACTCAGCCGGCGAAATGACTCCCCAGACAGGATGTTGCCAGCGCAGCAAGGCCTCAAAGCCGGTTACTCGGTTCTCGCGAATATCAAAGAACGGTTGGTAGACGAGAAAAAGCTCGTCTTTCCCGATCGCCTCCTCCAGATCCCGTTGCAGCGTCCTGCGATCGCGCGCTGATTTGTCGTCGCTGACCTCAAAGAAGCGAACCGTTCCGGGACCCGCTTTTTTGGCGCGATAGAGCGCAAGGTCGACATTTTTCAGGAGCACATGAGACGTATTGCCGTCACGCGGGGCCAACGCGATCCCGACGCTCGTTGTGCCCGCGATCTCGCATCTTTCGATCAGGAATGGTTCGCCGAAAGCGCTGACGCAGCGCTCGGCGATTTCCAACGCGTCTTCGGCTTTGGCCAGATTGGTCACGATCAGCGCAAATTCGTCGCCGCCGATCCGCGCGACAGTATCGGTCTCACGCGCGCATCGTCGCAGTCTCGCCGCGGCCTGAACGAGGAACTCATCTCCTGCGGGATGGCCGAATTTGTCGTTCACTTCCTTAAAGCGATCGAGATCAATCAAAAAAACTGCGAATTCCTCGCCGGAGCGAGCCAATCGGTTGAGGGCAGCTTCGAGGCTTTCATTGAAGGCGAAACGGTTCGGCAAGTGGGTCAGGGGATCCCGCCGCACCCTCCGTTCGGCCTCCAATTGAGCAATGGTGCGTTTCGTGAATTCGAAAGAATGGGCGAAAACGCCTCGCAGAAGCACGAAGCCATAGGCCACAATAAGGATAGCGACGAGCAGATAGACGAAATCGCCATTTCTGGCGAGGCAGATTGCAGTACCCACAAAAATCGGAGCCGTGAATGCAACCGCCGCCACCGGAATCGTCGCGAACACGAATGCTCCGCCCGCGAGCATCCCGGAGCAAAGGCATGTGATCACGAGTTGGCCACCATTTGAGGCGTCGGCGAAGAAAGCTACCGGAACGACCGCCCAAGCGGTTCCAAGAACGAGCGCATTTCGCACAAGCCGATGCATGGCCTGTCGGGAGACGAACTGCGGCTTCGTAATCCGTCGTGATAAACGCGCCTTCAAGCCTATCGATAACGCGCCGCAAACCACGGCAGCTGCCCAGATCAGGGCATAGTTTCTGTCGGGCGAGTGCCAGAGGGCAATTGCAAGAACCGTCGCATTGCAGGCGTTGGCCAGCATTATGCCCAGGGAATACGGCCACCTGCATCGACGACTTTCTCTATCGATGACATCGGTAGGATGACGCAGCTTGTGCCGATCGTGGACGCCCGGCATCTCGCCGTCTTCCTGCGCCATATCCGATAGAACGAAGCAATGCTGCGGGTTCACCCCAAGAAACGCGCGATGCGAACGCAAGGCCAAGTCTAATGTCGCCCAGGCCAATAGAGGTGATGTGTGGGCACGACGATCTTCGCATCCCTCTAGGCGGTGTCCCATTCCCGAGATCTAGTACGAGCGCCGGCGGCAGAAGGCGCTCGTGGCGGTGGCTGGTGGTTTTCTCGTCGAGCCAAGGCGGGACTGCTGCCTTCGCTCCTACGGAGCAATCGTGGGTGTTTCATGCGCAATCGTGACCTTGTCTCCGACAGCTTCCTGACACTGACAGCGGTCGGTCTGGTGGTGCTCTGCTCGAGCCTGCTCGCCTTTGCGTTCACTTGAAGCGAACGCGCTCGCTGTGGCGCAACGCGCGGTCCGTTGGCCGGAGGATGGCGGGGAAGCCGATTAGGCCAAAGCCGATGGATTGGAAGGCGACGCGAGTGGCTGCTTAATTCGCAAGCCACGAGATGGCCGACTCGCGGCGGTCAGGGGGCCCCGGCCCGCAGAAATCGAGTCGGCTAGCCCCCGGCACACGCTACAACGACAGGTGCGGCTTGGAGGAAGGTGCAATTGACGTTTGCACCGAAAACTAGCAAGGTCCCCGCAGCAATTGGGGGGACTAGAATGAGCTTTCTCACAGACAATGAGATCGCTTCTCTTCGCATACGGCAGATGATTGTGCACGTTGTTGGTGGCAAGGAAGAATTCGAGCCACAGCCGGTCATGGATGGCGTTGAGCACATAGATTTCTTCTTGGCTAGAATTCAAGATGCGGCAGCTAGCGGCGTTCACCGGTTCGAGAGCAAGTCGACCACGAAAGCGCTGCTTCAGCAGATCGGAAGCCAGAAGATAAGCTTTGAGGAGGGGGCGCAGGAACTCTCTCGCCGATTTTCCAATGACCATGTTGGTAGTAGTCGAGACGGAGCGTTTTTCGTCTTTGAGCTGGAAACCGACGATCCCAGGGTGCTGTTTTACAGCCTCATAAAATATGACTATCGCCAAGCAATAGAGTTGTACGCTCATAAGGGGCGAAACGCACTCCGGCAGATTGTCCATGCTTTTGTGCGAGAAAAGCGAGCGATCCAGAAGTCTTGCTTGGTGCGTGTTAAGAATGGTGTCGTCGAAAGCGGCGTATCTGCCATTGATCGCATGGGTGACGCGCCAGACTTGACCGACTACTTCCAAAAATTTCTAGAGGTGGTCCGTGATCGCGACGCCAAAGAACTCAGTGAAAGATTGAACGAGGTGATCCGAGGCACACTTCAAAAATGTAAAATGCAACTTCCTGATCAGGATGTCCCTTCAGCGGTCTCCACGACCAAAGATTTTTTGCGAGGAAGGGAAAACGTAGATGACGAAAGCATCCGCGAGGCGCTGTTCGTTGCTGCTGGAAGACCTAACGAGGACGTTAGGGCAGAGATCGAAAAGGTTCTTTCGAGACAACTGAAGGACAAGAAGCTAGCTGGCGTCACTTTCAAGCCAGATCCAGAGTCTCTTCGTAGGGCCCCACGTCGTAAAGTGCAGACAAAGGAGGGCGTCTTGCTCATATACCCTGGGGAGCAGGAAAATCGCGCGGTTTCGCGCCAGCCAAATGGCTCCGGAGGGTGGACCATCACGATACGGACGTCTGAGCACTTGGTGGAAGATGGAACACTCCCTGAAAAGTCTCGCGCAGACGCTTGATGATTGGGCGGCACAAAAGCGCGCGTTTATAACAGAGACCGACGAACTGCTTGCTGTCGGAGGCCTGTCGGCGTCGGACGCAAAGTCTCTGGCGAAGAGTTCGGTCGACGTAGCTTGGAAATTTGTGATCGAGGACGCCACTGAAGCAGCGGTCGGTCTCAGCGATATAACATCAGATTTCAGTCCATTTAAGATCACCATCACTAAAGATGGCGTTCCGAACGAAGTCAGTTCCGTTGTGACCAACGTGGCACTGGCCGATTGGTTGTCGCGGCCACCAGAGCGAACGGTCGTGTGGGTAGCCCGCCTAGAGACCGCATTCGAAACCCATGATGTGCGGTATGCCCCTTGGGGCGACGCGACTGAGTTTACGCCTAAGCCTGTCGCCTGCAGCCCTCGAAAATTCGTTCGCGATAGTAGCACCGTCTCTCGCGTGCCTGATAGCTTGGGACGCTGGCTGCTGAAGGATGGCGCGCGCGCACCTTGGGACGAAGGTGCAGCACGCGTATGGATAAACTTGTCTGCCGCCTCGCTGTTCATCTCAATGGCGAATGAGATTGAACCCGATGGCGCCTTGATGTTTCGTGGGCCGCCGGTTTCTCGATACACGGTATCCCGCGACTCGGCCGCGACAATATCATCGAACGGCTTTGAGGCTGTGCAAGCGGCTGCTCGGTGGATTTACGAGTCTGAACGGGATGCCGAAACACGGCATGGCCTTCTTGCAGCTGAGCTAGCTAGGACCAGTGTGCCGAACAACAATGCGTCGCTCTTATTCGAAAGAGGTGCTTCACCCTCGCTAGAAGGGGCCAAGATTGCGCTTCAATTGGGGCTTCACAAGCTTAGCCTAGATTCACTTAAGGCCATGGCCGATTTGAGGAAGGCGGTTACTGACGAAACAACGAAGCTCTCTGATGCGACCCGTCAACTAGCTACCGCAGTCGCAGGCGCTCTTTTCGCCGGGGTGGGAGTCATCGCTGCGCGTTTAACTGTTTCAGTCAACAGCCCGGTTATTTTGACCGCTATTCTGATTCTCGGAATCGTGCTTTGTGCATACGTTGGTTCCGTGATTATAAGCGGATACCAGTTCGTGCGGATACAGCGCGAGTTGCGAGTGCAGTGGCGCGAGAGGCTTTACCGTTTTCTACCCGAGGCAGAGTATTCCATGATGGTTACGAAGCCCGCTGCTGAGGCAGAGGCCGGCTTCAACGTTGCAGCCCAGATAAGCGGTGTATTGGCGGTCCTGCTCTTGGCCGCCGTTATCGCAGTGTCCTTTATCCCGCTTCCCTCGAACCAGAGTGGTTCGGGAGCCCCAGCGACAGAGAAGGTCGGGCAGGGACCTGGAAACAAAGCGTCGTCACCCGTTAGAACGAAGTGATCATTTGCCCTACGTTTTTCGCCCGACTGGAGACGGAACTATCTCAATTCTAGGTCGGCCATCTGCTTGGTTCAACCCGCGTATGGTCCAGCGAGATGTGCTGCCAGCCATAAAAGAACGCGATCACTGCCGGCCAAAATCTGCCGCCCATCAGCTCGTTGATTTTTCGGTAAGCCCTCCTTGTCCTCCAGCACCTTTGCTGTGCGCTTCCAGTCTTTGGCGCGATCACCCAGCGCGCGATCTGAGCCTCCGATGGGTAGAGGGGCATTTCGTTAATGGTGTGCCGTTCTTTGCCGGGCTTCTTTTCGTCTTCTGTGGTCATGATCTTCGCCAGCCTCGCACGTCGATTGAGTGGCGGGGGTTCACTTAGAACGGAATGTCGTCGTCCAGATCGCGGTTTGGTTTCGGCAGCTGTTTGCGTGGCGCCTCCAGCTTTTTTCGTTCTCAGGGCGGCGGTAATTCCAGCAGCTCTGTGCTTTTTGCCTGAGCCAACAGTCGGGTTACCGAATCGACAAGGTCGATGATCGGCGATGTTCCTCTTTCGACGAGACCGACCATAGAAGGGGCTACATCCATAGCAGCATCATATCTTGTCCTCTCGCGATCCACCGTAAGCGTCGTTCTCAGGCCACGGCTTTGAGGGCTTGAGCTCGGCAGGCCCAGGGCAGTAGCTGGTCGATGTCTCGGTTTGGATGCCCGTTGACGATCCTGGTCAGGACGTCAGTGAGATAGGCGAGCGGATCGACGTCGTTGATCTTGCAAGTCTCGACCAAGGTTGCGACGACGGCCCAATGTTCGGCGCCCCCGTCGGATCCGGCAAACAGCGCGTTCTTGCGACTGAGCTTGATGCCACGGATTGATCGTTCGACCGTATTGTTGTCGAGTTCGATGCGGCCGTCATCGATGAAGCGCGTTAAGCCTTGCCAGCGCGAGAGGGCGTAGCGGATGGCCTCGGCGAGCTTGATCTTCTGGCTGATGAGAGCCAGCTTGGCGCGCAGCCATACCTCGAAGGCATCGGCCGGTGGTCGGCTCTTCTGCTGCCGCACGAGGCGACGCTCCTCCGCGCTGCGGCCGCGGATCTCCTTCTCGATCGCGTAGAATGCGGCGATGTGCTTCAGCGCCTCGCTCGCGATCGGCGCGGGGCCGGCGGTGGCGAGTTCGTAGAAGTTGCGCCGCATGTGCACCCAGCAGAAGGCGAGCTCGACCTCTCCGCGATCGGCAAGCTTTGGGTAGGCGTTGTAGCCATCGACCTGCAGGACGCCCTTGAAGCCGGCAAGATGGCTGAACAGCCGCTCGGCTTTGCGGTCGGGTGCATAGACATAGGCGATGCCGGGCGGATCGAGGCCGCCCCAGGGCCTGTCGTCGGCGGCATAGGCCCAGAGCTGGCCGGTCTTGGTGCGCCCGCGACCGGGATCGAGCACCGGCACCGTCGTCTCGTCGGCGAACAGCTTGGACCTCGCGCGAAGCACCGTGAGAAGGCGCTGATGCAGCGGACGCAGATGGAAGGCGGCATGCCCAACCCAGTCTGCCAGCGTCGATCGATCGAGGGCGATGCCCTGGCGGCCATAGATCTGGGCTTGCCGATATAGCGGCAGGTGATCGGCATATTTGGACACCAGAACCTGCGCGACGGTTGCCTCCGTCGGCAGTCCGCCCTCGATCAGCCGGGCCGGAGCCTCGGCCTGCATGACGCCATCCTCACAGGCTCGGCAGGCGTATTTGGGACGTCGGGTGACCACAACGCGGAACTGGGCCGGCACCATGTCCAGCCGCTCGCTCTTGTCTTCGCCGATCTGGTGTAGGTCGCCATTGCAGCAGGGGCAGGTCTTGTCATCGAGGTCGACCACGACCTCGATCCGCGGCAGATGCGCCGGTAGTGCTCCGCGATTGTTGCGGCGCTTGCGTGCGCGCTCCGCCCGGCCTTCCGGAGCTGTCTCGTCCTGGCTCGCTTCCGTACAGGCCGCAACCTGTTGGACGTCCTCGAGACCGAGCAGCATCTGCTCTTCGGGAAGCGACTCTGCCTTCCGGCCAAAGCGATGACGCTGCAGCTCTTTGATGATCTGGCGCAGCCGCTCGCTCTCGTGCCGCTCGGCCAGCAGCATCGCCTTCAGCGTCTCGGGATCATCAGGAAGGTTATCGCTCACACGCAAATCAGAGCATATTCGCGCCCGCCTGACGACGTGCTCGATGCCCCTGATTCACTTCGCCGCAGCGCGGCCCCACAATTATCCGGCCTGCGTCGGGACGACCGTCTCCCGTGCCGCGTGGACACGCCGCCAATCAAGCCCTTCGAGCAGCGCCGACAATTCTGCCGCTGACAAACGCATCACGCCATCCTCGATCTTCGGCCAGCGGAAGACGCCTTCCTCGAGCCGCTTGGCGAACAGGCACAAACCCGTACCATCCCAGAAGATCAGCTTGATCCGGTCCGCCCGCTTGGCACGGAACACATAAACAGCGCCGTCGAACGGTTATGTTGCGTGCAACATAACCGTTCTTATGTGTCGGACGAGATTATGTGGCGGAGGCGCGCTAACGCCAGCCAGGGCCGGCCACGGCTGGATTCTTCCGCCACATAATATTTCGTGCCCCTCGTGCGGACGCGGGATCCCCCTGCGCCGTAACGCCGGAGGGGCACAATGCTCGAGTTCTATTTTTCGTACCGCGGGGTGCTTAAACGCCTTCGTGACGGGGCGCTCGGCGCCGAGATGGATCGCATCGCGGGGCACTTTTTCTCGCTCGGTTACAAGCAAGCATCCGCTAAGCTTTATCTGAGCCGGATCGCGCGGTTCGGCCGTTTTGCTGCAGCACATTGCGGTTCACGGCCGATCGGCGAAGCTATCGTCGATAGCTATCTATGCACATTCACCACGGAGTCACCGCGGATTGCGGCAGTGTCTGCGCTCCAACACGCGCGACGGGTGGCGCCCGAACGATTCATTGCTTCGACGCTCATTGTAGTCGATGATCCGGACGCCCCGCTTTTGCGCGCCTTTTCTGACTATCTGAGCAGGGTACGAGGCCTTGAGCCAAGGTCCCGCGATGGCGTTCTCTTGGGCGCACGGCGCTTTCTGGATTGGCTCCGCCATCGCCATCCTGGCCAAGACCTCGAGGCGTTGACGGCAGAGCATGTCCTTGCCGCTGTCGAGTATCGGCTGTCGCTCTCGGCGACCTCCGGCACTCGCACGGCGGCGATCTCTCACATGCGAACGTTTCTCCGCTTTCTGCATTGGGGTGGCCACCACGAGCAGGATCTGGCTCCCGTCGTTCCAAGAACGCCATATTGGCGACTGGCCCATTTACCGCCCCGGCTTTCGTGGGATGATGTTCGCCGCGCCATCGATGCGATCGGCAAGGCGACGCCGATCGACCTTCGCGATCGAGCTGTCCTGTTGTTGCTCGCCACCACAGGCATTCGCAACGGCGAGCTACGCGCTCTTCAGCTCCGGGATATCGACTGGCGAGCTGGCGAGGTTTTTGTCCGGCGCACCAAGGGCAAGCGTGACCGAGTGGCCCCGCTCATCGAGGAGACCGGCGCCGCGCTCGCCGACTACATCCTGCGGGCTCGACCGAAGGTCGATAGTCAGCATCTGTTCCTGTCCTTCACGCCGCCCGTGGGACCATTCAAGTACGCGTCGTCTGTTTCGAGGATCGTGCGGAAGCGATTGCAGCATGGTGGGATCGAGCTCGGTCGCGTCGGAGGCGCACATCTCCTGCGCCACAGTCTAGCCACCCAGCTCGTGGGGCGACGAAGGCCGATCAACGAGGTCGCCGATCTTCTAGGGCACCGAAGCATCAACACAACGGCGCTGTACGTGAAGGTCGCGGCCTCGCAGCTCGCTGGGGTCGCGCTCCCCTTTCCGGGAGGCGCCGCATGACCGCCTTCGCCGCATTCCTCGGCGACAAGGTCGAGCGCTACATCGAGCTGCGCCGCTCCCTCGGCTACGCCTTCAACAAGCAAGCCGGCACGCTGCGGGCTTTCGTTCGCTACGTCGAGCGATCTCAGCTGGGTGCGCCCGCCACCCGGACGATGGCGCTGGAGTTCGTCCTGTCGTTCGGTGGCGCCGCCGACAGCCGCGCGGTCCGTCACGGCGTGCTCCGCCGATTCTATGAGTACCTGGTCGTCTACGACCCCCAGACCGAGGTCTTGGAGCACAAAGCTTTCCCGCGGTCCAGGGCGATTCCGCCGCCGCGCATCCTAAGTGAGGCTGAGCTGACGTCGCTTATCGACGCATGCAGCTTCATTTCGCCAGGGAACCCTCTCAGGGGCCGCACGATGGCGACGCTAATCGGATTGTTGGCCAGCACGGGATTACGATCGGGCGAAGTGGTCAGCCTTGATCGCGGCGACGTCGATCTGACCAACGGGGTCGTCCTCGTCCGTAAAACCAAGTTCCGTAAAGACCGCCTGATTCCTGTTCACCCAACGACCCAGGCAGCCCTTCGTCGATACGCCCGTGAGCGCGACACCGTGTTTCCCAGGCCCAAAGGCGAGGCCTTCTTCCTCAGCTCGCGAGGCTGCCGTCTGTCGGCGACCGGCCTGCAAAGCAACTTCGCTAAGGCCCGCAAGCTCGCGGGACTTGACAATGGCAAGCCTCTGCGACCGCACGATCTCCGGCACCGGTTCGCGGTGACCAGGCTCAGGCTGTGGCACCAACAGCGCGCAGACGTCCAAGCGCTGCTGCCCTTACTCGCCACCTACCTCGGCCACGCCAACTATAGCGACACAGCCTACTACCTCGCCGGCTCGTCGGATCTCCTCGCCATCGCGGCTGAGCGCGCCTTCCTCGACGGAGGCGCGGCATGAACGAACACCTCCTGCTGGCGCCGCTCCTGGAGTCGTACTTTCGTCGCCGGTTGACCAAGCAGCGCAACGCGACCTCCGCGACCTTAGCCAGCTATCGCGATGCCTTGCGCATGCTGATCCTCTTTGCCGCCGCCCATTTGGGGAAGAAGCCGGCGGCGCTGGCCCTTGAGGATCTCGATCGGGACCTTGTTCTCGCCTTTCTTGACGAGCTTGAGGAGAAGCGGAACAACTCCGTCGCAACGCGCAACGCCCGACTAGCCGCGATCCGATCCTTCTTCCATCACGTCGCTGCCGCCGATCCCGCCTCGTTCGGCGTCGCCCAACGGGTTCTGACGATCCCCACCAAACGGGCCCACATCGAGGTGACGCATCATCTCACCAACGCCGAGGTGGAGGCCATCATCGCAGCCCCTGATCAGACGACGCCCCGCGGCCGGCGCGACCGGGCCTTTCTGCTCTTCTTGGCGAGAACCGGCGCTCGCGTGTCCGAAGCGACCGGCGTCAACGCGAACGACCTTCAGTTGGAGCGAGGACGCCCGCAGGTGCTGCTTCACGGCAAGGGACGCCGAGATCGCGTCATTCCTATTCCTAAGGATCTGGTGCGATCGCTGACGGACCTATTGAGCGAACGCGGCCTCGCCAATCATGAACCGCGGCCGATCTTCGTCGGGGTCCACAACGAGCGCCTGACGCGTTTCGGCGCGACGCACATCGTGCGGCGTGCCGCCTCCCAGGCCGGGTCCACGAGGCCAAGCTTGGAGGGCAAGCCGATATCGCCGCACATCTTCCGGCATTCCCTCGCCATGAAGCTTCTCCGGTCAGGCGTGGACCTCCTGACGATCCAGGCTTGGCTTGGCCATGCTCAGGTCGCCACAACCCACCGATACGCCGCTGCGGATGTCGAGATGATGCGCCGGGGACTCGAGAAGGCGGGCGTCTCAGGCGACCGCAGCGCGCGCTTCCGGCCGAACGACACCATCCTGCAGCTGCTGGCCAGCATCTGATTATTATGTGGCGGAGAAACCCTGGGTGGCCGGCCCTGGCTGGCGTTAGGGCGCCTCCGCCACATAATCTCGTCCGACACATAAGAACGGATCGGCCTTCATGTGCTCGCGTACCAACATAGCAAGCCCCTCCATTCCCTTGCGGAAGTCGACCGGCTTGGTTGCCACCATCACCCGGACATTTCCGGACGGGCCGATCACCGGCTTGCCTTCAGCGCATGGACGATGGCCGCAATCATCGTCACGTCCGCGCCTCGGCCGACCCGGATAGTGACGCCTTCGGCTTCGATCTCGATGCCCCCGACATCCGGCTTGGCCTTGCGTCGCGCTGTCTTGCGCTCATGGCCAACAGCCACGGCCGGTACCATGGCGTCTACCACCGCAGGCACAAACTGCGGATCGTCAGCCATCGGCGTCGGCGGCCGGCGTGCTTGCCGGCGCCAGGTGAACACTTGTTGGGGGGTCAGCCCGTGTCGCCGGGCAATCTCGGAAACGACCGCGCCTGGTACCAGCGTCTCCTCGACGATCCGGGCCTTGTCGTCCTTGGAGAACCAACGACGTCGTCCCGTCTCCGTGATCACTTCCAGCCGACGCGGCGTTACGTCCGACTTAAGCGTATGGTCAAGCATAGACACAAGCCGATCCCTTCAAAGAGATCGTGAAACTCGCCTATCCCATGCGCCGCGAGAAGGTGGGAGCAGAACGACGCTTACGATCCACCTCCTCCAGAAACTTGTTCAACTTACCATGGAGCGCATTTCGCTTACGCTCATCGAGGTCGAGAGCATCCAAGTGTTGCTTGATCTGCTCCACAAGGTTTCTAATTCTCGCTTTCGTTGCCGGGTTCAAGCCTACAGAATAGTGCTTTCCCTGAATTTACGGACTGTTGACCCCGGGGCCTTTGCTTCCCGTTCATAGCGTCGGCGATCTTGCCAGCGGGTGATGACGAGCGATGGAGAGCGATAGCGGTGCGAAAATTGGCGATCCCGGCAGGACTCGAACCTGCAACCCACGGAGTAGAAATCCGCTACTCGGCCAAGACGCGCCCCACCTCAGTCTAACCGCCGATTGACCACTGAAATCCCGTGAACAAGCCGCGCAACAGGACGTCAAACAAGCGAACTCTTTTGTTTTTGTTGGTCTTTTCGATTGCTACTTGCATTCGGGACGCAAAGAATCTTTCATGCAACAAGCCGGGGGATTTCCTGTTCGAGCAATCGCAATAATCGGGTGTTGCGTGTCCCCGCAGCTATCGATTCTTGCGATCTCGGCGCAGCTCACCAAGAGTTGCCCTTCGAGTTTCAGCGATCATTTGGCAGGTGTCGGGGGTTGCGCCTCCCTGTACGTAGTAACAGCGTATCACGGCTAGACTGAGCAGCCTGGGGAATATCAGGGCAGCGTCGCTATTGCCGCCTGTCCGCGTCCATATCGAATATCAGGGCTCTACAACATTCGGCGTGGAAGACACTCGGTTAACTGATCACTTACACGATATTTCCAGCTCGTCCGGATCGCGAATCGATTCATCTTTTTCGGCGGCCTTCGCGCCAACAAACTTCATGTTCACCCGTGGCGGCACGGCAAAATCTACATCGAGGTACGCAGTCCCAAGCCGCATCGTGCTTTGGATACGCTTCGCCGTTACTGCGCTTGTGACGAGTGCAGAAATCAAGACGCCTCCGCTCGTTGCTTTTGCTGCAATGGCGTTTAGCTTCGAGAGATCGGTGTTACCCGTTGACCTCAGACGTAAGCGAGCTTTTGGCGGAAGTCCCCAAGTTACCTTAAATGTCGTGACTTCATACCCCATTTGTTCGAGTATCGGCAGAGCATCGCCAACCTGTTGGGTAAAGGTGTTGAACTCCGTCATTGCCCGCCCGGTCGCATCGGAGAAGTCGGGTAAGGAGAGGTCGGGCATCGACGGCAGCGATACAGAGGGCAGGGCTGGTATGGTGGGCATCAAATCCCGGGCTGACTTCGTGATGCTATCGATCCGACTCGGAGCGGAAGCGTCCTCGCAGCGGGCTACGGACGGGATGACGATCAACGACAACAATATCAACAGCGATCTCATATCGATTTCCAGGCTAAAGCGTCGGGAGGCACTATAAAGCGCCTACGACCTTAGGAAGCAACTATGTTGAATGCAATTACAGAAGGCATTAGAAAGTGGCTGGTCGCGCGGTTTGCCTCAGCCATAAGGCATACGACGCGGGCGGAAGATCGGGTAGTCGCCATACGATGGCTTAGCGAATCTCGTGATGTCATCGCGAGTGAGCTGCCCCCTATGGAGAAGTTCAAGAACTTGAATGCGCTCGTCAATTCGAGAACAGCAATCGTCGCTATTGCAAAGAGCGTTTCGGAAGCAGTTTCAAACTACCGGAGCTCTGATCTTCCGCTGCCGATGAAGATCGCACTTCCTGCAACGCTTGCCGCTATTCCATTGGTCGGGGGACATGCCGCGGGTATCGCAGCATTTGGCGGCGCTCTCGGCGTGCCGGTGTTGTTGCTGATCTTTCTCGGCACAGCGGGCATCACGTCGATCATCGAAGCAGTTGTAACCAATCCAGAGGCGCGACCCCAGATTGCCGAAATCATCGACGCCATAGTCCAGGACGAGCGCTTGCGCCGCACCAGCGCGCAGATGAAGGCTGCAATGAAAGAGCAGCCGATGGACCCGACGCGCTTCGCGGTTCCGCCAGAAGAGATGGCACTTCGCGCTTATCTCCTCAACATGGACCCGTTTCAGTTCGAACGCCACACGATGAGCTTTTTCGACGCAGCGGGCTACGAAGCTTGGGCGACGCGCAAATCAAACGACTTCGGAGTCGACGGCTTTGCCATTCATCCCGACGGTTTGATTATTGTTCAATGCAAACGCAACGCGTCAGAGAACAGGGTGGGTCGGCCGACTATCCAACAGTTCAAGGGCGTGATTGAAGAGCAGAGCGCCCATCGCGGATACGTGGTCACGACATCCACGTTCACTGACGACGCAATCGAGTCGGCCGGATGTTCTGAGAAGGTAGTGCTGATAGACATGGACACCCTTGTGCGATGGCACACGGACGCGCCGACGTTTTGAGAGAACCGGGAGGGGTAGGTGCATTGGCTGTTGTTGCGCTTGGCGCTTCATCCAACCGTCAGTGACATCGATCTCAGTACGGTGTGAAAGTGCCGCCCGCATCGGCCACTCAAGAAACTCCGTACAAGTAATCTCGCAGTCGTCGCCGGGCGAGCGCATTTCGTTGCTGCAGGACCGCTCAGCTGTCCAAAGAATATCGTCTCTCCCGCTTTTGGAAAGCTGCCGCTCCGCCCTCAAGTATCCGACAGACCTGCTGCCGCGTACTTTGTGTATCCGTGCAGTCTTCCAGAGCGCCAGCGGAATACGAAAATGAGGGCAAGCCGCCGTTCTCCTTCACGCACTGGGCAACAATGACCTGCTCGGCATCGGTATTGACGACCAGGTTGGGGTTGTGCGTGATGAGAAGGATTTGTCGCCGGAGCTTGGCTCTACGGAAGTAACTCGCCAGTAGACTGTAGATGGATTCGTTGTCGAGGTTCTCTTCTGGTTGATCAATCAGGAGCGGCCGGGTGTCCTTCTTGTCCATCGCTAGATAAAGGGTACGCATACGACGAAGACCGCCTGATTGACGCATGCGCGCGGGCACGGCGAGTTCTATGATGGCGATGCGTGAAGGTCAGGCGGCTTGCTGATCGGTGGGGTTGTCGGCCTGACGCAGGAGCTTCCATTCCCAGGGCAGCAGCTCGTGCAGACGCGATGCGGGAAGATCGGCGATACGGGCGAGGATGTCGGCGAGCCAGGCTTTGGGATCGACGTCGTTCAGGCGACAGGTCGTGATCATCGTCAGCATGATGGCGGCGCGGTCAGCGCCACGTAGGCTGCCGGCGAAGGTCCAGTTGCGCCTCCCCAAGGCGATGCCGCGCAACGCTCTTTCAGCGGCGTTGTTGCTAAGGCAGATCCTGCCATCGTCGAGGAAGCGGGCAAAATCGTCCCAGCGCCTGAGCATGTAGTTCATGGGCTTCAGGACCTCGGAGGAGCGCGAGAGGGTTTCTCGTTCACGGAGTAGCCAGGCGTGCATGTCGTCGAGAAGCGGCTTGCTTCTCTCCTGGCGCGCGGCACGCCGCTCGTCGGCGCTGCGGCCGTTGATGGCGCGCTCGATCTCGAACAACGCATCGAGGCGCCTGACAGCCTCCAGCGCGATCGGGGAGACCGGTTTGCCCTTGCGGCCGTCTCTGGCATTCTTCTCGATGTCAGCCAGTTCGAAGAAGCCCCGCCGCGCATGGGCTAGGCAAAATGCCGGCGTGATCGGTATCGCTTTCCTTTGTGGGTCGAACAACGGCTCGAAGCCGCTGTAGCAGTCCGCCTGCAGGATCCCGGCGAAGGCGGCCAGATGCTTCTGGGGATGCTCGCCCCGTCGGTCGCTCGAGGCGTAATAGACCGCCGCCGGCGGCGCAGGCCCACCGTAGGGCCGATCGTCGCGCACATAGGTCCAGATCCGCCCGGTCGTGCACTTGCCCTTGGCCAGGATGCGGATGGTGGTGTCGTCGCCATGAAGGCGCTCGGCCGACAGCACATGCCGCTCGATCAGTTGGAACAGCGGCATGACGGCGAAGGTCCCGTGGCCGACCTGGTCGGCCAGCGTCGACAACGGCAGGTCGATCCTCTCGGCCCTAAAGCGCACACTCTGGCGGTTGAGCGGGATATGCATGCCGAACTTGTCGAACAGGATTGTCGCCAGCAATTGCGGACCGATGAAGCCGCGCGGCGTGGCATGGAACGGTGCCGGCGGCTGGCTGATCTTCTCGCAATCGCGGCAGGTGAACTTTTCCCGCACCGTCTCGATCAGCTTGAACCGGCGCGGGATCCCCTCCAGCGTCTCGGTCACATCCTCGCCCAGCTTCGCCAGGCGCGATCCGCCGCAGCAGGCACAGCTCGTCGGGGCCTCGATGACGACGCGCTCGCGTTCGATGTCGTCCGGCCACGGCTTGCGCACCGGCCGCTTGCGTGTGAAGGCGCGCACGGCCTGGGTTTTCGCCGCGGCGGTACGTGCGGCAAGCTCATCCTCGCTCGCCGTGGTGACGAGTTCTTCGAGCTCCAATTCCAATTGCTCGATCAGCCGCGCCGTGCGCTCGGAGCGCTGCCCGTACAGTTCGCGCTTGAGCTTCTCGATCCGCAGCTCAAGGTGCACGATCAGCGCCTCGTTGGCCGACAGCTCCGCCCGCGCACTGGCAGCTACCGCCTCGGCTTGCAGCCGCGCCTCACGCTCGGCCTGCAGCGCCGCCAGGGCACTCACGAGGTCCAATGGAAGGTCGTCCGGCTTCGATATCATGAAGCCATTGAATCAGATCACGTTGCAGATTCAAACCGTAAAACGGCTATCCGACCCGCGTTGGTCGCAGCGTTTCTTGAGGGTTTCGCCAATCGATTCCGGACAACAGGTAGCTCATCTGCGCCGGTGAGATCGTCACCGCTTCGCCCGCAACCGATGGCCAGATGAACCTTCCTCTCTCGAGTCTTTTGGTGAACAGGCATGCTCCCTGGCCATCGTGCCAGATCACCTTCACAAGATCGCTTCGGCGACCGCGGAACACGAACAGATGACCGCTGAGCGGGTCCTTGCGCAGCACCTCCTGCACTTGGAGTGCCAACGACGGAAAGCCTCGGCGCATGTCCGTGTAGCCTGTCGCCAGCCACACTCGCGCGCCCGTCGGAACCGGGATCATCGGCGTACCAGAGCATCGAGAACGCGACGTAGCGCGTCTCCATCAACGTCGCCATCGACCCGGATGCGGTGCCCGCTACCAAGATCAATCTCGATGATGCCCTGGCTCTTCCGTCGACGCGCCGCCGTCGTCAATGGCGCTTCGGCCACCTCCCGCGGCGGCACAGACGGCCCAATCTCGACCGGCACGAACGGCGCTATACTCGCTTCACCGTGCTTGCAAAGCTCTTTGCGCCACCTGAACAGCTGGCTCACATGAAGGCCGGCCATGCGAGCCACCTCGGAAACACTGGCTCCGGGCTCGAGCGATGCTGCAACAAGCCGTTCCTTCTCATCCTGCGACCACCGGCGCCGCCGCTCGACCGATGTGATCACCTCTGCCCGCGAAATCGTCATAGCGCTTCTCCTAGGATTACCCCTAGGACCTGCAGCCCTCGCGTCCCTCAAACAAGACGGCCTTTGGCGGAGGGATACGATAAAGGATAAGCAAAACGATACCCTTTGTGCCGGGCGAGAGATCTTCTAACCGGGTACCATTGTAGCTTAGTCCGTACGTGAGGCTGATGTGATCGGTGGAGTATAGCCAATCAAAGAATTCCACCACGGTGTGGCTCGGCTTGAGGTAGTCGCCCACGGTAGCGCCCGCTTCGCCATACGGTTCTAAAAATTTGTTCAAGCCTTCGGCTAGCTCAGAATGATTGCCCGAACTCCAGGCTCCGACCAAATGCTCACTGGCAGCAGCAGTCATATCATCGGGTGTAGAATACGGCAGCTTCTTTCTTTGATTGAACAGTCTCACTCCTTCCTCTATCCAGCCCTCCAGATCGACCCTTAGACGAATGGCGAAATCAAGATGCCTTTCCTGCTGCTCGCCTAGACTCAGGTGTTGTTGGAGCGGTTCATACAGCTTGGCCAGGATTGCACGCTCTTTTTCCAGCGTGTCAAAATAGGAGTAATAGGTAGCGCGCCGCTGTGCTCTGAGCGAATCTAGTTGGTCGCCCTCGGGCCCTTCGATCGTCTCGATTTCACTCCGTACACGACGCAGCTCCGTATCAAGGGCCGCGATTCGGGTCTGAAGATCGACGATCCGAGTACGTTTTGCCTCATCGGCGGTTGTCAGTGCGCTGAGCGCGTGCACCTTTGCCTGGTGTGCGTGAAGCGTTCCTGGTGCTGGATTTGTTGGGTCGCCTTCCGTCTGGCCGATTGCCGCCAGCAGGTCAGCCTTCCGCCGGCCGATAGGAGCTGCGGTGTCGCCCGAGAAACTTGGTCTAAATGCGCTCCAGTCTTCTTCCGGTAAGAGAGCCTTCAGTTCGACCGCTATCCCGTTCCAGAACCGGTCTATATTCGCTTGAAATGCAGTGACCTTTTCCGCCAATTGATCAAGCCTGAGCAACTTCTCCCTTTCAGTCGCAACTAAATCTACCAGCTTGGCCAATGCATCCCGTTCAATCTGGAGCTCGGCGGCAATTTTCGCCTCCTGATCGGAAGCGGTGGGAGGAATTTGCGCAGTTACTCCTTCTCGCTCCTTCAAGAGGGAGGCCTCTTTGGCTCTGCGCTCTGGAATGCTTAGGCGTCGACTGTAAAGGTCACTGATTTGCCGATGCAAGCTGCGCAATTCCTCCTGAAGTCGACGCTGTTCAGCAACGACTCCCGCTGTGCGCTTCTCCCGCAGATCATGAAAGTTGGAGGAGTTCAGAGTTTCTGTCGGATTGAGATACGAAAAAATGACAGCCTCAATTTCTCTGGTGAGTTCTCCACTGGCTGCATGGTCAGCGCACAACCTTTCAACGAACTTCTGGGAGAGATACCGGACCTCCTTCTTCTCGGATACTGCGCCCTTTGCCGAAAGATTGATCGTTGCCTCTCGCCCATCTCCCCAGAGAAGCCCGATTGACATCCCCTTAATATGCGGACGGGCGCGATCGATAAAGGAATCCTTATCCACGTCTCGCCAACTGCCCGCTGCGTAAGCAATGAGGTCGTTAACTGCAGACTTCCCCATGCCTTTTTGTCCAATGATGGCAACAAGGCCGGGATTCAGCAAATAGGTCGCTGTTCCAAACCAATCAGCACCGGACAGCTTCACCGCAGCGAGGGTGCGGGACTTGTCATGCAACGTCGGTGGCTCTTCGCCAATCCAAACACGGTCTTCTGGCTCATAAATGACCTGCCGAAGCCCTTCAAATGTGACGTCTGCCTTGATCCAGCAAAACCGGTTCTGGTCCGGCTTAAACAGTTTCTCGATGCTGTGGGCGTCCGAACCGTGGATGCAGGGTTTGGCGCTGCCGTACACGTTGACAGCTTCATTTCCATGGGTCTTCCCTAGCCAGTATTCCCTGTCGTTAGGATTTCCGGTGAAAATCATATCAGAAAAGCGGTGAAGCTCTTCCCTGAATGCCCTGAATCCGTCGTCATGCCGAATGCCGCTGGCGCCGTCGCCGCTACCGCCCGCGATCACAACAATGGCGTTTCGACGTAGCCAACCTTCACTCTTGAGCCAGGCCCTGAACGTGTCGAACTCGATCTTGAACTGATTGGCTCCTTCGCGTAACGCTGCTGCATCGCTGACTATCTCTGGTTTGACCGCCTTTCCTAACGCCATCAGCTGCGCGTGCTGGCAGGAGTAAGTTCGGCTATTGAATTCAATCGACAGCCGGCCGAGTGCGTTATCGATTTCGTCCTCGTGGTTCGAGTCGTCCGGCGATACCAGGAGGTGAATGTTGATCGCGCGCCCGTCACGGGTTTTGGGAGTAATCCGAAACTCAATGTTCGGAAACATCAACGTTATGTTGGAAAGCCGCCCTTCCGCTTTCAATTTGCGCATGCGGCGATAGTTCGCGATACTCATGTAATCGGTTATCCCGAGTGCATGAACATCATTTTGCCCTTCAACTGTAGCTAAATAGGGGTCCCAGCCTCCGACGAAGTTGTCAGCGAGGATACTCCCTGGAGTATGAATGTGAGGATCCCATCTTCTCCAGATCGAGCCGATTTCGAAAGTCAAATTGCACCCCCAGGTCGCGGGGACAATTTGCAGAAGCCGTATCAGGCGTCCGCTTTCCAAATGTCCCGCAAATAAATAGAAGAACGGACTCGCTGCTTGTTTGCCCAAATAGTGTGAAAAATGATTGTACGTCTGCCGGTCTCGATTAGAAATCTAGTTCGACACGCTAACTTCAGCTGGCCTGCCGTTTCGCATCGCTAGAGGCTTCTAACAGGGGCATATCGAGACTTGGAATGTCGGGCATCGCCTTACCTGCGATAGCCTGGAGTTCTCCCACCATGCCGACAGTTGACTCGACAACCGCAACGATTTGAGCTTCGCGTTTCGCCCATTGCCGACTTATGAATTTCCGCTCTTTGTCGAGATCGTCGCGCATATCATTGAATTTCTCGACGACAGCTTCCACCCTTTGCCGAAACTTCATGCCAGTCAGATATTGATAAACCTGTTCCATCTTGCTCTGCTGTCCCTGCTGCGCCAGGCGCGACCCGCTGACCTCAATGAGGGTCTGACGCAGCGCCACAGCAACCGGGAGAGCATAGCGCGGGTGGGCGACCCATACGCCGTCCAGAAGATCGAAATGCTCGATGTGCTTTGGCAGGGTCTGCGAGATGATGAGAGCGATATCGGCCCCACAACGCCGCTGATCGTCGCGCAACTTTCCCAACCAGCCGTCGTTCCACGCTTTGGTGCGTTTGGACTCCCAAAGGATGATCCCAGCAGCTTGACCCATCGAGCCATTGACTTGCTGCACAACATCGGCTCCCAGCTCGCCTTTGCCAACCGGCTCGATGAGATCCGCTGGAAACCGCACGCGAAGAAGCTCCTCAAGCTCGAGCTCAAGAGCCTCGCCCTGGGACTGCTGGGAACCAAGTTCAGCCTTGCGCTTCAGCTCCTCAATCGTCCGTGCCATGGACTCGATGGTGTGATCTTTTTCCAGAACGCGTAATCTTGCCGCTTCATCAGCTTCCTGCCGCGCCTTGGCCTGAATATCGCCAATCGAGGCCTGAACGCGTTTCTCAATCGTGAGCTCAAGTTCGCGCTTCTCATCATCGAGCGCGCGTTGCTTGCGGATCAGCTCGGCCTGGGCTTGTTGAGCCTCGGCGAGCTTGGCGTTGTTAGCTTCTAATGTGCGGCGAAGGTCAGTGGTTTCAGCCTCTTTTGCCCGCAATTCAGCTGCAGCAGCAGCCCGCGCCTTATTGCCTTCGGCTTCAACAAGCTGGCTGCGCTCTGCCTCCAGTCGGTGCGCTACCTGGTCCTCTATTTGCTCGCGCTGCTTTGCCAGCTGCTCACGCTCCTGGCGCAACACCTCGGCCTTACGGGCTACCTCCGCATCTTTGTTGGCGAGCTGTTCCTGAAAGCGCCGGCGCGTTTCCTCTAGGAGCGGAGCTGCGAGCGATTCCGTGAGCTTAATCTCATTCCTGCAGTGCGGGCATTGAAGAGTAGGCTCAGGTGCGGCGCCGACTACAGTTGCTGCGAAATTCATGACCCCTCCTGCCGGTGCCACTGGCGTCAAAATGCCTCGCAGCGCTTACGCTGCATCATTACCGCAAATTCCGCGTTTCGGGCGAAACTAGGAGCGCTGGCATCTGCTTTTTCCACTAAAACCATCTCCGCACATGCGGGGGATACGCCTGTAGGGATATTCTTAGAGGAACACTCCAGCGGTCTCTTTGACCGATGCGCAAAAAGGAGCTGTGACTCTCAGCGAGCCGCTGCCACAGCTGCTTCAAAGCGTTCGCGCGTGGATGATGCGAGGCGTCCTAGGCTGAAGTGGTCTTGCATGCCGCGGATGATGTCCTCCTCCTCCACGAGGCCGCTCGCCCGCAGCATCGCAGCGAGACCAGCCAATTCGGGAAGCGGAATGTCGCCATGGTCGCGTCCGCCAGCGCCTCTGTAAGGAGCGCTGTCGCGAGCCGTTGCATCCTGCGGCCAGATAATCTGCCGCTCGCCGTCTTTCGTTGTCGGGTAGCGGTTGCGGCCCAGCGACGCAGCGACAATCTTTTGTACCGTCTCGCCCGAACGCATAAAGCCGTGGGCCCGGGCTATCCGCTCGACAAGGATATCGAAATAGAGTGGCCCCTCAACCTCAATGATGTGATCGACCATGCTACGCAATGTTCCGCGGTAGCCGGCGTCGTAGAAGCGCTCTCGATCGGGTGTAGCCACCCTAGCAGGGTCGGCCCTGACATACGCCGCTGCTGGCGTTGCTGCGTCGCGCGCTTCCTTCGCCGGTCCGCGTGCGTAGACCTTCGCTTCCTCGATCGGCTCTTCGTCCTCGTTTGTCAATTCAGCCGTACGTTCGGCTTTCCTCTCTTTGGTTTGCATCTCCGCGCCGAAGAGTTCGACATCAGCCGACCGCTCGGACTCGCTCGTGGATGGTATCGCGTCCGGTGGAGGCGCAGGCTCTACTCTAGTTTCGGCAATCGGACGAGAGGCGCGGTCCGCATCAAGATCAGCCACAACTCTTGCGTGAAGCTTTTCCGCTGCGGCCGATGAATCCATCCACCATTCGGTGCTCCAGATCCGCCGGATTTGCCAACCAAGGTCGGTGAGGACCATTTCTCGGAGGCGGTCGCGATCTCGCGCGGTCGCCGAGCTGTGATAGGCGGCGCCGTCGCATTCGACGCCGGCGAGATAGCGTCCCGGAAAATCCGGATGCACGATACCGAGGTCTATCCGAAAGAACGAGATGCCGACCTGCGGATGGACCGTCCACCCCCTGTCCTGAAGGGCCCGCATGACGGCTTCCTCGAACGGCGATTCAGTGCCCCGTCCGGTCGGCGAGAAGGCTTCGGCGATGGCGCGGGCACCGTTTTCGGCGAACTCAAGGAAGTGCTTGAAATCGATCACACCCTTGGCACTCGTTCGTCCCAGGTCGATCTGTTCGGGCCGCAATGTCGCGAACACCAGAAGCTCGCGGCGTGCGCGGGTAATTGCGACGTTGAGCCGGCGGTGTCCGCCCTCGCTGTTCAGCGACGAGATTTGGGCCGTGACCCGTCCGGTCTTGTCGGGCCCGACCGCGACGGAGAAGATGATCACGTCGCGCTCGTCGCCCTGGACGTTCTCGATATTCTTGACGAGGATCGGCTCGCTGGTCCGGTTGCGGTCGAAATGCGTTTCCAGCGAGGGATCAGCTCGCCTGGCCTGATCGAGCAGGTTTTCGATCAGCCGCTGCTGCTCGCCGTTGAATGTGACGACACCGATCGAATGGGAGGATGTCCTCATACGCCTGACAACCTCACCCACGACGGCCTCAGCCTCTTTTCGGTTTACCTTGGCGCCACCGCGCTCGTAGACGCCGCCCTCGACATGAACGTAGCGCACCGCGGTATCTCGCGTGACCGGAGATGGGAAGGTCGTCAATTCGCCGCGATAATATTTGACGTTCGAGAATGCGATGAGGCTCTCGTGGCGGCTGCGGTAATGCCAAGACAACCGCATGCTCGGGATGTTCGAAGCCAGACACTCGTCGAGTATGCTCTGCTGGCTCTGGACAACTGAGCCATCATCGTCTTCGTCGTCGCCGCCGCGCTGTCCCACATTGGTCGGAGGCAGCTGTTCCGGGTCACCGACGATCACGACCTGACTGCCGCGCGCGATCGCTCCGATCGCGTCCCAGACCGGGATCTGAGAGGCTTCGTCGAAAATCACCACATCGAAAGGCCTAGCCTCCGCCGGCAAGTATTGTGCGATGGAGAGCGGGCTCATCATCACGCACGGAGCAAGTTGGGTCAGCACAGTCGGAATTCGGCCGAACAATTGCCGGAGCGGCATGTGTCGAGCCTTCTTATTGATCTCCCGCGCCAGCGTGCCCCATTCCGGATCCTTGCCGAAATTGGTCTGCGTCGGCACCGCCGCTCCTATGCGCGCTTTCACGATGTCTCTGGCGAGCTCTGCAACTCTCCGGTCCGCGGCGACAAACGCCTCGATCGCAGCCTCGTGCTTCACCGCCAGAAAACTACTGAGAATCTCGTCCTCATTCACGATGGTTTCCGCGACCCAGCGCGCATAAGCGTAGTCGAAGATGTTGGTAATGGCGTCGCCATCTACGGTTCCGCTTTCGACGGCATCGAGGAGAGGGGAAAGTCCGGCCGTCCGCGCCGCCCGTGCGGACCAACGCCAAGTCGCCCACTGTGGGGCCTTGATGACATTAGCCTTCCAGCTCGCTGTTCGTGCGAGAAGGGCTTCAATCCAGCCGGTCTCGATCTTGACGATGTCCTCTGGATCGTCAAGGCCAATACATACACCGAGCTCCTTCGCCGTCCGATGCATTGTGGGAAATGCGTTGTACATTTTCTCGAAGGCGTGTCGCACTTGCCCGCTCGGCCGGAATCGCGAGACATCGCGCAGCAATAGGTCTGCAACATGGGCGAGTAGCCGATCGGGCGAGATTTCGATCCGATAGGCCTTGACCGCGTCGCGCACGTTTGTGGCCCAGTCGATCAGTCCCTGGAAGCGCGATACCTCGCTCTGCGGCCCGCGCCATAAGCGCTCAATGCCTGTGAAGCGGACCTTCATGTTCTCGATTTCACGCAGCAGGACGGCGAGATCCTGCAGGAGTACAATATCCCGGCCGAGGTCCTCGGGTACCTCATCGGAGCAGTATGGTTTCAGTGCCGCTCTGACCTTCTTTTTCCGGCCGCTTCGCACCAGGATGTTGGACGTGCACGCGTCCATCCACTCCCGCTCGAGCGATTGCAGGTCAAGCAGCGCTGCCCTGAGATCGTACCGTATAGAAAGTTCCGAGGTCTTTTCGTTCAATCGGCCCACTGCGTCAGCAAGATCGTAAAGCGCGCTGATGCGTTCTGGTGCGTCGGGCGAGAGCAAAAGTGCGCCGTCTGCGGCATCGGCGTGCAGCATCAGCGATACTAGCTTGATCAGTTGTGGCAGCAGGCCATCGTCGCTTGCGCCACGGTCAAGTCCGATCGATAAGACCAGATCGTCCGCGGCGGCCCTTACTTCGTGCAGCGCCAGATGGAGCCGCTCCACCAGCTGCTGAAGCGACTGCACCCAGGCCGGACTCCATCTGGTCTGTTCGATGCCCCTGAGCGGATGGTTGACGGGATCTCCGATGGCTTCAAGAGCCGTCCGGATATCCGCGCAAGTCCCGCGCATCCGCGCAAGGTCTTCAGGGGTATGTACCGTGCCCGGGGGCCATGTCAGTCCGACATCTGGGAACCGTTCACGATCGGCAATGACACGCCCGAAGGCCTCGTAGGCCGTCATCCCGTTGCCGCGGCGTCGGTGTAGCGCGGAAACCAGCTTGTTCAGTTGGTCACGCCGCCGCTTCAGTTCGCTGGCGGCAGTCGACCAATGTTCCTCGGTGACAAGATTGCGTTCGCGCCAGGCAGTGGCAAGCTGCTCAATTACGATAGACTTTTGAGCCTTCGTCGAATGGACCTCGAGGCAGTAGTTGCCGAGGCCGATCGCATGCATGCGCTGCCTCACGACCTCCAGCGCCGCCGTCTTCTGCGACACGAACAGCACCGTCTTCTGGTGGGCGAGGCAGTTGGTGATCATATTGGCGATTGTCTGGCTCTTGCCCGTACCTGGCGGGCCGAACAGCACGAAATCACCCCCGCGCTGCGCGGCCAGGACGGCCGCGACCTGAGAGGAATCGGCCGACAGCGGCGTGAAGAGCTCGGCCGGATCGACGATTTCGTCGATGGTGTTCTGTGTGACGAAGGCGGCGCCGCCCCCATCGTAGGTATGGGTCGGGGTGTCGATCAGATGGCGGACAACCGAATTGCGTTTCAATATCTCGGTGCGGTCAACGAGATCTTTCCACATCAGGTATTTCGTGAACGACAGTGTCGCGAGTACGACCTGCTCAGTGACCTCCCAGCCCTTGATGTTCTTGACATGACGTCTGATCGTCTTCCAAATGCCGCCGACGTCGATACCCGCATCGTCTTGCGGGAGTTCGTCATCGAATTCTGGCATCGACAAGTCGAAATCCTGCTTCAACATCTGCAGCAGCGTCGGATTGAACCGCGCTTCATCCTCGTGGAGCGCTAGCCGGAAACCAGAGCGCACACTCTTGCGCTCGAGCTGGACCGGAACGAGGATCAATGGCGCGCGGTAGGGGCCGGCACCGTCCTGTGGCGTCCATTTCAGAAAGCCGAGGCACAGGTACAAGACATTTGCGCCGCTTTCCTCGAAGGCGAGCCGGGAGGCCCGGTAGAGCTCGGTCAAGCGCCCTTCAAGTTCGGTTTCCAGAGCGGTCGTATGCAGATCGCCACGCACCATCGCGTCTTTGATGAAATCTCTGCGCGCGTCATCATCTCGGCGCTGCGCTAGCAGCGCGGTGTCGCGCCCGTCGCTGCCGTCCAGGACGCTCGCCCTGCCTAGCAGCTTGAACCGCTCTCCTTCGGCCAGCCGGTCCTCCAGCATCGCAGCATCGGGGCATTCGATCGCGATAGTGGATTTTGTGTCCTTGAAATTGAGCAGCCGATTCTTTAGCGTGAGATCGAGAAGGCTGCGCTTCCAGATCTCTAAACGATCCAGATTCCGCTCGGAAACGGGCTCGCGTTGCTTGCCGAGATCCTCTTCGAACTGCGGAATGTCACCGACTTCTTGCGCAATGGGAGCTGCGGCCGCCGGCGTGATGGTTGGCTCGCCGGAGCCGGATAGATCGAGCGGCCGGATCTTGGCGCTCCGTGCCCGCCTGACGTCGATGGCGAGTTCGAATGACGATGGCGCGTCCTCTGCGATCAGCTTTTTGCCGGCATCTACGGCCTGCTTGAAGCGTGCCGGATGCGCGCCCGTGAGGAGAGTGGTCTCCACCATCACCATTTCTTCAAGCTGGACGCGCTTGCGCAGCATCTGTGGGTCATCGATCACGAGGCTCGAGAAGTCTTCATCCACGAGCCACACGCCAACGAAGGCGTGCCCTTCAGTCAGAACGAGCACAGGGTTGAGGCCGGCCTGTTCGAGGCAGGACGCATAGAGAAGCGTAAGGTCCAAGCAGGTGCCAACCTGACGAGAGAGGATGTCGCTCGGTCCGCGGATCTGCTGGCCGGAGCGCTCAAAACTCTTCGGTGGAAGGACGTATGCGATGGAGTGGGAAACTAGCGCCGCCCAGATCGCGTCGGCGATCTCCCAAGCTCTCGCCTTGGTCTTCTTGCGATAACCGTCCATCGCTTCGTCGCGTTCCGCCGTGGCAAGCTTACCCGAAGCTTCCCGAAGGATGACATCAACGCTGGGATCGGTGGGCCTAACGAATGCGGCCAACAATTCTGGCGCCGCACTAACACCGCCCCAGTGCGAGGGCGGCAGCAGGTTCACCTCGACGCTCTTCTCGGCGAGCTTATCGCCGGCTGCTTCAACGCGGATGCGCAACTCCGCCCGTCTCGACGCATTGAGGCCCGCCAGGAACGCCGGATCCAGCTTGAGATCCAAGCTGCGGATGTGATGGGTTGCTCCGTCCTCAACCCGTTCAATACGCCAGACCCCCGGCGTCACGAACGCGGGTTCCGATGTGAGGCGTACCGAAAGCTCCCTCAGGTCGCGGCCTGCGCCATTTTCAAGCGCAAGCTCGCGGACTATCGGAACCGCGTTCTGATAGAAGGCAACATTGATGTTGTCCGCGGCGGTGCAGACTACTTTGAGCGTTCCCGCCGCCGATTCCCCAGCCCGTGTCTGCTCCAACCTGCTCTGCCCCAAAAGAATTTTGTTAAGGAAACGTCTTCGAATCGACAAATGTGCGCGAAGCTGAGCCGCGTCAGCTTTTTGACGGAACTGCCGCACGCAAATGCTATTTGCTTCGCGCAGTTAGCCAATTATACGCCAAATCCCCTCTGCAATTCGAGATTATTCCGGCCTTATGCATTGGAAAATGGAATAACTTGCGCGCTCGTCGGTGGATTATCGTCCATTGAAGCGCTGCTTTGGCAAACTGTGCAGCCGCGCTTCGATGAGCAGACCATGACCCTTTATATTTCGGGTGTTTTTTCTTGCGAAGGCAATCTTTGATACCGTTCCCGATGACCTTCAACGTGCCTTCCGAACTGTACATTATGCGCGCGCGCGCCAAGCTTTCGTTGAAAGCCGTTTCTGAAGCATCGTCGGCTAAGCCGAGAAATCCGGGGATAACTCCCTTTTCATTCATCTCCTGGCCGAGCCGATGTTGCTCGCGCGACTGTGCGACAGTGACCACAAGCCCCGCGGCGGTTCGGTTGTCCGCAACCAGCAATAGGGAACAGCGTCATTCAGTTCAAAACGGATGTTGCGCTTTGCTTTGACAAATTTGACGTGATGCTGCTTCATCTCGAAGCTCTTTGACCGTGCCGCGCTTGGCACGATAATCTGCAAGCTCCGCGTTCCAAGGTGGCCGTGGAAGTAATCCGACAGCGCTTGCTCGAATTCGTCAAGGGAGATCCAGTCGCTCAGACGAGCAAACAAACGTCCGACAGCCGTATCGGGGTTCGGCAACATGAATGCATCCTGGAGTGCGACACCACGGACACGAAGCCGGAAGGTGCCGCGATTCTCGCCCGACAGCAACTCATTAGACAACGCCTCGCCAAGGCTTCGGGTCAATCAACGAACGACGGTGATCGTGGACGCGTGACGGAACGGTCGCCATACTAGCTAGACCGCAACTTTCCTAAGATAATCGGCCAGCATGCTGAGCGTGCCCATCGCTGTCGCGAAATCAGGCTTGTCGCCATAAACCATATCACGCTGAAAATTCGCGTAGCCGTCCATAAACACTTTATCCTTGGGAATGCCCCCGATTGCGCGGAGCGTTTCGCCGAGAGGATCCTTCTTCCACGCGGGAAAACTGTCGCCGCGCGTCGCGGCATCCGCGAGCATCACTTCATGGGCCAGCGTGGCAGCGGCCTTCACATCGTACTCGCCGCGGATCATATGAAGATCGTAGATATGCCGGACCAGCGTCGGATCGCGCTCCTCGCGCAAGCCCGCCAGTTCGGAGCCTGCGCGCCACGCCAACGCCACGAATTTCTCGGCGGCGGTTTCGAGAACCGATGAACAGGCGATCTTCGTCAACTCCGCATCGCGGCCATAGGCCTCGGCGATGAAGGAGGTCACGGATTTATCCACGGTATCGCGCCGCAGCGGCCAAACGGAAGTTTCAATCTGGACATCAGGCCGCAAGATGCCCTTGCCCTCGGCTAGGGCTTTGTAGGGCAACTGGTATTTGGTGTAACGCCCTTCGTACATCGTGACGCGATGGTCTCTGTTCTCGGGATCGAAGACGAAGCCCGCGCCCAGTAGCGCATCGGTAATTGTCTTGCGCAACTTCCGGAGCTCGCCGCGCGTCGGAGCCTTATCGCGGACGATCTTGAGGTCGACATCTTCCGACATACGCTTGGTGAGCTTGTAGGCGCGGCTTAACGCGGTGCCGCCCCCGAACACGAGGCGAAAGTCGCCGGTATCGACGGTGGCAATCGCGGCCAGCGCCTTGACGACATACCAGTCCTTCTCGACAAGCGCCGGGCCCGGCAGCCCAAGATGCTCCTGGACTTCCAGCAGCTGTTCGAGGGTTGGGCTATCGCTCAAGAACAAGCTCCGCGTTGCGGTACCGTAGATGACGCGAGAAGCGGCCCTTGACCCGGACCACCGGGTTCACCGGCACCTGTGTGGAGCGGCCCTCATTATATGCGCGTTCGGCTTCAGTCGGCTCCCATTCAACGCCGAGCTTGTCGAGCGCCTGACGCGCTACGCCAGCAAAGCCGTCGCGGCTATAGAGCATCGGCTTGCCGCTGAGGCTCGAAACAGTTGCGCGGCCGTAGACACCATAACCGAGTCGCACCAAGCGGCCCTCGTCCACCAGCTTGCGCAAGGCGCGCAGTACCTGATCCTCGCCGCCGAGCGTCTTGAACTCGCGCGTCAGGAACACGTCCTCGCCCTTCTTACGCGCAATCCGCTGTTCTATCTTTTCGCGCAATGTGTGCTTGCGAGGCATGATCGGTCTCCTTGCAAAAACCCGACATTATATATAAGCAAAAACCCGACATTATTCAAGAAATAAGCCAACAAAGTCAGTAATATGATTGATATCAATGATTTGTGGATCTAGTGGAACGAGGCGCCGCCCAAGCTGCCGCCCGGTTTTATCCGGCGCTTGCGGCACTGGCTTTGCACTCGAATGAAAACGGTCTCCAAGTTTCCAGCAGAACTATACGGCTCGCGCCGAAGCCAACCAATCGTGGCCAAAGGCCCCAAGGTAATAGTGCAACAACCTGTTGCGCAAATTCGCCAACGGGCCACGCTGCGGCGAAGGCGCGCGTGTAGTCGGCACGCAACTTGGCGATGGCCAACAATTCCGTCTGGACATCGTGAACCAAAACCAGAAGCTCCGCCTCGAAGGCATATGCAATCCGACGTCCCAATTCATATAGCTTCCGGCCTATGTCCAGCCAATGGTCTCTTGCGGCTGGCTCAGCCTGCGCTGTGGCCGCGCTGGCAATTGTCGCGAGAAAGGGATGAGGGGGCGGACGATTATGCAGCTTCTTGCAGCACGGTCATCTTCCGCTTCTTCTTGGCCAGCAACTCGCGGACGAACTTATCCCACCTTATCATGGCGGTGCGCTTCTCGGGCATATAATTCCAGCGATCATAGCTCTTGGAACTGACGTCTTGAAGGGTGTGGTTCTGCAATCGGTCTCGGATCTCTTTCGACAAGCCGGCCTTGCCAGCGAGCGTCTTCCATGTCCGTCGAAGGTCGCGGTTCGTCACCACGGGAATAACTTCGCGGTCGCGTTGGCGCCACATGAATGAATAAAGCGTGCCATGGCTGACCGGTTTGGACGGATCTGTCGCCGACGGGAAAAACCATCCATATTCATTCGGCTTGATCGATTCGATGAGCTCGGCCGCGACTTTTGGCACTGGGATCGCGTGCGGCTTGCCGTTTTTTGTCTTCGACCAGTCGATGATGCGCTCCGCGGAATCCCATTGGTCAACATGCAATCGAGCAATTTCCTCAACGCGCTGACCGGTCAGCATTAGAATCCTGACTGCGCGCGTGTAAGGCGGATGAACTGGAGCATCGGGACATTCTAGCCAGCGATAGAGGCGTACGAATTCCTCTTCGTCCAGCCAGCGTGTGCCGACGTTTTTGGGTTCGGTCGGAATGCCTGCAGCCGGATTGTGAACGAGACGAAAGCGGCGGGGTGACGTGGTGCGGTAGTCGTGTTCGGACTTCAAGCCCCAGCTGTAAGCCGATCGGATGTAGCTGCGAACGTGATCGGCCATGGAGCGTTTGCCGCGCTCATAGATCGGGCGGATGACCTCTTTGATTTCGTCAGGCTCGATGTCGCGGGCAGCGCGGCTGCGGCCGAGAATATCGGCGATCTTGTTCAAGCCCTTTTCCGCCTCCTTCCAGGAAGGCTTTCCTTCAGCCTTGAGCGAAGCGACGTAGGCTTCGAATAGATCCGCAACGGTACCGGCCCGCGTGTCGCCCGCAATTTTGATGCTACGGCCCTTCTGGATCATGTCGGCGTAGTCGCGCTTAAATACTTCGCGCGCTTGGCTCAGGCTCATCGAGGGATAGGAGCCGAGCTTTTTCTTGAGGCGCTTCTGGTCACGCCACTGCTGCGCCATCCAATCCGCCGTGACGCGGGTTGGCATCGGCTTCATCACAAGGATGAGCCGGCCCGTTCCGTGGCCCTCGCCATCCACAAGGCTCAGCTGCTTTCCGGCCTCTTCGACCTGCTTAAGAGCGCGGCGTATTTCGCCATCTGTAAGGCTCGGCACTGGGCTCTCCCGTGGACTTTCGAGTGGGATCTGCAGACGGGTTGCAGGGGTCTACGACTGGGGTCAAAAAGGGCTTCGATCCCCCTTAATACCGACCCCAATATGCCATAGCGCGCGACTCTACGACAAGCCAAAAAATCTTGGTTATTCAGTATGATGTGGCGTGATCAAGTGTGATCTAAAAGGCGTGAGTGGGATGGTTGATTCTGAGCGTCTCTGCCGCTTGGCGGAGGCTTCGGTGCTGGGACGCGACGATCGCCCAGCGCAGATCTCGAAATTCCACTGGCACGGTCGAAGACCTATGGCGAGTTGCCGGTGACCAAGGTTTCTCTTGAAGGGAGCTTTGCTTGCACTGCTTCAGCGCCTCCTCGTCCGCCAGTTACTATTCCGATGGCCCCGATGGGGACGGTCACTTCGCAACCCTGCTGCCGCTTGCTGGAATCGTCGGCACATAAACCGCCATTTGGTCACACTCCGCCGGACCAAAAGCCTCGGGGCTTGGGCAACTGACGGCATCGTGTGGAGAGCTTCCGGCGGTCGCGTTCCGCCTCGCGGCCACGGCGTCTGCCGTTCCGGCTGACAAGGCCCAACGCAGATAACCATGGGCCGAAGATCAAGATTATCATTGAATCCTACCGCGAGTCGTGATTGTTATATGTCAATCTTATAAGAATGATGCTCAATGTACTATGGCAATCGTAAGGCAGAGAGCATCTCTGCGATGATCGAGGCGCAGCCGGCGTCGGTCGCGACTTTGCGCGAACAGGAGATGTTGCATGGCTGAATCGCGTACTGTCGCGGTTATTGGCGGGGGCGTAGTCGGCGTGAGTTGCGCTCTCATGCTGGCGCGGGAAGGGCACAGCGTCACCGTGGTCGAGGAGGGGCGCGTCGGCCATGGCTGCTCTTGGGGCAACGGTGCCCAATACAACGCGGGATCGGCGCTGCCCATGGCTCATCCCGGTGTCATGTGGCGTGCGCTGCGCTGGTTCGCTGACGCTAACGGCCCGGTGCGCCTCGCCCCGCGCGAGTTACCGCGCACCTTGCCATGGCTGGTCCGCTTCCTTCGTACTGGACGTCCCCGGGCGTGGGAGGCGGCGTATGCGGCGTTGCACGATCTCAACCATCCGTGTGCCGCGCTGTATCGCGATATGCTCGGCGACACCGATTGGAAACGATTGTTCCGGCCGAACGGTGCGCTTCATGTGTGGCGCGACGTATCACTCAGCGCGTTGGATGAGCGTGTGGACAGTCTGCGGACGAAGCATGGCGTGACTTTTGAGAGGCTGAGTGCCGAGCAACTGCGCGAATTGGAGCCAGCTTTGTCCCACGACTACAAGCGTGGGATATACTTTCCAAACAGTGGTCATGTGACGTCACCTCCGGCGCTGGTGGAAGGCCTGATGGAGCGAGCCGCTGCGCTTGGCGTCTCAATTCGGACCGCGCGGGTTGAGGCCATAGAGCCAGGCACAGAAGGTATAACGCTGCAGACGAGTACGGGGTCTCACCGCTGCGACACAGTGGTTATCGCAGCAGGTATCGCTAGCCGCGATCTGGCGCGCTCCCTGGGAGTTTCCCTGTCGCTGGCCAGCGAGCGTGGCTATCACATCACTATGCCCGGTACGTCCGGTGCCATCAGCCGTCCCGTCACCGACGCGGCCTCGGCCTTCGTTGCTACGCCGCTCAACGAGGGGCTGCGCATCGTAGGCATCGCCGAATTCGATGCGCCCGATGCGCCGCGCGACGCGAAGCAGAACAAAAAGCTGCAGGGATACGCCCGGGCAATGCTGCCGGACATATCCATCAGCCAGGTGACTGACTGGATGGGCGTAAGGCCATCGACGCCAGATAGCCTCCCGATCATTGGTCACCATCCGAGGCACGCCGCTATCCTATTCGCCACGGGCCATGGTCACATGGGCATCAGCGGAGCCCCCATGACCGCGGCAATTATCTCGGATCTCGTCGCGGGCCGCGCGCCCCGGATTTCAAACGCGCCTTATCGGCTGCGATAAGGCTGCCCGGCAGCAAGTTTATTCTTGCGCGGCGATCTGAATATTGATATGTGACAATTGTAAATTGACATAGTTCAATATGAGGAGACTTCGATGAGCCGTTGGATAAGTGCGATCGTTGCTGCTGCTATTGGTGCGGCCATGCTGTTCGGGCCGGCCTCCGCGCCGGCTCGAGCCGAGGATCCGTCCTTGGTGCTCAACCGCATCAAGGCGAGCGGCAAGTTGAAATTCCCAGTGATGGTTGCGGAAGAGCCTGGCTACATCAAGGACCCGCGCACCGGTGAATGGTCGGGATTCTTCGTCGACTGGGGCAAGGATATCGCCAGTCTGCTCGGCGTTCAGATCGAATATTACGAGACAACCTGGGGCAATCTTGCGGCCGATTTCCAGGCCGGCAAGGTGGATCTCGCGGTGGCGCTGAACCCCAATCCTCGCCGCGGGCTCGTGATCGATTATGTGCCAGGCTCCATCGTCGAGGGCATCTGGGCGCTCGTCGCACGTCCCGGATTCGCGCCCAAGACCTGGCGCGAGATGGACAAGAAGGAAGTGCGCGTCGCCGTGCAGAAGGGCGGCACCATGCAGGTGATCGCCGAATCCGTGATCCCCAACTCCACCATCGTCGTAGTGCCATCGCGCGACCAAGCAGTTCTGGAATTGCAGTCAGGTAAGGTCGACGCGATCATCATCGCCGACCAGGACGCCGCGCTCCTCGACTCCAAGGGCGTCGGCAAGGCCGTGGTGCCCACACCGGTCTTGCGCAACCCGGCGACGATCGGTATCCGCCGCGAAGCTGGCAACGAGGGGTTCTCCAACTTCTTGGCCAACTGGATGTCGCAGCAGAATTCTCTCGGCCTCGCCTGCTCGCGCATCACTCGCTACATGCTCGAACGCGGCATCGACATGAAAGTGGTTCCTCAGTCCGGCAAGTATTGCTGACGCCATGCGAACGAGCGGTCTCTTCACTGTCATCGACAGCCACACCGCGGGGCATCCCACCCGAACGGTCATGGCGGGCATCCCTCCGCTGCGCGGGCGGAGCGTGCGCGAGCAGCGGGATGATTTCCGCAACACCCATGACGGCTTGAGAACGCTACTGCTTCATGAGCCGCGCGGGCATGCCGCCATGGCGGCGGCGGTGCCCGTGCCCTCTCGCGAGGCGGACCAGGGGCTGTTCTTCATCTTCTCTTACGTCTACGCCGACATGTGTGGTCATGCCACGATCGGTTACATCGCCAGTCTTGCTGCCATGGGAGCTCTCCCGCAGGGCTTTGAGCAAAACGGCATGTCCATCGAAACCCCGGCAGGTATCGTCCATGTGACCGGCACATTCGAAGCCGGCCAGCTGACTTCTGTCCTGTTACGTAATGTGCCCTCCTTTGTGCTCGCCTCCGACGTTGTTTCGGAGATCGAAGGCCTCGGCAGGGTGACATGTGACATCGCCTATAGCGGTATCACATACGCGCTAGTCGACGCGGACCAAGTCGATCTCCCGTTCGACATCGACCACGCCAGCCGGTGGTGCCGCGCGGGCGTTGCTATCAAGGAGGCGCTAAATGCCCGCAGCGGAGCGCCGCAGGTCGGCAGCGTGCTCTTCTATCATTCCATCGAGGGCGGCGCCCGCCATCTTGTCGTTTTGGCCGGCAACAAGTTCGACCGTTCGCCCTGCGGCACGGGGACCTCAGCTCGTCTGGCCCAGCTTCACGCCCGCGGGCATTTAGCAGTAGGGGTACCCTACCGAGCGGAAAACATTCTCGGGGTGCCCTTCACGGCCAAGGTCGCCGAATTGGCCCGAGGCAAGGACGGCCAGCCCGCCGTGATCCCCGAGGTGCGTGGCATGGCTCACATCAGCGCATTCTCCACCCTCGTGCTGGAAGCGGACGATCCGCTGCCGGCCGGCTTTCTTCCCAACTGACGGAGATCGCCATGAAATTCGATCCGTCCATCGTCTTCGCGAACTGGGACATCCTCGCCTACGGCCTGCTCGTTACTCTAAAATACACGATTTATACCTGCGCCATTGGGCTCGCGATCGGTCTCGTTGTCGCGCTGCTTCAGCTCACTCCGTGGGGGCCATTGCGCTGGCTCGGTCGAACATGGGTGGAGTTCTTCCGCAACATCCCGCTGCTGGTGTTGCTCATGTGGACCTATTATGCGCTGCCGATCTTCCTTCAGATCCAGATAGGGAAGGAAACGGCGGGCATTCTCGGTCTCGGGTTCTATGCCAGCGGCTTCTATGCCGAGATCCTACGCGCCGGAGTCCAATCTATCGACCGTGGCCAGACTGACGCCGCCGTTGCGCTGGGCATGGGATACTTTCAGCGCATGAAGCGGATCATCTTGCCGCAGGCGCTGCGCCGCATGGTGCCGCCGCTGATGGGGCAGACCATCATGCAGCTCAAGAACACGACCCTTCTCTCCGTGCTGACCATTCCTGATCTGCTTTATCAGGCGGGCTATATTGCCAGCTTCACTTACCGGCCGATGGAGGTCTACACCGTCATCGGTGCCGTGTTCATCCTCCTGCTTTTCCCCCTCAGCGCTCTTTCGCGCCGGTTCGAACGCAAGGAGGCCGCGTGATGACCGCAACTTCCGCCGAAGTGGTACTGAGCGTGCGCGGCATCGAGAAGTCCTACGGGAAGAATCACGTTTTGCGTGGCGTCGATCTTGACGTGCATCGCGGAGAGGTGGTCTGCCTGATCGGCGCAAGCGGCTCGGGCAAGACCTCGCTACTACGTTGCATGAACCTGTTGATGGAGCCAGACCGGGGCGAGATCGTCATCGAGGGTGCGCCCCTTTTCCGCAGCACGGGGGCCGAGCGGCTGAATCTCTCCGGCAGGCAGGTCAGCGCCGCGCGTGTTAAGACTGGCATGGTGTTCCAGAGCTTCAACCTGTTTCCCCACCGCACGGCGCTGGAGAACATTATCGAAGCCCCATTGGTCGTGAAGAAAGTGCCGCGCGCCGAAGCAGAGGCTCGGGCACGCGAACTCCTCACCCGCATGGGCCTTCCCGACGCCGGGCATAAATACCCTTCGCAACTGTCGGGTGGCCAGCAGCAACGCGTCGCCATCGCCCGGGCGCTCGCCATGCAGCCTACCATCATGCTGTTCGACGAGCCGACCTCGGCGCTGGACCCGGAGCTGGTGGGCGAAGTGCTCGCCGCTATCCGCCAGCTCGCCGCCGAGGGAATGACCATGGTCATCGTCACTCACGAGATCGGCTTCGCCTACGAGCTGGCCGATCGGGTGGTCTTCATGGACCAGGGAGTCGTCGCTGCGAGTGGTCCTCCTCGTGAGCTTCTGCTGTCGAAAGCTAATCCGAGGCTCGCCGCTTTCGTCGGACGCTTCACCGAACAAGCTCGTCTTCTGGGTCCGCTGACGGCACCGGCGGCCGCACCTTTAACCACATCTTCAAACTAGGGATAACACATCATGGTCGATACAAACTGGGGCGGCATCTTCCCCGTTCTCGTCACTCCGTTCGGTTCGGATGGCTCCATCAACGAGTCTCGATATAAGGCGCTCATCGATGAGGCCATCGTCAATAGGGCTCAGGGCGTCGTAGCCGCCGGCAGCACCGGCGAATTCTATGCGCTCTCAAGGGCCGAGCGTGCGCGCCTCTACAAGTTGACGGTTGACCACGTCGCTGGCCGGGTGCCCGTTCTCGCCGGGGTCGCCGACCTGCGTGTCGAAGATGTCCTGGAAGCGTGCCAGTCGGCCGTCGCGGCAGGGTGCGCCGGCGGCATGATTCTTCCGCCCATCTACGCCATGCCGAGCCCGCGCGAGATCGTGGCCTTCTTCGAGTACATTTCGCGCAATACGTCGCTGCCCCTGATGCTCTACAACAGCCCGCGCCGCGCGGGCGTCGACATCACGCCCGCTCTCGTGGAGCAGCTCTCCGCCCTCCCGACGGTAGTCGCCATCAAGGACAGCTCCGGACTCATCACTCAGGTAAGCGAGCTTGTGCAGCGCGTGGGCAATAAAATCCGTGTTTTCGTCGGTTACGAAACCATGATCGTTCCGGCCCGCGCCGTTGGCGCCCACGGAGTCGTCGCTATGGCACACCAGATCGCCGGGCCTCTGATTCGCGACTACTGGGACAAGGCGCTCACTGGCGATAAAGCGTTGGACGCCCTCGGCCGCGACGTCTTTGCCTTCTATCGTTGCTTCCAGTCCGGGGCCTACTACGCCGCCATCAAAGAGACCATGAGCCAGCTTGGCCGCGACGTCGGTGGGCCACGTCTTCCGTTGCTGCCGTTGGCGGCCGAGCAGAAAGGGGCCATTACGAAGATCATCGCCGAGGCTGGTCTTACTCGCTGGGCCAAGGCCTAAGGAGACCACGTCGACTCGAGAATTCGGTCCATCGAGCTCGCGCCTACAGGCGTCTGAACGCATCTTACCCTGTTCAAGGAATAGACTATGTATACGAAATTGGCACTCCTCATCGATGGCGAATGGATCGAGGAAACCAGTACGGGAAGCGAAGCCGTTCTCAATCCGGCCACAGAACAGCCTCTCGGTACGCTGCCGCACGCCGGAACGGTAGAACTCGACCGCGCACTCGCGGCGGCAAGCCGCTCCTTTGAGGGCTGGAAGCGAACCTCGCCGTACGAGCGCGGCCAGATCTTGCGCCGAGCCGCTGACCTGATGCGCGAGCGTTTGGAGCACATCGCTACGGTGCTGACCTTAGAGGAAGGTAAGACCCTGGCGGAAGCGAAAGGTGAGATCACAGCGGCGGCAGAGTTCTTTGACTGGTTCGCAGAGGAAGGACGGCGTAGCTATGGCCGTGTCATCCCGGCGCGACAGCCCGATATGCGCCAGACCGTCACACAGGAACCGGTCGGTCCCGTCGCTTGCTTCACGCCGTGGAACTTCCCCGCCGTAACGCCGGCGCGTAAGATTGCTCCTGCTCTCGCCGCAGGTTGCACCTGTATCATCAAGCCGGCCGAGGAAACGCCGGGCACCACGCTAGAAATGGCGCGCGCGCTTGTCGATGCAGGATTGCCCAAAGGCGTGCTGAACGTGGTCTTCGGCGTGCCCGCTGACGTGTCCGAGTATCTCATTCGTTCGCCGGTGATCCGAAAGATTTCCTTTACGGGATCGACGCCGGTCGGACGTCACCTTGCTCGTCTGGCTGGAGAGACTCTGACTGTCGCCACCATGGAATTGGGTGGCCATGCGCCGGTGATTGTCGCAAAGGACGCTGACGTCCAGCGGGCCGCGGAGCTCTCCATGGCCATCAAGCTGCGCAACACTGGACAAGTTTGCACCTCGCCGACGCGTTTCTTCGTCGAACGCTCCGCGTACGAAGAGTACCTCGAACACGCTCGCGGATTCATCGAAAAGCAGGTGGTAGGCGACGGCCTGCAAAAGGGCACCACGGTCGGCCCTGTCGCCAACGTCCGCCGCGTCGCTGCTATGGATGACCTGATCTCCGACGCGTTGTCGCGATCTGCTCGCCTGGTGGTCGGCGGTGAACGGCTGAAGGGGAAAGGCTTGATGTACCGGCCCACCATCTTGGCGGAAATGCCCGACAAGGCGAGGGCCATGACAGAGGAACCATTCGGTCCACTTGCGCTGGTACAACCTGTTGATGACCTCGAACAGGCCATCGCTCGGGCAAACGCATTGCCTTACGGTCTGGCAGGCTATGCCTTCACCCGCTCCGCCGCAACAGCCAACCGTATAGCGGAGAAGCTGGAAGTCGGCGTTATCGGCATCAATCAGATGGTGGTGACGATACCCGAAACCCCCTTCGGCGGAATCGGTGACAGCGGCTGGGGTCGCGAGGGCGGCATCGAGGGTTTGGAATCCTATACTGTAAGAAAGTATGTTGGCCACCTTCATGTCTAATAGGCGATGAGACCGAAAGGAAAAGGAGCGCGGGACTTGAGCTTGGATGGGACATTTACGAGTTGGCGACCCCGGCGACTCGCCTCCGAGGGGCCGCGTTACCTTGCCTTGGTCAATGCTCTGGAGCAGGACATCGCCGACGGCCGGCTGTCCGATGGCGATCGCCTGCCGCCGCACCGCGACCTAGCTCGGCAGCTTAGTCTGTCCGTCGGCACCGTCAGCAAAGCCTATCAGGAGGCCGAACAGCGCGGTATCGTCAGCGGCCATGTCGGGCAGGGCACCTTCGTCCGCCGCCGTTCCGCCGCCCGAGCCGAGACGATGGCGAGACAAGAACCCGTCAATTTAGCGCTGAATGTACCGGTCGAAGGAAGCGAGACGCAGATCCTGTCCGCGTTGTTTGGTGAGGTAGTGCGCGAGCGTGATCTTGCACCGTTGCTGCGCTACCATCCGCACGGGGGCATCTGGAAGCACCGCGAAATCATCGCCGCCTCCTTGTCGGATAGTAGCTTCGCGATCAAGCCGGCTCAGTTGTTTCTGTGCAACGGCGCTCAGCACGCCATCGACATCGCCCTCCGCCTGGTGGCAAAGCCAGGCGACAGTATCTTAGTCGACACCTTCACCTATTCCGGCTTCAAGGCTATCGCTGCCGCCAGCCACCTCAACTTGGTATCGGTCGAGATGGACGACGAGGGAATAAAGCCGGACGCCTTGAAAAGGGCCTCCCGCACGTCCGGAGCGCGGGTGCTTTATTGCATGCCAACCTTACACAGTCCCACTGCTCGCACCATGAGTCTTGCTCGCCGGCAGCGCATCGCTGAACTCGCCGAGGAACTCGATCTCACCGTCATAGAGGATGACGTCTACGGTTTTTTCTTCACCGAGCGTCCTGTGCCAATCGCCTCGTTGGCACCAACCCGCACCTTCTACGTCACATCCTACTCCAAATGCCTTGCGCCAGCCTTTCGTCTCGGCACATTGACTGTCCCGGTATCCTACACCGCTCAAACTGAGCTCCTCCTGCACGCCTCTGCCTGGTTCGTGGCTCCGATGCTGAGTGAGATAGTGGTGCGGCTGGTCGAGAGCGGTAAGCTTGAAGAGCTTCTGCGCGAGCGGCGCCTGCAGGCGCTTGAGCGTTACCGGGTATTCCTGGACGTCTTTCCCAAAGCCGCAAAACTTCAGTTCCCGGCTTTCTACGGATGGTTGCCATTGCCTCCCGAGTGGTCCGCAGACCAATTTGCCGCCGCCGCCCGAGGCCGCGGCATACTTGTGACCCCGCGCATCGCATCCGCAGTTGGCGACGGAGACCCCGGCGCAACGCGTATCTGCCTTGGCGCGCCAAGAGATATTGTCGCACTCTCTGATGTGCTCCAGACTCTGCGAGATATCCTGGCTCGCCATCCAATAAACGTCGTTTCTGTCGCCTAACCACCGCTCGCTCGGCTTTCGGTGCGCTCAGCCTTGGCCGCCACCAAACACAGCGTTTTTTAAGAAGATGCGCTTTGCGTGCGCGCAATGTGGCTCATGAAATTAAATTCTTCCGAGCTAGACCGGCTATCAATCAGGGGCGGCAATGGACTCTGCATTGGCTGGTCATTTGATGTCATTAGCCTGCCTGCCAGGTTCGCAACACGCCGCTCATTGGAGAGATGGCGACTTGAGGCCCAAACACTCTTAGCCGTCAAAAAGGAATCGACGGTGCATGCGAACTCACCACGACGGGTTCGAGTAGGTGAAGCGAGCTACCAGAAGACATCGCTGCGCGTAGGCGCTGTTACAACAATGAGAGATGCGTGATGCAGGCCAACTCTGCTGGCTTTCTTGAAAGCGTCGACCAGAACTTCCGTCATTCCATGACGTTTCTCGATCTCCCTGAAGGATTGGCCGAGCGGATCATTCAATGCAACTCGACCTATACGGTCCGCTTCGGCGTGAGACTACGCGGCCGCATGTATAGCTTCATCGGCTGGCGATCAGTCCACAGCGAGCACTCTGAACCCGTAAAAGGCGGTATTCGCTACGCGCCAAACGCCGATGCCGAAGAGGTGGAGGCGCTTGCTGCGCTTATGACGCTCAAATGCTCGCTTGTCGATGTACCATTTGGCGGCTCGAAGGGGGCCCTCAAGATTGACCCGCGCGAATGGACCCCGCAGGAGCTCGAGCGCATCACCCGCCGCTTCACCCAGGAACTTAACAAGCGCGGCCTGATCGGCTCCGGTGTCAACGTTCCGGCCCCGGACATCGGCACAAGCGAGCGGGAAATGGCTTGGATGATGGACGAATTCCGCCGCGCCAACCCGACTGATGTCGTCAATGCGCGCGCCTGCGTAACTGGCAAGCCTTTGTCGAAGGGCGGTATTGCCGGTCGCGTCGAGGCAACGGGCAGGGGCGTGCAGTTTGCGATCCAGAGCTATCTTCGCGATCCGCGCACCTGCTATCACGTCGCAAAGTTCCTGTCCGAAGAGGACGGCGCCCGCGTAATCGACATTGCGGAGCGGGACGGCTATGTCGCCAATCCGAAGGGCCTCCCCATTGAGCTGCTAAAGCAGCATCAGCTCCTAACGGGCAGCATTCTTGGCTTTCCTGGCGCAACGTCCGTCGCTGGCGATATGACGGGCATCGAATTGCCCTGTGACGTCCTCATTCCTGCGGCGATGGAGAACGCCATTCATCCGGAAAACGCGGGCCGCATAAGGGCTCATCTTGTGGTAGAAGCTGCCAACGGCCCTGTCTCTTTCGAGGCTGACAAGATGCTCCGTTCCCGAGGAGTAACTATCCTGCCGGATCTCTATGTGAATGCCGGCGGCGTGGTCGTTAGCTATTTCGAGTGGGCGAAAAATCTGACGCGCATCCCCTTCGGCTTGATGGAACGGCGGCGCCGAGAAAGGCGAAACCAGACGATCGCCGCGGCGCTTGAACAGATGACCGGCAAGGAGTTCCCTGCCGATATGCGCGATGAGTTTCTTGAAGGAGGCGCAGAAATCGACCTCGTTCGATCCGGCCTTGAGGACGTCATGCGGAGCACCTGGGCACGTATTGCAGATCTCATGGAAGAACAGCCCCAACTCGGCGATTACAGGACCGCGGCCTATGTCGCCTCCATCCGACAAATCGCCGAAGCCTATGAAGCGATCGGGATCTGAGGAACGGAGACAATGGCGAGTCCTTATCCTTAAGTATGCTCGAGTGTTTCGTCCTCACTGTCCGTCTGAAGGATGGTTTGCGACAGGAGCACGGCGGCTCTTTGAAGTGGAGGAATGAAGCGGTCAAGCTCTGCAAAACTTACTCGCGCCACGGGCACCGATACACCGAGGCAAGCTATCAGCTCTCCGTCAGGGGAAACGATGGGAACAGCGCACCCGACGACGCCCTTTACATATTCCTCATTGGTCTTGGCCCAACCGTGATGACGTGTCTCCGCGAGAAGCCTCAGGAGCGTATCGCAGTCCACGATGGTGTTGTCAGTGTACTGCGTCAGAGTGAGGGAGCGACACAACTTCTCGCGGGCTCTCTCGGGTAACCGGCTCATGTAGATCTTTCCGGTCGAGGTGCAGTGAAGTGGAGCAGCCTCGCCGGGATTGAATTGAAGGCCCTGTGGCTGAGAGACGCGTACGCTGTCGACGTAGGCGACGACATTGTCGCGTACGACTCCGATCTCGCACTGCTCGCCGATTTCACCGGCAACCGCGCGGAGCACCGCATGCCGCCGCGCCGTGCGAAAGGCCGCGCCGATGACTTTGGCGGATAGCGTGACCAACTGATTGCCTACCACGTAGCGCTTCGATCCCAGCGCCTTCTGAAGCAGGCCGCGTTCTTCCAGATTTCCAACAAGCCGATGGGCCGTCGGGATCGGCAATGCCAGCGCATTTGCGATTTCCGCAACCGAGACGGCCTTCGTCTGATTGGCGACGTAACCCACGATGGCGAAGGCCCGGTCTAGAGGCCCAACCGCCTTTTCTTGATCCGCCATGCGAATCTCCTCGAATAGCGGAGTCCATAATTATCATTTTCCGGAGTAATTCATACTAAAATATGACAATACTGTTTGAATGCACCTCCCCGTTGCTCATATCGTTGGCGTTGTCGCCATCTGATTGGTTTTTGTGCAATAGCACGGGCCGGGGTGGGGGAGCGGCTGAGTCCTGGATTCGGCTGGTTCGGGACCTGTTCGAAGAGGAGATGGAATGTCCCGTCATTACGACGTGGAAGCTGTGCGCAAGGAGTTCCCGGCAGCCGATAGGATGGTCTATCTCGACTCCGGCTTTCAGACGCCGCTGGCGCGTCCCGTAATGGCGGCGATCGAAACCTTCCTTCGTGAAGGCCTGGAGACGGCCGGACCGAAAAGCGTATGGCTCGACCGGGTCGAGCAAACGCGCGCCAAAGTCGCCCGTTTCCTTGGGGTGTCGGCTGACGAAATTGCCTTCACGAAGAACACGTCGGAAAGCATGAACATCGCGGCGAACGCGTTGCCTCTGTGTGCTGGCGACAATGCTTTGATGATCCATGGGGATCATCCGAACAACGCCTATGCCTTTCTCAATTTGAAGAAGAAGGGCGTCCAGATCAACTTCCTTCCGATGACGGACGTCGTAAACGCCGACACTTTCCTTCCTCACATCAACGAGAAGACCCGCGCGATCTCCCTGTCGTACGTCACCTTCCACGCCGGACATCGCTTCGATATCGAGAGCATCGGCGCTCTGTGCGCGGCCAAGAAGCTCTACTTCGTCGTCGACGTCATGCAAGCGATCGGGGTCGTTCCGATCGACGCGAAAGCCATCCAGGCAACCTTCGTTGGCTCCGGGAGTCACAAGGGGTTGCTCGTCCCTCAAGGTCTCGGGCTGCTCTATTGGGACAAGACCCGGAAGGAGCTTGAGCCCGCCTACCTCGCCGCTGCCAGTCTCGCCGAGAGTCCTGAAGATCTCATCGCTCGCCCTGACCGCTTGGCGCCGTCTCCCACCGCGCGGCGTTTTGAACTAGGAAACTTCAATCTTCCGGCAATTCACGCGCTCGGAGCCTCGCTCGACATGATCGAGCAGATCGGCGTCCAGAACATCCAGAACCATTGCTTCGACTTGGGCGATCATCTCATTGCCCAGCTGGACGAGCTCGACCTCAGTCTCGTCGGTCCCCGCCAGCGGCAATATCGATCGCCCCACATCTACGTCGTTGGCTTGCCCGCGACAGAATGGCTCGGTTACTTCGAGGAGAATGGCGTACGTGTTTCCCCCGAGCGCGACGGCATCCGTGTGTCGTTCGGCATGTTCAACACGATCACCGATGTGGATCGTCTGGTTCATCTCATCCGTGGACGCCGATCAAAAAAGTCATCCAGGGCCGCTTAGAATTTGGCATGGGAGCTGTTCGAGACAACGCGCGCGAGGCAGCGGCCAGATCCCGCCGAAGAGCGAAGGTCATGCCCTCCCGCTTACCGGCGCGTCAAAGGAGAGGATCGCGCATTGAAGTAATGCGGTCGATGAGTGCCGGCACAAAGCGCACGACGACCCGCCATGCGGAGCATGGTCGTCGAGCACGCTTGCAATCGTGAGGTTCGCGATGTTCGGAGTTCTTCTTGAAAAGACCATGGATGGCCAGCGATACATCGATTGGCTTCTTTCGGGTCTTGGTTGGACGTTGGCGATTGCCTTCCTCGGTTGGTGGATTGCGTTCGCGATCGGAGTTGTCGTCGGCATAGGTCGAACCGTACGAAGCCCCTTCTACGGGGCCTTGGCGCGATTGTACGTGGAGATCTTCCGGAACATCCCCGTCCTCGTGCAGATGTTCCTCTGGTACTTCGTCCTGCCCGAGCTTCTTCCGAGTGCCATGGGTGATTGGATAAAGCAGATACCCCCGCCCTGGGGATCTTTCTTTCCGGCTTTGTGGTGCTTGAGCCTTTACACCGCCGCGCGCATCGCAGAACAGGTTCGCGCAGGCATCGAAGCTTTGCCTAACGGGCAAACCGAAGCGGCTGCCGCGCTCGGCCTAAGCGGATATCTGACCTATCGCCACATCATCCTGCCGCAGGCACTCCGCCTCATCGTGCCAAGTCTGACAAGCGAGGTGATGGGCATCTACAAGAATACGTCTGTTGCGCTGACCATTGGCTTGATGGAGCTGACCGCTCAGGCGCGCCAAATCAGCGATGCTACGTTCCAGACCTTCGCTGCATTTGGGGCCGCCACGCTCATCTATCTCGCTTTGGCTCTGATCGCCTACCAGACGATGATGCTCATCGACAAAGCTGTGCGCATTCCCGGTACCGCACCGGGCAGGGAAGCCGTAGGGGCAGATGTCGACGACGCGATGCTCGAAAGTCCTTTGCCTGGCGACATGGAGGTCGTGAAATGAACAGCCTCGATTTAGCGATTGTCGCGCAGGCATGGCCCTATCTATGGTCAGGATTGCTGTTCTCGCTTTCCTTGACGGCAGCCGCCTTCCTGATCGGAATGCTTCTTGGAACGCTCTTCGCCCTCGTGCAGCACTTTGAGCTCCGCATTCTGAGCCAGCTCGTCCGCAGCTACGTCGCCCTGATGCGATCGATTCCGCTCATCCTCGTCTTGTTCTGGTTTTTCTTCCTGGTGCCCATCGTTTTGGGGCACCTTTCAGGCAATGGTCGTCCGATTCCGGTCGGTGCCACCTATACGGCGTTCATCACGTTCGGCTTGTTCGAGGCCGCCTACTATTCGGAAATCATCCGCGTCGGGTTGCGCGCGGTAAACAAAGGACAATTCGAAGCTTGCCATGCTCTCGCCTTGTCGACATTCGACACCTATCGCCACATCGTCTTGCCGCAGGTGTTCCGGGTCGCCAGTCCGATCATACTCAGTCAGACGATCATTCTGTTTCAGGATACCTCCCTCGTCTACGTCCTGTCGCTCACTGATCTCCTTGGTGCGGCTTCGAAGATTGCGCAGCTCAACGGTCGTCTCGTCGAGATGTATCTGGCGGTGGCCGTTGTCTATCTCATCATAAGCTCCGCCGCGTCCCAATTCGTCGCCTCGCTCCGCAAGCGATACGCGGTCGCGGGCGCGCACCGATAGTCAATGCAACGGCCTGTCGTTCCCTTGGGCTATACAACACGGAGACCAGCATGCAGCAAGAGCGAGCAGTTAGCCCGGGCGACCAGTTTCCGATGGTCGTTGTAGAGCGCCTCGTCAAGCGGTTCGGCAGCTTCAACGCCCTCAGCGATGTCAGTCTCACCGTCGCAAAAGGAGAAAAGATTGTGCTCTGCGGCCCGTCGGGTTCGGGCAAGTCGACTCTGATCCGCTGCATCAACCATATCGAAAAGCACGATTCCGGCCGGATCGTCGTCGATGGAGTTGAACTGACAGATCGGATTCGGGACATCAACAGCGTTCGCTGCGAGGTCGGAATGGTCTTTCAGAGCTTCAACCTGTTTCCGCATCTCTCGGTGGTCGAAAATTGCATGCTGGCTCCGATGAAAGTCAGGGGGCTTGCTCAGTCTGAGGCACATGACCGGGCGATGGTGCTGTTGAGGAAGGTCCGGATCCACGATCAGGCCAAGAAGTATCCCGCGCAATTGTCGGGCGGTCAGCAGCAGCGTGTCGCTATAGCTCGCGCGTTGTGCATGCAGCCCAAGATCATGCTGTTCGACGAACCGACCTCTGCCCTCGACCCGGAAATGGTCAAAGAGGTGCTCGAAACCATGGTTGAGCTCGCGCAGGACGGGATGACGATGGTCTGTGTCACGCACGAAATGGGTTTTGCGCGCGACGTTGCGGATCGTGTGGTCTTTATGGATCGCGGCACAATCGTGGAAGAGGGGGATCCCGAAACTTTCTTCCGCGCACCGAACACGGAGCGAGCCAAGATCTTCCTCAACCAAATTATTCACTGAGGCCGCGCTCTGCGCGATCCTCATCGTCTCAACCAACAAGACGCAAAGACGCGTCTCACTCGAACAGAGGGGTTCCATGTCTAGAATGCCTGCACTGCCTTCCGCGATTGCGATCGCGGTATTCTCGGTCTCCGCGGCTCTGGCGGGGCCAACGCTCGACAACATCAGGTCAAAAAAAGCGATCACCATCGGTTATCGCGAAACTTCGATTCCCTTTTCCTATCTCGGTGCTGACCAGAAGCCCGTCGGGTTTTCCCTGGACTTATGCACGCACGTCGTCGATCGTCTGAAGGCCGATCTCGGCACCCCAGATCTTCAGGTCAAGCTCACGCCGGTCAACTCGTCCAACCGCATCCCGCTGATCCAGAACGGCACGATCGATCTCGAGTGCGGCGGCACTGCCAGCAGCAAGCAGCGTCTGGAACAGGTCTCATTCAGCGTTTCAACCTTCGCCAGCCAAACGGCTTGGCTCACAAAGGTGTCGAGCGGGCTCAAGACACCGAAAGACCTAAGGGGAAAGACCGTTGTCGTCACACAGGGGTCCGATGCTCTCGGCATTGCCAAAGGCATTTCGCAGGACGACGATCTCAATCTGACCATCGCGCAAGCTAAGGACCATGCGGAATCATTACTGTTGCTGACCACCGGGCGTGCAGCCGCGTGGGTCGAAGCCGACATTCTCTTGGCCGGTATGAGGGCGGACTATTCCAAACCCGCTGACCTCACCTTCCTGAAAGCCAACTACGGCACGATCTACTATTATGGCCTGATGTTCTCGAAGGATGATCCCGACTTCAAGAAGGTGGTCGACGACGTTCTCTCCAAGCTCATGGCGTCCGGCGAGTTCACTAAGATCTACGACAAATGGTTCATGGCTGCGATCCCTCCGAAGAACATCAATCTCGGCTTCCCAATGACCGACGCCCTTAAAGAGCGCGTTGCCCATCCCAGTGATGTGGTCAACAACTGATCTTGCCCGCGGCGGTCCCGAAGGGCCCGGTGGCTGCCGCCAGACCTGCACCATGGTCTAACGCTTGCGCGATCACACATGAGAACGCAGGCGACTGTCTTACCTGAAGGGAGTCCAAAATGCGTAAAGTGGCGGTCGGCTGGGAGACAACGACGGACTTCGATCGACGGATCGCACGATGGGTCGAGGAGACGCCCTTTGTGGATACCCATGAGCATCTGATTGAGGAAAGTCAGCGCCTGTCCGGAGCGATCCATCCACGAACATTGCCGTGCAACGACTGGGCCTATCTATTCAGATCTTATGCCGCTGAGGATCTGGTGGTTGCCGGTCTGCCGGCAGCTGACCTGCGCAGGTTTCTCGGGCCGGATCTTCCGAGCCAGGAAAAGTATCGGCTGATCGCCCCCTACTGGGACCGCATCCGCCACACGGGCTATGCCCAAGCCCTGCGTCATACGTTTCGCGGCATTTACGGTGAAGAGGACCTGACCGCCGAGAGCCTGCCCCGCATCGCCGAGAAATACCGTGAAACCGTTCAGCCCGGATTCTACGCACGCATCCTGGGCCTAGCAAACATCAAGGGCTGCCACGTCAACTCGTTACAACGCATCTTTATGGAGACCGAGCAGCCCGGCTTGCTCGATCACGACATAAGCATCCTTCAATTGTGCCGGTGCAGTGCTGCGGACTTCGCGTGGGTGGAGGCGGAGACAGGCAGGTGCCCAACGACGCTCGATGAGTGGCTCGACGTCATCGACTTCTATTTCGCAACATACGGCGCCAAGGCCGTCGCTGTAAAATCGCAAATTGCCTATTCGCGTGCTCTGAATTTTGAGCCAGTCACCAAGGCGCATGCGGCCAGGCTATTTCCCCACCATGCCGACAGAGTCGGCGCATTGCACGCGCTCGGTCCTGAGGACCTCAAGGCGCTGCAAGACTATCTATTCCGCTATTGCGTCGGCAAGGCTGGCGAGTGCGGCTTGCCGGTTAAACTGCATACCGGCGTTTTGGCCGGCTACGGCGTGATGCAACTCGGCCGTACCCACAACAATGCGGCAGACGTCTGCCGTCTGCTCCAAGACTTTCCGGAGACCCGTTTCGTCCTGATGCATATCGGCTACCCATATGAGCACGAGTTTATCGCGCTGGCCAAACATTATCCTAACGCCGCGATCGACATGTGCTGGGCGTGGATTATCAATCCGGTGGCGGGCGTTCGCTTTCTGAAGGAGTTTCTGATGGCGGTTCCGTCCAACAAGCTCTTTACCTTCGGTGGCGACTATGTCGCTGTCGAGCCAATATATGGCCATGCGGTCGTCGCGCGCCGTGGAATCGCGCAGGCACTCTCTCAACTCGTCGCGGAAGGGTGGATAGCGCTTGAGGACACCCGTGGCCTGATCGAGCGAATCATGCGCGGCAACGCGCTCCAGTATTTTCGGAAGGGGCATCGAGAGGATGCGACACAGCCGTGAACGGCGGACTATCGCTTTGAAAGTTTGCCGATCTTCATGAGCGTCAATTCGGCGTCGGGCGACCACTCAGGGCAACTGTGCAAAATCACTGTCTCGTCTAGGCGGTAAGATCGTGGTCGGGGAACCGGGCTATGATAGCCTTCCACACTTCTGAAGCCTGTTTGAAATCGCCGCTATTCCAATACGCGCCACCGAGTGCAAACCTGGCCATCATGGCGCAGGCCTTCAAAAATCCCAACTCACGGCGAACCCCGTTCTCGGAGAGAAAGGCCGCGACGAATTCACAACAAATTGGGTGAAATGATCGTGAACAAAACGTGTGGAAACATACGCCATGGCAAGAAAAATCAATAGCTTAGAAGATATCCGCGGCGTCGAGAAAACAGGGCTGCCAACTCGGGATTGTTCATGCCACGAGCCTGGGAATTTCCTGTTCTACCAATCGCAACAATCGGGTGTTGCGCCTCCCTGATTTGAACCTACTCGCTGAAATTTTTGGCGGCGACGGATCGCGCGCGAACGGTGGTTTTTGGCCGGCTGTCGAGACCCGACGTTCCGAGTTAGGCTGCTCTCCGCTAAGAAGACAGGACTTCCGAAGTAGCGGGTTTCGCGGTGTAGCGGACTAGGGGCTCGAATCCCCGACCAAGCCTGCTGAGAGACCATCTCTCGATGCATAGCAAGGCACAGGCTTCCAGTAGCGCGGAGGCTACCCCGCGTTGGCCTTCAGCCCCGCCGCCTGGATGCCCGCGACCGCACAGGCCTCGTCATTGTCGGAGGTATCACCGGACACGCCCACCGCGCCCAGAAGGGTCGCGCCGTCCATGATCAGCACGCCACCAGGGACCGGCACCAGCGCGCCCTTGGCGATCGTGTTGACGGCATCGATGAAATAGGCCTGCTCCTGGGCGCGCTGGAACAGGGCGCGCGAGCCCATGCCCATTGCGAGTGCGCCATAGGCCTTGCCGTGCGCGATCTCGGCGCGCATCAGGCTGGTGCCGTCCTGCGCGGCGGCGATCTTGAGTACGCCGCGCGCGTCCAGGATGGTGACGACCAGCGGCTTCAGCTTCAGCTCGACGGATTTTGCGAAGGCGGCGTCGAGGATCTTGCGGGCGGTGTCGAGGGTGAGGTCAGCCATGGCTGGTTTCCTTTGCAGCGGTTGAGGTGGAATTGGTTCCGGCACGATCGAGGCTCATTGCCAGGACGCGTGCGACGTGAAGCGCCTCGCGCTGGGCGCCGTCATGGATCTGGTGCCGGCACGAGGTGCCGTCGGCGACGACCAGCGTGCTCTCGTCAGCGCGCCGCACCGCCGGCAGCAGCGACAGCTCGGCCATCTCGATTGAGGCATCATAGGTGTCGGCACCATAGCCGAAGGCGCCGGCCATGCCGCAGCAGCTGGACTCGATTGTTTCGACCTTCAGGCCGGGCACGAGCCGCAGCACCTGTTCGACCGGCTTGAAGGCGCCGAAGGATTTTTGGTGGCAATGGCCGTGCACGACGGCTTTTTCGGCGACGTGGCCGAGCGGCAATTGCAGCCGGCCGGCCTCGGCCTCGCGCACCAGAAACTCCTCGAAGGTGAGCGCATGGGCGCCGACGGCCTTGGCGTCCTTGTCCTTGCGCAGTGAGGCGAGTTCGTCGCGCAGTGTCAACAGGCAGCTCGGCTCGAGGCCGACGATCGGCACGCCGCGCGCGGCAAACGGCGCGAAGGCGGCGACGAGACGATCAAGCTGGGACCTCGCTTCATCGACGAGACCAGCCGACAGGAACGTGCGACCGCAGCAGAGCGGGCGACTGCCGCTCGCAGGCTTGGGCATGTGCACGCGATAGCCACCCGCCGTTAGCACGCGGAGCGCAGCGTCGAGATTCTCGCGCTCATAGATGCGGTTGAACGTATCGGCGAACAGCACGACCTCACGGCCGCCCTCTGGCCCAACGCTGTCGGCCGGTGGCACGAACACGTCGCTGCGGAAGGCGGGGAGCGCCCGGCGCGCGCTGATGCCGGCAAACCGCTCGAACAGCTTTCGCAGCAGCGGGCTGCTGTTGCGCAAATTGGCGAGCGGAGCGAAGCGCGAGGCAAGGCCGGCGTAACGCGGGAGATAGCCGACCAGGCGGTCCCGCAGCGTCAGGCCGTGCGAGGCGGTGCGCGCGGCCAGCACCTCGATCTTCATCTTGGCCATATCCACGCCGGTCGGGCACTCATGGCGGCAGGCCTTGCAGGACACGCAGAGCTTTAGGGTCTCCATCATCTCGTCGGAGGCGAGCGCATCGGGGCCGAGCTGACCGGAGATCGCGAGCCGCAAGGTGTTGGCACGACCTCGCGTGACATCCTTCTCGTTGCGCGTGGCGCGATAGGACGGGCACATCACGCCGCCCTCGAGCTTGCGGCAGGCGCCGTTGTTGTTGCACATCTCGACCGCGCCCTGGAAACCGCCGCCGGCGCCGGGCCAGGCGGACCAGTCGAGCTTCGTCTTCAGTTCGCCAACGCGATAGTCCGGCTTGAAGCGGAACAGCGAGCGATCGTCCATTTTCGGCGCGTCGACGATCTTGCCGGGATTGAGGACGCCAGCGGGATCGAAGCGCTGCTTCACCTCCCTGAAGTCGGCGACGAGACGCCCGCCGAACATTGTCTCGTGGAATTCCGAGCGCACCAGGCCATCGCCATGCTCGCCAGAATGCGAGCCCTTGTATTCGCGCACCAATGCAAACGCCTCTTCGGCGATGGCGCGCATCGCCTTGACGTCCTTCTCCAGCTTCAGATTCAGCACGGGCCGCACATGCAGGCAGCCCTCGGAAGCGTGGGCGTACATCGTGCCGCTGGTGCCGTGCGTCGCGAATACCTCGTTCAGCCGGGCGGTGTAGTCGGCGAGATGCGGCAGCGGCACGGCGCAGTCCTCGACGAAGGAGACGGGCTTGCCCTCCTGCTTCATCGACATCATGACGTTGAGGCCGGCGGCGCGGAAATCGGCGATGCCGCTCTGCAGCGCCGGTTCGGTGATCTCGACCACGCCGCCCCATTTGCGCGTGTCGTTATTCCAGCCGAAGCCGAGATCGCCCATCAGTTCGGTGAGCTGCTTCAGGCGTTGCAGATTGTCCGCCTGGTCTTCCTCTGCGAACTCGACCACCAGCACCGCATCCGGATCGCCCTTGATCGCGGCGGAGATGATCGGGCGGAACATCGCGATGTCGCGGCCGAGCGCGATCATGGTGCGGTCGACCAGCTCGACCGCGATCGGCTTGAGCTTGACCAGGTGCTGGGCCGCGTCCATGGCCTCGTAAAAGCTACCGAAATGGCAGACGCCGAGCGCCTTGTTGCGGATCACGGGCCAGAGCTTCAGCTCGACCTTGGTGGTGAAGGCGAGGGTGCCTTCGGAGCCGACCAGCAGATGCGCCATGTTGTTCGGCGCGTTGCGCGGCACCAGCGCATCGAGATTGTAGCCGCCGACCCGGCGCTGCACTTTTGGAAAGCGCGCCGCGATCTCGTTGGCTTCGCGGCTGCCGAGATCGAGCATGTCGCGGAATAGCGCCCGTGCGCTGTCACTGGCATCGATGTCGGAGAGATCGCGCGACACCTCGCCAAAGCGGCTCAGCGTGCCGTCGGCGAGGGCGGCCTCCATCGACAGCGTATTGTCGCGCATGGTGCCGTAGCGGAGCGAGCGGCCGCCGCAGGAATTGTTGCCGGCCATGCCGCCGATGGTGGCGCGCGAGGCGGTGGAGACGTCGACCGGAAACCACAAGCCGTGCTTTTTGAGCTGGCGGTTGAGGTCGTCGAGCACGATGCCGGGCTCGACGACGCAGGTGCGGCCCTCGACGTCGAGCGACAGGATACGGTTGAGGTGCTTGGAGAGATCGACCACCAGCCCGTCGTTGACGGTCTGGCCGCATTGCGAGGTGCCGCCACCGCGCGGGGTGACCTTGCGGCCCTCATCGCGGGCGATCGCCAGCGCCCGCAGCGCCTCGTCCATGGTCCTGGGGACTACCACGCCAGCCGGCATGATCTGGTAGAACGAGGCGTCGGTGGCGTAGCGGCCGCGGCTGAAGGGGTCGAACAGGACGTCGCCGGTCACTTCCGACCGCAGGCGCCGTTCGAGCGAGGAAGCGTTTGTCATCCCTGATCCCGGACTGCCCCAGCGAGGCCTAGGCCTTGTGAGTCATTCATTATGGTTCCCGATCGATTATATTATGAATTCAAAATGAGCAAGCCGGCTGCCCTCATGGCGAAGCCGGCGCGTGCTCTTGGGGCTCGGTCAGGTGCTCGATCGCAGCGGTCCGCTTGTTGCGCAAGTGCTGGAACAGGATGTCGCTGAGCTCGCTGGCGGCTCTGCGGCGCAGCGCATCGAGGATGGCCTCGTGCTCGCGCATCGCCTCCGCCCAGCGCTGCCGCTTGCGGGCGAAGTTGGCGGAGTAGCGGACGCGCCGAATGCGGCCGGCGAAGTTGGCGTAGGCGGTTTTCAGCGTCTCGTTGCGCGCGGCCGCGACGATGCTCTCGTGGATGCGCTGGTTGGTCTGGAAGTAGCCGTGCATGTCGCGGTGCAGGTAGTGGCCGTACATCTCGTAATGCAGCTGCTCGATCGCGGTGATTTCCGCGTCCGTAATCGCCTCGCAGGCGAGGCGCCCGGCAAGGCTCTCCAGTCCCGCCATCACGTCGAACAGTTCTTCCAGGTCGCGCTGGCTGAGCTGGCGGACGCGCGCGCCACGGTTGGGCAGAAGCTCGATCAGGCCCTCGGCGGCGAGCACCTTCAAGGCCTCGCGCAGCGGTGTGCGGGAGATGCCGAGCATCTCGCAGAGCTGCCGTTCCGGTACGCGCGCGCCTTCGGGGATGTTGCCCTCGACCACGTAGTCGCGCAGCCGCAGCAGAATCTCGCCGTGAAGCGAGGCTTCGTGACGGTTTTCCTGGCGATCGCCGCCATTGCTGGCGGGCGGAGGGGCGATCGGAACCCCGGTGTCGGGAATCGTGGATTTCATTTCCTGCACAGTAGTTTGCCCGCTCGGGCGCGTCGACGCCAACAATCGAATACCAAATTTCGATTGAAAGTACAAAAAATGAATGCAAAATAGCCTCCAGAACCGGCCAGAATTCGCCGACAGGAGGTTTTTATGCATCAGGGACGTCATTTCCTTCAGATTCCGGGCCCCAGCCCGGTCCCCGAGCGCGTCCTGCGCGCCATGGACATGCCTGTGATCGACCACCGCAGCGCCGAGTTCGGCGAGCTCGGCCGCAGCGTGCTCGAAGGCAGCCAGAAGATCTTCCAGACCAAGGGCCCGGTCGTGATCTTCCCCTCCTCGGGGACGGGCGCCTGGGAAGCCGCGATCGTCAACACGCTGTCGCCGGGCGATAAGGTGCTGATGGTCGAGACCGGCCATTTCGCCACGCTGTGGCGGCAGATGGCGGGTCGCTTCGGCATCGAGGTCGATTTCGTTCCCGGCGACTGGCGCCGTGGCGCCGATCCCGCCGTGATCGAAGCAAAACTCACCGAGGACAAGGCGCGCGCAATCAAGGCCGTGATGGTCGTGCACAACGAGACCTCGACCGGTGCGACCAGCCGCATCGCAGAGATCCGCGCCGCGATCGACCGCGCCTCGCATCCGGCGCTGCTGATGGTCGACACCATCTCCTCGCTCGGCTCGGTCGACTACCGCCACGACGAGTGGAAGGTCGACGTCAGCGTCAGCTGCTCGCAGAAAGGTTTCATGCTGCCGCCCGGCCTCGGCTTCAACGCGATCTCGGAGAAGGCGCTGGCTGCGTCCAAGACCAACAAGATGCCGCGCTCCTATTTCGACTGGGAGGAGATGCTCAAGCCCAATGCCAAGGGCTTCTTCCCCTACACACCGGCGACCAATTTGCTCTACGGGCTGCGCGAGGCGATCGCGATGCTGCTCGAGGAGGGGCTCGACAACGTCTTCGCGCGGCATCAGCGGCTGGCGGCTGCGACGCGCGCCGCAGTCAATCATTGGGGTCTCGAGATCCTCTGCCAGGAGCCGTCGGAATTTTCGCCGGTGCTGACCGCAGTGCTGATGCCGCCCGGCCATGACGCCGACCAGTTCCGCAAAGTTGTGCTCGAGAACTACAACATGTCGCTCGGCTCAGGCTTGTCGAAGGTCGCCGGAAAGGTCTTCCGCATCGGCCATCTCGGCGAATGCAATGCGCTGACGCTGCTCGGCGCGCTTACCGGCGTCGAGATGGGCCTGTCGGTCGCAGGCGTGCCGCATCGCTCCGGCGGCGTCGATGTCGCGATGAAGCTCTTGGAGCAGCGCCCGCAAGGCAATGCATCGCCACACCTGAAAGTGGTCGCCACTTAAGCCGCGCGGGACACGCGGCTGAAAATCATAACAAGCAATCAGGGAGGGTGGAGATGAAGATTCGGTTCAAGGCCACGCATGTCGTGCTGGCGATGCTCTGCGCGATGTATTTCATCACCTATGTCGACCGGGTGAACATCGGCACCGCCGCGAGCGAGATCCAGAAGGAGCTGGGTCTGTCGAACACCCAGCTCGGCCTCGTCTTCTCCGCCTTCGCCTATCCTTATCTGCTGTTCCAGGTGATCGGAGGCTGGGTCGGCGATCATTTCGGCCCGCGCAAGACGCTGTTCTGGTGCGGCATGATCTGGGCGGCCGCTACCATCATGACCGGCTTCGTCACCGGCCTCGCGGCACTGTTCATCGCACGCTTCGCGCTCGGCTTCGGCGAGGGCGCGACGTTCCCGACGGCCACGCGCGCGATGCAATATTGGACGCCGGCGAACCGCCGCGGCTTCGCGCAAGGGCTGACCCATTCCTTCGCCCGGTTCGGCAACGCGGTGACGCCGCCGGTGGTGGCCCTCTTGATCCTGTGGCTGACCTGGCGCGGCGCCTTCGTCGTGCTCGGCTTCGTGAGCCTGATCTGGGGCGTGATCTGGGTCTGGTATTTCCGCAACGAGCCGAAGGACCACGCCTCGATCACCGAGGCCGAGCTCGCGGCGCTGCCGCCGCGCCCGACCGGCGAGCGGCCGCGCGTGCCGTGGGGCCCGCTGCTCGGGCGGATGTGGCCGGTGACGCTGACCTATTTCTGCTACGGCTGGTGCCTGTGGCTGTACCTGAACTGGCTGCCGCTGTTCTTCAAGAACAACTACAATCTCGACATCAAGAACTCGGCGCTGTTCGCCTCCGGCGTGTTCTTCGCCGGCGTGGTCGGCGACAGCGTCGGCGGCGTGCTCTCGGACAAGATCCTCGACCGCACCGGCAATGTCCGCCTGGCGCGGCTCAGCGTTACTGTTGCGGGATTTACGGGGGCGCTGCTCTCGCTGTTTCCGATCCTGTTCGTCCACGACATCACGATCGTCGCACTGTGCCTGTCGGCGGGCTTCTTCTGCGCCGAGCTCGTGATCGGCCCGATGTGGTCGATCCCGATGGACATTGCCCCGAAATATTCCGGCACCGCGTCGGGACTCATGAACACCGGCTCGGCCTTCGCGGCCATCGTCTCGCCGCTGGTCGCGGGCTTCGTGATCGACTCGACCGGCAACTGGTACCTGCCGTTCCTGATGTCGATGGGCCTGCTGCTGCTCGGCGGATTTTCGGCCTTCCTGATGCATCCGGAACGCCCGTTCACCGTGGCCGAGGGCCACCTGCCCTCAGGCCGGGTGGTGGCTGCGGAGTAGGGGCGTTCACAATTGCCCGTCATGCCCGGGCTTGTCCCGCCTGCGCGGCCGAAGCCGCTTCGGCGCGCATCCACGTTCTTCGCGCTGCGGGGCAAGGCGTGGATGGCTGGGACAAGCCCGGCCATGTGGAAATAGGGGCGGCGGGGGGCCCGCCGGTTATGCATGGGAGACGCCTTTAGGAGACGGGACAAGCCGGTCAAATGGTGCTATTCGGCGGCCACCAAAATCAAGGCTAGACCGGGAAGGACGCCGATGACCGTGCATACTGGAAGGCATTTCTTACAGATTCCAGGACCGACCAATGTGCCCGACCGCGTGCTGCGGGCGATGGACATGCCGACGCTGGACCATCGCGGTCCGGAGTTCGCCGAACTCGGTTTCGCCGTCCTCGCCGCGATGCAGCGCGTGTTCCGCACCAAGCAGCCCGTGATCATCTTCCCCTCGTCGGGCACCGGCGCCTGGGAAGCGGCGATGGTCAACGTGTTCGCGCCCGGCGACAAGGTCTTGATGTGCGAGACAGGCCAGTTCGCCGTGCTGTGGCGCGGCATCGCCGACAAGTTCAAGCTCGACGTCGACTTCATCCCGAGCGACTGGCGCCATGGCGCCGACCTCGCCGAGATCGAGCAGCGCCTTGCCGCCGACCAGCAGCACAAGATCAAGGCGGTCTGCGTCGTCCACAACGAGACCTCGACCGGCTGCCTGACGCCGCCCCTGGAGGTGCGCAAGATCCTCGATCGCGTGAAGCACCCGGCGCTGCTGATGGTCGACACCATCTCCGGCCTCGGCTCGATGGAATACGAGCACGACGCCTGGGGCATCGACGTCTCGGTTGCGGGCTCGCAGAAGGGCCTGATGCTGCCGCCGGGCCTCGGCTTCAACGCCGTGTCGGAGAAGGCGCTCAACGTCGCCAAGACCAATCCGGGCATGCGCTCCTATTGGGACTGGCAGGAGGTCATCTCCTTCAACAAGCTCGGCACCTTCCCCTATACGCCGGCGACCAATCTGCTCTACGGCCTGCGCGAAGCGGTGAAGATGCTGGAGGAGGAGGGCCTCGAGAACGTCTGGGCCCGCCACAAGCGCCACAGCGCGGCGACGCGCGCCGCGGTCAAGGTCTGGGGCCTCGAGACGCAGTGCGCCGATCCCGCCGCGCATTCGCCGGCGCTGACCGGCGTGCGCGTCCCGGAAGGGTTTGACGCCGACGCCTTCCGCAAGGTGGTGCTGGAGAATTTCGACATGTCGCTCGGCACCGGCCTGAACAAGGTCAAGGGCAAGGTGTTCCGCATCGGCCACATCGGCCATTTCAACGATCTGATGCTGATGGGCACGCTTGCCGGCGTCGAGATGGGCCTCGATCTTGCAAAAATCCCGCACCGGAGCGGCGGCGTGCTGGCGGCCATGGACGTCCTGAAGGGACGCGACGTGGTGCCGATGACCAAGGCCCAGGTGGCGTAAGGTTCAGGCGGCCTGAACCAACCTAAGAAAGTGAGCGCGCGATGAACGCACCGACGACTGCCAACGAAGACCTGCTCTACTCCGTCACGGACGGCATCGCGCGGATCACCTTCAACCGCCCGCAGGCGCGCAACGCCATGACCTTCGCCATGTATGACCGCATGGCGGAGATCTGCCAGGAGATCAACGCCGACCGATCGATCAAGGCGCTGATCCTCACCGGCGCCGGCGACAAGGCCTTCGCCTCCGGCACCGACATTTCGCAATTCCGCGCGTTCAAGACCGCGCAGGACGCGCTCGACTACGAGGCCCGTATCGACCGCGTGCTCGGCACGCTCGAGCAGTGCCGCGTGCCGGTGATCGCGGCGATCGCGGGCGCATGCACCGGCGGCGGCGCCGGCATTGCGGCCTGCTGCGACTTGCGCATCGGGACCGAAACGACGCGCATGGGCTTTCCGATCGCGCGCACGCTCGGAAATTGCCTGTCGATGTCCAACATCAGCCGCGTCGTCGCGCTGGTGGGGCCTGCCCGCACCAAGGATATGATCTTCAAGGCGCGCCTCGTCGAGGCGCCGGAAGCGCTTGCGCTCGGCCTGCTCAACGAGGTGGTGCCCGACGTCGAGACGCTCCAGCGCCGCGCCGACGAGACCGCAAAGCTTGTCGCCAGCCACGCGCCGCTGACGCTCGAAGCCACCAAGGAAGCGGTGCGCCGCATCCGCCGCACGCTGTCGCGCGAGGAAGGCGAGGATCTGATCCTCAAGGCCTATATGAGCGAGGATTTTCGCGAAGGCATGGACGCTTTCCTCAACAAGCGTACCCCTGTCTGGAAGGGCAAGTAGCGCGCGTCCCGCGCTATCTTGCGCCGCGCGATGTGCGGCGTCATGACGATCGGCATCACCGTATCACAGGCAAGATGCAGCATTGCATCGCGAGGCGTATGATTCTGTCATGTGTTCGGAATAGCCTGCTGCCGCGTGATAGGCGGGGATGCTGCATGATGAGGAAGATTGGGCTCGATCAGGCTGCGAGCCACGGGGGGCGGCCGCTGCGACACATGCTCATGTTGCTCGGCGTCGCCGGCTGGATGCTTGTGGGTGCCACCGGTGCCCACGCCCAGTCGTTCCGCCAGGGTGTCGCCGCGTTCCAGCGCCAGGACTATGTGACGGCTTCCCGCATCTTCATTCCGCTCGCCGAGCACGGCAATGCGCCAGCGCAGACCTATCTCGGCTTCCTGTTCGAGACTGGCCGCGGCGTGCCGATGAACTACACGGAAGCCGCGATGTGGTACCGCCGCGCGGCGGAGCAGGGCGACAGCCGCGCGCAATATTCGCTGGGCCTGCTCTATGACCGCGGCCAGGGCGTGCCGCAGGACATCGTCGAGGCCTCCAAATGGCTCAACCTGTCGACGGCCGCCGCACCGCCGCCGGTACGGGAGTCGCGGGCCCGGATCCGCGATGCCGTCACCACCAAGATGACACGCGGGGAGATCGCGCAGGCCCGTCTGCGGGCGCTGGAATGGGCGCCGAGCCGCGAGCATTGATCGCGAATATTCCGGCTGGCGCGCCGCGGCCATGGTGACATCGTGCCAGTGTTTTGCCCGACGTGTCAAATGGATTCCGTAAAATCCGAAATTGCCCCGCGTCGGCTGACAAGTCATTGATAAAGCTGTCCCCGTCTACTGTGCATGGGGTTGTTTTCGAGCTTTTGTACGGGGCGGGCTGCCAATCACGGCCAGTGGCGGTATGAGGCCTTAGCCCGGCCAGCCGCTGAGCCAGTTCACATACCAGGTCTCGCCCAGCCAGCCGATCCAGATCGCCGGCGCCAGGAACAGCCCGAACGGCAGGAAGGCGGTCGCGCGCAGCCGCTTCCTTTGCAGCACCGCGTTGCCGACATAGGCGCCGATCGCGAGCAGCGCGGCAAGCTCGATCACCGCAACCACAGTGGCAAGATCGAGCCAGGCCCCGCACACCGCGGCCAGCTTGACGTCGCCGAGCCCGAGCCCGTCGCGGCCGCGCCAGTAGCGGTAGACCAGCATCAGCAGCAGCAGTGGTAGCGCGACTGCCACCGCGCGGGCCAGCGGCCAGAGCAGCGCCTCGATGCCGATGTCGGGTACGAACGCGCCGGCGCGGAGCAGGGCGAGGGCGAAAGCTGCGCCCGTCAGTTCGTTCGGGATGAGGTAGTGGCGCGCGTCATTCGCCGCGATCGCCAGCATCAGCGCAGCCAGGAATGCGCCGTAGAGGCCTTCCGCGCCGGGCGCGATGACGAGGCTCGCGAACACGCCCAGCAGCAGGGCGATGCCGAGCGCCAGTGAAGGGGCCGTCTCTTCGTCCGCCACCTGATCCGTCACGGTTGTCGTCTGGGCATGGTCCTTCCGGAAAGCCGCCGCGCGCTTGTCCGGATCATGCTCTAGCGTGCCACCTTGGGCGGGTTCACGGTGACCACGGGATTGCTGGTCCCGACCAGGCGGCTGTTCATCTTCGTGCGCATCTCCTCGGCGATGACATGCGCATCGACGCCGTCCTTGATCACGGTCGGCCTGATGAACAGGATCAGCTCGGTGCGGGCACGCGTGTTGGTCTGATGCGAGAAGGCATCGCCCATGCCGGGAATTGAATCGAGGATCGGAATGCCCTGGCGCTGCCTGTTCTCGGTCTCGCTGATCAGGCCGGCCAGCAGCACGGTCTGCCCGCTCGTCACCGCGATCGAGCTCTTGACCCGGCGCTGCGAGATCGTCGGCGTCAGCGAGTTGGCACTGCCGGCAGCGACGCTCGAGATCTCCTGCTCGATGTCGAGCACGACGTTGCCGTTGGCATTGGCGCGCGGCAGCACGCGCAAGATGATGCCGGTGTTCTTGTAGTCGATGGTGTTGACCACGGTGTTGTTGGCGGTCAGCACGGTCGCGGTGCCGGTCGAGAACGGCACCTGGTCGCCGACCTGCAAGGTCGCGGCCTGGTTGTCGAGCACCACCAGCGAGGGATTCGACAGCACCTTGACGTCGGTGACGTTATGCAGCGCATCGAGCACGACGCGCGGCGAGTTTTCGGAGCCGATCAGGAAATTGAAGCCGGGCAAAGCGCGCCCGAGCAGGGCGCCGGCGGCGGCGTTGACCGCGTTGCTCGTCGGCTCGGTGTTGCTGCCGATCGTGGCGCTGTTGCTGATGCCCGAAATGGTGTTGGAGATCGAGCCTTTCTGGCTCGCCAGGAAGAACTGCACGCCATAGTTCAGCTGATTGTTCAGCGTCACCTCGGCGATGGTCGCCTCGATCGCGATCTGGCGCTGCGGCCGGTCGATCTGGCGGATGGTCTGCTCGACGATGCGCTGGGCGTCCTGGTTGGCGTAGACGAGCACGGCGTTGTTGGTGACGTCGGCGGTGATCCGCACGTTCTGCAGGATGCTGTTGGCGCCGGGCTTCGCGCCGCCACCGCCCGACAGTCCGCCGCCGAGGCCGTTGTCCTGCGCCGGCGTCGCGGAGGCGGCCGGAGCGGGACGGGCGCTGAACGACGAGCCGGCGGGTCCGCTGACCGGCGTGGTGGCGCCGGCAGCGGCGGTCGGCAATGCGCTCAGCGAGGCGATGGGATTGGTGGAGGACGACGTCGTCGACATCCCGGAGCCGGGCGAGATCTGGCTCGAGGCGCTGTCGAGCGTCGAGCTGTTCGCCGAGCCCTGGTTGAGCAGCATGTCGTTCAGCATCGCCACGATCACCTTGGAGTTGCCGTAGCGCAGCGGATAGGATTTCAGGTTCACCCCGTCGGTGTCGGAGCGGTCGAGCCGCGCGATCCATGTCTGCGCGCGCTTCAGATATTCCGGCTTCTGGCTCACCACGAGGATCGAGTTGAGCCGTGCGATCGCCTGGAGCTTGATCACGTTCTGGCTCAGCCCGCCTTCGCCGGAATCCATGATCTTCTCGATCTCGCTGATGACGGGCTCCGGCGCGGAATTGTGCACCGGGAAGATGCCGACGGATTGTCCGCGCATCCAGTCGGCATCGAAGGAGAGAATGGTGTCGACGGCGGACGCCCGGTCGGAGCCGCTGCCGCTGATGATCAGCGTGTTGCGGGCGTTGTCGGGACGCATGGTCGAGGCCTTGACGCCGAACGCGTCGAGCAGCTTGAAGATGTTTTGGGCCGAGACATAGCGCAGCGGCACCACGGAGATGCCCTGGCCGGCCGCGACGTTCGCGCGGTCGACGCCGCCGGGACCTGCCTCCGGGGCCGGCAGCAGCCGATAGCCGGTGCGGTCGCGCACCAACGCGACGCCGGACATGCGCAGCGCATTCTCTAGCACGTAGAGCGCGTCCGCCTTGGGCACTGGGCGCACCGAGGCCAGCGTCACGGTACCCTGCACGCGCGGGTCGATCGTGTAGCCGACATTCAACACGTCACCGAGGATCACCTTCGCGACGGTCGCCACCGGCGCGTTCTCGAAATTGAGATCATAGCCGCTGCCGCCGCCATCATCACGCTCGGCTACAGCACTGCCCTGCGGCGTTGCATCATCGCCGAGATAGATCGCAGGCTTCGACGATTTCGACTGGGCGATGCCGCTCGCGCCGGTATCTGCGGGTTGGCGCGGCTGCAGGTCGAGTGAGCGAACTTTATCGGCAATGTCCTGCGCGCGCGGATCTTTTGGGTCGGCCTCGATGGATTGGTCGGCGGTGACGATGCAGGCGCCGAGCAGGAAGGCAGACGACAACAGCACGACCGCTCCAGGCAACGCTGTGCGGAGGCGCAAAAGCGACTGGAGTAGTTTGAACGAAATATGACGAGTGCCACTTCGAGTGGCCGAAAAATGTGTTTGATCCGTCATGGATCGTATGCGCCGAAATTTGCGTCGCTGCCATTTCTTGCTAGTAAACCTATCGTGGACTCCATGGTCGTGGGCAGGCCAGATGGATGTGTTGCTAACGAGCGTGGTGCGGTGAAGGGCATGCAAGACGTCGCGGTCGACACCTTCAAACAGCATCTTCTTGCAAAGCGCTCGTTGCCGTCACGTGCGCTTGCGCGCCTCGATGGTCCGACAGATACCGGATCCGGTCGGTCGCTTCGCGAGCTGTGGGAGACAATGGACCTTTCGTCAGCTGAATTTGCCGACGAGGTCTCGGAACATTTTCGGCTGCCGCGGCTGGGTCTTCCGCAGTTACTGTCAATCACGCCTTGCCTCGACGGCTTCTCACATAGATTCCTGCGGGAATCGACCATATTTCCATTCCGCTCTTCGAACGGAACTTATGGAATAGCGATTGCCGATCCTTTGGATGCCGCCGCCATCCGCGCCGCCGAGATTGTCTTCGGCACGCGGGTCGACATTGTCGTCGCGTCGTATGAAGATATTACGACAGCTCTCGACCAAAGGACCGGCGCCGCCGAAACAAGTGCGGACGAAGGCGTCCGGTTGCAGCAGCAGTCCGACGACGACATCGAAAGCCTGCGCGATCTCGCCAGCGGCGCACCTGTGGTGCGCGCGCTCAACGATCTATTGGAGCGCGCGGTGGACTTGCGTGCCAGTGACATTCACGTCGAGCCGTTCCGCGCCGGGCTCACGGTGCGCATGCGCGTGGACGGCCTGCTGCGCGCGCTGCCGTCGCCGCAAGCCATCCCGCCGCAGGCGCTGATCTCGCGCATCAAGATTCTCGCCAGCCTCAACATCGCCGAACGGCGCCTGCCGCAGGACGGCGCCGCGCGCGTGCGCGTCGGGCGCAGCGAGATCGACGTTCGCGTCGCCACCATGCCGACGCAGCATGGCGAGAGCGCCGTCATCCGTCTGTTGCCGCGCGACCGCGGCCTGCTGGAGATGAGCAAGCTCGGGCTCGGCGCGCGGGACGAGGGCGCGATGACGCGGATGCTGGCGATGCCGCACGGCATGATCGTGATCACCGGGCCGACCGGCAGCGGCAAGACCACCACGCTTGCGACCATGCTGTCGATCCTGAACGAGCCGACACGCAAGATCCTCACCATCGAGGATCCCGTCGAGTACGAGATCCCGGGCATCAACCAGTCGCAGGTCAAGCCGTCGATCGGGCTGACCTTCGCCTCCGCCATGCGTGCCTTCGTGCGCCAGGACCCCGACGTGATCATGGTCGGCGAGGTCCGCGACGCCGAGACCGCTCATATCGCCATCCATGCCGCGCTGACCGGCCATCTCGTGTTGACGACGTTGCACACCGAGACGGCAGCGGCCGCCGTGCCGCGCCTGATCGATCTCGGCATCGAGGGATTTCTGCTGAAGTCCACCTTGCGCGCCGTGGTGGCGCAGCGCCTCGTGCGCATGCTCTGCGGCCGCTGCAAGGTGCCGCATACGTTGACCGAGGCCGATCTTGCCAAGGACCCGCGCTTTGCGGTGATCGGCTTCAAGTGCGGCGAGGTCGTGCACGAGGCTGGCGGCTGCGAACGCTGCGGCGGCACCGGCTATCGCGGCCGCAACGGCGTGTTCGAGATCCTCGAAATGTCCGACGAGGTGCGCGGGCTGATCGGGCCGCAGACCGACTCCCACTCCATCGATTCCGCCGCGATGCGCGGCGGCATGACCACGATGCTGGAGGATGCGGTCGCCAAATGCCGGGCCGGGCTCACCACCGTGCCCGAGGTTTTCCGCGTCACGACGGTGCGCTAGAACCCATGCCGAACTATCGCTACCGCGCGCTCAATGCCAACGGCGAACTGATCTCCGGCGCCATCGCCGCGCCTGCGCCGGGCGATGTCGGGCCGCGGATCGAGCGGCTCGGCCTCGTGCTTGTCGACAATGTCACGCCGGAGGAGGGCGGCGCGGCCGGCGGTGTCTTCAGCCTCTTCAACAAGCCGAAGCCGGAAGACGTCACCATCTTCACCCGCGACCTCGCGCTGCTGCTGCGCGCCGGCGCCCGCATCAACGACGGGTTGGAACTGCTCGCAGCCGATCCCGATTTCGGCCGGCTGCGCCCGGTCGTGGCCGACATCCGTTCGCGCGTGGTTTCAGGCGAAAGCTTTGCCGAGGCGCTGGCGCGGCACGAGGGACTGTTCCCGCCGATGTATATCGCGCTGGTCCGGGTTGGCGAAGCCTCGGGATCCCTCGATCAGGTGCTGGAGGTGTTGGCCGGCGAGCGCGCGCGCAGCGAGGCCCTGCGGCGCCGGCTGTCGGATGCGATCCGCTATCCGATATTCGTGCTCGGTGCTGCCGGCTGCGTGCTGCTGTTCTTCCTCAGCTTCGTGCTGCCGCAGTTTGCCAGCGTGCTGCAGGATTTCGGCGCCAAGGTCGATCCGGTGGTCGGCGTCTTCCTCAACATCTCGACCTTCCTGCGCGGCAATTCGGACACGATGCTGGCCGGGCTTGCCGTTACGATCGCGGCGGTATGGTTGTTGCTGCGGCAGCAGCGCATCCGCCGTGGCATCACCAATGCGATCGTGCGCCTGCCGGCGATCCGCAATGTGATGAGTGCGTACCGGACGGCGCTGTTCTGCCGCAATCTCGGCCTGCTGCTCGGCAGCGGCGTCAATCTCACCACCACGCTGCGCATCCTGATCGACATGATGGCGACGACCGGACCGTCCACGGTCTGGAGCGAGGCCGCCGATCGCGTTCGCCATGGGTCGAAGCTTTCCGACGCGCTGGCCGAAACCGAGGCGCTGCCGGCGATGGCGGTGCGCATGCTCCGGCTCGGCGACGAGACCGGGCAGTTGCCGATGCTCTCGGGGCGCGTCGCCGAATTCTACGAAACGAAGTTGCAGCGAACGCTCGACCGTGCGGTCGGCATCGCGGGGCCGGCGGCGATCATCGCGATCTCGCTGGTGGTCGGCGGCCTGATCACCTCGGTGATGACGGCGCTGATGTCGGTGAGCCAGATTGTCGGTTAGGCCAGGCAGCGCGAGTAACATGTAAGGGAGAGACGTGAAGTGACCAAACATCCATCGTCAAAGCGCGGCCGGCGGCGCGCAGGTCGAGGCGAGGCCGGCTTCACGCTCGTCGAGATGCTGGTCGTCATCACCATCATCGGGATGATCATGGCGCTGGTCGGCCCGCGGGTGCTGAACTATCTCAGCGAGTCCAAGGCGAAGGCGGCGAAGATCCAGATCGAGAGCTTTTCCAGTGCGCTCGATCTCTATTACCTCGATCTCGGCCGCTATCCGACGTCGAACGAGGGCCTCACCGCGCTGACCCGTAGCAACAACCAGGCGGGCTGGAACGGGCCCTATTTGCGCGGCGGCATGGTGCCGAACGATCCCTGGGGTCACCTCTACGTCTATCGCTCTCCGGGCGCGAGCTCGCCCTACGAGATCATCTCGCTCGGATCGGACGGTCAGGAAGGCGGCAGTGGAACGGCGGCCGACATTGTCAGCGGCGCGCGCTGAGGGTCTCGTCGACGCGCGCGGCTTCGCGCTGATCGAGATCCTGTGCGTGCTTGCCATCATCGGCTTGCTCGCGGCGATCATCCTGCCGGCTGTCCCGCACACGACGACGCGCGCCAAGCTGGAGAGCTATGCGGTCGAGACCGCAGCCCTGCTGAAAGCCGACCGCAACGCGGCGCTGCGCCGGCAGACCAGGGTGACGACCACGGTGGATGCGGAGGCGCGTGCGATCCGTTCCGGCGTCACCGGGCAAATCATCCGCCTGCCCCGCGACGTGGTCGTGGCGGCGACGCTGGCCTCGCGCTGTGCCGACCGGGCGGCCGGGCAGTCGATCGATTTCTTTCCGTCGGGCATGTCGTGCGGCGGCACGATCGCGCTGGCGCGGCCCGGCATGGGCTATGAGGTGCGCGTCAACTGGCTGACCGGAGGCGTCGAGATTGTCCCGCAGAAACTGCTCTGACGGCGCCGCCGGCTTCACCTTGATCGAGGCGTTGGTGGCGCTCGCGATCATCGTGGCGGTGCTCGGAACCATCGGCTCGGTCATCGCCACGACGGCGAAGGGCACGCGTTCGATCGACCAGCGTCTGGCGCTGGCCGGCACCGCCGAGCGGCTGCTCGCGGATCTGCCGCCGCGGGCCTTGCTCAAGCCGGGCCGGCAGAGCGGCGAGCTGGCCGGCAGCCGCTGGCGCGTCGATATCGCACCGATGAACGTGCCGGGCGACGATCCCGCCGCCAACCGCTTCGTGCCAATGGCCGTCAATCTGCGCCTCCAGCGCGCCGACGGGGTCGCGATCCAGATCACGACGGTGAAGCTGGTGCCGAGGACCACACAATGAAGCGCCTGCACCGCACGCTCGCGGATGAAGCGGGCTTCACCCTGCTCGAAGTGTTGCTTGCGACACTGCTGATGACCGTCATCCTGGCGGCGCTGGCGACGGTGACGGCACAATGGCTGCCGAACTGGAATCGCGGCATCGCCCGTGTGCAGCGCGCCGAGCGTCTGGCAACCGGGCTCGATCGCATTGTCGCCGACCTGTCGGTCGCCGAGCAGATCACCGTGAACGGTGATGCCAAGGTGCCGCTGTTCGACGGCGCCGAATTGTCGGTGACCTTCCTGCGCACGGCGATCGGCCCAAGCACGCGGCCGGGCCTCGAGTTCATCCGCCTGATCGAGAAGGCGGACTCGCAGGGGCTAGCACTGGTGCGCGAGCGCGCGCCGTTCCAGCCGATGCCGACCGACGGGCAGATCCGCTTCGTCGATCAGGTCGTGCTGATCCGTGCGCCGTTCCGCGTGAGCTTCTCCTATGCCGGGCCGGACGGCCAGTGGCAGCCGACCTGGCGCGGCCAGCCGCAGCTGCCCGATCGCATCCGCATCACCGTGCGCAACAGCGCCACCGGACAGGTGCTCGCGGTCTCGGGCGCGGTGATCCCGCACATCACGGCGCCCACCGAATGCGCGCGGGCCAAGAATCCGGCGACCTGCGTCGCGGCGCGCGGCGCGCCGCAACAGGCGCCGAAAGAGGAGCAGCAATTGTGAGCCGCCCGGCGCAGAATTGCGCAGAGCTGCGCGATCCCCGCGGCTTCATCGTCGTCGCGGTGCTCTGGATGCTGGCGGCGCTGGCGACGCTCGCGCTGATCTATCTGACCTATGTCACCAACACGGCCGTCACCGTCGCCGTCAACGCCGACCGGTTACAGACCGATGCGCTGATCAACGCCGGGCTCGAGCTCACGGCCTACCGGCTCTCGGCACAGAACGAAGCCGTGCGTCCGACCAGCGGCACCTTCAATGCCCGCGTTGGCGCCGGCCGAGTCAGCGTGACGTTCCGCTCGGAGGCCGCGCGCGTCGATCTCAACATGGCGCCGAAGCCGATGCTGGCGGGCCTGATGACGGCGCTCGGCGTCTCCGCGAGCGACGCGCCCGTCTATGCCGACCGGATCCTCGCCTGGCGCACCTCGACGGAGGCCGGCCAGGACAGTCCGGAGGATTCCTACTACCGCACGCTGGGTGCGCCCTATCTGCCGCGCCATGCACCGTTTCCGCACAGTGACGAGCTCTGGCTCGTGCGCGGCATTCCGGCGGCCGTCATCGAGCGTGTGCTGCCTTTCGTCACCGTGTTCAGCAACATGCGGACGGTGAATCTGCTCGACGCAGCGCCCCAGGTGCTGGCGGCGCTGCCGGGCATGACGCCCGAGACGCTGCAACAGGTGCTGCGCGACCGCACGGATCCCAAGGTCGATCCGCGCTCCCTGGTCAGCCTCGCCGGGAGTGCCAATGCGACGACCGACGGCTCGCGGGCATACCGGCTGACGGTCGTGGCCGAGGCGCCGTCGCATCGGCGCAACTCGGCCGAGATCGTCATCCTGCTTCTCGAAGGCAGCGATGAGCCCTATCGTGTATTGTCGTGGCACAACGCCTATGACGGCTCTGCCGGAAAGCCCCTGTGAGATGAGTTCGCTCGATTCCCTTCGCGCCATTCTCGATGCCTGGACCGGCACCGTGGCCGCCACGGCGGTTGCCGGCCTCGAGCGGATGGTGTCGCCGCGCGTGGTGCGGCTGGTCGAGACCGAGACCGGCGCGTTCGCGCTGGAGACGGCGAAGCCGGAGAACGGTTCGAAGGAGATCGCGTTCGAGGACGGCAAGTTCGCAAGTCCCAACCTCGCGCAGATCGTCCGCGGCAGCCGCGTCGAGATCGTGCTGCGGCCGGCGCGCTTCCTCTTCCGTCCGCTGGAGCTGCCGGCGCGCGCGGCCGATTTCCTCGAAGGCATCGTGCGGGCGCAGATCGACCGGCTGACGCCGTGGAGCGCAGGCGATGCTGTGTTCGGCTGCAGCGCTCCGGTGGCGCATGGCAGCGAGAGCATCACCACCGAAATCGCGGCGGCACCGCGCAAGCTGGCGATGAGCTATGTCGAGGCAGTCGCACCCTTCCATCCGGCCGCGATCGCGGTCGCGACGCAGGCGGCCGAGGGCGGACGCATCATCAAGGTATTCGAGCAGAGATCGCGCGGGGCCATCGACCCGGCCCGGTTGAGCCGGACGCTGCAACTGGTGCTGGCTTTCGCCGCCGTCGCCGCGGTGATCGGATCGGTCGCCGCAGGTTATCTCGCCGACAGTCTCAGCGCGCAGGAAAGCGAGCTCGAACGGCAGATCACCCAGCGCCGCGCCGCGCTGCGCGGCGCCGACGGCGGCGAGCGTTCGCCGCTCGCACAGCTGGAACGCCGCAAATACGAGACGCCGGCGAGCGTGATCGTGCTGGAATCGCTCAGCCGGATATTGCCTGATCATACCTATGTCACCGAGCTGCATCTGGCCGGCAACAAGCTCCAGATCGGCGGCATCACCCGCGATGCGCCCTCGCTGATCCCGCTGATCGAGCAGTCCCAGCATTTCACCCGAGCCACCTTCTACGCCCCGACGACGCGCAGCTCGTCCGATCCCGGCGAGCGTTTCCACATCGAGGCGCAGATCGAGCCGAGGAACGTGCCATGAGCAGCGCCAAGGTCGCCGGCGGAAATGCGGTCACGCGAGCGCTTGCAAGCTCGCCTCTGATCGCGGTCACGCTGTATGTGGCGGTTACCGGCGGGCTGCTGCTGATGGCAGGCCTGTCGATCGCCGACGTCATCGCTCACCGCCAGGCGCTGGCGCAGACCTCCGACCTGCTCGACCAGCTGCGCGGCCGCAAGGGCGGCGCCAAGAATGCCGCGGCAGCGTTGGCCGAGCACCAAGGCACGCCGTTCCTGGAAGGCCCGACGGTGACGGTCGCGGGCGCCAATCTGTTGCAGCGGGTCGCGGCCGCCGTCGGCAATGTCGGCGGCTCGGTGCAGTCCTCGCAGGTCGACGTCACAGGCGCACAAGTGAAGGACGGCTTCGTCGGTCTCGTCGTGAGTTGCGAGCTGGACCAGCCGGCGCTTCAGAAGCTGCTCTACAATCTCGAAGCCGGCATGCCGTTCCTCTACGTCGATCAGCTCGACGTTCAGGTGCCGCAGACCACCGCGCTGAACGAGGCCGGCACCGGCCGCGTCAGGGTAATCCTGGGTGTCTCCGGCCAATGGCAGGCAGGCAAGTAGGGGCGTTGGCCGGGCCGCCGGTTCCGGTTCGATGCGGGTTGATGGCGGGCCGCATCGGAACTAGTTTGCTGGGACGAGCGTGCCGCGAGCTTCCAAGGGAATTTTCCATGTCCGGGTGGCTGAGACCGACACGATGGGCCGCGCTGTGCGCGGCGGCCGCACTCGCGGCGCAGGGTATTGCCGAGAGCCCGGCCGCGACCTCGTCGCGCATGGATATCCTGTCCGACGATGCCGCCGGCAGCCCCGCTGAAGGCATCGATGTCGGCGCGATGCGGCCGATCGCAGCGCCGGCGCAGCCTGTCAGCAAACCCGTCCCCCGCGGCAATCCGCTGTGGGCGGTGCCGTTCTCGGCGCTGACGGCGACCCAGGAGCGTCCGGTCTTCTCGGCCTCGCGCCGGCCGCCGCCGCGCGCGGTTGCCGCCTCTCCGGTCGAAGAGGTGCAGGCACCGCTGCCGCCCAAGCCGGCCGAGGCGCCACCGCCGCTGCTCCTGGTCGGGGCCGTGGTGGGCGAGGGGGATGCGATCGCGATCCTCGTCAACCGCACCGACCAGTCGGTCGTGCGCCTGCGGCAGGGCGACACGCTGGGTGGCTGGTCGCTGACCTCGGTGCAGCCGCGCGAGGTGACGTTCAGGCAGGGCGATCGCAGCGAGATGTACTTGCTGCAGCGGAAGGTTGAACCCGCAAGTCCACCCGTCGAATAGCGCCCCGCCTGCACGGTGCGTTCCTGGATGACAGCCGATCGCGCCTATTGGCCTTCTGGGGTCTTTGATCGATTGCAGTCCATCTCGCCAGCAGCGAGACGCCATCTGTCGCGACCGGAGCAAAGCGCAGAAGATCGATTGCGCTCAGGCGCTTGCAATCCATCTCATTCCAAAGTCATAAGCGGTGCGGTGCCGGCCCGGCTTGAACTGGCCGGTATTCGCCCGCACAATGCAATCCGCGATACTTCGCGAATTGCCAATCCGAACAAGAACATAGGCAAATAACTTGGGGAAGACGCGCGTGGGACATGGAATGAAGGCCGCAATCACGCTGGCGGTCGCGATTTGCGGCACGCCGGCCTTTGCGGGCTGGGAACCGACCAAACCGATCGAGATCGTGGTGGCAGCGGGCGCGGGCGGCGCCTCCGATCAGATGGCGCGCATGATGCAGGCCGCGATCCAGAAGAACAATCTGATGAAGCAGCCGATCGTGGTCTCGCTCAAGGGCGGCGCCTCGGGCGCGGAAGCGCTGATGTACATGAAGTCGAGCGAGGGCGATCCGAACAAGGTGCTGATCGCCTATTCGCTGATCTACATGCTGCCGCTGTCGGCGAAGATCCCGTTCAACTGGCGTGAGCTGACCCCGGTCTCGGTGATCGCGCTCGACCAGTTCGTGTTGTGGGACAACAGCGCAGGCCCCAAGTCCGTGAAGGAGTTCATCGAGGCTGCGAAGGCCGCGAGCTCGCCCTTCAAGATGGGCGGCACCGGCTCCAAGCGCGAGGACCACGTGCTGACCGTGTTCCTGGAGCAGAAGACCGGCGCGAAATTCTCCTATCTGCCCTACAAGTCCGGCGGCGAGGCCGCGACCCAGCTCGTCGGCAACCACACCGAGTCCAACGTCAACAACCCCAGCGAAAATCTCGAGGTCTGGCGCGCAGGCCAGGTCCGTCCGCTCTGCGTGTTCGACAAGGAGCGCATCTCCTACACCAGCAAGGTCACGGACACGCAGTCCTGGGCCGACATCCCGACCTGCAAGGAGGAGGGCGTGGACGTGCAGTATCTGATGCTGCGCGCGATGTTCCTGCCCGGCAAGGTCACGCCGGAGCAGCAGGCATTCTATGTCGAGCTGTTCCACAAGGTGACGCAGACCGCCGAATACAAGGATTATATGGAGAAGCAGGCGTTGAAGCCGATCTTCCTCACCGGCAAGGACATGGTGCAATTCCTCGAAGAGGACGATGCCCAGAATAAGTCGTTGATGACGGAAGCCGGTTTCGTCGCGAAGTAAGATGCTGTACTCCCTCGCCCCGTTCTTACGGGGGCGCGACGAGCTTCGCTCGCGCTGGGAGGGTCGGGGTGAGGGGCTCTCTCCACGAGCTCAACTCTCACCGTCCCCGTGGAGACTCCTCCTCACCCCAACCCTCTCCCCGCAAGTGGGGAGAGGGGGAATTGGCCGCACTCCGTCCCTGACAAAGCATGTCTCAAACCGAACTTGAAATCGTCGTCGACGATCCGACCGCGCCTGAAGACGACTCCCCCTCCGTCGTTTCCTCCGGCGCGATCGAGATATGCGTCTGCCTGCTGCTGCTCGCGCTCGCAGCAACGCTCGGCTACGACAATTGGCGCACCGGCGCGTCCTGGGACGCGACCGGGCCCGAGCCAGGCTATTTTCCGTTCTATCTCTCCGTCATCCTCGGCGGCGGCAGCCTCTATGGCCTGGTCGTGGCGCTGATCGCCCATCGCAAGGCGTCCGAGATCTTCGTCACGCGCGCGCAGGCCCGCCGCGTCATGGCGGTGTTCGTGCCGACGCTGCTGTTCTGCGTGGTGACGCAGTTCCTCGGTCTCTATGTCGCGAGCTTCCTCTTGATTGCGGGCTTCATGCGCCTCGTCGGCAAGATCGCGCTGTGGAAGTCGCTGCTCACCGCTTTCCTGTTCACGGCGATCATGTTCGTCACCTTCGACATCGCCTTCGACGTCATCATGCCGAAGGGGCCGCTCGAAGCGGCCTTCGGCCATTAGGACGGACCCGCGATGGAAGCTCTCGGTCTCCTGCTTCACGGCTTCGCCGTCCTGCTGACGTGGAAGACGCTCGTGCTGATGATGGTCGGGCTCGTGCTCGGCATCTTCGTCGGCGTGCTGCCCGGCCTCGGCGGCCCCAACGGCGTTGCGATCCTGCTGCCGCTGACTTTCACGATGGACCCGACCTCGGCCATCGTGATGTTGTCCTGTATCTACTGGGGCGCGCTGTTCGGCGGCGCAATCACCTCGATCCTGTTCAACATCCCCGGCGAGGCCTGGTCGGTCGCGACCACCTTCGACGGCTATCCGATGGCGCAGCAGGGCAGGGCGGCGGAGGCGCTGACCGCGGCGTTCACGTCGTCCTTCGTCGGCTCGCTGGTCGCGGTGCTCTTGATCACCTTCCTCGCGCCGATGATCTCGTCCTTTGCGCTGAGGTTCGGCCCGCCCGAGTTCTTCGCGGTATATCTGTTGACCTTCTGCTCCTTCGTCGGCCTCGGCCGTGAAGCCAAGCACAAGACTGTCATCTCGATGGCGCTGGGCCTGCTGCTCGCCGGCATCGGCATGGACACGGTGTCGGGCAATCTGCGGATGACCTTCGGCTCGTCCGAGCTGCTCCGCGGCATCAATTTCCTCGTCGCCGTCATCGGCCTGTTCGGCATCAGCGAGATCCTGCTGACGATGGAGGAGCGGCTCGCGCTGCGCGGCCACGCCGCGAGCATCTCGCTCCGCGTGGTGCTCGGCGTCTGGAAGGATCTGCCCAAATACTGGGTGACGCTGCTGCGCTCCTCCTTCATCGGCTGCTGGCTCGGCATCACACCGGGCGGTGCGATCGCGGCGTCCTTCATGGGCTACAATCTGGCAAAACGCTTCGCCAAGGAGCCCGAGAGCTTTGGCAAGGGCCGCATCGAGGGCGTGTTCGCGCCGGAGACGGCGGCGCATGCCTCCGGCACCTCGGCGCTGCTGCCGATGCTGGCGCTCGGCATTCCCGGCTCCGGCACCGCCGCGATCCTGCTCGGCGGCCTCATGGTGTGGGGACTCAATCCGGGCCCGCTGCTGTTCGTCGAGCACAAGGATTTCGTCTGGGGCCTGATCGCATCGATGTATCTCGGCAATGTCGTCGGCCTCGTGCTCGTGCTGACGACGGTGCCGATCTTCGCCTCGATCCTGCGCGTGCCGTTCGCGGCGGTGGCGCCGATGATCGTGGTGTCCTGCGCGATCGGCGCCTATGCGATCCAGAACGCGATGTTCGACATCTGGCTGATGCTCGGCTTCGGCGTCGTCGGCTATGTCTTCAAGAAGATCGGCGTCCCCTTGGCGCCGTTCACGCTGGCGCTGGTGCTCGGCAACCGCGCCGAGGATGCCTTCCGTCTGTCGATGATCGGCTCCGGCGGAAATCTGAAGGTGTTCTGGTCGAACGGACTGGTCGGTTCGATCACGACGCTGGCGATCGTGCTGCTGTTTTGGCCGGTGATCGATCGCTTGCTCGCCCGCGTCCGATCGCCGGAACCGACGTGCGCAAGACGGTGAACATCCGCAACCTCAGCCTCTTCTGACTTTGGAAAACAGGCCGGCCCGATCGGCGGACAAGTGTAAATCGAGTTGGAGCGATCGACGTTCGATCGCGGGACGCGGCGTGATGTGCTGTTCTGGAAGCGCGCTCATCGATCGAGCGGGTGGACAGGCAATGTCGTCTCGAAAAGCCCGGCGGTGACGTCGGGCTTCGTTATTTGATCGTGAAACAGTCAGAGCCCGTGACGCTTCTGTCGCTTGTCGGCGACGTTAATCAGGATCACAATGCAAGCGTAGATAGAATTTTTCCGACCTGATTTTTCGGAGGATATCATGAGCATTGAACGTTATCGTGCGCGCAAGGGCGCCGAGATTTCACATGCGGTCGCGGCCGAAGCCCGCGGAGGCTACACGATCGAGGTCCATTTTCTGGGTGGACTCACAACCAAGCAGAAGGCGGCTTTCAAGCTCGCAGCGAACCGGTGGACGCACGCCATCGTGGGCGATCTGCCCGACGTCACGGTGGGTGGCGAAAGGATCAACAATCTTCGCATCACGGCGCAGGGCACCGACATCGACGGTCCCGGCAACGTTCTCGGCCAGGCGGGGCCGAACCGTTTGCGTCCGAAGAATGCCGGCGCCGCTGCGTTCCTGCCGGCAACCGGCGACATGCAGTTCGACACGGCCGATCTCGCAGCGATGGAAGCCGATGGCACGCTGAACGACGTCATCACGCACGAGATGGGGCACGTGATCGGCATCGGAACGATCTGGACGAACAAGAAATTGTTGAAGGGGGCCCTCACCAGCAATCCGACATTCGTCGGTACCAACGCCATGCGCGAATATGGCAAGCTCCGCGGCTCAGCGACGCTGCCCGTTCCCGTCGAAAATACCGGTGGTGAAGGGACGCGGGATTCGCATTGGCGCGACACGGTGTTCGGCGCGGAACTGATGACCGGCTTCGTCAATGAAGGCGGCAATCCGATGAGCCGGGTGACGATCGCCAGCTTGCAGGATCTCGGCTACGAGGTGAATATGGACGTTGCCCAGCCGTACCATCTGCCGGATCATCTGCACATGGCGGAGGCGGGGCTCCTCGCCGCGCGTGCCGCCATGACAAGAGGTATCGTGCTGCGGCGGATTCCGATCACGTTGCCCGAGGAAAGCTTGGGCGCTTAGGCCTAAAGCATGATCCGGACCCGAAGGGCCGCGTTAGCGCAAAGTGCGAAGCGGTTTTCCGAAAAGATCATGCTCAAACAACACCTAAAGCGTGATGATGATTCATCAATCTCATCGCGCTTTAGGGCCTGCCAAGCCAAAGGCCTGCCAAGCGAGGCGCTATCGGGCCGCAAAACTTAGGGAAACCGGATCATGGAGGGCATGAAGCGGCCGGAAGCGATCGTGCTTCCCGATTCGTCATTGATCCCGTCGGACTGCCTGATCTCGCCACCGCCCAATCAGTTCACCCACGAGGTGGCGAGATCGCAGCCGTTCTATGCCTCGCGCGGTCTGCCGAGCGGACCACCGACCGGACAGTTCGAGGCTGGAGCCAAAGTCGTTCTGCTCTATCATGACGGCGGAGAGCTTTGCCGGGTTGTCGATGCCGCCGGCCATTATGTCGACACGCGGTTCGACGGCTTGCGCAAGATGTAGACGATCGCGCAAGCCGTCGGTGCCGGCGCTCGTGATGACAGGACCGGGCGAGGAACGGCCGCGCCGTCACACCACCTTGGCGTCCCGCAGTTTTGCGATCTCGTCCGCCCCGAATCCGAATTCCTTCAGCACCTCTTCGGTCTGCTCGCCGAATTCCGGCGGCCGCGCCACCATCCTGCTCGGCGTGCGCGACAGCGTCACGGGCTGGCCGACCAGGCGGATGTGACGGTCCTCGTCGTTCGGCACGTCCTGCGCGATGCCGAGATGCTTGACCTGCGCGTCCTCGAACATCTGGTCGATCGCGTAGATCGGCCCGCAGGGCACCCCGGCCTCGTTGAGCTCCCGAACCCAGGTCTCGGTCGATTTCGTCACCGTGCGCTTCTCGATCTCGGCGTTGAGCGCATCGCGGTTCTTGGAGCGGGCAGGGGCCGTTGCATAGTCGGGATGGCCAAAGAGCTCTGGTGCGCCGATCGCCTGCGCGCAACGTTCCCAGATCCGGCCGCCCGTGGTGGCGATGTTGATGTAGCCGTCGGAGGTCTTGAACACGCCGGTCGGGATGCTGGTCGGATGATTGTTGCCGGCCTGCTTGGCGACCTCCTTCTCCATCAGCCAGCGCGCGGCCTGGAAGTCGAGCATGAAGATCTGGGCCTGGAGCAGCGAGGTCTGCACCCACTGGCCCTTGCCGGAGACCTCGCGCTCGAGCAGCGCGGTGAGGATGCCCATGGCGCAGAACAGGCCCGCGGTGAGGTCGGCGACGGGAATGCCGACCCGCATCGGGCCTTCGCCCGGCGCGCCGGTGATCGACATCAGCCCGCCCATTCCTTGCGCGATCTGGTCGAAGCCCGGCCGCTTGTGGTAGGGGCCGTCCTGGCCGAAACCGGAGATGCTGCCATAGACGATGCGCGGGTTGATCGCGGCGAGGCTCTCATAGTCGATGCCGAGCTTCTTCTTCACGTCGGGCCGGAAGTTCTCGACCACGACGTCGGCCTTGGCGGCGAGACACTTGAACACGGCGAGCCCGCGCTCGTCCTTCAGGTTCAGCGTCATGGCCCGCTTGTTGCGGTGCAAATTCTGGAAGTCCGAGCCGCGCCGCGGTCCGCCCGGCTGTTCGCCGCCGGCATCCTCGGTCAGCGCGTCGATCTTGACGACATTGGCGCCCCAATCCGCAAGCTGCCGCACGCAGGTTGGCCCGGACCGGACGCGGGTCAGATCGAGCACGGTGAAGCGCGACAGGGCTTCCGAGGCATGCGGAAAGGGCATCGTGAAAGGCTCCAGGAACAGATTGTGAGCTCACCATAGTGCCGAAAGACCGAGCGGCAAGCCCGACCCAACGCGGACGTCGCCTGTCGAAATGCAAGGCCCGAGGGCAATGCCGCGGAGGGGCGGCAGCGACGTGCTGGTGCGGTCGCGGCAGTGGGCTGCTGATCTGGGGCCCTGCGGGAGTGTGTTTGCAAGGCATTGCACAAGCGGTCTAATCACCTTAAGAGGCGGCTTCAACGCGCTGATCGCCGGGAAGGATGCGGCTTGACCGACACGCAGACCGACGCGCCCGGCAAGCCCGATGGTCGCAGTGGGACCGGCGGTTCCGGACGCGTCCGGCGGCTCATGCATGGCTGGTCGGCGAACCTGGTCCAGATGGGGCTGGGGCTGACGCAGCAGCTGCTGCTGATCCCGGCCTTCCTCCACGTCTGGAGCGGCGACCTGCTCGCGGCGTGGCTCGCGATCTTTGCCGCAGGCGGCCTCGTCATCGTGGCGGATGCGGGACTGCAGCTCCGCGCGATCAACCGGTTTCTGGCCTTCAGGTCCTGCGTCGACTGCGACGGGCGCACCGCGCGCCTCTATCGCGACATGCTGCGGATTTATTTCGCCCTCGTCGCCGCTCTTGGTCTGCTGCTGTGCGGAGCCATCTATCTCGCGCCGCCCTCGTTGGTGCTTGGCTTTCATGCAACGCCGACCTTCGATGCCGCGATGCTGGTGATGACGCTCGGCACGCTTCTGAGCCTGCCCGCCAATCTTGCCGCTGGCCTCTATCGTGTGCGCGGTCAATATGGCCGCATCATCTGGCTGCAGAACGCCGCGCTGCTGCTCGGCCAGATCGCACAGCTTGTTGCGCTGTTCGCGTTCGGAAGCCTGTTCGCGGTGGCGATCGCCTGCGTGTCGATGCAGCTGCTGTTCACGATCTTCGTCGTGGCCTTCGATGCGCCGCGCCTGTTTCCGTTCCTGCGCCGCGCCCGAGGACTGCCATTCGTCGCTCCGTCATGGCGCTGGAGCATGGGACAGCTCGGCCGCGCGCTGCCCTTCGCGGTCGCCAACATCTCCGAGCTCGCGCTCGTCAACGCTCCGCTCCTGCTGGTCTCGGCGCTCGTCGCCGACCGCGTCGCGGTCGCACAATGGGGGCTGACGCGCGTGATCGCGAGCTTGGTGCGCGGACTTAGTCTCCAGCTTGCCCTGCCGTTCGGCGCCGAGCTCGGCCATGATCACGCGATCGGCGACAAGGAGCGGCTGCGCCGCCACTACGCCTACGGATCGGCGTTCGTGACCGGGCTCGCCTGCCTGGTTGTTGCGGGCATGCTGCCGCTCTGGCCCGACTTCTTCGTGCTGTGGACCCATGGCAGCATTCCCTATGACGGTCCGCTTGCGGTGATGCTGCTGCTCGGCTCGGCCGCGGCCGCGCCCTCGCAGCTGGCACTGGTCTTCGCCAGTCATAGCAATCGCGGCGAGCTCCTGATCCGGATCAAGGGGCTCCAGCTCGTCGTTTTCTTGGCTCTGTCCTTCGTCCTGATCCCGCGGTTCGGACCGCTGGGCGCGGCCTTCGCCGTGGTCGCGAGCGACATCCTGATTCAGTTCGGCCTGCTTGGACTGGTGATCATGCAACAGACCCTGCGCCGCCCGCTGAGGCACATTGCGTTCCTGCTGCTCATGGCAGTCACCGTCGTGGCGTCCGGCTGGCTGATTGGGACAGCGATCGGGGAGGTCATGCCCGGGAGCGGGCTTGCAAACTTCATCGCAAAATGCGCGGCCTGGCTGATCGTGGTTGGCGCGCTCGCAAGCCCGCTGCTGAGCAAGCCCTTGCGCGAGCGGCTGCGGGCGCTGGTCCCGGCCTAAAGCGCGATGGCATGAAGATGAACCATCATCTCATCATCGCGCTTTAGGTTATTGTTTGAGCAGGATCTTTTCGGAACACCGATACGCATTTTTCCGGATTATGCTCTAGCGAGGCGTCAGCGCCAGGCGGTGTTTCAACCGCTCGAGGTGCCGGGCGAATTGCCGGCGTCCGACCTCGGTCTCCTCAGTGAACTGGGCGAGGCGGAGCTCGCCGGCGGCGCGCAGCCGCTCGCGTGTACCCTCGTTGCCAAGCTTGGCGATCGCATCCGCGAGCGAGCGCGGATCATCGTAGTCGAACAGGATCGCGGCATCGCCGGCCTGCGCCTTGAAGGCTTGAGGATAGATCACGGGCGTGCCGACCGCCCAGGCCTCCAGCGGCGGCAGATTGGTCGGGCCGAAATAGCTCGGCATCACCAGCGCGGCGGCGCTTCGGTACAGCGCGGCCAGCTCGGCGGACTCGACGAAGCCGATGATGGAAATCTGGTCGGACAATCCATAGCTCTGGATCGCCCTGTCGAGCTTGTCGCGGCCGCTCCGGTTCGAGCCGCACAGCACGAGCCGTTCGATGATGCCCTGCTCGCGCAGCAAAGCGAGCGCGGCGAGCAGCGTGATGTGGTTCTTGTGCGGCCAGAACTGCGCCGGATAGAACAGATAGCCCGGCTCGAGCTTGTATTTCGCCAGCACGGCCGCGTCGGCCGCTGCATCGGGGGCGGACCGGCTGACATAGGTCGAGGGCGAGAACGGGATGCAGATCGCGCGCTCCCGTTCCATGGCGTAGCGCCGGCAGAGATCGTCGATCAGCTCGGGTGCATTGACGATCACTGCAACGGCCTTGGTGCTGGCGAGGCGGAACAGGATCTCGCGGCGCTCGAATTCGCCGAAGGTGCGGACCTCCGGAAACTCCGGCGCATCGCGGTGGCAGCCGTCGAAGATCGTGATTATGAAGGGCAGCTCGTAGAGCAGCAAATGCCGCTTCGAGGTCGAGGTGAAGTGCACGACGTCGATGCCGTCGCGGATCAGCGCGCGCTCGAACGGCGATTTGAGCTCCAGCGCGATCTGGACGAGATCGAAGGGACCGCAATATTTCAGGAACAGGAAAAGGTGGTCGGAGAAGCCGAACTTGCGCAGCCGCGCCTCGATGCCGAATTCCTTCAGGATCGCCAGCGTCTTCGGGTAGGGCGAGTAGACCACGATCTCGTTGCCGGACTCCGCGGCCCACTCGCGCAGCCAGAGCAGGTCGTTGAGCGGCTGCTGGAAGCCGCCGCCGAGTTCGAGCGCCTGTTCGAGCATGACGGCGAGCCGTAGTGGTCTCACGGCGTGGGGCTCTTTCTGGCCACCGCATAGGCCGCCCAAATCTTCGAATTCGGCGCGTCCTGCGTCAGCCATGCGGCGTGCGCGGCAGGCTGGAAGCCGCTCGCGGCAAGCGCCGCGTCGATCTCGAACGGAAACCAGTAGCGCATATGGTGCGCTTCATCGACCCGGCGGATCGTGGCGCTCTTGGTGTCCTCGCAGAACAGCGTGTAGTTCACGGTGACGGTCGCGGCCCGTTCGTCATGGTCGGATTGCGCGATGCGGGTGAGGCGGAGTGGCGTCTGCTCGATCACCTTGACCCGGGTCTCGACGCCCTGCGCCAGCACGGCGCCGCCATACCAATAGTCGAAGAAGAATACGCCGCCCGGCTTCAGCGCGGCATAAGCGGTGCGGAACATCGCCGCCAGTGCATCGCGGCTGGTCTGATAGCTCGCAACGTGGAACAGCGACACCACGGCATCGAAGTCGCGTTCGGGGCCGGCCTTGCAGGCATCGCCTTGCCGGAACGGGATCGACAGCCCGGCCTGCTCGGCGCGCGCCTTCGCGCTCGCGATCATCTCGTGGCTGAGATCGATGCCGGCAACGTTCCACCCCTGGCGCGCGAAGGCGAGTGCGTGCAGACCGGTGCCGCAGCCGAGATCGAGCAGCTTGCCGGAGGAAACGCCGTAATCGCGCAGGCGCGCTTCGACAAACGCCGTCTCCGCCGCGTAGTCTTTGTCGCGGTAGAGGAGATCGTACCAGGGCGCGTAGTCGGCGAACACCGTCACGCCAGGATCTCCGTCAGCGCCTGCGCCGAGCGAGCGATCTCGTCGGCGGTCAAGGCAAGCCCGCTTGGCAGGTAAAAACCGCGCCGGGCGATGTATTCCGCGTTCGGATGACGCTCCTCGAGCATCAGGCCCATCCGGCGTAATACCGGCTGCTCGTGCATGCACCAGAAGAACGGCCGCGTGCCGATGCCCTTCTCGCCGAGCCGGCGCATCGCCTCCTTGGCGTCGAACGGCACGTCGTCGTTCAGGACGATGCCGTAGACCCAGTAGATGTTGTCGGCATAGGAGGTGCGGGCAACGGGACGTCGGATGCGGTTGAGGCCGCCGAGATGCTCGTCATAGAGCCGGCCGATCCGGCGCTTGAGCTCGACGGTGCGCGGCAGGCGCTCGACCTGGGCGACGCCGAGCGCGGCCTGGAGATTGGTCATGCGCGCGTTCCAGCCGAGCTCCTCGTGGACGAAGCGCTGCTGCGGCTGGAAGCAGAGATTGCGCAGGCTTTGGAGCCGGTCGGCGAGCGCGGCGTCGTCGGTGAGGATCATGCCGCCTTCACCGGTCGTAACGTGCTTGTTGGGATAGAAGCTGAAGGTCGAGACGTCGCCGAAGCCGCCGCAGGGCGCGCCGCGATAGGTCTGGCCGTGCATCTCGGCGGCGTCCTCGATCACCTTCAGATCGTGCTTGCGCGCGAGCGCCAGGATCGGATCGAGATCGACCGGCAGGCCGTAGATGTGCACCAGCATGATCGCGCGCGTGCGCGGCGTGATCGCGGCCTCGACGCCCTCGGCCGTCATGTTCCAGGTCGCAGGATCGCAGTCGACCCCGACTGGAACGAGGCCGGCGCGCACGATCGCGGCGGCGCAGCTGATGATGGTGAAGGTCGGGATGATGACCTCGGAGCCTTCTTCGAGCCCGAGCGCATGAACGGCGATGTCGAGCGCGACCGAGCCGTTGGTCACGGCGACGCCGTGACGCCGTCCGGTGGCCTCGGCCATCGCCTGCTCGAAACGCTTGATGAACGGTCCCTCCGAGGAGATCCATCCGGTGCGGATGCATTCGGCGAGATAGTCGGCCTCGTTGCCGTCGAGCAGCGGCGTGTTGACGGGAATGAACGGCGCGCTCACAGGTTCGGGCCCTTGATCCGGATTTCGGACGGCGCGGCTTCCGGGAAGCGGGTCTTGTCGTTCTCGCCGGAATAGGGACCTTGCTTGACCTCGAACATCTCGAGCGGTTCGAGCACGTGGAAGCCGTGTGCGCCGCTGCACAGCAGGATGAGGTCGCCCGCACCGAGCACGCGGCTTTCGAGATATTTTTCCTCGACCGTGTAGAAATCGACCTGGAGCTTGCCCTTCTGGATCAGCAGGACTTCCTGGGTGTAGTGCACCTCGCGCGTCACCTTGTTGTGGCGATGCGGCTCGATGCTCTTGCCCTTCGGATGGCTCATGAAGGCGAGCTGCTGCGAGAGTTCCGGCGTCGAAAAGAAATGGATACCCGGCTCGCGAAACGAGGCGCGCACGATGATCGCATAGAGCTGATCGCCGAATCGAACATGTTCGACGTGTTCCATCTCAAGGCCTCGACAAAAATCGCTGTAATTAGAGGGACATAGCGTCAGTTTCCGGCACTTTGGCCATTTTGGCCGGGACCGTCAAGGGCGACCGAGGATGGCAGTCGGTGCGACTGTCGTCAGGATAAGCCGACAGGCCAAGGGACCGAGTCCGCCAGCCCGTTGCACGGGGAGAGTCAAAGCTTCTTCAAGCGCCTCACGATGATCGTGCGGCCTTGGTGAGCGCCTGTGCAATCATACGCATCGTTTCGGCGTCGAGATAAGGATGCATGGGGAGGCTGACGACCTGCTGTGCAATGCGCTCTGAAACCTCCAATCCGCCTACGACGCGGCACAGCGATCGATAGGCCGGCTGCATATGTACGGGGATCGGATAGTGAATTGCCGTCGGCACTCCAGCATCCTTCAGCGAAGCGACGACAGCATCGCGTTTGTCTGTCTTCACTGTAAACTGGGCCCAGACGCAGGTCCGATCGTTACGAACGGCCGGAGCTTGAATACCGGGGATCTCTGCGACCATGTCGCGGTAAGTTCGTCCGATACGGATCCGCTCCGCGATCTCCCAATCGAAGATATCGAGCTTCGCGAGAATCACCGCACACTGCAGCGTGTCCATGCGACCGCCCACACCGACGCGGGTGTGATAGTATCGCCTTTCCTGGCCATGGATTCGTATCTCCCTCATGGCCTTCGCAAGCGTGTCGTCGGAGACAAAAATAGCGCCTCCATCTCCGAAGCAACCAAGTGGCTTGCTCGGGAAGAAGCTGGTGCAACCTATCGAGGATACGTTGCAGCTTTTGCGTGACCGATATTCGGCACCGAAACTTTGAGCAGCGTCCTCGATCACGGGAATTCCGTGTTTCTCACCGATCGCATTGATTTCGTCCATGTCGGCGGTCGCCCCGTAGAGCGACACTGGCATGATCGCCTTTGTGCGCGAGGTGATCGCGCTTTCGATCTTCTCCGCGTTGACGTTGCAGGTGTCCGGCTCGACATCGACGAGCACTGGGGTTGCTCCAAGTAAAACGATGACCTCTGCCGTCGCGACAAATGTAAAGGGCGTGGTGATGACTTCGTCGCCGGGGCCTACACCCAGTGCCATCAGGGCAATTAGAAGCGCTTCGGTGCCAGAAGCCACGCTGATGCAATGCTTCGCGCCAGTATAGGCCGCCAGCCGCTGCTCCATCTCGGCGACTTCAGGGCCCATGATGAACTGGCCGTGATCGAGCACTCTCTGCATGCGCTCGTCAATTGCCCCCCGAATTGATCGCAGCTGCGCCTTCAAATCGATAAATTCTATGGGCATAACCAGCTTCCTTCCGAAGTGAGATTACAAGCAGCGCCTTAACGACAAAGGCTTCAGCCAGACGTTGTCGCGAGCATCTCGCCAATTCCGCTTTACCGGACCTGAGGCGGTCTTAACAAGGTCCAGCGTCGGCGGCACAGCGTCTTCTCGGCGAAAATTCATCTTGGCCTGGTCCTGCTACCGGAGTCGATTTGTCGAGGGCGGATCCAGTCACGATATGTCTCTCGACCAGGATTAGCCGATGAATCCAAGGATTTGTTCGACGCGCCGACGAAACGTGTGGGCCGCAAACGTCCGATCCTGGCCCGCCTGAGCAATGGACCTGCACATTGCCTCGTCGGCGAGGTAGTGATCGATCATGGCAAGGCAGTCCTTGGTATCGCGCCATGCCGCGACCTCGCGCTGAGGTGAAAACAGGGTGTGCAGATTGTCCTTGAGGTCGGTGAGAAGGAATGCACCGACACCTGTCGCTTCAAACAGACGCGCATTGCCGGCCTCCTGGCCTGCGAGATCGATGTGCGAATTGAGCGTAATGCGAGAGGCGCGGAGCGCCTGATACATCTCGCTCCCCCAAACCTCACCCTGATAACAGCGATGTAGCGGTGAGGAAGCCGGGAGAGTGTGCAGGCCGCTTCCGAACAGTTTGAGATCGTAGTAGCGAGCCACTGCCTCAAGCTGGGCGACGCGGCTCTTGTGATCCGCAGTCACTGCGCCGACAAAGGTGACTTCAAACTTTTGCGGCGATGGCGGTGGTAGCGCCTCCAGAATCGAAGGCTCGAAGGCGAGGTGCACGACTTCAGCGCGCGCGCCGCGCCTGCGGAAGAATTCCACGATGGAAGCCATCTGAGAGATCATGAGGTCGTAGACCGACCAGTCCTCGCCACGCGGCGGAGATATGCCGGTTTGGCCAATCAGGATTGGGCGGCCGATCTGCTTGATCCGGCGCGCGAGGCGCGTGTCGACGTGATACAGATCCTGATTGAGGACGAGATCGGGCTTGAAGTCCTCGATCTGCGCCAGCAGGATCTGTTCCGCCTCCGTGTCGAGGCGTGGGCTCAACCCAACTTTGCGCGCGAGCGGCCTTAACATCGGCTTTGCAGGGGCCACCGCGCGCTGCAGCCAGCCAGGAATTGCGTTGCGCCCGGAAGCCGCGCCGGGTGGCGGTGGCGTGGTCACGGCAAGGCCGTGCTCGCGCGCCCAAGCTGCCCGCATCCATGGATTGTTGACGTGGATGTCCCTTGCGGCATGCCCAAGGCCGCCAAAATTGCGGGAGTAGAAATCCGCAACGCCGAACAGGCTGGCGTTTCGTGCGGCCATCTGCGCCGCGTAAGGCTCGTTCTCAAGGCCCGGTCGTCGTCTGTAGAGCCACGCGAGAAAGCGCGGATAGTCGGCATTCAAAACGAGCACACGCATCATTCAAAGCCTTTAGGGGGAACTTTCGAGGATTAGATAGCAGACCGGCGAACGAAACAAAAAAGTGTCGAGTCTGCCTGTGTCGCGCGAGGCGAGCAGGCGGCAGACGAAAAGCTCTTCAGGGAAACCTTGGTATTGATCAGCGCGACAACCGCTTCAGCTCAGCGCGCGCCTTCTCGGCCAGCGGGTCATCGCCATGGCGCGCGATGAACAGCTGGAACGCCTCCGCCGTCCCCTTCTGACGAGCCAGCTCGAATTCCTCGGCGACCGCGGCCCCAGGGTCGCGGGCCGGGGGAACCGACGGCGCGCGCTGCGCTGGGCCGCCGTCGTTCGCACTGGCTTTTCCGACCATGACGGGCAGTCCTCCGAGGGGCAGGTGGTCCGGCCCCGAAAGCGCCATCATGGCGCCGACCAGGCCTACGGGGATCAGGTGGAGTTTCATAAGTTCCCTAGCAAATCACGCGGCCAGTCGGAACCGGCATCGTCATACCGGTGCGTATGAGTACCGGATTGATGCTTACCACGGTGCTGCGGCAGAGGAGCGGCTCGCATTGCCCAATTTTAACCAAACGTATATTTCTCTAGCTAGAATCAGCTGTCTGCACCCCGAAGCGAGCGGGGCCTGCGTTCGGAGATTCTCTTGGCGACTGCTGTCAACGTTAGTGCAACGAACAACGCAGACATAGATGGCCTGCTGGCGGGCACCAAATGGTCCGGCACGATCAGCTATAGCTTCCCGACCTCGTCCAGCACTTATGCCAATCCCTACTCCGGCGTCAGCGAACCGACGACGTCGGGCTTTGCCACGGCGCCGACCCAGATGCAGGCCGCGATCAACTACGCCATCGCGCTGATCAAGAGCTACACCGGCGCCAGTATCACCTATAACGGCACCGGTAGTGCCGACATCATGGTCGCGCAGTCGCCGGCGGCCAATCCAACGTCCTACGCCTATTACCCCGGTAATTACGCGGCCGGCGGCGACATCTGGTTCGGCACGCAGTACGACTATACGCAGGCGAAGCTCGGCAATTACTATTTCACGACCGCGCTGCACGAGCTCGGCCATGCGCTGGGCCTCAAGCACAGCCAGGAGACCGGCGGCGTCGCCAATGTGGCAGTGCCAAGCGCGCATGACGATAGCGAATACACCGTCATGAGCTATCGCAGTTATGTCGGCGGTCCGCTCACCGGCTACACCAACGAGGCCTACGGATATCCGCAGACCTATATGGCCAACGATATCCTCGCACTGCAGACGCTGTATGGCGCGAACTACAACACCCAGAGCGGCAACACGGTCTACACCTGGAGCCCGACAACGGGGCAAGAGTTCATCAACGGCGCCGGACAACTCGCACCGGGCGGCGGCGTCGGCGGTTCGGCCAACCGCATCTACGAGACGGTCTGGGACGGGAACGGCGTCGATACCTATGACCTCTCGAACTACACCACGAACCTGACCATCAATCTCAATCCGGGCGCCTCGTCGGTGTTCTCCACCGCGCAGCTGGCCTATCTCGGCAACGGCCACTACGCATCCGGCAACGTGTACAACGCCTATCTCTACAACGGCGATGCGCGCTCCTACATCGACAACGCCACCGGCGGCTCCGGCAATGACACCATCATCGGCAACGCCATCGCCAACGTTCTGAAGGGGGGCGCCGGCAACGACACCATCACTGGCGGCGGTGGCAACGACACCATCGACGGCGGTACCGGCACCGATACGGCGGCCTATTCGGGCAATCTGGCGAATTACGCGGTGACGTACAACGCGACCACGCAGACCTTCACGATTGCTGATCAACGGGCCGGTTCGCCGGACGGTACCGATACCATCACGAACTTCGAGTCTTTCCAGTTTGCCGACGGCACGCTCTCGAGCGCCGCCCTCATCAACCAGCTTACGCCGGTCGTGATCGAGGCGATCGGCACCACCAGCCTGGTGCAAGTTGGCGCAAACTACTTCATGAATCCTGTCGGGGGCGGGACCGGCCCCGAGCTGCAATCCAACGGCGCACCGGTGTATGCCGGGGAGTTCGGGAGTTGGGCGCCGATCGGGGCGGTTCAAGTTGGCGGAGGTTATGACGTCGCCTGGAAGCAAGCGGGCGCGGCGCTGTTCACCATCTGGGGCACCGATGCGAACGGAGCTTGGACCTCCAATCTAAGCAACGGTACCGTTGGTGGGAGTAGCACAACGCTCGAGTCGTTTGAATCCACCTTCCAACAGGACCTCAACGGCGACGGCGTAATCGGGATTCCCACCACGGTCATCCACACTGACGGAACGACGAGCCTGGTGCAAGTTGGCGCAAATTATTTCCTAAACCCGGCCGGGGGCGGGACCGGCCCCGAGCTGCAATCCAACGGCGCACCGGTATATGCCGGCGAGTTCGGGAGTTGGGCGCCGATCGGGGCGGTTCAAGTTGGCGGAGGTTATGACGTCGCCTGGAAGCAAGCGGGCGCGGCACTGTTCACCATCTGGGGCACCGATGCGAACGGAGCTTGGACCTCCAATCTCAGCAACGGTACCGTTGGTGGGAGTAGCACAACGCTCGAGTCGTTTGAATCCACCTTCCAACAGGACCTCAATGGCGACGGCGTAATCGGATTTCCCACCACGGTCATCCACACTGACGGAACGACGAGCCTGGTGCAAGTTGGCGCAAATTACTTCCTAAACCCGGTCGGGGGCGGGACCGGCCCCGAGCTGCAATCCAACGGCGCACCGGTATATGCCGGGGAGTTCGGGAGTTGGGCGCCGATCGGGGCGGTTCAAGTTGGCGGAGGTTATGACGTCGCCTGGAAGCAAGCGGACGCGGCGCTGTTCACCATCTGGGGCACCGATGCGAACGGAGCTTGGACCTCCAATCTCAGCAACGGTACCGTTGGTGGGAGTAGCACAACGCTCGAGTCGTTTGAATCCACCTTCCAACAGGACCTCAACGGCGACGGCGTAATCGGGATTCCCACCACGGTCATCCACACTGACGGAACGACGAGCCTGGTGCAAGTTGGCGCAAACTACTTCATGAATCCTGTCGGGGGCGGGACCGGCCCCGAGCTGCAATCCAACGGCGCACCGGTATATGCCGGCGAGTTCGGGAGTTGGGCGCCGATCGGGGCGGTTCAAGTTGGCGGAGGTTATGACGTCGCCTGGAAGGAAGCGGGCGCGGCACTGTTCACCATCTGGGGCACTGATGCGAACGGAGCTTGGACCTCCAATCTCACCAACGGTACCGTTGGTGGGAGTAGCGCTACACTCGAGTCGTTTGAATCCACTTTCCACCAGGACTTCAACGGCGATGGAGTGATCGGCCCACCCGCATCCAAGGCCCTGGAGGGGGGGGCGTCGGCGAACGCGGCAGGCGGAAATGGCACTTTTAGTGGCGTGATGCTCACGTTGCACTCGCCGTCGAACTTCAGCGGCGACGGTACGCTCGCCGGATCCGACAAGATTGATCTGCTCGGCATGAATTTCCAATCGCTTTATTCGCGTTTTGAGAGTTCTTCCGGCGTGCTTTTGGCGAGCGACGGATCGAAAACAGTGACCCTTCAGTTCGACGGGCAATATACCCAAGATAGCTTCCACTTCGTCGACGACAGTCATGGAGGAGCCTTGATCGTCGCCGCAACGCACCCCGATCAACCAGCAAGCCCGATGCCCAGCTTCGCCGTGCACGAGTCATTTGTGTTTACGCCGAATTTCGGACAGGTGACTCTAGCCAACTTCGCGCCCGGCGCGGACACTATTCAATTCAGCAAATCGCAGTTTGCCGATATGGCGTCACTCCTAGCGGCAACACACGACGATGCATCTGGCAATGCCCACATTGTCGATGCGGCGGGCGACGCGATCACGCTCCAGCACGTCACGAAGGTGCAACTGGCAGCGTTCCAGAACGACTTTCACTTTGTCTAGTCGGCAAGATATGCTACGCGGCGAACGGAAACCTTCGGCTTACGTGTGGGCCCGACCAGTAGGTCCCGGCAAGATGTTACTGGTTGCGTTACACGATCCGAACGAGGTCGACCGCTCGCGGAAGCGCTAGGCGGCACGCAACCGAGGTTGACGTTCATCTCGTGAACAAGCTATTGGTGCCAGCGTTCGAACTGACGGTTTAGTTCAGGACGGGACGACGGCTTTGCGTGCGCTTATCTCAAGCAAGACAGGTTAGCCCGTGTGCGGCATATTCGGTCTTATCACCAGGAACGGGCCCGTTGACGCTGATCAAATTGATCTGCTGACCGATCTCGTCGCCCACCGTGGTCCGGACGGGCGCGGGGTGAGGATCAACAAGAACGTCGGATTGGGACACCGGAGACTGGCCATCATCGATCTGAGCGATGACGGCGCGCAGCCAATGCGCGACAGGGATCTGCCCGTGTGGATTACGTATAACGGTGAGATTTACAATTATCTTGAGCTGCGCGCGGAGCTTCAAGCGCTCGGACATGTCTTTCACACCGCCTCGGACACCGAGGTCTTGCTAGCGGCCTATATTCGCTGGGGCGAGAAGTGCCTCGATCGCTTCAACGGCATGTGGTCATTTGCGATTCACGACGAACGCGACAACACACTATTCTGCGCCCGCGACCGCTTCGGCGTGAAGCCGTTCTACTATGTCAATACGGCGACGCACTTCGCGTTCGGCTCGGAGATTCGTCAGCTACTTCCTTTGATCGAACGCCCCGTTGCCGATGATGATCTTGTTAGTGATTTTCTCGTCTGTGGACTGACTGACCATACCAATCGGACTTTCTTCAAGGGTGTAGAAAAGCTGCCGCCGGGACACTGGATGCGCGTCGACGTGTCTACAACTCGGTTCGAACTCAAGCGCTACTATTCTCTAGCTCCTCGTTCGCTCGAAACCGATGAGGTCGATCAGGCGCGATTGCTCAGAGCGCTCCTTGATGACGCCACCCGTTTGCGGTTGCGATCAGACGTTCGCGTCGGAACGTGCCTGTCGGGCGGGTTGGACAGTTCAAGCGTCGCGACGCTGGCGGCGAAGCGCTACTCGTCGAGCGAGCGCTTCTTTGCGATTACAGCCATCAGCGAGCAGGTGACCAACAACGAGGAGGCCTATGCTGCCGAGATTGCAGCAAAATCAGATTTAAATTGGCTGCGTACTAGGCCGAGCTATGAACAATTTGCGTCGACAGCGGAGATATTGCTGGAGGTGCAGGAGGAGCCGTTCGCCGGCCCTTCGATTATGATGCAATATGAGGTGATGAAAACTGCGCGGTCAAATGGCGTGATCGTGCTCCTCGACGGTCAAGGCGGCGATGAAACGCTGCTGGGCTACCATCGCTATTACGCCGCCTGGCTGCTCGACCATTTTCGCCGTGGCGGAGTAGGCGGATTTTTTTCTGCCTTCGCTGACGCCACGGAAGCGGGGATTTCCCCGCGACGATTGCTGATGTATTTGTTTGGAGCTAGTTCGGCGCGACTGCGTGCGGCTTTCTATCGCTGGCGATATTCCTTCCTAAAGAAGCCGGACCTGCCGGACTCCCTCCGTCGCTTTGCGCGGCAGACCAGGGACGCGCAGGAAATGCAGGTGCTGGAGATCAACGAAACGAATCTACCGATGCTGCTGCGTTTCGAGGATAAGAATTCCATGCGATTTGGGGTCGAAACGCGCTTGCCGTTCCTTGACTATCGCTTTGTGGAATTTGCCTTAAACCTGCCCACGCGCATTAAATTGAACAAGGGGTGGGCCAAGTGGCCGCTCCGGGCTGCCATGCAGGACCTACTGCCGGCGAGCATCGCTTGGCGGAAGGACAAGATTGGATTTGCTGCCCCCGATCAACTATGGCTTGGCCGGCACTCGTCCGCGATGTATCGCAAGGTGGTCGCTAGTACGCTGCTTGCTCGATACGTTGACATGGATACGGTCAAGAGGAAATTCCACCAGCTCGATCTTGGAATGCGTTGGCGCCTGTACTGTGTAGCGCTTTGGGGCGAGCGCTTCCGGGTTGAAGCCCCATGAAGATTTGTATGCTATCGAGTGTCCATTCGGCCAACGATATCCGAATTGTTGAGAAAGAAGCGCGAAGCCTGTCTGAAGCCGGTCACGAGGTCACCGTCGTGGCGCGGCCCCCGTGCGCCAGAGAACCAGGCTCTATCGAATTTAGACCGGTCGAACTGCCGGCTGTCGCACGATGGAAACGGCCCTGGGTAATGGGGCGAGCCGCGACGATGCTGGCGCGCGCGACCGGGGCGGAGGTTGTGCAATTTCACGACCCGGAGTTGATCCCTTTCGCGCTGTGGCTGAGGTCGCGGGGTTGCAAGGTGGTCTACGACGTTCACGAGGATGTACCGGCGGATATTTACTCGAAGAAGTGGATCCCTCGATGGATGCAGCCAGCCGTCGCGCTCGGCATGGAATTGGTGGAGCGATACACAGCGCCCCGTTTCGATGCGATCGTCGCCGCGACGCCAACCATTGCGAAGCGGTTTCGCGACTTCGGTGCCGCGGTGACGCTCGTCCGAAACAGCGTACGGCTGGACGAATTCATTGAGCCGACCGCCACCACCCCGCGCACGAGACAGGCGGTCTATGTCGGGCACGCGAGTTTCAACCGTGGACTTGTCGAGATGGTCGAAGGCTGCGAGGCTGCAGGGCTGCCACTCGTTATCGCCGGGAGCATCGGCGCGCCCGAAACGGACTGGTTAAACGAATCGTCGGCGAATGTCATCTACCGCGGAATGCTAGGCCGATCCGAAATCGCTGCTTTGCTCAATCAAAGCCTCATTGGGCTTTGCCTTTTCCAGAACGAACCAAATCATCTTTACGCAATGCCGACCAAGATCTTCGAGTATATGGCTGCTGGAGTTCCAGTCATCACTAGCGACCTGCCGAGATCGAAGGAAATCGTCGAAACGGCGGGTTGCGGATTTTCAGTCTCGTTGGAAGACAAGAAAGGGTTGGTGGAACGGTTATCTTTTTTGGCCGACGCGCCCAATCGGGCGCTCGAATTGGGGCTGGCGGGCCGAGCGGCGGTCGCCAAGGAGTATAATTGGCAGCACGACGCTGGGGAGCTCAAAAAGCTCTATCAGGAGATTTCTTTGCGCCGGCCGGCAGCATGAACATCTGGCTGCTGCATCCTTTTGCGGGCGGGCCGGGGCTGGGCCGTCACTGGCGGCCGTTCTGGCTTGCGGACGCCTGGGGCAGGATGGGCCATCGCGTGGTGGTGGTGAGCGCCGGCTTCCATCATCTGCACAGGCAACCCCGGGCTCCGGGTCCGCAACGGATCGAAGGGGTCGATTTCTGGTTTCTCGAGACGCCGCACTACGGCAAGGGTAGTCTCGGTCGTCTTTTGAACAACTTGAGCTTCGGGCCGCAGCTTAAGGCGAGTTCGGCTGCGATCGCCGCGCAATTCGGTTTGCCGGATATCGTCATTGCATCGAGCCCGCACCTGTTCTTCGTCTCGGCGGCTCATAGGCTGGCGCGGAGTTTCGGTGCCAAGTTCTGGCTCGAAATCCGCGATCTCTGGCCGGAGAGCATCATGGCTCTCGGGATGACCCCTCGCTGGCACCCGCTGATGAAAGTGCTCGGCTGGAAGGAGCGCTCCGCCTATCGTTCGGCCGACCGCGTCATTTGCCTGTTGGCTGGTGCGGAAGCACACATGCGCACTCGCGGATTGCCGGCCGGCAGATTTACGTGGATTCCCAACGGCGTTTCGGACGGTGAGATCCAACGCGCGCTGGCGCTTGATTGCCTGGACCATCCCCTGATCGACTGTATCAACCGCATCCAGCGAGAGGGCAGGCGCGTCGTGCTCTATGCGGGCGGCATGGGTCCTCCCAACGCGATGGAGGTGATCATCGATGCCGCCGCTGAGCTCGGAAAAGCGAATGCCAAAATCCATTTCATTCTGATTGGCTCAGGCACCTCGCGAGCCGAACTGAAGCAGAGGGCGGCGGGTCTTGGAAATGTGGAATTCCACGATGAAGTTGAGCGCTCGGTCGTCCACGGCATGCTTAGTGCATCCGATTGCGCCGTCGTGTCCTTCCATGGGAACGCGCTTTATCACTACGGTATCAGCCCAAACAAACTGTTCGATTATTGCCTCTTCGCGCCGCGCATCGTCATTGCCTGCGACGTGAAGGCGCTGGCCGGACTTGAAGACCTGGTGACGTCACAATGCGCGCCCGACGATCCAGCCGCGCTCGCGGCATCTCTGGTCTCGGCACTAAACGATCCAAAGCGTCCACTGAGCGACCGGGTCTCGATCGCACGGCGGTACAGCTACTCGACCCTGGCCGCGCGATACCTTGGGAAAATAGGCGATCTGGGTTGAAATGTGATCCCGGCGGCGCTCAAATTTTAAAAAAGTACTTTTGAGTCAATCACTTGCATTGTTCATTGCGTGAACGATTTTGCTTGACGTTCATCGTTTGAACGCGCTAGTTGCTGCCCAGGCAGGGACGAGAGATGGTGAGCATTCTACCGACCGACGAAAAGGACAGCGACCGGCTCGTGCTCGGTTTGCTTAACTCCGTCGAGGCAGACGGCGCCAGATCACAGCGGCGGATCGCCGCGGAACTCGGGGTCGCGCTCGGCCTCGTCAATGCTTACCTCAAGCGCGCCGTCAAGAAGGGGCTTGTCAAGGTCGGCCAGGCGCCGGCGCGGCGCTATGCTTATTACCTCACGCCTCAGGGGTTTTCCGAAAAATCGCGGCTGACCGTCCAGTTCCTTTCGGATTCCTTTTTGCTTTTCCGCAAGGCGAAGGAGGAATACGCGAGGATCCTGGACCGCGCCCAGGCGCTCGGCCTCAGGCGGATCGTGCTCGCTGGACACTCAGACCTGTGCGAAGTCGCGATCCTGAGCGCGGTCGACACGCCGGTTTCAATCGTCGCGATCGTCGATGTCGATGCCGTGGCAGGCCGCTTCATCGGCGTCCAGGTGGTGCCCTCTTATGCGTCGGTCGGCGAGCCGTTTGACGCCGTCGTCGTGACCCACCTGACTGCCGCGCGAAACGTGTTCGACGATGCGGTTAGTCGTTTTGGAGCAGAGAGAGTGCTAGCGCCCGATCTGCTCGGCTTGCGCCCGAGACAACAGCAGGGAGCGGTATCATGACGATTGAGCGCGACTCCCGCTGGTACGTTGTCCAAACGCAGGTCAATGCAGAGGCGAAAGCTGCAGCGAACCTCGGCCGCCAGGAATTTTCGGTCTATCTTCCGCGTTACCTGAAGCGTCGCAGTCATGCCCGGAAGGTCGAGACCGTGGCGCGCCCGCTGTTCCCGCGCTACCTCTTTGTCGCAATCGATCTTGCGGCGCAGCGCTGGCGCTCCATTCAGTCGACGCTTGGCGTCTCGCATCTTGTTTGCGTGGGAGACCGGCCAGCGCAAGTTGATGACCGCATCATCGATGCGCTGAGGGCGCGTGAAGACAAGGTCGGATTCATCCGGCTAGAACAGCGACCGGCTTTCTCTGCGGGCGACAAGGTGCGAATCGTCGAGGGCGCATTTGTCGACAGTCTCGCTCTTGTGGAAGATGTGAGCGATAACCACCGCGTGGCCTTACTTCTGAGCCTCCTAGGCCGCAAGGTTCGCGTGTTCGTCGGAGCGGATCTGATCGCCGCGGCATGACTCTGTCGGCCCCTCGGCAGGCGTCGTTCGAAGTTTGTTGGCTCGGGTGTGAAGTCGTTTCACCCCGAGTGCGGTAGCTTGAGACAATTGCAGTCAGTCGGGAGGAGTGAGAGTCCAGATGCACTCATTTGCGTTGATAGGAGCTGCCGGTTACGTGGCGCCGCGTCACATGCGGGCGATACATGCCGTAGGTGGTGATCTGAAGGTCGCTTACGATCCAAATGACTCGGTTGGTATCCTGGACAGCTATTTCCCCAATGCCCACTTTTTTACCGAGTTCGAACGGTTTGATCGCCATGTCGACAAGCTTCGACGTCGCGGCGAGAAAATCGATTACGCTTCAATCTGCTCGCCCAATCATCTGCACGATGCGCATTGCCGTTTCGCTCTGCGGTCAGGAGCCGATGCCATCTGCGAGAAGCCGTTGGTTCTCAATCCCTGGAATATCGACGGACTGGCTGAGATAGAGCAAGACACCGGCCGGCGCATTTCGACGATCCTGCAACTGCGACTTCATCCCGCCATCGTCGCCTTGCGAGAGAAATTTGGGACCAGCAACAAGCGCCACAAGGTCGAGCTCACCTATATCACCTCGCGCGGTCGCTGGTATTATACGTCCTGGAAAGGCGAAGATGCCAAATCGGGAGGAGTAGCTACAAACATAGGTGTGCACTTCTTCGACATGCTGAGTCACGTGTTCGGTTCGGTCACGCGCAACGAGGCGCACCTGCGCGAGCGCGAGCGCGCGGCCGGATTTCTCGAATGCGCGCGCGCTGATATCAGCTGGTTTCTGTCGGTCGACAGCAGCGATCTGCCGGCCGAGGTTCAAGGCAAGAAGACGACCTTCCGGTCGATCACCGTAGATGGCGAGGAGGTCGAGTTCTCAGAAGGTTTCACGGACCTCCACACGCGCAGCTACGAGGAGACCTTGGCCGGGCGGGGTTTTGGTCTTGAAGACGTGAGGACCTCGATCGAAATTGTGTCAACCTTCCGCCAAGCGCCATTAAAGACCGGGCATGAGTGGCAGCATCCCTCTGTACGAAGGGGATCATTTAGATGACCGAAATGAAAGAGGATCCGCGATTTCCGGGCGCGCTGATCCACGTCTCGAGCTATGTGGACGACGGCGCCGTCGTCGGGCGGGGGACGAAGATCTGGCACTTCTGCCACGTGCTTGCCGGAACCGTCATCGGCGAAAATTGTTCGATCGGACAAAACGTCATGATCGGACCCCGCGTGAAAATCGGCAGCGGATGCAAGATCCAGAACAACGTGTCCCTCTATGACGGTGTAGAGCTCGAAGGCGATGTGTTCTGCGGTCCGAGCTGCGTATTCACCAACGTCAACAATCCCCGGGCCAGTGTTTCGCGCAAGGATGAATTCCGCAGCACGCCCGTCGGGCGTGGGGCCAGCATCGGCGCCAACGCCACCATTGTGTGCGGCCATTCGCTTGGTCAATACTGCTTCATCGGTGCCGGCGCCGTCGTAACGAAGGATGTGCCGGGGTTCGCCTTGATGGTCGGAAACCCGGCGCGGCGCATGGGCTGGGTAAGCCGAAGCGGCGAAAGATTGGGCGCGGATTTGGTATGTCCGCGAAGTGGCGAGCGCTATCGGGAGCTGTCGCCGGCGCAGATCGCGCTTATCGTCTGAGGAGGCACGGTCGGTGGATATTCGCGGCAAGCGCTTTGTGGTGGTCGGCGGCGCTGGCCTCATCGGTTCCCACGTGGTGGATCAGTTGCTTCAGCAAGACGTGCGCGAAATTGTAATTTACGACAATTTCGTCCGCGGAACGCGCGAGAATTTGGCGGGCGCACTGCGCGATCCTCGTGTCAGAGTTTTTGAGGCTGGCGGGGATATCACGCAGGTCGATATCCTTGATGCGGCGCTCAAGGGGGCGGACGGTGTTTTTCAGTTCGCCGCGCTGTGGCTGTTACAATGTCACGAATATCCGCGCACCGCGTTCGACGTGAATGTCCGCGGTATGTTCAATGTGCTCGACAGTTGCGTCCGCAATGGCGTTACTCGGCTGGTCTGGTCATCTTCTGCTTCGGTTTACGGCGATGCCGTGGAGGAGCCAATGACGGAGGACCATCCCTTCAACAACAAGAACTTCTATGGGGCCACCAAGATCTGCGGCGAAGCGATGGCGCGAGCCTATCACTTCCGGTATGGGCTCGATTACGTCGGCCTTCGCTACATGAATGTGTATGGCCCGCGTCAGGATTATCGTGGCGCATATATCGCCGTCATCATGAAAATGCTGGACGCCATTGATCGAGGCGAGGGACCCACCATTTACGGCGACGGATCCGAAGCATTTGACTTTGTGGCGGTCGAAGATTGCGCTCGCGCTAACCTTTGTGCCATGCGTGCGAAAGCCACGGATCGCCTTTACAACGTCGGTACAGGGACGCGCACCTCGCTCAGGGAGGTCGCCGAGAAGCTTCTCAATTTGACCGGCTCGAACCAGCCGATCAAGTATGCTCCCCGTAGCCAGGCGACCCTCGTGCGCAACCGTATCGGCTCGCCGAAGCGCGCGGCTGACGAGATCGGGTTTTCGGCACAGATCGAGCTAGACGACGGTTTGAAGCGGCTCATCGATTGGAGGCGTAGTCACATGGACTGTGTCGATGGTTTGCGGGACCGCGTGGCAACTTAGCGACGATATTTAGTGAATTCGTCAGCATGCAGATGGCCGACCTCTTTGGCCATGAAGCTTTATCAGACGGGTCGACCTCTGATGAATAGTTTAGTGGCGTCGGCGCAGTGGCTTCGCTCCAAATCCAAGCGGCTAGTTGCCTCGATGCTGCGATTGCATCTCTCCCGGGCCGAACGTGAGCTCGGATTGGTGCCTGGTGCTCTCAGCCGCGTCGATTCGTTGCTGATCGCCCGGCGCCGCAACGAACTGCTAATCCATGTCGTCGATGAGGAAAGTGCAAGATTGCATCTGACCTCGGGGGTCACCGTGCAGGAGGCGGTGACGAATATACGGCAAGGGGTGATCGAGCGGGTTATTGCGGTCGTGAGGCAAGACTCAGGATTGCAACATTTTCAGTTGCCTGAACTGCTTCAAGCATGCCGGCGCCATCCCGATATCGCCGCCGCTTGGCTCGAGAGTGTTGTATGCAACAGAAAATACAATGGAGGCGACGAAGCGACCAACGTGTTTTCCGCGATCCGTTCGATACGCGCCAACGAGCCGCTTATAGATTTTTTCGGAGCCGGTGAGCTTCCCTTCGAAATGAAGGAATTCATGCCCAGTTATCTCTGGGCCGAGCCAAAGAAGCGATCAGCTGTTCTGCTGAACAACTGTTACTACTACTACGAAGTACTTGCCGCCGCTTTACGTCGCCGGGGTTGGGAGGTGCGTACCGCTTCCTTCGAGCCTTTAGACAGCCCGTCCAGGAAATTCTATTGGAATCGGGAGGAGGTCATCTACGATCCCGACCCGATAGAAAACCGTCGCAAAGCTGCCGAATTCTTTAGATCGGTGGTCGAGCGGTTTGGGGTGGTCCAACTCTACGGCCAGTTCCAGATGAGTTGCTTCAAGGAGAATTGGTCTTTCGGGGGAAAGAGTAGCATTCCCTGGGACTTTCTTGAGATGCGCCGCAGAGGGATCGTCGTTGGATACACACCAAGCGGGTGCCTGGACGGTGCGCGTCAATCGTCTATTCGTCGCGTTTCTGGCGGCATGTGCAGTCGATGTGTGTTGGAGGATCAGCCTACATTTTGCTCGGATGAACTCAATGGCGGCTGGGCCGAACAATTGGATCTGATGTGTGATTGGGTCGGCCTGGAGAATGACTATGCCGTCGATGAGCGGACCGGGCCCCGCTATGTACGTCGTCCGATAGTGACAGGGCTCGATCCTTCTATCTGGACGCCTGAACTAACCGTTCCAAGAGAATACGTGATTGACCGGCGGCCGGATGAAATTCTCGTTTATCATGCGTTTGCGAACAAGCGCACACGCCAAGCGGATGGGCGGGATTCGAAGGGGTCTGCTGTCGTTGTCGCAGCTGTCGAGCGCCTTCAGCGTGAGGGAATTCCTATAAAGCTATTCTATGCGACGGACATTCCGATAACCGAAGTGCGATTCTATCAGGCCCAGGCTGATATTGTCGTTGATCAGCTCTACTATGGACGCCTTGGCTCAAATGCACGCGAGGCACTGATGTTGGGGCGGCCTCTTGTGACTCGGATTGATTCAGCGCAGGACGGGCGCGCCGAGCCGCTGGATTCGATGGCTACCGTTCCGGCCATTCCAGCCGATGAATCGACGATCTATGACGTACTTCGCCGATTGGTCTTGGAACGCGACTCGCTTCGCGAGATCGGAAGGCGATCACGGGAATATGCGCTCAAATGGCACTCCGATGACGTCTGCGCAGCTCGTTTCGAGAGAGTCACTGACAGGGCTCGGGCCGGCCTCGCTGTCGATATCGACGAACATCCTTACGTGTGAACGGCGGCCAAAGGGGGAGCCGGTGAAGAACCAGCAAAACAAGGAAGATTTGGAAGCCTTTCTTCCAATCGCGAGACCGGCAACCGGTCCAGAAGAGATCGAAGCCGTCAAGAAGGTTCTGGAAAGTGGGTGGCTCACCCAAGGGCCATTCGTGGCTGAGTTCGAAAGAGCGTTTGCTTCCCGACATTCCGTCAAACATGCATTCGCTGTGACTTCCTGTACGTCCGCGTTGCACCTGGCGCTTGTCGTGCTCGGCATCGGTCCGGGAGACGAGGTGCTGGTTCCCGCGTTCACCTGGGTAGCCACTTCCAATGTGGTCGTGCACTGCGGAGCAAGGCCGGTCTTTGTGGACATCGATCCCGGCACCTTTAACGTAGACCCAGATGCGGTCCGTGCGGCCCTAACCGAGCGTACCAAGGCGTTGATCGCCGTGCACCTGTTCGGGCGGATAGCTCCCATGGATGAATTGCGTGCAATCCTTCCTGAGGGCATGCCAATCGTTGAGGATGCCGCTTGCGCGATCGGGGCTTCTTTTCGCGGCCAGCCTGCCGGCTCGTTGGGACAAATAGGGTGCTTTTCGTTGCACCCGAGGAAAGTCGTGACGTGTGGAGAAGGGGGCGTGGTCACGACGAACGACGATAAACTCGCGGGGCTCATCGATACTTATCGGAACCACGGCGCCAGCGTTTCAGAGGAGATACGACATCGTGGCGCTCGTCCATGGGAGCTTCCCGCTTTCAAGGTGTTTGGCTTCAATTACCGGATGACGGATATTCAAGCTGCAATTGCGGAGGTCCAACTGCGTAAGCTGGATCGCTTCATTGAAGAGAGACGTCAATTGGCAGATCATTACGATGCCCGTCTTCAGTCGATTGAATGGATAAGCGCACCGGAGCGGCCGGATCATGCGGGACACTCGCTTCAGGCCTATGTCGCTACGATCGATCCGCAGCGTGCGCCCGTGTCCAGAAATCGCGCTTTGGAAATACTCCAGGCGAAAAAGATCGGGGCGCGTCCCGGAACCCATGCGGTAGTGGCGCTAGAAGCGTATAGAAGAGAGTTCGGGGTCGATCCGCAGCGCTTTCCAGGCGCCATGGCTGCGGAGGCACAGTCCATTGCCCTGCCGCTTCATAACGAAATGGATTTCGCGGATGTCGATCGGGTGGTGGAAGCGCTGGAGAAGGCTGAATGAACGCTGACGTTATTCAAAAGCTTTTCGGGCGACCCCTGCCTGTTGAAGGTGGAACGTTAGATTTGGGCCATCGGCGGCTGGTCATGCGTGACGGCATTCTTCGCGGCGGCGAAATCGAGGATTCAGGCCAGGCCCAGACGGCTGAAGCATTCGGGTTCAAGTGGGATCGGACGGAGAGCTATCAATCTGAGCATCTTCGGCAGAAAACCAAGACGTGGTTGATCGAGCGCTACGGAGATCTCCTCGAACTGCTTGGCAAGAGAGATCGCGTGCCACTCTTGTTAGATGCGGGCTGCGGATCCGGCTTTACGGCCAGCTTGTTGTTCGGAGAGAAGCTGCGTGGCACGGCCTATGTGGGCGCCGATATCTCGACGGCAGTTGAATTGGCCCGCGAAACTATCCAAGGACTGGCCGGCGAAAGCTTGTTCCTCCAGTGCGATCTGATGGAACTGCCGTTTCCAAAGTACAGCTTCGATCTCGTATATTCGGAGGGGGTGCTGCATCACACACCGTCGACGCAGGCTGCGATCCAGAAAACGGCCGCGCTAGTTGGGCCTGGTGGACTCTACGCCATCTACGTTTACGCGCGAAAGGCCCCGGTTCGAGAGTTCACCGACGACTATATTCGCTCCGCATTGACCAAAATGCCTCCCGAGAAAGCCTGGGAGGCAATTCGCCCACTCACGCTCTTGGGAAAGGCCCTTGGTGACCTCAACGTCAGAGTCGATGTTCCTCAGAATGTGGATCTGCTCGGAATTCCAAAAGGTGAGATCGATATTCAGCGGCTGTTCTATTGGTATGTCTGCAAGATGTTTTACGACGAGAAGCTCACCCCTGAGGAGATGAATCATATCAACTTCGACTGGTTTGCGCCTCGCTACTCGCATCGACAGACCCCGGAGCAGGTGCGCGCATGGTGCGAAGGCGCGGGCCTCCGCATCGAGCGCATTAAAGTTGAAGAGGCAGGAATTACCGTGGTCGCACGCAGGCCTGTGCACTAACCCCGGCGGTATTTCCGATGTGTGGTATCGCCGGGCTTTTTAACCTAGACGGCCGTCGCGCGGACGGTGCCGTTATCACTGCGATGCGGGACGCGATTGCGCATAGAGGTCCGGACGGGGCAGGACTCTTCCTCGACCAGTCGTTCGGCGTTGGGCACCGGCGCCTTGCGATCATTGACCTCCGGGACCTGGCAGGTCAGCCTATGAGTTCTCCTGATGGTCGATGGACAATCGCCTATAATGGGGAGATTTACAATTTTCGCGAGCTTCGCGCTGATTTTGAAAAGCGAGGCTGGCAGTTTCGCACACGGTCCGATACTGAGGTCCTGCTCGCAGGGATCGCGACAATCGGAGTGCGAGAAACTGCCCTACGTTTAAATGGCATGGCCGCTTTTGCGGCCTGGGATCGGCAAACGAGGCGGTTGTTTCTCGTTCGGGATCGATTTGGGACGAAGCCACTTTATGTTTGGCGCAGGCCCGGCGTGCTGGCGTTTGCGTCGGAAATCAAAGCCTTTTACCGTCATCCTGATTTCAGCGTAAAGGTCAACTCTTCTGCTTTGCGCGAGTATTTCACCTTTCAGAACTTGTTTCGGGATCACACGCTGTTCGCTGGGGTCGAGCATGTACCAGCTGCTTCGATCTTGACCGTCGACCAACATGGTGAGCGGATCGAGAGATATTGGGACTATGATTTTTCAAACACCATCGACTTGGACGAGACCGAAAGTGTAGCGGCGCTCAGAAGCTTGATGGGCGAGGCGGTCGAGAGACAACTTGTCTCCGACGTTCCAGTCGGGGCCTATTTATCCGGCGGCATAGACTCCGGTTCGATCGTCGCACTTGCTGCCAATCGAATTCCGCGCTTGCAGACATTTACGGCCGGATTTGAATTGTCGAAGACCGAAGGCATTGAAGCAAGCTTTGACGAGCGTCGTGCGGCAGAACTCATGGCGTACTCCTTCAAGACCGAGCACTATGAACAGGTCATAAATTCCGGCGATCTCAATTGGTCGTTATCGCGCGTGGTCTGGCATCTCGAAGACCTGCGCCTGGGGATGAGCTACCCGAATTTTTACATCGCTCGGCTGGCTTCCAAGTTTGTGAAAGTCTGCCTTTCGGGCGCAGGCGGGGACGAACTCTTCGGCGGCTATCCCTGGCGCTATTATCGGGTGTTCCGGTCGTTAGACAAACAGCACTTCCTGGAGAACTACTATCAGTTCTGGCAGCGGCTGACGACGGGCGAGGAACGACGTGAAATGTTCGGGGCCGCCGCCAACGACGAAGACGAGATGTTCGACGTATTCTCTGGCGTATTCGCGAACACGGGGAACATCGGGTTCGATACCCCCGAGGAGCAAATCTCGGCTTCGCTGTATTTCGAGTGCCGGACTTTTCTTACAGGGTTGTTAACCGTGGGAGATCGGCTCTCGATGGCTAATGGGCTCGAAGAACGTTTTCCCTTTCTCGACAACAAGCTCGTCGATTTCGCGATGCGGCTGCCGGTTCGACATAAGCTCTCGGATCTCGAGCACATGCTCCAGATCGACGAGGATGCGTTAAAGAAGAAACTCCTCGCGCAGGAGGCATTTTCGGGCGGCAAGAGCTGTCTGCGTCAAGCCATGTCCCAGATCGTGCCAGAAGAAGTCATGCAACGGAGGAAACAAGGATTCTCGGCGCCTGAGGCCTCTTGGTATCGCGGCGAGAATGCTCAGTTTGTCCGCGACATGCTCGAACCGGGCAAACTGGCATGCACGGAGTTTATCAATCCGAAGTTTATCGTCAGGACGGTGAACGAGCATCTTTCCGGCAAGTTCAATCATCGTCTATTGATATGGTCGCTGTTGTGTTTTGAGCAGTGGTGCCGAACGTTCCTCGGGCTGCAGGGAACTGCGGCTTGAGCGCCCTGCAGAACCACGACGTGGACGTGCGGTCGTTGCAATCGTCCGATGACGCGGCGGCATATGCTCGGTTCCTGGAGCTTTCTCCCGCTGCTACCGTTTATCATTCGGTTCCTTATCGGGATCTCATGCTCCAGTCCACCGGGGGCCGACCGCGATATGGGTTGGCATGGCGTGGAAGGGAAGTCATCGGAGCATTGCCGCTCATGTTCATAGATGGCCCGCTGGGATCGGTGGCAAATTCACTGCCCTTTTTCGGCAGTCACGGCGACCTGCTGACGGGCGATGTCGGTGCTGCCGCAGCACTGCAGCGATGGTTTCACGATCAGATCAGACAAGACAACGTGGCTGCTGCCACCATCATCTCCAACCCGTTTGACGATGCACCACAAGCGCGCTGGGAAGATTCGACGCTTGTCGACGAGCGCATTGGCCAGTGGACGCCTCTTGCCGACGAAAGCGGTGAACCTGTCGATCTTCACGGCGCGATTGATGGCTCTGCGCGGCGAAATCTTGCCAAGGCACAAGCCGAACGGGTTACAGTTGAGGTCGACAACACTGCTTTGGAATTCCTGGCGGCGTGCCACAGGCTCAACATGGCCGAGATCGGTGGGCGGGCGAAGCCGGAAGCGTTTTTCACGGCGTTGCCTTCCGTGATGAATGCGGGGCGCGACTACCGCATCTATCTTGCGAGGCGCGACGGCAGTCCGATCGCCGCTCTTCTTGTGTTCCTGTTCAAAAACTTCGCGGAATACATCATGCCCGTCACCGCACCCGGCAACCGCGAATACCAGCCGACCGCGGCGCTCATCTTGCGCGCGATGCAGGACGCGCAATCAGAAGGGCGACGGATTTGGAACTGGGGCGGAACCTGGACGAGCCAAACGGGGGTCTACAGGTTCAAGAGAAAGTGGGGGGCGACGGAGAAGCGGTACGCCTACTACTCATACGTGCGCAATAGACGTGTTCTCAGCCAAACTGCCGAGGCCCTGACTGCCGGTTACCCATATTTTTTTGTGGTGCCATTCTCAGGCTTAACGGAGGTTCGAGAGGGCGTATGACGGGCAAACCTTGGGCCTACCTGTCGAGTGGGCCGCGGACGGCAGTGCTGAAGCGGCTGATTTCTGAAGGCTTTGATATCTCCGGAGTCTATGTAACAGATCCGCAGCGGTGGCCGAAGGTCGCATCGACCGTGAGCTATGCCAACGCTGTCGGTCTGCCGGTTCACATCCTGCGGCGTGAGGATCTCTTGAAGCCTCCCGAGGAATTGCGAGACGCCCAATGCCTTTCCGTTGGTTTTGGTTTCATCCTGCCCAAGGCCTTTCTCGCGCATGTCGGCGTCTGTCTAAATGTCCATGGAACTCTGCTGCCTAGATATCCCGGGGCGAGGTCGCTGAACTGGCTGCTCGCGAATGGCGACCGGGAAAACGGCGTGACTGTGCACGTTGTCGATGAGGGGGTCGACACGGGACCCATTGTCCTGCAGCGTGCATTCGAGCTATCGACTTTCGAGAGCGCAGCGAGCCTTTCGCGCAAAACGCTTGAGTTCGAGCCGGACGTTGTTATCGACGCACTGCGGCTCTTTGAACGAGATGGGCTGTCTTGCGCTGCTCCACAGCCTCCGCAGCAAGGCGCCCGTTTTCCGGACCGCGCGCCAACGCATTCTGAGATCGACCCGGAAAAGCCGCTTGCAAGCCTGTTTGACGAAATTCGCGCAGCGGATCCGGATCGCTTCCCCGCTTTTTTTTTCGTGGACGGCCAGAAGGTCTGCGTCAGGCTGTGGCGGCCGGACAAGCCCGTGGACGAGTGGGATCTGATTTGAACGTCGGCTTCCGGCTTCGCGGAACGAGCGCCAGTTAACACGAGAGGACTAGCGATGCGCAGTAATCGTATGCTCAATGTGATCAGGTCGCGATTGTTTGGACCGGCGCCTCAGAGCGCCGCGACACCGGCGGCGCTGGCAGAAGAAAATGCTGCCGAGCAAGAGCGAGCGCGCCACGAAGCCTCGTTGCGAGCGACCTATTCGAATGGTGCCCTGCCGGGCAAGTTCTCGATCAATCTTGGGGCCGCTCCTTGCAACCATTCCTGCCGCTTTTGTCCACAATCGGTCCACAAGCCGAGGCGAGCGTCCTGGCTCGACTTGGATTTGTTGCGCAAGGTCGCAAGCGAAATGCCGGAAGAGGGGATGGAAATCAATATTTCCTCGTACTCCGAAACCCTTGCCGCTCCGAACTTGCTTTCAGCCGTCCGCTTGCTCAAGGAAGTCCGTCCGAAGCTCAGGATCGCTATGGCGACAAACGGTTCCCTGATGCGTGAAGATGTAGTCGTGGGCCTGATAGATGCAGGTTTGGACCACTATTCATACAGCTTTGATGCCCCGGACCGCCAATCCTACGAACGACTGATGCAGGTGGACCACTTCGACAGAGTTTGGAAAAATCTCGATCGCATCGTGGATTTGCGGAACGCACGCAACTCGAAAATGCTCATTACCACGCATATCATGGGTTTCGAGGAATTCCGGGAGTCATATGAGCAGTTCAAGGCCTACTGGGAGAAGCGGGTCAATTTGGTCTATTGGCGCGAGGTTGGCAATTGGGGCGGCGAGACCTGGGGCCTTGAGGAAAAGCTTGCCGAAGGAGGGTTTACGGTGCCGCAAGCTACGCAAAAATCTTCGCGCGTGCCTTGCACATCGATTTTCATGCACTTCAAGCTTCAGCACGACGGCCGGTATGCTCCCTGCGTGGCCGCCGTCCCAGACTACTTGCCGAGCGAAGAACGGCACAAGGTCGGCTACATCGGCGACGCCCGCGAGATCACGTTCATGGCAGCTTGGGAGCGTTTGAGTGACATGCGCCAGGCGCATCTACGCGGAGAGTGGGACCGTTATGAGTGCTGCAGGACTTGCAATATCTGGGGCCTCTTTACGAACGGATGGGAGGATCGTGGAATCAATCTTCCTGACCAACCACGGTTTCACGTGCCTGGGATCGAGATTGCGCAGTAGTCGCGATCCGGCTCGCCGTTCATTGGTAAGATTGCTGCGATGGTAACTGGCGGAATTGTTGCGGTAAGTTGCCGCGGCGTGAGCAAGCGCTTCGCCATTGTCGAAGCAGGGAAGCTTTGGCGCGTAGCGCTGGGATTGACCGGCAACATGGAGAGCTTCGAGGCGCTGCACGATGTGAGCTTCGATGTGCCAAAGGGACAGTTCGTCGGAGTGTTGGGCCGAAACGGCGCTGGAAAATCGACGTTGCTTCGCGTTATCGGCGGGGTGTATCCCGCCGATAGTGGATCGGTGAGGATTAACGGCGCGCTGTCGGGACTCTATGAACTCGGGATCGTTGGCAATTCCCAGGCAACGGGGCGCGAATATGCGGATCGGTTGCTCACCGTCCACGGCTTTGCCAAGCGCGAGCGACAGCGCATGATCCTCGATATCCACGAGTTTTCCGAACTCGGCGCGCGCTTCGAAGATCCCGTTCAGACCTATTCGGCCGGAATGGCTGCGCGGCTCTACTTCTCGACTGCGACGGCGGGCCAGTATTCAGTTTATCTACTCGACGAAATCCTCTCGGTCGGCGATCAGCATTTTCAGGCAAAGTGTTGGCGTCGACTTCAAGACCGACTAGCTCATGGAGCCTCCGGAATTCTCGTCACGCATGATTGGAGTGCCGTGTTGAAGCTTTGCCAGACGGCACATGTGCTCGACCGGGGCCGCATCGTCTTCAGTGGTGCTTCGGAACGGGCGGCGAGAATCTATCTGTATGGCGACAGTGCCGTCGGCGAAATGCGCCGTGATCTGGCTGCATTCATCAAGACGCCGCCTGGACTAATCTCTGCGCGTCAAGGTGACGATCTCGTCGTCCCGGCCGAGATCGAGATATTTCAGTCCTGCGACGTCTGTTTTGGCTTTGTTATCGAGCGGATGCAGCCTGGCTTCGGTTGGGAGACCGTCATCGTGACGAAACGGCCAGTTTCGGTTGGTTCAAGGCCGGGTCGTCGGCGGGTTGAAGCGCGGGTACCGAGCCTACCGATCGAGCCGCTAACTTATCAAATCAGTCTTCAGCTGAGTTCACCCGATCCGGGGGCCTCGGGGCAATTCTTACTCCTCGATAGCGTTGGGTGGCTCTCCGGCAATGGGATCGCGCTCGAAGTGCTTGGGGAGAGCGGTACTCAACTTTTCCATGCGACCTGGAGCGTTGCTGCGGCATGAGCGCCTCAGTCAACGCAGAGCACGTGTCCAAATCCTTCGTTCTGGCTCAGCACGGTGGCTACACGAGCCTGTTCGAAGCGCTGCGGGCCGGTCGGCCCTCGGTAACGCAGCGCGAGATTCATGCGCTTCGGAACGTCTCGTTTTCCATCGGGCCCGGTGAGCGGGTCGGGATCATAGGACGAAACGGCGCCGGCAAAACCACTCTACTGTCACTGCTGGCTGGTATCACCCAGCCGACAGCCGGCAAAGTTGAGGTCGTTGGGGACGTGCACGCCATGCTCACGATAGGCATGGTCCTGCGAGAAGAGGCCACGGGCCGGGAAAACATCCTTCTGGACGGTGCGGTGCATGGTCACTCACGGAGTTTCATCGAGGAGTTGGCACCCAAAATCGTGGAATTTGCAGAACTTGGCGATTTCATTGACAGACCGGTTCGAACCTATTCTTCCGGGATGAAGGCTCGGCTGGCGTTCGCAATGGGGGCGTTCACGAAGTCGGACATTCTGGTCATCGATGAGACGCTTTCAGTGGGAGACGCAACTTTCTCACGCAAAGCGACGCGCAGGATGAAGCAACTGGCGAACGAGGGACAGATCGTGATCGCCGTAAGCCATAGCATGGGTGCGATTGTCGACATCTGCGATCGATGCCTTTGGCTAGATGGCGGAAGTCTGATAATGGATGGCCCTGCGGGTGAAGTCACGGATGCCTATGTAAAAGCGGTAGAAAAAGCCGACGAGGCGGAACTGGCGCGGAAGTTTCAGAACGCAGATTTTGGCGATCCTCGTCCAGACTGTGGGACGATCGTCGGAATCGACATCAAGCAGGACGGAGGTCAGATCGGTTCTTCCGCCCGTGCCCTGGTCCCGGTTGAAATCACCCTGCGCGGCCAGCTGAAGAGCCCCGAGGGACGCGCAGACATTGAGCTCCGCTGCACCCGGGTTGATGGTCGACAGATCTGGAGGGATCGCTTGTCAGCGCACGATGGCCGGCTTCGGGATCGCGAGGCATTCGAGGTGAACGTCCGGATGGACCCGCTGGTCCTTGGGGCCAATCTGTTCAGACTTGACGCCATGCTCGTCGATGATCGGGGGGTGTCTTGCGGTATGTCGCGTGTGTTCGAAGTCGTGGATCACGACCCGCCCATCGGCGGGCGACCGATGCTCAACGTCTCGCCTGAAATCGACGTTCAGGTTCTTCAGGAGGCCGATCAATGATCCTCGCGGGCTTTGACCAGCGCGACTTTGCCATGCTGAAGAGTCTGTTTCGGATGAATCTTGGAGATCGCTTTCTGGGATCCAAACTTGGCCTTGTCTGGGCTGTGCTCTCGCCACTCATGCTGATGGGAACTTTCTGTTTCGTGTTCACCGTTGTCTTTCCGGGACGTCTGCCCGGAAAGGAGGGACCCATCCCCTTCCTGATTTGGTTGATCAGCGGTTATGGTCCCTGGCTTGCCGTGAACGAGGGTCTCATGAGCGCCACGAATTCCGTCGTTTCTAACAGCGGTGTAGTGAAGAACGTCGCATTCAAGTCCGAGATCTTGCCGATTGTCGGAGCCATGATGGGCATCGTGCCACTACTCGTGGCAATCGTAGTGGTTCTCGGATTGCAGGTCGTCGGTGGTGAGCTTCCTAAATGGACTTTGATCCTGCTGCCTTTCGCAATGATCGTTCAACTCGTGTTCTTGTCTGGAATCGGTCTGTTTCTGGCGGCTCTCAACGTTTTTGTGCGTGATACGGCGTTGATTCTGCCAAACCTGCTACAAATTATCCTGTTTGCGTCGCCGATCTTCTATCTGTTGACCTCCTACCCGGCGTTCGTCCGGCCGCTTCTTGTCTGCAATCCCTTCTATGCTCTGGCCGAGCTCTATCGAGGCATTATCGTCGACGGCAAGCTGCCGGAATTTTGGATGATCGCCTATCTCGCAGTGGTCTCAATAGCTCTGTTCGTAGGCGGCCTATGGTGGTTCCGCAGGCTCAAGCTGTTCTTTGATTCAAGGCTTTGAAGCAGGGTGCCTTTCCTATGCAAAGCCGAAAGGGCCGATGTCGAGGCAGAGGTTCAAACCCAGCAATCGGCTTCAATTTTCTTTCCGCGGATGATCAGAATTGGCGAATTTAGTAGCGATCCATCAGCCCAATTTTTTCCCCTGGCTTGGCTACTTTGACAAGATTCGCCGGGCAGAGATCTTTGTTTTCTTGGATGACGTCGACTATCCGCGATCGGGATCCAGCGGAATGGGCTCCTGGATCAACCGCGTTCGGCTGCCGATCCAGGGCCATGCGCAGTGGGTTACCTGTCCGATCAAGCGGCTGGCTCGAGGGCAATCCATCCTGGCAGCCCAAATCGACGATGGCCAGCCATGGCGCAAGAAGATGATTCGTACGTTGCAGGTGAACTATCGAAAGGCACCGCAATATGAACACGCAATGGACTTTCTCTCGTCTTTGATCGAGTCGGCCGAAGGCAATCTTGCTGCCTTCAACATGTCGGTCATCCGTGCAATTGCGGAGCGCATCGGTGTGAGCGCTCGGTTTGTGCGTCAATCCGAGCTTACGAGCGAAGGGCAGGCAACCGAACGGCTAATCTCGCTGGTGAAGGCTGTGGACGGATGCGCCTATCTGGTGGGAGGGGGGGCAAAAGGTTATCAGGACGATGACCTGATCCGGGGAGCAGGCATAGATGTCGTGTATCAGCACTACGTTCCGAAATGCTACGGATCGCCAGACCGATTTCTGCCCGGCCTTTCGGTCATCGACTATCTGATGCACGATGGTCGCCCGCTAAGTGAGGCCTTCCCCGATAGGTCATGATGACGAAAACCGTTATTCTGCTTACCGGCTTTACTGGCGATGAACTCGGGCGATTGAAAGCTGCTTTTTCGAGCGTAGCTGATGTGCGCGCGGTATCGACTTCGCAGGAACTGGGCCGGCTTCAGCTTGGCCCGCACACGCTGCTTCTAAGCTTCGGAACGAGCGTGATCGTTACTTCCGAAATACTCGGTCGGCTTGGAAGACCTGCCTACAACCTGCACGCGGCTTCGCCGGAATTTCCAGGTCGCGACCCGCACCACCACGCCATCTACCGCGATGCCGAGGTATATGGTGCAACATTGCACGTCATGGATGCAAAGGTCGACGCCGGGTCTATCGTTGCGGTGGAGACGTTCCCAGTCGCACCCGATGCCACGCCTGCTTCATTGTTGAAGGCGGCGAATGAAGCCGGCATACGGCTAATCGAAAAGCAGGCCCCTCGCTTGCTCCATGCGGAGCCAATGCCCTCGCTCCCCGGCATCGCTTGGGGACGCGTGAAAACAACCAGAGCCGATCTCATCCGGCTTTCCAACATATCACCGCTAATCGATGAACCGGAACTTCAGAGGCGCTACCGCTCGCTGGAGGGAGGGGCGTACGACAATCTCGTCGTTCGCATCCACGATCGAATGTTTCGTATCGACAAGCGTGCCACGCCTACAGTTGGCTCCGCCGCCGTTGATGACGACTTTACCGAAGAGGCATATCGCCGGCTGCTTTCATTGCTGAAGGCAGGTGGTTATCGCTTTGCCTTCTATGGCGACGCTTCGGGCGATCGCCACGTCATTTGGCGGCACGACGTTGATTTTTCCATGCACCGTGCGGTCGCGCTAGCCGAGATCGAGGCGAAGGAGCGCGTCGTGAGCACGTACTTCGTCAATCCTCATTCCAGCTTCTACAATCTGCTCGAGCCGTCAGTGACCCGGTTACTCCACCGCATTGCGGAACTTGGACACGAGATCGGATTGCACTTCGATTCAGCAGCGTATGGTGTCAAAGAATGGGACATCGGTCTCTTGGAGAGAAGTGTCGAACGAGAGCGCAAGCTGTTCGAGATCGCATTCGATGTGCCGCTCCGATCGCTCAGCTGGCACAACCCGGATACGTCGAATCTGCTCGACTTTGATGCCGATCGTATCAGCGGATTGTGGAACGCCTATTCACGTCAGCTGCGCAATGAATACCGATACTGTTCAGATTCCAATGGCTATTGGCGGTTCCAGCCCATGTCAGCCGTAATTTCTGAAGGACACCCGCGTCTGCACCTCCTCACGCATCCTGACTGGTGGACGAAAGAGAGGCTGCCTCCCTCGGAGCGAGTAGATCGAGCGATCCTCGGGCGCGCGCGTCAAGTCCGCCGCGATTACGATGTCGGCTTGATGAGGGCAGGGCGCCTCAACAAGGTTTGAGGGCAAGCCGTTGCTTCTCAAATATCTGACTGGGTGGGTGTACGCGCCGGCGCTGGAATACACCGAGCGGCGCGCTTGGATCACAGCCAAAATGACCCGATGAAACAATACCTTAGTGACATGCTAAAACAGCCTTTCCTGCCTTCTTGCGCATGAGACATCCAAGCGAGAAATTCTTCGTGCCGCTGGCCTTGGAAGATTACCAAGGAGGTGACTATGAACGGCTGCAGAGGCGTATCGCCCGCTCGAACCGCTTTCCATTGAAGCCTCTCGCCATTATGGCCGGCGTGCTCAACGGCATTGTTATTACAATCATCGCTGTCGTGGTGCGGTTGCTCGTGAAAGTTCGTCCGTCACCCTGGCATCGCGAACTGGGCGATCTCTATCTTCATGTTCCGGAGATGGCCGTCCACAAAGGCATCGAACTGGATGCGCTGGTCAACCTTCGGAGCTGTTTGCTCGGTCGTTGCATCGACATTGGCTGCGGCAACGGATTTGTCGGCGGACTGCTGAAGCGCACAGTTGGCATAGCCGAAATTTACGGGATCGATCCGGTCGACAGTTATGCCAACGATGCGCTAGCGAACGGATATGCCGGCTTTTCGGGAGCGACCGCTGCTGAAATACCGCTGCCGACAGCCTCGTTCGATTGCGCCGTCAGCATTTGCGTGTTGGAGCATATTCGAGAACTCGACGATGTGTTTCGCGAAATGCTTCGTTTGCTCAAACCGGGAGGCGCGCTTGTCTTCACGACGCCGTCGCCCGAGTTTCGCTTGAGCACACTGGATGCAGCGATTTGGGGCTATCTCGGCAGGTCCTCGCGCGTCGAAGATGGCGCGCGATTGCGAGACAAGGTCAGCATGCACTTCCACTACGCATCAGCGAATGATTGGCGGACGAAGTTGGAGCAGATTGGGTTCGAGAGCGTAAATGTTTCGCCAATTTTCTCGAGACGGCAACTGCTGGCCTATGAACTGATGAACTGGCCGGTGCGAGTTCCCGAGTTGTACTTCTCAGACAAGTTGTGGGTTCTATGCCGGAAGATCAAGCCCATAAAACGGGTGCTTTCTTGGTCGACTGCCATGATTGCGGCATGGGTGGCAGGTTGGAGCGTTCGCGAAGACAGTCAGACGCACTGGGCAATCTCTGCGCGACGGCCGGCGGTCGCGAGCGCGCCTTGAAGGCGTAGTTCGTTCAACCTGTTTGACGTAGTTGACAATGCGCTCTGCCGACGAGGAGTGCCTTCGGGCTAACGCATATCAAACGAGAGTGGAGATCCGAGCCTGGTTTCCGCGTCTAGTGGATCGATCAAATCGCCGAAGAAGTCATGGCTCTTCGACGGGGTACGTCAGTCGGTTCGATCGCGAAGCTGCGTTCCACAAGCCGTCGAGCAGGTGTCGGAAATCAGAACTCGCCGATATGGCGGGAGGTTCACATTGGAAGAGGGCGGTAGCTGATGTGTGGCGTATTCGGTGTCCTTGACCGACGAGGTCTAAGACTGCCACGGCAGAAGTTGCTGCATGGCCTTTCCGTGGTTTCTCACCGCGGACCTGATGGCGAGGGGGTTGTCTGGTTCGATACACGAGCGGGTAGTGGTCGGGTAGTTCGTGACCATAGCCAATCTGCCATTGAAGAAACGGCTAGTCTCCTTCTGGCGCACCGGAGGCTCGCCATTATCGATCTATCCGATCTTGGGCACCAGCCGATGGCGTCCGATGACGCGAAGCTTTGGATCACCTACAATGGGGAAATCTACAACTATCTGGAGTTGCGGACCGAGCTAGAAAGCAAGGGTATCGTCTTTCGTTCAAATTCCGACACGGAGGTCATTCTCCGCTCATATCAGGAGTGGGGGGCGGATGCGTTCACCCGATTTGTCGGAATGTGGGCGTTGGCGATCTTGGACCTTCGGCAACGGTGTTTGGTGCTTTCACGCGACCGTTTCGGCATCAAGCCCCTACACTACTTCTTCTCGGGCGATCGGTTTGCGTTCGGCTCGGAGATCAAGCAACTGCTTGAGATTCCCTGGGTTCCGCGAACGCTCAACGCGCGAGCCGTCTATGACTATCTCCGGCATGAGGTGGCTGACATCGGAACAGAAACTTTCTTTTCCGAAATATGCAAGGTCCGTCCGGGCAATACGCTGGTCGTCCCGTTGGATAAGGGCGGTTACGAGGAGCAACCCTATTACAGGATGCCTGCCGGAAATGAGCTTACCGACATTTCGCCTGAAGACGCGGCTGTTCGATTCCGAGACTTGCTTCGCGAAAGTGTGCGGATCCATTTGCGCGCCGACGTCCCCGTCGGAACGTGCCTTTCTGGCGGGCTGGATAGCGGAGCAATCGCTGTCCTGATGCGTGATGTCTCTCAACACGAACAGCTTTCCATCGAAAGGCACGCGTTCAGTTGCCACTTCGATATTCCTGAAGCCAACGAGCTTGAGTTTACGAAGCAAAATATGACGGCCGCCGGGATGCAGCCGCATTTCACCGTGCCTCAGGACGCGGATATCGAGGCTGATCTGAAGGCCCTCGTTTGGCATCAAGATGAGCCCTTCAGTTCTACCTCAATTTTCGCGCAATGGTCCGTTTTCCGACTGGTACAGAATGCGGGGGTCAAAGTGGTATTGGACGGCCAGGGCTCGGACGAGATGCTTGGCGGTTATTCCAGCACTGCCCCGCACGTCTTCCTCGAGTTGGCGGCACAGGGACGGCGTCTGAGCGCCCTTGCCGAGAGCTGGAGATGGTCTCGTTTGCAGGGAACGCCTTGGCGCACCGCAATGCCTCTGCCGAGGCTGAGCCGCGCTCTCGCTTTGCTGACCGGAGTAAGCGGCGGTACTGCGGTTCCCGCATCCAAGTCATGGATGCGGGATGATTTTGAACGTGAGTTGGCGAGCAAATCTGTGGTCGGAGCGGGCTCTTACGAAACAACTTGGGACGAGAAAGCTCCGTTGGCTTCGGTCCTGCGTCGGTTTTTCTTCGAAAGTAACCTGCCCGCACTGTTGCGATATGAAGATCGAAACTCGATGGCCTTTTCCGTCGAATCGAGGGTTCCGTTTTTGGATCATCGATTGGTGGAGTTTGCATTTGCGCTTCCAGCCCACATAAAGTTTCGCGGCGGCTACACGAAGCGCATCTTGCGAGACGCGATGCAGGGCCTGCTGCCTGACCCTGTCAGGATGAGGGCACGGAAGATGGGCTTTGCAACCCCGGAGATGCGCTGGCAAATGGGTGTGCTAAAGCCACTTATTCTCGACGCCATCAACTCGGACAAGATGGCAGAATTTCTCGATAGAGAAGCCGCGCTTGCGGCACGCGATCGGATCGAAGAAGGGCAACGTTTCGATTTTCTCCCTTGGCGGTGGCTCAATCTATATTTGTGGCGCAGCCAATTTAACGTTTGACTTGTTCACCAGTATCGGCTCCGCAGTACGCCTTAGCTGTGGCCATGCTCCATCTGGAAAAGTGACTATGACGACTGCCGCTGACCGCAGACCCGTCGTTGTATCTTTAACGCCGTTGCCGCTTTCGGCCGACAGCCGAACGCTAAAGCAGGTTGTTTCAGTCCATCGACTGGGCTTCAGGTCAATTGTACTTGAAGGACAAAAGAGCCAGCTCGCGCGTGCGGATGTACCAATCGAACTAATATCGAGCTTAGAAACTCCAAAAGCCTCCCCTGTCGAAGTGCGGCAAATCGAAGTGCGGCAAAGTGCACATGAAACGGCATCGTCTGCGCCGTGCCCCGATTGCGCGCCCAATCCTCACCGGGGGGCTGCCCTATTGAAACTGCGGGACTCACGCCTTGGCAGCTTCCTTCGGCCGTTGCCAGGCATGCGAGCGATCGCGCGTGTTCTTGTGCCCGGCCTGGATCGTTTGAATTCTGCGATCGTCTCCGCACGCAAATCGGGGGCGATTGTCGCCTTTACTAAGATAGCTTTCCGGGGGGTGATTGATGCGATTATTGGCACTCTAAAAAGAGTTGCTGGGCTCGCGGCAAACCAGCTCCCGGCATGGGCATTCTACCATCCCACGTTGTTCGTGCGGCATCTTGGTACCTATCTCAACAGGTACGTCTTTTCGGTGCTGGCCGTAACCCCGCGAGCTGATATTTATTATCTTCACGCATTTTACCAGTTTCCGGCCGTCTGGATTCTCTGTCTGAGGTATCGGGCAAAGATGATCTACGATGCGCATGATTTTTATTCCCAGCTCGAGGATGATGGCAGTCTTTCATCGTTCTGGAAGAACTGGGTTCTGCCGTTCGAAAGATTCGTGGAGCGACTTTGCGTCAGGTTCGCTGATGATGTAGTGACGGTGAACGATGGTATTGCCGATCTGATGCGCAAACGATTCGGTCGTGATCCGATAATCCTTCGTAACGCCCACGACCCTCGCCTTGATCGGGCGCCTGCCGGGACAATCAGAGAAGCGATTGGCCTGCCAGCCGATGCGTTTCTCGTCGTTTCTATCGGAAACTGGAAACCGGGGATGGCCATGGCGCAAATGTTCGACGCCTTGTCGAAGTTGCCGCGGAAGGTTCATCTTGCCTTCCTTGGAGCGGGCTATCCACCTCTTGACGAGGCAATCAACTCGCGCGGCATAGATGGAAGAGTTCACGTAGTTCCGCCGGTGCTTCCGCAGGAGGTAGTGCCTTTTATCAAGTCCGCGGACGCGTCCGTCGTGCTCTACTACGGTAAGTCGATCAATTATCAGAACGCGCTGCCCAATCGCTTCTTCCAATCGATCGCAGCGAAGTTGCCGCTGGTCTATCCCGATCTCACCGAAATGCGCCGCCTGGCAGATCGTTACCAAGTGGGACTTCTGGCCGATCCTCAGCATCCAGATCAGATCGAAGCGGCGCTCCGCGTCCTAATCGACAACCCCGAGCAGCGCATCGCTTTAAGGAAAAATCTCGACCTCGCCAGTGGTGAACTCTGTTGGGAGCGCGAAGAGCGCGTCCTCAGAGCGCTCCTCCATCAGCACCTCGGCATAGCTGACGAGTCGTGTTCTGAAACGACGAAAGCGGCCGTTCATTAGCGAAGACTCTAGAAATCAAAAATGAAAAAGAAAAGGACTCTCTTTCTCGATCTAAATGGGATCGGGACGACAGTAATGGCTTCGGCAACGCTGCTGCGTGGCGTGTTGGGCCTCAAGGATGGTGCGCAGCCGCCGGGTTTGTTGCGCGGCAGCGCTACTGCGCGTACGCTCTATGCTCATTTGCAAGATTTCAACCAGCGGTTATCGTATGTTCGCGATTGGAGGGACGCATTCTGTCGGTCGCCCGTGCTCGACGCAACAGTCTGCGACATGAACAACCTCATCCATCTCGGAGCTTGCATGCTCCGGGTAAGAGCCTACGACTTGATCGTAGTTTCCCATGTTGCGGCCGGCGATGACATGTCTTTGATCAGCCGTATCGCTCCCTTCCTGGCCAAGCGCTCCTGTCCGATCGTCGTTTTTCTCGGAAACGAGTACGATCTCCTTGATCAAAAGCTTGAGTTCTGCCGAGCCATCGACGCCGACTTTCTCTGCAGCCAACTTCCGATGGCTGCCGCCGAATACCTCTACGGCGAGCTTGGCGGAACACGAATCCTTGCTGCGCCTCATGCTCTCAACCCTTCCGTCTATTTTCCTCAAGGCGCGCAGCGCGATATCGACGTAGGATTCGTGGGTGACATCTATTGGCCCTTTGTCGGTGATCGCGAACGGACTGATTTGATAGAGTATTTTGAACGGCATGGCGGGGAACGGGGCATTCGATGTGATATACGAGCCGGTCGATCTTCGCGAATGCCGCGCGGGGAATGGGCTGCGTTCCTCAACCGGTGCCGCACTTTGATAGGGGCGGAATCCGGCACATACTATCTCAATGAAAAAGGAGCATTGCTCGATCGCGCCAGAAGCTACAATTTGAAACAAAACCAGGCTGCCAGCTTTGAAGACGTGTTTGAAAAATTCTTCGCCGGCGTCCCGCGTGGAGTTTCAGGGAAGAGCATCTCGTCAAGGCACTTTGAGGCAATCGGCACGAAAACCTGTCAGATTCTGATCGAAGGAAGCTATAACGGGATACTCAAGGCAAACGAGCATTACATTCCCGTGCGGTCTGACCTCTCGAATCTAGACGAAGCAATCCGCGCTCTCCGCGACGAGGCGTTCTGCAGCGAAGTTGCGGAACGCGCTTTCGGCTTGGCGATGTCGGGACACACCTATGACCATCGCGTGGCCGGCATTGTGTCACGCGTCCTGTAGTTGACGAGCAAATAGTTCGAGATGTGTGGAATCGCAGGAACGCTGAACTTCGATCGGCAAAAACCGGTTGATCGCGAACTCGTTGTGGCGATGACAAGAGCCCTCGCCCATCGTGGCCCGGATGCAGAAGGCGTGTGGGTGAGTGGCTCGGTTGGATTAGGTCATCGCCGTCTTTCGGTTATCGATCTATCCGCGGCTGCCGAGCAGCCAATGATCTCCGACGATGGCCAGGTCTGCATCGTCTACAACGGAGAAGTCTACAACTTCCTGGAATTGAAGCGCGAACTGCAGGGAAGGGGCTTTACATTTCGAACCTCGTCCGACACCGAGGTCATCCTCCAGGCCTATCGATGCTATGGTCAGGATTTTGTGAAGCACCTACGAGGAATGTTTGCGCTTGCGATCTGGGATTCGGCACAAGGAACGCTGCTCCTCGCTCGCGATCGGGTTGGGATCAAGCCGCTCTACTATTATGTCGGTCGGGAGCACATACTATTCGCTTCGGAGTTGAAGTCTCTCCTGGCAGATCGCCGAATGCCGCGTGAAGTTGATCAGGCGTCATTGACAAATTTCCTTCATCTTCTCAGCATTCCGGACCCGCAATCAATTCTGAAGGGAGTTCGAAGGCTCGATGCCGGTCACATACTTCTAGTCAGCGGTCGTGACGTGCGAGACCGCCAGTACTGGAACGTGCCGCTGCCGGCCGCACCGCGATCGCTGTCGCTGGCCGACGCTTGTGCAGAGTTTGATGATCGGTTTGGTGATGCCGTTCGAACTCACCTTGTTGCAGACGTCCCAGTTGGGGCTTTCCTGAGTGGTGGTGTCGACTCGAGCGCGGTCGTGGCGCTGGTGGGCCCTCAGGCCAGTGCGGGGATGCGCACGTTCTCGATTGTATTTAGAGGCGACAACGTCTTTGACGAAGGGCCTTATGCGCGGCTCGTAGCTGAACGCTACGGTACGATACACCGGGAGATCGATCTCGGCGCCGAGGCGGGTGATTTTCTTCCAGAGATGGCCTGGCATTGTGACGAACCCTTTGCTGTTTCGTCAGCGCTCGGTATCTACTTTCTCGCCAAAGCGGCGCGAGAGGATGGAATCAAGGTCGTTCTGACGGGCGATGGGGGAGATGAAGTCTTTGCCGGCTATCCTTGGCGGCATCAGGACTTTCCTCCGCTGCTTGCTGCCGGAGCAAAGCCGCTGCGCCGCCTGCTTTCGCACGTTGGTGCGATCGGACATCGCCTCGCCCCAGAACTCCGGTTGTGGCGGGCGATGACGAGGGGCGAGAAAGAAGCAGAACGCTATATCGACAGCTATGCTTGCCTTCGAGACATCGACCTCGCCAATCTTGTTCAGCCCGACATTTGGACGAACCTAAAGAATGAATGGTCTCGCAACGTTACGGCCTCACACTATGAGTCCGCGGTCGGCCAGCCGGAACTGACGCGCAAGCTGTACACCGACATGAAATCTTCGCTGATCAGCGAGATGTTAACAAAGGTTGACAGGCTTACAATGGCAGCTGGTGTTGAAGCGCGCGTACCGTTCCTGGATCATGAGCTAGTCGAATGGGCATTCTCTTTGCCTGGTGACATAAAGCTAAAGGGCGGCGAGGGCAAATTGGTTGTGAAGAGAGCGATGGAGTCTCGCCTGCCCGCTGACATTCTCTACCGGCCCAAGGCGGGTTTCAATTTGCCGCTCGGCAAGTGGCTGCGCACAGGATTGAAGGAAATGGTGCACGATCTCCTCTCGCCGACGAGTGTTCGGCGAAGAGGCTATTTTAGACCGGAAGTCGTCTCGAGCATGGTGGATCGACACATGAAAGGCGGCGACGACATAGGTAATCGGTTGTTCGTGTTGCTCATGCTCGAGCTCTGGCACCGGCAAGTTCTGGATCGGTCTGCTTCTGCCATCACTATTGGCTCGGCGGTCTAATAAGGCGATCACTGCAATCACTATGGGCCGTCCACTGAAGATATTGGCGATTGGTTATGCTACCAGCACGCATGTCGTGAACAGAGTGCGTTGCTTTGGTGACTTGGGGCACGAGATTTATCTGCTTAGCACGCCTTCGGCCGGGCTCACCGAGATCAGCGAGCTCATGCCTTCAGTGCGTCCCGGAAAGGATGAATGGGTCTCGCGCCTTGCGCGTTGGGGCAGCAAGTTAGCCCGACGGGATTTGAGTGGTCTCTCAGATATGATGCGAATGTTTCTTGATTTTCGTCGTCTCGTCAAAACGACGAACCCGGACATCATCCACGTGCACTACGCATACAGCACTTGGGCCTGGCTGGCTGGAGCCTTAGGTTTTCGTCCGCTGGTGGTCAGTGTCATGGGCGGCGACGTGCTGTTTGAAGAGCAAGGAGCTCCAACGCCACGCGGAATTGCGCTAACCAAGAGGCTCTTTGCGGTAGCAGATTGTATAACTGCGAAATCAGATTTCCTGATTACCAAGCTCAATGAATTGGGTGGTTATGGCGTCAAAGCGACTCGCGTGGTCTGGGGGGTTGATCCCCAACAATTCCGTCCCTTGGATGCGTCAATGCTCCGGGCCGAATTAAAAATTCCGAATGGCGCTCGGGTGGTGCTAAGTCCGAAGATACTGCAGCCTTTTTACAACATTGACGTGCTCGTTGAGGCCATGGCCTTGGTGGTCAAGAAAGTTTCGACGGCCCATCTTGTCGTTACGGAATATGGAGCCGATCCGCAGTATCGCAGGGAACTCATGGAGCGGATTGAAACGCTAGGTCTCAAGGAACATGTCAGCTTTGTTGGCCGTATCCCGTATGATCGAATGCCGATATTCTATTGTCTTGCCGAAGTTGCGGTTGGCATTCCGCGCTCGGACGGCTTGCCGCAAACTCTACTTGAAGCAATGGCCTGCGGGGTTCCCAGTGTAATCGGCAGGCTCGATCGCTATGGAGAAATCGTAAAAGACGGCGATAGCGTTCTGTTTGCCGATGTGGATCCCGACGGAGTTGCTCGTGCCATTCTTCGACTGCTTGACGATGAGGAGCTACGTGGACGTATCGCCGCCAAGGGACGGGATATTGTGGTCCGAGTCGCAAACTTTCCCAACGATGTAAGGCGCGTCGAGGCGATCTATCGGGAACTGGCGTCTAAGCCCAAAAGACATGTCCGATATCGTCCTCTGATGCTCGTTGATGTGGCCCGCTATTGGCTGCGGATCTGATGTCAGTGCCTGAGGTCGCTCCCGTTCTTTCATTCGAAACCTTACTTTCCGTGGATACCTGCCAGCATGAAGTCGTTCGTCCCGCTCATCAGCCCGGAGACGGCTGAAACTTTGCAGCCGTCGCCGATCTCTGACGAAATCTCCGACCAAACAACGTCGCTACAAGCGAGTAGCGGACTCTCCTATCCCGTTGTGGGAGGAATTCCTCGATTCGTTCCCCCAGAGAACTACGCGGCGGCTTTTGGGCTTCAATGGAAGACATTCCGTAAGACCCAACTCGACTCGTATACGGGGACGTCAATCAGTCGAGATCGGCTGGAGCGTTGCCTCGGCGGCTTCGATGCTGTTCGCGGCAAGCGTGTGCTGGAAGCCGGCTGCGGCGCCGGGCGGTTTACCGAGGTGTTGTTGGCCGAAGGAGCGCAGGTTTTTGCCTGCGACCTCTCGACCGCGGTGGAAGCTAACCTGGAAAATTGCAGCGCGCACACTGGGTATTTCGTCTGCCAAGCCGACATCCGTGCACTCCCGGTTGCGCCTCGTTCCTTCGATGTAGTGATCTGTCTTGGTGTGATCCAGCACACGCCCAATCCCGAAGAAACCATTGAAGCCCTTGCCCGCTACGTTGCACCAGGAGGGCTACTGGTGATTGACCATTATCGCTATGGTCACGAAGACATGACGAAGATCCGACAGCGCCTACGAAGCTTGCTCATCAAGCAAAAGACCAGGTTCTCCATGGCTTTCATCAGAGCCATGGTTGCCGCCATCTGGCCTCTGCACAAGCTCGCTTGGGCGCGCCGTAATTCGCCGTTTGGGAGCAGCCTTCGACGTATGTTGCTTCGCGCCTCGCCAGTGTTGGACTATCACGATCAGTACGGAGAATTAGGTCCCGATTTGCTTTACGCGTGGGCAGTTCTTGACACTCACGATGCGCTCACTGACCGGTACAAACATAAGAGGTCGACCGATCAAATCGCGCAAGATTTACAAGCTTGCGGCCTTGTTCAAATCAGGGCGGAATACGGCGGCAATGGTGTCGAAGCCAGTGCTCGTGCACCGGAATGACTTCTCGCCTGCATCATTTCGTGCGTGGAGAAGCGTCTTCAACGCGGCCGGTACCAATGACCCGGCCTCGTGCGGGCGTCTGAGTGGGTTCCTCGAAAACTGAAAGGCATGCGGCAGCCACATGTGTGGAATTGCAGGTTTCGTATCCCTGACGTCTGAGCCTTGTCCTCAGAGAAATGCGGTGCTGCGTGCGATGTCTTCGCTGATCAGCCATCGTGGTCCCGACGGGAGCGGCGAATGGTCATCGAAAGACGGATGCGTCGGTTTCGTTCATCGACGGCTTGCGATCATTGATCTGTCGACGAGTGGTAAGCAGCCTATGACTGCGCCGAACGGCACAGCTATCACGTATAACGGCGAGATCTACAATTATATCGAACTGCGCAAGGAACTGTCGGCGCAATGGGTGTTCCGCTCGACTTCAGATACGGAAGTAATCCTGGCCGCTTACGATAGATGGGGTGATGACTGCGTATCGCACCTGCGAGGAATGTTCGCGTTCGCGATCTGGGACGAGAAAAAGAAAAAACTATTTATCGCGCGAGACCGCTTCGGCATCAAGCCACTCTACTACACGAGGCAGAACGGAAGATTATTCTTTGCATCGGAAGCGAAGGCTCTGCTGCCTCTGCTTCCCGACATTCGTACCGATTCGACCGCGCTCGCGGAGTACTTGACCTTCCAGTATACGATTGGCGCCAAAACGCTCTTTGAACAAGTCGATGCATTGCTGCCCGGACATTCGCTCACGGTGCAGGACGGAAATGTTCGCGTTCGTCGTTACTGGGATGTGCAATATGTCGTCGATTTCGACCACAGTCCTAGTTATTTCGAGGGGCGTTTCAAGGAATTGATCGCTGACTCGATGAACATTCATTTGCGGGCAGATGTTCCGATCGGGGGATATGTCTCAGGAGGGCTCGATTCGAGTCTCATCGCGTTGCTGGCTTCGCGTCATGATCACCGTAATCGCCTCGCGTTCCACGGCCGATTTTTGGAATTCCCTGGGTACGATGAGAGTCGATATGCTCAGGAGGTCGGAGACCTTGCCGATATGACCTTGCATATCGCCGATATCAATGCGGAAGACTTCAAGAACTCAATCAACGATGTCATCTACCATCTTGATTTTCCGGTTGCCGGCCCAGGTTCATTCCCGCAGTTTATGGTCTCGGCGCTCGCGGCGAAGCATGTGAAGGTCGTTCTTGGCGGACAGGGCGGGGATGAGTTGCTTGGCGGTTATGCACGATACCTGGTGGCCTACTTCGAGCAATCCATCAAGGCTGCAATGGACGGCACGTACCAACAAGGAAATTACGTCGTTACGATCGAGTCCATTGTGCCGAACCTTGGCTTGTTGCGTGAATACAAGCCCATGATCAAAGAGTTCTGGCGCGAGGGGCTATTCGAAGATCTGGATAAGCGATATTTCAGGCTCATTGACCGGTCCACCGACATGGTCGGCGAAATCGACTGGAGCTCACTGGACAAAGATCGCGTCTTCGACGCATTCCGCGAGATCTTCAACAATCAGGAGAACGTTAGAAAGGAGGCGTATTTTGACAAGATGACTCATTTCGACTTCAAATGCCTTTTGCCGGCGTTGCTCCAGGTCGAAGATCGGATGAGTATGGCGCACGGGCTTGAAAGCCGAGTGCCTCTCCTCGATCATCCTCTTGTCGAATTCCTGGCCACGGTGCCCGCCGACGTCAAATTCAAGGGCGGACAAATGAAGCAACTGATGAAAACCGCTTATCGTGACGTCTTGCCGGCTGATTTGCTGAAACGACGGGACAAGATGGGGTTTCCAGTTCCCGTCAAGGAATGGTTCGACGGATCGCTTCGTGACTTTATAACGGATATCTTTGGTCAACAGCGTGCGCGTGCGCGAGACTACTTCAACAGCGGTGTTGTGCTCGCTAACTTCCAAGCGGCTTCCCGGTTCTCGCGCAAGACTTGGGGGCTCCTATCCCTCGAGTTATGGCACCAACGCTTCCATGATCGTGCGGCCGAGTTCAGGGCCATGGTGCGATCGTAGATCCTGCGGGGGCTCCGGCGGTGGGCTGACGCTTCGCTCCAGAGTTTTGATAGTGCTCTTCAAAGTCGCTCCCGACGTGGCCTCGGACGGCTGGAGCAGAAGTAGTAAGGTTCAGATGTCGGACCGCATGGCACCCCGATGGCTCGGTCCGCATGGGCCGGTCCGGCAACCGAATCCGGAGGATGTCTTAATTGGCGTAATCCGGGGCCTCGGCCGATATTTGACAACGGCGGCTGCCATGTTATCTCCGCCGCTTCTTGAATTAGTTTTCACAAGTTGGGCCCGCGCCAAACCAAAACGGGACTGAAAATGGAACACGGACGCAACATCGCTGTAATTGGGTTGGGCTATGTCGGCTTGCCTGTTGCTGTGTCGTTCGCGCGATCGGGGGCGACGGTGGTCGGCTTTGATATCGACCAAAGGAGAGTCGCCGAACTCAAGGACGGGAATGATCGTACGCGAGAGGTTGAACAGAGTGATCTGCACCGGCCCTCGCTCATCTTTTCGTCCGATCCCGAGGCGATGGCGAGGTCCGACTTCTATATTGTCACGGTACCGACGCCGATCGACGAGGCAAGGCGACCAGACCTGAGCGCCATGATCTCTGCATCGCGGTCAGTTGGCGCGGTGCTGAAAAAGGGCGACATCGTTGTCTACGAGTCGACGGTCTATCCCGGTGCCGTTGAGGAAGAGTGCATTCCGATTTTGAATAAGACTTCGGGACTCAAGGCAGGGGAAGATTATTCGGTTGGCTATTCGCCTGAACGCATCAACCCGGGCGACAAGCAGCATCGGTTTGAAACGATCGCCAAGGTAGTTTCGGCGCAGGATGCGCACACCCTCGATATCGTGGCCGAGGTTTACGGATCTGTCGTCACCGCAGGCATTCATCGTGCGCCTTCCATCAAGGTCGCAGAGGCGGCGAAGGTCATTGAGAACACGCAGCGCGATTTAAACATCGCCTTCATGAATGAATTATCGCTGATTTTTCAGGCTCTCAACATCGACACCGTAGACGTGCTGGCAGCGGCGCGCACGAAGTGGAACTTCCTCCCATTCCAACCAGGGCTCGTCGGCGGCCATTGCATTGGTGTTGACCCCTACTACCTGACCTATCGCGCCGAGAAGGCAGGCTATCATCCGGAGGTCATCCTTGCGGGCCGACGCATCAACGATGGCATGGGGCAACGCGTAGCGCGGGAATGCGTCAGGGGTGTGTTGCGGCGCAAGGCACAAAGCGGCGTTGTCACGATCCTCGGTTTGACATTCAAGGAGGACGTTCCCGACACGCGCAATTCGCGCGTCATCGACATCGTGCGCGAATTGCAATCATTTGGTCTGACCGTACAGATGCATGATCCGCTCGCGGATGTGGTCGATGCCGAAGAAGAATACGGAGTGAGGCTCCTGCCGTACGATAAATTGCGACCTGCTGACGCGGTGGTCCTCGCGGTGGCGCATGAGGAATACGCCAGCGGTGGATGGCCGCTGATCCAGCGGCTTCTGGTCGGCGGCAGCGGCCTGGTCTTTGACGTAAAGTCGAAACTCGACCGCAGCTCGAAGCCCATCGGCATCGAACTGTTACGACTCTGAGTTCGAGCATGGCGAGCAACACGGTTCTTGTCACCGGAGCGGCCGGCTTTATTGGCTTCCATGTCAGTCAGCGTCTTCTCTCGGAAGGTTGCGGCGTCGTCGGCGTCGATAGCGTCAATCACTATTACGACCCGAAGCTGAAAGAAGCTCGTCTAGCTCTACTCAAGGGGGATCGAAAGTTCAGCTTCGAAAAGCTCGATCTTGCCGATCGGGAGGCGATGGAGGCGTTGTTTGCCCGGCATCGCTTCACCAAGGTGATCCACTTGGCTGCGCAGGCTGGCGTCCGATATTCAATCCAAGATCCGCACGCCTATGTCGACGCGAATATGCAGGGCTTTGTCAATGTCTTGGAAGGATGTCGACACAATGGATGTGAGCATCTCGTCTATGCCTCCTCATCGTCAGTTTATGGCGCCAATACCAAGCTGCCGTTCTCGACCGCTGATGCTGTAGATCATCCGATCAGCCTCTATGCTGCGTCAAAACGGGCAAATGAACTGATGGCTCATGCCTACAGTCACCTCTATCGCCTTCCTACGACAGGCCTGAGATTTTTTACGGTCTACGGTCCGTGGGGCCGCCCTGACATGGCGATGTTTATTTTTGCCAGATGCATTATGGCCGGTAAGCCAATCCAGCTCTTCAATCACGGCAAGATGCGCAGGGATTTCACTTACGTCGACGACGTCAGCCAAGGGATTGTCCGTCTCATCGATCGACCGCCACAAGGCCGCCTCAACGCATCGAATAACGCCGACCTTGATCCGGCGAGAAGCAGCGCGCCCTGGAAAATATACAACATTGGGAACAATAATCCGGAGGATCTGACTCACGTCGTTTCCTTGCTCGAAAAGGAGTTGGGCAGGAGGGCCGTGACGGAAATGTTGCCGATGCAGCCGGGCGACGTCGAAGCAACTTACGCCGATGTCAGGGATCTCGAGCAGGACATCGGCTTTCGTCCTGCAACGCCGATCGATCAGGGAATCGCTCGCTTCGTGAAGTGGTACCGGGACTATTACCGAATCTAGACGGTAGAGCCCACAACAGGTTTCGACACTGGATGGTCACATGAGAATCTTTGTCACCGGCGGAGCCGGACAAGTCGGATCAACCGTTATCGACATGCTTTTGTCGCGCGGCGACAAGGTGGTTGCGATCGACAACTATGCGACCGGCCGGGCCGACAACCTGACCAAACACGATAACCTGACGCTGATCGAGGACACGATCGCAAACGCGGAGGTGATCGACGGGCTGTTCTCGGATTTTCGTCCCGAGGTCGTGGTCCATACCGCGGCTTCCTATAAAGATCCGGATGACTGGGGGACCGATGCGCTGGTCAATGCGGTCGGCACGGCCAATATCGCCAAGGCCTGCAGGACCTTTGGCGTGTCGCGGCTGATCTATTTTCAGACCGCACTCTGTTATGGCACTAAGCCGCTGCAGTCGCCGATCTCCCTCGATCATCCGATCAATCCGGTGAACTCGAGCTATGCGATCTCAAAGACCGCCGGCGAGAACTACGTGCAGTTCTCCGGAGTGGAATGGGTAACGTTCCGCCTCGCCAATGTAATCGGTCCACGTAACGTGTCTGGCCCGCTACCGATTTTCTATGGTCGCCTCGCCAAGGGGCAGAAATGCTTCGTCACGCCGGCGCGGCGCGACTTCTGCTACGCCGGCGATCTCGCCCGCGTCGTGGTCAAGGCTGCCGACGGAGTCGGACGAGGCACGTACCATTTTTCGTCGGGCCAGGACGTCGCAATTAAAGAGTTGTACGACGCTGTAGTTCGGGCGATGAAGCTCAACGACTATCCTGAGGCGGAGGTGAAGCCGCTCGGTCCGGACGATGCAGCCTCCATTCTTCTCGATCCCGAGCGCACGTTCAACGACTTCGGTGCGATCGAGTTCACGCCGCTTGACGAGATCGCCCGCCTGTCCGTCGAACGCTGGCAAAGGGAAGGCGTCGTGGGGGGATACACGCACCTGAAGGAGGCGCGTGCAGAAATTCGCACCACCTGATCGGACGCTTTCGATGCGCATCATCATCACCGGCGGAGCTGGCTGTCTCGGCTCGAACCTTATCGAGCACTGGTTGCCGCGCGGTCACGAGATTCTCGTCATCGACAACTTTGCGACCGGCAAGCGAGAGGTCGTGCCTGCCGTCCCGGGTCTGGCGCTGATCGAAGGGTCGATTGCGGACCGCGACCTTGTAGCGCGTGCGTTCGCAGGCTTTCGCCCCACTCACGTCGTTCATTCCGCGGCATCCTACAAGGACCCTGCCAATTGGGGCGAAGATATCGCGACGAACGTGCAGGGGACCGCCAACGTAATCGAGGCCGCACGAAATGCTGGCGTCCGCCGCATCGTCAATTTCCAGACCGTCCTATGTTATGGGCGGCCGGAGGGCACGCCGATTCCGGTCGAACATCCGCTGCGTCCGTTCACGAGCTACGGCATTTCGAAGGTCGCCGGCGAGCAATACCTGGCATTGAGCGGACTGCCTTTTGTGTCGCTGCGGCTCGCAAACGTGACCGGGCCGCGCCTTGCGATCGGCCCAATTCCGACGTTCTACAAGCGGCTGAAGGCAGGGCAGGCGTGCTTCTGCACGGACGCTTACCGCGATTTCCTGGATATGTCCGATTTTATCGCGGCGGTTGACCTGGCGATGATGGATGGCGCTCCGACCGGAATCTTCAACGTGTCGAGCGGAACGGGACATTCGATCAGGGAGCTCTATGACTCGGTGCGCTCGCACCTTGGCCTGCCGCCCGACCCGGACGTCAAGGTGGTGCCTGTTGGCGATGATGACGTCCCGTCCGTCGTCCCAGATCCGACCTGGACGGACAATGTTCTCAGCTGGCAAGCGAAAGTGCCGTTCGATGAGACGATCCGGCGACTGCTAGCCTGGTATGACGCGCACGGTGTGACCGACGTTTACAGTCACCTGGCTGTACCCAAAGGTTAAAGATGAACTCTTTCAACGGATCGACCATACTCGTGGTCGGAGGAGCCGGCTTCGTCGGCTCGAACCTTGTCAAAAAGCTGCTGGAGGAGGGGCCCGCGCGTATTGTCGTGGTCGACAATCTGCTCTCGGCGGATGTCTCCAATGTGCCGGATGATGGGCGAATCGAATTCATCGCGCGGTCCATCACCGACGACGACGTGCTTGCGGCGTTGCCGGAAAACCTCGACTATGCGTTTCATCTCGCCTGCTATCACGGCAATCAGTCGTCGATCGCCGATCCCATCGCCGATCACGACAACAATACTCTCACCAGCCTCAAACTGTTCGACAGACTCAAGGACATTCGCTCGCTACGCAAGGTGGTATACGCGGCCGCCGGCTGCGCCGTTGCGGAGAAGACATTCGACGGAGCGAGCGCCACCAAGGAGGACGCTCCGGTTTCGCTGTTCCACGACAGCCCGTATTCCATTTCGAAACTGGTCGGCGAGATGTACGGCAACTACTACTTTGCCAGGTACAAATTGCCATTCGTGAAGGCGCGCTTTCAGAACGTTTACGGTCCCGGGGAGATCCTCGGAGCCGGCCATTGGCGTGGAACTGTCCACACAGTGTGGCGAAATGTTACTCCGACCTTCATATGGAAGGCACTACACGGCGAGGCGTTGCCCGTCGAAAACGGCGGCATCGCATCTCGCGACTTCATCTATGTCGAGGACATGGCGAAGGGATTGATGGCGTGTGCGCTATCAGGCGAGACCGGAGAGATCTACAACCTGGCCTCCGGCGTCGAAACGACGGTGCTGGAACTTGCAACGCGCGTGAATTCCATTGTCGGTAACAAGACGCCGATCGCGTTGAAGCCGGCGCGCGACTGGGACCGGTCGGGGCAGCGCTTCGGCGATCCGGCCAAAGCGCGCGAAAAGCTCGGTTTCACCGCAACCGTCGCCCACGAGGATGGACTGAAGCGAACCATCGACTGGACGCGACAAAACCAGGTGCGCATCGCTTCATGCATGCGAAATCACCTCGCGTATGTCCCCGATGTCGGAAAGTATTCCTGATGCTGAAGATTCTGACTGTCGTCGGCGCCCGACCTCAGTTCATCAAGGCGGCCGCCGTCAGCCGCGCCATCCGCGAGACCGAAGGTCTCTCCGAGGTGATGGTCCATACCGGACAGCATTTCGATTCGAATATGTCGGCCGTCTTCTTCGAAGAGCTGGGCATTCCGGAGCCGCAGCACCACCTCGATATCCACAGCGGCGGCCATGGTGATATGACGGGGCGGATGCTGATGGCGGTCGAGCCCATCTTGATCGAGGAAAAGCCGGACTGGGTCGTCGTCTATGGCGATACGAATTCGACGCTGGCGGGATCGCTGGCTGCGTCAAAACTGCACATCCCTGTCGCACATGTCGAGGCCGGGCTTCGTTCGTTCAATCGCCGTATGCCTGAGGAAATCAATCGGCTTGTCACCGACCATTTGTCTACACTGCAATTCTGTCCGACGACGACGGCGGTCGCCAATCTCGCTGCCGAGGGGATCAGAAAGGGCGTCCATCATGTTGGTGACGTGATGTACGACGCGACCTTGTTCGCGATCAAGAGGGCGGCGGAGAGTTCGAATCTCCTTTCAAATCTCGGCCTTGAGCCGAACGGTTATGCGCTCGCAACCGTTCACCGTGCCGAGAACACCAACACGCCGGGTCAATTACGCTCAGTCATCGAGTTCTTGCAGGAGAAGGCGCAACGGCGACCGGTCGTTCTGCCGCTGCACCCGCGCACTGGTCAGGCCGCATCTCGAATGGGTATCCGACTGGACGGATTGCAGGTGATCGATCCAGTGGGATATCTTGATATGGCGAAACTCCTGCACCATGCCGCCGCCGTTTACACGGATTCGGGAGGGCTTCAGAAGGAGGCCTATTTCCATCGGGTGCCCTGCGTCACTCTACGGGACGAAACAGAGTGGACCGAGACGATTGCCCATGGCTGGAACAAACTCTGGAAGGGGCCGGACTACGCCGCTCGCGGAGAAATAAGCGAATACGGAAACGGTCGCGCAGCGTTCATGATCGCCGATCTGCTGAAGGCCGCGAGCGTGACTGCATAGCCGTCGTGAGGCTTTGACGCGCGCGGCCGTGGCAAGCGCGTTGGCCTGGCGGTGAGGATCATGCACCTTTTGCAAGGTGCAGATGACCGATCCCCTGCCCAAGGTAGAAGATTGTGCCGTCTGCTTCAAACCTGGAAAGCATGCCCCAAAGACTGAGGCGGCCCGGGATGGGCTCGCCCACAGTCGTTGCCGTGACTAACGCGCCTGTCTTGCTGTCCGGACCGGAAAACGTCCAACTGTTTTTTTCACGTTCGTACCGTCCGTGATAGTTGGTGCCGCATGCGATCGAGCCCAAATTGAACACTACGCAAGTTTCAGGATAAAGCTTGATGACAACCTGCTTGCCTGCAAGGACCTCCGCTTCCAGCGGATTAGTCTTGGCGTAATCCACCTGATACTCGGCCTTGAAGATATCGACCGCAGCGGTGATAACAAGGATTGTCGCGAGCACCGCGGGCAAGATACCCCACCAGGCGCTCCTTCTCGCGATTCCGCGCATATCACTGAGGAGCAAGGGGCTAACTAACAGCCCCAGGAAGCATAGCTGACAGAAGACGAAAGTCACGCTCATGACGAGATCGCGCATCATCTAGCCTCGGAGGGATCTGCCGGTTTTGTATCCAGAAAGCGGATCTCGCGCACGGCGACCAGTCGGTTCGTCAATTCGTGGAAGACAATGCGCCACAGCCGATGATCACCCGCTCCTGATGGCAGGGTAAATTCGCTGGTCAGCGAAGATGCCGAATTCGCGGTGTCAATCGGGAAAAGGCCGGCAGAACGCCATTCCTGTCCCCAATCGGCGTATTCAATTTCGACCTGAGGGGCGACCAAGTCCGACTTGAGCCATTCGATTTTTACTCGAACTGGACTCTTTGTGACGCCGCCCCCGAAATCAAAACCAACCCACGGTTCTGGGTCAGCGCCATTCGGACTAGGCATCCAGTAGCTCTGCGTGTCACCGTCGAATGCATTCAGCGGACTGAGACCATCCCAGGATGAGCTGGCTAGGGGTTGAGAAAAGCCCTGTTCGGTTCCGGGCGGAATGACGCGAAAAACATGAATCGTCGGCCCATAGCTGGCGCAGATCTTCCCACGAATTGAATCGATCATGCGTCCCGCATGATTAGCGTACTGCGCCTGCGCGGAGATGCCTGCCGCGAACCATACACCGATCGGATTGGCTCCGAGCAACCCGATCACACTGCGGTAAAGCCGCTGCGGCACAGCCTCACCAAACCATGGCTCGTACATTTTTGGTTGGGACGGCTCCGTACAATCCCGAGCGCCTTCCGAGAAGCTCCGAACGTATTGGATACCCGATTTCGCAATAGGCTCGGAGGTCTCGCTGTTGAGGAGATCTTGATACAGCCTGACCGAAAACGGTCCTTCGTTCTGCATCGTGAACCGTTGGGTTTTGCGCATTTGGGCAAAATGCGGCGACCCGAACACCGAGGATGAGAGTATGACGTAGTCAGGCCGGTAGGCGTAAAGCTCGTTATATGTGAGTAGACCGTACATATAGCCATTTGGAAACTTGTTAAGGTCGAAGAACGCCGAGTCATCCCAGATTATTCGAGCATCGCGCGGAATGTTTCCTGCTTCCGCCCAACGCCCGATCTCGATTGAGGTCATCAATTCCGTCGCGCGCCAGGTGAGCGCCAGCGCAGCCGGGCTCCACCATCGCCCCACGATCACAGCGCCAATGGCAAGTGCGCAAACAATCTGCGCGCCGGCTCGGCCCGTCCCCTTGACGCGGGCCAGGAGCCGACCGAGCGCTTCCACCAGTTCGCCCGCGAACAGGGCCACCGCGACAAAAGTCCCCAGCATGTAGCCGAGCTCGACCCAGAGTTTGCCGTTTACCGAGTACCAAAGCAGTTGCGACAGCCCAAAAATGAGAAGCACGAACATGGGCCAGCGCACGGATCCGCGGATGGCGTTAATGCAAATGAGAATGGCGGCGGTCAATGCCATCGCCATGACAACCGCGCCGAAGTTCGTCCAAAGACCGGATATCCAGCTCAGTGCGTTCGTTGGTGTAAGCCAACTCTGGGACATCAGACCAAGTACAATCTTTGTCATGTAATAGAAGTCAGCGCTGAGGAACGCGTACGGTGTTGAAATGAAATACGTAACCAACGAAATGCCAGCAAGCAGGAGCACGCGTTTGACCAATTCACGAGCTGCTTGCAGAGTGAACAGATTCCCGCGTTCAAGCATGAGCCCCTTCACCGTCACCAGCGCGACCATGGGAATCATCCATGGGCCGCCCAATTTAGTTCCCTGTACGAGGCCGCTGATAAGCGCGAGGCCGCCGAGGCTTTCGAGGTCTCCCTTGCGCAGGTGACGAACCGCTACTGCCAATCCCAATATGGCCAGCATGAGCTGGGTCGTGTCGGGGTGAATGATGCTGCTGTAGTAGTTGAAATAGTGATCCGTTAGAAGGATCGCGGCGCCAACGGAAGCGCCGAACCGGCCGATGTGATAACGCCCGAAATTGTAGATCATCATCAGGGCGAGCAGGCCGGCCAAAAGGCTTAGTGAGCGCAAGATGATGGGAGCGGTTGGAAAGGGAGGAAGTCCCAGAGCTTGGAGCGGCGCATAGATCAGAAAAGCGAGCCCCATGTACACGCCGCCGTAGTAGTACCCGACACCGGCGTAATTGATTTTTCCCCAATAGGGGGGGAGCCGCTTCCCTTTGGAGGGCGCGAGGACGAAATTGAAGGGATCGCCGTAGGGAACATCGCGCATCCCGTCAAGCGCCATCGAAAGCGGAGCCTCATCGCTGATGCAGCATCTTAGAATGTAGGGGGTCTCTGTTACTCGGGAAATTACGGGCGCGAATGCCGCGAGATAGACGATCGCCATGATGGCCAGCGGGACATCGAGGCGCAGATGTCCTCGGGCTTCCTCAACGATGATGCGAATGCATGCCGAGAAGAAATGCCGGAAGGCCGAGAGCCAGCCGAGAGGAGTGTGGATGACAGCAACTAATGTTGGTTGTTTGATAGGCAACCGAATATTCTGAAGAAGTAACTTCAAGTTCATGCCACGTTTGGGTCCATCGCGCCCTCTCCAGCACCGCATCGTTAAGCCCAGCCCGCTATTTCGGACCCTACATTCAATGCGCCGTAATCCCGATATTTGGCTTTTACACGAAGAGGATCGGCCTTTCATGGCTTTTTTGAAATAGCGATAACCTCCAGCATCTCGGCAAACCCGAAGTTGCTTTTTTCGACCCAAGTGCGTCTTCGGGGTGCAAAATTGAATGGTCCGGTCCTGCCAACCGGACAGGGCGATGTGCCAATTCCACTTTAGTACCGGTGCTCTGGTTGTGTGCTTGACTGTAGGCTCTCTTCCTTCGAAGGTCCGGTAGATCAGTCAAATCCTTGCCGGCGAGGGCAGGCTCCTGTTGGAGAGGGATTTTGCAAGCTGATTGAACGCCGGTTGATACCCATGCTACGGTCCGCAGCGTGCTCGAAACTAGTAGTTTGTACCCCGATCAGCACGGAAGCATTGGCCTCGAAACCTGGGCGAGATTCGCTGGAAGCCCGACGGAGGCTGGGACGATGCATTGTGCGCGAGAAATGAGCCGGCAATTGAGGAGCAACGGGCAGAGTGAACGATATTACTGTCGGGCAGAATATTAAGGTTGTCATTTTGGCTGGTGGTCTGGGCAGCCGTCTTTCTGAGGAGACGGTTCTCAAGCCGAAGCCGATGGTCGAGATCGGAGGCCGCCCGATTCTCTGGCACATCATGAAGATCTACAGTCACTACGGATTTTCAGATTTCATCATTTGCCTCGGATACAAGGGCTACGTGATCAAGGAGTATTTCGCCAACTATTTCTTGCATACTTCTGACGTTACGTTCCATCTGGCGGAGGACCGCATCGATATTCACCGAAACACAGCGGAGCCCTGGCGCGTCACGCTGGTCGATACGGGAGATGCCACACAAACCGGCGGCCGCATCAAACGCATAATCCCCTACGTCGCCAATGATCCCTTCTTTGCCCTGACCTATGGCGATGGCCTTGCGGACGTTGATCTCGGCCAACAGGTCGCTTTCCACCGGAAGCATGGCCGGATGGCGACGATTACAGCGGTTCGGCCCGCCGCCCGCTTTGGTGCGATGCGCCTAGAGGGCGAGAGGGTTGTCAATTTCGCCGAGAAGCCGGCGAGCGACGGTGGCTGGATCAATGGCGGCTTCTTCCTGCTTTCACCCTCGGTGGCCGATTTGATTTCAGGCGACGATACGGTCTGGGAACACGGGCCGGTCGAGTCAATCGTTCGACAGGATCAGCTACGCGCATTTTATCACCATGGCTTTTGGCATCCCATGGATACTCTGCGTGAACGCAACTTCCTGGAAGAAGAGTGGGCACGCGGCACTGCGAGCTGGAGGATTTGGTGATAAACCGGAGCTTCTGGGTCGGCAAGCGCGTCTTTTTAACCGGGCATACCGGTTTCAAGGGAGCGTGGCTCTGCCTTTTGCTCTCGCAGCTTGGCGCAGAGGTCTATGGTCTCGCACTTGAGCCCGAGAGCGAGGACGGTCTCTTCGTGTCGGCTGCTGTGAAGGACATTGTTCATCATACGATCGGCGATATTCGTGAAGTCGATGCGGTGGGAAAAGCGGTCGATGCAGCACAGCCGGATATCGTCATCCACATGGCCGCGCAACCACTCGTGCGCCGCTCTTATCAAGCGCCCGTTGAGACGTACGCCACGAATGTGATGGGCACCGTCCATCTGCTGGAGTGCGTAAGATCGGTCCCAACGGTTCAGGCCGTTGTCATCGTGACCAGCGACAAGTGCTACGAGAACAGGGAATGGCCATGGTCTTATCGCGAAGCGGACCAGCTCGGAGGTCGGGATCCCTATAGCAACAGCAAGGGCTGCGCCGAAATGGTCACGGCCGCGTACCGCGACAGTTTCTTCCAGACCAAGACGGCTGCGCGGGTCGCGACTGTCCGCGCCGGTAACGTGATCGGTGGTGGAGATTGGTCGACGGACCGATTGGTTCCCGATGCAATGCGCGCGTTCATTTCAAAGCAGCCTCTTCGCATCCGCAATCCTTCATCAGTCCGACCCTGGCAGCATGTGCTGGACCCGCTCATTGGCTATCTGGTTCTGACGGAACGTCTGGTCAACGAAGGCAAGCGGTTTGAGGGGGGATGGAATTTCGGTCCTCAAATGGATGGCGAGGTTTCCGTTGCCGTGCTCGCGGATGCTCTGGTGCGCCATTGGGGCGAAGGATGCAGCTGGGAGCGGGAACACGGCGAGCAGCCCCACGAAGCCAACTATCTCAAGCTTGATTGTTCGAAGGCACGCAATCTGCTCGGATGGCGTCCTCTGATCGAGTTTGAAGATGTCTTGCGGCTTACTGTGGATTGGTATCGTGCACATCAACGAGGCGAGGATATGCGCCGTTTTTCGCTTGAGCAGAGCGCTCTAATGATCACAGTACCACGGATGTCGTCCTGACCCGAGGATAGATCCGTAGCGGTCGGAATACCCAAAGACAGCAGCAGTTAGCGCGGCCATCTCGGAGAGAATTACGATGTCACAGGAGTTGCACGAGATTACGCGATGTGAGGTGTGTGGCGATAGCAAGCTTGATCGCGTGATCGATCTGGGCAATCACCCCATGTGCGACGACCTTGTTCAGATCGGCGAAGCCCGTGTTTGCAAAGAATACCCGATCGATATTCTTTTTTGCAGCCGCTGCATTACGGCTCATCAGCGCTTTCAAGTCCCGAAACAAGATCTGTTTCCCCAGACCTATCACTACAGATCGCGCCATACCGCGGACGTTCTTAATGGAATGCGGCAATTGGTCGATGCAACTGAGCAGATGCTGGGAGACCTGCGGGGCAAGAAAGTTCTGGATGTCGGGTGCAACGACGGCAGCTTGCTCGCCATCTTTGCCGAGCGCGGTGCGGCGACGTTCGGTGTTGAACCGACGGGCGCGGCGAAGGACGCCTTGGAACGTGGGCACCGCGTCGTAGAAGCGTTTTTTGGCGAGGCCGTTGCCGCTTCTTTCGTAAAGGACTGCGGTCGGCCGGACGTGATCACGTTTACGAATGTCTTCGCTCATATCGAAGATCTTGCCCATGTGATCAGGGCCTTGAAGCTGCTGTCGGGGCCGGACACCATGATCGTGATTGAAAATCACTACATCGGCGCCATTTTGGAAAAGAATCAATTTGACACCTTTTATCATGAGCATCCCCGTACCTACAGTTACACATCGTTCGCATTCATTGCGAATGCTCTTGGAATGCGGATTGCCAAGGTTGAATTTCCCCAGCGCTATGGCGGCAACATTCGGATCTTTCTGACGGGGGCAACCGGTGAACATAGCGGCCACGATCGCTGGCAAGAACTGAGCGCGAAAGAAAAGGACCTTGGAGATGGATTCCGGCGTCTTTCGAAGCGGGTCGAGATCTGGAAGGCGAATAAGTCTGCGAAGCTGCTGAGAGAAATCGAGCGACACGGCAGGCTGGTTGCCAAAGCCTTCCCAGGGCGCGCGGCAATTCCGATCAAGATTCTCGGATTTGACGTGGATCAGATTTCGGCGGTTTACGAAAAACCAGGATCGGGAAAGATTGGACACTACGTGCCAGGTACCCGCATTCCCATTCTCTCGGATGACGACTTCGTTGAAGGGAAGGGGCCGCTTTTGAACTTGGCGTGGCACATTGCGCCTGAAATCCATGCCTACATGCGCGGTCGTGGCTTCAGCGGCGATATCATCGACATCATTTCTCCTGCGGACTTCGTGGACGGCGGCAAATGAAGGTCGGCATTCTCGGTTCCGGCTTCGGCCTCTACGGATATTTTCCTGCGATGCTGGCCTGCGGAAGCGAACCGATTTTTTTGCCGGAACGATACCGAGCGATTCTGCTGAAACGAGACGACGTCGGCCATCTGGTCGATAAGGTGCAGTGGTGCGCTGACGAGGAGACGTTATTGGATCGTGTGGACGCGATCATCATCGCCAGGCGTCCAGCGGACCAGGTCGAACTCGTGGCCGACTGTTGCCGGCGCGGAAATATCCGGCGAGTGCTTTTGGAAAAGCCGATCGCTCCGAATCCCGAAGCGGCAGACAGATTGGTCGAGGATCTGCTCGCAGCCGGCAAGAAGTTTCGGATAGCCTACGCTTTCCGCTACACCGACTGGGGAAAGCAATTGTTGCGGGCGCGGGTCAAAGGCGGTCTTGACGGTGCCATTAAGCTTGTGTGGCACTTCCTGGCGCATCATAGGAAAACCCGGGCGCCGACCTGGAAGCGCCACGTGTCGATGGGCGGTGGCGCGATGCGGTTTTTTGGGATTCACCTGATCGCGTTGTTGTCGGAGCTCGGCTATACCGACGTTTTGACTTCGCAAATTAGTTTTGAGCACCCCGACGAGGCCGATCGTTGGCAGGCGACTTTCACCGGGCCCAATCTGCCGTTGTTCGAGATCGACGTTGACGCGAACGCCTCTCGGGAAGGTTTTTCGGTCGGCTATTCCGCGAAGGCGATCAGCCTATCCGATCCGTTTCAGGCAGAGGACTCAGCCGGCAAGTTCGATCGACGGGTAAGGGGCCTTGCTGAGCTATGTTCGGATTTCCTGCAGGATGAGCCGGCATCACTTTCCTGGTATCGAGGGTCGTTGCGCCTCTGGTCGAAGGCCGAGGAGGTAACGCAGCGGGTGTCCGGAATCGGATAAGCGACCGCTAGATCCGCGAACCTGGCCGAGGTCGAAAGCCAAAACCCACGACAGCCATTTTGTCATCGCTGCGAGACGACAACCATGAAGACCATCAGCATCGTAACGCCCTGCTACAATGAAGAGGCAAGTATCGTCGAATGCGTGGAAACGGTTCGTTCGATCTTCAGACAGCAGCTCCCGGATTACAAGCTTGAGCAAATTTTTTGCGACAACTGCTCGACCGATCGAACGGTCGACATTTTAAAGGGACTCGCAGCGAGCGACCCAAGCATCAAGATCATCGTCAACTCGCGGAATTTTGGTATTCTCAAGAACACTTACAACGGTGTTCTTGCCGCAGGTGGGGACGCGGTTCTGCTATTCTTGCCGGTAGATCTTCAGGATCCGCCCGAGTTGATCCCGCAGATGGTCCGGTTGTGGGAAGCGGGCAATGAGATTGTGTATGGAATCAGGGCGGAGAGGGAAGAGAGCGCGGTTCTGAAGTTTACCCGCAAAGCCTACTACCGGATTTTGAGCCGGCTGACTTACGTGAGCTATCCGCCGGATGCAGGCGACTTCCAACTCGTCGATCGTCGGGTTATCGACGTAATGAAACAGATAGACGATGCGCAGCCGTTCATGCGCTTGATGACGTTTGACTGCGGGTTTCGCTCGACGGGCATTAAGTATACGTGGCGAGCGCGCAAATACGGACGGTCGCGCAATCGGCTTTCCCACATGCTCGATCAGGGAATGAATGGCATCATTAGTTTCAGTGGTGTTCCTGTTCGGCTTGCCTTGTTTGTCGGCATCATTGTGGCTGCCGCAAGCATACTATACGCGCTTGTTGTCATGCTGCTGACTCTGACGGGCCACGTCAATACGTTTCGCGGTGTGCCGACTATCATCGCCGCACTTTTCTTCTTTGGGGGGGTCCAGCTTTTCTTCCTCGGGCTGATTGGCGAATACATCTTGGCAATCTTCAATCAAGTCAGGCGCAAGCCTTTGGTTATCGAGCGTGAGCGAATTAATTTTCAATGAATGGATGGGAGTTGGAGGCAGTGCAATGACGACGGCTCCATATCAATTGGCTGGTTTCCGTATGACATCGATCGAAGAAGGTCGCCTACTGCGTTAGGGCGGATCAGCCCACTGGTCCTGTTCGGGGCGGCTCGTCTTTCTATCAGTCTAAAGGCGAGTGCAGACATGCGCGGCCATTCTTTTTAGCGCCGGTGCTTTTCTAGAAGAATGGCCGCTTCTGTGCAGTATTTTTCTCTAAGACTTTTTCTGCCAGCGCTTAGTCTTCTACTTGTCGTTGGTTATCAAGCGGCGCCCGGAAGGCTTTTGCGTTCGTTTCTGGCGCATTCGTGGCCCTTGCGAGCGAGTAATGGCTAGCTACGGCGTTGCCGTTGTCGCGCTGGCATGTTTCGCTGGGCACGACGCCGGAATGGTCTGCGTTTTTGCAGCGGCGTTGCCCCGACTTCGGCATGCAGGCTGAGCTCCTTAAGCAAAGTGGGGCTTGCTGGATCCGGTGGGCCAAATTGTGCAGTTGGCGCGCCGCTGATCTATGCCACTGAATCTCATAAGGACGCTGCAAAGTCCGGCCGAAGCGAGGTGAACCTAACGATGTTTTCGGAAGCTGTACCGTGCAGTGTTTTCCCGCCGAACGGGTAGGCAGCACGTCAGCTCTGATCAGCCGCGGCGCCTTGTTCGGCCTTGTCTCCGGGCTACCTCGGTTGCCGAGTTCGACGCTCGCGCAACCGGGGCCTGCGAGCCCGAGGTCTCGGCGCGGCAGTTCGTCCAGCTCGGGATGAGTTCTATTCTCGGTAAATGAGCTGGTTTCCCGGCACGCTCATGATTTCGAGCCCTTTCCACCCGCGCTCGCCGACAGCTTGCGTGCAAAGAACACGGAATTGATACAGGTCCGCGCCCTGTGCCACATCCTGAGTTGTTTCAGGGATTATGGTGTCCCATTGCCAAGACGCCTTGGCCAAGCCTTCATTAGTGTTCGCGTGGCGATAGATTACAAAAACCTCGCGCTTGCTCTCATGAGGAGCGTCGAGAGATAGCCTAAAACTGGATCCCCCCATCCTGACCGGATCCGTTGTCCGGCTGCAATTGGGGATCGTCCGGTCCGTCCAATCCATCCTTCCCAGCCATATCTCGCTGATTACAAGCCTGTTCTGGTCGTTGAATTTCGTTGCGGCTATTTTCACCTCCTTGGGATTCAGTTCGGCGAAGTGAAGGTATAGGTACCTTCGATCGCTCGTCTGATCGTAGGGGATCGGCCTGAAGTCTTGTTCTCCTTCGGATTTGATCTCGATTCGTAGATCGGTCGGATATAGTTCTTTGTTATACAGTCCAATCCGCAAGGTATTGATCGGCCCTGGCTTTTTTAACTTGACCAAAACTGTCGCGGGCCCCTCTTCGTCAGCGCCGAAATAGGTGTCGATATTTCCGTCAAACAGCTTGTCGGCGCCAAAGCCGGGGATCGAAATCGGGGTAACAGTCACTTCCTCGATATTACCCTTCAGCACGTCTTGGCCGCTGAACTTAGCGAGGCCTCCCGAAAGGCGATAGTAGCCATCGAGGTCGCGTTTCACCGTGCCGTGTGAATTGCGCGACCCCTCCTCATAGAAGGAGCCCCATCTGAGGCTTGTCGACAGCATTAACGGGTCGTGTGTGATCTCAAAAAGCTGCATCAAGAGCCGAACAAACGCCAGCCCGTACATATCGTGGGCGAGCGCTGGCGGGCGTGCGGAATATCGATCGGTATGGAACCAGCTGCCGGTATCATATTGCTTCAGTGAGGTTCTGAGGCTCGAAAAGATTATTTGAAAATCGCGCTCCGCTTGCGTGTCGTTAAAGGCGTCGGCAATTGCCCGCAATGCGAGCAACCCATCAATGTCGCCACCCAGCGCGAGGGAAGGTGGATCGGAAGGGAATTCTTCGATCCATGCGCCGCCTTCGGGCGTTTCCTGGAGAGTCCCGCCTTTTGCGACCGGTAACATCATGAAATTCTTCAAGCTTTGAATCAGGTGGACGACCGATTCGTCCTGCGTGTCGCGGAAGTATTCTACCAAAGCGCGGATCGCGCTTGACTGGGCGCTGCCGGAGTACCAGCCGGCTTTGAGGCCATAGTTCCAGACAAAGTGATGCTGGTAGCCGGCAAGGTTTGGGCCGATAAAAACGGCGTTGCTCATCAGCCAATGGATCTGCGCCAGCGCAACCGTCCATTCTTCGGCCTTGCGGTTTTGTCGAAAAGTGTTAATGCATGATCGTGCCAGTTGAGCGATATTGGTCGGATTATACTGCACCCCCATATTGCTGACATCGCCCCAGCTCTGGGCGCCATAGTCGAAAATGGCGACGCCGCTGTTGTCGAACTTCGACCCTTCCGTGCAGCTAGCGGCCCGTGCGGAAGTAGCAATACAAGCCAACCCTGAAACCAAAATCGCGAATATCGTTCTGCGCATCGACAGCGTCCCCCGTAGCCGCGTAATACACGGCTGTCCGTGCGCGATCAATCCGCGGATTTCCGGCGTCTTGCCACAGCTCGATGGATTCGATGCGTCGTTCGTTCTGCCTCGAGGGTTTCCGACTGTTGGCGGACAAGAGAGATGATGGACATCGGGCGTGCCCGAAGATGAGCTTGCCAGCAAGGCTTGCTCGGCTGGCTTGGTGAGCTAATGTTCGGGGGGCTGGCGTGGCGCCGTCATGGCGGCGCGAGGTGCGACGTACCACAGCAGGAAAAGAAGGGCGGCGCCGTTCGTCAACAGGGTCGTTGAAAGCGGGACATTGAGCAGAACGTGGGGGAGGAGCCCTGCTGAAAGAAGGATAAATCGCGGCGATAAGCCGGAAGACACGCGGTTTGCGAGAGCGATGACCAGTCCGCAACCGAACGCGGACAGCGGGGCCAGTGTTGGACCGAGGGAGGCAATACCTTCTGTTGCGAACAAGGAGGCGTTGAATGCACCGAGCTGATAGGCCTTCGACATCACGACGGATAGCGGCTCGTCATAGGGGCAAGTCATAACGAGCTTCGATACTTTGACCTGACAGAAATAGGTTAGCACGTGCTCCGAGAAGAAGTTGTTGTAGACCTCCAGCGCAACCGACGGCATCGCGATCAGACGGCCGTTGACGATTCCTGCGTAGAGCAGCCCGTAGCCGGATGGAATGGCGCCGGCCCTCGTCAGAAGAAACAATATGATTCCGATTAGCATCGGTAGCAACAGAGACAGGATGGTCGCGGTCCTAGCATGGGTCAACCTTGACAGGAGTGCGAGGAACAACAGCCAGAGCGGCGCAAAGAGCGTCAGCTTGGTTAGAGTGATCGGGTATAGAAGCAGAAGAAGCGCAAGGGATATTCCGGCGCGCCAGTAGAACTTGCGGTCCACAAAGCACGCGAAGGCGAACGGAAGGAGCGCGTTCGATGATATGCCGATCGCATACCGAACCGGCGCCGGAAATTCGATCTCTGCGCGATAAATGTATATCTCGGACAGGCCTATGAGTCTGAAGTTATAAACGGCGCCGACCGCAACGGTCGCCGTCCCTAGAAACAGGATAAGCGAAAGAAGCTTGTCGAAAGTATTCGCCGACATCACGAACCGATGTCTGATCGGCGACGTGATGAACAGAGCGGGCAGAACGAATGCCAATCCAGACAGGACAATCGAGATCTGAGCCAGCCGATGATGATACGAAAGGAGCGAGAACTCAATCAGCCAGAGATACCCTGCAATCATCGTGTAGAAATAAAAGCTTACAACGTAGCCGAAGCTGAATTGGGCGTAGACAAAGAGGACCGTGACCAAAGCGAAAATCGAGACGTTGAGTATCGCGGGTAGCAGGTGCGAGCTGTCGTACTCAAGCACGCCGGGAAAGGAGTTTATGGCCCAGGAAGAGGATACGCAGAGTACCACCGTATGGACCAAGAGCAGCAAGCCTAGCAAGCGGCGGTCGACGGCGAGTCTCGGCGATGCGGCAAAACTGTCCATTGGTTATTTTACCTATTCCGTGGGCGTAGCGAGGACTGTGCACTGACCGTCCATTTGTGCGCAAGGCTAGAGAAATTGAGTGATAGCTTCGATTACCTGGCAAGCCGTATATCAATTGCGCCGAAGGATATGTTCCCCGACTATCTTCGTGTTGAGCTGCACTGCTCGTAGGCTTGGCAGGGGGGCGAACCGGAGATGGGGGAACGAGGGGCTTAACCCGGCCGATCTTGCTGGTTGCGCTGGTGCCGTTTTTCCGAAGCGCGGTTATCGGTTTGCCTATGCGGAAGCGTTGAATGACTCGGGATTCTTTAGCCTTCGGTCAGGATGTTTTGCTATCTGGTTGCATTCGCTCAAGGGCTTTCTTGTCGGAATCGGAGCAGCAAGCGGGCGGTTTCGGCCAGCACGGATTGGCTAAACATGCAGAGATTGCCTCCGGTGACGCTTCCAGCACGCCGTCAATCAATCTCAGATCCTGAGGCCGAAAAAATGTCCGGCGTCCTCGTTGAGGACCCCGCCGGATCTGCGCGCGTCGGGAGTTATTTACTTTGCCTCAAGTTGTTGTAGAAGGCGGCCTTTCGAGGGAATACACGCATGTATGTGATCGGTATCAGCTCTGGCATCAAGCACGGCCACCACGATGGCGCGGCGGTGCTGTTGCGTGACGGTGAGCTGATTGCCGCCGCGGAAGAGGAACGATTCACGCTGGCCAAGCATGCGCGCGGCGAGCTGCCGCGCGGCGCCATCGGGTACTGCCTGAAGCAGGCCGGCATCACCATGCGCGACGTCGACTGGATCTGCTCGCCGCTGAAGACCTATACGAACTACACGCAGCGCCTCACCGAATATTTCAAGTACCAGTTCGGGAACAGCCCGAAGATCGAGCTCTACGACCATCACCTCTGTCACGCCGCGAGCTCGTTCTACGGCTCCGGTTTCTCCGAGGCGACCGTTGCCTGTTTCGACTTCTCCGGCGATTCCAGCTCCGGTCTCGTCGCCCATGCGCGCGGCAACGATTTTCGCGTGCTGACGCGGTTCGGCCGCCACAACAGTCTCGGACTCTATTACGGGATGCTGACGCAGTATCTCGGCTATCAGATGACCAACGACGAGTACAAGGTCATGGGCCTGTCGTCGTATGGCAGCCCCGAATATCTCGACAAGTTCGCCAAGCTGCTGCGCCCGGCCGGTATCAATTACGAGCTCGATCCCGAACTCGACAAGCGCAGGCGCGACGCCGACATCTTCACCAGCGATTTCTCGACGCGGCAGGAGCGCATCTTCACCGAGAAGATGGAGGAGATATTGGGCCCGCGGCGGCTGCGCGGCGCGCCGCTCGACCAGCGGCTGACCAACATCGCTGCGAGCGGCCAGAAGCAACTCGAGATCGTCACCACCGAGGTGATCCGCTCCGCGATCGCCGAGACGGGCTGCGGCGACGTCTGCATCGCCGGCGGCGTCGGGCTGAACTGCAAGATGAACATGGAGATCGCGGCCGAGCCGTCGGTGAAGCGTCTCTACGTCCCGCCGGTGCCGCACGACGCGGGCGTGGCGCTGGGCGCCGCGATGATGAAGTGCGCGGAGGCCGGCCATGCGATCGCACCGCTGACCCACGCCTACTGGGGACCGGAATATTCCAACGACACGATCCGGGAGACGCTGGACAAGATCGGCGCGAAGTTCGAGCTGCTCGACGATCCCGTGGCGCGCTGCGTCAGCGACCTGACGGAGCAGAAGACGGTGGGGTGGTTCCAGGGACGGATGGAATACGGTCCGCGGGCGCTCGGCAACCGCTCGATCCTGGCCGATCCGCGCCACGCGGGCATGAAGGATCGCATCAACCTCACGATCAAATATCGCGAGGAGTTCCGTCCGTTCTGCCCTTCGGTGCTGTACGAGCGCCAAGCCGAATATTTCGAGGACACGTTCGACGCGCCCTTCATGGTGGTGACGTTTCCGGTCAACGAGAAGGTCGCCGAAACCATGCCGGCGGTGGTCCACGTCGACAACACCGCACGCATCCAGAGCGTCCATGCGGACAGCAATCCGCTCTACAGCCGCCTGATCGGTGAGTTCGCGAAGGCGACCTCGTTACCGGTCCTGATCAACACCAGCCTCAACATCAACGAGCAGCCGACGGTGAACGCACCGCTGGAGGCTCTGCATACCTATTTTTGCTCCGGTCTGGACGTGCTGTATCTCGGGCCCTACCGGCTGTCGAAGCCGCGCTAAAGCGCGATGAGATTTGGATGAATCGTCATCGCGCTTTAGGTTGTTATTTACGCATGATTTTTCCGGAAAACCGCTTCGCACTTTTCCGGATCATGCTTTAGGTCGCAGTCCGTCCCTTGTGGCTTGGCTTCTCGCGAAGCGAGCCGCCTCACGTCGCAGGCTGCTCGATCTCGGTCACCTCGATGAGCCAGGTTGGCAGGCTCACTTGGGCTGAATCCCGCGGGTTCAGCGCATGGAGAGCGCTTGCCGCACGAAGGCTTCGAGGTTTCCGTCCTGGAACAAGAGGCCCTGAATGCCCGCAGCCTCGGCCGCCTCCAGGTCGCTTGGCTTGTCCCCGATCAGGATGCTTCTGTCGGCTGCCACCGGGAAGCGCTTGAGGAGGTCGGTGATCATGCCGGGCGCAGGCTTGCGACGGTCGCTTACGCGCCGATAACGCTCGATGATGGCTTCGGGATGATCGGGACAATATTCGAACGCGTCGATATGCGCGCCGATCATCGCCAGCTCCTGCGAGATCCAGCGGTGGAGAGCCTGGACGTCGCTCTCCTCGAAGAACCCACGAGCCACACCCGACTGGTTGGTGACGACAAAGGCAAAATAGCCCGCGTCGTTGACGAGCTTGACCGCTTCACGGGCGCCATCTCTCCACTCGAACCGGCTCGTCTCGAAGACGTAGCCGTGATCGTGATTGAGCACGCCATCGCGGTCGAAAAAGACCGCCGGGCGCACCATTGTCGCTGTCATCTGCCGCCCCTGATCGTTGTGATCTTTCCTCACAGCTCTTCAAGCGGTTTGTCAAGGAGGCGAAGCCGATCGCGAGCGGAGTCCGCGAGGAGCCTTCCGCTGCAATCTCGAGCGCCGAAACGCCAGCAGAATGGCGCGCCCTCTCGATGCTAGCGGATGGAATCACAGCCCTTGTCGGGGTCGTCGGATCGGCCGCGCTATCTCAGCAGCTTTTGGACGCGCCGCGCCATTGAACGGTTACCGCTCGTCCGCGATCATCTTGCCGTCGTTCGGCAGCGCGCCCGGGTTGACCAGCTCGACGGTGCCGCCGAGTTTCGTCACCGCGCGCAAGGTGGTGGCGATCTCTTCGCGTAACACATCGCTCGCGGTGGCCGTTTCCACTTTCAGCGTCATCGCGTCGGTCTCGCCCTGGCGCGTGACGACGAGGCGCAGGCGGCCGAGCGCGGAATGGCGGTTGCCGATCTCGGCGACCTGTTCGGGCCGGACGAACATGCCCTTGACCTTGGTGGTCTGGTCGGCGCGGCCCATCCAGCCCTTGATCCGCATGTTGGTGCGACCGCAGGGGCTGGCGCCCGGCAACACTGCAGTGAGGTCGCCGAGCGCAAGCCGGATCCAGGGATGGTGCGCGTCGAGCGAAGTCACGACGATCTCGCCGACATCGCCCGGAGCCACGGGATCTCCGGTGCCGGGCTTGACGATCTCCATGATCAGGTCCTCGTTCACGACCATGCCCTCGCGCGCTTCGGTCTCGAAGGCGATGAGGCCGAGATCGGCGGTGCCGAAGGCCTGGTAGGCGTCGATGCCGCGCGCCCTGATCTCGGCCTGGAGCGAGGGCGGGAAGGCCGCGCCCGAGACCAGCGCGCGCTTGATCGAGGAGACGTCGCGGCCCGCGTTTGCCGCTGCGTCGAGCAATATCTTCAGAAAGTCCGGTGTGCCGCTGTAGCCGACCGGGCGATAGGCCTCGATCAGCTCGAATTGCTGCTCGGTATTGCCGGGGCCGGCCGGGATCACCGCACAGCCGAGCGCGCGCGCCGAGGCGTCGAAGATGAAGCCGCCTGGGGTGAGGTGATAGCTGAAGGTGTTGAGCACGACGTCATCAGGGCGGAATCCGGCCGCAAACAGCGCCCTCGCGCCGCGCCAGGGATCGGCCTGCCGCCCCTCCGGCTCGAAAATCGGGCCGGGCGAGGTGAAGAGGCGGGCGAACGATCCCGGGGCCGCCGTGACGAAGCCGCCAAAGGGCTGGGAGGCCTTGTGCAGGGCCGGCAGTTCCGACTTGCGCAGCACCGGCAAGCCCGCCAGCGCCGCCCGGGAGGTCACGGCGGTGGGATCGATGCCCTTCAGCCGCGCGGCATAGGCGGGCGCTGCCATCGCGCTGCGCAGCACCTCCGGCAGGCGGGAGAACAGCTCTTTCTCGCGCGCGGCCGGTTCGCGCGTTTCGCGGGCGTCGTAATGGGCGGTCATGGCGGGTCTTTCCGGGTTGGCATCCGTTGCGCGCCGCCGCCGGCATGGGTATCAGACGGCCATTGGCTCGGCTTGAAGAGGACGTGATGGCGGACGAAGGAATGATTGCGGCGGACGTCGTCCCGCGCCTGAAGCGCCGCATGATCGAGGACGCCCTGCCGCTGTGGTCGACGATCGGCTGGGATGATGCCGCAGGCGGCTTCATCGACCGGCTGCACCGCGACGGCACGGCGGACGCCGCCGCGCCGCGGCGCGTGTTCGTGCAGGCGCGCCAGATCTGGTGCTACGCCAAGGCGGCGCAGATGGGCTGGTATCCGCAAGGCCGCGCCATCGCGCTGAAGGGGCTGGAGCATCTGCTGGCCAAGGCGAAGGCGCCCGACGGCAAGCCCGGCTATGTGCACCGGCTGACGCCGGAGGGCGCGGTGCTGGATGCCCGGCGCGATGCCTATGATCACGCCTTCATCCTGTTTGCGCTCGCGGCCGTCTACGCGCTCGACCAGGACGCCCAGGTGCGCGCCGAGATCGACGCGCTGCTCGCTTTCCTCGACGGCCACCTGCGCTCGCCGCATGGCGGCGTCCACGAAAGCCTGCCGGTCTCGCTGCCGCGGCGGCAGAATCCGCACATGCACCTGTTCGAGGCGATGATCGCGTGTTTCGACGCGACCCACGATCTGTCGTTCCAGAACCGCGCCGGCGAATTCTTCGCGCTGTTCCTCGCCAATCTCTACGACAAGCAGAAGCACATCCTGACGGAGTATTTCGAGGAGGACTGGTCGAAGATCGAGCCGGTCAGCGTCGAGGCCGGCCATCAGGCCGAATGGGTCTGGCTCTTGAAGGGATTTGAACGCATCACGGGCTGCCCGACCGGCCAGCGCCGCGCCGAGCTGCTCGCGACCGCGCTGCGCTATCGCGACGAGGCGACCGGTTGCCTCACTGACGAGGGCGATGCGAGCGGCGACATCCGCCGCAGCACGCGGCGGCTGTGGCCGCAGACCGAGATGGCGAAGGCGTGGATCGCGCAGGCCGAGTCCGGCGAGGCGGGCGCGGCGGACGAAGCGCGTGCGGCGCTGGTACGGCTCGAACGGCATTATCTCAGCCATCCCGTCAAGGGCGGCTGGTACGACCAGTTCGATCGCGACGGCAAATCGCTGGTCGACACCATTCCTGCGTCGTCGTTCTATCATGTTCTCTGCGCAGTCACGGAAGCTGAGCAGGTTTTGGAAGGTTAGAGCCACCGCTTGCGCCGCTTGAAGCTCTTGAGGTTCTTGAAACTCTTGCGCTGGTCGCCGGCGCCGCCGAGGTAGAACTCCTTGACGTCCTCGTTGTCGCGCAGCTCGTCGGCGGTGCCGTCGAGCACGACCTTGCCCTGCTCCATGATGTAGCCATGGCTCGCCACCGACAGCGCGGCGCGCGCGTTCTGCTCGACCAGCAGGATGGTGACTCCGAGGTCGCGGTTGATCTTCTGGATGATGGAAAACACCTCTTTCACCAGCAGTGGCGACAGGCCCATTGACGGCTCGTCCATCAGGATCATCTTCGGGCGCGCCATCAGCGCGCGGCCGATCGCGAGCATCTGCTGCTCGCCGCCGGAGAGATAGCCGGCAAGGCCAGTGCGCTCCTTCAGGCGCGGGAAATAGTTGAAGACCATGTCGAGGTCGGCATCGACCTCGCGGTCCCGGCGGGTGAAGGCGCCGAGCCTGAGGTTTTCCAGCGACGTCATGTCGGCGACGATGCGCCGGCCCTCCATCACCTGGAAGATGCCGCGGCGGACGATCTTGTCGGGATCGATGCCGTTGACGCGCTCGCCCTCGAACAGGATCTCGCCGCGCGTAACCTCGCCGTCCTCGGTCTTGAGCAGCCCCGAGATCGCCTTCAGCGTCGTCGACTTGCCGGCGCCGTTGGCACCCAGCAGCGCCACGATCGCGCCTTTGGGGACGTCGAGGCTGAGGCCGCGGAGCACCAGGATCACGTCGTCATAGACGACCTCGATGTTGCGCACGGCAAGGAGTGCGGCGGGTGCCACGGCGGTGGGAGTGGGACGGGTTGCTTCAATGGTTTGGGACATGCGTCTTCATTCTCCGCCGTCGTCACCCGCGAAGGCGGGTGACCCAGTATTCCAGAGACGCCTGACGTTCCCCGAGAGACCGCGGCGTACTGGATCCCCCGCTCCAGTGCGCGATGCGCACAAGGCGGGGGATGACAGTTGTCGTTGGGTGAGCGCCAGGCTCACCAGCCCAGCAGCTCCGGCTTGCGCGGCAGCTCGACGGTCTTGACCTTCTCGAGCTTGATCGTGCCCTTGGCCATGAGGTCGTTGAGGTCGCCGTCGGTCGCGCCCGACACCTTGGTGCGGTAGAGGTCGACCTTCAGCGTGCCGCGATGGTCCTTGTCGGTCCAGGTCGAGGGATTGCAGACGCCCTCCATGCCGGCCGGCACCCAATCCTTCTTCTGGTAGAAGCCCTTGGCGACGTTCTCGCCTGTGGCGCCGCCGTTCTTGGCGGCCCAGTCGAGCGACTCCTTCATGTACAGCGCCGAGCAGACCGCCGCGATGTAATGCACCGGGCGATAGACCTTGCCGGTGGGGTCCGACATCTTGGAGATCTCCATCACCGTCTTCATGCCGGGCGCATCGCCGCCCCAGCTCACCGCGGTGCGCAACGGGAAGATCACGCCATTGGCGGCGTCGCCTGCGGTCTTGGCGGCGTTCTCGTCCATGCCCCAGACATTGCCGAGGAACTGGATGTCGACGCCGGCGGTCTTGCAGGCCTTCATCACCGAGATGTTGGAGGCCGCGGTGTTGCCGAGATAGGCGTAGTTGGCGCCCGAGGATTTCAGGCTCAGGCACTGGGCGCTGTAGTCACCCGGCGAGAGCGCGAACACCAGCGGCGGCAGCACCTCGAAGCCGAGCTCCTGCGCCATGGCTTCGCCGGCGGCCTTCGGCGCGTTCGGATAGGGATGGTTGGCACCCATGTGCACGAATTTCGGCTTGCCGGACTTGCCTTTGGCCTTCCAGTCCTCGGCGGCCCATATCAGCATCGCGCGCAGCGAGTCCGAATAGCTCGGGCCGTAGAAGAAATTGTACGGCGCGGGCTTGGCCTTGCCGCTGACTCCTTCGGGATCGGTGAGAGCGGCGGCATAGGAACCGGAAAGATCGGGGATCTTGTCCTGCGCAAGGAAGCCGGTCAGCGCCTCGGTATCGGCCGTGCCCCAGCCCATGATCGCGGCGACCTTGCTGTCCGGCGCCGACCATTTCTTGTACAGCGCGATCGCGCGCGGCACCTGGTAGCCATAGTCGTTGGTATCGACATTGAGCTGCTTGCCATTGACGCCGCCATTCTTGTTGACCCAGGCGAAGGTGTCGGCGACGGCCTGGCCGTAGGGCGTGCCGACGTCGGAGGTACCGCCGGAATAATCGGCGAGGTGGCCGATCGCGATCTGCGCCTGCGCGCCCGCCGAGAATGCGGCAATCGCGATCGCGAGCGACGCGGTGCTCAAAAAGGATTTTGTCTTCATTGGTTGCCTCCTGCTGTTTTATTCGTTGGTTCGTCAGTTTCCGTGCTCAGTGCGAGAACGGGTAGAGTTTCCAATACGCCTTGATCTGCCGCCAGCGATGCGCAAGCCCGTCGGGTTCGAACATCAGGAACGCGATGATGATCACCCCGATCGCGATCTCGCGCAGGAAGGTGATGTTGTTGTTGAGCGACAGCGCCTTGTCGATCGCGCCGCCCTTCAAATAGAGGCTGATGAACTCCATCGTCTCCGGCAGCAGCACCACGAAGGCGGTGCCCATCAGCGTGCCCATGATCGAGCCGGTGCCGCCGATGATGATCATGGCCAGGAACAGGATCGAGCGCTCGATGCCGAAACCCTCCTGCGACACCACGAGCTGGTAATGTGCATAGAGCGCACCGGCGATGCCGGCGAAGAAGGCGGCGAGGCCGAACGATAGCGTGCGGTATTTGGTGAGGTTGATGCCCATGATCTCGGCGGAGAGATAATGGTCGCGGATCGCCACCAGCGCGCGGCCGTCGCGCGTTCGCATCAGATTGGTGACGAGGATGTAGCTCGCCAGCACGTAGGCCAGCACGACGTAGAAATACTGCTTATCGCCGCGTAGCGTGTAGCCGAAGATCGAGAACGGCTCGGCGCTGGCCGGCACCGAGCCGCCGGAGAACCATTCGGCGCGGGAGAAGAAGTCGAGCAGGATGTATTGCGCGGCCAGCGTCGCGATGACGAGGTAAAGGCCCTTCAGCCGCGCCGCGGGGATACCGAAGATCAGCCCGACCAGCGCGGTGACTACCCCTGCGAGCGGGATCGCGAAGAACACCGGAATCGGCGCGTTGTTGGAGATGTAGGCCGAGGTGAAGGCGCCGAGCAGGAAGAAGGCGGCGTGCCCGATCGAGATCTGGCCCGTGAAGCCGACCAGGATGTTCAGCCCGAGTGCCGCGATCGAGAAGATACCGATCTGGATCAGGATGCTGAGCCAGTATCCGCCAAGGAATTGCGGCACGAGGCAGAGCAGCAGCACGCCTGCGATCGCAAAGTTGCGGCTGGTGTTGGTCGGAAAAATTGTGGTGTCGGCCGCATAGGAGGTGCGGAAATCACCAGCGGGAATGAGGGCAGGGCCGGCCATGGGATCAGATCCGCTCGATGTCGTGAGTGCCGAACAGCCCGTAGGGCTTGATCATCAGCACGATGATGAGGACGTAGAACGGCGCGATCTCGTAGAGATTGCCCCAGTGCAGATATTGGCTGTCGACATATTGGGCGACGTTCTCGAGCAGCCCGATGATGATGCCGCCGAGTACGGCGCCGCCGACTGAATCGAGCCCGCCGAGGATCGCCGCCGGGAATACCTTGATGCCGTAGGCGGCGAGGCCCGAGGACACGCCGTTGACGACGGCGACGACGACGCCGGCGACGGCCGAGACCGTCGCCGAGATCGCCCAGGCCATCGCGAACACGCTCTTGACGGAAATGCCGAGCGACTGCGCGACCTGCTGGTTGAACGCGGTGGCGCGCATCGCAAGGCCGTATTTCGAGGCACGGAAGAACCAGGCCATGCCGATCATCATGGCGATCGAGACGACGAGGCTCATCACGTAGACGGTCTGGATCTGGAGGCCGAACAGGCTGACCGACTGGCTCTCGAACACGCGCGGGAACGGCTGCGGGTTGACGCCGAACATCCATTTCAGCGTCGCCTGGAGCACGGTGGAGAGGCCGATCGTCACCATGATCACGGAAATGATCGGCTCGCCGATCATCGGCCGCAGGATCAACACCTGGACCGCGATACCGAACACGAACATGAACACCAGCGTGATCGGCATGCCGATCCAGAACGGCACCTGGTATTTGGCGAGCAGCGCCCAGCAGACCCAGGCGCCGACCAGCAGCAATTCACCTTGCGCGAAGTTGACGACCTGCGTCGCCTTGTAGATCAGCACGAACGACATCGCGACCACGCCATAGAGCGTGCCGACCACGAGGCCGTTGACCAGGAGCTGGATGAGGAAGGCGGTGTTCATGTATGGTGGACCTTTCGCCTCTCCCCGCTTGCGGGGAGAGGCCGACGCGCAAAGCGCGGCGGGTGAGGGGGAGCCTCCGCATGCGAGGTGCTGATGAGGTTAAGACAGAGCGCGCCAGGCACTTGCGCGCCGCATTGACTGACGCGGAGCGGACGCTCTGGTATCGCCTGCGCGCCCGCAGGCTGAACGGCTACAAATTCGTCCGACAGGAGCCTATCGGGCCGTACACTGTCGACTTCATCTGCCGCGAAGCCCGGCTGATCGTCGAGGTGGACGGCGGGCAACATGCCAACAATCCGCGCGATGCCGTGCGTGACAAGTGGCTCGCCGACCGCAACTATCGAATCCTGCGGTTTTGGAACAACGACGTGTCTCGCAACTTGGCTGGCGTTCTCGAAACGATTGTCACCGCCCTCGCGGAGGCTCCCCCTCACCCGGATCGCTGACGCGCTCCGGCCTCTCCCCGCAAGCGGGGAGAGGCGAAGGGCAGCGCCGCGCTCGGCGATCACCAGGCTCACTCCGCAGCCTCCGCCATATGCCCGTGTCCGCCGAGATCGACGACGCGCAACGTGGTGCGCACTCTCTGCGTGGTGCCGTCCTGGAAGCGGATCACGGTGTCGACGGGGATGTCGGCATCGCCGTGGTAAATGGCGTCGATGATGCCTTCGTATTTCTCGTTGATGACGCCGCGGCGCACCTTCCTGGTGCGGGTGAGCTCGCCGTCGTCGGCATCGAGCTCCTTGTAGAGCAAGAGGAAGCGCGAGATGCGCTGGGCCGGCGGCAGCGTGGCGTTGACGGTCTCGACCTCCTTCTGGAGCAGCGCATAGACCTCGGGCCGCGAAGCGAGGTCGCTGTAGGTGGTGAAGGAGAGGCGGTTCTTCTCCGCCCATTTCGAGATGATAGAGTAGCGGATGCAGATCATCGCGGCGAGCGCGTCGCGGCCGGCGCCCAGCACCACGGCTTCGGCGATGTATGGCGAGAACTTCAGCTTGTTCTCGATGAACTGCGGCGAGAAGCGTTCGCCGCGCGAGGTCTCGGCGAGATCCTTGATGCGGTCGATGACGACGAGCTGGCGGTTGGCGTTGAAATAACCGGCGTCGCCCGACAGCATCCAGCCATCCTTGATGTCCGCGACGCTCGCCTCGGGGTTCTTGTAATAGCCGAGGAACATGTTGGGATGCCGCACCACGATCTCGCCGACGCCGTGGACGTCGGCATTGTCGATGCGGATCTCGACGCTGTCGGCCATCGGCACCCCGGTCGTGTCGGGATCGACCTTGCCCTCGGGGTGTAGCGTATAGGCGCCCAATAGCTCGGTCTGGCCGTAGAGCGTGCGCAGCGGCACGCCCATCGCCTGGAAAAACTTGAACGTATCAGGGCCGAGCGCGGCGCCGCCGGTCGCGGCCGAGCGCAGGCGGGTGAAGCCGAGCCGGTCACGGAGCGCACGGAACAGGATCGCGTCGGCAAAGCCCGAGCGCTTGCCCTGTTCGAGCGCGGCAAGACCCGACTTCATGCCGATGTCGAACAGGCGCTGCTTGAAGGGCGTCGCGTCCATCACCTTGGCGCGGACGTCGGCGGCGATCGACTCCCAGACCCGTGGGGCAAAGAGCACGAAGGTTGGCGCGATCTCGCGCAGATCGTTCATCATTGTGTCCGGCTCTTCGACGAAGTTGATCTTCATCCGGCAGAGCAGGCCTTTGCCGAGCACGTAGACCTGCTCCATGATCCAGGGCAGCGGCAGCACCGAGACGTATTCGTCGTCCGGGCCCTTCGGATCGAAGGCGAGATAGGTCGCGCAATGGCCGAGCACGCGCCCGGCGGCGAGCATCGCGAGCTTGGGATGCGAGGTGGTGCCCGATGTGGTGCAGAGGATCGCGACGTCCTCGCCCCTCGTGGCATCGACGAGCTTGTCGTAGAGCTCCGGCTCCCGTGCGGCCCGCGCGCGGCCGAGCTCGGCGAATTTTTCCGCCGACATCAGGCGCGGGTCGTCGTATTTCCGCATCCCGCGCGGGTCGGAATAGATGATGTGCCTGAGTTTTGGCACGCGGTCGGCCAGCGTAAGCAGCTTGTCGACCTGCTCCTCGTCCTCGGCGAAGACGAGCTGCGCTTCGCCATAGTTGAGAAGATAGGAAGCCTCTTCATCCAGCACATCGCGGTAGAGACCGAGGCTCAATCCGCCGATCGCGTGCGTCGCGACTTCCGCCGCGACCCAGTCCGGCCGGTTGTCGCCGATGATGCCGATGACGTCACCGCGCACGAGACCGAGCTCGACTAGGCCGAGAGCGAAATCGCGCACCCGCGTCTGGTAGTCGTTCCAGGTGAACAGGCGCCAGAGGCCGAGATCCTTCTCGCGCAGCGCGATCTCGTTGCCATGCTCCTTCGCGTTGAGCCGGAGCATTTTTGGATAGGTGTTGGCCTGCGCGACGCGCCCTGCGTAATCCATCATGCCGCGCTCTCCTGTGCGGGCGGGGCATCGTCGGGATCGACCAGCACCTCGTCTTCTTCACCGAGATAGGCGCGCTTGACGTGGGGATCGGCGAGCACGGTCGCCGGATCGCCCTCGGCGATCTTGCGGCCGAAATCCAGCACCATGACGCGATGGGAGATGTCCATCACCACGCCCATGTCGTGCTCGATCATCACGACCGTCATCCCGAACTCCTCGTTGAGATCGACGATGTAGCGGGCCATGTCCTCCTTCTCCTCGAAGTTCATGCCGGCCATCGGCTCGTCGAGGAGGATGAGGCGCGGCTCCAGCGCCATGGCGCGGGCGAGTTCCACGCGCTTGCGCAGGCCGTAGGGCAGGGTGCCGGCGGTCGCCTTGCGCACCGACTGGAGGTCGAGGAAATCGATGATTTCCTCCACCTTGCGGCGGTGCTCGAGCTCCTCCTTGCGCGCGCCGGTGAGCCAGTACAGCGAGCCCGTGAGGAAATTGTTCTTCAGGAGGTGATGGCGCCCGACCATGATGTTGTCGAGCACGCTCATGTGGTGGAACAACGCCAGATTCTGGAAGGTGCGGCCGATGCCGAGGGTCGGACGCGCATTCGGCGTCAGGCCTGTGATGTCGCGGCCCTGGTAGAACAGCTGGCCTTCGGTCGGCTTGTAGCGGCCGGAAATACAGTTCACGATCGAGGTCTTGCCGGCCCCGTTGGGGCCGATGATCGAGAACAGCTCGCCCTCCCTGATGGCGAAGCTGACATCGGTCAGCGCACGGACGCCGCCGAATCGCAAGGACACGCCGCGCACTTCGAGACTGGTAGCCACCAAACAAATCCCTCCCGGTGATGGCGCATTCAGTGGCGCTCTTCGTCCGTTCGTCGGTGCGATCCTAGTACGGCCGAGCCGGCGAGGCCATGCAGCGATTGGTCCCGTCCGGAGCCGCGCCACTCTGATCCCGAACGGGATCAAAAGCCGCATCGCCCAAGGTGGCTCTCAATAGGGGAAAGCGCTATTTTGAAATGTCTCCGGCCTGACAATTCTGCGACAAAGTTTTTCGGACCGAGGCGGCCTCCATCTTTCGTCGGATGGCAGCGGAATTAATCATGTTGCAGTGCAACAGAAGGGTGGAGTGACAAGACGGTGCGGCTGGCCTCGGGATCATGATTTCAGAGGATCATCTGAAGCGCGTCGCCGCCTGGTCGCGCGAGCTCACGCCAGTGGAGATCGAGGTCGCCCGCGCCGGGATCACGGAGCGGTCCTACGGCACCGGCGAGACCGTGTTCATGCGCGGCGACACATTTGCCTATTGGGCCGGCATGGTCAGCGGTCTCGCGCGGATGGGCGGGGTCTCGCGCGACGGCAAGGAGACGAGCCTTGCCGGGCTGACGGCGGGGGCCTGGTTCGGGGAGGGCAGCGTGCTCAAGAACGAGCCGCGCCGCTACGACGTGGTCGCGCTGCGCAACAGCCGCGTCGCGCTGATGGAGCGCAGCGCCTTCATGTGGCTGTTCGAGAACAGCGTCGGCTTCAACCGCTTCCTGGTGCGCCAGCTCAACGAGCGGCTCGGCCAGTTCATCGGCATGCTCGAGGTTAATCGTACGCTGGACGCCACCGCGCGTCTCGCCCGCAGCATCGCCTCGCTGTTCAATCCAATCCTGTATCCGGAATCGACCCGGCATCTGGAGATTACCCAGGAGGAGATCGGCGCGCTCTCGGGCATGTCTCGCCAGAACGCCAATCGCGCGCTGAACAGGCTGGAGAAAGAAGGTCTGCTGCGGCTCGAATATGGCGGCGTCACCATCCTCGATATCGACCGGCTGCGCGGTTACGGGGATTAGAGCGTTTTCGAGCAAAGTGGATACCGGTTCGCGTCAAGAAAACGCGCCCAAACGAGAATCTAGAGCCCGTTCCGATTCATCGGAGCGGGCTCTAGCGCGCGTTCGCCGGTGCGTGCACCGGCCAGAGGTCGGCGCGCCAGCGGATCGCGATCGCCAGCATCGCGACGAAGCCGGCTGCGGCGTAGAGCGAGCCCGTCGCGGAATAGCCGATGATGTCGATCAGGCTGCCGGCCGCGAGCAAGCCGATCGGCAGGCCGTAGATCACCATCATGCGCACGCCCATCACGCGGCCGCGCAGATGCGCGCTCGCGGTGCGCATCAGGATCACGGCTGCCGAGATCATCGACATGCTCTGGGCGATGCCCGCGAGCACGAGGCAGGCCATCGCCACCGGCATGGTCCTGATCTCGACGAACACCAGCAGCATGGCGTACCAGGCCAGCGTCGCGCCGATCAGCAGCCGGGCGATGCGCAGTCCGCTGACGAGGCTGAGCGTGATCGAGCCGATCAGCGAGCCGACGGCGAAGCTCGCCGAGAGGTAGCCGAGGCCGGTCTGGTCGGTGTGAAAGATCTCCCGCGCGATGTAGGGCAACAGTCCACCGGTGAAGGGAAACGCGGTGAGATTGGCCAGGAAGGCAACGCAGAGCGCCGCGCGCATTCCCGGGCCATTCCAGGCGTAGACGATCCCTTCCTTCAGATCGTCCAGCAATCGCGACATCGCGTGGCCGTTTGCCGGAAGATCGCTCGTGGCGACAATCCTTTTGGGCCGGGTCAGGCAGAGCATGAGAAGCGCGGCCACGAGATAGAGGCAGGCGATCGCGACATAGACGAGGCCGATGCCGAGCACGGCGAACAGGCTTGCGCCCGTCAAGGCTCCGGCGATGCGCGCGCTGTCCTGGGTCGTACGTGCCACGCTAATGGCGCCCACGAGGTGCTCGGCCGGCATGATGTCAGCGAGCAGCGCGCCGCGCACGCCGAGATCTGAGGGCCGGATCAGGCCCATGATCGCGACGATGATCATGACGCTCAGCGGCGACAAATGACCGGTCAGCGCCAGAGCCATGATGGTCGACGAGAGCACGGTGTAGGCAAGACGCATCACGACCAGGAGATCGCGATGACCGATGCGGTCGCCGATCATGCCGAATACCGGCGCGACCAGGGTCCCGACGAACTGGAGCGAGGCAAGCACGGTCAGCAGCAATACCGAGCCGGTCTCGACCATGATGTACCAGCCAAGCACCAGCGTCTCGACCTCGAACGCCCAGGAGGTGAGCAGATCGGATGGCCACTGGAAACGATAGTTGCGGATGCGGAACGGCGCGAGCGCGGAAGGTCTCGTGGGTGTGCTCAAGATGCGTTGACGGGTTTCAGGGCGATTCCCGGTCCTTATTATTTGTTCTTCTGTTCGGCAGGGTAGCCCCGGCGATGCGTCTGTCAATTGGCGCTACAGCATGCCGCCATGCTTGCCGATGATCTACGGTGCGTCTGTGCGTCTGCAGCATTGCCTCGTTGCCCAGCCGATACGAAGAGGTAGACGAGCCACCGCTTGCTCTTCCGGCACACAAAGCCCATTCTGGTCCGCAATTGAGGCCCGTTTGAACGGGCCAACAGATCGCGCCATCGCGGCTTCCGCGAGGTCTTGGGCCATGAACTGCTCCGGTTGCGGTTTCGAGGTTCAGAGCGGCTTTGCCTTCTGCCCGAAGTGCGGCACGAAGCAGCCGAACGCGTGCCCCGGCTGCGGCTTTCCATGCGCACCGGATTTCGCGTATTGCCCGAAATGCGGCGCGCTGGTCGGCGAGGTCCCTCAACCCCGAGCAGAGGCGCGGCCGACCGCGCCGGTCAGGGCATCCTCGCCGCCACTGGCGCCGACAGCAGACCCTCAACAGGCATTTCGACCGCAGCCGGACAAGATCGACAGCGAAGCCAATCGCCGCACCATCACCGTGCTGTTTGCCGATCTCAGCGGCTTTACCGCAATGAGCGAACGCCTCGACCCCGAGGTCATGCAGACGCTTCAGAACGAGTTGTTCGAGGAGCTGACGGCGGCCGTGCAAGGCTTTGGCGGCTTCGTGGACAAGTTCATCGGCGATGCGCTGCTGGCGCTGTTCGGTGCGCCGGCCGCGCACGAGGACGATCCGGAGCGGGCGGTCCGCGCTGCCATCGACATGATCGAGCGGACGGCGCAGCTCAGCGAACGGGTGAAGGCGTTTGCCGGTTCACCGCTGCTGCTCCATGTCGGCATCAACACCGGGCACGTGGTCGCGGGCGGACTGGGTGTGGGCGTTGCCAAATCCTACTCGGTGACCGGCGACACGGTGAATACCGCTCAGCGGTTGCAGTCGATGGCGCCGCCGGACCAGGTGCTGGTCGGGCCGTTGACCTACCGTCTGACCCGGCACGCATTCGCGTATGAATCGCTTGGCGAGATCTCGCTCAAAGGCAAGATGGGCAGCGTCCTGGTCCATCGTCTCAAGGGGCTGCTCGACATGCCGCGCGCGGCACGAGGCCTCGACACGCTGGGCCTCAGTGCGCCCCTGATCGGCCGCGACGCCGAACTTGCCCGCGTGATCAGCAGCCTCGATCGCGCGTGCGGCGGGGCGGCGCAATTGGTGCGGCTGGTCGGCGAAGCGGGCATCGGCAAAACGCGCCTGGTGAACGAATTCGTCGCCCGTATCCGCGATGAAGACCGCTTCGAAGGCGTGGCGATCCGGCAGGCGGTCTGCTCGCCGCTCGGCGAACAATCCTACGGCACGCTCGCCGCAGTGCTGCGCAGCGCCTATGGCATCGCGCAGAAGGCCAGCGCCGCGGAGACTGAGGCCAAGCTGACTGAAGCGCTGTCAGATCTCGGCCTTGCGGCCGAGGAGGCCGAGCGGTTGATGCCGCTCTATGTCCACGTTCTCGGTCTCGGGGGCGCGGACGCCGTATTGCAGCATATCGAGCCCGAACAGCTCCGGCGGCAGATATTCTTTGCGATCCGGACCGTCTTCGAACGGCGCCTGGCCTTGTCGCCGCTCCTGATCATTGTCGAGGATCTGCACTGGGCGGATGCCGTATCTCTCGAAGCGCTGCGATTCCTGATGGACCGGCTGGAGCGCACGCGGCTGATGCTGCTGTTTACGCATCGGCCAATGCTGGAGCTGGATCAGTTCGGTTCGGGTCGGATCAGCCACACGACCATCCGATTGCCTCCACTCGGTGACGCCGACGGGCAAAAGCTGCTCTCGGCTTTTTTCAGTCTCGGTTGGCGTGAGCCGCCCGGAAGTCTGTTCAGTCGCATCCTGGAGCGCGCGAGCGGCAATCCACTTTTCCTCGAGGAGATCATCCGCGGTCTCATCGAAGCTGGCGCCCTGGAGTGCGACGGCTCGCAATGGCGGATCAAGTTGGATGAAGCCGCCGCCGATATCCCGGCGAGCATTCAAGCTCTGTTGTTGGCGCGCCTGGATCGGCTGCCGCAGGAGGTGCGTCGGTTGGCGCAGGAGGCCGCGGTGATCGGCCCCCGCTTCGATGTGGCTCTGCTCGGCGCGGTAGCAACCGGGCAGGCGAAGGTCGAAGTGGGAGTAGAACGTCTGTGCGACGCCGAGATTGTCGAGGAAGTCGCGGGCGCTAATTCGATTTCGCTGCGATGCTACCGTTTCACGCAGACCATGCTTCAGGACGTGATCTATCAAAACCTGCTCTTGCAGCGGCGGATCGAGCTTCATGGACGCATTGGTGCCGCGCTGGAGCAGCTCTACGGCAGCGAGCCCGAGCGGCTCGAAGACCTCATCCTGCTCGGACACCACTTCAGCCTCAGCGCGCGCAAGCCGAAAGGCGCGCGTTACCTGCGCGCGGCCGGCGATCGCGCGCGCACAACCTATGCCAATGACGATGCCATCCGCCTCTACCAACAGGCCCTCGCCGTGCTGTTGACCGGTGGCGAATGCGACCCGGAGCGGCTGGTTCTGTCCGAGCGGATCGCGGAACTCTGTGGCGCGGCCGGCCGTCGCAACACGGCCGAGGAGCACTACCAGAGCGCGCTGGAAGGGTATCGCGTCGCTGCCGATCGCATCGGCGAAGCGCGAATTCTTCGCAAGCTTGGCCGGTTGTTGTGGGACGCCGGCAAGCGGATCAAGGCCGAGACGCATTACGCCGAGGCGGCGGAACGGCTTGGAGGGACCGAAGCGCCCATCGAGCGCGCGCACCTGTCGCAGGAACGTGGCCGTCTCGCTTTTCGCATGGGCGATCATACGGCCGCCGCGAGATGGGCAGACCAGGCGCTTGGCTACGCCCGATCCGCGCCTGCGGCCGCGGACGAACAGACCGGACTCGAGGCAGCGCGCGCCATTGCCGAGGCCCTCAATACCAAGGCGGTTGCCCTGGCGCGCCTTGGACGACACCAGGATGCGGTGCGCGAAGTGGAGCAAAGTGTCGCGGCAGCCGAAGCCGCCGGCCTTCTCAACGTGGCATGCCGCGGCTATACCAATCTCGCGGTGCTCTACACCATTGTGGACCCGGCGCGGGCCATGGAAGTTTGTCGGCGCGGGCTGGATGTCGCGCATCGTATTGGCGACCTCGGGTTCCAGGCGCGCCTTCTTGCCAATTTTGCCGTCGCCTGTTGCACCTTCACGGATAAATGCACCGACGAAGGCGTGCCCGCTGCCGAAAAGGCGATCGAGATCGACCGGGCGCTCGATCAGCGCGAGCATCTCCCTGTACCCTTGATCGTACTCGGGCAAATCCATCAATGCCATTTCCGGCCCGATCAGGCTGCCCGCTGCTACAATGAGGCCATCGAGGTCGCGAGCGAAACCGGCGAGCCGCAACAGCTCTTTCCATGCTATGATGGCCTAGCGACATTGAACCTTGATCGCGGCGACATGCCTGAAGCCGAGCGCTATTTCGCGCTGGCTGATGATGTCTGCACCAGGCACGGGCTTGATCCCGCCGGACTGATTGTACTGCCATTTCTCGACTAGGTCATGTGAAGGAGTTCAACCATGTCAGAACGCCATGTCGATGGACCGCTTCAACCGGGCGATCGCGCACCCAACATCGTGCTGGACGCCATCACGCGCGAAGGGAAGGTCGCACTCGAGGATTTTCGCGGGCGCAGTCCGATATTGGTAGGCCTGTTTCGAGGTTTGCATTGCCCGTTCTGCCGCCGCCATATTGCGGCACAGGCGCAGCTTGACGCAGCCCTGCGCGACAAGGGTGTCGAAAGTCTCACCGTCGTCAATACGCCGACCGATCGGGCGCGGCTCTACTTCCGATATCACCCGTTGCCCAATCTGCTCGCCGCGTCTGATCCCGAACGGGTCTCGCACCGCGCGTTCGGCCTGCCAAATCTCGAATTCACGGAGAACGAAACCGAGTGGCCGCGCAAGGTGGCCGTGGACGCGGTCATGAGCATGCAAGTGGATATGCCCGGCGAACTGCCCAGCCCGATGAACCGGCCGGCGGCGGCAGAGTACCTCAACAACAAGGACGGTTACGAGATGACGGAGGCCGATCAGCGCATGGCGGCAACCGGCACGGGCCAGCTGTTCGGCCAGTTCCTGCTCGACCGGGAAGGGATCGTACGCTGGACCTTCACCGAGGTACCCGAAGGCGGCCATCGCATGTTCGGGATGCCGAGCCCGCAGGAGTTGATGTCGGCTGCCTCGCAGGTGGTAGGTTAGAGATCTCAGCGATTAACGCGCCACCTTCGGGCGTTTCTCGGCGAGCGCTGCCGCCATCGCCGAGATCAGCGGGCGCATGAAATAAGCGTCCTCGGGAGGCGAGACGTCGGCGCGCAAGCCATGTCCGGTGAGTTCGCCGGACACCGCGGGCCCCACCGACGCGATCAGCGTCCGCGCGAAGCCCTTGCGCAACTTCGCCTCGCTGCCGCCGGCCTTCGCCGCTTCGATCAGGCGGCGGACCTGGCCGAGATTGGTCAGAGCGATGCAATCGATCCGTCCCTCAGCCATGTCGTCGATGGCAGCGATGATGTTGGCATCCGCGGCCTTGGAATCGTAGACATAGGGCAGCACGCTATCGACCTCGGCCCCCTGCGCCGAGAGCGCGCCGGTCAGCGCGCCGTGGTCCTTGTCCGGATAGAGCTGGAGGCCGAGGCGATGCCCCTTCAGGTCGAGCTTGCCCAGCATCTCGATCACGCCCTCGGTGGTCGGCTTCTCCGTGGTCTGCTGCGCTTCGAGCGAGACCTCGCGCAGCGCCTTGCCGGGCTTCGGCCCGCGGGTGAATTTTCGCGATTTGGCGAGCGAGGTGACAAGGGGCTGGTCGAGGCCGCGAGCGCGCGCGAGCTTCATGATCCGCCGCAGGCCTTCGCCGGTCATCAGCACGAGATCGTCGAGTGGCTCGTCGATGGCGCGGCGGATCCAGGCTTCGACCGGGGCGGGGTCCGGCGCATCCTCGATGGTGAACATCGGACATTGCACGACCTCGGCGCCTTGCTCGGCCAGAAGCTTGGAAAACTGAGCCTCCTCGCGCGTTTCCAGGATCAGGATGCGGGTGCCATTCAAGCGGTCGGCCATGGGCGTGCTCCGGTCAGTCAAATCGCAATGGACCATTCATCCTGACTCCGCGGTCGGGATTGGCGCAAGGGCAGGGTCGGTGCTAGAGCAGGGCGCAAATCGCGGAGCGTTCCGCAGCCCTTGCACAAACCTTCATCAAGAGCCATGCCCGACCATCAATATGTGCTGACCCTGTCCTGTCCGGATCGCCCCGGCATCGTCTCGGCGGTGTCGACCTTCCTGGCTAATTCCGGACAGAACATTCTCGACGCCCAGCAGTTCGACGACGTCGAGACCAAGAAGTTCTTCATGCGCGTGGTGTTCACCGCCGCCGATCTCGCCGTGGAACTGTCTGCGCTTCAGACCGGCTTTGCCGCGATCGCGGAGCGTTTCGGCATGGACTGGCAGATGCGCGATCGCGCTGCGCATCGCAAGGTGATGCTGCTGGTGTCGAAGTCGGACCATTGCCTGGTCGACATCCTCTATCGCTGGCGCACCGGCGAATTGCCGATGACGCTCGCCGCGATCGTCTCCAACCATCCGCGCGAGGTCTATGCCGGGCTCGATTTCGGCGGCATCCCGTTCCACCATCTGCCGATCACAAAGGACACCAAGCCCGAGCAGGAGGCGCAGATCCTCGATCTCGTCGCCCAGACCGGGACCGATCTCGTCGTGCTCGCCCGCTATATGCAGATCCTGTCCGACGATCTCTCGGCAAAGCTTTCCGGGCGCTGCATCAACATCCACCACTCGTTCCTGCCGGGCTTCAAGGGCGCAAAGCCCTATCACCAGGCGCATGAGCGCGGCGTCAAGCTGATCGGCGCGACCGCCCATTACGTCACGCGCGACCTCGACGAAGGCCCGATCATCGATCAGGACGTCGAGCGCATCAGCCATCGCGACACGCCGGAAGATCTCGTCCGCAAGGGCCGCGACATCGAACGCCGCGTGCTCGCGCGCGCGATCCGCTATCATCTCGATGACCGCGTGATCCTCAACGGGCGCAAGACCGTGGTGTTCGTGGATTAGCGAATAGTGAGTGGCGAGTAGCGAATAGAAGCGTGGCCATTCGCCACTTTTATTCGCCATTCGCTCCCTTAACGCACCGCACCGCCCGAAGTGGACCCCATCGCGCCCTTCTGCGCCTGCTCTTCCTTCTCGCGATCGGCCGCCGGCATCAGTCGCTTGCGTTCGCGTTCCTTCATGTAGGCGTCGTATTGCGGTGTGCCCGGCCGCGGCGGGGCATCCGCCGGCAGGCCGCCGGCCCATTGCGGAATGTAGTCGCCCATGCCGGACGACAGTCTCTCGTTGACCGTGCCGCAGCCGCACAGCCCCGCGGCGAGCACGGTGAGGGCGAGGACGGAGCGGAAAGGCTTGGGCATTGTGGGAGCGCGGCTTCTGTCATGGAACGCCAGCTTAGGCCAGCGTCTGGAGAGTAGCCTTCAACAAGGTAAAATAGGCTTATTCGAGGTAGGTAATTCGTTACCGAGTCTTAACCACCACGACCTCGCCGATGTCCGAATTCTGCAAAAGGTGGACGAAATCCTCCATCCACGCGGCCGCTCACGTTCCTAGACTGCGACGGAAGGCTCGCGACAAATTGGCTTGGGCAGCGGAGGGGCTTTTTCGTTGACAGGTCCATTTTATTTGTACAATCGTCCAAATGGAGGCGGGCACGAGCGGGAAACTCAGTTACCCTAACGTAACCGCGACACCGCTCCTTGCCGTCGGCAAATCGGAACGCTCGGCTTGCGCCGAAGGGTCGCCAAACGTCCGATTGACAATGAGGGCGCGAAAGACGCCATGTGGCGCGCGATATCGCGCGTGCGTGAGCTAAACTGAGGCAAGGACCGGGCACTCGGTCCGCCGCACAAGAGGTCAGGAATGAAGGGGAGGGACATTTGATGTTCGAACGCAAAGTGTTTTCGCGCACCGCAGCAGCGGCCGCTATCGCAGGCCTTGCAGTGCTCGCGCCGGCCAAGGCCGAGGACACCGTCAAGGTCGGCCTGATCCTGCCGATGACCGGGGGCCAGGCCTCGACCGGCAAGCAGATCGAGAACGCGATCAAGCTCTACATGCAGCAGAAGGGCGACACCGTCGCCGGCAAGAAGGTCGAGATCATCCTCAAGGATGACGCTGCGATTCCCGACAAGACCAAGACGGCCGCGCAGGAGCTGATCGTCAACGACAAGGTCAATTTCATCGCCGGCTTCGGCGTGACGCCGGCGGCTCTTGCCGCTGCGCCGCTCGCCACGCAGGCCAAGATTCCGGAAGTCGTGATGGCGGCCGGCACCTCCATCATCACCGAGCGCTCGCCCTACATCGTGCGCACCAGCTTCACCCTGGCGCAGTCTTCCACCATCATCGGCGACTGGGCGGTGAAGAACGGCATCAAGAAGGTCGCGACGCTCACCTCCGACTACGCGCCGGGCAATGATGCGCTCAACTTCTTCAAGCAGAATTTCACTGCCGGCGGTGGCGAGGTGGTCGAAGAGGTGAAGACGCCGCTGGCCAATCCCGATTTCGCGCCGTTCCTGCAGCGCATGAAGGATGCCAAGCCCGACGCGATCTTCGTGTTCGTGCCGGCCGGCCAGGGCGGCAACTTCATGAAGCAATATGCCGAACGTGGCCTCGACAAGGCCGGCATCAAGGTCATTGGACCGGGCGACGTCACCGACGACGACCTGCTCAACAACATGGGCGACGCCGTGCTCGGCACGGTCACCGCGCACCTCTACTCGGCGGCGCATCCCTCGCAGATGAACAAGGACTTCGTCGCGGCCTACAAGAAAGCCTTCGGCAACCGTCCTGGCTTCATGGCGGTGAGCGGCTATGACGGCATCCACCTCATTTACGAGGCGCTGAAGAAGACCAATGGCGATACCAACGGCGACAAGCTGATCGAGGCGATGAAGGGCCAGAAGTGGGAGAGCCCGCGCGGCCCGATCTCGATCGACCCCGAGACCCGCGATATCGTGCAGAACATCTACATCCGCAAGGTCGAGAAGGTCGACGGCGAGCTCTACAACGTCGAGTTCGCGACCTTCGAAGCCGTCAAGGATCTCGGCAAGACCAAGAAGTGACGCGCGAAAGCGCGTCATCCCGGGGCGCGCTTAGCGCGAACCCGGGATCTCGAGATTGTTGAAACGAGATTCCGGGTTCAGCGCTGCGCGCTGCCCCGGAATGACGAACGACTATCAGGATCAATCCAGCCTCGATGACCGCGATCCTCACCAACCTGTTCGATGGCGTTGCCTATGGCATGCTGCTGTTCGTGCTTGCATGCGGGCTCGCGGTCACGCTCGGCCTGATGAACTTCGTCAACCTCGCCCACGGCGCCTTCGCCATGGCCGGCGGCTATGTCTGCATGGTGCTGGTCAACAGGATGGGCTGGCCGTTCTTCGCCGCGCTGCCGCTCGCCTTCGTCTCGTCGGCCGCGATCGGCATCTTGCTCGAGCGCACGCTCTACCGTCATCTCTATACGCGCAGCCATCTCGACCAGGTACTGTTCACCATCGGCCTGACCTTCATGTCGGTGGCAGCGGTCGACTACATCCAGGGCTCCTCGCGCGTCTTCATCAACCTGCCGGCCGCGCTGCAGGGCCAGTTCGACGTGTTCGGCGTCGGCATCGGCCGCTACCGGCTGATGATCATCGTGATCTGTGGGCTGCTCACCATCGGCCTGCAGATGGTGCTGGCCAAGACGCGTTTCGGCAGCCGCCTGCGCGCCGCGGTCGACGATCCCCGCGCCGCGAGCGGCCTCGGCATCAACGTGCCGCAGGTGTTCGCCTTCACCTTCGCATTTGGATGCGGCCTCGCCGGCCTCGGCGGCGCGCTCAGCGCCGAGATCCTTGGCCTCGATCCGTATTTCCCGCTGAAGTTCATGATCTACTTTTTGATCGTGGTCACCGTCGGCGGCTCGTCTTCGATTACAGGCCCGTTCCTGGCCTCGCTCCTGCTCGGCATCGGCGACGTCGCCGGCAAATATTACGTGCCGAAGATGGGCCCCTTCGTGATCTACACCATGATGATCGTGATCCTGATCTGGCGCCCGAACGGCCTGTTCGGCCGCACGGCCGCGCGTTGAGTTTGCCGATGAGCGCTTCTTCCGACGTCGGTTATCACGCCCAGCGCCAGGCGCGCTGGCACTATGGCGAAGTCGCCTTCTGGCTGATCGTGCTGGCCTGCGGCTTTCTGTTCCCCACGCGCTACCTGATCATGACCGACATCCTGCGCCTGGCGCTGTTCACGATGTCGCTCGATCTGATCCTCGGCTATGCCGGCATCGTCTCGCTCGGCCATGCCGCCTTCTTCGGCGTCGGCGCCTATGCCGCGGGACTGCTTGCGCTGCACGGCATCGTCAAGGAGCCCGTGCTGGCCCTCATCGTTGCCGGCCTTGCCGCGATGGTGCTCGGCTTTGCAACCAGCTTCCTGGTGATCCGCGGCGTCGACCTCACGCGGTTGATGGTCACGCTCGGCATTGCGCTGCTGCTGGAGGCGCTCGCCGAGCGCTTCTCCAACATCACCGGCGGCACCGACGGCCTGCAGGGGATCGAGATGCAGCCGATCTTGGGCGAAATCCCGTTCGACATGTTCGGCAAGGCCGGCTTCTTCTATTCATTGGCCGTGCTGTTCCTGCTGTTTCTGTTCGCCCGCCGCGTCGTGCATTCCCCGTTCGGCCTGTCGCTGCGCGCGATCAAGAACAATCCGCTGCGGGCAGCTGCGATCGGCATCCCCGTCAACCGCCGCCTGATCGCGATCTACACGTTAGCTGCGTTCTATGCCGGCATCGCCGGTGCGCTGTTCACCCAGACCACGGCGATCGCCTCGCTCGACGTGTTCGCCTTCGAGCGCTCCGCCGATCTGATGCTGGTGCTGGTCATCGGCGGCACCGGCTATCTCTATGGCGGGTTGATCGGCGCGGTGATCTTCCGCATGCTCCAGGAGGTGTTCTCCACCATCACCCCGCAATACTGGCAGTTCTGGATCGGCCTCGTGCTGGTGGTGATCGTGCTGGTCGGCCGCCAGCGCCTGCATCGCTGGGTGCTGTATGTGCCGAATCTCGTCATCAAGCAGGTGGCCGGGCGCAAGGCCGTCGTCGCCGTGCCGGAGAGCGACGCATGACCATCGCGCTCGAGACCCAGAACCTCGAAAAGACTTTTGGCGGCCTGCGCGTGACGCGCGACCTGTCGCTCAAGGTCAAGCAGGGTGCCCGTCACGCGTTGATCGGCCCGAACGGCGCCGGCAAGACCACGGTCATCAACCAGCTCACCGGCGTGCTGAAGCCGAACTCCGGCCGCATCCTGCTCGAAGGCCAGGACATCACCGACCTGCCGGTGCACAAGCGCGTGCTGCGCGGCCTGTCGCGCACCTTCCAGATCAACCAGCTCTATCCCGACCTGACGCCACTGGAGACCATCGGCCTTGCCGTCTCCGAGCGCCTTGGTCATGGCGGCGACTGGTGGCGGCGGATGGGCACCCGCAATGATGTCAACGACGAGATCGCCGATCTGCTGACGCGCTTCCATCTGCTCGACGTCATGAACGAGCAGACGGTCACGCTACCTTACGGCAAGCAGCGCCTGCTCGAGATCGCGGTCGCGATCGCCGCCAAGCCGCGCGTGCTGCTCTTGGACGAGCCCGCCGCCGGCGTGCCCGAGAGCGAGCGCCACGACATTCTCGCCGTCGTAGGCAGCCTGCCGCGCGACGTCACGGTGCTGCTGATCGAGCACGACATGGACCTCGTGTTCTCCTTTGCCGACCGCATCTCGGTGCTGGTTTCGGGCGCACTGCTGACCGAAGGCCCGCCTGAGCAGGTCGCGCGAGACCCGCAAGTGAAGGCGGTCTATCTCGGCGAGGAGGCGGTCAATGTCTGACCTGCTCGCGATTGACTCGCTGCGTGCCGGTTACGGCGAGGCGGTGGTGCTGCCCAACATGTCCCTGCGCCTCGCCGAGGGACAGGTGCTGGCGCTCCTGGGCCGCAACGGCACCGGCAAGACCACGCTGATCAACTCCATCGTCGGGGTCACCCGCCGCTTCTCCGGCACTGTCGGGCTCGCCGGCACCGACGTCACGGCCCTGCGGCCCGACCAGCGGGCGCGCGCCGGCATCGGTTGGGTGCCGCAGGAGCGCAACATCTTCCGCTCGCTGACGGTCGAGGAGAACATGACCGCGGTGGCCCAGCCCGGCCCCTGGACGGTCGAGAAGGTCTACGAGATGTTTCCGCGGCTGAAGGAGCGGCGGAGCAACTTTGGCAACCAGCTCTCCGGCGGCGAGCAGCAGATGCTGGCGATCGGCCGTGCGCTGACCCTCAACCCGAAGGTCCTGCTGCTGGACGAGCCGACCGAGGGCCTTGCGCCCATCATCGTTGAGGAGCTGCTGAAGGCGATCGGGACCATCACCCGGGCCGGCGGCATCTGCTCGATCATCGTCGAGCAGAATGCGCAAAAGATTCTGGGGCTTGCCGACCGCGTTGTGATATTGGAGCGCGGAACGATCGTCCATGACGCCCCGAGCGCCGCGCTGAAGGCCGACCCTTCGGTCCTGGAGCGCCACCTCGGGGTCGCAGGGGCGTCGGCCCACTAGAAAATACCCGGGAGTACCAAATGCAGCGAACGAAAGCCCCCTTCCGCGCCGACGAAGTCGGCAGCCTTCTGCGTCCCGCCAAGATCAAGGACGCCCGAGCCAAGCTCGATAAGGGCGAGATCTCGGTCGACGATCTGCGCAAGATCGAGGACATGGAGATCGAGAAGGTCGTGCACAAGCAGGCCTCGATCGGCCTGAAGCTTGCGACCGACGGCGAATTCCGCCGTTCCTGGTGGCATTTCGACTTCCTCGCCAAGCTCACCGGTTGCGAGCTGTTCCATCCCGACACCGGCATCCAGTTCACGGGCGTGCAGACCCGTCATGACGCGGTGCGCGTGATCGACAAGCTCGATTTCCCCGACAGCCACCCGATGCTGGACCACTTCCGCTTCCTGAAGAAGGTCGCCGACCAGGCCCACGTCACCGCCAAGATGACGATCCCGTCGCCGGCGGTGCTGCACTTCCGCGGCGGCCGCAAGTCGATCTCCAAGGACGTCTATCCCGATCTCGACGCCTTCTACGAGGACCTCGGCAAGACCTACCGCAAGGCGGTCAAGGCGTTCTACGACGCCGGCTGCCGCTATCTCCAGTTCGACGACACCGTGTGGGCCTATCTCTGCTCGCAGGACGAATTGCAGAAGGCGCGCGAGCGCGGCGACAATCCGGACGGTCTCCAACAGATCTATGCCCGCATCATCAACTACGCGCTGGCCGAGAAGCCGGCCGACATGGTGGTGACGACGCATGTCTGCCGCGGCAATTTCCGCTCGACCTGGATCTCCTCGGGCGGCTACGAGCCGGTGGCGGAGACCATGCTCGCCGGCACCAATTACGACGGCTACTTCCTCGAATACGACTCTGACCGCGCCGGCGGCTTCGAGCCGCTGCGCTTCCTGCCCAAGGGCAACAAGGTCGTCGTGGTCGGCGTCATCACCTCGAAGTTCGGCGAGCTCGAGAAGAAGGACGACATCAAGCGCCGTCTGGAAGAGGCCGCCAAGTTCGCCCCGCTGGAGCAGCTCGCGCTGTCGCCGCAATGCGGCTTCGCCTCGACCGAAGAGGGCAACATCCTCTCCGAGGAAGAGCAGTGGGCCAAGCTCGGCCTCGCGGTCGAGATCGCCAAGGAAGTGTGGGGCCAGTAAGCCTCCGCATGCTCGCCGTCATTCCCCGCGAAAGCGGGGAATCCAGTACGCTGCGGCTTCTCGGTGAAGCACTGGCGTCTCGGAATACTGGATCGCCCGGTCAAGCCGGGCGATGGCACTGAGTATGTAGCCGATGGCAGCGCCATCCTGACGTGGCGGCGCATCCGCGCCCTCACTTCTCCGCCAGGTAAACCTCGCCCAGCAGCGACGAGTTCGACCACGGCACCTGCTTGTTCCTGGTGCTCGACACCACCTCGGCCCGCACCCGTGTCAGCATCTGCTGCACCTCGAGGCCCGGCGTGCCGATGTGGCGCGAGAGCGCGGCGGAGAACGGCGAGTTGGCGCCTTCGCCGTCGAGCGCGACCTGGCCCGGTGCGGTGGCGAAGGCGATCAGCGTGCCGGCGCCCAGCGTCGCGCCAGTGCCCAGGCTCGCCGGCGCTGCGAGGCCCGAGGCGCCCTCGATGGCACGATTGGTGCCGGCGCTCGCCATCTGCTGAGCCATCGGATTGTTGCGACAGGCGTCGAAGATCAGGATGTTGGTGCGGACCTGGTCGTCGAGGCCGGCCATGATCGTGTCCATATCGATCATCGCCTCCGTCATGTTCGTGCCCGGCTTGAGTTCGACGTCGACGGGAATGAGGTAGTTGCGGCCATCGACCTGCACGCCGTGGCCGGCATAGTAGACCAATGCGACCTGCGCCCGTGCCGCGTCACGCAAGAAGTCGCGCGTCATCTTCTGCATCGCGGCGCGGTCGAGATCGACGCCCTCCGACACCGTGAAGCCGATGTCGCGCAAGCTCTTGGCGACGGCGCGCGCGTCGTTGGGCGGGTTGGGCAGCGCCTTGACATGCGCATAGGCGCCGTTGCCGATGATCAGCGCCATGCGCGTGCCGCGAACCGCCGGAGCAGGCGAAGGGGCGGGTGCGGCAACGGTTTGCTGCGGAGCAGGGGCCGCCGCCGGCTGCGTTGCGGGTGAGGGCGCATCGCGCGGGATCGGCGCGGCTGCGTCCGTCACCAGCGACAGCCGCACCTTTGGGGTGGCCTGATTGGCCTTGCTGACGGCATCGGAAGCCACGATCGCCAGCGTCGCGTTGTAGTCCTCGCGTGCGCGGGCGTAGTTGCCTTTCGCCTCATAGGCCAGCGCGCGATGGGTGTAGCCGGAGATCAGCACGCTGTTCGGCGGCGTCATGATGTTGACCGGCGGCTTCTCCTTGGCAAGCCGGATCGCCTCGCTGCCGTCGGCGATGGCGCGATCGAGCTCGCCCTTGGCGCGCCAGATCGAGGTGCGGTTGATCAGCGGCTGCGGCAGCGTCGGATCGAGCCGGATCGCCTGGTTGATGTCGGCGAGCGCGCCGTCGAGATCGCCGAGCGCCTCTTTCGAGATGCCGCGGTTCTGGAACGAGAACGCCGATTTCGGATCGGCCTTGATGGCGGCATCGTAGTCGACGATCGCCTTGGCATAATCGCGCTTGCCGCGCCAGGCATTGCCGCGATTGTGGAAGATGATTCCGCTTGGTCCGCCGAGCTTCAGCGCGTCGTCGAAATCAGCGATCGCGATGTCGTAGTCGCCCTTGTCGTAGTAGGCCGATCCCCGCAAATTATAGACGGCCTGGCTCGGCTTCAGCCGGATCGCTTCGGTGGCATCCGCGATGACCTTGGCGTAGTCGCCCTTCTTGTTCCAGCCCACCGCGCGCCAGAAATAGACGGTCGCGAGCTGCTCGCCCTTGAACACCTTCAGGGCGATGATCTTGGTGCAGGCGTCGACCATCTGGTCCGCCGGCGTGGTCTCGGTGGTGCAGAGCGGGCCAAGCTGGCTGCGCGCCTGCGCCAGCGCGGGTGCGGTCCAATGCGCGGCGGTGAGCAGGCAGAGTGCGGCGAGCAGGCGACGCATGGCGGTGGTCCCATGAGAGGAGAGGCGCTTGTTTGTTGCCCGGCGGTGCCCCGGGGTTCACGCGCTCGTCATTGGACGTGGAGTAAAGCAGGGCGGGCTATTCCCTCAGTGGGCAGAATTTGCTACGAGGTGGAGCCCAACGCCGCTGCCCACCGACTTCCCACCGATGAAAAACGACGAAATCCTGAGCCAGATCACCGAGTTCTGCCGCAAGGCGGACATGGCGGAATCGACCTTTGGCCGCCGCGCGGTGAACGATGGGAAGCTCGTGCATCGCCTGCGCGAGGGCAAACGCATCACCATCGACACACTGGAGCGGATCCAGGCCTATATCGCGGCATCGACGACCGGCGGCCTGCCGCCGCCGCGGGGCCTCCAGGTGCCGCCGGAAAAGCGCGATCCGCGCGGCAATTTCCGCTTCTTCGAGAACCGGCAGAAATATTTGCTGTTCGTCCATACCTGCAGCGAGAAGCGGGTGATCGCAGACCGCGTGGCGCTGGAGCTCTCCACCATCCATCCGCGCCCGCCGGCGCTGCGCATCTTCGATGCAGGCGTCGGCGACGGCACGGTGCTGGCGCGGGTGCTGCGCGCGACGCATCAGCGCTACCCGCACATGCCGTTCTATGTCGCCGGCAAGGAGCTGAGCCTCGAGGATCTGCGCCTGACGCTGGAGAAGGTGCCGGACCGCATTTTCGAGCATCCGGCGTCGGTGTTTGTCTTCACCAACATGTTCTACTCGGAGGCGCCCTGGCTGACGCCGGCGTCGCCCGCGGCGGCCGCCGCCACCGTCTGGCACGAGGTCCCGCTGAGGGGCGCTTCATCGGGCGAGTTCGAGCAGCAGATCGCCGAGCTCAGGCCGTTCCTGGAGCAGAACTGGCGCGCCGCGATCAGCCCCCGCACGGCCATGCCGCTCTATGAGCGGCCCGTCGTCCTCGTGCTCTATCGCGAGGATCACCGGTTCCTGCTGGATTCGACCATTCCGCGGCCGGGCCAGACCGAGGCCAATTTCGACCTCGTCATCGCCTCCCAGCCCTACCGCGCCCTGTCCTCGGTCAATTTCCGGGCAAAACGGATCATTGCGCCCCTGGCGCGGGCACTTCGCCCGGGTGGGAGGCTGATCGGAATCCACTCTCACGGCCAGGATCCGGGCATGGAAATGATCCAGGCGATCTGGCCCGGAGAAAACCCTTTCGCGGTCAGCCGCCATGAGATATTGCGCGCGGTTAAGTATGAGCTCGGATCGTTGGGCCGCGACCTAAATTTTAATGCTTATGCGGACAACCGCTCGATCTTCAGGTATGATATGGAAGCGCTGCCCAACGAGGTAACGGGCTCCATCGGAACCTCGACGGCCTTTGCAGCGTGGAACGCGGCGGTGTATGTGGCGCAGATCGAGGACGACCGATTGACAGAAATGACTCAAAACGGCCGCACTCTGGATGCCGCCCGGGACGTGCTGCGCAAGTACAACGGGCTCTGGTTTCTCGACGAATCCTACGTCATCTCGCGACGGCGTGATTGACATAATCCAAGTCTAAACATCGCAAACACCCGCCAGCTTAGCGGCGGCGGAACAAGGGGTTACTGATGCGCGCGTCCTATCTCTTCACCAGCGAATCCGTGTCCGAGGGCCATCCCGACAAGGTCTGCGACCGGATCTCCGATGAAATCGTCGATCTGTTCTACCGCGAGGGGCCGAAGGCCGGCATCGATCCGTGGCAGATCCGTGCCGCCTGCGAGACACTCGCGACCACCAACAAGGTCGTGATCGCCGGCGAGACCCGCGGTCCGAAGTCGGTGACCAACGAGCAGATCGAGGGCGTCGTCCGCAACGCGATCAAGGACATCGGCTATGAGCAGGACGGCTTCCACTGGAAGACCTGCGACATCGAGATCCTCTTGCATCCGCAGTCGGCCGACATCGCTCAGGGCGTCGATGCGCTGCAGCCGGGCGAGGTCAAGGAAGAGGGCGCTGGCGACCAGGGCATCATGTTCGGCTACGCCACCAACGAGACGCCCGATCTGATGCCGGCGCCGATCTTCTATGCCCACAAGATCCTGCGCCTCATCTCCGAAGCCCGTCACTCCGGCAAGGAGAAGGTGCTTGGCCCGGACTCCAAGAGCCAGGTCACCGTGCAGTACGAGAACGGCAAGCCGGTCGGCGTGCGCGAGATCGTGGTCTCGCACCAGCATCTGGTCGAGGACCTCTCGTCCAAGCAGATCCGCGACATCGTCGAGCCCTATGTGCGCGAGGCGCTGCCGGCGGACTGGATCACGCCGAAGACGATTTGGCACATCAACCCGACCGGCAAGTTCTACATCGGCGGTCCCGACGGCGACTCCGGCCTGACCGGCCGCAAGATCATCGTCGACACCTATGGCGGCGCGGCCCCGCATGGCGGCGGCGCGTTCTCGGGCAAGGATCCGACCAAGGTCGACCGCTCGGCGGCTTACGCGGCGCGCTATGTCGCCAAGAACATCGTTGCCGCCGGTCTTGCCGACCGCTGCACGCTCCAGCTCGCCTACGCCATCGGCGTTGCGCGTCCGCTGTCGATCTACATCGACACCCACGGCACCGGTAAGGTGTCGGAGGATCAGCTCGAGAAGGCCGCCGCCAAGGCGATGGACCTCACCCCGCGTGGCATCCGCTCCCATCTCGATCTCAACCGCCCGATCTACGCGCGCACCTCGGCCTACGGCCATTTCGGTCGCACGCCCGACAACGAAGGCGGCTTCTCCTGGGAGAAGACCGATCTCGTCGAGCAGCTCAAGCGCGCGCTCTAATTCTCTTGCGTCATTCCGGGGCGCCGCGACAGCGGCGAACCCGGAATCTCGAACCTTACGGATTCCGGGTTCGCTCGTTTCAAGAGCGCCCCGGAATGACGAGCCAAACAAACAGGACCCCCCTATGAACGCGAAGCCCGGCTTCACTGATTACATCGTCAAGGACATCTCTCTCGCCGATTTCGGCCGCAAGGAGCTCTCGCTGGCCGAGACAGAGATGCCCGGCCTGATGGCCACCCGCGAGGAGTTCGGCCCGAAGCAGCCGCTGAAGGGCGCGCGCATCGCCGGCTCCCTGCATATGACGATCCAGACCGGCGTGCTGATCGAGACGCTGGCCGCCCTCGGCGCCGATATCCGCTGGGTCTCCTGCAACATCTATTCGACGCAGGATCACGCCGCCGCCGCGATCGCGGCCGCCGGCATTCCGGTCTTCGCCGTCAAGGGCGAGACGCTGAAGGATTACTGGGACTACACTGCAAAGCTGTTCGACTGGCACGGCGGCGGTCATCCGAACATGATCCTCGATGACGGCGGCGACGCCACTATGTACGTCCATCTCGGTCTGCGCGCCGAGAACGGCGACACCGCCTTCCTCGACAAGCCCGGCTCCGAGGAAGAGGAAGTCTTCTTCGCGCTTCTGAAGAAGCAGCTCAAGGAGAAGCCGAAGGGCTACTTCGCCGCGATCGCCGAGAGCATCAAGGGCGTTTCCGAAGAGACTACCACGGGCGTGCACCGTCTCTACGACATGCAGAAGGCCGGCACGCTGCTGTGGCCGGCGATCAACGTCAACGACAGCGTCACGAAGTCCAAGTTCGACAACCTCTATGGCTGCCGTGAATCGCTGGTCGACGGCATCCGCCGCGGCACCGACGTGATGATGTCGGGCAAGGTCGCGATGGTCGCGGGCTTCGGCGACGTCGGCAAGGGTTCGGCCGCCTCGCTGCGTCAGGCCGGCTGCCGCGTGATGGTCTCGGAAGTCGATCCGATCTGCGCGCTGCAGGCCGCGATGGAAGGCTACGAGGTCGTGACCATGGAAGACGCCGCGCCCCGCGCCGACATCTTCGTCACCGCCACCGGCAACAAGGACATCATCACCATCGAGCACATGCGCGCGATGAAGGATCGCGCCATCGTCTGCAACATCGGCCACTTCGACAACGAGATCCAGATCGCGGGTCTGCGTAACCTGAAGTGGACCAACATCAAGCCGCAGGTCGACGAGATCGAGTTCCCCGACAAGCACCGCATCATCCTGCTGTCGGAAGGGCGGCTCGTGAACCTCGGCAACGCGATGGGCCATCCGTCCTTCGTGATGTCGGCGTCCTTCACCAACCAGACGTTGGCGCAGATCGAGCTGTTCGCCAACAACAAGGACGGCAAATACAAGAAGGAAGTCTACGTGCTGCCGAAGTCGCTCGACGAGAAGGTCGCGCGCCTGCACCTCGCCAAGATCGGCGTCAAGCTCACCGAGCTGCGCAAGGATCAGGCCGACTATATTGGTGTGAAGCAGGAAGGCCCGTACAAGTCGGACCACTACCGCTACTGAGCCACAGGTTCAGCCGACCATCGACGCGAAGCCCCGGAGCGATCCGGGGCTTCGTTGTTTCGGCGCACGGAATTCAACTCGCTTTGCAGTTGCAGCACGGCTGATTGCCAATTGACGGTCCGCAGCCGCAGGCGGACAATCCTCCTCGGCGGAGGAAACCATGCAACCAGAACATTTCGACGTGCTCATCGTCGGCGCCGGGCTATCAGGCATCGGCGCGGGCTATCATCTGCAAACGAAATGCCCGACCAAGAGCTACGTCCTCCTGGAGGGCCGCGACTGCATCGGCGGTACCTGGGATCTGTTTCGCTATCCCGGCATCCGATCCGACAGTGACATGTTCACGCTCGGCTATTCCTTCAAGCCGTGGACCGATCCGAAGGCGATCGCGGACGGGCCGCAGATCCTGAACTATGTGCGCGAGGCCGCAGCCGAGAACGGTATCGAGAAGCACATCCGCTTCCGCCATCGCGTCAAGCGCGCGGCGTGGTCGACGCCGGATGCACGCTGGACCATCGAGGCCGAGCGCATCACGGGTGAGGGCGCGACCGAGCTGGTGCGCTTCACCTGCAATTTCCTGTTCATGTGCTCGGGCTATTACAAGTACGAGGCGGGCTACACCCCCGAATTCAAAGGCGTTGCGGATTTCGCCGGCCGCATCGTGCATCCGCAGAAATGGACCGAGGACATCGATTACGCGGGCAAGCGCGTCGTCGTGATCGGCTCGGGCGCGACCGCGGTGACGCTGGTGCCGGAGCTTACCAAGAAGGCGGCGCAGGTCACCATGCTGCAGCGCTCGCCGACCTATGTGGTGTCGCGTCCGGCGCAGGACCCCGTCGCGAACAAGCTGCGGCGCAATCTGCCGACGCGGCTGGCCTATCATGTCATCCGCTGGCGCAACGTGATGTGGGGGATGTTCTTCTTCCAGCTCAGCCGGCGCCGGCCTGCGAAGGTGAAGGACCTCATCCTCAAGGGCGTGCAAATGGCACTTGGGCCCGACTACGACGTCGCGACCCATTTCACGCCGCGCTACAATCCCTGGGACCAGCGGCTGTGCCTCGTGCCCGACGGCGACCTCTTCAAGGCGATCCGCGAAAAACGCGCCGCCGTCGTCACCAATGAGATCGACACCTTCACCCGCGACGGCATCCGCCTCAAGGACGGCAGCGAGCTCGCCGCGGACATCATCGTGACGGCGACGGGGCTGGTGCTCCAGGCCGTCGGCGGCCTCGAGGTCAGCGTCGACGGCCGCGTGGTCGATTTCGCCAGGACGCTGACCTACAAGGGCATGATGTATGCGGACGTGCCGAACATGGCCTCGGCGTTCGGCTACACCAATGCGTCCTGGACGCTGAAATGCGATCTCACCTGCGAATATGTTTGCCGTCTCATCAACTACATGGACCGGCACAATTTTCGCCAATGCATGCCGCACAATGACGACCCTGATATCACCGCGCAGCCCTCGCTCGATTTTACCTCGGGCTATGTCCAGCGCTCGATCGCAAAAATGCCGAAGCAGGGTTCGAAGCGGCCATGGCGGCTGTACCAGAACTACGCGCTCGACATCGTCTCCCTGCGCTTTGGCCGGATCGACGACGGCGTGATGCAGTATTCCTGATCGCGCCGCCGCCTGCTTCTATGCTTTGCGCGTGATGAGCGCGAGGCCAAGGTCGATCGCGAGCGCTACAATCACGGCGCCGCCGCCGAGACCGAACAGCACGAGATAGTCGCCGCCGGTCTGCGCGTAGATCCAGGAGAAGCCGTAGGCTGCTGCTGCCTGGAACAGTGCAAAGCTGGTGGTGGCATGGCTCCACGTCGCGCGCTGCTGCTCGGTGGAGTGCGGCACGAGCTCATGGATGCGTCCGAGCACGAGGGGCACAATGCCGGGCGTGAAGCCGCCGACCACCACGCTCGACACGATCAGCGAGAGCGGTGCGGTGCTGACGGTCGGCAGCAGCACAGCGGCCGCTTCGATCAGGAATGCCGCGCGCAAGGCCGGACCAAAACCCGAACGATCGCCGAGATGGCCGGTGACGAGCGGGCCGACGATGGCGCCGAGGCCGTACAGCACCCAATAGCGAGAGCCCGCGGCAATGCCCTGGCCGAGGCCGCGCGCAACGAAATCGACGATGAAGACCATGTGCGGCACCAAGGCCACCGCATTGAGGCCGTATTGGACCAGCAGCGCGCGGGCCGCGGGCGAGGCGTGATGGTGCCTTGCTTGATGCGAAGGTGCAGCATCGGCCTTGGCTTCCGCAGGCCAGTTCCACCAGCTCGCGAGGGTGAGGAGCGCCGAAAGCACGCCGAGACCATACCAGCTTTGCTGCAAACCCTGTTGCAGCAACAGCGGCACCAGCGTCCCAGATGCGGCGACGCCGAGGCCAACCCCCGCGAAGATCACGCCGCCGACGATGCCGCGCCGCGCCGCCGAAGTGTGCGGCAGAATGACAGAGGCCGCCAGCACCATGATGATGCCGCCGGTGACCCCAGAGAAGAACCGCCATACAAAGAACCAGGTGAACGACACCGGCGTCGCGCTGGCGAAAAAGGAGAGGGTGGCGAGCAGCATCATCGCCCGCAGCGCGCGGACTGCGCCGATGCGTGCGGCCACAGCGCGCGCGGTGAGTGCGCCGGCGAGATAACCGGCGAGATTCGCCGCGCCGAGATAGACGACGTCGGACGCGCTGAACCACTTTGCCGCGATCAGGGCCGGGATGAGAGGCGTGTATGAAAACCGGGCGAGACCAAGCCCGACGAGCGATGCGGACAAGCCCGCGACCGCGTATCGCCAGGTCGCTTGCGACGCTGATCCCGGCTGCTGATGCAGCCGGGTCTCCATGTTTTGCTTCGTATGTGTCATGTCATCCTCTTGCGCAAAACGGCGCGCGGATCATCCGGTCCGGGCTGCGCGGCGGCGCCGGAATTCCTGCACGGGCAGGCCGCCCCAGCCCCAATTGTCGGTGTCGACTTGCTCGATCACGACGAAGGTGGATTCGAGCGGCTTGCCGAGCACGTCGCGCAGGAGCTCGCTCGATCCCTTGATCAGCGCCGCTTTCTCCTCCGCGGTGAGCGACGCCGCTCCCGGCGTCGTTCCTTCGCGGGTCACTTGAATGGTGACGATGGGCATCGCGCCTCTCCTCAGCTCAGTGGCCTGCGCTCTGGCCGCCGTCGACATGCAGGATCTCGCCGGTGACGAAGGAGGCCCCCTCGAGATAGAGCACGGCATCGACGATGTCGGACATCTCGCCCATGTGGCCGACCGGGTGCAGAGCACCAAGCTGTGCGTGCGTCGCGACCGGATGCATCGGCGACTTGATGATGCCGGGCGATACCGCGTTCACGCGGATGCCGCGCCTGGCGTATTCGATCGCCAGCGACTTGGTCGCGGCGCTCAGCCCGCCCTTGCTCAGCGAGGCCAGCACAGAGGGCACGTTGGAGTTGGCCTGGTCGACCAGCGTGGTCGTGATCTGGACGACGTGGCCGGACCCCTGCTTCACCATCTCGGCGATGGCGAGCTGCGTGATGTTGAAGAAGCCGGCGACGTTGGTGCCCATCACCGCCGCATAGTCCTCGGCCGTGTACTGCGTGAACGGCTTTGCGACGAAGATGCCGGCATTGTTGACCAGCGTGTCGACGCGGCCGAATCGGGCAATTGCCTGGGAGACGACCCGCTCGGCGGTGCTCCGATCGGCGATGTCGCCGGCAACTGCGAGGACATCGTCATCGCCCGACGGCTTGATCGACCGCGCCGTTGCGATGACGCGATAGTTGCGATCGCGAAAACCCTGGACCAGGGCGGCGCCGATGCCCTGCGATGCACCGGTGATGATGGCGACTTTCTGCTCGATACCCATGACGGGCTCCTGTTGTTGAAACCTGCGCCAGCAGCGGCTGGCCTGCGCGTTGAAGTACGCCGCAGCGCCCCGGCTGCGAATACACGTTGTCCGGCAGACACTGTTACGCGGCGCGAACGAATGCCGGATCGGCGCCCGGCGGAGGTTGTCGCGGCGGGGACGAACGCCTAGCCTGTCACCGGAATGTGATGGGGCGGCAGGAAGGCATGGATCGTCTGGATGCGATGAAGGTGTTCGTCGTTGCGGTCGATGAGGGCAGCTTGGCTGCCGCAGGCCGCAAGCTCGGCCGCTCGCCGGCGGCCGTGAGCCGCGCCATCGCCTTCCTGGAGGAGCGGGTCGGCGCCGAGCTGCTGCACCGGACCACGCGGTCGATCAAGCTCAGCGAGGAGGGCGAGCGCTATGTCGCGGTCTGCCGCCGCGTGCTCACCGAGTTGGAGGAGGCCGACGACATCGCCGCCGGACCGCGCACGGCGCCGCGCGGTCTGCTCACCATCACCGCGCCCATCGTATCGGGCGAGATGGTGCTGCGGCCGATCCTCGATGCGTTTCTCGACGCTTATCCGACCGTGTCGGCAAAGCTCCTGCTGTTCGATCGCGCGGTCAACCTGATCGAGGAGGGGGTCGATATCGCGCTTCGCATCGGGCCTCTCGCGGATTCATCGATGGTCGCGATGCGGGTCGGCGGAATCAGCCGCGTCGTGGTGGCGGCGCCGCGCTATCTGAAGCAGCATCCGCGCATCACCGAGCCCGGTGATCTCGCAAAGCATCAGATCGTGGCGATGGCGCACCTGCCGAATTCCTGGACCTTCGCGCCGCAGGCCGGCTCATCAGTGGCGCGGACGGTGCAGTTCACGCCGCGCCTCGTCGTCAACAGCACCTATGCGGCCGTAGCCTCCGCCGTCGCCGGGCGCGGCGTGGCGCGGATGTATTCGTACCAGGTGGCCGAGCAGATCGCGCGCGGCGAGCTCGAGATCGTGCTGGCCGGCGACGAGGATCCGGAGATGCCGGCGCATCTGATCTGCCCGCAGGGCCGGCTTTCGGTGCCCAAGGTGCGGGCGTTCACCGACTTTGCCGTGCCGCGGCTGAAGAAACAGTTTGCGCTGCTGACACAGAGCATCAAGGCGCGCTGAGCCGCTTCGCGCGCCCGCAATGCGTTGTTTTGCGTATACGGCGGGCCGGCTGAATCGGCGATGGTTCCCAAACAGTTAACGCCGATTTAACGGATGAGTCCTAGGCTGTCTCGGCCGGGGTTACTCGCAAGGCCGAGGTGAGCCCAATGGAAGCCCAGAAGATCGCGGTCGACGCCGTCGTCGCGCTGACCGATTGCGACCGCGACGCCGTCATCGCCTTCATCCGCCGGCTCTATCTCGCTGGCGTCACCGACCCCAAGCGCCTGACATTCAAGGGCCTCCAGGCGCTGTCGCGGGCTTGATTCGGCCGGTTTCGGCCCTTCCAGCTCCAGGTTCCGTGCGAGCGCTCTCCCCAGCGTGATTGCAACCCACCGGCGAATATCTTGCCGCTCGGGCCGCGTCGGGCTACACGACAACCCGGCTGGGTCACTTGGGATTTGGGGAAATGCTGAGACAGCTTTTTGCGCCGCAGCTTGTCATTTTGTATGTGCTTGCGGCATCGACGATCTACGTTCACTTCCGCGGCAAGCAGCGGCTGCGCTTCGCGCGCCAGCTCGGCGATCACTCGACCTATCTCGCGCCCTACAATGTGTTGATGTATGCGGGCTCCGCCGTGCCGAACAAGCCGGTGATCTCGGTCGATCAGTTTCCGGAGCTGAAGCCGCTCAGTGAGAATTGGGAGACCATCCGCGACGAGGCGGTGCGCCTGTTCGACGAAGGCTTCATTCGCGCGGCGGCGAAGAATAATGACTGGGGATTCTACTCGTTCTTCAAGAGCGGCTGGAAGCGCTTTTACCTGAAATGGTACGACGACTTCCTGCCGTCGGCGAACACGCTGTGCCCGAAGACGGTGGAGCTGCTCAAGTCGATCCCGAGCGTGCACGGCGCGATGTTCGCGATGCTGCCCCCGGGCGGCAAGTTAGGGGCGCACCGCGATCCCTTTGCCGGCTCGCTGCGCTACCACCTCGGCCTGGTCACGCCGAACTCGAACAAGTGCCGCATCCTCGTCGACGGTGTCGAATGCGTGTGGCGCGACGGCGAGGCCTTCATGTTCGACGAGACCTTCATCCACAGCGCCGAGAATGCGACCGACGTCAACCGCATCATCTTGTTCTGCGACGTCGAACGCCCGATGAAGTATGGCTTCATGACCTCGATCAATCGCTGGGTCAGCCATCACATCGTCAAGGCCTCGGCGACGCAGAACGTCGAGGGCGAGAATGTCGGCGTGCTCAACAAGGTGTTCGGCAAGCTCTACGAGATCCATCTCGGCAGCCGCAAGGTCAAGGAGTGGAACCGCAACGTCTACTACACGCTGAAGTACTCGCTGACGGCGCTGATCCTCGGCTTGATCGTGCTGTCGGCGTTGCGGTAATCCGCCCCTACGAGCGGAATTAAAAAGCCCCGGAGTGATTTCCGGGGCTTTCATATTATGGATGGGCTCTGGTCGTGATCACACCGGCTTGGCGCCGGTGTAGATGATCGTCCCCACATGCTGCCCGCGCAGCGCCGCGCTGATGTGGCCCGGCACGAGGCCGTTGACGACCTGCACGCGCGCGATGTGGCGTGCGTTTGCCATGACCTCCAGCAGCGCGGGATCGAACGGCAGCGTGCCCTTGAGCTTCGCAAGCTCGACGAAGCTGGTCTCCTTCAACAGCTCGGCCTTCTTGCCATCGGCGCCATTGGGATCGTCGGTGTAGACGCCGTCGACATCCTCCACGATCGTGAGACCGGCAGCGCCCAGCGCATCAGCGAGCAGGAAGGCGCCGGTGTCGGCCCGATGCAGCGGGATGCGGGAGGTCGGGAATTCGTGATGGTGGTAGGGCGGGAACGCGCTGCCGACGACCGCGCGGGCCGCCTGGAGGTGGATTGCGAGCTGGCTCGCGATGGTCGGATGCTCGACATAGGAGACGCCTTCCGGCGCAAGCAGGCTTGCGAGGATGTGGCCGTTCTGGCCGGCCTCGCTGGCCGCGAGTGGCGCGAGCGAGCCCACGGGAAGGCCGAGGTCGAGACCGACGCTGTAGAGGTGGCGGGCGCGGATGCCGGCGCCGGTCAGGATCAGCAGGCGATGCTCCGGCAGCAGCGCGCGCAGCTCCTCGACGAGCGGCAGGATCGCCTCGTGGCCGCGGTCCATGATGCGGCCGCCGATCTTGATCACCTGCAGCCAGGGCAACAGCTTGATCGGGCGGTTGCCGGCGACGGGGCGGGTGAGATCGCTGTCCAGAAGCGTCTGGCGCGCGAGCGGCGAGGCGACGTGCTTGATCTGGTTGGTGTTAGCCATGACGGGGTGTTCTTCAGCTCGCGGTGATGATGGTGCCGACATGCTCGCCCGCGAGCGCGCGGGTGAGATTGCCGGGGACGAGGCCGTTGATAATCTGCACCTCGCGGACATGGCGCGAGGCGTTGAGCAGATCGAGCACCGGGAATTCCAGGATCGAATCCTGCAGGCCCTTGGCCTTCATCTCGGCGACCGAGATCTTGGGGATGAACGTCGCGTTCTTCGACGTCTTGGGGTTCGCGGTGTAGAGGCCGTTCTCGTCCTTCACATAGATCATCGCCTTGCAGCCGAACTGCTCGGCGACGAGGAAGCAACCGGCGTCGGTGCGATAGGGCGGGATGACGCCTTCGGCCGCCGGCCGCATCCACAAACTATAGGGCGGCATGCCGCTGAAGATCACCGCGTTCACCTCGGCGAGGAACAGCGGCACGGACGAGAGGCCCGCGCTGGAGACGGCGGAGATGCCGTGCTTGGCAAGCAGCTGCCCGAGCATCGCGGCGTTCTGGTCGGCGACGGAAGCGCCGAGCTGCGACAGCACGCCGGCCGGCAGACGAAGCCCGGCGGCGATCGAATAGAGATGCCGCGCGCGCGTGCCGGCTCCGGTGCCGATCAGGAGCTTGTGCGCCTTGCGAGCTGCGACGATCTCCTCGACGACAGGATAAACGGCAGCACGGCCGCGATCGATCAAGCTCTGTCCGCCGATCTTGATGACCGTGGCATCCGGCAGGATTCGGAAGTCCGATGCCTTCTCCGCTGCGGCGACGAGCTGTGGGTCGGTGAGCGAGCGCTGCATCAGCAGTGCTTCGAGCTCGCTGGTCGTCGTCGACATCAGAGACACCTCTCGTTGTCAATGCATTCTCTACGGTGGCCTCGTCGGCCCTGACCGCTGCCGCAACTCTTGCTGGATAGTGCGGCCCATGGCAACAAGATTGCCAGCATTCAACGGCTGAATTTGGAGCAGGCGATGGCCTCCTTGCCAACCGCGACCCCCGAGATCACGCAGTTCTTCCGCGTGTGGCTGGACACCTTCGCAGGCCACGTCCGCGAGGTCGATTATGCTTCGGCGCGGCCGCTCTTTCATCCGGATATGCTGGCCTTCGGCACGCATAACGACGTCATCCCCGGCCTCGACCAATGGGTCAAAACGCAATGGGACAACGTCTGGCCGAAGACGACCGACTTTCGATTCATCCTCGAGCAGGTCTCGATCCTGGCATCCGCCGACGGCACGATGGCGACGGTGATCGCGCCGTGGACGAGCACGGGCTATCATCCCGACGGCAGCGCGTTTCTGCGCCCTGGCCGCGCAACAATGGTGTTCGCGAAGGACGGCGATGGCTGGCTGTGCGTGCACTCGCACATGTCGCTCAATCGCGGAGTGCCGCAGGCGAGCCATGCGAATCGGCCGGTGAGGGCCTGGTAGTAGAGCGGTCACCGCCGGCTCTATCGGCTGACTAAAGTTTTAGCCTCTCGTTGCAGTTCGGCTGGAACCCTTGGAACCCAATATCGTTTGTTTGGCAACGAACAACCGATGAAAACGCGCAAGCGGGGGCCTGCCCGAGGGAGCATTCCCATGGCAACACTGGGCCTCGACGTCACCCGCCTCACTGCATCCGAGCATCAGCGTCAGCTTCGTCGCGCCGTGATCGCCTCCACGATCGGGACCGCGATCGAATGGTATGACTTCTTTCTCTACAGCACCGTTACGGGTCTGGTTTTCGCAAAGCTGTTCTTTCCACATTCCGATCCCTGGGTCGGCACGTTGGAGGCCTTTGCGATCTACGCGGTCGGCTTCGTCGCGCGCCCGATTGGCGCGGCAATCTTTGGGCACTATGGCGACCGCATCGGACGCAAATCCACACTGATCGCGACGCTGCTCTTGATGGGACTGGCAACCGCCGCAGTGGCCGTGGTGCCGACCTATGCGAGCATCGGCATCTGGGGAGCCGCGATCCTGACCGTGCTGCGATTCATTCAGGGCGTCGGCGTCGGTGGCGAGTGGGGCGGCTCGGTGCTGATGTCGATGGAATGGGCCCGCAACGACCACTCCCGAGGATTGATCGCATCATGGCCGCAGTTCGGCGTGCCCTGCGGGCTGTTCCTTGCCAATCTCGCCGTGCTGGCGTTCAGCCAGATGGCGGGCGATCAGTTCCTCGCGTGGGGCTGGCGTATTCCGTTCGCGCTCAGCATCATCCTGGTCGGTGTCGGCCTCTACATCCGGCTCGGCATTCTCGAAACGCCGGTGTTCTCAAAGCTCGTGGCTGAACGTCAGGTCGACCGCACGCCGATGCTGACCGTGATCCGGGAATACCCGAAGGAGATTCTGCTGTCCGCCTTCGCGCGCATGTCCGAGCAGGCGCCGTTCTACATCTTCACCGCCTTCGTGTTCTCCTATGGCATCGGCACGCTGCACGTTTCGCGCGACTTCCTGCTGACCGCGGTGCTCTCGGCCTCGGTGCTGTCGTTTGTCTCGATCCCGTTGTGCGGGCACATCTCCGATCGGATCGGCCGCAAGAACATGTACATGCTCGGCGCTGCCGCGACGGGCATCTTCGGCTTCATCTATTTCGCGATGCTCAATACCGGATCGCTAGCCATCATCTTCCTGGCGATCGTTCTGTCGCTGATTCCGCACGACATGCAGTATGGGCCGCAAGCGGCCTTGATCGCCGAGAGCTTTACCGGACGCCTGCGCTACAGCGGCTCCTCGCTCGGATACCAGCTCGCATCCGTGATCGCCGGCGGTCCCGCGCCGTTGATCGCCACCTGGCTGTACGGCACGTTCCACTCGGCGACGGCGATTGCGGCCTATATCGCGGCGTGCGCCGTCATCACGCTGGCCGCGACCGCGCTGATGACCGATTACACCGGCAAGGATATCAACGGCGCAGATGCGCACGCTTCGCGGGCCTGAGGTCAGGAGGCCCTTCGCAAAAAAGCCCCGGACGTCCTGTCCGGGGCTTTGATGTTCGAGATGTCGCGCAGCCTACTCCGGCTGGCCGATGCTGACCTTGAGCGTGCCGACGCCGTCGACGCCGCATTCGAGCTTGTCGCCGGGCTGGAGCTGCGACACGCCAGCCGGCGTGCCCGTCATGATGATGTCGCCGGCGGCGAGCTTCACCTGCTGGGAGAGCTGCCAGATGATCTCCGGCACATTCCAGATCAGCTCGGTGAGATCGCCCTTCTGCGCCTCCTTGCCGTTGACGGTGAGCCAGATCTTGCCCTTGGCGGGATGGCCGATCTTGGAGGCCGGCTGCACCGCGGAGCACGGCGCGGAGCCGTCGAACGACTTGCCGATCTCCCACGGGCGCTCCTTCTTGCGCGAGGCGATCTGGAGGTCGCGGCGGGTGAGGTCGATGCCGACGGCATAGCCGTAGACGTGGTCGAGCGCCTTGTCGGCGGGAATGTTGAGGCCGCCGCTCTTCATCGCGACGATCAACTCGACCTCGTGATGCAGGTCCTTGGTCAGCGGCGGATAGGGAATGGTCGCGCCATCCGGGACCAGCATGTCGGCATGCTTGGCGAAGAAGAAGGGCGGGGCGCGCTCGTCATTGCCCATCTCGCGGATGTGCTCGAGATAGTTGCGTCCGACGCACCAGATGCGGCGCACCGGATAACGGCCACTCTCCCCGACGACGGGAAGGGAAGCCTGGGGCGGAAGCGGGATGACATAGGAGGCGGCGTTCATGGAGCGATCTCGCTGCTCTTGAGGTTGATGAGGAACTCTATGCGGTTGCGCTGATCGGCGCCAGAGCGCCGGCGTGGTGATGTTGCAGCCGGAAGAACGAGGCATAGCGCCCGCCGCGGCGCAGGAGCTCGTCGTGGCGGCCCCGCTCGACGATCTCGCCGCCCTCGACCACCAGGATGCTGTCGGCGTGCATGATGGTGTGCAGGCGATGCGCGATCACGATGGTGGTGCGGTCCTGGCAGAGATGCTCGATCGCCTCCTGCACCTGCCGCTCGGACTCCGAATCGAGCGCGGCGGTGGCTTCGTCCAGGAGGATGACCGGCGCGTTCTTGAGCAGCGCGCGCGCGACCGCGATACGCTGGCGCTGGCCGCCGGAGAGCTGGGTGCCGTGCTCGCCGACCGGCGTGTCGTAGCCGAGCGGGAAGCCCATGATGAAATCATGCGCACAGGCCGCTTTCGCGGCCTCGATGATCTCATCTTCGCTCGCGCCCGGCTTGCCGAAGGCGATGTTGTTCCGGATGGTGTCGCGGAACAGATAGACGTCCTGGCCGACATAGGCGGTCTGCGCCCGCAGCGACTTGCGTGAGACCGCGCCGATCGACTGGCCATCGATCACGATGTCGCCTTGCGTCACCTCGTAGAAGCGCAGCAGCAATGCCAGCACGGTCGACTTGCCGCCGCCGGAGGGGCCGACCAGCGCGGTGACCTTGCCGGGCTCGGCTGTGAAGCTCATGCGGTTGAGCACGGTCTCGCCGTTGCGATACGAGAAGCTGACATCACGCAACTCGATGCGGGCATCGGTGAGCTTGAGCGCCGGCTTGTCATCGTCGGAATGCTCGCTGGCCGGGCTGTCGACGACCTCGAGCAGCATGCGCGCGCCGACGAGCTGGCTGTTGAGGTCGATGTTGAGCCGTGCCAGCCGCTTGGCCGGCTCGGTCGCCATCAGGAACGCGGTCATGAAGGAGAAGAACGCGCCGGGCGTGGCGTTGAGCGCGACCACGGCATAGCCGCCGTACATCAGGCAGCCGGCGACCGCGAAGCCGCCGAGCATCTCCATCAGCGGATTGGAGCGGTTGGCGACGCGGGCCATCTTGTTGGCGTTTCGCTCGACGATCGCGATGTTCTCGTCGATCCGGCTCTGCATGGTCTCTTCGAGCGTGAACGCCTTGACGGTGCGGATGCCCTGCAGCGATTCCTGCATCGTCTCCATGATGTCGGCGGTGCCGGTGAACTGGTTGTAGGCGAGGCCCTTGATGCGCTTGACCAGCTTGCGCAGCACCAGCATCGCCGGCGGCACCGCGACGAGGCCGATGAACGACATCAACGGATCCTGCCACACCATCACACCGATCATGGCGAGCAGCATCAAGAGGTCGCGCCCGACGGCGTTGACCAGCATGTTGAGCACGTCGGTGATCGACTTGGCGCCGGCCGTCAGCCGCGCCAGGAATTCGGACGAATGCCGCTCGGAGAAGAAGCCGACGCTCTCGCGCATCAGTTTTGCGAACAGCTGGCGCTGGTTGGTGGCGAGGATGGCGTTGCTGATCTTGGTCAGGATCACCATGTGGCCGTAGGTCGCCACGCCCTTGATGAAGAGCAGGATCACCGTGATGCCGGCGAACATCGCGATGCCCGGGACGTTCTTGTCGACATAGGCCTGGTTGATGACCTGGCCGAGGACGTAGGTCGCAGCAGCGGTGGCGCCGGCAGCGAGCGCCATCAGCGAAAAGGCAACCAGGTAGCGCCGCCAGTAGACGACCCCCTGTTCCATGACCAGGCGGCGGATCAGGACCGCTGCCGCATAGGGATCGTCGGTGATTTTCTTTGGAAACTGGGCCATCCGGTGTCCATTGACGGCGCAGGGAAAAGCCTGCCCGCGCGTCAGGGATCGAAGGGCCTCTGTGCCCGCTAAAGCTCAGCTTTTCAAGCCCAATTAAGGACTTGCGCGGGGATGGATTTTAGGCCGAGGCGGCGTGGCGGACTTCGCCATGGCGCTCGCGGAACAGCTTGTCCTCCCAGGCCAGCGCATGGGCCGCGATGGTCTCGAGGTCGTCATATTGCGGCCTCCAGTCGAGCAGGCTGCGGATGCGGCTGGTGTCGGCGACCATGGTCATGATGTCGCCGGGCCGGCGCGGAGCGTATTGCACGGCGAAGCTGCGGCCCGAGACCCTGCGCACCGCGTCGATGGTCTCCAGCACCGAATAGCCGCGGCCATAGCCGCAATTCAGCGTGGTCGAGGCGCCGCCGTTGCGAAGATAGGCCAGCGCGGAGCGATGCGCCTGCGAGAGGTCGGTGACGTGGATGAAGTCGCGGATGCAGCTGCCGTCCGGGGTTGGATAGTCAGTGCCGAACACGTCGATCTTGGCGCGCTGGCCGGTCGCGGCTTCCACCGCGATCTTGAGCAGATGGGTGGCGCCGACGGTGGCAAGCCCGATGCGGGCCTGCGGATCGGCGCCGGCGACGTTGAAATAGCGCAAGGTCACGTACTGCATGCCGTAGGCGGCGGCAACGTCGTGCAGCATGATCTCAGTCATCAGCTTCGAGGACCCGTAAGGCGACAGCGGCCGCGTCGGCGCGTGCTCGGGCACCGGCACCTGGTCCGGATCACCGTAGACGGCGGCGGTCGAGGAGAAGATGAAGCGGCCGATGCCGCGCTTGACCGCGACGTTGAGCAGATTGCGCGCGGTCGTGAAATTGTTGCGGTAATAGCCGAGCGGATCGCGCATCGAATCCGGCACGACGACGGAGCCGGCGAAATGGATGATGCTCTCGATGTCGTGCTGGGCGATCACGCCTTCGAGCAGGTTCTCGTCGCCGGCATCGCCAATGAACAGCGGCACGCCTTCGGGCAGGTAAGCGGAGAAACCGGTGGAGAGATCGTCGACCACAACGACATCCTCGCCGGCTTCCGCCAGCGCCAGGACCGTGTGACTTCCGATATAGCCGGCTCCGCCGGTGACTAGCACAGTCATGATCTCACCCGTCTTCGATCAACGCGGGATGCTAGCGTTTGCGTGGTGAAGAGGGGGTATCGGCGCGGCCGAACTGGTCACTATGCTTAATGTTGCGTATAGGGACTTTGCGAAACGGAGTGTGACGTGGCGAATTCCCCCCGCGACCTCGAACTGATCGTGCCAAATCTGCACAGGCGCTATTCCGGGGTCACCGCGACCAACCGGATGGTTGCGCCCCGGCTGGCGAAGCTGTTTCGCGCGGCCTGGTTCGGCACCGACGCGCCGGAGGGGATCGCAACGATGAGCGGTGCCGATCTCCTGAAATTGTGGCGGCGCAGGACGCCGCTGATCTGGCACGCGCGGCGCAACAACGAGATGATCGCGGGCGTGGTGCTGCGCGCGCTAGGCTGGCCGCTCAAGCTCGTCTTCACCTCGGCGGCGCAGCGGCATCACACCTGGATCACGCGCTGGCTGATCCGCCGCATGGACGCGATCATCGCGACGAGCGAGATCTCGGCCTCGTTCCTGAAGGTGAAGTCCACCGTGATCCCGCATGGCGTCGATACCGACGTCTACGCGCCGCCGATCGATCGCGCTGCTGCCTTCGCGGAAGCCGCGCTGCCGGGCCGCTACGCCATCGGCTGCTTCGGCCGCGTCCGCGCGCAGAAGGGCACCGACCTGTTCGTCGATGCGATGTGCCGCCTGCTGCCGCGCTATCCGGATTTCGCTGCGGTCATCGTCGGCCAGATCACGCCGGAGCAAACGCCTTTCGCAAATGACCTGAAGAAGCGCATCGAGGCCGCCGGCCTGCAATCGCGCATCGTCATCACCGGCGAATTGCCGATCGAGGACGTGCAGCGCTGGTATCAGCGGCTGATGATCTACGCCTTCACCTCGCGCAACGAAGGTTTTGGCCTGACCCTGATCGAGGCGATGGCGACAGGCAGCGCACTGGTCGCCGCCCGCGCCGGCGCCGCCGGGCTGGTGGTCGAGGATGGCGTGACCGGCGTGCTGATCCCGACGGGCGACGCCGATGCGTTGGCCGCGGCCGTGGAGCCGTTGATGCGCGACGTGGCTGCAGCGACCGCCATGGGCGAGCGCGGGCGAGCACGGGTGCTCGACCAATTCAGCCTCGATGCTGAAGCAAAGCGGATCGGCGAGGTCTATCGGCCGCTGCTCTGAAACGTCGTTTCCAGGGCCGCAGGGCAAAAACCGCGAAAACAACCCCATGCACAGTAGCCGATGCCAGCAGAATCAATGGCTTGACGGCCGGCGATGCTTTTATTCTGGTTTTACGAAAATGTTTTGACTCGTCGGGCAAAACACCGGCATGATGTCATCATCGGCACCGCCTCGACGGCCGTGCGCGGTCAGCTTCACATTGGGCAGCGCACATACGGCATTTGCACCGGCACTGGGTCCTTTGAGCTGAGCGTGATGTTGTTTTCGCCGGAGAATGTCAGATCGAATGTCACGTCTGAAATGGAGACGCCGTCCGAGCACGACGCGATCAGCCGCATGTTTGGCCCATCTTCGTGCAATGATCTGACGGTGCATTTTTCAAATGTGCCGGTGATTTGCTTGCCCTGGACGATCAAGCCGCCGGCGTGGAGATCAGCATCTTTCTTGAAGGCGAGCTTGTCGTTCTCTTTGGTGAACATTTGGCCACAGGCCGAGGCGTCGATCGACCAGGCTCCGTTCAAGTCCGCAGCCTGTATCGAGGCCGATTGCGTCACGAGAAGTAGTACCGTCACCAGGGGATTGAAGGTCCTCATGAAACTCTCCGACTAGAGGGGTAAGGTCGCTCAATCAGCTTCTTCGATGCAGGCGCAGTAAGACGTGGTCCTTCGTATCGGGCGTGATCGGTGTGACCCCGGTTCAGCCCCGGCAAGTGACAGCTGCGCTGCCCTTTCTCCGCCATGCGCTCGAATGTCTTTGCGCTTCGGTGTCTTCCGAACTGACGGGCGTTCGATCATCATGGCAAGGACTATGCGCCGCAGCCTGTGTTCTCTTGATCTGGATCAATCCTGAAGTTGCCTCTCTGCTACGGCACCAAATATGGCGCGCGGCAATACTTCGACTGGTTCAAATACGAGTTCTGGCGCTTCGTTTCGTCCAGCAGGAGGTCGAGAAGTTGGCAATGACCGCGATTGCATTTCCGCCGATGCAGAAGGGCGCGAGCTTCAACCTCGATGCCGTCAAGACCAAAATCGAGGCTGCAAGAACGGCGATGGCAAAATGAGCTGTGTTGACGATCGTCATGAATGGGGCGGCCCGGATACGGGCCGGCCAGCGTCCTGAGGCGACGTGCAGCAATGTTGGCTCCATGGTCGCCTTTGGGAGCCAGGCGATCCCGACCCAAGCGCGATGAGATCAGGGTGGAGCGTCATCGCGCTTCAGTTTGCTGTTTGAGCACGATCCCCGAGCACCCGCTCCGCAATCCCCACCACCTCGCTCGCTGCGATATCCCGCATGCAGCGGTGGTCGTTCATCTTGCAGATCGTGCGCTGACAGGGCTGGCACGACAGCACGCTCTTGTCCTGGACCACGGTTGCGGCAAGGCCGTTGAGGGGGGCCCAGAGATAGGGGCTGGTCGGGCCGAAAATGCCCATGGTCGGGGTGCCCAAGGCGGCGGCGATATGCATCAAGCCGGAATCGTTGGTGATGGCGACGCCGGCGGCGGCCATGGCGAGGACGCCGTTGCGCAGATCGTTGCCCGTGAGGTCGCGCACGTGAGGGCCGCCCGCTGCGACGATCTCCTGGGCGAGGCCCTTTTCGGCGGGGCCGCCGACCACCCATACCTCGAGCCCGTGCTCAGCCAGCAGCCGGGCAGCCTCCGGATAGTAGGTCCAGCGTTTTGAGACGCCGACCGAGCCGGGGGCCAGCGCCACGGCGGCCCCGGCGCTCAGCCCATTGGCCTCGCGCCAGCGGGCAATCTCCTCGGCCGGAACCCGCAATTGCGGCACCGGCCATTCCGGGGGCAGGGGCGCGCCGTCGGGCTGGGCCAGGGCGGCATTCTCATCGATGAAGCGGGGGACCTTTCTCTCGCCCCAGCGCCAATGGTTGATCAGGCCGAACCGGAACTCGCCGACCCAGCCGACTCGTTCGGGGATGCCGGCCAGGGTCGGCGCAATGGCTGCCTTCCAGGTTCGGGGCAGCACCAGGGCCGTGCCGTAGTTTTCCGCCCGCAGCAGCCTTGCCAGGCCGAACTGGCGGCGCACCGCGAGCCGGCTGCGCGGCAGGTCCCAGACGATGCCTCGGCGGACCCCGGGCATGTAATCAACAAGGGGGGCGCACAGGGTGGTGGTCAGGAGATCGACCGGCCGGTTCGGCCAGCGTTCCCTTAGAACCCGGACCACGGTGTGATTCCGGACGAAATCGCCGATCCACATGTAGGGAATGATCAGGATCGGGCGCGTGTCGTCCCGATCTGCATCTCCACTAAGTTGCGAATCAATGTTCATTCGTTAATAGGACCGGACGAGCTTGGTATGGCGGTTCGGTTAGCCGCTCCGGGCCGACAGGTAAAGCCGGGACAGCGTCGATCCAAAACCGCTTACACTTTGGCGGATCATGCGCTAGGGCAGGATCGGGCCGCAAAAATCGGGCAGGTATTGGAATGTTGCTGGTGACCGGCGGGGCCGGTTTTATCGGATCGAATGTCGTGGCCGCGCTCAATGACGCCGGCCGCAGCGACGTCGTGGTCTGCGATCTGCTCGGCAATGACGGCAAGTGGCGGAATCTCGCCAAGCGCCAGCTTGTGGATATCGTCCCGCCGGCCGAGCTGCTCGACTGGCTGAAGGGCCGCAAGCTCGACGCCATGATCCATCTCGGGGCCATTTCCGCGACCACCGCGACCGACGGTGATCTCGTGTTCGAGACCAACTTCCGCATGTCGATGCGTCTTCTGGACTGGTGCACGGCCGGCGCCGTGCCGTTCATCTACGCGTCCTCGGCGGCGACTTATGGTGATGGCGAGGCCGGCTTTGACGACGACGCCTCGTTGCCGGCACTGAAAAAGCTACGGCCGATGAATCTCTACGGCTGGAGCAAGCACATGTTCGATCTCGCGGTCGCCGGGCGCGTAGCGAACGGCGATCCGCTCCCGCCGCAATGGGCGGGGCTGAAATTCTTCAACGTGTTCGGCCCGAACGAGTACCACAAGGGTACGATGATGAGCGTGCTGGCGCGCCGCTTCGACGACGTCAAAGCGGGGCGCAACGTGCAGCTGTTCAAATCGCACCGCGAGGGCATCGCCGACGGCGACCAGCGCCGCGATTTCATCTATGTCGACGACGTCGTGCGCGTCGTCATGTGGCTACTGGCGACGCCATCGGTGTCGGGCCTCTTCAACGTCGGAACCGGCAAGGCGCGCAGCTTCAGGGATCTGATGCTGGCCGCCTATGCCGCGCTCGGCACCAGGCCCAACATCGAATATGTCGAGATGCCCGAGAGCATCCGCAACGCTTACCAGTACTTCACCCAGAGCAAGGTCGATCGCCTGCACCGCGCCGGCTATAACGGCGGCTTCACGCCGCTCGAGGACGCGGTGAAGGCCTATGTCGGCGATTATCTCGACCGGCCCGACCGTTTCCGCTGAGACTTCAGGACCCATGGTGACGCCCATTCTCGATTTCGATGCCCTCGCGCAAGCCATCTCAGGCCGCACGGTGCTGTGCATCGGCGACATCATGCTGGACGAGTTCGTCTATGGCGAGGTGTCGCGGATTTCGCCGGAAGCACCGGCGCCCGTCATCGCGGCACAGCGCAGCGAGATCCATATCGGCGGTGCCGGCAACGTCGCGCGCAATGTCGCCTCGCTCGGCGCGCGCTGCGTCTTCGTCGGCCTCGTCGGCGAGGACGATGCGGGCAAGCGGCTCGCCTCCGCGCTCGCGGACCATGCCGGCATCGAGAGTGTGCTGGTGTGCGACCCCTCGCGGCCGACGACGCGAAAAGTCCGCTTCGTCTCCGAGCATTTCTCCACCCACATGCTGCGTGCGGACTGGGAGCAGGCGGTCGCAGCCTCGGGTGACATCGAGACCAGGCTGATCGAAACGATCCTGACGCTGATTGCGCGCGCCGACATCGTGCTGCTCTCGGACTACGCCAAGGGCGTGCTGACCGCGCGGGTGATCCGCCACACCATCGATGCGGCGCGAGAAGCCGGCATGCCGGTGATCGTCGATCCCAAGAGCCTGAACTGGGCGATCTATCGCGGCGCCACGCTGCTCACGCCCAACCGCAAGGAATTTGCCGAGGCGACGCGCAGCCGCGCCGACACGCCGCAAGGCATCGTCGATGCCAGCGAGGACGTGATGCGGCTCGCCGATTGCGAGGCGATCCTGGTCACGCAAGGCGAGCACGGCATGACGCTGGTGCCGCGCAATGGCGAGTCCGTTCATGTTCCGGCTTTCCCCGTGAAGGTGCGCGATGTCTCCGGCGCCGGCGACACCGTCGCCGCGGCGCTTGCCGTGTCGCTTGCCGCAGACGCGGACTGGGATACGGCGCTGCGCATGGCCAGTGCGGCTGCGGCCGTTGCCGTCGGCAAGCAGGGCACCGCCAGCGTCAGCGTGGCCGAGCTGCGGCGGAAGATCCTGCCGCATGCTTATCTGGCGGCCGAGGAGAAGATCGTGCTCGAGCCTGATACGCTCGATGCGCAGCTCGCCGAATGGCGGCGGCAGGGTCAGCGCATCGGCTTCACCAATGGCTGCTTCGACATCCTGCATCCCGGCCACGTCAAGGTGCTGACCGCGGCGCGTGCCGCCTGCGACCGCCTGATCGTCGGCCTCAACAGCGACGCCTCGGTGCGGCGGCTGAAGGGCGCCGATCGTCCGGTGCAGGACGAACGCGCGCGCGCGGAAGTGCTGGCCGCGCTCGAAGCCGTCGATCTCGTCGTCATCTTCGAGGAGGACACGCCGATCAACCTGATCACCCGTATCAAGCCGAGCGCGCTGGTGAAAGGCGGCGATTACACCCGTGAGCAGGTGGTCGGTCATGAGGTCGTCGAGGCCGCGGGCGGGGTGGTGGTGCTGGTCGACATCCTCCAGGGTTTCAGCACGACGGCGCTGGTCCACCGTGCGCGGGGAGGGACCAAGTGACAGCTCAAATGACCGACCGGGCGGCGCCGCCCGGGGAGACGACCACCCAGATGCTGTCGCGGCGCTTGCGCAGCCCGGCGGCCTGGTGCGAGACGGCCGACCTGTTCGCGATCCTGACCGTGGTCGCGCTGCCCTGGTCGACCTCGCTGACGGCGATCTTCAACGTCGCGTTCCTCATCTGCATGGCGCCGTTCCTCGACCTCAGGGCGTTCCTGCAATCGCTGAAACGACCGATTTGCGCGGCGCCGATCGCGCTGGTGCTGCTCGCGCTGGCGGGCACGCTGTGGTCGGAAGCGGACTGGGGCGCGCGCCTCTATGCGCTCAGTCCGACCGCCAAGCTGCTCGTGCTGCCGGCGCTGCTCTATCATTTCGAGCGCTCGCCGCGCGGACACTGGATCTTCGTCGCCTTCCTGGTGTCCTGCGCACTGCTGTCGGTGATGTCCTGGCTGGTCGCCTTCTATCCCGACCTGACGCTCAAGCCCGACCACACCGAGCGCGGCATCTTCGTCAAGAACTACATCAACCAGAGCCAGGAATTCGCGCTGTGCGCGGTCGGGCTGGCTTATCCGATTGTGATGCTGCTGCGCCAGAAGCGCTATTGGTTCGCAGGCTTGCTGATCGCGCTGGCGCTGAGCTTCTTCGTCAACATGGCTTTCGTGGTGGTGTCGCGCACCGCGCTCGTCACCGTTCCGATCATGTTCGGCGTGTTCGCGCTGCTGCACCTGCGATGGCGCAGCATCGCGATCATCTGCGCGGCGCTGCTCGTCGGCGCCGTTCTCGCCTGGCAGGCCTCGCCGCAATTGCGCAAGACCGTCGATACCTTTGCCAGCGACTACACGCGCTATAAGGAAAAGGGCGAGCCGACTTCGGCGGGCCTGCGGCTCGAGTTCTGGCGGAAATCCCTCGGCTTCTTCGCGGAAGCGCCGATCAAGGGGCACGGCACCGGTTCGACGCGCCGGCTGTTCGAGCAGGTCGCCACGCCCGGTGGCCAGTACCTCGCGTCCGCCGAGGTGATCGGCAATCCGCATAACCAGACGTTGAACGTCGCCGTGCAATGGGGCGTCATCGGCATCGCCATTCTCTTCGCGATCTGGATCCTGCATCTGCGCCTGTTCCGCGGCGACGGGCTCGCCAACTGGGTTGGCCTTCTGGTCGTGGTCCAGAACGTCTTCACCTCGCTGTTCAACTCCCATCTGTTCGACTATCACGAGGGCTGGATGTACGTGATCGGCGTCGGCGTTGCCGGCGGCATGGTGATCCGGGCACAACAGGCCGAGGCGAAGCTGGGGGAAGCCGGTTCCTGAACGGCCGCGCGGCTGGCAACTCCTGCGGAGATGGGTTATCAGCGCGGTCAGGTTGCACCTAGCTGGATTTTTCATCGGTCGTCGGATGACGCGTCTTTCGCATCTCACCTTGCGCAATTTCCTGATCGCGTTCCACGATTTGCTGGCGACGACGGCGGCGCTGTTCGCCGCCTTCTATCTGCGCTTCGAGGGGGGCGACTTTTTCTACGATCGCCTGCCGCTGCTGTTCCAGATACTGCCCTATTTTCTCGCCTTCAGCGTGGTCGTGTTCTTCCTGTCCAACCTGACCACGACGAAATGGCGCTTCATCTCGCTGCCTGATGCGCTGAACATCATCCGCGTCGCGACCGTGCTGACGGTCGCCCTGCTTGCGCTCGACTACATCTTCGTCGCGCCCAACGTCCGCGGCGCCTTCTTCCTCGGCAAGGTGACGATCGTCCTGTACTGGTTCCTGGAGATCGCTTTCCTTAGCGCGCCGCGCATGGCCTACCGCTACTTCCGCTATACGCGGGTGCGGCGTCACGCGCGCGAGGAGGATGCCGCGCCGACCCTGCTGATCGGCCGTACCGCGGATGCCGAGGTGCTGCTCCGCGGCATCGAGAGCGGGGCGATCAAGCGTATCTGGCCGGTCGGCGTCCTGTCGCCGTCGAGGTCCGACCTTGGTCAGCTCATCCGCAACGTTCCGGTGCTGGGTGGCATCGACGACATCGAGGACGTCTTTGCCGATTTCGCCAAGCGCAACAAGGCGATTGCGCGCGTGGTCATGACGCCGTCGGCGTTCGAGCCCGAGGCGCATCCGGAATCGAGCCTGATGCGTGTGCGCAAGTTAGGTGTGATCGTCAACCGCATGCCTTCGCTGGAGAGCGGCGATACGCCGCGCCTCACCGCCGTCGCGGTCGAGGACCTTCTGCTGCGGCCGAGCGAGAAGATCGACTATGCGCGCCTGGAAGCGCTGATCAGGGGGAAGGCTGTCATCGTCACCGGCGGCGGCGGCTCGATCGGTTCGGAGATCTGCGAGCGCGTCGTGGCCTTCGGGGCCGCGCGGCTGCTGATCGTCGAGAATTCCGAGCCGGCGCTGTACGCGGTGACGGAGGCGCTCGCCGCGCGCGGCGCTGTGGCCGCGATCGAAGGGCGGATCGCCGACATCCGCGACCGCGAGCGCATCATGCGTCTGATGGTCGAGTTCAAGCCTGACATCGTGTTCCACGCCGCAGCGCTCAAGCACGTGCCGATCCTCGAACGCGATTGGAGCGAGGGCGTCAAGACCAACATCTTCGGCTCGATCAACGTGGCGGACGCAGCCCTTGCCGCCGGCGCCGAGGCCATGGTGATGATCTCGACTGACAAGGCGATCGAGCCGGTGTCGATGCTCGGCCTCACCAAGCGCTTCGCCGAGATGTATTGCCAGGCGCTCGATCACGATCTTGCCGCGGCAAGCAGCGGCGCCAAACCGCCGATGCGGCTGATCTCGGTCCGGTTCGGCAATGTGCTCGCCTCGAACGGCTCGGTGGTGCCGAAGTTCAAGGCCCAGATCGAAGCCGGCGGCCCGGTGACGGTGACGCATCCCGATATGGTGCGCTACTTCATGACCATCCGCGAGGCCTGCGACCTCGTCATCACGGCGGCGACGCACGCGCTCGGCACCGTGCGGTCGGACGTCTCGGTCTACGTGCTCAACATGGGCCAGCCGGTGAAGATCGTCGATCTCGCCGAACGCATGATCCGACTTTCCGGACTGCAGCCCGGTTACGACATCGAAATCGTCTTCACCGGAATGCGGCCGGGCGAGCGCCTGCACGAAATTCTGTTCGCGTCCGCAGAGCCGACCCGAGAGATCGGCGTCGCCGGCATCATGGCCGCGCAGCCGAACGAGCCGCCGATGCAGATGCTGCGCAAATGGATCGCAGCGCTCGATCAGGCCATCACCCGCGACGATCCGGCGACCATCAAGACCATCTTGAAAGATGCGGTCCCCGAGTTCGGGTCGACTGCGGCCTAACCATGCAGCGCCAAGGCAAGGTCGTCGTTGCAAGCCAGCATTATCCGCCGGATCCGAGCACGACCGCGGTGATCATGGCCGACATCGCCTGCCACATCGCAGAGGATCACGAGGTGGTGGTGCTATCGGGCTCGCCCGGTGTTTTGCCGGCTTCGCAGACCGGCCCGGGCAAGCCGCGCGTCGTCGCCCTCAAGAACCGGATCGCGGGCAAGACGGCGCTGGTGCGGCGCGGGGCGTCCGAGCTGCTGTTCGCGGCGCGCATGTTCTTCGCGCTGATCCGGGAACTGAGGCGAGGTGACGTCGTGCTCACCGTCACCGCACCGTTCATGCTACCCTACGCCGTTGTCGCGGCAGCCAGGCTCAAGGGCGCGCGCTCGGCGCTGATCATGCACGACCTTTTTCCAGACGTGCTGGTGATGGCGGGCCTGCTCAAGCCCGGCGCGATCGTCACTCGGCTCATGCGCGCCGCCAACAGCCTGATGTTTCGCACGCTCAATGCGGTCATCACGATCGGCCGCGATGCGGAGCGGCCGCTGCTCAGCTATTCCGGCATGACGCCGAACAAGATCCGCTTCATCCCGAACTGGGCGACGCTCACACCGGCGCCGCGTCCGATCACGTCGGACAATCCATTCCGCAAGGCGATTTCGGCGCGCTTTATCGTCGGTCTCTCGGGCAACCTCGGCTTCACCCATGATCCTGAGATCGTGTTCGAGGCGGCGCGGCTGCTGAAGGACCAAGCGGACATTCACTTCCTGCTGTCGGGCTGGGGCATTGGCTTCGAGCGGCTGAAACAGTTGCAGGCTGACGCGAACCTCGCCAATGTCTCGTTCGTTGGGCGGGTCCAGGATGCCGAGCTCGAGGCCTTCCTCGCCGCGGCCGACCTTTGGATCATCCCGTACCGGAAGAACGTGGCCGGAGTATCGGTTCCAAGCCGCTTCTATAATTTGCTCGCAGTCGGCCGTCCTGTCGTGCTGGTCTCGGAGCCTGAGGCCGAAGCCGCATTGACGGTGGTGGAGAACGGACTAGGGTGGGTCGTGACGCCGGGCCGAGCCGATGAGCTCGCAGACGCTATTCGCGTGGCGTCCAGTTCGGACGCTGCAGCCATGGCACAGCGGGCAGTGCGGTCGGCGTCACAGTTCAATCGCGCCGCCGCTATGAACGCCTATGTGGCCCTGATCGGAGAATTGCTGCTGCAACCCAGCCTCTCGGAGCAACGATGATCGCGAGAAAGCCGGTCGTGCTGGTGACGGGAGCGAGCGGCTTCGTCGGCCGTCATGTAATTCCGATGTTGGCGAGTGGGGGATGGTCCGTGCGCCGTGCGGTCCGCAGCCCAAACGGCCTCGATGGAGAGGTTGTTATCCCATCGATTGGGCCTGAAACTGACTGGCGGACGGCGCTTACCGATGTCGATGCCGTCGTTCATCTTGCCGCACGCGTTCATCACAAGCGTGAGGAGCACGCTGCCGACCTTTACAGGACGACAAACAGCGCCGGCACGTTGCAGCTGGCGCGCAGCGCGGCCGAGGCTGGTGTGCGCCAGTTTATCTTCATCAGCACAGTTCTCGTCCATGGCCGCACCAATGGAGGTCGCGCGCCGTTCAGCGAGGAAGATGTTCTGACGCCCCGTGGCGTCTACGGCGTGTCGAAGGCCGAGGCAGAGGCAGGCCTGAAGGCGTTGGCCTCCGAGACCGACATGAAGATATCGACGATTAGACCGCCACTCATCTACGGTGCTGGGGCGAAAGGCAATTTTGCTTTGCTGACACGTGCGGTCAGCCTCGGCGTGCCACTTCCCCTAGCAGCAATCCGCAACCAGCGCGCCTTTGTCGCTGTACAGAACCTGTCCTCGTTCATTCTTCATCGACTTGCACATCCAGATCCCATCAGCAATTTCGAGACCTTCCTGGTTGCCGACAAAGAGCAGATATCGACTCCAGAGTTCATCTCGCGTCTTGCCAAAGCATCCGGCACGCGCCCCAGGCTCTTCAGCGTGCCGCCAAGCCTGCTAAGCTCCCTTCTCAGCATGACCGGCAGGCAGGAAATCTACGATAGTTTGCTTGGCTCGCTCGAGCTCGACATCTCCAAGGCGATCGCTACCGGCTGGCAGCCTCAGGTTTCATTGGATGAAGGCTTGCGGCTCGCACTGTTGGCTCAATAGCCCGGACACTTGGTAAATCGCCACAGGATAAAGCCAACCGCGATCGCAGCGGCTAGCAGTGCAACGGAAATGGCCCCTGCAGAGCCGGCGCTGATGGCACCGAGAGCAAGCAGCACCAGCACGCAATTCAGCGCGAAGACCTCGCCAATTACGCGGCGCACCGTGAAGCCGTTGTCGGTGGCGCGCTGGTAGAAGTGCGAGCGGTGGGCCGACCAGAACTGCTCGCGGCGCGCGATGCGGCGGAACAGCGTGATGGTGGAATCCGCAAGATAATAGGCCGACAGCAGCAGTGCCGCGGCGGCGTGTCCCTGCCAGGTGAGCTCCAGCAGGCACCAGCCGAGCAGGAGACCGATCGGCAGGCTGCCGACATCGCCCAGGAAAACCTTTGCGACCGGACGGTTGAAAGGCGCGAAGCCGAGCATGGCGCCGCATAGCGTCGTCGCAATCATTGCGGCCGGCCAGGTCAGTTCCCCGAGCCATCCAAGCAGCAGCAGCGCCGCGGTGACCGGTACCACCTCCGCCACCGTCATCAGGTCGAGCCCGTCCATGAAGTTGACGAGGTTCACGAACCAGACGCCGGCGAGCAGGATGAGACCTCGTTCCAGCGCGAGCGGCAGCGCCGGCACGATGCGCGCGGTCTCGGGCGCGGTGAACACCACTGCGCCGACGCAGGCGGCCTGCAGCGCGAGCCGCACCAGCACCGGCAGCGACTTGATGTCGTCGGCGAACCCGACGATTGCGATCACGACCGTTGCAATGACGAGCGCCGGCGGAATCGCCAGGTTGGCCGAGGTGGCCCACGCCAATGCGACCAGCAGCGTCGCGGCGATGACCGCGATGCCCGCGCCCTGCGGCGTCGGAATGCGATGCGAGGAGCGTGCGTTCGGTCGCGCCAATGCGTAGCGTTGCAGCAGCGGACGGCTGATCCAGGTGATGACGGCCGATAGCAGCGCGGCTATCGCAAGAGCGAGCAGCGCGGGTAGGGCGGCGACGGCTTCGGCGGCCGGGTTCACTCGGGCACCCCGAGCGGCGCCGATCCCTGCGCGGCCTTCTCGGCGCTGAAGATCCAGACGAGGCCGCCGATCGCGCCGACGATGAACAAGACCGCGCCGAACAGCAGCGAGACGTTGACGCCTTCGTTGGCGGCGAGGCCGGCGAAGCCGAAGGCGAGGCCCATGGTCGCCTCGCGCACGCCCCAGCCGGCGATCGAGATCGGCATCAAGGTGATCAGCATCACCGGCGGGATGAGCAGGAATATCTGGCCGAAGCTGATGGGTGCGGCGATCGACTGCACCACGCACCAGGCGATGACGACGGCGAGCACGTGAATGAACAGCGACAGGACCGCGACGATCGGTCCGCGCTTGGCATTGAAGATCACGCGGTTGGCGATCACGGCGCAGGCGTGGATGTGATGGGTGGCCCACCAGGTCTTCAGCCAGCGCCATTTCAGCGCGCCGAAGACCAGGAAGCCGAGCCCGCCGGCGAGCGCCGCGAGGTCGAGCAGCAGCAGCGCCGAACGCCCGTGCGGATCGGTGATCAGGCTGTAGCTCCAGGGCAGGCTCGCGACGATGAGGATCGCGAGCGCGACGAGGCCGATCGCGCGGTCGACGAAGATCGAGTAGGTGGCCGCGCGCCAGCCGGCGCCGGCGCGCGCCACCAGCCACAGCCGGACCGCATCGCCGCCGATCGCGGACGGCAGGGTCTGGTTGAAGAACGCGCCGATCACGTTGTAGCGCATGGCCCGGCCGAGCTCGAGCGGCGCGCCGCATTCGGCGCTGATCTCGCGCCAGCGCAGCACGCCGACGAAGATTTGCAGGAACGTGACCGCGATCGCCGCGGCGATCCAGAGCAGGCTGCTCGCGTTGAAGCGCGACAACAGTTCGGTCAGGTCGACCTTGCGCAGCGCCAGGTAGAGCAGCGCTGCGGAAATCAGGATTTTGGCCGCAGAAAGCAGGATTCGGCGCATCTCGCCCGCATGAACAGGGTTTGCGAAGGTTACCCGACGCCAGGCGCCGAATTCGGCCGCTTTGGTATGGTCTTGGCGCCGATCTTGCAATAGCGGTGATTTGGAACGGCCATGAACGGCTGGCTATTGCGACCCCCTCGCGACCGCGGCTAAAGAGGCGGCGAGAGCTGGGAATGCCGCGGGAACAGGATGACGGATCAGGCGATTTTGGTCACGGGAGCCGCCGGCTTCATCGGTTTTCACGTCGCCCGGCAGCTGCTGGGCGAGGGCCGGCCCGTCATCGGGCTCGACAATCTCAACAGCTATTACGATCCGGCGCTGAAACAGGCGCGCCTCGCGCGGTTGCGGAACGAGGCCGGCTTCTCCTTCGTCGAGGCCGATCTTGCCGATCGCGACGCCATCGCGGCGCTGTTTGCGCGGCACGGATTTGCGCAGGTCGTGCATCTCGCGGCCCAGGCCGGCGTGCGCTACTCGATCGAGCAGCCGCAGGCTTACGCCGATTCCAATCTGGCGGGTTTTCTCAACGTGCTCGAGGGCTGCCGCCAGAGCGGCTGTCGTCATCTCGTCTACGCCTCGTCATCCTCCGTTTATGGCGCCAACACTAAACTGCCATTCTCCGTGCAGGACCGGACCGATCATCCCGTGAGCTTTTATGCGGCGACCAAGAAGGCGAACGAGGTGATGGCGCAGTCCTACAGCCACCTCTACCGGCTGCCGGTCACGGGGCTGCGCTTCTTCACCATTTACGGGCCGTGGGGCCGGCCGGACATGGCCATGTTTCTGTTTGTAAACGCCATTATGCAGGGTCGGCCGATCCGGCTCTTTAACCATGGCCGGATGCGTCGCGACTTCACCTATATCGACGACGTCACCCGCGTAGTATCCAAGCTGGTCGATTTGGTGCCCGCGGATGACCCGGCTGCCGCAAATGCGCCGTCCAAGGTCTACAATGTCGGAAATCACCACCCGGAGGAGCTGATGCATGTTGTCGCGCTTCTGGAGCGGGAGCTGGGCCGGACGGCGATCAAAGAATTGCTGCCGATGCAGCCGGGAGATGTTTTGGAAACGTTCGCGGATGTCGAGGACCTGATGCGCGACACCGGCTTTGCGCCGTCAACGCCGATCGAGCAGGGGGTCCGTAATTTTGTCGCCTGGTACCGGGACTACCACAAGGTTTGAGATGACGATGGACAAACGCATTATCCCCCTGATCATGTGCGGCGGCGCCGGCACGCGGCTGTGGCCCGCCTCGCGCGAGGTGCGGCCAAAACAGTTCCTGCCGCTATTCGGCACGCGCTCGACCTTCCAGGACACGCTGCTGCGTGTGTCCGATGCTTCGCTGTTCGATCGTCCGATCGTCATCACCAACGCCTCCTACCGCTTCATGGTGCTGGAGCAGCTCGCCGAGATCGGCATCGAGGCCGACGTCATCCTCGAGCCGATGCGGCGCGACTCCGGTCCCGCCATCGCCGCGGGCGCGGTGTTCGCGCAGAACCGTGCCAAGGAGGCGATCGTGCTCGCGCTCGCCGCCGATCACGTGGTGCAGGACAATGCCGCCTTCGTCGCCGCCTGCCGCGAGGGCTTGGCTGCCGCGAGCACCGGTCGCATCGTCACCTTCGGCGTCAAGCCGGAGCGGCCGGCGACCGAATACGGCTATATCAGCCCGGCCGAGGTGATCTCCGGCACGGTGCACGCGGTCGCGCGCTTCGTCGAGAAGCCGGACGCGGTGAAGGCGGCCGACTACGTCAATTCGGGCTATCTCTGGAACAGCGGCAACTTCATGTTCCCGGCCAGCGTGCTGCTCGACGAATACCGCAAGGTCGACGCGGCAAGCGTCGAGGCGGTGTCCAGTGCGGTCACCAAGGCCGGCCGCGATCTCGGCTTCGTGACGCTCGAGCCGAAGGCGTTCGGCGCGGCCAAGGCGATCTCGATCGACTATGCGGTGATGGAGAAGACCTCGCGCGCCGCCGTGGTGCCGGTGTCCTGCGGCTGGTCCGACGTCGGCTCCTGGCGCGCGGTGTGGGAATTGTCCGACAAGGACGCGCAAGGCAACGCCGCGCATGGCACCGTGGTGTTCGAGGATTCCCGCAACTGCAACGTCACCAGCGATCACGCGCTGGTCGCGCTCGAAGGCGTCGACGATCTCGTCGTGGTCGCGACGGCGGATGCGGTGCTGGTCTCGCGCCAGCAGGATGCCAATGGCCTCAAGCGGCTCGTGACCAAGCTCAAGACGGTCGCGCCGAAGGTCACCGAGGAGCATCTCAAGGTGCATCGGCCCTGGGGCAGCTACCAGTCCGTCGACAATGGCGAGCGTCATCAGGTCAAGCGTATCGTGGTGAAGCCGGGCGGGCGTTTGTCGCTGCAGAAGCATCACCATCGTGCCGAGCACTGGATCGTGGTTCGCGGCGCGGCCCGCGTCACCGTCAACGAGACCGTGAAGACGGTGCACGAGAACGAGTCGATCTACATCCCGATGGGCGCGGTCCACCGGATGGAGAATCCCGGCAAGATCATGCTGGAACTGATCGAGGTCCAGACCGGTTCCTATCTCGGGGAAGACGACATCATCCGGATTGAAGACGACTATCAAAGGTCGTAACCAGCAAACTCCGAATCACGCGACCCGGGCCGAAACCGGCCTCTTTTGGCGGCCTAAGGCCCGGGAAACGTGTAATTTTTTGAATCAAATCGTGTCCGGGTGACTTACCCGGCATTCGCCACAAATGTGACGTCCGTGCTAGAAGCGGCCCGGGGATTTGCGTGGAATCGGGGTTCGATCAGATGAGTTCCAAAGTGTCTCAACCGGCGAAGGCCGGCTTGCGCGTCGGCGTGATTGGCGCCGGCGTGATGGGAAGCAACCATGCCCGCGTGCTGAGCGGTCTTCCTGGCGTCAGCCTCGTCGGCGTGGCCGATCCGTCGCCGACGCACCTGACCCGCACCACCGAGCTTGCGGGCTGCCAGGGTTTTGAGACGCTCGACCAGCTCCTTGCTGCGGGCGTCGATGCCGTCACCATCGCTGCTCCAACGCATCTGCATCACGAGATCGCGCTCGCCTGCATCGCCAAGAACATCCACGTGCTGGTCGAGAAGCCGATCGCCTCCACGGTGGAAGAAGGCCACGAGATCGTCGCCGCCGCGCAAAAGGCCGGCGTGACGCTGATGATCGGCCATGTCGAGCGCTTCAATCCGGCCGTTGCCGCCGTGAAGCAGGCGATCGCGGGCGAGGACATTCTCTCCATCGCGATCACCCGCGTCGGTCCGTTCCCGCCGCGCATGTCCAATGTCGGCGTCGTCATCGACCTCGCCGTGCACGACATCGACCTGATCCGCTGGTTCACCGAATCCGATATCGTCGAGGTGCAGCCGCAACTCTCGAGCGCGGTCGCCGAGCGCGAGGACATCGCGCTCCTGCAGTTCCGCACCGCCAACGGCGTGCTCGCGCACATCAACACCAACTGGCTGACGCCGTTCAAGGCGCGCAGCGTCACGGTCGCGACCCGCGACAAATACGTGATGGGCGATCTGCTGACGCGCCAGGTCACCGAATGCTTCGGCTTCAAGCCTGACGGCAGCTATTCGATGCGACATCTGCCGGTCGGCCACGACGAGCCGCTCCGCGCCGAGCTGATCGCGTTCCTCAAGGCCGTCCGCCACGGCGAGACGCCGGCGGTTACCGGGGACGAGGGCGTCGCCAGCCTCGAGATCGCAACGCGCTGCCTCGAAACGCCATCGCGGCCGGCGGCCTCATCGGCCGCCCGCAAGGGCCCGCGCCGCGTCGCCGGCTAAAACCCTTTCCATGTCGACCGCGCAAGAAGGCGCCAAGAATCAGGCCATGAACCAGCACCTACGTTCCGAACCCATTCCCTTCATCGACGTCACCTCGCAGCGCCGGCGGCTCGGCGCCTCGCTCGATGCGGCCGTCAAGCGCGTCATGGACCATTGCCAGTTCGTCAATGGCCCCGAAGTCGCCGAGCTCGAGAGGCAGCTCGCGGCCTACTCGGGCGCCAAGCATGTGATCGGCTGCGCCAGCGGCACCGACGCGATCCTGATGGTGATGATGGCGAAGAATGTCGGGCCCGGCGATGCCGTGCTGTGTCCGTCCTTCACCTTCATCGCGACCGCTTCGCCCGCGGCACGGATGGGCGCGACCCCAGTCTACGTTGACGTCGACGAGACGACCTTCAACATGAGTCCGGAATCGCTGAAGCGCGGCATCGCGAGCGCGCGCAAGGCAGGCCTGAAGCCCGTTGCGGTCGTCCCGGTCGACCTGTTCGGCCAGCCCGCCGACCACGATGCCATCGCGGAAATCGCCAAGGCCGAGGGCCTGTTCGTGATCGACGACGCCGCGCAGGGGTTTGGCGCGAGCTACAAGGGCCGCAAGCTCGGCACCTTCGGGCTCGCCACCACGACCAGCTTCTTCCCGGCAAAGCCGCTCGGCTGCTTCGGCGATGGCGGTGCGATCTTCACCGATGACGATGACCTCGCAGCCACGCTGCGCAGCATCCGAGTGCACGGGCAGGGCGTCGACAAATACGACAACGTCCGCCTTGGGGTCACCGGCCGGATCGACACCATGCAGGCCGCGGTGCTGATCGAGAAGCTGAAGATCTTCGACGACGAGATCGCCGCCCGTAACAGGGTTGCGGAGCGCTACGCGCGCGGCCTGTCCAACGTTGTCACCGTGCCGCGTCTGGCGCCGGGTAATACCTCGGTCTGGGCCCAATACACGATCCGTCTCCCGAAAGGCACGGACCGCGATGGCTTTGCCGCCGCGCTGAAGGCGCAGGGCGTGCCGACCGCGATCTATTACGGCAAGTCGATGCACCAGCAGACCGCCTACAAGCAGTATCCGGTCGCCGAGGGCGGCCTGCCGGGTTGCGAGAGCCTGTCGCAGGACGTCATCAGCCTGCCGATGCACGCCTATTTGACCGAAGCCGACCAGGAGCGAATCATCGCCGCCGTGCAAGGCGCGCTCGCGGGCTGATCGGGCCGCTTGCCGCGCTGGTCGTCATGCCCGGGCTTGTCCCGCCTGCGCGGCCGCAGCCGCTTCGGCACGGCGAAGGCCCGGGCATCCACGTTCTTCGAGTGCGTCGCAAGGCGTGGATGGCCGGGACAAGCCTGGCCATGACGCTGTGGAGATTGTCGGTGCCCTAGCGTACACCCCAAGTGCGATTTCGCTGCGCAAGCGGGGGGAGGGGGCATACTGCCGCCGCAGCTGGCACCTAGACCTAATCGCGCCATGCTCTAAAACAGACGCATGCTCGGACGTATCTTCACTGTCGGTGGCTACACGCTGCTCTCGCGGCTGACGGGGTTTGCCCGCGACATCATGCTCGCGGCGATCCTCGGCGCCGGCCCGGTGGCCGACGCCTTCTTCGTGGCGCTTCGACTGCCCAATCATTTCCGCGCGATCTTCGCCGAGGGCGCCTTCAACGCCGCCTGGGTGCCGGCCTATGCCCATGTCCATGGCGAGAAGGGGGAGGGGGCGGCAAAACTGTTCGCCGACCGCATCTTCACGCTGCTGCTGGCCTCGCAAATCGTGCTGCTGATCCTGGCCTGGCTGTTCATGCCGCAGGCCATGAGCTTACTGGCGCCGGGCTTCAGTGAGGATGCCGAGCAGCGCAAGCTCGCGATCGAGCTGACCCGCATCACCTTTCCCTATCTCTTGCTGATCACGCTGGTGACGCTCTATGGCGGCATGCTCAACGTGATGCAGCGCTTTGCCAGCGCCGCCGCTGCATCGATCTTCCTCAATGTCGCGATGATGATGACGCTGGCTCTGGCCGCCTGGTTTCCGACCGCCGGCCACGCCGCAGCCTGGGGCGTCCTCATCTCCGGATTCCTGCAATATTTCCTGCTCGCGGGCGATCTCGCCCGCCATGGCGGCCTTCCGCGCTTTGCGCCGCTCAAGCTCGACGAAGATGTCCGCGGCTTCTTCAGGGCGCTCGGACCTGCGACGCTGGGCTCGATGGGCACGCAAGTGGCATTGTTTGCCGACACCATCATCGCGACCTTCCTGCCCGCCGGCGCGCTCTCGGCGCTCTATTATGCCGACCGTCTCAACCAGCTCCCGATCGGCGTGATCGGCATCGCCATCGGCACGGTGCTGCTGCCCGAGATGTCGCGGCGGATCACCGCCAACGACCATGACGGCGCGATGAAGGCGCAGCGCCGCGCCTTCGATTTCACGCTGCTGTTCTCAATCCCGTTCGTCGCGGCCTTCATCACCGTGCCGGACGCGATCATGCGCGCGCTGTTCGCCCACGGCGCGTTCTCCAAGGCCGATGCGGTCGCGGCAGGCAGGACGCTTGCGGCCTATGCCATAGGCCTCATTCCTTTCGTGCTGATCCGCAGCGCGGTCGCGACCTTCTATGCGCGCAAGGACACGGCGACGCCGGTGCGCGCCTCGCTCACCGGCATTGCCGTCAATGTCGCGCTGAAGGTCGCCCTGATGGGATCGCTCGCCCAGATTGGCCTGGCGCTGGCCACCGCCGTCGGCGTCTGGACCAATCTCTTGCTGGTGCTGTTCTTCGCCGTGCGGCGCGGCTTTCTCGTGCTCGACCGTGCCTGGCTACTGTCGCTCGCCAAATTCCTGCTGACAGGAGTCATCCTGGCCGCCGCGTTCTGGCTGATCGCACGCTTCAGCGGCTCTTGGCTGGGCTCGATGCACTTCCACGATGAATTGACGCTGGTCCTGCTTGCCGTCGGCGGCACGATGGTCTACGCGCTCGCGATCCTCGTGCTGTTCGGTCGTCGCTGGCTGGTCTCGCTGGTGCGCGGCTAGGCGCCAGCGCGAGGGGCTCGCCTCCAGGATGCAACAAACCTCCGCACATCTCTTGATTTTGCGTGATTCCCGTGCTACTGGCACCTCATGATCAAATCCGTGCGCAAAGTGAACTCGATGCACATGACCCGCTTCGGCTGGGCCGTGGGAGGAGTCGCGCGCTAGGAATTCGACGACGACATCTTTCCACAAGGCCCCGCCGGCATCGGACGGGGCCTTTTCATTGGCCACGCTCCCTGCCGGCACAACAGCAGGAGCGTGCGATGCCACCTCAACTGACGGACAGCACATGCGAGACGGAGGACGATGCCGCGAGGCGCGGCCTCGACTTCTCCATGGTCTTAAGCTTGCTCAGGCGATACTGGCGTGTGTTTCAGCAGCAGCGCTGGGGTCAGCGAGTCACCTTGCAGGACCTGAGTGACAGGGAGCTGATGGATGTCGGCTTGACGCGCGGCGAGATCGACTACCTCACACCTCAGCGAGCGATCGATACGCTGAGGGATCGCGCAACGGATCTCTGGAGCCGTGGTGGGTTGTAGAGGACACTGCCGAACACGGATGTGCTTGAGGGCAAGCGGTCGTCGGCGCGGCTGCTTGTTCTCGCATGCGGCGGTTCGTCGTCTAAAGCGCGATGAGATTAGGATGAATCGTCATCGCGCTTTAGGTTGTTGTTTGAGCATGATCTCCGCGCAAACGCGTTCCGCGTTTGTCGCGAGGGAAAACCGCTGCGCACTTTTCCGGATCATGCTTTAGCCGCAGCATCAAAGCTTGCGTGCGCTGGCGACGTATTGCGCCCCCAAGGGCAACCAACCGAGCTTGTTCTCAAACGGCCGCAACCCAGCGAGGACGCGAGGGAAAAAGAGATTGTACTGGATGCGCGATGAAGTCCAGCCGACGGCTTGCAGCCGCTTCGCAAGATCGCGAGCGTTAATCAGCCTGGCGTTCTCGTCGAACGGACAGGTGTTCACCGCATGCACCGTCAGCGGGTTCAGCGGATTATGCTCGAAGATGGCAATCAGTCCGCCCGGCCGCGTGATGCGATGTAATTCCTGCAACCACGTCAGATGCTCGCCGTGCGGGATGTGGTGGAACACGCAGGCTGAAAACACCACGTCGAAGCTGTCGGCCTCGACCGGAATCCGGTCGTTCTCGATCAGCACGCAGTTGCTGGCTTCGGGGTATCGCTGCCGGCCCAATGCGAGGCTGCGTTCGCTAACGTCGGACGAGGTCAGCGTCGTTTCAGGAAAATAGCGCCGGAAATACGGAATCGAATTGCCGATCCCGGAACCAAAATCGCAAATCCGCTTCACTTCGATGCCGGCGCGATTGACGATCTCCCGGAGCGCCCGGATCTTGTATTCCGCGAAATATTCCGGGCCCTCGCCGGTAACGGCGATGTTCTCGCGGTGCTGGTCCTCATAGGCGTCGGCGACGCGATCGAATTCGGCCTTGTCCATACGGCGATCCAGCTATCGAGAGTTTGATTAGAATCGGCATTCGTCCGCGCGAATCATGCATCAGGGGGTCTAAAAATTGATGAACAATTAACCGGACTTCGCCGAAGATAGGGGGCGGGAATTCGACCGACTTACCCTCTGAGAAACAGGTTTGCCGATAGATGGACCTTCAGGACGAGATGCCACGCCCTGGAAAGATGTTTTTGTCGATCGTTGTGCCCTGCTACAACGAGGAAGAGGGTTTGCGCGAATTCTATCGCCAGATGGTTTCGGCGGCGCGCGCTCTGTGCGGCGCAAAGTTCGAACTGATTCTGGTCGATGACGGATCGACCGACAGCACCTGGAAGATCATCAACGAACTTCTGGCGGAGGACCGCAACGTCGTCGCGGTCCAGCTCGCACGCAATCACGGCCATCAACTGGCGCTCACGGCCGGACTTTCGACGGTGCGCGGCGATCTCGTGCTTGTCATCGATGCAGACCTGCAGGACCCGCCGGAACTACTGACGCCGATGTACGAGATGATGGTGCGCGAGGGGGCCGACGTCGTCTATGGCATGCGACGCAGTCGCGCCGGCGAAACCCGCTTCAAGAAAAAATCGGCGGAAGCGTTCTACCGCCTGCTCGCCAAAGTTACGCGCGTCCATATTCCCGTCGACACCGGCGATTTTCGCCTGATGAGCCGGCGAATCTCCGACCAGCTCGTGCAGATGCCGGAGCATGACCGCTTCATCCGCGGCATGGTGGCATGGCTCGGCTACAAGCAGGTCGCCTATGAATACGACCGCCATCCACGATTTGCCGGTACGACCAAATATCCGCTGATGAAGATGATCGGTTTTGCTGCCGACGCGCTGATCAGTTTTTCGATGGTGCCGTTGCGGATCGCCACTTATGTCGGCGCGCTGTTGACGACCCTGCTGACCTTTGTCGGCATCGTGGCGGTGATAGGCTGGGTATTCTCCGGCACGGTGCCCGGCTGGACCAGCTTGACGCTCCTGGTCGTCATGATTTCCTCTGTTCAGCTCCTCGTGCTCGGCCTGATGGGCGAATATATCGGCCGCATCTATATTCAGTCGAAGAACCGCCCACTGTTCCTGATCTCACATATCCACCGCCGCGGCCGGTTGCCGCACGGTGCGGAAACGGCAACCCATCTGGAGCGGGCGCCGTTCAGGACATTGCTCGCGCAATCCGGACCGGACGCGCGCGGCCAGCTTCACGACCGGGTACCCTGACGAGGCGCTTATCAACCGCTCTAGGCCCACCAGAACGCCGGCCGATTTTTCCGGTGCTCGGGTCAAGGAGATCGCGGATATCTCACGCTGCTGCCAGGCGTGCGGGTGATCGATATCGGCTGCGGGATTGGCTACATCCTGCCATCTGCCCGATGGCAATATCCGGCGCTGCGCAATGCAACACAACTACTGCGCTGATCAGCAGCCAACGCATTGCGGCCCGCCATGTACGGGCATGGGGCTGCCCTGCACCTGACGGGAAACGTCTCCCGTCTCGGCGTTCATGAGGCTATCCCGAGAGGAAACCCATTTGCCTTGCCACTTTTTCCACGGCAATATGCCCGCAAAACAACCATGAGAACGGGAAAAGACAATGGCGGCTCCCATCAAGTTCGGCGTTGGCCAAAGCGTGCTGCGCAAGGAGGATGACGCGCTCATCCGCGGCAAGGGCCGCTATACCGACGATTACGCGCCGCAAGCCGCGCTGCGCTGCCTGATGCTGCGCTCGCCGCATGCCCATGCCAAATACACCATCGATGTCAGCCGCGCCCGCACGCTGCCGGGCGTCGCGCTGATCCTGACCGCCGACGACGTCAAGGATCTCGGCAATCTGCCGTGCTTGTTCAATCTCGAGACCGATCCCTTCACCGGCCCGCCTTACCCGATCCTCGCCAAGGACGAGGTGCGCCATGTCGGCGATTCCATCGCCTTCGTGGTCGCCGAGACCATCGACCAGGCGCGCGACGCGATCGAGGCTATCGACGTCAAATGGTCGCCGCTGCCGGCGGTGACCGGCGTCGTCAATGCCGTCAAGAAGGGCGCGCCGCAGGTCTGGCCGGACAAATCAGGCAACGTGCTGTTCGACGTCTCCATCGGCGACAAGGCCGCGACCGAGGCCGCGTTTGCCAAGGCGCATGCGGTGGCCGAGATCTCCATCGTCAACCCGCGCGTGGTCGCAAGCTTCATGGAGACGCGCGCGGCGGTGTGCGAATACGATTCCAAGCGCGACCACCTGACGCTAACGGTCGGCAGCCAGGGCAGCCATCGCCTGCGCGACATCCTGTGCCAGAACGTGCTCAACATCCCCACCGACAAGATGCGGGTGATCTGCCCCGACGTCGGCGGCGGCTTCGGCACAAAGCTGTTTCCATACCGGGAATATGCCCTGATGGCGGTCGCCGCGCGCAAGCTGAAGAAGGCGGTGAAATGGGCGGCCGACCGCTCCGAGCATTTCATGGGCGATGCGCAGGGCCGCGACAACGTCACCACCGCAAAAATGGCGCTGGCCGAGGACGGCAAATTCCTCGCCATGGATTGCGACCTGATGGGCGACATGGGCGCGTATCTCTCCACCTTCGGGCCCTACATCCCGCATGGCGGCGCCGGCATGCTGCCGGGCCTTTACGACATCCAGGCCTTCCACTGCCGGGTGCGCACCATCTTCACCCACAGCGTGCCGGTTGACGCCTATCGCGGCGCGGGCCGGCCCGAGGCGGCCTATGTGATCGAGCGCCTCGTCGACGCTTGCGCGCGCAAACTCGACATGACGCCGGACGCCATCCGTCGCAAGAATTTCATCCCGCCGAAGGCGCTGCCCTACAAGACGGCCACGGGCAAGGTCTACGATTCCGGCGACTTCGCCGCGCATCTCAAGCGCGCCATGGAGATCGCCGACTGGAAGGAATTTCCAAAGCGCGCCAAGGCGGCCAAGAAGGGCGGCCTGATCCGCGGCATCGGGCTTGCGAGCTATGTCGAGATCTGCGGCGTGATGGGTGAGGAGACGGCCAATGTCCGCCTCGATCCCAATGGCGACGTCACCGTCCTGATCGGCACGCAGTCGAGCGGGCAGGGCCACCAGACCGCCTATGCGCAGATCGTCGCCGAGCAGTTCGGCGTCGCGCCAGAGCGGGTCCACGTCCGTCAAGGCGATACCGACGAGATCGCGACCGGCCTCGGCACCGGCGGCTCGGCATCGATCCCGTCAGGCGGCGTCAGCGTCGAGCGTGCCACGCGCGAGCTCGGCTCGAGGCTGAAGGAGATCGCGGCGCAGGCGCTGGAGGCGAGCGCCGGAGACCTCGAGATTTCGGAAGGCGTGGTGCGCATCGCCGGCACCGACCGCTCGATCTCGTTCGCCGATCTCGCCAAGCGGCCCGGTGTCGACCCGTCGAAGCTCAACGGTAGCGCGACGTTTGCCAGCGCCGACGGTACCTATCCGAACGGCACCCATGTTGCGGAGGTCGAGATCGATCCGGCGACCGGCATCATCAAGATCGTCAACTACGTGATTGTCGACGATTTTGGCAAGACGCTCAATCCGCTGCTGCTGGCGGGGCAGGTGCATGGCGGCGCCATGCAGGGCATCGGCCAGGCCTTGATGGAGCAGGTGGTCTATGGCACGGGCGATGGCCAGCTCATCACCGCGACCTTCATGGACTACGCGCTGCCGCGCGCGGCGGATGGTCCGGCCTTCGTGTTCGAGACCAACAACGTCCCCTGCAAGACCAATCCGATGGGGGTAAAGGGTGCGGGCGAGGCCGGCGCGATCGGCTCCTGTCCGGCCGTGGTCAACGCCATCGTCGATGCGCTATGGCGCGAATACAAGATCGACCACATCGACATGCCGGCGACCCCGGAGCGGGTGTGGATCGCCATCAGCGAGCACCACCGCCGTCACAGCCTTTGAGTTCAAGCCGAACCAAATCATCCCAAATGCGACGATTGATCGCCGCGCTTGGGATGGAATGAAATCTGCCATGCGGTGTTGGCCCCATTGTGGGGTCAGCACGATCCTGTCTCAGCGAAAGGGATTTTGCGAATGAAGCGAGTGTTGGTTGTTGCGGGCGCGCTGCTGCTCGGCATGGGCGCCGTCTGGGCGGAGCAGGAGACCGTCAAGGAGGTCCAGACGCTCATGAAGGGCAATGGCAAGAATGCCGGCGCGGTTGCGGCGATGGTCAAGGGCGAGAAGCCCTACGATCAGGCCACGGTCGACGCGGCGCTGGCGCAGTTCGCGGACACCGCCAAGAAGCTGCCGAACCTGTTTCCGGCCAGCGCCAAGGGCGTGAAGCTCGACGGCGATTACTCGGCCTCGCCGAAGGTGTGGGAGGACAAGGCCGGCTTCGACGCCAAGGCCGCAAGCTTCGCCAAGGTCGTCAGCGAGGCCAAGGGCAAGATCAAGGATTTGGATTCTCTGAAGGCGAATTTCCCCGCGGTCGGCAAGGAATGCGGCGGCTGCCACGAGACGTTCCGCGTGAAGAACGGCTGAGGCTTTCGTAGCCCGGAATCGCAAGGGCGGCTGCAAAGCAGCCGCCCTTTTTCGTTGCCTTGCGTGTCGCGGCTGGACGCAGGCCGACTTTCGTAGGACACTGCGAACGAAATGCTTCGAGGTCCGTATCGTGCCGCGCCATGTCGTATGCCTGTTTGCCGTTCTGATCGCTGTCCTGTTCGCGCCCGAGGTGAGAGCGGCCGATCTCAAGGTGATGATCTCGGCCGGCTTCTTCAACGTGTACAAGGAGCTCGGGCCCGCGTTCGAGGCATCGACGGGACACAAGCTCGTCACCACGCGCGGACCTTCGGTCGGCGATTCGCCGGAGGCGATCCCGACGCGCCTCGCGCGCGGCGAGGATGCCGATGTCGTGATCATGGACGGCGTCGGGGTCGATCTCCTCGACAAGCGCGAGCTGACGCGCTCCGGCAGCCGGATTCAGCTCGCGCAATCGTTTATCGGCATGGTGGTTCGCGCGGGTCAGCCCAAGCCCGACATCAGCACGATGGACGCGCTGCGCAAGACACTGCTTGCGGCCAAATCCATCGCCTATTCGGATAGTTCGAGCGGCACCTATCTGTCGACGGTCGGCTTTAGGAAGCTCGGCGTTGCCGACGAGATCGCCGGCAAGACCCGCAAGGTGCCCGGTCCACCCTCGGGCGAGCCGGTGGCTGCGGTCGTTGCCCGCGGCGAGGCTGAGATCGGATTCCAGCAGGTCGCCGAACTCATGCATGTTCCGGGCGTCGATCTCGCGGGCACGGTGCCGTCAGAGATCCAACCGCCGACTTACTACGTCGGCGCGTTGCCGAAGAATTCGCAGCATCCCGAGGCCGCAATCGCCCTGCTGAATTTCCTGTCCTCCGCGGACGCAGCAGCTGCCATCACCAGGGCCGGATTGAAGCCGCTGCCGGCGCATTGAGGGGCCGGACCGGCGCGTCCGGCACGTCGTCGTCGCGTGATCCGGGGGCCGTACATTGTGTGCGATGAGTAGCGGATTCCGCTTGGTTTGATGCGAGCCGTCGGAACCGGCGTACCCGATTCCGATTGCTTCAGCATCGCGAAAGCTCAGGCGCGGCGCGCATCTCGATCAGGACCAGCGAGGCAAGCCATGGCAAAACCGTTCCCATCGAAAACCCACGTCGGCAACCATATGCTGCATCCGGAAACGCTGATGCTGACCTATGGCTATGATCCGCAGCTCTCCGAAGGCGCCATCAAGCCGCCGGTGTTCCTGACCTCGACCTTCGTGTTCAGGACGGCCGAGGACGGGCAGGACTTCTTCGATTTCGTCTCCGGCCGGCGCGAGCCGCCGGAGGGGATGGGCGCGGGCCTCGTCTATTCGCGCTTCAACCATCCCAACAGTGAGATCGTCGAGGACAAGCTCGCGGTCTACGAGCGCACCGAGAGCTGCGCGCTGTTCTCGTCCGGCATGGCGGCGATCGCAACCACGATCCTCGCTTTCGTCCGGCCGGGCGACGTCATCCTGCACTCCCAGCCGCTCTATGGCGGGACCGAAACGCTGCTGACGAACACGCTTGCGCGGCTGTCGATCGGCGCCGTCGGCTTCGCCGACGGTGTCGACGAAGCGGCTGTCAGCCAAGCCTCCGAAGAAGCCATGGGCGAGGGCCGCGTTGCGATGATCCTGATCGAGACGCCGGCCAACCCGACCAACGGCCTCGTCGATATCGCGATGATCCGGCGCGTCGCCGAGGCGATCGGAAAGGCGCAAGGGCACACGCCTGTCATCGCCTGCGACAACACGCTGCTCGGGCCGGTGTTTCAGCGGCCGATCGAGCATGGCGCGGATATTTCGCTGTACTCGCTGACCAAATATGTCGGCGGTCATTCCGACCTGATCGCGGGCGCCGCGCTCGGCAGCAAGGCGACCATGAAGGGCATCAAGGCGCTGCGCGGCGCCATCGGCACCCAGCTCGACCCGCATTCCTGCTGGATGATCAACCGCTCGCTGGAGACGCTGAGCCTTCGCATGGAGAAAGCCGATGCGAATGCCCGCCTAGTCGCGGACTTCTTGCGCGACCATGCCAAGGTGGCCAAGGTGCATTACCTCGGTCATCACGAGGAGGCCTCGCCCGCGGGGCGTGTGTTCGCAAAGCAGTGCCTGGGGGCCGGATCGACGTTCTCGTTCGACATCGTCGGCGGCAAGGACGCGGCGGTGAAATTCCTCAACGCGCTGCAGATCTTCAAGCTCGCGGTGAGCCTCGGCGGAACGGAGTCGCTCGCCAGCCTGCCGGCGACGATGACTCATTCCGGCGTTCCCGCGGACATCCGCAAGAAAATCGGCGTGCTCGATTGCACGATCCGGCTGTCGATCGGCATCGAGAATCCCTCGGACCTGATCGCCGATCTCGGCCAGGCGCTGAACGCCGCCTGATCATGCTTGAAGCGGATTGGATGCGCGGCACGCCGACATGATCGCCGCGGCAGCCTCGTTGCTCTGCGCACCGAGCGCCGGCAAGGCACCGGTCCTGGAATTGCCGGACTGCGACATCTTCGCTCAAATTGAAAAGGCCGGATGCGCCGCCGCGCGCCCGGCCTTTGCCGATGAAGCAGTCTTCTTACTTCGTCACCTGTCCCCGGATCTCGCCGCCCGGATTGGCCGCGGTGTGGATGTTGACGTAGAGCTTGCCGGCGAGGAGATCGGCGGCCTGCGCGTCGGTCAGCGTCGCCGAGCCCTCGACCGGGCTGTTGGCGGCGCCGGGGATCGGGACCATGACGCCGGCGTTCTTGCCGGCCTCGGCCGGGCCGTGGAAATGCGCGGCGGTGGCGGGGCCGGACAGGCCGGAATAGGTGACCTTCCAGGACAGCTTCTTGCTGGCGGCGTCATAGTCCAGATCGGCCGTCCCCGTGCCGCTGCTGGTCGTCGCCGGCACCTCGGCCTTGCCGTCGAGCGTTGCTTTCAGCTTTTCGGCGCTGGCCGAGCCTGTAAGAGCCAAAGTGCCGAGTGCGAACACGGCGATCACGGTCTTGTTCATGACATTCTCCCTGGTGACCTCGTTGGATTGCCAAACTTTCAACAGCCACCGTTTCAGTTTATTCCCGTTGCCGCCGGGGACGGACTAAATTCTTCGTGGCTGGAGCCGCGCGGAGAGAGGTCATAGGCTTATCGCAACCGCGTGGATGGACTTGATGTTGCAACGAACAATGATCGCGGCGCTGCTCGCAGCAATCGCAGCCGGTGGCGTCTATTGGTGGCTCAGCGCGCCGGTGATAGCCGCCGCGAGCGCCGCGCCGGCCCATGTCCCGAACCTTGCCAATGGCGAGGTGATGTTCAACGCCGGGGGCTGCGCGTCCTGCCATGCCGTTCCCGGCCAGGACGATCGTCTCAAGCTCGGCGGCGGTGTCGCGATCAAGTCGCCGTTCGGAACGTTCTACGCGCCGAACATCTCGCCCGATCCGGGCGATGGCATCGGCAAATGGGGAGAGGCCGATTTCGTCAACGCAGTGATGCACGGGGTCTCACCCAGCGGGCAGCATTACTTTCCGGCGTTTCCCTACACCTCCTATCAGCATGCCAGACGCGAGGACGTGCTCGACCTCTTCGCCTATCTGAAAACGCTGCAGCCAGTTGCAGGCAAGGTGCGCGACCATGACGTGCGCTTTCCCTTCGACATCCGCCGCAACATCGGCATCTGGAAATTCCTGTTCATGGACGGCAAGCCGTTCGTCGCGGACGGCAGCAAATCACCGCAGTGGAATCGCGGCGCCTATCTCGTCAACAGCTTTGGCCATTGCGCCGAGTGCCACAGCCCGCGCAACGCGCTCGGCGGCATCATCTCCGGCGAGCGTTTTGCCGGCGGCCCCAATCCGGAAGGCGAGGGCTGGGTGCCCAACATCACGCAGAAGCGCCTCGGCGAATGGAGCGCCAAGGACATCGCCTATTTCCTCAAGACCGGCGAATTGCCCGACGGCGACAGCGTCGGCGGCGCGATGACGCGCGTGATCAAGAACACCTCGCAATTGCCGGACGAGGATATCGCGGCGATGGCCGAGTACATCAAGTCGCTGCCGCCGGTCGACGGCCCGACGCCGCCCAAGCGCAAGGCAGCAAGCTAGCGAACGCCGCGCTAGCCCGTGCCGAACGCCTTGAAGGTGATAATGGTGAGGGTGTCCTGGATACCCGGCAGCACCTGCACCTTCTCGTTGATGAAGTGGCCGATGTCGGTGTCCTTGTCGACGTAGAACTTCACCAGCAAATCGTAATGGCCGGCGGTGGAGTAGATCTCGGAGGCGATCTCGGCTTCGGCAAGCGCATTGGCGACCGTGTAGGACTGGCCGAGCTTGCATTTGATCTGGACGAAGAAAGGAACCATTGCAGTCACTCCGAAGGCATATTGTTCCCGCTAATAGGCCAAAAGCGGCCGGGATTGGCAAGCGAACTTGCCGGCCGCGGGGATAAGCCGCCCGCGGCCATCCTTCGAGACGCCCGCCTAGGGCGGGCCCTCAGGATGAGGTCCCGTTTCGCGGCGAGATTATCCTCGTGGAAGAGGAGCCCACCGCCTAGGAAGTGACGGCAGCTGCGGCAAACGCCTCCCTGAGCCGCTGCGCGAGCTCGGCCTTGCGATAGGGCTTGGTCAGCAGGATCGCCTGGGCGTGCGCGCGGCCCTGCTCGACCAGGGTCTCCAGCGCGTAGCCGGAGGTGAACAGGACCGGCAGGCCGGGGCGAATCCGCCGCGCCTGCTCGGCGAGCTCCCAGCCGCTCATGCCGCCGGGCATCACGATATCGGTGAACAGCATGTCGATGCCGGGATCGGACCGCAGCCGCTGCAAGGCCTCTTTGCCGTTGACCGCGGCAACGACGCTATAGCCGAGCGCTTCCAGCCTGCGAATGCCGGAGGAGCGGACGAACGGATCGTCCTCCGCGATCAGGATCGTCTCATATCCGCGCGGCGCCGCCTCCTCGCCGTCGGCAAGGTCGCCCGCAGATGGTCCCGCGTCGGCGCGCGGCAAATAGATCCGGACCGTCGTGCCCAGGCCCTGCTCGCTGTAGATCGAGACATGGCCGTCGGATTGCTTGGCGAAGCCGTAGACCATGCTCAGCCCGAGGCCAGACCCCTTGCCGACCTCCTTGGTGGTGAAGAACGGCTCGAAGGCGCGCTCGATGACACCGGGCGTCATGCCTTCGCCGTCGTCGGTGACCGCGATCATGGCGTAGCTGCCGGACGCGACTTCAGGGTGAAGGGCGCGATAGTCCTCGTCGATCGCAGCCAGTTCCGTGCTCAGCGTCAGATGTCCTCCTGACGGCATGGCATCCTGCGCGTTGAGCGCAAGGTTCAGCACGGCGGATTCGAGCTGGGCGCGGTCGGCAAAGGCCAGGATCGTGCCGGGTCCGGAGCCTGTCCTGATCTCGATGTCCTCGCGCAAGGTGCGCTTGAGCAGCTTGAACATGGATTCGAGCAGGTTGCGGCAATCGATCGTCTGCGGCTGGAGCAGCTGGCGGCGGCTGAACGCGAGCAGTCGCTGCGTCAGCTCGGCGCCCCGTTCGCCCGACAGGCAGATGTCGTCGGCAAACCGCCGCAGGTCGGGCCTTGCCTTGAGCTGCTCGCTTAGATGCTCGGCGTTGCCGATGATGACGGTGAGGAGATTGTTGAAGTCGTGCGCGATGCCGCCGGAGAGCTGGCCGACGGTCTCCATCTTCTGCGCCTGCTGGAGCTGCTGCTCGGTGAACTTGCGTGCGGTCAGGTCGTGGACGATGCCGACGTAGATCAGCTCGCCTTCCTGCCACGCCTGGCCCACTGACAAATCCATCGGAAAGCTCGATCCGTCCTTGCGCAGACCGACGGCTTCCCCGGTCGCGAAACGCCGCTCATGCCCTGTGGAGGAGGGGCTCTCCCGGCCGGACATCAGCATGCCGATGTCGAGATTCATGACCTCGTCGGTGCGGTAGCCGAACAACCGTTCGCAAGCGGGATTGAACAGGAGAATGCGGGCTTGCGCGTCGAACAAAATGACCCCGTCGACCGCGGTCTCGACGATTGCGCTGAGGCGCACCATGCTTTCGCGCATCGCGCGCTGGGCCTCGCCGACCTGCTTGAGCAGCTGTGTCGCGTCCCGGCTCTTGATCTCCTCCTCCTCGAGCGCAGCCTGGACCTGCCGCAGCTCGAACGGAGAGGGGATCGTCAGGATCTTCGGCAGCAGCGGCCAGAGCGCGCCGGCGGTGAAGATGGAGGCCGCGGCCGTGACCGCCTTGACGAGGCCCTCGATGCGGTAGATCGGGACCCAGAGCGTGTAGATCGAAAGCACATGAGTGAGGCCGCAGGCCATGATGAAGATCGCGAACGCCCAATATACCCAACCGAATTTGAGGTCGCGCCGCTTGGTGACGAAAATGGCGAGGGCGAACGGAATCGAGAAATAGGCGGCGGCGATGACCGCGTCGGAGACGACATGGAGCCAGATCAGTTCGGGTTCCCACAATAGGCAGATGCCGTGCGGCGAGAACATCGAGGAGTCGAGGATACGTTCGAGAAAGGCCCACATGGTTCCACCCCAGGCTGGCATTCAAGGTTTCGCGGGCCAGGGCGGCCCGCTGGTGCCGTTGGACGGGTCCCGCCGCCCAACGTCTCACGCATGGACACACACGCCGAACGCGAGACCATACCAAGGGGACGGCGCGGTTGCATTTTGCAAGCCCGCACGATTGCGGGACGCCGGTGCCGGGCCGGATCGGCTCCACCTGATTCGCTGGGCCGTCAGCACAGCGAATCACGGCTGCCCGCCGCCCGCAACGCTTGCTGGCGTTCCACGGCCGCGCTAGGACAGGTCATGGCGCTGTCCGTATCAAGCAGAAGTATCCCGCGATGACGACGCCGGTCGCGCTCACCATCGCCGGCTCGGATTCGAGCGGCGGCGCCGGCATCCAGGCGGACCTGAAGACCTTTGCCGCGCTCGGCGTCTACGGCGCCTCCGCCATCACGGCGCTGACGGCGCAGAACACGCGCGGCGTCACCGGCATCCACGCGGTGCCGGCCGATTTCGTCACCGCGCAGATCGACGCGGTGTTCTCCGATCTCGAAGTCGGCGCGGTGAAGATCGGCATGGTGGCCCAGGCCGCCAGCATCGATGCGATCGCGGCCGCGCTGACGCGGTGGAAGCCCGGCCATATCGTGCTCGATCCCGTGATGGTTGCGACCTCCGGCGACCGACTGCTGGCGTCCGAGGCCGTGGACGCGTTGCGCACGAAACTGATGCCGCTGGCTTCCGTGATCACGCCTAATCTGCCGGAAGCCGCCGCGCTGCTCGACGAGCCGGTTGCGGCCGGTGAGGCCGAGATCGAGCGTCAGGGCCGCCGCCTGCTGGCGCTCGGCTGCCGCGCGGTGCTGATCAAGGGCGGCCACGGCGAGGGGGCAGAGAGCATCGACTATCTCGTCGATTCCAAGAAAACGATCGCACTTGCCGCCCCGCGCGTTGCCACACGCAACACCCATGGCACCGGCTGCTCGCTGTCCTCGGCCGTCGCGGCCGGGCTCGCCAAGGGCGAGGATCTCGAGCGCGCCGTGCAGAGCGCCAAGGCCTGGATCAGCGCGGCGATCGCCGCCGCCGACCGCTTCAGCGTCGGCCACGGCCACGGACCGATCCATCATTTCCACAAGTTCTATTGACCCCGGTCTCGCGCGGCGCGGCGGCTCCCGGCGTTAACCAATAACGCCTTGGGGTTCCGTAGCTTCGCGGGCGGTCATCACCGCTTCATGTCGCCTGATTGTCGCATGCGACTGATATTCGCGGGGAAGGGCGAGGCAAGGTTTGATTCGTATCTGAGGGTGCCTCAAAGGTTCAATCGTCATCCCCCTGTCACGGGAAATTGTTACGGGCGGTCGCATGGGAAGTTACGATGTGAGTGACGAGAGCCCGGAGCGGCGCTTTCGCACGTTGTTCATCTCCGACGTTCATCTCGGAGCCCGCGGTTCGCAAGCCGACCTTCTGCTCGACTTCCTGCGCTACCACGATGCCGATACGATCTATCTCGTGGGCGACATCGTCGACGGCTGGGCGCTGAAATCGAGCTGGCACTGGCCGCAATCGCACAACGACCTCGTGCAGAAGCTGCTGCGCAAGGCGCGCAAGGGCGCCAAGATCATCTACGTGCCCGGCAATCATGACGAGTTCCTGCGCAACTATTACGGCACGCATTTCGGCGGCATCGACGTCGTCGAGAACACCGTCCACACCAGCGTGGACGGCAAGCGCTACCTCGTCATCCACGGCGACATCTTTGACCTCGTGGTGCAGAACGCGCGCTGGCTCGCTCATCTCGGCGACAAGGCCTACGACTTCGCGATCCAGATGAATCGCTTCGTCAACTTCTTCCGCCGCATGTTCGGCGTGCCCTATTGGTCGCTGTCGCAATGGGCCAAGCAGAAGGTCAAGAACGCGGTGAACTATATCGGCGCGTTCGAGCAGGCGCTCTCCGCCGAAGCGCGGCGCCATGACGCTGACGGCGTGATCTGCGGCCACATCCACTACGCCGTGATCCGCGACGAGAACGGCATCCGCTACATGAACTGCGGCGACTGGGTCGAGAGCTGCACCGCGCTGGTCGAGCACGACGACGGCCATTTCGAGATCATCACCTGGGCCGACCAGCTGCGGAAGCCGGCACAAGTTCCGCAGGTGGCAGCCAGAGCTGCATAACAGAGGCGGCTTGATGCGCATCCTGGTCGCGACCGACGCCTGGCACCCGCAAGTCAACGGTGTGGTTCGGACGCTGACCAAGCTAGCTGAGGCCGCCAAAGGGCTCGGTGTCGAGTTCACATTCCTGACGCCGCAATCGTTCCGCACCTTCGCGATGCCGAGCTATCGCGACGTGCGGCTGGCGATGCCGCGTCCGGCGCGGATCGCGAAGCTGATCGAGGAAGCGCGCCCCGACAGCATCCATATCGCGACCGAAGGGCCGATCGGACTGATGGTCCGCCGCTATTGCCGCCAGCGCAAGCTGCCGTTCACGACCAGCTTCCACACCCGTTTCCCTGATTATGTCCGCGCCCGCGTGCCGGTGCCGGGCTCGCTGATCTGGCGGGCGCTGCGCCGCTTTCACGCGCCGAGCCGCGCCGTGATGGCGGCAACGCCGGCACTCGCCTGCGAATTGACCGAGCGCGGTTTCGACAACGTCGTGCTGTGGCCGCGCGGCGTCGATACTCACTTGTTCCATCCCCGCGCCATCGACCTGTGCCTCCCGGCGCCGGTGTTCCTCTCGGTCGGTCGCGTCGCGGTGGAGAAGAATCTCGAAGCCTTCCTGGAGCTCGACTTGCCCGGCACCAAGGTCGTCGTCGGCGACGGCCCGGCGCGTGCCTCGCTGGAAGACGCCTATCCCGATGCGATCTTCTTGGGGGAGAAGCACGGCGAGGCGCTGGCGGAGATCTATGCCGCGGCCGACGTGTTCGTGTTTCCCAGCAAGACCGACACGTTCGGCCTGGTGCTGCTGGAGGCGCTCGCAAGCGGCCTGCCGGTTGCGGCGTTCCCGGTAAAGGGCCCCCGCGACGTGATCGGCGATGCGCCGGTCGGCGCGCTCGATCACGACCTGCGCAGCGCCTGTTTTGCGGCGCTCGGCATCTCCCGGCAGGACTGCGTCGAGTTCGCCGCCAACTACACCTGGGAGGCCTCGGCCCGGGTCTTCGTCGACAGCATCCAGGCGGTCGGCGCGGTGCTATCAGGCAGGAATGGGGCGGAGTCGGTTAGTTTCGTAGCCTGAAAACCAGGGTTCATCGCGCGGAGGTGTCTTGCCCGCGCTCAGACTGCCGCGATAAGTTCGGGTTATGACCGAACAGCTCCTCCCCATCGGCCCTGCCGATATCGATGCCGCAGCGCGCGTGATCGCGCCCTACGCCATCCGCACCCCGCTGTTGTCCTTTCCCGTGCTCAACGAGCGCGTCGGTGCCAAAGTGTTCCTGAAGCCGGAAATGCTCCAGCGCACCGGCTCCTTCAAGTTCCGCGGCGCCTTTAACAAGGTGTTCTCGATCCCGCAGCACAAGCGCGCCGGCGGCGTGGTCGCGTTCTCCTCCGGCAACCACGCCCAGGGCGTGGCGGCGGCGGCAAAAATCCTCGACATGCAGGCGACCATCGTGATGCCGGCGGACGCCCCGCTGTCGAAGCGCGAGCGCACCAAGTCCTACGGCGCCGAGGTCGTGCTGTATGATCGCGACAAGGACGACCGCGAGGCGATCTCGCGCGGCATCGCCGAGAAGCGCGGCGCGACCTTGGTCAGGCCTTATGACGATCCGTTCGTGATTGCGGGGCAGGGCACCGCCGGCCGCGAGATCGCGGAGGACATGGCGGGGCTCGGCGTTGCCCCCGACATCGTGGTCGCGCCGGCCTCCGGCGGCGGCCTCATCGCGGGCGTCGCGACCGCTGTGAAGGCGCGTTATCCGCAGGCCGAGATCGTGGTGGCCGAGCCCGAGGCGTTCGACGATCACGGCATCTCGCTCACGGCTGGCCACCGCGAGCCGCATCCGCCCGCGGGCCGCACCATCTGCGATGCGCTGATGGCACTGATGCCCGGCGAGATGACCTTCGCGATCAACAGCAAGCTGCTGGCGCGCGGCGTCACGGCATCGGACAAGGAAGTCGGCGCGGCCGTGGCGTTTGCCTATCGCGAGCTGAAGCTCGTGGTCGAGCCGGGCGGCGCGGTGGGCCTTGCCGCGCTGCTGGCGGGCCGCCTCGATGTCGCCGGCAAAAACGTCGTCATCGTGCTTTCCGGCGGCAATGTCGATGCGGATCTGTTTGCCGAGCTGGTGGCTTGATCCTCCATTCGACGTGATCCACCTCTTCCCGTCGGGAAGCAATCGCATATGAGATGAGTGTTGAGCGCGCGATGCGTCCACGGCGTCATGGCCGGGCTTGACCCGGCCATCCACGTCTTTTCCTGACGGCACGAAGAACGTGGATGCCCGGGACAAGCCCGGGCATGACGACCTCTTCTAAGTCTGCAAGTGCTGCGAGAACTCGTGCCGCACTCTGGTTCTCCGACATGAAGAAAGGGCAGAGCGTCGCCGCTCTGCCCTTTTGTCGTTGCGCTGATCGCGATCAGTGCATGAAGCCGCGGTGGTTGTTGCCGCCGCTGTTCATGCTCGGCGCCTGGTTCATCGACTGGCGGAAGTTGTTGCCGCCGTTGTTGACCATGCGGTTGGTCGTGTTGAACTGCGGACGGTTGTTGTTCTGCGGGTTGTTCTGCACCTGCACCTTGTTCACCGGATTGTTGTTGAGCTTCACGATGCCGGTGTTGCCGTTGCTGACACGGATCGGATTGGTCTGTGTCTGGACGACAGGCTTGGCCTCGATCGTGGCGCCGCCTTTGCCGACATTCACCGGCATGCTGACGATCTCGCCCGGGTTGCCGTTGCCAGTGCCGTTGCCGGCGTTCGGCGCGTTGTTGGTCGCGGGCAGGGTGACGATCTTGCCGGTGCCGCCGCTATTGTTGGTCGGCGCAGGCAGGGTGACGATCTTGCCCGGATTCTGCGACGGCGTGCCGTTCGGCTGGTTGTTACCCGCCGGCAGGTTGACGATCTGGCCGCCATTGCCGAGCTTGCCGATCACGTTGCCGTCGATCGGCTTCTGCACGACCGGCAGGTTGCCGTTGATCTGGCCGCCACCATTACCCTGCTGCATCAGCGGCATGTATTTTGGCTGGCCGAGATTGCCGACCTTGAACGTCGGGGCAATGTTCTGCGGCGCCAGGAACTTGGTCGCCTGCATCAGGGGGATCAGCTTCGGCTGCGCTGCAAGCTTCAATGCGGACGAGCCATAGGGGCTGTTGCCGTAACTGTCGTAGAAGCTCTGGTAGCCGAGCGGCGAGTTCGCCAGCACCGCCTTGTGCCAGGCCTGCGTGAGCAGCAGGTTGTTGAGCAGCCAGCGGATGTGGTCGCACAGCGGGTCGTGCGGGTACATCAGGATGAACTCCTGATAGTACTCCGGCCGGCCCTCGGACACGACGTAGTCATAGGCCTGGCGCGTCGAGCGGCTGGGCAGATTGGAGGCCATCTGCACGACAGGCGCATTCACCGGCGCGCGGTTGGCGGCCACGGCGGTCTCGCCGAAGAAGGTGAAGTCACTCGTCAGCGACGAGCTCTCCCACGGGATCTGCGCGCCGCTGGTGGTCTGGTTGACCGCGAGACGCACGCGCTTGAACAGCTGCTCGATCGGCACGTTGGGCTCGTGCGCGATGTTGAGGAAGGCCTGAGTATAGGGGCTGTGGCCATTAGTGCCGTCGAGCGCTTCGGCGCCCGGCGCGGTGGAGTAGCCGACGATCGAGCCGTTCGGAGCGTCGACGATGGCAAGGCCGCGGCCGGCGTCGTTGACGGTCGGGAACGGATTGTTGCGGCAGGCATCGAGGATCACGATGCGCATGCGGCTCGGGATCGACTCCAGCGTCGACATCACGTCGACCAGGCGCACCGAATTGTTGACGAGCTCGGTGGGGCTGGAGACCTTGGCGTCGACGGGCACGAGATAGTTCTCGCCCGCGAGCTGCACGCCGTGACCGGCGTAATAGACCATCGCCACCGTGTTCGGACCCCGCGCGGACACTTTGGCGGAAAAGTCCTGGACCACGCGGAGCATGTCGTTCTGGGTCAGGTCGGTTGCGGCAACCACCTCGAAGCCGGCCGAGTTCAGGAACTGCGCCATCGACTGCGCGTCATTGTCGGGGTTTTGCAGCTGCGGCGCGTTCTGGTAGTTCGAATTGCCGATCACCAGGGCGACCCGCTGCTCCGGGCCCTGCAGCGCGGTGGGGGCGGGCTCCACGGAAGCGACTTGCGCGGAAACAGGGCCGCAGAGAAAGCCGAACAGGCTTCCCACGAGGCTAGCAGTCATCAGGAAAGGTCTTAGGCGGAACATGGCGTGCTCCTCTGGCACTGATCTCGATGCGAGATTGGTTGCGAGGCAGACTGGCCGCGTTCGAGTTCGAGGTCCGTGACCGCGGTCACCATGATAGCCTGCGTGATCTGAATCACGCTTGGAACCTGCTAGGGTGAATGGCCGGTTTCGCCGGGAAAGAGGGAGCAGTCCGCCACATGCTGAAATCAATCGATCCAATCCCAACGCCTGACCTGCTCTGGCTGCTGGCTTCGATGGGCCATGGCGACGACCTCGTCTTCGTCGATGCCAATCATCCGGCCACCCGCATCGCGCAGAGCACCACGTCGCAGCGCCTGATCCAGCTGCCGGGCATGAGCATGGAGACCGCCATGCGCGCCATCATGTCGGTCTATCCGCTCGATGATTTCGATCCCGACCCGGTGCGCGTGATGATGCCAGTCGACGATCCCGATCGTGTTCCCGACGTGCAGCGCGCGGTGCTCGCCGAGATCGAGCGTGCCGCCGGCCGCGCTGTCGCGCCAGGCAAGCTCTCGCGCCCGGATTTTTACCGCGCGGCAGCTGCCGGCTTTGGCGTGGTGCACGTCGGCGACAGCAGGGGCTATGGCTGCTTCCTGATCAGGAAGGGCGTGATCTAGCCGCGACCGACCAGATGAGCCGCCGAGCGCCAGGCGTGCTGCGACAGCGCTTGGAGGTTGCGAACCGCCTCGACACGCAGCAGGGCAGCGTCGGCAGTCAGGCTTCCATTGGCGACTGCGCCGAGCGTCTCAGTCCGGTGGGCCCGCAGCATTTCACCGAGCTGTGCCATGCAACGCTCGAGCTCGGCGATGGCCTCGTCGGGCGGATTCGCGCGCGGACCGGCCATCGCATCGCGGGCATGCGAGGCGGGCACGGACTGCGGCGCTCCATCGATGCCGGTCGACACTGCCACACCGCGTGCAATCGCGGCTGCACTTCGCATCACTTCTGCACATAGCTCTCGGGCGCGAATGTCCACAGGTCCGCCGGCCGCTGGGCCAGCATTGTCTCTTCCGTTGGCGAGGTCCGTCAGTCGAGATGCGTGGTCGAGTGCGTGCAGCGTGCTCGTGAGACGACGTTGCTCATCGTCGGTATCTGGAGGTCCGGCCACGTCCGACAGGAATATTTGCGCCCGGCTCACGGCATCGGCCGCTTCCTGCGTGGAGACGACGTCCTTCTCAAGGCGTATCGGTCCAGCGCGGCCAGACAGTTGCGCCTCGACCGAACCGCACACCGTCAGGAGCACGCGCGCGATCGCGCGTCGTACCGCCTCCACCGCCACGATAGGGGTCTCGAGCGCCATCGGATCGAGGCATCGCGTCAGCGGTGAGCCACGGTCGGGCAGAATCCGTTCGACCAATCGTGTGAACGGGTTGATCAACGGCAGCAGGACCGCGACGCCGACGACGTTGAACGCCGTGTGATATCCGGCCAGCAGCGTGACGCCGTCGATCGTGTCCGAGGCGCGCAGCAGCCAGGGCGTCACGACGGGGAACACTGCGAGCGCGATGAGCGCAGTGATCAGCTTGAACAGGACGTAGGCGATGGCCAGACGTTTCGCGGTGGCGCTGGCGCCGATCGCGGCCAGCGCGGAGCTCGTCGCCGTTCCGATGTTCTGGCCGATGATCAGCGCGCAGGCCTGGTCCAACCCGATCGCGCCCGCGAAATAGCCGGACAAGGTCACCGCGATGGCGGCCGTTGACGATTGCATCAGCGCGGTCATGACCAATCCGATCATAACCAGCGCCAGTACGCCGAGCAACCCCGACCACCATGACACCCCTGGACTGCCGAGGACTGCGGGCAGGTCCGCCGGATGCAATCGTTCCGCTAGCCCGCCCATGCCCTGTTGCAGGGTCGTCAACCCGAACAGCACAAGTCCAAAGCCTGCGAGCGCGGCGCCAACGCCGGAGACCCGCCCCTTGGCGAGAAGCCTGGTCAGAGCGCCGACGAAGATCATTGGCAGCGCGGCGGCCGTGAGCGAGACGCGGACGCCGATCAGTGCGACCAGCCAGCCGGTTCCCGTGGTGCCGATATTGGCGCCGAAGACGAGGCTCAACCCTTGCTGGAACGTCAGCAGGCCCGCGCTGACGAGGCCGATCGTGGTCATGGTCGTTGCGCTGGAGGACTGCACCAGCAGCGTGACAATCGCCCCCCAGAACGAGCCGAGCAGGGGCGTCGAGGCCGCCTTGCCGAGCACCACGCGCAACGCAGAACCGGCCAGCGTCTTCAGGCCCTCCGTCATCACGGTCATGCCGAGCAGGAAGAGACCTACCCCGCCGAGCGTCGAGATCGCCGTGGACATGCGCGCGCCTTCTGTCAGGGCACCATGACGAGCAACGCCGACAGTACAGCAACAAAGCCCCGATGAGTCGGATTATTGCCCGATAGCTGGGCTCGCCCCGTTCCGCCCGACCGGCGCTCTTGTCGTAAACGGTGTGCCTTGGAGATCGACAGGCGATGCGTAGGGCTCGATCGGCTTTGCGAGGTCGCCTTCGGCATCGACCATTTTGTTGCAGCTCCGCGCCCGGATTTGAATGGCCTTCCTGCAAGCGACTCTCTATGGTCGATCCATGTCGCGCCTCATGTGTCTATTCGTTGCTGCCATCCTGTCGCTGCTGCCCGCCGCTGCACCAGCAGAATCCATCAAGAAACAGCCGAAGCCGGTCTGGCATGGCTACGGCTTTCTGCCCGGCTATCGCCAGCCGCTGAGCAACAGCATTCCGCTCTACAAGCAGAAGGACGTGATGCGGCGCCTTGCGCGCAGCGAGCGGCGCCATTGGTACATCGACCCGGTGCCGCAGTATTACCGCTGGGACGGCGAGTGGCACTATTTCGGCCGGCCCGGTTTTGGCGGCGGCCGCTACAATGGCGGCAGTTTTGGCCCGTGCTGGACGCGGACGCCGATCGGCGCCGTCTGGAATTGCGGGTGATCAACCTCGTCCCGTTTTGCCGACATGTTTCGAAAGGCACGTCTTCGCGGTCGGCTTTACTCGGCAGATTTCAATCGTAACCGAATCCGGTTCGGCTGAAGCCAAATCGTCGTCCCGGTGTCCTAGCTGTCATCCCTACCTTGCGGTTTCGGGGGGAGTTGCCGGCATGCTTTCTCGGTTCAAGGATAAGGTCGTCATCGTGACGGGCGCCGGCAGCGGTATCGGCGCCGCCGCCGCAAGGCGCTTTCACGACGAAGGCGCTATTGTCGTGCTCAACGGACGGCGCGAGCTCAAATTGGCCGAAGTCGGCGCGGAGCTGGGAACCGATCGCTGCATGATCCGGCCCGCCGATGTCTCGATCGCCGCGGATGTCGAGCGCCTGGTCGCCGACGTAGTCCGGCAATTGGGCAGGATCGACGTCCTCGTCAACAATGCGGGGACGTGCGCACTGATCGATTTCCTGGCTCGCCGGTCCAGTTGTGGCGAGATCTCTTCGCGGTCAATGTCGACGGCGTTTTCTACATGACGCGCGCCGCGCTTCCGCACCTGATCGAAAGCGGCGGCTCGATCGTCAACGTGTCGTCTCTCAGCGGGCTTGGCGGCGATCGGGGCTTGAGCTTCTACAACGCCACGAAGGGCGCCGTCAGTAATCTGACACGCAGCCTGGCGCTCGAATTTGGCCCGAGAGGCGTGCGCATCAATGCGGTGTGCCCATCATTGACTCTCACCGACCTGACGATGCCGATCATGGAGCAACATCCGGAATTGCTCGCGAAGCTGGTGGAATGTATCCCCCTGGGGCGCGCAGCCCAGTCCGAGGAAGTCGCGAGGGTCATCGCATTTCTCGCAAGCGCCGACGCCAGCTTCGTGAATGGAGTGAACCTGCCAGTCGACGGCGGCGTCGACGCATCGACCGGGCACACCTCCTTCTTGTAGGGCGGATTGCGCTTGCGATGACGGGACAGGCAGCGAGCGTCATACCACCACTGTCGCCCTGAGGTGCTCGCTGGGACGGCGAGTGGCACGATTTCGGCCGGCTCGGTTTTGGCGGCGGCCGCTACAATGGCGGCAGTTTTGGCCCGTGCTGGACGCGGATGCCGATCGGCGCCGTCTGGAATTGCGGGTAGCCGACAGGGCAGGACTTTCGCCGGTCGCGAGCGCTCATGCCGCGGCAGCCGGCGCGCCGGCTGCCTGATCGTCCTCGATGCCGTCGATCTCTGCGCGCTCGCTCAGATGATGCGAGCCGCGCGCGATCCGAGGCGGGCGCTGATGATGTCGATCTTTTGCGGGCCGAGGAGGGGCGAGACCAGGCGCCGCGCGCTCGTCATCATCGCGCTGCGGCGGCCATGGCCGGTGATCGGCGCGCAATGGACGACGTCCCGCGCGTTCTGCTCGCCGTGCTTGCGCAGATAATCCGCAAAATTGCTCATGGTCTCGTCGACTCGCAGCAGCGTCTCGCAAGGCGCGCCTTCGGCGTAGATCACGTCGTGGGATTCGAGCTTGATGTGGAAGAATTCGAGCTCGTCATGCTCATCCGCGGCGTCGAGCGTGATCGTCGTGCCGTTGACGAGATTGCCGGCCGGGATGAGGAGGCCGTCGAGCAGCACGGCATGCCCCTGGGTCACGTAGAGGTCGGCGTGCGGCACGTTGGGCGCAAGCGCCGAGCGGGCGATGCGGACCGGCCGCGTACTCTTCACCCACGGCTTGCTCGGATCGCTCCTGGTGCGGCTGAACCGGCCGATCCATTGCACAGCGCGCAATCCGCCGAACACCGTCGGCAACAGATCACCGGCGACGAGATCCTCGATCCTGCGCTCGCCTGCCGCCGTCGAAATCCGGGTGCCCTTCAGGAAGCAGTTGCCAGCGCCGGCGGCGCCGCCTCGAACGAAATTCGCCGCTCCATTGCTCTTACCGTCGGCCATTGCCGAACGCGTCGCCATCGCGCTTGCGGCAACGCCTGCTGCCGCAGCACCAAGGCCTCTCGATATGACGGCACGCCGCGTGGCGGCACCCGACGACGGGTTCGTGATCTCGGACATCGCGCAAAATTCCCTGTGTCTACCGTCGGCTTATATGCAATCGGCTTCAACACGATCAGGATCGTTGCAGCCGAGCTTCGCCTGTTGGTCGCGGCATATAGCAGAAAGTTCGCACGCCGATGAGTCAAAACTTCATGCAGTGACGAAGAGTCACTCGAGAGAATTTCATCCTAGGCATGATCCGGAAAAGTGCGCAGCGGTTTTGCCTTGCGACAAACGCGGAACGCGTTTGCGCGGAGATCATGCTCAAACAATAACCTAACGCACGACGTCGATTCATCCTGATCTCATCGCGCTTTAGTAGTGGCGGATCGGAAGGCCGCTGAAATAGTAGTTCACGCCGATCCGAACAATGTGATCGTCGAATGACACGTGACTGCGATCGAACGCCGCGCCAAGGTTGGGCGTGGTGAAACCGCCATCTTCCAGTTTCACATAAAGATATTCGACTTTTGCCGACCATGCGGGCGCGAATGCCCATTCGGCACCTGCGCCTGCGGTCCATCCGGATCGCCACGACGACGCGCTGTCGAAGACCGCGCCGGTTGCGGACGATTTGATGCCCGCTTTGACGCCTGCGGCTGCATAACCCGCCGTCGCATAGAGCAGCACATTGCCGGGCATGTATCCAATGCGCCCGCGAAGCGTGCCGAGCCATTGCAGTTTTGTGAAGCTCGAGAAATCCACGTTGCCGGCAGGACCACTGTCGAGCGAGCTGCCTTTTTGACCGGCCCATGACAAGTCGCCCTCGGCGCCGAAGACCCAGCTCATCAGCTGCCAATTGTAGCCCGCCGTCGCGCCGAACACGCCGCCATTGACGTTGAACACCGGTGTGTCGTCGAGGCCTGTCACACGATCGACATGCTTGCTGCGTCCCCACAATCCGCCGCCGGCGACGCCGACATACGCGCCTTGCCAGCCATAGACCGGCGCGCCGCGAACGACCGGCGCATCGTGCGGAAAAGGCGGCAGGTCGGCGGCCGAGGCGTTCGCAGCAAAGACGATGGCTGTGACGCCGAGGATTGCCGTCGAGATCGGGAGCGAAGATGTCATCGGACAGAGTCTCTGGCTTGCTGCCGTCGCAAAACCGCTGCACGGGACCAATTGCGTCTCACGCACGCGTTCGCGGACAGCGGCACGCGAATGACCGCATGCCCTCGTGATGTAGACGTTTGCCGAGGTCTTTCTCCGCGCAAATATTTCCACGCATTTTTCGGGCGCGCGTCATGGGATCGACGCGTGAGCGTCACAATCGCGAGTGCGGCGCCTGAGGCGCTCGCCTCTTCACTGCGCTCGCAATGACGGTGTGGAGTGAGCGCTTGCCCGTTACGAGAAGAACGCGATCTTCTCGGCCTGGGTCATGCGGCGGATCGGGGCGAGGGGATCGTTGGCGGCGGCGCGGGGCTTTTGCAGCATGCCGCTGGCGAGGATGGTGGCGCCGAGCGACGGCTCGGGCAAGGACGCGGACATGGACGCAGACAAGGGCGAGGGCATCGGCAGCGTCGCGGTCGGCGCGGTGCCGAAGCTTGCGGCGGCGGCCATGGCCGGGGCCGGCTGCTCCATCACCTCGGCGGCGGCCTCGGCGATCGCGTTGGTGAGGCGCGCGAGCGACTCCATCGCGATCGGTGCGTCTTCTGCGGCATCCGCCGCGACCGGTGCGGCCGGAGCAGCGGCAACCGGCACCTCGACCTCGACCGCAACGGGCCCTGCAGTCTCCGCCGCCATCGGCTCCGGAGCAGCGGCTGCGATCTCGATCGGCTCGATGATCTCGTCGAACTCGGGATCGGGCGCGGCCATCTCGAGCGCGATGGCTTCGAGTATGGCTTCGTCCTCGGCTTCCGCCGCGGCGTCGAGCGAGAACGCGTCGGTCACCTCCGCGACAGCAGCGGGCTCGGCGACCGGCTCTTCAAACGCGATGTCTGCAACCGCGACGTCGTCGGGCGCGCTCTCGCGCTCGGCTGCGATCTCCGGCGCAACGGCAGCATCGATGGCCTGCTCGGCGATCGCGGACGCCGCAGGCGTACCGGCCGTCTCCACGGCTGCTTCGGGCTCGGGAGCTGCCGCGATGTCCGGCTGAGTCTCCGCAAAAGCCACGGGGGCTTCGCTCGCCATCGCGGCGGGCGCGGGCTCGACAGCCGCAGTCTCTGCGACCGGCGGCGGTGTGTCGTGCGCAGGCGCCGGCGAGGGATGCGCGGCCTGCGGCATCGCGCCGCCCTCGGTCTGCTCGATCCGTTCCCTGAGCAGATCGAATGCGGCCTTGAGCTCGACGCGGGGGTCGACGGTCGAAATCTGCCCGCAGGCGGCCTCGATCGAGGCGAGCTGCGAATCAATGAGGTCGCAGATTCGCCCGTCGGCGCCGATCTCGCGCCAGCGCCAGGAGATCTCCTTGATGATGCGCACCCCGCGCGGGATCGGGGCGAGGCTGGCCTCGATCGCGGCGGGATCGAACGCCGCGATCGCGATCGTCTCGGCCTCGCGGATGGCACGGCGGATCTCCACCAGCGCTTCGGGCAGGCGGTCCTCGACGACGGGTTGTCGCTGTGCGGCAAGGGTTTCTTCGATTTTCGCGACCGCATCCAGCACCATGCGTGTGTCGGCATTGCGGTTGCGCTTGGCATATTCGCCGAGGAACCAGCGGCCGCGCGCGGTCTCCATGAAGGCTTCGCGGATCGCGTCGTAATCCTGCTCGTTCGGCTCGGCCGCGCGGGCAGACATGGGCGAAAGGGCGAATGCTTCATTGGCCATGACAATCTCGTCGCGCAAATCAGTGCGCGTTACACTAACGATCACCACGATATCGACCGAATCGCAATTGGTTTGATGCAGTCCGAATCACAAATCCCCACGCCAGCAGCCGTGAAGCGGCGATTCGCCGTCAGTCTTGCGCTGTTCTACTCGGCCGTGTTCGCGGTATCGGGAACGCATCTGCCGTTCTTTCCGGTCTGGCTGAAGGCGATCGGCATCGACGCCGGCTGGATCGGCCTCATCAACGCGCTGCCGGCGATCACGCGCTTCACCACGCTGCCGCAAGTGACCGCCTTTGCCGAAAAGCGGCGCGCCATTCGCGCCGGCATGATGGTGTCGGTGCTGGCGACCGCGATCGGTTTTGCGGCCGTGGCCCTGCAGCAGCAGCCGCTGGCGCTGTTCCTGATCTATGCGCTGACCTGCATGATGTGGACGCCGACGATGCCGCTGACCGATGCCTATGCGCTGCGCGGTGTCGCCCGCTACGGGCTTGATTATGGCCCGTTGCGGCTGTGGGGCTCGGCGGCCTTCGCTGCGGGCTCGCTCGCCTGCGGCTATCTCGTCGACGTGATCGCGGCGCGCGATCTGATCTGGGTCATCGTCGCCTGGGCCGTCGTCGCGGTGCTCGCGAGCCTCTTATTGCAGCCACTCGACGATGTCAGGCGCAAGAGCGCCGAGGCGCGTGCCGACACGGCGCTGCTGCGCGATCTTGGCTTCTGGGCCGTGATCGCCTCGGCCGCGCTGATCCAGGGCAGCCACGTCGCTTATTACACATTCTCGGCCATCAACTGGCAGCTCCATGGCCTCGGCGGGCTGACCATCGCGGGGTTGTGGACGCTGGGCGTGATTGCCGAGATCGTCGTGTTCGCGCTGTCGCCGCGCTTTTCGCTGCATCCGTCCACGATGATCGCGATCGGGGGCTTAAGCGCCGTCCTGCGCTGGATCGTCACCGCCAACGAGCCGCCGCTCGCGCTGCTCGCGCTCGCGCAGCTCGGTCATGGATTCACCTTCGGCATGACCATCCTCGGCACCATGAGCCTGCTTGTGCAACGCGTGCCCTCGCATCAGATCGCGCGCGGGCAGGGCTATTATGCCGCCTGCAACGGGTTGCTGGGCGCCGCAACCTCGATCGCGTCAGGCGCGATCTACGCGCGGATCGGCGACGGCCTCTATTACGTGATGGCCGCGATGGCCGCGGCCGGCGCGCTCGTGATCTGGTCGGCGCGGCATCGGCTGATCGCTCATCCCCAGAGCGAGGGCTCCGGCGGATAGACCAGGCTGCCGTCGTAACGAAGCCCGTGATTGCGGTCGCGCGCCAGCAGCAGCGGGCCGTCGAGATCGACGAAGCGGGCCTGCGGCGTCACCAGCATGGCAGGGGCCATCGACAGCGAAGTCGCGACCATGCAGCCGATCATGATCTCGAAGCCGAGCGCCTGCGCGGCATCCGCCATCGCCAGCGCCTCGGTGAGGCCGCCGGTCTTGTCGAGCTTGATGTTCACGGCGTCGTAGCGATCTCGTAAGGGCGCGAGCGAACCACGGTCATGCACGCTTTCGTCGGCGCAGACCGCGAGCGGCCGCTTGATCCGTGCCAGCGCGTCGTCCTTGCCCGCTGGCAGCGGCTGCTCCACGAGCGTGACGCCGGCGGCGGCACAGGCCGCGAGGTTGGCTTCCAGATTGGCCTCGGCCCAGGCCTCGTTGGCATCGACGATCAGCTCAGACTCCGGGGCGGCCTTGCGGACGGCCGCGATCCGCGCGACATCTCCGTCGCCGCCGAGCTTGATCTTGAGCAGGGGTCGGTGCGCGGCCTTGGCGGCCGCCGCCGCCATCGCCTCTGGGGTACCCAACGAAATTGTGAAGGCGGTGGTGCGCTGGCCCGGCGAGGGGAGGCCGAGCAGGCTCCAGGCCCGCAATCCGGCCTGTTTGGCTTCCAGATCGATGAAGGCGCAGTCCAGGGCGTTGCGGGCTGCGCCAGGCTTCATGGCGGCCTGGAGGGCCTCCCGGTCGAGGCCGCCCCGGACCGCGTCCTCCATGGCCTGGATCGCGGCCAGCGTCGCCTCGGGGGTCTCGCCATAGCGGGGATAGGGCACGCACTCGCCGCGGCCGGTCAGGCCGTCCCGGCTCACCTCGGCCACGACGGTGACGGCCTCGGTCTTGGCGCCCCGGCTGATGGTGAAACTGCCGGCAATCGGAAAGCGCTCGATTTGCGACCTAAGTGCCGGAACTTTGCTGGAAGTCATTTTGAACTCTGGCGAAATCTGAACCTGCTAGTTACCTCTAGCAACTAACAATGGCCAGTTGGGGATACCTTCTCTAGGTAAGGGCGCGTGCGCAACCATCTGATTTTCTCCGCCCCGGCACGGGAGCGGACATCTTGAACGGCGATCCCAAGCTGGAGCGGATTGCCAAAGGCAACGCGCTGGCCCTCTGCGCCACCGGAACCTGGACCGCGAGCTTCGCGCCGGTCCTGGAGCGGATGGTGGCCGACGCCGAGAAGCTCGCCGGCGGCCCGCAAAGCATCTTCATCGACGTCTCCGAGGTCGCCAAGCTCGACACCTTCGGCGCCTGGCTGATCGAGCGGCTGCGCCGCAGCCTGACGCAAGGGCCGGTCGAGGCGCAGATCGCAGGGCTCTCGGCCAATTATTCCAGCCTCGTCGACGAGGTCCGGCGGGTCAGGGCAACGCCCGTGATCGAGACCTCAACGATCACCATCACCGGCATGCTGGAGCAGATCGGCCGCGCCGTGTCCGGCCTTGGCGGCACGGTGTCCGGCCTCATCGACATGCTCGGCGCTGTGCTCGCCGCAGGCTTCCGCGTGCTGATCCATCCGCGCTCGTTCCGTCTGACCTCGACCGTGCACCACATGGAGCAGGTGTGCTGGCGCGCGGTGCCGATCATCGTGCTGATCACCTTCCTGATCGGCTGCATCATCGCCCAGCAGGGCATCTTCCATTTCCGCCGCTTCGGCGCCGACATCTTCGTCGTCGACATGCTCGGCGTGCTGGTGCTGCGCGAGATCGGCGTGCTCTTGGTCGCGATCATGGTCGCGGGCCGCTCGGGCAGCGCCTACACCGCCGAGCTCGGCTCGATGAAGATGCGCGAGGAGATCGACGCGTTGCGCACCATGGGCTTCGACCCGATCGAAGTGCTGGTGCTGCCGCGCATGCTGGCGCTGGTGCTGGCGCTGCCGATCCTCGCCTTCCTCGGCGCGATGGCCGCGCTCTATGGCGGCGGACTCGTTGCCTGGCTGTATGGCGGCGTCGATCCCGAGGCTTTCCTGCTGCGGTTGCGCGATGCCATCTCGATCGATCATTTCATCGTCGGCATCGTCAAAGCACCGGTCATGGCCGCGGTGATCGGCATCGTCGCCTGCGTCGAAGGGCTCGCCGTGCAAGGCAGTGCGGAATCGCTCGGACAGCACACCACGGCCTCTGTGGTGAAGGGCATCTTCTTCGTCATTGTCATGGACGGCGTGTTCGCCATCTTCTTCGCCTCGATCGGGATGTGATGATGGCGCAAGAAATCCAAAACGCTGTTCAAAATCCCATCATCCGCGTCCGCGACATCACCGTGCAATTCGGATCGACGCGCGTGCTCGACGGCCTCAACCTCGACGTCAAGCGCGGCGAGATTTTGGGCTTCGTCGGCCCCTCGGGCGCGGGTAAGTCCGTGCTGACGCGCACCATCATTGGCCTCGTGCCGAAGGTCGCGGGCTCCATCGAGGTGTTCGGCGTCGACCTCGATTCCTCCAGCACCTCGCAGCGGCGCAATGTCGAGCGGCGCTGGGGCGTGCTGTTCCAGCAGGGCGCGCTGTTCTCCTCGCTCACCGTGCGGCAGAACATCCAGTTCCCGATGCGCGAATATCTTCGCGTCTCGCAGCGGTTGATGGACGAGATCACCATGGCCAAGCTCACCATGGTCGGCCTCAAGCCTGAGGTCGCCGAGCGCTTCCCGTCGGAACTCTCGGGCGGCATGATCAAGCGCGTGGCGCTCGCCCGGGCGCTGTCGCTCGACCCGGACCTCGTGTTCCTGGACGAGCCGACCTCGGGCCTCGACCCGATCGGCGCCGGCGATTTTGACGAGCTGGTGAGGACGCTCCAGCGCACTTTGGGGCTCACGGTTTTCATGGTAACGCACGACCTCGATAGCCTTTACACAGCATGTGACCGCATCGCCGTTTTAGGGAACGGTAAGATCATTGCTGCAGGGTCGATGGCCGACATGCAGGCCTCGCAGCATCCCTGGCTGAGGCAGTATTTCCATGGCAAGCGCGCCCGCGCGGTCATGGGTTGAGTAGCTGGGTTGAGTAGCCGGAGCACCTGATGGAAACGCGGGCGAATTACGTATTGATCGGGTCGTTCACGCTGGCGGTGATCGCCGCGGCGATCGGCTTTGTGCTGTGGTTCCAGTCGCTGCACACCACCAAGCAGCGCAGCCCGCTGCGTGTCGTGTTCGAGGGCCCCGCCGCGGGCCTGCGCAACGGCGGCAGCGTCAACTTCAACGGTATCCGGGTGGGTGAGGTGGTCTCGGTGAAGCTGGACAATCCGCGGCGGGTTGTCGCACTCGCCATGGTCGAGAACAACGCCCCGATCCGCAAGGACACGCTCGTCGGCCTCGAATTCCAGGGCCTGACGGGTGTGGCCGCAATCTCGCTCAAGGGCGGCGAGGAGGCGGCACCGCCGCCGCCGCTCGACGAGGACGGCATCCCCACGCTGACGGCCGACCCCAACAAGCTCCAGGACGTCACCGAGGCGATCCGCGCCACGCTGCAGAACATCAACAAGATCGTCGCCGACAATCAGGAGTCGGTGAAGAACTCGCTGAAGAATCTGGAGACCTTCACCAATTCGCTCGCGCGCAACTCCGAGAAGATCGACGGCGTGATGGCCAAGGTCGACGGCGTGATGCTCAAAGCCGACAATCTCATGCTCGGCCTCAACACGCTGGCCGGCGGCAAGGACGGCGGCGAGCTGTTCCTGGCGGTGAAGTCGATCCGCGAGCTCGCCGAGGATTTCGACAAGCGCTCCGGCGCGCTGATGACGGACGGCCGCCGCACGCTCGGCGACATCAGCCGCGCCGTGAACAATTTCGACCGCAACCCGACCCGCGTGCTGTTCGGCGCCAGCAACTCATCGCAAGCCGCCCCGCCGCCCGAGCCGCCGAAGCCGGTAGCGGCGCCGAGGCGCCAGTAGGCGTGTAGTCCGCCGAGTTCTCCTCGTCATTGCGAGCGAAGCGAAGCAATCCAGACTGTCTCAGCGGAAGCAGTCTGGATTGCTTCGTCGCTTCGCTCCTCGCAATGACGAGTTTGTGGAGATCGCGCAATTTCCCAATGCGCAGCCCGTAGCCCGGATGGAGCGCAAGCGTAATCCGGGGTTCTTCGCTTGGCCCCCGAATTCCGCCGCGCTCCATGCGGGCTACGAGCGCAATGACGCGCTTAAACAAAAACGGAGGCCGAGAGGCCTCCGTTGTCATTCGCTATTCGTTGCTTCCCGCCGCTTACCCGAGCCGGCCCGCCGCGTGCGCCAGCAGCGTGTACACCAGACCCGTCTCCGAGGTCAGGTGGCTGCGCAGCTCCTGCGGGCCGCGGCCGTCGCGGGCGACTTCGTCGAGCAGGCGTTCGAACTCGGCGACGTAGCGGTCGACCGTGCCCTTGAAGTTGCGGTCGGCGCGATACTTGCGGGCGACCTCGTCAAAGGCCTTCTGGCCGGCGGGCGTGTACAGGCGCTTGGTGAAGGCCTTGTTCTCGCCGCGCTGGTAGCGGTCCCACATCTCGGCGGCGAGGTTCCGGTCCATCAGCCGGCCGATGTCGAGCGAAAGCGATTCCAGCGGATTGCTGCTGCTCTGTGACGCCTGCGGCTGCTGCGCAGGTGCAGCGCGGCCACGGGGAGCCTCTCGGCCGTTCGGTGCGCCCTGGTTGGCGTCGGTGCGGTTGAGCAGGTCCGACAGCCAGCCGTCACGGCCCTGGTCGTTGCTGGAAGGCGCGACCGACGGCGCTTCGGTGCGGCGCGAGGGGGCGGGCATGCCGAGGTCCGGCGGCGGCAGCGTCGAGGCGCTGCCGGTGTCGCGCATGCGCGTCTCGGTGCCGCGACCGCCCGCGCTTGCCATGATCGGCTCTTCCTGGCGCTGGACGGCGACGGAGGCGCGGCCCGTCGTCGAGACGTCGAGACCACGGCCGTGCTGGGCCACGATGCGGTTGAGCTCGGCGAGCGCCTCGATCTGGTCGACGATCACCTTGCGCATCTGCGCAGTGCTCTCGGCGGCCTCCTGCGGCATCTCGAGCACGCCACGGCGCAGCTCGTTGCGGGTGGCTTCGAGTTCGTTGTGCATCTCGAACGCCATCTGCTTCATGCTGGACACGAGGTTGGTGAACTTCTCGGTCGACTGCTTGAACATCGCATCCGCCTCGTCGGTGGTCTGGCGGTAGATGTCGTGCATGGCCTCGATGGTCTGCCGATGCTCCTCTTCGGAGGCCACGCGCACCGCCTCGAACTGACGGGTGATCGCAGCCGAGCCTGCGCCGGCGGTCTCGGCGACGACGCGGGCGATGTCGCGGGCACGCTCCTCGGCGGCGGCCAGCGATTCGTCGAGCAGGCCGGTGAAGCGCGACAGCCGCTGGTCGAGATCGGCCGTGCGCAGGTCGATCGTGGTGACGAGCGATTCCAGCGCCTGCTTGCGTTCGGCGAGCGAGGCGGTGGTGTTCTTGTTGCTCTGCTCGACGACCTGGGCGGCGTCGACGAGCGCCTTGCCGTGCGCGTCGAACTGGGTCGACAGCTCGCCGAGGTCCTGCAGCGCCTTCGTGGTCTTGCTGTTGAAGACGTTGAGCTGGTCTTCCAGGTTCTGCGTCGCCGCGCCGTTGCGCGAGGTGACGTCGTTCATCGCCGAGACGAAGTCGGCGACACGCGTCACCAGCGCCCGCTCGAGCGAGTTGAGGTTGTCGTGCGCACCGGTCAGCACCTCCTGGAGCAGGATGTTGCCTTCGCGCAGGCGCTCGAACAGGGCGACCGTGTCGGTGCGCAGGATCTTGCTGGTCTCCTGCATCTCGGTGACGGCCGCGATCGAGACCTGGCGCGACTGGTCGATCGCCGCGCGCGAGGCCTGCTCGAGGTCCTTGAGCGACTTGCCGACCGCGCCGGTGGCGATCTCGCTCGCCGCGTTGATGGTGCGGGCGACCTCCGAGCCGTTGCCCATCATGGTCTGCGAGAAGGCGTGGCCGCGCGTCTCGATCGACTTCAGCGCGTCGGAGGTGACGCGGTCGATGTCGAGCGTGAGCTGGCTGGTCTTCGAGCCGATCGCGTCGACCAGCGCACCGCGCTTGGCGTCGATCATGTTCGACAGACGGTCGGCCTGCTGCTGCACGTAGGTGACGATCTCATCGGTCTTGCCGGTCATGGCCTGGCCGAAGCTGCTCGAGGCGGCGAGCACCGAGCGCTCGACGTCGGCCGAGCTCGACTTGACCCGCGAGCTCGCCTCGTTGGAGGCGGAGATCAGCGCGTTCTGGGCGTTGAGCGCGCTGCTCTGGATGTCGCTGGTCGCATTCGCGGTGGCCGCGCTCAGCGCGCGCTCGATCTCGGTCGAGATCGTGCGGATCTGGCTCGCGGCATCCGCCGAGGTCGAGGTCAGCGAGGTCTGCGCCTCACGCGCGCTGTTGAGGATGGTCGAGGCGGTGTCGGCGCCGACCGCGGTCAGCGTGCGCTCGATGTCCGTGGTCAGCGACTTGATCTGGCTCGCCGCATCGGTCGATGCGGAGATCAGCGTGCCCTGGGCCTCGCGCACGCCGCTGGTCAGCGCTTCGATGGTGGCGCCGCCGGCGGTCGCCAGCGCGCGCTGCATCTCGGCCGCGAGCGAGCGGACCTGGCTGGTCTGCTCGGCGGAGACCGAGAGCAGGGTGCTCTGGGCGTCGCGGGCGCTCGTGGTGATCGTCTCGGCGGTGGTCTGGCCGACCTGCGAGAGCGAGCGATGCACTTCGGCCGCGAGCGACTTGACCTGGCTCGCCGCGTCCGACGACGCGGTGACCAGCATGTTCTGCGCTTCGCGAGCGCCTGCAGTGATGGTTTCGGCGGTGGTCGTGCCGGCCATCGAGAGCGAGCGCTGTACTTCGGCCGTGAGCGATTTGACCTGATTTGCCGCGTCCGCCGATCCGGCAATGAGCGTGTTCTGGGCCTCGCGAGCGCCGGTCGTGAGGATCTCGGCCGTCGAGGTGCCGGCCATCGTAAGCGAACGCTGCACGTCGGAGGACAGCGCCTTGATCTGGTTGGCAGTCTCGGTGGAGGCCGCAATCAGCGCGCTCTGCGCATCGCGGGCCCCGGCTGTGATCGATTCGGCGGTGGTGGTGCCCGCCAGCGACAGCGAGCGCTGCACGTCGGCAGTGAGCGTCTTGACGTGGTTGGCCGCGTCCGAAGACGCCGTGACGAGCGTGGTCTGCACTTCGCGGGCGCCGGCCAGGATCGAGGCTGCGGTGGCGGAACCGGCCGCCGACAGCGTGCGCTCGACATCGGCTGCGAGCCCCTTGATCTGGTTCGACGCATCCCCAGATGCCGCGACCAGGCTCGATTGCGCTTCGCGGGCGCTGGTCAGGATTGAGTTCGCTGCTCCCGTGCCGACCGCGGTCAGGGCGCGCTCGACCTCGGTGGAGGTCATCTTGAGCTGGGCGTTGACGTCGGAGGAGACCGTCATCAGCGACTGCTGGGCGGTGCGAGCCCCGGTCTGGATCGTCTCGCTGGTGTTGACGACGAGGTTGGTGAGCGAGCGCTCGGCGTCCTCGACATGCGAGCGGATCGCGGTCGAGATCATCTCGGCGCGGGAGATCATGTCCTCGCTGGCCTGGCGGCCGCTGCTCTCGATGCGGCCGGCGACGGCCTCGACGCGCGAGCCGAGCAGGTCCTCGAACTGCGCCACGCGCACGTCGATGTCGTTGGCGACCGACCCGACCTTGGTCTCGATGGCCTGCTGGATGTCCTGGAAGCGCGCGGTGACCGTGTCGGTCAGATGCGTGCTGCGGCCGTCGATGATCTCGGCGACGCCGGTAATGCGGCGGTCGACCGCCTCGATCGCCTGCGCGGTGCCGTCGGTGAGCGTCGAGGTCAACAGGCCGAGGCGCGTGTCGATCGACTGCATGGCCTGCGAGGCGCCGTTGGTCAGCGCCGTCGTCAAGTAGGTGAGGCGGGTGTCGATGGACTCGAGCGCCTGCGAGGCGCCGCCGGTGAGGGTGGTCGTCAGATGCGTCAGGCGCGTATCGATGGTGTGGATGGTCTGCGATGCGCCGTCGGTCAGCGACGTCGTGAGGTGGGTGAGGCGGGAGTCGATCGACTGGATCGCCTGCGCGGCACCGTCGGTCAGCGAGGTCGCGAGCGTGTTGAGACGGCCGTCGATAGTCTCGGTGACGGACCGCGCGCGGGTATCGAACGACTCCTCGAGCGCGCTGACGCGGAAGCCGAGCTGCTCGTCGAAGGTCTTGATGTGGCCTTCAATCGTGCCGTCGAGGCTGGCGATCTTGCCGTGCAGCGAGGCGTCGAAGTTGGAAACGCGTTCGCCGATCGTGGTCTCGAACTGCACCAGCCGCTGGTCCAGCACGGCCGTGATCTCGCCGCCGTTGGAGGTGAAGCGGGTGTCGAAATTGTCGACATAGGTCTTCAGCGACTCGTGGATGTCCTGCGTGCGCTGGCCCATGCGCTCGACGATCTCGCCGCCGAACGTCTTCACGGTGCGGTCGAATTCGGAGATGTGGCGGGTGATCAGCGCGCCCAGCGTGCCGGAGTCGCGGGCGAACTTCTCGACCAGCTCGGAGCCCTGATTCTTCACCAGCTCGTCGAAGGCGCTCATCTGCAGCGAGAGGGAATCGTGCGCGGTCTCGGTCTGGCTGACGACCTTGGCGACGAGGGCGTTGACGGTGGCGTCGAGCGCCTCGCTCGCCTTGTCGCCGCTGGTCATGATGTGGCCGGCGAGGCGGTTGCCGGCGTCGTCGATCTTGGCGGAGAGGTCGTTGGAGCGCAGCTCGAGCTCGAGCAGCAGCGAGTCCGACGAGTTCTTCAGGGAATCGTGCACCTGCTCGGTGCGCTCGGAGATGCCGTCGACGATCGCGGCGGAGCGCTGCTCGAACTCGCCGGTGATGCGGTCGATGCGCTCGTTCAGCATCTCGTGGACGCGGTCGGCGAGGTCGACGAACTCGTCGTGGACGTGGCCGGTCTTGAAGTTGAGGCTGGTGGTCAGCCGCTCGCTGGCATCGAGCACGGCGCGCGTGGTCTCGTTGCTGGCTTCCTCGAGGCGGTCGAGCAGGTCGCCGCCGCGCTCGCCGAGCGCCAGGATCATGTTGTCGCCGGCATTGCTCAAGGCGCTGGTGATGTGGGCGCCGCGCTCTTCCAGCGCGCCGGTGATGGATTTTGCGACCTCGTCGACGCGCGAGGCGATCGCGTCCGAGATCAGCGCGATGTCGTGGCGCAGATCGATCTGCACGCCGGAGATGGCGCTGCGGACCTGCTCGGCCTGGCCGACCAGGTTGTCGCGCTGATGGGCGATGTCCTGGAGCAGGGCGCGGATGCGCACTTCGTTGTCGCTGTAGGCGCGCTCGAGCGCGGCGACCTCGTTGGCGACCAGCGTCTCGAGCTCGCCGGCGCGTGCGATCGCGCGCTCGATGCCGTCGCCCATCGCCGCGACCTCGCGGCGGATGGCCTGGCCGACGGTGACCATGGAATCGGAGGCCGAGCCTTCCGGCTCGGAGAAGCGGATCGCGACCTGCGCCATCGCTTGCGCGATCATGCGCATTTCCTGGCCGCGCCAAACGAGGCTCGCCAGGAAATAGAACAGCATGATCGGGGCGAAGAACATCGCGAAGAGGCCGGCGATGACCAGCACGCCGCCGCTCTGGCCCATGGCGGCCTGGATCGAGGGCAGGAAGCCGACGGTCAGCGCAGCGCAAGCCGCGAGCCAGACGCCGGCGAAGATGGTGGCGAAGGTGTAGACGCTGCGGGCAGGGCGGCCCTTCTGAAGCGCCTGGAGCAGCTGGCCAATGGTCTCGCGGTCGTCATTGGCGGCGCGGCGCGCGGTGCGCGGCTCCTCGATCGGATCGAACACGGTGGCGCGTTCGTTGGCGGCCGGACGCGGCTCGAAGGCCGGCTCGTCGAAGGACGGGGGCGGCGGCGGTGTTACCGCAGGTGCGGTCTCGTTGCGCATCGCGGCGTTGCGGCTGGTGTCCGCGGCCGTATCGCTGATGTTCAGGGCTTCCTGGATCGCAGAAAGTGCAACTTCTGTCGGGTCTTTGACCTTCTTGGGAGTGTTCGCCATGTTCAGTCCGAGCCCTCGTTACTAGTACACGCCCCCCGCGAGCCCTGCGCGCGACGCAAGCCCACAGACCGGATCATGCCGCTTGTGCGGATCTCCAAGCCGTCCCCACCCGGACGGCTTGTCCGCTAATTTCCGCAACATCCTATTGGCAGAGCGTCGCGAATGAAATGCCCACGATTAAGACAATCTTAATCATCGTTAACAGGATCGCGCCGTAACGCCTTAGCAATAAATACAATTCCCCATGGAACTTGGCCGATTGCGGCAACTTTTCGTCAATAAACGGGCAGAATTACGTAAAGCGGCCCAAACATTTCGTTAACCATTTCCATGCTTGGGTGGAGGTGAACTCACCGCCGGACCGGCGGAACAGTCGCGCGATGCCGGGGCCTGCGCCATGACGCCTGAACTGCAACGGATGGACTGGATGCCCTCGCCCCCGCTTGCGCCCGTCGACAGCCCGCTCGACCTCGACCATCTCTCCCAGATGACGCTCGGCGACGCCGAGCTGGAACAGGAAGTGCTTGCGATGTTCGCCGAGCAGGCGGTCCGCCTGCTCGCCGCGATGACCGCGTTGCCGGCCGAGACCGGCGCGCTCGCGCACAAGCTCAAGGGCTCGGCGAGGGGGATCGGCGCCTTTGCGGTCGCCGACGCGGCCGCCAGCCTCGAGATGGCGATCCGGACCGGCCATGACCGGCCGCATGCCTTCGCGGCGTTGAAAGAGGCCGTGGCCGAGGTGCGCGCCGCGATCGCGGCGATCCTCAAGCACTAGGCTGGCAAGCCCCATTCACGCGGGCGCCTTGCGCGTCGACCTTCTGTTTGGACGCATTTTCCCTTGCGCGAAACGGGGTCCACTTCGCTTGAAAACACTATAGCGCGGCCCTGACCGACCCGTTATAGGACAGCCCCGATACTCCTTTTCCCCAACATCGCGGCAGCACGAGCACACATGGCCAAGATTCACTTTGTCGACCACAAGGGCGAAACCCGCACGGTGGAAATCGAGAACGGCGCAACCGTGATGGAAGCCGCCATCCGCAACAGCATTCCCGGCATCGAAGCCGAATGCGGCGGCGCCTGTGCCTGCGCGACTTGCCATGTCTATGTCGACGAAGCCTGGCGCGAGAAGGTCGGCAGCCCGACGCCGATGGAAGAAGACATGCTCGACTTCGGCTTCGACGTGCGCCCGAACTCGCGCCTGTCCTGCCAGATCAAGGTTTCCGACGAGCTCGACGGGCTCGTCGTGGCAACGCCGGAACGTCAGGCCTGATCGTTCCGAATGAATCAGGTGCAAGCGGCGCGACCTCGATGCCGCACTTGTGCCAGGGCCTGAACTTCTCGACGATCTCTGCTGTCAGCGGCGCCGGCCGCCGCGTCGTCTCGTCGAGCAGGACGCCGACGGACGTCGCCGAGGCGATGCACTTCCCGTTCGAGAACACGACCTGTTCGAAGGTCACCGACGTCCGTCCGAGTTTCACGACGCCGAGGCCGAGCTCGATCGTGTTCGGCCAGTGCAGCTCGGCGCGGAAATGGATGTCGAGCCGCACCATGATCCAGGCGAGGCCCGGCGGGGTCAGCCCGTATTCGGGAAGCTTCATCAGCGTGACACGGCCGGTCTCGAAATAGGTGGCGTAGACCGCGTTGTTGACGTGCTGGTTGGGATCGAGATCGCCGAACCGGACATTGTCGCTGAGGCGGTAGGGGTAGTCCTCGAGGCGCGGCGTCGTATCGAGGCGGCTTGGTGCGTTCACCGATTGATCTCCGTCATATCCATGCCCGTTACAGCCCAGTTATCCTGACCCGGCAAGTGGGCGCGGCTGCGGGGCGCTCCCGCTTTTATGCCTTCCCTGATCCATCCCCGTTGGCTAGACAGGCAGGGTCACCTCTGCCCGACGGGCGCCGTCCAACCGATAACGACCGATAAAGAGACGACATGAGCGACGTGATCAAAACCGATGTGCTGATTATTGGCGCCGGCCCGTGCGGCCTGTTTGCCGCCTTCGAGCTCGGCCTTCTCGACATGAAGGCGCATTTCGTCGACATCCTGGACAAGGTCGGCGGCCAGTGCGCCGAGCTCTATCCGGAAAAACCGATCTACGACATTCCCGGCATTCCGCAGGTCTCCGGCCAGGGCCTCACCGATGCGCTGATGGAGCAGATCAAGCCGTTCCACCCGACCTTCCATCTCGGCGAGATGGTCGAGACGGTGGAGAAGATCGGCGATCCCATGTTTCGCTGCACCACCGATGCCGGCAACGTGTTCGAATGCAAGGTGTTGGTGATCGCGGCCGGCGGCGGCTCGTTCCAGCCGAAGCGCCCGCCGGTGCCCGGCATCGAGGCCTATGAAGGCACCTCGGTGCATTACGCCGTGCGCAAGATGGAGACGTTCCGCGACAAGAACGTGCTGATCGTCGGCGGCGGCGATTCCGCGCTGGACTGGACGCTCAATCTGCATCCGCTGGCCAAGCGCGTCACGCTTCTCCATCGTCGTGACGATTTTCGCGCCGCGCCCCACAGCGTCGAGCAGATGCGCGCGCTGGTCGCCGGCGGCAAGATGGATCTGCGGCTCGGCCAGGTCACCGCGCTGTCAGGTGCCGATGGTCAACTGACCGGCGCCACCGTCAAGGGCAACGACAACAACGTCAGCGAAATCGTCTGCGACACCATGCTGCCGTTCTTCGGCCTGACCATGAAGCTCGGTCCGGTCGCGAACTGGGGCATTGCACTGGAGAACAATCTGGTGCCGGTCGAGACATCGGCGTTCGAGACCAACGTATCAGGCATCTTCGCCATCGGCGACATCAATACCTATCCCGGCAAGATCAAGCTGATCCTGTGCGGCTTCCATGAGGGCGCACTGATGTCGCAAAAAGCCCATCGCTACGTCTATCCGGAGAAGCGGCTCGTGTTCCAGTACACGACCTCGTCCTCCAGCCTGCAAAAGAAGCTGGGTGTCAACTGACCGCGAGGGTGCGCACGGGCGATGCCCCATGTTTCTGGTGCTGGAATCGTTCGCGAAATCGCCGTAGTCTGCAGCCATTCCAGTTGCCGCTTAGCAAGGTGATCATAATGCGGAATCTCTTTTCCAGCTGTCGGCTGCTCCCGCTGCTCGCGCTCGCGCTGTCGATCGGCGCGGTGAGCCCGGCTGCGGCACAGGCGCAGCAGCCGACCGCCGCGGGCCTGTGGCAGAAGGTCGAAGACGGCAAGACGGTGGGATGGTTCCTCTTCATCGACCATAACGGCATCTTCGAAGGCGTGATCGCAAAAACCTTTCCGCGGCCCGGCGACAATCCGAACGAGGTCTGCGCGAAGTGCACCGACGATCGCAAGAACCAGCCGGTGCTCGGGCTCTCCTTCATCCGCGACATGAAGCGCGACGGCTTGAAGTACGAGGGCGGCAACGTCGTCAATCCGCGCGACGGCAACATCTGGAAGGCCAAGATGACGGTGAGCCCCGATGGCCAGACCCTGACCATGCGCGGCTTCCTCGGCATTTCCCTGTTCGGCAAGGACGAGACCTGGCAGCGTCTGCCGGACGCCAACCTCGCCCAGGTCGATCCCGCCATCGTTGCGAAGTATCTGCCCGCGCAGGCCGCCGCGACCAAGCCGGCGCCCACGCCTGCGGCGAAGAAGGGCGGAGCCATGAATGCGCCCGCGCCAAGGCAGTAGGCTGTCCTTGCATTCCTGAGAGTCGTCGCCGCGGCGATTTCGCCCGACGGACGCTTCCGTCGAAAGGCGCATGCCGTTGCGCGTTTCTGCCGTAGTTCCCCGGAATGCGCGTTGGCGCCGGATTTGCATAGCTGTCGCAAAGCTGCTGGGGGAACGAGTCGCCATGTCCATGCCTGCCTGACGGCGTGGCCGGCGGGCGACACCGCCTGTCCCCTCGCGGCGTCATTGTGATCCGCGGGAAGACGACATGCGATTTGCAAGACTATGTGCCGCGACGCTGCTGGCGCTATTGGCGACGTCGGCGCTGGCGCGCGATGACGGGCGCTACGCCAACTCGCCGCTCAAGCCCTGGTTCGAGAGCCTGCACAGCGAATACGGACAGTGCTGCTCGGATGCCGACGGCTACGTCGTCGCCGATGTCGATTGGGAATCCGACAAAGGACGTTATCGCGTGCATCTCGACGACGAATGGGTCGTGGTGCCCGACGGCGCCGTGATCACCGTGCCGAACAAGATCGGCCGCACCATGGTGTGGAAGCACTACGTCGACGGTCATCCGCGCGTGCGCTGCTTCATGCCGGGCAGCATGACGTGAGGGTTCGCTGCTACAATTTGTAGGTCGCGCTGCCCCGCGCGGTGTGTCCCGGCGCGAGCCGTCAGCGCGCCTCGCTCTCCGAGCCCGCGCTCGCCAGCCGCTTGACGCGCGGCGACAGCACCGAGACTTGCGCGGGGGAGGCGGGCATGCCGGCGACGATCATCGTGGGCGCGGCCGACTGCTCCTCGACACCGGCACCGCCGAGCACCTGCACCTGGGTCGTCGAGATCGGAAACGACTTGACTTCGTAAGACGGAAGCTCGCCGGCGAACGCGCCGCTGGAGCTCGCAATCATCGCACCGGCGACGGCAATCATCGAAAGAAAACGCATTGGAAAATCTCCGTTGAAGATGTCAATCGGAGGTTTGGTCGCCGCGATGCCGCGACAGGTTCGCTCGTGTGCGAACATTCGGAGGCCGCCGGCGATCTATTTGGTTGCGTTGGACGAAAGGATGAAACGCGGAAGATGTTTTTCGCGCAAATGTTTCCGGACGGTTTCGCCGAGGGGCGCCTTGCTAGCGTGCTTCCAGATCGAGCTGCCGAGAAGTCGTCGCCGCCGTCGGTTCGGGAAAACGCAGGCTCATCGTCGTGCCGCGGCCGGGTGCGGAGGAGATGACGAGCTCGCCGCCATGGGCGGCCATGATCTCGCGGACGATCGACAGGCCGAGGCCGGCGCCGCCGCCTGCGGTGTTGCCGGTCTGAAACGGCTCCAGCAGCTTTTGTTCGGCGCCGTCGGGCAGGCCTGCGCCGTCGTCTTCAACCGAGATGCTGCGGCGGTCGAGCGTGACGACGATGCGTCGCGCGCCGTGGGCGTGGATCAGCGCGTTGCCGACGAGATTGGCGAGCGCACTGCGAATGGCGGCATCGACGCCCTGCACCAGCACTGGGCCTTCCTCGGCGCGCTCCAGCGCAAGCTCGATGCCGGCGTCGAGCGCCGAGGGACCGAAATCGGCCAGCACGTCCAGCGTGATCTCGGCAAGATCGATCGGCCGCTTTTCGATCGCGTGATTTTGCAGGCGCGCCAGGTCGAGCATGGCGGACACCAGCGACGTCAGGCGGCGGACGTCGCGCACCAGCTCTGTCCTCAGGACCGGATCGGACACGTCGTCGATCTTCGCGCGCAGCAGCGTGAGCGGCGTTCGGAGCTGATGGGCGGCATTGCCGAGAAAGCGGCGCTGCATCCGGATATAGGCGTCGATCTCGCCGAACGCGCGGTTCAGCGCCTCGACCAGGGGCTTCAACTCGGAGGGGACTTGGGACAGCGATATCAAACCTCGCGGGGCCGAGGGATCGATCGCGAGCGCGCGGTGCGCGACCCGTTCGATGCCGCGCGAGACGAAACGCGCAGCAAGAGCTGAACCGATGGCGACGGTCGCCGCAAAGGCCAGCGCCACCAGCATGATCGAAAAAATCCTGCTGACGAGGAAGCTTCTTGCCATCCGGCCGAAGCGGACCTGAGGCTCGCCGACCATCGTCGTGAGCCGCAAGGAGCCCCGTTGCGCAACGGCGAGACAGAACGTGCTCTTTTGGTCGTGTGTGCTGAAGACGGACAGGCCGACCGGCCCGCGATAGGGAAAGGCGAAGGGGAGAGGCGGCCGGTGCTCGCCACCGTACTCGCTGACGAGATCGCCCACGGACACGACGTACCAGAGGTTTGGACTGTCCGCCTTCAATTCCTCGAGCGCGGGAGTCGGACGTATCGTCAGGTTTTGCCCGTCGAAATCAGTGGCTCGATCGAGAACGGCGGCCACGACCCGGCAGGCCCTGAACTCGCGTTCCTCCAACGGGTACCTCGAGACGAAGATCGCGACCATGGTCAGAAAGATCGCTGTGGCGGCGATACCGAGCGAGAACGCAAACGTTCGGGCGATCGACGTCATCGCGGCGTTGCCAGCCGCAGGATGTAACCGATGCCCCGCATGCTGCGGATCTCCACGTCGCCGCCGAAAGCGGCCAGCTTCTTCCTCAGGCGCGAGACCTGCGCTTCGAGCGTGTTGGATTCGATCTCGTCGTCGAAACCGTAGATCTCCTCGATCAGGGCGGCGCGGGTGATGACGCGGTCGCGGCGCATCAGCAGTGCGCCCAGGATCAGCGCCTCGCGCCGCCGCAGCAGGATCTTCCTGTCGGCGACCACGACTTCGTTGCTGCCGAGATGCAGCTCGACATTGCCGAGCGACAGCACCGAAGGCGCGAGCAGGCGCGGTCGGCGCAACACGGCGCGCACCCGCGCAAGCAGCTCCTGCGGCTCGAACGGCTTACCGAGATAATCGTCGGCACCGCCATTGAGACCATCGACGACATCCTCCTTGGTGTCCTTGGACGTCAGCATGATGATCGCCGGACGCTCCGGCGACTGGCTCAGCGCCGTGACCACCTCCAGCGCATCGCCGTCGGGCAGCATTCGGTCGACGATCGCAAGATCATATTTGAAATTGTCCAGTGCCTGGCGAGCATCGGCGATCGAGCCGACGAGGTCGACGATACCGTGCAATTGCCCGAGCAGGCGGCTGACATAGGCGCCGATCTGTGGTTCGTCTTCGATCACGAGGGAGCGCACGCGGGTCGTCCTTGACTCTGCCGGAGCCATAGGCCCCGATCTTGACGCTTCCTGACCGAAGTCCGGCATTTCGGTTCGTGCGCGAGTTCCGTTTAAGGCAGCGAGCTTGGCGAATAAAAGGCGGCAGCGAGAGAGCTGACCGGACGCAGCGGCGAAAATTGGGGGGCTGAGTCCAGTCCTGCAATGTTCGGGCAATGTTGGTCCGGCGGCACCGTCGGCGCGGAATGTCGCAGGGGCGATTACTCGTTGCAATGTTGGGGCAATTTTGCCGGATCACATGCTGGGGCTCCAGACCACACCAGTCGACTCGGCCAGGACGGCCGGTCCGGGGCCCCGTAATGACGCATCTCGACGAAGCCGCTCACCGCCTCACGGCGAACGTGCGGCGGACGACCGCCTTGCTTGCCGCACTCGGCACGATCACCGCAATTCCTCAGTCCGCATCGGCGCAGACCGCATTCACCCTGCCGGCGCCGCCATTCGAGCTGCCGATGCTGCCGTCGCCCTCCGGCAACTGGACCGTCATGGTCGGCATCGGCGGCGAATACACGCCTGACTTCGTCGGGTCGAAGAACGGGAGGTTTCTCCCGATCCCGATCTTCACCATCCGTCGCGCCGGATCGATCGACCAGTTTCGCGGGCCTCGCGACAGCGCCAGCATCGCGCTGCTCGACGTCGGCAATTTCCGCGCGGGCCCTGCGTTCAAATACGTCTCCTCGCGCAAGAGCGACAAATATGCCGAGCTGACCGGCCTTGGCGACGTCAAGGCGGCCTACGAGCTCGGCGGTTTCGTCGAATATTATCCGGTCGACTGGCTGCGCCTGCGCAGCGAACTGCGCCAGGGTTTCGGTGGCCACACCGGCGCGGTGGCAGATGTCTCCGCCGACGTCATCGTGCCGCTGATCCAGAGGTTGACGATCTCGGCGGGCCCGCGCTTCACCTGGAAGAGCACCAAGGCGACCGCGCCGTATTTCGGCGTCGATGCGGTGCAGGCGCTGGCATCGGGGTTGCCGATGTATGACGCAAGGGGCGGTGCGCACTCGGTCGGCTTCGGCAGCCAGATCTCCTACCGCATCAATCCGCAGTGGGAGGTCCATGCCTATGTCGAGTACGAGAAGCTGCTGGGCGATGCCGCGGACAGCCCGCTGGTGAAGCAGCGGGGATCGTCGAACCAGACCACCGTCGGCCTGGGTGCGTCCTATTCGTTCGATTTCAGGATTCGATAGGCCGCCATGCGTAGCAAGGTCATCCTATGTGTTGCCGTCGCGATCGCTTCGGTCGTGCTCGGCGCCGCCGCAGCGTTCGAGACGCGCGCGAGCCGGCTGCAGGCGATCAAGACGGTCGGTATCATCTCGGCCATCGGCGAGGAGATGAGCCTGACACAGGCCGGCCTGACAGGGTTCGGCAAGACAGAGCAAAGCGCTTCGATCAGCGCGTGGGGGCTGGACGAGTTCATCGTGCAGCAGGCGACGAGGCTCCTGAGCGGCCGCTTTCGGGTGCAGGCAGTGAGCTATCGGCGCGTCGCGTTCGCCGCTGTCAGGGATTCGCCGGTTACGCCCGTCAATCTCCTGCGCAGCGATCCGTTCAAGGAGCTCGTTCGCAGCGATGTCTCTCCGCAGGGCCTGGACGCCTACATCGTGATCACGCGGGCGAAGTCGAAGCTCGGCAACGGCCGCAACGTCGAGGGCGTCGGGCTCGCCGAATACCGGACCCTGTTTGCGGATTACGGGCTGATCCACGCGCTGTACGAAGTCCGCGTCATCGACGGCAAGTCGTTCGACGTGATCGAGAAGCGGGCCGCCGCGCCGCTCGACAATACGGCGACGATGCGGATTGCCGGCCCGAGCGGCACGGTCGACGCGACGTTCGATGGTCCGGCTTCGAGCGAACGGCTGCGCGCGGCGATTGCGGACCTCATCACCCGCAGCCTACCCGTCACGCTCGGCGACATGCACCTGATCGACGGCCAGTGACCCTCAGGTCACCGGCGCCGGATTGAACAGCGTGAGATCGTTGTGGATGCCCCAGCGATCCGACCACGGCTTGGTGCGACCGGAGGCGACGTCGAGGATCAGGCGGAACAGGTCCCAGCCGCATTCCTCGATGGTCTTCTCGCCGGTGGCGATGCTGCCTGAATCGAAGTCGATCAGGTCCTTCCAGCGCCGCGCGAGCTCGCTGCGGGTCGCGACCTTGATCACGGGCGCTGCCGCAAGGCCGTAAGGCGTGCCGCGGCCGGTGGTGAACACCTGCAGCGTCATGCCGGAGGCGAGCTGGAGCGTGCCGCAGATGAAGTCGGAGGCGGGCGTTGCCGCGAACAGCATGCCCTTCTGCGTCGCCTTCTCGCCGGGCGAGAGCACGCCGGTGATCGCGCTCGAGCCGGATTTCACGATCGAGCCGAGCGACTTCTCGACGATGTTGGCGAGGCCGCCCTTCTTGTTGCCGGGCGTGGTGTTGGCGCTGCGGTCGGCGCCGCCGCGGGCAAGATAAGAGTCGTACCAGGCCATCTCGCGCACCAGTGCGCGGCCGACGTCCTCGTTGATGGCGCGGCGGGTCAGCAGCTGGATGGCGTCGCGCACTTCGGTCACTTCCGAGAACATCACGGTCGCGCCGGCGCGCACCAGCAGATCCGCGGCGAAGCCGACGGCGGGATTGGCGGTGACGCCGGAGAAGGCGTCGCTGCCGCCGCATTGCAGGCCGATGACGAGGTCCGAGGCCGGGCAGGTCTCGCGCTTGCGGCTGTTGAGCACCTTCAGCCGCGCTTCGGCCTGGGTCATGATCGCATCGACGATCGCGCCAAAGCCGTCGAAGGCTTCGTCCTGGATGCGCACGATGGCATCGCTGACACCTTCCGGCACCAGCCGCTCCGGCGCGAGCTTTTCGCAGCCGAGGCCGACGACCAGAATCTCGCCGCCGAAATTCGGGTTGAGCGCGAGGTTTTGCAGGGTGCGGATCGGTACGACCGCGTCGGGCGCGGTGATCGCGACGCCGCAGCCATAGGCGTGCGTCAATGGCACGACGTCGTCGACATTAGGATACTTCGGCAGCAGCTCGGCGCGGATGCGCTTCACCGCATATTCCATCGTGCCCTTGACGCATTGCACGGAGGAGGAGATGGCGAGGATGTTTTTCGTTCCGACCGAGCCGTCCGGATTGCGGAAGCCTTCGAAGGTGAAGCCTTCGAGCGGCGGCAGCGGCGCGGGAACGGCGGTCGAAATCTCCAGCTTGTCGAGGGCAGGGGCCTCCGGCATGCGGATGCGCGCCTCGTCCACCCATTCGCCCGCTGATATCGGGGAGAGCGCGTAGCCGATGATCTCGCCATAACGGACGATCGGGGCGCCTTCCGCGATGTCGACCAGTGCCGTCTTGTGCCCCTGCGGCACGAAGGCGCGCAGCGTCAGCCCGCAGGCGAAGCGGGAGCCGGCGGGAAGCCCGAAATCATTGACCACGATCGCCACATTGTCGCGCTCGTTGAGCTTGATGTAGCGGGGCTGCTCTTTCGCTGCGACGTCCTGGTCCATCTGCGCTTGCCTCAGAAGCAGTAGGGTGGGCAAAGGCGCAAAGCGCCGTGCCCACCTTGTTTCACGTCGAACGTAGCTGGTGGGCACGCTTCGCTTTGCCCACCCTACGATGTCTCAGCCCGGGAAGGTATAAGCCGTCTTCACCGTCGTGTAGAACTCGCGAGCATAGGAGCCCTGCTCGCGGGCGCCGTAGCTCGAGCCCTTCCGGCCGCCGAACGGCACGTGATAGTCGACGCCGGCGGTCGGCAGGTTGACCATCACCATGCCGGACTCGCTGTTGCGCTTGTAGTGCGAGGCGTATTTCAGGCTGGTGGTGCAGATGCCGGAGGCGAGGCCGAACTCGGTGTCGTTGGAGATCGCCAGCGCCTCCTCGTAGTTCTTGGCGCGGATGACGGCGGCAACGGGCCCGAAGATTTCCTCACGCGCGATGCGCATGTTGTTGTTGGCCTCGGTGAACAGCGCCGGCTGCAGGTAATGGCCGGGATTCTCGCGCTTGAGCAGCTCGCCGCCGAAGGCGAGCTTGGCGCCCTCGTCCTGGCCGATCTTGATGTAGCGCAGGTCCTGGTCGAGCTGGCTCTGGTCGACCACGGGGCCGATATGCACGCCGGCCTTGAGCGCGTCGTCCACCGACAGGCTGTTCAGCCGCTCGGCCACCGCAGCGACGAAGCGGTCGTGGATGCCCTCGGTGACGATCAGGCGGGACGAGGCGGTGCAGCGCTGGCCGGTGGAGAAATAAGCGCCATTGACGGCGACCTCGACGGCAGTCTTCAGGTCGGCGTCGTCGAGCACGACCAGCGGATTCTTGCCGCCCATCTCGAGCTGGAATTTCTTCATGGGGTTCGAGAGCACGCAGGCCTGCGCGATCTTGCGGCCGGTCTGCACCGAGCCGGTGAAGGAGATCGCAGCGACGTCAGGATGCTCAAGCAGGGTCTGGCCGACCACCGAGCCGGAGCCGACGACGAGGTTGAACACGCCGGCCGGAATGCCGGAGCGTGTGATGATTTCGGCGAGCGCGTGGCCCGAGCCAGGCACCAGCTCGGCCGGCTTGAACACGACCGTGTTGCCGTAGCAGAGCGCGGGCGCGATCTTCCAGGCGGGGATCGCGATCGGGAAATTCCAGGGCGTGATCATGCCGATGACGCCGACCGGCTCACGGGTGAGCTCGACGTCGAGGCCGGGGCGCACGGAAGCACCCTTCTCGCCGATCAGCCGCAGCGCCTCGCCGGCGAAGAACGCGAAGATCTGGCCGGCGCGGGCGACTTCGCCGATGCCTTCCGGCAGAGTCTTGCCTTCCTCGCGCGCGAGCAGGCGGCCGAGCTCTTCCTTGCGGGCGAGGATTTCAGTCGAGATCTTGTTGAGGGCGTCGTAGCGTACCTGCGGGGTCGACTGCGCCCAGGCGGGGAAGGCGGCCTTGGCGGCGGCGATCGCTTTCTCGGTCTGTGCCTTGTCGGCCTTGGCGTATTCGCCGACGAGATCGTTGGTGTTGGAGGGGTTGATATTCTTGGTGACGCCGGAGCCGTCGACCCATTCGCCGCCGATGAAGTTCTTCAGGATCGCAGTCATGTTGTCCTCCGAGATAATTTCTAACGCACGAGGCACGGACGCTTGTCGTCGAAGGTCCAGCCGGGGATCAGGTCCTGCATGGCCATAGCGTCATCCCGGGCGCCAAGTCCATGCTTCTTGTAAAGCTCATGCGCGGCCTCGATGGCGGCGCGGTCGATCTCGATGCCGAGGCCCGGACGATCCGGGACCGCGATCTTGCCGCCGCGGATCAGCAGCGGCTCTTTCGTCAGCGCCTGGCCGTCCTGCCAGATCCAGTGGGTGTCGATCGCGGTCACCTTGCCGGGGGCGGCGGCGCCGACATGGGTAAACATGGCGAGCGAGATATCAAAGTGGTTGTTGGAGTGCGAGCCCCAGGTCAGGCCGTTGTCACGGCAGGTCTGGGCCACACGCACCGAGCCTTGCATGGTCCAGAAATGGGGATCGGCTAGCGGGATGTCCACCGCGCCCAGGCGCAACGCATGGGAGAGCTGCCGCCAGTCGGTGGCGATCATGTTGGTGGCGGTCGGCAGGCCGGTGCCGCGGCGGAACTCGGCCATGATCTCGCGGCCGGAGAAGCCGGCCTCGGCGCCGCAGGGGTCCTCGGCATAAGCGAGGATGCCGTGCATGTCCTTGCAGAGGCTGATCGCCTCGTCGAGCGACCAGGCGCCGTTGGGGTCGAGCGTGACGCGCGCGTTCGGAAAGCGCTTGGCGATGGCCGTGACGGCCTCGATCTCCTGCTCGCCGCGGAGCACGCCTCCCTTGAGCTTGAAATCGGCGAAGCCGTAATGATCGTGGGTGGCCTCGGCGAGCCGCACCACCGTCTCGGGCGTCATCGCCTCCTGGTGGCGGAGGTTGAACCATTCCGCCTTGCCGGCCTCGCCCTGGATGTAGTCGAGCTTGCTCTTGCGCCGATCGCCGACGAAGAAGAGATAGCCGAGCGTCTCGACGCTCTTGCGCTGCTGGCCTTCGCCGAGCAGGGCTGCGACCGGCAGATTGAGATGCTGGCCGAGCAGATCGAGCAGCGCGGATTCGATCGCCGTGACCGCGTGGATCATGACGCGGAGATCAAAGGTCTGCTTGCCGCGGCCGCCGGCATCACGGTCGGCGAAGGCGGTGCGGATGTCGGCCAGGATGTTGTTCATCGCGCCGACGGTCTTGCCGATCACGAGATCGCGGGCGTCCTGTAGCGTCTGCCAGATCTTCTGCCCGCCAGGCACCTCGCCGACGCCGGTGTGACCGGCATTGTCGGTGAGGATGACGATGTTGCGGGTGAAAAACGGCGCATGCGCGCCGCTCAAATTGAGGAGCATGCTGTCGCGGCCGGCAACCGGGATCACCTGCATCGCCGTGACGATCGGTGCGCCGGAGATTTCCGTCTGGGCCATCGCACGCTCCTCCCTGTTGCCTGCTGTTATTCTGCAGCCTGTTGTGACGATCGTGCGGCGGGCAGCTTCTTCACCAGCGCGGCCAGTTCCGCGATCTCCTGCTCGGTGAGATCGGTCAGCGGCGGACGGACCGGGCCGGAGTCGCGGCCGATCACCTTCATGCCGGCCTTGATGATCGAGACCGCATAGCCCTTCTTGCGGTTGCGGATCGCGATCAGCGGCAGGATGAAATCCTTCAGCCCGGAATGGATCGCCGCATGGTCGCGCGTGCGCACCGCGGCATAGAAGTTGGTGGCGAATTCCGGCACGAAGTTGAATACGGCCGACGAGTAGGTCGTTACGCCCATGTCGAGATAGGGCAGCGCGAAGGTCTCGGCGGTCGGCAGGCCGCCGACATAGGTCAGGCGGTCGCCGAGCTTGGTGTAGACACGCGTCATCAGCTCGATGTCGCCGATGCCGTCCTTGTAGCCGACGAGGTTCGGGCAGCGCTCGGCGAGGCGGGCGAGCGTGTCGGGCTGCAGGATGGCGTTGTCGCGGTTGTAGACGATGACGCCGATCTTCACCGAGGCGCAGACCGCCTCGACATGGGCGGCAAGGCCTTCCTGCTCGGAATGGGTGAGGTAGGGCGGCAGCAGCAAGAGGCCGTCGGCGCCGGCTTTCTCGGCGCCAATCGCGATCTCGCGGGCAATCGCGGTGCCGTAGCCGGTGCCGGCGAGCACGGGCACGCGGCCCTTGGTCTCGTCGACGGCGACCTTGACGACTTGCGGAACCTCGGTCGGGGTCAGCGAGAAGAACTCGCCGGTGCCGCCGGCGGCGAACAGGCCTGCGACGTCATAGCCGCACAGCCAGTCCATGTTGGCGCGGTAGGTCGCCTCGTCGAAGGAGTAGTCCGCCTTGAAGGGCGTAACGGGGAAGGACAGGAGGCCCGATCCGATCTTCTGGGCCATTTCCTGCGGGGTCATCTTGCTCATGGGCGCTGCTCCCTTGTCTCGTGTTGTGGAGGACGCAAGCAGGAGGCCGCGCGTCCATGCGCCGTGGTTTAGGAGACGGCTCGATGCGCGTCCAAGCCAAAGCCTATATCGACCGATGCGGATTGAGCATCAATCTTCCGCCACCACCGCGGAGGACAATTCGCCGGCGATTTTGACCAGGGCCGAGAGCAGCGGATTCTCGTCGTCGCGGCGCCAGACCATGAACAGCTCGACGGGGACGCGGGTGCGCAGCTTGAGCGGCCGCAGCCGTACGTCGGAGATTTTCAGGCTCGCGGCCGCGGCCGGCACGATGGCAAGGCCGAGGCCGGCGCGGACCATGGCGAGGATTGAATGGATCTGGCTGAGATGCTGGACGTAGCGCGGCAGCACGTCGGCCCGGGTGAACAGCGCCACCAGGAGATCGTGGAAGTAGCGGCTCTCATAGGGCGAATACATCACGAAGGGCTGGTCGTCGAAGTCCTTGATGGTGATGCTGTCGGCATTCGCGAGCGGATGCTTCTTCGGGATCGCGGCGAGCAGCGGCTCGGCGACGACGCGGCGGCTGGTGAGCTCGGGACGCGCGATCGGCGGCCGGAGCAGGCCGGCGTCGATCTGGCCCGAGGTCAGCGCCTCGAACTGGTCGCCCGACACCATCTCCTTCAGCGAGAAGTCCACCTCGGGCAGTTTCGCGCGGCAGGCCGCGACCAGCTCGGGCAGGAAACCGTAGGCGGCGGCTGCCGTGAAGCCGATCTTCAGCGAGCCGGTCTTGCCGAGCGCGATGCGGCGGGCGACCTGCGAGGCGCTTTCCGCAAGCTTCAGGATGCGGCGCGCCTCGGGCAGGAAGCTTCGTCCCGCCGGCGTCAGGCGGACCGAGCGGCTGGTGCGCTCCAGCAAGGGCGCATCGATGATGTGCTCGAGCACCTGGATCTGCCGGGACAGCGGCGGCTGGGTCATGTTCAGCCGAACGGCGGCGCGGCCGAAATGCAGTTCCTCCGCCACCGTAACGAAACAGCGGAGCTGGTTGAGGTCGAACATCGATACATGCCTTAGATGGATAAGGCGTTTCCCCGGCACTTCTAGCATCGATCACCCCCAAAACAAAGACGGCGGCTTTTTCGAGCCGCCGTTGAGTTGCCTGGTCAAGCTCCCACGGGGAGCCCTCAGGAGGAACGTTTGAGCACGACCCGCTCGATCTTGCCCACGATGACGAGATAGGCGAAGGCAGCCACCAGCGCGTTGAGACCTACGAACAGCAGCGCGCCGTTGAACGAGCCGGTCGCGGCCAGGATGTAGCCGATCACGATTGGCGTGGTGATCGAGGAGAGATTGCCGAAGGTGTTGAGCAGGCCGCCGGAGACGCCGCCGGCTTCCTTCGGCGAGGTGTCGGAGACCACCGCCCAGCCCAGCGCGCCGATGCCCTTGCCGAAGAAGGCGAGCGCCATGAAGCCGACCACCAGCGCCTGTCCGTCGACATAGTTGCAGGCGATGATCGACATCGACAACAGCATGCCGCCGACGATCGGGATCTTGCGCGCCATGGTCAGCGAGCCGGTCCTGCGCAGGATCGCATCGGAGATGATGCCGCCGAGCACGCCGCCGATGAAGCCGCACAGCGCCGGCAGCGTCGCGACGAAACCGGCTTGCAGGATCGACAGGCCGCGCTCCTTGACGAGATAGACCGGAAACCAGGTCAGGAAGAAATAGGTCAGCGTGTTGATGCAGTACTGGCCGAGATAGACGCCGAGCATCATGCGGTTGGAGAGCAGCTGGCGGATGTGGTCCCAACCGGAGCCGGATTCCTGCGCACGCTCGCGCAGCAGATCGTCCTTGGGCGCGTCGAGATCGACCAGCGCGCCGCCGTCCCTGATGTAGTCGAATTCCGCCTCATTGATCGAAGGATGCTCTTTCGGGCCGTAGATGTTCTTGAGCCAGACGATGCCCATGATGACGCCAAGCGCACCCATCACGAAGAACACATAGCGCCAGCCGTAATCGTGCGCGATCCAGCCCATCAGCGGCGCGAAGATCACGGTGGCGAAATACTGCCCCGAATTGAAGAAGGCCGACGCGGTGCCGCGCTCGTTGCCGGGAAACCACGCCGCGACGATGCGGGCGTTGGCGGGGAAGGACGGCGCCTCGGCGATGCCGACCAGCAGGCGAAGCACGAACAGCACGGCGATGGCGACGCCGGCACTGAGGAAGCCGACCCAGCCCTGCATCAGCGTGAACAGCGACCAGACGATGATGCTGAAGGCATAGACGAGGCGCGAGCCGTAGCGGTCGAGCAGCCAGCCGCCCGGCACTTGGGCAACGACATAGGACCAGCCGAAGGCCGAGAAGATCCAGCCCATGGCGACGGGATCGAGATGCAGCTCCTTGGAAAGCGCGGGGCCGGCGATCGACAGCGTGGCGCGGTCGGCATAATTGACGGTGGTGACCAGGAACAACATGGTCACGATGAACAGCCTGACGCGAGACCTCCTCACGTCCGCTGTGGACACCACTGCGCTCATCACGCGCCTCCTTACAACTCGAAACGTTTCCTCAAGGCGACTCCTAGAGGCGCGCGCGGCAAAGTGTCCAAGTTGAAGGGAGTATCGATCGATGCCGTTTTTGGATTGATGGAACGGCGGGTCGAGGGGAACGATCGCGAGGCTGGCGAGATGCTGGCCCCAAGCTCGTCATTGCGAGCGCAGCGAAGCAATCCAGAATCTTTCCGCGGAGGGACTCTGGATTGCTTCGCTGCGCTCGCAATGACGGTGTAGGGAGAGTTGGTCTTCGCTGCTACTGCCGCGCGCTCGGCAGCAGCTGAGGCAGGAATCCGCGCGTCACACCCGGCGGCACGGCGTCGAGACCAAGTACTGCGCTTGCCGCCGGCAGCGCTGCGTCCGCCATCGCCGCATGGCCTTCCGCGCTCGGATGCACGGCGCCGCCATAGACTGCGGAGAGTACGCCCCAGGTGGCGTCGTGGATGTCGGTCGGCTGGCTCGCGGCCGGCAAGCCTTGCGGATAGGTCATCGCGGCAAAATAGCTGTCGTTGGCGTCGCGGATCCAGCGCGCGCGGGGCAGGTAGGCGCGGTACTCCGAGGCGCCGCGGCCGCACAGCATCGGCTGGCTAGCGGCGCTCACGATGTCAGGGTTAAAGCTTTGGCCGTTCTCGGCAAAGCAGCTGCGGTCGAATTCGGGATCGTTGCCCGAATGCGCGCAAAAGCCGTGGTCGGCGAACGTGGCCTGATGTGCATCGACGAAGGTCATGCGGTCGGCTTCGGGATCGCGGCACAGTGCGCCGCGGGTGCAGGTGGCGAGCCCCTTCAGCTGCGGCAGGAATTCCATGTCGACGAAGGTCGAGACGCGCGCGAGGCGTTGCGCGTCGGCGTTGAAGGACGGATGGATGTCGAAGCCGGCGCGGCCGCCGCGGCAGGGCACGCCGCCATCGGCAAGCGCCGGATTGGCGTAGGAGACATAGACCACGTGCGAGAGGTCGCCGCCGACGAGCGGCTTCAAGGCCTCGCGCAGGCGAACGAAGTTCTGCGGCAGCTCGCGCGCCAGCGCGTCGCGGGAATCGTCGACGCTCGCCATCACGCCGGAGCGGCGGAACAGCGCGCGCTCGGTCGCGGTGTCGACGATGACGTCGGCGACGAGGCCGGAGAAATAGACGTCGTTGGCGCCGACCGAGAGCAGCACGAGGTCGAGCGTGCGATCTGGCTGGCGCTTCCTGGCGGCGGTGAGCGCTTCGCGCAGCTCGGCGACCTGAGCATTCACGCTGGTGTTGCAGACGCCGGTCTTGCCGGGCGGGCATTCGCGGGCGCGCTGCGAGCCGAGCAGCCCGTCGCCGATGCTGGCGCCGGTGCAGGCGAGCGGCAGATAGGTCACGGCGATGTGGGTGTAGCGCACCGCGAGCGCCAGCGCGGTGCGGGTCTGGTAGCTGTAGAGCGAGCGATGGCACGGCGAGTTGAACCAGAGCGCGCCGTAATGCTGCCAGTTGGCGAGCGTGTCCGGCGCCTCGCAGGCGCGCCCACCTTTGTAACCGGCGCGGCTCGGCCGGTAGTATTGCGCGCCGGCGGTGCCGAGGTAGGAGCGGAAGCAGAAGCCTTCGTCCGACAGCGCCAGCGGCCGGTCCGGATTGCCTTCGCCGGAGGCGATGCTGTCCCCGAGGCCGGCGATGAAGATATCGCGGACCTGGATCTCGGCCTGGACGCGCTGGGTCGGATCGGAGCCGGAGGAGACGTCGACGGTCGCGACCGTCTGCTTGCCGTAGCGGACGCGCAAATTGACCGGCTCGGCGCAGTCGAAGGTCGATTGTTGCGGCCCGTCGCCGTCGTCGAAGCTCCAGGCGCAGGTGGCGCCGACCGGCACTGCGCCGGTCAGGCGCACGGTGACGGGGTGGTCGATCGGGGTGATGTAGTTCTCTTTGAAGTTGTCACGGGTGCAGGGCTGGTTGACCCGGCCCTGCACGTCGATGCAGAGCCGGTTGACCATGTTGCGGGCCCAGCCGCGGCCCTCGCTCTGGAGCTCCAGCGATTGTTCGGCGGCGAGGATGCTGCGGTTACGCGCATTCTCGACATGGAGCAGGAAGTCGCGCTCCTCGCGGAACAGGCGGAAGCGGTTGCGCACCTCCCAATTGATCTGCATCGCGCCGGCATCCTGCGCGGCTGCGCGCCCAGACGGCCAAACGGTCAAAATCCCGGCAAGCAGCAGGGCGCAGGCAGAGAGGGTGCGAAGGGGAAGTCGGATCATGGCCCGCGTCTTCAACGGCAAAGTTGAGGCGGAAATAAGAGAGCATTGCTCCCCCGCCTGCAACCTTTGTCTGCCGCTTTTGCGGGCGGGCGCGGCTCAGCGCTTGCTGGCCTGCCGCACCAGACGCTCGCGCTCCATGGGCGTCACCTGCTTGGGCAGATTAGCCTGCGCGCAGGCCTCCGCCAGCCGCCGCCGCTCCTGCCAGGGCTGGACCACGTTCATCCAGAGCTCGCGCGCGCCCATGATGGAGATGGCGAGGCCGAACGGGATCACGAAGTAGAGGATGCGGAACACCAGCAGCGTCGCCAGAAGCTGCTCGCGGCCGAATTCGGGCAGCGCCACCAGCATCGCGGCATCGAACACGCCGATCGAGCCGGGGGCATGGCTGGCAAAGCCCAGCAGCGTCGCCAGGATGAATACGACGGCGAGCGAGAGGAAATCGATCTGCGGAGTGGCCGGCACCAGCAGGTACATCGCCAGCGCGCAGAAGCCGAGATCGACCACGCCGATCAGGATCTGCACCAAGGTCAGCGGCGCTGACGGCAGCACGACCTTCCAGCCCTTCTGTCCGAGCTCGCGGCGCTTCTCGCCCATGCAGAGCCAGACCAGGTAAGCGCCGATCGAGGCGAGGCCGCCGAACGCGATCAGCCGGTTGATCGAGGACGGCAGCTGATCCATGTACGAGGCGGCGTCGGGATGGATCGCCATGCCGATGGAGAGCACGAAGATGTTACCGAGCCAGAAGGTCAGCCCCGACAGGAAGCAGATCTTGGCGACATCGATCGCATTCAGCCCGTAATCCGAATAGATCCGGAAGCGGATCGCGCCGCCGGTAAAAACCGTGGCGCCGATGTTGTGGCCGATCGAATAGGACGTGAAGCTGGAAAGTGCTGCGATGCGATAGGGCACATGCTTCTTGCCGATCGTTCGCAATGCAAAAAAGTCGTAGAAGGTCAGCGTACAGAACGCGAAGACGACGCAGATCGCCGCGAGCCCGATATTTTCCCGGGGAATCTCGGTCAGCGCGGTCAGGATGACGCCGGTATCGATGCCTTTGAGGGTACGCACAAGCGTGGTGACCGCGAAGGCGATGATGAAGACGCTCGCGGCAATTCCGAGCCGTCGCCAGCCGATCCATCGTTTGAAGCCGCGTTTCAGCGCGGTCAGCAGTCCGTGCATTCATCCTCCCGGCAGGGGGCAAGATCGACAGGGCCAGGCATTGGCCAGTCGGCCGCGACCACGGCCCGTGGGCGTCGATCGCTAAGCATGTTGTAGCTCATTTAAGGCAAAAACGGCGACTTGTGCAGCCCTTGACAACGATAGGTTCTGCTTTGGACCTGCGACCTTTGTCATATGCGGTTCACATCCGAGGCGCGTTAAGCATATGAGTCGTAATGCGCGGCTTGGATCGCGTGTCGGTATTTTGACATCATTTCAAATCCTGGGGCCCGCTTCCTTGTTCCAGCGCAAGCGCAAGTGGCTTTTTTGGAACGTCGATGCTGCGCGCCCGTTAGCGCCCCATCAGCAATCGAACATGGCGGAATAAGCGGCTTTTTCGTGGAAGCCGATGCCTGCGTGTTCCCGAAACCGAAAGAGGATCGGAACGATGGGACTGTTCACAAAAGACATCAAGACCATGAACGACCTGTTCGTGCACCAGCTCCAGGACATCTATTACGCTGAGCAGCAGCTCACCAAGGCGCTGCCGAAAATGGCACATAAGGCCACCGATCCGCAGTTGAAGCAGGGCTTTTTGACGCACCTCGAGGAAACCAAGCAGCACGTCGCGCGGCTCGAGGAAGTGTTCAAGATGCACGGCGTCGCCGTCAAGGCGGTCGATTGCCCGGCGATCGACGGCATCATCGAGGAGGCCGACGAGACCGCCGGCGAAGTCGCCGACAAGGCGGTGCTGGACGCCGCGCTGATCAATGCGGCGCAGGCCGCGGAGCATTACGAGATCGTCCGCTACGGCAGCCTGATCGCCTGGGCCAAGCAGCTCGGCCGCAATGACTGCGCCAATGTGCTCGCCAAGACGCTGGAGGAGGAGAAGGCGACCGACAAGAAGCTGACGACGCTCGCCGAGAGCAAGATCAATCTGCGCGCCGCGAGCTAGCGACCCATCTCGTCTGGAGACGCCGTGCAGCCGTGCGGCGTCCCCTTCGGTCTATTCGTCTTGCGGCACCGCTTGACCGGCCTGGTATTTCAGTCCGAACATCAGGGCGATCACCGCGAAGGCTGCAATGGTCGCGGCAAACACCAGGCTCGCCACGGTCAAGCTGGTCAGGGTCGAGAGCACGCCGATCCCGATCACCGGAAGCGCGTTTCCGAGAAAGCAGCAGATGAAATAGGCCGAGACCACCTCGGCACGGCGATCATCCGGCGCGATCTGGTTCACCACCTGCAAGCTGCCGCGATAGCCGAGGCCCGCCGCCACGCCGCAGGTCGCGGTCGAGGCGATCATCACGCCGAGCGATCCCACGAATTGTGCCGTCACGAGCAGGGCAAGGCTCGGCAGCATCAGTCCGAGCGACCACAGCATGGCGGCGCGGCTGGAAAGGGAGCGCGTCAGCGCGATGACCAGCGCCACGGCAGCCGCCAGCTCGAGGAAGATCGCGCCGGCGACGGCGTGGCTGGTGACATGCAGCTCATTGGCGAGCACGCTCGGTGCCAGCGCGGCGAAAAAGGCGACGAGGGTCATGGCGCCAAAGCCTGTCACCGCGGGCGCGACGAACCGGGGCCGGATCGACGACGGGACGCCGGCACGCGGTCGGATCGACAGCTGCGCGAACGCGGTCAGCGGCCGATCCACGGTCTCGCGCGCGAAGGCGAGGAGGGCCGCGACGACGACCAGCACCGCGAGGTAGGCGATGAAGGGCGTTTGCAGCGGAAGTGCGACATATTCGGCAAGCACGCCGGCGATCAACGCGCCGAGGCCGAGGCCGGTGAAATTCGCGATCGTCGCGATCACGGTGGCGCGGGAACGATCCTGCTCGGCGATCAGTTCGGCGAGCCACGCAGTGCCGGTTCCGGCGCCGATCCCGATGGCAAGGCCGCTCAGCACGCGTGCCACGTAAAGCGAAGCGACCCCGTGTGCGAGCAGGAAGACCAATGCGCCCGCGATGGCGATGCCAACGGCAATGACCGCCGTGCGTCGCCGCCCGACCTCGTCCGACATCCGGCCGAAGACCAGCAGTGCGGTCAAATTGCCGATGACGTAGACGGCATAGATCAGCGTCAGCGTGATCTGGGAGAAGCCGAACTGCTGCTTGTAGATGACGTAGAGCGGGGTTGCGATGGTGCTGCCGGCGAACAGGACGCCAATCAGGCATCCGACGGCAATGATGGTTGCGGTCTTGCCGAACTCCGATCTTGCGCCACTCGGAATCGAGGTGTTGCCAACTCTTGCCATGAGGTCACTGCCGAGAGGGGAACATGAAGGGGTCAACAGAGGCAATCTCGCCCTGTTCCCATGCTTCCGCGCGTACGGGAGTTGCATGGCGAGCAGGGCGCGAAGCTTCGTTGTTTGTTGCTGAAGGATACGATTCATCGCGCGATGATGTTTCGATCATAATCGAATCATGATGGCGCGGTGAAAGCGTATGTTTCGGGTGGGGCTGCAACGAGGTGCAGCATGCGAGCCAACACCATCAAGTATCAAAGCTTCGACGACAGAGCCGGCGCGCCGCGAGCCCGCTCGCCTCTTGCGACCTCGCTCACGCTGGCGGCGATGAGCCTCGGCTATGGCGTGGTGCAACTCGACGTCACCATCGTCAACACCGCGCTCGATGCGATGGGCAGGACGCTCGGCGGCGGCGTTGCCGAGCTGCAATGGGTGGTCAGCGCCTACACCATTGCGTTTGCCGCCTTCATCCTGACGGCCGGCGCGCTCGGCGACCGCATTGGTGCCAAGCGCATCTTCATGGCGGGGTTCGCGATCTTCACCGCGGCCTCGCTTGCCTGTGCGCTTTCGCCCAACGCCATCGTCCTGATCGCCGCACGGCTGGTCCAGGGACTGGCGGCGGCGATCCTGGTGCCGAATTCTCTCGCGCTGCTCAACCATGCCTATACTGACGACCGTGCGCGCGGCCGCGCCGTCGCGGTCTGGGCGGCCGGCGCGAGTCTCGCGCTCACCGCCGGCCCGTTCGTCGGCGGCGCGTTGATCACGCTGGTCGGCTGGCGCGCGATCTTCCTGGTCAACCTGCCGATCGGGCTCGCCGGCTTGTGGCTGAGCTGGCGCTACGCGACCGAGACCACGCGCGCGACCTCGCGCGAGATCGATCTGCCCGGCCAGCTTGCCGCGATCGGTGCGCTTGGGGCGCTTGCCGGCGCGATCATCGAAGGCGGCGCGCTCGGCTGGGATCATCTGGCGGTGATCGGAGCTTTCGTCGCGGCTGCCGTTCTCGCCGTGCTCTTCATCTGGCGCGAGAGCCGCGCGGCGCAGCCGATGCTGCCGCTGGCGTTGTTCGGTCATCGCCTGTTTACCCTGACCACGATCGTCGGCCTGCTCGTCAATGTCGCGATCTATGGCCTGATCTTCGTGCTCAGCCTGTACTTCCAGCGCATCAACGGGCTGTCGGCGTGGTGGACGGGTCTCGCCTTCGTGCCGATGATGGGGGCGGTGCTGCCGGTCAACCTGCTGGCGCCGCGCCTTGCCGAACGGATCGGCTCGTGCCCGACCATCGTCGTCGGCGCCTGCATCTCGGCGCTCGGCTGCCTCGGTCTGGTCTGGATCGAAGCCGGGACGAGCTATTCCGCGATCTTTGCCCAGATGATCGCGATCAGCGGCGGGCTCGGCCTGCTGGTGCCGCCGCTGACCTCGACCTTGCTCGGCAGCGTCGAGAAGGCGCGCTCCGGCATCGCCGCAGGAGTCCTGAATGCGACGCGGCAGACCGGCAGCGTGCTCGGCGTCGCCCTGTTCGGCTCGCTGGTCGCCGCTGAGGGGGCATTCATGACGGGGCTGCACCTCGCGCTGGTGATCTCCGCGGCCGTCCTGCTGCTGGCGGCCGCCGTGATCGGCGTAGGCGCGCCGGCGCGGGGATGAACAATGTGAGCGAACGCACACATCTTCCGTTCACCAACCCAGAAACAGGCACGTAGCGAGTTACCGATCGTCCACCTCTATCGGTTCAAGTGCGGCGCGATAGGGGCCGGCAATGTATCAAGTTCTTTACTGTCTCACCGACGAGCATGATTGGCGACTTGTTGCGCTTGGCGGTGCGGTGTGTCTGCTCGCGAGCGCTGCGGCGATCAGCCTGTTTCACCGGGCGCGAGCGACGCATGGCGGCGCCCGCGTGGCGTGGATCGCGCTCGATTCTGCCGTTGCCGGCTGCGGCATCTGGGCGACCCATTTCATCGCGATGCAGGCGTACGGGCCCGGCGCCGGCGGCGCCTACAACATCCCCGTGACGGTGCTGTCGCTGATCTTTGCGATCGCAGTCACCTTCATCGGGCTCAGCATCTCGGTGTCGACGACGCGCGGGCTCCTGATTGCGCTCGGCGGCGCCGTCGTCGGCAGCGGTGTGGCCGCCATGCATTACACCGGCATGATGGCGTTCGAGATTCCAGCTCATGTCGGCTGGGAGACCGGCACCGTAACCGTCTCGATCCTGCTCGGCATCCTCTTCGGCTCGCTCGCTCTGTTTGTCGCGGGACGGCGCGACGGCGTGTCCAGCGCCCTCGGCGCGACGGTCCTGCTGACAGTCGCCATCGTCTCGCATCATTTCACCGCGATGGGCGCGCTGGAGCTGACGCCCGATCCCACGCTCGTGGTCAGCGGTCTTTCGATCCCGCCGGCGTCGTTGTCGATCCTGACCGCCAGCGCGGCGGCTGCCATTATCGCGATCGCGCTCGCGGCCGCCTTGCTCGACCGTCGTGCCAAGGGCGAACTCGGACGCCAGCAGGTCGTGCTGGATACCGCGCTCGAGAACATGTCGCAGGGCCTGTGCATGTTCGATGCGGACGGCAAGATCCAGCTCTTCAACGAACGCTATGCCGCGATGCTCGGCCGCACTGGCATTCCGCTCGCCGGCCGTCTGCTCGTCGACGTGCTACGGGAGGAGCAGGCGAAAGGCCAGTGGCAGGGCGATGCGGGCGAGTTCTTCGCGCGTCTCATCGCCGATGCGCGCGAGGGCCGCACGACCAGCCAGGTTGTCAACCGGCTCGGCCGCTCCATCCGCGTCGTCAACCAGCCGATGCAGGGCGGCGGCTGGGTCGCGACCTTCGAGGACATCACCGAATGGCTGGAGGCGCAGGCCAAGATCTCGCACATGGCGCGGCATGACGCGCTGACCAGCCTGCCGAACCGCGTGCTGTTTCACGAGCAGCTCGAGCAGGGACTGCACCGCACCAGGTCAGGCGACCAGCTTGCGGTGCTCTGTCTCGATCTCGATCATTTCAAGGACATCAACGACTCGCTCGGCCATCCGATCGGCGATGCGCTGCTCAAGGAGGTCGGCCGCAGGCTGAAGGCCACCGTCGGCGAGAACGACACTGTGGCGCGGCTCGGCGGCGACGAGTTCGCCGTCGTCCAGATCGGGCGCTCCGAGGAAGCCGCGGCGAGATCCCTTGCGGGCCGCCTCGTCGAGGTGATCTCGGCGCCCTACGAGATCGACGACCACCAGATCGTGATCGGCGTCTCGATCGGCATCTCGTTGTCGCCGCAGGACGGCGACAATCCGGACGAGCTCTTGAAGAACGCCGACCTTGCGCTGTATCGCGCCAAGGCCGACGGTCGCGGCACCTATCGCTTCTTCGAGACCGGCATGGACGCGCGCGCGCAGGCGCGGCGCCTGCTGGAAATGGATCTGCGCGCGGCGCTGCAACGCGACGAATTCGAGGTGCACTACCAGCCGATCCGCGACGTCGCCGCCGATCGCGTCGTCGCCTTCGAGGCGCTGCTGCGCTGGAACCATCCGCAGCGCGGCCTGATCTCGCCCGTCAACTTCATTCCGCTGGCCGAGGAGACCGGCCTCATCATCCAGCTCGGCGAGTTCGTGCTGCGCGGCGCCTGCGCCGATGCGGCCGCCTGGCCCGACGATGTCGACGTCGCCGTCAACCTGTCGCCGGTGCAGTTCAAGAGCCCGAACCTGATCGCGTCGGTGACTGCGGCGCTCGCCGCCTCGGGACTGAGCGCGCGCCGTCTCGAGCTCGAGATCACCGAATCCGTGCTGCTCCAGAACAGCGAGGCGACGCTGACCACGCTGCACGAGCTGCGCGCCATGGGCGTGCGGATCTCGCTCGACGATTTCGGCACCGGCTATTCGTCGCTGAGCTACTTACGCAGCTTCCCGTTCGACAAGATCAAGATCGACCGCTCGTTCGTGTCGGAGCTGGCGACGCGCGAGGATTCCATGGCGATCATCCGCGCCGTGACCGGCCTTGGCCGCAGCCTCGGCATCGTCACCACCGCGGAAGGCGTCGAGAACGACGCGCAGCTCGAGCTCTTGCGGCGCGAAGGCTGCACCCAGGCGCAGGGCTATTTGTTCAGCAAGCCGCGGCCTGCCTCGGATGTGGCGTTGATGCTGGAGCGTCCGCGTTTGCGGGCGACCGCCTGAACGGTCAACCGCGGCGCAGGGCGAAATGCGCGCCGCAGAACGCCATCACGGCGCCGAGGCACAGGGCGGCAAGCCCGGCAAGCACGACCGAGACGGTCGGGATCGGGCTCGGCGCCGAGGCCGCCTGGCCCGCGCCTGCGAGCAGGAGCACGCCGACCGCGATCAGGAACTGCCGCATCCGCTGCGGGATCTGGCCGTCGACCGCGCTCTGCATCAGGCTCGCCGTGAAATAGCCGCCGGAGAAGCCGACGGTAGCGATCAGCCACCAAGCGATCGCGGCGCCCGCAGGCATGAACTCGTGGGTGTCCGAGCGCCAGAGGCCGCCGAGGTCGAGCCCGTAGCGCGCCCCGAGCATGTGCACGGCGAGCGCGAGCAGCACGCCGGAGATCACGGCGGCGCCGAGAATCAGGCGGCGCGGAAAAAAGGTCGTCTCAGCCATGGCTCGCTTGTAGGATGGGCGAGGGCGGTCGCGCAAGCATATCGCGGACGGGATTGATTTCGAGATGCAGGTTTCGGGAGCTGAGGCCGCTAGGGCCACGAGCTACGCCTACAAGGCGTCGCTGATCGGCTCGGCGCATCGCTTCGAGCTGACGGAGGAGGGGCTGTCCTGGCACATCGCCGGCCGCTCGGGCCTGTGGCGCTATGACGAGATCAGTGCTGTCAGGCTGTCGTTCCGCCCGGTGTCGATGCAGCAGCATCGCTTCCGCGCCGATGTCAGCCACAGCGGCGGCGGCCGCATCGCAATCCTCTCGACGAGCTGGCAGACCGCCGCGCTGATGGCGCCGCAGGACAACGGTTTTCGCGACTTCATCCTCGAATTGCATGCGCGGATGGCGAAGGCGGGCAGCCGCGCGGCGCTCACCGCGGGCCTCGGCGCCAAGACCTATGCCGCGGTGCTGGCGTTCCTGGCGCTGCTGACGGTTGCGATGGCGGGGCTTCTGATCCGCGCGCTCATGATCGGCGAGCTCGCGGGCGTGCTGTTCATCCTCGGCTTTGCCGCGCTGTTCGCCTGGCAGGTCGGCGGCTTCGTGCGGCGCAATCAGCCGCAGAGCTACAGTTTCGATCGCGTGCCGAAGGCGCTGCTACCTTAGTCCCCCGACGCGCTACTCCGTCGAATCAAAATCCTCTTCCTTGGTGCCGAGCAGCGACACGATCGTGCGCAGGCCCGAATCGAGCTGCTCGAAGCTGGGTGGGGCGAGCGCGAGGCGCACCGCATTCGGCGCGTGGCCGTGCGCGATCGCAAAGGTGGAGGACGGCGTCAGCGCGATGCCGCGCCGCGCAGCGGCAGCCACGAAAGTCTGCGAGCGCCAGTGCGGCGGCAGCGTTAGCCAGAGATGATAGGAGCGCGGGTCGGCGGCGTGCTGGTAGCCGGCGAGCAGCCTTGCCGCGGTCTGCTGGCGGCGCGTGGCGTCGATGCGCTTCAGCCGCGTCAGCTCGGCGACGGTGCCGTCGGCCATTAGCCGCTGCCCGGCCGCCAGCGCATGGCCGGAGGCGGTCCAGCCGCCGGTGCGCACCGCGCTCATCACGCTCTCGCGCAAGTGCGGCGGCGCGACGAGGATGCCGAGCGCAAGGCCCGGCGCGACCTTCTTGGACAGGCTGTCGATGACGATGCAGCGGTCCGGCTCGAGGGCTGCGAGCGGCGTGTCGTCGGCGAGGAAGCCATAGACGGTGTCCTCGATGATGGTGAGGTCGAGCTTCTCGGCGACGCGCATGATGTCGGCGCGCCGCGTCGCATTCATGGTGACGCCGAGCGGGTTCTGGATGATGGGCTGCAGATACAGCGCCGACAGATGCGCCTCGCGATGCGCCTTCTGGATCGCATCGGGCCGCGCGCCGAATTCGTCCATCGGTATAGGCACCAGCGTGATGCCGAGTCGCGCGGCGATGCTCTTGACGTAAGGGTAGGTCAGCGCCTCGACGCCGCAGCGGCCACCGGTGGGCACGAGCGCGGCGAGCGCGGCCGCGAGCGATTGCTTGCCGTTGGCGGTGAACACGATCTGCTCGGCCTGCGGCGTAAAATCCTTGCGCGCGAGATAGGCGGCGGCGGCATTGCGCGCACTCTTGGTGCCGGTGCTGGTGGAGACGCGTAGCGCGGATTCGAGCGCATCGACGCGCTCCAGCCCTGCAAGGCTCTTGGCGATCATCGCCCATTGCTGCGGCAATAGCGGATAATTGACCTCGAAGTCGATCCGCGCATCGCGCGGCTCGCTGATGGTCTCGACCTCGCGCCTGACGTCGCCGGAGATGAAGGTGCCGCGGCCGACCTCGCCGACGACGAGGCCGCGGCGGAGCAATTCCGTATAAACCCGGCTCGCGGTCGAGACTGCGATGCCACGGTCATAGGCAAAATTGCGCTGCGGCGGCAGCCGGTCGCCGGGCCTTAACGTGCCGTTAGTGATATCGGCCGCAATGGCATCGGCAAGCTTCACGTACTCGAACTTGGACATTATTGCACCGAGAGCAATGTTTTACTTGCTCCGAGAAGTGTACTGGAGCATTTAAGTTCCATCAAGTTCCGCGATTGAGCCGAGGAGAGCGAGAGCAATCCGACGGCAAACGAGGTGCAGGCGCTGACCGCGTCCGCGCCAACGGCACCTGCTTCGCCGCGCGGGACAATACGCCGGAGAAGAAACATGACCACGATTTCGCAAACTGCCGGGCGGAATTTACGCCCATCCTCGTCGAGCGGATTTTTTGCAACGCTCGCCAACGCCGCTTACGCGCTGTTCGACCGCCTGGAGCGCCGCTCCGCCGTCAAGACCCTGAACGAGCTCGACGACCGCGCCCTGCGCGACATCGGGATCAACCGCAGCCAGATCGAGGACGCGGTGTACGGGCAGGTCAAGGCCGAACTGACGCGGTATCTGTAAGCGCGGCTTCCAGATGACTTCGGGGCTCAGGCCATCGCGGCCTGATCCCACATCCCGCCGAAAGCTCGATCATCTTCGGGCTGGTTGGACTTGCGGCGACGCCTCGGCGCCGAACCCGCTCCGCGCCGCCGCCTGGGATCGATCCGCTGCATGCCGGTGCGAAGGCGCGCAAGCAGTACCGGGGCGCGCATCGCGGCCCGCTTCACGAGAAACGCGATCGTCGCGGCCCGGCTCAGGATGCTGAGCATCAGCACCACCGAGAAGATGTCGATATAGGCGACGAGGTCCCCGACCAGCATCAGCGCGGGAGGCAGCGGCACGCTGTGGTAATAGGCCAGCAGCAGGACGGCCACCGGGACGAGGGCCACCACCTTTCGCCAGGTCAGCCGGTCCAGCAGTGCCGCAAACTGCACGACCAGGATCTCCCACAACGCATCGCCGATCGCGAGCGGGATTTCATAGCTCCACTTGCGCCACCATTGCTTCACCGCATTGCTCCGCGTTCAGTGCCTCACCACCAGCACCGAGCACTTGGCGTAACGCACGACGTGCCCGGCATTGGAGCCGAGGAAATAGGTGCGCATCGCCGGCCGGTGCGAAGTCATGACGATGAGGTCGGCCTTCATCTGTGCGGCTTCCTCCAGGATCTCGTGATAGATGCCGCCCTGGCGGACCACGCTGGAGATGTGGGAGGGGTCGATGCCGGATTCGCGGGCGACGATGGCGAGCGCCTCTTCCGAGGTCTGGCGCTGCTGCTCGTCGAAATCGGCCGGGACGTATTCGGCGAGCATCACCGGCGTCATCGGCAACACGTTGAGCAGCCGGACCGATCCGCTCCAGTTCTGCGACAGCGTTGTCGCGGTCGCGATCGCCGGCTTGGCGAGATCGGTGTCGGCGAGGTCGATGGGCACGAGGATGGACTTGAACATCTGCGCCTCCCTATGAACCAGGCTGGATCAACCGGTCGAGACGGCGCCCGCGCGTCTCTAGCCCGATCGAAGCAGCTTGGGGCTGACGAACAGCACCAGTTTGCCGCGGCGGTAGGCCACGTCGTTCCAATCCTTGACGTCAAAGTCGAAGATCGCAAGTCCCGCGGTGGGCAGATTGTCGGCAAGCGCCTTGGCGCTCGCGGGATCACCGCTGCCCATCAGCATCAGGGCGGTCTCATGCATGCCGGGATTGTGTCCGATCAGCAGCACACGCCTGGGGTCGGCGGGGGCGGTTGCAGTGCGAATGGATTCCAGGATCTGCGCGGGATCGGCGCCGTAGAGTTCCGGCAGGACCTCGATCTCAGGCGCCGCGACGCGGTCCTTCATCGCCTCCCAGGCGATGTCCCAGGTCTGCCTGGCACGGACGGCATGCGACACCAGCACGGTCTCGGGGAAGGGGGGATGCGCGGCGATCCAGTCGCCCATCTGGGCGGCGTCCTTGTGGCCGCGGTCGTCGAGCCGGCGGTCCTGGTCACGGCCGCTCGGCGCGTCAGTCTCTGTCTTGGCGTGACGCAGCAGCATCAAACGGCGCATGGCATTCTCGAATCGTTCCACGTCCAGAATAATCTACAGGCGCCCGTTGAGGACAAGGTGACAGGCGCCCGATCGGTCTTTAAAGCGCGACGAGCAATAGAACAAATCGTCATCACGATTTAAGTTGTTGTTTTGAACGTGATCTTTTCGGAAAACCGCTGCACACATGTCCGGATCATGCTCTAAGAAAACTGCATGAACGAGACTTTCACAAGCGTGTCCCAGCAGGAAGCCGGCTTTCGCGACCGAGTGCGGCTGTCGTTCGATCTCGATGCCGACATCTGCGTGATCGGGGCTGGGCTCGCCGGGCTCTCGATCGCGCTGGAGGCGGCCCGGCTCGGGGCCAGCGTCGCGGTGCTCGAGGGCCGCCATATCGGCTGGAACGCCTCCGGCAACCAACTCGGCACCGTGACGCCGGGCTTTGCCTTGCCGCTCACCGACCTGATCGAGCGGATCGGCTTCGAGGACGCCAGGGAATTGTGGACGCTGTCGAAGGAGGGCGCCGAGTTCGTCCGCGCCAACGCCAGCGAGGAGAACATGCCGGGCATCGGCCTCAGCGAGGGCGTGCTGGAGGTCTCCAATGTCGATGCGGGCGACCGGCTGATCAGCCGGTTGCAGATCCTGAATGAGGATTTCGACACCGAGGTCGAGGGCTGGCAGATCGATCGCGTCCGCGAGGCACTCAAGACCGATCGTTACTTCCACGGCGTGTACTATCCCAGGGCGTTCCAGGTCGACGGACGCAAGTATGTGAACGGCCTTGCGGCATTGGCGCGGCGGGCAGGGGCCCGCATCTTCGAGGACACGCCGGTGGTCAGCATCGATCATTCCGGCATCCGCAAGCGCATCGTCACACCGTCGGCGCGGCTGCGCGCGACCCACATCGTGCTCGCCGGCAACATCCATCTCGGCGCGCCCTTGCGGCGGCTGTCGGAGACGCTGCTGCCGGTCTGGCGCTATGCCGGCATCACCGCGCCGCTCGGCGAGCGCGTGCACGACATCGTCGCCTTCAAGGGATCGGTGATGGATTCCGACGGCGTCGACCATTTCCGGATCGTCGATGGCGACCGGCTGATGTGGGAGAGCCCGGAGACCACCTGGGCCGCGTGCCCGCAGCGCTTCACAGGCAGCGTCAAGCGGCGGATCCGCACCATCTTCCCCGCGCTCGGCGATGTCGAGATCACCGACATGTTCGGCGGCGCCACCGGCCAGACCGTGCACGGCATGCCGCAGATCGGCCAGTTGCGCAAAGGCCTGTGGGTGGCGAGCGGGTTCGGCCGCCACGGCATGAATACGTCGGCTATGGCCGGGCAGCTGATCGCGCGCAGCATCCTGTGGGGCGATGAACGCTGGAAGCTGTTCTCGCCGTTTGAACTGGTCTGGGCGGGCGGCGTGACCGGTCGTGTCGCGGGCCAATTGGTCGGGCTCTGGGGCAGGGCAAGTTCCGCCGCCGCGGGCTCACTCGCCCGCTACCGCGAGCGTGCCAGGGTCAAGGACCGGGAGCGCGAGGCCCGGCTGGCCGAAGCCAACCGCGCCGCCGGCACCGGTCCGCGCCGTCCGCCGCCGGGCGTGCGGCCTCGGCTGGCCCCGGTACCGAAACCTGCGCCGGAAGCCGTGGAACCGGCCCCGCAGGACGCCAGCGTCTCGCAATAACCCTGAGAAAAATTCCGCCCGGACGTGTAACGTCGGCCGTTAGAGCCCGTATCTCAGGGCGTGGACTCCCGCGCACGGAGAATGAGATGTTTGACCGCCGCATCCTGCTAACGACTGCCGCCGGCCTGTTCGGCCTTTCCGCCTTCCGCTGGCTGAGAGGATCCTCTGCCGAGGCCGGCGAGAAGGCCACGGAAAAGTTCGAGATCGAGAAGACGGAGGCCGAATGGCGCGCGCAGCTGACGCCGCAGCAATATGAGATCCTGCGCAATCACGGCACCGAGCGGCCGGGCTCCAGCCCGCTGCTGAAGGAGCACCGCAAAGGCATTTTCGCCTGCGCCGGCTGTGACCTGCCGTTGTTCGCGTCCGATACCAAGTTCGAGAGCGGCACGGGCTGGCCGAGCTTCTACCAGCCGATCGAAGGCAATGTCGGGAAGACCGAGGACCGCACCTACGGCATGCTGCGCACCGAGGTGCATTGCCGGCGCTGCGGCGGCCATCTCGGCCACGTCTTCGACGACGGTCCGAAGCCGACCGGTCTGCGCTACTGCATCGACGGTTTCGGGCTGGTTTTCCACCCGGCGGCGGCGTCGGCGACGTAGTGACTTGAGGTGTCATTCCGGAGCGATGCGTGAGCATCGAATCCGGAATCTCGAGATTCTCAGGTGCGCAATCGCGCACCAGAGTTCGGTCCTGCGGACCGCCCCGGAATGACGTCACGTCCCGGCAATTGTTGCCGGCCCGGCAATTGTGCCCCGGTCATCCGACCTGGGCTTGTCTATTTAAGTCATTGATTTCCTGAAGATACCCGCATTGGCATAGCCCTTGCGACTGTCTCTTCCGACTGCGGCCATGGTCGACCGGCCGCCGGGATCGGATTTGGAGACAAAGTTATGGGTATCTTCGATGCAATGAACACCTCGGTGGGTGGCCTGCAGGCGCAGTCCTTCGCGCTGCAGAACATTTCCGGCAACATCGCGAACTCATCCACCACCGGTTACAAGGGCATCGGGACCAGCTTTGTCGACCTCATTCCGGACGCCTCGGTGCCGAGCAAGCAGGTCGCGGGCGGCGTGACGGCCAACGCGAAAGCGACCATCACCACGCAAGGCACGATCTCGTCCTCGACCGTCGCGACCAACATGGCGATCACGGGCGACGGCTTCTTCTCGATCCAGAAGGCGACCGGCGTCGTCGACAACGTGCCGGTGTTCAGCGGTGTCACCTACTATACGCGCCGCGGCGATTTCCAGCTCAATGCCAACGGCAACCTCGTCAACGGCGCCGGCTATTACCTGATGGGCACCACGGTCGACCCCAAGACCGGCAATCCGACCGGCAACGTGGCGACGGTCCTGAAATTCCAGAACAACTTCATCCCGGCACAGGCGACGACCTCGATCCAGTACGCGGCGAACCTGCCGAGTACGCCGAGCACTGCGGCGAGCTCAACCGCGGCGGCCAAGACGCTGCTGGCGGCCGGCGGCCTGAACCCGTCCGATTTCGGAGCCAACCCGCTGCCGATCGGCACGCCGGCCCCGGGCTATACGAATGCGACGGTCTCTGGCGGCGCCGCGACCGGCAATCTGCGCTCGGCTTATACGTCGACGACTGGGGCGGGCTCGGTTGCGTTGCAGGACAACGCATCGGCGGTTGCAGGTACGGGCACCAAGCTCGATCCTTCCGCGGTCAACCATCTTGCCACGAGCATTCTCAACGCGCTCAGCAACGGTACGACCGGTACGACGCTGACTATCACCGGCGCCAGCGGCACCAACACGATTACCTTCGACCCCAATGTCACCACGATCACGTCGTCCGGAAACAGCACCACGATCGGATTGGCTCCGGGCAGCACCGCGAAGGTCTCTGATATCTTGAACGCGATCGCGACGGCCGCCGGCATCCCCGCCGCCAACGTGACTCTGAGCGCCAGCGGCAATATCCAGATCGCGACCGGCACCGCCACCGATGTGTCGGTCACCAGCGGCGCGGCGGCCACCGCGCTCGGCATCAGCACCGTCACGCGCGGCGGCAACGTGCTGTCGACGCCCGCGATCACCGCCTCCACCGTGCTGGGCGGCGCTGCGACCGCCGGCGGCGCCGAGGTGCTCTCCTCGGGCTTCGTGGCCAATGACACCATCACTGTCAATGGTCAGACTTTGACTTTCGTCTCGCCGCCTACTGTTCCCAGCGCCAGTCAGATCCTCACGACCGATAACATCGGGAACCTGCTCCAAAAGATCGACGCTCTTGTCGGTGCGTCGGGCTCATCGGTCAGCAGCAGCGGCGTGATCACGCTGAACACCGGTACCGGTAGCGCCACCCCCACTCTGTCGGTGTCTAGCAGTAACTCCGCCGCCTTCGCCGCGCTCGGCTTTACGTCGACCGTCACCAAGAATCGCGGCGGCGGCGGCACGATCGGCACGGGCACCGTGATGGGCGCCGATGTCGCGACCTTCACCAAAGAATCGATCAGCGGCGGTGCAGTGACCGCGTACAACGCGGCCGGCACGCCGGTGAACCTGCAATTGCGCTGGGCCAAGACCGACAGCGCGTCGCTGGGCAACGGTCACACTGATAGCTGGAACCTGTTCTACCAAACCGATCCCGCCGCAACGGGTGCGTCGCAGCCGGCTTGGGTGAACACCGGACAGACCTTCACCTTCGCCGCCGACGGCTCGCTGACCTCGCCGAGCGGCTCGGGCATCACCATCAACAATGTCAGCGTCAGTGGCCAGCAGCTCGGCTCTGTCGCCTTCAACATCTCCTCGGGAGGGCTGACACAATACGCCAGCACCAGCGGTGCGGTGACCATCAACACCATCACCCAGAACGGCTATGCCGCCGGTCAGCTCCGCTCCGTCGCCGTCAACAACAACGGCCTCGTGGTCGGCACCTTCTCCAACGGCCAGAACCTCGACCTCGCGCAGGTGTCGTTGTCGCACTTCAACGGCACCAACTACCTCAAAGCGCTCGACGGTGGCGCTTACGCCGTGACCGAGCAGTCGGGCCCTGCGATCGACGGCGCCTCGGGCACCATCAGCGGCTCGTCCCTGGAAGGCTCGAACACCGACATCGCCGACGAGTTCACCAAGCTGATCGTGACCCAGCAGGCCTATTCGGCCAACACCAAGGTGATCACGACGGCCAATTCGATGGTGCAGGACCTCCTGAACGTGTTGCGCTGATCGGCGCGTGACGTAACCAAAGGCGGTAAGTACACATGGGTTTGAGTTCAGCCCTTGCCAGTGCGATGAGCGGTCTGCGTGCCAACCAGGCCGCGCTCTCGATCGTCTCCTCGAACGTCGCCAATTCGCAGACGCCGGGTTACGTCGTCCAGACGGCGAACCAGATCGAGGTCACCACCGGCGACTTCGGCTCGACGGCGATGACGACCGGCGTGAGCCGGGAGCTCGACACCTATGTGCTGAACCAGCTGCGAACCGAGACCGGTGGCAGCGGTTACGCCGATCAGATGGCCAACATCCTGAAGCAGCTTCAGAGTGTCTATGGCACGCCCGGTAACAACGGCACGCTCGAAACAGCGCTGAACAAATTCACCACGGCGCTGCAGGCGCTGTCGACGAGCTCGGGCGCCTCGTCGGCACAGACCGTTGCGCTGGGTGCGGCGCAGGCGCTGGCGCAGCAACTCAACGTCACCACCAAGGGCATCCAATCGCTGCGCTCCAACGTCGAGCAGGATCTCGGCACCTCGGCGCAGGCCGCCAACGCGGCGATGCAGAAGGTCGCCGACATCAACACCAAGCTCCAGGGCCTGTCGGCTAACGATCCCTCCGCCGCGACGCTGATGGACCAGCGCGATCAGGCGATCAACACGCTGTCGAAATATGTCGACGTCCGCGTCACCACCGACGGTTCGAACCAGGCCAACATCTACACCACCACCGGCATCCAGCTCGTCGGCGCCGGGCTCGCCTCGCAATTCTCCTTTGCCTCCGCCGGCGCGCTGTCGGCGACCTCGCTCTACAACAGCGATCCCACCAAGTCCGGCGTCGGTGCGTTCAACATCAGGCTGCCGAACGGCTCGCAGATCGACGCCGTCGCCAACAACGTGGTCTCCTCGGGCCAGATCGCGGCCGACCTGAAGCTGCGCGACCAGACGCTGGTGCAGGCGCAGACCCAGCTCGACCAGCTTGCGGCGACGATGTCGAGCGCGCTGTCCGACAAGACCGCGGCCGGCAGCAAGGTCTCGGGCCCGCCGGCCGGGTTCGACCTGGACCTTGCCGGTGCGCAAGCAGGCAATACGGTCAACATCACCTATACCGACACCGCGACCAACACCCAGCGCCAGATCACGCTCGTCAACGTGACCGATCCGGCGGCGCTGCCGCTCCAGAACGCCACCAACGCCAACCCGATGCAGGTGGGCGTCAACTTCTCCGGCGGCATGGGTGCGATCGCCGCCGCGCTCAACACCGCGCTGTCGGGCTCGCATCTGTCGTTCTCCGCCGCGCCGTCGCCGGCGACCGCGACGACGCTGCGGGTCACCGACGACAACACCGGCCTTTCCAAGATCAATTCGGCCTCGACGTCCAAGACGATGTCGTCGCTGGCCTCCGGCAATCCGCAACTGGCGCTGTTCACCGACGGCGGGCAGGCGCTCTACACCGGCGCGATCACCGCATCGGGCTCGCAGATGACCGGCCTCGCCGGGCGCATCGCCGTGAACACGCAGGTGGTCGCCGATCCGACCAAGCTGTCGGTCTACAACACCTCGCCGGTGACGCCCCCGGGCGACACCACGCGTTCGGACTATCTCTATTCGCAGCTCACCAATGCGGTGTTCTCCTATTCGCCGACGACCGGCCTCGGCTCTGCCAACCAGCCCTTCACCGGCAGCGTCTCGAACTACCTCCAGCAGTTCCTGAGCATCCAGGCCAACGCCTCGACCCAGGCGACCCAGCTCCAGCAGGGCCAGAGCGTCGTGGTCTCGACGCTGCAGGCCAAGTTCGACTCGACCTCCAGCGTCAATTTGGACTCGGAGATGTCGAACTTGATCCAGCTCCAAAATGCCTATGCCGCCAACGCCCACGTTATGTCGGTGGTGCAGAGCATGATGAACACTTTGATCCAGGCTCAAGCGTAACCAGTACAGGGCTCTGAAACATGTCGATCAGCAGCATAAACTACTCCTCGTCGATCCTCGGCTCGCAGATCCGCAACATCAACCAGCAGCTCACCGACCTGTCGACGCAGCTCTCGACCGGCAAGCTGTCGCAGAATTATTCCGGCATGGGCACCAACGAGGGATTTGCGATCGCCGGGCGCTCGCAGCTCTCCAACATCGCCGCCTATACCGACACGATCACCAACGTCAACGTCAACATCAACCTCGCCAATACCGCGCTGCAGTCGCTGACGACGATTCGCACCAACACCAAGACGGGTTCGGCCAGCACGGCGCAGGATCTCAACGTCAACGGACAGACGGTGGCGCAGAACACGGCCGCAGCCCAGTTCGGCTCGATGGTCGGCGTGCTGAACACGCAGTCGGGCAACCGCTATCTGTTTTCCGGGACCGCGTACAACACCCAGCCGGTCGCCAATGCCGGGGACATCATCAACGGCACCACGACGCAGGCCGGCTTCAAGACCGTCATGGCGGAGCGCCAGGCCGCCGACCTCGGCGCCAACGGCATGGGGCGCCTGGTGCAGACGCAGCCGACGCCGAGCTCGGTGAAGGTGTCGGAAGACGCCGCCGGGTCGCCGTTCGGGCTCAAGGTCAAGGCGGTGTCCTCGACGCTGACAGGGGCGACCGTCACCGGCCCGAGTGGCTCGCCGGTGTCGTTCTCGGTCGATCTCAACGGCGTCAATCCGAACAACGGCGACAAGCTGAGCGTCCAGTTCACGCTGCCGGACGGCACCACCGAGCAGATCGACCTGACCGCGTCCACGGCGACGCCGACGCCGCTCGGCAGTTTCGCGATCGATGCGAGCGTCCCGGTCAACCCGAACAATACCGCGACCAATCTCAACACGGCGCTGAACACCGCGATCAAGAAGCTTGCCAACACGTCGCTGGTGGCGGCGTCCGCCGTGACCGCGGGTGACAATTTCTTCAACACGGCAAGCTCGGCGACCGGGACGACTGCGGTCACCAATCAAGTCGCCCCGCCAGCTTCGAACATCGCCACGGGCGCGACGGCGCTGTCCGGCGCAAGTGGATCGGACTCCATCACGCCGGGCTTCTCCGCCGGGGACACCATCACCGTCAACGGCACCACGCTCACTTTCGTCAACTCGGGCGCGACCGGCAACCAGCTCAATGTGACCGACAGCATCCAGACGCTGATGAGCAAGATCGACGCGATTACGGGCACCTCCAAGCCGTCGACGATTCATGGCGGCGTGATCACGATCAACACCAACGATGCGGCGAGCCTGAACATCACGGGCTCGACCCCGGGCGCGACCGCCGCGCTTGGCTCGCTCGGTTTCAGCACGACGCCCGTGACCGCCACGCAGCCGCCGCTACGCGTTGGCTCCTCGCCCGCGAGCTCGGCCACCACGCTGGTCAACGGCTCGGCCAACACCGTGAAATGGTACCAAGGCAATGACGGACCGGGCTCGGCGCGCTCGACCGCGGTCGCGCGCGTCGACGATTCCGTCACGGTGCAGTATGGCGCGCAGGCGAACGAGGACGCGATCCGCCGGCAGTTGCAGGCGATTGCCGTGTTCGGCACGTTTTCGACGACCCCGGGCGGGCAGTATTCCGGCGGGCAGGTCGCCGCGCTGAGCCTGCGCACGACCCAGGCGCTGACCCAGCAGCCCGGCCAGCAGCGCATCGAGGATATCCAGACCGACATTGCGATGGCCCAGAACACGATGAAGGACGCGACCACGCGCCAGACCCAGGCCAAGGCGCAGCTGCAGTCCATCATCGACCAGGCGGAGTCGGCCCCGCAGGACCAGGTGGCGAGCGAGCTCCTGGCGCTCCAGAACGCCCTCCAGGCGTCCTATCAGGTGACCTCGAAGCTCGCCCAGCTCTCGCTCGTCAAGTTCCTGTAAGGATGCGTTAAGGCATCGTTAACCATGCCTCTTTACCTCTTGGTGAGGATTGGAGCGGGGCAAAGCGGCCGATGTCGGACAGGATGCAGCTGGTGGTGGCGACGCCGTGCTTCGGCGGGCAGGTCTCGAGCATCTATGCGAGCTCGATCTTCGCGCTCCAGCGCGCCGTGCACGGCATGTCCAATCTCGACCTCAAGGTGCACATGCGCGACGGCGACGCGCTGATCACGCGCGCGCGCGCCAATCTGGTCGCGATGTTCCTGGACGATCCCAAAGCGACGCATTTCCTGTTCATCGACGCCGACATCGGCTTCAAGCCGGAGCAGGTGTTCCGGCTGATGGAGTGCGGCGCGGACGTCGTCGCCGGCTGCTATCCGATCAAGCGGGTCAACTGGAACAAGGCGAAACGCGCGATCGAGGCCCGCCGCACTGATGTGCCGGCCGCCTCGCTCGACTACGTGCTCGAGGTCGAGGACCCCGACCGCATCGTGGTCGTCAACGGCTTCACGCGCGTGCGCTATGCCGGCACCGGTTTCCTGATGATCCGCCGCCACGTGCTGGAAGCGATGTGCCGCCATCCGGCCTACGCAAACTTGCAATTCTTCCGCGAGCATTCGCACGATGCGCTGGCGGCGAGCCAGAACCGGTTCGCGCTGTTCGAATGCATGATTGATCGGGCGACCGGCACTTATCTCTCGGAAGACTTCGCCTTCTGCAAGCGCTGGACCGATATCGGCGGCGAGATCTGGGCCGACATCCAGAGCTCGCTCGACCATGTCGGGCCCTCGGTGTTCCACGGCGACATCGCCTCGCAATTCGCAGCCGCGCCCGCGGCGGCAGCGGCCGACGCGGCGTGAGCCTTTCGGGATGAGCACCGGCGCATCCCGTCTGTCAGCTTCGGAACGCGCGCCCGACGGCGGCTCGCGCTACCGTCTGCGCGATCTCTTCACGCCATTGGACACGCTGCTGGTCTGCGGCGGAGACCCGCGCCTTGCGCTCGATCCCAGGGATGGCGTCAACGCCTATGGCTGTGCGGCCTCGCCCGAGCCGGAGACCTGGAATTTCGCGTCCTCGACCGCATCGACGATCTCGCAAGCGGCTTATGACCGCGCCGCGCTGGCGCGCGAAGAGCTGATGCACAGGTGCCTGTTCGACGAGGTCGAAATCGCCTTCGACGCGCGCTGTGAGGGCATGCGCGAGGAACTGCGCGGCCATCTCCAGCTCTCGCCGCGGGTCGACGTCGTATTCTCGCCCTCCGGCACGGACTCCCAGCTCCACGCGCTGTTCCTGGCGAGCGCGGTGCTCGGCGCCTCGCCGGTGACGATCGTGGTCGGCACGGATCAGACCGGCAGCGGCACGGTTCATACCGCGCGCGGACATCATTTCAGCTCGATGACGGCGAGCGGCGTTGCGGTGCGCAAGGACGCCGCGGTCGCGGGTCTTGCCGGCGACAGCATCGCGGTGCCGCTGCTGGATGCCGCCTCCGGCATCGCGATGCGCGCGGATGCGGACGCTGCGGTGATGCGTGCCATCGAGACCAGCCTCGCGCAAGGCCGCTGCGTTCTCCTGCAAATCATGGATTCGTCAAAACTCGGCTGGCGCGCGCCGAGTGCTGCCTGCCTCGATGAGATCGCGCGGCGCTGGCCGCGCAAGGTACAGGTGGTCGTCGATGCCTGTCAGGCGCGGCTCGGCCGCCGCCGGCTGCGCTGCTATCTCGACCGCGGCTACATGGTGTTGATGACCGGTTCGAAATTTTTCGGCGGACCCGCCTTCAGCGGCGCGCTGCTGGTGCCAAAAGGCCTGTCGCGGTCGATCGACCGGATCGGCGCGATCGCGCCGGGCATTTTCGACTATGCCGGCCGCTGCGACTGGCCGACGGCCTGGACGGCGCTGCGCTCTCGGTTCGAGCGTCGGCCGAATTTCGGTCAGTGGCTGCGCTGGGAAGCCGCGCTGGCCGAGATCGGCCGCTACTACGCTGTCCCCGGGGCATTCCGCGCCAGGGCGCTGGCCGAGCTTGCCGCCGGCATCGACAGCATGCTCGCGCTGTCGCCGTCGCTGCGTGCCATTTCCGTGGCGACCGAGAAGGCCGGTGCGGATGACGAGGAATTCGCCCGCGCCACGATCTTTCCGTTCACGCTGCTGCGAGACGGCAAACCTGTCTCGCTCGCCGAGACCGGCGCCGTTCATCGGTTGCTGGCGTGCGACATGAGCGAGGAGCTCGGCGGCAGCGCGGCGGATCGGCAGGTCGCCGCACAACGCTGTCTGGTCGGCCAGCCGGTCCGGCTGGAGCGACAGGGCGAGGCGCCGCAGGCCGCGTTGCGGCTGTGCGTCGGCGCGCGGCTCGTCGCCGAAGCCTGGTCGGCGGATGCCGCGCAGGCGCAACGCAATTTGCAGCATGTGCTCGATCGCATCGCCCACGTCCTGGTGAAGATCGAACTGCTGCTTGACCGTGCCACGGCTGCGCCGGGGAAGTTTGTGCTCGAGGTCTGAAGATGCTGCATCCTGTTTCCGCGCCTGATAGCGTGACCACGCCGAACTATTCCGACCGCATCGGCTTTGCGCAGTTGACGCGGCGGGCCTTCGAGGGCGGCGATCTGCATCCGCTGCGCGAGCATCTGCTGGCGCGGATCGCGGAGGGAACGGCGGAGGCGGGGGAGGGCCTCGATCTGTCGCTGATTGCCCAGCTTCTCGGCGAGAAGGAGGCCGGGCTCGTGATCCAGACCGAGGTGCTCGCCTTCCACCAATTGTTTCGCACGCCGTGCGCGGTTGCCAAGCCGCGCCTGCGCGTGCTCGCGCTCGCCGCCGATATCGACATGGGCGGCAACACCCCGATCGAATTCCTGCTCGAGGGCTCCGACATCGAGCTGCTGACGCTGTATGTGGTCCACGGAGTCGGTCTGCCCGAGACGTTGCCTGATCACGACGTCGCCATCGTGGTCGCTTCCGATTCCGAGGAATGCCGCGAGGCGCTCGCCGTCATCGCAGCGGCCGCGCCGCGCTGGCCGCGGCCTTTGCTCAATCGCCCCGAGCTGATTGGCAATCTCGATCGCGACAAGCTCTATCGGTTGCTGGCTGATATCCCGGGTCTCGATATTCCCGTGACCGCCAACGCGACCCGTGCGCAATTGACGGCTCTCTCGGAGGGGCGGATCGCTTGCACGGAGATTACGGGCGAACTGCACTTTCCAATGATAGTACGGCCGCGCGGGACGCACGCCGGCGTCGGGCTTGCGAAGATGGACGATGCGGCTGCGCTCGAAGCCTATCTTGTCGAGCGGCAAGAACAGGACTTTTTCGTCGCGCGTTTCGTCAACTACGCGAGTCCCGACGGGCTCTTTCGCAAGATCCGGCTCACGATGGTCGACGGCAAGCCTTATGCCTGCCACATGGCGATCGCCGATCGCTGGGATATCTGGTATCTCAACGCCTACATGGCGTTCAGCGAGGAGAAGCGCGCTGAAGAGGCCGTCTTCATGCAGGACTTCGATCACGCGTTCGCGGCGCGCCACAAGAAGGCGCTCGACGAGATGAGCAAGCGCGTCGGCCTTGACTATTTCATCGTCGATTGCGCCGAGAACCGCGATGGCGAGCTCTTGGTCTTCGAGGCCGACAACACCGCCGTCGTGCACAACATGGATCCGCCGGCCGTGTTTCCCTACAAGCCGCCGCAGATGCGCAAGATCTTCGCCGCGTTCACCGCGATGCTGTCGCGGCACGCCAAGGCCGGCGCGGAGAGCGCAGCATGAACGAGATCATCCGCAACACGCAGAGCTCCGTCACGAACGGCTCGCTCGATCCGCAGGACTGGAGCGAATTCCGCGCGCTCGCCCATCGCATGCTCGACGAGACCATCGACGGCATCGCCAACATCCGCTCGCGGCCGGTGTGGCAGCCGATCCCCGACGGCGTCCGCGCGGCCTTGAAGAGCGACGTGCCGCGCGGGGCGAGCGAGCTCGCCGAGGTCTATCGCGAATTCGCAGAGCATGTCGCCCCCTATGCGACGGGCAACGTCCATCCCGGCTTCATGGGCTGGGTGCATGGCGGCGGCACCGCGGTCGGCATGCTCGCGGAGATGCTCGCGGCCGGCCTCAACGCCAATCTCGGCGGGCGCGACCACATGCCGATCGAGGTCGAGCGCCAGATCGTCGGTTGGATGCGCAGCCTGTTCGCCTTCCCGGACAGCGCGAGCGGCATCTTCGTCACGGGCACGTCGATGGCCAATCTGATGGCGGTGCTGGTGGCACGCATGGCTGCGCTCGGCACGCTGGCGCGGCAGCACGGCATCGGCAATGACGGCGCGCTGCTCGCCGCCTATACCTCGCGGGCCGCGCATGGCTGCGTCTCGCGGGCGATGGACATCGCCGGGCTCGGCGCCGATGCACTGCGCAAGGTCGATGTCGACGTCGATCATCGCATCGACGTCGCCGCGCTGCGCGCGCAGATTGCCGCGGACCGCGAGATCGGTTTCAAGCCGTTCCTCGTCGTCGCCTCTGCCGGCACGGTCGATATCGGCGCGATCGACGACCTCAGGGCTGTCGCGCAGCTCTGCCGCGAGGAAGGCATCTGGTTTCACGTCGACGGCGCCTTCGGTGCGCTCGCGATCCTCTCGCCCGAGCTCGCGCCACTGCTCGGCGGCATCGAGCTCGCCGATTCCATCGCGCTCGATTTCCACAAATGGGGGCAGGTGCCTTACGACGCTGGCTTCCTGCTGGTCCGTGATGGCGAGCAGCATCGGCAGGCCTTTGCGCAGCCGGCGGCCTATCTCAGCCGCGAGGCGAGGGGGCTTGCAGCGGGCACGGTCTGGCCCTGCGATCTCGGCCCCGACCTGTCGCGCGGCTTCCGCGCGCTGAAGACCTGGTTCACGCTGAAGACGTTCGGCACCGATCGCCTCGGCGCGGTGATCGCGCGAAGCTGTGCGCTGGCAAAATATCTCGAGGCGCGCATTCTGGCCGAGCCGCGGCTGGAATTGCTGGCGCCGGTGAATCTCAACATCGTCTGCTTCCGCTATCGCGCAGGCGACGCGGTCAACCGCGAGGTTGTCGCCGACATTCAGGAGTCCGGCATCGCGGCGCCGTCGAGCACGACGCTGGATGGCAAGTTCGCGATCCGCGCGGCGATCGCCAATCATCGCACCGAAGAGACCGACATCGATGCGCTGGTTGCGGCCGTGCTCAAGTTCGGCGCGCAGCGCAGCGGCGGCGCGACCGAGGTCGAGGCGCCGCCGCTCGCGGCGCAGTGACATCTTGCTCTCAAAAACAAAACGCCCCGGACCTAGTCCGGGGCGTTTTGTTTTCAGATGCGCGAAGCGCTCAAGCGGCCGAACTGACGTCGCCGTTCGGATGAGTGGCTTTGTACTGATCGCGCAGCTTGTCTTCATAGGCGATCAGCTTGCGGGCCTCCTTGAGGGCTCGGTAGAGGTCGCCGCTCATGATGTTGTTGTTGATGCCCTCGATGATCGGCCAGGAGCTCGGCACCGCGGTGACGATGTCACGCACGAGGTTGAAGTAGGTGCCGTGCTGGGTCTGCGGATCCGGCGAGATGTACATCAGCTGGACCGCCAGATAGACGAGCTTGGCGGGGGTGTCGGCGGTCTCCGGCGTGAGGATGTCGCGCTCGCGCAGGATCGGCACGTTCTCGCCGTCGATCAGAAGACGGGCGCGCTGGTCCGTGTTGGTGATTACGGAGTTGCCGACGATGATGCGTTCGTGCGGTTTGAGCTCGACCTTGAGAGCCATGCCTGTTCTCCATCAACCCTTTTGTAACGAGCGGCGCGCGTCCCAGTGAATGACAACCGCCAGCTCTGATTTGGGTCCAATCCTTGCCGAATGTGGTTAACGGGTCGTAAAGATTCGCGGTCGTGTAAAATAATATAACGAGGTCAATGGCTTGAACGATCGAAAAGACCTCCGCTGCAACCGTGCGGAAATGCGTTTTGGGTACGACGCGGACAAACCGGCGGTTTCATTTCACGGATTGTTAGAGGCTCGGAGGCACCGTCCGCCCGTCGTTTGATCAATTTCGGTCAAGCAGGACGCGTAGCTACCAGAAAGGTAACAGTATGTCCGGTATCGTTCTCTCCTCCTCGGTTCGTCAGAACCTGCTCTCCCTCCAGTCCACCGCCGACCTCCTCGCCACCACCCAGTCGCGTCTGTCGACCGGCAAGAAGGTGAACTCGGCGCTGGATAACCCCACCAACTTCTTCACCGCCCAGTCGCTCGACAACCGCGCCAGCGACATCAACAATCTGCTCGATGGCATCGCCAACGGCGTGCAGGTGCTGCAGGCTGCCAACACCGGCATCACCTCGCTGCAGAAGCTGCTGGACTCCGCGAAGTCGATTGCCAACCAGGCGCTGCAGACCACGGTCGGCTATTCGACCAAGTCGAACGTCTCGACCACGATTGCTGGCGCGACGGCCTCCGACCTGCGCGGCACCACGACCTACACCAGCACGACCGCGCTCTCGAACGTGGTGTTCGACGGTAGTGCGGGCGGTACCACCGTTGCGTCCGGAACAACCACGCTCGGCGGCGGGTCCGCTTCGCTGGTCGGATCCGCGGCGCCTGACGGTGCAGGAACTGCGGCCAAACTGGCTACGACCCTTACGCTCGCCGGCACCCCCTCAGCGACGACCATTGCCGCCAAGGGCGCGCCTTCGGACGGCGAGACGTTGACGGTCGATGGCCACACGATCACCTTCAAGGCGGCCGACGTTCCGACCGCGGCGCCCTCAGGCTCGAACAAGGTCGGCAACATCGTTACGGACGGCAACGGAAACTCTACCGTCTACACGGGTGCCACGGGTGCGACCGGCACGGTGCAGGACCTGCTCAATGCGATCGATCTGGCGACCGGAGCTGGGAAACTTAACGGCGCTGGTAATGCCGTCGTCGCCGGCTCGGGCACTTTGGCTTCCGTTAGCGCAGGTGGTGTTCTTACCCTCACGACTGGTACCGGTGCTGATCTCAGCATCAGTGGCCGGGCCGACCTCCTGAAGGCCCTAGGCCTGACCGGGGCAGGGGGCAGCGGTAGCGTGACTGTGACCCAGGCGCGCTCAACCGCCTCAGGCACACTCGGCACTTTGATCCAGGACGGCTCGACGCTGAACGTGGATGGCAAGACGATCACGTTCTCGAACGCGGTGACGCCCACCACAGTCGCAACGGGCTCCACCCTGGTCGGCAATTTGGTCACGGATGGAAACGGCAACTCGACCGTTTACCTTCAGGCCGGCAACATCAACGACGTTCTGAACGCCATCGATCTTGCGACCGGTGTGCAGACCGTCAAGACGGCGGGTGCTTCCGGTGCCCTGCAGACGACCGCAGGCGCCAAGAACTCGTCGATCGTGGCCGGCGCGCTCAACCTCTCGACCGGTGCGAACGCGGACCTGTCGATCACCGGCACCAAGAATGCGCTGTCGGCGCTCGGCCTGACCGGCTCCACCGGCACCGGCACCGCCTTCACGGCGAGCCGTTCCGCGGCGTCGGGTGGCATCTCCGGCAAGACCTTGACCTTCAGCTCCTTCAACGGCGGCGCGGCGGTCAACGTCACCTTCGGTGATGGCACCGGCGGCACGGTCAAGACGCTCGATCAGCTGAACACGCAGCTGCAGGCCAACAACCTGACGGCCACGATCGATGCCAACGGCCTGCTCACGGTCGCGGCCACCAACGACTATGCGTCCTCGACGATCGGATCCGCCACCGCTGGCGGTACCATCGGCGGCACGATCACTTCGACCCTGACCTGGTCGAACGCGACCGCGCCGGTTGCTGATGCTGTTGCCCAGGCCACCCGTACCAACCTGGTGTCCCAGTACAACAACATCATGACGCAGATCGACACGACCTCGCTGGACGCGTCGTTCAACGGTGTCAACCTGCTCAACGGCGACCAGCTCAAGCTGGTGTTCGACGAGACCGGCAAGTCCAACCTCAGCATCACCGGCGTGACCTTCAACTCGAAGGGTCTGGGTCTGGCCGGCCTGGTGCAGGGCACCGACTTCATCGACAACGCCGCGACCAACAAGGTGCTGACCAAGCTGAACACGGCCTCGAGCACGCTGCGCTCGGAAGCCTCGACGCTCGGTTCGAACCTCTCCGTCGTGCAGGTGCGTCAGGACTTCAACAAGAACCTGATCAACGTGCTGCAGACCGGCTCGTCCAACCTGACGCTGGCCGACACCAACGAGGAAGCGGCCAATAGCCAGGCGCTGTCGACCCGCCAGTCGATCGCGGTTTCCGCGCTGTCGCTGGCCAACCAGTCGCAGCAGAGCGTGCTCCAGCTGCTCCGCTAATAAGCGGCTGACATCGCAATCAAGTCATGGCGGCGGGGCTTCGGCCCCGCCGCTTTCTTTTTGCCTTTTTGCGCAGCCGATCGAGAGGTGGTCTGGCGGCTCTGAAAAAGTAACCGTTGGTTATGGTTAACAGGGAGCAAACGCCGAAAAAGCATGAGGAGTTTCAGGTCGATCGTCACCGATCTTGACCCGCTCTCTGAGCCTTATGGTGAACCGGCGCTTACGGCTCGTGAGAAGGTTTCACCCTTTGTTAGCCATGTCCGCGCAGGCTGTGCCCGTCACTCGATCCGAAGCGATCGAACGAAGACGCGTAAACCAGAAGGGTAAGAGTTATGTCCGGTATTGTTCTCTCTGCGTCGGTTCGCCAGAACCTGCTCTCTCTCCAGTCCACCGCCGACCTCCTCGCCACCACCCAGTCGCGTCTGTCGACCGGCAAGAAGGTGAACACGGCACTGGATAACCCCACCAACTTCTTCACGGCACAGTCGCTCGACAACCGCGCCAGCGACATCAACAACCTGCTCGATGGCATTGCCAACGGCGTGCAGGTGCTCCAGGCTGCCAACACCGGCATCACCTCGCTCTCGAAGCTGCTGGACTCCGCCAAGTCGATCGCCAACCAGGCGCTGCAGACCACGGTCGGCTATTCGACCAAGTCGAACGTCTCGACCACGATTGCTGGCGCGACGGCCTCCGACCTGCGCGGCACCACGACCTACACCAGCACGACCGCGCTCTCGAACGTGGTGTTCGACGGTAGTGCGGGCGGTACCACCGTTGCGTCCGGAACAACCACGCTCGGCGGCGGGTCCGCTTCGCTGGTCGGATCCGCGGCGCCTGACGGTGCAGGAACTGCGGCCAAACTGGCTACGACCCTTACGCTCGCCGGCACCCCCTCAGCGACAACCATTGCCGCCAAGGGCGCGCCTTCGGACGGCGAGACGTTGACGGTCGATGGCCACACGATCACCTTCAAGGCGGCCGACGTTCCGACCGCGGCGCCCTCCGGCTCGAACAAGGTCGGCAACATCGTTACGGACGGCAACGGAAACTCTACCGTCTACACGGGTGCCACGGGTGCGACCGGCACGGTGCAGGACCTGCTCAATGCGATCGATCTGGCGACCGGAGCTGGGAAACTTAACGGCGCTGGTAATGCCGTCGTCGCCGGCTCGGGCACTTTGGCTTCCGTTAGCGCAGGTGGTGTTCTTACCCTCACGACTGGTACCGGTGCTGATCTCAGCATCAGTGGCCGGGCCGACCTCCTGAAGGCCCTAGGCCTGACCGGGGCAGGGGGCAGCGGTAGCGTGACTGTGACCCAGGCGCGCTCAACCGCCGCAGGCACACTCGGCACTTTGATCAAGGACGGCTCGACGCTGAACGTGGATGGCAAGACGATCACGTTCTCGAACGCGGTGACGCCCACCACAGTCGCAACGGGCTCCACCCTGGTCGGCAATTTGGTCACGGATGGAAACGGCAACTCGACCGTTTACCTTCAGTCCGGCAACATCAACGACGTTCTGAACGCCATCGATATTGCGACCGGTGTGCAGACCGTCAAGACGGCGGGTGCTTCCGGTGCCCTGCAGACGACCGCAGGCGCCAAGAACTCGTCGATCGTGGCCGGCGCGCTCAACCTCTCGACCGGTGCGAATGCGGATCTGTCGATCACAGGTTCGGGCAACGCATTGTCGGCGCTCGGCCTGACCGGCTCCACCGGCACCGGCACCGCCTTCACGGCGAGCCGCGCCGCATCGGCCGGCGGTGTCTCGGGCAAGACCTTGACCTTCTCCTCCTTCAACGGCGGCACGGCGGTCAACGTCACGTTCGGTGATGGCACCGGCGGCACGGTCAAGACGCTCGATCAGCTGAACACGCAGCTGCAGGCGAACAACCTGTCGGCCACGATCGACGCCAACGGCCTGCTCACGATCTCGGCGACCAACGACTATGCGTCCTCGACGATCGGATCGGTCATCGCTGGTGGCACGATCGGTGGCACGATTACGACCTCACTGACCTGGACCAACGCGACGACACCGACTGTTGACCCGGTTGCCCAGGCGACCCGTTCCAACCTGGTGTCCCAGTACAACAACATCATGTCGCAGATCGACACGACCTCGGTCGACTCGTCCTTCAACGGCGTGAACCTCTTGAACGGCGACCAGCTCAAGCTGGTGTTCGACGAGACCGGCAAGTCGAGCCTGAACATCACCGGCGTGACCTTCAACTCGAAGGGTCTGGGTCTGGCCGGCCTGGTGCAGGGTGTCGATTTCATCGACAACTCCGCGACCAACAGGGTGCTGGCCAAGCTGAACGCAGCCTCGAGCACGCTGCGCTCGGAAGCCTCGACGCTGGGTTCGAACCTCTCGGTGGTGCAGGTGCGTCAGGACTTCAACAAGAACCTGATCAACGTGCTGCAGACCGGCTCGTCCAACCTGACGCTCGCCGACACCAACGAGGAAGCGGCCAACAGCCAGGCGCTGTCGACCCGCCAGTCGATCGCGGTCTCCGCGCTGTCGCTGGCCAACCAGTCGCAGCAGAGCGTGCTCCAGCTGCTCCGCTAGTAAGCATCTGAAATCACGGAACTAAAACCGGCGGCGGGGCTTCGGCCCCGCCGCTTTTTTCGTTCGTGCAAGGGCTCGATGGAGCCCGTGTTCCGGGCCGGGAAGGGCGCTAACCCGGCATTAACCCTATCCCTTAAGTCGCCGTTAACCATACTTTAAAGGACAGCCCCTAAAACTCGACAAAAGCCCGCTTTCCAGATCGGCGAGCCCGATTCGTATCCGGTTCAAAAGGAAGACCGCCAATGTCCAACATCGTTCTCTCGGCGTCAGTTCGCCAGAACCTGTTGTCGCTGCAATCAACGGCCGACCTGCTCGCCACCACCCAGTCCCGACTGTCGACCGGCAAGAAGGTCAACACGGCGCTGGACAATCCGACCAACTTCTTCACAGCGCAGGGGCTGGACAACCGGGCGAGCGACATCAGCAATCTGCTCGACGGCATCAACAACGGTGTGCAGGTGCTTCAGGCGGCCAACACCGGCATCACCTCGCTGCAGAAGCTGATCGACAGCGCCAAGTCGATCGCCAACCAGGCGCTCCAGACCACGGTTGGCTACTCGACCAAGTCGAACATCTCGACCACGATCCCCGGCGCGACGCCGGCGGATCTGCGCGGCACCACGAGCTACACCTATGCGACGGCGACCGGCAACGTCGTCACCAACGGCACGGGCGGCGGTACGACTCCGATCACCGCTGCCACCACGCTCGGTGGCGTTTCGCAACCCCTGACCGGTAACGCCGCTCCCGACGGCGCGGGCACCGCAAATAGCCTTGCGCCGAATCTCAAATTGCTCGGTACGCCGAGCGCCGCCACCATCGCGGCGAACGGCGCGCCATCCGACGGCGATGTGCTGATTGTCGACGGCAAGACCATCACCTTCAGGGCCGGCGCAGCCCCTGCGGTCGCCAACGTTCCCGCCGGCTCCGGCAAGAACAACAACGTCGTCACCGACGGTAATGGCAACTCCACGGTTTACCTCGGAACAGCCGCCGCGCCGGCTGCCAACGTCCAGGACGTGATGGACGCGATCGATCTTGCAAGCGGCGTGCAGACCGCGGCGATCACGGGCGGCACCGCAACGCTGTCGACCTCCTCGGGCGCCAATGCCGCCATCGCCGGCGGCCAGCTCACCCTCACCACCGGCACCGGCGCCGATCTCAGCATCACAGGCAAGGCCGACTTCCTCAAGGCGCTGGGCCTGACCACCGCGACCGGCTCCGGCAATGTCAACGTGACCAAGGCGCGTCTGACCGCCCCGGCCACGCTGGGCACGCTGGTTCAGGATGGCTCCACGCTCAACGTCGACGGCAAGACAGTCACGTTCAAGAACGCGGCCGTCCCTGCTGCCGCGCCGACGGGGTCGACCAAGATCGGCAACATCGTGACCGACAACAACGGCAACTCCACCGTCTATCTGCAGGGCGCAACCGTTCAGGATTCGCTCAACGCGGTCGACCTGGCATCGGGCGCCGGCATCGTCAGCGCGGGCGCCGTGGTCGCGGCGAGCGGTTCATCGCTGTCCTCGGTCGTCAACGGCGCTCTCAAGCTCAGCACCGGTACCAACGCGGATCTGTCGATCACAGGGACGGGCAACGCGCTGTCCGCCTTCGGTCTGACCGGCGCGACCGGCACCGCAACCGCTTTCACCGCGGGGCGCGCGCCGGGACCGGGCAGCATCTCGGGCAAGACCTTGACCTTCACCTCCTTCAACGGAGGCAAGCCGGTCAACGTCACCTTCGGTGACGGCACCAACGGCACGGTCAAGACGCTCGACCAGCTCAACAACCAGCTTCAGGCCAACCACCTGACGGCGACGATCGACGCCAACGGCGTGCTCACGATCACCACCGTCAACGAATACGCGTCTTCGACGCTCGGCTCTGTGATCGCCGGCGGCGTCGTCGGCGGCACGATCACCGGCACGGTTGCCTTCACCACCGCGCAGCCGCCGATCCAGGATCCCGTGGCGCAGACGGCGCGCTCCAATCTGGTCAACCAGTTCAACAACATCCTGGCGCAGATCGACACCACCTCGCAGGACGCTTCGTTCAACGGCGTCAACCTGCTCAACGGCGACACGCTGAAGCTCGTCTTCAACGAGACGGGCAGCTCGACGCTCAGCATCAACGGCGTGGTGTTCAACGCGGCCGGCCTCGGCCTCAGCAACCTCGTCAACGGCGTCGACTTCATCGACAACGGTGCGACCAACAAGGTGCTGGCGAGCCTGAATGCGGCCTCGAGCACGCTGCGCTCGGAAGGGTCCGCGCTTGGCTCGAACCTCTCGATCGTGCAGGTGCGTCAGGACTTCTCGAAGAACCTGATCAACGTGCTGCAAACCGGCTCCTCCAACCTGACGCTCGCCGACACCAACGAGGAAGCGGCCAACAGCCAGGCGCTGTCGACCCGTCAGTCGATCGCAGTGTCCGCGCTGTCGCTTGCCAACCAGTCGCAGCAGAGCGTGCTGCAGCTGCTCCGCTAGTTTCGCGGCGCAAGAAATTGAATCTGAACGTCGCGGCGGGGCTGATGCTCCGCCGTTTTTATGGAGATCGCTAAGGCAGGATTAGCCGAGATCGATGCGCATCGTGCGAAGCGTGTTTACAGCGCGCATGTGCACATCTAGCTTCGCGATGACGAAGGACTCCGTGACCCGTAATAGTGCGGAGGGCTTCCAAGCAGACACGTAAGCAAATCTTAAGCGGTGCTGCCTAGGGTTGGGAAAGAAATCCTTAAGCGCGTTCAACGGGCTAGGTAAACCTCCAAGGTGTGATTGATGTCGAATTCCGCTGCCTCGGCTTACGCGCGTGTCGCAACGACCACTGCCTCTCCCCGGGACATCGAAGCGCAAACCCTGCTGAAGGCCGCCAACAAGCTTCAGGATGCCGTCAACAGCGCCGATCCGCTCAGCGAGCAGACCATGCAGGCGCTGATGTTCAATCGGAAGCTCTGGACGATCTTCCTCAGCGAGGCGATGCGCGACACCAATCCGCAACCGCTCGACGTCCGGCAGAAGATCGCCAACATCAGCGTGTTCGTGCTGAGCCAGACCGCCGCGCTCCAGATGAGCCCGCAGTTCGATCACTTCCGCCCGCTGATCGAGATCAACCGCAACATTGCCGCCGGCCTGTCCGGCCGTCCGTGAGGACGTGACGGCGTCGGCTATCGCCGACAGCCTGAGCCTGTCAGGCGCTGAGGTCCGTATTGAGCGGACGCGAGGGCTGGGCCTTCAGATCCTCCGCATGGAAATAGGCCCGCCGGCGCAGCATCGCCTCGTCGGGGAACTGGTTGACCACTGCGTCGGTCTTCTCGTTGACCACCTGAAAAACGAACGAGGCAGCCGCCTGGTCGAACACGACCTGGCGCGAGATGTTCTGATTGTTCGGAAGATCATTGCGCACGGCCGCGCTGGTATCGCTCGCGGCGACCGTCTGGCTCACCGGCAAATCAGTTTGCACGGCCTCGTTCGCCGCCGAATTCGACGTCGGGACGATCTGCGCGGGGGCCGGGATCCCCACCGGCCGGATGCTGAAATCTGTACTCATGGCAGCCTCCTGGTTGCCTTGCGTGAGTCAAATCCCAACCCCTCTCAATACGCAACCATGGAACACCAGGATTGAAGACCTGGTAAGCAAACGTGCCTAACCGCGCGACGATATTGCCGCGCGGTTTTTCGTAAAATTGTCGGTTGTTGTTGCGCGCGCTCAGAGCGAGCGGCTGACCGCGAGCGGCGTGATGTGGCGCGGGCCGGGAGCGGCGCGGCGCCCTGCGGCTGTATAGGTGTTCGGGACGTTGCGCTTCTGGATCTCGGCATTGACGCCGCGCACGACGCTCTCGGAGACCGCATGTGCGGTCGCAAGCACCGTGAGATTGACCTGGAGCATGGCGCGGAACGCATCGTGGTGGCGATGCAGCGTCGAGAGCAGCTCGGGCGCGGATTTGGCGAGCTGGGCCTGGTTCGCCTTGAGGTCGCTGACGGCGCCGACATAATTGCGCGACAGCTCTTGCTTCCTGCTCTCGAGCGTCATCGCTTCGCGCACCTGGCCGGCACGGACGAGCTCGGTCTCGCGTTCGATCAGGCCGAGCAGGGCGTTCATCGCATCCATCAGATTCTCGGCGAGCTTGCGCGCTTCGGCGCTGCCGGGCGCGGTGTTCGGGCGCTGAGCTTGCATCGGCTGACGTGCGGCGGTGAACTGGTTCATCTCGTTTGACCTTATGCCGTGCGGATGGTTTTCGCCTGCTGCATGATCAGGGTGCGGTAGACCTCGGTGGCGACACCGACGCCGCCGGCCTTGGCGAAGTTCTTGGAATATTGCTCGGTCAGCATCGAGCGCCACACCCCGGTGCCCGGCGTGTCGCCGAACGGGCCTTCGCCCTTCAGGCCCGAGGTCATCTGCGAGAACATGCTGTTGAGGAACATCGCCTCGAAATCGGTGGCGGTCTTCTGCGCCTTGGCCTGCTGCTGCGGCGAGACCTTCTGCAGCGCGGCGGCGAGTTCGAAGTCGGGGCGGCCGTCGCGGCTCTCGACGGAGAAGGCCGGGGAGTACGTGGTGAGCTGCGGGGTCTTGATCGTGCTCGTCTGCATCACATCACCTCGATGTCGGCTTCGATCGCGCCGGCGGCCTTGATCGCCTGGAGGATGCTGATGAGATCGCGCGGGCCGATGCCGAGGCCGTTGAGGCCGTCGACGAGCTGCTGGAGCGAGACGCCGTCCTTGACGAGGGCGAGCTTCCTGCCGTCCTCGGTGACGGAAACGCTGCTGCGCGGCGCGACCACGGTGCGGCCGCGCGATAGCGGGTTGGGCTGGCTGACCTGCGGGCTTTCCGAGATCGTGACCGTGAGGTTGCCCTGCGCTACCGCGACGGTGGCGACGCGGACGTCGCGGCCCATCACGATGATGCCGCTGCGTTCGTCGATGATGATCTTGGCCGCGAGATCCGGGTCGACCTGGAGCTGCTCGATCTCGGTGAGAAAGGCGACGACGTTGCCCTTGAACTCCGGCGGGATCGAAAGCTGTACCGTCGAGGGATCGATCGGCTCGGCGGTCTTGACGCCGAGATAGTCGTTGATCGCTGCTGCGATCCGCTTGGCGGTGGTGAAGTCGGCATTGCGCAGCGCCAGGCGCACGTTCGGCAGCCGGTTGAGCGCGAACTCGATCTCGCGCTCGATGATGGCGCCGTTGGCGATGCGGCCCACGGTCGGCACGCCGCGCACGATCTTTGCAGCTTCGCCCTCGGCCTGGAAGCCGGAGATCGCAAGCGAGCCCTGTGCCACCGCATAGACGTTGCCGTCGGCACCGAGCAGGGGGGTGACGAGGAGGGTGCCGCCCTGGAGGTTCTTGGCATCGCCGAGCGCGGAGACGGTGACGTCCATGCGCGTGCCCTGCGTGGCGAAGGCCGGCAGATTGCCCGTGACCATCACCGCGGCGACGTTGCCGGTGCGGATGGTGGCGCCGCGGATGTTGACGCCCATGCGCTCGAGCATCGCTTGCAGCGACTGCTTGGTGAAGGGGATGTTGTTGAGCGTGTCGCCGGTGCCGTTGAGGCCGACGACGAGGCCGTAGCCGATGAGCTGGTTCTGCCGCACGCCTTCGATGTTGGCGAGGTCCTTGATGCGCGAGGTCGCAGCCGCCGAACTGACCGACAGCGCCAGCGCCGACAGCGCGGCGCAGGCCGCCCCAACAATCCTCACCCAACGAACGCCTGGCATCCTCTGCTCCCCAAGGCCCCTCTAAAAGCCTCCTCAAATCGAAGGACCTTCTGCGACACTCCCATGACGAGCTGGTCCGTCGCTTTCCTTGCGAGCGTTGTGCCAACCCAGGGCAGTGGAACTAGATCGCTGAATAGGTTGAATAAATCTGTTTCGACCGGCGTCAGCGGCCGTTGTCCCTGAGGAGCGAAACTGCCGTGTGGCGGCAGATTTTGCCGGGCTGTTTACGACCCGTTAACCATAAAACAGCGAAGGTGAGGCATCGATCACCCGGATTGCTTCCGATGCGCATCTATGGACCGAACGGCACCACGCTTGGAGCGCCGGCCAGCCAGGCCAGGCGAACGAGTTCGGGCACCTTCGTGCTGCCCGACACCTCGTCGGCGCAGGAGACGCGGAGTGCCGCCGCACCGAAGGCCGCCGCCAATATCGACGCGCTGATCGCACTGCAAGGCATCGAGGAGGATCCGGTCGAGCGTCGCAAGCGCTCGGTCGCCCGCGGCAAGACTGCGCTCGACGTGCTCGACGATCTCAAGATGGGGCTTCTCTCCGGTAATCTCGACGGGTCCACCGTGATGCGTCTGCGCGATGCGGCGGCGAATTTGAAATCGTCGTCCGGCGACGCCGGTCTCGATGCCGTGCTTGCCGAGATCGAGCTGCGCGTCGAGGTCGAACTGGCCAAGGCCGGGCAGGCCTGACCGTTATCCGTCACCCCCGCGCAACGGCGAAGCCGTTGTCGCCTGAGGTGGCCGCTTCTTCAGCGGCCCTCGAAGGGCGACGGCCCGGCTGAAGCATCTCGGCCGTACATCCTTCGAGGCTCCCGGCGTGATGCGTTGCATCGCGCCACTCGCACCTCAGGATAACGGGACTTCTATAAGCGTTTTTCACACGCGCCTACGCCGCTTCATCCTTCAGCTGCGCGTCGTAGCGGCGCTGGGCGGCGAGCACGTCTTTCAGATTCTGTTCGGCCCAATCACGCAGCGGATCGACCGCGGCGGCGAGAGTAATGCCGAGCTGCGTGATCGAATACTCGACCGTCACCGGCACGGTCGCGATGGCGTGGCGCCTGATCAGGCCGTCGCGTTCGAGCGATTTGAGAACCTGGCTCAGCATCTTCTGCGAAATGCCTTCAATCGTCCGGCGCAACTGATTGAAACGCATCGGCTCCTCGCGCAGCAGCAACAGGATCAGCACCGCCCATTTGTCGCCGACGCGATCGAGGATCCGGCGCGTGGGGCAGTTCGCTGCATAGACGTCGGGTTTCATCGTCGGGGTCCTCAGCTCGATTTCCGTTCCGGCGGTTACGCGGGTTACTCCGGCGTAATCAGGTAAGCACAAAGTGCTCTCTTAACACCAGCATTCTTTGCGATATCTAGTCACCGATAGTTACTAAAGCAAAGGAGTCTCCCATGAAAATCGCAGTCGCCGGCGCCTCGGGCCGGGCCGGATCGGACATCACCAAGGAACTGTCCCGCCGCGGCCACGCGGTCACGGCCATCGCCCGCAATCCCGAGAAGATCGCGGTCCTGCCCAACGTCACGCCCATCAAGGGCGACGTGCTCGACCAGGCCGGCCTCGCCACGCTGTGGGCAGGGCATGACGTCGCTGTCAGTTCCGTGCACTTCCTCGCCAGCGACCCGCTCAAGCTGATCGGCGCAGCGAAGCAGTCCGGCGTGGGCCGTTACCTCGTCGTCGGTGGCGCCGGCAGCCTGGAGGTCGCTCCTGGCGTGAAGCTAGTCACAACCCCCGGTTTTCCGGCCCAGTACAAGGCCGAGGCCGAAAAGGGTTCCGAGTTCCTGGACCTGCTGCGGCAGGAGAAGGACCTGAACTGGACCTTCATCTCGCCGTCGGCGCTGTTCGTCGAGGGGGAGCGCACGGGCAAGTTCCGGCTCGGGACCGATCAGCTTCTCGCAGATGCGAACGGGAAAAGCTGGATCACCTTCGCCGACTACGCCATTGCGCTCGCGGACGAGATCGAGCGCCCAGCCCATCTGAGGCAGCGCTTCACGGTCGGCTACTAGGCCTTCGGCCGCTTCCACGCCCTGCAGGATAAACCTTCCTGTGCAAGGGCTTGGGAGCGGCGCCTGGGCGATCAGGACAATATTGTCTGTCACAGGAGGCCACTATATAAGGCCCGGCTCAACGGACCCGTTTCCGTTGCGAGTCGTTGCTTAGACAGATAGGCCGCCCTTGGAAAAGTTGAAAAACTACCGACCGACCGAAAAAGAGCCTTTCATGAACGACCGGCAGAAGGAGTACTTCCGTTTGAAGCTCCTCGCCTGGAAGGATGAGATCCTCAAAGAGTCCAAGCTCACCCTGCAAGCCTTGCAGGAGGAGAACGTCAACCACCCCGATCTTGCCGATCGGGCATCGTCCGAAACCGACCGCGCCATCGAACTCCGTGCCCGCGACCGCCAGCGCAAGTTGATCGCCAAGATCGACGCCGCGCTCCAGCGCATCGAGGACAACACCTACGGCTATTGCGAGGACACCGGCGAACCGATCTCTTTGAAGCGGCTCGAAGCCCGGCCCATCGCGACGCTCTCGGTGGAAGCGCAGGAGCGCCACGAGAAACGCGAGAAGGTCTACCGCGACGAATAGAGTCCGAGCCGCAGAGTTGCGGCTCTTTGATTTTGGGACGCAAGGCGCCGTTTCGCGCCGGGATCAGCATTTTGCCTGTCGCCTGCGGCCGCGCGCTTCAACGCGCGAGCGCAATCGCGAAAAGTGAATCGTGATCAATGGGCTAGAGTCGATTCCTCCGAGCTCACGTGAGTTCGGATGAGAAACAGCCTTCACTTCAGGTGGGGGAAGATTTTGCGAGTCGCATCAACGGGATCGACTCGAAGATTGCGCCGCTGATCGATCTGCATCACGCATCGCTGCAATCAGGCCTGTCGCGACGCCGCAAGGCGCGCGTCGCCATAGAGTCTGGACCAGCTCAATATTTCCTTAAACGCCGGCAATAGGCCGTAAGCCGCATCCGTCAGCTCGTACTCGACCCTTAAGGGTTTTCCCGCAAAGACGGTGCGTGACACGAGACCGTCCTGCTCGAGCTCGCGCAGTTGCGTCGTCAGCATGTGCTGGGTGATGCCGCCGATCGATCGCCGCAACGCACCGAAACGAACCGTGCCGTTCATCAGCGCGAACAGGATCTCCAGCTTCCACTTGCCGCCGAGGGCATGGATGGCCCGCTTGAAGTCGGCGAGCAAAGCAGGGTCCGGGCTGCAATCGCAGTGGCCGTCGCAAACGCTGGTCAGGTTTTCCATACCGGTCTCGAAATCCATTCTACTTGTTCCCTTCCGAGATAGTGACCAGATGCGGACCTGGCAGGGCCATGGCGAACCAATTCGCCGGCCGGCGCAACGAGGGAATTTGGCAATGAGCACTGTTCTGGTCACCGGCGGCTCGGGCTTTGTCGGAGTCCATGTCGTCCTGCAATTGATGGCGACCGGCCATACGGTGCGGACGACGGTGCGCCGGCCGGACCGACGGGACGACGTGCTGGCGATGCTCCGCGAGGGCGGGGCGGCAGCGCCGGAGAGCCTGTCCTTCTTCACCGCCGACCTCACCGCGGACGACGGTTGGCGCGAGGCCGTCGCCGGCTGCGATTACGTGCTTCATGTCGCCTCGCCCCTGTCGACCAGTGTTCCCAAGGACGAGAACGAGATGATCATCCCCGCCCGCGACGGCACGCTGCGGGTGCTGCGCGCGGCGCGCGAGGCCGGCGTCAAGCGGGTCGTCATCACCTCTTCGCTGGGTGCGATCGGCTACGGCCATCCGCCACGCGAAAAACCGTTCGACGAGACCGACTGGACCAATCTCACAGGCAGCGACGTGCAGCCCTACATCAAGTCCAAGACCCTGGCCGAGCGGGCGGCCTGGGATTTCGTCGCGCGCGAGGGCGGCGGGCTCGAACTGTCGGTGGTCAATCCCGCGGGCATTTTGGGTCCCGTGCTGGGGCCGGACTTCTCCGGCTCGATCGAGATCGTGAAATCGCTGCTCGACGGCGCCATGCCGGCGGTGCCGCGGGTCTATTTTGGCGTGGTCGATGTGCGCGACGTCGCCGATTTGCACCTGCGGGCGATGACGGCGCCCGAAGCGAAGGGCGAGCGCTTCATCGCGGTCTCCGGCGAGACGATGTCGATCCTGGACATCGGCAAGGTATTGCGGCGGGAACTCGGACCGCGGGCGCGGCGGGTTCCGCGGCTCCAGGCCCCGGACTGGCTGGTGCGGCTGGCGGCAACCCGGGTCCCGCTGCTGCGCGCCGTGGTTCCGATGCTTGGACGTGTCAGGCATTCCACCAGCGCCAAGGCGAGGTCGGTGCTGGGCTGGCAGCCCCGCTCGAACGACGAGGCGATCCTCGCCACAGCCGAAAGCCTGATCCGGCTCGACCTGGTCAAGGGTTGAGGTCGCCCGGGCACGCTTGTCACGCCACGGCGGGGATGCTGAAGTGCCGTCCTCGATTGGGTAGCGTGGGAGACGGCGCCGATGGACAAGATTCTCGCAGGCGCAAAGGCGATCGCGCTGGCGCGCCGCAACCATGCGCCGCTCGCGGCGCTGGAGCGTCCTCCAGCCGACGAGGCCGAGGGCTACCGGGTCCAGCGGGCGCTGCACGATCTGCTGCTGCCGCATGTCGGGCCGCTGGTCGGCTACAAGATCGGCTGCACCAGCCAGGTGATGCAGGACTATATCGGCATCCCGCACCCTTGCGGCGGCGGCGTGTTCGAGAAGGGTGTGCATGACAGCGGCGCGAAGCTCGCCGCCAAAGATTATGTCCGCGTCGGCGTCGAATGCGAGATCGCGGTGCGGCTGCAGCGCGACCTCGCCGCCGGCGAGGCGCCGTTCACGGCCGAATGGGTCGGCGAGGCGGTCGAGGCCTATCAACCCGCGATCGAGATCGTCGACGACCGCTATGTGAAGTGGGAAACGATGGGCGCGCCAACGCTGATCGCCGACGACTTCTTCGCCGCCGGCTGCGTGCTCGGCGAGGCGGTGCCGCGCTCGTCGGTGCCGGACTTGAAAGCGGTCAAGGGCCGCGCCATCGTCAACGGCGAAGAGGTCAGCCACGGCACCGGCGCCGACGTGCTCGGCCATCCCCACAACGCGCTCGCCTGGCTCGCCAACCATCTCGCCGCGGAAGGCAAGGGTTTGCATGCGGGGCAGCTCGTTCTGACCGGAAGCCTCGTGAAGACGCTGTGGCTGAAAGCCGGCGACAAGGTGCGGATGGAGCTGGATGGGCTGGGCGTGGTGGAGGCGGAGTTTACGTGAGCTCTCCGCGTCCTCATTGCGAGGAGCGAAGCGACGAAGCAATCCAGAGTCCTTCCGCGGCGGCAGTCTGGATTGCTTCGCTGCGCTCGCAATGACGGAGTGCGGGGCCTGCGGCGTCGCTACAATTGCGCGGACCTGATGCGCTGATACAGCCGCTCGCCAAAAACACATGCGGCCCTCGCCAGGGGAGCTAGCGAGGGCCGCGTAGTACACCGTCGTTCGCGCCTAGGTTCGCGAACACGATGTGGGAGCTCGGGAGAGATTAGAAGGGCAGCAGCACGTCCATGACTTGCTGGCCGTAGCGCGGCTGCTGCACGTCCGTGATCTGGCCGCGGCCGCCATAGGCGATGCGGGCTTGTGCGATCTTCGTGGAGTCGATGGTGTTGTCGCTCTGGATGTCTTCGGGGCGGACGATGCCTGCGACCACGAGCTCGCGGATCTCGTAGTTGACGCGGATCTCCTGCTTGCCTTCCACCACGAGGTTGCCGTTCGGCAGCACCTGGGTGACCACCGCGGCGACGTTGGTCTGCAGGGCTTCCGTGCGGTTGACCGAGCCTTTGCCGTCGCTGGAGGCGGTGGAGTCGGCGGTGAGGATGCGGCCCGGCAGGATCTTGTGCGCCTGCGTGATGGTCTGCGCGCCGATGAAGTCGCTGATGCCCGAATTTTCCGAGTTGGTGCGGCTGCGCTGGGTCTCGTTGGCAATGTTGGCCTTGTCGGTGATGTTCACGGTCACGGTGAGCAGGTCGCCGATCTGGTGGGCGCGCTGGTCCTTGAAGAAGGCGCGGCTGCCGTTGCGCCACAGCGAGTTCGGATTGTAGGAGGCGACTTCCGGCTTCGGCATCGGCATCTGCACCGGCTTGTAGCCGGGCTGCGTCGTCGGATTGTCGATCGCGGACAATTTCGGCTGCTCGCCGATCTGCGACAGGCGGTCGATCGAAGAGCAGCCGCCCAGCGCGCTGGCTGCCAGCAGCAGGGCGGAGATCGCGATGCGACGAAGACGGGAAGCCGAACTGAACGAGGACATGACTTACTCTGACTTGGCTGGAGCTTGCGAGACGCGAGTTTGCGGGATCTGGGCTTGTGCGATCTGAGCCTGCGATGCGGGGGCCTGGACCAGGTTCCGGACCAGAGCTGCAGTGTCGACGGGTGCGGGCGCTTCGTCCCGCTTCAGCGAGGAGGTCTGCTCGACCGCAGGCGCCATCGGCGCGGACTGGCTGGCACCCTGGACCGTCACCTGGCCGCGGCCGGTGACGATTCCGGTCAGGGTGCGCTTGGTCTGGAGGTTGAGGACGCTGACGATGTCGCCCTCGGCGCCGCTCTCGATCGCCTTGCCGCGGGTGGTGAGATAGATCCCGGGGACCTGGTAGATGACGGTGACGCTCTGGTCGCGCTGCACGAAGTCGGGCTTGACGATGTCGGCGACGCGGATCGGCGTGCCCGCGCGCATCGGCCGGCGCAGCTGCATGCCGATGGTGCGTTCGCGCGAGGCAGGCTCGCCGGTGACTTCCGCCTTGGGCCGGCGTTCCAGCGAGATGTCGGAGGATTTGAGCAGGTCGGCGCGATCGATGTCGCGCGTCAGCACGGCCACTTCCACCGTCTCGATCGCGGTGCCGGTGAAGCGCAGCTTGGTCGGCGTGGAATTGCTGTCGTTGCTGACTTCGAAGGCGATGTCGAAACGGCCGCTGCGAGCGTCGTAGCGCGTCGCCACCGGCTGGAGCGCGCCGGTGCTCGAGGCATCCAGCCGCATGTCGGAGACGCCGCGGTCGAAGGTGACCGCGATGTTGGCGGCATCCCCAAGGCCGAAGCGGCGCTCGAGCGCGGAGGCGACCGCGGTCTCGAGATCCTTGCTCGCGAGCGTGCGGGCGAGGCGGGTGACCTGGACCTCCTTGATGTCGCCGGTCATCACGCCGATCACCTGCTTGGCGCGGAGCACGCTCAGCACCTGGGCGACCGGCAGCGCACCGGTGGTGCCGAGATCGGGCGAGCGGTAGACCGGGGTCAGCGCGGCCGAGCCGGCATTGTCGATGAGGTCGCCGACCCGCACCACGTCCGAGGTCACGGTGACGCTGGCGCGCAGCGTCGGCGCGGCAATGACGTCGTCGGCGGCTTGCGCCGGCAGGGCCAGCACCAGCAGGGCGGAGATCGTGGCGAGTGTGGTGCGGATCATCGTCATCACCTCAGCGGAACAGCGCCGTGGTCGATTGCATCATCTGGTCGGCGGCGCTGATGACCTTGGCGTTCATCTCGTAGGCGCGCTGCGCGGCAATCAGGTCGCTCATCTCCGAGACGACGTCGACATTGGCCTGCTCCAGGCTGCCTTGCGTGATCTTGCCGTAACCCTCGGCGTTCGCGGTGCCGTCCTGCGGCGGACCGGAGGAGGGCGTCTCGGTGAACTGATTGCTGCCGACCGGCTGAAGGCCGGCCTTGTTGATGAACCGGGTGAGGCCGATCTGGCCGAGCACGGTCGAGGTTGACGAGCCCGGCAGCGTCACCGAGACCTGGCCCTGCTCGTTGACGGCGAGGCCCGAGGCATTTTGCGGGATCGTGATCGTCGGCTGCACCGGGTTGCCCTGCGCGGTGACGACGCGGCCCTGATTGTCCATCTGGAAGGTGCCGTCGCGGGTGTACTGGTAGGTGCCGTCGGGCATCAGGATCTTGAAGAAGCCATCGCCCGAGACCGCGAGGTCGAGATCGTTGCCGGTCTGCGACAGCGTTCCTTGCGTCATGCTGCGCGGCGTGCCGACGGTCTTGACGCCGCCGCCAATGTCGACGCCGACAGGCACGATGGTGCCCTGGTCGGAGGCCTGCGCGCCGACGCGGCGGACGTGCTCGTAGATCAGGTCCTGGAACGCCGCGGTCTGCTTCTTGAAGCCGGTGGTGCGGAGGTTGGCGATGTTGTTGGAGATCACCTGAACGTTGAGTTCCTGTGCCGCCATTCCGGTCGCTGCGGTGTGAAGCGCCTGCATGTCAGTTCTCTCCTAATCAGGCCGGAACGTCGGCGAGCTTCTCGATCGCCGATTTGTGGAGGTCGCTTTGCTGCTGCAGCAGGTTGGCGATGGCGGTGTAGCTGCGCATGACCTCGACCATGCGGCTCATCTCGCCGACCGCATTCACGTTCGACTTCTCGATGTAGCCCTGCTGCGCGGTGGACTTGGTGTCGGCCTGCTGGGTCGCGGAGCCGGCGTCGTAGAGGTTGGCGCCGAGCTTGGTCAGCTTGGCCGGATCGTCGAACGACACCATGCGGATCTTGCCGCGGATCGAGTCGGTCTTGGCGGTGCCCTCGAGCACGGTGATGGTGCCGTCGGGCGCGATGTTGATGTCGTGGTCGGTCGGCTGGAACGTGATCGGGCCGCCGGTGCCGAGCACGAGGTTGCCGTCGGAGGTGACGAGCTGGCCGGTGCTGCTGAGCGTGAATTTGCCGTCGCGGGTGTAGCGCTCGGCGCCGTTGGCTTGCACCGCGAAGAACGCGTTGCCGGAGATCGCCACGTCGAGCGGGTTCTTGGTCTCCTCCATCGCCCCCTGGCCGACGTCGCGGAAGGTGCCGCGGTCCTGCACATAGGAGACGCGGCGGTCGGAGCCGATGAAATTGTCCTCGCGCGCGTTCGAGTTGAGGTACTCCTCGAACAGCGAATGGTCGGCCTTGAAGCCGTTGGTGTTGGCATTGGCGACGTTGTTGGCGATGACATCCATCTGCCGTTCCAACGTCATCTGCCGCGACAGGCCGATCAGAAGCGCGTTCTGCATCGGAAATCTCCCCTGAGTGGGCCTGCCACCTCGCTCTCCCAAGCGCCTTGGCGGACCCGTGAACGAGACTGTCGGGTTCTCCCAAACCTTCGGTCTCGCCACTCTCTCAGCGAAAGCCGTGCCAACCTGAAAAGATATTAAATTTCAATGGATTGTCGATTTTTCGAGGGCGCCGGCGGCCGGCAGAAAGGTTCTTTTAGCCATGTTTGCCCGGCAGATTTTTCCTAGCAGAGGGCCAATCGAAAGGTTCCGTTAACCATTATTACCGTAGCGTTTGCGCGTAAGAGGAGCGCATTGCGCTGGGGCATTTGTATCGCGTCACTGTCTGCCAGGAGACTTCGCTCTTTCGATTCCTTTGAGAGATGAGCCGGGCGACCATGGCAGAGAATGAAGCGGAAGGCGGCGCAGCCACTGAGGGCGCAGAAGCCGCTCCGCCGAAGAACAAGCTGAAGCTCATCATCATGGCCGTCGGCCTGCTCGCCGTCCTCGGCGGTGGAGCCGCGACCTGGTTCTTCTTCTTCCGCCATGGCGAGGACGAGCATCACGCCGAGGCGGCGCCGCCGCCCAAGCCCCCGGCGTTCGTCGACGTCCCCGATATGATGGTCAACCTTGCCGGCGCGCCGGGCGAGCGCGTGCAATATCTGCGGCTCAAGATCGTGCTGGAGCTGAAGGAAGAGAAGCAGATCGAGGCGATCAAGCCGACGATGCCGCGCGTCACCGACATCTTCCAGACCTATGTGCGCGAACTGCGCCCCTCCGACCTCAACGGCTCCGCCGGCATCTTCCGCCTCAAGGAAGAGCTGACCAAGCGCGTCAACGCGGCGGTCGCGCCGATCCAGGTCAGCGCGGTGCTGTTCAAGGAAGTCGTGGTCCAGTGAGGGTAATGGGCTAGCGCCATGGCCGGCAACGAGCAGATGGACCAGGATGCGATTGCCGCCCAATGGGAGGCGTCGCTCGATTCCGAGGATCCCGCGGAAGCCGCGAAGGCTGCTGCTGAAAACGAGCTATCGGAGACCATGGCCCTGCAATGGGCGGCCATGGTCGAGGACGGCAGCCGCGATCTCGGCACCGGCAAGAACTCCGGCGAGCGGGTGCTGTCGCAGGAGGAGATCGACAATCTCCTCGGCTTCACCGTCGGCGACGTCACACTCGACGACCATTCCGGCATCCGCGCGATCATCGATTCGGCGATGGTCTCCTACGAGCGTCTGCCGATGCTCGAAATCGTCTTCGACCGCCTGGTGCGGCTGTTGACGACGTCCTTGCGCAATTTCACCTCCGACAACGTCGAAGTCTCGCTCGACCGCATCACCTCGGTGCGCTTCGGCGACTACATGAACTCGATACCGCTGCCGGCCGTGCTCTCGGTGTTCAAGGCCGAGGAGTGGGAAAACTTCGGCATGGCGACGGTCGATTCCAACCTGATCTACTCGATGATCGACGTGCTGCTCGGTGGCCGCCGCGGCACCAGCCAGCTCCGCATCGAGGGCCGGCCCTACACCACGATCGAGACCGAACTCGTCAAGCGGCTGGTCGAGGTGGTGCTGGCCGATGCCGAGCAGGCGTTTCGGCCGCTGTCGCCGGTGACCTTCACGATCGACCGGCTCGAGACCAATCCGCGCTTTGCCGCGATCAGCCGTCCCGCCAACGCCGCGATCCTGGTGCGCCTGCGCATCGACATGGAAGACCGCGGCGGCAATATCGAGCTGCTGCTGCCTTACGCCACCATCGAACCCATCAGGGGCGTGCTGCTCCAGATGTTCATGGGCGAAAAGTTCGGCCGCGACCCGATCTGGGAGGGCCATTTCGCCACCGAGATCGTGCAGGCCGAGATCGCCGTCGATGCCGTGCTCTACGAGGCCGACATTCCGCTCAAGCAGCTGATGCGGCTCAAAGTCGGCGACACCCTGCCGCTGGACATGCGGGCCGATGCCAACGTGACCGTGCGCTGCGGCGACGTCACCCTGACCGAGGGGCGGATGGGCCGGGTCGGCGACCGCGTCGCGATCCGCGTGACGAAACCCTTGCGCAAGCCAAGTACGACACTTGCGATGTTCGAGAAGGTGGACGAGCAGAACAAGATGATGGAGGCCCCATGAACCACTCCCTGGGAATGGCGATCGAGACGCTGGTGGCGATCCTGCTGATGCTCACGATCGGCTACTGCATCCTGCTCAACAAGCGCCTGACGCGCCTGAAGGCCGACGAGCATTCGCTGAAGGCGGTCATCGCCGAGCTGATCACCGCGACCGAGATCGCCGAGCGCGCGATCGGCGGGCTGAAGCTCGCCGTGCGCGACGTCAACGAGAACCTCGGCAGCCAGCTCGCCGCGGCGACGCAAATGTCCGACCAGCTCTACAAGCAACTCGGCGAGGCCGACAACGTGGTGCGGCGCCTGTCCAAGATCGCGATCGCTGCGCGCCCCGCCACCACTCCGGAAACGGCCGCAGCGCCCGCAGCCAGGCCCGCCTCGGCGAAGGCGGTGGCGGCCGCGGCCGAAGCCTTCTCCGAGCGCCGCCGATCCAACGGCCTTGCCGCATGAAGTCAGGGTATGAAGTCCTTTCGTAACATCCGCGTCATTCCGGTCGTCCTGGTTGCCGTCGCAGGTCTCGCCACGCTGAAGGTGGCGGGCCTGGCGATCAACGGCGGCTATGTGTTCGACTACCAGCCGAACCCGACCAAGAAATCCTGGGCGCAGGAGAATCTGAACTTCCCGACCGGCCGCGAGGACCCCGACATCACCGGCTCGACCCATGGCGCGCCGAAGGAGGCGCCCAAGCCCGCCGCGCCCGAGACCAAGCCCGAAGGCACCGTGGTCAAGGTGGAGGAAGCCCAGCCGCAGGTCTCGGCCTCCGAGCGCGCGATCCTCGAGCGCCTGCAGGCGCGCCGCCAGGAGATCGAGGCCCGCCAGCGCGAGATCGACATCCGCGAGAGCCTGCTCAAGTCGGCCGAGAAGCGCATCGAGAACAAGGTCGAGGAGATGAAGGCGGTGGAGACCCGCATCTCCGCCACGCAGGCCGAGCAGAAGGCCGCCGAAGCCCAGCGCATGAAGGGTCTCGTGACCATGTATGAGGGCATGAAGCCCAAGGATGCCGCGCGGGTGTTCGACCGGCTGGAGATGGGCGTATTGATCGAGATCGCCTCGGCCATCGCGCCGCGCAAGATGTCGGACATCCTCGGATTGATGTCGCCGGAAGCCGCCGAGCGGCTGACGGTCGAGATGGCCCGAAGAGCCAATGGCAGCGGCGATCTCTCCGCCTCGGCCGGCGACCTGCCCAAGATCGAGGGCAAGCCGACGCAAAAGCCGAATTGAGGGCTCATACTTAAGAAGTCCTTAATTGGCAAAACCTACATTCGAAGGCAGGGGCCGGCCCTAGCGCCGGCGTGGATCGTCGAAGCCGGAAGACATGCCGCCAATGGCGCGAGAGGCTGGATTGTTGTCGCGAGCCCGCGCTCTGGCGCAGGGGCTGTCGCGTCATGTCCGCAAGGCGCCTCTGCTGGCGGCCTGCCTGATGGTCGGTTTCGGTGGCTCGGCCCGGGCCGCCGATCCGATCCGCGGCGAGGCGACCTTCTCGGCCGGCGGCGGCTTTGCCCGTCTCGTGATCAAGCTCGGCGAGGACGTTCCCTCCGAGGTGACGACCGCGGGCTCCATCCTCATCGTCCGCTTCGACCGGCCGGTCGACGTTCCCGTCGACCGCGTGCCGGAAGGCGCGCCTGATTACGTCAATTCCGCCCGGCGCGATCCTGATGGCGGCGCCATCCGCCTGTCGCTGGCGCGGCGCGTCACCGTCAACACCATGAATGCCGGCGAGCGCACCTTCATCGACCTCCTGCCGGAGGGCTGGAAGGAACCGCCGCCGAGCCTGCCGATGGACGTGGTCAAGGAGCTCGCCGAGCGCGCGCGCGTGGCCGAACGCGCGCTGCGTGCGCAGCGGGCCGCGGCCGAGAGCAAGAAGCGTCCGCAGATCCGCGTGCGCGCCTCGGTGCAGCCGACCTTCGTCCGCTTCGTGTTCGAGATGCCCGACGGCGTCGGTGTCTCCTCCGTGCTCAACGAGCAGAAGCTCACGCTCGCCTTCAACGCCAACCTGAATTTCGATCTCGCGGATGCCGTCGTCGCGGCGCCGCCGAACGTCGCCTCGATCAAGCAGAAGGCCGATATCGACCAGACCAATGTCGAGATCGCGCTGATCGGCGATTCCGACGTGCACTCCTTCCGCGACGACAAGAATTACGTCGTCGACATCTCGTTCCAGCCGGAGAAGGGCAAGACCGCGGCGACGGCCGAGTCCGTGATCGCGCAGGCCAAGCCCGCGGCCCAAGGCCATGGACCTGCGCCTGCGCCTGAAAAGCCTGTGGCCGAGAAGAAGGACGCCCATCGCGAGATCACGCCGCCGACTTCGGAGACGATCGCGCGAGAAGCCAAGATCGAGGTGAAGCCCGAGGTGAAGCCGGAAGCGCCCGCCGCGATGCCGCCCGTCGAAGCGCCGAAGCCGGTGCCGGCTCCCGCGGCTGAGGCAGCGCACGCTGCGGAAGCGCCCAAGGAGACCGTCAAGGAGATCGTGAAGGAGGCTCCGAAGCCCACGCCACCCGTCGCCGAAGCTCCAGCCGCGCCCGCAAAGGCGGAGGTTATCGAAGCGCCCAAGGAGGTCGCGAAGGAGCCGGCCAAGGAATCCGTGAAGGCTGTACCTGCCGAGGCGCCCCCGCAGCCGGCGATTGCCAGCGTCGATGCGCGCCGCGACAGCGACGGCCTGCGCGTGACGTTCCCGATTCAGGTCGCAACGGCTGCGGCGGCGTTCCGTCGTGGCGACACGGTCTGGCTGGTGTTCGACACGCCGAAGCCGATCGATGTCGAGGCGATCCGCACCAGGGGCGGCGCGATGATCGGCGAGGTCGGCCGCGTGCCGCTCGACAAGGGGCAGGCGGTCCGCATCCGTCTCACTCGGCCGCTGGTCTACTCGCTGACCAGCGAGGAAGTCGGCAAGGAGACCAACTGGCTGCTCACACTCGCCGACAAGATCCAGGCGACGCCGTTGCCACTGTTGATGTCGCGCAACATCACCGATCCCGCGCTCGCCAACATCGCGATTCCCTTCGCCAATCCGGGCCTTCTGCACAAGCTGACCGATCCCGACGCCGGCGACACGCTGTATGTCGTCACCGCGCAGCGGCCGGTGCGCGGCTTCATCAAGCGGCAGGACCTCGTCGATCTGTCGCTGCTGGAATCCGCGCACGGCATCGCGATCCGTCCGAACTCCGACGAGGTCGGCGTCGAGGTCGGGTCCGACAAGGTCATCCTCGGCAAGAAGGGCGGATTGACGCTGTCGCCCGTCGACATCTCGGCCGAGCGGGCGCCGACCGCGGTGCGCCCGATCTTCAGCCCCGAGGGTTGGCGCAAGGGCCAGTCGGAGAATTTCTGGACGCGCCAGAGCGATCTGGTCACGGCGATCTCGGCGGTCGAGCCGGCGCAGCGTTCGCTGCCGCGACTCGACCTCGCGCAGTTCTACATGTCGCGCGCCATGTACCACGAAGCCAAGTCCGTGACCGACATGATGCTGAGCGATCCCCTCAACAAGGAGGAGAGCAGCGCGCTGATCATGCATGCGATCGCGAGCATCCTGATCGGCCGGCCGGCGCAGGGTCTGAAGGACCTCGCCAATCCCGTGATCGGCAACAGCCACGATTCCCAGCTCTGGAAAGCGCTCGCCTATGCGCGCCAGGGCAAATGGGCGGACGCCCGCGAGAAATTCAAGAACGTCGAGTTCGCCATCGCCTCGCTGCCGCTCGACATCCAGCGCATCGTGACGATGGACGCGATGCGCGCCGCGCTCGAAGTGAAGGACTATGCCGGCGCCTCCAAACGCCGCGGCGAGATCGAGGTGGTCGGTGTGCCGCCCGAGGCGGCGCCCGGCTTTGCCGTGTTGCGGGGCCGGCTCGCCGAGGCGCTCGGCCACGACAAGGACGCGCTCGACGACTACAAATTCGCGGTGGCCTCGAACGACCGCCAGGGGGCGGCCGAGGCCAAGCAGCTGGAAGTGGCGCTGCGCCGGAAGCGCGACGAGATCAGCAAGGAAGACGCGCTGCGCGATCTCGAGACGCTGTCGATGACCTGGCGCGGTGACTCGATCGAGGTCAAGACGCTCCAGATGCTGTCGAAGATGTATGCCGAGAACGGGCGCTATCGGGACGCGCTCGCCGCGGCGCGTACCGCAACGAAGCTCCAGCCGAATGCGGAAGCCTCGCGGCAGGCGCAGGACCTCGCCTCCGACCTGTTCACGCAGATATTCCTGGGACCCAAAGGCGACGAGCTGCCGCCGGTCGAGGCGCTCGGGATGTTCTACGAGTTCCGCGAGCTGACGCCGATCGGCCGTCGCGGCGACGAACTGATCCGCCGGCTCGCCGACCGTCTCGCCTCGATCGACCTGCTCGATCAGGCTGCCGAGCTGCTGCAATATCAGGTCGACCACCGCCTCGAGGGGGCCGCGCGTGCGCAGGTCGCCGCGCGCCTCTCCATGATCTATCTCGCCAACCGCAAGCCCGACATGGCGATCACGGCGCTGCGCGCGAGCCGCATCAGCGATCTTTCCGGCGAGCTGCGGCAGCAGCGGCTACTGTTGGAAGCGCGGGCGCAGAGCGACGTCGGCCGCCACGATCTCGCGCTCGACATCGTCTCCAACGTCTCCGGGCGCGAGGTGCTGCGCCTGCGCTCCGACATCTTCTGGGCGGCGCGGCGCTGGCGCGAGTCTGCCGAGCAGATCGAGCTCTATTACGGCGACCGCTTCCGCGACTTCAAGCCGCTCAATGCGGTGGAGAAGAGCGACATCATTCGCGCCGCCGTCGGTTATGCGCTTGCCGACGATTCCATCGGCCTGTCGCGCTTCCGCGAGAAATACGCACCGCTGATGAGCGAGAGCGCCGACCGCGTCGCTTTCGACATCGCCAGCAAGCCGGCCGCGGCCTCCAGTGCCGAATTCGCCGAGATCGCCAAGTTAGCTGCCAGCGTCGACACGCTCGACGGTTTCCTGCGCGAGATGAAGCAGCGCTTCCCGGACGCCACCGCCCGCGCGCCGGCCGCGCCGCAGGCCCATGACGAGACCGACCACACCGGCTCGCTGCCCACGATCCCGGTCGTGCGGCAGATCAAGATGACGCGGTAGGAACCCTGCTACGTCTCGGCCTCTCGACAGGTGCCGCGCAAGGCGGCAACCTGTACCCCTTCATGCCGGGAGAGCGTCGAAATGAGCAAGCCTGCCAAGACCGAAGCCGAACTCATCGCCATGGCGCGGGCCGAGCTGAAGGCCCATGCCGATGGCCCGGACGACCTCGCCATCTCCATCGTCCGCGACGGCGACAGCTGGGAGTTCCGCGTCGACGCCGACCAGGCCACACGAGACCGGCCGGGCTTCCCCGAAAGCGTCGCCATGCTGGTGCAGATCGGCGATCACCTCAGCAAGCAGTATGATGTGAAGGGGTAGGGAACGGCTGTCATAGCGCCTCGCGCGAAGCGCGGCCCGGGGCGCTGCCTCTCCGTCATTGCGAGCGCAGCGAAGCAATCCAGTCTGTCTCCGCGCAAAGACTCTGGATTGCTTCGTCGCAAGAGCTCCTCGCAATGACGGGGAGAGGACAGCGACAATTACTGAATCTGAGAGGACGCGTCGCTGTTGGCTCAGCAGATCTCCCACTATCCCCCGTAACTCTGCACAAGGCTTCCCGCGACCAGCGACCAGCCGTCGACCAGCACGAAGAAGATCAGCTTGAACGGCAGCGAGATCGTCGCCGGCGGCAGCATCATCATGCCCATCGACATCAGCACCGAAGCGACGACGAGGTCGATGATCAGGAACGGGAGAAACAGCAGGAAGCCAATCTCGAAGGCGCGTTTCAGCTCGGAGATCATGAAGGCGGGGATGAGGATGCGAAGTGCGAGCTCGTCCGGGGTGGCAGGCGGCGGTTCGCCGGAGAGATCCAGGAACAGCTTGAGGTCCTTCTCGCGCACGTTCTTCTGCATGAAGCCGCGCAAGGGGACGGAGGCGCGCTGAAGCGCGTCCTCGACGCTGACCTGGTTGGCGACGAGCGGGCGGATGCCCTCGTCGTAGGATTTCTGCAGCACCGGCCCCATCACGAAGAAGGTGAGGAACATCGCCAGCGCAATGATCACGGAGTTCGGCGGCGCGGTCGCCGTGCCCATCGCGGTGCGCAGCAGCGACAGCACCACCACGATGCGCGTGAACGACGTCATCATGATCAGGATCGACGGCGCGATCGACAGCACCGTGAGCAGCGCGATCAGCTGGATCGCGCGTTCGGTGACGCCGCCGCCCTGGCCGCCGAGATTGATGCTGATGTCCTGCGCATGGGCAGGCATCGCGAGCGAAGCCGCGCCGATCAGGACAGAAAGAAAAACAACTCTACGCGGGAGGGCCGGCAGCCTCACGAAGACGGCTTCGGACGGCCGAGCAGGGAGGCCATCTCGTCTTCGAGATTCTCAAAGCTGGTCTTCTCCGCGGCCGGCTTTGGCGGCGGTGCCGATGGCGCCGGCGGCTCTATGCGGGCTGCGCGCGGCGCCGCCGCGGGCGGCTCGGGCGCAACCGGAGGCGCGGCCGTCTCGCCGGCCGGGCGGCGCAGCGCAGCTTCAAGACGCTGCGCCATCTCGGCGAGATTCTGCTCGGCGCTCGAGGGCGCAGCAGCGGGGGCCGGCGGCAGAACGGGCGGCGCCTGCGGCACGGGCGGCGGCGGTGCGGCCGGGCGCTCGGCGCGCACCGGCGGCACCTTTACGGGCTCGCCCTGGCGCGGCGGACGCGGCATCAGCGGCGGCTCATTGCGGGCAATGCGTGGCGGGAGCGGCTCGGGACGCGACTCGCGCTCGGGGCGCGGCGCGATCGGCTCCGGCGGAAAGCCGGGCAACGACGGCTCGCTGCGGCGCTCGGCCAAAGCGGGCGCGGGCCGGCGCACTTCGTCGGCGAAGGACGGGCGCGCGGGCCGCGGCGGCGGCTCGGGCATTTGCGGCTCGGGATGATCGAGCAGTTCGGGCCGCGGAGCCTCATCGGCCCAGCCGCCGGCATCCGGCATCGGGGCGAGGCGCGGCGGTTCGGCGGCGTTGGAACGCTGCGGGAGCTGGTCGCGGCCCGGGGCGGCACGAACGATGTTGGGCTCGACGACGATGTCGGTCGGGCCGCCGATCATCAGGAGATGCTCGACATTGTCGCGCCGGACCAGCACCAGGCGGCGCCGGCCGTCGACCGCGGCAGCATCGATCACGGCGAGCCGGGGCATCCTGCCGCGCTGGGTGTTGGCGCCGAGCCGGTTACCGGCGAATCGGCGCACCAGCCAAGCAGCGACGCCGATCAACGCCAGAACGACGATGAACGCGAGGATGAAGGTGATAGGGCTGCCTTGCATACTTGTCCCCGACAAATGGCGCTTTTCTTGCGCCCATGGTCAGATGCGCCAACCACCGGCGTACGATGCCCCAAAACTGCGATCTCTTAACGTCCTACGGCAAGTTTTGCCGTCCCCAAGTCTTATTAACCTATGAATCGCCCGATCCAAAACGACTTCTTGGCCTGTGCACGCCCGCCAAGCGGTTGGGTTAATGCCACTTTTGGGAACGTAGAATCACGGGGCGCCAAATTTGTGTCCCGGCAAGGACAAGCGAGCGTCATGCGTTCCCGGCATCCTTAACCACCTGTTAACCATACAGGCGGCAAATTCTGCCTAGCTTCGGACACAGGTCCGACGGCGGAAGGAGCCGCAACGATGTCCATCAACGACCTCCCGGTGCTGTCGGCGCTTCGCACCAAGATGCAGTGGCATCAGGAGCGCCAGCGCGTCCTGTCCGAGAACGTCTCCAACTCCGACACCCCCAAATTCCGGCCGCGTGACCTGGTCGAGCCGAAGCTCGACAAATCCGGCGCGGTGACCGGCTCGATGGGCCCGCTGGCGATGACCGTGACCAGCGCCTCGCACATGACGCCGTCGGGCGCGGCCTCCAGCTTCGACCAAAACAAGAATGCGGGCTTCGAGACCCGTCCCGCGGGCAATGCCGTCAATCTCGAAGAGGAGATGATGAAGGCCGCCAGCAACCAGATGGATTACGCGGCGGCGACCTCGCTCTATTCGAAGAGCCTGCATCTGCTCAAGACCGCGATCGGCAAGGGTTAGGCTGGGGTAGATCATGGCGAATGACAGCAGCGACTTTGCCCGCTCGATGGCGATCGCGACCTCCGGCCTGCGGGCGCAGGCCGGGCGCATGCGGGTGATCTCGGAAAACATCGCGAACGCGGACTCGACCTCGCAGAGTGCAGGCGGCGATCCCTACCGGCGCAAGGTGCCGACCTTCTCCTCCGCGCTCGATCGGACGCTCGACGCCCAGGTCGTCACCCTCGGCAAGATCAAGCCCGACCAGTCCAACTTCCGCGTCAAGTATGAGCCGAACAATCCGGCGGCGGATGCCACCGGCAACGTCAAATATCCCAACGTGAACTCGGTGGTCGAGATGACCGACATGCGCGATGCGCAGCGGTCCTACGAGGCCAATCTCAACATCATCAGTGCGACGCGCCGGATGATCCAGCGCACGCTCGACATCCTCAAGAGCTGAACAGGACATTTGAGCCATGGCATCACCGACAATCGCCGCCAATGCCTACGCCAACCTCGCCCGCGTGCTGGAGAACAGCGGCGCCGGCAAGGGCAGCGAAGCGAGCGGGCAGTCCTTTGCTTCGCTGCTGAAAGACGCGGTCGGCAGCGTCATGGAGTCCGGCCGCAAGTCCGACGCGCAGACGGTGGCGATGGCCGCCGGCAAGGCCAACGTGATGGACGTGGTGACGGCGGTCGCCGACACCGACGTTGCGGTGTCCACGCTGGTCTCGGTCCGCGACCGCGTGATCGCCGCGTATGAAGACATCATGAAGATGCCGATCTGACGGTTGTCATTCCGGGGCGCGCGTAGCGCGAGCCCGGAATCCATAACCACGATCGGGAGTATGGATTCCGGGCTCTCGCTGCGCGAGCCCCGGAATGACGAAAAATAACTCACTGTGAGAAATCCAAAATGACCGGACCCGAAACCCTCGACGTCGCGCGTGATGCGATCTGGACCATCGTGATCGTGTCGTCGCCGCTGATGCTGGTCGGCCTCGTGGTCGGCGTCATCGTGTCGCTGTTCCAGGCGCTGACGCAGATCCAGGAGCAGACGCTGATCTACGTGCCGAAGATCCTCGCCATCTTTGCCACGATGTTATTAGCGCTGCCATTCATGGCCGACTCGCTCCACGCCCACATGCTGCGGATCTCGTCGCGAATCATCGGCGGCTGAGGCACAATGCGCCCGTCATGCGCATCGACGTCTCGCTGCTGCCGGCGCTCGCCGCGTCCTTCATGCTCGCCTTCGCCCGGGTCGGTGCGATGGTGATGCTGTTGCCAGGCCTCGGCGAGACCAACATCCCGACGCGCATAAAATTGTCGATCGCGCTGCTGCTCACGCTGATCATCCTGCCGTTGCACCGCAATGCCTATCATGTCGACATGGGTTCGCTGGCGCCCCTTCTGGTGCTGATGCTGCATGAGATCGTGATCGGCATCGTGCTGGGCGCGACCGCGCGCGTGACGCTGTCGGCCCTTCAAGTCGCCGGCTCCGTGATTGCGCAGCAGATGGGGCTCGGCTTCGTCACCTCGGTCGATCCGACGCAGGGGCAGCAGGGCGTTCTGGTCGGCAACTTCCTGACCATGCTCGGCGTTACGCTGCTGTTTGCCACCGACAGCCATCACCTCGTGATCGCGGCGCTGAACGACAGCTACACGATCTTCTCGCCGGGCGAGACGATGTCGAGCGGTGACGTCGCTTCGCTGGCGACGCGCGCCTTCGCCGCCGCGTTCCGCCTGGGCTTGCAGCTCTCCGGGCCGTTCCTGGTGTTCGGCCTCGTCTTCAACATCGGGCTCGGTGTGCTGGCGCGGCTGATGCCGCAGATGCAGGTCTATTTCGTCGGCGTGCCGCTGTCGATCTTCGCGGGCTTCCTGGTGCTCGCCGTGGTGCTCACCGCGATGATGGGCACGTATCTGGATTACTTCATCGGTGTCATGCACCAGATGATGCCGCTCAAATAGGTGATCGATGGCGGAAGACAACGATCCCGAAAGTAAAACAGAAGACCCGACACAAAAGCGCCTCGAGGAGGCGCTCGAACGCGGCGACGTTGCGAAAAGCCAGGAGATCAACACCTGGTTCATGATCGCGGGCGGCACGCTTGTGGTCTCGACCTTTTCGGGATCGGTCGGCAGCGGGCTGGTGACGCCGATGCGCAATCTGCTCGCCAATTCCTGGATGATCAAGACCGACGGCGGGAACCTGCTCGCGCTGATGCAGCAGATCGAGATCGCCGTGCTCGCGGCGGTCGGCGTGCCGCTCTTGATGCTGGTGCTGGCGGCGATTGCCGGCAACATGCTCCAGCACCGTCTGGTGTGGTCGGCCGAATCCCTCAAGCCGAAGTTCAGCAAGCTTTCGCCCGCCGAGGGCTTGAAGCGCATCTTCGGCAAGCAGGCAGCGGCGAACTTCCTCAAGGGCCTCGGCAAACTCGTCGTGCTCGGCGCGGTTATGACCATAGTCCTATGGCCGGAGCGGCATCGCATGGAGGCGATGGTCAAGCTCGATCCGGCCGCCATGCTGGGCGCCACCACCAGCATGACCATCCATCTGCTCGGCGCGGTGGTCGCGGCGCTCGCGATCATCGCGATCGGCGACTATTTCTTCCAGTATCGCAGCTGGTTCCAGCGGCAGAAGATGTCGCTCCAGGAGATCAAGGAAGAGTTCAAGCAGTCCGAAGGCGACCCGCACATCAAGGGCAAGCTCAGGCAATTGCGCCAGCAGCGCTCCAAGAAGCGTATGATGGCGGCGGTTCCCAAGGCCTCCGTGATCATCACCAACCCGACCCACTATTCGGTGGCGCTGTCCTACGAGCGCGGCATGTCGGCGCCGATCTGCGTCGCCAAGGGCGTCGACAACCTCGCGTTCAAGATCCGGGAGATCGCGCGCGAGCACGACATCCCGATCGTCGAGAACGTGCCGCTGGCCCGTGCGCTCTACGCCACCGTCGATATCGACCAGGAAATCCCGACCGAGCACTACCATGCGGTCGCCGAAGTCATCGGTTACGTCATGCGGCTGAAGCGCGGATTCGGCGCCGGACGGGAATAAAACACCCGAAAAGTACCGGAAATGGCCGTAATCTGGGAATCAGCGTACCTTTCGCCCCTGCTGCCCTTGCGCCTGCGGGTCCGATTGAGGCAGGGAAGGCCCCGTGCGCGCGATGGCGCGTTGATTCTCTGCCGACAGGCTGCGCCGGCTTGATATGACTGCTGAGACCGACCACGACCTCACACGCGAGCCCGTTGCGGCGCACGAGCCGTCGCCGCGCTCGGGCAGCATTGCGCTGGTGCTGCTGGTGGCCGCCGGTCTCGTCGCGGTCGCCGTCGGGTTGATGACGCTCGGGCGCGCGCAGGCGCAGCCCTACATCCTCGGCATCCTCGCCGTGCTGGCGATGGTCGGCCTGTTCAACCTGTTCGCCTTCGCCGCCGGCATCATCCGCTTCGCCGACCGTAGTCTGGACGATCCCATCATCGGCCGCATCTCCGATCATGCCTTCGATGGCCTCGCCGTGACCGATCCGCGCGGCCACGTGGTCTATTCCAATGCGGCCTATCTGACGTTGACGGGCGCCGCCGGCCCGCAGGACGTGCGGCCCGTCGAGCGCGTCTTCATCGGCAACCCCGACGTTTCCGAGGCCGTGTTCCGCCTGCTGAAGGCTGCCCGCGAAGGCAAGCGGCAGCAGGAAGAGGTGCGCATCTCCGGCCACGACGGCAGCCAGGGCCGTTGGCTGCGGATGCGGGTACGCCCGCTCGGCGGCGGCAAGCGCGAGGCCAAATACGCGGTGTGGTCGATCGCCGACATCACCCGCGACCGCGAGCGCCAGGAGGACGTGTTCCAGGAGCTCCAGCACGCGATCGAATATCTCGATCACGCGCCTTGCGGCTTCTTCTCGGTCAATCCGGCCGGCGAGCTCGCCTATGTCAACGCGACGCTGGCGAACTGGCTCGACTACGACCTCGCCGAGATCGGTTCCGGCGGCCTGAAGCTCACCGACATCGTTTCCGGCGACGGCGCCTCGCTGCTCACCGCAATCGTGGCGGTTCCAGGCGAGGTGAAGACCGAGGTCTTCGACATCGACCTGCGCATGCGCACTGGCAAGACCATGCCGGTGCGGCTCTACCACAAGCTCGCCTTCGGCGCCGACGGCGCGCCGGGGCCGTCGCGCACGCTCGTCATCAGCCGCGCCCGCGACGAGCGCAGCGATCCTGATCGGGCCGCCGAAGTGCGCTTCATGCGCTTCTTCGACCACACGCCGATGGCGATCGCCACCGTCGATCGCGCCGGCAACGTCGTGCGGGCGAACGCGCGCTACGCCAAGCTCGGCCAGGCGCTCGGCCTCGACAGCGCCTCCAAGTCGATCTTCCGCGCGGTCAATTCGCGCGACCGCCAGCTTCTGATCGCGGCCATCAACCAGGCCGCCGACGGCCAGGCCGACGTCGCGCCGGTCGAGGTCGCGCTGGAAGGCACCAAGGAGCGCTGGGGCCAGTTCTTCGTCACGCCGGTGGACGCCGCCGAGAACGAGGCGGAAGCGGCCATCGTGCACATGCTCGAGACCACCGAGCGGCGTGCGCTGGAGAACCAGATCAACCAGTCGCAGAAGATGGAGACGGTCGGGCAGCTCGCCGGCGGCATCGCGCACGACTTCAACAACGTGCTCTCCGCCATCATGATGGCGAACGACTTCCTGCTGAACGCGCACAAGCCGACCGATCCGTCGTTCCAGGACATCATGCAGATCAAGCAGAACGCGACGCGGGCCGCCACATTGGTGCGGCAGCTGCTGGCGTTCTCGCGGCGGCAGACGCTGCGGCCGCAAGTGCTCGATCTCGGCGACGCGCTCTCCGACCTTGCCATGCTGCTGCGCCGGCTGATCGGCGAGAAGGTCAAGCACGAGACCATCCACGGCCGCGACCTCTGGCCGGTCAAGGTCGACGTCTCCCAGTTCGAGCAGGTCATCGTCAACCTCGCGGTGAATGCGCGCGACGCCATGCCCGACGGCGGCAAGTTGATCATCCGCACCGCCAACGTCACAGCGGAGGAAGCGGCCAAGCTCGCCTACAAGGGCATGCCGGCTGCGGACTATGTGCGGATCGAGGTCGCCGACACCGGCACCGGCATTCCCGCCGACATCCGCGACAAGATTTTCGAGCCGTTCTTCTCGACGAAAGAGGTGGGCAAAGGCACCGGCCTTGGCCTCTCCACCGTCTACGGCATCGTCAAGCAGACCGGCGGCTTCATTTATGTGGACTCGGAGCCGGGGCAGGGCACCTCGTTCCACATCTTCCTGCCGCGCCATCATCCCGAGGCCGAGGTGCAGGTCGAGCAGCCGGCGGCAACGGCCGTCAGCGCCACCAATGGCGCTGCGAAGGAGGCCGCGCCCGCGGCGGCGGAGGCAAAGCCGCGCACCGATCTCACCGGGCAGGGAACCATCCTTCTCGTCGAGGACGAAGAGGGGCTGCGTGCGCTCAACGCCCGCGGCCTGCGCTCGCGCGGCTACACCGTGGTCGAGGCCGAGAACGGCGTCGAGGCCATGGAGGTGCTGGACGAGCAGAGTGGCGCGATTGATCTCGTCGTCTCCGACGTCGTGATGCCGGAGATGGACGGCCCGACGCTGCTCAAGGCCATGCGCGAGAAGAATCCCGACATCAAATTCATCTTCGTCTCCGGCTACGCCGAGGACGCCTTCGAGAAGAGCCTGCCCGAGGGCCAGCAGTTCGATTTCCTGCCAAAGCCGTTCACCCTCAGCCAGCTCGTGGCGGCGGTGAAGGAGACGATGACGAAGCAGGGGTGAGGGCGCGCCATAACGCTTGCCGTCATTGCGAGGAGCGAAGCGACGAAGCAATCCAGACTGTCTCCGTGGAAAGATTCTGGATTGCTTCGTCGCGAGAGCTCCTCGCAATGACGGAGGAGCGAGCTCGTCCGCACTCACGGGCAAAAGCGGAATTGCCCCCGTTAAGCCAATGGTAACCCGCGACCACGGTTCCCCCGCGCCACCCCGGCAAACAACCGCCAAATATGGGCTTTTGCCACATCCCCGCGACTGAGGGCCGCAGCTGCGGGTTCCGAAACCGTCTTCACTTTTCGGGAAGTCTGCCCATCTTATGGCCACGTCCCCATGCCGGGGATTTGGGAAACGCACATGAATTTCTCGCAACGCTCCCGCAGTCTCTTCAAGACGATCGCCGTCGTGCTGGCGCTTGCGCTGCCGACCGCGCTCGCCATCTCGTCTGCCGACGCGCGCGTCGGCGGTGGCATGTCGTCGGGGTCGCGCGGCTCGCGGACCTATTCGGCGCCGCCGTCGACCACGACCGCGCCGGGCTCGACCTCACAGTTCAACCGCACCTACACCCAGCCGGGCGCAGGGATGAATTCGGCCGCGCCGGCGCGTGGCGGCCTGTTCGGCCGCGGCGGCGGCTTCCTCGGCGGCCTTGCGGCCGGCTTCCTCGGCGCAGGCCTGCTCGGCATGCTGTTCGGCGGCGGCCTGTTCGGCGGCCTCGGCGGCCTGTCCTCGATCCTCGGCCTGATCATCCAGATCGTGCTCGTGGTGTTCGTGGTGCGGCTGGCGATGTCGTGGTGGCAGCGCCGTCACAGCCCGCAGGCGGCCTACGCCAATGCTGACGCAAGTGCCGGTCCGGGACCCCAGACGAACTATCGCAGCGGCCTCGGCGGGGGACTGGGAGGTGGTCTCGGCGGCTTCGGCTTCGGCGCCAACAACGCACCGCTCGAGATCAAGCCTGACGACTATGAGGCGTTCGAGCGCCTGCTCGGCGAGATCCAGACCGCCTGGTCGAACGAGGACGTGGCCAAGCTGCACACGCTCGCGACGCCCGAGATGGTCTCCTATTTCGAGCAGGACCTTGCCCAGAACCGCGCGCGCAACGCCGTGAACAAGGTCAGCAACGTGAAGCTGCTCCAGGGCGACCTCGCGGAAGCCTGGCGCGAAGGCGAGACCGAGTACGCCACGGTGGCGCTGCGCTTCGCGCTGACCGACAAGACGCTGGACCGCAACACCGGCGCGATCGTTGCCGGCAGCGAGCAGCCGGGCGAGGCGACCGAAATCTGGACCTTCGCCCGTCGTCCGGGCGGCGGCTGGGAATTGTCAGCGATCCAGCAGACCAACTGATTGCGGACGAGATGAGAAACCAGGGCGTCGTGCTCCAGCACGGCGCCCTTTTCTTTTGGGCGTCTCGCAGCGCGGCATCGGAATAAGCGGGCGCGGCTCGGGTTGAAATCAGGCGGCGAACCAAAAACAGTCCTGGGAGGACAAGATGATCCGTATCGAGAGATCCGTGACGATTTCAGGGCTCGCGCTCGCGCTGGCCTTGCTCGCGGCGCCATCAGTGCACGCGCAGTCAGCTGATATGACATTCTTCGTGACCTCCAGCGGCCCGGGCAAGGGCGCCGATCTTGGCGGCCTGGAAGGAGCCGATGCGCAGTGCGCGAGGCTCGCTCAGGCCGCCGGCGCCGGTGCCAAGACCTGGCGCGCCTATCTCTCGACGCAGGCCGCCGACGGCAAGCCGGCCGTCAACGCCCGCGATCGCATCGGCAAGGGACCGTGGCAGAATGCCAAGGGCACGGTCATCGCCAAGGACGTTGCCGACCTGCACGGTCCGGCCAACAACCTCACCAAGCAGACGGCGCTCAGCGAGAAGGGCGAGGTCAACAACGGTGCTGGCGATACGCCGAACCGGCACGACATCCTCACGGGAACGCAACCCGACGGCACGGCGTTTGCGGCCGGCGACGACAAGACCTGCAAGAACTGGACGTCGAGCACGCAAGGCACGGCGGTCGTCGGCCATGCGGATCGTAAGGGCCTGCGCGACGACGAGCCGTCAAAGTCCTGGAACAGCTCTCACCCCTCGCGCGGTCCCGATGGCGGCTGCTCGCAGGCCGATCTGAAGAGCACCGGCGGCGACGGGCTGCTGTACTGCTTCGCGGCGAATTGAGGCCTCGTCATTGCGAGGAGCGAAGCGACGAAGCAATCCACACTGTCTCCGCGGAAGGACTCTGGATTGCATCGCTTCGCTCGCAATGACAGTGTGCTGGTGCCGTCGCCGTTCCGTCCAACCCTGACGGAACCTTCCGCCGCATGCTACATTGGTCCGATCGCCCCCACGCTCACGGACCCTCCCATGAAATACGAGCTCTACTACTGGCCCGAGATCCAGGGCCGCGGCGAATATGTGCGGCTGGCGCTGGAGGAGGCGGGGGCCGCTTACGTCGACGTCGCGCGGGGACCGCGCGGCACCAGCGCGATGATGAAGATGATGGACGCGGATGCCGGCACGCCGCCCTTTGCGCCGCCGTTCCTCAAAGCCGGCAAGCTCGTCATCGGCCAGACCGCGAACATCCTGCTCTATCTCGGCAGCCGCCACGGCCTCGCGCCGAAGACGGAAGCAGGCCAGCTCTGGGTGCACCAGCTTCAGCTCACCATCACCGATCTCGTGGTCGAGATCCACGACACCCATCATCCGCTCGGGCCGTCGATGTACTACGAGGACCAGAAGGCGCCGGCGAAGAAGCGCACCGCCGACTTCTGGGACGAGCGCGTTCCGAAATATCTCGGCTATTTCGAGCAGCTGCTCGCCGGCAGTGGTGGCGCTTACGTTACGGGGCGCCGGCTGACTTACGTCGATCTCTCGCTGTTCCAGATCGTCGCCGGGCTGCGCTACGCATTTCCGAAGCGCATGAAGACGTTCGAGACGGATATTCCGGGCCTCGTCGGCCTGCACGACCGCATCGCCATGCGGCCGAACATCAAAGCCTATCTCGCAAGCGAACGCCGCATTCCCTTCAACGAGCAGGGCATCTTCCGCCGCTACCGCGAGCTCGACAATTAGCCGGTCCGGACGGAGGCTGGCGGCAGCCCCCGTTCCGGACCGGCCGTTTCGGGCGCGATCAAGCGCCCGAAAACCTGATGGCTTCCGGTAAATAGCGATCGCGCATGATCAGGCCGCTCGCTTGAATCATCGGGCGCGAGGTCGTGCTCGTCGGGACAGGGCGGCTTGCAGAACATTGTCGCGTCTCCCGTTGTGTGGGTGCGCGTTTCCTCTAGCGAGGTTCGCATCCGGCGACGTCAGTCGATCGGAGGAGGGCAGCGTTTTTCCGTGCAGAGCGCAGAGGTGTGGTGTGCTCACCACACGCCCGGCAGCAAACGGTAGCGCACTCGTGCCGTATAGTCGGCATAGCCCGGCAGGCCCTCGCGCAGCGTGCGCTCCTCGATGCCGATGCGGACCGCAAACAGCGCGAGGAAGAGCGGCACCATCGCAAGTCCCCACCACGAGCCAAGCAGCAGCGGAAGGCCCACGAAGAACAGGACCATGCCGCTGTACATGGGATGGCGCACATGGGCGTATGGACCGGTCGAGATCACCCGCTGTGCGCGCTCGGCTTGCAGCTTCACCACGGGCGCTGCGAACGAGTTCTCGCGGAACACTGACATCGTGAACAGCATGCAGAGCACGAACAGCACGAAACCGAGGACCTGCAAGGCCATCGGCATGTCGGACCAAAGCGAACGCCGGTCGAGCCCCATCACGACCAGCCAGGCCAGCATCGCCGCAATAAGGGCGGCGACGAAGGCCTTGTCGGCCGGCGGCTGATCCTTCTGGATGACTGGACGGAGGCGCTCCGCCAGCAGCGCCGGGTCGAGCCGGTAGAGCCACCAGCCATAGAGCGGGCCGAGCAGGGCTGAGGTGACGAGGAACACCCAGGCCGAGGGCCAGTGCAAGGTCCCGGCGCAAGCGAACAGCAACGCACCCATCGCGACGGTGAAAATCATGTTCTGCAACAGCAGTCGGGCGATCATGCTCGATCCGGCTCCATCCCAGGCTGTTATATAGAGATTTTTTCCGGCCAACATGCGGCCGACGCGACGGGCCGGCTTCAGATCTTGATGGGCGGTGTAAAGGCCGCGATGAGCCGAACCAGATCCGCCTGCCGTTTGGTGCCGGTCTTGGTGAAGATCCGGGTGAGATGGGTCTTGATGGTCGTTTCGGCGATGCCCATGCTTCTGGCCACGTCAGGAACCCCACCGATTTCGACGATGGCGAGGAACACGCGCAGCTCGGTCGGCGTCAGCTTGAACAGCTTGCGGATGAGGTCGGGCGCGACGATCGTATCGATCGCTGCCTTGCTGACGAACAGGACGGCGCAGGCCTCATAGCTGGCCCCGAACATTTGCCGGCGCCCGGCGGTCAGCGGCAGGAGATGCCCGACATAATGCGAGCCGTCGCGGGCCGTCAGATGCAGCGAGATGCTCGCGCTCGTCATCGCCCGGTCACCGACAGCGGTCCCCGCCAGCGCTTGCCGCAACACACGATCGGCATTCAGGTCTGAGGTCACGAGCCGGCCGCGAACAGAGCGAAGCACGTCGGCGCCATCGAGAAGCTCCCGCGCGCTTTCATTGGAGTGGGTGATATGGCCGTTGGCATCGAGCAGCAGGACGGCGGTTCGCAGGGCGTCGAGCGTCCGGGCCGACGCTGTCCCCAATGTGTTCTGCTGCTCCAGTTTCTGCCTCACGAGCATGGCGCGCTGCATGTGCGGAGTCAGGTGGGAGATCACCTGATACATCCTGCGATCGACGGGACCTCCGGCCTTCATGATCGAGAGGCGGGATATCCCGTCGGCGGACTTGTTGAGCAGGATATTGGCGGCGTCCTCGAGACCCTGCGGCCGGGTCCATTCGTTGTAGAATGTTGTCGTCCGGAATTCGTCGACATCGATCCAGTCCCGGATCGTCTGGATCTGGCCAACCGGCGCGTGGAGCACGCCGCGCGACGGATCGAATGGTTCGTAGGTTTCGATGTAGGACTGAATATAGGCGGGCTCGACACCGACGGCGTGCGAGATCACGGCCTCGCCGCCGGCTCCGATCCGGACCAAGCCGCCGCTCTGGCCACCCGCCAGATCGACGATGCTGCCAAGCGTGGTCGTCCACCGGGAATCGTCGAGCGAGGCATCGTAGATGTCCGTCACCAGCGAGAGCAGCTTGTCATTCAGTTCCATTGGTTTGCAGTTCCATTGGCTTGTCCCATGGGCGCCTGGACCGGCTCGTCGGTCTCGCAGATGAGCACGCCGGATGCGGAATTTTGATGAGCCGGATCACACTTGATGTGACTGAGCAGGTGCCCCGTCGGTTCAGCGCCGCCTTTGCGGATGCTGAACGAGGCCGGCCGGGTGCCGGCGGCGAGGAGGGCGGACGTGGCGAGGAACAGCCGGGCCGGCGGCCAATGGAGGTTGCGGCGGACGACAACAGCGCGCGCCACGGTGATGAAGAGGATCGTGTTCTGCTGCGTGGGCCGCGGGGTCAACCGCGCAGGATATTGACCCGGCTATCCCGCGAAGGTGCGGCCGGACGCACGAAAGGCCCGATCGACCGGATCGGGCGTTTCAACTTGGGAAGGACTGATCAGGCGAGCTGATCGATCCGCGTGCCCTGGCCCGGCGGCAGCGGCGCGGGCGGCTGCGGCTTGTAGGTCGGGTCGGTGTCTTGGGTCTTGGTCTGGTCGTCCTGCTGCTTGGTCGTGTCGTAGCTCGGCACCACGATCGCGATCGGCGGCGGCGCAACGGTCGAAACGCTCATCCACAAATCCTCACACATGGAAACAATTGACCCTGCCCCGGTAGGAGCGAAATTTCCTTCAAGGCAATTGTTAAAATGCGAGGGAATGGTGTGGCGAGGCGCTATTTTCTTGCCTTCCGTTGTGCGCCTTCGAGGAACGTCAGTTCTCTCATCCGTCATTGCGAGCGGAGCGAAGCAATCCAGAATCCCTCCGCGGAAAGCCTCTGGATTGCTTCGCTCCGCTCGCAATGACGGAGTATGTGGAAAGAGCGAGCGCCCCTTCTACTCGTCTTTGCCGCGCGTGATCGCGATCGACGCATCCGTCTTGGTGCGGGTGCATTCCATGTTGAGCCGCCGGTAGCGCATCGTGATCTTGTCACCGCGCAAGAGGCCCATCCGCTTCAGGCAGCGTGTCGCGCCGGTCGTGGTGTCGTCCTTCGTCACGGTGAAGACGATCGCCGCCATTGACCCGACCAGATTAAAGAACTCCGGCGTCGGCTTGCGGTCGCCCTTGGCATAGAGCTCGATCGAATATTTGTCGCCGCGACAGCCCACCGACAGCTCCTTGGCCGAGGGATGCGTCAGGTACACGATGTTGCCGGCACGGAAATTCACCTTGAGCCGATCGATCTGGTTCGCCAGCTCCTTCGCGCTGTCGTCGCAACGGTCCGCGCGCGCGGGCGAGGCGAGGGTCACAAGGCCGGTGATGGCGGCGGCGACGAGGATCGCGCCGCGGATGTTCAGTTTGAAAATCATGATGAAAAGCCCCTGAGGGCGCGCATTCAACCTTCGTCGCGCCCGGAGCGCAAGGGGTGCACCCAGGTCTTCCCGAGCATCATGATGGCCACGCTGCTCTGCTGACGTCGCTGGAAAGGGTGTCAGGCTGCCGAATCCGGATGCCCCGGCCGCGCCGGAACGCCTTCCCTTTACGGCAAAAAAGCTTAGAACGCTTCTATGCTAGGGCCCGCCAGGGCTCCAAAAACCCCGAGATTTGCCCCATGAACGCTCCCTCCGCCTTCCCCGATCAGTCAAAGCCCGTCCCGCCCTACAAGCACACCCCGCTGTTTCCGCTCGGCAAGGACGAGACGCCCTACAAGAAGATTTCGTCAGAGGGCGTCAGGGTCGAGAAGGTCCTGGGGAAGGACATGCTGGTGGTGTCGCGCGAGGCGCTGCGGGCGCTGTCGGAGGCGGCTTTTGGCGACATCAATCATTATCTGCGGCCGGGACACCTGAAGCAGCTCCGCTCGATCCTCGAAGACGGCGAGGCGAGCCCGAACGACAAGTTCGTCGCGCTGGACTTTCTGAAGAACGCCAACATCGCGGCCGGCGGCGTGCTGCCGATGTGCCAGGACACCGGCACCGCGATCATCATGGGCAAGAAGGGCTGCAACGTCATCACCGACGGTGACGACGAGGCGGCGCTGTCTGAAGGTGCGCGCGATGCGTACTTGCGGCGCAACCTGCGCTACTCGCAGGTCGCGCCGCTGTCGATGTACGAGGAGAAGAACACCGCCAACAACATGCCGGCGCAGTGCGAGATTTACGCCGAGGGCGACGACGCCTACAAGTTCATGTTCATGGCGAAGGGCGGCGGCTCCGCCAACAAGAGCTTCCTGTTCCAGGCGACGCCCTCGGTGCTGACCAAGGACCGGCTGCTCGCTTTCCTGAAGGAGAAGATTCTCACACTCGGCACCGCCGCGTGCCCGCCTTATCACCTCGCCATCGTGATCGGCGGCACCTCGGCCGAGCTCTGCATGAAGACGGTGAAGCTCGCCTCCGCCCGCTATCTCGATGCGCTGCCGACCCACGGCTCGCCCGACGGCAACGCTTTCCGCGACCTCGAGATGGAGAAGGAAATCCACAAGATGACGCAGTCGCTCGGCGTCGGCGCGCAGTTCGGCGGAAAATATTTCTGCCACGACGTGCGCGTGATCCGTATGCCGCGTCACGGCGCATCGCTCCCCATCGGGCTAGGGGTGTCCTGCTCGGCCGACCGCCAGGTGCTCGGCAAGATCACCAAGGACGGCATCTATCTCGAGGAGCTCGAGCACAACCCGGCGCAGTATCTGCCGCAAGTCGAGCAGTCGCTCGGCGGCGAGGTCGTCAAGATCGACCTCAACCAGCCGATGAAGGACATTTTGGCGACGTTCTCGAAATATCCGATCAAGACACGGGTCTCGATGACCGGCACCATGATCGTTGCGCGCGACTCTGCGCATGCCAAGCTGCGCGAGCGGCTGGAGAAGGGCGAGCCGCTGCCTGACTATTTCAAGAACCATCCGGTCTATTACGCCGGTCCCGCCAAGACGCCCGAGGGCTACGCCTCCGGCGCGTTCGGTCCGACCACCGCGGGCCGCATGGATTCTTTCGTCGACCAGTTCCAGGCCGCCGGCGGCTCGATGGTGATGGTGGCCAAGGGCAACCGCGCTCCGGCCGTGCGCGAGGCCTGCAAGAAGTACGGCGGCTTCTATCTCGGCTCGATCGGGGGAGCCGCGGCGAACCTTGCTGAGCACTGCATCAAGAAGGTCGAGGTGCTCGAATATCCCGAGCTCGGCATGGAAGCGATCTGGCGCATCGAAGTCGTCGACTTCCCGGCGTTCATCATCATCGATGACAAGGGGAATGACTTCTTCAAGGAGTTGAATCTGGGCTGAACTGTCATGGCCGGGCTTGACCCGGCCATCCATCGCTCTCTTCAAGCAAGATGGATACGCGGGTCAAGCCCGCGTATGACGAGATGCATTATCGGCGAAGCCGCTAGCTGCAATTCGTGACTTGGTTGGAGCACAGCGCGCGCCACCAGCCGCGGACGCCGTCGTAGCTCTCGACGAGGCCCCAGGCGCCGCTGCACGCCATGAGCCGCTTCGGTCCGCCGTCGCCGTCAATCGGGCCGCCAAGCTCGTGCTGAGCTGGCATCCATTTGGCGTCGACGAAAGGTGCCTGAAACAGCCCGCCCGCGCGCGTGTAGCCATTGGCGTAATTCGCGCCGACCTTGTTCGACGCGACCCAGCCGCGGCCCGCATAGGGTTTTGGCGCGCTGCGCGGATATCGCGTCTCGTCCTCGTAGTCCTTGCCCGGGGGCCTCGCGCCTTCGATCAGGAACCAGCCGTCCCTGAAGCCGACGATGCGGAATTCGGTGAGCCAGCCGCCGTCGGGCGTGTTCTCGGCGCCGCCGAGCTTGAGCCGATAGGGCGGCGGCAGGGTGCCGAGCATGCGCGCTTTCGCTGAAGGTTCAGCCCGCACGTTGAGACCGCTCGGGTCCTTGTCGATGGACCAGGCGCCGAGATCGCAGGGCTCGGTGCCTTCGGGCAGGCTGGCGCGTTTTGCGGCGAGATCGGCGTGCAGTTTTGCGAAGTCGGCGTCGTCGTTGTCGGGAGCCGGCTCGGTGCGCGGCTTCAACGCGGCCGAGATCGCGCGTGTCGCATCCGCCGTCAACGTGACGACGAGGACCTGGCGTGCGGCGAACACGCTTGCCGGTGTCTTCGGATCGTTTGATGTCGCCGGATAGACCGCGAGATAGCCGGTCGCGCCTTCGGTGCGGTAGGCGAGGCTCGCGACATAACCTGCCGGCACCATGGCGAGCGCGCTTGCGCGCCACGCTGGTTCGGTGTCATCCGCGCGCGCCGCAAGTGTCGCGACACACAGGATCGTTGCCGCGATGAGACAGAGCGCACGCATGGATGCAGCGCGGTCTTTACGCCCGCGCGCCGGTGAACGGGAAGCTGCCCATCGGACCGATGCCCATTTCGCCGCTCATGCTGTCGCCGGATACCTTTCCGATGAACTCGAGGGTCAACGGCATCGGATTGGTGATCGAGACCTTCCAGTTGATGGCATCGCCGCTGATGGTGCCGTCGAAAATCTCGGCAGAATTACCATCGGCGCCCTGCGTGCCCGTCAGCGTGCCGCCGGAGCTCAGCAGGGTCAGCGTCGCCTGCCGCTCGCCCATCGGCGTCGTCATGGTCAGATTCCAGTTGCCGTCTACGGCCATTCCCGTCTCCCGAACAGATCCCGGCGGGCCGCGACGATCCGCGGCCAGTCCTGGGCGAGCCTATAGCCTAACTCGCAGCTCCTGCCTAACCCCGCATTGGAGGCATTTAGGCGCGGGCGGCCGCACGGCGGCGGCTGGTGACGATGAGCCTGAGAACTACATACTGCACGGCAAAGGCCAGGATCTTGGCGCCGCCCGCGACCACCGTGATGTAGAACGCCCACAGCTTCAGATCGCCGGTCGAAGCTACGAAGATCATGCCGGCGCCGATCGCGAACATCAGCGCCGCCCAGGCATAGCCCGCGGCCGTCACATATTCCGGAACGGTCTCGACCACGATCGGCGGCATGTAGCGCAGCATCCAGCCGCGTTTGAGCATGATGGCGCCGATCGCGAAATGCGCGATCGAGGGCTTTGCCAGCATGAAGCGGGGATCGTTGGTCAAAAGCGTGACCGTGCCCAGCACGACGACGAGAGCGAGGCTCGCATAGGTCATGTAGTTCAGCTGCCGCCCCTTGATCCGGGCGTAGATCACCTGCGCGACCGCGCCGGCGATCGCCACCGACGTCGCCAGGATGACATTGTCGGTGATGAGGTAGATGACCAGGAAGACGATCGCGGAGAGGAAGTCGGAGGCGAGGCGGGCGAATACGTCCTTCATCGTTGGTCCTGTTCAGCGAGGGGCGGGCAGTGTGCCGGACGGCGTACCGTACTTGATCTCGCGATACTCGGGATACCACTTTGTGAAGTAGATCGCGCTGTTGCGGGCGGCGAAGGCCACCGCAAGGCTCGACCAGAGCGGCAGACCGGGGATGTAGAGCAGCACGAGATTGGCAGCCGCCATCAGCAGAGCGGCCGCGGTCCAGGCGCCGGTGATGACGTAATTGGCGTAGCAGAAGCCGGGCATCGCCGCAGTCTCGGCCGGGACCGATTCAAGCGCATATTGCAGCGTGAAGGGACGGCGGACCAGCATCGAGCCGAGCGAGATGACGAAAATGCCGATGTCGACCGACAGCTTGACACCGAGCGTGCCAAGCGCGGGATCGAGCAGCGCCAGATAGAGGCCGATTGCGGCGAACAGAATTGCCGAGCCCAGGGCGAGGATCTTCACCGAGCGGCCGCGCGCCACATCGATCGCGACAGTGGCGAGGCAGATCGCGGAGGCCGCGAAGACGCTGACCGCGGCCGATGTCACCAGCATGAGGAAGGTGAAAGCGCCGTAGGGCGCGAGGATCAGGAAAATCGCCATGGGCCGCCTCGGTCAAGTCGATCTTTACGGTGTAAAGATCAATAGTTCAGGAGCGACGGCGGGTCAAGTAAAATCTTTACAGTGTCAAAATGGTGTAAGTGACTTCCAAAAAGTGAAGCGCTGCAACGGCTTGGTCGGACGCCTCGTCGGCCAATTCCGCCCAGGGCAGGCGCGACAGGATCGGCAGCGCGGAGGCGACCAAAACGCCCACGCCGAGCACGATGCCGCCGTTCAAGATGGCATGGTCCCGTCGCCGCAGCCGGATCATCCAGAATGCGAGCGCGGCGCAGGCCATAGCGAGGATGACCAGGCAGACGCGGTGATCGTGGGCAAGTGCATGGGAAACTCCTCTTTCCATCGTTCCGGGCTCGCCACTTCGTCGCGCCCCGGAATGACCGGGCGCTACGCCGCTCCCACCCAGTTGCCGTGAAAGCCATCGGGCACGCGGTGGCCGAGCTGCACCAGCGCGACGGGCCCCACCTCGATATCGGTCGCGTTGAACACAGCGAGGTCGCTGCGGTTCTCCCGCGCCCGCCAGACCACGGCGAGCAGCCAGCCGTCGCCCTCGGGAGCATCTTTCGAGCGTTCGACGAACACCGGCTCGGAGATGGTATCGCCAGTGGGCAGCAGATAGTGGCCGAGCCGCCGGCCGTGCCCGTCGACATGGACGATGCCCGACAGCGCGCCGAACATCGGCAGTTTTGGATTGGCGCAGGCGTACCAGCCGTGACGGCTCTTCAGCCCGGCGTGGCGATCGTCGATGCGCGGGAATTCGCCGGTGAGATCGTCGAGATAAGTCTGCTGGAAGCGGTCGGTATTTTCTGAGAGATCGAACGTCCAGCGGCAATGGCGGGCGCGCGATTTCTCGGGATCGGTCGGCCGGCCGTCGGGATGCGGAAACAACGGCGCTTCCTCGAACTGCATGACGTCGGCGATGATGCGGTTCTCCTCTTCCCACGCGTTCATTACGTGGAAGACGTAGCAGGCTTCAGCCCGGAACCAGACGATGTCCTTGGCCGTGCCGTTGCGCTTCATCACGCCGACATAGGCGCCCTTGTCCGGCTCCCACGCATAAGGCGGCCGTCCGCTCATCGCGCGCTCCATGCTGCCGGTGATGGGCAGGATCGGAAACAGCACATGATTCGCGGTGACGATGGAGTCGTGCACCATGCTGGCATACGGCGCCTCGAACCGTTCGAAGCGCGTTGCCTTGCCGGAGGCATCGATCGATCCATAGGAGAGGGCAGGCGTCAGCGGTCCCGCGGCGTTGTAGCCAAAGAACACGAGCTCGCCGGTGACGGGATCGACCTTCGGATGCGCAGTGAAGCTGCCGGCGACGCGGCCCTGGTAGTTGTGATAGCCGCGTGTTGCCAGCGTGCCCGGCTCGATCTCGGTCGGCAGATGCGCTTCCTCCAGCGCGAGCAGCTTGCCGGCATGGAAGATGATGTTGGTGTTGGCGACGCCGCCGTCGGTCAGGTCTTTGGGCGCATCCGGCAGCTTGCGGCCGAAGCCGCCGAACAGAGCGCGGCCGGCGTCGTGCTCGGCGAGCCATTTCGGCGTGCGGACCCAGCGGTTGCGATAGCTGGCGCGGCCGTTCTCAAGGTGGAACGCATGCAGCATGCCGTCGCCTACGAACCAGTGCGCGCCGGGAGAATCGAACTGCGGATTGGGCCCGTTGCGATAGAGCGTGCCGTTCAGCTCGCGCGGCAATTCGCCGACGATCTTGAGGACGGGCGCGTCGGCCTCGAATGGAATCGGGCCGAGGTTGTGGCGGCGCTCGGCGATAGCGTCCTGCTGCACGGCGTATCCCTCCTTATCTTTACATCGTCAAGATCGAATAGGGCCGATTGCGGCTTCCGTCAAGTGAAATCTTTACACTGTCAATATTGCGTCATATAGCTTGCAAATGGCCAAGAGCGACACCAAGGGCGAAACCGCGCGTCACCCGCGTGCCCCCAGAAAAACAACGTCGAGCACTGCCTCGCGCCCGGCGCGCCGCCCAGCGAGTGCGAAAACCGAGACGCCGTATCATCACGGCGCCCTGCGCGAGGCGCTGCTCGAGGCCGCCGAACGGGTGCTCGAGCGCGACGGGCTTGCCGGCCTGACATTGCGCGCGGTGGCGCGCGAGGCCGGCGTCTCGCACGCCGCGCCGACGCATCATTTCGGCGATCTCACCGGTCTCGTCAGCGAGCTCGCCGCCGTCGGTTTCCGCCAGTTCAACGCGGCGATGTCCTCGTCGTGCAACGCCGCCGCCACGCCGCTCGAGCGCGCGCTGGCGCGGCCGAAAGCCTATGTGGCCTATGCGCAGGCGCATCCCGGCATGTACGGCATCATGTTCCGCACCGAGCGGCTCGATTATTCCAGACCGTCGCTGCACGAGGCGGCCGAGGCTTCGTTTGCCGGACTTGCCAATGCCATCGGCGCGATGCGGCAGGAGCAGATCAGCGGCGATGCGCTGACGCTGAACCAGGGCGCCGCGATCGCGCGCGCCTGGTCGGTGGTGCACGGTTTCACCATGCTGCTGCTCGACGGCCGGCTCGAAGATATTTTGCAGCGGCTGCCCGAGGGGACGACGGCGGAGCGGCTGCTCGAGGCTATGCTGACCGCGCCCATCCCAGGCAAGCCGCCTGGTCCCTGATCGAGGGGCGAGGCAACCCTTGCTGTGGTCAGGCGTTGACGCCGCATGGCAAGATCACCGCGCGCTCCCTGGAAACGCACCAATCCGCGCAAGCGCGCGGGCAAGGCATCCAAGCATCTCACGCCCGCGCAGAAATCGGCGGCGAAGGCGCGCGCCCGCCGCGCCGGCCGCCGCTATCCCAACCTCGTGGACAACATGCGCATGGCTGCGAAGAAGACTTCCAAATCATCGAAGGCGAAGACGTCAGCAAAGAAAAAATCAACGAAGAAGAGCCGCAAGCGCACCACGAAAGAGGCGGCAAAGTCCTCGCCCAAGCGCAAGCCGCCGGCACGGGAAAAGGATCCGCGCGGCGGCCTGACCGCGGCCGGCCGCAAGGCGTTTGCGCGCAAGCAGGGCGCTCACTTGCGGCCGGGCGTCACCAAGAAGGAGTCCGAGATGACGCCGCAGGAGATGCGGCGGAAGGGCAGCTGGGCCGTGCGGTTCTATGGCCGCGCGAAATTGCCGCCGCTGGTCGATGCCAAGGGCGAGCCGACCCGTCACGCGCTGTCGGCGCATGCCTGGGGCGAGCCCGTGCCGAAGACGGTGGCGGCGGCACGGCGCATCGCGGCAAAGGGCGAGCGCCTGCTGGCGCGCTATCGCCGCGCCAGGGCCAAGGGCTAGCGCCTAACGCATCGTTGCGAGCTCGACGGCGCGGCCGCGATTGCCGATGATCTTCACCTCGTCCTTGCCGCAAGTGAAGCTGCGGGCGAATTCGTCGGCGGCCTTGCGCGCCAGCTCGTTGGCATCGGGATTGGCGATCGCATCGACATAGGCGACATGGCAGACCGGCCCCGGCGGCAGCCGCGTCACGACCAGCATGGCCTTGGTGTTCGGCCGTCCCTTCTTGTCGGGATCGTTGTTGTCGGCAATGTGCCAGCGCTGGATGATCGCAAACGGCTTTGTCCCCGCGGCGCGCCATTCGACGGTGGTCTCGGATGAATTGAACGGGCCGAACCAGGTCTGTGCCGCCGGTTCCTCCGCGGCGACCTTGCGGCTGCGGCCGATCGAGACGATCTCGCGCAGGTCGTCCTCGGCGATCAGCACGATCAGGCCGCCCTTGCCCGGGCAGACCCGCGTCGTGCTGCCGTCGAGCTCGCTGGGCTTGCCGATCTGGCGGCAGGTCTTAGGTGCGGTCGAGGTGTAGGTGCTGCCCAGGGATTGGGCGGCGGCACTCTCCAGGCCGGTGCACGTCAGCAACACAGCGATGCATGCGGTGGTCGTGCGGATCATGGCGAAACCTCGAGACAGGCGGAACTCATCCCATCAGACGTCTTGATTGTGGGCAAGGTTCGAACAAGGTCGTGAGACACCTGACAGCGCCGCGGAATCGTTCTAGAAGAGCGCCTTCGCTTCGGCTCATCCGGCCGCGTCCTCGTTCTTTTGATCATGCCAGCCACATCGTCGAACAAATCCTATCGCGTCGGCCGCTCCAAGACCGGACTCGGCCTCTTCGCCACCAAACCGATCAAGAAGGGAACCCGGATCATCCGTTATTTCGGACCGATCCTGGACTCGCGGATTCCCGAGCAGGACGACATCGAGAACAAATATCTGTTCGAGCTCAACGGCCGCTGGACCATCGACGGCTCGGTGCGCAAGAATCTGGCGCGCTACATCAATCATTCCTGCCGGCCCAACGCCGAGTCCGACGTCCGGCCGCGCGAGCGCAAGGTGTTCATCCGTGCCATCAAGAACATCGAGCCCGGCGACGAGATCAACTACGATTACGGCACCGACTATTTCAAGGCCTATCTGAAGCCGATCGGCTGCAAATGCACCTCCTGCGAGAACAAGCGCAAGAAGCTGCGCGCCGAGGCGCGGGCCGAACGCGCCAAGGTGAAGGCGCGCACGGAAGCCAAGGCCAAGAAGGCGCCCGCCAAGGGCGTCAAAAAGAAGAAGCTGAACGGTCACGCGTTCGGCAAGGCCCGCGCGCAGGCGTAGCGCAAGCTCGTTCGTCCAGCTCAGGTGTCATGCCCCGGCCTTGACCGGGGCATCCAATACGCCGCACGACCTCCGCATACGACTACGGCCTCTGGAATACTGGGTCGCCCGGTCCAGTGCGCAATTGCGCACAAGCCGGGCGATGACAGTGCGTCGTGAGGGGATCGCCTCACGCTGCCACGGCATTCCCGCTCTTCCGCAATCCCACATATTGCAGTTCCGCGAACACGCCGGTCGCGATCGCCTGCGCCACGACCATGAGCTCGCCGGCAAGGTTCGGCGACACCGTGCCCGAGAGCAGCAGCGAGATGCTGGCGACCGTCCAGGCCGCGTTGCCGATCGCGACCAGCAGCACGAGCGGCTTTGCAAGGCAGGCGCGCGAGGCGAGCCAGCCGACCAGCGCGGTGTAGGCGATCAGGAACAGGCCGGTCTCGCGCAGCAGTGCTTCGGGCAAGTTGAACAGCGAGGCAAACGCGCCTGCGCCGAAGGTGAAGCCGAGGGCGGCGATGCCGCTGAAGACGGCGTCGGCGAGCAGGGCGCGGCGCAGGAAGGTGGATGCGTCGATCATCGTAGGTCTCCTTGGCTGGTTGGGCTCGGGGTGGAATTCAGTGCAGCCCGCGCCACCAGGCGCGGAGCAGGCGGGCGATACGGAACGGGCAGAGGCTCCTGCCGATGCCGTGCTCGAAGGCGACAACCTGCGCGACGACATAGTCGCCGGTCGAATGCACCAGCGGCTCCGGCATGTTGAGGCCGCGCGCCAGCATGCGGGTGGCGAGCGCGATCACCCAGGGCAGAACGTGGTCCGCAACGGTCCGGTAGAGCAGTAGCGCGATCATGGTCATCTCCTGTTGCAACCGAAGATGCGCGCGCCCGCGCCCCAATTCGATTACCTCTGGGGTAATGGAAGGGCTGAAATCCACATGCTAGGTTTCTGGTCATGAACGCACACGCATCCACGGCACAGGCAGAACGCAGCCAGCCGGTCCATATCGGCGATCATTTGCGCGAATGGCGGCAGCGCCGCCGGATGAGCCAGCTCGATCTGGCGGGCGAGGCCGAAGTCTCGGCGCGGCACTTGAGCTTTGTCGAGACCGGGCGCGCTGCGCCCTCGCGCGAGATGGTCTTGAAGCTCGCAGAGCGTCTCGACGTGCCCTTGCGCGAACGCAACGTCCTGCTGGTCGCCGCCGGCTACGCGCCAGCCTTCCCGCAGCGCCCGCTGGAGGATCCCGCCTTGAAATCAGCCCGCCAGGCGATCGACCTCGTCCTCAAAGCGCATGAGCCCAATCCGGCGCTGGCAGTCGACCGGCATTGGAACCTGGTCTCCGCCAATCGCATGGTCGCGCCGCTGCTCGACGGCATCCCGCAGCGGCTGCTCGGCCAGCCCTTCAACGTACTGAGGCTCGCCTTTCATCCCGAGGCGCTGGCACCGCGCACGGTCAATCTCGCGGAATGGTGCGGACATCTGCTGGAGCGGCTGCACCGGCAATGCGAGGCGACGGCCGATCCTGAGCTGATCAAGCTCTACAACGATCTCAAGAGCTATCCCATTCCAGCGCGCTCGGCGCCGTTGCCCAGCGATACCGTCGCGATCCCCTTCAAGCTGCGCCACGATGGAGAGATACTAAGTTTCTTCTCCACCACCATGGTGTTCGGCACGCCCGTGGACATCACCCTGTCCGAGCTGGCGCTGGAGACGTTCTTCCCGGCGGATGAACGCACGGCCGAGCGGCTCAAGCAGATGGCCGCAGCCATGTCCTAGCGCTATATCCGGCGCCCTTGCCTCAGGGCGGGTTCGGCTTATCTTGGGGCAAACCGCACAGCCCGAAGGAGGCGCCTGACATGAGCACGCTCAAACCGCTCCAGATCGATGTCGTCTCCGACGTGGTGTGCCCGTGGTGCTATATCGGGAAGCACCGGATCGAGAGCGCGCTCGCGCTCGTGCCTGACGTTCCCGTCAAGCTCAATTTCCGTCCCTTCTTCCTCAATCCCTGGGTGCCGCGCGAGGGCATCAGCCGCGAGGCCTATCTCACCCAGAAGTTCGGCTCGGTCGAAGCGTACAAGGGCATTGCCGGGCGCGTCGTCGCGGCGGCCAGCGAGGAGGGCCTCGTCTACAAGCCAGAGCTGGTGGCGCGGCAGCCCAACACGACCGATTGCCATCGCCTGATCCTCTGGGCCGAGGCGATCGGCAAGGCGCCCGAGATGAAGCAGCGCCTGATGGAGCTGTACTTCCGCGACGGCGGCGATCTCACCGATGTCAACGTGCTGGTGCAGGCGGCCGCCGATATCGGCCTCGACGCCGACGATGTGCGCAGGCGCCTTTCCACCGACGAGGACGTTGCACGCGTGTCTGCCGACGCGCAGGAGGCAGCCGAGAAGGGCATCTCGGGCGTGCCGACCTACGTTTTCGCGCAGAAGTACGCCGTCTCCGGCGCGCAGGATCCGAACCTGCTCGCTCGTGCCATCCGCCAGGTCTCGGAAGAGATCAACGCGCAGGCGGCGGAGTAGCTGGCCTATTTGCGGAGCAGGCGAACTGCGCGGCGCGCCGCCGCGTAGGCGGCGCCGTGCGCTGCGAGCGCTCCGTGAACGAGCGCCACAACCGGATCGTTCCGCCGCAGCGGGATCAGCACGTCACCGATCGCGAAGCGTCCGCGCCAGATCGGATTGATCATGGGATGGTCGGCACTCGCGGTGGAATCCGCACTCGCAATGGCTGGATCGGTGCAGAGGTGACGGGTGAGGTCGAGCGTGAGCTGTACTCCCGGCGAATATTTTGCAAAGCGCTCGTCGATGCCGAGCTTGAAGAAGAAGGCGCGGTCCTGGTGACGCAGCACGATGCCGGCGGCGACCGGTGTCGTGCCGGCGCTCAAGGTGACGATCTCGCATTGCGCGGTCTCGGCGAGCGCGGGCACTGCGCGGCGGATGAAGGTTGCATCGCCCGCATGCTGGACCAGCGCGGTGCCGCGCTGGCCTTTCCAGCCGCTGGCTTCGAGCTGCAAGAACGTTTCGAGCGCGCGCCTGATTTCGTCCGGCTTGCGCGCGACTTCGAAGGCGACGGGCCCATGCTCTTCCAGACGATGACGCTGGCGGCGCAGCTCCTTGAGCTTCTTGGTGCCGAGCGCCTCGTGCAGCAGCGTCTCGCCATCCTGCGTCGCATCGAGGCTGGCGCGGATGTAGGAATTGAGCACACGCGGCTTCAGGCCGTCGTCATCCAGAACCTGCTTGAGCGACGTCATCGCCGCGCCGTCGAGCGCGACGTCGTTCAGCACGAGCGCATGTGCGCCGGCCTCACGCGCCTGCTGCAACAGACGCGTGGCCGCCTCGATCGGGACGTCGCGGTCGATCAGCGGGCTGCACAGCGTGCCATAGGGATGCGCGCTCACCAGCGCGGGCAGGGGGATCTTCAGAGCGCGCCAGAGCGAGATCACCGGCATCAGCCCGATCAGCCGCACTGAGGATCCTTCATATGCGGCAAGCGCGGAGGCATCGGTGCGGCCGCGCGCACTTGCGCTGACGGCGAGCTCCCAGGCTGGCAGGTAATATCCGTTCGGCTCGACCGCGCGCTGTGCCAGCGCGCGCCATTGGCTGGCGTCAATCGCGGTGAGCGGGACACGCGCGCGCACGGCCGCGGCATGCTTGGCCGATGCCGGCTTGATCGCAGCCTCATGCACGATGTCGACCACGTCCCGTCGTCCCCGTTCACGCGGGCCAAGCCCGTGTTACGTGGATATGCTTAGCGCAAAGATTGGAAAATACCGTTGGGACGCCGCTTCAATTCGAGTGGTAATATTAACACCTCGTTGAGCATCCGGGCGGACGATCGCCGGCCGTACCGATGGATGCGCAAGGATCGCTCTTGCCCCGGAGGATCACCATGATCGCCACACCTTTCACACCTTTTGCATCGCTCCTTGGCGGCGCGCTGATCGGTCTTTCCGCCGTGCTTCTGATGTGGGCGACGGGGCGGATCGCCGGGGTCAGCGGCATCGCGGCGCGGCTGTTTCCGCCTTATGAGGACCGCGAGTTCGCCGGCCGGCTCGCCTTCGTCGCAGGCCTCGTCGCCGCACCACTCCTGGTTCTGCTCGTGACCGGACGCCTGCCGGCGCAAACGATCGCTGCGACAACGCCGGTGCTGATCATCGCGGGATTGCTCGTGGGCTTCGGCTCGGTGTGGGGCAGCGGCTGCACGTCCGGCCATGGCGTCTGCGGCCTGTCGCGGCTGTCGGTGCGCTCGCTGGTTGCGACACTCACCTTCATGGCGACGGGCGTCGCTACCGTCTTCGTGATCCGTCACTGGAGCTGACGACGATGACAATCCTCGTTCAATTCGTGATCGGGCTCATCTTCGGCCTCGGCCTCATCATCTCCGGCATGTCGAACCCGGCGAAGGTGCTGAACTTCCTGGACGTCGGCGGCATCCCCGCGGGCACTTGGGACGCCAGCCTCGCCTTCGTGATGGCCGGTGCGGTCGCAGTGACCTTCATCGGCTTCAGCCGTGTCTTGAGGCTCGCTCGTCCGTTTTTCGCTGAACGCTTCTACGTTCCGACGCGAAGGGACATTGATACGAAAATTGTTGTGGGACCCGCGATCTTCGGCATCGGCTGGGGATTGGCAGGCTTCTGCCCCGGTCCGGCCCTCACCGCGCTCGGATTTGGTTCGCGGTCGGCTTCCGTCTTCGTCGCTGCGATGTGCGCGGGGATGGTGCTCGCGCGCTTCATCGCGAACCTTCCGTCGACGGCGCGCATCGCCGCGCCGACTGATCCGCTCGAAACCTGACATGGACGGGACCGGGCAAGCTGTCTCGCCCGGTCCCGCCCATCATCGTTTCATCGATTACCAGCGATCGCCGATGCCGACGCTGACGCCCGGCGCGCGAATGCCGACGCCGCCACGCGGACCATCGTCCCAGTCGCGATAGGTGCGGCGCTCATAATAGCGCTCACGCGGCATCCTGGCGTAGGAGTCGCGCACGACCACGCGCGCGCCGCCATTGGTGCGATAGCAGTTGCCGGCATCGTCGCAGACGAGCCGCACTTCCTGGATCAGATCCGGGCTGGCGTATTCGCTGGTCGTATAGATGTCAGCGGCCTTTGCGCCGCTTGCCGCTGCCAGGGCTCCGACACCAGCCAGCAGTGCAATCGTAAACGTCCTCATCATGTCCTCCTCCAAAGCTGCCCTTGGCGGTAACAAGAAGGGGAGGCGGGGATCGTTCCGGCCGCGCTGCAGGATTTTCCCGGAACTGGATTTGCGGTGCCGTCGAAGTTCCCTGCGATGTCAACTCGGGAAGATGAGGCAGGTTGTGCTGCCATGGGCGAGCAGTCGGCCTTTGGCATCCGTCACACGTCCGTCGGCCGTCCCAACGCGACGGCCACAGTTCAGGACCTTGCCTTCGACTCTGATCTGACCGGTTTCCGGCGTGATGGGCCGCACCAGAGAAATCTTGAACTCGAGCGTCGTCTGGCTGATTCCCTTGTCGAGCATCGATTGGATGGCCAGTCCCATGCTGCTGTCGAGCAAAGTGGCAGTCAGTCCGCCATGCACGGTTCCAGCCGGGTTGAGATGTGCATCGGTCGGCGTCAGCGCGATGACGACGCGGCCGCTCTCCGCCTCGACCACCTCATAGCCGAGCGTCCCTGCGATCGTGTTGAGAGGCAGTGTCCCATCGGCAAGGCCCCGGACGAATTCAAGCCCGCTCATCTGCTTCTGCCGTTCGGCGCTGACCGTCCCGTAAGTCCTGGTCGCCATGCTGTTCTCCTTGCGCTCAATGAGTCTCGATCGGTGGCGCTACGCTTTCTTTCGGAATGCCGATGGTGGACGACCATAAAGCCGCGTAAACGCCGTGCTCATCCGCCGCGTGCTGGAAAAACCGGATCGCTCTGCCACCACCGAGATCGGAAGATCGCCGGCACCGAGCAGGCGCTTGGCGCGCTGCACGCGCAGCGACTGCGCCACTTGCAGCGGCGATGCGTCGAGGTGCCGGACGAACAGGCGCGCCAGGTGACGCGTACCGACTCCCAATCGTTCGGCAAGACGTTCCACGCTGCTCCGATCGAGCTCTCCGTCTGCGATGAGAGACAGCGCGCGTTCGACGGTCGTCCGCGTGCCTTTCCATGCGGGGCAGAATGGAGCTGTCTCGGGGCGGCACCGAAGACAGGGGCGAAAGCCGGCATGCTCGGCTGCGGCTGCGCTGCGATAGAAGGTCACGTTGCGGGCGAGCGGGGTCCGGACCGGGCAGACCGGACGGCAATACACGCCGGTGGTCCTGACGGCGACAAAGATCACGCCGTCCGCTGCTACATCGCGGCGGCGGAGTGCTTCGTAGTGCGTGTCGAAGTCGAGCATGGAGTCGCTATAGCGGCCACACTTTCGCAACGCGAGTCCGGCGCGATGACCAGGTCTGAAAGCGACCGAAACCGCCGGGTCTGGATTGTATGGATGGCGAAGCCTATGGCCGACGCGATCGTCTATGGTCGGTCAGATCGGCTCGTATGTCTCGGTCCCGCAGATGTCGTCGGCCTCCGCGCGCCGGCGATCGACGACCTTTCCGTTTGATATCGTCACGATGTAAGTCTGCACGCCGAGCGCCGTGCCGGTCGCCGAGGTGAGCTCCGCACGGACGCAGGCGGTCCAGCCGGATCCTCGCACCTGATGATGTGGCGGGGCGACATGCACCTCGCGCGGATAGGAGGTGTTGAGGAAGACCACGTCGATCTGCTCGCGTACTAGGCGCTTGATGTCGGGGGGCGGCTCGGGCGCGGGCAGCTCGGCTTCCTTCATGCGCATGAACTCGGGCACGGGCGCCCGGCTGTCGGCAAAGCCGCAGGCACCGAGCGCGAGCGCGCCGGCGAGCAGCGCCGCATGAGCAATGATCCGCAACATCCCTGGAGGTCCCCCGCGGGCCAAGAGATAGGGACGAATGCGTTCCGGCGAAGTCCCGGTCGATCAAGATTTGCTGAAGGCCAGTTTTGCTGAAGACCCGGCCCCCGCGGCATTGGCTATTACGGGATTGCAGGCTAGTTTGTACCCCCAGAGGTGGGGGATTGCTCCAATGAGGATTTTGGTCATTGCGGCCGCCGTGCTGGCACTGACGGCTGTCTCGGCCGAGGCGCAGGGGCGCGTCAGAGGTCAGCCCAATGACGGCGGCCAGAAGGCGGACAACAAGCCCAAGGTCGACGAGAAGGCCTACAAGGCCGCGCTCGAGCGCATTCCGGAGCCGAAGGAGAAGTACGACCCGTGGGGCGGGGCTCGCCCCACCGAGCCCGCCAAGAAGCCGAAATAAAGCGAGGCGGGCGATGCGTTTGCGCACCCGCCTGCACATCGCCGTCGCGCTCACTGCGCTCTTGTTTGCCGCGCCGCCGTGCTGGGCCTGGGAGAGCTGGGGCGGCGATGCGGGCGGCTCGCGCTTCTCGCCGTTGCGACAGATCACGCCCGACAATGTCGGCCAGCTCATCCGCGCCTTCGAATATCACACTGGCGATCTCGCCGCGCGCGCGCCCGAGGTGATGCGGCGAACCAAATTCGAGGCGACACCGCTGTTCGTCGAGGACAGCCTGATCTTCTGCACACCGTTCAACGAGGTGATCGCACTCGATCCCGGCACGGGCGCACAGAAATGGCGCTATGATCCGAAGATCGCGACCAATCAGCGTCCTGCCAATCGCTATGTCTGCCGCGGTGTCACCTCGTGGATCGACGATCAGGCGCCGCCGGATGCCGCCTGCCGATCGCGCATCTTCATGGGCACCAACGATGTCCGCCTGATCGCGCTCGATGCGAAGACCGGCATTCCTTGCGCCGGTTTCGGCAAGGGCGGTGAGATCAAGCTTGATATCGGCATGCGGCTGGATTGGCCGGGCGAATTCCAGATCACCTCGCCACCGGCGGTCGGCCGCGGTGTCGTCGTTGTCGGCTCCTCGATCGCCGACAACAGCCGCGTCGATGCGCCGAGCGGGAAGGTGCGCGCGTTCGATGCGCGGAGCGGCGAAGCGCGCTGGACTTTCGAGCCGCTCCAGCGCGACGGCATCGAAGCCGGCCACGCCAATGTCTGGGCGCCGATGTCGGTCGACGATACGCGCGGGCTGGTTTTCCTGCCGACGACCTCGCCGTCGCCGGATTTTTGGGGCGGCAAGCGGCCGGGCAACAACGAGCACGCCAATTCGGTCGTTGCGCTGCGCATCGAGACCGGCGAGCTCGTATGGGCATTCCAGACCGTGCATCACGACGTCTGGGATTACGACCTGGCGGCGCAGCCGACGCTCGCGCGCCTCGACACCGGTGAGGGCCAGCGCGACGTCGTGATCCAGCCGACCAAGCACGGCTTTGTGTTCGTGCTCGACCGCGACACCGGCAAGCCGGTCTGGCCGGTCGAGGAGCGCGCGGTGCCGCAGGGCGGCGCCGAAGGCGAAGGATTGTCGCCGACGCAGCCGTTCCCGACGCATGTGCCGGCGCTGACGTCGCAAACGATCTCGACCGATGATGTGCTCTCGCTCATGCCTGGGTTGCCCCACTCGTCTTGCGAACGGCAGTTCGCAGAGGCGCGCAACGAGGGGCTGTTCACACCGCCTTCGGTGCAGGGCACGCTGGAATTTCCGTTCACCGGCGGCGGGGTGAACTGGGGCAGCGCGGCGTTCGACCCGGCTGGTCAGATCCTCTATGTCAACACCAGCCGCGCCGTCCATCTCATCAAGCTGATCCCGCGCGCGGAGGCGGCCGGATTCAATCCGCCGCCTGGACATGACTTCGGCCGGCAGCGCGGCGCGCCATTTGCGATGTCGCGCGCGATGGTGACCTCGCCGCTCGGTCTGCTCTGTAACAAGCCGCCATGGGGCGAGATGGTCGCGGTCGATCTGAGGGGTGGAAAAATCCTCTGGCGCTCGACGGTCGGCACCACCGAGGATCTTGCGCCATTGGGCATGCCGCTGCCTTGGGGCGCGCCGCTCCTCAACGGACCCGCCGTCACCGCTGGCAGTCTCGTCTTTACCGGCGCGATGGATGCGTATCTGCGGGCTTTCGACGCGCGTAGCGGCAGGGAGCTCTGGCAGGGCCGGCTGCCGGTGCCCGGCGTCGCCAATCCCATGACCTATCTCTGGAAGGGCGAGCAATATGTTGCGATCGGCGCCGGCGGCCATTCCGAGGCGGGCACCTCGATCGGCGACAGCGTCGTTGCGTTTCGTCTGGCGCGGCCCGGCGAGGCGCCATCGCTATGGTCGCGCACGATCGATCGTCCGGGCGGACGATTCGTTGCGGCATCCTCGGCGCTCGCGCTCGCAATCATCGCGCTCGTGATTGCGGGCCTGCGCTGGCGTCGCCGTTATCGTATCAGGCACTCGTAACGGCGTTGTGCATGCGATGCGAACGTTCGTTCACATCGCGCGAATTATTGAACGAAAGCGAGGCCGACGCGCCGGTCGCTGCGCCATACGGGGCGGCAATTCCGCACGAAATTGTCGCGCGCGATCGAGAGCGTGAATGATTGCGGCAGTGTGACGGGTGAATCGAGGTCGATCGCCGCGCCGCCTTCAGACATGTTTCGTACCGTGCACGCGATGCTGCTGCTTTCAAAGGTGATGGTCCCACCCTTGAAGACGCGGTGACGCTGCGCTGCACGTTTCTCGATCATCCGCATTAATCCATAACGACGATTGTGAAATAGCGCATAGAAATTGCGTTGATCTAAACTCAATACTGGCGCTACTTGTGCAACGCTTCAGACTTCGTTTACGACGTTGAAGCGGTGAGTCACTTCCCGCCGACTTGTCCCGCAAGCCTTTCCTTTATGGCGTTACGCCGATGGAGATTCCGATGAAGACTACGCTTTCGATCCTGTTCGCCGCAGCATTCGCGCTGACATCGATGCCCGCCCACGCCGTCAAGTGGGACCTCTCGACCATGACCTGCAAGCAATTCCTCGACAGTGGCGAAGACAACATCGCGGTCGTGCTGACCTGGATGGATGGCTGGTACAAGGGCGATGAGGACAACGCGATCATCGACACCGAGGTGTTCATCGAGAACGCCAAGAAGTTCGGCGCCTATTGCGGAAAGAATCCGACCGTCAGCGTCGTCACCGCGGCCGACGAGATCCTCGGCAAGTAATTCTTGAAGTGCGCCGATCGAAGCGCGGATGCAATCGCGCTTCGGCGGATGCGAACGTGATGGAGAGCCGCGACGCGCCTTGCGCTCACGCGGCTCTCTTTTTTTCGGCTGATGCTCAGCCCGGCAACATCGCGAACGCGCTCGACACCATCGCGACCTGCTTGTTGTCGGCGGCCGAGAGCAGCGTGACGCGGCCGAAGCTCATGGTGCGCCCGAGCCGCACCACGCGCGCATCGGCCAGCACATCCGAGGAGGAGACCGCGCGCATGAAATGCGTGGTCTGGTCGACCGTCGTCATCGGACGATAGCCGCGATTGGCGGCGAGGTTCGCGATCACCATCGCGGTGTCGGCGAGCGCCATCAGCGCCTGGCCGCAGACCACGCCGCCGTTGCGGCACAGCCGCTCCGAGAACGGCATGCGCAGCAGCGCGCCGGGCTGCCAGTCCGGCACGTCTGCCGGCTGGATGTGCTCGATGCGCTCGACGGCGAGGTTGAGATCCTGGATCCAGGGTGCAAAGACCTCGCCGAGGATGCGTCTCGCATCAGCGATGCCGAATCCGGCTTCTGGCTGCGTTTGCATTGCTGTCGTGTCCTCCATTGTTGCCGGATGTTTCGAACCATTCTGCGCGGATTGGCGCGGCAAAGTCACCCGGTCCGGCGCCGGCCCCGTCGGCTTGAAAATGCCCGACTTCGGCCGATATGATAGCTCGCTTGGGAGCGGGTGGATGGTGTTGCGTCGGTGTGTCCTCGTGTTTTCGCTGTTGGCGCTTGGCCTCGTGTTGGACGGCTGCACCAGATGCGGCCCGATCTGGGACGATTGGCTGCATACGCCGAACTCGTGCCGGTCGGACCGGCTCTAGCGCGCCATTCGGCCCCGAGCGGGCTGTTGACAGGGATGACGAGGCGCGGTTGATCCGCCTCTGATTGGATGATCGAGGAGTGAGTGATGAAGTTTTTCCGTATGGCGGCGGTGCTGCTGGCCGTGGCGGCGGGACCGGCCTACGCGCAAATGCCCAATCTCAACCTGCTGCAGGACGGCCCGAGCAAGACCCCCGAGGAGAAAGCCGCGGATGCCGAGCGTGAGAAGGCCTACAAGGAAACGCTGAAGAAGATTCCGGACGCCAAGTCGTCCAGTGATCCCTGGGGCGGCATGCGCTCCGATCCGCCGAAGCAGCCGGCGGCGCCGAAGGCCTCTGCGGCAAGCGGCGCGCCGAAGAAGAGCAAGAGCGGCACCGCAGCCAACTGACCGCAGCGCCCGTCGGAGGCCGCAACGACGCCTCCGCAACAGGACTCCTTTTCAGGCGGCCCGCTCCCTACATTGAGCCCGTCAGTATTGCGTAGAGGAGGGCGGACATGGCCGACCGGCCGCGGGATCTCGCCGAACGGATGGCGCGCCGTCGCAAGACCGGCGGCAAGCCGGGCGCGACCACCGGCGACGGCTATCTGCGCGAGACCTTCACCCTGCCGCGCCCGGCGGCGCGGGCGAGGGCGGAGGCCTTCTTCGCCCGCTACCCCAAGGCCGGCTATATGAGCGCCGTCGAGACCTGGCGGGAGCTGCCCGGCGGCGACATCGAATTCACCATGCGGCGGCTGCCGAGCGCGGATTAGGGGCGGGGCGCTACTCGAGGGTTTCCGCGACGATGCGGATCCGGAACACGGGCTCCTTGGCCTCGTCGAGCAGCTCCATGTCCCATTCGGAGTTTTGCTGGAGCTTGCGGGCGATGCCGGCCGCCATGTCGGCGCAGACGCTGGTCATCTCCCTCCAGGCCGAATCGCGATCGGCAAATTCCGTCGCCTGGTCCGCACAGCCGGAATAACGGCCGTTCCGGATTCGAAAGAAGTAGAGCGGCATGGCTGACACCGATCGCGCGTGACGGCCCCGCCCCCAAGGCCATGGGCGCGCAGTGCAGTCCCAAACCATCCGCAGATCAATTCCGGGCGGCTACGGAATAGGCCCCGTCGGACCCGATGGCTTGCTTGGGGCGCGACGGGATCGCGCTGCCTTCGCTCAAGCCGTCTTGTTCAAGCGGTCTTGCTCAAGCCGTCTTGCTTAAGCCGTCTTGCGCCCGATCGCCTTCAGCTCCCGATCAATGCGCAGCTGCACCCGCCGGATCGCCAGCAGATCGATCTTGGTCTCGGTCTTGCCGGTCTTGACCTGCTCGCCGATCCGGAACTGCCACTGCCAGACCCCGGGGATTGCCGTCTTGGCGACGGTGAACTCGACGCCCCTGTGATTCATGGCCACCTCCCACGATTCACCCTCATCACATGCCCAAACATGTTGGGCGTGTTAATATTCCCGCGACAAGCGAAATCTGACGATAAGCCCCGGGAAGTTCACGGCTATCCCGAGAACGCGCGCGCTCCGAAACAAGCGAAATCGAATTCCGAAAGATGCCCTGCGCGAGCGCCGGTACTCCGTGGTTCTCCGACCATGAACAGAGTTCCGCGCGCGACACGGATCGACGCGGGCGCGCATCGAGGCGCCATGCGAGCGACGGCATGTGCCTTGCTTCGCCTCATGACGGCAAGCAACATGCAACGATGTGGGCACCTCATGCTCGGCATTCCCCGCCGCTACAGTCATTTCGTCTTCGGCGTGATTCAGTCCGGACTGACCTCGTTGATCGCGGCCGGGATCGCCAGCTTTCCCGCGGCAAGCACAATGCTCTTCCTGCAGCACTGGACGCTGTCGTGGCTGGTCGCATGGGCCGCGATGCTGCCGATCGTGCTGCTGGCCGCGCCCGCGATCCGCGCCTTCTCGCTGCGCCTGACGCGGGAGGAGACCGCCGCGCGTACCGGCAGGCAGGCATGAAAAAACCCGCTTGGGGAGAGCCAAGCGGGTCGAAGGTTATTGGAGGCTGAGGTGCTGGGCTGCAACACCATAGCCTGACGACCCTAGCGGCCTCAGCTTACGGCAGCCTGACATTCCGGTCGCTCCGGTGCCCCCGCAAACAGAAAACCCCGCTCGGGGTCGAGCGGGGTCATCGACTGTATGGAGGCCCGGTGTTGGCCCACCGGGCGCGACGAAATTAGGAGAGTCGGCTTACAGGCGCCTGACGGCCGTCGCGAAAGCTTGCGCGCCACGAAGCCGCAGACTGGCCCCGCACAGGTCCCAATTTGGCCATCCGATCGCACAACTGGAGCCACACCCGCGGGCGAGATTCCACTGCTTCGGCGATGCCATGGGGGAAACGTGGCGCGCCGAGAACGGGGTGGCATCATGGATAACGTAGAGCGGTCATTTGCCGCCGCGACGGCGGCTGGCTTCGTGGTGCTGGTGATCGGCATCGCGCTGCTGATGCTGCTATAGGCGGCGTCAGGCGCGCGGAAAGCGGGTCCGAGTCATCGGGCCCGCTCGGTGGCGGCTTTCAAAAGCTGAAAACAACCCCATGCACAGTAGGGCGCTGGGAAATTTCGCTGCGCAATCAATGACCTAATGTAGGTGTAGTGCGGTTTCGCAGCCGCAAGCAAGACGGTCGGTCGCCCGGCAGGCACGGGCGCGCTCAGCCGCGCCGGAAGGGCCGGTCAGCTCCGAAGTAGGTTGCCAAACAGGGCCTGACCAAACGGGTCCTGGCGCGGTCTAATGGACCTTGATTTCGTGCAGGGGAAGGCGGAGCTCGGCGGCGCGCTCCTCGCGGTCCTTCTTGCGGAACTCGTTTTCCTTGCGCTCGAACTTCGCCATCTCCTCGAGCGCCGCCGCGAGGAAATGATTGCGCCTCGTCGCGTCGTGGTGCGTGTCTTCGGTCATGACAGAGCTCCCCGCTGTAGCGGCCCCGTCCCGACAAAGCCGGTAACCGCGCAAAGGTTCGGTGCCGCAGGATTGCGGATTTATGACGGCGATCGGCGGCTGTGTCTTTGCTGCGCATCAGCTTCAATGGAAGAGCTGCACGGCAAGATTGAATCTGCCGTCAGGCCCAAAGAAAGGTTGCCAACGGGATGGCCGCGCGGTGAGATCCGCTCGAATGTCCTAAAGCGCGATGACGGTTCATCCAAATCTCATCGCGCTTTAGTGGCAGGGCTTGCCCAGCATCTGCGCGTAGCGGCTGTGGCAGCCGTCGTGCAACTGCCACCGCTTCGTGATTTTGACACCGACCTTCGGAGCGCCCGACGACATCGGACCGCACGACGTGTGGGCGTAGGCCGCCGCCGGGCCGGCTAACACGGCCAGCGCGAGCGCGATCTTGATCATCGACTTCATTGTCTCCTCCTGAGATTGTCTACGTCTCGTAGCGCTACGAATTGAAGCGCTACACATTGTAGCATTGAAATGCAAGCGCCCACCGCGGCACGGCCGACGCTTCAACCTGCGGAGCAGGGCACCTCAAAATTCAACTTCGGGAGGCTCGAGGACCATGATTTATGGTGCTGTCCCAATTGGGACGCCCGACAAATCGGATTGGGGCAGCGGAAGCTTGGGCGAAATAAAAACGCCGCCCGCTTAAATTGAGCGCGGGCGGCGGCTTTCCAGCCCCGGGTGGGAATGAGCAATTTCCCGGTGATGAATAGTCTGCACAACCTATGCCAAGGTTTTGTGGATCGTGTCCCATGGCGTGGTGTAGCTGACGGCAGGTCACCGCCGATTTTCCGGCGGGTCGGAAGGCATCAGCCTGCCACGGCGGGCAAGCCGACGATGGGATCATCGCTCAACGGCGCGATGGTTTCCAGCGTCATGTAGCGGGCCCGCTGAACCGCCCACTCGTCGTTCTGCTCGAGCAGGATCGCGCCGACCAGGCGAACGATGGCGTCTTCATTTGGGAAGATGCCAACCACCTCGGTCCGCCGCTTGATCTCGCCGTTGAGGCGCTCGATCGGATTGGTCGAATGCAGCTTGGCACGGTGCTGAGGCGGGAAGCTCATATAGGCGAGCACGTCTGGCTCGGCCTCATCCATGAAGGCGGCGAGCTTTGGCAGTTTGGGACGGAGCTGGTCGGCGACCTTGCGCCACTGAGCCCTGGCCGCTTCGGCATCGTCCTGGGCAAAGGCGGTGGCGATGAAGGCGGAGACGACGCGTCTTCCGCTCTTGCCGGCATGGGCCAGGACGTTGCGCATGAAGTGGACGCGGCAGCGTTGCCAGGCGGTGTTGAGCACCTTGCTGACGGCGGCCTTGATGCCCTCATGCGCATCGGAGATCACGAGCTTGACGCCACGAAGCCCGCGCCGAGCGAGCTTGCGCAAGAACGCGGTCCAGAACGTCTCGGCCTCCGAGGGACCGATGTCCATGCCGAGAACTTCACGCCGGCCGTCGCTGTTGACGCCGACCGCGATGATCACCGCGACCGAGACAATCCGGCCATTCTGGCGGACCTTCACGTAGGTGGCGTCGATCCACAGATACGGCCAGTCACCCTCGATCGGTCGGGCGAGGAAGGCCTTCACCTTGTCGTCGATCTCGGCACACAGTCGGCTCACCTGGCTCTTGGAGATGCCAGTCATGCCCATAGCCTGGACCAGATCATCGACGGATCGGGTCGAGACGCCCTGCACATAGGCTTCCTGCACCACCGCGGTGAGCGCCTTTTCGGCCATCCGACGCGGCTCCAGGAAGCCCGGGAAGTAGCTTCCTTTGCGCAGCTTGGGAATGCGCAGCTCGACCGCGCCGGCGCGCGTCTCCCAGGTCCGGTCACGGTAGCCGTTACGCTGGGCAAGGCGCTCGGCATTCTTCTCGCCGTAGGCCGCTCCGGTCAGCCCGGCGACCTCCAGCTCCATCAATCGCTGGGCGGCAAAGCCAATCATCTCGCGAAGCAGATCGGCGTCTGGGGCCTTCTCCACGAGCGCGCGAAGGTTCATCATCTCGTCGGTCATCGGTGGTTCCTCGAATCAGGTTGGTGTCAGCAACCCGACCCTACCGGCGAACTGCCGGTGACCACCGCAAAGCCGTCCGCCCGCTACGGCGCTATCTGAGGGCGCGCGCGCGGACGGCTTCGCTCTACCGAGCTACACCATCACTGGGGACACGACCGTTTTGTGTCACGTGGCGGGACATCGCTGAGGTGGATTTAGGACGTTCGCACACCGCAAAAATCAACTTAGGACACCGAGGGTCAAATACGGGCAGCCCTCGATCTCTGGTGCTGTCCTAATGTGAGGCGCAAGAAGCGGCTTAAGCCAACGGTTGAACGATACCGGCCGAAGTTCGCTGACGAGGAATGAAAGAGGCCGCCAACTGAGGCGGCCTTACTCCTCGTCCTCTCTTTCTGGCAGCGGATGCAATCTGTTCCCGAGAAAGGTGCTGGGGATGGGTATCCGGAGCAGCTCCAGCGAGTGTCTGCAAATCTGCTGCGTGCGCTCGATTTCTGTGGCGATTAGTGCGGTCTGAACGGCGATTTTGTGAGAATAGTCCGACATAGCGGCACTCCCTGGTAGCAGGCGGGAGCGCTCTCGGTCTCTCAGCCACCGACGCCTACGGGCAGAGCCTCGGCCGGTGATGCATATAAACTGCCACGGGTTGCATCGGTTCAAAATTGAATTTAGGGGCGAAAAGCCGACTGAGGCGGCCTCTGGTGCAAACTGCGCATCCATTCGGCCTAGTCTGTTCGAGGCAAGAACAGAAGAACAGGGGCCATGAACAGAACTAGGCCCGCCGCGAACAAATTAGGACACCGCAAAATTCAACTTAGGACACTGGGGCTTAAATACGGACAGTACCCCGATCTCTGAAAAGAACATATTGCGAACAGAGAACAGATGGTGTACATTGCTTTTATCGCCGAGCGCCTCGCCAATTGTTTGTCCCACACGCGAATCCTCGCCATAAGGAGCACGACCCAATGTCCGCCACTGCCCTGCGTATCGTCGAAGGATCTTCCATGGACAAGAGTAAAGCCCTGGCCGCCGCGCTCTCCCAGATCGAGCGCCAATTCGGCAAGGGATCGGTGATGAAGCTGGGCAAGAACGACCGGTCCATGGACATCGAGGCGGTGTCCTCCGGCTCGCTCGGGCTCGATATCGCGCTCGGCATCGGCGGTCTGCCCAAGGGGCGCATCGTCGAGATCTACGGGCCGGAATCCTCGGGCAAGACCACGCTGGCGCTGCACACGGTGGCGGAAGCGCAAAAGAAGGGCGGCATCTGCGCCTTCATCGACGCCGAGCACGCGCTCGACCCGGTCTATGCCCGCAAGCTGGGCGTCAACATCGACGAACTCCTGATCTCGCAGCCCGACACCGGCGAGCAGGCGCTGGAAATCTGCGACACGCTGGTGCGCTCGGGTGCGGTGGACGTGCTGGTGGTCGATTCGGTCGCGGCCCTGGTGCCGAAGGCCGAGCTCGAAGGCGAGATGGGCGATGCGCTGCCGGGCCTGCAGGCACGTCTGATGAGCCAGGCGCTGCGCAAGCTGACCGCCTCCATCAACAAGTCCAACACCATGGTGATCTTCATCAACCAGATCCGCATGAAGATCGGTGTGATGTACGGCTCGCCCGAAACCACGACCGGCGGCAACGCGCTGAAGTTCTACGCCTCCGTCCGCCTCGACATCCGCCGCATCGGCGCGATCAAGGAGCGCGACGAAGTGGTCGGCAACACCACGCGCGTCAAGGTGGTGAAGAACAAGCTGGCGCCGCCCTTCAAGCAGGTCGAGTTCGACATCATGTACGGCGAGGGCGTTTCCAAGATGGGCGAGATCCTCGATCTCGGCGTCAAGGCCGGCATCGTCGAGAAGTCGGGCGCCTGGTTCTCCTATGACAGCCAGCGCCTCGGCCAGGGCCGCGAGAACTCGAAAGCGTTCTTGAAGGCCAACCCCGACATCACCGCCAAGATCGAGACCTCGATCCGCCAGAACTCCGGCCTGATCTCCGAGCAGATTTTGGCCGGCACGCCTGAGAGCGACGCCGACGGCGAGGAGCCGGCGGAGGAATAAGCCTTACCGCGAAAAGTTTTCGCGAGGAGCGGGCACTGAGGACGTTGAGTTGCCGACGTCTTCGGTGCCCGTTTCGTTTGGTGGTACAAGAGATATCGGATCAGTTGTTGAGCCCGGGATCGCTGTGAGTTGGAATCAATCCGAGGTCATTGCCGCTCGCCGGATCATTATTGAGACGGCGAAAAGCATACTTTCCGGAAGCGTGTCTCCGGTAGAAGGTGCCAGGGCAATCGCAAGGCACAGCTTCAAGGCCCGTCTTGAAGACGATTCCGATGTCTTGCCCTTCGTTGGAATTGCTTCGGAGACCGAGGCCTTGCCGCTGGGACGCGAAAGGGGGCACTGGCAAGCGAGTGAGGTCGCGGAACTCCAGGGAAAGATTGATGAATCCCAAGCCTGGGCACTCACGGTCGCGGGCACCCACTGCCAGAGCCTTGTGGCCCGGTCGGAAAGCCTGATGCTTTGGCCCGACGGCTAGGATCGTAGGGTGGGCAAAGGCGCGCAAGCGCCGTGCCCACCATCTTTCACCGCATGCAAAGGTGGTGGGCACGCTTGCGTTTTGCCCACCCTGCGAGACCTCCGTCGCGTCTTACTCCGCAGCTTCCGCGTAATCGCTCACCGGCGGGCACGAGCACACCAGATTGCGGTCGCCATAGACGTTGTCGACGCGGCCGACCGGGCACCAATACTTGTCAGTACGCGAGACCCCGTCGGGGAAGCAGCCTTCGCTGCGGGTGTAGGCGCGCTTCCAGTCGTCATCCGCGATGTCGTGCACGGTGTGCGGAGCGTGGCGCAGCGGCGAGGCTTCGATCTTGAAGCGGCCGGCTTCGACCTCGGCGATCTCTTTCCGGATCGCGATCATGGCATCGCAGAAGCGATCCAGCTCCGCCTTGGATTCCGATTCGGTCGGCTCGATCATCAGCGTGCCCGGCACCGGGAAGCTCATGGTGGGGGCATGGAAGCCATAGTCGATCAGGCGTTTTGCGATGTCGTCGACGGTGACGCCGCTCGTCGTCTTCAGCGGCCGCGGATCGACGATGCACTCATGCGCGACGCGGCCCTTGGCGTTCTTGTAGAGCACCGGGAAGTGCGGATCGAGGCGCGCTGCGATGTAGTTGGCGTTGAGGATCGCGATCTCGGTCGCGCGCTTCAAGCCTTCGCCCCCCATCATCAGGATGTAGATGTAGGAGATGGTCAGGATCGAGGCCGAGCCGAACGGCGCGGCCGAGACCGGGCCGACCGGAGCTTCAGCCTGCGTCGCCGGATGACCCGGCAGGAACGGCGCAAGATGCGCCTTGACGCCGATCGGACCCATGCCGGGGCCGCCGCCGCCATGCGGGATGCAGAAGGTCTTGTGCAGATTGAGATGGCTGACGTCGGCGCCGTAATCGCCGGGCCTGCTAAGGCCGACCTGCGCGTTGAGGTTGGCACCGTCGAGATACACCTGGCTACCATGGCCGTGCACGATGTCGCAGATCTCGCGAATGTGCTCCTCGAACACGCCGTGGGTCGAGGGATAGGTGATCATCACAGCGGCGAGGTCGTTCGAATGCTTCTCCGCCTTGGCGCGGAGATCGTTGACGTCGACGTCGCCGTTCTTCTCGCAGGCGACCACCACCACGTCCATGCCGACCATCGCGGCCGAGGCCGGGTTGGTGCCGTGGGCGGAGGAGGGGATCAGGCAGATCTTGCGATGGCTCTCTCCGCGTGCTGCGTGATAGCCACGGATCGCAAGCAGGCCGGCGTATTCGCCTTGGGCGCCAGAATTGGGCTGGAGCGAGATCGCGTCATAGCCGGTGATGTCGCACAGCCATTTTTCCAGCCGCGCGAACAGCGCATGATAGCCGGCCGCCTGCTCGCGCGGCACGAACGGGTGCAGCGAGCCGAATTCCGGCCAGGTCAGCGGCATCATTTCGGTGGTCGCGTTCAGCTTCATCGTGCAGGAGCCGAGCGGGATCATGGCGCGGTCGAGCGCGAGGTCGCGGTCCGAGAGCTTGCGCATGTAGCGCAGCATCTCGGTCTCCGAGCGATGCGCGTGGAAGACGGGATGGGTGAGGAAGTCGGTCGTGCGCTTCAGCGCCTCCGGCAGCGCCTCGCGCGTGGTGGCGTCGATCTCGGCATAGGCAAGCGTGCCGCCGAAGGCGCGCCAGACGGCTTCCACCGTCGCGGGCGTTGTGGTCTCGTCGAGCGCGATGCGCAGATTGGTCTCGCTGACGCCGAGATTGATCTTCTCGGCCGCCGCGCGCGCGATGATCTCGCCGCGCTTGGCGCCGGCATCGACGCTGAGCGTGTCGAAGAAATTCTCCGACTGTAGCGCAAAGCCGAGCTTGCGCAGGCCCGCCGCGAGCACGGCGGTGCGGCGATGTACGTTGCGCGCGATCTGCGTCAGGCCCTCGGGGCCGTGATAGACCGCGTACATCGAAGCGATCACGGCGAGCAGCACCTGCGCGGTGCAGATGTTGGAGGTCGCCTTCTCGCGGCGGATGTGCTGCTCGCGGGTCTGCAGCGCCAGGCGATAGGCCGGTGCCCCGCGCGAATCCACGGAGAGGCCGACGATGCGGCCGGGCAGCGAGCGCTTCAGCGCATCGCGCACCGCCATATAGGCCGCGTGCGGTCCGCCATAACCCATCGGCACGCCAAAGCGCTGCGCCGAGCCGATTGCGATGTCGGCCCCGAGCTCGCCCGGCGAGGCGAGCAGGGTGAGCGCGAGCAGATCAGCGGCAACGATCGCGAGCGCGCCCTTGGCCTTCAGCGCTGCGATCGCGGGCCGGAGGTCGCGCACGGCGCCCGAAGAGCCCGGATATTGCAGCAGCGCGCCGAGCACGTCCGCCTTGTCGAGATCGGCGAGGGGATCGCCGACGATCAGATTCCAGCCGAGCGGCTCGGCGCGGGTGCGCATCACAGCCAGCGTCTGCGGATGCACGTCCTTGTCGACGAAGAAGGCTTTGGCCTTGACCTGCGAGTGCCGCTCCGCGAGCGCCAACGCTTCGGCCGCCGCGGTTGCCTCATCGAGCAGCGAGGCGTTGGCGACGTCGAGCCCGGTGAGGTCGCAGATCATGGTCTGGAAGTTGAGCAGCGCCTCCAGCCGGCCCTGGCTGATCTCGGGCTGATAGGGCGTGTAGGCGGTGTACCAGGCCGGATTCTCCAGGATGTTGCGCTGAATCACCGCCGGCAGGATCGTGCCGGAATAGCCCTGGCCAATCAGCGAGGTGAAGACCTGGTTCTGTCGGCCAAGCTCGGTCATGTGCGCGATCGCCTCGGTCTCGCTGAGCGGCTTGCCGAGATCGAGCGGGGCGGCCTGCCGGATCGAGGCCGGCAACGTCTCCGCCATCAGCGCATCGACGCTTTTGGCGCTGACGGCTTCAAGCATGGCGGTGACGTCGCGCGCCGAGGGGCCGATGTGGCGGCGAACGAAGGTGGCGGTGTCGCCGTTGGATTTGCGGTGCGCGGTCATCATGGGTCCTCGCTTAGATGTCGTTGTCGCCGTCATGCCCCGCCTAGTGCGCAATTGCGCACGGGGGCGGGGCATCCAATAAACGCAGGCGTTCGTGATTGAGCCGATCGGCCGCAGCGTACTGGATCATCCGCCTTCGCGGATGATGACAGTGAGTGTGGGGCGGCGGTTCGGCTCATATCTTCACGCCGTATGTGCCTTGTAGGCGGCTTCATCCATGAGGCCGCCGAGCTCGCCCTTGTCGGCAATCTTGATCTTGAAGAACCACGCCTTGCCTTGCGCGTCCGAGTTCACCAGCGCCGGCTCGGCGGCGAGCGCGTCGTTGGTCGCGAGCACTTCGCCGGAGATTGGCGCGTAGACGTCGGAGGCGGCCTTCACGGATTCCACGACGGCGGCGGCTTCGGTCTTCTTCAACGCGCGGCCGACCTTGGGCAATTCGACGAACACGACGTCGCCGAGCTGCTGCTGCGCGTAATCGGTGATGCCGACGGTGGCGACATCGCCGTCGATTGCGAGCCATTCGTGGTCGGAGGTGTACAGCGTCGTGGTCATTGTCTTGTCCTCAGCGTTTGTAGGTGTTTTTCACGAAGGGCATGGCGGCGACTTGAAGCGGCAGTCGCTGGCCGCGCACCTCGGCGAAGAGCTTTGTGTCGAGCGCGCTCAGGGCGGCGGGCACATAGCCCATCGCCACCGGCGCATTCAGGCTCGGGCCGAAGCCGCCCGAGGTGACTTTTCCAATGGGCTCGCCGCCCGCATCGTCCGCAAACAGCAGCGCGCCCTCGCGCACCGGCGCGCGGCCCTCGGCGCGCAGGCCGACGCGGCGGCGGGATGCGCCGTGATCGAAATGTGCGAGAATCTTTTCCGCTCCGGGAAAGCCGCCGGCGCGCGCGCCGCCAGTGCGGCGGCTCTTCTGCACCGACCATTCCAGCGCGGCTTCGACCGGTGTGGTCGCGGTGTCGATGTCGTGGCCGTAGAGGCAGAGCCCGGCTTCCAGCCGCAGGCTGTCGCGCGCGCCAAGGCCGATCGGCATCACGTCGGGGTTTTCCAGAAGCGTTTTGGCGAGACGTTCGGCGTCGGCCGCGGGGACTGAAATCTCAAAACCGTCCTCGCCGGTGTAGCCGGAGCGAGAGACGAAGCAGGCGAGGCCGGCGACCTCATGTGGGCCGGCATCCATGAACTTCATGGCGGGCGCCTCTGCACATAATTTCGCCAGCGCGGCCTCCGCCTTCGGGCCCTGCAGCGCGATCAGCGCGCGGTCTTCAAGCGAATCGATGATGCAGTCGCCCGAGAGATGCGCGCGCAGATGCGCCTCGTCCGCGTCCTTGCAGGCGGCGTTGACGACCAGGAACAGGTGGTCGCCGAAATTGGCGACCATGAGATCGTCGAGAATCCCGCCGTCTTCATTGGTGAACTGGGCGTAGCGCTGCCGGCCCGGCGCGATCGCCACGATATCCTGCGGCACCAGCCGTTCCAGCGCGCGGGCGGCGTCCTCGACCCTCCCGGATTTCGGCCGAAGCGCGATCTGGCCCATATGGGAGACATCAAACAGGCCTGCGGCGGATCGGGTCTGGAGGTGCTCCTTCAGCACGCCCGCGGGATACTGTACGGGCATGTCATAGCCCGCGAACGGCACCATCTTGCCGCCAAGCGACATGTGAAGGTCGTAAAGGGGGGTACGTTTCAGGGAGTTCTTGTCGTCTGACGCAAGCATCACAGGGCCCTCGGCGGTTCCCCGGGGACGATTCCCCAAGACAAACCAGTCGAAGCCCCATCTGTCGCTGTGCCTGAGAGTATTATCCCGTCGGCGGACGCCATCCGGGCCTTACGCCCGCCAGCGCCTCTTTCCAGATGTCGTCAAAGCCACGCGGTCCTTTTGCCTGAGAGTTTCCGGGGCGGTTGCTCCTTCGGCGCCGGCTACCAGATGCCGGTCTCTCCCGACGTGGCCGTACGATACAGATGGGTAGAGACCACAGGCCGGCCAAGCCTGTCAACGCGCACCTGGCGGCTTTCAACGGGATTACGCGCCTGCGGCAACCCACTGATCTCTCTGCACAGTTTCTGGACAGCGAAGCTTGCCTTGTCTAAAAGCGCTTTGGCCCGCAGATATCAGCCCAAATCGATAGGTTTGGATGGCGGATCGGCGGGTCCAAGCACACCCGATTGGATGAACATGAGCGGCGTCAACGAGATCAGGTCGACCTTTCTGAACTTCTTTGCCGAGAACGGCCACGAGATCGTGTCGTCCTCGCCATTGGTGCCGCGCAACGATCCGACGTTGATGTTCACCAATGCCGGCATGGTGCAGTTCAAGAACGTCTTCACCGGGGTGGAGAAGCGGCCCTATCAGCGCGCGACCACGTCGCAGAAATGCGTGCGCGCCGGCGGCAAGCACAACGACCTCGACAATGTCGGCTACACCGCGCGCCATCTCACCTTCTTCGAGATGCTCGGTAACTTCTCGTTCGGCGACTACTTCAAGGAACGCGCGATCGAGCTCGCCTGGAAGCTCATCACTGGGGAATTCGGGCTGAAGAAGGACAAGCTGCTCGTCACCGTCTACCACACCGACGACGAGGCGCACGGGCTCTGGAAGAAGATCGCCGGCTTCTCCGACGACCGCATCATCCGCATCCCGACCTCCGACAATTTCTGGGCGATGGGCGACACCGGCCCGTGCGGGCCGTGCTCGGAGATCTTCATCGATCGCGGCGACCATATCTGGGGTGGCCCTCCCGGTTCTCCTGAGGAGGACGGCGACCGCTTCCTCGAATTCTGGAATCTCGTGTTCATGCAATACGAGCAGGTGACCAAGGAGGAGCGCGTGGATCTGCCGCGTCCCTCGATCGACACCGGCATGGGCCTCGAGCGCATGGCCTGCATCATGCAGGGCGTGGACAGCGTGTTCGAGACCGACCTGTTCCGTCATTTGATCGATGCGACGTCGTCGGCGCTCGGCACCGGGCCGAACGAGCAGACCGTCGCCTCGTTCCGCGTAATCGCCGACCATTTGCGTTCGTCCGCCTTCCTGGTCGCGGATGGCGTGCTGCCCTCGAACGAGGGCCGTGGCTATGTGCTGCGCCGGATCATGCGCCGCGCGATGCGCCATGCGCAGCTGCTGGGCGCCAAGGAGCCGCTGATGCATCGGCTGGTCTGGGCGCTGGTGCGCGAGATGGGCCAGGCCTATCCCGACCTGATGCGCGCGGAGAATCTGATCGAGGAGACGCTGCGTCTCGAAGAGACCCGCTTCCGCAAGACTCTTTCGCGTGGCCTCGCCATCCTGGACGAGAAGAGCGCGGGCCTGAAAAAGGGCGACATGTTCGACGGCGACGTCGCCTTCACGCTGTACGACACCTACGGCTTCCCGCTCGACCTGACCCAGGACGCGCTGAAGTCGCGTGGCATCGGCGTCGATCAGGCCGCGTTCACCGACGCGATGGAGCGCCAGAAGGCCAAGGCGCGCGAGTCCTGGAAGGGTTCGGGTGAGGCTGCTTCCGAAGCGATCTGGTTCCCGCTGCGCGAAAAGCTCGGAGCCACCGAATTCCTGGGCTATGAAACCGAGAGCGCCGAAGGCGTGGTGTCCGCGCTGGTCAAGGACGGCCAGGAAGTCGCCAGCCTCAAGGCCGGCGAGACGGGTTCGATCGTGCTGAACCAGACGCCGTTCTATGCGGAGTCCGGCGGCCAGGTCGGCGATACCGGCGTGCTGACGGGCGAGGGCGGCCTAAAATTCCGCGTCACCGACACGCAGAAGAAGCTCGGCGATTTCTTCGTGCATGTCGGCACCGTCGAGAGCGGCGAGGTGAAGGTCGGCACCGCGCTCCAGCTCGAGGTGGATCATTCGCGCCGCTCCTCGATCCGCGCGCATCACTCGGCGACGCATCTCATCCATGAGGCGCTGCGCCAGGTGCTCGGCGATCATATCGCCCAGCGCGGCTCGATGGTCGCGCCGGACCGGCTGCGCTTCGACTTCGTGCATCCGAAGCCGATCACGGCGGAAGAGCTTGCCCGCGTCGAGGACATCGCCAACGACGTGGTGCTGGAGAACGACGAGGTCACCACCCGCGTCATGGGCGTTGACGAGGCCCGTGAGGCCGGAGCACGCGCGCTGTTCGGCGAGAAGTATGGCGACGAGGTTCGCGTCGTCTCCATGGGCAGGACCGCGCGCGAGCGCGGCGCCAATGCGCTCGGCTGGTCGGTCGAGCTCTGCGGCGGCACGCATGTCAGGCGCACCGGCGACATCGGCCTGATCACGCTGACCAGTGAGAGCGCGGTCGCCTCCGGCGTGCGCCGCATCGAGGCGCTGACCGGCAATTATGCGCGCAAGCACGCCAACGACACCATGGCGCTGGCGAAGACCGCGGCGAACGAGCTGCGCACCTCGCTCGACGACGTCCCGGCGCGCATCGCCGCGCTGATGGAGGAGCGCAAGAAGCTCGAGCGCGAGCTCTCCGACGCCCGCAAGAAGCTCGCGATGGGCGGTGGCGCATCGAGCGGCGATGGCGCAGCGGCGAGCGTGCGCGAGGCCGGCGGCGTCAAGCTGATGGCACGCGCGGTCGAAGGCATCGAGATGAAGGATCTCAAGAGCCTTGCCGACGACGGCAAGAAGCAGATCGGCTCCGGCGTGGTTGCGATCGTCGGCGTCACCGAGGACGGCAAGGCCGGCGTCGTGGTCGGCGTCACCGCCGACCTCACCGCGCGCTTCAACGCGGTCAACTTGGTGCGCGTTGCCTCCGAAGCCCTCGGCGGCAAGGGTGGCGGCGGTCGGCCCGACATGGCCCAGGCCGGCGGCCCGGACGGCGCCAAGGCGACCGAGGCGCTAGCTGCGATCGAAAAAGCGATGGGGGCTGCGTAAAGCCCATGCGCCTCGTTCCGCGAGGACGTGGGCCTTCCGATCCCGATTTGAGGGATCGCCTCTATGAATTGCTGGAGCACGATCCGCTGGCCTATTCGGTCGGATCGCGCTTCATCCAGCTCATCATCGGCGTCATCGTGCTCAACCTCGCCGCGATGATTTTGGCCTCGGTGCCGGAGCTGGACGCGCGGTTCGACACGCTGTTCAGCGCGATCGCCGTCTTCGCCGTGATCGTGTTCGCGCTCGAATATCTGGCGCGGCTGTGGACCGTGGCAGGGCACACCCAGCGCGAGGGCTCGGCGCTGTCCGACCGGCTCTCTTATGCCTTCTCCGCGCTCGGCATCATCGACCTCATGGCGTTTCTCCCCGCAGCGGTCGTGCTTGCCACCGGCCGGCACGCGACGCTGGCCGGGCTCGGCGTGCTGCCGTTCTTCAAGCTGATCCGCTATTCGCCGGCGATGCGCTCGCTGCTCGCGGCCGTGCATGCCGAGCGTCGGGCGCTGATCGGCTGCGTCGTCATCCTGTTCGGTGTGGTCCTGACCTTCGCCTCGCTGCTCTACGCCGTCGAGCGCGACGTGCAGCCCGGCAAGCTCGGCACCATTCCGGATGCGATGTGGTGGGCGATCGTGACGCTCGGCACCGTCGGCTATGGCGACGTCGTGCCGGTGACGCCGCTCGGAAAATTCATCTCGGTGTTCGCGATCATCTCAGGCTTTGCCATGATCGCGCTGCCGGTCGCGATCATCTCCTCGGCGTTCGCGGAAGAGGTGAGGCGGCGCGATTTCGTCGTCACCTGGGGCATGCTGGCGCGGGTGCCGCTGTTCTCGCATCTGTCCGCCGCGGAGATCGCCGACATCATGCGCCTGTTGCGGGCCCGCACCATCGAGCAGGGCGAGGTGCTGGTGCGGCGAGGCGACGTCGCCTCGTCGATGTATTTCATCACCGCCGGCGAGGTCGAGATCGCGCTGCCGAGCCAGCAGGTGCGGCTCGGCGACGGCACCTTCTTCGGCGAGATTGCGCTGCTGCACAAAACCAAACGCAGCGGCACGGTGACGGCGACGCGCAAGACGCGGCTGCTGCTGCTCGACGCCCAGGATTTTCACGCCCTGATCGCGCGCATGCCGACGCTCGCCGCCCATGTCCACGAAACCGCGAAGGCGCGGCTGGAGGAGACCGGCGATCTTGCCGCGGCGGAGCTGGCGCAGGCGGAGCGCGAGGATACCGACCGTTAAGCGGTCAGCCCTTCTTCAGGAAAACATAGTCGGCCGAATAGGGCGCGCTCTTGAACTCGCCGGCCTTGTCGCAGGCGCCGTCGAGCTTGCCGCCGTGGGTATTGATGCGCTGCACCGTAGTGACGGGCGTCAGCGCGCCATCGCCGCGGCGGGAGGCGACCTCCAGCTTCAGCCAGGGAATATCGGCAGCGGTTGCGCCCGGCGCATTGCCGATGGCCTTGCCGACCACCGCGCTGCCGTCCGCGTGCTCCCAGCTCGGGCCGGCATAGTGGCGGCCGATGGTTTTGCCCTCGGACAGCAGCGTTGCGATCGGCTCGCGGAAGGCCCAGGCGAGCTTGCCGTCGCCACCCGCCTTGCACTCATAGACCTGCGCGCCCTCGGCGTGGACGCTGAGCACGACGCTCTCGCCCGGCGCGGCGATGGCTTCGGGGAGGGTCTCTGCGGCGGCGACCGGTCCGATCACGACCGCGAGCAGCATTGTGGGGGCAGCAATCTTGATGAACATGGGTGTCTCCGCGAAAGCTCTCAAAAAACAAACGGGCCGCGCATTGGCGCGGCCCGCGATGATGTCTGGCCCAGTCGGGCGAAATTGCGGATGGTAGCTTAGGCCGCCAGCGCCTTCGTCAGGTTTTCCGCGACCTTGTCGAGGAAGCCGGTGGTCGAGAGCCAGCGCTGGTCGGCGCCGACCAGCAGCGCGAGGTCCTTGGTCATGTAGCCGGCCTCGACGGTGTCGACGCAGACCTTCTCGAGGGTGGCGGCGAACTTGGCGAGCTCGGCATTGTTGTCGAGCTTGGCGCGGTGCGACAGGCCACGGGTCCAGGCGAAGATCGACGCGATCGAGTTGGTCGAGGTCTCCTTGCCCTTCTGGTGCTCGCGGTAGTGGCGGGTCACCGTGCCGTGGGCGGCTTCGGCTTCCACGGTCTTGCCGTCGGGGGTGAGCAGCACCGAGGTCATCAGGCCGAGCGAGCCGTAGCCCTGCGCGACCGTGTCGGACTGCACGTCGCCGTCGTAGTTCTTACAGGCCCAGACATAGCCGCCGGACCACTTCAGCGCCGAGGCCACCATGTCGTCGATCAGGCGGTGCTCGTAGGTCAGGCCCTTGGCGTCGAACTCCTTCTTGAACTCCTTGTCGAAGATCTCCTGGAAGATGTCCTTGAAGCGGCCGTCATAGACCTTGAGGATGGTGTTCTTGGTCGAGAGATAGACTGGGTAGCCGCGCAGCAGGCCGTAGTTGAAGGAGGCGCGGGCGAAGTCGATGATGGAGTCGTCGAGATTGTACATCTCCATGGCGACGCCGGCGCCCGGAGCCTTGAACACTTCCTTCTCGATCACGGTGCCGTCCTCGCCGACGAACTTCAGCGAGAGGGTGCCCTTGCCCGGGAACTTGATGTCGGTGGCGCGGTACTGGTCGCCATAGGCGTGGCGGCCGATGATGATCGGCTTGGTCCAACCGGGAACGAGGCGCGGCACGTTCTTGCAGATGATCGGCTCGCGGAAGATCACGCCGCCGAGGATGTTGCGGATGGTGCCGTTCGGCGACTTCCACATCTGCTTGAGGTTGAACTCCTTCACCCGGGCCTCGTCCGGGGTGATGGTGGCGCACTTGACGCCGACGCCGACCTTCTTGATCGCCTCGGCGGCGTCGATGGTGACCTGATCGTTGGTGTGGTCGCGGTACTCCATGCCCAGGTCGAAATACAGCAGCTCGACGTCAAGGAACGGGTTGATCAGCTTGTCCTTGATGTACTGCCAGATGATCCGGGTCATCTCGTCGCCATCGAGTTCGACGACGGGATTGGATACCTTGATTTTTGCCATGATCGGGGAAGCCTCTTGGGAACGGCGCTAGAAGCGCGCCAACGTGAATATCCGCCGCCTCTTAGCACCGGACCGCGGCGGGCGAAAGCCAAGGGATTATGCACTTTTAGCTCAGCCAGCTTGCCCAGATGGGGGGCGAGGAGCGGCCCTGGCGCGGGGGCGGGCCTCAGCCTTCAGAAAAGATTCAAAAGTCGATTCTAACCCCGTTATTTCCCTTGAGAATTTTGTCAGGACAGGCAAACGACAGGCTGACGGCCATAGCCGGCCTTGCGTCCGGCCTTGAATCTAATCCTGAGAGCGCCTTGCCAAGGCCTTGAGAGACAGTGTGAAAGCGAAACGAGATGTCGGGGACTGACAAGAGCAAGGCGGGCCTTTCCCTCGACGGTCCCATCGTCATCCTGGTCGAGCCGCAGCTCGGCGAAAACATCGGCATGGCCGCGCGCGCCATGGGCAACTTTGCCCTGAGCCGCTTGCGCATCGTCAACCCCAGGGACGGCTGGCCCAACATCGCCGCCCAGCGTGCTGCCGCCGGCGCCGACTATATTCTGGAAAAGGTCGAATTGTTCGACACGGTCGAGCAGGCGGTCGCCGACCTCGACCTCCTGTTTGCCACCACCGCGCGCCCCCACGACCAGGCCAAGCCCGTGGTCGGGCCGGAGGCCGCAGCCAGCGAGATCGCCGGGCACGTTGCGACCGGCGGCAAGGCCGGCATCCTCTTCGGCCGGGAGCGTTGGGGCCTCACCAACGAGGAGGTCGGGCTCTCCAACCGCATCATTACCTTCCCGGTCAATCCGGGCTTTGCCTCGCTCAACCTCGCCCAGGCCGTGCTGCTGATCGGCTATGAATGGTTCAAGCGGGCCACATCCGGCGAGCTGCCGCATGCGATGCCGGAACGGTCCGAGCGTGCCTCGCAGCACCAGATGCAGGCCTTCTTCGACAATCTCGTGCGCGAGCTCGACAAGGTCGAGTTCCTGCGCCCGGCCGAGAAGCGCGACACCATGCTGGTGAACCTGCGCAACATCTTCAGCCGGATGGAGCCGACCAAGCAGGACATGCACACCCTGCACGGAGTCGTCATGGCGATCGCGGAGGGACGCAAGGGTCCGGCCAAGGGCGGCGTGCTCGACGGCGAGCAGGCGACACGCCTGCGTGCGCTGCTCGCCGAGCATGGCCAGGGCGGCGGCGTGCCCGACAGTGGCTCGACCGTGCGCGGCCTCGCCCGCCTGCTCCGCCGCAACCCAACCGATGCCGAGCGCCTGCTCTGGCAGGCGCTGACCCGCGACCGCCGCTTCGCAGGTGGGTTCAAGCGCCAGACCCCGGTCGGCCGCCACATCCCGGATTTTGTCTCCTTCCCGCACCGGATCGCGATCGAGCTGGTCAACCCGGGCGAGGGCGAGACCATCGCTGCCGACCGTGCATCGCGGCGGGCGTGGCTGGAGGCGCGGGACTATCGGGTGCTCGACATCCGCGCGGCGGATGTGGAGCGGGATCTCGAGGCAGAGCTGGTGCGGCTGCAGGGGATGGTGGAGCAGGGCGCGTAGGTCTCGTCGAGCACAGGTCTCGTAGGGTGGGCAAAGCGAAGCGTGCCCACCATCTCGATCAATCAGGCCGAGACAGGAGTCGTGGGCACGGCGCTGCGCGCCTTTGCCCACCCTACGAGATCCGCTCGGCTAATCCACCCTACGAACGCTCCGTCACTTCCCTGGTTGGTCGAGGAACACATAAAGCGCAGCGATCCTGCCATCCTCCACGATGATGACATCCCAACCGGTGTAGTCGGGTGCTTCGCCGCGGGGACCTGATCCCCACGCCAGCCGCCCGGCGTTGTGAAGCGCCTGCGGTTCGCCGCTTGGCGTGTAGACGAAGTGGGGATGCGTGGCGCGCAGATCGCCGGCGAATTTGCCGATCGCGTCGCGGCCGACGATAACGCCTGGCGGGACGTACAGGGCGGCGTTCTCGGTCCAGAGCTCGTCGATGGCGGCGCGGCGGCGCTTTGCGTCGCCCTCGCCGAAAACTTCCTGGAGGTTGTGGTGAAGCAGTTCGTGGATGCGATCCGCTGATGCATTGGGTTGAGTCATAGTTGTCTCCAAATTCCACTGGCCCCGCAGGGTGGGTAAAGCGAAGCGTGCCCACGTCGCTCGGCCGATTGATTGAGGTTTGAATTGGTGGGCACGGCGCGTTGCGCCTTTGCCCACCCTACGAACTGTGCTCGGCGCGCGCTTCAGATCTGAGTCTGACCACCGTCGACGAAGAGCTCGACACCATTGACGAAGCTTGCCTCGTCCGAGGCGAGGAACAGCACGGCCTTGGCGATCTCCTCGGGCTGCCCGATGCGGCCGACCGGGATGAGCCCGGCGAGTTGAGTCTTGGTGCCTTCCGCTTGCTCACCGCCGCCGAACAGATGATTCAGTCCGTGTGTCTCGGTGACGCCGGGGCTAACAGCGTTGACGCGGATGTGCCGGTCCTTCAGGTCGAGGATCCAGTTGCGCGCGAAGTTGCGCACGGCGGCCTTGGTTGCCGAATAGACGCTGAAGGCCGGCGTACCCGAGATGCTCGTGGTCGACGCATTCAGCACGATGGATGCGCCTTCGCGGAGCAACGGCAATGCCTTCTGAACCGTGAAGAGGACGCCTTTCACGTTGGTGTCGAACGTGCGCTGATAGTGCTCCTCGGTGATGGCACCGAGTGGTGCGAACTCACCGCCGCCGGCATTGGCGAAGATCACGTCGATCTGCTGGTGCTTCTTCTGAACGGCGTCGTAGAGCCGGTCGATGTCGGCGAGGTTGGCCATATCGCCCCGCACGCCGGTCACGCGGCCACCGATCGACTTCACCGCTGCATCCAGCGCGTCCTGGCGGCGGCCGGTGATGAACACCGAGGCGCCCTCAGCGGCGAAGGCCTTTGCGGTCGCAAGGCCGATGCCGCTCGTGCCGCCGGTCACCACCACGACCTTGTTGTTGAACCTGTTCGTCATCGTCCGTCTCCTTCGAAAGCATGTGGCGAAAGCGCCGTTGTCCGTCGTAGATGCGGATAGAACGATGATGCGGCTAGATGCCTGATATGATACACATCGTTCTATGAGAGGAACGATGAAGGCTGATTTGAATGACTTTGCGTATTTTGCCGAGGTGGTGGGCCATGGCGGCTTCGCTGCTGCCGGGCGGGCCTTGCGCGAGCCCAAGTCCAAGCTCAGCAGGCGGATTGCCGGGCTGGAGGAGCGCCTGGGGCTGCGCCTGATCGAGCGATCGAGCCGACGTTTCCGCGTCACCGAAGTCGGGCAAGCCTTTTACGAGCGCTGTCGCGCGATCCTGGCGGAAGCCGAGCAGGCGGAGGCGCTGGTGGCGCAAGCGCAGGCCGAGCCCCACGGTCGCATCCGCTTTGGCTGCCCGACCGGCATGGTTGCGGAGATCTCCGCGCTCATTTCGAGCTTCCTGATCCGCTATCCCAAGGTGCGCCTGCAGCTCGTCGCCGTCGACCGGCCCGTCGACCTGATTGACGAGCGGATTGATGTGGCCTTGCGCGTGCGGTCCGAGCTCACGGGCGATGCAGCGCTGACGATGCGGTCGCTCGGCACGTCCACGCGAATCCTTGTCGCGAGCCCCCAGCTGGCAAGCCGGTTGCGTGCCCTCGATGACTTGGCCGCGGTTCCGACGCTGGCGACGTCGGATGAGGACACTCAGGTCGAATGGCATCTGCAGACCGACGATGGACAGGCCCGCGTCCTCACGCACGAACCACGAATGGGATGCGGCGACTTCGGCGCTGTACGAGACGCGGCGGTCGCCGGCCTCGGCGTTGCGCTGTTGCCCGATCACATCTGCCGGGACGCGCTGGGCCAGGGTAAGCTCATCCGCGTGTTGCCGGAATGGCGCGGCCACCGTGGCATGGTGCATCTCGTCTTCACGACGCGACGCGGCCTGCCTCGGGCCGTTCGCGCGCTGATCGATCATCTCGCGGCGGGATTTTCCAAGACGCTGGTGTGATGGCAATGCCTCGTCTTTGCGCTAAAGCGCGATGACATCAGGATGAATCGTCATCGCGCTTTAGCTTGTTGTTTGCGCATGATCTTTTCGGAAAACCGCTACGCACTTTTCCGGATCATGCTTTCGCGGACAGCGCTTTGCGCAACCGCAGACCAATCCGCCCTACGAAGCTCGTCCCAGCAGCACGTCGCGCTCCACTGCAATCCATGTCGTCCGGGCGAGGGCCAGCAACGTCCCGGCTTCATCATAGAGCGCGGCGTCGGCGGTGCGCTTGCGGCCGTCGCGGCCGGTTGGCCAGGCCGTGATGATGCAGGGGGCGCCGGGGCGCGGGCGGGCTTCGACGCGGGCCGACATCCGGCCCAGCAGGAGTGGAGTCTTGTCGTAGCTGCCGCTCTGCAGATTGCAATTGCAGGCAAAGCCGGTGGGACAATCGAGCGCCGACCAGAGAAATTCCGGCGCGACCAGGCCGTCCTCGGCGGCGAGGTTCGGATCGGGCGTCCAGGTTGCCGCGAGAACGGCGTTCTGCGCACGACGCTTGAGCGGCCCGGTGAAGATGCGCAGGCCATCGCCCTGCGCTCGCGCGGGACCGCAGACGAAACAGTTCGGCAGCGGATGCTCGCGCGGCTCGAACAGCATCAGCAATTCGGCGGCGCGTGCTTCCTGCAAGCTGGCCGTCTCGAGCTGCGCGAGCTCGACGCTCGCCGCGCGCCCTGTCGCAATGACCTTGGCGCCATCACGAAGCTCCCAAGCGCCATCCTCGGCGGCGACTGCATCGAGCGGCGTGTCCAGCGGAGGCGGCGCGCGCAGTGTGATCTCCGCCGCCCCCGGAATGTTGCGGGCTAGCCTGCCGCAGACATAGCCGCCATTGCCGGAGTTCGGAGGGCCGCAGAAGCGCCTGGCGATGATGATCTCGGTCACGTCTTGCCCTCCTCTGTTGCCATTCCCCCGCGCATTCTACCTGATCTTGAGCACAATTCGTCCCTGAACCGTCCGGTCGGCCACGGCGCGCATGGCGTTGCCGGCCTCCTCCAAAGGGAGGACGCGGTCGACATGCGGGCGGATTTGTCCGTCGGCCAGCAGTTGCATCAGCGCGTCGTTCATGCGCGCGGCTAGATCCGGAAATTTCTCGGCCCAGGCGCCCGCGAAGACGCCGATGATGGAATAGTTCTTCAGCAGCGGCAGGTTCATCGGGATGGACGGAATCTCGCCGCCGGTGAAGCCGATCGGCATCAGTCGGCCGCCCCATTTCATCAGCCGGGCCATCTGCTCGAAGATTGCGCCGCCGACATTGTCGAAGCCGACATCGATGCCGTCTCCTGATGTGATCGATTTGAGCCGGTCGCGAAGATCCTCGCTGCGATAGTTGATCACATCGACGGCACCATAACCGCGCACCAGCACCGCCTTGTCATCGGCGCCGACACCTGCGATGACGCGGAGGCCCAGATGGCGGCCGAGGTCGACGGCGGCGAGTCCAACCCCGCCGGCCGCACCGCTGACGAAAACGGTTTCGCCGCGTTGCGCCCGCGCCCGCTCGACCAGTGCGTAATGGGCCGTGCCGTAATTGTGCAGCACCGTCGCCGCGGTTTCGAAAGCAACGCCATCGGGCAGGCGCACGCTCTTCGATTCCTTCGCAGTCATCCGTTCGGCGTAGCCGCCGGTCCAGTTGCTGCAGGCCACGCGGTCGCCGGGTACGAATGTCACGACCTTCTCGCCGACGGCGACGACGACACCGGATGCCTCCGTACCGGGCACGAACGGCGTCGGCGGCCGCATCTGGTAGAGGCCCGAGACCAGCAACTGGTCCATGAAGCTGACCGAGGCCGCGTGGACGTCGATGAGGATCTCGTCCCCAGCTGGCTTCGGCTCGTCGATGTCACCGACGCGCAAATCGCCGGGGCCGGTGAAGGAGCTGCAGAGAACGGCTTTCATTGCGGTGCTCCGACAGCGCGAGATGACTGGCGATCGTCGGCCCGGCGGCGCGCGAACAGGCGCGGCACCAGCATGGGAACGCGCCGGCGATATTGCTGATAGGTCTCTCCGAACTCCGCGATCAGGTCCCGCTCCTCGAACTGCAGCGCGACCAGGATGTAGGCGGTGTTGGCGATCGCGAACAGCAGATGACCTGCGGTCATCGCGGGCGTGGCCCAGAACGCGAGCAGGAAGCCAAGCATCAGCGGATGCCGGACGATTTTGTAGAGCAGGGGCGTCTTGAAGGTTTGAGCCGATATCTCGGAACCCCTCAGGACGGAGAAAGCCTGACGCAGGCCGAACAGATCGAAATGATCGATCATGTAGCTCGAGGCGAACACGATCAACCAGCCGAGCCAGTGCACGCCGGTCAGCAGCCACGCGGCAACTCCGCTGGCCTGCCAGACCGGTGCCGGGATCGGGCGCCACTGCCAGAACAGCAGCAGCAGGATCAGGCTGGAGAGCAGCACATAGGTGCTGCGCTGGCAGGCCGCGGGAAGGAATTTGACCAACCATCGCTTGAAGGCCGGCCGCGCCATGACGCTGTGCTGGATCGCAAACAGGCTCATCAGCAGCAGATTGACGACGATGGCCTCGCTCAGATGGGTGGGGCTGCCGACGTCGATCGACTTGTCGATCGATTTGGGCACGACATAATTGCCGACGAAACCGGGGGCGTAGAGAAATGCAACCGTGAATACGCCATAGCTCACGATGGCGTAGAGCAGGATTGTGAGGCGTGCGAACATGGTTTTTCCTGTTGTGCCGGTGGCAGCGCTGCCGCATGGAGGAGCCTGAACCACTCGCGGGCGGTCAGGCTCGATCTGGCCTGACTGCTATCGCCGGACCGTCCCCTGCGCGTCCCCGGGGACGCCGGCCGGGAAAGAGGTTTTCCATGACGGCCTTCTCGCTGGGGACGTTCGGGTTCCCTAGGGTTTACGCCGACGGCCGCCCGATCAAGCTGGCCTTGCGCAAGGGGCTTGCGCTGCTGGTCTTTCTCGCCGAGGCCAAAAGTGCCGTTGCGCGGGACGTGATCGCTACGCTGCTATGGCGGGAGACGCCCCGCGAGACCGGCCTTGCGCGATTGCGGCGCCTGCTTCACCGCATCGAGCTCACGCTCGGCCAACCGGTTTTCGAGACCGACCGCACCAGCTTGCGTGTGTCTCCAGACGTCGAGCTCAAGCTCGATTCGCAATTGTTCGAAAGCGCCTGCGATCGCGGTGACTTCGAAGCGGCGTGCCGGATCTATCGCGGCGATTTCCTCGCAGGTTTCTCGCCGGACGATTCGCCTGAATTCGACGATTGGGCGTTCTATCGCCGGGAGGCGCTGCGAGGGCGGCTGGTGCATGCGCTGGAGCGACTGGTGCAGGACAAGAATGCCGCCGGCGACCATTCTGCCGCGACGGCATTTGCAGGACGCCTGGTCGAGCTCGATCCGCTCAGCGAAGTCTACGGCCGGCATCTGATCCGCAGCCTGCTGCTGGCCGGTGACCGCAGCGCCGCGGAGCGGCATCATGTGGCGCTGACGCAGCGACTGCGCGACGAGCTCGGGATCGCGCCGGAAGCCGAGACCGAGGCGCTTCTCAGTCCGGCCGCGGCGCCACATGCCGTTCCGGCGACACGCTATGTCAAGGGCGCCGGCGTGCATCTGGCGTATCAGACTTACGGAAGCGGTCCGCTCGATATCCTGGTCATGCCGGGCTTCGTGTCGCATGTGGAGCGCGTCTGGGAGCATCCCGCGAGCCGGACGTTTCTGGCGTCATTGATGAGGCTTGGGCGGCTCATCATTTTCGATCGTCGCGGCATCGGACTGTCCGACCGGGTCGGATCGGCCCCCGGCATCGAACTCACGGCGGAAGATATCGGCACCGTGCTGCGGGCGGCGGACTCGCGTCACGTGGTGCTGTTTGGCGCATCCGAATGCGGGCCGGCCTGCATCAAATTCGCGGTCGATGAACCGCGGCTCGTGGCCGGCCTCATCCTGTTCGGCGCGCTGGCCAAAGGCTGCTGGTCACAGGACTATCCGCATGCGCTCCGCGCCAGCCAGTATGATGTCTGGAGCAAGCACCTCATCGCGGAATGGGGCGGCCCGGTGGGCATCGAGACCTTCGCGCCGAGCCTTGCCGACGATCCCCAGGCGCGCGCGTGGTGGGCCGGGCTGCTGCGCGCGGCCTCCAGCCCCGGCGGGATCTCGGCGGTGCTGGATGCGTTTCGCGACGCCGATGTGCGGCACTTGTTGCCACAGGTGGCCGTGCCGACGCTGGTGCTGCACCGGCGCGGCGATCGGGCCGTGCGGATCGCAGCGGGGCGCGATATCGCGAGCCGGATCAGGAACGCGCAATTCGTCGAGCTGGAGGGCCATGATCACTGGTTCTTTGCGGGGGATCAGCGGCCGGTGCTGGAGGCGATCAGGCGGTTTGCGGAGGATTTGGCGAAGCGAGGCGAGGGTGCCGGTGTGAGGCGCTAGCCTGATTTATTGGCACGTTTCGTGCCTCCGAAAGCGGCAGACGACACAGTGCCTAGCCAAGGAGACCCGGCATGAAACGCGAAGACCTCACCGAAAAGCTGCTCGACATCAAGCGCGAGAAGGGCTGGAGCTGGAAACACATCTGCGAGAAGATCGGCGGCTACTCCGAAGTTCTGATTGTTGGCGCGATCCTCGGCCAGATGAAACTGACAAAGCCGCAGGCGGCGAATGCCGGCGAGCTGTTCGGGCTGTCGAAGGCGGAAGTTGCGATGCTCAACGAGGTGCCGATGCGCGGCACCGGCACGCCGATGCCGCCGACCGATCCCTTGATCTACCGCTTCTACGAGATGGTGATGGTGAACGGTCCGGCCTGGAAGGCGCTGATCGAGGAAGAATTCGGCGACGGCATCATGTCGGCGATCGACTTCGACATGGCCATGGAGCGCGTCGCCAATCCGAAGGGCGACCGGGTCAAGATCACCATGAGCGGAAAATTCCTGCCGTACAAATATTACGGCGCCAGCGGCAACGTGCCGGAATACGGATTTAAAGAGGAGTGAGGCCTCGCCTAGCGCGCCGACGGAGGTGCGTTCCCTCCCCCGCAAGGGGGGAGGGAACGGAGAGACTGCCGTTGTTGGCTACAAAATCGCACCCGGCGTGTAGCTGGCCGCTACAGGATTTGCTTTTGCCAGCGCGTCGACCTGCTCGGCGAAGTGATCGACTTGCGCGCCGGCATCGCCGGAATTGGCGCGGCCGTGATCGAGCACGCGCTGCAGCTCGGCTTCGCTGAGGCCGAGACGCTGATCGGCGGCGAGACGCTGCAAGAGATCGTTCTGCACGATCTTGCCGGTGCGCAGGTCGCGGATGGCCGCGACCGCATGCTCCTTGATCGCCTCGTGCGCGCCTTCGCGCCCCGCGCCCTTCTTCACCGCTTCCATCATCACCGTGGTGGTCAGCAGGAAGGGCAGATAGCGGTTGAGCTCGGTCGCGACGACGGCGTCGAAAATCTCCATCTGGTCGAGCACCGAGAGCAGGGTCTCGAGCAGGCCGTCCATGGCGAGGAAGGCATCGGGCAGCATCACGCGGCGGACCACGGAGCAGGAGACGTCGCCCTCGTTCCACTGGTCGCCGGAAAGGCCGGCGGCCATCGCGAGATAGCCCTTCAGCACCACGTGCAGGCCGTTGATGCGCTCGCAGGAGCGGCTGTTCATCTTGTGTGGCATCGCGGAGGAGCCGACCTGGCCCTTGGCAAACCCTTCGCTGGCGAGCTCATGGCCCGCCATCAGGCGCAGCGTCTTGGCGAAGCTGCCGGGGCCGCTGGCGAGATCGACGAGCACGCTGACCGCGCGGAAATCGAGGCTGCGCGGATAGACCTGGCCGACGGCATCGAAGCTCTTTGGCAGGCCGAGATGCTTGAGGATCTGCTGCTCGAGCGCGCGGGCCTTGCCGGCATCGCCGTTGAACAAAGTGATCTGGTCGAGCCGCGTGCCGACCGCGCCCTTCAGGCCGCGCGCGGGATAGGTATTCAGCACGTCGACGAGGCTCTGATGCGCCAGCAGCATCTCCTCGCCGAACATGGCGATGCGCTTGCCGAGCGTCGTGACCTGGGCAGCGACGTTATGCGTGCGTGCCGTGAACGGCATATCGCGGAACTGCTTTGCGTGTTTCGCAAAGCGAATGAGGGCGGCGATGCTCTTGGTCTCGATCAGCTGCAGCCCGCGATAGACCTGGAGCTGCTCGACGTTTTCGGTGAGGTCGCGGCTGGTCATGCCCTTGTGCAGGTGCTCGTGACCGGCGAGATCGCAGAACTCTTCGATGCGCGCCTTGACGTCGTGGCGGGTGATGCGCTCGCGGCGCATGATGGAGGCGAGGTCGACCTGGTCCTTCACGCGCTCGTAGGCCTCGATCACGCCATCCGGCACCGGGATGCCGAGATCGCGCTGACCCTTCAGCACGGCGATCCAGTAGTCGCGTTCGAGGCGGACCTTGCCTTCGCCGCTCCAGATGGCGCGCATGGCGGGCGAGGCATAGCGTTCGGCGAGGACGTTCGAGATTTGATCCTGAGGCATGCCGCTCATTTGGCATTGCCGGGGGCCAACTGCAAGTCGCGAGCCGGCCCCGGGGCGCCGGCATGGCCCATCCGTCCACATTCCCTGCCGGACCGAGGCGATGCGGCTGTTCCGCGCCGGCCGGGGCGGTCAGCCAAACGCTGCCCGCACCTCCTTGATCGGGGCCATTTCGCGGACGTAGGTAAACGCGCCCCGATCCTTCATTTCGCGGGCGCAATTGAGGAACGCCGCCAGCGCAACGCGGGCCATGGCGCCGCCCACGCTGATGCGCTTGACGCCGGCGGCGGCAATCTGCTCGACGGTCAGCGTCGGATCGGCAAAGCCCATCACCAGGTTGAAGGGCTTTTTGACCGACGAGGCCACGGTGCGGATGGTCTCGATGTCGTGGACCCCCGGCGAATACAGCACGTCGGCACCGGCGGCCTCGAAGGCCTGGAGCCGCCGGATCGTGTCGTCGAGATCGCTGTTGCCCTTCAGCAGGTTCTCGGCGCGGGCCGTCAGCGTGAATGGGAAGGGGAGCGCACGTGCCGCCTCGACGGCGGCTTGCACGCGTTCGACCGCGAGCTGGAAATCGTAGATCGGCTTGCGCGGATCGCCGGTAAAATCCTCGATCGAGCCGCCGACGCACCCGGCCTCCGCCGCGCGCGTGATGGCCCTTGCCGCGGTCTTCGGATCGTCGGCGCCACAGTTTTCGAGGTCGGCATTGACGGGAAGATCGGTCGCCTCGGCGATGATCCGGCAGTTTTCAAGGATGGCGTCGAGGCCGACGGTCGTGCTGCCGAGGGTATTGGCAAGGCCAAGGCTCGTCGTCGCCAGCGCCTCGAACCCCATCGACGCCAGCAGTTTTGCGGTGCCGGCATCCCAGGGGTTCGGGATGATGAAGGCGCCGGGGCGCTGATGCAATTCGCGAAATCGTGCTGCCTTGTCGGCCTGGGTGCGCATGGGGGCTCCTGTCGGTCTCGTGTCGCGCAGCAGCGATAGGATGGTTTCGCCCATCAAACAAATTTGTTATTTCTTTCGATATCATCAGCTTTTTGCATGAGGTCCGGCATGGACAGCGACGCGCTGAACACGTTCCTGGTGGTGCACCGGCGCGGCGGCATCTCGAACGCTGCAAAGGTGCTGCATCGCTCGCAGCCGGCGATCTCGCGGCGCATCGCGCTTCTCGAGCAGGAGCTCGGCGTGCCGCTGTTCGAGCGGGTCGCGGGCAAGACCCGGCTCAGCGATGCCGGCCGCGTCATGGTGCCCTATGCCGAGCGGGCGGTGGCAGCGGCGCAGGACGCCGAGAACGCGGTGCGCGCGCTGCTGCGCGACAGCGCCGGGCCGGTGTCGCTGGCGGTGACCGGCACGCTCGCGGGCGGCAGGCTCTCCCGGGTACTCAAGCGCTTCGTCGCCCGGCATCCGGATGTGGCGCTGACGCTGCGTACGGCGACCAGCGCCGAGGTCTCTGATCTGATCCGGCGCGGGGAGGCGACCATCGGCCTGCGCTACGATCGCGACCGCTCGGCCGATCTGGATTGCGAGTTGCTGTTTGCCGAGCCGCTGCAGGTGGTGTGCGCGCCGGATCATCCGCTGGCGGGCAAGCGGGTGGCGAAGCTCGCCGATCTCGGCGACGAGAAATGGATCGCCTTTCCGGAAGTGCCGGGCCGCCGTGAGATCACGGCCTCACACGTCTTCGCGCTGTTCCAGAGCGCAGGGCTCGGCGAGATCGAATGGACGGCGGTCGACAGCCTCACCGCGCAGAAGCGCCTGGTCGAAGCCGGGTTTGGGATCGCGTTGCTGTCACAGAGCAACGCGGCGGAAGAATTGGGGTCGGGTGCGATCGCGACGATTCGCGTCGGCAATCTCACCGCAAGTCATGACGTCGTCGCGGTCGTCAGGCGCGGCGGTTTCCTCAGTGCCGCTTCGCGGCGTCTGCTGGAGATCATCCGGCGGGAGTTTTCGAGCAAGCGCGTGGCGAGGTAGCGAAGAGAGCTGCTGTCTTCGCCACGCGTCGCTGGTCGATCTAAAGCATGATCCGGAAAAGTGCGCAGCGGTTTTCCGGATCATGCTCAAACAACAACCTAAAGCGCGATGACGATTTATCCTCATCTCATCGCGCTTTAGCGGGCTATGTCCCGGCCTTCACCTCGGCGGCCGCGACCGCGAGCAGCTCGCTCATCTTGGCGCGAATCGCCTGTTCGGTGACGGCGACGTTCTTGGCGGCGAAATCGCCCGTGACCTTGCGCAGGACGTCGCCATCGCCGGCCTCCTCGAAATCGGCCGCGACGACCTCCTTGGCATAGGCCGTGGCGGCCTCGCCGGTGATTCCGAGCTTTTCGGCTGCCCACAGCCCGAGCAGCCGGTTGCGGCGGGCTTCCGCCTTGAATTTCTGCTCCTCGTCGAGGGCGAACTTCTTCTCAAAGCCTTCCTGGCGCTTGTTGATTTCGCTCATGCCTCTTCCAATTCCTTTGGCTTTCCGGGCCCGGTCCGCCTCGTTGCGAGGGCCCAGGCGCATGCCTAGATAGAGGGCAGGAATCGGCAAAACAACGAGCCGTTAAGCCGCAGGCAAGGCGGTATAAGTCAGCGTCGGATGGGCCGGATCGATTGTGCTGGGACAGCCAATCGGATAGGTTGCCTGAAGGGCTTGGTTCCCCTTCTGTTTCCAAGGGTTGCAGACGGGTTCCCGGCCGTTCACGGCAGCTCCGCTGTGGGTCGTAACCTGGTAACCGGAGCACACCAAATACATGGATTTCAACAAAACACGGTACATCCCCATGAGCCGTCGGCGTCGCATTTATGAAGGCAAGGCAAAGGTTCTTTACGAAGGCCCGGAGCCCGGCACCCTGATCCAGCACTTCAAGGATGACGCCACAGCGTTCAATGCGAAGAAGCATCAGGTGATCGAGGGCAAGGGTGTCCTCAACAACCGGATCTCGGAGTACCTGTTTCAGCACCTCAACGACATCGGGGTGCCGACCCATTTCATCCGCCGCCTCAACATGCGCGAACAGCTGATTCGCGAGGTCGAGATCGTGCCCCTCGAAGTGGTGGTGCGGAACGTCGCCGCCGGCTCGCTGTCGCAGCGCCTCGGCATCGAGGAGGGCACCCAGCTGCCGCGCTCGATCATCGAGTTCTATTACAAGAACGACCAGCTCAACGACCCCATGGTGTCGGAAGAGCACATCACCGCGTTCGGCTGGGCGACGCCGCAGGAGATCGACGACATCATGGCGCTCGCCATCCGTGTCAACGACTTCCTGACCGGTCTTTTCCTGGGCATCGGCATCCGTCTCGTCGACTTCAAGATGGAGTGCGGCCGCCTGTTCGAGAACGAGATGATGCGCATCATCGTCGCCGACGAGATCTCGCCGGACAGCTGCCGTCTGTGGGACATCAAGTCGAACGAGAAGCTCGACAAGGACCGTTTCCGCAGGGATCTCGGCGGCCTGCTCGAGGCCTATACCGAAGTTGCAAAACGTCTCGGCATCCTCATGGAAAACGAGCGTCCGCAGGGCACGGGTCCCGTGCTGGTGAAGAGCTAAGAGGGATATAGACGTGAAGGCACGTGTCACCGTTACCCTGAAGACGGGTATTCTCGATCCGCAGGGCAAGGCCATCGAAGGCGCGCTGAAGTCGCTCGGCGTCGACGGCGTCGCCAGCGTCCGCCAGGGCAAGGTGTTCGACATCGAGCTCGCCGGCGCCGACAAGGCCAAGGCGCAAGCCGCGCTGAAGGAAGCTGCCGACAAGCTGCTGGCGAACACCGTGATCGAGAATTATCGGGTCGAAATCGTATAAGTCTGCGTGCGGCCGCAGCCCGGATGGAGCGAAGCGAAATCCGGGGCGATCGGCGGCGGCGCCGTCCCGGATTGCGCTTCGCTCCATCCGGGCTACGAAGCAGCTCGCCTCACAGCCACCCGACGCGGCGAAAGCGCCAATACAGGCCGGCGCAGGCGAGCGCCATCAGCCCCATGACGACGAAGTAGCTGTATTCCCATTGCAGCTCAGGAATGTATTTGAAGTTCATCCCGTAGATGCCGGCGACGGCGGTCGGGACGGCGAGGATAGCAAGCCAGGAGGCGAGCCTCTTCGAGACCGCCGTCTCCTGCGCTTGGCCGACCAGGAGGCTCGCTTCGAACGCGAAGGCCAGCACCTCGCGCATGGAATCGATGCGCTCCTGGATGTTCCTGACGTGGTCGGTAACGTCGCGGAACAGCGGTTGCATCGCCTGCCGCACCATCGACAGCTCGTCATGCTCCAGCCGGCGGCAGACCTCCACCAGCGGCCCGATCGCGTTGCGGAGCCGCAGCAGGTCACGGCGTAGCATGTAGAGCCGCTCGATCTGCGCCCTGGTGATCGCGTGGGCGAGCACGTCGTCCTCGATGCCCTCGACCTCTTCGTGAATGCTCTCCAGCACGGGCGAGTAATTATCGACGATGAAATCGAGAATGGCATAGAGGATGTAGTCCTCGCCGCGGGCGAGCGCCCGCGGGCAGCTTTCGCAGCGTTCGCGCACCGGCGTGTAGGATGTCGAGGCGCCGTGGCGCACCGAGACCAGATAGCCGTCGCCGACGAAGATGTGGGTCTCGCCGAAGGCGATGCGGCCTTCGATCAGTTGCGCGGTGCGCGCCACGATGAACAGGGCCTCGCCATATTGCTCGATCTTGGGCCGCTGATGGGCGTGGTTGGCGTCCTCGATCGCGAGCTCGTGCAGGTCGAACTGCTTTTGCACCGCGCCGAGCAGGGCCATGTCGGGCTCATGCAGCCCGATCCAGACTACATGGCCCGGCTTGGCCCGCCAGCTCGAGGCCTCGCTGATGGCGATATTGGCCACACGCCGGCCGTCGACATAGGCGCCGGCAGCGACGACGCCCTCGGTCGACACCGGTTCGGCAGGAGAGGCGGGCCGCGACGGGACATTCATGGCATCCATCCCGGGCAAGATCGTTGGCAGACACGCCGTTCTATGGCCTGTGTACAAGGCCATCAGGCAAGGCTAGCACTGGTAAAATCCCCGTCAAATGGCTATGTCTCTTCACGAATTGGCCCTTCGGCCAGCCCGATTCCCAGCACCGCCGGAACCCGAACATGAAAGCCGCCATCCTCGTCTTTCCCGGAATCAACCGTGAGCGCGACATGGCGCGCGCCTTGAGGCTGATCTCCGGCAGCGAGCCCGCGATGGTGTGGCACGCCGAGACGTCGCTGCCATCAGGCACCGATCTCGTGGTAGTGCCGGGCGGCTTCTCCTACGGCGATTATCTGCGCTGCGGCGCGATCGCGGCGCGCGCGCCGGTGATGGACGCGGTGCGCGATTACGCGGGCAAGGGCGGGCTCGTGCTCGGCGTCTGCAACGGTTTCCAGATCCTCTGCGAGTCCGGCCTGCTGCCGGGCGTGCTGATGCGCAATGCGCGGCTGAAATTCATCTGCAAGGACGTGCATCTGCGCGTCGAGCGTTCCGACACGCCGTTTACCCGCGGCTACAATGCCGGCCAGGTGATCCGCGTGCCGGTTGCGCATGGCGAGGGCAATTACGAGGCGGATGAAGAGACCATCAAGCGGCTCGAAGGCGAGGGGCAGGTGCTCTATCGCTACTGCTCCGCCGACGGCGTGGTCGACGAGGCCAGCAACATCAACGGCGCGGCGCAGTCCATCGCCGGCATTGTCAACGACAAGGGCAACGTGCTCGGCATGATGCCGCATCCGGAAAACCACGTCGAAGACATCATGGGCTGCACCGACGGCCGCGGCCTGTTTGCCGGCCTCACCGCACATCTGGAAAAGGCCGCGTGATCCCGTTCGTAGTGAAGCGGCTGTCGGCCGCCATTGCTGTCGTTGCGTTTGCGACGGCTGCCTTCGCGCAGGATTATCCCAAGCGTCCGATCACCATGATCGTGCCGTTCGCGGCCGGGGGCACCTCGGACGTGATCGCGCGCACGGTCGCCGAGCAGATGGGCATCGCGCTCGGCCAGACCATCGTGATCGAGAACGTCGCGGGCGCCGGCGGCTCGACCGCGCTGGCGCGCGCCTCCCGCGCCGAGCCTGATGGCTACACCATCGCGATCGGCAATGCCGGCACCAATGCCGCGACCTACACGATCTATCCAAAGCTACCGTTCACGCCCGACTCCTTCGTGCCGATCGCCATGGTGGCGAAGACGTTCGGCATCATCGCGCTGCGCAAGGATTTCCCGGCGAAGGATTTGAAATCGTTCATCGCCTATGCCAAGGCCAATCCGGGCAAAATCAATCTCGGCCATGCCGGCGTCGGCTCCTCGAATTACCTGATCTGCAAGAGCTTCGTCACCGCCGCGGGGATCGACGCGACGCTGGTCGGCTATCGCGGCGCCGCGCCTGCGCTGACTGATGCGGTCGGCAGCCAGATCGACGGTGTCTGCGACGCGGCGGCTTCCGTCTCGCAGTCGATCAACGAGAAGCTGGTGAAGGGGCTGGTCGTCGGCTCGACCGTGCGGCTCGCGACGCTGCCGGAGCTTCCGACGTCGGCTGAAGCCGGCCTGCCCGACTTCGAGGCACAGGGCTGGAATGGCCTGTTCGCGCCCAAAGGCACGCCGCCGGCCATCATCGCCAAGCTGAACGCGGCCGCGCGGACCGCTGTGGAAACAGAGGCGGTGAAGAAGCGTTTCGCGGACCTTTCGACCGTGGCGCCCGATGACAACGAGCATGCGCCGGACCTGCTTCAGCAGCTGGTGACGCGCGACGTCGAGAAATACCGGAAGATGCTCGCGGACGACGCCAAGCAATAGCGGCGTGCTCTACCTCAGCTTCAGCCGCTCCGCCGGCACGGTCATCGCGGCGACGCCGGCCATCACCAGCAATAGCCCCAGCGCCAGGTTCGACGGCACGCTCTCGCCGAGCAGCAGCACCGAGAGGCCGACGCCGATCGGGATGCGCAGATAGCCCTGCGCGTTCGTGGTCAGCGTGCCGAGCCGGCCGAGGCAGACGTAGAACAGCATCAAGCCGAGCGCGCTGGAGACGATGCCCATGACGATGGTTGCGACGATCGCGGTCGGCGTTGGATGTAGCGTCCAGGGCTGGTCGATGATCAGCGACGGCGGCAGCAGCACGAAGCCGCCGAACAAGAGCGAGCCCGCCGCCACCACCATCGGGTCGTAGTCGGACAGTCTGAGACCGAAGATCGTGGCGCAGGCAAAGGAGATGGTGGCGAGCAGGATTGCGATCTCCGCCACGATCTCGCTGCCGAAGCCGCGCAGCGCATCGAGCCCGATGATGGCGACGGTGCCGGCGAGACCCAGGATTGCGCCCATGAGCTTGAGCAGCGTGGCCGGCTCGTGCCGCGTGATCAGCGAGGTGATCAGGAAGGCGAAGATCGGCGTGGTCGAGGCCAGCACCACGGTGTTCGACGCCGGCACATATTGTTGCGACCAGGTGATGACCAGAAATGGAAAGGTCGAGTTGATCAGCTGCTGGGTCGCGAACAGCTTCCAGGCTTGTGCATCGGTCGGGACCTTGATCCCGCGCATCCACAGGATTGCGAACAGGAAGGCGGCCGCGATCAGCGCGCGCACCGAGCTGAAGGTGATGGGCGGGATCGTGGAGAGCGCCAGCTTGGCCAGCGGATAGGTCGAGCTCCAGCAGCAAGCGAGCGCGAACAGCAGCGCATAGTCGCGCCAGCTGCGCGCGCCGGTGGCGGCCTTGGACGGCAATACCGAGGCTGGTGCGCGCCCCGTCGGCGACGTGCTCTGCGGCACCTTGTTCTGGCTCCCCGGCGCGACCGCGCTCAGGCAAAGTCTGGGCGAGGGGGCGTCAAAAGGGAAGGCGTGAGCTATGCGTTCGGCGGAGGTGCCGACTTCCACTTCGCCCGCTTGATCGTGCCGGAGAAGGTGAACAGGAGGCGCTCGCCGCACCTCATCTGTCCGCGCAGGAAGATCAGCGAATTGCCGGCGCGGGTGACCTCGCCGGTGCACTCGATCAGCTCGCCCTCGTGGCCGGCATCGAGGAATTCACAGCCGAAATTGACGGTCACGCCTTTGCCGTTCAGGGCGTGGCGGCCGATCGCGAACAGGCAATAGTCGGCGAAGGCCATGAAGCAGCCGCCATGGACGTTGCCGGAGCCGTTCAGGTGCTTCTTTTCGACCCGGAAGGCGCAGCGGACGCCGCCGTCCGCCTCCAGGCGGTGCCAGAAGGGGCCGACATGGGTCTCAAAGCTGTCGCGGATCCAGGTCTGCCAGCCCGCAAATTCCCCGTCGGTGGCGACGTGCAGGTCGGGGCGGGGGGAAGCGGCCATTTTGGTCAATTCGTGCAAGGAAATGGGCCTTCAATTGCGGGTCTTGAGCCCTTAAATCCGATCCGTTCCCGCAGTGCAATTCCTGTTCCCGCAAGGCCCCCGGCCGCAAAACGTGGGACAGCGGGAAAATGCGTCATAAAGGGCTTTTCGAAGCCATCCGATGTTCCTAAGAACGGCCAAACCGCCGCCGAAAGCCCCGAATCCCATGAAGAACGAACCCAAGATCACCCCTGAACTGGTTGCCGCCCACGGGCTCAAGCCCGACGAATATGAGCGCATCCTGAAGCTGATCGGGCGGGAGCCGACCTTCACCGAGCTCGGCATCTTCTCGGCGATGTGGAACGAGCACTGCTCGTACAAATCCTCGCGCATTCATTTGCGCGGCCTGCCGACCAAGGCGCCCTGGGTGATCCAGGGCCCCGGCGAGAATGCCGGCGTGATCGACATCGGCGACGGCCAGGCCGTGGTCTTCAAGATGGAGAGCCACAACCACCCCAGCTACATCGAGCCCTATCAGGGCGCGACCACCGGCGTCGGCGGCATCTTGCGCGACGTCTTCACCATGGGCGCGCGCCCGATCGCCTGCCTCAACGCGCTGAGCTTCGGCGCGCCCGAGCATGCCAAGACGCGGCATCTGGTCTCCGGCGTGGTCGCGGGCGTCGGCGGCTACGGCAATTCCTTCGGCGTGCCGACGGTCGGTGGCCAGGTGCGTTTCCACACCCGCTATGACGGCAACATCCTCGTCAACGCGATGGCGGTGGGCCTCGCCGATGCCGACAAGATCTTCTATGCGGCCGCCTCCGGCGTGAACATGCCGATCGTCTATCTCGGCTCCAAAACGGGGCGCGACGGCATCCATGGCGCCTCGATGGCCTCGGCCGAGTTCGACGACAAGTCCGAGGAAAAGCGTCCGACCGTGCAGGTCGGCGACCCCTTCGCCGAGAAGCTGCTGCTGGAAGCCTGCCTCGAGATCATGGAGAAGGGCTGCGTTATCGCGATCCAGGACATGGGCGCGGCGGGCCTGACCTGCTCGGCGGTCGAGATGGGCGCCAAGGGCGATCTCGGCGTCGACCTCGATCTCGACGCGGTACCGACCCGCGAGATGGGCATGAGCGCCTACGAGATGATGCTCTCGGAAAGCCAGGAGCGCATGCTCATGGTGCTCAAGCCCGAGAAAGAGAAGGAAGCCGAGGCGATCTTCCAGAAGTGGGGCCTCGACTTCGCCGTGGTCGGCTACACCACGCCGAGCAAGCGCTTCGTGGTCAAGCATGGCGGCGACGTCATGGCCGATCTGCCGATCAAGGAGCTCGGTGACGAAGCGCCGGTCTATGACCGCCCGCATGTGCCCTCCGCCGCGCTGCCCGTCGTGCATGCGCGCGACGTGCCGGCGCCGATGGCGCTCGGCGCGGCGCTGGAGAAGCTGATCGGTACGCCCGACATGTGCTCTAAGCGTTGGGTCTGGGAGCAGTACGACCACGTCATCCTCGGCAACACCATGCAGCGCCCCGGCGGGGATGCCGCGGTCGTGCGCGTGCAGGACGGGCCGAAGGGCCTTGCGCTCACCGTCGATGTGACGCCGCGCTATTGCGAGGCGGACCCGTTCGAAGGCGGCAAGCAGGCGGTGGCGGAAGCCTGGCGCAACATCACCGCGGTCGGCGGCAAGCCGCTCGCGATCACCGACAACCTCAACTTCGGCAATCCCGAGCGGCCCGAGATCATGGGCCAGTTCGTCGGCTGCCTGAAGGGCATCTCGGAAGCTTGCCGCACGCTGGATTTCCCGGTCGTCTCCGGCAACGTCTCGCTCTACAACGAGACCAATGGCCGCGCGATCCTGCCGACGCCCTCGATCGGCGGCGTCGGCCTGCTCGACGACTTCACCAAGTCGGCCTCGCTCGCCTTCAAGGCCGAGGGCGAGGCGATCCTCTTGATCGGCGAAACCCACGGCTGGCTCGGCCAGTCGGTCTATTTGCGCGACATCTGCGGTCGCGAGGAGGGCGCGCCGCCGCCGGTCGATCTCGCCGCCGAGAAGCGCAACGGCGATTGCGTGCGCGGCATGATCCATGCGGGCACCGCGACCGCGGTGCACGATCTCTCCGACGGCGGCCTGCTGATCGCGCTCGCCGAGATGGCGGTGGCGGGCGGCATCGGCGCCAAGCTCCTGGCGGCGCCGACCGCGCTCGTCTCGCAGGCCTATTGGTTCGGCGAGGACCAGGCGCGCTATCTCGTCACCGTGCCGGAAACCGAAGCCGGCCGCGTGCTCGCCAAGATGCGCGGCTGCGAGGTGCCCTGCGTGCGCATCGGCACCACCGGCGGCGATGCCATCGCGATCGCGGGTGAGGCGCCTGTTACGATCGAGGCGCTGCGGAAGTCATTCGAGCGCTGGTTGCCGGAGTATATGGGCGGGAAGGCGGCCTGAGGCAGTCGCTACACGCTCCGTCATTGCGAGGAGCGAAGCGACGAAGCAATCCAGACTGTCTTAGCGGACGGACTCTGGATGGCTTCGCGGAGCCTGTCATCGGGCCGCGCTTCGCGCGGACCCGTTGGCTCGCAAAGACGAATGGAGAGACCTTCCACTCAAAGCACCTTCGTCGCGCCCGGGATCTGCCGCAACGCGCGCGTCAGCGCCCAGCTCGCCGCGACTGTCAACACGAACCCGATCGTCGCCTTGACGATCGCTGGCAGGTCATAGTCGAACAGCCAGTATTGCAGCCACAGTGCGATCGGATAGTGCACCAGGAACATGCCGTATGCATCGCGCTGCATTGGATCGAGCAGCCTGGCTGAGCCTGATTGCTTGAACCTCTGGAAAAAGGCCAGGATTAGAAACATGATGGCCACGCTGAAGACAGCGAAGCAGAGGGCATAGAGCCCCTCATACCAGTTCGGCAGCGGCGACGGATTTCCCAGTATTTCGCGCTTGATGAAGATCAACCCCCAGAGCAGGCAATACGGAACGATCGTCAAGACCATCCAGTCCCAGCTGACCTTCGCCATCCTTCCGTCTGCCGCGAGCAGGCCGCGATCCATATTCGCGACGCCGATGCCGGCACCGAAAAAGAAGTAGCTCGCATAGAGCATTACGCGCCCGTGCTGCACCGAGAACGGCCCGAACTCGAACCAGCTGCTTGGTCCATAATACATCAGCCCGGGAACATAGAACGCCGCGGTGACGGCAAGCATGACCGCGAAGAACGCGGCGGGCCGACGCCGACCGTATAGCGAGAGGCGGTTGATCGGATCGAGCAGGGTGGGTGACAGCCGATGCAATATGCAGGCTACCACGTCGAATCCGAGCAGGACCCAAAGGAACCAGATCGGCCCGCTCGGCCACGGGCCCTTCGTGATCATATTCCAATAGTATTCCGAAAAGCCGATCTCGGGATGGTGCCTGAGCGAGATGGCGTAATAGGCGAGCGGGATGATCGTGAATGCGCAGATCACGAATGGCAGGCCAAGCCGAAGCAGGCGATCTGCCAGATAGTTCAGCGCGCCCTTGCGGGCGATGCCCGACCACGCAAACAAGCCCGACAGGAAGAAGAACATCGCCATGAAGAAGCTGTCGGTGGCCAGCACGATCATGTCGAAGCCGAAGAAGAATTTCGGATCGGTATGACCGAAGTAGGTATAGGGGATGACGGCATGGTGCAGCAGCACCACCAGCGTCAGGAAGGTGCGGGCGCGGTCGAGCGACAAATTGCGCGCCTTGCTCTTCGGCGCGACGGGTGCCTCCGCGCCGATCATCGCAGAATCTGAGATCGTGGTCATGGTCGCACCGGTTGCGTTGCTGCCCCGGCTGGACTGTGCCGCCCGGAACCGGATTCAGCAAGGGCGTTTGAGCCGGACTTCAGTCCTGACACCCTTGGGAACCAGTTCCGCGCCGCGAAGTTAGCGTTCGCGAAGGGGGCGGCCGCACCCTGCGGCCTCAAGGTCGGAGCTGGCGATGACTATCCTGAAATGGGCGCTGATCTTCTTACTTGTCTCGATCGTGGCCGGCGTGCTCGGCTTCACCGGCGTCTCGGCCGCCTCCGCCGATATCGCCCGCTTCCTGTTCTATATCTTCGTCGTGATCTTCCTGGTGCTGCTGGTGCTGGGGCTCACGATATTCAGGGCGTAGCCGGGTCGCCGCGCGACACCTGACAGGACGTGCCGGCCCCCAGGCCGGCCGTTCAATCTGGCACGAGAGGTCTGACGTAGGCGACCAGCTCCGCCAAGAACTCGTCGGGACGATCGAATGGAATGAAATGACCCCCGCCGCGCACCCGCACGAATTCCTTATGCGGAGCGATGATCTGATTGAAGAGCTGTTCGGCCGGCCCGCTCGGCGTGTTGTAGTCCGCATCGCCCTCAATGAAGACCACCGGGATCGGAAATGCGAGCCCCAGTGAGGCGACGTCGCGCTTGAACATGGGGCCTTCTCGCCCGCGTAGATATTTTGCGGAGAAGGCCATGCCTTTGCGCCAGTTGTACCAGTCGAGCAGCGAGAAATCCGGCATAAATGGGGGCGGGACGGGGCCCGCCAACTGGAAGCTCTCGATCGAGGGCAGCCCCAGCGACTTGCTCCATTTGTCTGCAACCAGTCGGTTCTGTGGCGTAATCCGAGGTCGCGCAACGATTGGCGCCAACTCCGCTAGGGCCTCGCTGTTGCTTGCGGACTGCGCCAACTCCTGCAGATGCGTGATCGCAAGTTCGAATGACTTCTCGAATGTCACCCTGCCGACCACCTGTCCCGTGCCGACATAGGCATAAAACAGATCCGGGCGCTGCTTGACGATGTGAATGCCCAGGAACGAGCCCCAGGAATGCCCGACCAGGACAATCTTGTCCTTGTGAAGATGGTTTCGCAGATACTCGACGAGCTCGATGCCGTCCTGCGTCATTCGCTCCAACGTCATGGTTGGCGCGAGCGCATCTTCTCCAGCGGCGCCATAGGTGCGGCCGGCGCCGCGCTGGTCCCATTGGACAACGGTGAAATGCTTTTCCCAGGGCCGCCACCCCGACGAGATCGGCAAGGTGGAGCCTCCAGGCCCGCCGTGAACGAACAGGAGAACCGGGTTGTCCCGATCCTCGCCGCGGATCTGGATCCATTGCTTGATGCCGCCGATGTCGACGTATGCACCCTCCTGCACGCCGTTCGGCGAGCGGATCGCGAGAGTTTCGGCAGCAAGATGCTGGCGATAGGCGCGAAAGCCCAGTCCGGCAACGGTCGATGCAACGAGGACGCCGGCCAATCCCAGCAACGAGACCCCAATCAGTCTTGCGGCCTTGCGCGGCATCGCGTGCCTTGAGTCGACGCGGGGAGGCGAACCTGATGATCGCCCCGGCGTCAGAGCGCCAAAGAGCTCACCCCACTTCCTCGATCTTCACCTTGTCCGGATAGAAGGCGAGATGGCCGGAAATTTCGGTCATCGCGGGGTAGGGCGTCTCATAGGTCCAGATCGCGTTGTCCAGCGTCTTGCCGTCGGCCTTGACGCTGTAATAGCTCGCATCGCCCTTGTAGGGGCAGTGGGTGGTGCGGTCGGTGCGCTCCAGGAGCGCCATGTTGGTGTCCTCCCGCGGCACATATTGCACTGCCGGATATCTGGCCTCCTTGAGGGTCAGCGCCCTGCTGGTCTCGGCGATCACGATATCGCCCGCCGTGACGCGGACGCGCCGGGGGTTTTGGGTGATGGTGATGGGGTGGTCGGGCCCTGGAAGCTTCATGATTTCACGCCTTTTCGATCAATCTGCCGCGCGCGGCACTTTGTCGTGCCTTTATCCTGGTGGGATCACGGATATAGTGCCGGAAAGCGTGACGCAGAAGCCCGTTCACGCTAAGTTTGTCGCCGCCGGCGAGGGGACCCCGGCAGCGATTCGACGGTGAGGCTGATCCAAGCCGAGATTAAGGAGCTAGACTCGAATGCCCATGGACGCCCACGATATCGAGGCGATGATCAAGGCAGCAATCCCCGATGCCGAGGTGACCATCCGAGACCTCGCCGGCGATGGCGACCACTACGCCGCGACCGTGATCTCGGAATCCTTCCGCGGCAAGTCCCGCGTCCAGCAGCACCAGATCGTCTATCAGTCCCTGCGCGGCCAGATGGGCGGCGTGTTGCATGCGCTGGCGCTGCAGACCGGGGTGCCGGGTACTTGACCCGACTGGGCCTGATTGACGAGCACCTGATCTGACCAGCGCGACGGGGGACGACGATGGCTGCGGACAATCCGCGCGGCGCGATGTTTCGCGTCATCGTGCCGAACCAGCACAGCCGCGTCACCAATGCCGAGCTGTTCTTCGACCTCGTCTTCGTGTTCGCGATCACGCAGGTGTCGCACACGCTGCTGCACCATTTCACGCCGCTCGGCGCGGTCGAGGTCACGCTGCTGTTCCTCGCGGTGTGGTGGGTGTGGGTCTACACCGCCTGGGTCACCAACTGGCTCAATCCCGAGCTGACGCCGGTCCGCATCCTGCTCTTCGTGATGATGCTCGGCGGGCTCGTGCTGTCGACGACGATTCCGACCGCCTTCGAGGGGCGGGGCCTGTGGTTCGCGATCGCCTACGCGACCATGCAGGTTGGACGTACCGCGTTCTGGATGTTCGCAACCCCGCGCCACCGCACCGCGGTACGGCACAACGCGATCCGCATCCTGGTCTGGCTCTGCGGCTCCGCGGTCTTCTGGATCCTCGGCGGGCTGGCGCACGGGGAGCAGCGGCTGTGGTTCTGGATCACGGCGCTGACGATCGAGTATGTCTCGCCGGCGGTCCGCTTCTGGGTCCCGAAGCTCGGCTTCTCGTCGGTGGAGGCCTGGGCCGTCGAGGGCGGCCACATGGCGGAACGCTGCGCCGGCTTCATCATCATCGCGCTCGGTGAAGCCATCGTCGTCAACGGCGCCACCTTTGCCGAGCTGGAGTGGACCGCGGACAACATCCTGGCCTTCGTCTCGGCCCTGGTCGGCAGCATCGCGATGTGGTGGGTCTATTTCCACAGGGGCGCCGAAGCCGGCTCCGAACGGATCTCGAAATCCGCCGAATCCGGCCTGCTGGCACGGCTCGCCTACACCTACCTGCACATGCCGATCGTCGCCGGCATCATCCTGACCGCGGTCTCGGACGAGCTGGTGCTGAAGCATCCGACCGGCCATTCGGATATCAGAACCATCCTGAGCACGATCGGCGGTCCTCTGGTATTCCTGATCGGCACCATCCTGTTCAAGCACTCGATCCGCGGCTTCCTCCAGCTCTCGCACGGCATCGGCATCATCCTGCTGCTGGCGCTGTGGTGGTTCGCCGCCGATCTGTCGCCGCTCTGGCTCTCGGTCGCGACAACCGTGATCTTGATCGTGGTGGCGGCGTGGGAGTCGGTGTCGCTGGGGTCGAACGCGGAGGAGGCCGAGGAGCATTGAACCGCGGAGCGGCCCGATGACAGGCTCCGCGGTCGTCTCGAAGGATGCGCCGCAGGGAAAGCGCTCTCAAATAGCGGGAAGAAGCGGTGGGAGCGCCTACTCCGCCACTTCCAGCGCGTGCACCGAGAACATCTTCGCTGCATCCGTCCAGCTCTCGCGCACGCGCCAGCCGGCGCCATGCGCCAGCGCCGCGAAGCGCTCGATGCTGTATTTGTAGCTGTTCTCGGTGTGGATGCTCTCGCCCGGACGGAACGAGAAGCTGGTGCCGAGCAGGCGCACGGTCTGGTTCTTCTTGCTGATCAGATGCATCTCGATGCGGTGTCGCTCACGATTGTAGATCGCGCGGTGAGTGAAGGCGGAGAGATCGAAATTGCCGCCGAGCTCGCGGTTGATGCGCACGAGAACGTTGAGGTTGAAGCGCGCGGTGACGCCGGCGGCGTCATTATAGGCATCGAAGAGCACGCGCTCGTCCTTCTCCAGGTCGGCGCCGATGATCATCTGCGCGCCCTTGCCGAGGATCAAGCGTGCGCTGTTCAGGAAGGCCTGCGCCTCATGCGGCTCGAAATTGCCGATGGTCGAGCCGGGGAAGAAACCGACTTTTGGCATCGCCGCGACCGCTTTGGGCAGCTCGAACGGCGTGGTGAAGTCGGCCGCGACGGGATAGATGCCGAGCGCCGGAAAATCCCGCTTCAAGCCATTGGCCTGCGCGGTCAGGAAGTCGCCGGAGATGTCGACCGGGACATAGGCCGCGAACTTGCAGTGATTAAGCAGCAGGCGGACCTTCGTGGTCGCGCCGGCGCCGAATTCGACGAGGGCGGCATGCTCCGGAATGATTTTTGCGATCTCGCTGCCGCGCTCCCTCAGGATCGATAGTTCGGTGCGCGTCGGGTAATATTCCGGCAGCTTCGTGATGGCCTCGAACAGCTCCGAGCCGGTCGCATCGTAAAAATACTTCGGCGACAGCTTTTTCGGCTGTTGCGAGAGGTCCTCGATGGCCTCGCGGGCGAAGGCAGTGGTCTGTTCGTCGGGCAGATGGGCTTCGGCCAAAGCGCTGGCGTGCACATTCATGATACTCTCCTGAACGCGCTGTCCGGCGCGCATTGTCGTCGGATAAGAACTAGTCGTACTGGGCGAGCCGCAGGCCCGTGAATTGCCAGCGGTGGTGTGGATAGAAGAAGTTGCGATAGGTGATACGGCTGTGGCCCTCGGGAGTTGCAAGCGAGGAGCCGCGCAGCACCAGCTGATTGACCATGAACTTGCCGTTATATTCCCCGAGCGCGCCTTCGATGGCACGATAGCCGGGGTAGGGCGAGTATGAAGAACGCGTCCACTGCCAGACGATGCCGAAGGCATCGTTGAGCTGGCCCGCGCGAGCCGCGACTTCCCATTCCATCTCGGTCGGCAGGTGCTTGCCGGCCCAGCGGGCGAAGGCGTCGGCCTCGTAATAGCTGACGTGGCAAACCGGCGCGTCCGGATCGACCGGCTTGAGGCCGGCGAGCGTCATCACCTGCCATGCGCCATCGACCTCGCGCCAATGTCCCGGCGCCTGCCAGTCTTCCTTGCTGGCCGCGGCAAAGCCATCCATCAGCCACAGCGTTGCTTTCGCATAGCCGCCGTCGCGCATGAAGGCGAGCCATTCGGCATTGGTGACGAGATTGCGGGCGACTTTGACCGGACCGACGAGGGCGCGATGCGCCGGCTTCTCGTTGTCGAAATGAAAACTGTCGTCGACATGACCGACGGTGTGGATGCCCTCGTTGAGCGTCAGCCAGTCCTCGCCGCTGCGCGTCGCGGACGGGAAACGCCAGTCCGGATCATAGGCCGGGTAGACCGGGTTCTGCGCGAAGGCGTGCAGGATGTCGGTGAACATCAATTCCTGATGCTGCTGCTCGTGGTTGAGCCCGACCTCGACCAGCGGCGCGAGGGAGCGAAGCTTGTCCTCACCAGCCTCGCGGAAGAATTTGACGATCGACGCATCGACATGGCGGCGATAGGCGCCGACCTCGTCCGCGCTGGGACGGGTGATGTCGCCGCGATGATTGCGGGCATGGCGCGGGCCGGCGCTGACGTAATAGGAATTGAACAGGAAGGCGAAGTCGGGGCGGAAGGGCCGGTAGCCGGTCGCGTGCTCGCCGAGCAGAAACTGCTCCCAGAACCAGGTGGTATGGGCCCGGTGCCATTTCGCCGGGCTCGCATCGGGCATGGACTGGATCTGCTGGTCTTCAGGCGACAGCGGGGCGGCCCGGCGCTCGGTCTCGTTGCGGACGGCAAGATACGCGTCCTGGAGCCGCTGGGCGAGGTTGCCGGGGGCGGAGAACGGTGACGAAAGCGGGTCGGTGGCCGTGGCTGAGGCTGGTTTCGTCACGTTTTTCTCCAGACAGAACAAGAGAACGTTGTTGGCGTTGCCCGGTTCCAAAACCAGGGTTCGTCCTAGATGGGGCCTCCGTTACGGGATAAAAGTCCTCCCCGCCGTTAATATTAGTGTCATCAGCCCATCGGCCCGGGGCCGTCCCGGCCAGCCGTCGCCGCCATTTTACTTTGGATGCACAACGGTTTGGGCTACATATATGGGTAAGGATCGGGTTAGATCGGCTGAGCCGGCCCGAGGGAATTGTTGAGGGCTCCGCCCCAGAAGGACACGGATATGAGCATCGAGGAATTCATCGCCAACGAAGTGAAGTCGAACGACGTGGTTCTGTTCATGAAGGGCACGCCGCAATTTCCGCAGTGCGGTTTCTCCGGCCAGGTCGTCCAGATCCTCGACCACATCGGCGTCGGCTATAAGGGCCTCAACGTTCTCGAATCCGCCGAGTTGCGCAACGGCATCAAGGAATATTCGAACTGGCCGACCATCCCGCAGCTCTATGTGAAGGGCGAGTTCATCGGCGGCTGCGACATCGTCCGCGAGATGTTCCAGGCCGGCGAATTGCAGCAGCTCTTCACCGAGAAGGGCGTCGCTGTCGCGGCCTAAGGCATGACCGCGCTGACGCGCCGGATTGGCGGCGCGGAGCTCGAAGTCATCGTAGCCGACATCACGACACTCGGCGTTGACGCCATCGTCAACGCCGCAAATTCGTCACTCCTTGGCGGGGGCGGCGTCGATGGCGCGATCCATCGCGCGGCCGGTCCTGAGCTCGTCGCAGAATGCCGCATGCTCCACGGCTGCAAGACGGGCGATGCCAAGATCACCAAAGGCTACCGGCTCAAGGCCGCGCATGTGATCCACACCGTCGGGCCGGTCTGGAACGGCGGCACAATCGGCGAGGACGACCTGCTCGCCTCCTGCTATCGCCGTTCGATCGAGCTGTGCGGCAAGCACAAGCTGACCTCGGTGGCATTCCCCGCGATTTCGACCGGCATTTTCCGCTTTCCCGCCGACCGGGCCGCGAAGATCGCGGTCCATACGACCATTGACGCCCTGCCGGCCGCGCCGCTGGTCGGCCACGTCATATTCTGTTGTTTCTCCGAGGCAAGTGCCGCGCTCCATACGGACGTTCTGGCGCGCTACGGCAGCCCTTGTGCCTGATGGCGCGGCCGGTACACTCCGCCTGGCCATGTTCCGGGGAGGGGATATGATTTCAAATTCTGGACTGCGTGCGCTGGTTTGCAGCGCGCTGGTGTCGCTGAGTGCGACGTCGCTCGCACGCGCCGAGGGCACTTACGAGATTCCGGCCGGCGCGCACTTCAATCAGGAGAAGCTCGGCAAGATTAGCGACTTCTTCAAGAACGAGGTTGCGACCGGCAAGATCGCCGGCGCGACCGTGCTGATCAACCAGCACGGCAAGCCGGTCTATCACGAAGCCTTCGGCGTGCAGGATGTGGTCAGCAAGGCGCCGATCACCGACAAGACCATCTTCCGCCTGTTCTCGATGACCAAGGCGATCACCGCGGTGGTCGCGATGAAAATGCTCGAGGACGGCAAGATCAAGCTCGACGATCCCGTCTCCAAGTACATCCCGTCCTTCGCCGATGTGAAGGTCGGCGTCGAGAAGAAGGCGGAGGATGGCACCAAGTCGCTCGAGCTCGTGCCACCGAACCGCCCGATGACGGTGAAGGATCTGATGACGCACACTTCGGGCGTCACCTACGGCTTCTATGGCGACAGCCTGGTGCGCAAGGCCTATCGCGACGCGAAGATCTATGACGGCGATTTCGATCTCGCCGAGTTCGCCGAGCGCATCGCCAAGCTGCCGCTGCACAATCAACCCGGCGCACTCTGGCAATACGGACATTCCACCGACATCCTGGCGCGGGTCATGGAAGTCGCCGCCGGCAAGCCGCTGATCGACATCATGCGGGAGAAGCTGCTCGATCCGCTCGGCATGGTCGATACCGGGTTTTTCGTCACCGCTCCCGAGAAGCAGAAGCTGCTGGCGCAGCCGGTGCCGAACGACAGCGATTTCCGCGTTGGCCGGATCAACGATCCGACCGTCGTCAAGAAGATCCAGTTCGCCAGCGGCGGCATGGTCACGACCATGGCCGACTATCAGCGCTTCGCGCAGATGCTGCTCAACGGCGGCAGCCTCGACGGCAAGACCATCCTCAAGCCCGAGACGTTCAAGCTGATGGTGACCGACCAGATCGGCCCGAAATCGGGCGTCGATCGGGACTATTTCTACTTCCCCGGTGACGGCTTCGGCTTCGGCTTCGGCCTTGCCGTCCGCACCGATCCCGGCAACGCAAAGCCGCCGCCGCCTGGCGATCTCGGGGAATTGAAGTGGGACGGCGCCTCCGGCTGCTATTTCGTGATCGACCCCAAGCAGGACATGTTCTTCGTCCTGCTCGAGCAGACCCCCACCGAGCGCCAGCGCGTGCAGCGGACATTGAAGCAGTTGGTCTATGAAGCCATGGAGAATTGACATGTTCGGGCGCCGCACGCTGATTGCGGCGCTCGTCCTTTTGTTTGGTGCAGTCGGTGCGCAGGCGGGCTCGGAGGGGCGCACCGCGCACAATCTCTCGCCCGAAGGTTTGGCAAAGGTCTCCGACTACATCCGGAGCGAGATCGCCGCCGGCACGTTCCCGGGCGCGATCCTGCTGCTCCAGCAGCACGGCAAGCCGGTCTATTACGAGAATTTCGGCGTTCGCGACGTTGCGACCGAGCTGTCGATGAGCGCGGACACGATCTTCCGCCTCTACTCGATGTCGAAGCCGATCACATCAGTGATGGCGATGATGCTGGTCGAGGAGGGCAAGCTCTCGCTCGACGATCCCGTCGCCAAGTACATTCCGGCCTTTGGCACGATGAAGGTCGGCGTCGAGACGAAGGCCGAGGACGGCAAGGTTTCGCTGGTGCTGGAGCCGGTGAATCGTTCGGTCACGATCAAGGATCTGATGCGCCACACCTCCGGGCTGCCTTACGGCTATGTCGGCGGCGGCATGGTGCGCGAGCTCTATGCCGAGGCCAATCTCTTCAACAGCAATCTCAGCAATGCCGAGTTCGCCGCGAAGGTCGCCACGCTGCCGCTGGTCGAGCAGCCCGGCACGATGTGGGATTACGGCTATTCCACCGACGTGCTCGGCCGCGTCGTCGAGGTGGTGTCGGGGAAGACGCTGCTCCAGTTCGAGAAGGAGCGGCTGCTCGATCCGCTCGGCATGAGCGAGACCGCGTTCTTCGTCGCCGATCCCAAAAAATTTCCCCGCATCGCCGAGCCGATGCCGGCGGATCGCAACATCAATCCGACGACGCAGGTGCGCGACATCAGGCTGCCGCTGAAATGGGAGTCGGGCGGCGGCGGCATGGTCGGCACGATCGGCGACTACGCCCGTTTCGCGCAGATGCTGCTGAACGGCGGCACGTATGACGGCCGGCGCTATCTCAAGCCCGAGACCATCGCGCTGATGGCGTCGGACCATATCGGCCCTGAGACCAGGATCGGGCGCGACCAGCACTATTATCCGGGCGGGACGAGCGGCTTCGGCCTGGGCTTCGCGGTGCGCACTTCGGTGCCTTCAGGGACGTCATGGCCTCTCGGCGAATATCGCTGGGACGGCGTCGGCGGCACGTTCTTCTTCATCGATCCCGAGGACGATCTGTTCGGCATCTTCATGGTGCAGACGCCGTCACAGCGCGGCCGGATCCAGCTCGCGCTGAAGACGCTGATCTATCGGGCGATGGGGCGGTGAGCGCGAGGGTTGCTGCCTTCGTCGCCCGTATGGAGCGAAGCGCAATCCGGGATTCGCGCCGCCGAAAGACTGCCCCGGATTTCGCTGCGCTCCATCCGGGCTACGGGACTCATGCCCCGCGCACGATCTCGCGGACGTAGCCGATCGTCTCCTCGACCTGGCCCGCATTGACGTCGAGATGGGTGCAGGCGCGGATGCGGCCGTCCATCATCGCGAGCGTGACGCCGCGCTGGCGCAGCGCTGCGACCATCTTGTCGCCGGCAACGCCAGCACCATCAGGCTTGAAGAACACGAGATTGGTCTCGGGCTCCTGCACCTCGATGCCTGCGATCTGCGACAGACCGCGGGCGAGCGCGCGCGCATTGGCGTGGTCGTCGGCAAGGCGCTCGACGTGGTGGTCGAGCGCATAGATGCAGGCGGCGGCGCAGATGCCGGCCTGCCGCATCGAGCCGCCGAGGCGCTGTTTCCACTGCCAGACCGCATCGATGAAGGCACGCGTGCCCGCGAGCACGCCGCCGATCGGCGCGCCGAGGCCCTTGGAGAAATCGATCCAGGCCGAATCCCAGCCCGCGGTCATGTCGCGCGGGGAGATGCCGCTCGCGACCGTGGCGTTCAAGAGGCGCGCGCCGTCCATGTGGGTGACGAGGCCGTGCTGTCTGGCGATCGCGACGATCTCGTCGAGCGCCGCCTTCTTCCAGATCGTGCCGCCGCCGATATTGGCGGTCTGCTCGACGCTGACGACGGTCTGCGGCGGCTGGTAGCGCGTGCGCGGATGCAGCGCCTTGCGAAACGTCTCCGGCGTGAACTGGCCGTCAGGACCCCTGAGCTGCGTCACCTGGAAGCCGCCGATCGCGGCATGCGCGCCACCTTCGCGGGCGATGATGTGCGCGGTCTCATGCGCCAGGATCTCGTCGCCGGGACGGCAATGCACCAGCGTCGCGGTGACGTTGCACATCGTGCCCGAGGGCATGTAGACCGCCGCTTCCTTGCCGAGCAGATCGGCCACGCGCTCGCACAGCGCATTCACCGTCGGATCGTCGCCCACCTGCTCGTCGCCGACCTCCGCCCGCGCCATCGCCTCGCGCATCCCAGCGGTTGGTTTCGTCTGCGTGTCCGAGAGCAGATTGATGCGCACCGGCGGCGCCTTGGGATCGATCGGGGGAGGGGTGTAGAGCATGGCGGATCTCGTCATTTCATCTAGTCGAACAATTGCGGTCTGATGTCTTGTGCGCCGTGAAGAATGGCACGGATTTCGACGTGGTCGGGCTGCACCGTGTAGAAAATCAGATGGGATTGGAAGCGGAAACGTCGATAGCCCGGAGCGAGCTCGTCCACTTGCTGGCCGATCAGGGGGAAATCGGCGAGGAGTCCGAAGGAACGGACGCGGCCAGCGTAATAAGCTTCAGCCTGATATTTGCCGAACCGGCTCTCGGTAAAGTCGTAGATGTCGATCAGGTCGGCTCGGGTACGCTCCGATAACCGGTACTCAGCCATGGCGGCGTTGAGCAACGCGTTGACGTGCGGCAGCGAGGATGTCGTCCGGCGTATCTGCGGTAAAACTGTTGCAATCGGGCTGAGCGAAGAGCGCCTGATATCGGCGGACCTGCTCGTCGCGGGGCAGCTTGGCCCATGCCTCAAGCTCTGCCTCCGAAGGCGTTGCCGATGGGGCAATGTTGGCGAGCTGGTCGGTAGTCTGGGCCATCGTTCGCAGGTTACCACAAGAAAAAGGCCCCGGAAACCGGGGCCTTTGAAAGTCGTTCCGCCGAACTATCAGCGCGAATAGAATTCGACGACCAGATGCGGCTCCATCTGCACCGGGAACGGTACGTCGGAGAGGCCGGGGATGCGCACATACTTGGCGGTCATCTTGCCGTGGTCGACTTCGAGATAGTCGGGGACGTCGCGCTCGGGCAGCTGGCTGGCTTCGAGCACGTGGGCGAGCTGCTTGGAGGCTTCCTTGACCTCGATCACGTCGCCGACCTTGAGCTGGTAGCTCGAGATGTTGACCTTGCGGCCGTTCACCTTGACGTGGCCGTGGTTGATGAACTGGCGAGCGGCGAAGATCGTGGAGACGAACTTGGCGCGGTACACGACCGCGTCCAGGCGACGCTCGAGAAGGCCGATCAGGTTCTCGCCGGTGTCACCCTTGAGGCGGCTGGCCTCGACGTAGATGCCGTGGAACTGACGCTCGCTGATGTTGGCGTAGTAGCCCTTCAGCTTCTGCTTGGCGCGCAGCTGCACGCCGAAGTCGGAGAGCTTGCCCTTGCGGCGCTGGCCGTGCTGGCCGGGGCCGTACTCGCGGCGGTTCACGGGGCTCTTCGGGCGGCCCCAGATGTTCTGGCCCATACGGCGATCGATCTTGTACTTCGCCTCACTGCGCTTAGTCATCGCGTCCTCTTCGGTTGCATGGTTTGAGGAAACGCGCCCTCCTGTGTGACGGGATGATCCCGGCACCGACAGGTCCGATCCCCAAAGCTAGAGGGAGCCGACCACGGGTCGCGAAACGCTTCGCGGGCCGAAATCGGCCCGCGAGCAGGCGGCTTTTAGGGGAGTTTGGGGTTCGCTGTCAATTCTTTAGCCCGTCATTCCGGGGGCCTTAGGCCGTCATTCCGGGGCGCTCGTAGAGCGAACTATGGTGCGCAATTGCGCACCTGAGAATCTCGAGGTTCCGGGTTCGGCTCTACGAGCCGCCCCGGAACGACGGTACTTATATCCCGACCGCCCGGATCGACTTTGGCGCCGCTGCCCCCAATTCGGCAGCGATTTCAGTGTTCAGGACCTGCTCCAGCCGGGTCAGGACCCGGGCGATGGGGGCCGCGTCGGTCACTCGATGATCCCAGCGGATCACGACATGGATGGTCTGGTCGCCCTCGACCGCCCCATAGCTGAGGATGAAGGGGCCCGGCGTGACCGGGTGGAGCTCGCCGCCGCCATAGGCGGCCACCGAGCTCACCGCGAAGCTGCCGAACCAGTTGCCGCGCTGCCGGCCGAAATTGAGGCCGACCGCCCAGCACAGCCGCCGCAGGGGCAGCGGCAGACGGGTGGCGCGCATGACCTTGCGGAACATCGGAACGTCGTCGACCGGGGCGGTCTTGGCGCGCCGGATCTCGGCATCAACCGCCACCAGCGTCATGGCCTCGGGGGCAGCGATCCGCTGCGGCATCACGCATTCCTCGCCGTCCTCGACCCGGGCGATCGCCACCGACGCCACGCTATTGGGCAGCTCGTAGAGCGTCGGCCGGGGCCATTTGGCGTAGACCGTGCGCAGGACCGGCTCGTTCCTGGCGACCAGGGCGAAGGCCTTCACGAACATCGCGGCCCAGCCGGCGGGCGCCATCGCGCCCGTACGCGCCTCCAGCAGCGGGCGGATATTGAGCGAACGGGAGAGCGAGACGAACGGCACGTCCATCGAGGCGTGCATGAGGTCGCAAATCAGGCGGCGCGGCAACGAAATGGTCTTGGGCGTCCCGCGCATCGGCTCTTTCGGTTCCCCTGGATTAAAAAATGTGCAGCGAGCGGGGTCCGCTCGCGGCTGCTGTAGCACGACCCAGCCCACTTGGGGGCGGTCGGTTCGCCGCATCAGGGCGCCGGCGAGGCCAGTGGCTTGGTCTTGTCGACGACGTAAACTCCAAGCACTTTCATGGCCTTATCGCCATGAGTCTTGGCGTCGTGCACGGCCCCTGCCGGGATCTGGTAGGAATCACCAGCTTTCAGGGTTTTCTCCGGCTGACCGTCGATGAGGAGACTTAGCTCGCCTTCGAGCACGTAACCGGTCTCGATTCCCGGATGGGTGTGGCGTCCGGCCGAGCCGCCCGCCGGAACTTCCGCGATGGCGGTGATGGTGTTGTAGCCGTCTGGGAATTCGACCTTCTGGAGTGGGGTGCGCTTGATGCCGGGCTGCTGAGCGAAGGCCGCAAAGGCAAGGCCTGCGAAGGACAGAGCGAGCAAAGTCTTCTTGAGCATGGTTGTTTTTCCTCCCTGGAATGCGCCGACCCTAGCAGCGCGGCGGTTCCCGGCAAGGTGGTAATCGGCTGCTCAGCGCCTGATCCCGTCGAACGCCGCCATGATGCCGCGCTGGAACAGGGACCAATCGAAGCCGAGTGCGATCGCGCGGTAGCCGCGGTCGATCAGCTCGTTGGCCTGGTCGGCACTGCGCGCCACGCCGCCGATCGGCACGCCGCTTCTGAGGATGCCGGCCTCGGCGCGAGCGACCAGCGCCCGCAATTCCGGATCGTCCATCTGCCCGCGCTTGTTGATGGAGGTGGCGAGATCGCCGGGTCCGATCACCGCGACGTCGATGCCTGATGTCGCCATGATCTCGTCGATGCGGTTGACGGCATCGACATGCTCGATGGTGACCATGCAGATCATCTCGTCGTCGGCAGAGGCCATGTAGTCGGGCATCGACTGGCCCCAGCGGAATGGCGCGTGGAACGGACCCCAGAGTCGATCGCCGCGGGGCGGATAGCGCACGCTGCGCACCGCCTTCTCGGCCTCGTCGCGATTGGTGATCATCGGGAAATTGATGCCGAAGGCGCCGATGTCCATCGGTGCCTTCGCAAGCCACGGCTCGTTGGCCGCGATCCGCACCAGGGGCGTGCACGGCGTGCCTGTCGTCGCAGCGATCATCGCATGCGCTTCGGTGAGGCCGATCGGGCCGTGCTCGAGATCGACGATGATCCAGTCGAGCGAGCGCGCCATGATCTGCACCAGTTGCACACTGGGGATGGTCGCGATCGCGCCGAAGGCGGGACGGCCCTCGCGCCACAATTGGCGGAGGCGATTGAGCGGCTTTGATGGGGCTGACATGGCCAGAAACCTGCGAGGGAGCGACGGTGCAACCTAGCAGCGTGCCAGCGCAGCGAAAAGTCAGGCCGGCACGCGACCGCCGAAGAACGGCCTCAGCGCAGGGCCGAGACTATGGGCACGCTTGGACGTGAAAACGATTTCGGCCCCCGATTCGACGAGATCCGAAACGCGCGGGCCCAGCAGATCCGAGACGCGGCGGGCGATTGCCGGAGCCGGATCGATCCAATTCACCGGCCAAGGTGCGAGTTTGATTAACCGGTCGAGCAGCAGCGGATAATGCGTGCAGGCGAGCACGATCGTGTCGGTGCGCCCCGTCACATCCTCGGGTTTTCCCACGAAGCAGGGCTTCAACTCCGCGAAAATGTCGCCGTCGCCGACCGTGTTGCCGCTGAGCGCAGCCTCCGCGAGCGAGGCAAGCTCGGGTGAACCGACCAGGGTCACCTCGCAGCCCTGGCCGTGGTCGCGGATCAGCGCCTGCGTGTATTCGCGTTTGACGGTGGCTTTGGTGCCGAGCACGGAGACGCGTCGGGTTTTCGACTGCGCGCAGGCCGGCTTGATCGCCGGCACCGTACCGACAAAGGGCACGCGATAGGCGGCACGCAAGTGGCCCATGACCGAAACGGACATGGTGTTGCAGGCGATGACGGCGAGGTCAGGATCATGGGTGCCGATCAGCTCCCCCATCAGCGGCACGACGCGGGCGATGATCTCGTCCTCGCTGTGGTGGCCGTAGGGAAAGAAGGCGTCGTCGGCGACGTAGACGTAATGCGCATCCGGGCGCGCGGCCACGACCTCACGGAGCACCGTGAGCCCGCCAAGGCCGGAATCGAACACCAGGATCGTCGGAGAATTGGTCACAGCTTTACCCTAACCCGCCATGGTTACCATTCGGTTTTTGGGGCGGTTTTGCGGCGGGCTGGCCCCGCCGGCAATTTGGAACGATTCAATTTCGCGTTGCCGCATTGCCCCGCTATCAGGCAGCGGTATTGCGCTGCGGATCGGGGGACATATCCGCAAAATCCCGGGGGCTGACATGATCAGAAACACAAAGGCCGGCTGGGGCAGCGTTTCCCGGTGGCTGCACTGGATTCTGGCGCTCGCCATCATCGGCATGATCGGCTTCGGCTGGTGGATGAACCACATCCCGGCGCGTCCGGACCGCTTCTTCTACCGCTCGATCCACGCCGACATGGGCTACGTGATCCTGCTGCTCACGCTGCTGCGCCTGGTCTGGCGCGTCATCAACCCGACGCCGGCACTGCCGGCCGACAGCCAACCCTGGCAGAAGCTCGCCGCCCGCGTCAGCCACGGCGCGCTCTACCTCGCCGTGATCATCGTCATCATGCTCGGCTGGGCGCATTCCGGCGCACACACGCCGGACTATTCGGGCTTCTTCGGCCTGTTTCACGTGCCGCAATTCACCACGCCCGACCGCGCGGCGGCGAACGCCTATGAGGACCGCCACATCCTCTTTGCCTATGTGCTGCTCGCGCTGATCGCGCTTCACATGGTCGCCGCCCTCTGGCACCACTTCATCCGCCGCGACCGCGTGGTGGCGCGGATGGTGGCGGACGAGGCGAGGTAGGAGACGGTCTCGGTGTAGTGGCAATGCGTCCCCATCCGACGCTGTCATGCCCCCGGCTTGACCCGGGCATCCAGTAGGCCGCGGCTTCTCCGTATCCTCGCGCTGCTCTGGAATACTGGATCGCCCGCCTTCGCGGGCGATGACAGTGAGGTTGTGCTGCGCTCCCAATGACGTAGTAAGATGTCACGACTGATCCGACAGTCTCAGGAAGGCCCCCCATGCTCACCGTCCATCATCTCGGCAAGTCGCAGTCCGAGCGCATCGTCTGGCTTTGCGAGGAGCTCGAACTTCCTTACGAGCTGAAGCGCTACACGCGCGATCCCGTCACCATGCTCGCGCCGCCTGATTACAAGGCGCTGCATCCGATCGGGGCGGCGCCGGTCATCACCGACGGTGATCTCGTGCTCGCCGAGTCCGGTGCCATCGTCGATTACATCATGGCAAAGCACGGCAATGGCCATCTCGCGCTTCGTCGTGATGATGCTGACTTCGCGCAGTTCCTGTACTGGTTTCACTTCGCCAACGGCACGCTGCAAGCCGGCATGGGCCGGCTGATGATGCTGAACCGGCTCAAGCTTGCCGAGGACAATCCGATGCTGGCCGCGACAAGGGCGCGCGTCGATCGCGCCTTCGATCTCGTCGATGCGCGCGTGCGTGATGCCGAATATCTGGCGGGCAACACCTTCACCACCGCAGACATCATGATTGGCTTCTCGCTCACCACAATGCGCTACTTCCAGCCTTATGATCTGCAGCGCTGCCCGAACGTGATGAAATATCTCGGACGGGTCAGTGCGCGGCCGGCCTACCGGCGCGCGATGGAGAAGGGCGATCCGGGCATGGCGCTGCTCTTGAGCTGAGCGGCGGTCACGCGATCCTGTTGGTCGTGGCCGCCTGCGCGGTTGCCAGCTGCTTCTGCAGGCGATCGATGTTCTGCAACAGGCGCTGGCTGGTCAGCACCAGGAAATAGTAGCCGAACTGCGGGTCCTGGAAATAGATCTCGAGCAGGCGGTCGTAGGTGATCGTCAGCACCTGGCCGTCCTCGATGCATTCGATCGTTCCCGTGCGCCGGTTATCCGGCGTGAGGAAGCCGAGCTCGCCCATGAGAGCTCCGGGCCCGATCTCGACATTGATCTCCTTGACGAGGAACTTGCCGGTCACGGTGAGGAGCATCTCCTTGGCGGGATCGCCCAGCTTGAACAGCGTGTCGCCGCGGCGATATTTGCGCTCGGTCATGAACGGCTTCAGCCACTCGATCGACATGTCGCCTTCGGCGGCATGACGCGCCTTCTTGACCAGCTTGAGCATCTGCCGCAGGCGCAGCGCGTTGATCGGAAGCAAGAGCAGATACAGCAGGAACGTCGAGACGTTGGCGGAAAGCGCACCGAAAATGGCAAAGAACGCGCAGCCGATCATGTTGGCGACGCGCAAGGGCACCATCGTCCGCATCAAGAGCGTGGCGACGAAGAAGCCGGCGCCAACCGCGGCAAACAGATTGGCGAGCGTAATGTTGTGGACGAAGATCTCCAGCAGGCGGTTGAAGATCGCGTCGTAGGTGACGTTGTTGGGATCGAGGCCCATCTGGACCAAGATCTTCGCGATCCTGAGGTTATCCGTCGCCGCATCGAGGATGCGGTCGAGGATCGACGAAATGTCTGCGCTGCCGGACGGCATGGTACTAACCCCGCGTAAGGCCTTCAGTCCCGGTCGGTATTCGCGACAGCTATAGCCGAGATCGAATGACGACCGCTTGAAATGAAGCCTTCGGTCGCCCTGCCGCAAGAGGCAAATTTTAGCCTGATCGGGCGTTTCGGCAATTGCCCGTTGGTTGGGCGTATTTGAAGTGCTCGTGATTCGGGAGCCGGAACGGGCGCCGGCGTGGTCGATCCTGGGCGCCCGACGAGGCAGGCGCGAGGCGATCTTGGCGTTACGGCTTGGCGGCGGGCTGCAAGACCTGCTGCTCGACCAGGGCAAGATGGCCCGGCAGCGCGCCGGCGCGCAGCAGCATGGCGACGCTGCTCGCTTCCTCCAGCGTGAAATTGCCGGAGATCTGGCCCGAGCCGCCGATGATGGGCTCGCGGATCACGGGGGCGGAGATCACCTTGCCGTCGAGCACGATGGCGAAGGGCTTTCCGATGTTCTCCTCGGTGACGTGTGCGAACCGGCGGGTGCCGCGGCCGTTGAAGCGGAACGAGGCGATCGGGTCCTTCGTGCCGCTGGCAAATCCCGGGCCGGCATAGCTGATGTCGTCGCCGTCAATCGCGCTGTCCTTGGCAACCAGATAGGGGCGCTTGTCCTTGAAACCGAGCAGGACTTCCGCGCCCGCAGGCGGCGTGCCCGATTGCGCCTGCTCTCCCGACATCGAGATGTCGACCATGCGGAAGCTGACCTTGACCTTCGTGGCGAAGATCGCGGTCACGCGCTCCGGTTCCATCATTCCCGGGATGAAGATGCGGATGCGGTCGGTCCCGTCGGGCTGGACGCTCGCGAGTGTGATGTCGGCGTCCTTCAGGCGCTGCTCGATCATGGCGACGGAATCCTCGACCAGCTCGCGCAACCGTGCGGCGGAGGCGGCATCGGTCGGCGTGAGCCTGACCAGCCCGTCGCCGCCGTCAGTCACGGTGAGCGCATGTGATGGCAGTCCCTCAGCGGCCGATGCGAGCTTGCGCTTCAGCTCTTCGCGGCCCTTGGCATCGGCAATCTTCACCTCGACGCCGCCATCGCGGATCGCGAGGCCGGAGAACGCGATCTTGCCCTCGCGCAGGATCTTGTAGACGTCGTCGCGCAAGTCCGTGACTACGTTCTCGCGCAGGCCGTCGGTGTCGACCTTGTAGACGACGCGCGAGCCGCCGAGCTTCTGCATCTTGTCGCCGACGAAGGCGGCGATCCTGGCGCGCATCTTGTCGAACTGGCTGTCCTCGGCGAGCGCCGCGCGGGGGAGGGCGATCGCGGATGCCGTGATCATCGATGTCATGACGAGCGCGGCGAACAGCCGTGCGATGCGATCCCGCGGGGGCATGGTCATGATCACCTCAAGTCTTGCGGCAGGACGCTGACAGGCGAATCCAATGCTTGTTCTTGGTGCTCCGATCGGCAACGGAGGTTCAAACGCCTCGAATCCGGGTGCTACGACCGTAGCCGTCAAGCCATGGACGAACGCCAAATCATCCATCATTCTGTCCGCGCTCGACCGGCCATCGGTCGAGGCTCCGCCTGAACCAAATGTCAAAAGACAGCGGGCGGGGGCATGCATCTGAGGGAGGACGGAATTCCATGGCGGGCATCCACGCGCTCGATCGGTTCATCGGCGACGACTACCCCGACTTTTTCACGGACGCGGAGGTCAGGGCTTTCGAGCAGGTCCCCTATGCCGATCGCGTCGCCGCCGCGAGCACCTATGATGCCGTCAGGCTGGGCGCGGCGCTCAATCCCGACGGTGCGGCGATCCAGTTTCTGCAAAATGCCGATCCGGCCGATACGCCGGTGGTGGTCACGTATCGCGACCTGATCGCACGCGTGACCCAGGCGGCGAACATGTTTCACGCGCTTGGCGTGGGAAAAGACGACGTCGTCAGCTTCATGCTGCCGCTGGTGCCCGATGCGTTCGTGACGCTGCTCGGCGCGGAGGCGGCCGGCATCGCCAATCCGGTCAATCCGCTGCTCGAGCCGCATCAGATCGCGGAAATCCTGGAAGCTGCGAACACCAAGGTCCTGGTGGCGCTCGGGCCGGTGCCGGGCACCGATATCTGGCAGAAGGTGGAGCAGATCCGTCCGCAGCTGAAGCATCTCAAGGCGGTCGTGCAGGTGTTCGGCGGCGGCGATCCCGACAAGGGCATCTTTTCGTTCAACGATCTGATCAAGCAGCAGCCGGCGGACCGGCTTGTCAGCGGGCGCAAGATTTCGGGTGCCGACATCGCCGCCTATTTCCACACCGGCGGCACCACGGGCACGCCAAAACTGGTGCGGCACACCCACGCCAACCAGGTCTATCAGGCCTGGGCGCTCAACCTTCTGCTGAAAGCCAAGCCCGGCGCCAATCTGTTGTTCGGCATGCCGCTGTTTCACGTCGGAGGATCGTTGACACAGGTGCTGCTGATGCTGTCGAGCGGCGGCTCGCTGGTCGTGCTGTCGCCGAGCGGCTGGCGCAATCCGAATTCGGTGAAGAACATCTGGGGGCTGGTCGAGCGGTATAGGCCCGAGGCGCTGTCGAGCGTGCCGACGGTGCTCGCAGCAGCGCTCGGGGTGCCTCCCGGCAATGCCGACATCTCCAGCCTGAAATATGCCGCCGGCGGCGGCTCGGCGATCCCCGTCGCGGTGGGCTCCGCGATCCAGGACAAGCTCAAGCTGCCGGTGGTCGAGGTCTACGGCATGACCGAGACCTCGAGCGTTCACACGCTGGCCTATCCGTCGCGGCCGATCCGGCTCGGCTCGGTCGGCCTTCCCATGCCTTATGCGCGCGTGCGCATCGTGCAGCTAGATGCGGACGGCCGTCTGATCCGCGACTGCAAGCCCGACGAGATCGGCGTTGTCATCATGGCCGGGCCAGGCGTGTTCGGCGGCTATCTCAACGACGAGCACAACAAGGGTGCCTTCGTCGACGAGGTCTGGGTCAATTCCGGCGATCTCGGGCGGCTGGATGCCGGCGGCTATCTCTGGATCACCGGCCGCGCCAAGGATCTCGTGATCCGCGGCGGCCACAACATCGATCCGGCGCCGATCGAGGAGATCATGTTCCGCCATCCCGCCGTCGGCTTTGCCGCGGTGGTCGGGCAGCCCGATGCCTATGCCGGCGAGCTGCCTGTCGGCTACGTGCAATTGAAGCCGGGCACGAGCGTCGAGCCGGGCGAGCTGGAAGCCTGGGTGCGCGAGCGCACGCCGGAGCGCGCCGCCGTTCCGGTGCAGGTCATCCCGATCGATCCGATGCCGGTCACCGGCGTCGGCAAGGTGTTCAAGCCGCAGCTGCGCTGGGATGCGGCGCAGCGCGTGTTCACCAAGGTGCTGACGCTCTCGCTGAGCGCGGCATCGACTGCAAGGTGAAGGTCGGCGCGCACGGCAGCCACGGCTCGATCGCAACCGTGACGCTTGCTGGGCTGCCGGCCGACCAGCGCGAAATCGTCGCCGGCGAGGTGCACACGTTGCTCGCGCCGTTCGTGATGCGGCACGAGGTGGTGCATGCCTAGGTGAGGGCGGGTTGCGGCGAGGCTTGCGCGCCTCGCCGCAAGCGCGCATCATTCCCAAAAAACTTGGGGGAAAACGATGCCTCAATTCTCGCGCCGCCGGCACCTTCAGCAATTGTCGGCCGTGGTCGGAGCCGCCGCGCTGCCTGCATGGCCGAGGTCCGCGTCGGCGTCGGAGGCGGACGTTCCCCAAGAGGGTATCGGCAAGGGCATCAAGCACATCTCCTACAGCGACATCGGCGGGCGGCCCGACAGCGTGCAGGTGATGTTCAACCGCCAGCACGTCTATGTCGGGCACATGTTCAGCGACGGCGTGACCATCCTGGATGCATCCGATCCACGTGCGCTCAAGCCGGTCAACTTCTTCACCGCAGGGCAATACACCCGCACCCACCATCTCCAGGTGGCGGAAGACATGCTGTTGCTTGCGAACGGCGCCAACATCGTTGCGATGCAGTCCTACGACAGCATGCGCGGCTATTTCGAGAACACGCTGGCCGACAGCATCACCAAGGCCAAGAAATTCCGTTCCGGCCTCTCGATCCACGACATCTCGAAGCCGGGCGAGATGCGCGAGATCGCGTTCCTCGAAATGCCGGGCTTCGGCATCAACCGGCTGTGGTGGCCGGGCGGCCGCTATGCCTATGTGTCGGCGCATTTCGACGGCTTCACCGACCACATCCTCTGCATCGTCGATCTCAACACCATCACGAAGCCGGAGATCGTCGCGAAATGGTGGCTGCCGGGCATGAACCGCGCGGGCGGCGAGCCGGCGACGCCGAAGGGCAAGCGCTTTGCGCTGCATCACATGATCACGGCGGGCGATCGCGGCTATGCCGCCTGGCGCGACGGCGGCTTCACCATCCACGACATCAGCGATCCCACCAATCCAAAACTCTTGTCCCACATCAACTGGTCGCCGCCCTTCGCGGGCGGCACGCATACGCCGCTGCCGTTGCCGAAGCGCCAACTCGCGGTCGTCGCGGACGAAGCCAACGCGGACCAATGCGCCAAGGGCCTGTTCCACACCTTCGTGCTCGACGTGCGCGCGCCGCAAAATCCGGTGCCGATCGCGACCTTGCCGACGCCGCGCGATCGCGACTTCTGCAGCAACGGTACCTTCGGCCCGCATAATCTGCACGAGAACCGCCCGGGCTCGTTCCAGAGCGAGGAGACGATCTTCGCGACCTACAACAATGCCGGCGTCAGGGTGTTCGACATCAAGGACGCTTTTTCGCCGAAGGAGATTGCGTATTGGGTGCCGCCGACGCCGAAGAAGCTGGTCGATCCGCGCCCGAACGTCGCGCTCGCAGCCAAGACCTGCGACGCCTATGTCCGGCCCGACGGGATGATGTTCGTCTCCGACTGGAACGCCGGGATGCACGTGCTGCAATATCAGGGATGAACACCGCACAAGGTGGGTTGGCGGCTTTTCTGCCGTGGCCAGTTCTTCCGATTGGACAACGCCTCGCCGCTACCCGCGGATCGCCGCATTGGCCCTTTCGGCTGCGCCTGTCATCGCATCCTTCGCCGATTTCGCACCGTTGACCACTTCATTGACGCCGATCATGAAGGCGTCGAGGATCGGTCTCGATTGCGGATGGAAAAGAATAGCCTTGGCACGATCGACGTCGGCATTCTGCAAGTTGGTCAGCGCCGCCTCGGCGGCTTGCGAGCCGAACGCCTTCTTGAAGCCGTCGCTCGACCAGGCCGACACGCGTGTCGTCGCCAGCCCCGCTGCAGCAGTCTGCAGCGAGGTCGCCTTGCTCGTCGCCCAGATCAGGAACAGGAAAGCCGCCCGTTTGTTTCGTGATTTGGAATTGATGCAGGCCTGCCAGTGCGACATGAAGGGGACGGGTGTGCGACCAGGGACACGCGGAAAGACCGCAAACTGGGCCTGCTTCGCGACGCGACTCCTGGCTGGATTGGAGATGTCGGTCGCGAAATTGCTGCTGTCGATCGCGAGTGCAGCCCGCCCCTGCAGGAAGTCGTCCAGCACGTGGTACCATTCGTAGCTGCCGACGCCGCTGGGTCCGGCCTGGCTGAGCAGCTGTCCGTACATCTCGACGGCCGCGATCGCTTCGGGGCTTGCGAACACGGCCTTGTTGTCCTTGACCATGGCGCCGCCGTAAGAGAACAGGAAGCCCATGGCCGGCGGGGAGGAATTGCCGCTGGCCTGGGCCCGCATGGCGATCCCCGACATCTCGCTGGACTTGAGCGCCTTGGCGGTCACAAGCAGCTCTTCGAATGTCTGCGGAACCGGCAGGTTCTTGGCCGCCAGCGCGTCTCCGTTGATGAACATGGTCATCGCCTCGGAGGTGATCGGTATGGCGTACCGTTCGCCGTCAGACCACAGCGGGAAGGCCCGAGCCGTCTTGAGCAGGTCGCTCTCGTCATACCAGCCGAGATCGGTCAGCGATCTGTTGGAATAATAGCCGTTCAGCGGCTCGAGCCATCCTCCTAAGATGCCCTGGCCATAGGTCGTGAACATGAAGACGTCGGGCGTTGTGCTGCCGCGGGCGAGCCTGATCGCTAAGGCGCCGAGGAATGTGGTTTCGAGTTGGAAATCGATGGTGACGCTGATGCCGGTGAGTCTGGTGAACTCCGGCAGCAGCGGCGTGATCGCATTCGACCAGGGATGGATCGCGCCCGCCAGGGTGATCGTCTGTCCCGCAAACTGCTGCCAATCGATGTTCGCGTTGGCGTACGTCGCAGCGCGATCCTCGGCAAAGCTCCACCGCGGCAGCGCGGCCAGGGCCGGCAAGACTGCGCCCGCCGCCCCCAATCCCCTAACGAAGCTGCGACGGCTGGTCGGCTTTCGACCGCTCTGTGCGTATGTCATGCTGGCTCTCCCTGCGACGGGCAATCATTCGCGACACGCGAGCGAGCCATACCGGTGATGTTGCGGCCCTCGCGCGACGACTGACGGCCAAACCGGTGTAATCTTGGGGACGAGAATGTCGGGTTCGCGACCCACCTAACCATGCTATTATTCTATCATGCTCCGGCGTCGACACCAGAAGACGCGCAGTCACACGGGCACCAAAGACCCAAGGCCAATGTCAGTCCGTGCTCGGGTCCCGTCTTTGCGATGGCTTGCTCGTCCGCTGATCGTGGCGGTCGTGGCGCTTCTGACGCTGTTTGCCGCGACCGCGTTTCTCGGCCTGCAATATCGGCAGGAGCGGCAGGCGGCCCATGACCTGCTCGGGCATAGCCGCCAGGTGCTCGAAACGCTCGATCGCTTGCGCGCGCTCACCGCCGAGCTGGAGACCGAACGGCGCGGGTATCTAATGACCCTCGACCCCACTTATCTCAAAGCCTACGGCGTCTCCGACGAAGGTGTGCGGCGCGAGGCGCAGGCGCTCCAGGCGCTGGTTGCGGACGATCCGTTGCAGAGTCTGCGCGCTCAACATCTGGCGCTGACCGTTTCGGCCAAGCTGCGCGAGATCGACGAGATGGTGAAGACCGCCGGCACATCCGGGCAGGCGGCGCTGGCGATGATCCGCAGCATGGATGAGATCCGCTCGCAAATCGACCAGATGGTGGATCACGAGCGCTTTCGGCTCGCCGACCGGGAGACGCACGCCGAAGCATTCGAGCAACGCTGGATCTGGCTGATCGCCGGCGCCGTCGTCCTCATCGTTGCGCTGGCGGGAGCAGCGTTGGCGCTCGCGCGGCTCGAAGCGAAGCGGCGCAGACAGGCGACCGAGGAGAACATTCAACTCCAAAGCGATCTTGCAGCGCGAGATATCAAGATCCGACGCCTGTTCGATGCCAACATCATCGGCATCATCATCTGGGAGGTCGAGGGGCGCATTCTCGAGGCCAATGATGCATTCCTGCGCATCGTGGGATACGACCGGGATGACCTCACCTCCGGGCGCCTGCATCGGTTCGACCTGACGCCGCCGGACTGGCGCAACCGCGACGTACAAACCGTGGCGGAATTGAAGCGGGTCGGGACGGCCCACCCATTCGAGAAGGAGTATGTGCGGAAGGACGGAAGCCGTGTGCCTGTGCTGATCGGCGGGACGATGCTTGCAGAAGGCGGGGATCAAGGGGTCGGCTTTGTCCTCGATCTGACGGCTCTCAAGCGGGCGGAGGCCGAAGGCCGCGAGCACGAGCGGCGCTACCGTGAAGTCCTGATGGAGCTAGCGCACGCCAGTCGCGTCACCACGATGGGGCAACTCACCGCTTCGATAGCCCATGAAGTCAACCAGCCGATTGGCGCGATCGTGGCGAACGCCGAGGCCGGGTTGAATTGGCTGCAGGCTCAACCGCCAAATCTGGAGCGGGTTCGACAGACGTTCGACTGCATCGCCGGCGACGGCATGCGCGCCGGCGACATCATCGGCCGGATCCGGGCGATGATCAGGAACGCGCCCCCGCAAACGGAGGATATGGAGATCAACCAGGCGGTGCTTGAGGTCATCGCGCTGACACGCAGCGAGGCGTTCAAGCACGAAGTCTCGGTGCGAACGCAGCTTGCCGAAGGCCTGCCGCCTATTCAGGCAGATCGGGTTCAACTTCAGCAAGTGTTGCTCAACCTGATTGTCAACGCGATCGAGGCGATGGCTGCAGTCGGCGAGGGAGGACGCGAGTTGCTGATCAGCACCGAAAGGGATGCATCGAACGGCGTTCACGTCACGTTGCGGGATTCTGGTCCGGGACTGGATCCGAAGAATGTCGAGTCCCTGTTCGATGCCTTCTACACCACCAAGCCAACAGGCATGGGGATGGGCCTCGCCATCTGCCGCTCGATCATCGAGGCGCATGGCGGGCGGATGTGGGCCGGCGCAAACGACCCTCGGGGCGCTGTCTTTCAGTTCACCCTGCCTCTTGCGTCAGACGAGACCAAGTCGCGCCTGTTGGAGGCGGACGAGCCAACGGGCCTGCGCTCTGTGGCCCGCTGACGGGGCCGCGTAACTTATTTTTTTGCGGTTACGCGGCTACGCCGCACGCGCCTTTCGTGATCCGGCCCCTGGTGCAACCGCAGGAAGTGAGGCGGCATCAGAGCTCGGCCCGGCCGGACTGAACGGCGACGCTTCGCCGCACGATCAGCAAGCTGTCCGAACACCTTATGTGACGACTGTCACATAGGGAAGAATTGGCATTCGGGCATACTCCGAATAGTCTCATGGAATTGCATCCGGGGGGACGCAAGTGATTCCGGTTCGGCTATTTGCTTTTGTGATTTTTGCGATGAGCCTTGCCTGCGGATCGGCGCATGCCGACCGGCGGGTCGCGCTCATCATCGGCAATTCCGCTTACAAGAGCGCGCCCAAGCTCGGCAATCCCGTGAACGATGCCGCGCTGGTCGGCGGCATGTTCAAGAAGGCCGGCTTCGATTCCGTCGACGTCAGGCTGGATCTCAGCGCCAGCGAGATGCGGCGCATGTTGCGCGAGTTTGCCGGCAGGACGCGCGATGCGGACATGGCGGTGATCTATTACGCCGGTCACGGCATCGAGCTCGACGGCAACAACTATCTCATTCCGATCGACGCCACACTGGAGACCGATGGCGACGTTCTCGACGAGACCATTCCGGTCGAGCGTGCGCTGTTCGCAGTCGAGCCGGCCAAGCAGCTGCGCTTGATCATCCTGGACGCCTGCCGCGACAACCCATTCGCGAAGACGATGAAGCGCACGCTGGCCTCGCGCGCGATCGGACGCGGCCTCGCCAAGGTCGAGCCGACCAGCCCCAACACCATGATTGCGTTCGCAGCCAAGGCGGGATCGACTGCATCGGACGGCGATGCCAGAAACAGCCCGTTCGCCGCTGCGCTGGTCGAGCACCTGCCGAAGCCCGGACTCGATCTGCGCAAGGCCTTCGGCTTCGTGCGCGACGACGTGCTCAAGGCGACCGGCTACAAGCAGGAGCCTTATGTCTACGGCTCGCTCGGCGGCGACGACGTGCCACTCGTCGTCAGGCCAGCGGCAACCGGTCCCCAGGCCAACCCGCAGGATGCCATTCGCAGGGACTATGAGCTCGCGCTTCAGCTTGCCACGCGTGACGCTTGGGAAGCGTTTCTGGCGGCCTACCCGGACGGGTTCTACGCCAACCTCGCCAAGGGCCAGTTGAACAAGATTGGCGCCGAAGAAACGCGCGTGGCAGCCGAGCAAAAGGCCAGGGCGGCAGAGCAGGAAAAGACAAGGCTCATTGCCGAGCGGGCTCAAAAGGCGGAGCAGGAGAAGGCGGCGGCGACAGCCAAGGCCGCCGAAGAGGCACGGATCGCGGCTGAAAGGAAGAAGGAGATCGAGCAGGCGAAGGCCGAAGCGGCCGAACGCGAGCGCAAGGCGGCGGAGGCGGCGGCTGCGAAAGCGCTGGCCGAGAAGCAGGCGGCAGAGAAGGCCAAGGCCGAACTCGCTGCAAAGCAGGCGGCGGAGAGGGCAGAGCAGGCTGCAAAGCCGGCGGCCGACCGGCAGTTGCCCGAGGTCGAGCAAAAAGTCGCTGCGCTCTCGCCCGGGCCAACATCACAAATGTCTGCGGTCGACCTCACGAAATCCGTGCAAAGCGAATTGCGCCGTGTCGGCTGCCTCACCTCGGCCGCGGAAGGCGAGTGGACCTCCGCCGCGCAGCGTTCGCTGACGCTGTTCAACAAATATGCCGGCACCCAGTTCGACGCGAAGCTTGCCAGCGTCGACGCACTCGATGCGCTGAAGGCGAAGCCGGGACGGGTCTGTCCGTTGGTGTGCAATTTCGGCTTCAAGGCCGACGGCGATCAATGCGTGAAGATCACCTGCCGCGCCGGCTATCGCGTCGGCGACGACAACGAGTGCGAGAAGATCCAGGAGAAGAAACCGGTCGCGACGCGCGAGGATTCGAGGAGGCGGGACGCGGACCGGAAGACAACCGAAGCTGCGCCGTCCAAGCCGGAAGCGAGCGGGCAGATTGTCTGCAATTCGGCAGGCTGTCGTCCGGTGCAGAAAGGATGCAGGCTCGTGGCCGGGGCCACGCCCGGAAGATATAACGCCGCCGTGGGAAGCGGCAATTACGAGGTCTGTAATTGATCGTGCGGAATCGTAGTTCGGATCAGCGGAGCGACCATCCGGGGCCGTACTGAAATCGTGCGAGACGTGTCCCGGGCGTCGCTGCCGACTTCGCTCTTCGAGCTATGGCGGACAAGTCGCTCACCCGGGCTACAAGATTTGCAAAATGCGACGTCAGCTACGCCGGCATCCGTGTCTCGATCATGCGCACCCAGAACGAGGCGCCGTGGCCGAGGATGTTGTCGTTGAAGACATAGGCCGGGTGGTGGCACTCGTTGCCGTCACCCATGCCGACCAGCACCATCGCGCCGGGACGTGCTTCCAGCATGAAGGAGAAGTCCTCGGCGCCCATCATCGGAACGAACTTGTCGTTGACGCGCTCGGTGCCGACGATGTCGCGGGCGACGTCGGCGGCAAGGCCGGCCTCGCGCGCATGGTTCATCGTCACCGGATACATCCGCGTGTATTTCGTCTCGGCCGAGCCGCCATAGGCGCGGGCGACGCTGTCGGCGACCTCGCCGATGCGGCGCTCGACGAGATCACGGACTTCAGGATCGAGTGTGCGCACGGTGCCGGCGAGCTCGGCGACCTCCGGGATGATGTTGAAGGCGGTGCCGGCGTGGAACTGGGTGATCGAGATGACGGCCGATTTAAGCGGGTCGACATTGCGCGAGACGATCGACTGCAGCGCGTTGACGATCTGCGATCCGATCAGGACGCTGTCGACCGATTTGTGCGGGCCGGCGCCGGCATGGCCGCCCTTGCCATTGACGATGATCTGGATGTTGTCGGAGGAGGCGAGCATCGCGCCCGCCGTCGTGGCGAAATGGCCTTCGGGCAGGCCGGGCATGTTGTGCATGCCGTAGACCTCCTCGATGTTCCAGCGCGTCATCAGGCCGTCCTCGACCATGGCCTTGCCGCCGCCACCGCCTTCCTCGGCGGGCTGGAAGATCAGAACCGCGGTACCGTCGAAATTGCGCGTCTCGGCGAGATATTTGGCGGCGCCGAGCAGCATGGCGGTGTGGCCGTCATGGCCGCAGGCGTGCATCTTGCCGGGCACCTTGGAGGCGTAGGGCACGCCCGAGGTTTCCATGATCGGCAGCGCGTCCATGTCGGCGCGCAGGCCAATGGTTCTGCCCGAAGCCGACTTGCGGCCACGGATCACGCCGACCACGCCGGTGCGGCCGATGCCCGTCACCACCTCGTCGCAGCCGAACTCGCGCAGCTTGTCGGCGACGATGCCGGCGGTGCGGTGAACTTCGTAGAGCAACTCCGGGTTCTCGTGGAAGTCATGGCGCCAGGCGGCCATTTCGTCGGAGAGGGCGGCAACGCGGTTGACGATGGGCATGGGGGGAGTCCGTTCCTGTGGTCTTGGCGCCCGGATGAGCGAAGCGGCTTTCTACGCCCGGATTTGGCGGAGGGGGAGGGCGAAACGGCTGGCGGGACGAGGTTTGCCGGGGATGGCGCAGGCGGCGGGCCGATTTGCCAGTTCCCGACCATGGCCCGGGGACGGGCCGCAAAAATTAACTGTCAGTCACGGATCATTGACTGACAGATATTGAAATCTGTTAGCTAGACGTGTATATCCCTTCCCGGACGCCCCGATTGGGCGTCCCGTGGTCATCCCATCCCGGGGGCCCGACGTCCAAAACACCGGACCGAGGGGCGTAATTTGGGGGTGGGGACCGCGGACGAATGGAGACTTAAGAAAATGACGACCGAAATCCTCAATTTCACCGGCGCGATTGGGCATTGGCTCAATTTGCTGGTGGCGCGCCAGATCGCGGCGCAGGCTGCAAAACTGCCTCATTAAGGCGAGAGCTTTCCGAAACGACCGGCACGGGCGCTTCGGAAGCAGCCCTATCGCCGGATGAACCCTGAACGGGAACAAGGTGCTGGCATGAATGAAGCCGTTGTCTTGACGCCGGAGCGGATCCTCGAAGTCACCGAGGACGTTCTGCGGCGCTACGGACTTGCCAAGGCCACCGTGGTCGACGTTGCCCGTGCGCTCGATGTGAGCCACGGCAGCGTCTATCGCCATTTCCCGAGCAAGGCCTCGCTGCGCGAGGCCGTTGCCAAACGCTGGCTCGATCGCATCGACGCTCCGCTCCTGGCGATCGCCAGGGAGCAGGGCCCTGCGCCCGACAGGCTCGACCGCTGGCTGCGCACGCTGTTCGCCGCCAAGCGTTCGCGCGTGCTCGACGATCCCGAGATGTTCGAGACCTACCTGACGCTGGCGCGCGAGGCCTGCGCGGCGGTCAAGTGCCACAAGGACACGATGATCGACCAGATCGCGGCGATCCTGACCGACGGCGTCAAGCGGGGCGAGTTTGCCGTGGACGACGTCAAGACCACGGCGCGCGCGCTGTTCGATGCGACCTGCCGCTTCCACCATCCGGCCCATGCCGACGAGTGGAAGGATGCGGAGCTGCCTGCGCGCGTTGATGCGACGCTGGCACTGGTGCTGCGCGGGTTGAAGGCCTGCTAGACCGCGACCGCCTGACTTACCCTCTCGCCTTGTGAAGAAGCGCGCTCTCCCGAACGGTGGGCGAGGCAGTCGCGTGCCTGCGTGGGTGCATCCCGCCGTTGGCTGATGGCACGACCGGCGGGCTCTCCGGATATGCATTGACCGCGATCTCGACGGCATCCTTTGATCGCTTTCGAAGGCGGTAGAATGTCAGCTCCTGCTCGAGCATGGGGCAGCGGAAGTGAACGACGGCCGTGTCGGGCAGGCGGCAAAGTTCGTCGATGAGCTCGCCTACAGTGATGATCGGGGGATGGTCGATTGCCTTGTGATGAGCCTTGCGCATGGCGATTTACTCCTCCACTCCACTACTAACCGGAGCTGGATGGCCTCCGTTCCATCCCGCTGGGCAGATTCAAGATCGCCAAGCGATGTGAGGAAAGCGGCAGCCCCGCTGCTAGATTTTCGTCAGCCCGCAACTCGCCGCCAGCCGCACGAGCTGGGCATCCGTCCGTGCGCCCGTCTTGGTCTTGATCAGATAGTGATAGTTCTGGACCGTCTTCACACTGAGATTGAGATGCGCCGCAATCTGCTCGGTGGTGGCGCCGCCGGCGAATTGACGCAGGATCTCGATCTCGCGCTCGCCCAATTGGTCCAGCGCCGAGCCTGACGACAGGCTGTCCTCGGCGAGGATGTGCGCGATGTCGTCGCTCATGGCGCGCTCGCCGCGGGCGACGCTGCGGATCGCGGTGACGACGGCGGACGGCTCGCTGCTCTTGGTGACGAAGCCGCTCGCGCCGGCGGCAAAGGCGGCTTTCACCAGCACCGCCTCGTTGTGCATGGTGAAAACGAGGATGCGCGCACGCGGATTGCGGGCGCGGATGTTGCGGATCGCTTCCAGCCCGCTCGCGCCTGGCATCGAGATGTCGAGCACGACGACGTCAGGGTCGTGCGCCTTGAAGGCGCCGTAAGCATCCGCGGCGTTGTCGGCCTCCGCCACGACAACCAGATCGCCCTGGCTTTCCAGCACGCGGCGGTAGCCTTGCCGCACGATCGGATGATCATCGACCAGCAAAACCGAGATGCCTGTTGCCGCGACCTCGGTCATGCCTTCCTCATGCGGCGAGCGGAATGGTGGCGGCGACGCTGAGGCCGCCGCGCGCAGGCAGGATCGACAGCGATCCGCCGGCGGCCGTGACGCGCTCGCGGATGCCGGTGAGGCCGAAGCCGGCCGACTGCGCGACCCGTTCCGCATCGCCGCCGCCGTCGTCCTCTACCCTGATCAGCAGTGCATCGTCCTCGCCCGCGCGCCGCTCGACACGCAAGGAGATCTCGCGCGCGGAGCTGTGACGCAGCGCGTTGGTCAGGCATTCCTGGGCGACGCGATAGGCGGTGGTGGCGGCCGGGCCGCTGATGTCGGTGAGATCGCCTTTGACGTCGAGCTGGATCGTTGGCCTCGCCGCGCTTTGCGAGCGCCAGCTGTCGACGAGATTGACGAGGCTCGCCTCAAGCCCCAGCTCCTCGGGCAGGGGATTGCGCAACCGCTTCAAGGCATCGCGCAATGATGCCATCAGGTGATGGGTGGCCTGCGAGATCATGCGCGCGTCCTGCGCGATGCTGTTGTCCTTGCGGTCCCTCGCGCCGGCTGTCTCGATGGTGTTGGCGAAGGCGAGGATCGCCGACAGGTTCTGCCCGAACTCGTCATGCAGCTCGCGGGCAAGCGCCCGGCGCTCGTCGTCGCGGATTTCGATCAGTCGCCGCGTCAGCGCCGCGCGCTGTTCGGTGGCCTCCTCCAGCCGGCCGCCGAGCTCGCCGACGGCGTTGCCGATCATCGCCAGCTCCATCGAGCGGAAGCGCGGCAGCCTGGTGCGATATTGGCCCCGCGCCATGCGCTGGAGCGCGGTGACGATCGCGCGCGCCGGCGCCAGCGCATGCGCGATCGCAAGCGAGGCGAGGATCGCGATCGCCGCCGCCATCAGAAGCGCGACGTCGATCACGTTGAGAATGTACTCCCAGGCGAGCGAGATCGCGGCTGCGGCATCCGGCGTTGCGACGACCGTTCCGGCCGACGCGGCGCGGGGGCTGACCGGCCGCACCACCTCGGCATGGCTGCCGAGGAAGGTCGGCACGATCGAGGCGAACCAGCGCGGCGGCGTCTTGCCGATGCCTTGGCTCTGGCCGCAAAGCGGCTTTTCGAATGCGATGGCCGGCTGGAACTCGACGCAGACACCGGGCGAGATCAGCTTCATCGTCTCCAGCGTGCGCCACTCGGGAACCGGCAGGAGCTGCTCGCGCGTTCTGCTGCTTCGCAGCAAGAACTCGTGCCAATACAGTGCCTGAAGCGCCTGCGCGACCCGCTGGGCGGACGCCGCGGTCGCCCGGTCGACGCTGCGATAGGCATCGAACGTGGCCCACACGGTCGCGGCGCCAAGGCACAGCACCACGATGAGAAGCAGACGGGCGACAAGCTGAAGCACGAGGCGCATGCGATCATCCCCGACGTTTGATAAGCTCAGCCTAACAATGCCGCCGGTCCTTGCCAATTGCGGGGTTTGGACCGGATCACAGCTCGGGCAAATTTCCCAATCCGGATTGGGCATCGCTCTTTGGACCGGGCGCGGTGGCTTTGATCTAATGGCCAAGGAATCGTTGCAGGCCAGTCCCTGCAAGATGAGGAGCAGTGCCGCATGAGCTCGATGACGATTGGACCAATTGCAGGGTCTGCTGCCGACCCGTCCGAGCGCAGCGCGCTGCTGTTCTGGATGATCTTCACCGGGCTTTCGGTCTTCGCCGTCGTGCTGCTGTGGCGATTCGGCCTGATCCATCTGATGCTGACCTCGGATCGCACCTACATTTCCAGCGTAATCGCGGTGCTCTATGTCCTGACCTGCGGCCATTGCTTCCTGCGCACACGGGCGATCGCCCGCGAGGGCGCGGCGGCGCGGCGCTGCCGGGCGGCGCTCGCTGCGCCCGACGGCGGCAAGCTGCTCGATGCGCGCGCGGCGGCGCTCCCACGCGGGCTGGTGCGCGATCACATCGAGAGCCTCGTCACCAAGGCCGCGGCACAGGACTACCGTCCGGTCGACCAGACGCTGCTGCTGCGGACGCTCGCCGACCGTCTGCGCGGCTCCAACGGCTTCGGCGCCTTCGTCTCGGACACGCTGATGAAGCTCGGCCTGCTCGGCACCATCATCGGCTTCATCATCATGCTGGCGCCGATCGCGGGACTGGACGCCGCAGACAAGGTCGCGATGCGCTCTTCCATGGGATTGATGAGCGACGGCATGGCGGTCGCGATGTACACGACGCTCGCCGGCCTTGTCGGCTCGATCCTGGTCCGCATCCAGTATTACATGCTGGATGCCGCGACCCAGCGGGTGTTCTCGGATGCGGTGGTGCTGACCGAGACCTATGTGACGCCGGTGCTCGAGCGCCAAGGCGCTGGAATCAAAGGCGCTGGAACCTCGTCATGATGGATGACTTTGGTCTCTATCCGCGCGAGGAGCCGTTCGATCCGCTCGGCGTCATGCTGTTCAAGGCGCTCCAGGTGATCGCGTTCCTGTTCTTTCTGGCGCTGCTCGCGATCTCGCCCGATGCCAAGGACGGCAAGATCGACTCCAAGGCCGAGTTCATGATCACGCTGGACTGGCCGGACAACCACCCCGACGATCTCGACCTGTTCGTGCAGGATCCCGCCGGCAACATCGCCTGGTATCGCCACCGCGAGGCCGGCTTCCTCACGCTCGACCGCGACGACCGCGGCGGTGCCAACGACTTCATCATGGTCGCCGGCAAAAAGATCGCCTCGCCCATCCGCGAGGAGATCGTCACCGTGCGCGGCATTCTCGCCGGCGAATACACGGTGAATGTCTCGCACTTCGTCGCCACGACCGGTGAGCCTGTCACCGCTAATGTGAAGGTGCAAAAACTCAATCCGACCGCGCAGGTGATCTTCGACAACAAGTTCACGCTCGACCACACCGGCGACGAGAAGACCGCGGTGCGGTTCCGGCTCGACGCTGAGGGCAAGGTCGTCAATGTCGACCAGCGGCCGAAATCGCTGCTGGAGACGTTCCGCAGCAGCTGGCGCAACGGCGCTGATGTCGATCCGAAGACCCGGGTGAGGGTGCGCCGTGAGTGATTTACAGACGGTGATCCTGACGCTGTCGATCGCCTACGCCGTCATCGGGGCGCTGCTGCTGGTCGTGCTGGTCTATGCCCGGCTGCACTGGTCGTTCAAGGCAGTCGCGGTGGTCGTGACCAGCGCATTCTATGTCGTCAGCTTCACCGAGATGCGCGGGCTGCTCGGCTGGGCCAGCACGGACCGGCTGCCCACCACCTTCAAGCTGCTGAAGGCGCGCATCGTGGAGCCGCATTCGCTGGAAGGCGATCCCGGCTCGATCTATCTCTGGGTCGAGCAGCTCGACGAGGACAATCGCCCGAGCGGCATCCCGCGCGCCTTTCGCGTACCCTACAATGACCGGCTTGCCGACAAGACCCATGCGGCCGAGAACGAGATCGCGGCCGGGCATCCGCAAGGCGGCCGCGCCGCCGATTTCGGCGGCGGCGATGGCAGCCTGATCGACATGGTCCGGGAATATGTGACGCCCAAGACCATCATCGAGACCAGCGGCGGCGATTCCTCGACCGGCGAGTTCAATGCCCCACCGGCCGGCGCGCAAGGCGCCGTGTTCACCCCGATTCCGCCGCCCCGGATGCCGCCGAAGGACGAGCAATAGGCCCTTCACCATCGCAGCAGGGGCACGCTGGAAAACCGCACCCAGCTGGCGCATCTTGTTGACGTCCCTCAAATTGGCTTTATCGGCTCCCAATAAGGTTTGAGGGTGGAGGGTGCGTGCTTCTCGCTGTCTTCTCGGATATCCACGGCAACCGGCAGGCGTTCGAGGCCTGCCTGAAGGCGGCGCGCGCGAAGGGCGCGGAGCGGTTCGTGCTGCTCGGCGATTTCGTCGGCTATGGTGCCGATCCCGAATGGGTCGTGGAGACCGCGATGGCGCTGGTCGCGGAGGGCGCCATCGCTGTCCGCGGCAATCATGACGAGGCCGTCAACACCACGACCGAGACCATGAATGCCGAGGCGCAGATCGCGATCGAGTGGACGCGCGGCCGGCTCGACGTCGCGCAGCGGCGGTTCCTGGCCGAGCTGCCAATGGTGGTCGACGAGAAGGAGCGCCTTTACGTCCACTCTGAAGCCTCCAGCCCGCAGCGCTGGCATTATGTCCGCTCGACGGCGGATGCGGCCAAGAGCCTGATCGCGACGCCCGCCCATGTCACGTTCTGCGGCCATATCCATCGCCCCGCACTCTATTCGATGTCGGTGACGGCGAAGATGACGAGCCTCGTGCCCAAGACCGATGTCTCCGTGCCGCTGCTGCGCGGACGGCAATGGCTCGCGGTGCTCGGCTCGGTCGGCCAGCCCCGCGACGGCGATCCATCCGCGGCCTTCGTGCTGTTCGACACGATCTCCCGCGAGATTACGTATTGCCGCGCGCCCTACGACATCGAGGCGGCCGCGAGCCGGATTCGCGACAACGGCCTGCCGCACTGGCTCGCTGACCGGCTGTCGCAGGGGCGCTAGAGGCCGATGCCCAAACCCCTGGTCAAATCAGGCGCCGTCATCGACGGCTACACCATCGGCGAATGCGTCCATGCCGGCGGCATGGCGACGCTGTGGACCGTCACCCATCCCGGCATCGACGTGCCGCTGCTGATGAAGATTCCGCGGGTGTCGGAGGGCGAAGACCCCGCCGCGATCGTCTCCTTCGAGATGGAGATGATGATCCTGCCGCGGCTCGCAGGGCCGCACGTGCCCTCGTGGTTCGGCACCGGCGATTTCGCGCATCAGGCCTATGTCGTGATCGAGCGCATCGCCGGCACTACGCTCTACAAGCGGTTGCCCGATTTGCCGCTGCCTTACGACGAGGCGCGGCAGCTCGTCGCCAAGGTCGCAACCGCGCTTGCCGACCTGCACCGGCAGAACGTGATCCATCACGACATCAAGCCGAGCAGCATCATGTTCCGCGAGAGCGGCGAGGCGGTGCTGATCGACTACGGCCTGTCGCACCACGACCATCTGCCCGACCTGTTGCAGGAGGAATTCCGCCTGCCTTACGGCACCGCGCCCTATATGGCGCCGGAGCGGCTGCTCGGCGTGCGCGACGATCCGCGCAGCGATCTGTTCTCGCTCGGCGTGCTGCTCTATTTCTTCACCACGGGCGAGCGTCCCTTCGGCGAGGGCGAGACGCTGCGCGCGATGCGGCGCAGGCTGTGGCGCGATCCGCATCCGCCGCGCGCATTGCGCGCCGACTATCCGCCCTGGCTCCAGGAGGTGGTGCTGCGATGCCTCGAGATCGAGCCGGTGTGGCGCTATCCGACCGCGTCCCAGCTCGCCTTCGATCTCGCCCATCCGGATCAGGTCAAGCTCACCGCGCGCTCGGAGCGGTTGAAGCGCGATCCGCTCAGCGTCGCCTGGCGGCGCCGATTCAACCAGGGTGTGATGCGGCCGCGCGCCAAATCCGACGTCGCGGAACAGATCGCATCGAGCCCGATCCTCGCGGTCGCGCTCGATACCGCGGAAGGCGCGCCGGAGCTGAACGAGGCGCTGCGCATTACCACCGAGCGCATTCTGGCCACGTTACCTTCGGCGCGGCTTGCCTGCGTCAATGTCCTCAAGCTCAACCGCATCGCCATTGACAAGACGCTGGACGAGCAGGGCTCCAACAAGCACATCGACCGCCTGGTGGCGCTCCGGCATTGGGCCACGCCGCTGAAGCTCGACGAGAGCCGGCTGTCGGTTCACGTGCTGGAGGCGGTCGATCCCGCCACGGCGCTCTTGGAATTCGCCGAGGTGAACTCGGTCGACCATCTCATCATCGGGGCGCGGCAAAATTCGTTCATGCGTACCTGGCTCGGTAGCGTCTCGGCCAAGGTGGCCGCGGAAGCGAGCTGCACCGTCACCGTGGTGCGGCCGCCGCGGATGGCCGCGACGAAACCAGACGCCGGCGTGGTGTGGGGCTAAAGCATGATTCGGAAAAATGCGAAGCGGTTTTCCGAAAAGATCACGCCGCGTGAGCGGTGTGGACGGCGCGCTTGCGGCGGATCGGCCAGGAGAAGTGCGGGCCCGGTTCGCCGTGATCTGCGCTGCCGCCAAAATACTGGATGATCTCGCGGCAGGGCTCGCAATTGAACAGGTTACGCGACGCGGATGCCTTGGTCATTTCCTTCAGGCAGTTCGGGCAGTGCGGCTTCATGGTGGCGTTCCGGAAGTAGGAAGTCTCAGTGGTGGCAGTGGTCGAGATCCGGATTGTCGAACCCGGCATCCTCGTCCAGCGTGCCATCGCTGCGTTCGAGGCGGCCGAAGAAATAGTCGAGGCCCGGATGCGGGCGACGCGGGATTCGGCACCTGCGCTTCGGCTGGCGTTTCACGAGCGCGATCTGCATGGCGCTCAGCCCCGGCGGCGATGAAGCTGGATGATGCGGGCGGAAGCCGCGACCTTCACCGGTCGCATCACGTAGATGCAGCGAGCCGCAATCGCAGCGTTGAATCCGAGCCACAACGCCACGCCAGTCCATACCAGGGTCGTCGTCATGATGTGCTCCCGTCAAAAGCAGGCAGGAGTCACTTGCAGTGATTTGCGCGAATCAGGGAAGTCCGGAGGAGTACGGAATTTGGTTACAATTTGACGAATTGCGCGCTGCACTGCGGCAAGAGCCGCAATGTTTGCACTGTCGCGTCAAGCTTTCGAGTGCAGCTCAGATCGCTTCGCCGCGTGCCCCGAGCGCCGCGTTGCGGATCGCGGCGATGTTGGTCTTGTAGGCGTCCTGCGTGCCGCCCTTGAACACGGAGGTGCCGGCGACGAAGGCGTTGGCGCCGGCTGCTGCCAGCGCGCCCGCAACGTCCGGGCCGACGCCACCATCGACCTCGATGTCGATCGGGCGGCCCGCCGTCATCGCGCGGATGTCGCGGATCTTGCCGATGGCGGAGGGGATGAAGGCCTGACCGCCGAAGCCGGGATTGACCGACATCACCAGCACGAGGTCGACGAGGTCGAGGACGTATTCGAGCGCGCTGATCGGTGTGCCCGGATTGAGCGAGACGCCGGCCTTCTTGCCGAGCGCGCGGATTGCCTGGAGCGAGCGGTGCAGATGGGGGCCGGCCTCCGCATGTACGGTGATGTGGTCGCAGCCGGCCTTCGCAAAGGCCTCGAGATAGGGATCGCAGGGCGAGATCATCAGATGCGCATCGAACACCTTCTTGGTGTGCGGGCGCATCGCCTTGATGACGTCGGGGCCGTAGGAGATGTTGGGAACGAAGTGCCCGTCCATCACGTCGAGATGGATCCAGTCGGCGCCGGCGGCGTCCACCGCGCGCACCTCTTCGCCGAGCCTGGAAAAATCCGAAGCCAGGATCGAGGGCGCGATGGCCAGGGGGCGGGGAGCGAAGGCTTGGTTCATGGCGCGGTTTCCGTGGCGGCCGTAGGAAGATCAGGCCCCGCCTAACATGGGCATCTCGGCCGGGCAATGCAGGGGAGGCGTGCTTCCTGTGGGCGGAAATTTCTGCCGCGACCGGCATGAATTGCCGGTGTTCCCGCACCCGCCAGACGCGGCAAGGGCGGATTTCATTGAGCTTTTCGCGCTGGCACGACGCTTGCTGACTTCACGTCCAGAACATTGGCCGCGGCATGCCGCATCGTTGGAGTTGTGCAATGTTGTTCGCCCTTGGTGCCGTATCGAGCGCGCTCGACGCGATCCAGTCGCTGACGAACTCGAAATCGTCCTCCGCGACGCAGAAGACCGGATCCTCGCAAAGCGCTGCGACCAATCCGTTCGCGATCGACAGCGGCAGCAGCATAAGTAGCGGCGCGGCCTCGTCGGTCAATTCGGGCAATTGCGCGCAGATTTCCCCGGAGACGATGAGCGCGCTGATCGCGGCGCAGAGCCAGTCGTCGGACACGACCGGCAGCACGAGCAGCTCGACCTCGTCGGGCTCGACCTCCTCGACGTCGATGAGCCGGGACGCGGCGCTGAAGGACCTGTTCTCGCAGATCGATGCGGACGGCGACGGCAAGATCAGCAAGTCCGAGTTCGAGAAAGCGCTCGGAGCCGGCGGCACCAATCTGGCGCAGGCCGACGACGTCTTCTCGAAGATGGATGCCAATTCCGACGGCAACGTCAGCCTGGACGAAATGTCGAAGGCGCTGAAGAGCGGCCATCACGGCCGCCATGCGCATGGGGCGAGCGGCGCGGGCGATGCCTCCGGCAGCGGCTCGGATTCCTCATCCTCGTCGAGCGGCGGTTCGACCTCGACCACGACGACCAACGCCGACGGCTCGACCACCACCACCGTCACCTATGCCGACGGCTTCAAGATGTCGACCACGGTGCCGGGCGCCTCCAAGTCCTCCGCCAATTCGGCTTACGATCTGTTCGCGCAGTTGATGCAGCGGCAAGGCGGGCAAGGCCAAGGCGCCTCAGCGACTGCCGGCTCGTCCATGTCGATGAGTGTGTGAGCTAAGAGCGCTCTCTCGGCGAATTGCGCTGTCATGCCCCGCGAAAGCGGGGCATGCAGTACGCCGCGGCCTTCCGGTTCAATCACAACCGTCTCTGGAATACTGGATCGCCCGGTCTTCGCCGGGCGATGACACCCGATGTGAGGCGCTAGCCGAACCGGTCCTTCCACGCCGGCTGCGCGCCCGGGAACGGCAGGGCGGTCGCACTGTAGACGCCGCGGGCGATCGCGCGCGCGACCACGTTGGCGGCGACCATGCCGAGCTCGGTGAGGCCGACGAGCGGCTCGACCGGCTTCTCGCAGGTCGCGGCGGCGAACAGCACGTCGCCGTCGGTCGGCGCATGCACCGGATAGATCGCGCGGGCAAAACCCGTGTGCGCGATCATGGCAAGGCGCTTGGCCTGGGGCTTGGTCAGCGTGGCGTCGGTGACGACGACGCCGATCGTGGTGTTCTCGCGCTCGGCTGCGGCGGGCCCGCCCTTGATGCGCATCCTCAGCATGTCCTCGGTGAACGCGTTCGGTAGGCCGCGTCCGCCGAACTCGCCCGCCACCTCGAACGGCGCCGCCCAGAACCACGGGCCGTCGCCGACGGTGACGCTGCCGACCGCATTGACGGCGATGATGGCTGCCACCCTGGCGCCGCTGCTCGTGACGGCGGAAGCCGAGCCGAGCCCGCCCTTGAGGGTCGCCGTCGTCGCGCCAAAACCGGCGCCGACGCTGCCGAGCGCAAAATCGGATGCGGCGGCCGAGGCTGCCGCGGCGTAGCCGAGGTCGCGATAGGGCGCAAATCGCCCCCAGGCCTTGTCGCCGCCATTGAGCAGATCGAACAGGATTGCGCCCGGCACAATCGGGATCAGCGCCTCGCGGACGCGAAAACCGCGGCCCTGCTCGGCGAGCCAGGCCTGAACGCCGCCGCCGGTCTCGAGTCCGAAGGCCGAGCCGCCCGAAAGGGCGATCGCATCGACGCGCTCGACCGTGTTGGCAAGGTCGAGCAGGGCATCCTCGCGGGTGCCGGGACCGCCGCCGCGCACGTCGATCGCCGCAACGGCCGGCTGGTCGAACACGACCGCCGTCACGCCCGAGGCGATTTTCGCATCTTCGGCATGGCCGACGCGGACGCCGGCGATGTCGGTCAGCAGGTTGTTCACGATGGCGATTCCCTCACGTTCGATTTTGCGATGCGAAGGGCGGCATTATCCGCCGGCGGACGAGCCCGTCAATCGCGGCGCCGCCACGAACGATCCCGGCTTGACCGTGCAGCCGGGCTCGAACAATCTGAGGATGTCGCGAGATGACTGCGCCAACCGTCCATCGAATGGGAGATTGGAGATGCTGAGCTGTCTGGTCGATGCTCTCCGCTATGTGTTGCCCGCGATCAGTTTCATCGGCCTTATCGTCGGGGGCATCGCCTACGTCACGAACCAGCCTTATCGCGACGACATCGACCATGCTCTTAGAGGCGATCTGAAAATTCCGGAGCGAATGCTGCCGTGGGGCTACAATGCGGATCAGGTCCGGCAGGTGAAAGAAAGGCTCCGCGGCAAGCTCGTCGACGATCGGCAGACGCTGCTCGATGTCTATGTCAGCCCGGTCCTGTACTGGAACGACATCGTGTTCGCGGTGGGGATCGCGGTGTTCTCGGCCTCACTCTGGCTGTGGGTCCTGCTTCAGTTCGAGCCCACGGGCCTTGCGCGCTGGCTCGTGATCATCTTCGCCGCAAGCGGCGTGCTGTACGGCATCGCCGATGTCGCAGAGGACGTCATGCTTGCCCGGCTGTTCAGGGCGAACAGGGTCTCCGCCGATGAGGCTCATCTTGCGAGCGCGCTGACGCTTGCCAAGGTGGTCACGATGAGCGCATCTGTCGCCGGCGGCTTGGTCTTCCTGGTGTTGAACGTCCTGACGCCGCACAAGACGTTCGCGCCGGTCAACTCACCAGCGCCGTCCTGAGCATCTTGGCGAGCTCGGTCTTGCGGTAGGGCTTGGCCAGCAGCAGCACGCCGGAATCGAGCCGGCCGTGATGCACGATGGCGTTCTCGGTATAGCCCGAGGTGAACAGCGTCTTCAGGTCGGGCCGCCGCCGCGCCGCCTCGTCGGCGAGCTGCCGGCCGTTCATGTTGCCGGGCATGATGACGTCGGTGAACAGCAGGTCGATGTTGTCGTCGGCGTCGATGATGGTGAGGGCTTCGGCCGCATTGGCGGCTTCGAGCGCGGTATAGCCGAGGCTCTTGACCTGGGTCACGACGTACTGCCGCACCAAGGCGTCGTCTTCGACGATCAGGATCTTCTCGTCGCCGCCGGCGATGGGCACGTTCTGGAGCGCCTCGTACTCGGTCTCCTGCACGCCGCTCGATCGCGGCAGGTAGATCTTCACGCTGGTGCCGTGGCCTTCCTCGCTGTAGATCTTGATGTGGCCGCCGGACTGCTTGACGAAGCCGAACACCATGCTGAGCCCGAGGCCCGTGCCCTTGCCGACCTCCTTGGTGGTGAAGAACGGATCGAACACGCGGTCGATCAGTTCAGCGGGAATTCCGCTGCCGGTGTCGCTGACCGCGATCATCACGTAATTGCCGGCGGCGACGTCGGGATTCATGCTGGCATAGCCGTCGTCGAGGAAGACGTTGCGGGTCTCCAGCACCAGGGTGCCGCCGTCGGGCATGGCATCGCGCGCGTTCAGCGCGAGATTGAGGATTGCGGTGGAGAGCTGGCCGGGGTCGACCAGTGTCGGCCAGGCATCCTCGGTCAACTGCGGCATGATCGTGATCTGCTCGCCCAGCGTCGGATGCAGCAGCTTGGCGGCCTCGAGCGCCAGCGCGTTGACGTCGATCTCGCGCGGCTGGAGCGGCTGCTTGCGGGCGAAGGCGAGCAGATGCTTGGTCAGCTGCGCGCCGCGCTCGGCGGCATCGTCGATCAGCTTGGTGATGGCGGCAAGCTCCGGCCGGTCGGCGACGGCATCGGCCAGGATGCCGATCGTGCCGGTGATGACCGTCAGCACGTTGTTGAAGTCGTGGGCGACGCCGCCCGTCAACTGGCCGATCGAGTCCATCTTCTGGACCTGCCTGAGCTGGGCCTCGGCGGCCTGCTTCTCGGTGAGGTCGCGGCCGATGAAGAAATGGCGCTTCACCGGCTCCGACCAGGTGCCCATCCAGTTCAGCGTGACCTCGTGGCCGTCGTAGTGATAGTAGCGCGCCTCGAAGCTGCGCTTGACCGCGCCGCGCCTGGCCGCGCGCATCTCGTTTCGGGTGTTCTCGAGGTCATCAGGGTGGATGAACTCGGTCGCGCTGTGCCCGACCATGTCCTCCGGGCTGAAGCCCAGGATGGCCTTCACGCTGGGGCTGACCTGGATGAAATTGCCGAAGCCGTCGGTGACCAGGATGAGGTCCTGCGAGGTCTCGAAGATGCGCTGGCGCTCCTCGATCTCGCGGTTGAGCGCGGTCTCGGTCCGCTTCCGCTCGGTGATGTCGCGGGCCACCTTGGAGGCACCGATGATCTTGCCATCGGTCGATCGGAGCGGGACCTGGCTCAGCACCACGTCGATCGGCTGGCCGCTCTTGTGCAGCCGCACCGTCTCCTGCTGGTCGATGACCTCGCCGTTGCGCGTGCGGGCCAGGTTCTCGGCGACTTCGTCGCGCTGATCCTCCGGCATGATGATGTCGATGGGACGGCCGATCGCCTCGTTGGCGGAGTATCCGAAGACGCGCTCGGCCGCATTGTTCCAGGTCGTGATGGTGCCGTCGAGCGACTTGGTGATGATGGCGTCGTTGGAGGATGCGACGACGGCGGTGAACAACCGCTCGCGCTCGACGTGATAATTGCGCTCCTCATCCGATCGGCGCTTCAATGCGTCGACCATGCCCGCGGTCTGCGCCTGGAGACGGACATTCTCGATCAGCAGCACGGCGAGAACGAAGGTCGCCGCGCAGAGGCCGTAGAGGCGGCCGGCGTAGAAGCCGAGATCGAAGCGGGCGACGTTCACGATCGCCGACAGCGCGATGTCGAACAGCCAGGCGCACATCACGACCATGAGCCAGACGTCGATCACCGAATGCGGCCTGCGGAACCACAGCGAGACGAGCGCGGCAAAGCTCAGGGACCACACGAAGGACACGACCCCGATCATGGTCGGCGTGTAGCGGCCATCGCGCAGCAGGACCGGCAGCAGATCGTGCTGAGTGGTGACGATCCAGGCGAAGACGCCCATCGCGGCGATGACGCCGAGGACGCACGCGTAGATCGCGGTGCTCATCGCGCCCTGGACCCGGGGGCCGCCGTCCTTTTCCTTCAGCCAGGCATAGCCCAGCACGAACAGCGGAAAGCCGCCGTGCCAAATCATGTAGAGCCAGACCGTGGTTTGCCCGCCCGCGCCGAAGAGCCCGGTCGGTGCGAACAGGCCCGGGAAGGTGAGGGCATGGACCAGCGCGGCTGCGGCGGTGAACAGGTAGCCGGTCGCGAGCCATTGGAGTGCGCGGGTACGCAACACCGCAAACTGCGACAGCAGCAGCACGGCCGTGACGATGTCGCTGACAGCGAGGGCGGATTGATAACTCGCTACGAAGGCCGGGACCGGCAGCAGCGGGATACCCGCGAAAGGAACGGCCAGCGCGAACAGGACCGAGGACACGCCGACGATCCACAATGCTGCCCTGCGGTCGGTCGAGGTGGCCGGCAGGGTCGAAAGGAATGTGCTTCGGTCTATCGTTGTGGGCACGTCCACCTCTCGTCGACCGGTCTTCGCCATCTTCGCCGACTTCATCCGGAGTCCCGCAGCCTTGCTCCATGGTAGCGGGTTCTGGGCTCGAATCCCGAGCCGTTGCGACCGCGACTCAACCGAAGGTTAGAGCTTACTTAATTGGGATGGGAACACGGAATAGGCAGCGGGTAAGATGCGCTTTACTGAACGGTGTCATAATGCCCCTCCGCTGCGGCGGGTTCCAGGTTTAAAATCAGACGATTTCGATCTTGCTATCGGGAGTTGGTCCCCATGCCCCGCGTTCTCATCATCGACGACCAGAAGGACGTCCGCGCGATGATCGCGATCGTGCTGCGGGTCAATCGTTTCGAGGTCGTGGAGGCGGAGAGCGGCGCTGCGGGGCTGAAAGCCTTTGCGGACGAGCCGTTCGACGCGGCGATCGTCGACATCTTCCTTGGTGACACCAGTGGCGTCGACGTCATCGCGACCCTGCGCGAGCGTGCGCCTGGACTCCCCGTCATAGCGGTATCCGGGATGACGGCACTCGACTTCATGGAACAGGCGCCCCACCTCGCCAACGTGGTCTGCCTGCAAAAGCCGTTTCGGCCGAACGATCTGCTGCAAGCGCTGCGCAAGGCCCAGGCCGGCGCCGGCGGCGAGCTGCCCGCGGCCGTCTGAACTCGCCGCAAGAAGAAGCGCCCCGGGGAGAGCCGGGGCGCGGTCATGATCGGCATGGTGGCCTTGAGGCCTGGCAAGCGCGCTTAGGTGCCGTTGCCGCGGACTTCGGCGTAGCCGCCCTTGGCGTCCCATTTGTAGACGACGTAGTCGATCTGCTTGATGTCGCCCTTGGCGTCATACTCGATCGGGCCGATCACGGTGTCCCACTTGCCGGCCTTCATCGCCTCCATGACCTTCTTGGCGTCGGTGGTGCCGGCCTTCTTGGCAGCCTGCGACCACACCTGCATCGCCGCGTAGGTGTAGAGCGTATAGCCTTCGGGGTCGATGTTCTTGGCCTTGAAGGCGTCGACGATCTTCTTGGCGGTCGGCTTGTTGCGCGGATCGGGGCCGAAGGTGAACAGGGTGCCTTCGCCGGCGGGGCCGGTGATGGAGGCGTACTCCTTGTCGGCGAGCGCGTCGCCGGCCATCAGCACCGTCTTGAGGCCCTGGTCGCGCATCTGGCGCAGGATCAGGCCGCTCTCCTGATGATAGCCGCCGACATAGACGAGGTCGATATTGTCGCGCTTCAGGCGCGAGACGATCGCGTTGAAGTCCTTGTCGCCCTTGTTATAGGACTCGTACATCTTCTCGGTGATGCCGGCCTTGTTGAGCGCCTTCTTGGTCTCGTCGGCAAGACCCTTGCCGTAGGTGGTCTTGTCGTTGAGGATGGCGATGTTCTTGCCCTTGTAGTTCTTGGCGATGTACTGCGCCGCGATCAGGCCCTGCTGATCGTCGCGGCCGCAGACGCGCGCCACGTTCCAGAGCTTGCGCTCTGTGAACAGCGGATTGGTCGAGGCCGGGGTGATCTGCAGCACGTTGCCGTCGGCATAGGCTTCCGAGGCCGGGATCGACGACGAGGAGCAATAATGTCCGGCGACGAAAGGCATCTTGGCGCTGGCGATCTTCTCGGCGACCGAGCGTGCCTGCTTCGGATCGCAGGCATCGTCCTCGACGGAGAGCGCGAGCTTCTTGCCGTTGACGCCGCCGGCGGCGTTGATATCGGCGACGGCCATCTCGGCGCCGTTCTTCATCTGGCGGCCGAAGGCGGACTCGCCGCCGGTCATCGGGCCTGCGACTGCGACGGTGACATCCTGCGCGAATGCCGCGCTCGACAGCGCGAGCGATGCGCCGAATGCCAGTCCGATGAGCTTCAGTGATTTCATGAGATACCTCGCGGGTGGTCGCCTGTGGAAGTTGCCGGGCCTGCCCGGTCCAAACCGGCGCCATTCTTGAATGAATTCGAGGAGAAGTCACCGGCAAAATACGGGCATGTGTGGAGATATCTCGCCACATTCCGCCGCACGCGATCCGCTTTCTGGCCCGGTCAGCCGTGCCGGCCGCCTTCGAGGTAGGCGGCGCGGATTTCGGGGCGCTGCAGCAACTCGGCGCCGGTGCCCGCCAGCGTGATCAGGCCATTGACCATGACATAGCCGCGATGGGCGAGCTTGAGCGCGTGGTTGGCGTTCTGCTCGACGATCAGCACGGTCAGGGCGTCCTGCCGGTTCAGGGTGCGGATCGCGTCGAAAATCTGGCGGGCGATCAGCGGCGCGAGCCCGAGCGAGGGCTCGTCGAGCAGGAGCAGGCGGGGGCGGCTCATCAAGGCGCGGCCGATCGCCAGCATCTGCTGCTCGCCGCCGGACAGGGTTCCGCCGCGCTGGGCGTAACGTTCCTTCAGCCGCGGGAACAGCGTGAAGACGCGTTGCAGCGTCGCCTCGCGTTCCGCGTCGGTGCATCCGGTGGCGTCCGCGCCCATCTGGAGGTTCTCGGCGACACTCATGCGCGGGAAGATGCGGCGGCCTTCCGGCGACTGCGCGATGCGCAAATGCGCAATTTCGTGGGTGGGAACGCCGGTGATGTCGCGGCCTTCGTACAGGATCTGCCCCGAGCGGGCGCGTGGCTTGCCGAAGATCGTCATCATCAGCGTCGACTTGCCGGCCCCGTTGGCGCCGATCAGCGCCACGATCTCGCCGGCGTTGATCTCGACATCGACGCCCTTCAGCGCCTCGATCTTGCCGTAGGCTGCACGCAGGCCCCGGATCGCGAGCAGGGGAGTGGGCGACGTCACGACCCGCTCTCCATCACCGCCGCCGCCTCGTCCTCGTCGGTGCCGAGATAGGCGGCGATCACCTTGGGATCGTCGCGGACCTCGCGGGGCGAGCCTTCGGCGATCTTGACGCCGTGATCCATCACCACGATGTGGTCGGAGATCTCCATCACCACCGACATGTCGTGCTCGATCAGCAGGATCGAGGTTCCATCGTTGCGGATCGAGAGCAGCAGCTCGCTGAGAGCGGCGCTCTCGCGCGCGTTGAGGCCGGCGGCGGGCTCGTCCAGGCACAGCAGCGCCGGCTCGGTGCACATGGCGCGCGCGATCTCGAGCCGGCGCTGGTCGCCATAGGCGAGGTTGCCGGCGGCGTCGTCGGCGCGGTCGAGCAGGTTGACGCGCCTGAGCCAATCGGTGGCGAGGTCGATCGCGTGCTTCTCGGCGTCGCGGTACACGGGGGCGCCGACGAGGCCGAGGAAGGTGAAGCCGGATGCGCGCATCAAGGCGTTGTGCTGCGCCACCATCAGATTCTCCAGCGCGGTCATGCCGGGAAACAGGCGGATGTTCTGGAAGGTGCGGGCCACCTTGGCCTGCTTGGCGATACGAAAATCGTTCAGCCGCTCCAGCGCGATCACCCGGCCGTCGTCATGGGTGAGGCGGATGGTGCCTCCGCTCGGCTTGTAGAAGCCGGTGATGCAGTTGAATACGGTGGTCTTGCCGGCGCCGTTCGGCCCGATCAAAGCGGTGATCTTCTTCCGCTCGGCGGCGAAAGAGAGGTCCTGCACGGCGACGATGCCGCCGAAGCGCATGGTGAGCCGGTCGACACTGAGGATCCTGTCGCCGCTCATCCGTGGCCTTCCTTGACCAGGTCGGAGGAAATCGCCTGCGCCTTGGTTAGATACACGGTCGGGGCGCGATGGCCGATCAGGCCGCGCGGCCGCCAGATCATGATCAGCACCATGGCCATGCCGAACACCAGCATGCGGTAGCCCTCCAGGCCCCGGAACAGCTCGAAGCCGCCGATCATGGCGAGGGCGGCGAGCGCGACGCCGAGCTGGGAGCCCATGCCGCCGAGCACGACGATGGCGAGCACCAAGGCCGATTCCTGGAAGGTGAAGGATTCAGGGCTGATGAAGCCCTGGCGCGTCGCGAAGAACGCGCCGGCAAAGCCGCCGAACATGGCCCCGGTCGCGAACGCCGTGAGCTTCGTCGTCGTCGTGTTGATGCCGAGCGCGCGACAGGCGACCTCGTCCTCGCGCAACGCTTCCCAGGCGCGCCCGATCGGCAGGCGGCGCAGGCGGATCGTGACCCAGTTGGTCAGCAGCGCGAGCGCCAGGATCAGATAGAACAGGAAGACGATGCGGTGGGTCGGGGAGTACTCGATGCCGAGTTTTGCCGCGAGCCCGTCGTCGCTGTTGTCGAGCGGAATGCCGAAGAAGGTGGGGCGCGGAATGCCGGAGACGCCGTTGGGGCCGCCGGTGAGCTCCTGCCAGTTGATGATGACGAGGCGGATGATCTCGCCGAAGGCGAGCGTCACGATGGCGAGATAGTCGCCGCGCAGCCGCAGCACGGGAAAGCCGAGCAGCACGCCCCAGAACGCGGCGAGGATGCCGGCGAGAGGCAGGCAGATCCAGAACGACCAGCCGAAATTGGTGGCGAGCAGGCCGTAGGAATAGGCGCCGACCGCGTAGAAGGCGACGTAGCCGAGATCGAGCAGGCCGGCGAGCCCAACCACGACGTTCAATCCCCAGCCCAGCATGACATAAGTGAGGACGAGGATCGCGAGGTCGAGGATGTAGCGCTGGTTATAGAAGATGACGGGCACCAACAGCGTGAAGATCAAGAGCGCGGGCGCGAGATAGCGGCCGATGAACGACATTCCGCTCTGCACGGCTGGTGGCACCAGCTTCTCGGCGCCGGTCGGGCCGATCCATTGCCGCAGCAGCTCGATCACGATCGAGCCGCCGAATACTGCGGCAACGAGGGATGCAAGCTCGCCGAAGCGCGTCCAATAGGTGAGCTGGCCGTCGGATCCGGCCTCGGTGCGGATGCCGACCATCAGCGAGAACAGCACCAGCGCGACCAGCGCGTTGAAGAAGGCTGTCTTCAGAAGGGGGAGGATGCCGGCGGAGCGACTTGCGGATGCGGTATCTTGCGAGAGGGCTGTCACGCGCGGACCGTCAGACTTTTTCGACTTCGGGACGGCCGAGCAGGCCGGTCGGCATGAAGATCAGCACGACGATCAGGATCGAGAACGCCGCGACGTCCTTGTACTCGACCGAGAAATAGGCCGACCAGAACGTCTCGATCAAGCCGATCGCAAGGCCGCCGAGCATGGCGCCCGGCAGCGAGCCGATGCCGCCGAGCACGGCTGCGGTGAACGCCTTGATGCCGGCGACGAAGCCCATGAAGAAATCGACCAGGCCGTAATAGAGCAGGTACATCAGGCCGGCGACCGCGGCGAGCGCGGCACCGATTACGAAGGTCATGGAAATGGTGCGGTCGACGTCGACGCCGAGCAGCGCCGCCATGGTCTGGTCCTGCTCGCAGGCGCGCATGTCGCGCCCGAGCCGCGTGCGCGAGACCAGCCAGGTGAAGATGGCGAGCAGCACGATGGTAGTGACGACCACCATGATCTGGATGTTGGAGAGCTGGATGACGAAGCCGTCCGGGCTCTCATGCAGGGTGTAGCCGCCGGTGATGAAGGGCGGGATCGGCTTGACGCGCGCACCTTGCGCAACTTGCGAATAATTGGTCAGCACGAACGACATGCCGATCGCCGACAGCATCGGGGCGAGGCGGAAGGAATGCCGCAGCGGCCGGTAGGCGATGCGCTCGATGGTCCAGCCATAGAGCGCCGTGATCGCCATCGCGACCAGGAGCACCACGAGCAGGATGACCGGGATCGCGGTCAGGCCGAGCGAAACCAGGATCAGGAAGGTGATGAGGGCGATGAAGCCGCCGATCATGAAGATGTCGCCATGGGCGAAATTGATCATGCCGACGATGCCGTAGACCATCGTGTAGCCGATGGCGATCAGGCCGTAGATCGAGCCGAGTACAAGGCCGTTGATGAGCTGCTGGGCGAAATAATCCATGGACTGCCGTACCAACCTGACGCGGCTCAAAGGGAGCTCTTGAGAGAGAGTTCTTGGGCCCCGGCAGCCCTTGAGCGTTCGTCTCGTTTTCTAACAGGAGGGAACTGGCCGCCGCAACAGCCGAGGCCTCGGCATAAAGGCTTGTACAGAGGTCATTTCGGCTACGGACGTCATTTCGGCGGTTCCGCAGGTGCGGGAACCGGGTTCCGCAGGGCAACCAAAATGCGGGCGGCACGTTATCTCCGCTCTGACGTCCAACAAGGGAGTTTCCCCGAATGACGAAGCAGCAGAACCAGAATCCGGGCCAGCAGAGTCAGAACCCCGGCCAGCAGCGCCCCGGTCAGCCAGGGCAGCAGCAGGGCGGCGGTCAGAAACCCGGACAGCAGCAGCAGAACGACCCGATGCGCCAGGGCGACCGCCCCGGCCAGCAGAGCGGCCAACGCAATCAGGAATAAACTTTGGGAGTCCAAGGGAGTCCACTTAGGGAGTCCAAGAGCGGAGAGTAGTAAGAGAGGTCCCGCCGAAAGGCGGGGCCTTTTTTCTTTGGCAGGCAATGCGCCGGGCCAGTTAAGGTAAATAAAGGGTTTAAATTGCCGCCACAGTCTGATGCGAGTTAGCTCCCGGCAAAGCCTTCCCAGTGAAGGCGCGTGGCAGGCGAAGCGGGAAGCGGCATGTTCAGGAATTGGCGGATCGGCTCGGTGAACGGCGCGCTGCTGGCGGCCTATTTCATTCCGGCCTGGGCCCTCGTCGCCTTCAACATCATGATCGCGCCGGTGCACGGCCTTTACGAGCGGCCGAGTGTCGCGGTCGCCCTGTTCCTCAGCGACCATCTCCAGATGGCGGGAATGGAAACGGTGCGCGCGGCTTGGCTGCTGGCGCTCGGCCGGGCGACCGTGGTGGCGTTCTTCGCGATCTATCTCGTGTTGCTGTGCATTCCGCGCACCCGCAAGAGCGGCAGCAGCGACGAGGCGCTCGGGATCGCGCTGGCGATCGGCAGCCTGATCTCGTTCGCCAGCATGGTGATGGCCTCCAAGGTCGGCGAGATGGCCGCGCTGCGGCTGCACGCCACCGAGCTCCTGCTCCTGCTCGGTGCCGCCATCGTGGTGGTGATCGAGAAGCCGGCGGCAGCGCCCAAGATGGTTCAGAAGGCCGTCGAGGCGCCTGCGCCGCTAGCTCTTGAGCAGGCCGAGCTCCTGCACAATCGCTGAGGCTTCCTTGACGGCGTGGTTCGCCGCCGGCACGCCGCAATAGATTGCCTGCTGCAACAGGATTTCCTTGATGTCGTCGGGCGTGAAGCCGCCCTCGGCGAGCGCCGCCCGCACATGCAGGCGGAACTCGTCCCATTGCCCGAGCGCGACCATGGTGCCGATCACGAGCACGCGCCGCGTGCGCTCGTCGAAATGCGGCCGCGTCCAGATCTCGCCCCAGGCGTAGCGCGTGATCAGGTCCTGGAAGTCGGTGTTGAAGGCGTTGCGGTTCGCGACCGACTTGTCGACCCAGGCATTGCCCAGCACCTTGCGGCGCACATTCATGCCGGCATCGCGGCGCTTCTGGTCGTCCATTCTATCCTCCTCTCCGTCATTGCGAGCGTAGCGAAGCAATCCAGAAATGCGTCAGCAGAGGCAGTCTGGATTGCTTCGTCGCTACGCTCCTCGCAATGACGGTTGTTGCTATCGCTGCGTCAAGAAGCCCACCACTGCGTCGGTGAACGCGTGCGGCTGCTCGACGTTGGAAATGTGGGCGGCGTCGATGATGGTCATGCTGGCGCCGGGAATGCTGGAGCGGATCAATTCGCCCGCCGAGATCGGCGTCGCCATGTCGTGGCGGCCGGCGATCACCAGTGTCGGGCTCTTGATCTTCGGCAGCAGCGCGCGCTGGTCGAGCGTCGACAGCGCCTCGCAGCAGGCGAGATAGCCTTCGACGGGGGAGGCGAGCAGCATCGATTTCATCTTAGCGGCGATCTCGGGCTCGCGTTCGCGGAAATCAGCCGTGAGCCAGCCCGCCAGCACGGCATCGGCGACCGCCGCGATGCCGCCCTTCTTCACGGCGTCGATGCGCTCCAGCCATTTGGTCGGCTCGGCATAGTAGCAGGAGGTGTTGGCGAGAATCAGCTTGCCGAAGCGCTCCGGCGCATTGGCGCCCAGCCATTGCCCGACCATGCCGCCCATCGACAGGCCGCACCAATGCACCTTCTCGATGTTAAGGTCGTCGAGGATCGCGAGCACGTCGCGGCCGAACCGCTCCATCGTGTAGGGGCCCGGCGGAACGTTGGACCTGCCGTGGCCGCGGCGGTCGTAGCGGATGACGCGGAACACCTGCGTCAGCGCCTTCATCTGCGGCTCCCACATCTGCAGCGTGCAGCCGAGCGAATTGGAGAGCATCAGGGTCGGCCCGCCGTCGCGGCCCTCGACGGAGACGTTGATCAGGCAACCGTCGGCATCGATCATGGGCATTGCATGTTCCTTGTCATGCGCGGGCTTGACCCGCGCATCCATCCAGAAAGTGAATCTATCCTAGATGATGGATTGCCGGGTCAAGCCCGGCAATGACATCAGGAGAGATCCAACGAAGCGAGCAGGCGGTCGATCAAGGCCTGCGATGCGCCTTGATAGGCCATCGGCTCGAACAATGCCGCAATTTTTTCCGGTGAAAGATGCGTGGTGACCTGCGAATCGGCCGACAGCACCTCGCGCAGATGCTTCTTCTCGGCAACCGCGCGCTTGCTCGCGGCCTCGATCAGATGATGTGCATCGCTCTTGCCGATCTTGTCGGCGAGCGCGAAGGTGACGGCCTCGGCCATGATCAGCCCATGGGTCGCATCGAGATTGCTGCGCATGCGCGCGGCATCGACGTCGAGGCCTTCGGCGATGTCGACGATGGCGGCGAGCGCGCCGGAGGCGACCAGCATCAATTGCGGCAGTGTCGGCCATTCCGCGTGCCAGGGGCCGGCGCTGCGCTCGTGGTCCTGCACCTGGGCTGCAAAAATCGTTGCGGCGAGCTGCGGGGCCATGGTGGCAGCGCCGAGCGCGCTTGCGGCTGCGACCGGATTGCGCTTGTGCGGCATGGTCGAGGAGCCGCCGCGGCCTTCGCCGGCGGGCTCGAACGCTTCGCCGACATCGGTCTGCATCAGCAGCGAGACGTCGCGGGCGATCTTGCCGCAGCTGCCGGCGAGAATCGCAAAGCATGAAGCCGCCTCGGCGATCCGGTCGCGATGGGTGTGCCAGGGCGCTTCCGGCAGCGGCAGGCTCAATTCCTGCGCCAATCGTTCCGCAACGACGAGCCCCTTGTCGCCGAGCGCGGCGAGCGTGCCGGCGGCACCACCGAATTGCAGCGCGAGGCCCTCGCGGCGGAGCCGCCGCAGCCGGCAGCGTGCGCGGGCAAGGCTCGACGCGTATTCCGCGGCCTTCAGTCCGAACGGCATCGGCAGCGCGTGCTGCAGCCAGGTCCGCGCCACCATCGCGGTGTTGCGGTGCTTGCGCGCCAGTGCGGCAAAGCCCTTGATGGCACGGCTGAGGTCGGCGTCCAGCGCGTCGATGCCAGCGCGCAAGCCGAGCATGGTCGCGGTGTCGATGACGTCCTGGCTGGTCGCGCCCCAATGGACGTAGCGGGCGGCCTCCGCATCGACCTTGCCGACATTGGCGGTCAGCGCCTTGACCAGGGGGATCGCGAGATTGCCCGACCGCGTCGCAGCCTCGGCCAGCGCGGCCATGTCGAAGGTGTCAGCCTTGCACGCCACCTCGATCGGTCCCGCCGCAGATGCGGGAATCACGCCCGTCGCGGCCTCGGCGCGTGCCAGGGCTGCCTCGAAATCGAGCATGTACTGGAGGGTCGACCGGTCGTCGCAGATCGCGCGCATGGCCGGGCTCGACAGCATCGGCGCGAGCAGGGGGGAGAGGGATGTGCTCATATTATGCGGGACCTAACCACCATGGGTCGCCTGTGCCAATCCCAAACCATCGGCGCAAGCTTTTTGCAGTTGCGAATATGCATTGCACGTGACCGGGCGCCGCCCTTTCCTTTGCCGCCTCCGTGCGTTACTTGAGCAGCACCAGAGTGACAAGATCCGGGAGGCGCCCCATGGCCATGACGATGAACGGCGAAGTCCAGCTTGCGGCGCCGCGCGAGGCGGTCTGGGAGAAGCTCAACGATCCCGAGGTGCTCAAGGCCTGCATCCCCGGCTGCGAGGAGCTGGAGAAGACCGAGGACGGCGGCTTCCGTGCAACGGCAAAGATGAAGGTCGGGCCGGTGTCGGCGCGCTTCAAGGGCAAGGTCATGCTGAGCGATCTCGACCCGCCGAACGGCTACAAGATCTCAGGTGAAGGCGAGGGCGGCGTGGCCGGATTCGCCAAGGGCGGCGCCGCGGTCAAGCTCGCTGAGAAGGACGGCGGCACGCTGCTCTCCTACGATGTCGAGGCGCAGATCGGCGGCAAGTTGGCGCAGCTCGGCCAGCGCCTGATCAACGGCACCGCCAAGAAACTGGCCGACGAGTTTTTCGCGAATTTCGCCAAGGCGGTACAGGGCTGAAACCTATCGCCTTTCGGCATGGCGGCTTGCGTCCGGGGTGATGTTGCCCCAGGGGACAATGGCCCATATGATGGGTTGGAATAATTATAAGAACGCTTCGACGGGACCCGTCGGGGCGCTGATAGAGAGTGCTTATGGCAAAAATCTCCCTCATCGTGAACGGCAATCCTGTGACGGCCAATGTCGATCCCCGCACGCTTCTGGTGCAGTTCCTGCGCGAGAATCTGCGCCTGACCGGCACCCATGTCGGCTGCGACACCTCACAGTGCGGCGCCTGCGTCGTGCATCTCGACGGCAAGGCCGTGAAGTCCTGCACCACGCTTGCCGTGATGGCCGACGGCCATGAGGTCAAGACGATCGAGGGGCTGGCTGCCGACGGCGCGCCGCTGCATCCGATGCAGGAGGCCTTCCGCGAGCACCATGGCCTGCAGTGCGGCTTCTGCACGCCGGGCATGATCATGACCGCGATCGACATCGTCCATCGCAAGGGCCACGAGCTCGACGACCATACGATCCGCGAGGAGCTGGAAGGCAATCTCTGCCGCTGCACCGGCTACCAGAACATCGTCGCCTCGATCTCCGCCGGCGCCAAGGCGATGGCGAAATCCGATCTCGCCTAACCCGCGCATCCCGCGATCAGGACATTCAGATGTACGAATTCAAATATCACCGCCCCGGGACCGTGCGGCAGGCCGCCAACCTCCTGGTGAAGAACGAAGACGCCAAGGTGATCGCCGGCGGCCACACGCTGATTCCCGTCATGAAGCAGCGTCTCGCCAGCCCCCCGCATCTGGTCGACCTCTCCCATATCGAGGGGCTCGACACGATCGAGATGAAGGGCCGCTCGCTGGTGATCGGCGCCACCGCCAAGCACGCGGAGGTCGCGACCTCCGCCATCGTCGGTGAAGCCATCCCGGCGCTGGCGGATCTCGCCGGCCAGATCGGCGATCCCGCCGTGCGCCACCGGGGCACGATCGGCGGCTCGCTCGCCAATAACGATCCGACCGCCGACTATCCCGCCGCGGTGCTTGCGCTCGGGGCGACCATCGTCACCAACAAGCGCCGCCTCAAGGCCGAGGAGTATTTCCAGGGCCTGTTCTCGACCGCCCTGGAAGCGGACGAGATCATCACCAAGGTGATGTTCCCGCTGCCGAAGAAGGCGGCCTACGTCAAATTCCGCAACCAGGCCTCGCGCTATGCGCTGGTCGGCGTGTTCGTGGCCCGGCGTCCGTCGGACGTGCGGGTCGCCGTCACCGGCGCCGGCTCCGAAGGTGTGTTCCGCGTCACCGCGTTCGAGGAAGCCCTGAAGAAGCGCTTCGCGTCGAAGGCGATCGAAGGCATCGAGGTGCCGGCGGACGGCCTCAACAGCGACATCCACGGCAGCGCCGAATATCGCGCGCATCTCATCGGGGTGCTGACGCGGCGTGCCCTCGACGCCGCCAACGCCAAGGCTTGAGTGAACCTCACGCCTCGGCCAAACTTGTCCCTGGTAGGGGCGTAGCGAGACTGGCTTTTTCATGAATTCAGCGGCCAATTCTTCCGGTGCTTTGCCGGCATCGGTCGATGCGATGCTCGAACTCTTGACGTCGCGCGGCTATCTCGCCGAGCGGTCGCTGGCGACGGTGACCTATCTGTCGCTGCGCATGGGCCGGCCGCTGTTCCTGGAAGGCGAGGCCGGCGTCGGCAAGACCGAGATCGCAAAGGTGCTCTCGGCGGCGCTGGGGCGGAAGCTGATCCGTCTGCAATGCTATGAGGGCCTCGACGTTTCCTCCGCGGTCTATGAGTGGAACAGCGCCGCGCAGATGATCGCGATCCGGATGGCGGAAGCCGCCGGCGATACCGATCGCGATCAGCTCTCGAGCGACATCTTCGCCGATCGCTACATGATCAAGCGGCCGCTGCTCCAGGCGCTGGAGCCTGATGTGGCCGGCCCGCCGGTGCTCTTGATCGACGAGCTCGACCGCGCCGACGAGGCGTTCGAGGCGTACCTGCTCGAAATCCTCAGCGACTTCCAGGTGACCATCCCCGAATTCGGCACCGTGAAGGCGCCGCATCCGCCGATCGTCATCATCACCTCCAACCGTACCCGCGAGATCCACGACGCGCTGAAGCGGCGCTGCCTCTATCACTGGGTCGATTATCCCGCCGCCGAGCGCGAGCTCGCCATCGTCAAGACGCGCGTGCCCGGCATCTCGGCAAAACTCTCGCAGCAAGTCGTGCGCTTCGTGCAGGCCCTGCGCAACCAGGATTTCTACAAGTCGCCTGGTGTCGCCGAGACCATCGACTGGGCCACCGCTTTGTCGGAGCTCGATGCCCGCTCGCTGACCCCGCAGGTGGTCGGCGACACGCTGGGCGCGCTGCTCAAGTACCAGGACGACATCACCCGGATGCAGGGCGATGCCTTGCAGAAGGTGCTGAAGGACGCGACGAGCGAGAATTGACGTGCTCGTCATTCCGGGGCGCGCGTCCGAACTCGGGTTTACCCGAGTTCGGAATCTCAGATGTCCAAGTCGGCAACAGCCGACTTGGATGGCGAACCCGGAATCCATCGGGCCGCGGAGTTGGTGGATGAATGGATTCCGGGCTCGCGACTTCGTCGCGCCCCGGAATGACGAGGGGATGGATACGAAACCATGGCCATCAACCACCTTGCGCCCGAGCAAACCGAGCAGTTCGCCGACAACATCGTCGGCTTCGCCCGCGCGCTGCGCTCTGCCGGCATGCCGGTGGGCCCAGGGGCCGTCATCGATGCGATGAGCGCGCTGCAGGTGATCGACATCGGCAACCGGTCCGACGTCTTCACCACGCTGGAGGCGATCTTCGTCAAGCGCCACGAGCATGCGCAGATCTTCAGGCAGGCCTTCAACCTGTTCTTCCGCGCCTCGGAAGAGTGGAAGCACATGCTGGATTCGGTGCCGCTGCCGGAGCAGGCCAAGAAGAAGCCGCAGGCCGGCGCCCGCCGCGTGCAGGAGGCGATGTCGCAGCCGCGCATGACCGAGACGCCGCAGCACCAGGAGCAGGACCTGCGCCTGTCGGTCTCCGACAAGGAGATCCTTCAGAAGAAGGATTTTGCGCAAATGAGCGCGGCGGAGATCAGCGAGGCGCTGCGCGCGATCGCGCGGATGCACCTGCCGCAGGCCGAGCTCCTGACGCGCCGGCACCAGCGCGATCCGCGCGGGCTGCGTCTCGACCTGCGCCGCACGCTGCGCGCGTCCTTACGCACCGGCGGCGACATCATCGACATCCATCGCTTGGGGCGGATCGAGAAGCCGGCGCCGATCGTCGCGCTGCTCGATATCTCGGGCTCGATGAGCGAGTACACCCGCCTGTTCCTGCACTTCCTCCACGCCATCACCGACGCGCGCAAGCGCGTCTCGGTGTTTCTGTTCGGCACCCGTCTCACCAACGTCACACGGGCGCTGCGCCAGCGCGACCCCGACGAGGCGCTGGCGAGCTGCTCGGCTTCGGTCGAGGACTGGGCCGGCGGCACGCGGATTTCGGCCTCGCTGCACAACTTCAACAAATTGTGGGCGCGGCGCGTGCTGAGCCAGGGCGCCATCGTGCTCCTGATCTCCGACGGGCTGGAGCGGGAGGCCGATTCCAGGCTGGCCTTCGAGATGGACCGGCTGCACCGGTCCTGCCGCCGGTTGATCTGGCTCAACCCGCTGTTGCGCTTCGGCGGCTTCGAAGCCAAGGCCCAGGGCATCAAAATGATGCTCCCGCACGTTGACGAATTCCGCCCGGTACATAATTTGAGTTCGATCCAGGAGCTGATCACGACGCTCTCCCAGCCGCTGCCGCCGCATCACCGCAGCCTGATCCGCTCCGCAGCTTGAGAGGCAACCCATGCTCGATCGCGACGAGGATATTCTGAAGGCGGCGGAGGACTGGCAGAAGGCCGGCCGTGGCGTCGCGCTGGCGACGGTCGTCGAGACCTGGGGCTCGGCCCCGCGCCCGGCAGGCTCGAGCCTCGTCATCAACGATGAGGGCACGTTCTTAGGCTCCGTCTCCGGCGGCTGCGTCGAGGGCGCCGTGGTCACCGAGGCCATGGACGTGATCGAGAGCGGCAAGCCCAAGATGCTGGAGTTCGGCGTCGCCGACGAGACCGCCTGGAACGTCGGTCTGTCCTGCGGCGGCACCATCCGCGTCTTCGTCGAGAAGGTCGGCTAGCCGTGAAGCTCGCGATCCTGCACGAACTCAACGCCGAACGCGCCGCGCGCCGGCCGGCGATTCTGGTGACGGACACCGAGAGCGGCGAGCAGCGCCTGGTCAAGGCCGCAGACTTCGCCAAGGACCCGCTGCGGGCTGAATTGGAAAAGCAGCTTCGCATGGGCAAGAGCGCCAATGTCGAGGCCGGCGGCAAGAAGCTCTTCCTCAACGTCTACGCGCCGACCGCAAAGCTCGTCATCATCGGCGCGGTCCATATCAGCCAGGCCCTGGCGCCGCTGGCGCGCTCGCTCGGCTATGACGTCACCGTCGTCGATCCGCGCACGGCCTTTGCCAGCCCGGAGCGCTTTCCCGACATTCCGCTCGTTGCCGAATGGCCCGACACGGCGCTGCCGCCGCTCAATGTCGATGCCTATACGGCGTTCGTCGCGGTGACGCACGATCCCAAGATCGACGATCCCGCGCTGCTGCACGCCTTCGAGCGCAACTGCTTCTATATCGGCGCGCTCGGCTCGCGGAAGACGCATGCCAAGCGCGGCGACCGGCTGCGGGCGCAGGGCGCCAAGGAAAGCGACATCGCGCGCATCCACGCGCCCATTGGCCTTGCGATCGGCGCGGTCTCGCCGTCCGAGATCGCGGTCGCCATCATGGCCGAGATCACGGCAGTGCTGCGTCTGCCACCAAAAGAAAAAGAAGAAGCGGCATGAAGTTCGGACCGGCGAGCCCCAGAGATGCAATCGGCGGGGTGACCGTCCATACCCTGCGCCAGGGTCCGCTGGTGCTGAAGAAGGGCACGACGATCGGGTCTGCCGAGGTCGAGGCGCTCGAGCGCGCCGGCATCCAGGATATCGTCGTGGTGCGCATGGAGCAGGGCGACGTCTCCGAGGACGTCGCGGCCGCCAGCATTGCGCTTGCCATCGGCGGCGAGGGCATCCATGTCGAGCGCGCCTTCACCGGCCGCGCAAATCTGTTCGCTGCGCAGCCGGGCGTGCTGGTGATCGACCGTGCCGCGGTCGACCGCATCAACAATATCGACGAGGCCATCACCTTTGCCACGCTCACCGCCTACAAGCCGGTGGTCGAGGGCGAGATGGTCGGCACCGTCAAGATCATCCCGTTCGGGGTCGAAGGGACCTTGCGCGATGCCGCGGTGAAGGCCGCCGGCAGGGACGTGCTGAAGATTGCGCCCTATGTCATCAAGCGCGTCGGCGTGGTCTCGACGCTGCTGCCGGGCCTCTCTTCGAAGGTGGTCGACAAGACCCTGCGCGTCACCGCCGAGCGGCTCGCGCCGGCCGGCGCCAGCATCATCGCCGAGCGGCGGGTCCAGCACGACGAACATGCGCTGTCGGTCGCGATCAAGGAATTGCTCGGGCTCGGCGCCGAGCTCGTCATTGTGTTCGGCGCGTCCGCGATCGCCGACCGTCGCGACGTCATTCCGGCGGCCGTGACCGGCATCGGCGGCGAGATCGAGCATTTCGGCATGCCGGTTGATCCCGGCAATCTCTTGCTGATCGCGCGCGCCGGCGGTGTGCCGGTGCTGGGCGCGCCGGGCTGCGCCCGCTCGCCGGTCGAGAATGGGTTTGACTGGGTGCTGATGCGGCTGCTCGCCGGCATCAAGGTGACGCGGTCCGAGCTGATGGGCATGGGCGTCGGCGGCCTCTTGATGGAGATCGTGACGCGCCCGCAGCCGCGCGCCAAGCCCGAGACCGAGGGCAATAGCCAGGTTGCGGCTATCGTGCTCGCGGCGGGCCGCTCGACCCGCATGGGCGGGCCGAACAAGCTGCTCGCCGAGCTCGATGGCAAGAAGCTGGTGCGGATCGCCACCGAGCAGGCGCTGGCATCCAAGGCATCCGAGGTGATCGTCGTCACCGGCCATCAGACCGAGCTGGTCGAGCAGGCGCTGCAGGGCTTGAAGGTGCGCTTCGTCAAGAACCCGGATTTCGCCGGCGGCATCGCGAGCTCGGTCAAGGCCGGCATCGCCGCCGTGCCGGAGACCTGCGACGGCGCAATCGTCTGTCTCGGCGACATGCCGCTGATCGATGCCGGCCTGATCGATCGCCTCATCGACAGTTTTGCCCCGGACCGTGGCAACCTGATCGTCGTGCCCGTCAGCGAAGGCCGCCGCGGCAATCCCGTGCTGTGGTCGCGCCGCTTCTTCAGGGAGTTAATGACGCTCGACGGCGATGTTGGCGCACGGCACCTGATCGCCAAGCACACAGAGGCGGTTGCCGAAGTGCCCGTGGATGGCGAGAGCGCCTTCCTCGACATCGACACGCCGCAGGCGCTGGAAGCGGCACGCCGCGGCTGACGCTGGCGTAGGATGGGCAAAGGCGCGAAGCGCCGTGCCCAACATCTCGTCGCATCGTGATCGCTGACTGGTGGTGGGCACGCTTCCGCCGTCGCTCTTCGAGCTATGGCGGACAAGTCGCTTGCCCACCCTACGGCGCTCCTGATCGCGGAGAGTGGCGTGCGTGTCTGCTACAGGCCGCCCACGACCTTGAGCACCAGGCTTGGAGCAGGTCCCGAAACATCGTGGACTAGCGTTGCCATCATGGCATCGCTTTCGCAGGTGAACGCCTGGCTGAGCGCATAGGTTCGGCCGGTCAGCGTGAAGGCCAGCTTGATGCCGCCGCAGGTGTGCTCCACGCTGGTCTTTTTCGATGAGCGGACCGATTGGAAGAGGTCGTGCAGACCAGTTCCGGCCAGCAGCGGCACTTTCTCACAGGCGTCACAGCCGATCGGGAGCTGCTTGGTCAGTTCAGCCACATCGCTGGGGGCACTGAGAAATGTCTCGGACAGCAGGATCGTCGGCGAAAGCCGGAGCAGGCGCGTCTGCAACAGGCGGATGTCCGGATCGAGATTGAGCTCCTTGGCGCTCTTGACGTACCGGCCGATCTTGTCAACGAGAGCCGGATCCTGAACCTCTTGAAGCCTGACTTCGTTGACGGCATCTGCCGGCGCCAGCACGGCGATCATGGCGGCGTCTTTCGGCGGCTGGGTTGCGACCTGTAGCCGTGTGCTGGTTGCAATGCCGTTCTGGAATTCCTCGTTCTTGTTCGAGAACCTTTCCTTCGGCTGGGCTGCGCTCTTCCAGTCCTTGGCGATCACCGTGACCTGCGCGCCCTTCGGGATTGTCCCGTACACGCAGACGGAAGATGGTCCTCGCCCCGGGCAGAGGTAGGCGTCGCGAAAAGCTCCGCCTTGTTGCTCGGCGGAGCAAACATGTGTCGTCGACAAGATGGCGAGTATGACGAGTGACAAGGACTTCATCACGATCAGGCTTCTCCTCCCGGACTACAGCGGTCAGCCTACTTAGGCGGACGCAATGATGCCAGAGGGGCGGGGCATGCGATGTCGTCGGCAAGCCGCATGCCGTCATCAAAAGGATCGCGGCAGCGAGCGGGGTAGTCAGCCGGCTTCGTCCGCCGCAGCTCTACGACGTCGGCGGACAAGTCGCCAACCTATCCGAAGCTGATCGCGCTGCTCGTCTATTTCTTGGTGTTCGACAGCTTCTCGACGCCGGACTTCAGACTGACGCCTTCCTTCATCAGCAGGGCCTTGTCGCCGCTGTTGAACGTGAACGTGTCAGCGCCCGCGCTGATGCCGTTCCAAGCCACCGTTTCGGCCAGCGACAGATACCACAATCCCTGGAATCCCGCCGAATTGTTCAACTGCCCGGTCCAGACGGTGGTCGAGCCGCAGCCGACGAAATTCACCGAGAAGCTGATCGCGGTGCCGGTGTTGCCGTAGACAAGCCAACCGGTCACGCCTTGCGGCTTGCCCTCATCGCAGCTGTTCGCCGCGTTGTTGATGTAGGTCCCTGCGATTGCGCCCGTGCTCTGGTTGAAGCTGGTGATGGCCAGTGTCGAGCCGTACTGGTTGGTCCAGGTCCAGTTCACGCTCTGCGCCTGCGCCGATCCGATCAGGCACGCCGATACAAGTAGTCCCAACAGCATTCCTTTGCCGTGACGCATGGTCGTTTCCTCCGGATCTCTGATTGGAGCTGATAATCTGCGACTACCTTAAATGATGCGATTGAATAATACAACTAAAAGATGTATAGAGCGGTTTGTTCGTCCGCGCGGCTTTTCAACCACCCGTTCACCAAGTGGAAACGACCGCCGCTTAGAGTCCCCTCCACCTGCCTTGGGGGGAGGGGCTTTCCATGACTTCAAATGCCGTCGCGCGCCGTTGCGCGATGTTTTTCTTTGCGCTGTCGGTTTGTGTCGCGGGCGCTCGCCACGTCACGGATGCGCACGCGGCCGGCGCCATTGCGGTCGGCAAGTGCGGCGCCTATGGCCAGGCCTATGATTACGGCGCCGAGCACGAAGCGCGCGCCGCGGCGCAGAAGCAGTGCAAGGGCGATTGCACAACGGTGACGATGAAGCGCGCCTGCGCTGCGATGTCGGTCGATATGACCAACCCCTGCGGCGCCTATGGCTACGCCGTCAAGCCGAAGATCGCCGCCTCGCTCAATGCCGCCACGCGCGAATGCTACAAATACGGCGGCAAGGAATGCGTGATCCGCGCCTGGGCCTGCGACGCCAAGGGCTGATTCCTCTTGCTGTCGTTCCGGGGCGATGCGTAGCATCGAGCCCGGAATGACAGCCGAGGAAGCATATGCAGTTCGACACCAAGATCGCCGTCGTGATCCGTACCGACCTTCAGGCCTGGCAGAAGCTCAACGTCGCGTCCTTTCTCACCAGCGGCATCGCAGCTGCGTTTCCCGAATGTATCGGCGATCCCTATGAGGACGCTTCAAGCACGAAATATCTGCCGCTGATCGGCCAGCCGATCCTGATCTACGGCGCCGACGGCCCCGCGCTGTCGCGGGCACTCGACCGCGCGCTGACGCGCAATGTGAAGCCGGCGGTCTATACCGAGGACATGTTCAAGACCACGCATGACGCCGCCAATCGTGAGGCGGTGAGGGCCGTGGCGCGCACCGATCTCAACCTCGTCGGGATCGCGATGCGCGCCGAGCGCAAGGTGATCGACAAGATCGTCGATGGCTTGAAGTTCCATAACTGACGTGACGTCCACTTAGCCTTCACGTCCCTGTCATCATGCTATCCGCGCCACATAAAGTTGCGCCGTTTGACTCCGATCAAGGGCACGCCGCGCGGCATCGCTAGTCTGCCCTTCGTATTGCAACGGAGCAGACAGATGCCGACCATGAAAGCCGCCATCGTCAAACAATTCGGCAAACCGCTGGTGATCGAGGACGTGCCGGTGCCGCAGCCCGGCCCCGGCGAGGTCCTGGTCAAGGTGAAAGCGTGCGGCGTCTGCCACACCGACCTGCACGCTGCCGCCGGCGACTGGCCGGTGAAGCCGGCACCGCCCTTCATTCCCGGCCATGAGGCCGCCGGCATCGTCGCCGCGCTCGGGCCCGGCGTGAAAAATCTGAAGATCGGCGATGCCGTCGGCGTCGCCTGGCTGCACGATGCGTGCATGGCTTGCGAATATTGCCAGACCGGCTGGGAGACGCTGTGCGAGCACCAGCACAACACCGGCTACAGCGTGAACGGCGGGTTTGCCGAATACGTCATCGCCTCGGCCGCCTTCGCCGCCAAGCTGCCGGCGACGATCGACTTCGCTGCCATCGCGCCGATCCTCTGCGCCGGCGTCACCACCTACAAGGGACTGAAGGAGACCGACGCGCGGCCCGGCGAGTGGGTCGCGATCTCAGGCGTCGGCGGGCTTGGTCATGTCGCGATCCAGTACGCCAAGGCGATGGGGTTCAAGATCGCCGCCATCGATATCGCCGAGGACAAGCTTGCGCTCGCACGCGAGTCTGGTGCGGATCTCGCGGTCAACGCGCTTGAAGCCGATGCCGTGGACAAGGTGCTGACGGCGACCGGAGGAGGGGCCCACGGCGTGCTGGTGACGGCGGTCTCGACCGCGGCGTTCGCGCAGGCGCTGAAGATGGTGCGCCGCAAGGGCACCGTCAGCCTCGTCGGCTTGCCGCCGGGCGAATTCCCGACGCCGATCTTCGACGTCGTGCTCAAGCGCATCACCGTGCGCGGCTCCATCGTCGGCACGAGGCGCGATCTCGACGAAGCCATCGCCTTCGCCGCCGACGGCAAGGTCAAGGCCGAGGTGACGAAGGTGCCGCTTGCGCAAATCAACGACGTCTTCGATCGGATGAAGGCCGGCAAGATCGACGGCCGCATGGTGCTGGATTTTGCCTAAAGCGTTTTCGAGCGAAGTGGATACCGGTTCGGGTAAAGAAAACGCGTCAAAACAGGAATCTGGCGCCTCAGCCCGGCGGCATGCCTGCGAATGTTGGCAAGTTGGGATCGAGGCGATCCCAATCATGGGCGCGCGCGGCGTAAGTCACGGCTTGCGGCTTGTAGCGGGCCGGCTCGTCGAGGCTAGCGGCGCGGATCGTGAAGATCTCGGGCATGGCGGCGAAGGTCATGTAGACCGGCAGGCCGCACTGCGGACAGAAGCCGCGCGTCTTCACATTGCCGCTGTCGCCGACCATGTCCCAGTGCTTCGCCTCGCCGGTCAGCGTGACACCGGCGCGCGCGAAGTTCGCGTACGAGCCGTGTCCGCTGCCGCTTTCGCGCTGGCAGTCCCGGCACTGGCAGTGATTGCTGAAGAGGGGATCACCGATGATCGAATAGCGGATCGCGCCGCAGGCGCAGCCGCCGGTAAAGGGCTTTGTCATCGCGATAACTCCTCACTTCTCGCCGCTGATCTCATCGAGCTGGCGAACAACCTTCTTCCAGCCGCCGCTCATGACCGTGTAGGCCGACTCGTTCCTCGGCAGGACGAAGCCGGCATGAACGAGCCGGATCCGCGTGCCGGCCTCGACCGGGGTGAGGGACCACGTCACGACGGTGTCGAGCGGCGCGCCGTAGCCGATGTTGCGCGCATCGCCGCCCTTCCAGGCGTAGACGAGGCGGCGGTTCACCACGACTTCGAGAACGCGGCAATGGATGACGCCATCCCAATTGCCGCCCGGGGTGGTCTGGAACGTAAAGGCCTTGCCTTCGACCGCTTCGAAGCCGGTCGGCTGCATCAGCCAGCGCGCGATCAATTGCGCATTGGTCAGCACCTTCCAGACGGTCTCCGGCGCATGAGGGAGCACCTCGTCGATGACGATGTCCTTGGTCTCGGCTTGCAACGCGGCTGCATTCACGGGTCGATCTCCTTCAAGAGGTCACGCAGGTTCTGGAAGCGCTCGCGCCAGAACACGCCGTAATGGTCCATCCAGGTGACCAGCGGCTCCAGTCCTTGCGGCGCGGCGCGGTAATAGACGTTGCGGCCCTCGGCGCGCTCGGCGACGAGGCCGGCCTGCTTGAGCGACTTCAGGTGCTGCGAGACGGCTCCCTGCGTGACGCCACTGCCGCGCGTCAGCTCGGCGACGCTGATCTCCTTGCTCTCGAACACACGCTCGAACACGGCGCGGCGGGTCGGATCGGCGAGGGCGCGCATCACGGTGGTGACGGGATTTGGGGCGGCTTCGATCATGACAGTTCAATTAGCAAATGCTAATGCATTAGTCAATGCTAATTTGTTTGCTGAATAGAGCCCGTCCCTGACTTGACTATGACTGACTAGTCAGTCATAAATTGAAGATGCCCAAGAAGTCGACCAAAGCCTCCATGCCGCCGGCAGCTCGCGCCAACGCGAACGTCCCGGTAGCGAGCGAGGAGGGACCTGCCTCGAACCGTGCCACACGCGCGGCGGAGCGGCGCGCGGCGATCGTGGAGGCCGCGATGGAGGAGTTCATCGCGCGCGGCTTCGCGGCGACGCGGCTCGACGACATTGCCAAGCGCGCCGGTGTCGCCAAGGGCACGATCTACCTGCACTTCAAGGACAAGGAATCGATGTTCGAGGAGCTGGTACGCATCGTCATCGTGCCTGTGGTGGCGCGATTGGCCGAATTGCCGCCGCCAGCGGGCTCGGTGCGCGATCTCGTCGAGGCCTTCGCCCGCAACTTCCTGAAGGAAGTGATCGGCACGAGGCGCGGCGATCTGGTGCGCCTGATCGTGGCGGAGGGGCCGCGCTTTCCCTCCGTCGCCGATTTCTACTACCGCGAGGTCGTCTCGCGCGGCATCGCCACGATGCGCACCCTGATCGAGCTCGGCATCGCTCGCGGCGAGATCCGGGAGAAGGACCTTGCGCGCTATCCGCAGATCCTGGTCGCGCCGGCGATGATCGCGGTGATCTGGCAGAGCCTGTTTGCGCGGCACGCGCCGCTCGATGCGCAGGACATGCTGCGCGTCCATCTCGATTTGATTTTTGGCGAACGGAGGACGACATGAGGTCGTCGCGGGTATTTTTGACATTTGCATTGGCCCTCGTGCTCGGAACCGGCCTCGCCGGCTGTAATGAGAAGCGCGATCCCGGCTTCCAGGGTTGGGTCGAGGCCGACATGATCTTCGTCAGCCCGGATGAGGCGGGCCGGGTGACGAAGCTGAACGTGCGCGAGGGCGACGAGGTCAAGGTTGGCGATCACCTCTATTCGGTCGATGACGATCTCCAGCTCGCCGACCTCAACCAGAACAAGGCGACGCTGGCGAATGCGCAGCAGACCTATGATCGCGCGGCCTCGCTGAGCAAGACCGGATCGGGCACGCAGGCCAATCTCGACTCCGCGGTGTCGGCCTTGCGCGTTGCCGAGGCGCGGGTGGCGACGTCGGAGACGCGGATGGCGCGGCGCAAGGGCTTTGCGCCGGTCGCCGGCACCATCCAGCAGATCTATTTTCGTGAGGGCGAGATGGTGGCGGCACAGCGACCGGTGCTGTCGATCATGCCGCCCGGTAACATGAAGCTGCGCTTCTTCGTGCCGGAGACCGAGCTGCCGAAGCTTACGATCGGCGACACGGTGCGGATCGCCTGCGACAATTGCGCCGCCGATCTCACCGCCAAGATCTACTTCATCGCGACCTCGGCGGAATACACCCCGCCCGTCATCTACAGCCTCGAGGAGCGCAACAAGCTGGTCTATCTGATCCAGGCGCGGCCCTCGCGTCCCGACGCCTTGCGCGTCGGCCAGCCGATCAACGTCTATCTCAACCCCAAGACGCCGGTGGCGGACAAGCGATGAACGGCAATAGCGACATCGCGATCGACGTCAAGGGCCTCACCAAATCGTTCGGCGGGCGTGAGGTCGTGCACGATCTGTCCATGCAGGTGAAGCGCGGCTCGATCTACGGCTTCCTCGGGCCGAACGGGTCGGGCAAGACCACGACCATCCGCATCCTCTGCGGCCTGCTGACGCCCGACAGCGGCGAGGGCACCTGCCTCGGCTACGACATCCTTAAGGACGCTGAGAAGATCAAGCGCCAGGTCGGCTACATGACGCAGCGCTTCAGCCTGTATCAGGACCTCTCGGTGCGCGAGAACCTCGAATTTGTTGCGCGGCTCTATGGCCTTGCCGATGCGCGCGGCGCCGCGCGCGACATGATCAAGCGGCTCGGGCTCTCGGGGCGCGAGGAGCAGCTCGCGGGCGAGCTCTCAGGCGGCTGGAAGCAGCGGCTGGCGCTGGGTGCATGCACGCTGCCCAATCCGAAGCTGCTACTGCTGGACGAGCCGACCGCCGGCGTCGATCCCAAGGCCCGGCGCGATTTCTGGAACGAGATCCACGCGCTCGCGGCAGAAGGGCTCACCGTGCTGGTCTCGACCCACTACATGGACGAAGCCGAGCGCTGCCACGAGATTGCCTACATCGCCTACGGCCATTTGCTGACCCATGGCACGGTCGAGGAGGTGATCGCGGGATCCGCGCTCTCGACCTACACCGTCACCGGCGAGGACCTGAACGGCCTCACGGCCGAACTCACCGGCAAGCCCGGCATCGACATGGTGGCGCCGTTCGGCACCTCGTTGCACGTCTCGGGGCGCGACGTCGCCGCGCTCGAAGCCAGCATCGCGCCCTGGCGCGAGAAAAGCGGCCTGCACTGGCACAAATCCTCGCCCTCGCTCGAAGACGTCTTCATCGAGCTGATGAGCCGCTCCAAGGACAATTTCCAATGAGCGCTGCCGATCAAGCCGCACCACGGCACGAAATCCGCGAACGCTTCGGCTTCTGGAAGCGCTCCTACGCGATGCTGATCAAGGAGTTCATCCAGCTGAGGCGCGACCGCGTCTCGTTCGCGATGATCGTGATGCTGCCGGTGATGCAGCTTCTGTTGTTCGGCTATGCCATCAACACCACGCCGCACCATCTGCCGAGCGCAGTGCTGCTCCAGGAGGATTCCGATCTTGCCCGCTCGATCCTGAAGGCGCTGGAGAACACTGCCTATTTCCGCTTCATCTACGAGGTGCACGACGTCGACGATTTCGACAATCTGCTGAAATCCGGCAAAGTGCTATTCGGGGTCGAGATCCCGCGCGGTTTCGAGCGGGCGGTGCGGCGCGGCGACAAGCCGGCGCTGCTGGTCGCGGCCGACGCCACCGACCCCGTGGCGGCCAGCTCCGCGCTCGGCTCGCTCGGCAAGGTGGTGCAGACCGCGCTCGCGCACGATCTCTACATCGGCGATCCCCCGGAGATGCCGTTCGAGATCCGAGCGCATGCCCGCTACAATCCGGCAGCGGCCTCCAGCCTCAACATCGTGCCGGGCCTCGTCGGTACCATCCTCACCATGACCATGCTGATCTTCACCGCGCTGTCGGTCACGCGCGAGGTCGAGCGCGGCACCATGGAAAGCCTGTTGTCGATGCCGATCAAGCCGGTCGAGGTGATGTTCGGCAAGATCATCCCTTACGTGCTGGTCGGCTTCGTCCAGGCCTTCCTCATCATCGGCATCGGCGTGCTCCTGTTCGGCGTGCCCGTGCTCGGCAATCTGTTCCTGCTGGCGCTGCTCTCGACGCTGTTCATCACCACCAATCTCGCGATCGGCTACACGATCTCGACCGTGGTGCAGAACCAGCTCCAGGCCATGCAGATGTCGATGATGTTCTTCCTGCCGAGCATCCTGCTGTCCGGCTTCATGTTCCCGTTCGCGGGCATGCCGGCCTGGGCGCAATATCTCGGCGAAGGCCTGCCGCTGACGCATTATTTGCGCATCGTCCGCGCCATCATGCTGAAGGGCGCGACCATGCAGAACCTGCGGTTCGACGCCCTGGCGCTGGCGGCCCTGATGCTGCTCGCCATGGTCATCGCCGTGACGCGCTTCCGCCGCACGCTGGATTGAGGCAAACTGTTCCCGATGTCATTCCGGAGCGATGCGATAGCATCGAGCCCGGAATCTCGAGATTGCGGGTTCACGCTTGCGCGCGGCCCGGAACGAGCAGGGGGAATGATGGCGAGGTTTGCGAGCAGGAAGGCGCGGCAGCATGCCGTGCTCTCGGAGGATTTCGAGCGCGAGCTGACGCGGGAGGTGCTGCGCACCGAGCTGTTGCGGGTGCGGACACTGATCATCACCGGCTGCGTTATGGTCTTGTTCCTCACCTCGACCTTCCTGATCGACCCTGCTCTCGTGAACCGAGTCTGGCGCGGGACAGAGGGCCTCGTCCGCGAATACATCCTTTTAGGAGGCTTCATCCTCTTCGAAGCCTGGGTTCACGGCCAGATCAGGCGAAACCTGAAGCTCGATCGCGACCTCCCGGTGATCAGGCGCTATGTCGGCGCCTTCATCGAAACGTCGCTGCCGACGATCATCCTGATCCTGCAGATCCGCAGCATGGGCGCTGGGCCCGCGCTCGGTTTCGTGCTGCCGCTGGTCTATTTCATCTTCGTCATTCTTTCGACGCTGCGGCTCGATTTCTGGCTGTCGACCTTCACGGGATTTGTGGCTGGAGCCCAGCTCCTGGCTGTCGCGCTGTATTACAATTCGGTGAACGACGCCGGCGAGCCCCTGATCTACTTCCACGCAGTGCGCAGCACGGTCATCCTGATCTGCGGCGTGCTTGCGGGCTCCGTCGGCGCGCAGCTCCGCCGCCAGTTTGCCGCGAGCATCGCAGCGGCCACCGCGCGCGACCGCGTGACGAACCTGTTCGGCCAGCACGTGTCCCCGCAAGTTGTGGAGCGGCTGATGGCAACGGGAACTACTGCGAGTGGTGACGTCCGCCGCGTCGCCGTGATGTTCGTGGATTTCCGCGGCTTCACCGCCGGTGCGCAGTCGCGCACGCCGCAGGAGGTGGTCGACCGGCTCGACGGCGCCTTCGCCGTGCTGGTCGACATCCTCGACCGCGAGGGTGGCATCGTGAACAAGTTTCTCGGTGACGGCTTTCTCGCCCTGTTCGGTGCGCCGCTGGAGGCCTCGGATGCCGCGCATCGCGCGGTCGCGGCCGGCCGCGAGATGCTGACCGCGATGGACCGCATCAATGCAGAGACGAGCTGGCCGCTGCGGATCGGCATCGGCATCCATTTCGGCGAGGTCGTCGCCGGCAATATCGGCTCGCCCCGGCGCAAGGAATACACTGTGATCGGCGACACCGTGAACTTCGCCTCGCGGCTGGAGGCGCTGAACAAGGAGTTCGGCTCGCAGCTGTTGATCTCCGCATCCGTGCGCGAGGCGCTCGGCGATGACGGCAAGGACGCCGTCGCGCTCGGCGAAGTCGAGGTGCGCGGCTACGAGCAGAAGGTCGCGGTGTATCAACTGGGGTAGCGCGACTTCAAATGTCAGTCGCGTTTCGTTGAAGCGGATCGCGTTCCGTTGAAGGCGCGTGATGAAATATCCTTGGTAGCCTTCGGGTCTTGCACAGTGAAAGCCGAAACATCTCGGCTTTCACTTGTCATCCGGAGAAAGCCAATGACCCGATTGTCTCTTGTTGCGACCGCTCTGATCGCTGCCGCCGTCTACCAGACCCAGGCCGCTGCGGCGCGCGACGTCGCCCCACGGCGCGCCGCGACCCAGGCGACGGCGGACTGCGTCAGGGCTCCGGCAGAAGGCTCGTATGCTTCTGCGCCCTACAGGCAGCCGCCGTGCCTGCCGAACGCGGCGTACACCTACGCGTATCCGTACTAGCGATCACGACGGACGAGGCCGGGCTGGCGGACTCTGCCAGCCCGGCCTCGCGAACGGTTGCGCCTTCGTCTACCAACGCGTCATTCGCCATTGCTCCGATTGCTCCGAATTTTGGGGCATGACGGACGATGTCGCCGGCCTGTAGACTGCCGCGCGATGCGGCCGGTCGTGGCCGCGACTTGCATGGGGAAGTGACGATGCAGCGCCGCTACATCACCGTCGACGTGTTCACCGACCGCGCCTTCGGCGGCAACCAGCTCGCCGTGGTGCTCGATGCCGGCGGGCTTTCGACCACGCAGATGCAGGCGATCGCGACCGAGTTCAACTATTCCGAGACGACCTTCGTGCTGCCGCCGCGCGACAAGGCCAATGACGCCGAGGTGCGCATCTTCACGCCGGTGCAGGAGATCGCCTTTGCCGGCCATCCCAATGTCGGCACCGCCTTCGTGCTGGCCTCGATGGCGAAAGAGCCGAAGCTGCGGCTACTGTTCGAGGAGAAGGCCGGGCTCGTACCTGTCAAGATCGTGCGGGATCAGGGCCGGGTGATCAGGACCGAACTCACCGCGCCGCAGTCTCTGGCGCGGCATGCGCCGCTGTCTCCCGCTGAAGCGGCCAGCTGCATTTCGCTTGGCGCAGATGACATCAAGATCGACAACCACGCACCGCATGTCGTTACCGTCGGAAACGCGTTCCTGGTGATGGAGCTGCATTCGCGCGAGGCGCTCAAGCGGGCCCGGCCCGATGCTGTGGCCTACGGCAAGGTCTTGCCGCGCGACGGTGCCCGCTCGGTGTGGTTCTATACGCGCGACGTGCCGCCAGCGGAGGCGCCTTGCGAGCGGCAGGCGCGGATGTTCATGCGCGGCGCCTCCGGGCTCGTCGAGGACCCCGCCACCGGCAGCGCCACGGTCGCCGCCGCGGCGCTGTTCGCCGATCTCGATCCCGCGCGTGACGGTGAACTGAAGCTCACTGTCGGCCAGGGCTTTGACATGGGCCGGCCCAGCATCCTCCAGACGTGCGTGCGCAAGCAGGGCGGCAAGATCGTCTCCGCCCATGTCGGCGGCAGCTGCGTGCAGATGATGGAGGGGACGTTCAAGCTGGCGGGGGAGGGCTGAATCGTCATTCCGGGGCGCGACGAAGTCGCGAGCCCGGAATCCATTCTTCCACCTGCGCTGCCGCTCAATGGATTCCGGGCTCGCGCTACGCGCGCCCCGGAATGACGGCAACAGCTACACCTGCCGTCCCGCCAAATTTTTCACCGCCACGCCATCGCGCTCCTCGATGATCTCCGCGATCATCTGGCGGTGGCAGTGGGTGTGATCGCGCTCGTAGCAGAGCAGGCACACGGGACCTGCCTTCTTCACCAGCGCCGAAAGCTCGTCCATCGCTTCCTTGGCTTCGGGCGCCTTCAGGTGCCTCGAGAAGACTTTCTCCAGCACGTCATATTGGCCGCTGCGCGCGGCAAGCCGCCCTTCCTTCGGCGTGCCGAGGGCTGCGAGATGGACATAGGCGATGCCGCGTTCGTCCAAGCCGGCGGCGAGCTGCTTCTTGGAAAAGCCCGGCCGGCGCGACGACGTCACCGCGCGCACGTCGACCACGAGCTTGACGCCGGCCTGCTCCAGCTCGTCCAGCACCGCCTTGGGCGGCGTCTGCTCATAGCCGATGGTGAAGAGCTTCTTCGCCTTTGCCATGAGACACCTCAGGTCACGACACGGGAGGTCGTCATGCCCGGGCTTGTCCCGGGCATCCACGTTCTTCGTGCCGCGCAGCTAGGCGTGGATGGCCGGGACAAGCCCGGCCATGACGATGTGAAAGCTTTCGTGGCCTTAACTGAGAGTGTCATAGGCGGTAGCCCGCTCAGCTCACCCGCGCGATCAGTTCCATGGCGCCGTGCGGCGCGCGCACCTTGCCCTCGTGGATGACATAGGCGAACACGTCGCGCGGCTCCTTGTTCGGCTTGGCCTTGTCAACCTTTGGCAGGTCGTCGGGTTCACTGCCGGAGGCCCACGCCTGAAAGCGCTCGGCCCAGGCATCGAGCTGTTTCGGCGGATAGCAGGTCTTGATCTCGTCATCGCCTTTTTGCAGCCGCGCATAGACGAAGTCGCTGGCGACATCGGCGATCGCCGGATATTTGCCGTGCTCGGCGAACACAACCGGCGTCTCGAACTCGCGGATCAGCGCGATGAAATCCGGCGTGCAGAAACTGTCGTGGCGGACCTCGACGACATGGCGCAGCGCACGGCCGTCGAGCTTGCGCGGCAGCAGCTCGAGGAACTTGCCGAAGTCGGCGCCGTCGAACTTCTTCGTCGGCGCGAACTGCCAGAGTGCCGGCCCGAGCCGGTCGCCGAGCTCCAGCACGCCGGAATCGTAGAACCGTTTGATGGAGTCGCCGGCGTCAGCGAGCACGCGGCGATTGGTGGCGAAGCGCGGTCCCTTCACGGAGAATACGAATCCGTCGGGGACTTCGCTCGCCCATTTGCGAAAGCTCTCCGGCTTCTGCGAGCCGTAATAGGTGCCGTTGATCTCGATCGAGGTCAGCTTCGAGGCGGCGTAAGACAGCTCCTTCGCCTGCGTCAGCTTCTCCGGGTAGAACACGCCGCGCCAGGGCTCGAAGGTCCAACCGCCGATGCCGATGAAGATGTTGCCGGATTTTTTGGACGCGGTTTTTGCTTTGGCCACGGGAGGGATCTCGCAACGACGGGGAGGGACCTCATCTTAATCAAACCAGATGTGATTGGCCAGTTGCCGCCTCCGGTCTAAGCTTGCGAGGTGACCCGCGAAAAGGAGAACAAGATGCGGATGCTGGTGGTGGGAGCGGCGCTCGTCATGATGACATCTGCTGCCATGATATCTTCCGCCATCGCGGATGACGACGATGCCAAGAACGACGCCAAGAGCGCACAGAAGCTCGCCCAGCAGGGTCGCGACGATTACTGGCATTGTCTGGCGCGAGAATATTCGCGCGACAGCAATCAGGGCCTGTCGGAACAGGATTTTGGCCGCTCGGTTGCAGGCGCCTGTCCGTCGGAGCGTCAATACTACCGGGTGGCGCTGCTCGACTATCTCACCACGCAATATCCCAACATCGATTCCGGCGCCCATCTCGCCACCGCGAACAGGGCGGTCGAGTCGGCGCAGAAGGACATCGTGACGGCCTTCGTCAAGCGCCGAGCGCCGGCGAAGTAGGGGAATGGCAAATGGCCAATAGGGGCAGGCCTTCCTCTTTCGCTCCTCGCTATTCGCTACTCGCCCGGGGCCTTTCGGTGCAGCGCGCATCCGTGGTATCACTCGCGGCATCCGGAACAGGGAAGGTTTCCATGTCGTCTGAGTCGGTGGGGGGCATTCTGGGCGCGATCGTCGCGGCGATCGTGCTTGCGGTCGCCGTCGTCCTCGGGCCAATCGGCCAGTACGGCAAGCCGCCCAAGCCGGCGAAGGTCGAGCCTGCCCCGGCGGCACCCGCAGCCCCCGCCGCGCCCGCGCCGCGCGGGCCGGTGATCAAGGAAGTCCCCAACCAATAGGGCCGAAAATCGACCTTTCGCCCCTTGCGAAGCGGGTTTGCCGTTCCTATTTAGTTTCTAACGGCGACGTTGAGCGAAAACTCCGGCGCTGGGACGACCTTGGAATAGCTTGGGCCTGCGCCGGATGTACGCGCGGTCCGCCGTTCCGGGGTCGTTGGCATTTTAGGGCCCCTTTTGGCCCGTTCCCCAGAAAAAACCCCGGCTTGGCAGCGCAGGACGCGGCGGATATACGCTGCCGTCATGAATGAAGCGATCAGACCGGGCACCGACAGCCCGCCGCAGGCTCACGAAGGCCCGGAACTGTCGGTCATCGTCCCGACCTTCAACGAGCGCGACAACGTCACGGTGCTGTACCGACGGCTGGAGGCGACCCTCGCCAACGTCGTCTGGGAGGTCGTGTTCGTCGACGACAATTCGCCCGACGGCACCTGGGACGTCGTGCGCGCGCTGGCTCAGCGCGACAGCCGCGTGCGCTGCGTCCGGCGCATCGGCCGCCGTGGCCTGTCCGGGGCCTGCATTGAGGGTATCCTGGCCTCCAGCGCGCCCTATGTGGCCGTGATCGACGCCGACCTCCAGCACGACGAGACGCAACTGCCGAAGATGCTGTTGCTGCTCGCGAGCGACCAGGCCGATCTGGTCGTCGGCAGCCGCTACATCGAGGGCTACAAGAGCGAAGGCTTCAACAAGCAGCGTGCCGGCGCCAGCGCGCTGGCGACCGAGGTCGCAAAGAAGGTGCTGCGGGTCGAGATCGCCGATCCCATGAGTGGTTTCTTCATGGTTCGCCGCGAACGTTTCGAGGAGCTCGCGCCGAAGCTGTCGGTGCACGGCTTCAAGATCCTGCTCGACCTCGTCGCGAGCGCGAATGGCAGCTTGCGAGCCGTTGAAATTCCCTACACGTTCGGTGAGCGCCAGCACGGCGAGAGCAAGCTCGATTCCATGGTCGCGTTGGATTTTCTCGGCCTGGTGCTGGCCAAGTTCACCAACGATGCTGTCTCGCTGCGCTTCATCCTGTTCGCGATGGTCGGCGGCATCGGCCTCGTGGTGCATCTCACCACGCTGTTCATCGCCCTTGAACTGTTCAGGGCGCCGTTCGCGGAGGCGCAGGCCGCGGGCGCCATCGTCGCCATGACCAGCAACTTCGTCCTCAACAACTTCCTCACCTATCGCGACCAGCGGCTGAAGGGCTTTGCGCTGCTGCGCGGTCTGATCGCGTTCTACATCGTGTGCAGCGTCGGCCTGCTCGCCAATGTCGGTGTCGCGTTCTCGGTCTACGACCAGGAGCCGATCTGGTGGCTGGCCGGCATGGCCGGTGCACTGATGGGCGTGGTGTGGAACTACGCGATGTCCGGGCTGTTCGTCTGGCGCAAGAAATAGCGCACGATGGGCGGGGCTGACGCGCGGATCGTCCGCAACACCGCGCTGGTGATCGTCGCGCTGGTCGCCTTGCGGCTGGTCGCGGCCGCGTTCACGCCAATCACCTTCGACGAAGCCTACTACTGGATGTGGTCGAAGAGCCTCGCGGGCGGCTATTATGATCACCCGCCGATGGTCGCCTACGTCATCCGCGCCGGCACCATGATCGCCGGCGATACCGAGCTGGGCGTCCGTCTGGTGTCGATCCTGCTCGCGCTGCCGATGAGCTATGCGATCTATCGCACCGCCGCGATCCTGTTCGGCGGGGCGCGGGTGGCGGCGACCAGCGCCATCCTGCTCAACGTGACCATGATGGCGTCCGTCGGCACGCTGATCGTGACGCCGGATGCGCCGCTGCTGGTGGCCTCCAGCTTCGTGCTGTTCTTCCTCGCAAAAGTGCTGGAGACCGGGCGCGGCGTCTGGTGGCTTGCGGTCGGTGCCGCGGTCGGCGCGGCGCTGCTGTCTAAGTACACCGCGATGTTCTTTGGCGCCGCGATCCTGATCTGGCTTGCGGCGGTACCGAAGCTCCGGCGCTGGTTCCTCTCGCCCTGGCCCTATCTCGGCGGGCTCGTTGCGCTGGCGCTGTTCTCGCCGGTGATCCTCTGGAATGCCGACCATCATTGGGTCTCGTTCGCAAAGCAGCTCGGCCGCGCCAGGATCGAGGACTTCCGCCCGGTCTTCATCGCCGAGCTGATCCCGACCCAGATCGCATTCGCAACCCCGCTGGTCTTCATCCTCGGCGCGATGGGGCTGCATGCGCTGACCTGGCACCGGGCCGGCGCGCTGGCCTCGCGCGTGCTGATCGAGACGATGTTCTGGACCATCGTCGTCTATTTCGTCTGGCACTCGCTGCACGCCCGCGTCGAGGCCAACTGGTTCGCGCCGGTCTATCCGCCCTTCGTCGTTGCCGCGGCGGCCGCTGCCAATCTCGTGCAGTGGCAGCCGCGCCAGCGGCGCCTCGTCGATTTCTGCCTGCGCTGGGCCGCGCCCGCCGGCATCGTGATGTTCGCCGCGCTGATCGTGCAGGCCAACACCGGCTGGCTTTCCGGTTATCGCCGCGATGCGACCGTGCGCAGTGTCGGCGTCGGCTGGCGCGAGCTTGCTAACGAGGTCGAGGCGTTGCGCGTGCGCACCGGCGCGACCTGCGTGCTTGCGCCGGACTACGGCACGACCGGCTGGCTCGCCTTCTACCTGCCGCGCGGCACCTGCGTGGCGCAGCAGAACCAGCGCATCCGCTGGGTCAACATGGGCGAGCCCGATCCGAAGCTCCTGGCCGGCAAGCTGCTCTTTGTCGACGAGCTGCGCGAAGGCGACCATCCCGCCCTCAAGGACCTGTTCGCGCAGGTGACGCAGGTCGCGCAGTTGCAGCGCAAGCGCGGACCGCTCGTCGTCGAAACCTACGGCATCGATCTGCTCGAAGGCGCCAGGGGCGACGTGCTGGACCGCTCGCCGCCGCCTGAACTTGTGCCTTGAGCGATCACAAGATCTTGCCGTTGATCGACAATTCCTTGATTCTTTTTTCCCAGTCGATCAGGGAACGATACCATCCCAGTGTATGGGTCGTGGGATCGTCGCCACTGACCGTGCCCCGCTCCAAAGCCTGTTTTATCTCCACGATCCCTTCGTGCACGCGGGAGGACGGATCGAATTTCAGGCGTTGGGTGATCTTGGCGAAAGACAAATTATAGGTTCGCTTGTCCGTCGCATCCGGGATCGTGTGGGTGACGATGTTGGGGATGATGTCTTTGACGAAGTTCGCGAGCTGCTTGATCTGATAATTGAGATCGTCGCCGCCGACGTTGAACGTCTCACCTGACACGACCGATGCTTCGCTCTCGATGCCCATGATCAGGGCGCGGCAGACGTCGTGAACGTGGATGAACGGCCGCCACTGCTCGCCGCCGCCCATGACGTAGATCACTCGCTCCTTCCAGGCGCGCAGCGTCATGACGTTGATGGCGAGGTCGAAGCGCATGCGCGGGGCGAGGCCAAACACGGTGCTGTTGCGCAGGATGACCGTTTCGAACGTGCCGCCTTGCAGCTTGCGCAGCTCGTCCTCGACGTGAAGCTTGCTTTCGGCATACAGCGTCTGCGGACGGCAGGCGGCATGCTCGTTCAGCGAGACTTCCTGGCCGTGACCGTAGACCGATGCCGAGCTCGAATAGACATAGCGGCGAACGCCGGCCCGTTTGGCCGCGCGTGCCAGACGAACGCCACCCTGGTGGTTGATCGAGACCGTCAGTTCGGGGTCGATTTCGGCGGAGGCGTCGTTGCTCAGTCCGGCCAGATCGATGACGGCGTCCATGCCCTCGAACTGCTGGGGGTCCACGGTGCGGATGTCTTCGACGAGCATCTTGATGTTTGGGTGCGAAGCCGCCTGCGTGAAGCGATCCCGGCCGAAAAAACATCGATCAAGCGCAGTCACCGAATAACCCTTCTGGGCCAGCATCTGGCAGAGGGGAATGCCGATATATCCACCCGCTCCAGTGACGAGAACTTTCTGCATGTCTTAGACTTCCATGTTCGTGGGAAGCATCGGGGTTAGGTACGATTCTGCGACTGATGCGTCGTTCCGCCGAGCGCTGATCGGCGTGCGTACTGGATGGCGGCAACGATGAGATCGCACTCTTCACCGGTCATGTCGTTGTAGACTGGGAGCGCAATGACGTTGTAGGCGACCCTTTCCGTCACAGCCAAATTCACCTCTCTTTGCGTGTTGTAAGCCGTCAAGTGGTGGCACGGTGGGCTGTAGTACTTCCGGACGAAGACGTTGTTCTTCTCGAGCGCCGACGCCAGCGTATCCCGATCCATTCCGAATTCCCTGGCGTCAACGACGACCGGCAGGTACAGCCAGTTCGTCTGCACGCCTGCTGGCTCTTGCCCCACGAGCAAGCCGGGAATTCTGGAAAGGCCGATCCGCATGCGCTCGACAGCGAGGCGGCGCGTCGCAATGGACTGCTCGAACGTCTTGAGTTGCTCGAGGCCGATGATGGCCGAAATCTCCAGCATCTTGCCGTTCAAGCCCGGCTCGTGGCAGTCGGCGCCCTCGACTTGCCCGAAGTTGCGGATTGCCTTGACGCGCGCGAGCAACTCCGTGTCGTGAGTGCAGACACACCCGCCTTCCATCGTCGCGAAAGCCTTGGTGGCGTGGAAACTGAACATCTGCGCATCTGCGCACCCTCCCACCAGCTGCCCATTGACGCGCGTGCCGAAGGAGGGAGCGCTGTCGACGAGAAATTTCAGCTTGTAGCGCTCGGCCAGGCGAGCAAGTGAGGCGTAATCGCTGGCGACCCCATACGCGTCGACCGCAAGGATGGCGACCGTCCGGTCCGTGATCCGGCGCTCCACATCATGAGGGTCGAGGCGCATGGTCATGTCATCGAGAATGTCCGCGAATACAGGCTCGGCGCCGACCCATTTGACGGCATGCGGAGTGGCGCTGAACGTGAATGCCGGCACGATCACTTCGCCGCCGGTGATTCCCGCGGCCCTCAGCATGGCCATCATCCCGATCTGGCCGTTGCAGAAAACCAGGGTCGGAACGCCGAGATACTCGCTCAGGCGCGTTTCGAATTCGACGACCCAGCGCGAATTGTTCGTGACCTGGCCGGTCTCCAGCGCTTTCTCGAAAGCGTCCAGGAACTGCTCTGTTCTTGGAAACCTTGGACGCACGATATGGAGCGGGCTCCTGGCCAGCGGCGTTAGAGAGTCAAGGGGGACTGCGGCAGTCATCTCGAGTCCTGATCATCGATACGGTCTGTGACTGGTTATCGATATAGACCGAAACTTGCGTGGAGCATTCCTGTGCAGCGGAGGTCCGCGATTGACACGCGTATTTGGGCTAGCCGTAACTGTGGCGAATCATATTTGAGTAAGCATCACCGCTATTCATTCGCCACCGGTGCTTTCGCATATGAAGAACTTCGTCATCAATCTCGATCGCTGTCCGGAAAAGTATCAACGCTTTCTGGAGCGGAACGCAGGTTGCGGAATCGCTTTCGAGCGCTTCTCTGCGACCAATGGGCTGGAGCTGACCGACCAGGAGGCGATGGCGATGCGGCTTGTCGCCCCCGGATCGGTGTTCACCAGGGGAGCCGTTGGCGGCGCCGCTTCGCTATGGCGGATCCTGAATTGGATCGCGAAGCAGGATCAGCCAGCCCTTGTCTTTGAGGACGATTGTACCATCCGCCACGACATCAGCGCACGCTTGGCGATGCTTCTTCCGTCCCTTGAAAACTGGGATCTTCTGGTCCTCGGCTACAATACGGACTCCATACTCGATCTCGAGCTGGCGCCAGGCATGAAGTCGATGATGAGCTTCAGCCCTCAGCGCCCGGATGACCAGACCGATGCCGCTTTCCAGAGAGCGAATTCCCAGGTCGCGGCGCTCCGGCTCAATTGCTGTTTCGGTCCAGCCGGGTCGTTGATATCCCCTGCGGGAGCGAGGAAGCTCCTGGAGTTTTGTTATCCGATGGACAATCGGCCGGTCAAAGTCGAGGCACTCGGCGACCGCGTGCTGCCAACGATTGGCCTGGATGGGATGGGGAACAGCATCTATCGCTTCATCAAAGCGTATGTTTGCTTCGCGCCGCTTGTAGTGCCGCGCAATGATAACGCCACTTCGACGACCTTCACGCAAGATGCACGCGCCTGGGGCTTGGCGCAGCCGAGCCTGATGGGCGTGAGGAGCTGACGAAGGCAAATTGAGAGCCGTTCGTCACCGCCCGAGATCATGTGCCGCGACCGGCCGAGTGCTTCGCCGGTCGACTCACGCCGGTATGGGTCGATCCGTCGTGAGCGAAATTTGCGAATGAATGTCTTCACAGTAGCAGGGCGTCACACCCGATGAATCTCGCGATCATGCAGCCGTACTTTCTGCCCTACATCGGCTACTATCAGCTGATTTCGGCAGTCGATCTCTTCATCGTCTACGACAACATCAAATATGTGAAGAAGGGGTGGATCAACCGCAACCGGATGCTGCTCAACGGAACGGACGCGATGTTCTCGCTTCCGTTGAAGAAGGATTCGGATGCCCTGGACATTCGCGACAGGGAGCTGGCGGCTGACTTTGACCGTACGAAACTGCTGAACCGGTGGCGAGGGGCCTATCGGACCGCGCCGTTCTTCGAGGAGACCTTTCCGCTTCTGGAAAAGATCGTCAACTTCGAAGACACCAATCTATTCCAGTACCTCTTCAATTCGTTGCGGATGACCAGTGACCATCTGGGCCTGAAAACCACCTTCAAGATCTCGTCTGAGGTGCCCATCGACCATTCGCTCAAGTTTCAGGACAAGGTGCTGGCCTTGTGCGAGGCGGAAGGTACGAAAAGGTATATCAACGCGATCGGCGGCCTGGAACTCTACGAATCCGCTGCTTTCAGCGCGCGCGGAATCGAATTCAGGGCGCTTCGAGCCAGGCCGTTTCCCTATGAGCAGTTCGGTCAGCCCCACGTGCCATATCTTTCGATCGTGGACCTGCTGATGTTCAACTCGGTTTCGAAGCTCGGCGAGGTCATCGCCGAGAACTACGACCTGGTTGAGGGGACGTAGCCGCACTCAGCTTGCGAATTCGGTTTCCGGTCGTGGAAAATGACGCCTGATCCCGCGCCGGCGGGATCAGGCGATTGTGGCACGCTTGTCTCGACGGCTGGCGGCTTCGCGCACCAGCCACGCTGCATCCCGCATCAAAACCGGCGAGTTACTCGAACACGACGTAACTCTGCTGCGGTGAGATCGTGCTGCGGCAGACGCGATACCCTTGGGTGCCCCATGCCTCGCGCAATGCCAGGGTTTCTCCGGGATTTTCGGCCAGCACCAGCTCATCAAACCCGACGACGCTGTTCTTCGCCAGATAAGGGCGAATGAGCTCGAGGCATTTTTTCGTCGGCTCGTAGAGATCGAGGTCGAAATACGCCAGCGCGATGATCGTCTCGGGATGCTTTTCCAGATAGCGAGGAAGAGTTTCGGTCACATCGCCCTTGACCAGCTCGAACTTGCGAAGGTGATTACGTGGCGCGAGCTTTTCCTGCGCCGACAGGATGTCTGTAAGCACGTCCTCGTAATTCGGTGTGACGTTGAGCCCACCGACTTTCAAGCCGTCGAAATCGCCGTCTTGCGGTGCGACTGACGGGAAACCCTCGAACGTGTCGAAGCCGACGACCTTGCGGCTCATGTTGTAGGGTTCGTAGATGTGGCGCATCGTCGTGAACAGCGCCATGTTCTGCCCCCAGCGCACGCCGAACTCCATGATGACGCCATGCGTATGCAGGGCCTTCGAATAGAGATCATGCATGAAGAGGATGCGCGCCAGCGACGGGCGGTTCAGGAACAGGCCGAGGTTCGCGTGGAATTCACGCGGAGGCATCGGCGACGTCTTCATCAGTTCCTGCAGCCGGCTATAGGCAGCCACTTCGTCCATGGCGGCATAGGTGAAGTTCTGCGCATCTTGCGGATCGTTTGAGGTCATAGTCTGCGCTCATAAGCCAATTGAATGTGAAGTTTCATCGTGATTCGGCGAAGGCGCGAAGCGGAGATCAATCCGCAAGCCGCCTGAGATTTCTCGCGCCGGTTTTCAGTCCGCCGTAGTAGTAGTCATTGAAGCCTGCGGCTTCCATCAGCTCGAATACCTTCGGCATGTTGTACTCGACCCGATGCAGTTCGAAGCTCTTGCCGTCGAACGTTGCGAACGCCGCCCGTGGATCGCCGTCGCGCGGCTGTCCGACCGATCCGGGATTGCAATAGGTCTTTCCGCCGAAGTGATGGACACTTTGCACGTGGGTATGGCCGCTTACAAAAATGCTGCCGGACAGTCGCGCAAAATAGGCTTCGTCGGGCTCCTTGATGTATTCATCGATCGGGTCCGACCATCCGCCATGTACGACTTGAGCGTCCTCTACTTGCATGTGCACCCGGAACGTCCGTAGCCAGTTCAGATTCTCGGGCGTGATCACCTTGCGCTGATAGACCAAACATTCGTTGACGCTCTTGGACCGAATGCAAAAGCCCCCAAAGCCCAGATACCAGTCATGGTTGCCAAGAAGGCTTTTGATGCCGCGCCTTTTCAGCTCGTCGCAGCATTCGTTCACCTGGGAATAGTATCCGACCACGTCGCCGACGCAGAAGATCTCGGTGACGCGCATGCGGTCGAGCTCGGCGAGAACCGCCGTCAGCGCCTCGAAATTCCCATGGATGTCAGAGATGAACGCTATTTTCATAGAAGATATGATCCTCCGTATAGCGGACGGCTCGACCGCGCTTGATGTCCGGCTGGACCGGCATCCGGTTCTCGATGGCCATGTCAACCGCCATCAGTGCTTCGTTGTATCCGAAGGCGGCGCGTATCGACGTGGACGAAGAGATCCTCGGATTGATCTCGAGCAGCTTCAGGCCGTGGTCGGTCCTGCGAAACTGGAAATTGGTCGGTCCGACGGGAGAGAACGCCTGACATAGATCCCGAACCGCTTCGGAAAACTCGGCTTCATCGACGACCTCGGCCTTTTCCGTGAACCCGTCCTTGGAGAGCTTTCGTCGAAGCGCCATGATCGCCGAATAGCTCCCACGGCCATCGCAAAACGCGGACACCGTGAATTCCTCGTCATCGCGTCCGACGATAGGCTGGGCCATCAGTGTCGGCTTCGTCGCGGGATCAATCCCGGCAAATTGCTCCGCAGTTGCGACCACCACGAGTCCCTTGGAGCCAAAGCCCCGGCGAGGTTTCAGCAGAAACGGCAGGCCGCATTTCTCTTTGAGAAAATCGAAGTCCATCTCCAGATGGCTCGGGATCGCATAGGGCAGCTTCAGTTCGAGCTGGTGCTGGTAAAACCCCCATTTGTCGGAGCATCTGGCGATCAGGTCGGGTGAATTCAGGACGACCCTGGTTCCGGTCGATTCAATCTCGGCCAGTCGGTCCGCCCATTTGTACATGTCTGCATCGATGCCGGGGATCGCCACGTCGACGCGATGCTTGCGCAGCAGCGCGAGAAGCCAATCGAGGTAATCAGGCACATCCGTCCTGGGCACCCGTTCAAAGACGTCGCAGAATCCCGGCGCCACCGAGTCGGTATAGATCGAGGTGCCGATGAGCTTCATCGGGCTGTTCGATCGTTTCAGGGAGCGCAAGATTCCGTAGCCGACGATTCCCGCGGCACCGGAAACCAAGATCGTTCTCATGACGCCTGCTTTCGATGAGCCACTTCCATCCGCATTCCCTGCTCCATGGAGATGCGGGGAAAATAGTCGAGCAGTCGGAACAGCGTCTCGTCACAAGCAAAGCCATTGCTCGGGATGTCAGGCTTGTCTTTCAGGAAGGCGACCTTGCTCTTGCTCGCGAAGGCGGAAATGGCCGCCGCCGCAATTTGCGAGTAGGTGACATTGTCGGGGTGCACGCAAGGGTAGGTGCCTTCAATCTTCGTCGCAATGACGGCCGAGATGATCCTGGCTACGTCCTGTGCGTGAATGAAGTTCCGCAAAGGATCGTTCGAGCCAAACAGATTTATGTCTTCATGGCCCTGGGCCTTGTCCATGATGGTGTACAGGAACGGCTGATGCCTTCGAAACCCTGGTCCCACACCATAAATCTGGGAAGGCTTCAGGACCGCGACCGGCAAGTGGAATTCCCGGCCGCAAAACTGCGCGACGTCTTCTGAGTGCCTTTTTGAGAGCGAGTAGGCGCCGAAGAAGGGAGACGCGCTGTCGAGGTCCGAAAAAATGCTGGAGATGTGCACAAGGTGCTTTGCGCCTGCCTTCGAGCTGGCATGGCAGAGCTTCATCACGCCAAGCACGTTGACATCCGTAGCTTGCAGGATGTCGGTCGGTTCCTTGCTCCCGAAAGCCGCGGCCACGTTCACGACGCACTCGATCCCGTCAGGAATTTGTATGTCGCGCGAACACAAGTCCAATTCGACATCGCAGCCCTTGCGCCCCGCCGTCAGCAGCTCGTACCGTTCACGCAGAAGCGGGATGAGCGTCTGAGCCAGCGAAGAGGTCCCCCCAACGAGCAGGACCCTCATGATCGCGGCGGATCGACTGGAGTGAGCTGAGCCAGCATCCCGGAGGAAAGTTCCGGGTAGTCAATTCCGATCTCGCACATGGCCTGAATGATGCTGTCCGCGAGATTCAGCGACAGGATCTGACTGGTCGCGAGGGGCTTTAGATATATACCTTCCAGTTTTTCGATTTTGTAACCGGCATCGCTCACCAGCCTGGTGAGTGAGCTGACCGTAAAGTAGCGCTGATGCCCGAGGAGGAGATCGTTCTCCGAGAGAGCCTCCATATCGGGCAGCATCCCCGCTAGATGTCCCACCCTCCGGTTCATGACCTCGGCGTTCGGGACCGCGACAAAAAGCTTGCCTGTAGGTGTCAGGAACTTTCTGAAGCGCTTCAAGATCAAAAGGGGGTCGTCGACATGCTCGAGGACGAACCCCATGACAATGAGGTCGAAACGTTCCTTGGTATCGAACTCCTCGAAGTAGGTTTCGATGACTTCGCTTCTGTTGTCCGGAAATTTCAGCTTGAAGTTCTGGATGACTGCGGGAGAGCCCTCAAGAACGACATGGCGCGCGCATCGGTCCGAAAAAATCTCGGTGGCAAAACCATGCCCCAATCCCAGATCCAGAACGGAACGCGGATCCTTGACGACGTGAGCAATCCGTTTCGGATACCAGGTCAGTAGAATTTCGTTGTCGAAATCGTAGATGTTCTTGCCTTGATAGGCCGCGACATGGACGTCCAGTTGATTGCTCGTGGCCAAATGACCGTCCTCTCCACCGAAGACCAGATCGAAAGACCGGACAAGGTGCGCCGGTCGCTATTTGCTGCCATATCAGCGCCCCCTTTGATTCGCCACGCGGCGGAGCGATGAGGCGAAGGCGGTGTCAAGCTTCGTGCAAGCTACAGGCGGGATAGTTGAATGGCGGCGAGCTTCCCGAAGATTCGGGAGGCGGGTTGTTGCCTGCTGACCCCTGATCCGAAAGGTTCCTGATGAATTATCACGACGGCACTCTCGCAAGGGCGGACGAGATCTCGAGACAGCCGTCGTCGCTGACGCGGGATGAGGTTTACCAGATCTGCCTTCGGCATCTGAAATCGGGCGAGCTTGAGCAAGCCGTGGCTCGTTGCCGGGAAGGGCTCGCCGCAGACGAAAACCATGCTGGGCTGCTTCACTTGATGGCCGGTGTGTCGCTGCTCAACGGAAATTACGATGCCGCCATCCACTGGGCCGGGCGTGCTCTCACGAACGAGATGAAGGCGACTTATCTCGCGACGTTCGGGACGGCCCTGCAAGGCAAGGGGATGCAGGAGCCCGCGCTCGAGGCGTTTCGGCGCGCGGTGGAGCTCGATCCCGTCGATCCCTCTATCTGGGAGAATTACGGCCACGCCTTGAACAGGGCGGGGCATATCAACCAGGCGAGTCTCTGCTTCCTGATCGGGAGGGCGTATCAGAAATTGCCGTTCCTGGCGGAGTGCCGTTCTGCTCCGCGCAGCGGCTGGAACGCCCTGACAGAGAAGTTCAACGCGCATCTTCAGAGCCGATCGGCGCCGGGAGAGACCCGCGATCCCATCCATTGCTTTTGGTCGATGGGGCCGCTCGGCGAGATGCAGCGTCTCTCGCTCCAGTCGATGATCCGCCAGGGCCATCCGGTCAAGCTCTACACCTATGACGACGTGGCCGCCGTGCAGGCGGTTGTGCCACCCGGGGTCATCGTGGCCGACGCCGGAAACGTCGTGCCGGCTTCGATCTGCCAGCACGCGGTCAAGAACAGCGAGATCCGCTATTTCAGCGACATCTTCCGCTATGCCGTTCTTCATGAGTTCGGCGGGTGGTGGCTCGACACGGACATCGTCCTCGTGAAGCCCCTGGATTTCGGCAGGGAGCACGTGTTCTCCACGCAATGGTCGGGAGTCGAGAACGGCCATGTTTGCGCCGGCGACGTGATGCGCGCGCCCAAGGGCTCGCTTCACATGGCCAATCTGTATGCCTTGTCGCAACGGCGCCTCTTCGGCGAGAAGCGCGTCGAATACGGCGCGGTGGGGCCGTTGCTGCTGAGCGAATATCTGCTTCTGTCAGATGACGAGGAACTCCAGTCGTCGATCTTGCCACCGACAACCTTCAATGCGATCGCCTGGCATGAAGTGGACCTGTTCGCCTCCGAAAGCCGGGCCGGCTTCGAGCTGTTGAGCGATCCCCGTGTGACGGGTATCCATCTATGGGGAAAAAGCTGGGCCGACAGGAGCATGCGCTTCGAGGCCGTTTCCGAGCAAAGCGTGGCCGGTTATCTCAAGAAGCTGGTTCTCGAGCCGATTGGCTGACGCAGCTGGCGGCGAAGTTCGACTAGGACAAGGGCGCGCAAGGCGCATCCGTCGGACGCGCGCAATAATCTGAAGCGCGATGACGATTCATCCTGATCTCATCGCACTTTAGTCGATCATCTCGGCCCTGGTTGCCGGCTGGCCCGGCTCGCCCTGATCGCGCCAGAACCAGACCGTCACGACGCCGGAGCGGCCGCGGATCGGGGTGAGCAGGGGGCCGGACAAAATGCCCTCGGGAGCGCCCTGGAAGTCGGCCGCGTCCAGCAGCGTATCGGTCAGCGCGAGCCGCGCGCAGTTCTGGGCGGCGACCTCCATCAGGCGGCTCGCGACATTGACGGTGTCGCCGTTCGCCGTGATGTGCTGATGGCTTTCGCCGAGACGGGAGGCGACGATCGGGCCGCAATGCGCGCCGATCTTGAAACCGAGTTGACCGCGGATTGCGGGCGGCAACGAAGCGATCCAGCGATCGACGCTGCGATAGAGCTCGATCGAACATTTCAGCGCGCGCGCCGCGTCGTCCGGCATCGCGCTTGGCAGGCCGAACAGGATCATTGCGCCGTCGCCGAGAAAGCTGGTGATCATGCCGCCACAATCGATCGCAGTCTTGTCGATCAACACATGGAATGCCTCGAGAACGTCCTGGAGCTCGTCCGGATCAATCCGTTCGGTCAATGTCGTGAAGCCGGAGAGATCGATAAAGACGGCGGCACCGTCCTGCCGGACCGGCTTCAACAGGAAATTCGGATCGCGCGCCAGCCACTCCTGCACGGCGGGTGCCTGCAGTTGCGCCAGCGACCGGCTCTTGGCCGTAAGATATTGCGTGCGGCGGCCGCCCGCCCACAGCTGCACGCCGGCAAACACCGCAACCGGGGGCACCGCGGCCGCGAGCGTGGTTGCGGCATTCAGCCAGATGCCGTGCGTGAACGCGAACAGGTTGAGCCCGGCCCAGGCGATCATCACGATAGCTGCCGCCACGATGCCGAGCGCGCTGCGCCGCCAGGCGAGCAGGCCGACCAACAGCATCGGCAGCAGGATCGCGGTGAGCGCGTCGGTGATGTGCACCTTGCGGTCGCGCACGATGCCATCGCCGGCGACGAGATGCGTGATCGCGGTCGAGACCACCTCGACGCCGGGCATCAGGGAATCGAACGGCGTCGGATAGAAGTCGCCGCCGCCAGCGACCGCGGCGCCGATCACGACGATACGGTTCTCTATCGCGGCGCGATCGAGCGTGCCGTCGAAGATGCTCTGCGCGCTGACGGTGCGGATGGTGCGGCGCGGGCCGTAATAGGTGATCGGCAGCGCGAAGTCGGTGTCGGTCGGCACCGCGCGGTCGCCGAGCATGAGATGATCCGGCGCGATCGTCAGCGGCTTGTCGAGCGCGCGCGTTGCCACGCGCAGCGGGAACGACAGCTCGACCTTGTCGCGCGTCCGGAACAGCATCGGCACCGAGAGCGGCGAGCCCGATTGTCCCGTTGCGACGTTGACGACGCCGACCTCGGCATGGTCGGCGAACGCCGGCAGCGGCAACAGGAAGCGCTCGGCCTGCGGCAGGACGGCGAGGGGACCTTCGCTGCCGGGCGCCACGGTCTCGCTGGCGGACGGGAAGATCGCCGCGGCGGCGAGCACCATGGGGCCGGTGGCGAGCGTGTTCGCCAACGTGGCATCGCCGATCGCGGCGCTGCGGTCGACCAGCAGCAAGTCGATCGCGATGACCTTCGGCTTGAACTGCACGATGGTGTCGACGACGCGGGCGAGATCGGCGCGCGGCAGCGGATAGCTGCCGCCGCGTTTGATCACGGTGTCGTCGATCGCGACGATGGTGACGAGATCGGGCGCATGCTGCACGCCGCGCACCTGGGTCCGCAGATCGGTCAGCGTTGCCTCGATCCGGTCGAGAAACTGCAAATGGCCGTTGGCGTGAGCGGCATAGATGCCCGCGCCCCACAGCGCGGTGAGAACGAGTGCCACCAGGATCTGAACGCGTCGGCTACTCATGCGATCGTTTTTGTGGTCGTTCTGCAATCTTCCAGTGTCCAAATCTCATTCGCCGGGCCGTGACTGATCCAGGCCTATCGTTTCGAATCTTATTGTCCGAGCCTCGCCATCAGCGCGTCGACGCGCGCCTGGCCCCATGTCTTGACGGTCAGCGGACCGGTTGCCTCGACGTCGACGCCTTCGCCGGGGCCCAATACGACGCCGCGCCCGCGAGTCCTGCGGCTCACGCCGACACGGCCGTCGGCGACGAACACGGAGGTCTTGGCCTCGGCGACATCGACCGCCCATTTGGTGCCGCGCACGGCGGCGATCGCCTGCGGCGTCAGCACCTTGAAGGGGTTGCCGCCGGGCTTCTTGGGCACCTCGATCAGCAGCGCCTTGCTGCTCAACTCCACGGAGTCAATATGTCCGTCGCGGTTGGCGTCCTTAAGTTCAAATCTGGCGCCATTTTCCGCAACGATGGTGATGCCGTTGTCGCAGCGCCAGAGTTGCGTGCCGGCGGCCGCTGGCGATGCGGTGCAGCCCGCATTGGCGGCAGGCTGTGCAGTCGCAGATCCAATCAACAGAAACGACCACGCCAGAGCGAAAAACCCGGCGCGCGAAAACCTTCTCATGCCAGCCTCCGTTTGCGTGCGTGGCACAGTTCAAGGCGATGTTGATACGGTACCGTATCACACGCAGAGGCTGCTGAAAAGTGCCGCTCTCGCAGCTATTTTCTCGCCGCGGTATTTTCCAGTGCGGCACGATCAACTTTCAGTCAGGGCGCCGTGTTGCGTGAGCGCTCCGTGCGCGATGTGGGATGTGCTGAGCTGCCGTTCCGCTGACTCGGCCGGGCGAGAAGGCAGCACGCACCAGCCTCGCGCAACGCTTCCCCGCTATCTTCCGGGTATTGAAGACCACGAAAAGGACTTGGTTGGTGCGTTTAGAGAGGCGGCCGGAAGAGGTCCGCTGACCGTGCCGATCCGGCCGAGGATTATGGTTAACAGTTGCGCCTAAGTCCGTAGTTCTGCGGACTTTTTTCTCGAAATGGCACAGCGTTAACGAGTTGCCCCACATCTGCCCGAACTTAATCTGCATTTAACGAAAAGTCGCCTTAATGACGCTCCGACCTCCTGCGAGATGCTGTTCCCGGATCGTGACCAGCGGCACTTCGAAGGGGGACTGAGTGACACCGTCCTGGACGCAAGGCGAATGAGTACGAGTATCGCTGCGCAGAGTAACGCGGCACGGAAGTCCAACAATCCTGGCAAGCATTCACATCGGAAGCCTTCCCGGAAAATGACCACCCAAAACGTGCTTGGCGCGGCTGTGATCGGCTGCGTCGTGCTTGCCGGCTGGACCGTCTACAACACTATCTTCGCCGCCAGCGTCTACCCGTCCGTCGGCAGCGCCGGTTACGACGAGCCCGTGATCAAGCGCGCGCCCAAGGTCGCGCTGCGCGAGGCGGGCGATGCCATCAAGGAAGCTTTTGCGCTGCTGCCCGATCGCTTGCAGGTCGCAGCCCCGATCTCGCGCGAGATGTTCAACGAGCGCTTCGCCGCGGCTGCCACGCAGGGCGTGGAGTCGAATGCGGCCAGCGCCGCGCCTGCGACCAAGGTTGCCGAGGCCCCGAAGCAGAGCGTGATCGCGAAGGTCGCCGAGGCGCTGAAGCCTGCGGCCCCGGCCAAAACCGTGGATGCCGCGAAGGGCAAGCGCGCACCGGATGCGCAGATGCAGCTGGCTTCGGCTGATCCGGCGGAGATCGTGCCGGCGCCCGAGGCCAAGCCCAAATCGTTCGCCGACCGCGCCAAGGCCGCGGTGATGTCGATCACCGGCCCGCGCCAGTCGATGGTGGACAAGCTCTGGGGCAAGCGTGAGCCGTCCGGCGGCCTGCTCGCCTATGCCTCCGCCGATGCCAGCGTGACCGCGTCCATCGCGCCGAAGGAGCAGAACCCGATGCTCGGCGGCGCGCCGCCCTATGAGCGCGACACCGCTGTCTACGACATCACCGCCAAGATGGTTTACCTGCCCGACGGCACCAAGCTCGAGGCGCATTCGGGCCTCGGCTCCAACCTCGACGATCCGCGCTCCTCGAAGGTCCGCATGCGCGGCGTGACGCCGCCGCACATCTACACGCTGAAGCCGCGCGAGGCGCTGTTCCACGGCGTGCCGGCGCTGCGCCTGACCCCGATCGGTGGCGAGAGCGCGATCTACGGCCGCGACGGCCTGCTCGCGCACACCTTCATGCTCGGGCCGAACGGCGATTCCAACGGCTGCGTGTCGTTCAAGGACTATTACGCGTTCCTCGACGCCTATCGCAACAAGGGCATCCGCAAGCTCGCGGTGCTGGCGCGAGTCGACTAAAGCCTGATCCGGACCCGAAGGGCCGCGTTAGGACCTTCAAGCCGTCATCGTCTTGCGCAGCGCCATCTCGATGGCGATCGCCTCTTTCACCGCCGGCCGCGCCTGCATGCGCGCGAGATAGGCCGACAACGACGGCCATTGCGCGATGTCGACTCCGGCGGGCCGGAGCAGCAGCAAGGCCCAGGCGAGGTGGGCATCGGCGATGGTGAAGCGGTCGCCAACGAGGAATTCGCGGTCGGCGAGATGCGCTGACGGCACCTGCAACGTCTGCACGATCCTTGCCCGCGGCTTCGCCAGCGAGCCGTCGTCCTGGTACCAGAAGGTCGGAAACAGGAACGCCTTGTGGATTTCGGAGCCGGTGAAGCTCAGCCATTCCTGCAGGCGGTAGCGGTCGGGCTCACCGGAGCGGGGCGCAAGACCCGCCTCCGGTTTCAGATCGGCGATGTATTGCAGCACCGCCGCGCTCTCGGTCAGCCGCTCGCCGTTGTCCAGCACCAGCACCGGCACCGCGCCCTTCGGCGAAATCCCGTGAAAATCGCCGTCGTCGTCAACGACCTTCTTGGTCCGGAGCCGAACCAGGTGATAGCGCGCCTCGAGGCCAGCTTCCATCAGCGCGATCCGGCTCGCAAGCGAGCATGCCAGCGGCGAGAAATAGAGTTGCAGCATCGCGTTGCTCCGTTACCTCAGCGCATCGCCGCGCGCGATGATCGCGAAGCGGTCGGATAGCTCGGCGAGCGCGACCTCGTGGATGGTCCGGGCGTTCAGCGTGCCGCCGAGGCCGTCGGGCAGGTCGCGCGTGGCGCAAGCGTCGGCGTCGATCGTGGTGCGAAAGCCGAGGTCGAGCGCGGCACGGGCGGTGGAGGAGACGCACATATGCGTCATGAAGCCGGCCAGCACGATGTTCTTCCTCTCGGTTGCGGCAAGGCGCGCCTGCAGATCAGTGCCGGCAAACGCGTTCGGCAGTTCCTTCTCGATCACCAGCTCGCCGGCACCGGGGCTCAGCTCGGCGACGATGGCGCCGCGTTCGGCGCTACGGTCGAACAGGCTGCCCGCCTTGCCGCGATGGGCGATGTGGATGATGGCGGAGCCGGCCTCGCGTGCGCGTGCCAGCAGGGCGGCTGCCTGCGCGATCGCGGGCTTGGCGTCGGGCAAAGCGAGGGGGCCCGCGAGATATTCGTTCTGGATGTCGATCAGCACCAGCGCGGCTTCGCCAAGACGTGGCGGGTTGAGGTCGGCGCCGGCGAGCTGCAGCAGGGTCTTTGCGGTCGTCATGATCTCTGAAATCTCCGGAGCGAAATGCTGACAGAAACATAGCTCCGCCAATGCCTGCCGATATGCAGGGATATTGCAGCGGGTGGCTGCGATATTGCAGGCGGCCGCGGAGCGATATAGCCTTGTGCCATGAACTGGGACGATCTTCGCATCATCGCCGCCGTCAGGGACGAAGGCACTTATGCCGGCGCCAGCGCGCGGCTGCGCATCGACGAGACCACGGTCGGGCGCAGGCTGTCGCGCATCGAGCGTGCGCTCGGCTTGCGTCTGTTCGAGGCCGCCGACGGCGTCCGCAGGCCGACGCGCAGTTGCGAGGCGGTGCTGGCGCATGTCGAGGCGATGGCCGCGCATGCCGCCGAGATCGGCCGCCTCAGCGAGAGCCTGGAAGGTCCGGTGGGGCGCCTGCGCATCGCCTCCACCAACACGGTCGCCGAGGAGGTGCTGTCGCCGCGCGCGAGCGATTTCCTGCGCGCCCATCCCGGCCTGACGCTGCAATTCCTCACCTCGAGCGAGAACGTCAAGTTCTCGCGCTGGGAGGCCGATCTCGCCATCCGCCTGCGCAAACCCGACAAGGGCGACTTCGCGATCTCGAAGCTCGGCGACATCAAGCTCTATTATTTCGAGCCCGTCGCGACCGAGGGCGAGCCGATGCTGTGCGCCTATCCGGACGAGCTCGGCGCCATTCCCGAGATGCAATTCCTGCGCACCAGGAAAGCCCGCGCGCGCTGCGTCACCGACAACGTTCGCGTCATCCGCAACCTGATCCGTGCCCATCAGGCCGCCGGCGTGCTGCCGGAGTATGTTTGCGCGGATCTGCTCGGCGATCGCCGCCTGCGCGCCACGCTGCTGCCGAAGCGGCGCGACGTCTGGCTGCTCGTGCAAAATCATCTCAAGCGCGACGCCGCGACACGCGTCACCATCGACTGGGTGAGGGCGTGCTTCCAGGACACGTCGCGGAGTTGACGTCGCTTCGCACTGTGCATCTTTTGATTGATCCGAATTTCGCTCGATCCTAACATCCGGTCGTCATTCCGGGGCGGCGCGAAGCGCCGAGCCCGGAATCCATAACCACAGGCGGATGCAATGGCGTACTACGTCTACATCCTGGCAAGTAAGAAATACGGCACGCTGTACATTGGCGTAACGAGCGACCTCGTTCGACGCGTCTACGAGCACAAGACAAAGGTCGTCCCTGGGTTCACGAAACGATACGGGGTCGACAAGCTGGTTCTGTTTGAGACTTTCGATGACCCCCTAAGTGCAATCGCTCGAGAGAAAGAGCTCAAGAAATGGCGGCGCGATTGGAAGACACGATTGATCGATGAACAGAATCCGAACTGGGATGACCTCTACAGCGGTATCTCCAATTAAGGCCTGTGGTTATGGATTCTCAGGTGCGCAATTGCGCACCGTAGCTCGCGGCTTCGCCGCGCCCCGGAATGACAAACTGGAAAAATCTCGCACCATCCCCTTGCAACCCGAACGTGCTTCGTCTATTAGCGCGGTCCTTCGCTAGGCCATGGGTTCGGGCTCTCTGAGATCCCGACTGGCGCGGGCCGGTCTCCGGTGTCGTGTTCCGCCGAATGAAGGAGAAACGCAGGACGTAGCTCATGGAGAGCGTCGGGGTGAAACCCGAAGGCATCGGTTCGATTCCGGTCTCTTGCACCAAGGGATAGCTCAGTTGGTAGAGCAGATGACTGCTAATCATCGTGACGCGGGTTCGAATCCCGCTCCAGCGCTCCGTTTCAGCCTGAAAAGCTGATACCTCTGACGAGGACCGGACGCGCGCTTCAGTCGCGGTCCGGCCGTTTTGCCGCTAGGCTTTCCGTCCGAACCTGACACTGTGAGACCGGCTTTGCGCCGCGGGTCGATACCGCTTGCGTTGATGCCGGGTGGCTCCGCAAGACCGCGCGACACGCGTCGCGCGATCGCGCGCGTGCGCCCGTCGTCACGCAAGCTCAAGCCCCGGCCCGCCGATGTCACGGGAAGCGTCGTCCGCGTCCTCACGTCCTTTGCAAACGAAACTGTCGTCCGGCATCCGGCCGGGCGCAAACGAAGGAGGCGTGTCATGACTTTGAACAAGAGCTGGCACTTGCTGACGCTGAACGTGACGGTGAAGGATGGCGAGCGTGCGTTGCTGACGCGCAACGGGCGGCTCGTGCGCGTGCTCGCGCCCGGCAAGCACCGCCTGTTCGATCCCTGGCACGAGCTGAAGGCCGAGGTGCTCGACGTGGTTCGCAGCGAATTCCCTGCGGATCGCTACGCGGTGCTGAAGGCCGCGCGGCCTGATCTTGCCGCCGAGCTGTTCGAGGCGGTCGAGACCAGGGCGGACGAGATCGCCATCGTCAGCCTCGACGGCCGGCCCGTGCATCTGATGACGCCCTGGCAGGTGCGCGTCTACTGGAAGGTCGCAACCCGCGTCGATGTCGAGCGCATCGACGTGTCGAGCGATGTCAGGGTTGGCGCACGGCATCTGACCATGATCGAGCGTAACCGCTCGACCGTGACGTCGGAGACGGTGGTCGAGAACCACGAGGCGGGCCTGCTCTATGTCGAGGGCCGGCTCACCGAGCGGCTCGCGCCCGGCCGGCACGCCTTCTGGACCGTCGGCCGCAAGATCGAGGTGAAGCGCCTCGACCTTCGGCCCCAATCGGTCGAGATCACCGCGCAGGAGATGCTGACCAAGGATCGCATCGCGCTGCGGGTGACGCTGACGGCGTTCCGTAAGGTGGTCGATCCCGAGCGCACGGTTGCGACCGTGCCCGACGTGGATGCGTGGCTGTACCGCCTGGTGCAGTTCGCGATCCGCGAGGCGGTGGCGAGCCGGACGCTGGACGAGGTGCTGTCTGCGAAGGCGGCGCTGGATGCGGAGCTACGCGACTATGTGCGTGCACGCGTCGCAGAGTCCGGTGTCGAAGTCACCGAGCTCGGCGTCAAGGACGTGATCCTGCCCGGCGAGATCCGGGAGCTGGTGAACAAGGTGGTGGAGGCGGAGCGGGTCGCCAAGGCGAACCTGATCCGCCGGCAGGAGGAGACGGCGGCAACGCGGTCGCTTCTGAACACCGCCCGCCTGATGGAGGAGAACCCCCTGCTGCTTCGGCTCAAGGAGCTGGAGTCGCTGGAGCGGCTGGTCGAGAAGGTCGGCCGCATCGACCTCCACGCCGGAAGCGGCGAGGGCCTCGATGCCCTCCTGACCCGGCTCGTGCGCCTGAAGGCGCCCGAGAGCGCGTGACAATCGAGAAGGGCCGCCCACGGGCGGCCCTTCACATCTCCGTCGTCAACGCCGGCGATGAACGCGCGAGCGCGCCGCTGCGACCAAGATACCGAGCGGGGATTGCGTGCGCGCGAAGGTTGCGTAAGCTCGCAACGTCGGCAGTCTCGACCAGGAAGGGCGCATGACCACTCTCGAGCAAACCATCCGACCCTCGGCCAAATCCGGGGAATGGAAGGCGATCGTCGTCCTGATCCTGCTGATCCCGGTGCTGTGGTCGCCGCCGTTCCTGTTTCGCTTCTTCCTGTACCAGCCGTTCAACATCCCCTCGGGCTCGATGATGCCGACGCTGGTGGTCGGCGACTACGTCTTCGCCGCGAAATATGCCTATGGTTATGGCCGCTATTCCTTCCCGTTTGCGCCGTCATGGATCTCGGGCCGTTTCCGCGCCGCCGACCCTGATTATGGTGATGTCGTCGTGTTCCGCACGCCGAAGGACACCTCGGTCGACTACGTCAAGCGCGTGATCGGCTTGCCCGGCGACCGCATCCAGATGCGGGGAGGGCAACTCTTTCTCAATGACCGTGCGGTGACGCGCGTCGCCCTGAAGGAGACTGTCGCCGGCTCGGCCTGCGGGACCGACGATACCGCAAAAGTCAGGCGCTGGCGCGAGACACTGCCGAACGGCGCGAGCTACATCACCTATGACTGCATCGACAACGGCTATCTCGACAACACCAACGTCTTCACGGTGCCGCCGGGCCATTTCTTCGTGCTCGGTGATAACAGAGACAACTCCACCGACAGCCGCATGGCAGCGATGGGCTTCATCCCCTTGGACAATCTCGTCGGCAAGGTGACGCGGATCTTCTGGTCGCTCGACCAAAACGGCGAGCCGCACATGGAGCGGCTCGGCAAGGTGTGGTGAGGCTTCCTGTCATTCCGGGGCGCGCCCTCTTGGGCGCGAGCCCGGAATCCATAACCACAGGCGGATATTGTGGCGTACTATGTCTACATCCTCGCAAGCAAGAAGCACGGCACGCTCTACATCGGCATGACCAGTGATCTCGTGCGCCGTGTGTACGAGCATAAGACGAAGGTCGTCCCCGGCTTCACGACGAAGTACGGCGTCGACAAGCTCGTCTTGTTCGAGATCTACGACGATGCCGCCACGGCCATCGCCCGCGAGAAGGAGCTCAAGAAGTGCGGCGCGACTGGAAGACGCGGCTGATCGAGGAACAGAATCCGAACTGGGATGATCTCTATCCGGGGATCGCCAACTAGCGTTCGTGGTTATGGATTCCGGGCTCGCGCCTAAGTGGGCGCGCCCCGGAATGACGAGGAGAGAAAACAAAAACCCCGGCATCGCTGCCGGGGTTTCGTAGTCCTTGAGGTCGTTGGACCTTAGAAGTCCATGCCGCCCATGCCGCCGCCCGGGGGCATCGCCGGACCGGCGCCGCCCTTCTTGGGCAGCTCGGCGACCATGGCTTCCGTGGTGATCAGGAGCGCGGCAACCGAGGCAGCGTTCTGGATCGCGGTACGGACCACCTTGGTCGGGTCGATGATGCCCTTCTTGACGAGGTCGGCATACTCGCCGGTCTGGGAGTCGAAGCCGTAATTGTAGGCCTTGTTCTCCAGGATCTTGCCGACGATCACCGAGCCGTCTTCACCGGCGTTGATCGCGATCTGGCGAGCGGGAGCCGACAGCGCCTTGCGCACGATCTCGACGCCGGTCTTCTGGTCGTCGTTCTTGGTGCGCAGGCCCTTGAGCTGCTCGGAAGCACGGAGCAGGGCGACGCCGCCGCCCGGAACGATGCCTTCCTCGACAGCCGCACGGGTCGCATGCATCGCGTCATCAACGCGATCCTTGCGCTCCTTCACCTCGACCTCGGTCGCGCCGCCGACGCGGATCACCGCGACGCCGCCCGCGAGCTTGGCAAGACGCTCCTGGAGCTTCTCACGGTCGTAGTCCGAGGTGGTCTCCTCGATCTGCGCCTTGATCTGGGCCACGCGCGCCTCGATGTCGGCCTTCTTGCCGGCGCCGTTGACGATCGTGGTGTTCTCCTTGTCGATCATCACCTTCTTGGCGCGACCGAGCATGTTGAGCGTCACGTTCTCGAGCTTGATGCCGAGATCTTCCGAGATCGCCTGGCCGCCGGTCAGGATCGCGATGTCCTGCAGCATGGCCTTGCGGCGATCGCCGAAGCCCGGAGCCTTGACGGCCGCGACCTTCAGGCCGCCACGGAGGCGGTTCACGACCAGGGTCGCGAGCGCTTCACCCTCGACGTCCTCGGCGACGATGACCAGCGGCTTGCCGGTCTGCACCACGGCCTCGAGCAGCGGCAGCAGCTCGTTCAGCGAGGAGAGCTTCTTCTCGTTGATGAGGATGTAGGCGTCGTCCATCTCAACGCGCATCTTGTCGGCGTTGGTGACGAAGTAGGGCGAGATGTAGCCGCGGTCGAACTGCATGCCCTCGACGACGTCGAGTTCGGTCTCGAGCGACTTGGCTTCCTCGACGGTGATGACACCCTCGTTGCCGACCTTCTTCATGGCGTCGGAGAGGAACTTGCCGATCTCCTGGTCGCCGTTGGCCGAGATGGTGCCGACCTGGGCGATCTCCTCGTTGGAGGTGACCTTCTTGGAGTTCTTCTGGAGGTCCGCAACGACGGCTTCGACCGCGAGGTCGATACCGCGCTTGAGGTCCATCGGGTTCATGCCGGCGGCAACGGACTTGGCGCCTTCCTTCACGATCGCCTGGGCGAGCACGGTGGCGGTGGTGGTGCCGTCGCCGGCCGCGTCAGCGGACTTGGAGGCGACTTCGCGCACCATCTGGGCGCCCATGTTCTCGAACTTGTCGTCGAGCTCGATCTCCTTGGCGACGGTGACGCCGTCCTTGGTGATGCGGGGAGCGCCGAACGACTTGTCGAGCACGACGTTGCGGCCCTTCGGACCGAGCGTGACCTTCACCGCGTTGGCGAGGACGTCGACGCCGCGCAGCATCTTGTCGCGCGCTTCAACCGAGAATTTGACTTCTTTGGCTGCCATCTGGAATTTTCCTTGAGGATGTTGACTGGTGGGAGAGAGGGGCTGTTAGGCCGCCTTCTTCTTGGAAGCGGGGACGTCGAGGACGCCCATGATGTCGCTTTCCTTCATGATCAGCAGGTCTTCGCCGTCGATCTTGACTTCGGTGCCGGACCACTTGCCGAACAGCACGCGGTCGCCGACCTTCAGGTCGATCGGGATCAGCTTGCCGGCTTCGTCGCGGCCACCGGGGCCAACGGCGACGACTTCGCCCTGGGAGGGCTTTTCCTTGGCAGTGTCGGGAATGATGATGCCGCCAGCGGTCTTCTCTTCTGCGTCGATGCGCTTGACCACGACGCGGTCGTGAAGCGGACGGAATTTCATGCAGTCCTCCTAAACATTTGCACGAGTTGAGGATTTTGAGATTGTTAGCAATCGTTGCCCGCGAGTGCTAGCACGGGCGAGGCTGAAATAGGACAGGAATTTTGCGGGGGCAAGGGCTTCTAGCAGAAAAATCAGCACTCGAAAGCGCGGATTGCCAGAAATTCTTTACCATCGTTAACCGGCTTAGTGGCCTCTTGGAGGCTCCTTGGCGGACCGTATTAGCACGGGGCCGCATCTGCTGCTAACGCTTTGAATTTCAACAGCTTGTTAAACTTTTGGGCTTGAGATGGATTGTCAGTTTGCGTCACATTTCTCTCATGTGAGCGCATCGTTTCCGGGTGGCTCCCGGGGCACCGATCAAGCCACTCCCCGAATGCGCTCCTGCAAAGGAGGTTTGGCATGGGACTGCGCGTTGGGGGCGTTTCCGAGGATTTCCGGAAACAGATGCTGGGTTACGGGCTGACGACGGCACAAATTCTCTACCGGATGCCGGATCACCCGTCGCTACTCCAGACCTATGTCTGGCAGAACTACGACATGTTTCCGAAATTCCCGGCCCTGACCGACTTCCTGGCCTTCTGGCAGGAGAAGCTCGACGGCCCGCTGCATTCGGTCACGGTCGCCCATTCCAAGCTGATCAAGCCCGCCGAGCTGCGCGCCGTGGACGGCGTGTTCCGGCTGCATTGAGGCGAGCACCGGTCTCGTAGGGTGGGCAAGGGCGCGTAAGCGCCGTGCCCACCATCTCTCTCCGATCGCAACTGACATTGGTGGGCACGCTCCGCTTTGCCCACCCTACGGCATCTCGTTCTGTGCTCGCGTGTAGGATGGGTAGAGCGAAGCGAAACCCATCGCCTTGGCCGCCGTGAGATGATGGGTTTCGCAAGAGCTCTACCCATCCTACGGACCTTCGTTCTGTGCTAGCCTCTCGCTATAACAACAGGGAGGCGGCCCATGGCCAAGAAGGTGAAATCGCGCAGCGCAACGCAAGCCGCGGTGAAGAAGCGGAGCGGCACCAAAGCCGCGGCGCGATCCACAGCCCGCAAGGCAGTGAAGGTGAAAGCGCGCCCGGCCGCTCCGAAAAAGCCTGCTCGTCCCAAGCAGCGCATCGCCATCAGCCACCACCGCGAGGAAGATTTTAAAGCCGACGGCCTGCGCGCCTACGCCAAATACCGCGACCTCGGCATTGCAGATGCGACCCACGGTCTCGCGCAGGCGCATGTGATCCGCCTGCAAGGCCCCTGCAATCCGGATGAAGTCTCGAAACTGCACTTCCACGACGTCGAATTCCAGATGGTCTACGTGCTCAAGGGCTGGGTGAAGACCTACATGGACGGGCAGGGCGAGACCCTGATGAAGGAAGGCAGCGCCTGGACCCAGCCGCCGAAGATCAAGCACATGATCCTGGATTATTCGGACGACGTGGAGCTGCTGGAGGTGATTTTGCCAGCAGAATTCAAGACCGTGGAGCTGAAGGCGTAGGCACCCTCTCTCAGCCGTCATTCCGGGGCGCGCGAAGCGCGAGCCCGGAATCCATCGGGCGGCGTAACGCGAGGTGAAATGGATTCCGGGCTCGCCGCTTTCGCGGCGCCCCGGAATGACGAGCAGAGAGAGTCTAGCTCAACACCCCCATCAGACACGTCGTCAGCGTCCCCGACACGATCTCTAAAAAGCGACCGATCCGCGAAACCGGGAAGTTACCCATCGGGTGGTTTCAGCCGCCCCGCGGGCGGGCGCTAACCAGTCGAAAATATTCCTCGCGTCAACTCAGGGCTGTGAACATGCAGGACATGCTTTCATGGCGACCAACACCTTTGGCCGACGCGGCGTCGTGGCGCCACCACCAAGTGGACCGTTTCAACGCGCATCGCTTCAACCCCTGGCCGCGCCGATCGCTCCTCAGCCCTTGCCCAGTGAGGGGACGCTCTTTGCCGATAACAAGCTGCTGGCCGACATCCCCTTCCTCACCATTGGCCTGATTTTCGGTCTGCTGCTGGTCTTCGCCCTGCAACGCAGTCTGGCCATCGACGTTGCGCGGGACGGCTCGGTCGATGTCCGCTCGCTGATCGCTTATGGCGCGACCAGCTACGATCTGGTTGTTGGAAGGGGAGAGTGGTGGCGAATTGGCCTCGCGCCGCTTCTGCACGGCAGCGATTGGCACCTCATCGGCAACTGCATTGCGCTGTTCATCGTCGGCGTCAGGCTGGAGCCTCTGATCGGCCGTGGCTGGTTTGCGCTGATCTTTGTTGCCAGTGCACTGGTCGGCGAGGCCGGGTCGCTCCTCGGCAATGCGCCCGGCCAGCCAGGCGTCGGTGCGTCCGGCGCCATTACCGGCCTCATCGCCGCGCTGTTCGTCTCGAGCTTCGATCCCGAAGCGGACGCCGATCAGACGATATCGAGACTGAAGACGTCGCTCTTCTTCGGGGTTCCCGCGCTGCTGCCGCTTGCCTTCGGCGCCTCCGGCAATGTCGACTATTTTGCCCATGCAGGTGGTGCGCTGGCCGGCGGCGCGCTTGCCATCATGCCGTGGCTCCTGTTCTGTTCCTATGACAGCCTGCCGCGGAGCGCGAGCATGACGTTGCTCGCAGGATGCGTCGGATCTCTGATCTGCGCCGGCTTTGCCGCTGCTCATTATGCGTCCTACATGGCCGAGGCCAGGCAGTATGTCCGGATTTCGGAATACCCGGACAAGGGTGCCAAGGTGGCTGACCGGTCCTTCGATCTGGTCACGCGCTACCCGAAAGACCCACGGGCTCATTTTTTCCGTGCGGTCTACTTCCTGGAGCAGGAGAATCTCAGTGCCGCCGAAGCGGAAGTGCGGGCCGCCATGTCGCTCGCGACCTCGGATGTAGCGGGCGGACCGGTGCGCTCCGGGGCGCAGGGCTTGATGGCGGTGTTGCTGTTGGTGCAGGGACGGACCAGCGAGGCGAAAGCCATGGCGGCCGAGCCGTGCGGCGCCAAGATGGCCGACGTGCGTCGCATCCTGCAGAAGCACAAATTGTGTGGTTGAGGCGTAGACTCTCTCCGCCGTCATTGCGAGGAGCTCTTGCGACGAAGCAATCCAGACTGCTTCCGCAGATGCATTCTGGATTGCTTCGCTTCGCTCGCAATGACCGCGGAGATGTCTACGCCAACACCCCCACCACCGCGCCCATCAAACACGTCGTCAGCGTCCCCGATACGATCGACTTCAGTCCGAGCGCATTGATCTCCTCGCGCCGATCCGGCGCCATCACGCCGAGCCCGCCGATCATGATGCCGAGGCTGGCGAAATTGGCGAAGCCGCACATTGCGTAGAGCATGATCAGACGCGAGCGCGGATCGAGCGCATCGGGCGGCAGTTTCGACAGATCGACATAGGCGATCAATTCGTTGAGCACGGTTTTGGTGCCCATCAGGCTGCCGGCGGTGATCGCCTGGTCCCAGGGCAGCCCCATCAGCCAGCACACCGGCGCCATCACGAGGCCCAGCAGGCGCTGCAACGAGATCGCGGCGCCGCCGATATCAGGCAGCAATCCGAGCGCGGCGTTGACGAGATGGACCAGCGCCACCAGCACCAGCAGCATCGCGACGATGTTGAGCAGCAGCTCGAGGCCGGCGGTGGTGCCCTTCACGATTGCATCCATCGTGCTGGCGACGTCCATGTCAGGATCCTCCAGCGCGCCGCCGGTGCGCCTGTCAGTCGTCTCGGGCACCATGATCAGGCTGACGAGGATCGCGGCGGGCGCGCCCAGCACCGAGGCGATGACGAAATGCGCGGCCGCGTCGGGAATCAGCGGCGCCAGCAGCGTCGCATAGAGCACCAGCACCGTCCCGGCGATGCCGGCCATGCCGCCGGTCATCACCAGAAACAATTCGCTGCGCGTCATCTGCGCCAGGTATGGCCGCACGAACAGCGGCGCCTCGACCATGCCGAGGAAGATGTTGGCGGCGGTCGACAGGCCTACCGCACCGCCGACGCCGAGCGTGCGTTCGAGCAGCCAGGCCATGCCGCGCACGATTGGCGGCAGCACCCGCCAATAGAACAGCAGCGTCGTCAGCGCGCTCATCACCAGCACGATCGGCAGCGCCTGGAAGGCGAGGATGAAATCGGCGCCCGGCACCTTGAGGTCAAAGGGCAGGGTGCCGCCGCCGACATAGCCGAACACGAAGGCGGAGCCGGCGCGCGAGGCCGCCGAGATCGCGCCGACCGCATCGTTGATGGCGCCGAAAGCGTGCGCGACGACGGGCAGCTTCAACAGCACGAGCGCGGTGACGAAGGTCACGACGAGGCCGATCGCGGCCTGCCGCAGCGAGACGGCGCGGCGATTCTCCGCCAGCGCATAGGCGAGCAGCAGCAATGCGAAAATGCCGAGTGCCGATTGCAGCCGCAGCATGATGTCCCCAAACCCTCAATGATTATGGCCGCGCCTGCGTTGCAAACGCAATGCCGGATGGTCCTGGCGGCCACCCGCTGTTGACAAGAATGTTCCCGTCAGCCACGCGGGGCATCGTCATTATCTGCCGCGGATGGTCCAGAAGGTGAGCCAAAAGGCAAGTGAAGCGCTTAGCGAAGCGCAGCCGGTGACGGCCAGTCCGCCGGTGACGGCCGGCCAGCTCCTCACCCACCGCGCCTTCCTGTTCTTCCTGCTCTCGCGCAGCCTGTCGAGATTCTCCAGCCAGATCGCGGCGGTCGCGATCGGCTGGCAGATCTACGATCTCACCGGCTCGGCATTCGATCTCGGCATGGTCGGGCTCGTGCAGTTCCTCCCCACGGCCCTCCTGGTGTTCGTCGCCGGCCACGCCGCCGACCGTTTCGAGCGCAAGCGCGTGGTCCAGCTCTGTCAGTTGGTGGAAGCCGCGACCGCGCTCTATCTTGCTGTCATCACCTACCTCGGCGCGGTCGGCGAGGTGCAGATCTTCGTTGCGACCTTCGTGCTCGGCATCGCCGGCGCCTTCGAAAGCCCGACCACGGCGGCACTGCTGCCGCTGATCGCGCCGCAGGGCTCGCTCCAGCGTGCCACCGCGGTCTCCAGCGGCGCGGCGCAAGTCGCGACCATCACGGGCCCTGCGCTCGGCGGCTTTGCCTACGCGATCGCGCCGCATCTTGCCTACGCCGTGATGGTGCTGTTCTGGATTCTCGGGATGATCCTGACCGGCTTCATCCGGCCGCGTCCGCAGGCCATCGCCAGGGACATGGACGCCGCCGACAATATCTTTGCCGGCGTCCGTTTCATCCGCAGCAACCCCGCGATCCTCGGCACCATCTCGCTCGATCTGTTCGCCGTGCTGTTCGGCGGCGTCACCGCGCTGCTGCCGATCTATGCCCGCGATATCCTCCAGACCGGCCCGTTGGGGCTCGGCGTGCTGCGCGCCGCGCCCGCGGTCGGCGCGCTGCTGATGACCGTGGTGCTGGCGCGTCACGCCATCTCGCGGCATGTAGGCCTGCGCATGTTCCAGGCCGTGATCGTGTTCGGCCTCGCCACCATCGTGTTCGCGCTGTCGTCCTGGATGTGGCTGTCGGTGCTCTCGCTCGCCGTTCTCGGCGCCGCCGACACGATCAGCGTCGTGATCCGCTTCTCGTTGGTGCAACTCGCCACCCCCGACGAGATGCGTGGCCGCGTCGGCGCGGTGAATTTTCTCTTCATCAACGCCTCGAACCAGCTCGGCCAGTTCGAGAGCGGGCTGACAGCTGCGTTGTTCGGCGCCATGCCGGCGGCGGTGCTCGGCGGCGTCTGCACCGTCGCAGTGGCGCTGCTCTGGATGAAGCTGTTTCCCAGTCTCCGCCAGGTGGAGAGCTTGGAGTAGCGGAAGGTCTCGTGTCCCGGACGCGGTGCAGCGCGTAAGCGGTGCGCCGCAGAGCCGGGACCCATGTTGCCGCGGGCGATGTCGGAGAGAGGTGGGCCCCGGCTCAGCAGCGCGTCATTGCATGCCGCGCTGCGTCCGGGGCACGAGAGATCGACTAGCCGCGCCCCACGAACGGCATCTTCGTCGCCATCACCGTCATGGTCAGCACGTTGGCATCGAGCGGCAGGCCGGCCATGTAGGCGACGGCATCGCCGACCGCTTTCGCGTCCATGCGCGGTTCGTGCTTGGTGGTGCCGTCGGGCTGAAGCACGCCGGGGCCGTTGACCATGCGGTCGGTCATCGGCGTTGCGGCATTGCCGATGTCGACCTGGCCGACCGCGATGTCATACATGCGGCCGTCGAGGTTCGAGGCCTTGGTCAGGCCGGTGATGGCGTGCTTGGTCGAGGTGTAGGCCGCCGAGAACGGCCGCGGCGCATGCGCCGAGATCGAGCCGTTGTTGATGATGCGGCCGCCGCGCGGGTTCTGGTCCTTCATGATGCGGAAGGCGTGCTGGGTGCACAGGAACGGGCCGGTGAGGTTGGTGTTCACCACCGCCTGCCACTGCTCGAGGCTGAGATCCTCGAAGTTCACCGCCGGCGCGCCCGTGCCGGCATTGTTGAACAGCACGTCGAGACGGCCATAGGTCGCCTTCACCTTGTCGAACAGCGCTGCAATCGAGTCCGGCTTGGTCATGTCGGCGGTGACGCACAGGCTCTTGCCCGCGGGGCCGAGCTTTGCGGTCTCCTCGAGCATGTCGAGGCGGCGGCCGGCGAGCACCACGGTGAAGCCGGTGTTCATCAGCGCCAGCGACGCGGCGCGTCCGACGCCGGTGCCGGCGCCCGTCACCAATGCGATCTTTTTCGCTTCACTCATCGTTTCCTGCCTTTTCTCTTGCTGTCAGGTTTTGGAGTCTTTGTCGTTCTTGTAGGGCGGCCGCGGGATGTTCTGATGCGCCGCGCGCAAGGCCGCCGACCAGCGCGAGCGCAGATCGTGGAAATAGGGCTCACCCGCCTCGATGCGGTGGTTGAGATCGGCATCATAGGCGTCCGAGCGCACCACCAGGACGTCGATGGGAAGGCCGACGCCGAGATTGGAGCGCATGGTCGAGTCCATCGAGATCAGGCCGGTCTTCAGCGCTTCATAGAGCTCGACGTCGTAATGCATGGCGCGGTCGAGCACCGGCTTGCCGTATTTGTGCTCACCGATCTGCAAGTAGGGCGTGTCGGTGGTGCACTCGATGAAATTGCCGGCGGTGTAGACCATGAACAGGCGCATCCGCGCGCCCTTGATCTGCCCGCCGAACAGGAAGGAGACGTCGAAGGAGACATCCTCGGACTTCAGCGCCGGACCTTCGGTGGCATGCACCGCGCGGATCGCCCGGCCGATACGCTGGGCGGCCTGGAACATGGTCGGCGCGTTCATCAGCGTCTCGACCTCGCCCGTGTTGGGGTCCTCCAGGCCCTCGGTCAGGGTGGACAGCACCGACTGGCTGATGGCGAGGTTGCCGGCACTGGCGATCGCCATGATGCGGTCGCCGGGCTTGGAGAAGATGTGCAGCTTGCGGAAGGTCGAGACGTTGTCGAGGCCGGCATTGGTGCGGGTATCGGCGATCATCACCAGACCGTCCCGAACCAGGATTCCGCAGCAATAGGTCATTTCCAGTCCCCGAACGCGTTTGCGCGGAATTACTAACCAATTTCGGGGAGGCATGAAACCCCCGATTCCCGGGGGATAGGCCGTCATTCCGGGCGCGCGTCAGCGCGAGCCCGGAATGACAGCAGCTAGCTCTGTCGCTCAGTCCGCTGCATCCACCAGAAACGCCGCATCGACGGGGACGCCGAGCGCCGTGACCAGCCGGTTCGTCTCGGCGGCCATGCCGACGATGGCGAGCAGCTCGCCATATTCGGCTTCGGTCATGCCCTTGGCCCGGGCGGCGGCGGTGTGGGAATGGATGCAATAGCTGCAGCCATGCGCGATCGACACCGCGACATAAAGCATCTCCTTGACCTTGGGATCGAGCGCGCCCGGACCCATCACCTCCTTGAGGCTCTCCCAGGTCCGCCGCAGCGTCTTCGGATCATGCGCCAGCGCGCGCCAGAAATTGTTGACGAAGTCCGATTTCCGCACCTTGCGGATATCGTCGAAAACGGCGCGCGCCTCGCTGGAGAGCTCATCGTCCGAAAGCAGCTTCACGGTCGCCATGGAATACCTCGCGGGGTCAGGTCTGATCCCGCGAGTGTAGCACGGCTCACGCGGTCAGCCGGCATGCGCAGCCGAACGCCGCAAGGCCAGCTTTCCGATGTCGACATACTGTCTCTGCTGCGCGTGAGCGTGCTGAGCCGCGACATGAAGATCGCGCAGGCGCCGCTGCAACGGCGAAGTGTCGTAGATCGCGCTGCTTCCGGCCAGCGCAAAAGAGGCATCCGCGATGCGGACGCAGGTCGTGGCGAGCCAGGTCGCGGATTGGGCCCCCTCGATCACGAGGTCTTCGTCGTTCAGCGTTCCCGACTGCGCGTGACGCCAGTGGCTGGCGGCCTGGGCCTCTTGAAACGCCCGTGCGGCCGCGAGGTCGGCGGAAATCCGGCCGAGCTCGTATTGGAAGGTCTCGGATTCCCGCATCGGCACGGTCGCATGCAATTGCTGCTTCCCGGTACCGGCGAGCGCGAGCAGTTCATCGACGGTACCCTCCGCCACGCCCACCGCGAATGCGCTGTGCACCAGGGGCAGCCATTGCATCAGCGCCTGATAGAGCGGACCCGGCTGCTGCGGGCCTGCACCAAGATCGATGAAATCGGCCTCGGGAACCAGCGTCTCCTTCAGCGTGACGTGATGGCTGGCGGTGCCCTTCAGTCCCGCCGCGTGCCAGGTGTCCTCGATCTCCCAGTCGCGCGCCGGCAGCGCCACGACGCGAACCTGCGGCTTGCCCTGCTCACCCGGGACCGGTTTGCCATTCTCGGTGACAATGCAGAACCCGCCGATCCAGTCGGCATGGGTGCAACCGCTGACAAACGGCCAGCGGCCCTTGACGCGATAGCCGCCGTCCACGCGCTCTGCCGTTCCACCTGGTTGGGACGAGCCGCAGATCGCCGTATCGGGTCCGTCCTGATAGATGCGCTTGTACAGTTCCGGGCGTGACGCGGCGACGAACAGGCTGCTGGCTCCGGCCACGACCGAGATCCAGCCGACCGAGCCGTCGAGACGGCTAAGTGCCCTGATGACCTCCATTCCGGCCGGAAAATCCAGCTCCAGCCCGCCATGGCTTCGCGGCACGAACATGCGAAAGACACCGATCGACTTCAGCCGCTCCACGATATCAGGCGAGACGCGGCGCGCGGCTTCCATCTCCGCGGCGCGAGCCTTGATCGACGGCGCCAGTTTCTGGATGCCCGCAAGCATGTCCTTGTGGGGATCGCGCAGTTGCACGGAATGTGTCTTGGTCTTTTCTTGAAGCCGCATCTGTCTCAACCTCTGTTGCGGAAACGGATCGCAACGGAGGTTGAACAGAGAGCGCTACGGCGCGGTTTCAGCGCGAGGATCGTCGATTACAGCTGTAACGCTGCGCCTAGCCCTGCCGCTGGGACTGCGATTGCGACTGCCCGCCGCGCCCGGCCTGATCGACCTTGACCGCAACCGTCAGCGTCTCGGAGCCGCCGCCGTAACGGGTGCCGCGCACGGGTGCTGCGCCGAGATAATCGAGCCCGATGGCGACGCGGACATGGGCGTCGGTGGCGCAGATGCTGTTGGCGGGATCGAAGCCGACCCAGCCGAGGTCAGGCACGTAGGCCTCCGCCCAGGCATGGCCGGCGTCCTGGTGCACGGTGCCGTCGGCCCGCAGGAAATGGCCGGAGACGAAGCGCGCCGGCACGCCGCCGGTGCGCGCGCAGGCGATGAAGATGTGCGCGTAGTCCTGGCAGACGCCGCGCTTGAGCGTGAAGGCTTCGGCCGCCGAGGTGCCGCTGTTGGTCGGATCCTCGTCGAAGGTCATGTGCTCGCTGATCTGCGTCATCAGCGTGTGCAGGAAGCCGAGCGTGTCGCTCTCGGCCTCGCTGCGCAGCTGGCGCGCCACCGCCGTCATCGCCGGATTGACGGAGGTGAGGTCGGTCGTACGCAAAAACATGCCGGCCGGAAAACGCTCGTCGGCGCCGCGCAGCACGCCGCCGGTGTCATGGGTTTCGATCAGGCCCTCGGCTGTGATCCTGATGTCGCCGACGGGTCCGCAGGACAGCACGTGGGTGACGTTGCCGAACGCGTCCTCATGGGTGTCGAGCTTGGTGTCGGTGGAGACGTCGATCTGCCACTCCGCCACATATTGCCCGTCATGGCTGCCGGGCGTCATGCGCAGGATCTGGATCACGCTGGTCGCCGCCGGCTCGTAGCGATAGGTCGTTGTGTGCTGGATTCGCAGGCGCATGGTGTTTGATTCCGTCATTCCGGGGCGGTCCGTTAGGACCGAACCCGGAATCTCGAGATTCCGGGTTCGCGCTGCGCGCGCCCCGGAATGACGATGAGTGAGAGTCCCTGTTCGACTAGATCAAATACTGCTTCGTGATGATTTCGCCCAGCCTGGAATTATCAGCGATGAATTCCTGAATGAATTCATGCACGCCGTGCTGGAAAATGTCGTTCATGTTGCTGTGTTCCAGCCGGTTGCGGATGCCGCGGGCGTGGCGCTGGGCCGGGCCCTGGCGGCCATAGGCGACGCCGATCTGGTCGAGGTTGCGCACGAGATTGCCGTAGCAGCTCGCGAGCGAGCGCGGCAGCGTGTCGTTGAGGATGAGCAGGTCCGCGATCAGCCAGGGCTTCAGCGTCTCGCGATAGACCCAGTGATAGGCCGTCAGCGCTGAGACCGAGCGCAGGATCGAGCTCCACTGGTAGAAGTCGAGCGGGCCGCCGACATGCTCCTCCTCGGGCAGCAGCACGTGATACTTCACGTCGAGGATGCGCGCGGTGTTGTCGGCGCGCTCCAGATGCACGCCCATCCGCGAGAACCAATAGGCGTCGTTGCGCAGCATGGTCCGGTAGGCCGAGCCGTCGAAGCGCAGCGAGGTCTCCTGCACGAAGCGCAGGAACTTTGCGAGGTCCTCGCGCGTCGAGGTGCCCTTGCTCCAGACCGCCTGCAGCTCGATCCAGGCCGAGTTGATGGTGTCCCACATCTCGCTGGTCAGCGCGGTGCGCACCGAGCGCGAGTTCAGCCGTGCCGCCTCGATGCAGTTCCGGATCGAGGACGGGTTGTTCGCGGAGAACGAGAGATAGTCGACGACGTTGTGCTCGTTGGCTTCCTCGTAGGTCTGGTAGAAGCTGGCGGCGACGCCGGCGGTAAGCAGCGCGGAGTCCCATTCATTGGTCTTGCCGATATAGGCGGCCGGCAAGGCTGTGACGCGCAAGGTCGCATCGATCGTGCGCGCGAGATACTCGGCCCGTTCGACGTAGCGGGCGAGCCAGTAGAGGTTTTCGGCGGTACGCGACAGCATTCTCTCTACTCGTCCAGAATCCAGGTGTCTTTGGTGCCGCCGCCCTGGCTCGAATTCACCACGAGCGAACCTTCCTTCAGCGCAACGCGCGTCAGCCCGCCCGGCACGATCGTGGTGCGCTTGCTGCCGGTGAGCACGAACGGTCTGAGGTCGACGTGGCGCGGCGCAAGGCCGGCGGCCGTGCAAGTCGGGCAGGTCGAGAGCGCCAGCGTCGGCTGGGCGATAAAGCCTTCCGGCTCGCGCTTGAGCTTTTCGCGGAAGGCCTCGATCGTCGCTTTCGTCGCGGCGGGGCCGATCAGCATGCCGTAGCCGCCGGAGCCGTGCACCTCCTTCACGACCAGTTCGCCGAGATTGTCCAGCACGTAAGCCAGATCCTTCGGCTCGCGGCAGCGCCATGTCGGCACGTTCTTCAGGATCGGCTCCTCGCCGAGATAGAATTTCACGATGTCAGGCATGTAGGAGTAGATCGCCTTGTCGTCGGCGATGCCGGTGCCGACGGCGTTGGCGAGCGTGATGTTGCCGGCCGCATAGGCCGACATCAGGCCGGGCACGCCGAGCACCGAGTCGGGGCGGAAGGTGAGGGGATCGAGGAAGTCGTCGTCGACGCGGCGATAGATCACGTCGACCCGCTTCAGCCCTTCCGTGGTCCGCATGAACACTTCGTTGTTCTTGACGATGAGGTCGCGGCCCTCGACGAGCTCGATGCCGAGCTTGTCGGCCAGGAACGAGTGCTCGTAATAGGCGGAATTGTAGACGCCCGGCGTGAGCAGCGCGACGGTCGGTTCGCCGGAGGCGCTTTGCGGCGCGACCGAGCGCAACGCCGCGAGCAGCTCGTCCGGATAGCGTTCGACCGGCGCCACCTTGTGGCGGGCGAACAGATCCGGAAACAGCCGCATCATGATCTCGCGGTTTTCCAGCATGTAGGACACGCCCGACGGCGTGCGCGCATTGTCCTCCAGCACGATGAAGTCCTCGGCGTCGACCCGGACGATGTCGATGCCGGCAATGTGCACGTAGACGTCGTGCGGCACCTGCTGGCCATTCATCTCGGGGCGGAAGACCGGGTTCTGGAAGATCAGATCGTCGGGCACGACCTCCGCACGCAGGATGTCGCGGCCGTGATAGATGTCGCGCAGGAACATGTTGAGCGCGCGCACGCGCTGCTTGAGGCCCTTCTCCAGCAGCGCCCATTCCTTGCCGGACATGATCCTGGGGATCACGTCGAACGGGATCAGTCGCTCGGTGGACTCGGCCTCGCCATAGACCGCGAAGGTGATGCCGATCCGGCGAAACAGGAGCTCGGCCTCCTGGCGGCGATATTCGAGCGCCTCGGGAGGCGTCTCCTTGAGCCAGCGTGCCAGCTCCTGATAGGCGGGGCGAAGGTCCCCGCCGGGAATATTCATTTCGTCAAACGCGACTGCCATAGATCCCGACTGTTCTCCGTGGCCATGCGGCAAGAGTGCATGACTTTCATGCGGTAGCAAGGGCCGGGCCAGCGCGATAAGCATGGACTGGCAGGATTTGCCGGGGATGACTGGCGGCTTGCCTGAAAAAATGGCTGAGGACTGCTTATTTCGGCAGCAAAACCGCGTGACTTCAACGCGTTACCTCGGCAAAGTCGAGACGACAGGTGAGGGACTGAAGGCATGAGCGAGATCGTCACGGCGGGCATTCTGGTCATCGGGGATGAAATCCTGTCCGGCCGGACCAAGGACAAGAATATCGGCTTCATCGCCGAATACCTGACCAATATCGGCATCGACCTGAAGGAAGTCCGGGTCGTCTCCGACGACGAGGCCGACATCATCGCCGCGTTGGATGCACTGCGGCATCGCTACACCTATGTCTTCACGACGGGCGGTATCGGGCCGACCCATGACGACATCACCGCCGACAGCGTCGCCAAGGCGTTCGGCGTCGGCATCGACCATCACCCGGAGGTGGTCGCCCGTTTCCGCGAGCGCTGGAGCGAGCAGGACCTCAACGAGGCCCGTCTGCGCATGGCCCGCATTCCCGATGGCGCCGAGCTGATCCAGAGCGCGACCATCCTCGCGCCCGGCTTCAAGATCGGCAATGTCATCGTCATGGCCGGCGTGCCCTCGATCATGCAGGCGATGATGGACATCGTCTCGCCCAAGCTGAAATCCGGCGTGCGGATGCTGTCCGAATCGGTGCGCGCCAATGCGCGCGAGGGCGACATCGGCAGCCCGCTGCGGGCGATCGCCGAGGCCCATCCCGACACCATCATCGGCAGCTATCCCTTCATGGACGAGGAGCAGAAGCCGAACACCAATCTGGTGGTGCGCTCGCGCGATGCGGATAAGCTCGCAGCGGCAATGTCCGCGGTGAAGGACATGCTGGCGGGATTGAACATCACCCGCTAAAGCGCCGCGCCCGGCGCTTTAGCGTTTTATTGGAGCATGATCTTACCGGAAAACCGCTGCACACTTTTCCGGATCATGCTTTTAGCGGCCGGCTTGCCGGACGTTTGATGAAGCAGGAGACGACAATGGCTGGTGAAGCACCGGAACTGAATGCGCAGGAAAAGGCCGGCAAGGCCTTCCCGGTGTCGTGGGACCAGTTCCACCGGGATTGCCGGGCGCTGACCTGGCGCCTCAACGAGGTCGGCCCGTTCCACGCGGTGATCGCGATCACCCGCGGCGGCCTGGTGCCCGCCGCGATCGTGGCCCGTGAGCTCGGCGTGCGCGTGATCGATACGGTCTGCATCGCCAGCTACGACCACAACAAGCAGGGCGAGCTTCAGGTGCTCAAGGGCATTTCCGAGGCGGCCATGAAGCTCGGCAACGGCACGGGCAAGGGGCTCTTGATCGTCGACGACCTCGTCGACACCGGCAAGACTGGCCGCCTGGTGCGCGAGATGCTGCCTGATGCGCATTTCGCCACGGTCTATGCCAAGCCAATGGGACGTCCGCTGGTCGACACCTTCATCACCGAAGTGTCGCAGGACACGTGGATATTCTTCCCGTGGGACACGGCGCTCTCGTACCATCCACCGCTGCGTGACGGGGCGGCGTAGTTTTTCTTCGCCTCTCCCCGCGTGCGGGGAGAGGCCGCGCCGTAGGCGCGGGTGAGGGGGACTCTCCGCGAGTCCAGCTCTCACCGAGTTTGCAGAGGCTCCCCCTCATCCCGACCTTCTCCCCGCACGCGGGGAGAAGGAGAAGAGCCGCACCATGCCCCTGCAAAACCGCGTCACCCCCACCGGCGACATCATCGCCACCCCGCATCGCGGCATGTTCACCGGCAATCGCGGCATCATCCATGATCCCGCGACCAAGACGCTTCTGAAGAAGCGCTGGTCGACGCCGGCCTGGCTCACTTGCGCCTGTGAATTCCGCGGCCGCCGCCGCGAGGTGATGGCGCAGCGAAGCTGGACCGAGCTGTTCTTCCTTGACGAGGCCACCGCGCTCGCCGCCGGCCATCGCCCCTGCTTCTACTGCCGCCGTGACGAGGCCAATCAGTTTCGGACCGCATGGGAGCAGGGCAACCGCGTGCATGACGTCCGCATGCACGACATCGACACGGTGCTGCATCACGAGCGGCTCGACCAGGGCAGGAAGCGCCTGCACGCGCTGCTGGTGCCGCTCGACCAGCTCCCTGACGGCGCGATGGTGCAGCAGGGCGATGAGAGTTTTCTGGTCGTGCAGGGCAGGGCGTTGTTGTGGTCGCCTGCGGGTTATGTTGCCGATGTGCGCGAGCTTGAAGGCGCGCAATTGCTGACGCCGCCTTCGACGCTGCGCGCCATGAATGCCGGCTATCAGGCAACGCTCCATCCCAGCGCACTCTGCGCTCCCTCCCCCCTTGCGGGGGAGGGCGGGGGAGAGGGGTAGCCACGGGCGAGAGCGGAGCTTGTGGCCACCCCTCTCCCTAACCCTCCCCCGCAAGGGCGGAGGGGACGCACCGAACGCGTAGCTACTTCAGCGGCCGTCCCTGTTCGTCGACCGTCGTGCGCGCGTCGCGCAGAGCCCATTCGCGGATGATCTGGCGGCAGCGGGTGAGTTCGGCTTCGCTGACGCTGCCGGCCTGCTTCTCCGCGCGCTCGATCATGGCTTTGCAGTTGAAGAGCACCGAGCGGTCCTCCGCGCAAGCAGGCAGAGTGGTCGCCGCAAAGGCTGCGGCGACGAGCACCGTCCGAACGTCCACCATCATCCGAGCTTCTCGCGCGCCAGCGCGGCGCCGGCGCCAAGCGCCATCAGCTTGGCTTCGGCGATCTCGCGCCGCATCGGCGCCATGCCGCAATTGGTGGTGGCGATGATGTTGCTCTTCGGCACGAACTTCGAGACGGCGTCGATCACCTGCACGACGTCCTCGGCCGTCTCGACCGTGTCGCTGGCGACGTCGATCACGCCCGCCTGCACGATCTTGTTCTTGAGGAGCGCGAGCAGGTCGAGCGGCACCTTCGAATTGCGGCACTCGATCGCGACCTGCTGGATCGGGCTCGCGTCGATCGCGGGGAAGATCTGCTCATACTGCCGCCATTGCGTCCCGAGCGTTTCCTTCCAGTCGGTGTTGGCCTTGATGCCGTAGCCGTAGCAGATGTGCACGGCGGTGGTGCAGGTCAGGCCCTGCGCGGCGCGCTCCAGCGCCTTGATGCCCCAGTCGTTGACCTCGTCCATGTAGACGTTGAAGGCGGGCTCGTCGAACTGCACGAGATCGACGCCGTCGGCCTGCAAGGCCTTGGCCTCTTCGTTCAGGAGCTCGGCGAAGGCAAATGCCATCTTGACGCGGTCGCCATAGTAACGGTCGGCGATGGTGTCGATGATGGTCATCGGGCCGGGCAGGGTGAATTTCAGCTTCTTCTTCGTGTGCGTGCGCGCCACTTGCGCCTCAAAGGCGTGGACGCGGCCCTTGAGCCGGAGCGGCGCGACCACCTGCGGCACCATCGCCTTGTAGCGGTCCTTGCGGATGCCCATCTCGACCTTGTGGGCGAAATCGATGCCCTCGATCTTCTCCAGAAAACCGTGCACGAAATGCTGCCGGGCCTGCTCGCCCTCAGTGACGATGTCGATGCCGGCGTCTTCCTGGATCTTCAGCCAGATCAGCGTCGCGTCGCGCTTGGCGCGGAGCAGCTCGTCGCCTTGGGACTTCCAGGGCGCCCAGAGCATGTTGGGCTCGGCGAGCCATTCGGGCTTCGGCAAGGAGCCGGCGATCGTGGTTGGAAACAGCATGGCGGCCCTCCCGGCAGGTTGAGTTGCGCCCCTTCCTGCCATGTCCTAACGTCGAGGTACAGAACAACGAAAGTCGCTCTCTATTCCAGCGGCGGCGCCAGGGAAGGCCGAAGGGAAAGGCCCAAAGGGAAGGCCAGAGGACAGGTCATGATCGACCTCTATTACGCGCCGACGCCGAACGGCTGGAAAATCTCGATCATGCTGGAGGAACTCGGGCTTCCCTACACGGTGAAGCCCGTCAATATCCGCGCCGGCGAGCAGTTCAACCCCGAGTTTCTCGCGATCTCCCCCAACAACCGCATTCCCGCGATTGTCGATCATGACCCGGCCGATGGTGGTGCGCCGTTCTCGGCATTCGAGACCGGCGCAATCCTGATTTATCTGGCGGAGAAGTCCGGCCGTTTCTTGCCCACCGACCTGCGCGGCCGCTCCACCACCATCCAATGGGTGATGTGGCAGATGGGAGGGCTCGGGCCGATGCTCGGCCAGCACGGCCATTTCGCGCTCTATGCCGCCGAGAAGATTCCCTATGCGATCGAGCGCTACCGCGATGAGGCGGCGCGGCTCTATGGCGTGCTCGACCGGCAGCTCGGCAAGACCCTCGCTTATGTCGCCGGCGACTATTCCATCGCCGACATCGCCTGCTTCCCCTGGACCATGACCCACAAGGCGCAGGGCTTTACCCTCGACGACTATTCGAACGTGAAACGCTGGTACGCCGAGGTGCGGGCAAGGCCGCAGGTGCAGGCGGGACTTGCGATCGGAAAATTCGTGAAAGAGCCGTTCGACGAGGAATCACGCAAGATCATGTTCGGCCAGCGTGCGAAGGAAGTGCTGGGAAGGAAGTAGCCACAGCTGCCTCCTCGTCATTGCGAGCGAAGCGAAGCAATCCAGACTGGTTCTGTGGAAAGAGTCTGGATTGCTTCGTCGCTCCGCTCCTCGCAATGACGGGGGAGAGATCGAGACAAACACGACACAAGGAAACCCCATGATCGAATTCTTCTTCGACTGCTCCAGCCCCTGGACTTATCTCGCCTTCCACAACATCCAGCCGCTGGCAAAGGAGGTCGGCGCCGAGATCGCCTGGCGGCCGATCCTGGTCGGTGGCATCTTCAACACGGTCAATCCGAGCGTCTACGCCCAGCGCGAAAAGCCCGTGCCGCTGAAGGCGCGCTACATGAAAAAGGACCTCTCGGACTGGGCGCGCTCGGCCGGCCTGTCGATCAAGATGCCGCCGACGGTATTTCCGGTGAACAGCGTCAAGGCCATGCGCGGCTGCATCTGGCTCGGCAAAGAGACGGTGCCGTTCGCGACCGCCGTTTTCGAGACCTATTGGGGCGACGACAAGGACATCTCGCAGGACGCGGTGCTCGCCGAGATCTGCAGGAAAGTCGGCATCGACGAGCAGAAGTTCTTTGCCGGCATTTCCGAGCAGGGCATCAAGGACCAGCTCAAGGCCAACACCGAAGAGGTCGTCGCGCGCGGCGGCTTCGGCTCGCCGACGATTTTTGTCAACAAGACGGATATGTATTTCGGCAATGATCGCCTGCCGTTGATCCGCGAGGCGCTTCTGCGCAGCAAGGCGAGCGCGGCCTGATGGTGCGCGCTGTCGTTTGCCGCGCGCTCGGCGCGCCCGAAACCTTGCAGCTGGAGGAGTTTCCATCGCGCGCCCTGAAACAGGGCGAGGTGCGCGTTGCGATCCGTGCCGCGGGGTTGAATTTCCCTGACGTGCTGATGGCGGCCGGCGAATATCAGCTCAAGCCGGAGTTGCCGTTCACGCCGGGCATGGAGGCCGCCGGCGACGTCACCGAGGTCGGCGCGGAGGCGAGGGGCATTGCCGTCGGCGACAAGGTCATCGTGAAGATGCGCCACGGAGCCTTCACCGATGAAGCCGTGGTGACGCCGTCGCAGCTCACGCCGATGCCGTCCACCTTCGACTATGCCGAGGCCGCGACCTATCTCGCCGGCCACGGCACCGCCTATCACGCGCTGATCGATCGCGGCCGGGTCGAGCCCGGCGAGGTGCTGCTGGTGCATGGCGCCGGCGGCGGCGTCGGCCTTGCTGCCGTCGAGATCGGCAAAATGCTCGGCGCAACCGTGATCGCGACCGCCTCCAGCGACGAGAAGCTTGCGATCGCGAAATCGCGCGGCGCCGACCATCTCATCCGCTATGACCGCGAGCCGTTCCGCGATGCGGTCAAGCGCATCACCGACGGCCGCGGGGCGGACGTCGTGTTCGATCCCGTCGGCGGCGAGGTGTTCGAGAATTCGATGCGCTGCATCGGGTGGGGCGCGCGGCTGCTGGTGATCGGCTTTACGGGCGGCATCGGTTCGGCCAAGACCAATCTGTTGCTGATCAAGGGCGCCAGCGTGCTCGGCGTGCGCGCTGGCGAAGCGGTACGGAAAAATCCCGCGCTGGGCGAGGTGCGCCTGAAGGCGCTCTTGCAGTGGGCGGAGGAGGGCAAGCTGCGCCCGAACGTCTCGCATCGCCTGCCGCTGGAGGATTACGCGAAGGCGATGCGGCTCTTGATCGACCGCAAGGTGATCGGGCGCGTGGCGCTAACAATGCGGTGACGATGCCGTAGGGTGGGCAAAGCGAAGCGTGCCCACGATTTGGTTTTGGTTACTGACAGATGGTGGGCACGGCGCAAGAGCGCCTTTGCCCACCCTACAAGAGCGTTATTTGTATTCCCGCTCCGTCCACCACGGGAAATAGTCCGGCATATCGCTGGACACCTTGTTCTTGAACTGCGCCGGCCGCTTCTCCAGGAACGACACCACACCTTCCTTCACATCGTCCGAGCGGCCGCGGGTGTAGATGCCACGGCTGTCGACCTTGTGGGCCTCCATCGGATCGTCTGCGCCCATCATGCGCCACATCATCTGGCGGATCAGCGCCACCGATACCGGGGCGGTCTTGGCGGCGAACTCCTTGGCGAGCGCGCGGGCGGTCGGCAAGAGATCATCGGGAGCGACGACCTTGCTGACGAGGCGGCCGGCAAGGGCCTCCTGCGCCGGGAAGACGCGCCCCGAATAGCACCACTCCAGCGCCTGCGAGATGCCGACGATGCGCGGCAGGAACCAGCTTGATGCCGCCTCCGGCACGATGCCGCGCTGGGAGAACACGAAGCCGAAGCGCGCAGCGTCGGAGGCGATGCGGATATCCATCGCGAGCTGCATGGTGACGCCGATGCCGACCGCAGGTCCGTTCACCGCGGCGATCACGGGCTTCAGGCATTTGAAGATGCGCAAGGTCACCTGGCCGCCGCCGTCACGCACCTGCGGATCGCTGTAATCGACCTTGCCGTCGGCGAAGCGCTTCACCAGTCCGCGCCGCGCGTCGCGATCGAACGTGTCGGCGCCCGACGACAGATCAGCGCCCGCGCAAAAACCGCGGCCGGCGCCGGTGACGATGATGGCCCGGACATTGTCGTCCTTGTCGGCAGCGTCGAACGCGTCGATCAGCTCGGCTTGCATCTGCGCGTTGAAGGCGTTGAGCTTGTCGGGCCGGTTCAGCGTGATGGTGAGGATCTGCTCGGCGACCTCGTATTTGATCGTCTCATACGCCATAGGTGGTTTCCTTCCTTTGTTTCTTGTTCCCTCTCTAGCACGTCATTCCGGGGCGCGCCTCTTGGCGCGAGCCCGGAATCCATACTCATTATGGTGGTTATGGATTCCGGGCTCGTCGCTTCGCGACGCCCCGGAATGACGAGAGGCTGGTTACTTCGCCGGCGGTTTCGGCCAGGGCCTCTGCGCCCCGCGCAGGCCCTCAAAGGCCTTGGCCATGCCGAGCACGCCGATATCGTCGAAGCGGCGGCCGACGATCTGCACGCCGATGGGAAAACCCTTGGCATCGAAGCCGCCATTGATGGAGACGGCTGGATTCTCCGACATATTCCACGGCAGGGTATAGGCGATGTGCTCGAACGGCTTCATCGGATCGTTGATCGGCGAGGCCCATTCCGCCGGAAAATTCACGTTCGGCGCGGTCGGCGAGATCACGTAATCGAGCTCGCAGAACAGCTTTGAGGCCGCCGCGCGGATCGCCATGGTCTGGTTGAAGCCGCGGATGACGTCGACGCCCGACAATTTCGCGCCGGACTCGCCCCATTTGAAGATGTAGGGCAGCACCTTTGCCTGTTCGGTCGGCGTCAGCTTCGACAGATCGTCCCACATCCGCGCGCGCCAGAAATTGTCGAGGCCGTCGAGCATCTCGCGGGTGAGGATGCCGTCGACCTCGGTCACGACCGCGCCCGCGGACTCGAACGCCTTCGCGGCCTTTACCGCGACCTCACGCACCGGCTCCTCCAGCGCCATGCCGCATCCGGGATCGAGCATCAGGCCGATGCGCAGCTTGCGCGGCGACTTCTCCGGCCCTTTCCAGTTCAAAGGCTCGGCGGGCAGGCTCATGCCGTCGCGCCGGTCGGGCTTTGCGATCACGCTCATCATCAGTGCGCAATCATCGACGGTGCGGGTCATGGGACCGGCGACGCGGCCGACATAGGTGGGATCGATCGGCACGCGGCCAAAGCTCGGCTTCAACCCGACGAGGCCGCACCAGCCCGCGGGCAGGCGCACCGAGCCGCCGATATCGGTGCCGAGATGCAAGGGACCATAGCCGGCGGCTGCAGCGGCGCCTGCGCCCGCGCTGGAGCCGCCGGGATTCTTGGAGAGGTCCCAGGGGTTGCGCGCGAGCGCATGGAAAGAGGAGAGCCCCGAGGACAGCATGCCGTAATCGGGCATGGTGGTCTTGGCGAAGATCACGGAGCCTGCCTCGCGCAGCCGCGCGGCGGGCGGGGCGTCCTTCTCAGCCGGCACCAGCTTGACGCTGGCCGCGCCGAGCGGGACGGGCACACCCTTGGTCGCGATGTTGTCTTTCATCGTGACCGGCACGCCATCGAGCGGCCCGGAAGGTTCGCCGCCGGTCCAGCGCGCGGTCGAGGCCTTGGCGGCCTCGCGCGCGCCGTCGGGATCGAATGCATAGAGCGCCTTCAGGTGCGGCTCCCACGCAGCGACATGCGCGAGCACGTCCTCCAGCACCTCGCTCGGCGAGAATTGTTTTGCGCGATAGCCCGCGATCAGGTCGACCGCGGACAGATCGTGCAGCGAGGTGACGGCTTCGTCGACGCTCTTGTGCATTGCTAGCTCACCGGCATGCGCGTTTCGATGATCCGGGCGAACATGCTGGCGCCGATCGGCAGGATCTTGTCGTCGAGCACGAAGCCGGGATTGTGCACCGGCACCGAGCCGTCATGGCCGACCCAGAAATAGGCGCCGGGAATGGTCTGCAGCATGTCGGCGAAATCCTCGCTGCCCATCTTCGGCTGCGCGCGCGTGATCACGTTGGCGGGATTGACCACGGTGCGCGCGACTTCCTCGACCACCTTGGACTGCTCGACCTGGTTGACCAGCACGCCGAAGGTGTCGCGGATGTCGGCCTCGATCTCGCACTGATACGCTGCCGCGATGCCGGCGCAGATCGTGCGGATGCGTTGGCTGATCAGGGCGCGGACTTCATCCGAGAAGGTGCGGATGGTGCCGCAAAGATGTGCTTCGCCGGGAATGACGTTGTAGGCAGAACCTGCATGGATCTGGGTGATCGATACCACCGCAGCCTGGAGCGGTTCGACGTTGCGGCTGACGACCGTCTGGATCGCCTGCGCCAGCGTGGTGGCGATGATCACCGCGTCCTTGGAGCGCTCGGGCATGGCGCCATGCGCGCCATAGCCGGTGATGCGGAGGTCGAAGAAGTCGGCGCCGGCCATCGCCGGGCCGGGCAGGATCGCGATCTCGCCATGATTGAGGTCGGGCGCGTTGTGCAGGCCGTAGAGCTCGTCGCAGGGGAACTTCTCGAACAGCCCGTCCTTGATCATCGCACGGGCGCCGCCGAGGCCTTCCTCGGCCGGCTGGAAGATCAGGTGCACGGTGCCGTCGAAATTCCTGGTCTCGGCGAGATAGCGCGCGGTGCCGAGCAGAATGGTGGTGTGGCCGTCATGGCCGCAGCCATGGAAGCGGCCGGGGATCTTCGAGCTCCATTTCAGATTGGTGTTCTCTTCCATCGGCAGCGCGTCCATGTCGGCGCGCAGGCCGATGCGCTTGCTGCCCGAGCCCTTGCCCTTGATGACGCCGATCACGCCGGTGCCGCCAAGGCCGCGATGCACCTCGACGCCCCAGCTCTTCAGCTTGTCGGCGACGATGCCGGAGGTGCGCACTTCCTCGAAGCCGATCTCGGGATGGGCGTGGAGGTCGCGCCTGATGGCAGTGAGTTCGTCGGCGTAGCCGTCGATGCGCTCGATCGTGGGCATGGGTTCCTGTCCGGTTAGCGTGAAGGGGGATTGAAGACGGGGCCGTTCGGCCTGATGCGGATGCCCGGCCGCAGGCGCGTCCAGGGCAGCGAGGCGGTGCCGAGCAGAATGGTGGTGTGGCCGTCATGGCCGCAGCCATGGAAGCGGCCGGGGATCTTCGAGCTCCATTTCAGATTGGTGTTCTCTTCCATCGGCAGCGCGTCCATGTCGGCGCGCAGGCCGATGCGCTTGCTGCCCGAGCCCTTGCCCTTGATGACGCCGATCACGCCGGTGCCGCCAAGGCCGCGATGCACCTCGACGCCCCAGCTCTTCAGCTTGTCGGCGACGATGCCGGAGGTGCGCACTTCCTCGAAGCCGATCTCGGGATGGGCGTGGAGGTCGCGCCTGATGGCAGTGAGTTCGTCGGCGTAGCCGTCGATGCGCTCGATCGTGGGCATGGGTTCCTGTCCGGTTAGCGTGAAGGGGGATTGAAGACGGGGCCGTTCGGCCTGATGCGGATGCCCGGCCGCAGGCGCGTCCAGGGCAGCGAGGCGGTGTCGGCCGGCATCGCGCCGGGCGCGGCGCAGATCATCAGCTTTTCCGCGATCGGCTCGAAGTCGGCGCGGAAATGCACCGAGCTCTTGTTGACCAGGATCTTCTCCTGCGTCGGCTCGATGCCGACATAGCGGTACATTGCCTGGTCTGCGAGCTGGGCCTTGTGCGAGGAGACGACGACGCGGACGTCGCCGATGCGCAGGCACGCCGAGGGGCCCATCTCCATCTCACGGCCGCCATAATAGGGGCCAGGCGCGATGAAGCGGCCGTCGGAGAGTTGTTCGACCACGAAGGTCTCGCGATAGGGCTCGTCGCCGGGAATGCCGGACTTGCCGCCGAGCGCCAGAGTCACGGTGGCGCCGACGCCGGCCGCATGCGCGGCCCTGGCCGATTCCGGATCGTAGATCGCGCCGGTCGCGGCGCTGGCCTTGTTGCGCACCAGCGCGCGCAGCATGCCCGTCGTGTCGGAATCGCCGCCGGCGCCAGGATTGTCCTGGGTGTCCGCGATGATGATCGGCTTGCTCGCGGTCCTCGACAGTTCCATGGCGTGGCGGACGCCGTCGTCGGGCGACCAGATCTTGCCGTCGAAATCGTCCTCGTGGCCTTCGATCAGCTTGACGATGGCATCGGCGGCGCGATCGGCGTCCGCTTGCGTCCTGCCATAGGCGAACACGCTCGGGCCGCAGTGGCGGAAATCGGCCGCCGGAAAGCCCGGCGCGAAGGAGAGGGTGGGAACCGCATCGCTCTCGACGGCGGCGAGCTTCTCGTAGATGCCCTTGGTCGGTTGGTCGTTGGTGCACTGCCAGCTGATCGGGATCAGGAACGGCAATTGCCGGAACGCCTTGGCAAAACGCTGCTTCGTCTTCAGCAGCAGCGCGAGATGGCGCGCGGCGGCGCGGCCGGTGTCGGCCATGTCGACATGGGGGTAGGTGCGGTAGGCGATCAGCGCGTCCGCATGCTCCATCATCTCGGGCGTGACGTTGGCGTGCAGGTCGAGGCTCACGACCAGCGGAACATCCTTGCCGATGACGCGGCGCACGCGCGCCAGAATCTCGCCTTCGCCGTCGTCGAGATGCTCGGTCACCATGGCGCCGTGCAGGTCGAGATAGACCGCGTCGATCGGCCCGGCGGCTTTGATGCCGTCGACCATGACCTTCACGATGCGCTCGAAGGCGTCCCTGGTGACATGCGCCGAAGGGCTCGCGCCGCAGGCGATGGTCGGGATGAGTTCCCAGCCACTGGCCTCGGTGCTGTCGGCGAAACCGGCGAGCCCGACATTGATGCGCCGCATCACCTTCAGCACGTCGGCACCTTCAGTCATCGCCGGCCAGCCGCCGCCATGCTGGAAGTCCGCAAACGTCGCCTTGGTCGGGGCGAAGGTGTTGGTCTCGTGCAGGAAGCCGCCGACGGCGATGCGTGTCATCAATTCAGGTCCAGTCGATCAAGAAGGCGCGACGTTAGCCTCGGCCTTGCGAGGAGAGCAAGGTGGGAAGCACTCGCGCCGCGCATAGGGTCAAGCTGTTTTGGGAATGCTGCGGATGCGGTGGTTGTTGAGCCAGACGCTTCCACATTCTCAGTGTCGTCCCTGCGAACGCAGGGACCCATAACCCCAGGGAGGAGTTTGGCGAAGACCAGTCGTTCGGTACTCCTACCGAACGCAACCGATAGATTCCGCGGTATGGGTCCCTGCGTTCGCAGGGACGACACCGCACGTGTTGCTACACCGCGGCCGCCACTCCCTCCGCCGCCGGTCGGAAGTTCGCAAAATCCCAGTTGCGGCCCGGTGCCGCGTCCAGCAGCGCCCTGGTGTAGGCCTCCTTCGGATGCGTCAGCACTTCGGCGGCGGGGCCCTGTTCGACGACGCGGCCGTGCTGCATCACCACGACCTCGTCGCAGATCTGCGCGGCGACGCGCAGGTCGTGGGTGATGAACAGGATGGCGATGCCGAGCCGCTTCTGGATCTCGTCGAGCAGTTCCAGCACCTGGGCCTGCACCGAGACGTCGAGCGCGGAGACCGCCTCGTCCGCGACCAGCACATCAGGATCGAGCGCGAGCGCGCGCGCAATGGCGATGCGCTGGCGCTGGCCGCCGGAGAACTGGTGCGGATAGCGCGACACCGCGTCGGGGGGCAGGCCGACCAGCTCGAGCAATTCGCGCGCCCGCTTCATCGCATCAGCGTGCGAGATGCCGTAATTGATCGGGCCTTCGGCGATGCTCTCGCCGACGGTGACGCGCGGGTTGAGCGAGCGGTAGGGATCCTGGAACACGATCTGGATCTTCTGCCGGTGCGGCTGGAGCAGGCGGCGCGAGATGTCCGAGATCTCGCGGCCGGCAAGCCGCACGCCGCCGGAGGTCGGATCGATCAGGCGCACGATGCAGCGCGCCACCGTCGACTTGCCGGAGCCGCTCTCGCCGACGATGCCGAGGGTGCGGCCCTTGCGCAGCGTCAGCGTCACCTTGTCGGCGGCGACGACCTCGCGGCCTTTGCCGAAGAAGGCGCGCTCCTTGTAGATCTTGCTGAGGTCATTGGTCTCGAGCACGACGGGCTCGCGGCTCTCCTCGCGCGGCGACCGCGGCACGAGGCTCGGCACCGACGCCAGCAGATTGCGGGTGTAGTCCATCGAGGGATTGCGCAGCACGGTCTCGAGCGGGCCGGTCTCGACCAGCCGTCCCTGCCGCATCACCGCGACGCGGTCGGCGATCTCGGCGACCACGCCCATGTCGTGGGTGATGAACAGCACCGCGGTGCCGTGATCGCGCTGGAGGTCGCGGATCAACGTCAAAATCTGCTTCTGCGTGGTGACGTCGAGCGCGGTGGTCGGCTCGTCCGCGATCAGCAGCTTCGGCTCGAGCACCAGCGCCATCGCGATCATGATGCGCTGGCGCTGGCCGCCGGAGAGGCGATGCGGGTAGGAGGCGAAGATGCGCTCGACCTGGGGCAGGCGCACCTGCTCCATCATGTCGAGGATGCGTTTCTTGCGCGCCTTGGCGTCGAGATCGGTGTGGGCGCGCAGCACCTCGTCGATCTGGCGGCCGACCGGCACCACCGGATTGAGCGCGGTCATCGGCTCCTGGAAGATCATCGCCATCTGCGTCGCGCGCAGCTGCCGCAGGCGGCGGTCGGTCGCGGTGAGCAGCTCCTCGCCGACCAGCTTGATACTGCCGGAGGTCGGCACCAGCGTGCCCTTGGGCAAGAGGCCCATCGTGGTGAGCGAGGTCACCGACTTGCCCGAGCCGCTTTCGCCGACGAGGCACAGCGTCTCGCGCTCGCGCACCTGGATCGAGATGCCGTCGATGATCTTCGCGCCGCTCGGCTTCTTGCCGACGGAGACGACGAGGTTGTTGATGTCGAGAACGGGATTGGTCATCAGGTCACTCCGTCGTCATTGCGAGAAGCGAAGCGACGAAGCAATCCAGAATCTTTCCGCGGAGGCAGACTGTATTGCTTCGCTTCGCTCGCAATGACGGAACAAGGGGATGGGCCGGCGAAACAAATCACTTCCCCTCCCGCTGCTTCATGCGGGGATCGAGAGCGTCGCGGGCGGCGTCGCCGATCAGGTTGATGCTGAGGATGGCGATCGAGAGCAAAAGGCCCGGCCAGAAGATCAGCGACGGCTTGATCTGGAAGTACTGGCGGCCCTCGGCCATGATGTTGCCCCAGGTCGGCGTCTCCGGCGAGATGCCGGCGCCGAGGAAGGACAGGATGGCCTCGGTCAGGATCGCGGAGGCGCAGACATAGGTGCCCTGGACGATCAGCGGCGCGATCGTGTTCGGCATCAGATGCCGCCACATGATCTTCGGCAGGGACGAGCCGACCGAGATCGCAGCTTCCACATAGGGCTCCTCGCGCGCCGACAGCACGACCGAGCGCACCAGGCGCGCCACGCGCGGAATTTCAGGGATGGTGATCGCGACCAGCACGGTCCAGATGCTGGCGCCGGACAGCGACACCACGGCGATCGCGAGCAGGATGCTCGGCATCGCCATCAGGCCGTCCATGATGCGCATCATGACGGCGTCGACCAGCTTGAAGAAGCCGGAGACGAGGCCGATGATGAGGCCAATGGCGATCGACAGGATCGCCGAGCCGATGCCGATCAGCAGCGACACGCGGCCGCCATAGACGACGCGCGACAAGAGGTCGCGGCCGTAGGCGTCGGTGCCGAGCAGGTACTGCGCCGAGGACGGCTTCAGCCGCTGCGAGGGCGCAAGCTGGATCGGGTCGTGCGGCGCGATCAGCGGCGCCAGGATCGAGATCAGCACGATCAGGGCGAGCAGCACCGTGGCCACCGCGATGATCGGCGTCGAGGTGAGGAATCCGAATCGCGGCCGCAGCGGCGAGGTGATCGGAATGGAGGACCGGGGAAGGCTATCGACAGACATTGTTGTTATCCTTAGCCCTAGTACCGGATCCGGGGATCGAGCAGCGTGTAGGCAACGTCGATCAGGAGGTTGACGACGACATAGATCAGCGACGTCAAAAGGATCATCGCCTGGATCACCGGATAGTCGCGCGCCAGCACCGCATCGACGGTGAGGCGGCCGATGCCTGGGATGTTGAACACGCTCTCGGTGACGACGACGCCGGAGATCAGCAGCGCAAAGCCGGTGCCGATCACGGTGATCACGGGCACGGCGGCGTTGCGCAGCGCGTGCCGCATCATCACCGCGACCTCGTTGATGCCCTTCGCGCGCGCCGTGCGGACGTAGTCCTCGCCGAGCACGTCGAGCATGGCGGCGCGCGTCATGCGCGCGATCAGCGCGATGTAGATGAAGGAGAGGGCGCAGGTCGGCAGGATGATGCGCTCGAAGAACGGACCGAAGCCGTTCGAGATGCTCTTGAAGCCCTGTACCGGCACCCAGCGCAGGTCGATGGCGAAGACCTCGATCAGGATGTAGCCGACCACGAACACCGGCACCGAGAAGCCGAGCACCGACAGGCCCATCACGAAACGGTCGATCCAGGTGCCGTGCTTCCACGCCGCGATCACGCCCAGGGGCACGGCGACGATGACGGCGAGGATGATGGTGCACAGCGCGATCGAGATCGACGGCTCGACGCGCTGGCCGATCATCTTCATCACCGGCAGGTTGGAGATCAGCGATGTGCCGAGGTCGCCGTGCAAGAGCTTGTTCACCCAGGTGATGAACTGCACGATCAGCGGCTCGTTGAGGCCGAGCGAGGCGCGGATGCGCTCCAGCCGTTCCGGCGTCGCGTTGTCGCCGGCGAGAATCGCGGCGGGATCGCCGGGGGTGAGGCGCAGCAGGAGGAAGACGAACAGCGCCACGACGCCCATCACGGGCACGGCGGCGAAAATTCGGCGAACGAGATATCCCAGCAAGTTGGATCCGTCAGATTAGAGACAAATTGTGGCAGGGCCTTCGGCAGGTTGCCATCAGCCTAACATTTCAGCAATTCCCGTGCCATCCGGGCCACAGGTTTTGCGGTACCGGTCTTCGTAGGGTGGGCAAAGCGGAGCGTGCCCACCACAGAGCTTGCAAGGTGCAGAATGGTGGGCACGGCGCTCCGCGCCTTTGCCCACCCTACAGGACCTGCAAATTCCTCACTCCAGCGTCGCCAGCAGGCCCGCCATCAGCCGGCCGCGCTCAACCAGGCTTTCGACCTCGATATACTCTTCCAGCGTGTGGCCGTTGCCGCCACGCACGCCCAGGCCGTCGAGCGTCGGAATCCCCATGGCGCCGGTGAAGTTGCCGTCGGAGCCGCCGCCGGCGCTGGCATGCGGCAGCTCGGCGCCGAGCGACTTGGCGACGCCGCGCGCCTTTTCATAGAGCGCCATGGTGCCGGCATCCGGTTCCCACACCGGACGCGTCACGCCGCGCGTGACCTTGAAGGCGACGTCGTTGGTGGTGCCAGACAGCGCCAGCATCCGCTCGACGCCGCGATCGAGATCGGCCTGGCGCTTGGCCATGGAGAGTGCTTCGCCGGTCGCGGTCGTGGCAACGCAATTGACCCATTGTCCGCCATGCACGACACCGACCGAGAAAGTGCAATCCTCCGTCGTCATCGCGTCGATGGCGAGGATCTGCCGGGCCATCTCGCGGATCGCCGAGCGCCCCGCCGACAATGTCGCGCCGGCATGGCTCGGCCGGCCCGTCGCCTCGAGATTGAATCGTGCGATGGCGTAACGTCCGGTGGTGACGCCGTTGTCGGCGCGGCCAGGCTCGGGCACCAGCACGTATTTGTTGCGCGCAGCTTCCGCCTCGATGATGTCACGCGTCGAGGGCGTGCCGACTTCCTCATCCGGCGTGAACAGCACGGTGATCGGCAGCGGCGTGGTGAAGGCGGCGCGCGCCAGCTGCCGGATCGCTTCCAGCGAGAGGTAGTTGCCGCCCTTCATGTCGTAGATGCCGGGGCCGTAGCACTTGTTGCCCTCGCGCCGCCATTTCAGCTTCTCGATGGTGCCGACCGGGTGGACGGTATCCATGTGGCCGGCGATCAGGATGCCGGGCTCGCCCTGCTTCGGGTGCGGGAAGCGCGCGCGGATGACGCCGCCGAAGCCCTGGCGGCCGACGATGCGTTCGATCGTCGCACCCATGATCGCCATATCCCGCGCTGCGATATCGAGCATGCGGTTGACCGCATCTGCGTCCCATGTCGGGCTTTCGCACTCCACCCAGGTGCGCAGGCCCGCGAGCATGGCCTCGGAATCGAAGGGAAGATTGGCTGGATTCATCTCAATGTCTCTCAGGCTTCGAAAGTGGAACGCGCATTGCATCGGTGCAGCGGGACGAACGGAGAGAGTTGTAGAGCCAAATCGATCCTTGTGGAGCCCGTGCGCGCGCCGCCAGGGCTTGCAGTGAAACCGGATTGACGGGCTCAAGACTGTCTGCAAGTCTCGAAAAGATAAAGGCATTGCATGAGGTTGGTTCGCCCAAAGAACGGACCGGATGCTCAACCAATAATCTGCCTTTGAACAGTTTCACGTCAGGAGAAACTTTCCATGTTCCACTTCATGCGCCGGAGGCCTCGCGCGTTCGCCTCCAAACTTGCGTTGTCGGTCGTCGCGCTTTCGGTCGGCCTGGCTTCGCCGGTGCTTGCGGCCGACAAGACCATCACGGCCGTGATGCATTCGGACCTGCGCATCATCGATCCGATCTTCACCACAGCCTATATCACGCGCGACCACGGCTACATGGTCTACGACACGCTGGTGGCCACCGATTCGAACTTCAAGGTCCAGCCGCAGATGGCGGACTGGAAGGTCTCCGACGACAAGCTCACCTACACCTTCACCCTGCGCGACGGCCTGAAGTGGCATGACGGCGCGCCGGTGACGGCGGAAGACTGCGTCGCCTCGCTCAAGCGCTGGGCTGCGGTCGACGGCATGGGCCAGAAGCTGATGGACTTCACCGCGAGCCTCGAGGCGACCGATGCCAAGACCATCACGCTGAAGCTCAAGGAGCCCTATGGCCTCGTGCTGGACTCCATCGGAAAGCCTTCCTCGCGCGTCGCCTTCATGATGCCGAAGCGTCTTGCCGAGACGCCGCCGGACAAGCAGATCCCCGAGCAGATCGGCTCCGGCCCCTTCAAGTTCGTGCAGTCGGAATTCCAGCCGGGCGTGAAGGCGGTCTACGTCAAGAATACCGACTACGTGCCGCGCAAGGAGCCGTCGAGCTGGACCTCCGGCGGCAAGGTGGTGAAGGTCGACCGCGTCGAGTGGATCACCATGCCGGACTCGCAGACGGCCGTGAACGCGTTGCAGTCGGGCGACATCGATTTCGTGGAAAATCTGCCCTACGACATGCTGCCGGTGCTGGAAGCGAACAAGGAGCTCATGATCGACGTCTCCAACAAGTTCGGGTACCAGACGCTCGGGCGCATGAACTTCCTCTATCCGCCCTTCGACAACGTCAAGGTGCGCCGCGCCGCCTTCCTGGCGATGAACCAGAAGGACGTGCTCGACGCGCTGATTGGCAACGCCAAATATCAGAAAGTCTGCGGCGCGTTCTTCGTCTGCGACACGCCGCTCGCGACCGACGTCGGCGCCGAGAGCCTGATCAAGGGCAACGGCATGGCGGAAGCCAAGAAGGCGCTTGCCGAATCCGGCTATGACGGCACGCCGGTGGTGATCATGGGGCCCGGCGACGTCACCACGCTGAAGGCGCAGCCGATCGTGGCGGCCCAGCTCCTGCGCGAAGCCGGCTTCAAGGTCGACTTCCAGGCGACCGACTGGCAGACCGTGGTGAGCCGCCGCGCCAGCCAGAAGCCGCCGAAGGAGGGCGGCTGGAACATGTTCTTCACCAACTGGGTTGCGGCCGACGTCTCCAACCCGATCGCCAATCTCTCGATCGGCGGTCAGGGCAAGAAGGGCTGGTTCGGCTGGGCGGAAAACGCCAAGATCGAGCAGCTCAAGGATGCCTTCGTCCGCGCGGCTTCGCTCGACGATCAGAAGAAGATCGCGGCCGAGATCCAGAAGGAGGCCTATGACCAGGTGATCTACATTCCGCTCGGTCAGTATCTTCTGCCGAGCGGCTGGCGCAAGTCGCTCACCGGCGTGCTCGACGGCCCGGCAACGCCGGTGTTCTGGAACATCGACAAGTCCGAGTGAGGCGAGGGCACGCCCCGCATCCTTCGTACCGATCGTCACGCGGCGCCGCTGTCACCGGCGGCGCCGCTCGCCAGGAGAATTTCCAGGCGAACTTCCCAAGGAGAATTTCCCAAGAGAGCCTCAAGAAAACTTGCCAGGAGAACTTCAGTGTTCCAACTCATGCGCCGGCGGCGTCGGGCGTTCGCCTCCATACTTGCGATTTCAGTCGTGGCGCTTTCGGCACTGGCCTCGCCAGCTCTTGCCGCAGGCAAGACCATCACCGCCGTGATGCATTCGGACCTGCGCGTCCTCGATCCGATTTTCACCAGCGCCTATATCTCGCGTGATCATGGCTACATGATCTACGACACGCTGATCGCGACGGATGCGAACTTCAAGATCCAGCCGCAGATGGCGGACTGGAAGATCTCCGACGACAAGCTGACCTACACCTTCACGCTGCGCGATGGCCTGAAATGGCATGACGGCACGCCGGTCACCGCGGAAGATTGCGTTGCTTCGCTGAAGCGCTGGGCCGTTGTCGATAGCATGGGGCAGCAGATGATGCTGTTCACCGCGAGCATCGAGGCGACCGATGCCAAGACCATCACGCTGAAGCTGAAGGAGCCGTACGCGCTCGTGCTGGAAGCGATCGGCAAGCCGTCCTCGCGGGTGGCTTTCATGATGCCAAAGCGCCTCGCCGAGACGCCGGCGGACAAGCAGATCTCCGAGCAGATCGGCTCCGGCCCCTTCAAGTTCGTGCAGTCGGAATTCCAGCCCGGGGTGAAGTCGGTCTACGTCAAGAACACCGATTACGTGCCGCGCAAGGAGCCGGCGAGCTGGACCGCCGGCGGCAAGGTCGCGAAGGTCGATCGCGTCGAATGGATTACGATGCCGGACCCGCAGACAGCGTTGAACGCGCTGCAGTCGGGCGACATCGATTTCATGGAAAATCCCGCGATCGAAATGTTGCCCACCATCGAAGCCGACAAGGAGCTCAAGCTCGAGATCCTGAACAAGTTCGGCTTCCAGACGGGCGCTCGGATGAACTTCCTTCATCCGCCGTTCGATAACGTCAAGGTCCGTCGCGCAGCACTCCTGGCCGTCAACCAGAAGGACGTGCTCGATGCGCTGATCGGCAATCCCAAGTACTACAAGGCTTGCGCGGCGGTCTTCATCTGCGACACGCCGTTCGCGACAGAGGTTGCCGGTGAGACCCTTGCCAAGGGCGGCGACATGGCTGCGGCCAGGAAGGCGCTCGCCGAGTCCGGTTACGATGGGACGCCCGTCGTGCTCATGGCGCCGGGCGACGTGCTGACACTGAAGGCCCAACCGATCGTGGTGGCCCAGCAACTGCGCGAAGCCGGCTTCACGGTCGATTTACAGGCCACCGACTGGCAGACGGTGGTGAGCCGGCGCGCCAGCCAGAAGCCCCCGAAAGAGGGCGGCTGGAACATGTTCATCACCAACTGGGTCAGCGCCGACGTGTCGAACCCGATCTCCAACATTGCTGTCGGCGGGCAGGGCAAGAAGGGCGGCTGGTTCGGCTGGGCGGAGGATGCCAGGGTGGAGCAGCTCAAGGACGCCTTCGTTCGCGCGGCCTCGCTCGACGATCAGAAGAAGATCGCGACCGAGATCCAGAAGGAGACCTATGACCAGGTGCTCTACGTCCCGCTGGGCCAGTTTCAGGCGCCGAGCGCGTGGCGCAAGTCGCTCTCCGGTGTGATCGACGGTCCAGCAACGCCGGTGTTCTGGAATATCGACAAGTCCGAGTAGGACTTGGGCCGACAAGGCGCAGCCGTGGCCTGATCGAGGCAAGCTGAACGAAAGCGAGGTCGTTCGCTGCCAGCTTGTCGTAGCGTGTTGCAACCCGACGGCAGAGACAAGGACTGAAGCAGATCTGGTCGTTGCGATTCCTTTTCGGCGGGATGTTGGCCCATGCGCTCTTTTTCATGGCCAGTCCCCTGATCCAGTCGGCGATCATAGCCACGATCGGCAATCAGCCGTTTCGCGCCAGGAAAACTGCAGAAGGCTCCACCTCGATGAGGAACTCATCCTTGGCCAGGTTTGGCACTCCGATCCAGGTTGTGCACGGTGGATTATCGCCGAACGCCGCTTTGAGGGCACCGCTAATTGCTTTGCCTTCGTGTAGGTGACTCTGCTTGATGTAGAGCCGCAACGCACCGACCTGATCGAGCTTCGCACCAACCGATGCAAGCGCAACGCTAAGATTCTCTAGGCTCTTGCTGAGTTGACGGCCGATGTCGCCAGCGCCAACGACGTTCTGTTCTGCGTCCCAAGCAACCTGGCCGGACACATACACAACGTCGCCAAACGGTGTGGGGACAGTAGCAACCTGCGCGAAACCGTAGCGCAAGCTATCGAAGATTCCGACAGGAACATGCACCGATCGGCTCATGAAGGCTCCCTTGGCGTTTGCTTGGCTTTTGTCGCATCACAGATGCTGCCGAAAGAATTGGACGACGCTTGCATTGAAGTCCCGGTGAAAGGCTGCTCGATCGAAGCCCGCCGGGTCTGTGCAGAAGCGCGGCAGCTCGGCGGCAAGCTCTGGCGAACACGGCGGGTGGAACGCGAAGTGGCCGGATGGCACGATATGAACCGCGGGTTGGCCAGGCAAAGCATTCAGGACGCGCGCAACGCCTTCCGGATCAACGCCTCGATCTTTGGCTCCCGATTCGGATCGCCAGACCTGCAATGGAATGTCGATTGATGACAACGTACTCCTTGTAAATGCGAAAGTCGGTGCAGGATCGGCAATGACGGCAGCCTTGATCCGAGTGTCTCGCGGCAGAGTCTTTGGGACATCGCCGCTCCGTACTTGCTCGCAGAAGCCAGAGTTGTTGGTGCAGGAAGACGCAGTCCTCTGGAAATCGAGACCGGCTCCTGCAAGCACCAACCCTGTGAACCCGCCCTTCGAAAAGCCGAAGAGGCCAATTTTGGACGAGTCGATTGCGTCGCGGTCTTTCCAGGACTTCAGCATAAAATCGATCAGGTGAACCATATCGGCCGGCCGGGAGGCCCAATTCGACAGACTCTCGCTCTGCGAGACATCGTTGCCGTTGTCCCCTGGATGACTGATGGCCGCGACGACAAAGCCGGCATCAGCCAACGCCTCTGCAGTGTCATGATGGAGGCCGAACCAGCCGCCTTGACCATGGGAGAAGACCACCAGAGGCAGCTTCGTGCCAGTCACGGGGCAATCCTTTGCTCCCTGTATCGTGTCGATGAACTTTAGCGTGAGTTTTCCGAGCGGCAGGGATTGCGGCTCTGCGGCGCACGGATACCAAACGGCGCCGGCCAGATTCGGATCAGAATCAAGAAGCTGGATGCCAGCCCCCCGCGCGGGACATTCCAAACAACAAAGCATCAGGTAACAAGCCAGCCATGTCTTGCGTCCCAAGGATGCCCCCTAGCTGCCAGATGTAGTTAACCGACGGCTCACCACAGGATTGTGTCGAAATCCGTTTTGTCCCGGACATCACGCGGCGTTGCTGTCATCAGCGGCGCCGCTTTGTTTTGTCAGCTTCGTGTCAGCTTTTAACCCTTCCAGTTTCTAATCATTGCTATTTGTTTCTGTCCTGAAATAGATGTGCGCAGCTTGCACACCACTTTCCTTCATAGCTTCCCGTGCCGATCGATTTTGCATTCCAGGCGATGGCCGAACGGTCGGATCGCGCGCCGGCGCCATGGCGCCGGCCATTCCTGCGTTGGCTCGACGCCGTCGAGACGGGCTGGGCCGTGCCGCTTCTCATTGCGTGCTTCGTTGCGATCTGGACGCTCTATCTCGCCATCGCCTATGCCGGAGGTGGCCTGCATCCCGACACGCTCGAGGCCTGGACGCTGGGCCGGAATTTCGAGTGGGGCTATCACAAGCATCCACCGCTGATGGGCTGGGTTGCCGCGAGCTGGACCTCGGTCTTTCCGCCGAGCGACTGGTCGCTGCAATTGATGTCGATGGTCAATGCAGGGGTGGCGTTGTTCTGCGTCGATCTGGTCGCGCGGCAGTTCGTGCCCGGGCACAAGCGCATCCTGGTGCTGCTGCTGTTGATGCTGACGCCGGCCTATCAATTCCACGCACAGCGCTTCAACGCCAATTCGGTGCTGCTCGCGATCTGGCCGCTCGCGACCTGGTGCTTCCTGCGCGCGTTCGAGACGCGTACGGCGCTGTGGGCATTTGCTGCGGGATTCACGACTGCGCTGGCGATGGTCGGCAAGTATTATTCGATCTTCCTGGTTGCGAGTTTCGCGTTTGCCGCGCTGGCTCATCCGGCGCGGCGCGCTTATTTCACCTCGGCTTCGCCCTGGATATCGGCCGCGACCGGGCTCGCCGTGCTGTCGCCGCACATCTACTGGCTCGCGACGACGGGCGCATCGACGTTCACCTATGCGCTGGCCCACGCCAACGGCAATGCCGCAAGCTCGCTCATCGAGGTGAAAAACTTCGTGCTGGGGCTGGCCGCGGCCATGGGCGTGTCGGCCGTGCTCTGGGTGTTGATCGCGGGGGCGCGGCTCAAGCAGTTTCCGGCCGACTTCGCGGCCATGAGTCCGGGCCTGCGGCTTCTCTTCTACATCGCGATCGGCACGATCGTGCTGCCGGTGCTGACGTCGCTCGCGATGGGATCGGATCTGCCCTCGCTATGGGCGCTGCAGGGATTGTTCCTGTTCGTCGTGCTGATCGTTTGCGGTGCGCGCTATCCGATCGAACGCTTCTACACCGTCAATGTCACGGTGTTCGTCATCGGCGTTGCGCTCGCCGCCGTTCTGGTCGCCGCGCCGATCCACGCCGTCTATCGCAACAATCACGGCTACGAAGAGGGGCGGAATTTCTATGCGCCGGCGGCAAACGAGCTGACGCGGCAATGGCGCGAGCTGACCGGCGAGCCGTTGAGCGCGGTGAGCGGCGACGATTCGCTGTCCTTTGCCACCGCGTTCTACAGCCCCGACCATCCCCGTTATGCGCGGCCGTTCGAGTATCAGTACAAATGGGGGCTTCCGCGCAAGACGACACTCGACCGCGGCTGGGCCGCGCTGTGCTTCAGCGACCAGGACAGTTGCGGCAAGTGGCTGGAATCGGTGTCCGGCCGAGCCGGGCACTTCGTCAAGCGCGAGTTCACCGTGCAGGCCACGCTGTGGGGAAGGCCCGGCGTCACGCGCGATGTTGTGGCGCTGATGGTGCCGCCGCGCGACAACAGTGCAGCGCCTGCGAGCACGGCCAACGAGTTCGGTGCCAGCAGGCGTCCCGCGCCTTAAGCTTTAGCAGTGGCTGTCGCGCACCTGCTCGAGGCCCTCGCTCGCAAACGGGGGAGTGAATGCCGCTTGATCGGCGTTCGGCACTGATTGCTTCGTCGCCTGACGATCCCGGTCGGTACGGTCTTCGCGATGTTCCAGTTCCATTGAGGCAGCCTTTCGAATTGCTGCAGTACAACATCGACGCGGCCGGGAAGTTCCTCAACCGACGGGACGGTGATGCGGCCGAAACAGCCGCCCCTTTTCCACCACCAGCACGATCGCGAGCGCGGCCAGCGTCGACAGGAAGAAGCCGATCGAGAACGGCAGCAGCGTGCCGTCAAAGCTCTGGCCGATCGCCATGCCGACCACGATGCCGATCAGTGTCGTGATCGAGCCGTAGAGCGAGGAGGCGGTGCCGGCGATGTGGCCCTGCGGCTCCATCGCCAGCGCGGTGAAGTTGGCCACCATCATGCCGAACGAGAACATCATCAGCGCCGAGAGCACCATGAACAGGGAGAGCGGCAGCACGCCGAGACTTTCCGTCAGCAGCATGATTCCGGCCACGGCGGCATAGAGGCTCAGCGCGCCGTGCGAGATCACGCGCATGCCGAGGCGTCCGACCAGCTGCGCATTGAGGAAGCCGGCCACCGCCGTGCCGGCCGCGATCGCGGCGAAGGCGAGCGGGAAGTAATCGCCGAGGTGATAGACGCCGGTGAACACCTGCTGGGCGCAGAACACGTAGGCAAACAGCGCGCCGATGACGCTGCCGGCGGCGGTCGCATAGCCGATGGTCTGGCGATTGGTGACGGTCTGCCGGAACGCCGAGAGCACGTCGGCCGGCGCCAGCGACCTGCGCTCCGACTCGGGGAGGGTTTCGGGGAGCCGCAGCACGCACCATGCGAGCGCGAGCAGGCCGTAGAGCATCAGCACGACGAAGATGCCGCGCCATGCCGTCACCAGCAGCACTGCCTGTCCGAACGAGGGCGCGATCACGGGCACCGCGATGAACACCATCATGGCGAGCGACATCACGCTCGCCATGCGGCGGCCGACATAGCAGTCGCGCACGATCGAGGTCGCGATCACGCGCGTTGCCGAGGTGCCGAGCCCTTGCAGCGCGCGCGCCAGCAGCAGCGTCTCGAACGACGGCGCGGCGACCGCCAGCACGCTCGCGACCGCATAGACGGCCATGCCGCCGAGCAGCACCGGGCGGCGGCCGAAACGGTCCGACAACGGGCCCATCACGAACTGGCCCGCGCCGAAGCCGATCAGGAAGGTCGACAGCACCAGCTGGAGATGGTTGGCGACAGGAATCTTGAAGGCTGCCCCGATATTGGGCAGCGCCGGCAGCATCATGTCCATCGCAAGCGGATTCAGCGCCATGATGGACGCGATCACGATGACGAATTCGGGAAAACCCATGGGGCGGTGTCCGGAGGACACCCAATCGTCGGCATTGACGTCGGACAAGCAGCTCACCTCTGAAAATCAGGGGCTTTTTGAGCGGTTATGCTGCGTCGCACAACCCATGTTTCGGGATGGCAGGCCGGCGGAACCGCGGCGGACACGACTTGGTGAAGCGGCTCTAGGCGTGACCCGTCTTCCGGGCCGCCTCGACCAGGCCGAGCGCCAGCGCGCCGGCGGTCTCGACATAAGCCAGATCGCGGTGGATCAGCATCACGGTCGTGGCGCCGTCGAGCAGGATCAGGAGCTGGCGCGCGAGCGCCGCCGCGCCGGGAATGCCATGCTGCGTCAGCTCCGCCTCTAGCCAGGCTTCGAAGCGTTTCTTGTGCGCGGCGCCGGCCTTCACGGCCGGATGGGCCGGCGTGTTGGCGAGCTCGGCGATGGTGCGCAGAAAGCCGCAGCCGCGCCAGCGCGGGGTGTCGACGGAGCGCCCGAGCTTGACGAAGAGGCCTCGGACCTTGTCGGCGACGGTGCCGTCGGTCTCGGCGAACCAGCGCTTGTAGAGCTCCAACGTCGGCTGGTCCCTCGCGGCGATGGTTGCGGCGACGAGCTCATCCTTGCTGGTGAAGTGATAGTAGAGGGTCTTCTTGGTGACGCCGGCCTTCTCGGCGACGGCGTCCATGCTCACCGCCCTGATGCCCTCGCCATAGAACAGGCGCGTCGCCGCGACGACGATCTGCTCGCGTGTGCTGTCACCCTTCTCGGACATCAGCAATGTATACTGCCCAGTGAGTATACACGACAGGCCGCTGTGGCTGACTTCCGGACCCTGTTCGACCTCGAAGGAGCGGCCACTTGTCCGACTTGATACTCTGCGAAACGCGCGGCGCCGTCGCGCTGCTGACGTTGAACCGTCCGAGCAAGCTCAATGCGCTGAGCTACGCGCTGATCGACCGCCTGATGGCGATCCTCGACCGCATCGAGGACGATGCCGCTATCCGCGCTGTCGTCCTGACCGGCGCAGGCGAGCGCGCCTTCTCGGCCGGCGCCGACATCGCCGAGTTCTCGGAAAGCGTGAAGTGCGGCCCCGACGCTGCGGCAAAAGCCTTCGTGCGGCGCGGGCAGGGCATGACGGCGCGCATGGAGGCGTTTCCGAAGCCGATCATCGCCGCCGTCAACGGCATCGCCTTCGGCGGCGGTTGCGAGATCACCGAAGCGGTGCATCTGGCGATCGCCAGCGAGCGGGCGAGCTTTGCCAAGCCCGAGATCGCTATCGGCATCACGCCGACCTTTGGCGGCACGCAGCGCCTGCCGCGGCTCGCAGGCCGCAAGCGCGCGCTGGAATATCTTTTGACCGGCGATTCCTTTTCACCGCAGCGAGCCCTGGAGATGGGATTGGTCAACCGCATCGTGCCGCATGAGCAGCTCCTCGACGCAGCCTTCGCGCTGGCCGACCGCATCACGCGGCACTCGCCTCTCGCGGTCGCCCGTATCATCACAGCCGCGACGCGGGGTCTCAACAGCTCGATCTCGGAAGGCCTCGCCATCGAGAGCGAGCAGTTCGCGCGCATGGCGGCGACGCAGGACACCCGCGAAGCGCTCGATGGCTGGCTCGCCGCCCGCGGCTCGCGCTAGAGCGCGTTTGCGCGGAGATCATGCTCAAACAATAACCTAAAGCGCGATGGTGATTCATCTTCATGCCATCGCGCTAGACGCAGTCTGGAAACCAGGGATTCACCATAACAGCGGCAACAGACCCTTAGGGAGATGAATCCGCAACGCATCCTGTCCAATGTGGCCTGACCGGACGCCGGTCAGGCGCCGAGGGAACGCGAGCCACAGGCAGGATTGGACGTGTCTGACGTTACCGGGACAGCACGATGGGTAGGGCCGGCGGGCATGGCCGGGAAGCGCAACGTCTGGCACGACTGCGTGGTTGCGCTGGTGGCGCTGCTGGTGCTCGGCAATCTCGTCAGCGATCTCACGCTCGATGTGAACTTCGGCTGGGACGTGCGCGTCAATTGCGCGGCGGTCGATGCCCATGTCGATGGGCTCGATCCCTACTTCGTGAAAAATCTGAAGGGTACGAAATTCTCTTATCCTTATCTGCCGGTGACGCTCGAGGCGTTCCGTCCGCTGTGCGCGGGCGGCTTTCTCGTCGGCCATCACCGCGGCGTGTTTCTCCTGCTCGCCATGCTCTGCGGCCTGCTGCTACCGGGGCTCGGCCGCGACCGCGGCGGCTTTCGCGATATCGGGTTGAGGGTGCTCTGGGCGCTCGGCGCCTTCGTCGGCTTCGAGTGGGTCTTGGCGTCGGGCAATTTTACCATCATGAGCGGCACGCTGAGCGCGGCCGCGCTGGCCCTGCTGCTGCGTCGTTTCCCTTTGCCGGACGCGGACGATGATCGAAGCTTCGGCCTGCGCATCGTCGGCGCTGCTCTGCTCGGCCTCGTTGCCTCGTTCAAGCTGGTGTACAGCCCGGTGCTGGCCGCGCTGTATTTCCTGCCGCTACCGCGCCGGCAGAAGATCGGCTTGATCGCGGCCGCGGCCGCAGGCCTGGCGCTGCCGGTCCTGCTCTCGATGGTCCTCTATCCCGATCTGTTTTCGAGCTGGCTGCTCGCGATCAGGGGGCAGATTCCCGACCAGCATTCGATCTATGTGATGGACACCACGCCGTCGCTGCTGCTGCTGGCGCAGAACGCGCTCGACCAATTCGGGCTCAGCGGCAGCAAGCCGATCGTGTTCGTGGCTTACGCGCTCGTGGCGTTCGCGCTGGTGCTTGCGCCGTTGGCTCTTGTGGTGCTGCGCCTGGCGAATGGACGAGCAAGTCGGGAAGGCGCTTTCCTGGCACGACTGGATCGCTGGCTGATCGACCATCCGCGCGAGGCCCTGCGCATCACTGTGCTGGCGATGTACGGGCTCTATCTCTGCGCGCCGCGCCTGAAGGAATATGCCTTCTTCGAGCTCGCGCTCTACGGCGCCATCCTCATCGTTGATCTCCCGGCCGCAGCCCTCGCCGCCGTCCTGGCCATCGGCGTCGCCGTTCCAATGCTCGCCTCGCTCGCGGGAATGTCGATCGAAAACAGCTTCGTGCAGATCGCGGTCGCGCTGGCGTGCTTCTGGATCATGCTGCGGGCGCAATCGGTGCCGTCAGCTCCAGTGGTGCGGGCAGCCGGGGTCGAACCGGCACAGCGCTTGCGCACCGAGGGATTTTAAGTCCCTTGCGTCTACCAATTCCGCCATGCCCGCTTGATCCAACGGGATCAAACACTTAAGTCCACCCCCGGCGGTCTGGAATTGGCGCTTGCGCAGCCGGAGGGGCGGTTCTTCCTTAAGCGAGCCGCGCGCACAAGGCAAAGCCTCAATCCGGACATCTGTTGCTGCTTTAGGCATTCTCAATCCACGGGGACTATTCATCCGGCATGGCTGCTTCGTTTTCCCACCGCCCGCGCTGCTGCGGCGCGCTTCTTGTGCTGCTCGCGGCGGGCGCCGCGCTGTCCGGCTGCGCCAGCATGAGCGAGACGGTCGCGCCGGCCTTTGCCGATCCCGGCAAGTACGAATTGTACGATTGCAAGCAACTCGAGACCGAGCGGAAGGCGCTGGCGGCCCGCACCGCCGATCTGCAGAGGCTGATGAACAAGGCGGAGACGGGGGCCGGAGGCGCCGTCGTGTCCGAGCTCGCCTATCGCAACGACTATATCGCGGTGCGCGGCTCGACGCAGCTCGCCGACGACGCCTGGCGCCGCAACCGGTGTCGGGAGACGCCGCCGAATGCGCCGCCGCAGGCCTCGACGCCGCAGCCGCCGGTCATCAAGCCCGCCCCGAAACCCGGCAGCGCCGCTCGCTGAGCCGGCGTAACCGAACCCGCATCACGGCCGCCAGAAGTAGATCCAGTCCTGCCGCGCCAGCATGCGCTCCGGGCCGAGCGCGCGGATCGCGACATCGCGCGCGAGCGCGAGCGGCCCGCCCAGATGGTAGATGCGGCCCTGCTGCCGCGCGGTCCGCTGCACCCGCCGCACGCGCGCCTCGCGCGCGCGGCCATATTGCTTCAGCGCCGCCGTGATGCCGGCTGCGCTCTCGGCGGCTTCGGGACTGAGATGGCGCGCCAGCACGGCGGCATCCTCGATCGCCATGCCGGCGCCTTGCGCGGCGAACGGCAGCATCGCATGCACGGCATCGCCGAGCAGCGCGACCGGGCCCTTGCTCCAGGGGCAGCCGTCGGGCACGCCGAACAGCGCCCATTTGCGCCAGCTATCGACCGCGGCGAGCATCATCCGCGCCGGCGGTGGCCAGCGCGGCGCGGCGAAGGCGTCCATCACCTCGAGGGGATCGCCGGGCGTGCTCCAGCCCGGCCTGTTCCAGGTGCCCGGCAGCACTGCGACCACGTTGATCTGGCGCCCGCCCGCGATCGGATAGGCGACGAGATGGGCATTTCGGCCCATCCAGAGCTGCACCCGGCGGGCGGTGTAGTCCTTCGGCAACTGCGTGGCGTCCAAGGTGCCGCGCCAGGCGATCAGGCCGGAGAAGCGCGGCTGCACCTCGGGAAACAGATGCTGGCGTACCGTCGACCAGATGCCGTCGGCGCCGATCAGCGCGCTGGCGAGATCGCTGCGGCGGATCGTGCCGCTGCGATGGACCACGGTCAGCCCCTTGGCGTGCGGCGCGACGTCCTCGAAGGTCGCCCCCAATTTCAGGTCGATGTCGGGATGATCTGAGACAGCGCCGGCCAGCGCCGATTGCAGGTCGGCACGGTGCACCACCCAATAGGGGGCGCCGGCGCGCGCCGACGCCGCTTCGCCGAGCGGCATGCGCAAGAGCTCGCCGCCGGCGCGCGCGCTCATGATCGAGACCGCCTCCGGCGTCACGGCGCGCAGCTTGAGGCGCTCGGCGAGGCCGAGCTCGACCAGCACGCGGCTGGCATTGGGGGAGAGTTGCAGGCCGGCGCCGACTTCCTCGAGCCGCTCGGTCTTTTCCAGCACGACGATGCGGAAGCCGCGGGCCGCGAGCGCCAGCGCGGCCGTCAGTCCACCGATGCCGGCACCGGCGATGACAATCGTTCGGGAGAGCGCCACCCCTGACCGATGGGAACGGTCAGGCCACCTTGTCCTTCAAGACGCATTCCGGCGGGCGGGCTTCGCCCGCCTTCAGGTCCGCCGCGAAGCGGTACAGCGTCGAGCAGTAGGGGCAGATGATCTCGTTGTCGTTGCCGAGGTCCAGGAAGACGTGCGGATGGTCGAACGGAGGATTAGCGCCCACGCACATGAACTCTTGCGAGCCGATCTCGATGACGGGAACACCGGCATCGTTATGGAAGTGCGGGACGACATGGTCGGACATCGTAGTTCATCCTGGAGTGGCAACGGCGGCAGATACAATCAAGAACTGACGCGGCATCTTTAAGGCGCCGCGGACCATAATGGTGGGTGCTGATGATTGCTAGTCCAGCGGAACCAAAAGGTTCGCAATGCCCCATGCTCATTTGCTCATGCAAATTCGACACAATCTTGCGGCCTGAGAGAAGCCCTTCTTTCGTCGGGGACGTTGTGTCGCAATTTTGGCATACTATGTCTGGGGACGAGCGCGATTTGCGACGAAAGACGAACCATCAGGCGCAAGACGATTTCAAGACGATTTCAGGACCATCCAGGCTTTCCGCATGAAGTGGCTGCGAATCACCACAGCGTTGACCGGGATCGCGGCATGCAGCTTCATGCTGGTGCAGGTAGCGCCGCATGCCCGTGAGGCCGGCGCGATTCTCTCCGCCCAGGACGATCCGGCCGCGCTTTCAGAGCTCAAGCTCGATGCGCTGCTCCGGCAGAACGACCATCTGGTTCAGGACAATATCGAGGCCGCGCTCGCCGCCGGCGATGCCGATCTCGCCGACAGTTTCGTTGCGCTCGCGCGTGACCGCAACCTCGCACTGCCCGACGACCTCATCAATCGCGTCAGCGATGCGGTCAAGGCCGAGAACTCCACCTCGCATTTCGCCAAACGGTTTGCCACCGGCCTCATCACCGGCAACGCCGACGATGTCGCAAGCCTGTCCGGAACCGTCGCCGGCGATCTGTTCGTGATCGGCGACATCAGGGATGTCGTGCGCGAGGGCAAGCATCTGGCGATGGGCGAGGACACCGATCGTCTTGTGCTGGGCCTGGCGACCGCGGGCCTTGCGGTGACGGCCGTGACCTATGTCTCCGTTGGCGGTGCTGCGCCGGTTCGCGCCGGGCTGACGCTGGTGAAGGATGCCCGCAAGGTCGGGCGGCTCGGCGAGGGCCTCGCCGCATGGGCGGGCCGGTCCGCGCGCGAGGTGGTCGATGCGCCGATGCTCCAGAACGCCGTCGCCAAGGGTTCGGTGTTCCGCCCCGGCGAGACCGTCAGCGCGATCAAGGCCGCATTCCGGGCCGAGAAGGCTGGCGCGCTGGTTCGGCTCGGCAAGGACGTCACGCGCGTTGCCGAAAAGACCGGCGCGCGCGGCGCCATGGATAGCCTGCGGATCGCCGAGGGTCCGAAGGATGTCGCGCGCGCGGCGCGGCTTGCGGAAGCGCAGGGCGGCAAGACCCGCGCGATCATCAAGCTGTTCGGCCGCGGAGCGCTGCTGCTGGTCGGCGGCGCGTTCAATCTGGCGCTCTGGCTGCTCAGTGCGGCACTGACGCTGTTCGGCCTTCTGTCCTCGATCAAGGCGACCACCGAGCGCCTCACGCAGGCCTGGTGCGATCGCAGACGGGCGCGGCGCCTCCGCCGTGCCCAGATCGCAGCCCAGGCTGCTCTGGCGAACACGGCCCTCACGGCCTGAAGCGCAACGCGCTTCAGGCTATTCTTTGAGCATGATCTTGCCGGAATACCGCTGCACACTTTTCCGGATCATGCTCTAAGATCACCCATTCCCCCTCAAGACTTGCGGAACTGATGATGCCGAGCTTTCACAACGGCGCCGTTGAAATTGCCTATCTCGACGAAGGCGAGGGCGATCCGATCATCCTGGTGCACGGCTTTGCCTCCGGCAAGAACGTGAACTGGGTCTATCCGACCTGGGTCTCGGAGCTGCGCAAGAACGGCCGCCGCGTGATCGCGCTCGACAATCGCGGCCACGGCGAGAGCGCAAAGCTCTACGATCCCGCGCAATACTCGATCCCCACCATGGCCGGCGACGTGCTCGCGCTGATGGACCATCTCGCCATCCCGCAGGCCGACATCATGGGCTATTCGATGGGCGGACGGATGACGGCCTGGCTCGCCCTCAACGAGCCGCAGCGCCTGCGCTCGGCGATCCTCGGCGGCATCGGCATCGGCGGCCTGATCGAAGGCACCGGCCCCGGCGAAAACGTCGCCAAGGCGCTGGAAGCTCCCTCGCTCGACGACGTCACCGATCCTGTCGGGCGTACCTTTCGCGCGTTTGCCGATCAGACCCGATCCGACCGCGTGGCGCTTGCCGCCTGCCTGCGCGGGACGCGAGATATCATGACGAAGGACGAAGCTGCGCGCATCGACGTGCCCGTGCTGATCGCGGTCGGCTCGACCGACGATGTCGCTGGCTCGGCCAGCGCGCTCGGCGCCATCATCGCGGGTTCGGAAGTGCTCGATATTCCGGGCCGCGACCACATGCGCGCGGTCGGCGACAAGGTCTACAAGACCGGCGTACTCGACTTCCTCTCACGCCGCGGCTGACACCTCGTTCGCCGACTCGTCATCGTCAAAGCGGCGTGTCAGCGCGATCAGCACCACGAAGGTCGCGACCCACACCATGCGCGCGCCGTAACGATCGTGCGGTCCTGAGATCACGCCGCAGATGAAGGCGTTGCCGAGCAGGGCCAGCGTCACGCCAGCCGCCAGCAGCGTCAGATCGTCGAGCCTTCTGTTGGCCAGTGCATGTCCGAGCAGCGCGAGCAGTCCGAGCATCGAGACCAGCGCGACGGGGACGTGTAGCCAGTTGACATAGTCGAAATCGAGGCCCCAATTCTGCTGGCGCGCCGCGCGCATCGGCGCGACCTGTGCCGGGATGTAGCGCTCGATGATGCCGTAGGTGTGCGGGATCCAGACACTGGCGCCTTCGCCGGTCGCCACATGCAGCAATTGCTGGCCCATCGCGCGCAGCGCCGCGCCGGCCTGCCAGGCCGGATAATCGGCGAACGAATGCACGACGATATAGCCCATCTCGTCGTTCATGCCTTCGAAGCGGCCGAGCGTGTTGAACATGCTCTTGCCCCACAGGAATTCGTCGGCGGTCGCCGGCAGCTCGTTGCGATAGGGACAGAGCTTGTAGCGCTCGCGCGGGCAGTGGTCGTTCAGGTAGCGCGCGACGATGCCGTCCTGCATCATGCGGCCGAAGGCGACGCCATAGCCGCCGGGCGTCCACGCCCATTGGCCCGACAGCGCGTGGTTCGCCGAGACCAGCATCACACCGCCTGCGATGATCGTCAGGCTCGCTTGCGCCAGTCCGGCAATCGGCAGGTGTCGCCCCAGCAGCGGCCGCGCCATCCAGCCGGCGGCGCAGAGCCCGAGCAGCACGCCGAGTGTGGCGCTGTGGGTCGCGGCGGCAAAGGCGGTGAAGACGAACAGCGAGATCTTTTCGAGCAGCGACGTGCGCTCGCCGCCGACGATCAGCAGGAACAGCGACAGCACCGAGAGCCCTGCGAAGATGTCGGTGAGCAGCATGCTGGCGAGCCAGGGCAGGGCGGTCGACAGGATCAGGAGCAGGCTGATCGCAACGAAGCGGAAGGTCTGCATCAGGCCGAGCACGCGCAGGGTGAGCTGCAACAGCCACAGCGTCGCCAGCGACTGGACCGCGAGGTTGTTCCAGAAACCAAGATTCTCGCCGTAATGCAGGTAAAGGCCGAACACGGTGGAGCGGCTGGGGACGAGATAGCCCTCGTACCAGCGCGCCAGATAGCCGCCGGTATCCCATTGCAATAGCGGATAGCCGTTCCACGACGCGGGCGCGATCAGGAGGAGGGGCAAGACAGGGGGCAAGGCCACCGCCGCCAGCCGCAGCCAAAACGAGCCCGCGGCGCGCGCGCGCAATTGATCGGTGGTGATGCTCAAGATTGCTCCGTCGTCCCCCGGGGACCATGCCCGCAATAACCGTCGAGACGGAATTCACCAATAGTTTGACCCCGCCCGGCTTGAATTTGGCCAAACCCTGACCATTTTGAGCCGACCTTGCCGCTTGGGGGCGTCAAAAGAAACCCTTGTGTTTCAAGGCGTTGGCATGCCCCCGCGGGGCAAGGCGCTGTTCACTCTCAGGCAAGCCCGTCAGGACTTTGTCGCCTACACTGTGCTATAGAGCAACAAAACCAGCCCATTCGAAAGAGCAGATCCCAGAGAGAAAATCATGGCAGTGCATCAGGTCAATCCGGGAGGAAAGCTCGCATCGCTCGATCCGATCTGGGACCGGATCCGAGGCGAGGCGGAGGACATCGTCCATCGCGAGCCCGAGCTTGCAACCTTCATCTATTCGACGGTGCTGCATCACAGCCGCCTCGAGGATTCGGTGATCCATCGTCTTGCCGACCGGCTCGATCACTCAGCGCTGTCGGGCGATCTGGTGCGCCAGACCTATGACGAGGCACTGCGCGACGATCCCGATCTCGGCAACGCCTTCCGCGCCGATCTCGTCGCCGTCTATGACCGCGATCCCGCCACCGCGCGCTTCATCGATCCCTTGCTCTACTTCAAGGGTTTTCACGCGATCCAGACCCATCGTCTCGCACACTGGCTCTACCTGAAGGGCCGCAAGGATTTTGCGTATTACCTCCAGAGTCGCGCCTCCGCGGTGTTCCAGACAGACATCAATCCGGCCGCGCGCATCGGCCGCGGCATCTTCCTCGACCACGCCACCGGCTTCGTCTGCGGCGAGACCGCTGTCATCGAGGACGACGTCTCGATCCTGCACGGCGTCACGCTCGGCGGCACCGGCAAGGAGAACGAGGACCGTCATCCGAAGATTCGTCACGGCGTGTTGATCGGCGCCGGCGCAAAGATCCTCGGCAACATCGAGATCGGCCATTGCGCGCGCATCGCCGCCGGCTCGGTCGTGGTCAAGCCTGTGCCGCACAACGTCACGGTCGCGGGCGTGCCCGCCAAGATCGTCGGCGAGGCCGGCTGCGCCGAGCCGTCACGCACCATGGATCAGATGATCAACGCGATGGGGCTTTGAGCCCGCGAGCAGGCGCCGGATTTTCCGGCGCTTGTCGTCCCCAAATTCTTTGGCAATTCATGCTGGCGGTTCGTCGCGTCTCGTCCTAAAACCCGCCGACCAATTTCGATCGGAGACTTGCCGTGGACGTCAAAGAAGTCAGAAAGCTGGACGCGTATCTGAAGCGCGTATTCGGCAATCCCAAGATCCGCGTCGTGCCGCGGCCGAAGAAGGATGATTCCGCCGAGGTCTATATCGGCGAGGAATTCATCGGCGTGCTCTTCGTCGACGACGAGGACGACGATCGCTCGTTCCAGTTCCAGATGGCGATCCTCGAGGACGATCTCGTCGATCAGGAATAGCCACTTTTGTCGTTGCGAGCGCAGCGAAGCAATCCAGGCTGTCTCCGCGGAGGGACTCGGGATTGCTTCGCTTCGCTCGCAATGACTGATGAGGCCCGAGGTTGCGGATGCCGCTGCCTCGGGGGCTTATTTCTTCGCGATAATGCGTAGCCGCGCCGTTGCGTCGGCGACCGTGATGCCTTCCGCATCGACCAGTTCGGCTTGCACGACCATGTCGCGCTTGGTCTGCTCGATCATTGGCGCACGCGCCGTGATGGACCCCACCGCCGCAGGTTTCAGGAAGCGCGTATCCAAGCTCCTGGTGACCACGGTCAGGTCAGGCGACAGCTTCGCGAGCGCGCAAATCCCGGTCGCGGAATCCAGCATCGCCGCCAGGAATCCGCCCTGAACGGTCCCGTGCCTGTTGGTGAACGCGGGCTGCGCCTGAAAGCGGATCAACGCTTGCCCGGCCCCGTCGAAGCCGAGCCATTCGCGTCCGAGCAATTGGACGCCGGGTGGCAGATTGGCTGTCGCGTCGCTCACATCGGTCTCCCCCGGCGTTTTCCTTAAAGAAGAGGGTACCAAGCAGCCGATCCGGTGCAAGGCTTGGCGGCACTGATGCCATCGGCAACAATCTGTGAGTAGGGCGCGTAATCACGCGTATGTAGAGTGACAACGCTCCCAGATCATTGGCCCGATATGCACGCAGACTCTCTCGAGATTGCCCGCCTCACCGAAGAGTCGGGTCTGTCGAAGACAATCGCCGCGCTTCAATTTGCGTTTTGGGGCCCGCTGACAGGGTATGGCTCGGCCGCCGACTATGAGCAGTTTCTTTGCCATGCGGCTCGTTCGCACCATCTGCCGGAAATTCTGGTCGCCCGGTGCGGCACGACCTTTGTTGGCTCGGTCAATCTGCTCGCCAGCGAGATGACGATACGTCCTGCACTTTCGCCGTGGATGGCGCAGCTGTTCGTGCCCGACAGCGCGCGGAGTCAAGGTGTCGGAAACGCGCTCATTGAAGCTGCCGTGGCAAAGGCTGCGGCGCTGGGCCATCGACGGCTATATCTCTACACCTCGGGGACTTTGCCGGGCTACTATGCTTCCCGCCGCTGGCAGCCGGTCGAGGAGGTCGAATATCTCGGCAAGAGGCGCGTCATCATGGCTTACGATCTGGCTTGATAGCAAAAAAATGCACTCAAGCTGTCCTGCTGGCGTGAGCCGTACGCCCGTGGCCCTTGCGTTCGACCAATTCAACGCCGATCTCTTGAGTTGCGCACGGTTCTCCGTCACGCGCCCACCGCTACGAGCATGTCGGGGATCGTGACGAATTTCTCCCGCGGCTAGCCGAGCAGCGCTTCCCTGCGTTTCTCGGCCGCGTCGATCGTGCCCCAATCCGGATAGCTCACGATGCGTGCCACGCGGCCGGTGCTGATCCGATTGCGATAAGCGCTCACTCGAAATGGACGGCGAGCCAGACCGTTGGCTGTTGCGGCTCCGTCCACTCGACGCGATGGCGTTTCCTTGCAGGGATGAAGACGTAATCCCCCACGCCCAGCGATCGCGCGGCAAGCTTATGTTCGAACTGCAATGTGGCGCGCCCTTTCAGCACGATCACCCACTCGTTCCACGCCTGATCATACCAGAAGCCCGGCGGACTAGTTTGCCCCTGCGATATAATGCGCTCGATCTTCAAGCCAGGCCGCGCGAGGATTTCGCTGAACGCCTCTTCCCCTATGTTGGCGGCCGAAACATCCGCCACATCCGTGAATAGATTGCCTGGCTGGATTGTCATCGATATTCCCACGCGTTTCCAGAGCCGAATTACCTACAAGCCCACGTAGCGCCCCATTCAGGTCCGTTCAACGGCGCATAGCGGACTGGATTTGCTCACGTTGAGTTCTTCGCATTTTGACCCGAAGCGGACGTGTTGGCTCACCAAAGCGGTTTAATGCGGATGCCATCCGTGGCTCCCCACTGGAACATTGACTGCCCATGGCTCATATTCGGCACCATGGGTTTTCTGAGATTTTCGTTTAAGTCTAGGCGGCGCGCCATTGCCTATTACGCGGTGGCCATACCTATGATGATTTTGTTCATCTACGGTGCAAGCCGGTTTGGAGATGGGCCTATACGTGAGTGCGCGACCGGCAACTGTCTCCCGCACGATTGTCGTAGCGCCTATTGTTCAACACGCGGCTATCCCCATACTGCCGATGAATATCGGGCGTTCAAAGACTGGGAGACAACCATCTTTGTTGTCTGGCCGATTGGCATGATTGCGTTGGCCCTTCTGAGATGGACAGATAAACGAAGGCAATGATTTCCATTCGCAAGTAGCTCCTGCTGGTTGTCTATTCGTATCAATCCTGAGAAGTCGCCTGTTGGCCCATCGGCGAAGTTGCGCCGCGCCCAGCGCCCGGCGGATCGCGATCCTCTGGGATTCGACATACGAGCAGCATAAGGTCGCGATGCCGTCGATCGAGGCGGCGGCGCAGAAGCTGGCGGTCACATTGCAACTCGTGCCCGCCAGAACGGCCGAGGAGTTTGATGCCGCGTTCGCTAGCGCTGCCGTTCCCGCTCTATCTCGTATCTTTGCCCTTGCTGTTGAATACGCTGCTGCTCTTGATGCCGCAGGTATTCAAGGTATTGATTCCTGATCAGTTGCTTCTGTGAGTCCGATACAAAAGGATTGGAAGGGTCTAAGGAACGTTCAACCTGCTCACGGTAGGCGTTCTCGTCGCGGTAAGCGAGTCCGGACCAGGATTGCTGGCGGATAGTCCTGTTCCAATCCGAAGATTGGGCATGAACAGGCGATAGTGTGATCAGGACAAAGACTAGGGCTATCGTAACACGATTCATTACTATTCCTCTCCTCTGCTTTCACTACCAGTGCCCCACCCGCAACCACAGGCAATAGTGACGTATCTGCCATTCCGCGATGGATAGGGCGCACGCCGAAGCCGTGGTGGCGCTTGGCTCGTCGCTTACTTACAGACATCGGGCGCGTTTGGGCGACCTTGCGCGCGAGCACCGTCTGCTGAGCGTGCTTCTTAGCGATGCAGGCGGTCTCTTGAGTTACATGCCTAACATCAAAGCCATTTTCGGCCAATGCGCCGGTTACGTCGACAAGAAACCTAAGGGCGCCAAGCCTTCCGATCTGCCCGTCCAGGAGCCGACCAAAATTGATCTGATTGTCAATCTAAAGATCGCCAAGACGCTGGGTATCACAATCCTGCGTTCGATCCTCGCCCGCGCCGACGAGGTGATCGAGTGAACCTTGTATTTCCGGTTATGGCCCTTAGCGTCGAACCTCAATCCTCATCTTGGCGTCAGCTCTTTGGCGTAGACCGGACCTGGTCATGGTCCCAGCTGATCGACGAGAATGACCCCGAACAGACATTGCATGCGTGCGCCCATTTGATCGAACGCGTAGAAGTGCGGCTAGTCTCGGGGACTGCAATTGACGGGCGCCAATGGCGGGCGTGAGCGACCGATACGCAGCTAAATTATCTCGACTTGTCCGCTTACCGAGATCCAAACCGCTGTTTGGCAGCGTCGGTAACGGGAGTATACAGGCTAACCAGCGTGCCCTCGGGGTCACGGAATTGAACTGCGCGATTGCCCCACGGCAAATTCTTCGGTTCGTGAACGACTTCGACTTGGCCCTTCAATCGTTCAAACTCGGCATCAACGTCCGTCACTTGAAATTCGATGATTGCCGTACGGTTGGCGGCGGGTTCGGCGCTTCCTTCCTTGAAGAGAGCGACAGTCTCCGCGCTTCCGACGGCGACTGCGGCTGTTGGAGTCACGATCTCGGCGAAGACGGGTGCGAGCCAATCGGCCGTCTTGCCTGTTACCTCTTCGTAGAATCCGACCACGGCTTTGATGTCGCGGGCGATCAGACGTATTGAGGCGAAGTTCATGAACCCAGTTCCTTCTGAATGTTTCAGCGCTTCCGTCGAGCAGTATCGCCCCACTGCTGACAGCATGCTGTCAGCAGCCTCCTGCTTCACGGCAGTGACGTTTTACCCGCGGCCTTCGGAGGAGCCTTTCGTCCGGCAGCGCGGTCGCTGTGCCTTTGCCACTGGTTGCGCCTGCGGCTTCGAGATCTACTTCTTTGCAAGAATGCGCAGCCGCGCGGTGGCGTCGGCGAGATGATGCCCTCGGCATCGACGAGCTCGGCGTGTACGACCATGTCGCGCTCCGTCCGTTCGGTAACGCGCGCGCGTGCGATGATCGGACCGACCGATGCGGGCTTCAGGAAGCGCGTATCGAGACTTCTTGTGACGACGGTCAGTTCGGATGTGAGCGCCGCCAGCGCGCAAATCCCGGTGGCGGAGTCCAGCATCGCAGCAAGAAAGCCGCCCTGGATCGTTCCGTGCCTGTTGGTGAAATCGAGCTGCGCCTGGAAGCGGATCAGTGCGTGCCCGCTCTCGTCAAAGCCAAGCCATTCGCGTCCGAGCAACTGGGCACCGGGCGGGAGAGGTGTTGCCGCGTCATTCACGTCGATCGCCCCATGATGACATCATGCCACTGTTTTGCCCGACGGGGCAAGTTCTTCTTCGAAAAATACGAATTCATGAAAATACGAAGCCATGACAGGCGCTTGGCTACTGTGCATGGGGTTGTTTTCAATTTTTTGTCGGGAGGCTCCCGGCTCGTCCCAAGCCGATCCCGCGGCGGGCAGGGAAGCCGCGCTCAGCCCTTCGGCCCGCGCAGCTGCGTCGTCAGCTTCTCCATCGCCTCTGCCACCTCGCGCCATTGCGACAGCCAGCCGCGCGGAAAGCGGAAGGTGAGGTCGGCGCCGCCGACGCGGCGCTCGGAGAGGCACATGCCGGGGGTGGAAGCATCGCGGGTGCAACGCGCGGTCAGCGCGGGGTTTGTCGCGGAATAGAAATCCTCGCTGCCGTAAGGTGTGTCGGCGCGGAACATCCGCATCGTCAGACCATCCTCGGGCTGGGTGGTGGCCTGGTCGAGATAGCGCGGATAGATCGTGGTCGTTCGCTGCTCGGGCGAGAGCGCATCGTGGTGGGCTGCGATCGACAGGAAGATGCGGTCGATCGATTGCACCGCCGCTTCCACCGTGTCGGCGGTAACGTGCTTCGGCGCGCCGGGCGGTTCCAGCGAGGGATAGAGGAAGTCGAGATCGATGCGCTCCTGCGGCCCGGTGTGCCGCTGGATCTTCATCCGGATCGCCGCCGCCGGCAGGTTGAACAGCGTGCCGCCGACGCTGACCGGCAGCTTGTCCGGCGCACTCGCGCCGCCCGCGCCCCAAGTCGGCCACAGCAGGTAGGCCACCAGCGCGACCGCGCCCGCCGCAGCAATGCCGCCGAGCACGATCGGGACGACATGCGCCAGGGTGCGCGTCCGGGGAGACCTAAGGGGAGCTGCCGAAAACATCGTCATGGGTTGCGCGAGCCGGAGGTCGGCCGCTGGCCGACGAATCAGCGGCGAATATGCCATGCGGCGGCGATTTCGCGCAGCGTCCCCCGCCTGCGGGGAACGGGAAGGGCCCTGCGCGGGCCGGCCGGCGGCGTTAACCTTCCCTTAAGGATAATGTAGCGTTAACCAGCACTTTTTGTCACAGGAAGGCTCCTCGCGTTGCGTAAGGGCGGACTGTTCCGATGACACCTGAAGCTCTCAATACCTTCTTCTCGATCTGCATCGGTTTCGCGCTCGCCGGCGCCCTCGTGAACGGATATCAGGCCGCCACGCAGCGGCCTGCCGGATTCGGCCTGTTGCAGGCCGGCGTCGCGCCGAAGACCTTCGCGGCCGTGCCGTTCCTGGTGTTCGCGGCGCCCTTCATCATCATGCGCAACACGCTGCGCGGCATGCGGCTGGAAAGCCGCCGCCTCGAGTTCGTGATGATGGCGACCCTCATCGCCGCCTTCTGGAGCATGATGAGCGGCACCTTTTTCCTGATGACGCTGCGCGCGGCGGGCGTGCTGGCCTGAGGCCTTGCAGGGCTGCGTGGCGCGGCGGCCCTTTGCCTCCGCGTCGCCGTTTGGCTATGCCAGGGTCAACGCGACAGGAGACCTTCATGGCGATCTACGAGCTCGATGGGCAGGCGCCCGATCTTCCGGCTGACGGCAATTATTTCATCGCGGAGACCGCGACCGTGATCGGCCGCGTGCGCCTGAAGCCGGGCGCCAGCGTCTGGTTCGGCGCGGTGCTGCGCGGCGACAATGAATGGATCGAGATCGGCGAAGGCGCCAACGTGCAGGACGGCTCGACCTGCCACACCGATCTCGGCTTTCCGCTTGTCATCGGCCGGAACTGCACCGTCGGCCACAACGTCATCCTGCACGGCTGCACGATCGAGGAGGGCGCACTGATCGGCATGGGCTCGATCGTGATGAACGGCGCGAAGATCGGCCGCAACAGCATCGTCGGCGCCGGCTCGGTCATCACCGAGGGCAAGGAATTTCCCGAACGCTCGCTGATCATCGGCTCGCCCGCGCGCGTGATCCGCACGCTCGACGACGCCCAGGTCCAGAAGATGGGAAGTGCGGCAAAGTTCTACGTCGCCAACGGCCCGCGCTTCAAGAAGGGCCTGAAGCGGATCGGCTAGCTGCCTTCGGACTCGCGGGCTTCCCTGGCGCTTGCGACTTTCTCGTGCCCCGCCGACCACAGCGCATGCTCGTCGCTGCCGTCTGAATAGGGGTTGGCTTCAGGCGGAATGTTTTCGCGCGCGGCGCGTTCGCCTTCTGCAAAAGGGTCGCGATCGGTCATCGTGACGTTGCCTTCCCATTGGTCCGAGGTCGCGGCGATCAGCTCGCGCATGAGCGCGCCTGTCTCCCGGTTCAAGCCGATGGGACCGTCATTTGTTCCGGAACCGGTCTTTGCCGGGGCGGTTGGTCAACCAAAGGAGCGTGTCCGATGGCCAGATCGCCAACCGTTTCAATGAAGACCTTGATCGTGATCCTCAGTCTCGCGGCGATGCCGGCTGCATCGTTCGCGCAAGCAACCGGCGGCACGGGTTCTGCCGGATCGACCGGCGGCGTCGCCAATTCGCCAGCCCCGCCGCCCGGGACAAATAGTTTGGGGACGGCTCAATCATCCGGCCCGGGCTCGGGAGCCACCACCGGCACCGGCAGCGGTGGATCGACCGATGCCGCCGTCAACGCTGAGAACCGCATGCTCGACAAGAAGCTCAAGAGTATCTGTCGCGGCTGCTGACGCTCGCGCGGAAGTGAGACAGTGTGGCTGTCGGGAATGCCCAAGTGACGGTAGCTTGATCCTGCTTTGAAGCGTGGAGCGTGTCCACGCGGAGGATCGAGTGATGTTACGCAAGATGATCATGGCGGCGCTGGCCGTCGCGGCAGTCGGGCTGTCGGCGCCGCAGGCAGCTCGAGCTGCGGGCGGTTTCGGACATGGCGGCGGCTTTCACGGCGGTGGCGGCTGGCACGGCGGTGGCGGCTGGCACGGTGGCGGTGGCTGGCATGGTGCTGGCGGCTGGGGCCGTGGCGGCCACTGGCATGGCGGCGGCTTCTGGCCCGGCGTTGCCATCGGGGCGGGAATTGCCGGCGCCGGCCTTTACGGCGGCTACTATGGCTACGGTTACGGATACCCCTATGACGGCGACCCCTCCTATTATGGGACCGGCTACGACGACGGTGGTTATGGTGGCTGCTACGTCGCGCGCAAGCGCGTGATGACGCCCGCGGGATGGCGATACCGAAGCGTCGACGTCTGCGAATAGCCGGGCGGCCGGCCGAACCCATAAAAAACAAGGCCGTTGACGCAGTATACCGTCAACGACCTTGCCAGCCCCGGATATTGAAATCGGCTCACGCCATCCGGTGACGGCAAGCATGGCGCGGAATCATACGGGGGAATGTGATCCAGTTCACAAGTGCCGAAAATAAAGTCGGGCCGTGGCTGCTCAGCCGCGCGAGCGTTTGCGCGCGCTGACATGCACGCGGTGCCGTGCCGGTTTCCGCCGAGTAACCGAGGGCGTTTCCCCCTCTGTCGCCCGCGCGCTGGCGTAGGACTGCCGCAGGCCGTCGATCGACTCGTTCAGTGTTGCGACCTGTTCGGAGAGGCGCTTGGTGTCGGCCTGCTGCGCCGCCATCAGCCGCTTCATGGTCTGGAGCTGGTCCTGCACGACCTGGAGCTGGTCGATCGATTCCTGCTGGGTGGCTTCCAGCCCCCTGGTCTTCTCGACGAGCTGCTCGGACGCCTGGGCCGTGCGGGCCTGGAGCTGCCGCGAGGCCACCACCCGGTCCGTCTCCGGTGCAGCGCCGGTATAGGCGCGCCAGATCGCCATCGAGGTCACGCCGGCGACGAGCAGGAGGAGGGCGGCGGCGGTCAGCGCGATAGGCTGGGCGCCGAGACGAAGGAGGGGGTTGGAGGATGTGTCCTTTGCGAGATCGATCATCGCTGACAAAACCCAAATTGAAACTTGGTGAGTGGCGAAGACCGGCAACCCAAGAACGCAGAACAAGCGGCGGCCGGGGATGTCCCGAAAACGTTACGTTTCCGCAAGGAATGGGACCAAAAAGAGGCCGTGAGCCGGAAAACGTAATTGTTCCAAGCCCGGCGGCTTCCCGGGACCGGGATCGGTGTGCCCAAAAAAAGCCCGCCCACGCCGAATTCGGCATGAGCGGGGTATCGAATTACGATGAGCCGTCCGAGGACGGCCCTGTGTTCATGCAACGAATCCGCTAGGGACGGGCGGCCTTCATCGAAGGCTGGATCGTCATGCGGTAGGCGATGAACGCGCTGCCATCGAAGGTCTCCACGACCTCGTCACAGGCGGGACAGCGGTACTCGCCCTTGTTGGCCGGCGGTGTCGACAGCTCCAATCGCCGAAAGCCGGCCCCGCACGCGGAACACGTCACGTCATTCTTTTTCATATAGGCCCCGTAGAACTACTGGTGCGGCTTCCTAGCACGGGGTTGGCGCGAAAACACCGCGCTCTATGACAGAAACATAAAAGTTGATCGGGATTGCCGGTCGCGGGTTGAGGCTCACGGCTGGAACGGCGCGAACGGGCCGGAATAGGTCTTCGATCGCGGCGCGGCGTAGGGCCCGAGCCGCGACGTCTTCAGCCCGAGCCGCACCAATCCTTCCGCCAGCGTGACCGCCGCGGCGACGCCGTCGATCACGGGCAGGCCATGCGCGGCGGCGAGTTCAGCGGCGAGGTCGGCCATGCCGGCACAGCCGAGCACGATGGCCTCGGCACGATCGGCGCGGATCGCGGCGGTGATCTCCGCGGAGATTTTTCCAAGCGCATCAGTGTTGCGCTCCTCGAGCGCGAGCACCGGCACCTCGGCGGCGCGGACGCGAGCGCAGCGCTCGGCGAGGCCGTATTTCCGCAAGTTGTGCTCGATCGGCACGATGGAGACACCGAGCGTCGTCACCACGGCAAAGCGCGCCGCGATCAGGCTCGCCATGTGGAAGCCGGCCTCGCCGATGCCGATCACTGGCGTCATCGCCGCGGCGCGTGCGGCATCTAAGCCGGTGTCGTCGAAGCAGGCGATGATGTGCGCATCGGCGCCATCGCGGTCGGCCTCGCGGATGCAGCCGAGCATGCCGGGCACCGCAAAGGCCTCGTCGTAAAAGCCTTCGATCGAGACCGGGCCCATGTTGGGCTGGCGCGCGTCGATCACGGTGCCGGGCAGCGCAACGCCGCGCGCGGCAGCAGCGATCTTCGCCGTCATCGAGGCGGTGGTGTTGGGATTGACGATGTGCAGCCGCATCGCGATCCTTCTCAGACAAGTCCCTTGCCGGCGTCCGAGCCCTTGGCCGCCTGCCGCTTGTTGAGCATGTGGATGGTGCCGAGCGCAAGCGTGATCACCGCGAACGACACCGCCGAGATCACGGTGCCGAGCGCGTAGATGTCGGGCTTGGTCACGGTGGTGGTGAGGCCCTGCAGATCGAGCGGCAGCGTGTTCACCGGGCCGATCGCCTGGCTGGAGCGGGCGAGTTCGTCCCAGGACAGCGTGAAGCCGAACAGGCCGATGCCGATCACCGACGGCAGGATGATCGGCAGCACGACGTAGCGGAAGGTCTGCCACGGCGTCGCGCCGAGATCGCGCGCGGCTTCCTCGAGGCGCGGGTCGAAGCGGTTGAAGATCGCGAACATGATGAGCAGGCCGAATGGCAGCGTCCAGGTCAGGTGCGCGCCCAGGCCCGAGGTAAGCAGGCCCATCGAGGTTTCGAAATTCTCGTTCCAATGCGCCTTGATCAGATCGTCGATGATGCGGAATTCCAGCGAGATGCCGAGTGAGGTGATGATCGAGGGCACGATGAGGCTTGCGATCGCCGAGTAGAACAGGATGCTCTGTGCCTTGAATTTCCTGCGGAACGCCATGCCGGCGGCGACCGACAGCACGACGGTGACGACCATCACCACGAGGCCGAGCAGCAGCGAGCGGCGGAAGGCGGCGCCGAGATCGACGATGCCGGTCCCCTCGAACAGCTTTGCCAGCCAGAAGGTGGAGACGCCGTTCATCGGAAAGGTGAGTCCGCCCTGCGGCCCCTGGAACGACAGCACGTAGATCGCGATCATCGGGCCGTAGAGGAACAGCACATAGGCCGCGAAGAAGATCGCGAGCACGTAGAAGCTGCGCGGGCGTCCTTCCTTCATGCTCTAGAGCTCCTTCCTGATGTCGACGATGCGCGACATCATGGTGATGATCAGGAAAGTGATGGCGAGCAGGATCACGGCGTTCGCCGCGGCCGCCGGGAATTGCAGTGCGTTCAGCCGCGTCTCGATGATCTTGCCGGCTGCCGCGATCTGCTGGCCGCCCATCACGCCGATGGTGATGAAGTCGCCCATCACGATGGTGATGACGAAGATCGAGCCGATTACGATGCCGGGTTTTGCCAGCGGAATGATGACGTTGACCAGCGTCTGTAATCCGGTGGCGCCGGCATCATAGGCAGCCTCGATCAGCGACTTGTCGATGCGGATCATCGAATTGAAGATCGGCACCACCATGAAAAAGGTGAAGAGGTGCACCAAGGCCAGCACCACGGAGAATTCGGAGAACAGCAGCCATTCCACGGGCTGGTTGACCAGGCCGGTCTTCATCAGGCCGGAGTTGACGAGGCCGTTGCGTCCGAGCAGCGGGATCCAGGCGATCATGCGGATCACGTTGGAGGTCCAGAACGGGATCGTGCAGAGCAGCGACAATCCCATCTGCCAGGTCTTGGACTTGACGTGGAAGGCGAGGAAGTAGGCGACCCAGAATCCGATGAAGAGCGTGATCGCCCACACCAGAAAGCACAGCTTGAGCGTCTTCAGATAGGTCTTGCCGATGGTGCAGAGATCGGGGAGTTGCGCGATGCAGCCTTCGAACGTATCGGTGTAGCCGCGGCCGGAGAAAGCCGGCAGCAGCTGGTATTCGTTGTAGTCCCAGAACGAGACGATGACGACGAAGACGAGCGGAATGAGGAAGAAGGCTAGAAACACCAGCATCATCGGCCCGGCCTGGAGCCAGGAGATGAAGGAAGGCGACAGGCGCGTCGGCTTCGCGGCGCGCGCTGTGCCCGACCCCGGGATCAAGCCCGGAGACGCCTGTTGCAGGACTTCTTCCGACATGTCCATCACGCCGCGATGAACTCGTTCCACTTGCGGACCATGTAGTCGTTCTCGTCCATCACCGCGTTCCAGCACGCGACCGCGCCCATGCGGTCCTCGTAGGAGCCGCCGTCGCGCACCGCGCCGGCCTTTTCGAGCAGCGAGCCGTCGGGCGCCTTGATGTCCTTCTCGGCCGGCTTGCCTTCCATCCAGTACGCCCACTCATAGGGCTCCATGTGGGCCTTCGCGGTGGAGAGCACGGCGGAGTAGTAGCCCTGGCGGTTGAGATAGGCGCCGGCATAGCCGGACAGGAACCAGTTCACGAACTCATAGGCCCAGTCGAGCTTCGCGCCCGACACGCCCTTCGACACGCAGAACCCCGAAGCCCAGGAGCGATAGCCTTCCTTCAACGGCTGGAAGGTGCAGGCGATCCCCATCGAGCGCACCTTCGTCACCGCCGGCGACCACATCGATTGAATGACGGTCTCACCCGACGCCATCAGGTTGACGCTCTCGTTGAAATCCTTCCAGAACGCGCGGAACTGGCCGGCCTTCTTGGCCTCGGTCATCACCTTCATGGTGAGATCGATCTCTTCCTTGGTCATGTTGCCCTTGTCGGCATATTTGTATTTGCCGCTGGCTTCCACGACCATCGCGGCATCCATGATGCCGATCGAGGGGATGTTGAGGATCGAGGCCTTGCCCTTGAACTCGGGATTGAGCAGCTCGGACCACGAACTGATCGACCGCTTGATCAAATCGGGACGGATGCCGAGCGTGTCGGCGTTGTAGACGGTCGGGATCAGCGTGACGAATTCGGTCGCCGAGGTCGCGAACTTCTTGGAATCCTTGCCTTCGAGATAGAGCACCTTCCACGGCGCGGTGCCCTGGCCGCCGATCTTCTTGCCGCCGGGCGTCTCGCCCTTGGTGAAGACTGGGGTGATGTTGTCGAATTGCTTGATCTTCTTGGCGTCGAGCGCAAGGATGTTGCCCGACGGCACGATCTTCTTCAGCGAGAAATATTCAGTATCCAGCACGTCGAAGGAGTTCGGCTGGGTCATCACGCGCTTGGTGACGTCGTCGGTGGTCGCGGTGATGTATTCGATCTTGATGCCGGTGTCCTTCAGGCACTGCTTGGAGATGTCGTCGCCCTCGTTCACGGCGGTGCCGAGATAGCGCAGCACCTTCGGCTCGGCCGAGTGCACATAGGGAAAGCCGGTGATCACGCCGGAGCCGGCGGCAAGGCCGGCGAGACCGGCGGTGCCCTTGAGCAGCGAGCGGCGGCTAAAACCCTTCTTGGTCGTCTCGGTCATGTCAATCACTCCTCTGTTGCGCATTCCACTGATCGATCGGCGCTATTGCAGGCGCTGCGCCTTGGCGGGATCCCAGGTGGCCAGCACGCGATCGCCCGGACGGAACGGGTGAACGTCGAAGGTGGCTTCCGGAACGTGGGAGAACAGGGCGGTGCCGTCGTCGAGCGTAAGCGAGACGGCGATGTAGGAGCCCTGGTACTCGGTCTGGGTCAGCAGCGCCGGCGCGCCGAACGCGCCGTCGGCAAACGGCATGATGCCGAGCTGATCGGCGCGCACGGCGATGAGGTTGCCGGCGTCGCTGAGGACGTTGTGGCCGCCGATGAAGCGCGCCACGAATTCGGTGCGGGGATGATGGAAGATGTCGCGGGCCGAACCCTGCTGCTCGATCCTGCCGTGGTTCATCACCACGATGTGGTCGGCGAGCGCCATCGCCTCTTCCTGGCCGTGGGTGACCTGGATGAAGCTGATGCCGAGCTCGCGCTGGAGGCGCTTGAGTTCGCCGCGCATCTTGACCCGCAGGAACGGGTCGAGCGCTGACAGCGGCTCGTCGAGCAGCAGGATCTGCGGCTCGGTGATCAGCGCGCGGGCGAGAGCGACGCGCTGCTGCTGGCCGCCGGAGAGCTGCGCCGGCAGCCGGCCGGCATAGGGGCTCATGGCCACGAGCTCGAGGAGCTCGCCGGCGCGCTTGTGCCGTGTCGCGCGATCGACGCCGCGCATTTTCAGGGCAAACGCCACGTTGTCGAGCACGGTCAGGTGCGGAAACAGCGCGTAGGACTGGAACATCATCGCCGTGCCGCGCTTGGCCGGCTCCAGATCGGTGACGTTCTGTGAGCCCAGAATGATGTCGCCTTCGCTGACCGCCTCATGGCCCGCGATCATGCGCAAGGTCGAGGTCTTGCCGCAGCCGGAGGGGCCGAGCAGGCAGCAATAGGTGCCCGCCGGGATCTTCAGGTTGACGTTGTCGACCGCCAGCGTCGTGTCATAGCGCTTGGTGACGGCGACGAGTTCGAGAGCGGCGGGAGTGGCCATGGCGTGTCCAAGGGGAGGGCGATGCTGGGCCTCTCTCCGCAAGGTCCGTGCCAACAGGTTTCGGTCCGCCGATTCCCAGAAACAGTGCTGCGGAGTCAGATCGTTAGATCGAATCCGGAGCATCCGAGCTGCCCGGCGCGCGCGCAGACACCTGCACACAAAACGGGCGCAGATTGTATAAAGTTTCGCCTGTGATTGGATACAGCTCGTCGACTAACATTCGGCCCGATATTCGCCGATCGAGCCTTCAAACCCATGGCCGCCAAGACCCGCCAAAAATCCGATGCGCCAGATGCGAGCGATCGCGTCAGCCGGATCAGGGAAGGCGTGACCGCCGCGATCCTCGAGCACCGACTGCTGCCAGGCACGAAGCTCGGCGAGGACGAGATCGGCGAGATCTACGGCGCGAGCCGCACGCTGGTGCGCACCGCGCTCCAGCAGCTTGCACATGAGGGCATCGTCAACATCGAGAAGAACCGCGGCGCCTTCGTTGCGCGCCCGACGCCGGCGGATGCCCGCGAAGTGTTCGAGGCGCGCCGCCTGATCGAAACCACCATCGTCGATCACGCCATCGGTGCGGCATCGCCGGCCTGGCTCGACCGCCTTCAGCAACATCTCACGGAAGAGCGCGAGGCCGAGCTGCGCGGCGACGCGCGCGCGTCCGTCCGCCTCTCCGGCGAGTTTCACCGGCTCATTGCCGAGATGAGCGGCCACAGCATCTATCTCGGCTTCCTCAAGGAGCTGATTGCGCGCTCCTCGCTCATCATCCTGCTTTATCGCCGCCACGACACGCCGGCCTGCGGCACCGATCATCACGCCGGCATCGTCGCTGCGATCCGCAAGCGCGACCGGGAGGCCGCGCGGGCGCAGATGCTGTCGCATCTGCGAGAGATCGAGGCCGAGCTGTTCCTGAAGGATCCCGCCGCCGACGAGCTGCGGCTCGCGGACGTGCTGGGCGCGTGAGTGGCGCGCGAAGTCTGACGTCACCCGCCACCCGTTTGATTCAATTGCGGTTGACCGCGCCGATCCCCCATCAACGGAGATGGCAGGGCTGCATCTTGCCGCCCGGGTAGTAAGTTGACGGAAGATAAACGTCGGGGTCAACTGGCGGCCAGACGTCGCGTGCCTGCCATCACCCCTCGCGTAGCCCTAGACCTCAGTGGAAAGCTGGATATGTCGGGTTTGAGGATGTCGGCCAAAGTTTTCGCATTCGCTGCATGGCTTGCCGGCACTGCCATGGGGCTCGGCGGCCCCTCGTCAGCAGCGGCCGAGGACTCCGCGGTGCTGTTCCGCAATGTCCGGATCTTTGACGGTAAGGCCAGCGCGCTCTCGGCGCCATCCAGCGTTCTCGTCAGGAACGGAGCCATCGAGAAGATTTCGACGGGAGACGTTTCGGGCGCCGCACAAATCATCGATGGCGGCGGGCGCGTGCTGATGCCGGGGCTGATCGACGCGCATTGGCACGCGATGCTGGTGCGTCCGACGCCGATGGCCGCGCTCGCGGGCGACATTGGCTACAACAATCTGGTTGCCGCGAGCGAAGCGACGGCGACGCTGATGCGCGGCTTCACCACCATTCGCGACATGGGCGGGCCGAGCTTCGGCCTCAAGCAGGCCATCGACGAGGATCTCGTCGCAGGTCCGCGCATCTATCCGTCCGGCGCCATCATTACCATCACCGGCGGTCACGGCGACTTTCGCCAGCTGTCCGATCTACCGCGCACGATCGGCGGCATGCTCAGTCGCATGGAGCAGATCGGCGGCAGCATGGTCGCCGATAGTCCCGATGAGGTGCGTGTGAGGGCGCGCGAGCAGCTGATGCAGGGCGCTTCCCAGGTCAAGCTCACCGCGGGCGGCGGCGTCGCGTCGCCATTCAGCCCGCTCGACGTCTCCACCTTCACCGAGCCCGAACTGCGCGCGGCGGTCGAAGCCGCCGACAATTGGGGCACTTACGTGGCGACGCACGCCTACACGTCGGTCGCGATCCAGCGCTCGATCGCGGCCGGCGTAAAATGCATCGAGCACGGTCATCTCATGGACGAGGCGAGCGCGAAGCTGATCGCGGAGAAGGGCATCTGGCTCAGCACGCAGCCGTTCCTGGATATCTCCGGCGCCGCCGCGCTCGGGCCTTCGGAACAGGACAAGATGCGGCAGGTGGTTGCCGGCACCGACCGCGTCTACGCGCTGGCGAAGAAGTACAAGATCAAGACCGCGTTCGGCACCGACGTGCTGTTCTCGCAGGCACTGGCGGAGAAGCAGGGCGCGATGCTCGCTGCGCTGACGCGCTGGTACACGCCCGCCGAAGCGCTGGCCATGGCGACGTCGGCGAACGCAGAGCTGCTGAGCCTGTCGGGCCTGCGCAATCCCTATCCCGGCAAGCTCGGCGTGGTGGAGGAGGGGGCGCTTGCCGACCTCCTGCTCGTCGACGGCAATCCGCTCGACAACATCGCCCTCGTCGAAGATCCCGCGAAGAATTTCGTCGTGATCATGAAGGGCGGCAGGATCTACAAGAACAGTCTTGCACATTGACGCGCATGGCGCGTCGCGCGGCTTTGCGACATTGGAACGCTTCTAGTTGCGATCGTCAGATGCCGGCTTCTTGCGCGGCGAGGCGGGTGCAATCTCCGGGATCGCAGGCGGCCTTGCAGGACTTGTCACAATTTCGGGCCGGTCATCGGATGCGTGGCTTCTAAGCGTCTCCAGAACCAGGAAGAATTTCTCGGCTAGCATTGAGTCAAGCTCGCTGACGCGTTCATCTCGCTTTCGAGAACGACGAGATTCGCTGTCAATTCGATCACTTACTGCACGCTTCAGCAATTTAATTCGCAACGCCAAACCGAATTATCACAGTCCGCGCCTGATTTCTGCGCCCGCAGGGGCGTGTGGACGATGATGCATTGCGACGTAACGTTACTATTCCTCGCGGGCCCGACCGGCTATATGCTGGCCGCCTGTCATCGAACTGTCATGTCACCGGAAATGCTAAAATCAGACGCTACGCCGGCTCGCAAAACCACGAGCGCGCCGGACGGGAATCCTGTCCCAAAGGACAACAAGAGAACGCAAGTCGCCGCCGGCTTCCTCAGGCAAATTGATCCGGCCAAGCCCGGTCCGGAACCTGCGATCGTCGAGGGCGCCGTGAGTGATCAGACGCCGTCGCAGGATGCGACGCCCGCGCCGGAGCCCGCCCAGTCGACTGTCGCCGCGCGTTCCGCAGGCGAGATCGAGCTCAAGCTTCTTGTCGATGCCGAGCGCATGGCGCATTTCAATACCGCGCCGATCATCGCGAGTAACGCGCGCAACAAGGGGACGCGCAAGCATCTCAAGTCGGTCTACTACGACACGCCCGAGCGCGCGCTTCGGAAGAGCGGCCTCAGCCTGCGCGTGCGCCAGAACGGCGCGCGCTTCGTACAGACCGTGAAAACCGACGCCGCGGACGATCCGCTACGTCGTGGCGAGTGGGAGGCGAGCGTGCCGTCACTCGCGCCTGATCTCGCGCTGGCAATGCCTTTCATTCCGGAGAAGCTCCGGGAGCAGCTCGAGACGCAACCGCTCGAAGCCGTCTTCACCGCCGACATCCATCGTCATGCGCGAATGATCGACCTGCCGTCCGGCACGGTCGAGATCGCCTTCGACCAGGGTGAGCTGATCGCCGGCGAGCGGTCGCTGCCGGTGAGCGAGATCGAGCTCGAACTGAAGAGCGGCAGCGCCAGCACGATCTACGAGATCGCGCTGCGTCTTGCCGAGCACGGCGCGGTGAAGCCGTCGATCCGCAGCAAGTCGGCGCGCGGCTTCGATCTTGCCGCCGACAAGTCGCCATCAGCGCGCCGGCCGCGCAAGCTTCAGCTCGATCCGTCGGTCACGCTCGACGAAGCCTTCGAGACCATCCTGCGCTCGTGCTTCCTCCATCTGCTGCAATCGCTGCCGGCGGCCGAGGACGGCCGCAATCCGGAAGGGGTGCATCAGCTGCGCGTCTCGCTGCGGCGGCTTCGCTCGGCGCTCGATCTGATGCGATCGGTCGGCGCGCTCAGCAACCTCGATGCGCTGCGATCTGAAACCAAATGGCTGGCGCAGGACCTGTCGGCTGCGCGCGACTGGGACGTGTTCCAGCTCGACACCTTGCCGACGATCGCCTCTGCCTGTCCTGCGGTCGCCGGCTTCGATACGCTCGGCCGGGCCGCGGCCAGGCGCCAGTCGGAAGCTTATCGCAAGGCGCATCGTGCGCTCGGCGATCGCCGCTGCGCGCTGTTCCTGATCGGCCTCGGCGGCTGGATCGAGACGCGGGGCTGGCGCAACGACGTCGCCGCCGAAGATCTCGGCCAACTCGCCGAGCCCGCGGTCAATTTCGCGCAGCGCATCCTGTCGGAGCAGCACGCCAAGGTGCTCAAGCGCGGCCGTCGCTTCAAGTCGCTGTCGGCCGAGCAGGTGCACCGGGTGCGGCTCGCGGCCAAGCGGCTGCGCTATCTCAGCGAGTTCCTGCTGCCGCTGTTTGCCGATCGCAAATCCGCAAGACGCTACGCGCGCCGGCTCGCCGGCTTGCAGGAGGAGCTCGGCGCCTTCAACGACATGGCGGTCACGGCCTCGCTGCTCGACGGGCTCGGTGGCGAGTCCCCCGACAGCGCCATTGCGGCCGCTGCGATTGCCGGCTGGCAGGCGCGCGCCTCGGTCGGCGTGCAGCCAGCCCTGCAAAGCACGTGGCGCGATTTCACCGCGGCGCGTGTGCCGTGGGCGTCGCAGAACTGATCGGCATCCAAAAAAGTTGCGGCCAGGCTTTGGGGGAAGCCTGGCCGCGCGCGAACCGGTCTGGGACGGGGAGGGGTGGGGATGTGACCGGGTCGCGTAACTCGTTGTCTCGTTCCTAATCTCGTGCGCTGGCGGTGGAGACCGCCGGCTTGGTGTCGCCGAGCGAGACCCAGACGTTGGGATCGCCCTGCGACTGGCGCTTGACGAAGCGGTAGCCGGTCTCCGTCCAGGCCACGACGTTCTCGTTCTGATTGTCTAGAACGAACTCGCCCTTGTCGGTCTTCACCGTCAGCACCGCGTGTCCTTCGCCCTTCTTGTCGCGCACGACGGTGATGAGCAGGGCCTCGCGCGGCCATCCGGCATCCATCAGCATCTTGCGCTTCAACAGCACGTAGTCTTCACAGTCGCCGTAGCCGTCGGTCGGCAGCGACCATCGCTCGATCACGCCCCAGTGCTCCTGGTCGGTCAAAGGCTTGACGGTCTCGTTGACCCAGCGATTGACCTTGACGAGGTCGCGCCATGCCGTCTGCGACATCACGATGTCGCGCGGCTGCGTCGGCCCGCCCTGGCAATGCGCGGCATTGTCCGCACAGAACTCGACCCAGCCGATCGGCGCACGCGTGGTGTCGCCGAGGCTCGCGTAGAGCAGACGGCCTTCGCCGGCCTGCGCTGCCGCGCTGATCCCGAAGAGCATGGCGGCGATCGCCAGCCCTTTCCCCTGTCCCCTGAAGTCGAACATCGTGGCCCCCGTTTCTTGTTGGGACCACATTTCGCATGGAGCTTTTGAGTTGCCGCTAAGTCGACCAAGTCAAGTCGAGACGAATGAAAGTAAAACTGGCCGCGAATTCGATCTATACTTGAATCGATTTCGAATAAAATTTGAGAATACTGCAATTGATTCAAATTTTAGGGATTAACGCGGAAACGCTGACGGAACTGCCGTTTGCGCGCGCCAGAGCGCCGGCGTTAACCCGCGCAAGGCCGGTCACGACGCATGAAAAAGGCGGCGTCCGCATCGCGGAGGCCGCCTCTTGGGCTGGAAAAACAGTGGTTTTGGTGCGGTTGCGCTTTACCGCGCGGTAACGCTCTCTTCGAGTGTCTCGGCTGGCTGCTCGTGCATGAACTCCAGCGCGAAGCCGTCTTCGAGGTTGCGGACTACGCGGCCCTGGACGCGGCCGAGGAAAACCGTCGATTTCAGCGGCGGCCGGTTCTCCGCGGCAATCGCCGCACCGGACAGAGAAAGGTCGATGATGCGGCAGGTCATCTTGGTGCCGTCCTCGAGCGTCAGCACCGCGATCGGGTTGCGCGGCACGATGCGGTCGTGGCGGCGATCCTCGGGCAAATTGAGGATGTCGCGGTTGGCGAGCCAGGTCAGCTGCGCCGCGAGCTTGTCGCGCTTGCGCGGCGTCGCCCCGATCGTCATGGCAAAGCCATTGTCGATGATCCGGGCGATCTTGCCCTCGACGCGGCCGATATGGTCGAGATAGGCGACCACGCGGTCGCCGACATTGCCGATGCCCGGCGCGAGCAGCGCCAGGCCGCCCGGCGACATGTTGATCACCTGGCAGGGGAATTCGCGGCGGTCCGGCAGCATGTAGCGGCCGAGCAGGTGAACCTTCACCCGCTGGAAACGCCGACGTTCCTCGGCGGCCGGAAGAAATTTTTTGTTCGCCAACGCCATTTTCACAACCCGACCCCCCGCCTGGCGGAGTCCGAGACGACCCTAAGGTGCATAGGGTTAATGCCGCGTTAGGATTGGGCGCGGCGATGACGGACAGAAACGATGCGCTCGAAAAGCCACATCAAAGGCGGACAGGCCAGCACCGCCATTGCGCCGAGGTCGAGCGCGACCGCGGCGGTGCCGGCCGATTTGGCGAGCCGCCCTGCAATAGCCGGTCCCAGCATCATCGCGGCATAGAAAAGAGTGTAGAACACGCCCATCCCGATCGCCCTGGTCTCCGGGGCGAGCACGCGGGCAGCGAGGCTCATGATCGGGCCGGCCGGATGACCGCCGATCAGGCCAATCAGGACGAGGATGCTGATGACGGCGTCCGACCTCGGCAACCAGGCCAGCAGCAGGGCCACAGTGAGGCTGGCCGCGATCGCCAACATAAAGGGTCGCTTGAAGCGATCGGCGAGATAGCCGCCCGCCGGCACCGAGATCACCGACAGCCACATCACGACGCTGATCGCCGAGCCTGCGGAGGCGATGCTCCAGCCGCGCTCGGCGAGCAGGGACGGGCCGAACGAGAAGATCATGGCGAAGCCGACATTATAGAGGCCCCAGATCGCGCCCGCGACGATCACCGCCAGCAGCGCGAGGGGATCGAGCCGGCCCGAGCCCGCCGGGCCGGCTGTTGCTGCGGGCGGCGGCTGATAGAGCATGGTCAAGAGAATGCCGATCGCAGTGAGGGCGCCGGCGGCGAGGAACACCGCGCCCGCGCCATGGGCGGTGCCGAGCGCCGGCAATACCAGCAGCGAGATCCCAATGCCGGCCGGCCAGGAATTGACGAAGATCGCCATCGCGGTCGCGATCTCCTTACCCGCGAACCAGTCGGCGGCCATTTTGGTGAGTTGCACTGTCAGCAGCACGCCGCCGGCGCCGGAGGCGAGCCGGCCTGTCATCTGCCAGCCCCAGATGTCGGTTGAGGCCATGACGAGGCTGCCCGCGGTCATCAGCAGGAGCGCGGCGATCGTGGTGGGTTTGTCGCCAAATCTCCGGCCGATCGCGCCGCCCGGCAGCGCCAGCACCACACCGGGCGTGAAGTAGAGCCCGATCAGGATGCCGATATCGGCGATGCCGACGCCAAAGCTCTGTTGCAGCAGCGGCGCGACCGCGGCCACGCTTTGGAATTGGAACGCAATGGTGAGGCGAACCAGGAACAGGATCGCAAGAATGCCCCAGCGATTGCGCAACGCCTCATCTCCCCATGCCCCTCAAGCCGAGGGTGCGGTCGGGAGACGCCGGAGTCAACCGGTTGGCTTCCGCGTCGCGCGCCCATAGAGCAGGCACAGCAGCGCCAGTAGCATCGCCGCCGAGAGCCCGAGCGACCAGTGAATGCCGATCGCAGCGCCAAACACGCCGACCGTAATGCCGCTGAAGGCCCGCATGCCGAGCCCGGCCATGTTGTAGAGGCCGACGACGCGGCCCCGGATGTCGTGCGGCGCGTTCAGCTGCACCAGCGCCTGCGCCATGGTGTTGAACGACAATTCGAAGAAGCCGGCAAAGAACAGCAGCACGATCGCCACCGGATAGATCCTTACCGCGGCGAAGCCGAGCAACGCGACGCTCCAGAGCATTGCGAGCGTGATCGCGGTGCGCGGCGTGCCCTTCAGCCGTCCCCACGATTCCAGCGCGATGCCGGCGAGCAGCGCACCAGCGGCGTCCGCCGCGAGCAGCACGCTGTAGGAGACGCCAGGATCGCCATGGCCGAGATCGCCGGCAAAGCCGGGCATCTGGGCGTGATAGGCATTGCCGATCATGAAGGAGGTGAGGCCGACAAGCCACGTCATCGCCGTCAGCACCGGCTGGGTGCCGATGGCGCGGATGGTGAGCAGGATGTCGGCGAAGCCGCGCACGGCGAAGCGCCGGACCGCCACGCTGCCGTCGCGCACCGGCGCCCAGAACAGCCACAGCAGCATCGGCAGGTAGAACAGCGTGTTGAAGATGATGCCGTGCGAGGTGCCGAGCGTCAGCATGATGATTCCGCCGACGGCAGGCCCGACCAGGATGCCGAGATAGCGCGCCATCGCGTTCAGCCGCACCGCGCTCGGCAGATCGGCGGGGCCGACGAGGTCGTAGAGCAGCAGCTGGTTCGGTGTCTGCCAAAGGACGCCGGCGCAGCCATGGATCACCAGCAGCAGCATCGCGTGCCACATCTGGATCGTATCGGTGATGAAGAAGAAGCCCCAGCCGGCGGAGGCCGCGATGAACAGCAGCATGCCGCACTGGATGATGCGGCGCGGATCGAACCGGTCGGCGAGCCCGCCGACAGCGACCGAGAACAGCAGGAACGGCAGCCAGTGCGACAGCACCGCAAAACCGCCCAGCGTCGGCGAGTGGAATTTCTGGAACACCACCCAATAGCTGATCACATGCTCGATATTGTCGGCCATCATCGCCAGCACGTAGGCGATGAACTGGAGCCGGTACGGCACGGACTTCATCGCCGCGAACGATCCGGACGCGGCCACGGGATTTTGGGGCAGGGGGTTCAAGCGGGCACCTGGGTGGGGACTGGTCGGGCCTTACACGTTCGCTGGCTGGTGCTCAAGACAATTGGGTGTGCGGCACATCCACCGTCTCCAGAAACGACCTGACCACCGCCGCAAACGCATCCGGCCTGTCATACGGCAGGCCATGGCCTGCGTTCGCGATCACCTCACAGCGAAGGCGTGGATTGAGCTCCTGCAGCTCCCGCGCCGTCTCGACGGAGACAACGCCATTGTCTCCGATGACAAGCAGGCTCGGGGCCGCAATGGCTTTGACCAACTCGCGATAATCCGGGTTCGGCGGCGTGAGCACCTCGAAGGCACGCGTCTCGGTCCGCAGCCGCGCGTCGATGATCAGATCGAGCAATTCGCCCGACCGGTGCGGTTGCCGCTGCCGCGCTTCGGCCAGCACCTCGTCCTTGTCCCGACCGAGCAGTCGCCGATGCTGCTCGGCAACGTCGCTGTCATGGACTTCGCGCTGGCGCTCGGGACTGAGGAACGTCGGGTCGGCAAGAACAAGGCCGCGAATGGCTGCGCCCATTCTGCTCGCAACGACAGCCGCCGTCATGCCGCCCATGGAATGGCCGATCAGCAGCGGCGCTTCGAGCCCGAGCGTCTCGATGAGGCCAATGACATCGTTGGCGAGGTCACGATACAGATATCCGAGCCGCGGCGCGCTCGATGCGCCGTGGCCCCGCGCGTCCGGCATGATGAGGTCGTAGCGATCCTGGAGCGCGCGGGCTAGTAGCGTCCAGCAGGCGCCGCTTCCGGTCAATCCATGCAGCGCAATCAGGGCGGGCTTGTCGCCGCCGGTTCGCAGATAATGGATGTCGATGCCATTTGCTGCGCAGGCACTGCTAGTCCAGCTTGTCATTCAAACCGACTGTCAAAGAATCGATCCCGACATCATCTTACCCCAGCGCCTTGACATAGACTGCATAGGGCACGCCCAGAATATCCGGTGCCTCGCCGGTCTTCACAAATCCCATGCGCAGATACATCGGCAGTGCGACCGTCATGATTGGCGTCGTGTGCAGGGCGATGACCTGAGCCTGGTCGCGCTCGGCGCGGCGCAGGCACTCTTCCGTCAATTGGCGCCCGACGCCCTTGCCGCGCGCGGCGGGATCGACCACCAGCATGCGGATGACCGGCCACCCCGGATCGAAGAACGCAGGCTTCGTCGCTTTCGGACCGATATAGGCCACGGCACCGACGATGCGTCCGCCATCTTCGGCGACGATGATCTCGCCGGTCTGGGCAAGCCTCGGCATCTTCGCGACATTGGCGTTAAACAGCGGCCAATCGGAAAAGTGCGGCTCGAATTCCGCGAAGGCGGCGAGCGCGACGCGCACGACCTCGTCCGCATCCGCTGGCTGATAGTCACGTAGCATCGGCGTTGCCTTCGGTTGTAGCCCGGATGGAGCGAAGCGCAATCCGGGACCACCGATTCCGTATCCGCTGCTCCGCGTAGGCGATGAGCCAACTCATCGTAGCCCAGCACGTGCGTGTAGACTATTTGCAATTTCCACGGCGTATCACTCTTGACACTTGGCGGACGGCGCGCCACGTTTCGCTCTGGTAGATACGACCTGCCGCTTGCGCCCTTCGGGGAATGGTGAACGTATCGCTCGCATCGTCTTGGCCCCTTTGCCGAACAACGGGCCAGCAACGCAAGCACTGGCTTTTCCGAATTGTTCAAGCAAAGGAGTAAGCCATGCGCGACTTCCGCGATGCCAAAGCTATGGCGCAAACGCTGCGCGCCTCTCTTGTCTCCAAAGGCCTCAAGATTTCGGTTGCCGAAAGCCTCGAACTGACTGCCGAGCTGTTTGGCTTGGCTGACTGGAATACGCTTGCGGCCGCCATTCGACGCGGATCGCCTGAGTCCCGTGCGGCCTCGTCTCGGCAACCGCGTGCAAGCGTCAAATGGCCGGCGGGATTTACCCACGAACTCGATCTGACCCTGAAAAGGGCTCTGGCCTACGCCGAAGCGCGAAAGCACGAGTTCGCCACGCTAGAGCATCTCTTGCTTGCGTTGCTGGATGATCCGGATGCCTTGGAGGTGATGAATGCCAACCAGATTGACCTTCAAGCCCTGAGGCGAGCCACGACCTCATACATCGATGACAAGCTGAGCACCTGGGTGATGATCAGCGACGAGCGCGACACAACGCCGACGATTGCGTTTCGACGCGTCGTGCATCGTGCGACCGTGCGCAGCCTGCAACGCGAAACGAGTGGGCTGGACGTGATGGCGACGATGTTCGGCGAGAACGCGAGTCCGGCGGTTTGGCTCCTAAGCGAGCATGGAATGACCGGCGAGCGTCTTGAGAGTGCGCTTCCTCGCGCTAGTTGAGACGACGGTGAACGTTCCCGTCCCTGCGGAGCCGCGATGCGGGCTACGGTATTTCCAACGTCGCACGGCTGTCATAGGCTGATCGCAGACCCGCACCATCAATCATAACAAGCGGGCAGCGAGGAAACCGCCATGGACCAGATTCGCGTCTGCACCCACGCAGGCCCCGGCAGCGAGCCCGTCATCAAAACCGTGCCTTGGCCGAAGGTCGGGAAGAAGGCCGCGCTGATCAAGGTCGGCGCCTGCGGGGTCTGTGGCACCGATCTGCATATCCTCAAGGGTCACTGGCCGAAGCCGCTGCCCTGGCCGTTCACGCTCGGCCACGAGCTCGGCGGAGTCATCGTCGAGTGCGGCGATGAGTTCAGCGAGGACTTCATGAGCAAGCCGCTCAAGGTCGGATCAAAGGTGATGATCCCGCCGCTGATGCCCTGCGGCCATTGCTACTACTGCATTCACTACCCGCAGACGGCCAACAAATGCCTGACGCCGGTCTATTACGGCCGCTATCTCGGCTTCGACAAGGCACCGCACATGTGGGGCGGCTGGGCCGAATATGTCTATGTCGATCTCGACATGCTGCCGGGCACCAAGATCTACAAGCTGCCCGACGACATGTCGCTGCGGCTCGGCGCGTTGTCCGAGCCGCTGACCTCCTGCATCCGCGCCTTCAATCGTGCCACGCGCGCCGGCGGCTTTTCCTGGGGCGACACGGTGGTGATCCAGGGCTCGGGCCCGATCGGCATTCTGGCGGTCGCGGCCGCAAAGGAGATGGGGGCAGGGCGCGTCATCTGCGTCGGTGCGCCGGAGGAGCCGCGGCTCAAGCTCGCGCGCGAGTTCGGCGCGGAGGCGACCGTGAACATCGAGGAGATCAAAACGCCCGAGGCGCGCATCGCGCGTGTGCGCGAGATCGTCGGCGGCTTCGGCGCCGATCTGGTGATGGACTGCTCGGGCCATCCGACCGCCGGCCCCGAAGGCATCGAGATGCTGCGCGACGGCGGCACCTATGTCGAGATGGGCCAGTTCACCGACGCAGGCTCGATCGATACGTCCTGGCACCGCATCTGCACCAAGGACCTCAACGTGCTGGGATCCTGGGGCTTCACCGGCAACGATCTGCCGCTCGGCGTCGACATGCTCTATCGCACCGCGGGCAAATATCCCTGGCTGAAGATGCAGACGATCTATCCGTTCACGGAAGAAGGCGTCGCGCAGGCGGTGAAGGACGCGATGGCGATGAAGACGGTAAAGTCGACCATCGTGCCGTGGCCGGAGCTGGTGGAATAGGAACTGTAGCCCGGATCGAGCGCTGCGTAATCGGGGGCGCCGGTCCCGCATTCCGCGGAGCCTGTCGTCGGGCGGCGCTTTGCACCGACCCGTTGGCTTCGCGCGGGCTACGAGTCAGAGTTTGGAATGAAGAACGAGATGACAACCGAATCAACTCCCCGCTCTCCCTTCCGCGCCATCCGCGCGATCGACTACACCGTCATCTTCGTGCGCGACATGGCGGCGATGCGGCGCTTCTACGAGGATGTCCTGGCATTATCCCTGCTGCGCGAGCTCTCGCCGAACTGGATCGAGTACGGCCTCGGGAGCAACACGCTGGCCCTGGCACGACCGGGGCGGACCGCGGCCGATGCGCCGGTGCCGGCTGGGACGGCCTCGCTGCAACTGGCCTTCAAGGTGTCCGCGGCCGAGGTCGATCAATGCGCTGACGAGCTCGTGCGTCAGGGCGTGGTGTTGCTGTCGCCGCCCACGGATCAATCCTTCGGACATCGCACGCTGTTCTTCCGCGATCCCGATGGTAATCTGCTGGAAATCTATGCGGAGATCTGAGCGGGAGCCCTAAAAGTTCCATCCGATCTCCCCGAGTTGTCCACGCCGAGGTGAAACTTAGGCCCAAGTTCCGGCTTTCACTTCGCGGGAGAGGTCTAGTGAAGCGTATCCTGAAACCCGTCACTTACATCCTGGCCGCCATCTACTTCCTGGTGGATGCGGTCTTCATCGCCGTGGCGAGGCCAATCGCGCGCTGGATCGGACGGCATTTCGAATTCAGGCGGTTACGCGCCTGGATCAAATCGCTGCCGCCTTATCCGTCGCTGGCCTTGTTTTCCGTGCCGGTGATCATCCTGGAACCGATCAAGCCGGTGGCGGCTTACCTCGCGGCAACCGGTCAGATCGTGAGTGGCGCTGTGACTTTCATCATCGGCGAGCTGCTCAAGCTCGTGCTGGTCGAGCGCCTGTTCCATCTCACCCGTGACAAGCTGATGCGGATTCCGGCGTTCGCCTGGGCGTATGGCAAGGTCGCCGAGGTGAGGGCATGGCTGCGGGCGACCGAGGCCTGGCGGATGATCCGTGCCTTGAGCCGCGCGGCAAAAGACTATGTCGTGCGGGCACGGGCACGGCTGGTCGGCAGCTTCAACAGATTGGTGACCTCCAAGGATTAGGGCGGCGACGGACGGTGCTCTAAAGCATGATCCGGAAAAGTGCGCAGCGGTTTTCCGAAAAGATCATGCTCAAACAACAACCTAAAGCGCGATGACGATTCATCCTAATCTCATCGTGCTTTAGGCGCGCTTGCGCGCGGCGGCGGTTGCCTTGTCGCCCGTGTTCGGCGTACCGGTCGGCTCGATCAGCATCAGGTGAACCTCCTCGCGCGCCACCGGGCGATGCTCGACACCTTTTGGCACGACGTAGAGTTCGCCCGGTCCGAGCGTCACGGTGCGATCGCGCAATTCGATGTCCAGCTTGCCTTTCAGGACGAGAAAGAAATCGTCGGTGTCGTCATGCTTGTGCCAGGTGAACTCGCCCTTCACCTTCACCACCATCACATCGCAATCGTTGAAGGTCGTAACCGTGCGCGGCGACCAGAAATCCTCGAAGGTCGCGAGCCTGTTGGCAAGCGATATGCTGTCGGCCATGTTTCACCCCAGATGCGTTCTCGTGAGCAGGATTTGGGATCGAATGGCCGGCGCGGCAAGGCTGGCTATTTGACATATCCGGACAACATGGCGTGCGCCCAATCCGGACGGCCGTTGGCGAGCGCCTGCGCGGACGCGGCTTCCCAGTCGTATTCCAGGGCTAGCAGTTCGACTTGCCAGCCTCTCGTTCGCTTCGTGAGGATCGCGTAGCGGGCGTGAGGCGAGCGGTGCTCCAGGTTTGCGGCAAAGGGAATGTCCGCGAACACCGGGCAACCAACACTGCCGGGATTGAGAACCAGACAGTCGCCCGGCCCTTGAACAGCCGCCTGGCGGTGACTGTGACCACAAAGGACCACGCGCGCCGTCGGCTCGCTCGAAAGGCGCGCGGTCAGCACGTCGCGACGTGCTGGCACGAAGCGGCCGTCCTCGAGCGCTTCTTCCAACAGACACGTCATATCGTCGGTGGGCGTGCCGTGGCAGGCCAGGATCCCGTCGTCTAGTCGTATTTGGGAGGGGAGGCTGTGCAGTGCGCGACGCTGCTCCGCAGTCAATGCGTTGCGCGCAAACAAACCTGCCGGCGAGAGCTTGTTGTCTGGAAACTCCTCGATCCAGCGATCGTGGTTTCCGCGCACGGTCGGCAACGATAGCGACTGGAGAGCTTCGAAAGTTTCCTTTGGCCACAAGGGGCTGGTGACGCAATCGCCGAGGTTGATCGTACGGTCGGCGCCGCGCGCTTTGATGTCGGCCAGCACCGCTTTCAACGCGGCAAGATTGCCGTGGATATCGGAAATGACTGCCAATCGCATCGTGGTGCTCCCATGCCGTGTTGCCTGAATTTGACTGCGCCAGGTCACCGGACTTATCTAGCATCGGCTGATAGGACATTCACTAATTAGCCATGGCTGATCTGACTCTCCTTCACCACCGTCACGCCCACGACCTTCGTACCCTCCAGCTCGCGCACGATGCGATCATCCGGTCCGACGATGCCGAGATCGAACTCGCGCTCCGGCGTGACCAGGATCATGCGCTGGCCGATGATCACGACCACCGTCATGTCGTTGCGCTCGCCTTCCACCGTCCAGGCGTGGATCTCGCTGGCGTAGGGCTCCCTGCGCCAGGCGTTCGGAGAGCCTGGGTCGCAGCGGATTTCGATGCCGTCGTCGGACGTGGTCAGGACCAGTTTTGAACGGCTCGGCTTCCAGCGCTCGTCGAGGAGGTCGTTGACGAGCCAGAGGCAGCTGAAGCTCGCGCATTCGGCCGGGCGTTCGGCGTAGATCGCGCAGCCCTGGCCGGGTTTGCAGTGCCGGCACCAGCTTCCTGCCGATTTGGCCAGCGCCTCGATGGCCATGACCTTGCAGCAAAGCGTGCAATCGCCGCAGGCGCGTTTGATGGAAGGCGTCACGCGGTCGTTCCCTTGGGAGCCGGTTGGCTTCAGGTTAATCAAGGTGGCGGCAAAAATCCGCTGCAACCTTCAGGCGCGGCTCTTGTCGCAAAGCCATGCATCAGAGGCATGGTGATTTCCCGGCGCTTGGCGTAAAGAGCCCTCAATCACATCGCCAGCGTGCGGCCGGGCCGATTGCCGCGCACGCCAGCTCAGGTCCGCCGGTTCACCATTCCGCGCCTGAATCAACCAAGGTTTCCTATCCCGTGTCTCTTCCGGCCCTGACCCCGCCGCTCGCCCGAGCTTTGGCCGAGCGGAACTATGATTCACTGACCCCCGTCCAGCTCGCGGTGCTCGCCCACGAAGCCGCTGGCCGCGACCTGCTGGTCTCGGCCCAGACGGGCTCCGGCAAGACGGTCGCCTATGGATTGGCGATCGCCAAAAATCTCCTCGACGATGCCGAGCAGTTCGCACCCGCGGCCGCACCGCTCGCTTTGATCGTGGCGCCGACCCGCGAGCTCGCGCTTCAGGTCCAGCGCGAGCTGGCCTGGCTTTATGGACATGCGGGCGGGCGCGTCGTCTCCTGCGTCGGCGGCATGGATCCGCGCCGCGAGCAGCGCGAGCTGGCCGCCGGCGCGCACATTGTTGTCGGCACGCCCGGCCGTCTCTGCGATCATTTGCGCCGCGGCCGCCTCGACATCTCCGAACTCGCCGCGGTCGTGCTCGACGAGGCCGACGAGATGCTCAATCTCGGCTTCCGCGAGGACATGGAGTTCATCCTCGAGACCACGCCGGAGACGCGCCGGACGCTGCTGTTCTCGGCGACCTTTCCGCGCGGCATCGTCGCGCTGGCGCGGCAATATCAGCGCGACGCATTCCGGATCGAGGTCGCCGGTGACGAGGGCGGTCACGCCGACATCGAGTACCGCGCGATCCGGATCGCGCCCGGCGATGTCGAGCACGCCGTCGTCAACGTGCTGCGCTTCTTCGAGGCGCCGAGCGCGCTGGTGTTTTGCAGCACGCGCGATGCGGTCAGGCATTTGCAGGCGGCGCTGCTGGAACGCGGCTTCGCCGTGGTCGCTCTGTCGGGCGAACTGACGCAGAACGAGCGCACGCTGGCGCTGCAGTCGCTGCGGGACGGCCGCGCCCGCGTCTGCGTTGCGACCGACGTTGCCGCCCGCGGCATCGATCTACCGAGTCTCGACCTCGTCATCCATGCCGACCTGCCGAATGATGCCGAGGTCATGCAGCATCGCTCGGGTCGCACCGGGCGCGCCGGGCGAAAAGGGACCAGCGTCCTGCTGGTGCCGCCGGCAAGGCGGCGGCGCGCGGACCTGCTGCTCAATCTTGCAGGTGTCGACGCGGCCTGGGGCACCGCGCCGCAAGCGGACGAGATCCGCAAGCTCGATCACGAGCGCATGAAGGACGTGCTGTTCACCGAGGAGACCACCGCCGACGATCTGGCACTGGCACAGGCGCTCTTGGCCGAGCGGTCGGCCGAGGATATCGCAGCGGCACTGGCGCGGCTATATCGCGCGCGGCTGCCGTCGCCCGAGGACATCATCGATCCCGGCGAGCGGAGCGGCAGGCCACGCGACGAGCGCGGTCGCGAGAGGTTTGAAGGAGGGGATGATCGTCCCGCCAAGCCGCGATCGAAGTCCGGCAAATCGTCGTCGAAACACGGCATGGCGGAGGCCAGCGTCTGGTTCCGTGCCGCGATCGGGCGGCGCAAGAATGCGGAGGCGCGCTGGCTCTTGCCGATGATCTGCCGCCGCGGCGGCATCGACAAGCGCGACATCGGCGCGATCAAGATCATGGACACCACCACCGAGTTCGAGATCTCGGAGCGGGTCGCAGACGCCTTCGCCGCGAAGATCAAGCGCCCGGACAAGGAAGACAGCATCCGCATCGAGCCGATGGCGGATGCGCCGCAGCGGCAGGCGCCTTCGGAGGAGCGGTCACACGCGCCGCGGCGCGAGAGGGACGACGGCGATCATCGTGAACGTCAGGGCGATCGCCCGCGCGATGCACGTGAGTTCAAGCCGCGCGGCAAGGTGCTCGGCGAGCGCGGGCCGCGATTCGACGATGCGCCTTCGTTCGGAAAGAAAAAGAAGCACAAGAACAAGCCTGGCCACGCAGAGCCGTCGGTCACGCCGTGGCCCGTGAAGGGCGCGCCGGGCAAGAAGGCGAAGAAGAAACGCCGCGGCTGATCGGACACCGTTCAGCGTGAAACAGCGATGCCGCCGGATCGCCCCGGCGACATCATCTGAAAAGTCGGTGGGAGCTCAACGGCCGCCACCGCCACCACCACCTCCGCCGCCACCACCTCCGCCGCCGGCATCACGCAGCGAGGTGTTGTAACGCGGATCGGTCTGCCGCATGTAGATGGGCGAGATGTCGTTGGTGATGCGAACCACGCGGCGTCCGCCCTGCTGCGGTGCTTCGATGAAGCCCGTGCAGCCTTCGAAGAAGGCGGTGTCGCAGCCATAGGTCCGGTACTGCGCTGCGTTGGCACTGGTCGCGCTGAATGCGGCCGTTGCAGCGAACGCAATCAAGGCAACTTTCGACAATGTGAGTGTCATGGACATTCTCCAGTCTCGGTTCGGCGAGACCGGAACGGTCCGCACACAGCTTCGACGGACGCTGATCGAAGCCGGTTCGGGAGCGGGGCTTCACGCCCGCGTGAGCCGGGCTGGCGGGGAGGGACGTTACGTCGCAGTGAGGTCGCGCAGCATGTAGATCGCAGCCCCGCCATAGGAGGCGAGCTTGGCGCGCAATTGCTCATCCGTGGTGACGGGCCGAAAGCCGAGCCGTTCCCACAGCGGCCGCGTGGCATAGACCGAGACCAGCGCGAGCGTCGTGAGGCCTGAGGCGCGCGCCAGCGTCTCGACCGTCGTGACATAGCCGCGCGCTGCGCCGCCGCGAAAGTCGGGCAACACGGCGACGTCGTGCACGTAGAGACAGTCGGCATCCTCAGGCAATGTTTGCAGGAAGCCGTCGAGCGGCGGAATGTGGTGCTGCGTCCAGGGGTGGGCGAGTCCATAGCCGGCGATCGCATCGTCCGCGATGAGCACGCGGCAGCCGTCGGGATAGAGCCGCATCTTCTCCGCGAGCACTTCGGGGCGCTCGGGCAGATCAGGATGGATGCGCGCCGCGATCATGCTGATCGCGGGCAGGTCCGATGCGCGGGCGGGACGCCAATGCGGCTTGTTCATCTCGGTCCGTCGTTCCATCTCGATCATCCCAATTTATTCCTCCGCGACGATGCGCGCAGCGAAAAATATCCTTGCAGCGCCCTCAGGAATAGGTGGCGCCGCGCGGCGTCCTACCTATGCAAACCAATTGCATGACAGGAGATCCCATGACGTCCTCGATCCGCTTCGCACTCGCGCTTGCAGCCTCGCTCGCAATCATCCCAGCTGCCTTCGCCGCGCCGCCGACCAAGACGGGCAAGACCGACAAGGGCACCGTGCTCACCGATGCCAAGGGCATGACGCTCTACACCTTCGACAAGGATATGGACGGCAAGTCGGCCTGCAACGGTCCCTGTGCGACGAACTGGCCGGTGCTGAAGGCCGAGGCCAGCGATGCCGCCGGCGATGGCTACACCATCATCACGCGCGACGACGGCTCGAAGCAGTGGGCTTACAAGGGCAAGCCGCTCTACACCTTCGCCAAGGACACCAAGCCCGGCGACATCAGCGGCGACGGTTTTCTGAACGGCGCCTGGCATCTGGCGATGCCCTGACCAATCGCGCGCTCGGTGCCTCACTTTGCGAGCGCACCGGGCCGCGTGCGGCTCGGTTATCTCGGATATTCGAGCTGCATCGCTACGAAATCGGCTGTGCGCGGCCCGTAGCGTGCGTCGATGGCAAGCAATGTCTGGTCTAGCGCCTGCACCGGCGGCAATCCGGCTGCGGCCGGCGGGGTGTGCGTCGCCGGCCAGTCGGCCGCGATCCTGTCGGGCAGGATGCCGAGGCCGCTGCGGCTCGTCTACGCCTGATCCGTGGCGGCGAAGGTGAGGGCGCGCGAGCGATAGGTCCGCGACCACGCATCGGCGATCAGCGCGAGCGATACCTCGTCGATGCCTGGTGTCAGCGCGATCCCGAGCTGCTCCCGGCCCCAGAGTGCGAGCGTGTTTGCGATCGCGGTCAGCGCGAAGGGGCGCGTGAACTGGAACGCGTCACTGCGGTGGCGCGCATCCCATGCCGCAAGACCGATGTCGCGGGCGACCGCTTCGGCCCTGGCGCGGCCGGCGATGGCCTCGATCAGCGTGAGAGCCATCGGCATGGATGCCGTGATGCCGGTCGTCGTCGCAACGCCGCGGTGGACGACCAGCCTGCGGTCGGCTGCATAGCGGATCGCGGAATGCTTCTTCAGGTCCCGCACGGAATACCAGTGCGTCGTGGCTCGCTTGCCGTCGAGCAGCCCGGTATTGGCAACGACCATGGCGCCGACGCAGACGGCGATGACCGTCGCGCCCTTGCCGGCCTGGCTCCGGATCCACCGCAAGGCGGCCGCGTCTTCCGGCGTCATCGCCGGCACGATGACATAGTCGGCGCCGTCGGGATGGTCGGCGTCGAACGCCGCGATCGTCGCGTGCGGCTGCACCTTCAGCGCGGGATAGAGGGTCACGGGACCGGGCCGCGTCGCCAGCGTCACGACATCGGCGACATCGGCGCGCGCGAGGATGCCGTAGGGCATCAGATAATCGGTCGTCTCGCTCTTGTCGTTGATGCCGATGATGGCGATGAGGGGACGCCTTCGCTTCGGCGGCTTCAGCGCGGCGAGCGTCGCCTCGGACTCCTCGCTCGATATTGCGGGTGCGGCTCCCCGTGCCGGCGCGCCGGGCAGCAACAGCAACCAGGTTCCGCCGATCGCCGCGAGCGCCGCCAGCCCTCCGAGGGCGCTCCATGCCACAATGCGCCAAATCATGATGTCACCCGATCGCGGCTGCCCCATATGGTGCGGAAGCTATCCGCCCGGGACGGCATCGGGAATGACGCAAATCCGGCAAAAAAGGTCATGCCGCAAGCGCGATCGTTTGCCTCATGACAAGAATTGCTGCGCCTGATCTCAAGTTGGCGCACGCGATCGCAACAACTTCAAAGATGTAAGACGCAATCTGCGCCGCTTTGGGCGCACGAATTGAATAATTTCATGCGGAGAGTCTGAAAGCGAACCGAACCTGCGACTTTCGTCTGGCATAGTTGGCTTCGTAAAGGGGGCGGGGGCGGTTATCCGCAGCAATCCACCGCATTGAAAGCAGGAGTACTGGTGTCCCGGTGCGGCATGCACCGCGACCCCATCGGGGAGTCTTCAATCCATTATCTAGTTTCGCTTGAAAGGATGAAAGCCCGTGAGTGATGCCAATGTGAAAGTCGACACGAAAGCCGCGCCGCAAGAGGTGGGGGCCAACGGAAGCGCAAAGCTCCGGTTCGACGTACCGTTCTTCAACATGCAGACGATCTTCGGCGGTCTCGCCGATGAGGGCGCCACGCGGGCCCAGGCAAACTTTGCGCAGATGAGGGCGACTTCGCAGGAGATCACCACGGCTGTCTGCGATGCCTGTTCGACCAATGCCAAGCGTGCCTCTGACTACGGCATCAAGCTCATCGAAATATCCCACATCAATACCAGCTCCACGCTGGACTTCTTTTCCCAGCTTGCCGATGCGAGGTCGTTTGCCGATCTCGTAGACCTCTCCACGGCCCACAGCCGCAAGACCTTAGAAGCAACGTCGGTCCAGAACCGCGAACTCTGGGACCTCGCCCAAAAGGTCGCGACCGAAACGGCCGAGCCGATCAAGCAGAGCTTCAACCGGGTCCTGCGTAGGCCTGCTTGAATCGACGTGGTTGGCCGCGCGGATCGGCTGGACGAGCGTCTTCGCGAGAAAAGACGCCGTCCAGCCGATTGCGGCCCCCTCATTGCCGAGGTGATGCCAAGCTGGAGGAAATCAGGATGGGTATGCTGATGATCAAGTGCCCGGAAACGGGAAACGCCATTCCGACGGGCATCGAGATAGATGGCGAAAAGTTTCGGTGCAGTGCGGTGTTCTTTTCGCGCACCTATTGCAGGATGTGCGCAGCGACGCACGAATGGTTCGCCAGAGAGGCCTGGGTCTACGAGTCGGTCTTGGCGAACGGGAAGTCCGGGGGTGGGCAGCCATTGCGCTCCGGGGCCGCGTGAAGGAGCCTCGGCGCATCCTGCGAAACGATCCGACCTATTCTGCGGCTCATCACCTTGTAGCACTCGCAGGCGATCATCTCGAGTCGATCCCTGTCGATCTCGAGCTGACCGCGCCGGCTGGATTTGATCGCCCTTGACGCACGAAGCGCGCTCACCACGTGCGTGACCGTAGTGCGCCGGACGCCGAGCAATTCCGACAGCGTCTCCTGCGTCAAGGGCAGGATGTCGCCGCCATCGGTCCGGTCATGAATGTGGAGCAGCCAGCGGGCGAGGCGCGCTTCGACGGAGTGGAGCGCGTTGCAGGCAGCGACGTGCTGGAACTGTGTCATCAATGCCCGGCTGAGAATCTGAACCGCAGTCGCGAGGGCGGTGCTGCGCTCGAGCGCGGTGTGAAATCGCACGGGCGAGATCTGCAGCGCCGTCCCGGCCACGCGGACGATTGCGGTCATGGGTGATCGGGTCGGGCCGAGCGCCGTCATGAGTCCGACCGCACCGTCGTTGCCGATCACGGCCGTTGCCGCCGTCTGTCCGTTCGGCAGCTCCATGATGAAGGCGATCGCGCCGCTGCAAGGGAAGTAGATGTGCTCGATCTTGTCGCCCGATCGCACCAGGACTGCGTCGTGCTCGAGTGGTACTTTTCGCAAATGAGGGGCAAGCAAAGCGAAATCGGCCGGCGGTAGCGCAGCTAACAATCGATTACCAACTCTGGTCGCGTGCTCCATCACGGGAATCGTCCCTCGACGGAGGCCCGGCAGACGCATCTTCACCAACCGAGCCGCGTTGTTGCTTGCCACGGCAATGGCCAAACGCATCCTGAAAGCTAAGGTTCCCGTGATGGATTGGCAAGCTCGCACGCGGTCGCGCGATCAGACTTTCCAGGATCGGCCGCGGACTGAGCGAAGCTACGCGTCAGACGCGAAGGCTGCTCCTAGCGCAGCCCCTCATACACCATCAGCCCGCGGGCGATCTGCAATTTGCGGATGGCGCGCGGCAGCAATTTCTCGGGCTGGTGCAGATAGCGCCAGGAGGTGAGGGTGAAGGGGCCGAGCGCACCGCATTCGTCGTCGAACGGCGCGAGCACGCCGGTGACGCTCACCGGCGTGTGCGGCCGGGCGTTGAACGGCAGCAGCAGCAGCTCGAGATAGGCCTTGCTGCCGTCCTCGCGCGCGGCTGTGACGCCGGCGATCGCACCCAGCGTCTCGTCGGCGACCACGGTCGCGATCTCCTCGATCTCGCCGCGGCTTGCCTCGCCAAACAGCGCCGCGAAGCTCGCGTCCTTGAGGTCCGCACCCGCGAGCGCGCAGACCCGCGTGCCGGCGACGCGGAAGGGGAAGCCAAGCTTGGGCTCGCAGGACAGCACGAAGATGTCGCCGAGCAGGCCGCGGACGGCGGCCGGATCGATGTCGGCCCGGTCAGGGGCCCGCGCAGCGCCGCGCTTCTTGTCCCAATACGCGAAGAATGCGCGGCTCGACGGATGTTTCATGACTGAACGCTTGCCCCGGGGCGCAACCTCGCGGGACAGACCTGTCCCGCTTCAGTGCACCCGCGATCCCTTTCGTTGTTGTGCAGGAGGGGATTTGCAGCGTCCATGCCGGAGCGGCGTTTTCGCCGCTCTTCAGCCGGCCTTTGCGGCGTTAACGTTAAATTAACTATGCACTTTGCGCCGCCTGCTCGCCTGCTATGTTGACCGCGGTCGCAAGCCTCGCCGCTTTCATCCAGGTTCTCGGCGAGGCCTGTACACGGGCGTCAAACAGTTTGGCCACGGGCCGGGGAGGGGTGGGGATACACCTTCATTCCTCCGGCATCGGAAGGTCGACACGGACAGGCAGGGCTTTCCCAGGGCCCTGCCTTTTCCTTTTGTGCACTTGCGCAAGGCCGGCAAAGGCGACTATCTCCACACGTAACGCTCCGATCGCGCCTGAAAGCGAAGCTGCCTTGGATTCCCCGCCAAATTCTCCGCAAGACTCTCAGCCGGCCGCGCCGGACGCCGCTGGGGAAGGTTCGCGCGAGCCGATCCTGACGCTGCCGGTGGCTCTGACCGCCTATATCCTTCTGCTCGCGGTGATCCATCTGCGGGTGCTGCTGCCGCCGGAGCTCGAGAACTGGACCATCGACGTCTTCGGCTTCATCCCCAAGCGCTACGATGCCTCGCTGCTGAACCTGCAAATTCCGGGCGGGGCCGGCGCCAAGGTCTGGACCTTCGTCACCTATTCGCTGCTGCACGCCAATCTGACTCATCTCGGCTTCAACGTGTTGTGGCTGCTGCCGTTCGGCAGCGCGCTGGCGCGGCGCTTCGGCGCGGTCAGGTTCTTCGTGTTCATGGCGGTGACGGCGGCGGCCGGCGCGCTCGCCCATCTCGTCACCCATGAGCATGCGGTGGCACCGATGATCGGCGCCTCGGCCTCGGTGTCCGGCGCGATGGCCGCCGCCATCCGCTTCGCCTTCGTCCGCGGCAGCTTCCTGTCGTTCAGCCGATCGGACGCCGATACCGCCGCGAAGGTTCCAGCGCTGCCGCTGTCGCGCGCGCTGCGCGACGGGCGGGTGGTCGGCTTCCTCGCGGTGTGGTTCGGCGTCAACATCATCTTTGGCGTCGGCGCGATCGGCGTCGATGCCGAAACCACGAGCGTCGCCTGGCAGGCGCATATCGGCGGCTTCTTCGCCGGCCTGCTCTTGTTCGCGCTGTTCGATCCCGTACCGCGCGTGCGAAGCGATGCTGCAGATGCGTCATCACAGGACGTTTCAGACCGCATTTGAAGCGGCGCTTGCGGCGCGGCCCGAATTCATCCATCATTTGCGCGAAGAATGTTCCGAAGCGACAAGCCCATAGCGGCAACGCTTCGACAAGCGCGCGAGCGTGAAACCCGCGCCAAAACTGTTAGTTGAAGACTCGCGAACAAGTCCGGACCGCGCAAGCGGAGGGCTCCGATTCAGGGAGGCAGCAATGACGGTACGTTCCATTCTCAACACCAAGGGCCACCAGATCATGAGCGTCGAGCCCGACGCCAAGCTGTCGGCCGCGGTTAAGCTGCTCGGCGAGAAGAAGATCGGCGCAGTGCTGGTGATGAACCAGAACCGGCTCGAGGGCATCCTGTCCGAGCGCGACATCGTCCGCGTGCTCGGCGAGCGCGGTGCCGGCGTGCTGGAGGCGCCGGTCTCGGAGGTCATGACCCGCAAGGTCGTGACCTGCAAGGAGACCGACACAGTCGCCGAGCTCATGGAGACGATGACGACGGGCAAGTTCCGCCATCTGCCGGTGCTCGACAATGGCAAGGTGGTCGGCCTGATCTCGATCGGCGACATCGTCAAGCGCCGCGTCCAGGAATACGAGAACGAGCAGGAAGCCCTGCGCGACTACATCAAGACGGCCTGATCTGAGCCTGATCCGGACTCAAAGGGCCGCGTTAGCGCAAAGCGCGCCGCGGTTTTCCGGAAGGATCATGCTCAACAAGAAGATGAAGCGCGATGAAGATTCGTTCTCATCGCGCCTCAATCGCCCGCTTTGGGTGCGTTGCCTGCGGGTGCCGGCGCCAGCACCTCGATCGCCTCCTGGATCGACTCCAGCGCGCGCTCGGCGGCGCGCGTGCCGTGCGCGATCAGATCCTCGGCGCGGTGGAAGTCGAACCAGCCGAACTGGCCGACCCGCGGCGTGATCAGCATGTCGGGCGGATCGCCGGCGAGACGCGCGCGGGTGATGCGGTCCTGCATGATGTTGAAGGCATCGACCATCACCGAGGAAATGCCGGGCCGTCCGCCGCCGCCGAAGAACTCCCGCTTCATGGTCTTTTCGGGCGAGAAGAAACGCGGAAAGCGCCGCTTGGTGGCCGGCTCCTCGGCAACGGGCGCGACCGGCTCCGGCATCGCGCCGTGCGCATAGATCGTCGTGGAATGGGTGAAGATGTCGCTGGAAAGATTTGCGGCGATGACGATTTCGGCGCCGAGCGCGCGGGCGGCCGAGACCGGCACCGGATTGACCAGCGCGCCGTCGACCAGCCAGCGGTCGCCGATCAGCACGGGCGAGAAGATACCCGGTAGCGCATAGGAGGCGCGCATCGCCTCGACCACGCGGCCGCGCGTCAGCCAGATCTCGTGGCCGGTACGGACCTCGGTCGCGACGGTCGCGAACTTGATGGGCAGGTCCTCGATCAGGGTCTGGCCGATCGCCTCCTCAAGCCGGGTCGCCAGCTTCTCGCCGCCGATCAGGCCGGAGCCGTTGAGGCGGATGTCGAGATAGCCGAGGATGGTGCGCACGCCTTGCAGGCTGCGCCCCCAGTCTTCCAGCGTATCGAGCTGTCCGGCCGCATAGGCGCCGCCGACCACGGCACCGATCGAGGTGCCGACCACGACATCGGGCACGATGCCGTTGGCGATCAGGGTCCTCAGGATTCCGATATGGGCAAAGCCGCGCGCCGCGCCGCCGCCGAGGGCAAGGCCGACGATCGGCCGGCGGATGCTACCGAGGCCGATCTTCTCGCCATTGGAGCCGTTCGCGCCACGGCCCTTCAAGATCTCAAGCACCGAAACTCTCCTACCCGGGCCAGCCCCCACACCAGAGTAGGCGCCGTCTATCCGCTCCGCCAGAACGAGGGCCAAGCATGGTTTACACCGTTCGGGAAGCAGGGGGCAGCAGTGTGGCGAGGGCCGGCTGCCTTTGGTCTAATCACGCCGCCGTCAGCCGGGTTCCAAAACCGTATTTCCCAGGCTTTCCGAGGCTTGAATTTGCCGCGTTTTCGGTGAAAAGCAGGTGACATGACACGCGGGGGTGACGGCATCATCGGATGGCGGCGCAGCGGCAGGCTGGTGCCGACGCTGATCCTTGCCACATGCCTGCTCACTTTGGGCCAAAACGCCGCGCAGGCGCAGCTTTTCTCCGATCGTCCGCCTCCGATACCGCCGGCGTCGGTGCCGGACCCCGGTAACGCCATCCAGCTGGCGCCCTCCGGACAGGCCGCCGGCCCCCCGAGCCTGCCGCCGACCCTGACCCAGCCGGTGACGCCGAGCATGCCGCCGCCCGCGGTCGCGACCGTGCCGCCGGCTGCGCCGCTCAACGCCGCCGTGCCCGGCCAGGGCGTGCTGTCGCTGACCGCAAGATACGGCAAGGACTCGGCCGCGATCACCAGCGGCCTGGTCTGGCGCGTGTTTGCCGACCGTCCCGACGAGAACGGCACCTTCAAGCTGATCAAGGAAGATCGCAACGCCACGCCCAACATCGTACTGCCGCCCGGCAATTACGTCGTGCACGTCGCCTTCGGCCTCGTCAGTGCGGTGCGCACCGTCAGCCTGAAGGCCGAGACCGATCGCGAATCCTTCGTGCTGCCTGCCGGGGGCCTGCGCATCGAAGGCCGCGTCGGCACCAGCCGCATTCCGCAGAACCAGATATCGTTCGCGATCTACAAGGGTAGCCAGTTCGAATCGGGCGAGCGCGCCTCGCTGGTGCCGAACGTCGCCGCCGGCGACGTCGTGCTGCTGCCGGAGGGCACCTACTACATCATCTCCAATTATGGCGACGCCAATTCGGTGGTGCGCTCGGACATCCGCGTCCAGGCCGGCAAGCTCACCGACGTCACCATCACCCACCGCGCCGCCGTCATCACGCTGAAGCTCGTCAGCGACCGGGGCGGCGAGGCGCTCGCCAACACCGCCTGGTCGGTGCTGACCCCCGGCGGCGACGTCATCAAGGAATCGATCGGCGCCTTCCCCCGCGTCGTGCTCTCCGAAGGCGAGTACCGCGCCATTGCCAAGAACGAAGGCAAGGTCTACGAGCGCGGCTTCAACGTCGTGAACGGTGTCGACGGCGAAGTGGAAGTCGTGGCGCGCTGAGGCGCTTTTGCGGCGATGCCGCATGGTCCGTATGCGATCAGCCGTTAGGCTTCGGATCCGGCACAATACTTCTCACTTTGTGCATCAATGCCCTATCTCCCGTTACCTTCTGCGCTTGCGTGCACAAGTGAGCAGAAGCAGATCGTAGCCGCTTGCTTGTGTTCGGCGCTGTATATCGCTGTCAGCGCTACCAAGCTGCGGCTCGAGGGCTAAGAAAACACCGCTGCCAAAGGCTTATTCCAGACGCGTCGCGACTTCGTTACGGCCAGCGCAAGTGCCGGTGGAAGATGCGTATTTCCGATAATCAAATTTATTCTCTTTCCATCCTGCTGCGTGATATGTCGGGCATCCGTCCAATGGGGGAGGCCGGCGCTGGTTCATGAACCTGCGTACCGGCAGGAGCAGGGGACCAAGCCCGTCGGCATGTTCGAAGTGATCCTCACCAGGCGCAAACGGTTCGGTTGGCGGTGGCAGGTGTGCGACCAGTCCGGCAAGATATTTGCCGACGGGTTCGAGCGAAGCCGGCCGGCCGCCAAATATCATGGCGAGCGCGCATTGTTCTTCCTGCTGTCGCAAGCCCATTTGCGCAATCGCTCCGCGGCGTCCAGCGAGGATTAGCGACGCGCCGTTCCGTAGGCCGGACGCATGCGGGCTACGAGACCTCAGGGCAAGGTCTCAAATGTCCACGACCAGCTTGCCCTTCGTCGCGTGATCCCGGATCAGCGCATAGGCGTCGCCAACGCGCTCCAGCGTGAAATGCCTGGGATCGACCAGCGGCACGAGCTTGCCGACTTCAACCAGGCGCGTCGCCTCCGCCATGATCTCTCCGTGATGCGTGCGGCCCTCGCCTGACAGCAGCGGGAGCAGCGTGAATACGCCGGAATAGGTGCCGGCGCGGAACGACAGCGGCGCCAGCGCATGCGTGCCCCAGCCGAGCGCGCTGACGACATGGCCGAAGCGGCGCACGGCTTCGAAGGAGGCATCGAGCACCTTGCCGCCGATGGTGTCGTAGACGATGTCGAAGCCGCGGCCGCCGGTATGCTCTGCAACGTAGGCCTCGATCGCGGCCTCGCGGTCGATGAAGACCGCGCCAAAGCCCTCGATGGTGGCGCGCTGCGACGCCGAGCCCGTCGCATACACGTCTGCTCCAAATGCGCGAGCGATCTGGATCGCGACATGGCCGACGCCGCCTGCGCCGCCGTGGATCAACACCTTCTGGCCGGCCTTCAGCGCCGCGCGGTCGATCAGGCCTTCCCACGCCGTGATGAAGATCAGGGGCAGGGCGGCCGCTTCGCGCATGCTCAGATTGGCCGGCTTCAATGCCAGCAAATCGGCATCGACGGCGGCGAATTCGGCGAGCGAGCCCTGCACGCCGCCGACGCCTCCGGTCATGCCGTAGACTTCGTCGCCCGGCTTGAACCGCGAGACCTGGCGCCCGGTCTGTTCGACGACGCCCGCAAGATCAAGTCCGAGGATCGCAGGGACCGGATGGCGCGCATGTGTCGCCGCGCCGGAATGGATCTTGGTGTCGAGCGGATTGACCCCGCTCCCGCGCACTCGCACCAGCACCTCGCGCGGGCCAATGGCGGGCGTGGAGATGGTTGAGAGGCGCAAGGGAGCGTTATGGGTCTCCAGCACGGCCGCGCGCATCGTCGAATGTCTCGTCATGATCGTCTTGCTCCGTTGTCGACCTCCAATATGCCCATGAATTTTTGCATGGAAAGGAATAAGGATGTACGATGATCGTGCGTTTTTGTATGAGGGGTTGTTGGATGGATTGGAGCGACCTGCGCATTTTCCTTGCGATTGCGCGCGAAGGCACGCTTGGAGCAGCCGCGCGAAAGATAGGCCAGACCCAGCCGACGATGGGGCGGCGGCTGCGCGCGCTCGAAACGGCTTTGGGGCAGGTGCTGTTTCAGCGCACCGCCGAGGGGTTTGTTCTCACCGACGAAGGCACGGCCGTGCTGCGCCACGCCGAGCGGATCGAGGAAGAGGCGCTCGCGCTCGAGCGGCACGCCTCCGGCGCGGAGACGCAGCTCGACGGCATGCTGCGTCTGTCGTCGTCGGACTGGTTCGGCACGGTGATGCTGTCGCCGGTGATTGCCGCCTTCGGCAAGCGTCATCCCAAGGTGATCGTCGAGCTTCTGACCGATGCGCGTCTCTACAGCCTGCCGCGACGCGAGGCCGATCTCGTCTTCCGCATCAAGCCGTTCAGCGAGCCCGAGGTGATCTCGCGAAAGCTGCTGCACATTCCCTACGCGCTCTACGGCAAGAAGGGCAGCAAGCCGCCGCGCGGGGGTGACGGCAGCGGCGTCCGCGTCGTGACCATGAATACCGAATTCGCCGACATGCCCGACGCCGTCTGGCTGAAGCGGACATTGCCGAAGGCGGACGTCGCCGCGCGCAGCAACAACAGGCAGGCGCAGGCCGAGCTCTGCGCCGGCGGCGGCGGGCTCGCCGTGCTGCCGCGTCCGCTCGGCGACCGCGATCGGAGGCTCGTCGCGTTCGATATCGGCGTGAGCCCGCCCGGCCGCGACACGTATGTCGGCTATCACCGAGACCTGAGGCGGCTGGCGCGTTTGCGCGCGCTACTGGACGTGGTGATCGAACGGCTGGCATGACGGTCCGGTAGGGTGGGCAAAGGCGCGCACTTTGCGCGCCGTGCCCACCATTTCTCAGCGATCACATCGGGCATTGGTGGGCACGCTTCGCTTTGCCCACCCTACGCATCAATCACTTGCGCTGCCCGTCGGGAAAAACAGCGGAGCCATCGGTCAACCCGCGCAAGCGTGATGGGTTTCGCTTCGCGCTACCCATCCTGCGAGCCGCCAGTCCGCATTCCGTCATTGCGAGAATGATACACGCGGGGCATTTCAAACGCCCGTCATAGTCTCTAACGCCCACTAACCAACACCTGACTTAAAACTGTCATAATCACTAAACTGGAACCCGCATCTGCGTCCTTTTTACACGCCATTAAGCCCGGCTGCATTGGATGCGCGGGGAATGTGCGTTGGGGACTGCAATGAGTGCCGCGAAGAAAGCGTCGGGGAAACCGGCCACCGAAATGTTCGACGACATCCCGGTGCTTCAACGCAAATGGCGTGCCGCGTTGAAGCCGGGGGACCGGCTGCCGCGCTATGAGGACGTGATGCTCGGCAGCCTGGGACGGCTCGCCGACCATATCGCGCTGCTGAAGAACGATGGTGCGCTCGAGCTGTCGCGCAGCGGACGCTACGTACAGAAATGGCTTGGCGAGGAGCGCTGGGACATCCCGGTCGCCGAACTCTCGCCCGATTGCTCGACCGCGCTGTCGGAAGCGGTTGCGAGCGCGCTTGCGAACGGCCGGCCTCACCAGGCGAGCGCGCATTGCGTGCGTGACGGCATGGTCCGGACCTATGACGTGCTGGCGCTGCCCACCGCCTCGCGCTGGGGCGCGACGCTGGTCGGCGCCTATGTCAACGAGCGCGGCGCGCAATACAATCTCCTCGACGCGATCTTCTCCTCGACCGACGATGCGGTGGTCTCGCTGGCGACGCTGCGCGATGCCGAAGGCAAGCCGTTCGATCTCCAGGTCGTGCACCACAACAAGAGCGCCGGCGCGCTGCTGAAGCTCGCGACCGGAAGCCTGCTGTGGCGGCGGATCGGCGCAGGCAGCACGCTGCTGGCCGCCCCCGAGATCATGGAATTCCTGCTCAAGGCCGTCTCGGGCGGCCGTGGCGAGCAGCTCGAGATCGAGAGCGAAGGGCGATACCTCCGCCTCAGCGCCACCGCCTTCGCCGACGTGGTCTCGCTGACGATCTCCGACGTCACCGCGCTGAAGCGGCGCGACGCCTCGTTCCGCCTGCTGTTCGACAACAACCCGATGCCGATGTGGGTGTTCGACGCCGAGACCAAGCAGTTCCTTGGCGTCAACGACGCCGCGGTCCAGCATTACGGCTACAGCCGCGCCACCTTCCTGCGCATGAAGCTGCACGAGATCTGGCCGCAGGACGAGTGGGAGAGCCACGCCGAGGCGCTCGAACGCCTCGGCGACACCTATCACTCCTCGCGCAACTGGCGGCACTTGCGCGCCGACGGCAGCGAGATCGAGGTGCTCACCTTCGGCCGCCGCGTCGCCTTCGACGACCGCGACGGCTATCTCGTCGCAGTGGTCGACATTACCGAGCGGCGCAAGGCCGAGGCGCGGATCGCCCACATGGCGCACCATGACGGGCTCACCGATCTGCCCAATCGCGAATACTTCCAGGAGCGCCTGAAGCAGGCGCTCGACCAGGCCGGCGGCAAGCGCGTCGGCGTGCTCTATATCGATCTCGACCTGTTCAAGAACATCAACGATTCCTTCGGGCATCCGTCCGGCGACCGGCTGCTGAAGGAGGTTGCCGAACGTCTCACCACCGCCGTCCGCGGCGCCAACCTCGCGGCGCGGCTCGGCGGCGACGAGTTCGCCGTGATCCTGGCGGCAGACGTCTCGCCGAATGAGGCGAGCGCCTGCGCGACCTTGCTGATCGACATGCTGCGCGCACCCTATGAGATCGACGGCCAGGAGATGGTGATCGGCGCCAGCATCGGCATCGCGCTGTCGCCCGGCGACGGCACGACGTCTGAAGAGTTGATGCGCAACGCCGACATGGCGCTGTACCGGGCGAAGTCCGACGGCGGCGGCGTGCACCATTTCTTCGAGCGCGAGATGGACCTTCAGGCGCAGAAGCGCCGCGACATGGAGCTCGACCTGCGCCGCGCCTTCGCCAATGGCGAGTTCGAGCTGCACTATCAGCCGCTGGTGTCGATCGCCTCCGACCGCATCTCCGGCTTCGAATCGCTGTTGCGCTGGCGTCATCCCGACAAGGGCATGGTCTCGCCGGCGGAGTTCATTCCCGTTGCGGAAGATATCGGGCTGATCACGCAGTTGGGGGAGTGGGTGCTGCGCGAAGCCTGTGCCGAAGCCGTGAAATGGCCGAGTGACGTCAAGGTCGCGGTCAATCTCTCGCCGGCGCAATTCCGCAGCCGCAATCTGGTTCAGGTCGTGATCTCGGCGCTGGCGCAATCCGGCCTGTCGCCGAAGCGGCTCGAGCTCGAGATAACCGAGTCGATCTTCCTCGCCGAGACCGATGCCAATCTCGCGATCCTGCATCAGCTGCGCGAGCTCGGCGTCGGCATCTCCATGGATGATTTCGGCACCGGCTATTCCAGCCTCAGCTATCTCCGCAGCTTCCCGTTCGACAAGATCAAGATTGACCGCTCCTTCGTCAAGGATCTGGCGCAGCGGCCCGATTGCGGCGCGATCGTGCGCGCGATCTCGGGCCTCGGCCGCAGCCTCAACATCACGACGACCGCGGAAGGCGTCGAGACCGAGGATCAGCTCGACTGGCTCCGTGCGGAGGGCTGCAACGAGGTGCAGGGCTTCCTATTCAGCGCGGCGCGGCCTGCCGCGGAGATCGCAAAGCTGCTCGCAGATTTCGGCCAGCGCGCCTCACGGGCGGCGTAGCCCCTCCGGATAGCAGTCGTAGACCAGCGCCTTGAAAGCTGGCGTGATGCGGCTGCGCTCGTTCTGCGTCTGCTGCATCATGAGGTAGACCATGTCGAGCTTGGGATCGACGCCGAAATAGGTGCCGCTGCCTGAGTCCCATTTCAACTCGCCGAGGGAGCCCGGCGGCGGCGGCTTCGCGTTGCCGGGATCGGTGCGCACAGCAAGGCCGTAGCCATAGCCGAAGCCATCACCCGGAAAATAGAAATAGTCGCGCCCGACGCCGGAGCCGGGCCCGATGTGATCGGTCGTCATCGCCTTGAAGGCCGCAGGGCTCAGATAACGCTTGCCCTCGAACTCGCCGCCGTTGAGCAGCATCTGCGCAAAGCGCTGATAGTCGGTGATGGTCGACAGCAGCCCGCCGCCGCCGGACTGCCATTCGGGATGGTCGAGACGGTCACGCTCGCCGGCGAGCAGGATGAAATCGTTCGGCAGCGGCCGCGCCATGCGCGCCAATTCGCCTTCCGTCGCCAGCGCGAATTTGGTGCTGGTCATGCCGAGCGGATCGAGGATGCGCTGCTTGAGGAACTCATACAGAGTCTGGCCCGAGATGATCTCGAGGACGGCGCCGAGCACGTCGGTGGAATGGCCGTAGCGCCACAGCGTGCCCGGCTGGCGCGCCAGCGGCAGCCTGGCGATGCGGTCGGCGAATTCCCTGTTGTTGAATTGACCCTCGAAGATGTTGGCGGCCTTGTAGGCCTGCTCGACCCATTTGCCGCCGATATAGTCGTAGCTGATCCCAGAGGTGTGCCGCAGCAGATCCTCGATGTTGACGGGACGGACCGGCGGCACCAGATCGAGCTTCAGCTTGCCGTCCGGCTCGGTGACTTCGATGCCCACCTTGGTATCGGCAAAGAGGGGCACGTATTTCGACACGGGGTCGGTGAGGGCGAGCTTGCCCTCGTCGATCAGCATCATCGCGCCGAGGCAGGTGATCGGCTTGGTCATGGAGTGGATGGCGAAGATCGTGTCCGGCGTCATCGCCAGGCCGGTCCTGGTGTCGCGCACGCCGAAGGTCTTGAGGTACACCGGCTTGCCGTGCTGCTGCACCAAGATCACGGCGCCCGGTAGCCGGCCGCTCGTGACCTCGTTGTCGAAATACGCGGTGATGCGGTCGAGCCCCTCGGGCGAGGGAGCGGGGATGTCAGCGGCGGCGCGGCCTCGCGCCATCGTGCCGGCCAGCAGCGCGGCCCCGACCAGAAATTCACGGCGTCTCATCCGGGCTTCCTCCCTCGCGGGAGGGATCAAAGCCGCAAGACGTCGAAGCCGTCAACAAGCCTTCGATTAAAATCGCGTCACGATTTCGGAAAGGAACGGTCGCGGACGATCCTCGCTCGGCCTGGTCGGCTTGCCGATATGGATGAAGCCGGCGAGCTTCTCGTCCGGCTTGAGGCCGAGTCCGTCCAGCACGTCGCGGTCGAACGAGAACCAGCCGGTCAGCCAGCAGGCGCCGTAGCCGAGCGCGGTCGCGGCCGTGACGATGTTCATGGCACTGGCACCCGCCGACAATTCCTGCTCGAACGTCGGCACCTTCGGATGCGGCCTGGTGAAGCTGACGATGCCGATCACCAGCGGCGCGTCCGTCAGGCGATTGCGCTCGGTCTCGACGTCGGCCGCCGGCGCGCCGGGATTCTTCCGCGCGAAGACCTTGGCAATCACCTCGCCGGCGCGCTGTCGCGCATCGCCCTCGAAGACGATGAAGCGCCAGGGTGCGAGCTTGCCATGATCGGGCACGCGTGCGCCGATGGTGAGGATGGTTTCGAGCTCGGCCGCCGAAGGGCCGGGCCCGGTCATCTCGCGCGGCTTGACCGAGCGGCGGGTCTTCAGGAGTTCGATGGCATCGGGCACGGGGCGTCCTCATGGCTTGCTGTTCTCGCCGGAGATAGGCCTGGCAGAAGACGAATGGAAGAGATTTTAGAGGGATTATGAGGTCTGCATCAGAAAGTTATGGTCCCAGGTTGGGACTATGATAAGATGAGTTGAATGAGGATCATAGCGCTCAGCACGATTGAGGCTTTTCTCGATCGGGCTGGCGAGGTCTCCGACGCCCGCGAGCCCCTGATGGCTTGGTTTCGGCAGGTGAAGCAGGCCGATTGGGCCAAGCCCGCGGATGTCAAGAGAGACATCCGAACCGCCAGCATCCTCAGGGATGGCCGCGTCGTCTTCAACGTCGCCGGCAACAAATATCGCGTCGTGGTCTGGATCAACTACCCATACCGCGTAGTCCATATCCGCTTCGTCGGAACGCATCGGCAGTACGACGCAATCGATGCGCAAACCATTTAGAAGGCCTATGATGGAAATCGCGCCAATCAAGTCCAACCGGGACTATCGCCGCGTCCTCAAGGAGATCGAGACGTTGATGAGTGCGCGCCGGAATTCGCCTGAGGGCGATCGGCTGGATGTGCTCGTGACGCTGGTCGAGGCGTGGGAGCGCAAGCACTATCGGCTCGATCTTCCGGATCCGGTCGAGGCGATCAAGTACCATATGGAACAGAGCGGCCTGCAGCCGAAAGACCTGATTCCCTTTATCGGGAGCCGAAACCGGGTTCACGAAGTGCTCAACCGGCGGCGTGACTTGACGCTCAGCATGATCCGACGGTTGCATGAGGGGCTCGGTATTCCTGCCGAGTCCCTCATCAAAGTCGGGCAAGATAGAGCCGCTTGAACGCCGTCAGACGGCGCTGCGAGCCCGCCGGACGTCCGGCGGGGTCGCCTCGTCGACCAGCGCGGCGATCGCCTCGGCCGTCGTCATCACCTTCTGGCCGTCGCTGCCGAGCCGGCGGACCGAGACCGAATGCGTCTCGGCCTCCTTCTTGCCGACCACGAGCAGCGCCGGGATCTTGGCCAGCGAGTGCTCGCGGACCTTGTAGTTGATCTTCTCGTTGCGCAGGTCGATCTCGACGCGCAGCCCTGCGCGTCGCGCCTGTTCCAGCACCTGCTTGGCGTATTCGTCGCCTTCCGAGGTGATGGTCGTGACTACCGCCTGCACCGGCGAGAGCCAGAGCGGGAAGTTGCCGGCAAAGTGCTCGATCAGGATGCCGATATAGCGTTCCATCGAGCCGCAGATCGCGCGGTGCACCATCACCGGCGGCTTCTTGCTGCCGTCATGGTCGATGTAGAATGCGCCGAACCGTTCCGGCAGGTTGAAGTCGACCTGCGTGGTGCCGCACTGCCAGTCGCGGCCGATGGCGTCGCGCAGCACATATTCGAACTTCGGCCCGTAGAAGGCGCCTTCGCCCGGATTGATCTCGGTTTTGATGTGGTTGTTCTGCGTCTGGATTTCGCGCAGCACTGTCGCCATCACGCGCTCGGCGTGATCCCACATCGCATCGGTGCCGACGCGCTTTTCCGGCCGCGTCGACAGCTTCACCGTCAAATCGCCGGTGAAGCCGAAGTCGGCGTAAGTCGACAGGATGAGATCGTTGATCTTCAGACACTCGTCCGCAAGCTGGTCCTCGGTGCAGAAGATGTGGGCGTCGTCCTGGGTGAAGCCGCGCACGCGCATCAAGCCGTGCATGGCGCCCGACGGCTCATAACGATGCACCACGCCGAACTCGGCGAGGCGCAGCGGCAGGTCGCGGTAGCTCTTCAGGCCGTGCTTGAAGATCTGCACGTGGCCGGGGCAGTTCATCGGCTTGAGCGCAAACCAGCGCTTGTCCTCGGCCTCGTCGCCGGCCGACTGCGCCGCGAACATGTTCTCGCGATACCAGCCCCAATGGCCCGACGTCTCCCATAGCACCTTGTCGAGGATCTGCGGCGCGTTGACTTCGTTGTAGTCGCCGGAGAGGCGACGGCGCATATAGGCGATTAGCTGCTGGAAGATGGTCCAGCCCTTCGGGTGCCAGAACACGACCCCCGGACCTTCCTCCTGGAAATGGAAGAGGTCGAGCTCGCGCCCGAGCTTGCGATGATCGCGCTTCTCGGCTTCCTCGATCTGCTTGAGATAAGCGTCGAGGTCCTCCTGCTTGGCGAAGGCCGTGCCGTAGATGCGGGTCAGCATCGGATTGTTGCTGTCGCCGCGCCAATAGGCGCCGGCCACCTTCATCAGCTTGAAGGCATTGCCGACCTTGCCGGTCGAGGTCATGTGCGGGCCGCGGCACAGGTCGAACCAGTCGCCCTGGTAGTAGATCTTGATCGGCTCGTTGCCGGGAATGGCGTCGACCAGCTCGACCTTGAAGGCCTCGCCCTTGTCGCGGAACACCTGTTTTGTCTTTTCGCGATCCCAAACCTCTTTCGTGAAAGGTTTGTCGCGCGCGATGATCTCGCGCATCTTCTTCTCGATCGCGGCAAAGTCTTCCGGCGTGAACGGCTCGTTGCGGAAGAAGTCGTAATAGAAGCCGTTCTCGATCACGGGGCCGATGGTGACCTGGGTGCCCGGCCACAGCGTCTGCACGGCCTCTGCCAGCACGTGGGCGCAGTCGTGGCGGATCAGTTCGAGCGCGCGCGGGTCGTCGCGATTGACGAGCTCGATCTTGGCGTCGGCCTCGATGGGGTCGTTGAGATCGGCGAGCACGCCGTCGAGCGCCATCGCCACCGTACGCTTGGCCAGCGACGGCGAGATGCCCTTGGCGATCTCGAGGCCGGTGATGTTCTTCTCGAACTGGCGCTGGGCGCCGTCGGGGAAGGTGAGGGTGACCTTGGCGGCGGGAGACACAGGCTTCAGATTCGACAGGCTGTACTGGAATCCGGACTCGGATTTGGGCTGGTCGGACATTGCTTTTCTCCTGAGGCTCACTCCTGCGAACGAGCGCAGGTAAGCGGAAAGCAGCGTATAGCAGGCGATTCGGGCGGCGCAATCGCGGATTTCCGGGAAATTCGTGGCGGCCAGCGGGGCGATTCAGACGGTTAGGCTGTTTTTTTCCGGCGCGGTCATGCATCGGTCGCACGGCGCGGTGTAGGCTCAGGCTTTCAACGCCTTTGATTTTGCGATGGCGGCGCGGCCGTCGTCGCCACGGTTGTGCCATGAAATTCAGGGTCGGGCTGTGCTGTGCGCTCGCGTTTTCGTCGCTCCTGTTCGCGCATTCGGCGGGAGCTGCGCCGCCGGCACTACCCGCCGAAAAGCCCATGGAGCAGCTTGCAATCTATGCGGCGAAGGGGCCGCCGGACTCCTGCGGGCCTGGCTGCGATCATTGGATCGCGATCGAGGGCAAGATCGACGAAGGCTCGGCAGCGCGGGTCGAGCGCTTCTTCCGCGAACGAAAGGATACCCAGCGGCCGATCTACTTCAATTCCCCCGGCGGCGCGATGCGCGATGGGCTCGCGATCGGGCGCCTGCTTCGCGCCCGCAAAGCGGTCGGGCGCGTGGGGCGGACGATTGTCGATGCCTGTCCGGGGACCCAGACGGACGATGCCTGCAGCTTGATCAAGACCAATCGCGAAGAGGTCGTCGCGAGCATCACGAGCCGTGGCGCGGTGTGCGGCTCTGCCTGCACTTTCCTGCTGTTCGGCGCGCTGACGCGCGAGGTTGCGCCGGACGCGGTGGTGGCCGTTCACGGCGCAAGGATCGGCATGCAATTCCGGGTGAACGTGACCGAAGTGCGCCGCGAGGAGGCCATCGCCAAGGCCCACGCCGAAGCGGACCGACTGACGTTCGCCTATGTCGAGGAAATGGGCATCAGTCGCGACGTGATGACGCTCGCTGACAGCGTCAGCCCGGACAATATGCGCGTCCTGACACGGCAGGAATTGTACAACTTCCGGATCGACACCAGAAACGTCGTCGAGACGCCGTGGGCCATCGAGAAGGCGCCGAGCCCGGCCGTGCAGAAGATCGCCCAGGTCAAGACGGAGAGCGGCTTCCAGAAATTCGAATGGCGCTTCATGTGCGGCGGCAAGGCGCAGACCCGGCTCATGGTTACCAATGAGCTCGCCAAGGATGCCAGCGGCACCAGGGTCATGACAATGGTTGCCGGAGCGGCGAAGCCGCCGCAATTTGCAAGACTCCCGGTCCGCGTCGGCCCCTACGAGATCTGGACGGCTATCATCACGGCCGATGCGATGAAGGATCTGGTTGCCGTCCCGCGGCTGGGGGCCAGCCAAAACGCGTTGCTGCCGGACGGCAAATCAACTTCGACTTTCTTCGAGATCGAGACCCGGGGCCTCGAGCCGGCGTCCACCCAATTGGCGGGGGCATGCCAGACCGCGCAAGCCAAGATCGTTCCGCCCAAATTGCCCTCGTCGGCACCGCTATTGCCGTCGTCGCCTCCATCGGTGAAGTGGACGGCATCGCCGAACTGGCCCACACCGTCACCCCTGACGGCCCAAGGGATAGGGGTAGTGGGTGTCCGTCGAGATGCTCCGCCTCAGCCGGCCTCGCCGAAGTGAATGACCGGTGATGGGGCGCAATCAGGCGTCCCGACCCTTTCATTTCGCGTTGCGGCGCTCTACATGCGTTTGCATGGAAAATGCCCCCGCCGCCCGGCGCTTTGCGCCGACCGCCCTGATGCTCGGCAATCTCGTCACCGGCTGCTCGGTGCTGGCGCCAGCGGGCATGCTGCCGGAATTGGCGAGCGGGCTCGACGTCACCATCCATGCGGCCGGGCTCCTGATCACCTTCGGCGCGATCACGCTATGCATCGGCTCGCCGCTGACGGCGTGGCTGACCAGCCGGATCGAGCGGCGGACGCTGCTCACCACGACGCTCGCCGTGCTCGCCTTTGGCAATCTCGCCTCGGCCTTTGCGCCGGACTACGTCAGCCTTCTGGTGATCCGCCTCGTCATGCTCGCGGTCGGCGCGCTCTATACGCCGCAGGCAGCCGGCACCGCGGCGATCATCGTGCCGGTCGAGCGGCGTGGCAGCACCATCGCCTATATCTTTCTCGGCTGGTCGCTCGCGGCCGCCATCGGCCTGCCGCTGATCACCTTCATCGCCAGCCGCTATGGCTGGCGCGCGGCCTATGGCGGGATCGGCGTGCTCGGCTGCGTCAGCTTCGTGCTGTTGCTGCTGCGCCTGCCGGGCGGCTTGAAGGGCGTGCCGGTCGACCTGAAGACCTGGCGTGCGGTCGGCCGCAACAAGGCGATCCTGCTGCTGCTTGCGATCACCATGCTGCAAATGTCCGGGCAGTTCGTAGTGTTCACCTTCATGGGGCCGCTGCTGAAGAAGCTGACCGAGGCAAGCCCCGATGCGATCGGCATGGTGTTCGCCATCTATGGCGTCTGCGGTTTCCTCGGCGTCGTGATTGCAACTCGTATCGTCGATACCTGGGGGCCTTACCGAACCTCGCTGCTGTTCACGTGCCTGCTGCTTGCGGGCATCACGGGCTGGGCGCTCGGCGCGGGGAGCCTCGTGCTGATGGCGGTCGCGGTGGCGATCTGGGGCCTCGGCTTTGCCTCGACCAATTCGATGCAGCAGGTGCGGCTGGTCGCGGCTGCACCACCGCTGGCATCGGCGACCGTCGCGCTCAACACCTCCGTCCTCTATATCGGCCAGGCGGTCGGCTCCGCCACCGGCGGACTGCTGTTCGCCCGCGAGCTGCTGCATGCGCTCGGCTTCGTCGCTGTCGGTTTCGTCGTGCTGGCGCTGATCCTGGTGGTCCTGACCCGGCCGGCGGCGGCCGCCGCGGCCTGAATTCCAGCGTTTTCCTGTGCGCAAGGTGCTTGGCAAACCGCGCGCCGGAGCGCTAGAAGGCCGGTCATGGGGACCAAAGAGAGTTGACTGAGATGAGGATGATTCTGGCGGTTGCCGCGGTGCTCTATTCAGCCTCCGCGTTTGCGCAGACCGACAAGCCACCCATGGTGGGGGATAAGCCGCTGGTGCAGGTCAAGCCCAAAGGGACCAAGACGGCGGCCGCCACGGCCGCGCCGGCGCCGAAGGGCAAGCCGCAATCGGTCGCGGCCCGGCTCCAGGCCTGCCTCGACATCGACGACGGCACCAAGGACCGCCTCAACTGCTACGACGCGGTGATCCCGCCGGCCCCGAAGCCGAAGCCGGCGAAGGCCAAGGGCTACGCCGATTGCCGCTTCTTCAAGGAAGAGGACGAGCGGCTGGCCTGCTTCAACGGTTTTGCCGAGAGCATTCCGAAGCTGCCCAAGAACTGAGCCCGCAAGCCGGACGGCTAATCGCTGATGCGGCTCAAGACGGCCCTGAAGGCAACGCCCGGCACTTGCAGCGCGGTGCCTTCGAACTCCGCCGTGCTGCCGTCTTCGCGGCCGGCGAGCGTCAGGGTGATCCGGTCGATGCCGAACAGCGGCCTGAAGGCCGGGTCGTCGTTGTAGCGCTGGGTCGCGATCTTGACCTTGATGCTGTCGCCTTCGCCCGTGTAGGTGCCGATGAAGGCGAAGGCGGAATTGCCGCCACGCATCTTACCCTCCATCACATAGACGACGCCGCAGCCGGTTCCGTGAACGGTGTGGAAATCGACCTTGTACAATCCCTGACGCACGGCCCGTCCTCGCAATATTCCCATCGCAATCTCGCCGGCAAATTATGGTCGTTGCCAGCGGAAACAATCCGGTGTCGCCCCGGGGATCTCGGCCATCAACATCACATTTTGATCAGCACCTGAGACAATTCCAGGCAGCGCAGCCAAATGCCGGTTGGCGCAATATCTCCAAATTCCTATGTTGACGTCGTTTTCTTGACGCGAACCGGTATCCGCTTTGTTTGAAAGCGCTAGCGGCTCGGTGCAGGATTGGTGGAGGCCACGCGCGTGAGCGCGAGCGCCGGCGTCGCCGACATCTTCACCAGCACGTCCTTGAGCGGATCGCGCGTCCAGGCGCGCGTCACATAGTCACGATGTGTGATGCCCTCGCCGGTCTCCACGAACACCACGCTGCCGGGACGCAAGGGGCCGTCCATGTCCTCGGAGACGCTGATGCCCTTCTGCCTGAGCATGCTCATCAGCTCGCGGTCGCGCCGTGCGGTGTAGTGGGTGTAGGAGCTGACGAAGAAGCCGGAGCGATGGCTCTCGATCCAGGAGGCGAACTTGTCCATCTCGCCATAGACGGCATCGAGCAGCACCACGCCGCGAACGCGGTCGCTGATGCCGCCGACCTCGAGGCTCCAGGCGGTCGGCAAAAAGCCGCCGCTATAGCCGACGATCACGATCGGCATGTTGGCGAAGGCCCGCGCGCTGTCGGGATCGCCGGTGAGGCGGGCGAGATGGCCCGCCGATTCCTCCATGAAGCGCTTGAGGCCGCCGGCCTGCCAGAACTTGCCGGCGCTGGAATCGGCGGCATCGACCGCCATCTGCGGAGCGAGCAGCACGGCATTGGCACCGGAATCGGTGATCTGCTGCGGCACCAGCTGCCGGTCGCGGACGTCGCGCTCGAGCGTTGCGCCATTGCCGTGGAAGAACACCACGATGACGCCCGGCTTGCGCACGTCGAAATGCTCGGGCACGTGCACCAGCACGCGGCTGTCGCTGTAGGTCTCATCCTGCCAGTAGACGCGCCCCGAATAGCTGCGGTGGCCGCGGCGGTCGCCCTTGGAGATGTTGAGGAACGGCGCATCGGAGGCGGGGTTGTTGCCGAAATAAGGGAACGCCGACGACTTCATGCTGACGAGCGTCGTCAGGTCGTCGCGCGCGGGGCGCTTGAAGGGGACCTGAGGCTCGAGCGAGGCGACCTTGTAGGAAGCCCGCTCCGGCTGCGGCGGCTGCTGCACCGCGCGCTTGGGCGAGAAGTCCGACATCTGCCGTTGCAGAAAACTCTCGCTCGCCGAGGGGAAGCGCTCCGTGAACTGCGGGGCAGGGAAGCGATCCTCGAAGGTGTCGCCGCTCGCAACTTGCAGATTGGAGGCTTGCGGACCGGTCTTGGCGACGACCTGATTGACCTGAACATTGGCCTGCGAGTTCGCCGCGAGCGCCGCCGGATTGGGGGCCCTGCCGCATTGAACAAGCGTGAGCAAGAGCGGCACCAAAGCTGAGACCAGGCCGATCCGGAGCGCACGACCGTGCCGACCGGAATTCGTCCGATCGGCACGCGTGTCAGCTCTCACGTTCGGAACGGCCCCGACCATCCACCCATGACCCCAAGTCACTTCAAGTCAAGTCAATCGGCAAGCTTAAGACAATTGAGCCGACCGGCGTTTAGGTGACGTTAAGCGTCCGGAGAAACTCCCCACATCCGGAACGCTCAAAAGGACCATGCAATCGTGTCCTGATTGTGGGGGAGGGAAGCTGGATTTCCCGGTGTTTAGACGGGTTTATCGCCAGGACCGCGCATAAGAGGTGCCGAATTACCTATTTTGTTTGCCTCATTTAACCCTTGTTAACCCTGCTTGAATTGACTGGACCAATCTGCGCGCTGCCTCCCAGGAGGCGCGACGCCTGAGGCTTAAGGACCCCGATGACGGCATCAGATGCGGGTACTGCGCCCTGGACTGGCCGGCTGACCGGAAGCGGGTCGGGGGTCTCCGCTCTGGTCGCAACCGCCATCGTCGTTGCCGACATGATCGGGGTCGGCGTCTTCACGAGCCTCGGCTTCCAGGTCAAGGACATTCCTTCGGGCTTCTCGATCCTGCTGCTGTGGACCGTCGGCGGCATCGTCGCGCTGTGCGGCGTATTCTCCTACAGCGAGCTCGGGGCGATGTTTCCGCGCTCGAGCGGCGAGTACAATTTCCTCGGCCGCGCCTATCATCCCGCCTTCGGTTTTCTCGCCGGCTGGGTCTCGGCGACAGTCGGCTTTGCGGCGCCCGTCGCGCTGGCGGCGATGGCGTTCGGCGAATACGCCAAATCGGTCATCCCCGATCTGCCGCCGATCCCGCTCGCCATCGGCGTGGTCTGGCTGGTCTCGCTCGTGCAACTGACCGGCGTCAGGCACTCCTCGACCTTCCAGCTGATCTCGACCATTTTGAAGGTCGTGCTGATCGTTGCCTTCCTCGTTGCCGGCTTCATCATCGGCGTGCCGCAGCAGATTGCCTTCACGCCTCAGCCGGGCGATCTCGCGCATATCGTCAGCGCCCCCTTCGCGATCGGGCTCGTGTTCGTGATGTACTCGTTCTCGGGCTGGAATGCCGCGACCTACATCATCGGCGAGATGAACACGCCGCAGCAGAGTCTGCCGCGCGCGCTGCTCGCGGGCACGCTGATCGTGCTGGTGCTGTATGTCGCGCTCAACGCCGTGTTCCTCTACTCGACGCCGGTCAGTGCGCTCGCCGGTCAGCTCGACGTTGCCAGCGTCGCCGGCCGCGCCATCTTCGGCCATCTCGGCGGCCGCATCGTCGGAGCCATGATCTGCGTCGGCCTGATCTCCTCGATCAGCGCGATGATGTGGATCGGCCCGCGGGTGATGATGACGATGGGGGAAGACATTCCGGCGCTGCGCGTGTTCTCGAAGCGATCGGTCAGCGGTGCGCCGGCCTATGCCATCCTGTTTCAGCTCGCGGTCGCGACCCTCTTGCTGTTCACGCGCAGCTTCGAGGCGGTGCTCGACTTCATCCAGTTCGCGCTGTTGTTCTGCTCGTTCTTCACGGTCGCCGGCGTCATCAAGCTGCGCATCACCAATCCCGAGCTGCCGCGGCCCTACCGCGCCTGGGGATACCCGTTCACGCCGCTCGTTTTCCTGCTCGTGACCGGGTTCATGATGTATTACCTGTTGACCGAGCGGCCCATTCAGTCGCTCGCCGGGATGCTCGTCATGGTCTCTGGCCTGTTGATCTATGCTGTTTTCCGCAGGCGGCCGGCCGCCGCTGGCACGTCACACAATCGCGAATAGACATGTTTCGACCCATGAGACTTGCGGCCGTCGCTCTTGCCCTCCTGGCTGCGGCCTTCTCGTCGGCGCGTGCGGCCGAGGTCACCTTCGACGACACCGCTCGCTTCCTTGCGGGCATGCAGCCTTCGGCGGATTCGCCGCTGGTGCCGCTCACGAGGGACCCGGGCTGGCAACGCCACGCAAAATTCTTCGACGGCGCCTTCGCCCAGCTCGAGCAGCGGCAGCTCTCGAAGATCCGGAGCTGGGCCGACGTCAATCTGGCCGCGCCCCGGCCGACCATGTTCTATTTGTTCAGCGGCCCGGATTTTCTCTATGCCAACGCCTTCTATTCCAAGGCGAGCACCTATGTGCTCGGCGCGCTGGAGCCGGTCGGCGCCGTGCCCGATTTGACGCGGCTGCCGCGCGGTTCGGTCGGTGCCGCCCTCTACAATGTCGAGCGCTCACTCGGCTCGATCCTGAGCTTCTCCTTCTTCATCACTAAGCATATGAAGGTCGACCTGCACACCAACCAGGTGAGCGGCACCTTGCCGATCCTCTATGTCTTCCTCGCGCGCTCCGGCAAGACCATCCGCAACGTCGAGATGGTCGCGCTCGACGACAAGGGCGGGATACACGTCGGCAACGACAATCCGGGACGGAACGCGACGCGCGGCGTCCGCATCACCTTTGCCGGCCCCGATGGGGAAGCGCGCACGCTGTATTATTTCTCCGCCGATCTCTCCAACGCGAGCGCGCGGGCGGCGGGCTTCCTGAAGTTCTGCGAGACACTCGGGCCCGGCAACAGCCTGCTCAAGAGCGCTTCCTATCTGCTGCACTCCGGTAATTTCACCGTCGCGCGCGACTGGCTGCTGGCCAACAGCGCGACCATCATCCAGGACGATTCCGGCATTCCGCTTGCGAACTACAGCGCGCGGCAATGGCGGTTCTTCCCGTTCGGCCGCTATCTCGGACCGATCGACGAATTTCCCGGCCGCTACCAGGAGCGCTACGCCGAGTTGTTCACGCGGGCCCAGCCGATCGACTTCGGCGTCGGCTATCGCTGGCGCACGAATGAATCGAACCTCCTGCTGTCGGTGAAGGTGCCGGGCAGCGAGACCTTGCCGGCCGCGGAGACCACCTCGTTCGTCGAGCCGCCGCCGAGACCACCGCGCCCGAAGCGGCCGCGTCCGCCCGAGCCGATCCCGCCGCCCGGGCGTTTCTTCTGGTTCCGCTAGGCTGTTTGCTGAAATCAGGCGTCAGGGCGCCTGGGCCACGACGACCAGCACTTCCGCTTTCTGTCGGCCGAGGCTCCTGACCTCGTGCGGGGTCTCGCCTGAAAAATACAGGCAATCGCCCTTGCCGAGCGTCAGCTCCTCGCCATCGAGCTTGATGGCGATCTTGCCGTTGATGACGAACAGCAGCTCTTCGCCGGCATGCGAGGCGCGCGTTGCCGCCTTGTGCGGCGGGCTCAGCAGGAACGGCTCCATCATCTTGCGGGTGCGGCCGGTCGCCAGCGGCACGACACCAAACGTGTCTTGAAACAGCGGGACGTTGCCGCCTTCGCGGCGGAACAGCGTGTAGCGCGGCGCGGGCTCGGCGTTCGGATCGAAGAAGTTCGCGACATTGACTTCGAGCGCAGCGGCCATCCGCAGCAGCGCGGCGAGGGAAGGGATCTTCAGGTTGCGCTCGACCAGGGAGATGTAGCCGCGCGTGAGATCGCTCTGCTTGGCAAGCTGGTCCAGCGTCAGGCCCTTGGCAATCCGCGCCTGGCGGATATTGGCCCCGACCGCTGTCGCTTTGCTGACGTCAAGCACGCATGAATCTCCCGAACTGCTGGGGCTTCTTTTGCAACAGATGCCGCCCGACTGCCAGCCCGACGGCGAGGATCGGCCGGTCCGGCTGCCTGCAAGCGTATTCCAATGGAAAACTATGGCGCGGAAATTTCGGGCAAGACCGCGGATAATGTGAGCAGGCTTGCTGGTATATTGCAAAAATCAGCCGAAAATTGGTGCAATTCATGCCCTTTGCCGCGATCGACGGCAGTTGCCGCGTTCCGTGGCGTTGATTTCCAACAGTAAACATGATCGATTTTTACCGTCCTGGCTGCCGATGGGCTCCACGGACCGAACCAACTGCTTTTCCCAGGCGCCGGTACCTTTTGGAGAGATCGATGACCGTAGCAGACGACGTAACCCTGAACGTAGCGCCGGACGAGGCGGCGAGCTTGCGACGGATCGTGTGGTCGAGCGTGATCGGCACTGCGGTCGAATGGTACGACTTCCTCATCTACGGCACGGCGACCGCGCTGGTGTTCAACAAGGTCTTCTTCGCCGCCGGCAATCCCACGCTCGCCACCATCGCCGCCTTCGGCACCTACGCGGTCGGCTTTCTGGCGCGGCCGCTGGGAGCGGCGATCTTCGGCCATTACGGCGACCGGGTCGGCCGCAAGGCGATGCTCGCGATCACCATCATGGTGATGGGTATCGGCACCTTCCTGATCGGCCTGCTGCCGACCTACCAGCAGATCGGCATCGCCGCGCCGCTGCTGCTGATCGGCCTGCGTTTCCTCCAGGGCATCGGCCTCGGCGGCGAGTGGGGCGGGGCCGTGCTGATGGTGGTCGAAAATTGTCCGACACATCGTCGCGGACTGCTCGGCAGCATGGTGCAGGTCGGCAATCCCATCGGCAATCTGGCCGCGATCGGCATGTTCGCGCTGGTGGCGAGCCTGCCGGAAAGCGACTTCATGACTTACGGCTGGCGCATTCCGTTCCTGATCTCGATCCTTCTGGTCGGCGTCGGCCTCTACATCCGTCTCAACATGGAGGAGACGGCCGCCTTCCGTCAGGTCCAGGCCAAGAAGGAAGTCGCAAGCATGCCGCTGGTCGAGATCTTCAGGCATCACCGCAGGCCGTTCTTCACCGCAGTCGGTCTGAAGATCTCCGAGATCGCCTATGCCAGCATCGGCGGCGTGTTCGTGATGTCGTACGCGACGGCCAATCTGGGGCTGCCGCGCGCGGTGGTCCTGAACGGTGCGTTCGCCGCATCGCTGGTTGCGCTGTTTGCCATTCCGCTGTTCGGTTGGCTGTCGGACCTCGTCGGCCGCAAGACGATGTTCTATGCGAGCTGCGTGTTCTCGGCGCTGTTTGCCTTCCCGCTGTTCTGGTTGCTCGACACCCGCGATCCCGCCATCGTCGTCTGCACCATCGTGGTCGCGATCACCTTCGGTCAAATGGTCATGTTCGGCATCGGTGCGCCCTGGTATTCCGAGTTGTTTTCCGCACGGCTGCGCTACAGCGGCGCCTCGCTCGGCTTCCAGGTCGGTGCGGCCCTGAGCGGCGGGTTGACGCCGCTGATTGCGGCGTCTCTGATGGCCTGGAGCGGGGGCGCAACCTGGCCGGTCTCGCTCTTGCTCGTTGCCTGCGCCGCCATCACCGCGACCGCAACCAGTTTCGCGCCGGAGATGGCGAACAAGGAACTGACCTGATCCCGCGGCGCGCCGCTGCCGGCGGCGCGCCATCGTTCACCCAAGGGGAATTGTCATGCTCGATACCGTCAGCGCCGGCTCGGCGCAGAACGCAACACAGCTCGGCTGGACCGGCGTGGTGCGTTTCCTCCATTTCACCCCGCGTGCATTCCTGCCGATGCGCGCAGTGGAGCAAATCAATCTCGTCGCCGGCCGGGGCATTGAAGGGGATCGCTATATGATCGGCAACGAAGAGGGATTTTACTCGCACAAGCCGGAAGAGGGCCGGCAGGTCACCCTGTTCGAGCTGGAGACGCTGGTCGCGCTCAAGCGCGACGCCGGCATCGAGCTCGGACCGGAGGAACACCGGCGCAACGTCACGGTCGAGGGCGTGCCGTTGAACCATCTGGTCGGCCGCCGCTTCTGGCTGGGCGAGACCTTGCTGGAGGCGACGCGACTGTCGGTGCCGTGCCGGCACATCGAGGAGATCACCGGCAAGGCGATTTTCGATCCCCTGATCAACCGCTCGGGCCTCAACTGCAAGATCCTGCAAGGCGGCGTCGTCCGGGTCGGCGATACCGTGCGGAACGCGGCATGAAGGCGCGTCCGATCACGACGGTCAAGACGGTCGTCACCGGCATCGAGGAGGCGGGGGCGGGCATAAAACTGTTCACGCTGACCGATCCCGACCGCTGGGAGCTGCCGCCGTTCAAGCCTGGCGCGCATATCGATCTGCATCTGCCGAATGGACTCGTCCGCACTTATTCATTGTGCAACGAGCCTGCCGACAACACGCGCTATGTCATCGCGGTCAAGCGCGAAGCGGACGGGCGTGGCGGCTCGCGGGCCCTGCACGACGAGATCGGGCCTGGCGCCGTCATCGGAGTCTCGCTGCCGCGCGGCGGACTGGAGCCCGAGGCGCGCATCGCGCGCTATGTGTTCGTCTCCGGCGGTATCGGCGTGACGCCGTTCCTGTCGATGGCACGGCATCTCGAACATACCGGACAGGCCGACTTCACGCTTCATCTGATCGTGCGCGACGAGGTGCCGTTGGCCGGGCATCTCGGCGCGCTGATCGAAGAGGGGCGTGTCGTCGTGCATCGAACGTCTCGGACCGGGCGTCCTGATCTCGCGGCGCTCGTCGGAGAGGGTGGGGCGGACACGCTGGTCGCCTGTTGCGGCCCGGAGGGCATGACCGATGATTTCGAGCGGCTAACGGCAGCGTGGCCCGCGGCCAACGTTCATGTCGAGCGCTTCGTCGCGCCGCCCCCTGTGATCGATCCGGATGCAAAGCCCTTTACGCTGTTGCTGGCGCGCTCCGGCATGGAGATCGAGGTCCGCGCCGGCCAGACCATGCTGGCCGCGTTGCAGGAAGGCGGCGTCGATGTCGCCACCTCCTGCTGCGGTGGCATCTGCGGCGCCTGCAAGGTCGGCTGGATCGAGGGGCGCCCCGTGCACCGCGACCGCGTCCTGTCGCCTTACGAGCGCGAGCGCTATCTCATGGTTTGCGTCGCCGGATCGGAGGCCGATCGGCTGGTGCTGGATCTCTGAGCTACCAGTGCACGCTCTGGCTCGGCACGATGAAGGCCGTGGAGCTTGGCGGCGTGGCGAAACTCGTCGCCAGGTACCAGCCGGAGCCGGCTGCGAGCACCAGCAGGGCAATGATGGCGAGCATGTCGAGGGTTCTGGGATCGTGATGCTGTCCGCCGGGACCATGATTGGGACCAGGCCTGACGTGATGGCTGATTTTCCAGCGCATTGTTGTTTCCTCCCGTAGGAGCATCACAACAACGCGAGGGGAAGTCTGAGGTTCCACTCAGGGCCGCGATACGCAAAGCGGGCGCTGCGCTTTATGGGGCGTTGACGCCGCGCCAGCGGCCGTAGCGCCAGGGCAGATACCAGCGCGCGCCCTGCGGTGCCGTCAGCGGCACGTTGTCGATGCCCGACGTGCCGAACGGATTGCAGCGGAGCAGGCGCGCCAGCGTCATCCAGCCGCCGGCCCAGAGCCCGAACCGCTCAATCGCTTCGTCGCCGTAGACGGAGCAGGTCGGCAGGTGTCGGCAATTGTAGCCGACCAGCGGCGAGAGAGTGTGGCGGTAGAGCCAGATCAGCGCACGGCCGAATCGGCGCGGGAGCCGGAGTGCGCCCTCGACGGGATTGGAACAATGCTCACAGGCTGAATGCTTCATGTGCGCTTTGCCGCGACGTTGAGCGAGGTGTTGCACGGTTCCGGAGCAGGGAACAACAAGCTGTTGTTTGCACGCCATATTTTCCGTGCTTTTTGGGAGCAGTGCAGCAAGTACCTATGGACGATCTGTATTCCCCCGGATACCATTTTTATGACGTCCATGTGTAGACTCATGGAACGCAAAACGGGGCTTGCCTGAATCGCTTTGGGGCTTGGGGAAGGGACCAGTTTGAAACTTCTGACGTCGCTCAATGTTCGCGGATGGTTGCTGGTGGGAACCGCCGTCTGTGGGGTCGCGATGGCGGGTGCCATCGCAACATTCGGATCGTCCGCCCGGGCGGGTAGCGCGCTTGAAGAGCGCAAGCTGCCGATGAAGTTCAATTGGGTCGCCTGCGAGCCCAACTGCCGTGGCTGGGTCAGCGCGGTGGGGATCATCACTTCCGATACCCCCAAGGATTTCGAGGAGTTTGCGCGCGGACGCCAGCTCGGCGGCGCCACCGTTGTGCTCGATTCCAGCGGCGGCTCCGTCAACGACGCGATCACCCTCGGCCGGCGCTTCCGCAATCTCGGCCTTCTGACCACGGTCGGGATCAGCCTTCAGAACCGCGGCGGTCCATCGGCCCGTTCGGCGGTCGCGCCTGAAGCCTATTGCGAATCCATGTGCGTGTTCCTGCTGCTGGCCGGCAAGAAGCGCTACGTGCCCGATGCGGCCCATGTCCGGGTTCACCAGATCTGGATGGGCGACCGGGCCGACGATGCCAAGGCGGCGAGCTACAGCGCGCAGGACCTGATGATCGTGGAACGCGACATCGGCCGGCTCGCCAAATACACCTTCGACATGGGCGGCGCTGGCGATCTGCTCTCGCTCGCGCTCAGCGTGCCGCCGTGGGAAGATCTGCACGAGCTCGACGCAGGCGAGCTCAAGCTCACCAATCTCGTGACGACCGATCTCGTGGCGGACGTGCTGCCGCACGTGGATGTCACGGCGCCGGCAATGGCGGAGCTGACTCCGAAGACGCAGGCGAGGTTTGGTGCGGAGCCGGAGCAGGCACCGCAGGCCGCCAAGTCGACCAAGACGGCGGAAGCCCTGGTGCCGACCGGCAGCGCGGTCACGCCGGCTGCGGCGGTGCAGAAGTAAGCTCTTAAATCCCGGCGGTCATTCTGGAGCGCGCGTAGCGCGAACCCGGAATCTCGATCGGCAATCTCTGGATTCCGGGTTCGTGGCCTTGCGACGCCCCGGAATGACGGGGAAGAATCAGCCCTGAGCCGCGGCCGGCTGCGTGGCCTTCGCCTCGATCTGGCCGATGGCATCGACCACGGCGTCGAAGGTCAGCAGCGTCGAGGCATGCCGCGCCTTGTAGTCGCGGACCGGCTCGAGGAACTTGATCTCTTCCCATTTGCCTTCAGGAGGTGCGCCATTCTCCTTCAGCATCTTGCGAACGGTTTCGCGCAACGCACGGAGTTCGCTCGCAGTAGAGCCGACGACGTGACTTGCCATGATGGATGAAGAGGCCTGGCCCAGCGCGCAGGCCTTCACGTCGTGCGCGAAGTCAGTGACGGTGTCGCCCTCCATCTTGAGATCGACCTTCACGGTCGAGCCGCACAGCTTGGAGTGGGCGGTGGCGGTGGCATCGGCGTCGGACAACCGCCCGAGGCGCGGAATATTCCCGGCCAGCTCGATGATCCGCTTGTTATAGATGTCGTTCAGCATGTGATGGAGTCCAGCACTTACCTACCGGATCGGCCTTGGCGGCCGCCGCCCAGGGTCCTATATAGGGACGGAACTGGCGGAAAAACAGTCCAGCGGTGCGGTGGGGATGATCCTGATCTGCGCTGCCAGCGTGATGACGCAGGAGCCTTTTTCGTCAAAATTGTTCTCTTCAGGCGTCCGGCGGCTTGCCGCCCCGTCTGCCGGTGACACTCCGGCCGTTGAGGCCGTCGAACGGAGAAGATATGGACGCTACGATCAAATCCATCCGCCCCAACAAGCCCGCTGACCGGCAGCCCGAGAGCCGCCCGGCCGAGCTCGATCCTGCCGAATTCCTCGCGGTTGCCGTCCGCGCCGACCAGCCGCGCCCCGCGCGCGCCGAAGCGGAAGCCGCGGTGAAGACGCTGCTCGCCTATATCGGCGAGAACACCGAGCGCGAGGGCCTCTTGGACACGCCGCGCCGCGTGGTCGAGGCCTTCGACGAGCTCTATCAGGGCTACCACCAATGCCCGGCCGAGGTGCTCGACCGCACCTTCGGCGAGACCGCCGGCTACGACGACTTCGTGCTGGTGCGCGACATCGAGTTCACCTCGCAGTGCGAGCATCACATGATGCCGTTCTACGGCAAGGCGCATATCGCCTACACGCCGGTGGAGCGCGTCGTCGGCCTGTCCAAGCTTGCCCGCCTCACCGACATCTTCGCCCGCCGGCTCCAGACCCAGGAGCATCTGACAGCGCAGATCGCGGCGGCGATCGACGAGATCCTGAAACCCCGCGGCGTTGCCGTGCTGATCGAGGCCGAGCATACCTGCATGTCGGTGCGCGGCGTCGCCAAGCATGGCGCCTCCACCTTCACCAGCCGCTTCACCGGCATGTTCCGCGACAATCCGGCGGAGCAGGCCCGTTTCCTGTCCCTGGTGCGAGGCCTGCAGCGCTGACCTCGCGAATAACTGGCGAGAGCTGCTGTGTCCGCTCACTCCCATGAGATCGAGGAAGGCCTCGCCTTCCTCCCCAGATTCGACGCAGCCGGCCTCGTGACCGTCGTCGCGACCGACGTCGCCACCGGCGACGTGCTCATGGTCGCCCACATGAACGACGAGGCGCTGCGCAAGACCATCGCGACCGGCGAGGCCTGGTACTTCAGTCGCTCGCGCAATGCCTTGTGGCGAAAAGGTGAGACCTCAGGTCAGACCCAGCGCGTCGTCGAGATGCGCACCGATTGCGACCAGGACGCGGTGTGGATCAAGGTCGAGCAGGTGGGCGCGGCTTGCCACACCGGGCGGCGGTCGTGCTTCTACCGCAAGGTCGAAGGCGAGGGCGGAGGAGCGAAGCTGGTCTTCGTCGACGCGGACAGGCTGTTCGATCCGAACGACGTTTATAAGAAGTAAGCCCCGTCATTCCGGGGCGCGCGCAGCGCGAGCCCGGAATCCATCGTACGGCATAACGTGCGGTGGAATGGACTCCGGGTTCGCGCTTCACGCGCCCCGGAATGACTCGGGGCGGACGGCGAAGCCGAATTAACCCCGCATTAACCATACCTGTCCCACGGTGAGACGACAGGGCGCCGAATTGCCGGCGCCACACAACGCCGCGGGGCGGGCACTTCATCATGTCGGTCGACAATTCCAGTGCCACGCAGACGGTCGCTCTCGACCCGACGCGGGCGCGCGTCGCCGGCGCGATCAAGGATGTCTCCAACCGGACTGGCGTCAACTTCCAGTACATGCTGACCACCGCCAAGATGGAATCGGATTTCGATCCGACGGCGGGCGCCACCACATCGTCGGCGCACGGGCTCTACCAGTTCATCGACCAGACCTGGCTCGGCACCGTGAAGGAGGCGGGCGCCCAGCTCGGCTATGGCAATTACGCCGACGCCATCACCAGGACTTCGTCCGGCAGCTACACCGTCGACGATCCCTTCATGAAGCGCTCGATCATGAAGCTGCGCGACGATCCGGAAGCCGCATCCAGCATGGCGGCCGCGCTGACGCAGTCGAACAGTTTCAAGCTCACCGGTCTGCTCGGCCGCAGGCCGAGCGACAGCGAACTCTACATGGCGCATTTCATGGGCGTCGGCGGAGCGGCAAAACTGATCGCCAATGCCGAAGACAATCCGCAGGCCGTCGGCGCGCGGCTGTTTCCCAATGCGGCTTCCGCCAACCGGTCGATCTTCTACGCCAGGGATGGCCGCGCCCGCAGCGTCTCTGAAGTCTATTCCGTGCTCGACGCGCGCTACGCCAGCGCGGCGAATTCGAAGCTCACCCGCAGCGCGATGGCGATGTATGGCGACACGCCGTCGACGCAGGTCGCGAGCGCCAATGGCATACAGTCGACCGCGCCCGTCATCGACAACGCCGCTTATCTCCAGACTTTTCCGGATGCACGCGGTGTCACGCCGGTGAGTACGACATCGTCGACGACGGTTGCAGACAACACCCCGGTCACCCCCGCATTCCGCTCGATCTATCAGCCCGGCGACATCACGCAGCCGGTCTCGACCACGGTGCAGACATTGTGGGGCAATAACGCCTCGCTCACCTCGCTCGCTTCCGTGACGCCTGACGTGCGTCCGCCGCAACCGCTCGATCTCTTCAGCGATCGCAGCGGCACGTTCTCGAGCTAGTCAGCGCACCTCTACGTGCTGCGCAGCGTGCGGCGACCGCCTTTGTTCCCTTAACAAAACGTCAATGAAACCAGCCAGTTATGGTGAACGCTTTGTTAAGCGTCGTGGTTTATTTTGTGTTGCAGGTGACGAGCCGTCACCATTTTTGTTTGTTGTGTAAGCCGGAAGCAGCATGATCGTTCGGCAGTTCATCAATTGGATCAGGACCGCGCCCGCTGGCGAGCGGGCCGAGGCAACACGGGCATTGGCCCGGGCCTGGCTGATCTCAGACCTTTCGACAGACGACCGCATCGCCGCCGAAGGCGCGCTGCTGATGCAGCTCGACGATCCCTCGCCGCTGGTGCGGCAGGCGATGGCCGAGGCGTTTGCGCGCAGCCTCGATGCGCCGGCCTCGATCGTGCGGGCGCTGTCGGCAGACCAGCCGAGCGTCGCGCTGCCCGTGCTCGAACATTCGCCGCTGCTGATCGATGCCGATCTCGTCGACATCGTCGCGACCGGCAATGACGAAGTGCAGTGCGCTGTCGCCCGCCGCATCGCGCTGCCGGTATCGGTCTGCGCCGCCATCGCCGAAGTCGGCTGCGCGGCGTCGGCGCTCGAGCTGATCGAAAATCCCCACGCCGAGCTGGCGCCATTCTCGTGGAATCGCATCGTCGAGCGTCACGGCCATCTCGCCGCGATCCGCGAGGCGATGCTGGTGCTGGAGGAGCTGCCGGCGTCAACGCGTGCCGCGCTGGTGGCAAAGCTTTCCGAGACCCTGGTGCAATTCGTCGTCGCGCGGAATTGGCTGAGCGCCGACCGCGCCGAGCGCGTGACGATCGAGGCGCGCGACCGCTCCACCATGAACATCGCGGCGCGCTCGCGCGGCGAGGACATGCAGGGTCTGGTGCATCACCTCCGCGTCACCGGCCAGCTGACCGCCGGTCTCATTCTGCGCGCGCTGCTGTCGAGCAATCTCGATTTGTTCGATGCGGCGCTGGCCGAGCTCGCCGATCTGCCGCTGGCGCGCGTCTCCGCGCTGCTGCACGACCGCGGCGGCAACAGCCTGCATGCGCTGCTCCGCCGCGCCGGCTTGCCCGAGGCGACGTTCGCCGCGTTCCAGGTGGCCCTCGATGCCTGCCACGAGCAGGGCTTTGTCGACAGCGACGACGGCGCGGCGCGGCTGCGCCGGCGCATGGTCGAGCGGGTGCTGACCCATTGCGAGACCGACCGCGGCGCCGCCGAGCCGCTGATGGTCCTGCTCCGCCGCTTCGCGACGGAGTCGGCGCGCGAGGAGGCGCGGCTGTTCTGCGACGAGATCGTCGCGGACGATGCGATCGATCCGGTCTACGACGACCTGATCGCGGCCTAGCGAGATGCCGTAGGGTGGGCAAAGGCGCGCAGCGCCGTGCCCACCATTCATCAATGATAGCGACAGATGGTGGGCACGCTTCGCTTTGCCCACCCTACGATACTGATCGTACGGATGGAGCTCTCCGTCATTGCGAGCGCAGCGAAGCAATCCAGACTGTCCCCGTGGCGGGATTCTGGATTGCTTCGCTGCGCTCGCAATGACGAGGAGAGGGCTACTCTACCGGCACGATGCTCGGCGCGAGGATCGCCTCGAGATGCTCGGGGCGGTCGCGGTTGACCTGGGCGAGATAGTCGTCGGCGACCTTGCGCAGGCGGCGGCTGAGCTCGGCGGAGACGCTGATGCTGTCGAGCTGGGTGTTCTCGTGCACGATGGCGAGGATCGCGTTGATGTGGTGGGTGAACAGCTCGGCCGGCACCTTTTCCAGATCTGGCGCGTGCTCGATGACGCGGCACAGGCTCTCGGCGATTCCCGCCGCGGCGGGATAGCCGAACGTCGCGGCATCGCCCTTGATGTCGTGCGCAGCGCGGAACAGCTCCTCGCGCCGCTCCTTGGTGAAGCCGTCATGTCGGATGGCCACGTAGGCGGCCGACAGCCGGTTGACCTCGGTCGTCATCCAGTCCTTGAACTCGCTGGAGAGACCTGCGAGCGCCTGCTCGGCGCGGCCGACCGGATCGTCCATGTCCTTGTCTTCGACGCGGCGCAGAACTTTTCGCAGCGGATTGGGCTGCGTGATGATCTGATGCGTGGCGAAGGCCGTGACCTCGATGTCTTTTGCGCTGTTCTTCGCCATGATGCCGGCCTTGCGTGAGACGTTGCGCTAGATGGATGAGCGGGCCTTGTCGAGCAGCGAGGGCTGCTGCAGCACCTCGTGCTTTTCGCCGACGCGGCGCTCGGGGCCCATATAGGCGGAGTTGGTGTTGCGGCGCCGGTCCGGACCGAAATAGGTCTTGGTCTTGATGAAGGGCCGGGGATTGGCGACGACGTTCAGGATGCGCTGGTACAGGCCTTTCGCCGAGATCGGCTTGGCCAGGAATTCGGTGACGCCGGCATCGCGCGCGACGGTGACGCGGCGCTTCTCGGAGTGGCCGGTCAGCATGATGATCGGCGCGTAAGGATTGCCCTTGGATTCCGGCTGCCGGATCATCTGCGCGAGCTCGAGCCCGTCGAAGATCGGCATCGCCCAGTCGGTGATGACGATATCGGGCACGTAATGACTGTACATTTCCAGCGCCGTGGCGCCGTCCTCGGCCTCGTAGACTTCGCGCGCGCCGAACGAATGCAGCAGCGTCCGCAGGATGCGGCGCATGTGCGGATTGTCGTCGCAGACGAGGAAGCGCAGCTTGTTGAAATCGATGCGGAACATGACGCCCGGGCTAAAGCGGTCAACCTTCGTTAACCATATCGCGCCGGGGGTTAATGAACGGTTGCGGTTGCATCTTGCGGCCCAGCGGAAGAGAAGTCGATACGATATCGTAATTCTGCCATTTTTTATCGTAAAACAATAAAAACATTCGCTTGAGCCGGAGCATCGTCCAATGAGCGTGATCGTCTTTCCTTATCCTGTGCCGGCCGAGCCGCGATTGCGGCGGATCGGACGGATCGTCGCCGTCGGCGCGCTCGTCTGCGTCGCGGGAGCGGTGATTGCGGTGCCGCTGCTCTGGTCGAGCGACGAGGTGCTTCGACGCTGGATCGCGACCCAATCCCCGCTGGGGGCGCAGCCCTTCACGCTCAATCCCGGCACGCGCTTCGCCGGCGCGCTGATCAGCCTGATCGGCCTTGCACCTGTTCTCTACGCATTGTTGCAGCTCTCGATGCTGTTCTCCCGTTTCGCGCGCGGCGACGTGTTCGTGACCAGCAACGCCTGGCGCATCCGCCGGATGGGCCTTGCATTGATCGTGGGCGCGCTGATCTCGCCGCTGGTGCAGATGCTCACCACGCTCAACCTCACGCGGGCCAACCAGCCGGGCCAGATCGTGGTGATGTTCGGGATCGACCAGTCGCATGTGCTGTCGGTGCTGAGCGGCCTTGCGCTCATCGCCTTCGCGACCGTGATGGGCGATGCTGTTCGCCTCTGGCACGAGAACAGCGAGATCATCTGACCATGCCGATCGTCGTCAATCTCGACGTGATGCTCGCCAGGCGCAAGATCAGGTCGCGTGAGCTTGCGGCCCGCATCGAGCTCACAGAGGCCAATGTCTCCCTTTTGAAATCGGGCAAGGTGCGCGGCATCCGCTTCGACACGCTGGAACGGATTTGTGCCGTGCTCGACTGCCAGCCCGGCGATATCCTGGAATACGTCCCCGACAATGCGGACGACGCGCTGGAGCCTCGCGCGGCCGGCCGGAAATCGGCCTAGCCAACTCCTTAATTCCAGACTGGAGAAGCCTGCGATGAACCGCCTTGCGCGCGTTCTTGCGAGCGCGGCTGCGCTCATGCTTGGCGGATGCGGCTCGGTGCCGCTGACGTCGATCCCGCCGCTCGCCCGCATCGATGCCAGGACGACGGACCTGTCGATGCTGCGCGTCGCCGTGCAATTGCCCGACGCGCTGCGGCCGCGTTCGGGCGGGGTCAAGCTCGACGTCGTCACCAGACTGGCGGGAGAGGCGGAGACCAGGGCGAGCTTCGCGATGATGGAGCTGAGCGCGCGCGAGCGGGGCGGCCTGCCGGTCCCGCCACAGAACTCCTCCATCTATGCCTATCGCTTGTCGCCGGAAGATGCCGCGCGCTTCGAGGCGTTGCGCGCCTCGATGGTCGAGCAGGGGAAGAACGGCAAGCGCGGATCGATGGGGCTCGGCGTCGCAGCTAAAGAATTCTGTCGCGCGAACGCGGGCCTGCCGGCCTCGCTGCTCGTGACGATCTATCTGATGACATCGGAGACGAAGAGCTTCGTTCCGGTCGTCAGGGATTTTGACCTGTTGAGCGATCCCGCCATGGCGGGAGGCCTGGACGCGATTCAGCCCTGCGGCCAGTGAGCTGGACTCAGTAGCCGAACTGCTCGCGCAAGATGCGCTCTTCCAGGCTGTGGCCGGGATCGAACAGCATGCGCATCGAGATGGACTTGTCCGAGAGCACCTCGACGCGGCGGACCCTGCGTACCTCCTCATGGTCGGCGACGGCTGCGACCGGGCGCTTGTCGTCTTCCAGCACCTCGATCACGACATAGGCGCTGTTGGGCAGCAGGGCGCCGCGCCAGCGCCGCGGCCGGAAGGCGCTGATCGGTGTCAGGGCAAGGAGCGCCGCGTTGATCGGCAGGATCGGACCCTGCGCCGACAGATTGTAGGCAGTCGAACCTGCCGGCGTTGCCACGATGATGCCATCGGCGATCAGCTCGGGCATGCGCTCGCGCTCGTCGATCAGGATGCGCAGGCGCGCGGCCTGGTAGGTCTGCCGGAACAGGTAGACCTCGTTGATGGCGTGATGCAGGTGCACGCGATCGTTGGCATCCGTGGCGCGCATCAGGAGCGGGTTGATCTCGGACTCATGCGCCGCCGCGAGCCTCGTGCGCAGATCGTGCGTCGAATACTCGTTCATCAGGAAGCCGACCGTGCCGCGGTGCATGCCGTAGATCGGCTTTCCCGTGCGCATGTTCCGGTGCAGCGTCTGGAGCATCAGTCCGTCGCCGCCGAGCGCGACCACGACGTCGGCATCCTTAGGATCGCAATTGCCATAGTCCTTGGTGAGCTGGTTGAAGGCGCTCTGCGCCTCGTTGCTCGGGCTCGCGACGAAGGCGATCCGGTCGTATCGCATGGGCTTGGTCATGGCTTCCGGCAAGGCCGCTGGCTGGAGAAAGTTCCGCCGGGCTCGTCTATACGACCTGGGCCCGCATTGTCGAGGAGGACCGCTCGTCAAGGCAAACGGACGATTGTCCATCTCGATTTATGGGACAGAACCGGCTTGATTTGAGCCCGGCCGGCCTCCTCGGGCGCCGGCGGGCGGCGGTCCCCCAAACCGTCGCATTTGCTCGCTAGCCTTCGGATGTGCACCGGCTCTCATAGCCGGGCAAGGAGAACGCTCATGGTTACGACCTTGCGGACCCCGCGCCGCGCGATCCTGGTGCTGGCGGTGTCGATCTTCGCGGTCGCGGGCGTTGCGCGTGCGGACGATCCGCCGCAGCCGCGCGCGGAGACGGCCGCGCCGGCCGGTCAGAAGGGCGGACGCGGCAGCGGCCCGCAAGGCGCCTCACAGACTTCGTCGTCGCCGGCCGAACTGCACCGTCTCCCACCGGACTCCACCACGCAGCAGACGCTCGATCTGCCCGGTCGTACCCTCAGCTTCGCCGCGACCGCCGGTTCGATCCGCGTGTTCGACGGCAAGGGCGAGCCGCTGGCCGACATCGCTTACACCTCCTACGAGCTCGACGGTGCCGACCGCGGCACACGTCCGGTCACCTTCCTGTTCAACGGCGGACCCGGCGCATCCTCGGCCTGGCTCCAGTTCGGTGCGGCCGGGCCGTGGCGCCTGCCGCTCCACGGCGAAGCTCTTTCACCGTCGGCCTCGCCCGAAGTGAAGCCGAACGCGGACACCTGGCTCGACTTCACCGATCTCGTCTTCATCGACCCCGTCAGCACCGGCTACAGCCGCTTCGTCGCCAGCGGCGAAGACGCGCGAAAATCGTTCTACTCGGTCGACGGCGACGCCAATGCGATCGCGCTGGTGATCCGCCGCTGGCTGGAGAAGCACGACCGGCTGACCTCGCCGAAATATGTCGCGGGCGAAAGCTATGGCGGCATCCGGGGGCCAAAGGTCGTGCGCCAGTTGCAGCTCCAGCACGGCGTCGGTGTCAGGGGATTGATCCTGGTGTCGCCGCTGCTGGACTTCCGCGAGTTCACCGGCACCAGCCTCCTGCAATATGTCGCGACCTTGCCGAGCTACGTGGCGGTCGCGCGCGAGGCCAAAGGACCGGTCACGCGCACCGATCTCGCCGACGTCGAGACTTATGCGCGCGGCGAATTCCTGGCCGACCTCGTCAAGGGCGAGGCGGACAAGGAGGCCACCAACCGGCTCGCCGATAAGGTCGCCGAGCTCACCGGCATCGACCAGGCGGTGAGCCGCAGGCTTTCCGGCCGCTTCGACGTCGGCGAATTCCGCCGCGAGTTGGACCGCAAGAACGGCAAGGTGACCGGACGCTATGACGGCTCCGTGCGCGGCCTCGATCCCTATCCGGATTCGAGCAGCTCGCGCTTCGGCGATCCCTCGGGTGACTCGCTCCAGGCGCCGCTGACGAGCGCGGCGGTCGACGTGCTGACACGCAAGCTGAACTGGCGGCCCGACGGCTCCTACGAGGTCCTGAACGGTGCCGTCGAGGGCCAATGGGACTTCGGCCGCGGCATCAACCCGCCGCAGTCGGTGTCGGAGCTGCGCCAGATCCTTGCGACCGACACGCGGCTGAACATGCTGGTCGGACACGGCCTGTTCGATCTCGCCACGCCCTATTTCGGTACCAGGCGGGTGCTCGACCAGCTCCCGGCCTTCGCGACCCAGCGCGTCAAGTTCGTGGTCTATCCTGGCGGCCACATGTTCTATTCGCGCGACGGCTCACGCCAGGCGTTCCGCAGCGAGGTCGAGGCGCTGATCAGGGAGTGAGCATGATCCGGAAAAGTGCGTAGCTGTTTTCCCTCGCGACAAACGCGAACGCGTTTGCGCGGAGATCATGCTCCAACTAAATAGGCCGCCGCTTGCGCGGCTTGTATCTCCGCTCAATCTCCTTCGCTACGACGCCCGCAGGCTTCACGTTGGCACCCGCGATCCAGATGTCGCTCACCTTCCCGCGCTTGTCGCGGACGCGGCGCACCGGCTCACCGTGGCTGGAATAGCCGGCGGCCCAGGCGAGCTTGCCGGTGTCGCGGCCGGTGACCTCGATCTCGGCGGCGTCCATGAACGGATTGTTGAATTGCGGATTGGCGATCAGCACGCGGTTGCCCGCGGGCACGAAGTCGCTCGCGCCCCAGACTGTCCACCAGCGGCCGGTCCAGTCGCGCACGCGCCGGTCGGGTGCGCCGCGGCTCCTGAACACGCGCAGGATCTGCATCGCGCCATCCATCCAGAACGGCGCCGCGCCGTCGATGGAGTTGCTGAGGATGCTGATCGACAACTCGCAGGCAGGGATCGAGCAGGTCCGCGAAATGTAGCCCTGGAAACCGCCGCCATGGCCGAACCAGTCCCAGCCGTCGGTCCTGCCGGCGTTGACGCCAAGGCCGTAATAGGCTTCGAAACTTTGCGGAACGCGCCAATGCTGCCGCGTCATCTCGCGGCGGCTGGCAACCGACAGCGCGCTCCTTTTGGCATTGGGCGCGAGCTGCGCGAAGAAGCGGGCGGTGTCGGCGGCGGTGGCAACGAAACCCGCGGCCGATGCCATCGCATGCGCGGGATTGTCGCCCGGGATCACGCAGCGCTCGCCGAACGGCAGCTTTCGCGTATGGCCGCGCGCGAACGCGGCGCCCCTGGGCAGCGGCGCGTCCGGCTCGGTCTCGCGCAGGCCCGCGGGCGCGATGATCTCGCGCTTGATCCAGGTGGAATAGGGCTCCTTCGTCACGGCTTCGATCACGAGGCCCATCAGGCCAAAGCCGTGATTGGAATATTTGAAGCGCGTGCCGGGCTCGATCGCGGTCGGCAGCTTCAATTCCGCGAGCAGCTCTTTCGCGTTGAGATAGGGCCGGCTGTCGATGAACTGGCCGGAATCGGCGCCGTCGCGCGTCAGCCCCGCGCTGTGCGAGAGCACCTGCGCAATGGTCGTCTCGGCGACGCGCGGATTGAGGCCGCCGACATATTGGCCGACCGGATCGTCGAGCCGGAGCCTCTTCTGCTCGCGCAGCTTCATGATGCCGGCCGAGGTAAAGCTCTTCGAATGCGAGGCGATGCGGAAGCGGTGGCGCGGGGTGAGTTTTTCGCCGGTGTCGAGATTGGCAAGGCCGAACGCATGCTCGGCGACGATTTCGCCGCGGTGGGCGAAGGCGACGATGACGCCGGGTTGCTGGAATGTCGTCTGCTGAAATTCGATCCAGGAGCTGATGTAGTCGATCGCGGATCGCAGCCACGTGTCCATTGCGCACCAATTTGCGGGGGGAGGATTGGTGCGCAAGGCTAGCCGAGAAAGCGGAACGGGCACAACCGAAAGGTTGTGCCCGTTCGCGAGGTCGCAGGATGCGCTGTCTTTAGTAAACGAGCGTCGCGCCAGTCGGCTTGTCGAGCGCTGCGGCCAGCGAGCGATATTCGGAGCTGTCGGTGCCGGCGAGCGAGGCGATCTTGTTCAAATGATACTGCGCCTGTTCGCGGTTGCCCTGCTCGAGCTGCCAGAGGCCGTAATACTGCCAGGTGCGGACGTGGTTCGGATCGTCCTTCAGCGCGATCTCGTAATAGACCTTCGACGACTGGTAGTCGCCGAGCTTGCGATAGGAGTAGCCGATCAGGTTCGCAACGTCGGCGACGTCGTCCCGCTTGAGCGACTTCAGCTGGCTGATCGCGCCGGTGTAGTCGTGGTTGTCGTAGATCGTGGTGTAGGCGGTGCGATAGGCCGCGAGGAATTTGGGATCGCTGATGGAGGAGCTCTTCTTCTTGCCCTTCTTGGACGAGGAGTCCGACTTCGGCGGCGAGGAGGGCTCGTCACTGCCCGCGGCATAGGCGCTGGACAGCACCGGCGCCGCCGCCAGTGTCATGGCGACTAGTCCCGGCACAAGAAGCATTGAGAGTTTGCGCATCTAAGTTCTCCCGTATGGAACGTGGCGATCCTACACGATTGCCCGAAGACCGGAACACCCATCGGGCAGAAACATTCCCGCTTCGCACGATCTATTCTCCCCAAGGCAGATGACAAACTTGTCATCCAGATGAACGGAAGCCTGCAACCGGCTTCAGACTGGGTTCAGTGCGTGGCGCCTAGGCTCCCACCTACGATCGAAGGGTCGGCGAGAGGGCGCCGCCTCAAGATCCTTCCAAGAGGAGACCACCATGTTGAAGACCATTTCCGCAGCCTTGCTCGCAGCTTCCGTGATCGCAGCCCCGGCCTTCGCGGCCGAGGCCGGCAAGACCACCACGACCGCCCCGGTGATCAAGGCGGACCAGAGCCAGACCAAGACGTCGACGACGGCCGCGAAACCGGACGCCGGCGTCAAGGCCGACACCAAGGCCCCCGACGTCAAGGCGGATGCCAAGGTCGATACCAAGGCCGACACCAAGTCGAAGGCGATGAATGCCAACGCGGCCGTGACGCCCGACGAGCACAAGACCGTGCGCACCCATCGCCATCACCACAAGCACCTGTCGGCGAAGAAGTCGCTGAAGGCGCAGCCCGACCTCACCAAGCCGGTGACGACCGAGAAGCGCAGCTAACGACTGATCCCGCGCGGCGGCATCCCTGGCATTGCCCTGTCGCCGCGCGCGGAATTCAGGCCCGGCCCGTTCGTCATGCCCCGCGCGCAAGCACGGGTGCTGACGGCGGGCCGGTGCGCTGTATTCGCCGGATCGCCAAGCAAACTCCCTTTGCGCAACCTTGGAGCTAGAGCGTTTTCGAGCGAAGTGGACGCCGGTTCGCGAGAAGAAAACGCGTCAAAACAAGAATCTGGAGCTTCGGTTCTGATTCAATCAGAACCGAAAATGCTCTAGAACATCGTCCGAATCTGACTGGCCGGAGAATGTGGTCCTTGGGGCGATTGACGAAACGTGCGGCGATCCTCGTGCTGCCGCTGGCGCTCGCGGCCTGTTTCGGCAGCGAGGGTGACCGTCCAACCTTGATGGGCGGGGCCCAGGCCGGAGGGCCGCAGCCGTTTCCCGACAATTTCCGCAGCGACACGCTCGCCTTGATGCGCACCTATCTCAACAACCCGGTCGGTGTGCGAGAGGCCGGCATGGCCGAGCCGGTGCAACGTGAGGTCGGCGGCCGGCAGTTCTATATCAGCTGCCTGCATTTCACCCCGCGCGAGAGTGACGGCAGCTACAAGGCCATGCGCGAGCGCGCCGTGATCTTCGTCAACGGCCGCGCGGATCGCGTCGTCGACCGGACCAGCGAGCTCTGCGCCGGCGCGGTTTACGCACCCTTTCCGGAACTGGAAAAGATGACGCGATAGCGCAAAGCCCGCCTTCATCGCTGCGTGCTAGAGCGGAGGCAGCCGGAGCCGCTGGATCACATTTTGGCGAGCTTTGAACGGGGTGGTTTCGCCTTGCGACAAAACGTTACGGTGGGGCTCGCGCTGACGACAAAATCTGTCGGCGCCAGCAGACGTGACGGAACAAAATCGCGTTGTTGCCACCCCGTCACAGGAGCAAACGATCAACGTTCCGGCATCGCCGCGAAGCAACCCAATTCACGCCACGTTGTTTCCAGACTGTCGTATGAAAGAACGGGGATGACTATGAAAGCGATTTTGCTGGGTGCAGTGGCCCTGCTTGCGCTGGCCGCGCCGGCAGCTGCGGCCGACATGCAGCCGCGCACCTATACCAAGGCGCCGGTCTATACGCCGCCGCAGGTGATCTACAACTGGACCGGTTTCTACATCGGCGGCCATGTCGGCGGCGCGTTCGCCGGCGACAGCAGCTTTCAGTCCAGCGACGCCCGCTTCCTGGGCGGCATGCAGGGCGGCTTCGACTACCAGTTCGCGCCCAATTGGGTGGTGGGTGTCGAGGCCCAGTACTCCTGGCTGCCGACCAACAACAACGGCGTGACGTTCCCGCTGGGCACGCAGGTGACGTCCAACACCGACCAGCTCGGCTCGGTGACCGGCCGCATCGGCTACACTTGGGGCCCGACGCTGCTCTACGCCAAGGGCGGTTACGCCTGGCGCAATGGCGGCCTCGGCGTCAACGTCGCCGGCGTGCCGCAGACCTTCACCGCGACCGGCAACAACAAGGACGGCTACACCGTCGGCGCCGGCCTCGAATACATGTTCGCCCCGAACTGGTCGGCCAAGGCTGAGTACCAGTACTACAATTTCGGCAGCACGACCTTCACTTCCGGCCCGGCCGACATCGTCGGTGTTCGCGGCCGGGAGGACGAGCATACCGTCAAGGTCGGCGTGAACTATCGCTTCGGCTGGGGCGGTCCGGCGGGCTCGCGCTACTGAGCCCAGCCACCCATCCAGGATCTGATAAAGGCCGGCCTCGCGCCGGCCTTTCGTTTGCCGGCCCCGTCGGCCGGCCCGCTGTTTGCTTTGCGTGAACCATCTGGCGCGTCATTTGCAAGCAAACATTCCGGCGCGCGCTTTCTCACGCGCGTCATGGGACTGGCGTAAAGCAAAAATAATTTTTGCCGCTTACGGAACTCGCGCTCCGGGGCGCGTTATATGAAAATTACCGGGCTGGTGGGACGACGGACATGCGTATCTTGGTGTCGGCAGTGGTGCTCTCGTGCTGCACCTGCCTGCCGTGCTCTGCACAGACAATCCTCAAATCCGAGCCTCTGATGCTGGCACCCTATGAGGTGGCCTTCGTCAAGGACGCGACCTGCCCGTCGGGCAAGGTGCTGAAGGTGACGGGCGCGATCCGGGGGCTGCATCGGCGCAAGGCCTGCGTGGCCCTGGCAGGCGAGCAGGCATCGCTGGCAACCGCGACCCCCTGATCTCTTCTTGAGATCTTCTGGGCTTCCGGCCAGATCCTAGGAATTCAGTTCAAGCTCCATGCGGGACTCCCGCTCGGCCTCAGCCTTGTTCCTGGCGGGGTCCTCGCCTTGGGCTGCCCGACACGGCTTGATCTCGTAATCATTGTCGAGCACCCGGCGCGGCCCGTGTCGCTCGTCATCGGTGCTGACATCGACGACGAGGCCGCTCCGGTGCGCGATCTTCCAGACGTCGGACTCATCAGGATAGGCTTTGCTGATCTGGGCGTCGTTGCAGAACAGGGCGTAGGGCATTCTTTCCGCTCCGGGAAAGCCCGTTAACGGTTGCGCCGGGGGAGGGGTTCCGGCCGGCCGGGACGATCACGGCGCCGTGATCAGGGCGGCCAAGCCTTGAGTCGTAAACGAGTCCTGAATCCCCAAAAAAAGAATCTCTGGGACTCTCCAGCCGGAATCAGCGGATGTTTTGGTCATGACGAGCGACCTCAAAACCTGCTGCGGGCACATGCTGCTGCCGTTGACGCTGGCACTGTTCGGCGCCTGCGCAGCCAATCTCTGGCTGGTTTGGTCCTGGCTCTAAGGTCCCGATCACGGAGCCGGCCTTACTCTTCGGCCGGCGGACGGGTAGAGCCGTCGCGAATGGCGGCGCGCAATTTGGTCAGGGTCGCCGCACAATATTCCTCGCGCTCGCGCTCGAACCGTTCCTGATGTTTGCGGAAATTCGCGATCCGGGCCTGCATCTCGGTGCGGAAATCGCCGCCCATGCGCGGTGGCGGGACCTGCAGGATCCGAGGCGGCTCCGGCGGAGGAGATGCGGCCGGCGGCTCGGCTTCGTCCGCAACCGCTGGATGGTCGCGATCTCCGGAGGCATCTCGAAAGCAACAGGCGGACGCTCCGGCGGATGGAATTCATCCTTCTTGCCGGTTACGGATTGGACGAAGGCCAGTGTCTGCGCGATCAGTGCGTCGCGCTCCCTGATCCACTTCATGGGCCACCCACCCTTGCTGCGGCTATTCCACCAAAGCTCAAGGGACGAATCAAGAAGGTATCCCGCAAGGGATTGCATATTTTTCCCGCACGCCCGACAGTGCGGGAATGGATGCCGGAAAAGAAAAAGAAAAGTTGGACGAAGTGGAAGGATTGAGGCTGGTCCGCGCCTTCCTCTCGCTGCCGCCCCACAAGCGGGCGGAGGTGATCGCTTTCGTCGAGGAACTGGCCCGTCTTCATCCTCAACCCGGCGAAGGCGACGGCGCGCCGGCGAGGTGAGTGCTATCGCTCGCGCGGATTGACGTTGGGCACGAAGGGCGCACCGATCACCCGGACTGTCCCCGGCGTTGCGGTATCGATCGGCCCTCTGTCAGCGATCTGCCGCTCCGGCGGCGGTCCGAAGACTGGCTCCAGCAGCGCAAGCGTGCCGGCTATCAGGGCGCAACAAAGCGTCACGGTCCCCAGCAGAAGCATGTTTCGATTTTCTTCCCGGATCCGCATGGGCCGAAAACGATCGGCGCGCGCAATTCGTTCCGGGGGGCTGGATTGTCCGAGATGCCGACAAAATGCGCCTAAGCTTACGCGGAGCTTACGGGTGGGCGGCAGAAGGTTATTTTTCCGTAAGACTACCCCTGCCATTTGGCATCAATTCTTAACGATGCCGAGCTCCAATGCCCGTTGCTGGGCTTACGCCCCGACCGGAACATCATTGGACGGCTGAGATGAGCTTTTTGAACAATCTGAAGATCGTGTGGAAGGTCGCGCTGATCGTGGCCGTGATGGGTTGCGCGATGGTGGTGGTCGCTGGCTTTGGCGCACGCGAACTTTCGGCGACCGTGGACGGGTTCGCCGAGCTTTCCGCCACACAATCCTCGGCGCTCAATCTGACCCGGGCCCAGCGCCGCGCCGAGACCTACCATGCGGCGCTCTATGCGGTCTTCACCGAGGCGACCGAAACGGGCAACGCCGCCCGCCTCAAGACCGCGACCCAGAACCGCAATGAAATCGGCCAGTACCTCGACGCCGCCGTGCAGGACGACCCCTCTCGCGCCAGCCAGGTCAGGAGCATCGGCGACCAGCTGAAGGCCGCGTTCACGAGCTGCGATCCGGTGCTCCAGGCCGGCGCGCAGGCAGGCAGCATCGAGGAGAATGCCAAGGCCGCCGATCGCGCGCACAAGGAGTGCGACCCGGTGCTGGACGCGGCCCTTGCACGCATCGTCACGTTCGTCACCGAGACCGCGCAGGCGACGAGCAAGCGCAAGGAATCCATCACCCGCGACGCAAGGTCCGCGACCTTGACCGTGATCGGTGTCAGCGCCGGCGGCCTGGTCCTCGGCATCGCGATCGCGCTGTTCATCGGCTTCAATGCGATGTCGCGGCCGATCGCCCGCCTCAAGCTCGCCATGGAAGGCCTCGCCCGCAACGATCTCAAGACCGAGGTGCCCGAGAAGGACCGCCACGACGAGATCGGCGAGATGGCCAAGACGGTCGAAGTGTTCAAGACCAACGGGATCGAGGTCGAGCGCCTCAAGGCGGCGCAGGCCGAAGCCGAGAAGCAGGCCGCCGAGCAGCGCCGCCGCGACATGATCAACCTTGCCGACGGCTTCGAGCGGGCGGTCGGCGAGATCATCGAGACGGTCGGATCGGCATCCACCGAGCTCGAGGCATCGTCCTCGACGCTGGCCACCACCGCGCATCGCGCGCAGGAGCTGACCTCGGTCGTCGTCGCCGCGTCGGGCGAAGCCACCGGCAACGTGCAATCGGTCGCGACCGCGACGGAAGAGCTGTCATCCTCGGTCAACGAGATCAGCCGCCAGGTGCAGGAATCCGCGCGGATGGCGGGTGAAGCCGTCACCCAGGCCCGCACCACGACCGAGCGCGTCAGCGAGCTGTCGGTCGCGGCGACGCGGATCGGCGACGTCGTCGAGCTGATCAACACCATCGCTGGCCAGACCAACCTGCTGGCGCTGAACGCCACGATCGAGGCGGCGCGCGCCGGCGAGGCCGGCCGCGGCTTCGCGGTCGTCGCCTCCGAGGTCAAGACGCTGGCCGAGCAGACCGCGAAGGCGACCGGCGAGATCAGCCAGCAGATTTCCGGCATCCAGACTGCGACGCAGGAATCGGTGAACGCGATCCGCGACATCTCCGCGACGATCGAGCGGCTGTCGGAAGTGTCCTCGACCATCGCGGCCGCCGTCGAAGAGCAGGGCGCCGCGACCCAGGAGATCTCCCGCAACGTCCAGCAGGCCGCCCACGGCACCCAGCAGGTCTCCTCGAACATCACCGACGTGCAGCGCGGCGCGGCCGAGACCGGCTCGGCCTCCTCGCAGGTGCTCTCGACCGCCAAGATGCTGGCGACCGACAGCAACCGCCTCAAGGACGAAGTCGGAAAATTCCTGCGCACGGTGCGCGCGGCGTAAGCTTAGCGCGGCGGCGTTAGCGCGCCGCGCTGACAGTGCCTATTGCCGCAGCAGCAACGCAAGCACGATCACGAACAGCATGGCCGTCATGATGACGGCCGTGGCCGCTCCGGCGACAATTCTGGCGTTCTGTTTCGCGGTGCTGGGGCGCATGGCGCCGGATGCTAGCGCATGTTGAACCGAGGTCCAATCCGTGGTCGGCGGCAGGCCACGACGCGGTCAGGCGGCGAGCCTGCTGTGGAAGAAACGAGTGACGCGACGTCAAACGTCGCCGGGTCGGTATCAGAAAAATCAAAGCCGTGGCCTTTATCAGGATAGGGTACGAATTCGGCTTTCGCGCCGACGGACCTCGCCAGCTCGATCAGCTTCTTGCCGTTTGCGATCGGCACGTTCCGGTCGGCTTCACCGTGCAGCTCGATCATGGGCGGCAAATGCCTGACCTTGCGGGTCATCGCGTCGGGCAAGCCGGCATAGAGTACGGCGAGCGCGGTGACGCGCTCGTCACGGGCAGCGGTATTGGCGGCAATGAAGCCACCGAGTGAAAAGCCTAGCAGGCCGACATGTCCTGAGCTGTCGGGGCGGCCGAGAATGGTCGTGATGGTGGCGGAGACCGTGTCTGACCAGCCGTCGAAGCGCCCCGTGTCATAGGCCTTGCGGCTCTCTTGCGTGCTCGTCTTGAGATCGAGCGCGGCCGTGTCGGTGGTGGTCATGTAGCGGAGGAGATAGGCGTCGATGCCTCCCGCCGACAGCGCATCCGCATAGCGCTCATAGGCGCGTCGTCTCAGCTCGATGCCGCGCGAGCCGTGCAGCAAGATGACCGCGGGGCGCTTTCCGGTGACCTCCGCCGCATAGCGCAAGACGGGCAGGCTCTCGTTGCCGGCCGCGACGCTGAACTGCTCGTTTGGCGCGCAGCGCGCCGTGGCGGGCAACAGCAGGGCGGCGAGACCGGCCATAGCCATTCGTCGGGTGATCATCGGCAGGCTCGCTTCAAGGAGATTTCAGGCGCGACACATCGGCTGTATAGTGGGCTTGCGACGGAAGTTTGACTCGTGCAGGTCCGATGATCGCCAAGCGTCCACCCGTGCTGGCCCATGAGCGGTTCGTCGCCGACTGCGACAATTTCGCGGGCCTCGATCTCGCCGCGCGGTTCGAGCGGATCGAACGGACCAACCTGTGGGGCGCGGCCACGTCAGTGTCGGGCCTCGGCTCGGAGGACCGCGCCACCGCCGCGATCCGGGACGCGCTTCCGCCATTGTTGCAACGGCTCGGTGTGTGCTCGCTGCTCGATGCGCCCTGCGGCGATGCGGGCTGGATCGGCCGCATGAAGCTGAACGTGGGCTACACCGGCATCGATATCGTGCCGTCGCTGATCGCGGCCAACAGCGAGCGTGCGGCCCGCGGCGAGCTTCCCGGTCGCTTTCAAGTCGCCGACATCACCCGCGATGCGCTGCCGCCCGCCGACCTGATCCTGTGCCGCGATTGCCTGGTGCATTTGAGTTTCGCCAACATCGCTCGCGCTGTGGCGAACTTCCGCGCGAGCGGCGCGCGCTTCCTGCTTCTCACGACGTTTCCCGAATGGGACGACAATCGCGATTGCGAGGATGGCGACTGGCGCGCGCTGAACATGGCGAAGGCGCCGTTCAACTGGCCCGCGCCGCGCGAGTTGATCAACGAGCGCTGCGGGGAGGGCGGGGGCGGCTGGCGCGACAAGAGCCTTGGGCTGTGGCGGATGGAGGATGTCCGATGATCGATGCCAGGTGCTGTTGCGGCGCTGTTTCACTTTCGCTTCCAGGACCGACCAAGCTGGTCGCGGCCTGTCATTGCATCGACTGCCAACGGCGAACCGGAGCACCGTTCGGTGTCGCTGCGTTCTACCCGATCGAGGCCGTCACGATCTCCGGCGCACCGAAGGAATACGTTCGCGCCGCCGCAAGCGGGGGTGCGGTCCGCTTCTATTTTTGCTCCGATTGCGGCTCGACGGTCTGTTGGAAGCCTGACAATCTGCCGACGACGATCGGCGTTGCCGTCGGCGCCATCGCCGATCCGGATTTTCCGGCGCCCGTCAGATCGGTGTTCGAGCAATCGAAACATGCCTGGGTCGAGATCGCCGGCGCGGGTATCGAGCATTTCGAACAGAGCAGCGCGAAGAGTTCGGGCTGAGGCGCAGGCATAGCGACGATGATTTCATGCGAGCCGTCACTCGCACCGCGGCCGGTGTTCGCTCAGGGACGCTGCCTTGCGTTAGACGGCGTTCCTGTCGTCTGTATCGGTTCACCGGGCGCACGGTCCAGCGGCGGGTGAGGCCTGGCGAGTCCTACCGTGCCGGGAGGTGCATCGTTGCTGGCGGTACGGGTATTGACGCGCTCCAACGTGACTGTCGATGCAACCACAAGGGCGATGGCCAAGGCGATGGCGGCTAGGGCTAAGGCTGTCCGATCATTCGGGTCCATCGCTAGACCTCCGCAAGACGGCTCTATGGTGCGAGGATAACGCCGGACTGATGATTTGGTTCTTACGTCAGGCCGCGACGCGGTGTCGGCCAACCAATGGTGCCGGCTGAGGGGATTGAACCCCCGACCTTCGGTTTACAAAACCGCTGCTCTACCGCTGAGCTAAGCCGGCCACTGGCAAGGAACCGCGCGGGCTACTCGCTCGCGCCGACGCATCCGTATGTGCGCGGTCGCAATACCAGACTTGTCCCGGAAGTGCCAGAACCCGCAGGCAGCGTTTTGCCGGCGTGAAACAGGCGACCCTTGGGGCCGCCTGAATCGGTTCGCCGGATTGCGGGGCTTATTGGCAGATGTGCCGGCGGCCGTCCTCGCCCTTCACCCAGGTGCCGGGCCGGCAAACGATGCCATTGCGGGCCGCGTAGGTATCCCAGTTGCCGTACCAGCCCATTTCGCTGCGGCCGTAGCCGCCGGAATTGTCATAGGCGTAGGAATTGTCCCATCCGCGGAACGGTGCCGACGCAATGGCTGCCGCGGTGCCCACGGCGGCCCCGGCAACTGCGCCCGCGGTGTCCACTGGCCAGAAGCCCGATCGCGTTCCGTCATTCGGATTCGCTTGCTGCCGGGCCATGTGCCGACGCCGATAGGCGCGGTCAGTGGTGGAATTGGCGGGGCCCAGATTCTGGCAATTGGGATCCTGGAATAACCCCGTGCAGCGGCCCGAATTGTCGACTGTCGCTTGGGCGAAGGCCGGTGTTGCCAGCGTGGACGCGACGATCGCGGCCAAGCCAAGAAGCTTCAGGCTCGTCATGGCATTTTCTCCATGTTGTTGTGACCTGTGCTAAGTGCGACCTCCGGCAGTGGTTCCGCGCATTCTCGCGTGCAGTGTCACATCGACGTGAGCCCGCCCAGGATGTGTAATCTGTGCCACGCAACCCTGCGCGGCCTGAGCACGTGTGGCGAGCTGCGCCACGTTAACGCTTCGCTAGCGCGCTTTTCGGCATTTGAGCTGCTGTCGATCCTTAGGCGTTAGGCTTACCGGAATTTGGTGAGCTGGCCTTAACCCTCTCTGCGCCGCGATCGGATAGGTTGTGCTTCGGATAACCGGGACCTCCTCATGCGCGCCATGGCGCTCGCCGCCTTTCTGATCGGACTGCCCGCGACGGCGATTGCCGGCGGCGGCTTCGACATCGTCGTGCCCGGCCGTCCCGGTGTGCCGATCATCATCAACAACATCGACGCGTCCTACAGCGTCGTCGAAGGTGTCTGGGGCCTCGGCAAGAACGTCCAGGTGCAGCCGACGATCTATGGCGGGCGCTATATCGCCGAGCGGCAGCCCGACGACGTCGGCCACTATTATCCGACGCTGGGCCTTCGGCCGGGCTATGGCCGGCTCGAGGTCGAGCCGCCCGCGAACCGCAAACTGCCAAAACCCGCCGAGAGCTATCACCAGAGCTGGGGCGCATCGTCCGCACCGCTGCCGGCGCAGATGGATCCGCCCGTCGATCCGCCGCCGGTGATCTACGCGCCCGAATTCAACGACCATCCGCGGCCTCATCGGCCGCGGCCCCGTGCAACCATTCCCGGCAGGCCGCCGGGTTAAGAAACGTCAAAATCCAAAAGACGGAATTCAACAGGAGAGAGTAATGCGTCAAATGATTTCGGGACTGGTCGCGGCGGCTGCCGTGATGTTCGTCGCGACCGCGCCCGCCGCGGCCTGCGGCTTCAGCACCTGCGCGCCGATCGCACCGATCTATTCCGGCTGCAACACCGGCTGCGGTGGTTATGGATACGGTGGTGGTTATGGATACGGCTATGGCGCCTATGAGCGCCTCGCCGAGCCGACCACGCAGTATTATTACGTCAACCAGGGCCCGACCTATACCGGCCCGGGCGCCTTCGCGCCGTATCCGACCTATCGTGAGGACGCGGTCGTTGCGCCCGCCAATTACGGCTATGGCTATGGCTATCGCGCCGCCGCCTATCCCTATCACCGCCCGTACTACCGTCCGTATCGCTACGGCTACGGCCCCCGCTACGGCTACCTGCCGCGCACGCATTACGGCTACGCTCCGCGCTACGGCTACGCCCACCGTTACGCGCCGTATTACGGCGGCCACCGCGTGCTGCGCCGCTATTACTGATCTCTGAATCGGTCGAGTTGACGAGACGCCCGTCCGCCCCATGCGGACGGGCGTTTTGTTTTTTGCGCGTGGACTGTTCTGCGTTGGATGGCCCGCCTACGCCCGTCGGCTACGGCGCGGCAGCCTTCGCTCACTTCGCGTCATGATGTGCTGGGATGGCTTGCCTAGCCGAAGCTCGCGAAGCGAGTGAAGGCTGGTGGGGGAGGCAGGACTCGAACCTGCGAAGCCATGAGGCGGCTGATTTACAGTCAGCTCCCTTTGCCACTCGGGACACTCCCCCGCTCGACGGCAGCACAATCGGGCCGGACCTTGCCGGCGGACCGAAGACGGCCATGGAACGTGAAGGCCGCGACAGCCCGGATGGGGGCGCGACCGGGCGCGTTTATGGGCGAAGCGGTGGGGCAAAGTCAACCGAGGCGAACAGCTAAAATCGCCTCCATTCGCACCCAAATTGCCATATTCCGGGACCCGTGACACAAGCGAGCCCATGAAGGATCGAAAATTTGCACCGAAAGGCCCGCGCGGCGGGGCTAAGCCCTTCAACCGGCCCGGAAAATCGGCGCGCGGCCCATCCTGGCGTGACCGCGATTCGCACGCCGACGGGCCCGTCATCCTGTATGGCTGGCACACCGTCACCATGGCGCTGGCTAATCCGGCGCGGCGGATCCGCAAGCTGACGCTGACCGAGAACGCCGCCCGGCGGCTCGCGGAAGACAACATCGAGACCCGTGTCGCGCCAGAGATCGTCCGGCCCCAGGAGATCGACCGTCTGCTGTCGCCGGACGCCGTGCATCAGGGCCTGCTCGCGGAAGCCGATCCGCTGCCTTCGCCTGATATCGAGACCCTGAAGCAGGAAGGCATGGTGCTGGTGCTCGACCAGATCACCGATCCGCACAATGTGGGCGCCATCCTGCGCTCGGCCGCGGCCTTCGCGGTCAAGGCGATCGTCACCACCGCGCGCCACAGTCCGGAGGCGACCGGCGTGCTGGCGAAAGCCGCCTCGGGCGCGCTGGAGCTGGTTCCGATGGTGACGGTGCAAAACCTCGCCCGTGCGCTCACTGCGCTGAACGAACGCGGCTTCCAGACTGTCGGCCTCGACAGCGAGGGCACCGAGAACCTTTCGGACGTCGCGCTGCGCGAGCCGCTTGCGCTGGTGCTGGGCGCCGAAGGCAAGGGCCTCAGGCAATTGACCCGCGAGACCTGCAGCGTCGTGGCGCGGCTCGACATGCCCGGCGAGATCAAGAGCCTCAACGTCTCGAATGCCGCCGTGCTCTCGCTCTATGTCGGCGCAAGCCGGCTCGGGCTGATGAAGTAGCGGCTGCCTCGACCGCTACGCCATCATCTCCCGCACCAGCGGCACCACCTTCCGCCCGTAGAGCTCGATGCTCTTCATCAGCTTCTCGTGCGGCAGGGGGCCGGCCGAATATTTCAGCTGGAAGCGCGAAATACGAAGCGCCTTCGCGGTCTTCGCGATCTTGCGCGCCACCGTCTCCGGTGAGCCGACATAGAGCGAGCCGTGCTCGGCCTCGCTGACGAACTCGTCGCGCCCCATTGGCGGCCAGCCGCGCTCCTTGCCGATGCGGTCGCGCATGGCCTTGTAATCGGGCCACAGCTCCTCGCGCGCCTGCTCATCGGTTTCGGCCACGTAGCCGGGCGAGTGCACCCCGATCGGCTGTACGGGCCGGCCGAACTCCTTGAAGGCGCGGTGATAGAGATCGACATAGGGCGCAAAGCGCTCGGGATCGCCGCCGATGATCGCGAGCATCAAGGGCAGGTCGTAATGCGCGGCGCGCACCACCGATTGCGGGCTGCCACCGACGCCGATCCAGGTCTTCAGCCGGCCGTTCTCGACCGGCGGATAGACCAGCTGATCCTTCAGAGGCGGACGCAGCTTGCCCTGCCAGGTCACCGGCTGCTGCGACAGCAGCGCGGCGAACAGATCGAGCTTCTCCTCGAACAGCTCCTCGTATTTGCGTAAGTCAAAACCGAACAGCGGGAAGGATTCGGTGAACGAGCCGGCCGAGGATCACCTCCGCGCGCCCGTTCGAGAGCGCGTCCAGCGTCGCAAAGCGCTGGAACACGCGGATCGGATCGTCCGAGCTCAGCACCGTCACGGCCGAGCCGAGATGGATGCGTTTCGTGCGCGATGCGATCGCAGCCAGCACGGTCTCGGGCGAGGAGATCGCGAAATCGGCGCGGTGATGCTCGCCGAGCCCGATGAAGTCGAGGCCGAGCTCGTCGGCCAGCACGGCTTCGTCGACGACGTTGCGGATCACCTGCGCGTGCGGAAGCATCGCGCCCGAGGCGTCCCTGGTGACGTCACCAAAGGTATCCAGTCCGAATTCAAGCGGTGCGGTCATAGGTGAGATCTCTGCGGGGGGCTTGCTGTCACGGTGGGGCGTCGTTTTGCGGTGGAGCTAGGCCGCATGGGGCGGCGCAACAATGCTGCTCTGAGAAACCCACCGTTTCCGCTTTGTCACCGGTTTCGGGCTTGTATCCGCGTGCTCAGTCGGACTCGGCGAACATCTCGACCAGGGTCTCGCGCAGCCAGCGCTGGGCCGGTACCGTGTCGTTGCGTTGGTGCCAGAACAGGCTGACAACGCGAGGCGGCGCTTCCAGGGGAAGCGGCATGGCGTGCAGAAGCGGCGCGTGCCTTGATTGCGAGCGCAGGTCGCTCGGGAGCACGGCGATCAGATCGGACTGGCGCACGACCTCGTAGGCGGCGCTGTAGTGATTGACGGTCGCGACCAGGTTGCGAGACAGCCCGCGCGAAGCCAGGAAGAGGTCGTAGGACGGCATGGTCTTGCCCGCGAGGCTCACGTCGACATGGCCCGCGTTCAGGAAGGTCCGCGTGCCCAGCCGTTTCTGGGCGGCGAGCGGATGGCCGCGCCGCATGAAGCAGGCATACTCGACCGTCCACAGCGAGCGCGAGCGAATGGCGGCCGGTTGCTGCGCCTCGTTGACGTAGACGCTGAGCACGCAATCGACCCTGTTGTCCTCGAGCTGGTCGGCAATCTCGACGACGGTATTGGGCACGGTGTGGACGCGCGATTTCGGCGCAACCTTGCCGAGATGGCCGAGCAGGTTCGGCATCACCAGCGAGGAGACGTAGTCCGACATCGACAGGCTGAATTCGGTCTGCGCACGTGCGGGATCGAACACCTGCTCGTCGAGCGCGCCGCGCACGCTTTCCAGCGCCTCGCCGATCGGCTCCCACAGCACCACGGCGCGCTGGGTCGGGCGGATGCCGGTGCCGGCTCGCACGAACAGAGGATCGCCGAGCGCGTCGCGCAGCCGCGCCAGCGCGTTGCTCACCGCGGGCTGGGTCATCCGCAGCGCATTCGCCGCGCGCGTGACGCTGCCCTCGGTCATCAGCGGCTCGAAGACTTTCAGGAGGTTGAGGTCGAGCGCGCGGAACGACAAAGACATTCACCATGGTGATATATCAGATCATGATTATAAATTATGACGATAATGTCACTTTGTCTATGGTTCCCTCCCGAGCGGCGCGCCGGGCCCGTGACATCAGAAGGGGACTTTCATGTCGATGATATCGGCGCGCATTGAGCGCCTTCCGTTCGCACGCTTCCACACGCATCTGCTGCTGATGGGCGGGCTCGGCTACATGTTCGACGCGATGGACGCGGCGGTGCTGGCCTTCATCCTGCCGGTGCTGCGCACGGCGTGGAATTTGTCGAGCGTTCAGATCGGCGTGCTCGGCAGCAGCACCTATATCGGCTTCCTGTTCGGCGCGTTGCTGGCGGGCACGCTGGGCGACTTGATCGGCCGCCGCGCGGTGATGATGTCTGCGCTGGCGCTGTATTGCGCGGCATCGATCGTCAGCGCGATGGTCGACACATGGCCTTCCTTCTTCGCCGCGCGTGTCGTGGCCGGCATGGGCACCGGCGCGGAAAGCGCGATCATCGCGCCTTATCTCGCGGAATTCGTGGCGCGGCGTTACCGCGGCAGCTTCACCGGCGCTCTGGCCGGCTTCTTCTCCTTCGGCTTCGTCGCCGCGGCGTTGCTCGGCTACTTCATCGTGCCCGCCTCCGACAACGGCTGGCGCATCGTGCTGGTGCTCACGGCGGTGCCGGTGGTCATGCTGCTCTGGTGGCGCCGGGCGCTGCCGGAATCGCCGCGCTGGCTCGAGAGCCGGGGCAGGGGCAAGGAAGCCGAAGCCTTGCTCGACAGGATCGAGGCGGGCTTTGCGCGCAGGGGCATGTCCTGCCGCAGCCGGTCGTCGAAGCAACAGTGCCGGCCGCCGGCGGGACGCTGCTCGCCAATTTCGCCGCGCTGCTCGCTGGCCGGCAGGCGCGCATCACCATCATGACCTGGATCATGTGGCTTGCGATTACCTTCAGCTACTATTCCTTCTTCGTCTGGATTCCCGGCCTGCTGGTCCAGAACGGCATGAGCATCACCAAGAGCTTTGCCTATTCGATCGCGATCTATTGCGCGCAGATCCCCGGCTATTTCAGCGCCGCGTATTTCAACGAGCGCATTGGCCGGCAGGCGACGATTGCGTCCTACATGCTGCTCGGCGGCGTCAGTGCGCTGGGGCTCGCCTTCGCGCAGAGCGACCAGCAGATCATGGCGGCGGGAATCTTCCTGTCTCTGTTCATGAACGGCACCTATGCGGGCGTCTATGCCTACACCGCCGAGGTGTTCCCGACGCCGGTCAGAACCACGGGCGCAGGCCTCGCGTCGGCGATCGGCCGCATCGGCGCGATCGTCTCGCCGATTCTGGTCGGCTATCTCTACCCGAGCTTCGGCTTTGCCGGCGTGTTCGGCGTCACCACCACCGTGCTGCTGCTCGGGGCGGTCACCGTCGTTCTGATGGGCGTGCCGACCCGCGGCCGTTCGCTGGAAGAGATTGCCGCGGGTGAAGTGGCATGACGCCGACGAAATCCAAGGCTGATCCGCTCCTCTGCGCCGTCGCGGCCGCGCAGGGCAGGGCGGACCAGCCGGATGCGCTGTTCGCGGCGCTGGACCAGGCCGTCAAGTCGGCGATCGGGCACAAGCTGTTCACGATCCTGACCTATGATGGCAACAGCGGCGAAGCGGCGCGGATCTATTCCAATCTCCCCGGGCCTTACCCGACGGGCGGGCGCAAGCGCCTCGCGCCGGGGCCTTGGACCGAGGCCGTGCTCGACCGCGGCGAGGCCTATATCGGCCGCACCCGGGATGATCTGCGCGCCGTCTTCCCCGATCACGAGCTGATCGCTTCGCTCGGCTGCGAGAGTGTGCTCAACATGCCCGTGCGCTGGCGCGGGCGCACGCTCGGCTCGCTGAATCTGCTTCACGAGGCGGGGTGGTACGGCGAAGATGATATCGCCGCGTGCCTTCCCTTTGCTCAGCTCACCCTGCCGGCGCTGCTCGCGCCGGCCCACCTCTGACAGGACTGTCGCGATGCCAAGCATCCTCTTCAAGAACGCCGCACTGCTTGATCCGCTTCAGCCGGAATTGCTGGAGGGGCACCATGTGCTGGTCGAGGACAACCTGATCAAGGAGACCGCCGACCGGCCGATCCAGGCCAGCGCCGACCGCACCATCGATCTGAAGGGCAAGACGCTGATGCCGGGCCTGATCGACCTGCATGTGCACGCGATCGCGGTCGAGCTCAACCTGGCGCAACAGGTGCACATGCCGAACGTGCTGGTGACGTTGCGCTCGACGCTGCTGCTGCGCGGCATGCTGCGGCGTGGCTTCACCACCGTGCGCGATGCCGGCGGCGCCGGCCATGCGCTCAAGCAGGCGATCGAGACCGGCCTGACCGATGGCCCGCGCCTTTTCGTCTCCGGCCGCGCGCTCAGCCAGACCGGCGGACACGGCGACATGCGGGCGCGTTCGGACTATCTCGCGAGCGACGCACCCTGTCCATGCTGCGTACGTGTCGGCGCGCTGGCGCGCGTTGCTGACGGCGTCGACGGCGTGCGCAAGGCTGCGCGCGAAGAACTGCAGATGGGGGCCGACCAGATCAAGATCATGGCCTCCGGCGGCGTCGCGTCGCCGACCGACCCGGTTGGTGCCTTCGGCTACTCCCAGGACGAGATCCGCGCCATCGTCGAGGAAGCGCGCGGGCGCCAGACCTATGTGCTTGCCCATGCCTATACCGCTGCCGCCATCGAGCGCGCGGTTCGCTGCGGTGTGCGCACCATCGAGCATGGCAATCTGGTCGATGCACCGACCGCGCGGCTGATGGCCGAGAAGGGCGTCTATGTGGTGCCGACGCTCGTCACCTACGAGGCGCTGGCCAACGAGGGCGCTCAATACGGCCTGCCGATCGAGAGCGTGGCCAAGATCGCCGATGTCCGCGACGCCGGCCTGCGCTCGCTTGCGATCTATCGCGACGCCGGCGTGAAGATGGGGTTCGGCAGCGACCTGCTCGGACCGTCCCAACGCCTGCAGAGCGACGAGTTTCGCATTCGTGCCGAGATCCTCGGCCCGCGCGCCGTCATTGCCAGCGCGACATTGATCGGCGCCGAAGTGCTCGGCATGGAGGGCAAGCTCGGCCGCATCGCGCCCGAAGCCATCGCGGACCTGCTGGTGGTCGACGGCAATCCGCTGCGCGATGTCGCCTGCCTGCTTGGCCAGGGCGAGCACATACCAATGGTGATGAAGGCCGGCAAGGTCCAGTTCGACAGGCTGAACGCCTAAAGCGCTTTCAAGCGAAGTGGATACCGGTTCGCGTAAAGAAAACGCGTCAAAAAAGGCGTAGCTACCGCCACATCCCGCGCATCTTCGCCCCGATGTCGATCTTCGGGCCCTGCGCCGCGCTGCGGGCCGCGCCTGCGGCGGCCTTCGGCCAGGCGGTGCGCTCGAACAGATAGACCAGCTGCTCCGGGATGAAGCGGGTGCGCGAGGCGTAGACGTGGCGGTCGCCCTTGGCTTGCTGGCCGTGGGTGAAGAAGCGCTGCGGCACCACGAGGTGCAGATCGTCCTTGGCGCGGGTCATCGCGACATAGAGCAGGCGGCGTTCCTCCTCGATCTCGGCGCTGGTGCCGGCGCCGAGATCGGAGGGCATGCAGCCGTCGACGACGTTGAGCACGAACACCGACTTCCACTCCTGGCCCTTGGCGGAGTGGATGGTGGAGAGGATCAGATAGTCTTCGTCGCGCAAGGGAGGCCCGGACTTGTCGCTGGTCGCATCCGGCGGATCGAGCGTGAGCTCGGTCAAGAATTTCTCGCGCGAGGAATAGCCGCTCGCGATCTGCTCGAGCTGCATCAAATCGGCGCGCCGCGTCTCGGAATCCTCGTGGATGCGGTCGAGATGCGGCTCGTACCAGAGCCGCACGCGCTCGAGGTCGGCCGGCCATTCCGAATAGCGCAGATTCTGGGTCGTGCGGACGAAGTCGGTCCAGTCCGCGCCCGTGCGCGGCGGCACCGGAAGCTGGCCGAGCGTGTGCAATGGGTCGGTACTTTCAGCCATCTGGTCGAGCACGCGCTGCGCGGTCGCAGGTCCGATGCCCGGCAACAGGTGCAGGATGCGGAAGCCTGCGACGCGGTCGCGCGGATTCTCGGCAAAGCGCAGCAAGGCCAGCACGTCCTTGACATGTGCGGCGTCGAGGAATTTCAGTCCGCCGAATTTCACGAACGGGATGTTGCGGCGGGTGAGTTCAATCTCCAGCGGGCCCGAATGCGAGGACGTCCGGAACAGCACCGCCTGGTGCTTGAGCAGCGCGCCTTGCTCGCGGTTGGCCAGCACCTGCTCGACGATGTAGCGGGCCTGGTCGGCCTCGCCATGCACGGTGACGAGCTGCGGCTTCTGCCCGGCGCTGCGGTCAGTCCAGAGATTCTTGGTGAAGCGCTCCCGCGCCAGTCCAATGACGCCGTTGGCCGCCGCCAGCACGGCTTGCGTCGAGCGGTAATTGCGGTCGAGCGTGATCATCTCCGCGCGCGGCGAGAAGCTCGCGGGAAACTCCAGGATGTTGCGCACGGTCGCGGCGCGGAACGAGTAGATCGACTGCGCGTCGTCGCCGACCACGGTGAGCCCGCACCCGTCAGGCTTGAGCGCCAGCAGGATTGAGGATTGCAGGCGGTTGGTGTCCTGATATTCGTCGACCAGCACGTGATCGAAGCGGCCGCCGATCTCCTCGGCGATCAGCGCATCGCTCATCATCTGCGACCAGTAGAGCAAGAGATCGTCGTAATCGAGCACGTGCTGGGCCTGCTTGGCCTCGACGTAAGCGGCGAACAGGCCTTTCAGCTCCGCGGCCCAGCCGGCGCACCAGGGATAATGTTGCCCCAGCACCTTCTCGATCTCCATCTCGGCATTGACGCAGCGCGAATAGATCGACAGGCAGGTGCCCTTGGCCGGAAAGCGGCTCTCGGTTTTCGACAGGCCGCGCTCGTGCCGCACCAGATTCATCAGGTCGGCGGAATCCTCGCGGTCGTGGATGGTGAAGGCGGGATCGACGCCGATCCGCTCGGCATATTCGCGCAGGAGCCGCGCGCCGATGCCATGGAATGTGCCGGCCCAGGTCAGCGCATCGCGCATGATGGCGGCGTTGTTCTCGCCCAGCACCTTGCGCGCGATGCGCTCGACCCGGCCGGCCATCTCGGCCGCGGCGCGGCGCGAGAACGTCATCAGGAGGATGCGGCGCGGATCGGCGCCCGCGACGATCAGATGCGCGACGCGGTGCGCCAGCGTGTTGGTCTTGCCGGAGCCCGCGCCGGCGATGACGAGCAGGGGAGCGCCCACGGTCGCGCCATCGGCCACGCCATGCTCGACGGCGCGGCGCTGCTCCGCATTGAGCGTGTCCAGATATGTCGCCACGAATCGCCCCGGTGAAAGGCAACAGGGTCGGCGATCCCAGCGCGAATCGCAATGCGGCTGGACGGAACCGGTGTTAAGACCTAGGGACAACACGGCCCAAGGTTCCAGCCCGAAAAGCGCGCACCGGCATGACCGATCTCAAGCCCGACCAGTTCGAGATGCGGCGGCTGGAATCGCTCAGCAATACCATCTTCGGCGTCGCCATGACGCTGCTCGCCTATGACCTGCCCAGGGCCGCGGTGTTCACCAGCGCGCCCGGCTGGAGCGATCTCGCCCAGGTCTATTCCGGCAAGCTCGCGGGCTTTGCGCTGAGCTTCATCATCGCCGGCCTGTTCTGGATCAGCCACCACCGCCGGCTGGCGCGCCAGGCGGTCGGCAGCCGCGGCGCGGTGATCCTCAATCTGTTCTTCCTGCTTTCGATCGTGCTGCTGCCGGTGACCAACGGCCTCTACATCAATTACGCCATGAGCAGCGCGGTGGCGGTGCTCTACGGCCTGCATTTGACCGTGATCGCCGGCCTCAATGCCTGGCTGTGGTGGACGATCCTGGGCGGCTGGCGGCGTGAGACCATGGCCTAGCTGTTTCCGCTGCTGGTGTTCATTCCGGGCAGCATCGTTGCGGCGTTCGCGCCGCATATCGCGCCCTTCCTGTGGTTCGTCGCTTTCGGCGGGCTGCTGATCCGGCGCTTCTATGCCGCGCCGGCGGGCCAGGAGCCCTAACTTCCCGGATCAGTCGGGCGTCGCGCCGAACCCGTCGGCCGGGACGTAAAGCATGACGGGGCGGATTTCGTAGACCGCGGTCGGATTGACCTCACGCAGCTTCCGCGCCGCCGCGATGGCCTCGTCATCCCCGGCGCAGTTGACGAGGTGGAAGCCCAGGAGCTGCTCCTTGGTCTCGGCAAACGGACCGTCCAGCACCATGCCGGCGCCGGCGCCGCGCAAGGTGCGGGCCTTTCGGGTCTCGTCGAGGCGCGCGGCCGGACCAAGCAGTCCGCTGGCCCTCATGGGCTCCTGCACCGCGATGACCTTGGCCACGACCGCGGCGTCCTGCTCCGGCGTCCAGGACTGGATCTCGTCTTCCACATGGTAGGCCAGGATGGCGTAAAGCATCGTCACCTCGTTGATTCCGCTGCGCGCGTCCAAAGGACGTACCACCACAGCCTGTGCCGACAATAGCAATGCGGAAAATATTGCGTCAGGGCCTAGCGACGAAACCGTCCCGAAACCCGATTGCCGCTCGGACGTGTGAACGCCGCCCGGAACCCGCGCGACTGATGGCCACCAAGAACACTTCGGAGGCGGCCATGTCGACCATCAAGATCATCTGCGACGCGCGTCGGGCGGGGAAGTCCGAGCCAGCCGACCTGCACGACCAGAGCGGTCACCATCGCTACTACGGAAGCTCGGCCGAGAATGGTGGCGAGCGCATTGTCGAGAGCCGGCGCGGCAAGCGCCCGCGCGCGCTGAATGTCTGTGGCTTTTGACGCAACCAGTCGTTGCGGATGAGCGTCCTGCAAATTTCGATCGCTGCGCTGCCGTTCCTGTTCTCGCTGGCGAGCCGGAACGGCAACGCGATCGCGCCATGCCTGGTCACGAGCATCTTCACCGTGCTCCTCGGCGAAGAGCCTCACCGGGCGGTCGTGGCCTGGTGTCTCGGCGTGCTGATTGCCGCCGTTGCCTTTCGCGAGCGGCTTCGCGCGACTTGAGCCTGTGCCGGTTACGGTGCGCTGAGGACCTGCTTGACCAGCGTCTCCCGCAGATTTGCCAGTTCGCCGCTCGCCTCCATCTGCGCGATCACCTTGCCGACCTCAGGCACCAGAGCGCGATGGCGTTCGTGCAAATAGTGATAGATGTGGATGCGCTCGAGCGGAGGCGAGAGCGGGTAGATCCTGGCCTGCAGGTTGAGCTTCCTCACGGCGACGAGCCCGCTGAAGAGGTCGGTGACCATCACGTCGAAGCGGTCCGCATCGAGCATCTTGACCATGCTCTCCAGGCTGGTCGTCGCCGTGACGCGGGCCATGCCGCGCGTGCCGGCCTCCGACGAGCCGACGCCGCGGACGATGCCGATGCTGTAGTCTTGAATTGAATTCCAGCCGGCCACATCGAAATGCAGTTTCGTCGTGAACACCGCGGGCTCGATGTAGTTGATCGCCGGCGTGACCTGGACCAGCGTCGGATAGTCGCGGGAGAGCGTCCCGATCCGCTGGATCTCGCCGTCCACCTCTCCGGCGCTCGACAGTGCGAGCGCCCGCTTGCCGGGAACGTCCTCAAATTCGAGCTTGATGTTCAGCTTGGCGTAGACAGCCTGCAGCATCTCGCCGCCGACATATTGATCGGGGATGTCGGCGATGCGCGCCAGCCGGATCAGGTCTTGCGCCTGCGATGGAGCGGCTGCGAGCAAAGACAGCCAGGCGACGGCAATCCGCCACATCACGCTTCTCCTTTGTCGAACCTTACTACCGCTGGATTCGGAGGCCCGCGCGATCTACCCGGGGTGGCGCCTGCGCGACGGCCGCACCTACTGACGCTCGCCCGCGATATGAGGCGATTCCGGACTTTCAGCGATGTCATTCTAGCACGCGAGGTGGTAGCTTGCGCCAGAGTCCTGCTGCTGGGCGCAAGATATGACCCCGCCGACCTCAAGCCGCCCATGGGCCGACAGGATTGCCAAGCCTCGCGTGAAGAGAATCTGGACTGTCGAATTGCTCGCGGCCGCCACTCGCTGGCCGGAGCAGGTGCCGCCATTCCCGGGACATGGTGCATGGGTGACTCAGGCGATGGGGACTGCAAGCGCAGCCGCGCCGTTGCCCCGGCGGCCGCGAAGCAGGATTTGGGCGGGATCGGCGTTGCGCTTGCGCCGGCGATGATCGGAGCGTTGCTGTCGCGGGTCTTCAACTGGTCACGCAGCGGCGTCGGGCCGCGCCTGCTGGCTGCCGTGCTGCTGTTTAGCTCCATCGTCACGCTGATGCTGACCGCGCTGCAGCTCTATCTCGACTACGAGCGCGAGGTCGGCGTCATCGAGACGCGGCTCGACGAGATCGGCCGCAGCACCACCGGCAGCCTCGGCGAGAGCCTGTGGAATCTCGACCAGAACCAGCTCAGGCTCCAGCTCGACGGTATCCTGCGGCTGCCCGACATCCGCGCCGCCGAAGTGCGCGAGATCGCCGATCGCCCCAATCCGATCCGTGTTGCGGTCGGCGAGCCGAACACCCGTTCGATCGTGACGCGTGACTATCCCCTGACCACCATCGTGCGGGGGACCGCGCGCGCGATCGGCGTGCTTCACGTCGAAGCGACGCTGAGCGAGGTGTATCAGCAATTGCTGCACCGTGCCTTGGTCATTCTGGCGAGCCAGGCGGCGAAGACGTTTCTCGTCTCGCTGTTCATCATCTACATGTTCCATCTGCTGGTGACGCGGCACCTGGTCGCCATCGCCGACTTCGTCAGCAAGTACAATCTGGCGCGGCCGCCGCCGCCTTTGCAGCTGGAGCGCCGTCCGCCCTACGATCCCGACGAGCTGGACAAGGTGGTCGTCGCCTTCAATGTCATGTGTGCCAATCTCGAGTACGCCTATGGCGAGCTGCGCGAGGCCAACGCCAATCTCGAACGTGACCTGAAGATCCGCCGCAGCGCCGAAGAAGATGCGCGCGCGAGCGAGCAGCGCTTCCGCGACTATGCCGAGACCGCGTCCGACTGGTTCTGGGAAACCGGACCGGATCATCGGTTCACCTACATATCGGAGCGGGCCGGCGCCTTCGGCATGGACCACAAGGCGCTGATCGGCAAGCGCCGCACCGATGCCGCTTTCGACCACGACGCCGAGCCGGAGAAATGGCGCGCGCACGTGGCGACATTGGACCGTCACGAGCCGTTCCGGAAGTTTGAATATCGCGGTCGTGATGCGAGCGGACGCCTGCGCCATTTCAGCGTCAACGGCCAGCCGGTGTTCGGGTCAGATGGACGCTTCATGGGCTATCGCGGCTCCGCCACCGACCTCACCGCGCAACACGAGACCGAGGAGCGGCTGCGCCAATCCCAGAAGATGGACGCGATCGGCCAGCTCACCGGCGGCGTCGCACATGACTTCAACAACGTGCTCACGGTCATCACCGGCACCATCGAGCTCATCCAGGAGGGGCTCGCGGACAGGCCTCAGTTCGCCGCCATCGCGCAGCTCATCGACGATGCCGCCACACGCGGCGCCGAGATCACCTCGCAGCTTCTGACCTTCGCGCGCCGCCAGCCGCTCGAGCCGCGAGAAATCGACGTCAACGCCCTTGTTTTGGAGACCGCGAAGCTGCTGAAGCCGATCCTGGGCGAGCATGTCGAGATCGTGACGCGGCTCGCAGACGACGCCTGGTCGGCGATGGCCGATCCGTCGCAGCTTTCGTCCGCTATCGTCAATCTCGCCGTCAACGCGCGTGACGCAATGCCGGGTGGCGGCAGGCTGACGCTGGAGACCGAGAACCGGGAGCTCGACGGCACGGAAGGTGCCGGCGAGGGCGATGTCGTCCGCGGCGCCTTCGTGATGGTCGCAGTAAGCGACACCGGTCACGGCATCCCGGCCGACATCCGTGAGCGCGTGTTCGAGCCGTTCTTCACCACCAAGGGCGCCGGCCGCGGCACCGGTCTCGGACTCAGCATGGTCTACGGCTTCGCTCGCCAGACTGGCGGCACCGTCGCGATCGAGAGCGAGGAGGGACGCGGCACCGTGATGCGGTTGTTCCTGCCGCGATCGAAGGGCGAGGCGCCGGACAGGACGGCGCCGGTTCTGGCGCCCGCCACAGCGCGCGGGCAAGAGACCATCCTCGTGGTCGAGGACGATCCGCTGGTGCAGGGCTATGTCATCGCCCAGCTCGGCAGTCTCGGCTATCGCACGCTCGCCGCCGGCGACGGCGCAGCCGCGCTCGCGCTGGTCGACCAGGGTGCCAAATTCGATCTCCTGTTCACCGACATCATCATGCCCGGCGGCATGAACGGGCACGAATTGGCCGAAGCCGTCCGGCTTCGCCGGCCAGGGGTGAGGGTGCTCTACACCTCCGGCTATACCGACGACACCATCGTCCACGAAGGGCATCTCGATGCCGGCGTGGCGCTGCTGAGCAAGCCATACCGGAAGTCGGAGCTGTCGCAGAAGATTCGCGAGGTGCTTGGGGGCGAGCCGCCAGCCTGAGGCGCGCCGGCAGACGAAAAAGGCGCGGCGGGAAAGTCCCGTCGCGCCCGATTTCTTGCTCGCTGGTCCAGGGCTGAGAGCGCCCCGATGCCAAGCCTTGGAGCTTAGCGGGCGATCCCAGCGAGGTGACAGCGCTTGAGATAAGACACTGGATCACCTCCTTTCGTTGGTTTCGGGAGCCTCAATATAGGGTGAAACCGCCTCGTCGTTAAGAGGTGGGGCGACGGACCGGGAACAAGGGCGTTCGCAGGGCGGGAAAGCCCGGTCAGGGCCAGTTGAGACCGCCGCCGGGCCGTGTTAGGGGATCGCCAACGCGGGTGTAGCTCAATGGTAGAGCAGCAGCCTTCCAAGCTGAATACGAGGGTTCGATTCCCTTCACCCGCTCCAAATTCCCCTTTGGTCCCATACGAGTTGACGCTGACGGCCGTTCTGTCCAAGAAGGGCGTCAAATCGACGGATGCCACGTACGCGCGGACCGCCCGTGTCGGGTGGCTGCCGGGAGCTTAAGGGCCATATGACTGAGCGGATCGCTCTCATCACCGGTGTGACCGGCCAGGACGGCGCCTATCTCGCCGAATATCTGCTGTCGCTCGGCTATGTCGTGCACGGCATCAAGCGCCGCTCGTCCTCGTTCAACACCGCGCGCGTCGATCACCTCTACCAGGACCCGCATGTCGGCAACGTGCCGTTCCTGATGCACTACGGCGACATGACGGATTCGACCAATCTGATTCGCCTGATGCAGCAGATCCGCCCCACAGAGATCTACAATCTCGCCGCGCAGAGCCACGTCGCCGTCAGCTTCGAGAGCCCGGAATATACCGCCAATGCCGACGCCATCGGCGTGCTGCGCCTCCTGGAGGCGATCCGCATCCTCGGCATGGAGAAGCAGACGCGGTTCTACCAGGCCTCGACCTCCGAGCTCTACGGCCTCGTGCAGGAGATCCCGCAGAAGGAGACCACGCCGTTCTATCCGCGCTCGCCTTATGGCGTCGCCAAGCTCTACGGCTACTGGATCACGGTGAACTACCGCGAAGCCTACGGCATGTTCGCCAGCAATGGCATCCTGTTCAACCACGAGAGCCCGATCCGCGGTGAGACCTTCGTCACCCGCAAGATCACCCGCGCCGTCGCCCGGATCGAAGTCGGCCTCGAGGACACGCTCTATCTCGGCAATCTCGAAGCCAAGCGCGACTGGGGGCATGCGAAGGACTACGTCGAAGGCATGCACATGATCCTCCAGGCCGACAAGCCTGACGATTTCGTGCTCGCCACCGGCGAGACGCGCTCGGTGCGCGAAATGGTCGAGCTGGCCTTTGCGCAGGTCGGCCGCCGCATCGCGTGGCGCGGGCAGGGCGTCGACGAGACCGGCCTCGATGAGGCGACCGGCAAGACCGTGGTGAAGATCGACCCCACCTATTTCCGTCCGACCGAGGTCGATCTCCTGGTCGGTGACGCCAGCAAGGCGCGCCAGGTGCTCGGCTGGAAGCCGAAACGGACGTTTGCGCAGCTCGTCGAGGAGATGGTGGCGAGCGATCTGGCGGAGGCAAAACGGGACGCCGGCCGTGGCAAGCACAGCGTTTGAGCTGAAAGATAAAAGCGTCTACGTCGCCGGCCATCGCGGCATGGTCGGAGCCGCGCTGGTGCGCCGGCTCGAACGGGAGGACGTCAAGCTCGTCACGGTGGATCGCCGCGAGGTCGATCTCTGCAATCAGGCCGCCGTGTTCGACTGGTTCGCGCGCGTGCGGCCGCAGGTGATCTTCCTTGCCGCCGCAAAGGTCGGCGGCATCGTCGCCAACAACACGCTGCGCGCCGAATTCATCTACGACAACATCGCGATCGCGGCCAATGTGATCCATGCCGCGCACCAGAACGGTGCCGAGAAGCTGATGTTTCTGGGCTCGTCCTGCATCTACCCGAAGCTGGCGGCGCAGCCGCTGCGCGAGGATTCCGTGCTGACCGGCCCGCTGGAGCCGACCAACGAGCCCTATGCGATCGCCAAGATCGCCGGCATCAAGATGGTGGAGGCCTATCGCAGCCAGTATGGCAGCGACTTCATCAGCGTGATGCCGACCAATCTCTACGGCCCCGGCGACAACTATCATCCCGAGATGAGCCACGTGGTCGCCGCCCTGATCCGCCGCTTCCACGAGGCAAAAGTTTCCGGCGCGACGAATGTCGTGGTCTGGGGCACCGGCACGCCGCGGCGCGAGTTCCTCTATGTCGACGACATGGCGGATGCCTGCGTGCACCTGATGAAGACCTATTCTGGGCCTGAGCTGATCAATATCGGCACCGGCGAAGACATCGCCATCGCCGAATTCGCGCGCGTCGTGGCCGAGATCGTCGGCTACCGCGGCGAGATCAGTTACGACACCTCGCGTCCCGACGGCACCCCGCGCAAGCTGCTCGACGTCAGCCGCCTCAATGGACTCGGCTGGCGCGCGACCACATCGCTTCACGATGGCTTGAAGCGGGCCTATGCGGCCTATCTGGCCGGCCTGGGCATGACTGCGCAGGCGTAGGAACCTTCGCTGCAAGCACGAGTTGGCCGGTCGGGCAGGGCGAAAGCCACACGAGGCCAACCGTGCAAGAAGCTGTGCGCGTGCGCTCCACTGCGCAAATCGCGGGCCATCCGATTCATCCGATGCTGGTGCCCATCCCGATCGCGTGCTTCATCGGCGCGCTCTTGACTGACATCGCCTATGTCGTCAGCGCCGAGATCATGTGGGCGGATTTCTCCGCCTGGCTTCTGCTGTTCGGCGTCGTCTTCGGCGTGCTGGCGGCGATCGCGGGTCTGACCGACTTCCTCGGCAACCGCCTGGTGCGGGCGCGGCCGCCGGCGTGGCCGCATCTGATCGGCAACGCCGTGGCGCTGATCCTGGCGATTTTCAACCTGCTGATCCACACGCGTGATGCCTGGACCTCGGTGTGGCCGACCGGGCTCATTCTGTCCGCGATCACCGTGCTGATCCTGCCGGTCACCGGCTGGCTTGGCTGGGCCATGGTGTACCGCCACCGCGTAGGAGTTGCGCGATGAAATCCTCAATGGCCCGCGCGCTTGTGTGCTCGTCGCTGCTGTGTCTTGCCGGCTGCGATGACGGCAGCGGCGATCCCAAGGCCCAAATCGGCGCCAATCCAAAACTGCCCGACATCCAGCAATATTGGCTGCCGCCGATGCACATCGCGCGCATCGTCGGCTGGAAGAAGGACGAGACGCCGACGGTTGCCCAGGGGCTCCAGGCCAAGGCCTTTGCCACGGGTCTCCAGCATCCCCGCTTCCTCTACGTTCTTCCCAATGGGGACGTGCTGGTGGTGGAATCCAAGGCGCCGAAATCCGCTCCGATCAAGCGGCCCAAGGAAATCGTGATCGGCTATGTCGAGTCCTGGGCGACGTCGGGCGGCGATACTGGACCGAGCAATCGCATCACGCTGTTGCGCGACACCAACGGCGACGGTGTTCCGGATACGCAGAGCGTCTTCCTCGATCATCTCAATTCGCCCTTCGGCGTCGCGCTGGTTGGCAACGATCTCTATGTCGCCAACACCGACGCGATCGTCAGATATCCCTATACGGAAGGCGACACCAAGATCACCGCGCCGGGCACGGTGTTGACGCCGCTGCCGGGCGGGCCGATCGACCACCACTGGACCAAGAGCCTGGTCGCGAGCCCCGATGGCTCGAAGCTCTATGCCGGGGTCGGCTCCAACAGCAATATCACCGAGAACGGCATGGAGGCCGAACACAATCGCGCCGCCATCCTCGAGGTCGACCGCGTCAGCGGTCGCTGGCGCATCTTTGCGAGCGGCCTGCGCAATCCCAATGGCCTCAGCTTCGAGCCGCAGACCGGCGCGCTGTGGACGGTGGTGAACGAGCGCGACGAACTCGGTCCCGATCTTGTGCCCGATTACATGACCTCGGTGAAGGACGGCGGCTTCTACGGCTGGCCCTACAGCTATTACGGCCAGCATATCGATCCCCGCGTCAAGCCCGAGCGGCCCGATCTCGTCGCCAAGGCGATCGTGCCCGATTACGCGCTGAGCTCGCATGTCGCACCGCTTGGAATGGCCTTCTACACTGGCACCAGCCTGCCGAGCACCTATCGGGGCGGTGCCTTCGTCGGCGAGCACGGCAGCTGGAATCGGCAGAATCTGAACGGCTACAAGGTCGTATTCGTGCCGTTCGCGGACGGCAAGCCGAGCGGCCCCGCGCAGGACGTCGTGACCGGCTTCCTCGACAACGACAACCACGCGCGCGGCCGCCCCGTCGGCGTCGCCATCGACAAATCAGGCGCGCTGCTGGTCGCCGACGACAGCGGCAACACGGTGTGGCGCGTGACCGCCGCGCACCCGCAGCTCACGCGACGGTAGACACGGATGAGAGAGCTGGAGGAGGAGACCATGGGCCTTGCTCAATACGCGATTGTCCCAGTGCAGGACGAATGGGGCGTGCTGCACGATGGCGACGTCAAGAGCAGATATGCCACCAAGGAAGCCGCGTTCGAGTCGGCGATCGCGGCAGCGTCCCTGGCGCTGCGTGAGGGCCACGAAGTCCATGTCAGCGTGCCCGGCCGCGACGCCGGCGAGAACGCGCTGGGAAGTTAGCTTCATCGTCGCGTGACCTGAACAAGGTCAGGATCTGACGACCGCCGCCCGCTGCAATCGACCATCCGCGCTGACGCGTGCCGGAACGATTGTTTGAACGATCGACGAATCCAGCGGTCGCATCCACTCTATCGCTGGCCTATCGCGGCTCCGCGAGCGACCGGGCAAGGACGCCGCCGGCGCTCGCATGCTCCAAATCTCATTCGCAGTCGTACAATCTCGATATTCTGGTTGACGTGTAAGCATCCAGGGGTTGTATTGGGCCCTCAGAGCTCGGAGCATGAATTTGCGGGAGAGGGAAGCCCACCTGTCACTCGCGCGGCCGCATGCGTGATGACGGCCTGTCCGGCTGGACCAGGGGCGAGTGAGGTGAGGTCATGGTGATCGCGTCAACCTGGGACACCGAGAGAGCCGATTATCGCGCCATCGTCAACGAATGGCACGTGGTCCGCCGGAGCGAGGAGGTCGCGGAGGGCACCATCGTGCCGGCGCGCCTGCTCGGCGAGGATATCATCCTGTGGCGCCATGACGGAGAGGTTCACGCCTGGAAGGACTATTGCCGTCATCGCGGTGCGCGCTTGTCGCTCGGCTGGGTGAAGGACGGTGGCGTCGTGTGCCCCTACCATGGCTGGGAATACGGCACCGATGGAGCCTGCCGTCGTTACCCGGCTCATCCGACGATCCGGCCGACGAGCCGAGCCGCGGCATTCCGCCATCACGCGGTCGAGCGGTATGGATACATTTGGGTCTGTATGGGCAATCCAGTCGCCGCTGTTCCTCCGTTTCCCGTTTGGGAGGATGCGACCTATCGCAAGGTCCAGGCCGGGCCGTACTACTACAACGCAAATGCGCTTCGTGCCGTGGAGAACTTCCTAGATCCGGCGCGCTTTCCGTTCGTGCACGCCAACCTCAACGGCAACCCCGATGATCCCGACGAACTCGTGGATTACGATGTCGTGTTGACGGATGAAGGCTTGCGCACGAGCGAGATTACCTTGTTTCAGCCCTACGGCGATCATCGCGGCATTCCCATCACGGCGGGCTATCATTACTACTGCTTCCGCCCGACGACGGCCTATTTCAACAAGAAGACCGGCGAGGTTGAGCGCTTCTGCACGTTCATGGCCGTCACGCCGATCGATCTGGAAAATTGCGCGCTGCATCTGACCGCCGCCATCAACTATGGCTTTGATGTCGGCGTCGAGCAGATCGTGGCGCGCCTGGACAAGGTGTACGAGCAGGATCGCGTGATCGTCGAGTCGCAACGCCCGAAGACTTTGCCGCTTCATCCCAAGGATGAGATACATCTGAGAAGCGACCTTCTCGGCGTGGAGTATCGCCGCTGGCTTCGTGCTTTGGCGGGTGACGGACCCATGCCGGATCGCGCGCAAGAGGCGGCGGTCGCGGACTGAGTGACCGGGCAAAGCGCAGTACGACTGACATTGAAGAAGGCGCTTTGAGAGCGGTGGGCTTCGCACGTTCGATCGCATAAAATAACATCATGTTAGGTTTATCGAATAACTGGGTAATTGTGTTAGCCCGGCGAAAGCCTATTGTCGCAATCAATCAGAGACCCCATCGGCAGTGACGAGCGCTTGCGAAGCTTTCGCAGAGCGGGCGGAGAGTGCTGCCCAATTTCTCCAAGAAGCCCGGCAACGGGACGTCAAAAAAACCCAGTGGAGGAACTTTGAGATGACCGCGACCCGTCAGACGAGTCAGTCCAGGAAGGCCGCTGCCAGCGGCTGGATCGGTTCGGCTCTCGAATATTATGACTTCTTCATCTACGCCACCGCCGCCTCGCTGATCTTCCCGCAAATCTTCTTCCCGTCGGAGAATCCGACCGTCGCCATCGTCGCATCGCTGGCGACCTACGGCGTCGGCTATGTGGCCCGGCCGATCGGCGCCTTCGTGCTCGGACATTGGGGCGACACCCATGGCCGCAAGACCGTGCTCATCGTCTGCATGTTCCTGATGGGCATCTCGACCATGGCGGTGGGGGTTCTGCCGACCTATCAACAGGTCGGCATTCTGGCGCCGATCCTGCTCGTCATTCTCCGCCTCGTGCAGGGCTTTGCCGTGGCCGGTGAAATCTCCGGCGCCAGCTCGATGATCCTGGAGCACGCGCCGTTCGGACGGCGCGGCTTCTATGCGAGCTTCGCGCTTCAGGGCGTGCAGGCTGGACAGATCCTTGCGGCGGCCGTGTTCCTGCCGCTTGCGGCCTATATGCCGACCGAAGCCTTCAACAGCTGGGGCTGGCGAATTCCGTTCCTGCTCAGCTTCTTCGTCATCGTCGCCGGCTACATCATTCGCCGCGAAGTCGACGAAACCCCTGCCTTTGCCCGCGAGGGCGAGCGGGGAGAAACGCCGCGGTCGCCGATTGTTCAGGCCATCAAGCTGAGCTGGCGCGACATGCTCAGGGTCATCTGCATGGCGCTGATGAATGTCATCCCCGTCGTTGCCACCATCTTCGGTGCGGCCTATGCGGTGCAGCCGGCCTATGGCATCGGTTTTGCCAAGGACGTCTATCTGTGGATCCCGGTGCTCGGAAACATGCTGGCCATATTCGTCATTCCCTTCGTCGGCAATCTCTCCGACAAGGTCGGCCGCAAGCCTCCGATCATCGTCGGCGCGCTTCTCTCCGGCCTGCTCGCGTTCGGCTATCTCTACGCCATCAGCATCAGGAACGTGCCGCTCGCGATCCTGCTGTCGCTGCTGATGTGGGGCGTCGTCTATCAGGGCTACAACGCGATCTTCCCGAGCTTCTACCCGGAGCTGTTTCCGACGCGCACCCGTGTGTCGGCAATGGCGATCTCGCAGAACATCGGCACGACCATCACCGCGTTGCTCCCGGCGCTGTTTGCGACCGTGGCGCCTCCCGGCTCGGCCAACATTCCCTTGACGGTCGGGGCGATCGCCTTCGGCATCACGGTGATCGCGGCGCTGGCGGCCGTCACGGCACGGGAAACCTACCGGATCAGCATCGATGATCTCGGCAATCCCAAGGCCGTGCCGATGCCGCGGGACGATTATGAGCGGCAGCGCGCAGAGGCGGCGAGCGGTGCGGCCGCAATTCCGACCTGACGGGAGCGCAAGGAAGCCATGCCGCTGCAATCGGTGATGTTTGCAGCGGCAGGCCCAAAGCGTTACGTGATTGTCTGGTCGAACCTTCCGCGCGCGAGCGCGATCATCATGAGGTCAAGGGATGAACCCTGTCGTCGTTGCTGTCGCCATCACCGGCTCCGTTCCGCGCAGGAAGGACAATCCGGCGGTGCCAATCCTGCCGTCCGAACAGATCGAGTCGACCCATCAGGCCTTTGAGGCCGGCGCCACGCTCGCCCATATCCATGTTCGCAACGATGACGAGACGCCGTCCTCGGATCCCGAGCGCTTTGCCCTGGTGCAGGAGGGCATCAAGATACATTGTCCGAGGATGATCGTTCAGTTCTCGACCGGTGGACGCGGCCGCGATCCCTCGGCGCGTGGATCGTCGCTCTATCTCAAGCCGGACATGGCCTCGCTCTCCACGGGCTCGGTGAACTTTCCGACCATCGTCTACGAGAACAGCGCCGCGCTCGTCGAGACACTCGCGACCAGCATGAAGTCAAATGGCATCCGGCCGGAAATCGAGATCTTCGATCTGTCGCATCTGCATGGCGCCCGTCGCCTGATCGAGGCGGGGCTGATGGACGCACGTCCGCATGTGCAGTTCGTCATGGGCGTCAAGAATGCGATGCCGGCCGACGAGCATGTCCTCGACATCCTGCTGGGAGAATTGAGGCGGCTGATTCCGCAAGCGACCTGGACCGCCGCCGGGATCGGACGCCACCAGGCCGAGGTCATGGGCTGGGCGCTCGCACGAGGCGCCGACGCGGTCCGCACCGGGCTCGAGGACAATATCAGGATCGACAAGACGCGCCTCGCCGCCAGCAACGCCGAGCTCGTGACCGTCGCCTGCGAGGCTGTCGCGCGCCATGGCCGGCGCGTCGCGACCGCGGCCGAGGCGCGATCCCTGCTCGGGCTTGCGGGGTAGGGACTGCTGCCTCCTGCTGACATGCTCCCGGCTGCCTTCTGCCATTCGGCGGCTGGCGTTCCCCCGCGCCGAGTCGCCGGGTAAGACGGGCGTCACAGGCGTGATCGGCGCCTGCCGGGCAGGCGACCTTTGGAATGCGGTTCTTGAAATCTGACAGCAGGCTCATCGGGGTCCTGCTGGTCCTGGCGATCACCCAACTCATCGGATGGGGTACGATCGGGCTTCCGGCCATCGTCGGGCGCGATCTCGCGGCTGACCTCGGCATGAGCCTGCCGGCGGTGTTCGGCGGCACCTCCGTTCTCTATGTCACGATGGGCCTGTGCGCCCCCTGGCTCGCCAAGGCGTTCGCGCGGCTTGGCGCGCGCAAGGTCATGATGGTCGGGACGGTCCTCACCGTGCCCGGATTCGTGCTGCTGTCCTTCGCGCGCGAGCCGGTGCTCTACTTCGCCGCCTGGACCATCTTCGGCGTCGCCGGCAGCGCCACGCTCTCGACCGGCGCCTATATCATGCTGAACGAGATCGCCGGGCGGCAGGCCAAGAGCGCGATCGGCGCGCTCATGCTGGTGACGGGCCTCTCCAGCAGCATCTTTTGGCCGGCCACGTCGTACCTCAGCGGCCATCTCGGCTGGCGCGGGACCTGTCTCGTCTATGCCGCCATGTTGCTCCTCGTGTCGCTGCCGCTCTTGGCGTTCGCAGCGCCGCGCCGGACCGTCGCGAAGGACGAGGGGGCTGCGCCGGCGAAGCGCGCGGAGGCGCCGCGGATTGCGCGGAGCACGTTCGGCCTCGTCGTCTCTGCGATCACCCTCAATGCGTTCGTCAATTTCGGTCTCGGCGCAGTGTTCATCGAGCTGCTGCGGGCGGAGGGACTGGCGCCGGCGCAGGCGATCGCGTTCGGCTCCATGCTCGGCGTGATCCAGGTCAGCGCCCGCGGGCTCGACTTCCTCGGCGGCGGGCGCTGGGACGGCATCACGACCGGGCTCGTCGCCGGCACGGCGCTGCCCGTGGCGATGTTGCTCTTGATGCTGAGCGAGGGCGCGACCTGGGCGGTCGCGGTCTTCATCCTGCTCTATGGTGCCGGCAGCGGTGCCATGGCGGTGGCGCGGGCGACCATCCCACTGGTGTTCTACGACCAGGCGGAATTCGCCAAGGCAATGTCGATGATCGCGCTGCCGCTCAATCTGGCCTCGGCGATCTCGCCGCCGCTGCTCGCCGGCCTGCTCACCCAGTTCGGCAGCCGCGGCGCGCTCGGTCTCACCTTCGTGTTCTCCTGCGCCACGGTGCTGATCCTAGTCCTGCTCGGACGCCGGAGGCCGCAAGTGGCAGCGGCGGCCGCGGCCTGACGAGATATTCGCGGCGCGGAAATTCGCCGCCGCCGGGGCGGGGATGGCCGTATGCCTGGAGCGCAGTGCTCGGGGAGCGAAAATGGTGTATCCGCAGGGGGCGCGGCTTGGCTCGAGCCGCCGCGCCAACACCAGTTCCCGGAGGAAACTTACATGTCGGCCTTGCCGCTCTCAGGCATCAAGATCCTTGACCTCACCCGCGTGCTTGCCGGACCCCTGTCGGCCCAGATGCTGGGCGATCTCGGCGCGGAGGTGATCAAGATCGAGCGGCCGGGCACCGGCGACGACGCCCGCGCGTTCGGCCCGCCCTATCTCACCGATCCCGAGGGCAAGGCGAACAACAACAATTCCTTCTACCTTTGCGCCAACCGCAACAAGAAATCGGTCACCGTCAACATCGCGAAGCCCGAGGGGCAGGCGATCATCCGCGAGCTTGCCAAGGACGCCGACGTCTTCATGGAGAACTACAAGGTCGGCGATCTCAAGCGCTACGGCCTCGACTACGAGACCATCAAGGCGATCAACCCAAAAATCATCTACTGCTCGGTGACCGGCTTCGGCCAGACCGGCCCTTACGCGCCGCGCGCCGGCTACGACGCCATCCTCCAGGCGATGGGCGGCCTGATGAGCGTCACCGGCCATATCGACGGCGAGCCGGGCGAGGGCCCGATGAAGGTCGGCCCGTCGATCGTCGACTACATGACCGGCATGAACACCTCGATCGGAATCCTCTCGGCGCTCTATCATCGCGACGTCAATGGCGGGCAGGGGCAGCACATCGACGTCTGCCTGTTCGACACCGTCATCGCCTCGCTCTCGCATTGGCTTCAGATCTACCTCGTCAACGGCAAGATGCCGCCGCGCCGCGGCACCTGGGGCAATGGCGGCATGCCGGCCGGCGTGTTCCGCTGCACCGACGGCGAGCTGATGCTGGTGGTCGGAAATGACGGCCAGTTCCGGAAGACCTGTGCCGTGCTCGGCGAGCCGGAGCTGGCGAACGACAAGCGCTTCATCAAGAACAACGACCGCGTCGTGCACGGCAAGGAGATCATGGCGATCTTCGCCGGTTTGTTTCTTAAGAAACCGGTGGCCTACTGGCTGGAGAAGCTGGAGGAGGCCGGCGTGCCGTCAGGTCCGATCAACAATTTCGAGCAGGTGTTCTCCGATCCGCACGTGCAGTCGCGCGGCATGCGGGTCAAGGTCGACCATCCGTTCGAGCCCGATCTGTCGCTGATCCGCAACGCGCTGACCCTCTCGGAGACCCCGATCGAGACCTACCGCGCCCCGCCGCTGCTCGGCGAGCACACCCAGGAAATTCTCGGTGGCAAGCTCGGCTATGATGCGGGGAAGATCGACGAGCTTAAGAAGCAGGGGATTATCTGATTTCATGGCCGCCAAAACCATCATCACCTGCGCCATCACCGGCAACCTGACGAAGCCCGAGCAGTCGCCGTACCTGCCGATCACGCCCGAGCAGATCGCGACCTCCGCGCTGGAAGCGGCTGAGGCCGGCGCCGCCATCGCCCACATCCATGTGCGCGATCCCGCGACGGGGCGGCCGTCGATGGAGATCGATCTCTACCGCGATGTCGTGGATCGCATCCGCGCCCGCAACAAGAGCCTGGTCATCAATCTCACCACCGGCCCAGGCGGGCGCTTCGTGCCCTCGATCGAAGACCCCCGCGTCGCCGGGCCCGGCACCACGCTGCTTGCGCCCGAAAAGCGCGTCGAGCATGTCGAGCTCATCAAGCCCGACATCTGCACGCTCGATCTCAACACCATGAATTCCGGCGGCGAGGTCGTGATCAACACGCCGCGCAACGTCCGCATCATGGCCGAGCGGATGACGGCGGCCGGCGTGCTGCCGGAGATCGAGCTGTTCGATTCCGGCGACTGTCATCTGGCGCGCGACATGCTCGCCGACGGCTCGCTGAAAGGGCCGGGCCTGTTCTCGCTCGTGCTCGGCGTCAAATACGGCTTCTCCGCGACGCCGGAAACCATGTTCTACGCGCGCAGCCTGCTGCCGCCGGGCGCGATCTGGTCCGGCTTCGGCATTGGCCGCGCCGAGTTCCCGATGGTCGCGCAGGCCTGGCTGCTCGGCGGCCATGTTCGCGTCGGCATGGAGGACAACCTTTATATGTCCAAGGGCGTGCTGGCCAAGAGCAATGCCGAACTGGTCGCGCACGCCGCCGGCATTCTAAAAAGCCTCGGCGCGAGCGTTGCGACCGCGCAAGACGCGCGCGCGATGCTGGGGCTGTCGTAGCACGACGCCGGCGCCGGATTACTGAGCATGGATTGGTGACCTCAGTGTGGCGCTGGCCGGGTCTTGCGTGGAGCTTGCGCGCAATCCCCAGATAAACCCGGTCCGTAGTCGCGCAGGCTTCCGCTTCGCGCGCGAGTCTGATCTCTTTCCGTAAGTCGGGAGGGAAGCGCATGTCTTATACGATCGGGTTCCAGGCCAAGGACCAGAACGCAATTCTGGCGACCGAGGCGGCCACCGCCAATCAGGCCGTCGCCATCATCGCCGCGTTGCGGCAGAGCGCCGACGAGATCAAGTTCATCCGCTCGCCGCAGGAAGGCGAGATGGGCATCGAGATGCTGCTGCTGCTCGCCAAGGAAGAGGCCGAGGAGATGCCGCAGCGGGGCTGAGGCATGATCCGGACCTGGAGGGCCGCGTTAGCGCAAAGTGCGCAGCGGCTTTCCGGAAAGATCATGCTCAAACAATAAACTAAAGCGCGATCTAATCGCGCTTTAGCCCCGCCGCCATACTTCGATCAGAAGCGAAACATGCTGGCTGCAGAATGATGTAGAAGGCACCAGTGTCGCTCGAACCGAAGGTGGCCCATGAAACGCGAAGCGCTCCGCGTCGAACCGATCTCGTCTTATCTCGATCGCTGGAAGGCGCCGACCTCGCCGGTGACGCGTGCCGGCAACATGATCTTCGTCGCAGGCCTGCCGCCGTTCGATCCCGAGACGGGCGAGCTTGCGGAGATGCCGATCGAGCGGCAGAGCGAGATCATCATGGAGCAGATGAAGCTGTGCCTCGAGACGGCCGGCGCCTCGCTCGACAACGTCATGAAGTGCAACGTCTACTGCACCTCGACCAGGCACTTCGCCGCGTTCAACACGGTCTATGCGCGCTATTTCCCCAATGATCCGCCGGCGCGGATCTTCGTCTGCACGCCGGAATGGTTCGGCCCCTTCGACGTCGAGATCGACTGCATCGCGATGATGTGAGGATCAAAGCGTTTTCGAGCGAAGTGGATGCCGGTTCGCGTGAAGAAAACGCGTCAAACAAGAGTCTAACGCGCAGCGACCCTTGACGGCGCCTTCGCCTCCGTCCGCCCCGCCGTCAGCGCCATCGTCGCGACGCTGACGACGCGCGCGACCACGTCCTCGACGTCGTCGAGATCGCATTTGCCGTCCGACAGCTTCGTCAAGCGCTCGCTCTCGCGGATGGTGTGATGCGCCATCGCGAGCGCGAAGTTCAGGCCCCAATAGATCTCGACCTCGCTGCGGTCGGGCAGGGATCTGCGCATTGCGCCGGCGAATTTGCGCAAATGGTCGATCTCGCGGTTCTTGATGCGGCGGATCGGCGGCACGGATTCGATCGAGGCGCGGATCATGAAGCGCGCCGCGGTCGAGCGCTGGTTCTCGGGGCCGAGGCAGCCGCGCAAGGTCGGGCCGACCAGCGCATGCAGGATCACCTCGATCGGCGCGCGGCCGCCGCCTTGCTCTTCCGCCGCTTTCAATTCGCGCAAACGCTCGCGGTTGGTCGCGATCGAGCGCGTGACAAATAATTCCGCGATCAGCTCGTCCTTCGAGCCGAAATGATAATTCACCGCGGCGAGGTTGACCCCGGCTTCCGCGACGATGTCGCGCAGCGTGACGTCGCCAAAACCGCGATCGGCATAGAGCCGTTCGGCGGCGGCGAGAATGGCGGACCTGGTGTGATCGCTGGCCATGGCTTGCCCCCAGGGAGGGAGTTGCAATTCAAACAGTTGTATGAAACTATCGTTTGAAGGCCGGGAAAAGTCAATCCGCAATCGGGACTCGTTCGCAACTCGCGGGCCGGTTCCGCAAAACGCCCGCAAGTCGCGCTTGCGGGCGGTGCGCGGCGGGAGGACAGTCCGGCGCAAAACGACCAGTGAGAGAGAAACTAGGAGCGTCCCATGGATTTCGATCTGTCGCCGAAGCAGAAGGAATGGCTCGACCGCGTGCGGTCCTTCATGGCCAAGCACGTGCGCCCGGCGGTGCCTGTTTATGACGAACAGGATCGTAGCGGCGAGCGCTGGAAGGTCATCCCGATCCTCGAGGAGCTCAAGAAGAAGGCCAAGGCCGAAGGCCTCTGGAACATGTTCATGCCGCCGTCCGAGCATGAGGACGACGAATTCCGCGGCGCGGGATTGACCAATCTCGAATACGCGCTGCTGTCGGAGGAGATGGGCCGCATCACCTGGGCCTCCGAAGTGTTCAACTGTTCGGCGCCCGACACCGGCAACATGGAAGTGTTCATCCGCTACGCCACCAAGGAACAGAAGCGCAAATGGCTGCGCCCGCTGATGGACGGCGAGATCCGCTCGGCGTTCTTGATGACGGAACCGGCGGTCGCCTCGTCGGACGCGACCAACATCGAGACGCGCATCGAGAAGGACGGCGATCACTACGTCATCAACGGCCGCAAATGGTGGTCGTCGGGCGTCGGCGATCCCCGTTGCAAGATCGCGATCCTGATGGGCAAGACGGATCCGTCGGCCGCCAAGCATCAGCAGCAGTCGCAGATCCTGGTTCCGCTCGACACGCCCGGCATCAAGGTCGAGAAGATGCTGCCCGTGTTCGGCTTCGACGACGCGCCGCACGGTCATGCTCAGGTGCTGCTGCAGAACGTGCGGGTGCCGAAGGAGAACATCCTGCTCGGTGAAGGCCGCGGCTTCGAGATCGCGCAGGGCCGCCTCGGCCCCGGCCGCATCCATCACTGCATGCGCACGATCGGCAAGGCCGAGGAGGCGCTGGAGAAGATGGTGAAGCGGCTCGCCTCGCGCACCGCGTTCGGCAAGAGGATCATCGAGCACAGTGTGTGGGAGCAGCGCATCGGCGAGGCCCGCACCGACATCGAGATGAACCGCCTGTTGTGCCTCAAGGCCGCCGACATGATGGACAAGGTCGGCAACAAGACCGCGCAGCTCGAGATCGCCATGATCAAGGTCGCAGGTCCCAACATGGCCTTGAAGATCATCGATCAGGCGATCCAGGCCTTTGGCGGCGCCGGCGTGTCCGACGAGGCTGGCCTTGCCAAGGACTACGCCCACATCCGCACGCTCCGTCTCGCCGACGGTCCGGACGAGGTGCACAACCGCGCCATTGCCAGACTTGAACTTCGGAAGTATGCAAACTCTCCCAGTCATTAAGAGGGAGAGCCAAAGCGGCGCTCCCGACTTGAAGAAGCGACAGGGCACGATCGAGGTGACCGCTTGACGCAAGTGCGTCAGCGGTTACCGATTAGGATCATGTCCCGACTGAAGAGGGAGCGTCACCGTGGCTGACGGCGTCAGGAAAGACGAGGAGTTCTCGGGCACCAAGCCGGTCGAGGAGCGGCATCGTTTCGACGAGCTGCGTCTCGAGGCGTGGATGCGCGAGAACGTCGAGGGTTTTGAAGGCCCGCTGGTCGTGCTCCAGTTCAAGGGCGGGCAGTCCAATCCGACCTATCGTCTCAACACGCCGAACCGTTCCTACGTGATGCGCAGAAAGCCGTTCGGCAAATTGCTGCCGTCGGCGCACGCGGTCGATCGCGAATATCGCGTCATCGCGGCCCTTGGAAAGCAGGGCTTTCCGGTCGCGCACGCCTACGCGCTGTGCCAGGACGACGGCGTGATCGGTGCTGCCTTCTACATCATGTCGATGGAGGAGGGCCGGGTGTTCTGGGATCCGACGCTGCCGAGCCAGGATGCCGATGCGCGGCGCAAGATCTTCACCAGCAAGATCGAGACGCTGGCCAAGCTCCACATGTTCGACCCCGTCGCGATCGGCCTCGGCGACTTCGGCAAGCCCGGCAACTATTTTGCGCGGCAGATCGACCGCTGGACCAAGCAATATCGCGCCTCGGAAACGCAGCTTATTCCCGAGTTCGAGAAGGTCGCCGAATGGCTGCCCAAGACCGTGCCGGAGCAGGCGCGCGTCTCGATCGTCCATGGCGACTATCGCCTCGACAACATGATTTTCCACGCGACGGAACCGCGCGTGCAGGCCGTGCTGGATTGGGAGCTGTCGACGCTCGGCGATCCCATGGCCGATTTCACCTATCTGCTCATGCAGTGGGTCATGCCGGGTTTGCAGGGCGTAGATCTCAAGGCGCTCAACATCCCGAGCGTGGACGAGGCGGCGCAGATCTACTGCAACGTCACCAGGATGAGCGTGCCTGATCTCAACTGGTATTTTTCCTACAATCTCTTCCGCCTCGCGGGCATCACCCAAGGCATCGCGGGCCGCATCCGCGACGGCACCGCCGCCAACGCCAAGGCGCTGGAATCAGCCAAGCGCACCGTGCCGCTGTCGAAAGCGTCATGGGAGTACGCGCAGAAGGCTGGCGCGGTTTAGCGACAACGAAGGCGCGGCTGACGGCTGCGCTTTTTGCTTTGGTGCGCTGCTGTCTCCACAAGCTCAGTGTCATTGCCCGCGAAAGCGGGCAATCCAGTATTCCAGAGACAGCAGTGCTCGAGCCGAAAAGCCGCGGCGTACTGGATGCCCCGCTTTCGCGGAGCAGACACCGGCTTTGTAGGGACACTTGCGAAAGAACGCTGATCACATGATCGACCACGCCACCCTCATCACTTACATCCTCATGGTGCTCGGCTTCGTCTTCATCCCGGGCCCGGCGACGCTGCTCACCATGGCGCGGGCGGCAAGCTCGGGGACGAAGGTCGGCATCGCGACGGGGGCGGGGATCGCGGCCGGCGATCTGATCCACACCTCGATGGCGATCGTCGGCCTGTCGGCGATCATCGCGACCTCTGCGCTGCTGTTCAGCATCGTCAAATATGCGGGCGCGGCGTTCCTGATCTATCTCGGCATTCGCGCCATGCTCGACAAGGCGCCGATCGAGCTGAACGGAGGCGCGCCGGCAATCGGCGCCGGCCGCGCCTTCCGGCAGGCCGTGCTGACCGAAGTGCTCAATCCCAAGACCGCGCTGTTCTTCCTGGCCTTCCTGCCGCAATTCGTCACGCCGGAGCACGGCGCGATCTCGCTTCAGCTCGCCATTCTCGGGGGCGTCTTCGTGCTGCTCGGCCTGCTCAGCACCGTCGTGTTCGCCGTCGGCGCCGGCCGTCTCGGCAATCTCCTGCGCCGCCATCCGGCGGTGGTGAAGTGGCAGGGCAAAGTGGTCGGCACCATCTACTGCGCCGTCGGCGTCCGGCTGGCGTTGCAGGAGCGCTGAGGCACGGCGGAGCTCTCGTAGGGTGGGCAAAAGCGCGTAGCGCCGTGCCCACCATCTGTCCGTGATCAGCGAAAATGGTGGGCACGCTTCCGCCTTCGCTCTGCGAGCTACGGCGGACAAGCCGCTTTGCCCACCCTACGGCACCTACGATGCCGCCTTCGCACAATGCGCGATCAGCTTCTCGACGAAGCCCGCGCATTTCTCCAGCTCCGCCATCTCCACGAACTCATCCGGCGTGTGCGCCTGCGCGATCGAGCCCGGGCCGATCACGACCGACGGCACATCGGCCATGCTGGCGAACAGGCTCGCCTCGGTGCCGAACGCGACCTTGGCGTGGTCGTTGCGGCCTGCAAGGCTTTTTGCCAGCGTGACGATCGCCGCATCGGCGGCGGTGTCGAGCGCGGGATAATCGAGGATCTCCTCGAAATCGATGCCGCATTCGGGATGCCTCGCCTTCATCGCCGGCTCGAGCTCGGCCTTGGCCCAGGCGACGATCGCATCGGTCACTTCCCGGGATTCGGTGATGCCGATGCCGCGGCATTCGAAATCCACCGTGCAGGTGTCGGGAACGATGTTCAGCGCGGCGCCGCCATGCACGATGCTGGTGAGCAGCGTCGAATGCGGAACGTCGTAGAGGCTGTCCGTCGACCGCGCGGCCGCGAGCTTCTCGGCGCGGCGGCGGATCTCGACGATCAGCTCGGCGGCATATTCGATCGCGTTGACGCCGTCGGGCGCGATCGAGGAATGACGGGCGAGGCCATGGAACGTGGCGCGCACGCCGTGCTTGCCCTTGTGGCCGATGATGACCTGCATCTGGGTCGGCTCGCCGATGAAGGCACCGAGCGGCCTGACCTTCTTCTTTGCCACCTCGCGCAGCATCGGCCGCACGCCGACGCAGCCGATTTCTTCATCATAGGAGATCGCGAGATGAATCGGCGTGTTCAGTTTGGCTTCCAGCATCTCCGGCACCATGGCGAGGCACACCGCCACAAAGCCCTTCATGTCGGTGGTACCGCGGCCATAGAGCTTGCCGTCGCGTTCGACCAGCTTGAACGGATCATGGCTCCAGTCCTGGCCGATAACAGGCACGACGTCGGTATGGCCTGACAGCACGAAGCCGGGGCGATCCTCGGGCCCGATCGTCACCCACAGCGAGGATTTTTGCCCGGTCTCGTCGATGATGCGCTCGCCCTTGATACCGAGGAAGGCGAGATAGCTCTCGATGTGGGCGATCAGGGGCAAATTGGTGCGATCGCTGATCGTGTCGAAGCCGACGAGGTCGGCAAGCAGGTGGCGGATGCGATCGGGTCTTGAGCTCGGGAAGATCGGGTTCGGCATTGTCTTTTCTTGTCGGGGATTGCGGAGGCTGAAGTTGGCTGCATGAACCATACCAACGTGGTGGGTAGTCGGGCAAATCAAGATCGCAACCGTCATTCCGGGGCGATGCGGAGCATCGATCCCGGAATCCATCGGGCCGCATCACGCGCGGCGAAATGGATTCCGGGTTCGCGCCTTCGTAGCGCCCCGGAATGACGAGGGAGAGCTGCATCTCGTGTTGCCCGTCGGGCAAAACACCCCAATGCTCGGTCAACCCGCGATCTCAAATATATTCCGCTTTACCGAAATTCGGAAATCGCGTATGTGTCACCGCAACCCGGCCCAAGGAAGAGGGGCGTATCGCGATCGTCACGAACGTGGGCTGGGCGGCGGCGGGCGTGGACCACATCGGCGCGACAAGCTTCGCAGGGCGGGCGACCGTGAGCGAGGGCCTCGCGCCAACGACAGGTGCGGTTCACGTACGGCAAAATCGTGTGGTCCTGACGCCCGGGGTCTGTGCGTCAAGTCTTGCGGTGATGTGTGCTGTCCAACCGGGCACGCGCATCAGTCATCCGCACGGTGACGGGGGCAATAGTGCATCGCTCCCCGGGGAGATCACGACATAAGCCGTAAAACCACTGCGCAGGGAAGGCCGGGATGTCTCCGGTTGCCCTGTTACCCGCTGTGCATCGTAGCGCAATCTACTCATGGCATAGCGGTCAATGGGAGCCAGCCGGCTCCCGGTCTTCCCTGCGCCCTCTTTCACTGGGGGTGATGAGGTGCAGCAAAGCTCGGGCGGAAGATGCCGCGAGGATGCGAAGGCGTGTCTGCGATGAAGATGCAAATTGAAAGAGCGACGCCGTCACCCCACACTCCGTCATTGCGAGGAGCCCTTGCGACGAAGCAATCCAGAGTCCCTCCGCAGAGAAGATTCTGGATTGCTTCGCTGCGCTCGCAATGACGGCGTTGCAACAGGTGTGCACGAAAACTCAGGTCTCGTGCCCCGGACGCAGCGCAGCGCTTCTTCAGCGGTGCGCTGCTGAGCCGGGGCCCATGCTTGAGGCACTCTGGGTCCCGGCTCTGCGCAGCAACGCTTGCGCGTTGCAGCGCGTCCGGGACACGAGAGGGTTAAACCGGTTTTCCCGTGTACGGCATCGACGCGGTGAGGCCGCCGTCCACCGGGAACGCCTGGCCGTTGACATACGACGCTTCGTCGCTCGCCAGGAACAACCCCATCGCGGCGAGCTCATGCGGCTGGCCGGGGCGCTTCAGCGGATTGAGCTGGCCGATCTTGTCCTGGGTGCCGCGCTCCTTGGCGCGGTCGAAGATCGGCTTGGTCATGCCGGTTTCGATCAGGCCGGGGCACACCGCGTTGATGCGCACGCCGGTGCCGGTGAGCGAATAGGCGGTGGTCTGCACCAGGCTGATGACGCCGGCCTTGCTGGCCGCGTACGGATGTCCGCTGGCGCCAGCCTTGAGACCCGCGACGGACGCCGTGAGCACGATCGCGCCGGCCTGCTGCTTCACCATATGCGGCATTGCGTACTTCACCGCGAGGAACGGGCCGATCAGGTTGATACGCAAGATTTCCTGCCAGTGCTCGACGGTCTGCTCGGCAAGCGGAACGAGCCCGCCGGAGATTCCGGCATTGGCCCAGATCACGTCGAGCCTTCCATGCGTCTTCACGGCCTTGTCGATCACCGCGATGACGTCCTTTTCGGAGCCGGCATCGGCGACCATGGCTTCGGCGATGCCGCCGGCCTTCTTCACCTCGTCGACCGTCTCCTTCACCGCCTCGGTGCGATCGACCGCGATCAACTTTGCGCCTTCCTTGGTGAAGAGGAGTGCGGCGGCGCGGCCGATGCCGCTGCCGGCGCCGGTAATGATGACGGATTTGCCCTGCAGGCGGCCCATGTGTTTCTCCCTTTTTGCTCGCGCGCAGCGCTTGCCGCGCGACGGAATTTCAAACAGAATTTCAAACGGTAAAGTGTCTTGAGACACGTTCACTCCTGACGTACAGCGACATCACACGGGATGGAAGAGCTTCGATGGCAGCCGCAGACAAGCCGAAAGTGGTCACGACACGGTGGTGGTGGGTTCGTCACGCGCCGGTGCGCAATGACGGCGGCAACATCTACGGGCAGAGCGATATCGCCTGCGACACCAGCGACACCTACGTGTTCAATGCCGTTGCCAAGGTGCTGCCACGCAGTGCGGTCTGGTATTCGAGCAATCTCATGCGCACGCACCAGACCGCGGAGGCGATCTGGGAGGCGGGCTACCCGCGGCCCGCATCGATGAAGTGGGAAGCGGACCTCGCCGAGCAAAATCTCGGCCGCTGGCAGGGCATGAATCGCGCCGAGTTCATCGCAAGCCGTCCCGTCGGCACGAGCTGGTTCGCCGACATCAACGAGCCGGCACCCGGCGGCGAGAGCTTCATGGATCTCTACAACCGCACGCGCCGTACCGTCGAGCGGATCAACAATGAAGCTGCTGGCCAGGACGTCATCGCGGTCGCGCATGGCGGCACCATCAAGGCGGCGATCGGTCTGGCGCTCGAGGGCCAGGTGGAGCGGGCGCTGGCGTTCGACATCGACAATGTGTCGATCACGCGGCTTGATTATTTCTCAAGCCCCGAACGCTCGGTCTGGCGGTTGCCGATGGTGAACCAGCAGCCGTGGATCGCGGACGACGCGCATGCAGAGATGCACCAGCCGGCGGGGCCGGAAGTGAAGAAGCTCGCCTGACACCGCTGTCCGCGCGAGCAGACGCGGCGTAGACTTCAGGCCAAATCAAATCGTACCTTGGGAGGAAAGCATGACCTTGTTCGACATGAAGGGGAAAGTCGCCGTCATCACCGGCTCGACGCGCGGCATCGGGCTTGCGATCGCCGAGCGTATGGCCGAGCACGGCGCCAAGGTCGTGATCTCATCGCGCAAGGCCGATGTCTGCGAGCAGGTCGCCAAGGACATCAACGACAAGCTCGGCAAGGGCACCGCGGTCGCGATCGCGGCCAACATCTCGTCAAAAGAGAATCTGCAAAATCTCGTCGACGAGAGCAACCGCGCCTTCGGCAAGATCGACGTGCTGGTCTGCAACGCCGCCTCGAACCCGTATTACGGTCCGCTCGCCGGCATCTCCGACGATCAGTTCCGCAAGATCCTCGACAACAACATCGTCGCCAACAACTGGCTGATCTCGATGGTGGTGCCGCAGATGATCGAGCGCAAGGACGGCTCGGTGATCATCGTGTCCTCGATCGGCGGCCTCAAGGGCTCGACCATCCTCGGCGCCTACGCGATCTCCAAGGCCGCCGACATGCAGCTCGCGCGCAACCTCGCTTGCGAATACGGCAAGCACAACATCCGCGTGAACTGCATCGCGCCCGGCCTGATCAAGACCGATTTCGCCAAGGCGCTGTGGGACAATCCGGAGAACCTGAAGGCCTCCACCTCGCGCTCGCCGCTCCTGCGCATCGGCATCCCCGACGAGATCGCGGGCGCCGCGGTGTTCCTGGGCTCCAAGGCCGGCGACTTCATGACCGGCCAGACCATGGTCATCGACGGCGGCGCGACGATCAGTTGAGGCGTCGCGCGGGAGGGGCACGTGGCCCACCCAACAACAGGTGTCATCGCCCGCGAAGGCGGGCGATCCAGTACTCCGCGGCGGAAGTTTGTTCACACAACTGCGGCCGCGGAGTACTGGATGCCCCGCCGGAGCCTGTCATCGGGCTCGCCGAAGGCGAGACCCGGTGGCGGGGCATGACAGTGAGGGTGGAGATGCGCCGTCCCGTCACTCCACCGCCGCGTAAACCAGGTCCCGCACCAAGGTCCGCGTGAAATTACGCTGTCCCGGGCCCTGGCTCATGAACACCGTGAGCAGATCCTCCTTCGGATCGACCCAGAAGAACGTCCCCCCGATGCCGCTCCAGAAATACTGGCCGACGCTGCCGGGGAAGGGCGCGATGCCGGCGTCGCGGCGGACGGCAAAGCCGAGGCCGAAGCCGTGGCCGGGCGAGAGCAGCGTGCCGTTGGCGACGACATGCGGCCCGAGATGATCTGATGCCATCAGCTCCAGAGTCTTGCGGCCGATGATCCTGTTGCCATCGAGCGTGCCGCCATTGCGCAGCATCAGCGCGAAGCGGGCATAGTCCATCGTGGTGGAGACCAGGCCGCCGCCGCCGGACTCCATCACAGGCTGCTCGAGCATGTTGAACAGCGCGACCTTGTCGCCGGTCCAGGGATCGGCCGCGAACGCCTCGGCGAGCCGGCCAGCATTGGTCTCAGCGGTCGAGAAGCCGGTCTCGGTCATCTGAAGTGGCGCAAGGATGCGCGCGGCGAGGTACGCGCCGAGCGACTTGCCGCTGATGATTTCGATGATGCGGCCGAGGATGTCGGTGGAGCGGCTGTAGTTGAACTCGTCGCCGGGATGACAGACGAGGGGGAAGCTCGCCACCAGCGCGGCGTGCTCGGCATTGGTGATCTTGCGGCTGCGGACGCGGGACTCCTGATAGAGCTTGTGCACGGGGCCGTCGCCCTGGTGCTCGTAGGTCAGGCCCGAGGTGTGGCGGAGCAGGTCCTGCACCGTCATCGGCCGCCGGAGCGGAACCAGTTCCAGCTTGCCGCCGCTGACGACGCCGACCTTCTGATCAGCGAACTCCGGAATGAACTTGGCAACGGGATCGCCGAGGAGCAGGTGGCCGTCCTCGACCAGCATCATGATGCCGACGGAGACGATCGGCTTGGTCATCGAGAAGATGCGGAAGATCGAATCAAGCGCCATCGGCGCGGACCCCGCCGGGCTCTGCTTGCCGAGCGCCTCGAACCATCCGACCTGGCCGCCTCTCGCCACCAGCACGGTCACGCCGGGCACGGTTCCCTTGTCGATCTCGCGCTTGAACGCATCCGACATCGCCTGGAGGCGGGGGCGCGACAGACCCAGCGTCTCGGGCTTGGCCTCGGGGAGAGGCGGGGTTTTCGGCGCGGTCGAGGGGCGGGCGGCGGCTGTCGCGGTCATGTTCACTCCCGGAGGCACATTATTGTCGGGAATGGACTGTGGCCCAGAAGGCGCGGCACAAACAAGCGAAGCCAGCGCGCTTCACCCTTGCAAACCAGCCACCCCCTGTGCTTGAAAGCGCCCCTGATCCGCGTGGCGACGCGAGGGTCCGTAGGAGTGTAGCTCAATTGGTAGAGCACCGGTCTCCAAAACCGGGGGTCGCAGGTTCGAGCCCTGCCACTCCTGCCAGTCCATCCAGGTAATCAGGATCGAGGCAGGTCGGGTAACTCATTGATCCGGATCAGGTCCGCGCGCGGTTGCCGCGGGCATCCGGGCTCCGCCACACCTTGACCTTTGGCCCCATCCGCAGTATCTACCCGGCACTCGCAGCCGGCCCGTTGAGATGCGGATATCCGGCGCGGCTTTAAATCCCCGAACAATCGAGCCCGGTTTCCGGCTCATCCTTCGCGACAGAGGGCTGGGCCAACGGCGGCTGTTCGGGTCCCCGAAATTCATGCGCGTCTGGCGACGGACGTTGGACATTCAAACGATGGCAGTCAGCCCGTTCAAGTTCTTGCAGGAAGTGCGCTCGGAGACCGCCAAGGTCACCTGGCCGACCCGTCGTGAGACCACGATCACCACCATCATGGTGTTCGTGATGGTCGCCGTGGCCTCGGTCTTCTTCTTCGCCGCCGACCAGATCATCCGCTACCTCATCACCTTCCTCTTGGGCATTCACTGATGGCAACAGCAACTGCTCAATTGACCGACAAGCGCTGGTACATCGTCCACGCCTATTCGAACTTCGAGAAGAAGGTCGCCGAATCGATCCGCGAGCAGGCCAAGCAGCGCGGGCTCGAGGAACTGTTCGAGCTGGTGCTGGTTCCGACCGAGAAGGTCACGGAAGTGCGCCGCGGCCGCAAGATCGACGCCGAGCGCAAGTTCTTCCCGGGCTACGTGCTGGTGAAGATGAAGCTGACCGACGAGGCGTTTCATCTGATCAAGAACACCCCGAAGGTCACGGGCTTCCTCGGCGCGGAAAACAAGCCGATGCCGATCTCGGAAGCCGAGGCCATGCGCATCCTGCACCAGGTGCAGGAGGGCGTGGAACGGCCGAAGGCGTCGGTGTCGTTCGAGATCGGCGAGAACGTGCGCGTGGCCGACGGCCCGTTCGCCTCGTTCTCGGGTGTGGTCGAGGAAATCGACGAGGCCCGCTCGCGCGTGAAGGTCGCGGTGTCGATCTTCGGCCGCGCAACGCCGGTCGAGCTGGAATTCGGTCAGGTCGAGAAGGTCTGATCGGACGAGGCGTGAGGCTTTTGGGTCTCACGTAACAAGAGGCCGTGGGAGGACGCGGGCGGTTGCCAGCCGCTCAAGATCCCGACCACGAACCTGAAACCGCCGGCCCTGCCGGCACAACAGGAGTGATACATGGCAAAGAAAGTGACCGGATACCTGAAGCTTCAGGTCCCGGCCGGTGCGGCGAATCCTTCGCCCCCGATCGGTCCCGCGCTCGGTCAGCGCGGTCTCAACATCATGGAGTTCTGCAAGGCGTTCAACGCCCAGACTCAGAAGGAAGAGAAGAACACCCCGATCCCGGTGATCATCACCATTTACGCGGACCGTTCCTTCACCTTCGAGATGAAGACGCCGCCGATGTCCTACTTCCTCAAGCAGGCCGCCAAGATCCAGTCCGGCTCGAAGGCGCCGGGCCGTGACAAGGCCGGCAAGGTGACCAAGGCGCAAGTGCGCGAGATCGCCGAGAAGAAGATGAAGGACTTGAATTGCGACACCATCGAATCGGCCATGAAGATGGTCGAGGGCTCCGCCCGTTCGATGGGTCTGGAAGTTGCGGGGTAAGCGGTCATGGCAATCGGAAAGCGTTTGAACAAAGCCCGCGAAGGCATTGACCGCGAAAAGCTTTACCCGCTCGCGGACGCCATCAAGATGGTCAAGGAGCGCGCGAAAGCGAAGTTCGACGAGACCATCGAGGTTTCGATCAATCTCGGCGTCGATCCGCGTCACGCCGACCAGATGGTCCGCGGTGTCGTGACCCTGCCGAACGGCACCGGCCGTACGCTCCGCGTCGGCGTGTTCGCCCGCGGCGCCAAGGCTGACGAAGCCAAGGCCGCAGGTGCCGACGTCGTCGGCGCCGAGGACCTGGTCGAGAAGGTGCAGAACGGCTCGATCGATTTCGACCGCTGCATCGCCACCCCCGACATGATGCCGCTGGTCGGCCGTCTCGGTAAGGTGCTGGGCCCGCGCGGCCTGATGCCGAACCCGAAGATCGGCACCGTGACCATGGACGTCACCGGTGCGGTGAAGGGCGCCAAGGGCGGCTCGGTCGAGTTCCGTGTCGAGAAGGCCGGCATCCTGCAGGCCGGCGTCGGCAAGGCCTCGTTCTCCGAGGAGAAGCTGGTCGAGAACATCAAGGCTCTGGCCGATGCCGTCTCGAAGGCGAAGCCGGCCGGCTCCAAGGGCACCTACATCCAGCGTGTTGCGGTGTCCTCGACGATGGGCCCGGGTGTGAAGGTTGAGCCGGGCACCATTCTCGGCTGAGGTTTGGGAATTGCATGAGGCGAGGGGCGGAATTGGGCAACCGATTCCGCCCCTTTCGTTTGTCTGCGGGATTCACCGGAAACAAGAACAATGGCTGACAAGGTCCTGATCTATTCGCGCTTTCCCAAGACGATGATGGCGCGCTTCGCCGAGCGGTTCGAGCTGCTCCACACCGGTGGCAAGCCCGCGCACGAGGTGTTTCCGGCCGGCGAGCTCGGCGACATCCGCGCGATGCTGACCGCTGGCGGCTCGCCGCTCGGCGCGGAGGCGATGGACCTGTTTCCGGAGCTCGGCACCATCGTTTGCTATGGCACCGGCTATGACGGCGTCGATCTGAAGGCCGCCGCCGCCCGAAACATTGCAGTCGGTCACAGCCCCGGCGCCAATGCCGCCTCGGTCGCCGACATCGCGATGACCCTGATGCTGGCGACGACGCGGCGGATTTTGGTGGCCGACCAATATGTCCGCAGCGGCGACTGGGCCGCGTCGAAGCAGTCGCCGATGATGCGGCCCCAGGCTGGCATGCCCGGCCGCCGCATCGGCGTCTACGGCATGGGCGAGATCGGCCGCAAGATCGCCGCACGCTGCGCCGCCTTCGAGAGCGAGGTCGGCTATTTCAGTCGCACCAAGTACGATCTGCCGTATCAGTATTTCGCGTCGCTGGAGGCGCTGGCCGACTGGTGCAGCGTGCTGATGATCGCGGTCCGGGCGGGGGCCGAGACCCAGCATGTCGTCAATGCCGATATCCTGAAGCGCCTCGGCGCGGACGGCTATGTCGTCAATATTTCCCGCGGCTCTGTGATCGACGAGAAGGCCCTGGTCGCGGCGCTCACCGACAAGACCATTGCCGGCGCCGGCCTCGACGTCTTCGAGAAGGAACCGCACGCCCCCGACGCGCTGACCGCGCTGCCCAACGTCGTGTTCGCCCCGCATATCGGCGGCCATACCCTGGACTCGCATGTCGCCATGCAGAACTGCGTGCTGGCAAACCTCACCGCGTTTTTCGCGGGCGAGCCGCTGCCTTACGCGGTCAAATCGGCCTGAATCGGCCCTTATCGGCCCGTCTCAGGCCCCGCCGGCATCGGATTGGAACTGGTGTGAATTTTGCTCTTGGCAAGCCGGCAGAGAGCGGTTAAAGAACCGCTTCCGGACGTGCCGGCCTCGGCTGGCGCGTTCGTGCACGCATTCCGAAAACCCGACACGGCAGGAGATCATTCCTTTTCAGGACGTCCGCGAGGATTTGCCCGAAAAGGAAGGAAAAACTGTCGGCCGGTAGGGATGCGGGCAGAGGTCGGGCGGTTCGCCGGCTGACCTTGTCCTGTCCAAGACTGCAGGCGCCTGCGGGGAATTTCGATTTCTCAACGGCTTAATCGCATGGCCTGCATAGACGGGTGAAGACCGGATTTCACTTCGCACCCAGCTTTAAGGGCTGGCTTCGCGAAACGGGTCTGGTTCGGACCTCGACACGCCGTGGACCTCTAAGGGGTTCCCGGAGGGCAGGCTTTGAATCGTCGTCGTGCCCGGCGTGTCCTGGGGGATTTGGCCCCGAGGTTCAGGTTTGGGTGGGACGATGGGTGCAACCCGGCGGTCCCGCTTCTCGCGATGACCGCCAACCGGAGAGAGCTTGCTGTGGAACGAGCGGCAAAAAAGGAAGCGGTCGAACAGCTCAATGAGGTCTTCAAGACCACGAGCGTCGCGGTCGTTGCTCAATATTCCGGCCTCACCGTCGCCCAGATGCAGAAGCTGCGCCAGCAGATGAAGCAGGCGGGCGCTGCGGTGAAGGTCTCGAAGAACCGTCTCGCCAAAATTGCTCTTGAAGGCACTGACGTCGTTGCCATCGGCCCCATGCTGAAGGGACCGACCGTGATCGCCACTTCGAACGATCCGGTAGCGGCGCCAAAGGTCGCCATCGAATTCGCCAAGGCGAACGAAAAGTTCGTCATCGTCGGCGGATCGATGGGGAAGACCGTCCTGAATGTCGACGGCGTGAAGGCGCTTGCCTCGCTGCCGTCGCTTGACGAACTGCGCGGCAAGATCGTCGGCCTCATCGTGGCCCCGGCGACCAAGCTGGCTCAGCTCGCCAACGCGCCCGCGGGCAAGCTCGCGCGCGTCATCCAGGCTCATGCCTCAAAGGGCGAAGCGGCCTGACGCCCTTCGCAAAACTCAAACCCGAACCAGACATACACGTAAGGAAACTGAACAATGGCTGACTTGCAGAAGATCGTTGACGACCTCTCGAGCCTCACCGTGCTCGAAGCCGCTGAACTGGCGAAGCTCCTCGAAGAGAAGTGGGGCGTTTCGGCTGCCGCGGCTGTCGCCGTGGCCGGCCCGGCTGGTGGTGGCGCTGCCGCCGCTCCGGCGGAAGAGAAGACCGAGTTCACGGTCGTTCTCGCCTCTGCCGGCGAGAAGAAGATCGAGGTCATCAAGGAAGTCCGCGCCATCACCGGTCTCGGCCTCAAGGAAGCAAAGGACCTCGTCGAGGGTGCTCCGAAGCCGCTGAAGGAAGGCGTGAACAAGGAAGAAGCCGAGAAGATCAAGGCCCAGATCGAGAAGGCTGGCGCCAAGGTCGAGCTGAAGTAACGCAAGTTACTTCAGCGAAATCCCGGGCTCGCAAAGCGAGACCCGGGATCTCGTCCCAAGATCGTGGATGGCCGGGTCAAGCCCGGCCATGACGATCGGAAAGACCGAGGTCGGATGCAAAAGGCGTGCGACGGAACGACCCGACGCAGGCCGAACACGAAAAAGTGTGGGGATTTGAGGGTTTGACCCTCGAATCTGCACTATTGTCGCCCCATATCGGTTCGACAGCACGAAAGCACGGTGGGCAGGGATGCCGGATTTCCCTGTAAGCCGTTGGGAGAGCAGGCTATTTCGGGCTTTTGCAGTCCGTGAAGACGATCGTTGTGACGGGCGGGCGCGCAGCAGCGCCCCGCGCGTCGTTTTGCGTTTTGAAGGTCTGAAGAACAGATTCAGGACATTCCCGCCTGAAACTGAGTTTCCGGCCCCCAAAGCGGGTTCGAAAAATTCAACCCGGAGAGCGGTGGCAGCCGCGTTCCGGACGGCGCGCCCAGAGCGGGCGACGAAATGAGAGGCCACGATGGCGCAGCAGACATTCACCGGTCGCAAACGCGTTCGCAAGTTCTTCGGACACATCAAGGAAGTCGCCGAGATGCCGAACCTCATCGAGGTTCAGAAGGCGTCCTATGACCAGTTCCTGATGGTCGACGAGCCCACCGGCGGCCGTCTCGACGAGGGTCTGCAGGCGGTGTTCCGCTCGGTGTTCCCGATCTCCGACTTTTCGGGCACCTCGATGCTGGAATTCGTCCGCTACGAGTTCGAGCAGCCGAAATACGACGTCGACGAGTGCCGCCAGCGCGGCATGACCTTCGCGGCTCCCCTCAAGGTGACGCTGCGCCTCATCGTGTTCGATATCGACGAGGAAACCGGCGCGAAGTCGGTCAAGGACATCAAGGAGCAGGACGTCTACATGGGCGACATCCCGCTCATGACCATGAACGGCACCTTCATCGTCAACGGCACCGAGCGCGTCATCGTCTCGCAGATGCACCGTTCGCCGGGCGTGTTCTTCGACCACGACAAGGGCAAGACCCATTCCTCGGGCAAGCTGCTGTTCGCCGCCCGCGTGATCCCGTATCGCGGCTCCTGGCTCGACATCGAGTTCGACGCCAAGGACATCGTCTATGCGCGTATCGACCGTCGCCGCAAGATTCCGGTGACGTCGCTGATGTTCGCGCTCGGCCTCGATGGCGAAGCGATCCTGTCCACGTTCTACAAGAAGATCCTCTACAAGCGGACCAAGGAAGGCTGGCGCGTTCCGTTCGACGCCAACCGTTTCCGCGGCTACTCGACCGTCAACGACCTGATCGACGCCGACACCGGCAAGGTCGTGCTCGAGGCCGGCAAGAAGCTCACCGTCCGTGCCGCCCGCCAGCTCCAGGAGAAGGGGCTGAAGGCGCTGCGCATGGCCGATGAGGAGCTGGTCGGCAACTATGTCGCCGAGGACCTCGTCAACCCGAAGACGGGTGAGATCCACGCGGAAGCCGGTGAGGAAATCACCGACAAGCTGATGAAGGCGCTCAACGAGCAGGGCTACAAGGAGCTGCCGCTGCTCGACATCGACCACGTCAATGTCGGCCCCTACATCCGCAACACGCTCTCGGCCGACAAGAACATGACGCGCGAGGACGCGCTGTTCGACATCTACCGCGTGATGCGTCCGGGCGAGCCGCCGACGCTGGAATCGGCGCAGGCCATGTTCCAGTCGCTGTTCTTCGACGCCGAGCGCTACGACCTCTCCGCGGTCGGCCGCGTCAAGATGAACATGCGCCTCGACCTCGATGCGCCGGACACCCAGCGTACGCTGCGCAAGGAAGACATCCTCTCGGTCATCAAGACCCTGGTGGACCTGCGCGACGGCAAGGGCGAGATCGACGACATCGACCATCTCGGCAACCGCCGTGTGCGCTCGGTCGGCGAGCTCATGGAGAACCAGTACCGTATCGGCCTGCTCCGCATGGAGCGCGCCATCAAGGAGCGCATGTCCTCGGTCGACATCGACACGGTCATGCCGCAGGACCTGATCAACGCCAAGCCCGCGGCTGCCGCCGTGCGCGAGTTCTTCGGCTCCTCGCAGCTCTCGCAGTTCATGGACCAGACCAACCCGCTCTCGGAGATCACCCACAAGCGCCGCCTCTCGGCGCTTGGACCGGGCGGTCTGACCCGCGAGCGCGCCGGCTTCGAAGTCCGCGACGTGCATCCGACCCATTACGGCCGTATCTGCCCGATCGAGACGCCGGAAGGTCCGAACATCGGCCTGATCAACTCGCTCGCGACCTTCGCGCGCGTGAACAAGTACGGCTTCGTCGAGACGCCTTACCGCAAGGTCAAGGACGGCCGCGTCACCGACGAGGTCGTGTACCTCTCGGCTATGGAAGAGGGCCGCTACACGGTCGCGCAGGCCAACGTGCCGCTCGACCCGAAGGGCCGCTTCACCGAAGACCTCGTGGTCTGCCGTCACGCCGGCGAAGTTCTGCCGGTGACGCCGGACAAGGTCGACTACATGGACGTGTCGCCGAAGCAGCTCGTTTCGGTCGCCGCGGCGCTGATCCCGTTCCTCGAGAACGACGACGCCAACCGCGCGCTGATGGGCTCGAACATGCAGCGCCAGGCGGTGCCGCTGGTTCGCGCCGAGGCGCCGTTCGTCGGCACCGGCATGGAAGGCGTGGTTGCCCGTGACTCGGGTGCCGCGATCGCGGCGCGCCGTTCGGGCGTGATCGACCAGATCGACGCCACCCGCGTCGTCATCCGCGCCACGGAAGATCTCGATCCGACCAAGTCGGGCGTCGATATCTACCGCCTGATGAAGTACCAGCGCTCCAACCAGTCGACCTGCATCAACCAGCGTCCGCTGGTGAAGGTCGGCGACATCGTCAAGAAGGGCGACATCATCGCCGACGGTCCGTCGACCGATCTCGGCGAGCTCGCGCTCGGCCGGAACGTGCTCGTCGCGTTCATGCCGTGGAACGGTTACAACTTCGAAGACTCGATCCTGCTCTCCGAGCGGATCGTGAAGGAAGACGTCTTCACCTCGATCCACATCGAGGAGTTCGAGGTGATGGCCCGCGACACCAAGCTCGGGCCTGAGGAAATCACCCGCGACATTCCGAACGTCTCGGAAGAAGCACTGAAGAACCTCGACGAAGCCGGTATCGTCTACATCGGTGCGGAAGTGCGCGCCGGCGACATCCTGGTCGGCAAGATCACGCCGAAGGGCGAAAGCCCGATGACGCCGGAAGAAAAGCTGCTGCGCGCCATCTTCGGCGAGAAGGCCTCCGACGTCCGCGACACCTCGCTGCGCGTTCCTCCGGGCGTGCAGGGCACGATCGTGGAAGTGCGCGTGTTCAACCGCCACGGCGTCGACAAGGACGAGCGTGCACTGGCGATCGAGCGGGAAGAGATCGAGCGTCTGGCCAAGGACCGCGACGACGAGCAGGCGATCCTGGACCGCAACGTCTACAATCGTCTTGCCGAGCTGCTCGAGGGGCGGCAGGGCATTGCCGGTCCGAAGGGCTTCAAGAAGGACACCAAGATCACCCGCGCGGTGCTCGAGGAGTACCCGAAGTCGCAGTGGTGGCTGTTCGCTTCGCCCAACGACAAGCTGATGGCCGAGATCGAGGCCATGCGGAAGCAGTACGACGAGTCGAAGAAGGGGCTTGAACAGCGCTTCCTCGACAAGGTCGAGAAGCTCCAGCGCGGTGACGAATTGCCGCCCGGCGTGATGAAGATGGTCAAGGTCTTCGTCGCGGTGAAGCGCAAGATCCAGCCCGGCGACAAGATGGCCGGCCGCCACGGCAACAAGGGCGTGGTGTCGAAGATCGTGCCGATCGAGGACATGCCGTTCCTCGAAGACGGTACGCACGCCGACATCGTGCTCAACCCGCTGGGCGTGCCCTCGCGCATGAACGTCGGACAGATCCTCGAGACCCATCTCGGCTGGGCCTGCGCCGGCCTCGGCAAGCGTATCGGTCAGACGGTCGATGCCTACCTGTCGAAGCAGGACATCAAGCCGCTGAAGGAAACCTTGAAGAAGGTCTACGGCGAGGACGAGACCATCAAGACGCTCAACGACAACGAGCTGCTCGAGCTTGGCCACAACCTCAGCCGCGGCGTGCCGATCGCAACCCCGGTGTTCGACGGCGCCAAGGAAGCCGACATCGAGGAGATGCTGAAGCTCGCCGGTCTGGACGCTTCGGGTCAGTCGACCGTCTATGACGGCCGCACCGGCGATGCCTTCGATCGCAAGGTGACGGTGGGCTACATCTACATGCTCAAGCTGCACCATCTGGTCGACGACAAGATCCATGCGCGTTCGATCGGTCCGTACTCGCTCGTCACCCAGCAGCCGCTGGGCGGCAAGGCGCAGTTCGGTGGCCAGCGCTTCGGCGAAATGGAGGTGTGGGCGCTCGAGGCTTACGGCGCGGCGTACACGCTCCAGGAGATGCTGACGGTGAAGTCGGACGACGTCGCCGGCCGCACCAAGGTGTACGAGGCGATCGTGCGCGGCGACGACACGTTCGAGGCCGGCATTCCGGAATCGTTCAACGTGCTGGTCAAGGAAATGCGCTCGCTCGGCCTCAACGTCGACCTGCACAACTCCAAGATGGGACCGGCGCCGACGTCGGAAGCGGCCGAGTAATTCGACCTTTCATGCCCGGCCGTTGACGGCCGGGCATCGGCGCCCGGCCTGAGGCCTTGAGGGTAGGGCGCCCTGCTCGAGTGATTTTCGAATTTGCGGCCGGAGGCGACCGGCACGCGAGGAGAAGACGATGAACCAAGAAATTATGAATCTCTTCAACCCGACGACGCCGGCTCAGGTCTTCGACCAGATCCGGATCTCGATCGCGTCTCCAGAGAAGATTCTGTCCTGGTCCTACGGCGAGATCAAGAAGCCGGAGACCATCAACTACCGTACCTTCAAGCCCGAGCGCGACGGCCTGTTCTGCGCCCGCATCTTCGGGCCGATCAAGGACTACGAGTGCTTGTGCGGCAAGTACAAGCGCATGAAGTACAAGGGCATCATCTGCGAGAAGTGCTCGGTCGAGGTCACGCTGTCGCGCGTCCGGCGCGAGCGCATGGGCCATATCGAGCTCGCCGCGCCCGTCGCCCACATCTGGTTCCTGAAGTCGTTGCCCTCGCGCATCGGCCTTCTGCTGGACATGACGCTGAAGGATCTCGAGCGGATCCTCTACTTCGAATACTACGTCGTGCTCGAGCCGGGTCTCACCGCGCTCAAGGACCGTCAGCTGCTGTCGGAAGACGAGTATCTGAAGGCGCAGGACGAATACGGCCAGGACAGCTTCACCGCCATGATCGGCGCCGAAGCGATCCGCGAGCTGCTCAAGGGCATGGACCTCGAGAAGCTCGAGGCCTCGCTGCGCGTCGAGATGCAGGAGACCGACTCCGACATCAAGCACAAGAAGCTCGCCAAGCGCCTGAAGATCGTCGAAGCGTTCCGCCACTCCGGCAACAAGCCGGAATGGATGATCATGACCGTGGTTCCGGTGATTCCGCCGGATCTGCGTCCGCTGGTGCCGCTCGACGGCGGCCGCTTCGCGACCTCGGACCTCAACGACCTCTACCGCCGCGTCATCAACCGCAACAACCGCTTGAAGCGGCTGATGGAGCTGCGCGCGCCCGACATCATCATCCGCAACGAGAAGCGCATGCTTCAGGAAGCGGTCGATGCGCTGTTCGACAACGGCCGCCGCGGCCGCGTCATCACGGGCGCCAACAAGCGTCCGCTGAAGTCGCTCGCCGACATGCTCAAGGGCAAGCAGGGCCGCTTCCGTCAGAACCTGCTCGGCAAGCGCGTCGACTATTCGGGCCGTTCGGTGATCGTGGTCGGTCCCGAGCTGCGCCTGCATCAGTGCGGCCTGCCGAAGAAGATGGCGCTCGAGCTGTTCAAGCCGTTCATCTATTCGCGGCTTGACGCCAAGGGCCTGTCCACCACCGTGAAGCAGGCCAAGAAGCTGGTCGAGAAGGAGCGGCCCGAGGTCTGGGACATCCTGGACGAGGTGATCCGCGAGCACCCGGTGCTGCTCAACCGCGCCCCGACGCTGCATCGTCTCGGCATTCAGGCGTTCGAGCCCGTGCTGATCGAGGGCAAGGCGATCCAGCTTCACCCGCTGGTCTGCTCGGCGTTCAACGCCGACTTCGACGGCGACCAGATGGCCGTGCACGTTCCGCTGTCGCTCGAAGCGCAGCTGGAAGCGCGCGTCCTGATGATGTCGACCAACAACATCCTGCATCCGGCCAACGGTCAGCCGATCATCGTGCCGTCGCAGGACATCGTGCTCGGTCTCTACTACGTCTCGATCATGCGCGAAGGCCTGCCCGGTGAGGGCAAGGTGTTCGGCGACATGGCCGAGCTCGAGCACGCGCTGCACGCCAAGGTCATCCACCTCCACACCAAGATCAAGTACCGGTGGGAGGGCATGGACGAGACCGGCAAGGTCTCCAAGCGCTGGATCGAGACCACCGCCGGCCGCGTCATGCTCGGCAACCTGCTGCCGAAGAACCCGCGCGTCACGTACGAGATCATCAACAAGCTGATGACCAAGCGCGAGATCTCGGGCGTCATCGACCAGGTCTACCGCCACTGCGGCCAGAAGGAGACGGTGATCTTCTGCGACCGCATCATGGCGCTCGGCTTCTACAACGCGTTCAAGGCCGGCATCTCGTTCGGCAAGGACGACATGGTCGTGCCGCACGGCAAGTGGAAGATCGTCGACACCACCCGTACGCTGGCGAAGGATTTCGAGCAGCAGTACAACGACGGCCTGATCACGCATGGCGAGAAGTACAACAAGGTCGTCGACGCCTGGTCGAAGGCCACGGAAGAAATCGCCAAGGCGATGATGAAGGAGATCTCCGCCACCAAGAAGACGGCGAGCGGAGCCGATGCCGACATCAACTCGATCTACATGATGGCCCACTCCGGTGCCCGCGGTTCGCCGGCCCAGATGCGCCAGCTCGCCGGCATGCGCGGCCTGATGGCCAAGCCGTCGGGTGAGATCATCGAGACGCCGATCATCTCGAACTTCAAGGAAGGCCTCTCGGTTCTCGAGTACTTCAACTCGACCCACGGCGCCCGCAAGGGCCTCGCGGATACCGCGTTGAAGACCGCGAACTCGGGCTACCTGACCCGTCGTCTCGTCGACGTCGCGCAGGACTGCATCATCACGCAGTCCGACTGCGGCACCAAGCTCGGCATCAAGATGCGCGCCATCGTCGATGCCGGCACCGTGGTTGCCTCGCTCGGCTCGCGCATCCTCGGACGCACGGCCTGCGAGGACATCCGTGACAGCTCGGGCAAGGTGATCATCAAGCGTGACACGCTGATGGAAGAGAGCCATCTGGAAGCCATCCAGCAGGGTGGTGTGCAGGAGGTGAAGATCCGTTCGGCTCTGACCTGCGAGCTCGTCAACGGCATCTGCGGCAAGTGCTACGGCCGCGACCTCGCCCGCGGCACGCCGGTCAACCACGGTGAAGCCGTCGGCGTCATCGCGGCGCAGTCGATCGGCGAGCCGGGCACCCAGCTCACCATGCGCACCTTCCACATCGGCGGCGCGGCGCAGCTCAACGAGCAGTCCTTCGTCGAAGCCAGCTTCGACGGCAAGATCGTGATCAGGAACAAGGCCATCGCCCGCAACAGCGAAGGCCACCTGATCGCGATGGTGCGCAACATGGTGGTGGCGATCGTCGATGCCGACGGCACCGAGCGTGCGACGCACCGTGTCCAGTACGGCTCGCGCCTGCACGTCGACGAGGGCGACATGGTCAAGCGCGGCCAGCGCGTCGTCGAGTGGGATCCCTACACCCGTCCGCTCCTCACCGAAGTCGAAGGTACGATCGGCTTCGAGGACCTGGTCGAGGGGCAGTCGATCTCGGAAACGCTCGACGAGGCCACCGGTATCGCCAAGCGCGTGGTCATCGACTGGCGCTCGACCCGCGGCGGCTCGGACCTGCGTCCGGCCATCGTGGTCAAGGGCAAGGACGGCAAGGTGCTCAAGCTCGCCCGTGGCGGCGATGCCCGCTACATGCTGTCGGTCGACGCCATTCTCTCGGTCGACGTCGGAGCCAAGGTCAATCCGGGCGACATCCTCGCCCGTGTCTCGACCGAAAGCGCCAAGACGCGTGACATCACCGGCGGTCTGCCGCGGGTGGCGGAACTGTTCGAGGCTCGGCGTCCGAAGGATGCGGCGATCATCGCCGAAATCGCGGGCACCATCCGGTTCGGTCGCGACTACAAGAATAAGCGTCGCATCTCGATCGAGCCGATGGACAAGACCGAGGAGCCGCGCGAGTACCTGATCCCGAAGGGCAAGCACATCCACCTTCAGGACGGCGACGTCGTCGAAAAGGGCGACTTCATCGTGGAAGGCAACCCGGCGCCGCACGACATCCTTGCGGTCAAGGGCATCGAGGAGCTCGCGGCCTATCTGGTCAACGAGATCCAGGAGGTCTACCGGCTCCAGGGCGTGCTCATCAACGACAAGCACATCGAGGTGATTGTCCGTCAGATGCTCCAGAAGGTGGAAGTCACCGACCAGGGCGATACGGACATGATCTCCGGCGAGCAGGTCGACAAGATCGAGTTCGACGCGCTGAACGAGAAGGCCAAGGAAGAGGGCAAGAAGCCCGCCACGGGTACGCCGGTTCTGCTCGGCATCACCAAGGCGAGCCTCCAGACGCGCTCGTTCTTCTCGGCGGCCTCGTTCCAGGAGACCACCCGCGTCCTCACGGAAGCGGCGGTCAACGGCAAGATCGATCCGCTCGAAGGGCTCAAGGAGAACGTCATCGTCGGCCGGCTGATCCCGGCGGGCACCGGCGCCTCCATGGCCAAGATCCGCGAAGTCGCGATGAAGCGCGACAAGCTGATCCTGGACGAGCGCGAGAAGCAGGCGGCCGTCGTGTCGCCGGCTCCGGAAGCGGAGCTTCCTGCGCTGCCGCCCGCGGAATGATCGTTCATCCGTAAGAATACCGAGGACAATGAAAAGGCCGGCGCAAGCCGGCCTTTTTGCTGCTTTGTTTGCCTGTTGCGGTGCGGGATCAACCTTTGTTCATCTTTCCTTCAGGCGCAAAAGCGCTTCTGCTAGGGCAGCTTAGACCGGTGGATCCCGTGACGGGGGCAGGGCCGGAGACCACGGAACTGACATGCTTGATCTCGCAATCGTAGGCGGCGGCCCCGGCGGGCTGATGAGTGCCTGGTATCTAAAGCGTAAGCTCGGCGACCTCTGCCGCGTCACCATCTTCGAGGCATCCGACCGGCTCGGCGGCAAGATCGTCACGCGCAAATTCGATTCCGCCCCGGCGATGTACGAGGCCGGCGTTGCCGAGATCTACGACTACTCGATGACCGGTCCGGACCCGCTGCGCGAGCTGATCCAGCATTTCGGACTTCAGACCATTCCGATGGACGCCGAGCAGGTGCAGTTCGGCGGCGAGCTGCTCGACGATGTCGCAGGCATGCGCCGCAGATACGGCGCCAAGACCGCGGCCGCGATCGAGGCGTTCCGCAAGCGCTGCTCGGAGGTGATGTCGCCGATCGAATATTACGAAGGCGTCGGCGCGCACGACAACGAGAATCCCTGGGCCTACAAGACCGCGGAGCAGGTGCTCGACGAGCAGGTCGAGGACGAGACCGCAAAGCGCTTCTTCAAGGTGATGGCGCGCTCGGACATCGCGACCGAGAGCCACAACACCAACGGCCTCAACGCGCTCAAGAACTACCTGATGGATGTCGACGGCTATATCGGCCTTTACTCCATCCAGAACGGCAACGAGCAGCTGATCGAGTGCCTGCAGTCGGAGGTCAACGCCGACATCCAGCTCAATCACCGCGTGCTCACCGTCGGCAAGGCGCCGACCGGCCGCTATCAGCTCAAGATGATGAACGGCAAGGGTCCGGAGACGCGCGACTTCGACCTCGTGCTGGTGTGCCTGCCGCATTCCTGGCTCGCCACCATGGCGTGGGAAGGCGAGCAGCTGCGCAAGTCGATGGTCAAGCACGTCTCCTATTTCGACCGTCCGGCGCATTATCTGCGCGTCTCGATCCTGTTCGACACCCCGTTCTGGGGCGAGAAGATCCCCGGCGCCTGGTTCATGTCGGAGGCCTTCGGCGGCTGCTGCGTCTACAACGAGGGCGCGCGCCACGACGTCGGCAAGCACGGCGTGTTGAACTGGCTCATTCCCGGCTCCGATGCGCTGGCGTTCGCCAACCTCTCGGACCAGGAGCTGATCGACGCTGCGCTGAAATCGCTGCCGGCCTCGCTCGGCGATGCCCGCGCGCATTTCATGGAAGGCAAGATCCACCGCTGGCTGTCGTCGGTGAACGCGCTGCCAGGCGGCTTGCCCGTGCGCGACGTCATGACCAATCACCGGCCGGAGCCGAAGGAACATCCCGGCATCGTCGTGGTCGGCGACTATCTGTTCGACTCCACGCTGAACGGCCTGCTCGACTCCTCGGATGCCGCGACCGACATCATCCTGACCGAGATGATGCGCCTGCGCCGCGAGCGCGCGCAGGACGACCAGCCGATCTCCGACAAGATCGACCGCGACTATTTCGAGAACTATCGCGGCCTCGGCCCGTACAGCGAAGCGTGGAAGCACTTCACCGATCCCGATTATCTCACAAAACTGATCGGCATCGTCTGGGGCAAGGCAAAGGGCTCAAAGCTCCTGGTCGCGGGCTCGGCCAGCGGCGAGCTGGTGGGCGCGCTGCGCGAGCGCGGCATCGATGCCTGGGGCATCGAGAACAACCGCGCCATCCACGCCAAGACGCCGAAGGCGCTGAAGAAGTACAACAAGCTCGGCTCGATCACCGACATGCCATTCAAGGACGGCAGCTTCGACTTCGTGTTCGAGACCAGCCTCTGCCACGTGTCCCCGAAGCAGGTGGTCCGCGCGATCCGCGAGCTCAACCGCGTGGTCAGGACCGGTCTCGTGTTCGGCTCGATCACCTCGGACATGGCCTCGGTGGTGATCGACCGCTACGACCTCTTGCGCGGGGTCAAGAAGCTCGGCACCTGGTGGGAATGGTCCGAGCTGTTTTTCGGCAACGGCTTTGACCTGTCGATGCACCGCAAGGACTGCACCGACGCGCTCTGGGAGGCGACGCTTGCCGCGGGCAAGGGCCCGGGTCAATGGTACGCCGACGCCGACAGCTTGCGTTATTCGTTCTTCGACAAGGTCGAGGACGAGGACGACGACTAGCTCTCGAGGAACGACTAGCTCTCAAGGATCGGGTGAATTCGCCAATTGTTTTGCCGAATTCATTTTGATCGCATAGAATCGGTGCAATAGCGGCTCTCCGCTATCTCTTTCTCTGCGGTCATGCCGGCCGTCAGCATCGGTTGGTTTCATGGCGTCCAAGCCTCTCTCGCCCGACAAACAGAAGCTCGCCGCCGAAGAGGCGACCGAGCTCGACGACAAGCTTGCCGCCGCCAAGCCGGACCTCGAAGACGACGAGGACGATGAAGACGAGGAGGATGACGAGCTGGAGCTCGATGATGACGATGAGGACGAGGACCTCGTCGTCTTTACCGCGCGCGAGGCCGCCGGCGCGCTCGCGACCATCCTGGGTTTCGTCAAGCCTTTCCTCGCCAACTACAAGCGGATGCTGTCGTTTGTGGCGTTCGGCGTCGTCGTCGAGACGCTGTTCAACGTCATCATGCCGCTCAGCCTGAAATACCTGATCGACGATGCGCTCGGCGAGGAGGATTTCCAGGCGCTGTACAAGATCCTCGGCGTGCTCGCGGTCGCCGGCATCCTCACCTCCATCATCGCGGTCTGGTACGAGCGCTGGGACGCGCGGCTGGCCGCCTGCATCATCTCCGACGTCCGCAAGCGCCTGTTCGAGCACGTCCAGGAGCTGCCGGCGGCCTATTTCGGCCGCACCAAGCGCGGCGAGATCCTGTCGCGCTTTTCCGTCGACCTCTCGGCGTTCGAAGGCTCGGTGAAGACCTTCGCCAACAGCGCGGCGCTGCCGTTCCTGGAACTGGTCGCCGGCATCGTCCTGATGTTGTTTTTGAACTGGCAGCTCGCCGTGGTCGCGCTGCTGGTGTTCCCGATCACGCTGATCGGCCCGCGCATCCTCACCCCGAAGGCGGTGCAGGCCAATTACGAGCAGAAGCTCAACGAGAGCGCGCTGCTCGGCATGGTGCAGGAGAACGTGGCGGCGCAGGCCGTGATCAAGGCGTTCAGCCTGCAGCGCAAGATGTTCGGCTTCTTCCGTTTCCGCAACGACGAGACCCGCAACAGGATCGCCTCCGCCGCGTTCCTGTCGACCATGGTGGAGCGGACGGTCACCATCTCCGTGCTCTTGCTGCACCTCGTGGTGCTCGCGATCGGCGCGTATCTGGCGACCAAGGGCCAGATCACCATCGGCACCTTCGTCACCTTCGAGAGCGCGTTCTGGGAGGTCTCCTACAACATCGCCCATGTGATGCACTTCATCCCGGTGTCGATCTCCTCGGCCGCCGCGATTCGCCACATCCAGGAGCTGCTCGACGAGCCGACCCGCGGCGCCGACCGTCCCGGCGCACCCGACCTGCCGCGCATCACCAACGACATCACCTTCGACCACGTCACCTTCCAGTACGAAGGCAGCCAGACGCCGGTGCTGGACAATCTCAGCCTCAAGCTCAACGTCGGCAAGAGCATCGCCATCGTCGGGCCCTCTGGCTCGGGCAAGAGCACGCTGCTCAATTTGATCCTGCGGCTCTATGTGCCCGACGAGGGCCGCGTCACCATCGACGGCGTCGATGTGCGCAAGGTGACGCTGGATTCGCTGCGCCGGAGCATGGCGGTCGTGTTCCAGGAGAACATGCTGTTCAACATGTCGATCCGGGAGAACATCCGGCTCGGCAAGGAGGGCGCGACCGACGAGGAGGTGGAGGAGGCGGCGAAGAAGGCCGAGATCCACCGCTACATCATGAGCCTGCCGCAGCGCTACGACACCTCGGTCGGCGAGCGCGGCGACACGCTCTCGGGCGGCCAGCGCCAGCGCATCGCGATCGCGCGCGCGATCATCCGCAATCCGTCGGTGCTGCTGCTCGACGAGGCCACCTCGGCGCTGGACCAGACCACGGAGGCCGCGATCAACCGCACGCTGCTCAAGGTCGCCAAGGGCCGCACCATGATCTGGTCGACCCACCGCCTGACCTCGGTGGTCGAGATGGACGAGATCATCGTCATCTCAGGGGGCAGGGCGATCGAGCGCGGCTCGCATGCCGAACTGCTCACTAGGAACGGCACCTATCGCAAGCTGTGGAACGACCAGATGCACCAGCCGCACGGCGCTGCGGCTCAGGCCGATGACGACAGCGAGGATGACGACGAGGAAGACGACGACCTCGAGGATGATGAGGACGAGGACGACGAGGAGGAGTGACCGAGGAAGTTCGGCTCCAGGTCGAAGGCACCTCCGAGCGGCCGCAATAGCCCCTGAAGCGACCAGGCCATGAAGCGCGCCCAGCGCTGTGCCAGTAGAGGCCTGGCGCGGTCGAGACTGCGCGGAAATCGAACGCCTTCGCCGCCGACCATTCGTCGCAGGCCCGCTTGATCGGATCGGCGTAGAACGCGGCGACCTTCGCCGCTTCCATCCCGTCGGAGGCGAGCCATTGCGGGATGTAGACATTGCAGAGCCGCTCGACGTCCGTGAAGACCTTGTCGCAGCCGGTGCCCGCGGCGGGGCAGGAGGTCGCGAAGGCATCGCCCACCAATACGAGGCCGGGCTGGCCGCTTGCATCGTTCACATAGAGATCGACCGGGCGGATCTTGATCTCGCCGGGAATGTCGAACGGGCCGGTGATGTGTTTGAGCCGCGGCAGGGCGGCGTTTAGCGTCTCGGCCGGCCTGCGCCGCAGTTCGCTGAGCCAGGGATCATCGAAGCTGCGGTAGACGAACAGATTGGCGCGCATCCGCGGGCCGATCGGAAACAGCGTGATGTAGGGAATGCGGTCGCTCGGCCGCTCCGAGAAATAGGTCAATGCGGGGAAATCGAACGAATTCCGCCCCGCCGGCACCACGTCGAATCCGATCGCGATCGAGTGGCAGGCGCTGACGACCTTCCGCACGATGCCGAGCTGGTGGCGCAGGCCGACATTGAGGCCGTTGGCGAGTACGACGAGGCGGGCCGAGATCGTCTCGTCATTGGAGAGCAAGACCCGCTGCCGCTCCGGGCTGGCCTCGACCGAAACGGCCTTGGCGCAGATGCGCTCCACGCTCGCAGGGATCTCGTCGCGGACGGCATTGACCAGGGAATCGTAGAGGATGTTGAACTGCCGGCTCGGCGCCTTGTCGAGCAGATGGCCGAACCGTGCGATCCAGTTCGCGCCGGCAAAGGTAGCGCGGCGCAGGACCGATTCTCCGATTCCGGTCTGCAGGAATCGCTCGACCTGGACATGACCGCTGAGTTTCTCGACGCGAAAATCCGCCGGATAGCTCTCATGCGGATCGATCAGCACCGTCGAAATGCCGGCGCGGCCGAGCATCGCGGCGGCGGTCGAGCCGGACAATCCCCCGCCGATGATGGCAATGTCGGTGTACCGCATGGCGTAAATCTCTGCCGATGGCGGCAGATTGCCGCACCAACAGGAAAAAAAGCCTTAGCGAGGGATATAAAAGTATATTTCGCCCGGATGTAAATGGGCCGCTGGGGTAGCGGAACAGGGGGCCCATGCCCATATCCGGACGGCGCGGTGAGTGCGGCAAACAGCGATTTCGACAGTCGCGAGAAGCGTTTTTGACTGTCGTTTCACCTTGACTTGACCGATTCTCACTTATAGAAAGCGCCTCACTTAACGACAGGCGGTGAGCATCGCCAACGTCGGAACGGGCCACCCGTTGACCGCCAGGGACCATATCCCGGGGGTCGTTTAAGGCGGGCACCAACCTCGACGAATGCCGCTCAAACGCTGTCGATCATAGCTAGGCAATGCCAGTGCGATTTTAGTTCTCTTGAGCTCGTTCTCTTGAGATCGAATTCGGATGCATGACCTCGGTGCGCAGGCCGCGGCTTTACGCTGATCGGCCTCAATATCGCGGTCCTCTGTGGCGTCGAAGCGCTTTCCGCTCGTTGATGGAGCGGTTGGCGCAATTTCGCTTTGCGCGGATTGTTCCGCAAAAAGCGGCCTCGTCGGGCGGGTGGCTCGAGAAGAATTTGCGGTTCCGGCGACGGGCCGTGCCAAGACAGCGGGCCCGGAAGGGGCCGCGACAGAACAAAGGGTAAGGCCAGGATGCCGACGATCAACCAGCTGATCGCTCAACCGCGTGAAGTGCAGAAGTCGCGCAAGAAGGTGCCGGCGCTGCAGCAGTCGCCGCAGAAGCGCGGCGTTTGCACGCGCGTCTACACCACGACCCCGAAGAAGCCGAACTCGGCGCTTCGTAAGGTCGCCAAGGTGCGCCTGACCAACGGCTTCGAGGTGATCGGCTACATCCCCGGCGAGGGCCATAACCTCCAGGAGCACTCGGTGGTCATGATCCGCGGCGGCCGCGTCAAGGACTTGCCCGGCGTGCGCTACCACATCCTCCGCGGCGTTCTGGATACCCAGGGCGTCAAGAACCGTAAGCAGCGTCGTTCGAAGTACGGCGCCAAGCGTCCGAAGTAAGCGGGAACCAGCTCAATGTCTCGTCGCCACTCAGCGGAAAAGCGCGAAGTTCTCCCGGATCCGAAGTTCGGGAACATCATCGTCACGAAGTTCATGAATTCGGTGATGTACGCCGGCAAGAAGTCGGTCGCCGAAGGTATCGTCTATGGTGCGTTCGGTATCATCGAGAGCAAGACCAAGCAGAACCCGCTCGGCGTGTTCGAGCAGGCGCTCGAGAACGTCATGCCGACGATCGAGGTCCGCTCCCGCCGCGTCGGCGGCGCGACCTACCAGGTTCCGGTCGAGGTTCGCTCGACCCGCCGGCAGGCCCTTGGCATTCGCTGGCTGATCGCGGCTGCGCGCGAGCGCAACGAGAAGACGATGACCGAGCGGCTCTCGGCGGAGCTCTTGGACGCATCGAACAACCGGGGGAACGCCGTCAAGAAGCGTGAAGACGTGCACCGGATGGCGGAAGCCAACCGCGCCTTCTCGCACTATCGCTGGTAACGGCGAAACAAACGGACTCGCAAGGAACACCCCATGCCCCGCCAACATGCCATCGAGGACTACCGTAACTTCGGTATCATGGCGCATATCGACGCCGGCAAGACCACGACGACCGAGCGCATCCTCTATTACACCGGCAAGAGCCACAAGATCGGCGAAGTGCACGAAGGTGCCGCGACGATGGACTGGATGGAGCAGGAGCAGGAGCGTGGCATCACGATCACCTCGGCTGCGACCACCGCGTTCTGGAACGGCAAGCGACTGAACATCATCGACACGCCGGGCCACGTCGACTTCACCATCGAGGTCGAGCGTTCGCTGCGCGTGCTCGACGGCGCCGTCTGCGTGCTCGACTCCAACCAGGGCGTCGAGCCCCAGACCGAGACCGTCTGGCGCCAGGGCGACAAGTACAAGGTTCCACGCATCGTCTTCGCCAACAAGATGGACAAGATCGGTGCCGACTTCTTCAAGTGTCTGGCCGACATCGTCGACCGTCTGGGCGCCAAGCCCGTCGCCATCCAGCTGCCGATCGGTGCCGAGAATAACTTCAAGGGTCTCATCGACCTCGTGAAGATGAAGGGCGTCGTCTGGAACGATGAAGCGCTCGGCGCGAAGTTCGACTACGTCGACATCCCGGAAGACCTCGTCGACCAGGCCAAGGAATATCGCGAGAAGATGGTGGAAGCCGCCGTCGAGCTCGACGACGACGCCATGGCCGCTTATCTCGACGGCAAGGAGCCGGACGAGGCGACCCTCAAGCGCCTGATCCGCAAGGCGGTGCTGACCGGCGCGTTCTATCCCGTGCTGTGCGGCTCGGCCTTCAAGAACAAGGGCGTGCAGCCGCTGCTCGACGCCGTCGTCGACTACCTGCCGTCGCCGCTCGACGTGCCCGCGATCAAGGGCACCGACGACAAGGGCAACGAAGTCGTGCGCAAGGCGGACGACAAGGAGCCGCTGGCGCTGCTCGCGTTCAAGATCATGGACGACCCGTTCGTCGGCACCATCACCTTCTGCCGCATCTACTCCGGTATCCTGCAGAGCGGCACCGGCGTCGTGAACTCGACCCGCGAGAAGAAGGAGCGCATCGGGCGCATGCTGCTCATGCATGCGAACAACCGCGAGGACATCAAGGAAGCCTATGCCGGCGACATCGTCGCGCTGGCCGGCCTGAAGGAAGCGCGCACTGGTGACACGCTGTGCGATCCCGACAAGCAGGTGATCCTGGAGAAGATGGAATTCCCCGAGCCGGTCATCGAGATCGCGATCGAGCCGAAGTCCAAGGCCGACCAGGAGAAGCTGGGCGTGGCGCTGGCCAAGCTCGCCGCGGAGGATCCGTCCTTCCGCGTGTCGACCGACCACGAGTCCGGCCAGACCATCCTCAAGGGCATGGGCGAACTGCATCTCGACATCAAGGTCGACATCCTCAAGCGCACCTACAAGGTGGACGCCAACATCGGCGCGCCGCAGGTTGCGTTCCGTGAGCGCGTCACCAAGCGGGTCGAGCACAGCTACACCCACAAGAAGCAGACCGGCGGTACCGGCCAGTTCGCGGCCGTGTCGTTCATCGTCGAGCCGAACGAGCCCGGCAAGGGCTACGAGTTCGAATCGAAGATCGTCGGCGGCGCGGTGCCGAAGGAATACATCCCCGGCGTCGAAAAGGGCCTGGAGAGCGTGCTCTCGTCCGGCGTGGTCGCGGGCTTCCCCGTGGTCGACGTCAAGGTGCAGCTCGTCGACGGCAAGTATCACGACGTCGACTCGTCGGCGCTCGCCTTCGAAATCGCCTCGCGCGCCTGCTTCCGCGAAGCGCTGCAGATGGGCAAGTCCGTCCTGCTCGAGCCGATCATGAAGGTCGAAGTGGTGACCCCGGAAGACTACACCGGCTCGGTCATCGGCGACCTGAATTCCCGGCGCGGTCAGATCCAGGGTCAGGACATGCGCGGCAACGCCAACGTCATCAACGCGATGGTGCCGCTCATGAACATGTTCGGTTACGTGAACAACCTGCGCTCGATGAGCCAGGGTCGCGCGACCTTCACCATGCAGTTCGACCACTACGCAGAAGCGCCGGCCAACGTGTCGGCAGAAGTCCAGAAGAAGTTTGCCTGATTGTCGTCGGTCTGAAAGCTGACGATTGAACGGAGAGTCAAATGGCCAAAGCAAAGTTTGAACGTAACAAGCCGCACTGCAACATCGGCACCATCGGTCACGTCGACCATGGCAAGACGTCGCTGACCGCGGCGATCACCAAGATCCTCGCCGAGACCGGCGGCGCGACGTTCACCGCGTACGACCAGATCGACAAGGCGCCGGAAGAGAAGGCTCGCGGCATCACCATCTCGACCGCGCACGTCGAGTATGAGACGCAGAACCGCCACTACGCCCACGTCGACTGCCCCGGCCACGCCGACTACGTGAAGAACATGATCACCGGCGCCGCCCAGATGGACGGTGCGATCCTGGTCGTGTCGGCTGCTGACGGCCCGATGCCGCAGACCCGCGAGCACATCCTGCTCGCCCGCCAGGTCGGCGTGCCCGCGCTCGTCGTGTTCCTCAACAAGTGCGACATGGTCGACGATCCGGAGCTGCTCGAGCTCGTCGAGCTCGAAGTCCGCGAGCTGCTCTCGAAGTACGAATTCCCCGGCGACAAGATCCCGATCATCAAGGGTTCGGCGCTGGCCGCTCTCGAAGATTCGGACAAGAAGCTCGGCCACGACGCCATCCTCGAGCTGATGCGCAACGTCGACGAGTACATCCCGCAGCCGGAGCGTCCGATCGACCAGCCGTTCCTGATGCCGGTTGAAGACGTGTTCTCGATCTCGGGCCGCGGTACCGTCGTGACCGGCCGTGTCGAGCGTGGCGTCGTCAAGGTCGGCGAGGAAATCGAGATCGTCGGTCTCCGCGCCACCCAGAAGACCACCGTCACCGGCGTCGAAATGTTCCGCAAGCTGCTCGATCAGGGCCAGGCCGGCGACAACATCGGTGCGCTGCTCCGCGGCACCAAGCGTGAGGACGTCGAGCGCGGCCAGGTTCTGGCCAAGCCGGGTTCGGTCAAGCCGCACACCAAGTTCAAGGCTGAGGCTTACATCCTCACCAAGGAAGAGGGCGGTCGCCACACCCCGTTCTTCACCAACTACCGTCCGCAGTTCTACTTCCGCACCACCGACGTGACCGGTGTCGTGCACCTGCCGGAAGGTACCGAGATGGTGATGCCGGGCGACAACATCGCGATGGAAGTGCACCTGATCGTGCCGATCGCGATGGAAGAGAAGCTCCGCTTCGCGATCCGCGAAGGTGGCCGCACCGTCGGCGCCGGCGTCGTCGCCTCGATCATCGAGTAATTACGAGAATAGGGACGGCGAGTAGCGAGTGGTGACATTCGCTATTCGCTATTCGCCACCCACTGAAGAGAGACCACGGCAATGAACGGCCAAAACATTCGTATCCGTCTCAAGGCGTTCGACCATCGTATCCTCGATACGTCGACCCGCGAGATCGTGAACACGGCGAAGCGCACCGGCGCGCAGGTCCGCGGACCCATTCCGCTGCCCACCCGCATCGAGAAGTTCACCGTCAACCGTTCGCCCCACGTCGACAAGAAGAGCCGCGAGCAGTTCGAGATGCGCACCCACAAGCGCCTGCTCGACATCGTCGATCCGACCCCGCAGACCGTCGATGCTTTGATGAAGCTCGACCTGGCCGCCGGTGTCGACGTCGAGATCAAGCTCTAAGATTTTGGATCCCGTTCGCGAAAGCGGACAAAGAGAACAGGAAGCAAGCCGATGCGCTCCGGAGTGATCGCACAAAAGGTCGGGATGACGCGGGTCTTCACGGAGGCCGGCGAACATATCCCCGTGACCGTGCTGAAGCTCGGCAATTGCCAGGTCGTAGGCCACCGCACCGAAGAGAAGAACGGTTACGTCGCGCTCCAGCTCGGTTCTGGCGCCCGCAAGACCGTTTACATGCCCAAGGCGGAACGCGGCCAGTTCGCGGTCGCCAAGGTCGAGCCGAAGCGCCGGGTCGAGGAATTCCGCGTCACCGCGGATGCCATGATCCCGGTCGGCGCCGAGATCCAGGCCGACCATTTCGTCGTCGGCCAGTTCGTCGACGTCACCGGCACCTCGGTCGGTAAGGGCTTCGCCGGCGGTATGAAGCGCTGGAACTTCGGCGGTCTGCGCGCCACGCACGGTGTGTCGATCTCGCACCGCTCGATCGGTTCGACCGGTGGTCGTCAGGACCCCGGCAAGACCTGGAAGAACAAGAAGATGCCCGGCCACATGGGTGTCGACCGCATCACCACGCTCAATCTGCGCGTCGTTCAGCTCGACGTCGAGCGCGGCCTGATCCTTGTCGAAGGCGCCGTTCCCGGCTCCAAGGGCGGCTGGATCCGCGTGCGTGACGCCGTCAAGAAGCCGCTGCCGAAGGAAGCTCCGAAGCCCGGCAAGTTCAAGGTTGCTGGCGACGCGGACGCCGCTCCGGCTGCGCAGGAGGCGTGAGATGGAACTGAAGGTCACCACCCTCGAAGGTAAGGAAGCGGGCTCGGTCCAGCTGTCCGACGCCATCTTCGGTCTCGAGCCGCGCGAGGACATCATCGCGCGCTGCGTGCAGTGGCAGCTCAACAAGCGCCAGGCCGGCACGCACAAGGCCAAGGGCCGCGCCGAGATCTGGCGCACCGGCAAGAAGATGTACAAGCAGAAGGGCACCGGCGGTGCTCGTCACGGCTCGGCCCGCGTGCCGCAGTTCCGTGGCGGTGGCCGTGCCTTCGGTCCGGTGGTGCGTTCGCACGCCACCGACCTGCCGAAGAAGGTCCGCGCGCTCGCGCTCAAGCATGCGCTCTCGGCCAAGGCCAAGGACGGCGATCTCGTCGTGATCGAGAAGGCCGCGCTGGAAGCCGCCAAGACCAAGGCGCTGCTGGGTCACTTCTCGGGCCTCGGGCTGACCAACGCGCTGATCATCGATGGCGCCGAGCTCAACAACGGCTTTGCCGCCGCGGCCCGCAATATCCCGAACATGGACGTGCTGCCGATCCAGGGCATCAACGTTTATGACATCCTGCGCCGTCAGAAGCTCGTTCTGACCAAGGCCGCCATCGATGCGCTGGAGGCGCGCTTCAAATGAGCAAGAACATCGAGCCTCGCCACTACGACGTGATCCTGTCGCCGGTCGTGACCGAAAAGGCCACGATCGCCTCGGAGCACAACAAGGTGCTGTTCAAGGTGGCCGCGAAGGCGACCAAGCCGCAGATCAAGGAAGCGATCGAGAAGCTGTTCGACGTCAAGGTCAAGAGCGTCAACACGCTGGTCCGCAAGGGCAAGACCAAGGTCTTCCGCGGCAATCTCGGTTCGCAGTCGAACTCCAAGCGCGCGATCGTGACCCTCGAAGAGGGCCATCGGATCGACGTGACCACCGGTCTGTAAGGTCGTAAGACGATGGCACTGAAGACATTCAATCCCACGACGCCGGGCCAGCGCCAGCTGGTCATGGTCGATCGTTCGGCCCTGTACAAGGGCAAGCCGCTGAAGGCGCTCACCGAGGGCAAGAAGTCCTCGGGCGGTCGCAACAACACCGGTCGCATCACCGTGCGTTTCCGCGGCGGTGGTCACAAGCAGACGCTGCGCATCGTCGACTTCAAGCGTGACAAGGTCGATGCGCCCGCGACGGTCGAGCGGCTGGAGTACGATCCCAACCGCACTGCGTTTATCGCGCTGATTAAGTATCAGGACGGTGAGCAGGCCTACATCCTGGCGCCGCAGCGCCTGGCCGTGGGTGACACCATCGTCGCCGGCAACTATGTCGACGTGAAGCCGGGCAACGTCATGCCGCTCGGCAACATGCCGGTCGGCACGATCATCCATAATATCGAGGTCAAGATCGGGAAGGGTGGCCAGCTCGCCCGTTCGGCGGGCACCTACGCCCAGCTCGTCGGCCGCGACCAGGACTACGTCATCATCCGTCTGAACTCGGGCGAGCAGCGCCTGGTGCACGGCCGTTGCCGCGGCACGATCGGCGCGGTGTCGAACCCGGACCACATGAACACCTCGATCGGCAAGGCCGGCCGCAACCGTTGGCTGGGCCGCAAGCCGCATAATCGCGGCGTTTCGATGAACCCGATCGACCATCCGCACGGCGGTGGTGAAGGTCGTACCTCGGGCGGCCGCCACCCGGTCACTCCGTGGGGCAAGCCGACCAAGGGCAAGAAGACCCGCTCCAACAAGTCGACCAACAAATTCATTCTCCTAAGCCGCCACAAGCGGAAGAAGTAAGGAACGCCGGACATGGTTCGTTCAGTCTGGAAAGGCCCGTTCGTCGAGGGTTCTCTGCTCAAGAAGGCAGATGCCGCCCGTTCGTCCGGCCGTCACGACGTCATCAAGATCTGGAGCCGTCGCTCGACGATCCTGCCGCAGTTCGTCGGCCTGACCTTCGGCGTCTACAACGGTCAGAAGCACGTGCCGGTGGCCGTCAACGAGGAAATGGTGGGTCACAAGTTCGGCGAGTTCTCGCCGACCCGGACCTTCCATGGCCACTCCGGCGACAAGAAAGCCAAGAAGGCTTGAGGATTAAACGATGAGCAAACCTAAGCGCGAACGGAGCCTCGCCGACAACGAGGCCAAGGCGGTCGCCCGGATGCTGCGGGTGAGTCCGCAGAAGCTCAACCTGGTCGCCCAGCTCATTCGCGGCCGGAAGGCTTCCGCGGCGCTCGCCGACCTGCAGTTCTCGCGCAAGCGGATCGCGGTTGACGTGAAGAAGTGCCTGGAATCGGCGATCGCCAACGCCGAGAACAACCACGACCTCGACGTCGACGATCTCGTCGTGGCGCAGGCCTTCGTCGGCAACGGCCTCGTGATGAAGCGCTTTGCCGCCCGCGGCCGTGGCCGCTCGGGCCGTGTCTACAAACCATTTTCGCAGCTGACGATCATTGTTCGTCAGGTCGAAGCCGAAGCAGCAGCGGCTTAAGGGTCGCAGGAGAAAACGATGGGTCAAAAGATCAATCCGATCGGTCTGCGTCTCGGCATCAACCGGACCTGGGATTCCCGCTGGTTCGCCGGCAAGCAGGAATACGGCAAGCTGCTGCACGAGGACGTCAAGATCCGCGAGATCCTGCACAAGGAGCTCAAGCAGGCGGCCGTCGCCCGCATCGTGATCGAGCGTCCGCACAAGAAGTGCCGCGTCACCATCCACTCGGCCCGTCCGGGCGTGGTGATCGGCAAGAAGGGCGCCGACATCGACAAGCTGCGCAAGAAGGTCGCGGACATCACCTCGTCCGACGTCGTCATCAACATCGTCGAGATCCGCAAGCCGGAGCTCGATGCGACGCTGGTGGCGGAATCGATCGCGCAGCAGCTGGAGCGCCGCGTGGCGTTCCGCCGCGCCATGAAGCGTGCCGTGCAGTCGGCGATGCGTCTCGGCGCGGAAGGCATCCGCATCAACTGCTCGGGTCGTCTGGGCGGTGCGGAAATCGCGCGCATGGAGTGGTACCGCGAAGGCCGCGTGCCGCTGCACACGCTGCGCGCCGACATAGACTACGGCGTTGCGACCGCGTTCACGACCTTCGGCACCTGCGGCGTCAAGGTCTGGATCTTCAAGGGCGAGATCCTCGAGCACGATCCGATGGCCCAGGACAAGAGAATGGCCGAAGGCGAGACCGGCGGCAGCAGCGATCGTGGCGGCCGTCAGCGCCGCGAGACGGCTGCAGCCTAAAGCCAGACAGGAATTTGAGGGCTTAAAGCCATGATGCAACCTAAGAAAACGAAGTTCCGGAAGGCGCATAAGGGCCGCATCCACGGCGTTGCGTCTTCGGGCGCGACGTTGGCGTTCGGCCAGTTCGGCCTGAAGGCGACCGAGCCTGAGCGCGTCACCGCGCGCCAGATCGAAGCCGCTCGCCGCGCGCTGACCCGCCACATGAAGCGCGCCGGCCGCGTCTGGATCCGCGTATTCCCCGACGTTCCGGTGTCGAAGAAGCCGGCCGAAGTCCGCATGGGCTCCGGCAAGGGTTCGCCGGAATTGTGGGTGGCGCGCGTCAAGCCGGGCCGGGTGCTGTTCGAGATCGACGGCGTCAACACCCAGACGGCGCGTGAGGCGCTGACCCTGGCGGCCGCCAAGCTGCCGATCAAGACGCGCTTCGTCGAGCGCATTGCGGAGTAATGGCCATGGCACAGATGAAGATCGAAGACATCCGCGCGATGAGCCCCGACCAGCAGGATGACGCCATCCTGAACCTGAAGAAGGAGCGCTTCAACCTGCGCTTCCAGCGCGCCACCGGGCAGCTCGAGAACACCTCGCGCCTGCGCGAGGCTCGCCGTGACATCGCCCGGATCAAGACCGTCGCCGCGCAGACGCGCGCGAAGAAGAAGTAAGAGGCTTACGAAGATGCCGAAACGTACTTTGCAGGGCGTGGTCGTCAGCGACAAGCAGGCCAAGACCATCGTGGTGCGCGTCGATCGCCGCTTCACGCACCCGATCTACAAGAAGACGATCCGCCGTTCGAAGAACTACCACGCGCACGACGAGAGCAACGAGTTCAAGCCGGGCGACATGGTGTGGATCGAGGAATCGAAGCCGATTTCGAAGCTGAAGCGCTGGGTCGTGATCCGGGGCGAGCACAAGAAAAGCGCCTGATCTGTTGGCTTTAGCCGACTGACTTCAGGGAAATGTTGAGCGCCGGCTGGGCTGGCGCAATTAGAAAGAGGACGAGGTGCATCAATGATTCAGATGCAGACCAACCTCGACGTGGCCGACAATTCTGGCGCACGCCGTGTCATGTGTATCAAGGTGCTCGGGGGCTCCAAGCGCCGCTACGCCACGATCGGCGACATCATCGTCGTCTCGATCAAGGAAGCGATTCCGCGTGGCAAGGTGAAGAAGGGCGACGTGATGAAGGCCGTCGTGGTGCGCGTCCGCAAGGACATCCGCCGCGCCGACGGTTCGGTCATCCGCTTCGACCGCAACGCCGCCGTGCTGATCAACAACCAGTCGGAGCCGGTCGGCACCCGTATCTTCGGGCCCGTGCCGCGCGAGCTGCGCGCCAAGAACCACATGAAGATCATCTCGCTCGCGCCGGAGGTGCTGTGATGGCTGCGAAGATCCGCAAGGGCGACAAGGTCGTCGTGCTGACCGGCCGCGACAAGGGCCGCACCGGCGAAGTGTTCGAGGTTCGTCCCGACGCCGGCACCGCGCTGGTGCGCGGCGTCAACATGGTCAAGCGTCACCAGAAGCAGACGCAGGCCCAGGAGGGCGGCATCATCTCGAAAGAGGCGCCGATCCAACTGTCCAACATCGCGTATGTCGGCAAGGACGGAAAGCCGACCCGCGTCGGATTCAAGATTCTGGCGGACGGCAAGAAGGTCCGCATCGCCAAGAGCTCGGGAGCTGAGATCGATGGCTGAGGCCGCTTACACCCCGCGCCTGCGCGCGGAATACGATGCGAAGATCCGCACGGCCCTGACCGAGAAGTTCGGTTATGAGAACGTGATGCAGGTTCCGCGCCTGGACAAGGTCGTGCTGAACATGGGCGTTGGCGATTCCGTCAACGACCGCAAGAAGGCCGAGACCGCCGCCGCCGAGCTGACCCAGATCGCCGGCCAGAAGGCGATCGTGACCTATTCGCGTATTGCGATCGCGACCTTCAAGCTGCGTGAGAACCAGCCGATCGGCTGCAAGGTCACGCTGCGCAAGGCCCGCATGTACGAGTTCATCGATCGCCTGGTGACGGTCGCGCTGCCGCGCGTCCGCGACTTCCGCGGCCTGAACCCGAAGAGCTTTGACGGCCGCGGCAACTACTCGCTCGGCATCAAGGAGCACATCATTTTCCCCGAGATCGACTTCGACAAGGTCACGGAAGCCCGCGGTATGGACATCACCGTCTGCACCACGGCCAAGACCGACGAAGAGGCGAGGGCCTTGTTGACCGCTTTCAATTTCCCGTTCCGGCAGTGAGACGCTGACCTAAAGCCTCTCAAACGCGGATACCCAGGAGCCAAGCATGGCAAAGAAGAGTTCAGTCGAGAAGAACAACCGGCGCAAGCGGATGGTGAAGAACGCCGCCGCCAAGCGCGAGCGGTTGAAGGCGATCATCGCCGACAAGAAGCTGCCGATGGAAGAGCGTTTCGCGGCGACGTTGAAGCTGGCGGAAATGCCGCGCAACTCGTCGGCGACCCGCATTCGCCTGCGCTGCGAGCTGTCGGGCCGCCCGCGCTCGAACTATCGCAAGAACAAGCTGTCCCGTATCGCGCTGCGCGAACTTGGCTCCAAGGGCATGGTCCCGGGCCTCGTGAAGTCGAGCTGGTAAGGAGGGTCGTTTAGATGTCTACGCACGATCCAATCAGCGATCTGATCACCCGCATCCGCAACGCGCAGATGCGCTCGAAGACCAAGGTCTCGACGCCCGGCTCGAAGATGCGCGAGAACGTGCTCGAGGTGCTCAAGTCCGAGGGCTACATCCGCGGTTACGCCACGCTCGAGCACTCCTCGGGCCGCAGCGAGATCGAGATCGAGCTGAAGTATTTCGACGGCGAGCCCGTCATCCGCGAGATCGAACGTGTCTCCAAGCCCGGGCGTCGCGTCTACGCCTCGGTGAAGAACCTGCCGCGGGTCAACAACGGGCTCGGCATTTCGGTGTTGTCGACGCCGAAGGGGATCATGGCCGACCACAGCGCGCGCGACGCGAATGTGGGCGGTGAAGTCCTCTTCACGGTGTTCTGAGAAGGATTTTTGATCCATGTCACGAGTTGGCAAAAGGCCTGTGGCGGTTCCGTCGGGTGTGACCGCGACCGTTGACGGGCAGACCGTCAAGATGAAGGGGCCGAAGGGCCAGCTTCAGTTCGTCGTCCATGACGACGTCGAGGTGAAGCTCGAGAGCGGCCAGATCAAGGTCAAGCCTCGCGCCGAGACCAACCGCGCCCGCGCGCTCTACGGCACCGCTCGCGCCCAGGTCGCGAATCTGGTCGAAGGCGTCACCAAGGGCTTCGAGAAGAAGCTCGAGATCACCGGCGTCGGTTACCGCGCCGCGATGCAGGGCAAGAACCTGCAGCTCGCGCTCGGCTACAGCCACGACGTGATCTATCCGATCCCGGAAGGGATCACGATCACCGTGCCGAAGCCCACCGAGATCACGGTCACCGGCAGCGACGTCCAGCGCGTCGGCCAGGTCGCGGCCGAGATCCGCGCCTACCGTCCGCCGGAGCCCTACAAGGGCAAGGGCGTGAAGTATGTTGGCGAATTCATCTTCCGCAAGGAAGGCAAGAAGAAGTAACGGAGCCGGTCATGTCCAAAGCCAAGGTTACGAATGCCCGGCGCAAGCGGAGTGTGCGGCTGAAGCTGCGCCGCTCCGGTGGCGGCCGTCCGCGTCTGTCGGTGTTCCGCTCGTCCAAGCACATCTACGCCCAGGTCATCGACGACCTGAAGGGCGAGACGCTGGCCTCTGCCTCCTCGCTCGAGAAGTCGATGCGCGACGGCGGCAAGACCGGCGCCGACATCGATGCGGCGAAGGCGGTCGGCAAGCTGCTGGCCGAGCGCGCCGCCGAGAAGGGCGTCAAGGAAGTCGTGTTCGATCGCGGCAGCTACCTCTATCACGGCCGCGTCAAGGCTCTCGCCGACGCCGCGCGTGAGAGCGGGCTGAGCTTCTAACGGAATTTGAGGATTGAGGCGTAAGCCTCTGAAGGATTGGAAAAATGGCAGAACGCGAACAACGTGGTGGACGCGATCAACGCGGCGGCGGACGTGAACGCAAGGAGCGCGAGGAGCGCGACAGCGAGTTCGTCGACAAGCTGGTCCACATCAACCGCGTGGCCAAGGTCGTCAAGGGCGGCAAGCGCTTCGGTTTCGCAGCGCTGGTCGTGATCGGCGACCAGAAGGGCCGCGCCGGCTTCGGTCACGGCAAGGCGCGCGAAGTGCCCGAGGCGATCCGCAAGGCGACTGAATCCGCCAAGCGCAATCTGACCCGGGTCTCGCTGCGCGAGGGCCGCACGCTCCATCACGACATCGCCGGCCGTCATGGCGCGGGCCGTGTCTACCTGCGTGCCGCTCCCGCCGGTACCGGCATCATCGCCGGCGGCCCGATGCGCGCCGTGTTCGAGACGCTCGGCGTCCAGGACGTGGTGGCGAAGTCGATCGGCTCGTCGAACCCGTACAACATGGTTCGCGCGACCTTCGACGCGCTGAAGCATCAGGATTCGCCGCGTTCGGTCGCAGCCCGCCGCAACATCAAGGTGTCCACTCTGCAGTCCCGCCGTATCGGCGGCGATGCCGAGGCGGCTGCCGACTAACGGAAGCTTTCGGAGTAGACTCCCATGGCCAAGGACGCCGCTAAGTCCAGCAAGACGATCAAGCTCGAGCAGACCGGCAGCGCGATCCGCCGCCATCACTCGCAGCGGTCGACCCTGATCGGGCTCAAGCTCAACAAGATCGGCCGCACCAGCGAACTGCCGGATACCCCGGCGGTGCGCGGCATGATCGACAAGGTTCACCATCTCGTCCGCATCGTCGACGAGAAGTAAGCAGGGCGCATGATCCCGAAACCGGGTGCCGGTCTTCGGTGACGATCATGCGCAAGACACAAGGAGAAGGGCGATGAAGCTCAGCGATATCGCCGACAACGCCGGCTCGCGCAAGAAGCGCATGCGCGTCGGCCGCGGCATCGGTTCGGGCAAGGGCAAGCAGTCCGGCCGCGGCGGCAAGGGCCAGACCGCGCGTTCGGGCGTGCGCATCAAGGGTTTCGAAGGCGGCCAGATGCCGATGCATCGCCGTCTGCCCAAGCGCGGCTTCAACAACATCTTCCGCGTCGAGTTCGCCGAGATCAATCTCGACCGGCTCCAGGAAGCGGTTGATGCGAAGAAGATCGACGCCGGCAGCGTCGTGAACGTCGAGGCCCTGGTGAAGGGCGGCGTGCTGCGCCGCGCCAAGGCCGGCCTGCGGCTGCTCGGCCGTGGCGAGCTCAAGTCCAAGCTCAACATCGAAGTGCATGGCGCCACCAAGACCGCGATCGCGGCGGTGGAGAAGGCCGGCGGCTCGGTGAAGATCCTCGCCCCTGCCAAGGAAGAAGGCGAGGCGGCGTAACAACTGCGTCATTGGCCCGCGCCTCGCGGGCCTTTACGCACGCGGGACGATGGACTTATCGAAGCCGAGCCCCAGATAATGTCCGGTTTCCGCTCTAATGTAGCCCGGCCGCGGGCATGACGGCGCAACAGGCGGCGGGAGAAAGTCCAAGATGGTCTCTGCAGCGGAACAACTGGCAGCCAATCTCAATTTCGGCGCGTTCGCCAAGGCCGACGAACTGAAGAAGCGCATCTGGTTCACCCTGGGTGCGCTGCTCGTTTATCGGCTCGGAACCTACATCCCGCTGCCGGGCATCGATCCCAACATCTGGGAGCAGGTGTTCAGGTCCCAGGCGGGCGGCATCCTCGGCATGTTCAACATGTTCGCCGGCGGCGGCATCCACCGCATGGCGATCTTCGCGCTGAACATCATGCCGTACATCTCGGCCTCGATCATCATCCAGCTCCTCACCACCGTCTCGCCGCAGCTCGAGGCGCTGAAGAAGGAGGGTGAGGCGGGCCGCAAGACGCTGAACCAGTACACCCGCTACCTGACGGTGATCCTGGCCGCGTTCCAGTCCTACGGCATCGCGGTGGGCCTCGAAGGCGCCGGCAACGTCGTCAGCGACCCCGGCATGTTCTTCCGCCTGTCGACCGCGATCACGCTGACCGGCGGCACCATGTTCCTGATGTGGCTGGGCGAGCAGATCACCTCGCGCGGCATCGGCAACGGCATCTCCCTGATCATTCTCTCCGGCATCGTCGCCGAGCTGCCCGCGGCGCTCGCCAACATGCTCGAGCTCGGCCGTCAGGGCGCGATGTCGACCGGCCTGATCCTGGTCGTCATCATCATGGCCGTCGCCGTGATCGCCTTCATCGTGTTCATGGAGCGCGCCCAGCGCCGGTTGCTGATCCAGTATCCGAAGCGCCAGGTCGGCAACAAGATGTTCGAGGGCCAGTCCTCGCATCTGCCGCTCAAGCTCAACACCTCGGGCGTGATCCCGCCGATCTTCGCCTCATCGCTGCTGCTGCTGCCGACCACGGTCGCGAACTTCAATGCCGGCAGCGGGCCGGAATGGTTCCAGTGGATCACCACCCAGCTCGGCCACGGCCGTCCGCTGTTCCTTGTGCTCTATCTCGCGCTGATCGTGTTCTTCGCGTTCTTCTACACCGCTATCGTGTTCAACCCGACCGAGACCGCGGACAATCTGAAGAAGCATGGCGGCTTCATCCCGGGCATCCGTCCGGGCGAGCGCACCGCGGAATATATCGACTACGTGCTGTCGCGCATCACCGTGCTGGGTGCGATCTATCTCGCGATCGTCTGCTTGATCCCGGAGATCCTGATCTCCTACGCCTCGGTGCCGTTCTACTTCGGCGGCACCTCGCTGCTGATCGTCGTCAGCGTCACCATGGATACGGTGGCGCAGGTGCAGGGCTATCTGCTGGCCCATCAGTACGAAGGCCTGATCCGCAAGTCGAAGCTGCGCGGCCGCCGCCGCTGAGCGCTGTGTCCTGCGAAGGCGGCGCAACAGCGCCGCCGATTCGCTGCGCGAGCAACGCGCAGCGTCCGCGGAGACGACCAGCCGGACGTTCGGTCGCATCGGCAGAGCTGCTCTCACCGCGCCACAATCACTGATTTCAAAGGCCTTCTTGGCGTCCGGCCATTCGCTCCCCTATGATATGGGTAGCGGTGCGGCGCCGATTATGGTTTGCACTGTTATCGAACTTTCAAACACGGGTGCGCGACGTATCGCTCACCAATCCGGGGGGGCGTACGCCGATGAGAATTATACTTCTGGGACCGCCGGGGTCGGGCAAGGGGACCCAGGCGCAGCTCTTGGTGCAGCGCTATGGCATCGTCCAGCTCTCGACCGGCGAGATGCTGCGCGCGGCCGTGGCGGCTGGTACGCCGGTCGGGCTGAAGGCCAAGGAGATTATGGCCGGTGGCGGCCTCGTCCCCGACGACGTCGTGGTCGGAATCATCTCCGATCGCATCGACCAGCCGGACGCCAAGAACGGATTCATCCTGGACGGCTTCCCGCGCACCGTGCCGCAGGCCGAGGCGCTGGACGATCTCTTGAAGCACAAGCATCTCAAGCTCGACGCCGTGATCGAGCTCCGTGTCAACGAGAGCGCGCTGCTGAGTCGTGTCGAGACCCGCGTCGCCCAGATGCGGGAGCGCGGGGAGGAGGTCCGGGTCGACGATACCCCGGAGGTTCTGACCAAGCGCCTGGCCAGCTACCGCAGCCAGACGGAGCCGCTGATTCACTATTATTCCGAGCGGCGGAAGCTCTCGACCATCGACGGCATGATGGCCATCGACGAGGTCACCCGTGCCATCCACCGCCAGCTGCTGGCGCTCGGGGCGGTGGAACCGAAGTCCCATGCCCGCAGCGCGGCCAAGACAGGCCCGGCCAAGAAGGCCAAGGGACCCAAGAAGGCGGCTAAGACTGCGGGGAAGAAAGCGGCCAAAAAGCCGGCCAAAGCGGCTAAAAAGGCCGCCAAATCGGCCAAAACCGCCAAAAAGGCGGCCAAGAAGGGCGCCAAGAAGACAGCCAAGAAAACGGTCAAAAAGACCGCCAAAGCAGCCGTCAAAAAAGGTTCGAAGAAGGGACCAAAAAAGGTCACGAAAAAGCGAGCCAAGCGCTAGCAGCGGTTGACGAAAGCCCCTGGAATCCCCTAATAAGCCCCGCATCCAAGTCGGATAGTTTCAGACGATGCCGGGCCCCAGGAAGACCGGGGGTGGGCGTCGTGTTCGCGTTTGTGAACACCTGCCCGAGAAAGCAAGCACTTAAAGCCTGGTCCCTGACGAGGGATCGGCAACAGGAGAGAAGGCCGTGGCCCGTATTGCCGGCGTGAACATTCCCACCAACAAGCGCGTGCTAATCGCGCTTCAGTACATCCATGGCATCGGCCCGAAGATCGCCGGTGACATCATCGAGAAGGTGAAGATCCCCTCGGATCGTCGCGTCAATCAGCTCAGCGATGCCGAAGTGCTCCAGATCCGCGAAGTGATCGACCGCGACTATCTTGTCGAGGGCGATCTGCGTCGTGAGGTCGGCATCAACATCAAGCGTCTGATGGACCTCGGCTGCTATCGCGGCCTGCGTCATCGTCGCGGTCTGCCGGTGCGCGGTCAGCGGACCCACACCAATGCGCGTACGCGCAAGGGTCCGGCCAAGGCCATCGCCGGCAAGAAGAAGTAAGTTTTCGAATCCAATCGCGGCGTGTGGCGAAAGGGGACACCCGTTCGCCACGCGCTTTTCGTTCCACAGGTGTAGCCGCTGGCATTACGGCGGCGTTTGAGATCTCCAGGAAAGGTCATCAATGGGCAAGGAAGCCACCCGCGTTCGCCGTCGTGAGCGCAAGAACATCGCCTCCGGCGTTGCGCATGTGAACTCGTCGTTCAACAACACGACCATCACCATCACCGACGCGCAGGGCAACACGATTGCCTGGTCCTCCGCCGGTACGATGGGCTTCAAGGGCTCGCGCAAGTCGACTCCGTACGCCGCGCAGGTGGCCGCCGAGGACGTGTCCAAGAAGGCGCAGGAGCACGGCATGCGCACGCTGGAAGTCGAAGTCGCCGGTCCCGGTTCGGGCCGCGAGTCGGCGCTCCGTGCACTGCAGGCCGCGGGCTTCACCGTCACCTCGATCCGTGACGTGACCACCATCCCGCACAACGGTTGCCGTCCCCGCAAGCGTCGGCGCGTTTGATACCAAGTTGCGGGTGCATCGGCGCCCGCAATGACTTTTGTACGAAGCCGCGGGTGTAGCCTGCGGCCTTTCTCCAACGCCAGTGTCTGCAACGGCAGTTCGACTGGCCTGTATGGGTGAAACAGTGACGATCCAGAAAAATTGGCAAGAACTGATTCGGCCGAACAAGCTCCAGGTCACGCCCGGCAGTGACCCCACGCGTTTCGCGACCATCGTCGCCGAGCCGCTCGAGCGCGGCTTCGGCCAGACCCTCGGCAACGCGCTGCGCCGCATCCTGCTGTCCTCGCTCCAGGGCGCGGCGGTGCAGTCGGTGCACATCGACGGCGTGCTGCACGAGTTCTCCTCGATCGCTGGCGTTCGTGAGGACGTCACCGACATCGTGCTGAACATCAAGGACATCTCGATCAAGATGCAGGGCGAAGGCCCCAAGCGCATGGTCGTGAAGAAGCAGGGCCCGGGCGTCGTCACCGCCGGCGACATCCAGACCGTCGGCGATGTCACCGTGCTCAACCCGGACCTGCAGATCTGCACCCTCGACGAGGGCGCCGAGATCCGCATGGAGTTCACGGTCTCGACCGGCAAGGGCTACGTGCCCGCCGAGCGCAACCGTCCCGAGGACGCGCCGATCGGCCTGATCCCGGTCGACAGCCTGTACTCGCCGGTTCGCAAGGTCTCCTACAAGGTCGAGAACACCCGCGAGGGCCAGATCCTCGACTACGACAAGCTGACCATGACGATCGAGACCAACGGCGCGATCTCGCCGGATGACTCGGTGGCTTACGCCGCGCGCATCCTGCAGGATCAGCTCAACGTGTTCGTCAACTTCGAAGAGCCGCGCAAGGAAGTCGCCCAGGAGATCATCCCGGACCTCGCCTTCAACCCGGCCTTCCTCAAGAAGGTGGACGAGCTCGAGCTGTCGGTGCGTTCGGCCAACTGCCTGAAGAACGACAACATCGTCTACATCGGCGACCTCGTGCAGAAGTCGGAAGCCGAAATGCTCCGCACTCCGAACTTCGGCCGCAAGTCGCTGAACGAGATCAAGGAAGTGCTGGCCCAGATGGGTCTGCACCTCGGCATGGAAGTGCCGGGCTGGCCGCCGGAGAACATCGACGAGCTCGCCAAGCGCTTCGAGGATCATTACTAAGCGAATTGGGAGTGGCGAATGGCGAATAGGAATCTATTCGCTACTCGCCATTCGCTATTCACCACCCAGGGCGAACGCAGGCAGCCCACCTGAGCAACATGTCCGACGAACCGTCGCGGCAGTTTTAACGTAAGGACTACTCACATGCGTCACGGCAAGGTTCATCGGAAGCTCAACCGCACGGCCGAGCACCGCAAGGCGATGTTCGCCAACATGGCGGCCGCGCTGATCAAGCACGAGCAGATCGTCACCACGCTGCCGAAGGCCAAGGAGCTTCGCCCGATCGTCGAGAAGCTCGTCACCCTCGGCAAGAAGGGCGGCCTGTCGCTGCGCCGCCAGGCGATCTCCGAGCTGCGCGACGTCGACATGGTCAAGAAGCTCTTCGACACGCTGGCGACCCGCTACAAGGACCGCCAGGGCGGCTACACCCGCATCATCAAGGCCGGCTTCCGCTACGGCGACAACGCTGCGATGGCCGTGATCGAGTTCGTCGATCGCGACGTCGACGCCAAGGGCCAGGACTCCGGTCCGGTGCAGGAGAAGGAAGCCGAGGCGGCGTAAGCCGACCGGTATGGAAGTTTCAGAAAGCGGCGCCCCTGGGCGCCGCTTTTTTGTATGGCGCAGCGATTTCTCATGCTGCGCACGATGATTTTGCAGAATTGATTTCGTTTGGGGGATTCCATGAGAACTGCGATTGCCATTGCGCTTGCGCTGCTGATGTCGCCGGCCATGGGCGAGACGCTGGTCGAGCGGGGCGCCTATCTCGTCAACAGCGTCATGGTCTGCCACAACTGCCACACGCCGCGCGGCCCGCAAGGGCTTGATCTTTCGCGCGCGCTCTCGGGCGGTCAGACGTTCGACGAGCCGGCCTTCAAGGTCACTGGCTCCAACATCACGCCGGACAAGGACACCGGCATCGGCAATTGGAGCGATGCCGAGCTGAAGCGGTTTCTCGTGAGCGGCATCAAGCCGAACGGAACCAAGGCTGCGCCGATCATGCCGACCGAGTTCTACACCGTGCTCACGGTCCGCGATCTCGACGCACTCGCGGCTTACTTGCGCTCCGTGCCGCCGCTGCGGCACGAGACGCCGGCGCCGGAATACAGGATCGCGCTGAAGCCGGAAGTGCCGACCTATGCCGGCAAACAGGCGAGCGAGCAGGAACTCTCAGACAAGCTCGCGCGCGGCCGCTATCTCCTGACCATCGCCCATTGCCTCGAATGCCACACGCCGGAAGGCCCGTCCGCCGTGCACGATTTCACTGCGGCGAGCGGCAAGGGCGGCCGCACCTTCAGGGGGCCGTGGGGTGAATCCGTCTCTCCCAACATCACCGCGGATCCCGTGGCCGGTCTCGGCAGCTGGAGCGACGACGAAATCAAACGTGCGATTGCGCAAGGCATCGCGCGTGACGGTCGCAAGCTCAAGCCGCCGATGGCGTATGCTGCCTATGCCAGCATGACGTCACAGGATCTCGATGCCATCGTCGCGTTTGTCAGAACGCTGCCGCCGAAGAAATAGGTGGCGTAGGGTGGGCAAAGGGCGCGCGCTCGTCGCGCGCCGTGCCCACGATTTGGCGCTGCCGTTGTGGCGACCGATCCTCACGCGTCGGTGAGGGATGATTGCATCCGCTTGTGCTGCGCACGATATCCGCACCAACAGCAATGGAGACGACGCATGAAGATCGACCTGTCCGGAAAGACCGCCCTCGTGACCGGCTCGACCGCCGGCATCGGCCACGCCATCGCAAAGGGCCTTGCCGCTTCCGGCGCCAGCGTCGTGGTCAACGGCCGCGGCCAGGACAAGGTCGATGCGGCCGTGCGCAAGCTCGAAGGGAGCGGCGCCAAGGTGCGCGGCATCGCCGCCGACGTCTCGACCGCGTCGGGCTGCAAGGGCCTCGTCGCGGCGCTTCCCGAGGTCGACATCCTTATCAACAATGCCGGCATCTTCGAGCCGAAGGACTTTTTCGACATCCCGGACGAGGATTGGAACCGCTTCTTCGAGGTCAACGTCATGAGCGGCGTGCGGCTGTCGCGCGCCTACATGAAGGGCATGCTCAAGCGCAACTGGGGCCGCATCGTCTTCATCTCCTCGGAATCCGGGCTCAACATTCCCGTCGAGATGATCCATTACGGCATGACCAAGACGGCCCAGCTCTCGGTCGCGCGCGGCCTCGCGCAGCTCACCCGCGGCACCGGCGTCACCGTCAATTCCGTGCTGCCGGGTCCGACCATGTCGGAGGGTGTCGAGACTTTTGTGAAGGACCTTGCGAAGCAGAACGGCCAGTCGGTGGACGAGGCCGCCGCCAACTTCGTCAGGCAGCATCGCCCGAGCTCGCTGATCCAGCGGTTTGCCAGCGTCGATGAGATCGCGAACATGGTTGTTTACGTCGCGTCGAAGGAAGCCTCCGCGACCAACGGCGCCGCGCTGCGCGCGGAAGGCGGCATCGTCAATACGATCGCCTAGAGCATGATCCGGAAAAGTGCGCAGCGGTTTTCCGACAAGATCATGCTCAAAACAATAGGGCAACGCGGATGACCGCTTATGTGATCTCCGAAGTCGAGATGCGCGATCTCGACGGATTCGAAGCCTATCGCACGCTCGCCGCGAAGACGATCGCGCAGTACGGCGGACGTTATCTCGTTCGCGGCGGCAAGGCCGAGCTTGCGGAAGGCAATCTTCCGCCGAAGGCCATCGTCATCGTCGAATTCGACTCGATGGCGAGGCTGAAGGAGTGGTACGCCTCGCCGGAATATGCCGAGGCCCTGAAGATCCGCGCCGGTGCCTTGGAGCGGCGGCTGCTGTTCGTCGAGGGCGCGGTGCCGTAACAGCATTCGTCATGGCCGGGCTTGTCCCGGCCATCCACGTGTCACCGAAGGCGACAGCGTCCGTGGATGCCCGGGACAAGCCGGGCATGACGGAGCATGCGGCGTCTACCACCCCTCCAGCACGATCTTGCCGCGCGACTTGCCGCTCTCGAGCAGCGCGTGCGCACGCTTGAGGTTGGTCGCATTGATCGTGCCAAAGGTCTGGTCGAGCGTGGTGCGCAGCACGCCCTTGTCGATGAGGTCGGCGACGTCGTTCAGCAGATGATGCTGAGCGATCATGTCTGATGTCTGGAACGAGGAGCGCGTGAACATCGATTCCCAGTGCACCGAGATCGCCTTGCCCTTGAAGGTGCTCATGGTGAACTCCGGGGGATCGTCGATCAGGCCGAACCGGCCCTGCGGCGCCATGAATTCGGCGATGCTCTTGTAGTGCTGGTCGGTATAGGTGAGGCTCGCCACCAGCGCGACCGGCGGTAGCCTCAAGCTCTCGACCTGCTCCTTCATCGGCTTGCCGTGATCGATCACCGCATGCGCGCCGAGATCCAGGCACCATTTCTGCGACTCCGGCCGTGTCGCGGTGGCGAGCACCGTGAGGCCGGTGAGGCGGCGCGTAAGCTGGATCAGGATCGAGCCGACGCCGCCGGCGCCGCCCGTGATCAAGAGCGTGCGCGGATCGACGCTCTTGCCGGGCACCGCGCCGAGGCGGTCGAACAGCAGTTCCCAGGCGGTGATGGAGGTGAGGGGAAGCGCGGCGGCCTGCGCGAACGACAGGCTCTTCGGCTTGTTGCCGACGATGCGCTCGTCGACCAGATGGAATTCGGCATTGGTGCCCTGGCGCAGGATCGAGCCCGCGTAGAACACCTCGTCACCCGGTTTGAACAGCGTGACCTCGGGCCCGACGGCGTCGACCACGCCGGCTGCGTCGTAGCCCAGGATCTTCGTCTCGCCTTCCGGCGGGGCGGCGCGCTTGCGCACCTTGTAATCGACCGGATTGGCCGAGATCGCCTTCACGGCGACTCGGATGTCGCGTCCCTTGGGCTCCGGCTTTGCGGTCTCGAAATCGATCAGTGAATCCGCGTCCTCGATCGGAAGCGACTTTTTGTAGCCGACGGCCTTCATGGCTTGTCTCCATCAGTTGGCGCGCAGCTTGTGGCGTGCGCCTGGCCTGCTAACTGTCCTGCTGGCCTCCATTTGGCAAGTACTGTAAATTCGGGGATATAGTCCCTGTTTGGATACTATTGGGAAAATACGCATGAAACGGCGCGACTTTGCCCGTCGTCCCGGCTGCTCGGTCGAGGCGACGCTGGACCTGATCGACGGCAAATGGAAGGGCGTGATCCTCTATCACCTGCAAAGCGGCACCCAGCGCTTCGGCGAGTTGCGCCGCCGGATGCCCGGCATCACCCAGCGCATGCTGACCAAGCAGCTTCGCGCGCTGGAGGAGGACACGCTCGTCATCCGCAAGGTCTATGCCGAGGTGCCGCCGCGCGTGGAATATTGCCTCTCCGAGCTAGGGGAGAGCCTCAAGCCGGTGATCGACATCCTGAAGGCGTGGGGCGAGAGCCACCAGCAGCGGCTGTCCTGCGCGCCGCCACCGGTGGTCGCGAAGAAGCCGAAGCGGGCGGCGTGATTTTGCTGCGAAGTTGTTGCGGCACCCTCGGTGTCCGCGAAAGCGGGGACCCGTAACCCCAGGGAGAAGTTTTGGCGCGAGCCGGCAACTCGGAGTTCTCGCCAAACTCCAGCTTGTGGCTATGGGTCCCGGGTTCGCGCTGGCGCGCGCCCCGGGACGACAGCGAGGATCAGAACGCAAACTGCGTGCGCAGCGCGACCGCGTCGAACTTCGAGCCAGTGTCCGCAGCCGACACCGCCGAGGCCTGCTTCGACACCGTGCCATGCAGATAGTCGAGCATGAAGCGCACATTGCCGTTGACGTACCAGTTGAGCGCCAGCGTGTAGATGGTCTGCCGCCCGCCAGCGATGCCGGCGGCGGTCGCCAGCTGATCGTTCAGATCCACGGTCGAGTAGCGACCGGCGATCTCCCAGGCCCCCCAGCCGCCGCCGTTGATCGAGAACGGATTGTTCGGCTTGACGCCGCCATAGGCCGCACTGGCCGGATTGTACTTGCGCGATTCACCGGTCAGGACATAGGCCGCCTGTGCGTAGCCGCCCTGGAATTTCAGGCTCGACGTACCGACGGGCGCCACCGCGGTGTTCGCATCGCGATCGATGTTGAACCAGTAGTATTCGCCCTGGACCCACAGCGGTCCATAGGTGGCCGCGGCTTCCACGCCATAGACCTGCGCGCCCGACACATTTGCAATCGCTCCGGTCGAGATCAGCGACGTGGGATCGATGCGCAGCTCGGGACGATCGCTGAGCGTGAGCGTTTGCGTGTTCGCGATCAGATTGCGCGGTGGCTGGATCAGCCACTCGGCGTCGGCGCCGAGATGTACCGAGTAGTCGTTGCCGCTCACGACCTGGCCCGCAACGCGGGCGGTCGCGCCGTATTGCTCGGTGGTCCCGGGAGGCGAAGCGGTCGAGGCGGAGTGAATGGCACCTGTCGTCGGGCCGGTCACGTAGGCGCCGGCGTAGAACACGTCGTTGTACCAGCGGGCACCGGCGGCAGAACGAAAATCGCCGGCGGCGATGTTTTGCGCGATGATGCCGACCGAGGCGCGCTCCATGAAGGCGATGTCGTTGGAGCTCGTGGATTCATCCAGGGTCCAGGCGATATCCATGATGCCGGCCTCGATCGCCATCTTGCCGCCGAACGGCTTCAGTCCCGTGTAGCTCACAAACGCGTTTTCGATGCCGGATGTGCCGCCGCCGGGCAGGAAGCCGACAGGGGTTGCGCCGGCGGCTCCCGTGCCGCCAAATCCGTCCGACGAGCCGCCGAAATCGTAGATCAGCGCGAAATTCCAGTCTTCGAGGAATTTGCCGACGACACCGATGCGGGCGCGACGCACGTTTTCGCCGCTGTCGAGCTTTTGCGGCACAGTCGCCGCCGTGTTGGGGCGGAAATCGTAGCCGCCGACGTCCCAATGCACGCGGCTCGTGATGGCGACGCAGTTCGCCCCGTCGGCGGTGCAGATGGTCGGCCGGTTGTTCGGCATCGTCACCACGGCACCGGACACAGGCGGCGGAGTCTTGAGCGGGACCGCCGCATTGGCATTGGCGACGACCGCCTTCGCCTCCGAGCGTGCCTCGGCCTTCGCTTCGGCTTTGGCCTCGGCCCTTGCCTTCGCCGTGGCAGCGGTGTTCGCCGCGGTCTGGCTCTGGAGCTTGTCGAGCTTCTGCTCCAGCATCTTCAGCTGCTGCTTCAGCAGCGCGATCTCCTGTTCGCTGCTGCTGGCCGATTGGGCCTGGGCCTGCGAGGCCGCCAGCGCACCGGCGAGCCCAATCGCCGCGGCTGCAATTCTTGTTTTGCTCACGTCATCACTCCATCGGTTGACGAACTTCCCCAAGTCGCAGGCGGAGAGCCTAGGAATGGTCGATGACTGCCCCGCGACGGCGCGCCCCGGTTGCGCGGGTTCCTACTGATGTAATTTCGTCGCAACCGAATCCGCCACCGGGTAGCATGCTGGATGACGTGCATCATGCCAATCCACCACCGCAGGCGGGTTGTCATTTCGCACGCGGGGCTTGCAGGCGGGACACACCCGAAGGGGCAATATTGCCGCCCGCCGCCCTTCTATTGCCCAGCGAACGCGCCTATATTCCGGCGTCTTTTCCGAGAGGTAGGAATGTTTCGATCGATCCGTCCCGCAGCTATCATCACGGCATTGTGCATAGCGTTTTCAGCCCACTTCAATCCGGTCGCCGCACAGGACCGCCGCGTCCCGTCCTCGCAGGCCGAGCTGCGGCTGTCCTATGCGCCGATCGTGCAGCGGGTGCAGCCGGCGGTCGTCAACGTCTATGCCGCCAAGGTAGTGCAGAACCGCAATCCGCTGCTCGACGACCCGATCTTCCGCCGCTTCTTCGGCGTGCCGGGCCAGCAGCCGGAGCAGGTGCAGCGCTCGCTCGGCTCGGGCGTCATCGTCGATGCGACCGGACTCGTCGTCACCAACGTCCATGTCATCGAGGGCGCCGACCAGGTGAAGGTGTCGCTGTCGGACAAGCGCGAGTTCGAGGCCGAGATCGTGCTGAAGGATTCCCGCAGTGATCTGGCGGTGCTGCGCCTGAAGGACACCAAGGAGAAGTTTCCCGCGCTCGAATTCACCAATTCGGACGAGCTGATGGTAGGCGACGTCGTGATGGCGATCGGCAACCCCTTCGGCGTCGGCCAGACCGTGACCCACGGCATCATCTCGGCGCTGGCGCGCACGCAGGTCGGCATCACCGACTACCAGTTCTTCATCCAGACCGATGCGGCGATCAACCCCGGCAATTCCGGCGGCGCGCTGGTCGACATGAACGGGCGGCTCGCCGGCATCAACACCGCGATCTATTCGCGCTCCGGCGGCTCGCAGGGCATCGGCTTTGCGATCCCGTCAAACATGGTGCGCGTCGTCGTCGCCTCCGCCAAGAGCGGCGGCAAGGCGGTGAAGCGGCCGTGGCTGGGGGCCAAGCTGCAGGCGGTGACGCCCGAGATCGCCGAGAGCCTCGGCCTGCGCTCGCCGACCGGCGCGCTGGTCGCGAGCGTGGTCGCGAGCGGCCCGGCGGCGAAGGCCGGTCTGAAATCCTCCGACCTCATCACCGGGATCGATGGCCAGAGCGTGGACGATCCAAACGCCTTCGACTACCGCTTCGCCACCCGTCCGCTCGGCGGTACCGCGCAGATCGACGTGCAGCGCGGCGGCAAGCCGCTCAAGCTGAGTGTGGCGCTGGAGACCGCGCCCGATACGGGCCGCAACGAGCTCGTCATCACCGCGCGTTCGCCGTTCCAGGGCGCCAAGGTCTCGACCATCACGGCGGCGGTGGCCGACGAGCTGCATCTGGACGCCGACACCGAAGGTGTCGTGGTCACCGATCTCGGCGGCGACAGCGCGGCTGCGAGTGTCGGCTTCCAGAAGGGCGACATCATCCTGGCGGTCAACAACCAGAAGATCAGCAAGACCGGCGACCTCGAAAAGGCCGCGAGCGAGCGGCCGCGGATCTGGCGCATCACGGTGGTGCGCGGCGGCCAGCAGATCAACGTCACGCTGGGCGGATGAGTCCGAAGCGACCACAGGACACGCCGACCCTCTTTGCCGCGGCGGGGCTCGACCACGAGGCACCGCATCCGCTGCCGGACCGGCTGCGCCCGCGCGCGCTGTCGGAGGTCGTCGGCCAGGATCACATCCTCGGCCCCGACGGCGCGCTGACGCGCATGCTGGAGACGCGCACGCTCGGCTCGCTGGTGTTCTGGGGCCCGCCCGGCACCGGCAAGACCACGGTGGCGCGGCTGCTGGCGGATGCCACCGATCTGCATTTCGAGCAGATCTCCGCGGTGTTCTCCGGCGTTGCGGACCTGAAGAAGGCGTTCGACGCCGCACGGGCCCGCCGCGAGATGGGCAAGGGCACGCTGCTGTTCGTCGACGAGGTGCATCGCTTCAATCGTGCCCAGCAGGATTCGTTTCTGCCCGTGATGGAGGACGGCACGGTGGTGATGATCGGCGCCACCACCGAGAACCCGTCCTTCGAGCTCAACGCCGCGCTTCTGTCCCGTGCGCGCGTGCTGGTATTTCGCTCGCTCGATGCGGCCGCGATCGAAAAGCTGTTCGCGCATGCCGAGGCGGTCGAGGGCAAGAAGCTGCCGCTCGATGCCGAGGCGAGGGCGGTGCTTGTGCGCATGGCCGACGGCGATGGAAGGGCCTCGCTGACGCTCGCCGAAGAGGTCTGGCGTTCGGCGCGGGCGGACGAGATATTCAATGCCGCGCAGTTGCAGGACATCCTGCAGCGCCGCGCGCCGATCTACGACAAGTCGGCCGACGGTCATTACAACCTGATCTCGGCACTGCATAAGTCGGTGCGCGGCTCCGATCCCGACGCCGCGCTGTATTATCTCGCGCGCATGCTGGACGCCGGCGAGGACCCGCTGTTCCTGGCCCGCCGCGTGGTGCGCATGGCGGTGGAAGACATCGGCCTTGCCGACCCGCAGGCGCTCGTCATCGCCAATGCCGCCAAGGACGCCTTCGACTTCCTTGGCCATCCCGAGGGCGAGCTCGCGATCGCGCAGGCCGTCGTCTATCTCGCCACCGCGCCGAAATCGAACGCGGTCTACACCGCCTTCGGCACGGCGATGCAGGTCGCAAAGCAGGCCGGCTCGCTGCTGCCGCCAAAACACATCCTCAATTCCCCGACCAAGCTAATGAAGTCGGAAGGCTACGGCGCAGCTTACGAATACGACCACGACGCCCCCGACGCCTTCTCCGGCCAGGATTACTTCCCGGAGGCCTTGGGACGCCAGACCTTCTATGATCCGCCCGAGCGCGGCTTCGAGCGCGAGATCAGGAAGCGCCTGGATTACTGGTCCAAGCTGCGCAAGGAGCGGGGCGGCTCGCGCTAGAAACGACCATTTCGCCGTGACGAAAGGCGGCTTTTAGGGTACGCAGGCAATCATGAGCCGCCGCATCAAGAGAATGAATCCAAAGCCCCGTTCGCGTGACGAGCGCGACGACTCACGTCCGCATCAGGCGCGCGGCGCGAAGAAGGCCGGGCCGCGTTCGGGCGGTAAGCCGGGCGCCAAGCCGCCGCGCTTTGCCGGAGAGCGTGCCGAGCGGCGTGGCCCCGAGCGTGCCGAGCGGCGTCCGCCCAAGTCCGCGCTTGAGAAAGCTGCGCCGGCAAAGCCCGTCGAGGCGCTGCTGCCGACCAAGGTGCAGACCGTCACGGTCACGGCCGACGAGAACAACATGCGCGTCGATCGCTTCCTCGAGGCGCGCTTTCCCGGCCTGTCGTTCTCGCACATCCAGCGCGTCGTCCGCAAAGGCGAGCTGCGCGTCGACGGCAAGCGTGTCGACAGCAAGGACCGGCTGGAGGAGGGCCAGAGTGTCCGCATTCCGCCGCTGAAGCTGGACGCGCCGAAGGTCGTCGGCGAGCTCTCCGAGGCTGCGCAGAAGACGCTCAAGGCGCTGAAGGAGATGACGCTGTACGAGGACGACGACGTCCTCGTCCTGAACAAGCCGGCCGGCCTTGCGGTGCAGGGCGGCTCGGGCATGACGCGGCACATCGACCAGATGCTGGAGGTGATGCGCGATGCCAAGGGCCAGAAGCCTCGCCTCGTGCACCGCATCGATCGCGAGACATCGGGCTGTCTCCTGATCGCCAAGACGCGCTTTGCCGCCTCGCATCTGACCGGCGCGTTCCGTTCGCGGTCGGCGCGCAAGGTCTATTGGGCGCTGGTGCCGGGCCTGCCGAAGCCGAAGCAGGGCCGCATCTCGACTTTCCTCGCCAAGGAGGAGGGCGAGGACGACACCATCATGCGCATCGCCCAGCATGGCGACGAGGGTGCAAGCCACGCAGTGACGTATTACGCGGTGGTCGAGACCGCCGGCAACAAGCTGACCTGGGTGTCCCTGAAGCCGGTGACGGGACGCACCCACCAGCTGCGCGCCCACATGGAGCATATCGGCCACCCCATCGTCGGCGATCCCAAATATTTCAACATCGAGAACTGGCAGCTGCCGGGTGGCCTGCAAAACCGGCTGCACCTCTTGGCACGCCGCATCGTCATCCCGCATCCGCGCGGCGGCGTGATCGACGCCACCGCGCCGCTGCCGCCGCACATGCAGCAGTCGTGGAATCTGCTCGGGCTCGATGCCAGCCGGTTCGATCCGATCGAGAACGCGCCGGAGGAGTAGGGGGCGAGCTCCGTTGCTAACACCGTCATTGCGAGGAGCCCTTGCGACGAAGCAATCCAGACTGCCTCCGCGGAAAGATTCTGGATTGCTTCGCTGCGCTCGCAATGACGGTGTGGAGACAGCGGTGTCTAATTCCGAAACTGCTCCAGAAACATCCGCAAGCTGTCATGCGGGCTCTCGACATCCGTGATCAGCCAGCCCTCCGGCCCGTTGACCACGATGAAGTTCAGCGTCACCGGCCGGCCGCGATTGTCGAAATTCGCCGTGACATAGGTCTTGTCGTATTGCCTGCGGATGATAGCGATCGCGACCGGGCCGAGCTTCCAGCTCTGGCTCTGCACCAGGAAGTCGTAGGGCTCCGCCCGCGGCGCGCTCCAGGCCTTGCGCAGGGGTGGATCGAAGAACTGCCGGGCGGTGGCCGCATCCCGCGGCAGGCCTTTGGACAGCTCCGGCGCGCCCTCGCCGTAATGGGCGTAGACGTTGCGGACCAGCGATTCCGGGGTGCGAAAGCCGGCCTCCGCCGCGGCCAGCCAAAGCGCGGCGAACAGGGCCACGATGCCCGCAAGTTCCCTCATGCCTGCCGCTCGCTTTATCGGCTGCAAGTACTGGCCTAAACGCTTATCTTAAAAGCCTAGCATCCAGCGACCGGGACCGAAAACTCACATGCGCGAATTGTTCGAAGAAGCAGCAAGCCAGCCCCCGCCGGATCCGCGGGACTCGGCGCGTGCTTCCGCGCGCACGCCGCTGCGCAAGCGCTTCTACAAGGAGGCCGGAGTCGCCGAGGTCGAGGGCGGTTTTGCCATCACACTCGACGGCAAGCCGATCCGCACCCCGTCCGGCCGCCAGGTGGTGATCCCCTCGCGCCCGCTGGCCGACGCCGTGGCTGCGGAATGGGCGGCCCAGGGCGAGGCGATCGATCCCGTGACCATGCCGCTGACCCGGATCGCCAACAGCGTGGTCGAGGGCGTTGTCGATCGCGTCGACCTGGTCCGCGACGACCTCGCAAAATACTTCGAGTCCGATTTGCTGTTCTATCGCGCCGGCCACCCGGAGGGACTGGTCGCCCGCGAGGCCGCGCATTGGGATCCCGTGCTGTTCTGGGCCGCGGAGACGCTGGGCGCGCATTTCATCCTGTCCGAGGGCGTCATGCATGTGAAGCAGCCGGACGAGGCGCTCCAGGCCGCCCGCGCCGCGCTGCCGGGGGATGCCTGGTCGGTCGCCGCGCTCCATATGGTGACGACGCTGACCGGCTCGGCGCTGCTGGCGCTGGCGCTGGCCCATGGCGTGCGCGATGCCGGCCAGGTCTGGGCCGCCGCCCATGTCGACGAGGACTGGAATGTCGAGCAATGGGGCGTGGACGAGGAAGCGGCCGCCCGCCGCGCCGCCCGCCTCAGGGATTTCGAGGCCGCCGTCGCGGTTCTGGCCGCCGTGAAGCCGCCGGCGGCCACAGGTCCTTAACGAGAGGTTTACGACGGGGCCTTAGGGTGGGAAGCGCATTCCCTGGGCCCTAAAATGCCGACGCCGATAAGCTCGATCGTACCGGTCAGTGCCGCCAGCCCCGTGGCTGATGCGGCGACGCCCGACCTCGTGCTTCAGGCCGGCAGCGTCGTCGACGCAAGAGTCGTCAGCGTCCTCGCCGACAATCTGGTGCGCATCGCGATCGCCAACCTCGCGATGGACGTGATCTCCGAGGTGTCGCTGACCCCAGGGCAGAACCTCCAACTCGCGGTGTCGCAGAACGAGGGCACCATCCGGCTTGCCGTCATGAACGGGGCAGGCGAGGCGAGCGCCGATCAGATCACGCTGACGCCGGCTGCGGCCTCGCTGGTGGACAGCCCGTCGCTGGCGCCGTCCGCGACCGCGGCGCGCAATACGCTGACGCCGCTGGAGCAGGTCGCCGTCACCGCCGCCTCGGCCGAGGCGGTCACAAAACAGGGCAGCCAGGCGCCGCTGTTCGCCAATCTCGCCTCCGTCGTCACCGCCAGCGATCTGCCTGTTGGCCTGAAGCAAGCGGTGCTGGACGTGCTGGCGCAGCAGACGCCGCTCAACACCGCCCTCGACGGCGGCGATATCGAATACGCCTTTCAGAAATCAGGCCTGTTCCTCGAGGCTTCGCTCGCCGCCGGCGCAACGCCGTCATCCGGCAATCTGCCGGACCTGAAGGCCGCGCTGCTGGTGCTGCGCCAGACGCTGGCGACGATCGAGACCGCCGCGCCACCGGCACAGGGCGGCGCGATCCCAACGAGCGGCACGGGGGCCACGCAGGTCGCTACAGCGCCGGCACAGGCAGCAGGCGGAACAACCCAGGCCGCATTGCCGGCGGCCGAACGCGAGATCGCGCAGCCGCCGCAGATGCCACGCGGCGCCAGTCTCGCGGCGACAGTCCTGGCTGATATCGCCCCCGTCGTGTCGCAGGCCGCGATGCCGCGCACCATGTCCGCCGGCCTCGCCGCGAGCCTGCTGCAAGAGGCCGCACAGAATCTGCCGCGCCTGACCGGCAATTTGCCGGGCTCCAACAAGGCCGTGCCCGACGGTCATATCTTCGAGGCCGCCGCGCGCACGACGCCACCGCCGTTCCGCGGCGCGCTGCCGGCGGCGCAGGCCATTGCGGCGTCCTCGCTGGCGCCGGATACGCCGCTCTCCGCAACCGTGCATCGCCTGCTCGACGACACCGATGCGGCGATCGCGCGGCAGACGCTGCTGCAAGTCGCCTCGCTTCCCGACCGCACCGATGCATCCGGCCATCGCATCGATCCGTCCGTGCCGCAGTGGAATTTCGAGATTCCGTTTGCGACCCCGCAGGGCACCGCGATGGCGCAGTTCGAGATCTCGCGCGACGGCGGCAATGAGTCCGCCGATCCTGCCAAGCGCGCCTGGCGCGCGCGCTTCACGCTCAATGTCGAGCCGGCCGGCCCCGTGCATGCGCTGGTCACGCTGAGCGGCGACAAGACCTTCGTGCGGATGTGGGCGGAGCGGCCGGCGACCGCGCAGCAGCTCCGCGCCGGCGTCGGCGAGCTCAATCAGGCCCTGATGCGGGCCGAGCTCAAGCCCGGCGACATCCTGGTCCGCGACGGCACGCCTCCGCAGCCGGCACCGGCGCGCGCCGGCCATTTCCTGGATCGCGCCACATGAGCGACCCGTCCAAGCTCGCGATCGCGCTGCACTACGAGAAGGGCTCTGGCGCGCCCGTCGTCGTCGCCAAGGGCAAGGGGACCATCGGCGAAAAGATCGTCGAGATCGCGAAAGCCAACGACATCCCAATCGAGGAGAACGAAATCCTCGCGGGCGCGCTGTCCAAGGTCGAGCTCGGCGATGAGATCCCGCCCGACCTCTACAAGGCTGTCGCCGAAGTGCTGGTGTTCGTGCTGCGGCTGTCGGGCCGGGGGCGGTAGAGCATGATCCGGAAAAGTGTGCAGCGGTTTTCCGAATAGATCATGCTCAAGAAGTAACCTGTCATCGTTTCACCACGTAGCGGCTGCATCGTCGCGCCGGCTCTCATTGCTCAACGGATACCGCTCTTGATCACCCGCCGTTCCACCCTCGGTCTTCTCGCCGCAACTGCGATCCTGCCGCAGCGCGCGTTCGCCCATGTCGCGCCACCGCGCAACGAGATCCGCGACAGCCTGGCAAAACGTTTCACCGATCTCGGCACGTCGGGCACCTTCGTCGGCTACAAGGTCGAGGACTATCTGATCGTCGCCAGCGACAAGGAGCGCTCGGGCGAAGCGAAGCTGCCGGCCTCGACCTTCAAGATTCCGAACTCGCTGATCGCGCTGGAGACCGGCGTCGTCGCCGACCCCGACAAGGACGTCTTCCCGTGGGACGGCGTGAAACGGCCGATCGAAGCCTGGAACAAGGATCACACGCTGCGCAGTGCCATCGCGGTCAGTGCGGTGCCGGTCTATCAGGAGATCGCTCGCCGCATCGGCGAGGTGCGCATGCAGAAATATGTCGACGAGTTCGACTACGGCAATCGCGACATCGGCGGCGGCATCGACCAGTTCTGGCTCACGGGGAATTTGCGCATCGATCCGGTCGAGCAGATCGATTTCGTCGACCGTCTCCGCCGCCGCGCGCTGCCGATCTCAAAGCGCAGCCAGGATCTCGTCGCCGGCATCCTGCCGGTGACCAAGGTGGGCGACAGCATCATCCGCGCCAAGTCAGGGCTGCTCGGCGCCGAGCGCGGCGAGCCGTCGCTCGGCTGGATGGTCGGCTGGGCCGAAAAGGGCGAGGCGCACACGGTGTTCGCGCTCAACATGGATTGCAAGGAGCCGCGCCACATCGAGGCGCGCATGAGCCTCACGCAAGCCTGCCTTGCCGAGATCGGCGCGATCTAGCGTTACCGCGCTGGCGCTGTTCTCTCTCCAACGTCATTGCGAGGAGCTCTTGCGACGAAGCAATCCAGAGTCTTTCCAGAAAGGGAGTCTGGATTGCTTCGCTGCGCTCGCAATGACGGAGCATGTGGCGCCGCCGTCACTCCCACCTAACCCTCATAGGGAGGAACCAGCGATGCGGGGCGTCGTGAACCATGCAGGCCGCGCGGCCACTCAGCTCAGCTTGAACAGCGCCTGCAAAAACTCCTCCACGGCCTTGCGCGATTCCGCCGCCGTCGTCGGATTGCCGCCGACATGCGGGTTGAGCTCGACGCAGGCATCCTTGTAGGTGAACGGCGCATTGGTCTCGCCGTTCATCAGCACGCCGCCGTCGCCCTCCTTGATATGGCAATTGCGCACGGTCTGCGCGTTGGCGGAGACCGCAACCGTGTTGACGCCGAGCAGGCCGCTGTCGAAACCGTGGGCGCTGTCAGGGTATTCGGTCAGCACGACGTCGCGGCCCGCGGTCTTGAGCCGCTCGACGAAGGCCTTGCAGCTCTTCACGGGATTATAGTCGTCGGGCGTGCCGTGGAAGATGCGGATCGGGCGCGCGGCGACATCGCTGTCGCCGACGTACGTCGTCGAGCAATCCGGATAGAACGGGATGTAGGCCGCGAACTGGACGCCGGACTTGTTCCAGAGCTTGTTGAAGCGCTCCAGGCTCGCATAGAGCGTCGCCTGTCCGCCGCGCGAAAAGCCCATCAGCACGATGCGATCAGGGTCGACGCGTGGGTGCTTCGCCAGGATATCCAGCGAGCGGTAGGTGTCGATGATGAGATTGAGCCGGCCGAGCAGCGCCTGGTTCGGCCCGACGACCGTGAGCCCGCGGCCGGTAAAGCCGTCGATCACGAAGGTCGAGATGCCCATGGCGTTGAACGCGTGCACCCAGGCTTCCGTGGTGGCGCCGACGCCGCTCGAGCCATGCATCAGCACCACGACGGGAAGTTTCCCGGTGCCCTGCGCGACGCGGAATTCGCCTGCGACCGTCACCGGCTTGGCCGCGGCCGCATCGCCGCTGAGAAATTGCTGGTCGGAGAGGGTGAGCGAGGGAATCGGGTAGATCTCGGCGCGGGTGGCGACTTCCTTCGGCAAGGATTGCGCGCTCGCGAGCACGGTCGAAACGCACAGCGCGATGAGCGCGGCAGCGGCACGGAATGCCGTCGGCATTGGATCCTCCCTGATATTTTGGGGAAGTAGACCAACGCACCTGCACGCTGTCAATTTGGCGCACGGCGGTTTCAGGACTTGTCAGCCGTCTTCTTCGCCGTCAGCGCCTCGTCGATAGCAAAGCCGCCGATCTCGCTCATCGTCTGGGAGATCACATCGCCCTTCCGGGCAAAACCGCTGGCGAGATAATCGAACTGGGTCCGCGCCAGCCGCAGCACCTCGATCGGCACCGAGACCGCGGTTTCGTTGAAACTGTCAACCGAGGCGCGCAAGCTCTCCAGTTCGGTCGCGAGCTTGCGGATATGGCTTTCCGCATCCTGCATCAGGCCGAGCAGCTTGCCGCGCTCGGCATCGAAGGCGGCGCGCTCGGTGGCAGCCGCCGCAGTCACGTCGGCAAGCTGCGCGCGCAGCGCCTCGATCTGGCCGACCATGGCATCGGAGGCTAGCTCGGCGGCCTCGCGCAGCTCGACGTGGCGCGCGTTCTCTTCTTGCGTCTCGTGATAGAGCCGCTCGGCTGACATCGCCCGCTGCGCCAGCGACTCGATCAGCGCGGCCGCGCGCAGCAGCATCTCGCCGTTGCGTCCCGACACCATGCTGGCCATGCGCCGCAGGAAGTCGACGGTTTCGGACGAGGATTTGGGCGGCAGTGGGACGACCGTCGCGGACATGGGTGATGCCAGGGCGTGATGACCGCCGCCGTACCGACTGGGCTTACGCAACATTCGGCGCCTGATCGAAGGCCTTGAAGCAAGCCTGAATCGGCCGGCCCGGTCAACCGGGCCGGGCCGCCAAATTTGAGATCAGGCGTCCTTCTGCCGGCCGATCCGCCCCAAATGGGTGAAGCCGAACCCGGCCGAATATTTCAGGCCATAGCCGAGCGCCCGGTCAATGCCGATATGGGCGAGCCAGATCAAGGCGATGGACAGGGTCAGCGGCGAGGCGAGGCCGAAGCCCAGCGTCAGCAGCGCCACCGGCGCCATGTAGCTGTGGGCGGCGTTGTAGACCAGCGCGCCGAATTTGGCGTCGGCCAGATAGGCCAGAAAGCTCAGATCGGGCACGAAGAACAGCACGGCAAAGACCAGCCAGGAGCCGTCCCAGGCCCAGTAGAGCATCACCATGCCAACGAACAGGGTCAGGCCCTCGAGGCGGAGCAGGATGTTGACGCCGCCTGTCACGGAGCCAGTCTCGGCAGCTTGTTCGTCCATCGTCGCCTCCCAGGCAAAACTTTGTGATTCCTTGCGCTTTCACGCTGCGTCAGGGCAGCCCTGCGGCGCCGAAAGCCGCTTCCCGGTCCGCAAAATGGCGTGTTAGAACCCCCGGCAAACGTGGCTTAGTTAAGAACTGGCGGGAGCAAATGAAACATATCCTGGACGCCCTTGAGGAACGTCGTGCCGGCGCAAAGCTCGGCGGCGGGGAAAAGCGCATCGAGGCGCAGCACGCCCGCGGCAAGCTGACCGCGCGCGAGCGCATCGAGCTCTTGCTCGACAAGGGATCGTTCGAGGAGTTCGACATGTTCGTCGAGCACCGCTCCACCGAGTTCGGCATGGAGAAGACCAAAGTGCCCGGCGACGGCGTCGTCACCGGCTGGGGCACCGTCAACGGCCGCAAGACGTTTGTCTTTGCCAAAGACTTCACGGTGTTCGGCGGCTCGCTCTCGGAAACGCACGCGCTGAAGATCACGAAGCTCCAGGACATGGCGATGAAGGCGCGGGCGCCCATCATCGGCCTCTATGACGCGGGCGGCGCCCGCATCCAGGAGGGCGTCGCCGCGCTCGCCGGCTATTCCTACGTGTTCCGCCGCAACGTGCTCGCCTCGGGCGTGATCCCGCAGATCTCCGTCATCATGGGCCCGTGCGCCGGCGGCGACGTCTATTCGCCTGCGATGACCGATTTCATCTTCATGGTGAAGAACACCAGCTACATGTTCGTGACCGGCCCCGATGTGGTGAAGACGGTCACCAACGAGGTTGTCACCGCCGAAGAGCTCGGCGGCGCCTCGGTGCACGCCACGCGCTCCTCCATCGCGGACGGCGCCTTCGAGAACGACGTCGAAACGCTGCTCCAGATGCGGCGCCTGATCGACTTCCTGCCGTCCAACAACACCGACGGCGTGCCGGAATGGCCGAGCTTCGATTCCATCGAACGGCTCGACGATTCCCTGGACACGCTGATCCCCGACAATCCGAACAAGCCCTACGACATGAAGGAGCTGATCCTGAAGGTCGTGGACGAGGGCGACTTCTTCGAGATCGCGGAAGCCTTTGCCAAGAACATCGTCACCGGCTTTGGCCGTATCGCCGGCCGCACCGTCGGCTTCGTCGCCAACCAGCCGATGGTGCTGGCCGGCGTGCTCGACTCTGATGCCTCACGCAAGGCGGCGCGCTTCGTCCGCTTCTGCGACGCCTTCAACATCCCGATCGTCACCTTCGTCGACGTGCCGGGCTTCCTGCCGGGCACCGCGCAGGAATATGGCGGCCTGATCAAGCACGGCGCAAAGCTGCTGTTCGCCTATTCGCAGTGCACCGTGCCGCTGGTGACCATCATCACCCGCAAGGCCTATGGCGGCGCCTTCGACGTCATGGCCTCCAAGGAAATCGGCGCCGACATGAACTACGCCTGGCCGACCGCCCAGATCGCGGTGATGGGCGCCAAGGGCGCGGTCGAGATCATCTTCCGCAGCGACATCGGCGACCCCGACAAGATCGCCTCCCGAACGAAGGAATACGAGGACCGCTTCCTCTCGCCGTTCATCGCGGCGGAGCGCGGCTACATCGACGACGTCATCATGCCGCACTCGACGCGCAAGCGCATCGCAAGGGCGCTGGCGATGCTGAAGGACAAGAAAACGGAAATGCCGGCGAAGAAGCACGACAATTTGCCGTTGTGAGATGGACGTGGCCCGGATGGAGCGTAGCGAAATCCGGGTTCTCATTCAGCAGTTGCCGCATGTCACTTCGCTGATGCGGGCTATCAGGTTCGTTTCTGATCCGGCACCCTCGATCAAACCCAATGACCGAAGACGATCCGACCGACGAAATCTCCGATATCGAAGACCGGATCGAGCGGCTCGCCGAGATCGCCGAGCGCTGCCGGAAGTACATCCTCGCGTCCAAGATCGCCATCGGCAGCGGTGCCGCGCTGCTGCTGATCACGATTCTCGGCCTGTTCGGGACCGGCCAGACCGCCGCGCTCGGATCGATCGCGCTGGTGCTGGGCGGGATCGTGTCGCTCGGCTCGAACATCAGCACGTTGCGGCAGACGGACGAGGCGATCAGCGCTGCGGAGGCGCGGCGCGCGGCGTTGATTGGAACGATCGATCTGCGCCTGGTCGCCGATGCGCCGCTGAAGCTGGTGTGACGCGCCGCGTCACGCTGCAGCCCGCAGCGCCAGCACCATCAACTCCGCGCGGCATTCGGCGGCGAAGGTTTGCAGCCGCTCCACGGTTTCCTGGTCGAGGATGGTCTTCGCCAGGCGCTCGGCGCGGGCAACCTGCTCTTTGAGATAGTCGATACGGGCCATGTGTCACCTCCCGCCGGAATAATTTGAAGCAAATTGCTTCGTTCCGGCGGCTGTGACGGGATGGCTAACGCCGGGTAAACTGCCCACGGTTGATCACGCTCGTCGAGCTGTCAGGAATTGGCATGTCCACGCTGTTCGCCTTCTTCCATCACTTCTGCGCCTTCACGCTGGTTGCGGCGGTTGCGGTCGAGTTCACGCTGATCCAGCAGGAACTGACGGTGTCGATCGCGCGACGGCTCCAGATCACCGATATCGTGCTGGGTGCGGCGGCAGCGGCGCTGCTCGGCGTCGGGCTGCTGCGGGTGCTCTTTTTCGAGAAAGGCTATGACTACTACCTGCATAGCTACGCGTTCCTGACGAAGATCGCACTCTTCGTCATCCTCGGGGCGTTGTCGGTCATTCCGACGCAGGAGTTCTTGTCGTGGAGTGCGTCGATCAAGGCGGGACAGGCGCCTGTCCTCGATGCAAGGCAGAAGTGGCTGGTATCGTCGATCATTCACTGTGAGCTCGCGGCCATCGTGGTCATCCTGCTCTGTGCGGCGGTGATGGCGCGAGGAGGGTGGGTTTAGAAATTCATCACAGTCGTGACGATACCACCAGCCACGCGCCCATGATCACGCAAGCAATGCCGGCAGCACGCGCGATCCATCGTCCGACCGGCGTCAATTTCTCCAACAGGACGAGCAGCGCCAGAAGCGCGATCCAGAGCACGTTCATCACGCCGCCGATGAACAGGAGCGCCATCAACAGCCAGCAGCAGCCGACACAATAGCTTCCGTGCCGAAGTCCCAGCAGCAGGCAGCCTCGCGGCGTGTCGCGAAAGCCGCCGTGGCGCATCAGGAACAGGAACGGCGACTGGCATTGGACGAGGCAGACGTCCTTGAGTGGCGTCCATTGATAGATCCCGGCTGCGATCAGCACGATTGCGCCGACGAGGTTGCTGGCGAGCGTCATCCGGGAGTCGAGAAGGGCTGCGCGATCGATCACCCATTGCAGAAGGGTTGCGACAAGCGAAAAGCCGGTCCAGGCGAGGAGATAACCGGCCGCAAACCAGCCGGTTGCCGCGTACGGCTTGGCCTGTGCCTTCGCTTGCCGGCCGACGCTGGCATACATGAGGATCATGGGCGCAGCCGAGGGCGCCATCATGCCGACCATCATCACCGCCCACATCAGGAATACATATGCGAACTCGAACGTTCGCCACGGCTCGCTGGCGGGCAGCATGATTCCGATCCCGGCCGGAATCATGCGGAAGCCGGTCATGTCCATGCCGCCCATGTCCATGTCGTCGGCGAGCCAGAGCACATAGGCCCAGGCCAGCGCGACGATGATCAGAATCGCGCCGCCGACGATCCAGCGGTCGCGGCGCAGCACGGTTTCGAGAGCGCTGTCGGTCATTTGTGATGCGTGTTGCCGGCCTGCTCGCAGACCGTCACATCAGGAGCGGCATCAAGCCTGGTTCGACCATTGGATCGGCGCATAGAGGCCGTTCCTGCCGGAATTGTCCCAGCGCATGCCATGATCGCTGTAGGTGTTGCCGGCGGCGCCGACCGCCATCACCATCCTGTCGGGACTGACGGGGTGGCCGATGTTGGCCCACATTTCGCCGCTCGGGTGCATGGTCGGCAACGGATCGACGGACATGTGCAGAATGCCCGGGATTTCCGCCGAGCGCGTCTTGCCGTCGATCCGGAACGTGATCGGGGCCTTCTTCACCCCGAGGTTCTTGCTGATCAACGGTCCGAACGCGGCCATGGGACCACCGGCCGTGCCGCCGAAGATCGCAGCCAGCGTCTCAGTCTGCCGATCGTCGGCGCGCTCGTCGACATAGGTAGCCTGCGACCAGTTTCCGTCAGCCATGATTCCGGGCGCGTGGAGGATCACCAGGACGTTCAGTCCATCGAGTGCGACGTCGCCGTAACGGCCACTCTCGACATGGAAGATCAGCGGTACGTTGCAGAAGCCCTCGGTCGGTCGCGCGGTCAGCGGGGCACCCGCAGACACGAGGCACGGACACACGATGCTGCAACTGCAATTTTCGAAATAGTCACCGGAAAGGTGCCACGAGACCTGAGATGAGACCTGAGATGAGACCTGGTCCACCATCGCTTCCTCCCGCTAGGCCGAACCCGACAGATCACTTTCGAACGAGCTACCTGTGGTCGAAAGCTACGCTGCGTGCGCGGAAACCGCAAGGCGATGTGCCAATGAAGTTGGTGTGAAGCGCCGACGCGCGTGGAGGTGCGCAGAGCCTGATCCGGAAAAGTGCGTAGCGGTTTTCCGAAAAGATCATGCTCAAACAATAACCTAAAGCGCGATGGTGATCCATCTTGATGCCATCGCGCTTTAGGGTGGGTCAGCGCCAGCGTAACCCACCGCCTCTCCATTCGTCCGGGCAGACCCAGGCGGGTTAAGGCTTCGCCCGACCCATCCTGAGAGCTACGAGCTGTTCCGTTCTATCATCGCGCCGCATCGGCCGCGGCAAAATGCGCCAGCTGGTCCGCGTGGGCCTTGGCGAACGCTGGCCGCGCGGTGGCGCGTGCGACGTAGCCGCGGCAGGCCGGGTGCTCCGACAGGCCGCCGAACTTATCGACGACGCGCAGCACGTCCGACATCAGGATGTCGGCGACGGAAAAGGACCCCGCCAGCCATTCGCGCCTCGCAAGCACCGTCTCCATGTGCTTGAGGCGGAGTTTGAGGAAGTCGTCGACGAACTTCACGGCAGGCGAGCCGTCGAAACTGCCGGTGAACTTGAACATGGTCCAGGGCAGGGCCGGCATCTCAACCGAGTTGAGCGCGGCGAACACCCACTCCATCGCTTCGTTACGGCCGCGGGGATCGGTCGGCATCAGTTCGGGGTTGCGCTGACCCAGATGCAACAGAATCGCGCCGCTCTCGAAGATCGAGAGGTCGCCGTCGGTCAGCCACGGCACCTGGCCGAACGGCTGGTGCGCGAAGTGCGCGGCATCGCGCGGGTTGAACGGCACGCTCGCGACGCGGTAGGGCAGGGCGGCTTCTTCCAGCGCCCAGCGTACACGAAGGTCGCGCACGAAGCCGCGGGGCATCTCGGGAACCCAGTCGAAGGTGGTGAGGATGAGATTGGGCATGTGGGATCTCCGTGCTGTCTAAGCGTAGGACGGATGAGGAGCGGGCGTTCCGACAGCGGGGACAGAAAAAAGGGCGATCTCGTAGGATGGGTAGAGCGAAGCGAAACCCATCAACGCTATTCACGCAGCCGGAACGATGGGTTTCGCTGCGCTCTACCCATCCTACGGACCGGTGCTTACTGCCCAAGCTTCGCCAGCTTGCCTTGCTTGGCGGCCTCTACCGCGCGTTCGGCATCCTCCGGCAGCAAGATCCGCTCCGCCACCTGCCGGGCCGCCTCGCGCTTCACTGCCGACACATATGCGCCGTCGTATCGGCATATCGTTCCGCGATCGACAGCCTGGGATCATGCACCTCCTTCCGCGCAGCCTCCGTCGGTGCGAACGGCACGACCGCGCCTTGCAGCGGATAGAGCGCCGTCGGCCCAAACCCCTGCGCGCGCGGATTCCATGCGGTGTAGGTCGCGCGCGGGACAGCGAGGGCGAGCTGTCGGATGCCCGCGATCGCCATGCCGTCATCATCCGCCTTCGGCACGAACACGGGATAGCGGCCGATCTCCTTCGGCGGCAGCACGCTCTGGTCGGAGAAGGCGGCGAGCGTGTGGATGCCGGCATAGGGCAGGCCAGGGATATCGGTCGGCACGGCACCTTGCGCCGAGACCAGCGTGCCATGGGCGCGCATGGGGACGCGGCTTGAGGGCGGTTTGATGCCGTCGCTGATCCAGGCATTGAGGTCGGTGAGCAGCGCGCGCATCGGCATGCCCGCATGAACAGGGTTCTGCGGCAGCGACATCGCCGGCACACCCTTCTTCATCACGTCGGCGGCTTCCGCAAAATGCGGCGTGCCCGAAATCATGTAGGCGCGGACATTGTCGGGCAGGTCGAGATGGTTGCCCGCGAGATCGGTGACCAGCAGCGAAGCGTGCGAGGCCCACCATTCGTGCTCGCTGTCGGTCTGCATCACCTTCGGGCAGGTCGCCGAGAGCGAGCAGCGGCGCAAGAGGCCGTCGGTCTTGCCGGAATAGGGATCGCTGAGGCTAGCATAGGTGAAGGGGAAGAGATCGGCCTGCCACGCCGGATCCTGCGGATGGCGCGGGTTGCGGCCGGGCTGGCCGAAGCGGACATTGGTCGCCATCCGCCGCGTGCCCGCGACATGCGGCATCAATCCGTCGAACACGGTGCGGCCGGATAGGTCCTCGTTGAAGCCGAGATAGAGGAAGTCGCGCAGGAAGCGGCCGGATTGCGAGACGCCGAAGCCGATGGCGCGGCTCACCGATGGATGCAGTCCATTGAGCAGCGGGTTCGCTTGCGTCTCGTCATGGCGGAGGAAGCTGACGACATCGCGCACGGCGGCATAGCCTATGCCGAGCGGCACCGGATCGCGCGCGGTGTAGGTGATCTCGTAGAGCGCGCCGGCATCAAAGCCATCGGGGCGGGTGATCTCCACCATGGTGGGATCGACGAGTTTTGCCGAGAGACCGGACAGTGTCTGCCGCGCGTCGGCCCAGGCCGCGCGCACGGTGACGTGGAGGTTGGCGGCCTCAGCCGCCGGCCAGGTCAGAATGGCGCGCGCAGGATTGGTCGTGTTGTCGAAGACGAATTCTTCTCGCGCGGGCCCGCTGATGTTCTTGATCACCGGCGCGCTCAGCGCCATCTGGCCGGGCTTCGAGGGGATGTCGCCCTGCCAGCCGACCCAGACCATCGTAAAACCTTGGCGGTGCAGGAAGCCGATGCCGGCATCCTCGGCCTTGTCGGCATTGTTGGCGCCGGGCTGGGCGGAATCGTCGAACAGCTGCGGCGCCAGCTTGCGGCCGCGATTGGGCACCTCTAGCAGCAGCGTGCCGTTGCCATGCGTGGCATCGCTGGGCCTGAGGATCACGACGTCGGCGGTGGCCTCGACCTTGCCGTCGGCATTGCGCGGCGCGAGCGCAAGGTCGGTGATGACTGCGTTGCGATCGTCGGCCGGGTTGAGCGCGAAGGTCGCGCGCGCGGTGATGCGTTCATAGGTGCCGACATTGCCGAAGCTGCGCCCGTCAAAGGCGGGCACGCGTTCCACAATATCGAAGCGAACGATTTCGGCGACCGATACGGCCGGCCACAGGCAGGTGATCGCAAACAGACCCGAGATGATCCTGCGCATGGCCGTTCCTTCCCTCAGGTAGGCGCAGCGGCAAAATCCGCCGCGCGGGCTTTTTGTTGCCGCCACTATAACCGTCTATGCTGAGGCCAAACAACAGGAGGAAACCCGATGCCCACGGCCCACTTCGTCGTCCGTGCCATCGTTGCCGACGCCGACAAGCGCGCCGCATTCGACCGATGGTACGAGACCGAGCATATGCCTGATGCGGTGAAGGCGTTCGGCGTGAGCAAAGCCTGGCGGTTCTGGAGTCTGGATGATCCCTCGCTGCACCAGGCCATGTACCAGTTCGACGACGAAGCGGCGCTCGCGGCGATGCTGAAGGGCGAGGCGCTGAAACGGCTCGTCGCCGATTTCAACCGCGACTGGCCTGATGTGAAGCGTACGCGCGAGACGCTGGTGCTGGCGCAGGAGTTCGTGAAGTAGCTCCTGTCACCTCGCAACGAATCTGAATGCACGATTCAGCTCTGGTTCATGTCATGACCGCGACACTTCCTCAGCATCACTTGCGCGAAAGATCAGAGGACTTGTCATGGAGCGTCGGAACTTTTTGAAACTTGCATTGGGTGTGACGGCCGGCGCCGCCGCCCTTGCAGCGACCGCGCAGGCCGCACCGTTGTCACCGCAGCCGGTCGGACCGGCCCGCATGCCGGAAGGCAATCCCGACGCCCATCCCGCCGTCACCACCAGCGACGAAGCCGCGCAGCTCAAGCCCGAGCAGGTTCGATGGGGCCACGGTCACGGCCATTGGCATCACCGCCATTGGGGCTGGCGTCACCGCCATTGGGGCTGGCGTCATCGCCACTGGGGCTGGCGCCGCCGGCACTGGCGTCGTCATTACTGGTAAGCTTCACGACTGGTAAGCTTCACGCAAGCCAGGCCTTGGACGGGGATCGCGGTTCGCGGTCCCCGTTTTGATTCGACGACATGCTGAGATGATGCGCCGAAGAGCCTTCAAAAAACAAAATGGCCGCGCAGGCTGATGCCGCGCGGCCACTTCGCAGTGCGAAATGACGAGATCAGATCGGGCGGCAGCGGCCACCCCACCAGCGGAAGCCATAGGGGCAAACGCGCGGGCGCACCACGACGACGGGCGCGGGCGCCGGCACGACGACGACCGGCCCGCGTGCGGCCATCGGACGGCAGCCGCCATAGGGGCCGCGATACCAGCCGGGGCCGCAGCCGCCAGCGGCGCTGGCCGCTTCGCTGAAACCGACGACCGCGCTGGCAAGCATGACGGCGGCGAAGAGATATTTCATTTGATCTTCCTTCTCGTCCTTGAGGCTGGGCTTTGGGGGGGGCGAATCTTCGGGGCTGGGCGCTCGCGGCGCACAATGAATCAAAAGACACGATTCGACACGTTAAATCGGGGAGGCAACGTGCATCGCGATCCAAACCTGCCAATCATGACCTGAATGCGGCATGAACATTCCCCGCATGCGGCTTCAGGCGACACTCATCTGCCGCTAGCGGCCGAGAAAGCCCAGCACCAGCTCCTTGTACTTCTCGGGCGCCTCCAGGAAGACGAGGTGGCCGGTGTCCGGGATCACCTCGGCCCGCGCATTCGGCATCTTCGCGGCGAGCTGTTTCGCCAGCTCCGCGTTCTGCCCCATCTTAGGCCGCAACGCCTCGGGCGCGAGCGGCCGGCCAGGCGCGTTGTGGTCGTCGGCGCCCATGATGAACAGCGTCGGCTCGGTGATGAGCGGGATCTCGTGCGCCACCGGCTCGCGATAGATCATCTGGCCGGACGAGACGAAGGCGCGCAGCCAGCGTGGATAATCGGGGCTGCCCTTGATGTTGAAACGGGCGTCGATGAACGGCGTGATCGCTTCCGGCGGCAGCTTGATCGCGTAGTTGGTCTGGAGCTGCTTGCGATAACCTTCGGCCGTCAGCTTGTCCTCGGTCTCGATGATCTTCTCGGTCGGCGTCGGCGGCACGTAGAGGCGGTAGTCCTCGAGCCCGATCGGTGCAGTCAGCACCAGATGGCTGACGCGGTCCGGATAGGCTCGGGCGATGCGCACGCCCAGCATGCCGCCGAGCGAATGGGCGACGATGTCCGCCTTGTTGATCTCTAAGTGATCGAGCAGCGCGATGGTGTTGCGCGCCAGATTGTCGAAGTGCAGCTCGCCCGTCAGCTTGGAGGACTTGCCGAAGCCGATCTGGTCCGGCACCACGACACGATAGCCGGCCTCGCTCAACATCTTGATGACAGGCGCCCAGTAGCTCGACGGGAAATTGCGCCCGTGCAGCAGAACGACGGTGCGGCCGTTTGCTTGCGCAGGCGCCACGTCCATATAGGCCATGCTGAGCTGCTCGCCGTCGTTGACCACGGAAAGCAGATGCACGGGATAGGGATAGGCAAAGCCTTCGAGCGCGATGCCGTAGGGCTCGCGGGGCGCGGTGTCGGCGGCGTGGGATGCAAGCGGAATAGTCACGAGGGCGACAGCGATCGCTGCCGAGAAGATGCGGTTCATTGGGGTCTCCGTCATGCCCGGCGAAAGCGCGAAGCGCGTCTTCGCGCAGATGTCCCGGGCATCCACGTGCCAGCCGCAATAAAGACGTGGATGGCTGGGTCAAGCCCGGCCATGACGACAGAGAGAGTTCACACGCGATTGTGTGCCGACGCGCAGTTCGCGTGACTAATCCTTCCCGTTCCCAAACAGCGCCGCGAACTGCTTCTCGCCGGTGCGGGTGAAATTCACAACGCGGCTGCCGGGCGAGGGATCGCGCGCGGCCCATTTCAATTCCGCGAAACGCTGCATCATGGCCGCGCCCAGCGTGCCGGCGAGATGGTGGCGCCGCTCGCTCCAGTCGAGGCAGGCCTTGCAGACCGGCCGGCGCGGATGGCTGAGCATGTCGGATGAGATCTGCAAGTGCTTGGCGAGGAAGCGCTCGCCATCAGCCGTCAGCTCGATCTCCTGCTTCCTCTGCCTGACCAGATTTCGCTCGCGCATGGTGTCGAGCATCTGCACGCCGAGATCACCGGCAAGATGGTCGTAGCAGATCCGCGCGCGCCGCAGCGCCGGATCCTTCGGCCCGGTGCGCACGCGCATGTGGCCGGTGCGTGCGGCAAGGCCCGCAAGGCCTTCGAGCACGCCGGCGACGTCGTCATCGGTGAGGCGGTAGTAGCGGTGCCGGCCCTGCTTCTCCGGCTCGACGAGGCCGCCGGCCTCGAGCTTTGCCAGATGCGAGCTCGCCGTCTGCGGGGTGATGCCGGCCTCCTGCGCGAGCTCGCTCGCGGTCAGCGCGCGGCCGTTCATCAGCGCCGTGAGCATGTTGGCGCGGGCGGGGTCGCCGACCAGCGAGGCGACCATGGCGATGTCGGGTCCTGATTTCATGCTTCGATGGTAGCCGAAGCATCGCGGTCGGGCAAGGGCGTAGCTTCTCACTACGTCGTCATTGCGAGGAGCCGGAGTGTGGGCAAAGGAGCGTAGCGACGTGCCCACCAATCATCGTTGCGAAGAAACGAGGTGGGCACGCTTCGCTTTGCCCACCCTACGAGACCTGCGCTCGCAATGACGGAGAAAGCACCAGAGGAGCCCACCATGTCCGTCACCGTCTTCATCCGCTATCAGCTCGATCCGTTCAAGCGCACCCAGTTCGAGGAATATTCAAAACGCTGGCTCACCATCATCCCGAAATGCGGCGGCGATCTCATTGGCTATTTCATGCCGCATGAGGGCACCAACAACATCGCATTCGCGCTGATCACCTTCGAGAGTCTGGCCGCCTACGAGGCCTATCGCGCGCGGTTGCGGCAGGATACGGAAGGGATGGCGAATTTCCATTTCGCCGAGGAGAACAAATTCATCCTCGCGGAAGAGCGCACCTTCCTGCGCAAGGTGGTATTGTAGGCCACGCCAGCATGATCCGGAAAAGTGCAACGCGGTTTTCCGAAAAGATCATGCTCACATAAGAGGAGACGCCCATGATCGCCGTGATTTTCGAGGTCTGGCCCAAGCCGGAACATCGCCAGGACTATTTCGATCTCGCCGCCGATCTGAAGCCGCTCCTGCAAACCATCGACGGCTTCATCTCGGTCGAGCGCTTCGAGAGCCTGACCGAGAAGGGCAAGATCCTGTCGGTGTCGTTCTGGCGGGACGAGGCAGCAGTCCAGGCCTGGCGCAACACGATGGAGCATCGCCGCACCCAGGCCAAGGGCAGGGCTCAGATCTTCGCCGACTACCATTTGCGCATCGCCAGCGTCATCCGCGACTACGGCATGAATGATCGCGAGCAGGCGCCGAAGGATAGCCGCGCGGTGCACGACGCGCACTAGCGCCGGCCGCGACGCATCCCCATGTCTGCGCGGCCAACAAGGGAGAGAAACATGCATGTAACGACCGCCGACAAGCGCGCGACGTTCAGGAAGTTGCACGAGAGCGGCTGCTTCATCCTGCCCAATCCGGTCGATGTCGGCAGCGCGAAAGCCTTGCAGCATCTCGGTTTCAAGGCGATTGCCTCGTCGAGCGCGGGCTTTGCCTGGACCATCGGCAAGGCCGACAACCACGTCACCGTCGAGGATGTCTGTCAGCATCTGGCAGCATTGAGCTCGGCAGTCGAAATTCCCGTGAATGCGGATTTCGAGGGCGGCTTTGCCGTCGAGCCGGACAAGGTCGCCGACAATGTCGAGCGCTGTGTGCGCACCGGCGTCGCCGGCCTGTCGATCGAGGATTCCACCGGCGACAAGGACAAGCCGATCTATGAGCGCGCGCTCGCGGTCGAGCGCATCAAGGCCTCGCGCAAGGCGATCGGCGACAGCGGCACGCTGCTGGTCGGCCGCTGCGAGGCGTATTTGTGGGGCGTGACCGACCTCAAGCTCGTCATCGACCGCCTTACGGCGTACGCCGATGCCGGCGCAGACTGCCTCTACGCGCCGGGTCTGAAGACGCGCGAGGACATCGCCGCGGTGGTGAAGGCTGTCGCACCGAAGCCGTTCAACCTGTTGATCGGTGGCTCCAGCCTATCATTGAAGGAAGCCGAGGATCTCGGCGTGCGCCGCATCAGCGTCGGCGGCTCGCTCGCCCGCGCCGCCTGGGGCGGCTTCATGCGGGCCGCGAAGGAGATGGCGGAGAAGGGAACGTTTGCCGAGCTCGGCAGCGGCTATCCCGGCGGCGAGCTCAACAAGATGTTCAGCTGAAGGCAATCAAATAGAGCAAACGAAGCGGCGGGACTTTCGTCCCGCCACTCTATCGTCCCTCTCGGTGTCATGCCCCGCGGAAAGCGGGGCATCCAGTACGCCGCGGCTTATCGATTGAATCACTGCCGTTTCGGAGTACTGGGTCGCCCGGTCAAGCCGGGCGACGACAGCTATCGTTACGTCTTACTTCGCGCCGTCAGACGGAGTCTGCGTATCCGGCGCTGGCTTTGCCGCAGGCGTATCCGCCGGCGCGGCCGGCTTGCTCGGCGCTGCGCCCGTGGTCACGCCCGGCGCGGCGTTGTTGCGCGGCGTCACGTCGCGCATGCCGGGAGGCGCGGCCGGATTGGCGGGCTGCGACTGCTGTGCGGTCTGCGTCGCCGGCGTGTTGCTCGCCTGGTTGCCTGTACTCGAGTTGTTCAAGCCATAGAACACGGCGCCCAGCACCAGGGCGATCGCCACCGCGAACAGCGCGACCTTGCCGCTGGAGGCGGGGCCTTCGCCAAGCTCGGGATCGGCCTGAAGGTCGGCATCCCGGCGCGCCGCGCGAAGATACTCATCGTCGGCGAGGTTCGGGCGGTACGGATCGTTGGGAAAACGCTCGTCAGCCATCGATTGGTCTCCTCGGTTATGACGCCGGGACAACCCTCAGGTGCGAGATTCCGTTCCGCCTCCTTTATGCTTTCGTCGCATGTTGCTCCGGCTGAGGGAATCGGGAACCTGTTCGCCGGGGAACCCAAAGCGTGAGTTCCACCCGCGGAGGAAGGGAACAAGATCATGTGGAGCCTGCCGCCAAGCGATAGCGTGCTGCATTTCCTGTCGCTCGTCGCGGTCGCGGCGCAAGGCATGACGGCCGCGCTCGCCGCCGGCCGCCGCAGCATGGACTGGCTGGGGGTGTGCTTCCTCGGCTGCATCACCGCGCTCGGCGGCGGCACGCTGCGCGATCTCTTCCTCGGGCACTATCCGCTGGTCTGGGTGCAGCACCCGATTTATCTCGCGCTCGCCGGCGGTGCCGCCTTCCTCACCATCCTGACCGCGCGCCTCGTGCACCGGCTCAAGGTCGCCTTCATCGTGCTCGATGCCATCGGCCTCGTCGTCTTCACCATGGCCGGTTGCGACGTCGCCTGGCAGATGGATGCCTCGCTGCCGATCGTCATCGTCTCCGGCATGGTGACGGGCTGCGCCGGCGGCATCCTGCGCGACGTGCTCTGCAACGACGTGCCGCTGCTGTTCCGCTCCGAGCTCTATGCCAGCGTCTCGGTGGTGACCGGCCTGTTCTATGCCACCGCGTTCGGCTTCAAGCTCAACGCCGAGCTCTGGACCATACTGACCTTCGTCCTCGGCATCAGCTTCCGCCTGCTGGCGGTGCGCTACAAATGGGAGATGCCGAAATTCGTCTTCACGGAGGACGAGGGGAGGTAGTTGCTCTTCGCCTCACTCTGTCCGCTACGTCATGGCCGGGCTTGTCCCGGCCATCCACGACCTTACCGCGGCAAGAAGAACGTGGATGCCCGGGCCTTCGCCTCGCCGAAGCGGCTTCGGCCGCGCAGGCGGGACAAGCCCGGGCATGACGATCTCCTGAATTCGGAGAGGACCAACTACGGCTTCTCCTTCCTTGCCTTCGCCACCTGCGCCGGCGTCACCATCGGGCCGGCATTGCCCCAGGAGTTGCGGATATAGTTCGTCACCGCCGCGATCTCGTCGTTCGACAGCTGCTTGGCATAAGCGGGCATCTCGCCGGTGTTGGGCGCCCGCGGCGTCGTCACGGTGTGGGCGCCGTCGAGGATGATGCGCAAGGTCGAGGACGGATTGACTGATTGCAGCAGCGCGTTGCCGGGCAGCGGCGGATAGATCCGCGGCGCGCCCGAGCCGTCGGCCTCATGACAGGCGATGCAGAGCTTTGCGTAGATGGCCTGGCCAGCTTTCATCTCGGCCTCGTCGGGCGGCGTCACGATGCTCTCGCGCCGTGACGGCGGCAGGCTCTTCAAATAGAGCGCGATCGCCGTCACGTCGGCATCGCTCATTTTCGAGGTCGAGTTGACGACCACCTCGGCCATCAGCCCGTCGGCATGACTCTTGGCATTACGTCCGCTCTGGAGATATTCGGCGATGTCCTCGACGCTCCATGACTTCAGCCCGGTGCGCGCGGCGCCGTCGAGCCGTGGCGCGTACCAGCCGCCGACCTCGTTGCCGGAGAGCGCCTGCGCGGCCTTGTCCGCGCCAAAATAGTTCTTCGGGGTGTGGCAGGCGCCGCAATGGGCGAGCCCGGTGACGAGATAGCCGCCTCTGTTCCATGCCGCGCTCTGGCTCTGGTCCGGCTCGAACAGGCTGGGCTTGAAATAGAAGGCGTTCCAGACCCGCATCAGACGGCGATAGCCGAACGGCCAGCGCAGCTCCGGCGGCTTGTTGCGGTTCACCACCGGCGCCAGCGTGCCGAGATAGGCGCGGATCGCCAGCGTGTCTTCCTTCGTCATCTTGGTGAAGTAGGGATAGGGGAACGCCGGATAATAGTACGAGCCGTCAGGCGCGATGCCGGTGCGGAGCGCGCGGGTGAAATCGGCATCCGCCCAGGCGCCGATCCCGGTGTCGCGGTCGGGCGTCAGGTTCGGCGCATAGACCGCGCCGAAGGGCGTGTCGATGCGCGTGCCGCCCGCGAACGGCCGCGCCGGATCGGCGGTGTGGCAGCCCGCGCAGCCGCCGGCCTCGACCAGCGTCTTGCCATAGGCGATCAGCTCTGGCGAAGGATCGGCGGCGAAAGCCGCGCTCGCAACTGCACTGCACAACGCGATCACTGCCAGAATCGTCCGCATGCCCGGTCTCTCCTGCGACCAATGGCCCGCATCCCGCAGGATCGGCCATCGATTCATTTCGCGACGACGGGGGTATGGTGACACAAATTGAAAATCCCCGGTGTGCTTCCGGCCACGAAATTGCGATTTTTACCCGGCGCTCCCTTTGGTCCAGATTTGTGATGCGGAGCGTGAAATATCCGACATAGAGTGGCGAAGGTGGTCGGCGCGCCCTAGCTAAAAACAACGGGCAGGCAACGGCTTAAGCGACCTAAAGCAACAAGTGCCTGAACAGGGCGGCAAAACGAGGACAGCATGGGCATCAACCAGGGTCCGATCAGTCTCGACCAAAAATATACCCAACAAACCGGACATGTCTTCACCACGGGCATCCAGGCCCTGGTCCGCCTTCCCATGGCCCAGATCCGGCGCGACCGCGCCAACGGCCTCAACACCGCGGGTTTCATCTCCGGCTATCGCGGCTCGCCGCTTGGCGGCTACGACCAGCAGCTCTTCGCCGCCCGCAAGCATCTCGAACAGTACAACATCAAGTTCCAGCCCGGCGTGAACGAGGATCTGGCGGCCACGGCCGTCTGGGGCTCGCAGCAGCTCAACCTCTCGCCCGGCGCCAAATATGACGGCGTGGTCGGCATCTGGTACGGCAAGGGCCCCGGCGTCGACCGCTGCGGCGACGTGTTCCGCCACGGCAATGCCGCCGGCTCCGCCAAGAATGGCGGCGTGCTCTGCCTTGCCGGCGACGACCACGGCGCAAAATCCTCCACGGTTCCGCATCAGTCCGATCACGCCTTCATCTCCGCGCTGATGCCTTATCTCTATCCCTCGAGCATCCACGAGATGATCGAGATGGGCCTGCTCGGCATCGCGATGTCGCGCTATTCCGGCTGCTGGGTCGGCATGAAGGTGATCACCGAGACGGTGGAAACCACCGCCGAGATCGACCTCACCGACGAGATGAAGCCCTTCATCATCCCCACCGATTTCGAGCTGCCGCCCGGCGGCCTCAACCTGCGCTGGCCCGACGACCGCTTCGAGCAGGACCGCCGCCTGCAGGACTACAAGGGCTTTGCCGCGATCGCCTTTGCCCGCGCCAACAAGGTCAACCGCATCACCATGGATTCGCCGAACGCCCGCTTCGGCATCATGGCCTCGGGCAAGAGCTATGAGGACGTGCGCCAGGCGCTGCGCGAGCTGGGGATCACCGAGGAAGTCGCCGCAAAAATCGGCCTTCGCCTCTACAAGATCGGCATGCCCTGGCCGCTGGAGCCGGAGGGCGTGCGCAACTTCGCCGTCGGCCTCGAAGAGATCTTCATCGTCGAGGAACGCCGCGAGATCGTCGAGAACCAGGTCAAGCAGGAGCTATTCAACTGGCGCGACGATGTCCGCCCGCGCATCGTCGGCAAGATGGACGAGCACGACAAGCGCTTCCTCACCTTCGCCGCCGAGCTCAGCGTCGCCTCGCTCGCGACCTCGCTTACCGAGCGGCTTCTCAAGCTCGATCTCAACCCCGAGATCGCCGAGATGCTTCGCGCCAAGGCCGACTGGTTTAACGGCCGCCAGGCCACCCAGATGCAGGCGACGCCGCCTGTTTCCCGCGTACCGTATTTCTGTTCCGGCTGTCCCCACAACACATCGACCAAGGTCCCCGAAGGCAGCCGCGCGCTCGCCGGCATCGGCTGTCACTTCATGGCGCTGTGGATGGACCGCTCGACCGAGACCTTCACCCATATGGGCGGCGAGGGTGTGCCGTGGGTCGGCATCGCGCCCTTCACCAACGAGAACCATATCTTCGCCAACCTCGGCGACGGCACCTATTTCCACTCCGGCATTCTCGCCATCCGCCAGGCGGTCGCTTCCAAGGCCAACATCACCTACAAGATCCTCTACAACGACGCCGTCGCCATGACCGGCGGCCAGCGCCATGACGGTGATCTTTCGCCCGAGAAGATCATGGCCCAGCTCCACGCCGAGGGCATCCGCGAGATCTATCTGGTCTCGGAAAACCCGGACGCCTATCCCGCCGACACCATCGCGCCGGGCGTCAAGAAATATCATCGCGACGAGCTCCAGAACGTCATGAAGATGTGCCGCGAGTTCAAGGGCACGTCCGCCATCGTCTTCGTGCAGACCTGCGCCGCCGAGAAGCGCCGCCGCCGCAAGCGCGGCCTGATGGAGGATCCGGCGCGCCGCATCATGATCAATCCGGCCGTCTGCGAGGGCTGCGGCGACTGCTCGGTGCAGTCGAACTGCATCTCGGTCGAGCCGCTGGAGACCGAGTTCGGCCGCAAGCGCGCCATCAACCAGTCGTCCTGCAACAAGGACTATTCTTGCCTCAAAGGCTTCTGTCCGTCCTTCGTCACCATCGACGGCGGCGCGCCGCGCCACCGCGCGCCGGCCGAATTCGCCGAGATCGGTGCGCTGCCCGAGCCGGCCTCGCGCCCGTCGCTGGACAAGCCCTACAACATCGCGGTCGGCGGCGTCGGCGGCACCGGCGTGCTCACCATCGGTGCGCTGCTCGGCATGGCCGCCCATATCGAGGGCAAGGCCTCGATGATCCTCGACATGTCCGGTCTGGCGCAAAAGGGCGGCGCGGTGCTCAGCCACGTCCGCCTGTCGGATCATCCGGCGGAGGTGACGTGCTCACGCATCGTCACCGGCACGGCCGATCTCGTGCTCGCCGCCGACGAGGTGGTCGCGGTCGCCAAGGATACGATCTCGCTGTGCGACACCAGCCGCACCCGCGGCATCATCAACAGCCACGTCATTCCCACCGCCGACTTCATCCTCAACCGCGACTTCAATTTCCAGACCCGCAAGCTGAACGGCCTGCTGGAGACGGCGCTGCACAAGGACTCGGCGTTCTTCGACTTCACCAAGCCCGCCGAGCAGCTGCTCGGCGACAGCATCGCCACCAACATGATGATGATGGGCTATGCCTATCAGAAGGGCCTGTTGCCGCTGTCGGCGGAGGCGATCGAGCAGGCGATCGAGGTCAACGGCGTCTCGATCAAGATGAACAAGGAAGCCTTCCGCCTCGGCCGCCTCGCGGTCGCCGATCCCGCGCGCCTTGCGGAGATGCTGAAGGGCACGGATGAGGTGGTCGCGCCGAAGACGCTTGATGCCATGACGCTCGACGAGGTCATCGAGCATCGCGCCAAGCATCTGACCGCCTACCAGAACGGCCGCCTTGCCAAACGCTATCGCAAGCTGATCGACCAGGTTCGCGATGCCGCGAAGCAGGGCGGTTTTGGCGAAGCGCTGCCGCGCGCGGTCGCGGTGAACTACGCCAAGCTCTTGGCCTACAAGGACGAATACGAAGTCGCGCGTCTCTTCACCGACGGTGCCTTCGAGCAGCAGCTGCGCGACCAGTTCGAGGGCGACTTCAAGTTCAGCTTCAACCTGGCGCCGCCGATCCTGGCGAGTGGCGTCGATGCGCTCGGCCGCCCGAAGAAGCGCGCCTTCGGCCCGTGGATGCTGAAGGCATTCCGTGTGCTGGCGAAGTTCAAGTTCCTGCGCGGTACGCCCTTCGACATCTTCGGCCGCAGCGCCGACCGCAAGCTCGAGCGCGACCTGATCGCCGGCTACGAGAAGGACGTCGCCACCGTGCTCGGCCTGCTGTCGCCGGTTACGGTCGATACCGCGGTTGAACTCTTGTCACTGCCCGACCGCATCCGCGGCTACGGCCCGGTGAAGGAGAAAGCGGTTCAGGACGCCAAGGCCCGCTACGCCCAGCTCGCCGCGGATCTGGCGAACCCGCCGCCCGCGCCACGGCAGATCGCAGCCGAGTAGGGCAGTCCCGCAGGGTGGGCAAAGGCGCAAAGCGCCGTGCCCACCATCTGTCATTGATCACGACGAAAACGTGGGCACGCTTCGCTTTGCCCACCCTACGGCACCATCCCTTGCGTTGCCCGTCGGGCAAAGCACCCACGCCATGGGTCAATCCACCGGCACAAAAACATTCCGCTTTACCGAAATTCGGAATTATCGTATTCGTCCATCGCCTCATCCCAGTCAGAGGGGCGTATCGCGATCGTCACGAAACGCGGGGTGAGCGGCGGTGGACGCGGGCTGCGTCACGCGAGCGATTGTCTCGCGGCACGACGGGCGCGGTCTCGCGTACGGCAAAATCGTGTGGTCCTGACGCCCGGGGTCTGTGCGTCAAGTCTTGCGATCGCTCGCAAGCCGACGGGGGCAATAGTGCATCGCTCCCCGGGGAGAGCGCGACATAAGCCGTAAAGCCACTGCGCAGGGAAGGCCGGATGTTTGGCTTCACCTGTATGCCGCTGTGCATCTGTTCTTCGCGCATTCGCGCACAGCGGACCGTGGGTGCCCAGCCGGCACCCGGTCTTCCCTGCGCCCTCTGTTTCGAGAGGGAGCAAGACGGAAGCAAAGCTCGGGCGAACCCGCCGCGAGGATGCGGGGGTGTGTCTGCAAGGCAAGGTCTCGTGCCCCGGACGCTGCGCAGCACGTAGTGATGCGCTGCACAGCCGGGGCCCATCTCGCAACGAGTGCGAGGTGGCATGGGTCCCGGCTCTGCGCAGCAACGCCCAGGCGTTGCAGCGCGTCCGGGACACGAGAGCATCACCCCACTTGCGCCAATCCGCTGCCCTCTCGCGCGACGGAATATTTCCGCGCTTGCCAATCAGGCCAGTGCGGTTCAGAAAAACGAGCCAAGAAGAAACGCGAGCGGAGACCTCTGTTTTGACCATCAAGGGCAAAGCCTACATTGCCGGGATCTACGAACACCCGACCCGGCATGCGCCGGACAAATCCACCGCCCAGCTCCATGCCGAGGTCGCCAAGGGTGCGATCGAGGATGCCGGGATCAGCAAGGACGATGTCGACGGCTATTTCTGCGCGGGCGATGCGCCCGGCGGCGCCTGGCCGATGGTCGACTATCTCGGCCTGAACACCAAGAAGCTCCGCCACGTCGATTCCACCGAGACCGGCGGCTGTTCCTACATCATTCATCTCGGCCATGCCGCCGAGGCGATCGCCGCAGGCAAGTGCTCGATCGCGCTGATCACGCTCGCGGGCAAGCCGCGCACCGGCGTGATGCCGCCGCGTGCGGCTGGCGCCGAGGTCGATTTCGAGTCCGCGTACGGCGCGACCACGCACAATGCCTATGGCATGTGTGCCATGCGCCACATGCACGACTATGGCACCACCAGCGAGCAGCTCGCCTGGATCAAGGTCGCGGCCTCGCATCACGCGCAATACAATCCGCATGCGATGCTCAAGGACGTCGTCACCGTCGAGGACGTGCTCAACTCGCCAATGATCTCCGATCCCCTGCATCGCATGGATTGCTGCGTCGTCTCCGACGGCGGCGGCGCGCTGATCGTGACGACGCCGGAGATCGCGAAAAGCCTGAAGAAGCCGCAGGTGCGCCTGATCGGCCATGGCGAAGCCATGAAAGGCCCGCGCGGCGGCAAGGATCTCGATCTCACTTACTCCGCCGGCGTCTGGTCCGGTCCGCGTGCGTTCGAGGAGGCCGGCATCACGCCGAAGGACATCAAATACGCCTCGATCTATGACAGCTTCACCATCACCGTCTTGATGCAGCTCGAGGACCTCGGCTTCTGCAAGAAGGGCGAGGGCGGCAAGTTCGTCGCCGACGGCAATCTGATCTCGGGCGTCGGCAAGCTGCCATTCAACACCGATGGCGGCGGCCTCTGCAGCAATCATCCGGTCAACCGCGGCGGCATGACCAAGATCATCGAGGCCGTGCGGCAGCTGCGCGGCGAGGCGCATCCGAAGGTGCAGGTGAAAAATTGCGATCTCGCCATCGCTCACGGCACCGGCGGTCTTCTGGGTGTTCGCCACGCCGCCTCGACGGCCATTCTGGAGCGCGTGTGATGGTAGATGCAAAGAAATATCCGGCCCCCGTGACGAATCCCGAGACCGCCGCGTTCTGGGACGCGGCGAAACAGGGCAAGTTCATGATCAAGCGCTGCACCGCCTGCGGCGAAGCGCATTACTTCCCGCGCTCGATCTGCCCGTTCTGCTACTCCGACAAGACGGTGTGGGAGGAGGCATCGGGCGAAGGCACGATCTATACCTACAGCCTGATGCGGAAGTCGCCGACCGGCCCCTATGCCATCGGCTACGTCACGCTGAAGGAAGGCCCGTCCGTGCAGACGAACTTCGTCGACTGCGATCTCGAGAAGCTCAAGATCGGCCAGAAGGTGAAGGTGGTGTTCAAGCCGACCGACGGCGCGCCGCTGCCGTTCTTCACGCCGGTGTAGTTGCTTTCTTCCTTCTCCCCTTGTGGGAGAAGGTGGCGCGAAGCGCCGGATGAGGGGTATCGCTCCGCGGAGAAGGCGTTCAATGCGGAGCCAACCCCTCACCCAAACGAGTACGTGGCCGGCACCTCGTAGCCCTCTCCCACAAGGGGAGAGGGCGCATCAATGAGCGCCGGTGAAATTGCGGGAGGAAACAAACAAAATGTCCGCCAGATACGAAGAACTCAAAGGCCTGAAAAACCTCGGCCAGAAATATTCCTACGGCGATCGCGAAGTGATGCTCTACGCCTATGGCATCGGCCTCGGCGCCGATCCGATGGACGAGAACGAGCTCGCCTTCGTCAACGAGGGCACGTTCACGCCACGGCCGCTGAAGGTGGTGCCGACCTTCGCCTCCGTCGCGGCCTGGGGCTCGGGACCGGGCGAGATGAATCTCAACCGCGTGATGGTGGTGGACGGCGAGCGCGACATCACCTTCCATCAGCCGCTGCCGGTGGCCGCCAACATCACCGCAGACTCCTCCGTGCTCGAGGTCTACGACAAGGGCAAGGACAAGGGCGTCGTTATCGCGCACCAGACCGTGCTCAAGAACGAGAAGGGCGAGAAGCTCGCGACACTCGTCGCCTCGCGTTTCGCCCGCGGTGACGGCGGCTTCGGCGGGCCGAACTTGACCCAGCCCGATCCGCACAAGATCCCCTCGCGCAGCCCCGACAAGACGATCGATATCGTCACGCGCCCCGATCAGGCGCTGGTCTATCGCCTCTGCGGCGACCGCAATCCGCTGCACAGCGATCCCGAGTTTGCCAAGAAGGCCGGCTTCCCGCGCCCGATCCTGCACGGCATGTGCACCTACGGCATCACCTGCCGCGGCGTGCTTCAGACCTATGCCGACTATGACGCTTCCGCCTTCCGCCAGCACGTCGCGCGGTTCTCTTCGCCCGTCTATCCCGGCGAGACCGTCACCATGGACCTCTGGAAGGACGGCAACGTGATCTCGTTCGAAGCCAAGGTGAAGTCGCGCGGTGTCACCGTGATCAAGAACGGCAAGACGGTGCTGGGTTAGGCGGGCCGCTTGCGTCGCTCTGAATTATTTCGTCATGCCCGGGCTTGTCCCGGGCATCCACGTTCTTTCGTGCAATTGGCGGCCAAGTTCGTGGATGGCCGGGACAAGCCCGGCCAGGACGGAGCAAGAAACAAAAACAGGGAGAAGCCACCATGGGACTACTCGACGGCAAGGTTGCGCTGATCACCGGCGCGGGCGGGGGGCTCGGTGAGGCCTACGCAAAACTGTTCGCGCGAGAAGGGGCCTCGGTCGTCGTCAACGATCTCGGCGGTCCCCGCGACGGCTCCGGTGCTGACAAGTCGATGGCGCAGCTTGTGGTGGATGCGATCAAGGCCGAGGGCGGCAAGGCGGTCGCCAACGGTGCCGACATCTCCACCATGGAGGGCGGCCAGTCGGTGTTCGACGACGCCATCAAGCACTTTGGTCGGGCCGACATCCTCGTCAACAATGCCGGCATTTTGCGCGACCAGACCTTTGCCAAGGCCAGCGAGGCCGACTGGGACAAGGTCATCAAGGTCCACCTGAAGGGTACCTTTTGTTGCACCATGCCGGTATTTCGCTGGATGCGGGAAAACGGCGGCGGCGTCATCGTCAACACTTCCTCGACATCAGGGCTGATCGGCAATTTCGGCCAGACCAATTACGGCGCGGCGAAGGGCGGCATCTGGGGCCTGTCCAACGTGCTGGCGATCGAGGGCCGGAAGTACAACATCCGGATCTGGACGCTGGCCCCGGGCGCGCTGACCCGCATGACCGCAGACCTGCCCCGCTATAAGGAGAACCCCTCGGCGGCGCTGGGGCCGGACGGCATCGCGCCGGCCGTGCTATACATGGTCAGCGATTTGTCGGGCGACCAGACCGGCAAGGTGCTGGGCGTGTCCGGGCCCCGCGGCGTGCGCGAAATGCGGATGATGGAGATGGAAGGCTGGAAGCCGCCGCACACGGGCTGGAACGCCCAGGACATCGTCGATCATGCCAAGGAGATCTTCTTCTCCGAGGAGCAGATCAAGATGGGGGCGCGGAGGTTTTAGAAGGCCGTCATCCCGGGGCACGCGAAGCGTGAGCCCGGGATCCATACTCCGGATCGTGGTTATGGATTCCGGGCTCGCGACTACGTCGCGCCCCGGAATGACAGATAGAGAGAGAGAGAGACGAGGACTAGATGAAACTCACCGCCGACGCCAAGGGCACTTTCGCAATCGCGCCGACGCCGTTCCACGACGACGGCCGGATCGACGAGCGCTCGATCGACCGCCTGACCGATTTCTACGAGGAGGTCGGCTGCGACGGCGTCACGGTGCTGGGCATCCTGGGTGAGGCCCCGAAGTTAGACGCCGCCGAGGCCGAGCAGGTGGCGGTGCGTTACGTCAAGCGCGCCAAGAAGATGCAGGTGATCGTCGGCGTCTCCGCACCGGGCTTTGCCACCATGCGCTCGCTGGCGAAGGCCTCGATGGATGCGGGCGCGGCCGGCGTCATGATCGCGCCGCCGCCGTCGCTTCGCACCGACGACCAGATCGTCGGCTATTTCAAGCAGGCTGCCGAGGCGATCGGCCCCGATATTCCCTGGGTGCTCCAGGATTATCCGCTGACGCTCTCGGTGGTGTTCACCCCCTCGGTGATCCGCAAGATCGTCATGGACAATCCGAACTGCGTGATGCTCAAGCACGAGGACTGGCCGGGACTGGAGAAGATCTCGACCCTGCGCGGCTTCCAGAAGGATGGCTCGCTGCGTCCGCTCTCGATCCTCTGCGGCAATGGCGGCACGTTCCTCGATTTCGAGATGGAGCGCGGTGCCGACGGCGCCATGACCGGCTACGCCTTCCCCGAACTCCTGATCGACGTCGTGAACCTTTCCAAGGCCGGCAAGCGCGATGCCGCACATGACATCTTCGACGCGCATCTGCCTCTGATCCGCTACGAGCAGCAGCCCGGCGTCGGCCTCACCGTGCGCAAATACGTGCTCCAGAAGCGCGGCATCATTGCCTCCAGCGCGCAGCGCAAGCCCGGCGCGACGATGACGGCGACGGCGAAGGCCGAGGTCGACTATCTCCTGTCGCGCGTCGCCCGTTTCGACAAGCGCGCCAATCTCGGCCCGCAATCCAGCGCCGCAGGTTAGTTGAATGCCAGAAACATCAGCATCACGCCCGGCGTCGACGATCCTCCTGCTGCGCGATGGCGCGAAGGAAATCGAAGTCTTCATGATGGTTCGCCATCATCAGATCGAGTTCAACTCGGGCGCGCTGGTGTTTCCGGGCGGCAGCGTCGATGCCGGCGACAACGAGATCGTCGCCCGCGCCGACCTCTATTCGGGCGGCGAGGGCTTGAGCGAAGCGGACCGCGGTTTTCGGATCGCCGCGATCCGCGAGACTTTTGAGGAGAGCGGCATCCTGCTCGCGCGCTCCAAAGACTCCGGCACGCCGATCAATGCGAAGCGGGCTGGCGAGATCGCGGACAAGCATCGCATCGCGCTCAACGAGCACAAGATCAGCTTCCTCAGCATTCTCGCCGACAACGGCCTCCAGCTCGCGCTGGACACGCTCGTGCCCTACGCGCACTGGATCACGCCCGAGGGCATGCCGAAGCGGTTCGACACCTGGTTCTTCCTGGCGGCCGCGCCGCCGGACCAGCTCGGCGCGCATGACGGCCGCGAGTCCACCGATTCGATCTGGGTCTCGCCGCGCGAGGCGGTGGAGGGCGGCGAGAGCGGCCGCTTCAAGCTGCCGTTCCCGACCACGCGCAATCTGATCCGGCTCGCCAAGCAGCCAAACGTGAACGCCGCGATCGAGCACGCCCGCGGCATGTCCATCGTCACGGTGATGCCTGTGATGACCAAGACCGAAACCGGCCGCCAGCTCCGCATCCCCCGCGAGGCCGGCTATGATGGCGAGGTGTTCGAGGTCGGGGCGGTCGGCTAGTACACTTCGACACGCAACGAAGTATTGGGGAGCGCGAACGCGCTAGGTTCCGTCCATTGCGGAATGGACGGGCGCATCATGGATACGAGGCAGGACACCAACATCGCCGTCGAGCTGGCGCTGCTGGTTATGCTCGCGACGCTCTGGGGCGGCTCCTACACCTTCATCAAGCTCGGTGTCGCCACCATCCCGCCGATCACGCTGATCGCGGCGCGGACCGCCATTGCGGGGCTGCTGCTGCTGCTCGTGATGTGGGTGAGGGGCATCCGGATGCCGACCGATGCGGCGACTTGGCAGCGATTCGCGTTCCAGGCCGTGCTCAACAGCGTCATCCCCTGGACCCTGATCGCCTGGGGCGAGCGCCACGTCGATGCCGCGCTTGCCACCATCCTCAACTCGGCCGGCCCGATCTTCACCTTCCTGCTCACCGCAATCGTCACCCGCCACGAGGCGACGACACCGCGAAAGCTGTTCGGCGTGGTCGCCGGCATGGCTGGCATCCTGCTGATCGTCGGCGTCGATGCGGTCCATGACGTCGGCAGCGGCATCGTTGCGGAGGCCCGCGATCGTCGCCACCGTCTGCTATGCCTGCGCCGCGATCTTCGGCCGCAGTTTTAAAGGCCTCGATCCCATGGCGCCTGCCGCCGGCTCGCTGCTGGCGGGGGCGGCGGTGCTGACCCCGGCCTCGCTGGTCGTCGAGCAGCCCTGGACGGTAACGCCCTCGCTGAGCTCGGTGCTGGCCTTGCTCGCGCTCGCCGTATTCTCGACCGCGGCGGCGTTCGCGATCTACTTCCGCCTGATCCAGACCCTGGGCTCGGTCGGAACCACCGCGCAGGCGTATCTGCGCGTCCCCATCGGGGTCGCCATCAGCGTCGCCTTCCTTGGCGAGACCCTGAGCCGGACCGCCTGGATCGAGCTCGCCTGCGTCGTCCTCGGCGTCGCCGCCATGACGATCCCCGCCCGCCGGCCGGCCAGCGCCCAGGCGTCATAAAGTCGAGGCGGAGGAGGGCGGTAGGCCGGAATATTAAGGATATTGGACGTCCCGAGGCATGTTCCCCCGGGCCTGCAATACGTCGTATATTGGGCTACCAGTAGCCCGGTCCTCAAAACACCAATGTCCGCCGAATTGACGCCGACCCCTGAGAAAAAGCGAACATTCTCGCTCTCCATCGGCCAGCTCACCTTCGGCAGCTTCCTCCTGGTGCTGGCGGTGATGATCGTCACCTCGACCGCGAGCGTGATCGCGATCCGGCACATTGACACGACCTTCGCCGAGCTCCAGCGGCTCCAGAGCGTCGGCGACCTCGCCGAGGACATCGATCGCCGCATGAACGAGCTGCGGCTCGCCGCGCGCGACTTCGTCACCGATCCCGGCGCCGGCATCCAGTTCAAGCAGGTGGGCGAGGCGGCCTCGACCCTCAGCGACATCCTGAAGAAGACCCGCATCGAGCTCGCGCCCGAGCAGCAGGACATGATCGACGGGGTCACCGAGCGCCTTGCGACCTATCGCAGTGGCCTGGAGCGGATCTCGACCCTGATCGACCGCCGCGCCCAGCTGCTCGCCGGCCTGCCGCCGCTGCGCGACCGGTTCGACGCGGCCGTGTTGGGCGCCGCGGACCGCGAGCTGGCCTCCCGCCTGTCCGAGGCGCAGAGCCGGATCGCGCTCGGCTTGCTGGCGCGGAACCCGTCCGCGGCCGAGCAGGCGGCGCAGGGCATGCGGACGATGGACATCGCCGACAGCGGGTTGAGGACGGCCGTCAACGACTATGCCGAGGCCATCATCGCAGTCGCCGTCCGGGAGCGGCAGATCGCCGACATCGACCGCGAGGTGCTGGGTACCGAGGGCCGGCTGATCGGCCGCGTCACCGAACTGCTGCGCGATGTCAGCGACCGCCGCGGCCACGTGCTGTCGCGCGACTTCGCCCGGACGCTTGCGGAGGCGCGGTGGCAGAGCATCGTGCTCGGAAGCGTCGGCGTGCTGATCGGCATGGTCGCGGCCGCCTTCGTGGTACGGCGGACCGTCCGGCCGCTGGCAAAGATCGCGCGATCCATTCGCGCGCTTGCGGCCGGCGAGAAGAACACCTCGATCCCGTCTGCCGACCTCGACAACGAGATCGGCGACATCGCGCGCGCAGCCGAAGTGTTCCGCCGCGCCCTGGAGGAGGCCGACACCGCGCGCGAGGCGGCGGTGCGCGCGCTCACCGAGCAGCGCCTCGCGGAAGAGAGCTATCGGAAGCTGTTCGAGGGCTCGGTCGACGGCATCTACGTGACGACGCCGGCCGGCGACCTCCTCAACGCCAATCCGGCGCTGGCGCGGATGATGGGCTATGACAGCCCGCAGCACCTGATCGACAGCATCAACGACATCGCCCACACCATCTACGTCCTTCCCGAGGCGCGCGACGAGTACCAGCGGCTGATGGCGCGCGACGGCATGGTGCGCGAGTTCGAGTACCAGGTGCGCCAGCGCAGCGGCAACATCCTGTGGCTCTCCGATAGCGCCACCGGCGTGCGGGACGAAGCCGGCAACATCGTCCGCTACGAGGGCACGCTGCGCGACATCACCGACCAGAAGCGGGCGGAAGACGCCATCGCCGAAGGCCGGCGCCTGCTCCAGCAGGTCATCGATACCGTGCCCGCGGTGATCAACGTCAAGGACCGCGACCTGCGCTATGTGCTGATGAACCGCTACATGGCCGGCATCTTCGGCATCGAGCCCGGCGATGCGCTCGGCCGCACCACCGCGGACCTGATGTCGCGCTACGGCGCGGCCAAGACCGACGAGAACGACAAGCGCGTGCTCAGGCTGCGCAAGGGGCTCGGCTTCTACGAGGAAGAGTACAAGGACGCCGCCGGCAACATGCGGCAATGGCTGGTCAACAAGCTGCCGCTGCTCGATGCCGAGGGCGAGATCGAGCGGATCGTCACCGTCGCGCTCGACATCGGCGAGCGCAAGCGCGGCGAGCAGGAGATGCGCAAGGCCAAGGAATCCGCCGAGACCGCGCTGCGCAATCTGCGCGAGACCCAGGCCTCGCTGATCGAGGCGGAGAAGCTTGCTGCGCTCGGACGCCTCGTCGCCGGCGTCGCGCACGAGGTCAACAATCCCGTCGGCATCAGCCTCACGGTCGCCTCCGCGCTGGAGCGCAAGACTGCGACCTTTACCTCCGAGGTCGAGCGCGGCGAGCTTCGCCGCTCCACGCTCAACGACTTCCTCAACACCAGCCGCGATGCGTCCTCGCAGCTCGTTTCCAATCTCAACCGCGCCGCCGAGCTGATCCAGTCGTTCAAGCAGGTCGCGGCCGACCGCAACTATTCGGATCAGCGCATGTTCGATCTCGGCGATCTCACCGAGCAGGTGGTGATGAGTTTGCGGCCGGGCCTGCGCAAGCACAATCTGACGCTCAATGTCGAGTGCCAGCCGGACCTCACCATGAACAGCTATCCCGGTCCCTACGGCCAGGTGCTGACCAACCTGTTTCTCAATTCGGTGGCACACGCCTTCCCGGACGGCCGTCCCGGGACCATCGACATCCAGGTGCGCGAGTCCGGCAAGGACAATGTCGAGATCATCTTCTCGGACAATGGCTGCGGCATGTCGCTCGACGTCCGCCGCCGCGCATTCGATCCGTTCTTTACGACAAGGCGCGACCAGGGTGGCACCGGTCTCGGGCTGCACATCGTCTACAGCATCGTCACCAACCGCCTCGGCGGGCGGCTCGATCTCGATTCCGAGCCGGGCAGCGGCACGCGTATCCAGATCATCCTGCCGCGCACGGCGCCGCTTGAGCAGGCGGCGGAATAGCTAATCCGCGTCAGCGAGCCGGTGCAGGGTGGCGCCGAAGATCTGGCTGGCCTTGCCGACGAGAGCCGTGCCGGTCATCTCCGCGCGAGTGTCCGTGAAGGTCCCGCTGACGCCGATGCCGACCGGGGCAGGGCCGCCGAACAGGGGATTGTCGTCACCCCGTGGCGAGGTGTGGCGCTGCACCAGCACCTCACCCTTGAAGGTGTTGTCCTTCACGATGTAGCTGCCGGTGTAAAACAGGTAGGCGTCGCCGCCAAGAATCCTGCCGTCGCGAAAAAGAATCACGCCGCTGCCCTTGCCGACTCGACCATCGAGCAGACTCACGTGAATCGAATAGAGGCCGTTCTTCATAACGTCCCGTAGGCCGGCCGCCATCGCCCAATGGGGCAACCGGTAAAGCTTTTATGCCAAAGCGCAATCCCGCACGCAACGCGGCAGTTTGCCGGCCGGCAAGCTATCCCCGCCACGCGCACCGTAATTGTCCCGGCTTGTCTGTGACACCGATATGACGGTCTCATTATGAGGCGAGGCCAGTCATTGCGAATCAAGTTGGCCCGCGAAATGCATAACCATTGTTGCACTGGCCGCGGGGTGCTGGAGCAAGACAAACGTGAGCAACTGGATCGATTCCGGCGGCGATGAGCCGCGTCAGTACAGTGCGCGTCCCACGATTTGCAAAAACGAACGATGGCGGATTGGCAGCGCGGCACGCTGGCGACGCGTGACGAAGCTGGCTTGCGCCGCGGCTCTGATTGCGCTCGCAGTCCCTTTCGGGCACGCGCGCGATCGCGGCCAGTTCGTCAACACCAATGCCGATCTGAAGGCTTGGTTCGACGGCCTGCGCAGTGGCAAAGGGCCGTGCTGCTCCGATGCCGACGGCTCGGCGCTCTCGGATACCGACTGGGAGAGCAAGGACGGGCACTATCGCGTCCGCATCCCGCGCCTGGGCTATATGCTCGACCGCCAGCAGCAGCAGGAGATGGTCTGGGTCGACGTGCCCGAGGAGGCCGTGATCTCGGAGCCGAACCGGGTGGGGCGCACCATGGTGTGGCCGATCTACGGCTACACGGGCGTGACCATCCGCTGCTTCATGCCCGGTAGCATGACGTAGCGCCACCCGGCGATGCTCGGGCGGCGGCTGATGCCTGATGCGGCTTGCGTCAGGTGTATTTCTTGTCGCGCTCGAGCAACTCGATGGAGATGCCTTCCGGGCCGCGGATGAAGCAGATGCGCACGCCGGGGCGGATCGTGGTCGGCTCGCGCGTGAAGGTGACGCCCTTGGCCTTGATCTCGGCCGCGACGGCGTCGATGTCCTTCACCGTGAGGCCGAAATGGTCGAGGCCTTGATGCGGGTGCGGGGGCGGCGGGTTGACGGCGTTGTCGCCCTCGAGCGGCGCGATGAAGATTTTTGCGCCGCCGAGGTTCACGTCGATCCGTCCGGGCGCGCGTACGATCTCACCACCAAGGATGTCCCGCAGCCAGGCCGCCGTGGCCTCCGGATCGGGGCTGCGCAGATGGACGTGATCCCAGGTGACGACGACTGGCATTTCTTGTTCTCCCGACAGGGGCTTTCGATGTTGCAGTGCATGTTAGCGGCCTCGGGGAGTGATCGCCACCGCCCTTGCCGACTCGTCTGAAGCGCGGGAACCTTAGTTCGTCTGCCGGATTAAGGTAAATAGCGGCCAGATCTGTCGTCGAACGGGCTGTGGTCGCTATCGGTGCAACGATGAACGCCAGGCTTGACCGTATCGGGTTGGGACGTTTCGCCGGGACCGGCAAGCGGCTGGCGCGGAGCGTGACGATCGCGAGCGTCTCATTCGGCCGCAGCCTTTTATGGTTGATGGCGGCCATCATCGTCGGCTGCGGTGTCTGGATGCTGCTGCCTCTTTCTAAGAGCAACAGCGCCGAGCCGGCAAAGCCGGAGCTCGCATCTGTCGAGACGGCGCCTTCGGGTGATGCCGCAGCGGCGGTCACGCCGGCTTCTGAAGCCCAGGCGCCGGCGATGGCTGAACTCGGTCATCTCAGGATTTCATCGCAGACCTGGCGTCGCGGCGGCCTCGGCTCGAAGGCACTGGTGACGTTCACGCTGCGAAACGACAATGACTATGCCGTAAAGGATATCGAGATCGTTTGCGCATTCGCCCGACGCGACGGCAGCCATCTCACCGATCGCACCCGCGTGCTGGCCGAGCCGGTCAGCATGAAGAGCCGCAAGACGTTTGCGCGCGTCTCCGTCGGCTTCGTCAACGTGAACGCGGATCAAGCGAAATGTTCGCTTGTCGCAGCACGGCGCGCCTGAAAGACGGCGTCCTCCGGTAGCGGAAAAGTTACCGTCCGCAGCCTCCGCAGCCCTTGGCCAAAATCTTGGCGTTGCCACTTGAACCAAAGGGCTGAGCTAGGAACCAATTAGAGTATCGCCTGTTGAGGCGGAGTGCCCACGCGGGGATTGCGGGGGGCGGAGTGCGGCCAATGCCCATCTTTCGGTATTTCGTTTATGTCGGTGGAGCTTTGCTCGCACTGTTGTTGGCGGTGAGCTACATGGCGCCGGCGGCGCCAGTGGCGCAGGCAGTTGCCACCGCAAGCAATGATCAACCCCTGATCCGGATCAGGTCCGATCGCCACCTGCCTGAGCGTGTCGTGCTCGACACCACCCAGCCGACGATTGCGGCGCCGGTGGTGAAGACGGCCGTGGCGGCGCCTCAGCCGCCGGACGCCGCGTCGGCAGCGGCCTTGGCGGAGATGTCGGCCAAGGCACGGGTGCGCGAGACCTTTGCCCAGTTTACCCCTGGTTCGAAGCCCGACGCCGCCAAGAAGCCGGCTCAGCCCAAGCGAAAGGTCGCCAGAGCGCATCCGGCTCCGCAGTATTATGGTGGGCCACAATATGGTGGGCCGCAGTATGGCCGGCCGATGATGGTGGCACAGCAGCCGCATTTCGGCCTCTTCAACACGACCTGGTGACAAGCCCGCTGTTACCCGCCTCCGCGGAGGCGGGAAGGGCTTTTTATTGGCCAGCCTCTCTGCTAATTCGAACCCGTCCGAACGCACCCGGTGCGCTGGCTCGCCAGCCTCGGTCCGGCGTTTCGCGGTTAACGGCCCAAACCCCCCGGGCCAGGGCGCTCGTAGCTCAGCTGGATAGAGCATCGGATTTCGATTCCGAGGGTCGGAGGTTCGAATCCTTCCGAGCGCGCCACGAAATTCTCCAATCAGATCATACTATTACGCAGATTTCTTATTCTGTTCTCTCTCCTCATTCCGAATCCTATTTTCTGGCTCATTCCGATAACGCGTATCCGAGCCAGCCATCGGCTGGATGTGGTTTTCTTCCGGGATGACAAACCGAACGTTGCGTTCCGGGCGAAGACTGCCCGCATCGGGTAACGCCGTGATGCATTAGGCCGCTCCCGGGTTGATGGCGGCGGCCATTGCACGCTTGGATTCCCTCGCCGGTCTGCTCGAGCCCATCGATCCCGCTGAACGCAACAAGGCGGTCAAAGCTGCGCTGACCATGCTCGGCGATGACGCTGCTGTTGCTGACCAAAGAGGAAGCGGCAAGGGCGGTGCCGGTGATGATGACGACGATGGTGACGACAATTCCGAGTTCAACCCCAAGGTCCGCACTTGGATGTCCCGCAACAAGGTGACCGCTGAAGAAATAGCGCACGTTTTCCACGTCGATGGCGAGGCGGTGGACGTGATCGTTGACACGGTGCCAGGCAAGAACGAGAAGGCGCAGGTTCATCGCTGAGGAAGTCACCCTCTGACAGTGGACGCCATCGCCAAGACTACTAGACGCCACCCCGCCGCCACCGGACGAAGCGATCACAACAAGTGGGGCAGGACCTTCTCCAGCGACATCAATGATCGGTCGCTGCGGCGCTTCTCTGAGTCTAATTCCGCTTTCGGTGGGATTGTGTTGAAAAAGGCCGCTGTTGCGACGCAGAGGGATCAGTGATTCAGTCTGTCTAATTGGCAGGACTGAAGATCATGATGGGGCATCGGCAAGTCGAACAGGCTGCGTTGTTCTATGAGTTTTCGCTCGATAGGCATATTCCCGCCGACCACTTGCTCCGGTCGATCGATAGATTTGTCGACCTTGAACAGGTCAGGCAGGACCTGGCACCTTTCTACAGCAGTATCGGTCGACCTTCGATCGATCCCGAGCTGATGATCCGGATGCTGCTGATCGGTTACTGCTTCGGCATTCGATCGGAGCGGCGCTTATGCGATGAGGTTCACCTCAATTTGGCCTATCGGTGGTTCTGTCGGCTCGGTCTGGATGGCGCGGTGCCGGATCACTCGACATTCTCTAAGAACAGGCATGGCCGCTTCCGGCAGAGCGACCTCTTCCGTCGCGTATTCGAGAGCGTGTTGGGCCGCTGCATCGAGGAGCGACTGGTCGGCGGAGAAGGATTTGCCGTTGACGCGAGCCTGATCAAGGCCGATGCCAATCGGCAGAAGGGGATCGAAGGCGACAAGGGGCTTCCACCGGAGGCTGCCGGCCGAGCGATCGATGAGTATCTGGCTGTCCTCGATGATGCCGCTTTCGGAGCGGCGACTGAGGTCACGCCGAAGTTCGTGTCACCCTCCGATCCAGCGGCGCGCTGGACCGGGGCGCACGGTGGCCAAGCCTTCTTCGCCTACTCAACGAACTACCTGATCGACGTCGAGAACGCGATCATCGTCGATGTCGAGGCGACGACGGCAATCCGGCAGGCGGAGGTGTTGGCCGCCAAACGCATGATTGAGCGCTCGCTCGAACGGTTCGATCTCTATCCGAACCGGCTCCTCGGTGACAGCGGCTACGGCTCGGCCGAGATGCTTGCCTGGCTGGTCTATGAGCACGGCATCGAGCCGCACGTTACAGTCTTCGACAAGTCCGCCCGCACAGACGGGATCTTCTCGCGCGATGACTTCACCTATGACCATGCCGGGGACCTCTACCGTTGTCCCAGCGGTAAAGTTCTTACCACGACCGGAACGCTGGTGAATGATGGCGCCACCATGCTTTACCTCGCCAGCAAGTATGATTGTGATCGCTGCGCATTGAAGTCCCGGTGTTGCCCTAAGCAGCCTTCACGGAGGGTGCCGCGCTCGATCTACGAGGGCGCTCGCGACATGGCGCGCCAGATCGCAAGATCATTGGAGGGCCGCACTTCGCGTCGGCTCCGCAAGAAGATCGAGATGCTGTTCGCGCACCTCAAGCGCATTCTCAAGCTCGATCGCCTGCGACTAAGAGGCCCGAACGGCGCGCGTGACGAGTTCACCCTCGCAGCCACCGCTCAGAACCTTCGCAAGATGGCCAAGCTGATCCCGATGCAAATCCCCAGGCCCGCTTAGCGGGGGGACCAACCGCTAAGCCGCTTCGGAGCTGGCGCCAATACATCGGACTACTGCAGACTTTTTCAACGAAATCGGTGGCACAGCGGACGTAACTGGGCTCGCTGCTGGATCGCCCCAAACGAAAATGACCCATAGGCGATATGCGGCAAATCTTTTCGCCGAGTTCCAGCTCTCTATAGGTTGATCTATGTCAAAGGCTGCTCCGGCCGGATTGCTACGCTATCGATTTCCCCAGTCATCACGCTGCAAAGGGAAGCTACTCGCAGCTCAGATACGCAGCCCAACCTGATTGTGAACGGGCATGGAAGATCCATTCCTGAATTACTTCGCACTGGGCTTGCTGTTTTTCGTGGTGATCGTGCTGGTGTACGGCATCATCGCGATCCACGACATTCCAGCGCGGATCGCGCACGCGCGTCATCATCCGCACCAGGACGCCATCCACGCCGCCGGTTGGATCAGCCTGTTCATGCTGCACCTGCTATGGCCGTTCCTCTGGATTTGGGCGATGATGTATCGGCCGGATCGAGGCTGGGGCTTCGGTCACAAGCCGGGCGAGCCGGCCTCGCCAACGGAAGCGGTGGCTGAACTGGAGAAACTCAGGCGTCGAATGGCGGAGGTCGAGGCCAGGCTCGAGCACAGGGACCCCGCAGTTCAATCGGGCAAAGGACAGCCTCAGCCTGCAATCGAGCAGCCGGGATCGTTGGTCTTGGCTGCCGAAGAAAGCGTTCCTGCGACGGACGCGGCCGCTGTGGAGAGCCGCGGCGGCCGCCGATAGCAGATGCGCTCTCAAAGCTCGGAGTGGAGGTCACTAATGGAACTCCTGCTCACATTGACCTACGTGGCACTCTGCGTCGCTATCTTCAAGCTTTTCAGAATTCCGGTCAATCAATGGACGCTCGCGACAGCCGCACTCGGTGGCGTCTTCGGGCTTGCGCTGCTGTTCATAACGATGGCCTACAACCATCCATTTTCCACCAACGCGCGCATTTATTTCACGGTTACGCCGATATTGCCTTCCGTTCGAGGTCGGGTGATTGAAGTACCGGTCGAGTATCGTACCAACCAGCACCTCGACGCTGGAGAAGTTCTCTTCAAGATCGATCCCAAGCCTTACGAATATATCGTCGGGCAAAAGCGTGCCGGGCTGGCGGACGCCGAGGCCAATGTTGCCCAGCTCAAGGCATCCGTCGATCAGGCATCGGCAACGGTCGAAAAAGCGAAGGCCCAACTGCAGCTCGCGCAGGACAGCTACGACCGACAATCGACGCTGTTCCAGAAAAACGTCGTGGCGCAGGCAACGCTTGACACCGCAACGCGTAATCTCGATGCGTCAAAACAGACGGTTGCCGAGGCCGTCGCTGCAGAAGATCGTGCCCGGCAAGCGTATGGCGCGACAGTTGATGGTGAACACTCGGCCATCGTTCGCTTACGCAATGAGCTTGCCGATGCTCAATACGATCTGGACCAGACCGTTGTTCGAGCCCCTACAAGCGGTTTTGTCACCGAGCTGGCTCTGCGGCCGGGGGTGTACGTGGTTCCGGCGCCCTTCCGTCCAGCGATGATTTTCGTCAACGACACCCAAAGCGATCGGGCTTTGGTAGCGGCGTTCCAGCAGAACGCGCTGCAGCGCGTTCGTGTCGGCGACAACGCCGAAGTTCTGTTCAAAGCCATACCGGGTCGGCTCTTCAAGGCCAAGGTCAACCTCGTGATTGATGCGATTGCTGCTGGCCAGCTTCAAACCACGGGCGCGCTACGGAATGTCGAGGCGCTGCCCGAAGGCCGGGCTCTGGTCAAGCTGGACCTCGTCGATGACATCTCGGGTTACCAGGTGCCGCTTGGTTCGGGAGGCGAAGCCGCCATCTACACCGAGCATTTTCACGAGCTGTCGCTGCTGCGAAAAATCCTTCTGCGCATGCGAAGCTGGCAGAACTACGTCTTCCCTGAGAGCCTCTAGAAGATCGATGACGCGCACCTTCTGGGCTCGGCGGCGGCAAGGGCCTCTACACCGAATTTTTTTGGTGGCGCCAATCGCGTCAGGATTGGGTCGCGCGGATGCTCGATAAATCCTTTCGAGGCGAGCGCAGGGCGTGAGAGGCGCCACATTCGGTCTCGCCTAATTTGAATCGCTTGATTTGGATCAAGTACGAAGATCTGGAAGTCTCGCATGTAGAACCCGCAACTATCAACTATTGGCGAGGACAATCTCATGAAAAAGATGAGCGTGCTCGGAGCAATTTTGGTGGGAGCCACGATATTGTGCGCCGCGCCGATTTCAGTTCAGTGGTCGCAAGAGAAGGGCTTGTCCGTATCGTCGAACAATGCCTACGCCCGAGTAGGAAGACCGGCAACTGCAACGAGCGTCGCTGGCGTTGCGCGGAGAGCGGATCGACGGGCAGTGCGCCGCTGCGCAACGGGAGTTACCTGCTAGGGTTCAGACCCTCACTGTTGGATCTCGAGGACGCGACGTCTCGGCCTCAAAGAGCCGAAGGCGCTCCAATCTTCAGATTAGCCCTTGGTTACTACCGGGGCCGGAGCTTTGCCGACCGGGTATTTGCCGACCGGGGTTTTGCCAACGGGCCACTTACCAATTGGCGCAGTCTGGACAACTGGCTGCGGGCGGCCGCAAGGCCAGTCAGTCTGCCGAAAACCTGGTCTGCCGGCCCCGCGCCAGCGTGTCGGAGGGCGCTTCGTGGAACGTCGCGCGATAGGCCGCGGCGAACTCGCCGAGATGATGGAAACCCTGGGCGCGCGCGCATGTGGCGACGGTGGCGCCGCCGCCTTTGAGGAGCCGGGCGCGGGTGGCCCACAGCCTTTTGAGGCGGATGTACTGGTGCAGGCTCATGCCACGCACCTGGCTGACCGCGCCGCCGAGCGTGCGGATCGAAACGCCGAACTCACCGGCGAGATCGGCCGTGTAGATCGGGGCGGTCGGATAGGCTGCGACGTAGTCGTCGATCCGTTGCACCAGCTTGGCCGACCGGTCGGCCTGAACTGAGGCGCTCCGATGCGAGGGCGGCTCGATCCGGAACAAGTCATCGAGCGCGAGCAGCAGGCCTTCCTGGAGATGGGCGGCGGCCTCGGTGGTTTCGAACAGGAACGGCTGCACCGATGCGGTTCGCAGAATGTCGAGCAGCAGTTGGCGCGTGTGCAGCAGCGCGGGCCTGTTCGCGACATAGGCCCGCAGATCGTCGGCATGGTCGAACCAGCCCCGGTCTTTCAGGCCGGGTGAGAAGATGATCATCGCATAATGATTGGTCTGGGGTTCGACGAAATGGCACTCTTCGTTGCCGCGGAGCACAACGAAGAAGCGCGCGTCGAGATCCATTCCGTTGGCATTGGCCTGAAGGTCGTCGGTCATGGACAGGATCACCATCCCGCCCGGCATCCGATAGGCAGCGTCGAGGATGCGCGCGAACGACTTCATTACGATGATGCGGCATGCCGGCAGCGAAACGACGGCGCGGGCCGCGGCGAAGTTCGAGACGTCGAGCGGAATGCTTCTCGCGTCCTCCATCGACTCGATCGGCCGAAACGCATCGACGTCGGCAAAGCCGATCAGTTGAAGCGCGGAGGACGGGGCGAGGGCGTCGAACAACATAGGTCTGGCCGGCCGCTGCAATGTGACAATGAAATGAACGTCTGTACATTGCCATCAATGGCGAAACATCCGGCTTCAGTAAACCGGATTCCGGGCCGTAGTATTGCGGACATCATGCCAAGGGTGGTCAGGCCAATGTCACCGTCAACGTTCTCGGCTCATTGGCTGGCCCGAGGCAAGGTCGATGAAATGCAGCCGCGTGCAGGCGGGACAGGCGAAGGACGCAAAGCTGCGTCCCTCCTGTCTCTGCTGCCTCTCCAGATGCGTCTGCACGTTCATGCCCGTCTGCGGGCATCGAAAAACGATCAAATCGGCCATCGTGACAGAATGACGGCCTGGCGGATTTCCACTTTGATCTAGATCAGTTTTGTAAGCGCTCCAGGCGATCGCGCCGGTGCGCATAGGCAGTTTTCGATTCCGCAAAAGCGAAGGGGCCTCGAGGGCCCCTTCGAATGTCACCAGCGGCGATAGCCGCCGTAATAACCATAGTAGCGCGGGCCGTAATAGCGGGGCCCATAATACCGTGGGCCGTAATATGGCCGCGGTCCGTAATATCCATAATAGTTCGGGCGCCACCAGCACTGTCCCCAGGCGTTGCAGACCATGCGGACCTGCTCGACGTCGGAAACCTGCGGTGTCGCAGGCGCGGGCGCAATGGGCATGGCGGACGCCGCCGGCGATGCCGCGAGAGCACCGAACAGGGACGCGGCGACGAGGCCAATCTTGAGATTCATGATGTCTTCCTCTGCTTACGCGATGCAAGATATCGAAGTCGTTCTGATCAAATTGTGGCGGAACCGAAATGTAATGCTGATGAATAGATCTTCAGCCAGTCCGCCCCAGGCCCGACCTTCTTTAGTCTCGCCAGACTATCCCAGGTTCGCACGCATGACCAATGCAGCATCTGCGCTGCTGTTGGCCCGCAGAACGACGCGGTGATGCTTGATCTTGCGCAATTCATCTGTGCGGCTTCATCCCTAGTCTTGTCGCTGTGGCCCAGTCTTTCGAGAAACGCGAAGGAGGGGCCCGCAAGATGCTTAGAGCTGTGCTTTGGAGCTGTGGTATGGACAAGATGAGATTGGACAAGGGTGACTGGCTGGTCGTGTGCGACGGGCGCAAGGCGCTCATTCTGGAAAACCTCGGCGACGGGATGTTTCCGAACCTCCACACCAGGGAGGTGCATGAGCAGCCCAATCCTGCGACCAGCGCGCAAGGGAGCGATGCCCCGGGGCGACTCCACGGCGCGGCCGGCGGGGCACGCAGCTCGGTCGAGCAGACCGACTGGCACGATGAGGCTGAGCGCGCCTTCCTGCGAAGCCTCGCCGGCCGGCTCGATGCCGCCGTTAGTTCGGGCGAGACCTCGGCCCTGACCATGGTGGCTTCACCACGCGCGCTCGGCATGATCCGCGCCGACTATTCGGACGCCCTGCGCAAGGCGCTGCAAGGCGAGGTCGGCAAGGACCTGGTCAAGCTGCCGGTCTACGAGATCGAGAAGCAATTGCTGCGGTCGGGCGTCGGCCGATAGGGATGCCCGCGCTGGCGCCCCTCAGAAGCAGGGGTGCCGGCGGCGGTCCTGGCCGACATAGGCGGCGGCGCTCCGGTAGCAGTGGTTGGTCGACGGGCCGTCGTAAAAGGCGAAGGTGCCGGGGGTGATGCCGGGGCCATAATTGTGCAGATAGCTGATCGAGTAGGGCAGCGGGTTGGCGTAATAGCGGTGGTACCGGTGATGTCCCCGCGCCTCTGCAAGACCAGGGACCAGGATTGCGGCCGACAGGGCAGCAACTGCGGCTACAAGCGTCAACTTGCTCATCTCGATTCTCCGGAACCCCGCGAATAGGTCGCTCATCTATAGCCATTTCGGGCCGCCGGGGCACCCGTCCGGAGGCCCGAAAACGGGGCCAATCCCGCAGATTTCCGGGAGGGTGTGACAGAATTGCCGGAAACGGCCTCCAGGGCTGCCCATTTTTGGCCTTTTCGGAATGCTTAACGAATTCCCCACACAAGTATGACCAAAGAGAATTCGGCTAAGAAATCCTGTCGCCGGCCTTATGGGGCTCCTTTGAGGCCGATCCATTCCTGAAGGCTGTCGCCGTCACGCCGCCATGCGCATCACGCTTCTGAGTTTGCTGCTGCTCTTCGTCGCCGCCGCCACGCCGGCGCGGGCTGAGCTGCACATCACCCGCGATCACGGCGGCTATGTCGAGGAGTACAAGGTCAAGTACAAGCGCGTCCGCGACAAGGGCGAGCGCGTCATCATCGACGGCATCTGCAACTCGGCCTGCACCCTGGTGCTCGGCATCGTGCCGATGAACAAGATCTGCGTGACGCCGAAGGCGAGTCTCGGTTTCCACCAGGCCTATTACGACAAGGCCTTCACCTTCGGCATCAAGGTCACCAGCGCGGAGGGGACGTCTGACCTGATGTCCTACTATCCGGACGCTGTGAAGGACTGGATCCGCCGCAATGGCGGGCTCACCACCGACATGAAGAAAATCAAGAACGGCGTCGAGCTCTGGAAGATCATCGATCCCTGTCCGGAAGAATGGTGAGCGGCTGAGCTGAGCCGCCTGCCGCAGCGCAGCACCCACTCAGGTACAAATTCGCATTGCCGCATAGGCCCCCATGAGGCATGAGGGCGGCAATGGACCATAATCAAGAAGCCCTGACCGCCCGCGCCGCGCCGATCCTGTTCGTGCTGCTTTGGAGCACCGGATTCATCGGCACCAAATACGTCATCAACAACGCCGATCCCTTGACCTATCTCGCCATCCGCATGGCGATCGTGGTCGGCCTGATGGCGATCATCGCAGGCATCGCGCGGCCGAAATGGCCGGACCGTGCCGGCATTGCGCATAGCGCAGTCGCCGGCATCCTCGTCCATGGCTTCTATCTCGGCGGCACTGCGATCGCGATCGCGCATTCGATCCCGGCCGGGCTCTCCGCGCTCATTCCAGGCCTTCAGCCGATCCTGACCTCGACCATTGCCAACCGCTGGCTCGGCGAGAAGGTGACGCCGGTGCAATGGGGCGGCCTCGTCCTGGGTCTCGGCGGCGTGGTGATGATCCTGCACAACCGCCCGATGACCGGCGAAGCCGGCCTCGGCTGGCTCGCCTCGGTCGTCTCGCTGATCAGCATCACACTCGGTACGCTGTACCAGCGCCGCTACTGCAACCACATCGACTGGCGCGCCGGCAATCTCGTGCAATACGTCTCCGTCACCATCTTCTTCGCAATCGGTGCCTTCCTGTTCGAGGACCGCGTGGTGCACTGGACGCGCGAGTTCGTGCTCGCGCTGGCCTGGCTCGCGGTCGCGCTCTCGATCGGATCGATCGGGCTGCTGTACTGGCTGATAAGCCACGCCGCGGCAACCTCGGTCGCGAGCCTGTTCTATCTGGTGCCGGCGGTGACCGCGCTGATGGCCTATCTATTGTTCGGCGAAAAGCTCGATGCGCTGGCGATTGCCGGCATGGCGATGTGCGCAGCCGCGGTGTTTGTGGTGAACCGGCGATTCTAAAGCGCGATGAATCGTCATCGCGCTTTAGGTTATTGTTTGAGCATGATCTTTTCGGAAACCGCTGCGCACTTTTCCGGATCATGCTCTAGGCGGATGATGAGGTGCGGCGGAATACATCCCTGACGTGCGGGCCGCGTCCGTGTTAAGTTGAGCACATTTCAGCTTCCCCTTTCGCAACGGTGATTTCCATGAAGAAGGCGAGACGTGCGCTGCTCGGCCGATCCCTGAAGCCGGTCCGGATTGCCTGCATCAATTACGCGGAGGAGTCGATCAGCGGCCGCATGATGAGCCGGCTCACCGCGGCGCTGCAGAAATGCTACGACAAGCACTTCCTCCCCGTATGGGGCTATCCGGTCGATCTCTATGTCACCCGGACGCCGAAGCCGGCGGATTGGCAGCTGGTCTATTTCGACGATGCCTCGCACAAGAACATGCTCGGGCGTCACGAGCTGACCCATCGCGGCCAGCCGATCTCGAAAATATTCGTCAAGGCGCTCGGCGACGAGCCGGTCAGCGTCGCTGCCTCGCACGAGCTGTTTGAGATGGTGCTCGACCCCATGGCCAATCTCTGGGCCGACAAGAATCCGAACACCCAGTATGCCTATGAGGTCTGCGACGCCGTGGAGGAGGATTCCTTCCGCGTCGGCGGCTTCGAGATGTCGAACTTCGTCTACCCGTCCTGGTTCGAGCCGTTCAAGCATCCCCGCGGCACCAAGTTCGATCACAAGGGCACACTAAAGGAGCCGTTTTCGATGACCGAGGGCGGCTACGTCATCAAGAAGGTCAACGGCAGGAAGGTGATCAAGGCGTTCGGCTCACCCGCGAAGCGACGGCGCTTCAACGCCGAAGACCGGCGCGGCCATCGCAGCGAATTCCGCGATCCGCAAGGAGAGCATCACCCGGGCCGGCGGGCGGATAAAAGGCGAGGGTAGGTCTTGCAGGAGCCGTCTCCGGGCGCGCCCGCACCTGGAGACGTGCTCGGGCTTGCGATCAGCGCTTGGACTTCTTGGCCTTCTTTTTCTTTTTTGCGACCTTCTTCGCGGATTTCTTCACCGCCTTCTTTGCGGTCTTCTTGGCGGTCTTCTTGGCCGCCTTCTTCGACGATTTCTTTGCAGCCTTCTTCGAAGACTTCTTCGCCTTCTTCTTCTTCGGCGCTACTTTCTTTGCGACCTTCTTGGCGGCCTTCCTGACCTGCTTGACGGCAGTGACTGCGGCATCCTTGGTCGTTTCCACGGCGGCGGTGATGCTCTCCATCGCCTGTTCGGTGATCGGCTTCTCGTCGTCCATATCGTCCCCCACGGTTTGTATGGAGCGATGACGATAGCCGGTTTCATGATTGTGTCAAAGCAACGCTCAACCTCTGCGGATCTTTGCGTAGGCGGCGAGCGCGCGCTCGCGTCCCTTCGCATGATCAATGAGCGGCCGCGGATAGGTCTTGCCGAGCGTGATGCCGGCGCTCGCGAGTTCGATTGGCGTTGCCTGCCACGGCTGGTGGATCAGCTTGGCCGGCAAGTCTTTCAGCTCAGGCACCCAGCGCCGGACATAGGTTCCATCAGGATCGAACTTCTCGCCCTGGAGTGTTGGGTTGAACACGCGGAAGTAGGGCGCGGCATCGGCGCCGCAGCCGGCGATCCATTGCCAGTTGGCGGGATTGCTGCCGGCATCCGCATCGACCAGCGTGTCCCAGAACCAGCTCTCGCCGTCGCGCCAGTCGATCAGGAGGTGCTTGACCAGGAAGGACGCGACCACCATCCGGACCCGGTTGTGCATCACGCCAGTGCGCCAGAGCTCGCGCAGGCCGGCATCGACGATCGGGTAGCCGGTAGCCCCGCGCTGCCAGGCGGCGAGCGCTTTCTTATCGCCCTTCCAAGGGAAGCCGTCGAAGTTGGCTTGCAGGTTTTCGGTGGCGAGGCCCGGATGGTCGTGCAGCAGATGGCGGCAGAACTCGCGCCAGCCGAGCTCGCTCAGGAATTTTTCGATACCCGGCCCGAGCGCGGGATCCTCCGCCGCTGCAAAGCGTGCGGCGTGCCAGACCTGGCGCGGGCTGAGCTCGCCGAACCTGAGATGCGGCGACAGGCCTGAAGTGCCCTGGCGGTCTGGACGGTCGCGGTCGCCGACATAGGAGCGGGCGATGTGCTTGAGGAAGTCGCGCAGCCTCATGCGGGCCGCGGCTTCGCCCGGCGTCCATGTTTCGCGTAGGCCGCCCGCCCAGTCCGGCTTGGCCGGCTCGAGCTTCCAGCTCTCCAATGGGTCGCTGGCGATCGTCGGCGCAGGGCCCAGCTGCTTCGGTGCGGGGAGCGGCTTGGGCGGATCGCCGAGTGACAGCACGCGCCGCCAGAACGGCGTGAACACGCGCAGGCCCCGGCCTTCCTTGTTGCGGATCGCAGAAGGCCGGACCAGCAGGTCGCCGGGAAAGCTTTGCGAGTCGACGCCGAGCTTGGCCAGCGCCGCTTCGAGCTGGCTCTCAACAGCCTGGTGCGGCGCCTGCTCGACCGTATTCCAATAGACGGCGCGGGCGCCGCTCTCGCGCGCCGTTTCGGAGATCACCTTGGCCGCCGGGCCCCTGCGCAGGATCAGCGAGCCGCCGCGCGCGGCGATCTCGGCGCCGAGCGCCCGCAGCGACTGCGCCAGCCACCAGCGTGCCGCGCCGCCCGGCGCTCGTCCGGCCGCATCGTCCAGCACATAGAGGCAGATCACCGGCGCGTCCGTCTTGGCGGCAGCTTGGAGCGCGGGGTGATCGGACAGGCGGAGGTCATCGCGGAACCAGACGATGACAGGCGGCGCGCTTGGCGGGGTCAGGAGGGCCTCGTTTACAATTTGGAAACCATGCCGCGGGCGGCCCTGTGAACCGTCGTTAATGGGGCCGTAAGTCGATTGCACGAATATGCAGGAATTACGGGGGTCATTCCATTCATGTCCAGACTTTCAACGGCGAAGTTCTTGCCGCGGTTCAAGCTCGGCACCAAGGCCGTGCTGTGCGCGGTGTTGCTGATCGCCGTGAACACGGCGCTGGTGGTCGGTGCGGGCTATTGGTCGCTCACCTCCGCCTTCAATGATCGCGCGCTCCGCGACATCGAGGTCAATCTGCGCACGCTGGCGCTGGCTTTTGCCGAGATCGTTCCCGACGCCAAGATCACGGTGAGGGACGGCGCGGTGGTGCGCGCCGAGATCCCCAAGATGCCCGAATTCAGGGATCACGCCATCGTCGATCGCGCGGTGTCCTATGTCGGCGGCAACGCGACACTGTTCGTCTTTGACGATGCGAGCGGGCAGTTCGTGCGCCGCTCGACCAATGTGAAGAAGGAGAATGGCGACCGCGCCGTCGGCACCCAGCTCGCCGCCGATCATCCGGGCCAGGCGCTGCTGCGCCGGGGCGAAGCCTATAAGGGGCCTGCCACACTGTTCGGCAAGTCCTTCATGACCGCCTATTTCCCGGTCGTGGACGGGGCCGGCAAGGTCGCCGGCATTCTCTATGTCGGCATCCCCATGGCCCAGTTCGAGAGCATGCTGGCCCGGGCAATCGAGAGCATGGCGGCCGCCGCCGGGCTTGCCGCGCTGCTGGTGCTGGTCCTGACCCTCGTGATCGTCCGCCGCGTCACCCGGCCGCTCACCTCGGTCGCGCGCTCGCTCACGGCATTGGCCGAGGGTTCGAGCAACGTCACGATCGAGTGCGAGGATCGCGCCGACGAGATCGGCGAGATCGCCCGCACGGCGGCGGTGTTCAAGAGCAATTCGCTGGAGCGGGCGCGCCTGCGCGGCGAGCAGGCGGCGGCCACGGCTGCCGCAGCCGAACAGCGCAAGGCGGAGCTGCGCAATTTCGTCGAGGAGTTCCGCGGCAGCGTCGGCGGCATCCTCGACAAGGTGCTGACATCGTCAGGCGAATTCGAACGGGTGGCGCGGCAGCTCACCGATACCGCACGCTCGACGGCAGAGCTGTCGGCGCAGTCGGCCGGGGCGTCCGAAAGTGCCTCAGATCACGTGCGCTCGGCAGCGTCGGCCTCCGACGAATTGTCCCAGTCGATCTCCGAGATCACCCGGAGGGTGCAGGAATCGAGCGAGATCTCCGCCGAGGCGGTGCGGCAGGCCGAAGCGACCGACCAGCGCATCGCGCAGCTCTCCGAGGCGGGCGCGCGCATCGGCGACGTCGTCAAGCTGATCACCTCGATCGCCGAGCAGACCAACCTTTTGGCGCTCAACGCCACCATCGAGGCGGCGCGCGCGGGCGATGCCGGTCGCGGTTTTGCGGTGGTGGCCCAGGAGGTCAAGACACTCGCCGGCCAGACTGCCAAGGCGACCGACGAGATTTCGAACCAGATCGCCAGCATGCAGCTTGCAACCGAGGAATCGGTCGCCGCGGTCAAGGGGATCGGCCAGACTATCGAGCGCATCAGCGGCATCGCGAGCTCGATCTCGGCTGCGGTCGAGCAGCAGCGGAGCGCGACCCATAACATCGCGGCCAGCGTTCGCGCCGCGGCCTCGGGCACAGCGGATGTTGCGGTCAATGTCCGGCACGCCGCCAAGGGCGCGAGCGAGACAGGCGAGACCTCGAGCCGGATGTTTGCATCGGCCCAGGCGCTGTCGGGCGAGAGCCTGCATCTGAAGGCCGAGGTCGACGGCTTTCTGGACCGCGTGCACGCGGCGTAATGTGAACTGACACCGTCATTCCGGGGCGGTCCGAAGGACCGAGCTCTGGTGCGCAATTGCGCACCAAAGAATCTCGAGATCCCGGGTCTGGTCCTTCGGACCATCCCGGGATGACAGTAAGTTACTTCGGCTGCGGCACGATGCGGATGTAGGGCTTCGGCTCTTTCCAGCCCTGCGGGTATATCGTCTTGGCCTCATCGTTCGAGACCGAGCCCGCGATGATGACGTCCTCGCCCTGCTTCCAGTCTGCGGGGGTCGCGACGCGGTGCTTGGCGGTCATCTGAAGCGAGTCGATCACGCGCAGGATCTCCTGGAAGTTCCGGCCCGTGGTCATCGGATAGACCAGCACCAGCTTGATCTTCTTGTCCGGCCCAATGATGAAGACGTTGCGGACGGTCTGGTTGTCGGCAGGCGTGCGGGTGAGGGGATCGCCCGAGGTCGAAGCCGGCAGCATCTCATAGAGCTTCGAGACGTTGAAATCGGTGTCGCCGATCATCGGATAGTTGGGAGCCGCGCCCTGTGTCTCCTTGATGTCCTCGGACCATTTGGCGTGGCGGTCGACCGGGTCGACCGACAGGCCCATCAGCTTGACGCCGCGCTTGTCGAATTCCGGCTTCAGCTTGGCGAGTGCGCCGAGCTCGGTCGTACAAACCGGCGTGAAGTCCTTGGGGTGCGAGAACAGGAGCGCCCAGCTGTTGCCGATCCAGTCGTGGAACTTGATCTTCCCTTCGGTGGTCTCAGCTTCGAAGTCGGGTGCGGTGGCGCCGATCGGAAGTGTCATGGTTCTACCTCATCACATTGAATTTGCTTGTGAATTTGTCCTGGCCGTCATCGTCAGTATAGGCTGTGAGCGAGCTCAAGTGAACCGGCTCAAGTAAAATGTGAATTCCTTCTCTGAAGGGCCCATGTCCTAGCACCTTTCTGTTACAGGGGCGCCTGCGGCGAAACATCTCCACCGGGGCCGCACGGTCTCAATTGCCCCGATAAAGCCTTTTATGACCCGCATCACGCCCGCGCGACGCTCTCCGGAACCGAAATGGTCCTCGTAGCGACTAATCGGCAACCATCGAGAAAAGTCGCGATCCCCGTAGCCAATCATTAACCACCCCTTTACGCCCGCATGAAAATGCTGGCCGGTCAGAAGAAATCTGGAAGTGAACTATGTCTGCCCCTGCGCCTAAATCTGTTGAGTCGCCGTCCCTCGAGCCGTCCTGCCGCGATACCGCAGCCCACGCACTGACCATCGTGCGCGACGGCGTGATCACTGGCGAAGGCCCGACCACCAAGGGCCGGGTCCATTTCTCCCGCGCGCTCGATGCCGACGACACCGCCTGGTGCGCCCGCATCCTGACTGCCGCCGCCGTCAACGACCAGCCGGTCAGCCGCAATGAGGCCGAAGTCCTGTTCGAGATCAACGAGGCCGCAACCGAACGCACCGATGGCGGACGCTTCGACGACCTCCTGGCCAAGGCTGTTGCCCATTACGCAGCCAGCGCCTCGGGCCTGAAAGTGCCTCCGCGCAGCGTCGCGCTCGCGGCCGAGACCGACATCGAGAGCTGGGCGCCGGCCTACGCCTCCAAGGTCAACAGCGAGATGCTGGAGTGGATCGCCGGCCAGATGCGCGGCAAGCGCCACAACAATCGTCGCCTGATGGCGATGGTGGCGACCTTCCTCGGCGCCACCGCGCTGCCTCTGGCGGGCCAGCTGCCGAACGTGTTCGACATCGGCATGTGAGAACCAGAGCGTTTTCGAGCGAAGTGGATACCGGTTCGCGTGAAGAAAACGCGTTAAAACAAAAACGAGATATTCTCGCGCCCCTTGCGGGGCGCGAGCGAAGCGGCGGGGTTACTTCCCCGCCGTTTTTTGTTTGCCGGTGTCCGGCTCGAGGCCGAGGGTGCGGCCGGGGAAGCCTGCGGCGTCGAAATAACGCTGGCTGCCGACGCGCTGCACGTTGAGCACGGTCTCCAGACCGTTCTCGGACTTCTTCTTCGACCGCTCCACGGTCTTGTAGGCCTTCGGCACGATGCCGTTCGGTAGCGCCTCCGACATCACGCGGCCGACGAGGCCCCCGTTGCCCGAGCTGCGCAGGCCGAGGAGCTGGGCCGCGGTCATGCCGACGTCGGCATTGCTGACCGGGATCTCGCTGACATAGGCGGTTTTGAAGTCCGGACCGATGGCGGCCATGAAGTTCATGGTGTCGCCGCGGCTGAAGCTGCCATGCATGCCCTGGCCCTGGCGCAGCACGGTGTCGGCGACCTGCACCGAGCAGTTGGTCGGCGCCTCGCCGCACTCGCTGGCATAGGACCGGAAGTTGACGACGATCGCCGGTGTCGGCGTCGCCGACTTGCCGCGCAGGTTGATGCTCGACAGCGGCAGCGTGCCGGGGAAGCGGCCGAGGGAGTCGTCGACGAACAGGCCCGAGACGTAGTCCTGCTCGAGCAGCGTCTTGATCGTCTTCGCGGCGAGCTTCTTGTCCTTGTTGGGCAGGTAGATCAGGTCCGAGCCGCCATTGGTGGCGATGACGAGATCGGGTTTCTCCGGATTGGCTCCGAGCACGCCGTTGCCGGCCTTGGGATGCTTGTTCCCTTCGACCTTGGCGTTCTTGTCGTTGGGATCGAACAGCGGCAGGTCGAGCGCCTTGGCGAGATCGATCGCCAAAAAGCCCATCGGCAAGAAGTCCTTCGGCGTGTCGTCATAGCTCAGCTTGGCCGAGGGGCTGGTCTTGCTCTCCTTGGAGATGGTCGAGAAGCCGTGGTCGGCCTGGATCATGATGTTGGTGTTGGCGGCGAGGCCGAGCTCGTCCAGCGCCTTGCGGATCTGGGCGAGGTTGTTGTCGGCGTTCTTGATGCTCGCCATCGTGCTCGGACCGTTGATGCCCGGCATGATCTGGTTGAGGCTGTCGCCCTGGTTGTGCTGGGTGCCATCAGGGTCGCGCGACCAGAACACCAGCACGAACGGCTTGTTGCGCGCCTTGAACATCGGCAGCACCACCTTGGTGGCGACGTCGGCGAAATAGGCCTGCTGGGCGACGTTGGCGACCGTGGTGCCCGGCGTCTTGGCATCGCCCGCCTTGCCGTTGTCGCCACGGCTCGGGGTGGTGAGGGGGAGGTTCGCCTTGGTGAGCGCGTCCTTCATCTCGTCCGAGAGCGCCACGCCGTTCTTGCCGCCGGTGGAATCGTCGATGACGACCGAGTGCTGTCCCGGCTTCTCGGGATGGTCGGTGTGGTCGAACTGATAGGTCGGGCCGACCTTGCCGATCGCCGCGGTGCTGAGGCCCTTGTCGCGGGCCATCTTCAGGATGGTCTCTTCGTTGAGATAGTCGCCCTTGAAATGCTCGTCGATGTCGCCGAGGACGGCGTCGTTCTCGATGAAGGGGACCACGGTGTCGCCGGCGGGGACGGAGGTGTAGTTGGTCCAGATCGTGTTGGAGAACACGCCGGTATCGCCGAGATAATGGCCGGTCGAGATCGCCGAGCCGTTCGCCATGGTGAAGGTCGGGAACAGCGAGTGCGAATTCTTGAAGTTGACGCCCTTGTCGCGGACCTCGGCCATTGCGGGTGCCGTCTCCGGCGTCACCTTCAGCGCGCGCAGGCCGTCCGGAATGAACAGGATCAGGTTGCGGGGCGTGTTGTTCTGGGCGGAGGCAAATCCGGTGGACAGTACTGTCAGTCCGGCTGACAGCAACACCAGTGAACGGCGCATCGTGGTCTCCTAGCGGTGAGGCGGCATGGCCGCCGACCGCGGCCCCCGCCTTCGTTTAGTTTTGCTGTATGACAGTTTTGTTACAAGAGGCGGAGGGGTATGAAATAGGGTTGGGGAGGGCCTCAACCTCACGGACAAGTCATTGCGAGCGTACTTTGTAGGATGGGTAGAGCGAAGCGAAACCCATCATGCGTCCCCGTAGACAAAAGGTGATGGGTTTCGCTTCGCTCTACCCATCCTACGGCCTCCCAGACACAGCTTCGCATCCTCGCGGCGCATTTCGCCCGAGCTTTGCTGCATCTCATCACCCCCAGTGAAAGAGGGCGCAGGGAAGACCGGGTGCCGGCCGGGCACCCACGGTCCACTGTGCGAAAGGTGGCAACAAGAATTTGCACAGCGGCATACAGGTGAAGCCAAGCATCCGGCCTTCCCTGCGCAGTGGTTGGAACGGCGTATGTCGTGCTCTCCCCGGGGAGCGATGCACTATTGCCCCCGTCGCCGTGCAGATGGCTGATGCGCGTGCCCGGTCGGGCCGCCGCATCACCGCAAGACTTGACGCACAGACCCCGGGCGCCAGGACCACACGATTTTGCCGTACGTGAACCGCACCTGTCGCTGGCGCGACGCTCTCGCTCACGGTTGCCCGCCCTGCGAAGCTTGTCGCGCCGATGTGGTCCACGCCCACCGCCGCCCGGCCCACGTTCGTGACGATCGCGATACGCCCTCTTCCTCGGGCCGGAGTGCGCAATATCTAACAAAAATCCGAATTCGAATAAAGAGAATTATATTGTCGCCGTGCCGTTGACCCGAATCTGGGTGTTTCGCCCCGATGCGGCGCAAGCAATTGTGGTCAGGACGGTCAATCCGGTGCAGTCGGTACCCGCGTCCGTGCGAGCACCTGCGCCGTCGCCGTCGCATAGTCGCCGCCATTGGCCAGATCGCGGCGGAGCGATGGCGGCGCCGTGTGCAGGGCGTAGATGATCGCGACCTGGGTCCGGTTCTGCAGGCGATATTTTCGCATGATGTTGCCGATATGCGCCCGCACCGTGTTTTCGGAGATCTTGAGCTCGTAGGCGATGTTCTTGTTCTGCAGTCCCCGCGCGATCAGCATCATCAGTTCGCGTTCGCGTGGTGTCGGCGCAATCAAATCCTTCAGATCCCGGCTCATGGCTTGCTCCTCCCTTGGCATGCGAAATGAATTTGGCCCCCCAGCATCTTCTCACTCCGTCTTGAGCGCCTCGATTGGGCTGAGCTTGGATGCCTTGTGGGCGGGGTAAAAACCAAAGACGAGACCGGTCGCGATCGAGAAGGCGAGGGAGAGGCCGATCGCCTGGCCGTCGATCGAGGTGATCCACCCGGCCATGCGGGCGACCGTCATCGAGAGCGTGACCCCGCCGCCGACGCCGATGGCGCCGCCGAGCAGGCAGAGGACGAGCGCTTCGCAGAGGAACTGGAGACGGATGTCCCGCATCCTTCCACCAAGCGCGCGGCGGATGCCGATCTCCCGGGTGCGCTCGGTGACCGACACGATCATGACGTTCATGATGCTGATGCCGCCGACGAGCAGCGAGACCGAGGCGATGGCGACGAGCAGGAGCGCGACGGTGCGGATCGCTCCCTGCTGCGCTTCCATCGCGGCGGCCGGATCCTGCACCTTGAAATCGTCCTCCTGGCCGGCGGGGACCCGGTGGCGCTGCCGCAGCAGGCTCTCGATCTCCGATCGCGCCCCCGCCATCTGACCGTCCGCGGCGACCTTGGCGATGATGTAGGCCACCGAATCCCTGTTGATGTTGCTCGCGCTACCGAGGAAGCGCAGCTTGGCCGTGGTGAGCGGCACGAAAGCGACATCGTCCTGCGCCGGTCCCTTGCGATCGAGCACGCCGACCACTTCGAGCGGAACCTTCATGATCCTGATCTGCGCGCCGATGGGATCGTCGCCCGGCGCGAACAGCTCGCGCGCGACCGTGCTTCCGAGGATCACGACCTTGCCGGCGCCGGCTTCTTCAGCGCCGGAAAAATAGCGCCCGGTCGCAAGCTGCCAGTCGCGCACCATGAAGTGTCCGGTCGTCGTCCCGTTGATCGTCGTATTCCAGTTCTTGCCCTCGTGGATCACTTGCGCGGTTCCGGCAATCGAGCCGGCCGCGGCCTGGACTTCCGGAATCTGCTCGAGGATGGCCTGCACGTCGCTCTCGGTCATGGTCAGCTTGCTGCCGTCCTTGAGGCGCACGCCGCCCTGGTAGACCGCGCCGGGGGTGATCATCAGCACATTGGCGCCGATCGACCGGATCTGCTCCTGAAGGCGGAGCTGGGCGCCTGACCCGATCGCAAACACGGTGACGATGGAGGCGACGCCGATCACGATGCCGAGCATGGTGAGGAAGCTGCGCAGCGGATTGAGGCGCAAGGCGTGAAGAGCGATCTGAAAGCCCTGGAGCATCGTCATGATGCGGCGCTCCGTTTCGGCAGGACCGGAGCGAAGGATTCGTCGGCGACGACCTCGCCGTCATGCAGGCGGATCGTTCGCCGGCACTGCGTCGCGATGCCGGGATCATGCGTGATCATCACGATGGTCTGGCCGGTCCGGTTGAGCGCGGCGAACAGCGCCAGGATCTCGGCGCCGGTGCGGCTGTCGAGCGCGCCGGTCGGCTCGTCGGCGAGCACGATCAGTGGAGAGGCGATCAGGGCGCGGGCGATCGCGACGCGCTGTTGCTCTCCGCCCGAGAGCTGCCGGGGGAAGTGATGGGCCCGGTGCAGCATGCCGACGGCCTCCAGGCTTTGCTCGGCGCGCGAAAGGCGCTCCTTCCGGCCGACGCCGCAATAGACCAGCGGCAGTGCGACATTCTCGATCGCATCGTGACGGGCGAGGAGGTTGTAGGACTGGAACACGAAGCCGATGCTGCGGGCGCGCAGGGACGAGCGGCGGTCTTCCGAGAGATCGGCGACGTTGGCGCCTTCGAGGAAGACCGCGCCTGCGCTCGGCAGATCGAGCAGCCCGATCATGTTCATCAGCGTCGACTTGCCGGAGCCGGACGGCCCCATCACGGCGACGATCTCGCCTTGCTCGATGTCGAAGCTGACATTGCGCACCGCAGCCACCGCTATGCCGTCGGTGCGATAGGTCCTAGAGACGGACTGGAGGCTGATGAGGGGCGGAGAGGCGGTCATGATCCGAACCTGATGCCGAGAAACTCCATGCCTGTCGGACGGATGGCCTGGCCGACGGCCACCTGATTGCCCTCGACCAGATCTCCGCTCTTGAGCGCGACCTGTTCGGTGCCGGCCGCGCCGACTGTCACGGCAACGCGCTGGAGCGCGCCGCTCGCGGTGCGGACCCATACCCCACTGTGTGCGGCGTCCGGCCGGGCGCCGGAGGGTTGGAAGCGCAGCGCGGCGAGCGGCACTTTCAGCACGTCGTCATGCCGCTCGATCACGATCTTCACCAGCGCGGTCATTCCGGGCAGCAGCGCGCCGTCCAGGTTGGAGGTCGCCAGCACGACGGTGTAGGTGACGACGTGCTGCTGGTTCTGCGGCGCCTTGCGCACCTGCCGCACCACGGCCTCGAAGCGGCGGTCCGGGTAGGAATCCACCGTGAAATAGGCGTGCTGTCCGGAGGCAATGCGCCCGATATCGGCTTCGTCGACCTGAGCGTGAATCTCCATGTCCTCGAGACGGTGCGCGACCACGAAGGTGGTGCGCGATTCCAGCCCGACCGCGAGTGTCTGGCCCTCGTTGACGAACCTGCCGACGACGACGCCGTCGATCGGCGAACGGATCACGGTGCGGTCGAGATCGGCCTGCGCCGCGGCGAGAACGGCCGCCTTCTCCGGCACGGCCATACGCGCCTGCTGCAGTTCCGCCTCGATCCGGCGGACGTCGGCCTGCGCCCCATCCACCGAATAGGAGTTGAGGGACACCATCACCTCCGCTTCGCGCTCCTGCGCGAGGCGGGCGGTGAATTCGGTCTGGGCATCGTCGACCGTCGTCGTCGCCACCACGTTTTGCGACTGGAGCGCCAGCTTCCGCTGGAGCGTCTTCTGCGCCGAGCTCTTGACCGCCTGCGCGCTCTCGAGCTTGGCGGCGAGCACGTCACGGCTGCCCTTGGCGTTCTGCAGATCGATCCTGGCGCGGTCGAGCTTGGCGCGAGCGACGTCGACCAGGGAATTGGCGACGGCGAGCGAGGCCCTGGCTTCGTCGACCTTGGCCGCGAAGCTGCGTGGATCGATCAGGGCGAGCGGCTGATCCTTAACGACACTGTCGTTGAAATCGACATAGACCCGGGCGAGCTGTCCGGACAGCTGAGACCCCACCTCGATCGTCTTGACCGGCTGCAACGCGCCGGTGACGGTGACGGTCTGCTCGATGCTGCCGCGCTGGATCGAGGCGTAGCGGAACACGGGCGCATCCACCCCGAAGGTCGGGACCTCGCGCCCGACGGGCACGAGCAGGCGCCTGGTCGATTCATAGGCGCGGGCGGCTTTCTCCGCGGCGCTGCCGGCTGCGCCGGTGATGGTGGTCGGCCCGGCGGCGTAGAGGGCGGCGACGCCACATGCAGTTCCGAACAAGGCAATGACTGGCACAAATCGCATATCAAAACCCGCCTCTTTGAAATGGTTGCGGGGCATCACGAGAGATCGCGCTATGGTTGTAAATCTTCCCGAGCGGTCCCGATCGTCTCGGCAATATGTCGCTGGTCCCGGGCCGACGGTCGGGCGCGATTCCCGATCCAGTAGTAAAGTCTGCGGGGTGCGACCTTTCGTGATTTGCTGGGATCACATACCGGGAGTATTCGATATGACGCGCGCGGTATCGAATTCGATAAGCTGACTGCACGTCGCGTCTGGTCTGCCAAAAGCAGTAACCAGCCGGCGTTGACGTCGGCACATGGATGGCGACGCCATGACGCAGTTGGCGATACCGCGCACGCGGCCGGATGGCGACATCCGCGATACGAGGCCTCGCGTGATGCCTGTGGCGGGCTCCATTCCCCGCAATCACGAAGTCCGAGATGTGAACGCCTTCACTCGTCTTGGGCGTGTGTTGGCTCTAAGACGTCGAATCGGCGGATCGACGCTCGTGGCCCGATCCGCTCCAACTCATCCAAGCACCTTGTTTGCGATCACAAAAAGAATGCACGGCTCGCTGTTTGCTCAACGAGCCCCAAGCCGGGGAGTTTGTTGTCATGAGTTCAGATCAAGCCACAGTTTATGTCGTTGACGACGAGATTCAGATTCGAACCGCGATCGGGAGTCTTTGCGAGGAGACCGGCCACAAGGTGAGGTTGTTCGCATCGACGGACGAGTTCCTTGCGGAACGCATGTCGGCGGGGCCTTCGTGTCTCGTGCTCGATGTCCGCTTCCCGGGCACTGCGCCGACAGGGCTCGAGCTTCAGCGCCGGCTCGCGGAGACCGGCGTTCCCATTCCGATCGTCTTCATCAGCGGTCATTCCGACGTCCGCGTCTCGGTCGAGGCGATGAAGCGCGGCGCGGTCGAGTTTCTGCCAAAACCCTTTCGTGAGCAGGAGATCCTCGACGCCATCAGACATGGCATCGAGCGCGACCGCAGGCGGCTGGAGCGCGAGGATACCATGCGCGAGGCTCGCCAGCGCCTCGAGACGCTGACGGCGAGGGAGCGCGACATCATGCTGCTGATGGCAGAAGGGCTCGTCGCCAAGCAGATCGCGGCACGGCTCGGCGTCAGCGAAGTGACGGTGAAGGTCCATCGCGCCAGGATGATGCGAAAGCTGGAGTTGCGCTCGCCGATCGAGGTGGTGAGATTGATCGACAGCATCGGCCGCGAAGCGGAGGCGACGTGAGCCGTTGCGGCGACCGCACATCCGAGCCTGCGGACGGCGAGATCCTGCGCAACGTCTAGTCCGTATCGACTAGCATGAACTGCAGTCTGTCGCACCGAGCGCGATCAGTTCACAGTGATCCCTACGATGTCGGCCTCCTCCAAGACGGCATCCGAACCCAGTCAGACAACTCGGCTAGAAAGGGATTTTCCATGCGCAAATTGTTTTTTGCTTCCGTTGCCGTGCTCGCTCTGTCCTCCGCGGCGCAGGCTGCCAACACCGCAACTACGGTGCAAGTCGGGCTCGTAAACGGCTCCAGCGTGAACCAGCAGGGCCACGTGAACGACTCCTCGACCACCTCCCAGCTCGGCCTCCTGAATACCGCGACCACCATGCAGGGCACGACCACTCCGTCGCTCAACAATGCGAGCTCGGTGACTCAGGTTGGCGTCTTTGGCAACTCGGCCACCACTGGGCAGGTTGCCACGGGCAACAACACCAGCTCGATCAGCCAGTCCACGCTCTTCGGCCTCCCGCCGAACAACGCTGCCGCCGTTGGGCAGCTCGGCCTCGGCATCAACTCCAGCACCATTACGCAGCACTAAGCCAGCCCCGTATCGGCCCCGGGCGCGTCCACCGAGCGGCGCGTCCGGGTAATACTCGACAGGCCATACTCGAAATCACCGCGATCAGGTTGCCTGAACGGGGCGGCGGGTCGGCGGCTGACATTTCGCGGAGGATTATGACATGCGCACGAAATTTTTCGTTACGACGGTCGTCATGCTGAGCGCGCTGAGTGCTGTCGATGCCCAAGCCGCTAACTCGATTAGCGTGTTGCAGTTCGGCGCGACAAATCTCTCGTCCACAGTGCAGACCGGCCCGGTGAACAACACCGCGACGACGCTGCAATTCGGCGCGACCAACACCGCATCGAGCTTGCAGTTGGGATCGCTGGCTTCGGCCAATTCGGCGACGATAGGACAGGGCGGCACGACCCCCACCGCGACGAATAACGCCGCGGTCGGTCAGGTCGGCGGCGCCAACACGAGCTTGATCGGCCAGATTGGCCTGAACAACGCTGCCGGGGTGTCCCAGCTTGGCATTCTGAACGGCTCCACGATTTTGCAGCAGGCTCCCTAACCTGAGATCGTGTTTTGGCCCGGCACAGATAGTGTGGAGGCATATGATGAATAAGCATCTTCTGGTCGTTGCGACGGCGATCCTCCTCTCCTGTTTTGCCGCGAACGGCCCTGCGCGGGCGCAAAGCGCTGACATCAAGACGATCGTCTCGGTCAACGGGCCGCCGGTCGTCTTGAACCAGAGCAGTTCGACCAACCTGGCCGGCGTGTTCATGATCGGCGGTAACACCAGCGCGACTGTCACCCAGAACGGCTCGAATAATGCTGTCGGCATCCTGCAATTCGGTGGGGTGACGTCGGCTTCGGTCGGGCAGACCGGCATGACTAATTTCGCGTTCGTCGGCCAGACCGGTCAGTCGGCGACGAGCGTCGTGTCGCAGCTCGGTGCCATGAATAGCGGTGCCATCGCCCAGTTTGGCATGATCAACTCGTCCACGGTTGTTCAACATAGCCCGTAGGACGACTGCCGGTTCACCGGCGTCGCGCATGCCAAAGGGGAAGACGATGAGGTATGGCAAGCAGCTCTTGGTGCTGGCAGCGTTGCTCGTCACGATCGGTGCGGCGACGCAGGCGTCGGCCGGATCGGCCCAACGCACCCTGACCAACCCGAACGTGAGCATCGAGACGATCGTGCAGTTCGGCGACAATGTTCAGCCCGTCACGATCGAGGAGAACAGCCGCATCAACATTGCGCGGGTGATCCAGATCGGCGGAACCGGCACGGTGGACGCGACGATCGTCCAGAACGGCGTGCGCAACTATGTCGATGTGATCCAGGTGGGCGGCACCACCAATGCTTCGGTCGGCCAGTCCGGCCTCAGCAACACCGCTGAGATCACCCAGATCGGCAATTCCACCAATGCGCTCCTGCTCCAGATCGGTGATATGAATACGGGAGCGGTGCGGCAATTCGGGCGTTTCAACTGGCTGGCGATCTTTCAGTTCGGTCGATGAAGGAGCGTGACATGAGATTATTTCTGCTCGCATCCGGAATAGGAATCATGAGCGTGATCGCAGCGGCGCCGGCCGGGGCTGCCGACGGTCACACCACGGTGGTCCAGGACGAAAACGGCACCTCCGTCATCACGCAAAGCGGCGATCCGGCGCAGGCCGAGGTGAAAATCGAGAAGGAGCCCGGGCGCACCACGGTCTACCGCCGCAGCGGCGGAAACACCGCCATTGTCACCCAAGGTACCGGCAGCGCGCAGGACATGCTCGACTGGTTGCGCAAGCACCAGGGCCGTTGACACGCGAAGGCCCACCGTCCGCGGAAGGACGATGGGCCCCGGCCGTGAGCGGACGCTACCAGCGATAGACGCCGGTCAGCGTGCCGTTGTTGTTGCCGTCGGGGCCGACGTCGCCCTGCGTCGAGCTCGGTGCCGGATGGTTGCTGCCGTTGAGCGCGCCGTATGGCCCGGTGGCGCCCGGATGATACGCGCGCGGCTGAACCGTCTCATAGGCCGGAGCACTGCGGTCCCAGCCGGCGCGCGGCCCGTTCCAGCCATAGCCCTGCGCCGATGCGGCCGAGGTGCCCGCGATGCGCGATACCGTGACCAGGCAGGAGAGTTTTGACTTGTTCTGCATTGAGGATGCTCCTTTTCTTGTCGGGGGCCAACGACCGCATTGGGGGAGCGTTCCGGACGTATCTTGGCGGCGCCAATCAACTCCGATCAACTGGTTATGAAGGGCCGGTCGTGGAACGAAGCGCCTGAAACGCGTAAAGAATCCCGGGCGTTCTGCCGCACCCAGATCCGCGTTCATGCCGGGCCTTAACCAAACATTAATTATACGTTTGCGGGCGGGTGACGGCCCGGCCTAGCGTGCGGTGGGGAGCTGCTTTTCGCGAAGCCAAACGAGTGGTGCGTATCATGATGTCCAGATCATATGGGGCGCTGTTCGCCTCGCTCAGCGCAGCCGCGCTGCTCCTTAGCCCCAGCGACAGTTTTGCACGACCCGGCGGCGCTGCGCCGCATGGCACGGTCGGCGCTGCCGTGCCGCCGGCCGCGGTGGCGCGTCCGCCGATCGCGCCGGGTGCCAGGTTCCGTGGCCGCAATACGCCATGGATCTATTGGCCGGGCGGCGGCGGCTTCTTCTACGACAGCGCGGGCTACAGCCAGCCCTTTGCCGATCCCGGGCAGCCGGCCTCCACGGACGTGCGCTACACCTACACCTATGACGTTCCCTGGGACTGGACGCATCGCTTCCCGCCGAACGTCGTGCCGTCGGACCGGCCCTACGTGCCGAGCTGCCCGACCGAGCAGGTGACGGTGCCCGGCCGCGGCGGCGGCGAGCACACCGTCAACATCATGCGCTGCTACTGAGCATCTTGAGCATGATCTTTTCGGAAAACCGCTTCACACTTTTCCGGATCATGCTCTAACCCAGCTCGAAGCTGGTCACGCCGAAGACGCGGTCGATCCGCAAGCTCGGGATCGGCCCGGTATACATCCGCGCCGTCTCGAACACCGGCTTCAGCCCGAGCTGTTCCGCGAGCGCGATCGCCTCGCGGTTGACGGCGGGGACATCGAGGAAGATCTCGCCGCCGCCCGCGCTTGCGAGCAGGGCCTGCACGATCGCCTCCGCCGCGGCGCGATCGTCGGCGACGAGCGGGCCGATCTTGCAGCCGCTCCGGCAGGGCCGGATCACGCCCCATGCGGCGAGCTTGCCGGCGCGCATCAGCGCGCGGCCGACATGGCCTGATGTCCCGATCCAGGCGCGCAGGAACGCGCTGCGCCGGGCCGGGAACACGGTCGCATCGTCGGCCTCCACCAGCGCGAACGGCACCGCGTCGAGCGCGACGACATCGGCTCGCGGCGATGCAGCCGCAACGATGCCGCCATAACGGATGTTGGCGTAGGCGAGCTGGAAGCCGGACTTCTTGTAGTTGTCCTGCTGCGCCACGACGCCGTCGAGCCCGATCACGCGCGAGGCTGCATGCGCGATCGCCGCGTTCCAGATTCGCAGACCATGTCCCGCGCCGCGAAAGCGCTCGCGCACGATGTAGAAGCCGAGGAAGGCGAAGCGATCATCGTAATTGACGCAGGAGACGGTCGCGACGGGCTCGCCGTCGATCTCGCCGACGAAGAAACCCTTCGCGTCGGGGATGGCGAAGCAGGCGGCGTCTAGGAGGCCCGGATTCCAGCCCTCGGCCGCGGCCCAGTCGGCGGCGAGGGAAATTTCCTCAGGGCGCAGATTGCGGATCTGCAGGTCGCTCATGACGGATGCTCTCGGCGGTGGACCTGCCGGCAGGTCCGGCAGTAGAACGCCTCATGATAGGCCGGGCCCGCGGCTCGCCTCAACACAGGGATGATGGTCATGGCAGCAGAGAAGGTCGCACTCGTCACCGCCAGCGGCAGCGGCATGGGGGCAGGGGCTGCGCGGCGCCTTGCGGCCGACGGCTTTCGCGTCGCGATCCTGTCGTCCTCCGGCAAGGGCGAGGCGCTGGCGGCCGAGCTCGGCGGGTTTGGCGTCACCGGTTCCAACAAGTCGAATGACGATCTGAAGCGCCTCGTCGACGGCGCGCTGGCCAAGTGGGGCCGCATCGACGTGCTCGTCAACAGCGCGGGCCACGGGCCGCGCGCGCCGATCACGGAGATCACCGACGAGCAATGGCACACCGGCCTCGATACCTATCTGCTCAACGTCATCCGTCCGACCCGCCTGGTGACGCCGGTGATGCAGGCGCAGAAGGGCGGTGCCATCATCAACATCTCGACCGCCTGGGCGTTCGAGCCGAGCGCGATGTTTCCGACCTCCGCGGTGTTCCGCGCCGGGCTTGCCGCCTTCACCAAGATTTTCACCGACACGCATGCCGCCGACAACATCCGCATGAACAACGTGCTGCCGGGCTGGATCGACAGCCTGCCGCAGACGGACGCGCGGCGCGACAGCGTGCCGATGCGGCGCTACGGCAAGGTCGAGGAGATCGCGGCGACGATCGCGTTCCTGGCCTCCGATGGTGCGGCCTATATCACCGGCCAGAACATCCGCGTCGACGGCGGATTGACACGCTCGGTTTGAGGCTGGCCTAACGAATCGCATTCTTTCGGCCTTGTTGTGATGCGACACGGCCATGCATCACGCGTCGCCGGCGAGGGATGACGCGTGGCCTTTGCGTCACACTCGCGATGCGTTCGCGCGTGGGGCGGCTCACACTACGTCGCAGTCCCAACGAACTTCGCCGCAGCCCAAGACGATGGGCCATCCACGACCTATGCCGAGCCTGCGCTGGACGGCTTCGGCCCGCGCGCATTTCGAAGCGCGAGGTCAATCGCGCGGGGCAAGGAGACTGGAATGAAGACGTTTTTTCTGGCGGTCGCTTCGGTTGTGCTCGGCACCGCATCGGTGCAGGCGGCCGACCTCGCGGCGCATTACACCAAGGCGCCGGCGGTGGCGCCGGCCTATAACTGGACCGGCTTCTATGTCGGCGGCAATGTCGGCGGGCAGTGGGGCAGCGCCGATCCGACGACCTCGACCGTGTTCTCGCCGACCGGCTATTTCGCCGCCAGCAGCGTGCCGGCCATCAACACAGTCGGCGCCCAGAGCGTCAATAGCTCCAGTGTCACCGGAGGCTTCACCGCCGGCTACAACTGGCAGGTCAATCACGCCGTGTTTGGCCTCGAAGGCGACATCAACTATTTCGGCTTCAAGGGCAGCGCAACCGGCTCGGGGTTTTATCCCTGCTGCGCACCAAGCACCTTCACCGTCAACGCTTCGGTATCGGCCGACTGGCTCGCTACCATCCGCGGCCGCATCGGCTTCCTCGCCACGCCCAATTGGCTGATCTATGCGACTGGCGGTGCAGCGATTTCCGAAGTGAAAGGCAATTTCGTGTTCACGGATAACTATTTTGCCGGCGCGAGTGAATCCGCCGCGGTGCGCGACACCCGGGTCGGATGGACCGCTGGCCTCGGCGGCGAATACGCAGTCGGCAATGGCTGGTCGCTGAAGGCCGAATATCTCTATGTCGATCTCGGTCGCATCGCGACGACCAGCACGAATCTCACGTCGGCGACGTTTGGCCCATTCCCGAGCAGCGTCTATACCCACTCGGTCGATCTCAAATCGAACATCGTGCGCGTCGGCGTGAACTACAAGTTCGGCGGACCGGTCGTCGCCAGATACTGAGCTTCATCCCGTTCCGGATCTGGTGTGGAAAGCCCCGGCTCGGCCGGGGCTTTCTGCTTTGAAGCTAGCCGCCATACGAGGCGACCAGATGGGCGAGCGCAGGCAGGATCTTGTAGCGGGCGATCTCGTGCGGATATTCGCCGCGATTGGCGAGCAGGACGATGCCGATCCGCCGCGCCGCAATGAGACCGAGATAGCCGGAGGCGTTGTTGAGGCCGCCCGGCTTGTCGACGATGGTGACGCCAGGCAGGCGCACATTCTCCCAGGCCATGCCCTGTCCGAATTTCTCGTCGACGCGGAAGACCTCGTGTTGCGTCATCCGCAATGCCTCGCGCAGATGCGGGTCGATCGATCGGCCGTCGACTGATGCCGCAACGAATGCACCAAGGTCGCGCACGGACGAAAACATCTGGCTGGTGCCACGAAAATCGAAATAGCTCTGCTGATTGCCGGGCGGGCCGATCGCCATCCCCTGATCGGAATAGCCTTGCACGACGCGCTGCATCCAGGCCTCGTCCATGACGGCACGGTTGTCCGGCCCGCGTTCGGGCACAGAGGTCGCGGTCATGCCGAGCGGCTTGAGGATGCGCCGTTCGAGCAGCGTCGCGATCGGGGTGCCGTAACGGCGCTCGAGCACGAGCTGAAGCAGCACGTAGCCGGCATGGCTGTAGACGCGTTGGCTGCCGGGCACTTCGCCGGCCTGCGGCTCCCATGCGTTGACCATCTCGATGAATTGCGCCCGCGTGAAGGAGTCGTTCGGCCAGGGCGGATGGTCGGTCGGCAGCAACAGTCCCGATGTGTGTGCGGCGAGCTGACCGACGGTGACGCGGCAGACATAATCACCGGTCAGCTCAGGCAGATATTTCGGCAAGGCATCGTCGACCCGCAATTCGCCGCGGAGCGTGCCGAGCGCGACCAGCGTCGCCTCGAATGGTTTGCGCAGGGATCCGAGATTGAACAGCGTGTCCGGTGTGACCGGCCGGCGCGTCGCGTCGTCTGCAAAGCCGAACGTGAAGAACTCGACATGGCGCCCGGCATAGAGTGCGGCGGCAAGACCGCCCGGATGGTCCGGCGTCGCGGTCGGCGCGAGCTCGGCGGCGACGATGTCGCGCATCTGCGCGATCATGTCGGAATCCGCAAATGCGCGCCGCGGGCGAAGCGCGATCGCCAGCGGAACAAGCGCAGCCCGGGCGAAGCTTCGTCGGGTGATCGAAAATGATGTGACAACAGGCGGCACGCGCTCGGACGAATCATGCTTGTGCGCCCCCGGATATCTTTTAGCGGTGAGGGTGGGAGGTCCCAATTCACGATTGCGCGTTGTGAGTTCCGTGGGGCCACGTGCCACGAGATTTTACTTAGCCAATCGGATAACAATTGTTGACGTCCGTCGTCCGCTGTGATTAGTTAGCCTCATGGCTAACCAATTATCCCATCTCGACCAGGTTTTCGCGGCCCTTGCCGATCCCACCAGGCGGGCGATCGTGATGCGGCTGTGCGCCGGCGAGGCGTCGGTCGGCGAGCTCGCCGATCCCTTCGACATGGCGCTGCCGAGCTTCATGAAACACATCCACGTGCTGGAGCTGAGCGGGCTCGTGCAGTCGGAGAAATCCGGCCGCGTGCGCACCTGCCGTCTCAGTCCGGATGCGCTTGTCGGCGCCGAGGACTGGTTCCAGCAGCAGCGCGCGATCTGGGAGGCGCGGCTCGACCGGTTCGAGGCCTATGTGATGAAGCTCAAGAAGGAGAAGGAGGCGGCCGCCGCCAAACGGCCGTCCCGAACAACCAAACGGAAAGGTACCTGACGATGACGAGTTCTGCCAATCCCGCCTTGTCGCAATGGTCGATCGACCGCGAGATCGTGATGTCGCGCGTGATCGACGCGCCGCGCGAGCTGGTGTTCGAGGCGTGGTCCGACCCGAAACATCTGCCGCAATGGTTCGGGCCGAAGGGATTCAAGATCGAGACCTTCGAGATCGACGTGCGCGTCGGCGGCGTCTGGCGCTTCAACATGATCGGCCCTGATGGCACCGTCTATCCGAACCGGATGCGCTTCCGCCGCATCGAGCGTCCATCCTTCATGGAGATGGACCATGGCGTCGACCAGGACGACGATCCCAGCATGTTCCGCTTCACCCTTACCTTTGCCGAGCAGAGCAACGGCAAGACGGTGCTGATGATGCGGCAGCTGGCCTCGAGCACCGAGCAGCGCGACGGCATGATCGGCTTCGGCGCGGTCGAATACGGCTACCAGACGCTGGACAAGCTGGCGGCCTATGTGTCCGGCATGAAGCGGTAAGGCTTCGGCATGGATCGGCCCCAGCGAGTGGAGGATCTCGCTGGGGCCGCACTTGCGCGCGCCATGAACAGGGACCGGCTTCGATGCGCGATCAGTGGTCAGCTAGCGCCGCGGCGTGACGCCGTTCGAGGGCGGGGTCGTTTCGTTGCGCATGCCGGGGGAGCTGGAGGCACCTTGTCCGCCGCGTTCCACATGCGAGATGCCGCCACTGCCACTGCCGGCACCTCCTGCGCCTGCACCGGCTCCGCTCCCGCCCGAACCGGATCCGCCTGAACCCGCGCCCGCGCCAGCTCCGGCGCCTGCGCCGCCACCGGCTCCGCCGCCAGCGCCACCACCGGCACCGCCGCCCGCACCTTGTGCGAACGCTGCGCCGACCGAAGCGCCCGCCAGCATCGCGGCTGTGAAGATCGTCAGCATTGTCTTACGCATCTTGCTTCTCCTCGGGGTTTTGACGCGCGACCAATCGCGCGCGGCGCCAACCCGTTCCTATGCGAAGCGTGGTCAGAGTGTGGGTGCGGACACACGACAACCTGATCGAATGTTGAGCGAGGAGATCGAGCGCAGCACGCAAAGGCGGCCACGCGACTCCATGTTGTCGAAACTGCGGTCCACGGGTGGCGTTCCTGCGAGCGCAGATGGTTTGGTGTTCTGTTATCGCAGGTTAGCGTCGGGTCCGTGGATCGGAACACCGGCCGATCAGCTGCGGCAAACCGCCTGGATGCCCGTAGGAACGATCCGAACAGGTTGCGGATTGTGGGCGAGGCCAGTCAATGCGAAACGACAGGAACGATCGCGGCCGTTTCGCTTTGGCGGTGATGACGCATATTATCTTCAGCGACTACCGCAATACGGCTGCCGAGGAGGCCTACGAGATCGCCTGGGACTTTCTCACGCGGGCCGGCGCCATTCGCAATGAGTTCGAGGCCTGCGTGTTCCTGGCGCAGCGGATTGCCGTGATGGTCGACCAAGGCCAAACCAACCGTATCCGCATGGCGAACCGCGCGATCTCCGAATATCAGCACCACGTCGATGAGTGCGACGATCTCATCCGCTGCGGCGGCTGCCGCGGCGAGGGGCGTTGAGCGCCGGTCTCCGACGTGCCATGCCCGGGACGCCGGCGCGGCGGCGCGCTACTCGCCCTTGAGCCCGGCCTCGCGGATCAGCGCGCTCCATCTCTGCGTCTCGTTGTCGATGAATTGGCCGAACGCGGCGGCACTGGCCGGCCGCACCTCCAGGCCTTGGGCCGTCAACTTGTCCTTGATCGCAGGTTCAGCGAGCGTGCGCAGCACCTCAGCCTGAAGCTTGTCAACGATCGCCCGCGACGTCGTTGCGGGCGCCATGAAGCCGTACCATCCGGCGGCGACAACGTTGGGAAAGCCCTGCTCGCGCAAGGTCGGTGCCTGCGGATAGAGCGCGCTGCGCTCGGCCGAGGCGACGCCGAGCACCAGGAACTTGCCGCTCTGGATGTAAGGCAGCGCAGTTGGCAGCGCCGTCAGCGTGGCATCGACACGGCCGGCGAGCAGCTCGGTGTAAGAGGCTGCATCGCCGCGGAAGGGGATGTTGAGGCCCTTCACGCCGGCGTCGCGGAACAGCAGCTCGCCGGCGAGGTGCGGCTGCGAGCCGGCGCCGGGCGAGGCGAAGGTCAGTCCATCCGGCTTTGATTTGCCGTAGGCGATCAGCTCCGGCAGGGTCTTGTACGGTGCCTCCGCGCTGATGATCAGGAAAAGCGGCGCGATCACCGCCATGGCGACGGGCTGAAGATCCCGGCGCTCGTAGGTCAGCTTGCCGAACAGCGCTTCGGCCGTGGAATAGGGGGCGGCGACATAGAGCAGCGTGTAGCCGTCGCCCGGCGCGTGCGCGACGGTGTCGTTGGCGATGCGGGTGCCGGCACCAGGCTTGTTCTCGACGATGAACTGCTGATGCAGGCTGCGGCCGAACTCCTCGGCGAGCAGACGCAGCGAGATGTCGTTGGAGCCTCCGGGCCCGTAGGGCGAGATCAGCCGCACGAGACGCGACGGCCAGGCATCCTCGGCGTATGCGGTCGAGCCCGGGAAGGCGGCGAGGCCGCCGGCGATCGTGCCGAGCAGGGTTCGGCGTGTGACCTTGAACGATGCCACTGTTTCTTCCTCCCTTTTGTTGTTGTTCGTTATTGTTGTTTCGACGTCAGATCACCTTCCGTTGGGTGAGCTGTTCGATCTGCTGGTCCGAGAGGCCGAGCCAATCGCGATAGACCTCGCGATTGTCCTGGCCGACGTCGCCGGCGGCTTGACGCATCCGCGTGGGATCGACGGTGAAGCGCGGCACCGCGTTGGTCATCGCGACGGTGCCGAAATCCCGGTCGGGGACGCGCGTGATCACCTCGCGTGCCTTCACCTGCGGATCGCTCGCGATCTGGTCGATCGCATAGATCGGCGCGAGCGTCCCTTGTGCGGCATTGAATGCCGCCAGAACCTCGTCGAGGCGATGCGAGGCGCACCAGGCGGCGAAGATGTCGTTGAGCTCGGACGCGTGCTCGACGCGCCGGTCATTCGTCGCGAAGCGAGGATCGTCGATGAGGTCGGGCCGTCCGATCGCCCGGCAATTCGCCGCGTAGAGTGCGTTGGTCGAGCCTGCGAGCGTCACCCAATGTCCGTCGCTGGTGCGAAACACGGCGGCCGGTGCCGAATAGCCGTTGGCGTTGCCGATGCGGCCGCGCACGACGCCGAGCTGGTCATGCTCGATGGCGAGGACGTCGAGCAGGCGGAAGGTGGCTTCGGTGAGGGCGAGATCAATCTCCTCACCGGGGGCCTCCGGATCCCGCGCCCGCTTCCACAGCGCTGCGAGCACGCCGACGGCGCCGAACAGGCCGCCGATCGAATCCCCGATCGGGTATCCGGGATGGGTCGGCTCGCCCTCGCGCTCGCCCGTGATGTAGGTGAGGCCGCCCATGGCCTCGAAGATGCGGGCAAAGCCGGGGCGCTCGCGGTAGGGCCCATCCTGCCCGAAGGCGGTGGCGCGCAGGATGACGAGGCGCGGCTGGATCGACCACAGCACCTCCCTGGACAGACCCCAGCGGTCGAGCGTTCCCGGACGGAAATTTTCGATCAGCACGTCGAAGCGCGGAAGCAGCCGCTTGAACAGGGCAAGTCCGTCCGGCGTGCGCAGATCGAGGGTGGCGAACTTCTTGTTGCGGTTGGCGGCCTTCCACCACAGCGGCTTGCCATCCTTGAACGGCGGAAACGAGCGCACGCCGTCGCCGTGTCCAGGCATCTCGATCTTGAGCACGTCGGCGCCGTAGTCGGCGAGCAGCGTCGCGGCGAACGGCGCGGCGATGATCGTTGCGATATCGAGAACCTTCAATCCCTCGAGCGGCCCAGCCATGTCATTTCCTTGCGCCTATGATCTTCTTTTTGCGCGGCGGCGTTCCGGGGGCCGCTTGCTTGACGATGGCGCGGATGCTGTCGGCGAGCGCCGCGATGCGCGGACCGATCTCGCCTTCCAGCTGTCCCGGCTGGAGGCGGAACGCGGGGATGCCGCAATTGATCGAGAATGACTGCTGCGTTTCGTTCGCATGAAACAGCGGCGCTGCGACAGCGTGGATCGAGGCCATGTACTCGCCCCAGCAAGTGCAGAAGCCGCGGCTGGCGCATTGCGCGAGGCCGGCGCGGTAGTTGTCGCGAAAGGCCGACCAGAGCTCGGCGTCCTCGCTTGCGATGCGCTGTTCGAGCAGTGCCGCATCGGCCGGCGGCAAGGTGGCCGCCGCGGCACGGCCCATCGCGGTCATCACCACCGAAATCGGCATGCCGATGTCGGGGACGTGCGGGCCTACGTCGCCAGAGCGCGCGGTCTCGACATAGATCATCGACGTGCCGTCGAGCAGGCCGATCGAGACGGTGCCGCGCACGCTCTGCGCCAGCTCCTGCATCATCGGCCGCGCGACCTGGCGGAATTGCATGTCGGCGAGCAGCGGATGCGCCATGCGCAGGGCCCGCGCACCGACGCGATATTTGGCGAGCCCGGCGTCGTAGCGAAGGTAGCCGAGCTCGGCGAGCGTATGCGTCAGCCGTGCCACCGTCGGCCGCGGAATGCCGGTCAGCCGCGACAGCTCCAAATTGCCGAGCAGCGTTGTCCCGGCCTTGAAGGTCTCGAGCACCACGAGGCCTTTTGCCAGCGTCGTTGCGAACGCGGCGTCATCGGCGCTCGAAGCCAGCGCCGCGGCGGCGGATGGGGGCGTGTGCGAGAGTTTGGCCGCAGATCGATCCATGCGGCCTTAATGAACCTTGGGTGCGCGACTGTCCAATAGATTCGTATATTGCGTCAGATGTGTCCATTATGCGGACACCGTATAGCAGCCGCCGCGCGCGAAAAAGAGTCCCGCAAGACACTGCCGCACACAGATTTTTGTCGTGATTCCGTGACGTCTTGTGACAGGATTATTACGAACACGTGTCACATCGATTACGGCGGAGCGATTCATCATGTTGCAGTGGCAGGCGCGGTCAAATCCCCTCGCGTGGTGGTGGGGGTCGCTGACGCTTGTGAGCAGCGCCAACATCCTCGTCTGGTTCATGCTGTACCGTGAGTTCTATCCGACGGTTGCGGGCAGCGTCGGTGGCGGCTCGGACATCGGACTGATGTTCCTGCTCTGCGCCGGCTATGTGTTCGGCTGCGCCTTCCGCTCGGTGCTGCCGCGCGCCGACGTGCAGCGCATCTGCCTGTTCGACACCTGGCTGTCGAGCGTCGCCGTCGGCCGAACGGTTGCGACCGTGGCCGAGCTCTGCTTCGTCGCGCAATGGGCGATCATCCTGCATCAACTAGGTCACATGACCGGTGCGGAAACCGTGGTGAACATCGCGCTCGTGATCGTGCCCATCATCATCATCGCGGAGTGCTTCTCCTGGTACGCGGTCGTGACCACTAACTTCCTCTACAACGCGATCGAGAACTCGCTGTGGGCGGTGACCTTCTTCCTCGCCGGCATCGCGCTGTGCCGCTTGATGCCGGAATTCCAGGGGCCGGTGCGCTGGGCCCTGATCGCCGGCATCGTCGGCATCGCCTGCTTCCTCGCCTTCCTCGTCACCGTCGACGTGCCCATGTATCTCAGCCGCTGGCGGGCAGGGCATGCCGAAGGCAACCGATTTCTCGGCCTGCTCGAAGGCCTGCATGACGTCTCGACGCGCTGGGTGGTGACCCACGACATCGCGCACTGGAAGGGCGAGCTGACCTGGATGTTCCTGTATTTCAGCGCCGCGGTGTGGTCGAGCCTCGCGCTCTGTGCGCTCTACGCCATGGAAGGCTATCTCACGCGTTATCTGGCCTGAGCGATCGGGTCTCCCCGAGATCGACCTCCGTCAACAGTCCCTGGCGCAGCGCCAGCCGGACCAGCTCGATGTCGGAGCCGACGCCGAGCTTGTCCTTGATCAGCGAATGCAGGTTGGCCACCGTCTTCGGGCTGACATGCAGCGTCTCGGCGATCTCCTCCGTCGTGTTCTCGGCGAGCAGCAGCCGCAGCACCTCGAACTCGCGCGGCGTCAGCACGTCGGCGGCCGAGCTCTCGCCGCTGATGCGGCTCAGCGCCAGCTCGTGGTCGATGTCGGGGCTGATGGCGATCTTGCCGGCCAGCACGTCCATCACCGCGCGCACCAGCGTCTCCGGCGGGCTCATCTTGGTGACGTAGCCACGCGCGCCGGCGCGGATCGCCTGCACGGCGAAACCGGCGTTCTGGTGCATGGTGAAGACGAGGATCCGTGCGGACTTGTCCCATTGCCTGATGCGCCTGACGGCCTCGATGCCGCCGATGCCGGGCATGCTCAGGTCCATGATGACGAGGTCGGGCGCCTCGGATTTGAACAGCCGGTAGGCCTCGGCGCCGTCCGACGCCTCGGCGACGACGCGCAGGCCCGGCTGCTTCTCGAGCACGGAGCGGTAGCCTTCGCGTACGACGGAATGATCGTCGACCAGCAGAATGGTCGCGGTCATGCCGCGTGCTCCAGCACCGGCCGATCGGCGGCCGCGAGCGGGATGACGACGCGCAGCGCCGAGCCGCCGTTCGGTCCCGGCTCGAAGCTCAGCCGGCCGCGCAAGGCCGCGACGCGCTCGCGCATGCCGAGCAGGCCCATTCCGGATTTCCCGGCGGGATCGGCCGAGCGTCCGTCATCGTCGATCGCGAGCGCGATCTCCTCAGGGCGCATCGTCAGCTCCAGGCTGACCTTGGTGGCGCCTGCATGCTTGGCGGCATTGGTGAGCGCCTCCTGCACGATGCGGTAGAGATTAGCGCTGATCGTCGCGGGCGGGGTCTCGAACGTGCCGTCGAAGCGGATTGCAAAGCGCGGCTCGCCGCGGCTGCGTCCGTTCCACCCTGCGACCAGGCCTTCGAGGCTGGCGACGAGCCCCAGCTCCTCGACGTCGGGCGGGCGCAGCCGGAACAGCGCGCCGCGCAGCGTCTCCATCATGCCGGTTGCGGTCCGCGCGATGCCGTCGCATTCGCCGAGCAAAGCAGGGCAATCCTGCGCGGCGGTCTGGCGGGCGGAGGAGGCGAGCGCGCGGATGGCGGCCAGGGACTGGCCGAACTCGTCGTGCAGCTCGCGCGCCAGATGACGGCGCTCCTCGTCCTGGAGCGCGATCAGTTTCCGCGTCAGCTCATTGCGCTCGGCGAGCGCAGTGTCGAGGCTTTCGGCGAGATGGTTGAAGACGTCGCGGATGGCGGACAGCTCGGCGAGGTCGAACGGCGGCAGCCGCGCGGTGAGGTCGCCGGCGGCGACCCGTTCGAGGCCAGTGCGGATCATGTGGGTCGGGCGCAGCGCCCGCGCCAGCGCGGCGTAGACCAGGACGCACAACAGCGGCAGGGCGATTGCGAGTGCCAGCATCAGGCGGCCGGCCTCGTGCCAGGCCTCGGCCGTCTGCACCGCCGGATCGAGCCAGACCACGGCATCGCCGAGCTTTGCTCCGCGCACGACCACCGGCCGAGCCGCCTCGCGGCCGGGGTCGAACAGGCTGCGATAGAACGCCGTGAAGGCCTGCGGCGGCGGCGTTGCCGGAGGCACGCCACTACAGAAGCGCTGGAGCATGTCGCCGCTGGTGCCGCGGACGGCCAGACACAGGCCGGGCGTCATCACATAGGCCGCCACGGGATCGAGATTCGGAAAGTCCGCGCGCGGGGCGGCCACCCACTGGGTCTTGCCCTGCTGCAGCTCCAGCGACTTCGCCACGATGCCGGCGATGCTGTCGATCCGCGCATGGGCCGCGCGATCGGCCGTGATGAGGAAATAGGCGGAGATCGCGGCGAAGCAGGCGGCCGATATGGCGGCCACGCGCAGCGTCAGTCGGACCTTGAGATCGAACCTCGGACGGTTCCACATCGGCGGACACCTGGCGAACGGGTTTGTCGCCGGCGCATTAAACGGCAGAACGCAAGCCGCGCAAAGCCTTACGCTTTACCGCACTGCAACGTCGTGAAATTTTCCCGGCGCTGATCGGGACTGGCGCTGCTGCATGGCGCAGGGCCGCCCGCCAGATTGCGCCGCCGCTCCACGACATGAGGCCCGCATGCGCCGCACCCGATCGATCCTCTCTGCGCTTTTCCTCCTCGTCCTTCCGGCGGCCACTTCGCCGGCGACCGCCCAGGGCGCCCTCGGCGTGGCCATGGACGATTTCAGCTATACCGATACGTCGGCAGAGCCGGCGAACCAGACCGCTGCCCACGAGCGGCGGCTGTCGGCGTTCATGGCGGCGCTCAGGCGGGACATCGGCGCGGGCGGCCGCTACCGGCTGGCGCCATCGGCCCAGGACGGTGCGGCGTTCAAGGTCATCGGCGGCATCCAGAAGACCAGCACGCTGGTGCAATGGGCCAAGGTCGCCGTGATCGATGTCGGCACCAAAAAGCTGGTGATGGACAAGCTCTACACTTTTCGCGGCGACAATGATGAATCATGGGAGCGCGCCGAGATTTTTGTCTCGCGCGAGGTGATGGCCGCGCTCGCCACGCCCGCGCCGGTCGCGCTTGCCGTGTTCGATTTCGAGCTGGAGGACACGACCGCCGCATCAGCGGGCGCGTCGGCCACGTCGGATGCGTCGTACCTCGCCGAAGTTACCGCCGGCGTGCGCGAGGCGCTCAGTCAATCCGGCCGCTATCGCATCGTCGATATCGGCGGCGAGACGGCGAAGGCGCACGCCTTGCGCGATTGCAACGGCTGCGAGGCGGCGATGGCGCAAAAGCTCGGCGCGGACCAGTCGCTGATCGGCGTGGTGCGGCGGGTCAGCCGCACCGAATACACGCTCGGCTTCCAGGTCCGCGATGCCAGGACCGGCGCGGTGCTGGCGCGCGGCGACAGCGGCCTGCGCATGGGCGCGGACTATTCGTGGAAACGAGGGGCCGTTCGCCTCGTGAGCGAAAGGCTGGTCGAGAGCCAGTAGCGCTCATTCTTTTTGAGCATGATCTTATCGGAAAACCGCCGCGCACTTTTCCGGATCATGCTCCGAAAGTCAGCTGCACCTTCATCGATTGCGACCGGTCGCTGGCGAGCTCGAAGGCGGCGACCGCGTTCTCGAACGGCATGGTCGCTGTGATCAGCGGCTTGACGTCGATCAGGCCGTCGCCCATCAGCCGTACCGCCAGCTCGAACTCGGGATCGAAGCGGAAGGTGCCGCGGAGCTGCAATTCCTTGGCGACGATCGAATTGATCGGCAGCGTCATCTCGCCGCCGAGGCCGAGCTGCACCAGCGTCGCGCCGGGCCGGAGCACATCGAGCGCGGCGCGCAGCGCGGCCTGATTGCCGGAGGCCTCGAACAACGTGTCGAACACGCCCTTGCCGGCGCGCCAGGGATCGAGCGCGGTGGCATTGCTCGCAACGTTGATCGCGTGCGTGGCGCCGAGCTTTTTCGCGACTGCCAGCGGCGCATCGGCGACGTCTGTCACCACGATCTCGGACGCGCCGCCAAAGCGCGAGACCAAAATCATCAGCGCACCGATCGGGCCGCAGCCGGTGATCAGCACGCGCTTGCCGAGCAGGGGACCGGCCTGCTTGCCGGCATGCAGGCACACCGCGAGCGGTTCGGCGACGGCGGCTTCTGCCAGCGACAGCTTGTCGGAGATCGGCACGGCCTGCGTGGCATCGACGGTGATGAACTCGCGAAAGCCGCCCTGCACATGGGGAAAGCGCATCGCGCTGCCGAGGAAGCGCATGTCGAGGCACTGGTTGCGCATGCCTTCCTGGCAATGCAGGCATTGGCCGCACGGCTTGCTCGGATTGACGGCGACGCGGGCGCCAGCCTTCACGCTGGTGACGCCGTCACCGACTGCGGCGACCACGCCAGCGATCTCATGGCCAAGCGCCATCGGCTGCTGGATGCGCACGACGCCGAAACCGCCGTGATGGTAGTAGTGCAAATCGGAGCCGCAGATGCCGCCATTGGCGATCTTGACGCGGACCTCGCCCGGGCCGGGCTCCGCATCAGGGTAGCTGTCGATCCGGAGGTCTTTCGGAGCGTGGATGACGACGGCGCGCATTGGTCTCGTTTCCTGTTCGCGATTACATCGCGGCGATCATGCCGCCGTCGACATAGATGATCTGGCCGTTGACGTAGGTGGATGCGTCCGAGGCGAGGAAGATCGCGGCGCCCACCAGCTCATCCGGCTTGCCCCACCGTTTTGACGGAATGCGGCCCATCAGCCAGTTGTTGAAGTCGGCGTTGTTGACCAGCGCCTCGTTCATGTCGGTGAGCATGTAGCCGGGGCCGATCGCGTTGGCCTGAATGCCGTGCTGGGCCCATTCCACCGCCATCGAGCGGGTCAAGTTCTTGATGCCGCCCTTGGCGGCGGTGTAGGGCGCGATGGTCGGGCGCGCGAGCTCGCTGCCGAGCGAGCCGATATTGATGATCTTGCCGTGCTTGCGCGGGATCATGCGCTTGGCGGCCTCGCGGCCGATCACGAAAGCGCTGGTCAGGTTGGTCTCGATCACCTTGCGCCATTCGTCGGTGGTGAATTCCACCAGCGGCTTGCGGTGCTGGATGCCGGCATTGTTGACGACGATATCGACGGCGAGGCCCTTTTTATCGAAGTCGTTGAACGCTGCGACGATCGCGGGCTCGTCGGTGACGTTGAAGGCTGCGCCTTCGGCCTGATGCCCGGCAGCGCGGAATTCTGCGACGGCCTGCTCCACGCGCTTGGCATCGACGCCGTTGACGATGATCTTGGCGCCGGCCTTGGCCATGCCCTCGGCGATGGCGCGGCCGAGGCCGCGGGAGGAGCCGGTCACGAGCGCGGTGCGGCCGGAGAGGTCGAACAGGGCGGTGCTCATCTCAAAATTCCTCAGACGTTGGAGCGGCGCACGGTCAGATCGGAGCGCTCGAAGACGGCGGGCAGAAGGTCGACGCCGAGGCCGGGGCCTTCCATCGGGAAGACATAGCCGTCCTTGATCACGGGCATCGTGGTGACGAGCTCATTGTACCAGCCCTTGTAGAAGGCGCGCACGGATTCCTGGATCAAGGTGTTGGGCTGGCTGAACGACATTTGGATGGCGGCGATGAAGCCGATCGGGCCGATGCAATCATGCGGTGCGAACGGCCGGTGATAGGTCTCGGCCATCGCCGCGATCTTGCGGCCCTCGGTGAGGCCGCCGGTCCAGCACAGGTCGGCCATCACCACGTGCATGGCGTCGCGGTCGAGCATGTCCTTGTAGGGGAAGCGCGAGCCCAGCGTCTCGCTGGCGCAGACCCAGACGTCGGTCGAGCGGGCGTATTCGGCCAGCGCCTGCGGCGAGTTCATCCGGATCGGGTCTTCGTACCAGGTCGGCTTGTAGGGCTCGAGCGCGCGCGCGATCTGCTTGGCGGTCGGCAGATTCCACAGCGAATGGAGCTCGACCATGATCTCCATCTTGTCACCGACGGCCTTGCGGATCTTCTCAAACGGCTCGATCGCCTGCTTCATCTGGGCTGCGGTGATGTAGAGACCCTTGTTTTCCTGAGCGGCGGGATCGAACGGCCAGATCTTCATCGCCGAGATGCCGCTTTCGAGCAGGCTTTCGGCAAGCGCATCGGCGCGGTTCATGAAGCCGTCGAGGTCTTCATAGGGCCCCTTGGACGCTCCGAGATTCCAGTTCGAGACCGGGCTGATATTGGTGGAGCGGACATATTGCGTGCCGGCGCAGGTGTTGTAGATGCGCTGCTTGTCGCGGCAGAGGCCGCCGAGCATCTGGTGCACCGGCTGGCCGCAGACCTTGCCGAACAGGTCCCACAGCGCGATGTCGATCGCTGACGCCGCACGATATTCGACACCGGTCGAGGACTGCGCCATCGGCAGGTTCAGCATGTCGCGATGGATGGCCTCGATGTGCAGCGGATTGCGGCCGAGCAGGCGGCCAGCAAAGGTGTCGTGGATCTGCGCTTCGACTGCGCCCGCGCCATAGAAGGTCTCGCCGAGACCGATCATGCCCATGTCGGTGTGGATGCGCACCCAGATGACGTTGGAAAATTCCTCGGTACGCAGTGTCTCGATCGACGTGATCTTCACGGCAACTCTCCTCCCATCAAAAGGCGCTTCGCACCCGACGTTTCGTTTTGCACTGCAACATGTTGCAGGTCGTGCGGACGTCTTACGCCTGCTTGTAATATATCACAACATGTTTTAAGGGTGCCACAGATGTGGCGCCACCGAGCAACGAGCGCGCGGGTCTAACGGGAGAGGACGACATGGCACGCCGCAAGCGCGCGCTCGAGGTGGTGAGAAACGACGACGACGGCGAGGGCAAGCCCTCGCGGCGCAACCGGCTCAATTTCTTCGAGCTGGCCTATCAGAAGATCGAAGAGCTCCTTGTTCACTGCGAGCTCAAGCCCGGACAATTCATGACGATGCTGGAGTTGCAGCAGATCACCGGTTTCGGCCGTACGCCGGTGCATCACGCCGTCAATCGTCTGTCCGCTGACACGCTCATCATCATCCGTCCGCGTCATGGCCTGCACATCGCGCCGATCGATCTTGCGCGTGAGCGCATGCTGCTGGCCTTGCGCCGCGACATGGAGCGTTTTGTCATTCGCCTCGCGGCGGATCGCGCCAGCCTGTCCCACCGCAATCAGGCGCTGCACATTGAGCGGCTGCTGCGCGAACGTCGCGCCACTTTGACACTCGACGAGTTCAACAGCCTCGACCGCCGCATCGACGCGCTGGTGCTGGAGGCCGCCGGCGAGCCGTTCCTGGTGCACACGCTGCGGCCGCTGCACACGCTCTATCGCCGCATCGGCTACATCCATCACCGCTTCATGCCGGGGCAGGCCGATCTGTCAGGCACGATCGATCATCATCTCGCCATTCTCGCAGCCGTCGCCAGCCGACGCGTCGACGACGCCGTGAAGGCCAGCGATGCGCTGATCGACTACATGGGCGAGATGTTCACGGGCATGGAGGCGGGGATCGATCCGCGCCTGCTCGATTGCAGCATCGAGCCGCTGCTCGGCACGTAAAGAGTTCAGAAGAAAGGAAGAAGAATGTCAACGATGGCCATGCCACAACCGACCGCGAGCGAAGCCGCGGTCCGCTACCTCATCACCAACTACAGTCCCAAGGGCAACAAGGTCGGCTGGCTGATGATGGCCTCGATCCTGGTCGAGGCCTGGGACCTCTATTCGATCGCCTTCGTGCTGATCTTCATCAAGGAGCAGTACAATCCCGATCCGCTGATGCTCGGCCTTGCCGCCGCGGGCACGCAAGGCGGCGCGCTGATCGGTGCGCTGCTCGGCGGCTGGCTGTCCGACAAGATCGGCCGCCGCGTGATGTTCCTGGTGACGATGGTGCTGTTCATCGTGCTGGCGCTGGCGCAGGCCTTCGTGCCGAGCGTGGGCTGGCTCGTCGTGATCCGCTTCCTGCTCGGCATCCCGCTCGGCTCGGACATCTCGACCGGCTACACCTACATTATGGAATCCATGGCCAAGGGTGAGCGCGAGGTCATGGGCAACCGCTGGCAGTTCATGTTCGCGGTCGGCGAGGTGCTGACCATCGGCGTCATCGTGATCTTCCTGCTGATCGACATGCAGCACGAGATGCTGTGGCGCGTGACGCTCGGCCTCGGCGCGGTGCCGGCGCTGATCATCCTGATCATGCGCCACGACGTGCCGGAGACGGCGGTCTGGCTGGTGCAGAAGGGACGCTACCGCGAGGCCAAGCAGGTCGCGCGTGAGATGTTCAACGACAATCTCGACATGCTGCCGGACCAGGACGTGGAAGTGCCGAAGGTCTCGACCCGCGCCTTCCTCGCCGATCTCAAGAAGGACCCGATCCGCTGGCGCGCCACGGTGTACGGCTGGATCGCCTGCTTCGCGCAAGGCAGCGAATTCTCGACCTTCGCCTTCTACCTGCCGGTGCTGTTCGTGATGGTCGGCGTGTCCAGCGTGCTCGGCAACAACCTCGTGACGATGGGATTGTTCTGCTTCGCCGCGCTGTCCGGCTGGGTCGGCCCGCTCCTGACGCCCAAGATCGGCCATCGCGGCATCGCGATTGCAGGTTTCGGCATCGTGCTTGCCTCGCTTTTGGTCGCGGCCTTCGCGCTCTACACCGACAACAAGATACTGCTGCCGTTCGCGGCCGCCGCGATGCTGTGGGGCCATTATTGGGACGCCTCGAACTGCATGACGATCCCGACCATGGTCGCCAAGCCGAAATATCGCGGCACCGCGAGCGGCTTCGCCTACATGTTCGTGAAGCTGCCGTCGTTCTTGGCGATCTTCCTGTTCCCGTCGCTGTTCGCGGCGATCGGGCAGGCGGGCGCCACGCTGTTCGTTGCGATCTTCCCGCTGATCGGATTGCTCGCCGCAATCTTCATCCTGCCGGAAGTCTACGGCTACGAGAACGACTGACGACGGACGTTACCCGGTCGCGGCCTGATGGCCGCGATCGGGCTTTTCTTGCTACGGGCTCAGGAAAATGGGGTCGATCCCGGCGCCGTACCCGAGCAGGCCGATCACCTGAAGCTGGGCACTGTGCAGGTCGATCTCCACGATCGCGAACAGGGCCAGCAGCACCACGACCGAGAAGATCAGCATCGGGTGTGACGACCCGCCTTTCGCGAGAGAGCTCTGAAACGAGCGGCGCAAGAAGAAGCTCTGCGGCAATGCCTTCGATTGAATCTGCATGATCGACCTCCTTGCCGCGGCTCACGAGCTGCGCGGCAAGATGAAGTATAGGCCGGGCGTTGCGGGCCACATTGATGCGCCGCAAAGTATTCGCGCGGTTAATGGATCGCCGCCGCCAGTGCTGCGATCAGGGCCGGCGGCGTCACGAGCAGTCCCAATTTGAGGAACGGCCAGGCGCTCACCTCGATCTTCTCGCGGCGCAGCGCCACCAGCCACAGGATGGTGGCGAGCGATCCGGTGATCGAGAAATTCGGCCCCAGGTCGACGCCGATCAGGATGGCGCTCACCACCGATGTGGGCAGGTGATCGGCGGCTACAATCGACCCGGCGACAAGGCCGACCGGCAGGTTATTGGCGATATTGGTGGCAATGGCGGTGGCGATCCCGACGCTCCAGCCGGCCTTGGGTACGGACTGCGCGACGGCCTCGTGCAGAAGTGCGCTGAGATGGCCGATCACGCCAGTTTTCACCAGCGCTTCCACCATCACGAAAAGCCCGGCGACCAGCGGCAGCACGCTCCAGGACACGTGCTTCAGCACCGGCATGGGCGATTGGCGGCTGAGCAGCAGGACGAGGCCGGTCGTCACGGCGCCGCAGATGAAGGTCGGCAGGCCAAGCTGCTTGTCGAGCGCGGAGGCCGTGATCAGCACGACGCCGATCGCGGCAATGCCGATCGCGGTCAGCTTGCCGCCGCGGCTGAGCACCTTGTGCGGCACGCGGCGCTCCATGGTCTCCTCCTGCAGCGCGCGGTGCTGGGTGAGGCGCAGGACGACATAGGTCAGCACGATCGAGGCGAGCGAGGGCAGGGCGAACTGACGCAGCCATTCGGTCAGATGCGGCATGCGCGAGCCGAACACAACGAGATTGGCGGGGTTCGAGATCGGCAGCACGAAGCTGGCGGCGTTTGCAATGAAGGCGCAGACAAAAAGATAGGGCAGCGGCTTTGCGCCGGCCGCACGAGTTGCGGCATAGACCGCCGGCGTCAGCACGATCGCGGTCGCGTCGTTCGACAAGAGCACCGTGACCAGCGTGCCGACAAGGTAGATCAGTAAAAACAACCGCTGCGGCGAGCCGTCTGCATACTCCACCGCGAGCGCGGCGAGATAGTCGAACAGGCCTTCGAGCCGGGCGAGCTCGGCGATCAGCATCATGCCGATCAGGAAGAGATAGACGTCGATGCCCTTCTCGATGCCGGTGAGCGCGTCCTGCCACGACAAGAGGCCGAGCAGCACCAGCGCCGCGGCGCCGATCACGGCCCAGATCGCCTCGGGCAGGCGGAAGGGACGGATGATGACGCCTGCGGTCGCGGCGACGATGATGCTCCAGGCCCAGATGGCGTCAGACGGCACGTTCAGTCCTTAAGATGGAATGGGTTCATTTGGCAGCGATAGCGGAAGCCGATGCCGCTGTCTTCCCCCGCGGGCGGGAACCGCTATCTGTGATTTGCCGCGTCTCGGGTAAAGCAAGGAGGCAGATGACGGCGCCGATTGCGGCGACCGCGCCGAGCGTGATGAAGGCCGCACTATAACCCGCGCCAACCACAACGAGGCCAGCTAGCGTGGTCGACAGAGCCGCGCCGATGCTCTGCGCAGTGATGACGGCGCCCTGCGCGACGTTGAAGCGGCCGGTGTTGCGCATGAGGTCGGCGACGATGACCGGGAAGATCGCGCCAAAGATGCCGGCGCCGACGCCGTCGAGGAGCTGGACGCCGACCAGCCAGAACGGATTGTCCGAGAGCGTATAGAGCGCTCCCCGAAGCGGCAGGATCAGGAGAGCGGCGAGGAAGAAGCGCTTGTGGCCCCAGTGGTCGGCCCGGGCGCCGACCAGCATCGCAAACGGCACCATCACGACTTGGGCGGCAACGATACAGGCCGACATCAGGCTGGTGCCGATGTTCTTGTCCTGGAGCGCCAATTTCTGTCCGACCAGCGGCAGCATCGCCGCGTTGGAGAGATGGAAGAGCAGGACGCAGATCGCGAAGACGAGCAGCGGGCGGCAGGTCAGGAGGACGCCGAGGCCGGACGGCTGTTCGCACTGGGTCTCCGTATCGGCATCGTGTAGCCCGCGGGCCAGATCATGGTCGATGGCGCGGGCCGGGATCGCGAGGATGCTGACGAGGCTCGCGATTGCCATTGCGCCGAGAAGGTAGAAGACGACCGTCGGGCCGAACCGGTAGGCGGAGAGGCCCGCGAGTCCGGCCGCGACCGCGTTGCCGGCGTGGTTGAAGGTTTCATTGCGGCCAATCCGCCGGGTGAAGGCGGCATGACCAAAAATGCCGAGCGAGACGGCCGCGATCGCCGGCGGAAACACCACGGCGGCGGCCTGCGCGATGCCTTGCGAGATCGCGACCGGCAGGAAGGCGGGAAACAGCGGCAGCGCCAGGGACGCGAGCGTGACCATGATGGCGGCGATGACCATCACCAGCCGCTTGCTCCGCGTCGCGTCGACCAGCGCGCCGGCGGGCGTCTGCGCCACGATGCCGGCAATGGTCGCGATCGACATCACGAGGCCAATGCGCGCCTCGTTCCAGTGCTGCTCGGTGAGGAGATAGACGGCGAGATAGGGCCCGAGCCCGTCGCGGACGTCGGCAAGAAAGAAATTCGCCGCATCCAGCGCGCGGCCAGCCTGCCTTGCCTGATCGGGGTTTTCGCTCGACATCGGTCTCTCGATCGAGGCTCGGAAAACGCCCCGGCAGAAACCGATCTCATACCACCTTTGTTCCCCGACTTAAAACTTCACGGCCAGCAGCACCGCGCCGGCGCCGATCATGGTGATCCCAATCCAGCCCTGCGCGGTCGGTCGCTCGCCGAGAAAGGCGAAAGCGAAGAGGGCGACCAGGACGACGCTGAGCTTGTCGATCGGCGCGACCAGTGTTGCCGGGCCAAGCTTCAGCGCACGGAAATAGCAGAGCCATGAGGCGCCGGTCGCAAGTCCTGACAAAACCAGGAACAGCCAGGTTTTTGAGGAGACCGCAGAGGGCATGGCGAATTGGCCGGTGAAGAACAGCAGCGCAGAGAAGGCGAGCAGCACCACGACGGTGCGAATGAAGGTGGCGAGGTCCGGATTGATGTTCTCGACACCGACTTTGGCGAAGATCGCGGTCAGCGCGGCAAAGCAGGCGGAGAGGAGCGCCCAGGTCTGCCAGGCGAGAGGAGGGCGGGTTTCATTGGGGGTGCCGGATCAAGTTTTGCGAGGTGATGGGGTGGAGGGTGCTAGCCAAACACTCCGCTGTCGTCCCGGACAAGCGAAGCGCAGATCCGGGACCCATACCGCGGAATCTTTCTTGGGGCACATGCGTCGTCGTTCTTCGCCAAACACAATCCTGTGGTTATGGGTCCCGGATCGGCGCGCGCTTGAGGCGCGCTTGTCCGGGACGACAGCGTTTTGCTTGGCTCACACTCACCTTGCCACCGACAGCTTCTCGGTGATCGCCTTGCGCAGGATGCGCGAGAGCGACTCCACCGAATACGGCTTCTGGATCAGCTCGAAACCGCGATGGGCGTTCTCGGCGAGCACGTTGCTGTAGCCGCTGGTCAGCACCACCGGCAGGCCCGGGTAGCGCTCGCGGATCACGCCGGCGAGCTCGACGCCGTTCATGCCGGGCATGATGACGTCGGAGAAGACGAGGTCGACGGCAAATTCGTTCTCGCCGAGAATCGCCAGCGCGGCATTGGCGTTGGCGACGCGGCGGACGACATAGCCCAGGTCTTCCAAAAGCTCGGTCGAGAACTGGCCGACATCGTCATTGTCCTCGACCACGAGCACGCTGTAGCCGCGCCCAGTGGTTGCGGCCTCGCTGGTCAGCGCTGCGGCTTCCTTCTCGGCGGTAGGACTTTGCGCCTGCGGCAGGTAAATGGTGAACCTCGCGCCCTTGCCCTGCGTGCTCGTCACCGCGATGTCGCCCTCGGACTGCTTTGCGAAGCCGAACGCCTGGCTGAGGCCGAGCCCAGTGCCCTTGCCGACCTCCTTGGTGGTGAAGAAAGGCTCGAAGATGGCCTCGATGTTTTCGGGCGCGATGCCGCAGCCGGTGTCGGTCACCGAGATCGCCACATAGTCGCCGCTCCGCGCCGATTGCGCGCGAAGGCCGGGAATCCCGGAGACCTTGCGCACCGCGATGGTGAGGCGGCCTTCGCCGTCCATGGCGTCGCGGGCGTTGATGGCGAGGTTGATCAGCGCGGTCTCGAACTGCGCGATGTCGGCCACCGTAAAGCAGTCGGTATGGTTGATCTCGACGACGATCTCGATGCGGCCGCCGACCAGCGGCCGGATCAGCTGCGCCACACCCTCGACCTGGCTGCCGACGTTGAAGATCTGCGGCTTGAGCGGCTGCCTTCGCGCAAAGGCCAGGAGCTGCGCGGTCAGCTTGGAAGCGCGCTCGACGGTGTCGGAGATGGCGTCGACATAGCGACGGCGGCGCTCCTCCGGAAGCTCGCGCCGGCGCAGGAAGTCGGTCGCCGAGCGGATGATGGTGAGGAGATTGTTGAAGTCATGCGCGACGCCGCCGGTGAGCTGGCCGATCGCCTCCATCTTCTGCGACTGCCGCAGCGCTTCCTCGCCGCGGCGGCGCTCGGTGATGTCGACGGCCTCGGGTACCGCGCCGGTGATGTTGCCGTGGCGGTCGAGCACGGGACGCATGCTGAACTCGAAATCGCGCTCGCCGATCGGCAGGCGCAGACGCATCTCCAGCCGTACCGCTTCGCCCTTCAGCACGGTGTCGAAGGCTTCGCGCACGGCGGCGCTCATGCCATGTGTGTCGGTGAACCAGGGTGTCTCCCAGAACGGCTTGCCGATCACATCCGCAGAGCTCGCCTTGATGCCGTCAAGTGCGGTGTTGTTGGCGTAGAGCAACTCTCCTCTGAGATTGACCAGGCCCTGATATTGGTTGCTGGTCTCCAGGATCGCGCGCAGCCGCGCCTCGTTGGACTCGAGCTCGGCGGTGCGCTCGACGATGCGCTCTTCCAGCGTCTCGTTGAGCCGGCGCAGCTCGATCTCGGCCTGCTTGGCGACGGTGACGTCGTGGGCGACGCCGATGAAGCCGATATGCTTGCCGGTCGGATCCCAGCGCGGCTGCGATTCCGAACGCAGCCAGCGCCATTCGCCGCTCGCGTTCTTGTAGCGAGCCTCCAGCACGAACGGTTTTAGCGAGGCCTCACCCTGGACGGATTGCTGGAGCACATGCGGCAGGTCGTCGGGATGCAGCACCTTGCGCCAGTCGAACGCGATGGCCTGGTCGTAGGGCAGGCCGACGAAATCGACATAGGCCTGGTTGGCGAAGGATCGCGTGCGGTCGAGCTTGGTCACCCAGATCGGCACCGGAGCACTGTCGGCGATCAGCCGGAAGCGTTCCTCGCTCTCGCGCAGCGTCTCGCGCGCGAGCGCCTGGTCGGTGATGTCGATATGGGCGCCGACAAGGCGGATGGCGCGACCGTCGCGGTCGCGTTCGATCTTGGCGACGACGCGGATCCAGCGGGTCTCGCCGTCGCTGGGGCGGATGATGCGGTACTCGGCCGTATAGTCCTCGCTGGTCCCGGCCAGCGCCTCGAAGAAATGCTTGACGGCCGCATCGCGGTCCTCGGGATGGATGCGATTGACCCAATCCTCGTGCGTCTCGTCGGCGGCCTCGGGAGGCAGGCCGTGGATCATCAGATATTCGGGCGAACGGCGGTTCCGAAAGCCTTCGCGGAAGTCGACCTCGAGGCCTCCGACCTTGCCGATGCGTTGGATGCGCGCCAGCTCCGCCTCGCGCTCCTGGAGCGCACGATAGGCTTCATCGCGCTCGCGCGCGATGTCTTCGAGGTGCTGGCGCAACCTTTCGGCAGCAAGGGTCTCGGGCGTATTGTCGTTCAAGGTGTCGGCCGTTGTGATGCAAGAGCGCACGTGCCGGGCCGATATTCACACAGACAAAGCGTGATAGCCATTGCTCAAGAAGGAATAAGTCGGAAAGGCGTGATCAAATGGATGGCGGTGGCTATGGACCAAACGCCGGCGCTGGCAATTTGTTCCGAGGACTGGAACGATCGGCCCGCCGAGGCGTCTTTGCGGGGCGCCACGACTCTCATTCATAAAACTCCCTTTCCCAAGAGGCTAAATCTTGAAGCTCTTTGTCTGCCAGGACTGCGGCAACGTCCTCTATTTCGAGAACCGCGCCTGCGAACGCTGCGGCCACCGGGTCGCCTTTCTGCCGGAGAAGGAGACGATGTCGGCGATCGAGCCGGACGGAGACGGCTGGAAGATACTGGCCGACAAGGGCGAAAGCCGCATGCTCTGCAGCAATGCCGCGTACGACGCCTGCAACTGGCTGACGGATGGGGGCGATACCACCGGCTTCTGCCGCGCCTGCCGCCACAACGGCATCGTGCCTGACCTCTCCGATCCGGCGCAGCTTGCCGGGTGGCGCGAGCTGGAAATCGCAAAACACCGGCTGTTCTATTCCTTGATCCGCTGGAAGCTGCCGCTTCAGACCCGCCAGGAAAACCCTGAGCACGGGTTGATCTTCAACTTTCTCGCCGACGATCCGAACAGCGGCACGAGGATCATGACCGGTCATGACAATGGCCTGATCACGATCGCGCTGACCGAGGCCGACGATATCGAGCGTGAGCGGCGGCGGCTGGAGATGGGTGAGCCCTACCGCACGCTGCTCGGGCACTTCCGCCACGAAGTCGGACACTATTTCTGGGACGTGCTGGTGCGCGACGGCGGCAAGCTCGAGGAATACCGCGCGGTGTTCGGCAACGATTCCGCCGATTACGGTGAGGCGCTGCAGCGCCACTATGCCGAAGGCGCGCCGGCGGACTGGCAGCAGAACTACGTCTCGGCCTATGCCACCACGCATCCGTGGGAAGACTTTGCGGAGACCTGGGCGCACTATCTCCATATCGTCGACACCCTGGAGATGGCCGCCGAGTTCGGCATGGAGGTACGCCCCAAGGTCGACCGCGACGGGGAATTGACGGCGCGCATCCGCTTCAACCCCTACGAGGCCAGGGATGTCGAGGCGCTCGTCAATGCATGGCTGCCCTTCACCTTCGCCATGAACAGCGTCAACCGCGCCATGGGTCTGCGCGACCTCTATCCGTTCATCCTGTCGCCGGCCGTGGTCGCCAAGCTGGGCTTCGTTCAGAGCCTCGTCCGCGGCGTAGCGAAGGCCAGCAAGCCGTAGGCAGCCCCAGCGGGCGCCAGACCCGTTTCGGTCTTGTGCTGGTACGCCAGAGGGGCCGGATTTAGACCGTTGCCTCCGGCCCATTTTAATGTACCACGGGAGGCACACGGCCCGTCCATAGGTCCCAACGGCCAGGGAAGGGTCCCGCCCAAGGTCGAGACTCAAGAAAAGCATGTTCAAACGCATTCTGATCGCCAATCGCGGCGAAATCGCCTGCCGGGTCATCAAGACTGCCCGCAAGATGGGAATTCAGACGGTTGCGGTCTATTCCGAGGCCGACCGCGACGCCCTCCATGTCGAGATGGCCGACGAGGCCGTGCTGATTGGGCCGCCCGCGGCGGCCGAGAGCTATCTGGTGATCGAGAAGATCGTCGAGGCCTGCCGAAAGACCGGCGCGCAGGCCGTGCATCCCGGCTACGGCTTCCTGTCCGAGCGCGAGGCGTTTCCGCGCGCGCTGGAGGCCGCCGGCATCGTCTTCATCGGACCCAACCCGGGCGCCATCGCGGCCATGGGCGACAAGATCGAATCCAAGAAGGCGGCCGCGAAGGCCAAGGTTTCGACCGTGCCGGGCTATCTCGGCGTCATCGAGGACGACAAGCACGCGGTGCGGATCGCCGACGAGATCGGCTATCCCGTCATGATCAAGGCCTCCGCCGGCGGTGGCGGTAAGGGCATGCGCATCGCGCATTCGAAGGCCGAGGTCGCCGAAGGTTTCAATCTCGCCAAGGCCGAGGCCAAGGCTTCGTTCGGCGACGACCGCGTCTTCGTCGAAAAGTTCATCGTCGATCCCCGCCACATCGAGATCCAGGTGCTGGGCGACAAGCATGGCAACGTCATCTATCTCGGCGAACGCGAATGCTCGATCCAGCGCCGCAACCAGAAGGTCATCGAGGAGGCGCCGTCGCCGCTGCTCGACGAGGCTACGCGCCGCAAGATGGGCGAGCAGGCGGTCGCGCTGGCGAAGGCCGTGAATTACGATTCCGCCGGCACGGTCGAGTTCGTCGCAGGCCAGGACAAGAGCTTCTACTTCCTGGAGATGAACACGCGTCTTCAGGTCGAACATCCCGTCACCGAGCTCGTCACCGGGATCGACCTCGTCGAGCAGATGATCCGCGTTGCCGCCGGCGAGAAGCTCGCCATCACGCAGAAGGACGTCACGCTGACGGGTTGGGCGGTGGAGTCGCGGCTCTATGCCGAAGACCCGTTCCGCAACTTCCTGCCCTCGATCGGGCGCCTCGTGAAGTATCGGCCCCCGGCGGAAGCCAGCCATGACGGCATCACCATCCGCAACGACACCGGCGTGCAGGAGGGCGGCGAGATCTCGATTCATTACGATCCGATGATCGCCAAGCTCGTCACCCACGCGCCCTCGCGCGCGGCCGCGATCGAGGCGCAGGCCACCGCGCTGGACTCGTTCTATGTCGACGGCATCAGGCACAACATCCCGTTCCTGGCGGCGCTGATGCATCATCCGCGCTGGCGCGAGGGCCGGCTGTCGACCGGCTTCATCGCCGAGGAATTCCCCAAGGGTTTTGCGGTGCGCGTGCCGGAAGGCGAGGTCGCGCGGCGGATCGCTGCGGTCGGCGCCGCCATCGACCACGTGCTCGGGGAGCGTAAGCGGCAGATTTCCGGCCAGCTCGGCGGCCGCGTCGTGCAGCGCGAGCGCCGCCGCGCGGTCTGGCTCGACCGCCAGGAGATATTGCTCGAGGTCGGCCGCGAGGGCGATGCCATCGCGATCCGCTTCATCGATGCCGAGGGCAAGGCCGGCAACGTTCATCTGCTGCAATCGCCGTGGAAGCCGGGCGATCCGGTCTGGCAGGGCACCATCGACGGCCATTTCGTGGCGGTGCAGGCGCGGCCCATTGCCAACGGCATCCGCCTCGCGCATCAGGGCGTCGAGGTGCCGGTCTATGTCTGGACCGAAGCGGAAGCCGCTTCGGCCCGGCTGATGCCGGTGACTGCGGCCTCCGATACTGGCAAGAAGCTGCTGTGCCCGATGCCCGGCCTCGTGGTCTCGATCGCGGTGACCGAGGGGCAGGAGGTCAAGGCTGGCGAGACGCTTGCGGTCGTCGAAGCCATGAAGATGCAGAACGTGCTCCGCGCCGAACAGGACGGCACCGTGAAGAAGATCCACGCCAGTGCCGGCGCGACGCTCGCGGTGGACGCGCTGATTTTGGAGTTTGCGTAAGCGTGAATGGGCCCGGTGGGGCCACAAACGCCGTCATTGCGAGGAGCGTAGCGACGAAGCAATCCAGACTGCCTCCGCGGATGCATTTCTGGATTGCTTCGCTTCGCTCGCAATGACGGAGTATGTTGCGGCTGCGTCGCAATGATTTAGAGGGCACCCATGGCCTTTCGTTCCCGCCGCGAGAAACTGCGTTCGATCCTGTCGAGCTCGGCGTGCATCCATCCAGGCTCGGTCTATGACGCGATCTCGATCCGCATCGCCGAGGATCTCGGCTTTCCCCTCGGCATGTTCGGTGGTTCGGTTGCATCGCTTGCGGTGCTCGGCGACCCCGATGTCACGCTGATCACGCTCACCGAGCTTGCCGAGCAGATGCGGCGGATGTCGCGCGCCGCGGCGCTCCCCGTGCTCGTCGATGCCGATCACGGCTATGGCAATGCGCTCAACGTCCGCCGCACGGTGCAGGAGCTGGAGACCGCGGGCGCCGCCGGCCTCACCATCGAGGACACGCTGCTGCCGGCCGCCTTTGGCGAGACGAAGACGCAGCTGATTTCACTGGAGGAGGGCGTGGGCAAGATGAAGGCCGCTCTGGACGGCCGCAGCGATGCCTCGCTGGTGATCATGGGCCGCACCGGAGCTGCCTCGATCAGCTCGCTCGACGATGCGATCCGCCGCGCGCAGGCCTATGAGGCCGCCGGTGTCGATGCGCTGTTCTTTACCGGCATCAAGTCGCGCGCCGAGCTGGAGGCGATTGCGGCTTCGACGCATCTGCCGCTCGTGCTCGGCGGCGCGCCCGAGGACTTGAACGCGCTCGATTATCTTGCCGGCCAGCGCGTGCGCATCGCGCTCCAGGGGCATGCGCCGATCGCGGCGGCGACGCAGGCCGTCTACGAGACGCAGAAGGCGCTGCGCGAGGGCACGGTACCGAAGGCGCTCAAGGGGTTGCCGTCAGCAGAGCTGACCAATCGCGTCATGCGCGACGCCGAGGTAAAAGCGCGTAGCGCCGATCTTCTCGGGCTGAAAAAATGAGCCGGGCGATCCTCCAGGTCATGATCCGCGGGCGCGTGCAGGGCGTCGGCTATCGCGCCTGGGTCGAGTACCAGGCCACCGCCAGCGGCCTCGAAGGCTGGGTCCGTAATCGCCGCGACGGCAGCGTGGAAGCGCTGTTCGCGGGAGCGCCGACGCGCGTCGCCGACATGGTCGCGCTATGTCGGCACGGGCCACCGTCGGCGCGTGTGGACAGCGTGACGAGTGAGACCGCGAGTGCCGACGAGCTGAACTTGCGCGGGGTAGGGGAAAAGTTCTCGGTGTTGCCGACAGCGTAGGTGCGTTCTCTCGCCCCGCGGGCGGTGCGCTCCCTCGCCCCGTTCTTACGGGGAGAGGTGAAGAGCTACCTCGGCAGCTTCGAAATCGCCTCGCTCAGCTCGTGGATCTCGTACGGCTTGCGCAGGATCGGGAAATCGCCGCGCACACCGGCGGCGACGTCGCTATAGCCGGTGGCGAGCAGAATCGGCAGGCCGGGGCGGATCTGGCGCAGATGATGGGCGAGACTGAGCCCGTCCATCTTGCCGGGCATCACGATGTCAGAGAACACGAAATCGACGCCGTTCTGCTCGATCTCGCGCAATGCGGCTTCGGCATCGGGGACCCGCCGTACCTGGTAGCCGAGCTGCTCCAGAAGGCCGATGCTGACGAGCGCGACGTCCGGATTGTCCTCGACCAGCAACACGGTGCCGCTGCCGCGGAACGGCGCAGGTCCCGTCGTCTCGCGCGCTGGCGCCTTTTCCCCGCGCGGCAGGAGGATGGTGAAGGTCGTACCCTTGCCGAGCTCGCTTGCGACTTTCACCGTGCCGCCGGCCTGGTGAGCAAAGCCGTGCACCTGGGACAGGCCGAGGCCGGTGCCCTTGCCGATCGGCTTGGTCGTGAAGAACGGCTCGAAAATCTTGTCGAGGACGTCCGAGGGAATGCCGAGCCCGGTGTCGGCGATGTCGATCGCGACGAATTCGCCGGTGAGGGACGCCTCGTCCAGCACGACATTGCGCGCACTGATCGTTACCGTGCCGCCGTCGGGCATCGCGTCGCGGGCATTGATGACGAGATTGAGCAGCGCGGTCTCGAGTTCCGAGACGTCGGCCTTGATCGGCCAGATGTCGCGGCTGACTTCGTAGGTCAGACGCACCGAGCTGCCGACGCCGGCATCGAGGACCTCGCGGATCGCGGCGATGCGGTCGGCGAAATCGATCGCCTGCGGATTGACACTCTGCCGCCGCGCGAAGGTGAGGAGCTGGTTGGTCAGCGCCGCGCCACGCTTGGTCGCGGTCTCGATGGCCGAGATCGCGCGCTTGAGCTTGGCCTCGTTATCGGCCCCCCGCTTCAGCACGTGGAGGCTGCCGCTGATGATCATCAGGAGGTTGTTGAAGTCGTGGGCGACGCCGCCGGTGAGCTGGCCGAGCGCATCGAATTTCTGGGACTCGGCGAGCTGCTTCTGCATTGCCTCGAGCTTGAGCTGCGTGTTGCGGCGCTCGGTGATGTCGCGCGTGATCTTGGCGAAGCCGACCAGCTCGCCACCCTCGTAGATCGGATCGATCACGACGCTGGCCCAAAAGAACGTGCCGTCCTTGCGGACGCGCCAGCCTTCCTCCTCGTAACGGCCCTTTTCCCTGGCGATGCCGAGCGCTCGGGCGGGCTTGCCGTTGGCCCGGTCGGCCTCGGTGTAGAAGCGGGAAAAGTGCTGGCCGAGGATCTCAGCGGGCGAATAGCCCTTGATGCGCTCGCCGCCGATGTTCCAGCTGGTGATGATCCCATTGGGGTCCAGCATATACAGGGCGTAGTCCGCGACTCCTTCAACCAACAGCCGGAAACTGCGCTCGCTCTCGAACAAGTCTCTCTGCTGACTGAGTTTTTTGACCATTCCGGGACCCTGCCTGAACCGGGGCAAACGCCACAGGCTGCGAATTGTTCCCGCGCCTGGACCATTTTTAGGCAAATCTCGCGGTGCGTATGCAGGGATATCAGCGGGCTGGCGCACTTGACAATCAATCGCGCTCATCAGATATTTCTGTTATGACAGAAATAACCGGAAAAAAGAAACTTCCTGCCGCCGTCGAGCGCTTCATCCTGCATTGGGGCGACATGGGGGACGGGTGGGGCGTCAATCGCTCGGTCAGCCAGATCCACGGGCTGCTCTATCTGGCCGAGGCGCCGATGACGGCCGAGGACATCGCCGACACGCTCGGCATGGCGCGGTCCAATGTCTCCAACTCGCTCAAGGAGCTGCTCGCCTGGAACCTGATCCGGCGGGTGCCGATCCTCGGCGACCGCCGCGACCATTACGAGGCCGAGACCGACATCTGGGAGGTCGCCGCCCGCATCGCGGCGCGACGCAAGGAGCGGGAGATCGATCCGGCCATCGTCGCGCTCAGGGCCTGCGTATCCGATGCGACGGATGATCCGACCATCAGTCCGGTCGCGAGCAAACGGCTGAAGGAGATGCTCGCCTTCACCGAGCTCGCCGATCACTGGTTCATGCAGATGCTGAAGGTGCCGCGGCCGCGGCTGGTCGCCTTGATGCGGCTTGGCGAGAAGATCGCCAACCTGCTGCCGCTGGGCAAGGCCAAATAGGGGTGAGGAGGTTGCGATGACGTCGGCGAGATTATCAGGCTCCAACGTACCAACCTCCACTCACACCAAACTGCTCGACGATCGCCGCTTCCGCACGCTGCTGTCGGACGAGGATTGGGGCCGCCTGCCGCTCGCGACCTGGCGGCGCTTCTCCAAGCGCGTCGCTGACGGCGACAGCGTCGTCTATGTCGGCGTCGTCGACGAGGTCGCCTTCAGCGACATCGGCTGGTGGTTCGCACAAGTCGCGCGCCTGATCGGCGGGCCGCTGCCCACGGGGCGCGACACCGGCGTGCCCATGATCGTGACGGTTACCGAGGACGGCGCGACCGGTGGTCAGACCTGGACGCGCATCTGCGCGCGCAAGCGCGGCTTTCCGCAGGTGATCCATTCGGCAAAACGCTTCGCCGGCCCGACCGGGCTCGAGGAATATGTCGGCTTCGGCGTCTCGATGGCGCTCCGTATCGCGGTCGAGGGACAGGCGCTGACGTTCCGCAGCGCTGGTTACGGGTTGCAGCTTGGGCGTCTGTGGATCCCGCTGCCGCGATGGCTCACGCCGGGCGATCTCACCGTGACGCACAGCGATCTCGGCGAGGGCGCGTTCCGCTTCACCCTCGATGTCATTCATCCGCGTTACGGCGCGCTGATCCATCAGTCCGCCGTGTTCAGGGAGGCCGTATCATGACCCCGCTGTTGTGGACGCTCATCGCCATCCAGATCGTGATGGGCGTGTTCGACACCTTCTATCACCACGAATTCACCGAGCGCCTGGCCTGGCGTCCGTCGCAGCGGTTCGAATTGAAGCTGCACGGCATCCGCAACATGCTCTACGCGCTGCTGTTCCTGCTGCTCGGCTGGCTGGAAGTCTATGGCGTGCTGGCGCTGCTGATCATCGCTGTGCTGGTCGCCGAGATCGTCATCACGCTGATGGATTTCGTCGAGGAGGATTTGAGCCGCAAACTGCCGCCGAGCGAGCGCATCAATCACACGCTGCTCGCGATCAATTACGGCGCGATCCTGGTGTTGCTGCTGCCGGTGCTGATCGACTGGGCGATGCAGCCGTTCGGCGTGATGGTCGTCTATCAGGGCCTGCTCAGCATCGCAGCGACCGCCTGCGCGGTCGGTGCGTCGCTCTGCGGCATCAGGGATTTTGCGGCGATGCGGCGGCTCGGCCGCATGCGAAGCGTTCCCGCGGAAGGACTCGTCGAGAAGCTCCCCGGCCGCAAGACCGTGCTGATATCGGGCGCGACGGGCTTCATCGGCAGCCGCCTTGCGGCGGGCCTCAGTGGGGCAGGGCATCACGTCATCGCGCTGATCCGTAACCCGGCCAAGGCCGAGATGTTGCCGCCGCCGGTCACGCTGATCACCAGCCTCGATCAGCTTGCCGCGGACACGCCAATCGACGCCATCGTCAATCTCGCGGGAGAGCCGATCGGCAACGGCCTGTGGACCGAGGCGAAGCGCGCGAAGATCATCAGCTCTCGGATCGACATGACCGGTGAAGTCATCAAACTGATCGCGCGGCTCGAGCGCAAGCCCGAGGTGCTCGTCAGCGGCTCCGCGATCGGCTGGTACGGCCTGTGGGCCGATCAGGTGCTGACGGAGTCGGCGAAGTCGCACGCCTGCTTCAGCCACGAGCTGTGCGCGGCCTGGGAGAAGGCGGCGCGGCCGGCCGAGGAGCTTGGCGTGCGGGTGGTGTACTTGCGCATCGGTCTCGTGCTCGGCACCGAAGGCGGCTTCATCACGCGGATGCTGACGCCGTTCGAGTTCGGCCTCGGCGGTCCACTCGGCACCGGGCGGCAGTGGATGTCCTGGATCGAGCGCGACGATTTGATCCGGCTGATCGCCTATGTGATGGCGACGCCAGATCTCGCTGGGCCCGTCAACGCCACCGCGCCGATCCCCGTCACCAACGCAAAGTTCACCGAAGAGCTCGGCCGCCGCCTGCACCGGCCCGCTGTGTTCCGCATTCCGGGAGGCCTGTTGCGCCGGATCGGCGGCGGCTTCGCCGACGAGCTTCTGCTGGGCGGTCAGCGTGTGCTGCCGAACAAGGCGCTGAGCCGCGGTTTTGTCTTCCGGCACGAAACGCTGCGCAGCGCGTTCGAAGCGATCTTGTGAGGCGTCAGGTGGCTGCCACACTTCGGAACGTCGCCGCCACCGCGCGCAACGCCGCCAGTTTTGCGGGATCGCTGACCTTTGAATGCAGCATCACTTTCGAGCTGCCGAGCTTCGGCAGCCTGTGCGCAGGGCCGATATCGACCAATCCGGGCGGCGCAATCCGCCGCGCCAGCGGTGCGATCGCAAATCCTGCGAGGGCTGCCGCAACCACTGCCGTGACGCCGCCGCCGACAAAACGCTCGCGCCAGGAGAGGCCGGCCTTGTCGAGCGCGCGCACGGCGATCGCACGGACGCCGCAGGGCGGGGCGAGTGTCGCGAGTGGCAGCGGCTCGCCCTTCGGCAGGGCGAAGCGCCGTGCGGCGAACCAGCCGAACTCGTCCTCGGCCAGCTTTTCGCCGCCGCGGCGGCTGCCTTCCTGTCGGACGATCACCGCATCGAGCTCGCCTGCGTCATAGGCATCCTGCATCTCGCGCGAGAAGCCGATGGTGACGGCGAGGGTGAGATTTGACGACATCGCGTGCAGGCGTTCGAGCAGCGGCACGAGCTCCGGGCCCGCCGCGTGGTCGGAAATGCCGAGCGAGAGCGATTGCGCGGGCGGCGCTTCGCCCGACAGGGCTCGGTCATGCGCTGCCATCAGCGCGCGGGCGCGATCGAGGAAGCTGGCGCCGTCGGCGGTGAGCCGGACCGCGCGCGGCGAGCGTTCGACGAGGCGTTTTCCAAGCAGCGTTTCCAGCCTCTGAAGCTTGAGGCTGACCGCCGCCTGCGTCGTGCCGAGTGCCTCGGCGGCGCGCGTAAAGCTCTGGAGGTCAGCGACCAGCAGGAAGGCCTGGACGGTGGCGATGTCGAGTGTTGCTGTCATTTTGGATGGTTATCACTGGTATCAACAGAGATAAGGTATCAAAATGACAGGGGAAGGTCTAGCTTGTCATCAACGCCGCGCAAGACCTGCGCGACATCTCGAGGAGAACGACCATGCCCCTGATCACCGTATCCTACACGTCATCCCGCCAGTCCCCGTCGCTGAAGGCCGACATTGCGAGCGCCGTCTCGGAGCTCACCGCAAAGATCCTGCACAAGGATCCCGCGGTCACCGCCATCATCGTGAAGTCGGTCGATGCGGGCGACTGGTTCGCCGGCGGCAAGTCGCTCGCCGAGCAGAAGCTCGCAAGCTACTGGATCGACATCCACGTCACCGAGGGCACCAACACGAAGGACGAGAAGGCGGCCTATCTCGCCGCGATGTTCAAGCGCATGGCCGAAATTCTGGGCCCGCTGCATCCCGAGACCTATCTGCATGTCGACGAAGTCAAGGGCGACGCCTACGGTTTTGGCGGCCTCACTCAGGAGCGGCGCTACATCGCGGGCAAGCTCGAGGTTTCACTGAAAGCGGCGTGACGCCGCAAGCCGCGGGTGAGCCGTCTCACCCGCGGCCCGCGTCGGTTGGATCAGCTCGCCGCGCGGAACTGAACTTCGGCGTTGTTGATGAAGCACGTCTTGTCGAACAGCGTCAGGTCCAGCGGGTTCGGCAGCCTGACGTCGCTGAGATCGGGGCAGGGCTTGATGGAGGGATCGTAGGACCGGTCGATCTGCGAGATGAAGACGACGATCAATCCCTTGTCGCGCGCGAAGGATTTCAGCGCGCGCACCTGAACGGCGAGATCGGGGTTTTCCCGCCGCTGGTCGAGCAGTTGCAGATAATCGATCACGACGATTGTGCCGCGAGGAGCCGTCGCCATCTGCTTCACCACGTAATCGGCGCTGATGACGTCGGAGCAGTCGACCTCGAGCATGTCCGCGAACTGCGTCGGCCCCACGCCGATCGCGCGCAGGCGATCCAGCACATCCTTCTCGGTATATTCGAGCGAGAAGAACGCGGCGCGATGGCCCGACTTCATCGCCTCCACGGCGAGCTCGAGGCTCATCAGCGTCTTGCCCTGGCCGGGACGCGCGCCGACCAGCACGAGGTCGCCAGGCTGGAATTGTGGGAACAACTTGTTGGCCGGAGTCATCGCGGCCGCCTTCGCCGCGAGCATGCTCCAGGCTGAAAACCCTTCCGTCGCGGCGATGCGGTCAAGCGCATCATGGAGCGGAACGCCTTGCTCGCGCGACAGGCGTTTTGCTTTACGCTTCAGATGATAGATCGGCGTAGACAATTTCATCGTCAAAACCTCCCATTGCGAGCAGAAAGCGCAATCCCTCCTTATGCCTGGCGCTCGAATAGTCGGTCCGATGTTGAGTCGCCCGGCATGATGTCTGCTTTCCCGGCGGAGGGGGGAGGCGTGGGCGGCGCCGGAATCGAGCATAGCCGATTCCGTGGCGTGCGGAGACCACGCGCGGTCAGGTTCGAACAGAAACTGTTAGACAGCTGTTTCCGGCACCAACGCTTTGGTCGGCCCGAACAGCTCCTCGAACGCCTGCCGAAGCGCGATGTCGACATCGGCCATGGTTACGAGCTGGCCGAGATCGACCAGCGAGGTCACGCCATAGCGGGGATCGGCGACGCCGCAAGGAACAATGCCAGCGAAATGCGACAGCTCCGGCTCGACATTGATGGCGATGCCGTGGAACGAGACCCAGCGCTTCAGCCGCACGCCGATCGCCGCGATCTTGTCTTCGTGCTCGCTCCCTTTGTCGGGCCGCTTCACCCAGACGCCGACCCGGTCCTCGCGCCGCTCGCCGCGGACGTTGAAGGCGGCGAGCGTCTTCAGGATCAGCTCCTCCAGGCTGGCGACATAGGCCCGTACGTCCGGCCGGCGGCGCTTGAGGTCGAGCATGATGTAGGCAACCCGCTGGCCGGGCCCGTGATAGGTGAGCTGCCCGCCGCGCCCCGTCGCGAAGGTCGGGAATCGGGGATCGAGCAGGTCGCTTTCCTTGCCCGAAGTGCCCGAGGTGTAGAGCGGGGGGTGCTCGAGCAGCCAAACCTGCTCCGGCGCCTCGCCTGCCGCGATGGCGGCAACGCGCGCCTCCATTTCGGCGACGGCGTCCGGATAGGGCACCGGCGCGTCCGAGATTCGCCATTCGACGGGCTCACCGCCTGAGGCGGAAAACGACGTCAAATCGAGCTCTTGACGTTGGTTTTGGCGAGGGATTTGAGGCGAATTAACCATTGGCTAACCATAACGTGGTGATCATCGCGGGAGCAAATGCCAAGCCCTTTGGCCTCAGTCCCAAGTTGCGGCGGTCCTGACAGTGCCCACTCTCGATAAAGTCACCGTGGATCTCATGGTCGTCCTCGGGACGACCACCATGCCAATCCATCAAGTATTACGTCTTTCCCGCGGCGCCATCATCGAGCTGGACGCAACCGAGGCCGACGAGGTCAAGGTTCTCGCCAACAATCTGCCGGTGGCCTCCGGCGTCGTGCTGGTCGACCGCAACCGGATCGCGGTCGAGGTCAAGCAGATGCTGCCGCGCTCGCCCGGGACCCGGTAGGGCCCGGGGCACCGCGGGGCCCGGGGTAGCCGGCCGGTCGGGCAGGGACGGAACATTTTTGTCCCAAGCTTGTGGAATTCAGGGCGTCGGCAGACTTGTACCCCACTGATGGATTTGTTAGATCGGCGCCGTTGATGCGGCGGGCCTTCAAGCCTCAAGCCGGCATTCCCAAGCGCTCGTGGCGGAACTGGTAGACGCGCTGCCTTGAGGTGGCAGTGAGTAAAATCGTGGGGGTTCGAGTCCCTCCGAGCGCACCATACCCACGCCTAATATATTGAAATTATGGCGTTTTTCTTCCAAAATTACTACGCAAAGTTACTACTCTGTTCTCGACCGACGTTCCGGCCCTGTTCGCGTCGGGTACCGGTATGAATTCATCCAGCGACTGGCTCTGATCGAACGCCACGCCATGCCGCTCATGCCGAGCTTCTCCCGGTTCGCCTGCGCGATGTAGTGCGCCGGCATTTTCGGATCGGTCCAGCCGAACATCGCCATCATCTGGCTCTCGGTGCAGTCGGCGTAAGCGGCCACCTCGGCCCGCGCCTTACGGACCCCATGGCAGCTTTTCTTGGGCTCGTTGACCCCGGCCAGGACCGCGTACTTCTTGAACTTCATCGCCCAGGCCTTTTTGTTCATCGGCAGCACGCGGCCCTTCACGAACTTCCCGGTGAACACCTCCGCGCCGACGATCCCGGCCGCGCGCGCCGCGCGGAGGCTCTCCGCAAACTCCGGATGCACCGGCACCGTGACGGTCGTGTTGCCACGGCTTTTTTCGGTTGCGATCTGTACCGCCATCTTGCGCACGATCTGTCGTAGATGCGGCGGCCCGAAGCGGTGCGCGTCTCCCAGCCGCAGGAAAGTATGGTGCAGAATATCGAACATCAGCCGCGCCTCGGTGCCGAGCGGCCACTTCGTGCGATAGAGCGCCATGTCCTCTTCCGTCCAGGGCACGAAGCCGCCGCTCTCGCGGCTCGCCTTCGCCTTGCCGGACTTCAGTCCGATCGTCGGATCGTCGTCCTCGTCGAGATGGCCTTCATCGATCATCCAGCGAATCATGCCGCGCAGCGCCGACAACAGATTGCCCGCTTGCGACGGCGTGCGCGCCTTCATCTCCGCCTTGATGACCTTACGTGTCAGCACCCCAAACGGCTTCTCGCCGTTCTCGGGCAGGAGCGACTCGATCAACCCGGTGCGCTGGAGCCGCGTCGACTCCGACAGACCTCGCTCGCCGACGGCAAGGTCGCCCAGCCAATGGTCGCTATGTTTGTAAAGCGTCCAGTACCAGCGCAGGGTCTGAGGCTTCGGCGGCTCTGTCGGCAGTTCGGGACGCGGCTCACTGCGCTGCTTCTGCGCGTTGACGTAATCGGTCGTATCGCCATAAAGCGCGATCTGCGAAATAATGGCCGCGTCGCACTCGTCGTCGAATGCCCTGGTGCCGAACTCCGCCTTGATCCTGATCTTCGGCAATCCGTTGCGAAGCTGGACATAATAGCGCGTCTGTCCGCGCTGAGAGCGATCGGCCAGCACATAGCGACGTTCCGGCTGTACCAACGGATCGGGTTCGGTTCGCCGTTTACGCATCACTCCTCCGAGCGCCGCGACCGCCGCATCATAGGCGGCATCGAAGGCCTCGGTGCCATATCGCTCTCTGATCCCGACCCGCCGACCCTTGCGGCTCACCTTCACGTACCAGCGCAGCGCGCCGAGCGGGGAATAGTCGAAGTAAAGATACATTCGCGTGTCCCCGGGTGCGCGGGGATCGCGTCGTGGCGTTCCAGGCATTGGCTTACTCCATGAACCAATGCCTGGAGTCTAACGGTGCGGTGACTCCGCATCAATTGCATAAGGTGCGTTTCACCCGCTTTCGGTGCGTTTCAGGTAACGCTGCAACGCCTCCGATGGCACCCATACCTCCTCGAGACCTGTTGTGGGCTTGGTTGGCGCGGCGCTCGACGTCAGTGCAATCCGAATAACGCCGTCTGCGTCGACGCTGACCGCGCTCGCGCCGGCTTCCTTGGCGGCGCGGATTGCGCGAGCTAGGTCTGCTTGTGTAACCTTTGCCGGACGCCGCGGCATGACCTTTCTCCTAACGTGTAAATGTTCAGGCTGCGCGCTTCCCATCACGCGACACCGATCATTCCGAGTGCACACCACTGCGCGTTTAGGATCAGCTTCTGCGTTGGTGGCCGCGAAATCGAAGGAGGATTGGTCGGGAGAGAGCGCCGCGTTGATTTATTCAACCACGGCGTTCAATAGTCACGCTAGTGAAGGCAGATAAAACTTGGAGTATTGTGAGATAGTCGAAAGAGCCAAGAATCATCGTAAGCTAGCGAAGTCGAAAAACAGGATAGCGATCATTTTCTCTTGATCGACTTGGCTGGGACGGTTGAGAGTTTCTCTAGAACTTCTTCTGCGCTTCCAATGCTGCGGCCTTGAGACGTCGGGGGCGCGCCGACCTCGTACATGCGCCTACACGAATGTCGATGACACAGAACGCACTTGCCCGTGCAGTGGCCTTTGGCTTTGGTAGTTCACTGCGATCGATGCTGGCATCTGGATAAGCGCAGCCATGCCCGTGTGCACTCCCCGTTTCGTGTGCGCTACGTGTGCACTGTAAAATCAAGGCGAATACAAACGCGTGCAACTTCGGCTAATTCGGGGGCACGTGTTAATGTTTCAATCCGCTAAGAGGATCTCGTAAATCGTTGAAATGGCGGGACTCGTGCCTTTCTGTAGCTCCTATGATGGATTGGAGTGAGAGTTCTGGTTTTTCAGATGGTTAGAGGGCGGCGTGTGCGTGACGTGTGCGCCGGGAGACCAAGAAAAATCGCAATACGGCCAGTTTGAGCGGGCCTTGAAGTGGATAACTTCGCATCGGTTCGGTGGATGGGCTCGACAACAATTTTTGAGGGCAGGGATGAGAGACTTCAAGCCGATGTTCCACTCGCGATCAGTGGATCACCGCTCCTCCAAACTGCGATAGCCAAGAACATTGGACTGTCAGCAATTTCCGACAGTCCGCCTGAGGTTCGCGTGAACAGCTACGGTTGCGAGCTACGAATCGACCCGCCCAGACGTGGGACTATGTCCGACCCGAAGAGCGGGGCAGTGCAATTCGCAATTCGTCAAATCGCCCTAGTGACTGACCACCTGCGATTACGACCGATTAAGGTATGGCCGCCCTTGGGCCAATTCCAGATATCGCGCCAAATCGGGTCTCGGCAAGTCGATCCTGCACTCAACGCTCTTGAGCGCACTTACGACGCGTCACGACGATGTGAATCGCATAGCGAGCCGTGCAGGGGAGCGATCTGACGAGCAATTGCGGAGACGCGGGGCTCGGAGTTTGGCCTTGCTTGCGCTGAGAGCGGCCCTTTGCTTCCTGGCTACCAGCCGCGAATGATGAACCTTGGTCCGCCGTATCGGCGATTGTAGTAACCGGGGCCAGCGTAGTAGTTGTAGCCCCAGCCGGGGAAGTAGCTGGGGTCGTAGAAATAGCGCAGCACGTAGCGCGGTCCTCGGGTCCGCCAGCAGCGTCCATAATACTCGTTGCAGACCAGGCCGACCTGGTCGACGTTGGAGACTTCGGCGGAGCCGATCGTCGTCGCGCTGAGGGGGGCGGCGGAAGCGGCAGACGCGAGCAGCGCGGCACCGAATACGCCCGGCGCAATCGCCTTCATGGAGTTCTCCCTTCGGTTGGGCGGGCGGCGTTCCCCGACTCAACCCTGGTATCGAGCATCGAACGACTGCACGGATGGTGTTCGACTGTCTCTCGACGCTGACACAGGGCTGCTGGGAGCGGCGGATCAAAAGTTGAGCTGGAGCAGTCCGAACGCACCATGCGCGAGCTTACCCGTGCCGCCGACGTTCGTTGAATAGTCCCAGTTGGCGGAATATTCGACGGCGATTTTCAGCCCGTCCATCACCCACTCGCCGCCGGTGATGAACAGCCGGTGTTGTGGGACGAATCCGATTCGAGTCGGCACGCCGTTTTGCAGAATCATCACGCCAGCCATGTCCTTGCTGCCGGAATATCCCAACGAGATGAAATCACCCTGCGCGCCAATCTCCGTCACCCATGGATTCCAATCGAACTGGTAGGCAACCGAAGCCTGCCATGTCATCGGCGTCATGTTCCTCGGAATGCCGAGCCCATCGATGAACTGAGCTGACCGAAGAGCGGCGTTCACTTCGCCAACAACCGCGAACGGGCCAAAACTGGCTTTGACGCTCGCGGCCACTCCGGGAACGCGTCCGATCTCCGGCAGGAATGGCAGGTAGGACGCATGCAGGAATCTGCTTTCGAACACGGAGGTGTCATAGTCGACATGGAAATCAAGGGTCCACGGACAGATCAGCGACGTCGTCAACTGCTCATACGGCAAGCCACAATGGCCGCTCGTGCGGTAACCAAGTGTAGCGTTATAATCGTCAATCTTGGTGCGGCCGGGTATGATGCTGTCGCTGCCCCTGTACGTCATGACCGAGCCATAGAAGGGTGCCGGCTCGAGCGGGAGGGTCACCGGTAGCGGCTTGAACGGCCGCTGAGGAGGCGGAGTGTAGCCCATCCAGCGCGCGATCTGCTGAACTGCCGGTGCGACCACCAGCGGATTGACCTTGGGAACGACCACAGGCGCGGGCAGCGGTCGCAGAGGAGGGGTCGGCCAGGCGAATTCCAAACCTCCTGCCGTCTGGCGGTTTTCAAACACCTCGGTCGTCAGAGGGGTGCCGATCGAAAGGGTATCCAGACGTGCGACGCCGGTTGACGTACCGAAATGCAGCGTCTCGACCCCGAAGCGGGCAGCTATCGGGAATTGCATCAAGTCGCCGACCAGAATGTGAGTCCGATCAAGCGTGAAGCGATCAACGCCGATGCCGGGGACGCCAGGCACGACGGGTTGGTTCCCGGTCGGAAATATCGCGCCGGTGCCGCTGTCGAAATGAAGTACCAATGCGCCGGTCAGCCAGTCGCTCAGCTTGATATCGAAATCGAGTTCGGCTGTGCCCAACTGCAGGTTTTCCTGGGTGGGGCCGTTGAAATTGTTTGTGCGCGAGGCAATCCCTTCGACGACACCGCTAAGGGAGAGGTAGTTGTTGATCTTCGGTCCCGTCTTGTTGAGCGTGTCCGCGATAATCTGTCGCGTCGCGTTCTCCTGTGCTGCCCAGGCGATCTCCAGATCCGTCACGCGTGCTGCCATCGGCCGTTTCGCTCCGGCTTCCGACAAATCCGGAGCAGGCAGCACGGCGGCTGTTGCCTCCGCCGGCGGCGCCGGTTTCAGTGCCGTTGCAGCAGGTGCTGCCGCGGTTGCGACGGGTGTCGTGCGCTCACGCGGCGCTCTGCGCTTTGTCGTTGTCGCTCCTTCCAGCGCACTGAGACGCCCGGACAGCTTGCGGTTCTCCGCCTTCAGTTCCCCGAGCATGCGTCGGAGAATTGCGATCTCCTCGTTCTCCGCAGCGGCTGCATGAGAAGGGACAAACAAGGTGAGGCTGAAGAATACTGGCGCGCCGCCAACGATCAATCGGCACAAGGGCCGCCAACCGCCCATCGTCGACTCGACTGCTCTGATTGTCCTTACGTGCCGTCCGGATCCGGCAGCGAACTCATCTCGCTTACCCGAATTCATGCGCGGCCTCACTACTATCCCAGGCTGCATTTACCAAAACAGTCGGAGCAAATCGCTCACAACCATGTCGCGCACATCACCAAACTATCTCAGCCGGTGTTTTGTCCGTCAAGTCGACAACAGATAAGAGAAGAAGGCGTTAACGGAAGCTTCTGACCGGTGCTGGGAATAGCAGTCAGCTTGATGGCGAGTCACTCGAGCGCAAGCGAACTAATCAAGCGGAACGCACGGCACCCACCTCACAAAAATGGATATGCAACTTTCAGTCGTCGGTCGTTTGGGCAGAGGACATAATCCGATTGGGTAATGCTGCATACCCAATTGGGTAGTATCGCCTGACCGAATTGATGGGACTGCCATCTGACCGAATTGATAGGACTCCTATCCAGAAGTGCGCGCGTCAAAATGCCTCACAGGAACTGATCAACCAAACGCGGTAAAATGCTGGGACTCCAGCGCACGCCAGGATTTGTCGAGCCGCCAAAGCTGCAGCTCGATATAGCGTCGGGATTCGTGGGAACGGTGACTGCGTCTTTTCCTGCGAGCGAGAGAGTAGCCAGAAAAGGCTCAGGCAGTCGGACTGCATCTTACAACTAGAGTTTGATTGCAACCAGAGGTCAGAAGAGGGGGCGAAGATGTTGTGGCTCATTTCTTCTAGCGTTCGCTTGCGCACCCTCGTTGTAGCTGTCGCTGCGGGCCTGTTGATCCTTGGGGTCGTCAGCATCAGGGAGAAGTCGCTAGAGGTCATTCCCGAACTCGCGCTTCCCTCGCTCACGGTGAAGACGGAATCGCTTGGCCTCTCTAGCGCCGAAGTTGAATCGCTGATTACTGTGCCGCTGGAAGCGGACCTACTTAACGGCGTCCCCTGGCTTCAGCTCATCCAGTCGGAATCGATGGCGGGAATTTCGACCATCGAAATGATCTTCGCGCCTGGCACCGATCTGATGAAAGCGCGCCAGATGGTGCAGGAGCGACTGACGCAAGCGCACGCATTGCCGAACGTCTCCAGCCCACCGGTCATGCTGCAGCCGGTGTCCTCAACCAGCCGCGTCATGAACATCGGCCTGAGCTCGAAATCCGTGTCGTTGATCGACATGTCCATTCAGGCACGCTGGAACATTGCGCCGCGTCTCGCCGGCGTTCCCGGAGTCGCGAACGTTTCGATCTGGGGGCAGCGTGAGCGGCAGGTGCAGGTGCTTGTCGACGGGCGGAATCTGTTGAAGAGGGGCGTCAAGCTGGAGCAGGTGATCAAGACCACGGGCGAGGCGGTCTGGTCTTCGCCGCTGACCTACCTGAACTCATCCACGCCGGGTACCGGCGGCTTCATCGAAACGCCGAACCAGCGGCTCAGCATTCGTCACCAGCTACCGATCTCCACGGTAGGTACTTTCGCCAAGGTGCCGCTGAGCGGTACGACCGTGCGCGTCGGCGACGTGGCCTTTCTCGCTGAGGGCCATCAGGCGCTGATCGGGGATGCCATCATCGGCGACGGGCCGGGGTTGATGCTGGCCATCGAGAAGTTTCCCGGTTTCAACACATCGGACGTGACGCGCGGCGTCGAGCGCGCGCTGGACGAGCTGAAGCCAGGATTACCCGGCATCGAGATCAATACGACGATCTATCATCCTGCGAGCTTCATCGAACGCGCGACACGTAACCTGAGCAAGGCCGCAGCTATTTCGGTCGTGTTGGTCGCGGCCGCGCTAGGCCTTTTGATGCGGAGCTGGAGGAGTGCCGTCATCGCCATGGCCGCAATCTCGTTGTCGTTCATCTCGGCCGCGCTGCTGCTGCAAGCTGCCGGGATTTCGCTCAGCATGATGGTCATCGGCGGTCTCTTGATGGCTTCCGGCGTGGTGGTTCATGACGGCATTCTCGATGCCGACAATCTGTTGCGGAGACTACGCGCGGCTCGCGACGGGCAGTCGAATTTCATGGTCCTCGCCCGTGCGATGCTCGAAACGCGTCGGCCGATGGTCTATGCATCACTGATCGTCGTGCTCGCGGTGCTTCCCGTCCTGTTCATGCAGAGCCGGTCGGCGGCATTCTTTGCGCCGATGGCCTGGGCTTATATCGCCGCAGTATCGGTGTCGATGCTGGTGGCGCTAATCCTGACCCCTGCGCTGGCGGCGCTGCTTCTCGCCAACGCGACGCTAGATGCGAGGGTTGATGAACCGATCGATCGTTTGGCCGGAATCTTCGATCGGGTGGCCGGCCCCGTTACCCGCTGGCCGATCGCAGGCATCGGCGTCGGTGTCGCGGCGGCAATCGCATCCTTTGCGCTGATCACTCCGCTCGAACGAAACATGGTGCCGAGCTTCAAGGAGACCGATCTGCTCATCGAGTGGCAGGGGCCGCCAGGCACCTCGTTGCAGGCGATGATGCGATCGACCGAGGGCTTAATCCAAGACCTCAAGCAGATCCCGGGCGTGCAGAATGCCCACGCCAATCTCGGACGCGCGCTGCTCTGCAACTGCGAACGCGCAACCGACGTGAATACGGGGCACGTATGGGTCAACATCGATCCCAAGGCGCATTATGAAACCGTGGTCGATGCCGTGGAAGCCGCCGTCACAGCCTATCCCGGAATGCGCGGGCAGGTTGGGACATATCTGTCGACCAGGCTGCGCGAGGCGCTCACCGGGGATCCGGATTCCATCACCGTGCGGGTTTACGGCAAGAGCCTCGATGTCATTCGCGCCAAGGCCGAGGAGATCCGAGCGGCGATCGCCAAGATCTCCGGCATCGAAAACGCACGGGTCGAGCTGCAGGTCGAGGAACCCGCGATCGAGGTCAAGGTGGATGTCGATCGCGCGGCTGATTTCGGCTTGAAGCCTGGCGACGTCCGCAGGGCAACCTCCGCACTCGTCGGCGGCATCACCGTCGGCGCGCTGTTCGAGGAACAGAAGGTTTTCGACGTGGTGGTCTGGGGGCGCCCGGAACTGCGCGACAACATCGAAGACATCCGGAATCTGATGATCAACAGCGAGAACGGGTCTCAGGCTCGCCTCGATCAGGTCGCCGACGTCCGTGTCGCTCCGGCCACCAGTATCATCCGCCGCCAGGGGGCCTCGCGCCGTATCGACGTCCTGGCAAAGGTGGATGAGCGGGCGCTGGGCGATGTGGCAGATGAAGTCGCCAGAGCCGTCAAGCAGGTGGCGTTCCCGTTCGAGCATCGGGCCGAAGTATTGGGCGAATACAGGGAACAGCGAGCGAGCCTTCGTTCAATCTATGGCTACGTGGCGGCAGCGGCGATCGTGATGTTCCTGCTCATGCAGGCGGTGCTCCGCAGTTGGAAACTCAGTGCATTGTCGGTGCTCGGTGTGCCGATCGCCATGCTGGGCGGTGTGGCGATGATCCCGATCACCGAGGAGGGGACCTTCTCGCTCGGCTCGCTGTTGGGCCTGGTGGCGGTCCTTGCGCTGGCGGTGCGGCAGGGCATCGGTCTCGTCGCTCATCTCCAGCACCTGCAATTGGACGAGGGAGAGCCGTTCGGTGAAGCGCTGGTGCGTCGCGGTGTTCGCGAGCAGCTGCCGAGCATCATGGCGTCATCCATCGCGACGATCGTCCTGGTGCTTCCGTTTGCAATGATGGGCGACGTTGCAGGACTTGAAATCGCCCACCCCCTCGCGGTTGTCGTTTTGGGCGGCGTCGTCACGGCCACGCTTGGAACGCTGCTCGTGCTTCCGGCGCTCTACGTGCGGTTCGCCGCCGATTGGACCCGCGACCGGCTCGATCTCGATTTGGGGTCCGCGTCATGATCACCGAGCGGTTCATTTCGATTGCGATCAAGAGGGGGAGACCGGTCATGGCCCGCGTCAATGTATTGGCGATATCGGCGGCGGCGATGTCTGTTGCGATCCTTGCAACGTCCTTTGGCTGGGCTCTGGCCGCCGAAACCACGGACAAGGCGCCGGCGCGAGTAGAGGCCACGATTGACGCAAAGATCAAGAAGATAACGCTCACGCCGAAGGCGGCGGAACGGCTTGGTATCCTGATCGACGAGGTTCGCGCGGATCCGTCGGGGCGCCTGATCGTCCCCTATGCATCCGTTCTCTACGACCTCTCCGGAAAGACGTGGGTCTACATCAGCGCCGAGCCGCTGACCTTCGTTCGCGGACCGGTCGAGATCGACACCATCAAGGGCGACAACGTGTACCTGAGCGACGGGCCGCCGGTCGGCACCAAGGTGCTTGCGGCCGGAGTGCCGCAAGTGTTCGGGGCCGAGGCAAAGGTAGGTCACTAGTTTGGTTGTTCTCCCTAACGGCTGCGGCCCGATTGGGGTGTCTTGCGATGATGAAGCTGGTCATAGCATCCAGTCTGCGCTTTCGTTATCTGGTCCTCGCCCTCGGCGTGGTGCTGACCTGGTTTGGCCTGGCGCGCCTCAAGGACGTGGCGGTGGATGTATTCCCGGAATTCGCACCGCCACGCGTGGAGATCCAGACAATCTGCCTTGGACTCTCCTCCGCGGAGGTCGAGCAACTTGTCACCGTGCCGCTGGAAAATGCGCTGAACGGCGTTCCCGACATCGAAGTGATGCGTTCGAAGTCGGTGGGGCAATTGTCGTCGATCCTCTTGATCTTCAAATCCGGCGCCGACGAGATACGGGCGCGTCAACTGGTCAGCGAGCGGATGGCGCTTGCGTCCAAGGCCCTGCCGACGTGGGCGGCGCCGCCCTACATGATGCCGCCATTGTCCTCGACGAGCCGGATCATGAAAATCGGCATCACCTCGCAAGACAAGTCGGTCATGGACCTGTCGATGCTCGCCTATTGGACCATCCGGCAGCGGCTGCTCAGCGTTCCCGGAGTCGCGAACGTCGCGATCTGGGGCGAGCAGCTTAAGATGCTCCAGGTCATGGTCGATCCGAACCGGATGGCAGCGGCGGATGTCACGCTCGATCAAGTGCAGGAGGCAGTTTCCGATGCCCTTGACGTCGGCTTGTTGCGCTATTCCCGCGGCGCGCATATCGGCACCGGCGGCTTTGTCGAAACGCCCAATCAGCGCTTTCAACTGATCTTTGCCGCGTCCGGCGTTACACCCGAGACGCTCTCCAAGGTGCCAGTGACGACAAAGGACGGCAAACCGCTGTTGCTGAACGAGGTGGCCAACCTCGTCTATGCGCCGCAGGGGATGGTCGGCGATGCTGTCATCAATGATGGCCCGGGGTTGATGCTCATCGTCGAAAAATTCCCCTGGGGAAACACGCTCGCGGTCACCCGCGGCGTGGAAGAAGCGCTGGAAAAAATGAAGCCCGGTCTTCCGGGGGTTGAAATCGATACGACAATCTTCCGGCCCGCAACCTTCGTCGAGGACTCGATCGACAATCTGTCACGGGCGCTGTTGCTGAGCTGCCTGCTGGTTACGGGAATTATCGTCATCTTCCTTTACGAATGGCGGACCGCGATCGTATGCATCGTCGCCATTCCGCTGTCGCTGCTCGCAGCCGCACTGGTCCTGTTCATGTGGGGCGCGACCGTCAACACAATGACACTGGCCGGCTTCGTGATCGCGCTGGGAATCGTCGTCGATGATGCGATTCTCGATGTCGAGAATATCATGCGACGCCTGCGTCTTGCGCGACAGGCGGGCGATACGCGGAGCACGGCGCGCATTATTCTGGACGCTTCCCTCGAGGTGCGCGCGCCGATCGTCTCTGCGACCCTCATCGTGGTCGCCGCCGTGGTGCCCGTGTTGTTCATGCAGGGCCTGACCGGATCGTTCTTCAAGCCGCTGATTGGAGCCTATGTGCTCGCGATCGCGGCTTCGCTCATCGTGGCGATGACGGTGACACCGGCGCTTTGCCTGATCCTGCTGAACAATGCGCGGCTCGAAGGGCGCGAATCACCACTTGTCGTCTGGTTGCGGCGCCACTACCCGCCGTTGCTCGAACGCGTCACCCGAACGCCGCGTTTGGCCTTCATCGGCGTCGGTGTCGTGACCCTCGCGGGGATCGTCGTCTGGCCGTTGCTCGGGCACTCGCTGCTGCCGGCGTTCAAGGAGCGCGATTTTCTGATGCACTGGGTCACCTCGCCCGATACCTCGCTGCCCGAGATGTTGCGCATCACGACCCGGGCGAGCAAGGAGCTGCGTGCCATTCCGGGAGTGCGCAATTTCGGCGCCCATATCGGTCAGGCCTTCGCCGCCGACGAGGTCGTCGGCGTCAATTTCGGAGAGAACTGGATCAGCATCAGCAAGGATGCCGACTACGACAAGACGCATGCCAAGATCGACGAAATGGTGGAGGGCTACCTCTACCGCGATGTGCAGACCTATCTGAAGGAGCGCATTCGCGAGGTCCTGACCGGTGCAGGCGAAGCGATCGTCGTTCGCATATTCGGCCCGGATCTCGACGTTCTCAGGGACAAGGCGGAGGAGGTCCGCGCGGCACTCGCTGATGTTCCCAACCTCGTCAACCTGCACAAGGAGCTGATCGTCGAGGTGCCGCACATCCAGGTGACACTGAGGCTGGACGAGGCGCAGCGTTACGGTCTGAAGCCGGGTGATGCCCGGCGCGCCTCCGCGACCCTGATGGCTGGTGAGGAGGTCGGTGACATCTTCCTCGAGGGGCGCACCTATGACGTTCAGGTGTGGACTGCGCCGGAATTCCGCCGCAGCGTTGACTCGGTCCGCGGGATGCTGATCAACACGCCGACCGGCCGGCGCGTCCGGCTGGCGGATGTAGCCGACGTCAGCATCAAGCCGACGCCAAATGTCATCAGACGCGAGGCAAGCTCCCGCCGGATTGACGTGGAGGCGAATGTGCGTGGCCGCGACCTCGCTGCGGTCGCCCAGGACGTGCAATCGCGGCTGGAGAAGTTGTCGTTCCCGCTCGGCTACCACGCGGTGCTGCAAGGCGAATATCAGGAATTGCGCGCCGCCCGCACGCGGCTCGAAATGCTTGGTGTGCTGGCGCTCGCCGTCATATTCGTGCTTCTGCAGCAGACTTTTGGCAGCTGGCGGCTGGCAACGCTCAGTTTCCTCACGCTTCCTTCGGCGCTGGTGGGGGGCGTCCTGGCGGCGTGGCTCGCAGGTGGAATCGTTTCACTCGGCTCGTTGATCGGCTTCCTGACGGTGCTCGGCATCGCCGCCCGCAACGGGATCATCATGATCAATCACTTCCAGCACCTGGAAGGCTATGAGGGAGCGGCGTTCGGTCTGGACCTCGTGCTTCGCGGGGCGAACGAGCGGTTGCGTCCGATCCTGATGACAACAGGGGCCGCCGGACTTGCGATCCTGCCGCTGATCATTTTCGGCAATTTACCCGGCCACGAGATCGAGTATCCGATGGCAGTGGTCATCATGGGCGGCCTTGTGACGTCGACGCTGCTCAATCTGTTCATCTTGCCTGCGCTCTATCTGCGTTTCGGCCGTGGCACGGTCGGGCCGACGATCAATCCGATCGGTTTAGAACCGGTATCCGGGAGAGTCTGATGGTCGAGCATGGGACCAGATTGCATCGCGAATCCCTAGCCGTCGTTATGGCTCTCGCTTGTCTCGCGCCGTCCGGCGGCAACGCCTTGGCACAGAGCGGCCAGTTTGAGCAGCTCTCCGTCTATATCGAGCGCAACGTGCAGGACAGGGACGCCGAGATCAGGTTCGAGGTAACGGGCGCCAGCGAGGGGCTCACGGCGCTGACGGTTTCGGGGCCCGGCGAGCGAAAGGTCGTGGACGTCAAGACGCCCGACTCGAAGCTGGGCATTCGCAAGCTGACGATCGAATCGCCGGAACCTGCAGATGACCGCATCGTCAAGGCCGACTTCCCGGCGGGCGCATACCGTTTTGAAGGAAGCACGGGCAAGGGCGCACGCCTGCGCGGCGAAGCGCGGCTGAGCCACGATTTCCCGGAGCCAGCCGCGTTCGAACATCCACGGTCCGGCCAGAAGGACGTTCCCGCCACCGACCTGACTTTGCGCTGGTCCGTGCCGAAAGGGATCGAGTCGTGCGTCATCGTTATCGAGCAGAACGGCTCTCCCTACGAGATCCGGGCCCTGGTGCCGGCGTCAACCAAGACCTTCGCGGTACCCAAGGGCTTCCTGCGGGCCGGCCAAGCTTACACGCTCGCGATCGGGACGGTCGCGAAAGATGGCAACCGCTCCTTCATCGAAACCGACTTCACCACCGCGAGGGAGCGATGAGTGTACTCGATCGGTCATCATCAGATCGGCCTGCGACCAACCGGCGATGTCTTGAGGCCGGCTTCCGCAATTCAGGACGGCAGACGGACCTGCCCATGCCTGGGAGCGTCGCGATGGTGGACGTACAGAAAAAGCAAGCGGACCGGAGGTTTCGTTCATTCGTCCGCTTGCGTGCGGCGCTCATAGCTGCAGTCGTCTTGTCGGCGGCCGCAGTTGTGCCTGGCGGCGGCGCGTGCGCAGCCGAAATCAAGGACGCGCCGCGCTGGACCAAGGGCAGCGACTTCTCCTCGCTGAAAGACTGGAACCTAAAAGCCGACCAGATCGTCCCGCACGGCGTCAATCCGCTCTATTACCCGATCACGCCGGGCCACAAGCATGCGCTAGAGCGGCGCGATCACCCCGACGGCAGGTTTCGCAAGGAGACCGTGGTGCTGAACACCACGGAGGATTTCGACATTCGCGGCATCGGCAAATTCAAGACGGCGGTGGTTCAGGAAGAGGAATATCTCGACGGAGTCCTGACTCAGCGCACGCTCTACTGGATCGCCGTCGACAAGGCCACCAACAACGTTTTCTCGTTCGGCGAGGTGAGCTGGAAAATCGAGGATGGCAAACCGAGCTTCACGGGCACGTGGCGGGCCGGCGACCCCGACGGCGACGGCGTCGCTGAACCAGGGCTGTTGATGCCGGGCACCTTCAAGGTCGGCGAGCGCTACATTTACGCCGGCAGCAAGAGCACGTCCTATGGTGGCACCGAGAACATGGAAGACGGCCTTCAGGCAACGATCCCCGCAGGGACGTTCAAGGGCTGCGTTCGGGTTCGCGAGCAGGATTTGATCGACCTGAAGGACATCAACGACAAGATCTGGTGTCCGGACGTTGGCCTTGTGAGCGATACGTCCGACGGCAAGCTCGTCGTCTCCAACGCGCTACCATCCAGCAATCCAGCCTCCAACGTTTCAAGCATTGGGAAGCTGCGCGACAAACCCGCAAAGCAAAAGTCGGCGGCGGCCAAGGTTTCGATTGCTGACGCCAAGAGGATTGCGCTTCAGCGAATGCCTGGAAAAGTCACCGACGTAACCATCGAGAAGAAGCGGGGCAGGAACGTTTACGTCGTCGAGATCCAGACCGGTAGTGGCGAGGTCGACGTCTTCGTTGACACCCAGACCGGGGAGGTCGTTGGAACAGACTAACATAATGGACTGAACGTGGAGACAGGCCAGTCGAGTTGGAAGACCGCATGAGGAAGATCGGTCGCGGCAGCGCACCGGCGCTTTCTGTCCGTCAGCCACGCGAAGTTCAAGACTTCCGCAACCTTGGGCGACGCTTCGCCAGATCGCCGCCCGCAACTGGAGGGCCTCGAGATGTTCGACATGAAGAGTTTTGATCGACAGCTGAAGATGGAAGGCCGGCCATCTGTTCGGCTGATGAGGTGGCGTGCCGCACTCATGGCGGTCACTTTTCTGACGGCGGTCGGGTTCACGCTCGGCGGCGCTGCGGTCGCGGGTGAGATCAAGGATCCGCCCCGCTGGAAGCATGCCAGAGATTATTCATCACTGAGGGATTGGAATCTGAAAGGCGAGAATATCGTCCCACAGGGGATCAACCCGCTTTATTACCCGATCGTGCCGGGCCACAAGCATGTGCATGAGCGGCCCGATCATCCCGACGGCAAGTATCGCAAGGAAACGGTGGTCCTCGATGACACCGAGGATTTCGACATTCCCGGTATTGGAAAATTCAGGACCGCGGTCGTGCAGGAAGAGGAATATCTCGATGGGGTCCTGACGCAGCGCGCGCTCAACTGGTTCGCCGTCGATAAGACCACCAACAGCGTTTATGCCTTCGGCGAGGTGAGTTGGGAGATCAATGAGGAAGGCAAGCCGGTTTTCGCCGGCACCTGGCGGGCGGGCGAATTCGACGGCGACAGCGTCGCCGAACCGGGCTTGTTGATGCCCGGCACATTCACGATCGGCGGGCGCTATCTATTCGACGGGGGCCGCGTGAACTCTGGCGGCTCCGAGAACATAGAAGCCGGCATCGAAATGACGGTTCCGGCTGGCACGTTCAAGAACTGTGTCCGGGTTCGCGAGCAGGGTCTGCGCGAACTCAACGACATCACCGACAAGATCTGGTGTCCGGTGGTTGGGGTGGTGTTCGACACCTCCGACGGCAAGCTCATCGTTTCCAACGCTCTGCCCAAGGAAAATCCAGCCTCAGACGTCTCAAGCGTCGGGACGTTACGCGACAAGCCGCTAAAGTATACGCCGCCCGTGGCGAAGGTCACCGGAGCGGAGGCAACGAAGATCGCGCTCGAGCGGATCCCTGGCAAGGTCACCGAGGTGAAGATCGAGCGAAAGAAAGGCAAGAATGTCTACGTGGTGGAGATCCAGACCCCGAACCAGGGTGAGAAGGATGTCTTCGTCGACATCGAGTCGGGAAATATCGTTGGAACGGACTGAGGAAGCGACGGCACGAGGGCGATCTGAATGGACTGTCTTTCGACTGCGATCCACGATTCTTCACTCCTGAGTGACGAAATCGTGGATCGCGTGCCCACCCTCTGGTGGCTGCGGAGAGATGCTGCCGCGATCCTGCCAGGATTACCTGACGAGGTAATGCCATGAAGAGAGCAATCTGCACGGGACTGTTCACCGTTCTTTTCGCTCCAGTGATCGCCGCCGCGGCAGAAGCCCCGAAGGGTCTCGGCACCGAGGAGTTCGGGCTGTCGCCACGCGAGCTGGTTCAGGCAATCGAGAAGACCGAGGAAATCATCGCGCGCTGCATGAGCGAACAGGGCTTCAAGTATATTGCTGCTGATGTCGACACGGTGCGAGCTGGCATGTCGGCGGACAAGAGCCTTCCCGGCCTCAGCGAGGAGGAGTTCGTCAATCGCTATGGATTTGGCGTATCCACCTTCTACACCGGTCTGCCGCCTCAATTGTCGACCGGCTACAGCCCCGCTCGCGTCGGTCTGGGCGAACGCAATGTGCAGATTTTCCGTAAACTTTCACCGGCGGATCAGGCCGCCTATAATCGCGCCTTGTTCGGGGACGACGTATCCAGCACCTTCGCGGTCGCGCTCGAGATCGAAGACCTGTCGCGCACCGGCGGCTGCACACGCAAGGCTGTTGCCGAAACGTTCAAACCCGATCAACTGAAGGCGAGCCACTACAATCCCCAGGACGCACTCATCAACAAGGATTCGCGCATGAAGGCCGCGCTTGGCTATTGGCAGCGCGAGATGAAGAAGGTCGGTTTTGAATATGGCCATCCCGATGAAATTGAACCCGACCTGCGCAATCGGCTTAACGCACTAACCGAGGGCGGCAAGCTCTTGGTTGACAAGATGTCGGCGGACCAGAAAGCCGCGCTGCGAAAACTACAGGATTTCGAGCGAAGCGTGGCGGCAAAGGCCTTCAAAATGTCAGAGGAGGTGTTGAAGCCGGTCGAGGAGCGGATCCAGGAGGAAATGTTCTCCCGGAAAGTCCAATGAGATCGATCGTTACATCAATTTATCGGTCTTTCCCGGATCGGTTGCTGCGGGTACTCTTCTTCCGTGGCCGGGAATCGCAGCGAAGGCCAACGTATTGCTCGAGCGAGCATGGCCGGTGCGACCCCCATAAATAGTTGGGAGGATCTGGCATGGTCGCGAGCCGGGTAAATGTTCTCTGGGGCATCTTGGGCCTTGTCGGCGGCACGGCGCTCGGCGCCTGGTACATGGGCTCCAGGATCCAGTCGCCGGCAGAGATGGCCGCGCGAACCGCACCACCGGAGCCATCCCCGATCCTTGTGCCCGTCGAATCGCGCGTCCTGAGTTCCGATGTCGTCACGCGCGGGACCGTTCGCTTCGGCCTCCCGCAGCCGATTTCGATTGCGCCTTCCACTGTTAAGGGCGGGGCCGGACTGATCTCGTCGCTGCCGCGGCCAAATGCGCAGTTCAAGGAAGGCGACGTGATCATGTCAGCGTCCGGCCGTCCGGTCCTTGTCCTGCGTGGCGCCGCGCCGGCCTTCCGCGACATGTCGCCGGGAACGAGCGGGAGCGACGTGCAGCAGCTCGAGGAGGCGTTGGCCCGGCTCGGCTTCGATCCGGGACCAGTCGACGGCAACTACGATCAAAAGACGTCCCTTGCGGTTGAGCGCATGTATCAAAAGGCCGGGTGGGATGCGTTCGGACCAACACGCGAACAGCGCGCCGCAATCGCCACGCTTGAGCGAGACTGGTCGGATGCCGCGAGAAGCCGGCTCGCTGCGGAGACCGCGCGTGACACGGCCGTCAAGGCGGTGGCCGCCGCGCGCGCGATCGCGGAGCAGAACATTCGCCAGGCCACGATCGATAGCGCCTTGCGTTTCGGTACCGGCCGGCAGCTGGCAGACGCACGAACCGGCAAATCCCTCTTGGTTGAAACCGAGCGTGCGCGGGGCACATATTCGGCCGCCATGGCCGACGCCGATATTAAGACGCAGATGGCCGACCGCGCCTTGGTCGTCCTCGATCCGCGCCAGACGGAGATGACCAAGGCGGCAGCCGAGGCCAAGCTGAGAGTGGCGCGAAGCGCGCAACGCAAGGCACGGGTAGAAGCCGAACTTGCGATTGGGAATGCGACGCGCGAGGCCGGCCTGGCCAGCGAGCGGATCAAGGCCGCCGAGGGCGCCGTGAAAGCGGCGAGCTTGGAGGGCGAGCGCAGCGTGCGCGCGGCGCAGGAACAACAGACGCTCGCCGAATTCGACGTCAAGGTTGCAACCGAACGATACGAGCGTCTGGATCGCGAGCTCGCGGCGGCGAGGGCAAAGCTCGGCGTCCAGGTGCCGGCGGACGAGGTCGTGTTCATCCCGTCGTTGCCTATCCGCGTTCACGAGGTGACCGCTTCCGTTGCCGGCAATGCTACCGGGCCGGTGATGAGTGTGACGGACAACGAGCTGAGCATCGACTCGCAATTGGCGATCGAGGCCGCGCCGCTCGTGAAGCCAGGAATGAAAGTCGCCGTCGATGAGCAGGCGCTTGGCATCAAGGCGAACGGTATCGTTGAGACGGTGGCGAACACGCCAGGCACGCGCGGTGTGGATGGCTATCACTTCTATCTCGGCGTCAAGGTGGAGAGTACGCCGGTAGCCCTGGCAGGTTTCTCCGTTCGCCTTTCAATCCCGATCGAAACCACCAAGGGCCCGGTTATCGCTGTGCCGACGAGCGCGGTGTCGCTTGCCGCCGACGGAACATCGCGCGTGCTGGTTGATCGCGGCGGCCGCCAGGAATACGTCACTGTGCAACCGGGACTTTCCACGGGTGGTTATGTCGAGGTCAACGCGCCCGATGGGCGGCTCGCCCCAGGTCAGATGGTGGTGGTGGGCTACAAGACGGCGGAGCCAACGGCGATGAAATGACGCCTTCCGCAACCATACGTCGAGAGTTGCCAGTCGAGACGGTTGCCGCCGGTCCCAATCATGTGCTCGAGCTGCGTAGGGTGTGCAGGCAATTCGGGACCGATCCCGCCGTTAATGCGTTGGTTGATGTCGATCTCGTGGTGCGGCGCGGCGAATGGCTATCGATCACCGGGCCATCAGGCTCAGGGAAATCGACACTTTTGAATATGCTGGGTTGTCTTGACCGGCCAACCAGCGGAGAGTTCCTTCTTGATGGTGTAGAAACAACGAAGCTGAGCGAGAATGAGCGGGCCGGATTGCGCAGCCGGCGCATCGGATTCATCTTCCAGTCATTTCATCTCCTGCCATATCGCACCGTCCTCGAGAATGTCATGCTGGCGGAAGTCTATCGTCGCCGGACCGGACAGGGGCGGCGCGAGCGGGCGCTGGCGGAAATTCGCCGCGTCGGCCTCGCCCATCGGGCGGAGTTTCTGCCTTCCAAATTGTCGGGCGGCGAACGGCAGCGGGTGGCGATCGCCCGGGCCCTGATGGGCTCACCGAGCCTGCTGCTGTGTGATGAACCGACAGGCAATCTCGATTCCAAGAACACCGAGTCGATCCTCGACTTCTTCACCGAGTTGAACAAGGAGGGAATGACGATCGTCGTCGTCACGCACGACGAAAACGTGGCGGGCCGCGCCTCACGGCGGGTCAATATGAAGGATGGCGAACTCCTTGGCGGAGGCGAGCCCGCATTATCAACCCCATCCAAGAAACGTATCGTGGCTTCGGGGATCACGACGCGCGACCTTATCACCGAGTCGATCGCCGGGGCGATCGCGCGACCGGCCCGCATGGCGCTTACTGTGCTTGGCATCGTGATCGGCATGTCGGCTTTGGTCGCAACCGTCGGTCTCACCCGAACCGCCGGCAATCGCATCATCAGCCAGTTTGATCAACTCGCAGCCACAGAGCTCTTCATCTCGGCACGGCCGGGCGGCGCCACCGGCACGATTGATCCGCGTGCAATTCCGTGGGACGCGCCGGAACGGCTCGTTCGGCTTAACGGTGTGGTGGCCGCGGGCCTGCTGAGTGACGTCAATGTCCACGACGCGCTCGTCAGCGCGTCGCCGGTCGTGGATCCGGCAAACCAGACAGCCATCAGGCTGGCGGTGCGCGCTGCCTCGCCCGATCTGCTCCGTGCCGTGCGCGGCGAACTCGCCTCTGGACGGTTTCTGGACGACGGGCATTCTGTCCGCGCCGACCGCGTCGCGGTGCTTGGTCCCGATGCCGCGCGCCGCCTGGGCATCGGCGGGGTCGAGCGGCTGCCCGCGATCTATGTCGGCGATGAACTTTACCTCGTCATCGGCATCCTCCGCGATGTCGTGCGCAAGCCCGAACTGCTCGGTTCGGTCATCATTCCCGAAGGCACGGCGCGACGGTATTTTGGCCTTTTCGGGCCCGGCCTCGTTGTCGTGGAGACGAAGATCGGCGCCGCCTCACTGATTGCGCTACAGGCGCGAGCTGCTCTGCGGCCGGATGACCCACGCACGCTTCGGGTGCAACTGCCGCAGGAGCCGCGACGCGTGCGCGATGACGTGCAGACCGACCTCAATGTCATGTTCCTGCTGTTGGGTGGCCTGTCGCTGGTGGTCGGCGCGCTCGGGATTGCAAATATTACGCTGGTGGGCGTGATGGAGCGGACGGCGGAGATCGGATTGCGCCGCGCCATTGGGGCGACGCGCCGACATATCGCGGCACAGTTCCTTGTTGAGAGCGCGTCCATGGGGATTGTGGGAGGACTGCTCGGATCCAGCATCGGCGTCATGATCGTCGTCGGCGTCTCGGCGTACCAGGTCTGGACACCGGTGCTCGATCCGGTCGCTCCTCTGCTCGCGCCCGTTGTCGGCGGCGTGATTGGCCTCTTGTCCGGAGTCTACCCGGCCTCGCGAGCAGCTGCGCTGGAGCCGGCCGACGCGCTCCGCGTCTAGTTCAGACATCCAGGAGGAGTTTGGCGCGCGTCCGTGTCCGAGTTTGCAGCCCGCTCGAAGATGCCGAACGCGCAGAAGAAGTCATTGAAGGCGGTGCGCGGCTTCCATCCGGCTTGCCATCTCGGAGGGAAAGTTAGCGATTGATCCGACCGACGGCATCAGGCCGACAAAGGGCGGCATCACATGACGTGGGGGCCGCAGATGGCGCTGTACCGCGGAGTAGTCGCTCAGACCGTAGGTTCGTAGGGGGAGAACACGAAAACTCCAAGAACATCAATAGAGTTGACAGGACACCCCTTCCGGCAGGGCATCAACAGGATCAATTGCTTAGCCCTGGGATATGATCTTCGGCCGGTGACGGCGCGGGGAAGAGATCAGTCGGGGGGCCTAACAAAATCCGGCTTCGGCAACTGCTCGTCCCGTGACACGTCGGGCTGGCCGGAAAAACAGCTTGTGCCCCGGTCGAACTGGCCTCATCGGCGGTTCATTGTCTGTGCCAAACAGGTCTCGCAGTCTTTGGCCTGCTCGTTCATCTCGATCTAGCAATGGCGGACCGAACTCAACGACGCAGCACCCTGCCTGGGTCAAAGTGCGACTTATCGGGAGGGCAGCTCTGGGCGCAAAGCGGACGATCGTTGATCAGCATCGATCTTCTTGGCTGCGGTTAGCTCAAACTTGCCCATGATGGACGGGACGGACAACCGAGTTTGCTGAGTCACTTCAGTGTGTTGCGCGAGCGCCTGCTGCTCTCGTAGCAGAATCGTAGCGAACGCATTCGCGCATTTTGGTGATGGCTTCGAACCATCTCTGATCGCGCAAACATAAGCACGCGCACCTTACGAAGAAGAAAGGAGTGAAGGCCCACTCAACGCTGCGTACATCAAGCCTCTGTCAAGAATGATTGGCACTCATCGGCAATCCGGTCGCCACGGGGCATGACAGACCGAGCAATCAACACGAGCTGTCCGAGTTCGACTGAGCTGTCTGACCAATAGGCCTTGTCGACATGTAACAAGGCGCACAGTAGATCACCGGGATAGAAGTCCGCTTCCAGCAGCGGCTCGTTTGAAACCAACTGAAGTGCTCTCGGAACCAACGTTCTTAAGCCGATTTGCTGTCCAATCATCAAACGCAAGTCGCTCACGGTGAAGTCCTTCAACGGCGTTCGACGCAAACGCAGACACCTCGCAACCGTGCCCGTCGGACCCGTTTCAGGCTCTCACCAATCCTGTCCGCCAATCTGCTCCAGTGTTCGAGGTTCACTAAGCATCGCGTTCTCCACGATTCCAAACATTGTAGACAACTGCGGGGAGCGGGCGGCCCAAAAATTTGCATTCGTTATCTTAGGGGCATCCTTTGCGCTTGATTTGCAACGAATCGCAAGGCCCGTCGCGGGAGCCGGTCCGGTAGCAAATTTGGTAGCAACGTGCGGGCCAGAACTGGCTAAATAATCGAACCATCTCTAAAAAACCCAACGAAATCAGTATAGATACGTTGTCGCGCCTTCGCGGGACTGGACCGACAGAGAGTTGTAAGTGATTGAAAATAATTGGAAATTTAGCTGTGCCCCGATGATGGATTGGAGCGAGAGCTCAGTTCTTTCAATCGGTTAGAAGGCGGCGTGTGCACGACGTGTGCACCGGGAGATCAAGAAAAATCTTGTGAAAGCCAATGTGAGCAGGGCTCCCAAGCTGACGGAGCGTGTCTGATCGGCAGAGGTCATGGGCACTCGCGCGAGTGAGGGCGCCGTGCCAAAGCGGAGGTTCGCGACGGGGTGAAGTGGCGTCGTCTAGCTAAAGCGATCCGGAGAGGTCCGATTCTGTAGCGACAAGTGTGTATCAGCCCGCCTCAGAGATTTGCCCCAACTTGAAGATCGTGCCGCGGCAAAGCGTCGTGGCCGATCGACGTGTTTGCGTGAATAGCTACAGTGATAAGCTACAGATTGGCCCGCGCGGCGAGCAGGCGTGAAGGGCAGGGCACTTCGCCATCCGTCAAATCACAAGAGCTGATCGCTTTCTATAGCATCCAATCTATCGTGACCTTGTCGGCTCTCGGCGTGGAGCGGACCTTCGAAAGGCGACGGACTTCTCGAACGGGCCACTTCCGGACGCGCGCAATGCAACAAGAAAGCCTATGCGGTCCTCACTGGTGCGGTGGGCGCCAGCGCCGCCACGGCATCCGCTATTCCCGCCGCATCTGCCTAGGTAACCATGTGACCGGCATCCTCGACCAGATGAAGCAGGGAGCGGGGCAACACGGCGTGGAGGCGGCGCGACTGGTCGGCCTCGATGAGCCGGTCAGCCTTTCCATGCACGATCCTAACTGGACACCGGATACCCCGATATTGAAGCTGCAACTGCACAGCAGCTGGAATAAGGAACGCACTCTCCTCGGCGGCCGCCCTCAACTGCTTGGGTCGGAGAGCCAACGAGATCGGAAATTCGTTCTTGAATTCCGGTGGGATGGCGCGCGGCGCGAACAAGGTGCGCATCAGCTTCGGCATAATGGCCCACGATATGATCGGCGAGATAGTGTAGCGCATCAGATCGCCGAGCAGCGGCAGTACCGGAGCTGACACGAGCCAAAAGTCCGTCCGAGCGGTTGGAAAATAGTAGCCGGACACCTTGTGCTGTCCGAGTCCGGCTGTCACGTATCCGCGAATTCCCACCTAACCGAATGTTTGCATAGGGGTGATCCGATGAATTCCAATGCAGATTTTTCGACAATTCTAGACCACATGCTTGATACAGCGGCCGACAATTTCAGGATCGCAAAAGATCCTCGTTCAAATGGGACTTGATCCCAACAACATCACCTATGACGCACTGTTTAATCGGCTGTTGGAAATTGTGTTGGCCAATATCACGCTCGCCAACATGTTCGCCTTGGTTGGCGCCATCTTCTTTGTCGCTACCTTGCTGATGCAGAGAATGGTGCCGCTGCGGGTCGTGAATATGGTCGGCTGTACATTCTTCGCAATTTCTTGCGCGCTTTCCGGAAGCGTCGCCCCCTTTCGGCGTTATCTGCTGCTGTTGTCAGTCAATGCCGTTCGCCTCCGTCAACTGCTCAAGCTCGTTAAGAAGGCACGTAATGCGACGCAGGGGGACAGGTCGATGGAATGGCTCAAACCATTCATGACCGAACGTAGATATCGCCGAGGCGACATACTATTCAGGAAGGGTGATGCCGCTACGGAAATGTTCCTGACCGTCACCGGGAAGTGTCTCGTCAAGGAAATCGGCGTCGAGCTTCCGCCAGGGCGTCTCATGGGAGAACTTGGCTTCCTCACGCCCAATAATCGACGAAACGCAACGGTCGAGTGCATAGAAGACGGCCAAGTCCTGACCATAACTTATGAGAGGCTGCTTGAAATCTATTTTCAGAATGATCAGCAATTCGGCTATTATATCCTCGTCCTGACCAGCCAGCGTCTCCTGGAAAACAACCAGCGCCTCCAGGAAAGCATCTCGCGGCTGGAAGCAGCTCTCGCACAAGAGAAAGCGGCGCGACAGATGGCAGCTGCGCGAGGCACAGCTTGAATGGCATTGACTACCATTGGTGGCACTACTGTCGCCGCGCAGTGCGGCTCTCGCGACGCAACGATTCCGCTTGGGGTCAAAATGCGAAGAACTCAGATTGAACAAATCTGGTCCTCCCGGGCGCAATTAGCGGACCCTGGGCGGACGAGGCGCAACTTCGCAGATGGGCCAGCACCGGAAGTGACAAGCCTTATTCGATCACCTCGTCCGCGCGCGCGAGAAGGGACGCGGGGATTTCGATACCGAGCGATTTCGCCGTCTTGAGATTAATGACAAGCAGGTATTTGGTGGGTTGCTCGATAGGAAGCTTGGCCGGTTTGGCGCCCTTCAGAATTCGGTCGACATAGTGAGCCCCAATTCGAGCCAAGGCGGGAAAGTCCGGCCCGTAGGAAATCAATCCGCCAGCTCGCGCAAAGTCAGGGTCGAACGAGATCGATGGTAAGCCCGCCTGTACCGCGAGATCGGCCACACGGTTCGACGGAAAGATTGCATCACTAAATATGTCCATGGCCTCTGCTCCCCGGGCTTTCGCGGCGGCAACGGCGCGAGGCACTTCCCCCACTTGGTGCACATCGATTACGTCGAGCTGAAAGCCGAGCTTGGCGGCCGCTGTTGGCGTCTCCGGGAACACCAGCCGATGCACCTCGTTTGAGGTGTTGAGGAAAACTGCCACGCGCTTGGCCTGTGGCAAAGCCTCTCGAAGAATACCAAGAAACTTCCCTCCAAAATCGGTCCGATCCATCGTAGCGACGCCCGTCAGGTTTCCGCCAGGATGGGCAAGACTTGACGCAAGTCCCATACCGGCCGGATCGGCGACCAGGATTATTACAATTGGTATGTCGGAGGTGGCGTTCTTTGCAGCGCGCGCAGCAAAAGGGGAGAAGGCAACGATGAGAGCGGGTCTCGACCGCACAAGGCCGGCCGCGAGCGCCGGAAGCTGGTCGAGGTGATAATCCGGGTCCTTCCGCTCAGTCGTAATGGTCGTGCCCTCGACCCAGCCAATTTTTTGAAGCTCGTCCGAAAACGCGTCAATATAGGGAAACTTGCAAGCAGGCACGCAGAGCATGCCGATCCGCGCCACTCTTCGCACCGATTGAGCTATGGTAGCCGACGCGAAGGACAGCATCACAACCAGAAGGGCGGACACTGTAACGGCAAATCGTCTCATGCGATCACCGGACCGCTGCACGGAGGCGTTCGGGTCGACAGATCGAGCGTCTTGTCCAACAAGAGTAATAGCAGCTTCGAGACGATCGAGCGATCACATATGAACGCTATGGGTCAAAAGGCGACGTGGCCATCGTTACCGGTCTTGGAGCAAAGCAGACTTAGCGGCGGTACATCCCACGTCATCAAAGTGCAGCGGATATCCACTCCTCCGCACCTTGAGATGCAAGTTGCTGTAAAGGCGTCATTTCTTGGCGGCTCAAGGAGACATTGCGAAAAAAGCTACGCCGCATAGCTACAAACGGGGGAATTGCGCTACCTCTGTGTTTCATTGGTGGTCCTAGCCGCTCATCAGAAGAGTCTGATGCCATCCCTCAAGATGGTTAAACGCTCCAACACTTGCGTCTCGCGGGCTGGAACCGCCCGGGGTCATTCGTGTTTGTTCGCAATAGAAACGCCCCCGCTCGAAGTCGTTCTGACCGCGAAGGGCGTAGGAAGGTTATCCGCGCGGCGCGTTGCCTGGATCGAATCCGAAATCGACGACTGGATCGCCGCGCGTATTGCCGCGCGCCGCCAGCCCATCGCGGCGTAACGTTGACAATCAGCATTCACGCTAATTCGCAACATGCAGGGACACAGATGTCTGATTTAGAACAAGCGATCCGCGAGCGCGCCTAGCAGCTCTGGCAGGAAGGCGGTCACCAGGAGGGCAACGCCGAGACACACTGGCTCGAGGCTCAGCGCGAAATCCTTGCTGCTTCGCTCGCCTCTGTCGCTCACCTTTCAAAGGTCATGCGTGATAAGACGAAGACGCGAAACGCCGTCGGCTCATGGGGGTAGACCGGAAGCAACTGGCTGTGCCTTCATTGCGAGCAATCAGGCCGAGATCGACAAGATCGAGGCAGAGTTGGCGTCACGAGCGAAGGACATTTCTCAGCACCTTCGTTAGGATACGCCTCCCTCAGGCTATGGCACGACCAGCACTGGCACGCTACCATTGGCCAATACCTCAGAGGTCTGGCTTCCCAAGAATAGCTTCCTGAGGCCGCGGCGGCCGTGAGAGGACATGACAATCAAGTCACAGCCGCGAGATTTTGCCGTTTCGATGATCGCACTGGCCGGGTGCGAATCTGGAATATGCAAGAGCTCTACTGACACTCCGAATTGCGCTGCCAAGGCGCGAGCTTCATCGAGCACCTTTCCGGCGTATTCCTTTTTAGCGGCCACAAATCGATCCATCTCTTCCTGGGAGGGAATGTATCCTCCGGCGTGTCCGCCACCATAGTCGATATACATTTCCTCAGTAACCGTGATGATTGTTGCTTTGGCGCCGACGGCCTTTGCCAGCGTAATGCCGTGCTTCACGCCCTTACCCGCGACATCGGAGCCATCCGTGCTCAAGAGAATATTGGCGTACATTGCGTGCTCCCTTGCTGGTTGAGTAGCCCCCTCGACCAACCTTAGCCGTCGTCTGGACGCTGTCCACCCTCAGGGATGCCCGTTCGCCTCCCTCAGGCCGGCAAAAAAAGGCCGCCCCGGTTGAGCCGTCAGTAACCGCGTGCGACGACAGCAATTACGGCTGTGGCAGCAGCGAAGGCGAATTGAGAGCCAATACCGACGATCCTGCCGAGCCGTCGCTTTGTGTGAATGTTAACGTGAAAACTCTGAAGGGTTAGCAGTGGCTCGCGCGGGTATAGAGTGTAAAGGAATTGAAGTGGGTCAGGGAGCATTCCTCCCGCGGCACCGGCCACGATTGCCGCTGTGTTGTTTTCTGTTTTGAAAATCAAAAGCGTCAGAAAAAAGCCGGCAAACCCGTCGAGTCCAACGACAGCCACATCGTGCAGCCGCGCCGCTGACATTGTTACCCGATTGCGGCCCTCAGTACCCAGCGCAATTGATCGGAGTGGATAGTCCCAATGAGGGATCGCATCGATCGCAAAATGGCTGGCAAATCCCGCCACGAAGGCGACTACGGGATGAGATGGCATTAGGCTAGCGATGGCGCCTCCAACAATCGCGTGTGTTGTCAGAATCACGATAAGCCTCTGTTTGCCGCGGAAACATTTTGGAGACAAACTAACTTGTTGTCGCCGGCGAGTTCCTGTTTGTCGCCGTCCAAGCCCACCGCGAAAGCGGCTTCAAGTAAGCGTTTCATAAGTCGTCCTCACCAACGGTTGCTTTAGAAAGGAGAAGTTATGGCTGGTCTAAGCGAAGAAGAAATCCGCGTTCGAGCATATCATCTCTGGACAGAGGCCGGGGAGCCGGGGGGACGGATGGATACATTTTTTGGTACGAGGCTGACAAGCAGCTTCTTGCCGCAGCTTCCACATTGGTATCCATCGGCGACGTGATGGCGCGGCAGTCTCTGCCCAAAAAATCAGCGCGACACGCTCGTCCTTCTTAGCGACACTCAAAGTCGCGTCAAGCAGGCGAGCGAGGCCGGTATGGCAAAGGTTGTCCTAATAAGTCCAAGGCCCTGCCCAAGCTGCGATACCGTGCTTGATGGGATCAAGCCGATCGATAGCATGCCTGACCTTGAGACAGTGTCGATAAACTTCACCGTCTGCGACTGCTGCGGCCATCTCATGATGGTGGAGCGCAATCTCACGCTCCGCGAATTGACGACAGAGGAGTTCCGCGCGGTGATCAATCACCCCACCGTCGTTGCCGAATGGCAGCGATGGGTGAACTGAGCGCGGGCCGCGGAATGTCCACCCCGGTTCGACGAGACCAGTTTAAGATTGCGCCCAAGGGTACTGTCCACTTGCCAACCGGGGCTGCGTATACTCCGCATCCGGGCGCGCCATACGTTGGAACCATAAATCCAAATCAACTTGGAAACGTGCTCCCGAGTGGCGAAGACTATCGGCCCCATGAAGTGAAGGCGATGATGGAGCAGTTGTGGGCAGAATACGTCGCCGCGAATTCCCGTCTCTTCGAAGTCAACGATTAGAAGGGGCCGCGCCGCCGTCCACTTACTACAAACACATTGAGCGGCGCTCATCGGTGCGCCAGTTCGCAATTACAATGCCTCTTCCCGCGGAGTTGTCTTCAACAAGGTTCGAGGGCGCGCGCGACCCGGCGCCGCAACAGGGGGAAGCAGACCCCTCCAGGAACGCATGGCCGAGCAGGCCGCAAAAACTTAAAGCAATGACTGAATCGTTTCGGCAGGCGCCGAGCGCGAAGCAATGCTTAGGCAAGCCAGGCTCGTGGAAACCGGCGCGCACATCAACGATTGGCTCAGCTCCCCCGGCTTGCAGTCGCCGAAGTCAGTTGACCTGGATCAAAACTTTATCAGGCCCCGCGGGGGCTCGACCCTGCGGCCGGGTCCGAAAACCGTTGGCCAGTTTTGATTTTCAGGCGCATAAATGAGGCATGTCCGAGCCTCATCACCGAACTTGCCAATGCGGAGCTGTCTACAGCCGCTCCGAGGCGCTGGCCCCTTCGCGGGAAGTCGCGAGCTTCGACTGCTCGGTTTGCGGCGCGACTATGGAATCATGGAACACCGCACGGGTACCCACATATCGGTTGATAGCTGGCCCCGTTCGATTGCCCCCAAACAGCAACTAGCAACAACGCGCGTCCGCATTTGCCAATGATGGCGGAGTCGTTCGGCAATTCGTTCACTATCGTTGAGGTGGCCTCAGACGACGCGCCACCGACGAAGCAGATGTGGCTCGCCTTAGCCAAGCCTCGCCAGGCGTTGACGCTGGTCCTCGCTGCTGTTCCCGAAGGCTGGACGGCGCAAGTTGTTCCAGTGGTCCTTACGGAAAGCCAGCAAAGGTCATTCGAGGAACTAAACCTCAATCCGGGCGACGTTTACAGGATCGATCCAGAGTAAGGCCGCCCCAGTGGGAGGCGCTCCCTCGGCCTGACCGTGGTTCGTGCCGCTTTCCGGTCCGATGTAGATGCCGGTACGCATGCACTTCTTTCATGCGCCGTCGCAAAGGCTCTTGTCGAGTCTCCCTCCGGTGAGGGCCGCCTTGTCGGGTTAATACCAGTGCTGTGTAACAGCCCTTATGGACAGCAATAAGTTCAGTGCTCAGATTGAACGGTTCGAGGTTGTCGAGACTGGCCGTCGCCGTCGCTGGACCGATGATGAGAAACTCAAGATCGTTCTGGAGAGTTTGCAGGCCCCGCGCGCGGTCTCGTCGACAGCACGACGATACGGCATCTCGCGCTCGCTCCTGTTGACTTGGCGACGATCGTTTGGGACGCGGACGAGCAATACTGAACAACCTCAGCCAGCGTTTGTGCCAGCGATGGTGATGCCGGACCAACCGCCGGCGCCGCCAGTAACTTTAGCGGGGCCAGCGAGCGGACGCATGGAGATTGTCGTCGGCAAGGCCTGTCGGGTGATCGTGGACGCCGGCGTTGATATGACCGCGTTGTCTCGCGTATTGGATCTGCTGGAGCGGCGATGATCCCGATCGCGGCAGGGGCGAGGATCTGGATCGCAACCGGTCACACTGACATGCGCAAAGGCATGCAGGGTCTGGCATTGCTGGTGCAGGAGGGGCTGGGGCGGGATCCTTTTGCCGGCGACGTCTTTGTGTTCCGTGGTCGTGCTGGCACCCTGATCAAAGCCCTTTGGCACGACGGGATCGGGCTGTCGCTCTACGCCAAGCGACTGGACCGTGGCCGCTTCATCTGGCCGGCGACGGTGGATGGCGTGGTATCGCTGACCGCAGCTCAGATGGGCTATTTGCTGGAGGCGATCGACTGGCGCAATCCCCAACACAGCTGGCGGCCGCAGAGCGCAGGATAGGTTGCGCAATAGTCCCGTGAGATTGCAAAAAGCGCACGCCAAATCGTCGCTTTTGTGATTCCATCGGTGCATGGGTGACGGTCCCCAGAAGCTGCCGGAAGACATTGAGGCGCTGCAAGCGGCGTTGCTGGCGACGCGCGCCGAACTCGCCAGCGTTCGCGCCCAGCAGTCCGACGACCATGCTCTGATCGCTCACCTGAAGCTGCAGATCGAAAAGCTGAACCGTGATCGTTATGGCCCTCGCTCGGAGCGTACCGCAAGGCTGCTGGATCAGCTCGAACTGACGCTGGAGGAGCTCGAGGCCTCAGCGACTGAGGACGAACTCGCTGCCGAAATGGCCGCGGCCAAGACGACGAAGGTGGCCTCGTTCACGCGCAAGAGGCCGTCGCGCCAGCCGTTCCCGGACCATCTGCCTCGCGAGCGGGTGCTCGTGCCGGGACCTGTGGCGTGCGCCTGCTGCGGCGGAGCGAGGTTGTCCAAGCTCGGGGAGGACATCACCGAGACGCTGGAGGTGATCCCGAAGTCCTGGAAGGTGATCCAGCACGTCCGGGAGAAGTTCAGCTGCCGTGATTGCGAGAAGATCAGCCAGTCCCCGGCGCCGTTCCACGTCATCGACCGTGGTTGGGCCGGCCCCAGCTTACTGGCGATGGTGCTGTTCGAGAAGTTCGGCCAGCACCAGCCGCTGAACCGTCAGGCCGAACGCTATGGCAAGGAAGGCGTGCCGATCAGCCTGTCGACCCTCGCCGACCAGGTTGGTGGCTGCACTGTTGCGCTGACGCCCTTGTTCCGGCGCCTCGAGGCCCATGTGCTGAGTGCCGAGCGATTGCACGGGGATGACACGACGGTGCCGGTCCTGGCCAAAGGCAAGACCGACACCGGCCGCATCTGGGTCTATGTACGCGACGACAAGCCTTTTGGCGGGCAGGCCCCGCCGGGAGCAGTGTTTTATTACTCGCGCGATCGCGCGGGCGAGCATCCCCAGGCCCATCTGGCCGGCTACAACGGCATCTTCCAGGCCGATGCCTATGGCGGCTATGGCAAGCTTTACGACCCGAGCCGCAACGTAGGTCCGATCCTGGAAGCGGCGTGTTGGGTCCATGCCCGACGACCGTTCTTCGTGATGGCTGATCTGGCGGAGAATGCGCGCCGCAAGGTACAAGGCAAAAAGCCAGCGGTGATCTCGCCTCTGGCACTGGAAGCAGTCCGTCGGATCGACGCCTTGTTCGAGATCGAGCGAGGCATCAACGGCGAGACGCCCGAACGGCGCCGGGCCGTCCGCCAGGAGCTGAGCGCGCCGCTGATGGCCGATCTGAAAGTCTGGATGCGTGAACAACGCGCCAAGCTCTCCCGGCGCAACGACGTTGCCAAGGCGATGGACTACATGCTCAAGCGCTGGGATGCGTTTACCCGCTTCCTCGACGATGGCCGCATCTGCCTGTCGAACAACGCCGCCGAGCGAGCCCTGCGCGGCATCGCCCTGGGGCGGAAGTCTTGGCTGTTCTGTGGCTCCGACCGCGGCGGCGACCGTGCCGCGATGATGTACAGCCTGATCGTCACAGCCAAAATGAACGACGTGGATCCACAAGCTTGGCTCGCCGACGTCCTGGCACGCATCGCTGCACATCCCGTACAACGGCTCGACGAACTTTTGCCCTGGAATTGGCGCGACCGAAATAAGCAAGTCAACCAAGCAGCCTGAGTGACCGCTACGCGGTCCTCACCGGATGCTTACCTTGTCGACTGCCTGACCATGCACAATTGCGAGCAGGATGCAGGGCCCGGGCGGGGCGTGGGGCGACAAAGCTAATCAAAAAATCCTAAAGGCCACGAAAACTGATTCTGTTGTCCTCTGGTTCAAAGCACGGCACTGGTAGCCCCGAGTACGGGCGTGCACTCACTAAAATCCGAGCGTTACCAGATTAGCGGCACAAGGACATCGCTGGCTGTTCCGCAACTCGATCTGTGGCATCACCCGAGCAAGGCCAGCTGGTGGCGCCGATTGAGCGTGAGCAGCTGAGCTACGAGAAAGCAGACCCGTTGAGCATGCAGATCGCAAATTTCTGCGGGGTCATCCGCGGTACGGCGGACCCTGTGGTGAGTGGGCGCGAAGGGCTGAAAACGCTCAGCGTGATCGACGCGATCAAGCGCGCCGCGGAAACCGGAGATCTCGTGTCGATTTGATACCGGAAAGCACAGGCATCAACGTCAGGGTATCGAGGTCATGGCGTCAAGAACGACGACATTTGGCGGACTATCAGGGCGTTACTAATAGTAAGTACACGAAGCACTATGATCGTGCGACGAATGCCCAGTTGGACCTCGGTTGCTGGAGCTAGCTCAAGCTTGATTGGAGCGGAGTTCAAGTCTTTCAATTAGTTAGAAGGGGCGTGTGCACGACGTGTGCACCGGGAGATCAAGAAAAATCTCATCACATCACAGCCAATGTGAGCAGATCTCGTGAGGTCGGGTTGAGCCACCTCGGGTCTGTGATAAGGGTCGATCGCTAGTATCCGAGCTCTGGCCGGGGACGCTCGCAGCTCTGAAGCTACAGCGCGGATCGGACTCTTTGTTTTCCAAGAACCGATGCGATCGGGCGATCGTAATACTTGTCCAGACCGATCGCCACCAGAATGCAAATTGGTACTAGCGCGAAGAGGTAACAAGAAGCCGTCTGCTCAAGATGAATAGCCTTCAGCAAACCGACCGTCGACATGAGAATTGGAACGTGAACGACGTAGAGTGGATACGAAAGGCGGCCTAACTCGCTCAGGAGACGCTGCTTTCGCCGGTGATGGCACGCGACGGACAGACACATAAGAAGTGGAAAGATAAGGACGATCGAAACAGCATCGAGCACAGAACTACGGATCGGAAAGCAAAAGACCGTCGCAAGCAGAAGGATCATCGGCAAAAGCGGGAATGTTGATAGGAATGGTCGGGGGCGATAATGCCAGACCAGGACGCCGACAAAGAAGCCGAATAGGGTGCGTACGGCACCTCCGAAAAACGTCGTCCATGTGGCCCCGAGATCGGCGGTGCCGCTTTTGAGGATCGTTAGGGTAAGTAGTCCGCCAGTGACAGCAGTGATCACCCAAGCGCACTTTGTAGTTACCCTTGATATCAGCGCCGCCCAAAGCACGTTTACGGCGATTTCAAATGACAATGACCACATCGGAGTGTTGGTGGGAAATGTCGTGTCTGTAGGAGCCTGACTTACCCAGGGCTTAGGCAGCAAAGCCGCGTTGAAGGCTGTCCCGGCGAGAATGTCAGAAAGTCCGTACTGCGAATATTTCTGCATCGCCAATCGAACCAAGAAATACCCAGTTCCCAACAAGAGTCCTAACAGGCTGAGCGGCAATAACCTCTTCATGCGAAGTTGAAGGAAGCTGCTGACTGTTAGCCTGCGGGACTGAAGACGCACCGCATAGGAGTGCGAAAGCACAAACCCGCTAAGCATGAAGAAAAAATCCACCGCCAGATAACCATGAGGTGCCAACTGCGGTGCACCGACGATCGAAAGGTGAAAGAGCACGACGCCTATGGCGGCGAAGCCACGGAGCGCGTCCAGCACTTCAAACCTCTCTTCCGCCAATCAAGACCTCAATATTCTGCCCGATTAAGCGCCCGTGACAAATGTCCGCATCGAGCAATTGAATGGACGCCGCGTGATAGCCAACGTCCGCCTCAAGTCTGCATCTTCAAATTGGAATAGAGTGCATTCGCTCTCTCGAAGACGCTAGGCGATATCGTAGGCGCTCAATGCACAAAATTGAGCCACTCCTTGGCAGCGGCCCAGGCTTCCGCCGCCACCCGCAACGAGCAGCTTCCTTCGATCGCCCCGACCGGACAGTCATTGCGCACTGATGGGGGGTTCCGTCGGCATCTTGCGGAGCTCTCTACGCCTGTCGAAATTGATGTACTCGCAGCTTGTCAAATCCGCTGTTGTCACCGCTTACGAAACGGTCGAATTGGCAGGCTCGCTGCCCGGCTGGGTCGTCTAAGCTTTCATGAACGGAGAGGTCCGGGCTGCCTTGAACATGCGCTGGCGACGAGACGAAGTTTGCTCGTCATCGAGGCTGGCCGTCAGTTCTATGCCGTATCCTTGGGAATTACATTATGCTGGCTGTTGTTCTCGAAGTGGGGTTTACTAGGTTGATTTGGGGATGTTTTTTTGAACATGTCACTCTGATGACTGATAGCTCCGACTCTGAGCGGTTTGATGCGGTCGTTCTGGGAGCTGGAATTAGCGGCCTGGTTGCTGCCTCAATTTTGCAGCGCCAGGGCGCACGGAGCGTGCTGGTCATCGATGAGTACTCTTGGCTCGGCGGCAATCACATCGACTGCAGCCTCGGAGAATATACCTTCGATGTGGGTAGCTTCATCTTCCAGGACGACTCGCCTCTGTTGACGCACTTTCCGGAACTGCTGTCGCTCTATATCCCGATTAGCCCATCGTGGGGCCGTCTGACACCACAGGGATTTGTGACTCGCTACCCGCTGTCCGTCGCAGATGACCTGTTGCGAGCTGGTCCGCTCGAATGGATTTTGATTTTTGGTTCCGTTATCGTGGCCCGTCTGTCTCGTCGTCGCATACGCAGCGCGGAAGACTTCGCGACCTTCTGGATCGGCTCGAGGATGTTGATGCGCTCGGGGCTGGGTTACTATCTGGATCGATTTTATGGTTTTCCAGCCGACAAAGTGGACGCCAAGTTTGCGGAGAAGAGGATGCTCTGGATCCGGGAGCACGCACGTCTCCGCAACCTCCTTCGGCGATGCGTTTCGCCAGCTCCCCCGTCGCCGCCCAATCAACAACTCGCTCGACCGCGGGAGGGGTTTTCATATCTCTATCACAAGGCAAGGGAGCGGCTCGAGGCTCAGGGCGCGCGCTTTCTCTTGGGCGTGAAGATGGGCCGTCTTGAGAGACATGATGGAAGGTTTTCGATAGCCGTGGGGGACCGCCGGATTGTCGGGGGGCGTCTGGTGTCGACCATCCCTCTATTTCAGATTCAGGCCCTATGCGGTCTAGAGGCGCAACGAGAGCTTAAAACGGTTACATTGATGAGCCTCTTTTACAGCTATTCGGGTCAACGCGGATTCAAGCAATCGATCTTGTATAACTTTTCGAGCAAGGGCGCGTGGAAACGCCTCACGATGCACTCCGATTTCTACGGCAAGTGCGGCGGACGCGAATTCTTCTCAGTAGAACTCAATGCTGAGCATGTTGCTCAGGACGCTGGCGCGGCGGACCGCGACTTCAGAGAGCATACAAAAGCCAATCGACTGTTTTCGGGTGACCTTCGCCTGGAGGGCTCTCACCTGCTTTCTAACGCCTATCCGATTTACACTGAGAACGCTGATGAGAACGCCAAGCACGCGATGGATGTCCTCGCTAAATTCGGAATTGAGACCATCGGACGCCAAGGCAGCTTTGACTATCAACCGACGGCTCGGGATTCGACCTTGAAGGCGGAAGCCGCACTTCAGCGCCGATCGGCTGAGAGCTCCAGCTAGGGCTGGTTCAGAAGACCAGAAGAGTGGGGAGCCGCAGATTCATGAGCCATTTTTCTGATGCTTCCCATTAGACCGCGCAAACGGCCGCAGTTGCTGCAAAAGACTGGCGCGCTATCGAGCGCACCCTCGGCGCGTTGAAATGTGACGGCCAGAGTTTCGCATTGAGCGCAAACGGCTTCGAAGATCGCCGGATCTATAGAGGTTGGAGGATATGCGCTCATCTGTTCTCCGATCCTCATCCAGTCCCATCGAATACCGTTCGAAGCGCGGAGTCAGTAAGCTCCATCCTCGAACAAGGCCGGTATTGTTGCGAGCATGATCTTGGTGTCGAGTACTATGGACCAGTTTCTGGCGTAATAGGTGTCACACGCCACGCGCCTACTATACGTGGTGGTACTGCGACCGCTCACTTGCCAGAGTCCGGTAATACCTGGCCGGCATGAAAGATAGGCACCGACATTGTGCTCATAGCGAACCAGTTCTTCTTCGGTCACTGGCCGCGGTCCGACGATGCTCATATCGCCGCGTAAAACGTTAAACAATTGGGGTAATTCGTCGAGGCTGGATTTCCGCATCAATGCGCCGATGGCCGTTACCCGAGGATCGCAACGCAGTTTGCGAGCGGCGTTCCATTCAGCAGCGGCGGCAGCATCAGAGTCCAATAATCGCTGCAGTCGTTCGGCCGCATCCGGGACCATAGTGCGAAATTTTAAGCAAGCGAAAGTCTCGCCATTGAAACCGACTCGCCGGTGGCGGAAAAGTGCTGGACCTGGCGAAGAAAGTACTGTGGCTGTGTAGCAGATCAAGAATAGGGGGGATAACAGCAGCACACCGAAAATTGCTAGTATAACGTCCAGCACTCTCTTCGTTGCTGAACCTGTGGGGCACTTCACCGTTTCCGCCGGATGAGGCGTCTCGACGATAAAAGACAGCTTTCCGCGAGTATCGACCAAATCGGCCATTGCGGTACTCCATCAAGCAGAACTTATGAACTCTTGAAAATAGACAGCTTGAGATGTTCTTCCTCGTGTTGTGCAATGCGAAGCTTGCGGCTACCGATCGGTTAACGCAAGGTTAAAGTTTTAGCAGCAGCCGCGCCTTTTTTTAGCTTGAGGTTGTGACCAACGTTTCGGCGCTGTGGGCTATTTCGTGTAGTAGGCGTACCGCCGATCGGAATAGCCCTCAAAGCGACGCATGAAGTTCTCGTCGGTCTTGTTCAGGACCGCGCCAACCAGTCGCTCCGAAAGCAGAGGCGATGAACGAACGGCTTTGAGGACCTCATCGGTCGAGTTACCCCATTCCACCACCATGATAAACGCGTCGAACAGTCCCGCGACGGCCTTTACGTCAACGATCGGTAGGATCGGCGGCAGATCGCATAGGATATAGTCGTAGTCTTGGCGGGCCCTTTCCAGTTCTTTCCTGATCGAAGGCGCACTGAGAACGTCGGAGCTGTTCGAGGGCCTCGCGGTAGCAGGGGACGGTATTACGTCGAATTTGAAGTTGGGATCAGGGATGACGACGTCGGCCAATGCCAAGCCCTCTGCGGCCATCTTCTGCAACCCGCGTTCATCGATATAACCAAGCGTTTGCGACAGAGCAGGACTGCGCAGGTCGGAGTCAATGACGAGTGTGCGCGCCCCGGTCTTTGCCAGGAAAGCTGCAACCGCAGCCGCGACCGTTGTCTTGCCCTCGCCGGGGAGCGCTGAAGTGATGCCGATGACCTTGGCCTCGCCGGGATAAAGGTCAATCGCAACCTTGATATAGCGTAGCGCCTCAGCGGTAGCCGAGAAAGGAGGCGCCTCGTTGATTTGGCGAAACGCTGAGGACCTACCGCGCAATCTAGCTTTGAGTCTGGATAGCTGAGGAAAAGCGGCGAGGCAGCTCGTCCCCAACAGCGTTTCAAGCTGATCACGCGTATGCACCCGACGATGCATGAACTGCTCGCGGGCTATGGCACTCAGCGCGCCAAGCCCCAATCCGCACATCACGGCGAAAGCCAAAGTGATTCCTACCTTTGGCGAGCTCGGCTTACTCGGAGCCGAGGCCTCGGTAACTACGCGAGCCTCCGTCGACGGGAATGATTGCTGTTGAACCGACTGCGTAAACCGTGACAAGAAAGCTTCGTAAATTCCGCGATAGGTATTTGCTCCAGTCTCCAGTTCGCGGAGCCTGACCTGCGCCTGCCGTGTTGATCCAGACTGTTGGAAGATCTCGAGCATTCGCTTATCTATGGCCTCTTCCTGGGACTTCGCGATCTGCAGCTCGCTCTTATAGCTCTCCGCGATACGCGAAATTTCGTCCCAAATCGAACGTTGCAGCGCCGCCATTTCCGAACGCAGATTCTTCACTGCCTCGTGGTCGGGTCCGTACCGGACACCCCATTCGGCTTGCCTGTTTTGATTCTCAAGGAATTTCTGCCGAAGCTTGGTGATGACTTGGCTGTTAAGAGCGTCCGTAACAACCGGATCGGGAATGGCGAAGTTCTCTTTCTCCGGGCGCTGTTCAAGTATGAGCTGTATCCGATCCAGCTTGGCCCGCGCTTGGCTCGTATCGGCGCGGGCTTTTGCGAGCGCCACGCCCAGTTGGTCAAGCTCAACCTCGCTCGCGAGCTTCCCTTCTACTCCGATGATGATGCCATTCTCGGCCTTGAAATCTTGAACCGCCTTGTAGGCGTTGCTTGCCTGCTGGCGAAGCTCGCTGATCCGTTCTTCCAGCCAAGCGCTCGCGCGACGCGTGGCCTCATACTTGGCCTGCAGCCGATATTCTATGTAAGCCTCGGCGAATGCGTTTGCAATTCGCGCAGCCTTGTCTGGATCCAAGGAAGTATAGGCTATCTGTTCGACATAACTGCGGCCCAACCTCGTAACACGTAGATTGTCATTGAGGGTTGCAAGTGCTCGACGCTCCAGCTCGGCAGAGGAGAGGCGCTCATCAGACTTCTTAGCCAGTCCAAATAGTCCGGCAGCGCGGCCGAAGAGTCCGTGGCCAGATCCGACAAATTCAAGGTCCTCGGTGAGATGCAACCGGCGTATGACGGACTTGCCGACCTTTTCCGATTTTGTGGTTTCAATCTCGCTTTCGACGATCGAGTCGTCGACACCACGGGTCTCCTGTGAGGTTTCAGACTGGGGCGCCGTGATACCTTTGGTGTCTACGAACATGTCCGTCTGCGCAGTGAATTTGCGCGGGGCGAATCCGACATAAGTGGCTCCAAGCGCTGATGACAAAATCGTCACGAAAGCGATGAGACGCCACTCGCGACGGAGGAAGTCACGCAATTGGAGCAACGACTTTGTCTGGGCATCCAAGCCACTGTCTGCCAAGCTAACGAGGGGCCGAAGGTCGCCGGCAATGTTCATCGCGCTGCTGCCCTCACTTAATCAAATCAGTCTTCTAGATCACGTCTTCAAATGAGATCTGCTTCCTGAAATAAGGCCGAATACAAGCCCATCTAGGGGCAGCTCTGTACAAGCCAGTATTGCTGATCAACTCACGCGTTCGGAGCACAAAGAAAGTGCAGCGTTTGCCTGTTGCTTGATTAACGCGGCGCCGGTCGCCGAGAACCCATGCCTCCCAATGAGTCCCGGCAAAACGCGGTTGCACCCTAAGGCGGGTCCAAACAGGCCGATGACGCCTACGATGGTGCGGCTGTCCCTCAGGTGGCGGCCCACTGGCGGCGAAACGAGGATTGATTCCGCAGGTTTTGTGGATCGCGCCGCGTGAGGAGGGTATCGATATGGGCTCGCATCTTCCGGACGAATTGCTCCTGGTTGAAATGCTCGGCGTGAGCAATGATGGCGTCGGAGTCGAATTCCATGGCAGAAAGTCGACTAACGGCATCCGCGATCGCATCGACGGTTTGCTCATCGAAGAAAACGCCGGTCAGATCTCTTGCGACAGTTTCCGTCGCGCCTCCGCGTCCAAACGCAACAACGGGACGGCCGCTCGCCATGGCTTCGACGGGAACCATTCCGAAATCCTCCTCACCGGGAAAAATCAACGCGCGGCAGCGAGCGTAGTGATGCTTAAGGATCGCAAACGGCTGCGGTCCGAGTACTGAGACTGTCGGTCCGGCAAGGCGGCGGACTTCAGCAAGCATTTCGCCGCCGCCTATTACGACCAAGTTCAGCTTCAATTCATTAAAGGCGCGTACCGCAAGATCGGGCCGCTTATAGGAGACGAGCTCGCCGGCCATCAGGTAATAGTCCGCCACTTCGGAGCATGGCACCGGTGAGAACGCCTGGGTATCGATGGGAGGGTGGATAATGGTGGCATCCTTGCCATAGTAGCGACGGATACGCGCTGCAACCGTTGCGGAATTTGCAACGAAGCTGTCGACGCGGGCGGCTGACGAGACGTCCCAAAGCCTCAAATAATTCGCAAGGGGCGGAATCGCCAAACGGGTGAGGAAACCTGCGCTCTGCTGATAGTCGTGGAACATGTTCCAGATGTAGCGCATGGGTGTGTGACAATAGCAGACGTGTAACGCGCCGGGCGGCGCTATGACGCCCTTCGCCGGCCCCGACTCGCTGCTGATGATCAGGTCATATGTCCGCAGATCGAGCTGCTCCAGCGCCATCGGCATCAGAGGCAGGTAGGTCTTGTACATTCGGCGCGCGCGAGGAAGCCTATTTATGAATGTCGAGGCAACGTGGTGCTTGCGAATTGTCTCCGAGACCATCTCCGGAACATAAACGTGTGTATAGATGTCTGCGCCCGGATACATTTCGCATAGCGCTTCAACGACTTTCTCGCCGCCGCGCATTCCAACGAGCCAATAGTGTACGATGGCAACTTTCATGACGTCATCTCATGCAAGCAAGATAAATCGGCTGCTCGCCGTCGCGAAGAACTCGTAGAACTCAGGGGGGCAGCATAGCGGGACCCGGAGGGCAGCCCTCCGGTGGGCCTGCGTCGCGTGCGAATACGTGAACATAGTCGATGAGCAGCGTGGAGGGATTGGGGGTCCGGTCGATCGGCCACCCTCCACCGAGCGCAAGATTCACAAGAGGATAGAGCGGGCCGTCGAGTTCGGGAGGAGTTGGCTGCGTCCATACCGGCTTGCGATCCAAGAAGAACACAATAGCCTGCGGCGAGATATCGACGCCGAAGGTGTGGAACTCGTTAAAGAGAGTATCGGCAAGTATATCGATCTTCTGAGCCTCGCCGCGCGTCTTCTGTGGATCCTTGTACCAGATGTGCGTCGCGGCTTGATAAGCAGACGGAAATTGCCCGTAGTATTCGATGACGTCGATTTCGACATTGCCCTCGGTCATCGCTGCCGGCTTCAAGGCTGCAAGCCAGAATGCCGGCCAAGTGCCGCGGCCTGCAGGCATCTTCATCCGTGCCTCGAAATAGCCGTAGCGTGTTCCGGTCCCTGCGCCAGACGCATCGGCGGCGGCCAAAAGTCCTGACGTCCAGCGGCCGTTTTTATCCTTCGAAGCGGTGATGGAAAGAATTCCATTCTCAACCTTGAACGGCCCCTTTGGTCCGGGGTTTGCGAATGCAGCGTCGCCAAAATCGCCAGCCCACGGCGTGTGCGCCGTCCACCGTGCGGGGCCGATGCGGTCGGCCGACACACGGAGCTCGTCGAACTCTTCGAGCAACACGGGGCGGAGTTCGCATGACCGTGACGGCTCGGCTGCGAATACACAACGGAGCGAAACACTCAAGGCGAGGAGGGCGCCTCCGCCTGCAAACATACGGCCATTCATAGGACAGGCTCCGATTGATGGTGGCCGCGGATATCACTAGCAGATGCGCTAATTCCGGTCATGGATCACACGGCCTTCAAACTCTTTGTGAGTCGGATTCCAAAGCCGTACAGCGAAGCCACATAGACTGCGGCGCCAAATAGCGAGACCGTCCCCAGCTCCAACAGAGCCGGGATCCGTGTCCAAATAAGCGTGTGTCTCAAGACGATAACCAAAACGGTCATGACTGCGCATGCAGCGGCCACTTGCCAGAGCTTGGCTAATTCCGAAACCGCACTGGTGCCGACAAGTTGTCGGGCGGCGCGAAGCGAGAGGACAAACAAGATGAAGGAGACCAGGCCGCGCGCGGCGATGACCCCGATCAGCGAGTAAAAATACAGACCGAGAGACATTAGAACGACCCTTGAACACAGTTCAACCAAGGTCAGCCGAAACACCAAACTGGTCTGGTTGGTCGCGAGCGCCAGAGAATGCAGAGGCTGATAGAAGGCGCTAAGGACGGTCGAGAGAGCAAGCCACCGCAGATAGAGGCCGGCATCGTGCCATTGCGGACCCAACAGGACCTCGGCGATCAGATCAGATGCCAGAGACATGCCGATGCAGGCTGGCGCCGCAAGGAGCATGGTGAAGCGGGATGCCTTCGAATACGCCTTGCGCAGTCGGTCCGTGCTTGGATTGATCTGCGCCAATGCCGCCATGAGAGGCTGCATGGCCGGGCCAATCAGGCTTTGAGTGGGCATGACCGAGAGGTCGCTGGCGATCGTGTATTGACCGAGTGCGGCTTTGCTTAATGAGAACCCGAGGAGGATGCGATCAAATTGCCAGCTTAAGGCAATTAGGATCTGCGCGCCGCTGAGCCAGCCGAGAAAAGCCGAGAATTCCCGAAACTCGGAGAGCGTCAGGCGCGGCCTATAGGGTGCCAACACGTATGACATCGATGTGGCCCCTAAGGCCGCAGAGATGCCGCTGGCCACGATCGCCCAATAACCAGCTCCGAGTGACACCAGGGCGATCGCGGTTGCGGCAGCGATCAGCTTGCCGGCGATCTCAGCAAGGAACACCTGCCTGAAACTCATGCTGCGGACGTATTCAACCATGCCCGGGCTGTAGAGGCTGCGTGCTAAGGGTCCGATCCCGCTCGCCAGAATCAGCGCGACGAGCCGGGGATCATTGTAAAGATGTGCAAACGGCCATGCGGTGAGCAACAGCACCGAGCCCAGTATAACGCCCCTGATCATGCTCAGGGTAAATGCTGTATCCAGATGGGACTTTTTCACATGGGGCAATCGCGTAAGGGCTTGGAGCGTTGGTACCTCGAGCACCATATCCGCGATCGTAATCAACGTAGCGGCGATCGCCGTAAGCCCAAAGTCGCCAGGCGTCAGAAGCCGAGCCAGAACAAGAAGAGTAAAGAAGTCGATGAGTCGGCCTGACAACCTGGACGAGACCGTCCACACAGCCCCCAAGATGGTCTTGCGAGTCAGCACGAGCGCCGCCTAGCCTTTCATGACTATATTGTGTTGCGGACCCGCTAACGCAGCCGCATTACTGCGGAAGGTTGCGGACCGACCCGCATCACAAACCTGCAGTCCCATCACCATTGCCTTTCGCTGAGAGGGGTACTTGTGTGACTGACCTCATCTTGTCACCAGTGCCCATGATCGTCGTCGCACGTTCCGGCTCAATGCGTCCTCGCAGTACGTCAGAGAGGCCGCGAATGTTTCCTCGCAACCGACCTCGACGATCGATAAACGGTTCGGGCTTCAAAAAACGTGCGAGATTGCTGGCGACATTCCTAAAGATATGGCTCGCTGCCTGACGGGCAGTCATCGTGCCTTTGCGCAACAGGTAGATCGGATTGACCACCTGGGAATAACCTAGTTTGTCTCCCGCGACCCTCCCGCCCTTGACACCCATGTGAACACCGCGAGCATGCGCAGATTTGATCAGGCGTCCCCCGTGCTTTGCGAGCGCCGCGCCGAAGTCCCTGTCTTCCTGCCAGCCGTAAAGTACAAGGCGCTCGTCGAACCTCGTTTCGCCGATCGCCGCGGCACGAAAAGCCATGTTGCAGCCATAGGGACTAAACGGTTCAATCCACATCGAGCCTTGCGGGCTGTTATTTGCTGCAAGGATGCTCCGCGCTTCGTCAAAGCTTAGTCCCGGCCCGTGAATGCCATCAGCAAGTAGATAGCCCGTAAGTCCGATGACATCCGGCTCGTCGCGGAAAATCATGGCGGCAGCCGCCAGCCAGTCCGGATCGGCGACAAAATCATCGTCAAAGAAGGCCACAACCTCAGCGGCATTGCCCAGGGCGGCGAGGGCGGTATTTCGCTGAGCCGGCAATCCAGGAGGACCGAGGACAACTCGAACGCCCGGTAGATTCGCCGCTTCGCCGGCGTCCTCCGGCAGGACGCCTGAGACGACAATGGACTTGGGCTGCAGGGTCTGATTACGAAGCAGGTGCGTAAGGGTGGCGGTGACGATTTCAGGGCGGCCTCGCGTTGCGACGACGACGGCTATGCTCGGTAGGGGCAGGGCTTTCACTGTAGGTGCACTCAAGGCGCGTCTGGGTTCGTGCATAAGTTCGAGATAGCCGGCGGCGGTACTCTCCCATGAGAAATGTCGGAGCCGCTCGCGTCCTCTTCCGACAAGTTCAGTTCTTTGCTCCGTCGAACTTGCGAGCTGTCGAACCTGTCGAACCCATTCGGCAGGATCGTCGGGCGCGGCAAGCAGGGCTGCATCGCCACACACTTCAGGCATGCTGGCGCGGTTGGACGAAATGACCGGACATCCACGGGCCATCGCTTCAATGATGGGAAGCCCAAACCCCTCGGTCCACGACGGAAAGAGCAAGCACAACGCTCGTTCCATCAGGTACGCGAGATCGTCGTCCGTAACGTAGCCAAGCAGTTTTACCCCTTGCGCGCCGGTCAGGCTCTCGGGAGCGTAAATATCCGCGCCTCCTCCTGCGATGATTATGCTGAGATTCATGGCAGCAAGTTCCGGTGCGATTCTGAGAACGAGCTGCAGATTTTTGTGGGAAGCACGCGACCCCAGCGCCAATGCAAAACGTCCATCGGGCACGGCTGAGGGGGCGATGTGGGCGCGAGTTGGCTCCCAAGTCAGTGCGTGTTCGTGGCCATTTGGAAGGACCGCAATGTCGGCGGCGCGCACAGGAAGGTGACAAGCAATTTGGCGGGCCGAGGCGGCTGAGACAGTCGCAATCCTGGCAGCACGCTTGGCCAGCAACGGCTGCAGGGTTCGGTACGTCGTGCGGAACAGTGAGCGATAGCTCCGCGGCGCTACAAAGACGTTCGCGTCGTGAATACATACCACCTGATCGGACTTGATCGCTGGCGCGGTGTTGCAAAGATTGAGGAGTCGGTCCGGCCATCGCGCCGGAAGCACTATCTGCTCCCAGAGATGCCCAGCAAGCGGCCCGGCGGTTATGAGGGGGATAGACTGGAATCCCGGATCGGCGGCATCAGCTGGGGCAATGATCGCGGCTTCTTTGCCCCGCGCGGCGAGTGATCTACTCATGGCGGCGCTGACATTATGGGCGTACCGCTGAACTCCAGTCAGCGGTTGAGTCAAGAACCGGCCATTTATGCCGAAGTTGGCGGACGAGCTCATGCGTTCGCTCCTGATGCGGGGGAGGGCGCGAGCAGGACGGGTGCAAGCTGGTCACGAGGGGAGGAGCACGCAAGCCCGGCAAGAGCGTAAAACAGTAGGCCTTGCTCCACCGTGGGAGCGGCTAAGGTGTCTCCTATCATGAGCGCCAGGCAGGCGGTCCGGGCTGCAATGCAGGCATCCGCCTCAAACGTATGGGGCGCATTTCGTTGCCCGAAAAGCGCCGTCGTCACGAAAAGCAAGTAGAATGTCGTTCCGGGGATTCCGACGTTCGAGAGGAGTGCGATCGGAAGACTCGACGTGCGTACGGTCCCCAACCCGACACCCAATCCAAGAGAATCAAAGAAGTTCTGCATCGCATAGCTGTTCCAGGAGCTGCGCTCGATGGCCGAAGTCGAAGACGACTTGTTGAGGATAAGCGTGTCCGCATAGCGCTGCACGATTTCCGAGGCTCTCTCATCGAGAAGTACAGCAAGGATCAGTGTGATCAGAAGGACAGGGGCGCATAGTGCCGCTGCTGAACTGAAAGGGCGAGCGGAGTCAAAGCCAGTACGCTGCAGCATTGAGATATATAGGAACAAGAGCACCAACGGAGCGCTCGCGAGCCCGGTAGAAGACGTGGATAGAATGACGAGAGCGAACGAGGCGGCAGCCAAAAGGCCGGTCAAGGTGGCGTTCCTGCCGAAGAGAAAGAGCGTACCCGTGAATGCGAGGGCACCCAGTGTCGCGCGCGCAAAGGCGGATGCTTCCGGGTAAGAACCGACGATGCGCTTTGCGCCATTCAGCTCATCGTCGAAGTGCATGGTGTACCGAGCATTACGCATGAAACTGAGGAGAGCCTGCGTCCCGGTAGCGTATGTGCCGATGTCCAGCATCGCTAGCAGGACGTTGCCCGCAGAGTAGCTCACTAGCGCGGTGACAATGGTCCGAAAGCCGCCAAGGCTCGAACCGATCGCAACTGTCATTCCAAAACAGGTGAGATTGGCTATCATGTAAATGGATTGCGTAAAATTGCTTGACACCGGGCCAAGAGGGACCGTTGACCCGGTGTTGGCATATTCCGACGCTCCCAATGGAACAATCTGCGTTCCCCCAGCCAGCAGCCGCGGAAGCAGGACGGCTGAGCCAACTCCATAAACAACCAAGCATAACAGCCAAAAGCCGGGCTGGCCGAAGCTCACGGATCTGATTGCCGCCGCGGCCACGTGCCGCTGGGAAAGCACCGTTGCAAGCACAAAAACCAGAAACAGGTGAGCTGGTTGTATGTTCGCACTGCCGACGAGAATGGCGGCGGCAGCTCCGAATAGGGTTGTGCAGATGAGCACGCTGAATGTGGCTCGCTGGCCGAGAGGCAGGCAAAGCAAACCGAGCAGGACGGTTAGCACTCCGATCGGTTCCACACTCATTGCGCGCTAACCCTGATTGTACCGGAAGCTCCCATGACGTCCTTCGTCACCAGATCCTGTTTTGGCCAAATCGATGCTGCAGACTCGCGGGATCGTTCCTCAGTTGGTGGCAGCCCGTACTATTAGCGCGCTATCACGGCTCGCACTGAGTGCATGGAATCGAGCATAGGGAGGAGAGCATGCTTCAGTACGGGGAATTCCCGCGCTATCGCACCTTCGCGCCACAGTTCAGCTCGGAGCGATGCTAATCTGCTCAAGGTCGGCCTAGCCTGGTGTGGGCGAAACACGTTCAGGACATCCGGCCGGCCAAAATCAACCGAGCGGTCAGGAAGGTCGAGGCAATGCAAAACTTCCGCAGTGGGGCGCGTGATGGCCTTCTTAAGGCGAACCCAGGCTAACTCGGTGTCTATCGATGCTTTGACTGCGCCTTCAATCGAAAGCTCATCGACGTAACCAAGTGCTCCTGAGAGAAGGTCATTTCTGTGGCCTGGATCAATGAATCCGTAGCGGATGTCGCCGCAATTGGCCGCGACGTCGTCCTCCCCGTCTTCGACGAACGAGCGAACCGAAGGAATCGCCGGCTCAAACAAGCTCTCGATGAGATGCCAATACCGCAGGACGCATGAGTGTATGTCGAGAGGGCTATAGCAATTTCGCTCTACCAATAGGCCCGCGACTTTTGGGAAATGCTCCTCCCCATGTCCTTTGTAATTCGCCCGGGCGAATTGAATAGTTTCGATACTGAGTGCGGGGAAAGCGCTCGCCATCAGGCGTTGAGTGCTGCCGTAAAGGCCTGTGTCGCAAAGTAGGATCCGCGAGGTATCGTTCCGAAGCTTTGAAAAATGGCGCTCGAACCGTGCATTCTGCTGCCGAATGTCCGACAACACCGCTTCACCGGAACTGTGAAAAAGCATGTCGAGAAAGTCCCCCGCGGCAAACGGCTCATTCCACCGGTCTGGAAGGCTATACCGCCGTCCGCCGATTGCGCTCGCTACGTCTGAAAACGAGCGACCGCGGAATTCGCGGGAAAGTTCCTCAACCGCGGCAGAACTGCGCGTTAGAATCGCGGCCCGCGCGGCGACTAGTCGCGAAACCATGAAGTTGCCCCGCCGCATTCCCAGGGGAAGAGAAAGTCTTGCGAGGACCCGCTCGAATGCTTCCCTAATTCCGACGCCCCCTCTGGCGCAAAACAGCAACGCAGATCTGTCGTGTGTCTCAACTTCGGCGGCATAAAGCCAAATCCGCACGCAAAATTGCGTAACGATTGGTCCGAGGACGAAACGTCCAAACGCATGGGCATTTTCCAGAGGCGCCGGCGGCCGTTTAGCAAATTGCGTCCTGGACGAGAGAGCGCTCCTCATCAGGGCCAAGGCTCCGTTTGCCTTGCGAAGATGGCTCAGCCAAATCGGACGTGGCGTATGAACGGCAGTGATGCCGTGCACCGACGCATTCTTAAGATCGGCGCGGACGTCATCGCCGATATGCAGGATGCGACCCAGCGACACGCTTTCCGCCTCCGCAACATATGGAAACAAATCGCCGCGCCGCTTCGTACGTGCACAATCGCTACTAGTGTAGATCTGGCCGATGAGATCCGGGACGTAAAAGTGATGAATAAGTTCGCGCACATCTTCGGCCGATAGCATCGTGTCGCTGACGGCAACGATACGGCGACCAGCATGACGGTTCGCGAGCAGGACGTTGGCCAAGTAGCGGTTTGGGACAAGTGACTTTTTCTCGACGTCCAGCTCGATCGCCAATCTCGTCGCGATCTCTGAGGCTGGAAGGCCTAGCAGTTTGAGTTGGCGTCCGATGACGTCCGTCAATCGGACCTCGCCGGATCTGCCGGCTTCGAGGGCCCTGAATGCCAGTCGTTCCGCTTCAGCTCGAGCGGTGATCAGCAACGATGGCTCAATCTGCCACCCGCGCGAGGCAAGAGATCTGCTGAATAAATGTTCAGCTTGCCTAATGCGTGAGCGAGCAGATCTCGTTGTTCGCAACAGAAGCGTATCGAAGACATCAGTCGAAATCAGATCGATCGCACCGGAAGCGCTGATGCACTCAGCAAGTTCCTGTGGACTCATAATCGAAAACTCCAAACTGGTGACGACTACCTCGATTTAAAACACCGAACGCCTGCAGTTATGATCTGCACTACAAGGTTCCAAAATTAGCTGTTGCCCATATGAACTGATCCCTTGTAGCATTTTGCGTGCCAATTCGAGGTCGACCACTCTGGGTGACGTTGATGAGAGTTGCGCTAATGTCCTTGGTCGATGTTGAAGACGAGTTGTTTGAGCGAATTGTTTTTAGAGCAAGACGATGACAGTTTTTGCGAAGCGCGGCCTTTCGGCACTTGCGTCGCTTGCTAGTCGGGCGGCGAAAAGTCCTTCGCTCCGTAGGATGATGTTTAATGCGATCCGCCTGCAACGTATTGAGGTCGAGCGCTTTAGCCGAATGGAGGAGATTCGGTTTTTGGCGTATTGCTTTGTGAATCGCCATCAATCCCGATCACAGATACTCCAGGACCTCTGGGTGGGGTACGAGCTTGGCGAGAGGCGCGGAGGCTTTTTTGTCGAGTTTGGAGCAACCAATGGAATTTTGAATAGCAACACCTGGCTGTTGGAGAAAAAGTTTGGCTGGAAGGGAATTGTAGCTGAGCCAAATCCGCTCTGGCATTTGGCGCTTATGCAAAATCGCAGCTCGAGCATCGACCGACGATGTGTCAGCTCGAGCTCGGGTACGAAGGTGAAATTCCTGATTACGGACTCGGTTGATCCGGAGCTGAGCGGCGTCGCCGAGTTCGCTGGTGGCGATCATTTTGCAGAAGTGCGATCAGGGGGTCAGGAAATACAAGTCGAGACTGTGACCCTCAATCAGCTTCTTATCGATCATGACGCGCCGGCGAAGATCGATTACATGTCTATCGACACCGAAGGCAGCGAATACGACATTCTACGTGCCTTCGACTTCTCACGGTATGCGATAGATCTTATCTCGGTCGAACAGAACAGGAAGACCGAGGCGGCAATTGATGCGATTTTGACAAGACACGGGTATACACGGGTTTTCAAAGAGTTTTCTCAATGGGATGGCTGGTACGTGCGCGCGGGGGCGGGGGGCGATCGAAATGGATCGCGAACGAGTCCGGCCGGCAACGCTTGATCGCGTGCTCGCCCTTCTGCCAATTCGCGGTAGCCGATGAGTAGGATCGTGTTGGGATGAATCGAGCGCTGCCGACGCATGTGGGGTGCATCCGCCATGCCGGTAGTTGAACCCATGGCCGAAGGCGAATCCATCAAAGTAGCAATGCTGCTTAGTTGCAGCTCGTTCGAAGGGTTCTTCGGTTGGGTCCTGCATCAGACGCGATCGAGCTATCTCGCGAGCTACCGAAACGACTGGGCGTGGTACTACGCGCGCGGTTTGAAGCAAAATGGCATCACTCCATTGCTCTACATTCCGTCACTCCGCGAGGCCGGGAGGTATGACACGGATCTCGGCATAGCCGTCCGGTTTTTGCGGCTTGACGATTGGTACAATCTGATCGAGCGCATATGGGTGAAGCGGCTGATCCGCCGCACGCGTTGGTCTCTTTATGCCGAGGAACGGCTGAACACGATCGCCTTTATGCAATCCCTTAACCAAGCCTTGAGAGAAGACGAGATCGATCTTCTGTACGTTCAAGAGTACTGGAGTGGAAGGTTCGATCATCTGGTAGGTCGAGTCGATGTGCCGGTCGTCGGTGCAGATCACGGCGGGCTGCCGGACCGTGTTGTAAAGCTCTTCAAGCGCGGGGCGTTTTCGAGTGCAGCGCTTTGCTACAGCCAGACCGAATGCGAATGCGACGTCGTTAGGCATTATGGTGGTCGATCCCGACTGCAGCCGAATGGGTGTGACGTCGCCCAATTCTTTCCTGACGCCGCCGCAACGCGGGGGAAGACTATCCTGACAATTGCGCGGTTGACGAACAGGCAAAAGCGAACCAGCGATCTCATTCGGGCTTTAGCCGAACTGCCAGACGAATGGACCTTGGATATCGTGGGCACAGGGCCGGATAGAGACGTTTTGGATAGGCTTGTTGTAAGTCTCGGATTGTCCGACAGAGTTCGATTTCGCGGGTTTGTCGGTCGATCTGACGTGCGCGAGTTTCTTCGGAATTGCGGAGTTTATGCGATGCCCTCAGCTAACGAGGCGGTCGCTCTCGCAGTACTAGAAGCGATGGCTTGTGGCGCGGCGGTGGTTCTCAGCCGGATCAGGGCATTCGAGCAGCTTGTGACGCCTGGTGTCGATGGCCTTCTGTTCCCTGTCGGCGATGTGAAGGCATTGGCAGCGGCCATCCTTGATGCCTGGAAAAATCGTCAATTCCTTGGTCGGGCCGCCATCGAGACCGTACGAACGCACTATGACGCCAAGGTACTGTATACTCAGCTGGCGGACAGTTTGCGCAGCTCGGTCGATCGATACCGGCTTCGCGTTGATTGAGCTTTTGTCTTTTAAGATGCGGCCCTGCTTCATCTGCCGAATTTGATGCGCGACAGTTTAAGCAAGAAGGGATCTTCTCAATGAAAGAGCTATACGAAGGGGACAGCTATGGCAAAAACAACCCTACGTGGCATGAGGAAGATGCGCCTTGGAAGGCCAGTCAAATCGAGCACATAATGAAAAGAAACAATCTACCGCACGAGCATATATGCGAAATCGGGTGCGGGACCGGTGAGATTCTGTTGAATCTAGAAAGAACGTTTCCTACAGCGCGCTTGTCAGGCTACGAAGTCTCACCTGATGCATTTCGGCGGGCAGCACCGAAAGCGACGCATCACACGCAGTTCTACCTAAAGGACTTGCTGGACGAACCCAACTTGCAATTCGACGTTGTGCTTATCATTGATGTCATAGAGCATGTGGAGGACTACATTTCGTTCATTAAGCGATTGCGACCTTTTGGCACGTTCAAGGTCTTTCACATCCCTTTGGATTTATCCGCGCAATCCATTCTGCGAGCGTGGCCGATTGCTGAACTCAGAAGAAACGTGGGCCACATTCATTATTTCTTCAAACAGTCTGCGCTGGCGACCCTTGAGGATTGCGGTTACACGATTGTAGACCATTGCTATACGGCCAGCCGCCTGGAATTGCCAAATCAAGCCTGGACCAGTCGTCTGATGCGCTTGCCGCGCCGGTTGCTCTTTGCGGCTGAACCTGATCTTGCAGTCCGGTTGCTTGGCGGCTACTCGCTGCTGGTCGTTGCGACGTGAGGATGTGCTCCGTCGCATCCATCATAATCATGGCTATCACGCCACGGACTGGCTCAACCGGCCGCCGTCATCGGGACTTAACTACTTTTCCGTTACTGGAAGCTTGTCAGTCGCAGGCAGCTTGTGGTGCGTCGCGCGAAAAATCCGGCGAGCGGCGAGTCCAACGACATAGCTGGCTTGCAAAATGATCTGGCCGGCTGCGATTAGCAGCACAGTTTCACCTCTACCGAGCCGCTGCTCGAACGCAACAAAGAGCGAGACAAACAACAAGAGCAAAAGGAAGGGCAGCAATACGCGGAATCGGAAGCGGAGTCCCAAGAGCGCTCCGAAAATAGCCAGCCCAATTGCGGCGTATTCCATGTTGTGCCTTCGAGGCGTGCGAAGCCTCTTCAGAAGAATTGAGGTTGGTTGTGCGTCGCCGACCGCCAGCAATTTTGCCCGGCGGTGATCGATCGTCTAACGGAACCTGATCGACACGACAAGATCACACCTGCTGTACACAAAACAGCCTAAACTTGGGGCGAAAATGCAGATTCTGTGGACGTACTCCAGCGGTCTCAGCATTGTGATACCGCTCAGCTGGAGGTATAAAGATACCTCGGAACTACTTTGCTCGCGGCAGAACTCGTATCTTTCTTCTCCCGCTTGAGCTTTTTGCTTGCAGCCAAACCGGCATCTCGCGGGCGGCTGCACATTTGCGCGCCGGGTGGCCATGCAAATGGACGTCGCACTCCCAGCCTATAAACAGTGCTTTGCCATTGCCAAGCCGAACATTAGGCTCATCTCAATCGGGACGTGGGTTCAAGCAGGTTTCGATGCGCATTTTGCAATTGCTCAACCATACGCGCCGCCTGAATGGCCATGTTCATGCCGCCGTGGACTTAGCGTGTGCCCAGGCCAAATTGGGCCATCAGGTTGCTGTTGCAAGCAGCGGAGGAGATTTTGATCCGCTGCTCGCCTCGAGCAACGTGGAAATAATGCAGGTGTGCATTGAGCGTCGACCGAAGAAGCTCGTCGACGGCGCATCACTGCTGTATCGGCTCGTGCGTGATTGGCGAGCGGACATCGTACACGCCCACATGATGACGAGTGCCGTCCTTGCCTGGCCAATTTGCAAACTGCTCAAGATTCCACTGGTCACAACCGTGCACAACGAATTTGAGAGAAGCGCAATTCTCATGGGGCTTGGCGCACGAGTAATCGCCGTAAGCGCTGCCGTCGGGACTTCAATGCGAAAACGCGGTGTCCCAGAATCGCGGATCCGCGTTGTGCTTAATGGAACAATCGGTGCGGCACGGCTCGAAAAGCAGGATCGTAGTCCCGCCTCACTTCAATCGCCCGCAGTGGTTTTTGTCGGCGGGCTTCATCCGAGAAAGGGTCTCGCTGACCTCTTTTCCGCGTTCGAGGCGGTGCACAGGGTCATCCCTACCGCGCATTTGTATATCGTTGGCGATGGTCCGCACCGGGCCGAGTATTTGACGCAAGTTAGCTCGATGGCGTGTGCTGAGGCAGTCACCTTCATGGGTGCTCAAGACAATCCTTTTCCATTTTTGCTCGGGGCAGATGTTTTCGTGCTTCCGTCGCATGCTGATCCCGCCCCTCTGGTACTGTCGGAGGCGCGTGAAGCTGGTTGCGCTATTGTCGCGAGTAACGTGGATGGAATTCCTGAAATGCTCGATGGCGGCAGAGCGGGGATCCTCGTTCCGACGGGCGATCCGGCGGGGCTTGCCGTAGTGCTGCGCTCCTTGCTGGAGGACAAACAAGCCGTGCTGGAGTGGAAGAAAAACAGTCAAATCAATCTCGATTTTCTTACAATCGATCGGGTGGCCCGTGAAACGCTTCAGATTTATGAAGAAGCGTCCCGGCACGTTCATGGGCGCGCTTGAAACAAGTACATTTGGCAACCCATTCAGGAGCGATGCACTCACGCGAACGGGTGCTATTTCTGCTCCCAAGCTGGCTATTATCATTACCTGCTTCAATTATGAATCGTTCGTCGAACGCGCGATCAGAAGCGTTTTGGATCAGAAGTGCGATGCCTGCGAACTTGTCGTTATAGACGACGGCTCAACTGACCACTCGTGGGAGACAATTTCCCGCTCCGGTGTCAAAGCTTTCAAGATCGAGAATAGGGGGCAGCTGGGGGCTTGCCTCTACGGATTGGGAACCACGCAAGCACCCTTCATATTGTTCCTCGATGCCGATGACGAATTGAAGCCCGGTTCACTGACGAAGCTCCTCGACAAGTTGGACGAGCGCGTTGCGAAGGTACAATTCGGGCTTACACTGATCGATGCCGATGGCAATCCTTTGGGTCCATTTTGCTCACTCAATACGTTTCGAGAACGTGACCGCGTGCTGGACGAAGTGCTCAGGCGCGGTGTGTATAAGACGCCGCCAACTTCCGGCAATGTATTTCGCCGTGACGTGTGCGAACTGCTGCGCGAAGTTAACTACGACAAAGCAGTTGACGGGGTGATTCTGTTTGCTGCCCCGCTGTTTGGCGATGTCGTAAGCCTTTCCGAAGAGCTGGGGCACTATCGCGTGCATGGCCGAAATGACTCCCGGCTCGGGCAGCTTCCGACGGCGCCCGTGCTCGAGCGTGATATGCGGCGATTCGCGCTTCGCACAGAGCACCTCCGTGACATTGTAAGGCGGCTCGCGCCTGGGCGTGAGCTGATCCAGCCTCAACAAGCCTTCTACTATCGTGAGCGCGCATATTGCCTTGAGATCGTGACGGGGAGAGCCCGAAGATCGACCAGCGTTGCGGCGCTACTCGTGGGGCTTCTAGTGGAACCCTATGCGCCCGCTCGAAAGCTTGCGATGGCCGCGTTCTTCGTGTTCGGGGCTTTTTTGCCGACCAGGGCAGCCAAAGCATTGCTCGCCATTCGGTCCCAAGGCGGACATCGATCGGCCAAAGCTTATGTTCGCGCGATCTCAGCTCCTTTCCGGAGCTAACGCGAGATAGCCGCGCGGCCTCCTCTCAATGGCAGGGCTGTGGCACGTGACCGAGGAGTGAAGAGAAGGCATCATTCCGCGCGTCCAATAGAAGTTCCCATCGGTAAGGAAAATGGCGAACTGATCCTTATATCGAGTGTTCGGCCGATCAGATGGTTCTATGTAACCAACTTGATTGACAAGCTTCTGCTCGACAACACGCTAACTCAGTGGAGTCCTGCGAGCAAGCTGCGCCCGGAGCGATTTGTACGGATCGCTATGACGCCGGGAGACTTGTATGTCTTCTGGGGTTGCCGGTCGATTCATACCAATGCGCCTTGCCATGCCGAAGATTAGGGCCACGACGCTTTTCATTATGCGGACCCGCACCATGAGAGCAGCCCGAAGGAGTTCTTGCGAAGCTGATGAGTGCTGACGCTCAATTGGCCTGACCGTCACTGGCGCACTCCGGGCTCGGCAGCCTTGACCAAGCGTTGGAACACGGCCAGTTTTGTCGGTTCGTTCCGCGTCGCTGCCACAACATCACAGCAAGTCGTGGAAGATGAAGGTCTGTCCAACCGCGCTTCCGATCGCTCCGCCCCGAACCACCGCTTCGTTGTAGGTCGCCTGATCGACATAAAGGTTACGATCCGTTTGTGGCGTGCCGTCCCAGCGGTCGTTGAGGAAGTGAACCAGCACGGTGTGGTCGCCCGGAGCCCAATCGCCTTGCACCGTGATGAGTTCGTCCTGTCCCGCCGCATGGGAGGCGTGCGCGGTGAGCGTGCCGCCGATCTGCACGCCATCAACCGCGATAGAATACAGCGCATCACCGAGATAAGCGTCCTCGCTGATCTTCAACACCAACTGGTCCGGTCCGGTGCCGATCACGGTCGCGGAGCCCGTCGGCGGCGGAGGAGAGGGTGTGGTGGGCGGAGAGGGCGTGGTCGGCGGCGGCGTTGTCGTTCCGCCTGACGTGTCCGTGAACAGGAAGCTCTGTCCTACGGCGTTTCCGATCGCGCCGGCTGCATCGTTGACGCCGTTGTAAGTCGCGCCGTCGACATAGAGGTTGCGGTCGCTCTGTGGCGTACCGTCCCAGCGGTCGTTGAGGAAGCGAACCAGCACGGTGTGGTCGCCCTGAGCCCAATCGCCTTGCACCGTGATGAGTTCGTCCTGTCCCGCCGCATGGGAGGCGTGCGCGGTGAGCGTGCCGCCGATCTGCACGCCATCGACCGAGACAGTATATAGCGCATCACCGAGATAAGCGTCCTCGCTGATCTTCAACACCAACTGGTCCGGTCCGGTGCCGATCACGGTCGTGGAGCCCGTCGGAGGCGGCGGAGAGGGCGTGGTGGGCGGCGGCGTTGTCGTTCCGCGTGACTTGTCCGTGAACAGAAAGCTTTGTCCTACGGCGTTTCCGATCGCGCCGGCTGCATCGTTGACGCCGTTGTAAGTCGCGCCGTCGACATAGAGGTTGCGGTCGCTCTGTGGCGTACCGTCCCAGCGGTCGTTGAGGAAGCGAACCAGCACGGTGTGGTCGCCCTGAGCCCAATCGCCTTGCACCGTGATGAGTTCGTCCTGTCCCGCCGCATGGGAGGCGTGCGCGGTGAGCGTGCCGCCGATCTGCACGCCATCGACCGAGACAGTATATAGCGCATCACCAAGATAAGCGTCCTCGCTGATCTTCAACACCAACTGGTCCGGTCCGGTGCCGATCACGGTCGAGGAGCCCAACGGCGGCGGAAACGTCTGCGAAGCCGCCTGGGCGCCGTAGAGGCCGGGATCATATCCATCGGGCGAGGAGACGGTATCGTGCACAACGGCGAGCGCGTTTGGATCCGAAGAATAGACGCGGATGTAGTCGATATAGGCAGTGATCGGCACGCCGCCGCCGGAAGCGGGCGACTGCGTAGCGAGGTCCGCAATCAGATACATCGGGCCGTGCATGTCGCTCGGAGTCGCGCGCGTCCCGATCAACTGGCCATCAATGTAGAAGCTGATCTGGTTGGGCCCCCAATTCATGCCGTAGGTATGGTAGCCGGCCGGGTTCGGCATCAGGCTCGCCACCTGGAGCAGCGCTTGCCAGTTCTGGTTCGGCGCCGGGTCCGTGGTGTGGATGCCGCTAAAGATGGCCGCGTCATTGACGCCATAGTTCTCGACGATATCGAGCTCCTGCCAGTGTCCGGCTCCAGCTGGATCAGGGAGCGGGTGGTCGGGCAAAAGCCAAAACGCTTCCCATGCGCCGGGCAGGTTGGAGAAATCCGCACGGATCTCAAAGTAGCCGTACGTCTGGGAGAAATGTCCCTGTGTGGTGATCAAGCCGGATTCCCAGGCTCCGGGAACTCCATAAGGCGTTCGATCGGGAACGGCGGTGATCGAAAGCACGCCCTGAGAGACAGAGAAGGGGTCATAGCCCGAGCCGGGATCGACAAACGAGCTGGTGCCGAACCCAACGTCTGAAAAGGCGTCGCCGAGCCATTGCGCTCGCGTATCGCCCCAGGTTGTGCCAGCGCCCGTCAGCGAGATGCTCCGCGCGTTGAACTCGTCATCGAATGTGAGCTTGTAGCCTGTCAAGTCGATCATCGGGCTCCTCCCTTGGGAAAGCGTCGATTGAAGCGGCCGAGCGAATTATGCGTATCTGATCTCGGCTGCACAAGGGGTACACGGTGTAATTCGACCGGACGCCGATGTGACTAATTTCTAATCAGAGGGGCAAGGTTGGGTCGCTGATCCACGGCATTGCCCACCTACGACACAGCACGCACAGCCGAGGCTCTGCGGCGCGTTGCCGTAGCTCGTTAAGCTCGATTGCTACGAGGATCGCGCCGTGGCACGGCGCGATCGTGCGCGATGGTCAAATCACGGTTTGAGCGACGTGGAGCGTTTCTCGACCAAAAGGGAAGATAGCGACATGCAACGTGAAGTTTAGGAATGGCCTGGCGGGTGCGGCGCCAGTATCGGTCCTGTCGAGGTCTCGGTGGCAGTGGCGAGCAAAAATCTTCCGGCGCGATCTCGCGGCTTTCGCGCCAAGCGCGTGAACGCCTTCTGGTGATGGGCCCGTGATGATGCGGCCATCCGAGCCGCCGATAAAAGGCGCGCCGGTCGTTGCGGGTGAACTTAATGATGGAATGGGCGCCTCGGTGCTCCAATGGTGAAGATCGCTTCCGCGAGCTATGGCATCCGGCTGGTGGCACAAGGGCGTCTATACGTTCTTCGTTGCACCTAAGGCGCCTCGTGCAAACCTCAATGATGCCGAAATCAGGCGTATGACCGCTGAACCGAACTGTACGATCGTGGAGTTGACGTCAGCCGAAAGCATGTTCGAGCACCCGTTCACTCACAGAGAAGTCGTTGCGCCAAATGAGGCCGCCCGATTCTGGACCGAACTGGATGGCATCCTGGCTGCGCTGCTCGACATTGAAAGGAGTCTCGGTTTCGACGGAATCACTATCAAGGTCGACTGTCGGACGCCGACGGTAAACACCAAGTTCGAAGTGTGGTCGCCGGCGGCTGACACGCAGGCCGGGAAGCTAGTTGGCCTGATCTACGATGTCGCCTGGGAGGCTTTGTCTACTCCTTCGGCAATCAAGTTCCTCGAAAACCTCCGTCCGTATTTGCGCGAAGGTTAGCTTGGCGGCGCAAATTGCAGCGACCTCTGCTCGCTAATTCGGTACCTCCTCATGGACCGCGCGTCTTCTCCACTTTTCCTATAATGGCTTGGGGCCGCTGGCGTCGCGCCGAACGCCACGAGCACTCCGTCAATCTAAGAAGGTTGCCTGCCTATCGCTTCCGCCGCAATGTAGTCCAGAACGGCCGCGGAGGGTTTCGCTTGAGAATCCCTTGTCCAGACACGACGACCTTGACACGTTTGCTTCCGATGAGTAGGCGGTTTAGCTTTGAAGGAGTTCTTTCTTCTGCTCTCCTCGACGGGGCTTGCCTATCGCCGATGCCAGCTTGACCGAGTGAATGGCGAGGAATTGGAGGTCAGCTTCCTTCGCCAAAAGTCGAAGGCGACGAAATCTCCGGCTTGATCAGACAGACCGCTTGCCAAATTTTCCCGTGCCCTGGAACCTTGTCCTTCTGTGCACTTTGTAACATCCAGAAAAAGTGCGAGTGCGGGGGGAGCCTTGACGGAAATGCCATTCATCCTGGTCATCGAGGATGACGATGCGATCCAGAGCTTTGTTGAGGATGTGCTGAACGAGGGGGGCTTCGAGACCGCTGTCGCAAGGACCGGCGAGGAGGCCGTGACTCTCCTTAAAGGGGGGCTCGTTACATACCGCGGCCTCGTGACTGACATCAATCTCCTGGGAAGGTTCAACGGCTGGGAGGTGGCGCGCGCAGCACGTGAGGTCGATCCCAGCTTCCCCGTGGTCTATATGTCCGGCGTGGCCGCTGACGAATGGCTGGTAAAGGGCGTGCCCAACAGCATAATGCTTCAGAAACCGTTCGCGCCCGCGCAGCTCGTGACGGCAGTTTCCAACCTCGTCAACGGCTGCTTGGGTCTCAAAGCACCACATGACGCCGCCCGCTAGCCCTGGTGCTCAGTGGCGCGATTCTTCTTTGACCTTTGCGGTACAGAAAACGTCGATGATCCCGGCGGCCTCGTGTTTGAGCACGAAATAGATGCTTTTCGTGCAGCTCAAAGACTTGCCGAAGAATTGGCGAGTAGCCGACCCCATTTGAGAGAAAATACATGGGTGGTCGTGACGAGGGACGATAGCGCCAGCGCCTATCATGTGAGCCTTTAACATCATCCCGAGTGCCATTCCGTTGCATGCCGTTATGAACCGGCGACGGCTGCCGAGTACAAAATGCACACACACACACACGAAAGCCACTCCAAGTCAGCACGGAAGAAAAAAGATGAACGGCCCTCGGGGGAGTATCCCGATGTTAGAACGTCGTGCCTCAAAACGGCTTTTAGTCAATCAACCCGCGCTGATCCGCTTTCGCGACATTCGTGGAGTTCATCCATGTGTTGTGAGAAACCTCAGCGACGAAGGAGCCTGCCTTAGCTCTCCGGTCCACATTTTCGCCGATGAGCTTGACCTATCGGTTGACGGGTTCAAGAGTACTCTGAGGTGCGAAGTTGTGTGGAGAGACGAGCATCTGTATGGCGTAAAATTCAAAGGCGGCAAACACTGTGGCCCATTGTGATGTGGCCTTGGCACAGGCCCGGAGTACTATTTGGCAGAGCCAGTGTGCTGGCTGACTTGAAATGCGGCCTCCTGAGGGCCAACGCCCGCATTTCTATTGCGGGTCAAAACGCGAAGAACTCAGGTTGAGCAAATCTGGTCCGCTCTGGCTCAACGAGCGGACTTCCTACCGCGGAGGCGCGACTTCGCAGATGGGCGAGGAACAGACATGGCTACGCTTCTGCAGAGCTCGACGTTGACGTTTCCGTGGGCCGAAGCACTAACTGCGCGGCAGAAGAGAATACCCGTGAGCGCATGAGAACGGTGGCGACAAGGCCGGTAATACCTGACGCCGCCAGGATCATGGCAACGACGACGAATTGATAGATCGCCGCGTAAACGGGACTGGCGCCAGAGACCATCATGCCGGCCATGACTCCCGGGATCCAGACCAGCCCGAGAGACTTGAGCATATCGAGGCGAGGCAGAAGACTCGCATACACCGCGCTCTGAAGATAAGGCGCAACCGTAACCGTAGGCTCTGCGCCCAGTGAGAGCCCTGCCTCGATCTGGCCGACATGGGCCATGATCTCGGCCCGGAAGCGTTCTGCCGCCTGCGCGCATGCATTCATCGCATTGGCGATGATCATGCTGCCTACAGGCACGAGTATCGCGATGTCCGCCTGAAGGCTTCGGGTCGCGAGCATCGCAGCGATCACCGTCCCGGCGCCAGCGGCAATCGCCCAGAAGCAAAGCAGCAACGCGCCATCCATTCTGCGGAGGCGGCGGGCGGCCGTGAATGCCGCTGCAACTGTCATCGCCAACAGGATGAGCGGTCCGACCATCAGGCTGCCATGCAGCAGCACGGCCAGAATCATGCCGACAAACACCATCTGAATGAGGCCGCGCGCCATCGAGATGGCCGCTTCGCGCTCCACGCGGACCGCTTGCCACCGGCAGAGGGCTACGACCGCTGCACACAGCACGATGGCGGCGACGGCCTGGGCCAGCCCCATCAGCACATCGCGACCTATGCTGACATGCAACTCAGACATCATGCAGAACCTCCCTGGTGGCGCCGATCCTGACAATCCGGCCTGCTTCCAGGATCATCGTCCTGTCCGCGAGCCGGACGGCCTGTTCGCGATTGTGGGTGACGATCACGCAAGCCACTCGACGTTCCCGGACAACCCCCTGCACAAGCTCTTCGACCCCGTGCACGGATGCCTCATCGAGCGCGGAGGTCGGCTCGTCGAGCAGCAGAACCTCAGGGTCGTTCGCGAGCGTTCGAGCCACCGCCACGCGCTGGGCCTCACCCCCGGAAAGATGGCCTACGTCACGATCGGAGAATCCCGACAGACCGACCCGCTCGAGCAATGTTGCAATCTGCACGGGCGCCATGGCTTGCCCGCGTTGCCGCGGTCCGAAGGAGATGTTCGCGGCAACCGTGCCGGGAAAGAGAAAGGCCGTCTGCATGACCATGCCGACGCGCCGCCTCAACTCCCGCGGGGCGATCGAGCGGTAGTCCGAGGACCTGAGCAGAACTGTGCCGGCCGTGGGCTCATCCAGCCGGTTCAGCAGCCGGAGGAACGATGATTTCCCGGCTCCGCTGGGGCCGACGACAGCGAGAATCTCGCCGGCCGAAACCTGGATATCGACGTCCTGGACGAGCAGCCGCCGTCCCACGCTTCTCGACAGGTGCCTGGTCTCCAACACCGTGAGCGCTCCCTGAGGGCCGCTGTCGCCGGCGCTAGATGTGTCCGTCGGTGCTGCTGCCTCGCCCAATTCATTCGATGTGGAACTGTCGGTCACGTCGCTTCTTTCTGTACACATTGGGGCGTCTTCGGGGAGGTCTCCGCGGCTGTTGATCAAAATGGCGGCGGCTTTGGCTGCGTCGGCTTCGGGCCGAAAGCCCGCGCGATATCGCGCTGCGGACGATCGGTCCTGGATACCGCGAACTGCCGCGCAAATTCCTCGTCAGCGGCCTTCTTGTATGGGGCGCTCGTCAGCGAAGCCAGAAACGCCACCAGGTCATCGATCTCCGGTTCAGTCATGGCCAATGGCTGGATATCCTCATCAAGCCAGGGGTCCGTGAGACCGTCGCCTTTGTTGTAGTGATCCACGACATCCCACAACGTCTGCATCGATCCGTCGTGGAAGTAAGGTCCCGTCACCAGCACGTTGCGCAAATCAGGCGTTTTGAACGCCGCAATGTCGGCCGGCCGCTTCGTGACAAGAAAGCGTCCCAGCACAGACATTTCGCTCGTGATCGCCGCAGTATCGAGAGCAGGCGGGTGTCCTTGCGCAAGCTCATGTTCCGCCTGCTGCGCCAGTGGACCGACCTGATGGCGGAGGATTCCGATGCCGATGTTGTGGAATTCGTTATCTGTAAACGTGTTCACATCGCGCTTGTCGGCCGACAAGGCGTGGCAGAGGTTGCAGCGCGCCTTGGTGTTGAACAATTCCCAGCCACGCTTGGCCTCTCCGTTGATGGCCTCGCCGTCGCCGGCGATGAAATGGTCAAAGGGGGAATCGAAAGAGGTCAATGTCCGTTCGTAAGCCGCGATGGCGCGCAACATATCCTGTTCGTTCACGCCTCGGCCGAAAGCCAGCTTGAACTGTGCCTGATAGTCTCCGTCACCGGCGATCTTGGATACGGCGTCGGCGAGGCTGGTTGAACCCATCTCGAACGGGTTGGTGATGGGCATTGCCGCCTGCTGCTCCAGCGTAGTAGCCCGGCCATCCCAAAACTGCGTCTTGTTGTAGAGAGCATTGAGTACCGTGGGGGAATTGCGCTGGCCGACGCGTCCGAGTATCCCGATCGAGACGGACCTGCCGTCGGTGAAAGCGCGCGCCGGATCGTGACAGGTGGCGCAGGCGACGGTGCCGTCACCCGAGAGCCGGCCGTCGAAGAACAGCTTCTGGCCCAAGGCAATCGCGGCAGGCGTACGCGGAGTGGCCGGCGGCGTCACCGCTGCCGTCAGAGCCGCAGGAAAGCCCAACTGGTCTGGTGAACGGGGCGCAGCCGGTGGCCCTTGTCCGGGCAGTGGAGGCGCCTTCCCTGGCTCGAGCGCGGGCGGCGGGCTGATGCCGGTCTCTCCGTTCGCCGGTGACGCCGCAATCGCAAGGTGTGACAAGAACAGCAGGGCTACGAATGATTTGGCGCGCATCCGATCCCTCTTTGAATCGTGAGACAATCCACGCAACGCGAATCCGCGTTCGCAAAAAACGAGGGCCGCCTCGCTTGTTCGCTCTTCGCGGCGGTATCAGCTCTCTGGAGTGTTAGCGAAAACCCAATGCGACACAAGATATTCCCAATCCGCACGCCAGGTTGCCCGAACGAACGTGCAGCTCGGGGGGCGATGATCTTGCTGATCACGCGAGCAACCGATAGCCCGGCGACGAGTGCGACATGTCCGCTTTGGGTCGATTCTGTTGAAAAAGTCGAAAGTAACGCCACGGCGAAAATCTCGCTGAAATCAACTCAGAGCGAGCGCCGGCAAGAAAAGCCTCGTAGTAAAGCTAGGAAGATCACCGAGCGGTCCTGACTATGTTGACGCTGGTCCCCCACGTCCTGCTACGTCAAACGCTTCAGATGTCCTCAGAAAATGGGCATGCTCACGACAAAGGCCCTTTTCAACAGAATCGGTCAAAAGGCGACGTGGCCATCGTTACCGATCTTGGAGCAAAGCAGACTTAGCGGCGGTACATCCCACATCATCAAGATCAGCGGATATCCGCTCCTCCACACCCGTCGGGTATTGCACTGACATTGTGTCATCCTACGACGCTGCGCGACGTGATCGTGCAGAAGGCCACGGTAGCCAGCTAGGCATGATAGCGGCAGCAGTGTCTGGTATCGCAGGTGCAGCGGCAGCCAGCTTAGGTCGTCGCCGCCGAAGGCCGCAGAGTCGAAGGCGTAGAGCTGGACTTCATCGTCCACCTACGAGTGCAGCGCGTTCGGAGACGCCGTGTACGACGGCTTCATCGTCAACCACGAACCGGCTCTGGCGATCTTGCGGACCGCGAGCCGTCGTATTTGGCTCGTGGATCCAATCGGAACCTCCTGCTTGGCGATCGGAGAGGTAAACTTAAAGTGCCGGATCGATTGCGCGTCCTTGCTGACCATTCAGGTGCGTGGTGCGCCGACCATCGTCAAGTCCTAGGCGAATTTGTAAAGGCCGATTTCGAACTCGACCAAGGTCTGTAACGCTTGCGAGTCAGCAAACGGCAGAAGTTGCATCAAGATGACGCCAGCGCTGCGTCCAGCATGAGATCTGGTTCTGCGCCATCAACCTACGGTTTCGGTCGCGGCACCGTGTTGACGTCAAGGCTGCCTCGATTGAGAAGCATGCGCACGAGTTTCAAATAGAGGGCGGTTTGCGAGGCAATTGTCCTGCTAGCGTTCCTGTCCGGAACTGAGGTGCGTATCTTCGCGTTGGTAGCTTGGACGGCGGTCAAGAAGGCCATCAAAGATGGTCGGCAACAGCTGCAAGAAGGTCGAGCGGCGGCTCGGGCGATATCGCAAGCACAGGTGATCCGATAAGCCGCTTAAGTTCACCCCACCGCTGGTCAAGGGCAGGGGAGGTAACGGTGCCATGGGCGACATCGAAGCAAGGACTATCCGCAAGGTGATGTGGCGGTTATTGCCCTTCCTCTTCTGCTGCTACTTCGTCGCCTACCTCGACCGGGTGAACGTCGGTTTCGCCAAACTACAGATGAACTCGGCGCTCGGCCTGTCGGAGGCGGCATACGGCTTGGGCGCGGGCCTATTCTTCATCTCCTACTTCATGTTCGAGGTGCCATCCAACCTTGCGTTGGATAGGTTCGGCGCTCGGCTCTGGATCGCCCGCATCATGTTCAGCTGGGGCGTCATCTCTGCTCTGTTCGCCTTCATCCCCTCGATCTCGACGGCCACCGGGATTTCGACCGAGTGGGTTTTCTACATCCTCCGTTTCCTGCTCGGTCTCGCCGAGGCGGGTTTCTTCCCCGGGATCATCTTCTATCTGACTCTGTGGTTCCCGTCGGTCTACCGCGCGCGGGTCGTCTCGCTGTTCATGCTGGCTATCCCGTTCTCGTCGATTGCGGGGGGCCCGATTTCCGGGGCTCTGCTAAACATCTCCGGCGGGGGACTCCATGGCTGGCAGTGGCTTTTCATCCTCGAAGCGTTGCCGTCGATCATAATGGCCTTGGCGGTCATCTTTTACCTGACGGACCGGCCGGCCATCGCAACGTGGCTCGCCAACGACGAGAGGGGCTGGCTCGAAGGACGACTGGAGGCCGAGAGGCAGCACAAGGTGGCGGTCGAGCACGTCGGCATCCTCAAGGCGCTCACCGATCTCCGCGTCCTGGCCTGCGCATTCGTCTACTTCTGTCTGAACGCGGCGAGCTATGGTGTGGCGTTCTTCCTACCGACGATCATCAAGAACTTCGGCGTGAGCAACTTTGAGACGGGTTTGCTCTCCGCCGTGCCCTTCTTGTTTGGCGCAGTCGGGATGGTCCTCCTGGGCCGTAACTCCGATCGCACCTTGAAGCGTCGGGAGCATGTTTGCTTCGCCATGCTCCTTGCGGCGGTCGGTCTCGCGGGCGCGGGCTTGGTCTCCGCCCCGGTGCTCGTGCTTGGCTTCCTCTGCCTGAGTCAGATCGGAGTTTCCGCGACGCCCCCTCTGCTGTGGCCGATACCGAGCGCCTTCCTGACGGGCGCTTCGGCCGCGGCAGGGATCGCCGGCATCAATGCGCTCGGCAATCTGTCCGGGTTTGCTGGACCCTACGCGATGGGCTACCTCAAAGACGCCACTGGCAACTTCACGGCCGGGCTGCTAGCTCTGGGTTGCTGCGCCTTGGTTGGAAGCCTTGTAGCCCTGACGTTCAAGGTCAATCCGCAAATGGAGATCGCGGGCGCTGCGCCGGGTAGGCCGGCGCGGGCCCCGGCCCGTTGAGTGGATAGCCTGCGTTCTAGGCGCGCTGAACACGTCGAAATTCGTCCGCAGCGCGGCAGGAGATACGGGAGCCAAGGTCACGGCAGCCGTATACGGAAAACTGGTGTTCTTCCTGGCTCAAAAACCCGCGGTTTTGCAGACCCATTCAGTACGGTTCGAACGTATACGGAAATCACTTGATTTGCGTATAGGATGCCATATGATTCCAGCTTCAACCAGGAGCGGCATCATGAAGCGCGTCGGCATCTATCTACGAGTTTCCACGGATAGTCAGACCACAGAGAACCAGCGCCGTGAGTTGGAGGCTGTCGCCGCACGGTCCAGGTGGGAAGTTGTCGGTGTCTACGAGGATGCCGGCATCAGTGGTGCCAAGGGCCGCGACAAGCGACCCGGGTTTGATCAGCTGCTGAAAGACGCCACAGCGCGCAAGGTCAACATGATCGCGACCTGGTCTGTTGATCGCCTCGGCCGCAGCCTGCAAGATCTTGTCGGCTTCCTGACTGAGCTGCATGCGCTGAAATGCGATCTCTACCTGCACCAGCAGGCGCTCGATACCAGCACTCCCTCGGGCCGCGCGATGTTTCAGATGCTCGGCGTATTCGCCGAATTCGAGCGCGGCATGATCCGTGAGCGAGTCAATGCCGGGCTTGCGCGGGCCAGGGCGAGAGGAACCAAGCTAGGCCGGCGTCCAGTCAAGGCATCGGTGGAGGCCCGCATTCGCGAGCTCAGGGCGGAAGGTATGGGCATCCTCAAGATTGGCCGCACGGTCGGCGTCGGCACCAGCGTGGTGCAGCGCGTGATCGAGCAATGAAGGGGAGGGCTCGCCTGCCGATCTAGACGATAGCCGCACTTAGACGTGGAATCATAAAATCTGTCGGATGGGGATTTCTCAAACGTCCGCTTCTACCCCAATAGCGACCAACGAGCGGACACTCCGAAATCGACGCTATGGGCCACTTCCGGACTCATGCATTGCAGCGGATTGCGCCTCATTCGATTGCCTAAGTCGGCGCGGCCGAGCTGCGGCTGCAGCACGGTGAAACCGAACTTGTGGCAGTTTTAGAAATGATCATCTCAGGGTTCGTAGCTTACTGCTGTGTAACGATGGGTCCACTGAGGCTTGTCACTCCTTCGCTTCGTTGTATTCGGCTGAGAACTCAATTGACCATCGCGCAAAGTACGAATGCAATCCCGAGTGGGCTTTTCGACGCCAAAACGTTTGGCGACATGCCCCTCACGCAGCCACCTCACCGCCGATGCGTAGGCCCGCGACTGCTCGACTTTCAACCGTTGCGATGCCGGCGATCTCTGTCGATAGCGAAAACCGTTTCGACGTCGACAGGCACGCCGATCAACTCCCGTCGCAGTGCCTCCTCCACTTCGTTCGGCACTCGCGATCTGACAACACGGATTTAGATTACTGACCTTGACGCAGGCACTTGAGAACCATTGAGACTGTGCTATGCTTTTTTCGGTTGACGCATCGCCACCTTGGAATTTCGTGTTCACGATCCAGGGGAGCACCATGGTCGCGAAAGAAATCCGGCTCAGCGCCAATGCGATCGGGAAGATAGCCCCTGGTGCTCATAGTACCGGGGAGGGAATACCCGGCTCATCGCGCTCTGATTTCGGCATGCGCCGCCGCCAATTCCTCGTAAGTACCGCCATGACTTTGGTGTTCTCGGCGACCTCCGCCCAGGCGTTAGTCGTCAAGGACGGTTTGCCGTGGGCACCAAGTGCCGGCACTCCGCCAACAACGATACACCCTGGACCATGGGTGTATTTCACTCCGGAGGAAGGAGCTGCCGTCGAAGCGCTCGTCGATCGGCTGATTCCGCCGGACCCTCAGACGCCGGGGGGCAAGGATGCCGGCTGTGCGGTCTTTATCGACCGACAACTTGCGGGATCTTATGGCAGCGCCGAGGGGCTCTACATGCACGGGCCCTTCGCCGACGGAACGCCCGAGCAGGGAGATCAGTCGCCGTTGACCCCGGCAGCTCGCTATCGCCAGGCTTTGGCCGCATTGGACAAATATTGCCGCGCCGCCTACGCGGGAAAGCCCTTCGCCCAGATTTCGGACGATGAGAAGGACAAGGTTCTCTCCGGGTTGGAGAAAGACGAGGTGCAACTGGAAGGAACGAGCGGTCGCGCGTTCTTCGAGTATCTACTGCAGAACACGCGGGAGGGGTTCTTCGCTGACCCAGTTTACGGCGGCAACCGCGACATGGTCGGCTGGAAGATGGTCGGATTTCCCGGCGCGCGCTATGATTACCGCGACTGGGTTGAGCGGCACAACGAGCGCTATCCGCTGCCACCCGTCGGCATTGCTGGCCGACGCGAATAGGGGCCAAAGGCGCAATAAGTCTCGTCCGGAGTGTCGGGAAGATGACGCGCAAATTGCCAGCAACTGATGTGGTGATCGTGGGGCTGGGCTGGACTGGCTCCATATTGGCGCATGAGCTGACTGGTGCCGGATTAAACGTGGTGGCGATCGAACGCGGACCGTGGCGCGATACGGCGACCGATTTCCCGCCGGCCTATGCGCAAGATGAGCTGCGTTACCGCATCCGCCATGATCTATTCCTCCGGCCGGAACAGCTGACGATGACTTTCCGTAACAACGCTAGTCAGACGGCGCTGCCGATCCGCAGCTGGGGATCCTTCATGCCGCCCAATGGCGTTGGCGGCGGCGGCGTGCATTGGAATGCCGAGACGTGGCGCTTCCTGCCCAGCGACTTCGAGCTGAGAACGCATCTGGTGGGGCGCTATGGCGAAAAATTCCTGCCCGAGGACATGACGATCCAGGACTGGGGGATTACCTATGATGACCTCGAGCCCCACTACGACAAGTTTGAGTATCTGTGTGGCACCTCGGGTAAAGCCGGAAACATAAGGGGACTGATACAGGCAGGTGGAAATCCTTTCGAGGGAGCCCGCTCCCGCGAATATCCGACGCCGCCGCAGAAGCAGCCATACGGCCCGACGCTGTTCGCACAGGCCGCTCAGGGAATGGGCTACAAGCCCTTCCCGCAACCTTCGGGGAATCTCTCACAGCCATATACGAACCCGCTTGGCGTCACGATAGGCCCTTGTACCTATTGCGGCTTCTGCGAATGGTTCGGCTGCGGCAACTACTCGAAGGCCAGTCCGCAAACCACGATCCTGCCGGCACTTATCCGCCGCCCTAACTTCGAGGCGCGCACGCAGTGCGAAGTGTCGAAGATCAACCTGGATAAATCAGGAAAACGCGCCAGCGGCGTCACCTATGTCGACAGCAGTGGCAACGAATGGGAGCAGCCGGCCGACCTCGTGCTGCTTTGCGCCTTCCAGTTGTTCAACGTGCAACTACTGCTGACATCGGGAATCGGCAAGCCCTATGATCCGCGCGCGGGCGAGGGCGTGATCGGGCGAAACTATTCCTACCAAGTCACATCCAGCGTCGGCGCGTTTTTCGACGACAAGATCTTCAATCCCTTCATCGCATCGGGGTCGATCGGAATGTGCATCGACGAGTTCAACGGCGACAATTTCGATCACGGCCCGCATGGCTTCGTAGGCGGCGGCTACATGGGGGCGGTGCAGACCAATGGCCGACCGATCCAGACTGCGAGGACGCCACGGGCAACGCCGAGATGGGGCGCCGAGTGGAAGAAGGCTGTGGCGAAAAGTTACTTGAGCAGCTATGAGGCGGTCACGCATGGCAGTTGCTATAGTTATCGCGACGTGCATCTCGACCTCGATCCGACCTACACGGACCGCTTCGGGCGCAAGTTGATGCGCCTAACGTTCGATTTCCACGACAACGAGCTCAAGATGTCGACATACCTGACGGACCGGCTGGCTGAGGTCGTGCAGAAGATGGGACCGCGGCAACTTGAGAAACACCCGCGTCGCGGTCCTTACGACGTCACCGTATATCAGACAACGCACACTTGCGGCGGTGCCATTATGGGCGTCGAGCCCAAGACCAGCGCGCTCAATCGCTATTTGCAGAGCTGGGACGTGCCTAACCTGTTCGTCATGGGTGCCACGGCCTTCCCGCAGAACCCCGGGTATAATCCGACGGATACTGTGGGCGCGCTAGCCTATTGGGCGGCAGATGCAATCGTAAACCGCTACCTGAAGAGTCCCGGCCCGCTCGTGCAGATTTGACAGCCAGGCCCCCGAGGTATTGGCATGAGAATGCGCAATCTGATGAGTCTTGCGCTCGCGGCCTGCGCGATCGGTTTGGCTGCCGCGCGCGCGGCGGAAGACAACCAGGCGTTCGAGAAGATCGAGCGCGGCCGGTACCTGGTCGTGCTCGGCGATTGCGTCGGCTGTCACACTGCGCCGGGTGGTAAGCTCTTTGCCGGCGGCGCTGCGCTGGAGACACCGTTCGGAAAGTTGCTCGGTCCAAATATTACGCCCGATGTTGCGACGGGCATCGGTGCCTGGACCGAATCGGATTTGTGGCGGGCGATGCATGAGGGGATTGGCAGGGACGGGGTACGCCTCTATCCGGCAATGCCGTATCCTGCCTACACGAAGGTCACTCGCGAGGACGTCTCGGCCATCTGGGCCTATCTGCGCACATTGGAGCCGGTACACAACGAGGTTCAGCCGAATCAGCTTAGGTTTCCGTTCAATGTCCGCCGACCGGCAACATCCACCTGGGATTTGATCAATTTCAAGCCCGGCGTGTTTCAATCCGATCCGACAAAGTCGGATGTGTGGAACCGTGGGGCCTATCTGGTCGAAGGCCTCGGCCATTGCGGAACCTGTCATACACCGAAGAACATCACGGGCGGCGATCGGGGCGGAGAAGCCCTGCAGGGAGCATTGTTGCAGGATTGGTATGCGCCCGATCTGACCGCGGATCCCCGTACGGGCATCGGTAGTTGGTCTGTGGAAGACATCGTCCGCTATCTAAAGACGGGTGCCAACTCTTTCGATATCGCGTCCGGGCCGATGGCCGAGGCGGTTGAGAACTCCACCTCGCGTATGACGGATACCGATCTTCTCGCGATCGCCACCTATCTGACGGATCGTACTCCTCGAATCGAGGACACGGCCATCGCGCTGGCGCACGATGACACACGCATGGTGGCCGGCAAGGCAATCTATGAGGTCCGTTGTGCGGCATGCCACATTTCTAGCGGCGCTGGGGTTCCAAACCTGTTCCCGCGCCTGGCACTAGCGCCTTTGGTCCAGTCCACTGATCCGACATCCTTGATTCGCGTCGTTCTGATCGGCAGTCGCGCTGCCGCCACTTCAGCTGCCCCGACAGCACCCGCCATGCCGGCGTTCGGCTGGAATCTCAGTGACACAGAAATCGCGGACGTCCTGACCTATGTTCGCAATGCTTGGGGAAATGCCGCGTCAGCAGTCCCGCCTACGGATGTCACTACGCTGCGCGGCCGTGTATCTCGATAAGATCGTCCACGCTGCGTCTCAACTTTGGCCCGGCCTCGCCGTGTCGCATGCGCGCTTCAATGAGGTGGCGATGCCGTGTCAGGGTGGTCCAGTACGCCGATCGTTGCTGCTTACGGCTCTGGCCGCCGGGACATGTCTGGCCGTCAGACCTGCCGCTACGGAGGAGCATCTGCCGCGCTTTCCGTCGAGCGTTGCGACGGAAAAATTCCATTCTGCTAGCCACAACCGGCGGTCGAGGCGGGCCCGGCCTAAGTGCGGTCTACCTCAATAAAACGCGACTATGATCCCCCAATGACGGCGGACTGTTCGTTGTCCTCCTCCGCTGAGTTGACCACTGCACTAACGTATCGCCCTTGAGGCGTCACACCCCCTTAATTTGTCGTATGATCTGCTACCTCGACTGTCCGTACGTTTGCCCGGGTGACAGCGGTCCGTATGCTATTCGTACCCAGCCCAACGTATCGTGAATCCGTTTTGGGCCAGGATGTGGCGATGGAAAAGATGACGCAACATCATCAATTTGCGATTCTCTTTCCGTTGGTGGTTGGCGTAGGCGCAGTGGTATGCACAATCTTCGTCCATGCGCTCGCTATGGTCGCGACGGTAAACCTCTTTCGCTATGAGAGGAAACGAGGGCACGCAGGCGCCCACGCCTTGATCGATCTTGCGATCCTCACGCTGGTGATATCGTTCGCGTTCGTAGCCCACCTGATCGAGATCGCTTTATGGGCAACGTTACTCGTCCTCGGTGGAGAATTTCAAGAGTTCGGGATCGCCTTCTACTGCTCGGCGGTCAACTACACGACACTAGGCTACGGGGATGTTCTTCTGACCCCGACTTGGCGCTTGCTGGGACCGTTGGAGGCGACGAATGGAGCGCTGATGTTCGGTGTTTCGGCCGCGATGGTCTTTGCTGTTATACAACGGTTGGTTCTGGCCAGGTTTGAGGATCTCAGGCAGTAAATGTTCGTCGGAGCGTTCGCCAATTGCGCGCGATACGTCCCCGCGGGTAGCGAGCCCCCCTGGAGGTGCATCCCCTCTAGGGCCTGCAGCCGTAGTTTCGTCTCAAGGGTTTGGCTCCGCACGCTTCCATGTCCAGAAATGAGTTTGTCTCCTCTCTGCCGGATCTTATCGGAGGGGCGCGCACTTATGTCCGGTGGGGTCAATTGCTAACCGAATCCGGCGTTTCTGGGCATGTCGATTTACCCCCGTTCGCGACCGAACTGCGGGCATTCCGGATCGGCGGCTTCGTGACAATAGGCGGCATCGTTCCGTCACCTCGTCGGCACGCGCGGGATCCCGCACGCACACCTTATTCGTGACCGATCCGAGCGCCTTTCTCAGCCACCGAACGTTTCATCAGCAGCACCAGGGGCACCAGCGCCAGCGTCACCACGGCCAACACCATAAAGACATCGAAATAGGCAAGTGACGATGCCTGCTGCTGCCGCAAATTCTCAAGCGTCTGCCAGGCCAGCTGCTGTGCAGCAGACGGGTCGCCCATCTGCTGCAGGAACACCCCGCGCGCCTGATCGAGGAAGGAGGCAACGGTCGCGTTGAAGGAATCGAGGGATTCACCAAGGCGCAGAACGTGAAATTGGTCGCGGCGCTCCTGGATCGTCTGCGCCATCGACGTCCCGACACTGCCTCCCTCGTTGCGCAGCAGACTGAGCAAGCCAACAGCCGCTCCACGTAACAATGGTGGCGTATAAAGATAGGCCGCCACATTCGCTGGCGCAAAGCACATCGAGAGTCCGACGACCAGCATGACACGAGGCCAGACAACCTGGCTGGGACTGATCTCCAGGTTCATCTGCGACATCCAATAATTGCCGATCGCCATGATTAACAGGCCTGCGGCAAGCAACCACCGGGCGTCAGTCCCCCGGCCAAGTGCACGGCCGACAAACGGCATGACCAGGACCGCGAAGAATCCGGCCGGCGACATCACCAATCCGGCGCTGAGCGCATCATAGCCGAACAGGGATTGCAGCAGGGCCGGCAATGATGTGCTGGCGGCATACAGGACGGCGAAAGCGAAGAAGATGATGAGGCAGCACAACGCGAAGTTTCGCTCCCGCAAAGGCCGGAAATTGACCACGGGACTCGGGTGGCGCAACTCCCAGACGATCAGCGCGATCAGGCCCACAACGAAAAGGATCGCCAGCGTCTGCACCCGCCAGAACGGATCGCTCAGCCAGTCCCACTCCTGTCCCTTGCTGAGTATCACCTCCCAGGAGACCATGACGATCACCAGGAGTGACAGGCCGAGCGTGTCAAAACGCAACGGCTGCCGCTTCAACTCCATTCGCTGCCTGGTGAGATAGTCCGGATCCCGGAGCAAGGCATAACAGGTAACAAGCGCCAGGAGACCGACCGGGACGTTGATATAGAACACCCATCGCCACGAATAACTGTCTGTGATCCAACCGCCAAGAGTGGGGCCGACGACCGGCGCTAGGAGAGCGGCCAAGCCAAACAGCGTCATCGCTGTGCCTTGCTTCTCCACCGGGAAGGCATCCAGCAGCACGCCCTGACTGGATGGCTGTAAACCGCCCCCCGCCAAGCCTTGCAGGACGCGGAACACGATCAGCTGACTGAGACTGGTCGCCATTCCACACAGTCCAGAGGCGAGGGTAAAGACAGCTATCGACAGCAGGAAGTAGTTGCGGCGACCGAGGTGCGCCGAAAGCCAGCCGGTGATCGGCAGGATGATGGCGTTGGCGGCGAGATAGCTGGTGATGACCCATTCGCCATCGTCGACCGTGGCCGACAGACCTCCGGCGATGTATCGCAGCGCCACCACCGTGATGGTGGTGTCGAGCACCTCCATGAAGGTCGGCACCACGACGATCGCGGCCACCACCCAGGGATTTACCCCCGTTTGGGATCTGGCGGGTGAAAGGACCGCGTCGATCATTTGCCGGCGCCTTGCGCGCTCGTGGACGAAGCGGTGGCCGACGACGGCTGTAAGTTGCTTTGAAGGAACTTCCCGGCATCGGGTCCAGTGGGCGGCTTGTTGATATAGACGTAGGGAACGACCGACGTGCCGATGAACAGAGGGTTCTTGTCCGGTTCGTATCGTTCAAGCTCGATCCGGACCGGGAGCCGCTGCACGATCTTGACGAAGTTGCCCGTGGCATTCTGTGGCGGCAGCAACGCGAGCGTCGATCCCGTCCCCATGGTGAAGCCCGCGATCCGGCCTTTGAACACGTGTTTGTCGCCGTACATGTCGACATAGAGATCAGCAGTCTGACCGATGCGCAAGTCGCGCAGCTGCGTCTCCTTGAAGTTGGCATCGACCCAGATCTCGCTGAGCGAGCGGAGCGCCATCAAGTTCTGCCCAGCCTGGACATCATTGCCGGGATTGACGTTGCGGCGCGTGACAACGCCGTCGATCTCCGCGGCAACGTCGCAATAGCGAAGGTCGAGTTCAGCCAGAGCGAGGTTGCGTTTGGCAGCAGCGAGCTTGGCCTCGGCCTGCTTGACGGCCGGCGCCTCCGCGGCCAGCCGATCGAACGTGCGGTTGACGTCGCCTTTGGGATCGAGCTTATAGAACTCCTCGAGCATCAGCTTCGGAGTCTGGTTATACGAATGCAGAACGCCGAGCTCAGCCGCAGTCTGAATCAGCTCCGCCTGCGCCTGTAGGACCGAAGAAAACGTCTGATCGAGATCGGGCGGCACCCGGTCGAGATCCGCGCTGTCTTCGGGCAGCGTCTGCAGGCCCAAAGAGACACGGACCTGATTCACATCCGCCAACGCCTGGACGATACCCGCTTGGGCAATCGACAACGACGCCTGACGTTGATCATAGAGCTCGCGGCTCGCCGTCTCAGACACGACCAAGCGCGCTGTACGATCGAACTCCTGCTGCGCCAGTGTAAGTGTCGCCTTCGCCTTCTTCAGCGCGGCGACCCGAGCATGCAGCAGTGCTATTTGGTTTTCAACATTCTCAATGGCTTGTTGCAATTGCCAGCGCCGGCTCATGGCTTGTGCTTCGACGCCCCGTACCGTGGCCCGGGTCGCGTCGAGATCCGCCTGGGCGGTGTCGACGGCCGCTTTCTTTACGGCGACCGCGTTCCGAAATGGCTCCTTGTCGAGTTCAACGAGAAGATCTCCCTTGTGCACACGGTTGTTGTCATCGACCAGAACCCGGGCAACCTGACCGCGGACACGGGGAGCGACGAACGTCACGTGTCCGTTCACGAAGGCGTCGTCGGTCGATACCGTGCTGAGTACGAACCGGATCCAGGGGATGGCATAGACCGCGGCCGCAATGATCATAGCGCCGAGCACACCGATCAGCAACTTTCGCCTCGGTGTGAGCCGTTGATTCGCCGGTGGCAGGGCGTTCGAAGCAGGATCTGTCGACCGCAATTTGCCGTCACGATCAAGCGCAGCATCCGTTTTGGCTGTCGCGGGCGCCTCGACCGAACTTGTCTCGTTGCTGTGCATCTCGGTGGGCATTGGCCGCCCCCTTAAGGATTGTCTCTCGATGCAATCGGGCGGCGCTGACCGACGCCACCGGCTTCTAGCGGTTGTGGTCGAATGGAGTTCTGCCCGGCCTCTGGAAACGCGACGGGACTTGCATGTCACGACATTAGCTCAAATCTAGGGGAACTTCACCTCAACATATCAGGGACACGCGCAGATCAACGCTTCTGATACGGGTGGAAGATGTAGTCCTTCGCCTTTACGGCTGTGTGGCATGCGTGTCCGCAATCTGAGGGGCTGGGATCAGCTGCGAAACTGTCGGATGCAACTTCGTAGTTGAAAAGCGCGTACCCCATCCTCCGCTTTTCGGAAATCTCTTATTGTCCTTTTCGAAGACGAAAGCCTGCGTGAACACGTCTGGCACATCCACGACGAAGGGCGCCTCCGTGCTCTTCTTCGGTTTCCACTGGAGTTTCACAATCTTGGAGCCATCCGGGAAAGGCTGGCCATTGCCCGGAACACCGACCTTGTACGCCTCGATCATGATCGGATTGGCGACTATCACCTTGAGAACTTCGTCTGTCCGCGCGGAAGAGACCACCGACCAGTCCTCGTATCCATTGAAGTCGGAGAACCCAATTCCATCCGGCGACTTCAGCGAGTATTTGTCCTGCGCGCAAACGGCCGTGGCGCCCAGCGCTACCGCGGCTATCACAATCGAAAGCTTGGTTTTGCGCCTCATGGTTGATCCTCTCCTAATGGCTTATTTGCCGCCCGTTCTTGAACGACAAAGGTTGGCGCGGTCCGTCCACGAGCTAAAGGCCCAAGTTCTCCGGTCATGCAGAATGATGGTACCAATGCTGGCGGGGCGGCAGCTCGAGCCCGACAATGGACTTCGCGAGAATATTGGATCAGCTCGCCGGTTTAGCCGTAAGCAACCCCCGGATTGCTTTGCCCGACTTCTATAATATAGCCATCAGGATCGCGAATGTAGCAGCGCGTCTCGCCGTACTTGGGCTTCGGCTCCGTGATGAACTCGGCTCCTCGACTTCGCCAAAGTTCGTAGCACGCCTGAATATCTGCAACGCGGATATTCATAAAGCTGCTGACTAAATCTGGATTGGCGGGGACGCTGAGCGTTACCGATGGTTTGTCGGGTGTCGGACCGCCCCCGGGGTTAACAAGGAGCCACGTGTTCGCGATCTGGATGTACCCCGGCGCGCCGCTGCTGTCGCCTCTGCTCAGAATGCAACCTCCGAAGACCGTTTCGTAAAATCGAAGCGATCGCCCGACGTCGGCGACGGTGAGAAAGTGTGCGACAGTAAATCCATCCTTCGGCGGCATCTGGTAGGTTATCTGGTCGACTTGTACTTGGTTCATACAAGGCTCCTATGCGGCTCGCCCAACGCCATTATAGTCCCGGTTCTCAGGGGCCGGTAAGAGCCGCTTTTAGCAAAATCGGCAAGCTTGTGCTCACGCGACCGTGCTTGTCGCGCGGTTGGCCAATGTCCGATACAGGTCAAAATGCGAAGAACTCAGGTTGAGCAAATCTGGTCGGCTCTCCCGCGATGAGCGGACTTCCGACAGACGCGACGCAACTTCGCAGATGGGCCGCTTCTGTTGAAACGTCGAAAATACTCCCAAGGCAAAATTCTCGTAAAAGCTTGCGCTCTTCTGATCTCTACATTCCTCCTTCGATGAAGAAAGTCGGTGAGAGCTTTTTCGATTAGTGTGATCCACCGTGTCTGACGGCGCAATACGCACGAGCGGCTCTTAAAAAATCGGGCTCGACGGCCGTGAGGGCCTTTTCAACAGAATCGGCCACAAGCTGAATTGCTGTCGAGCTTGGGACCAAGGCTCCATGCAGCCCAAGGAACATGTCCCATATTGCTTTGAGAGATATGAACGAATCTGGGTCGTGAGGTTGAGCCGCATGGCTAACCGTTGACCAAAGGTCACATGCCAACTCAACGCGCTGCGGCAGATCTTACCGGCGATCTAGTCCGAGCACGATCAAGCCTCTTTAGAAACTTTGGATCACAAAGCGATCGGAACCGTTGAGTCGCTACATTAATGCTCGACGAACTGGCGAGTTACTCGTGGCAGATGAGCAGTGATCGCTCGCTGCCCTTCGTCCCCGGAGCACCGTGGATACATTGCCGCAAGCGACGCTCCGCTCAATAACGTTCCGCGCCGGGTCAGTCCCCCACGCTGATTGATCCAACGCTGAACTTCGATTGGGTATAGCGAATACAGACGATCGGTAGCTTCGCGGTTGGTTCGCCTGCGGCCATGCGGGGCCGGGTTATAGGCGGCATGGAACAGAAGTTCGGCGCGAGAAGTAACGCATATCTTGTCAGGAGGAATAATACCGAGAACGATGGTGCAGGCGGATGCGCAATACCCGTCGATCACGATCGCATCGCCTGTGGCCCGCAGACGTTCGTACCGGGCAACGTAGTCCCCGATCCTGCCGCCGGGATCATTCACGATCCGCACCTCGGCATTGCAGCCGTCAGCTTTCATGAGCAGAAAAGCGGCGAGAAGCTGGGCCATGGTGCTTTTTGCGATCATTCGAAGCCAATCACATCGGGCTCTGGATTTGGAGAGGGGCGCCTATGCACGTTTACGAGCTGGGTTGGCTAGAGTCAGTGCGGCGCCGAAGAGCTTCCGCAGATCACGGTCACCGCTTTTTGAGCGATCTCCCTCAAATCCGCGCGTCGAGCTCCGGCTCGCGCCCGGATTGCGATGGTGTGCATTGTGGCTGACGCAAGCAGCGCAAGTGCCTCCGGATCAGCGTCTTGCTTCAACTCGCCTCTCTCACGCGCGGTGTGAAAGCGGGCTTCGAAATCGCTGTCGAGCATGCAGACCCCGGCGGCAACACTCTTCCGGATCTCCGCATCTTCGACCGCCTCAGCCACCGCTGTCCCGATTACAAAGCAGCCGCGCGCGGAGCCTTTGCGCGAAAAATAGAAGGACAGCGCCGCCTCATAGGCAAGCATCAGCGCTTCGGCCAAGGGACGGTCCCCCGCGAGGGCCTCGCGCGTCGCGGCCAGGGTCATCTCCCAATAGCGGGCGAGAGCGTCGAGATAGAGTGCGTGCTTGTTGCCGAATGCCGCATAGAGGCTCGGCGGGCTCATTCCAGTTGCAGCCGCGATCTTGTCCAGCGGAGTGCCGGAATACCCGGTCCTCCAGAAGGTCTCCGTCGCCTGCTTCAGGGCTACCTCCGCGTCGTAGGCGCGCGGCCGCCCACGAGGTGCCGCTGCCGTTTCGCTCTTTCTTCGGGGCATGTTCAAATCTCGATCGTTGGGTGCTGAGGCATATTTATAACGCCCATTATAAAAAGCAACTGGGAGCCCCTTGATTGTCGTGCAGGCGTGAATTAATTGTAACGATCGTTACTAAATAGAATTGACGTGAGGGTTCCCATGCGGTTAGATCCTTCGACAGACGCCGGCTCGAAGAGAGAACGCGAAGAGTTTCGCGAGAGCTCTGCCGAAGCGCGAGTTGATCGAACTGTCGACGACTCGCCGCTTGACCGCGCGGTCGCGCTACCCCGAAGGAGCGTGATGGAGCGGCTGCGCCGACCGCTCATGCTCGCTCTGCCTCTCATGGTGGCGGTACTCGGAGCCGCCGTGTATCTCGTGCAAGAACCTTACGTCTCGACCGACAATGCGTTCGTTCGGGCCGCGAAAATGACCGTCAACGCCCGAGTTTCCGGCCAAGCGATTGAGATCGCCGTGCACGATAACGAGAATGTCCGGCAGGGCCAAGTCCTGTTCCGGATCGATCCGGAGCCCTACCAGATCGCAGTCGATCAGGCGGAGGCGCGGCTCGGTAGCGCGCGCCTCCAGATCGAGGGGCTCAAGGCGACCTATCGCCAACAACAGGCAGAGCTGCAGTCAGCGAGGGATTCAGCTGACTTCGACGCGCGCGAGTACGACCGCAAGAAGATGCTGGTGGCCTCCGATTTTACCCCGCGTGCGATCTTCGAACGAGCCGAGACAAATCTCAAGGTCTCGCGCCAGCGGATTTCGTCGATTGAGCAGCAGATCGCCAGCACAATCGTGGCTCTGGACGGCGATCCGGACATTGACGTCAATCGCCATCCGACGGTTCGTGCGGCCAAGGCCCAGCTCGACCGTGCCCGGCTCGATCTTTCCTATGCGACGGTGACGGCGCCCGACGACGGTGTCGTCACTAGGGTCGAAGATCTACAGATCGGCGGCTTCGTCAATGCCGGAGCGCCGGTGTTTTCGCTGCTGTCGAGCCGTCACGTCTGGATCGAAGCGAATTTTCGCGAGACAGGGCTGACCTATATGCGTCCGGGGCAAGAGGCGACGATCGACGTTGATGCATATCCCGATCGCAAATTCAGGGCCCACATCGTCAGTATGAGCCCCGGGACCGGGTCGGATTTCTCTGTGCTACCACCGGAGAATGCGACCGGAAATTGGGTCAAGGTTGTCCAGCGCCTGCCGGTGCGTCTTGAGCTCGATGAGGTCGATCCGGCAAGACCGTTGTTCTCAGGCATCAGCGTCACTGCGCGTGTCGATACCGGTTACCGTAGCAGCTTGCGACACCTGCTGCAGCCGACCTATGCGGAGGGGGTCAGATGAGCGCCGTCGTCCCGTCGACCGTTGCAGCAGATGGTAATCGCGCCATATCGCTCGCGGCTCTCATGGCCACCTACATGCAGGCCCTCAACATTTCGCTGCCCAATGCGGCGTTGCCGCACATCCAGGGGACCCTCTCGATGGCCAATGACGAGGTCGGGTGGGTGTTTTCCTCATATATCGCGGCAAGCGCCGTAGCCATGTCGGTCACGAGCTGGCTTGCGGGACGCTATGGGCGGAAGTCGCTCTACCAATTCTCGCTGGTTCTCTTCGCGCTTGGCCTTGTGCTGGATACCTTAGCGACGACCTCCGTCCAGTTCGCGTTTGCCCGGATCGTTCAGGGAGCCGCGAGCGGCCCACTTTCGCCGCTTTCGCTGGCGATCCTGCTCGAGGTGCAGCCCCCCGAACGGCATGCCCGCCTCAGCCTGGCTTGGACGGTGTGCTCTCTTCTCGGCATCAGCAGCGGCGCGAGTATCGGCGGCTGGTTCAGTGAATATCTCGGCTGGCGTTCGATCTTCTATGTCAGCCTGCCGATGACGGCATTCATATTTTTCGCGATGGCGTTCTGGCTGCGCGAGAAGAGGGCGGAGCGGAGGCAACCCTTCGACTTTTTTGGTTTGGCGACCTTTTCGCTCGGCATGATCGGCCTGCAAATGCTGCTCGACCGCGGCGAGCGCCTGGAATGGTTCGATTCCATGGAAATCTGGATCGAGGCGGTCGTCTCCATTCTGGGCTTCTATCTGTTCGTCGTGCACGTCATGACGTCGAAGGAGCATTTTGTCCGCACGGCGCTGTTCAGGGATCGCAATCTCGTCCTCTCGACGATGATCTCCTTTGCCGTCGGGCTCGTCCTGCTGCCGACACTGGCGTTGACCTCGCCGATGCTCGAGGAGCTGCTCAACTACCCTGTCGACACCACGGGCTATATGACGATCCCGCGCGGCGTTGCGCTCGTGGGAGGGGTGCTGTTGACCAGCCTAGTCCCGGCGCAAGTTGACTACCGCGCGTTCCTGATCGGCGGAATGGCACTGGTGGTCTACGCAAATTGGCTGATGCTCGGATATTCACCGGCGATGGATTGGCGCGCGGTGGCCGAGGCCGGCTTTCTCCAAGGTGCGGGGCTCGGTATAGTGATTCCGGCGCTCGCCAAAGCCGCCTTCAGTACGCTCGATCCGAAGCTCCGCGCGGAAGGTAGTGCGCTCATCAACCTGTCGCGGCTCTATGGCAGCACGATCGGCATCGCCGTGGTGCAGATCTTCTTCTACGGCAACACCCAGGCTATGCATGTCGCGCTCGCTAAGGACCTCATGCCCTACCGGACCGCCGCGCATGTCGCCGGATCAATGGCCAAACCCGGCCTTGCAGCGCTCAATGGCATGGTCACCCACCAGGCGGCTGTCGTGGCGGTCATCGGTCAATTCAATATTCTGATGTTCGCGATGCTCGTCGTGAGCCCGCTCGTGCTTTTTCTTCGTAAACCGCGCTCGGCAGGTTGAAGACCTTGGAATGGTGAGATGACACCGCATCGAACAGTCTCAGTCTATCGCACTCGACCGACGCCACATCTGCGGCGGCCGAGCCCCAACAAGAAAGCAGGAACATGACAACATCCAATGCGCTCCGCTACACGAGGATTTCCACTCACGAATCCGAGACAATTCCCGCTGTGGGATTTGGCACACTCATTCCGGATCAGGACGCAACGAAACAAGCCACCAGGGCTGCATTGGAAGCGGGATTTCGACATCTGGATTGCGCGGAGCGCTACCGCAATGAGGCAGCGGTAGGTGAAGCTATCCAGGACGCCTTCAAGGCAGGAACGCTTCGGCGCGAGGATCTCTTCGTGACCACGAAGCTCTGGAACACAAATCACCGTCCCGAGCGCGTCAAGCCGGCGTTCGACGCCAGCCGCCGCCGGCTGCAACTCGACACCATCGATTGCTACATCATCCATACTCCTTTTGCATTCCAACCCGGTGACGAGCAGGACCCGAGGGACGACCACGGTCAGGTGATCTATGATCCCGGCGTCACACTAGCTGAAACCTGGCAGGCGCTGGAGCGGCTCGTCGACGATGGTCACTGCAAGTCGATCGGTCTATCTGACATCACGCTGGAGAACCTGCGCGAGATCGTAGCGGTCGCGCGGATCAGGCCCGCGATGGTCCAGGTCGAATCGCATCCATATCTGCCCGAATGGGATTTGCTCGATTTCTGCAAAGAGCACGGAATCGTACTGCAGGCGTTTGCAGCCTTGGGACATGCCATGGAGCCAAGCGTATTGGAAGATCCCGTGATTACTGCGATCGCGCAGCGTGTGCACAAGACGCCGGCTCAGGTGGCCTTGGCCTGGGCTGTGCAGCGCGGCACCGCTTTCCTGACCACCTCGACCAAACCACAACGCATCCAGGAGAGCTTGGACATTTCCGCCCTGCCTGACGACGCCATGCGCGATATCCGGGAACGTATCACCACGACCGTCAGGTTCAACGCCGTGGTCGAGACCGGCATACCGGGATTTATTCCTCGGGCGCAACGAGTTGAATGAACTGCGTCGGCACGATGAGTTTCCGGGCAGAAGGTAGAGAGTTCTCTTGAGGCACACAGGGGTACTCGGCGCCAGACTGGCGGTATAGATTGTGGGCAGCACCTCCGAATGACCCGGTGCTTGCCCGCGCCGCTGTTGCGAGAGAGCGAAATCGCTCGGCTTCCAAAGTCCGGTACTGGAATGGTCTGGCCGTGCTCCTGCCCTGCATGCAGCGGATGCTGGCAGGGGCACCACACGCCATGTCAAGGAAATTCGACAACTCGCCCGCCGACTTCGGCATCGATATCGGCAAGAACTCGTTCCACCTCGCCAGTCATGCGGTGCCATCGTTGCTGCGGCAGAAGTGGTCACGCAGCCGGACGGAAACCCGGCTCAGCACCACCTGCAGCTCGCGCGGCTCGTGAATGACGTCAGTAAGCGAGCACGACATCAACGAGATCGCGCACATGGAGCGCATCCACCTTCGATGACACCCAATTATCGAAAGCGAGAGGATATCGACTCCTCCACACCTGAGATGCAGACTGCTGTAAAGGCATCGTTTCTTGGCGGCTCAAGGAGACATTGCGAAAATAGCTACGGCGAATAGCTACAAGCGTGGGAATTGCGCTATCTCTGTCCTTCATTGATGCATCCTCGCCGCTCATCTGAAGAGCCTGACTTCCAATAACCCCAGTTATTGAAAGTCAGTCCAGCGGAGCCTTTCTGCAGTACCGGTCGTATCACACGGCAGAGGCGCCAACTCACGCTTGGCGGATTATCCGAGCGGTTTGCGCTCGCTGGCGATCAGCGACCAGCCGTTTTGCTCTCAAGCGCCGTGACGCAGTATTGGCCGACAAGCTGCGGATGAGGGCTAGGTTATCGGCGAGCGGACGTGGTGGTGAGCACTGTTTATCCCACCGCTCGACACCGGGGCGAGGCGCGTGGTGGTGCGGCGGTCCGACGTGGTCACCATCGATATGGCGGCGGCAGAACGGCAGTATTGGGACAACGTGCGCGATCGAGCAATGGAGCGGCAGCGGCCGCCAGCTTGATCCCTGTAGCCGACGCGGTCTGGCGGTCGACGCAGGCGGACGCGCTTGTGTTGATCTTGTTCGGGTGGGCTACTACGGCAAAGGCCGCAGCGGCGGACCACTGCGGCCTACCGGGTGAAAATGGATACGTGAAGTATGGCCAGCCCCGGCGAGCTAAATCTATCGCTGTGGCGCGGCATCGCAATGTTGTCGATGTCACACTCGGCAAGAACTTTTACGTCAGTCAGGCTGACACTGAGGGAGGGCTCGCCGGGGCTGGCTCTAGCGAGCCCTCAAACCTCAAGCACGAGACACGGCGGCGGCCTCGTACAAGAACTTTAAGTTGAAAGTCGATTGCGACAGATTCAAGTCACGCCACTATCGAAATCTGGCAGGGTCGCCGACAGGAGAAAGCATTCGGCAAGGAGCAAAATGGTCAAGCGATCTCGTGGTGCAACTTGGCGCGCTAAGCTGGACAATTCCAGAGCGACGCGAATCAGGATGGCGATATCACGGAGAGCGCTGTCAGCAAGATTGAGCAGTCGTTCGCTTATTTGAATGACATGAGCGGCTTCGCCTCTCTAGGCGGCCTGAGGAGCGAGCCGAGAGCTTCCTTCGTTACGAGAGGCAGGCGACGATGGCGAGAGCTACGTCGTACCCGAAATCACCCGACCACGCCCAAAAGAGGATCCCAGCACCAACGGCGAGCATCAGGGCTTTGATTGCAATCATCTGCGGTCGCTCCCTCTTTTCGATGCGGGGAAGTTGAGCGCTGATTGTTTCCGGGTTGTTTCAAGGGATCAGCAATTGGCTTCGTTCACCGAGCCGTTATCCGTCGGCCCCCCATTCTCGGGTGTGCGATCCCGTTTCCATTGGGCTATTGGGCGGGGGGCATTTCACAGCCAGCGTAGCTTGCCACGCACGCTCTCCGAGGTCGCGACGCGTCGCGCGGTTATGCATCACACCAAACAATAGCGTTTAAGCGGCTCGACACGGCCGCGAGCCACACCCCGTCGTGTGTGTCGAAAAGCAAGGCGTCGATCAACTCAGAGAGCGACATCAAGGGAACCGCTTATATCCAAAGGGATACAGACTCCATTGCCGAATCTTCCTACCCCTTAGCAAGCCTCGGCAGCTTCCCCATTGCTGTCGAGGCGCGGCTTCGGCGGGTTGTGCTGGAGCCGTTTTTTTGAGACCTGCAACAATGAACGCTAAAGCTGATGAGCAGTCCCCTTGTCTGGCGGCCCGGCGGGGGGGCCTTCCGCTTTCCTATTAGTCGCCAGTGGGAACCACTTTCCAAATCCTGGGTTGAGCGTTTGCTTCTGGCCCCCGTATCCCAACCCCGTGGCCAGAAGATTGGAAATAGCGGCTCCGGTTTGCCCAAGCTGGAGCCGTTTTTATGCCCTGTTGGCCGCTCATTCACCTTGGCAGGATCTCCCCGAGGGCACACATCCCAGATAGAAAGGAACGGTCCACTTTGATACTTAGGAACCTCGTCCCATGCGGAGGTGATTCAAAGCTGGAAATGCTTTTCATCATGACCGGTTTCGGGACAGCACTAGTTGGCAGCGTCATCCTTGTATTCGAGTGGCGCGCGCTCGTCGGCTACTGGCGCGGATCACGGCGCGAACACTCTTAATAGCGCCGCCTTAAAGACTGCACTTTGCAGTCACCGCTCCTCCAAACCGACTTCGCTAATGGCTTGAGCTTCCAGCGCCTATTCTGATGGCTGCAGTCAGCTTCGTACCTCCGATCGGAGGCGCGCTTTGGGTTTTGGTACGGTCCCTAATCGGCGGGTCTTCTCGTACTCTTCGTAGAGGGGGATCCGGCATTCCGCTTCCTCACGGTGGAGGAAGCAACGGCCAACGACAGCTTGTCTGTCAAATTGTGGGAGTTGCGGGTTTTGAGAGCATACTACGAACCAGAGACGAGCACTTACATCAAGGGCTTGGTACTTCGCCGTCTGCTTTGTTGGATTCGGCATGAGTCGCGGCAGTCGCGCGCGAATTGATTCGCCGTGATTGTTGAGCCCGGGAGTCTGCTCCGGCACAGCCAATCGCGGACTCAACCGGGCTTGAGCGCCATCACGGCCGCGAGAGCGTTCAAGAATTTGTTGGCGATCCGATCGCCTTTGTGAACCTTCTCACATTGAGACCCAATCGGGCGGGCCATCATGCAGCAACTCAAAGCAGCATAGGTCTGTCTGAGTCCCAAAGCGCAACCGACAGCATCGAAGTCAACTGGAAGGACTAAAACGATGTATCGGAGATCAGTGATCGCCCTCGCGGCTCTGTTGGCCACGGCCTCGCCACTTTGTGCCCAGACGCGAGTGTTCGATTTGACCACAGTCAGCCAAGTCGCCGAAGTGCCGTTGATGCTCAAGGAACGTGCCGACGGTCACATCATAGAGCTCCGAAATGTTGATCCACAGAATGCCGCAGCCCTCGACATTGTCGGTGCATCGGGCGAAGCCTTTCAAAGTCTTCAGACGCAAGCCCGCCCGAATGGGATTGTCCTACCTCCTACCGCTGCGGGTAGCTTTACGCTGATCGTGCGCGCACAAGCGTCAGACACCCCCTACGTCGCAGACGTGTGGTTAGACGGCGCACTGCTCAAATCAAAAATTCGGTTCTCTGGCGGCACCGCTTTGACGATACCTCGGCTAGGCGTGGGGGAAGAGATCGTGGGGGTTGCCAGGCCAAACGGACCCACCGAGCACGTCGCCTACCTTATGAGCGCCGACGGCGCCAATGTCCTAGCGCGGGATAAGGGCCCCGTCACACATTTGCGCCGGCGAGAGGCTGGGGACACCGTGGTTATGTTCGGTGCCCTTTCGGAGAAAGCCGGAGCGATACGCGTCTATCGCAACGACTTTGCGAACGACACTGATGGCGACGGACTGGGGGACGCCCTGGAAAACGTACTTGGGATCTGCGCAAGCCGGCGGGCCTCGGCCCCTGGAATCAACTGTGCCTCACTCGCAGACACGCGGGACACTGATGGCGACGGACTTTGGGACTCGTGGGAGGTCATGGGCGTGAACGGTCAGGCTCTACCAGCCTGGGGCGCCGATCCGCGCCACAAGGATATCTTCGTCGAGGTGGATTTCAGACGTCTCACGCTCGCCGACAACCAGAGCAGTTTGGCCTTGCGCATGACTCCGGCGGTGGCGCGTCAGATGGCCGGCATCTACGCAGACTCCGCTACGACGAACCCGGCGACACGGGCCATGCACGCGCAAGATATTGGAAATCCCGATGGTCAACCCGGAGTGAGCTTGCACCTCGACATCGGCGTGCCGCCCGAGACACCGGCCGATGCAACGACCTACGGAGATTGGGGTGGCTATACAGCTGTCGATGCCGTTCCCGACGGAATGGGCGGATACATGCCCGAAAGCCCTGCAAGCGCGATGACGAACAATATGGATCCAGCGCGGCGTGGCCTCTTTCATTACGTGCTCGGCTACACGACAGGCGGAGGCTCTTGCGGCCCGGGCATCGCCTGCGGATTCAATATGAACAGCGCCGGAAACTCGGCACACGAATTCGGTCATACGCTTTTTCTGGATCACAATGGCCCGTCGGGAACACATGAGCCGAATTGCAAACCCAACTACCCAAGCTTAATGAACTACGCCTTTCTTGACGCCGGAGCCCTGATGTTTTCCGACGGTCAAACATTACCGACGTTGAACAATCATTCGCTCGTCGAAACCGGTATCATGAGTCCGGGCAACACTCCGTTTCTCAATACGCTCAAGTCGAAGTTCGGTTATAAGGTCGATGCCGCGACGGGCAGCGTGGATTGGAATCGCGACGGGACATTCGCGGCTGCCGACGCGCCGGTGCGGGCGTACGCGAACCTCCTGCCGGTGTGAAACCGGCGAGCGCCACCGAGATTTGGAAGCGGTTCTCGTCGAGCCGCTCGATGTTATAGGGGGGATAGGTCTCTTCGGCGGTCCGCTGGACTTCGTCGAGAACATCAAACAGGCGGTCGAAACCAATGGTTGACCTCCACAGGGGAGTCCAATCATACCTCATAGCCAAATCCTCCAAAGAGCAAGTTGGGTACGAGCTGGCACCGGACACCTTCCGGCGCCCGCCTTGATTTCGGAGCCCCGAAGGCGCCCCGGCCGCCATGTCTGCGGCGACCAAAAAAATCTGCCACGGGCAAAAAAGTTTCAAGAGGGTGATGAAAAATTTTAGCGCCTTAACGGGTGGCCTGGTTTAAGCGTTGTTGTCGTGCAAGGTCACATCCGCTTGGGCTGCGCTCTATGGCTGCACGGGGGCGCAAGCGGCGGTCAGGGTTGCCGGCCCCGCGTCCGCTCTCCGTCCAAATAGCCGACATGGTAATTGGCTCAGCTCGGGTCGGCCACGGGCCACAAGGCGACATATGAAAGAGGCCGCCAACTGAGGCGGCCCTACTCTTGCGTGCTTTCTTGGTCTGGATTGATACCAAGGATCTTGAACGACTGCCCCAATACCTCTCGGGAACGTCGAAGAACTTCACTGGTGTGCACTAGCGCTTGCTGCGCTCGTTCATAGGCCTGCTTCGCAGCCTCGATCTCTTCCCGGGTCACAGTGCCGCAGTAAGGCATAGCATTTTCCTGGAATGCGCCTGCAGATCCTTTCATGGCGATTTCATTCTGGGCGACGACGCCCCGCGGATGTAAGCCACTCGCTCATATGAGAGGCTGTTTCGGCCTGCCGGGCTTTGCGGATCATTTGGTCCCGCGCTGCGCCTAGTGGAAGCAATTTGGCTTCGGCCCTTAGGCGTTTTGCTTGTTCGGAAAGTCGTTCTTCAAGGGATTGTATCTGCTTGAAACGACGACGGTGCTGCATGACACAACCTCGTGCTTACGGGTCCTAATCCGTAGGGTTTAGCAATCCGAATATGCAGTCGGCCGGGATTCAGTTCCCCGCGCGGACGAAATTTTTACGCCACGACGTTCGTAGTCCGTTCCGGGTCAAAACCGGCAATGCTCTGATTGAGCAGAAAAGTTCTGCTTGGACACCAAAAGCCGACGTCTGCGTCTTTATGGGTACACTCTAGCCAGGACCGTCGGTCGCGCGTAGCCGCGCAGCCAGCTCCGCGCATTGCTGTCTTATGTCGGGAACGGCAATGATCTCCCAGAATGCCGCGCGCGTCAGCGGGCCGACGGCGTAGAGTCGGCGCGAGGGAGATCCGTCGCGATTGACGATCGCGCAGTCCGGCGTGACGTCGATGCCGATGCGTAGTGGATCGATCCGGGCGAGACCCTGGTCGAGCAGGCTGCGAACAGCAGGGTTTGTGCTGGCGCCGGGATCCCTAACGATACCGGTGCAGTCGATGATGGCTCCGACCTGCAGCTCGGATGTCTCGCTCTGGCCGCGTCTGCGGTAGCGAACCAATGCACCGTCGGGATTGGGTGTGATGGCGGCGAGCTTGCCGGCGATGACCGTCAGCCGCTTTGTCGCGAGGGCCTCCGCAATGCGCGCCTCGACCTCCGGCGCGGTGCGGTGGCGGTGGACATCCCACCAGGCACGGGAGTGTTCCAGGAAGCGGCGCCGGGAGCTCAACGGCAACTCCTGCCAGAGCTGTTGGGTGAACGGCCTGATGGCATCGATGGCACCACGCCAGTCGCCGCCCTCAGCGACGTGCAGCTCGATGCGGCGCCGAAACCAGCGCAGCAGCGGCCCAATCTCGGCGCCGAACGGTATCTCGTGCTCGGCAAAGCGCATCGGATCGACGCGTCGGTGCGCCCTCGGCAGGAGACCGCGCCGCGACATTGCGACGATCCGTCCCTGGTGTCCGTAGCGAAGCAACGACAGGACATAGTCGACCATCGAGAGACCCGTGCCGAGGATGAGCACAGTGGCGTCCATGTCGATGCCGGCGTCTTTGGGCGCAGCCCACGGTTCAGCATGGCCAGCGAGCAGCGGCGCCGCGGCGTCGTGGCCGGTCGCGAGAATCGCCGTGCTCCCTGTGATGCATGTTCCGTCTGCAAGTGTGACTGCGACATCGGACGGAGTTTCCCGGATGGCCGCGCATTCGCCGCGCACGATGGTCAGGCCCTGAGATCCGTCGCGCGTTTTCAGCGGGGCGATCAGATCGGCGAGATAGTCCCCGTAGGTCTGCCGCGGAACGAAGCAGTAGGGATCGGGACACAACGGCCCCGCGGGTTGCGCGCACAGCCAGTTCCAAAAGTGTTCGGGCTCGTCGGGCAGTGCGCTCATATTGGTCACGCGCACGTTGAGGAGATGTTCGGGATTGCCCGCGTGGTAAGCGAGGCCGCGTCCAATCTCGGGCCGCTTCTCTATCAAAGTTACGCGGAGATCAGATGGATTGGACTTCAGCAGTTGAAAGGCGAGAAGAACGCCGCTGGCGCCCCCGCCGATGATGATCGCATGCCGTCCCTCCGGACCCATCGTGCCGCCCCATGTCTGGTCATCAGGTCAACGTCGCAGGACTGCGTTTGGTTCTACGGCTGAAATGCGTTGATTGTCAGACAAGTGCGATATTCTCTTATTCGGCGCACAGGGAGACGCGACGCTCTATCGAGGCGCCATTTTCTGAAACGATCTTGTCGGAATTCCTTGCGGACGCTCTTCTGGCTCGCGAGATGGACCGTCCGCGGTTACTCCGCAGCAGCCAGCAGTCGAGGGCGCACGTGCTGTGCTTGTGCCGCGTAAGCAATGCCCGACGGGATCGAGGCCAGCAGCGACTTCGTATACGGTTGCTGCGGATTGTCGAATATCTCGGTGACGGGCCCGTGCTCGACTATGCGTCCCCGATGCATGACCGAGACGGTGTGGGCGAGCTGGCGTACCAGTGCGAGGTCGTGCGAGACGAACACGTAGGTTAGGCCCAGATTGGCCTGGAGCGTAAGCAGGACTTCGACGATGCCGGCCTGGACGCTGACGTCGAGCGCGGAGGTCGGCTCGTCGAGCACGATCACGTCGGGTTTGAGCACGAGTGCGCGGGCGATGGCGACGCGCTGGCGCTGACCGCCGGACAACGCCGCCGGCTTGCGGGAGAGCAGGTGCTCGCCAAGGCCGACATCGGCCAACGCTTCGCGAACCCGCGCGTCGCGCTCCCCACGCGTGCCGATCTTGAAGCGGTCCAGCGGTTCCCGCACCAGCCGCTCGATCGTCCAGGTCGGGTCCAGCGAGGTGAACGGATTTTGGTAGACCAGCTGAAGGTTGCGCCACACCGTGCGCAATGCCTCCGGCGAGCGACCCGTAATCCGTTCACCGGCGACCGAGATGGCCCCGCTGTCGGGTTGCTCGAGGCCGAGCAGCAGCCGCACCGCTGTCGTCTTGCCGGAGCCGGACCCGCCGACCAACGCGTGCGTGGTGCCGGCCGGAACTGTGAACGACAAATCGCTGGCGGCCGTCAGCGTCTTGCCGTCGACGGTGAAGGTCTTGGTAACGGCGCTGACCTCGATCTTCGGTTTGGCACCGATACTGGTCTTGAGAGATCGGACACCAGTGTCACGCAGCGCGGCGTAACGGTCTGGGTTGAGCGCCGGGACATCGGCGCGCAGCTTCCTCGCATAAGTCGATGCCGGCGAAGAGAAGACGGAGGCGGTCCGGCCAGACTCCTGAATGACGCCGTCTCTGAGCACAACGAGCGCGTTCGCCCGCTCGGCGGCAATCGCAAGATCGTGCGTGATGAGCAGCAAGCTGATCTTGAGATTCTGCTGCAATCGCGTGAGCAGGTCGAGGATGCGTTTCTGGATCGTGACGTCGAGCGCGGAGGTCGGCTCGTCCGCGACCAGCAATGCCGGCCGTGGAAGGATCGCCAGCCCAATCAGGACGCGCTGGAGCATGCCGCCGGACAGCTGATGCGGATAGGAGTCGTAGATGCGTTGCGGGTTGTCGAGCCCAACCTCGGCAAAAATATCCAGGATGAGCTGCTTGCGGATCGCCTTGTCGGGCTCGTCGAGCAGCGCTGCGGCCTCGTGGGCCTGGGAGCCGATCGTCCGCACCGGATTGAGCGAGTTGGCTGGGTCCTGCGGCACGAATCCGATGGCGCGTCCGCGCAGCGGCCGGAAACCGCGCTCGGAGATATCAAGCACCTCCTGGCAGTCGAAGGTAACGCGGCCGGTGGCGCGACCGCCGCTCGGGAGCAGCCGCAGCACCGCGCGGGCGATCGTCGACTTGCCGGAGCCGGACTCCCCGATGAGGGCGAGGCTCTCGCCGCGGCCGAGTTCAAAGCCCACATTGGAGACGACTTGGTTCGAGCCGTAGGAGACCGACAGGTTATCGACCCTGAGCAGCGGAATCGGGCGCAGCGGGGTCGGCGCGATCAGTTTGGCGCGGGTGAACGTCGAGGTTAGTCCGTCTTGCGGAGCCATCGGCTGATCCTGTTCACAGAGAGGACGGTCGCGATCGTGACGAAGGCGGGCGCGTACACCAGCCACGGCCATTTCAGGTAGTCTTTGCCGATCGAGATCAGCAGGCCCCAATCGGAGGCGGGCGGGGGATCGCCGTAACCGAGGAAAGCGAGACTGGCGATAACCAGGATCGACAGGCCGAATTGTAAGACCGCGAGTGGCAGCACCGAGCGCGATGCATTCGGCAACACGTGTCGCAACAGGATGTGCCAGCGCGAGCCGCCCATCAGGAACGCAGCCTCGACGAAAACCGCCTGCCGGGTCTTGATCACTTCCGAGCGCATCACCCGCGCGAACGCGGCCACCGCCGAGACCCCGGTCGCGATTGCGGCATTGGTGGTATCGAAGCCGATCGCGGTGACGACGATGACGGCCAGCAGGAAGTTCGGGATCGCCAGCAGCACGTCAACCAGGCGGGCGAGCGCAATGTCCACCCAGCCGCCGAGGAAGCCTGCGAGCAGACCGATCAAGCCGCCTGTGACGGCCGCGATGGTGACGGCAATGAGCGCGCTCGTCACCGAGGATGCCGTGCCATAGACCACGCGGGTGAAGAGATCCCGGCCGAGGTGATCGGTGCCGAACCAGTGCGCGGCGCTGGGGCTGAGCAGCTTCTCGGCGGGAACACCGACAACCGGGCTATGACTCGTGAACAGGCCCGGCGCCAGCGACCAGGCGATCACGATCGCGATGACGGCGAAGGCCAACGCAACGGTCGGCGGCAGCCGAAGCGCTGTCAGCCGGCTGATCGCCGTGATCCGCGAGTCGGAGGAGAAGGAGGCGAGGGTCATGACGACACCGCCGCGGATGCGGTAGCGGCGCTGTCGTCAGCCGTGGTCGGCCGATATCTACGATCCCCGATCAGCTTCACGCGCGGGTCGAGCAGCGGGTAGACGAGGTCGGCGACAAGGTTGACGAGCACGAACACGATTGCTGCAAGCGAGACGACGGCTTGCAGGACAGGCAAGTCCTGCGTGCTCACGGAGCGCTGCACCAGGCTGCCGATGCCGGTGCGTCCGAACACCGTCTCGGTGATCAGCGAACCGCCGAGCAGTTCGCCGATGGCCAGCGCAATCACGGTCACGACCGGGAGCGAAGATGGCTTGAGCAAGTGCCTAGCAAAAAGGCGCAGCTGCGTCAGGCCACGAGCGCGCGCAACGCTAGCGTATTCCTGCTCCGACTCCTTGTCGAGGTTCGCGATCAGCACCTCGGCGATCCGGGCGGAGACGGGGATTCCGAGTGCGATCGCGGCAAAGAGAGTGGCCCAAAAGCTGTTCGGTTCGATGACGCGGAACAGCCCGAGCTGAAAGCCGAAGACGTGGATCAGGATCAGGCCGATGACGAAGTTCGGCACCGACAGGAACAGCGATGGGAAGCCGCGCAGCAGGCCTTGCCCGAATCGCCTCGGAACAAACTGCGTGCCATGACCGATCGTCACCGCCAGCAGCAGCGCGATGGCGAAAGCCTCGGAGGCGAGAATCAGCGTCGATGGCAGAACCTCCGCGATCAGGGTTGTCACGGGTCGGCTGGATCGCATCGACAGGCCGAAATCGCCGGTGACGAAATGGGACAGCGATGTCCAGAGCTGGACCTGGATCGGCTGGTCCAGCCCCTGGGCCGCGATGATGGCCTTGATCTCCTCCTCGGTGAACCCGTTCTGGGGATCGCGCAGGACGTTGGTGATGGGATCGCCCGGCAGGATGCTGACGACGACAAACGTGAAGACGTAAGCCAACAGAACGACGACGAAGGCCTGCGCGAGGCGCTTCGCGGCATAGGCAAGGTAGGCATTGCTCATCCCGGTCCCCTCGACGCGTTGCTCGATGTCACGGCACCTCACTCGCCCTTCGTGGCCGTGTAATAGCTGGCATAAGCGACGCCGTTATAGACTTCGCCCCTGAGCCTCGGGGATTGCACATAGACCCGCTGGACGATCTGCGTGCGCGGGATGAAGTAGCCCTGCTCGAGGACGTAGATCTGCAACTCATCGAGCAGCAGGTTGCGGATGTCGGTCGAAGAGGCGCCGGCGATCTTGTCGCGGAGATCGTTGAGCTTGTTGTCGCTGTCGCCGAGATTGAACCAGTTCTCGCCATTGTTGGCGTCGGTGAGGATGCTGGCGACCGTGCCGGCATCGATGAAGCTGCGCGTCACTTCGTAGGCCGGTACGGCCGGGCCGCCGAACCTGACCTTCTCGCCGAACGTCACGACGTCATAGGCGCGGATGGTGACCTTCCACCCGATCTTGCCGAGTTGCTGCGCGATCAGCTCGTCGATCGACTTCGCCGTCGCAAGGTAAGGATTGGAGTAGAGCGTCAGCGTCAGCTGCTTGCCGTCCTTGGCACGAATGCCGCCGGCGCCCTTGATCCAGCCCGCTTCGTCGAGCAGCTTTTCTGCCTTGCCCGGGTTGTAGGCCAAGAGGTCGCTGTGGTCGGTCGCACCAGGCACATTGCTCTGGATGAAGGACGTCGCCAGCTTCCAGTCTGATGTATAGATGGTGTCGATGATCTCCTTGCGGTCAATGGCGGCCTGGAGCGCCTGCCGCACCTTCACATCGTTGTACGGCTCCAGCTTGGTGTTGACCGCAAGGCCATTGACGAAGCCGAGATAGCGCGGCGTGGCGGTGGTGAAGCCTGCGTCCTTGAGCGATTTCAATTCCTGCGGGGAGGGGCTGTAGGCGACATCGGCCTGGCCGGACTGAACGGCGGCGACCCGCAACGATGGTTCGGACACGATCTTGTACGTGATCGAATCGAGATAGGCCGGGCCGGTGTGACCGACGGCTGCGGGACCCCAATTGTAGTCCTTGCGCTTGACCAGCTTGACGAAGTCGCCCTCCTTCCAGGAGGCGACCACGTACGGCCCGCTGCCGGACGTCTTGGAGAGGTCAGCCTGTTGGGCTGCGGGCTGCGCGAGCGTCTTCGGAGAGATGAGAATCGAGCCGTGATAGCCGAGCGTCGGAATGAAGCCGAGTGTCGGTGCTTTGAAGACAACTTTCACGGTGAATGCGTCGACGGCCTCGGCGCGGTCGTAGGTCTTCGGGAAGAGGCCAACCGGGTTGATGCCCTCGTTCTTCCGCCCGGCGTACCAGATGTCGAGATTGGCGACGACGGCCGATGCGTCGAGTGCGGTGCCGTCGGAGAAGGTCACGCCCTTCTTGAGGTGCAGCGTGAACTGGGTGGCATCGCTGCTCTGTTCCCAACTTTCGGCGATCCAGGGACTGACCTTGCCGTCGGCATCCACATAGACGAGCTTGTCGGTCACATGGCCCCAGATGTGGCCCTGGAAACTGGAGATGGAGCTGTTGTTGGGAACCCAGGTGCCGCCGAGCGAGTCGATCAGGAAGGTGACGTCGCCGCCATTCCGTGGAGCGCCGGCGCTTTGAGCCGGAGATAGGCTCGCCATTGCCGTCAAGACTACGGCTGCCAACACAGAGGTCGCGACCAACAGGCAACGCCGGGAGAGTAGGAGTGAGGAGAGGCGCGCAGTCATGGATAGCCCCCGATGATAGGTGGTGTCGATCACGGCCGGGCATTCATGGAGATGCTTCGGCGCGATCGACATTTCGGCCTAGGAGAGGCGAAACGAGGTGCCGTGGCCATTCCAAAGTTTGGATGAGGTAGGCAACGAACGTTTCGATACAGGGCCAATGCGCGCGACGGCCATTTCGTCTTCGGCGTGAATGCACTCGATCGAGACCGTCTTATGGCCGAACATCCGTCGATTTACGCCGTTGATCGTAGGTTAGTTCGTGCCCGGCGTCGCAATCATCCTCTCGAGCTCGTCAGCTCTCGTGGTGTATCGCTGATTGGAAAAGCCATTCTGCAAAATTTGGTGCGATGTAGAACGGGACTGATGCTGGCGATCGAAAGATGAACTTTGTTACCATCGAATTGCTAGCTGGAATCTGCAAAAGGTGGCTCCGTCTCAAGTGAGACGGAGGTCAGTAATACGGCCTCCGATGCGATTGGCTCGTCCCGACGGGAACGTTGACGAAGAACGCCGCAGCTGAAAGATACCAGACTTCGCGGTGAGGGAACATGCCGAGGATTCTCAGAGTTAGCTGAATTGGCCGTTATTTAGCTGGAGGTAGCTCAAATTTGCCCATGATGGATTGGAGCGAGAGTTCAAGTCTTTCAATCGGTTAAAGGCCGGCGTGTGCACGACGTGTGCACCGGGAGATCAAGCAAAATCTCGTCACAGCCAATGTGAGCAGACCTTGTGAACTGGGGATGAACCGCCTGCGGCGCACGGGCACAATCATTATTTGAGGGGACAGATGATTGCTGATGCGCAGTTGCAGTCGTGGGAGGCAGAGAGTGTCTCCCTTCCGCACTCATTCGCGCAGCTCCACTGATCCAACCAAGAAAGAGCAGCTCTTGGTAGCGCTTCCCGGCTACCAATCGTAGACTTTACAGCCATGCGACGATCCTGTGCGATTTTTGGCGCCGAATCCTGGTCCAGCACATCGGCGGATTTTATCGGCTGAAGACCAAGCCGGATTCAAAATGTGCCGGGATAGGCTCCGCCATCGATCAGTATGTTCTGTCCCGTGATGTAGCCTGCCTGTGCCGAACACAGGAACGCGCACGTCGCGCCGAACTCGTTCGGATGGCCGAAGCGCTTACTTGGATTGTTGGTACGGACCTCTTCGGTGACCTCTGCCACGCTACGCGAGGTGTTTCGAGCAAGTGCCGCGAGATTGGATCTCAATCGGTCCGTATCGAACGTTCCCGGCAACAGGTTGTTGACGGTCACGTTGTGCTCGGCAGCAGAGCGCGCCAGGCCGGCGACGAAGCCCGTCAATCCACTTCGCGCACCGTTCGATAGTGCGAGCATTGCGACGGCGCCTTGACCGCGTGCGACGTAATGTTGACGATGCGGCCGAATTTGCGCCCGATCATCCCATCGATAGTACATTTGATCAGCGCGATGGGCGCGAGCATGTTGCCATCAAGCGCCTTGATCCAATCGTCGCGCTCGAAGTTCCTGAAATCGCCTGGCGGCGGTCCACCGGCATTGTTGATCAGAATATCGGGCTCTGGGCAGGTGGACAGAATGGCCTCGCGCCCCTCCTGGCTCGTGACATCCGCAACCACTGTTTGAGGTCGGTTGCCGGTGGCCAAGTCGATCTCCCGAGAAGCACTGTCGAGGACCTCGCGCCGCCGGGCGACAATCACGATTTCGACGCCCTCGCGGGCCAGTGCCATGGCGCTGGCCTTTCCAAGGCCCTGGCTCGCCGCGCAGACGATGGCCTTGCGGCCTCGCAATCCCAGATCCATGTGTCCTCTTCGGATGTTGCCGCGACTGCAGCGTGACTTGTCACTTGTTGGGTAGCGTCATGCCGGCTGGCTTGGAACCCCACATGCAAAAGCTTGTCGGCTCGAAACCAAACTGGCGTGGGCGGTGCGTTGCCTCATCCTCGATTTCATCGACGCCCACCGAATATTCGAAGATCATGCCGTCCGGTCCCTTGAAGTAGAGAAAGCGGGCTCCCGACGTCGGATGCCGGCCGGGACCGAACACAATCGGTACGCGCTTTTCGTTCAGGAAATAATAGGAGCGCAGCACGTCGTCGCTGCTCTCGACCTGGTGATTGATGTGCTGGATGCCGGCCTGCGGCGCGCGGACGAGCGCGATGGTGTGATGGATCGCGTGGACCCGCATCAGCGGGATGTCACCGATGCGGTCGCTGACGCGCGCGTTGCAGACCTGGGTCCAGAACCGCTCGTCGCGCGCGGGATCGGTTGAGTTGAGGCCGACATGGCTGAAGCCGGTGATGCCCGCATCGCGGCTGGCGAAATAGCGCCGCCCGCTGCGTTCTGGCCGCACCACGAGCTCGATGTGGTTGCCGGTGGGATCGCTAAAGCCGATAAACGCCTTTACTTTGCGCCGCTCCGCTTCCTCCGTGGTTCCGGCGTGGACGGCGCGGCCGAGCGATTCGAGGGTGGTTGCCGCATCCTGAAGACTTGCTTCGTCCTCGATCTCGAATCCGACGGTCTGCTGCTTCGGATCGCCTTCCGAGTAGCACAGCGTATGCGCGCGTTCGTCCGATCGGAGGTAGAGGTCGGCCTTGCCGCGCTCGGCGATCTGCAAGCCGAGGCAAACGGTGGCGAATTGCTCAGCCTGCTCGAGATCCGGTGATCCCAGGCGGACATAGCTCACATCCTTCAATTGGATCATGCCGTTTTCCTCTTCACTTATCGCTGCGCGCTCAGTTCGGGAACGCCCTTGCTCTCGCTGCCCCAATTGCAGAGCGAAGCGGCGGTGGGTGGGAATTGCCGGGGAGGGCGTGCTCTGGCGCCGATCTCGGCCGTGCCGGTGACATAAGACAGGATCAGTCCGTCGGGGCCTTCGACGTGAAGGAAGATCTGCTGGGAGGCCGGCTGACGGCCGGGACCCTGCACGATCCGCACCTGATTTTCCTGCATGAAGTAGCTGTTCTGCATGATCTGATCGAGCGCCTCGACCTCGAAGGCGGCGTAGAGCAGACCGCGCCGTTGCGACGGATAAAGGGCGATGCGGTGATGCAGCGCGTCGATGCGCAGGTACGCGATGTCGCCAACCCAGTCGCTCACCTCGCCGCCGAGCAGGCGCCAGAAGGCGAGATCACGCGCATGGTCGGTGCTGCGCAGGCCGATGCCCTGAAATTGCACGATGCCTGCCACCGTTCAGGACGACGACATCGACAATCTGCGCGACCTTGCGAGCGGCGCACCTGTCGTCCGGGCCGTCAACGACATGTTCGAGACTGCGGTCGAACTGCGCGCCAGCGATATCCATATCGAGCCGGGCCGCACGTCGCTGATCGTGCGCATGCGCGTGGATGGACTGCTGCGCAATGTAACGACCCCCAACGGTGTTCCGCCGCAGGCGGTGATCTCCCGCATCAAGATCCTGGCGGGTCTCAACATCGCCGAGCGTCGTCTACCGCAGGATGGTGGCGCACGGGTCCGGGCCGCGCGCTCGGAGATCGACGTGCGCGTGGCGATCATGCCGACGCAGCACGGCGAGTCCGCCGTCATCCGTCTCCTGCCGCGGGACCGGGCCCTGTTGTCGATCGACAAGCTGGGCTTCCTTGCTGGCGATCAGAGCAAATTGCAGCGTATGCTGGCACTTCCGCACGGCATGATCATCGTGACCGGACCGACCGGCAGCGGCAAGACGACGACGCTCGCGACGGTCCTGTCGCTGCTCAACGAGCCCACCCGCAAGATCCTGACAATCGAGGACCCTGTCGAATACGAGATTCCGGGCATCTGCCAGTCCAGGCCAAACCGTCGATCGGGCTGACTTTCGCCACCGCACTGCGCTCCTTCGTCCGCCAGGACCCCGATGTGATCATGGTCGGCGAGATCCGCGACTCCGAGACGGCCCATGTCGCCATTCACGCCGCGCTCACCGGCCATCTCGTGCTGACCACGTTGCACACCGAGACGGCTGCGGCCGCCGTGCCACGGCTCCTCGATCTCGGGGTCGAGGCGTTCCTGCTGCGCTCGACGCTGCGTGCGGTGATCGCAACAAGGTCGATCTCAAGGAATTCAGTCGGCATGAGACGCTCGATGCCGTCGACGGCCAGAGCGGCTATTATTGAAAGTTGAGGCTGCGTCATATCGTAAGAGCAGCTTAAAGTAGCATTAGATCATACTCATCTTCCGGGCTCGCGGTGGCTCCGTGCAGGCGAGCGGGATGACCGGCCGCTGGCCGCAGCTCCGATTTTTCCTTTAAATTCGCGATCGAATTTGCGATGCAGGCTCCAGGGGTTGAAGGCGGCCTGAGTCTGGAGGGGAATTTTGGCAGGACGCCGGTGTGTGCTAGCAGGGCCGCGGGACCGGCCGGGGGCATCGGGCGAGCGCAAATTAACCATCGGCAATGCGATGGTCGCGCGAAAGGCTTTACTGTGGGGACAATTCGCGCAAAGCCTGTCGCTACGAACGCAACCCTACTTTTCATTAGTCAGTTGAAAAGGTTAACTAATCCCGCTTTGCTAGGGCAAAGTGGGGACATTGGCCGGAGAGGGCGAGATGGTCGGCAGGAGACATGATTCGCGGGAAATTTCGGACAAGCTGGCCCAGGCGGATCAACTCGCGGCTAGAGGCAAGACCCAGCGCGAGATATCGAAGGCGCTCGGCGTCAGCATCATGACCTATCATCGCTGGAAGAAGATGCTCAAATCTCCCGAGCCTGCGAAGGATGGGGTAGGCGGCGCTATTGACATTGGCTCGAGCATCCCTCGCGATGCCAACTCCGAATACACCATCAAGCGCCTCGAGGTGGAAAACGCGCAACTGCGACGTCTTGTAACTGACATGTTGCTCGAGAAGCTGAAATACGAGGAAGAGCTGCGCGCACGCCAGGAGCCGCGGCTCCGGCGCCCCGAGAAGGGCTAGCGCTTCCGCAAGCGAAGTGAACACCGGTTCGCATCGGGAAAACGCGGCAATACAATAAATCGAGAGCCCCGTTCCGATGTCCTCGGAACGGACATGGCTCTAGGGCCTGATCCCCAAAGCGGGAGGCAAGGGGAAGGACGAGGCAAGGGACGCGGGAAGCGGCGAGGCCGACGACGCGAGTTCAACGGCCGGTTTGGCCTGCTCGGCACCGAACGATACCCAGACGTTCGGATCCGTCGCGCTCTGGCGCGACAGGTATCGATAATCGTCTCGTACCAGAACAGATTTCCGGCGTCTGGTTGTCGAGGATCATTTCGCCTCGATCGGACCGGACGGTCAGGACGGCATGACGCGTCCTGGTCTGGCCGCGCTCCTCGACGATGGTGATCAGCAGCGCGCCCTGGGGCCACCCAGCCTTCGCCAGCAGCTTGCGCTTGAGCAGGACCATGTCTTCACAATCGCCGCGGTCGAGCGGGTAGGCCCAGCGCTCGGTTTTTCCATAGAGTTCGGCATCGCTGGTCCACGTCACGCGATCGTTGACGTATTTGTTGATCTCGTAGAGTTGCTGGAGCAGCTCGGGCGTGAGCGTGACGTCGCGCGCCTGATCGGCCGAGGGCTTGCATTCGTCGGCATTGGCGGCACAGAGCTGGAGCCAGCCATTGGGCGCCTTGGTCGCGCTGCCGATCGCGGCGAATAGCGCCGGACGGGTAAGGAAGGCGTGAGCCGGGAGCGCATCCCAGGCGAACAGGGCGGCAGCGGCAGCCGCGATCCACGCGCGAAGCCGTCTGGCGGTTCGTCCCTCCATGCAGAAATTCGTCATGCCCGTTCCCCACCGGATTCCGGGTGGAAGGCTCGCAGAGACAGCTCGCGATCCCGCTAAGCAATTGCTTCAAATTGAACGGATCTCGGCAGATGCCGTTTCACGCGGACGGCTATGGTGTGATTTCAGTTAAGGTTCAGCGATGGTCGCTCCGCAGCGGCTCCCAGATCTCGATATCGCGATCGCGCACGAGCAACCCGGGAAGCGCTTCGTGCCAGGCGTTTCGATAGGATCGCTTGATCTGGACATTCAGGAGCTCTTCATGGCTCTCCCAGGTCTCGTAGAGCATGAAGCGATATTCGGACGTCGGATCGCGATGCAGGACCGCCTGGTGGAAGGTCGGCTCGTTCCGCATCGCGTCGAGTACCATCCCGAGCAGCCGCAGAAAATTTTCGCGCTGCCCAGGCACGACGTCGAACTTGATGACGTAGGTAACCGGCATGGGTGACTTGCCTCGGTGTTCGCCCTGGCGGGAATTGCCGCCAGTCGACGCGAGGATGCGCCACGCAACCCAGGCGGGTCGATTACCTCGCGGGTAATGAGGACGCGAAATGTGCACGCCAGTTCAACCGCGCAAGTCAGCCCGACGCTGCATCTGCTTCGGCGTCGGACATCAACACCCGCGCCGGATGGCTGAAGATTTCGAATTGGTCTCCGCGCGCGACACCGACGAGCGTGGTGCCGCTCGACGTGAGTCGGGGCATTTTCACCGAGGCCGCGGGTGTAAGACGCGATCGCGTGCGCTGATGAATTGGGAGCGGTGCATGAGTGCTTGCCTTGCGTCTGTTCATCGACGCGCGAGCGCGAGCAAGGCTCCGAAACGTCCAGGAACTTGCGATGGCATCTCGGGTTCTTCGCCTGCAGGGCTTGCAACGCCGTTGCTCACATCCTGACGCAGGAAGAGGTTGCGATCCTCGGCAGCGAGATCCTGCTCAAGCAGAACAAGTCCGATGGCTACATATGTGTGAGCTGCGGTGGAGGACGATGAGAGATAGCACGTCGAAGGTCGCTTACATCACGAACGCCGTTCACCTCTGCATCGATATGCAGAATATTTTCGCTCCCGGCGGGCTGTGGGCGACGCCCTGGATGGAACGGGTCTTGCCGACGATTGCCGGGATCGCTTCGCGCTATCAGGCCCGGACGATCTTCACGCGCTTCATCACGCCGCAGGATCCGGAAGATCGCCCCGGACAGTGGCAGCGCTATTTTCACCGCTGGAGCGAGGCGACGCGCCGGCATCTGTCGCCATCCGCGCTCGAGCTCGTGCCGGCGCTTGGCCGGCTCGTTCCGCCCGCCGTCGTCATCGACAAGCCGGCCTATTCTGCGTTCAGCAATCCCGGTCTTGCGACCCTGCTGGTCGAAAAGCACGTCGGCACGGTCGTCATCACCGGGGCAGAGACGGATGTCTGCGTGCTGTCGACGGTGCTGAGCGCCGTCGATTTCGGTTTCAGAGTCGTCATCGTCGAAGACGCGCTGTGCAGCTCGTCCGACGTCGGGCATGATGCGCTGATGACGATGTACCGCACCCGCTTTCACGGCCAGGTGGATCTTCTGACCGCGGAAGAGCTGGCAGAGTTTTGGCGCGCGTAGAAATGCGCGCCTCGAAGCGGCTCAAGCAAGCGCGACGTCGGCCGGCGCCGCTCTCGGTTGGGGCGTCCGCGCATCGCTTTCTGCGGATCGCATGCTCAGATAGGCCGGATCGAAGCCGGCGAGCCGGACCAGTCCCGGCCAATTGGTGATCGTCATGGTCTTGCCCTGCCATTGCAGCAGGTTGCAGCGGCGCAACTCCTGAATGGTGCGGTTGGCGTGCACCGGGGAGATGCTGCAGGCGGCCGCGATGTCGGACTGGGTGAAGGGCGAGGGCAATCTGAAATCCCTGGCGAGACCGACGATCTGCAGGCGCGCGGTGATCTCGCAGAGCAGATGCGCCACGCGCGTCAACGCATCGCGACTGCCGAGATTGACCGTCCAGTTTCGCTGGATCGCGTGATCTGCCAGCAGCATCAGCAGCAGGGCGTGCGCCATGGCCGGCGAACGCGCCGCCATCCCGCGAAAGAAGCGGTGCGGCACGAGGGCGACGATCGCAGGGCCGAGCGCGATCAGATTGCCGTCGATGCGCGGGCGATGGAGCGTGTGAAGGTTGGCGATGTCGCCAGCAACGCAGATCGATGTGATCTGCCCATCCTGGCTTTCCGGATTCTGCCAGGACAGATAGCCCTTGAGCAGCAGGCAGCATTGGGTCGCCTCGTCGCCATGCCGCAGAATGGCCTGATGCGTTCCGACATGCGCGATGCCGCTCGGCATGCCCGCGAGAAGGTCGAGATCGTCGGCGGTCAGGTCGGCAAGGCTCGCCAGGCGATCGGCGAGCCTCGAGTAAGCAAATCCTGCTTGCATGCGATGTCCGATGGCCCGCCGCCCGTGTCGGACTTTGGCCGAGAAGGACGGCGGAAAGCATTAACCTTTGATACGTTTGCGCCGACGAATGGGCCCGGAGCCATGCCGCATGATCGCCTGAGGTCAGGGAACTATGCTCGTCAATCGGCTTGCCGAACCAAGGTTCCTAGCGCTCAATTGACGTTGTCGCCGAGCATGTTGCGGAAGGCGGTGATGACGGCGACAACGCCGCTCACGCCTTGCATGAGCGCGATCTCGCCCTGCTGCTCGTGGCGAATAGCATGGGCCATGATGCGCAGGCGCAGATCACCGCGGCTGTGCCACATCTGATCAGCCATCCTGACCGCGCCTCTGTGATGCTTGCTCATTGCTGCGACGAACAGCGCGTCGAACTGGTCGGCCGGCGCGGTCTTGACCTGCCGCATCTCGTTCGGCGTCAAGAAGCCCGGCATGGCGGCGCGTTCCTCGGTGCTGCAATCCGGCATGTCCGTGTCGAACCAGCTCAGCCACCAGGTCTCGAAAATCCGGTTCTCGCCGGTCTGACTCGCGACCATCAGCATCGCGAGCTTGCGCAGATGCGGATCGCGTGCGCGTTCGGCACCGCTCTGTGCGAGCTCGATACCCTGCGTGTGATGCGTCGTCATATGGCGGAGATAAGCCTGGTCGGCATTCCTGTCGCGGCCGGTCCAGGGCAGCTCAAAGCCGATGCTGCCGAGCAGCGCGATTGTGCCGAGCACTGCAACCATGGCCATTGCGCCGGTGATCCAGGCATTGGTGAAGCGTAGGTCTCGTTCCGGCGCGTTGCCCGGCATCCAGCGCAGCCGCGCGAACAGGGGATACATCACGGCGGAGGAGCCGTGGACGAGCAGGCCGATCCAGTAGGGCTGTTGCAGCGTGAACAACGGCTGCCAGAACGGAAACAGCGGCACCAGCACGAACCATTCCATGGCCGAGGAAAACACGGCCCAGGGCAGCGCGAGCAGCAGGATCGTGAGCGGCCGCAAATCGGCGGTCCAGCGCCCGAGCACGCCGAAGAAGACCAGCGCCCAGGAGAAATCCGCCCATTGGTGGAAGGCGATGCCGGTGAGGATCGCGCTCCACGACGGCTCGGCGCTGATCGCCCAGTCGCGTGCCGGAATGGCCGCAACCGTCATCCAGTCGACCGCGGCATCGCGGCCGATTCGGGTGGCGAAGAGCTGGCTCACGATGGTCGAGAAGCTGCTACTGATGAGGCCGAGCGCGGCAGCGGCGATCCAGCGTGAATGCCGCCGACGTATGGAGAGTAACGAGGTGCTCTCGCCAGTGTGCTGAAGGGAGATGGCCGGGTGCACGGCGGTTCACGTGAGCTGCTTGAGCTTCTTCAGCGGATTGAGATCGCTCGGCTGGTCCTGCTCGTCACGGCCGCGCTCGGCTTGCGCCTTGCCGTCGTCGTGCAGATCCTGATCGCCGATGATCTCGCCGACAGCCTGCCTGGTCCTGCCGACGATCCGCTCCCGAAGACCCTTGGTCTTGCCCATGAGCTGCCTCCGATATGGCCTGCCTCCAAGCTCACGCCGCTAACCCCGGCGCTTGAAGGGGGCGAGCGCCGGGGCTGCGGTCTGGTACGCTTCCGGCAGCGGGGGGACCCCGGAAGCGTTGATGAGACTCGCTGGCGCGCCGATGGTTCCTGCGGCGATCACCGGTTCTCGAGCGCGATGATCACCCCTTCATTGCCCCGAAGCAGGGTGGTGGCGTGCGGCAGTGGCGCGGGCGGTCGGTCCAAATGCGTCGATATCAGCAGGCGGCCATGGCCGTGCCAGTGCCATTTGCGCGGTTCGGCGGCGATGTTGAGCGCGACCAGTATCCCGTTAAGGCCATCGGTCCGCCGGTAGGCCAGAACCTCGTTTTGTGAACGCAGGGGCTCATAGCTGCCCTGGCGTAGGCACGCATGCTCGCGCCGGAGCGCCATCAGCGCGCGAAACAGCGCCAAGATCGAATGTTCGTCACGGCGCTGCGCGGTCACGTTGAGCGCGCCATCGCGCTCCATCGGAAGCCAGGGATCGCCGGTGCTAAAGCCGCCATTGGCGCTGTTGTCCCACCGCATCGGCGCGCGTTCGGGGTCGCGGCACAGTCCGTATCCCGGCACCAGCTTCTCGAAGGGATCGCAGACGCGGTCGGGCGGAATCGGCACGCGCTTGCGGCCAATCTCGTCGCCCATATACAGGAACGGCGTTCCGCGCAGCGTCATCAGCAGCATCGCCAGCACACGCATCTGCGCTTCGCCGATCTTGCTCGCGATCCGCTGCTTGTCGTGGCCGCCGATCAACCAGACTGGCCAGGCGTCGTCGGGCAGGGCGTTATAATAGGCGTCGATCGCCGCTTGCAGCGACAGCGCATCCCAATGCGCGTCGAGCAGCGCGAAATTGAGCGGCAGGTGCAGGCGCGGCCGGTCATTGCCGTAGAAGTGACCGATGCGGTCGGTCTTGCCCTGCACCTCGCCGCAGAGCAGCCGTTCCGGATAGTCGTCGACTACCTCTCGGATGAATTCGATGCAGGTCATCGTCTCCGGCCGGTCATCGGTGAAGACAGGCGTCCGACGCTGCGGCGGCGGTTTGCCCTCGGCCTGCGGGTTCGGTGGATTGTCACGCAAAAGCTCGTCCTTGATCAGGACCGCGCTGGCATCGACGCGAAAACCGTCGACGCCGCGATCGAGCCAAAACCGCATCACATCGGCGATCGCGGCGCGCAGTTGCGGATTGCGCCAGTTGAGGTCGGGCTGCTCGACCAGGAAGGAGTGGTAGTAATATTGCCGCCGCGCCTCGCACCATTCCCAACCGCTGCCGCCGAAGCGGCTCAGCCAGTTGTTGGGCGGCCCCCCGGTCTCGGCCGCATCGGCCCAGATGTACCAATCGGCCTTGGCACTGTTCGGCGAGCTGGAGCTCTCGACGAACCATGCGTGATCGTCCGCGGTGTGATTGGGAACGAGATCGAGGATGAGGCGGATGCCTTCGGCGTGCAGCGCCTCGAGCAGGCGGTCGAAATCATCGAGGCTGCCGAAGGCGGGATCGATCGAGCAGTAATCCGAGATGTCGTAGCCGAGATCCCGGAACGGGCTGTTGTAGATCGGCGTCAGCCAGACCGCGTCGACGCCGAGCCATTTCAGATAGTCGATGCGCGACATCAGGCCGGCGAGGTCGCCCTTGCCGTCGCTATTGGAGTCCTGGAAGGAGATCAGTACGATCTCGTAGATGACGGCGGATTCCCACCACGCGCCTGCTTCACCGGACTTGGCGGTCATCGACTTGCTTCACCTCGTCATGCTTTGACGTAAGCTGCGATCTGCTTCGCCGCGCTCCGGGCGCTCTCGATGCCCTTGGGGAAGCCGCTGCGGTTCGGATAGAGCTTGCGGCGTGCATCGCGCGGCGGCCGACGCGGCTTGGTGTCCTGCGCCGCCTGATAGTCGAGCATGGCGATGCCGCCGACCATCAGCAGCGCGAGCGCAATGTTGCCCTTCCTCGGATTGTCGGATGTCAGCCCCGAGAGCAGCGCGGCGGCATCGAGGCCATCGCCGCCGACGCGCGCCCACAAGCCGGCATTCTTGTCGACCGAGAGCGACATGATCCCGGCCAGGATCTCGCGCACGCCGAAAGCGCGCACCAGCGTCTCGCAGCCCTCCATGCCCAGCGTTTCCGTGACGCGTCTCGGCGCGAAGAATTGCACGACACCGAGGCCGATGCTGAACCAGCCGAGCGCGCGGGCGAGCTGGTCTTCCGGCCGCTTCAGGCTCGGCCCGCCCTCGATGATCTCAGGATCGCCTTTGGTGCGCACGATGTTGGAGAAGTGAAACATAGGCTTGCTCCTCAGGGCCTCAGCATGACCTTGACGCAGGAATCGCGCTTGTCGCGAAACACCTGGTACATCTCGGGGCCTTGCTCGAGCGGAACGGTGTGGGTGATGACGAAGGACGGATCGATCTGGCCCTCCTCGATGCGGCGGAGCAGGTCGTCGGTCCAGCGGTTGACGTGGGTCTGTCCGGTGCGCATCGTCAGTCCCTTGTTCATGAAGGCGCCCATCGGCAGCATGTCGGAGAATCCGCTGTACACGCCCGGCACCGAGATGATGCCGCCGGGCCGGCAAACATAGATCATCTCGCGCAGCACATGCGGTCGGTCGCTCTCCGCCATCACCATCTGCTTGGCGCGGTCGAGCAGCGTGTCGGGCAGGGAAGCCATCACGTGGGATTCCATGCCGACGCAATCGATGCATTTTTCCGGGCCCTTGCCGTCGGTCAGCTCCTTGAGCCGCTCCAGCACGCTCTCGGTCTCGAAATTGATCGTGGTGGCGCCGCCGGCTTCCGCCATGCTGAGCCGCTCGGGCAGGCAGTCGATCGCGATCACCTGGTTGGCGCCGAGCAGGATGGCGCTGCGGATCGCCATCTGCCCCACCGGACCGCAGCCCCAGATCGCGACTGTGTCGGTCGGCACGATGTCGCATTGCACGGCGGCCTGCCAGCCGGTCGGGAAGATGTCGCTGAGAAACAGCAACTGCTCGTCGGGGACGCCGGCGGGCACCTTGATGTGGGTAGCGTCGGCGAAGGGCACACGCAGATATTCGGCCTGGCCGCCGGGATAGCCCCCGGTCAGATGCGTATAGCCGAACAGGCCCGCCGTGGTGTGCCCGAACACCTTGTCGGCGAGATGGCGCTTGCGGTTGGTGGTTTCGCAAACGGAAAAATTGCCGCGCCTGCACTGGTCGCATTCGCCGCAGATGATCGTGAACGGCACGACGATGCGGTCGCCTTTCTTCAGCTTGCCGTCGACGCCGGAGCCGACCTCGACCACTTCGCCCATGGTCTCGTGGCCCATGATGTCGCCGGGCAGCATGCCCGGAATGTAATTGTGGAAGAGATGCAAGTCGGAGCCGCAGATGGCGCAGCTCGTGACCTTGATGATGGCGTCGCGCGGGTCCTGGATTTCAGGATCGGTGACGGTGTCGCACCTGATGTCCTCCTTGCCATGCCAAACCAGCGCCTTCATCTCCGTCCTCCGAGCTCGATCACGCCATCTAAGTCCAGCGATGAACGATGGTTGCTACGCGGTCGCAAATTCTTCGCACCGCACCGCCCTGCGCAAAATTAGGAACGAGGGAGCAGGCCGGTGATTGGGCGTGATCATCGTCCCCAAGTATTGTGTCGAAGGAACACGCTCATGCCCGCCAATCAATTCGCCGTCGTCACGGGCGCCTCCACCGGGATCGGCCTGGAGCTCGCCAGGTGCTGCGCCCAAGCAGGCTTCAATCTGGTCATCGTGGCGGACGAGCCCGAGATTGAGCGGGTGGCGGTTGATCTGCGCAGGCTCGGCGGCAGCGTCGAGCCGGTGCAGGCCGATCTCGCCACCACCGAAGGTGTCGACAAGCTCTGCGCCGCGGTGGCCGACCGGCCGATCGACGCGCTGCTTGCCAATGCCGGTATCGGCCTCGGCAAGGCGTTCCTCGATCAGGATTTCCAGCGCATCAGGCGCATCATCGACACCAACATCACCGGCACGCTGTATCTCATCCATCGCGCCGGTAACGAGATGCTCCGACGCAATTCCGGGCGCATCCTGATCACGGGGTCGATCGCCGGCTTCACGCCGGGCAGTTTTCAGGCGGTCTACAATGCCAGCAAAGCATTCCTCGATTCATTCTCGTTTGCGCTGCGCGAGGAGCTGCGCGACAGCGGCGTCACCGTGACCTGCCTGATGCCCGGCGCCACCGAGACCGAATTCTTCCGCCGCGCCGACATGATGGACACCAAGGTAGGCACCGAGCCGAAAGATAGCGCCTATGACGTCGCCAAGGCGGGCTTCGATGCGATGCTGCGTGGGGAATCCGACGTCGTCACGGGGATGAAGAACAAGATCCAGACCACGATCGCCAACGTCACGCCCAACGAGATGCTGGCCAAGCAGCATCGCAAGATGGCCGAGCCGGGCACGGCCAAGTCGTAGAAGGAGGGGCGGCGCAATTTCCGCGCGGCGATCCGGCAAATTCTGCGCGGCCAAACGGAAGGAGGGCGCCGATTCACATAGCCTAATGCGCCGGGCCTCCGAAGCGGTCAAACTGCTCACGCTGGAACAGGGGGCTGCGATGGCAATGGATCGTATCGAACAGGCTTTCGTGGCAACTGCAATCACGGGCTTTCTCGTGATGCTGGTGGCAATCGTCTGGATGATGATGAGTTGATGCGGGGAGGCCTGTCTTGCGCGTCGCGCTGCCTTATGCTGCGACTCTCTTGTGTCTGGTGGTGACCGCCTGGCTCGCTTTCGCGCATCTGTTCTGATCGCCGCGAGCCCGCAAGCGAGGGGTGCGAACACGCCTCACTGCGTGTCAGGCCCGCGGATCAGCAATGAGCGCGGCCAGCTTCCGCGCCATCGCCGGAAGATCGATCGGTTTCTCCAGCAGCGGCACGTCCTGAAATTCCAGACCGAGAGTGATCTTGTCGTATCCCGTGGTGAACACGAAGGGGATGTTGCGCGCCTTCAGCTCGCGCGCGATCGGAAAGATCATCTCGTTGCGGATGTTCACATCGAGCACGGCGGCATCCAGGACGCTGCCGTCGTGCAGGATCTTGAGCGCGTCCTCGAGGTGACCGACGGGACCTGCGATCTCCGCGCCGAGCGCGCGGAACGTCTTGCCGATGTCGTCGGCGAGGAAATACTCGTCCTCGACGACGAGAATGCGCCGCCCGGTGAGTTGCTCGCGTTGACGTAATGATGTCGGCGATACCGCCATGGTGCCTCCGGTATTCGCTTCAAGTTCATAGGAACATAAGGCGTCGGCCCGCCTTGGTGCAAACAATGCAGGCGAAGGCCGGTTCCATGCGCAACCGTGACATCATCGTCATCGGCGGCTCGGCCGGAGCCACCCAGCCGCTGAAGCAGATTCTGGGTGGTTTGCCCGCCGATCTGCCCGCTGCCGTCTTCATCGTCCTCCACATTCCGGCGCATGGCATCGGCATCCTGTCGACGATCGCCAGCAGTGCCAGCCGGCTTCCGGTCAGCCAGGCCGAAAACGGCATGAAGATCGAGCCGGGCCGGATCTACCTGGCCGCGCCGGATCACCATCTCCTGCTGTCGGAAGATCACATTTTTCTCGGGCGCGGCCCGCGTGAGAACATGGTCCGGCCGGCGATCGATGCCCTGTTCCGCTCCGCCGCCCTGTATCACGGCCCGCACGTGATCGGCGTGCTGCTGAGCGGTCTACTCTCCGACGGCGCCGCCGGCCTCAATGCGATCAAGCGCTGCGGCGGGATGGCGGTGGTTCAGGACCCCGCGGACGCCATTGCCGACGAGATGCCCCGGCGCGGGATGGAAGCGACCACCATCGACCTCTGTGTTCCCGGCGCCGGCATGGGCGACGTCCTGTCCGAACTGGCCAGGGAGCAGGCCGGAGACGTCTTGCCGATCCCACCCGAGATCAAGCTCGAGGTCGAGATCGCGGCTGGTGACCGGATCGGTAGCGACAACCTTGTTTCGATGGCCGATCCCGTTGCGCTGACCTGCCCGGCCTGCGGCGGCGTCCTGTCCGTGGTCAAGGAGTCCCGCCCGATGCGCTTTCGTTGCCAGGTCGGTCATGGCTACACCGCCGATGCGCTCGGCAAGGAGCAGGAGGGGCGGGTGGATGAAGCCTTGCGGGTCGCGCTGCGCATCATCGAGGAGCGGGCGGAACTGGTGCAGCGCATGGCGGCCGATGGCCGGCGTGCCGGGCGGGCGGCTGTCGCGGAGATGTACGAGGTGCGGGCGGCCGAATATCGCGAATATGCCGACATGATCCGGCGCGTCGTGCTAAAATCGCTCGATGCTCCCGTTCGCAAACGGGAGGCGTGAAGGCTCTGCCATGGCCATCTCCCTTGCCGAACGCACCGCGCAGCTCAATGCCGAGCAGAGCCTGCTGGTGAAGGCCGACCACGACATCGAGGAAGGTTGGCAGCGCATCCGCGACCAGGAAGAACGCGTGCTTGAACTCATGGCCGGCGGCCACGACACCCGTCAGGCGGAGCGGCTGGTGCAGCTGCTCAAGCAGACGCTGGTGGAGTGGGAGCGCCACCGGACGTTGATCGAGCAACGCGTGGCATATCTCCAGCGGGAGGTCGATCCGGGCGACTAAAGGCCGGCCGTCCTGGCTGCGTACCCGGCGCTCCAACGGCGGCCGTTCGCGGTGCATTGCGGCTTTTGCCGGGCCGGGCACGCCTGAGTTTCGGACTGGAACCCGACCACGCCCGGTAGGATCGTGCCAAGCACTACGGGACATTTCTGCCTTTGATCTGTTGGGGTAATATCGATTTCTGCTATTTGCAGGGACCGGTCCCCGTTGGTTCCGGTCGGTGAACGAAAGCTGCCAGGGCCATGAATGAAATCGGGGACCAGCCGGTTGATGGAGAGCGTCAGATCAAGTCCCCGCTGATCATCGGCGTGGGCGCCTCGCCCGGCGCACTGGACAGCATCGAGCGCTTTTTCGCCAAGCTGAGCGTCGGCGCCGATCAGGCCATCGTCCTGGCTCTTCAGTATCACGAGGCTTTCGACGAATCCCGCCTGCGTGGCCTCGTTCAGGGCTCCAACGGCAGTAAGATCGCCGACATCGGCGATGGCCATGCGATCGAGGGCGGCACCATCTACCTGTGTCCGCCGGCGATGATCACGACGATCCAGGGCGACCGGTTTGCGATCCGTAGGGCCGAGCAGGCGCCCGGCGAGCGCGCCACCATCGACAGCTTCCTGGTGTCGCTGGCCGAGGAGCGCGCCGAGCAGTCCATCGGCGTCATTCTCGCCGGCACCGGCGGCGACGGCACGCTCGGCACCGCCACGCTGAAGGATCATGGCGGCCTCGCGATCGCCGAGAAGGTCGTGAGCCAGGAAGAGGCCGACCATCTGCACGACAGCAATACGCCCGCCGCCATCGCCGACTACGTGCTGCCGCCGGAGGACATCCCCGAACATATCCAGGTCTACGCCCGTCATCTTCGGCGCCTGGACGAGAAGCAGGGGTTTGACGAGGTGCTCGCCGCGGCCGCGACCTCGCTGTCGCGCATCGCCGACATCCTGCGCAACAAGACGGGGAACGATTTCCACGGCTACAAGCAGAACACCTTCCTGCGCCGCGTGCAGCGGCGCATGCAGGTGGTCCAGATCGACGAGATTGCCGCCTATGTCGATTTCCTGCGCAACGACAAGGACGAGGCGCAGAACCTCTTCAACGATCTGCTGATCGGCGTCACCGAGTTCTTCCGCGACAAGCGTGAGTTCGAGGTGCTGGAATCCCAGATCATTCCGAAGATCTTCGAGGGCAAGGGCACCGGCCAGCAAGTGCGCGTCTGGGTGCTCGGCTGCGCCACCGGCGAGGAGGCCTATTCGATCGGCATCCTGCTGCGCGAGCAGATGGCCCGGATGGACTCCGCGCCGCAGGTGCAGATCTTCGCCACCGACATCGACGGCCGGGCACTCGCAACCGCGCGGGTCGGCCGCTATCGCACCAATATCGAGGCCGACATGACCGGCGAGCGCCTGGCGCGCTGGTTCGTGCGCGAGGGCGACACCTATTGCGTGGTCAAGGAGCTGCGGGAGATGTGCATCTTCTCGCAGCACGACGTCATCAAGGACGCGCCGTTCTCCAAGCTCGACATCGTCTCCTGCCGCAACCTGCTGATCTACCTCAATGCCGAATTGCAGAACCGGGTGATCCCGTTGTTCCATTTCGCGCTGCTGCCGGAGCGCTATCTGTTTCTCGGCAATTCCGAGAACGTGACGCGGCATCCAAAACTGTTCGCGCCGATCGACCGGCGCGCCCGCATCTTCAGGAAGCTCGACACCGGAATGCGGCTGCCGCCGGAATTTCCGATCACGACCGCGGCGGGCAGGGCGCCGGTCGAGGTGCCGCCGGTGCGCTCGTTCGGACCCGACGTCGGGCTGGAGCGGCGCGCACAGCGGATCGCGGAGCGCTATGCGCCCGCCTACGTCATCACCGACGACAATTTCCAGATCCTGCACTTCTCCGGACGTACCGGGCGCTACATCGAGCCGACGGCGGGCGCAGCCACGCTCGACCTGCTCCAGCTCGTGCACCGCGATCTCAGGCTCGAGCTGCGCAGCGCGCTGAGCCGCGCGGCGGAGACCAACGAAGCGGCCCAGGCAGAACAGGTGCAGCTTGGAGTCAATGGCCACCGCGTCCTGGTCGACATCACCGTCGAGCCGATCCAGGAGGGCGTCGGCGGCCATCGCAATTTCGTGGTGCTGTTCAAGGACGGTCCGGTCCGCACGATCGAGGCGAACCCGGGTAACCCGAGCGCGCTGGTACGCACCGAGCATGTCGAGCGACTCGAAAGCGAGCTGCGCGCCACGCGTGAGCGCCTCCAGGCGACCATCGAGGAGCTCGAGAGCACCAACGAGGAGCTGAAATCCTCCAACGAGGAATACCAGTCGCTCAACGAGGAGCTGCAATCGGCCAACGAGGAGCTCGAGACCTCGCGCGAGGAGTTGCAGTCGGTCAACGAGGAGCTGACCACCGTCAATGGCGAGCTGGCGCACCGTGTCCAGGAGCTGACACGCGCCACCAGCGACCTCAAGAACTTCCTCGAGAGCACGCAGATCGCGACCGTGTTCCTCGACAACGATCTGCGCGTGATGAACTTCACGCCGGCGATCACGCAGGTCCTGCATCTCGTCGAGACCGATGCCGGCCGGCCGATCGCCCATATCAAGGCGCGCATCCCGATCGAAGAGCTCTACGACGACGTCCGCCGCGTGCTGCGCACGCTTGCCGCCAGCGAACGCGAGCTGAGCGCGCCCGACAGCGGCACGCGCTACATCGTGCGCATCCTGCCCTATCGCAGCATCGACAATTTCATCGCCGGCGTCGTCGTCACCTTCATCGACGTCACCGCGATCACCCGTGCAGAGGAGCGGCAGCGTCTGTTGCTGGCCGAGCTTCAGCATCGCGTCCGCAACACGCTCGGCGTGGTGCGCTCGATCGCCCGCCGTTCGGCCGATTCCAGCACAACCGTCGAGGAATACGCCTCCCATCTCGACGGCCGGCTCAACGCTTTCGCCCGCACCCAGGCGCTGGTGACCCGCGATCCCGAAGGTGGCGTCGACCTCGAATATCTCGTGGTCGAGGAGCTGCTCGCCTACAACGCCCGCGAGGGCGAGCAGATGCGGGTCTCCGGCCCCAAGGTGCGCTTCCAGCCCAAGGCGGCAGAGACATTCGCGCTCGCGATCCACGAGCTCGCGACCAACGCGCTGAAATACGGCGCCTTGAGCCAGCCGGCCGGGCGCATTGAGATCAGTTGGCGCCTCGACGAGAGCACGGAGCCGGCGGAGCTGGTGTTCGAATGGCGCGAGCGCGGCGGACCGCAGGTCACACCGCCGCCGCGAAAGGGTTTTGGCACTGAGCTTCTGGAACGCACGCTGGCGTTCGAGTTCAAGGGACAGACCACGATGGCGTTCAGCCCGGCCGGGCTGCAATGCACGATCTGCATCCCCCTGAGCAAGCGCACGTTCCACACTCCGGTGGTGGCTGGCTGATGACCCTGTCGACCTCCGATCGCAGCCTGCTGGAGCCGGCCATCCGCCGGCTGAGCGCGCTGCGGCCGTTGTCGGCCGAAGCCCGTGCATCGCTCGAATACGCCATGCTCGAGGGTCTGCAGCGCGCCGGGGCCGGCGAGGACCTGATCTCGGAGGGCGATCCCGTCGACAGCGTCCGCGTCGTGCTGTCGGGCTGGCTCTGCCGCTATAAGACGCTGGAGGACGGAAGGCGCCAGATCGTCAATTTCATCTTCCCGGGCGAGAGCTGCGACGCGCATGCGTTCCTGCTCTCGGTGATGGACCATTCCATCGCGACGCTGACGCCGGTGGTCTATGCCGAGATCAGGCGCGCGCGATTCGAGGCGCTGGTGGTCGCCGACCGTTCGCTCGCGGAAGCATTCTGGTGCGAGACCCTCGTCAACACCGCCATCCAGCGCGAATGGGCGATCAATCTCGGCCGCCGCATTGCGCTGGAACGCGTGGCGCATCTGTTCTGCGAGATATTCGAGCGGCTTCGCCCCGTCGGCATGGTCGACGGAAATTCCTGCATCATGCCGATCACGCAGATGGACCTCGCCGACGCCACCGGGCTGTCGGTGGTCCACCTCAACCGGACCATCCAGGAGCTGCGTGCCTCCGGCCTGATCGTGCTGCGCGATCGCACGCTGACCATCAGCGATCTCGACGCACTGAAGGACGCGGCGTTGTACTCGCCGAGCTATTTGCAGCTTTACCGGCGCGGTTGATGGGCGCTGCGGGACGCAACGCGCCAATCGAGAAACTTGATCAGGGTTAGTGGTCGCGAATTTTTTTTGAGCCGATGACGTCGTTTGAGTAACTTGTGCAAAGGCGGGACGACGCTGCTGCGCCTATGATGGGCAATGCAAAACGCGCTCTTTGCCCGTGCGGCCCGGGCCATCGAAGCAAGCCGCATTCTCCGCGATCAGCACAGGCGGGTCTCGGAACAGCACGGCCGAAACCTGGACGCGGCGCGCCTTGCGGTGATGAAAAGCGCCATGGTTCGCTCGGAGGTCAAGGCGCACCTCGACAATCGAAGAAAGCGGCCTGACTTTGGGACCGAGGCAGACAATTCGCGGAACCGAGCAACTGTTTCGTGACCGGAACGTTGACGTTCGCCATGGCCGATCCGGCCTGGCGACCACCCGTGACAGGAACGCAACGACGCGCTCTGCCTCATGGTCAGGGAGAACGCTCATGTTGACACGGCGTCGTCACAAACAAACGGACTTGCTGGAGACGCGCTTGGCTGCGGAAGCGGAGCGGCTGCGCGAGAAAGCCAGATCGCTTCCGCCCGGGGCCGCGCGCGACGAGATGCTGCGCAAGGCGCGCCAGGCGGAAACGGGATCTCAGATGAGCGAATGGCTGCGGTCGCCGGGCTTGCAGCCGCCGCACTAGACTATGATCCGGGCGCGTGGAGACGTGCATGAAGCGCGAGCTGCACGCGCCGGGAACGGGTCAGATGTCGGCGCGTACCGATGCGCTGATGTCGTGGGCAGAAACCGGAAAAATGAGCGCCACGTCCATCGTCCCCGTTGTGTCCGGTTGTCACCCGGCGGTGCTTCCGGTCAACGCCGCTTCGCCGTTTTGGTTCGCCTGTTATAGGGTGAGCGGTTGGTCGGCCTCAGCGAAATGCCTTCGCGCTGCGCCTTGCTGCGGATGGCCGCGACCGGACGTTGAAGCTTGATGCTCATCACGCCCGTCGGCGTGTTTCCCTTCGCGAGCTGCTTCAACTTGCTCACATCCGCAGGCGTCCACGGCTGGCGCGCGCGCCGCTTGTACGCGGGATTTGCCTTGCGTGGTCCCTTGCGGCCGATCGGTGAGCCCGGCCGCTTCCATGCTGCTTTCGCCATGATGATCCTCCTTCAAGTCCTTCATGAACAAGCGAATCAGCATTTCGGTTCCGGCGCATTTGCTGCCGCAATGCGCCGCCTCTCGGCGCGCCTATTCATGCTCTCGACGAACCGATGCCGCAGTGCGCACGCGCTTTGCGCAAAATCACGCAGCGTTAACTTATTGAAATGCCGGAACCCGAAATCGCGGCGGAAGCTATGTAGGCTGCCGGACAGGGCCGCCCCACCGGCAGCTCAATGACTGACGACTTGGGCCCCGGCGCCCAATCCCCCGCCGGGGCCGATTCATCCGAAATCATCCGTGAAAAGTCCAATGACCGCCAAACGCAACCGCAGGAAACAGACCCAATCGCTCCAGGAGCGGTTGACCGCATTCGCCGAAAGCGCCCGCGAGCGTGCCCGCAGCCTGCCGCCTGGCAGGGAGCGCGAGATGCTGCTGCGCCGCGCCAAGCAGAACGAGGTGACCTCAAATCTGACAGACTGGCTCAGCGCGCCCGCCTGCCCAAGACGAGGAGAATGATCATGCGGAGCATCAAGCATTATCGCGCCTTCCAGATCGATCGGGAGGGGCATGTGTTCGGCTGCATCAACCTCGTCTGCGACGATGACGAGCAGGCCAAGCGCGAGGCCGCGGCACTCGTTCTGGTCCACCGCATCGAGCTGTGGCGGCTGGACCGGCGGATCGCGCAATTCGATCTGCCGCCGGAGGTCGTTCGCTAGTAGAGCGGAGCGGAACCGAGCGCAGCGCCCCGGGTTGGTCGCATGAGACCGACCTCGCGAGGAGCCAGCATGACGGAAGCCGACGTTCGCAAGGGGATGCCGCCCGTCAAGCTGTCGCGCGCGGAGTTCGAGCGCCGTTACAAGAGCCAGTTCATCGATCCCGTCTTTGCGCCGCTCGGGCGCGAGCTTGACGCCATCGTCAGTGCCGCCTGGGACGCCTACAGCCATTCGCGCAAGGCGCCGCTGACGCGCAAGGCCGGCCCCGGATTTGCCGATCCCGACTACGACATCGCCCTCGACTGGCTGGATGCCCGCGCCGCGGTGCTGGCGGCACAGCGGCGGCACGACGATGCGAGCGAGACGCCGCGCATCCTGATCATCAACGGATCGGCGCGCAGCGAGCACACCTGTCCCGGCGAGATGTCCAAGACCTGGCGCCTCGTCAAGCTTGCCGAGCCGGTCTTCACCGAGATGGGCTTTGCCGTCGACATCCTCGATCTGTCGCGCCTTGCTTCCGAATTCGGCAAGACCATCCATCCCTGCAAGTCCTGCGTCTCGACCGCGATGCCGCTCTGTCACTGGCCGTGCAGCTGCTATCCGAACTATTCGCTCGGACAGACCCGCGACTGGATGAACGAGATCTATCCGCTCTGGGTCGCAGCTCACGGCATTCTGATCGTGACCCCGGTGAACTGGTATCACGTGCCTGCCGGGCTCAAGGCGATGATGGACCGCATGGTCTGCGCCGACGGCGGCAATCCCGATCCGACCTCGACCCACGGCAAGACTGCTGGGGAAGCCAAGGCGATCGAGCTGAAGGGCTGGTCCTATCCGCGCCATCTCGCCGGCCGCCATTTCGGCCTGGTGGTTCACGGCGACGCCGTCGGTGCCGAGGGCGTGCGCCGGGCCTTGTCGGACTGGCTCACCGACATGCACCTGATCTCGGCAGGCCGCTTCGCCGAGCTCGACGGCTATGTCGGCTACATGGACCATTATGCCACCTCGCACCACGAGCTCGACGAGGACAGTGAATTTCAGCAGGAGGTCGTGAACGCCGCACGCGCGCTGGGCAATGCGGTCCGGCTGGCGCGGAGCGGGCGCCTTCAGGAGCCTGGCGCCGGTCTTCAGGATCCGAATCCCAAATGAGCGGTGCACAACCGATCGATTGCCTGATCGTCGGGGGCGGCCCGGCCGGGATGATGGCCGCGATCTATCTGGCGCGCTTCCGCCGCCGCGTCTGTGTTGTGGATACCGGCGCGAGCCGAGCGGCGCTGATCCCGCGCAGCCATAACGTTCCGGGCTTCGTCCACGGCCTGTCCGGCGCCGAGCTGATCGCGCGCATGTCGGCGCAACTGGACGAGCTCGCCGTCACGCGCGTCGAGGCCGAGGTCACGGCATTGCAGCGGCAGGGGCACGGTTTTCAGGCGAGCTGGCGCGGCGGCGCGCATGAGGCCGCCACCGTCATTCTCGCCAGCGGCATCGTCGACACCCATCCGCCGTTCGACGAATGGCGCGCGGCCGTCGCGGACGGGCTGTTGCGCTACTGTCCGGTCTGCGACGCCTTTGAGGCGCGCGGCTGCCGCATCGGCGTCGTCGGCCCGCTCGGTCCTGCCGCCGGCAAGGCGCTGTTCCTGCGTGGCTACTCGCGCGACGTGACGCTGTTCGCAACCGCGCGGGATGGCGAGGAGACCGCAACATCGGGGCTGGCCGAGGCGGGGGTCGAGGTGGTGTTTGCGCCGGACCTGCGCCTCAGGCGGACCGCGAACAGGATCGAAGCCGTGTTCGCGAACGGCCGAACGACGCAATTCGACATGGTCTATCCCGTCATGGGCGCAGAGGTGCGTTCAAAGCTCGCGGTGTCGCTCGGCGCCGAGCATACCGCCGACAATTATTTGAAAGTCGATGACCATCAGCACACCTCTGTCAGCGGGCTCCTTGGCATCGGCGACGTCGTGACCGACCTGCACCAGATCTCGGTCGCGTTCGGTCACGCCGCAATCGCCGCCTGCACCATCCACAACAGCCTGCCGCCGCGCCTGGCATGAGAAGCCCTGAGCATGTTTGCCGACGACTGGCGCGCCGGCGACACCGAGCAATGCACGGTTCCCCGGATTCACATTCAGCCGGACGGCAGGAACGATCGAAGCCTCGCCTTGGTTGAGCGTGAGCGGGCAGGGCGGCATCGAAGCGCAATTGGAGAGATGGGATGGCTCAATCCGAAGAGGTGACCCGCTGCATCGCGCTCTGCATGAATTGCTACCAGACCTGCCTCGGCACGGCGATGAACCACTGCCTCGAGACCGGCGGCAAGCATGTCGAGCCCAGGCACTTCCGCCTGATGATGGCCTGCGCCGAAATGTGCCGGACGGCCGCGCATTTCATGCTGATCAACACGCCGCATCACCGGCACACCTGCGGCGAATGCGCGGAAATCTGCAGCGAATGCGCCGCCGATTGCGAACGGATCGGCGGCATGGAGGAGTGCGTCACGATGTGCCGCTCCTGCGCCCAATCCTGCCGCGCGATGGCAGCCTGAAGGACAAGCTCATGCTGGAAGAGAAGCTCAAGGAAGCCATCATCGGCGAGTTGGAGCGGCAGGCGGCCAACCGGCCGCAGGCTCTGACGGTCGAGGGCGGAGGCGAGGCGAAAGGCTCGGAGGAGCTGATCGTCAACGGCCGGATCGATCTTGCTGCGCTCGCGATGGTGATCGCCGGTTCGGTTGCGGGCGGGCCGTAAGGCTCCATCCTTGACCGCTTGAAATCGCAGTCAATGCGTGCACACCGCCGCGCGCGCCTCAGCCATATTCCTCGCCGATGCCGTATTCCCGATAGATCTCCAGCGGATCGAGGTCGGGAAACAGGCGGCATTTGGCCTGGGCGAGATGCAGGCTCACCGCCGCCGGCTCCTTGCCGTTCGCCAGCATCTTGCGTAGGTCGTCCATATGCGCGTTCGGCTGGTGCTTGGGTTCGAGCTGCTCCAGCGCGACCAGCGCGGTCGCGAGCGCCTCGGTCAGAACCCATTCGTCGTGGCCCGTGATTCCCTTCTTCGGCATCGGCAGACCCCACTTGTGGCGGTGCCAGTCTATCGCGACTTCGGCCAAATCTCCATTGCCGGCCGCCGGGCTCCGGCTTGCATTATGGCGGCGCGCGGCTAAAAGGCGGCGAGTTGCGGGGGCGGCGGTATCTTTCTTGAAACAAAGTTCGCGTAGACCGACCTGCACGGCGTCCAGGCCGGCTGTTCCGCTCTGGGTCTCCCCGATCCCGTACCCGCAACCCGATCCGGTTGCGCACCCCTCAAGGCTCGAGCCAGCATGGTCTTCCTCAGTTTCGTCTACCGCTTCGTCACCAACTTCGCGTTCCTGGCGGTGGTTTATTTCAGCCTGAACTTCATGGAGAAGTATCCGAACCGGGCGATCCTGGCGATCCTGGTGCTGGTCTATTCCGCCATGCGCGCGGCCTCGACGCTGCGCGCGTTCTACTTCTTCCAGAAGATCGAGAAGCTGGAGGCCGAGACGCGCCGCCTCCAGGCCCCGATCAACGACGGCTCGGGCGGAACCGCGGCGCGCAAGCAGGTCGTCGCCGACGTCGCGCGGCTGCGGCGCGACGGCGAGCTCAAGTCCTATATGGACCTGTTCTTCCTGGCGCTGATCGTGCTGCTCTGCGTCGCCGCCATCATGCGGCAATAACAACTCAAGCGCGCTTCTTCACGCCGGTCGCAATGCGGGTCGCGCTGCCCTTGGCCTGCGCCGCACGCTTCGGGGCGGCGTGTGGCGCGCGCGCGGTCTTGCGCCCCTGCGACTTGCCGGGCGTACCCTTGGCGGTCCCCTTCGCCGCGCGCGGCGTCTCGGCCGCCATCGCCAGCCGCGTCGCGGCGCGCCGCGACAAGGTCGTCGACAGCAGCACCTCGACCGAGCCCTCGGGGATCGCGAACAGGTCGCGGTCCGGCACGGCCAGGGTGGACGCGACATCCATCCGGGCCTTGGTCCGGCGCGGCAGCAGCGGCTGATGCTCGTTCTGCGCGTTCAGATCGGCGAGTGAGGGCGCCGGCAGCGTCCCGGTCTGCGTGAACACGAAATTCGGAACGGCCGGCCAGCGCGCGATCGGTGTCGTCTCGGTCGGCGGATGCAGCAGCCATTCCACCGCCGTCGTCGGCGTCGCCGGCTGATCCGCAGTCGCCGCCACCACATGCACGATGCGATAGCCCTTCGCCTTGAGGTCGCGGATGATCTTCGGCAGCGCCGCCACGGTGCGCGGCTGGATGTCGTGCAGCAGCAGAATGCCCTTGCCCTTGGCCTCCAGCCGCTGGATCGCGAGCTGGTAGACGCGGTCTGATGACACATGGCGCCAGTCGTCGGCCGGGAAGTCGGCGCTCCAGACCTGGATGCCGCGCGAGATCAGATAGTTCTCGACACCCTCGGCGCGCATCAGCCCGGGAATGCGGAAGAACGGCGCGAGCTTTGTCGGGTCGGTCATCGCCGCCGAGGTCCACTGGATACCGCCGTTGATCTCGGGCTCGTATTTCTCGATCGGCATCCGGTCGAAGGTCAGCGGATGGTCCATGCTGTGCGTGCCGACGGTATGGCCCGCCGCCACCAGCTTGCGCACGCCTTCGGGGTTCGCCTTGGCCTGCTGGCCGATGATGAAGAAGGTCGCCTTGATGCACTCGTCGTCGAGCATCTTGAGGATCTGGTTGGAATATTTCGGCAGCGGACCGTCGTCGAAGGTCAGCACGACCTCATGGTCCTTCAACGGCAGCGTCTCGCGGTACTGCATGGTGCCGATGCGCGGATGCTCGTGCGGATCGACCACGAGGGTGCGGGAGGTCCCGAGCGCGCCCGGATGCCCGGGGCATTCGGCCGCCAGCGCCGCCGTCGACGCGGTGCTCAGCAATCCCAACACACCGCCAAGGACGGCCCACGATCGCGTCCGGAAAACAACGCTACGTCCGATCATGAAGTCGGTCTGCCCTCATATGCGATTGCCGCCATAGTAGGTCGGAGACGCCCCGAAACGGTTCAGGCGCAAATCGCCTCCATCTTTGCATGGCGTAGCATGAACAGAGTGTTAATAGGGCTCAAATCACCCCTTTTTGCGCCGGCGTGACATTCCGGCATCAACGGGCGTCAGCGTTTTTCTGTGATGTTCCCGCCGGGGCCACGTGAACCACGCGATAGCCGTTCTCCCTCAGATACCGCAGGAAGGCCGGCATGATCGCGGCCGTTCGCGCCTTGGGATCGTGGAAGAGGATGATGCCCTTGCCGGCAGCGGCGAGGCGCTCGGTGATGAGCTTCAATTCCTGCTCCGGCGTCATCTCGTTCCAGTCGCTGGCCCAGAGGTCGGCGCCGAACACGACGATGCCGCGCGACTGGAGCAGGTCGAGCTCGGCTTGCGTCGCTTCGAAATAGGGAAAGCGGAAGAACGGCGTCGAGGGCGTCGTGGTCGAGACCCCGTGCAGCGCCATCTCGTCGGCCGCGATCCCGCGGTCGATCTCGCTCTTCGCCTTCTCGAACGGGATCCGCGCCATGAACGGATGCGACCATGTGTGGTGGCCGATGGTGTGGCCCTCGCGCGCGATGCGCTTGACCATCTCAGGATGCTGGGAAGCGTGCAGGCCGATCAGGAAGAAGGTCGCGCGCACGCATTCCTGCGCCAGCGCTGCCAGCACTTTCGATGTCGTCGGCGGATGCGGGCCGTCGTCGAAGGTCAGCACGACCTCGTGATCGGCAAGCGGCAATGTCTGCGGAAAACTCTTCAAGCCGACGCGCGGCGTGGTCTTGGCATCGACGCTGAGGACGCGCGAGGTGCCGAGCGCATCCTTGCGCGGGCAGTCGGCGGCTCCCGCCGAGGCGATGCCGCCGAGGGCCGCGAGGATCACGCCCAGCGACATCGAGGTCCACCGCAGTCGAAGCATCTTTGTCATTGCGCTCGGAGTTGCCTTGTGGGTATTGCCTGAACCATCAGCTCAGATCACACGTTCCAACCTGTCAAACGGCGAGGCACACCATGGATGAACATATGGACGGTGCCCCATCCGCCGAGGCCTCGGTACTCGACCATGTGCCGATGCGCAATGAAGACGGCGAAATCCGGCACGAATTCGTCGAGGAAATCGCCCATGCGATCGAGGCCGGCGACAGCGCCGCGCTGCGCGCCTGCGTCGCCGAGCTGCACGAGGCCGATCTCGGCGACCTGATCGGCGCGCTCGCGCCCGACGACCGCGTCCGTCTGGTCGAGCTCACGGGCCGCGACTTCGACTTCTCCGCGCTGAACGAGGTCGACGAGACCGTGCGCGAGGAGATCCTCGAGGAGCTGCCGCCGGAAACGGTCGCCGAAGGCGTCCGCGAGCTCGAATCCGACGATGCGGTCGAGCTGCTGGAAACCCTCGACGAGGCCGATCAGGAGGAGATCCTCGAAAAGCTGCCGTTGCAGGAGCGCGTCGCGCTCGAGCGCAGCCTGCTGTATCCGGAAAATTCCGCCGGCCGCCGCATGCAGACCGAGTTCATCGCGGTGCCCCAGGATTTCACCGTGGGGCAGGCGATCGACTACATGCGGGAGACGCCGGATCTGCCCGACCGCTTCTACGAAATCTACGTCGTCGACAAGGACCAGCACTGGCAGGGCGCGGTCCCCCTCGACGTGCTCTTGCGCGCGCGCCGGCCGGTGCCGCTCGCCGAATTGACCGACGAGGATCGCCGCCGCGTCTCCGTCCTGGAGGACCAGGAGGAGGTGGCGCGCATGTTCGGCAAGTACAATCTCGTCGCAGCCCCTGTGCTTGACACCCAGGACCGCCTCGTCGGCGTCATCACCGTCGACGACGTCGTCGACGTCATCGAGGAGGAGGCAGACGAGGACCTCAAGGCGCTCGGCGGCGTCACCAGCGACGAAGAGCTGTCGGACACCTTCCTGACCATTGCCCGCGGCCGGTTCAACTGGCTGCTGGTCAACCTCGCCACCGCGTTCCTGGCGTCCTCCGTGCTCGGCCTGTTCGAGGGCCAGTTGGAGAAGATGGTGGCACTCGCGGTGCTGGCGCCGATCGTTGCGAGCCAGGGCGGCAATGCCGCGACCCAGACCATGACGGTCGCGGTGCGGGCGCTGGCAACGCGCGAGCTCGGCTCCTCCAATGCCTGGCGCGTGATCATGCGCGAAACGCTGGTCGGCCTCGTCAATGGCCTCGCCTTTGCCGTGATCACGGGTATCGCCGCGGTGGCCTGGTTCAAGATCCCTGGCCTTGGCATCGTCATCGGGCTCGCCATCATCTGCAACCTCGTCGCCGGCGCGCTCGGCGGCATTCTGATCCCGATGGCGCTCGAACGTGTCAGGGCCGATCCGGCGGTGGCGTCGGGCACCTTCGTCACCACGGTGACGGACGTGGTCGGCTTCTTCTCCTTCCTCGGCATCGCGACGTTGTGGTTCGGCTTGAAGTAGGCGAAGGCGTACGCTCCCTCCACGTCATTGCGAGCGTAGCGAAGCAATCCAGAATCCCTCTGCGGCGGCAGTCTGGATTGCTTCGTCGCAGGGGCTCCTCGCAATGACGGGGCAGGCGGCGGTGCATCCTCATTCTCGTGCCCGGACGCGATGCAATACTCCCGCCTCGTAGCCCGGATGGAGCCAACGGGTCGGCGCGAAGCGCCGCCCGATGACAGGCTCCGCGTAATCCGGGACCGCTGCATCGGCGCAAGAGCTGCCCAGGATTGCGCTGCGTTCCATCCGGGCTACGGACTCCTTTCTTTAATCCGAACTTAAGCGACCTGCCGCATCATCATGCCCGCTTGGGGGAATGGACATGCGGTTGCGGCTGAAGGCGGACGGACGGATCGTCGAATTGCGGGATGGGCAGGAATATCCGGTCCAGCCGAGCGCCAATGACGCACCTGGCGACACCGGCTCGCTCGCCGTGCGCGACCTGCGCCGCCGCGCCTGTCTCACCCAGATGGAGTTCGCCGCCAAGCTCGGCGTTCCCGTCGAGACCATCCGCAATTGGGAGCAGGGCAAGCGCGCCCCGCGGGGACCGGCCCGCGCGCTGCTCGCGGTGATCGCACACGCGCCGGAGACGGTGTTCCAGGCGCTCGCCAAAGCCTGATACGAACCTCCCGTTAGCATTGCCGTGAATATCCGGCTCGGGCGCCGTGGCATTCGTTGGCAGTGTTACGGACCGGGTCCATAATGATATCAGGGGCTGCCGCAACAGAGAGGATTCCTCATGCTGTTCGTCGAGGCCAGTGGCGCAAGAATCCCGGCGATCGGGCTTGGGACCTGGGAGCTGGAAGGGCGTACCTGTGCCCGCGTGGTCGAGCAGGCGCTGCGGCTCGGCTACCGCCACATCGACACCGCCCAGGTCTACGACAATGAGCGCGAGGTCGGCGACGGCTTGCGCGCCTCCGGCGTGCGCCGCGACGACGTCTTCCTCACCACAAAGGTCTGGACCAATCATTTCGCGCCCCACGACCTCGAGCGCTCGGTCAAGGAGAGCCTGGCGCGGCTGCGGCTTCCGTCGGTCGACCTTCTGCTGCTGCACTGGCCCAATCCGCATGTGCCGCTGGCGGAGACGCTGGGCGCACTGTCGCATGCCAAACGCATGGGCCTGACCCGTCACATCGGCGTTTCCAACTTCACCGTGGCGCTGATCGAGCAGGCGGTGGCGCTGTCATCAGAGCCGCTGGTCTGCAACCAGGTCGAATACCACCCTTATCTGGATCAGGCGAAGGTGAGGGCGGCTTGCGACCAGCACGGCCTTGCGCTGGTCGCCTACAGCCCGATCGCCAAGGGCCGCATCAAGTCCGACCAGAGGCTCGCCGCAATCGGACGTGCGCATCGCAAGACGCCGGCCCAGGTCTGCCTGCGCTGGCTGGTGCAACAGAATGTTGCGGCGATCCCGCGCACCTCGCGCGTCGAACGCCTGTCGGAAAACATCGATATCCTCGATTTCGAGCTCTCAGGCGACGAGATGGCGGAGATCGCCGCGCTGGCCAGCCCCAAGGGCCGCCTGACCGATTTCGGCTTCGCGCCGAAATGGGATTGAGGGGCCGTTCCGGTATGATAGGAGCAGGGCGGCAACCCAAGATCGGGCGATGGAACTGCGGAAGATCATACGGACGGACATTGCGGCGTCAGCGATTGCGCATCTGACGCTGGTGGCGCTGATCATCGTGATCAGCGAAGTCCATCCGTTTCATGCCGCCGGGCCCGAGACGGTTTCGATCGACATCGTCACCCCCGAGCAGGTGAAGGAGGAGGGGGCCAAGGCCGAGGAGAAGGCCAAAGAAGAGGCGAAGGAGAAGTCGCCGGAGCCGCTCCCCGATTTGAAGCTGCCGAAGCTGGATTTTTCCGACAAGGACAAGGCGCCTGCGGAGCCGAAGCCCGCGGCGAAGGACAAGGCCGCTGCGGCGTCGCCGAAGCAGCAGGCATCACCCGAACCGCAGCAGAAGCAGCCGCAACCCTCGCAGGCGGAGAAGCAGCGCGAGGCCAATGTGCAGCCGCAGCAGCCGCAGTCGTCGCAGCCGCAGCCGTCGCAATTGCCGCCACAGCAACCGCTGCCGCAGATGCAGCCTCAACCGGCGCAGCCGCCGCCACAGGCGCAGCCGCAGGACGCGCCGCCGCCGGCCTATCAGGCGCCGGAGCCCGACGTCACCGTCAAATACGGCGTCATGCTGGGCCTGCCGCCCGAATTGCCGGCCGAGCCGAAGAACGCGCTCAAGGATGACGGTGGCGATGCCAAGGATTCAATCGCCGCCAAATTGCCGGCCGAGGTCATCGCCGAGCTGCGCCGCCATTTGCGCAGCTGCGCAAAACTGCCGGCCGGGCTCGCGCCAACCGACAATGTCCACATCAAGCTGCGCACGGTGTTGGCGACCGACGGCACTCTGGCGCGCGAGCCGATCCTGATCGAAGCCCCGCCGTCGGCGAAGGGCGTGGCACTGGTGAAATCCGCGATGGCCGCGCTCCAGGCCTGCCAGCCCTTCAAAATGCTGCCGGCCAATTTGTACGGGGAATGGAAGGTGATGGATCTGCCGTTCTCGCCGAGGGATTTCGGGTCGTAGCTCGTAGCCCGGATGGAGCGAAGCGTAATCCGGGGCCGCTCGAGCTTGTGCCGGTGAATTCCCGTCGGGCAAAACACCTACGAGGCTATCAATCCATCCTCGCAACAATATTCCGCTTTACCGAAATTCGGATTTATCGTATGTGCCGCCCGTCCCGGGTCATCCTTGAGGGGCGATCATGTGGTCGTCATGTTTCGCGAGCCGGGCTTGCGGTGGACGCGGCAGCGCCGGGCGCGAGAGGTTGAGGGAAGGGCGGATTGCTCTCCGTGAGCCCAAGGCTTCGTGCGGACGGACGGCGCTGTCAGGTTCGTCTCGCCTGTAAGTTCCCGGCTCTGTCGACAGGGCTGGGAAAACTGCGGCGAATAGCGGGCCGCGCGTACGGCAAAACCGTGTGGTCCTTTCCGCCAGCGATTTTTTCGGCCTGTTGAAATCTCCGGAAGCGCTTGAAGATAAAGGTATATTTATGTTGCTGCCGGACGGGCGAGAAGCCCGTCCGAACCGGCTGGGCCCTAATAGGCCCTAGTTTCACATGGCGCTCGCGCGGCCCGGTCGGGGTGCCCTTGGAGCACGTAGCTGGCTTTACGGCCCCTTCCTGCGGGCTCTCCTATGCGCTGGCGTGGTCCGGTGTCCGGTAGCCTCGCCTGGGCTCCTGTACGGCCTTCCTGCGGCCTCTCTCATGATGCCTTGCGCCCTCCCGGTGCGTATCTGCGCTTCAGCGGCCGTCGCCAGCGTGTCAAACGCCATCCGGAACTGCCCCCTTTGCGTCATGAAGAACTGCCCCCACCCTCGGGTTCATGATGTCAGTTGAAGGTTGGCTCCGCCGCTGACGGGACGGAGGGAGGCGGAGCCGACCGGAGGGCCGTCAGCGGCGGGCGCCTTGATGAGGCCGCTCTTTCGCTTGGCGCGGAGCCGATAGCTGTCGCCGCGGATGGTCAGCACGTGGCTGTGGTGCAAGAGCCGGTCGAGGATCGCAGTGGCGACGACCGGATCGGCGAACACGGTGCCCCATTCGGCAACGCGCGGTTCGACGTGATCAGCATGGCGCCGGTTTCGTAGCGGCGGCTGACCAGCTGGAAGAACAGATGCGACGCGTCGGGCTCCAGCGGCAGGTAGCCGAGTTCGTCGACGATCAGCAGCTTTGGCTTCGCCAGCGCGAGCAGTTTCTCGTCCAGGCGCCGCTCGCCGTGCGCCTTGGCCATGCCAGCGACCAGGGTCGTCGCCGTGGTGAACTGCACCGTGTAACCGGCCAGGATCGCCTCTCGCCCGAGCGCGATCGACAAGTGCGTCTTACCGACGCCCGGCGGGCCGAGCAGCAGCACGTTCTCGCCGTTGGCGATCCAACGTGACGCGGCCAGGTCGCGGATCTGCTTCGGATCGATCGACGGCTGTGCCTCGAAGTCGAAGCCCGCAAGCTCCTTCACGGCCGGGAAGTGTGCGAGTTTGAGCGCCATCTCGATGCGGCGATGATCCTTGCGCGCGCTCTCGCGCTCGCACAGCAGGATCAGCGTCTCACGCGCCGATAGGTTGGCGCGCGCCGCCTCGTCGAGCAGGTTGTCGAGCTGGTCGCGGATGCCGGAGAGCTGCAATCGCGCCAGCATGGCGTCGAGCCGATCGGTTGGTGCTTCGGTAGCCTTCCTTGTGCGCGCCATCAGAAGCTCCCTCCGATCACTGCTTCGTATTCGGCAAGAGGACGCAACAACGAGGGCAGTGGAGAAGGCGCCGGCACTGTCGATGCCGCGATTGCCGGTCGGCAGACCGCGCCGTTGCGACCGGCAACCCCGTCGAGGTGGGCGGAATCGACGATCCGCAGCCGGCGCCCCTCCGATTGCTTGTGGACCGCAACCTCGCGCATGCCGTGGCGGATGCGCACCTCGCCGGCCGCAACCGTCACCGCCACGCGCTCACCGATCAGCCGCCACGGCACCGAGTAGCTGTTCGTGTCGACCTCGACGGCACAATCGTTGCCGACGACGCGGGCCAGTTCACGCAACGATCCAAACGACGGCTGCCCGCCGAGCGGCTTCAACCGGTGCGCCTCGTCACGCGCAAAGCGAGCGATCGGCGCCTCGCCGGTCGTGCCGTGGATGCGCACGTTCGCCACCTCACGCTCCCACTCGGCGAGATGCGCCTCGAATGCCTCCCAGCTCGCGAAGGAATGCCCCGCGATCGCGTTCTTCTTGACGTAGCCGACGCCACTCTCCGTCTTGCCCTTCGTGCGCGCCCGATACGGCGCGCAGGCGCGAGGACGGAAGCCCCAATGCTTCGCGAACGCGATGAGCTTGTCGTTAAACTGAACCGACCGGCTCACCGCGTCGTGGCGCGCCACGAGCGCGCGTGGATTGTCCATCAGCACTTCCTCCGGCACGCCGCCGAATGTCGTAAATGCACTCTCAAGCCCGGCGAACCAGTGCTCTTGCTTCTCGGCCCGGAACGCACGGACATGCAGCCGCCGCGAATGCCCGAGCGTCGCCACGAACACGAATGCTTTGATCTTCACCCCGCCGATCTCGACCAGACGCTCGCCAAAGTCGATCTGCAGCTGCCGGCCCGGGGACGTCTCAAACTGCGTCGTCGCCAGCGCTTCGGCCTTCAGCGCCTGGCGATAGGGCTGCACGGCGCGTTGCAACGTTCGCCGGCTGACTGCCACGCCTTGCTCGGCCAACAGGTCCTGGCGCACCACATCCGCATTGCCGCGATGCCGAATGAACCTCTCGCGCAGTCAACCCTCGAGGCCATGGAGTCGTTTTGCCCGCTCAGGCGACTTGAACGGCTTCACCCCGCCCGCCGTCACGTAGTCCTTCACCGTGTGATGGCTGCAGCCCAGCTGCCGCGCAATCCGCTTCAGACCCCACCCGCACGCCCTCAGGCGCAACATCTCCGCCACGTCATCCGGCGTCTTCATCACCTGCCCCCGTGGATCAATCCACGACGAGCCTTCCGTGATTCGTTCCTCGTTCATTCGCTCTCTCCTCGGCTATCCAAGGAGGGGCAATTCCTCGTGACGCCGAGGGGGCAGTTTTCCATGGCGCGCGACACAGCGCATTGTGCGGGGGCGCTGGACGACTTCTGCAGCACGATTGATGCGGCGCGCACGCCTGATGGCGTCTCGCCGAAGCGTCGGCGGAACGAGCGATTGAAATGAGAAAGGTCACCAAAGCCGACTGCAAACGCGATATCAATGATAGCCAAATGCAGATAGTGCGGGTCAGCCAACATCGCGAAGGCACGCTCAAGCCGACACCCTGCAAGGTGCTCGGTGAACGACTTTCCGGTCCCTTCGAGTAATTTTTGCACGTATCGCCGCGACATACCGAGCGTGCCGGCAACATTGTCCAGATCGAAATTGGGATCGCCAAAGCGTTGCGCGACCTCCGCCAGGATCGCCTGAAGCTTGGCCGCTTTCACACCACGCTCGGTAACCATGTCTGCAGCTTCGGCGGTCGACCCGAGCGTCGCGGCCACGAGATCGAGGAGATGTACGCCGACGGTGGACGCCAGTTTTGATGACGGAGGTTCTTTGAAGGATGCGAGCGACCGCAGGTAACGACCGAGCAATCTAAGCGCCGGTCCACGATGCACCGGCCGACCTGAAAGATCTTCCGGCTGCGCAACCAGGGACCTAAGGGCGGGAGCCTGCACGGTCACGAATTTGACGCTGCCGCCACGCGGGCCAAATACTCGCAGTGGCTTTCCCCGGTCAACCAAACAAGCGGAGCCGGCATCATAGACATGTTCCCGGCCAGCATTTGCAAATTGGACGGGTCCAGCCTCGACGATGTTCAGTCCGAATTGGTCGCGGCTATCCTTGAGGTGGTGTTTGTGCCGGATAAACTCCACCGGCGTGGTGACAATACTACAAACGCCAACCGCGCCGAGCGACAGGTAGGTGACGTCAATACGCGGGCGGCCGCCGCTGTGATCTATCACATCCAAGGCGAGGTTCAGCCGCGCGAACTCCTCACGGAACGTGGAGAACCGAGCGCGCTCCGGCAGCATCTCGGTCGACCATCGCAAAAGCGCAGATGAGTTTGACATGCCGGCCTCCCGTTTCGGCGCCCAACCCCGCAAGAGCGACTGGACTATATCGGACCGCGCTTCGGTGCAGGTGTGAGGTGGATTACAAGGGAGGACTTCAAGAAAATGTCGAGGAATTTCCCGTTAGACTTTCGATGCTGACACGGTTCGCATCGAGGTTGCGATGATGCGCGAAATGCCGTAACGGAAAGATTTTCGCGTAACGGCTACGAGAAGATTGCAGATCAGATGATCGAGGCCTCACTGCGGCCAATCCTTGCAGAGAGTGATGCCGATCATGATCAGCGAGCCGATTGCGACCGCCACCGGGCAGATAAAGGGCAACTCTTCCAGCACGCTGATAAAGACCGCCCGGGAGCGGAGAGTTCTCTTCATATGCGCAAAGCGCCAGCCTGCCACACCCATCGGACATCTCCGTTTGGCCCCCAGCAGCAGCGACCTCACTCTTCAGCGCGAAGCGATCTTCGGCTATTGCCCGTTCGGATGTATCCCTAGGTCAAGGTGAAGGAACTCTTGTAGGTCGCGCATCCACTTTGTGCTCAAGGCGACGTTGATGCTGACAGGTTGCACGTCGGCCTTACTCGCCCCCTTCCGTCTTAGGCGGTGGGTGGAGTTTGTCGCCGAGAAACGTGCTCGGAATGCGCAACCGGAGTAGCGCCAGCGAAGCGAGGCAACTCGCGCTGTTGCATTGCGATCGCTTTATGCGTCGAGACATCGTGGTGGTCTAAGTGCCGTCAATGATCGGCCGTGGTTCAAGCGTGGTCCAGTTCTCTGAGGATCAGATCGCGGTGCGTGACGAATTGCGCTTGAGTGCGGAGGAACGTCTCCAATAGTTCGCGGGCCAGAGTTACGTCATACCCGTGATTTTCAAGGTCTTCGATGCGCTGCTCTTGGTCGGATACGTTCTGCTCGCCACGCAACACGTGACGCTCAGCTTGTTCTAGATGTTGAAGTTGGCGGGATCGTTCCATCGGCTCCTCGCGAGAGGCGGGAGCACAAGCTGTCTCTCAGCCACCGACGCCTACGAGCCGAGCCTTTGTCGGTGATGTTCGAAATGATACCCCAGTTCGCGGCTTATTTCCGTCGTGAGAGCACATTTAATCCAAGCTGCGGCGAACGGGCTTTGCATTGGAGACGCGCGCTAATTGACAAGACTGAGCGCACGCGACCTCGTGGGGCCAATAAGTGCCATCACGATGAAAGGAACCACCCAACTGAGGCAGCTTACTCTTGCGTCCTGTCCTGCCCTTGCTCTGAACAGGAGCCGAGGACTTTGAACGACTGCTCCAAGACGATTTGGGACTGTTTAAGCGTAGCGCGGGTCTGCTCAAACGCTCGCTGCGCTCGTTCATAGGCCAGCTTCGCCGCTCTGATCTCTTGCCGTGCCACGAAGCGATAATTCGGTTCATTGGGGGAATGGGCTTGTTGGCGATCTTGCATGAAAGTCTCCCTCGCGCTTGCGGGTCCTAATCCGCATGGTTCAGCACCGACAATTACTTAGCAAAATGCAGGTGGCTGCGAAACCTCCGCTGCGTGCAGCGCACAAAGAGAACTTCAGGGCCTTCGCCGAGTGCTCTCAAGGCTGCGAGCTTCTCAAGGGTCTAGCGCATGCCGCTTGCTTCTCTGAGGAGAGGCGACGGGGGCCAGTCCGTTCCAAAATCTCTCGATGGTGTCTAAGCCATGCGTGTCTTTGCTGGGCCTGCCAACGGATCTGGTCGGCTTCCTCGACAAGCCTGTTGCTCTCGGCAATCGCGCGAGCCGCGCGTTCGAGGAGGTCATTCTCATCACGGCCGACCATCTTACGACTTCATAACGATTTCAACCGATGCCGACACCGTTAAAGCGGCCCCGGCTTGGGTTCTCATCTCAACGAACATGTCGCCCATCTCTGCGCGGATCTCGCTTTTGCTGCGGATGGCTTCGGCAAGTGCCCTAAGCGCCGCATCCCGGGCAGTATCAAGATCGGGCAAATCCTCACCAGTGTCGTCGATGGTGAGCCCGGCGTCATCGCGAAAGTCGAAGTAGTATCGAGGCATTTCCTCGAAACCCCGGAACTGATGAAGCGTTCCCCGGCCTCAAACGCCACCGCCCTGTCCATTCCCTCTCTATGGATTGCGCCTCGCAAAAAGCGGCCCCAACTCGGGGGGCTGAGTTGGGGCCGATACTCTGCAGGGGCCAAGCCGATGGGAGTCATGCTGGCCCATGGCCCAACGTGCACAGGGCTCGGGCGTTCTAGCGATATGGCAACAGATGTATGGGGTGGCGCGACCAGCTTGCGTCGGGACTTGGAACTGCAATTCCAAGCACGTCGCATCGCTTTGTCCCAAAAGGCGGCCCTAACTCGCTGGCGGGCAAAGTTGGGGCCGCGAAAGCCAAGGGCATGATGCTGGCCCAGCCTCCAGCATCAAGCTGCCCAGCTCCCAACATGCATCCGGCTCGGGCAGTCTGGCGATATGGCAATCGATGTATCGGGGGCGGTTCGGTGGAGCAAGATGAGGCATGACCGGATCGTAACGGCCGCCATCATTCGCGCGGTGTCCGCTATGGCCAATGACCGACGTATTCGATTACGTGCCGCGCCAATCTCTCGTTTGTTCACAGCCGTATTACTACGGTGTTCCTCGCTGGGAACGGTAGGGCTATCGAAATTCGGCAGTTCGGGCGGAGATTGCGGCGCTGCGCAGGCATGGAGCTTCATGCCCCCGCACGTCCCTCCACGGCACGGTATGCCGGCAGCAACGAAGTCCCGACAGTAGCCTTTCCGCCACCATGCCCCGGCCGGCCCGCTCCAATGTCCGGGCTAAAGGACTTCCTGCCATCAATGAAAATAGTAACTGAGGTCGTGGAGCTGCTGCTGCAAACGGCCAACGCTTGGCTATTTGAGGGTCAGCATTCGGGTCTCAGCGACCGCGAATGGATGGCGCTGCGTTTCCTGGGGCGTGCAAACAGGTTCTCAAGGACACCATCTGCTCTCGCCGGGTTTGTCGGTACGAACCGTAGCGGAGCATCGCAAATCGCCGCAGTCCTAGAGAGAAAGGGATTGGTGACCCGCGAGCCATCTCCGGAAGACAAGCGGTCGATCATTTTGAGCGTTACATTTCAAGGCAAGAAATTGCTTGAACGTGATCCAGTAAATGTCCTCCGAGATCAGATTGCGGCCCTCACTGTTGACGATCGATCCCGAATGCGTGACACGCTCCGACATGTTCTGTCTCGACATGACGTTGTGCGGGGCCGCCATCACGCCGACATTTGCAGCGAGTGCATATTTTTGGCCGAAAGTGGATCGGGAAGTGATCGGCAGTTCAAATGCCGGTTCTTTCGGAAATCCGTTTCCTCAAAAGATACATCATTGCTATGCAGCCATTTTGAAGGGAAAGCGCCCAGCAAGGCCCTAGATCAGAACTGATCCTGCACCCTGCGGTACGCGGGATGCTTAGGGTTCTTGTTCTTGATCCTCTGGTCGCAGCGCGAGCTAGATGGCCCTCTGGAAACTCGCCGGGCATTGGCTTCACGGTGTCTGGAGCGACGAGCCCCTGGGCACCGCACAGGCGCGCTCGCCGCCGGTCCCAAGGGGCTGGCTGAATATTGGCACCGGCAGCGAGGCCCGCGTGGCCTCCCACCTTCATGGGGGCTGCGCCGCGGCTCGCTTTGATCTAAATCAAAGGTGGTGAATTTCTGGTAGCGCAACCCGCAATTATGGGGCGGAAAGTTCGTCTTTCATTATCAAACGTTTCCTTTTTTTGAGCCGGACCAAGGTAGCAGGGAACAGCCAGAGGTGCTGAAGTTTCTCAGCTCGTCAGCCCTCCAAACGGGCTGGTCTGAAGAGCACATCGCATCATTTCGCGCTTTGGCCGAGCGCCGCTTCGGGAAAAGTAGGAACATTGCGGTTTGCTGCCGCTTTATCCCGTGCAATGCCAACCGTCTTTTTTGACATCCATCGCGAGACCGGGACCACGTTCGATGAAGAAGGCATCGAACTGCCCTACACGGGCGCGGCCCGCGAGCTGGCTCTGGATTTGTTGGGTCAGGCGATTTTGGATGGTGCGCGCCGCCCCGCTGGCGGCATGATAAAGATCGAAGTGCGGGACCGCAGCGGACCATTCCTGCGAGTGTCGGCCGTCGTCATGTTCGAAAAGCTGCGTCGGACGGGAGCTGACAGCAATTAGGAACGCGAACCTCGACGCGGATTGCCTCTCGGAGGCTGCATCTAGAATTGATCGTGCTCGCGCCGATATGCCGGATGCTTGGGGTTCTTCACCCACTCAAAGACTACCAGGGCGAACGGCTCAGGCTGAACGGCGGGATTTTCCTTGCGGATGTTGCTTGAAGAAGAGATCAAGCTTCACAGGTTCGCCGGTATCTCGCCAGAACAACCTTTTGCCCATGCTCCCCGCCACCGCCAGGCGATGGTGGCCCCCCGAGCAGAATATGATCATCCGTTGCTATGGCGATGACCTCGCCGGTTTCATCAACGATGACTTTCATGCGGCGCCTCCAATGCAGCGCGCGTCCGTCAGCTCAGCGCGATGACACGCAAAAGTAAACCTTATGCATTACTGATGCGTTCGCTCGTGTCGCACTGCGGGCTTTCCGCCTTTCCCGGCATAATAGGAATTGACCACGCATGACGCCCTGCGGCCCGAGGCGGAGGCCTGACACTGGGCCATATTGGTGTAGGCGCACTCGAAATAGTAATCCATGAAGCCGCCCGTATAGACTTGGAGGCAAACCGGGTAGGCGGGATCGTAGGTCTGCGCTTGCACGGATGTGGCGGCGCAGAGTGCGCCGCTCACGAGAATTGCAAGGACTGGAACGCGCATCGGGACACTCCTCAACTCAGGCCAGGACGTTAGCGCATGCTCGCCTCAAGGGACCGACGTAGCCTTCCCCCACCTTAGGCGACGAGCTCAATGCGGGGTGTGGCTATCTGGAGGTCCGGTGCCTCGGCTGCGACACCAATCAGACCGTCCCCTGGACATCCTGCGGCGATGGAAGTCAACACCGGTTCATGAGCTAGAGCGCTACATGCGCAAGGACTGCTCGCATGCTACGCCCGCCGCTGAACGGGCCATAAAGAACTTGTCAAACACCGACGTTGGCATTCTCAAAAAGTAAACAAATGCTTCGGCCTCGCTCCTGGCGATTGCGACTATTCTGGATAGCTTCCGCGCGTAGTGTGCTGATGTGGACGATCTTAAGAGCATCACTACCAACCAAGCGGCGATCATCAACCACTCTGCCAGCTCAGAGCCGCAGAAAGCCGCCGATTGCAACACCGGCGGCTCCTGTTACTGGTCCTGCGAGTTGACGTTAGTAGCTACGCTTCGTGTTCGCTCCAGTGGTTTGACCGGGAGCATAGCCTGAGGCACCGGGATGACCCTTCTTAGAACCCATGGCTTGCATGTCATGCCCCGGAGCATATCCCGAAGCCCCCGGCTGGCCTTTCTTAGAGCCCTTGGTTTGCATTTCGTGCCCTGGCGTTTTGCTCGACACACCTTGCGCGAACACAACGGGCGCAGTCCCGATGAGGGCGAGCGCAGAAACTGCAACAATAATTACCTTCATTTTCATTCCTCCTCAGATAAGCACGCTGACCAACGAGTTGAAAACTGCGCCGTTCCATGAACGCCTGTTCATCGATCCCTCGTCTGAGGCTGATCATCCAAAGCGATCGCGGTAATCCTGACCACAGACGAGGAGCAAGATGTCTGGATGCGCGCGCCCTGGGACGAGGCAAAGGCGCTTACAACGGCCATTGTCCGACGACTTGCTTAAAATCGTGATGCGCAGGTTGGAGAAGGCAGATCGACCAGCGGCAGTCGCCTAACTGGTCGGCTCGGCGAGCCCAAGATCAGTGTAGAGCGGCTTCAGCTCATCGAACGTGAGCGGCCACGCATCTTGCGCATCGGCAGAGCGCTTCGATACTGCCAAGTAGACTAGCATGATGGCGATCGGCTCAAGCCGGAGAACCCGCTGCTTGGTCCCGGCCAACAGCTTTGCCGAGTACGCGCCGGGGCCGAACCTTCAAACGAAGAAAAAGGATGTGGTCTGGTTCGCGCTCGATGAGACCGACTACTGTTCGCCAAATCCAAGCGCCGCATCTGCCGAGGGACCGCTTCTCGCTGGTCCTCGATGTCGTCGAGCACAAGCGCGGCCCCGTCCTGTCGCCTACCATGCGCCAACGGCAACCAAAACGATAATGGTCAGAACAAAAACACAGAGGATCGTTGCAGGGACTGCAAGCCAATCGGGTGTCATCGTTGCCTCCCGAGGCGGTTGTCCCAAAGCTTAAGCTTGACGGTTTGATAAAGACTATGATGTGGCTAACAGTTTGTTCGCAAAGCGCATTTTCAATCCACGGACGCTGAGCCCCGTTTATGCGCTCCAAGCGAGCGCTGCTCCGCGAACAAACTTCACCGGCGCAAAATTAGCGCCGGGCTGCAACGCGGCGTGTTAGCCACCAGAGCGCAAGAACGGCTCGACCGACGCAGCTAGTCGGTTCTCCACTTGCATGGTCGGCGTGGACTGCTTTTCGGAAGGCCGCGTGCTGGCGGAATTGACGGCCAGCCCAGAACCAGCGGCGAGAACAGCTAACACAAGAGCAGAGAGATATTCGATCCTCATGGCGATGATCCTCCCTCGCTGACGACAAGACAATCGCCTTCGTTGAAAATTAGTTCCGCTGGGGGGCGCGCCGGGAATTATTCACAACGCCGGGGGATGGCGCACCGACGCGAGGAGCTTTTTGCTCTACCGGTGTCCTGAGCCGTTAGACCCTTGGATCGATCGATCCCGCACACCGGGGACATTGACCATCTGCGGCTTCGCTGAGTTGGCGCTTAAACTCTTCACGGAGAACATCTCCGTCCCAATGAGTGCCATCCCTTTTGATGATCCTCTTGGCGCGTTCAAAAGCGTGGCTCTCGGCCGCGTCATCCCCGACGCGGACGATCACATCCGAGTGGAAAGGGCAAACTGCTGTGGCTCGGGTTGTCTCAAGCGCATAGCAAACGGCTGCGCTCAGATTGTCGCTATAATTGCTGGCAAACATCGTAGCCTCTCACCAATGAGGCCGCCCGACTATGCCTCTGCCGCGTCCGCCCTGGCGGTCACACTCCAATGCGGTTACCAGGTTACGGAATAACGAAGTGCATCGAACAGCGTTCCCGCAATAATGGCGGGCGCGCTCTTCCGGTGATGGGTACCAGATACCTTTACCGAATTTCGAGTTCTTTGATTGCCAGAGCCGCTATTTCCGCGGGGTCGCGGACGTCGGTTTGCGCGATCTTGATGATCTTCTTGGCGATCATTTTCGTTAGCGGATCGTCGCGATCTTTGAGGCAAAGGGTATGGAGCGCTTGCTCGTAAGCTGCCGTAATCGAGCTGGCCTCTTTTGGCGACATGCCGGAGTTTTGCAGCAGCCGTTAGATAGCCATCTCACTGCTCCTCGGCCTTGGCCATGAGCAAGATGGCAATAGTCGTCACGTGATCATCGTCTCGCTCGGGCAGCGATAGGAGCGCATAATGCTGACGACCAAGAAAGTGTCGGGCGCTGGCGTCTTTAGTATTTCCTGAGATGTTGCCACTGTCTCACGCGTGCGAGCGCAGATTTCCGTGATCTCGGAAGAGCCATTTCTGAAGTTGCTGGTATCGCTGCATGCCAACATGCGATCCCCCTCTTTGTGCAGGCGGGAGCGCAAGCGGTCTCTCAGCCGCCGACGCCTACGGGCAGAGCCTCGGCCGGTGATACCAACATAATAGGACCGAACCCAGGAGGTTCCTAGAAGAAAGATCAGTCCTTTTTACCGAAGTGGGAGGTCGTGGGATCGGATCTACCCGCATGCCAGATTTACCTATGTAAAAAATCCAGTAACGCCGGATCTGAGCAAGTTCGAAGCGCGTTGTGAGCGCAGCGGCGGCGGACGCTACCGGGCAATGAAGCCCATGAAGCCAAGGTGACCACCATGGTTGAGGTCCCTGCAACCCGCCGCTTTCCCGATCATTCCCCAGACCCAGAGCAATGCGAGGCGATCCGCAAGGAGATTGGTGAGCGGCTTCGTGGTGCCCTCGCGGACAAGGCCGAGCCGCTACCGTCGCAACTGGAAGGTTTGGTCGAGCGGCTTACCGAGCTAGACGGCCGCGCGCCATCAACGGCACCTGCCGAGCGGGACGATGCAACATCCCTGTCGCTCTGGAAGCGAATAATGAGGTGGGTCTAAAAGCGCCGGACCTCCGACTCTAAAGGCGGCCTTATTCTTCCATCTGGTAAGGCAGCGTAATTGGGGTCGTGGCTCTTCCGGCCCAAGAAGGTCCGGCAGAGGTTGGCGGGCTGTGTGTCGCTGACCGAAGCAGACTTTCGTGCGGCGACCAACAAATGCCCGTTCCTGCTAGTCGACTAGGCGAGCGGCGCACGTAAACGCGCCGGCAGGCCAGCTCGCTGGCAAACAAGGGGCGATCCGTACTCATGAAAAGAGACGTTGCCGATGAGCGCGCTTGACGTCCGCTATGCTCTCAACAGCGGCGCAAAAGCGGAAGTCGCCGGGGGGCGCAGAAGGGCCAAAAGCTGACTCAGATGCCGACCGGTTCTCCGCTACGAGCAGCAGTCGTGTTCCAATTGCCAACAGATAGTGTCGCGGGAATATTACCCCTCGGCTACGAATACGTACCTGCTGCCATCCTTGGCCAGCGTGCCGACGTTCGGCATCAACCAGTGAGTACCCGAAATGGTGAGCTTGTCGGCGACCGCGCGATCGAAGATCTTCCTTCGCGTTTCGACAGCCATTTGCGGGTCCTGGTCGATAGCGAGTTGCCACTCGGGATTTGTTGAAATGTGTGGCGCAAGATTGACCACGTCAGCGCTGATCAGGAACTGTTCGCCGCCGGAGGTGACCAGATGCGCGACCATTCCCGGGCTATGGCCGGGCGCCTGAACGGCGTGCACACCGGGCAGGAGTTCTGGTTCTCCCTCAAAGGTCCTGACGTTTTTCCAGGTCGCCACCGTGGCCTGAATTCGTTGGGCGAGGCCTTTGCGCGTCGGTCCGAGATCGATCGACTCGACCCCCGGGCGCGTCCACCATTTCAATTCCGCGGCGGGCACCACGATGTCGGCATCCGGGAAGACCTGCGCATCGCTCTCATTGTTCATGAGGCCATAAATGTGGTCGCCGTGGAGATGGGAGACGAGGATCGTCTTGACTGCCTTGGGGTCAAGGCCCGCCGCCGCCATGCTCTCGAATAACCGGCCGTTCCCCTCACCATAAATCGGATGACCGCCCGTACCCGAGTCGATCAGGACCACTTGATCGCGCAGCTGGAGCGCCATGACGATAAACCGCAAGGGCGCCTGATTGTCGGGAAAACCGGCACCACGCAACACGGTCTTGACCTGTTCGATGCTGACATTCCTGACCATGCCCTCCCGCAGCGGAACATCACGCATGCCATCGATCAGAGAGAAGATTTCAATGTCGCCGACCTTGTATTTGCGGAAAGATTGAGTGACGGACTGTTGAGCGTGAGCCGCGTCGACAAACGTGATCGCCTTGTCAAGTCCAAACGCGGCATAAGCACCGGCTGCGCCAAGTGTCACGTCCCGACGCGAGATATCGGACATCGTTCCGGGACTCCCCGCTGACTGAATGGATCGAGCATATCAATGGGGATGTGCACTGCACAAGGTCCGCTTTGGGTCTTGGCCGTGTAAAAACGATCTCAAAGGGCGTCGGTCCCGGAAGCGGGGAGCCGCGTGTGTCTCAGGCCCCGATCGCAGCGATTAGCGGCTTGATCCCGACGATGTTCATGACCCGTGTCAGATTATAGGCCAGCACCGAGAGTGCCATTTCGGCGGCTACTTTTGGAAGCGTTTTGGTGAGGAAGTGTGTCGCTCCCATGCGGGTCCGCCCAGCCCGCTTCCGGCAATTTGTTTATCACTCCCGAAGAACGAGAGCCGCCTCCGGTCCTGCGTCGAGCGAACGAATTGAGCGCGTCGGCGGACGTAGGGGGCAGCCCCGCGCTGGTGCAGCTGCGCGAAGACCCTGCGCTCCTGGCCTTCCACCTCGCGCAACTGCCGCCTCCTCGCGCCGCCAGGCCCGACACGGTCGACGCCAACCTGGCGGTCGGCCGTGCCAAGGTCGATGCGAGCGAGACTTTCGAGGAGGCCGCAGAGCATCTATCCTCGCGAGAGGTCTTCTCGATCTTGAACGATGGTTCGGCGCTCTCGAGCGTGTTGCAGAAGCGATGAAGTTTTGGCCTGCCGGGCGCGCCTAGCGGCGAGAGGCAAGGGTTGGGCCCGGAGCTCTTGCTTCGATGAGGCCGCCCTGCAGTGCCGCCCGCCTTTCCGCGACGGCATGATTGAACAGCTCGAGCACCAGGCCGAATGCGACTATGTCCTCTTGTTCGATGGCTCCTTCGTCGTAGCACTTGAGTGCTTCGCCGATGATCGCGTCGACTTCGCGTTGCGATGCCAGCAAGTCCTGTTCGGACCCTGCATCTCGAACCTCTGAGACCACGGCGAGAATGCGGTTGCGGTGGCTTGTGTTGTCGTCGTGTTCGTCCCGGTTTAGATAGCGACGCAGCCAGGCAGCGGCTGAACCGATCCCCGAAAGCAGAAGCAGGGCGAACCAGAAGTAGTCGCTGTACTTGTCCAGAAAGGTCCGCTCGGTCCCGTTGATGACCGCTGCGGCGCCCCTGTGCACGGAAGGTTCGGTCTCCTTCTCCGTTTCGGGCTTCGATATGTGGGCGGCGCCGGCGACACGTTGCGCGATCGTGTCGCGGACCGCGAACAGTTGCCGATAGAAGGCCGCCGCCTTGGCTTCGGACAGCTCCTTCCTGGCGAGGATGAGATGGTTGACGCTGATGGTGTCGACCTTGTCCTCCGGCCAGGCCGGTTTCGCGTTGAGGACGCTGCCCGGAATTTCCTCGGCTTCGTAGCGCCGCTGCTTCAAAGCGATGGCCTCGGATGCATCGACCGGAAGAAACTTCGGAGCTCCGCGCGATCGCGAGGTCGCGGCGATCGCGGTGGCGGTGATCTTGCTGTCGAGCGGACCGACCGCGAGATAGGCGTCGAGAGTCGTGTCTTGCGCGAGCTTTTCGATCTCGTCGGTCCCGAATTGCGCCGTCGCTACTTTGCTTGGCTCTACGCCGGAGCCGACCAGAATGATGCGCAGGAGCGCGAGATTGGCTCCGGTTCTCCCGATGATGCCGACCTTGTGGCCGGCCAGATCGGCAATCTCTCCGATCTTCCCAGTGGCCTTTTTCCTGGAGTCCTTGCCCGACCGCCCCGACGGCGACCACAGGACGACGTAGTTCTTCCGCAATACGGCCAGCGTCTGCGTATCCGCGGGCATGCCGAGGTCGCCGCGACCGACTGCAAGGTCGGCCTTGCCGGCGCCCAGCAGAGCGAGGGATTCGGCCGCACCTTCGGTCGTGATTGGGGAAAGCTTGACCGACCTGCTTTCCTCTCCGAAAGCCTCGGCCATCGCTTCGACCACCTGATGGTCGTCGCTGCCTGCGGGGCCAACGGCGATCCGCAGGGTCTCGGGCTGTATGACGTAGAAGAGGGCAGCCGCGGCGGCGCCGAAAACGACAAATCCCAAAGCCAACACGAAAAGTAGCCTTCGTTGGCGCCGATCGTGAGCACTCTTGACTGGGTCTAACGGTGACATCGGCAGAACCTACGTGAACGAACGCCTGCTTTGGAGCCACAAGTGCGCCGCCGTTAACTTGGGCGAACCGGCCTTTGATCGGAATGTTCCGTCACGCGCTAGAGCAAACTGACAATTCTCAGGGCGGGAACCTTGCCACCATTCGCGGGTTCTCGCATGCCGCTTCCTGCGGCGAGGAGATTTTCATGAATCAGTTGATGCTGGCGTGCGCGGCTACTGCGCTGATCTCGACGGGCGCGATGGCACAGTCCACGGTCGTCACCACCACCACCGGCACCGGTCATGCCGCGGTGCAGATCGAGCCGGAGTATCGCACGAAGATCCGAACCTACGTGACCGAGCACAAGGTGCGCCCGGTGGAGACCCGCGAGAAGATCGTGGTCGGCCAGCCGCTGCCGCGCGAGGTAGAGCTCGAGTCCGTGCCTGCCGACTGGGGTCCCTCGCTCACCAAGTATCCTTACGTCTACTCGGGCGAGCGCGTGATGCTGGTCGATCCGTCGACGCGCACGGTCGTCCAGGAGATCGACTGAGTCCTTCGAGGCGAGTCGCTGAACGGCCGGCCTCGACGTCAAGCCGGCCCCGCCGATACCCAATTCCTTCCAGCGAGCGGCCGTCCATGCCCATCGTTCGATACTTCGTCTTCATCGGCGCGCTGCTGTTGGCGCTGCTCTTCGCTGCCGACCGGTACCTGCCGGCCCCCGTCGCGCAGGCGAGCCCGACCGATCCAGACAGGACCATCATCCGGATCGCCTCGGCGAGGAGCCTTCCGGAGAAGATCGTGTTCGACACGCGTCCACGCACCGAGCTGCCGAGGATCGCGCAGGCCGACCCAATTTTCGAAGAACCCCAGCAGCAAATGCGGGCAGCTGTGGCCGCGATGTCCGGAGCACCTTCTGAGATTAAGAAAGAAGCGACCGCACGCGTCTCCCTAGAGTCCCGCCCGCATCCTAAGCGTTCGGCAAAACTGTCGAAGAGAGTCCGCGAGCGGCGGCTTGCCTTCGAGAGGAGCGACTCACTTTCCGGCGGATGGTGGTGACCGGGAAGTTCGCGCGTGAATAAAGGAAAAGGCGGCCGCCAGTCGGATCGCTAGGGAATACGAAAATCGGTATCGCGAGCTGGGCTCATAGTGACGCCGAAGGGAGAACGCGCCCGGTCGAGGTGGCCGAAACGAAACCGGCCCGTCCAGCGTGCCGGACGAGCCGTTCGCAAGAGTTATGTTTGCTCAGTCCATGTGAACCAAGATACCCGAGCGATTACTGCTCGGTGCAGACCTTGGTAGTCTTCACAGCGGACTCGGCCTCGGTCTTGGTCTTGTAGACGCCGTCGCCTACGACCGTCGTGGTGGTGGTGGTCGGCTTGGTGTCGACGACGGTGCACTTCTTGGTGGTCGCGTCGCGAACAATGTAGAACTCGGCGGCGCTGGCGGCCTGCGTGCCCAGCGCGAAAGCGGCAAGAGCGCCGCAAAGGATCAGCTTCTTCATGGTGTCCTCCTCAAAAACGGATCGTAAGTAGTGTGCTAACGAAGGGGGCTCGACCGAAGTTCCACTTATTCCCGGCGGTAGAGTCTGCATAGTTAACATCGCGCCTCTCGCGCCATTTCGCCGGAGTAGCAATTCTCCGGCTTGCCGGAAGAAATCCCAGTCTCGATCTGTTTGGCGGCTTGCCGGATTTTCCCATTCGGAACCGCGCGCCGCGTCGGGTGTTGATCGACGTCCACATTTGGGAGGTTTCCGATGAACAAGCGTTTATTCTTGGCCACTACCGCTGCCGTCGCCATCGCGACTTCGGCGTTCGCGCAATCTTCTCCGGGCACGTCGAGCCCCAGTTCGTCCGCTACGCAGCGTCAGCAGGATTCCACGTCGACCACGTCGCCATCGACTTCGACCACATCACCCGACACGTCGTCGGGGTCCGCGCAGAGCAATCCTTCGACGAATTCGGCCCAGACGCAGTCTCCATCTTCGACCGGTCAAACCGCGGCCGGCCAGTCGTCCAATTCTGGTACCGGCACCGGCACCAACGCGACGCAGGCGCCGGCCTCGAACAACTCGACCAGCCAGGCCCAGACCAATCAGCCGTCCAGCCAGACCACGACACCTGCCAACCAGGCGCAGACCAACTCTCCGTCGAGCACGAGCAATCAGACGCAGAGCGCCAACCCGCCTGCCTCGGGCACCAACCAGGCGCAGTCCCCGGCGGGTAGCGGCTCGACCAACACGGCCCAGCAGCCGAACAATCAGCAGAACACGGCGGATCGTTCGTCGAACACCAACGTGAATGCCTCGGTGAACATCAACGATCAGCAGCGGACCCGCATCAGCACGTCGATCTCGCACCTGAACGTGCAGCCGCTGACCAACGTGAACTTCTCGCTGTCCGTCGGCACGGTCGTGCCGCGCGACGTCCGCCTGCAGCCGCTGCCGGCCGAGGTCGTCGAGATCGTGCCCCAGTATCGGGGGTACAACTTCGTCCTGGTGAAGGACGAGATCGTGATCGTGGAACCGTCCACCTACAAGATCGTGACCGTCCTGCCGTACTCCGGCCGCTCGACTGCGTCGGCGCCGGCGCGCACCGAGCAGCGCAAGGTAACGTTCAGCGACCGCGATCGCGAGGTCATCCGCAAGCACGCCAAGGCGCGCCCCGTCGAACGCGAACGCCGCACGACCGGCAGCACCGTCCGGACCGAGATCCGGACCGGCGAGCGAGTGCCGGAGGGCGTGGAGATCGAGGCGTTCCCCGAAGACGTCTATCGGGATGCTCCGACCCTTCGCGAGTACCGGTACATCAATCGGGACAGCCGCACCTACATCGTCGAACCCCACGAGCGCCGTGTCATCGAAGAGATCGACTGACCTCGCAGCGCAAGGAGAACGTCCATGAAGACCATTGTGCTAGGAGCGCTCGCGGCCACCCTGATGGCGGCGTCCGCGAACGCCGCGCCTCTTGCGCCCGCGGCCATCGCCTCGACCGAGGCTGCCGGCGTTGAGCAGGTGCGCCTCGTCTGTGACGAGTATGGCCGCTGCTACCGGACCCGCGGCCCCCGCTATGTCCAGCGCTACTACGGCGGGGACGACGGCTATGTGATCCGCCGAAGCTACGGCTATTATGGCGGCACCGGCTACTACGATCGCGGCTACGGATACTACGGCGGCGGCCCGAGCATCGGGTTCAGCTTCGGCACCCGAAGCTGGTGAGCTAGAGAAGGGGTCGCTCTCCGAGCGGCCCCTTCGATGTCTGCGTAATTGTGCGGGGATGAGATGTCTGCTGTTGCCAAGCTCCTGGTTCAGAAGGAGCAGTTGCTCGCGCGCCTCGACACCGATCTAGGTCCGAACGAGCACGCCGAAATCCAGGCGCTTCTCGCGAAGATCGAGACAGCGCTGAAGTTGCTCGGGAGCCAGGATTCCACCGCTGCCGGATAGCTCTCGGCGACGAACAGATTTTACCGAAGTCGTCCTTTCGAAGCGCTCACTGCGTGGTATAAAGGCCCCAGCTCGGGGCAGGGGGCAATGAGCTGGGGCCAGTTCGGGGTTCGCCCCTTGGGGTAGGGGCATCGGGAAAACCTGATGGCGGCGCTATCGTTCCTGCAGAGTGAAGTTTGATCTGATCGAGCGCGCCGACCGCGAATGGAGTGGCTAACCAGGTGGCGCGCCCTTTTTCTCTCCGAGCTCCCTGATCGTCCGGACGATCTCGTCTGGATGGAAAGGCTTCGTCACGATGCGGCTGCCCGGGACGGGGCGTGGCGTCGTCGGCGAGAAGCCGGTGGCGTAAATGACCGGCAGCTCCGGATCCTGCTCTCGGTATCGCTCCGCGATCTGCCATCCATCGACCTGACCAGGCAGCCTGACGTCTGTAACCAGCACATCAGCGACGCGACGCTTGCACCAAGCCAGCGCCTCCTCTCCGGTGCTCGCGTGGATGACGTGATAGCCCGCTTCGCGCAGGGCCTCTACGACAAATTCGCGGATCAGAGGGTCGTCCTCGACGAGAAGTATGCTCACGGGTGGCTCTTGAGGAATCGTATGTGTCACGCATCGAACGGCGCAAAGCGTCGGTCGTTCCCGGTTCTAATGGCTCTTGCAGCTGAACCGGCCCATTGCCTGGAATTGTGAATCAGAAGGCAGGCACGTTTGATCCCGAGAAGTTTGAAGACCACTACGAGAGCGCGCTGCTCGACCTAATTAACGAGAAGCGGGCCGGCAAGGTGATCCGTCCGAAGGAAGGGCCAAAGGGTGAGAGAACGTCGTCGATCTGATGGAGGTGCCGCGGCAGAGCGTTGGAAGGGAAGTATCGGCCGAACCCAAACGCGCGTCAAAAAGTCAGCCAAGAAGGCGCGTAAGGCTGCATCCGGACAGAAGGAAATCAATGCCGATAGCAGGCAAGAAGCCCGCGAAAGAAGAGACAGGGAGGAAGTCGGCGGCCATACCCCACCGTAAGTCTGTTTGAGATCGGAAGAGGGCGCCATGGACATGAAAGACGCGTCGGCGATGACGGACTCCAACCTAGCGAACAATAAGGACCGAGCTGGCTGCCGGCGCGAGCGGTCCTCGCCGCAGAGCGCGGCACACGGAAAAGGTGGCGCGTCTATCAGGAGGCGCCTGGAAGCGGGTGCATACGGGCGCCCGAGGATAGCCCGCGACGCCCGGGTTAACCATCGCGTTGCTTGCGCAAAAAATTTTTTCCGCGGCTCTTGAAACTTTTCTCTGGCTTCCAAATTTTTTCGGCGTCGTCGTACGACGATCGGGATGCCGTTCGGGTCCCGCCATTGAGACGGGCACCGGTCGTGTCCGGTGCAGCTCGTAACCATTTTGCTCCCAGGAGGATCTGGCTATGCGCACTGTTGATTTTTCGCCCCTGTTCCGGTCGGCCATCGGCTTCGACCGTCTTTTCGATCTCGCCGAGGCCGCCCAGCGCGCGGGCGAGGAAACCTATCCCCCCTACAACATCGAGCGTCTCGACGAGAACCGCTTCCAGATCTCGGTCGCGCTCGCCGGCTTCAGCCCTGACGAGGTCGTCCTGACGGTCGAGCAGAACGTCCTGACGCTCGAAGGTCACAAGGGCGAGAAGGAGGGGAAGACCTTCCTGCATCGCGGCATCTCGGCCCGCAACTTCAAGCGGCAGTTCACGCTCGCCGACCACGTTGAGGTCAAAGGCGCCAGCTTCGAGAACGGCCTGCTGGTCATCGACCTGCAACGGGAGATCCCCGAGGCGATGAAGCCGCGTCGCATTGCGATCAACGGCGCCGCGCCGAGCAACGTGACACAGATCGAATCCAAGGCTGCCTAAGGCCATCCTACAGAACAGCGACCAAAACCGCGCGGGTCTTCCCGCGCGGCTCTCCCTCAACTCGTCTTGGAAATGGAGGAAGCCATGCGGCCGACGACCGCTTTTCACGACAACGTTGTCGATCTCAACGCCATCATCCATCCCGGTACGGTTTTCGAGCATCCCCGGGAGGTGGTCTCCCATCCTTCTCTCAGCCTGTCCGAGAAGCGCGCCATCCTGGCTTCGTGGGCATCGGACGCTTCTGCAATCGCATCGTGCCCGTCGCTGCGGGCGCCCGAGGGGCTGAAGGCGCCGGTCAAGATCGACGAGATTTTGGAAGCCCTTTGCGCGCTGGATGAAGGTCCCCGCAATCCTCCCGGCGGCAAGCCGATGCGGCTGCGGCCGGTTGATCGGGTAGCAGCCTAGGAGAGGTGAGGAGTGACGAAGATGCTCGATCAGAACCTTGCCCGCATCCGTGCCCACCGCAACAACATCCACCGCTATCGAAGACTTCTAAAGACGCAGCTGTCGGACATCGAACGGCAGTTTATCGAACGGCGCCTGTCGGAGGAGAGGTCGGCGCTGGAGGCGTTGACGTCTCCGACGATTCCCATCGCGCTCACCATGCCCCCAAGACCGGCCTTGCCTGCTACAACAGGGGCCGCGCCATGATCGCCGTGAGGGACATGCTTATCCGCGGCAGCGTTTTAGCTCACTACGGCTACTGCTCGCCCGCGCGAAGACCGAGAAGGAGCGAGAACTTTATCTGAGCCGGATCGAGCGCGAGCAGCGGCTTATCGACAAGCTTCAAGATGCTTTGCCGGAGCGGTTCGCGGCATGAAGTTCAAGGATAACGATGATCGCTACCCCGACTACGACATTGTGTTGAAGCAGCGCGGGCGCGGCCGGTGGAAGTGGGCCGTCTGCGGGGCAGGTGGCGAAGCCGTGATGTCCGGGTCCGAGTGCAGCCGCGCGGCCGCGAGGTATAAGGCGGAGCGTGCGCTGTTTCTCCTGCTCTGCACAAGTGTGTCCAGGGTGAAACCCCCGGGAAGGCATCCGGACTGACTGTAGGAACTCCGGACGTTACCGGCCGGTTGTCCGCCTCTCGATCCTTGCTCGGAGGACAACGTGGAAAGCACGATAATCGGAGAATTCGCTACACGGCGTGAGGCCGAATTGGCCGTGGAACACGTCGTCCAGGAATGCGGGGTCGCACGAGGGGACGTCTTCGTTCAGCCTGCGGGCGCTGCGAATTCGTCCGGGACGCGGTCGGCAGGCGCCGACGCCAAGGCCGCGCCAGCGCCTGAAGGGCAGCAAAGGCTGAAAGGCGAAATCGAGGTCTCGGTAGATTTCCACGGCGACGAACCGGAGAAGATCGTCGAGGCGTTGAAGGGCGCGGGGGCGAAGACCGTTCGCACCAAGTAAGCCCTTCTGAATGGGCAGGTCTCAAGCATCCCGTGACCCCGGACGGTCGTCCGGGGAAAGCTCTGGCGGATGAGCGATCCGAGCCTTTCTCCCAATAACCGATCCGCTTAGGCATTGTGCTCAGACGTCAGCTTCGAAGGTAAAGCGGAAGTCGTTCCCTTGTCGCTCTTGACGGCTGACACGCGACGTAGCACACGCGACAACTCCTCGGCTGCGTACGGCTTCTGTATAAGATCGAAGCCATGCCGAGCGTCCTCGGCAAGAACTTCACTGTAGCCTGAGGTCAATACGACCGGAACTCCAGGGTGGCGCCGCCTGATCTCCCGCCCGAGGTCTACCCCATTCATTCCCGGCATAATCACGTCGGAAAACACGATGTCGAAACTGTTTACCTCGTCTAGGAGCTTCAACGCCTCGTCCGCATTTGCGGCAAGGGTGGTCTCGTAACCGAGGTCCTCAAGTATCTGGGTCGAGGATCGTCCCACATCTACGTTGTCTTCCACTACGAGAACGCGGCGCCCGCGGCCGTGGAAAAGTGGACCGTCCGACGGCGCTGCAAGTGTGGCCTGATCGTCAGAGGTGCCGTCACGTTCGGCTCGGGGTAAGTAGAGTGTAAAGGTGGTTCCGCGGCCTACCTCGCTTTTGACCGTGACGTCGCCACCCGATTGTTTGGCAAAGCCATAGACTTGGCTAAGGCCTAGACCGGTACCCTTGCCAACTTCTTTTGTAGTGTAGAATGGTTCGAAGACACGAGTTAGCTTCTCCGCGGCGATGCCCGAGCCGGTATCGGTAAGCGAAATGGCGACGCAGGCGTCTTTGCCGGTTTGTTCATGGGCCACCGGCCTGGCTGCGAGCTCTTCTATCTGGATAAGTAGCGATCCTTCGCCATTCATGGCATCGCGGGCATTCACGGCCATGTTGACCAGCGCCGTTTCAAACTGGCTCGAATCCGCCTCGACGATGCAATTCTTACCCGCGACCTCGGTCTCGATCCGGATGCGCGATCCCACGATCGTGCGCAGCATATCGATGATGGCTTGCACGCGTTCTGCCGTGTCGAACACGTGGGGCTTAAGGGCCTGCCGCCGTGCGAACGCGAGAAGTTGGCCCGTGAGCTTGGAGGCGCGGTCCACAGTGGCCGAGATGGCGTCCACGTAGCGCCGTCGGCGCTCCTCGCTTATCCCGGGCCGACGGAGAAGGTCCGTTGAGCTCTTGATGATTGTAAGCAAATTGTTGAAGTCGTGCGCCACGCCGCCGGTCAGCTGGCCCACCGCCTCCATCTTCTGCGCGTGACGCAGGGCCTCCTCGGCTCTCATCAACTCTGTCGTACGCTCTGTGACGCGCTGCTCCAGACTCGCCGCAAGGTCCCTGATTTCCCGCTCCGCACGTCTTCGTTCCACGGCGGTACGGGTGCGCTCCGCGACCTCCCGGATCAGATCGAGTTCCGCGGGCGCCCACTCCCGCGCGCTTGCGTGGTTGAGGTAAAGCAATGCGACGATGCCGCCTTGTTCCGTGACTGGCATGTTGACGATAGATTGCGCGCTAATCGTTTTCAGGGCGTTGGCAGTCGCGGCCGTGCGAGGATCGTTTTCGGCATCCGCGAACACTACAGTCTCGCCCCGCTTCAAATCCTCGATGTAGCTACCGTAATCGCGAAAGTGCAGCACGCCGGCCAAGCTCTTGATGCCGGGGGCGTTCCAGTCCCGCTTGATGGTTATCGTCTCGGCCGCCTTATCGATAGTGCCATAGCCTGCCCGGCTTACCCGCAATGTGCGCCCGAGAATTTCGGCTGCTGCGTAAGAAAGTTCGGCCGGGTCCTCGATGTCTCGGATCCGATCGGACAGTTCGACAAGCGCCATTCGGCGCGTCTCGGCAAATTGGCGGCCGGTCTCGTCGCGCGCGATCTTGATGAAGCCCCGCTCGTGACCTTGGTCGTCCCGCGGCAGGGGCCGCATCGACCCCCTCAGAAATACTTGAGATCCGTCTGCACGCTGATGCCAGCGCTCGTCGGGCGCGAAGCCCTTCGCGCGCGCGTCAGAAGCTTCGGCTGCTGGCTGCCCGGACGCCCGGTCCACGGGCGTGAAGATCACGTCGGCCGAGCGCCCTCTCATCTCGGCAGCTGTCCAGCCGAAAATCGCCTCGGCCCCGACCGACCAGCTTGTAACACGGCGCTCCGGGTCGGTGGTGATGATGGCGTAGTCGGCAGCACTTTCGATGACGAGCCGCAGTCCTTGTTCGCTCGCTCGTAGCGCCTGGAGCCTGGCCCGGGCTTCGTATTGCCGGCGGCGGCTTCGCAGCGCGGAGCGTGCAAGGCTCACAAGAGTGGTTGGGTGAAAAGGGCGCTCCAGAAAAGTGACGTTGCCGAGCACATCAAGGAAACGCCGAGCGGCGGGATTGCGCTCCAGTCCGCCACCGCGGGTCGTGAGCAGCACGAACGGCAGGTCCGACCAGTCTTCCTGTTCGGCGAGCCAGGTACTAAGCGTCCGGAGATCGGCCGTGGCGAGCGCCTCCTCTGTGACGACAACGAAAGCCGCGCCAGCATTGAGTTCTGGAATAAGGTCCAACAGCGACGAACAGGGGTCAGCAAGGAGATCCGCCTCGCGCAGGATCACCGACGCAAGAGTTGCGTCGCGACCTCGTGGGGCGAGAACGAGGGCTCGCTCCGACAGCGTGCTGCGGTTCACTTCTCCTCCGAGTTGAGCAATTTCGAACTGTCGCCGAGGAGGATAGGCACGCCGCGCAGGACCCCCTGGAAGTTGGTGAGCGGCTCGCCCAACGTGACGCCCACTTCCCTAATGCGGAATTCTCGAATTGTGTCCTCATGCCGGCCAGTGCGTTTTTTGATGATCGAAATGGCGCGACGAACGCGCCCGAGCGCCTCGAAGTAGCGCAACAGAATCACCGTGTCCGCGAGATAGGTGACGTCCACAGGTGTCTGCATGTCACCGACAAGGCCGTGCTGGGCGACGACCAGGAAAGTCGTGGCACCTTGCCGGTTCAAGTATTGAAGGATCTCATGCATGTGGAGCACGAGCGCGTGTTCACCCGGCATGGCCGCTTGGTAGCCGTTTAGGCTGTCGATCACCACGGTTTGTGCGCCGTGCTTCTCGACGCAATGCCGCACGCGTGAAGAAAACTCGCCGGGGGCCAACTCAGCGGCATCCACCTGTTCGATGACGAGTTGCCCGCCGTCAACCATTGCCTGTAGATCGATATTCAGGCCCTTCGCGCGTTCGAACAGTAGGCCCAGTTCCTCATCAAAAATGAACATTGCTGCACGTTCACCGCGCTGTATGGCGCCTCGAACGAAGGTGAGCGCAAGAATTGACTTGCCCGTTCCAGCAGGGCCCAGAATGAGGACGCTTGAGCCGCGTTCGACGCCACCCCCGAGCAACGAGTCGAGCTCGCCGGATTCGGTCTTGAGAACCTCTCGCGAGTAGTTCGCTTTGTGCTCGGCCGATACAAGTCGCGGGAAGACCTGAAGGCCTCCGGGTGCAATCGTAAAGTCATGGAAACCGCCTCGGTACCGCCTCCCCCGGTACTTGATGATCCGTAGTCTTCGCCGCTCGCCACCGTATTCGGGCGCGATCTCTTCTAAACGGATCACGCCATGTGCGACCGAGTGGACCGTCTTATCATTTAGCTCGGCGGTGAGGTCGTCGAGCAGGAGTACGGTCGCGCCTGCCGTCGCGAAATAATGTTTGAGACTGAGAATTTGCCGGCGGTACCGCAGCGAGCTCTGTGCAAGCAATCTGATCTCCGAGAGACTGTCGAGCACTACGCGGTGCGGCTTGATCCTCTCGAACGCCTCGAAGATGCGCTTCGTCGTTTCGCCGAGTTCCAGGTCGGAGGAATAGAGCAGGCTCTGCTGCTGATCCTCATCGAGCAGGTTTTCCGGTGGGATAAGTTCGAAAATCTCGATCCCTGCTAGATCCCATTGGTGGGACGCAGCGCTCGCACGCAATTCCTGTTCAGTTTCAGAGAGAGTGATATACAGGCACCGCTCGCCGGCTTCAGCTCCCGCGATCAGGAATTGCGTCGCGAGCGTCGTCTTGCCGGTGCCGGGAGCGCCTTCAAGAAGGAAGACGCGCCCTCGCTCGAATCCTCCCCCAAGTACGTGATTTAGCCCTTCAATACCGGTCCCTGCCTGACCCATCACTGCTCGACCTTCGGTGCCCAACCGATAATTTTCCGAAGCAATATCATGCGCTTATCGCCAGTTATAATCTTGGCACTCGGATGTAAGATTGGCTCTTTCCCGCCCCCTGTTCCAGCCGATAACTCAACCTAAGTCCTTCTGGTTCCGCAACCTGAAGAGGGCGTCGGAGCCTGAGGCGCAGTTCGGTCTTTAAGGCCCTATTGGCACCTCCGACCGCTGTCACTCTCGAACGACTGCTTCGCTGACCTTGTTTCCCTTCCACAGAGGTCGGATGCGTCCGGTTAACCGTCCGAACTTCCGCTTGTGGCCGATTTCGTTGAAAAAGTCTGCAGTAGTCCGATGTATTGGCGCCAGCTCCGAAGCGGCTTAGCGGTTGGTCCCCCCGCTAAGCGGGCCTGGGGATTTGCATCGGGATCAGCTTGGCCATCTTGCGAAGGTTCTGAGCGGTGGCTGCGAGGGTGAACTCGTCACGCGCGCCGTTCGGGCCTCTTAGTCGCAGGCGATCGAGCTTGAGAATGCGCTTGAGGTGCGCGAACAGCATCTCGATCTTCTTGCGGAGCCGACGCGAAGTGCGGCCCTCCAATGATCTTGCGATCTGGCGCGCCATGTCGCGAGCGCCCTCGTAGATCGAGCGCGGCACCCTCCGTGAAGGCTGCTTAGGGCAACACCGGGACTTCAATGCGCAGCGATCACAATCATACTTGCTGGCGAGGTAAAGCATGGTGGCGCCATCATTCACCAGCGTTCCGGTCGTGGTAAGAACTTTACCGCTGGGACAACGGTAGAGGTCCCCGGCATGGTCATAGGTGAAGTCATCGCGCGAGAAGATCCCGTCTGTGCGGGCGGACTTGTCGAAGACTGTAACGTGCGGCTCGATGCCGTGCTCATAGACCAGCCAGGCAAGCATCTCGGCCGAGCCGTAGCCGCTGTCACCGAGGAGCCGGTTCGGATAGAGATCGAACCGTTCGAGCGAGCGCTCAATCATGCGTTTGGCGGCCAACACCTCCGCCTGCCGGATTGCCGTCGTCGCCTCGACATCGACGATGATCGCGTTCTCGACGTCGATCAGGTAGTTCGTTGAGTAGGCGAAGAAGGCTTGGCCACCGTGCGCCCCGGTCCAGCGCGCCGCTGGATCGGAGGGTGACACGAACTTCGGCGTGACCTCAGTCGCCGCTCCGAAAGCGGCATCATCGAGGACAGCCAGATACTCATCGATCGCTCGGCCGGCAGCCTCCGGTGGAAGCCCCTTGTCGCCTTCGATCCCCTTCTGCCGATTGGCATCGGCCTTGATCAGGCTCGCGTCAACGGCAAATCCTTCTCCGCCGACCAGTCGCTCCTCGATGCAGCGGCCCAACACGCTCTCGAATACGCGACGGAAGAGGTCGCTCTGCCGGAAGCGGCCATGCCTGTTCTTAGAGAATGTCGAGTGATCCGGCACCGCGCCATCCAGACCGAGCCGACAGAACCACCGATAGGCCAAATTGAGGTGAACCTCATCGCATAAGCGCCGCTCCGATCGAATGCCGAAGCAGTAACCGATCAGCAGCATCCGGATCATCAGCTCGGGATCGATCGAAGGTCGACCGATACTGCTGTAGAAAGGTGCCAGGTCCTGCCTGACCTGTTCAAGGTCGACAAATCTATCGATCGACCGGAGCAAGTGGTCGGCGGGAATATGCCTATCGAGCGAAAACTCATAGAACAACGCAGCCTGTTCGACTTGCCGATGCCCCATCATGATCTTCAGTCCTGCCAATTAGACAGACTGAATCACTGATCCCTCTGCGTCGCAACAGCGGCCTTTTTCAACACAATCGGCCCACAGCGCACGTGCAAGAGATCGGTGTGATGTCCGCCTCTGGCAGTGAAGCGGACATCGCTACCGTCATCGGTCAGGCGACGAGAGGGAGCCCAGCGTCAGCGGACTTACCGATAATCCGCCGCAGCTCCGCCGCAATGCCATCGAGCACCGCGCGCTTCTCCCTCATTCGCTTGCTGTGATTGTAGACCTTGCCGGTGACAGTCGGCACGATCTGCTCGGCCTTTTTGCTGGCCGCATGATCGAGGCACTTCGCGATCCATGCATCGTCGAAGCCCAGGTCGCCGGCCAAAGTCGCCGCCGTCCGGCGCAGGTCGTGTGGCGTGAACGATTTGAGGCCGAGCAGCTCGCAAAGCCCGGCGGTCTTGGCCTTGTTCTTGTTCTTCTCGTTCTTGGTGCCGCGCAGCGCGTCGGCCATCGCCTTGCGGTGGATCGGTTGGCCCTTATACATGGGGCTCTCGAATACGAACTGCTGATGATCCGTGGCCAGCGCCTCCTTGATGATCTCGACGGCCAGATCGGACAACGGTTGCTGGATGACCCGCCGCTTCTTGACCCGCTTGAGGGGGACGTCGAAGCGCGGATGCTCGCCGTCGAGGGCAAACAGCTCGTCGCGGCGCGCCCCGAGCAGTTCACGCGAACGCAGCATGGTGACGAGTTCGAACTTAAGGGCGAGGCGGGTGCGACGATCCCAGGGCAGATCCTTTCGGTCGAGGCCGTACCAAAACCTCCTGATCTCGTCCTCGGAGAGGACGCGGGTGCGGGGATGCTCGGGATCCAGCTTCGGCAAGTTGACGCAGGGGCTGGCCGTCACGTAGTCGCGCCCGGCCTCCGCTGCCCAGTTGAACAGGCCCGAGGCCGCCTTGCGCATATGGCGCGCGTTGCTGACCGAGGGCTTGCCGAACTTGCCCGCAACGATGTCGTTCGAGAGCGTGGCGATGTCATGCTTGGTGACATCCATGGCCAGCTTCTTGCCGAGGCGGGGACGGATAAAGCGGTCGAGGTGGCTCGCGGTGTTCTCCCAGCTCTCCAGCCGAGGCCTCATCTCGCCGTCGGGCTTTTTGACCGGCGTCTTCATCCACTTGATGCGCTCATCGACGATCTCGGAGACGGTCTTGCCGCGCTTTACCTTCGCGGTCTTCTGGTCACGGAGGGTCTCGGCGAGGGCCTCGCCTCCCATAGCCTTGAGGCCGTAGACCTTGCTGCGGGCGTCCTCGACCGTGAAGGTCTCCGGGTTGTAGGCGCCGAGCCAGCCGGTACGCTGCTTACCGGTCTGCCTGTCGGTGAACTTGAAGGAGAAGGTTGCCACCCCCGCCGAGGTGATGCTGACATAGAGACCAGGGCATTTGCGGTCGTAGAGTTTCAGTCGCTTCGCAACACGCTTCTCGCACAGGCGGTCGGTCAGAATGACGCCGCTATTACGGGCCCGCTTGCCGGCGGGGGAGGGGGCGATGGTAGTATCCATGTGGTTTCGGCTCCTAAGGCTTGGGACCAAAGGGCTCGGCTTTGGGACTTTCAGTTTGTCGTGCGGACGCTGAAAGGCTTAGGGCCGGGCCCTTGTTTTGGTGAAGCCCGCTGAAACAGCCCGCATCAGGGTAATCAAAAATCCCTTGTTTTGAAGGGTTTTGTTAGTTTCGGCGTGTTTCACCGAATGCCAAAATATAGACGTGTGGTCCTGGCCGTCGTTGCTACGGTCAAGCCCTTGCGGATGCGGCAGTCGCGTCAACCGGCGCGCTGCCGGCGACTTTCGCTGGGGCGAGGGAGGCCAGAACGAACTCGGCTCCCGGGAGAGCACGGCATAAGCCGTCCGACCATCGCGCAGGGAAGGCCGTGTGTTGGGCTTCACCTGTATGCTGCTGTGCGGTCTCCTTGCGCTACCTTTCGCGCAGCGGACCGCGGGTGCGAGCTGGCACCCGGCCTTCCCTGCGCCCTCTTGGCTTAGAGGGTGAAGTGACCAGGCAAAGCTCGGGCGAAATGAGCCGCGAGGACGAGAAGGTGTGTCTGCGATCTGAACTGCCTACCAAACACTCGGAGATCGTAGGGTGGGCAAAGCGAAGCATGCCCACGCATTTTGCGTTTCATTGCGGAAACGTGGGCACGGCGCTTTGCGCCTTTGCCCACCCTACGGCGCTGCGCCGCGTCGCTCGCACGTCCAGCGTGTCCAGGAGAGATCATCAACGACCGCGCTTCAACCCCTCGTCACCCGCCACCACCTCCGGCGCCATCGCAGCCCAAGCGCTGGACGCGAATTGCCGCCGCCAGGTCACGACCACCACCGCCGCGGTGCTGACGAACAGCACCCAGGGGCTGACGAACCAGCCGAGATAGCCGAGCGCAAAGAAGAAGGCGCGCTGGCCGCGGTTGAAATGGCGGCCGGCGGATTCGAATACGCGCGAGGTGCGGATGACATGGGCCTCGGCTTCGGGCGTGTCGCGCTGCGAGGCCGGCGGCATGCCCCCGAACAGGATGGCGACGTAGTTGAACAGACGGTAGGCCCAGGCGAACTTGAAGAAGGCGTAGACGCAGATCAGCACGAGGCCGACGCATTTCAATTCCCACATGGCGGGCGAGGTGCTGAGATCGACCGGCAGCTTGCCCAAAATGGTGATGGCGTCGTTGGTGGCGTGCAGCAGCGCCAGCGCGCCGCCGAGCGCGAACAGACTGGTGGACGCGAAGAAGGCGGTGCCGTTCTGGAGCGAAGCCATGATCTGCATGTCGACCATGCGCGTCTCGCGGTCGAGCAGCCGGCGCACCCAGACCTCGCGATAGCGGTTCATCCGCGCCGACAGGCTGTCGCGGCCATAGGCCGAATGCTCCAGCGTCAGCGCATAGACCAGCCATTCGATGATGAAGAAGCCGACGGCGGTGATGTCGACCCAGTGCCTGCTCATGTCGTTCTCCTCGCGAGGATCGCAACGATTGCCATGCATGGCCGGGCGCAGCAACGATTGATTGGCGGCAGGCGATGGCGTTAAAAGCAGCTCGCTTCAGACGGACTTACGGAAGGACCAGCACATGGCAGCACTCAAGCTCGCGATCGGCAACAAGAACTACTCGTCATGGTCGATGCGGCCCTGGCTCGCACTGCGCGCCAACGATATTCCGTTCGTGGAGACCGTGATCCCGCTCTACACCGACAATCCCGCGGACAAGGAGCGGATTCTTTCCTTCAGCCGCGCCGGCAAGGTGCCGGTGCTTGTCGACGGAGACATCACGGTGTGGGATTCGCTCGCCATCATCGAATACATCGCCGAGCGCTATCCGGAGAAGAAGTTATGGCCCGACGACGTCGCGGCCCGCGCCCATGCCCGTTCGGTCTGCGCCGAGATGCATTCCGGCTTCGTGCCGCTGCGTAGCGAATGCGGCATGAACCTGCACCGGCCGATCCGTCCTGTGGCGCTGTCGGCGGACGCCAAGGCCAACGTCGCGCGCATCGAGGAGATCTGGCGCGAGTGCCGGACCCGCTATGGTGCCAACGGACCGTACCTGTTTGGCCGCTTCGGCGCGGCGGATGCGATGTATGCCCCGGTCGTGCACCGCTTCCGCACCTACGCCATCGAGGTCACACCGGAGACCAAGGCCTATATGGACGCGATGATCACAATGCCGGCGTTTCAGGAATGGACCCGCGACGGCATCGCCGAAACGCTTGTCATCGAGAAGTTTGAGACTGTGTGAGCATGATCCGGAAAACTGGGGACCGGTTTTCCGATGAGATCATGCTCGCTTAACTCATGAATGTGATTGCGCGCCGCTTGACGCCCCGTGCGAGGGCGGCGCTCAATCGTCAGGGAATGCAAGGAGAGGGCATCGTCATGGGAATCCTGGACTCGCTGGAAAACAACCCCGCCTTGCGTAGCGCGCTCGGCCAGCTCGGCGCCGCCGTGCTCCCGGCCGTGCTGAACGAGGTGCTCGGCAGCAACAATCAGGGCGGCCTCAGTGCGATCGTCGCAAAGCTCCAGCAGTCCGGCTTCGGCGAGCAGGTCAAATCCTGGCTCGGCAACGGCCAGAACCTGCCGATCTCGGCCGATCAGCTCCGGGCCGTGCTTGGCAACGACACCGTCCGCCAGCTGGCCGCGCGCTACAACATTCCCGTCGATCAGCTGGGCGAGATCCTGGCCCAGGAACTGCCCAAGGCGGTGGATCACGCAAGCCCCGACGGCCATTTGCCCCATACCGCCTGAAGCGGGCCTTTCCGGCGGCATCATCGGCCGCCCGGTTCCCCGGCCATCTTCCTGAAAACGCTGACAGATCGGTGTGTTTGGCATGCCGGTATACCACTGGCCAAAGCCGCCGGCCGCGTGCTATACAGCGGCCCGGGTTTAGCCGGTCCGTCGCAGTGGGACCCTGGGCACGGCCGGCGCTGTTTGAGTGATGGAGATGGGCGTTGAAGCATAAATTCCCCGTGGGAGCGCGCGTACTTTTCACGGCCAGCAACGTCGCGCGCCCGGCTGCGAGCGGCTCGTACGAGATCATCCGGCTGCTGCCGACGGAAGGCGACGACTGCCAGTACCGCATCAAGAGCTCGACCGAAGCCTTCGAACGCGTCGCCAAGGAAAGCCAGCTCGCGCTGTCCTGAAGGCCACCGGCGCCTTGTCGCGCCTCAAGGAATTTGTATCCTGCCGCCGTCAAAAGGCCCGCTTCACCTTCGCAAGGTGAGCCGGGGCCGGTTGCCGACTCGCGGTGCTCGCTTGATCATTCGCTCTCAGCTCGCGTGAGGGGACGTCGCGCATGGACTTGGCAGGGGCCACTTCGCTCGACCAAATCTGGCGCTTGTCGGCCTTCCCGATGTGGATGACGCTGGCCGCTGCCGGTTTATTCGGATTGATTCTGCTGATCACGCTGCTGCGCGCCGAGAGAACGATCGCCAACGGCGCACTGACCGTCATGTCGCTGCTCGCCATCGCCATCGCGGTCGCCGCCACCGTGCGCCTCTATGGGCCGCTCGGACACGAAACGCCGATTGCTGAAGGTCGCACGCAAGCCACGGTCGTCGCGAGCCTGCCGGCGCTGTCCTGCCTCGACGAGCTCGCCGGCGAGACCGTGGCCGCCGGCTGCGAGAAGGCGCTGTTCGGCGCGCCCGACGCGGCCGCCGCCGCCGTCGTCTATACCGCAAGCCGGATCGACCGGCTGACCGCACTCGGCGATGCCGCAACTGCCGAGAAGAGCCTGACACCGGACATGAAGCTGCTGCGCAAGACGCTGGAGCACGATCGCTATGGCCTGGTCGCCCAGGTGCTGGCCGCGCGCGACGGCTGCACGCAGTTCGATTGCCCCGCATTCCGCTCGCTGACCAATCAGCAGCAGGTCGCAGCCAACATGGATTCCCATCTCTACGATCAGCTGGTCGCACGCTACGCGCCGACCTGGAACGCACCCGCGGGGCCGGGGGCGCTGCCGGCCAATGCTGCGCTCGCCGGTCTGCCGCCGTCGCTGCCGACGGGCAAGCCCACCAATGCGGAGTTCCCGAGCGCCTCGTCGACGCCGCCGGTCAGCATCATGACTCCCGAGCCGGCGACGGCATCGACGCGCCAGGCCGCGCCTGCCGCAAACGCCGCGCCAGCCCCCCGCGCACCCGCGGCGGCCTCGGCGCAAGCCGCTGCGCCTGCGGCACCGGCCGCGGCCGCAAAGAAGCAGCCGGCCGCCAAGCGCGCGCCAGCCGCCGCTCCGGTTCCGCTTGCGCCGCCGCCGGCCGCGACGCCGGCGCCTCCGGCTGCGGATAACGAGTAGATCGGCATTCCCAATGCGTGGCCGCCCGGCTAATGCTGGGGCATGCCTCTCCATCTGATCAAGCTCGCCGTCGGCTGCGACTCCGTCAAGGAATTGAAGGAGTGGGTCGCCGAACGGATGCAGACCGCCAAGAAGAAGGGTCTGCCGCAACATCACATCCACATCACGCGCATGGTCCCCAAGCGCGACGCCGAGATCCTGGCGGGCGGATCGCTCTATTGGGTGATCAAGGGCGAGATCGCCGCGCGCGAAAAGATCATCGGCATCGAGCCGTTCCGCGACAAGGACGGGATCGGCCGCTGCCGGATCGTGATGCAGCCGAAGGTGATCCCGGTGTCGCCGCGGCCGATGCGGCCGTTCCAGGGCTGGCGCTATCTCACCGACGATTCCGTGCCGCCCGATCTCGGCAAATCCGCCGCCGGCTCGATCGCGGCCATGCCGGAGCCGATGCGGCGCGAGCTGCGCGATCTCGGGCTGCTGTGAGGCCGCTGCTCACTGCGGCGTGACGATATGCAGCCGCGCCCAGTCCGCGGGCACCACGATCGGACGTCCGCCTTCGCCGACGCCGTCGACGATGTCGACCAGTGCGGGCTCGAGGCCCATCTCGAGCAGGTATTTGCGGTATTGCTCGCCAAAGATCACGGTCAGGCTCTCGCGCTGCTCGGGCGCGACATTGGGCGCGCGGCGGTTGCGGATCGAGCGGCCCGTCAGCACCACCTTGGCGCCTTCTGGCAGGCTGCGATGCACGCCGCCGGCGAGCATGAGGATGCAGGCGAGATCACAGGCCGGATCCGGTACCGACACCTTGGCGTCGAGCGGGCCGCCCGGACGCTTCAGCGCAAAGCAATCGCCCTCGGACTTGCCGACACAGGCCTCGACCTCGGTCGCGCCTGCGGTGGCGTCGAGGCCGTGGTCGCGCAGGATGCGGCCCATGCTGACGGCAACGTTGAGATTGGACCCGCCCCAGCTATGGATGATGATCGGCAGCTTGCCTCCCGCCCGGCGATCGAGGATCGCGATCAGCCGCTTGTAGCTGTCCCATTGCACGGTGCCCTCGGCGGCGATCCAGTCGGAGCAGCCTGGTCCGCAGGCGCCAGCAGGGCCATAGAAGATCATGGCATCGGTCGGCGAACCATACAGGCCGATCGGCGGCCGCTGCTGCGCCGGTGCGGCGGTCGCGGCGACGCGCGTCAACATGCCGCTCACGATCATCATGCGGATGGACGACATGCCTTGCCGCTCGGCTCGTTCCCTCACGCCAATCATCCATCCGGGCGAGGGCGCGTGCAAGTCGATCCCGCCGGTTACACCGCGATATTGTCGATCAGCCGTGTCGTGCCGAGCTTGGCCGCCACCAGGATCCGCAACGGGCCGTCCGCGCGCGAGATGACCGGTGCCAGCGTCTCGGCGTGGCGGGCCTCGAAATAGTCGAGCGCGAAACCGGCCGCCTCGATCGTCTCGGCGCCCCGCGTCATCGCGCTTCCGAGGGCTTCGCCGGCGCGGATGCGGCCGGCGCTGTCCTTCATGGCGCGGTAGAGCGTGGTCGCGATCTGCCGCTCCTCCGCCGAGAGGTAGACGTTGCGCGAGGACATCGCGAGCCCGTCGCGCTCGCGCACCGTGCGGGAGCCGATCACCTTGATGCCGAGGTCGAGATCCCGCGCCATCTGCGTCACTACCCGCAATTGCTGAAAGTCCTTCTCGCCGAAAATCGCAACGTCTGGCCGGCACTGCGTGAACAGCTTGCCGACGACGGTGGCTACGCCACCGAAGAAGTGCGGCCGGAAGCGGTCTTCGAGGCCGGCCACCGCCGGTCCCTCCGGTACGATGCGGGTGGCAAAGCCGTCCGGATACATGGCCTCGACGCCGGGATGCCAGACGATGTCGACGTCCTCGGCCGCGAGCTTGGCGATGTCGGCCTTCCAGGTGCGCGGATAGGCGCCGAAATCCTCAGTCGGCGCGAACTGGGTCGGGTTGACGAAGATCGACACCACGACGCGGCTGGCGCGCCGCTTGGCGAGGCGCACCAGCGACACATGCCCGTCATGGAGTGCCCCCATGGTCGGGACCAGCGCGATCGTGGCCTTTCGCTTGCGTAGGTTGTCGACGGCGCGTCGCAGGGTGGGGACCGTGCGGGCGATCAAGGGGCTTCGTGACATCGGGACTCGAATTGGGACTCGACAGGGATGGGAATCGGCGCGGGCGCGGCCCGACGGCCTAACCTTAACAAGCGGCGGTCGTCGACGCCATGCATCCGGATGCGGCACAGCAATTCGCGTCGAGCTGCGCGCGATGTTGCGCGTGTGTGGGCTGGATCACAGGCGCGCAGTCGTACTGCTATACATGATGAAGCACGGCGCGTTGCAATTTGCATTAACTGTCACGCATTTCACTTGACCGCAGACGCGGTCAACTCGAAGATATTCGTTAGGGGTGTTGAGGATCGCAATGCTTGTGCAAGCTAGCCAAGGCCAATCCGGCTCGGCGCATGTGGTCGTGCTCGGCAATGAAAAGGGCGGCTCCGGCAAGTCGACCACCGCCTTGCACATCGCCGTTGCGCTCCTGAAGGCCGGCCAGCGCGTCGCCACCATCGACCTCGATTGCCGGCAGCAAAGCTTTACTCGCTACATCAGCAACCGCTCCGCCTGGGCCCGCCGTACCGGGCTCGGCCTCGAGCTGCCGGTGCATCGCTGCATCAAGCTCGGCGAGACCATGCAGATCGCCGACAACGAGAACTCCGAGTTCCAGCAGTTCATGGAGGCGGTCTCGGCGGTCGAGCGCAGCTTCGACTTCATCGTCATCGATACGCCCGGCACCGACAGCTATCTGATGCGGCTTGCGCACTCGATGGCCGACACCCTGGTGACGCCGATCAACGACAGCTTCCTCGACTTCGACGTGCTCGGCACCGTCGATCCCGCCAACTACGCGGTCACGGGCGAGAGCCATTACGCCGAGATGGTGCGCGATGTCAGGCGCAAGCGCCGCCAACTCGACGGCGCGACCACCGACTGGATCGTCGTCCGCAACCGCCTGTCGATGCTCGGCTCCCGCAACAAGCAGCTCGTCGCCGACGGCTTGAAGGATCTGTCGCTGCGACTCGGCTTCCGCTATGTCGACGGCTTCGCCGAACGCGTCGTCTATCGCGAATTCTTCCCGCGCGGGCTGACCGCGCTGGACGAGATCGACGAGGCCACGCTCGGCATGCGGCCCAATCTCGGCCATCTCACCGCGCGGGAGGAGGTGACCAGCCTGCTCCGTCAGCTCAAGCTGCCGCTCGACGAGCGCGGCCGCCGTCGCGCCGCCAACCGGGCCGAGTGGTTCAGCCAAGTCGACAAGCCGCTCGAGGTCCACGACATCCTCGGCGCCTGACAGGGGCGGTATATCACTACTTCCCTAGCGGTTCGTGCGATCGGTTCCCGCTGGAACTGAGCGGGCATTCGATCGTTTCACCCACGTTAACTGCGAAATTGAACCCGATCGAGACCGGTTGCGTCCGATAGTGACCTGCACGCTGACGTAGCCGTAGCAGTACGGGTTGCCCAAGAATCGTGTGCGGCGCACAATGAAAGGGCTGTCAGCTCACAATATTTACGCTTCCTGTCACGTGGCTGTGACATATATTAGGGAATAGGCGACAAGGGGCCAGAGAGCCCCGGAAGAACACGATTTTCAACAGGGATTCAGGCCGTAAGAGCCTGAGGCTGAGGACGAAAATGAAGCGTGGAATTGCCGTTCTGGTTTCGGTCAGTGCCCTCTGCGGCATCGCCTATTTCACGGCGAGCAAGTGGGCGATCAAGCATGAGACCATCACTTTCTACGACGCTTCGCGCGACAACCGTCCGGTGCCCGTCGACATCGCGATCCGCCGTGACAAGGAAATGCAGGCCAATGCCGGCATGATCACGCTGCCGGTCGCCGTGATCAATCACGGCAACACCGTCAAGAACACCGAGTACGGTTTCCTCGCCAACATTTTCGCTGCGCGTGGCTACATGGTCGTGAGCCCGCAGCACGACCTGCCGACCGATCCTCCGATGGTGACCAAGCCCGGCGAGCTCTATGTCGGCCGTCTGCCGCAGATCCTGCGCGGCGTTGCCAACATCCACCTCGCCATGCAGGAACTGAAGAAGGTTCAGCCCAACGCCGACTACGACAAGGTGACGATGGTCGGCCACTCCATGGGCGGCGACATCACGATGTACTTCGCCAAGCAGTATCCGGATGAGGTCAAGAAGGTCGTCACGCTCGACAATCTGCGCGTGCCCTTCGTCACCGCCGGCAAGTTCAAGATCCTGTCGTTCCGTTCGCAGGACCCGCAGTTCAAGACCGACGCGGGTGTGATCCCGACGGATGAGGAATGCGAGAAGGCCGGCATCCAGGTCGTGAAGACCGAATTCCAGCATAACGACATGCGCGATACCGGTCCGGATGCCGCCAAGAACTCGATCCAGAGCATGCTCGATAAATTCCTGAGCTCGACTGACAGCGAGGTGGCGCCGGTCGACACGCAATCGTCCCCGCCCAAGATCCTCGAGCCCGGTCCGGTCGCTCTGATGGCGCCTGCGAAGGGCTGACCTTTCGTTTCAGTCGATCCGATCTTCGAAGCCCCCGTCGGCGCCAGCCCGCGGGGGCTTTGCGCATTGACCGGGCCGTCGTTGCTGACCACATTAGCTGCTCACGCAAGGCGAAAAGCAGAGATGTCGGGCGAACCGATCAAACCGCGTGGTGGCGATGCCGTCTCGGCGCAAGCGGACGGTGCGCCGTCGAAGGCGGGGACATCGACCTCGGAGGACATCACCGCCTTCGTCGCCAAGGCGCGCGCGCTGTCACCACATGCGCCCGGTGCGAAGGGGCGACTGATCTTCGCGCTGGATGCGACGATGAGCCGGCAGCCGACCTGGGACATGGCCTGCGCGCTCCAGGCTGACATGTTCCGCGAAGCCGCAGCGCTCGGCAGTCTCGACATCCGGCTGGTCTATTATCGCGGTTTCAACGAATGCCGCGCCACGGGCTGGATCTCCGACAGCAGCAAGCTCGCGACGCTGATGAGCAAGATCGATTGCCGCGGCGGCGACACCCAGATCGGCAAGGTGCTGAGCGAGGCTCGGCGCGAAGCGGTTGCCTCCGGCGTGCGCGCCGTCGTCTTCGTCGGCGATGCCATGGAGGAAAAGGTCGACGAGCTCTGCGCCAAGGCCGGCGAGCTCGGCATGCTCAAGGTCCCGGTGTTCCTGTTTCAGGAAGGCCATGACACCGTGGCCGAGCGGGCGTTTCGCGAGATCGCGCGGCTGACCGGCGGCGCCTGGTGCCGGTTCGATCCCGGCGCGGCGGCGCAACTGCGCGAGCTGCTGCGCGCCGCCGCGGCCTACGCCGTCGGCGGCCGCGAGGCGCTGTTGAAACTGGCGAAGGGCGAGAGCGGCGCGGCCAGGCTGATCGGCCAGTTGAAGTAGGCTAGGCCGGCGCGGCCTTCGTTACCGCTGGGCGTGCCGAAATGTTCGGACAGGGCGCTTATTGGCAAACGAACGTCTCGTGTCACCAGCCGATCGTGGACGTGGACGAAGGACGCCATGCTTTTTGACAACAGGGCGACTATATTCCGGCCATGACTCTGATCGCCGGCGCTGTCGCCGTTATCACGCTCTATCTGCTGCTCCAGATGTTCCGCTCCGCCAATCCGGCGGTGCTGGCGCGCACCATCAAGTTCGGCGGCGGCGTCGTGGCGCTGGCGGTTGCGGCCTTCACGGGTCTGCGGGGCGAGTTGGCGGTGGCGATCCCGCTCGGGCTCATGGGCGCTGGGCTGCTCGGCTGGACGCCGCTGGCAAACGCCGGCTTCGGCAATATCGGCGGGCTGTTCGGTGGCGGGGCGACGCGCCCGACCGGTCAGGCCTCACGCGTGCGCTCGCAGTTCCTGGACATGCAGCTCGACCACGATTCCGGCCAGCTCGCGGGCCGGATCGTCGCCGGGCCCAATGCCGGGCGTGATCTCGACGAGTTTGATCTCGCTGGCCTGCTGGCGATGGTCCCGGCGTTCGACGCCGAGAGCGTGGCTTTACTTGAAAGCTATCTGGACCGCCGGTTTCCCGCTTGGCGTCAGAACGCGCAAGGCGATGCGGCAGGGCGGCAGCGCGGCGCGGCGCCGGGCGGCAAAATGACGGCGGAGGAAGCCTATCAGATCCTTGGCCTGCAGCCGGGGGCGGGGCGCGACGACATCAGCCGGGCGCACAAGTCCCTGATGAAGAAACTCCATCCCGACCAGGGGGGCTCGACGTATCTCGCCGCCCGTGTAAACGAGGCCAAGGATACTCTGCTTCGTACGCATAACGGCTAACTCCGGCACCACGCCACAAACGCCCGTACCGCGTGAACTCCGCTTACTCCATTTGCCGTCGCCCTGATGCCCGCCATTGTCGGCGTGGTCGGTCCCTTGTGTAAAGTTTTAACCGTAAATTCTTGACGAGAGGTTGTCGTGGATCAGCCTTTGGCGTCACCGCATTGCAAACGAAAAATGCCCGCGCAGGGCGCGGGCATTTGCTTTGGAAAGGTCCGGTGGATCAGTTGCGGACGGTGATGCAGGAGATCTCGGCGCGCTTGAGGGCGCGGCAGACGGCCTCGGCCTGGTCGCGCTCGAGCCCGGCGAAGCGGGCGCGGTAGAGTTTGCGATTGTCCTTGGCGACCACAGGCTCGGTGAACGGATCGGCCTTGCTGAGCAGGCCGCGGGCCGAGTTCCGCGCCGCGTCGATGCGATGCTGGGCTTCGGTCTCGCTCTCGAGCGCGCCGACCTGGACGATCCAGCCGCTGTGGGTGACGACCGGCTTGGTGGTGGCGCTCATCTGGATCGGCTGCGGCGCCGGATCGGCGGACGCAAGCTTCGGAGCCGCCGGGGCAGGAGCGGCGGTGGTTGCGGCCGGCAGCACGCCGAGGATGCCGTTGCCGGTGCCGAAGCCCGCCGGCTGACGCGGCAGCTCGGTGCGGACGACCTCGGCCTTCGGCGCTTCCGGTTGGCTCTGGGGCTCGGGCTTGTTGACCAGGTCGGCCCGGGCGACGACGGCGCCGGAGGTTTCCGCAACGTCGGGGCGGGCGGCAATCGTGCTCGTGACCTGCGGAGCCACCGGAGCCGGGGCGGCGGAGGCGACCTTCACGGCGCCGGCCTTGACCTGGACGGTCTTGACCCGGACCGGCTTCATCGGCTCGGACGAGCCGGGAATGATCGAGAGCGGCTGGCTCGAGATCACGCCATTGGTGAGCGGCGCGGGCTCGATCTTGGATTCAGTCGGCCGGACTTCAGGCTTGGCCTGCGCCGGCGGCATCGCCGCGGTCGCAGCGGCAAGCGTCGACAGGCGCGAGGCGAGACGCGATGGGGCGGCTTCCGGAGAGGGGGCGGCCTGAGCCTGCGGAGCGGCGCGGGCCGGGGTGTCCGAGGCATCGGCAACATCGTTGCTCGCGTCTGCGCCGTTGCGCTCGGTGACCGCGGCGACGGTATGGGTGGTCGCGCCCTTCTCGAGATTCTCCGCGAGCAGGTTGCGCATGATCGCGTCGCGCGAGCCGCCGCTGCGGCCGCCGAGCACCACGCCGATCAGGTGGCGGTTACCGCGGCGCATCGAGCTCACGAGGTTGAAGCCGGAGGCGCGGGTGTAGCCGGTCTTGATGCCGTCCACGCCCTCGACGCTGCCGAGCAGGTGATTGTGGTTGCGGATCGACTGGCCGCGCCAGTTGAACGTCGAGGTCGCGAAATAGCGATAGTAGCGCGGGAAGCGCTCCTGGATGGCACGGCCGAGCGTTGCCTGGTCGCGTGCGGTGGTGACCTGCTCGTCGTTGGGAAGGCCGTTGGCGTTGCGGTAGACCGTCCTGGACATGCCGAGCGAGCGCGCCTTGCGCGTCATCATCTGGGCGAAGTCGTCCTCGTCGCCGGCGATCGCTTCGGCGATGACTACGGCGGCGTCGTTGGCGGAGCGGGTGACGAGACCCTTGATCGCGTCCTCGACGCGAATGGTCTGGCCGGCGCGCAGGTTCAGCTTGGTCGGATCCTGATCGGCGGCGTGCTGCGACACCGGCATCTCGGTGTCGAGCTTCATCTTGCCGGACTCCAGACGCTCGAACAGCAGATAGAGCGTCATGATCTTGGTCAGCGAGGCGGGGTGGCGGATTCCGTCCGGGTTGTTCGACTGAAGCACAGCGCCGGAATTGCCGTCGATGATGATCGACGCGAATTTCGGGCTGGAGCTCTCGGACACATCGCGCTGCACCCGGTGGTGCGCGTAATGGCGGCGGTGGCGCCGCGCCTCGGCCGCGTCGGTGGTGAAGATGACTGCGGTGGTGACTGTAAGAAGCCCGAAAACGCCGACCCGCGCCAAGCGCGAGGAAGACAAGCTTTTACGAAGCATGGAACCCCGTCCCCGTTTCTGACTTGATCACCGGCTCGTGAGGCGAAATTGTGCCCACTCGACCCGGGATCATTACCTGCTCAGGCTGTCCCTCCGCGGGTGTTCGCCACGGGAGACGTTGGGCCTGAGCCGCTATTCTGGCTAAGGTGATGTTCTCGAACGGCTTTTGACCGCCTGCGGAAGCTGAACACGTCCAGGGAATCAGGGTAGGGGGCTGCGGTTTCCAAAAGCTTAAGGAACCATTGCGGGAAAACCCGGTAATTTCCGCGACTTGTATCTATTCTTGCATCCGCTTTTGTGCGTCGCACAAGATTCTTGACATTTTTGTGCGTTGCACTATTTGTGGGCAGAGTCAGGGAGCCGGGGCTTCCCGACGAGAGCCAGGGAAAAGGATTGCGAAATGTTCAAGGTTGAAGACTTTCAGAACTACGGGAAAGAGCAGTTCGAGCAGTGCGTCGCCTCCGCGACCTCGGTGCAGCACGGTCTCCAGGCGATCGCCAGCGCCTATGGCGACTACACCAAGAAGTCGTTCGAAGACACCAAGTCCTTCGTCGAGAAGCTTTCCGGCGTGAAGTCGCTGGACAAGGCCATGGAAGCCCAGACCGATTTCGCCCGTTCCGCCTACGAGACCTTCGTCGCGGAATCGCAGAAGATCGCCGGCCTCTACAGCGACCTCGCCAAGCAGGCGTTCAAGCCGGTCGAGACCATCGTCTCGAAGTTCACCCCGGCCGCCAACTAAGCCTTTCCGGTCATCCTGGAATCAAAAAGCCCGGCTGATCCAGCCGGGCTTTTTTTGTTGTTCTGGCGGGTGGTCTCAGCGCGCCACGCGCAGCTTGGACAGCGAAGTGCCGATGTCCTTGAACACCGACACGGTCTGGTCCGCCGACGTCACCAGATAGAACTTGTCGGTGCTGCTGGCGCAATATTGCAGCACGCTCGAGGTCGCATCGTGGCCGGTGTTGACCTGCACCGTGTAGATCGTGATGTTCGCGGCCTTGGCGTTGTCGCACAGCTTCTTCTGCCGCGCGTCGATCTGCGAGGCATTGCTGTACCAGCGGTTCTGCGTGTTCAGACCGTCGGAGAGCAGCACGATCGCGTCCTTGTAGGTGTAGTTGGTATCCTTGGGCGGCGCGTTCATGGGATCGCCGGTCGACAGCGTCATCCAGCCCCAGGCGAGCCCGATGCCCTGGTTGGTGTTGCCGGTCGGCTTCATGTTGTTGATCACGGTCTTGAGCGAAGACCAGTCGTAGCTCAGCGGCACGATCGGCTGCAAATAGGCCGAGCTTCCGGATTGGCAATATGAATACTGGTCCGCCGGGAAGAGCGTCCCGCTATTGCCGCTGGTCGGCGTGGTGTTCTTGGTGTCGTAGTCCTGGTCGCGGTCGACCACGCAACCGGTCCAGGTGTTGTGATTGGCCGGCGTCCACGTCCAGTTGTTGCAGCCGCCCCAGTTGGTGGGCGAGGAGCAGGTCCAGCTTCCGTGGGCGGCGTCCCAATCGGTGAAGTCGATCCAGTACTTGTTGTAGTTGCTGGCGCCGACATTGACGTCCTTGGCGAACGGCACGATCGAGATGTAGACGTCGCCATTGGTCTTGGCGAGGGCGCTGAGCTGATCGATGAGGTTCTTGGCGGCGGTCTGCATCGCCGGCATCTTGCCGTCATCGGCCATCGATCCGGTGTTGTCGAGCACCATGGCGACGCGCATGCGCACCAAGCCCCAGGCGCTGGTGGATGTCGTGCCGATGTCGAGCGTCGGGAAGCCGGCAATCTTCATGAAGCTGGTCGTGTAGGTGCCGCTTCCGGAGACCTGGATCGTCGAGCCCATGCTGGTGTTCGTGGTGTAGGTGGCCGCGACGCTGACCGTCGGGATCGAGTTGGTGGCGGTGAACAGCGCGTTGAAATACTGCTGCGCCTTGGTGCCCAGCTGCGACGTGTTGATGGTGCCGGACGACAGGTCCTTGGAGAGCATCAGTGCGGTGGAGTCGAGGGCCGCCTGCATCGAGGTGCGGGCCTGGACTGCGCGGCTGTAGTCGACGGCTGCACCGATGAATGTCAGCACCGGGACCAGCGCGATCGCAAAGATCACGGCGATATTGCCGTGCTCGGCCGCTGCAAAGCGGGCGAGCTGTCGACCAAGACGGCGGATAACGGGCAGGCGAAACATGACGATCCCCGAAATCTGTAAATTTTGCCCGATTTCGCGCCAAGCCCTTGAATGGCAGGTAAACGTGGCCGTAGAAAACCGGAGACATCCCGCGCGAAACCGTCGCGGCCGCGTTGCGGCCGGGTTCCTGGTCAACAGGCTCTAAACAGGCGGGCGGAAATTTTTGTCAAATCGATCCGGATTGATTAACCTTGGCCAGGATCGCCCGGACCGGAGTCGGGACCGCCGCGGCCGCATCGGCCAGACCTTTGCACGCTTGCGGCGAGCCGGGGGCAGGCCCATATTGCTAGCGAACGATCCGGCTTGGACCGGATCCGTCGGGAGCGGCGATCCAACAAGGCGGCGCGCCGGCGCGAAGCTCCGGAGGGCGGGGTTACGCGGCGAGTCGTCATTCGCTTCCGTTGGGAATTTGAACACCTGAGCCATGCCGCACCTGTCTTCCAGACTCGACCTGTCCGCGCCAGCCGCTGCCCACGCTCCGCGTATGAGCAATGACGAGAACCGCGCGGGCGGCCCGACCGGGCCGAGCACGTCGGTCATCACCAAGGTCAAGCCCAAGACCAAGCGGCCGAACCTGTATCGCGTGCTGATCCTGAACGACGACTACACGCCGATGGAATTCGTCGTCCACGTGCTGGAGAAGTTCTTCCAGAAGGACGTCGAGGCGGCGACCAAGATCATGCTGCACGTCCACCATCACGGGATCGGCGAGTGCGGCGTGTTCACCTACGAGATCGCCGAGACCAAGGTGACGCAGGTGATGGACTTCGCCCGCAAGCACCAGCATCCGCTGCAATGCGTGATGGAAAAGAAATAATCGCGCGTTCGAGTTCTTTAGAGTGGTTCTGTTCGTGTGGTGGGTGACGGCAGCACGCCCTGCTGCATGATCCGGCGAACATCGGCGCCAGCGTCAATCCTGCCCAGATGGGTAGTTCTGCCCAAATCGGAACGGGTTTTGCATCGAAAATACCGCAGGCGTGTCGCCGCCGAGTCGCGGAACCGGTCTTTCGCCGCGATCTTGTATAACTATATGTGACAAAGGTTGTTGTTGCCTGACCGGGCGATGGCGATCATGATGGTGGGGGCCATAGAGGACGCGAATGCCGACTTTTTCCCAAAGCCTTGAACAATCCCTGCATCGTGCACTGGCGATCGCAAACGAGCGTCATCACCAATACGCGACGCTCGAGCATCTTTTGCTCTCTTTGATCGACGATTCCGATGCAGCTGCGGTCATGCGCGCCTGCAGCGTCGATCTCGACAAGCTCCGTACGAGCCTCGTCAATTATCTTGAGACCGAATTCGAGAACCTGGTGACGGATGGCGCCGACGACGCCAAGCCGACCGCCGGTTTCCAGCGCGTGATCCAGCGCGCGGTGATCCACGTGCAGTCGTCCGGCCGCGAAGAGGTGACCGGAGCCAACGTGCTGATCGCGATCTTCGCCGAACGTGAAAGTCATGCAGCGTATTTCCTGCAAGAGCAGGACATGACGCGCTATGACGCCGTCAACTACATCAGCCATGGCATTGCCAAGCGGCCTGGTGTCTCCGAGGCGCGCCCCGTTCGCGGCGTCGACGAGGAGACCGAGACCAAGGGCAACGAGGACGCCAAGAAGAAGGGCGAGGCGCTCGAGACCTATTGCGTCAACCTCAACAAGAAGGCGCGCGACGGCAAGATCGATCCGGTGATCGGACGCAATTCCGAGATCAACCGCGCGATCCAGGTGCTGTGCCGCCGGCAGAAGAACAACCCGCTGTTCGTCGGCGAAGCCGGCGTCGGCAAGACCGCGATCGCGGAGGGCCTCGCCAAGCGCATCGTCGACAGCGAGGTGCCGGAGGTTCTGGCGGCTGCGACCGTGTTCTCGCTCGACATGGGCACGCTGCTCGCCGGCACGCGCTATCGCGGCGACTTCGAGGAACGCCTCAAGCAGGTGCTGAAGGAGCTCGAAGCCCATCCCAACGCCATCCTGTTCATCGACGAGATCCACACCGTTATCGGTGCGGGCGCGACGTCGGGCGGGGCGATGGACGCCTCGAACCTGCTCAAGCCGGCGCTCGCCTCGGGCACCATCCGCTGCATGGGCTCGACCACCTACAAGGAATACCGGCAGCACTTCGAGAAGGACCGCGCGCTGGTGCGGCGCTTCCAGAAGATCGACATCAATGAGCCGACGGTCGAGGACGCGATCGCGATCCTCAAGGGCCTCAAGCCTTACTTCGAGGACTACCACCGGCTGAAATACACCAATGAGGCGATCGAGGCTGCAGTGCAGCTGTCCTCGCGCTACATCCACGACCGCAAGCTGCCGGACAAGGCGATCGACGTGATCGACGAGTCCGGTGCGGCGCAGATGCTGGTGGCCGAGAACAAGCGCAAGAAGACCATCGGCATCAAGGAGATCGAGACCACGATCGCCTCGATGGCGCGGATCCCGCCGAAGAGCGTGTCCAAGGACGATGCCGAGGTGCTCAAGCATCTCGAGCAGACGCTGAAGCGCACCGTGTTCGGCCAGGACAAGGCGATCGAGTCGCTCGCGGCTTCGATCAAGCTCGCCCGCGCCGGCCTGCGCGAGCCGGAGAAGCCGATCGGCTGCTACCTGTTCTCGGGTCCGACCGGCGTCGGCAAGACCGAAGTCGCCAAGCAGCTCGCGGCGTCGCTCGGCGTCGAGCTGTTGCGCTTCGACATGTCCGAATACATGGAGCGGCACACCGTGTCGCGCCTGATCGGCGCGCCTCCCGGCTATGTCGGCTTTGACCAGGGCGGCCTGCTCACCGATGGCGTCGACCAGCATCCGCATTGCGTGGTGCTGCTCGATGAGATCGAGAAGGCGCATCCCGACCTCTACAACGTGCTGCTCCAGATCATGGACCACGGCCGGCTCACCGATCACAACGGCAAGCAGGTCAACTTCCGCAACGTGATCCTGATTATGACCACGAATGCGGGCGCTTCGGACCTCGCCAAGCAGGCGTTTGGCTTCACGCGCTCGAAGCGGGAAGGCGACGACCACGAGGCGATCAACCGGCAGTTCGCGCCGGAATTCCGTAACCGTCTCGATGCCATTGTCTCGTTCGGCCATCTCAGCGTCGAGGTGATCGGTACCGTCGTCGAGAAGTTCGTGCTTCAGCTCGAGGCGCAGCTCGGCGACCGCGATGTCACCATCGAGCTGTCGGACCCCGCCAAGTCCTGGCTGGTCCAGCATGGTTACGACGAGCAGATGGGCGCACGACCCATGGCCCGCGTGATCCAGGAGCACATCAAGAAGCCGCTCGCCGACGAGGTGCTGTTCGGCAAGCTCAAGGGCGGCGGCCACGTCCGCGTCGTCCTGGTCAAGGACGAAGCCGACGAGACCAAGGACAAGATCGGCTTCGAATTCGTCGAGGGCCCGGTCACGCCGAAGCAGGAGAAGCTGCCCGGCACCCGCAAGCGCCCGCCGGGCAAGTCGAAGCCGGGCGGTCCTGGTGGCTCGAAGGGGCCGACCTCGAAGGGCCCGCTGGTCAAGGCTTGATCGCGAGCGACATCATCGAAAAGGCCGGCTGTTCAGCCGGCCTTTTTGTTTTTGGCGAGAACTGGCCGCGCCGTCGCGTGAACGAACCGTCGCGGCCTCAATCCCCCTTCATCCGCTGCCCGTCCTGCACCCGCACATGCTCAGCGCCGCGCGCGGCGGTGGGCGACAGGCGCAACATGCTGAGCAGCGCGCCGCACAGCGCAAAGCCGACGCCGGCCAGCAGCGCGATCCTGGTTCCCTCCTGCGGGTAGCGGCCGAGGAACAGCGCGACCAGCGCGGCGCCGGTGGTCTGGCCGAGCAGCCGGGCGGTGCCGAGCATGCCGCTGGCGCCGCCGGTGCGCTCGCGCGGGGCGGCCGCGATCATGGTGCGGTTGTTCGGTGTCTGGAACAGGCCGAATCCGAAGCCGGCCAGCGCCATGCGCCAGGCGATGTCGAAGGCGCCGGGCTCGGCCGGTAGCATGGCGAGGGAGGCCAGCCCGCCCGCGAACAGCAAAAGTCCGATGCCGCCGAGCAGGCCGGCGGGATAGTGCTCGACCAAGCGACCGGCGAGCGGGGCGGCGAACGCCACCGTGATCGGCCAGGGCGTGATCAGCAGCCCCATATGCACGGCCGAATAGCCGAAGCGGCTTTGCAGGTAGAACGGGATTGCGACGAAGGCCAGCATCTGGGCGCAGAACGAGGCGATCGAGGTCGCGATCGACAGCGCGAAGATCGGGATGCGCAGCAGATCGACCGGCAGCAGCGGCGCGGCCATATGGGTCTCGCGCCAGATCAGCGCGGCGCCTGCGACCGCGGCGACGGCGAATTCGATCAGGCAGGTGAGAAGCGGCTCGCCATGGCCGACGCTGTCGACGGCAAAAATGCCGACGCCGAAGGTGACGGCGCTTAAGCCCGCGCTTTGCCAGTCGAACGAATGCGCCGCGAGATGCGTGTGCGGCAGGCAGCGCGCGCCGAGGACAACGGCGACCGTACCGATCGGCACGTTGATCGCGAACAGCCAGGGCCAGCTGCCGACGGCGAGGATGCCCGATGCCAGCGTCGGCCCGATCGCGGCCGACACCGCCACGACGAGCGCGTTGCGCGCGATGCCGCGCCCGAGCAGTGCGTGCGGATAGGTGAAGCGGACCAGCGCGGTATTGACGCTCATGATGCCGGCCGCGCCGAAGCCCTGGACGATGCGCGCGACCGTCAGCAGCGGCAGCGAGTGCGCCACGGCGCAGAACGCGGAGGCGAGAGTGAACAGCGCAAGTCCCGCCAGATAGACGCGCCGGTAGCCCACGATCTCGCCGAGTGAGGCGAGCGGCAGCAGCGAGATGGTGATGGCGAGCTGGTAGCCGTTGACGATCCAGATCGAGAAGGCCGGGCTCGCCTTGAGGTCGGCGGCGATGGTCGGTAGTGCCACGTTGGCGATGGCGCCGTCGATCACGGACATGGTGATGCCGAGCGCGATGGTGAGAATGGCCCATCGGCGCTGCGGCAGCGGCAGGCCGTCGGCCTGCTCGATCGTGACTGTCGACATCGTGAGCAGCGTCTGGTTTGGCGAATCGAACGCGCCAGCTGGCGGAGTATTGCGCCAACCGGACGGGACCGCGATAGTTCCGGAACCGGCCGCTACCAGCGCGCGGTCGTCTTGCCCCAAATGTAGAGCGCGACGAGGCCGAGCGTCACCGCCGTCGACGCGACAATGGCGGTGCGATCCCAGTCGATCCGCGTCCGCTCGACGCGGTTCAGGTTGAGGGCCGTGAACAAGGCCTTCATGGCAAAGCGGCGCATCGGGGGGCCTCGCGAACGCCATACGATGCCACGGCCGGCCCCTCACGGCTTGATGCAGCTCAAGCCGCCGGGGACGAAGCAGATCGACCGGCTGCTAAAGCATGATCCGGAAAAGTGCGAAGCGGTTTTCCGGAAAGATCATGCGTAAACAACAACCTAAAGCGCGATGACGATTCACCCAAATCTCATCGCGCTTTAGACCGCCGGCGGATTACGGTCCGTGAAGGTCCCACGCTGGTGCCAATAGGGATAGGGCAGCGTCACCTTGCTCGCTTCATCGAGCTTGGCGATCTGGTCCTTGGTCAATGACCAGCCGACCGCGCCGAGATTCTCGCGCAGCTGCGCCTCGTTGCGCGCGCCGATGATCAGCGTCGACACCGTCGGACGCTGGAGCAGCCAGTTCAGCGCGATCTGCGACACGCTCTTGCCGGTTTCCGTCGCGACCTCGTCGATCGCATCGACCACCCGATAGACGTGCTCGTCCGGCACCGGCGGGCCGAACTCGGCGGTCTTGGGCAGGCGGCTCACCTCGGGCTTCGGCTGGCCGCGGCGGATTTTTCCGGTGAGGCGTCCCCAGCCGAGCGGCGACCAGACCACCGCGCCAAGGCCCTGGTCGAGACCAAGCGGCATCAGCTCCCACTCATAGTCGCGCCCAATCAGCGAATAGTAGGTCTGGTTGGCGACGTAGCGCGGGAAGCCGTGCTTGTCGGCAACGGAGAGCGACTTCATCAGGTGCCAGCCCGAAAAATTCGAGACGCCGACATAACGGATCTTGCCGGCGCGCACGAGCACATCGAGGGTGCTGAGCACCTCCTCGGGCGGCGTGAAGGCGTCGAAGCCATGGAGCTGGAACAGGTCGATGTAATCGGTGCCGAGCCGGCTCAGCGAGGCGTCTATGGCGGTTAGCAGATGCTGCCGCGACGAGCCGATGTCGTTGGGGCCGTCGCCGAAGCGAAACGTCGCCTTGGTCGAGACCAGCACCTTGTCGCGGCGGCCCTTGATGGCTTCGCCGAGAACGCGCTCGGACTCGCCGAGCGAATAGACGTTCGCGGTGTCGAACATCGACACGCCGGCTTCGAGGCAGATATCGAGAAGACGCCGCGCTTCGGTCGCGTCGGTCGTGCCCCAAGCGGCAAGGCGGCCGACGCCGCCGAAGGTGCCGGTCCCAAGGCTCAAAGCGGGCACCATGAGGCCTGACCGGCCCAAGCGTCGGTATTCCATTGATCTGCTCCTCGGCTGGCCGCTGATTGATCAGTGCGGCCTTGGAGTTCAATGGTAATGCAAGTACGCGCGCTGTCCTACGCTAGGCTCACATACCGGCCTTGCTTGGAAACGACCTAGTCGTGCAGACGCATGTCATCGAATGCCGCATCGGCAATGCGCGGACCGGCTGTCTTCGCCGAAGACTGAGCCTCGCCCCGTGTCGCAGGCGAGGGGAAACAGGCGACCTCGCCGTCACGCGCCTGCCGCGGCAGCAGAGTCAGGCTCCAGCCCACCAGGACGAGGACTGCGAGCCGGATCGCGATCACACCCAGCAGCAGCTCCGATCCGCTTATCGTAGACTGAGTCCTCATGCCTGGCAGCCTGATCCACGCAGCAACACAACACAATCTGGAATTGGCGAGCATTGCCTTCGCCTGAAGCGAAGGCTCGCGCAGATGGCTGCTCAGTGCCGCAACTGGCTCTGCCGGAAGTCGCGCGGCGACATTCCGAAATGCTCGCGGAAGACGCGGCCGAAATGCGAGAGATCGTTAAAGCCCCAAGCGAACGCGATCTCGCTGATGTGGCGGTGCGCAAGCACGGGCGAGGCGAGGTCGCGCCTGCATTGCGCGAGACGCTCGGCAAGGACATAGCGCTGGAACGACATGTCTTCATCGGCGAGCAGATCATTGACGTAGCGCGGCGAGATGCCGATTGCGGCGGCGGTTTCCGCCGGCGAGAGGTCGGGATCGGCAAGGTGCGCGCGGATGTGCGCCTTCAGCCGGTAGAGCAGGGCGGAACGGTGGGTCGAGGACGGCAGCGATGCCTTGCCGAGCCGTTCGCTCAGCGCCATCGCCAACAGATCGACGGCCTGCTCCGACAAGGCCGCGGCATGATCCGGCGCAAGCAGGTCCGCGCTCTGGCAAAGCCGGAAGATGAAATCGTAGGCGAGCCGTTCGAGCGGTGCGTCAGCCCCGAACGACATCGCGGTGAGCGTCTCGGTGGCGCCGAGCCGCCGCTGCAGCATTTCCCGCGGCACCTTGAAGATGGTCTGTGTGAAGGCCTCGTTGAACTTCAGCTCATAGGGCCGCGTGGTGTCGTAGAGCGCGAACTCGCCGGGATGGATCACGGTCTCGCGGCCGTCCTGCACCAAGCCGCCGTGACCGCGATTGCCGAGTGCGATGAGAACGAAATCCTGATCCGAACGTGCAATGCGAGAGGGTGTGCGGAACACGTGCTGGCGGTCGGAGCAGACCTCTGAGCACACCGCCTTGCCGAGCGGGGCCTGTGTGACCGAGCCGCGAAAGGCGCTGCCGAGATCGGACTTGCAGTCGAGCCCGACGAAGACGTCACACACGATGTCCTGCCAAAGCGCCAGCCGCCGGTAGCCGGGGCTGCCGTCTGTCGTGAACTGGATTGGCATCGGCAAGCCTCCCTGTCACATCCTGCAAACCGCATGCTGGCGCGGATCGATCCTCGGCCGAGGCAAATTCCGTACCGGGTCGGCGCTTCCGTCCAGTCGAGTTTTTGTTCCGCCGCGGTCGAGCGCGCGGCCGCCCGGCTTGGCCAAATAGACTGCATCGGACGTGGCTTCCGATCAACCGGCAAGGGAGGCGGGAATGGGCATCGAACATCCGAAATACAAGGTGGCGGTGGTGCAGGCGGCCCCGGCCTGGCTCGATCTCGACGGCTCGATCGACAAGTCGGTCGCGCTGATCAGGGAGGCCGCCGAGAAGGGGGCGAAGCTGATCGCCTTTCCCGAGGCCTTCATCCCCGGTTACCCCTGGCATATCTGGATGGACTCGCCGGCCTGGGCGATCGGCCGCGGCTTCGTGCAGCGCTATTTCGACAATTCGCTGGCCTATGACAGCCCGCAGGCCGAGCGGCTGCGCGAGGCCGTTCGAAGAGCGAAGCTGACGGCCGTGATCGGACTGTCCGAGCGCGACGGCGGCAGCCTCTATCTCGCGCAATGGCTGATCGGGCCCGATGGCGAGACCATCGCAAAGCGCCGCAAGCTGCGGCCGACCCATGCCGAGCGCACCGTCTATGGCGAGGGCGACGGCAGCGATCTGGCCGTCCACGCGCGGCCCGACATCGGCCGCCTGGGGGCGCTGTGCTGCTGGGAGCATCTCCAGCCGCTGTCGAAATACGCGATGTATGCCCAGAACGAGCAGGTGCATGTCGCGGCTTGGCCGAGCTTCTCGCTCTACGATCCCTTCGCGCCGGCGCTCGGCGCCGAGGTCAACAATGCGGCTTCGCGCGTCTATGCGGTGGAAGGCTCCTGTTTCGTGCTGGCGCCTTGCGCGACCGTCTCGCAGGCGATGATCGACGAGCTCTGCGACCGGCCCGACAAGCACGCGCTGCTGCATACCGGCGGCGGCTTTGCTGCGATCTACGGCCCCGACGGCAGTCAGATCGGGGACAAGCTGGCGCCGGATCAGGAGGGGCTTTTGATCGCCGAGATCGATCTCGGCGCCATCGGTGTCGCCAAGAACGCGGCCGATCCCGCCGGGCACTATTCGCGGCCCGACGTGACGCGGCTCCTGCTCAACAACAAGCCGTACAAGCGCGTCGAGCAGTTTGCACTGCCGGTCGACAGCGTCGAGCCCACGGACATCGGCGCGGCGGCGAGCTGATCGCCCGAGATCAAGGGGAGGGCACGATCATGGAATCCGCAATTCCTCTACATCTCGAAACGGCGCGCACGCGCCACAAGCGCGTGCCTGATGACTACCAGCCGCCATATCCGTCCTTCGTGGCGCGCTACAAGCCGGCCGTGAGCCGGGTCGTGATGGCCTATTTCGGCGTGCAGTATCGTCGGTCAGCTCCGGTGGCCGCGACCGAGGCGCTCGCGGAGATTGCCGGGCGGTTCGCGGGCGAGGGCGGTCCCTCGCACTGGGACCGCGCGCATTATGTCGACCAGGCCGGCTATGAGACCGTCGTCTCGGTGGCCTATTGGGACGACGTTGCGCGCTTCGATGCCTGGTTTGCGTCGGCGCGCGAAGTTTGGACCGGCAGGGCCTGGGATGGCATCGGTACCTTCATCGAAGTGCTGCGTCCTGCGCTGGCGCGGTATGAGACGCTGTTCTCCTCGCCCGACCGGCCCGAGGGCGTCGCCGTCATCGCAGGCGGCATGAGCGGCGAGGTGCAGGAGCACGCTTATTGGGGCGGCATGCGCGATCGCATTCCGCTGTCGCAGACCGATCCGATGTCGCCGGCGGGTACTCCCGAGCTGATCCGCGACGGCGCGCGCCTGCGCGTCAAGGCACACGATAATCTCTGCCTGATCCGCTCGGGGCAGGACTGGAGCGATACCGAGGCGTCCGAGCGGAAGCTCTATCTCGACGACGTCGAGCCGGTGCTGCGTGAGGGCATGGATTTCTTGCGCGACGACGGCCTTGCGATCGGCTGCTACGCCAACCGCTACATGCGTGTGCTCGCGAATGACGGCAGCACGAGCGAAAAGTCCTACGGCCAGAGCTGGTGGAAGAGCCTCGCCGCGCTCGAGCGCTGGGCGGAGTCGCATCCGACCCATGTCAGGATCTTCGGCGCGGCGATGAAGTACCTCTCGACGCTCGGGCCGTCAGCCAAGCTGCGGCTCTATCACGAGGTCACGGTGGCAGCCGCGGACGAGCAGTTCTTCGAATACCTGAACTGTCACGCGAAGACCGGCATGCTTGCGGCGGTGGAGACCGTCAGCGTCTAAAGCATGATCCGGAAAAGTGCACAGCGGTTTTCCGAAAAGATCATGCGCAAACAACAAGCTAAAGCGCGATGACGATTCATCCTGATCTCATCGCGCTTTAGGCCAGGCAATGGCCGAGCAACTCGGAATGCGCGGCGCAGATGTGATGTGCGCCGGCATCCCGCAGCTCGGCCTCGCTGCCATAGCCATAGAGCACGCCGATCGCGGTCATGCCGTTGGTGCGGGCGCCGACCACGTCGTGGCTGCGGTCGCCGATCATGATCGCATCGGCGGGATCGACCTTGGCTTGGTCGAGCGCGTAGCGCAGCAGGTCGCGCTTGTCGACGCGCGTGCCATCGAGCTCGGAGCCGAACACGCGCTCGAAATACGGCTTCAGGCCGAAATGATCGACGATGCGGGTGGCATAGACTGCCGGCTTGCTGGTCGCCACGAACATGCGCTGATGCGTCGCGGCAATCGAGGATAATGTGTCCTTGATCCCGCCATAGGCCTCGTTCTCGAACAGGCCGACATCGCTGAAGCGCTCGCGATAGAGCAGCAGCGCGCGGTCAGCGAGTTCCGAGCTGCCGGTAAGCTTCTCCAGGCTGGCATGCAGTGGCGGGCCGATGCACCAGGTCAGTTCGTCCTCGCTCGGCACCGCGACGTTCAGCCGCTCCAGCGCGTACTGGATCGAGCGGGTGATCCCGGGTTTCGGGTTGGTCAGCGTGCCGTCAAGATCAAAATAGATTGTAGCCATCTGGGCGGGACCGGCGTTGATATCGTCGCCCGTTGCTAGTTGGCTGGGCCCTCAAGTCAAGGTCCGATTTGTCCGCTATCATGGACGCCATGCGTATAACCCAGGTTATTGCTGTGTTCTGCCTTGCCGTCGCGGTGTCGCCCGCGCCTGGCCAGGAGACACCGAACCGGTTCGTGCATCCGAGCGTCGAGGAGCTTGCACATCCCCTTGAGAAACCTGACGCGCGCGAAAGCAATACGCGGGAATCTATCTGCCTGATTGTGGAGGCGGCCGCGCGCGACAATAACCTGCCGCTGGAGTTCTTCGCCCGCGTGATTTGGCAGGAAAGCCGCTTCCAGGCCGATGCGGTGGGGCCGATGACGCGTAGCGGCGAGCACGCCCAGGGGATCGCGCAGTTCATGCCGGGCACCGCGAGCGAGCGCGGGCTCCTCAATCCGTTCAATCCGGTGCAGGCGCTGCCGAAGTCGGCCGAATTCTTGAACGAGTTGCGAAACCAGTTCGGCAACCTCGGCCTCGCGGCGGCGGCCTACAATGCGGGACCGCGCCGAGTGCAGGAATGGCTCGCCGGCACCGGCGGCATGCCGGAGCAGACCCGCAACTATGTCTATGCCATCACCGGCGCGAGCGTCGATGCCTGGGCCAAGGCCGGCAGCACCGGCAAGGGGCCGCCGAGCTCGCCGCCGACGAGCTGCCGCGATCTGATGGCGCTGCTCAAGCGCGCGCCAAATCCGTTCGTCGCCGAGCTCGAGCAGCATGTGGAGCTTGCCGCCGCAAAGATCTGGGGCGTGCAGCTTGCGGCCGGCTTCGACCGCAACAAGGCGCTGGCGATGTATTCCCGGGCCGTCACGAAGCTGAGCGCCGTGATCGGCGAGCGTGATCCGAGCCTGCTGAGCTCGGTGATGCGCAGCCGCGGCACGCGCGCGTTCTATCAGGTGCGCATCGGCGCGGACACGCGCAACGAGGCGGATGATCTGTGCAATAAGATCCGCAAGGCCGGTGGCGCCTGCTTCGTGCTGAAGAACCGGGGCGTGACCGGGTAGGGCTTCTGTCTTCTCACGCATGCCAGCCCCGCCGCGCGCTTCCTTGACGCGGGCCGCCGCATTGCCCGTTATGCGGGCACGATTCCGCAACCTCGGCCGGCCCTCCCTTGGCGCTTCCTCCGCTCGATTCACCTCAATGGCAAAGCCCGTGGCGCGCCTTTGGCTGGGGGCTGCGCTCGATCACGCAGACGATCCTCACGCTCGTCCTGTTTGCGACCTATCTCGGCATCGGTGCGCTGGCCCATGACAGCCATTTCAGCCTGCTCTGGGCGCTCTGCTCGACGCTGTTCGTCTGGGCAGGCCCGGCGCAGATCATTCTGATCACCACGCTCGGCTCGGGCGCCACCATCATCCAGTCGGCGATCGCGGTGACCGTCAGCGCCATCCGCCTGTTTCCGATGGTGGTCTCGGTGCTGCCCTTGATGCGCACGCCGACGACCAAGCGGCGGGAGCTGTTCTTCGCGGCGCATCTCACCGCCGTGACGCTGTGGGTCGAATGCCATCGCTTCCTGCCGCAGGTCCCGCGCGAGCGGCGGATCGCCTTCGTCAATGGACTTGGCTTCGGTCTGGTCTCGGTGTGCCTCACCGCCAACACGGTCGGCTATTTCCTCGCCGCCAACCTGACGCAGACGCTGGGCGCGGCGATCCTGATGCTGACGCCGCTGTCGTTCCTGTTCTCGACCGCGCGCAACAGCCGGGAGGCCGCTGACGTCGTCGCGCTGGCGCTTGGCGTTCTGCTCTATCCGCTGGCCGCGAAGATGGATTCCGGTCTCGACATCCTCGTCAGCGGCCTTGTTGCCGGCACCATCGCCTATGGCGTGCACTGGTGGCGGGAGGTACGCGCATGAGCTACGCACAGCTCATCGGCGACTGGCATGCGCTCGTTGTGCTGTTCGTCGCCGGCGTCGTTCCCAACCAGATCTGGCGCATGCTGGGCCTGTGGTTCGGCGGCGGCATCGACGAGGGCTCCGAGCTGCTGGTCTGGGTGAGGGCGGTCGCTACCGCGATCCTGGCCGGCGTCATCGCCCAGATCGTGGTCCAGCCGCCTGGCGCGCTGGCCAGCGTGCCGGATGCCCTGCGCTACGGTGCGGTCGGCGCCGGCCTCGTCGTCTTCCTGCTGACCCGCCGCTCGATTTTCGCGGGCGTGGTGACCGGCGAACTCTTCATGCTGGCCGGCAAATGGTGGTTGGGCTAAAACCGCCGGCGAACAGCCAAGGAACTGGAAATATGGTTCGCGAAAACGAGCTCCGTGAGGGCGAGGTCGCCATCGAGCTGCCGCCTGTGGAGGATGCCGGCCTGGTCTTCATCGGCCGCATTCGCACGCCCTGGACCTCGCGGCTGGAGACGCCGCGGCAGGGCCGCCACGACGGCCCGATCTGCCGGCTCGAGATATTTGAGCCGTTCGTGCCGGCCATCAAGGGGGTCGACTTCTACAGCAATCTCGAAGTGCTCTACTGGCTCGACAAGTCGCGCCGCGACATCATTCTGCAAAGCCCGAAGAACAACGAGAAAACCCGCGGCACCTTCTCGCTGCGCTCGCCGGTGCGGCCCAATCCGATCGGGACCTCGATCGTGAAGCTGGTCGGCATCGAGGGAAATACGATTCTGGTGCGCGGCCTCGACTGTCTCGACAACACGCCGCTGATCGACATCAAGCCTGATCGCTGCGAGTTCACCCCGCTGGCCGCGCCGCAGCCGGGAGACTTTCAGACGGAGTGAGGGGGCACCGCTCCAACCCCGTCATTGCGAGGAGCTCTTGCGACGAAGCAATCCAGACTGTTTCTGCGGAGGCAGTCTGGATTGCTTCGCTTCGCTCGCAATGACGAGCGGAGAGACCTAGCCCGCCTTCAGGGCCGCGATCAGCTTGGTCGCGTTCTCTTCCAGCACCTTGACGTCTTCCTTGCGGCTCGCGGGCGGCAGCATCGCGACGCCGTCGTGGCGCGGCATCACGTGCATGTGGAGATGAAACACCACCTGTCCGCCGGCAGGCTCGTTGAACTGCTGCACGGTGATGCCGTCGGCCTCGAACGCCTTCATCGCTGCGGCCGCGATCTTGTGCGCGCCGCGCGCGACATGGGCGTAGTCGTCCGGCTGGATGTCGAGGATGTTGCGAGCAGGGGCCTTGGGGATCACCAGGGTGTGGCCAGGCACGCGCGGCATGATGTCGAGGAAGGCGAAGACATGCTCGTCCTCGTAGACCTTGTGGCAGGGAAACTCGCCGCGCAGGATCTTTGCGAAGATGTTATTGGGGTCGTAGGCGGTCATGGCGGGGCTCCCAAGATTTTGCGCTTACTGTCACCAGCGGCGGCAAACCGTCAAGGCGCCTCGCTGATGCCTTTGCGGAACGGGCCGAGCTCGGCGAGCTCCCGTCCGGCTTCCGCGACATAGGCACGCTCGCGCTTGAGGTAATCGTCGATGGCGCGGCGCAGGCCGGGATCGGCGATGAAATGGGCGGAATGGGTTGTGCGCGGCAGGTAGCCGCGCGCGATCTTGTGCTCGCCTTGAGCGCCGGCCTCGACATGGGTGAGGCCGCGCTTGATGGCGAAATCGATCGCCTGGTAGTAGCAGACCTCGAAATGCAGGAAGGGATGATGCTCGACCGCGCCCCAGTTGCGGCCGAACAGCGTGTCCGAGCCGATGAAGTTGATCGCGCCCGCGATCCAGCGCTCGTTGCGGCGGGCCATCACCAGCAGCACGTCATCGCTCATGGTCTCGCCGACGAGCGAAAAGAATTCGCGCGTCAGGTAAGGCCGGCCCCACTTGCGCGAGCCCGTCTCCATGTAGAACGCGAAGAACGCGTCCCAGGCGTCCTCGGTGATGTCCTTGCCGGTGAGCCAGTGGATGGTGATGCCGGCCGCCAGCGCATCGCGCCGCTCGCGCTTGATCGATTTGCGGTGGCGCGAATTCAGTGTCGCCAGAAAATCGTCAAAACTCGCAAAGCCCTCGTTGCGCCAATGGAACTGCTGGTCGGTGCGCTGGAGGAAGCCGTGCTGGGCAAGCAGCTTCCACTCCGCCTCGCGGGCGAAAGTGACGTGCACCGAGGAGGCCTTGCTGACGCCGCACAGCGCCACCAACCCGCTCGCCAGCGCCTCGGTGATGCGCCCGCGATCGACACCGTCGCGCACCAGCAGGCGCGGGCCCGTGGCCGGCGTGAAGGGAACCGAGACCTGGAGCTTCGGATAATAGCGTCCGCCGGCGCGCTCATAGGCGTCCGCCCAGCCGCGGTCGAAGACGTATTCGCCCTGGCTGTGTGATTTCAGATAGCAGGGCACCACTCCGGCGACGCGGCCGTCGAGCTTGGCGACGAGATGCCGTGGACCCCAGCCGGTGCGGATCGTTGCCGAACCCGATTTCTCGACGGCAGATAAAAATGCGTGTGAGACGAACGGGTTATAGGCCGGTTTTGAGAGGCCGAGGGAATCCCTTGGACGAGCGGATGAGGTTCCCGCGCTAACCTCGTTGCATTTGCCGCCGGGATTGGCGCAGGCGTCCCAATCCTCGGCAGACACCTCGCCAATGGAAGGGACCGCCTCGAGCGTGATTTCAGATGATGCCATCGAGCCCAAGATCGTGCATTGCAGCAGCGACTTCAAGGGTGGGACCATCATGCCTACGGCACGAATCCCTCAAAGATCATCTGATCGGCATACTGCCCGACCCGCGTGCGCTGCTCGGGTGTGCGCACGGTCCAGCCCAGCAGGGCGCAGCCGAACAGATTGCGGGCGATCCAGGGGGCGGGGGCTGGGAGGTGGTCGACCTTGAAGGCGACGAAATGCGGCTGGGTCTGAAAGCCGTGGCGCAGGTACAGCATGCTGTCGCGCTGCTCCTGGGTCAGGTAGGCCCAGTACTCGTCCTCATAGGTCCGCTGCGCGACGATGCCGCGCGGCCGGTTGGGCAATAGCTCGCGCAGCGCCAGCACCTGGTCGGGATCGAAGGACATGCCGACGGCGGGGCCGTCATAGGACGCCAGCACCTCGGCCATCCGCTTCACCAGCTTGCGGTCGCCGCCAAAATGGCTCTTCACCTCGATCACCAGCGGCACGCGGCCGGCGACCATGGCGCAGAGGTCGGACAGCGACATCATCCGCTCGTCGGTGTCCTTGAACTTGATCGCCCTCAGCTCCGCTGCGGTCTTCGAGACCACCTCGCCCGTCGCCTCGGTGAGGCGGCCGAGCGCGTGGTCGTGATGGATCATCGCCTCGCCGTCGGCTGAGAGCTGGATGTCGACCTCGATCGCGAAATTGCCCGCGATCGCAGCCTGCACCGCGCCCGGCATGTTCTCGACGATGCCGCGCGAAATGTCGTGCAGGCCGCGATGAGCGACCGGTCGGGCTGTCAGCCAATCCGGAGCGCGCATGCGCCTCAAGCGACCTCGAACACGCCTTCGACCTCGACCGCCGCATCCGCGGGCAGCGAGGCGACACCGACGGTGGTGCGAGCATGGCGGCCCTTGTCACCGAAGGCGGCGACCATCAGGTCGGAGGCGCCGTTCAGCACCTTCGGCCCGTCCAAAAAGTCCGGCGCAGAGTTGATGAAGCCGCCGAGGCGCACCACGCGCACGACCTTGTCGAGGTCGCCGAGCGCTGCCTTGACCTGGGCCAGCAGGTTGACCGCGCAGCCGCGCGCCGCCGCGGCACCGTCCTCGATCGAGACGCCGGCGCCGAGCTTACCCTTGGCGATCAGCTTGCCGGCGGGGTCGAAGCAGACCTGGCCGGAGACGAACAGCAGATTGCCGGTGCGCACGAACGGCACGTAATTGGCCACCGGGGTGGGGGCCTCATGCAGCTTGATGCCCTGTTCCGCCAGTTTCTGCTCGACCGTGCCCGCCATGTTCGACCTCGTTGTCCAAAAATTCGTCCAGGATTCGTCAGCCCGGGCGCTATCTGTTGGCCCGGCGCGTCCTGTTTCGCTCATCGTACCGCCACATGCAAGCAACCGGAGGCACCGCATTTTGTTGAGGCAGGGCAGGCGGTTCAACGCAAAGGCCGCAACTTTACGTGAAACGGCCTCAGTTGCGACGCAATGGAACAGTCATTAAAATGTCGAATCTGCGCTCGCCAAGGACGCGTCCCCAAGGAACAGACATGGTGCACCTTTTCCGGACTTCGCTCGGTGTGATGGCGCTCGCGGCGGCCAGTTTCGGCCCTGGCTGCGGGGCGCAGGCCGCCAACGGTCCGTTCCTCGCGCACCAGGCGCTGTACGATTTGAGCCTGGTGAAATCGCGCTCCAATTCGATCAACAGCGCGCGCGGCCGCATTCTCTACAACTTCACCGGGAGTGCCTGCGAGGGCTACACCTCGGAATTCCGCCAGGTCTCCGAGCTCGACAGCGGCGAGGGCAAGGTCACGCTCAGTGACCTCCGCTCCAATTCCTGGGAGGATGCCGCGGGAAAAAGCTACCGCTTCAAGATCGAGACGCGGATGAACGAGGCCGATGCCGGCCGGGTCGACGGCTCGGCGGAGCGCGACGGCGACCACATCAACGTCAAGCTGAAGCTGCCGGCACCCAAGACCTTCACCCTCGACGGCAAGATCGTGTTCCCGACCGAGCAGATCCAGCGCATCATCGCGGCGGCAAAGGACGGCAAGTCACTGCTCGAGCTCTCCGTCTATGACGGCTCGGACGACGGCCAGAAAGTCTACAACACGCTGACCGTGATCGGCCAGCCGATCCCCGCCGACCGCACGATCTCGTCCGATCCGTCGACCTCCGACGAGCACATGAAGTCGCTCAAGCGCTGGCCCGTCACCGTCAGCTATTTCGACCGCGAGTCCCAGCAGAAGGAAGGCGAGCAGACCCCGGTTTACGCGATGGCGTTCGAGCTCTACGAGAACGGCGTCTCCCGCCAGCTCGTGCTCGACTACAATGATTTCGTCATTTCCGGCGCCATGGGCAAGTTCGACGTCAAGGACAGCAATCCCTGTAACTGAGCGTCGACTCCCGACGCACGTCGGCAAGCCAACAGCCCGAAGAAAAAGGGCGCAGCCTCGGAAAGGCTGCGCCCTCGATGTTTCAGGGCAGGCGGAGCCGGGCTCCGCCGTGTCGCGATCAGGCCGCAAGGGCGTTGGGCGCGAGGTTCGCCTGCGGAACGACGACGTGCTCGGTGATCATGGTGCCGCCATGTCCATCCGAAGCCAGCGCGAAGTTCGCGGCCGAGTACTGGCCCAGCAGGACCAGCGAGGCCGAATTGACGCCGTTGCTGATTGTCAGCGTGCCGCCGCCATTGCCGGGATCGGCCGCGTAGCCCAGCGTCGTCCCCGCGCCGAAAGCGATGTCGCGGAGGTCGATGATGTCGGTATCGCCGAAGCCGGAGATCTGACCCGAAAACAGGTCGGAGCTGTCGAGCTGAAGCGTGCCGCCTTCGCCCTCGAACGTGACGTCGACCGCAGCGCCTCCCACGGCAACATGCGCGAGACCACCGGAGATGATCGTGCCGTTGGCCACGCCGCTGTTCACGAGCTCGACGCCGCCGCTGTGGACGATCGTTCCGTTGGTGATGCCGCCGGACACGGTCTGGAGGCCGCCGCTGTTCACCACCGTGTCGTTGGCGACGCCCATGACGTTCTCCTTGCCGTGATTTCCGATCACGGTATCGTCGACGACGCCATAGACGTATTCGATGCCACCGAGGTTGGTGGTGTTATCCGCAGTGCCGTAGACGAACTGGTATCCGCCGCTGATGACCATGTTCGTCGCAAGGCCGCCGACCTGGATCATGGCGTAGCCGCCGGTCAGCACCGTGGCATTCTTCGAGATGCCGCCGGTGTCGACCACCTCGTAGCCGCCGGAATTGACGGTCGTGTTTGTCGAGGTACCACCGGCGCTGACGATCTCGTAGCCGCCGCGGTTGACCGTGGTCGCGAACGAGCTTCCGCCTGCGCTGACGAACTCGTAGCCGCCGCTGTTGGCGATCGTGCCGCTGGTCACGCCGCCCGAGGTGACGACTTCGTAGCCGCCGCGGTTGACCACGGTGGCGAGCGCCGTGCCGTAGATCTGCACCTGCTGTGTTGCGCTCGTCAGGGTCGTGCCGCTCACCACGCCGCCGCCGAGCACGGTCTGCGTGCCGCCGGTCATCACCGTGTTGTTGGCGATTCCGTCCCAGACGATCTGCGAGCCGCCGCTCATATGCGTGCCGTTGGCGGTGCCGCCGGCCAGCACATATTCGAAGCCGCCGCTCATGGTGGTGTTGTTCGCGACACCGCCGCTTCCGATGAACTGCCACCCGCTGGTCATCGTCGTGTTGATCGCAAGGCCGATGATGTCCTGCTGGCCCCCGGCAATGGTGGTGCCGCTCGCGGTCGCACCGCCATAGACGGCCTGGTAGATGGCGTTGCCGAGCGTCGAGCCGCTGGCCACGCCACCGGAATAGACCCATTGCGCGCCGGCGCTCAGGTTGGTTCCGGTCGCGATGCCGCCGTCATAGATGGCCTGGACGCCGCCGCCGGTCGTGCGGCTCGCCGTGCCGCCGGAGTAGACGTTCTGTGTGGCGCCGTCCAAGGTGGTGTCGATCGCCTTGCCACCGTTGAAGATGTTCATGACGGCGCCGCCGGCGATCGTCGCATTGATGTCGGTGCCGAACACGTTCTCGACGGCAAGCCCGCCGAGGAAAGAGTCGACAGCCGTTCCGCCGGCGTCCACCACCAGCACGCCGCCGCCATTGACGACCGTCCCGTTGGCGGTGCCGCCGGTGTGGATCTCGAGCGTGCCGTTCCACAGGACCAAGGTCCCGTCGACGGTCGCCCCGGAGCCGACCTCCAGAGTGTCGCCCGGCTGTACTGTGTCAGTCATCGCATTTCTCCTGGTAAAATTCACTGTGTCCTATGTCCGTTTCGCGTCCCGAAGCCCGGGATGGTCTCGATTGTGCGTCTCACTTGGTCGAAGGTGATCAACCGCGTGCACTCGTGTCGCGGCGTATCCTTGTGGCGTGGACACCACAGGAAGTCTTTGTGGTCGAACCTGTGAACAGGATCGTTCCAGCAGGAATTGCAGGCGTGATAGTTGACGACGCGGTAGGGCGTCGTGAACTCGTTGGTCGGATGCGTGAAGCCACTGATGAGCACGACTGGCGTTCCGGTCGCCCAGGCAAGCCATGACAGCCCGCTCGACAGGCCGATGAAGAAGTCCGCGTGCTTGAGCCAGCGCGCGCGCTCCTGCAGCGGGCGGTCGCCGGTCTCGTCCTCGGCGCCGTGCGGAATCTGCGTCCACGCCACGCCGGAGCCGTGAACGGGCTTCTGGTCGATGCAGATCACGCGATACCCCGCCTGCTTCAGGAAGCGGACGGTCTCGCGCCAGCCGTGCGGATTATTCCAGTATTTGCACTGCGTCGTGCTCTGCACGGCGATGCAGACATAAGGCTCGGAAATCGGAGGGGTGTCATCGGCCAGCGCAATGCGTGGCGGTTGCTCGGCCGGATCCACGCCGAGGATGTAGCCGGCCGTGCGATGCAGGCCGACATGGCGGAAGTCGCAGGGCTGAAACACATGGTCCTTATCGTCGAAGAACAGCCCGATATTGTACGTCGCGTAGTAGCGGCGTGGATCGACCTCGCCGTGACCGAGCAGCGTGATGTCCGGATAGGCCGTGCGGAACAGCGGGATGACCTTTTCGGACATCGTGCAGGTCAGGCGGCAGCCGTGGAGGGCGCGAAATCTGTCCGCGTAGGGAAACCACCCGATCGTATCGCCGAGTGTCATCTCGGGAAGCTGGATCAGGACGTCGCGACCTGTGGCTGAATAGTCGTGCTGGAGGCCGACCTCGCCTTTGATCCATATTTCGAGACGGATGCGCACGAAGTAGCGCTTGGTCGAATTGATGCGGCCCGACTCGATCTCGGTTTCGAACAGCACATTGCCGCTGTCGATATCGCTGAGCCTGACCCGGTAGGGGCCGTTGCCGTCGGGGAGCAACACCCGGCAGCCGTCGTTGAAGTCGAAGCGGATGCCGAGCGGGCCGGACTGGGTCGGGACGTCGGCCGGCGGACGGAATGGCAGCTTGTCCGGCCCCGCCGACGGCGCCCGCGCGCTCTGCGGCGATGGCGCGCCAGAGCCCGGTCCCGGCGCCGGGGGCCGAGGTGAGCCGTTCGCGCCCGGAGCGGGTGATGGGGCGTGCGCAATATTCATAGGTGAGCGGTCGGCTAAATGGACTTCATCTGACGGTTTTGGTGCGGAATGGCTTGCTGTCGCTATCGCAACGACCGGGCCGTCGGTGTCGCGGCGACGGGTAGGCAATTACGATATGCGCATCAATTTTGTTATCATAACACAGTGAGCGATGGTTTATTCCTATCCATTGTTATGTGATGTTGCGTCGCGTTGACGCGTCGGTTCGCGCCGAACGACGCCGCCAAAGATGACGAGCCGATCTTGAAGAGCTGATCGGTGCATTTTTGATGACGAGGGCCAAGCGGGGCCTATTTTGTTGATGCAGAGAGCGATGCGGGCCTGAAGCTAGGGTTCACCCAAATGTCGTCGGCGTTGAGTAAGACCCCTGATCGCGGGGCGCGGGATCGCCGTTCAATTGAATTTACGTTCGTATGTGAGTCGCGTTTGCAATATATAACATATATCGCCGGAATATCATATGGGTTTCCGCGCGGCCGCCGAGGTGTCCGTGCGTGACCGGGTTGAGACATGACGGGGCGGCACATGGCTGAAGACGTGGCCCGAGAGCCGTCCGGAGACTCAGGCCTTCACGCGATCGTCGCCTTGTTGCGTTTGAACGGCGTGGGGGCGAGCCCGGACCAGGTCCGGCATCAATTCGGCAACACGATCGGTGTCACCGAGATCCTGCGTTGCGCAAAGGGCTTCGGCCTGAAAGCCAAGTCCGTCTCCACGAGATGGGAGCGGCTTGGCGGATTGCCGATGCCGTGCATTGCAGTCTTGCGCGACGGCGGGTTTCTGCTGCTCGGCAAGGCCGGGGAGGACAAGATCATCGTCCAGGTGCCGGATGCCGCGAAGCCGGACCTGATGACCCGGGCCAAGTTCGAGGCCGTATGGGACGGCCGGGCGATCCTGGTCGCCAAGCGTTCGCTGCTGACCGATCTCTCGCGGCGCTTCGACATCACCTGGTTCCTGGGGGCGATCCACAAATACCGGCGGCTGCTCGGCGAGGTGCTGGTCGGCTCGCTCTTCCTCCAGCTGTTCGCGCTGGTCTCCCCGTTGCTGTTCCAGGTCGTGATCGACAAGGTGCTGGTCCATCGCAGCATGACCACCCTGGACGTCGTCGTGACCGGGCTGGTCGCGATCGCGATCTTCGAGACGATCCTCGGCGCGCTCCGCACCTATCTGTTTTCGCACACGACCAATCGCATCGACGTCGAATTGGGCGCGCGGCTGTTTCGGCATCTGTTGGCGCTGCCCATCGGCTATTTCCGGGCGCGCCGGGTGGGGGACTCGGTTGCGCGGGTGCGGGAGCTGGAGAACATCCGCAATTTCCTCACCAGCTCGGCGCTGACCATCGCGATCGATCTCTTCTTCACCATCGTCTTCATCGCGGTGATGTGGTTCTATTCGCCGCTGCTCACGCTGATCACGTTGGCCTCGTTTCCGTTCTACATCGCGGTCTCGGCCGGCGTCAGTCCAGCCTTCCGCGGGCGCCTCGACGAGAAATTCCAGCGTGGTGCGGAGAACCAGGCCTTCCTGGTGGAATGCGTCACGGGCGTCGAGACGCTGAAGGCGATGGCGCTGGAGCCGCAGATGCAGCGGCGCTGGGAGGAGCAGCTCGCTGCTTACGTGGCGGCGAGCTTTCGCGTCATCAGCCTCGGCAATACCGCGAGCCAGGCCATCCAGTTCGTCAGCAAGGTCGCGACCGCCGCGATCCTGTATTTCGGCGCGAGGCTCGTCATCGGCGGCGATCTGACCGTCGGCGAGCTGGTCGCCTTCAATCTCCTGGCGGGGCGCGTCAGCACGCCGGTGCTTCGCCTGGCGCAGATCTGGCAGGATTTCCACCAGGCGCGGTTGTCGGTGCAGCGGCTGGGCGACATCCTGAACACGCCGGCAGAGCCCGTCTACACGCCGGGGCGCGCGGCGTTGCCCGCGATACGCGGCGACATCAAGTTCGAGCACGTCACCTTTCGCTACCGCATCGACGGTCCCGAGATTCTCAGCGATGTGAGCCTGAGCGTGCCGGCGGGGCAATTCGTTGGGGTCGTCGGCACCTCGGGATCGGGCAAGAGCACGCTCGCCAAGCTGATCCAGAGGCTCTACGTGCCCGAGAGCGGGCGTGTGCTGGTGGACGGCACTGACCTCGCCATGGTCGATCCGACCTGGCTGCGCCGGCAGATCGGCATAGTGCTCCAGGAGAATATCCTGTTCAACCGCACCGTCCGCGACAACATCGCGCTCGCCGATCCCACCATGCCGATCGAGCGCGTCATCGAAGCCGCGAGGCTCGCCGGGGCGCACGACTTCATCCTCGAGCTTCCGGAAGGGTACGACACGGTCGTCGGCGAGCAGGGGAGCACGCTGTCCGGTGGTCAGCGGCAGCGGATCGCCATCGCGCGGGCTCTGATGACCAATCCGCGCATCCTGATCCTCGACGAGGCGACGAGCGCGCTCGACTACGAGAGCGAGCGGATCGTCCAGCAGAACATGGCGCAGATCGCCAGGGGACGCACCGTCTTCGTGATCGCCCATCGCCTTTCGACGTTGCGCATGGCCCACCGCATCATCACGATGGATCGCGGCCGCCTGATCGAGGACGGGACTCATGACGAGTTGATCAAGACGGGCGGCCGCTACGCCACGCTGTTCCGGCTTCAGGCGGGCTTGCATGAAATCAGCTAGCAAGGTCGTGCCGTTTCCGGCCGGCAGGGCTCCGGTGAGGAGCAAGGACGAGATCGCCTTTCTGCCGGCCGCGCTGGAGATCGTCGAGGCGCCGCCCAACCCTGTCGGCCGCGCCGTCGGTGCCGTGATCGTTGCCGCCTTCGCGGTGGCGATCGTCTGGGCCTGCCTTGGCACCGTCGATATTGTCGCGGTGGCACCGGGCAAGGTGATCCCGAGCGGCCGGACCAAGGTGATCCAGCCGTTCGAGACTAGCGTGGTGCGCGCGATCCAGGTCGCCGATGGCCAGACGGTGCGGGCAGGGGACGTGCTGGTCGATCTCGACTCCACGATGAACGAGGCCGAGCTTGGGCATCTCAAGAGCGATCTCGTCGGCGCGCAGCTCGAGGCGGCGCGGCTGCGCGCGGCACTCGCCGGCAGCGGCGATCCGGTCGCCAGCTTCCATCCGCCGGAAGGCGCTCCCGCCGAGCTCGCGAAGGTCCAGCAGCGATTTCTGGCGAGCCAGGCCGCCGAGCAGGCCGCCAAGCTGGCCTCGATCGAGCACCAGGTCGCGCAGAAGGAGGCCGAGCGGGCCACGATCACGGCGATGATCGGCAAGCTCGAGGCGACCATCCCGCTGCTCCAGCAACGCGTCGACATGCGCAAGCAGCTGTTCGACAAGGAATTGGGATCGAAGATCTTCTATCTCCAGGAGCTCCAGGATCTGGTGGGCCAGCAGCAGGAGCTCGTGGTTCAAAGGAGCCGGTCCAAGGAGGCCGACGCGGCCCTCGCTGCACTGGTCGAGACCGGGACGAAGACGACGGCCGAATATCAGCGCTCGCTGTCGGACGATCTTGCCAAGGCCGAGCAGAAGGCCGCGGGCCTGATGCAGGACGTGGTCAAGGCCGAGCAGAGGAGGAGTTTTCAGCGCCTGACCGCGCCGGTCGACGGCGTCGTGCAGCAGCTTGCCATCCACACGGTCGGCGGCGTCGTCACGCCCGCGCAGTCGCTGATGGTGATCGTGCCGCTGGAGAGCCGGCTGGAGATCGAGGCGATGGTGTCGAACCGCGACATCGGCTTCATCGAGGTCGGCCAGGACGTCGCGATCAAGATCGATACCTTCAATTTCACCAGGTATGGTCTGGTGGACGGCAAGGTCACGAGCGTGTCACACGATGCCATCACCCGCGACAAGCCTGCGGACAAGAATGGCGACAGATCATTGGGCACCGAACAGGACAGCAGCGAGCCCAAGGGGCAGGAGCTGGTTTATTCGGCCCGGATCGCTCCCGCGAAGGACCGGATGCTGATCGAGGACAAATCCGTCAATCTCTCACCCGGCATGGCCGTGACGGTCGAGATCAAGACTGGGACGCGCTCGATCATCAGCTATCTGTTGTCGCCGCTTGCGCGCTATCGGCATGAAAGCATGCGGGAGAGATAGCGGAGCATCGCGCGCCGCATCTTTCCCGCTGGCTCCGATCTCGCGATCCGGATAGGCTGTCCGACGAACAAAACGCCAGGGAGCCCCCATGCCCAAGCTCGATCATCTTCGCCCCAGCGGCCTTCATCACAATCCGGCCTATTCCCATGTCGTCACCGCCTCCGGCGCCCGCACCATCTACATCTCGGGACAGGTGTCGGTGGACGAGGAAGGGCGCATCGTGGGTGAGGGCGATCTCGCCGCGCAGACCACGCAGGTGATGCAGAATCTGGGACATGCGCTGAAGGCGGCGGGCGCGAGCTATGCCAACATCGTGAAGATCACGACCTTCGTCGTCGATTACAAGCCGGAGCTGCGCCCGATCATCGGCAAGGCCCGCTCGGCTTTCTTCGAGGGCATGGACCCGCCGGCCTCGACCCTCGTCGGCGTCTCCGCGCTCGCCGCGCCGGAATGGCTGATCGAGATCGAAGCGATCGCTGTTGCGGATTGAGTGTGCAGCAATGACCTCGAATGATTCCATCCGGATCGCGGCTGCGCTGATGAGCCGGAGCGATGGGCATGTCCTGCTGATCAGGAAACGGGCCACCGAGGCTTTCATGCAACCGGGCGGCAAGATCGAAGCGGGCGAGCATCCACAGGCCGCGCTGAGGCGGGAATTGGCCGAAGAGCTCGGGATCGAGGTCGACCCGAGCGAGATGACGTATCTCGGCCGATACACCGCGCCGGCTGCACACGAGCCGGGGCGGCTGGTTGATGCCGAAATCTTCCGTATCGCCATCGCGCGGTCGGTCCATCCCGGTGCGGAGATCGAGGAGTTCCTATGGCTGGACCCGAATGCGCCTGGATCGGTGAAGCTTGCGCCGCTGACACGCGACAAAGTGCTGCCGCTGTGTTCGCGTCCGGTCCGATAGCCGTACCTCCGCTCCAGCAAAAACTGAAAAACAACCCCATGCACAGTAGAAGCGCAATCTCGGAACCGCCATAATTTCGTATTTTGCGAAATTACTTTGACGCGTCGGGCAAAACAGTGGCACTATGGCATCGTGGCCGTCCGAATATAGCAACGGCCAATCGAGGTAGGTGACGCGCGCAATCCGTACGCGATGTCCTGTCTCCGGGCAAACCGCGTTACAGTCGCCAGGCGGTTTCGAACGAAGGGAAAGGCCATGTCGCGAGGGCTTCGCATCGGAGAGGTCGCCGGCCGAACGGGCCGCAGTATTCACACTATCCGTTGGTATGAAGCTCAGGGCTTGATCCCCGGCGTTATCAGGGATCGCGGCGGACGACGGGTCTACAGCGATTTTCACGTTGGCTGGTTGGATCTGATGGAGCGCCTGCGCGGCACCGGCATGTCGGTCAAACAGATGCGCGAATATGCGGCGCTTGCGAAACGCGGCGAAGCAACGCTGACCGAGCGTCACGCGCTGCTCGCAGCCCATCAGCAGCGCGTGCAGGACAACATCCATCGTTGGACGCAGGCTTTGGCGCTCATCGAAGCCAAGGTCGAATTCTATGAGGAGTGGATCGTCAGCGGGGAAAGACCCGCCGTGTCGCCGCATGGACGCCTCAAGGCCGCACCGGCCTCATTGGCTGCCGGGCGGCCTTAGCACCCTCTCGACCAATGCGGTGTCCATGTACTCGGTCAGCTCGCGCAGTTTTCCGTCCGCCATGCGAATGACGAAGCAGTACGTGTTGGCGTAGAGCTCGCCGGCCAGCGTCGTCGCATTGCCCCGGCATTCGGCGACGACGTAATCGCCTTCAGCAATGATGCGGGATACCGTGAGGCTGGTGGGAGCGGTGAATTGTCGGTGGAGAGGCTTCATCAGGCACTCTAGCACGTCGGCCTTGCCGACGTACTCGCCGGACCAGGCCGTCGAGCCGGTGATGCGCCAGACGAAATCATCTGCCATCGCGGCGATGAACGGGCCGGGGTCGCGACGTGCGCGCGCATCCATGATGCCCTGAATGAGTGCCTTGTTGTTGTCGGTCACTGTCATGGGCTGTCTCCTGAAATCGAGGCCAGCCGTCTCTCTACAGGCTAGAGCGTGCTCTAGATCAAGCCGAATTTAGGATGTGGACTCATTAGCGCCGAGCCGTAGCCTGATTGACGCGAAATGGACGAAGGCAAGCTAATTGGCGCCAAGATTGTCGTACCGCGTCGCTACCCGACGACATTGCTTGATCCTGTTGAAGAGCAGCTCAACTCGATTGCGAGCGTGATATGGGCACTGGTGTGGTAAGGTATGCGCCCACCTTGTCGATTTTGCACTTCCGGCGAGAGTTCGGTCTGCGCAGAACTCTTTTCGGGTTGAAGCAACTGCTCGGCGAGGCACAGCAGTGCAACCTTCAGGCGTCGTCGCGACACAATCATTGATTGCTTCCTATGTCCAGCTATCGCCAACATAGTTCGTCCGTGCGGACTAGAGGTGAGTCCGCAAGTGGCCCTTCCGCGACCTCGGGAGACGTCCACTTTCCCGCCGTTGTCAGGGGTTGAGCAGACATCGGGCGGCCAGCCGCTTATGAGTACATAGCCTAGCTAGGCTCAGTTCGTCCCGCTCATGTTTTGCAACAGAGCCATCGCCTCGTCAGCCCGGTCCACGGCCACGAAGAGATGGTCGTGGTGGAAGGCCGAAACGGCATTCACGCTGATCCCGGCCGCGGCGAGACGCGCGGTGATTGCTGCCAAAAAGCCCACCGCATCGAGCGCGGAGTGAACCGCGAGGGTGATCAGGCGCGATGGGAATGCGCACCGTAGTCCCGCACGTTCGGCCTCCTCGTGCCGTATCACCAGCGTAGTTCCTTCGCGTTCGCGGAACGTCAGCATCGGGCTGATGGTGGCTGGAATGCTCGCGCTTGGTGCAAGCGTGCAAAACACGAAGGTGCCGTCCATGATCTCCGGCTTCATGTTGCTCAGCAGCGCGTCGAGATCGCGTTCGCCTGTCACGGTGCCAGCCTCCGAACCGGTAAGATCGTTTGAGCCCCTGCGAAGCCATTGGCGCCAGCGACCGTTGATGCCAGAAGCAACATACCTTTGTATATCCGCTCTAATCCTTCTCATAGGCTGGTCTTACGCTGGTACAATTGAGCGACGGCGGGAGATTCTTACAATTTGAGTCCACTCGGGTCACTGCGAGGAAGCTCAAATGAACGTCGTCATCCGGAAGCTCAACGGCTTGTGGCACCTCATCGTCGGGTCTGGCCAGATCCGAACGCCGTTCCTGGAAACTCAGGATCGGCAGTTGGTCGTTCGATATGCCAGGCGCGCCTATCCGGGTGCACGGATCTTCGAATGCGACTGAGTTGAACAGGACACGATCACTCCTGCGCCTTCTCCGGCCCGTCATAGGCGATGCCCCGGATCACGGCGGCGCTGCCGAACTTCTTGCGCAGACTGTCGACGGCGCGCTCGGCATGGGCGGCGCGACGGTCCAGCATGTCGGTGTCGTCGGCGGGCGAGCCTTCGCGCAGCGCGCTGACGCCGGCGCCCATCAGGCGGAAGGCTGTGCCGTCGATCTCTTTCGCCAGCATCTCGCGGCAGATCGAAAAAATCTTTGCGGCGAGCTGCGTCGGGGCTGCGATCGACTGCGAGCGGGTGCGCTGGCGGAAATCGGCGGTCTTCAGCTTCAGCGTCACCGTCGAGCCGGCGAGCTCGCTGCTCTTGAGGCGCGACGATGTCTTCTCGCACAGCCGCCACAGGATTTTTTCCAGCGTCGCGAAATCGCGGATGTCGGTCTCGAAGGTGGTCTCGCTGGAGATCGTCTTGGCGCCGCGGTCAGGCTCGACGCGGCGGTCGTCGATGCCGCGCGCGAGCCGCCACAGCCTGCGGCCATCGCTCGGAAATTGCCGCATCATCTCGATCTCGTCGGCCTTCTGCAGATCGGCGATGATGCGGAAGCCGCGCTGCACGAGGCGCTCCTGGGTGGCGGGTCCGACGCCGAAGATGAAGCCGACCGGCTTTTCCGCCAGCATCACGCGCGCCTCTTCCTGGTCCAGTGTCGCAAAGCCGCGCGGCTTGCCGAGGTCGGAGGCGATCTTGGCCAAAAACTTGTTGCAGGACAGCCCGACCGAGACGGTGATGCCGACGTCGCGCTCGACGTTGCGGGCAAAGCGCGCCAGCACCTTGGCCGGGATCATGCCGTGCACCCGCTCGGTGCCGGAGAGATCGAGGAAGGCCTCGTCGATCGAGAGCGGCTCGACCAGCGGCGTCAGCGCCTGCATGGCCTGCCGCACCTCGCGCCCGACGCGGACGTATTTCGCCATGTCGGGCGGAATCACGGTCGCATGGGGACAGGCCTCGAGGGCCTTGAACATCGGCATCGCCGAGCGCACGCCGTAGGTGCGTGCGATGTAGCAGGCGGCCGACACCACGCCGCGCTTGCCCCCGCCGATGATGACGGGCTTGTCGGCGATGTCGGGATTGTCGCGCTTCTCGACCGTCGCATAGAAGGCGTCGCAGTCGATATGGGCGATGGTCAGGCTCGACAGTGCTCGGTGGCGGACGAGGCGGGGGGAGCCGCAGGCGGAACAGCGCCGCACGCCCATATCCAGATCGGCCAGACAATCCCGGCAGAAGCAGCGGGGCCCGGCCGTATCAGGACCAGTCACGGCACGTCGCGCTCCCAATTGGGGTCGCCGAGCGCATCACCGAGGACCTGCCGCGCCGCGGCAACGTTGGTCGGGTGCAGTTCCGCGGCCTTGGCGAAGGCCTTCACGGTGTCGTCATCACGCAGCACGAAATCGAGCACGCTGAGGAGGAAATTGGGGTCCGAGGCGGCGTTGCGCAGGGTCTCCGGACCGACCCCTGTCTCGGCCAGGAACAGGCCCAGCCGCTCGGGCTCGCTCGCGACGAAGGACAGCGCCTGAATCGCAACGATTTCAGCAACTTCCCGGGGGTTGTGAACAGGCTTTTTCAATGGCGCAGTTTGCCTTTCCGTTAACTTTCGGTGTCTACTTTGGATCATGCCCGAGTCTTGGGATTGAGTCTCGGCCCTGAGTCTTGCCGGCCCGCGACAAGCAACTGGAAACCACATCGCAGAAAGTGGGCCCTCGGGTTTAACGAAACTAGAGCGAATCTGGGGCTAGTTTGAATCCAGTTTTCGAAGCGCCGGAAAGAGGCGCCTGAGGCGTCACATGTATCGGTCTTTCGGACCAAACAGGAGGGCGGGATGGCTAAGACCGTCCTGATCGTGGAAGACAACGAGCTCAACATGAAGCTCTTCCGCGACCTGTTGGAGGCGCACGGCTATCAGACCTCCGGCACCAGCAACGGCTACGAGGCGCTCGACCTCGTGCGCAAGATGCGGCCTGACCTCGTGCTGATGGATATCCAATTGCCGCAGGTCTCCGGCCTCGAGGTGACGCGCTGGATCAAGGACGATCCGGAGCTGCGTGCCATTCCCGTCGTCGCGGTCACGGCGTTCGCGATGAAGGGCGACGAAGAGCGCATCCGCGAGGGCGGCTGCGAGGCCTATTTGTCCAAGCCGATCTCGGTCGGCAAATTCATTGAGACGGTCCGGCGTTTTATCGGATAGGAAGTGAGTTCACAGTGTCCGCGCGTATCCTGGTTGTCGATGACGTTCCTGCCAACGTCAAGCTGCTGGAGGCCCGACTCTCGGCCGAATATTTCGACGTGATGACCGCCTCGAACGGCGCCGAGGCCCTGGCGATCTGCCGGAGAGCCGAATGCGACATCATCCTGCTCGACGTCATGATGCCTGATATGGATGGCTTCGAAGTCTGCCGCCGCCTCAAGACCGATCCGGCCACGCACCACATCCCCGTCGTGATGGTCACCGCACTCGACAGCCCCGCCGACCGCAACCGCGGCTTGGAGGCCGGCGCCGACGATTTCCTCACAAAGCCCGTCTCCGACGTCGTGCTGATCGCGCGCGTGCGCTCGCTGACGCGGCTGAAGATGATGACCGATGAGCTGCGCATGCGCGCCATCACCTCGCTCGAGATCGGCATGCAGGCGCCCGAGCGCAGCGCCGTCGCCGACACCGGCAAGGGCGGCCGCATCCTTCTGGTCGACGACCGCCAGTCCTCCTATGAGCGACTGGCGACAACCCTCGCCGCCGAGCACACCATCGACGTCGAGCCGAACCCGACGGAGGCGCTGTTCCACGCCGCCGAGGGCAATTACGACCTCCTGATCGTCTCGCTCGACCTCAACAATTTCGATGGCCTCAGGCTGTGCAGCCAGGCGCGCTCGCTTGAGCGCACGCGCCACGTGCCGATCCTCGCCATTGCCGACCCCGAGAACTCGACGCGGCTGCTCCGCGGCCTCGAGATCGGCGTCAACGATTATCTGCTGCGTCCGATCGACAAGACCGAGCTCCTGGCGCGCGCCCGCACCCAGATCCGCCGCCGTCGCTACACCGATCACCTGCGCGACAACGTGCAGAACTCGATCGAGATGGCGATCACCGACGCGCTCACCGGCCTGCACAATCGCCGCTACATGGAGAGCCATCTGGCAACGCTCGCCGAGCAGGCCTCGATGCGCGGCAAGCCGCTGGCGCTGATGATTTTGGACATCGACTACTTCAAATCCATCAACGACAATTACGGCCATGATGCCGGCGACGACGTCCTGCGCGAATTTGCCGTACGCGTGCGCAAATCGATCCGCGGCATTGATCTCGCCTGCCGCTATGGCGGCGAGGAGTTCGTCATCGTGATGCCGGAGACCGATCTGCACGTCGCCGGCATGGTCGCCGAGCGCCTGCGCCGCTCGATTGCGGGGGAGCCGTTCGCCGTCCACAAGGGCACCAAGCGCATCGAGGTCACGATCTCGATTGGCCTCACCACGCTGGAGCAGAAGGGCGAGGCGGTCGCCGACGTCCTCAAGCGCGCCGACACCGCGCTCTATCGCGCCAAGCACGACGGCCGCAATCGCGTGGTGTCGCAGGCGGCGTGAGGCTGCCTGCGCATAAAAATGCGAAAACAACCCCATGCACAGTAGCCGGCGTTAGTCGGATCAAGGACTTGCGCGGATCGCGGAATGATCGGCGCCGGTTGCACCGCAATTTGACACGTCGGGCAAAACAGGGGCATGTTGGTAGGGTCGAGCGACGCGTGAATAGTTGCTGTCGCCACATCCTCAGCTGTCGTCCCCGCGCAGGCGGGGGCCCATAACCCCAGGGAGGGGTTATAGCGCGAGCTGGTAACTCCGAGTCTTCGCCAAACGTCTTCCTGTGGTTATGGGTCCCGGATCTGCGCTTCGCTTGTCCGGGACGACGGCGGTTATTGTGGCGCGGGCTTGCCTCGCTTCACCGCCTTGGCATCCCCACCCACATCAACCCCCGCGTTCCGCAGCAACACCTTCGCCGCCTCCTTTGCGGCGCGCGCCATCGCGGCGTCGTCGCGGACGAGGTCCTGCGCGATGGAGCCATCGACGAGCAGCACGAGCTGCGTTGCCAGCGCATCCGCATCCGCAACACCGAGCTCGGTCAAGCGATCACGAAACCAGATCCGGCGGCTTTCCTTGAAGGCGATCGCGATCTTCTTCACCGAGCGGTCGGCGGGCCCAAGCTCCGCCACCGCATTCACGAACGGGCAGCCGCGAAAATCCTTCGCCGCAAACCGCCGCTCCAGCGAATCGAAGGTGGCGAGGATCTGCTCGGCCGGCGGCCTGTCGGAGGGGCGCTGAGCTACAAAGCGGCGCTCGAGATAGGCTGCGATCAGCGCGTCTTTTGAGGGGAAATGGTTGTAGAGCGTGCGCTTGCTGATGCCGACCTCGGCCGCGATGGTGTCGACGCCGATGGCGCGAATGCCTTGCAGATAGAACAGCTTGTCGGCGGTCTGAAGGATCCGCTCTTTCATCGTCTGTGGAGGGGGCAGGGGAGCCATGCGGCGTCGGGTGTCCTGTTCGCTTGACAGCAACGGCCTTCTATAGCCTAAGTACACAGGTCTGTGTAACCAAAATCAACTGATATTGCAGACGGCGGCGGTTGCGCTGCGCCCAGATGGGAGAACAAAAATGCCCCTGTTGCAGGTCCTGCGTCCGACATTGCCCATCCTGATCGGCGCCTCGATCATGCTGACGCTGAGCATGGGGCTGCGGCAGAGCCTGGGCATCTTCATGCAGCCGCTGACGCACGACATCCACATCTCGATCTCGGATTTCACGCTGGCGCTCGCCGTGCAGAATCTCGCCTGGGGCTTCCTCCAGCCGCTCGCCGGCGCGATGACGGTGCGCTACGGCTTCCGGCCCATCATGATCGTTGGCGCGCTGATGTACATCGTCGGCCTCGCGCTGATGGCAATCGCGAACGGCCTCGTCAGCATCATGATCGGCGCCGGTGTGCTGATCGGCACCTCGCTCGCCTGCACCGCCGCGGCGATCGCGATGTCGGTGGCGGCGCGCGCGGTGCCCGAAACGGTGCGCTCCACCGTGCTCGGCATCGTCTCCGGTGCGGGCTCGCTCGGCGCCTTGCTGTCGGCGCCGATCGGCCAGATGCTCAACGAGGGCTTTGGCTGGCGCATCGGGCTTGCCGGCTTCGTCGTCATGTCGGTGCTGATGATCCCCGCGGCATGGTATGCCGGCCGCGTCGACGCCATCCCGCTGCCGAAGCCGGCCGCCGACGACATCGGCGATGCCACGGCCGCGTCGGTGACGAAGGCGGCGTTCGGAAATGCTCCCTTCGTGGTGATGACCTGCGCCTATCTCGTCTGCGGCATGCAACTCGTCTTCCTTACCACGCACCTGCCGTCCTATCTCGCCATCTGCGGCCTCGATCCGATGCTCAGCGCGCAGACGCTCGGCATGATCGGCGGCTTCAACGTGCTGGGCTCGCTGTTCTTCGGCTGGGCCGGCCAGCGCTGGAACAAGCTGGCGCTGCTCGGCGGCATCTACATCCTGCGCTCGCTCGCTCTTGCCTGGTACTTCATGTTGCCGGCGACGTCGTTCTCGACGCTGCTGTTCGGCGCGATCATGGGCTTCCTCTGGATGGGCGTCGGCCCGCTGGTCGCAGGCGCCGTCGCCGAGATGTTCGGCCTGCGCTGGCAGGCGATGATCCAGGGCCTCGCCTTCATGAGCCACCAGATCGGCAGCTTCCTCGGCGCTTACGGGGGAGGGCTGCTCTACGACGCGCTCGGCTCCTACACCATGGCCTGGCGCATCGGCGTGGCGCTCGGTCTTGCAGGCGGCATCATCCAGATCGCCTTCGCGCTGATCCGGCCCTCGCAGCCGCCAGCGCCGGTGCTGCGGACGGCGTAGGCGCGGGTGGGCTCATGTAGGTCCGCTCACGCGAGTGGAGCCGAAAAGCAAGGCGCGGTCTGACCGGTCGCTTGTGATCTCAAAGCGATCGGCAATCGAGATTGCAATAATTTTCCCGGCAAGGTTAGCTCGCTGCGTAGTGTTTTCGCGAAAAATCTTGCGCCCTGCAACTTTCGACTTTTGCAACAATATCGGCCCGTGGCTGACCTTAGCTAAGAGCGCCGCGAGGTCTGCTTCCTGCATGGGTAGTCGGTCAGCACAGCTGACGATATTCGCTGCGCTTTGCGGGCCCGACGGCTGACGTCCGCCACGCTTCATGTTACGGTGCGGTTAGCTTTGGATCGTGCGGTCATGCCTTCAGTGTTGACCGTTTATCGGCTCTGGCTGAGCCGGTTCTACCTAGAAGCTCATGAACCAACGATAGAAGCTACAATCTCTGCATACTTCGTCGGTTTGAGACGAAGCGTCGTTCGGGCGTGTCGCGTTGGCATTCAGCGCCGACGCACAACTCGACTCTAGCAAGGAAACGCATACGCAGGTGCAAAGCAGGTCATTTCCAACTTGGCGGCAGCTCACGGCGGAGCCTTGAAGCCGCACTTTGATTCCAAGGAGGGCCCCATGAAGTCTATTTACCTGAGCATAATCGATACACCCTCTGCAGCCTGGAGGCTTGCCAAAACAACCGCATTCGCAGCATTGCTCGTGGCCATTGCCCCCGCGGCTGCTCAGAGCGAGCCGATTGAGAAGAAGGGTACGACCCCCTATGTGACGCACTTCATTTTCAGGCCGTTGATGACAATTGATACCGCCGAACTTGGCAAAGCCACCATGCTGGAAGCGGTCGGAACAACCCAAAACATGAAGGGAGAGAAGATGCTGGACAAGATGTCCGCGCGTTGCGTAGCGCTGAACGTCTCATCCGGTGAGAAGAAATACATTGACGGAGCCTGCGTGCTGGCGGACAGCGACGGCGACAAGATTTTCTCGACCTTCGATACTCGGGACCTCGACAAGTCCCAGCCAAAGATGGACTGTGGAACCCATATCATCACCGGAGGTACCGGCAAGTATAAGGGGATCACCGGGAGCGAGCCATTTGCGTGCATCACTATGCCTGCGCTGGCTGGGTCCGGCGACTATTTTGCGATGGACATCCCGCACAACACGTCGTGGGAGATCAAATGATCCGAACCTCAAGGTCGCCCTAAACGCTGGTTATCGATAGCGGTCGTCAATCACTGAACGAGAGCCCAAATGAACGAGAGCCCGGCCAACAGCCGGGATCTTTTTTCTGCAGATACTCATCAGCAGAGTGCAACGGTTGTGAACGCAATAGGCCGACGACACGCTTGAGTGACATCTTTCTCGTTGTCGACATCGATTTCCCTGCAAACCGTTGGAGGCATCAATGTCTGGTGTTGGCCCGTACCGACGAAAGCGGGGGCTTGTCCGGATGTCGGCAGCCAGGGGTAGACCGGAAACGGCCGAGGGTTGGTCAAATCGACGCAGATGACCCAAAGCGGAATCCGCCAATGCGCAATGGCGGACATTCGCTCGCATGCCCCATGGAATGGGATCAGGAGCGCGAACAATTGAGCCGCGCGAGCGGCCCAGAGTTGTAGATGAGGAATAGATCGCCGGTATAGTGAAAATATTCTCCAGCAAACTCCTTAGTCGCAAACTTAAGTTGGATCTTGTTATTGCTGGTAATGCGGGGAGCAAGGATTTTCCCGTCGCCGGTCGTTATAGACAGCTTGTTCTTGTCGCCCAACGTCACGTTCAGATCGATTGGTTTTGGTTGAACGGCTGGATTGGTCATTTCTTGAACGACCTGTCCTTTGCAAGCGAACTGTTGCTCCGCTGCACCGCCGGGCCTAACCATCGTTGTCAGCAAGATTAGGCTACCCACAGTCAATCGAGTTGCTTGGACCATGACATTGCTCCAATCCGGTACCCACGTCTTCGGTACTCTCACTCATAGCCACAGATCTGGTCAAGGCGCGCTTCGGTTGGCGATGTCCGCGTATGGCCCTTAGCCGGCGTGCCGCGACGTCCGCCGATCTGACCGCTTGTGACCGTAAGCAGAAGAGTGCGCCCACGTATCGTCCGCTTCTATCGGTCGATCTTCTTGATGCAAGTGGGGTCGCCGCTAGGCTGAGGGGTGCAATCCCAATCGGGCCCAAAGGCGCCACCAGCGTTCCGCTGTGGGAAGAAAGGGAAGTAAATAGCAACGGCCGCGAAAATGGTGACAGCGATAACTGCCGACACCAGCATCCATACAATGCCCGCGCGATCCGGGCTCCACTGTGGCCGCCTTAACGGTCGGTGCCGTCTTGGATTGGGGTGTTTCACGGTGATCACATCGGCGGAAACTCACATCCAGGAGCACAAGTTCGCCTGAGCGTTGGTCTCGACGTTGAAGCAAGAAATTAGGGATTTTCGATACCTGCTGACATCCTCAAGTTCGCTGCCGATCACAACATCGAGCTTGATTTCGACATATATAGCGAGCGAACTGCGACTGTATGAAAGGTCCGCTTAGACTGGGACCTGACTGCCGATTGCAAAATGGGTGCTGTTGACCCGTTGCAGACCTCAATCGTTACATCAGAGCCAAGCTTTAGTCTCCTTCGATCCAAATTCCTGCTTCGCTCAGAGCGTTGAGAATGCGTTCGATGTCTTTGGGTTCAAGTTCTCTGCTGTCACACAGTTTATTCAATTCAGCAAAGGTAATTTTACCGCTCCGTTCACCGATCTCGACGGCTCGTCGAATGACTTCCGCCACGCTCATGTTCTCTCCGTTTCAGTAGCCCCCACTATACGGGATGAGAGTCAGGTTGTGGCCGATTTTGTTGCAAAAGTCAGTTGAGACGAGCCGGCAAGCGTGATTCCGTTGTGTTGACGTGAATCGCGACGAGGTCGATCCATGATGGGCCGTCTGAAGAGTGACCAAGGTCAACTGTTCTACGAGTTTCATCTCGGCGACGCGGTTCCCGAAGATCATCTGGTGCGGAAGATCGACGCTGCTCTCGATCTGTCGTGGCTTCGCAGCGAAGTTGCTCCTCATTATTCGTCCATGGGTCGTCCGTCGATCGATCCGGAGCTGATGATCCGGATGCTGGTCCTGGGGTATGTCTTTGCGCTCCGCTCGGAGCGGCTGATCTGTCGTGAAGTACAGGTGAACCTCGCCTATCGTTGGTTCTGCAAACTCGGCATTGAAGATGCCATCCCAGACCATTCGGCCTTCTCGCGGGCCCGCAACGAGCGTTTCCGCGAGGGGGATGTTTTCCGTCGCGTGTTTGAACGCGTCGTCGAGGCGTGCATTTTGGCGGGTCTGGTTGGTGGCGAAGGCTTTGCCGTCGATGCGAGCCTGATTGCTGCCGACGCCAACAAGCAGCGCTCGATTGCGGGTCAGGATTGGCGCAAGGATCGCGATCCGGCGAGGTCAAGCCGCGCGGTGAAGGAGTATCTGGCAACCCTCGACGATACGGCGTGGGGCGCGGCCAGCGACGTTGTCCCGAAGTTCATCTCGCTGTCCGATCCCGCGGCCCAGTGGACCGGAGCTCACAAGGGACCAGCATTCTTCGCTTACTCCGACAATTATCTCATCGACGTGAAGTTCGGCGTCATCGTTGATGTCGAGGCGTCCCGCGCCATTCGCCAGGCCGAAGTCGGTGCAGCAAAGACCATGATCGAACGAACCGAGGAGCGCTTTGGTCTCAAGCCGGAGCGGCTTGTCGGGGATACCGCTTACGGGGCTGCTCCGATGCTGAACTGGCTAGTCGAGGAGAAGGGCATCGCGCCACATATCCCCGTGTTCGACAAGTCGAAGCGAGATGACGGCACCTTCTCACGCAGTGACTTTCGATATGATCCGACCAGCGACGTCTACCACTGTCCGGGCGGAAAGCGGCTCGGGACGAGCGGCACCGTGCACGAGGGTAAAACGTTTCTGTATCGTGCGAGCAAGCTCGACTGCGACGCATGCCCGCTTAAACCGCAGTGCTGTCCAAAAGAACCATCGCGCAAGATCCCGCGCGACATACATGAGCACGCCCGGGACGTCGCCCGGTCGTTCGCTGGCACCGAGGGCTTCGAGACGTCGCGACGTCAGCGCAAGAAGGTCGAGATGCAGTTTGCACACTTGAAGCGCATCCTGAGGCTCGGTCGACTTCGGCTTCGTGGCCCACGGGGCGCCCAGGACGAGTTTGTTCTGGCCGCCATCGCTCAAAATCTGAGGCGCCTCGCGTTGTTCGTTGCGCGACCACCACCCGCTCATGCCCTGTGCATTGCGTAGCGTAGGAGTTGCATTGAGAGCGTCAGGGACGGCGGATCAAAGCCGGTCCGCCTTACCGAATGGCCGAAAGACATCCGTCGGTTACAGCCGCCTTTTGCAACAAAATCGGCCCAAAACGGAAGTCGGCTGACCAGGTTTTCTCAAGCGCGCGCGCGCCACAGCGTAACTGCAAGCAGGATATAGGCAGCACAAGTCCACAGCGACTGCCAATTATCCGGCCCTTCGCTAAGCGCTGCATAGATGGCCGCCACCAAGAATACGCCGGCAAATATCGCTTCCGCCATGGGGCGGCTTCCTTTCTTGGGGCGATTGAGCAGAGTCATAGCCGCAAAAGGGACCGCCGCCATAGTGAGGGCCGCAAAAGGAAAATCCTTCTCGCGCGGGTCAAATATAAAGCCCAGCCCGGTCTGCGTGCCGATCACGATGGTGACGATCAAGATCAATCCGTGCAAGATCGCCAGCCCCGATGGGGTCCGGAAGTCCTCCGGACCCAGCAATTCCAGAAATGTAGGCGGCGCGCGCCCGGAAATCAGGGCATTAGCGCCAAATAGCGGCGAGGCAGTTGCCGCCACCAGAAGTGCGCCCCACAGAAGCCAGCTGCCCGCGTCGTAGCTTTCATAGAACATCTTTTGAGCGGCCACCCCTAACAGGGCTCCGGCGGTGGTTGCCGATATTCCGACCGCAAACCATGAGACGAGCCGAGGCTGCGAGGGCTGCCGGCGCGAGGTCAGCCACGCAGTGCCGAACACCAGGATCGCCAGCGCCATTCCGCTGCTCATTTGCAGTTTCCAGAGCGGATAATTGCTGACGGGGATGCCGGGCGGATATTTCAGCGTGCGCTGCGCGGAATCGAATAAGCCCCACGATCCGCCGACGGTGCCCTCGAACTCATGCTTCCACAATTCATCATACGCCTCGAACAGGTTGACGCGGAAATTCTCGCGCCGGGCAAGATCGAGGATCTCAGAGATCACCCGCGCCTGATTGGTGCGCGACGGTAGCGCCGAGGCGCGCATCCGCCCTTCGCTCGGCCAACCTGTTTCTCCGATCAGGATTTCCTTGCCCGGAAACGCCAACGCCACCTGCTTTCGGACGGCGTCGACGTGAGCAGCGGCAGATTTCGCCGGGACCGGGACATTTTCCCAATATGGCAGGATATGAATGGTGACGAAATCGACGGCGTCATCGAGTTCCCGATAACGCAGCCAGTACTCCCAGACGTCGGAATAGGTGACGGGGACCGGCACCTGCGCCTTGATCGAGCGGATCAAGGCAGCAAGGTCGGTAGGCGTCATCTTCCGATGCAACAGAACCTCGTTGCCAACCACGAGTGCGGTGATGGTTTCGGGATATTGCTGGGCGAGGCGTATGCCCGTGGATATCTGCGTCGCGTTCTTCTGTCGGTCCCTATCGAGCCAAATTCCCTGAATGACTTTCAGCCCTACCTTGGACGCGAGTTCGGGGATTTGATCGAGGCCAAGATCAGTCGCATAGGTACGGATACAGTCGGTTATCTTGGCAAGCTGCGCGAGATCTTCCGCGATCTGGTCTCGCGGCACTGGTGTCGGCGACTCTGACGTTTGGTTGTTGCGGAAGGGCGCGTAGGATATGCACTGCAGTTTGGCATTAGGATCGATCGGTGCGCGCGCCAAGTTGATCGGTATGGCCAGCCACCACCACACCGCGGCGATCGCACCCAGGGATATGATGAGAAGCGCCAGAGGCGTGCGAAGCGAGATAGTTCGACCCTCCAACGTAGAGATCGTCGGTCAACCGGCATGCTGTTGTGACCCGACAACAACAGAAATCATCGTCTGCCGCTACCTACTTGACCTGTGAAAGCTGCCGCCAGATCGTCCGTGCCGCAAGTCAATATCCAGCGATGGCCACGAGATTGTCTCACTCCGAGTTCTTCGCATTATGCCCAAAAGAGACATCGGAGCGAAACCAACCGACGGCACCTTGGACGGCTACCAATTACCGCCGGACCCCAGCATCATCGCCTGCGGTTGCGGATATCAACCAGTACCGCCGTGCGGGCGCAGGGCCGCCTCGGCGCGCTGCATCATCCGCCGCCATCGCTCGCTTGTCGGCCCGCCCATAAGCAGGAAGTAGCGGACGATCGCGACCGGCAGCCAGGTCTCCATCGCTTGCCTCAGCGCCGCTACCGGCTTGCCGGACAGCCGCGCGTATTCGGACAGCGCGGCCGCATTGACCGCAAGCGGTCGCTGCGGATTGTCGGTGACGTCGAGGGCAAACTCGGTCAGGCTGATGTGAGTGAACCCATGATCGAGGGCCGCGGGCGCGCGGATCGAAAAGGTCCAGTCGATCAGCCGCGGACCGTCCGCCGTCATGATCACATTGTCGGGATGGATGTCGCCATGGCACAACCCATCCCCCGGCTGCTGCAGGCGGTCGATCAGCGCGAGAATGCCGGAGGCGATGTGTTTGGGCACGATGTCGCCCGAGAGCCTGAAGGCGTTGTCCATCCATGTGCGCAAATTGAAGGCCTCCAACGGCGGCGACATTCTGTGCACGGACAGGCCGAGCGACGCCAGGATCGCACCCGCCTCAGCGAACGTCACGGCGCCACTGCGCGTGGCCTGCAGCAATGTCGGTCCGTCGAGGCGGCCGAGTACGATGCCGAAGCGTCCGTCGAGCGTCACATCGCCCAACACCTCCGGCGCAGGCACGCCGGCGGTGAAGACTGCCTGTATCATCCGCGCCTCTTGCTGGCCGACCCGCGGCGGGAAGCCTTGCCTGAACAGTTTTACGACCTGACCTGGCGCCCAGGCGTGGATGTCCGCCGTGCCGCCCTGGTTGATCTTCGCCCCGAGGGATCCCCGCATCTTCATTCGCCGGATAGGGCGCCCCGCGCATCGCAACCTCGATGCGAGGCGAGGTAGTCGATTTCGCCGCGCGCAATACCGATATCCATCAGCTCCCTGTCACCCAGGTCGGACAAATCGGCCAGTAGTCTCCGGCGTTTGCGCCACTCCTGAAATGCATCCCAATACGGTTCGAGAGGGCTGTAGACCTGCCGCCTTGCGGTTACCACTCCAAGCTCAGTGGTCTCGCGTATCGTGCTCATCGGGGGCGTGTCCTGTCCGGACTGTTAGGTTATTGTTTGAGCACGATCTTTTCGGAAAACCGCTGCGCACTTTTCCAGATCATGCTCTGGACAGAACTTGCCGCAAGATGCGCGGGCGCGCTTAACCGGTGGGTTACATTTCTCTTACCGGCGGCTTATTCTCCATGCGCTGGTCCAGAGGCGACCCCGAGAAGGAATGGCAGCTTGCGCTATCTTTTCGAGGAATACGCATTCGACACCGACCGGCGCGAGCTGCATCGGGGGACCGATGCGGTGTCGATCACACCGCAGGTTTTTGACCTGCTCGATTACCTGATCCGCAACAGGGAGCGGGTTGTCAGCAAGGACGAGCTCATCAAAGCCATTTGGAGTGGGCGCAGCGTATCTGACGCGGCGCTGACAACCCGCCTGAATGCCGTCCGGGGCGCAATCGGCGATTCCGGCGAGGAACAACGCTTCGTCAAGACACTGCCGCGCAAGGGCTTCCGCTTCGTCGGACAGGTGCGGGAGGCGCGAGAGGTCGCGAGCCCAAATCCGGGCGATGCGCCCGAGAGCGCTCCTGCGCTTCCCGACCGACCCTCAATCGCCGTGCTGCCATTCACGAACATGTCTGGCGATCCCGAGCAGGAATACTTCGCGGACGGGATGGTTGAGGAGATCACGACCGCGCTGTCGCGGTTCCGATGGTTGTTCGTGATCGCTCGCAATTCGAGTTTCACCTTCAAGGGCAAAGCCGTCGATCTCAAGGAGGTCGGGCGCAGGCTTGGTGTGCGCTATGTCCTTCAGGGAGCGGTGCGCAAGGCGTCGGGGAAAGTTCGCATCACGTCCCAGTTGATTGAAGCGGCCACGGGCGCGCACATTTGGGCGGATAGGTTCGAGCGTGACATGACAGATATTTTCGCGTTGCAGGACGAAGTCACGCTCGCCGTTGTCTCAGCTATTCAGCCGAAGTTGTTTCAAGCAGAAATTGCACTGGCGACGCGGCGGCGACCGGAAGACCTTACCGCGTATGATCTTTATCTCCAGGCTGTACAGCAAGCCGACCGATCGTCCCGCGAAAGTTTGGTCGAGGCACTCCGGCTGGTCCAGCGCGCACTGGAGCTTGACCCGGGGTTTGCGGCTGCGGCAGCTTTGGCAGGTGCCTGTCATATGGAAAACGTTCTTCGGAGCTACGCGACTGACCCACAATTCGAACGCAAGGAAGCCGTTCGGCTTATGCGCCTGGCACTGAGCCTCGACGATCATGACCCAAACACGTTAGCAACGGCTGCATTAATCACCGCTTTGTTGGTCGGCGATTTTGAAACTGAAATTGAGCTGGCCGATCGAGCGGTCGCGCTCAACTCAAATTCATCTCACACATGGAACTGCAGAAGCTGGGTCTACAAGATTGCGGGGCAGCCGGAGGAAGCGATCCGGAGCTTTGAACGCGCCATGCGAATGAGCCCGGTGGACCCGCAACAATTCACAGCGTTAACCGGGATGGGGTATGCCTTTATTGAGCTTCGTCGCTTTGACGAGGCCATTGTTGCAGGAAAGAAAGCCCTGCGTCAGAATCCGTCCTATCCAGGACCATATCGCTGTCTCGCCTCCGCTTTCGCCCATCTCGGGCGTGACGCTGAGGCCCGTGAGGCGGCGGCCGGTATGCTTGAGGTCGATCCCGCTTTTACAATATCGGCGTGGATCGCTCGGAGCCGGCTACCAATAAATGCGAAGCTGATGATTGAGGGTTTTCGCAAAGCGGGGTTGCCCGAGTAGGGGCGGACAGCGCCGGGAAGCCCCGCTTGTAAACCTGCTGCGACATCGGCCACATCCGCTCGTTCGCCGTCACTAAGGCGCGAGCGGACATCAACAATTCGTGTGCCATGACGACACGCCTCGCGCCGGCTTTCCGCCGGACGTTCCTTCGAAAAATCGCGGGCTGCGGTCTAAGGTCACATGCGAATGGACGATGACTGTCGTCGTCCCCTCAGTCCATCTTTCGGGCGGCTCGGCGGGGTCAGTGCGAGAACGTCCATCATGCCTGCGGACAGGCAAAGCGGGAGGCGAGGATGAGTGTTTCAGCAGCCGCTTCGATGAATGAGGTACCGTTCAATGGATCACTGCAGGCCGATCGATACGGAAGCCGCCCGGGTTCGGAACTCCGCCCCTTCATTTCGATCGCGCTACCAACATTCCGCCGCCCAGACACGCTGCGCCGTGCGGTCGAAAGTGTGCTGCAGCAGGATTTCGCCAATTGGGAGTTGGTGATCAGCGATGACGAAGGGCTGGGCGGCGAAAGTTCGCACGTCTTGTCGGAATATGCGCGCAGGGAACCCCGCATCAGACCGATCGAGAACCGCCGAGGCCGTGGTCAGGTCGAGAACACGAACAACGCGATGCTTGCGTGCCGCGGTCAGTGGATCAAACCGCTGCATGACGACGACTGGCTCGCGCCAGGGGCGCTCCGGACTTTCGTGAGACTTGCGACGGCTTACCCGGCGGTGGCATTCATGACCTCCACAAGCCACCTGGTTCAGGACGAGGGCATCAGGTACCGGCGAGGAACCCAGATTTTCCACTATTCGGGTCAGGAATGCCTGGCGGACCTCTATTTGGCGGGCAAGACGCGGATACTTGGGATCGTCCCGTCGACACTGTTGGTCAACAGCAAGGTCGTCAAAGCAGGCTGCCTGATGCGAAACTATCGGTCGATAAGTTGGGGGGTGGACCAACTGTTCTTCATCGATCTGGCCTGTCACGGCGATATGGTGGCGATCGACGATGGTCTTATCTTCTACGACATGACCGACCATGCCAGCATCACGGCGACCGGATCGTTCGCCCAGATCGACCAGGAGACGATCGATCTCAAGCACCTCATCTGGAGCCTTTTGCAAGATAAGAGGGGACTGCCGGATCCCGAAACGATGGTGCGCGCGCTGCGGGTTGCTCGACTGCGCGGACGGATCGGTCGTCAGCCGATCAGCGCAACGATCCGCGATGCATTTCAAATCCTGCGCCCGTCGGTTCTGCGGGCTGCCAACAAGGCCAGACGAGCATGGGCGCGCGCGCCCGCTGCGACCACCTTCGTCCTTTCCTGCGGCAACGCCATGATGATCTGAGGCGTGCGGAATTCGGCGCGGGCAAAACGCGATCGAACACGGCTGGCTCGTCGAGCGGCACCATTCCGAATGGCTCTGGGTTATAACCCCAGCGCGACCTCGGCCCATTTCAACATGCGCTCGCTATTGAGGAACGCCAGCACCGCCGGCTCCAGTGACGCGGGCGCCCCCGGCCCAACCAGGGCCGTCGCGGCCACCATGTCGCAGCGCTGATTGAAGGCGAGCGAGAGCGCGGTGTTACGATCTCCCTCGATGCGATAGGCCCGGCTGCGGCCCCGCATCGGACCGACGATGATCTCTCGGCCGGCCCCGGTCGGCGTTGCCTTGCCGATCAGCACCAGGTCGCCCATCTGCTCGAGGTCGCCATCGTCGGCGATGCCGGTGGTGCAGTTGCAAAAGCCGAGCTTGGCGCGAACGTAGAGCTGGACCTCTCCGCCGCAATTATCGGCCTTGCAGCGGAACGCCTTGCCTTTGCCCCAGGGATCTGCGGCGAAAGGCCAGTCGGTTTCCGTCCACACCGGGCGGATCTCACCCGATGCTGCCGTTGCGCGTGCCGGTTCGCCGGATCGCGAGATCCAGACCGCCGCGGCTGCGCAAAGCAGTAGGGCGGCTGCGCTGATCGCGACGATTTTGCTTGTCAGGCGCATGGAAGCTGCCGAGGCACTCTTGCTATTGCGACCCGTGCTAATTCTGGGCCATGAACTTTCGAGCGGCCGCGAGGTCCTCCCGCGAGGAGTCGCCATTTTGCGCCATGTCGACGACTTTCGCGTAGTACTGGCGTGCCTTCACGGCATCACCCGCTTTCTCGGCGGCGTGAGCGGCGCCGATCGTCGCGCCAAAGCGGTTCGGCTCCTTGCGCATGGTGCTTTCGAACGCGGCCAATGCCTCCGTCGCCATGCCGCGCTCGAGCAGCATGGTTCCGTAGAGCTCGCGTGCCGGGGCGAGCGGTCCCGGGGTCACGATGGATTTTTCGGTCTTGTCTTCGGCATCGGCGGCAAGCCGCATCGCCTCCAACGCGTCCGCCTGTTTTCCCTGGGCGTTGAGCTGCCAAGCCGTGGCGACCTGCCGCTGAATGTCGACGATCTCGGCCCAATAGGCGTCCTTGTCCTGCTGCAGCTTGTCCCGCAGCTCAGTCAGCTTGGCGATGTCCGCCGTCGCTGCGTCAGCATTGCCGGAGCGCGCCGCGCCAAGGGCGCGGGCGAAATAGGTGATCGCATCGACATAGGCAAACCGGCTCGGCTCGACCTTCAGCGAGCGCTCTGCCAATCGCCGCGCTCGACCATGTAGCGCGCCTGGCTCGCCGCTATCGCGTAGGGACCGGCGCGGACCGCCGGCGCATAGCCCGTGGTCGCAACCATGTCTGCGATGACGTCGCGGGCTCGGCTGTCCTGCGCAAGCTGGAGCAGGGCGTAGACCATGTAGTCGTCGGCATGCAGCTGCTCGCTGGGGTCCTTGCCCTCCTTGGCGGCCTTGGCTGAACGGCTATTGGCGTCGATGGACTCGTTCCAGTAGCCGACGCGCGTGAAGATGTGCGAGGGCATATGCAAAGCGTGCGGCGCCGCCGGCGCGATCTCGGAATAGCGCTTGGCAGCGTCGAGACCTTGCGCTGCGATCGCCGGATAGTCGTAGAGGTGGATCAGGTAATGCGCGACGCCGGGGTGCCGCGGCTGCCGCTTGAAGATCGGCTCCAGGATGGCCGCGCCCTTGAGCTGGTTGGCATAGGTCTTGTCGTTCGGCGAGGCCGTGACATTCAGCGTGATGGCGTAGGCGATCTGAGCCTCGTCATCATCGGGATAGCGCGCGGCGACGGCTTCGGTGGCCTTGAGATAGGCCTGCGCGCGCTGGCCAAACGTGGTCTTTTCGTCGCCTGAATAGAAGGCCAGCAGCGCATCGATATAGTCCCGCTCGCGGTCGCTCTTGGCGCCGATCGCCTTGGCCTTCTGCAGCGCGGCGAGGCCCTCGGTGAGGTTTTCCTTCGGCGCGGGAAAATGCGGATTGTACAGCAGGCTCAGGGCAATGCCCCAATAGGCGATCGCGCATTCCGGATCGGCCTGCAACGTCTCCTCGAAGATCTCTTTCGCGGGCCGGTACCAGAACGAGTGCTGATAGCGCATCCCGCGGTCAAAGCGGCGCTGCGCCACCTCGTTGCATGACGTCTGGAAATGAACCTTGCCAAACTGCTCGTCGGTCCCGTCCTCCGCGCGTGCGGCAGGCGAGGCGGCGATCGAGGAGAGGGTAGCGAGAGCGAGAAGAGAGACGGTATTCAAGGCGAGCGCGCGCATCGGCCCCTCCGTTTCAGTTCCGAAAAAATTTGGTCAGATGGCGCCGATAAAGGTCGGGGCGCCGAATTAGGTAACTCTGAGATTGGCAATGGCAAATTGCGTGGTTGGAAGGATTTGCCCATTCGCGATGCGAGTCAATAGGAGGCGGGCGGATTGCGTTAGGGAAGCACGCCTGTCGCTCTCCGCCAGCGCGCGAGATCGCAGTCGTTGATCCGTTACGTAAGGCGGATAGTGAAGCGGGCCTGGATCACGCCGCAGGTCTAGTGCGAGGGATTGCAGCTCAGTTCCTTGATCCGACCGGCGGCGTCAAAGGCAAAAAGCGCGCTCATGACACCAGCGTTGGTGAGGTACGAGATAATGGTGCCGTCGTTGTGCGAGGGATTGAGATCGTCCAACTTGCCTGCCGGATGCTCCCGGAGGCGATCGACCCAATAGGCACGAAGTGCCTCGCGGCTCGTAATGGTTCTGATGCCGCCGCAGCCGCAGCGACAATGAGCCACGGCATCGTCGGCATACATGTCCAGGATCGCCTCGATATCGCCTGCGCGGTAGGCATCGAGCCAGTCAATGGCAGCCGCCATCGGGTCAAATGACATATTTTCTCGCCCAAACGCCCCCAAAGCTCGCGGTTCCAATTTAACCTTAACGCCGCTAAGCCTCTTTCTTCATTCGATTAATTGTATTTTAATATCTTGCCCGGTCTCGGCCATATGCCGAAGTACATAGATGGCCGGGCCGAGGCAGTGTCCATGTTAGACGTGTCTGCGAACCAAGGCATATTTCAGCGCAACCGTATTGTGATCGTCGATCGACAACCGATCGTTCTACAGGGGCTGAAGTCGATACTCGGAGCACAGCAGGACTTCGACGTTGTCGCATCATGCCGCGATGCGACAAGCGGTCTCGAAGCCATCAGGAATTTGACACCCGACGTCGCGCTGATTTCCGACACCCTGCCGGACCGGACGGTCACCGAGATACTGGCGATTGCGAAAGCCGAGAATGTTCCCACGCGCCTGGTGTTCTTTACCGAGGCCGAAGCCAACCACGAACTAACCGCTGCGATTGCCGCTGGTGCCTGCAGCGCAATTTCGAAATACGTCTCCCCCGACACCATGCTGCGACTGCTGCGGCTGCTGACGAGGCAAAGTGTGTCGCCCGAGCATTTCGATCTCTCGCCGATCGGCAGGGAGGCTGACGGCGCCGGCAAAATTGAAACGAAGCTGGAGCTATTGACGCACCGCGAACGTCAAATCGTTCGACTGGTGTCAGAGGGAATGTCGAACAAGGAGATCGCGCGCCGGCTAAAGGTTTCACCAGGGACAGTCAAAGTACACCTGTACAATATATTTCAGAAGCTCGAGGTCACCAACAGGACGGTGCTCGCGACCCTCGCGTTGTTGAAGCATCCCTCCGGCTTCGGCACGCTCGCGCTGGCCTTTCTGGCGATCGCCATTGCGGACGAACTCAAGGCATCGGAAGCGAACGACACGCGTCCGGATGACGACAGCATCGGCCACGCCGGGCAGGAGCCCTGGAAATATGAGGCTTGGCAATATGAGCCTTGGAAAAAAGCCATTCTCCGGCACCTCGTCGTCTGGGAAGCCGGCGAGACGCACCTGCTCAGCCAGAGCGACTTTTTGGCCAAGCTGGGCCAGGTCGCGAACGCGCCGGCGGCAATGGAAGCGCTGCGCGCAGCTGAGCAATCTGCAGACTCGAAGCCGTTGAAAATCTACGGTCCTGTTGGATCGGCCACGCCTAATCTTCCTGCGCCGCTGCTGCGAGCAACCAGCGACACACAGATGGGAGGTGACCTAACCGCGGACCATCAATTCCCCCGGCTTGCTTCCAATCCGATGTCGGTTCAGGGAGGGTATGGCACCTTCGCCACTGTCGCCGGTGCGTTGATCTACGCACTGCACGATCCACATCTCGCCGTGCAGGCGCATGAGCTGGGTCAGGCGTCGATCGACAGCGTCGTGACCATCGCCGGAGAGAATGCGGCCACGAAATTCGCCGCGATCCCTCATGCCGACGCCAATCATGTCGACAACTCGGCCCCAGGCCTGCCTTCGCACGATTCCCGCCTGTCTTCCGCGCATGTGACCACTGGAAACGAAAGCGTCGCTGGAGAAGGCGCTCGGATCCAAGTGAGTCACGGCGTGAGTCACGGCGCCGAGGGTGACGCACGCCAGAAACCTGTTGGCCTGGCCGACGCCGGTCACGATGCCAGTGTTGGCGGATATAGCCGCGACCAGCTGACGGGCGGCGGCAACGTTGATGGAAACGTTGTTCATCGCTCCCCAACCGATTCCAATTCTACATCGTCCCAATCCGCCTTCGATTTCGCTTCTGGGCCGGGCAGGATCAATCTTGCCGCTTTCGGAGCGCTTGCGTGGCTGCATATGACCGCAGCAAGCAAGTCCATACCGCCACATACCCTCGCCTGGATTTACGACGCCGCAAGCAATGAAACGATCGTCTATGTGAATCCGACCGATCGTGTCCTTGATATCGGGGATCGCAGCCTGCTGGAAATCCATCTGCAGGGGATTGTGTCCGTCGCGGAATCGGATGTCGTCGACCAGCGAGAAGGTGCACCTGTCGCCATCACCTTGGAGAAGCTCGAAGAAGCGCTGACATCGGCGAGCGCCATCGATGGGGCTGTTCTGAGCAAGGACGGTGCTGGGGCCAGCATCGAGGCGAGCGGGAGCACGCTCGGGACGGCCGGGGTTTGGGCCGTTCTTGCCGACCACGGCTTGGGGTTCCAGTTCGGGCAGACTCGGACCGGGGTGGGAGGGATGGCAAGGTCCAGAACCACCACCGGCGAGTCGGCGGACGCAAGGGAAGAGAGCATTGCTGCGTCCGGCGAACCGGTTCGCGTATCATCGATCGTGTCGGCCCATAGCGCGGCGGCTCCGGCCGTTGGAAATGTCACATCGAACAGTGGTCCGATCAATGCCGACACTGGCGTTTCGTCGGGGCCGAACGTGACCGTCCAACCGAGCGTCGCAATGGCCGACAGCGCGGACCGCGGCAACTCGCAGCACACTTCGGAGCCGGAGCCTGCAAAGGCGGCGGCCACGGAACCGACTGAAGCTGACTCCAAACCGGGCAATGGCGTCGACAATGATGCCGAGCGGAAAGCTGCGGATTCGGATGTTCCGACAAAGTTAGCGAAGAAGGTCAAACACGGCGACTCGGGGCACTCAAACTCTGAAAACGCGCCGGGCGCGGCCGTGAACGATCCGGGCGTCGCGAAGACCGAGAGCGCGGGCCATGGCAATTCGCTGCACGCTTCGGAGAAGGGATCTGCAAAGGCGGCAGCCACGGAATCGGCTGAGGCTGGCGTCAAGCCGGGTAAGGGCGCCGAGCATCACGCTGCGGCTTCGAACGTTCCGCGAGGGGCAGCGAAGAAGGCAGACTCAAGCGGAGCCGAACACGACAAGTCGGAGCACTCAAACTCTGCAAACGCGCCGGGCGCGGCCGAGAACGATCCGGGCGTCGCAATTGCCGCGATTGCGGGCCACGGCAATTCGCAGCACGCTTCGGAGAAGGGGTCTGCAAAGGCGGCAGCAACGGAATCGACTGAAGCTGACTCCAAGCCGGGCAACGGCGTTGGCAATGGGGCCGAGCATCACGCTGCGGCTTCGCACGTTCCGCGAGGGTTAGCGAAGAAGGCAGACTCAAGCGCTGTCGAACACGGCAACTCGGGGCACTCAAACTCCGCAAACGCGCCGGACGCAAGCGAGAACGTCGAATTGAGCGTCGTAACGGCCGCCAGCGCGGGCCAGGGCAACTCGGAGCACACGTCGGAGCCAGGGTCTGCAAAGGCGGCAGCGACGGAATCGCCTGAAGCTGACTTCAAGCCGGGCAACGGCGTCGGCAATGGGGCTGAGCATCAAGCTGCGGCTTCGGACGCTGCGCGAGGGGCAGCGAAGACGACAGAACCAGGCGGAGCGGAACACGGCAACTCGGGGCACTCAAACTCCGCAAAGGCGCCGGACGCAGGCGAGAACGTCGAATTGAGCGTCGTAGCGGCCGCCGGCGCGGGCCACGGCAACTCGGAGCACACGTCGGAGCCAGGGTCTGCAAAGGCGGCAGCGACGGAATCGCCTGAAGCTGACTTCAAGCCGGGCAACGGCGTCGGCAATGGGGCAGAGCATCCCGCTGCGGCTTCGGACGCTGCGCGAGGGGCAGCGAAGACGACAGAACCAAGCGGAGCGGAACACGGCAACTCGGGGCACTCAAACTCCGCAAACGCGCCTGACGCAGGCGAGGTCGATCCGACCGTCGTGACGGCCGCCAGTGCGGGCCACGGCAACTCGCAGCACACGTCGGAGCCAGGGTCTGAAAACGCGCCAGCCACGGAGCCGACTGAAGCTGATTCCAAGCCGGGCAACGGCATCGGCGATGGCGCGGAGCATCACGCTCCGGCTTCGGACTGTGCGGCGACGTCAGCGGCAGTGAAGGCAACAGAACCGGTCGCCGCGGAACACGGCAACGCGGAGCACGATCTGCACCCAACCTCCGCAAACGCACCGGAAGTAGCCGAAATCGTCGATCCGAGCGTCGCAACCGGCGGCAACGCCGGATGCGGTAACTCGCAGCACGCTTCGGAGCCTGGGCCTGCAAAGGCGGTAGCAACGGAGCCGACCGAATCCGACTTCACACCGGGGGCCGGCGTCGGCGATGAGGCCGAGCAACACGCCCCGGCTTCCGATCCTGCGAGTGCGGCAGCGGCAGTGAAGACGGAAGAACAGGTCGCCGTGGACCACGGCAATTCGGGGCACTCAACCGCCGCGAACACGCCGGAAGCAGCCGAAGTCGCCGATCCGAGCGTTGCAACCAACGGTAACGCCGAACGCGGCAACTCGCAGCACGCTGCGCGATCTGCTGCAATCGCATCTGACGACGCGCAGCCGGCCAAAGTTGCGTCCGCGACAGGCGGTGCAGATCAAGAACAGGTGTTCCGCTTCGATAGCGAGGCCGCTCCTTCCGCTCTCGTCGCGATCGTCGCGCCCAGCAAACTTGATGACCCGCTCGATCGACACGTTCCGCCCGGTCAGCAAGCGGACCTCGAGGTGATCGCCAAAATGCTCCCTATCGCAACGGACGAACATGCGAACAACCACGGCAATAGTGGTTCGCATCACGCCATCGTACCTGCGCATCATGACCTTCTGGTTTGAATCCGGAAGATCTCTTTGAAATCAGGATCCAGTATTTCATGCGCTCAGCGCAGGTCGGTCAATGGGATGTGAAGGGGGCGGCTCACATTACGAGCCTTTATCAATCTTCACCCAGAGTGCGCTCCCCAGCTTCGATGAATTCCTGGCGGCGTATGCCCATGCCGGTAAGCGTGTTGGTGACTGCGCAAGTGCAACCAAAGCCTGCGTAATCCGCTGCGCTTTGCTCCGCGGCAGGCCACGCACGAATTCACCCACGCTACCCGGCTTCTCCGCTTTGCATAGAAAGCTGTCTACGATGTCTTGCTGCAGGAATGTCGCGAGATTGAATGGTTCGTGCTCGCACTTGCTCAATTGCAGGCCGTGTCGTCGACAGAGGGCTTCGAACGCCGCCGTCGTCCACCGGCCGATGTGGTTTGGTGGTACGTCCAGGCGCGAGCCGTGGCGCTCCATATAGCAGGTCCGGATGTCATTGGGGACGGCGATGAAGACCGAGCCTTGCGGCTTTAGAAGATATTTCAATCGAGCGAAAACGTCATCCACTCGGTCCATGTGCTCGAAGACTTGAAACATGAAGATCATGTCGAAGGCTCCCTTCAGGGAGTCGAAAGCAGCGTCTCGCAGATCGACCGAAAAGGTCTTGTAGCCTTTCGACTGCAATGCGAGGAGTGCTGTCTGGTTGTAGTCCAGGGCATGGATGTCGGGCGTGTGGAACAGCCTGTCCCTGACGAGATCGAGAAAATACCCAAACCCGGCACCGACATCGATGATGGTTTTTCCGGCAGTCGTCATGCCGTTGAGCTCTTCGATCGTCCTTGCATACTCCCATTTCGTAGTCGGATAGGAAGGATGCGGCGCGGCCAGATTATAGAAGTCAGCGCCACCTGCGACGAACGGATCTGCAAAACCGAATCCACAATCGCTGCATCTACGGACATCGCATGTGCTACGACCCCAGAGACTTGACAGGTAATGCGTCAATTCCCGGGAGCGAGCTGGATACTGGCGCGGATTGACGAAGGATCGAGAGGCCTGATCTGCAGTCACTTCGAACAATTTCGCAGTTGATGCATGACCACATGCGGGGCAGGTGCTCATCTGCTGGTCTCTCTTAGGTGTTTGGCCTAGATTGGTCCGGTCCCACTTGTTCCGTCATCATTCAAATGAAGGCCGCCAAGGGGGTGATCAATCCCGCACGGGCGGCGTGGGGCGGACGCTTATCGCGGCCACGACGCCATCACGTTCGCCTTCACGGGGACGGGCAGGGGAAGGCGCAGCCCGCGGGCCAACGTCGGGCGGCTGGAGGCGGGTTGCCTTTGGGGCAGCCTGCCGAAATGCGCGAGCGTTTGCATCAGCGCGCCTCTGACGGCCGGCTCGATCTTCGCGCAGATGAACCAGCAGACCAGGACCAGCATGCCCAGCGCGATCCATACGGCCGTAGTGGCATCCAGGCCGGCCGCGACCAAGGCGCGAATGATCGCCGAGCCTATGACGTTGTGGGTGAGATAGAGCGGATAGGTGATCAGTCCGAGCGTTCTCAGATAAGCCGGTGCTTCCGGGGAAGTGGTGCCCGCAAAGCGCCTGCTCCGGTTCGCGGCTCGGGCAATCAGGAGCACCGCAGCCGCCCAGACCATGATCGGCACAAGGGCTGATTGATCCGCGATGGCGGGGATGGACGTCAGGAAGAAGGAGGCGAAGAAGTAGATTTCCACGGCGCCCGACAGACAGGTGACTGCAACGGCGATCTGTTCGTGCGCCGTCAATTGCCTGTTCGCGGACATGAACAGCCAGATCCCCAGCGCAAAGAAGCAGCCGTGGGTCAGCAGGAATGCTGCGCACGGCACCCGAAACATCAGAATGACCAGATAGGGCAGCTCGGACGGTGTCGTGCATGACAGCACGAGCAGCGCGACGGCGTTGAACACTGCGCTGTAGATGGTGAGACCGAAGGCGAGGTGCCGCAGGGTGATCCTCTTCGTGAGCATCGCGCAAAACACGAGGCCATAAAACGCCGTCTCGGCGGCCAGCGTCCAATAGACCTCGTCAAGCCATTGACCCGTGACGCCCTTCGGTACCATCAGCATGGCATGGATGTAAGGCAGGATGAATTCGGACGCCGGTCCGCTCCCGAACAGAAGCAGGACGAGGAAGGTCGCGGTGGCGCAGACCCAGACCGCCGGATAAAGCCGGAGCGCGCGACCAAGCAGAAACGCGCCCGGCGTAGACTGGCTCGCGGAATTCGCGATGACGAAGCCGGAGATGACGAAGAAGATCTCGACACCGACCCAGCCGAACCATGTGAAGGGCGCGGCGGACGGGTACAACACATCGGCGGCGACGGTACGCTCGAAACCGGGGACGCCGATCGAAGCCCAGGCCCAGGACCAGAACATCTGGTGAAAAATAGCAACTCCGAGCGCGGCTGCGAAGCGCAGCGGATCCAGCAGGGGCAAATGGCTTTTCACGGGAATGGACCAGGTTCATGCAACAATCCCGCTGGAGATATTGAATCCCCTCACGACGCTCTTTGAGGTGGGTCACATTTGGTCGGCCGGCGCTGCTGTTGCTGAACCGACCGTCGCAGTCACTCGCTCCAGTATCAGAGCCGGCACGGGGGCGCACGGCCGCAAGCGTCCGCTGAGGATGTTCGGCGGACGCCGGGCTGCCTTGTCGTGATCAAGCCTGCGAGAGGCTTGGACTAGCGACGTCCCGGACGCTTGAGGTCGGCGACCTTGAACCTGTTGCCGGCCTGCAGGCTGCTGCAAAACCAGTGGGCTCTGTTGCGAAACTCGCCCAGGAACACCTTCGTCTCGACGCAATTCTCGTAGGATGTATGAGTGATGGTGTCTCGGCACGTTGGCGAGAAAGGCCCATAGTTCAGACCGCCGCCCGACTCGCTGCATCCAATCCAGGGCTCTTTGCCGTGTGGGAAGCTTGATGCACAGCCACCGTTGCAGCTGCTGGCGCGTGCCTCGAGGCCGGCAATCCTCCCCATCACCGAACCCGGCGCATAGGAAGGCGTCCGTGTGCCTGAAGACGACGTTTGAGCGGTCGATGCAGTCCGGCGCGATGATGCCCCGGTCGTTGCCGCTGGCTCCTGTCTATGCGGCCTTGCCGCCTGCTTCGGCGCATCGACCGTAACAGAAGGAAGAGTGGCGGCGGAGCCTGTTGGGATTTGCGATGCTGCCGGAGCGCACAGCAAGACGGTTGACAAGGCAGCGACGGTTGAAGGCACGACAAGGCTTGATGAAAATCTCATGACCATGTCCTTCCAAATCCGGGACGGAATGCCCTCCCGGTAAGTGCACGGTAACATACATTTGAGGCTGAGCAATCAGGGGTTGAGGAGATGCCTGGTGATAAACGCGCCATCGGCACAGCCGAGAGAAACGCTGACGCACTCAAAGCAGCCGAGAAGTTTGCGTTCGGCGAAAGGTCTCTGCAGGCCTTCATTGCGAAGAGCGCTTGCGACGAAGCGATCCAGAGTCGTTCCGCAGGAGGCACCCCGGATTGCTTCGCGGAGCTGTCATCGGGCCGCGCTTTGCGTGGGCCCGGTGACTCGCAATGACGGCGCGGAGAAAGGGTAGCGGATGAATTCAGTCTCGTGCTCCGGACGAAGCGTAGCGCTTCTTCAGCGGTGCGTTGCTGAGCCAGAGAGAGGCAAAATCAAACGGGGCCCGAAAGGGCCCGCAAAATCTCTTCAGCGTCCGCGATCTTACTTGATCTTGGCTTCGCGGAATTCGACGTGCTTGCGCGCGACCGTCGGCTGCCAGCGGCCAGCGCCTGCGGGAGGTGGGGGCGCGCGGCCGGCATCGTGCAGATCGCGTCTGCGCTGATCAGGCCGACAGCGCCGCCGCTGTTGCGAACGATGTAGGCATCGTCAGCATCTGCTCATTCATTGGGCGAGACGCTGCTGTATGAAGCAGCACGCATCGGGCTTGTGGCAAGGCAGCAAATGGAAATCGCAGCGCGTTCAGCGGGGTGATTGAAATCGCGTCGATGGCGCAAATCTTGCATGTTTTTGACCAGGAATTGGAATCGTCTTTGACGCTTTCCGATCTGGCGACAAGGGAAAGGCCGATAAGCCATGAGGCTGGTCGCCGCCAGTCTCCAGCCATCGACGCTCGACGACCTCATCGCGCCGAGTCCTGATCATTGTGTCCCAAAAATCCGAGCTGATCACGCTAGCGCGTCGCGCCGGCGCAAACGTTCATCTCGACGGTTCCAGTCAAAGCCACGGCCGGAAGACATCTCTTGCGACTTGGGAGGATGGTGATGGAATCAAAAGCATCGACGCGCCAAAGGCTGCTGACGCTGGCGGTCGCGTTGCTCGGAATGGCACTTTTCTACCTCGTCCTCAGCGACGTTGCCTTGGCGGAGGATGCGGGCCCGCCGGCCTGCGGCGGCAAGATCCTCGAGAAGTGCACGCCCAATCCCGGCGACACCGCCTGGATGCTCACCTCCGTCGCGCTGGTGCTGATGATGACGGTGCCGGGGCTCGGGTTGTTCTATGGCGGCATGGTGCGCAAGAAGAATGTCGGCGACACCGTGATGACGAGCTTTGCGGTGACCTGCCTGGTCACGATCTTGTTCGCGATCCTGACCTACAGCCTGGCATTCCGCGCCGGCACGCCGTTCGTCGGGGGGCTGGACCGCATGTTCCTGAGGGACATTCTTAGCGACATCGGCAAGGGTGGGATCGGCAATCCCAATCCGCTCGCGGCGACGATTCCCGAAAGCGTCTACATCTGCTTCCAGATGACGTTTGCGATCATCACGCCGGCGCTGATCGCAGGCGCCTTCGCCGAGCGGATGAAGTTCTCCGCGATGCTCTGGTTCATCGGCCTGTGGGCGATCTTCGTCTATGCGCCGGTCGCGCATTGGGTCTGGGGCCCCGACGGAATCTTCGCTTCCGGCAATGACGCCGCCTGGGTCAGGGTGCTGGATTTCGCGGGCGGGACCGTCGTGCATATCAATGCCGGCGTGGCGGGCCTGATGTGCGCCATCATGCTCGGCAGGCGCAAGGAGACGGGACCGGCCCACAACATGGTGCTGACCTTCATCGGCGCCTCGCTGCTCTGGGTCGGCTGGTTCGGCTTCAACGCAGGCTCCGCGGTGACGGCAGGCATGCAGGCCGGCATGGCGATGCTGGTGACGCAGATCGCAACCGCGGTCGCCGGCTTCACGTGGATGCTCGTGGAGTGGTCGCTCAAGGGCAAGCCGACGGTCGTCGGCATCTGCTCGGGTGCGGTCGCGGGCCTCGTCGCCATCACGCCGGCGTCCGGTTTCGTCAGCCCGGTGGGGGCCTTCGTGATCGGGATCGCGGCCGGTGTCCTCTGCTACTGGGGATGCACCGGGCTGAAGGCCATGTTCAGCTATGACGATGCGCTCGACTGCTTCGGTGTGCACGCCGTCGGCGGCATCGTCGGCGCATTGCTTACCGGCATCTTCGCCGTCGAGCAATATGGCGGCACCGCGGGCGCGCTGGAGGGAAACCCGATCCAGTTCGTCAACCAGTGCATCGGCGTCGCCACGGTCTTTGTCTATGACGCCGTCGTCAGCTTGATCATCCTGTACGTGATCAAGCTGTTCGTCGGCTTGCGGGTGTCGGAGGATATGGAGCGCGACGGTCTGGACCTCGCACTGCATGGCGAGGTCGTGCACTAGAGCATGATCCGGAAAAGTGTGCAGCGGTTTTCCCTCGCGACAAACGCGGAACGCGTTTGCTCGGAGATCATGCTCAAAACAATAACCTAAAGCGCGATGACGATTCATCCCAATCTCATCACGCTTTAGACCGTCGATAGCGATGTTGAACCAACCCGGCCATCCGCGGTTCGCACGGATGCGCCGGCAAGGGAGAAGGCACGATGACCGAGATCTTTGCGCAAGGTGACCTGCTGATCGAGCGGGTGTCCGATGTCGCGCCATCGGGAACGCTCACGGAGACCGCCGAAGGTGGGCCGCTGGTCCTGCTGGAGGGCGAGGCCACCGGACATTGTCATGCCATTCGCGAGCGCGTGACACTGTTTCGCGACGACGATCTGGCGCGTGACATTCCGGCCGGGCTCTATCTCGGGCATCTCCTGATCGCCTCGGCCTATGCGCGGGTGACGCATCAGGAGCATGCGCCGTTGACGCTGCTGCGCGGGACCTATCGGGTGCGCCGCCAGCGTGAGCTCGGGCCGCGAGATGCGCGCGTCCTCGCCGACTGAGCAGGCGCTGTCTGTCGGGCAGACGGCGGCGTTGGGCGATTACCGTGCGCGGTGGAGAGCGGTCCGACGCTCGACCGCGCCTGCCGATCGCGACGCCGCGGAGCAGGGCGTGCGGCTGGCCTATCGTGCCGCGAGGCTGGCGCCGCCGGCCCGCATCGTCTGGTGCGATGGTCCGCAGGCGTTGGCCGGGCTTGCCGTGTCGCGCGATGACGGCCGCAATGTGCGCTTTCAGCTCGTCGATCGGCTTCGCCGTCAAATCGTTTCTCAAATCGAGGCGCGGATTCACCGGAAGGTGCTTGCCGCGGTCGACAGCGCAGTCAATCCCGCCGACACGCTGGTCACTGCTGCGGCCGAGGCGGTGATACGGAACGTGCCGGAGCAGAACCTGTCCGTGCTGGGCCAGCTGCGCCGAACCGGTCTGTCGCTCGCCGGCGTGCTGCAGGCGCTCACCGCCCCGCGGAGCTTTTCGAGCTGCGCGGCGGGGTCGCACGATCTGTCGTGGCTGGGTGCGTACGACTATCTCCGCGAGGTCCTCGGTTTGCACGCCGAGGCCGAGCCGCTGCGCGGCCTGATGCAACTCGCGACGAGCGCGGGCTGGCTGCTGCCGCACGAGCACAGCTGCTGGCTCGCGGAGCGACCGAACATGCTATGCGCTGATGCACGCGATCGGCTACATCACGCCAGCGGTCCGGCGCTGCGTTATCCCGACGGCTGGTCGATCTGGGCCTGGCGCGGGGTCGAGGTGCCCCGCTGGATCATCGAGCAGCAGGACCGGATCACGCTCGCTGCGATCGACGACCAGATCGACGTCCAGGTCCGCCGCTGCATGATCGAGATCATGACGCCGGCGCGATACGTCGCGCTCGGCGGCGCCACGCGCGTGGCCGAGGACGAGACCGGAATCCTGTGGCGCCGCAACTGGCTCGCTGCGGACGCCTGGGCCGCCGTGGAGGTCGTCAACGCCACGCCCGAGCCGGACGGCGCGCGCAGGCATTTCTTCCTCCAGGTGCCGGCCAATCTGCACACGCCGCGCGAAGCGGTCGCATGGACTTACGGCATGAGGGCAGAGGCCTATACGCACCTCGTGCAGCGGACGTGAGGCTCAGCTGCGGTAGTAGCGCCACATCCGCAGGAAGGTGCGATGGATCGTGTCCGGCGGCTGATCGAACGGCTCGACATTGATCCGCACCATGTTGGTGTGGCTCATTCGCCAGGGCAGGCGCATCAGCCAGCGCCAAGACGGCTGCTTGCGCCAGTCGGCCACGAGCGCGCTGGTGAGCGGCGCGTTCAGCACGATCTGGAGTTCATGCACCGTCATGGCGCGCTCGGCGATCTCGACAAGATCGATGCGCTCGATGGCGCGCCACCGGATCAGGCCGAAGGCCTGGACGAAGATGCCGTACTGGTTCGCGCCGATCGTGGGCCGGCCGGTCTCGAGCAGTGGAATGTTGTAGTAGGTGAACCCGGCCGCGAGCGCCGCGAGCACAAGCCAGTAGAATGCACCGGTGAGAAACGCGGCCGTGCAGAAGATCGCGGCCAGCGCCGCCGTGACGTAGACCGGGAAATAGACATCGTCGCGGCCATAAGCGACCGAGTAGCCACCGACATGTTCCTCGTTCAGGGCTGCGATCATGGACGCGAAGGCTACGACCATCGACCGCAAATAAAAACGGCCGCAAATAAAAACGGGGCCGTGAGGCCCCGTCAAAAGTCTTTCAGCTTATTCCGCGATCTTACTTGATCTTGGCTTCGCGGAATTCGACGTGCTTGCGCGCGACCGGGTCGTACTTCTTCTTGACCAGCTTGTCGGTCATGGTGCGCGAATTCTTCTTGGCGACGTAGTAGAAGCCGGTGTCAGCCGAGGACACGAGCTTGACCTTGATGGTGACCGCTTTGGCCATGTTCTGAACCTCAGAAAATTGGGGAATCTGGAGCCGGCCAAACGGCCCGCGTTGGCCAACGTAGCCAGAAACCGCCTGATGTCAAGGTTTTACACCTGGAAAACCACTCAAATCGGGCCCATTAAGCCTCGAAGAACCGGTTTTTCGGCCGGGGAAGGCCGAGATTCTCTCTCAAAGTGGCCCCTTCATACTCTTTCCGGAAAATCCCGCGCCGCTGCAGCTCCGGGACCACCTTGTCGACGAAATCGTCGAGGCCGGCGGGCAGGAACGGGAACATGATGTTGAAGCCGTCGGAGCCGCGCCCGACCAGCCATTCCTCCATCTGGTCGGCAATGGTTTTCGCCGTGCCGACGAACGACAGCCCGCCATAGCCGCCGACGCGCTGGGCGAGCTGGCGCACGGTGAGCTTGTCGCGAGCGGCGAGATCGACCATGCGCTGACGGCCGCTCTTGCTGGCGTTGGTCTCGGGGATCTCGGGCAGGGGGCCATCGGGATCGAAGCCGGAGGCGTCGGTGCCGAGGATGACCGAGAGCGAAGCGATGGCGCTGTCGTAATGCACGCGGCTGTCGAGCAGCGCGCGCTTCTCCTTGGCTTCATCGACGCTGTCGCCGACCACGACGAAGGCGCCGGGCAGGATCTTGAGGTGCTCGGGGTCGCGGCCGACCTTCTCCATGCGGCCCTTGATGTCCGCATAGAGCTTCTGTCCGTCGGCGAGGCTGCCGCCGCCGGTGAACACGGCTTCGGCGGTTTCGGCCGCGACCTGCTTGCCGTCTTCCGACGCGCCGGCCTGCACGATCACGGGCCAGCCCTGCACGGGGCGGGCGATGTTGAGGGGACCGCGCACCTTCAGATATTTGCCGTTGTGGTCGAGCGTGTGCATCTTTGCGGGATCGAAGAACAGGCCGGATTCCACATCGCGCACGAAGGCATCGTCGGCGAAAGAATCCCAGAGGCCCGTGACGACGTCGTAAAACTCGCGGGCACGCTTGTAGCGCTCGGCGTGCTCCATGTGGTCGTCGAGGCCGAAATTCAGCGCCGCGTCCGGGTTCGAGGTGGTGACGATGTTCCAGCCGGCGCGGCCGCCGCTGAGATGGTCGAGCGAGGCGAAGCGGCGCGCGACATGATAGGGCTCGTCAAACGTGGTCGAGCCGGTCGCGATCAGGCCGATCCGCTCGGTGACGGCAGAGAGCGCCGACAGCAGCGTGAACGGCTCGAACGAGGTCACGGTGTGGCTGCGCTTGAGCGCGTTGATCGGCATGTTCAAGACGGCCAAGTGATCGGCCATGAAAAAGGCGTCGAACTTGCCGGCCTCGAGCTTTTGGATCAGCGTCTTGATGTGGCCGAAATTGAAATTGGCGTCGGGCCAGGCCCCGGGATAGCGCCAGGCGCCGGTGTGGATGCTGATCGGGCGCATGAACGCGCCAAGCTTGAGTTGCCGTTGTGCCATCGCCCCGTATCCGTTCTGGGTGTCGTTCGCAAAGACATAGGGACGCGGCGGAACTCTGCCATTGGGAAGGCTGGGAAGAATTTTTCGTTTTTCGATCAACTCTCAGCACGTTCGCGTCATTCCGGGGCGCTGCGTAGTGGCAAGCTATGATGCGCGATTGCGCATCTGAGAAGCCATCAAGCCGCAGGCGCCGAGCGAGGGGGACTACTGCCCCCGCGCCCTTTGATCGAAGGCGCTCAGCACGGCGAGCGTCATCGCGGTGACGCCGGTCTGGATGGTCGGTTTCGGCACCGGGGCGAATTGCGGCGAGTGGTTGCCGGGAAGCGGCGGGCCGCTGCCGTTACGCGCGGCGGCAACGCGGTCGGGCTCATAGACGCCGATGTTGAAGAACATCGAAGGCACGCCGGCGTTGACATATTCCGAATAGTCCTCGCTGGTCGTGTTCGCAGGACTGACATTGAACTTGTCGCCGAAGGCCGCTTTCAGCACCCGCTCGGCCTGGCCGACCACGGCGGCATCGTTCACCACCGCCTTGGTCCCCTCGTCGAGATGGATTTCGGGCGCAGGCGCATCCGCCATCGCAGCCACCGCCTTCGCCGTCCGCTCGATCCCCGCCAGCATCCTGGCGCGCACCTGCGGCTTGAAGCTGCGGATCGTGCCGATCACCCTGGCCTCGTCGGGAATGATGTTGCCGGCGGTGCCGGCGTGGATCGCGCCGATGGTGACGAGGCCGAATTCGGTCGGGTCCTTCTCGCGGCTGATCACGCTCTGCACGTCGACGACGAAGCGGGATGCCATCATGACGGGATCGATGGTCACCTGCGGTATTGCGCCATGGCCGCCGCGGCCAAGGAATCTGATGAAGAGACCGTCGACATTCGACGATCCGACCCCGACCCTGTAGGTCACCGAGCCATAGGCTCCACTGCCATCGTGCAGGGCAAATCCCACATCGGGCTTCGGAAAGCGGGTGAACAGGCCATCGTCGATCATCGCCCTTGCGCCCGCGACCTCTTCCTCGGCGGGCTGCGCGATGAACATCAGCGTACCGTGCCACTGGTCCTTGATGCCGACCAGGGTCTTGGCCGTGCCGACCCAGCTCGCCATGTGGATGTCATGGCCGCAGCTATGGGCGACGAATGTCTCGCGGCCCTGCCAGATCTGCTTGTCGCGGCTGGCATAGGGCAGGCCGGTCTTCTCCTCCATCGGCAGCGCATCGAGCTCGGTGCGAACCATGATGGTGGGGCCGTCGCCGTTCCTGTAGATGGCGACAACACCGGTCTTGCCGACGTGCTCGGTGACCTCAAAACCGATCGCGCGCATCTCGGCGGCGAGTTTCGCCGCGGTTTTCTCTTCCTGGAAGGCGATCTCGGGATGGGCGTGGATGTCCTTGTAGAGTGCGTCGAGCTTCGGATAGTCGCTCTCGAAGGAAGTCTCGATCGTTTGCTTCAATCTGGCGACGTCGAGCTCTGCATGGGCAGGCAGCGAGAGCAGGCTGCACAACGCGACGGAAGCGAGCAGAGGCCTTGCGAACCGCGTCATCCGACCCTCCAGTCGTTTAAGCGCCTTTTCCCTCACCTAGCACATCTCGTCGCATCTTGCCGCCATGGAAATGCAAGAACGGCACCGGCGCATCGTGACGAAAGGGAGGCCGGTCGCGACGCGGCGGGCGCGCCTGTTCGAACCAATCCGCTCCTAGCCCCGACCAAGCCATAACCTCGCAAGGAGACCCGACATGGCCGGCGCAATGACAGTGGATGGCGGCATGGTCCGCATAGATCGGCCCATGCCCTGGGTCGGCCGGCTGCTGTCGTTGCCGCTGCTGGCGGCGAGCGGCTATCTCCTGTGGAATGTCGCGCTCGGCCTGCGCCAGGATTTTTCCGGCTTCGGCCGACTCGCCGACGATCTCGTGCCGGTGCTGGTGTTCACCGGTCTCGGCCTGCTCGTCGGCATCCCGGGACTGATCCTGCTGACCTTCCGCACCTTCGTCGTGCTGAACGAGACGCTGCGCCAGATCGTCATCACCAGCCAGTTCGGCCCGTTGAATTTTCGCAAGCACCGCGATCTCGCCGACTACCATTTCATCAGCATCACGGAAGACTACGATCCGGAGCTGACGGCCTATGACGTCAATCTGTGCGGCAACAAGGGTACCGAACCAATCAACCTGATGAGCTTCACGAAGCGTGACGACGCCGACAGGCTGGCCGGCGAAATCGGCCGTGTGCTCAAGCTGCCGGCGCGTGACTATGTCGGCACCGAGCCGGACGCCGACTAAGTCGGTCTGTCATTCCGGGGCGCGCGCCCCGGAATGACACGGAACAGCCCCTAGCTTAAAATATCCTTCTGCATCTTGCCGCCGTAGAAATGGAAGAACGGCACAGGCGCGTCGTGGCGCAGCGGGCCGATGGCAAGGCGGGTGTCGAGCTCGTTGAGCACGTTGCGGGTCATCGGATGCAGTTCGGCGAGCGGCTTCGAGCCGAGCTCGACCCAGACCAGCTCGACCAGCTCCGCATCGGCGTGGATGACGCCCTCGACGCGGTGGGTGATCGCGGAGGCATCGGCGGTGAAGAAGCGCGTGTCGAAGCGCTTGACGCGGCCGGGCGGGGTGATCGCACGTGCGATCAAGAACAGGCTGGAGGGATCGGGCAGCAGGCCTGCATCCGCGAATGGCTTCCACGGACCTTCGAGCCTCGCCTTGCCCTCGACCTTGCGCCCGAGGCAGAGGCCGGTCTCCTCACAGGCTTCGCGGATCGCGGCGATCGCCAGCGATTTCGCGCGCGAGGCCGGCGTCTTCGGGCTGCCCTTGGCGAGGTTGGCTTCCAGCTCCGCGGTGATGGGGGCCGCACACGGCACGCGATGATCGTCCTTGTCGACGCGGCCGCCGGGGAAGACGAATTTTCCGGGCATGAACACCACCTTGTCGTGGCGCTTGCCGACCAGCACCTTCGGAATGGTGCCGCTGCGATCGACCAGGATCAGCGTCGCCGCATCGCGCGGGCGGAAATAGGGATGGTGGTCGGCTTCCTTCTCGTCGTGAACCTTTGCCTTCTCGGCCGCCTGCGCCGTATCGGTCATGTCCTCACCCAAACTGCTTCTTGCTTATTTGCTTACACCGGCGGAATACCATCCGGAGGGTTCTCGTCAAACCCGTGCATGCGCAGAGCCCATTGCAAGCCGACCACAGCTCCCTTCACCGGCTGGAGCAGACCGAGCGAGGCAAAGAACGTGAAGGGCAGATAGGCCACGAAGGTCAGCCAGATCGGCGTCGTGTAATTGGTCTCGATCCAGAGAATCGCCGGCACGGTAACGTGGCCGACGATGACGATGACGAGATAGGCGGGCAGGTCGTCGGCGCGGTGCGGCGTGAAATCGAGGCCGCATGCGCTGCAATTGTCAGCTGTCTTCAGGAAGGCGCGGAACAGCTTGCCTTGGCCGCAGCGCGGGCAGCGGCTGCGAAAGCCGCGCTTCATTGCGGTCCAGACGTCGCGCTTCTCGACGAGACCGGTCTCGCGCGTCCAGATCTTCGGGGCCGTGCTCATCGTCACCACGCCTTGCCCTTCTTGCTTTTGCCCTTGTTCTTTCTTTGCTTCTTGCCCTTGCCGGATTTTTGCTTCTCCGGCTTGCGTTTTCTCTCCGGGCTGCGGCCGGGATGCGCCTTGGCGGATTTGCGCTGGGCGCGGAACGGCCGCCGCTCGCGTGGGCCGCTCTCGCTGTCCGAGGACAGCAGCTCGAAACGCAGCGCGCCGGCGATGGGCGCCGCCTCGATCAGGCGGACGTCGACGACATCACCGAGCTGATACATGGTGCCGCTGCGGGTGCCGACCAGCGCGTGACGGCCCTCGTCATAGTTGAAATATTCCGTGCCGAGGGATCGGATCGGGATCAGGCCGTCGGCGCCGGTCTCGGAGAGCTTCACGAACAGGCCGGCGCGGGTGACGCCGGAGACGCGGCCCTGGAAGCTCGCGCCGATGCGGTCGGCGAGGTGATGGGCGATCAGGCGGTCGACGGTCTCGCGCTCGGCCTTCATCGCGCGCCGCTCGGTCAGCGAAATATGCGCGGCGACCTCGCCGAGGCTCTCCGGCGTCTCGCTGTCGAGCAGGGCGCCCTCGCCGAGGCCGAGCGCGCGGACCAGCGCGCGGTGCACGACAAGGTCGGCATAGCGGCGGATCGGCGAGGTGAAATGCGCGTAACGGCGCAAATTCAGGCCGAAATGACCGTAATTCTCCGAGGAATATTCCGCCTGCGCCTGCGCGCGCAGCACCACCTCGCTGACCAGCGGGTAATAGTCGTGGCCTTCGAGCTGGGCCAGCACGCGGTTGAACAGGGTGGGGCGCAGCGCGCCTGATTTGGTGAAGGGGACGTCGAGCGTCTCCAGGAACTCCGCCAGCGCATGGACCTTCTCCAGCGTCGGCTCGTCATGCACGCGGTAGATCAGCGGGAGCGATTTCTTCTCCAGCATCTCGGCCGCGGCGACGTTGGCGAGGATCATGAACTCCTCGATCAGCTTGTGCGCATCGAGACGCTCAGGCACGACGACGCGGTCGACCGTGCCGTCGCTCTTGAGCAGGATCTTGCGCTCGGGCAGATCGAGGTTGAGCGGATCGCGCTCGTCACGGGCCCGCTTGACGCAGGCGTAGGCGGCGTAGAGCGGCCTCAGGATCGGATCGAGCAGGGGACCGGTGGTGTCATCGGTGCGGCCGTCGATCGCGGCCTGCGCCTGCGCGTAGTTCAGCTTCGCCGCCGAGCGCATCAGGATGCGATGAAAACTGTGCGAGCGCTTGCGACCATCGGGGCCGATCACCATGCGCACCGCGAGCGCGCCGCGCGGCTCGCCTGGCACCAGCGAGCAGAGATTGTTGGAGATGCGCTCGGGCAGCATCGGCACGACGCGGTCGGGGAAATAGACCGAGTTGCCGCGATCGAGCGCGTCGCGGTCGAGCGCGGTGCCCGGCCGGACGTAGAAGCTGACATCGGCGATGGCGACGTTGACGATGAAGCCGCCTTTGTTGTTGGGATCGTCGTCGGCTTGCGCATGCACCGCGTCGTCGTGATCCTTGGCGTCGGGCGGATCGATGGTGACGAGCGGGACGTCGCGCCAGTCCTCGCGTCCCCTAAGGTTCGCAGGTTCTGCCGCTTCCGCCTCGCGCTCGGCGGCGGAGGAGAATTGCAGGGGGATCTCGTGGGCGTAGATCGCGATCAGGCTAATCGCTTTCTCCGACTTGACCGAGCCGAGCTTCTCCTTGACCCGGCCGGAGGCGAGGCCAAAGCCGCGGGTGCGGACAATATCGACGCTGACGAGATCGCCGTCCTGCGCGCCTGATGTATCGGTCCTGGCGATGTTCAGCTCGCGGTCGGCGAACTTCTTGTCGACGGGGACGAGCCGGCCGCCGCCTTCGGGCAGGCTGCGAAACACGCCGAGGATGCGGCTTTTGGCCTTGTCGATGACCTTGATGATGCGGCCGCGATAGGCCGGGCCTTCGTCCTCGTCGGTGCGTTCGACGCGCAGCAGCGCGCGGTCGCCGACGCCGGCGGCGGTGCCGGGCTTGGCCCGGCGCGGCATCTCAATGAGAATTTTTGGCGGCTCGCCGCTCTCGACCTCGTCCCATTCGGCGGGGGAGGCGATCAGCTCGCCGTCGCTGTCGCGGCCGGTGATGTCGGCGAGCAGCGTCGGCGGGAGCGCGTCCGGCTCGGACACAGTGTGGCGTTTTTTCTTGATGATCCCGTCGTCGGCGAGCTCGCGCAGCATGCGCTTGAGCTCGACGCGATCGGCGTTCTTCAGGCCGAACTCGCGCGCAATTTCGCGGGTTCCGACCTTTCCGTGATTTGCCTTGATGAAGGCGACGATGGCTTGCCTGTCGGGAAAGCCATGGTCATGCTTGCGTTTCACTTAACCTCTAATTCTTGATCTAATTCTTGCCGGCACTCTTCTTGGCCGGAGCCTTGGCGGTGGCTGTCTTGGTCGGCGACGTTTTGGCGGTCGACGACACGGCAGCGCGCGCCTTGCTGGTGGATTCGGTTTTCGATTTGGCCGCGGCTTTCTTCGCGGCCGGTTTCTTCTTCGGCGTTGCGTCCTCGCCGTCGGCGGATTTGGCTGCCTTGGCCGGCTTCGCCTTCTTGGCGGCCTTGGCCTTGCCGCCGCCCTTGGCGGCGCGTTCATCGAGCAGCGCAATCGCCTGCGGCAGCGTGATGGCGTCCTTCTCGATCTCGGCAGGAATCGTCGCGTTGACGCCGCCCGCGCTGACATAGGGGCCATAGCGGCCGGCCTTCACCGTGACGGTGCCGAGCGAGGGGTGATCGCCGATCGCCTTGCCGGGATCGGCGCCGAAGCGGCGGCTCGGGCCCTTGGCGGCCTTTTCCGCGATCAGCGTCACGGCGCGGTTAAGGCCGATGTCGAAGACTTCGTCGCCGGCCTCCAGGCTCGCATAGGTCTTCTCGTGCTTCACGAACGGCCCGAAGCGGCCGAGGCCTGCCGTGATCGGCTGGCCGGTCTCCGGATGCTTGCCGATCTCGCGCGGCAGCGACAACAGCTTCAGCGCAAGCTCGAGGTCGACATCGCCGGGCGAGGTGCCCTTCGGGATGCCTGCGCGCTTCGGCTTCTCGCCTTCCTCATAATCCTTCTGCTCGCCGAGCTGGATATAGGGGCCGAAGCGGCCGGCCTTGACCCAGACATCGCGACCCGTATCGGGGTCCTGGCCGAGCGAACGGTCGGCGGTGGTCTCGCTGTCGGCGGCGAGCTGGCGGGTGTAGCGGCATTCCGGATAGTTCGAGCAGCCGACGAAGGCGCCGAACTTGCCGGCCTTCAGGTTCAGCCGGCCGTTGCCGCAGCTCGGGCACTGCCTGATATCGCCACCGTCCGCGCGAGGCGGATAGATGTGCTGGCCCAGCATGTCGTCGAGCACGTCGAGCACCTGCGCGACACGCAGATCCTTGATGTCGTCGACGGCGCCGATGAAGCCGGTCCAGAAATCCTTCAGCACCTGCTGCCAGGAGATCTCGTTGTTGGAGATGCGGTCGAGCTGCTCTTCGAGGCTGGCCGTGAAGTCGTATTCGACGTAGCGGGCGAAGAAGCTTTCGAGGAACGCGACCACGACGCGGCCCTTGTCCTCGCCGTGCAGGCGCTTCTTCTCCAGCTTGACGTAGCCGCGGTCCTTGAGGACCTGAAGGATCGAGGCATAGGTCGAGGGCCGGCCGATACCGAGCTCTTCCATCCGCTTGACAAGGGATGCTTCCGAGAAACGCGGCGGCGGCTCGGTGAAATGCTGGGTAACGGCGAGCGACTGCCGCTTCAGCGCGTCGTTCGGGCTCATCGCGGGCAGACGGCGGGAGTCTTCGTCCTCCTCGTCGTCGCGGCCTTCCTGATAGAGGGCGAGGAAGCCGTCGAACTTGACGACCTGGCCGGTTGCACGCAGTTCCAGCGTGCGGGCGCCGGCCTTCGCGGTGATGTCGACCGTGGTGCGCTCCAGCTCGGCCGATTCCATCTGGCTCGCAATGGTGCGCTTCCAGATCAGCTCATAGAGCCTGGCCTGGTCGGCATCGAGCTTGCGGCTCATGCTGTCGGGGCGGCGGGAGAGGTCAGTCGGACGGATCGCCTCGTGCGCTTCCTGGGCGTTCTTGGCCTTGGCCTGGTACTGGCGCGGGGCGTCCGGCACATAGGCGTTGCCGTAATCTTCGCCGATCACCTTGCGCGCCTGGGTGATCGCCTCGGGGGCGATCTGCACGCCGTCGGTACGCATATAAGTAATGAGTCCGGTGGTCTCGCCGCCGATGTCGATGCCTTCATAGAGGCGCTGGGCGATGCGCATGGTGTGCGCCGGCGCAAAGCCGTATTTGCGGCTGGCTTCCTGCTGCAGCGTCGAGGTGGTGAAGGGCGCCTGCGGATTGCGGCGGGCCGGCTTGGCGTCCACCGCGGTGACGGCGTAGCTCGCCAGTTCCAGCGCCTTCTTGAAGTCCTCGGCTTCCGCACCGGTGCCGATGTCCAGACGCTGGATCTTCTTGCCGTCGGCGCCGACGAGGCGCGCCTCGAAGGCATCGCCGCGCGGGGTGAGCAGGGTCGCGATCAGCGACCAGTATTCGCGCGGCACGAACTTCTCGATCTCGAGCTCGCGGTCGCAGACGAGGCGCAGCGCCACCGACTGCACGCGGCCGGCCGAGCGGGCGCCCGGCAGCTTGCGCCACAGCACGGGGGAGAGGGTGAAGCCGACGAGATAGTCCAGCGCACGGCGCGCCATATAGGCGTCGACCAGCGCACCGTCGATCTCGCGCGGGTTCTTCATCGCCTCCGAGACCGCCTGCTTGGTGATGGCGTTGAACACCACGCGCTCGATCTTCTGATCCTTCAGCGCGCGCTTCTCCTTCATCACCTCCAGCACGTGCCAGGAGATGGCCTCGCCCTCGCGATCAGGGTCGGTGGCGAGAATCAGGCGGTCGGCGCCCTTCAGGGATTTGGCGATATCGTTGAGCCGGCCGGCCGCCTTGGGGTCGACCTCCCAGATCATCTTGAAGTTGGCGTCGGGATCGACGGAGCCGTTCTTCGCGGGGAGATCGCGGACATGGCCGAACGAGGCCAGAACCTCGTAGGACGAGCCCAGATATTTGTTGATCGTCTTGGCTTTCGCCGGCGACTCCACAATGACGATATTCATGTAGTTCCAGTGACTTACGGGAAAATCTTGGGCCGAAGACGAAAGGACTCGGGTCGGCCGTTTCGATCCGAACATGGGTGGTGAGGCGGTCCCTGTCAAATCGAGGGGTGTTGAGAGCGTTCCGAATGGGAAAAGTTTCATATCGAGAAAGTTGCAAAATACCACCTTGGAGTTGCGCAGGATCGGCGTAAAGTTCCTCCGGGGCAGGGATTCGGGGTGGGGTCGGGTGACGAAGCCGGGAAGGAAACGGGCGCGCGCCGCATCACGCGCGCCGACACGCACGCGCAACGAGGAACCGGGGGAAGGCGGGGCCGATGAGGCGGTCGCCTTCATCTCGGAGCAGGCCGGCGCTTTGCGCAAACTCGCCGAGCGCCACAAGCTCGACGTGCTGCATTATCTCCTGGGGATGACCAAGCTGGAGGCCGACGAGCATTTGCGCCTGCGGAGCAAGCGCAAGCTGTCGTGAGGGTGGGCCCGATTTGTAGTCCCGTCATCCCCGCGCGAGCGCACGGCGCTCGTCGCTGGAGGTGCGAGCGGCACGATGCGGAGCATCGCGCCGGGAGCCACGAAGGATGAACGGCCGGGCCGTCGCCCTTCGAGGCTCGCCGAAGAGGCGAGCACCTCAGCGTGACGGTGAGAGATTGTGGCGCTCTGCATCAACGTCGTCAAAGACTCGGGATTGCTGCGCTACGCTCGCATGACGGGGTGGTCAGCCGTTGCGGCCAGCCGACCGAGCCAATCGCTGGCCCAGATATTCGGCCGTGCTGAGGTCGCCCCGAGGCAGCGCGCCGTCGACCTGATGCGTCGCAAGGCCGAGCTGGCTGCCCAAGCGATTACGGCCGCCCGGATCCTCCCCGCCCGGGATATCCAGTCCGCACCAGAGCATGCCGTGCTGCGCAGCCAGAATGGAAAAGTAAGTCAGCGTGTGCAGTTGATCGCCGCTCGCGCAGGCGCCCGTCGTGAATCCGGCGGCGATCTTGTTGGCCCAACGCTGTTGGCCCCAGCGGTCGCTTGACGCGTCTGCGAATGCTTTGAATTGAGCCGCGGGTCCGCCCATGTAGGTCGGGCTGCCGAACGCGACCGCGCTGGCGCGGTCGATCGCTTCGAATAGGCTCTCATTCTGGAAGCGGCCGGACACGATGTCATCGCCCGTGATGCGACAGAGTGCGACGTCCGCCACGCCATCCGCTCCACGCGCTACCGCATGCGCGAGCTTCTCGGTGGTGCCGGAATGGAGAAATAGACGATGGCGAGCAGAGGCATGGCGGTGCCACGTTGCGGTATTCAGGCATCTTTGACGCTGACTGTATTTTGTACAAGCCCCGCGTCGTCATTGCGAGCGCGGCGAAGCAATCCAGACTGCCTCTGCGGAAAGATTCTGGATTGCTTCGCTCCGCTCGCAATGACGGTGTCGTAGCAGACTTGCCGCATCACGCCGAGCGCCGTCGCGGCGCAGGCCGCAGCTTCAGCGTGGTGTCTGCGGGGCTGAGCAGGCGGCCGTCCTCGGCGCGCATTTCGAGCTTCTTCACCGGGCGGCCTTTCTCGCGGTCGACCAGGATGGTTGCGATCTCTTCGGGATGGTCGTCGAACTCCTCGCTCCATTGGCGCAGCGCGACGAGGACCGGGAAGACGCCGCGGCCCTTCGGCGTCAGCACATATTCCTGATAGGCACTGCCGTCCGACGCGGGGGCTGTTTCCAGAATGCCGTGGTCGACCAGCGACCGCAGCCGCGCGGACAAGATGTTCTTGGCCATGCCGAGCTTGCTCTGAAATTCGCCGAAGCGGCGGATGCCGAACAGCGCCTCGCGGATGATCAGCAGCGACCACCAGTCGCCGATCGCTTCCAGCGACCGCGCGATCGGACAGGAATCTCCTTCGAAGCTCGTTCGTTTCACCATCGTCTGTCGTCCTGTCGCATTCGCACGATTTCGGCGTCGATCACGCGCTTGTGTGGTTGCATCATAAAACCATGCGCTCTAGATGGCAATGTAGTTTCATTATGCAACCACTGGAGACGAGCGTGAGACTGAAGAACAAGACGGCCCTCATTACCGGCGGCAATAGCGGCATTGGACTGGCGACGGCAAAGCTGTTCGTGGCGGAGGGCGCCAAGGTGATCGTCACGGGGCGCAACAAGGAAACGCTGGAGGCCGCGGCGAAAGAGCTTGGCCCGAACGCGATTGCACTCGCGGCTGATGCCACCGACATCGCGGCGACGGAAGCTGCGATCAGGAAGGGCGCCGACAAGTTCGGCAAGCTCGACATCGTGTTCGCCAATGCCGGCATTCCCGGCGGCACGCCGCTGGGGTCGGCGACGCTCGAGGTTTTCGAGAAGGTCATCAGCACCAACCTCACCGGCGTGTTCTTCACGGTGCAGTCGGCGCTGCCTTATCTCAACGACAACGCCTCGATCATCCTCAATGGCTCGGTGATCTCCGTGCTTGGCATTCCCGGCTACTCCGCCTATGGCGCGGCCAAGGCCGGCGTGCGCGCGATGGCGCGCATCATGGCTTCGGAACTGTCGCCGCGCGGCATCCGCGTCAACGTCGTTGCGCCCGGCGCGATCCGCACGCCGATCTGGGGCGCGGCAATCGCAACGCCTGAAGCGGAGAAAGCATTCGAGAAGCGCATTGCGCTGTCGACGCCGCTGGGGCGCATTGGTGAACCAGATCACATTTCGAAGACGGTGCTGTTCCTTGCCTCCGATGATGCCGCGCACATCCAGGGCCAGGAGATCTTCGTCGATGGCGGCGCAGTGGCCTCCCCGAGCGGCGCGCCGATTTACCGTGGTTGATCAAGTGAAGTGAAAATTGAATCTGTCGGCCGGCCTCGCGCGGTTGTGCCGACGGGTTCCCGCATCTTGCGGGATATATTTGTTGAACCTTGTGTGAGGCGTTGAACCTTGGCGCATGCTGCCAAGACCTTTTTACGGGCGGGGGTCAAAAGACTCATTTCAAAGGAGCCCGTGATGCCGAAGGCAGCTCGCATTTTTTCGTCGATTTCAGCACCACGTATTTACACCGAACGGTCCGCCACATCAGCCAAACGCTCCGACACGTCCGAGTTCATCGGGGTGGCTCTGTTCTCCGGCATCGGGCTATTCATCTCGCTCGTCGCCGTGATCCTGGGAATTCAGGGCTCCTGGTTTTAGGTCCGTTCGATCGGTCAGCCGCCGCCGAAAGGCCGGCAGCGGCTGTTTTCAGTGTGAGCCTTACGCCGCGCGCAGGCTGGTGGCGGCCGCAAGAGCGCCGGCCAGGGCCTTCTCGCGATGCTCGGGGCCAACCTGGATGCCGTCGGCAACGATGAATTCGGGGCTGGTGATGCCCATGAAGGCGAACACACCGCGCAAGTAAGTTTCGAGATGCTCCAGTGAGGCGGCCGGCGTGCCCGGGCCGTAATAACCACCGCGCGAGATCGCCACGATCACGCGCTTGCTGCCGGCAAGGCCCTGCGGGCCGCTCGCGTCATATTTGAAGGTCTTCCCCGCCACGAGGACGCGGTCGATCCAGGCCTTGAGCTGGCTCGGGATGGTGAAATTGTACATGGGCGCGCCGATCACGACGATGTCAGCGTCGAGGAACTCGTTCAGAACGGCCGCGCTTGCGGCAAGGTCGGGTCCGAGTTCCGCAGGCGCCGGCGCGCCTTGCGCGGCCGCGAGGTGCGAGCCGGAAAGGTGGGCGAGCGGGGTCTGGGTCAGATCGCGATAGGCGATGTCGAGGGAAGGCGTCGCCTGCCTGAGCCGGTCGACGATGGCGGCGGAAACCTGCCTGGAGACGGAGTGGGGGCCGAGGACGCTGGAGTCGATATGCAGGAGTTTCATTGGGGTCACCCATGGTATAGATTTGTAACCCGGACTACATGAGTGACTGTCGAAATCCCCGCAAGAACGCACTTTTTTGAGCCATGGGCACATCATTGAAACCTGCACACATCGATTTGCCTGCGCCGCCGCTGCCGCATCCCGACCATGCCGACTGCCGCGGCGTGGCGTCGGTCCTGTCGCGGGTCGGCGACAAATGGAGCGTGTTCGTCATCATGAACCTGAGCGACGGGCCCAAGCGCTTCAATGAACTGAAGCGCATGATCAGCGGCATCTCGCAGCGGATGCTGACATTGACCTTGCGTGGCCTCGAGCGCGACGGCCTCGTCACGCGCACGATCTTTCCGACCATTCCGCCGCGCGTCGATTACGAACTGACCGATCTCGGCCGCGGGCTGCAGCAGCCGGTGAAGGCGCTCGGGCAGTGGGCCATGGACCATCTGATGCAGATCGAGGCTGCGCGTAGGCAGTTCGATCGGCGCAACGACGGCGATTAAAGAAGCGAAACGAGACCACCCCCGTGGCGCTCGAGGCGGCCGGCGAGCTCGAGCTCCAGCAGCACGGTGCGCACGATCGCGGGCGAGGCGCCGGACATCCGCACGAGATCGTCGATCGAGATCGGCGCAGGGCCGAGCAGGCCGGTGATCTGATCGCGGTCATGGCCTTGCGGATCGCTTTCGAACGGCTCGCTGTCGGGCTCGCTCGCAGGACTCATCAGCGGGCGCTCCATGATCGGCTCAACCGCGTTGATGATGTCGGCAGCTTCGGTGACGAGGGTTGCGCCCTGCTTGATCAGATCGTTGGTGCCGGCGGCGCGCGGATCGAGCGGCGAGCCGGGCACCGCGAACACCTCGCGGCCCTGTTCGGCTGCCATGCGCGCGGTGATCAGCGAGCCCGAGCGGTGCGCGGCTTCCACCACGACGACGCCGAGCGCTGCGCCCGAGATCAGCCGGTTGCGGCGGGGAAAGTCGCGGGCGCGCGGCTCGTGACCGAGCGGCATCTCCGAGATCGCCGCGCCCGCGTGATCGAGGATCGCCGTGAGCAGGTCGCCATGCTCGGGCGGATAGATGCAATCGTGTCCGCCGGCGAGCACGGCGATCGTGCCGCTCTCGACGCTCGCGCGGTGCGCGGCCTGGTCGACACCGCGCGCCAGGCCCGAGATGATGATGAAGCCGGCCTCGCCAAGCTCGCGCGCAAGCTGGCCGGCGAATTTCAGGCCTGCACCGGACGAATTGCGCGAGCCGACGATCGCGATCATCGGACGCATCAAGCTTGCGTTATCGCCGCGCACGGCGAGCAGAGGCGGCGCATCGTCAATCATCGCGAGGCGCGCCGGATAGCCGTCCTCGCCGGGCGCGAGCCAGGCGATGCCGAACTTGCGGCTCGCGGCGAGCTCGGCCTTGGCCTCGTCCGCGCTGCAGATGCGCCCCGACCGCTGGGCACCGCCGCGGCGCGCCAGGTCAGGAAGCCGCTCCAGCGCGGCGCGGGCGCTGCCGAGATGATCGACCAGCGAACGGAAGGTGCGCGGCCCGACATTGTCGGAGCGGATCAGCCGCAGGCGGTCGATCCGCTCTTGCTCAGTCAGCTCCACGCTTGGATTGATGGCGTCCACGGCGTCTCCTTGCAGAGACAGCATGGAACAACCTGAGGGCGTTGCGCAACAGCGACGTGCGCTTGCGCGACCTTGCCCCGATGCTAAAAGCGATCCCAATAAGAAGGATTTTGCCATGATCTCACTCGCCGACCTCCAGCGCCGCATCGAAGCGGCGGAGCTTTCGCCCGATGCCGCCATCGCCCAGTCGCTTGCAGCGATCGAGAGCAAGGAGAAGGATGTCCGCGCCTTCGTCCGCTACGACAAGGGTGCCAAGGCGCAAGCCGCCGGCCCGCTGCGCGGCATTGCGGTCGGGATCAAGGACATCATCGACACCGCCAATTTTCCGACCGAGATGGGCTCGGAGATCTATCGCGGCTGGCAGCCGCGCAGCGATGCGCCCGTGGTGATGATGCTGAAGCGGGCAGGTGCCACCATCATCGGCAAGACCACGACGACCGCGTTTGCCTCGCGCGATCCGACGCCAACACTCAATCCGCATAATCTCGGCCATTCGCCGGGCGGCTCGTCCTCGGGCTCGGCGGCGGCCGTCGGCGCCGGCATGATCCCGCTGGCGCTGGGCACCCAGACCGGCGGCTCGGTGATCCGGCCCGCGGCCTATTGCGGGACGGCCGCGATCAAGCCGTCGTTCCGGATGCTGCCGACGGTCGGCGTGAAGTGCTATTCGTGGGCGCTCGACACGGTCGGCCTGTTCGGTGCGCGCGCGGAGGATCTCGCGCGCGGACTGCTCGCCATGACGGGGCGCATCGAGTTCTCAGATATCGCGCCGGCGAAGTCGCCGCGCATCGGGGTGGTCAGGCAGGAGTTCGCGGGCGCGGTCGAGCCGGCTGCGGAAGAGGGGCTGCAGGCCGCCATCAAGGCGGCGGAGAAGGCCGGCGCCAGCGTGCAGGTCATCGATCTGCCTGAAGCGGTGCAGGAGGCCTGGCGCATCCATCCGGTGATCCAGGAGTTCGAGGCGCATCGCGCGCTCGCCTGGGAGTTTTCCGAGCGTCACGACGAGATCGCGCCGATGCTGCGCGCCAGCCTTGATGCGTCGGTCGGGCTGACGCCGAAGGACTATGACGAGGCACGGCGGATCAGTCGCCGCGGCCGCCGCGAGCTCGGCGAATTGTTCGAGGGCGTCGATGTGCTGCTGACCTATTCGGCGCCGGGCACGCCGCCGGCCAAGGAGCTCGCGACCACGGGCGATCCCCGCTACAACCGGCTCTGGACGCTGATGGGCAATCCTTGCGTCAACGTGCCGGTGCTGAAGGCGGGTGGCCTGCCGATCGGCGTGCAGGTGATCGCGCGCTTCGGCAATGATCCGGGCGCACTTGCCGCGGCGTGGTTCCTGGAGAACGCGCTGGCGAAATCAGGCTAGCGCAGGTTCTGCGACGGAAAGGGCGCGTTGGGCCGCTGCGGCTGCGTCCTGTCCGAGCCAGCGCTCGGCGGCTTCGCGGCCGCTCCGGTGCAGCGTGCGGATGAAGCCGCGACCGAGATCGGTGGATGAGCGCTGCGCGAGGCCCTCAACGGAGTCCTCGGCCGCGATCCGGGAGAGCCGCAGCGCAGGCGCTGCGTGCGATTGCGCCCATGCGATCGCAGCGATCTCGGCATTGAGCGCAGCGTTGGCGGCGATCTGGTCGAGCCGGCGGTCGATCGCGGCGAGCGTGATCGGCACATAGCTGTCGCGCGCCGGCGTGACCTGGATGAGCAGGAGGTCTGCGGTTGCAGATTCCTGCACCAGCCGCACCAGCGGCGGGTTGCCGCCAAAACCGCCGTCCCAATAGGCCTCGCCGTCGATCTCGACGGCACAATGAACCAGGGGCGGGCAGGTCGAGGCCAGCGCGACGTCGGCGGTGATTGCCTCGTTGCGGAAGACCTGCTGCTGACCGTCGCGGATCCGAGTCGCTGCGATCAGCAGCTTTGGGCAGGCCGCATCGCGCAAAACGGCAAAATTGATGTCGCGGGACAGCGCCTGCCGCAGCGGATCGAGGTCGAACGGGTCGAACTGCCCGGAGCGCAGCGTCGGGCCGAACGCGACCGAGCTTCCCGCCGGCGAGAAGCCGCCGAGCAGCATCAGCGAGCGGAACGAGGCCTCGTGCATCAGGCGGACCCAGAACCGGTTCAGCCGCGACCGGGCGCCTTCGCGTCCGCCTTCTGCAAGACCGGAGGCGAGGAGGAGCGCGTTGATGGCGCCGGCACTGGCGCCGCTGATGGTGTCGAATGCGATGGACGGCTCTTCCAAGAGCCGCTCCAGCACGCCCCAGGTGAAGGCGGCGAAAGTGCCGCCGCCCTGGAGCGCCAGCGAGAGTTTTCGCGGCGGCCATTGGGCGGCGCGGACCTGATCGCGCACGACGGGTGCGGCCGCGGTCATGACTTCGACCGGAGCGACGGCTTTCGCGACGGGAGCAGGCGGCGGTGGTGGAGGGACAGGTGCGGGCACAGGAGGCGGCAAGGGCGCATCGGACCAGATATTGGTCATCGAGAGCAGCCGGCTTGCCGCGGTGCTGGAAGCACCTTGCAAACCGCCACCGTCATGCGTGCCGACAATCTTCTCGCTCATTCTGAGCAACCGCGTAACGCCATCTTCTCTGTCAGGATGACAGGCATGGAACTCGTTCGCCACTCCGGCCGCGAGCAGCTTCGGAGTTGCGAACAGAATTTGGCATATAATGCGGAGGTGGTGCGGCGCTATCCGTACTTTTTCCGGACTTGGATTTCTCTTGACGCGTTTTCTTGACGCGAACCGGTATCCACTTCGCTCGAAAACGCTCTAAAGCGCGATGAGATCAGGATGAATCGTCATCGCGCTTTAGGTTGTTGTTTGAGCATGATCTTTTCGGAAAACCGCTGCGCACTTTTCCGGATCATGCTTTAGGCCTTCTCGCCGATCCGGCTTTCCTTGCCGGCTTGCAACCGCTTGATGTTCTCGCGGTGCGCGTAGAACAGCAGCAAGGTCAGCACCGCGAACAGCGAGGCAAGTGCCAGGTGGCCGAACCACCACAGGAATATCGGCGTGATGAAGGATGCCACCAGGGCCGAGAGCGAGGAGTAGCGGGTGGTGAAGGCGGTTGCGAGCCAGAGCAGGCAGAACACCAGTGCGGCCGGCCAGAACAGGCCGAGCAGGATGCCGATATAGACGGCGACACCCTTGCCGCCCTTAAACTTGAGCCAGACCGGGAAGAGATGGCCGAGGAAGGCGCCGAGCCCGGCCACCATCGCGGCGTTGGGCCCTGCGATGTAGCCGGCGATCACGACCGCCACGGTGCCCTTGAGCGCGTCGAACAGCAGGGTGCCCGCGGCAAGGCTCTTGCGTCCCGTGCGCAGCACGTTGGTGGCGCCGATGCTGCCGGAGCCGATCGAGCGGATATCCTGCGTGCCGGCGAGCCTGGTCAGGATCAGTCCGAACGGAATCGAGCCGAGGAGGTAGCCGATGACGAAAGCCACCGGCAGGAAGGCTTCAAGCCCCATGGCTGCATCTCCAAAGGCCGCATCCGCATGTCGAACCGAGGCGCCACGCATGATCCTGCTCGTCAGACATGTTCGTACACCGTCCGTCCGCCGACAATGGTGCGCACCACGCGGCCTGTAAAGCGGGCCTCGTCGAACGGGGTGTTCTTGCAGGGCGATTTGAGATCGGCGGGATCGACGATCCAGGGCGTATCGGGATCGATCACGATGACGTCGGCCGGGGCGCCCGTGCGGAGGGTTCCGCCTGGCAGGCCAAGCAGCTCGGCCGGCCGGGTCGACATCGCCCGGATCAGCGTCGCCAGTTCCATCTCGCCATTGTGCACGAGCCTAAGACCTGCGGGCAGCATGGTTTCGAGGCCCACGGCGCCGGGAGCGGCTTCCGCGAACGGCAGGCGCTTGACCTCGACGTCCTGCGGATTGTGGTCGGACATGATGACGTCGAGGAGGCCGGAGGCCATCGCCTCCACCAGCGCGCGGCGGTCGTCCTCGGTGCGCAGCGGCGGCGACAGTTTCAGGAAGGAGCGGTAGGGGCCGATGTCGTTCTCGTTCAGTGCGAGATGGTTGATCGAGACCGAGGCGCTGACGGCGAGCCCGGCGTCGCGGGCGCGCTTGAGGATCTCGAGCGAGTCGATGCAGGTCAGCGCGGCCGCATGGTAGCGGCCGCCGGTGAGCGCGACGAGGCGCATGTCGCGCTCCAGCATCACCGCTTCGGCGGCCTTCGGGATGCCCATCAGACCGAGGCGGGAGGCGAACTCGCCCTCGTTCATGACGCCTTCGCCGACGAGATCAGGGTCCTCGGTGTGGTGCACGATCAGCGCGTCGAAATCCCGCGCGTAGGTCAGCGCGCGGCGCATCACCTGCGCATTGGTCACGCTCCTGTCGCCGTCGCTGAAGGCGACCGCGCCGGCGGCCTTGAGCAGGCCGAACTCGGTCATCTCCTCGCCGCGCATGCCCTTGGTCAGCGCAGCCATCGGCTGGATGTTGACGATCGCGGTGTCGCGGGCGCGGCGCATCACGAAGTCGACGGTGGCCGAATTGTCGATCACCGGCGAGGTGTCGGGCTGGCAGATGATGGTGGTGATGCCGCCGGTCGCCGCGGCCTGGCTTGCGGACGCAAAAGTCTCGCGGTGGCTGAAGCCGGGCTCGCCGACGAAGGCGCGCATGTCGATCAGGCCGGGCGCGACGATCTTGCCGGAGCAATTGACGATGTCGGTGCCCTCGGGGACGCCGGCCGCGCCAATGCCCCGGCGGGTCTCGCGGATGGTGCCGTCGGCGATGAGGACGTCGCCGACGCCGTCGAAATCGCGGCTGGGGTCGACGACGCGGGCGTTGGCGAGCAGGACGGGGCGGCGGTCGGTCAGCATCGGCATCACGCGTTCGGCAGGTTGCGGGCGAGTGCTTCCAGCACCGCCATGCGTACGGCGACGCCCATCTCGACCTGTTCACGGATCAGGGACTGCGCGCCGTCGGCAACCGCGGTGTCGATCTCGACGCCGCGGTTCATGGGACCTGGATGCATCACGAGCGCGTCGGGCTTGGCGTAGGCCAGCTTCTTCTGGTCGAGCCCAAAATAGTGGAAATATTCGGACGTCGACGGCACGAAGGAGCCGTTCATGCGCTCGCGCTGGAGCCGCAGCATCATCACGATGTCGGCGCCGTTGAGACCCTCGCGCATGTCGCGCGCGACCTCGACGCCCATCCGTTCGATGCCGGGCGGCAAGAGCGTGGAGGGGCCGACGACGCGGACGCGGGCGCCCATGGCGTTGAGCAGGATGATGTTGGAGCGGGCGACGCGCGAATGCAGCACGTCGCCGCAGATGGCGATGACGAGGCCCTCGATCCGGCCCTTGTTGCGGCGGATGGTGAGCGCGTCGAGCAGCGCCTGGGTCGGATGCTCGTGCGCGCCGTCGCCGGCATTGATCACGGAACCGTCGACCTTGCGCGCCAGCAGTTCCACCGCGCCGGAGGCGTGATGGCGCACCACCAGGATATCCGGGTGCATCGCGTTCAGCGTCATCGCGGTGTCGACCAGCGTCTCGCCCTTCTTGATGGACGAGGAGGACACCGACATGTTCATGACGTCGGCGCCGAGCCGCTTGCCCGCGAGCTCGAACGAGGACTGGGTTCGGGTGGAGGCCTCGAAGAAGAGGTTTACTTGCGTCCGTCCACGCAGGACGGTGCGCTTCTTGTCAACCTGGCGGTTGAGCTCGACATATTCTTCGGACAGGTCGAGCAGGCCGGTGATGTCGGCCGCGGAAAGGCCCTCGATGCCCAGCAAATGCCGGTGGCCGAGGACGAAGGTCGATTTCGATGTCATTAAAAGCAGAGCTATAGGCGGGGATTGGGGGGTGGGCAAGGGCCAATCGGTGGGATGGGAGTTATCCCCTGATCTGTCGGTCGCTCGCGCTCCGTCATGCCCGGGCTTGTCCCGGGCATCCACGATCTTCTATCGCATTTGACGCAAAAGGACGTGGATGGCCGGGATAAACCCGGCCATGACGATGTGGGGCATTCCGTGAAAACAATTCTGACAGCGCTATTGGCAACAGTCACAATGGGTGCAGCTCACGCCCAATCGCTCCCCGGCGGCTTCGTCTATCTGCGCGACGTCGACCCCAGCATCATCCAGGACGTCCGCTACGCCACTTCCAACAATTTCGTCGGCCGTCCGCTTGCCGGCTATGGCGCCGGCGAATGCGTGGTGAAGCGCGAGGTCGGCCTGCGGCTGAAGGCGGTTCAAGCGGAGCTGGCGGCGCAAAACCTGTCGCTGAAAATGTTCGACTGCTACCGGCCGGCGCGGGCCTCGCTCGACATGGTCAAGTGGTCGCAGAACGGACATGAGACGGCCGCCGAGCGGCGCTACAATCCGAAGATCCCGAAGAGCGAGCTGTTCCGGCTCGGTTACATCGCAAGCCGCTCGCAGCATTCCACCGGCGCCGCGCTCGACCTCACTTTGGTCGATCTCAAGGCCGACAATTCCGCAAAAATCGATCCGTCGAAGACCTATGCCGAATGCACGGCGCCGGTCGCGGCGCGGCTGCCGGAGGGCAGCGTCGACATGGGCACCGGCTATGACTGCACCGACACGAAAGGCCATACCGCGGCACCGTTGATTACGGCCGAGCAGCGCGCCTGGCGCAAGCGGCTGGTGGCTGCGATGGCGAGGCAAGGCTTTGTGAACTATTCGAAGGAGTGGTGGCATTTTTCCCTGCCGGGGGCGGGCGGGGCGGCCTATGATTTCCCGATCCAGCCGCGGCGGAACTGATTCCGCGCCGAGGAAACGTGATGACCCAGCCCAGCTTCGCGACCCACGAGGTCTTCAACCAGTCGCCGCCGTTCGAGGACGTCGATCTGTTCGCGGTCGACCGGCCGCTGGTGGAAGCCGTGAAGGCCAATGGCGGCGCTGTGGCGGAACGGGAGCTGTCCGAGTTCGGCAAGCATTGGGGCTCGGCGGCGATGGCCGATCGCGGGCGCGTGGCGAACGAGAACACGCCGAAGCTGCGGTCCTTCGATGCGAAGGGTAATCGGCGCGACCAGGTCGAGTTTCATCCTGTTTATCACGAGCTGATGGCGCACAGTGCGCATGCCGGCGTGCACAATTCGACGTGGACGGCCGACGGCAAGCCCGCGGGCGATGCCGCCGAGGTCATCCGCGCGGCAAAATTCTACATGGCCGCGCAAGTGGAGACCGGCCATCTCTGCCCGATCACGATGACGCGCGCCTCCGTCGCGGCGCTGGCGATGCAGCCGGATCTGCTCGCCCGCGTGATGCCGGTGCTGTCGACCAAGAGCTATGATCCGAGCTTCGCGCCGTGGTGGGAGAAGCGCGGCATGACGCTCGGCATGGGCATGACCGAGAAGCAGGGCGGCACCGACGTGCGCGCCAACATGACGCGCGCGGTGCGCGACGGCGACGCCTATCGCATCACCGGCCACAAATGGTTCATGTCGGCGCCGATGTGCGATGCGTTCCTGGTGCTGGCGCAGGCAGATAGCGGGCTGACCTGTTTCTTCATGCCGCGCTTTGCGCCGGATGGCTCGGTCAACGCGATCCAGTTTCAGCGGCTGAAGGACAAGCTCGGCAACCGCTCCAATGCGTCGTCGGAGGTCGAGTTCGTCGGTGCTTATGCGGAAGCCGTCGGCGAGGAGGGCAAGGGCATCCGCACCATCATCCAGATGGTGCAGCTGACGCGGCAGGATTGCGCAATCGCGTCCGTCGGCCTGATGCGCTCGGGGCTCGCACATGCGCTGCATCACGCCCGTCACCGCAGCGTGTTCCAGAAGCATCTGGCCGACCAGCCGCTGATGCAGGCCGTGCTCTCGGACATGGCGCTGCATGTCGAGGCGAGCACGGCGCTGGTGATGCGGCTCTGCCGCGCCTTCGACCGCACGCCGGACGATGCGGCGGAGGCCGCCTACATGCGGCTGCTGACGCCCGCGATCAAATATTGGACCTGCAAGAGCGCGCCGAGCTTCCTCTACGAGGCGATGGAATGCCTCGGCGGCAACGGCTACGTCGAGGACGGCATCTTGGCGCGGCATTACCGGGAGTCGCCGGTCAACGCGATCTGGGAAGGTTCCGGCAACGTGATGTGTCTCGACGTGCTCCGCGCGCTCTCGCGCGAACCGGAGGCGGCAATGGCGGTGCGGCAATCGCTCGCGGCCGAGACGAAGGGGCTGCCCGGGGCGGGAGAGGCGGCCACCTTCATCGGCAAGACGTTCCGCCGTGCCGACGGCGAGCGCGTCGCGCGGCTCGCGGTCGAGAAGCTGGCGCTGCTTGCCGCTGCCGCCGCGCTGAACGGCGTCTCGCCGCGCCACGCCGAACTCTTCGCCGCCACGCGTCTCGCGGCCAATCACGCCAGCATGTATGGCGCGGTCGAGCTGGACGGCGGCGACGTCCGCGCGCTGCTGGAGCGGGCACTGCCGTGAGCGGGCACGGTTTCTCCACAACGTCATGGCTGGGCCTGACCCGGCCATCCACGTCTTGCTGCGCGGCACGAAGACGTGGATGCCCGGGACAGGCCCGGGCATGACGATCTCTCGATAGCTTGCGCTACCCAACGAAAGCCCTCCGATGGACTCCCTCAATCCCGACCATCCGCCGCTGATCGAGACGCCAGCGCCGCCGCGCGTCTGGAAGTTCTGGGGTACGGCGCTGTGGGGCCTCCTCATCTTCGTCGCGATGTTCGTCGGGCAGATCGGCGCCATCGTTCTGCTGGTGGTGCTGCGTGGCCTGCCTATGGACCTCGCCTCGCTCCAGTCGATCGGTCACGAGCCCCAGGCGCTGGCGCTTTCGGTGATCATGGGGCTGCCGGCGACGCTGGCGGCGGTGTGGCTTGCCATCCGCATCAAGAAGGCGTCGTTCACCGACTACCTCGCGCTCTATTGGCCGTCCTGGAGGCAGCTGCTGTTCGGCGCGGTCGGTCTCGTCCTGATCGTGCTGGCCTGGGAGGTCGTGTCGCGATCGCTCGGCCGCGAGGCGACGCCGGGCTTCATGACCGATCTGTTGAAATCCGGCCGCGACAAGGGCGCGGCGCTCATGCTGCTGATCGCCTTCAGCGTGGCGGCGCCGATGTCGGAGGAAGTGCTGGCGCGCGGCTTCCTCTTCCGCGGCTGGTCGGCGAGCTTCCTGCGCGTATCAGGCGCGATCATCCTGTCGTCGCTGGTGTGGACGATCGTCCACCTGCAATACGACATCTATTTCCTCGCCGAGGTCTTCACCATCGGCCTGTGGTTCGGCTACATGCGCTATCGCGCGAATTCGCTCTGGCTCACGATCATCCTGCACGCACTGAACAATCTGACCGCGGTGGTGCTGACGATGTGGCTGGGGAGCTGAAGCGGTTGCTCCACGTTCCGTCATTGCGAGCGAAGCGAAGCAATCCAGACTACCTCCGCGGTGACGGTCTGGATTGCTTCGTCGCAAGGGCTCCTCGCAATGACGATGGCGCGAGAGGTGCGCTCGCAATGACAAGCGCTAGGCCACCAGCGCGATCGTGACCGGCATCGTGATCGCCGCCAAGATCGTCTGCAGCGTGATGATCTGGGCCAGGAGCGGCGCATCGCCGCCCATCTGGCGGGCCAGCACATAGGCGCTGGGCGAGGTCGGCACCGCCGCGCAGATGGCGACGATGGCGAGGCTGTTGCCGGAAAGGCCGAACCAGGCTGCGAGCACCAGCGCAAGCACGGGCATCAGCACCAGCTTGAACGCCACGCCGATGGTCGCGCCCATGCTCGGGCGGAGCAGGCCCTTGAGCTGGAGGCCCGCGCCGGTGACGAGCAGGCCGATCGCGAGCGAGGAGCGGCCGAGCGCATCGGCGACCTCGTGCCAGATCTTCGGCAGCGGCAGGTGGATGACGTTGATGACGAGGCCGATGACGCAGGCCCAGATCAGGGGATTGCGGATCACCGTCATGACGATTGCGCGCGCGGACTGCTTTTCCGGCGCGGCGTAATGCGCGAGCACGGCGACGCTGAACACGTTGACCAGCGGAATGATCGCGACCATCGCCACCGACGCCAGCGCCAGCCCGACATCGCCGAACATGTTGGCGGAGACCGACAGCGCGACATAAGTCTGCCAGCGCGTTGCGCCCTGGAAGATCGAGGTGAAGGCCGGGCCGTCAATGTCGAGCCGTGACAGGGCGGGGCGGAGCGCGAGGCACAGCAGCGACATCGCCAGCGCCGACAGCAGCAGCGCGCCGCCGACGCCGGCGACCGGCACCTTGGTGAGATCCGCTCTTACCAGCGTCTGGATCAGCAGCATCGGAAACAGCACGAAATAGGTCAGCCGCTCCAGCCCGTGCCATTGGGTGTCGAGCCGCATCAGCGTGCGTTTCAGCACGACGCCCAGCACGATGAGGATGAAGACCGGCAGCAGCGCCGCGATCACGACGGCCATGGGATCAGCCGGGTCCGCTGCGCAGATTTGCGAGGCGGTCGAGCGCGCCCTGCAGGATGAAGATCGCGGCGTGCTCGTCGATCACCTCGGCGCGCTTGGCGCGGCTGACGTCCATGCCGATCAGCTCGCGCTCCACTGCTGCGGTCGAGAGGCGCTCGTCCCAGAGGCCGATAGGAAGGGCGGTCAGGCCGGCGAGATTGCGGGCGAAGGCGCGGGTCGATTGCGCGCGCGGGCCCTCGCTGCCGTCCATGTTGATGGGCAGGCCGAGCACGAAGCCGGCCGCCTTGCGCTCGGCCGCGATCGCGAGCAGCCGGGCGGCGTCCTGCTTGAACTGCTTGCGCTGGATGGTCTCGACGCCGGTCGCCAGCCGCCGGTCCGGATCGGACACGGCAACGCCGATGGTCTTGGTGCCCAAGTCGAGCCCGACCAGCGCACCGCGTTCGGGCCAGTGGGTTGCAGCATCGATGAGAGGCAGGATAAGAGCCGGCATGGCTTTAGCGCATATCACGCGCGATGCTTCCGAGTGAACCCTCGACGATGGACGCACTGACACTATTCGGCCTGTTTGCCGTGACGGCGATGCTGGTCTGCTATGCCTTGGAGGATCGCAGCCACTGGTTCGTGCTGCTGTTCGCCGCCTCCTGCGCGCTCGGCTCGGCCTACGGCTTTCTCCAGGGTGCCTGGCCGTTCGGCCTGGTCGAGGCGATCTGGGCCGTTGTCGCGCTGCGGCGCTGGAATCTCAGGCCACGATGACGGAGGGATCGGGCGAGGGCGCCTGCCGGGCGGCAGGCGGATCCTCGCCCGGGTCTTGGATCAGAGCATCGCGATCGAGATCAGCGGATCGCGATCGGGTTGATCATCGCCTGCACGCCGCCGGTCCAGCGCGGCTGGCCCAGCACGAACAGGAATTCATAGCCCTTGTCCCGCGCGAGCGCCGCGGTGTCCATGTTCTCGAGGATGTAGGTTCCGTTCATCGCGAGCAGGATCTGGTGCACCTCGAACACGTTCTTGGACTCGAACGGCAGCACCTCGAGCGCCCAGGTGTCGGCGCCGATGGCGACGACGCCCTTGCCGGTGAGGTACTTCGCGCCTTCGACGCCGAGACCGGGCTCGCCCGCCGAGTAGCGCTTGTCGTCCTTGCCGATCAGGCTGAGCCAGCCGGTGTGGAAGATGACGACGTCGCCCTGGCGGATCTCGACGTTCTGCTGCTTGGCGGCTTCCTCGATCTCCTTGACGTTGAAGGCGGTGCCTTCCTTCACCACGTCGGTCTTGAAGTAGGCGGCCATGTCGAGCAGCACGCCGCGGGTGACCATCGGCGGCACCTTCTCGATGCCGAGCTTCTTCAAGCCGGTCGGATCGGCGAAATCGGCGAGCTTGTTGCCGTTGTAATAGACATGCTCGACGCCGAGATGGCCGAGACCGTCGAGCTGGCTGCCGATGCCGACCCACGTATCGAGGATGTCGTCATTGTAGGTCGCCTTGTTGGGACCGAGGCCTGGGCTGCCGGCCTGTCCCGGCTGCACGATGGTGAGCTTGAAGGTGCGCGGCGGATAGGCGGGCGTCTGCGACGTGACGGGGATGCCGAGGGCGTAGGTCTTGCCGGTCTTCACCAGCGATGCCGCCTTCACCACGAGTTCGGGCGTCATGTAGTTGGCGGCGCCGATCTCGTCGTTCGGCCCCCATTTCGATTTGGTCCAGTCCTGAGCGCTTGCAGTCCCTGATATCGCCGACAACGCGACGACGCAGCACAACACGAGCGTATTGCGCATCGATAGTCCTCCCAGTGTTTCTTGCCGATGTTTGGCTTCGTTTTTGGTTTCGCGCTGGCCAGTCACTCATCCTAACGTAGAACGATCGCGCGCTTCAAAGCTTTTCGATGTGCTGCGCTGCGGCGGCTGAACGCAGCGCGCATTGATTCAAACGCGATGGATTTGTGACGAATTTCGTCGCGTGGAACGCTCGCGCCGCGTCAGGCCGCGATGACGTCGTCGTCCGACTTCAGGCAGGCGATGAAACCTTGAAGCGCGCTGTATTGATGTCCGGCGCGGCGCTGAATGAAGAGCGTCTCGACGCGTGCATGCGCGGCGCCCAGCGCGTGGATCGACACGCTGCCGTTCATCGCGCTGCGCTCGACGACCGCCCGCGGCAACAGCGTCACGCCCATGTCGGCGGCGACACAGCCGATCATGCCGTCGAGCGTGCCGAGTTCGAAGCGTGTGGCCGATGGCCAGCCGAACTCGACGAACACCTGCTCGAGCCGCTGGCGATAGGTGCAGCCGGTGCGGAACACCAGCGCGGTGGGACCCGATTCCGGCGTGCCGGCGCGCAGCTCCGCAAGTGAGCTCCAGCGCCGGGCGCTGACCAGCACCAGCTCTTCGCGAAACGCGCTGGTCGCGGTGAGGTCGGCATGTGCGATGGGGCCTGCGACGAAGGCGCCGTCGAGCGCACCTTCGAGCACGCCGGCGACCAGGTCGGCCGTGGTCGCGGTGCGCAAGGAGAGACGCACGGCGGGAAAGCGGCGGTGGAAATCGGCGAGCAGCGGCGGCAAGCGCACTGCTGCCGTTGTCTCCATCGAGCCGATCGCCAGCGGCCCCTTCGGCTCGCCGTCGTCGCGGGCGGCGAGCAGGGCTTCGCGCGAGAGCGCCGCCATCCGTTGGGCATAGGGCAGCAGGCGCTTGCCGGCGCCGGTCAGTGTCATGCCGCGGCTGTGGCGCTCGAACAGCGGTGTGCCGATCTCCGCCTCGAGCGCCTTCACGCGCTGGGTGACGTTGGACTGCACGGTGTTCAGCTCCTCCGCGGCACGGGTGATGCCGCCGGCGCGGGCGACCGCGGCGAAGGTCTGGATGTCGCTGAGTTCCATGGCGCCGTTTCGCTTTCGAGATGGCTACGTTCGTAACAATTCATTTTTCGAGAATGCTAGTCGACCCTAGTCTTGCTGTCCAGATCGGAGGAAGCGCCCGTGCCAATGACGACCTCGCTGACCACGTTGCTGGAGATCAGGCATCCCATCCTGCTGGCGCCGATGGACATCGTCGCCGGCAGTCGTCTGGTGACGGCCGTGAGCCGTGCCGGCGGTTTCGGCATTCTCGGCGGCGGCTATGGCGAGCGGACGTGGCTGGAGCAGGAGACGGCGAAGCTCGCCGAACTGCGTGCGCCGTTCGGCATCGGCTTCATCACCTGGAGTCTCGCCAGGCGGCCGGAGCTTCTCGATATCGCGCTTGCCGCAAAGCCGTCCACGATCATGCTGTCGTTCGGCGATCCCGCGCCGTTCGCGCGCAGGATCAAGTCATCAGGCGCGCGCCTGATCTGTCAGGTGCAGGACGAAGCGATGGCGCGGCAAGCGCTCGATGCCGGTGCCGACATCCTGATCGCACAGGGGACGGAGGCCGGCGGCCACGGCGCCTCCCGCACCACCGTCGATCTCGTGCCCGCAATCGTCGATCTCGCTGCGGGCCGCGTGCCCGTGGTCGCGGCCGGTGGCATCGCCGACGGGCGCGGGCTCGCCGCGATGATGATGCTGGGGGCAAGCGGCGTGCTGCTCGGCACACGCTTCTATGCCAGCCGCGAGGCCGATGGCGCCGAGGAAGCCAAGCGGCGCATTTGCGCGGCGAACAGCGGTTCGACGGTGCGCGGTATCATCTTCGATCTCTCCCGCAACAATGTCTGGCCGGCGCCTTTCACGGGAAGGTGTCTGGTCAACGATCACGCCAGGCGCTGGATCGGGCGCGAGGTCGAGCTGATGCAGAATGTCGCCGCAGTCGCGGCGGACTATGCTGCGGCGAAAGCCGCCGGCAATTTCGACGTCGCGGCCGTGATCGCGGGCGAGGCGGTCGGCCTGATCCATGATATTCCCCCAGCGGCCGAGATCGTCGAACGGATTGTGGTGGAGGCGGGGCAGCTGCTTGCTGGGCGGCGCAATTCCGTTGCTTCTTTCCCTTCTCCCCTTGTGGGAGAAGGTGGCGCGGATGCAATCCGCGCCGGATGAGGGGTTCTATCCGCGGAGAACAAAGTCAAATCTGAGAGGTCTGTCTCCGCGGATGCAAACCCCTCACCCGTCTCGCCGCTCCGCGGCGATCCACCCTCTCCCACAAGGGGAGAGGGGAAGAGCGAATACGAGGCATGAACCATGTGGCCTGACCGTCGACTGATCGACCTCTTCAAGACCGAATTCCCGATCGTGCTGGCGCCGATGGCCGGCGTGATGGATGCGGAGCTGGTGATCGCCGTGGCACAAGGCGGCGGGCTGGGGTCGCTGCCTTGCGCGATGATCTCGGCGGAGAAGATCCGCGAGCAGCTCAACATCATTCGCCAGCGCGTGACGGCGCCGGTCAATGTGAACTTCTTCTGCCACACGCCGGTCGAGCTTACGGCCGAGGCCGAGGCGCGCTGGAAGCGGCGCCTGGCGAGCTATTACACGGAGCATGGTCTCGATCCGGCGGCTCCGGTCAACGCTGCAAACCGGGCGCCATTCGATGCGGCGGCGTGCGCGGTGGTGGAAGAGCTGAAGCCCGAGGTCGTAAGCTTTCATTTCGGCCTGCCGGAGCAGGCGCTGCTCGATCGTATCAGGGCGGCCGGCTGCCTCGTGATCGCCTCGGCGACCACCGTGAAGGAAGCCGTCTGGCTCGAGCAGCGCGGCGTCAACGCCGTGATTGCGCAAGGCGCCGAGGCCGGCGGTCATCGCGGCATGTTTTTGACCGACAAGATCGCCGAGCAGCCCGGGCTGTTCGCGCTGCTGCCGCAGATCGTCGACGCCGTGAAGGTGCCGGTCATCGCGGCGGGCGGCATCGGCGACGGACGTGGCATCGCGGCGGCGTTCGCACTGGGCGCATCTGGCGTGCAAATCGGCACCGCTTACCTGCGCTGTCCGGAATCCACGCACACGGCTGCGGGACGCGCCGCGCTCGCGGAGGGACGTGACGATTCCACCGTCATCACCAACGTCATGACCGGGCGTCCGGCGCGCGGAGTCCAGAACCGTGTGATGCGCGAGGTCGGCCCGATTTCGCCCGATGCCCCGCCATTTCCCCACGCCGCAACGGCCTTGGCGCCGCTGAAAGCGGCTGCCGACAAGCAGGGGAAGGTCGACTTCACCAACCTCTGGGCGGGGCAGGCGGTTGCGATGGGACGGGAGCTTCCTGCGGCCGAATTGACCCGGGATCTCGCCAAATCGGCCTTGGCTCGCCTGAAAGCGCTGGCTGGATAGGGCGCCAGGGCCGGTTGCGGCGCAAAAGCGGCCTCTGCTATACGGCAGACCTGATTTCTGCCGTTCGAGGCCTTATATAATGTCAGTCGACGCCGCTACCGTCCGCCGCATCGCTCATCTGGCGCGCATTGCCGTCGGGGACGACGAGGTTCCACACTTGCAGGGTGAGCTCAATGCGATGCTCGCCTTTGTCGAGCAGCTCTCGGAGGTCAATGTCGAGGGCGTGGAGCCCATGACCTCGGTCACCCCGATGCAGATGAAGAAGCGTCAAGACGTGGTCAATGACGGCGAGATCGCCGACGATATCGTTGCCAATGCGCCTGCGACCGAAGGTCACTTCTTCCTGGTGCCCAAGGTTGTTGAGTAATTCAATTCGGGACGTGGTCCGATGTGCCTGCTTTGCGACGACGAGAAGGCCTATCAGGCCTACATGAACTATCTCGACAAGATGGAGCGGCAGGGCAAGGCTGCCGATCCCAATGTCGCCGTCAATGCCGTGCTCGACGAGATCGAGGCCGCCGCGAAAGCGGCAGCCAAGAAAAACGTCATGCAAGACGACCCGGCCAACGACAAGACCCTGTCTCCGTTCTTCTGCAGCCCGATCAATAAATGACCGATTTGACATCGCTGACGCTCGCCGAAGCCCGCAAGGGTCTCACGGCCAAGACTTTCACGTCGCTCGAACTGACCGACGCGCATCTGAGCGCGATCGAAGCCGCGCGCGTGCTCAACGCCTTCGTGATGGAGACGCCGGACCAGGCGCGCAGCATGGCGCGCGAGGCGGACAGCAAGATCGCCAAGGGTGATGCCGGCCCGCTCGCGGGCATCCCGCTCGGCATCAAGGACCTGTTCGCGACCAAGGGTGTGCGCACCACGGCGTGCTCAAAGATCCTCGGCAATTTCGTGCCGACCTATGAGTCCACCGTCACCTCGCAGCTCTGGCGCGATGGCGCCGTGATGCTCGGCAAGCTCAACAATGACGAGTTCGCGATGGGCTCGGCGAACGAGACCTCGTGCTTCGGTCCGGTCGGCAATCCATGGCGGCGCGAGGGAAGCAACACGACGCTGGTGCCGGGCGGCTCGTCCGGCGGCTCGGCCTCGGCCGTTGCGGCGCTGCTCTGCATGGGCGCGACCGCGACCGACACCGGCGGCTCGATCCGCCAGCCGGCGGCGTTCACCGCGACCGTCGGCATCAAGCCGACCTATGGCCGTTGCTCGCGCTGGGGCATCGTCGCCTTTGCCTCCTCGCTCGACCAGGCAGGTCCGATCGCGCGCACAACGCGCGATGCCGCGATGCTGCTGCGCTCGATGGCCGGCCACGATCCGAAGGACACGACCTCGGTCGACATCCCGGTGCCGGACTACGAGGCCGCGATCGGCAAGTCCGTGAAGGGCATGAAGATCGGCATCCCCAGGGAGTATCGTCTCGACGGCATGCCGGCCGAGATCGAGAAACTTTGGGAAGAGGGCGCGGCGTGGCTGAAGGCCGCGGGCGCCGAGCTCGTCGAGATATCGCTGCCGCACACCAAATACGCACTGCCGGCCTATTACATCGTGGCCCCCGCGGAGGCGTCCTCCAACCTCGCGCGCTATGACGGCGTCCGTTACGGCCTGCGCGAGCAGGGTAAGAACATCATCGAGCTCTACGAGAACACCCGCGCCGAAGGTTTTGGCGCGGAGGTACGCCGCCGCGTCATGATCGGCACCTATGTGCTCTCCGCCGGCTATTACGACGCCTATTATCTGCGCGCCCAGAAAGTGCGCACGCTGATCAAGAAGGATTTTGAGGATTGCTTCGCGAGGGGCGTCGACGCGATCCTGACGCCGGCGACGCCGTCGGCCGCCTTCGGCATCGGCGAGAAAGGCGGTGCCGATCCCGTCGAGATGTATCTCAACGACATCTTCACCGTGACCGTGAACATGGCGGGCCTGCCCGGCATCGCCGTGCCCGCCGGCAAGGACTCGCAGGGTCTGCCGCTCGGGCTGCAGCTGATCGGCCGTCCATTCGACGAGGAGACGCTGTTCTCGCTCGGCGAGGTGATCGAGCAGGCCGCCGGCCGCTTCACGCCCGCGAGGTGGTGGTGAATGTCGCGGCATTCATCGCGAGCGTCGACGGCGCGGCGCCCGCGCCTGACCTGAGCGCGCCGCTCGCAGGTCTCTGGTGGGCCGCCAAGGGCAACTGGGACCAGGCGCACAAGATCGTTCAGGACGACAGCGGCCGCGACGCCGCCTGGGTGCATGCATACTTGCACCGGGTCGAAGGCGATCTCGGCAATGCCGGCTACTGGTACCGTCAGGCCGGTAAGCCGGCGGCAAAGGATTCATTGGAAGCGGAGTGGCGGCGGATCGCTGCCACGCTGCTCGGGAGCACGACATGAGCACGGCCACGCACAAGCTTCTCAAAGGCGCCACCGGCGATTGGGAGATGGTCATCGGCATGGAGATACATGCCCAGGTGACCTCGAACGCGAAGCTGTTCTCGGGCGCGTCCACGGCGTTCGGCGGCGAGCCGAACAGCCACGTGTCGCTGGTCGACGCCGCGATGCCGGGCATGCTGCCCGTCATCAACGAGGAATGCGTCAAGCAGGCTGTCCGGACCGGGCTTGGTCTCAACGCAAAGATCAATCTGCGTTCGGTGTTCGACCGCAAGAACTATTTCTATCCTGACCTGCCGCAGGGCTACCAGATCAGCCAGTACAAGTCGCCTGTCGTGGGCGAGGGCGAGGTGCTGGTCGAGCTCGAAGGCGGCCGCAGCGTCTCGATCGGGATCGAGCGCCTGCACCTGGAGCAGGATCCCGGCAAAATGCTGCACGACCAGTCGCCGTCGCTGTCCTTCATCGATTTCAACCGCTGCGGCGTGGCGCTGATGGAGATTGTCTCAAAGCCGGACATCCGCGACGCCGAGCAGGCCAAGGCCTATGTGACCAAGCTGCGCTCAATCATGCGCTATCTCGGCACCTGTGACGGTGACATGGAGAAGGGAAGCCTGCGCGCCGATGTGAACGTTTCCGTGCGTAAGCCTGGCGGACCGCTCGGCACCCGTTGCGAAATCAAGAACATGAACTCGATCGCCTTTATCGGCCAGGCGATCGAGTATGAAGCAAGGCGACAGATCGAGATCATCGAGGACGGTGGGCAGATCGAGCAGGAGACGCGTCGGTTCGACCCCAACAAGGGCGAGACGCGCTCGATGCGCTCGAAGGAAGAGGCGCACGACTATCGCTACTTTCCCGATCCGGATTTGCTGCCGCTGGAGTTCTCGCAGGCCTTCGTCGACGAGCTGAAAGCGAAGCTGCCGGAGTTGCCGGACCAGAAGAAGACGCGCTTCGTCGCGGACTTCGGCCTGTCGGCCTATGACGCGAGCGTGCTGGTCGCCGAGCGCGAGAGCGCGGTCTTCTACGAGACCGTGCTCGACAAGCTCGCCAACCGCGCCCGCGACGGCAAGATGGCGGCGAACTGGGTGATCAACGAGCTGTTCGGCCGTCTCAACAAGGAAGGCCGGGATATTGCGGGCGCTCCGGTCAACGCCGAACAGCTTGCGGCCATCATCGACCTGATCGGCGAGGGCACGATCTCGGGCAAGATCGCCAAGGATCTGTTCGAGATCGTCTGGCAGGAGGGCGGCGATCCCCGCGCGCTGGTCGAAAGCCGCGGCATGAAGCAGGTGACGGATCTTTCGGCGATCGAAAAGGTTGTCGACGACATCATCGCGGCCAATCCCGACAAGGCGGCGCAGGTCAAGGACAAGCCGCAGTCGCTCGGCTGGTTCGTCGGCCAGGTGATGAAGGCGTCCGGCGGCAAGGCCAACCCGCAGAGCGTCAACGACCTGCTCAAGTCCAAGCTCGGCGTCTAGCCTCACGCGTTCGAACGAGGTGACGACATGCTTCGTCGCCTCGCTTCACCTTGCGATGCACGCTCGCGCGCGTCGTCGACGGCAATCGTCATCCGCTCAAGGGCGCGCAGCGCCACCGAATCGCGGCCCGCGCGATTCGCGCGAAACGGCGATTTGCAGACGCTCTGACGAGCGCTTCCGCCGTTAAGCATGAAAATAATTTCGTTGCCAAAATTCGCGACTCAGAGTCCGCGACTCTGCCCCGCGACGCGATCGCGCGCGTTGCAGCGCGCGTCATCGCGTCGATCACGCATGATGTGCATGCGCAGAATATTACTTGCTGCATAGGGTTTTCTTGCAATCGCTGTGCTCGTCGACGTCGATACTGCGCGAAGCATTTGCAATCGCGGACGCGTGTCGCCGCGTGTCGGCAAATCAGGCGCGGCTGGCGCACGCGCGCTGCGTCGTCAACACTTCCTTAAGTGAGAAGATGTTTTTTTCGTCGTGTTGGTGTATTCGGGGTGAGTGCATTCGATCCCCGAATGCGCGCAGCGATTAAAGCCATCTCACACATCGGAGGGCAACATGGCCAAGAAAGCGAAGAAGGCGAAGAAGGCGAAGAGCGCAGTGAAGAAGACTGCGAAGAAGACCCGCAAGGTCGCGAAGAAGAAGAAGTAACTTCGCTTCTGAAGTTGCCGGCTCCTGAAGCCGGCACGTCATCAGCGCCTCCCAGAGGTTCTGGTCGACGATAGAGGGTGTCGGCGAGACATCAGGTCAACGGTCGGATCGTTCTCTTTGACGGTCCGGCAGAAGAAACGAGTTTTCTTCGTTCGGTGCGGTTCTCTTTCCAAAGGGCTCCGCAATTTCACAAACGGCCTTTGGCCAACGTGAAATCTGGTCCTGACGTGTTCGCCGACGCCCTCGTTCTCCCTGAGGCCGGGGTATTGCCGGCATTCCCTTTTCCGACATTGCTGATCTGACCGCGACGTCGTCGCGCCGCCTTGGCTGTACCGTTTCGAGACGGGACAGGGCTGCGGCGAACTGTCGTTGGCTGCGACGGCCGTTGCCTGGGCGCTGTGCAAAGCCGTTTACGATCCATTCTCCCGTTTCGATCGTTGCGCCAGGCGGCATGATGTCCGCGGGTGGGGCCGCACGAGGCGGCCACTTGCGCTTTGCCGACGATCCGCTTCCCAAAATTGCAGCCGCAGAAGACGCGCCAGTGTGCGCGATGGTTATCGATGTCCCAAAATGCTGGGGTAAACGGAATCTAACGAATCTCAGAAGTGCCTGCAAAACGGAGACTTCTTGCATTCGTCGCGCGGATGCCGCGCGCTCGCGTTTACGTCTGCTTCATTGCGATACTTAAACTGCCATTCAAATTTGCCCGCCATCATCGCCTTCAACAAGCCGGCAAACGGCATTGGGGATGAGTTGAACAGTGCACGATCCCGGGAAGGGGCATGCACATCAGAGTTGGACGGGAGCCGCGCTCGGGGGAACGAGGCGGCACAAGAAAAAGGGGATGCGTTATGTTTCAGGGTACTTTCGATCTCGAGACCGCGACGCCGATCGATGCGAGCGCGCTGTCGGACGTGCTGTTCGAGCGCGGGATCTATTGGGCGAGCGGCCGCTCCGGCCTCGTCGATCTCGTCGCCGCGCACAAATGGTTCAATCTCGCCGCGCTGAAGGGCCGCAAGGACGCCGTGGCGCTGCGCCAGGAAGTCGCGGGCCAGATGTCGGATGCCGAGATCGCTGCCGCCCAGCGCGATGCGCGGGCGTGGGTTTCGGCTCACTGAGCCGAGCATCGCATCCGGACCCGTGTTCTTCACGGGTGATTTGGTTGCGCTGAATCAAGCCCAGCATCGTGCCTCCGCTTCAGAACCCGCGCGGCATGAGCAACCCCGACAAGAATGACTCCGTCCCGGGTCACTGGCTGCCGATTCAGATAGCGCCCGACGATTGCGATCTGGAACTCGGACGGCCGCACAAGACCGGCATTTTGCCGCTCACCTTTCCATGTCGGCGCAGGGCTGGCGTCTGGTTCAATGTCTGGACCGGCGAGGCGGTGCTGATCTCGCCCTCGCATTGGCGGATCTGGCGATCCCGCACCTAGGTGTGGGCACACATATATAAGAGAGCGCGAATCGGCTGAACTCAGCCGCGCCCATCCTTGCGCCAGGCTTTCGCACCGGGGGTACGAGCGCATTCAGGTGAAAGAACAGAGTCGGGCTGCTGTTGGATGGCGGAGAGGGAGGGATTCGAACCCTCGATACAGCTTGAGACCGTATGACGCTTTAGCAAAGCGTTGCCTTCAGCCACTCGGCCACCTCTCCGGTGCGAGCCTTATGCATCTAATTGCTCGGGCTGGTCAATTTGGAAGCGCGTGTTTTCGTTCGAATATTCCCAGCGATCTTCGGGGCGTGAGCGGAATTTCGCGAGAGCCGGGCGCAGAGCTGAGCCCTCTGGCTTCCGCCGCAAGGATCGTTGCCTGCACGAAGGCCGCCCTTTCTCAAACAAGCGGCTGAACTTCTTGCCGAATCCAGCGTGGTCGCGCACGGGAGAGGGCGGCTTCCGCCGGTCTCGATCCGAATAATCCCCGCTATTCATTCCCCGCTATTCATAAAGGGTGCTTGCAGCAGCGCGGCGGGCCCGACCGTGACTGTGCCTGCAGAGCAACAGCGTCGCGAAGGGGGGCCGTGGCTTCTCCTTGAGTCTCCTCTCGATTCCACGATTCGAGTGCGTCAAAGCCGTTTCGGGCCGGACTCTCGCCTCGGCTGCCTCATGTGCGGAATTTTGAGGGCAAATGGAACCTTCTCGAAAACGATAGCATAAACAATGCGTTGCGAGGGGCGCTTCGATCACATCTGCGTGTTATTTGTGCAACACCCGTCGGAAAACAGGTTTCATATGCCCGTTACGAGGCGTTCTCTTGTTGTGTGTGCAAGGACGTTCGGTAATTGTGACCACGCGACGTAGGGGGGCATCCCGAGGTCGTCCCGTTTAGGTCATTCGCTTAAGTCCCTCGCGTTCATGCGGGTGTGTCCGAAGGCGCGAAGGAACCGAAAGCGGTGATTTAGAGGGGTTTGGGGCATTGGCCGTCCGGTCAGTGACCTCCCCTGAAGAGCAACTTGGAGGTTTAACATGAAGTTGGTTAAGAGCCTTTTGCTCGGCTCAGCGGCGGGTCTGATCGCCGTGGGCGGAGCGCAGGCGGCTGATCTGCCCGTGAAGGCCAAGGCGGTCGAATACGTGAAGATCTGCTCCCTGTACGGTGCGGGATTCTACTACATCCCGGGCACTGACACCTGCATCAAGCTGGGTGGTTATCTGCGCGCTGAAGTCGCGCTGAACACCAACTCGGACTACAGCGGCCAGTTCAACACCGGCTCGCAGGGTGCAAACGGTGCACGTAACCGTCTGACGAACTACTACACCATGCGCGCTCGTGAGGACCTCAACATCGACACGCGCACCGCGACCGAGTACGGCGTGGTCCGCACGTTCTTCGATGGCGTCTTCTCCTGGACGACCGGCAACTACGTCGGCACCAACAGCGGCACTGGTGCGACCCAGTATAGCGGCACGCTCGGCGTGGGCCCCAACCCGGTTGGCACGGCTGCCAGCCCCGTGTCGCTGTTCGGCTCGGGCTCGGGCTCGGTCAACGGCACGGACGGCAACACCTCGGGCGGTTCGCTCGGCGTGTACTACGCCTTCATCCAGTTCGCCGGCTTCACGATGGGTAAGGCAGTGTCGCAGTTCGACGCTCCCTGGACCAACTATCCGGGCAACAACTTCGACGGTCTGGTCGGCGGCAGCGGCACGGTCACTGGTGTCAACCAGTTCACCTACACCGCTGACTTCGGTCAGGGCATCACGGCGGCGTTCTCGGCTGAAGACGTCACCCAGTACTATCAGGCTGGTAACATCAACATCACCCCTGGTGCGACTGGCGGCTTCGGCTTGTTCGGCGGTGCGGTCGGCAACACCGGCAGCATCGGCGGCACGCGTTCGCCGAACCTCGTCGGTATGATCCGTGTCGACCAGGCTTGGGGTCTGTTCCAGGCCTCGGTGGCTGCGCATGATAACCACGTTGCCTACTACCAACAGACCGAGGTGAGCGGTCACCCCGACGACAAGTGGGGTTGGGCGGTCCAGCTCGCTCTGTCGATCAAGAACATCCCGACTGGTGCGGGTGACGTGATCAACATCTCGGGCGTCTACACCGACGGCGCGACCCGCTACAACTTCCAGAACCTCGCGGGCAGCACCTTCGCGATGTTCGGCAGCTCGAACACCGCCTATCAGAGCGTCGGCTTTGCGTCGGCCCCTGACACGGTGTTCATCAACGGCAGCTCTCAGGAGACCGTCAAGACCTGGGGCTTCCGTGGTGCTTACACCCACAACTGGGATCCGTACTGGAACACTGCGGTCTACGGTGCTTACGCCGGGGCTCAGTTTGGTTCGCTGGCCAAGTCGACGATTTGCAGCGCTGCTGTCTTCGGGACGATCGCCGCGGTTGGTTCGACCTGCAACCCGGACTTCAACATCGGCCAGGCTGGTATCATCACCCGCTGGACTCCTGTGAAGAATCTGACCTTCTCGGCAGACTTCACCTGGACCCATCTGGACCAGAAGTATTCTGGTTTCGTGACCCCGCAGGCGACTCTCGCGGTGCCGGCCAAGCCGGGTAACGTGGCCTACGAGCTCAAGGATCAGGACACGTTCACCCTGCTCCTCCGCGCTCAGCGCAACTGGTAAGTTCGGTCTAACGACCTGACAGAGAGCCCCGGCGGGAAACCGCCGGGGCTTTTCTTTTGGCGAACGGGCTTGCGACCCGGCAATGTCAGCCGAGCCAGCGTCCCGCTTCTGTGACCGGTCGCTCGCTACGGCTCAGGTCGCGGCCTCTTCGCGCTGTCTGCTTGACTCGAAACGGACCTTTGATCTGGATCAACCTGGAGGAGTGCCGCTTCGTTTCTGTACGCCTCACCATCGGTAAGATCCGACTATCGAAAAGCCCACATCAAGCGAAGCAACTCTTCGCGTCGGTGTGAAGCAACGCAGGCCGCTGATGCACGCGCCCGGGGGCGTCATGAATCTGGCTGATACGAAGTCGTTGTCTGGTTCCGGACAATCGTCCGAGCATCCAGCGCATCCCGAAAAATCCTCGCGGTGGGCCCGAGGGCGCGAGCTACGATTCTTGTCAGCCGACCCTCAGGATTCCGCGCAAGGTGCTTAAAGGCGGCTCGCATCTTTGCGCTCCCAACTACTGCCGCCGTTATCGTCCGGCCGCGCGTCATGCCGAGCCGATCGACACCTCAGCAAGCCATCTCGGCTTCAGGTGCATCATCAGGAAGAGGATCACGTCATGAGTACAGATAGGATTCTGGAAAAGCCTGAGATGAGCACGGGATCAATCGGCGGAGGATTGAAACGCCGCGATCTCTTGTTGAGTGGTAGTTCTCTCGTCGCTGCTTCGGCGCTCTCGGTCGTCGGATTGACGAGCCCGGCGCAAGCGCAGCAGCCGGCACCGTCGCCCGCAGCGGCCGGCCAGCGACCGAACATCGTCGTCATCATGGGAGACGACATCGGCATCTGGAATATCGGTGCTTACCATCGTGGCATGATGGCCGGCCGGACTCCGAACCTCGATAAGATTGCCGCAGAGGGCATGCTGTTTACCGACTATTACGCCGAGGCGAGCTGCACAGCAGGGCGCGCCAACTTCATAACCGGCGAGCTACCTATCCGCACCGGCATGACCACGGTCGGCCAAGCCGGCGCCCCCACAGGCTTGCCGGCGGAGGCCGTGACCATCGCCACCGCGCTAAAGGGCATGGGCTATGCCACCGGCCAATTCGGCAAGAATCACCTTGGCGACAAGAACGAATTTTTGCCGACGGTGCATGGCTTCGACGAATTCTTCGGCTACCTGTATCACCTCGATGCGATGGAAGATCCGGCCCACCCCGGCTATCCGCAGGACCTGTTGAATGTCGTCGGTCCGCGCAACATGCTCCATACGTGGGCGACCGATGTCGACGATGCCACCGTGGACCCGCGCTGGGGCAAGGTGGGCAAGCAAAGGATCGAGGACGCCGGCACGCTCTATCCCAAGCGGATGGAAACCGTGGACGACGAAATCCGGGACCTTGCTTTGAAGTTCATTGAGAAGGCCAAGGCCGACAACAAGCCGTTCTTCCTGTGGCTCAATCCAACCCGCATGCACATCGTCACGCACTTGTCGCCAAGATACCAGGCGATGCGCAATTCCAAGAACGGCTGGACGATTCATGAAGCCGGCATGGCGCAGCTCGACGACGATGTCGGCATCGTTATGCAAAAGCTCAAGGACATGGGCGTGGATGACAACACCATTGTAATCTTCACTACCGACAACGGCACAGAGGTCTTCACCTGGCCGGATGGCGGACAGACGCCATTCGCGCAAAGCAAAGGCACCGTCATGGAAGGCGGTTTCCGTGTGCCGGCAATGATCCGCTGGCCTGGCAAGGTGCCGGCCGGCAAGGTCGAGAACGGCATCATCTCCGGGCTGGACTGGTTCCCGACCTTACTAGCCGCAGCCGGCAACCCGAACATTGTCGAGGAGTTGAAGAAGGGCAAACACATCGGGGACCGCACCTACAAGTGCCATCTGGACGGTTACAATCAGATGGACATGATCACCGGCAAAGGGCCGTCGAGCCGGCGCGAAATCTGGTACTTCGGCGAGAGCGAGCTGGGAGCCGTGCGCATCGACGACTTCAAGTATCGTTTCATCGACCAGCCTGGAGGCTGGCTGGGCGAAAAAAGCAAGGTTGACGTGCCCTATTTGACCAACCTTCGCCTCGATCCGTTCGAGCGGACTGGCTGGCCCGATAGCGGGACCAAATTTGGCGCGCAGCAATACTTCGACTGGTTCAAATATGAATTCTGGCGCTTCGTGTTCGTTCAGCAGGAGGTCGAGAAACTGGCCATGACGGCGATCGAGTTTCCGCCGATGCAGAGGGGGGCAAGCTTCAATCTAGACGCGGTGAAGGCCAAGATCGAAGCGGCGCGGGCGGCGGTAGCGAAATAAGCGTGCAGTTCTGACCACTTGCGGGTGGCCTCCCATGGGTCGCCCGCTCCCGTTGCCCGTTGTTGGCACTTTGCGTCGGAGTAGGGCCGTCTCTATTCCACGCTGCCGGTGCCGCGGCGCAGATCGGCCTCGATCTGCAATCGCGTGCCGCCGCCGAAGCGGGCGCGGTAGACCTGAAGGTTCTCCATGATCCGCTGCACGTAGTTGCGCGTCTCGGAGAACGGAATCAGCTCGACCCAGTCGACCGCATCGACCTTGGGGTCACGCGGGTCGCCGTAGCGGTCGATCCACTTCTTCACGCTGCCGCGGCCGGCATTGTAGGCGGCAAAGGTCATGATGTAGGAGCCGCGATAATCCTCGAGCAGCCCGCCGAGCTCGGCCGAGCCGAGCGTGGCGTTGTAGACCGAATCGTTCTTCAACCGCGCCAGATCGTAGGTGGCGCCGTGCCGCTTGCAGACATAGCGCGCCGCGTCCGGCGTCACCTGCATCAGCCCATAGGCCTGCGCCGGCGAGACCACCGAGGGGTTGAACGCGCTCTCCTGCCGCGCAATCGCGTAGACGATGCTGCGCTCGACCTCGGGGCCGATCGGCGTGAAGTGCGGAATGCCGTTGACGGGATAGGCGTAGAAATCGAAAGGCAGGCCGCGGTTGAGCGCGGCCTTGCCGAGCAGCAGCATGCCGCGCGCGTCGCTGTAGCGCTGGGTGAGCTCGCCGAGGCCCGCGAGCGCTTCCGGATCGCCGTTCTCGCCCATGTCGGCGAGCAGAGGCACGGCGAGCTCGCGCTCGTCGAGCTCGTAGAGCAGCTGCGCGGCGCGCACGATCTCCAGCCGCTCGGCGCCGCGGCCGCGCGGCTGGCTGTTGAGCTCGATCTGGGGCAGACCGAGCTTGGCGCGCGCGAGCTGGCCGTAATAGCTGGTCGATTGCTCGGCTGCGCGGGCATAGGCGTTGCGCGCCTCCTGCTGACGGCCTGCGGCCTCCGCGGCGCGGCCCTGCCAATAGCCGGCGCGCGCCAGCGTGGTCGGATTGACGCTACCGACGCCAATGCGGGCGAAATGCTGGGCGGCGGTGGTGGGATCGTTGAGGAAGCGCAGCGCGATCCAGCCCGCGGTGAATTCCTGCTCGGTCTTGTAGATGTCGCGCGAGGGCAGGGCTGCGTCGCGCGCGATCAGATAGGCGCTGCGGAACTCCTCGGTGTCGATCATCTTGCGCGCCAGGAGGCGCCGCTCGATCCACCATTCGTCGAGATTGTAGAGCCGGCCTGGATCCTTCGGCGCCGACAGCATCAGCTGGGCGGCTTCGGCAAACTTCTCCTCGCGGCGCAAGAGCTGGATCTTGCTGAAAGTGAAGCCGGGATCATTGTGCAGCTCGCGCGGCACGGCTTCCAGCAACGCGCGCGTGTTCGGCGCCTTCTTGACGGCGGCGATGCGAGCCTTGGCGAGCGCGACATAACCCGCGCCGAGGCGCTTGGCTGCGCGCATCGCGGCCTCGTTCTCGCTGCCGTAGAGCAGGGTGTCCATCCGTGCCTTCTGATCGCCCGGCGTCACCAGCGCGCCGAACTGGTCGAGCGCGTTGTTCTCGGTCTCCTCCGACATCGGATCGCTGCGCCAGGCCTCGCGCACCAGCCGCTCGGCATTGGCGCGGTCGCCGCGCGCCAGCATCGCCTTGGCGAGCGTGAAGCGGCCCTTGGCGGAGATCGGCGACTCGTTCTCGAACCAGGACCAGGCAACGGAATCGTCGCGCCTGTCGTCCCACATCGCGGCCTCGAGGCGGCGGCGCAGGAAGGTCTGCGACGGCCAGCTCGGATTGGCGGAGAGGAAGGCGCGGTAGCGCTCGACGGTGGCGCCATTATCCTCGCTGCGCAGGATGACCCATTCGGCGAGTTTTCGCGCGACAGGATCGGAGATGGAGGCGGCATAATTGCTGGCATCGCCCGCCTTGTGCTTGCGCACGAGCTCGATGACGGTCTCCAGCGTGTCCTTGTCCGCCTGTGACGTCGAGGAGGTCGCAGCGACCGCTGCCGGCGTCACCGGCTTGCGTGGTGCGGCATGCTGGCGCGTCGCAGGAGCCAGCACGGGCGCCGCGACGGGTTTGGCTGGCGCCGGGGCGGTCGGTTTGATCGTGGCCGTCACGGCCGGCGCGGGTGCGGCTTTGGGGGACGAGCTGCCGGCAGTCGGCGTTGGCGCGGGGGCCGCTGCGGCAGGCTTGGGCTTGTCCTTGGGCTTGTCCTTCGCGGGGTCCTTGCCGGCGGTCTTGCCTGCGTCCTTGGTCGGCTTCTTCGCGGCGTCCTTGGCAGGGTCCTTGGCTGGGGTGTTCGCCGCACCCTTGCTCGCGCCCTTAACTGTGTCCTTGGCCGCGTCCTTTGTGTCCTTGCCGGTTCCCTTGTCTGTTCCTTTGGCAGGCGCCTTCGGGGTGTTCTTGGTGGTATCCTTGGCGACCGGCTTGGCGGTGTCCTTGGTTCCTTCCGCCGTCGTCTCGTTGGACTTGGCAAGAGCGGCGCAGCCGATCGACAGTCCTGCCGTCAGGCATAGAACCAGACCAATGGATCGCCACGTGGCGCGCGGAGAGGAGATCACGGCGTTTCGTCGCCCCGAATCAGTCAGTTGGCTCAAGATCTAGCTGTATTTGATTGAATATGCGGACAAAATACCAACAGCGGCTTACCTCCGCCCGATTTGCACCAGCACCGCGGCAAAATCGCGGCCTAAACGGTGCGTCACGTGGAGGCGGGCCTTTTACCGGCGGGATAGACCCGATATGTATGGGGCTTGCTCTCAAGAGATCGCCGCGTACGGAGGAAGTCCATGGCAGCCAAGACGAAATTCCGGGGGTCGTTCACCGCCTTGGTCACGCCGTTCAAGAACGGCTCGCTGGACGAGGCGGCGTTCCGCTCCCTGGTCAACTGGCAGATCGCCGAGGGCACCAATGGCCTCGTCCCGGTCGGCACCACCGGCGAGAGCCCGACGCTGAGCCATGACGAGCACAAGAAGGTAGTCGAATGGTGCATCGCTGAAGCCAAAGGCCGGGTGCCCGTCGTTGCCGGCGCCGGCTCCAACTCGACCAAGGAGGCGATCGAGCTCGCCCAGCACGCCGAGAAGGCGGGCGCGGATGCCGTGCTGGTCGTCACGCCCTACTACAACAAGCCGACTCAGGAAGGCCTCTACCAGCACTTCAAGGCGATCAACGACGCGATCGGAATTCCGATCATCATCTACAACATCCCGCCGCGCTCGGTGATCGACATGTCGGTCGACACCATGAAGCGGCTGTGGGAGCTGAAGAACATCGCCGGCGTCAAGGACGCCACCGCCAGCATGGTGCGCGTGTCGCAGCAGCGCGCGGCGATGGGCGAGGATTTCAACCAGCTCTCCGGCGAGGATGCCACCATCCTCGGCTACATGGCCCATGGCGGCCACGGCTGCATCTCGGTGACCTCGAACGTCGCGCCGCGCCTGTGTTCGGAGTTCCACACCGCCTGGCAGAAGGGCGACGCCAAGGCGGCGCTCGCGATCCACGACAAGCTGATGCCGCTGCACAACAACCTCTTCATCGAGAGCAATCCGGCGCCGATCAAGTACGCGATGTCGCTGCTCGGCAAGTTCGACGAGACGCTGCGGCTGCCGATGGTTCCGGTCTCAGAGCCGACCCGCGCCGCGGTGCGCAGCGCCATGGTGCATGCCGGCCTGATCAACTGACGCGGTGACAAATCGGGGGAGCCGTCCATGAGCGCCGACGAAAGGGGCAGGCAGATGCTCAAGGAGTTCCGCGAGTTCGCCATGAAGGGCAACGTCGTCGATCTCGCGGTCGGCGTCATCATCGGTGCGGCCTTCGGCGCCATCGTCACGTCGCTGGTCGGTGACATCATCATGCCGATCATTGGCGCGGCGACCGGCGGCCTCGACTTCTCGAACTACTTCGTCCCCTTGTCGAAGTCGGTCACCGCCACCAACTTAGCGGATGCGAAAAAGCAAGGCGCAGTCCTTGCTTACGGTAGCTTCCTGACGCTGACGATCAACTTCATCATCATCGCCTTCGTGCTGTTCCTGGTGATCCGCGCCATGAACACGTTAAAGCGCAAGGAAGAGACCAAGCCTGCGGAGCCGCCGAAGCCGTCGGAAGAGGTCGTGCTGCTGACCGAGATCCGCGATCTCCTCAAGAAGTGACGCGCGCGCTTCACCCAAACTGTTAGCTTTGCTGCGCATCTCGATCAGGTTTGACTCCAGGTTTCACTTGCATGGCCGATAAGAACGAACGTCCGATCAAGGTCATGGCGGAAAATCGCAAGGCCCGCTTCAACTATGCGATCGAGGACACGATCGAGGCGGGCATTGCGCTGACCGGCACCGAGGTGAAGTCGATCCGCAACGGCAAGAGCACGATCGCCGAGTCCTACGCGGACTCGAAGAACGGCGAGATCTGGCTGATCAACGCCACCATTCCCGAATATCTCCAGGGCAACCGCTTCAACCACGAGCCGAAGCGGCCGCGAAAGCTGCTGCTGCATCGCCGCCAGATCAACAAATTGATGGGCGCGGTCGATCGCGAGGGCATGACGCTGATCCCGCTCAAGCTTTACTTCAACGAGCGCGGACGGGCCAAGCTGCAGCTTGCGGTTGCAAAGGGCAAGAAGCTGCACGACAAGCGCGAGAGCGAGAAGAAGCGCGACTGGAGCCGCGAGAAGGGCCGCCTGATGCGGGCGAGGGGATAGCGCAAGAGGATAGCGGCAAGAGGACGGGATGTCTCAGAAGAACCTGCTCGAGGTCGATTGGAGCCAGATTCCCGCGCCGGCCGATGACGGCGGCGCTGCACACCTCAAGGGCATGACGCTCCCGGCGATCACCCTGCTCGCGACCGACGATACGTCAGTGACATTGTCGGCGCTGTCAGGCCGAACCGTGGTGTTCGCCTATCCGCGCACCGGCGAGCCCGGCAAGATCGCGCTGGTGGACGATTGGGATATGATCCCGGGCGCGCGCGGCTGCACGCCGCAGACCTGCGCCTTCCGTGATTTGTTCGCCGAGCTGAAGGCGGCCGGTGCCTCGCAGGTGTTCGGGCTCTCGACCCAGAGCAACGAATACCAGACCGAGATGGCCTCGCGGCTGCATCTGCCGTTCCCCGTGCTGTCGGACGAGAAGCTGGCGCTCACACGCGCCCTGAAGCTGCCGACCATGGAAGTCGCAGGGCTGACGCTGATCAAGCGCCTCGCGCTGATCATCGACGATGCCAGCATCACGCATGTGTTCTATCCGGTGTTCCCGCCCGACCGGAATGCTGGCGACGTGCTCGACTGGCTGAAGGCGAATCCCGCCAAGGGATAGTCGTTAGTCGAGATCCGCCTTCACCTTTGCGAACACGGACCGGAACATGTCAGGCGTCAGCACGCCGGTGTTCGTGTTGTAGCGCGAGCAGTGATAGCTGTCGTAGAGCCTGACAGCGCCGGCCTGATGCACGGCGCCGTGGCCGAAGGGAGCTTGTGAGCCCTTCAGATTCAGCGGCTTGAGCACGGTGTCGTGCGCAATCCGTCCGAGCGCGACGATCGCGCGCAGGTTCGGCATGGTCGCGAGGTTGGCGGCGAGAAACTGGCGGCAGGTGTTGATCTCGACCGGCAGCGGCTTGTTCTGCGGCGGAACGCAATGCACGGCATTGGCGATGCGGCAGTCGATCAGCTTGAGGCCGTCATCGGGACGGGCCTGATAGTTGCCCTTGGCAAAGCCGTATTCGAGCAGCGTGGCGTAGAGCAGGTCGCCGGCATAGTCGCCCGTGAAGGGGCGGCCGGTGCGGTTGGCGCCCTGCATGCCCGGCGCGAGGCCGACGATCAGGAGCCGCGCCTTGATGTCGCCGAAGGGAGCGACCGGCGCGTTGTGCCATAACGGCTCGCGCGCCCGATTCGCCTCGCGAAAGGCGACCAGGCGCGGACAGAGCGGACAATCACGGTCGGGGACGACGGTAAGAGGCTGGCGGCTCGACCGGGCCGCCTCACTCCTCAAAGTCGTCATCGCCCCTCGGCGCCATCGTGGTTGCGCGCTGGAGGAATTGCGGGGCGTGGTGGCGTCCCTCGCCACGCTCGCCGCGATCACGCGGGGCGGGGCGTTCGGACGGGTCGCGGCCGAGCTTGGACTGCAGCTCGACGAGGTCGGTGAAGACGTCGGCCTGGCGGCGCAGCTCGTCGGCGATCATCGGCGGCTGGCTGGCGATGGTGGAGACTACGGTGACCCGCACGCCTCGGCGCTGGACGGCCTCGACCAGGGAGCGGAAATCGCCGTCACCCGAGAACAGCACCATCTGGTCGATGTGCTCGGCGAGCTCCATGGCATCCACGGCGAGCTCGATGTCCATGTTGCCCTTGACCTTGCGGCGGCCGGAAGCGTCGATGAATTCCTTGGTCGCCTTGGTGACGACGGTGTAGCCGTTGTAGTCCAGCCAGTCGATCAGCGGTCGGATCGAGGAGTATTCCTGATCCTCGATGATCGCGGTGTAGTAGAACGCCCGCAGCAAGGTTCCGCGGCTCTGAAACTCCTTCAGCAGGCGCTTGTAGTCGATGTCGAAGCCCAGGGTTTTCGCCGTGGCGTAGAGATTGGCCCCATCGATAAAGAGCGCGATCTTGTTGGTAGGGGAAGGTGACATTCAGTTGCTCGCGTAGTGCTTGTGATTGATCGTTTATTGTTGGCGCGGCGGCAGCACGCCGCGCACTTCAAAGTGCTGCCGAAGCCCGTCGAAACCGCAAATCCGGAGAAGTCGGGGCAATCAAGGTATAGTTATGGCGGTCGCGCATACACCCGGCGCTGCCCCGTCCGACAGCCCGGAAAATCACTCGACCCAGCCCCAATGTGGGGGTAGCAGAGCCGTTTGGCGAGGCCAAATCACAATTTGGCCTTGCGAAACCGCCCCGGCCCCTATAACTAGCCCTGATCATCCACATATTTCGTCCCACCCACAACGGAGCGACAGTCCATGGCTCGCGTCACCGTAGAAGATTGTATCGACAAGGTCGACAACCGGTTTGACCTGGTCCTGCTGGCCGCCCACCGTGCCCGCATGATTTCGTCCGGTTCACAACTAACGGTTGACCGTGATAACGACAAGAACCCTGTTGTGTCTTTGCGCGAAATTGCCGACACGACAATCTCGCCGGAGGACCTCCGCGAGGAGCTGGTGCATTCGCTCCAGAAGTTCGTCGAGGTCGACGAGCCCGAGCCGGACACCGTGCCGCTGATCGGTTCCGCCGGCGCCAGCGTCGATGCGGACGATACCGAAGTTGCCGTCGAGCGCATGACCGAAGAGGAGCTCCTGAAGGGTCTCGAAGGCCTCGCGCCGCCCGAGGAGCAGCCCGAGGAAGACGAGTAAATCGTCCCATCGCAGTCATCGACTTCTTGTGATCTTATCAAGGGCCCGAACCGTTGTTCGGGCCTTTGCTTTTGTTGGCGTTTTCGTGGTTACCATAGCGTTGCCGGTTCGCGCTGGGCCCTGTCACTGAATTGATCGGGACGCGCGCGGGATCGGAGCTAGGATGTATACAACGGGCTCTCTCGTGGTCCGTTCGAAGGCAGGATGGCATGGTGTATCGGCGCCGCAGACCAATGCAGATGCTGGCCGCAACCGAATCGGTTGCCATGGCCCCGTCTGCGCCGGTGGCCCGGCCGGCCAAGCCCCGCGCGCGCATGATGCGTCAATATGACCTCGTCGAACGCGTCCGGTCCTACAATCCCAACACCAACGAAGACCTGCTGAACCGCGCCTATGTCTACGCCATGAAGGCGCATGGCTCGCAGACCCGCGCCTCGGGCGATCCGTACTTCTCGCACCCGCTCGAAGTGGCGGCGATCCTCACCGACCTCAAGCTCGACGACGCCACCATCGTCGCTGCGCTGCTGCACGACACGATCGAGGACACCGAGGCGACGCGGGCCGAGATCGACCAGATCTTCGGCCCCGAGATCGGCGCGCTGGTCGAGGGCCTGACCAAGCTGAAGCGGCTGGAGCTGGTCTCGCGCGAGGCCAAGCAGGCCGAGAACCTGCGCAAATTGCTGCTGGCGATTGCCGACGATGTCCGCGTGCTGCTGGTTAAGCTCGCCGACCGCCTGCACAACATGCGGACGCTGGACTTCGTGCCGACGGAATCGCGCCGCCGTATCGCCGAGGAGACGCTCGACATCTATGCGCCGCTCGCCGGGCGCATGGGCATGCAGGAGATGCGCGAGGAGCTGGAGGACCTGTCCTTCCGCACCCTCGATCCCGAGGCCTATTCGGTGGTGATGCAGCGGCTCGACGCGCTCGCCGAGCGCAACCGCAATCTGATCGGCGAGATCGAGGACCAGCTCTCCAACAATCTGCGCCACCGCGGCTTGGGCGCGCGCGTCTACGGCCGCCGCAAGAAACCATTCTCGATCTGGACCAAGATGGAGCGCAAGTCGGTCGGCTTCGAGCAATTGTCCGACATCTTCGGCTTTCGCCTCGTCGTCAACGACATCGAGTCCTGCTATCGCGCGCTCGGCATCGTCCACACCACCTGGCCGGTCGTGCCGGGACGCTTCAAGGACTACATCTCGACGCCGAAGCAGAACGACTACCGCTCGATCCACACCACGGTGATCGGGCCCGGCAACCAGCGCGTCGAGCTCCAGATCCGCACCGAGGCGATGGACCAGATCGCCGAGCGCGGCATCGCCGCGCACGTGTTCTACAAGGAGGGCGTCGGCTCGCCGACCGAATTCCTCAAGCGCGAGTCCAACGCGTTCGCCTGGCTGCGCCACACCATCGGCATCCTCTCGGAGAGCGCCAACCCCGAGGAATTCCTCGAGCATACAAAGCTCGAGCTGTTCCACGACCAGGTGTTCTGCTTCACCCCGAAGGGCAAGCTGATCGCGCTGCCGCGCCATGCCAACGTGATCGACTTCGCCTATGCGGTACATACCGACGTTGGCAACAGCGCGGTCGGCTGCAAGATCAACGGCAAGTTCGCGCCTTTGTCCTCGGAGCTCCAGAACGGCGACGAGGTCGAGGTGCTGACCTCGGAAGCACAATCGGCGCCGCCCTCGGCCTGGGAGACGCTCGCGGTCACCGGCAAGGCGCGCGCCGCGATCCGCCGCGCCACGCGCACCGCGGTGCGCGATCAATATGCCGGCCTCGGCCGCCGCATCGTCGAGCGCCTGTTCGAGCGCGCCAAGATCGAATATGCCGACGACAAGCTCAAGGGCGCGCTGCCGCGGCTGGCGCGCACCTCGATCGAGGACGTCATGGCGGCCGTCGGCCGGGGCGAGATCAAGGCCTCCAACGTCGCGCGTGCGATGTACCCCGACTACAAGGAGGAGCGCGTCGCGCGCTATGGCATCAAGAAGGGCCTTGCCGCCAAGCTCAAGGACAAATCGTCCGAGCCGCCGCGCAGCGCGGTCGCGATCCCGATCCGCGGCATCAATTCCGACCTGCCGGTGAAGTTCGCGCCGAACGGCGGCGCCGTGCCGGGTGACCGCATCGTCGGCATCGTGACGCCGGGCGAGGGCATCACGATCTATCCGATCCAGGCGCCGGCCCTGAAGGATTTCGAGGAGGAGCCGGAGCGCTGGCTCGACGTCCGCTGGGACATCGAGGACACCGCGCCGCAGCGCTTCCCGGCCCGCATCAAGGTCGAGAACGTCAACGAGCCCGGCGCGCTGGCGCAGATCGCGACCGTGATCGCCGAGCACGACGGCAACATCGACAATATCAGCATGCAGCGCCGCTCGCCCGACTTCACGGAGACGACGATCGATCTCGAAGTCTACGACCTCAAGCATTTGAGCGCGATCCTGGCCCAGCTGCGCGCGAAGGCGGTCGTCGCCAAAGTCGAACGTGTTAATGGATGAAGCTCGTCGTTGCCGGGCTTGACCCGGCAACTCATCTTTTCAAAGAAGATGGATGCGCGGGTCGAGCCCGCGCATGACGAGCTGAGTAATGTCGCACAAGTGAGTCCTGAAATGCCCGTATCTCCGCTCCGCCTCGGCGTCAATATCGACCACGTCGCGACCGTCCGTAACGCGCGCGGCGGCCGCCATCCCGATCCGGTGCGCGCCGCGCTGCTGGCGATCGAGGCCGGCGCCGACGGCATCACCGCGCACTTACGCGAAGACCGCCGGCACATCCGCGACGAGGACATGGCGCGGCTGAAGGCCGGGATCTCCAAGCCGCTGAATTTCGAAATGGCGGCGACCGACGACATGATGCGCATCTCGCTCGCCACCAAGCCGCACGCGGTGTGCCTGGTGCCCGAGCGCCGGCAGGAGGTGACGACCGAAGGCGGGCTCGATGTGGTTGGCCAGCACAATGCGCTCGCGCCCTATATCGCGCGGCTGAACGATGCCGGCATCCGCGTCTCGCTGTTCATCGCCGCCGACCCCGCGCAGATCGAGATGGCGGCGCGGCTGCGCGCGCCCGTGATCGAGATCCACACCGGCGCCTGGTGCGATGCCGTCGTTGACGGCCACGCCGACAAGGCGGAAGCCGAATGGCAGCGGATCGTGGCGGGGGCGAAGCTGGCAAAACAAGCCGGGCTCGAGGTTCACGCCGGCCATGGCCTCGACTATGCGACGGCGGAGAAGATTGCGGCGCTGCCGGAGATCATGGAGCTCAACATCGGCTACTACATGATCGGCGAGGCGCTGTTCGTCGGCCTCGCCGAGACGGTGCGCAGCATGCGCGCCGCGATGGACCGCGGCCGGAGCCGGGCATGATCATCGGCATCGGCTCCGACCTGATCGACATCACCCGCGTGGCCAAGGTGATCGAGCGCCATGGCGAGCGCTTCCTCGACCGCATCTTCACCGCGGCCGAGCGGGCCAAGGCGGAGCGGCGCGCCAAGAGCGAGAGGATGGTGGTGGCGACCTACGCCAAGCGCTTCGCGGCCAAGGAGGCCTGCTCGAAGGCGCTCGGCACCGGTATCAGGCGCGGCGTGTGGTGGCGCGACATGGGGGTGGTCAACCTACCGGGCGGGCGGCCGACCATGCAGCTGACCGGCGGCGCGCTGGCCCGGCTCGAGGCCCTGACTCCGGAGGGATTCGAGGCAAGAATCGACCTGTCGATCACCGACGACTGGCCGCTCGCCCAGGCCTTCGTCGTCATTTCGGCTGTCCCGCTGGCCAAGCCCTGACCTTTCCGCGGTCATTTAATAATTCATATTAAGAATCAATATCTTATGCAGTTTTGGTGCGATCCTTGATTGCGTGACCTCCGACAACCGTCTAAAAGTCCGCGGACGCAAATCAGGCTGGGCGAATTCGGCTTTACGTCGGAATTGGCCCTCATTATCAGAATCAGGACAATCTCCTCGGGCTGCGAGCGATGGACTGCTCGCGGGAGGAGGGCGCTCTGTGACCGCCGGCCGGAATTGAGAGAGCAATGAGCGTGACTTCGGGAACGAAAACTGAGAGCGGCGTCGGCGAAACGATCCGGGTCGTGATCCATGCTCTCCTGATCGCGCTGGTGATCCGCACCTTTCTGTTCCAGCCCTTCAACATCCCGTCGGGCTCGATGAAGGCGACGCTGCTGGTCGGCGATTATCTGTTCGTCTCGAAATATTCCTACGGCTACAGCCACTACTCGATCCCGTTCTCGCCGCCGCTGTTCTCGGGGCGAATCTGGGGCGCGGACCCGAACCGCGGCGACGTCGTCGTGTTTCGCCTGCCGAGGGAAGACTCCACCGACTACATCAAGCGCGTGATCGGTCTTCCCGGCGACCGCATCCAGATGAAAGACGGGCTGCTCTACATCAACGACGTGCCGGTGCAGCGCGAACGGCTGAGCGACTTCGTCGGCGAAGACCCTTGCAGTTCGTCCGACACGGAGCGGGTCACGACGGCGCGGGTGAAGCGCTGGAAGGAGGTGCTGCCGAACGGCGTCTCCTACGAGACCCTCGATTGCGTCGATAACGGCTTCTACGACAGCACCAGTGTCTACACCGTGCCGCCCGGCCATTTCTTCATGATGGGCGACAATCGCGACAACTCGACCGACAGCCGCGTCCAGTCGGCGGTGGGTTACGTGCCGCAGGAGAACCTGATCGGCCGCGCCCAGATGATCTTCTTCTCGATCGGCCAGGGCGAGCATGCCTGGATGTTCTGGCGCTGGCCGTGGTCGGTGCGCTGGAATCGTTTCTTCAAAATCGTCCGATGAAAGACGAAGCCAAGGACATCGCGACCCAATCAATCGAGGCGCAAGCCGCTCCTGAGGGCGAAGCTGCGACGAAGACGCCTGCCAAGAAGAAGCGGGCGCGGAGCAGCAAGAAGGACAAGGCGAAGGCGGCGGATGCCAATGCGGCGCTCGAGGCGCGCATCGGACACGGCTTCACTGACCCGAACCTGTTGATGCAGGCGATCACGCATGTCTCGGCGCTGAAGTCGGGGCGCAAGCGCGGCGACAGCTATCAGCGGCTGGAATTCCTCGGCGACCACGTGCTCGGCCTCGTCGTCTCCGACATGCTCTATCACGCCTTCCCGAACGCCGACGAAGGCGAGCTGTCGAAGCGGCTTGCCGAACTGGTGCGCAAGGAGAGCTGCGCCGATGTCGCAAAATCGCTCGGGCTGCTCGACGACATCAAGCTGGGGTCGGTCGGGTCCAGCGCCGATGCGCGCCTGCGCAAATCCATCCTCGGTGACATCTGCGAAGCCGTGATCGGCGCCATCTTCCTCGACGGTGGCCATGCGGCGGCGGCCGAGTTCGTCAAGCGCAACTGGACCGAGCGCATGCACAAGCCGCGGCGTCCGTTGCGCGATCCCAAGACCGTGCTGCAGGAATGGGCGCAGGGCAAGGGACTGCCGACGCCGGTTTACCGCGAGGTCGAGCGCACCGGCCCGCATCATGATCCGCAGTTTCGCGTTGCCGTGGACCTGCCGGGGCTGGCGCCGGCCGAAGGCGTCGGCGGCAGTAAGCGTGCGGCGGAGAAGGTGGCGGCCTCGGTCATGATCGAACGCGAAGGTGTTGGCGGCGGCAATGACGGCTGAAGCAAGCGGAGAGGCGCCGACCGCGACGCGCTGCGGCTTCGTCGCGCTGATCGGTGCGCCCAATGTCGGCAAGTCCACGCTGGTCAATGCGCTGGTCGGGGCCAAGGTGACGATCGTCTCGCGCAAGGTGCAGACCACGCGCGCGCTGATCCGCGGCATCGTCATCGAGAACAACGCGCAGATCATCCTGGTCGACACGCCCGGCATCTTCTCGCCCAAGCGCCGGCTCGACCGCGCCATGGTCTCGACCGCCTGGAGCGGGGCGCACGATGCCGACCTCGTCTGCGTGCTGCTCGATGCCAAGACCGGCATCGACGAGGAGGCCGAGGCGATCCTCGCCAAGGCCGCCAGCGTCAACCACGACAAGATCCTCGTCATCAATAAGGTCGACCTGGTCCAGCGCGAGAAGCTGCTGGCGCTGGCGCAGGCCGCCAACGAGCGCATGACGTTCGCAAAGACCTTCATGATCGCGGCGATCTCGGGTGACGGCGTCGACGACATCCGCACGACTCTCGCCGCGATGGTGCCGCCGGGCCCGTTCCTCTACCCCGAGGACCAGATGTCCGACGCGCCGATGCGGCAGCTGGCGGCCGAGATCACGCGCGAGAAGATCTATCAGAAGCTGCACCAGGAATTGCCCTACCAGTCCACGGTCGAGACCGACAAGTGGGAGGAGCGCAAGGACAAGTCGGTGCGGATCGAGCAGACGATCTTCGTCGAGCGCGAGAGCCAGCGCAAGATCGTGCTCGGCAAGGGCGGTGCCACCATCAAGTCGATCGGTGCGGACTCGCGCAAAGAGCTGATGCAGATCCTGGACGTGCCGGTGCATCTGTTCCTGTTCGTCAAGGTGCGCGAGAACTGGGGCGATGATCCCGATCGCTACCGCGAGATGGGCCTGGACTTTCCCAAAGAATAACCAAGAAAAGATCGGTATCTGATGAGCGTGCCCAGCAACGTCCGGCGCTTCGAAGCGCTGCTCTATGCGTCACTGATGCTGGATGCCTTGTCGGTCGCGGTGCAGGACCGCACGCCCAATGCCGAGATGACCGAGCAGATGATCATGACGGCGACCCTGCTCGCCGGCGGCATGATTTTGCTGCTCGTCTATTTCGTCTGGCTGGCCGCGCGTTGGCGCAAGAACTGGCCGCGCTGGGTGCTGGCGGCAGCGCTCGTTCTGTCGGTGATCTCGCTCGGCCAGATCATCGGCGAGAAGGGCATGGAGCTCGACAGCGCCATCGAGATCGTCTCCTGCGCGCTGACGGCGATCGGCCTGTATTTCTCCTTCACCGGCGACGCGCAGGGCTGGTTCAACGCCTAGCGCCTGGCTGCGCTGCGGTAGGGTGGGCAAAGGCGCGCCCTCGCGCGCTATGCCCACCACAATCGCGGCATGATCAAATTGGTGGGCACGCTTTGCTTTGCCCACCCTACGGCCTCTCGAAATGCGCTAGACTTCCTCCCATGGAATGGACCGACGAAGGCATCGTGCTGGGGGTGCGGCGGCATGGCGAGTCCAGCGCCATTGTCGAGCTCTTGACCCGCGCGCACGGCCGGCATCTCGGGCTCGTGCGCGGCGGCGCCAGCTCGCGGCTCAGGCCCTTGCTGCAGCCCGGCAACAGCGTCAGTGCGGTGTGGCGGGCGCGGCTCGACGAGCATCTCGGCACCTATGCGATCGAGGGATTGAAGCTGCGCGCCGCGACGCTGCTCGGATCGTCCCATGGGGTCTATGGCGTCACCCATCTCGCCTCGATCGCGCGGCTCCTGCCGGAGCGCGACCCGCACGAGGACATCTTTGCGCTTCTCGAGCATTCGCTCGACGATTTCGACGACATCGGCAGTGCGGCGGTGCATCTCATTCATTTCGAGCTGGCGATGCTCGCCGAGCTGGGTTTCGGGCTCGCGCTGGAGAATTGCGCGGTGACCGGCGAGACCACGGACCTGATCTATGTCTCGCCCAAATCCGGCGGGGCGGTGTCACGCGGCGCGGGCGAGCCGTGGCGCGACCGGCTGCTGCGCCTGCCGCCATTCCTGCGCCACGGCGAAACCGCGAGTGAACTCACCGAACAGGACCTTCAGGACGGCTTTCGGCTCACTGGCCTGTTCCTGCTGCGCCATGTGCTGGAGCCGCGCGGACAGGGTCATTCCGACGCGCGCGCGGGCTTCATCAATGCCCTGATGCGGCAGCAGGCGAGGACGGCAATCCCTGCGCCATGAGCCAAGCGGGAGGCAGGCTTACCCTTCGACATTGGTTCCCACGGAACCAAATCGGCCCGGTCGAGTTCGCTCCCGCAGGGTTCCACAATGGGGACAGCCCAAATGTTGATCAGGGGATTTGCCTTGTCTGCGGCGCTGGTTGCGCTCGCGCCTGACGCTACGGCCGGCGAGCCGCAACCGGGCGTGTTTCGGCGCGCCTCCTGCACCGTCGTCCGGTACTATGTGGCCAAATATTCCGCTGCAGCCGCAGAGACATGGGCGCGATCCCATGGTGCTACGGAGGCCGAGATCGAGGCCGCCCGCCGCTGTCTGACAAGCGTGCCAACCCCGGCGCAGGCCAAGACTCCGCCCGTGACAGCCGGCTGGGCAGGCCAATAGGCTGCCCACAGGGAACCATTCGATCCTTGCCCGATTCGCTTCCACGGTTTAACCGGGCGGCATGGGAAAGCGAATCGTTCCGCCGGAAGAGCCGGCCGAAATTCACGAGGTGCCGCTGCGTGAGGCGCTCGAAGAGCGCTATCTCGCCTATGCGCTCTCCACCATTATGCACCGCGCGCTGCCGGACGCGCGCGACGGCCTGAAGCCGGTGCACCGGCGCATCCTCTACGGCATGCGCCTGCTCCGCCTCGACCCCGGCACGGCCTTCAAGAAGTCCGCAAAAATCGTCGGCGACGTGATGGGCTCGTTCCATCCGCACGGCGACCAGGCGATCTACGACGCCATGGTCCGTCTCGCGCAGGATTTCTCCTCGCGCTACCCGCTGGTCGACGGCCAGGGCAATTTCGGCAATATCGACGGCGATAACCCCGCCGCCTACCGCTACACCGAAGCGCGCATGACCGACGTTGCGCGCCTGCTGCTCGAGGGCATCGACGAGGACGGCGTCGAATTCCGCGCCAATTACGACGGCCAGTCGAAAGAGCCGGTCGTGCTGCCCGGCGGCTTCCCGAACCTGCTCGCCAACGGCGCGCAAGGCATCGCGGTCGGCATGGCGACCTCGATCCCGCCGCACAACGCCGCCGAGCTGTGCGACGCCGCGCTGCATCTGATCGAGAAGCCCGACGCGAAGTCCAAGGCGCTCTTGAAGTGGGTCAAGGGTCCGGATTTCCCGACCGGCGGCATCATCGTCGATTCCAAGCAGGCCATTGCTGAGGCCTACACGACCGGCCGCGGCTCGTTCCGCGTCCGCGCCAGGTGGTCGCACGAAGAGGGCGCACGCGGCACCTGGGTCGTCGTCGTTACCGAGATTCCGTTCCTGGTGCAGAAGTCTCGCCTGATCGAGAAGGTCGCCGAGCTGCTGGACCAGAAGAAGCTGCCGCTGGTCGGCGACATCAGGGACGAGTCGGCCGAAGACGTCCGCATCGTGATCGAGCCGAAATCGAAGAACGTCGATCCCGCCCTGATGATGGAATCGCTGTTCCGGCTGACCGAGCTCGAAAACAAGATTCCGCTGAATCTGAACGTCCTGATCAAGGGCAAAATCCCGAAGGTGGTGGGACTCGCCGAATGCTTGCGCGAATGGCTCGACCATTTGCGGGACGTGCTGATCCGCCGCAGCAACTACCGCAAGGAGCAGATCGAGCACCGCTTGGAGGTTCTCGGCGGCTTCCTGATCGCCTATCTGAACATCGACAAGGTGATCAAGATCATCCGCACCGAGGATGAACCGAAGCCGGCGTTGATCAAGGCATTCAAGCTCACCGAGGTGCAGGCCGAAGCCATCCTCAACATGCGCCTGCGCTCCTTGCGCAAGCTCGAAGAGATGGAGATCCGCACCGAGGACAAGAACCTCCGCGCCGAGCTCAAGGGCATCAACGCGGTGCTCGCCTCCGAAGCCGAGCAATGGAAGAAGGTCGGCGAGCAAGTCGGCAAGGTCCGCGACATGTTCGGACCCAAGACGCCGCTCGGCAAGCGCCGCACCACCTTCGCTGATGCGCCCGAGCACGATCTCGCCGCGATCGAGGAGGCCTTCGTCGAGCGCGAGCCGGTGACGGTCGTTGTCTCCGACAAGGGCTGGATCCGCACCATGAAGGGCCATGTCGAGGATCTCTCAGGGCTCGCCTTCAAGCAGGACGACAAGCTCGGCTTCGCCTTCTTCGCGGAGACGACCTCGAAGCTGCTGCTGTTTGCGACCAACGGCAAGTTCTACTCGCTCGACGTCGCGAAACTGCCGGGCGGCCGCGGACACGGCGAGCCGATCCGCCTGTTCATCGACCTCGAACAGGAGGCCGCACCCGTCGCGCTGTTCGTCCACAAGGGTGGTCGCAAATTCCTGGTGGCGAGCCACGAGGGGCAGGGCTTTGTCGTCAACGAGGACGATTGCGTCGGCACCACCAAGAAGGGCAAGCAGGTTCTCAACGTCGACATGCCGAACGAGGCCCGCGCGATCACCGAAGTGCTCGGCGACACCGTCGCGGTCATCGGCGACAACCGCAAGATGCTCATCTTCCCGCTCGACCAGGTGCCGGAGATGGCCCGCGGCCGCGGCGTGCGCTTGCAGAAGTACAAGGATGGCGGCCTGTCCGACGTCGCCGTGTTCGACGCCAAGGCGGGCCTGACCTGGAAGGACTCCGCGGGGCGCGAGTTCAGCGCGAGCATGAAAGAGCTCGCCGAATGGCAGGGCACCCGCGCCGACGCCGGCCGTCTGCCGCCGAAGGGCTTCCCGAAGTCGAACAAGTTCGGCCGGGTGATCGGGTAGGGTCGGGGGCACGACGACCGTCGCCACACATCGGTGTCATGCCCCGCGAAGTCGGGGCATCCAGTATGCCGCGGCCCATCGGTTCAATCACAACCGTCTCTGGAATACTGGATCGCCCGCCCCAGTGCGCAATTGCGCACAAGGCGGGCGATGACAGTGAGTGTGGCGCAAACGCGTGGCAGATAGCCACGAGAGCATACGTGCGGGCACGAACATTGCTTTTCCTGGCGACTGCAAACGTTTCAGTCAAAAGGCAAGAAAACACCAATGTTCGAACTGAGAGCTTTCATTTTGGCGTTGCTCGGACTTGCACTGGCGGCGCCGGCGCATGCGGCGGGCAATCTCGTCGCGGTGCTCGAGGCGGAGATCGTCACGCTCGATCCGCATTTCTCCACGGCCTATATTTCGCGCACGTTCGGCTACATGGTGTTCGATACGCTGTTCGCGAAGGATTCCAAGGGCGAGATCAAGCCGCAGATGGTGCAGGACTGGAAGGTCTCGCCCGATGGTTTGACCTATAGCTTCACGCTGCGCGACGGCCTGAAATGGCACGACGGCCAGCCGGTGACGGCGGCCGATTGCGTGGCGTCGTTACGCCGCTGGGGCACCCGCAGTGCGCTCGGCCGCCGCATCTTCGCGATCACGGCCTCGCTTGAGCCGGCCGATGCGAAGACCTTCGTGCTCACGCTGAAGGAGCCATCCGGGCTTGTCATCGACGCGCTCGGCAATCCCGTGAGCCCGGTCGCCTTCATGATGCCCGAGCGCATTGCGAAGACGCCCGGCGACCAGCGCATCACCGAGATCATCGGCTCCGGCCCGTTCGTCTACAGCAAGGCCGATCACCGCACCGGGGATCGTATGATCCTGAAGAAGTTCGCTGACTATGTGCCGCGTCCCGAGCCCGCCGACTTCCTCGCCGGCGGCAAGCGCGTCAACGTCGATGCGCTCGAGATCCGAGTCATCCCTGACGGTGCGACCGCCGCGTCCGCGCTGCAGGCCGGCGAGATCGACTTCATGCAATATGCGCCGTTCGATCTCTTGCCGACGCTCGAGAAGAACACTCGCGTCAAGCTCGTCAATTTCACCGGCGGCAACATGTTCGCCGGAGCCTATCGCCTCAACGCTGCCTCCAAGCCGTTCGACGATCCCGCCATCCGGCGCGTGCTGTGGAAGCTGGTTGATCAGCGCGAGGTGCTGGATGCGCTCGGGCTCGACTCCAAATATGCGACGCCTTGCGCGACCTACTTCACCTGCGGCACCACATACGAGAGCAAGGCCGGCATTGAAGCCGCCGCCAAGCCGTCGATCGAAGCGGCGAAGGCTGCGCTGAAAGCGACCAAATATGCCGGCGAGCCCGTCGTCGTCATGGAAGCCAACGACCTCGAAGCCCCGCGCGTCTCGGCGCAGGTTCTGGCCGAGCGGCTCAAGCAGGCGGGGTTCAATGTCGACCTGCAGGTGATGGACTGGGCCAGCGTGCTTGCGCGCCGCGCAAAGAAGGAGGGCTGGAGCGTCTATGGCGTTCACGCCGGGGGCTACGACCTGGGCTCGCCGCTCACCAATGTCATGGTCGCTTTCAATTGCGCCGACTTCACTGGCTGGCAATGCGATGCGCGCATCACCCCTCTGATGGAAGCCTTCGCCAAGGCGCCGGCCGAGGAGGACCGCAAGAAGATCGCTTCCGAGATCCAGTCGGTCATGTACGATCAGGCGCCGGCGATTCCGTGGGGCCAGTTTGCCCAGCCGGCGGCCTATCGTGCCGAGTGGCGCAACCTGATCCCGTCCGCCATCCCAGTGTTCTGGAACGTTGAGAAATAATGCGATGTACGATGTCATTGTTGTCGGCGGCGGCTCCGCTGGCGCCGCCGTAGCGGCCAGGCTCTCCGAGGATCCGGCACGGCGCGTCCTGCTGTTAGAGGCGGGGCTCGACTGGCGTGCTGATGAAGCACCCTGGGAGGTCAGGACACCAAATCCGATCCCGATCATCCACAAGCGCGAGTACCAGGAGAAATGGCAATGGCCCGATCTCCTGACGCGCCGCGTGGCGGGGCAGGAGCCGCGCTTCTACTGGCGCGGCAAGGGGCTCGGCGGCTCCTCGATGATGAACGGGCAGATCGCGATCCGCGGCGTTTCCGATGCCTTCGACGAATGGGCTGCCAATGGCTGCACCGGCTGGTCGGCCAAGGACGTGATGCCGCTGTTCTCGGTGATCGAGGACGATTTCGAATTCGGCGACATCGCAGGCCATGGTCGCGGCGGACCGCTTCCGGTCTATCGCGCGCCGCCCGAAGAATGGGGGCCCATCGATCGCGGCCTGCGCGACGCGGCGCTGGCGAGCGGCTATCCCTGGTGCGCCGATCTCAATGGCCCGGACGGTGAGGGCGTTGCCTGCTATCCCATCAACAGCCGCGACAGCCGCCGCATCACCACCAATGAGGGTTATCTCGAGCCCGCGCGCGGCCGCGCCAATCTGGAGATCCGCGGCCACGCGCTAGTCGATCGCGTGCGGATCAGTGACGGCCGGGCGACCGGCGTCCGCGTTCATATCGAGGGGCAGGGCACCCACGAGATCAGCGCGCGTCAGATCGTGCTGTGTGCCGGCGCGATCCACAGTCCGACGATCCTGCTGCGTTCCGGCATCGGCCCGGCCGATGAGCTGAGGTCGATGGGGATTGCGGTCGAGCGCGACCTGCCGGTCGGCCGGCATTTTTTCGACCATCCGCTGTTTCGCGCCACGATCCAGCTCCGCGAGAATCTGCGGCCGACCGATCCGGACACTCGCCACACCAATTGCTGCGTGACCTATTCCTCGGGCCTCGCCGATGGCGGCAAGCGCGACATGATCCTGATCGCGTTCAACCATCGCGGTATCGGCGTGCCCGGGGCGATCGGCGCCGGGTTGTTCAACGCCTATTCGCGCGGAACGCTGAAGCTGGCTTCAACCGACCCATCCATCGATCCCGTCGTCGAGGAGAACATGCTCGCCGATCCGCGCGACATGCTGCGGATGATGGACGCGGTGAAACGGCTGGCGGTGATCACGTCGCAGCCGGCGCTATCAGGCATCGCCGACTGGATCAGGCTGACCGAGACCGATCTGACGCTGCCGCAGGCAGCTAGCCTGCCGGATCACGACCTCGACGCGTTGCTGCGCCGAGAGACCGGCGACATCCAGCATGCCGCCGGCAGCTGCCGCATGAGCGGTGTCAACGACCCCGATGGCGTGGTCAATCCTGATGGCACCGTGAAAGGGATCAGCGGCCTGCGCGTCGCCGACGCCTCGATCATGCCATCCGACTGCCGCGCCAACACGCATTTCACGACGGTGGTGATCGGGGAGGCGATCGCGCAGATGATGATGCGGTAGCTTCTACTGCCTCCGCTCGCAATGTATTGCCCCCGTCGCGCTCCAACGCATCGAAACCGCAAGTTAGGTCAATGCTCCTGAGCGACCATCGATCGCGTAATGCATGCAAGGATGCTGATCTAGATCAAGCCGCAGCGCCCAGTTTGGAGTGAAGAACTGAAAAGGGCAGAGCTATTGCAGAGGAGGGTCAGATGATTTCTCGGCGAAATGCTCTTTCTTCGCTTGGATGGGCGACAGCGTTTGGGCTGATCGCGCTTCCTTCGACATTGACGGCGACGGACGCAGAAGCCCAGACGGCCGGCATGGACCGGCGTCAGGATCGGCGTGAAGGTCGGCGCGATCGCCGGGAAGACCGACGCGATGCCCGGCAGGATCGCCGTGAAGATCGGCGCGACGCACGCGAGGATCGCCGTGAGAACCGTCATGGCGGCACCACGACGGGAAGCACCGGCAGCTCAACCGGCACGGTTGGAGCCGCTACGAAGTAACTTGCCGGGCAGTGCAGACATCACTCTCATCAGGAGGGCAACGATGGATGTCTTGAACATGGGTGGGCCCACTATGCGGCTCGCAATGGCATCGGTTGCTCGCCTGGAACCTTGGTCAAGGGCGGGGACGGCATCATCTACGTCTGCCAGTGAGTCCATGCGGAGAAAATGACATGACAAGAAACGCCAAGCTACTTGGTCTGATCGTAACCACCGCACTCTTCGCGGCAGCTCCGGTGTCGCTCCGTTACTCGGTGGCGGAAGGGCCGTCCGTTACCGTTGACGGTGTGGAAGCGCGAGTCGGAAGACCTCTTACGCCGATGAGCGTAGCTGGGGTCAACCGCAGAGTGCACCGCCGTGCCTATTATGGTGCGGCAGCCGCAGGGGCTGCGGCTTATGGTGCCTATAACTATCGCCGGGCATGCGGATACGCGCCGTATCCGCCCTGCTATTAGCGGGCTCTCGCGAGGCTCGTCGCGTCTGACGTGACGGCGAGCCTCGGGTGGCGCGAATGCTGCCGGGCTCTTGCGCGCCATCGGACGGCGCCATCGATCTTTGCTGACTTGCGTCTTTGCCAAGCTCGTGGCGTAAAGCCTTCATCCGCGGCGCTGGTTTGGATTCCAAGCCAGCCAAGCGTTCCTTTCAGCGGTCCCCGGGATTTGGCGCTGCGAGCGCGATCCGGCGATCATGTATCAGATTTTCGAGGCGATGGGCCGCTACATTCAGGGTGGCCGTATCGAGGCCAGCCTCGTCTTCGCTGACTTGGGTGCGCTGGGCAGAAAGAACCTTGTCGATCTCGTTCTCGATCTCCAATAATTCCGTTTCGTTTCCGGCGAGTCTTATGCGGCGCGCCAATGCATAGAGCGAATCCAGCGCCGGCTCTTTCGGTTTGAGGTCGCCAGATCGCAAGAAGTGCCAGGCCGCCGTGAGCACGGTAGCAAGCGCTCCAAGCCCCATTGGCGCAAGAAAGATGGCGTTGCTCCATCTGTCCAGGAAAGTTTGCTGGCTCCCATTGTAGAACTCGGCGGCGCCGGGATGAACGGGAAGATAGGCGCCTGCGTCGGTATCCGGCGCCTTGAACTGCGCGAGGATCGGTAATTCGGGCAAGACGTCTCTGCGAGCGGTCGTTATCGCTTGAGTGAAGTTGGCAATCAAATCGGTTCCAAGGCTCTTCCTGCCGATCAAATAAAAGGAAACCTGCAACGTGGTGACGTCGTCGTCGGGAACAGGAGGTGATCCGCGCAAAGTCCCCTTCGGGATGTCGAAGCTTTCGTAAGCGCGCTCTTTCTCAGCGATCGCCCCCGCATTGTCGATCGGGATCAGGACCAGAGCGGTCTTCGCGCTTTGTGGGAATAGCCCGCGGACCAGAGACAGATACTTGTCGCTAAGCGGGATCACGAACAGTGCGGCGCGTATCTCTTTGGTTTCAAAGGCCCGGCGGACCTCATCGAGTGCAACGCTCTTGAATACAACATTGGCGCGATCGAGGTCATATGCCTTTCTCAGCACGCTGACGATCTTCTGATTGGCGTCGCCCGCGACGACCCCCACTGTCATGCGCTTGAGCCCGGCCATGTCCGTGAGCGGAGAGCCCGGCGGGGCGACGAGCATGGCCACGGCCTGCGCCAGCACGACGATCGCCTGTGCCTGGGAAAGGTCGCCGACATCTCCTCGGACGACTGCAAGGTCTGTCTTTCCAGACGAAAACGCGTCCGCCGACTCGATTGGGCCGGTGGTCTCAACCACCTTCAGCCGCACCGGCGCGTTGTTGACCGCGAGCCTGCTCGCGAGCGCCGATACGATTTTGGTGGCATCGCCGTCGAACGACCCGACTGCGATCGAAAGTGTCACGGGCCGGACGTACCAGCGGTAAGCATACAGGCTCGCACCCCCGACCAGCAACGCCAGCATCAGCACGATGAGGATCCGGAGCCACGTCGGCAGATTGGCACCGGCTATGCGGATTGGCGATGAGTGATCCATGGTGCCTGCGGCCTTTTGCGCTCGACGCAAGACCTTATTGCCTGAAACGCGCCTGATTGTCGGGCGCGTCCCTGGCCGCGAACACAGGCGCGCGAGAGCCGTATCGATCGCGCCCGCTCCGAGTAAATCTTGTCCCGGCTCGCTTGGTGCTTTTGATCTAGATCAAAAGCCAAGCTGCGAGCGCGAAGTGCGGACAGAGCAGCCAATGGTCTCCGGCCGGGCGGCGCCCTTCGATAGCAATCGGATGCGAAGAACCCGATGAGTATCCGCCTAGATCACTCCGGCCAGCCGCAGCGCCACGCCCGCGGCGCAACTGCCGGCCAGCACCGTCAGCATCCCGAGCTTGAAGCGGAAGATCGCGGTGGCGGCCGCGATCGCCAGCACCAGCGCGGGAATGTCGACGCTCTTCAGCACCGGCATGTCGAAATCCAACGGGAAGGCGTGCACCGGCACGGTCTCGCGGAACAGCGTGTGCAGCGCGAACCAGATCGAGAGGTTGAGGATCACGCCGACGACGGCGGCGGTGATCGCACTGAGCGCGCCGGCGAGCCCCGTGTTGCCGCGCAAGCGCTCGATATAGGGAGCGCCGACGAAGATCCAGAGGAAGCAGGGCGTGAAGGTGACCCAGGTCGCGAGCAATCCGCCGAGGGTCGCAGCAAGCATCGGCGACAGCCCGCTCGGATCGCGATAGGCGGCCATGAAGCCGACGAACTGGAGCACCATGATCAACGGGCCCGGCGTGGTCTCGGCCATGCCGAGACCGTCGAGCATCTCATGCGGCTTCAGCCAGTGATAATGCTCGACCGCCTGCTGGGCGACGTAAGCCAGCACCGCATAGGCGCCGCCGAAGGTGACCAGCGCCATCTTGGAGAAGAACAGCGCGATCTGGCTGAATACGTTCGCCTCGCCGAGCACCAGAAGTAGCGCGATCACCGGCACCAGCCAGAGCGCCAGCCACACCGCGCCGGTCCGGATCGCGCGTCCGGTGTCGGGCCGCACATGCTCGGGCACGGCTTCGCCAAGCATGCTGTCGATCGCGGCGGCGCTGCCGCCATGGCCGTGCGCGGCCGGGGCGAATTCCGGCCGGCCGGCTCGTGCACCGACATAGCCGATCAGGCCGGCGGCGATTATGATGATCGGAAAGGGGACCGCGAAGAAGAAGATCGCTATGAAGGCGGCGGCCGCCAGCGCGATCATGATGCGGTTCTTCAGCGCGCGCTTGCCAACGCGCACCACGGCTTCGACGACGATGGCGAGGACGGCGGCCTTCAGCCCGAAGAACAGCGCCTCGACGAAGCTGACATTGCCGTAGGCGGCATAGATGTAGCTGAGGCCCATGATGGCGATGATGCCGGGCAGGATGAACAGCCCGCCCGCCATCAGCCCGCCGGCCGTGCGATGCAAGAGCCAGCCGACATAGGTCGCGAGCTGCTGCGCCTCGGGGCCCGGCAGCAGCATGCAGTAGTTCAGTGCATGCAGGAAACGTCCCTCGGAGATCCAGTTTTTCTCCTCGACCAGGATGCGGTGCATCACCGCGATCTGGCCCGCGGGGCCGCCAAAACTCAAGGACGCGACGCGCAGCCAGACGCGGAAGGCCTCGTTGAAGCTGATGCCGTGACCGGCATCAGCTCCCGTTTGATTGGCGCGGGTGTCCATTACGCCTTCACCTTGTTGGTCGGCCAGTTGTGGGTCTCGGCCGTGGCGTCGCGGCACCAGCGGTAGAAGGCGTCGTAGAGCAGCATGCCGGCCTCGAGCTGTTCGAGGTCGTCGTCATACATCCGCGACAGCCCGAGCGAGGCCGCGAGCAGGCCGGGCGCCTCCGGCGCCAGATCCGGCCGTGCGGTGTCGGCGCCGCGCACCAGCGTCGCGAGGTGGAGTAGGGCCGGCGTGGCAATGCCGAACTCCTCGATCATGACGTCGAAGGTGCAGAGCTCGCCGCGGTGGCTCCAGAACACGTTCTCGATGTCGAAGGGCGCAGCGCCAAAGCGCTCGCCGACGGCGACCACCTCGGACGGCGCCACATAGAGGAACACCGCGTTGGGATCGACGAAGCGCCGGATCAGCCAGGGGCAGGCGATGCGATCGACCTTCGGCCGCGCCCGCGTCACCCAGACGGTGCGTCCCTTGGCGTCGCGCGGCGGCAGCTTGCGGGTGTCGAGCAGGGGTAGCTTGGCGGCCTTCCAGCCCTCGAAGCCGCCTTCGAGCGTCTCGGCCTGCACCCCGAGCTGGCGGAGCCAGGCGGCCGTGCCCTGGGCGAGCTTTTCACCGCGCAGGCAGGAGACGATGACCCGGCGGTGGGCGAATGCGCCGCCCCAGTCTTGCACCTTGTCGTGGCTGAGTTTGATCGAGCCCGGAATCAGCCGCCGGTCGGCGGCAAAATCCTCCTCCGTCCGCACGTCGATCAGGGCAGGGGCGTTGGCCGTGCCGATCAGCCGGGCCAATTTGTCAGATGATATGGTCGTGAAAGTAGACATGTTGATGCGTCCTCGTAGGAACCGAACGGGACGCGATACTTGGGCATGTCGCCTCGTGGGGAGATCGCTCAAATCCCCATATACCAATTACAGCGAAACTAAACTGAACTGTCAATCCGCGAGGCGATTGGGCCTTAGAAAATTGCTGTCTGCCGGTCTATATTGCGGACTGACAGAGCTGAATTGTCTGGAGAATTCGATGCATTCCCACTCCATTGAACGGTGGACCCACGACCACGCCTTCCTCGGAGAAAAACACGACGAGAACGAGCGGCGCACCTGGTTCGTGGTCGTCCTGACGCTGGTCATGATGGTCGGCGAGATCGTCGCCGGCTCGCTGTTCGGCTCGATGGCGCTGCTCGCCGACGGCTGGCACATGGGGACGCATGCGGCCGCGCTCGGCATTGCGGCCTTCGCCTACCGCTTCGCGCGCCGGCACCTCGGCAATGCGCATTTCACCTTCGGCACCGGCAAGTTCGGCGATCTCGCCGCCTTCGCCAGCGCGATCATCCTTGGCCTGATCGCGGTCGAGATCGCCTATGAGAGCGTGCTGCGGCTGATCACGCCGGTGCCGATCGTCTATGGCGAGGCGATCGCGGTCGCCGCGCTCGGTCTCTGCGTCAACCTCGCCAGCGCGTGGCTCTTGCGCGACAGTCACGATCACCATCATCACGGCCATGATCATGGGCACAGCCATGCGCATCATGATCATGACCACGATCATGATCACCACCACCATCACGACAACAACCTTCGCGCCGCCTATGTCCACGTCATGGCGGACGCCGCAACGTCCGTGCTGGCGATTGCCGCGCTCATGGTCGCGATGTATTCGGGATGGGTCTGGGCCGACCCGGCCGTCGGGCTGATCGGCAGCGTCGTGATCGCGAGCTGGGCCTTCGGCCTGATCAAGTCATCAGGGGCGGTGCTGCTCGACGTGCGCGCCGATGAGAAGCTGGAGCGGGTGATCCGCGCGCGCATGGAGGTCGGCGAGGATCGCGTCACCGACCTGCATCTCTGGCAGGTCGGCCCCGGCCATTGCGCCGTGCTGGTGTCGCTGGTGTCGGACAAGCCGAAGCAGCCGGCCGTCTACAAGAAGCGCCTCGCCGGGTTGAAGAGGCTCAGCCACATCACGGTCGAGGTCGAGACCTGCCCTCATTGACGTGATCCACGCGAGGGGAATTCAGCGGCGCGGTCGGGGTTGATCCTCGGTCGCAGCCCATACAGGGCGCTTGCCAAGGAGGGATTAAGGATGACGTCCAGGATCAAGCTCGCTCTCGTCGTTGTCGCGCTCGCCTTGTCAAGCCAAGTGGCTGTCGCGCAGACCGGCGTCGAAAGGCTCTACGTCCTCAATTGCGGCGAGGGCACCGCCGGTGACATCTCGCGCTGGACGCCCGGCCTGAACGAGGGCAAGACCATGGACTTCGTCGACAGCTGCTATCTGATCAAGCACGCCAAGGGCTGGTTCCTGTGGGACACCGGCATTGCAGACTCCGTTGCGGCCATGCCGAATGGCCTTGCGCCCGCCGATCCCAAGGCCGTGACCTGGCGGCGGCCGAAGACGCTTGCTGCCCAGCTCGAACAGCTCGGCGTCAAGCCTGACGACATCAAGGCGATGGCGGTCTCGCACACGCATCCCGACCATATCGGCAATGTCGAGCTGTTCCCGCAGGCGACGCTCTACGTCCAGAAGGCCGAATATGACTGGCCCGGCGCCAATAACGAGCCGCGCTTCAAGCCCTCGCATCCCGTCGAGCTGCTGACGGGCGACAAGGACGTCTTCGGCGACGGCAGTGTGACTATCCTGTCGACACCCGGCCATACGCCGGGACACCAGTCGCTGCTGGTGAAGCTGCCGAAGACCGGAGCGGTGGTGCTGTCCGGCGATGCCGTCCATTTCAGGGATAATTGGGACAACCGCCGCGTCCCCAGCATGAACGCCAACAAGGAGATGAGCGCGGCCTCGATGCAGAAGATCGCCGACACGCTCGAAAAGGAGAAGGCGCAGCTCTGGATCAACCACGACAAGGTCCAGCGCGACGGTCAGAAGATGGCGCCCGAGTTTTACGACTGACGTGTGAACCGCCCCTGCTGCCATGACGATGGCAGCAGGGATGTGCTAGCCGCCTCCGCGAAGCTCCGAAACAGGAGACGAAGCGTGGGCGAGTGGTTCGGGGTTGCGATCGCGCTTGTCTCGAGCAGCATCGGCGGCACGGCCGCGGCGATCACCCGCTATCTCGTCGGCGGGGCCGATCCCATCCTGCTTGCGATCCTGCGCTGGGGCGTCGGCTTTCTCTGCCTGCTGCCATGTGCGCTTGTGCTTGGTGCGCGCTGGCCGCAGCGCGCCGACTGGCCCGCCGTGGTGCTGCTCGGCATCTGCTTCTTCGGCCTGTTCTTCATCCTCTACAACATCGCGGTGTCCTACACGACCGCCGCCCGCGCCAGCCTGGCGCTGGCGACGCTGCCGCTCCACACCATGGTGGTCGGCGCGATCCTGGGCGCGGAGCGGTTGACGGCGCGCAAGATCACCGGCGTTGCCATCGCCGTGCTCGGCGTGACCGCAGCCTTGGCCGCGGGCTTGGCGCAGAGCCCGCCCGGCGCGTGGCGGGGCGAACTGATCATGACCGGGGCGGTGTTCTGCATGGCATTCTACAACGTGCTGTCGCGCCCGCTGATGCAACGCTCCAGCGCGCTCGGCTTCCTCACGGTCGGCATGGGCGCGGGCGCCCTCGTACTGGTGCTGGCAGGTCTGGTGAAGGGCAGTTTTGCAGCACTCGATCACTTCACGACGGGGCAGTGGATTGCCGGCATCTATCTCGGGATCGGCGGCGGCGCGCTCGCCTTCATCCTCTGGGTCATGGCGCTGGCGCGGGCGACGCCGACCCGGGTCGCCAATACGATGACGGTCAATCCGATCGCCGCTGCGTGCTGGCGGCGCTGCTGATCGGCGAGCCGATCACGGCAAACCTTCTGATCGGGCTCGTCGCGGTCTTCGCAGGCATCTGGATCGCGACCAGCGAGGCGAAGACGGCTTAGTTCCGCGGCGCGGTCGCCGCGGGCGGAGTTGGTTCGGGCGTCTTCTTCGGCTTCAGCGTGCCGGCATAAAACGAAAGCAGCCACACCAAGAGGACGGCGAGCAGATAGACGCCCCAGGCCTGGGGCGGCGTGGTCGCCCAGCGCAAAAGGCCCTTGAAGGTGCGGGGCGGGCTGTTGTCGTCGGTCATGGCCCGCTTGTGGGCGAAAGCGGCTCCGCGGTCAATCCGGCTGCCGTTCGATGCGGATCAGGAACAACGCCGCCAGCGCCGAGAGGCTGAGCGCGGAGGAGACGATCAGCACCTTGGCGCCCATCACATCGATGAGCAGGCCGAAGGCCAGCGGCGCCGCCGCTTGCGCCATCCGCGCCGGGGCCCCGATGATGCCGAGGCGGTAGCCAAAGTCCTTGGGGCCGAAGATCGCAAGCGGCAACGTTCCGCGGGCGATCGTCAGGATGCCGTTGCCCGAGCCGTGGAGCAGCGCAAAGGCGCTTGCGGCGGCGCCCCCGAAGATGGCCACCACGGCAGCTCCGATCGGATGGGTGAGGCAGGCAAGCCGCGTCGACCACAGCGGATGGAAGCGGCTGAGGAAGCCGGCTTCGAGGACGCGCGCGGCCACCTGGGCCGGGCCGATCAGCGCACCGGCCGCGATCGCCTCGACATGCGTCGCGCCGGTTGCTTCCACGATGCGCGGGAAATGCACGGCCATCGCACCGGTAACGGTCCAGGCCGCGGCGAAGACGAAGGCGAGCAGGATCATGGTGCGGTCGAGCGGCACGTGCGGCTTTTCGGCCGTCGCGGCCGCCTGCCTCGCGCCCTTGATCGACGGCAGCATGAAGAAGTTGAGGGGAAGGCCGATCAGGATGTTGGCGGCGGCCCAGGCAAAGCAGGTCTCGCGCCAGCCGATATGGGCGAGGCCCCAGGCGGTGAGAGGCCAGCCAACGGTGGAGGCGAAGCCCGCCATCAGCGTGATGCCGGTGATCGAGCCGCGGGCTTCCGTGCCGTAGATGCGGCCGAGCGCGGCGAAGGCGGCGTCGTAGAGTCCCATCGCCATGCCGATGCCGAGCACGAGCCAGGCGAACGCCATCACCGCGACCGAATGCGAGAGGCCAAGCAGGACGAGGCCGGCGGCGATGGTCAGGTTGGAGGCTGACAGCACCTGCCGTCCGCCGACGAGATCGATCTGCCGCCCGATGCGTGGGCCGAGCATCGCCGAGATCACCAGCGAGGCCGAGAAGGCGCCAAAGACCCAGTTGGAGGAGACGCCGAGGTCGCGTGCCATGGGATCGGCGAGCAGCGCCGGCAGATAGTAGCTGGAAGCCCAGGCCAGGGTCTGCGTGGTGCCGAGCGCCAGGATGATCGGAAGCTGGCGCTGACTCATCCGCGCGCGCCTCCGATTCTGCCCGACAAGTTCATCATGGCAGGCATTTGCCGCCCACCCGGCGAGGGCGTCAACCACGGCCGCGGCATGTTCGACCTGCAAGGGATGGGAGCCTTGTGCACGGTTCGCGCGTGGCTTGCGCCTTTCGCTCGTCACGAATGCACGCCATAATGACGTATGCAACTGACCTCCCGCCTTGCGCTGATGAACTGGCTGACCGGCCAGGGGCTCACCGGCCTGCCCGAAATCGACCTGCTCCGCGGCTTCTGCGAGCGCTGCCGCGCCGAAGGCCTGGAACTGTCGCGCGGGATGGTCGTCATCGACACGCTGCATCCGATCTACGAGGGCCGCGGCTTCCGCTGGAGCGACCGCCCCAGCAACGAGAGCGACGCCTTCGAATACGGCTCGACCGCCGAGGGCGACGCCGCCAGGAGCTGGCGCCGCTCGGTGTTCTTCCACATGCTCGAGCAGGGCCACGACGAGATGGTGATCGATCTCGCCGATGCCCCCTCGATGGATTTCTCGCAGATCGGCGAGCTCGCCGAGAAAGGCCACAAGCACTATCTCGCCTTCGTGCATCGCTTCGGCGAGAACGGCGCGCTCGGGCTGATGGATTGCCTGTACTCCTGCTGGACCACGCGCCGCGCGGAAGGCTTTGGCGAACAGGGGCTGGAGGCCCTGCGCGATCTCGTGCCGGTGCTGGGGCTCGCGATCAAGTCGGCGCAGCAGGTCGATATCGCGCGCACGCTAGGTCGGGTCTATCTCGGCCGCGATGCCTCCGAGCAGGTGCTGCGCGGGCGCATCTCGCGCGGCGTCACCGAGCGCATCAACGCCGTGCTGTGGTATTCGGATTTGCGCGGCTCGACCGGGATCAGCGAGAGCATCGGCCCCGACGAGATCATCCCGTTCCTCAACGACTACGCCCAGGCCGTGATCGACGCGATCCATGATGCCGGCGGCGACGTCCTGAAGCTGATCGGTGACGGCGTGCTCGCGATGTTCACCGGCGAGGACATGGCGGACGCCCGCCGCGCGGCGCTGCGGGCCGAGCACCTCTTTCGCAAGAATGTCGCGGCGCTGAACGTGCGTCGCACCGCCGACGGCCGCCCGACCACGTCGGCCTATATCGGCTTGCATGTCGGCGAGGTCTTCTACGGCAATATCGGCAGCGAGGACCGGCTCGACTTCACCGTGGTCGGCCCGACCGTCAACGAGGTCAGCCGCATCGCCTCGATGAGCCGCTCGGTCGACCGCGAGTTGCTGGCTTCAGCAGAATTCTACAAGGGCCTGGACGCCGCCGGCCGGCGCTACCTCGTCTCCACCGGCCGCTACGCCCTGCGGGGCATCGGCCGCGCCCAGGATCTCTACACGCTCGATCCGGAAGTCGATGCAAGCGAGCCGGTGACGGGGAGCTACGAGCGCTATCTGGCGAACTAACGCTGGACCGCTGGTGCCGAAACATGCGGTGTTTTCGTTCGATCCTTGACGGGCCATTGTTCGGACAGCGGCGGCATCGGGGTCTCCTTGCCGGTCATGCGCTCGACGGCGACGGCGTAGACGGTGATGATGTCGAGCCTCGGGAAGAATCTCTTCGGTCGCGTCGTATCCGGCTTGCCGTATTTGGCCATCAAATTTTCGCAGAACCGCTGCTTGATCTCGCGGTCGTCCACGACCCGGATGCGGCCGAACAGGCATATGCTTCGATAGGCGAGACCGGAATCGCATTCGAACCGGCCATAGTCGAAGACCCCGTCGTGCTCGTCGATCTCGATGCAGACGCGCGAATCCCGCTCGATGTTTGCGCGCAAATGTCCTCTAGCCGCGGTCGTGTGCAGATACACCCCGCCATCGAGCCAGAGATACAGCAGCGGGATGCAATAGGGGAAACCGTCCTCGCTGACTGTCGCGAGATGGCCGGCATATCCACGTGACAGCATCTCCAGGATCCGCTCCTGCGGCATCGCGCGGTCCTCGCGACGGATTTGCGGTGAACTCATGGTGCCAGGCGCTCCACGCCACCATTCGAACGAGCGGGCATTTCCGGGTTTCCTAGTTATCCGAAACAGGATAGAAAAATAGTGGTCTTGAGCAAAGGTCCACTTGATCCCATCGAGGCATACCACTTTCCTCGTGCGGCTCACCCTGTGAGAAGAGGCCCCGTGAACAGCAGGCAGAGCTGGGCAGAACTCTATCCCTTCAGCGTCGACCGCACGGCGGATGCGCCCGTATTCCGCCAGATCTATCTCGAACTGCGATCAGCCATCCTGTCCGGAGCGCTTCGTCCTGCGACGAAGCTCCCCTCGACACGCGACCTTGCAGCACAACTCGGCGTCTCGCGGACCGCAGTCGTTTCAGCTTTCGAGCAGCTTCTTGCCGAAGGCTACGCCTTCGGCAGGAAGGGGGCGGGGACTTATGTTGCGTCCGATCTGCCTGAGCCCTTTGCCGCGCCTCACGGTCCCAAGGCGCGGGCGGCGCCGGCCGCGGCAAAGGCGTCCTTTCGCGGCCTCGGCGATTTCGTTGACGTAACAGCGCAGAATGACGAGCGCCCCTTCAACTTGGGGCGTACCCTGCTGGACGCTCGTAGCGCGGAATTGTGGCGCAAGCTCACCGCGCGCACGCTGCGATCCTTTGAGAGCTATCATCTCGGCTACGGCGATCCGCGCGGCCTGCCGGAGCTGCGCAAGTCGGTTTGCGACTATCTTCGCGCCGCACGCGGCGTGCACTGCGAGGCCGACCAAATCGTGATTACCGCCGGCACCCAGCAAGCCATCGACATCGTCGCGCGCGTCATGCCGGGGCCGGACACGGAGGTCTGGATCGAAGACCCCGGCTATAGCTTGACCCGTCTGACGCTCGCCGCGTCAGGCGCGAAGATTTGCCCTATTCCGGTTGACCGGCATGGTGTGAACGTCACGGAAGGGATCAACCGCGCCCCGAAGGCGCGTGCAGCTTTCATCACGGCCTCGCACCAGTTTCCGACCGGCGTTCCCCTGTCGATGGCGCGTCGTCTCGAACTTCTCGCCTGGGCCCGCGAGTCCGGTGCCTGGATCATTGAGGACGATTACGCCAGCGAATTCCGTTACGGCGGCCGGCCACTCGCTTCGCTTCAGGGCCTGGACGAGGCCGGGCGTGTCATTTACGTCGGAACGCTCAACAAGGCGCTCTTTCCGGGACTGCGGCTTGGCTACGCCGTGCTACCACATCCGGTGCTGCAGGATTTCGTTGCCGCGCGGTATCTGATCGACCGTCAGCCGTCGAGCCTCTGTCAGTGCGTCGCTGCTGCCTTCATGGAAGAGGGGCATTTCGCGGCTCACGTCCGCAGAATGCGGGAAGTCTACCGCCGCCAGCGCGACGCGCTCGTTGCAGCACTGAGGCGGCGCCTGGGCGACCATTTGTCGGTCGAGCCGCCGGATCAGGGCATGCACCTGGTTGCCTACACGCGACGGGGACTTTCCGACGTGAAGATCGAACGGGCCGCTCGTGACCAGGGCGTCGTCATTCGGGCGATGAGCCGCCTCTATATCGAGGCGCCGGCACAGTCAGCGCTGATGCTGGGTTTCAGCGGCTACCCGCAGCAGACAATTGCGCCGGCGGTCGCCCGGCTGGCGCGGGCGATCGCCGCTGGTTAGATCCCGGACTAACACCGCGCAACCACTTCGTCCCCGACCATGTCCGGTTGCCGGTCGAGTGCCGCGGCCGGCGACAGCAGGATCACCAGCGCCTGCGCGCCGAACACGACCGCGGCGAGATACAGGCACGCTTCCGCGCTCCAGAGGCCGCCGACGATCGCGCCGAGCGCCGAGCCCAGCGGGCGGGCGCCGTAGCTCATGATGTTGATGGCGGAGACGCGCCCGAGCAGGCGCGGCGGCGTCACCGACTGGCGTAGCGTCGTGGTCGAGATCACCCACAGGATCGGCCCGACCCCGAGCAGGAAGAAGCTCAAGGCGGCGAGCCAGGGCGAGGGGACCAGCACTGTCAGCGCCATCACGACAGCGGCGACGAAGCCGGTGACCGGGCCGAAGCCAACCACGGTGCCGAACGCGATGCGCTGCATCACGCGCGTAGCAAACAGCGCGCCGATCACCATGCCGACGCCGTACATCGTCAACACGGTGCCGACGCCGGCGGCGGTCAGGCCGAGATGGCGCACGGCGTAGGGCACGAACACCGCGATCTGCAGGAACCAGCCGGTGTTGAAGATGAACTGGGTGACGAACACCGGCCGCAGCAGCGGATGGTGAAACACGAAGGCGGCGCCTTCGCGGATGTCCTGGAACGGATGCCGCCGCGGCGCGGGCGTACGCGCGGGCTCGTAGATGCCGGAGAGCAGCACGACCGCGATCGCCGAGAGCGCCGCAGCGAAGCCGAAGGCCGGACTCGCGCCCCACCAGCCCACCAGCGTGCCGCCAAGTGCAGGTCCGCTGGCGAAGGCGATGGTGCGCGCAAGCTCGATGCGTGCATTGGCCGCCGGCAAGAGCTCCTGGTTCACCAGCGAGGGCACCAGCGCCGGCGCGGCCACGCTGTAGACGACGGTGCCGCACACGGCGGCAAAGCCGAGCAGCGCCAGCAGCGGCAGATTGAGCGCGCCGAGTGCGAGCAGCAGCACGATCGCTGCGAGCGCGGCGGCCCGCAGCGCCTCGGCGCCGGCCATCAGCGAGCGGCGGGAGATGCGGTCGGCGAGCAGGCCGGCCGGGATGGCGAACAGGACGAAGGGGAGGGTGAGGGCGGTCTGGAGCAGTCCGGTCTGGCCCTCGGCGACGGCCAGCGTCAGCACCGCGACAATGGGGGCTGCGGCCAGTGCGATCTGCTCGGCCGACTGCGCCGCGAGATTGGACCAGGCGAGGCGGTTGAAGGTGTCGGGGAGGCGGGGCGGATTTGACATGGCTCGTTTCCTGCAAAGTCGGATTGGCGCCAGTATCGGCCCCCGAGGCCGGCCATACCCACCCGCTTCCCGACAAGTCCGGAGCAGAAGAGGGGGCTCTGCCGGAACCGGTCCGGCTAGATGCAGTTGCAAATGAGTTGCAATAAGATTCGAGTTCGGTATTCTCGCCCTATGGATGCCCGATCCCCCGACCTGACCTCCGACACCGCCGGCTGGCGTGCTGATGCGCCCACCACCAAGAGCCTCGCCGAGGTGAATGGCACGGTCGCCATCCCGGCGGCGGCGGCGTGGTGGCGGCGGCTGCTCGCCTTCGTCGGTCCGGGCTATCTGGTCTCAGTCGGCTACATGGACCCCGGCAATTGGGCGACCGACCTCGCCGGTGGCTCCAAGTTCGGCTACACGCTGCTCTCGGTCATCCTGCTCTCGAACTTGATGGCGATCCTGCTGCAGTCGCTGGCGGCACGGCTCGGCATCGTCACCGACCGCGACCTCGCGCAGGCCTGCCGCGCGACCTATTCGCCGGCCGTGAATTTCCTGCTCTGGCTCGCCTGCGAAGCCGCGATCATCGCCTGCGATCTCGCCGAGGTCATCGGCACCGCGATCGCGCTGAAACTGCTGTTCGGCATTCCCCTGATCGGCGGCGCGCTGCTCGCCGCGCTCGATGCCTTCCTGCTGCTGCTCCTAATGAACCGCGGCTTTCGTTTCCTCGAAGCCTTCGTCATGGCGCTGCTTGCGGTGATCGCGGTCTGCTTCGCGGTCCAGATCGTCGCCGCTGCCCCGCCGGTCGCGGACGTGCTGCACGGCTTCGTGCCGAAGACCGAGATCTTCACCAATTCGGAGATGCTCTATATCGCAATCGGCATCATCGGCGCGACCGTGATGCCGCATAATCTCTACCTGCACTCCTCGATCGTGCAGACGCGCGCCTATGAGCGCAACGACACGGGCCGCCGCGAAGCGATCAAATGGGCGACGACGGACTCGACGATCGCCCTGATGCTGGCGCTGTTCATCAACGCCGCGATCCTCGTCGTGGCAGCTGCGACCTTTCACAAGAGCGGTCATTCGGATGTGGCCGAGATCGGCCAGGCCTTCGAGCTGCTGTCGCCCCTGCTCGGTCTTGGCATCGCCTCGACGCTGTTTGCGGTGGCGCTGCTCGCCTCCGGCCTCAACTCGACGGTGACGGCGACGCTCGCCGGCCAGATCGTGATGGAAGGCTTTCTCGACCTGCGCCTGCCGAGCTGGGCGCGCCGCCTCCTGACGCGCGGCATCGCCATCGTTCCGGTGATCATCGTCACCGCGATCTATGGCGAGCGCGGCACGGCGGATCTGCTGGTATTCAGCCAGGTCGTGCTGTCGATGCAGCTGCCCTTCGCCGTCATCCCGCTGGTCCGCTTCGTCTCCGACCGCCGCAAGATGGGCAAGTTCGCGATACCGATGTCAGTCGCCGCGATCGCGTGGATCGTCGCGGGCGTCATCGTGGTTTTGAATGTGAAGCTGCTGGCGGATACGCTGTTCGGGTGAAAAGCGCGAATGGCGAGTGGCGAATAGCGAATGGGGTTCTAATCGCTATTCGCCACTCACCATTCGCCCTTTTCAATCCTGCGGCTCGGACGCCGTGTCGCCCTGCGCGTCGATGCGCAGCCAGCCTGAGGGGGCGAGGCGTTGCTGCGGCAGGAAGCGGGCCTTGTAGTCCATCTTCTTGGAGCCCTCGATCCAGTAGCCGAGATAGACGTAAGGCAACCCTTGCCGACGGGCGCGGGCGATGTGGTCGAGGATCATGAAGGTGCCCATCGAACGGCTGACCTGGCTGGGGTCGAAGAACGAATAGACCATCGACAGGCCGTCACTGAGCACGTCGGTGAGCGCGACCGCGATCAGCTCCTCGCCGCGGCCGGTGATGCCACTGTCGGGGCCGCGCCTGCGGTATTCGATGATGCGGGTCTCGACATGGCTGTCCTCGACCATCATGGCGTAGTCGAGCACGGTCATGTCGGCCATGCCGCCATGGCGGTGGCGGGCATCGAGATAGGCGCGGAACACCGAATATTGCTCGGAGGTCGGCACTGCGCTGCGCTGCTCGCCGATGATGTCGGCGTTGCGCGCGAGCACCTTGCGGAAGTTGCGGGAGGGACGGAACTCGTTGGCGACCACCCGGACCGAGACGCAGGCGCGACACTGGTCGCAGGCCGGGCGGTAGGCGATCGACTGGCTGCGGCGGAACCCGCCATGGGTCAGGAGGTCGTTGAGGTCGCCGGCGCGGTCACCCACGAGGTGCGTGAACACCTTGCGCTCATGCCGGCCCGGCAGATAGGGGCAGGGCGAAGGCGCCGTGAGGTAGAATTGCGGGGTATCGCGCGAGTGCTGGGTCAAGGGACGTCGTGGGCCTCCGAAATGAACATCAGCATCGCGCTACGGAAGTCCCCGGTCAATTGGCCAGCTCGGCAGATCAGATCAGACAGCTTAATGGATCCGGGTTGATAGGTTCTTGATCACCGGGCTCTCAGTAGGTTCTGGCCGCCTGCGGCAGAGGGGCGCGGACGGAATTGTTGATCACGACCGTTCCCAGCACGAAATCGTGCAGCAGGCGGCGGCGGCCGTTGAACAGGCCGACCAGCACCACGAAGGGCGTCAGGAACGAGACCGTCACCCAGAACAGCACGGCATGGGTGGCGCCGAGCACGAAATAGCCCGGCGCGCCGTACCAGGTGCGCAGCTCGAGATCCATCAGGCGCATGCCGATCGTTGCGGACGAGGGGCCGCCGATGCAGGCGCCATAATAGACAATGGCCCAGACCACGGAGGCCGGCCAGGCGATCCCGAACAGCAGGAAGCCGACGCCGAGCGTGACCACGCCGAACACGAAAATGAAGATGTAGCCGAGGATCACCGGCACCGAGATGATGACGAGGTCGATCAGGAAGGCGAACGCCCGCCGCGTCGCAACGCCGCGGAACAGTTCCGGATGCAGGTCAGGGTCGTAGGCATGCGGCTGCATCGCGCCGTCATTGCGCCAGGCGCCTGAACTACCCGAGTCATACGACATGATCCGTCCTCCGGAGCAAAACCCTCGAGGCAGGACATGGGAACAGGCCATCCCCGTGCCAAGGGCGCGCGGGTGTCAACAAGCCGAAATATTCCGGCGATTCGGGGGCGGTTCTCTTACCGTTGTCATTCCGGGGCGGACCGTCGCATCGCCCCGGAATGACATGGGCAGTGCCGTAGGGTGGGCAAAGGCGCGCAGCGCCGTGCCCACCATTGCTCGCTGTCGTGCACGATGGATGGATTGGTGGGCACGCTTTCCGCCTTCGCTCTTCGAGCTACGGCGGACAAGTCGCTTTGCCCACCCTACGCGAGCTTATCCTTGGCTGCGCAGCTTCTCCGCCACCTTCGGCGCAAAATAGCTGAGCACGCCATCGGCACCCGCGCGCTTGAACGCCAAGAGGCTCTCCATCATCGCGCGCTCGCCGTCGAGCCAGCCGTTGCCGCTTGCTGCCGCGATCATCGCGTATTCGCCGGAGACCTGGTAGGCGAAGGTCGGCATCGCAAACGTGTCCTTCACGCGGCGGACGACGTCGAGATAGGGCATGCCGGGCTTCACCATCACCATGTCGGCGCCCTCGGCGATGTCGAGCTCAACCTCGCGCAGCGCCTCGTCGGTGTTGGCGCTGTCCATCTGATAGGTGCGCTTGTCGCCGGTGAGTGTCTTGGCGGAGCCGATGGCGTCGCGGAACGGGCCGTAGAAGGCGGAGGCGTATTTTGCGGCATAGGCCATGATCTGCACGTCGAGCAGCCCGGCGCGATCGAGCCCCTCTCGGATCGCAGCGACACGGCCGTCCATCATGTCAGAGGGCGCGATGATGTCGCAGCCGGCTTCGGCCTGCACCAGCGCCTGGCGCACCAGCACGGCGACCGTCTCGTCATTGAGGATCTTGCCGTCGGAGATCAGGCCGTCATGGCCGTGGCTGGTGAAGGGATCGAGCGCGACATCGCAGAGAATGCCGATCTCAGGAAATTCCTTCTTGATCGCGCGCACCGCCTGGCAGACCAGATTGTCCGGGTTGGTCGCTTCCGAGCCCTCTTCGTCGCGCAAGGAAGGGTCGGTGTAGGGAAACAGCGCGATGCACGGAATGGTCAGCTTCATCGCCCGCTCGGCCTCGCGCACGGCCTGGTCGACGCTGAGGCGGTCGACGCCCGGCATCGAGGCGACCTGCTCGCGCTTGTTGTCGCCGTCGATCAGGAATAGCGGCCAGATCAGATCGTCCGTGGTGAGCACGTTCTCGCGCACCATCCGCCGGGCCCATTCGGCCTTGCGGTTGCGGCGCGGGCGGACCGTCAGATCGAGGGCATGGGGCACCGCGGTACCGGTCCCGCGCGACACCTCGCGCAATTCGATCGGACGTCCGTATTTGATCGCCATCACTCTTCCTCCGGCTGGAATTATTCTTATACCAGCTCGCATGGTTCCCGCCACCGCGGCTTGACCTGCCGCAAGAGATGGCGGCCGATTGATTTTGCGGGGCAAAGCAGCCAGAAGGGGGCATGTCCGAGATCTCCACCCGCGATGCGGCCCGCGACAGCGCCCTTGCCAGGGACGCTACGCGCGACCATGCGATATCTGTCGCGGCGATCTCGTCGGAGCGGGCCGAGTCCGACGACAGTGTCTGGACGCGCCGGCTCGTGCTGTTCCTGCGGGTGATGGCGCTGCTCTCGATCCTGAAAGGCCTCTATCACTGGGCGCAGGTGACTGGCTTCGTCGGCGGCGAGGACGAGGCGTTCGAGAACCAGCCGATGGCTTGGCAGGCCGCGACCGTCTACTTCGCCGTGATCGAGCTCGTCGCTGCCGTCGGCCTGTGGCTGGCGACGCCGTGGGGCGCGGTGGTGTGGCTCACCACCGTGGTGTCGATGGCGGTGATCGAGCTGATGTTTCCGGGCATCTACGGCGGCAGCTTGATCGTGGTCGGGGTCGAGGCCTTCATGCTCGCCGCCTATCTCGCGCTGGCCTGGATGGCCGCGCGCGAGCGGCCGCCGTAGCGGTTGGGCGTGCGGGCATCTTGTAGGATGGGTAGAGCGCAGCGAAACCCATCAGCGACTTGCGCCTCCGTCGATGGGTTTTGCTTCGCTCTACCCATCCTACGATCTGTTCAACTCCGGGACATGAGAGTGTGAAGCTCGCGAAGTCGTGCGCGATTGGTTGACCGCTGGTTGCCTAAAATTCGCGGTAAGTTTTCATTGACCAGTCCTTTCCGCCACAGCTGTTACGCGGCCGTTTCGAAACGGGGCGGGGCTGTTCTGGAATGCGACAGATGCGGCGGACGGAGGGTGAACAGGACCTTGCGAAGGTCAACAGAGGGTTGCGAAAAGTCCTTCTGGCACAGGCTTAATCCGCAATTCACTGTCTTAAATTCATGATCTCTTTATTCTCTTATTTAAGCCGATCTTCAAACGCCCCCCTTAAGTTGCACCTATCAGGCGGGACACAAGTTTCGTCGAATAAGTGTCGATAAAAACGACAACAGGGGAAGTGTCATGATGAAAGCCGTCGCAACTGCGGCAGATACCGCAGAGCGCGTCTCCGGCCCCCAGGGTTCGGTGCAGTCGCTCTATCTGGAAGCTTTGACTCTGGTGGAGCGGCTGCATCGCCGTCTCCTCGACGTCATCAAGGACGAGTTCGATCGCCGCGGCCGCGCGGACATCAATTCGGTGCAGGCGCTCTTGCTCTACAACATCGGTGACAAGGAGCTGACCGCGGGCGAGCTGCGCACGCGCGGTTACTATCTCGGCTCCAACGTCTCCTACAATCTGAAGAAGCTCGTCGAGCTCGGCTTCCTCGATCATCAGCGTTCGCGCGTTGATCGCCGCTCGGTGCGCATCCGCCTGACCCCGCAGGGCCAGGAAGTCCGCCGCATCGTCGACGCGCTCTATCAGAAGCACGTCAAGACGGTCGAGCAGGTCGGTGGCATCTCGGGCGAGGAGTTCTCCACGCTCAACAAGTCGCTGCACCGTCTCGAGCGGTTCTGGACCGACCAGATCCTGTACCGGCTCTGAGCTTTTACGAGGGATCAAGGCCAAGCCGGCCCCGCAACAAGACCGGCAAGCCTCCCGAACGTGCCTAACTTCCCCAAGCGCGCCGGCCCGGCTTTGCCCGGACCGGTGCGTTTTGCATTTGTGCGGTTGCGAAAAAATAGCCGGCACCGCGGAACCAGTCTTGGGCTCGGCGCTTATCTCCTTCGGATCGGAGAAATGTCGATGCTGGTCGAGCGCGGGCTTCAGGCGATGAACGTGGAACTCGTGAGCGAGGCCTACGCCATCGCCGCGAATTACCTCCGCCGTTCCGGCGCGATCCCCGACTCCCTCGTCACCGACGAACGCCTGCTCGGGATCATCATCAAGCTGCTCCAACAGGGCGAATTCAACAAGATCAGGCTCGCCAACAAGGCGATAGTCCGGTTTGAGGCTGAGGCCGAGGCCCGCGCGGTTGCCTGATCAAGACTCCCCGAAATTGGAAGAACCAGAGGGTGCCATGGAAGCCGCCATTGATCGCATCATGCAGACCTATGACCTGCTCGCCAACCGCACCGCCGCGGCCAGCGAGGAGGCGCGCATGAAGGTGACGAACTACCTCAATATTCTGGTGGAAGCTGGCGAGAAGGACACCCACAGGTTGACGGTGTGCGGCCTGACCTATCTGCGCCAGCTCGACGGCAGCGTGGACCCGGTGAAAGCGGGGTATACGGGGCTTTAGGGGCGATCTGGCCCTTATCGGTTTGGGCCCGGCATGGGGGATTTGAGGTCCAAAGCGGCCTCATCAGACGGATCGGCAAGGGGAGCGGTTTCATAGAACCCGCGTTGGGGCCGAAAACCTTCAATCCCCACCATATCTTGCATAAATATCAGGCCCGACCCGCAAATGCTTGGCCGGGGGCGGGCGATGTGGTAGATCGCGCGTGCTTCCGATCGCCACACCAGACCCGCCCGTAGCCTGCCAAAAGGCTGCGGCGGTGGAGATATTCGCAAGATGACCCTCGCAAAGACCGCCTCTGCGCCCGATTCGTTTTTCACCGCCTCGCTCGAGCAGGCCGACCCGGAAATCGCCGCCGCCATCAAGGGCGAGCTCGGCCGGCAGCGCCACGAGGTCGAACTGATCGCGTCCGAGAACATCGTCAGCCGGGCCGTGCTGGAAGCGCAGGGTTCGGTGATGACCAACAAGTACGCAGAGGGTTATCCGGGCGCGCGCTACTATGGCGGTTGTGAGTGGGTCGACGTCGCCGAGAACCTCGCGATCGATCGCGCCAAGAAGCTGTTCGGCGCCAACTTCGCCAACGTGCAGCCGAACTCCGGCAGCCAGATGAACCAGGCTGTGTTCCTGGCACTGCTCCAGCCCGGCGACACCTTCATGGGTCTCGACCTTGCGGCCGGCGGCCATCTCACCCATGGCTCGCCCGTCAACATGAGCGGCAAATGGTTCAAGGCCGCGCACTACACCGTGCGCCGCGAGGACCAGATCATCGACATGGACGCGGTGCAGAAGCAGGCCGAAGAGGTCAAGCCGAAGCTGATCGTCGCCGGCGGCTCGGCCTATTCGCGTGCCTGGGACTTCAAGCGCTTCCGCGAGATCGCGGACAGCGTCGGCGCGTATCTGCTGGTCGATATGGCCCACTTCGCCGGCCTCGTCGCCGGCGGCGTGCATGCGTCCCCGGTGCCCTATGCCCACGTCACCACCACGACGACGCACAAGTCGCTGCGCGGTCCGCGCGGCGGCCTGATCCTCTCCAACGATGAGGTGCTCGCCAAGAAGCTCAATTCGGCGATCTTCCCGGGTCTCCAGGGCGGTCCGCTGATGCACGTGATCGCGGCGAAGGCGGTCGCCTTCGGCGAGGCGCTGCGTCCGGACTTCAAGGTCTATGCGAAGAACGTCGTCGAGAACGCCAAGGCGCTGGCCGAGGCGATGAAGAGCCATGGCTTCGACATTGTCTCGGGCGGCACCGATAACCATCTGATGCTGGTTGACCTCCGGCCGAAGGGCCTGAAAGGCAACGTCTCGGAGAAGGCGCTGGTTCGCGCCGCCATCACCTGCAACAAGAACGGCATTCCGTTCGACCCCGAAAAGCCCTTTGTCACCTCGGGCCTGCGTCTCGGCACGCCCGCGGCGACGACCCGCGGCTTCGGCGTCGCTGAATTCCAGCAGGTTGGCGGCATGATCGCCGAGGTCCTGAACGCGATCGCACAGTCCGACGACGGCAAGGCGCCGCTGGTCGAGGCCGCGATCAAGGAACGGGTCAAGGCGCTCACCGACCGGTTCCCGATCTACCAGTAAGGTCAAGGCAAACGGATGCGCTGCCCGAACTGCAACAGTCTAGATACGCAGGTAAAGGACTCGCGTCCGACCGAGGATTCTTCCGTCATCCGCAGGCGGCGCGTGTGCGTCGCCTGCAATTTCCGCTTCACCACCTTCGAGCGCGTGCAGCTGCGCGAGCTCACGGTGATCAAGCGCAACGGCCGCCGCGTGCCGTTCGACCGCGACAAGCTGATGCGCTCGGTGCAGATTTCCTTGCGCAAGCGGCAGGTCGAGCCGGAGCGGGTGGAGAAGATGGTCTCCACCATCGTGCGCGAGCTCGAGACCGGCGGTGAGGCCGAGATCTCCTCCGAGGTGATCGGCGAGACCGTGATGGAGCATCTGCGCACGCTCGACGACGTCGCCTATGTGCGCTTCGCCTCCGTCTACCGCAATTTCCGCGAGGCCAAGGATTTCGCCGATGTGCTCGGCGAGCTCTCCGGTGAGGAGGAAGCGCGGCTCGCCGCGATCCGCAAATGATCTTCCGCATCCTGGAAGATCAGTTCGCGCACAAGGCCCGCGAGGCCAAAGACGCCGATCGCCGCTTCATGGAGCTGGCACTGTCGCTCGGCCGGCGCGGGCAGGGGCGCACATGGCCGAACCCGGCTGTGGGCGCCGTCATCGTGAAAGACGGCGTGATCGTCGGCCGCGGCTGGACCCAGCCGGGTGGACGGCCGCATGGCGAGCCTGAAGCGCTGCGGCGCGCGGGCGAGGCTGCGCGCGGCGCCGCGCTCTACGTCACGCTGGAGCCGTGCTCGCATTTCGGCAAGTCGCCGCCGTGTGCGGATGCGGTGATTGCCGCCGGCATCAAGCGCGTCGTGGCAGCCATCGAGGATCCCAATCCGGAGGTCGCGGGGCAGGGCCATGCGCGGCTGCGCGCCGCCGGCATCACGGTGGAAGTGGGCCTGTGCGCGGCGGAGGCTGCCTTCGACCACGCCGGCCATTTCCGCCGTATCCGCGACAAGCGCCCACATGTCCTCCTGAAGCTCGCGGTCTCGCCCGACGGCAAGATCGGCGCGGCCGGCGGCAAGCCGGTTGCGATCACCGGCGAGGCCGTGCGCAACCGCGTGCATCTCTTGCGCGCGCAGAGTGACGCCATCCTCGTCGGCATCGGCACGGTGCTGGCGGACGATCCGCAGCTCAACTGCCGCCTGCCGGGCATGGCGGCGCGCTCGCCGGTGCGCGTGGTGCTGGACCAGAGCCTGCGGATTCCCGCATCGAGCGAGCTCGTGCGCTCCGCGCGCGAGACACCGCTCTGGGTGGTGGGCTCGGAGCTGGCCGAGGCAGCGGCTGCGACGCGGCTTGGCGCAGCTGGCGCGCAGATCATTCGCGTAGCCCCGGGTAGCGCGTCCGGGCTCGATCTTCCGGCCGTGCTGCATGCGCTGGCCGGGAAGGGCATCTCGCGGCTGCTGGTCGAGGGCGGCAGCCGCGTCGCGGCGTCCTTCGTGGCGGCCGACCTCGTCGACGAGATCTGGCTGTTCCGCGGGGCGGAAGCGGTCGGCGCCGATGGGGTGGATGCGCTCGATGCAATGCCCCTGTCGAAAATCACGCAGTCGCAGGCCTACAAGGTTCATGCTAGCGAGACCTTCGACAAGGATACTCTCACCGTCTACGAGCGCGCCTAGCATGTTCACCGGCATTGTCACCGATATCGGCGAGATCGTCAGCTTCACGCCTGTGGCGCAGGGCCAGCTCCACCGGTTGCGCATCGCCTGCAGCTACGATCAGGCCACCATTGCCGATGGCGCCTCGATCGCCAGCAACGGCGTGTGCCTGACAGTGGTTGGTTCCGGCGTCGCAGGCGGCAAGACCTGGTATGACGTCGATGCCGCGGCGGAGACGCTGGCGCTGACGACGGCAAAGCACTGGAAGCTGGGCACGAAGCTCAATCTCGAACGCGCGCTGAAGATCGGCGACGAGCTCGGTGGCCATATCGTCGCCGGCCATGCCGACGGCGTTGCAATCCTGGTCAGCCGCGAGGACTTGCCCGATATGGCACGGTTCGAGCTCTCGACCACGCGGGAGCTGGCGCGCTTCATCGCCACCAAGGGCTCGATCACGCTCGACGGCGTCTCGCTGACGGTCAATACGGTGAAGGACGTGACCTTTTCGGTGCTGATCATCCCGCACACGCTGACGGTCACGACGATCGGCGGCTGGAAGGCGGGCGACGAGGTCAATATCGAGGTCGATCTGATGGCCCGCTATGCGGCGCGGCTGACGGAAATGACAGTTTAAAACTTGGCTTACATGCTTCCGGCGACTACATAGCGCCGACCCCTTTCGAAACGGATTGAACGATGGCAGACGCGCGGCGCGCACCCCTGAAGGACCAGACCGACATTTCCGGCGCACGGGCGCTGATTGTCGAGGCACGGTTCTATGACGATCTCCAGGATGCGCTGCTGGACGGCGCGGTCGCCGAGCTGAAGGCGGCCGGCCTGACGCATGACGTGATCACGGTTCCCGGCGCGCTGGAGATCCCGGCGGCGGTGGCCATCGCGGTCGATGCGGCGGCGGCGAGCGGCAAGCCCTACGACGCTGTGATCGCGCTCGGCTGCGTGATCCGCGGCGACACCATCCATTTCGAGATCGTCTCGCAGGAATCCTCGCGCGCGCTGATGGACCTCGCCGTGGCGCGCAAGCTGCCGCTCGGCAACGGCATCCTCACCGTCAATAATGAGGACCAGGCCTGGGCGCGGGCGCGCGCCAGCGAACTGAACAAGGGCGGCGATGCCGCGCGCGCCGCGCTTGCGATGCTGCGCATCAAACGCCGTCTGGCGCGGGCCTGAGCAATGGCTGACAACACCAAAAAGCCGGCGTCTGCCACCGAGAAGAAAGCGAACCGGCGCGGTGCCGCGCGGCTCGCCGCCGTGCAGGCGTTGTACCAAATGGACATCGCCGGCGCCGGCATCAACGACATCTTTGCCGAGTTCGAGAGCCACTGGCTCGGCAACGAGGTCGAGGGCGACACCTACCTGCCGGCGGAAGCCGCCTTCTTCCGCGACGTCGTCTCCGGCGTCGTGCGCGACCAGAAGAGGCTCGATCCCCTGATCGACGAGGCGCTGTCCAAGGGCTGGCCGCTGAAGCGGATCGAGGCAATCCTGCGCGCGGTGTTGCGGGCAGGCGCGTACGAATTGGAGCACCGCAAGGACGTGCCGGGCCGCGTCGTCGTGTCAGAATATGTCGACGTCGCGAATGCCTTCGTCGATCGTGAGGAGACCGGCATGGTCAATGCCGTGCTCGATCAGATCGGCCGCCAGTTTCGCGGTGACGAGTTCGGGCGGGGGTAGTTTCCCGCAAGGGCGGTGAATTGATGCGAGACGGCTGCACCATACTCCGCTGTCATCACCCGCGAAGGCGGGTGATCCAGTACGCCGCGGCCTATCGATTTAACACAACCGCCTCTGGAATACTGGATCGCCCGGTCAAGCCGGGCGATGACAGCGGAGAGTGGGGTTAGGCAAGTGGCAAACCCGCACAATCCCTCCGCCGAAGACTCCCTCATCGCCCATTATTTCAAGCCGCTGGCGACCGATCCCGGTGCGTTCGGGCTGGTCGACGATGCCGCGGTCCTGTCCTCGTCCGGCGACGACATCGTCGTCACCACCGACGCCGTTGTTGAAGGCGTGCATTATCTTGCCACCGACCCGCCCCACACGATCGCGCGAAAGGCGCTGCGGGTGAACCTGTCGGACCTCGCCGCCAAGGGGGCTGTGCCCGCCGGCTTCGTGCTGACGCTGGCGCTGCGTAGCCAGGACGATGCATGGCTCCGGCCATTCGCGGATGCGCTCGGCGAGGACGCAAAAACCTTCGCATGCCCGCTGCTCGGCGGCGACACGGTGTCGACGCCGGGGCCGCAGATGATCTCGATCACCGCGTTCGGCCGCGTGCCGAAGGGCCGGATGGTCGGCCGCACCGGCGCAAAGCCGGGCGACCGCATTCTGGTGACGGGAACGATTGGAGACGCCGCGCTCGGCCTCGGCGTGCTCACGGGTGGGGCGGTCGCGGCTGTGCTGAAGGACCACGCCGCGCAGGAGTACCTGATCGACCGCTATCGCGTTCCGCGGCCGCGCAATGCATTGGCGGGGGCGGTGCTTGCCCATGCGAGCGCATCGATGGATGTGTCCGATGGCTTGGCAGGTGATCTCGCCAAGCTCTGCGCCGCTTCCGGCGTCAGCGCCTTGATCGAGGCTGACCGCATTCCGAAATCACCTGCCGCCTCTCTCGCCATCTCCGCCGTCGGCCTCGAGAAGCTGGTGTCCGGCGGCGACGATTATGAAGTCCTGTGCACGGTTCCGGACGCGCGCTGCGCCGATTTCATGCGCGAGGCCGAACAGGCGGGAGTTCCCGTCTCGGCGATCGGCACCGTCGTCGGCGGCCGCGCCGCGCCGCGCTGGACGGACGCGCACGGCAACGAGATCGCGCTGCAGCGGCTCTCCTACAGCCATTTCTAGATTCGGGTGCGACCTTGCGTCCGCAGCGAACGCAGTCCCTCTGCTTTTCCGCGATAACCGGGTAACATCGGCAATCGCAACTGACCTTCGAGATCGCGTCCTCATCCCGGCCCCCCGTGAAGTCGGCGGCCTGAGCATGGCCGCGGCCGAGCTGAGCCCCGGTTCAAAGGTCTCCCGCATGCAATGGGCAAGGCGGCGGCCAAGCGCTGCTCAGTATTTGGCCTAAATACTTGCCGAGATCGGCTTTTTCGGCCTCATCCGGCGTTGCACCCTCAATTTGATTTTGGCAAGCTCGCAACCGACTAAAGCCGCCTGGGGGCGGCTTTGTTCAAAATCAAGGCGCCATACCGCACGACGGACAACAAAAGGCGCCGGGGGTACATCAAGGATCTGAGGCAAAAATCACATGACAGCATTATGGTTGATAGTGCTCTGCGGAGTGCTTTCCGTCGTCTACGCGATTTGGGCGACGTCTTCGGTGTTGAGCGCGGATGCGGGGTCGCCGCGCATGCAGGAGATCGCAGGCGCGGTGCGTGAAGGCGCACAGGCGTATCTCCGGCGCCAGTACACCACGATCGGTATCGTCGGCATCGTCATCTTCGTGCTGCTTGCCTATTTCCTTGGGCTCTATGTCGCGATCGGTTTTGCCATCGGCGCCATCCTGTCCGGCGCCGCAGGCTTCATCGGCATGAACGTCTCGGTGCGCGCCAATGTGCGCACCGCCCAGGCCGCGACGACGTCGCTCGCCGGCGGTCTCGAGCTCGCCTTCAAAGCGGGCGCCATCACGGGCCTGCTGGTGGCCGGTCTCGCACTGCTCGGCGTCACCCTCTATTTCGGCTTCCTGGTCCACTCGCTGAAGCTCGCGCCCGATAGCCGCACCGTGGTCGACGCCATGGTGGCGCTCGGCTTCGGCGCCTCGTTGATCTCGATCTTCGCCCGTCTCGGCGGCGGCATCTTCACCAAGGGTGCGGACGTCGGCGGCGATCTCGTCGGCAAGGTCGAGGCTGGCATCCCAGAGGACGATCCGCGCAATCCCGCGACCATCGCCGATAACGTCGGCGACAATGTCGGCGACTGCGCCGGCATGGCCGCCGACCTGTTCGAGACCTATGCGGTGACCGCGGTCGCCACCATGGTGCTGGCAGCGATCTTCTTCGCCAAGACGCCGATCCTCGCCAACATGATGACGCTGCCGCTCGCGATCGGCGGCATCTGCATCATCACCTCGATCATCGGCACCTTCTTCGTCAAGCTCGGGCCGAGCCAGTCGATCATGGGCGCGCTCTACAAGGGCCTGATCGCAACCGGCATCCTGTCGTTGATCGGCATTGCCTTGGTGATCTATTCCCTGATCGGCTTCGGCAAGCTCGACGGTGTCGACTACACCGGCATGGCGCTGTTCGAATGCGGCGTGGTCGGTCTCGTCGTTACCGCGCTGATCATCTGGATCACCGAATACTACACCGGCACCGACTATCGTCCGGTGAAGTCGATCGCCCAGGCCTCGGTGACCGGTCACGGCACCAACGTGATCCAGGGCCTCGCCGTCTCGATGGAAGCGACCGCGCTGCCCGCGATCGTGATCATCGCCGGCATCCTGGTCACCTACAGCCTCGCCGGCCTGTTTGGCATCGCGATCGCGACCGCCACCATGCTGGCGCTCGCCGGCATGGTCGTCGCGCTCGACGCCTTCGGCCCGGTCACCGACAACGCCGGCGGCATCGCCGAGATGGCGGGCCTGCCCAAGGAAGTGCGCAAGTCGACCGACGCGCTCGATGCGGTCGGCAACACCACCAAGGCGGTGACAAAGGGCTACGCAATCGGCTCCGCCGGTCTCGGCGCCCTGGTGCTGTTCGCAGCCTACAACCAGGATCTCAAGTTCTTCGTTGCGGACTCTGCTCACCACACCTACTTCGCCGGCGTCAATCCGGACTTCTCGCTCAACAACCCCTACGTGGTGGTGGGCCTGCTGTTCGGCGGTCTGTTGCCGTATCTGTTCGGCGCGATGGGCATGACTGCGGTCGGCCGTGCAGCCGGCGCGATCGTGGAGGAGGTGCGGCGTCAGTTCCGCGAGAAACCGGGCATCATGCAGGGCACCGACAAGCCTGATTACGGCAAGGCGGTCGACCTGCTGACCCGCGCGGCGATCAAGGAGATGATCATCCCCTCGCTGCTTCCGGTGCTGTCGCCGATCGTCGTCTATTTCGTGATCTACGCGATCGCGGGGGGCGGCGCGGCCGGCAAGTCGGCGGCGTTCTCGGCGGTGGGCGCGATGCTGCTCGGCGTGATCGTGACGGGTCTGTTCGTCGCGATCTCCATGACCTCGGGCGGCGGCGCCTGGGACAACGCCAAGAAGTACATCGAGGACGGTCATTTCGGCGGCAAGGGCTCTGATGCCCACAAGTCCGCGGTGACCGGCGACACCGTCGGCGATCCCTACAAGGACACGGCCGGCCCCGCGGTGAACCCGATGATCAAGATCACCAACATCGTGGCCTTGCTGCTGCTGGCGATCCTGGCGCACTGAGCGGTGCAGGCGAGAAAAGACAAAACCCCGCGGCGCGAGCCGCGGGGTTTTTGTTTTCCGTCGTCATTCCGGGGCGGTCCGCAGGACCGAACTATGGTGCGCAATTGCGCACCTGAGAACCTCGAGATTCCGGGTTCGGCTCTTCGAGCCGCCCCGGAATGACGCTGCGCATCACTGCACGTCCATCTGCAGCCCTTCCTTCTGGATGATGCCGGCGAACTTCTTCGTCTCGGCGTCCACGAAGGCGGCGAACTGCTCCGGCGTGCCGTAGTCGGCGCGGGCGCCCATGGCGGCGATCTGCTTCTTGATGTCGTCGCGCTCCAGCATCGCCTTGACCTGGAGATTGACCGCGTCGAGCACGGGCGCGGGGACGCCCTTCGGCAGGAAGACGGAGAACCACGACGACACGTCGAAATTAGCGAGCTCCGGCGCGCTCTCGCGCATGGTCGGTAGGTCCTTCGCGAGGTCGCTGCGCTCCGGCGTGGTCACGCAGAGGCCAGTCAGGGTGCCGTTCTGCACCTGCGGCAGGCTCGGATAGAGATTGTCGAACAGGATCTGGATGTCGCCGGCAAGCGCGGCCTGGAGCGCGGGACCGGCGCCGCGGAACGGGATGTGTGTCATCCTCAAGCCGGTGAGCTGGAGGAACCAGGCGCCGGTGAGGTGAGGGCTCTGGCCGACGCCGGAGGAGGCGTAACTGAGCTTGTCCGGATTGGCCTTCAGATACGCGATCAGCTCGGCAATCGACTTGATGCCGGTCTTCGGATGCGCCGAGACGATGTTCGGGATCCGGATCATGTTGGAGACCGGCTGGAGCTGGTCCGGCTTGTAGGTGAGGTTCTTGAAGATGCTGTAGGCGATGGCGTTCGGACCAGGATTGCCGATCAGGATGGTGTGTCCGTCAGGCTTGGCGCGGACCGCCTCGGCCGTGCCGATCGTGCCGCCGCCGCCGGAGCGGTTTTCCACGACGGCCGACTGGCCCCAGGCGGTTTGCAGATGCGCGGCCAAGAGCCGGCCCATCACGTCGGTAGAGCCGCCGGCCGCGGCCGGCACGATGATGCGGACGTTCTCGGTGGGCTTCCAGTCGGCCAGGCTCGATCGCGGCAGGATCGCCGCGGCCGAGAGGCCGGCAGCAGCGGTCAGCACGCGACGGCGGGACAACAAACGATTGGGCACGAATCCACTCCCTGCTTCTTGTTTTGAAGGGAGCGTAGGGAAGGCCGCGCGCAACGGCAAGTCGCACGCGCCTGCAAGCGCCGCGCGCGCAGCGGTAGGACGCCGCAGGCTGAAGGATCAGTTAAAGCTCAGCAGCTTGAACAGCGGCGTGAGGTAGTTCATCTCCTGGCCCGACGTCGTCGTGGTGCGGCTGATGAAGTCGAAGATCTTGCCGTCCTGGAGGCCGTAATTCGCAAGGCGGCGCACGCGCCGGTTCTTGTCGAAATAGATCGCGATCACGCGTTGATCGACCACCTTCTGATTCATGAAGGCGACGGGACGCTCCGAGCGCTGCGAGATATAGTAGAACACTTCGCCGTCGAGGGTCGCGACCGTGGAGGGCGTGCCCATCACGATCAGCACCTGGTCCTGGCTCGCGCCGATCGGAATCTGCTCCAGCGCACCGGGCGGAAGGATGTAGCCCTTCTGGAATTGCTCGCCGGTGCAGCCCGCGAGCGCTACGCCGACCAGGGCCACGGCGGCGGCCATGCGCAAGCCGCGCCAACGTGCATGAAGGCCGCGCGGCAGGCTGGCGCGCAGGCTGGTCTGGTTCGTTATCGTCATAGCGGAACTGATTCCGTCCCCTTGCGTCGCGCGAGGCGCTGAAGTACCGGGCGGAGGCTCTGAATGCAACACGCGCGCGCCCGCTTGCGGAAACCACAATGCTTTGGCCGTTCAATCACTTCAGGAAACCCCGGCTAACCCCGGCCGGCACCATTGAAGCCATCTATGGCATGATCGTGACGCAGGCGCGAGAACCCATATTTTACCGCGACTTGGGCGTGTCCGATACGGTTAACGGGCGTTTCGACCTGTTGCTGCTGCATCTCTGGCTGGTGTTGCGCCGCCTGCGCACGGTCCAGGGCGCCACCGAGCTGTCGCAGGCGCTGTTCGACCGTTTCTGCGAGGACATGGACGACAATCTGCGCGAGATGGGGGTCGGCGACCAGATCGTGCCGAAGCGGATGCGGGCCTTTGGCGAGGCGTTTTACGGCCGGGTGCAAGCCTACGACCAGGCGATCGAAGCTGGCGGTGAGGCGCTGGCGGCGGCGATCTGCAAGAATATCTTGAATGGGTCCGGTCTGGACCACGCACGGCGGCTCGCGGCTTACGCCCGGGCCACGGAGGCCGATCTCGCCCGGACCGGCGAGGCCGCGCTGCTGCGCGCGTCCTTCAAGTTTCCCCCGGCGCTTTCCGAGGATGTCACGCCATGAGCCGACCGCACACCGGAGCCCAGCCCGATCCTTGGCGGGCCCCCGTCATCGTCGCACAGATTCCAGACACTGGCCTCTATCGCGAGCTCGAGGCGTCGACCGCCGAGCGGCAGGCCATGGCGGAGCTCGCTGGCCTTCGCGAGATCCTGTCTGCCAAGGCCAGCTTCGACGTCGTGCCGAAAAGCGGCGGCCGCTACCATGTCACGGGCCAGGTCCGCGCGCGGATCGGCCAGACCTGCGTGGTGACGCTCGATCCGATCGAGAACGAGATCGAGGAGGAGGTGGACCTGATGTTCGCCCCCGAGGCCGAGGCGCGGCGCCTTGCCGACCTGATCGAGGAGGGCCAGGACGACGAGGAGCCTCCGGAGGTCGCCGATCCGCCGGAAGCGATCGTTGGCGGCATCATCGATCTCGGCCGGCTCGCCACCGACGCGCTGTTCCTGGCGATCGACCCCTATCCCCGCAAGCAGGGGGCCGTGTTCGAGGCGGAGGTCACCGCTCCCGATCCGGAGGATCATCCGTTCGCGGCGCTGAAGGCGCTTCAGGATGAGAAGAAAGGCCGATAGATCGGCGTTTCCACGTGAGCGCCTTGCGAGGGGACGCGAGGCGGTTGCCGGGATGGTTTGAAGAGCGGTCTCATCTATTTGATTTTATTGTGTTTTATCTCGAATTTGACCGCCCGCCAGCCGATCGTCCTGAATGCAAAAGGCTGGGGGCAAGAGGTTGTTTCGGGATAACAAAACGCTATTGTCGCGCCGCGGTCCGGGTGCGGCGGGGCGCTTGGCCGGTCGCCAAATCGATGGCGAACCCATTTCGCGGCCCCGCTCGTTCAAGACCGCACCAGACCAGGTTTCCAGGACTTTCATGCTAAGCAAGGTTCGCATCGCGCTGGACGCCATGGGGGGCGACGCCGGCGCCGCCGTGGTCATTCCAGGCGCTGCCATTTCGCTTGGCAGGCATCGCAACACCGAATTCCTGCTGGTCGGGGACCGCGCCAGGATCGAGCCCGAACTCGAGAAGCATCCCGCCCTCAAGGCCGCTTCGAAGATCATCCATACCGACGTCGCCGTGAGCGGCTCGGACAAGCCAAGCCAGGCGCTGCGGCGCGGCCGCAGGACCTCCTCGATGTGGCTTGCCATCGACGCGGTGAAGAAGGGCGAGGCGGATGTCGCGGTTTCCGCCGGCAATACCGGCGCGCTGATGGCGATGTCGCGTTTCCACCTGCGCACGCTGCCGGGCATCGACCGCCCGGCCATCACAGCGATATGGCCGACCAGGCGCGGTGAATCCGTCGTGCTCGACCTCGGCGCCACCATCGGCGGCGACGCGCGGCATCTGGTGGCGCTTGCGGTGATGGGCGCGGCCATGGCGAGCGTGCAGTTCAACAAGCCGCGCCCGACGGTCGGCCTGCTCAACATCGGGACCGAGGAAATCAAGGGGCACGAGGAGATCCGCGAGGCCGGTGAAATCCTGCGTGCGCGGAACCTGCCGGAACTCGACTATATCGGCTTCATCGAGGGCGATGGCATTGGCAAAGGGCTGGCCGACGTCATCGTGACCGAAGGCTACAGCGGCAATATCGCGCTCAAGGCCGCCGAGGGAACCGCGCGGCAGATGGCGGAATTACTCCGCAACGAAATGCAACGAAGCTGGCTGTCCAAGCTCGGCTATCTCTTTGCCCGCAGCGCTTTCCAGGCCCTGCGCAATAAGATGGACCCCAACAAGTCCAACGGCGGGGTGTTGCTGGGGCTCAACGGACTGGTGGTCAAAAGCCATGGCGGAATCAACGCCGAAGGCTTTGCCTATGCGATCGATGTTGGCTATGAGATGGCTCACTACGATCTCCTGAACAAGATCAATCAGATGCTCAACCGCGAGGGTGGTGCACTCAATTCCGTGCAGTCCGCGCAGGAGGCTGTTTCGTGACTCAAATTCGTTCGGTCGTGCTCGGCTGCGGCTCCTACCTGCCGGAGCAGGTGGTGACCAACGCCCAACTGGCGGCGCGTATCGACACGTCCGACGAGTGGATCGTGCAGCGCACCGGCATTCGGGAGCGGCACATCGCGGCCGAGGGCGAGTTCACCTCGCATTTGGCGATCAAGGCGGCGCAGGCCGCGCTCACCGATGCCGGCATCGACGCGCAGTCGATCGACCTGATCGTGCTGGCGACCTCGACGCCCGACAACACTTTTCCCGCGACCGCCGTCGCCGTGCAGCATGGACTCGGCATCAACCATGGCGCCGCGTTCGATCTCCAGGCGGTGTGCTCGGGCTTCGTGTTCGCGCTCGCCACCGCCGACAATTTCCTGCGCACCGGCGCCTTCAAGCGCGCGCTGGTGATCGGTGCGGAGACCTTCTCGCGCATCCTCGACTGGAACGACCGCGGTACCTGCGTGCTGTTCGGCGACGGCGCGGGCGCGGTGGTGCTGGAGGCGCAGGAGCAACCGGGCAAGGCCGCGACCGACCGCGGCGTGGTGACCACGCATCTGCGCTCCGACGGCCGCCACAAGGCAAAGCTGTTCGTCGACGGCGGACCGTCCTCGACCCAGACCGTCGGCCATCTGCGCATGGAGGGCCGCGAGGTCTTCAAGCATGCGGTCGGCATGATCACCGACGTGATCGTCGATGCCTTCGAGGCGACCGGGCTCAATGCCGACAGCATCGACTGGTTCGTGCCGCACCAGGCCAACAAGCGAATCATCGACGCCTCCGCGCACAAGCTTCATATCGCACCGCAGAAGGTGGTGCTGACGGTGGACCGTCACGGCAACACCTCGGCGGCTTCTATCCCGCTGGCGCTGTCGGTGGCGCGCAAGGACGGCCGCATCAAGCGCGGCGACCTGGTGCTGCTGGAAGCGATGGGCGGCGGCTTCACCTGGGGCTCCGCGCTGGTGCGCTGGTAGCGACAGTCAATAAAATTTTGCCCGAATCAGCGCCGATTATCGATGCGTCTGCATTGATGAGCGCTGTTGACCGCCGTGCCGTAAGCTCATAATTTCAGACAACAATTGTTCGCCGTGATGTGGGGCAGGGCGATGACCGATCAAAGTAAAACCGTAACGCGTGTCGATCTCTGCGAAGCCGTCTACCAGAAGGTGGGGCTGTCGCGCACGGAATCGTCCGCCTTCGTGGAACTCGTGCTGAAGGAGATCACCGATTGCCTCGAGAAGGGCGAGACGGTGAAGCTGTCCTCGTTCGGTTCCTTCATGGTGCGCAAGAAGGGTCAGCGTATCGGCCGTAACCCGAAGACCGGCACCGAAGTGCCGATCTCGCCGCGGCGGGTGATGGTGTTCAAGCCGTCGGCGATACTGAAGCAGCGAATCAACTCCCAACACCGTACCAACGGCGATGGCAGCAAGGTTCAACCGGAGGCGTAATCGCCCGCGGAAAGGATTTGGCATTTGGACAAGGCGCCGGATGCGTTCCGAACCATCAGCGAAGTAGCGCAGGAACTCGACATTCCGCAGCACGTGCTGCGGTTCTGGGAGACCCGATTCTCCCAGATCAAGCCGATGAAGCGCAGCGGCGGCCGCCGCTACTACCGCCCCGACGACGTCGACCTGCTCAAGGGCATCCGCAGGCTGCTCTACGGCGAGGGCTACACCATCCGCGGCGTGCAGCGGATCCTCAAGGAGCATGGCGTCAAGTCGGTGCAGGGCCTCGCAGACGGGGCAGCCGCCGTCTCGTTCGGGGCGATCGAGGATGCCATCGGCCAGAGCCTAATGGAGCCGGACGACGAGGCGCCCATCAAGGGCATCACTGACGCCGACGATGACGACTACCAGGGGGATGAGGAGGAAGGCATCGACTTCCGCTTCACGGAGGTCGACGACGAGGAAATTCTCACCACCTTCCGCAAGGGCGGCGCCGCTGTGCCGGCCGGCCCCAGTGCGCTGGACCGCGAGCGGCTGGGCCGGGCGCTCGCCGACCTCGTGGCTTGCCGGGAGATGCTTGACCAGGCGCTGAAGGACGGGTGAGGGCGCCTTTCGCCGGCTTTGCGGGCAGTTCCGGGGGCATCGGCCTTAGGCCTATTGGAGAGAGCCGCCAAAATGGTGCGACCTCGCCTTGCGCAACGCGGCGATCCTAGCTAATGGAACGACATTCGGAGCGTGGCGCAGCCCGGTTAGCGCACTAGTCTGGGAGACTAGGGGTCGGAGGTTCAAATCCTCTCGCTCCGACCATTTTCTTCTCAAATGGACCAAAGCTTTGCGCGATCGCAGCGCTGTGCGGGCACTGCTGCTCGGGCAGAGGCTTGCCACGGGTCCAGGTCCGGACGGCAAAGGCGAGCTGGCGCGGTCCCATCGCATCCACGATCGAGGCCTGTGCGCTTTCGAGTCGCCTGGCCAATCCGCTGACGCTCAGGTCCAGCACGGCGTCGGCGGCCAGCAGGGCCACCGACAGGAACGCAATCGATCCCGCAACGGCTATCGCCTTCCATTCTGGTGACTGCATCAGCTGACTTTCTCAGGTATTTTGCCGCTCGCCGGATAGGTGGGGCTTTTTCGCCAGGTTCAAGCCCTCGACCAGGCTCGCGCACGCGTTCTTGAAGTGCGACAAATCTGTAACAGGTGGCTCGTGCTACCCGGACGGACGCAAGTAGCCCACCACCATCCTTGTCGTCTCGTCCACCAGCGTCTTCACCGTCTTGTCGGACTGCATCTCGGCCTGGTGCAGCACCGTGTTGTGCGCCACCGCCTCGATCGCGCTGACGCAGATGAAGGTCGCCATATCGAGGTCGATCTTGCGCATCTCCTTGCGACGGCTTTCGAAATAGGCGCGCACGAGGGCGTGGACCTCGTGATTGAAGGCCTCGACTTCGGCAAGCCGCCCCGAGCGCGGGATCTGCTCGGCGAGCACGCGATGCAGGTTCGGATCGATGTGATGGGCCTCGATCGCGACGGTGACGAGCCGACGCACCGCCTTCTCGACCGGCATGTCCGCGACCTCGACGAAGGCGGCGCGGACGATTTGCATGATCTCGTCGTTGTGACGGTCGATCACGGCGGCGACCAGCGCCTCCTTGCTCGGAAAGTATTGGTAGAGCGAGCCGACACTGACGCCGGCGATTTCGGCGATGCGGTTGGTGCTGGTCTTCTCAAAGCCTTCACGGACCAGAATGCGAGCAGTCGCCTCGACCAATGCGTCGACGGTGGCGCGGGATCGCTCCTGCGAGGCATTTTTCCGGCGTTTTGTGAGCGGTTTGCGGGCCACGGCCTTGTGATCCGAATGCGAGTAGGAAAAGCGAGTGAATGCTCGCATTATAGCGGCAAGTGGTGGCGGGTCGGCAAGCCGCTTTGTCGCCGTTTCGAAAAGAGCCAGGTGGGGATATGGCCATGAGCGTTGCCAGAATCGTGTCGGCCTTGCAGTTTTGCCCGGGCGGTTGCGTGTTCAGTCCACCGCCCCGGCGCGATCCCGCACCAAGCCTGCGAAGCCGCGTCTTCAACATGCTGCTGCGGCAGCTTCCCTACAGGAAGCAGCTCGCATCAGCCGAAGCCGTGCAGGCACAAGTGCAGAAGCTGGCATTGGAGCCGGCATCGTTCGAGCCGACGGGACTTGGCCGCGGCGTCGAGGCGACACTGACCAAGATGGGCGGCTGGCCGGTCTATTACACCGCGCCGTCTTCGGGGCATGAGGGCTGCAACTTCGTCATGTTCCTGCACGGCGGCGGCTACATCAACGAGATCGTGCCGGCGCATTGGCGCTTCATCGGCCAGATGACGCGCAAGGCGCGCGTCGTCTGCGTCGTGCCGATCTATCCGCTGGCGCCACGCGCCACCGCCAAGGACGTCGTGCCGGCCACGGCCGAGCTGCTGCGGATGCTGCTGGAGGATGCCGGACCGGCAAAGGTCACGGTGGTCGGCAATTCGGCCGGCGCGGGCCTCGCGCTGGCCGCATGCCAATGGCTGCGCGATCGCGGCCATCGGCAGCCGAACCGGCTGATGCTGATCTCGCCTGCGGCCGAGGCCTCGGTCAGCCGTCCCGAGCAGATCGAGATCGCGGCGCGCGATCCGATCCAGGATATTCCGGGGATCGTCGAAGCCGCGCGCCTCTATGCCGGCGAGCTCGATGTCGGCCATCCCTTCGTCAGCCCGCTGAACGGCGCCTTTCGCGCGCTTGCGCCGATGACGATCTTCTCGGGGACGCGCGATCTGCTCTATCCCGACAGCGTTGATCTCGCGGAGCGGGCGCGTGCGGTGGGCGTGCCGGTCGAACTGCATCTGCTCCGCGACCAGCCGCATAATTATGCGCTGATGCCGACGCCCGAAGGGCGGCGAGCGCGTGCGGTCATTTTGCGGGCTGTCGGTTGAGGGGAGGCGTGACCATTGTCACGCGAGGTGCCGTCTCGATCGGTCTGGCGCTGGCGGTGTCCGGGCGGAGGGCAAGGCAGCCCCCGGGCGTTTCCTCGATGGACGTAGTTTTGCGGGGCCTTAGGCGTGGCCCTTGATCTCGTAATGGCCCGGCACGCATTTGTAGCGCTCGAGACGCCAATTGGCGTGATAGATCGGATGCTCGCCCATCCATTTCGCCAAGGGGGCCTGTGCGCCGACCGCGCACTGCATCATCGACATCTCGGGCGTCATGTTGCTGTCGGTCACGATTTCTTCGACGCAGCCGCCTGTGGCGGATGCACCAAGCCGGCAGAGCACGGCAACGACGGTCACGAACATTCCTGTCACCTCATCGGTAGTTTCTGACCACGAAGAGGATGCAAGCGGAGTGCCAGAGCCTGTGACACAAACAACACGCTGGCCTGGACGACTCGACCCAGCGTCCTGATTCCATTTGACGATTCGGATTGTAAAAAAATTGCCCCTAAACCGAAGCCGGACAAATACGGGGAACCGGCGGGAGCAATCGCCTGTGGCGGCCGCGCCACAGCGGGGCCAGTGGTCTCGATGCGTGCTCAGCCGGCAGCTTGCGGGTCATGCCGAGATCGTGACGTCTCGGATTCGCGCGGAATAGTCCGCGCGTCGAAATAAAAGGCAATGTTTGCACGGCGCGCCGTGTCGATCCGCTTTTGCGCGCGGAAGCGGCGCTGCTACATTTTGCGCGCGCCGCGGTCAGTGGCGCTAGCTCTGAAGAAACAGACCGACAAAGGGAGGGGCCGAAGTCCCATGAAGGATTTTGCAGGAAAGATCGCCGTCATCACCGGCGGCGGGACGGGGATGGGACGCGAGCTTGCCAGGCAGCTCGTTGCCGAGGGCTGCAATGTCGCGATGTGCGACGTCTCGGAAGCGGCGATGGCCGAGACCAGGCGGCTCTGCGAGGTCGAGAAGCGGCCGCAGGGACTGCGCATCACGACGCATGTCGCCGACGTCGCGATCGAGGATCATCTGAAGCGGTTTCGCGACGAGCTCGCCGAGCAGCAGCAGACGGACCGTATCCATCTTCTGTTCAACAATGCCGGCATCGGTGGCGGCGGCAGCCTGTTCACCAACACACGCGAGCAGTGGGAGCGCACCTTCAACATCTGCTGGGGCGGCGTCTATCTCGGCGTGCGCACATTCCTGCCGATGCTGGTCGCGGCGGACGAGGCCCACATCGTCAACACCGCGAGCGTCAACGGCTTCTGGGCCTCGATCGGCATGAACCAGGCCCACACCGCCTACAGCTCGGCCAAGTTCGCAGTGAAGGGATTTACCGAAGCGCTCATCAATGACCTGCGCCTGCATGCGCCGCACGTCAAATGCTCGGTGGTGATGCCCGGCCACATCGGCACCTCGATCGTCTCCAATTCGCGTAAGGTGCAGAGCAATGACGGCTCCGACCGCCTCAACGCCGACGAGGTCGCGCTGACCCGCAAGCGCATGGTCGCGGCCGGCGTGCCGGATGCCGACAAGATGTCGGACGAGGATATCCAGGCCGTGTTCGCCGAGCGCGCCCGCAGCTTCCTCGAGGACGCGCCGACGACCGCCGCGCAGGCCGCTAAGATCATCCTCGACGGGGTCAAGACGGAGCAATGGCGCATTCTTGTGGGCGAGGATGCAAAGCGCCTTGACGAGCGCGTCCGCGCCACGCCGGAGCAAGCCTATGACCGTGCCTTCTACGAAAGTCTCACGCAGGAGGTCGGCTGGCGTCTCGGCTGAAGCTGCCCGGCTGACATCGTCAACGATGGCGCGCGGATGTATGTATGATGCGCGTCATGGCAAGAGGTGGACCGGTGATTTCATGTGCCACCTCCTGCCAATGTTTGCCGCCTTATGACGAATAGGAATGTCACGCATGCGACACCGCTGGCCATCAAGCATCGTTCAAGCGATGGTGATGTTAAACGGGTCTCATTCGGCGCACGGCGGCTTGGTCAGGGAACCAAAATAGTTTAGTGAATCAGGGGTAACGCGACGATAGAGCGTAGCTCCCGATGATACCCGCATGCCTCTCCGACGACTGGACCCTTTGCCCGGAGCGAGAGGACATCTCCGCTGAATTCACGCGGCTCCTCACCGCGGCCCAGGAGGGCGGCGCCACGATCGCAGAGTGTCTGATGATCGCACGGCAGCTCAAGCGGGGCGACGAGCAATCCTGGCATCGCGAGTGGAAGAAGCTCGCGCAAGTGAACCGTCAACGTGCCGAAGCCGCGTTCGCGGAAGGCCACATGGCGACGGCACAGCGCAACTGGCTGCGTGCGATGAATTACTATGGTGCAGCGGCGATGCCGCTGGACCAGGCCGACGAGCGCCGCTGGGTTGCGGTGCTGGCGATGCAGGAATGCGCCCGTCGCTATCTCACGGCGCGCCGCCCGTCAGGCGAGGTCGTGACTATTCCCTGGGTCGAGGATCATCCGTTGCAGGGCTACTTCCTGCCCGCGACGGCGGCAGGCGGGCGGGCTCCGACCGTGATCTGCATCGGCGAGCCCGGCCACCGCAAGGAAGAGTTCCTGTTCAAGCTCGCGCCGCATGCGCGCGAGCGCGGCTTCTCGATGCTGGCGCTCGATCTGTTCGGCGACCAGCGCGACGATTATCTCGACGTGCTGTTGCGGCGGCGGGATCTCGAGAGCGCGATTCCGGGCGTCATGGACTATCTGGAGAGCCGCCGCGACGTCGATTTCGATCGCGTTGCGATCGTCGCCGATGGCTGGGGCTCTTCCTTCGTTGCTCGCGCGGTGATGCAGGAGCCGCGGCTTGCCGCGGCCGTCTGCGACGGCGGCCTGTGGGACCTGCACGAGCGGGCCTTCTTCGCCAGCCGGTTTGCGATGAGCGACGTCAGCATCGTCCCGGTGCCGCATGCGCCGCTGATGGCCTCCAGCGCCGATTGTCCGGTGCTGATCACGCTGGGCGAGGACGGCTGGCTCAAAGCCGATCGGGCCCGTCAGATCGTGCAGACCTCCCGGCTCGGCAGCTCGGATGTCATGCTCAAGGTGTTCACCGCGGCGGAGACCGGCGCAGCGCAGGCGCATGCGGACAATCCGAGTCTTGCCAACGAATACATCTTCGACTGGCTCGAATCGCGGCTCGGCGCCGCGCGCATCTAGCGACGGCAGTTCGCCTCAGAAGTCGAGGCTGAGACGGACGCAGGCCTTCTCCAGGCGGGTCTTCAGCGTGGCGAGCTTGGCGGTGAATTCGGTGAGCTCGTTCTCGTCGAACTCCTGGAAGACGAATTCCTTGATGGTCTTGTACTGCTCGTTGAGGCTCGCCAGGTGCTTCTGAGTCTTCTCGGTCAGGGAGAGGCGGACCACCCTCGCGTCAGTCGGGGAGGGACGACGGCGCAACAGGCCCTTCTTCTCGAGCAGCTTGGACTGGGTGGTGACGAAGGACGGATCGACGTGGAGCAGCTTGGAGACCACGTTGACCGGGATGCCATCGTCCTTGTCGAGGTCGGAGATCGCCATCAGGATCAGCCATTGCGGGCCGCTGATGCCGAGCGTTCTGGCCCAGAACTGACGCAGCTCCTCCAGATACATGTTGATCGACGATATCTCCCAGGTGAAGCGCCGGATGATATCGAGATTTCCGATGGAGCGCAGGCGCGCTCCTTCCTTCCTCGTTGCGGACACAGCGTCACTCCCGTGATCTGATTCTTCTGGCTGGTGTCGTGGAAGGCCATAGTCCACGCAAGCCTGCTCTGACGCAAGTGCAGAGCAGGGTAATTTTGTCACTAAAATTACAAAGATGATCGACTCAGCAGATCGGCCGACCCTGGTGTTGCCCGCGGGGCACAGGTTTAGTGAAACAACTAAGCTGAGCAGATAAACTATTTTGATTAGCGGAACGGCGCAGGCATATTGCTCGTGACGGTGGGGGGTACTCGATCGTCCCGTTGCAGGTGGTTCGCTCACGTCCCTCGCGTCGAATGCGGGTGTGTCCGAAAGCGCGAAGCGGCCGAGCGGATTTGAAGAGATGGGGATCTGGGGGGCCTCACGGTCCGGTCTCCGTAAAATGAGCAACTTGGAGGTTTTTAAATGAAAGTGGTGAAGAGCCTTTTGCTCGGCACTGCGGCGGGTCTGATCGCCGTTGGTGGAGCTCAGGCGGCTGATCTTCCGCTCAAGGCCAAGGCGGTCGAGTACGTGAAGGTCTGCTCGCTCTACGGCGCGGGTTTCTACTACATCCCGGGCAGCGACACCTGCATCAAGCTGGGCGGCTATCTGCGTGCCGAAGTGGCGCTCAACGCCGGCGGCAACTACAACGCTTCCTACAACAACGTCTTCGCGGCCAACAACCGCCTGACGAACTACTACTCGATGCGCGCTCGTGAAGATCTCAACATCGACACGCGCACCGCGACCGAGTACGGCGTGGTCCGCACCTATTTCGACGCGGTGTTCACCTGGACGACCGGCAACTATGTCGGCACCGGCAGCGCCACCGGCGGCACGCAGTACAGCGGCACGCTCGGCCTCAACGCTGCGGGCACGGGTCTCGTTGGCTCGACCAGCGGCGCGGTCAACGGCACCGACGGCGGGATCTCGGGCGGTGCGCTCGGCGTCTACTACGCCTTCATCCAGTTCGCCGGCTTCACCTTGGGTAAGGCGGTCTCGCAGTTCGACGCGCCCTGGATCAACTATCCCGGCAACAACTTCGACCAGCTCGTCGGCGGCAGCGGCACCACCAACGGCGTCGTTCAGGCCACCTACACGGCCGATTTCGGCCAGGGCGTGACGGCTGCGTTCTCCTTGCAGGACCAGACGCAGGTCTTCCAGACCAACATCTGGAACACTGCCGGCATGAGCACCACCGGTGTCCTCGGCGGCGCCTATGGCTCGAACAACCTCGGCGGCACCAGGGCGCCCGACATCGTCGGCATGGTCCGCGTCGACCAGGCCTGGGGTCTGTTCCAGGCGTCGGTCGCCGCGCACGACAACCACGCCGCCTACTACGGTGCGACCGAAATCACCGGTCACCCCGAAGACAAGTGGGGCTGGGCCGTTCAGCTCGCCTTGCAGATCAAGAACATCCCGACTGGCGCCGGCGACGTGATCAACATCTCGGGCGTCTACACCGACGGTGCGAGCCGCTACAACTTCCAGGAGCTGGCCGCGACCAGCTACTCGATGTTCGGCAGCTCGAACGCGGCCTTTCAGAGCATCGGCTTTGCCGGCGTGTCTGACGCGGTGTTCGCCCCCGGTGGCGGCATGGAGCTGACCAAGACCTACGGCTTCCGTGGTGCCTACACCCACAACTGGAGCCCGTTCTGGAATACGGCGCTGTACGGCGCCTGGGCTGCGGTCAACTACACCGGCACGGCCAAGGGCCTGATCTGCGGCAGCGCCGCGTTCGCAACCCTGACCGGCACCTGCAACCCGGACTTCAACATCGGCCAGGTGGGTGTCATCACCCGCTGGACGCCGGTGAAGAACCTGACCTTCTCGGCCGACTTCACCTACAGCCATCTCGACCAGAAGTACTCGGGCACGATCACGACCGGTGCTCTGACGAACGTCGCCAAGCCGGCGGCCACCTACGAGCTGAAGGACCAGGACACCTACAGCCTGCTGCTGCGCGCCCAGCGCAACTGGTAAGCTCGAGATCTGTCTGATCTGACCTTAGCCCCGGCGGGAAACCGCCGGGGCTTTTTGCGAGCGGAGCCTTCCGGCAGGGACGGCTTTCGGAAAATCCGGCAGCCTCTGCAAGCCACGAAGACGAGCCATGCGATTCGATCGTCTTCAAACTTATTTACTTACCTGAGTTAATCAGCTATATTCTCTTTAGCCGATTACGAAAGTCACGGCTCTTAGCTTCATGCTAAGCCTCCAGAGACCTCCGGTGATGCCCCGCCGGAGGTTTTTCGTTTTTGGGGAAAGCGTTTTCGAGCGAAATCGATACCGGTTCGCGCCAGGAAAACGCGCCAACCAACAAGCTAGCCGCGCATGACGCGGGCGCGCGAATTCGGCCGGTAGGCGAGGCGGCTGTGGCCGGCGCAATAGGGCTGGCCGTCTGGCGCGGCGTTGCCGCAGAAGCAGAAATCCTCTTCGCCCGGCGTCGAGATCGGCCAGCGGCAGCGGTTCTCGGACAGCTCCAGCAGCGAGCAACGATTGGCGTCGTCGATCGGTCCGGCGACCACGGGCGCGTCGGTCTCGCCGTAGATCGTGGCGAGCATCTCGTATTGCAGGCGTGGTACGGCGCGTGTCGCGCGGGCCGGCGGCGCAAGGCTTCGCTCGAGCCTGCGGTCTTCGACCGCGCGGCTGCGCGTCAGATTGAGTCGGGACAGCTTGCCGATGACGGCATTGCGGCTGACGCCGATATCGGCCGCGATCTCGCGGCAGGAAAGGCCGGCCTCGAAATGCTGCTTCAGAAGTTCAATTCGTTCGTCAGTCCAAGTTGGTGAGAGAACAGGCATTGTAACGGTCCCAGGTTGCAGATGTCGGCCATCCGCATCGCAAGATCCGTCCGCATCACGTCCGGCGCGCGCTCACGTCCTGCCATTGTCGCGAATCGACAAAAGCCCGTCCTTGATGGCGAGACGGATGCCTTCCTCGATCAAGGTACGTGCGACGCCGGGAACGCTGGTGCCATGGGTGCCCTGTCTCACCAGTTTCTCCAGGTAGGTGATGGTCGAGAGCGCCAAGGTTACGGGAATGCGGTCAGTCTCGGCTTTTTCGGTGGCCATGGCCGAACGCTAGCCTCTTACTCGGGTACATAAAAGTAACGATTAAGACTCTATTTAGGTTCGGGGGTGGAAGTCAAATGCAGGTTGAGTTCGTTGATCAGCCCGTTGGAATCGCACATGAAATTGGGCGCGACTCAACGTGCCGCCCGGAAGGGCGGGCGCGGAGTGGCATCGGCAGGTCAGGGAAGGTGGGCTCGGCTCAGCCGTGCACGATCGCCTTTTCGATCATGCAATGGATGCCTTTGGCGCCGTTGACGGTCTGGGTCACCCTGAGATCGGCCGCCAGGCTGCAAAGCGTGTAGGCATCCTCGCGCGACAGGTTTCGCGTCTCGCCGAGCAGCACGATCATGTCGCGCAGCGCGCGCACGGCGCACTGGTCGAGGTCGGGGTCCATCGCCATGGTGATGTAGTGCGTCGCCGTCTCGGCGCGGGGATAGTCGAACCCGAGATCCTTGCGCAGCGTCAGCCGGAAGCGGCCTCGGAGCGCGGTCTCGATCGCGGTGACGCAGACCTCGCCGTCGCCCTGCACGCCATGGCCGTCGCCGCAGGAGAAGAGCGCGCTTGGCACGAACACCGGCAGGTAGAGTGTCGCCCCCGCCCCCAGCTCCTTGTTGTCGAGATTGCCGCCCATCGCGCGCGGGACCAGCGAGGAGATGCGGCCCCAGGCTGGCGGCGGCGATACGCCCATCACGCCGAAGAACGGTTTGAGGGGCAGGTCGAGGCCCCACGGCATGCGGCCGACCATCCGCGTCTGGTCCAGCGGGATGTTGAGGAGGCGCGTTTCGTGGAAATCGTCGGGCAGGGTGCCCGACAGCGGCTTGATCATGTTCCAGCCCCAGTCCTGTCGGAGCTGGACGTCGAGGATCTCGACCGCGAGCACGTCGCCGGGCTCGGCGCCCTCGACCGCGATCGGGCCGGTGAGGATGTGGCCGGGCAGCATGCGCTCGTTCTTGGCATGAACCTCGTGCATCTCCGGCGGAATGTGAAACTTGTTGCGGTCGGGCAGCACGTCGGGGCCGCCGCTGATGGTGTCGACCGTCACCTCGTCGCCGCTCGCGATGGTGAGGACGGGCTTGAGGGCGGCTTCGAAGAAGCCCCAATGGCAGGTCTCGGGGCTTGAATGCAGGTGATGATGGGTCATTTGCCGCGTCCGTCCGGTTTCATCAGGTCTCGTCATGAGAACCTGCTGTGCCCGGGCTTGACCCGGCGATCGATCCTCTTTCAAGAAGATTTCTGAAGAAGGATGGGCCGGTCAAGCCCGGCATGATCATTCCAGCGAGGCTCCCCTGTATTTCGTTCTTTCCAAGACGCTCGGCACCGCGCTGCTGCCTGTCAATCTGCTGCTCGAGCTCGGAATCCTGTCTCTGCTGCTGATGGTGACGCGCTTTGCATCGCTCGGCCGCAAGCTGGCCGCGACCACGCTGGTCCTGTTGGCCGTGGTTGCGTTTTCGCCGTTCGGCAATTTCCTGCTGTATCCGCTGGAATCGCGGTTTCCGGCGTGGGACTCCTCGCGCGGCGCGCCGGATGGCATCATCGTGCTCGGCGGCTCCGTCGATACCGATTTGTCGGCGGCGCACAGCACGCCGGTGGTCTCGCACGCGGCCGATCGCTTCTTTGCGCCGGCCGAGCTCGCTCGCCGTTATCCGAATGCGCGCATCGTCTTCACCGGAGGCTCGGCGAACCTGATCTCGACCGAGGCCAAGGAGGCCGACTACTCCGTGCCGATCCTGGAGAGCATCGGCATAGCGAAGGAGCGGCTGATCGTCGAGCGCGAGTCCCGCAACACCTGGGAGAACGCGATCCTCACGAAGCAGCTGGTGATGCCGAAGCCGGGCGAGCGGTGGCTCCTGGTCACGTCGGCCTTCCACATGCCGCGCGCGATGGGGGTGTTCCGCAAAGCCGGATTTGACGTCGAGGCCTACCCTGTCGACTGGCGGACGGGCGGGCGCGACGCGCTTTTCGCCTTCACCCGCAACGGAGCGGAAGGCCTCAGCAAGACCGACGTCGCCATGCGCGAATGGATCGGCCTTTTGGCGTACCGCGTCACGGGACGGACCGGCGAGTTGCTTCCGGGACCGGCCACGGACTAGAACGGGGCTGCAAAACAAGAACACAGCACCGGCGCGCGATCGCCGGCCCGGAGGATGCCATGCCGCAGCAGAGCGCAGACAGGATCGATCTTGCCGGCCTCGTCGTCGATCTCAACAGCCTGTTGCGGCTGAAGACGACGGTGATCGGCATGAAGCTATTCGCGCATGTCGCGGAGATGGAGGCGATCCCGAAAATCCGGCGGCCGAACGCGATCCACACCACCGACCAGATCGTCAGCATGGCTGCGCGTCTGGGCTGGACCGTCGGCATCACGGGCGAAGATCTGGTCGGCGCGCAGTGCCGCGCGGTGATCGGCCTCGCGCCCCAGGACGAAAAATGGCTCGCCGGCGAAAACTATGTCGGCGTCTGGCACGGCACGGCGGAAGATGCGCGCAAGCGCCAGGAGGCGCTCGACGTCGTGCCGTTTGGACGCTACCAGGCGCTCGCGGTCAGTCCGCTCCAGAGCGGCCGGCTCGATCCGCCCGACATCTGCCTCGTCTACGCGACACCCGGGCAGATGATCATCCTGATCAACGGGCTGCAATATACCGGCTACAAGAAGTTCGAATGGGGCGTGGTCGGCGAAACCGCTTGCGCGGATTCCTGGGGGCGGGCGCTCAAGACCGGCGAGCCCAGCCTGTCCTTGCCATGCTATGCCGAACGGCGCTATGGCGGCGTGCCGGACGAGGAGATGCTGATGGCGCTGAAGCCAGCGCATCTTGCCAAGGCAATCGAGGGCATGAAGGCGCTGGCCAAGAACGGCCTGCGCTATCCGATCCCGCCCTATGGTATTCAAAGCGACGTCCGTGCCGGCATGGGCGTGAGTTACGCGAAAAAGTAAGGGACGACCATGAGCACAGCGAAATTCGACATCGTCGTCTACGGTGCGACCGGTTTCACCGGCCAACTCGTCGCCGAATATCTGGCGGCGCATTACAAGGACGACAAGCAGCTCAAATGGGCGATGGCAGGCCGTAGCCTCGACAAGCTGAAAGCGGTGCGCGATGCGATCGGCGCGCCCGCGGATACGCCGCTGATCGTCGCCGATGCGTCCGATGCCGCCTCGCTGAAGGCGATGGTGGCGCGGACGAGGTCGGTCATCACGACGGTCGGTCCGTACCTGCTCTATGGCAACGAGCTGATCGCGGAGTGTGCGGCGACCGGCACTGATTATTTCGATCTGTGCGGCGAGGTGCCGTGGATGCGTCGCATGATCGACGCCCATCTTGCCAGCGCGCGAGAGTCGGGCGCACGGATCATTTTCTCCTGCGGCTACGACTCGATCCCGTTTGAGCTCGGCGTCTTCACCGTCCAGGAAGAGGCCAGGCGCGTGTTCGGTGCAACGGCCCCGCGCGTCAAGGGCCGGGTGCGCGAGATGCGCGGCACCTTCTCCGGCGGCACGGCAGCAAGTGGTCGCGCCATCTTCGAGGCGGCGTCAAAGGACCAGAGCCTGTTTGCGCTGGTGCGCGATCCCTTTGCGCTGACGCCGGACTTCCAGGGGCCAAAGCAACCGCCCGGCAACAAGCCGATCTTCGACGAGGATCTTCAGACCTGGCTGACGCCGTTCTTCATGGCGAACATCAACACCCGAAACGTTCACCGTTCCAACATGCTGCTGGGTTTTCCCTACGGGCGCGAATTCGTCTACGACGAGATGCAGATCACCGGTCCCGGCGAAGAGGGGGCGGAACTGGCGAAGAAGATCGTGGCGGCCAACAACCGGATGGCCACGCAGGCCGGGCCCAAGCCCGGCGAGGGGCCCTCGAAGGAAGAGCGCGAGAATGGCATGTATGATCTGCTCTTCGTCGCGATCGCGCCTGACGGACGCCAGGTCCGCACCTTCGTGAAGGGCGACCGCGATCCCGGTTATGGTTCGACCTCGAAGATGATGGCTGAATGCGCGATCTGCCTGCTGCGCGATGCGACGGATGTCCCCGGCGGCATCTGGACGCCGGGTGCAGCGATGCAGCACAAGCTGATCAAGCGGCTGCAGGAGAATGCGGGGCTGACGTTCGGGGTGGAGAACTAGTTCGGTATCGAAGGGTGGGCAAAGCGACTTGTCCGCCGTAGCTCGAAGAGCGAAGGCGGAAGCGTGCCCACCATTGTCTCGATTCGAGAGAGATGGTGGGCACGGCGCTTTGCGCCTTTGCCCACCCTACTACAGTGTGCCGTTACACCGCCCGCGCGTCATATGCATACATGAAGTCCATGCTCTTGGCGCCGAGCGGCAGCAGCCACTTCATCATCTGATTGCGCATCCATGCGCCGGTGGCGCTGAACTCACGCTTGCTGTTGCCGTTGCGGCGGGCCATGGCAACGATCTTCTCCGCGCGGGGGCGGCGCTCGGCCTCGAAGGCCTGGAAGGTGGCGCCGAGCTCCTGGCCGTCCTGCATCAGGCGTGCGAGCCTCATCGCATCCTCGAGCGCGAGCGAGGCGCCCTGGCCCGCATGGGGGCTGGTCGCATGCGCGGCGTCGCCGATCAGCAGCGAGCGCTTGCGCGACCAGGTCGGCAGGGTCGCGACGTCAAGCGTATCGGTGACCACGATAGTCTCGGCCGCTTCGATGATGTCGGGGATCGGATCGTGCCAGCCGCCGTGGAAGCCGCGCAGATGCTGCTTCAGCGTCGGCTGGTCGAGCGCGCGGAACATCGCGGCGTCCATGCCGTGGGCGGGCTGCGTGCTCCACCACATCACGCCGTCATTCGGATCCGGACTGCAGTAGCCGTAGCCGAAGAACCCGCTCTGGCCGAACGTCGTCTCGACGTGCCGGCCGATCCGCCGGCCGTCGAGCACGGCGTGCGGCACGAAGCCGCCAAAGCCGATCAGGCCGGTGTTGAATGGTTGCGGCCCGTCCGGCACCACCTGGCGCCGGGTAATGGAATGCACGCCGTCGGCGCCGATCAGGAAGTCGCCCTCGGCGGTGGTGCCGTCGGCGAAATAGGCGATAACAGGCTGGTCGCCGCGATCCTCGATCTTGATCAGACGCTTCTCGAAATAAAGCGAGACGCAAGAGCACCAGGCCTTGTCGATCAGCATCTCGTTCAGCGTGGCGCGGCAGACATTGACCGCCGGCTGGCCGAAGCGCCGTTCCATGTCGCGATTGATCGAGCCGAGCCGCTCGCCGCCTTGCGAGTAGAAGTCGAAGGACTCCGCGACCGAGCCGCGGCTGACCAGCTCGTTCGCAAGGCCGATCTCGTCCATGACGTGCATACCGTTCGGCGCGATCTGAAGACCGCCGCCGATGCCTTTCGAATAGGGCCAGGCCTCGTAGATCGAGGATTCGATGCCGGCGCGGCGGAGCAGGATCGCGGCGACGGGCCCGGCGATGCCGGCGCCGATGATCAGGGCCTTGCGTGGACGGCTGGACATGGCTTGCTCCCGACGTTGCCGTGGTGCTAGGAGAAATTAAGGTCACTAAATCTCTTAGTGACTAAGATATATATCGACTAAGATACGAGGGCGGCCTTGTCAAGGACGAAAGCGCGCGCGGCATTGTTGCAGGAGCTCGAGGAAGCGATGCGCAGGTCGTCCGCGCAGGGCGTGCTCTATGGCCAGACCGTTGCGAACGTTGCCGGAATTGCCAATTCCGACCTCGAATGCATGGACATCCTGTATCTGGAGGGCCGCGTCACCGCAGGGCGGCTTGCCGAGGTGACGGGCCTGACCACGGGCGCGATCACCGGTGTGGTCGACCGACTCGAGAAGGCTGGCCTTGTGCGCCGCGAGCGGGACGAGAACGATCGGCGCAAGGTCTTCATTTCGGTCGTGCCGGAGACCGGGGCGAAGATCGGCGAGCTCTATGTGCCGTTGCAGCAGGCCATGGAGAAAGTCTTCAGCGCCTATTCCGATGAGGAGCTGCGTCTCCTGCTGCGCTTTGCAAATGAGGGCTACAAGGGTGTGCTCGCGGCGACCGCTGCATTGAAAGGCCTGCTCGACACGCCGCCGGAAAAGCGGCCCGAGCTCAAGCTGAAGAAGGGTCCTCGTCCCTAGTCTTGTACGCTTGCGCGGCGGCGATCATGCCCCACATTGCGCCCAGCATCATCCAGAAATGCCGCCAGTGGTCGGTGTCGATGACGAAGCTCTCGCCGACAGTGCCGACGAAGGCGGAGAAGACCGCAAGATAAGCGCGCTGCCAGGGCACGCGGACGAAGATGTGGCGGAAGCCCATGATCACGGTGGTGAAAACCAGGGCGGGATAGCACACGCCGGAGAGCCAGCCGCCCGACATGAAGGCGTTGAGATAGGAGTTGTGGGTGTCCTCGGGAAAGAAGCGGTGGAATTGCAGCGGGCCGATGCCGAGCGGCAGGTCGAGTGCCATCTCCGCGCCGAGGATGTGCCGGCCGAACCTGCCGAAGCGGCCTTCGTCATAGCTCTGGTCGAAGCTGGCGCGCTGCTTGAACATCTCGGCGGTGGAATCGAATGACAGCAGCACAGCGATCAGCGCGAGGCCCAGCACCGCGGCGACGATCGCCATAACGACGATGCGCGAGCGCTGCGCGTTGGTGCGGCTGGTCAGGACCATCAGCGCCAGCATGAAGGCGGAGGTCAGCACCAGCCCGCCCCAGGCGGCGCGGGAGAAGGCAAGCAGGATCGCCAGCGACATGATGCCGAAGGCGATGACGTTCCGGAGCGCCTGGGCCAGCTTGTCGGAGACCACGCTCTGGAGCGCGAACAGCGCCGGCAGGATCAGGAACGCGCCGAGCACGTTCGGGTCCTTGAACGTGCCGCGCGCGCGTCCGTAGAGCGTGAGGAGATCGTCGCCGCCCGGAACCAGGTGGAAATAGCCGGCGATCGCCGCGAGCGAGGCGACCATCGCGCCGACCACGAGGCCGCTCCGCAGCATGTCGAGCCGGGCCGCGGTGTCCTCCGAGGTGATCATCGCGAAGAACACCACGGTGACCGCCATGTACCAGGAGGTCGCGATCCAGCTCACCACCTCGCTCTGCTCGAACAGCGGGATTGCGCTGATGGTGTAGCCGACATTGAGCAGCACCAGCATCAGCATCAGCGGCATCAGGACGAGCTTCAGCCGCAAGCCGGTGGCGAAGAAGGTGACGGTGGCAAGCAGCGTCGCGATCTCGTAGGGGCTCGGCTCGATGAAGACGATCGCGCCGGAGGCGCCGACCAGCCACACCAGCGCGCGCTGGAGCGCCAGCACGCCGGGCGCAGCCGGCGCGGCTGCGTTCACTCCACCGGCTGTCGCCGCATACGCCATCACACGCTCACGCTACTTATACGCCACAAATACCGCTGTCATCGCCCGGCTCGACCGGGCGATCCAGTACTCAGAGGCAGCGAGGTTCACCCCCGGCGTCTCGGCGTACTGGATGCCCCGCCCCAGTGCGCAACTGCGCACAAGGCGGGCATGACGAGAAACTCAACTCAATACGCGTTCTCGTTCTTGGTCAGCAGCGAGATCGGCGTCTTCAGCAGAATGTAGAGGTCGAACAGCACCGACCAGTTCTCGATGTAATAAAGGTCGAACTCGACGCGCTTCTGGATCTTCTCTTCGTTGTCGATCTCGCCGCGCCAGCCGTTGATCTGGGCCCAGCCGGTGATGCCGGGCTTGACGCGGTGACGGGCGAAATAGCCGTCGACGGCTTCGTCGAACAGGCGGCTCTGGAGCTTTCCCTGCACCGCATGCGGGCGCGGACCGACCAGGGAGAGGTTGCCGGAGAACACCACGTTGAAGAGCTGCGGCAGCTCGTCGAGGCTGGTCTTGCGGATGAAGCGTCCGACGCGGGTGACGCGCGGGTCGTTCTTGGTCACGACCTTCGAGGCGGTCGGGTCGGCCTGATGATGGTACATCGAGCGGAACTTGTAGACGTCGATGCGCTCGTTGTTGAAGCCGAAGCGCTTCTGGCGGAACAGCACGGGGCCGGCGCTGTCGAGCTTCACCGCCAGCGCCACCAGTCCCATCACCGGCAGCGCTGCGAGCAGCGCAATGCCGCCGACGACACGGTCGAACAGCCATTTCATCACCAGATCCCAGTCGGTGATCGGCGCCTCGAACACGTCCAGCGTCGGCACCTCGCCGAGATAGGAATAGGAGCGGGGCCGGAAACGCAGCTTGTTGGTGTGCGCGGAGAGGCGGATGTCGACTGGCAGAACCCAGAGCTTCTTCAGCATCTCCAGGATGCGGGTCTCGGCCGAGATCGGCAGCGCGAACAGCACGAGATCGACGCGGGTGCGGCGCGCGAACTCGACGATGTCGTCGACCTTGCCGAGCTTGCGGGCGCCGGCGCAGGTGTCGAGCGCGCGGCTGTCGTTGCGGTCGTCGAACACGCCGAGCACGTGGATGTCGGAGTCGTCCTGCGCGTTCAACGCCTCGACCAGCTCCTCGCCGTTGCGGTCGGAGCCGACGATGATGGTGCGGCGGTCGAGCCGGCCCTGACGGGCCCAGTTGCGCACCAGCGAGCGCAGCACGAGGCGTTCGCCGATCAGCACGCCAAGACCGAGAAAGAAGAAGGCGGCGAGCCAGAGCCGCGACGTGTCGCTGCCGAATTTGGCGAAGAAGGAAACGCCGATGAACAGCAGGAAGACGAACGACCAGGACGAGATCATCCGCGTCATCTGCCGCAGATGGCCGCGGAACAGCTGCACCTGGTACATGTCGGCGGCCTGGAAGCAGACCACGGCGGCCACTGCGACGGCGACGATCTGCGCAGGATAGACCCAGCTGAAGCCGGACAGCGGCATGACATAGCCGACATAGAGTGCGGCGCCGACGAGGCTCAGCAGCGTGAAGTCGGCCGCGCGCACGAAGCCTGTGATCACGATCGGCGAATAGGCGCGAGCGACCTTCTGGTTGACGACATCGAGCGCGGCCGGCGAGAGCCGGCGGCGGCGTTCGACGAAGGGCTTGTCAACCGGGCCGGCCGCAGCGCTGGTCGCGGCATCGAGCATCGAGCGTGCGTTGAGCGGTTCCACGGGCGTCCACGTCCATTCCAAAAACCCGCGGGCAGCGACTTTGCGCCCCCGGGTCAGCATCCCCTGGCACGTCGATTATCGAACAAATCGGAAGATTTTCTAAAGCGACCCGAACAGTGGTTAATGATTGGCAAATGCGTCGCGATAGCCCGCGAGCACGCCATCGACCATCGCCTGCTGCGAGAAATGCGCGGAGATGCGCTCGCGCAAAGAGGACGAACGCTGCGCGGTGCCTTGCGGATCGTCGAGCGCTGCAGCAATTGCTTCCGCCATCGCTTCGGCGTTGCTCGGCGCGAACAGCGCCGGACTGTCGGCACCAAAGATCTCGGGGATGCCGCCGACCCGGGCGGCGATCATGGGAATGCCGGCCGCTCCCGCTTCGATCACGACGTAAGGCATGGAATCGCCGCGCGAAGGCACCACCAGCAGCCGGCCCTTGGAGAAGCCGTAGCGCGCCTTGACGTGGCCGATGAAGCGGATGGCACCGGCGAGGCCGAGCTTCTCGACCTGCGCTTTCAAGGCCGCCGTTTCCTCGCCATCGCCGCCGAGCGTCAGTGTGACCTTCCTGCCGTTTGCGTGCAGGCGCGCCACCGCATCGACCAGCAAATCCGCGCCCTTGATGCGCCTGAACTCGCCGACATAGGCGAGATCGGTGGCATCCTCCGCGGTGATAACAGGCTCGAACTCCTCCGGAGTCACGCCGTTGAAGACGCAGTGCACCACGCCCTTCGGCGTGCCGACGATGCGCTGATAGGTGTTGCGGGCAAAGGCGCTCTCGAACAGGAACAGGTCCGTCGCATCCATCAGCGTGCGTTCCAGCCGTGCGTAGAATTCGCCCTTGAACGTGTGGAGAGGGTAATGCAGCGAGCCGCCATGCGGGGTGTAGATGCGAATGGTATCGTCGGAGCGTCGCCGCATGCGGACAAAGGCACCGGCCTTGGCGCCGTGGCCATGCATGACGTCGGGCTTGAGCTTGGCGATCAGGCGGCGCATCCGAAGCCACACCAGGAAATCATCCGGCGAGGGTTCGCGGCGAATCGCAAGGCGGTGCACGCCGAGCTTCAGTCGCGGCGCGAGTTCGACGAGTGCCTTGTCGACGCGCTCGCCGCCGGTGAGGCTGTCGGCGAGAATGCCGACATGATGGCCGCGGTCGACCTGGCCGTTGGCGAGGTCGAGGATGTGGCGGAAGATGCCGCCGACGGGCGCGCGTACGGCGTGCAGGATGCGGAGCGGCCGGTCGGGAGAGGGGGGCATGATCAGAACCAGCGCTCGAAGGCGATGCTCGAACAATTCTCGAAATATCGAGATGGATTAAGAGCCCTCGTGGTTAACAAACGGTGTCGGGCGCAAGTCCGCCCGATCGCAGCGTCGCGCGATTAACCCAGCGGCAACCTTAATGGAGTGTAATCGCCATGGTTGAGGTAGAGTCGCAGCATTGCCCTGCGGGAGTGTTCGATGCGTTTAGCGTTCTGGCGTGCCGGCAAGGACAAGGCTGTGGTCGCGCGGGCTGTCTCGAAGTCCAAGGCTGAATCTAAGGCTGAAGCTAAGGCTGAAGCCAAGGTGGCCGAAGCCGCACCCGAGGTTGAAGCCAACAGGATCGAAGCAAAGCCTGCACCCGTCGCCCCGAAGCAGGTCCCGGTCGAATCCGGTGACATCGACCTGCACGCGCTTGGCGCGGCTCTGGCGCGCAAGCGCGGCTGGATCATCGTGCCGACGGTGCTCGCGCTCGTTGCCTCCATCGCCGCCGTCAATCTCGTCACGCCGCGCTACAAATCCGAGGCGCGCATCCTGATCGATGGCCGCGAGAATGTATTCCTGCGGCCGAACAGTGACCGCGCCGAGGAGCGGCAGGCGCTCGACGCCGAAGCCGTCACCAGCCAGGTGCAGCTGGTGCTGTCGCGCGATCTCGCGCGTGAGATCATCAAGAAGAACAAGCTTGCCGAACGGCCCGAATTCGATCCGGTGCTGCAAGGCATTTCGCCGCTGAAGTCGCTGGCGGCGCTGGTCGGCATCGGCCGCGATCCGTTCTCGATGACGCCGGAAGAGCGCGTGCTCGACGCCTATTACGAGCGCCTCCAGGCCTACGCCGTCGACAAGTCGCGCGTGATCGTGGTCGAATTCCAGTCCGCCGATCCGGAGCTTGCCGCGCGCGTCGCCAACTCGATCGCCGACGGCTATCTGGTGCTGCAGCAGGATGCGCGCCAGGATCAAGCCAAGAACGCGAGCCTGTGGTACGCCAGCAGGATCGACGAGCTCAGGCGGAACGTCTCCGAGGCCGAAGCCAAGGCCGAGGATTTTCGCTCCAAGTCGAGCCTGTTCGTCGGGACCAACAACACCACGCTGTCGAACCAGCAGATGGGCGAGGTCAACACCCAGCTCAACAATGCGCGCGCCTTGAAGGCCGATGCCGAAGCCAAGGCGCGCCTGATCCGCGAAATGCTCCAGAGCGGCAAGCCGATCGAGGCCTCCGAGGTGCTGAACTCGGAATCGATTCGTGGGCCATCCCAGCAGCGCGTAGCCCTGCGGGCGCAATTGGCCGAGCAATCCTCGACGCTGCTCGGCAATCATCCGCGTATCAAGGAGCTGAAGGCGCAGCTTGCCGATCTCGACAACCAGATCCGCGACGAGGCCGCCAAGATCGCCCGTTCGCTGGAGAATGACGCGCGCTTCGCCAGCGGCCGGGTGCAGGAACTGTCGGCGAGCCTGGAGCAGCTCAAGAAGCAGGCGACCTCGACCAACGGTCAGGACGTGCAATTGCGTGCGCTCGAGCGCGAGGCCAAGGCGCAGCGCGACCTGCTCGAGACCTATCTCGCCAAATACCGCGAGGCCAACACCCGCGAGACCATCGACACCGCGCCGACCGATGGCCGCATCATCTCGCGTGCCATCGTGTCGAACACGCCGGCCTATCCGAAGAAGCTGCCGATCGTGCTGATCGCGACGATCGCGACCTTGCTGCTCTCGTCCGGCGTCGTCGTCACCGGCGAGCTGCTGCGCCAGACCGCGCCGCGCGCATTGGCGGCGATCGCCCCGGCACCGGCGCCGGTGCGCCAGGAACGGGTGGTCGAGCCGGTCGTCGAACCGCTCGTCGATCCGGTCATGACGGAGCCCGCGCCGCTCCAGCCGGAGATGACCGCCAATGCCGACGTCAGCGAGTTCGCCGAGATCGAGCATCTGGCGGACCGCCTGCGTGCCGCTGGCACAGCGGCTAGGAAGATCACGGTGCTCGGCACTGCGCCGGGCGAAGCCATCACGCTGTCGACGTTGACGCTCGCCCGGCATCTGGCGCGCGACGCGCGCGTCGTCGTGGTCGATCTCGCCGGGTCGTCGTTGACCATCGCAGCCGTGTCCGTCGATACCACAGCGCCTGGCCTTGCCGAACTGATGCAGGGCGAGGCTTCGTTCGCGCAAGTCATCACCCGCGACAAGCTCTCGCGGCTGCACCTGGTCATGGCCGGCCGCCCCGGCTTCGACCGCAGCCTGCTGCAATCGCCGCGGGTGACACTCGCGGTTGACGCGCTGCTCCGTGCCTACGACCACGTGCTGCTGGACGCGGGCAGCGCTTCGGACTTGCCTGCCGAACTGCTGACGGCGCATGCCCGCGCCGTCGTGGTGCCCGATGCCGCGATGGCGCAGGATGCCCGTACGTCGATGTGCGAGCAGCTCAGAGCCGTCGGCTTCAGCGAGGTGACGATGCTGAGCAGGCCGGTGCAGCCGTCAAACGCACCAGAAGCCCCGCGCGTCGTGGCAGCGTGACGTTCTTACCCTCTCCCCTTGTGGGAGAGGGTGGCTTCGCGCCACCTTCTCCCACAAGGGGAGAAGGGAAGAGAACTACCCGAACGCCTGCCGCAGCCGCCGGGCCAGATCGAACAGCATCTGGTTCTGCTTCACCAGCCGCTTGCCGCGGCTGAGCGACGACATCGCCATCGCCGCGAGCTTGCCGCGCGAGGTCAGGGGGACGAAGCTGTCAAAGATGTCCTCGTCGTCCTTGCAGAACATCCGCTTGTAGTCGTCCGAACCGATGCCGAGATCGAGCGAACGGAAGCCGCGCTCGGCTGAACGGTCGATGATGTAACGCATCAGGATCAGCCCGGGGCTGTAGCGGGCGTGCTCGGACATGGTGTAGGTGTTGAACATCATCGAGAAGCGCTGGCCGTCGGCGACACCGGCGAAGATCGCGATCACCTCGTCGTCGCATTCGAGCGCGTGGATGTCGATGACGCGGCCGTCGCCGCGCGGGGCGAGGCACGCGCTGCGGATGAAGGCTTCGACGCCGGGCTCGGCGAAGACGTTCGGCAGCTTCTGCTCGGCCATCCGCGCCGGCTTGACGTGGAAGAACCAGTCGAGCAGGCGGGTGATGTCCGCATCCGTGGTGGCGAGATGATAGCGGTAGCCGGCGAGCGTCTGGAGCTTCTTCTCCTTGCTCTTGAGGCGGCGGCGGAAGGAGTTGCTGATCCGCGATGCGGGCGGTCCGCCGGGCTCCATCACCAGCAGCGGGCAGCCGTTGATCGCGCTCTGCCGCGGCAGAGCCGCAAACGGGTTCTGCTGGTCGTTCCAGCGCAGCGGCTGCTGCGTCAGCGAGAGCACGTCGACATGATTGCGCAGCGACGCAAGCAGCGTGTCGAGATCGGCGCTGGTGGTCTGCGCAGCGAACTCGGCGTTCCACAGACCCATGTTGAAGGTCGTATGCTTGCCGCCCATGAAGCAGGCTGTGCGCACGCCGTGCCCCTGACGCAGTGAAAGCGGCAACAGCAGAAGCGGCTGGCGCTCGGCGTCGCGGGCAATGACGATGAACGGGTGGGCGCCGTCGCAGCCGCCGACCAGCCGCTGCCAGGGGCCGAGCAGGTCGAAGCGCTGGTAGGGCGTGAAGAGGTGGCCGCTCTCCTCGAACGCGCGCCAAGCTGTTTCGGCCTCGGCCAGATCCGTGACGATATCGACGTGCGCGATACGGCTCGCTTTCGACCGCGCTGGCGCTTCCGCCGTCCGGCTTTGCATCGCCGCAGCCATGGTCATTCGCGAAACCTGTCGAGAAACGAAAAAATGCGTAATTCGGCCTGTGGCCGACCTTTACAAAGAAATGTCAACAAAGGGTAATGACAATGGGCGAGGGAACGGGGCGCCGACGAACGCGAAGGTGGGATATTGGCATCGGACGACAGATGGCTGGAGCGGCTGCGCCTCGAACTGGCCTGGTTCACCGGCCAGCCTGCGCTGCGCAGCCGCGGCGCCGGCGCCATCCTGCGTTTTTCGCGCGTGCGGCCGCGGCGGCGCGGCGGATTCCAGCCGCTGAGACATGACGAGATCACGCCGCAATTCCTCGACCGCGCCATTGGCGCGCTGAAGCGGTGGCGATATGACTTCCTCGGCATGGACGAGGTTTGCCGCCGCGCGGTGACGCTGCGGGAGAAGCATCGCTTCGTGGCGCTCACCTTCGACGGCGCGCCTAAGGACCTCATCAGCTTCGCCTATCCGGTGCTGGCGCGCCACGCCGTCCCGTTCACCGTCTACGTTCCCACCGCTTTTCCCGACGGTGTCGGGGAAGCCTGGTGGCTCGGCCTCGAGCAGGTGATTGCGCGCGAGAGCCGCATCAGCCTGATGATGGGCGAGAAGGAGCAGCGCTTCACTGTCGCTGGCAATGCCGAGAAGCGGGCTTTGTTCTCGCATCTCGAAGGCTGGCTGCGCTCGCTGCCGCCGGCGGAACTGTCGGTGGCGATGGCCGATCTCTGCACGCGCTACCGGATCGATCTTGCCGCGCTCTCGCGCGAAGCGTCGATGGACTGGGAGGATCTGGCGAAGCTGGCTGCCGATCCGCTGGTAACGATCGGCAGCGCGACCGTGAACTATCCCGTTCTCGCCAATATGAAAGATGCGGCCGCGCTGCGCGAGATGACGATGGGCAAGGCCGTCGCGGAAGCCGCCTTCCACCGCGATGTCAGGCATCTCGCCTTTCCGTTCGGCGACCGCACGTCGTTCCGGCGCAGTCACGTCGTGATGGCGGAGCACGCCGGCTTTGCCAGCGCGGTGTCGACGATCCCGGGCATCGTCGATGCGGAGGGCCGCACCAATCTGCGCGCGCTGCCGCGGATTTCCTGGGACGGGCGCGTGCGCTCGCTGCGCATGTTGCGCGTGCTGATGTCGGGTGTCGCCTTTGCGCCGGTGAAGCCGACGGGCAGCGTCACGAACTCGACTTGACCCGGTCGGGCCGCTGCATCCAGCTCACGATCGGCATCGCCGGCAGCACCCAGCCCATGCCCACCACCACGTAGTAGATCGCCTGCCGCCAGCCGGATTCGGCGATCCACGGCATCTGCGCGAAGGCCATGCCGAGCAGGGCCCAGACGGTGGCCAGCACCAGGAGCAGGATGGCGCCGAGGAACTTGCGGGTGCGGATCGTCATGGCGGAATGCTGCGGCTTTCGCGTAACTTGCGCTGCGGGAGCGGGGGACTATAAGGGGCACGCAGTCCGGTTCAAGTCTCTTAGCTATAGACCTGGTTTAGCCCCTGAAATGACGCCGATTTCCGCCCCGTCCGAGCCGCATCGCGCCGTGCGCTGGTGGCTGATCTCCGTGGCCGCGCTGATCGCGCTGATGGTGCTGGTCGGCGGTGCGACGCGGCTGACGGAATCCGGGCTCTCGATCGTCGAGTGGAAACCGGTCACGGGCAGCGTCCCGCCGCTGTCGGAAGCGCAGTGGACCGAGGCGTTCGAGGCCTACAAGAAGATCCCGCAATATCGCGAACTCAACGCGGGCATGAGCCTGTCCGAGTTCAAGGAGATCTTTTGGTGGGAATGGAGCCACCGGCTGCTCGGCCGCTTCATCGGTGTCGCCTATCTCCTGCCGTTCCTGTTCTTTCTGTGGCGGGGTGGCCTCTCGGGTGAGCTCAAGCGGCGGCTGTGGCTGCTGTTTGCGCTCGGCGGACTGCAGGGCGCGGTCGGCTGGTGGATGGTGGCCTCGGGCCTCATCGAGCGCGTCGAGGTCTCGCAATATCGGCTGGCGACGCATCTGGTGCTGGCGCTCTTGATTTTCGCCGGCATCGTCTGGACGGTCCGGCGGCTCAAGGAGCGGCCGCAGATCGCAGCGCCCGCGCGGCTGCGCTTCACCAGCGCGCTGCTTCTCGTCGTGACCTTCGTGCAGATCTATTTCGGCGCGCTGGTTGCGGGCCTGCGCGCGGGCCGCGCCTACAATACCTGGCCTGAGATCGACGGCGCGTTCATTCCGTCGGGCGAGCGGCTGTGGTTCGAGACGCCGTGGTGGCGGAACATGTTCGACAACGTGCTCACCGTGCAGTTCGAGCACCGCATGACCGCCTATGCGCTGTTCGCGCTGGCTCTGCTGCACGCCTTCGATGCGGTGCGTTCGCGCGCAGGTTCGGCTACCAGCGGTGCGCTCTGGCTGTTCGCGGCGGTGAGCCTGCAAGCGGTGCTGGGTATCCTGACACTGCTCAACCAGGTGCCGATCGGACTCGCCCTGATGCATCAGGCCGTTGCGATCGTGGTGCTCACCCTTGCGGTGATGCAGGTGGAGCGGCTTGCCTCGCGGCAGTCGACTGCGACGCAGCCGCGCGCAGTCCCGGTCAGCCAGGCCGGCTGATCAGCAATAGCCGTAGACACCGCACGCATAGGGCAGCCGCCAGAAATAGCCGACCTGCGGTCCGCCGTAGTATGGGCCCTGATAATCGTAGCTCCAGGGGCGACCGTAATAGCCCGGCAGCGTGTTGGAGCCGGGCAATAGCGGCGTACCCGGCAAATTGCGGACGTAGCTGCCGATGCCGTAGGCCGGCGAGATCAGCGCATCCGGATCGGTCTCGACATAGACCGTTGGCGGCTCCGGCGGCGGAGCGGCGGCGCGCCGCTTCGGCGTCGCTGCCAGATCGGCGGCGAAGGCGGTTGAGACCGTCAGCATGGCCGCAAGGGCAGGCACCATCCAGCGCAGCATCGTCGGCTCCGAATCAAAGGGGCGATCCAAAGTCGATGTATGGGGCAGATATGGTTAATGCGGATTAACCGGCAGCGGCCAAAACCACTGTCGTCATTCCGGGGCGGTGCGAAGCACCGAGCCCGGAATCTCGAGCTGACTAGACAAGATCGAGGTTCCGGGTTCGCGCTACGCGCGCCCCGGAACGACGGGCGAACTACGCCCCCAGCGCCTGCTCCAGATCGGCGATCAGATCTTCCTTGTCCTCGATGCCGATCGAGAGCCGCACCACGTCGGGACCGGCGCCGGACTTGACCTTGGCGGCGTCGTCGAGCTGGCTATGCGTGGTCGAGGCCGGATGGATGACGAGCGAGCGGGTGTCGCCGACATTGGCGAGGTGCGAGAACAGCTGCAGCTTCGAGACCAGGTTGACGCCGGCGTCATAGCCGCCCTTCAGGCTGAAGGTGAACACCGCGCCCGCGCCCCGCGGCGCATATTTGCGCGCGAGCTGGTTGTACTTGTCGCTCGGAAGGCCCGCATAGCTCACTGACGCCACCGCCGGATGGCCGGCGAGGAATTCGGCGACCGCCTTGGCGTTGTCGCAGTGCTTCTGCATGCGCAGCGGCAGCGTCTCGATGCCGGTGAGGATCATGAAGGCATTGAAGGGCGAGAGCGCCGGCCCGAGATCGCGCAGACCCAGCACCCGGCAGGCGATCGCGAAGGCGAAATTGCCGAAGGTCTCCTGAAGGCGGATGCCGTGATATTCCGGCCGCGGCTCCGACAGCATCGGATATTTGCCGCCGGTCGACCAGTCGAACGTGCCGGCATCGACGATGATGCCGCCGAGCGAGTTGCCGTGGCCGCCCAGGAATTTCGTCAGCGAGTGCACGACGATGTCGGCGCCGTGGTCGATCGGGCGGATCAGATAGGGCGAGGCCAGCGTGTTGTCGACGATCAGCGGCACGCCCGCCTTGCGCGCCACCGTGGAGATCGCCTCGATGTCGGTGATGCTGCCGGCCGGGTTGGCAATGGACTCGATGAAGATCGCCTTGGTGCGCGGCGTCACCGCGCGCTCGAAGCTTGCGATGTCATCCGGATCGGCCCACACCACGTTCCAGCCAAAGCTCTTGAACGCATGCGTGAACTGGTTGATCGAGCCGCCATAGAGTTTTCGCGCAGCGATGAACTCGTCGCCGGGCTGGAGCAGCTGCTGGAGCACCACGACCTGCGCGGCATGGCCCGAGGCGACCGCGAGCGCGGCGGTGCCGCCTTCGAGCGCGGCGACGCGCTCTTCTAGGACCGCGTTGGTGGGGTTGCCGATGCGGGTGTAGATGTTGCCGAATGCCTGCAAGCCGAACAGCGAGGCAGCATGGTCGGCGTCATTGAAGACGAAAGACGTGGTTTGATAAATCGGAGTCGCGCGCGCACCGGTGGTCGGATCGGGCTGTGCACCGGCATGCACGGCGAGGGTCGAAAATCCCGGAAGGCGATCGCTCATTGAGGGCGTCCTGTTCTTGTGGTCTGAAATCGCGCGGCATGCTGATGGCCGCCGTGGCTGCCGTCAAGCTGCCGCTTCACACCAGAATGATTTGGGCGTGATCTTGCTACGCAATGTCGCGTTCGCGAAAGGAATCCTTCGCGATTGTCTCAGCTTTGCTCGGTCTTGTTTTTGGCCGCGCGATCGGAGGCCGCGGTATCGCCGCCGCCGACACTCATCCGATTGAGGGAGAGCCGCATGCCCTGCGTCGGCGCCGGCGGGCGCTTGGAGCTGAGCGTGCGCGAATTCACGCCCATCCAGGAAATCTCCGACGACAAACGGCCATATTCGATCTTGGGGCAGCGGTTCATCACGACCTTGATCCCGGCCGCCTCCGCCTTTTCCGCCGCGGCGTCATCCCGCGCGCCAAGCTGCATCCAGATCACCTTCGGCAGCGGATCGAGCGTCAGCGCCTCCTCGACGACGGGCATGATGTGGCTGGAATTGCGGAAAATGTCGATCATGTCGACGGGACGGCCGATGTCGGAGAGCGAGGCAACGAAGGGTTTTCGGAGCAGCTCCTTGCCGACATGGCCGGGATTGACCGGGATCATGTCGTAGCCGCGCTGCGCCAGATATTTGAACGCGAAATAGCTCGGCCGCACATTGACCGGCGAGGCACCGACCATCGCGATCGACTTCACGCTGTTGAGGATGCTGCGGATGTAATTGTCGGGATAGGCGTCGTGGTTCATTGGGTCTTCTTTGTTGTTGTCATTGCGAGGAGCGAAGCGACGAAGCAATCCAGACTGTTTCCATGGAGCGATTTCTGGATTGCTTCGCTTCGCTCGCAATGACGCGGTTATTCATCCCGCCATGTCGGCTGACGCTTCTCGATGAACGCGCCGATGCCTTCCTCGGCATCACGCGCCATCATGTTCTCGGTCATCACCTCGGCGGCATAGCGATAAGCATCCGCAAGGCTCATCTCGGCCTGGCGGTAGAAGGCTTCCTTGCCGAGCTTGACGGTGTAGGCGGACTTCAGCGCGACCTGCTGCGCGAGCTCGATCGCGGCGCCGAGCTCGGTGCCGGCGGGCACAACGCGGTTGACGAGGCCGATCTCGCGGGCGCGGTCTGCCGTAACAGGCTCGCCCGTGAGCAGCATCTCCATGGCCTGCTTGCGCGGGACGTTGCGCGAGAGCGCGACCATCGGCGTCGAGCAGAACAGGCCGATGTCGACGCCCGGCGTCGCGAATTTCGCGTCTTCCGAGGCGATCGCGAGATCGCAACTCGCAACCAGCTGACAGCCCGCCGCGGTCGCGATGCCCTGGACGGACGCGATCACGGGCTTGGGCAGATGCACGACCGCCTGCATCATCGCGCTGCAGGCGTTCATCATCTCGGCGAAGAAGGCGCGGCCGCGATCCAGGTCGGTGCGACGCGCTGTCAGCTCCTTCAAGTCGTGGCCGGCGGAGAAGGCCGGACCGTTGGCGGCGATCACCACGCCGCGGATGGCCTTCTCGTCGCGGATCTCGTTGAGCTCGGCATGCAGAGTGGCGATCATCGCCGCCGACAGGCTGTTGCGGGCGGCCGGACGGTTCAGCGTCAGGACCGCGATCGGGCCGACGGTCTCGCGCAGCAGGATCGGCGGGTGCGGGGAGGGGGCGCGGGCGGCCTGAACGGACATTGACGCGGTTTCCGTTGGATGATTGCAATGGGATGACGCAGATAACTTAATGTACCAGGGCAAGTGAAGCGAGGGTGGGGAACAGCATGGCGGCAGCGAAAATGACCGTGGCGGAGGTCGAGCAGTTTCTCCGCGACGAGTTTCCCCAGGCCTTCAGCGGCGACGACATCACGATCGAGAGCGCGGACGGCCAGACCTGCCTTTTGCGCCAGCGCTTCAGCGAAAGAATGCTGCGGCCGGGCGGAACCGTGTCCGGCCCGACGCTGATGGCGCTGGCCGATTTCGCCATGTACGTGGTGCTGCTGTCCGCAATCGGGCCTATCGGGCTCGCGGTCACCACCAATCTCAACATCAATTTCCTGCGTAAGGGCCAGCCGGGGCAGGACGTGCTGGCGGAAGCCCGGCTGCTCAAGCTCGGCAAGCGCCTCGCGGTCGGGGAGGTGAACCTGTTATCCGGGACCTCACCCGATCCGATTGCCCATGTCACCTCGACCTATTCCATTCCAAATGTTTGAGCTTTTCGCAGGTAATATAGTACCATATTTTTAAGATATTGATTTTATGCAGGTAATTTCCGTCTTCTGGCATTGACCGTCGCGCGTCTCTTCTCTAGAAAACCGCGCAGTCCGGTGCGGTATTCGCGCCGATGCTCCCCGTCCACGGAAACTCTGACATGAAAACCTTTTCGGCAAAGCCGGCTGAGGTGACGAAGAAGTGGGTGCTGATCGACGCCAAGGGTCTGGTCGTCGGCCGTCTCGCCACCATCGTTGCCATGCGCCTGCGCGGCAAGCACCTCCCGACCTACACCCCCCACGTTGATTGCGGCGACAACGTCATCATCATCAACGCGCAGCATGCGGTCCTCACCGGTCGCAAGCGCGAGCAGAAGACCTACTACAAGCACACCGGCTATGTCGGCCACGTCAAGGAGCGCACTGCGCGCCAGATCCTCGAGGGCAAGCATCCCGAGCGCGTGCTCGAAAAGGCCGTCGAGCGCATGATCCCGCGTGGTCCGCTCGGTCGCGTGCAGATGGGCAACCTTCGTGTTTACGGCGGCGCCGATCATCCGCACGAGGCGCAGCAGCCCGAGAAGATCGATATCGCCAAGTTGAACCGCAAGAACACGAGGGCCGCATAACATGGCCGAATCCATCCAGTCGCTCGACCAGCTCTCGCAGCTCAAGACGGCGGCGGCGCCCGAGGCGCCCAAGCACGAGAAGAAGGTCGACAAGTTCAACCGCGCCTACGCCACCGGCAAGCGCAAGGACGCGGTCGCCCGCGTCTGGATCAAGCCGGGCGCCGGCAAGGTCACCGTCAATTCGCGCGAGGTCGAGGTCTATTTCGCCCGTCCCGTGCTGCGCATGATGATCGAGCAGCCGTTCTCGGTGGCCCAGCGTTCCGGCCAGTACGACGTGATCTGCACCGTCGCCGGCGGCGGTCTGTCGGGCCAGGCCGGTGCGGTCCGTCACGGCATCTCCAAGGCGCTCACCTATTTCGAGCCGGAGCTGCGCACCGTGCTCAAGAAGGGCGGCTTCCTCACCCGCGACTCGCGCGTGGTCGAGCGTAAGAAGTACGGCAAGGCCAAGGCCCGCCGGTCCTTCCAGTTCTCGAAGCGTTAATCGCCTCGGTCACATTCGCCGCGAAAGCGGCTTCAATGAGATGCAAAAGGGCGCTGATTTCAGCGCCCTTTTTGTTGTTCGTTTGTACGCAAATTGATGGCGTGTTTCCCGAAAACTTGGGCTCGCACGAAAACCTGAATGGAACTCGCGGGACATAGCGTCGCATTCGGAAGGGCGCGCAAATCGGATGTGCCGATCGCGTAACTGCTATGTTTTCAAGGGGGCCGACATGATGTCGCTCGATAGCATCACGCTCTATTTGGTTGCCACCATGGTTGCCGCACTGCTCGGCGCCATGATGGTATTCTTTGGCAGGCAGGAGAACAGTCCTGCGCTGAAATGGTGGGGCACCGCCTATCTGCTCGGCGCCGCCTCCGTCGCGCTGTGGACGGCGGCCGGCGACAAGCTCGGGCCGCATCTCTATCTGGCGTTAAACGCGGTCGGATTCGTCGCCTGCGGCATGGTGTGGAATGCCGCGCGCGTCTTCCATGGCCGCAAGCCGAACTGGCCGGGCCTCCTCCTTGGCGCGCTCGCCTGGGTCGCCGCCGTCTCGCTGCTCGATCCCTCAGCGTCCATGCTGCGCATGATCATCGGCGCCGGCATCGTCTCGGTCTATGCGGCGCTGACTGCGAGCGAGCTGTGGGTCGAGCGCCGCAAGAGCCTGCAACGGCGCTGGCCGGCTTTCGTGGTGCCGGTGATGCACGGCTGCGTCTTGATGCTGCCGATCCTGCTCGGCAGCTTTTTGCGCCCGCACGATGCCGGCTTCTCGTCGAGCATCTGGGTCACCGTGTTCGCGGTCGAGCTGATCCTCTACGCCGTCGGCACCGTGTTCGTGATCTTCATGCTGGTGTCCGAGCGCACGGTGACGGCGCACCGGACGGCCGCGTCCACCGACCCGCTCACCGGCATGCTCAACCGCCGCGGCTTCTCGGAAGCCTGCGGACGCGTGATCGAGCGCGAGGCCAAGGCCGGCCGTCCCGTGACCGTGATGATCTTCGACATCGACCACTTCAAGTCGATCAACGACCGCTTTGGCCATCCCGCCGGCGACGAGATGCTGAAACTGTTCTCGACCGTGGTCATCAGCAACTTGCGCATCTCCGACCTCTCGGGCCGCATCGGCGGCGAGGAATTTGCGGCGTTGCTGCCGTGCTCGCTCGAGGAGGGCGTGCTGGTGGCCGAGCGCGTCCGCGAAGCGTTCGAGACCTCCGGAGTCGTCGTCGATGAAGGTCCGGTCGACACCACCGTCAGCATCGGGGTTGCCGGCGGTCCGGCCGGCACCGAGCTCGAAGTATTGCTGGCCTCGGCCGACACCGCGCTTTATCAGGCCAAGCGCGGCGGCCGTAACCGCGTCGAGGCCGCGGAGGAGCTGCCGCTCTCGCTGGAGAACTGGCGCCGCCAGAGCGCCGCGCGGACCGGTGCGCAGCAGGCGCGGCCGGCCACTGCCTGACGCGCGGAAGGAGCTGCGGTAAGTCTCTGTTTACCATTCGATCCCTACCATCGCGGTCATGGAATCGATCCGTCGACAGAACCCGCAAGCTGCCCTGATGTCGCTCGAAGCCGCCGCAAGCTTGGCACGCGGCGGCTTCGCCTGCCTGTTCTCCACTGCAGACGAATATGAGAGCGCGCTGATCACCGAGCGGCGTGCGCAGGGGCGCTATACGCAGGGCCGCAGCTACTGGCCGCTTGCGCTGTTTATCGGTTGCACGCTGATCGTGGCAGGCACCGCGCTGCTGTTCGCCTGAGAGCGACGCATTTCTGACGGGCAGGGCGCCGTTTCGGCGCCTTTTTCTTTGTCTCGGTCTGCGGTAGACAACGCCCATCAAACACGAAGGGTGGAAACCGATGGTCACCGAGATCGCGCAAATTGACGTCAAACCGGGCAGCGAGAAGGACTTTGAGGCTGCTGTCGCCAAGGCCAAGGCCGCCTTCGGCCGTTCCAAGGGCTTTCACGGTTTTGAGCTGCACAAGTCGATCGAGAAGCCTCAGCGCTACCGGCTGATGGTGAAGTGGGCGACGCTGGAAAATCACACCGTCGATTTCCGGGGCTCGGAGAATTTCACCGAGTGGCGCGGCCTCGTCGGCCAGTATTTTGCCGCGCCTCCGGAAGTCGAGCACACCGAGACCGTGCTGACGACCTGAGCGACTTCAAGACGCCTTACGCCGCCTCCGCCAGAGGCGGCGCCTCATACGTCTTGAAATGGTCGATCATGACCTTGGCGATGGCGACGAGAGGCAGCGCCAGCGCGAGGCCCCAGAGGCCGAACACAACGCCGAGCAGTATCTGGAACGCGAACAGCGTGGCCGGCGGGATGTCGAGCGCCTGACGCTGCAGGATCGGCGTCAGCACGTAGCTCTCCATGGCGTGCACGCCCATGAAGAGCAGAAAGGCGGACAGCGCCGGGATCCAGCCTGAGGCGAGGCTCGCAAGCACCACGACGACGCCGGCGATGATGGCGCCAACGGTCGGGATGAAGGCAAGCAGGCCGGCCTGGATTCCCAGGATGAACGAGCCGGGGATGCCGATGACGGCAAGCCCGATCCAGGTCACCGCGCCGACCGCAATCATCACGACGATCTGCGCGATCAGCCAGCGCTCCAGTGTCTCGCTGATGCCGTCGATGATCAGGGCGGCGCGGCTGCGATGTTTCGCCGGTGCCAGGAACAGCAGGCCATCGTGATAGACGCTCGGCTGGGCGGCGAAGGCGAGGCCAAGAAACAGCACAATGAAGATGTTGCCGACGGCGCTGATGGCGCCGAACAGCAGCTTGAAGGTCTGGCTGACGATCGCCCCGCCGCTCGAGGCCAGCGCGCCTGCGCCCGGCAATCCGCCGTGCGCGGCCGGGCTCGGGGCGGGCGTCGGCGTTGCATCGCCGGTGGCGGCGGGCGCGGCATTGCCGAGATCGAACACGCTGGTGTCGATGCCGTGGTTCTCGAGGAAGGAACGGACGTTGCCGATCTGCGACTTGATGGTCTTGCTCAGCACCGAGGCCTGCTCGGCGATGGTGGCACCGCCGAGATAGGCGACGCCGGCGAGCATCAAGGCCAGCACGATGCAGACGATCGCGAGCCGGACCGGATGGGGCAGCTGGACGCGGCGGCCGAGCGCGCCCGTCAGCGCGTTGAGACCGACGCCGAGCAGCATGCCGGTGAAGATCAGGAGCAGGGTGGCCGCAAAATACCAGGCGAAGGCGAGGAGAGCCGTGAACAGCACGACCCCGATGCCGCCGACCGAGATCGACCAGGCCAGATCGGTGCGGGTCCGGGGCCGTTCATCTCTGGAAATGGTCACATCGGCTCCTTCTTGGCGGCTGCGCGCGGGCACTCTTTCGCGAAATTCCACCGGGGATCAAGCCGGGCCAAGCGCCGATTTGACGTGTCCGCGGCCCAGGAGCCAACGCTGCCCCGGCGAAACGGTGCGACATCGGACCCTCTGCCAGCGCATTTGCGCGAAAATAGCATTGCCGTCCCGCGATCCCCTCTGTTGAATTTGTTCCATCCCGAGGGCATCTTTGGAGAATCTTTTCTCGGCGGGAGGTCGGAACGGGAGATGAGAAAGCCGGTCGTCGGCGTGATCGGGAATGCCCATCGCGTCGAAAATCGATTTCAGGTCCAGATGGTCGGCGAGCGGAATTTGCGCGCCGTGGCCGAGGTCTCCGGCGGTCTGCCGGTGATGTTCGCGGGAGCGCCCGACATCACGGACATCGCTGCGCTGCTCGACACCGTCGACGGCATCGTCCTCACCGGTGCCCGCGCCAACGTCCACCCGACCCGCTTCAACGTCGACCCCTGCGAGAAGCACGAGCCCTACGACATCCACCGCGACGAGGTCGCGCTGGCGCTCTCGGTCGCCTGCGTCTCCCGCGGCATTCCGCTGTTCGGCATCTGCCGCGGCCTCCAGGAGATGAACGTCGCCTTCGGCGGCTCCTTGCATCCGGAGATCCGCGAGATTCCGGGTCGCATGAACCACCGCATGCCCCGGCTCGAGAACGGCGAGATCCATCCCGATCCGACCGTGGTGTTCGCCGACCGCCACGACGTCGACCTCACTCCGGGCGGGGCGTTCGCAAAACTGCTCGGCTGCGAGAAGATCAGGGTCAATTCGCTGCACGGCCAGGGCATCCTCGACCCCGGCAAGCGCGTGCTGATTGAGGGCGTCGCCGAGGACGGCACCATCGAGGCGATCCGCATCGCGGAAGCCCCGACCTTCGCGCTCGGCGTGCAATGGCACGCCGAATACGATCCGCAGCGCAACCCCATCAACCGCAAGCTGTTCGAGGCTTTCGGCGAAGCGCTGGTGGCGCGGCAGAGAGCGGCGGCGTAGGGCGGGCTGCGCTCGCAATGACGGGGAGTAGTTGTGTCGAGTTGATCTCGCGCGCTACCTTGCTGACCGGATTTTTAGGTCTGGAATTGCACCCCGATGATGCGCCACACGGCCACCGCCCTTGTCCTGCTCGCGTCCCCTGCATTCGCCCAAACCACGCCGGCGCAGGAAGGGTCGATCACTTGTGCCTCGCCGGTCGCGCCTGATGACACTGAACGGAGCTTGAAACAGCGCTTCGGGAAGGACGCCGTGGTGCAGGACCTGCCGGGCGCCGAGGGCGAGAAGTACAAAGGCCTCGTGCTGTTTCCGAAGGCGAGGGACCGCCGCATCGAAGTCGCCTTCACCGACGACAAGGCCATGCGCGCCTCCGGTTTGACCTTGCGCGATGCAGGCAAGACCAGCCTCTGGAGCGTTGGCGGTGCCACGATCGGATCGAGCCTTGCCGACGTGCAGAAGGCCAACGGCAAGCCGTTCCTCGTCAGCGGTTTCGAATGGGACTACGGCGGCTTCGTTACCGACTGGAAGGGCGGGACGCTCGGCCGCCCGCTGCAAGGCGGCTGCACCGTCACGATCCGCTTCGGCAAGAAATCCGCCGCGCCCAAATCGCTCTTGGGCGACGGCGTGAAGGTGGCCTCCGACTTCGCGACGCTGGTGAAATGGGCGCCTGTGGTGACCGAGATCGGCGTGAATTTTCCGGACAAGTGAGACGGTCAACCGGACATGCGGCGGGAAGCCGTCAGGCCGCCCGCTCCAGCCGCCGCGCCCGATAGGCCTGCGGTGACATCAAAGTCAGCTTGCGGAAGGCCTTGCGAAAACTGCTTTCGTCCTCATAGCCGGCAGCACGCGCGATGGTCTTGACCGGCTGCATCGTCGTCTCCAGCAGCGTGCGCGCGTGCTCGACGCGGCGGCGCGTGATGAACGCCTGCGGCGGCTCGCGCGTGAGCGCCTGGAACTTCCGGTTCAGCGTGCGCTCGCTGAGGCCGAGCGCCTCCGCGAGGCGCCTGACCGTCATCGGGCTCTTGCCGCTGCGGCGAACCAGCAGGTCCGCCTTGGTCAGCAGCGGGTCCTGCGACAGCAGGTAGCCGACGGGCATGAAGAGCGATTGGGTCCGCTGCGCGGTGTCGATGACGACGTAGTCCGCGCATAGTTTTGCGACCTCCTTGCCCTCGATCATCTCGATCAGCCTGAGCAGGAGATCGACCCACGACATCGGTCCTGCCGCACAGACGATGCGGTCGGCAACGGTGATGACGGCGTCGGGTGCGAGGTCGATCGCGGGATGGCGCTGCCGCAGCTCGCTTTGCAGCCACCAGGTGATGGTGGCGCGACGATTGTCGAGCAGGCCGGCACCGGCCAGCAGGAACACGCCGCTGCAAAAGGCGCCGATCAGCCGGCCGCTTGCATGCTGCTGCCGCAGCCAGGCTCCTGCACGGGCATATTGTGGCTGGAGCCGCTCGGCCGTGACGTGATCGACGAGGTTGCCGGGGACGAGGATCGCGTCGAAGCGGCCGCGTTTGCCGACCGCGCCATCGACCGCGACCATCTGTCCGCCGCCGGCGCGCACCGGTTTGCCGTCGAGCGAGAGCGTCTGAAGGGCGAAGCGCGATCTTGCGCCGCTCTGCTGCATCACGTGATTGGCGAGCGCGAGGATGTCGGCGACGCCGGCAATCGCCGAATGCATGCAGCCTTCCAGTGCGAGAACCGCGAGCTTCATGACGTCTCCAGGCAAGTGCATCCACCTTATCCGACCGGAACGGCGGGCGTGTGGCGGAAATTGCCCGATCTCTGGCTTGTCCGCCACTGCCGTGTTGGCGGCGTCGGGTCCAATCTCGCGCCGTCGTCACACCACATGATTGGAGAGAGACATGCCATACATCACGGTTTCCACTGTCCGCGGCATCCTGGACGCGGCGCAGAAGAAGGCGCTGCTCGAGCGCATCACCGACCTGATGGTCGAGGTCGAAGGGCAGGGCAGTCCGGACTTCCGCCGCAACGTCTGGGTCAGGATCGAGGAGCAGGAGCCCTCGCACTGGTCGCTCGGCGGCATGCAGCCGACGAGCGAGATCATCGCTGGCACGTTCGGTGCGATCGGGGCGGACGGGGTGCGGGTCCGGCGGCCGTAGCAGTGCAGAGTGCACCGGCGGATCAGCCCAAGGCATGGTCCGCCACCGCCCTATGCTCAGGGCAATTCCATTGCATCGCACAATCACGACAAGGGTCTGCACGCGGCCACATTGAGGTTCGCAAGACGCGCACCATATGCTCTGCAAGGGAGCACTGCCGTGCAGACCATGAAGGCGGCCCTCGTTGCGGCGATTGGCGTCGCGGCTTTGATGTGCGGCCTCCGTCCCAGCCCAGCGGAGGAGAACAGCCGCCTTGCACTGATAGTTTCGATCGACGGGGCCATTGGCCCTGCGTCGGCCAGCTACGTGAAGGAGGCTTTGGCCAAGGCAAGCGAGCGTCGCGCCGAAATCGTGCTTCTGAGAATGAACACGCCCGGCGGTCTCAATTCCAGCATGCGCGAGATCATCGCCGATGTGCTGGCCTCGCCGATCCCCGTCGTCGGTTACGTCGCTCCCTCCGGCGCCCACGCGGCGAGCGCGGGGACCTACATCCTTTATGCGTCCCACATCGCAGCGATGGCGCCGGGCACCAATATTGGTGCTGCAACGCCGGTGCAGCTTAGCGGGCCGCTCGGCGGTACGCCGGACAAGGACGGCAAGGACAAGAAGGACGAGCCGAAGGACGCAATGATGGCGAAGGTGACGAACGATGCCGTCGCCTTCATCCGCAGCCTTGCCGAGCTGCGTGGCCGCAATGCGGAGTGGGCTGAGAAGGCGGTCCGTGAGGCCGCCACACTCTCCGCCAACGCTGCGCTGGAAGCTCACGCCATCGATCTCGTCGCGCGCGATCAGGCTGAGTTGCTGAGGCAGATCGATGGCCGCGTGGTCGAGGTTGCAGGCGGCAAGACGCAGCGCCTGGTGACAAAGGATGCTGTCGTCGAAGCCATCGACCCCGGACGGATATCCCGCTTCCTGGCTGTTATCACCGATCCGAACGTGGCGTTCATTCTCCTGATGGTCGGCATCTACGGCGTGATCTTCGAGTTCATATCTCCCGGTGCCGTCGCCCCGGGAGTCGTCGGCGCGATCTGCCTGCTGATCGGCCTCTATGCGCTCAATCTGCTGCCGGTCAATTATGCCGGCCTCGCCCTGATGTTGGTTGGACTCGTGCTTCTCACCATCGAAGCCTTCAATCCGACCGTGGTGATCGGTTTGGGAGGGATCATCGCTTTCGTGCTGGGAGCCCTGATGCTTTTCAGGGGCGAGGCGCCTGGCTACCAGCTGTCATGGTGGGTGATCGGCATCACTGCGTCAGTGTTCGTCGGCTTTGCGCTCGTCGTGCTTGGTTCGCTTCGGCGCGTCGGCAAGGCTCCTGCACTGGTCGGCGCAAAGGCCATGCGAGGCTTGCCCGCCGAGGTTCTCGACTGGAACGGGAACGAAGGACATGTGTTCGCCCATGGTGAGCGCTGGCAGGCGCGCGGCGCCGAAACGTTCAAGCCCGGAGAGACCGTCGAAGTCGCCAACGTCGTCGATCTGACGCTGCTGATACGGCGCGCACCAGCCCGAACCGGCGAGGGAGGTCCATCATGATGCTGGAATATCTGACCTATGCGGCCCTTGCGCTGCTGGTCATCATGTTTCTGTCCCAGGCCATTCGAATCCTGCGCGAATACGAGCGTGGCGTCATCTTTACGCTCGGCCGCTTTACCGGCGTGAAGGGCCCGGGCCTCATCCTCCTCGTTCCGATCGTGCAGCAACTCGTAAAGGTCGATCTACGGGTGATGGTGCAGGTCGTGCCACCGCAGGACGTGATTTCGCGCGACAACGTATCCGTCAAGGTCAACGCCGTTCTTTACTTCCGCATCGTCGACCCCGAACGGGCCATCATCAAGGTCGGCGATTACATGGCCGCCACCAGCCAACTCGCCCAGACCACGTTGCGTTCGGTGCTCGGCAAGCACGAGCTCGACGAGATGCTTGCCGAGCGCGACAGGCTGAATGCCGACATCCAGGAGATCCTCGACAAGCAGACCGATGTCTGGGGCATCAAGGTCACCGGCATAGAGATCAAGGACGTCGATATCAACGAAACCATGGTTCGCGCGATTGCCAAACAGGCTGAGGCGGAGCGGTTGCGGCGGGCCAAGGTGATCAACGCGATGGGTGAGCAGCAGGCTGCCGAAAAGCTGGTCGAAGCCGGCCAGATCCTCGCGCAGGAGCCTCAGGCGATGCAGCTGCGCTATTTCGCGGCTTTGCACGACATCGCGGGCGAACGGTCGTCGACCATCGTGTTTCCGCTGCCGACGGGGCTGCTCGACCATTTGACATCGCGGCGTGAGACGACGTGAGAGCGTAGCAAAGCCCACCGTTGTCGCGGCCTTGAGGCGATGGTTTCGCAAGGGCTCAACCATCCTACGAAACCGTTACATTCGACGGATAGATGTCGTTTCGCGGCACTTGGGCTGCGCAAATAGGTGCAGGCGGGAGCAGTGAATGCCCTCACATGATCACTATCTCCTGAAGGGGGCAGGGCCGGATCACACCCCGCTGCTGATGCTTCATGGCTCTGGCGGGACCGAGCGGGACATGGTGCCGCTCGCCAGCCAACTTGCGCCATCCGCGATGGCGGTCGCGGTTCGAGGCGCCGTCCCTTGGGAAGGTGGCTTTGCATTCTTTCGTCGGTTTGAGGATCGCTCGATCGATGAACGCGATCTCGTAGCCCGGGCCGGTCGGCTCGCCGACGACGTGGCTCAAATCGGCCTAGACTATCGCTTCCCGAAACCTCCGATTGCCATTGGTTTTTCGAACGGTGCAATCATGGCGGCTGCACTGCTCATGCTCTACCCCCAGTGTCTCTCCGCTGCAGTTCTTCTCAGGCCGCTGTCGCCATTCGCCACCGATCCAGCCACGCGCCTTCCGCGGACACCAGTCCTCATCATCGACGGCCATCACGACGAGCGGCGATCGCCTGGCGATGGCGCCCGCTTGGCAAGACGTCTGGCTCACATGGGCGCAGAGGCGACGCACCACCAGCTCCGAACAGGTCATTCGATCACGGAAGATGATATTCGTCTGGCGCGAGAATGGCTGAGGCCGCTGCTTTAGCAAGTCGGATGGGTAGAGGGCAGCGAAACCCATCGTTGTCGCGAGCCTTGAGGCGACGGGTTTCGCCAGCGCTCTACCGATCCCGAGTTGCTGCTCCATCGTCCATCTCGGATTGAATAAACCAATTGGCAGGAATTGGTGTGTGCCGCTTTTCGCGATTCTGATTCGTTCTTTGAGAACGAAGTGGAGTCAGATGCAGAACGAAAGTTGAGTTTCGATCGTTCAAAACAAAAGGCGCCCAAAGGGGCGCCTTTCGCGTGTCGGGATATCGAGCCGCTCAGCCCGAATAGTACATGTCGAACTCGACCGGGTGCGGGGTCATCTCGAAGCGCTCGACTTCGGTCATCTTCAGCTCGATGTAAGCGTCGATGAAGTCGTCGTCGAACACGCCGCCGTTCTTGAGGAAGCCGCGGTCCTTGTCGAGGTTTTCCAGCGCCTCGCGGAGCGAGCCGCAGACGGTCGGGATCTGCTTCAGCTCTTCCTTCGGCAGGTCGTAGAGGTCCTTGTCCATCGCCGGACCCGGATCGATCTTGTTCTTGATGCCGTCGAGGCCGGCCATCAGCATCGCGGCGAAGCCGAGATAGGGATTGGCAAGCGGATCGGGGAAGCGCACCTCGACACGCTTGGCCTTCGGCGAAGCGGTGTAGGGGATGCGGCAGGAGGCCGAGCGGTTGCGTGCGGAATAGGCCAGCAGCACCGGGGCCTCATAGCCCGGGACCAGACGCTTGTAGGAGTTGGTCGACGGGTTGGTGAAGGCGTTGATCGCCTTGGCGTGCTTGATGATGCCGCCGATGTAGTGGAGGCAGGTCTCCGACAGGTCGGCGTACTTGTTGCCGGCGAACACCGGCTTGCCGTCCTTCCAGATCGACTGGTGCACGTGCATGCCCGAGCCGTTGTCGCCATAGACCGGCTTCGGCATGAAGGTGGCGGTCTTGCCGTAGATATGCGCGACCTGGTGGATGCAGTACTTGTAGATCTGCAGGTGGTCGGCCATCAGCGTCAGCGTGTCGAACTTCATGCCGAGCTCGTGCTGGGCGGAAGCGACCTCGTGGTGATGCTTCTCGACCTTGACGCCCATCTTGGCCATGGCACCGAGCATTTCCGAGCGCATGTCCTGCACGGAGTCCTGCGGCGGCACCGGGAAGTAGCCGGCCTTGGTGCGGATGCGGTGGCCGAGGTTGCCGCCCTCATATTCTGTGTCGGTGTTGGTCGGCAGCTCCGAGGAGTCGAGGCGGAAACCGGTGTTGTAGGGGGAGGAGGAGAAGCGCACGTCGTCGAACACGAAGAACTCGGCTTCCGGGCCGACGAATACGCTATCGCCCACGCCCATCGACTTCACCATGGCTTCCGCCTTCTTGGCGATGCCGCGGGGGTCGCGGTTGTAGGGCTCGCCGGTGGTCGGCTCGAGCACGTCGCAGGTGATGACCATCGTGGTCTCGGCGAAGAACGGATCGATCGTCGCGGTCACCGGATCGGGCATCAGGCACATGTCGGATTCGTTGATCGCCTTCCAGCCGGCGATCGAGGATCCGTCGAACATCGTCCCTTCGGCGAAAATGTCCTCGTCGATCATGCTGACGTCGAACGTCACATGCTGCCACTTGCCGCGCGGATCGGTGAAGCGCAGGTCGACGTATTTGACGTCGTTGTCCTTGATCGATTTCAGGACGTCTTTGGCGGTCTTCATGCATACCCCTTTTGGCTCTGCGGGTCGGTTTCCAGGTGAGCAGATTTGTTCTCGCTTTCGGCGAGTTCGAGCAACCGCACAAACGAAATCAGGCCGCCGAAGCAGCCTTTTTTCTTTCAGAGTGTCGCAAAATTCGGGATAGCACCCGGCTCAGATAGCGTCCAGCCCGGATTCGCCGGTCCGGATGCGGATCGCCTCTTCGATGTTGGAGACGAAGATCTTGCCGTCGCCGATGCGGCCGGTCTGCGCGGCGCGGCGGATCGCGTCGATCGCGCGCTCGACCAGGTCGTCGCCGATCACGATCTCGATCTTCACCTTGGGCAGGAAGTCGACGATGTATTCTGCGCCGCGGTAGAGCTCGGCATGCCCCTTCTGCCGGCCGAAGCCCTTGGCCTCGGTGACGGTGATGCCTTGAAGGCCGACTTCCTGAAGCGCTTCCTTCACCTCGTCGAGCTTGAATGGCTTGATGATGGCTTCGATTTTCTTCACTGCGCGCCTCCCGGCCTTTCGATCAAATAGCAACGTCTTCGTCAGGATGCGCTTTTCTCACGCACGATCGTGTCTTCGCTATGCCGGAATCCCTGACCAGTCCGGCAACAACGGCCGGCCACACCCTGATAGATGCCAGTGAGCACGACTAACCGAAGCGGCTTCCTCGAAAGCAGGGTCTATGCCAAGTTGCAAATGCCCTGATTATTGGAGCGTTATCAGCCTTTTAACGAGCATCTCTGATAGGTGGCGCCGACCGGCCCAAAATACCGCAGACTACGAAATAGGCAAACGGTTCAATATGTGTGCAGTCAAGTGTTCCCGGTGGCGGATCGGCACGGAAGATGCCTGTTCAAGAGGCGTTTGTACCAGGGAAGTGGCATGGAGATACTGACCAACGCCGAAATGCAGCGCGCTGACCAGCTCAGCATCGCCGCAGGCACGCCCGGCTTCAAGCTGATGCTGAGCGCGGGGCAGGCGGTCGCCGAGGCCGCCAATGCGCTGGTGGAGGAGGGGCCGATCCTGATCGTGGCCGGCCCCGGCAACAATGGCGGTGACGGATTTGTCGCAGCCGCCGAGCTCGCCGCGCAGGGCCGCGAGGTCTCGGTGATCCTGATGTGTGAGCGCGACCAGCTCCAGGGCGATGCGGCGTCCGCTGCGCGCGGCTGGAAGCATCCGGTGCTGCCGTTCAATCCGCAGGCGATCGGACGACCCGCGCTGATCATCGATGCGCTGTTTGGCGCCGGCCTCAGCCGGCCCGTCGAGGGCGAGGCGCGCGAGATGATCGAGGCGATCAACGCCAACGGCGCCCCGGTGCTCGCCGTCGATCTGCCGAGCGGCATCAACGGCACCAGCGCCGCCGTGCTCGGCGTGGCGGTCAACGCCACCGAGACCGTCACCTTCTTCCGCAAGAAGCCGGCGCATCTGTTGCTGCCCGGCCGGATGCATTGCGGCCGCGTGCGCGTCGCCGACATCGGCATCGAGGCGCCGGTGCTGGACGAGATCAGGCCGCAACTCTTCGAGAACGATCCGGACGTCTGGGGCGCAGCCTTTCCGGTGCCGCGCATCGACGGCCACAAATACGCACGCGGCCATGTGCTGGCGGTCTCGGGCGATGCGGCCGCAACGGGCGCCGCACGGCTCGCCGCGCGTGGGGCGCTGCGCGCCGGTGCGGGCCTGGTGACACTGGCAACGCCGCGCGACGCGCTCGCGATCAATGCTGCCGCGCTGACGGCGGTGATGGTCCGCCCCGTCGACACCGCGATCGAGTTCGGCGAACTGCTCGGCGACCAGCGCTACAACACCTGCATGATCGGTCCTGGCGCGGGCATCGGCGAACGCACCTGCGACATGGTCCACACGGCGCTTGATGCGCAACGGCATCTCGTCCTGGACGCGGACGCGCTGACCAGCTTTGCGGCAAATCCCGAGCGCCTGTTTGAGTCGATAAAGTCCTCGCAGGACAGTGCGGTTGTGCTGACGCCGCACGAGGGCGAGTTTCCGCGCCTGTTCTCCGATCTCAGCAACAAGCATCCGGGCCGCTCCAAGCTCGAGCGCGTGCGCGCCGCCGCCGAGCGCTCCGGCGCAGTCGTGCTCCTGAAGGGCCCTGACACCACAATTGCCGCCCCCGACGGCCGCGCCACCATCGCCGCCAACGCGCCGCCTTGGCTTGCGACCGCCGGCGCCGGCGACGTGCTCGCCGGCATCATCGCTGGTCTCCTGGCGCAGGGCGTGCCGGCCTTTGAAGCCGCCAGCATCGGCGTCTGGATGCATGGCGAGGCGGCCAGCGAGGCGGGGCCCGGCCTGATCGCTGAGGATCTAACCGAGACGCTGCCGGCCGTGCACCGGCGGATCTATGATGCGCTGGGGATCGAGTACTAGTGCTCAGGCAACTTGCGCTCACCGACATGGGCGCCGCGGCGCAGGTTCATCGGATCGCGTTCGACCGGGCGATGCCGTGGCTCGCAGGCCTGCACACGCCGGACGAGGATCGCTGGTTCTACCGCGAGCGCGTTTTTCCGACATGCCAGATCTGGGGCCGCTTCGACGATGACGCGCTGATCGGGATCATCGCCTTCAGCGACGGTTGGATCGAGCAGCTCTACGTGGTTCCCGCGGTCCAGGGCCGCGGCGTCGGCACCGAACTCCTCGTCGTCGCCAAAGGCGCCTGCGAACGCTTGCAGCTCTGGACCTTTCAGCGCAACGCGCCGGCGCGGCGTTTCTATGAGGCGCGCGGATTCAGGCTGGTCGAGGAAACTGAGGCCGCGCGGAACGAGGAGAAGGAGCCCGACGCCCGGTACCTCTGGACGCGGCCCGGCCGACAAGCCGGGTAGGATGGGTAGAGCGCAGCGAAACCCATCATCTCAGGCCTTGCGCGATCTCGACGGGCTTCGCTTCGCTCTACCCATCCTACGAGGTCTCACTCCACCGCGTACCAGCGCACCAGGCGCGGCGCGGCCCAGTCGGTCGCGACGGATTCGAGCAGCCATCGTCCGGGGGAGGTCGCCGCGAAGGCAATGCGCTGGATCTGGCCGGGCTCGATCGCGAGCGTGTCGAGCCAGTAAGGCTTCCAGCCGTCGTCGAGCTTGTCGAGCAGGCGGAAGGGATGGCCGTGCAGGTGGAAGACGGTGGTGAGAGGGGCGGGATTCTTCAGGGCCAGCACGACGGTGCGGCCGGTCTTGGCGCGGAAGGCGGGGGCCGAGGCGGTGGAGAAGTTTGCAGGCTTTATCCAGCCGGCTTCGGACGCGCCGAGCGCGACATCGAACCGCGGGGCGCCCTTCAGGTCGAGCTTCTCGGGGAGATCGTTCGACGGGAGGGGCTGTGCCGGCAACAGCGGCGCTCGCCGGTCCAGTTCGCCTGAAATCTTGAGGTGGCCCACCTGATGTGCCTCTTTGCCGTCATGCAGCAGGAACGCGGCCGATGTGGCCGTATCCACAAACGCGTCGGCACGTGCACCGGGGGCCAGCACCAGGGCGCCGTTGCGCGCTGGAAATGGCTCGGCCGGCTGCCCGTCCAGGGCCATGACCCGAACCTCATGGCTTTCCAATTTGATCGCCAGAACGGAACGTTGTGAGCCGTTGATAAAGCGCAGCCGCAGCCGCTCATTGGCCGCGGCTGAGAGTTCGAATGAAGTCGTTCCATTGATCGTATAGAGGGGCGTCGTGCCGTCCGCCTCTCGGCCCGGCGGAAGCGCGGTCCCGTCCGGCCGCAGGCGCCATTCCTCGATCAGGAGGACCACGTCACGATCGACGGCGACCCGGCTCGACTCGGCGGCGATGATCGGAAGCGGCCGCGCGGGCTGCTTCTGGGCATCCTCGAAGAGCCGAAAGTCGGCCAGCAGGGTTCCTGCATTAGGTATTGAAATAACTGACGTTTCCGTCGTTTCCGGGGCTGCCGGCGCGCGGCCCCGGAGCGGATCGGCCGCCGCCGGGGCATTGAGGCCGGACCAGACTGGCGCAAGCGGCACGGGCAGGTCGTTCCGGAACACCACCTGGCAGTTGTCGAAACGCTTGAGACGCACGTCCCCAAGATGGCTTACGGCGGTCAGCTCCCAGATTGGTATAGGCGGCTGTCCCGGCCTGAGCGCCAGCGTTGCTGCCCTGGCCTGAAGGGCGAGCTGGGCGGTCATGAGCGGGGCCGCGCCGCCCGCGATCAACCCAGCCGAGGCGCCAAGGGAGGCGCTGATGGAGGCGCCAAGCCCGGCCAAAACGTCGCGCCGATCAGGGGCAGATATCCGCGTTTTCATGCTCGATCCGGACCATGCCGCGCTGGATAAGTCCAGCCATCGTGCCTACGTAAAGCTTGCCTCCATCAGGCCATTTTTTTGCTGCGAACAGTCAGGCACATGCTATAAGCCCGGCCGCCCGCGGCATCGCGGCCGGTCTTGATGCAAATTCACGCGGGCGTGGCGGAACTGGTAGACGCGCTGGATTTAGGTTCCAGTGACGAAAGTTGTGGGGGTTCGAGTCCCTCCGCCCGCACCAAGCGCTTCTCGCGTTTGCACGGATTACGAGGACCTGCTTCTCGTGGACGTTTGTCCGCCTGAGGCCGGTCCGATGAACCACCGGCGTTGGGGCATTAGCCTTGCGCCGGATCGATTAATGACAGCGTCCCGACGCGCAATGTGCCGGGACCGAGCGAAAAGAAGATTGGACGCCATGCAGGTCACAGAAACCCTCTCGGAAGGTTTGAAGCACGAGTTCAAGATCAGCGTTCCCGCGTCTGATCTCGACGCCAAGGCCGGCGCCAAACTCGTCGATCTCAAGGACAAGGTCCGCATCAACGGCTTCCGTCCCGGCAAGGTGCCGGTCACGCACCTGAAGAAGGTCTATGGCCGTTCGGTGATGGCCGAGACCATCGACCAGACCATCCGCGACACCAACACGCAGCTGTTCTCCGAGCGCGGCTTCCGCCTTGCGACCGAGCCGAAGATCACCATGCCGACCGAACAGGCCGAGGTCGAGGAGCTGCTGAACGGCAAGACCGATCTGACCTACACGGTCGCGATCGAGGTGGTGCCGTCGATCGCGCTCGCCGACTTCAAGAGCTTCCAGGTCGAGAAGCCTGTCGCCGAGGTCTCCGATACCGACGTCGCCGAGGCGATCAAGCGCATCGCCGATTCCAACCGCACCTATGTCGCCAAGGGCGAGGGCGCCAAGGCCGCCTCGGGCGACCGCGTCACCATCAACTTCAAGGGCACCATCAACGGCGAAGCCTTCGAGGGCGGCACCGGCGAGGGCATCCAGGTCCTGATCGGCTCCAACACCTTCATCCCCGGCTTCGAGGAGCAGCTCATCGGCATCGGTGCCAATGAGACCCGCACGCTGAAGGTGTCGTTCCCGAAGAACTACATGAACGACAAGCTCGCCGGCCAGCCGGCCGAGTTCGAGACCACCGCGACCCTGATCGAGTCGCCGCAGGATCTCGCGATCGACGACGAGTTCGCCAAGACGCTCGGCCTTGAATCGCTCGACAAGCTGAAGGAAGCCGCGCGCGAGCGTCTGGCTGCCGAATTCGCGACCGCGACGCGCCAGCGCGTCAAGCGCGCGCTGCTCGATCGCCTCGACGAGGCGCATCGCTTCGAGGCTCCCCCCTCGCTCGTCGAGGAGGAGTTCAATCTGATGTGGAACTCGGTCAAGGCCGAGATGGACTCCGCCGGCAAGACGTTTGCCGACGAGGACACCACTGAGGAGAAGGCGAAGGAAGAGTACCACAAGATCGCCGACCGCCGCGTGCGCCTCGGCCTCGTGCTCTCCGAGATCGGCGAGAAGAACAAGATCACCGTGACCGACGACGAGGTCGGCCGCGCCGTGATCGAGCGTGCCCGCCAGATGCCGGGCCGCGAAAAGGAAGTCTGGGACTTCTACCGCAACAACGCCCAGGCCTTGGCCCAGCTTCGTGCGCCGATCTACGAGGACAAGGTCGTCGACTTCATCCTCGAGCTCGCCAACGTGACCGAGAAGAAGGTCTCGCGCGAGGACCTCTACAAGGACGACGAGGCGGAAAAGACCGCCGCCTGAAAGCTTTGAAACAGCCTTCTATTAAGGATGATCGGCGAAGGGGCCCAGCTAGCCAGATGGCCTGCTGGGCCTCTTTGCGCGAATCAGCTTCAACTCCCTGATCGATTAAGCCTTAATTCGTTCAGGACTTGTCTGGCACGAATTGGGCTATATCTGTCGCTAGCTCTTCTACGAAAGTTCCTGCATCACGGGACGTCCATCGGCCTTCCGGCACATCCAGCCAAAACTGGCAGCCAAGACTGGCGATGTCCGCCTCTCAAAACCCCTAGGTGACTCATGCGCGATCCGGTTGAAACCTACATGAACCTCGTGCCCATGGTGGTCGAGCAGACCAACCGTGGCGAGCGCGCCTACGACATTTTCTCGCGCCTTCTGAAGGAGCGCATCATCTTCGTGACCGGTCCGGTCGAGGACGGCATGTCGACGCTGATCGTCGCGCAGCTGTTGTTCCTCGAGGCGGAAAATCCGAAGAAGGAAATCTCGATGTACATCAACTCGCCGGGCGGCGTGGTGACGTCGGGCCTTGCGATCTACGACACCATGCAGTTCATCCGCCCGCCGGTCTCCACGCTCTGCACCGGCCAGGCGGCCTCGATGGGCTCGCTGCTGCTCGCCGCCGGCGAGAAGGACATGCGCTTCTCGCTGCCGAACGCGCGCATCATGGTGCATCAGCCCTCTGGCGGCTTCCAGGGGCAGGCCACCGACATCATGCTGCACGCCCAGGAGATCCTGAACCTGAAGAAGCGGCTCAACGAGATCTACGTGAAGCACACCGGCCAGACCTACAAGTCGATCGAGGACGCGCTGGAGCGCGACAAGTTCCTGACCGCGACCGACGCCAAGGAGTTCGGCCTCGTCGACAAGGTCATCGACAAGCGCGCCGAGGAGCCGGCGCCGGCCAAGGTCCCGTAACACTACTGGGCTCTGGCGGCGATCCACCGGTGGATACCCTGGGGATCGCGCGGCACCGTCAAGGCGGTGTTGACGGTAAGGACGTCTGTGCGCGTCGCACAAAGCGCCGTTTGCGCGCTGCGATGGGCACAAAGTTCCGCTTTCGTGCTTGTTTTTCGTGGCAATCCAGCAACGCCGGGGTGATTTCCATCACTTCGCCCGTGCCAAGACCGGAAATCACGGTATTGTCACGGGTAGCCGGCGACCCCCGATTAGCGAATTCTTGATAGTCGGGTGACAGCATGGTTGGCTATGCATGATCGGCTATGATCGCGGGAGAATCGAGTGACCGTGATTCGCACGGGATGTAACGCATAGGGTCTTTTTTGGTACGGAATTTGCTCTATTTGAACTTCATACCGGCCATTCGTGCCGGGATGGAGCGATCGAGCGAGACGATCGAACCGCGGACGGAGACATGAATGAGTAAGGTTGGCACGAGCGACTCCAAGAACACGCTATATTGCTCGTTCTGCGGCAAGAGCCAGCACGAAGTCCGCAAACTGATCGCGGGTCCCACGGTCTTCATCTGCGACGAGTGCGTCGAGCTCTGCATGGACATCATCCGCGAGGAGAACAAGTCCTCGCTCGTGAAGTCGCGCGACGGCATTCCGACGCCGAAGGAAATCTGCAAGGTGCTGGACGATTATGTGATCGGCCAGAGCCATGCGAAGAAGGTCCTGTCGGTCGCGGTGCACAATCACTACAAGCGCCTCAACCACCAGACCAAGCACAACGACGTCGAGCTCGCGAAGTCGAACATCCTGCTGATCGGTCCGACCGGCTCGGGCAAGACGCTGCTCGCGCAGACGCTCGCCCGCATCCTGGACGTGCCGTTCACGATGGCGGATGCGACCACGCTGACCGAGGCCGGCTATGTCGGTGAGGACGTCGAGAACATCATCCTGAAGCTGCTCCAGGCCGCCGACTACAATGTCGAGCGCGCCCAGCGCGGCATCGTCTACATCGACGAAATCGACAAGATCAGCCGCAAGTCCGACAATCCCTCGATCACGCGTGACGTGTCGGGTGAGGGCGTGCAGCAGGCGCTGCTCAAGATCATGGAAGGCACGGTGGCCTCGGTCCCGCCGCAGGGCGGCCGCAAGCATCCGCAGCAGGAATTCCTGCAGGTGGATACCACCAACATCCTGTTCATCTGCGGCGGCGCGTTCGCCGGCCTTGAGAAGATCATCTCGGCGCGCGGCCGGTCGACCTCGATCGGCTTCGGTGCCCAGGTGCTCGCGCCGGAGGACCGCCGGACCGGCGAGATCTTCCGTCACGTCGAGCCTGAGGACCTCCTGAAGTACGGCCTCATCCCCGAATTCGTCGGCCGTCTGCCCGTCGTGGCGACGCTCGAGGACCTGGACGAGACCTCGCTGAAGAGGATCCTGACCGAGCCGAAGAACGCGCTGGTGAAACAGTACCAGCGGCTGTTCGAGATGGAGAACATCGAGCTGACCTTCGCCGACGAGGCGCTTGGCGCGGTTGCCCGCAAGGCGATCGAGCGCAAGACCGGCGCGCGCGGCCTGCGCTCGATCCTCGAGGCGATCCTGCTCGAGACCATGTTCGACCTGCCGGGCCTGGAAGGTGTGGAAGAAGTCGTGATTTCGCGCGAAGTCGTGGAAGGCACGGCCCGTCCGCTCTACATCTACGCCGATCGCTCCGATCGCGCGGTCGAGAACGCCAGCGCCTAAATTGCGGCGTTGGAACGCTCCAAACGTCTTATCGGTTGAGGGCTGCGGAATGCTTCTCCGCAGCCCATGTTGCGTCGCTTACCTGTGTGCGTAAGCGCCTGATGGCGCGCGTATTTCAATGACTTGACACCCCCCGGGTCGATAGCCACCTAATGTCGGCGGCGAGCGAGAATTCCGTTCAAGATTCGCCGCTGTTCCGATCCGGCAAGCCTGGTCCAACCTGCGAATGGTAGACCGGTTCTGCCGATCACCTCGGCACCTTGTGGCGGTTGCGCATAAGACAGCGGGCTGCGTGCAAGGGGGCAAAGCAAAAGGAAAAGGCCATGACTAATCCAAAACCCCGGCCAACCATCGTCCATGGCGAGGCGCACGCTTATCCTGTGCTGCCGCTGCGCGATATCGTCGTCTTCCCGCACATGATCGTTCCGCTGTTCGTCGGTCGCGAGAAGTCGATCCGCGCGCTCGAAGAGGTGATGAAGAACGATGCGCTGATCATGCTCGCGACGCAGAAGAACGCGTCCGACGATGATCCGGCGCCCGATGCCATCTACGAGACCGGTACGCTGGCCAGCGTGCTCCAGCTCTTGAAGCTTCCCGACGGCACCGTGAAGGTGCTGGTCGAAGGGCTCGAGCGTGCGCGCGTGCAGAAATACACCGATCGCGCCGACTACTATGAAGCCACCGCCGTTGCGCTTGCCGACACCGATGCGAAGTCGGTCGAGGCCGAGGCGCTGGCGCGCTCGGTCGTGTCCGACTTCGAGAGCTATGTGAAGCTCAACAAGAAGATCTCGGCCGAGGTCGTCGGCGTGGTGCAGGCGATCACCGATTTCGCCAAGCTCGCCGACACCGTTGCCTCGCATCTCGCCGTCAAGATCGCGGACCGCCAGGGCATCCTGGAGACGCTGTCGGTCACCACGCGCCTCGAGAAGGTGCTGGGCCTGATGGAGAGCGAGATCTCGGTGCTCCAGGTCGAGAAGCGCATCCGCTCGCGCGTCAAGCGCCAGATGGAGAAGACCCAGCGCGAGTATTATCTCAACGAGCAGATGAAGGCGATCCAGAAGGAACTCGGCGACGACGACGGTCGCGACGAGCTCGCCGATCTCGAAGAGAAGATCTCCAAGACCAAGCTCTCCAAGGAAGCGCGCGAGAAGGCGCAGCATGAATTGAAGAAGCTGCGCCAGATGTCGCCGATGTCCGCGGAAGCGACCGTCGTGCGCAACTATCTGGACTGGCTGCTGTCGATCCCGTGGAACAAGAAGTCCAAGGTGAAGAAGGATCTGGAGGCGGCGCAAGCCATCTTGGATTCCGATCACTACGGTCTGGAGAAGGTCAAGGAGCGCATCGTCGAGTATCTCGCCGTGCAGTCGCGCGCCAACAAGCTGACCGGACCGATCCTGTGCCTCGTCGGGCCTCCCGGCGTCGGCAAGACCTCGCTCGGCAAGTCGATCGCGAAGGCGACCGGACGTGAGTTCGTGCGCGTCTCGCTCGGCGGCGTGCGCGACGAGGCCGAGATCCGCGGTCACCGCCGCACCTATATCGGCTCGATGCCTGGCAAGATCATCCAGTCGATGCGCAAGGCCAAGTCGTCCAATCCGCTGTTCCTGTTGGACGAGATCGACAAGATGGGCGCCGATTTTCGCGGCGATCCGTCCTCGGCTCTGCTCGAGGTCCTCGACCCCGAGCAGAACGGGACCTTCAACGATCACTATCTCGAGGTCGACTACGATCTCTCCAACGTGATGTTCATCACGACCGCGAATACGCTCAATATTCCCGGGCCGCTGATGGACCGCATGGAGATCATCCGGATCGCGGGTTACACCGAGAACGAGAAGGTCGAGATCGCGCGCAAGCATCTGATCCCGAACGCGGTGTCCAAGCATGGCCTGGACTCCAAGGAGTTCTCGATCGACGACGACGCGCTGCTGCTTCTGATCCGCCGCTACACCCGCGAAGCGGGCGTGCGTAACCTGGAGCGTGAGCTCTCCACACTCGCCCGCAAGGCGGTGAAGGAGCTGATGATCTCCAAGAAGAAGTCGGTCAAGGTCACCGAGAAGACTCTGGAAGAGCTTCTGGGCGTGCCGAAGTACCGCTTCGGCGAGATCGAGAGCGAGCCGCAGGTCGGCATCGTCACCGGCCTTGCCTGGACCGATGTCGGCGGCGAGCTGCTGACCATCGAAGGCGTCATGATGCCCGGCAAGGGCAAGATGACGGTCACGGGCAATCTGCGTGACGTGATGAAGGAGTCGATCTCGGCGGCGGCGTCCTACGTCCGCTCGCGCGCGATCAACTACGGCGTCGAGCCGCCGCTGTTCGACCGGCGTGACATCCACGTGCACGTGCCGGAGGGCGCGACGCCGAAGGACGGCCCGTCCGCGGGCGTGGCGATGGCCACCGCGATCATCTCGGTCATGACCGGCATCCCGGTCCGCCACGATGTCGCGATGACCGGCGAGATCACGCTGCGCGGCCGCGTGCTGCCGATCGGCGGCCTGAAGGAGAAGCTGCTGGCTGCGGCCCGCGGCGGCATCAAGACGGTGCTGATCCCCGAGGACAATGCCAAGGATCTCACGGAGATTTCCGATGCGATCAAGGGTGGCATGGAGATCATCCCGGTCTCGCGTCTCGACGACGTCGTCGCCAAGGCGCTGGTCAAGAAGCCGGTGCCGATCGTCTGGGAAGAGGACACCAAGGTGACGGTGAAGCCGGACGGTGATGAAGCGGCCGGCGGCCTGACCGCTCACTGAGAACGCAGTTCAAAAAGATGATAAAACGGCGCCTTCGGGCGCCGTTTTTGTTTTGAGGACTGGTCATGCAGGTCGACGGACAATGCCATTGCGGCAAGATCACCTTTGAGGCCGAAGTCGACCCTGAGGCGGTCTCGGTGTGTCACTGCACCGACTGCCAGACGCTGACCGGCTCGCCGTTCCGGGTCACCGCGATCTGCACCCAGGCTGAGGTCAAGCTCACCGGCGGCACGCCAAAAATCTACGGCAAGCGCGGCGACAACGGCCGGATGCGCTTCCAGCACTTCTGCGCGGACTGCGGTTCCCCCCTGTTCACCAGCGGCGAGGGCGACCAGGCCGACGATTGGGGCATCCGCTGGGGCAGCATCCGCCAGCGCGATGCGCTGCGGCCGGTGAGGCAGATCTGGTGCCAGTCGGCGGCGGTCTGGATCGACGCGGTGCCGCTGCTGCCGGGACGGCCGCAGGATTGAGGTCCCGGAAATGGAGTTCCGCGCTTGCCCGTCCGGGGCCTGTGAGGCTAAAGAGGCGGCGAGGGGCGGTTAGCTCAGCTGGTTAGAGCATCTCGTTTACACCGAGAGGGTCCGCGGTTCGAATCCGTGACCGCCCACCAGCCTTCACTCGCTTCGCGAGTTTCGGCTGGGTAAGCCGGCTTAGACCTCCAAGCCAGCTCAAACGTCATTGACGCGATGCGGGCGAAGGCCACCGCGCCGGAGCCCAACGGACCAAGGCGGGCTTTTGCCAGGCACCCGGCGCCGTGAAAGAGACCCGTGGCGGGTCCAAAATTGCCTTCGTTCGGTCATCTTTTCGATCGCACCGCGAACCACCGTTCCAGTTCCCCTAATGAGCGTGGAGTATCGCCGTGATGAGTGATCTTCGCACGAAGTTGGAAAGGTACGAGGCCAAAGCCGCTCACTGCATGAAAGCAGCTCAGGAAGCGAGCGACGAAGCCGGCAAGGCTTTTTATGAGGAGCTTGCCCGCTATTACGACGAGCTGGCAACGGACTTCCGCCGGGTTCTTGCGAAGCGAACTGGAGCCTCGCTGGCGGCCGAATGACTTTGCGTAGCGCATTGGCGTAGCGCAGCTCGGCAGTAAGTGCTCTCACCGTCCGTCGATCTCTGACGCCGTGCAACGCGGCGCGAACGGAGGCATGTCTCGCCGACAGGTGGACAGAGCAGCCCCGGTTGACGGCGTCATTGCTTTTCGGCATCGGGGTCTTTCGACCGAGTTGCCAGAGGGGCACCCATGGAACAGCCAAGCGGACACGCAGAGAACGCCGACCAGATCGCCTATTGGAACGGCCCGAGCGGGCAGCGCTGGGCGGACCGCCATGCGGCGCAGGAGAAGCTGCTCGGGCCGATCGCCGACGTCCTGATCGACCGTGCCAAACCAAAGCCGGGCGAGCGGGTGATCGATGTTGGCTGCGGTTCCGGCGCGACGACGTTTGCGTTCGCGAAGGCCGTCGCGTCCGATGGCTTTGCGCTCGGCCTCGACGTCTCCGAGCCAATGCTGTCGCAGGCGCGGGCGCTGGCGCCAAAGGGCCTGCCGCTGGATTTCGTGCTGGCGGATGCGACGGTGCATCCATTCGAGCCGGCGAGCTTTGATCTCCTCGCCTCGCGCTTCGGCGTGATGTTCTTTGCCGATCCCGTCGCGTCTTTCTCCAATCTCCGCCGCGCACTGAAGCCCACCGGGCGGCTCGCTTTCGTCTGCTGGCGTGAGCCGAAGGAAAACCCGTGGATGTTGGCGCCGCTGATGGCGGTCTACAAACACGTCCCGAAGATGCCGCCGGTCGGGCCGGAGGAGCCGGGCCCGTTCGCCTTCGCCTCCGAAGAGCGCGTGATGCGCATCCTGAAAGGTGCCGGCTTCGCGGACGTCGCGATGGAGCCGCACAATCTCGCCATGGATATCGCCATCGGCGGCGGTCTCGACGCCGCCGTCGACGGCTCACTCCAGATCGGCCCCGCCAGCCGCGCGCTGCAAGGGCATCCGCCGGAGACCTATGAGGCCGCCAAAGCCTCGATCCGGGAGACACTCGCGCCGTTCCTGAAGGGGCAGAGCGTGGCGCTGCAGGGCGCGATCTGGATCGTCACGGCGAAGGTGGAGTAGGGCTCCGTCGTCATGCCCGGGCTTGTCCCGCCTGCGCGGCCGAAGCCGCTTCGGCGCGGCGAAGGCCCGGGCATCCACGTCTGGCATCACTCGCGGTGGTGCGTGGATGGCCGGGACAAGCCCGGTCATGACGCCGGCGATAGTTGGCCTCGTCACACCACATCGTCCGGCGCCAGCGCGCAGCCATTGTCGGGATGCGTCTCGACCTGGAGCGTGGTGTGGCCGATGCGGAACGATGCTTTCAGCTGCTGCGCCGTCTCCATCAGGAATGCGTCGCCGGAGCCGCCGGGCATGACGAGGTGACACGTGAGCGCCGTCTCGGTGGTCGAGATCGGCCAGACGTGGAGATCGTGGATTCCTGTTACGCCCGGCCGCGCCAGCAGGAATGCCTTGATCGCGGCGAGGTCGGTGCCCTTCGGCGCGGCCGCCATCGACATGTCGATGGAGCCGCGCAAGAGGCTCGTCGTGCTCCAGAGGATGGTGGCGCAGATCACGAGGCTGGTGACGGGATCGAGCCAGAGCCAGCCGGTCCAGATGATCAGCGCTGCCGAGACCACGACGCCGAGCGAGACCGCGGCGTCGGCCGCCATGTGCAGATAGGCGCCTTCGATGTTGATGTCGTCCTTGCGGCCGCTTGCGAACAGCATGGCGGTAAAGCCGTTGACGAGGATGCCGATGCCGGCAACCACCATCACGGTGACGCCCGCGATTGGCTCCGGCTCGCGCAGCCGCAGGATCGCCTCCCAGCCGATCGCGCCGGTCGCGACCAATAGGAATACCGCGTTCGCCAGCGCCGCCAGGATGGTGGAGGCGCGCAAGCCGTAGGTGAAGCGGCCGCTCGGCGCGCGCTTTGCCGCGACCGAGGCGCCCCAGGCCACGACCAGGCCGAGCACGTCGGACAGGTTGTGGCCGGCGTCCGCGAGTAGCGCGGTGGAGTTGCCGATATAGCCATAGACCGCCTCGGCCACGACCAGCGCGGTGTTGAGGGTAATGCCGATCGCGAACGCCTTGCCGAAACTGGCGGGCGCGTGAACATGCGCAGCACCATGATCATGGCCATGCGCGTGGTCATGGCCGTGACCATGATTATGCGAATGGCCCGCATGATCATCATCGTGATGATGGTCGTGGCTGCCCAATCCTAGCGCTCCCCGGAAGCCGCCAAATCGGGCGCCATTGTAGGCGTTTCGTTTGCCACGTCACGGCGGAACAGCACATAGAGCGCCGGCAGCGCCAAGAGCGTCAGCACCGTCGAGGAGATGATGCCGCCGATTACCACGGTCGCGAGCGGCCGCTGCACCTCGGCGCCGGCGCCGGTTGCGAGCGCCATCGGCACGAAGCCGAGCGAAGCCACGAGCGCCGTCATCAGCACCGGGCGCAGACGGGTCAGCGCGCCCTCGCGCACGGCTTCCGCGATGGGCCGCCCCTCGCTGCGCAGCCGCTCGATGAAGGCGATGATGACGAGCCCGTTGAGCACGGCGACGCCCGACAGCGCGATGAAGCCGACGCCGGCGCTGATCGACAGCGGGATGCCGCGCAGCAGCAGAGCCGCAACGCCGCCGGTCAGCGCCAGCGGCACGCCGGAAAACACCAGCGCCGCATCCGCCGCCGATCCCATGCCCATGAACAGCAGCAGGAACACCAGCAGCAGCGCCACCGGCACGACGATCGTCAGCCGCTTGGTGGCGGAGACCAGCTGCTCGAACTGTCCGCCCCAGCCGATCCAGTAGCCCGGCGGCAGCTTGACCTTTTCGGCGACGGCGGCTTCCGCCTCGCTCACGAAGGAGCCGAGGTCGCGCGCGCGGACGTTGGCGGTGACGACGATGCGCCGCTTGCCGTTCTCGCGGCTGATCTGGTTGGGGCCGGGCGTCGTATCAACGGTTGCGACCGACGACAGTGGCACGTAGCGCATCTGGGCGAGGGGAGAGCCGGTGAGCGCTGTGCGGATCGGCGCGCTGGCCGCGGCGTCCTCGCCCGGCGGCAGCGGGATCGGGATGGCGCGGATCGCCTCGAGATTGCCGCGCAGCCGCTCGGGCAGGCGCACGACGATGTCGAAGCGGCGGTCGCCCTCGAACAGCTTTCCGGCCGACTTGCCGCCCACCGCGATCTCGACGATGCCCTGCACCTCACTGATGCTGAGCCCATAGCGGGCGAGCGCCTGGCGATCGAGGCGGACGGTGAGGATCGGCAGGCCCGAGACCTGCTCGATCTTGACGTCGCTGGCGCCGCGGATGCCGCGGATCGCCGCCTCGACCTGCTTTGCCGCACCTTGCAGGATGTCGAGGTCGTCGCCGAAAACCTTGATGCCGACGTCGCTGCGCACGCCGGAGATCAGCTCGTTGACACGAAACTGGACCGGCTGGGAGAGCTCGTAGGCGCTGCCAGGAATGTCGTCGGCGGCCTTGTCGATGGCTTCGATCACTTCCGACTTCGGCTTGTCCGGGTCGGGCCATTCGGCGCGCGGCTTCAACATGATGTAGCCGTCTGTCTGCGCCGGCGACATCGGGTCGGTGGCGACCTCCGCGGTGCCGATGCGGGTGAAGAACTCCTTCACCTCCGGAATCTGCGTGATGCGCTTCTCCAGCGCCTTCTGGAGGTCCAGCGACTGAGTGAGGCTGGTCCCGGGAATCCGGATCGAGGCCAGCGCGACATCGCCCTCGTCCAGGCTCGGAATGAACTCGCCGCCCATTCGCGAAGCGGCGATGCCGCTCGCGACCACGATGACGACAGCCATGATCGCGACGGCGGCCCGGTTGTCGATGGCAAAGCGGAGCAGGGGGAGATAGGCGCGCGTTGCCATCCGCATGAACAGGTTTTCGTGCTCGGAAACCTTGCCCGTAACGAAGATGGCAACCGCCGCCGGCACGAAGGTGATGGAGAACAAGACGGCCGCGCCCAGCGCCATCAGCACGGTCAGCGCCATCGGCGTGAACATCTTGCCCTCGACGCCTGTCAGCGTCAGTACGGGCAGATAGACCACTGCGATGATCAGCGTTCCGAACAGGCTCGGCTTGATGACTTCGCTCGACCCGCGCTGGATCGCGCGCAGCCGTTCGGAGGTCGTGAGCAGGCCGCCTTTCTCGCGCTGGGCCACCGCCAGCATGCGCAGGCAATTCTCGACGATGATCACGGCGCCATCGACGATGATGCCAAAGTCGATCGCACCGAGACTCATCAGGTTGGCGCTGACCTTGGTCTCGACCATTCCGGTGATGGTCATGGCCATCGACAGCGGAATGACGCAGGCCACCACCAGCGCGGCGCGGATGTTGCCGAGGATCAGGAACAGCACGGCCACGACCAGTGCCGCGCCTTCGACGAGGTTGTTCTGGACCGTGCGGACCGTGGCCTCGACCAGATGGGTGCGATCGTAGACGGTTCGCGTCACGACGCCCTCGGGCAGCGATTTGGCGATGTCCTCGAGACGGGCCGCGACACGACGCGCCACCGTGCGGCTGTTCTCGCCGATCAGCAGCATGGCGGTGCCGAGCACGGTCTCCTCACCGTCACGCGTCGCCGCTCCCGTGCGCAAATCGCGGCCTTCGGTGACGGTGGCGATGTCCCGGATCCTGACGGGATTGCCACCACGCGAGCCGATCACGACATCCTGGATCTCGCCGATACTGCCGACCTGGCCCGGCGACCGCACCAGATATTGCTCGCCGTTGCGCTCGATATAGCCGGCGCCGACATTGGCGTTGTTGGCGGCCAGCGCCGTCATGACGTCGCGAAAGCCGAGCCGGTAGGCCATCAGCTTGCCGGGGTCCGGCAGCACGTGGAATTGCCGCTCGAAGCCGCCGATGGTGTTGACCTCGATCACCCCCGGCACGTTGCGAAGCTGCGGCCGGATGATCCAGTCCTGCACGGTGCGCAAGTCGGTCAGCGAATAGTCATGGCCGCCTGGTGCCTTCGCGCCCGCCTTGGCCTCGACGGTGTACATGAAGATTTCGCCAAGCCCGCTCGAGATCGGGCCCATTGCGACCTCGACGCCGGCCGGCAGCTGGTCCTTCACCTGCTGGATGCGCTCGCCCACGAGCTGGCGGGCGAAATAGATGTCGGTGCCGTCCTTGAAGACCACCGTCACCTGGCTGAGGCCGTAGCGCGACAGCGAGCGCGTGTAGTCGAGCTTGGGCAGCCCGCCCATCACGGTCTCGACCGGGAAGGTGATGCGCTGCTCGGTTTCGAGTGGCGAGTAGCCGGGCGCGCGAGTGTTGATCTGCACCTGCACGTTGGTGATGTCGGGTACGGCGTCGATCGGCAGGCGCTGGAAATTCCAGCCGCCGAATGCGACGGCGCCGAGCGCGAGCAGGAGGACCAGCCAGCGCTGCTTCAGCGAGGCGGCAATGAGGCGCTCAATCATGCTCGGCCTCCCCCTTGCCCATCTCGGCCTTCACCACAAAACTGTTCTCCGCGACGTAGTGCTCGCCGGCGGAAAGGCCCGCCTTGATCTCGACATGGCGCGGGTCGGAGTCGCCAAGCTCGACCGGCCGCGCCTCGATCTTGTCGCCGTCCTCGCGGACGAACACGATGGTCTTGTTCTCCAGTGTCTGGATCGCGCTGCGGCGCACGGCGACGGCGACGTTGCGGGCGGCGAGGATCAGCCGCGCCGTGACGAACAGGCCGGGACGCAGGCGTCCGTCCGGATTGGGCAGCACCACGCGCGCCAGCGCGGTTTGGGTCTCGCTCGAGCCGATCGGCGCCATGTAGGAGATCGTGCCCTTGATCTCGCCGCGGCCGTCGTCGGGGTCGATCAGCACCTCGTCGTTGAGGCGCACGCGTCTGAGATCCTGCCGGTAGATCGACAGATCGACCCAGATGGTGGAGAGATCGGCGACGACGAAGGCCGGCTTCTGCTCGGAGGCATATTCGCCGAGCGAGATCTGCCGCTCGATGATGGTGCCGGCGATCGGCGCCTTAAGCTCGTAGACCGTCAGGCTCTGGTTGCTCTCGATCGCGGCGAGGAGGTCGTCCTTGCCGACCTTGTCGCCGATGCGCTTCTGGATCGATTTTGCAAGTCCGGGAAAGCGGGGTGTGACCTGAACCACTGCCTCCTGGTTGGCGCGCAAGATGCCGTTGAAGGACAGCGTGTCGGTCAGCGTCGCGCTCGCGGCCTCCGCAAGCGTCACGCCGGCTGCGGCCAGCTTGACGTCGGAGATGCGGATGCGGTCGGCGCCGTGCTCGTCCTGCTCGACATGGTCGTTCGGCTTCTTCTGTTCGGAATGCTCGGCATGGTCGGTGTGCGCGACCTTGGCTGGTGCAAGCATCGAATAGCCGTAAGCGCCGAGCGCGGCGGCCACGACGGCAACGAGGATGGTAGAGATTGGCTTCATCGTGCGCTCTCCCGCGCGAGCGTGAAGGGATTGCCGACGAGGCCTTCGATGGTGGCAACGCCGACATGGAAGTTTTGCAATGCCTCCTGCTCGCGCAGGCGCGCCTGCGTCACGCTCGCCTGGGCGTCGAGCACTTCGAGCAAGGTGAAGCGGCCTTGGCCATAGCCTTGCGAGATCGCTTCGGAGGCTTCGGTCGCCTTGGGGATCGCGGTCTCGCGCAGCACGGCAAGCTCGCGCAGCGAGCCCTGAAGCGAGTCGTAGGCGCGGCCGGCGACCACGATCAGCGTGTTGCGGCTCGCCTCGCGCTCGGCCCTGGTCTTGGCGAGGCTCTCCTGCGCCGAGAGAATGTTGCCCTGGTTCTGGTCGAACACCGGGATCGGCACCGAGACGGTGAGGCGCACCGCGTCGTCATTGGTCTCGTTGAAATGGCGCCAGCCAGCGGCGATCCGCACGTCGGGATAGGGCCGCAGGCGCGCTATCAGCAGCTCGGCATTGCGTTGGGCATAGACCGCGGTCCAGCGCACCAGCTGTGGATTGGCGTCGATGGCGGTGACCACCGACTGGAACGTCGGCGGCTTGCCCATGGTGTCGAGCCGGCCGGAGACCTCGCCGAACTTCGCGGCGGGATCGCCCATCAGCACCGCAAGCTCGCGCCGGACGCTCGCCAGCGTCGCCTTGAAGCGCTCGCGGTCGGCCTTCACCAGCGCCGAGGCGACCTCGGCGCGGCCGGTCTCGGCCGGCGAGGAGGCGCCGGCCTCGACGCGGCGGCGCAGCAGCGGCGTCAACCGGTCGATCGCGGCGATCTGCTCGTCGAGGATCTGGATGCGCCGCTGCGCGCCGAGCACGCTGAGGAAGGCGATCGCGGTCTCCGACAGCACCTCCAGCCTGACCGCCTTGCGCTGGATCGCGGCGACCTCGATGCCGGCCGCGCCGGCGGCGATCCGCGCCTCGCGCTTGCCGAACAGCTCGAAGGCCTGGCTGATCTGAAGCGTGGTCTCGGCCGATCTTGTGCCGCGATAGATGCCGGAGCCGAACGAATTGTCCTGCTCATAGGACAGTTCCGGATTGAGCAGTGCGCCCGCCTGGATGCGCTGGCCGGTGGCGATGCCGACATCGCGCTCCGCCGCCGTCAGGCGCGGGCTCGCGGCCAGCGCGCGCGATAGCGCCGCGCGCATCGTCAGCGTCTGCGCGTGTGAGGTCAGCGCCAGCGGTGGGCTGACGAGAAGAGCCATCGCGCATGCCATGCGCGCGGCCATTCGCCTGGAAAGCATGAATAGGACCTGTGAAGGAGACGAGATGGGCGCGCAGCTGCGCCCGGCTGATCCGCTCAGGTCAGATGCTTGGGAGGCGGGGAATCGGTATCGGGGACGATGCCGGTGAGGCGGGGCTCAGGCTCTGGATGCGCAGCCGCCACAATCAGGATCGACGTGCTCGATGGTGCCGGCTGAACGACCGCGACCGAGAAGCAGCCATGGCAATGGTGCCCGCCGATCGCCTTGTGATCGCTATGTCCGGCGGTATCGAGCACCGCCGCGATTTCCGAGCCGCCGGCGGGCGTGGTCACGTCGATGTCGTGCAGGCCGTGCAGCGCGCCCGCGAGCAGATAGACCACGGCAATCAACACGGACAGCAGGCCGCGCCAGGTGCGCGGTCGGCGGGATGCTGAGGGCTGGCGGGTCGCGAGCACGATGGCACTCTGGTTGCGGTCTGGGCCCGGCCTAGCATGGCGGCGGGAACAGTGTCGACCCGCAACATTGTTACGTCCCAGGAACATTTGCCGCAGCAGCGCGAGCTGCGCGCACTTGTTACTGGCGGGCGATCACACGCGGGTGCGAGGAGAGCGTGTCGATCGCGGCCGCGGGCGCCGGCTCCGGAACATGGCTGATGTCGTCAGCCTCGACTGTGATGACGGCGTGACAGCTCGCCTCCATTGCCCGCTCCAGCCATTTGATGGCTTCGTCGATCCATTGATCATGGTGCTCGGGATCGGCGAGGGCCTTCTCCCGGAATATATCCGCCTGATGCAGGCACGCCGTTCTGCGGTCCACGCGCCTCTCCCGATTTGCAGGTCCCACCCCGATTGCATCTTCGATGATCCCGCCGCCGGCGTCGTTAACATAGGACAGGCAACGGGCAGGTCAGGCGGTCGCACACGCGGAAAGGCCCCAGCTCCGGGGCTGCCCGGCTGGGGCCTTTTGTGCTCACAATCTTCATCCTTGGGACTTGGACAGACAATTCGCATCGCGCCGGTTCGTTCCGCGAGGCCGTGCCGAATTAGGAACGTTCCTCGTTCCTCCCGATTAGCGATTGGGGAATGTTGAGGAGGACGGACCATGGACGGACTGATTTATCTGATTGGCTTGATCGTCGTGATCATGGCGATCCTGTCGTTCTTCGGCTTGCGCTAAGAGAGCCGTGATGACAATCGAAACTCTCGTGCAGGAAGACGTGATGGAGGGCGGCGCGGCGATCGCCGAGGATCGCCGGACCATCCAATGGGGCTCGGTGCTGGCAGGTGCCTTCGCCGCCGGGGCGATGTCGTTCATCCTGGTCGGCTTCGGCGTTGCCGTTGGCCTCGGGGTCAGTTCGGCCTCGCCGACATGGCGCGATGCGTCGGCGGCGCTGGCGCTGCTGTCCGGGCTGTATCTGATCATCCAGGCGATCGTCAGCTTCGGCTTCGGCGGCTACATCGCCGGACGGACCACGCGACCGGCGCCGGCGCTGGCGACGATCGAGGATGATGGCGAGCGGCGGGACGGGCTGCATGGCCTGACGTCCTGGGCTCTTGCCGTGCTGATCGGCGCAGCGCTGCTGGCGATCCTCGGTGCGGCCGCACTCGACCGTTCGCCGATGCGCAGCGGAGCCGGCAATGTCACCTCCTCCGAGCCGCTGCTCAGCTACGAGCTCGACAAGCTGTTCCGCGCACCGCGCAGGCCTCCCAACACGGACATGCGGGAAGCCCGCGCCGAGGCCGGACGCATCCTGATGACGTCTTCGAGCCATAGCGGTGTCAGCACCGATGACCGAGCCTATCTCGTGCAGCAGGTTGCCGCTGCCACGGGATTGGCAGCACCTGATTCCGAGCGGCGGGTCGACGCGATGATCGCGGAATCCCACACGGCGATCAACCGCGCGCGGCGCAACTCGATCATCGTGGCCTTCTCGGTCGCGGCGGCGGCCCTGATCGGTGCCGCAGTCGCCTGGGGCGCCGCCGTTGCCGGCGGACGCCACCGCGATGGCGAGCCGTTGCCGAACTGGATGGCAAGCTCGAATCGCTTCCATCGCAATCCGCGGGCGATGCCGGTGCCGTAGATAATCTGCAAGATGATGGCCGGGACCAGCCCGGCCATCCCTGTCGTCGAGAGGCTAAGCCTTCTCCTCCCAGATCATCGCCAGATGCACGATGGTCTGCACCGCCTTTTCCATGTCCTGCCGGCTCACCCATTCCAGCCGCGAATGAAACGCGTGCTCGCCCGCAAATATGTTGGGGCAGGGCAGGCCCATGAAGGACAGGCGCGAGCCGTCGGTGCCGCCGCGGATCGCGGTGTGCATCGGACGCAGGCCGGCGCGGCGAATCGCCTCGATGGCGTATTCGAGCACGTGCGGGTGACGGTCGATCACCTGCTTCATGTTGCGGTACTGCTCGCGCACCTCGAACGTGTAGGTCGAGCGCGGATAGTCCTTCATCACGTCCTTGACGATGCCCTCGAGCAGGGCCTCCTTCTCCTTCAGCCCTTCCTCGGTGAAGTCGCGCACGATGAAGGACAGCGTCGCCTGCTCCAGCGCGCCGTCGATTCCGACCGGATGCAGGAAGCCCTGCTTGCCTGAAGTCGTCTCCGGCGAGCAGCCTTCCCTCGGCAAGCGCTCGACGATGGCGGCCGCGATCTTGATCGCGTGCTCCATCTTGCCCTTGGCGTAGCCGGGATGGGCGCTGACGCCGTTGATGGTGATGGTGGCGCCGTCGGCCGAGAAGGTCTCGTCCTCGACGGTGCCGGCGCTCTCGCCGTCCATGGTGTAGCCGAAATCGGCGCCGAGCTTCTTCAGGTCGACATTGTCGACGCCGCGGCCGATCTCTTCATCCGGCGTGAACAGGATCTTGATGGTGCCGTGCTTCACGTCGGGATTGTTGATGAAGAAATGCGCGGCATCCATGATCTCGGCGACGCCGGCCTTGTTGTCGGCGCCCAACAGCGTGGTGCCGTCGGTGGTGATGATGTCGTTGCCGATCTGGTTCTTCAGCGCAGGGTGCTCATTGAAGCGGATCACCTGGCTCTGATCGCCCGGCAGCGTGATGTCGCCGCCGCGATAGTTCTTCACCATTTGCGGCTTGACGTCCTTGCCGGTGACGTCGGGCGAGGTGTCCATGTGCGAGCAGAAACAGATCACCGGCACCTTCTTGTCGGTGTTGGCCGGGATCGTTCCGTAGACGTAACCGTAGTCGTCGAGATGCGCGTCCGCGACGCCCATCGCCTTCAGCTCGGCGGCGAGCACGCGGCCGAGGTCCTTCTGTTTCTCGGTCGAGGGCGAGCTGGGGGATTCCGGATCGGACTGGGTGTCGATGGTGACGTAGCGCAGGAAGCGCTCGGTCACGGTGTGCGAAAAGGAGAGGGAGGACATTTCTGGTCAACCGCCGGGTCTTTGGGGAAGCAGGCGGTATATCAGAAAAGCGGGCCGTGATGCGGCCGGATCAGATGGGATCAGGCTTAACGAGACGTAAGCCGCTCAGATCGCCTCTTTCAGTTCCTTGACCGGGCGGAACGCGACCTTCTTGCTGGCCTTGATGTGGATGGCCTCGCCGGTGGCGGGATTGCGGCCGGTGCGGGCGGCGCGCTTGCGGACCTGGAGGATACCGAGGCCGACGATGCGGACGCGGTCGCCCTTCTTCAGGTGCTTGGTGATCAGCTCGACCATGTCGGTGAGGACGGCCTCGGCGTGCTTTTTCGACAGGTCCTGGCTCTCCGCGATGTCGGCGGCGAGGTGCTTGAGCGTGATGGTGGCGGGAGCTGCAGCCTTCTTCGCCATGTCTGACCTCCTCGATTCCTGGCGAGGTCTCGGGGAGCGCCTCGGAACCACGCAAGTGACGGAAGGCGTAGACGATTCGGGGCTGAACTGACTACGTCGCGAGAGGTGGAGGAGCCTCTCCACGCACGCAATCGGCGCGGGACGAGACTATTCCGGCTTTAGGTACCAACGTCCTTGACTTCACTGGGTCCGGCCTTTAATTCCCCCCTCGTTCCGCGCGGACACATACGCGTCACGCGGGAGTAGCTCAGTTGGTTAGAGCGCCGGCCTGTCACGCCGGAGGTCGCGGGTTCGAGCCCCGTCTCTCGCGCCATTTTTGGCGGAATATCAATAGCTTACATGCCGGGCCTGAGCCTTCCTGACACCTGGTCGGGGTGAAATCCGCCCGTGGCGGGCGATGTGCGCAAACACGCCGACACGGCGACGACTGGCCAAAACGGGGCTTGGCGGAAGCGATCTCATGCAGGCAGCCGATTTCAGCGCAACGCTGCAAAATTTGTTCGCGAAGGGCGTGCGCTACGGGACCGTGGTCGATCTCGGCTGTGCCGATGGACACTTCGGGCTCAACCACCTGTCCTGTCTTGGCGGTGCGATGCCGTTCAACATCGATGCCAACGGGATCTACGAAGACTCCCTCCGGGCCATCAAGGAGGCGCTTGGCGGGGACTATCGCATCTGCGCCATCACCGACCACGAGGGTGAGATCCAAATTACAGAGTGGGTGGCCACCTCGGATTTCGCCCGTTCGGGTTGCGCCCGGCGAGCCGGCGCGGTCCTCCGGCATACACGTCCATAAAACGAAACGGCCACCCGAGGCGGCCGTTTCGTGTCAAACCGGACCTTTTTCGGTCGATCAGCGGATCTCGGACTGGCCCGCGCTCGTGACCGCCACCGGCTTGCCGGCCTTGATCACGTGGGTGGACTGGGCGGTCTGGTTGTAATCGGCACTCGTGCGGGCTGCGATCCCGAAGCCGGCCACTGCAATGCCGGCAATCAGCGCCACCACCACGATTTTCAGGTGGGCAGCACGATCCGCAGAGTGAATTGAGTGGTTCATCTGAGCCTCCCGACGGGCTTTGCCGCCGTCTATGGGCCCATCTTCTAAGGACCATCTGTTTCTGGATGGTTTCGCGGGATCCTCAAAATGGTTTCATGATTACACCCGGTTGGTTTCGCCGGGCTTGCGCCATGCAGGGCCGGTGTACACGGCTGCATCAGAGCGCCTGAGGCGGAAAATCATCACGAAAACAACGGGTCGCCCGCGGAGGGAGCCGCAAGGTCAGCCTGCGGTCGTCGTTCCCTGGAGTCAGTGATGTCTTACCTGGCGCGTAATCGCAGACGCGATCGGCCTTCGCCATGATCGCGTCTGTCGGCCGCAAACGGCGTGCCGACCGATCTTGAGGGAGACACACGATGAATCGTCGGACCGCCCTCGAAGCCACCCTGTTTGGGACCGCTCTTGCGGCAGCGTCGGTCGGGAGCGCTTTAGCGGCCCAGCAGACCGCGCGATCGCCCTATGTGACGGCCGGGGACGGCACGAAACTGTTCGTGCAGGACTGGGGAAGCGGAAAGCCGGTTCTGCTGCTGTCGGCCTGGACCTTCGATGCCAGCACATGGGGCGGCCACATCGCCGCCCTCGATGCGAACGGTTTCCGCTGCGTCGCGCCCGACAGGCGCGGGCATGGCCGCTCCGAGTTGCCGTCGGCGGGCTACGACCTCGACAGACTGACCGATGATGTTGCGGCCGTGATCGAGCAGCGCGACCTGCGCGACGTGACGCTGGTCGGCTTCTCGATGGGAACGGCGGAAGCTGTGAACTATCTCGCGCGCTACGGATCGGAACGGATCGCAAGGCTTGTGCTGGTCGCACCGACGACGCCGCTCCTGGTCAGGACCGAGGACAATCCGGACGCGATCCCGAAGGCGATGATCGAGGCCGACAACGCCGCCATCGCGCGCGACTTCGCCAAATGGATCGCGGCGAACGAGGTCCCGTTCTTCACCGCCGAGACGCCGGAGATCACGCGGACCTGGATCCGGCAGATGATGCTGAGCGTGCCGCTGCCGGTGGCGCTGGCGTGCCGCAAGACGATTGCGTTCGCCGACCTCCGTAAGGCTGCCGCCGGGATCGATCGCCCGACGCTGATCGTCCATGGCGACAAGGATGCCAGCGCGCCGCTGCCGTTGACGGGCGCCAAGACCGCCAAGCTGATCAAAGGCAGCAAGCTCATCGTCTATGAGGGGGCGCCGCATCCGCTGCCGCTCACGCATGGCGAGCGCCTGCTTGCCGACATGCTCGCGTTCATGAACACCTGAAGCATGATCCGGAAAAGCGCGAAGCGGTTTTCCGAAAAGATCATGCTCAACAACAACCTAAAGCGCGATGACGATTCATCCCAATCTCATCGCGCTTTAGGCGTTCAACTCGTCCGTGCGATGTCGGTGCGGATACTCCGCGCCGCCCAGATGAAGAGCAGGGCGCCGAGCGTGGTCGTGACCGCCGCCGAGAGCAGGGAATAGCGCACGGCGTCGGCGCCATAGCTGCCCTTGAGGGCGTCGTTGACCATGCCCACGGCGAGCGGGCCGACGCCTTGGCCGAAGCAGGTCGCGGTGAGCGCGATCAGCGCTGAGGCCAGCGCCCGCATACTTGGCTTGGCCACCGTCTGCGCGATCGCGAAGATCGGGCCGAGATGGAATCCAACAAGGAACGAAGTCAGCGCCAGCATGGCCACCATCATCGAAAAATCCTGCGTCAGCATGCAGAGCGCGAACACAGGGCCGGCGAGCCCTGAGGTGATCGCGGGCGCCCACAGCTTCCAGCGATCGTCGCGGCGGCTCACTTGCGCCACCACGAAGCCGCCGAGCAGGGTGCCGGCCATGCCCGCGAGCCCCTTGAACGTGCCGGCATAGGTGCCGATCTCGGCGCTCGACAGGTGATGCACGCGCGCAAGGAACGGCGGGATCCAGGCCGCGGTGGCGTAGTTCGTGTAAGTGGTCAGGCAGAAGCCGATCAGCACGATCACAAAACTCTTCTGCGAAGCCAGGAAGCGGAGCGTCGGCCCGAGCGGCTCGGGCACAAAATTCTCCTGCATCGCGCCGCGCTTCGGCTCGGAGATCGTCAGCCACAGGATGGCGGCGAGCAGGATGCCAGGCAGGCCCGCGACATAGAACGCCATCCGCCAGCCATAGTGCTGGTTGACGTAGCCGCCGACGAAATAGCCGAGGAACACGCCGAGATAGGTGCCGATGGCGTAGATGCCGAGCGCGCGCGGGCGCTCGTTCTTGGCGAAGAGATCGGCGACGATCGATTGCGAGGCGGGGGAGCCCGCGGATTCGCCGAGGCCGACGCCGATGCGGGCGAGCGCCAGCGAGGTCACGCTGGTGGCCGCGCCGCACAGCGCCGTCATCGCGCTCCAGAACGCGAAGGCGACGGCGACGATGTTGCGCCGGTTGAGCCGGTCGGCGACGCGCGCGATGGGGATGCCGAGCAGGGAATAGAACAGCGCGAAGCCGAAGCCGGCGAGCAGGCCCATCATGGTGTCGCTGAGGGCAAACTCCTTCTTGATCGGCTCGATCAGGACGTTGAAGATCGTGCGGTCGAGGAAGTTCAGCGCGTAGATGATGGTGAGCAGCCCGAGCACGTAATAGCGACGTGCCGAGGGCTTGGCCGCGGCGTCTGTTTGCACCGACACCTGTGACGTCACATCGACCATCGCTTCCCCCAATTTGTCTTTGTTGTCGTTGTCGGTCCAGCTCTTGTTGGAACTGGTTGGTCATCCTTCGCGGATGTAATTCCCCGCTTCGAATTCGACTGGTGCCGCGCTCGCATCGAAAGAGACGCCGATCGGGTCGCGGCCTGCTTCCATCGCCTCCAATTGTTCGGTCAGCATGCGCCGGATCATCAGGATGCCGCGGTCGCTCTGGCCGAAATGCTCCTCGGAGTGAACGGTCACGGGGCCTTGGCCGACCTGCGCCTCGTAATCGCCGGGGAATTGCTGGTGCTCGGCTTCCGTCATGTCCCACCAGAACTTGCCGTTGAACTTCGAGCGCATGCGGCCGATGTCGCCGGAGTTTTTCACGCGGCCGGCAACGTAGATGCGGAAGGAGGTGTCGTCGATCGGCAGCGTCCAGCCGATCGACTCGACGCGGGCGAATTGCGCCACGCGCGGGTTCGGCACGACACGCAGGGTGGGCAGCGCGGCCTCGGTGACGCGATAGAACACCTTGCCGTCGTCCTGGTTGCGGATCGAACGCACGGCGATGCCGCGCGGAGTCTTGTCGAACTTCACCTCCGGCATCGAGGCCATCATGTTGGTGAATTGCGGCCCCGAGAACGATCCGTGCAGCACCGGCACATGATAGGGATCGACCACGTTCTCGAAATGCTGCAGCCAGTTGCAGGGGATGATGGCAGGTCCGCCGCCGCCGATCGATGAGTCATCCGCCTCGAGGAACTCGCCGTCGTCCATGTTCTCGAGGCACTCGTAAGCCGGCAGCACCGGGCGTTTCTCGGCCGGGCCCATATAGGCGAAGATCAGCCCGTAGCGCTCCTCGACCGGGTACCAAGGCTGGCGCACCTTGTCCTTGAACTGGCCGCCGTCGGGCTCGCAGGGCTGCTCCAGGCAATGGCCTTCGGTGTCGAACTTCCAGCCGTGATAGCAGCAGCGGATACCGTCTTCCTCGACCTTGCCGTAGTAGAGCGTGGTGCCGCGGTGGCAGCAGCGGGCGTGCAAGAGGCCGGCGCGGCCATGCTTGTCGCGGAACAGCACCAGATCCTCACCCAGCGCGCGCACCTTCTTCGGCGTGTCGGTTGCGTCACCGATCAGCCCGACCGGATGCCAGTAGCGGCGCAAAAGCTCGCCCATCGGGGTGCCGCGCATGACCGAGGTGAGCTCGGTGCGCGTGTGCGCCGGCTTCATCGCATAGGCGGTGCCGAGATCGCGATCCCGCTGGGTGATGGTCATGCCGATCCTCCCGCCGCGGCCTTGATGCCCCGGTCAACTTCGTTTGTTGACCCAGTGAAAGATAGTTCGATGACAATGTCAACGATCTTCCGGAGCGCCTCTTAATCGCATTCGAATGGGGTTGGGGAGGTTGCGCTACCAAGGCTCAGCCGAGACTTGGCACGCCCTGGCTTTCTTGGCAGAGGTGGACCATGAGTCAGACAACGAGCAGGGCCGGGCGTGCGTCGTCCGATGCGGACGAAAGCCACTCGGAGGCGCCGATCACCGCGATGCTGTCGTCGCGGCTGATGGTGCTCGCCAACCTGCTCAAGCGCGGCGCCATCCTGCGCTATAAGCGCCTCACCGGATTGTCCTCGGTCGAGTTCGGACTCGTCGCCTCGCTCGGTCGCCGTCCGCCGATGAGCGTGGCGCGGCTCGCCGAGGCTGTCGGCCAGGACAAGGGGCAGATCAGCCGCGCGCTCGCCAATCTGTTGTCGCGCAAGCTGATCGCGAAATTGGCAAACCCGAAAGACAGCCGCGAGGTGCTGATCTCGCTGACCGCGGCAGGCCTCGCCGCGCATGATGCGATCGTCGAAGGCGCGCAGGAGCGCAATCGCCAATTGTTGGACCAGTTGAGCCCGAAGGAGCTCGAGACGCTGCTGGAGCAGATCGATCGCCTCACGGCCGCCGCCGAGAAAATGCTCGAAGCCGAAAAAGGAGCGCGCTGAGCGCGCGGAAACATCCGGAAACGCTGGATCCGGATTGGACTCCTTCTAAGAGCCTTTCAATTAGGGAATTCACGCGCGCTCACATAAGCGTCGCCGCAAGCGCATGCCGCGCGGCGATCGGCGGCATGACGCATCAAACATGCAGCTTCTGGGTGGCGCGTTGGACAGTCTTGGAATGCTGCGGTCGGCCGTGCTGGCGACCGCATCCGCTTGGGTTTTGGTACCGCATGCATCGCTTGCGCAATCGTCCACGCAGAGTGGGGCGCAGAACCTGCCGCCGGTGACCGTTGCAGCACCGGAACAGCGCCGCCGCGCGGCCGCGGCCCCCCAGCGCCGCGCGCCGCGATCGGTGCAGACCGCCAATCGAACCAATCAGCAACCGCAGCGCAATGTCGGCGTCGTCGAGACGCCGTTTGGTCCGGTGCATGGTTATGTCGCGCGTCGCAGCTCGTCCGGCACCAAGACCAACACACCGATCATGGAGACGCCGCAGTCGGTGTCGGTGATCGGCGCGGAGCAGATCCGCGACCAGAAGCCGAACAAGCTCGACGAGGCCCTGCGCTACACGGCCGGCGTGCGCGCCGGCACTTTCGGCGCGGACACTCGTAACGACTGGTGGCTGATCCGCGGCTTCAAGTCGGACGACGTCGGGCTGTTCCTCGACGGCATGCAGCTGTTCTACACCTCGTATGCGAGCTGGAAGCTCCAGACGCCCAACATGGAGCGCGTCGAAGTGCTGCGCGGCCCGTCGGCAGTGCTCTACGGCGGATCGAGCCCGAGCGGCATCGTCAACGTCATCAGCAAGATGCCGCCGGCTGAGCCGATCCGCTATGTCGAGACCGGCGTGAACAATTTCGGCAACGCCTATGTCGGCTTCGATTTCGGCGGGCCGGTGGCGACGCAGTCCCAAGATGGCAAACAGGACGGCAAGCTGTTCTACCGCGTCGTCGGCCAGGTGCAGAACGGCCCGACGCAGGTCAATTTCACGCCCGACAACAATTACTTCATCGCGCCGTCCTTCACCTGGAAGCCGGATGCCGACACCACGTTCACGGTGCTGGCCTCGGCCTCGCGGCAGGATACGCGCGGCATCAACTTCCTGCCTTATGTCGGCACCGTCACCAATGCCTCGTTCGGCAAGATTCCGACCAGCTTCTTCGCCGGGGATCCCAGCGTCGACAAGTTCACGCGCGAGCAGGAGATGCTCGGCTACCGGTTCGAGCGCAATCTCACCGATGACCTGACGTTCCGGCAGAACGCGCGCTTTGCCCACCTCGACGTGACTTATCGCGGCTACGTCGGCAATGACTTTGGCAACCAGGCAGCGGCCACTCTCAATCGCTACAATTGGTATGCGAAGAACACGGCCAACCAGGCCGATCTCGACAACCAGCTGGAGTATCGCTTCGACACCGGTCAGTTGAAGCACACGATGCTGTTCGGCGTGGACCTCAAGGGCTACCAGATCGACGACTACCAGCTTTTTGGGGGCGGCGTGCCCCCGATCAGCATCTTCAACCCTGCCTACGGGTTGAGCGATATTCCGTTTGCGGGCGATCCGTTCCGAAACTTCCGGATCACCCAGAAGCAGGCTGGTACCTATCTTCAGGATCAGATGAAGCTCGGCAATTTCACGCTGGTGCTGAGTGGCCGCAACGATTGGGTCGAGACCACCCAGGACAACCGCTTTACCGGTGCCACCGTCGACAGCCGCGACGACAGCAGGTTCAGCGGCCGGGCCGGCCTGATCTACAATTTCGACAACGGCATCGCGCCCTACGTCTCCTACTCGACGAGCTACAATCCGATCATCGGCCTCAATGCACAAAACCGGCTGTTCCTGCCGGAAACAGGCAAGCAGGCTGAAATCGGTGTGAAGGTCGCGCCAACGGGGTTCGATGGCTACTTCACGGCTTCGGCCTTCGATCTGGTCCGTCAAAATGTGACGACGACAGCGCCGGGCATCATCCCGGTGTTGCAGAACCAGACCGGCGAGGTGACCTCGCGCGGCATCGAGCTCGAGGCGGTGGCCAACGCCACCAGGGAGCTGAAGCTGATCGGCGCGTTCACCGCCTATCATCTCTTCAACTCCAGGGATCTCGATCCATCGTTGGTGGGCAAGACCCCGACCAACACGCCGGAACTGCTGGTCTCGGGCTGGGCGGACTACACCTTCAAGGATGGTCCGCTTGCCGGATTTGGTTTCGGCGGCGGCGTTCGCTATATCGGCTCCTCCTGGGCCGACCCCGCCAATACGCTTGAGGTTCCCGCTGTCGTGCTCGGCGATCTCGCGCTCCACTACGAGTGGCAGAACTGGCGCACGGCTCTCAACGTGATCAACCTGACCGACAAGATCTACGTCGCGAGCTGCGCGTCGCCGACGTCCTGCTTCTACGGCGACCGCCGACGCGTCACCGCCAGCGTCTCCTACCAATGGTAGGCGAGGGGAGGGTCTCGTGAAGGCACGCACGGTCAGGCTCTGGTCTGTGGTCCACACCTGGACCAGCCTGATCTCGACCGTGTTCCTGCTGCTGCTCTGCCTGACCGGCCTGCCGCTGATCTTCCATCACGAGATCGATGAGCTCCTGGGCTACGCCCCCCAGCCCGAAGCTCATGCGGGCGCAGCGCGCGCGACGGGTCAAGCCGTCGCCGACGCTGCGCTCGCCGCCGATCCCGGCCGCGTGCTGCAATATATCTCCTGGGACAAGGACGAGCCCGGGATCGTCACCGCCTTCACCAACAGCGCCGTCGACGGGCTGCCTGACAACGCGACGGTGCGCGCCTTCGACGCGGTCTCGACAAAGCTGCTCGGACCGGTCGGGGGCGGGCCGATGCTGATCATGCTCAAGCTGCACACCGACATGTTTGCCGGCCAGCCCGGCAAGCTGTTCCTCGGCGGGATGGGCCTGCTGTTCGCGATCGCCATCGCCTCCGGCGTGGTGCTGTACTGGCCGTTCACCCGCCGCCTACGCTTTGCCACCATCCGTGACAGCGCCTCGCGCCGCGTGCGGTGGCTCGACTGGCACAATCTGATCGGGGTCGTGACCGTCGCTTGGGCGCTGGTGGTGGGCTTGACCGGCGTCATCAACACCTGGGCCGAGCTGATGCTGGGCCAGTGGAAGGCGAACGAGCTCGCCAGCATGGTCGCGCCCTATGCCGGCAAGCCGCCGCCGACGCATCTGGCCTCGCTCGATGACGTCATTGCGCGCGCCAGACAGACGGCGCCCGGCATGGAGATCGCCTTCATCGCGTTTCCGGGCACGCCGTTCACATCCTCGCATCATTTCGCCGCCTTCATGCGCGGCGACACCGCGCTGACGGCGCGGCTGCTCAAGCCGGTGCTGCTCGATGGCGAGACCGGAGAGGTGGCCGACAGCCGGGCGCTGCCGCTCTATCTCCAAGCGCTCCTGATCTCGCAGCCGCTGCATTTCGGCGATTATGGCGGAATGCCGCTCAAGGCGATCTGGGCCGCGCTCGACTTGCTCACTATCGTTGTAATCGGCAGCGGCCTCTATCTCTGGCTGGCGCGCCGGCGCAAGCGCGTGTCTGCCAAGTCCGACGCATTCGCCAGACGAGCCCCGGTCCCGTCGTGATGCATGGCTCCTCTGACCGTTCGCGCCTGTGGATACGTGTCTTTGCTGCACCTATCCTGCTCGCGGCTGCGACCATCACCGGCCTCTTGGCCGCGCTGCTCTGGGGCGAGCTCGGCCAATATGTCGCCTGGGTGACGGTGGGGGCGCCTGTCGCCGTTGTCAGCTGGATTTTGCTGCGTCGCGGCCTAAATAGAGTGAGCCTCTCCAGCAGCGGACGTCACCGCCGAGCGCGCGTGAACTGAGCGGGATCGCCCTTGCTGGGGCGGTCGATCTGCTCCATACCAGCCGCGGGGTGATTCCGGGGTTTCCACGGTTCAGGGGGCGGCAAAAGGGCCTAAATAGAGCGTGTCTTGCGCCCATTGGTGCACTGCGCTAAGGCTCAGAATAATTCCAAATCGGACGAATCCGTGGCTGTCCCGAGGCTGCGGGAAAAAGGGCTCGTCAATGAGCGGCATCTTACAGAACTATCTTCCACTCGTCGTTTTTATAGGGGTAGCAGGCCTCATCGGCCTGGTGCTGCTGATCGCGCCCTTCATCGTGGCGTTCCAGCAGCCGGACCCGGAAAAGCTGTCGGCGTATGAGTGCGGTTTCAACGCCTTCGACGACGCCCGCATGAAGTTCGACGTCCGCTTCTATCTGGTCGCCATCCTCTTCATCATCTTCGACCTCGAGGTGGCGTTCCTGTTTCCCTGGGCGGTGGCGTTCGGCAAGCTTGGCGCGACCGGCTTCTGGTCCATGGTGGTGTTCCTCGCCGTGCTGACGGTCGGGTTCGCCTATGAATGGAAGAAAGGGGCACTCGAATGGGATTGAACCCTGCATCGTCCGCCGGTCCGGTCGTAGCGCCGGCCCCCAAGGGCATTCTGGATCCGTCGACCGGCAAGCCGGTCGGGGCCAATGATCCGTTCTTCCTCGAGGTCAATCACGAGCTGTCCGACAAGGGCTTCTTCGTGGCCGCGACCGACGACCTCATCACCTGGGCCCGCACCGGCTCCTTGATGTGGATGACCTTCGGTCTCGCCTGCTGCGCCGTCGAGATGATGCAGGTGTCGATGCCGCGCTACGACGTCGAGCGCTTCGGCTTCGCCCCGCGTGCCTCGCCGCGCCAGTCCGATGTGATGATCGTCGCGGGCACGCTGACCAACAAGATGGCGCCGGCGCTGCGCAAGGTTTACGACCAGATGCCCGAGCCGCGCTACGTCATCTCGATGGGCTCCTGCGCCAATGGCGGCGGCTACTATCACTATTCCTACTCGGTCGTGCGCGGCTGCGACCGCATCGTGCCGATCGACATCTACGTGCCGGGCTGCCCGCCCACGGCGGAAGCGCTGCTCTACGGCGTGCTGCTGCTCCAGAAGAAGATCCGGCGCACCGGCACCATCGAACGCTAAGGTTTTACGTCATGGACGACGGCAAGCTCGACGCCCTTGGGCAAACGATCGTTAGCGCGCTTCCGGGCGCCGCCACCGGTCACACGGTGGCCTTCAACCAGCTCACGGTTGATGTCGAGGCCAGCAAGATCGTCGAGGCGGTCAAGCACCTCCGCGACGATCCGAACTGCCGTTTCGTCAACATCACCGACATCACGGCGGTCGATTATCCCTCGCGCGAGAAGCGCTTCGACGTGATCTATCACTTCCTGTCACCGACCCTGAACACGCGGATCCGGCTGCGCGTTGCCGCCGACGAGACCACGCAGGTTCCGTCGCTGATCGACGAATTCCCCGGTGCCGACTGGTTCGAGCGCGAGGCCTACGACCTCTACGGCGTGTTCTTCGTCGGCCATCCCGACATGCGCCGCATCCTCACCGACTACGGTTTCGAGGGCCATCCGCTGCGCAAGGACTTTCCGCTCACCGGCTTCCTCGAGGTCCGCTACGACGACCAGGAGAAGCGCGTGGTGTACGAGCCCGTCCGGCTCAACCAGGAATTCCGCAAGTTCGATTTCCTCTCGCCGTGGGAAGGGGCGGACTATCCGCTTCCCGGTGACGAGAAGGCAGGACCGAAGGCCTGATCATGAACGAGCAACCTGAACAGCTTCGCAACTTTACGATCAACTTTGGACCGCAGCATCCGGCGGCGCATGGCGTTTTGCGTCTTGTGCTCGAATTGGATGGCGAAATCGTCGCCCGCGTCGACCCCCATATTGGCCTGCTCCACCGCGGCACCGAAAAGCTGATCGAGCAGAAGACCTATCTGCAGGCGATCCCGTATTTCGACCGGCTCGACTACGTCGCGCCGATGAACCAGGAGCACGCCTTCTGCCTCGCCGCTGAAAAGCTGCTTGGCATCGAGGTGCCGCGCCGCGGCCAACTGATCCGCGTGCTCTATTGCGAGATCGGCCGCATCCTCTCTCACCTTCTCAACGTCACCACGCAGGCGATGGACGTCGGCGCGCTGACCCCGCCGCTGTGGGGCTTCGAAGAGCGCGAGAAGTTGATGGTGTTCTACGAGCGCGCCTCGGGCAGCCGCATGCACGCAGCCTTCTTCCGCGTCGGCGGCGTGCATCAGGATTTGCCGCAGAAGCTGGTCGACGACATCGAGGCCTGGTGCGATCCGTTCCTGAAAGTGGTCGACGATCTCGACCGGCTGCTCACCGCCAACCGCATCTTCAAGCAGCGCAACGTCGACATCGGCGTGGTGCCGCTGAAGGAAGCCTGGGCGTGGGGTTTCTCGGGCGTGATGGTCCGCGGCTCGGGCGCGGCCTGGGACCTGCGCAAGTCGCAGCCCTATGAGTGCTACGCCGAGATGGATTTCGACATTCCGATCGGCAAGAACGGCGACTGTTACGACCGCTACCTGATCCGCATGGAAGAGATGCGCCAGTCCGTGCGCATCATGAAGCAGTGCATCCAGAAGTTGAACGCAGCCGACGGGAAGGGGCCCGTCGTCGTCGCCGACAACAAGGTTGCGCCGCCGCGCCGTGGCGAGATGAAGCGCTCGATGGAAGCGCTGATCCACCACTTCAAGCTCTACACCGAAGGCGTTCACGTGCCGGCCGGCGAGGTCTACGCCGCGGTCGAGGCGCCCAAGGGCGAGTTCGGCGTCTATCTCGTCTCCGACGGCACCAACAAGCCCTACAAGTGCAAGATCCGCGCGCCGGGCTTTGCCCATCTGCAGGCGATGGACCACATCTGCCGCGGCCATCTGCTCGCCGACGTCTCGGCGATCCTCGGCTCGCTCGACATCGTGTTCGGAGAGGTCGATCGGTGATGGCGCAGGCGCCAATTCAGTTTGACCGTGCCTCGGGGGCCCTTGAAGGGGCCAACCTGTGGGAGCGGACGGCTGCCTTGGCGCTGGTGACGGGATCGAAGATCTCCTCGCACTTCTCGCACATGGGTTACAACGCCTGCGCCAATCTGCTGCGCAAGACGCTGCCGGAGCGCAACATCGCGATCAGGCTCAACCCCGACGCCGTGTTCGAGTTTCCCTATGGCGACGGCTATTGGAGCAAGCTGCTCAACCGCTCGTACAACTATGAGGACGAGCTCGAGCTGCTGTTCGCCGATAGCGTCGACGTCGACTACACGCTGCTCGATTGCGGCGCGAACTACGGCTACTGGTCGGTGCTGGTGTCGAGCAAGACGTTCGGTTCGCACAAGGCGATCGCGATCGAGCCGTCGGGCCAGAACTATCCGAAGCTCGCCAACAATGCCCGCGTCAACGGCAATCGCTTCGAGACCATGAAGTGCGCGATCGGCGCAACGCGCGGCACCGCGCGCCTGTCAGGCACCAAGCACGAAGCCTTCAGCATCGCCGGCGATCCCTCTGATGGCGGCGAGGAAGTGCCGGTTCTCGCGCTCGACAACCTGATCGACGACGGCAAGGTCGCGGGCACCGGCAAATACCTGATCAAGCTCGACGTCGAGGGCGTCGAGATCGAGGCGATCAAGGGCGGCGCCCGGCTGCTTGAGGCCGACAGCGTCATCATGTGCGAGGAGCACGGCAGCGACCGCTCCCATTCGGTGTCGCGCTACATCCTCGAGCAGACTCCGCTGAAGCTGATCGTGTTCGATCCGCGCAGCAACCGGATGGAGACCGTGACCGAGCTGTCGATCCTCGACCGCATCAAGGTCTCGACCCACGTCGGCTACAACGTTTTCGGCACCGCAAGCGCGTTCTGGCAGGACAGGATCGATGCCCTGAATGCCAAAACCGTGCGCCGTATGCAGTGAGAGATAAGAGATGTCCGTTCGCCGATTAGCACCGAAGGAAGTCCAGCCCGCGAGCTTTGCGTTCACGGAGGAGAACCTCGCATTCGCCAAGCAGCAGATCGCGAAATATCCGGCCGGCCGCCAGGCTTCCGCGGTGATTGCGATCCTCTGGCGCGTCCAGGAGCAGAACGAAGGCTGGGTGTCGGAAGCCGCCATCCGCGTGGTCGCCGACCTGCTCGACATGCCCTATATCCGCGTGCTGGAGGTTGCGACCTTCTACACGATGTTCCAGCTCGCGCCCGTCGGCAAGAAGGCCCACGTCCAGGTCTGCGGCACCACGCCGTGCCGCCTGCGCGGCGCCGAGGACCTCATCCACGTCTGCGAGCATCGCATCCATCACGAGCCCTTCCATCTCTCCAAGGACGGCAATTTCAGCTGGGAAGAGGTTGAGTGTCTGGGCGCCTGTGTGAACGCGCCGATGGTGCTGATCGGCAAGGACACCTATGAGGACCTGACCAAGGAAAGCTTCGGCAAGGTGCTCGACGGTTTCGCGTCGGGCAATCCGCCCAAGCCCGGTCCGCAGAACGGCCGCCAGTTCTCGGCGCCGATCACCGGGCCGACCACGCTGAAGGAGATCACCTGATGCGTGATCTCTCGCAGCCTTCGGTCGAGGGGAGCGGTGCCATGAAGAAGTGGGGCTTCATCGCAATGCATGCCGCCGTGGCGGCCGCCTTCATCTTCCTGCTTCAGCGTTTCAGCCTGAACGCGTCGCTGGAATCCAGCCTGCTCTGGGCGCTGACGTTTGGCGTCTGCGCCGCCGGGCTTGCCTACAAGCAAGCCAACCGTTGATCGGAAAGCACTGAAATGCTCGAGGACAAGGATCGCATCTTCAAGAACCTCTACGGCCTCCACGATTGGGGGCTCGAGGGCGCGCGGCGTCGCGGCGCCTGGGATGGTACGAAGAATATCATCGACAAGGGCCGCGACTGGATCATCAACGAGATGAAGGCCTCGGGCCTGCGCGGCCGCGGTGGCGCCGGCTTCCCGACCGGTCTGAAATGGTCCTTCATGCCGAAGGAATCGACCGACGGCCGGCCGAGCTATCTCGTCGTCAACGCCGACGAGTCCGAGCCCGGCACCTGCAAGGATCGCGAGATCATGCGGCACGATCCGCATCTGTTGATCGAGGGCTGCCTGATCGCGAGCTGCGCGATGAACGCGCACACCTGCTACATCTATGTCCGCGGCGAGTTCATCCGCGAGCGCGAGCATCTTCAGGCCGCGATCGACCAGGCCTATGACGCCAAGCTGGTCGGCAAGGACAACGTCAACGGCTGGCCGTTCGACATCTATGTCGCCCACGGCGCCGGCGCTTACATCTGCGGCGAAGAGACTGCGCTGCTCGAAAGCCTCGAAGGCAAGAAGGGCCAGCCGCGCCTGAAGCCGCCGTTCCCGGCCAACGTCGGCCTGTTCGGCTGCCCGACCACCGTCAACAACGTCGAGTCGATCGCGGTTGCGCCGGACATCCTGCGCCGCGGCGCGGCCTGGTTTGCCGGCATCGGCCGTCCGAACAATGTCGGCACGAAGCTGTTCTGCATCTCCGGCCATGTCGAGCGGCCCTGTAACGTCGAAGAGGCCATGGGCATTCCGTTCCGTGAGCTGATCGAGAAGCATTGCGGCGGCATCCGTGGCGGCTGGGTCAACCTCAAGGCCGTGATCCCCGGCGGCTCGTCGGTGCGCATGGTGCCGGCCGAGCAGATCATCGACACGCCGATGGATTTCGACAGCTTGAGCAAGCTGCGCTCGGGCCTCGGCACCGCGGCCGTGATCGTGATGGACAAGTCCACCGACCTGATCCGCGCCATCGCCCGCATCTCCTATTTCTACAAGCATGAGAGCTGCGGCCAATGCACGCCGTGCCGCGAGGGCACGGGCTGGATGTGGCGCGTGCTCACCCGCATGGCCGAAGGCCGCGCGCACAAGCGCGAGATCGACATGCTGCTGGAAGTGACCAAGCAGGTCGAAGGCCACACCATCTGCGCGCTCGGCGACGCAGCGGCCTGGCCGATCCAGGGCCTGATCGCGCATTTCCGTCATGAGATCGAAGCGCGCATCGACCAGTATTCGCACAAGGCCGACATCGACGATATCGGCGTCCGCGATCCCGTGAACATGGTCGCGGCGGAGTAAGAGACATGACCAAGCTCATCATCGACGGCAAAGAGATCGATGTCCCCGCCGAGTTCACGCTGCTTCAGGCGTGCGAGGCGGCCGGCGCCGAGATTCCGCGCTTCTGCTATCACGAGCGCCTGTCGATCGCCGGCAACTGCCGGATGTGCCTCGTCGAGGTGAAGGGCGGCCCGAAGCCGGTCGCGAGCTGCGCCTGGGGCGTGCGCGACTGCCGTCCGGGTCCCAAGGGCGAGCCGCCGGAAATCTCCACGCGTTCGCCGATGGTGAAGAAGGCGCGCGAAGGCGTGATGGAATTCCTTCTGATCAACCATCCGCTGGACTGCCCGATCTGCGACCAGGGCGGCGAGTGCGATCTGCAGGACCAGGCGATGGGCTATGGTGTCGACACCAGCCGCTTCGCCGAGAACAAGCGCGCGGTCGAGGACAAATATCTCGGCGCGCTGGTCAAGACCTCGATGAACCGCTGCATCCAGTGCACGCGCTGCGTCCGCTTCTCGGCGGAAGTCGCCGGCGCGCCCGAGATGGGCGCCACTGGCCGTGGCGAGGACATGGAGATCACGACCTATCTCGAGCACGCGCTGACGTCGGAATTGCAGGGCAATCTCGTCGACATCTGCCCGGTGGGTGCGCTGACCTCGAAGCCCTATGCCTTTGCCGCGCGCCCGTGGGAACTCGGCAAGACCCAGTCGATCGACGTCATGGACGGTCTGGGATCGGCGATCCGCGTCGACACCCGCGGCCGCGAGGTGATGCGCGTGTTGCCGCGCATCAACGAGGCCGTGAACGAGGAGTGGATCTCCGACAAGACCCGCCACATCGTCGACGGCCTGCGCACCCAGCGCCTCGACCGGCCCTATATCCGCGAGGCCGGCAAGCTGCGCGCGGCGAGCTGGCAGGAGGCCTTCGCCGCGATCGCTTCCAAGGCGGGCCGCACCGACGGCAAGCGCATCGGCGCGATCGCCGGCGATCTCGCCGGTGTCGAGGAGATGTTCGCGCTCAAGGACCTGCTCGCCAAGTTCGGCTCTAGCAATCTGGCGGTGCAGGGCGGCGACGCCTTCGATCCCGCGCTCGGCCGCGGCACCTACATCTTCAACCCGACATTGGCCGGCGTCGAGAAGGCCGATGCGCTGCTCATCATCGGCGCCAATCCGCGCAAAGAGGCGGCCGTGTTCAACGCCCGCATCCGCAAGCGCTGGCGCGCCGGCGGCTTCAAGGTCGGCGTGATCGGCGCCAAGGCCGACCTGACCTACGATTATGACCACCTTGGTGCGGGCACCGAGACGCTCGGTGAGCTCGCGGCGGGCAGGCACTCCTTCATGGACGTGCTGAAGAACGCCAAGAACCCGATCATCCTGGTCGGCGCGGGCGCGGCCTCGCGTCACGACGGTGCCGCCATTCTGGCCGCCGCCGCCAAGCTCGCGCTCGACGTCGGCGCGGTGAAGGAGGGCTGGAACGGCTTTGGCGTGCTGCACGAGACCGCCTCGCGCGTCGGCGCGCTCGATATCGGCTTTGTCGCCGGTAAGGGCGGCCTCAACGCCGCACAGATGACGACGTTCGGCACGCTCGACCTCTTGTTCCTGCTCGGGGCCGACGAGATCAAGGCGCCGGACGGCACCTTCGTCGTCTATATTGGCACCCATGGCGATCGCGGCGCGCACCGCGCCGACGTGATCCTGCCGGCCGCCGCCTACACCGAGAAGTCCGCGATCTACGTCAACACCGAGGGCCGCGTGCAGATGACGGGCCGCGCCGCGTTCCCGCCGGGCGAAGCCCGCGAGGAGTGGGCGATCATCCGCGCCCTGTCGGAGGCGCTCGGCAAGAAGCTGGGTTACGACTCGCTTGCCGCGCTGCGCCAGGCGATCTTCAAGACCGTGCCGCATCTGATCCGGCTCGACCAGATCGAGGCCGGCTCCGCCGACCAGATCAAGAAGCTGGCGGGGAAGGGCGGCTCGCCCGAGAAGGCGCCGTTCAAGCCGGCCATCGAGGACTTCTATTTGACCAACCCAATCGCGCGTGCGTCCGCCGTGATGGCGGAGTGCTCGCGGCTTGCCTCCGGGCAGATGCTGACCGCAGCGGAGTGAGCGTGATCTGATGGAATTCTTTGAAAGCGCATTCTGGACCGGTTTCCTCTGGCCGCTGATCATCATGGTCGCGGAGAGCGTGCTGGTGCTCGTCGTCCTCCTGGTGGCGATCGCCTACATCCTGCTCGCCGACCGCAAGATCTGGGCGGCGGTGCAGATCCGCCGCGGCCCGAACGTGGTCGGCCCCTGGGGCCTGCTGCAATCCTTCGCGGACCTTCTGAAGTTCGTGCTGAAGGAGCCGATCATCCCGGCCGGCGCCAACAAGGGCGTGTTCCTGCTGGCGCCGCTGGTGTCGTGCGTGCTCGCGCTCGCGGCCTGGGCGGTGATCCCGACCAATCTCGGCTGGGTGATCTCCGACATCAATGTCGGCATCCTCTTCATCTTCGCGATCTCGTCGCTGTCGATCTACGGCATCATCATGGCCGGCTGGTCGTCGAACTCGAAATATCCCTTCCTCGCCGCACTGCGCTCGGCGGCGCAGATGGTGTCGTATGAAGTCTCGATCGGCTTCGTCATCATCACGGTGCTGCTCTGCGCCGGCACGCTGAACCTCTCGGCCGTGGTCGAGGCCCAGCATGCCCGCGGCCTTGCCAGCCTGATCGGTCTGCCGCAGCTCACGATCCTGAACTGGTATGTCTGGCCGCTGTTCCCGATGTTCGTGGTGTTCTACGTCTCGGCGCTGGCGGAAACCAACCGTCCGCCCTTCGACCTCGTCGAGGCGGAATCCGAGCTCGTCGCCGGCTTCATGGTCGAGTACGGCTCGACGCCGTACCTGCTGTTCATGCTCGGCGAATACGTCGCGATCGTCACGATGTGCGCGATGGCGACCATCCTGTTCCTCGGAGGCTGGCTGCCGCCGGTCGACCTGCCGCCCTTCAACTGGGTGCCGGGGATCATCTGGTTTGCGCTGAAACTGTTCTTCATGTTCTTCCTGTTCGCGATGGCGAAGGCGATCGTGCCGCGCTACCGCTACGATCAACTGATGCGTCTCGGCTGGAAGGTGTTCCTGCCGATCTCGCTGGCAATGGTGATCGTGGTGGCCGGTGTGCTGCACTTCGCCGGCATCGCGCCGAAGTGAGGGCCCCGCCATGGGTATCAACATCAACGCCACTGCACGCTCGCTTCTGCTGTCGGAATTCGTCTCGGCGTTCTTCCTCGCCATGCGCTATTTCTTCCAGCCGAAGCCGACGCTGAACTATCCGTTCGAGAAGGGCCCGATCTCGCCGCGCTTCCGCGGCGAGCATGCGCTGCGCCGCTATCCGAACGGCGAAGAGCGCTGCATCGCCTGCAAGCTGTGCGAAGCGGTCTGCCCGGCGCAGGCCATCACCATCGAGGCCGGTCCGCGCCGCAACGACGGCACGCGCCGCACCGTGCGCTACGACATCGACATGGTGAAGTGCATCTATTGCGGCCTCTGCCAGGAGGCCTGTCCGGTCGACGCCATCGTCGAAGGTCCGAACTTCGAGTTCGCGACCGAGACCCGCGAGGAACTGTTCTATGACAAGGCCAAGCTGCTCGCCAACGGCGACCGCTGGGAACGCGAGATCGCGAAAGCGATCGAGCTCGACGCGCCGTACCGGTGAGGTGAGGGCATGATCCTTCCCGCGCTGTTCTTCTATCTGTTCGCCGGCGTCTGCGTCGCCTCGGCGGTGATGGTGATTGTCTCGCGCAATCCCGTGCACTCCGTGCTGTACCTGATCCTGGCCTTCGTCAACGCGTCCGGCCTGTTCGTGCTGATGGGCGCCGAATTCCTCGCGATGATCCTGATCGTCGTCTATGTCGGCGCCGTCGCGGTGCTGTTCCTGTTCGTGATCATGATGCTCGACGTCGACTTCCTCGAGCTGCGCGAAGGCTTCATCCAGTACCTGCCGGTCGGCCTCGTGATCGGCGGCATCTTCATGTTCGAGCTGCTGCTCACCGTCGGCTTCTGGGTCATCAATCCCGGCGTCTCCAAGACGATCACGGCGGCGATCCCGGCCAACGTCTCCAACACCGAGGCGCTCGGGCTCGTGCTCTATACGAAGTACATCCACTACTTCCAGCTCGCGGGCATGGTGCTCCTGGTCGCCATGATCGGCGCCATCGTGCTGACGCTGCGCCACAAGGCGAGCGTGAAGCGGCAGGACATCAATGTTCAGAACGCACGCACGCCCGACATGGCGATGGCGATGCGCAAGGTGGCGTCGGGGCAGGGGCTCTCGGACGCCGATGCGGCGGAGTGGGTGAAATGACGATCGGGCTCGGGCATTATCTGGCGGTCGGCGCGATCCTGTTCACGCTCGGGATCCTCGGCATCTTCCTGAACCGCAAGAACATCATCGTCATCCTGATGTCGATCGAGCTGATCCTGCTCTCGGTCAACATCAACCTCGTGGCGTTCTCGACCTTCCTCGGCGACATCGTCGGCCAGGTCTTCGCGCTGCTGGTCTTGACCGTGGCCGCGGCGGAAGCCGCGATCGGTCTCGCCATCCTGGTGGTCTATTTCCGCAACCGCGGCTCGATCGCGGTTGAGGACGTCAATCTGATGAAGGGCTGAGCTCTCAAATGGTTCAGGCAATCGTTTTCCTGCCCCTGCTGGGCGCCATTCTGGCCGGGCTCATCTCCCTGGTCGGCGCGCATGCCCGCAACCCCTCGGGTGACGAGGTCGAGCATCACGGTGATCACGGCCATGATCACGGTCCTGGCGCGCACGCCCATGCGTCCGACACGATCGGCGAGGATGCCTCCGTCATTCACGAGAGTCATCACGATGACGCCCACGACGACCACGGCCACGGCCCGGTCGAGCCGGCGGCGGCGGGCTCGCGCGCTGCCGAGCTGATCACCACCGGACTGCTGTTCGTCGCGGCTGCGCTGTCCTGGATGACGCTGGTCGATGTCGGCTTCATGCACCACGACGGCCGGGTCCAGCTGCTGCCCTTCATCTTCTCCGGCGATCTCCAGGTCTCGTGGACGCTCCGTGTCGACACGCTCACCGCGGTGATGCTGGTGGTCGTGACGACCGTGTCCTCGCTCGTGCACCTCTATTCCATCGGCTACATGGACGAGGACCCGTACCGGCCGCGCTTCTTCGGCTATCTCAGCCTGTTCACCTTCGCCATGCTCATGCTGGTGACCGCGGACAATTTGGTCCAGCTGTTCTTCGGCTGGGAAGGCGTGGGTCTCGCCAGCTACCTGCTGATCGGCTTCTGGTACCAGAAGCCCTCGGCGAACGCGGCTGCGATCAAGGCCTTCGTGGTCAACCGCGTCGGCGACTTTGGTTTCGCGCTCGGCATCTTCGCGATCTTCATGCTGGTCGGCTCGACCGATTTCGAGACCATCTTCCACGCCGCGCCGGGCCTGACCGGCAAGACCATCAACTTCCTCGGCTGGCACGCCGACGCGCTGACCCTGACCTGCCTCTTGCTGTTCATGGGCGCGATGGGCAAGTCGGCGCAGTTCCTGCTGCACACCTGGTTGCCGGACGCGATGGAAGGCCCGACCCCGGTCTCGGCGCTGATCCACGCCGCGACCATGGTCACCGCGGGCGTGTTCATGGTGGCGCGCCTGTCGCCGCTGTTCGAGCTCGCCCCCACCGCGCAGGCCGTCGTGATGTTCTTCGGCGCCACCACCGCGTTCTTCGCGGCGACCATCGGCCTCGTGCAGAACGACATCAAGCGCATCGTCGCCTATTCGACCTGTTCGCAGCTCGGCTACATGTTCGTGGCGATGGGAGCAGGGGCCTATTCGGTCGGCATGTTCCACCTGTTCACGCACGCCTTCTTCAAGGCGCTGTTGTTCTTAGGCTCCGGCTCGGTGATCTACGCGATGCACCATGAGCAGGACATCCGCAACATGGGCGGCCTCTGGCGCAAGATCCCCTACACCTACGCGGTGATGGTGGTCGGCACGCTGGCGCTGACCGGCTTCCCGCTCACCGCCGGCTACTTCTCCAAGGACGCGATCATCGAGTCTGCCTACGCCTCGCACAATCCGTTCGCGGTGTACGGCTTCCTGATGACGGTCGTCGCCGCCGGCCTGACCTCGTTCTACTCCTGGCGCCTGATCTTCAAGACCTTCCACGGCGAGCCGCATGACGAGCATCATTACGAAGCCGCGCACGAGGCCCCGCTCTGGATCCTGGTCCCGATCGGCGTGCTCGCGGTCGGCTCGATCGTCGCGGGCTTCCCGTTCAAGGAGCTGTTCGCCGGTCACGGCGTCGAGGAGTTCTTCCGCGAGTCCGTGAAGATGAACCCGCACATCATCGAGGAGATGCACCACATCCCCGAGACCATCGCCTTCCTGCCGACGGTGATGATGGTGCTGGGCTTCCTGGTGTCGTACCTGTTCTACATCCGCCGGCCCTACATCCCCGTTCGGCTCGCCGCAGAGCAGCCGATGCTGTACCATTTCCTGCTCAACAAATGGTACTTCGACGAGCTCTACGACCTCATCTTCGTCCGTCCGGCGAAGTGGATCGGCTACCAGCTCTGGAAGAAGGGCGACGGCTTCATCATCGACGGCCTCGGTCCCGATGGCGTCTCCGCCCGCGTGCTGGACGTCACCCGCAACGTCGTGAAGCTCCAGACCGGCTATCTCTATCACTATGCGTTCGCCATGCTGATCGGTGCCGCCGGCCTGATCACCTGGTTCATGTTCGGCTTTGGAGGCCAGTAAATGACAACCTGGCCCATCCTTTCGGTCACCACCTTCCTGCCACTGGTCGGCGCGCTGATCGTCTATCTCAGCCGCGGCGACGACGAGGCGGCCAAGCGCAACTCGCGCTGGATCGCGCTGTGGACCACGCTGATCACCTTCGCGGTGTCGGTGATCCTGGTGATGCGCTTCGATCCCTCCAGCGCCGACTTCCAGTTCGTCGAGAAGGCGAGCTGGCTCGCCACCGGCATCACGTACCACATGGGCGTCGACGGCATCTCGCTGCCGCTGCTGATCCTGACCACCGCCGTGATGCCGTTCTGCATCATCGCGAGCTGGAAGGCGATCACGAACCGGGTGCGCGAATACATGATGGCGTTCCTGATTCTGGAAACGCTGATGATCGGCACCTTCTCGGCGCTTGATCTCGTGCTGTTCTACCTGTTCTTCGAGGGCGGCCTGATCCCGATGTTCCTGATCATCGGCATCTGGGGCGGTCCGCGCCGGGTCTACGCCTCGTTCAAGTTCTTCCTCTACACCTTCCTCGGCTCGGTCCTGATGCTGCTCGCCATCATGGCGCTGTACTGGAACGGCGGCACCACCGACATCCCGACCTTAATGCACACCGCCGTGCCGCGGTCGTTGCAGACCTGGGCCTGGCTCGCCTTCTTCGCCTCGTTCGCGGTGAAGATGCCGATGTGGCCGGTGCACACCTGGCTGCCTGATGCGCACGTCGAGGCACCGACCGCGGGCTCGGTGGTCCTCGCCGCGATCCTGCTGAAGATGGGCGGCTACGGCTTCCTGCGCTTCTCGCTGCCGATGTTCCCGCTGGCCTCGCACGACTTCGCGCCGCTGATCTTCACGCTCTCGGCCATCGCCATCATCTACACCTCGCTGGTGGCCCTGATGCAGGAGGACATGAAGAAGCTGATCGCGTACTCCTCGGTCGCGCATATGGGCTTCGTCACCATGGGCATCTTCGCCGGCACCATGCAGGGCGTCGCCGGCGGCGTGTTCCAGATGGTCTCGCACGGCATCGTTTCCGGCGCGCTGTTCCTCTGCGTCGGCATTGTCTACGACCGCATGCACACCCGCGAGATCGCGGCCTATGGCGGCCTCGTCAACCGGATGCCGCTCTATGCCATGACCTTCATGGTCTTCACCATGGCCAATGTCGGTCTGCCCGGCACGAGCGGTTTCGTCGGCGAGTTCATGACGCTGCTCGGCACCTTCAAGGTCTCGATCCCGACCGCGTTCTTCGCCACCTTCGGCGTCATCCTGTCGGCGGCCTACGCGCTGTGGCTCTACCGCAAGGTCGTGTTCGGTGCGCTGGTGAAGCCGTCGCTGATGAGCATGAAGGATCTCACCTTGCGCGAATGCGTGACGCTGTTCCCGATGATCGCGCTGACGATCCTGTTCGGCGTCTATCCGAAGCCGGTGCTCGACATGTCGGCCGCCTCGGTCCAGCAACTCGTCAACAACTACAACACCGCTGTGACGGCCGTGAAGGCCGCCGCACTGCTCCAGTGATCGGGCAGGTCAGGATATCGCCATGAGCTTTGAGACTGCAGGTTATCAACTGGCGCCGGTGCTGCCCGAGATCGTGCTCGCGGTCGGCGCGATGGCGCTTCTGATGCTCGGAGCCTATCGCGGGCAGGGGACGACCAGCGCCGTCACCTCGCTGGCGGTGGTGCTCCTGGTCGTGGTCGGCGTGCTCGTCTACGCCCAGCCTGCCGGCAAGCAGGTGACCTTCGGCGGCAGCATCATCGTCGACGACTTCGCCCGCTTCATGAAGATCATGGCGCTGATCGGCTCGGCGGCGACGCTGATCCTGTCGGCCGAGTTCCTGTCCGATCCGTCGCGCCGCATCTTCGAGTACGCCATCCTCGTGCTGCTCTCGACGCTCGGCATGATGGTGCTGATCTCGGCCGGCGACCTGATCTCGCTCTATCTCGGCCTCGAGCTGATGTCGCTCGCACTCTACGTCGTGGCGGCCTCGAACCGCGACAACGCCAAGTCGACCGAAGCCGGCCTGAAGTATTTCGTGCTGGGCGCGCTGTCCTCGGGCATGCTGCTCTATGGTGCATCGCTGGTCTATGGCTTCACCGGCACCGTCAGCTTCTCCGGCATCGCCCAGGCGGCGACCATCGCGAATGTCGGCCTGGTGTTCGGCCTGGTCTTCCTGCTCGCCGGCCTCTGCTTCAAGGTCTCAGCCGTGCCGTTCCACATGTGGACGCCTGACGTCTACGAAGGCGCGCCGACCCCGGTCACCGCCTTCTTCGCTTCGGCCCCGAAGGTGGCAGCGCTCGCCGTCTTCACCCGTGTCACGCTGACCGCATTCCCGGGCATCGTCTCGCAGTGGCAGCAGATCCTGGTGTTCGTGGCGATCGCCTCGATGGCGCTCGGCTCCTTTGCCGCGATCGGGCAGACCAACATCAAGCGCCTGATGGCCTACTCCTCGATCGGCCATATGGGCTTCGCGCTGGTCGGCCTTGCCTCCGGCACGGTCGAAGGGGCGCAGGGCGTCCTGATGTACATCGTGATCTACGTCGCGATGACGCTCGGCTCGTTCTCGATCATCCTCGCCATGAAGCGCAACGGCCAGGCGGTGGAGCAGATCAGCGATTTCGCCGGCCTGTCGCGGACAAATCCGATGCTCGCCTTCCTGTTCGCGATGTTGCTGTTCTCGCTTGCAGGCGTGCCGCCGCTCGCCGGCTTCTTCGGCAAGTGGTACGTCTTCGTCGCCGCCATCAAGGCCAATCTGTTCACGCTCGCCGTCATCGGCGTGCTGACCAGCGTCGTCGGCGCCTACTACTATCTCTCCATCGTCAAGACGATGTATTTCGACGAGCCGGCCGGCCAAGTCGATCCGGTCAGGATCGAGGTGAAGACGGTGATGGCGGTCACGGGCGTGTTCAACCTGCTGTTCGCACTGTTTGCGGGTCCGGTGGTGAGCGTTGCCTCCGCCGCGGCAAAGTCGCTGTTCTAGGATGGTGTTCGCGCTCGGTCCTCGCGCACAGTCCGCGGGCTACAAGCTCGCGGCGTTCGAACGGACCGGCTCGACCAACACCGATGCGATCGAGCACGCGCGCGCCGGTGAAAGCGGCCCGATGTGGTTCGTCACCGATGAGCAGACCGCCGGCCGCGGCCGCCGCCAGCGCGCCTGGATCGCACCCAAGGGTAATCTCGCCGCCAGCATCCTCGAAGTCATGGACGTCGCCCCGGCCGTCGCCGCCACCCTCGGCTTTGCGGCCGGGCTGGCGCAGGAGGCGGCGCTGGAGAAGGTCAGCCTGGAAGCCGCCCTGCGTCTCGGCGAGGGCCGTCCCCGTTACGCCCTGAAATGGCCGAATGACGTGCTCGCGGACGGCAAGAAGCTCGTCGGCATCGCGCTCGAGGCCGAGACCGTCGGCGACCGGCTCGCCGTCGTCGCCGGCATGGGCACCAACGTCGTCGCAGCGCCCGAGGGCACCCCGACGCCCGCGGTGTCGCTGGCCGCGCTCGGGGTCCAGATCAGCGCGGAGGAGCTGTTCACGGCCCTGTCGGACGCCTGGGTCGAGTTCCGCGGCATCTGGGACAATGGCCGCGGCTTTGCCAAAATCCGACAACTCTGGCTGGAGCGCGCCGCCGGCCTCGGCGAGCGGGTTGCGATCAACACGGGAACCATGACGCTGGAAGGCACTTTCGACACCATCGACGACACCGGCTGCCTGATCGTCCGCACCGCGGACAGCCGCCTTGTGCCGATCGCCGCAGGCGAGGTGTTCTTCGGCCCGGTGCGCTCGGTGGGAGCTGCATGATGGCGAGGCCCGACGAACTGGTGTTTGCGCCGCTCGGCGGCGTCGGCGAGATCGGCATGAACCTGTCGATCTACGGCCTCGGCAACCGCCACCAGCGTTCTTGGCTGGCGGTCGATCTCGGCGTCTCCTTCGGCGACGAGGAGCATCTGCCCGGCATCGACCTGATCATGCCCGACATCAGCTTCCTGGAGAAGGAACGCAAGAACCTGATGGGCCTGGTGCTGACCCATGCCCATGAGGATCATTTCGGCGCGATCATCGACCTCTGGCCGCGACTGAAATGCCCGATCTACGCGACGCAGTTCAGCGCGGCGCTGTTCGAGGCCAAATGCGCCGCCGAGCGCAACGCCCCGGAGATTCCCGTCACCGTGATCCCCTCCGGCGGCCGCATCGATGTCGGACCGTTCAACGTCGAGTTCATCCCCGTTGCGCATTCGATTCCCGAAGCGCACGCGCTGGCGATCCACACCGAAGCCGGCACGGTGCTGCACACCGGCGACTGGAAGATCGACCCGACCCCCACGTTGGGACGTCCCACCGACGAGAAGCGGCTGCGGGAGCTCGGCGAAGAGGGCGTTCTCGCCCTGATCGGCGATTCCACCAATGCCGTGCGCGACGGCCGTTCGCCGTCGGAAGCCGAGGTCGCCAAAACCATCATCGACCTGGTCAAGGCCGCCAAGGGCCGCGTCGCGGTGACGACCTTTGCCTCCAACGTCGCCCGCATCAAGGCCGTGGCCGATGCTGCGAAAGCCGCCGACCGCGAGGTCGTCGTGGTCGGGCGCGCCATGGAGCGCGTGGTGCAGGTCGCGCGCGAGACCGGCTATCTCGACGGCGTGCAGAATTTCCGCTCGCCCGAGGTCTATGGCCATCTGCCGCAGGACAAGGTGCTGGCGCTGTGCACCGGCAGCCAGGGCGAGCCGCGCGCCGCGCTGGCGCGCATCGCCAATGACGACCATCCCGAGATCACGCTCAACCGCGGCGACAGCGTGATCTTCTCCTCGCGCACCATTCCCGGCAACGAGAAGGCCGTCGGCTCGATCATCAACAATCTGGTGCTTCAGGGCGTCGAGGTCCTGACCGACCGCGATCATCTGGTCCACGTCTCCGGCCACCCCCGCCGCGACGAGCTGCGCGACATGATCTCCTGGGTGAAGCCGCAGCTGCTGATCCCCGTCCATGGCGAGGCCCTGCATCTGAACGAGCACGCAAAACTTGCGCGCGCCGCCGGCGTGCCGCGCGTGCTGGTCTGCCGCAACGGCGACCTCGTCAAGCTCGGCCCCGGCGATCCCGGCATCGTCGGCGAGGTGCCCTCGGGCCGGCTCTACAAGGACGGCACGATCCTGGAGGATTCCAAATCCCGCGCCGTGGTCGAGCGCCGCCGCATGGCGTTCTCCGGCTGCGCCTTCGTCGCGATCGCCATGACCGAGCAGGGCGAGCTCGCCGACGATCCCGAGGTCGATCTCGTCGGCATTCCCGAGAAGAACCGGGCCGGCGAGGCCTTCGACGACATCGTCTTCGACGCCGTGATGTCTACCATCGAGGGTCTGCCGCGGGCGCGCCGGCGCGATCCGGACGCTTTGGGAGAATCGGTGCGGCGCGCCGTCCGTGCCGTGATCAACGAACATTGGGGCAAAAAGCCCCCCTGTCTGGTACATGTGCTGACAGTGTAACCGTGTCGGCATGATCTGTCGGGAACACCGGATCATGCGCTGAGGGAGAAGAAACATGCTGGGTCGCCTCAACCACGTCGCGATCGCGACCAGGGACGCCGTCAAGGCCGCGAAGATCTACGGCGCGGCATTCGGAGCGCAGATCTCGGACGCCGTTCCGCTGCCCGAGCATGGCGTCACCACGGTGTTCGCGACGCTTCCCAACACCAAGATCGAGTTCATCGAGCCGCTTGGCGAAGCCTCGCCGATCGCAAAATTCCTCGAGCGCAACGCCGATGGCGGCATCCACCATGTCTGCTACGAGGTCGTCGATATCGTCGCCTCGCGCGACACGCTGGTGAAGGAGGGGGCCAGGGTGCTCGGCGACGGCGTGCCGAAGATCGGCGCCCACGGCAAGCCGGTGCTGTTCTTGCACCCCAAGGATTTTTCCGGCGCGCTGGTCGAGATCGAGCAGGCATAAGGCCGTCCCATGGCCATCCAGATATCGACCGCCATCGCGATCTATTTCGTCATCTGGTGGATCGCACTGTTCCTGACGCTGCCGTTCGGGGTGCGCAGCCAGCACGAAGACGGCGTCGGCGCGCCCGGCACCGATCCCGGCGCACCGATCCTGACACGGATGGGCCGCAAGCTGATCTGGACCACGATCATCTCGGCGATCGTCTACGGCCTCGGCATGGCCGCCTACCACGCCGGCTATCTCTCGATCGAACGCCTGTCGAAACTGATGGGCATGCCGTTCTAGTTTCACCTCTCCCGAAGGGAGAGGTCGGATCGCATCGTAAGATGCGATCCGGGTGAGGGGTTATGGTCTCACCGGATGCCGCGGGATTGCTCAGGCGCGCAATTGCGCGCCATAGCAATCCGACCTCTCCCCGCTGGGGAGAGGTGAGGTACTTCGGCGATAGTCTTTGCTTCGTTTCGTCACTCGCATAGAATTTGCGCTTGTTTTATCGGGGGCATGAATGACATTTCAGCGGATCGTCGTCGCACTGCTGGTGCTGATCGTCGCGGGGCTCGGGGCCATCGGCTATTTCGAATGGAGGATGGCGGCGCAGGTGCGGACGCTGAAGGCGTTCGTCGAGGGCTATGTCTTCAACGAGGCGGTGATGGCCTGCGAGCAGGCCAAGAGCTCGACGCCGTTCAAATGGAACGGCGGCAAGAGCACCTCGGTGATCGGACTGAACTCGGTCAAGCTCGACAAATACACCGTCAGCTCCAGCTACACGCTGGTGGCGGACGGCGTCTATTGCGATTACGATCCCATCAAAAGAAAGGCCGAGATCGGCTCGAGCTTCTTGGAGCGGGAGTAACGATCCGGCCCGTACCAGCATGATCCGGACCCGAAGGGCCGCGTTAGCGCAAAGTGCGAAGCGGTTTTCCGAGAAGATCATGCCAAATGAGCGGGATGGGATCGTCATGACGCAAGGGCAGGCGGGGGACTATCGGATTCTGCATGAGGCGGCCTTGCGGGACTATCTCGCGGGCCTGCCGGAGCTGAAAGCGCTCCTCGGCGGCGTGCCGGCCGCCTGGGCCATCACCGAGGTCGGCGACGGCAATCTCAACCTCGTTTTCATCGTCAAGGGCGCGCGCGGAGGCGTCGCCGTGAAGCAGGCGCTGCCTTACGTCCGCCTCGTCGGCGAGAGCTGGCCGCTGCCGCTGTCGCGGGCCCACTACGAATTTTTGGCCTTGTCCCGGCAGGCCGAGCTCGCGCCTGGGCTCGTGCCGGCGCTGTTGCACCATAACGAGATGCTGGCGCTGACGGTGATGGAGCTGCTCGAGCCGCACATCATCATGCGCAAGGGCCTCGTCGCGGCAACACACTATCCGCGCTTCGTCGATGACATCACCACCTTCATGGCGCGCACCATGTTCTTCACCTCCGACCTTGCGCTGTCGGCGGCCGAGAAGAAGGAGGGCATCGCGGCCTTCGCCGGCAACCACGCGCTGTGCAAGATCACCGAGGATCTGATCTTCACCGATCCCTACCGCATCGCCGAGCAGAACCGCTGGACCACGCCTTACCTCGATGGCCTCGCCGCATCCTTGCGCGATGACATGGAGCTGCATGTCGCGATCTCCCGGCTGAAGCTGAAGTTCATGGCAAGCCCCGAGGCGCTGCTGCACGGTGATCTCCACACCGGCTCGATCATGGTGACGGACGGCGAGACGCGCGTGATCGATCCCGAATTCGCGTTCTACGGCCCGATGGGGTTCGACGTCGGCGCGGTGCTGGCGAACCTCCTGATGGCCTGTTTCGCCTCCGCAGGCCACGAGCGGACGCCCGGCGAGCGGGCTGCGTTCGAGGCCTGGGTGCTGGAGACGGTCGAGCAGGTCTGGAATGAGTTCGCGCGAAAGTTCCTTCATCTCTGGCGATCGGAGGCCAGCGGCGATGCCTATCCGGTCTCACTCTTTACCGGCGAGAAGGGCGCGATGCGCCTCGAGGCCGAGCGGCAAGCCTACATGCAGCGCCTGTTCACCGACACGGTCGGCTTCGCCGCCGCAAAAACCATCCGCCGCATCTTCGGGCTCGCCCACAACATCGATTTCGAGCTTATCGAGGATCCGAAGAGGCGGGCGGTGAGTGAGGCGCGCGCCGTGCGGTTGGCGCGGGGGATGATGGTGGAAGCGCCAGCGTTCCGGACGATCACTGATGTCACCGGCTCTGCGCGAAAGCTGCGGGACTGGCAGCCGGAATTGTCAGGCTGACTGAACCTCATGATGGGGGCGCATCTGTCGCTCCGTCATTGCGAGGAGCTCTTGCGACGAAGCAATCCAGAGTCTCTCCGCGGCGGCAGTCTGGATTGCTTCGCTTCGCTCGCAATGACGGCGCAGGGAGCAGGGCCTCAATACAGCCGGATCGGCAGCGGGACGCCGTCCGGGCCGACCAGCAGGCCCCAGGTCTCGTTGGCTGCAACCTCGAACTCGCGCTTCTGCGCCGCGCTGCCGTCCGGCTTGACGGTGACCTTGTACTTGCCCGGCGGCAGATCGATCTTCTGGCTATCAGGCAGTTCGCCCGAAGCAGCGTCGGAGTCCGCCAGGTCTTCTCCGGCGCGCGCCGCCAGCTTGATGGTTCGCTCATTGACGGTGATCTCGGCCGCTTGATCGGTCTTGTTGCCGAGCAACAGCCTCACTTGCCCCGGCTTGGGCAGAATGCCTGACGTCGCGACCGCCGGCTTGCGCAGCGAAAGGTCGGCGATGGTCCTGCCGTCCTGACGGATGAGCCGGAGCAGCGCCGGCCCATCGGTCGTCGTGAAGGCGACAATGGCCCGACCGGGCTCGACCGTCGCTCCGTCATTCTCCGTCCAGCCGCGCCCGCCGAGTGCGGCGCGATAGAAGCCGAGCACGGCCATCACATCGAGCGGCGTCTCGGCGTGAGCCGACCGGATGAAGGGCGAGTTCTTCGCGGTCATCAGGCCCCAACCGTCGGGGAGCGGCAGGCCCACGCCTTCGGACATCTTGTCCTCGAAGGTCCGGCTTGTGGCCCGTGTCAGCACGCCAAAGGCGTTGCAGAGCAGGCGCTCACCGAGATAGTCGGGGGCGCAACGGTCCCTCGCCGCCCACCAGGTGTCGTCGACATACCCGTCTGGCCCCGAGGTGTGGGACCGCCCAGCGTGGATGGTCTCAGTCGGATTGTCCCGGGCAGGGTCTGGTGTGACGGGGATCGCCATCGCCGCTGTCCCAGCGACGAGGCTGCCCGCGAGCAAGATACCTAACGTTCGGCGCTTCATTTTTTCCGCGATCCCTGGGGCTCAGATAACGATCCTGAGCTTGGTCGCGTCGATCACGAAAAATGTTCACTGATCCCGGTCGCTCGATGACGTACCGCGTCAATCGGCGGCTTGCATCGCTGGGGGATGCAACCTGACCGAGGTCCCCGTGGCCTTCTGGAACCGGCATCGGTCGCCATCAAAACGAAGCTTGCGTTCGACAGCCGACGAATGATCAAATCCCTGATCGGAATGCCTGCGTTGTTGGGGGACACATGATGTTCAGGATGATTGCGATTGTCGCGGGTTTGGGACTGGCGCTCACCGGATCCGTTGAGGCCCAGACCCAGCGCAAGGGCGGAACCATCCGCATGACCGCGCCGTACGGCTCGAGCTTCACCAGCCTCGACATTCACACCACGCAGCGCGCCCAGGACGAGATCTACGCCAAGGCCCTGCATCGCTCGCTCTACATCTGGGATTCTGCGGAAGGAAAGCCGGTTCCGGAGCTTGCCAAGGAGGTCGTCGTCTCGGGCGGCGGCCTCGTCTACACCTTCAAGCTCCGCGACGACGCCTATTTCCACAATGGCCGCAAGATGACGGCCGACGACGTCATCTGGTCCTATAACCGGATCATGGACGGCACCAAGGCCTTTCCCGGCGCGCGCTTCGTCCGCGTCATCGAGGGCGCGGCTGCGGTCGAGAAAGGCCAGGCCAAGGAAATCTCCGGGCTGAAGAAGATCGACGACTTTACCCTCGAGATGAAGCTGACCGAGAAGGTCGATCCCGGCTTCTACTTCTTCACAGCGCTGACTTCGATCTATCCCGCCGACGAGGCCGCCAAGGACAGCTTCATCCAGCATCCGATCGGCCTCGGGCCGTTCAAATTCGTCGAGCACGTGCCGGGATCGCGCATCGTGCTGGAGCGCTGGGACCGGTTCTACAAGCCCGGCAAGCCCTACGCCGACAAGATCGTCGTGTCGATCATGGCCGAGGCCGCGGCGCGCGACGTCGCCTTCCGCAACAAGGAGATCGACACCTCGGTGCTGGGACCTGCGCAGTACGTCGCCTACCAATCCGACGCCAACCTCAAGGGCACCATCGTCGAGGTCGCCGAGGTCTTCACGCGCTACATGGGCATGAATCCGGCCTTCAAGCCGTTCACCGACAAGCGTGTCCGGCAGGCGATCAACTACGCGATCGATACCGACCTGATCATCAACAAGCTGGTCAAGGGCAAGGCCTATCGCGCCACCAGCTGGCTGCCGCTGACCTCGCCCGCCTACGACAAGGCGATGAAGCCGTACCCCTATGATCCAGCCAAGGCCAAGCAGCTGCTTAACGAGGCCGGCTATCCCTCCGGCTTCGAGTTCGAATGGACCACCAGCCAGAACGAAAGCTGGGGCCTGCCGATCGTCTCGGCCGTGATACCGATGCTCGACAAGGTCGGCATCAAGGCGAAGGTCAAGCAGGTCGAGACCGCGGTACTGGCGGAGGTGGTTCGCACCGGCGACTACCAGGCCTTCATCTACTCCCAGCAGAGCGGCCCGGATCCCCAGGCCGCGCTCAAATGCTTCCACTCCTCGACGCCGCAGCCGGCCTGCAATTACATGAACTACAGGAATGCCGACTTCGACAAGCTGATCGATGCCGCAGGGCAGGCCGACGATGCCGCAAAGCGCACCGAGCTGCTGCAAAAGGCCAATGCGCTGCTCTACGAGGAGGCGCCGGTCTGGTTCTTCAACTACAACAAGGCGGTCATGGCGGTGCAGCCATGGCTCAAGGGCGTTCAGCTGAACGCGACGGAGCTGACCCATCAGAACGTCGAGGACCTCTGGGTCGACGAGACCTCGCCCGCGAAGTGACACGTGCTCTCGCGCTCCCTCCATCGCGCCGAACGATGGAGGGAGAGAGGAAAGCTTGAGATGCTCTCGTTCCTGCTCCGTCGCCTGCTGCAAACCATTCCGACCGTGCTCGCCGTCGTGCTACTGGTCTTCGTGCTGTTCAGCGTCGTTCCCGGCAGTATCGTCTCCTCCATGAGTGACGATAGCGATCCCCAAGTCGAGCTGCGCATGAAGAAGCAGCTCGGTCTCGACGATCCCGTCTATGTGCGGTTCGGCGCCTACATCGCCAAGCTCGCGACGGGCGATTTCGGCACCTCGTTCCGGACCCGCGAGCCTGTTACGAGCATGATCGCCAAACGGGCATGGCCGACGCTGCAGCTGATCTTCGCGGCCATGGCGTTTGCGATTCTGATCGGTGTGCCGCTTGGCTTCATTGCAGCGCTGAGGCCCGGCGGCATCGTCGATACGCTTGCCATGGTGGTGGCGGTGTCGGGCCTTTCGATCGCCAAGTTCTGGCTCGGCCTGGTGCTGATGTACCTGTTCGCGCTGAAGCTCGGCTGGCTGCCGAGTTTCGGCTATGGCGACGGGGGACTGCAATATCTGCTGCTACCGGCCGTGACGCTCGGCGTCTCGCCGATGGCGCTGTTTGCCCGCACGACGCGCGCCGCGGTCCTCGAGATCATGACCGCGGATTTCGTCCGCACCGCGCGCTCAAAGGGCATGAGCGAGACGCGGGTCGTGAAGTGGCACGTGATGCGCAATGCGCTCGTCATCATTCTCACCACCGTCGGGCTTCAGTTCGGCGGGCTGATGGGGCAGGCGGTCGTCGTCGAGAAACTGTTCTCCTGGCCGGGCATCGGCTCGCTGCTTGTCGACAGCGTGCTCCAGCGCGACATTCCAGCCGTCCAGGGCTCGATTCTCGTGGTGGTGCTGGCCTTTCTGGCGATCAATCTGCTGATCGACGTGCTCTACGGCGTGATCGATCCGAGGATCAGATACGCATGAAGCTCCGCGCCAATCTCATCATCGGCGGCGCGCTGTTCGCGCTCGCGATCCTGGTTGGGCTTCTTGCACCGTGGCTGGCGCACACCGATCCGGTCCTCGACGCCAATCTGATGAACGCGGAGGAGCCTCCGAGCTGGACCTGGTGGTTCGGAACCGACGACCAGGGCCGCGACATCTATTCCCGCGTCGTCTACGGCGCCCGCGTCTCGCTGACGGTCGGCATCGTCTCGCAGCTCATCAACAGCGTGATCGGCGTCGCCCTCGGCCTCAGCGCCGGCTATTGGGGCGGCTGGTGGGACGATTTTGTCAATGCGCTCACCAACCTCATGCTCGCGATCCCCTCGCTGATCTTCGCGCTCGCCATCATGGCGGTGCTCGGACCCGGCCTGACCAGCCTCCTGATCGCGCTCGGGCTGACCAACTGGTCCTTCACCTGCCGGATCGCGCGGGCCTCGGCGCTGTCGCTGCGGAGCCAGGGCTATGTGCAGGCGGCGACCGTGCTCGGCTATGGCGATCTGCGCATCATGGTCACGCAGCTGCTGCCCAACATGTTAGGGCCGATCGTCGTCATCGGCACGCTCGGCATGGGCAGCGCGGTCCTGTCCGAAGCCGCCTTGTCGTTCCTCGGCCTCGGCGTCCGCCCGCCGTTTCCGAGCTGGGGCAGCATGTTGTCGGAGGCGCGCGAGCAGATCACGACGGCGCCGTGGCTCTCGATCTTTCCCGGCCTTGCCATCTTCCTGACCGTGCTTGGCCTGAACCTGCTCGGCGACGGCCTGCGCGACATTCTCGATCCCCAGTCGCGGAGCCGGCGGACATGACTGGCGCGCCGCTGATCGAAGTCAGGGATTTGCGCATCGATCTCGACGATGGATCGCGGCGGGTTGCGGCGGCCGAGGGCATTTCCTTTCGCATCGATCGCGGCGAAACGTTCGGCCTGGTCGGCGAATCCGGCTGCGGCAAGAGCATCACGGCGCTCGCCTTGATCGGCCTGCTGCGGCCGCCGCTGTCGATCGGCGGCGGCGTCATCCGGTTCGACGGGCAGGAAATCCAGCACCTTTCGGCGGCCAGGCAGCGTGAGCTGCGCGGCAACCGCATCGCCATGATCTTCCAGGAGCCGATGACGGCGCTGAACCCGGTCTCGCCGGTGGGACGGCAGATCGCCGAGATGTTCGTGCTGCACAAGGGCAAGAGCTGGCGGGAGGCCAATCGGCTGGCAGTCGAGGCCTTGGCGAGCGTCCGCGTCCCCGCGCCCGAGCGGCGCGTCAACGACTATCCGCACCAGCTCTCCGGCGGCATGCGCCAGCGCGTCATGATCGCCATTGCGCTGGCCTGCGGTCCGGATCTCCTGATCGCGGACGAGCCGACCACCGCGCTCGACGTGACCGTGCAGGCCGAGATCATCGAGCTGATGCGCAATTTGTGCGCCGAGCGGGGCACGGCGATCCTGATGATCAGCCACGATCTCGGTCTCGTCGCCAATGTCTGCCGCCGCGTCGCCGTCATGTATGCCGGCCGCATCGTCGAGGAGCGCGGCTCGGCCGATATTTTCCGGACGCCCTCACATCCCTACACGCAAGGCCTGGTCGCCTCGCTGCCGCGGCTGGGCAGCCGCGCAGCGCTTGGCCGCACGCGGCTGAAGGAGATCGCGGGCGTCGTCCCCGCCATCACGAATTTCCCCAGCGGCTGCCGGTTCAATCCGCGCTGCGCGCAGGCGACCGAGATCTGCCGCACAGTCGCGCCGGAGACGGATTTGCTGGAAGCCGGCGGTCTGGTGAGGTGTCACCACCATGCATGAGCCCAAGAACAAATCGGGTGAGGGCAGGGTGGACGATGATCTCATCCTCAGCGTCGAGGACCTCGCGGTTCATTTCCCGCTGGGCGGTGGGCTGTTCGGCCGCGGCCGGCGGCTGCTCCGCGCCGTTGACGGTGTCGATCTCAAGCTGAAGCGGGGCGAATGCCTCGGCCTCGTCGGCGAGTCCGGCTCGGGCAAGTCGACGGTCGCCCTGTCGATCCTGGGCCTGCTGACGCCGACGCGCGGCCGCATCGTGCTGGACGGGCAGGTCGTGACGAACCGGCAGTCCGGCGACCGCAAGGCGCTAGCCCGCATCGTGCAAATCGTCTTTCAGGATCCCTACGCCTCGCTCAATCCGCGCCAGACCGTCCGCCGCACGCTCGAGGATCCCCTGCGCGTGCATGGCGTGACCGCAAAGAGCGAGATCGAGGACCGCGTCGCGACCATGCTGCGGCATGTGGGCCTGCGGCCCGAGCAGGCCGACCGCTACCCGCACGAATTCTCCGGCGGCCAGCGCCAGCGCATCGGCATTGCGCGCGCCCTGATCCTCAATCCCAAGATCGTCATCTGCGACGAGCCGGTCTCGGCGCTCGACGTCTCGATCCGCGCCCAGATCATCAATCTGCTGCTGGAATTGAAGGAGACGCTCGGCCTTTCCTACATCATGATCAGCCACGACCTCGGCGTCGTCGAGCACATGAGCGACCGCGTCGCCGTGATGTATCTCGGCCGCATCGTCGAAAACGGCGACTGGCGCGACATCTTCGAGCGTCCCGCGCACCCCTATACGCGGGCCCTGATATCAGCCATCCCCGATCCCCTACGCCACGCACCGCTGGCGACGACCGGCGGCGACCTTCCCAACCCCCTCAATCCGCCAAACGGATGCGCGTTCAGCCCGCGCTGTCGTTATGCCGAGGCGGTGTGCCGGAGCGAGCCGGGGCCGGTGCTGGAAGCGCGAGCCGATGGGCACGCGGTGAGGTGCTGGCGGAGTGAGGAGATCGCGGCAGCGAGCGTCGCGCTATCACCGTCACCCTGAAGGTGGCCGCTCCTTCAGCGGCCCTCGAAGGGCGACGGCCCGGCTGTATCCTGGCTGACTTGCCGAACGAGGTCGAGAAAAGTCGCGGAGTGAATTCCCTGCTGGCGTTCATTCAATTCAACGACCTGAACGGCGACCAGACGCTTCTCCGGCACGATCACGATCAACTGTCCTCCGTAGCCGGACGCAAAAATTGCGTCGCTTCGCCAGGCACCGGAACCGAGGGTCCACCATAAATAGCCGTACCCCCGGTCTTTTCGATCGGTCTCCGAATAGGCCTTCGTTGACTCTGCCGTCCAGTGGGATGGAACGACGGAAACGTCGTTCCATCGCCCCTTGTTGAAAAACAGCAATCCAAAACGTGCAAGATCACGCGCGCTCATGCTGAACACGTAGGCGGGAAAAAGAGAGGAATGATCTCCAATGAATGTCCCGTCACGGGTCGTGAAATCCTGCATCCGCAGGGGACGCGCAATCAGCTTCTCGAAGCTGTCGAACACGTTCGAGCCCGTCGCCCTCTCATAGATCGCACCAAGCGCATTGAAATCCCAGTTGTTGTAGTACCAGAACGTGCCAGGCGGATGAGCGCCGCGCGGCGGGCGCGTCGATTTCTGTTCGCTCGTCTCGTAAGCCGCCGGATGATAGACTCCGGAGCGGGCCATGAGCAGCTGGCGAACCGTTGCAAGCTTCTCGTCAGCCGTCAGCGACGGGGCGGTGTCGTCAATGCCCAGTTGCCCGAGTGTGCTTTCAAGTTTGATCTGACCGCGTTCGATGGCGACGCCGAAGAGAGCGCTCAAAAAGCTCTTTCGAACAGAGCGAACATTGACCTTGCGGCTGATGTCGCCGGATGTCGCGACCACGAGGCCGTCCTGCACGACCATGACCGCGGTCGGCTTATATTTTCGGGCGTAGCTCTCGACGGCGCCTTGAATGGGCGAGCGCTGCGTGGGTCCATTGGCAGCGAGAAACTGCCATTCGATCCCGGGCTCGGCACTTGCCCACCCCGACCAGACCAGCAAGATCGCGACCAGTGCTGAATACCGCATGACAATGATTGGTTCGGAGATCTGGTAGGTTTTTGGAGAGGGGTGAAGGAGACGACCGAGGGGCGTGTCACGAAACTCGGGGCGCGGCTCATGCTCAGCGGGGCGCCGACGCCCGGTCGTTGCGATGATGACATCCTGCCCCTGTTTTGCCCGACGTGTCAAAACGCCGTCGCGGCAGGCGCTCAAGTCGCCCCGCGCCAAATTCCTCAATGATTTGTACTGTGCATGGGGTTGTTCTCGAACGATGGTGTTGCCGACGCCTCCGCGGCCCCCGAACAGGCTGGTGCCGCCGCCGACGACCGCGGCGCTGGTCTCGAGCGGGGGCGGGCGTCTCTAAAGCGCGATGAGAGCAGGTGTTGGCTCGGTCCACCTTTCCCCAGCGGCATGAGCCCGGACAGGTCCTGCCTCCTTGCCTTTTTGCGCGGCGCCTGATCCTTGTTCAACGGTGCTGATCGAGGGAAAGATCGCGCTCATCCGACGAGGAATGGATCAACCAGGCCATGACAGAACGTCGTCCGTCGGTCCTTCTCGTGGAGGACGAGGTCTTTGTCCAGACGCTTCTAGCGGCCTATCTGGAGAGGGAAGGCATCGTGGTGACCGTCGCGTCGACGGCCGCGGAAATGCGTGCTGCCCTGCGCATGCCGGCACAGCCCTTCGATGCCATCGCCCTCGACCTCGGCCTTCCCGACGAAGAGGGTCTCGCCCTCGTCCGGCAGCTGCGAACGCGGTTGGACGTGCCGATCTGCATCACGACGCGGGATGACTCCGCCGTCAGCCGGAGCGTCGCGGCGGAGCTCGGTGTCAACGACTATCTGGTCAAGCCGTTTCACCCGCAGCAGCTCATCGCAAGCCTGATGGCTCTGCTCGGCCGCCGGCCCAGCGGGAAAGATACGACGGTGCAATTCGAGGGATGGTCGTTCGATTCCGTCGGTCGCCTTCTGACGAACAGGCAAGGGGAGGCCATTGCGCTGACCCCGTCTGAACTCGACGTGCTGGCGGCCCTGGTCGCCGCCGCCGGACGCTCGGTGTCGCGCGCGCATCTGCTGGACGCCATCGCGTCAGACAGCATCGGTACGTCGTCGCGTGTGGTGGATGTCATTGTCAGCAGCTTGCGCCGCAAGCTGGGCGATCCGGCGCGCATGCCGCGATTGATCGTCACGGTGCCCGGCGTCGGCTACCGGTTCTCTGCAAGGCCGGAATAGATCCGTTTCAGGTCTTCTGCGGAGCTTGCCGCCAGCACAAGCATGGCGTTGAGATCCGCCTCGAGCCCGTCGGCCCACGACTGGGCGAGGCGATGCTCCAGCGTGGTCGCCGCCGAGCTCAACGCCGTCAGTCCGGCAAGCCCCGCAGAGCCGGCCAGGCGGTGTGCGGCCTGGCGCGCGCGCGCCCGGTCGCCGCGCTGCAGGGACTCCTCGATCTCTGCCGCGCCCCGCTTGACGGTCGCCAGGGCCTGTCCGACCAACCGGCCGACGGTCTCCGTGCCGAGCTGTTGCTTCAGCGAGGCCAGAAAGTCCTCCCCGAGCGCCTGTCCGCCGGTTCGCACGAACGGCCCGCCGGCGCAGATGGCATCGATCGTGCGATGCAGGTCGTCGGGCATCACCGGCTTGGACAGATAGCCATCCATGCCCGCCTGCAGGCACCGTTCGACCACACCCGCCGTGACATCGGCGGTCACGGCCACGACCGGAACGGTTCGGCGATCGGCCGGCAGAGCGCGAATGCGGCGAACCAGTTCCGTCCCATCCATGCCCGGCATCTGAAGATCGGCCAGCACCAGGTCCACCGGCTGTGCAGCCAGCAATGCCAGGGCCTGCGCACCGTCCGTTGCTTCGAGCACGCGGTGCCCCATCACACCGAGCGAGCCGGAGAGGACAAAGCGGTTGTTCTCGTCGTCATCGACAATGAGAATGCTGCGCGACGTCTGCACGGCATTGTCACCTCCGGCAGCGGACGGGATTTCGATGTCGGCGAGTTCAGCCGCCGGCAACGGCAATCGGACGAGAAAGGTGCAGCCCTGTCCCGGCTCACTCTCCGCCGTGATGTCGCCCCCCATGGCCTCAGTCAGCCGCCGGCAGATCGCAAGGCCGAGGCCGGTGCCACCGAACCGCCGTGCGATCGAGGCGTCTGCCTGCGTAAAGGGCTCGAACAGCCGGTCGATCCTGTCCGGCGGGATGCCGATGCCGGTGTCCGTCACCTGCAGCCGGATCCAGTCGGCTCGGTTGGGGTCTGGAGCCGCGGACAGACGAATTTCGCCGCTCGCCGTGAACTTCACCGCGTTGCCGACGAGGTTCAGCAGGACCTGGCGGAGCCGGTCGACGTCGCCCATCACCGCGATCGGCAATGCCGGGTCGGTGGTGACCACGAGCGACAGATTCTTCTGCTCTGCGCGCAAGCTCATGATCGCCTGGACGTCTGCAAGCAACGCATGCAGGTCGAAAGGCGCGTACTCCGTTTCCAGCCTGCGATCGGAGATCCTTGCAAAATCCAGGATATCGCCGATCGTTGCCAGCATCGCGGCGCCCGTCCGTTCCGCGACGTCGACCGCGGTGCGCACCTTGTCTGCCAGCGGCATGGACTTGAGCAGATGGATGGCGCCAAGCATGCCGTTCATCGGCGTGCGGATCTCGTGGCTCATCACCGTCAGAAAATCCGACTTGGCGCGATTGGCTTCGTCCGCCGCGAGGAGCGCGGCTTGAAGCTCGCGTGTTCGCTCCTCGACCGCCCGCTGCAGATTCTCTCGCGTGTGCTCCTTGACCGCCATCAATTCCTCGCGGGCTTGTTCTCGCGCGCGTCGCACTTCGCGCCCGCGCGCGATCACGATCAGGATGAGCAGCAGCATGAGGCTGAGATTGTTCCAGGTGATCGCCGAGCCCACGAACCATGGCAAGGACCAAAGGCCGAGAATTTCGCCGAGATTGAGCAGGAGCCGGATGGCTCCGGGACCGCCGGCGATCAGAACGAGCCGCGCATTGCCGAAGCCGCGGCGCCAGCTATCCAGCACGGCGACGATCCAGACAACCTCGAAGACCAGCTCCAAGGTCGTCAGATTGGAGACCGCGGTTCTATAATCGCCGAACGCAGCCCATACCGATCCCGCCAGCAGCAGAACGCTGCACAAGCAGAGAATTCGCCACCAGGTCGCGATGCGGTCGATGCCAATGAACATCGCTGCCATCATGTACAGAAGCACGTGTGCAATCAGGCCGGAGACACCGGGCGTTCGCACAACGACGTCCCCGCCGTCTGTCAGGACGTAGCGGTACAGAAGCCCCTGGAAAGCGAGGTCGTAGATGATTTCGGCGATGGCTCCGGTGCCGAGAGCCAGGAAAATTCGATCGCGCTGGGCGAAGCCCAGGGCCAGCGTGAAGATGGCCATGGTCGCCACCGATCCGATCAACAGGAACTCGAACAGTGCGGCGGGCGCCTCCGACTCCTGGAAGGTGGCGGGATTCCAAGCACTGACCTGGATATTGACTGTAGAGCGGCTTTGCACCCGCAGCGCGAAGACGATCTTCTCGCCGGGCGCAAGTGTGACGGGAAACACGGACCGCACCGCCGTGATCGGACGGCTTCTGACAGGAATTCGCGTGCCGGCTAGCACTGTTTCGGAAGGCTTGTCCGCTCCGGGGACAAAGCGGAAATAGCGCACGTCTTCCAGCCGCTCGTTGCCGACGGAGAGCCATCGCGTCACTGGCTGATCACCACTGTTATAGAGCGTGCCACGCAGCCAGAAGGCCGAGCTTGTGAACCCCAGAGTCATGGCTCGGGGCGAAGCCGGCATCCATCCTGAATGCGAAAGCGCCTCCTCTGCAGAGAGACGGCCCTCGCGGTCATCGAGAAAGGACAGCGACGGAATCAGCGACGCTCCGTCCGTGATCCGCGCCAGATCCACTCCATCTTCGCCGGCCTGCGCGAACGCGCAGGTGAACGCCAATCCCACGGCGAATGAGACGAGCGTCAGCAGATAGACCGCTGCAAGCCGCAGCGCGGCGGCGAAGTTTGTTGGCTGGCCGGTCATCACGCACGCACGCATAGGCAGTCGTATTCAAGTCGGTGCAAATGCACGCAAATTCCGTGGTGTGTGCGAACGGTCTGCGAAAATATCGACATCGAATGAAGACCAGAGCATGCGTTACCGGTCATGGTCTTTAGCATTAGCTGCGTTCGCGCAGCAAAATGAAATGATCCGAGAGCAGCGTTGATCACGCGGCTGCCGGCATTGATGGGCGCGTTCGGAAATGCTCCCGCGCTGATGCGCGTCGTCTTTACATCCATTTACAACGCGCGAGCACATTGCCCGACACATTCAGCAACACGGACGATAAAGCTTCAGTCGAGCCGCAGTCGGGGATTCGGCTCCAAAGGGTGCCGCCTCGATGCGGCGGGCGTCATGGGGCGGGTACGGGATGTTGGAAGCGAAGTCGGCGATCGGTCAGAGCAGCACGCTGGCCACCACCAAACCGAATAGAATTTCATATCGATTGCTTCTGAGAGGGACGGCTCTGACGGGTGCCCTTGTCCTGTTGGCGCTGCAGCCGCTCACCGCCCCGGCGCTCGCCGGCAGCGGCGGTGACGGCGGTGCCACGAGGAACATCGATACCACCATAACCCTTGGCGGTGCCGGCGGCACCGACGGCACCGCCGGCGGCGACGGCAGCACTGATAGTAGCGATCCGAAGAATGGCGGCTCGGGCGGTGGCGACGGCGGCGATAACGGCAGTGCGTTCTCCTCTACCAGAACAGTTAGTGCGTCCGGTCTTGGCGGCAACGGTCACGCCGGCAGTGCCGGCAGTAATTCGTTCGTAGCAGCAGGGGGCCCCGCGGCCGGCCCGGCCGGCGGCGGTGGCGGTGGCGGCGCTGGCGGTCATGCATTCGTGATAGGGGCTGGCGACTTGACGTTGACGGCGTCGGGTACTGCGAACGGCGGCGTCGGTGGTGCCGGTGGTGCCGGCGGTAGTTCAATCGCTAGCAATGGTGGCAATGGCGGCAATGGTGGCGATGGCGGCTCCGGCGCGTACTTCACCGGCAGCGGCCAGACCTTCACCAATGCCGGCGTGGTCCAGGGCGGCAATGGCGGCGCTGGTGGCGCCGCTGGCCTCGCCCTCGGCTCAGGGGTCAGCGGCACCGGCGGCATCGTCGGCGCCGGCGGCGTCGGCGTGGTCGGAAGCAACCTCACCGTCATCAACGCCGGCAGTATCAGCGGCGGCATGTCCGGCGGCGGATCCGCGCAGGCCAACGCCATCACCTTCAGCTCCGGCAGCAACAGCCTCACCAATAGCGGCACGCTCACCGGCAATATCGCTATCGTCTCCGGCATGCTGACGCTGTTGCAGACCGGCGGAAGCACCAGCTACGCCAACGTCATCACTGGCGCCGGTTCCGTCAAGGTGACGACCAGCGGCGGCAATTCGGTCACGCTCTCGGCCAACAACTTCTACAGCGGTGGCACCACCGTGACCGAGGGCAGTACCCTCGTGATCGCCAATCGCCACGCGCTTGGCAACGGCGCCGTCACGCTCACCGGCGGCACCACCGGCGTGACGCTGAACGTCACCGGCAGCTTCGCCCTCGCCAATGCCATCGCCGCCACGGGCGATGCGACCTACAACGTCCAGACCGGCAATACGGTGATACTGTCGGGTGTGGTGTCCGGGACCGGCGGCGTCGTCGTCAATGGCGGCACCGGCTATGCCGGCACGCTGGTGCTATCAGGCACCAACACCTATAGCGGCCCCACCACCGTGGCCGCCGGCACGCTGAAGGCGGGCTCGATCACAGCCTTCGGCAACAGTTCGGCGATGACGGTCGCCAGCGGCGCGACGCTCGACCTCGGAGGATTCAACAATGTCGTCGGCTCGCTGGCCGGCGCCGGCACCGTCACCAATAGCAGCGGCAGCGCGGCGCTGACTGCCGGCGGCGACAACAGCACGACCACTTTCTCCGGCGTGATCAAGGACGGGACCGGCACGATCCGACTGCTCAAGGTAGGAACCGGCACGCTGGTGCTGTCCGGCGCCAATACCTATAGCGGCGGCACCTTCGTGAGCTCCGGCACGCTGAAGGCGGGTTCGACCAACGCCTTCAGCAACAATTCGGCGGTGACGGTCGCCAGCGGCGCGACGCTCGACCTCGGAGGATTCAGCAATGCCGTCGGCTGGCTGGCCGGCACCGGTACCGTCACCAACAGCGGCGCCGGCAGCGCGACGCTGACTGCCGGCAGCAACAACAGCTCGACCACGTTCTCCGGCGTGATCCAGGACGGCGCCGGCAGGACCGGGCTGACCAAGACGGGGACCGGCATACTGATGCTGGGCGGCACCATCGCCAACACCTATAGCGGCCCCACCACCGTGGCCGCCGGCACGCTGCAGGCGGGCAACAACAACGTCTTCGGCAACAATTCAGCGATGACAGTCGCGAGCGGCGCGACGCTCGACCTCAGATCATACAGCAATGCCGTCGGCTCGCTGGCCGGCGCCGGCACCGTCACCAACAGCAGGCCCTTTCGCGTGACGCTGACCGCCGGCGGCGACAACAGCTCGACCGCCTTCTCCGGCGTGATCCAGGACGGCTCCGGCACGATCGCGCTGACCAAGACGGGGACCGGCAAGCTCACGCTCTCCGGCACCAACTCCTATACCGGTGCGACCACGGTCAGCGCCGGCACGCTGCAAGTCGACGGCAGTATCGGCAACTCCGGCCTCACCACCGTCGCCAGCGGCGCCACCCTGACCGGCGGCGGCACCCTCGGCAACACCACCATCGCCAGCGGCGGCACCTTCGCCGCCGGCTCCGGGACCGCCGGCACGTCGACCACGGTCGTCGGCAACCTGACCCTGCAGAGCGGCGCGACCTACGCGGTGCAGATCAGCCCGAGCAGCGCCAGTTCGGCCACCGTCAGCGGCACCGCGACCCTCGCCGGCACCGCGTCCGCCACGTTCTCCGCCGGCAGTTATGTCAGCAAGAGCTACGACCTTCTGCATGCGACGAGCGTCAGCGGCAGCTTCGCGACGCTGACCACCGCGAGCCTGCCGGCCGGCTTCTCCTCCAGCCTGCGCTACACGGCGACCGACGTCTATCTCGATCTTCAGGCGCAGATGTCGATGGCCAGCATGAACGACAACCAGACCCAAGTCGGCACGTCGCTGAAGCGCTTCTTCGACAATGGCGGCACGCTGCCCCCCGGCTTCGCTGCCGTGGTTGGCCTCAGCGGTGCGAGCCAGACCGCCGCGCTGAGCCAGCTCTCGGGCGAGACCGCGACCGGCAACCAGCGCGCCACCAACGACGTGATGAACCGCTTCATGAATCGCCTGTCCGATCCGTCGATCGAAGGCCGCGGCGGCCTGTCGGGAGGCAGCGGTGGCGGGCTCGGCTACGGCGAGGAGGACGAGGGCGCCAGCGCGCGGCCGCGCGCCGAGCGCGACGCCTATGCCATGATGACCAAGGCGGCCAAGACGAACTTAAAGCCGAGCTTCGAGGCGCGCTGGAGCGCCTGGGGGTCCGGCTACGGTGGCACCCAGACCACGGACGGCAATGCCACGACCGGCTCCGGCACCACCACCAGCCGTATCTATGGCGTGGTTGCCGGCGCCGACGTCGCGCTGTCGCCGAGCACCACCGCAGGTTTTGCGCTTGGCGGCGGCGGCACCAATTACAGCATCGCCGCCAGCGGCACCGGCCGGTCCGACCTGTTTCAGGTGGGCGGCTTCGTGCGCCACAACATTGGGCCGGCCTATCTCGCAGGCTCGCTCGCCTACGGCTGGCAGGACGTCACGACCGATCGCACCGTGACTGCCGCCGGCATCGACCATCTGCAGGCTCGCTTCAACGCCAATGCCTATTCCGGGCGGGCCGAGGCCGGCTACCGGATTGCCACGCCCTGGTTCGGCGTCACGCCCTATGCGGCGGCGCAGGTCACCATGTTCCAGCTGCCGGCCTATGCCGAGCAGGCGGTGTCGGGCACCAACACCTTTGCGCTGAGATACGACGCCCGGACCAGCACCGCGACCCGCAGCGAGCTCGGCCTGCGCGGCGACAAGGCGTTCCTGCTCGACCGCGCGGTTCTGACGCTGCGCGGCCGTGCGGCGTGGGCCCACGACTACAATACCGATGGCGGCATCAGCGCGACCTTCCAGGCGTTGCAGGGCGTGAGCTTCGTCGTCAATGGTGCCATTCCGGCCCGTGATGGTGCCCTGACCACCGCCTCGGCGGAGATCGCCTGGCCAAACGGCGTCTCCGTCATCGGCGCCTTTGACGGCGAGTTCTCAAGCAACACGCGCAGCTATGTCGGCAAGGGCGCCGTGCGCTATGCATGGTGAGGAGGTGTTCCGCCGCATCATCCGGTCAACGGCTGCGCCTTCAGCCCGCGCTGTCGTTATGCCGAGGCCGGTGTGCCGGAGCGAGCCGGTGCCGGTGCTAAAGACGCGCGCCGATGGGCATGCGGTGAGGTGTTGGCGGGCAGACGAGATCGGTGCAGCGAGCGTCGCTCTATCACCGTCACCCTGAGGTCGCCGCTCCTTCAGCGGCGCTCGAAGGGTGACGGCCGAGACACTTCCTTGCAGTCTTCGTAGCTCATCACCCGTTCGGGTGATGCCGTCATATGGTGAAGATGCTAGCCATAAGAGCGACGATTTCGGCGAGCTGAAGATCGCCTGCTCATGGTGAATTGGTTCACACGCTCCGGGCGTAAACGCGCTTAAGTTGTATTTGTGCAGGTGGTGCCTGCTGATGAAAACGTGATGCGCGGAGCGGGGCAGTGGCTTTCAAGACGGAGCATGCCATGTTAAATTCATCCTATAGTTGCACCGCTGGAAATGCTTCTTGAAGCCTTTCCAGAAGTAAGAACCTTCGGCGAGCCCTCTGTCCATCCTTGACCTGCTTGGACGTTTGAGAGGCCGCAGAGACAACCACGACAGACGACACGACAGACGAGAAGTCCGTGGGCCGCTGCGCCGGCCACACGTCCGTCTCGTCGTTGATGTCGCACCCGAGGCTGGTCCAACGTCGACGGGCCAATCGCGTCTGGCTCGTTCGGCTCGCTACAACCGCCGAAGTTGGTGAGCAAACACATGACAGAAGAAGAAATCCTGAGAACTGCGGGAGCGGCTATCAAGGGCAATGTAGCGGCCGTTGCCGAGGCGCTGGACAGAGGAATGCCGCCAAACATTTATTTGGGCGGGCCAACATTACTCAACCTCCTGGCTGAGCGTGGCCAAGTCGATGTTCTTCGTCTCATGCTGTCGCGAGGAGCCGATCCGAACTCGGTCGGCGACAACGGCTTCTCCGCGCTCATGTCCGCTGCGATGACGGGTCAGCTCGCTGCCGTGGACGCGCTACTCGACCATCGTGCCGATCGGGATCTGCGGGACGCCAACGGAAGGACAGCGTTGGATGTGGCTTTGATCAATGGGCATGCAGCCGTTGTCGAGCGCCTGCGGCAAAGGCCGCGCGTCTTCGGCGGCCTGGATCCCATGGGTCAACTGAATGCATTCCTCGATGCGAACGCAAGGCTTCGACGTGTGAGCTTAAAGGTCACGTTTGCCTCGATGGGCTGGAGCCTGCCGCCAATTGCCGCGGGAGCGCTGGGCGTGTCGTCGATGGGGGTGGATGCGACGACGATCGCGGAATTGAAGCAGATCGAAGCCGACTTTTTGACTCTTGCGGGTCAGCTGGCGCCCGCTGTGGGATGGCCGGCGCCGCCTCTCGCGCAAGCGGCCGAATGTTCGCGCCTCTCGGCCTTCATCCTCGATACCGTGCTAGAGCAGCCTGGTCGTGCGGCGCTTCAATACAAGGCGGCGCAGGCCATTTTCGAAAGGGCCGGCCTTTGGGCAGAAGCCCGGGACGCCGCCGAAAGCGCGGCAGCTTGCTTCGACGTTGCGGCCGGCAATGTCGAGCAGCGGCTTGAACGGGCGCGGGCGGCGCTTGCCTCGGCAGCTCCATCCACTGTTTCGAGAGCGTCTCATTTGATCCAGCTGGGTGAAATCCAGCTGCAAACCCGCAATCAATGGGCGGCGATCGCGCCATTCAAGGACGCGGAAGCCACATTGAGGGAGGCCGGCTACGACCAGCCGCCGGCCGCTGAGTTGATCCTCGGCGAGATGATCGCATCGATGAAGAGCGATGCCGGAAATGGCCCTCAGCTGGTGCAGCGTGCCGGCAACATCCTGAAGCTCAGGCTGCTTTTCTACCGGTTATATACCGGCTTGAAGACCGCCTATGGCCCGGTCGATAAGGCCAACCCCGGCAACCCGAGCGAGGCGGATCGTTATGCCCGCCTCATTGTCGATCATAAACTGCAGACCCAGGGGAAGTAGTGCTGTGCTCCTGGCGGTCAACCAGCTCCTGACGGAGGTTCGGCTGCAGCGCTTGTCGGGCGTGCCCGGGCGCGACCGGCGCACGGCGGCCGAGCGGCTCTTAGCGGAAGCCGCCCCGCTGATACAGCGTACTATCAAAGCTGCTTCCCTGGTGGAATTGTCCGACACTTGGCTCGATGATGACCCTGCCAAGGCGCGATGCTTTGCCGTGCAGGCGCGCGAGCTGGCGGACGAGACGACTGCGCCGAATGTTGTTGCGCTCTCGCTGGCGATCGAGGCGGACGCAGTCTTGAAGCGCGACAAGCCCCAGCCGGAATGCGCCTACGAGCTGACGCAGCGCGCGATCAAGCTGGCCCGATTGCATCGCGAACGAACGACCGATCCCATTCTCCGGGCGACCGCCATGCGGGATCGCATTCGCGTCTTCGAGAGCGCGACCTCGGCGGCCTTGGCCGCTGGACGTCTGGCGTGTGCGCTGGAGGCGGCGGAGAACCAGCGGCCTGCGCTGCCGGGTGAACCGCCATTGGACTTGAAGCTGGTTCAGGAGGCGCTGGAGATTGGCGAGCTCGCCATTGTCTACACCTGGCTGGGAGCCGGCCGGCTTCTGGTCGCGACCGTCGAGCGAAATTCGTTGCAGTCGGTGCCGGTGACGGTCGATCCAGACGCCTTGCGCATTCTGGAGTCGTTCTCGGCTCATCTTCGAAACGGCGGGATCGGAGGCTGGACCTTTACACAGAAGGATGCTGAGGCACTCGACGTCCTGTGCCCGATTCTGCTGCCCGCCCTGGTGACGTCGCGACTGACGAACGCCCGGAAGCTTTTCATCCTTCCGCATCGGTCGCTCCATGCGATTCCCTTCAGCATGCTCAGGTTCGAGGGAAAACGGCTCGGGCTACGCTTTCCATGGACAACGATCCCAAATCTCGGGGCCATCCATCGTCGCATACCGGTCGCCGACGGGCGAGGCGTGCTTGCTGCGGGCATCGACTATTATCTCGACGTCGAACCCACCGAGGGATTTGACGCCATTGCCGAAGAGATCGTTGCGAGGCACGAGGCTCGAGGACTTCCGGCCAGCCGGCTCACGGAGCCGGGCGTCTGCAATGTATTCGCCCGGATGCTGGCCGCTGGTGAGCTCGACCATGCCGCATTCTTGCTGCTGGCTTGCCACGGCACGTCGGCGCAGGGCGACGTCCCTGGAGAGTCGTTCCTGCAACTGGGGGCGGAGCGGCTGACTGCAGACATGATCTCCAACTCTCGCGTTCCCGCCGACCTCGTCGTACTCGTCGCCTGCTGTTCCGGGCAACGAGCCGTCGGCGGGATGGGGATTCAATTTTGGCCCGGGGACGATCTGTTTGGACTCCAGGCCGCCTTTCGCGCCGCCGGCGCGCGCCAGGTCATCGGCTCGCTCTGGAATGCCGAGGTCGGCGCCGCCAAGACGATGGCAGGGCTTGTCTACGATGCCTGGGTCAATGGGGCGGATGCCGCTGCCAGCATCCAAATAGCCGCGCTGGAACTCTACAAGGACGTCTTGCACCGCACCCAATACGACTGGGCGCCGTTCACGGCGATGCAGTTCGGCATGAAAGCATAGCGAGCGGAGGTTGCAATGAGTTTGCAGATATTCGTCGAGATCAACAGGGACCAGGACCCCAAAGTCGCTGCGAAACACAAGGACGAGGTCGCTGCGTTGGCGCGCACGAATCTCGGGGATGTGAAAGGCGTTGCGATCGACGGCATGGCCGTGCGCTCGCAGGCAAATCTCGATCCCGCGGCGGTCGCCAACCTTGCAGTCCTGCTGACCGCCATGACCGGTGCGGTCGGCGCCGGAACGACGCTTCTAGTTGCCTTGCGCAAAATGGTCACGGAAGGCGGAGCCTTGATCCGGGCCATCAAGGTGGAGATCGCCGGGACGATGCGTTCGCTGGAGAGCGTTACGCCGGAGGAGATCGACAAGGAATTGCGCGCGCCCCTCAGGGATTGAAAGTTCGAGGGGCCAAAGGTCACCGCCATTCATTGCGCCTCGATGATGGGAGGGTCCCATTTTCGGAATTCTCAGCAAGCTCTTCCAGCCGAAGAATCCGTACCAGGGGTTCCTGGGAAAGGTCTGGGACATCTGGATGCTCAGGCAGAATGTAGGCCACGCGGTCCTGTTGGCGCGGTGGTCGTGGCGGAAGCTGCCCGTGGAGATTATTGAACAGGCCGCGCGGATAAAACAGCAGACCGATGCCGCCAACCGACGATCGCAGATAGATGCCCAGGTGGCCCTCCAGCTTGGCTCCCTTGGAATATCTCCCGGCTTCAGCGGCGGCGGGGTCCTGGGCTTCAATCCGCATCAAGCCATGTTCATCTCTGTGATGGCCATGATCCGCTACCACAATGGCGATCCGCCGTATGGATCAGCCGACGCGATCGCGGTGGCAGAGCCCGTCCTGACGCGGCAGAGGCAACCGCACGATGCGCTGATTGCCGCCGCGCCTCCGGAGGCGCGGCAACTGTACCCAATATTGCTTCCCGTCGTCAGACAGTTCGGCTTCGAAAAACTGTTTCTCGTCGCGTCCTACGTGCAGGCCGCCTTTGCGCTCCCGCGCGAGCGCATTATCCATCTCTTGCCCGACGCCGATCGCCTGCAAGTTCAGGCGCTTTATGACGTCATACAGAACGTGCCCTTGAACCAATCGGATCGGGCGAAGATGTGCGCCGCGCTGCTCTGGCTTGTTGCTGAGCTGATCGAGAAAGGCGCTATTGCAAATTTCGGCATGACCAAAGAGCAGATTGTGCAGCGACTGCCCTACGACGATGTGATCCATCGGCTCTTCGAGCTTGGCTGGTTAACAAACGAGCCGTGAATCAAGCGCATTTAGCGGACGAGCACGGCACCTGGACACCGAACGTCTTCAGCCTCGGTGCAGCATTCCAGAGATGCGATGGGCGCGATGATGGAGGAGCTGCCTCGTCCAGGCCCTGCGCTTGAACGACCGGCCGATGATGACATCATGCTCCTGTGTTGCCCGACGAGTCAAATTTCGGCGCGGGCCGCACTCACGCACGCGCGGCTTTGACAAGCGGCTGAATTCCCTCGCAGTTTCTACTGTGCATGGGGTTGTTTTCGCACTTTTGTTTGGGCGGCAGTCTATTCCGCCGCTTTTTCTCGCAAGCGCTGCGCATAGACGTTGATGACCAGCGCCGCCAGCAGGATCAGGCCGCGGATCAGGATCTTCAGGAAGCTGTCGATGTTGACGTGGTCGAGGCCGTTATTCAGGACACCGAGAACGAAAAGTCCGACGATGGTGTTGCCGATGCCGCCGCGGCCGCCGAACAGGCTGGTGCCGCCGACGACGACCGCAGCGATGGAGTCGAGCAGGTACGTGTCGAACTCGTTCTGCTGCGCGCTACCGAAATGGGCGACCCCGAGCATGCCGCCGATGCCGGAGCACACCGCCGAGATCACCATGACGCTGCCTAAGATGAGCTTGACGTTGAGGCCGGCATATTCGGCCGCCTCGCGGTTTCCCCCGACCATGTAGACGTAGCGGCCGAAGCGCGTGTAGGTCAGCACGAGGTGGCCGCCGAGCAGCATGATGGCGGCGACGATGACGATCCAGGGGATGCCGCCGACCGAGCCCGAGCCGAGCGTCGTGATCAGGCTGGGCACCTTGTAGGCAATCTGTCCGCGCACCAGCAGCGCCGAGATGCCGGCCGCGATCTGCATCATCGCCAGCGTCATGATGAAGGAGGGGATGCCGATCACGGTCAGCCCCAGCGCATTGACGAGACCGAGCAATCCGCAGAGCAGGATCGAGAGAATGATCGCGACCGCGCCGGGCAGGGGGATGTTGGCGATGTTGACGTAGGACTCCTGCAGCGTGAAGTAGGCGACCGCGATGCCGGTGACGTTGGCGATGCTGGCGATCGACAGGTCGATCTCCGCGCACAGGATCACGAAGGTGAGGCCGACGGCGATGATGCCGGTCACCGACACCTGCGTCAGGATGTTGCCGAGATTGTCGAGCGTGGCGAAGGAGGGGCTGGCGAAGGCGAAGAAGGCGGACAGGAAGATCAGCGTCAGGAACGGCGCGATGTTGCGCATCTGCGAGCGCAGGAACGGCGCAACGCCCCGTGCCCGCTGCCCCGCCGCCAAAGCCGTCTCACTGCTCATGTGCTTCTCCGTCACGCCGCTTCCAGCAGGCGGTCCTTGCTGACCGGCTCGTTCCTGAACTCCCGCACCACCGCGCCGCGCTTCAGCACAAGGATGCGGTCGGCCAGCGACAGCACCGTCTCCGGCTCGGTCGACAGCACGATGATCGCAAGCCCCCTGGCGCGGAGGTCGCGGACGATGTTGATGACGTCGTTCTTGGCGCCGACATCCATGCCGCGGGTCGGCTCGCAGAGGACGAGGAGCTTGGGCGGGTAGGTCAGCCATTTGGCCAGCGCAACCTTCTGCTGGTTGCCGCCGGAGAGCATGCCGAGGTCGAGGCCGACCACCGGCGGCCTGATCTGCAGCTGCTCGACCTGGCGCTTGGCGATATCGCGTTCCTGCGCCGGCTTGAGCAGCAGGGACGAGATGCGGTCCAAAATGCTGATCGAGATGTTCTTGTAGACCGGCTCCTGGTGGAACAGCATGTCGCGGCGGCTCTCCGGCACCAGCGCGACCCCGGCGCGCCGTGCCGCCGCCGTGCTGGCAAAGATCTTGGGCGTGCCGTCGACGACAAGCGTACCGCTGTCCGGCTTCAGTTTGCCGAACAGGATGCGCGACAGCTCCTGCTGGCCGCAGCCCATGAAGCCGTAGATGCCGAGCACCTCGCCGGCGCGGGCCTCGAAGGAGATATCCTTCAGGCTGCGCGCCAGCGAGAGCTGGTCGACCTTCAGCACCACCGGGCTGCCGCTCGGCTGCGGCAGCATCAAATCGTCGGTGTAGCTGTGCTCGAGCGCCTCGCCGCCGCGCCCGATCATGGCCTCGATCAGCGCGCCCTTGCTGGTCGCGGCGCTCGCTGTCTCCGCGACCTTCCGTCCGTTGCGGAACACGGTGACCGTGTCGGACACGCGAAGGATGTCCTCGATGAAATGCGAGATGAAGACGATTGCAGTGCCTTCCTCGCGCAGGCGCCTGAGGGTTGCGAACAGGCGCTCGACCTCGGGCGGGGAGAGGGCGGAGGTCGGCTCGTCCAGGATGACGATGCGGGCGCCGGAGAACAGCACGCGCGCGATCTCGATCAGCTGCTGCAGCCCGATCGGGAGATCGCCGAGCCTCGTCATCGGATCGACGTCGATGCCGAAGCGGGCGAGCTGCTCGCCGGCCTCGCGCGCCATCCGCCGCCATTGCACCAGGCCAAGGGCGTTGGTCGGCTGGTTGCCGAGGAAGACGTTCTCGGCAACCGTGAGGTCGGGCGCGACCGAGAGCTCCTGATGCACCATGGCGATGCCGGCGGCATGCGCATCGCGGGCCGAGCGGAAATGAGCCTCGGTCCCGTCGATCAGGAAGCGGCCGGAGAACTCGCTGTGCACGCCGGCGATGATCTTCATCAGCGTGCTTTTCCCCGCGCCGTTCTCGCCGACGAGACCGTGGATCTCGCCGGGAAGAAGCGCAAAATCGACACCACGAAGTGCCTCGACGCCGCCGAAGCTCTTCGTGATGCCCTGCAGTTCCAGGATGGGCGAACGACCCGCTGACATGGAAGTTCAGATCAGGAAGTGATCCTGCATCCACTGCATCCCCGCCGCGTTGGCCTTGGTCACCACAGGGCCGTCGGTGACGACGTTCTTGGGAATGCCCTGGCCGCTCTTCTCGCCGCCGACCACGGCGGAGACGCCCGCGATGATGGCGCCGCCATGGATGCGGCAGGACGGATTGCGGACGGTCGCGAACATGCGGCCCTCGCTCACCGCCTGGATCGCCGGCGGCATGGCATCGACGCCGCCGATCAGGATGTTGGTGCGATTGCGGGCCTTCATGATGTTGGCCGCCGCCAGCGCCATGTCGTCATTGTGGAAGAACGCCGCGTCGATCTGCGGATACTTGGTGAGGTAGGTTTCCCAGAGGCGCGCGGTCTTGGAGACGTCCCAGTCGGCCGGCTGGGTGTCGAGCACCTCGATGTTCGGGAACTGCTTGACGACAGAGTTGAAGCCTTTCGCGCGTCCCTGCGCCCCGGTGTGACCGAGCGCGCCTTGCGTCATGATGATCTTGCCCTTGCCGCCCATGGCGTTGCACAGCGCCTGCGTCACCGAGGCGCCCATGAACTCGTTGTCGGGGGCGAGGAAGGAGTGGACGTTGATCTGGTCGAGCGGCGCAATCAGCGTGTCCATGTCGATCACGGGCGTGCCGGCGTCGATCATCTTCTGCACGGGCTGGGTGAGGGTGCCGATGCCGAAGGCCTGGATCGCGACGAAGTCCCATTTCTGCGAGGCCATGTTGTCGATCGCGGCGCGCTGCTTCACCGCGTCGAGCTGGCCGTCGAACCAGGTGACCTCGACATTGAACAGCTTGCCCCAGAATTCCGCGGCCTGCTTTCCTTGCGCGCACCAGGTGGCCTGAAGCCCCGCGTTGGAGAACGCCGCCTTCAGCGGCTTCTCGCTGCGTCCGACCTCGGCTGCCAGTGCGGGGTTTATGCCCATGCTGCCGAAGAGGGCAGCCCCGGCGCCGGCGGCCGCTGCCGCCTGAAGAAGATCGCGCCTCGTCGTCGAGAAATCTTTCGTCCCGGACATCGCTCGCTCCCATGTATTTATCGTCGGCGCGTCATTGCCTGCGCGACCGATGTCCGAAAGTCTCTCACAAGAGTTCTTGCCACTCAATCTGCAATCAGCTGCGGGATCGCGGGCTGCTCGCGTTGGTGCAGCGCAAAGCGTCAGGCGGGAGCGGTGGCGAATGTGTCGATATCTGGGAGCAGCCGGTCCCACGCCTGCGCCATGTCGGCCGACCATTCGTCGCCGAGCAGATCTCGCAGCGTGTCCCTGATGATGGTGAAGAAGGCGATCGTCAGCGCGAGCATCGATTCCATCACCAGCGCGCGGCCTTGCGCGCGGAACATCGTCCGCGTTTCCGGGTGCTGTTCGAACAGACGTTGATAGACGAGCGGCGTGAGATCGGCGCAGCGCGTTGCCGCAATCTCAAAACTCCGTTCGATCGGATCAGAGGAAGCGCTCATCAGCCTTGAGGCCACGCAGACAAAAAAAGAGCGGGGCCCTGGCCCCGCTCAAAAATTGTGTCGACCCTATTATCCCCGATCTTAAGATTTGATCTTGATTGACGGGGCGACGCTGCGTTTTGCGCGCCAGGGGCTCCTCCCGAGACTTGGACCACCAGACGTCGACCTCGCGGTCAGGCCTGAGCAAGAGGATGCTAGATCAACTTTTCTCACTTGTCATCATTTTCAGCAACGAATGTTCAAAATTCGAGCAATGAACGAAACGATCGGGCTGTTTACCTCGTAAGCATATGACAAATATAAGAAATCTGTGGATAGGGCAGGGTTTGGCCGCTGGCTCAAAAGCCGGGCGTACGGTCCCGTGGGGCGGCCGGATCACAGTTTCCGGCAAATTTGCGCTGGACCAAGAAGGCGGCGGAACTGACCTCGACTCGGCCCCCGGCCGGGTGTTTAGTTAGCGCACGAACGAACGGTTCGGTGGATGCGCGCGCGGCTGCAAAAATTCCTGCCTCTCGTCCTGCTCGCCCTGGCGATGCAGGTGCTGGCGCCGATCGCCGCGTGCTGGTCGGCCGGCCAGGCCGTGGCCGATCCGTTGTCGGCCGCCGTCATCTGCCACAGCGCAGGCGAGCAGGGCGGTGGTCTGGACGATCGGACCGGCACACCGACCGCGCATGGCGCGGCCTGCGCGCTGTGTTGCCTGGCACAGGCGGGCGCCTCGCTCGATTCGCCGCCTCAGCTCGCGCTCTCCATTCCCCTCCGCCACGCCGAGCGCGTGTCGTGGCATGCCGCCGAAGTGACCCTCGTCGCGGCCGATAAGGGCTCGAACGCCCAGGCACGGGCGCCTCCTCATCTTTCCTGACGACCCTCGTAGTCGCCGCGGTCCGTCCGCCGGCGATTGATGTTGTCGATTGGCCGGAGAGAAAGCCGGCATCAGGAATGTCCCATGTTAGTTTGTCATGCCCGTCGCGGCGTGAGCCTCGTTGCCATTCAGGCCGCGATGCTTGCGTCGTCGTGCGGGGCCTTCGCCCAGAGCCGCAACACTGAGCTTCCCGCTGTGACTGTCGAGGCGCCGCAGGCGGCTCGCGCCAAACCCGTCGTCCGGGCCTCGAAGCCGCGATCCGCTTCCGTGAGCCGCGCGCCGAGACCCATTGCGCCGAGCGCGAACGTCAGTGCACCGACTCAAAACAGGACCGTGACTGCCAGCGCAGCGCGCGATGAACTCAATCAGGCACCGGCCGGCCAGACCGCGACGACCATCGATCGCAGCCAGTTCGACAATCGTCCCGCATTCTCGGTCAACGACGTCCTGCGCGACAGCCCGGGCATTTCGATCAAGCAGGGGAATGGCCCGCGCGATTTCGGCATCTCGATTCGCGGATCCAACGCGAGGAACGGTTTTGCCATTCGCAACCTCGTGATCTTCGACGACGGCTTTCCGGTAACGCAGCCGGACGGCCTGTCGCGGAGCGACCTGATCGACCCGCGCGCCTATAGCGCGATCGACGTCGTCCGAGGTCCCTCATCGGCGCTCTACGGCAACTACGCGACTGGCGGAGCACTCAATTTTCGGACGCGGCCGGGCGGCACGATCGACGGCGTCGAATATGGCGTCGACGGCGGCAGCTACGGCTATCTCAACAATTACCTTGCCGCAGGCAAGAAGGTCGGGAATTTCGAGGGCTCGCTGTTCGCGAGCGACACGCGGGGCGACGGCTATATCGGCAACAGCTGGTTCAACACGCAGACCGTCAACTTCCTCGGCACGCTCAAGGCGACGCCTGACGATCGCTTCACGGTCAAGATCATCAACAACGACCTCAGCGCGCGGCTGCCGATCCGGCAGTCGCTGAACCAGTACTATCAAAACCCCTTCCAGCAGGGCTGCGCGACTGGCCTCACGGCCGCGGCCGGATGCGGCACGGTCACGCTCTTCAACAACGGTTTTAATACGGCGGCAGGCACCGACAAGGAAACGGCTGTGCAGGCCGGGCTCGGCCGCAATGATCGCCGCACCATCGTCGGTGGTCGCTGGGAGCACGATTTCGACAACACCACGACCTGGCGCAATCAGTTCGTCTTTGACGACAGGAACATCAACCAGCCGACCGGCGCGACCAGCGCCATCGGAGATTTTCCCTCGTACAATTTCATGAGCGACGTCACCAGGCGAGGCGAGATTGTCGGCCTCGAATCCACAACGTTCTTCGGTGCCTTTTACAACACCCTGACGGCCTCGAGCGATACGTGGAACGTGATGCCGGGAGGAAATGCGACGCTCGGCAGATTGTCGAGCAATCTCTACAGCGAGACCACCAACTATGGTGTTCGTGCCAGGGAAGAGCTCAAGCTCACTGCGGCACTGACGGCGGTCGCGGGCATCGGTTGGGAGACGACCCTCTTGAAGGGTATCAATACGGCATACACATATGCCGGCCCCACGGGAGTTACCACCACAACCCTCACGACGGCGGATCGGCAGTTTCAGAATGCCGCGCCGGAGTTGGCGCTCCTCTACAACCTCAACAACGAGTGGCTGTTTCGCGGACGGGTCGCCACGGGATACGGCACCCCGCAGGTCTCCAATCTGTTTGTTCTTCCGACGGGCTTGTCGGGCAACAATACCCAGCTTCAAACTCAGAAGAATCTTGGCTACGACCTCGGGTTCGATTGGACGCCCAACAATACGCTCAAGCTCAGCGCGACCGGCTTCTACGAATTCTTCCGCAACGAGATCGTCAGTCAGGCGACTCCGATCAACGGCATATCGTATTCGTTCAACGCCCCGCGATCGGAGCATCGCGGCGTCGAGCTTGCTGCCGATTGGAAGTTCTATCCGGGTTGGCGGTTCATGGCGGCATACACCTATCTCGACGAAATCTACACCGAGTATGTCGAGAATATCACCAATGGCGCGGTGTTCAGCTTCAACCGGGCGGGCAACAAGATCCCCGGCATCTCGCCCAACGAGCTGACGGCCAGGGTCGGTTACGACGAGTTCGCGGGGCCTTTGGCGGGACTTGGAGGCTTCGTCGAGGTCCAGTGGAAGGACTCCTTCTACATGGACAATGCAAATCTATTGAAAGCGCCGGGCTATGAGCTGGTCAATGTGAACGTTCACTACAAGACGGATCTCGTGTCCGACACGTTCAAATCGCTGAACCTGTTCCTCGAAGTCAGGAACGTGTTCGACCGGACCTACGTTGCGTCAGCCAACAACATCGCCAACACCGTGACCGCGGCGGGCTTTCAAAATCCTGCGAGCGTCCTGGCAAATACGACCGGTTCGATCTACGCCGGCTCGCCGCGCACGTTCGTTGCAGGTATGAAGGTGGCATTCAAATGAGCCGGGCTCTCGAAGGGACCAGGAGCATGATCCGAAGTGGATTGCTTGGGTTGGCTGTCCTCGCATTCATGCAGGGTACGGCGCTCGCACAGATGCATGGTCAGCATGCGTCCGAAGCTGCTTGCGACGAGCCGGCACTGCGCTGTGCAACCAAGGTGACGCCTGCATTCGCTCCAGATGGAACGCTGTGGCTGGTCTGGATGGCGGGCGGACAGGTCTCGGTTGCCAGCTCGCAGGATGCAGGGCGGAGTTTCACGGCTCCCGTCCAGGTCACGACGAAACGGCTGAACCTCGACTGGGGCCCGGACGCGCGGCCGAAGATCGTGGTCGATCGCAAGGGTGGCATCGCGCTGGCGTTCTCGATCTTCAGGGATGAGGCCTTCAACGGCCAGGTGCTCTACACGCGCTCGGCCGATGGCGGGAAGAGCTTTGTCGAGCCGAAGCCCATCACCGCCAGCAACGAAAGCCAGCGTTTTGAGGCGCTGGCGCTCGATCAGGACGGAACGGTCTTCGCGGCATGGTTCGACAAGCGCAATCGCGTTCTCGCGAAGGAAGCGGGACAGAAGTACGAGGGGGCGGGGCTGTTCTTTGCTTCGTCCAGCGACGGCGGCACCACCTACGCCGAGGCCCGATTGGCGCGCGAAGGCACTTGCGAATGCTGTCGGTTGGGGCTGGCATTCGCGGCGCCTGGGCGACCGGCCGTGATCTTCAGGAACATTTTTGACGGCGGCGTGCGGGATCACGAGGTCATGACCTTCACCGACGTCGCGACTCCAGGCGAAATCCGCCGGGTCAGCAATGACGATTGGCAGATCAATGCCTGCCCGCATCACGGGCCGAGCCTCACGGTTGCGCCGAACGGGACCTATCACGTCGCCTGGTACACGAACGGCAGGGCGCGCAAGGGACTGTTCTACGCGCATTCGCGCGACGAAGGCCGCACGTTCTCCACGCCAATGGTGCTCGGACAGCCCGGTCGCAATCCGACGCGCCCCTACGTGCTCGCAGGTACGGCGGGAACGGTGATGGTCTGGAAGGAGTTCGATGGCGAGAAGACCTCAGTCCAGATGACGATCTCCCGAGATGACGGAGAGAGCTGGTCGCCGCCGAAGACGATATCGGATACGACAGACACCTCCGACCACCCCTTGCTGGTGTCCAATGGCCGGCAGGTCTACCTGTCATGGATGACGAAGGCGGAAGGCTATCGGCTTACAGCGATCGAGGATCAACCATGACATATCGATTTGCCGGCATTCTGGGCCTGGGGATCCTGGTCGCGTCAGCCGCTACGCTCGTGGCGGCGCCGGCCCTCAAACCGTTCGAGCGCGGTACCTGGCAAAGCGTGCTCAAGGGCCATGCCGGGCGCCCGACGCTGGTGCATTTCTGGGGCGTGACTTGCGGGCCCTGCAAGGTCGAGCTGCCGGAGCTCGGGCGATTTGCAAAGGACCATCCCGGGATCGACGTGGTCACGATCAGCGCCGATCTCGTACCGAATCTGCCGGCGGCGACACAGTCGATGCTCGACAAAGCGGGGCTATCGTCGACCGAGAATTTCATCTTCAGCGACGGCTTCGTCGAGCGCTTGCGGTTCGAGATTGATCCTGCCTGGCAGGGCGATATCCCTCGGACAATGCTCATCTCGCGGGACGGGACCATCACGACGATCGAGGGCTCGGCCGAGATGGCCGATCTCGAAAAATGGTCGGGCCAACAGCTCGGCACACACTGAAATTCAATCTGCAAACGGGAAGACCAATATGAAGACGATGTTGAAAGATGTGATGCTCGCGGCGTTCGCACTCGTTCTTTGCGCGGCGCCTGCGGCGGCCGAGGACGTCAAGGCCGGTGATCTCGTCATCTCGCAGGCGTGGAGCCGGGCGACGCCGGGCGGTGCCAAGGTCGCGGGCGGCTACCTGACGATCGAGAACAAGGGAACGACGGCCGACAAGCTGGTCAGCGTGTCCGCCGATATCGCAGGCAAGGCTGAGGTCCATGAGATGGCGATGGACAATGGCGTGATGAAGATGCGTCCGCTCGACAAGGGGCTCGTGATCGATGCCGGCAAGACGGTGAAGCTCGCCCCCGGGGGCTATCATTTGATGCTTCAGGAGCTGAAAGGGCCGTTCAAGCAGGGCGACAAGGTGCCGCTGACGCTGGAGTTCGAGAAGGCGGGCAAGGTCGCGGTCTCGCTCGAGGTGCAGGGCGTCGGCGCGCAGGCGCCCGGCGATGCCGGCCATTCCGGCCATGAGATGAAGAAAATGCCGGATCATTCGGGAATGAAGATGTGATGAGACTGATCATGCTTCCCATGACCTCGCGTCGGAAGCTTGCGGGCCTTGGGCTCGCGATGGCTGCGTTGTTGTGGGTCGCCACGCCTCTTGCGGCGGCGACCGACGACGACAACTTCTTCACCCATCTGCACACCGCGAAGGCCATGGCCAATGTCACGGTCTCGCCAGGCCGCGCCGGGCCGGTCGAGATCGCGATCCAGCTCGAAACGACGGACGAGACGCCGCTCTCGGCGAAGGCCGTGTCGGTGACGCTCGTGGATACGCAGTCCGGCCGGAAGCTCGCGCCGGTCGAGGCGTCGCGCGACGGTGAAGACAGCTGGCATGTGAAGCTGGCGCAGTTGACGCCCGGACGCTGGATGCTGGGTCTCGGAATCTCGATTTCCGACGCGGACCATGTCAGCGTTGAATCGCCGATCCTGATCAAATGACCACGCCGAAGGGACCGAACATGTCGAAGCGATCCTGTCTGATCCTGATGGCCGCGCTCACGGCGACACCCGCGGCGGCGCATATCACGCTTGAAACCAAGCAGGCCACGGTCGGCGCATCCTACAAAGCCGTGTTCGCCGTGCCACACGGCTGCGCGGGCTCGCCGACGGTGAAGATCCGCGTGCAGATCCCGGAAGGGGTAATTGCGGTGAAGCCGATGCCGAAAGCGGGCTGGAGTGTCGATGTCGTCGAGGGCAAGTATGCCGGGGAGTACGACTATCACGGCAGCAAGCTCTCCTCAGGCGTCAAGGAGGTGGCGTGGTCCGGCGGCAAGCTGCCGGACAAGCACTATGACGAGTTCGTCATGCATACGGTCCTGACCGATACGCTCAAGCCGAACACGACACTGTATTTCCCGGTCGTCCAAGAATGCGAGACCGGCGTCAGCCGCTGGATCGAGATTCCCGCGGAAGGAGTAGGGCATTCGCATGAGGGCAAGTCACCGGCGCCTGGTGTGAAGCTGCTGCCAAAAACCTGATGCGCCTCTTCGCCGCGCTCGCGATACTGCTGCTCATTGTCGGCTTCGCGACCGGGGCGTCGGCGCATGCGGCGCTCGTCTCGGTCGAGCCGGCGAGCGGCAGCATGCTTGCGAGCGCGCCGAAAGCGGTGGAGCTGCGCTTCAACGAGGTGGTGACGCCGGGCGCGATCCAGCTGATCGACGGCGCGGGCAGGGCGCGGGACGATGCGCGCGTCAATGCATCAGGCGAGACCGTCTCGGTCGCGATGCCGCCGGACCTGCCGCAGGGAACGGCCGTGGTGAGCTACCGCGTGATCTCGCAGGACGGCCACCCGGTCTCGGGATCGGTGATCTTTTCGGTCGGCATGCCGACGGCGACAAAGCCTCCGGTCACCGTGGATGGCGCCTTGAACGCGCTGATCTGGCTGGCGCGGGTCGGTCTTTACCTTGGGCTGTTCGTCGGTGTCGGCGGCGTGTTCTTCGCGCGCTGGATTGCGTTGTTGATGATCGGCATGACCGTTCCGCGCGTCGCGCTCGCCATCGGCCTTGTGAGCGCGATTGCGTCCCTTGGCGCGTTGGGCCTCGATCTGCTCGGCCTGCCGCTGGCAGCGCTTGCGACGGCCGCTCCCTGGAAGGTCGCATTCGCGACCAGCGCCGGCCCCGCGCTACTGGTTGCCTTCGCAGCGATGCTGCTCGCGATGACCGCGCTGCGCCGCGCATGGCATGCGCGCGCACTTGCGATCATCGCGTTCATCGGCGTCGGTCTGTCGCTCGCCATGACCGGGCACGCTGCAACGGCCCCACCGGAGGCGTTGACCCGGCCGGCGATCTTTCTCCATGGCCTCGGCGTCACCATCTGGATCGGTGCTCTCGCGCCGCTCGTCGCGCTGATGTCGAAGCCGGCGACTGCGTCGCTCCCCGTCGTGAACCGGTTCTCCCGCCTTGCTGCGCTGGCGGTCGGCGTGTTGGCCTTGACCGGCCTCGCGCTTGCGATCGTTCAGCTTGAAAAGCCGGCAGCGCTGGTCGAGACCCGCTACGGACTCATCCTCTCGATCAAGCTTGTATTCGTCACGGGATTGCTGGCGCTCGCCGCGCTCAATCGGTTCCGGCTGACGCCGGCCCTGGCCCAGGACGAGACATCGACGCCTGCGCTCAAGCGCTCGATCCTGCTCGAATGCTCCATCGCGGTCGCCATTTTCGCCACCGTCGCCGGCTGGCGCTTCACGCCGCCGCCGCGGACCATCATTCCGGACACGCCCCTGGCGATCCACATCCACAGCGACAAGGCAATGTTCCAGGTGCTGGTCTCGCCAGGCAAGGCAGGTCTCGACGATTTCGTGCTTCAGCTCATGACCGGCGAGGCGACGCCGCTTGCGGCCAAGGATGCGACCTTGACTCTGAGCCTGCCGGAGCGCGGCATCGAGCCGATGGAACGCAATGCCGAGCTCGGACCGGATGGCTATTGGCACGTGCGCAAGGTCGAGCTGCCGTTTGCCGGCCGCTGGCATGTGCGGATCGATGCGCTGGTGACCGATTTCGAGAAGATCACGCTCGAGGACGATCTCGAGGTGGCGCCGCCCTAGGCGAGGAAGTTCAAGTCGAACCTGAAGGCAACGGAAAAATGACAGGAATTTCGCCGCGTTAGCGGCTTTTCCTCATTCCCGGCCTTGTGTTTTCGCTCCCAATCCGCTTTCACTGCAAGCCCTTACTGATTCCTCGAGTATTGCCATGCGGTTGTCGCGGTTCTTTCTGCCCATCCTGAAGGAAAATCCGAAAGAGGCGGAAATCGTCTCGCATCGGCTGATGCTGCGCGCCGGCATGATCCGGCAGGAAGCGGCCGGCATCTATGCCTGGCTGCCGCTCGGCTTCCGCGTGCTGAAGAAGATCGAGCAGATCGTGCGCGAGGAGCAGGACCGCTCCGGCGCGCTGGAACTGCTGATGCCGACGCTCCAGCTCGCCGATCTCTGGCGCGAGAGCGGCCGCTACGACGCCTATGGCCCGGAGATGCTGCGCATCGCCGATCGCCACAAGCGCGAGCTCTTGTACGGGCCAACCAACGAGGAAATGATCACCGAGATCTTCCGCGCCTACGTGAAGTCGTACAAGAACCTGCCGCTGAATCTCTATCATATTCAATGGAAATTCCGCGACGAGCAGCGTCCGCGCTTCGGCGTGATGCGCGGCCGCGAGTTCCTGATGAAGGACGCCTATTCGTTCGATCTCAACGAGGCCGCTGCGCGCGTCGCCTACAACAAGATGTTCGTCGCCTATTTGCGCACCTTCGCGCGGATGGGACTGAAGGCGATCCCGATGCGCGCCGAGACCGGCCCGATCGGCGGTGATCTCAGTCACGAATTCATCGTGCTTGCGGAGACCGGCGAATCCGGCGTGTTCATCAATCGCGACGTGCTGGACCTGCCGGTGCCGGGTGAGGACGTCGACTATGACAGCGATCTGACCCCGATCATCAAGCAGTGGACTTCGGTCTACGCCGCGACGGAGGATGTCCACGATGCCGCGCGGTTCGAGCAGGAAGTGCCGGCGGAGAAGCGGGTGAACACCCGCGGCATCGAGGTTGGCCAGATCTTCTATTTCGGCACCAAGTACTCCGAGCCGATGAAGGCAATGGTGGCCGGCCCCGATGGCGTCGACGTGCCGATCCATGGCGGCTCCTACGGCGTCGGCGTCTCGCGCCTGCTTGGTGCCATCATCGAGGCCTGCCATGACGAGGCCGGCATCAAATGGCCGGAGGCGGTGGCGCCGTTCCGCGTAGCGATCCTCAACCTCAAGCAGGGCGATGCCGCGGTCGATGCGGCCTGCGAGAAACTCTATGCGGAGCTCACCGCCAAGGGTGTCGACGTGCTCTACGACGACACCGACCAGCGCGCCGGCGCCAAATTCGCCGCAGCCGACCTGATCGGCATCCCCTGGCAGATCATGATCGGGCCGAAGGGCCTCGCCGACGGCAAGGTCGAGATCAAGAGGCGCAGTGACGGCTCCCGCGAGACGATGTCGCCTGCGGACGCGGTCGCCCGCCTGGTCGGCTGAATATTGTTCATCGCCCGAGATCGCGGCCGCCAATCCGGCCACAATTGACCCCGAATCATGGGATTATCGAGCGATGGATGAGACCATGACCGAAACCGTTCAAACCGCGCCTTTCGCGCCATTCGAGTGGATGCTGTCGGCGCGCTATTTGCGGGCGCGCCGCAAGGAGGGATTCATCTCGGTCATCGCCGGGTTCTCCTTCCTCGGCATCATGCTCGGCGTGGCGACGCTGATCATCGTCATGGCCGTGATGAACGGCTTCCGCAAGGAGCTGCTCGACAAGATCCTCGGCCTCAACGGCCACATCCTGGTGCAGCCGCTGGAATCGCCGCTCACAGACTGGAAGGACGTCGCCGACCGCATCAGCCAGGTCCAGGGCATCCGGCTCGCCGCGCCCGTGGTCGACGGCCAGGCGCTGGCGTCATCGCCGTGGAACGCCTCGGGCGTGCTGGTGCGCGGCATCCGCTCCGACGACCTCAACAACCTCACCTCGATCGCCAAGAACATCAAGCAGGGCTCGCTCGAGGGCTTTGACGAAGGGCAGGGCGTTGCGATCGGCCGGCGGCTCGCCGACCAGCTGTCGCTGCACGCCGGCGACAGCGTGACGCTGGTGGCGCCGAAGGGCGCGGTCACGCCGATGGGCACGACGCCGCGCATCAAGCCATACAAGATCGTCGCCGTGTTCGAGATCGGCATGTCCGAATACGATCTCGGCTTCGTGTTCATGCCGCTGGCGGAAGCGCAGGCCTATTTCAACCGCAGCAGCGACGTCACCTCGATCGAGGTGTTCACCACCAACCCCGACAAGATCGACGCCTTCCGCACGGCGGTGACGGAAGCCGCGGGCCGACCGGTGTTCCTGGTCGACTGGCGGCAGCGCAACTCGACCTTCTTCAATGCGCTCCAGGTCGAGCGCAACGTGATGTTCCTGATCCTGACCATGATCGTGCTGGTCGCAGCGCTCAACATCGTCTCCGGCCTGATCATGCTGGTGAAGGACAAGGGCAGCGACATCGCGATCCTGCGCACGATGGGGGCCTCGCAAGGCTCGATCATGCGCATCTTCCTGATCACGGGCGCCTCGATCGGCGTGGTCGGCACGCTGGTCGGCTTCTTCGTCGGCCTCGTGATCTGCCTCAACATCGAATCGATCAGGCAATTCCTGTCGTGGCTGACCTCGACCGAGCTGTTCTCGCCGGAGCTCTACTTCCTGTCGAAGCTGCCCGCCGAGATCGACATCGGCGAGACCACGGCGGTCGTCATCATGGCGCTGACGCTGTCGTTTCTGGCGACGCTCTACCCGTCCTGGCGCGCCGCGCGCCTCGATCCCGTCGAAGCGCTCCGGTACGAGTGAGGGGCTGATGGAGCAGCAGGGGGCTGAAGATGTACCGGTCATTTATCTCCACGAGATAAAGCGGCAGTACTTGCAGGGCGAGGTGCCGCTGACGATCCTCGACGGCGCCAAGCTCGCGCTGTGGCCGGGCCAGTCCGTTGCGCTGGTGGCGCCCTCGGGCTCCGGCAAGTCGACGCTGCTGCACATCGCGGGGCTGCTCGAAGCCCCGGATTCCGGCGAGGTCTATGTCAACGGCGCGCCGACCTCGCAACTGCCCGACATCGAGCGCACCCAGCTGCGCCGCACCGACATCGGCTTCGTCTACCAGTCGCACCGGCTCTTGCCGGAGTTCTCCGCGCTGGAGAACGTGATGCTGCCGCAGATGATCCGCGGCCTGAAGAAGTCCGAGAGCGTCAAGCGCGCCAAGGAGATCCTCGGCTATCTCGGCCTCGGCGACCGCATCACCCATCGCCCGGCCGAGCTGTCGGGCGGCGAGCAGCAGCGCGTTGCGATCGCGCGCGCGGTCGCGAACGCGCCGCGCGTGCTGTTTGCGGACGAGCCGACCGGCAATCTCGACCCCGGCACCGCCGAGCACGTGTTCCAGGCTCTGATGCAGCTGGTGAAGGCGACCCGGGTCTCGATGCTGATCGCGACCCATAACATGGAGCTCGCCGGCCGCATGGACCGGCGCGTCTCGCTGTCGAACGGCCAGGTCATCGAGCTCGAATAACAAACTTACGAAAACAACCCCATGCACAGTAGCCGGACACCGCCGGCTAGACGCGGGGTGACGCATCCCAATTCCTTGACATGTCATGGAAACCCGCTGCGACGGCGCATCGCCGCAGCGGGCAGGCCGATTATGGCCTGATCACCGTCAATCTGAACGGTCCGCCGTTGGCCGCGGCATGGGCCACCGCCTCGTTGGCGTGGTCGAGGTCGAACGCCGTCGTCTGGTATTCATCGAGGCGCAGCAGCCCGGACCGCACCAGCGAGATCAGGCGGCTCGCCGCATCCGGCGGATACATCCAGACGCCGTGAATGCTGATGCAGTTGCGCATGAGCCAGGGGTAGGGCAGCTCGAGGCCCGGGCCGCCCGCCATGCCGACGCCGCCCATCAGCACGACGCGGCCACAGGCGCGCACCGTCATCATTGCCGCACGTACGACGATCGGGCTCACCGAGGGCGGCATGATGTCGAACACACAGTCGATCGGCCCTGGCGCGGCGCGCTTCATCGCTTCGCGATCGTCGTCCTCGTTGCCGGAGAGCCTGACCGGCTTCACGCGGCTGCCGAAGCGGCGGACGAGGTCGGCGAGGATCTCTTCGTTGCGGCCCGGCGTCACCACGCAGGCTGCGCCCATCGCGAGCGCGACCGAGACGGCGGCGCTGCCGAAATTGCCGGTGGCCCCGCTGACCAGCACGGTCTCGCCTGCTTGCAGGTTGGCGGCAAGGAAGCCGCCATAGGGCACCAGCAGCGTCCCCAGCGCGCACCATTGCGTGGCTTCCTCCGACGTGATCGCGCCGAGGCGTTTGACGTTCTCGGTCGGCACCCGCATCTGCTCGGCGAACGAGCCGTGGCGAAAATGCCGTTGCAGGCGCATGCCACCGGGGCCGGCGGCCGTGAGCCCCTGCAGCGCGATGTCGGGCGCGACGGCATCATCGCGCGAGCGCACCGTCGGATCGCAGAACACCCAGTCGCCGACACTGAGCTTGGTTGCGTCCGGCCCGATCGTGCGCACCCGGCCGATGCCGCCGGGGCCCGGGATGATCGGCAGGTCGAGCGCGTAGTTGCGCGTCCCGTCGAAGACCTCGTTCATGTAGGACAGGACGCGCGTGGCGACGACGTCGACGATGACTTCGCCCGTGCCGAGCACCGGATCAGGGGCATTCTCGATCACCAGCGGCGATCCCAGGGATTTGAGTACGGCAGCTTTCATGTGTTCACCTCAAGGTCGGGTGAACCGGATATGCGCCGCCTTGGAACGGCCAGGAAGGCCTGGTATTATCCTAGTATTCTCAAAGCCCTCCATCGCGGGAGTGACATCATGGCCGATCCACGCCGCGTCGAATTCGGCGACTTCCTGCGGTCCCGCCGCGAGAAGCTGTCGCCGAAGACCGTCGGGCTTCCGGCCGGCCGCCGGCGGCGCACCGCGGGGCTGCGCCGTGAGGAGGTCGCCCAGCTCGCCGGCATCGGCGTCGACTGGTACATCCGCCTCGAGCAGGGCCGCACCGTCAGTCCCTCCGTCACCACCATCGACGCGCTCGCCCGTGCGCTGCGCCTCTCGAAGACCGAGCATGCGCACCTCAAGGCGCTGGCACGCGACGGCGACAAGCGCGCGTTCACACGCGAGGTCGTGCCGGCGCCCATTCGGCGGATGATCGAGAGCCTGCCACATCCGGCCTACATCACCGGGCGGCGCTGGGACGTATTGGCCTGGAACGAGGCCGCCGAGGAGGTCTTCGCCTTCGGGCAGCTGCCCGAGCAGGACCGCAATACGCTGCTGCTGGTGCTGACCAACAAGCAGACGCGAAAGATTTACGGCGCGGGCTGGAGCGACGTCGCCAAGAGCATGGTCGCGATGTTTCGCGCCACGCACGACGTCTGGGCCGGCGATCCGGCTTTCGCCGAATTGCTGACGCGGCTGCGCCAGGGCAGTCCGGAATTCGTCAAATGGTGGGAGGCGCACGAGATCCGCAGCACCTCGTCAGGCCTCAAGACCATGAACCACCCGACCAGGGGCCTGCTCCGCTTCGAGCACACGAGCTTCCAGGCCAATGACGATCCTGCGCTGAAGCTCGTGATCTATACGCCGGTGTAAGGGCATCGAGCACAACGACGACGACGTCCCGACCCGAGCGCGAGGCAAGCACGCCGGCGGACTCTCAACGCAAGGGAACCTAAATGCCCTCAGCTGGTTAGACGGCAGTCGGGTGGGCCATCTCCTGAAGCGGAGAGCGGCGCGAATGGTCGCTTCCATCCAGATTTGGCCGGGAGAGGGAATTGTCGGGGGCGGAGCGATGACGATGGCGGCCGGGGCGCATTTGACCGATCGCAACTCCGTTCTTGCCGCCCTTGGCGACTACATCCGAGAGATCAGCAATCCCGACGATCTCGCCTATGCCGCGGCGGAGCTGCTCGGCCGCAGCCTCGATGTGAGCCGGGCGGGCTATGGCACGGTCGACACCTCGGCCGAAACCATCACGATCAACCGCGATTGGAACGCGCCTGGCATTTTGAGCCTCGCCGGCGTGCTGCACTTCCGCGACTATGGCAGTTACATCGACGACCTCAAGCGCGGCGAGACCGTGGTTTGTGCCGACGCAGAGCAGGACGCGCGCGTCGGTGATCGTGCGCGAGCGCTCGCGGCGATCTCTGCCCGTGCACTCGTCAATATGCCGATCTCGGAGCCCGATGGGGTTGTGGCTCTGCTCTACCTCAACAATGCAACGCCCCGAAGATGGACTTCGGAAGAGCTCGAGCTCATCCGCGAAGTTGCCGAGCGCACGCGCACTGCCGTCGAGCGTCGCCGCGCGGAGACGTCCGTGCGCGAGAACGAGGCGCGCCTGCTCTTCCTGGATGCCCTCAACAAGGCGACTGCCAAGACCCGCGATGCGGACGGTGTCCTTGCAGTGACGACCAGGATGCTTGGTGAGCATCTCGGCGTATCGAACTGCGCCTATGCCGATATGGACCCTGACGAGGATGGCTTCACCATCCGTGGGGATTGGGCGGGGCCAGGGGCGATCCATATCGTGGGTCACTACAGCCTCGCCAATTTCGGCAAGAAGGCGGTTCAGGAGCTCAGCGCCGGCAGGCCGCTCATCATCAATGACAATCTGAAGGAGATCGCGCCGGAGGAAGCGGCCACCTTCCAGAGGATCGGCATCGGCTCGACGATCTGCATGCCCTTCGTGAAGGAGGGGCGCCTGACCGCCTTGATGGCCATTCATCACCGCAGTCCGCACCTTTGGACCCGGCGCGAACTCGCTCTGCTCACCGAGGTGACCGAGCGATCATGGGCGCACATCGAGCGCGTTCGATCGGAAGAGGCTGCGCGGGAGGCTGCCGAACGGCTCAGTCTTGCGAACACCGCGGCCGGGATCGGCATCTGGGATTATGACCCGGTCAACGACGTCTTGCGATGGGACAACCGCTGCAAAGCATTGTTCGGTTTGTCCCCCGATGCCGACGTCAGCTATGAAGGGGCCTTCCTGAAGGGCCTGCATCCCGAGGACAGGGACCGCGCACACGGGGCGGTCTCCAAGGCCCTGTCGCCGGAGTCCCCGGCAGCCTACAACATCGAGTATCGGACGGTTGGCATCGAGGACGGTGTCGAACGCTGGGTCGCCGCCACCGGTGATGCCCTCTTTTCCAACGGCCGCGCCGTGCGGTTCATTGGCACGGTCCTCGATATCACCGACAAGAAAAAGTCCGAGCGCCATCTGAGAATCCTGAACGACACGGGCGCTTCGGTCGCCCGCGAACGAGATCTCGAGACGATCGTTCAGGTCGTCACGGATGCCGGCGTCGAACTGTCGGGCGCCCAGTTCGGGGCGTTTTTCTACAATGTGCTGACGTCCGATGGCGGCAGCTACATGCTCTATGCATTGTCGGGCGCACCTCGATCGGCGTTTGAAAACTTTCCGATGCCGCGCAATACCGCCGTATTCGAGCCGACCTTCAAGGGAACGGCGGTGGTCAGGTCCGACGACATCCTGCAGGACCCTCGTTATGGCAGGAACACGCCGCGGAAGGGTATGCCGGAAGGCCATCTTCCTGTTCGGTCCTATCTGGCGGTGCCCGTGGCCTCGCGAAGCGGTGAAGTCCTCGGCGGACTATTCTTCGGTCATGGTGAAACGGGAAAATTTCAGGCCGAACACGAGACTGCCTTGCTCGGCATCGCCGGCCATGCCGCGACGGCGATCGACAATGCGCGGCTTCTGACGCGACTCCAGACGCTCAATGCCGAACTGGAGCAGCGGGTTGCCGACGAGATCGGCGAACGCATGAAAGCCGAGGAGCAGCTGCGGCAGGCTCAAAAAATGGAAGCCGTCGGGCAGTTGACCGGAGGCATCGCCCACGACTTCAACAATATGCTGGCCGTCATTCTCGGCAGCTTGAACCTCGCCAAGCGGCGGCTCGGAAAGGGAGAGGTCAACATCGATCGCTTCATCGACGGGGCCATTGACGGCGCGAACCGCGCAGCCACCTTGACGCAGAGGCTGCTGGCCTTCTCTCGCCAGCAGCCGCTGGCGCCCGAAATCGTGGACATCAACAAGATGATCGGCGGCATGAGCGAACTGCTCGACAGGTCGCTCGGCGAGCTCATTCGCCTCGAAACGGTTCTGGCGGCCGGTCTCTGGCGCGTCAGAGCGGACCCCGCGCAACTGGAAAGCACGGTTCTCAATCTGGCGGTCAATGCCCGCGATGCCATGCCCAAGGGCGGCAAGCTGACCATCGAAACAAGCAACGCGTCGATCGATCAAAGATATGCTCGCGAATACGTACTGGCGCCCGGGCAATATGTCCTCATTGCCGTGACGGACAACGGCGTCGGAATAGCGAACGACGTGCTGGGCAGGGTGTTCGACCCGTTTTTCACGACCAAGGAAGTGGGCAAGGGGACCGGCCTTGGACTGAGCCAGGTCTATGGTTTCGTGAGGCAGTCAGGCGGCCACGTGAAAATCTACTCGGAGGTCGGCGTTGGCACGACCGTAAAGGTCTACCTGCCGCGCTTCGTCGGCGATGACAAAATTCGGGAGGCCTCGGAAAGCGTGGCGCATCCCGGCGCAGACTTCCAGAAGGAGACCATTCTCGTCGTCGAGGATGATGAGCGTGTTCGCAACATCTCGTCGGAAAGTCTGCGCGAACTCGGTTACACCGTTTTCGAAGCGGCAGGCGCGAAAGAGGCGATCAGGAAGATCGAAGAGGGGCCCGTTCCGGATCTGCTGTTTACGGATGTCGTGATGCCCGAAATGACAGGCGCCGAGTTGGCAACCGAGCTGTTGAAACGGCACCCTGGACTGAAAGTGCTGTTCACGACCGGCTATACGCGCAATGCAATTGTTCACAACGGCATGCTCGATGCCGGCAAGCATCTGCTCTCCAAGCCCTTCGCGATCGAAGATCTGGCAGCCAAGGTCCGCAGTCTGCTCGACGAGATTTGATCATCCGGCTCCATCCAAACCCCGCCTTCCACCTATTGTGCCGGCACGGCCGTCGGCTTTGCGCCAGCCCCCGGCGGAATTGCCGGCCAGGGGCTCTTCGGCTTGGCCGCCACTGACGAACACGCCGTCGCAAGCCGTGGCCACATGGACGCCAGGCCTGTCAGGTCGATGTCCAGTCCTGTCGTATCCGTCTTTTCGTCCGGCATGGTCGTGGTTTGCCGGACATGCAGCGAGCGAGACGCCAGCATCGTGAAGACCATATCGCGGTCGACGTTGCCACTCCACATTTCGTACTTCCCGGCGTTCACAGGAGAGCCTCCGGCCTCCTTGCTCGTGTCGGCATCCGCCGTCATCGATATCGTGCTTTTGCCGGCGCTCGCCTTGTCGATGTCACCCGCGAACATCAGCGGCACGCGATTCCTGCTTTCGCAATACATGCGCCACTCCATCGTCCGGAATGACGCGCCGTTTTCCGTCTTCGTCACGGCGATCTTGCTGACGAAGGGCCGTGCTCCCGTCTCCAGCCTCCATGTCCCCTCGGCAAAGGGCCGCATGTCGATCCCGAAACGATAGAGCTCGGCGCGCGTCAGCACGTGCAGGTTTTCGTAGGTCACGGTCCGGATGAGGTCATCGAGCTCGCGGCTGATCCCCATCGCCGCGATGAACGCGGCGCGGACGCGTTCGGCTGTCACCATCCGGCGCTGCCTGATCTCTGCGAGCACCTCCGGAGGCGGTTCCCTGCGCATGTTGAGGACGAGCCGGGAGTTATGCACCGCCAGCACTGCATCGGGGGCCACCGCGCGCGATGTTGCTCCGAGAAACAGGTAAGCGCAGGCCGAGTTGCACATCGCATGGTAGGTGGTGAGCTGGGCCTCGACCTCGCCGCCTGCAGTCTTCAGCTTCAGGCATTCGGCGTCCACCTGCGTCTCCGCGGCGCACGCGGCCACGATGGTCCGGCCGACCCGGGCGACCGCCTTGCGGCTGCGCAAGAGCCGCCCGATGACATAGGATTGCTCCACGTTGCCGCCGGGTGAATGAAGGTAGATCGGACGCTGCGTGTCCGTGACGCCCGCCAAGAAGTGGCGAACGCGCGCCGCGGCATTCTCGTCGATCTTGCCCTCGATGGCGATCCAGCGGTCGCAGCCCGGCCCGCACGCGTCCGGCGCTCCCCTGGCAAGATAGATCGTCAGCCCCGGAGCAAATCCGGTCTTTTCGGCCGGTGTTTCTTCGGCATGCATTGCGCCGGGAAGCAACAGGGCGGCGGCGACAAGCAGGATACGGGTGAGCATGAAATTGATGGGACCGGAGGCTTTAAAAAGACGAATGAAGGCTACTCGAAGATCAGACCGTGCATAACTTTCGGTGGCATGGCGAAGCTCAGCTTATTCCTCATCGTCGAACGCGACTACATCCCTTCACGAATGCGCATTGTAAGTTTTCGCCCGCGCTGCCGCGTTTGCAGTTTGAGGCCACAGGCGCTATGTCCGGTTTCGGAATGATCTGAACATGACAATCTCTGACGACAATGAGCTCTCCCGCCTGAAGGAGATCGGCCGTATCGTCGCCAACACCCTCGAGGCGATGGGGAAGGCGCTCGAACCGGGCATGACCACCGGCGAGCTGGACCAGATCGGACGAAAGCTCCTGGAAGCCGCCGGGGCACGTTCGGCGCCGGAGCTGGCCTACGACTTTCCCGGGGCGACCTGCATCAGCGTGAACGAGGAGATCGCGCATGGAATCCCGGGGCAGCGACGGATCGCGCGCGGCGATCTCGTCAACATAGACGTTTCAGCCGAGAAGAACGGACTCTTTGCAGACACGGGCGCCTCGTTCGCCGTTCCGCCCGTGAGCCGCGCGATCGAGCGCCTTTGCAGGGATGGCCGGCGGGCGATGTGGACCGGCCTGCGGCAGGTCGGCGCCGGCAAGCCGATGGCCGGCATCGGCCAGGCTATCGGGACCTTCGCGCGGAAGAACGGCTATAGCCTTGTCAGGAATCTCGCCAGTCACGGCGTCGGCCTGTCGCTCCATGAGGAGCCGACGGAAATCGCGACATGGCCCGACCGCTCCGAGCGCCGCATCATGCGTGACGGCCTGGTGTTCACGGTCGAGCCGTACCTGTCCCAGGGCGCCGAGTGGGCCCAGGACGGCGATGATCCGTGGACGCTGTACAGCAGCCCCGAAGCTCCGACCGTTCAATACGAACACACGGTGATTGCCACCCGAAACGGACCCTTGATCGTCACGCTCGCGGGTTAAGGTTGCCGGGGTTGTAGCCCAAGACGGTGCAGCCGCTCGCCGGGCGCGGATGGCGTCAGGCCACGGGATCCCTGTGAACCGCCGAACGGCTTCGATGATCCGGCGCCAGCGACGGCGCGAGCGGAGCAGCGTCGCGTCGCGCGGTGAGTTCGACCGGCGCAGACTTGGCGCCTCGCCAGGCCACTATCCAGATCAGGAAACCGAGCAACGCAAGCGCGGCGCCGACGGGGCCGGTGGAGGTCCAGCCCAACCCCTCACGAATGGCGAGGCCGCCAAGGAAGGGACCGAGCGCGTTGGCGGTGTTGAACGCGGAATGGTTCAGCGCGGCAGCCAGCGCCTGTGCATCGCCGGCGACGTCCATCAGCCGGGTCTGGAGGATGGCGCCGAGCGAGACGCTGGCACCGATCGCGAAGATGTCGATCGCGAGCAGCCAGGGATTGCCGGCCGCCAGCGGAAACAGCAGCAGCGCGACAGCAGCAAACAGCAGGATCACGCCCGCGGTCGGCATCAACGCGCGGTCGGCAAAGCGCGGCACGAACAGATTGCCGAGCGTGGCGCCGATGCCGAACACCGCCAGGAAGAACGGGATGACCGTTGTGCTGACCTTGGTGACCTCGATCAGTGTCGTCGCAAGATAAGTATAGACGGCAAACATGCCGCCGAAGCCGATGGCGCCGATCGCGAGCGTAATCCAGACGCGTCCGCTTCGGAGCGCACCGAGCTCGCGCAGCGGGTCCGACTTGCCGGCCCGGTCGCGCGGCGCGAACAGCGCGCAAAGCAGCACCGTCAGCAGCGCCAGCATAGACACGAGGCCAAAACTCGCGCGCCAGCCGACCGCCTGGCCGATCAGATTGGCCAGCGGCACGCCGATGATCGTGGCTATGGTCAGGCCGAGCATGACCTGGCCGATCGCCTGGGAGCGGCGATGCTGCGGAACGAGCGAGGCCGCGACCAGCGCGGCGATGCCGAAATAGGCGCCATGCGGCAGCCCCGAGAGGAAGCGTGCCGCGATCATCCAGCCGAACCCAGGCGCAAGCGCCGTGAGCGCGTTGCCGAGCGCGAACACGGCCATCAGCACCAAGAGCTGCGTGCGCCGCGCGAAGCGCGCGCCAGCTACGGCGATCAGCGGCGCGCCCAGCACCACGCCGAGCGCATAGGCGCTGATCGCGTGTCCCGCGGCCGGCTCGTCGACATGGAGGTCGGCGGCGAAGAACGGCAGCAGGCTCATCGATGCGAATTCGGTGGTTCCGATCGCAAAGCCGCCCATTGCGAGCGAGAACAGGACGATGGCGAGGTGAGGGGGCGCGGAAGCAGATTGCGCTCCGCGCGCGGTCGCTTGGGACGAAGCTGTCATGTGTCCTGCATTGGTGGCGTCAACGGGAGCCAGCCCAGTGAACGTCGCCACCCCTGCAAGATTTGTCCGTCGAACTTAAACCTGGATCAGCCCGCGTCAACACCACGGCCGCAATGCAGAGCCGGCCGCATATCAGCATCCCGATTGGCACGTGCCAAACTAGTCGATCCGCTTTGACCGCCGCGCAGCCTTCGGCTTGCTCTGCGCAAAGTACGGGTTCACGACGCAGCTCGCTGAACGTCCCACGGCGAGAAACTTGCACTGTTCGAGCGAGGTGTAGCGGCAATCGAAATAGCCCACCTGACCGTAGATCTGCATGCAGACGGGATAGCTGGGATCATAGGTCTGCGCCCGCGCGTGCGCGCTGACGAGCAGCGTGCCGATCGCGGCGAGCGCGAGAGCGGCGCAGCGCATCTCAGCGCAGCGGGAGATAGCCCGGCGCAAATGTGCGCGGGCGGTTCTGATACGCATAGGGATCATCGCTCTGGCCTGCGAAATACGGATTGGCGATGCAGGTCAGCGCGCGGCCCGATGCGCTTGCCTGACACTGCGCGTAGCTGTCGAACCTGCAATTGCTCAGTCCCGGCCATTCGTCGCCCGTGAGGCAGAACGCATGATTGGTGCCGAACGCGCGTGCGGGCGTGCTTGCGTCGAACGCGAATGTGGCGAGAGCGAGCAAAAATGTGGCGACAATGGGGAGAGTAATTCGTCCACGCATTTCAATTCTCCATCACGCGTTTGTGCGCGCGGCGTTGTTACGCGCGCACGCGATGAATATCGTGTAGTCGACATTGGAACTCGTGAAAACACTTGTTTCAAAGGGTTTCCCGCGCGCGCTGCTAAATATGCATTAACGTAGCGAGGGCCTTTGGCTCTGACTGTGGCGTCGGAGTTACAGCAATTCTGTCGATCGCTGCTAAGACGACGCCACGGCCCGGGGGCCTACTGAAGAAACTGGAACGGGAATCAAATGAAGAAGAATCTGTTGCTCGCCGCTGTGAGCCTCGTCGCGCTCAGCGCGACTGCGCCGGCGCTGGCTGCTGATCTCGCTGCGCGTCCTTACACCAAGGCGCCTGCGATGGTCGCGACGATCTATGACTGGAGCGGCTTCTACATCGGTATCAACGGCGGCGGCGGTTCCTCGCACGCGACCTGGGATTTCGTCGGCGTCGGCCGCGAAGGCTCGCACGATGCGACCGGCGGCACGGTCGGTGGCCAGGTCGGCTATCGCTGGCAGTCCGGCCAGTGGGTGTTCGGCGTGGAAGGCCAGGGCAACTGGGCCGACTTCTCCGGCGACAACGCCAGCGCGCTGTTCGCCACCCGCAACCGCACCAAGATCGACGCGTTCGGTCTGATCACCGGCCAGGTCGGCTACGCCTGGAACAACGTGCTCGTCTACGTCAAGGGCGGTGCGGCTGTGGTCAGCGACAAGTACGAGATCTTCGGGCTCGGTGGTCCGCTGCAGGCTTCGACCAGCGACACCCGCTGGGGCGGCACGGTCGGCGCCGGCCTCGAGTACGGCTTCGCTCCGAACTGGTCGGTTGGCGTCGAGTACAACCACATCTTCCTGTCGGACAAGGATGTCACCTTCGCTGGCTTCGCCGGCTCGGAGCGTATCAAGCAGGACGTCGACATGGGTCTCGTCCGCCTGAACTACAAGTTCGGCGGCCCGATCATCGGCCGTTACTGAGCAAAGTACTGAGATCGATCGCTCTGCAAGGAGCGATCGTCGAAAGCCCCGGCCTTGCGCCGGGGCTTTTTGTTGTTGAAATTCAGGTAGTTAACCATCCCGTTTCTCGGCGGCTGAGATCGCTTGACTCCCAAGAACGAAATGAGAACAATGTTCTTCATACGTTCTAGCAAGGGAGCGAGACCATGTTCAGGATTTTCGTGGAAGAGGCGGCTGCACTGGCGTCCATCACGCTGTTCGTCGGGATGATCGCAATCTGGGCGCAGGTGATTCCGCAGCTCTGATTCCCCACTCTTGCAGGCCCGGTTGGGGAAAAGCGGGACGACGCGAAGGATCGGCCGGTCCGGCGTGGACTCTCGCGGCGCGACACCCCACCATTGTGAGGCGAGTCGGCCCGGCGAGTGCATGATGCCTTGAGGAGCCGGCGACCGCTCCATCTCATCTGCAAGAGGCCGTCACGCGACCATGCCGAGCGCCGGATTTGTCCACCTTCACGTTCACTCGGCCTATTCGCTGCTCAAGGGCTCGATCAAGATCGCCAAGCTCGCCGAGCTTGCGAAGAAGGACCACCAGCCGGCGCTGGCGCTGACCGACACCGACAACCTGTTCGGCGCGCTGGAGTTCTCCGACAAGATGGCGGGCTCTGGCATCCAGCCGATCGTCGGCCTGGAACTGGCGATCGATTTCGGCGACCAGGATCCGACCGCGCGCAACGCGATGGGGCCCTCGCGCGTGGTATTGCTGGCGGCGCAGGAGCGCGGCTATCGCAGCCTGATGCGGCTGAACTCGCGCGCGTTCCTCGAATCGCCCGACAGCCATGCCCCGTTCATCAAGTTCGACTGGTTCGACGGTGAGACCGAAGGCCTGATCGCGCTGACGGGCGGGCCGGACGGGCCGATCTCGCTGGCGCTGGCCGGCGGCATGGCCGAGCTCGCCGCGACGCGCTGCGAGCGTCTGGCCAATCTGTTCGGCGACCGCCTCTACATCGAATTGCAGCGCCACAACCTCGACAAGGAGCGGCGCATCGAGGGCGGCTTGATCGACATCGCCTATGCGAAAGGCCTGCCGCTGGTCGCAACCAACGAGCCGTATTTCGCCGCGACCGACGACTACGAGGCGCATGACGCGCTGCTCTGCATCGCCGGCGGCCGGCTGATCGCCGAGACCGATCGCGTGCAGCTCACGCCGGATCATCGCTTCAAGACCCGCGCCGAGATGGCGGTGCTGTTCGCCGACATTCCGGAGGCGCTGGCCTCGACCGTGGAGATCGCCGAGCGCTGCTCGTTCCGCCCGATGACGCGCAAGCCGATCCTGCCGTTCTTCACCGTCGGCGCCGCCGCCAGCTCCGATGCCGCCGCGGTCGAGGCCGCCGAATTGAAGCGACAGGCGGAAGAGGGGCTCGCCAACCGCCTGCGCGTCCATGGCCTGTCGCAGGGCATGACGGAAGAGGACTACAACAAGCGCCTGGCGTTCGAGCTCGACGTCATCATGCGCATGAAGTACGCGGGCTACTTCCTGATCGTGTCCGACTTCATCAAATGGGCCAAGGCGCACGGCATTCCGGTCGGGCCGGGCCGCGGCTCGGGCGCAGGCTCGCTGGTGGCGTGGGCGCTGACCATCACCGACCTCGACCCGATCAAGTTCGGCCTGCTGTTCGAGCGCTTCCTCAATCCGGAACGCGTCTCGATGCCGGACTTCGACATCGACTTCTGCCAGGACCGCCGCGGCGAGGTGATCAAGTACGTTCAGGAGCGCTACGGCCGCGATCAGGTCGCGCAGATCATCACCTTCGGTACGCTGCAGGCGCGCGGCGTGCTGCGCGATGTCGGCCGCGTCTTGCAGATGCCCTATGGCCAGGTCGACAAGCTGACGAAGCTCGTGCCGCAGAATCCGGCGGCGCCCGTCACGCTGGCGGCAGCGATCGAGAGCGAACCAAAACTCCAGGCGTTCCGCGACGAAGACCCGGTGGTGGCGCGCGCCTTCGACATCGCCCAGCGCCTCGAAGGCCTGACCCGGCATGCTTCGACCCACGCGGCCGGCATCGTGATCGGCGATCGCCCCCTGAGCGAGCTCGTGCCGATGTACCGCGATCCGAAGTCGGATATGCCGGTGACCCAGTTCAACATGAAATGGGTCGAGCCCGCGGGCCTCGTCAAGTTCGACTTCCTCGGCCTGAAGACGCTGACCGTGCTCGACGTCGCGTGCAAGCTGCTCAAGCCGCGCGACATCCATGTCGATCTCGCCACGCTGCCGATCGACGATGCCGAGAGCTACCAGATGCTGGCACGCGGCGAGGTGGTCGGCGTATTCCAGGTTGAAAGCCAGGGCATGCGCCGCGCGCTGGTCGACATGCGGCCGGACCGTTTCGAGGACATCATCGCGCTGGTCGCGCTGTATCGCCCGGGCCCGATGGCGAACATTCCGACCTATTGCGCACGCAAACACGGCGACGAGGAGCCGGAATATCTGCATCCCGTGCTGGAGCCGATCCTGAAGGAGACTTTCGGCGTCATCATCTACCAGGAACAGGTGATGCAGATCGCGCAGGTGATGTCGGGCTATTCGCTCGGCGACGCCGACCTCCTGCGCCGCGCCATGGGCAAGAAGATCCGCGCCGAGATGGACAAGCAGCGCGACATCTTCGTCGCCGGCGCGGTGAAGAACGGCGTGCCGAAAGCGCAGGCCGAGACCATCTTCGAACTGCTCGCCAAGTTCGCCGATTACGGCTTCAACAAGAGCCACGCGGCGGCCTACGCGCTGGTGTCCTACCACACCGCCTATATGAAGGCGCACTATCCCGTGGAGTTCATCGCGGCGTCGATGACGCTCGATCTGAACAACACGGACAAGCTCTCCGAATTCCGCTCCGAGGCGCAGCGCCTCGGCATCAAGGTCGAGCCGCCGAACATCAACCGCTCCGGCGCGACCTTCGAGGTCGGCGAGAAGGTCATCTATTACGCGCTGGCCGCGCTCAAGGGCGTCGGCATCCAGGCCATCGAGCAGATCATCGAGGAACGTACCAGGCGGGGACTGTTCACCTCGCTCGCCGACTTCGCTGCGCGGGTCAATCCGCGCGCGATCAACAAGCGCATCATCGAGAGTTTAGCTGCCGCCGGCGCCTTCGACACGCTGGAGCCGAACCGGGCCCGCGTCTTCGCCGGCGCGGACGCGATCCTGGCCGCCTGCCAGCGTTCGCATCAGGCCGAGACGATCGGCCAGAACGACATGTTCGGCATGTCGGCGGACGCGCCGACCATCATGCTGCCGCAGATCGAGCCGTGGCTGCCGGCCGAGCGGCTGCGCCGCGAGTATGACGCGATCGGCTTCTTCCTGTCGGGACATCCGCTCGACGACTATGCGACCGTGCTCAAGCGCCTGCGGGTGCAGTCATGGGCCGAGTTCTCGCGCGCGGTGAAGACCGGCGCCACGGCCGGCAAGGTCGCCGCGACCGTGGTGTCGCGCATGGAGCGGCGCACCAAGACCGGCAACAAGATGGGCATCATGGGACTGTCCGATCCCACCGGCCATTTCGAGGCGGTGCTGTTCTCCGAGGGCCTCGCGCAATATCGCGACGTGCTAGAGCCGGGCGCCGCGGTGCTGCTTCAGCTCGGCGCGGAATTGCAGGGCGAGGACGTTCGCGCCCGCGTGCTGCATGCAGAGCCCTTGGATGACGCCGCCGCCAAGATGCAGAAGGGCCTGCGCATCTTCCTGCGCGACACCAAGCCGCTGGAGTCGATCGCCAAGCGCCTCGCCGGCCCCGAGATGGCGGCCACCAACGGCGCCGCGCCGAAAATCGGCAGCCCCGGCATCGCGCCGCGCTCCAATGGCGACGGCGAGGTCTCGCTGGTGATGATGCTCGACCTCGAGACCGAGGTCGAGATGAAGCTGCCGGGCCGCTTCAAGGTCTCGCCGCAGATCGCCGGCGCGATCAAGGCGGTGGCGGGCGTCGTGGACGTGCAGCAGCTCTAGCCGGCCGTCCCGGACGGACGCCGTCCGGGCCTGCGGAGCGGCGGACATTGTGGTCTCGCCAGATCATTGCGGCTATGATCGCGACGATGCAGCTCGTTTGCGCGGACGTTTTCGGCCGCACCGGGAGGAAGCGAGACATGTGCGAGCAATGCCCACAATCCCTACATGACAGGATCACGCCGTCGCGGCGATCCGCGATGCTGTTCGGCGCCTCCGCACTCGGCGTTGCCCTGAGCGGGGTCGCCTTCGCCAGGGAGAGCAAGGCGCCACCCAAGCCGCAGAACGTGCTGGCGCCCGATGCGGCGCTGAGGCGGCTGATGGACGGCAATGCGCGCTATGTCCAGGGCGTTGCGCGGCGACATGATTTCAAGCACGAGCGCGAAGCGCTGGCGGGCGGCCAGAACCCGTTTGCCGCCGTGCTGAGCTGCGCCGATTCGCGCATCGCACCGGAATATGCCTTCGACACCGGCCGCGGCGATCTCTTCGTCTGCCGCATCGCCGGAAATTTCGCCGGCAACGAGATGATCGCCAGCATGGAATATGCGGTCGGGGTGCTCAATACGCCGCTGATCCTCGTTCTCGGCCATGACAGTTGCGGCGCGATCGATGCGACGCTGAAGGCGATCAAGGACAACACGTCGCCGCCGGGCCACATCCCCTCGCTGGTCGATGCGATCGCGCCTGCCGCCAAGGCTGCGATGCAGCAGGGCGGCGACGTGCTCGACCAGGCGATCCGGCAGAACGTGATCGACAATGTCGCCAAGCTGAAATCGGCGGCACCGATCCTCAATGCGGCCGTGGAGCAGGGCAAGCTGAAGGTCGTCGGCGGCATCTACCGGCTTACGACGGGAACGGTCGACCTGATCGCGCAGGGCTGAACGAGCTGATCGCTGTCGTGCCGGTTCAGCGTCGTGACGCTGAGGCGGGCCTGGCGCAGACAGCTATCGTCGGCGCCGGGCGCCATGCCACCGCCTCAATCCGAGCCTTTCGTTCAAGCGCCATTCAGCCAGCCGCGCGTCTGATGCGCGCTGGCACCTCAACGACAAAGCCGGGCAAGCAAGCCATGCGTGGGACGCTCAAAGCCTTCATCTGCCTTCTCCTGCCGCTCGCGGTCCTTGCCGCGGGCGCACCGGACCAGGCGCGCGCGCAGCAGCCGGAAAAGCGCATCGCGCTCGTGGTCGGCAACGGCGCCTACGCCAAGTCGCCGCTGGCGACGACCGCGAACGACGCCGGCCTGATCGCGCAGACGCTGCAGGCGGCGGGCTTCGACGTTGTCGGGGCGCGCGATCTCGATGGCGACACGCTGCGCAAGAGCTTTCGCGATTTCATCCAGAAGGCCCAGGCCTCCGGCCCCGGCACCGTCGCGATGATCTATCTGGCCGGTTACGGCGTGCAGCTTGCGGGCGAGAACTATTTCATCCCGGTCGATTCCAACATCAGCCGCGACACCGACATTCCGACCGAAGCCTTGCGCATCAGCGACTATGTGCGCCAGCTCGCGTCGATCCAGCTCAAGGCCAACATCGTCGTGCTCGATGCGGCCCGCGCCCAGCCCTTCATCGAAGGCGGGCAGCCGATCGCCAGCGGCCTCGCGCTGGTCGAGCCCGAGGCGAACATGCTGATCGCCTTCAACGCCGCACCCGGCACTGTCGCGCCGGAAGAGCCGGGACCCTACGGCATCTACGCGCAGTCGCTGGCCGAGATGATCCGCACCGGCGGGCTGGCGCTGCCTGACGTGTTCGACCGCGTCCGCCTGCGTGTCAACGAATCCTCCAAGGGCGCGCAGGTGCCCTGGAACGAGCAGAAGATCTCGGCGCAGTTCTCGTTCTTCGAGCGCGGGCCCGATGCGCCGCCGCCGGAGGTTGCGCCCGACCAGATCGCTGCGATCCGGAGCAAGCCGATCCACGATCTCGGCGTGCAGGATGCCTATGCCGCCGCGCTCGCGCGTGACACGCTGCCAGCCTACGAGGAGTTTCTCGCGGCCTATCCCGGCGATCCCTTGTCGAAGCGCGTGATGGTGATCGTGGCGGCGCGCCGCGAGGCGATCACCTGGCGGCGGACCTATCGCGCCGACACGCCGGACGCCTATTGGTCCTATCTGCGCCGCTATTCGCGCGGGCCGCATGCCGGCGACGCGCGGCGCAGGCTTGCGATCCTGACCGCACCGCTCGAGCCGCCGCCGAGCTTCGCCATGCTGGATTACGACGTGCCGCCACCGCCGCCGGAGGAGGTGGTCTATGTCGACCGTCCCGTGCTGTACTTCAGCGACCCTGATTTTGGCTTCGCGCCGCCACCGCCGCCGCCGATCTATTATCTGCCGCCACCGCCGCCGGATTTCGTCGTGTTGCCGCCGCCGCTGCCGGTGGTCGGGCTGTTCGTGCTGCCGCAGCCGGTGTTCGTGCCGATTCCGGTGTTCGTCCGCCCGCCGATCTATGTCGCGCCGCCGCCGAACAACATCATCTACCAGAACATCCACAACACGACCGTCATCAACACCGTGATCAATCGCCCGCTGGCGCCGCCGCCGGGTTTCAGCACCGGAGCGGCCAGTCTGGCGCCGGCGGTGGCCGGTCGCGCCAACCCCGCAGGCCCGGCCGTGCCGCAGGCCGTCGCCCAGCGCGCCGCTTTGATCCAGCAGGGCAAGGCGCCGATGCCGCAGAGCGCGACGATCCAGCCGACGGCGAGGCCGGGAACACCCCCGGTGACACCGGCGAATGTTGCCCCGACCTCAGCGCCACCCACCGCGCCGCTGCCCAGATTGCCCCAGGCCAACACGTTGCCGGTTCCCGGAGCCCAGGGTGGCCCGCCCGCGCCGCCGGCGGGGGCAGGGCCTCTGCCCGGCGGCAAGCCCGCGCCGACCGCGACGGCTCCCGGCACAACGCCGCCGGCCCATCCCGGTCCGCCAACGACGACCGCTCCGGCCGCTGCACTCGCGCCGACCAACCCGACTGCTGCGCCTGGCCAGCCGCCCAAGCCGCCGGTTGCGGGAGTGCCGCCCGGAACCGGGCCTGCGGATCGCGCCAAATCCGCTATCCGCGAGCCGGCCGGCTCGCCGCCGCCCGCTGCCGACACATCTGCGCGCCCCGCGGGACGACCGGCCGCGCCGCCACCCGCCGCCGCGCGCGAGCCGGCTAGGCCGCAGCATCTTCCGTCGGCTGCGCCGGCGCAGGTGACCCGGCCCTCGGCCCCACCACCGCGGTCCCAGGCGGTGGCGAGGCCGACGCCTCCGCCGCCAGCCGCCGTCGCGCGCCCGGCGCCACCGCCTCCGCCGCGCGTCGCATCGCCTCCACCGGCACGGGTGGCTCCGCCGGTCGCAGCCGCGCGGCCTGCGCCGCCACCGCCCGCAGCCCGGCCGGCGCCCCCGCCGCCACCCCGGGTGGCGGTTGCCCCGCCAGCCCGGCCGGCCGCACCGCCGCGTCCTGCGGCACCGCCGGCCGCCGCGAAGAAGTGCCCGCCCAACCAGCCGAAGTGCTAAAGCGCGCTGAAATTAGGATGGATCGTCATCGCGCTTTAGGTTGTTGTTTGAGCATGATCTTTTCGGAAAACCGCTGGGCACTTTTCCGGATCATGCTTTAGGGCAGGGCGGAGGCCCTACGGGAAACGGCCTTCGGCTGGCGAAAACCGCCCCCGAATGGCCCTTATTTCCTTGCTTCTGGCCGAAATGGCGCTATATAGCGCGCCATCTCACACGGAAACATGGCTCACAAGGCCGTCCGGTGGCAACCGGGGCGAGAACGCTCCGTTTTGCTCACACGTTTCCGGAGGAACCAACCGGAGAATTAGAACGATGGCACTCCCCGATTTCACTATGCGTCAGCTGCTCGAAGCTGGCGTGCACTTTGGTCACCAGTCTCACCGCTGGAATCCGAAAATGGCTCCCTTCATTTTCGGCACCCGCAACAACATCCACATCGTCGATCTCGCCCAGACCGTGCCGATGCTGCATCAGGCCCTCCAGGCCGTCAGCGACACGGTTGCCAAGGGCGGCCGCATCCTGTTCGTCGGCACCAAGCGCCAGGCGCAGGACGGCGTCGCCGACGCGGCCAAGCGCTGCGCGCAGTATTTCGTCAATTCGCGCTGGCTCGGCGGCACGCTGACCAACTGGAAGACGATCTCGGCATCGATCAAGCGCCTGCGTCATCTCGACGACGTGCTCTCTGGCGGTGAAGCCAATTCCTACACGAAGAAGGAGCGCCTGACGCTTCAGCGCGAGCGCGACAAGCTCGACCGCTCGCTCGGTGGCATCAAGGACATGGGCGGTCTGCCCGACCTGATCTTCGTGATCGACACCAACAAGGAAGACATCGCGATCCAGGAGGCCCAGCGCCTCAACATCCCGGTCGCCGCGATCGTCGACACCAATTCGGATCCGAAGGGCATCACCTATGTGGTGCCGGGCAATGACGACGCCGGCCGCGCCATCTCGCTCTATTGCGACCTGATCGCCCGTGCGGCGATCGACGGCATCTCGCGCGCGCAGGGCGATTCGGGCATCGACATCGGCGCCTCCGCCCGTCCGCTCGCCGAAGAGCTGCCGGCCCCGTCCTCGAGCGGCTTCCAGGGCCTTGCCGGTCCGCGCGGCACCGCCGACGACCTCAAGAAGCTCCCGGGCGTGTCGGGTGCGATCGAGAAGAAGTTCAACGACCTCGGCATCTTCCACTACTGGCAGCTCGCCGAGCTCGACCACGACACCGCGCACACGATCGGCGAAGAAGTCGGTCTGCCGAGCCGCGCGGATGCCTGGGTGGCCAAGGCCAAGGCGCTGACCGCGGAAGCGGAATAGTCAGAGCGACCGGGTGGCCGGATCGGATCCGGCCACCATTTCATTCAGTTGACGCGAATTCCTGAGATGGACCGCGGCGGGGCAAGTGGATGCCGCGCCGCGGCAAACCGGCAGGCAAGAAGGATATTCAACGATGGCAACGATCACAGCTGCGATGGTCAAGGACCTGCGCGAGTCGACCGGCGCGGGCATGATGGACTGCAAGGCCGCGCTCACCGAGACCAATGGCGACATGGAAGCGGCGCAGGACTGGTTGCGCAAGAAGGGCCTGTCGAAGGCCGCCAAGAAGTCGGGCCGCGTCGCCGCCGAGGGTCTGATCGGCGCGCTCACCAAGGGCAACAAGGGCGTCGTGGTCGAGGTCAACTCCGAGACCGACTTCGTCGCGCGCAACGGCCAGTTCCAGGGCCTCGTCAAGATGATCGCCCAGGTTGCCTTCGACGCCGGTGCCGATGTCGAGAAGATCAAGGCCGCCAAGGTCGGCGATGTCACGATCGAAGCCGCGATCAATGATGCGATCGCGACCATCGGCGAGAACATGACGCTGCGCCGTGCTGCTTCGCTCGAAGTGAGCCAGGGCGTGGTGTCGCATTACGTCCACGGCGCCGTTATCGACGGCGCCGGCAAGATGGGCGTGATCGTGGCGCTGGAATCGCCCGGCAAGGCCGACGAGCTCGCAGCTCTCGGCCGCCAGATCGCGATGCATGTCGCCGCCGCCAACCCGCTGGCGCTCGATCCGTCCGGCCTCGATCCGGCGGTCGTCAAGCGCGAGAAGGACGTGCTCGCCGACAAATATCGCCAGCAGGGCAAGCCCGAGAACGTGATCGAGAAGATCGTCGAGTCCGGCCTCAAGACCTACTACAAGGAAGTCTGCCTGCTCGAGCAGGCCTTCATCCACGACACCGGCAAGTCGGTGGCGCAGGCGGTGAAGGAAGCCGAAGGCAAGGTCGGCGGCGCTGTGAAGATCGCCGGCTTTGTGCGCTATGCTCTCGGTGAGGGAATCGAGAAGCAGGAAAGCGACTTCGCGGCCGAGGTCGCAGCGGCCAGCGGCAAGAAGTAAGCGCCGGAACGTTCCTTCCGGCGTGCCGCCGGAAGCGGCGCCCGGACAAGGAAAGTGCACATGACTGATCCGGTCTATCGTCGCGTCGTGATCAAGCTGTCCGGCGAGTATCTCGCGGGACAGCAGGGCTTTGGCATCGATCAGCCGACCGTGGACCGGGTTGCGGACGATCTGATCGCCGCCCGCAAGCTCGGCACCGAGGTGGCGGTGGTGATCGGCGGCGGCAACATCGTGCGCGGCGTCGAGGTCTCCTCGCGCGGCGTGTCGCGCACGACCGGCGACACCATGGGCATGCTCGCCACCATGATGAATTGCCTCGCGCTGGAGGCGACGATCGAGCGCAAGGGCATGCCGGCGCGCGCGCTGTCGGCCTTCGTCATGCCCGAGATTTCCGAGCTGTTCACCCGCACCGCGGCGCACAAATACCTCGCCGAGGGGCGGATCGTGCTGCTCGGCGGCGGAACCGGCAATCCGTTCTTCACCACCGACACCACGGCGGTGCTGCGCGCCGCAGAGATCGGCGCCGAAGCGGTGCTGAAGGCGACCAATGTCGACGGCGTCTACTCGGCCGACCCGAAGAAGGATCCGTCTGCCACGCGTTTCGACCGGCTGACGCATTCCCAGGCCATCGAGGGCGGCTACAAGGTGATGGATTCGACCGCCTTCGCGCTTGCCCGCGAGACGTCACTGCCTATCATCGTGTTCTCGATCGCGGAGCCGGGGTCGATCGGCGCGATTCTGCGCGGCACCGGCCACGGAACCATCGTCGCCGGCTGACGGCTCATCTGGTGCGCCCCAAAGGCGGGGTCGCGGAGAGGTCGCCGGGATTTTGAAGGAGAAACGTGATGGCCACGGGTAATTTCGACCTCAACGAAGTGAAGCGCCGCATGCAGGGCGCCGTCCAGTCGCTCAAGCACGAACTCGGCGGTCTGCGCACGGGGCGCGCCTCCGCCTCGATGCTCGATCCGGTGCAGGTCGATGCCTATGGCAGCCACATGCCGCTCAACCAGCTCGCCACCGTTAGCGTGCCGGAGCCGCGCCTGATCTCGGTGCAGGTCTGGGACAAGTCGATGGTCAAGGCGGTGGAGAAGGCGATCGTCGATTCCAACCTCGGCCTGTCGCCGGCGACCGAAGGCCAGGTGCTGCGCCTGCGCATCCCCGAGCTCAACGAGGAGCGCCGCAAGGAGCTGGTCAAGGTCGCGCACAAATACGCCGAAGCCGCCAAGGTCGCCGCACGACACGTCCGCCGCGACGGTCTCGACGTTCTGAAGAAGCTCGAGAAGAATCACGAGATGTCGGAGGACGATCAGAAGCGTCACGCCGACGAGGTGCAGAAGGCGACCGACGGTACCATCACCGAGATCGACCAGCTGCTGGCCGCCAAGGAAAAAGAAATCCTGACTGTTTAAGGCTGCCTCCATGTCCAACGCCGCCGCGCCCGCAACGGAAGGACCCGACCGGTCCGACGCGCCTGCGCATGTCGCCATCATCATGGATGGCAACGGGCGTTGGGCGGCCGCGCGCGGCCTGCCGCGTGCGGAAGGCCATCGCCGCGGCGTCGAGGCGTTGCGCCGCGTGGTGCGTGCCTCGCACGAGCTCGGCATCCGCTATCTCACCATCTTCTCGTTCTCCTCGGAGAACTGGTCGCGGCCGGCGAGCGAGATCGGCGATCTGTTCGGCCTGCTGCGCCGCTTCATCCGCAACGATCTGACAAGCCTGCATCGTGATGGCGTCAAGGTGCGCATCATCGGCGAGCGGGAAGGGCTCGAGAGCGACATCTGCGCGCTTCTCAACGAAGCCGAGGAGCTGACGCGCGACAACACGCGCCTGACACTCGTCGTCGCCTTCAATTACGGCTCGCGGCAGGAGATCGCGAAGGCGGCGCAGAAGCTCGCGCGCGAAGTTGCGGAGGGCAAGCGCGATCCCAACACGATCGACGCCGAGACGCTGGGCGCGCATCTCGATGCGCCCGACATTCCCGATCCCGATCTGATCATCCGCACCAGCGGCGAGCAGCGCCTGTCCAACTTCCTGATGTGGCAGGCCGCCTATAGCGAGCTGGTGTTCGTGCCGATTCACTGGCCCGATTTCGACAAGGCGGCGCTGGAAGGCGCGATCGCCGAATTTGCCAGGCGCGAGCGCCGTTTCGGCGGTCTGGTCGCGAAAACCGCCTCGTGAGCGAACCCGACGCCGTATCGGCGGGCGAAAAGCCAGCCCCGAGCAATCTCGTGATGCGGATTCTCGCAGCGCTGGTGCTGGCGCCGCTCGCCATTGCGCTCGCCTATGCCGGCGGCTGGCTGTGGGCGCTGCTCGTCACCCTGGTGTCGATCGGACTGTTCGCGGAATGGCTGATGGTGGTGGGCGCGGGCTCGACCGCGCTGACCGGGGCAGGGACGATCGCCATCGCCACGATGGGCTTGTGCGTGGCCGCCGGCGCGCTCAAGACCGCAATCATCGTTGGCTGCGTCGGCGGCGTGATCGTGATGCTGATCGCGCGCGGCAAGTTCGTTTGGGCGGCGACCGGATTCGCTTATGCGTCTGCGGCGCTGTTGGCCTCGATTTTGGTGCGGAAGGATCTGGTCAACGGCTTTTCCGCGCTGATGTTCGTGCTGCTCGTGGTGTGGGCGACCGATATCGGCGGCTATTTCGCCGGACGCAGCATTGGCGGGCCGAAGCTGTGGCCGCGCGTCAGCCCGAAGAAGACCTGGTCCGGCGCGCTCGGCGGCTTCATGGCGAGCCTTGCGGTGGCGGGCGGCTTTGCGGCCTGCGGGATCGGCAAGGCTGTTCCGCTGCTGCTCGTCGGCGCCATCCTGTCGGTGGTATCGCAGGCCGGCGATCTGTTCGAATCCGCGGTGAAGCGGCGCTTCGGCGTCAAGGATTCCAGTCACTTAATTCCTGGCCATGGCGGCCTTATGGACCGCCTGGACGGCTTTGTTGCCGCCATCCTGATGGCGTGGATTATCGGCTTTGTTCGCCATGGTGTGCATAGCGCCGGAAGCGGTCTTATGGTTTGGTGAGGATATGAGCGCAGTCCCATTGCGTAACAACAGGCTTGCTGCGTCCGACGTCCGCAGCGTCACGGTTCTCGGCGCCACCGGCTCGATCGGCGACAGCACGATGGATTTGCTGCGCGCCGCGCCCGAGCGCTACCGCGTCGAAGCCCTGACCGCGAACGGCAATGTCGCGGCGCTGGCCAAGCTCGCGAAGGAATTCTCCGCGCGCTACGTCGCGATCGCCGACACCTCCAAGCTCGCCGAGCTCAAGGCCGCGCTCGCCGGCACCAGCACCGAATGCGGCGCCGGCGAAAGCGCGGTGATCGAGGCCGGCGCGCGTCCGGCTGATTGGGTCATGGCCGCCGTCAGCGGCGCGGCCGGACTGAAGCCGGCGCTGGCCGCGGTCGATCGCGGCGCTCATGTCGCGCTCGCCAACAAGGAATGTCTGGTTTGCGCCGGCGATTTCTTCATGCAGCGCGCGGCGAAAGCGGGCGCCTGCATCCTGCCGGCCGATTCCGAGCACAACGCGCTGTTTCAGGCCCTGGCATCGGGCAATCGCGACGAACTGGTCCGCGTCATCATCACGGCCTCGGGCGGCCCGTTCCGCACCTGGAAGCCGGCCGACATCGAGCAGGCGACGCTCGAGCAGGCGCTCAAGCATCCGAACTGGAGCATGGGCCAGAAGATCACGATCGATTCGGCCTCGATGATGAACAAGGGTCTCGAGGTGATCGAGGCGTCCTACCTGTTCGCGCTCTCGCCCGACGAGATCGACGTGCTCGTTCATCCACAGTCGATCATCCACGGCATGGTCGAATTCTCCGACCGCTCGGTGATGGCCCAGCTCGGCGCGCCCGACATGCGCACCCCGATCGCGCACTGCCTCGGCTGGCCCGACCGGATCAAGGGACCTGCGGCCAAGCTCGATCTGGCCAAGATCGGCCAGCTGACCTTCGAGGCGCCGGACTTCGAGCGCTTCCCCGGACTGCGGCTGGCCTTCGATTCGCTCCGGACCGGGAAGGGAGCGACCACCGTCTACAACGCCGCCAACGAGGTCGCGGTCGCCGCCTTCATCGCCGGCAAGATCCGGTTCGGCGCGATCGCGCGGCTGGTCGAGGCGACGCTCGATGACTGGATCCGCGGCGGCAACCAGGCGCCGATGACCTCCGCGGATGATGCAATCTCCGTTGACCATGTTGCCCGAAATAGAGCTGCCGCCCTATTGCCTCAAATTGCCTTAAAGGCATCCTAGATGGCTTCGGGCCAGGGCCTTGCGGCGCTGGATAAGAGGAATCGATGATCGACTTTTTCGTCCATAGTTTCAATGCCTTGAGCCATGGGCTTCTCGGTTACGTGGTTCCCTTCCTGTTCGTCCTGACCATCGTGGTGTTCTTCCACGAGCTCGGCCATTTCCTGGTCGCGCGCTGGGCAGGCGTGCGCGTGCTGACCTTTTCGCTCGGTTTCGGACCCGAGCTGGTCGGTTTCAACGATCGCCACGGCACCCGCTGGAAGATCTCGGCCATCCCGCTCGGCGGCTACGTCAAGTTCTTCGGCGACGAGAGCGAAGCCTCGACCCCGTCGGCCGAGATGCTCGCGGCCATGACCGCGGAGGAGCGCGCCGGCAGCTTCCACCACAAGAAGGTCGGCCCGCGTGCCGCCATCGTGGCGGCCGGCCCGATTGCCAATTTCATCCTGGGCGCGCTGATTTTCGCCGGCATGGCGCTTTATTACGGCAAGCCGAGCACGATCGCGCGCGTTGACGGCGTCGTCGCCGAAGGCGCTGCGGCCGCAGCCGGCTTCAAGATCGGCGATGTCGTCGTCCAGATCGACGGCAAGCCGATCGAGAGCTTCGCCGACATGCAGCGAATCGTCGCGATGAATGCTGGTTCGGCGCTTGCCTTCCAGGTGAAGCGGGACGGCGCCATCGTGTCGCTGACCGCAACCCCGGCGCTGCTCGAGCGTAAGGATCCCTTCGGCAACAGCCACCGCGTCGGCGTGCTCGGCGTCGAGCACAAGTCGCAGGCCGGCGAGGCCTCGACGGCCCCGGTCGGTATCGGCGAAGCGCTCAAGATCGGCGTCGAGCAGGTCTGGTTCATCATCACCAGCACCTTCAAGTTCCTGGGCTCGCTGTTCGTCGGACAGGGCAATCCGAACGAGGTCAGCGGCGTCCTGGGAATCGCGAAGATGTCGGGGCAGGCGGCCAGCGCCGGGTTCCAGTTCGTGATCAACCTGTGCGCGGTGCTGTCAGTGTCGATCGGTCTGCTGAACCTGTTCCCGATTCCGCTGCTCGATGGCGGTCACCTTATGTTCTACGCAGCGGAAGTGGTGCGCGGCCGGCCTCTATCCGAGCGGACTCAGGAAATGGGGTTCCGAATCGGACTCGGTTTGGTGCTGATGCTGATGGTGTTTGCGACCTACAACGACATCCTTCGGATGGCGGCTTCCTGATAGGGGCTTTTTTGTGGCGTGATGGAGGGCGTTGCTGTTGAGCAACGTCTTGGAATGAAATTGAAATTGCGGCGCGCTCGGCCGTTTGCGGCGTCGGTGAAATTGGCTACAAGCGGCTCTGAACTTGGGGAATCTTCCAGATCGGCGTTGGGGTTGGGTCTGGTACGGAATGATAAGGGCGCGTTGCGCATGAAGTTTGGACTGCGACTCCGGGGGGGCTTGCTCGCAACCCTGATCATGTTCGGCGCGCCGGTGGTTGCCCCGGTCGGGGCTGTTTTCGTGTCTTCGTCTGCGCTCGCGCAGACCGTCCAGTCGATTTCCGTCGAAGGGAATCGTCGTGTCGAGGTGGAGACGATCCGCTCCTATTTCAAGCCGGGTCCGGGCGGCCGCCTGGATCAAGGCGCCATCGACGACGGCCTCAAGGCCCTGATCGAGACCGGCCTGTTCCAGGACGTCAGGATCAACCGCGGCGCCGGCGGCCAGATCATCGTCTCCGTGGTGGAAAACCCGGTGATCGGTCGCATCGCCTTCGAGGGCAACAAGAAGATCAAGGACGAGCAGCTCACCTCCGAGGTCCAATCCAAGGCGCGCGGCACCTTCTCCCGCGCCATGGTGCAGTCCGACACGCTGCGAATCGCCGAGATCTACCGGCGCTCGGGCCGCTACGACGTGCGCGTCACGCCTGAAATCATCGAGCAGCCGAACAACCGCGTCGATCTGATCTTCACGATCGATGAGGGCGCCAAGACCGGCGTCAAGTCGATCGAATTCGTCGGCAACAACGCGTTCTCGTCCTACCGCCTGCGCGACGTCATCAAGACCCGCGAATCGAATCTGCTGAGCTTCCTCGCCAGCGGCGACATCTACGATCCAGATCGCGTCGAAGCCGACCGCGACCTGATCCGCCGCTTCTACCTCAAGAACGGCTTTGCCGACGTGCAGGTCGTGGCCGCGCTCACCGAATACGATCCGGAGAAGAAGGGCTTCAACGTCACCTTCAAGATCGAGGAAGGCGCCCAGTACCGCGTCGGCGCGGTCGATCTCCGCTCCAGCATCCCGAACTTCGATCCCAGCTCGATGCGCTCTTATTCGCGCGTCAATGTCGGCTCGCTCTACAACGTCGAATCGGTCGAGAAGTCGGTCGAGGAGATGCAGATCGAGGCCTCGCGCCGCGGCTATGCCTTCGCCGTGGTCCGTCCCGGCGGCGACCGCAATTTCGAGGCGCATACTGTCTCCGTCGTGTTCAACATCGACGAGGGCCCGCGCACCTATATCGAGCGCATCAACCTGCGCGGCAACACCCGCACGCGCGACTACGTCATCCGCCGCGAGTTCGACATCTCCGAGGGCGATGCCTACAACCGCGCCCTGGTCGATCGTGCCGAGCGGCGCCTGAAGAACCTCGACTACTTCAAGACCGTGAAGATCACGACGGAGCCCGGCTCGTCGAGCGACCGCGTGATCCTGATCGTGGACATGGAAGAGAAATCGACCGGCGACTTCTCGGTCTCGGGCGGCTACTCCACCACCGACGGCGCGCTGGCCGAAGTCTCGGTCTCCGAGCGCAACCTGCTCGGCCGCGGCCTGTTCGCCAAGGCGTCGGTGACCTATGGCCAGTACGCCCGCGGCTACTCGCTGTCGTTCGTCGAGCCATATCTGCTCGACTACCGCGTCGCGCTCGGCCTCGACCTCTATCAGCGCCAGCAGCTGTCCAACAGCTTCATCTCCTACGGCACCAAGACGCTCGGCTTCTCGCCGCGCCTCGGCTTCTCGTTGCGTGAAGACCTGGCGCTCCAGCTGCGCTACTCGATCTACCAGCAGGAAATCTCGCTGCCGGGCTACCTTGCGAACTGTAACAACGTCCAGTTCCTGCCGGATGGGACGCCGAATCCGGCCTTCAACCCGAGCCCAGCCTTTTCCAACGCAACTGGTATCCCCCTTGCCGCTTCGACCAACGGCCTGGGCTGCTACAGCGATGGCGAAGCCTCGCTGCCGGTGCGCAAGGAGCTTGCTGGCGGCAAGACCCTGACGTCGGCGCTCGGCTACTCGCTGAGCTACAACACGCTGGACAACAACAAGAACCCGACCGACGGTCTGCTCATCGACTTCCGTCAGGACTTCGCCGGCGTCGGCGGCGACGTCTCCTACCTGAAGTCCGTGATCGATGCGAAGTACTACGCTCCGCTGGTGTCCGACCTCGTCGGCCTCGTCCACCTTCAGGGCGGCATTCTGAACAAGATCGGCAACAACGAACTGCGCATGCTCGATCACTTCCAGATGGGCCCGAACCTCGTCCGCGGCTTCGCCCCGAACGGCATCGGTCCGCGCGACATCAATCCGTTCGACACGCAGGACGCGCTCGGCGGCACCAAGTACTGGGGCGCTTCGTTCGAATTGCAGATGCCGTTCTGGTTCCTGCCGAAGGAAGTGGGTCTGAAGGGTGCGGTCTATGCCGATGCCGGCGGTCTGTATGACTACAAGGGACCGACGACGTGGAGCGTGACCGGCGAAACGACCACGCCAGCCAACTCGAACTGCATCCCCTCGACCACCAATCCGGTGTCCGCGGGAACCTGTACCGGCCTGATCTATGACGACAGCAAGGTGATCCGCTCATCGGTCGGCGTCGGCCTGATCTGGCAGTCGCCGTTCGGACCGCTGCGCTTCGACTACGCCGTGCCGCTCAGCAAGGGCAAGTACGACCGCACGCAGGAGTTCCGGTTCGGCGGCGGTACCTCGTTCTAATTCGATCAGCAGGGCATGATCCGGCCCCTCGGGTTTTCCTTGGGGGTCGGTCGCCAAAAAGATCGTGCTCAATCCATGAGATAAGGCATGATGCGGCCTGGCCGCTTCATGCCGAAGCCGGACCGCGACGGGGTGGAATGGCGCAGCCGACCTTCTTCACGAAACCGCTTGCCACAGCGCTGGCTGATATTGCCACGCTGACCAAGGCGCAGCTTGTCGACCCCGGCAGGGGCGGCCAGATCATCACGGGCCTCGCTTCGCTGGACGAGGCCGGCCCGATGCATCTGGCGTTCTTCGACAACCTCAAATACGCCGACCAGCTCAAGGCGACCAAGGCCGGCGCCTGCCTCGTCAGCCCGCGTTTCGAAGCCCAGGTGCCCGCACATGTGGCCGTGCTGCGGGCGGCGCAGCCGTTCCGCGCCTTCGTCAGGATCGCACGGGAATGGCACGGTGACGCGCTACGGCCGCAATCCTGGGTCGGCAATGACGGCATTGCGCCCTCCGCCATCATCGACCCCACGGCGCGACTCGAGGACGGCGTGATCGTCGATCCCCTGGCGGTGATCGGCCCGGACGTGGAGATCGGCAGCGGCACGGTGGTCGGCGTCGGCGCCGTGATCGGCCCCGGCGTCAAGATCGGCCGGGACTGCAATGTCGGCGCCCGCACCGCAATCCAGTGCGCCCTGATCGGCAACAACGTGCTGATCCACCCCGGCTGTTCGATCGGCCAGGACGGCTACGGCTTCATCTTCTTCGGCCCGGAAGGCCATCTGAAGGTGCCGCAGACCGGTCGGGTGCTGATCCAGAACGATGTCGAGGTCGGCGCCAATACCACGATCGATCGCGGGTCGTTGCGGGACACGGTCATCGGCGAGGGGACCAAAATCGACAATCAGGTCCAGATCGGCCACAATGTGACGATCGGCCGGCACTGCCTGCTGGCAGCCCAGATCGGGCTCGCCGGCAGCCTGACCATCGGCGACAACGTGGCGCTGGGAGCGAAGGTTGGCATCAACAACCACCTCAAGATCGGCGACGGGGCGCAGGTGACAGCCATGAGCGCCGTCAAGGACGACATCCCACCGGGCGGGCGTTGGGGCGGGCATTTCGCCAAGCCGACCAAACAGTGGTTCAAGGAGATCATCGCGGTGGAGCGCCTGGTACGCGACAGCAAGGCCGATCCGAAGGACGAGGGACGGGAATGATGGAGGAATCACCTGTTAAGTTCGAGCTGGTGGACATCAACGCGATCCTCCAGACGTTGCCGCACCGTTTTCCAATGCTGCTGATCGACCGCGTCATCAACATCCGCGCCGATTACAGCGGCATCGGCATCAAGAACGTCACGTTCAACGAGCCGGCGTTCCAGGGGCACTTTCCCGAGCGTCCGGTCTATCCTGGCGTCATGATGATCGAGGCGATGGCGCAGACCGCGGGCGTGATCGGCATCAAGTCGGTCGAAGGCACCGAGAAGCCGCGGGCGGTGTATTTCCTCACCATCGACAAGTGCAAATTCCGCAAGCCGGTGTTGCCCGGCGACACCATCGAATATCACATGCGCTCGCTCGGCCGCCGCAAGACGATGTGGTGGTTTCACGGCGACGCCAAGGTCAACGGCCAGGTCGTGGCCGAAGCCGACGTCGGCGCCATGCTGACGGATTGAGGCCGCTTCCGGCGCGCTTCTTCATGCGGAGGATGAAGTCGTTCACGTGCCGAGGCGGCTGCCTCGACCGGCGATGAAACGCGCCCATATGATACGTCACTGGACAGATCGGGGCTGGTCGCGCTAACCACCGGAAAAACGAGCGACTTCAACACACAAGCAGACCTTCTTGATGAGTAAGATTGCCTGATGAGCAAGATTGATCCCACCGCACGCGTCGCGGACGGCGCCGTGATCGGCGCGGGCACCGAGATCGGGCCCTATTGCATCATCGGCCCGCATGCCGTGATCGGCGCCAATTGCAAGCTGATCGGACAGGTCACCGTCATTGGCCACACCTCGGTCGGCGACAATTGCGTGATCTCGCCGTTCGCGGTGCTGGGCGGCGCGCCGCAGGATCTCAGCTACAAGGGCGAGCCGACCACGCTCGTGATCGGCTCCGGCAACACCATCCGCGAAGGCGCGACGATGAATGTCGGCACCGTCAAGGGCGGCGGGAAGACGCGCGTCGGCAACGACGGCTATTTCATGAACAACAGCCATGTCGGCCATGATTGCATCGTCGGCAACAACGCGATCTTCGCGACCTCGGCGACGCTCGGCGGCCACTGCGAGATCGGCGACGCCGTCTATATCGGCGGCCTCTCGGCGGTGCATCAGTTCACCCGCATCGGCTCCTATGTGATGGTGGGCGGCCTCTCGGGCGTTCGCGACGACATCATCCCGTACGGATTGGTCAACGGGCAGTATGCGGTGCTGGAGAGCCTCAACCTGATCGGCATGAAGCGGCGCAAGTTCACCAAGCAGCGGCTTACCGCCGTGCGCGCGTTCTACCAAAAACTCTTCCATGGGCCCGGCACGTTCGCCGCGCGGCTGGAGGCGGCGCGGCCACTCGCGAGCGAAGATCCGGCCATCGCCGAAATCCTCGACTTCATCGGCAAGGGCAAGCGCCCGCTCTGCCTTCCTGCCATCGCGAAGTGATCCTGGCATGGCCGCGGGCATGACATCGGCGGCTTCGGAGGTTTCATCGCCGGTCGGAATCGTCGCCGGCGGCGGCGCCATGCCCTTCGCGGTCGCCGACTCGCTTGCCGCGCGCGGCATCACGCCGGTGCTGTTTCCGCTGCGCGGGGCCTGCGATCCGGCGCGGGTGGAGAAATTCCGCCATCGCTGGATTTCGGTCGGCCAGCTCGGCCGCGCCATGCGGTTGTTCCGCGAGGAAGGCTGCCGCGACCTGATCTTCATTGGCACCTTGGTGCGCCCCTCGCTCTCCGAGATCAGGTTCGACGTCAAGACGTTGCGCCTGCTCGGCAACGTCATCCGTGCCTTCCGCGGCGGGGACGATCATCTATTGTCCGGCGTCGGCCGCATCCTCGAGCAGGACGGCTTTCGCATGGTCGGCATCAGGGATGTCGCGCCCGATCTGCTGATGCCCGAGGGTTGCATCACCCGCACGTGGCCGGCCGACAATGCCAAGGCCGACATCGAGCGCGGCCGCGCGGTGCTGACCGCGCTCGGTCCGTTCGACATTGGTCAGGCCGCGGTGGTGATCGACGGCCATGTGGTGGCGGTCGAGGACATCGAGGGCACCGACGCGCTGCTTGCGCGCGTGGCGCGGCTGCGCGAGGAGGGGCGGATCCGCGCCGCCACGGGCCGCGGCGTGCTGGTGAAGGCGCCGAAGAGCGGCCAGGATCTGCGCTTCGACCTGCCGACGATCGGTCCGCGCACGATCGAGGGTGTCGCCAAGGCCGGCCTTGGCGGCATCGCGGTCATCGCCGGCAACACGATCGCCGCCGAGCCGCAGGCGATGATCGCGCTTGCCGACGCGAAGTATCTCTTCATCATCGGGCTGACGGCGTGATGCAGGGCCGCGATCCCAAACGCAGGATCTTCCTGATCGCGACGGAGGAATCCGGCGACAGGCTCGGCAGCGCCCTGATGAAGGTGCTGCGCCAACGCCTCGGCGACGGCGTGCAGTTCGTGGGCGTTGGCGGCCGCACCATGGCGCGCGAGGGGCTGGAGACGCTGTTTCCGATCGAGGAGCTGTCGATCGTTGGCCTGATCGCGCCGCTAATGCAATTGCCGAAGATGCTGCGGTTGATCCGCGAGACCGCGGATGCCGTGATCGAGGCCGCGCCCGATATGCTCGTCATCATCGACAGCCCCGACTTCACCCATCGCGTCGCCCGCCGCGTGCGCGCGAAGAATCCGGCGATCCCAGTCGTCGATTACGTCTCGCCCTCGGTCTGGGCCTGGCGTCCGGGCCGGGCGCGGACCATGCTCGGCTATGTCGACCATGTGCTCGGCCTGCTGCCGTTCGAGCCGGAGGAATACCGCAAGCTCGGCGGGCCGCCCTGCAGCTATGTCGGCCATCCCCTGATCGAGCAATTGACCTCGCTGCGCCCGAATGCCGAGGAGCAGCGCCGCCGCGACGCCGAGCCGCCGGTGCTGCTGGTGCTGCCCGGCAGCCGCCGCAGCGAGATCCGGCATCATCTCGAGGTGTTTGGCGCAACCCTCGGGCGGCTTCAGGCGGAAGGGCTTGCGTTCGAATTGATGCTGCCGACCATGCCGCATCTCGAAGCCACCGTGCGCGAGGGCACCGCGAGCTGGCCGGTCAAGCCGCGGATCGTGGTCGGCGAGAACGAGAGGCGCGCAGTCTTCCGTCTGGCGCGTGCGGCGCTGGCAAAGTCGGGCACGGTAACGCTGGAGCTCGCGCTGTCGGGCATTCCGATGGTGACGGCCTATCGGGTCGGCGCGATCGAGGCCTTCATCCTGCGCCGCGCCATCCGCGTCTCCTCGGTGATCCTCGCCAATCTCGTGATCGGGGAGGACGTCATTCCGGAGTATCTCCAGGAGGAGTGCACGCCGGAGAAGCTCGCGCCGGCGCTGATGGAGATTCTTACCGATACGCCGCTGCGCAAGCGTCAGGTCGAGGCCTTTGCGCGGCTCGATCAGATCATGTCGACCGGCAACAAATCGCCGAGCGTGCTCGCCGCCGACATCGTGCTGGCGACGATGCGGAAGGGGCGGCGATAAGAGACGGTCTTGTAGGGTGGGCAAAGCGCAAGCGTGCCCACGCTTCTTTTTTGGTTGCGGAAAGGTGGTGGGCACGCTGCGCTTTGCCCACCCTACGGTACCGCGCACGTTGCGCCAGCCTGGCCGGACCAGGGCTAAGCCAAGCCGCCATCGATCCGAAAACACTGGCTGGTGATCCGCTGGCTCTCGTCGGATGCGAGAAACAGCGCCATGCTCGCGATGTCCTCCGGCGTCACCGCGTCAGGGACCGCCTGTCGGGTGCGGCGAATCTCGGCGATGACTTGCTCGTCCGGATACCATAGCCGGCGCTGGCGCTCGGTGATCACCATGCCCGGCGCGATCGCGTTGACGCGGATGCGGTCGGGGCCAACGGACCGCGCCAGCGAATTGGTGAAGCCGACGATCGCGGCCTTCGCTCCGGCGTAGACCGGCAGCGCCGGCGCGCCGCGGATCCAGGCCACCGACGACATGTTGATGATCGAGCCGCCGCCACGCGCCTGCATCTGCGGCACTACGGCCTGTGCGGCAAAGAAGACGTGCTTGAGATTGACGCCGATCGTCCAGTCGAAGTCGGCGGGCGTCACGTCCGCGAGCACCTGGCGCTGGTCGTTGGCGGCGTTGTTGACGAGGACCGCGGCATCGCCGAGCGAGCGACGGACCTGTGCCATTGCGGCGCGCAAGGCGTCGATGTCGAGGAGGTCGCAGGGCACGAACAGCGGCGCCGTGCCGGACGCGGCCGCGACCTCCGCGACCAGCGTTCCGCCGGCCGCTTCATCGATGTCGAGGAAGGCGACACGGGCGCCCTGGGCGGCGAAGGCGCGCACGAAGGCGGCGCCGATGCCGCTCGCGCCTCCGGTGATCAGCACCACGCTGTCCGCGAGGCAGGCATAGCTCGTCTTTGTCATGCGATCAGTCGCTCCGTCTCGGGGTCGAACAGGCAAATGCGGCGGGTATCGAGTGCGAAGGGGGCAACGGCACCCGGTGATGGGCGGACGTCCGGGGAGATGCGCGCCTGCGCGGGCTCGCCGCCGAGCCGCAGCAGCACGATGGTCTCGGCCCCGGTGGGCTCGACCATCTCTACCGGAGCATTGACGACAATGGGCGCCTCGGCGGAAAACACGCGGTCGCCCTCGGCGATGCATTCCGGCCTGATGCCGAGCACCACGGCGCGGCCGACATAGGGCGCCGCCGTGTCGTAGCTCCTCAGGCGCAGACGAACTTCGTCCGGCCGTCCGGCGCCGATCACGGCCACCGGCCCGCCGGAATCGGCCTCGAGTCGGGCCGGCATCGTGTTCATCGGCGGCGAGCCCATGAAGCGGGCGACGAACAGATTGGCGGGATAACGGTAGACGGTGTCGGGGTCGGCGAATTGCTGCACGCTGCCCTGATGCATCACGGCGATCCGCGTCGCCATCGTCATCGCCTCGATCTGGTCGTGCGTGACATAGATGATGGTGGCGCCGATGCGCTGGTGTAGCCGCTTGATCTCCATCCGCATCTCCACGCGCAGTTTGGCATCGAGGTTGGAGAGCGGCTCGTCGAACAGAAAGAGCAGGGGATCGCGCACCAGTGCCCGGCCCATCGCCACGCGCTGGCGCTGGCCGCCCGACAGCTGCGACGGCTTGCGGCCGAGCAGCGGCTCGATCTGGAGCAGCTTTGCGACATTCGCGACCGCCTTCTCCTGCTCCGCCTTCGGGACGTGACGGCATTCCATGCCGAAGGTGATGTTCTGACGCACCGTCATCGAGGGATAGAGCGCGTAGGACTGGAACACCATGGCGATGTCGCGGTCCTTGGGAGGACGTCGTTGACGACGCGCCCGCCGATTTCGACGGTGCCTGCGCTGGCCCGGTCGAGCCCGGCGACGATGTTGAGCAGCGTGGACTTGCCGCAGCCGGAGGGTCCGACCAGCACGGTGAACTCGCCGCTGTCGATGTCGAGGTCGATGCCCTTCAGCACCTCCAGATTGGCGTAGCGCTTCGACAGGGCGCGAATGCTCAGTGCTGTCATGACAAATCCATCATTTCACTGCGCCTGCGGTGAGGCCGCGTACGAAGTATTTGCCGCCGATCAGATAGATCAGCAGCGTCGGCAGAGCGGCGATCATCACCGCGGCGCTTTGCACGCCATGCTGCGGGATGTCGGCAACCGCGGCGGAAAGCGCGATCAGCGCGGCGGTGACCGGCTGCTGCTGACCGGTCGTGAATGTCACGCCATAGAGAAACTCGTTCCAGATATGCGTGAACTGCCAGATCACGGTGACGACCAGGATCGGCGGCGAGAGCGGCAGGATGATGCGCCAGAAAATGCGAAAGAACCCCGCGCCATCGATGCGCGCGGCTCTGATCAACTCCTGCGGAATGGCAACGTAGTAGTTTCGGCAGAACAGGGTGGTGAAGGAGAGCCCCTGGATCGTGTGGATCACGACGAGGCCCGTGAGCGTATTCATCAGGCCCGTATCGCGCAGCACGATGGTCCAGGGCAGCAAGCGCATCTGCTGCGGCAGGAAGATGCCGAGCGTCACGATACCGTAGATCCAGCTGTCGCCGCGAAAGCGCCAGAGCGAGACCGCGTAACCGGCAATCGCGCCGAGCAGGGTCGAGAAGATCGTCGCCGGGATGGTCACGAGCGCGGAGTTCAGCATGTAAGGCCGGATGCCGGCACAGGTCTCGGCGACGCAGAAGCCGCTCCAGGCGGCGGCGTAATTGCTCCAGGCCAGGTGCTGCGGCCAGCCGATCATCGAACCCTGTGCGATCTCTTCGTTGGACCGGAGTGAGTTCAGCACGACGACAGCCAATGGCGCGAGCCATGCGACGGCGATCAGCGACACGATGAGATAGATCAGAATCCGGCTTGGTGCGAAGGTTCGCTCACGCATGGATCGCCCGCCGCCGCTGGATATAGCGCCACGCTGCGTAAGGCAGCAAGACCGCGAGAAGAATGAGCAGCATGAGGACTGCCGCCGCCGCGCCCCGTCCGAGTAGGCTGCGCTGGAACATCAGGTCATAGACGACAAGCGCCGGCAGCTGGGTCGCAATCCCGGGCCCGCCATTGGTGAGCGCGCGGACGAGGTCGAAGGTCGAAATCGCGAACTGGAGCTGGATGACGATGACGGTGATGGTGATCGGCCAAAGCGTCGGCAGGATGACGCGCCGGTACATCCTGATAGCTCCGGCGCCGTCGATCTGCGCGGCCTTGATCAGGTCGGCATCGACCGAGCGGAGGCCGGCGAGGAAGAGCGCCATGGCGAAGCCGGAGGATTGCCAGATCGCAGCGATGACAATGGTCCAGATCGCCATGTCGCGGTCGATCAGCCAGTCGAACCGGAAGGATGTCCAGCCGAGGTCGTGGACCAGCTTCTGGATTCCAAGGCCAGGATTGAGCAGCCAGCTCCAGACCGTGCCGGTGACCACGAACGACACCGCCAGGGGGTAGAGAAAGATGGAGCGCAGCACGTTCTCGCCGCGAATGCGCTGATCGAGCAGGATGGCAAGGATGAGGCCAGTCGCCAGACTGAGCAGCACGAAAGCGCTGCCGAACAGCAGCAGATTGTCGAGGGCGATCTGCCAGTTCCGCGATGCCGCGACCGCGGAATAGTTGCGCAAACCCACCCAGCCCGAAACCGGGACCAGCGTGGAAGGTGTGAACGAGATCCAGATCGTCCACAGCGAAAACGCAATGAGGTGGGCCGCTGACAGCAGCAGCGGCACCCAGATCATCAGGTATTCGGGCAGCCGGCGGACCATTTCAGAGGTCGCCGGCCGGCCCGGTCGCATTGCTGTCGATGCGGCGTCGGTCAACGTGCGCTCTCGACGGCGTCGGCGAGGCGTGTGGCCGCTTGCTCCGGCTTGATCGTCTTGTTCTTCACGAACTCCGTGATCACGTCGATCATCGCTGCGGTCATGCCGTTTTCCTGCGCCATGTTGTGCGCAAGGCTGAGGACGGCCTGATTGCTGGCGATCGCGTCTTTCAGAGCTGCCGCGGTTCGCCGTTGACCGTCCGACCAGCCTTCACCGGACAGATCGACATCGGTGCGCACCGGGATAGATCCCGTGATTTGCGAATACATCGTCTGGATCGCCGGATCCATGACGAGCTGGGCCATCAGCGTCTGGCCGGCCTGCAGGTCGGGCTCCTTGCGCTGCCAGAAGATGAACGCGTCGGCATTCAACAGGAAGACCGGCTTGCCATTGTCGCTCGGCCCCGGGGCGATCGTGAAGTCTTCGAACTTGAAACCGGCGTTGCGCAGCACGCCTTGCGCCCAACCGCCCATGATCATCATGCCCATGTCGCCGTCGACGAAGCGCTTTAGATTGGTCGAAAAGTGCTGGGCGCCGACGTTGGGGTCCATCCAGTCGGCGATCTTGCGGACCTGCGCGAACGCAGCCTTGATCTCGGGGCCCTTCAGGGCCTTCTCGTCGAGGTTCATGATCGCCGTGCGATAGACGGCGGGACTGATGCCCGCCAAAGCGGCCTCGAACTTCTGGCCATCATCGGGGCGGGTGCCGCCGTTGGCAACGGGATATGCGACGCCGCCCGCTTTCATCTTCTCGGCGAGATCGTTGAAGTCGGCCCAGGTGACCGGGATCTTGTCGGCCTTGGCCTTGTCCATCGCGCGCTTGGAGAGGAACAGCATGTTGGTGCTGTAGATCTGCAGCGGCAGCGCGATCCATTTGCCCGCCGGCTTGTGCAGTTTCGCAAGGTCCGGAGCGACGACCTTCTCGTAGCCGGCGGCAGCGACGAGCGCGTCGAGATCGACGGTCGGAGCAATCTTCGACCACGCCGCAATCTCCGGGCCCTTGAGCTGCGAGCAGGCCGGCGGATCGCCGGCGATGATCTGGGCGCGCAGCTTGTTCATCATCTCGGTGGTGAAGCCGGGGACCGGCGAGTGCTGCCAGACGCCGCCTTTTTCCTCGAACTTCTTCCCGAGCGCGGTGATCGCAGCGCCATCGCTGCCTGCGGACCATTGCGAGATCGCGGTGAGGCGCGGCTTGACCGCGCCTTGCGCGCGGGCAAAGGCCGGCAGTGCGAGCGCGGCCGCGGATCCAGCGAGCAGACGGCGCCTTGTTGTCGTGATCGGCATGGCAAGTTCCTCCCGGGTGTGGACTTCTTTGCGCGGACAGCCGCGCGGCATCAGCTATGTCAAGCGGCCTCCGTCGATGCGGCCGGCATGCCGCCGCGGCAGGCGAGGCAGAAGGCCGCAAAGGCCAGCGCGGCCTGTGGATCATTGCCATTCGACGGCGGCACGAACGCGAGCGATGCTTGCGCATGCTGACGGCCGCCGAGCAGGCTGGCGTCGACCCCTTCAATCACCGCCTGGCGATCGGTCTCCGCAAGGAGCGACGGCCAGCCGCTGACGATAACGCCGCGGGATGGCTTCACGTTCAGCGTGTTGCCGATCGCAAGGCCGAGCCGGAACAGCCGCCGGCGCAACTCCTGCCGTACGCGCGACGAGATCGGGATCGCGGTCGTCCATTCGCTGCCGAGCCGGAGCAATTCGGCTTCGGTCATGCCAAGCAGCTCGGCGAGGGCCGGAAGCGACGTGTAGGCCTCGACACAGCCATGATGGCCGCAGCGGCAACGCGGTCCCTCGGGCCCGAACACCATATGGCCGAGCTCGACCGGCTGAAGCGCGTCGTCCTCGATCGGATCGTCCATCCAGGCGCCCGCGACGCCCTGGCCGACGAAGACGAACAGATGCGCGCCGCTGAACGGATAGTCTTCGGTGCGGCAGCGATGAAAAATGGCGTGAGCCACCACCGAATTGGTGAACTCGACCGGGACGTCCGCAAACATCTCCCCGAGCATGCCGCTGATACGTTCGATGTCGCAGGGAATGATCGGGTTGCCCGCGACGCTGAGGCGGCCGAGGCCCGGAATGGTGATGCCGATCTGCGCGAGCGTGATGCGGCGGCGGCGCGTCCAGTCGCGCAGCAAGGTCAGCGCTTCGCGGAACACCCGGCCGACGCTCTCGACGGTCGGCTTCTTCGGCAGCGGAACACGCTCGGTGTAGTGCATGACGCCGGTCATGCCGCCGACGCCGACGCCGAGCCACTGGCCGGTCAGCTCAAGGGCTGCAAGCGCGACGGTGCTGTCGAGTGAGACAAGACCCGTCGGGCCGCCGACATAAGGGGCAGGGCGCCGCACTTCCTCGATCAGGCCTTCGGCCTTCAGGTCGAACAGGATGCGCGACAGGCTCGCTTCCGACAGGCGCACGGCCTTGGCCAGCGGCGGCCGGAACGAGCCGCCAGACTGAAGCAGGTGAGTCAAAATGGCAGCGCGCGTCTGCCGCCGACTTCTCGGCTGCTCCGGCATTTCCATCCCTGTCGTCATTCTTACTTAGTGTAAGAATTTGCGCGCGGACCGTTTCGGCGTCAAGCGTTTGCCGGCGCGCTGCCTCGACTTGTTGTTGTGCGCGGCAGCAAGAACGCGATCGGTCTCGTAGGGTGGGCAAAGCGAAGCGTGCCCACGGAGAGGTGGTGGGCACGCTTCGCTTTGCCCACCCTACAAGGGCGCCAAACAAAAACGGCGCCATCTTGCGATGGCGCCGTTTCGAAAGCCGTATCGGCCAAAGACTTACTTGCGATCCTTGATCGCGACGTAGTCGCGGCGAGTGACGCCGGTGTAGAGCTGGCGCGGACGGCCGATCTTCTGCTGCGGGTCCTCGATCATCTCGCTCCACTGGCTGATCCAGCCGACGGTGCGGGCGACCGCGAACAGCACGGTGAACATCGAGACCGGGAAGCCCATCGCCTTCAGCGTGATGCCCGAATAGAAGTCGACGTTCGGGTACAGCTTGCGGTCGATGAAGTACTGGTCGCTGAGCGCGATCTTCTCGAGCTCCATCGCCACCTTCAGCATCGGATCGTCGCCATGGCCGGTCTCCTTGAGCACGGCGTGACACATCTTCTGCATGATCTTGGCGCGCGGATCGTAGTTCTTGTAGACGCGGTGACCGAAGCCCATCAGGCGGACTTCGGAGTTCTTGTCCTTCACCTTGGCGATGAACTCGGGGATCTTGTCCACGGTGCCGATCTCGGCGAGCATCGCGAGCGCGGCTTCGTTGGCGCCGCCATGCGCCGGGCCCCAGAGGCAGGCGATGCCGGCGGCGATGCAGGCGAACGGGTTGGCGCCCGACGAACCGGCAATGCGCACAGTCGAGGTCGAGGCGTTCTGCTCGTGGTCGGCGTGCAGGATGAAGATCTTGTCCAGCGCGTCAGCGAGCACCGGGTTGATCTTGTACTCCTCGCACGGCACGGCGAAGCACATGTGCAGGAAGTTCTCGGCAAACTTGAGCGAGTTCTTCGGATACACGAAGGGCTGGCCGATCGTGTACTTGTAGGCCATCGCAGCCAGGGTCGGGATCTTCGCGATCATGCGCATGGAAGCGATCATGCGCTGCTTCGGATCGTTGATGTCGGTGCTATCGTGGTAGAACGCGGCGAGCGCGCCGACGGAGGCGACCATCACCGCCATCGGATGGGCGTCGCGGCGGAAGCCCTGGAAGAAGCGGGCCATCTGCTCGTGCACCATCGTGTGATGGATCACGCGGTCGTCGAAATCCTTCTTCTGCGCGGCGGTCGGGAGATTCCCGTAGAGCAGCAGATAGCAGGTCTCGAGGAAGTCGCCGTTCTCGGCGAGCTGCTCGATCGGGTAGCCGCGGTATTCGAGGACGCCCGCGTCGCCGTCGATATAGGTGATCTTGGACTGGCAGCTCGCGGTCGAGGTGAAGCCCGGATCGTAGGTGAACAGGCCGGACTGGCCGTAGAGCTTGCCGATATCGATGACATCAGGCCCGACGCTGCCGCTGTGAATCGGAAGATCGTAATTCTTGTTTCCGACCGTCAGCGTGGCGGTCTTATTGCTTGGTTTTGCGTCCATCAGAGGTCCCCGATGTATGGTGAAACGGGCCGGACCCGGAAGGCCCCGATGACATGGTGGGGCAGGCCGGATATTCCAGAAGGTACGGGGGAGATGGGTATATTATTGCTGTGTGCGCTGCAAGATCATGGCAGCCATGGCCTACTTACGTCTTAGGCTAGTCCTTGGACTGATCCTTAAGCCGGCCAAGGCTCTCCTGGCGTCCCAGCACGTCCAAAACCTCAAATATACCAGGCGACGTGGTGCGGCCGGTCAGCGCCGCACGCAGCGGTTGGGCGACCGCGCCGAGCTTGAGACTTTTTTCCTCGGCAAAAGCGCGCAGCGCGGCTTCGGTGGTGGCGCCGCTCCAAGCGTCGACTTTCTCCAGCGCGGAATGAAGCTGGCCGATCAGCTTGCGGTTCTCGTCCGTCAGCAGGGCTGCCGCCTTGGGATCGAGCTGCAGCGGCCGGTCGGCGAAGATGAAATAGGCGCCGTCGATCAGCTCGATCAGCGTCTTGGCGCGCTCCTTCAGCGCCGGCATGGCCTTGAGCAGCTGCGCGCGCGTGGTGTCGTTCAACTTGGCCTTGATATCGTCGCGGGCCGGCACGACGTGGTCGAGCACGTCCTCGAACATCTTCACGAGTGATTGATCGTCGGCGTTCCGGATGTAATGGCCGTTGAGGTTTTCCAGCTTGGCGAAATCGAAGCGGGCGGCGGCGCGGCCGACGTTGGCGAGGTCGAACGCGGCGATCATCTCCTCGGTCGAGAAGATCTCCTGGTCACCATGGCTCCAGCCGAGGCGGACGAGGTAGTTGCGGAGCGCGGCCGGGAGATACCCCATCGCGCGGTAGGCATCGACGCCGAGCGCGCCGTGGCGCTTGGACAGCTTCGAGCCGTCCGGCCCGTGGATCAGCGGGATATGGGACATGCTCGGCAGCGCCCAGCCCATCGCGTCGTAGATCTGCTTCTGGCGGGCGGCATTGATTAGATGGTCATCGCCGCGGATTACGTGGGTGACGCCCATGTCGTGGTCGTCCACCACCACCGCGAGCATGTAGGTCGGGTTGCCATCGCCGCGCAGCAGGACGAGGTCGTCGAGGTTCTCATTCTGCCAGACCACGCGGCCCTGGACCTGGTCCTCGATCACGGTCTCGCCGGTTTGCGGGGCGCGCAGCCGGATCGTCGGCTTGACGTCGGACGGAGCCGTGGCCGGATCGCGGTCGCGCCACATGCCGTCATAGAGGCGGGTGCGACCCTCGCTGCGCGCCTTCTCGCGCATGGCGGTGAGCTCCTCGGCGGTGGCGTAGCAGCGGTAGGCCTTGCCGTCGGCGAGCAGCTGCTCGGCGACCTCGCGGTGACGGGCGGCGCGGCTGAACTGGTAGATGACCTCGCCATCCCAGCCGAGCTCGAGCCACCTCAAGCCATCGAGGATCGCGCCGATCGCGGCCTCCGTGGAGCGCTCCCGGTCGGTGTCCTCGATCCGGAGCAGCATCTTGCCGCCGTGCTTCTTCGCATAGAGCCAGTTGAACAGCGCGGTGCGGGCGCCACCGATGTGGAGGAAGCCAGTCGGTGAGGGAGCGAAGCGTGTGACGATTGGGGATGTGGTCATTCGATAGCGAGCAAGGAGGGTAAAGCTGTGGGGCGACCGTGTATCATAGGGATGGGAGATTTTGCCAATGCTAATCCAGGTCGTTCATAGCCACCCGCTTGTGGACAGCTACAATCATGCGTTGTTCCAGACAATTGTGGAGACGCTCAGGCGCCGGCATGAGGTCATCGCGACCGACCTCTACCGCGAGGACTTTTCCCCGGCGATGACCGGAGCGGAGCGGCGCAGCTACTACCACAGCCCCTATGCCGCCGAGGCCGTGGCAGGCCTCGTCGGGCATTTGCAGCGTGCCGACGGCATCATCTTCTGCTTCCCACATTGGTGGTTCTCGATGCCAGCCATGCTGAAGGGCTATTTCGACAGGGTCTGGGCACCCGGAACGGCATTTGCCCACGATCTGGAAGGCGGGCGCATCAGGCCGCTGCTGACCAATATCCGCCTGTTTGGCGTCGTGACGAGCTACGGCTCGCCGTGGTGGCTGACCCGGATCGTCATGCAGGACCCCGGCCGCAAGGTGCTATTTCGGGCGCTGAAACCGATGTGCGGGCCTCACGTACGCTCGTTCTATTTGGCTCATTACGACATGGATCGCTCAACGCCGGCATCCAGGGCTGCCTTCGTCGAGCGCGTGCGTGCCAGGATCGCCGAAGTTTGATCGGGGGGCTGGTATGGGGCTTGGCCTTTCGGCACGAATTTGGCAGAAGGACCGCTGATTTCCCTACAGGATTTTCGTAATGACAGAACCGGTGGCAGCTGAGGTTGGGCGCGATTTCATTCGTGACATCATCCAGGCCGACCTCGATCAGGGCAAGTACAAGGCGATCGTGACCCGGTTCCCGCCGGAGCCGAACGGCTACCTGCATATCGGCCACGCCAAGTCGATCGCGCTCAATTTCGGCATCGCCCAGGAGTTTCCGGGCCGCTGCCACCTGCGCTTCGACGACACCAATCCGGTCAAGGAAGAGCAGGAATATATCGATTCCATCCAGGCCGACGTGCGCTGGCTCGGCTTCGACTGGGGCAAGAACCTGTTCTTCGCCTCGGATTATTTCGAGCGCCTCTATGAATGGGCGGAACAGCTGATCCGCGACGGGCTCGCCTATGTCGACGACCAGACCCAGGAGGAGATCCGCCTGTCGCGCGGCACGCTGACCGAGCCCGGCAAGAACTCGCCGTTCCGCGACCGCTCGGTCGAGGAGAATCTCGACCTGTTCCGTCGCATGAAGGCGGGCGAATTCCCCAACGGTGCGCGCGTTTTGCGGGCCAAGATCGACATGGCCGCGGGCAACATCAACCTGCGCGACCCCGTGCTGTACCGCATCCTGCATGCGCACCATCCGCGCACCGGGACCGAGTGGAGCATCTATCCGAGCTACGACTATGCCCACGGCCAGTCGGACGCGATTGAAGGCATCACGCATTCGATCTGCACGCTGGAGTTCGAGGACCATCGGCCGCTCTACGACTGGTTCATCGAGAAGCTGCCGGTGCCCTCCGAGCCGCACCAGTACGAAATGGCCCGGCTCAACATCACCTACACGCTGCTGTCCAAGCGCGTGCTGACCCAGCTCGTCCGCGACGGTCATGTCGCCGGCTGGGACGATCCGCGCATGCCGACCGTGGCGGGCATGCGCCGCCGCGGCGTGCCGCCGGCGGCGCTGCGCGAATTCGTCAAGCGCATCGGCGTTGCCAAGGCCAACAGCGTCGTCGACGTCGGCATGCTCGAGTTCTGCATCCGCGAGGAGCTGAACCGCACCGCGCAGCGCCGCATGGCGGTCTTGAAGCCGCTCAAGGTCGTGATCGAGAACTATCCGGAAGGGCAGACCGAGGAGCTCGAGGCGATCAATCATCCTGACGATCCCTCGGCCGGCACGCGCAAGATCACGTTCGGCCGCGAGCTCTATATCGAGCAGGACGACTTCATGGAGAACCCGCCAAAGAAGTTCTTCCGCCTGTCGCCGGGCAACGAGGTGCGGCTGCGCTATGCCTATTTCGTCAAGTGCACCGGCGTGATCAAGAACGACGCCGGCGAGGTCGTGGAGCTGCGCTGCACCTACGACCCGGCGACCAAGGGCGGCAACGCGCCCGATGGCCGCAAGGTCAAGGCGACCATGCACTGGCTGCCGGCGGCGGCGTCGAAGCCGGCGGAAATCCGCATCTACAACCAGCTGTTCGCCAACCCGAGCCCCGACGCCTCGAACTTCGCGGCCGATCTCAATCCGAACTCGCTGGAGATCCTCTCCGATGCGCGGGTCGAGGCTTCCGTTGCGGAAAGCAATTCGATGGAGCCGATGCAGTTCGAGCGCCAGGGCTATTTCGTGCGCGACAAGGATTCGACGCCCGGCAAGCCGGTGTTCTCGCGCACCATCGGGCTGCGCGATACGTTCGCGAAGGAAGTCGCCAAGGGCTGAGGATCTGAGATGAGCAGCGAGGCCGACGCCATCGTTTCCGCCATCATCGCGAAATGGTGCGCCGGCTTCGCAAAGCTCGATGCCGGCGCGCTGTCGTCGCTCTATGCGAGGAACGCGTTCTTCTTCGGCTCGAATCCACGACTCTATCGGGGCAGGGACGGCGTTGCCGATTACTTCGCCGGCCTGCCGCGCTGGCGTAAGCCATCTGCGGCCTTTTCCGAGGTGAACGCAGCGCAGGCCGGCCCTGACCTGATCAACGTGGCGGCAACCATCACGTTCGACCTCGCGGGCGAACGGGACGATCTCATCGTCAAGATGAGCTGGGTCATCATGCGCGAGGATGGCGACTGGAAGATCGTCAATCACCACGCCTCGTCGCAGGTGCCGCTGATCTAGCGGACGCTCCATCAGTCTCGTCATTCCGGGCTCGCGACTTCGTCGCGCCCCGGAATGACGATTGAACGAACGTAGGCTCGCCGCGTTTACACGGATCCCAACCAAGGATCCGCCATGCAGAACATCGCAGAGCATATGGAAGTCATCGGCGCCGACGGCGTCCACATCGGCACCGTCGACCGGGTCGAGGGCAATCGCATCAAGCTGACCAAGAAGGACAGCGGCGAGGGCAGCCACAAGGGGCACCATCACTTCATCGACAAGGGTCTCGTTGCCGACGTCGAGGGCAACAAGGTCCGCCTGTCGGCGAAAGCGGATGTCGCCGTGACGATGGAAGAGGAAAAGTAGGGCGGGCGTCCGTCCGTTCCTGATCCGTACCGCTATTCGTCCGCCTGCACGTTCCGGTAGCCTTGGCACCCGTCGCGTATCGCAGGGTGCTAGGGAATGGCGGAGCCGGGCCGGCCGCAGCGTGTCTCGCAAGGGATCGCGGGAACTTGGCCGACGGGCCGAACCGCCTCGGCCGGCGGCTTCGCGCCGGTGGGCTCCGGCCTCTGGCCCGCGACCGTCGAGACGCTCCGCGCATGGGCGCGCGCTGAAACCGGCGCCGGGCGGCTGTTGCCGTGGGTGCCTGTCGCGTTCGGCGGCGGCATCGCGCTGTACTTCGCGGCCGATCATGAGCCGGTGCTGTGGGTCGTTGCCGCCACCGCGGTCGCGCTCATGTGTGGTGCGGTCCTGTTGCGGCGGAGCCGGTGGTTTGCGCCTGCGCTTCTGATCGCGGCGGTCGCGGCCGGCTTGGCCATGGCGACCTGGAAGACGGCGCGTATCGCGCACACGGTGCTGGCAAAACCGCTCTATTCGGTATCGTTGTCGGGCTTTGTCGAGGCCCGCGACATCCGCGAGCGCACCGACCGTTTTGTCCTTCGCGTCACCGCGATGGAGGCGCAGCGCAGCGACGTCAAGCTCGAGCGCGTGCGCCTGTCGGTGCGCAAGGGGACCGCGCCCGAGGTCGGCAGCTTCGTGCAGCTGAAGGCGCGGCTATTGCCGCCGATTTCGCCGGTTCGTCCCGGCAGCTACGATTTCTCGCGTGACATGTTCTTCCAGGGCATCGGCGCCTCCGGTTTCGTGATGGGCGCGATCACCGCGTCCGTGCCGCCGGATGCCGGCGGCCTGCGGCTGCGCTATGCCGCGTTCATGCAAGGCCTGCGCGATGCGATCGACGCGCGCATCCGTGCGACGCTCGAGGGCGACAATCGCGCCATCGCGACGGCGCTGCTCACTGGTCGGCGCGATGCGATCACGACGCCCGTCAACGATGCAATGTTCATCTCGGGGCTGGGTCATGTGCTGTCGATCTCCGGCTACCACATGGCGGTCGTCGCCGGCGTCGTGTTCTTCGCGGTGCGCGCGCTGCTGGCCTTGATTCCGGCGCTTGCGGCCGGTTTCGCCATCAAGAAGTGGTCGGCGGCCGCGGCATTGGTTGCGGCGGCGTTCTATCTGCTGCTGTCGGGCGCGGAAGTCGCGACGCAAAGGTCGTTCTTCATGACGGCGGTGGTGCTGATCGCGGTGATGGTCGACCGCCGCGCCATCACCTTCCGCACGCTGGCCGTGGCGGCGCTGATCGTGCTTGCGGTCGCGCCGGAGGCGCTGGTGCATCCGAGTTTCCAGATGTCGTTCGCGGCGACGCTTGGGCTGGTGGCGCTGGTGCAGATCGGCATGCCGAACCTGTTTGCCTCGCCCGATCATTCCACGACCGCGCGCATCGCGCTGTGGGGCGGGCGCGAGATCGCGATGCTGTTCCTGGCCTCGCTGATCGCGGGGCTTGCGACCACGCCCTACGCCGCCTTCCACTTCCACCGCGTCACGCCGTTCGGCGTGCTCGCCAATCTTGGCGCGATGCCGGTGGTCTCGGCGCTGGTCATGCCGGCCGGGCTGTTGGGCCTGCTTGCGGCACCGTTCGGGCTCGACGCCGTGTTCTGGTGGCTGATGGGGATCGGCATCGACTGGATGATTGCGGTCTCGCGCTGGGTAGCGGGACTGCCGGGCGCTGTCGGCAGCATCCCCGCCTTCGGCATAGGCCCGCTGATTGCGGCGAGCCTCGGGGTCATCGTGATGGGTCTGTTGCGCACGCCGCTGCGCTGGTCCGGCGCCGTGGTGCTGCTGGCGGCGATCCTCTGGGGCCTGTCGGCACGCCAACCGGACATTTTAATTGCCGGGGACGGCCAGAGCGTCGCGGTGCGGGGGCGGGACGGGCACCTGCACCTGATCAGGGCCAGCAAGGACGGTTTTCTGCTCAAGGAATGGTTGGCTGCCGACGCCGATGTGCGTGACGCCGGCAGTGCCGCGCTGGCTGACGGCGTGTCATGCGACGAGGCCGGCTGCGTCACGCCGCTCGCCGACGGGCGGCTGGTGGCGCTGTCCCTGCGGATCGACGCGCTGGCGGATGATTGCAGTCGCGCTGCATTGGTGGTGACGGCAAGGCCCGCGCCGCCGGATTGCGCGGCGATGGTGGTCGACCGGCAGCGTCTGACGAGGCAGGGCGCGCTGGCGCTGACACAAGCTGGTGAGGGATTTGCGGTGCTGGCGGTGAAAGCGAGGGGCGCAAATCGCCCCTGGTCGCCGGCTGCTGCCGGCGAGGGCGTTTCCGAACTGACCCTCTTGCCACCGTCTGGAACTCCGCGCGTCCGGGACGCAACACCGTCGGAGGCCGACCTTGCGGCGGAGGACTAGGATCTATTTCAACCGATCGGCAGACGCGGCGTTGTCGGCCGGCTGTCGACACCGACCTGCGGCTTGTGCTCGCGCTCGCTCAGCGGCTGGGTCACGGGCAGTTGCAGCACGGTTGCCTGCTGGCCTTCGACGAGCTGTGTCACCAGCACGTATTTGCCGTCGGGGAATTCGATCGCGTCATGATGGCGATCGGGAATGTGCGGATCGATCTTGCCGAACTTGCCGACGCGCGAATTGACGGTGCGCGTCCAGATCCAGCGATTGTCGTAGCGGACGTTGTCGGCGAAGGCGAGCTCCGTTCCCGGCAGCAGGCAGACCGCGACGGTCGGATCGGCCGCGGAGGCAAAGCCGCGCGTCGAGGTGCCGCGGAACGTTGTCGTCACGATCGTCTCGCCGACCTCGGCAGGGCGCGATGCGACGGCATGCAGGCTGTAGTCACACATCGTGGGTGCTCCTCATGCGGAGATAGCAACCCGTGCCTCTGTCTTACGAGGCGCAGGCCTCTATCAGAGTGGAAGCATAATAGCGTCTGCGCGGTTGTAGGCAAATCTGCGGCTCGCTGCCGCAGCGTGCGATCACATTATCTTTCCCGAATCCGCTGGGAACAAAGTCTGCTTTCGTGCATTCGGTGGGGGTATCAGCGGCCAGCCGGAGCCGACCAGCCGGAATTTGGCCAGACCGCTTGTGACGTTTGCGTCAGCGCATTGCGCGCGTTTCGGACTTGCTCGCTCATTGCAGTCTCCTTGGCCACGTCCTTGCGGACATGGCGGTGCGATGGTGCGGCAACGGCTTGCGACGCTGATGCTGCGACCAGCACCGCGGCTACTGTGCTCAGGATGATCTTGCGCATGAGGTCTCCTCGAACCTTCGCAGCCGAAGCCGTGCTGCTTCGTGCGGTGTGGCGAGGATGTAGCGCCGGGGGAGGGGCCGGATAATCTGCGCGAAACCAGAAAGACTATCCAGCGCGAGCGGACAATCATCCGCTCCGATCTCTGGTCGGCGATGCCGATCGAAGCGCGCGGACAGCGCGCTCAGTACTTCCGGTATCAGTACTTCCGATAAAGCCCGATCAGCTTGCCCTGAATCTTGACCCGGTTCGGCGGCAGGATGCGTACCTCATAGGCCGCATTGGCGGGCTCGAGCGCGATCGAGGCGCCGCGGCGGCGGAAGCGCTTCAAGGTCGCTTCCTCGTCGTCGATCAGCGCCACCACGATGTCGCCGGTGTCGGCGCTCTCGTTGCGCTGGATCAGCGCCATGTCGCCGTCGAGTATGCCGGCTTCCACCATGGAATCGCCGCGCACTTCGAGCGCGTAGTGCTCGCCAGAGCCGAGCATGTCGGGCGGGACGCTAATGGTGTGGCTGCGGGTCTGCAACGCCTCGATCGGCGTGCCGGCCGCGATACGGCCCATCACGGGCACCGCGACGGGACGCTCGCCCTCGTCCGCGGGCGGGCTGGAGGTCGTGCGGACCTTGCCGAGGTTGCCCTCGATGACGCTCGGCGTGAAGCCGCGACGATTGCCGGCGGCGGCCTGCAGCTCAGGCAGCTTGATCACCTCGATGGCGCGGGCGCGGTTGGGCAGGCGGCGGATGAAGCCGCGCTCCTCGAGCGCGGTGATCAGGCGATGGATGCCTGATTTCGAGCGCAGGTCGAGCGCGTCCTTCATCTCGTCGAAGGATGGCGGCACGCCGCTTTCCTTCAGTCGCTCGCTGATGAACCGCAGGAGCTCGTACTGTTTGCGCGTTAACATCTCGACCAAAATCCCCCGGTTGATGTCGTTCGATTCCGAGACGATGAATTCAGCGATAAGCCGCTGCATGCTCGAAACAAATCATGAACGGACACTATATGTTCGATACATGTTCCGCAACTGCTTAATTTACCGTGAACGCGACAAAGTTCGCGCCACGCGTGTGGCCTGCGCGTTCAGACCGGCAGGCGCAGCACCTCGCAAGGTGTGCCGGCTTCGGCCTTCGGCGCGAACGGCGCGCGCACGAGAAGTGCCTGTGCCGCAGCGAGATTCGCAAGCAGCGAGGAATCCTGGTGATTGACGGGAAGGGCGATCAGCGTGCCGTCGTCGCGCGTTTCCAGGCGCGCGCGCAGATAATCCTCGCGCTGGTCGTTGGCGCCGACATCGCGGCCGAGCACCGCGCGCTCGCGGCGATGGTGAATCGCGGAACGGCCCGACAGCGCGCGAATCAGCGGCACCATGAACAGGAAGGCACACACATAGGATGACACGGGATTGCCGGGCAGGCCGATCACGCGCATCGCCGCCAGGTGTCCATGCATCATCGGCTTGCCGGGCCGCATTGCGATCTTCCAGAACGTCATCGCGATGCCCTCGGCCTTCAGCGCCTGCTGGACCAGATCGTGGTCGCCGACCGAGGCGCCGCCGGTGGTGATCAGGATGTCGGCGCCGCTCTCGCGGGCGCGGCGGATGCCCGCGGTGGTGGCGTCCAGGGTATCGGCGGCAACACCGAGATCGACGGTATCGGCGCCCTCACTGCGGGCGAGCGCGTGCAGGGCGTAGCCGTTGGAATAGACGATCTGGCCGGGGCCAGGCGTGGTGCCCGGCATCACCAGCTCGTCGCCGGTGGCGAGAATCGCGACTTTCGGGCGGCGGCGGACGGGCAGAAGCGGGTGATTCATGCCGGCGGCGAGCGCGAGGTCGCGCTCGGTCAGCCGGATACCCTTGCGCAGCAGCACGTCGCCCGCGCGGAAATCGACGCCGGCCGGGCGGATGTGTCGCCCCGTCACGGCCGTTTCCTTGATCGTGATGCGCCTCCCATCCGCAACTGTGTCCTCCTGGATCACGACTGCGTCGGCCCCGTCGGGAACGACGCCGCCGGTGAAGATCCGCACGGCTTCGCCGGCGCCGACCGATCCCGCAAACGGCCGGCCCGCCGCGACCTCGCCGATCACGGTGAGCTGGGAATCGATTGTCGCGGCATCGGCCGCACGCACCGCATAGCCATCCATCGCCGACATCGCCTGCGGCGGCTGCGTGCGCCGCGCCGCGACGTCGCGGGCGAGCACGCGGTGGAAGGCTTGGTCGAGCGCGACCGTTTCTTCAGGCAGCGGCTCTGCGCCGGCAAGCACCGCGGCAAGCGCGTCAGAAACCGGCATCAGGGCCACGGGTGAGAACTCCAGCTGCGTCCGTTCGGGCAAATCGGCGGCGAGAGTTCTAGCCGAGTGCAGGCGCTGAGGCAAAAAGGCGCTCACGCAGGAGGATTCATCCGCTCTGCAGTGAAGGACAGACGTCAAATCCGCCGCGGCATGATCCAGAAGGCCAGACAGACCGGTACGAGGATGGCCATGGCGAGGATGAGAAGGACGAGAGCCACGGCCAGCATCGGTCAACTCCCCGGCGGCTCGTCCGGACTGACGTCCGGCGCTTTGGGACTCTGATCCTTGTCGGGCAGCGGATCGGCCTGCGATTTCAGGTCGGCGGCCTTGCTGATCAGCTTGGCGGAGAGCTCAGAATCCGAGGTGGTTCTGGCGTATTTCATCAGCAGCGAGGCCTGCTTGGTGAGGTAGGTTTTGCCCAACACGACGATAAGCCCGATGTAGAATTCCCAACGGACTTATGAGTCCGGAAGCCCGTATTCGTTCCGGGAACTCTGTACAAAATTGCACAAAGTGATTTGGTTCCTCATTTTGCGTCAGATTAGTTCCAGGCCCCCTGGGCACCGGACGTTAAACCCCGAGCGCCTTCAAGGCGTTCCCGACGGCGGTTGGCGAGGTCACATGCACCGCGGTCAGGCCGCGGGCGCGGGCTCCCTCGATGTTCTCGGCAAGATCGTCGAAAAATACGATCCGGTTGGCTGGCACGCCGATAGCGGCGACGACATGGTCGAAAGCTTCCGCATCGGGTTTGCGCAGGCCGATGCTGGAGGACAGGTAGACCTCGCGGAAATGGCCGAGCAGATCGGCGTATTCCTTCGAGAAATAGTCCACATGCGGCCGGTTGGTGTTGGAGAAGGCGTAGAGCGGCATTTGCCTCGCCGCGCGCGGCAGCAACTCGGCTATGTCAGGCATCTCGCCGGCGAAGATCGCGTTCCAGCCTTCCAGGAACTGGGCGTCGGAAATGCCGATCCCGAGTGAGTTGCGCAGCGAGGCGAAATAGTCCTCGTCGGTGATCTTGCCGACCTCGTGCAGCCGGTAGGCCTCGTCGCGCACATAGCGCGCGACGATGGCTTCGGGCTTGCAGCCGGCGTGCCCCGCCCAGCAATCGATCGCCTTGGAGAAATCGATGTCGAGCACCACGCGCCCGAGATCGAACAAAAGCGCATCGGCGCTGCCGGGAGAGAGCGAGGTCACCTGCATCCTTATCCTCAGTATCGGTACGGGTCGTGGTCGAACAGCGGGAATGCGCTGAACACGCTTGGCGCATTGGTCGCGGTCGCCGGATGCAGGCAGGATTTGTTGACCTCGGCGAAGGAGGTGGCGCCCAGCAGGCCGAGGCAGCGCAGCACCTCGTCCTCCAGCAGTTCCAGCATGCGCGTGACGCCGGCCTCGCCGGCCGCCGCCAGCGCCCAGCATTGCAGCCGGCCGATGCCGACCATGTCCGCGCCCGCCGCGATCGCCTTGACGATGTCGGTGCCGCGGCAGAAGCCGCCGTCGACCATGATCTTGGCGCGGCCCTTCACGGCATCGACGATCTCAGGGAGCACATGCATGGCGCCACGGCCATGATCGAGCTGGCGCCCGCCATGGTTGGAGACGTAGATCCACTCGACGCCATGGTCGAGCGCGATCAGCGCATCCTCGGCGGTGGCGATGCCCTTCAGGATCAGCGGTATCTTGAACCTGTCCTTGATCATCTTCACGGTCCGCCACTCCAGCCCCTTCTGGAAATCGCCGCCGGTGGCGCGCAGGCGGCTTTCGCGAACATAGCGCTTGGCGATGTCACGTTCGCGACGGCTGTAATGGGCGGTGTCGACGGTCAGGCAGAACGCGGCATAGGCGCTCTTCTCGGCGCGGCCGACGACATCGGCGACGAAGGCGTCGTCACCGCGGACATAGAGCTGGTAGAGGCGCAGCGCATCGGGGGCGGCCTCGGCGGTCTTCTCGAGGCCGGGCTCCGACACCGAGCTCAGCATATGCGCCGCACCGAAGGTGCCGGCCGCGCGTGCAACGCTTGCCGCACCGTCGGGGTCGAAGATTTCGAGCGCGCCGACGGGGGCCAGAACCACCGGCAGGCGCATCCTGCGACCGAACTGCTCGACCGAGCCGTCCACCTTGCGGACGTCACGCAGCACACGCGGGCGGAAGGCGATCTCGTCCAGCGCCATGCGGTTGCGGCGCATCGTGGTCTCCGTCTCGGCGGCGCCGACGATGTAGTCCCAGGCATTCTGGTTGAGGTTGGCACGCGCCTTCCGGACGAATTCGTGCAGATTCTGGAACGGCTCGTTGCTGGCGCCGAGCTCGACGTTCCGTTCCGGCCGGATGCGGGGTGCTTCATTCATTGTTATCCTCCCGAGAATTTGAAGCCTTGTCTCATCGCCTTAGCCCGTCCGGACCTGCAAAACCATCCTAAGATCGCATAGCTGCGAGGCATGGCCTGGCCAACCGATTCCGCTTTGCGTGAAACCATTTCGGAACGTTGCCAAAAGTTTAGCTCAGGGCGAAGGGATTTTTACCGTGTACCCGCTGGCGTGGCAGCCCGGCCATCAAGAAACCTGAATGGTATTGTGAGAAGCTGGCTGGATCGCCATTTGCATGGCAGCTTCCAGCCTCCAGAGAACCGCCAGCTAAGAAGGCCCTCCATGCGGAAATCCCTGCTGTTCCCCCTGGGCGCGCTCACCGGAGCGTGTCTGACCCTTCTGGTAGCCAGCCCCCAGGCTGGCGTATGGGCGGCGCGGGCCGCAGCGGGCGCGGATGATGCCTATTCGCAGCTCAATCTGTTCGGCGAGGTCTTCGAGCGCGTGAAGGCGAGCTATGTCGAGAAGCCCGACAATTCCAAGCTGATCGAAGGCGCGATCACCGGCATGGTGACATCGCTCGATCCGCATTCACGCTACATGAACGACAAGGCCTGGACCGAAATGCAGGAGACCACCTCCGGCGAGTTCGGCGGCCTCGGCATCGAGGTCACGATGGAGGAGGGCCTCGTCAAGGTGGTCTCGCCGATCGACGACACCCCGGCGTCCAAGGCCGGCATCATGTCCGGCGACCTCATCAGCAAGATCGACGGCGAGGCCGTGCAGGGCATGACGCTCGAGCAGGCCGTCAACAAGATGAAGGGGCCGGTCGACACCAAGACCAAGCTCACGATCGTACGCAAGGGCGCGGATGCGCCGCTCGACGTCGCGATCACGCGCGAGATCATCCATGTGCGCCCGGTGCGCTTCCACGTCGAGAATGGCGACATCGGCTATATCCGCGTCACCTCGTTCAACGAGCAGACCACCGACGGGCTGAAGAAGGCGATCGCCGCGATCTCCAAGCAGGTCCCGCAGGAGAAGCTGGTGGGCTATGTGATGGACCTGCGTAACAATCCGGGCGGCCTGCTCGACCAGGCGGTGTCGGTGTCGAGCGCGTTCCTCCAGCGTGGCGAGGTCGTCTCGACCCGCGGCCGCAATCCGGAAGAGACCCAGCGCTTCACCGCGCATGGCGGCGACCTCACCAAGGGCAAGCCGCTCGTGATCCTGGTCAATGGCGGTTCGGCTTCGGCCTCGGAGATCGTGGCCGGTGCGCTGCATGATCACAAGCGCGCGACGATCATCGGCACGCGCTCGTTCGGCAAGGGCTCGGTGCAGACCATCATCCCGCTCGGCGCCGGCAATGGCGCGCTGGCGCTGACCACGGCGCGCTACTACACGCCGTCGGGCCGCTCGATCCAGGCCCAGGGCATCGCGCCCGACATCGAGATTCTCCAGGACGTGCCGGCGGAGCTGAAGGGCCGGATGGACACCATGGCGGAGTCGCAGATGCGCGGTCATCTGTCGGCTGCCGACGGCAGCGAGCAGACCGGATCGCAGTCCTACGTTCCTCCGAAGGAGGAGGACGACAAGGCGCTGCACGCGGCCTACGATTTCCTCCACGGTGTTACCGCAAACGCCGTCGCCGCCAAGCCCGCGCCGAAGGCTGCGGTGCCGAACTAAGCCCTACAACGTCAAGACATCGATCGCCCGGGAGTGGATACCGCTCCCGGGCGATTTTATTTTGGGCGCCGTCTCAGCTCGGATTTATGGCCGCGAAGGTCACCTCATAGCGGCCGTCGCGCTCGGCCCAGCGGCGGGCGCGGTCGCGTTCAACCAGCACCTCATCGCGGGGATGCACCCGCAGCTCCAGCAGTTGCATCACTTCCGCGATGTAGACGGCAAGCGGCATCGCGCGCGCATCGCTGGCCTGTTGCGTGCCGGTGAGCTCGGTCTGCACATAGGGCGGCGCGAGCTCCAGCACCTCGACTGGTGCCGCAATGATTGCAGCCAGGAGTGCAGGAACGCCTTGCTGGCGCAGTAGGTCGGGAAGTCGGCGCGGGGCACGAAGGCGAGGTTCGAGCTGGTCGCGATGATCGTCGCATTCCGTTGCGTCTTCAGGAGTGGGAGGAGCGTGGCCGTGACGCGCAGCACGCCGAGAATGTTGGTTGCGACGATCGCTTCCGCGTCAGAGGCATCCCAGCCGTCCGCCGTCATGTCCTCCGGCCGCGAGATGCCGGCGTTGGCGATCAGCACGTTGAGTTCAGGAAAGCGTGTCCGGACCTCGGCCGCCAAGTGCGGCAATGCCGAGGCATCGTCGAGGTCGAGCGGCAGGCCGATCAGGTCAGGGCGTTCAGCCATGATCTGATCGAGCAGGGCCTGCCGCCTGCCGGTGACGATGACGCGATTGCCGCGGTCGTGGAAAGCTTCGGCCAGTGTGCGGCCGATGCCGCTGGTGCCGCCGGTGATGAGGATCGTGTTGCCAGTCATCTTCATGGTTGCTGCCTTTCGATGGAGGGAAAGCCACGGCAACCCAGGAAACCTCGGCAGCGAGCAGCCCGAGAAAACGGCAAACATCGGCGCGGGGAGAGCCGCGCCGAAATCGACGTCTTGAGCGGGTGATCGTCTACACGCAGGAGAGTGATGGCATCACCGTGGCGTCTCGTGAATCGAGATCTCCCAGCCGGGATCCTCTCGACAAAGGACGCGTTGGATGACGGTAACGCCTACGGCAGCGGCGTTTCGGCAGCTGCAAGTGCTGAAATACTTTGGCCTGATGTCACCGTCAAGCGCGGCGGGCAGGCCGAAAGGCTAGCTCGCCTCGCGCCGGCGGCCCTCGCTACCTTCGCGCCGGGCGAGCCGGCTGCGATGCAGCGCGAACAGCTCCAGAATCTTGTCGGCAGGCTTGGCGGCGCTGAACAAATAGCCTTGCATCTCGGAGCAGCCGAGGGTGCGGAGCAGGCGCCGCTGCTCCTCGGTCTCGACACCCTCGGCCGTGGTGGTCATGCGACGGGCGGCCGCCAGGTTGACGACGGCCTGGACAATGCTGGCGGAGCCGTCGGGGCCGGCGATATCGTCGACGAAGCAGCGGTCGATCTTGATCTTGTCGAACGGGAATCGGTGGAGATAGCTCAGCGAGGAATAGCCGGTGCCGAAATCGTCGAGCGCGATACGCACGCCGATGGCGCGGAGCTGGTGCAGGATCGCAAGCGCCGCATCGTCGTCGCGGATCAGCACGGCCTCGGTGATCTCGAGCTCGAGCCGACTCGCCGGCAGATTGGAAGCGGCGAGCGCCGCCATGATCTTCAGCGCCAGCGTGCCGCTCTTGAACTGCACCGGCGAGACGTTGACGGCGAGGCGGATGTCGTCGGGCCAGCCGGCAGCATCCCGGCAGGCAGTTGCCAGCACCCATTCGCCGATCTCGTTGATCAGGCCGGTGTCCTCGGCGATCGGGATGAACTCGGCCGGAGAGACCATGCCACGCTCGGGATGGCGCCAGCGCACCAGCGCCTCGCAGCCGGTGATGCGGTCGTCCTTCAGGCCGATGCAGGGCTGGTAGTAGACCTCGAGGCCGCCTTCGCGCCCCCCTTGTGCGATGGCGCGGCGCAGGTCGATCTCGAGCTGCCGCCGCTCGTGCACCTTGGCGTCCATCTCCGGCTCGAAGAAGCGATAGGTGCGGCGTCCGGCGGATTTGGCGGCATACATCGCCATATCAGCGTTCTTCAGGATCTGGTCGAGCGCGGTGCCGTGCTCCGGCGCGAGCGCAATGCCGATGCTGGCGTCAGTGGTGAGATGATGGCCCATGCAGTCGAACGGAGCGCGGATGGCCTGAAAGACGCTCGCGACGAGCTCGTTGACCTGGTCCGGCGATGTCACCGCGCTCTGCACGATGGCGAATTCGTCGCCGCCGAGCCGCGCCACGAAATCCGACGGGCCGATGCACCGGCTCAGAGTGGCAGCCACCGACTTCAGGAGCTCGTCGCCGACGAGGTGGCCGAGCGCGTCGTTGACGCCCTTGAACTCGTCGATGTCGATGTAGTGCACCGCGAGTTGTTGGCCGCCCGTGACGCCAGCCAGCTCCGCGCGCAGATGCTCGTGGAACATGGCGCGGTTGGGCAGGTCGGTGAGCGCGTCGTAATGGGCGAGATGGGTGATGCGTTCTTCGATGCGCCGGCGCTCGGTGATGTCCTCGTGCGTCACCACCCAGCCGCCGTCGGCGAGCGGTTCGTTGAGAACGTGGATCGAGCGGCCGTCGGCGGTGTCGACCACCATGGAGTTGCGGACATGGATGTCGCGCAGCACGCGCGCGACATAGTCGTGGACGTTGCCGGTGAAGGAGCCGGTCGCCTTGCGATGGGCGATGATGTCGTGGAAGCTGGAGCCGGGCTTCACCACGTCCGGCGACAGTCCGTACATCTCGATGTAGCGCTGGTTGCAGACCACGAGCCGCCGCTCGGCGTCGAACAGCAGCAAGCCCTGACTCATGTTGTTGATGGCTCGGTCGAGACGCTGCTTCTCCAATGTCAGCAGTTCGCGGGAGGCGCGGTGCTGTTCCAGCAGCTTGCGCACGATGGCGATCAGAACGCCGGCGATGGCGAGCGCGGAGGCGCCGGCGACCGAGATCAGGATGCCGATCTGCTCGCGCCAGTCGGTCAGGGCCGCGGCGCGCGTCGTGGTGGCCATGATCAGGATCGGGAAGTGTGGCAGGGCCCGCGCCGACACCAGCCGGTCTTCGCCGTCGACCGGGCTCATGAAGCGGCCGGCGAAATGATCGAGGCCGAAAATCCTCTGCTGTTCGAACGCGCCGGTCTTGAAATTCCGTCCCATCAGCTCGCTGGAATGGGGATAGCGGGCGAGCAGCGTGCCGTCCCGGTGCAGCATCGATATCGTCGCGCCGTCGCCGAGCACGACGGAGGCGAAGAACTTCTCGAAATTGGCAGGCTCGATGCCGCGCCCGACTACCCCCATGAACTCGCCGTTCGGTCCCACGATCCTGCGGACGATCAGGATGGTCCAGGCGCCGGAGACGCGGCTGTGCAGCGGCTCGATCAGGACATCAGGCGAATGCGGGTCGTATTTGAAGGTGCGGAAGTAGGCGCGGTCGGCGACGTTCACTTTCGGGCCAGGCCACGCCGTCGACGAATTGATCAAGTTGCCGTCGGCATCGATGACGTTGACGCCGCCGATGTAGGGCAGCGCCTCGATCTTCGAGCGCAGCATGCGGTGGACGTCCTGTCCGGAGAGGCGCTTGCGATAGTCCTCCACGGTGTTGATTCCGGTCGCGCGGACGTGATCGACGAAATCCTTCTGGATGACCGCGAAATCCTGCAGCTGCTGATCGAAATGGTGGGCGAGCAGCAGCGCGGTGTTTTCCAGCTCGCGGCCGGCGTTGCGCAAAGCGCGCTCGCGGAAGTTCTGCGCCATCAGCGTCGCGCCAACGGCGATCGCCGCGATCAAAAGCATGCCGCCCACCACCAGCCAGCGGATCGGTCCGCTGCGCACGAAGGCCTGGTCAAAAAGGCGGCTGCCAAATCTCGTCATCATGCTGGATCATTGCCGTGCACACGTCAGGGTCAATTCTTGAGCCCGAAAACATCCGTTGGTTTACGGGAACGGTGTGGAGGCGAAGTTAGGAAGGCTGGTTAATGCGACATGAAGGAACGCGCGCAAAAGCAATCGATATGCGCGAGACAAGCGATGCAGGAATTGCCGGATGCCCCGGCCATGCCGGTCAATTTCTGCCGCACACGCCGCGATCAACCAAGGCTTAACCATCTAAGTTGCTGGCGATCCTCACGGCGACATTGGCACGTGATTTGCGAAAAGCCAGCGAACGAGACAGAGAGGATCGATCGTGAAAAACCTTTTGAAGAACTTCATTGCCGACGAATCCGGTGCGACCGCCATCGAATACGGCCTGATCGCCGCCGGCATCGCGCTTGCGATCATCACCGTCATCAACGGGATGGGCAGCAAGCTCAGTGCAAAATTCGGATCGATCAGCTCGTCGCTGAAGTGACCGTGCGGGTTTCGCCGCGCGCCGATATCGCCATCACGACGAGCGCCGCGATGACGTTCGCCGCGGCGCTGAGCAGGATCGGCAGTGCGTAGCTGTGGCTTGAGTCATAGGCAAAGCCGGCGGCGCTCGGGCCGACCAGTGTACCGAAGGCGACGCTGGTGTAGAGAACGCCAATGATGCCGCTGACATTGCGTCCGCCAAAATAGTCCATCACGACCGATGGCAGGACCGCAACCCAGCCGCCGTAGAACACGCCATAGACGAAGGCGAAGGCGGCGAGTGCCCAGACATTTGCCGCAACGGCCCAGATCACCATCGCGAACGCCATTCCGATCAGCACCATGATCAGCGAGCGGTCGCGGCCCATCCGGTCGGCAAGCGCGCCGAGGAAGAACCGGCCTGCGGTGCTGCCGGCCCCGATCATCCCGAGCAACAGCACGGCCGAGGATGCCGCGACCCCGTGGTCGCGCGCGTAGGGCACGAGGTGGACGAACGGAACGAAGGCGCCGAAAGAACAGACGAGGCACGACACATAGAGACCGACAAAATGCGTCGATCGGACGGCCTCACGCACCGAGGTGCCGCCTGCATTGGTGGTGGCACCGGCGGCGTCGCGAGGCGGATCACCGTCCGGGTTGAGGCCCCGGTCCTTCGGATCGTTCTCGATCAACAGCGCGAGTCCACCGCCGAGCAGTGCGATCGCGCCCAGCGCCAGATAAGCGCCGCGCCAGCCGACCGATGCGATCAGCAGCGAGGCGAGCGGCGGCATCGCCAGCGTGCCGAGCCCGATGCCGCTGACCGCGAGCCCCGAGGCAAAGCCGCGCCGCCTCACGAACCAGCGTTGGACCGCGCCGATCGCGGGAACATAGGCGCAGCCGACCCCAATGCCGACGCCCAGCCCATAGGCGAGATAGACCTCGACGAGCGAGCGCGCGAGACTTGCGGCCGCAAGCCCGACCGCGACCAGGATCATGCCGACGATCGCAAGCGGCCGCGAGCCGAGCCGATCGGCAAGGGGACCACTGACGACGCCGAGCGCGAAGTAGAGAAAGCCCGCGATCGAAAACACCAGCGAGATCGAGCCGCGCGAGGCGCCGAAGTCGCGCTGGAGCGGCTCGAGGAAGGCGCTGAACGTGTAGGCGGAGCCGAAGCCGACGAACATGACGGCGAATGCCGCCGCGACGACGAACCAGCCATGGAAAATGCTCTGATGAGCGCGCGTGGATTGATTGGTCAATGTTGCCTCCGCGAGATGAGGGAAGGATGGCGACGATGCCAGGACGTCGCGCGCTGGAATGCGGCACCGGAACGGACCAGCGCGGCTTCGTCGAGATGGGCCGCGACGAGTTGGAACGCGATCGGCATTCCGTCCGCCGATGCGCCGCCCGGCAGCGTGATCGTGGGATGACCGGTCATGTCGAACGGGCAGGTGTAGCGCTGCAGCTTTGCGATCAGGTCCGGCCGCTCGCCGAGCGTGCTGATCATGGCGAGCGTCACAGGCGGCAACGGGTGCACCGGGATCAGCAGCAGGTCGATGGTCTCGAACAGTGCAACCACGCGTCCGCGCAGCGCGAGCCGCCGCAAAAGGATCTTCTGGTAATCGCGCGCGGACAGCGCGCGACCGGCCTCGATCACCGCGGCGAGGATCGGGCCATACTCGTCCTTGCGGACGGGATAAGTCGCCTCGTGCGCGACCGCAGCCTCGATCGCGCAATTCGGCGCCCAATCGGCGATGGCCTGCGCCACGTCGGGAAATTTGACATCGACGATGTCAGCGCCGAGCGAGCGGAACGCGTCGATAGCGTCCGCCAGCACACGCTGCGTCGTGACCTCCACGTCGTCATTGTTCCAAGCCGCGTCGACACCGATCCGCAAGCCGCGCAGGTCCTGTGCAGCCGCGGCCAGAAAGTCGGGCACCGGATCGCACAGCGACGTGGGATCGTTCGGGTCGTGTCCCGCGATCGCGCCGAGCAGCGCGCCGGCATCGGTCGCGCTGCGAGCGATAGGGCCGACATGGTCGAGCGTCGCGGCCAGCTCGAACGCACCGTGGCGGCTGACCCGCCCCCAGCTGGGCTTCAGTCCGGTCAGGCCGTTGGCGGCCGCCGGCCAACGGATCGACCCGCCGGTGTCGGAGCCGAGCGAGGCGAAGCAGAGCCCGGCGGCCGTCGCGACTGCCGGGCCGCTGGATGAAATGCCCGGCCAGTAAGCCGCATTCCACGGATTCTTCGGCGGCGTCACCAGCGGATGGTGATCGGAATAGGCGCCTTCCGTGAGTTGCACCTTGCCGAGCACCACCGCGCCGGCGTCCTTGAGCCGCCGCACGACGGTCGCATCTTCAACGGGACGAAAGTCGCGATGAAGTGTGGTGCCAGCCGCTGTCGGAATACCCTTGGTCCAGAACAGATCCTTCAGCGCTATCGGCACGCCGTGCAGCGGGCCCCGATATCGGCCATGTGCGATTTCGGCGTCCGCGGCTTTCGCCGCGGCGATTGCCGTTTCCGCCATCACGTGGACATAGCTGCAGAGCTCACGGTCCACAGCGTCGATACGGCCGAGTTGCGCGCGAGTCACTTCCAGCGCGGAGATGTCGCGCGCCTTGATGCGCGCCGCGAGCTCGGTGAGTTCGAGATAGTGAAGGGCTTCGGTCACGGTTCGCGTTCTCCATCATCGACACCTGTAAAAAGACTATACAGGTGTTGGTTGCTGTCAACCGGTAAATCTGTTTTACTGGTGTTCCAATCCCTGGTGGTCCGATGTCGAAAGAGTCCCGCAAATTCAAGGTTCCCGATGTGTTGGCGAACGTCTACGACTTCGCCAACACGCTCGATGTCCGCCATTTCACGCATTTCGGCGTGGCGCACCCGCAAGGCGACGAACTCGGCGGACCGAAGCAACTGGCGGACTGGATGCGGGAACGCGGTCTTGGGGGGGAGGGCGGACGTGTCACGCCCGCAATGCTCGAGACTGCGCTACAGCTGCGCGGCGCCTTGCGCGATTATCTGCAGTGCGAGCCGGCTGAGCGGCGCCGCAACAAGGACGTTCTCGACGCGCTTGGCCACGCTCTCGCGCCGTTTCCATTGCGGGTGGAGGCGCGTGCCGGGCGCGGCGCAATATTGTCGGCGGTGCGTGAGGATGCGCTTGGCGGCCTCTCCATGATTGCGATCGAGCTTCACGATGCCACGCTGCTGGGAACGATCGACCGATTGAAGATGTGCGCGTCCGAGGAGTGCCGCCGGGTGTTCTTCGACCGCTCGAAACCATCGACGCGGCGCTGGTGCATGTCGACGCTGTGCGGAAACCGCGTGAAGACGCGTGCCTATCGCGAACGGCAGCGCGAGGCGAAATAGATATCAGGCGCGGTAATGGCCCGACTTGCCGCCGAGCTTCTCGACGAGATGGATGCCGTCGATGCGCACGCCGCGCTCCACCGCCTTGATCATGTCGTAGATGGTCAGGCACGCGACCGACACGGCCGTGAGCGCCTCCATCTCGACGCCGGTCGGTCCCGTCACTTTCACGCTGGCGCGCACGAGGCAGCCGGGCAGCTTCGTGTCAGGCTCGATGTCGACCGTGACCTTTGACAGCGCGAGCGGATGACAGAGCGGGATCAGTTCCGAGGTGCGTTTCGCGGCCATGATGCCGGCGATGCGCGCGGTGCCGAGCACGTCGCCCTTCTTGGCATTGCCCGAGACGATCAGGTCGAGCGTCGCCCTGGTCATGACGACGCGGCCTTCGGCGACGGCGAGCCGCTCGGTCGCGGGCTTCTCCGAGACGTCGACCATCCGCGCCTCGCCGGAGGCGCCGATATGGGTCAGGGCAGGGCGGGCCTTCGCTCTAGACGGCTTGGATGCAGACGGCTTGCGCGCCATGTCAGCGCGCGCCCGTGGCGCGTGCCGCGGTCTCACGCGTGAGCAGCGCGCGCGTGGCGGCCGTCACGTCGGACTGCCGCATCAGGCTCTCGCCGACCAGGAAGGTCGACATGCCGACGCGCTCGAGCCGCGCGAGGTCCGCGGGCGTGAAGATGCCGCTCTCGCCGACCATCAGCCTTTCCGTGGGGATGAGCGGCGCCAGCGTCTCGCTGGTCGCGAGCGTGGTCTCGAAGGTGCGCAGATTGCGGTTGTTGACGCCGATCATCGGCGAGCGGAGTTTCAGCGCGCGGTCGAGTTCGGCGCGGTCGTGGATCTCGATCAGCACGTCCATGCCGTAGGCGATTGCCGCGTCTTCGAGATCTTTTGCCGTGGCATCGTCGAGCGCCGCCATGATGATCAGGATGCAGTCGGCGCCGTGCGCGCGGGCCTCCGCCACCTGATAGGTGTCGAACATGAAATCCTTGCGCAGCACCGGCAGCGACGTCGCCGCGCGCGCCGCCACCATGAAATCGAGATGGCCCTGGAACGAGGGCGTGTCGGTCAGCACCGACAGGCAGGCCGCGCCGCCGGCCTCATAGGCCTTGGCGAGCACGGGCGGATCGAAGTCGGCGCGGATCAGCCCCTTGGAGGGCGAGGCCTTCTTCACCTCCGCGATCAGCGCGAAGTCGCCATTGGCGTGCTTGGCCTTGAGGGCGCGCACGAAGCCGCGGGGAGCGGCTTGCCCCTTGGCCCTGGCCTCGACGTCCGAGAGCGACTGCGCGCGCTTGGCCGCGGCGATCTCCTCGCGCTTATAGGCTTCGATCTTGGTCAGGATATCCGACATGGGAAACTCAGCCGTTCGAGACCGCGATCAGGTGCTTCAGCCGCGCGCTTGCCGCGCCGCTGTCGAGCGATTTTGCACCGATCGCGACGCCTTCCTTCAGATCCTTGGCGCGGCCGGCCACCACCAGCGCAGCGGCGGCATTCATCAGAGCGACGTCGCGGTAGGGGCTCGGCTTGCCGTCGAGCACGTTTTGCAGCGCGACCGCATTGGCGTCGGCGTCACCGCCCTTGAGTGCGCCGGGCTCGCAGCGCGACAGGCCGGCCTCTTCCGGCGTCACCTCGAAATTCCGGATCTCGCCCTTGTGGAGCGCGGAGACGAAGGTCGGGCCGGTGAGAGTGATCTCGTCGAGACCGTCGGAGCCATGCACAACCCATGCGGATTCCGAGCCGAGGTTTTTCAGCACCTGCGCCAGCGGCTGCACCCATTGCCTGGAGAATACGCCGACCATCTGCCGCTTCACGCCGGCCGGGTTAGACAGGGGCCCAAGCAGGTTGAAGATCGTGCGCGTCGCCAGCTCGACCCGGGTCGGGCCGACGTTCTTCATGGCGGGATGATGGGCGGGCGCGAACATGAAGCCGATGCCGCATTCGCGCACGCAGCGGCCGACCTGCTCCGGCCTGAGGTCGATCTTCACCCCGAGCGAAGCCAGCACGTCGGCGGCGCCCGAGCGCGACGACAGCGCGCGGTTGCCATGCTTGGCCACGGGCAGGCCGGTGCCCGAGACGATGAAGGAGGCGCAGGTCGAGACGTTGACCGAGCCGGAGCCGTCGCCGCCGGTGCCGACGATATCGACGGCATCTGCCGGCGCATCGACAGTGAGCATCTTGGAGCGCATCGCCGACACCGCGCCGGTGATCTCGTCCACGGTCTCGCCACGGACCCTGAGCGCCATCAAGAGGCCGCCCATCTGCGAGGGCGTGGCCTCGCCGGACATCATGGCGTCGAAGGCGGAAGCTGCTTCCTCACGCGACAGGCTGGCGCCGGTCGCCACTTTTCCAATGATCGATTTCAGGTCGTCCATCGCGTGCTTTCAACTCACTGGTTCGCGCCGGTCACCTGCGCGAAGGCGGCCTGATTAATGGTGGTCCCGATGTCGGTTTCAAGCTTGTTGACGTAGGCGGCGACCTGCTCCTCGGTGAGCGCGCGGTCGAGGCTGTCCTTCAGCTTCTTGACTGCATCCGAGGCGGCATCGACCGCAGGATCGATGACGTCGGTGACGCGGAAGACGATCACCTCGCTGCCGCCGCTCACGGGCGTTTGCCCGACGCCGTCCTTGGCCGTGCGGAAGGCGGCCGCCACGACGGCCGCAGGCACGCCGGCGGGCGAGTCGTCGCGCTTGAAGCCCGAGGCGGTCTCGACCTTGGCGCCGATCGCGGCGGCTTCATCTGCGAGCTTGCCGCCGGCTTCCAGCTTCTGCACCATCTCGGTCGCCTTGGCCTTCAGCTTGGTCGCGATCTGGTCCTGGCGCCAGCGCGCCTCGACCTGGTCACGGACCTCGTCCAGATTGCGGTCGCGCGAGGGCGTGATGGCGAGCACGTCGTACCAGACATAGCCGCCCTTGAACGAGATCGAGTCGTTGTCGACGCCGACATCGGTGTTGAAGGCCTGCGACACGACGTCGAGGCCTTGCGGGATGTTGGCGACCGGCTGGCCGTTGGGCGCGCGGCCGGAACGGTCGACGGCGTCGATGGTCACGGCGGTGAGGCCGAGCTTCTGCGCCGCCTCGATCACGCTGGAGCCGCCGCCGCGCTCGTCTTCCATCTTGTCGCGGAGATCGGCGACCTTGACGCGCGCGCGCTCGGTCGCGATCTCGCGCTTGATGTCGGCTGCGACCTTTGCAAAGTCCGGCTCGACGCCGGGCTCGATCTTGTCGACCCTGACGATAGAGACGCCGAGAGCGCCCTGGATCGGCTGGCTGATTTCACCGGCGGGCAGCGCGAAGGCGGCATTCCCGACCGCGGAGTCGAGCGAGGATTTGGTCACGAGCCCAAGGTCGACGTCCGAGGCGCTCAGCCCGCGCTCCTTGCCGAGATCCTCGAACGAGGTGCCGCCGATGAGACGCTCGCGGGCGGCCTGCGCCTCGGCCGCGTTCGGGAATACGAGTTGCTGGATCTGGCGCTTCTCGGGCGTGCCGAACCGGTCCTTGCGCTGGTCGAACACCTTCCTGGCGTCCTCGTCCGACACTTCGGTCCACTTGCCGATCTCCTCCGGCGAGACCATGACGAAGGCGATCTTGCGATATTCGGGGGCGCGGAACTGGACCTTGTGATCCTCGAAATAGGCGGCGAGCGCCTCGGGCGAGGGCGCATCGATCTGACCCGCCTGCGCTGCGTCGAGCCTGATGAACTCGATGGCGCGCTGCTCGTTCTGGAATCGCGTCAGCACGTCGATCATCGCCTTCGGCGGCTCGAGGCCGGCGCCGATCGTGCCGGTGATCTGCCGGCGCAACGACACCTTGCGCTGCTCGGAGACGTAGCGCTGCTCGGTGTAGCCGAAATTGCGGATCACGGCCTGGAAGCGGTTCGCGTCGAATTTGCCGTCGACGCCCTTGAAGTTGGGGTCGTTCATGATGACCTGGCGGATCTGCTCGTCGGACTGGCCGAGCCCGAGCCGGCGCGCCTCTTCGTCGAGCGCGGCTTCCGCGATGGTCTGCTGCAACACCTGCCGGTCGAGGCCGAAGGCGCGCGCCTGGTCGGGCGTCAGCGGACGGCCGAACTGACGGCCGATCTGCTGCAGGCGGTCGGTGTAGATCTGGCGGAACTCGTTCAGCGAAATCTCGGTGTGGCCGACCTTGGCCACCGTGGACTGACCGAAGCCGCGGAAGATGTCGGCGATGCCCCAAATGCCGAAACTGATGATCAGCACGCCCATCACGATCGCCATAATGGTCTTGCCGACCCAGTTTGATGAGGCCTTGCGCATTCCTCGAAGCATTTGGTCCAACTTGTTTTGGTCAGGAGGGGAACGGGAGCGCGTCTTAATGCAGATTCCGCAAAAGCGCCTCACCAAATTGATCAATCATCATAAAGTGGTGGCTTTGCCCCCGCAACCTCAGGTCAGGCGGTCTCCCAGAACTGCGGTTAAAAGCCTCTGGTCTCTGGAACTGCCGCGACAGCTCTGCTAGCGCATGCGCAAACCTCATTTTGCTGGAAATTGACATGACCGACGCCATCCGCCCCCTGATTGCCGGCAACTGGAAAATGAACGGCCTGAAAGGTTCGGCTGCCGAATTCGACGCCATGCTCAACGGCGCGGCAGACGTCGCCGCTAAAGCTGACCTGCTGGTCTGCCCGCCGGCGACGCTGATAGCGGCCTTTGCCGACAAGGCACGCGGCAAGAAGGTCGCGGTCGGGGCCCAGGATTGTCATCCTAAGGCCTCCGGCGCCCATACCGGCGATATCGCTGCCGAAATGCTGGCCGATGCAGGGGCGAGCGCCATCATCGTCGGCCATTCCGAGCGCCGCGCCGACCACGGCGAGGGCGACGCCCTGGTCAGGCAGAAGGCGGAAGCCGCCTGGCGGGCCGGGTTGGTCGCGATCGTCTGCATCGGCGAGACGCAAGGCCAGCGCGATGCCGGACAGACCCTGGATATCCTGCGCGGCCAGCTGGATGGCTCGCTGCCGGACGCCTCTACCGCCGCCAACCTGGTGGTGGCGTATGAGCCGGTCTGGGCCATCGGCACCGGTCTCACCCCCACGGCCCAGGATGTCGAGCAGATTCATGGCTTTATCCGGGAACTCCTGACCTCCCGGTTCAAGGCCGAAGGAACGAAGATGCGCATCCTCTATGGCGGCTCGGTCAAGCCGTCCAATGCGGCCGAGCTGATGGCGGTCAAGAACGTCAACGGCGCCTTGGTCGGCGGTGCCAGCCTGAAGGCGGCCGATTTCCTTGCGATTGCCAAGGGCTGCCCCTAGCTATTCCAAACCATTGGTATGAGCCCGATCGGGGGTGGCAATGCCCCTCCCGATCGTGTAACACCGCGCAACTTCAGGAAAACCCGCGAAGCGCGACCGGCCGCCGTCAGGCGCTGCCCGCTTGTGACGGAAGGACATTATGCAGACCGTTGTCATCGTCATCCACCTCATGATCGTCGCCGTCATGATCGGCGCCGTCCTGCTCCAGAAGTCGGAAGGCGGCGGCCTCGGTATGGGGGGCGGCGCCGGCTTCATGTCGAGCCGGGGCACCGCGAACCTGTTGACGCGGACCACCGCGATCCTCGCCGCCGGGTTCTTCATCACCAGCCTGTTCCTGTCCTGGCATGCCGGATATAGCCGCGCGCCCTCGTCGATCATCGGCCAGCCGGCCTCGCAGAGCCAGCCGGCCGGCGGCGCGCCGATCTCGGCGCCGACCTCGGGCGGCATACTCGACACGCTGAAGAAGGCCGACGAGCAGCAGCAGAACCAGGCGCCGTCGGGCCCGCAGGTGCCGCGCTCGCAATAAAGCAGGGGGGCCATGCAGGGCGGTGGCTACCGTCCTGCATCAACAATCCCCATCAAGGCACTGTCACCACTCTTAGTTCTGGATCACCCACAGGCCCGCAAAATCTTTGGGGCGGAATACGAATCGCTTTGGCGAATCGAATTCGAGGGATTAGAGGTTAAGTCCCATGGCGCGGTACATATTCATCACCGGCGGCGTGGTTTCTTCGCTCGGCAAGGGTCTGGCTTCAGCGGCACTCGGTGCGCTGCTGCAGGCCCGGGGCTACAAGGTCCGCCTCCGTAAGCTCGACCCGTATCTCAACCTCGATCCCGGAACGATGTCGCCGTATCAGCACGGCGAAGTGTTCGTGACCGATGACGGCGCGGAGACCGATCTCGATCTCGGTCACTACGAGCGCTTCACCGGGCGGCCGGCGACCAAGGCCGACAACATCACGACCGGGCGCATCTACCAGGACATCATCTCCAAGGAGCGTCGCGGCGATTATCTCGGCGCCACCATCCAGGTGGTGCCGCACGTCACCAACGCCATCAAGGAGTTCGTCCTCGACGGCAATGACGAGTACGATTTCGTGCTGGTCGAGATCGGCGGCACCGTCGGCGACATCGAGGGCCTGCCGTTCTTCGAGGCGATCCGCCAGCTCAAGAACGAGCTGCCGCGCGATCACGCCGTCTACATCCATCTCACGCTGTTGCCCTACATCCCGAGCGCCGGTGAGCTGAAGACCAAGCCGACGCAGCACTCCGTGAAGGAGCTGCGCTCGATCGGCATCCAGCCGGACATCCTGCTCTGCCGCACCGATCGCGAGATCCCGAAGGAGGAGCGGCGCAAGCTCGGGCTGTTCTGCAACGTGCGCGAAAGCGCCGTGATCGAGGCGCGCGACGTCGACAACATCTATGCCGTCCCCGAGGCCTATCACAACGCCGGCCTCGACGACGAAGTGCTCGCCGCCTTCGGCATCGCCTCGCGGATTCCGCCGGAGCTGCGCAGCTGGCAGCAGATCAACGAGCGCGTGCGCAATCCCGAAGGCAATGTCACCATCGCCATCGTCGGCAAATATACCGGCATGAAGGATGCGTATAAGTCGCTGATCGAGGCGCTCTCGCACGGCGGCATCGCCAACAAGGTGAAGGTCAATCTCGACTGGATCGAGAGCGAGATCTTCGAGAAGGAAGATCCCGCGCCGTTCCTCGAGCACGTCAACGGCATCCTGGTGCCCGGCGGATTCGGCCAGCGCGGCGCGGAGGGGAAGATTCGCGCGGCGCAGTTCGCGCGCGAGCGCGACGTGCCGTATTTCGGCATCTGCTTCGGCATGCAGATGGCGGTGATCGAGGCCGCGCGAAACCTCGTCGGCATCGAGGACGCCAACTCCACCGAGTTCGGCCCGACCAAGGAGCCGCTCGTCGGCCTGATGACGGAATGGCTGCGCGGCAACGAGCTCGAGAAGCGCTCGCAGGCCGGCGATCTCGGCGGCACGATGCGGCTTGGCGCATACCCTGCCGCGCTCAACCGCGGCAGCCGCGTCTCGCAGGTCTATGGCGGCGCGACCGAGATTTCCGAGCGTCATCGCCACCGCTACGAGGTCAACACCGCCTACAAGGACCGCCTCGAGCAGCATGGCCTGAAATTCTCGGGCCTCTCGCCCGACGGCGTGCTGCCTGAAATCGTCGAGTACGAGGATCATCCCTGGTTCATCGGCGTCCAGTTCCACCCCGAGCTGAAGTCGCGGCCGTTCGAGCCCCATCCTCTCTTCGCCTCGTTCATTCAGGCGGCGATGGTGCAGAGCCGTCTGGTCTGACGGCTCAGCGCGCGGCGGAGTAGTCGCGCGCTTGATGCATCGGCTCCAACGCGACCCGCGTTGATGGTTCGGGCGCGAACGTTCCCGTGATCAGCTTCATCTGCGGCCGTCGCGTCAGTCTGTAGACCGCGGCGGGCGGCACGTTCAGCAAGGCGCGGTCGACGAGTTTTGCGCGCAGGCCCAGCCGGTCGAGCACGGGCCGCGGCACCGGGCAGCTCATGCCGTAGGTGAACTGGTAGAAGGCGCCGCCAGGGCGGACATAGCTGAACGCGCCGCTGAGGATCGAGATCACCTTGCGCCTCGACATGTTGAGCATCGGCAGGCCGCTCACGACCGCGCCGACGGGGGCGCCGTCATAGAGGCGCTCGGTCGCAAGCCGTGCCGCGTCCATCCACAGCACACGCGCGCCGGGAAAGCGCATTTGCAACAGCTTCATGAAGTCGGAGCCGTATTCGATCAGCGTCAGATCCTGCGGCCGGACGCCGCGCTTGAGCAGCTTGTAGGTGAACGCGCCGGTGCCGGGACCGAGCTCGAGGATCGGACCTGTCGTTGCCGAGATCTCGCGCGTGATGAGATCGGCAAGCGCCGCACCCGATGGTGCGATGGCGCCGACCTGACGCGGCGACGACATCCATGACAGGAAGAACGAAAGAAAATCGTTGGGCATGCGCACTCCGGCATCTTGGTTTGCACCTCGACAAATCAGAGGTGAGACGGATGCAGTGTCGCGAAAGCGCATTGCGACAGCATTGCGCTCGAAGCGGCGAGCGCGGACTGAATCAGCTCTGTCGCGCCGGTGGCAGCGTGATCCGGAAGCAGGCCCCACCGTCCGGCCCGTCCGTCACCGAGACGTGGCCGCCATGCAGCTGCACGATCTCGCGCACCATGTTGAGGCCGAGGCCGGCACCGCGATCGAGCGGCGCCAGCCGGTAGAATGGTTCGAAGACCTGTTCGCGCTGATCGGCGGGAATGCCGGCGCCTTCATCGGAGACCTCGATGCTCGCGGGGCTGCTGACGCGAATTCCGATGATGCCGCGGCGAGGGCCGTGCTGTATCGCGTTCTGCACGAGATTGGTCAGCGCGCGCTCCAGGGCCGCCGCATCGCCGATCGTGTCGATCGGTGCCGCCGGGGCATCGAGTGCCAGTTCGTAGCCGGCCGCGATCGCCAGCGGTGCAAGGTCGGCGGCGACGCTTCGCGCGACGGCGGCGAGACTGACGCGCGTGAAGGGATGGGCGCAGCGGTCGAGGCGCTGGATATCGAGCAATTGCTCGGCAAGCGTCGCAAGCCGCGCGGCATCCTCGAGCAGGCGGGTCTTGTCCGGCCCCGGGGCAAGCGACTCCAGCCGTGTGTTCAGGATCGCGATCGGCGTGCGCAGCTCGTGGGCTGCGTCGGCGACGAAGCGCTTGTGGCGCGCATAGCCCTGGTCGAGCCGCGCCAGCGCATCATTGACCGCAGTCACCAGCGGCACGACCTCCAGCGGAATCCGCTCCACCGAGAGCCGCGCGCCGCGCTGATGGATGTCGATGCGCCGCGCCTCGTCCGCCGTGGTGTCGAGGCCCCTGAACGCGCGCTGCACAATCATCGGCGTCGCGATGAACGTCGCCGTCCCCATCAGCAGCAGGCCGGGCAGGGCGATGCCGAGGAACGCAAGCGAGGTCGCGAGCAGCGCCTTGGCGCCGGTCAGCCGTCCCTGCGTCGCCGTGATGATTTGCACATTGCCGGCGTCGGTGTCGACCCGCTTCAGCCGCGCCGCCGGCTTGCGCGGATCGTCGAACATCTGCCATCCGAGCCGCGCCTGGCTGATCTGGTCAAGGCCGGCGCCGATCGCGGCGAATTCGGCCGGCACAGTGCCTTCGCCGAGGAGGTGACCCTGCCGGTCGCGCACCAGGAACCAGAGGTCGGGCGTCTCGTTGCGCAACTGCTTCAGCTCGGCGGTCGGCCGCAAGGCCAGCGCGCCTTGCGCATCGCGCGTGAGCGCGCGCTGGACGACATCGATGACGCGGTCCTCGTCGCGCCCGGCGAGCACGAAGCCCGATGCGCACAACGCTCCGACCACGACGGCAACCAGTGCAACGAGCAGCGCGGCCTGGAGCGACAGCAGGCGCCAGCTCAGCCGCGAGCGCAGGCAATAGGGATCGTGGTGTTTGCTCATGGCAGCTTCTTGAGGAGATAGCCGACGCCGCGAATGCCGTGGATCTCGACGCCCGCGTCGGCGTCCGCGAGCTTTCGCCGCAGCCGCGAGACGTGCGTGTCGAGCGCGTTCGACTGGATCTCGTCGTCGAAATTGTAGACCGCTTCTTCCAGCGTCGAGCGCAGCACGGTTCGCCCCATGCGTCGGATCAGGGCTTCGAGCACCAGGAGCTCCCGGCGCGGCAGCTCGAGCGGCGCACCGTCGATGTTGGCTTCGCGATGGCCGAGGTCGAAGGCAAGACGGCCGGCGCGAATGATTTCGGGGGACAGGCCCGCGGGCCGCCGCAGCACCGCGCGCAAACGGGCGAGCAGCTCCTCGACCGCGAACGGTTTTGCAAGATAGTCGTCGGCGCCGCTGTCGAGCCCGGCGATACGGTCGGCGAGTTCGCCGCGCGCGGTGAGGACGATGATCGGCACGCCGTCGGCGCGCGCGCGAAGCTTGGGGATCAAAGCGAGGCCGTCGCCGTCGGGAAGCTGGCGGTCGAGCAGGACCGCGGCATGGACGTCGGCGGAAATGGCTTCCTCCGCCTCGGCGAGCGTCGGGGCATGGTCCACCACCATGTCGTAGCGCTTCAGCGCGGAGGCCAGCGCGCCGGCCATTTCCGCCTCATCCTCGACGAGCAAAATCCGCATGCAACCTGCACCTGAACCACAATTGAGCCATTCTTAGCGGCCTGATCATTGCGGCAGCATTGCGGGAAGCGGACATGGTGCCGCTGCCGGACCCGTCTAGCCATGCGTGAAACGCCATAGGGGCGGCCGGGCAGGGCTCAAGACAGCGCTATGGTCAGACGTTATAACCGCCGAACCTGTTCAGGGAGGGAGCAAGAATGATCTACGAAATGCGCCAGTATCGCTGCGTGCCCGGCCGCCTGCCGGCGCTGTTGAAGCGGTTCGAGACGGCGACGCTGAAGATCTGGGAGAAGCACGGCATCAAGCAGGCCGGGTTCTTCACCACGCTGATCGGCGAATCCAACCAAGAGCTGACCTATTTCCTGGCCTGGGACTCGCTCGCCGAACGCGAGAAGAAGTGGGGTGCGTTCATGGCCGACCCGGAATGGATGAAAGCACGCGCCGAGAGCGAAGCGGATGGCCAGATCGTCGGCAATATCGTCAGCCAGCTCCTGACGCCGACGGCCTTCTCGGCGGTGAAGTAGGAACCTGCCGATACAAGGGCGGCGCCGGCAGTCCCGGCGCCTGATAATCTGACCGCCCAGGGCCGAATGGGGTTGATCCGACCCTCATGGCGGCTATGGTCGCGCCGAAACGAGGGATTTGGCTTTGAGCTCTTCGAATTCAGCGGCAGGCGTCGTCACCGTTGGCACGGTCAAATTCGGCAATGATCTGCCGATTTCGATCATTGCCGGGCCGTGCCAGCTCGAAAGCCGCCAGCATGCGCTGGAGGTGGCCTCCGCGCTGAAGGAGATCGCCGCGCGGCTGAACATCGGCCTCGTCTACAAGACCTCCTTCGACAAGGCGAACCGCACCAGCGCGTCCGCCGCGCGCGGCCTTGGCCTTGCGCAGTCGCTGCCGATCTTCGCGGAGATCCGGTCCTCGCTCGGCCTGCCGGTGCTGACCGACGTGCACGAGGCCACGCAATGCGCCGAGGTGGCGCAGGCCGTGGACATCCTGCAGATCCCGGCGTTCCTGTGCCGGCAGACCGATCTGCTGCTGGCGGCGGCCGCGACAGGCAAAGTCGTCAACGTCAAGAAGGGCCAGTTCCTCGCGCCCTGGGACATGGCCAATGTCGTGACCAAGATCACGGGCGCCAACAATCCGAATGTGCTGGTGACAGAGCGCGGCGCGGCCTTCGGCTACAACATGCTGGTCTCCGACATGCGCGCGCTGCCGATCCTGGCGCGCACGACCGGAGCGCCGGTGATCTTCGACGCCACCCATTCGGTGCAGCAGCCGGGCGGGAAGGGGACCTCCTCGGGCGGCGAGCGCGAATTCGTGCCGGTGCTCGCACGCGCGGCGGTGGCGGTCGGCGTTGCCGGTGTCTTCATCGAGACCCATCCCGATCCCGACCGGGCGCCCTCCGACGGCCCCAACATGGTGCCGCTGCGCGAGTTCGAGGGGCTGATCGCTCAGCTGATGGCGTTCGACGCGCTGGCCAAGAATACGAAGGGCATCACGCGCTGATGCACCAGCCTGTGACCGGGCCGTCCTCCGATCAGAGGTTTCCGCCAGCGATCAACATCATCGCGCTCGCCAGCTTCTCGGCGGCGTTGTCGACGCGCGCGCTCGATCCAGTCCTGCCGCATGTCGCCGAGGATTTCTCGGTCAGCATCACGACGGCCGCCAGTATCGCGGCGGGCTATGCCTTGATCTACGCGCTGGTCCAGCCGGTGATCGGCGCGGCTGCCGATCTGTTCGGCAAGGCGCGCTTGATGACGCTGTGTCTGGCTCTGCTCGGGGTCTCCTGCATTCTCGGCGCGATCGCGACGACTTTCTCGGGCCTGTTCGCGAGCCGCATCCTGGCCGGCATCGCCTCCGGCGGGGTGTTTCCGGTTGCGCTTGGTCTTACCGCCGACCTCGTTGCGCCGGCCAAGCGGCAGGTCGCAATCGGGCGCACGCTGGCGGGGTCGATGACCGGCAATCTGCTCGGCGCGAGTGCCTCCGGCATCATCGGCGATCTCATCGGCTGGCGCGGCGTGCTCGTGATCCTCGGCGCACTCGGCCTGATCGCGGCCGTCGCGGTGGCCGCGGGCTTCCGCGGTGCCGCGCTGGCGGCGCCGCCGAAAACCGACCTGAAGACCTTGCGCCAGGGCTACCGCACCATCTTCGCCAATCCAAACACGCGCTATTGCTACTCGGCGGTGTTCGTCGAGGGCTGCTGCGTGTTCGGCCTGTTTCCGTTCATCGCCGCGCTGCTGTTCGATCTCGGCGAGAAATCGCTGTCGATCGCGGGCATCGTGATCGCGGGCTTTGCCATCGGCGGGCTGTTCTACACCTTCACGGTCTCGCGCTTCCTGCCCTGGCTTGGTGTCAAGGGCATGATGATCGCGGGCGCGAGCCTCGTCGCCCTGCAACTCGGCGCGCTTGCCTTCGGTCCCGGATGGAAGCTGCAATTCGCCAGCATGCTGGTGATGGGGTGGGGCTTCTACATGATCCATGGTTGCTTGCAGGTGTTCGCCAGCGAACTGTCGATCGGCGCGCGGGCGACGGCGATGTCGCTGCATTCGTTCTTCTTCTTCATGGGGCAGACGGTCGGCCCGATCGCCTACGGCTTTGGCCTTGCGCATGCCGGCAAGGTGCCGACCCTGAGCGTGAGCGCTGCGATCATGGTGCTGCTGGGCCTAGTCTGCGCCCGGCTGCTCAAGCCGCGGGCGCCCTCGGACGCGCGGGCCTGACGGAGTATCGAGCTGTCGGCTTCCCGCATTTCTCCGGGAAAGAACGGTCGATCACGAAGAACACTGGCTCTGCTTGCCACGGCAGGCGACGCATCGTTAGATGGAGGCGCCGCTCTGTGGTCGAGCTCGCTATCCGCGCCCGCGATACGGCGCGACGCCTTGCTCGGGCACCCAGAGGCCCTTCGGCACGCGGCCGGTCTGCCAGAACACGTCGATCGGGATGCCGCCGCGCGGATACCAGTAGCCGCCGATGCGCAGCCATTTCGGCTTGATCTCGCTCGCGATGCGCTTGCCGATCATCACGGTGCAGTCCTCGTGGAAGGCGCCGTGATTGCGGAAGCTCGCGATATAGAGCTTGAGCGATTTCGACTCCAGCAGCCACTGGCCCGGCGCGTAGTCGATCATCAGATGCGCGAAATCCGGCTGTCCCGTGACCGGGCAGAGCGAGGTGAATTCCGGCACGGTGAAGCGCACCAGATAGTCCGTGCCTTTCTGCGGATTGGGCACGCGGTCGAGCTGGGCTTCTTCCGGCGTGTGCGGCCATTCGACCGCGCGGCCGAGCTGGAGAGATTTTTTCGCCATCGTCGTCACATCCTGTTCGAGCACGAGCCGGACCCGGAGGGCCGCGTTGGCGCAAAGTGGGCGCCGGTTTTCCGAAAGATCATGCTCAACTAAAAACCGGAGCGCGATAAGATCGCGCTCCAGAGCGTGTCGGGATGGACGCAAATGGCGCTGCCGTCAACCGGCCGCGTTCGTCTGGATCATGACGATCCGGTCGTTACCGGACTCGCAGCCCCAGAGTTCGCCGGGACGGCCGTCGAGCTGGCGGACATTGGCATTGGCCTTGTCGCTCGCGACCACGTTGAACGTCTCGGTGACGGGGTCGAAGCGGACGATCGCGTTGGCGGAGAAATCGGTGAGCCAGACCTTGTCCTTGTCGTCGACATAGACCGCGTAGGTGCGGGGACGTTCGCCCGGTAGCTTCCACGTTTTCCATGAGCCGTCGGCGGGATCGTGCATCGACACGTGCCCGCTGTTCCACTCGCTGACCCAGATCCGGTTCTTCGAGTCCGACCAGACCCGCCGCGAGCCCTGGCCCGGCGTCGGCGGCTCGACCACGGCGGCGTTGCCGGTCGCAAGATCGATCCTGGCGATGTAGCTGCCGGCGAGCGAGGTGTACCAGACGTCGCCCTTGGGCGTCACCGCGATGCCGTAGGGCCCGACGCCCTTGGGCGCCTTGAACACGTCCATCTCGCCCGATGTCGGCCTGAGCCGACCGTAATAGCCGGACTGGCCGGTGAACCAGTAGGTGCCGGTCTTGTCGAACACGCCAGTGTTGAGATTGGCGGAGGCGAACTTTTCCGGCAGGCGGAACAGCGTGACCTTGAGGTCATCAGGGGCGACCCGCGCGATCGCGTTCTGGCCACCCTCGGTGATCCAGGGCGCGCCGTCGGGGCCGATGGTCACGCCGTGCGGAGCGGCGCCCTGGCCGAGGCTGACGGTCTTGAAGCTGCCATCCTGGGGATTGAGCCTGCCGAGCAGGCCCTTGCCCTGGGCCGTGAACCAGACCGAGCCGTCGGGAGCGGGGGCAAGGTCATGCAGGCCGATGCCGGCGCTAATGGGGAAATATTTCGTCCGGAACGGGCCCTCCTGCGCAAAAGACGGGCGGGTCGCGAGGAGGGCAGCGCTCGAGGCAAGAAACTGGCGGCGATTCATGGCGTTACCCCGACTGTCTCAGTTTGAGGTTGGACGCGCAGATCAGGCAGGGTCAAGCTTAGTCCGAGCCACTTCACGCGTCAGTCGAAGCCCGTCCTCCAAGCGTTCACATTTGCTTGCGGCCCGTGTAAGACCCGCGGCACCGATCAGCCCCAACGAACGGAAGTGCACATCATGACCGCCATCATCGACATCATTGGCCGCGAAATTCTCGATAGCCGTGGCAATCCCACCGTCGAGGTCGACGTCGTGCTGGAAGATGGCGCGCTCGGCCGCGCTGCGGTGCCGTCCGGCGCCTCGACCGGCGCCCATGAGGCGGTGGAACTGCGCGACGGCGACAAGGCCCGCTATCTCGGCAAGGGCGTCACCAAGGCGGTCGGCGCCGTCAATGGCGAAATCTTCGAGGCCTTGAGCGGCCTCGATGTCGAGCAGCAGGCCCAGATCGACCAGATCATGATCGACCTCGACGGCACGCCGAACAAGAGCCGGCTTGGCGCCAACGCGATCCTCGGCGTCTCGCTCGCCTGCGCCAAGGCGGCCGCGAACTCGCTCGACATGCCGCTCTATCGTTACGTCGGCGGCACCGCGGCGCGCCTCTTGCCGGTGCCGATGATGAACATCATCAATGGCGGCGTGCACGCCGACAACCCGATCGACTTCCAGGAGTTCATGATCCTGCCCGTCGGTGCGTCGTCCTTCGCCGAAGGTCTGCGCTACGGCGCGGAAGTCTTCCACACGCTGAAGTCCGAATTGAAGAAGGCCGGCCACAACACCAATGTCGGCGACGAGGGCGGCTTCGCTCCGAACCTGCCGTCGGCCGACGCGGCGCTGGAGTTCGTCATGAACGCGATCGGCAAGGCCGGCTACAAGGCAGGGACCGACATCGTGCTCGGCCTCGACTGCGCCTCGACCGAATTCTTCAAGGACGGCAAGTACGTCTATGAAGGCGAAGGCAAGACCCGCTCGATCTCCGAGCAGGCCAAGTACCTTGCCGACCTCGTCTCGCGCTATCCGATCGTGACCATCGAGGACGGCATGTCGGAAGACGACATGGACGGCTGGAAGGAGCTCACCGACCTCATCGGCAAGAAGTGCCAGCTGGTCGGCGACGACCTGTTCGTCACGAACGTCAAGCGCCTCGCCGAAGGCATCAAGGCCGGCCGCGCCAACTCGATCCTGATCAAGGTCAACCAGATCGGCACGCTGACCGAGACGCTCGCCGCCGTCGAGATGGCGCACAAGAACGGCTACACCTCCGTCATGTCGCACCGCTCGGGCGAGACCGAGGATTCCACCATCGCCGACCTCGCGGTCGCTACCAATTGCGGTCAGATCAAGACCGGCTCCCTTGCGCGTTCCGATCGCACCGCCAAATACAACCAGCTTCTTCGCATCGAGCAGCAGCTCGGCAAGCAGGCGCTGTACGGCGGCAAGGCGGCGCTGAAGGCGCTGGCATAAGCCAGCGCTTCGACAACACAGGGGAGGATTGGACATGAGCGACGGCAAGACCGGACTGCAACTGCGTTCGCTGATCAAGAAAAGCGGCGAGCTCGAGATCTCGCTCGTGGACGTGCCGACCCCCGAGCCTGCGGACGACGAGGTCGTCGTCCGCATCGAGGCGGCGCCGATCAACCCGTCCGATCTCGGGCTGCTCGTCGGCGCGGCCGACATGAGCACGGCCAAGGCGTCCGGTACGAAAGAGGCGCCGATCATCACCGCGAAAGTGCCTGACGGAGCGATGCGCGCGATGGGCGCGCGGCTCGACCAGTCCTTGCCGGTCGGCAACGAGGGCGCCGGCGTCGTCATCAAGTCCGGCTCGTCGGATGCCGCGAAGGCGCTGATGGGCAAGACCGTCGCGATGATCGGCGGCGCCATGTATTCGCAGTACCGGACGATGAAGGTCAGGGACTGCCAGCCGCTGCCCGAGGGCACGACGGCGGCAGAGGGCGCCTCGTGGTTCGTGAACCCGCTCACCGCGCTCGGCATGACCGAGACGATGCGGCGCGAGGGCCACAAGGCGCTGGTGCACACTGCGGCCGCCTCCAATCTCGGCCAGATGCTGAACAAGATCTGCATCAAGGACGGCATCCCGCTGGTCAACATCGTGCGCAGCAAGGAGCAGGCGGAAATCCTGCACAAGATCGGCGCCAAATACGTTGTCGATTCCAGCGCGCCGAGCTTCCTTGACGATCTCACCAATGCGCTGGTCGAAACCGGCGCGACCATCGCCTTCGATGCCATCGGCGGCGGCAAGCTCGCCGGCGACATCCTTAACTGCATGGAAATCGCGATCAACAAGACCGCAAAGGAGTACAGCCGTTACGGCTCCAGCGTGCACAAGCAGGTCTATGTCTATGGCGCGCTCGATATCCGTCCGATCGAACTGCCGCGTGGCTTCGGCATGGCCTGGGGCGTCGGCGGCTGGTTGCTCACGCCGTTCCTGCAGAAGATCGGACCGGCCGACATCGGACGGCTGCGTCAGCGCGTCGTGAGTGAGTTGAAGACGACCTTTGCCAGCCACTACACCAAGGTGGTGTCGCTGCAGGAGACGCTCGATCCCGCCAATATCGCGGTGTACGCCAAACGCGCCACCGGCGAAAAATTCCTCATCAACCCAAATAAATAATCGTGACGTGCGGCGGCACGTCACCGAAAGAAGGTCTTGCCTTCTGAGCGAAGCCGGAGATTATTCCGCCGCCATTTGAAAGCGGAAAAACCGCAGGGCGCTCAGAAGGGGACCTCTCCATGACCGATCTCAATCGCCGTCACCTGCTCGCAGGTGCGGCCGCCATCGGTGCGGCCGCCGTCACCGGCCTCCGGCCAACCGTCGTCAATGCCGCAGTGCCGCAAGTCGGTACGCAGGCGCCGGGCTTCTATCGCTACAAGGTCGGCAGCATCGAGTGCACCTCGATCAATGACGGCGCGCGCACTTTCCCGATGCCCGACAAGTTCGTCACCAACCTGTCGAAGGAAGAGGCGCTCGCTGCGGGCGAGGCTGCCTACATGCCCAAGGGCATGGTCACGGTGCCGTTCAACCCGCAGCTCATTAACACCGGCTCCAAGCTGGTGCTGATCGACGCCGGCAACGGCGTCGCCAATCTCGAACCCAGCAAGGGCGCGGTCGGCCGCACGCTGCAGAACCTCCAGGCCGCCGGCGTCGATCCCAAGAGCATCGACGTGGTGCTGCTCTCGCATCTGCATCCCGACCACACCAACGGCATCCGCCTTGCCGACGGCGCGCTCGCCTTCCCGAACGCGGAGATCATGGTGCCGGGCAAGGATTGGGAGTTCTGGACCAGTGCCGACAACGCCGCCAAGGCCGAGTCCAACCCGATGATGAAGAACTATTTCGCCAACGTGAAGAAGACCTTTGACGGCCTCGAGTCCAAGGTCACGAAATACGAGTGGGGCAAGGAAGTCGCGCCGGGCATCACCTCGATCGCAACGCCGGGCCACACGCCGGGTCACACCTCATTCGCGGTCGCCTCGGGCGACAAGAAGGTCCTCATCCAGTCTGACGTCACCAACATTCCCGAATTCTTCCTGCGCAATCCGGATTGGCACGTAGCGTTCGACAACGATCCCGCGATGGCGCAGGAAACGCGCCACAAATTCTACGATATGGCGGCGGCGGAGAAGGCCACTGTCATCGGCTTCCACTTCACCTTCCCCTCTGTCGGCCATGTCGAGAAGGACGGCGCCAAGTATCGCCTGATCCCGTCGGCGTGGAATCCGACGATCTGAGCTGGATTTGCATATTCGCACGAAAGATCGGGCCGCCGCTTGGCGGCCCGATTGTTTTGGGCGACCATCTGCTTTCGCGAAACGCAGCGTTTCCAAACCGGACCGGTTCATGCACTTGCATCCACCGACCCGGAACGCTTAAGTGCCGCCCCGGCACTCCCGCTCAAGCCCTCAAGGACAACCCATGGCCTACAACATCGTCGTCATCGCCGGCAGCCTGCGCAAGGACAGTTTCTCGCTGAAGATCGCCAACGCGTTGGCGAAACTCGCGCCTGCCTCGCTCAAGCTCGAGGTCGTCACCCTCGGGGGCATCTCGTTCTTCAACCAGGACCTCGAGGGCGCGCCGCCGGCCGACTGGCTGGCCTTCCGCGACAAGCTCCAGAAGTCGGACGGCGTCATCTTCGTGACCCCCGAATACAACCGCGCCATCCCGGGCGTCCTCAAGAACGCCATCGACGTTGCCTCGCGCCCGTATGGCAAGAGCTCATTCAACGGCAAGCCGGTCGGCATCGTCTCGAACTCGCCGGGCCCGCTCGGTGGCGTCAGCGCGGCCAAGACGCTCCAGAACATCCTGCCGGGCATTGCCGGCCCGATCATGCAGCAGCCTGAGATCTATCTGAACGCGGTCGGCGACGCCTTCGATGCTGAGGGCAACCTGACCAAGGACTCGCTGAAGGGCGTGCTCCAGGCCTATATCGACGCCTTTGCCGCACACGTGGCCAAGCACCACGGCTGAGGCTTTCGCGCCGAAGCTTGCTCCACTCTCCGTGATGGCCGGGCTTGAACCCGGCCATCCACGTCTTGGCCTCCAACGACGAAGAACGTGGATGCCCGGGACCAAGCCTGGGCATGACGACGAGAGATACGGGCAGGGCGCACTAACACTCCCTTAACCAAGCTGCCCCATCTTCCCAGCATGGTCTCCCGCGCGCGCCTGAAATCGATCCTGACCGGCCTTGCCCTCTATGCGATGGCGGCCGCGATCGTCGGCTATTTCGGCGTCAACGCCTACACTGGCAAGTACGGCCTCAACGCCCGTCAGGAGCTCGACCAGGAGATCATCGCGCTGACGAGCGAGCTCGCGCAGCTCAAGCGCGAGCGCGCCAGGAGCGAGCAGCGCGTCTCGCTGCTGCGCACCGACAAGATCGATCCCGACATGCTCGACGAGCGGGCGCGCTTCCAGCTCGACTATGTCAATCCGCACGATCTCGTTCGGATGATCCCGGCCAAGTAGCGTTTTCCGCGCCATTCGAAACCGGTATCGAACGCCGAAGCCGAAATCCGGCACGCGTCGATCAATTCTACCGAAAGTCGCAAGCGTGGAACCGGACTGCCGCTTGACGGCCGTGCCGGTGCGGGCTCATGGCTTCCCACGCTGTCGGCCTGAGTTGACGCAGATCAACCGGGTCGAGCCGCCACAGCCTAGACTGCCACCCGGAGGAAACAGTGATGAATGGGCTAATGTCCCGGCATCACGCGGCCCGTGTCGAGGCCGCCATTGCGTCAGGCCAGGCCGCGCGCTCTGCGCTCGTGGCCTCATGGTGCCGTTCGTCCCGCTTGCATCATCTCGATCCCGCCGGCCGCAATTCGCCGGTGCGGCTCAGCGACGCAGAACTGCGGCAGGCGCGTGAGCGCATCGCGCCGCTGCTTGCCGCCGCGCAAGGCGCCATGGACCGGCTCTATCAGGCGGTCGGCGCTGCCGGCTGCTGCGTGCTGCTCGCCGATGGCGAGGGCGTGCCGGTCGACCGCCGCGGCACGCCGGCGGACGACGTTACGTTTCAGTCCTGGGGCTTGTGGACCGGCGCGCTCTGGAGCGAGGAGCATGAGGGCACCAACGGCATCGGCACCTGCGTCGTCGAGCAGCGGCCGCTGACGATCGACCGCGACCAGCATTTCTTCACCCGCAACACGCTTCTGAGCTGCACCGCGGTTCCGATCTACGACCATGAAGCAGCTTTCGCGGGCGTGCTCGACGTCTCCTCCTGCCGCACCGACCGCACCGATGCGTTCTCCAGCCTGATCGCGCTGGCGGCCGGCGAGGCGGCAAAGCGCATCGAGGCCGACTTGTTCCGCCGGGCTTTCCCTCATGCCCGCATCGTGCTGACGCAAGGTCCGGACGGGCAGTCGATCGGCCTCGTCGCGGTCGATGCAGACGATCTCGTGATCGGAGCGACCCGCACCGCCCGCGCGGGACTCGGGATCGCGCCGGGCAGGGCGATGCACCCGGTGCCCGCGGCCGATCTGCTCGGCGGCGATGCTGCGCATGATCACCTCGCCGGCGGCCAGCGCGCAGTGTTGCAGCGCGCGCTGCTGCGCGCCGGCGGCAATGTCTCGGCCGCCGCAAAAGCCCTCGGCGTCAGCCGCGCCACGCTGCACCGCAAGCTCAAGCGGTTCGAGATCAAGCACTGAGCTTCAGCCGTCATTGCGAGCCACCGGGTCCGCGCGAAGCGCGGCCCCGGTGGCTCGCAATGACGAAGTGGAGGCCGCAAACGTCCCATCTCCCCCGCGTCTGTCGCAGAACTGCGACACTCCGGCCCGGCCATCGCTGCCGCCCGGGCTGACAGAAATCACCTCCCGCGAGATCGTTGGCGCAAGTCGTGAACACACGGCGGATCGCGCAAACATCAACATCGGGAGTGAGCAATGAACAAGGTGGAATTCCTCGGCGTCACCCAAAGCCCCTTCGCCGAACGCTACGACAATTTCATCGGCGGCAAGTTCACAGCGCCCATCACCGGCAAGTATTTCGACAATGCCTCGCCGGTGAACGGCCAGATCGTCTGCAAGATCGCGCGCTCCGATGCGCAGGACGTCGAGGCCGCGCTCGATGCGGCCCATGCCGCCAAGGCCGCGTGGGGACGCACCAGTGTCGCCGAGCGCGCCGCGATCCTGAACAAGATCGCCGACCGCATGGAGGAGAATCTCGAGTGCCTTGCGGTCGCCGAGACCTGGGACAACGGCAAGCCAATCCGCGAGACCCGCGCCGCCGATCTGCCGCTGGCGATCGACCACTTCCGCTACTTCGCCGGCGTCGTCCGCGCGCAGGAAGGCTCGATTGGCGAGATCGACCACGACACCATCGCCTATCATTTCCACGAGCCGCTCGGCGTGGTCGGCCAGATCATCCCCTGGAACTTCCCGCTGCTGATGGCGTGCTGGAAGCTCGCACCGGCGCTCGCCGCCGGCAATTGCGTGGTGCTCAAGCCCGCCGAGCAGACGCCGGCCTCGATCATGGTCTGGGCCGAGATCATCGGCGACCTGCTGCCGCCAGGCGTGCTCAACATCGTCAATGGTTTTGGCCTCGAGGCCGGCAAGCCGCTCGCCTCCAGCCCGCGCATCGCCAAGATCGCCTTTACCGGTGAGACCACGACCGGCCGGCTGATCATGCAATATGCCAGCCAGAACCTGATCCCCGTGACGCTGGAGCTCGGCGGCAAATCGCCGAACATCTTCTTCAGCGACGTCACCGCCGAGGACGACGACTTCTTCGACAAGGCGATCGAAGGCTTCGTCATGTTCGCCCTGAACCAGGGCGAGGTCTGCACCTGTCCGAGCCGCGCGCTGGTCCATGCCGACATCTACGACCGCTTCATGGAGCGGGCGCTCAAGCGCGTCGCCGCGATCAAGCAGGGTGATCCGCGCGCCGCCGACACCATGATCGGCGCGCAGGCCTCCAGCGAGCAGCTCGCAAAAATCCTCTCCTATATCGACATCGGCAAGCAGGAGGGTGCCAAGGTGCTCGCGGGCGGCGGACGCGCCGAGCTCGCCGGTGATCTCTCGGGCGGCTTCTACGTCCAGCCGACGGTGTTCGAAGGCAACAACAAGATGCGCATCTTCCAGGAGGAGATCTTCGGCCCCGTGGTCTCGGTCACGACCTTCAAGACCGACGACGAGGCGCTGGCGATCGCCAACGACACGCTCTATGGCCTCGGGGCCGGCGTCTGGAGCCGCGATGCCAACCGCTGCTACCGCTTCGGAAGGGCGATCCAGGCCGGCCGGGTCTGGACCAACTGCTACCATGCCTATCCCGCGCATGCGGCCTTCGGCGGCTACAAGCAGTCGGGCGTCGGCCGCGAGACCCACAAGATGATGCTCGATCACTATCAGCAGACCAAGAACCTCCTGGTCAGCTATAGCCCGAAGAAGCTCGGCTTCTTCTGATCGAAGATGTGATCGGGCGGAAGAGAGCGCCCGCTCCATCGTCATCCATCTGTCAGAGTCTTGGGACAAGACGGGCAGCGCCGCGCCTATCCGGGTTCGGCGCTGCTGGCGTTCGAGGCAATGCCAGGCAAAGACGGAGGCTTGGCGATGCGAAACGGTCGTTCACGACGGACAATGTATGTTGGAGCGCTGCTGTTCGGCGCGGCGTTGCTCTCGCTGTCGACAGCCTTCGCACAGACCGGCCCGGCTCCGGCTGGCGCCAAGCAGATTCCGACCCTCGATGGCAAGCCGCCGCTGATCCTCGGGCATCGCGGACTGCCGGGGCTGGTGGCCGAAGAGACCGAGGCATCGTACGAGCTTGCGGCAGCGCTCGGCACTGATGCGCTCGAAGAGGATCTGCACCTGACCAAGGACTGCGTCCTCGTGGTGCGCCATAACCCCTGGCTCAGCGACAACACCAATGTGGCCGAGGTCGCCAAGACCAACGCGACTGTTGCGGCCCGCAAGCGCACGGTGCCCGGCGTGCGCGTGAAGGCGCCTGCTTCCCCGACCGCGCCTGCTGACTATCTGACCGATCTCACCGATCCCGCGGATCTCAAATCGGTGCTGAAGTCGCTGATCGTGGATGGCGAGGACCACACCAACGACTGGTCGATCACCGACTTCACCATGGCCGAGCTGAAGGAATGGATCGCCGGAACCACCTATGATGCCGCCAACGAACGGCCAAAGATCTTCAACGGAAAATTCCCGGTCATCAGCTTCCAGGACGTCATCGACATCGCCAAGGCCAAAAGCAATGCGACGGGGCGTCCCATCCTGGTCTATCCCGAGACCAAGAACCCGACCTGGAACAATGCCCAGGCGATAGCAAACGGCTGCGGCGCGCCCGGCAGCCGTCCGCTCGAAGATGCCCTGATCAAGATCATCAAGGACAATGGACTGAACACCAAGGACGCGCCCATCCTGGTCCAGAGCTTCGAGCCGGGTAGCCTGAAATACATGCGCAGCCATGGCCTCGAGACGCGGCAGGTCCAGCTCATCGACGGCAACGGCATCGACTTCAAGACCGGCAAGGTGCTGCTCAACAACATCACGAGCTCGCGTCCGTTCGACTGGACGATTGCGGGTGATGCGCGCCTCTACGATGCGATGCTGACCCCGGAGGGCCTTGCCGAGATCAAGACCTATGCCGACGGCATCGGTCCGTGGAAGGCCTATATCGTTCCGCTCATGATCGCGCCGTGGAAGGACAGCAACGCCGACGGCACACCCTACAAGGGATCGACCCCGGAGGCATCGACGCAGGAGCCGACCAGCCTCGTTGCCGACGCGCACAAACTCGGCCTGTTCGTGCACGTCTTCACATTCCGGAACGAGAAGAAATATCTCGCCGCCGATTATCGCGGTGATCCCGGTCTCGAATATCTCAAATTTTTCCGTCTCGGTGTGGACGGAGTTTTCACCGATTTCACGCACACTGGCGTTGCCGCTCGCGCAGCCTATCTGCGCGAGCTCGGCTGGTAGGGCTGCCGTACGAATCGGACACGCGACGAGCCTTCGGCCCTGGGACGAGCGTGTCCGGTTTGGTTGCCTTGGGCTGCCTGCTGCTGCGCGTCGGCGGGGAGCTAATGTTGCCCAATCCACGCCAAAGGTTTTGCAAAGTTTCGGCCACGTTGCAGTGCGGCATAATGAAAATCGTGCTATTCCGTTGCGGTGCTTTCCAACCGCGTTTGACTTGGGTTAGAGAGGGCTGAAGTTTTCTCTGACCCGGAATTCCCATGGCCGCACCCAAGAAAGCCGCCGCAGGCGCTGCACAGGACAAGACCGACGGCGGTTCGCCCCCGGAATTCACCAGGGAACAGGAGCTCAAGGCGCTCCGCGACATGCTCCTGATCCGGCGGTTCGAGGAAAAGGCCGGCCAGCTCTACGGCATGGGCGCGATCGGCGGCTTCTGCCATCTCTATATCGGCCAGGAGGCCGTGGTGGTCGGGATGCAGATGGCCCTGAAAGAGGGCGATCAGGTCATCACCGGCTATCGCGACCACGGCCATATGCTTGCCACCGGCATGGACGCCAATGGCGTCATGGCCGAGCTCACGGGGCGCCGCGGCGGCTATTCCAAGGGCAAGGGCGGCTCCATGCACATGTTCAGCAAGGAGAAGCACTTCTACGGCGGTCACGGCATCGTCGGCGCCCAGGTCTCGCTCGGCACGGGCCTCGCCTTCGCCAATCACTATCGCGGCAACGACAGCGTCAGCGTCACCTATTTCGGCGACGGTGCGGCCAACCAGGGCCAGGTCTATGAGAGCTTCAACATGGCGGAGCTCTGGAAGCTGCCGGTGATCTACGTCATCGAGAACAACCGCTACGCCATGGGCACCGCGGTCTCGCGCGCCTCTGCCCAGCAGGACTTCTCCAAGCGCGGCGCGTCCTTCAACATTCCCGGCAAGCAGGTCGACGGCATGGACGTTCGCGCCGTGAAGGCTGCGGGCGACGAGGCGGCGGCCTGGTGCCGCGCCGGCAAGGGCCCCTTCATCCTGGAGATGCAGACCTACCGCTACCGCGGCCACTCGATGTCCGACCCTGCAAAATATCGCACGCGCGAGGAGGTCGAGAAGGTTCGCCACGACCAGGACCCGATCGAGCAGGTGCGCAACCGCCTGCTTGCCGCCAAGGTCAGCGAAGCCGATCTCAAGGCGATCGACGCCGAGGTGCGCGACATCGTCAACGCGTCCGCCGACTTTGCCCAGCATGATCCCGAGCCGGATGCCGCCGAGCTCTGGACCGACGTTTACCGCTAAAACGCGCGCAAGCTTTCTTTTGGAGTCGATATGCCAATTCAAGTGCTGATGCCCGCGTTGTCGCCCACGATGGAAAAGGGCAACCTTGCCAAGTGGCTGAAGAAAGAGGGCGAGCAGATCAAGTCTGGCGACGTGATCGCCGAGATCGAGACCGACAAGGCGACGATGGAGGTCGAGGCGACCGACGAGGGCACGCTCGGCAAGATCCTGATCCCGGAAGGGACCGCCGACGTCGCGGTGAACACGCCGATCGCGACCATTTTGGCGGACGGCGAGAGCGCCGCCGATCTTGCCAAAGCGCCTGCGCCGGCGGCGAAGGCTGCGGAGTCCGCGCCGCCCGCCGCTGCCAAGGCCGAAGCGCCCGCGCCGAAGGCTGCACCGGCGCCGCAGGCGGTCGCCGAGCCTGATCCGGAAGTGCCCGCCGGCACCGAGATGGTGACGCAAACCATCCGCGAAGCCTTACGCGATGCCATGGCCGAAGAGATGCGCCGCGACGCCGACGTCTTCGTTATGGGCGAAGAGGTTGCCGAATATCAGGGCGCCTACAAAGTCACGCAAGGATTGCTCCAGGAATTCGGCGCCAAGCGCGTCATCGACACGCCGATCACCGAGCACGGCTTTGCCGGCGTTGGCGTCGGTGCCGCCATGACCGGTCTGAAGCCGATCGTCGAGTTCATGACGTTCAACTTCGCCATGCAGGCGATCGACCAGATCATCAACTCCGCGGCCAAGACGCTCTACATGTCAGGCGGCCAGATGGGCTGCTCGATCGTGTTCCGTGGGCCCAATGGTGCGGCAGCCCGCGTCGCCGCCCAGCACAGCCAGGATTATTCGTCCTGGTACTCGAACATTCCGGGCCTCAAGGTCGTCGCGCCGTTCTCGGCCGCCGATTACAAGGGCCTGCTCAAGGCCGCGATCCGCGACCCCAATCCGGTGATCTTCCTCGAAAACGAGGTGCTCTACGGCCACACCGGGGAGGTGCCGAAGCTCGACGATTTCGTGATCCCGATCGGCAAGGCGCGCATCGTGCGCTCGGGCTCCCACGTCACCATCATCTCCTGGTCGAACGGCATGACCTATGCGCTGAAGGCCGCCGACGAGCTCGCCAAGGAGGGCATCGAGGCCGAGGTGATCGACCTGCGCACGCTGCGCCCGATGGATACCGAGACCATCGTCAACTCCGTCAAGAAGACGGGGCGCGCCGTCACCGTGGAAGAGGGCTGGGCCCAGAGCGGCGTCGGCGCCGAGATCGCCGCGCGCATCATGGAGAATGCCTTCGACTATCTCGACGCGCCTGTGACGCGCGTCTCCGGCAAGGACGTGCCGATGCCCTATGCCGCCAACCTGGAGAAGCTCGCGCTGCCCTCGGCGGCGGAAGTCGTCGAGGCCGCCAAAGCCGTCTGCTACAGGTAGACCATGGCGGGCCCCAAGGAGCAGCCACTGCCGCCCGACGTCATGACCCGCGAGGACGCGGTCGAAATCCTGCGCGTGTTCGTGCTGGACGGCGGGCTGTCGATGGCGTTCCAGCGGGCCTTCGAGGAGCCCGACATGTGGGGCCTGCTGCTCGTCGATCTTGCCCGCCACGCCGCGCGCGCCTATGCGCGCGAGAGTGAGTACACCGAGGAAGACGCGCTGAACCGGATTCTCGACATGTTCCAGGCCGAGATCGAGCGTCCCACCGACACCGGCACGACGACGCCGCGCGGGAAGGGGCACTGATCGTGGCGATCGAATCCTATCACTACGATTTCATGCTCGAGGCGATCCGCGAGGCGCAGGACTCGATCGCGCAGGGCGGCCTGCCGATCGGCGCGGTGCTGACGCGAGACAACAAAATCATCGCCCGCGGCCACAACAACCGCGTGCAGGAGAACAACGTCATCCTGCACGGCGAGATGAGCTGCCTGCGTGAGGCCGGCGCGATCTCGTTCCACGACACCGTCATGTACACCACGCTGTCGCCGTGCTCGATGTGCGCCGGCGCGCTCGCTTTGTTCAAGGTCAAGCTCGTGGTGATCGGGGAATCCGTCACCTTCGAGGGCTCCAAGGACATTCTCGACAAGTTCGGCATCCCCTGGATCGATCTTGCCGACGACCGCTCCATCACCATGATGAAGACGTGGCGTTCCAATCCCGCCAATGAGCGCCTGTGGCAGGGCGACATCGGCAACTAAACCTGGTCCTGTTCGTCCTCGCTTTCGGGGACGACGTTTTGAGAAGTTCTTCGTGAGGTCAGCATGCCCATCAACATCCTGATGCCCGCTCTCTCGCCGACGATGGAGAAGGGCAACCTCGCCAAGTGGCTGAAGAAGGAAGGCGACAAGGTCAAATCCGGCGACGTCATCGCCGAGATCGAGACCGACAAGGCGACCATGGAGGTCGAGGCCATCGACGAGGGCACGATCGCCAAGATCCTGGTGCCCGAGGGCACGCAGGACGTGCCCGTCAATGACGTGATCGCGGTGCTCGCCGGCGAGGGCGAGGACGTCAAGGCGGCAGGTAGCGCGAAGCCGAGCGCTTCGGCCGCGCCGCCGAAAGCCGCTGAGGCTCCCGCCGCTGCTGCGGCCCCTGCGCCAGCGCCCGCCGCGCCCAAGGCTGCACCGCCGCCCGCTGCCGCACCTGCGCCCCAAGCTGCTGCGCCTGCCGCGCAAGCCAACGGCCATGGCGGCCGCGTGTTCTCCTCGCCGCTGGCGCGCCGTCTCGCCAAGGAAGCCGGCATCGACGTGTCGATGGTGACCGGCACCGGCCCGCACGGCCGCGTCGTCGCGCGCGACGTCGAGCAGGCCAAGTCCGGCAAGGGCCTCAAGGCGCCCGCCGCGGCACCGTCAGGCGCGCCCTCGATCGCGCCCACCATGTCGGACAAGCAGATCCTGTCGCTGTTCGAGCCGGGCTCCTACGACATCGTCCCGCACGACGGCATGCGCCGCACCATTGCGCAGCGCCTGACCGCATCGATCCAGAACGTCCCGCACTTCTACCTGACCATCGACTGCGACATCGGCAAGCTGCTCGCCGCGCGCGAGGAGATCAATGCCGCTGCGCCGAAGGACAAGGAGAAGAAGCCGCTCTACAAGATCTCGGTCAACGACTTCGTCATCAAGGCGATGGCGGTCGCGCTCCAGAAGATTCCAAACTGCAATGTGAGCTGGACCGAAAGCGGCATGGTCAAGCACCATCATTCCGACGTCGGCGTCGCGGTGGCGATGCCCGGTGGACTGATCACGCCGATCATCCGCAAGGCCGAGACCAAGACGCTCTCCACCATCTCCAACGAGATGAAGGATTTCGCCGCGCGCGCCCGCTCGCGCAAGCTGAAGCCCGAAGAGTACCAGGGCGGCACCACGGCGGTCTCCAACCTCGGCATGTACGGCATCAGCCACTTCACCGCCGTGATCAACCCGCCGCATGCCACGATCCTCGCGGTCGGCACCAGCGAGGAGCGGCCCGTCGTGCGCGGCGGCAAGATCGAGATCGCGCACATGATGAGCGTGACCCTGTCCTGCGATCACCGCGCCATCGACGGCGCGCTCGGCGCCGAGCTGATCGGCGCGTTCAAGCAGCTGATTGAAAATCCCGTCATGATGATGGTCTGAGATGGCGCATGACGACGCGCTGGCCCTGGATCTCGATGCTGGTTTCGCTGATCCTCACGCTCAGCCCGTTCGGCCGCGAGATCATTGAGGCCGCCTTCTTTGCCGGTGAAGCGCTATCGCGCAACATCTGGGGGCCGATCGCGCTCACCATCTTCGCCATCATGGCGGCGGTCATTCTCGTGGAATGGCTGATCAGAACCTACGTCTTCAAACGCCGCGCCCGCGGCGCAACGACCGCCTGAGTTGAATGGGAGCCGCCATGGCCGACACGTCTTTCGACATCATCATCATCGGCTCCGGTCCGGGCGGCTATGTCACCGCGATCCGCGCCGCCCAGCTCGGCTTCAAGACCGCGATCGTCGAAAAGTCCTATCTCGGCGGCATCTGCCTGAACTGGGGCTGCATCCCGACCAAGGCGCTTTTGCGCTCGGCCGAGATCTACCACTACATGCAGCATGCCAAGGATTACGGCCTGTCGGCGGACAATGTCTCGTTCGATCCGAAGGCGGTGGTGCAGCGCTCGCGCGGCGTCTCGAAGCGGCTCAACGACGGCGTCGGCTTCCTGATGAAGAAGAACAAGGTCAGCGTGATCTGGGGCGCCGCTTCGATCGATGCGCCCGGCAAGGTCACCGTGAAGAAGTCCGACGTTGAAGGTCCCAAGGGCTCGCTGGGCGAGGGGACTTATCAGGCCAAGCACATCATCGTCGCGACCGGGGCGCGGCCGCGCGTGCTGCCCGGGCTCGAGCCCGACAAGAAGCTGATCTGGACCTACTTTGAGGCGATGGTTCCGGAGAAGATGCCGAAATCGCTGCTGGTGGTCGGCTCCGGCGCGATCGGCATCGAGTTCGCCTCCTTCTTCCACTCCATGGGCTCCGACGTCACCGTCGTCGAGGTGCTGCCGCAGATCCTGCCGGTCGAGGACGCCGAGATCGCCGGCCTTGCCCGCAAGCGGCTGGAGAAGCAGGGCATCAAGATCATGTCCTCGACCAAGGTGACGAAGCTCGAGAAGAAGGCCGACAGCGTCGTCGCCACCATTGATGACGGCAAGGGCAAGCCCGTGACCACCGAGTTCGAGCGCGTGATCTCGGCGGTCGGCGTCGTCGGCAACATCGAAAATCTCGGCCTGGAAAAGCTCGGGGTGAAGACCGATCGCGGCTGCATCGTCATCGACGGCTACGGCAAGACCAACGTGCCCGGCATCTACGCCATCGGCGACGTCGCGGGCCCCCCGATGCTCGCGCACAAGGCCGAGCATGAAGGCGTGATCTGCGTCGAGGCAATCAAGGGCCTGCATCCGCATCCCATGGACAAGAACATGATCCCGGGCTGCACCTACTGCCAACCGCAGGTCGCGTCCGTCGGTCTCACCGAAGCCAAGGCCAAGGAGAACGGCCGCGAGATCCGCGTCGGCCGCTTCCCCTTCGTCGGCAACGGTAAGGCGATTGCGCTCGGCGAGGACCAGGGCCTCGTCAAGGTGATCTTCGACAAGAAGACGGGCCAACTGCTCGGCGCCCACATGGTCGGCGCCGAGGTCACCGAGCTGATCCAGGGCTATGTCGTCGCCATGAACCTGGAGACGACGGAAGAAGAGCTGATGCACACGGTATTCCCGCATCCGACGCTGTCGGAGATGATGAAGGAAGCCGTGCTGGATGCGTATGGGCGCGTCTTGAACATCTGACGGCCGCCGTCATTGCGAGCGAAGCGAAGCAATCCAGAATTCATCCGCGGACTGGATTGCTTCGTTGCTTCGCTCCTCGCAATGACAACTGCGGACGAGCGGTTTCAATTGGAAAAGCACAACAACAAAAGGGAATGAACCCATGCACGACAACGACAACCTCACGATCGAACGGCCGACCTTCGTCACCCATCTCGAATGCGCGATGGAAGGCGATCATTACGCCGCCGACCAGGTCCACAACCTCTCCAACGCCGGCAAGCCGCTCTTGGTGCGCTACGACCTCGCCGGCGTGAAGAAGGCGCTGACCAAGGACGCGCTCAGCAACCGTCCCGCCGACATGTGGCGCTACCGCGAGCTGCTGCCGGTCCGCAAATGCAAGGACATCGTCTCGCTCGGCGAGGTCACGACGCCACTGATCCGGCTGCCGAGCCTCGGCAAGAAGCTCGGCGGCGGCGAGATCATCGTCAAGGACGAGGGACGCCTGCCGACCGGCTCGTTCAAGGCGCGCGGTCTCGTCATGGCGGTGTCGATGGGCAAGGCGCTCGGCATCAAGCACATGGCGATGCCGACCAACGGCAATGCCGGCGCGGCGCTCGCAGCCTATGCCACCTCCTGCGGCATCAAGACCACGATCTTCTGCCCCGCCGATACGCCCGAGGTGAACGTCAGCGAGATCGAGCTGCAGGGCGCGACCGTCTACCGCGTCAACGGCTATATCGACGATTGCGGCAAGATCGTCGGCGAGGGGAAAGCGAAAGTCGGCTGGTTCGATACCTCGACGCTGAAGGAGCCGTACCGCATCGAAGGCAAGAAGACGATGGGCCTGGAACTTGCCGAGCAGCTCGGCTGGGACGTGCCCGACGTGATCTTCTATCCGACCGGCGGCGGCACCGGCCTGATCGGCATGTGGAAGGCGTTCGACGAGCTCGAGAAGATCGGCTTCATCGGTTCAAAGCGCCCGCGCATGGTCGCGGTGCAGGCCTCCGGCTGCGCGCCCATGGTGCGCGCCTATGAGGCCGGCACCGAGCATGCGACGCGCTGGGAGGACGCCCACACCATCGCCTCGGGTATCCGCGTGCCGCAGGCGATCGGCGATTTTCTGATCTTGCGCGCCGTGCGCGAGAGCAAGGGCTTTGCGATTGCGGTCGACGACGACAAGATCTCGGCGGCGCTCAACGAGGTCGCGCGCGAGGAGGGGCTGTTGCTGTGTCCCGAGGGCGCCGCGACCTACGCCGCCTACAAGGAGAGCCTTGCCGACGGCCGCGTCTCGAAGGGTGACCGCGTGATGCTGTTCAACTGCGCCAGCGGTCTGAAATACCCGCTGCCGCCGGTCACCCGCGCGCTCGATCGCCACAAGCCGATTGACTACTCGCAGTTCTAGGCAAACCAATCAGCCAGAGCGCGATGATCGCGCTCTGGCGCGTCATTTCGTCTCTTCACGAATGATCCCTCTTCCCGTACGCGAGAAGGGACAAGAACAACAACGACATCGCTGGGGAGAACACAATGAAGAAGGCCATCTGGGCCGGGTTGATCGGTATTCTCGCGGCTAGCGGCGCTGCGCGCGCCGACGACTATCCCTCGCATCCCATCACCATCATCGTGCCCTTTGCGGCCGGCGGACCATCGGATGCGATGGCGCGCGTGCTTGCCGAGCGCATGCGCGTATCGCTCGGCCAGCCGCTGGTGATCGAGAACGTCACCGGCGCCGGCGGCTCGCTCGGGGTGGGGCGCGCCGTGCAATCGCCGCCTGATGGTTACACCATCTCCTTCGGCCATCTCGGCACCCATGTCGCCAACGGCGCCGTCTACAAGCTCAAATACGATCTCGTCGCCGATCTCGAGCCGGTGGTGCTGCTGCCGAGCAACCCGATGATCGTGGTCAGCAAGACCGCGGTGCCCGCGACCTCACTGAAGGAGCTGCTGGAGTGGCTGAAGTCGCGGCCGTCGCCGCCGACCGCAGGCACGGCCGGCGCAGGCTCCGGCAGCCACATCGCCGGCGTCTATTTCGAGAGCGTGTCCGGCATCAAGCTGCAATACGTGCCGTATCGCGGCACGGCGCCCGCGTTGAACGATCTCATCGCCGGCCAGATCGACGTCATCGTCGACCAGACCTCAAACTCCATCAACCAGGTCCGCGCCGGCACCATCCGCGCCTACGCCATCACCGACGACAAGCGTTTGGCTTCGGCGCCCGATATTCCGACTGCGGAGGAAGCGGGCCTCAAAGGCTTCAACATGACGCTGTGGTCGGGAATGTGGGTGCCAAAGGGCACGCCGAAGGAGATCGTCACCAAGCTCAATGCGGCCGCCGTCGAAGCGCTGAACGATCCCGCAGTGACGAAGCAGCTCGAAAGCCAGGGCCTGGAGATGACACCGCAGGATCAGCTCACCCCTGAAGCCCTCGGTGCGCGGCAAAAGGCCGAGATCGCCAAATGGTGGCCGATCATCAAGGCCGCCAACATCAAGGTGGATTGAAGAGGAGCTGTCACCGACCCGTTTGCTCGCGGCCGGCAATCATCCCCTTGGTTTCGCTGCCTGCCGCCAGCGCCCGGTCCAGGCATTGCATCATGTCGGTGGGGACGAACGGCTTGCCGAGAAAACAGACTGCCCCGGCCTTGAGCGCGCGCACACGCACGCTCTCATCCGGGAAAGCGGTGATGAAGATGAACGGCGTCGCCGAACCCTGCGCTCGCATCTGCGTCAGCAGATCTATTCCGGTCATCAATGGCATCTGCACGTCGGCGATCACGCACGAGGTGTCAGTCGAATCCGCCGACCGCAAGAACTCCTCGGCGGAGCCGAATGTGTGGACGGTGTATCCGCGCGATTCCAGCAGATTGTTGATCGCTGCCCGCACGTAGGGGTCATCGTCAAGCACCGAAATGACCGAAGACACCGACAAGACGTCCGCTCCTCGCCCGGAATTACGCGCTTGCCGTCGCCACGGCTACAGATGAGCGCGCAGGGTGGACCTGTCAGTCACCATTGGAAACTCATACTTAGGTTTGTATGTCGGGCTTACTGGGTCGAATTCCGAGTGCCTCGCTCATTCTCACCAGATCGGCCAGCGACTTCGCGCCCATTTTCCGCATGATCTGGCCGCGATAGATCTTGACGGTGATTTCCGCCAATCCGAGCTGGGCGGCCACTTGCTTGTTCATCAGGCCAGCCGTCACCAGCGACAATACGTCTCGCTCCCGCGAGGACAGCGACTCGAAGCGTGATTTGACGGTCGAAACCGTCTTGTTGAGGTCGCGGCGCTTGCGGTCTCGCTCGATCGCGGACTGGACTGCGTCCAGGATGTCCTGGTCGCGAACCGGCTTGGTCAGGAAGTCGATGGCGCCGCTCTTCATGGCCCGAACTGTCATGGGAATGTCACCATGGCCAGTGATGAAGATGACGGGCGTTTGGATGTTTGCCTTGGCAAGATCGGACTGCAGGTCCAGGCCGCTGGCTCCGGGCAGGCGGATGTCGAGCACCAGGCAACTGGGGACTTCCGGCGGCTTGGCCTGGAGCAATTGCGGTGCCGAGCCGAATGCTTCGACCTTGAGGCCGACCGACTCGAACAGATTGGTGAGCGCACGGCGCATGGACACGTCGTCGTCGACGATGAAGACGACTGGCTGGTCGCCGTCCTCCTGCACCGGCGAAGGCTCAGCGCGCTCGGTCACGATGTCTCCTCTCGATGGCGGGGCAGGGCGATCTGAAAAGTCGCGCCGCGGTCCTGGTTCGATGCGGCGGAAAGTCGTCCGCCATGGGCCTCGATGATGGAGCGACAGATCGACAGCCCCATGCCCATGCCGGACGACTTCGTCGTGAAGAATGGCATGAACAGGCGATCCATCACCTGTTCACAGATGCCGACGCCGCCGTCGGCGACGCTCACCAGCACCGCCTCGTCGTCACCCGCTGCCGAGCGGATGCTAAGCTCGCGCGGGCGATCCTCGACGCCTTCCATGGCCTCGATGCCGTTCATGATCAGGTTGATGAGGACCTGTTGCAATTGGATTCGATCGCCAAAGATCTTGGGCAGTGCGGACGACAGCTCCATGCGCACCGACACGGCGTGGCTGGCCATCTCGCGCTGAACGAGCGCGACGGCCTCGCGCACGACAGCGTTTGCGTCGAGCGGAGCCATCTCGATGTCGGACCGCTTGGCGAGCGCCCGCACGTGGCGGATCACGTCGCTGGCACGCGTAGCGTCCTCGATAATCCATTCCACGGAGCGCCGGGCCGCGTTGAAATCGGGCGGGCTGCGCTGCAGCCAGGTGAGGCAGGCGTCGGCGTTTGCGATCACTGCGGCGAGCGGCTGATTGATTTCATGGGCAATGGAAGCCGTCAGTTCACCCAGTGTCGTGACGCGCGTCACATGGGCCAGCTCGGCCTGGGCCTTGCGCAGCGCCTCTTCGGCTTGATCGGCCCGGATCGCCGCGGTGACGTCGGTGCAGACGCCACGGTAGCCCAGAAAAGTCCCGTCGGCGTCGAAGAACGGCTTGCCGCTGGTCCGCACGTAGATCGGCTGCCCGTTGCGGTCCCTGCTGCGATACACGAGGTCGCGGAACGGAACGTGGGCGTCGAGCGCGGCCCGATGTTGTCGCCATTTTTCCGGTTCGAGATCTGCGTCCGGAGCGATGTCCCAGCGCGTGAGGCCGATCAGGCCCGCGGGCGCGGTGACGGTATAGGAGTGCTCCGATACCAAGGTGACGCGATGGTCTGGTCCTGTCTCCCAGAACCAATCGGACGCGGTTTCGGCATAGTCGCGAAAGCGCTGCTCGCTCTCACGAAGCCTGCGCTCTGCCTCCTTGGTCGCCGTGATGTCGCTCACCGATCCGACGAACTCCACCTGACCGCCGGAATCTCGCGTGGCCCGGGCCACCGCTCGGACGTACTTGATGGAGCCGTCGTGCATTACGAGCCGATATTCGTGGTCGTAGTCCTTTCCCTCGCGCGCGGCCCGGCCCGTGGTCCGTTGCACCGCGAGCCGGTCCTCCGGATGGATACGCTCGAGCATGACCGGGATCCGTGGCCTGCTCCCCTCATCGCATTCGAAGATGCGATAAGTCTCCCTGGACCAGGTGATCTCGCTGGTCGCGGCCCTCCAGCCGAAACTGCCCGTGTGGCTCAACTCCTGCGCCTGGGCGAGATAGGCCTCGCTCTGTCGCAGCGCATTCTCCGCTTCCTTGCGCTCGGTGATGTTCTCGCAGGCCACCAGCACCATCGGCTCACCATCGGCCCGCAGCATGGTCTTGGCGTTCTCGCGCACCCAGAGCACCGACCCGTCCTTGCGCACCTTCCGGATTTCCCAGGTATGGGACTGGTCGACGGTCTCGAGGCACAGCGCGACGCATGCGCGGACCAAGTCGCGGTCTTCCTCGAAGAAGACGTCCAGCACCGACCGGCCGATCAGCTCCGCGGCCGTATAGCCCAGTTGCGCGGCGCCAAACGTATTCACGTTGATCACGGTTCCGGCCGGATCGACCATGAAGTACATGACAGGATTGTGCTCGAAGACTTGCTGCCACTGCTTGACCGCCTCAAGCAAGCCGCCATCGGGATCGGTGTGCGGCTTGGCGGCTACAGTTTGTCTGACGCAGCCGGCGAGGAATTGCGCGGCTGACTTCCCCAACGTCACTGCCCGGCGAGGCTTCATCGCAGACGCTCCCGGCCTTCTATCTGCGTGAAGACAAGTAGAGCACGTTGCCGCGAGAGGAGCAATTCCGGCCAAAGTCGGATTGGGGTTATGGCATTCGCCCTTGAATTGACCGCTCTCCGCACCGGCCATCGCAGCGCGTCAAGTACGCCATGCCGGCAGAGTTTTCACCGTGGCCGTGCAGTCGGAGCGTCATGCGCTGTCTCGTTGAAGATGAACGAGCGCGGGAGCACCGGGCGAATACGGACAAACCTAGGTATAGCTCCTCCAATCCTAGTCATGTCGGGCATTTACCTCCGTACAATTGAGCGCTTCGTGCCCGGAAGACTACCCTCACGATCAATAGGGAGTGTCGACCAGCCGATCGCGGCGAGCGCATGAGAACAGGTCTGAAGCTTGCGGCCGAGGCCGCACTTCTCGACAGGCAGCCGCAAGCAACAGAGGGAGACAGCAATGTGCGATGCATCCGTACTTCCTGAGCGTGGCCTATCCCAGTCCGAACGTTGCCCTTCGGTCAATGGCTGTGCGGTGTGTAGCGGCAAGTTTGGTCTGATCCGCTACTACTCGTGGCGCACCGCGCTCTGCTCGAAGACGTGTGTCGATCGTTTCCGCACCCGCCGCGAGCGCGATCGCCAGTGGTTGTTTCGGGCTCAGTTCGCGTGAGGCTGGATCGGAGAGCTGACATCGCGCCGAAGGGCTGATTCGGGAGCCTGTATGTTGAACCGCTCATGCAAGCTCTTGTGGTCGATGGTTCTCCTCTGCTCCATCGCGACGGCCCAGGCGCAGGAGACCGGACACGGTGCCGTTCATCGCCAGCACCCACCCCAGGACCAGGAGCTGCACGAGAAATTCTATTCGACCTGGCACATGCCGGACAATCCGAGCCTCAGCTGCTGCAACAGCGCCGACTGCTATCCGACCGAGATCAAGTACGTCGACGGCAAAATCTTTGCACGACGCAGGGAGGACGGGAGGTACATTCTCGTCCCACCGCAAAAAGTGGAGCGAAACAGGGACAATCCGGACGGCCGAAACCATCTTTGCGCTCCACCGCCCGCATTGTCTCCGCTGGACAGCGTCTACTGCTTCGCTTTGGGAGGTGCCACATGAGATTCGCCTTCGTGCTGGTGAACGACCGGACGCCGTTCCGGCAGATCGGGTGCATGCAGTGCTGCGAGCCGATCAGCGGTAGCTATCTCCGCGAGATCGCGACCCGTCTGCATTATTGCGACTATCAGTGTTACGCATTGTTCTGCGAGGCCCTGGCGAATGATCGCGTGAGGGCGGCTTCATGAAATTCGTGCTGGTCAATCACGAGCCCCCGCGGCGCGCGGCCACGTGCAGCACATGTTCGCGGTCGATCCAGTCCGGCTATGTCCGGCATGTGCGGACGCAGCAGCGCTACTGTGACTACGATTGCTACCGGCGAGGCGAATTTCCGACGCTGTTGATGCAATGGCCGATGCCCGGGCGCACAGAGCTGGGCGCCGGGACCATCGAGGCCGCCGCTCGGAGCATGATCGAAATGTTGGCGGTCTTGAGTGCCGTCTCGTGCTGGAGCTACACGATACAGACCTGGACCTTCGCAAGAGCCTTGACCGGCGCATATCTGGACGGCCGCGACCTGATCACGACGGAAGGAGGTGATACCTAGCCGCGCGACCGCACTCGCGTGGAAGCCGCAGCAACGGAGCCTTGCGAGCGCCGCGTCCAGCCCCGGCGGCGTCGACTAGGGAGCGGTTGCTGCGGCCGCCACGGGTGCGGTTGCGCCGGCCTGGTGCGTCACCACGCGCTGATCGCTCTTGTCGGCGACCACGCCGCCACCCTCGAACCTTGCGCGATACACCAGCACGTTCTCCATCACGCGCTGGACGTAGTTGCGCGTCTCCGACAGCGGAATGCGCTCGACCCAGTCGACCGGGTCGACATTGGGATCTCTGGGATCGCCGCGCGCCTGCACCCATTCGCGCACCCGGCCGCGGCCGGCATTGTAGCCGGCGAAGGTCATGATCTGGTTGCCGCGATATTCCGACAACAGCGCGCTGAGCTCGGCGGCGCCCATCTGCGTGTTGTAGACGGGATCGGACACCATCCTGTCCCAGTCATAGGTCAGGCCGAAGCGCTTTGCGGTGTCGCGGCCGGCTTCCGGCGTCACCTGCATCAGGCCGACCGCGTTGGCGGGCGACTTGTCGCGCTGGTCGAACGAGCTCTCGGTGCGCGCGACCGAATAGATCACGCTGGTCTCGATCGCGGGCGCGACCTGCTTGTGCTCGGGGATGCCGATGGTCGGGAAGGCGTAATGGTCGAGCGCGAGCCCGCGCGCCAGCGCCGACTTGCCGACCTCCAGCATCACGCGCGCATCGTTGCGGCGGCCGGCGAGTTCGCCGAGCGCTTCGAGCGACGCGACATCGTTGCTCTCCTTGGCGAAATCCTCGGCATAGTAGAACACCGTGTCGCGCTCGCCGATGCCGTAGAGCATGTCGGCGGCACGCACGCGCTCGTCGGCGGGGGGCGTATCGGCAGCGGCCAGCACGGGCGAGGGCGCCCGCAGCTCGATGCGGTCGATGCCGAGCTTGGTGCGCGCGAGCTGGCCATAATAGGCGGTCGGATAGAGTGCCGCGGCCTGATAGCTCATCCGCGCGTCCGCGGTTGCGCCCATGGCCTCGGCGGCACGGCCGCGCCAGTAGTGCGCGCGCGACAGCGCGATCGGATTGACCGAGCCCTCGTCGATGGCGGCGAAGTGCGCCATCGCGGTCCTGGGATCGTCGAGATAGCGCAGCGCGATCCAGCCGCACATGAAGTGATAGTCGATGCGGTAGACCTCCATCGCCGGCACCGCAGCCGTGCGCACCACGTCGTAGGCGGTCTTTGACTTGCCCTGGTCGAGCAGCTTGCGCGCCAGCAGGCGCCGTTCGCGCCACCAGGCGTCGGTGTCCTGCGCGGTCATCATGCCGGGCGCGGCGGCGAGGATCACCTCGGCCGCGTCGTCGATCCGGTCCTTCTGGAGATGCCACTGCGCGCGGCACAGCACATAGCCGAGATCGCCGCGCGCCTCCGCCGGCACGTCGTCGAGATAGTCCTTGGCCTTGTTGGCCTTGCCGGTGACGGCGGCGCAGGCCTTGACGATCGCGAGCGCATCCTCGCCGAGCCGTTTTGCCGCGCGCCGCGCAGCGCCATAGTCCTTGGCGCCGAGGCGCTTGTCCATGCGCGCGCGATGATCCTCAGCGGTGAGGAGATCGCGGAATGCCTCGTAGGAATCCTCCTCGCTGCGTTCGGACAATTCATCACCGCGCCAGGCCTCACGCACCAGCCGTGCGGCCCGGTCGGTGTCGCCTTCGCTCAGCAGCACGCGGGCCAGCGCAAACTTGCCCTTGGCGCTGGTCGGCCGGTCCAGCGTGAATTTGTGCACGGTGGCCGCGTCGCTCTTCTCCTGCCACAGCCGCGCTTCGGCGCGGCGGCGCAGCAGCGCGCTGCTCGGCCAGTCCGGATTGGCGGCGAGGAAGCCGGCGTAGCGCTTGAAAGGCGCGGTGCTCTCGGAATGACGCAGCATGAACCAGTCGGCGAGCTTTTGTCCGGCGGGATCAGCGATGCGGTCGCGCGCGGCGTTCGCATCATCCGCCTTGCCCTTGCGGGCGAGGTCGATCGCGTCCTTGAGCGCCGCGAGATCGCCGGTCAGCGGCGGCGGAGCCGGCTTGTCCGCGGGCTCGTCGTCCTGCTTCTTCGATTTGCGCTTGGCCTCGGCATGCTTGCCGTGCCGCGACTTGGCCGCGGTGTGGCGCTGTTTGCCGGCCTTCGCCTCATGCGTCTTCTTCGGCGCAGATGATTTGTGACTGCTCTTCGCCGCCAATTCGGCGGGAAAGAAGGCCATCGCGGCCACGGCAACGACACACGCGAGCGAGCGTAGGCACTGGTTCATTGGATGGTCCCCCTGCGAAACCACTACAAACCAAGGTCCGCGACGACATGCGGCTTGAGAATCAAGGACGACACGATGCCACGACATCGTTTCGCATTCCTCACGCTCACGCAACAATGCGGCAAAATACGGATGCAGGCGGGAACTTCCGAAATGGCGGAAAAGTCACCGTCTTTAACCTTTGTTAACGAATGGGGCTCGCGCGACGGTTGCGGCTGCTGGCGGCGCCATGAAGGGCCGGATTGCTCGTATTCCCGCCGCCAAATCCGGTATATTGAGTTCCATCCGTCCCTTCAGCACTTTGTCCCTCATGCCGCTTTTCAACCAGACGATCCGGCGCAAGATCGTCGGCATCGCCCTCGGATTGATCGTCCTGATGCTGGTCACCTCGATCCTGTCGATGGTGATGTCGAGCCAGGTCGGCGTCCTCCTGGACGAGCTGACCAACCGCTACATCCCGGCCTATGGCGATCTGGCGCGCGCCAACATCCGCTCGCTGGAGCGGTCGGTGGCGCTGCGCCGCATGGTCATGATGAAGATGCAGGAGGCCCCGGACGAGGAGGCCTATGCGGCGCGGCTGAAGGAGTTCGAGGAAGCCGACCGCAGGATCGAGCAGGAGACCTCGGACGCGCGCAGCCACATCAACGCGATCATCGACGATAGCAGGACGCCCTCGGACAATGCCGCGCTGGCGCGGATCGACACCCGCATCGAAACCGCTGTCTCCGAGTTGCGTCACGGCATGAACGAGGACCACGCAAGGCTCCTCAAGCAGATCGATGCCAAGCAGATGCCGGAGGCGCGCGGCACGCTGGAGCATCTCGACGCCCTGCGCGACCAGTTCAATCAGAGGATCGACGGCATTCGTGGCGACATGCTCAAGCAGGTCTTTGCCTCAACGTCGACGGTGGTCGGTCGGCAGCATCAGGCGATCATCATCTCGGGCATCGTGACCTTGCTCGCAGCGGTCGTCGGCTTTGTCTTCGCGCTTTTGGTCTCCAGCGGCATCACGCGGCCGGTGCGGCTCCTGCTTGCCGGCACCCGCGAGGTCGAGGCCGGCCGCTTCGACAAGCCCATCACGGTCTCGACAAAGGACGAGATCGGCGAGCTCGCCGCCGCCTTCAACCGCATGGTCGAGCAGCTCCGGCACAACGAGCGTGTCCGCGAGACCTTCGGCCGCTACATCGACCCGAAGGTGGTGCAGGGGCTGATCGACCGCCCGGAGGTCTCCATCGACGGCCAGCGCCGGGTCATGACCATCATGTTCTGCGACATGAGCGGCTTCACCTCGATGAGCGAGGGCATGACCCCGCGCGGCCTCGTCAAGGTGATGAACCACTATTTCACCGTCATGTCCGGCCCGATCAGGAGCAATCGCGGCGTCATCGACAAATATATCGGCGACGCCATCATGGCCTATTGGGGCCCGCCCTTCATCGAGGAGGACGAGCCCGCGCTGCTCGCCGGCCTTGCCGCCATCGACATGGCAGAGCAGGTGCCTGCGCTCCAGCGGCAATTGCCTGACCTGCTCGGCATCCGCGCCATGCCGGCGCCGTGCGACCTGCGGATCGGCATCGCCACCGGCGAGGTCCTGACCGGCAGCATCGGCTCCGAGCTGATGATGAGCTTCACGGTGATGGGTGACGCGGTGAACCTCGCCTCCCGGCTCGAGGCCGTCAACAAGACCTACGGCACCCGCATCCTGATCGCGCAGGCGACCGCGGAGGCGATCAGCGAGCAGCTTGAGCTGCGCGAGATCGACCGTCTCGCGGTCGTGGGCCAGACCCTCCCGCAAGCGATCTTCGAGGTGATGGCACGGGCCGGCGCGCTCACCGGCGCGCAAGCGAGCCTGCGCGCGCACTACGCCGAAGGTCTCGCCGCCTACCGTGCGCGCCGCTTCGACGAGGCGCGTGCCGCCTTCAATGCGGCGCTCGAAGCCGTCCCTGGGGACGGCCCGTCACGCACGCTGCTCGGCCGCATCGCGCAGTTCGAGACCGATCCGCCGGATGAGGGATGGGACGGCGCATGGCGGCTGGAGCAGAAATAGCGGCGGCGCCGGAATAATTGATTCTACTTCATAACGATGTTCGCCGTGACCTATTTCCCGGGCTTAGGTTTGCTGTCCCTAAGGCGTTTGATGGGGACACGCCGATGACAGAACTTCAGGACAGGCTGGAACGGTTCGAGACGCTCACCGCCGAATGCGAGTTGATCACCAAGCTCGCCACGGACAGCGCCAAGCGCGAGTTCTATCTGAAACTCTCGGAACAGTATCGCCAGCTGGCGCTGGACACACGGCAGGCGATCGCGACCAGGGCTGTGGCCTGACGCGGGCGGCAATCCGTTCTTAATGTTTGGCGCGCATCCTTGCTGGATGTGAGCGTCGCGGTTCGCGATTGCTCGCAGCGGCAACGCGGGGGCCCGTTGTGATGCAGCGAGCCTTGATGACGTCCTTTGCCGATCGCTCCTGGGGCAATCGCATGCGCCTTCTTGCGGTGATCATCTTCGCGCTGATGATGGCGGCCTGCAATCAGGAGCAGGATATCACTGGCTCGACGCCGGCGTGCCCGATGCGGACCTACAGCTCTTTCAATCCCCGCGACATGAACCAGTGCGTTGCCGCCTGCAAGGCGTGCGAGCACGGCAAGACCGTGACCTGCACCACCTCCTGCACTCTCAAGGGCGCACACTGAGCCGCCGATCGGTGCGGCCGGCAGCTGCTGACGGTGTCCCGCCACCGGAACGATTCACATGGGTTAATCATTGAAGGGGCGGGCAGGATGCGGAGTCCTATGGAATGGGTATGCTCGATCCTGGTCGGTTCCTGGTGTCATGCTCGCATTGCGACGCCTGGCCGATGGCGGCCAATCTGAAACGTTCGAGCTGGACGGCGTCCCCGCACGAGGTCCGTTTCGTGTGCCCGCGCTGCCGCCGCGAGGAGACCGCCATCGTCTCCGCGTCCGGCGAACTGACCCCGATCAAGCGCATCGAGGTTCCGCCACCCGACGTCGCCGTCGCCTGGGCCCAGGCCCAGCGTCCGCGGGGGCGGAGCTGAGCGGTAAGCCGACCCGCATTTGGCGACTTCGCGGCTCAAGTGTGCAGCATCGCGCTGGCCGACAGCAATCCGAAGATGGTGAGGGCGTCCATCAACCCGCCGGCGGCTTCGGCTAGCCGCGTCCCGTGCGCGGCTTCAACCATTGCATGATCATGCCGCATGGCGACTGGCGGCTGCGTGGCAGCCTGTGCCTCGCGCTCGCATCTCTTGCGAAGGCGAGGGCCTGCTGAAGCGACCGCCGCTGCTCGGGCGCACGTGCCATCCACTCGCGTATGACGGCGCGCCGTATCCTCGACTTCAACATGGGAGAGGTCTCCAAGAGATCGATGAGGGAGAACGGATCAGGGAACGGCAGGATCAAGCCGCGGGGCTGCTCCGCCCTCTCCATGATCGACAGCGTGCCTATGCCGCCTCTTGCATCGGATAGGCTTGCGACCGTCGCGCGAGCAGGGCACTGCCGCATGGATGTTCGGCGCCCTGCAGGACGACGAAGCCACGCTTCGCCACCGCGGCGCGAAGATGTCCTTTGCTTGCGATTTCTGCGCGTCGAGCCAGATCACCAGCACGGCACGGGGGCCAAGGAAGCCGTCGAGCCAATCCATCGCCGCATCGAGCGCGCTGAGCGGGCGTCGTCGCCAGTCCACGAGGGCTGCGTCGTACTGGGCGGCCGGGAGGCCGCAATTGCCGGCCGAGGCAGCCAGAAAATATCCGCGCCTTTGCAGATCCATCATCAGTTCCATGCTCTTCGCGCCGACCACGACAATGCGCTGCCGGGGCGAGCAGCCTGCGAGCGCGATCATGGGTTCAATGATCCTGTCGCTGACCTCTGAGGTAGACATGAGTACACCGGTTCGGTTGTTGTTGCCTGGCAGGGCAGGCCGAATCTTGCGGGATGGTTCGTGGCGGCACGCCACACCGTCGCGCGGTTCGCATTCCCTGCGATGCGTCACGCGGACTGGCGTGACCGGCTCGATATGTTGCGGGTCGCGATATGATTTCGAGATGAGCGCGGTCCCGATCGTATAGGCTCCGCATAGGACCGCTGGGGCCACTATGCCGCCTCTACAAACTGGCGGTCCCATTCCTATCGAATTCAGATTTGCCCGACGTCATGTTCTGACGTGGAGCTGCAACTCTTTTTCGGAGGTCAGGATGCCGGCATATCGCGCACTTGTGGTGGGACGCCACAGCGTACCGATCGGCGTGGTTCAAATGGATTGCACCGACGATGAATCGGCGATCTCTCGTGCCGCGAAACTCGTCGACAGCCATGATGTGGAGCTCTGGCAACTCGATCGGCCGGTCGCCAGATTCGAAGCGCAGTCCGGACACATGCACAGGAAATAATCCTGGTTCGTTCAGGACGGGCATCTCGTCGTATCAGGGCGTGCTGCCCGTCGGGAAAAACATCCGTCGCGTCGCGGATGACGAAGATTTCGGCCAGCAATCCGCCGTCAACGTGATGGCCCGGGGGAGCGGTAGCCGGTGCGGAACAATCGGACGTGCAACTCATTGAGCGGTTATTCATTTCGAGAACCGCCCGATGAACCACATGGCCGTTGTCTTGATCTTACTCGTTGGCGGCTCTTCGCTCGCTTCGGCCCAGACTGCGGGTGGATCGAGCAGTAGCGGCTCGGCGGCGCGCGGAACTTCGGCGACTGGGTCCACGGGTTATGAGGGCGGCACGCTTTCGACCGGGCATACCCTAAGCGGCACTGCGGGCTCCTCCACTCCGAACGTCGGCAACGCGCTTAGTCACACGACGACCGGCGGCGACGTGGATGCTTCTTCGGTTACTCAGGCTCCAACGTCGCACGACAACGCGGTGGATACGCCCGCCGCCAATCGCGCCATAGAGAAGTTGGGCAACACCGACGTCGGCATTCTCAAGAAGTAAGACGATGCTGCAAGTTGGCCAGTTCAGAGCCGTGAGAGATCAAGCAAGCTCGGGCGAATTGCGCCGCGAGGGCGAGTACGCGTGTCTGCAACTACACACTCGCTGTCATCGCCCGGCGCAGACCGGGCGATCCAGTATTCCGGGCCGGTCGTGATTGAATCGATAGGCCGCGGCGTACTGGATTCCCCGCCGGAGCCTGTCATCGGGCTCGCCGAAGGCGAGACCCGGTGGCGGGGAATGACAGTGCCGTAGGATGGGTAGAGCGAAGCGAAACCCATCATGCTTGGGCGTTCACGAGAGTCGACGGGTTTCCCTGCGCTCTACCTCAGATGCTGTACTCCGTCATTGCGAGCGCAGCGAAGCAATCCAGCATCGTAGGGTGGAGAGATGGTGGGCACGGCGCTTTGCGCCTTTGCCCGGCCTACGGCACTAACGGTGAGGAATCGACTCAATGCGAATACGCGATCATTGCGCCGAAGCCGGGCGTGCTCTTCGTGTCATAAAATCTCAAGTTGTGGATTGTCATCTTTGTGAGGGTATCGCGGTAAGCCAATTCGTGTCTTCCCGGTAACGATTGTGCTGTCCGCGCAACACTCACGGCGGATTTAACTCTCACCACCGGCCGTTCGCATCGGCGCCGCTTTTTGGCCACACCTGAACATGAATAAAATCGCTCTAAAGTTTGAGAGACAGCGGCGGTCCGAACAAGGCGACGGGAAATCCAAGGGTCGATTCGAATCTTGGTCGATTCAAATCTTGGCTCTGATTTTTCGGGTCTGAAAGGGTTGGCCGGGGAAACTGGTTTGCGATGGACGCGAAGACCGACATCAAGCAGAGGCTGCCGAGCCGTCACGTGACGGAAGGCCCTGCGCGCGCGCCGCACCGATCCTACTTCTACGCCATGGGTCTGACCACCGAGCAGATCCACCAGCCCTTCGTCGGCGTCGCCTCCTGCTGGAACGAGGCCGCTCCCTGCAATATCGCCCTGATGCGCCAGGCGCAGGCGGTGAAGAAGGGCGTCGCATCGGGAGGCGGCACGCCCCGTGAGTTCTGCACCATCACCGTGACCGACGGCATCGCCATGGGCCATGACGGCATGCGCTCCTCGTTGCCGTCGCGCGAATGCATCGCCGACTCCGTCGAACTGACCGTGCGCGGCCACGCCTATGATGCGCTCGTCGGGCTTGCCGGCTGCGACAAGTCGCTGCCGGGCATGATGATGGCGATGGTCCGTCTCAACGTGCCCTCGATCTTCATCTACGGCGGCTCGATCCTGCCCGGCAATTTCCGCGGGCAGCAGGTTACAGTGCAGGACATGTTCGAGGCGGTCGGCAAGCACTCGGTCGGCGCCATGTCGGACGAGGACCTCGACGAGATCGAGCGCGTGGCGTGCCCGTCGGCGGGCGCCTGCGGCGCGCAGTTCACCGCCAACACCATGGCAACCGTCTCGGAAGCCATTGGCCTCGCGCTGCCTTACTCCGCCGGTGCTCCGGCCCCCTATGAGATCCGCGACGCCTTCTGCATGACGGCGGGCGAGAAGGTGATGGACCTGATCGCCGAGAACATCCGGCCGCGCGACATCGTCACCCGCAAGGCGCTGGAGAATGCCGCCGCCGTGGTCGCCGCCTCCGGCGGCTCGACCAATGCTGCGTTGCACCTGCCGGCGATCGCGCACGAGGCCGGCATTAAGTTTGACTTATTCGACGTCGCCGAAATCTTCAAAAAGACACCTTATGTCGCGGATTTGAAGCCGGGTGGCCGTTATGTCGCCAAAGACATGTTTGAAGTAGGTGGCATACCGCTTCTGATGAAGACGCTGCTCGACAACGGATTTCTCCACGGCGACTGCATTACGGTCACCGGTCGAACGATCGCCGAAAACCTCAAAAGCGTGAAATGGAATCCGCACCAGGACGTGGTGCACCCGGCAGACAAGCCCATCACCGTGACAGGCGGTGTGGTCGGTCTGAAGGGCAATTTGGCGCCAGAAGGTGCGATCGTGAAAGTCGCGGGAATGTCCAACCTCAAGTTTACCGGTCCGGCCAGGTGCTTCGACCGTGAGGAGGATGCTTTCGAGGCGGTCCAGAAGCGCACTTATCGCGAAGGCGAAGTCATCGTGATCCGCTACGAGGGGCCGAAGGGCGGTCCCGGCATGCGGGAAATGCTCCAGACCACCGCGGCGCTGACCGGCCAGGGCATGGGCGGCAAGATCGCGCTCATCACCGACGGCCGCTTCTCCGGCGCCACCCGCGGCTTCTGCATCGGCCATGTCGGGCCGGAGGCGGCGGTCGGCGGCCCGATCGGGCTGCTCGAGGACGGGGACATCATCGAGATCGATGCGGACGCCGGTACCCTTAACGTAAAATTGAGTGACGCTGAGCTCGCTCAGCGCAAGACCAAATGGAGCGCTCGCGCGACTAATCACACGTCGGGTGCGCTCTGGAAGTATGCTCAGCAGGTTGGACCAGCGGTCGGGGGGGCAGTAACCCATCCGGGCGGCGCGCACGAGAAACAGTGCTATGCGGACATCTAGGCGTGCCATTGTTGCGTTTGTGTTGGGGGCCGGTGCGCTGGCCGCGCCGGCGCTCGCCTTCGACGGCGCGCCGGTCAACAAGGATGCCACCATCCCTGTCGTGACCACCTTGCCGGGTGCCGCGCCCGCTGTGCGCAGCAAGGTGCCGGCGCCGGTGACTGCGCCTCAGGAGACCAGCCTCAGCGCACTGCAATATGCCGCCGAAGGCGGTCACCCCATCGCGCAGTGGAAGCTCGGCCGCATGTACGCCAATGGCGACGGCGTGGCCCAGGACGATGTCCGCGCCTTCGAATATTTCAGCCGGATCGCCAATGCGCATGCCGAGGACAGCCCGTCGGCACCGCAGGCGCAGGTCGTGGCCAATGCCTTCGTCGCGCTCGGCCGCTACTATCTGAGCGGTATCCCGAACTCCAAGGTCAAGCCCGACCAGGACCGGGCGCGGGAGATGTTCTCCTACGCGGCCTCCTATTTCGGCAATGCGGATGCACAGTACGATCTCGCCCGGCTGTATCTGAAGACGCCGGACGCCTCGCGCGAGGATTTCCGCTACGGCGCACGCTGGCTCGGCCTTGCCGCCCAGAAGGGCCAGCACGAGGCCCAGGCGCTGCTCGGCCAGATGTTGTTCAACGGCGACCGCCTGCCGCGGCAGGCCGCGCGCGGCCTCATGTGGCTGACCCTGGCGCGTGACAGCGCCGGCGCCGATGAGACCTGGATCAAGGAAAGCTACAACCGCGCCTTCGCCAAGGCCTCCGACGACGATCGCGCCATGTGCCTGCAAATGCTGGAACAGTGGGTGCAGGGCCGTAGGGAGTAAGTATGGTCCCGTAGGGTGGGCAAAGGCGCCTTGGCGCCGTGCCCACCATCTCGCCGCTTACGCCGCCTCCAGATCCAGATCCGCCCACACTGGCACGTGATCCGACGGCTTCTCCCAGCCGCGCACATAGCTGTCGATGCCGACATTGGCGAGCTTGTCGCTGGCCTGCGGTGACAGCAGCAGATGGTCGATGCGCAGGCCCTGGTTCTTCTGCCAGGCCCCGGCCTGGTAGTCCCAGAAGGTGTAGAGCCCGCCCTCGTCGGTCACGGCCCGCAGGGCATCGGTGAGGCCGAGGCCGAGCAGGGACTGGAAGCTCTCGCGCGTCTCGGCCTTGAACAGCGCGTCCTCGGTCCAGGCCGCGGGATTGTGGACGTCGCGGGCATGCGGAATCACGTTGAAGTCGCCGGCGAGGATCAGCGGCTCCTCGGTCTTGAGGCGCTCCTTCGAATACTCAAGAAGCCGCGACATCCATTTGAGCTTGTAAGGATATTTCTCGGTCCCGACCGGATTGCCATTGGGCAGATAGAGGCAGGCGATGCGCAAGACGCCACGCTTGAGCGTCACCACGCCTTCGAGGAAGCGGGCATGGACGTCCTCGTCGTCGCCGGCGAGCCCAGACTTGGTCTCGTCGAACCGGAGTTTTGAGAGCAGGGCGACGCCGTTGAACGTCTTCTGACCGTGCGTGACCACGTTGTACCCGAGCGCCTCGATCTCCAGCCGCGGGAAGGCCTCATCAACGCACTTGATCTCCTGGAGGCAGACGATGTCCGGCTGGCATTCCTTCAGCCAGGTCAGCAGCAGGTCGATCCGCTGCCGGACCGAGTTCACGTTCCAGGTGGCAACTCTGATGGGCATGTCGGCGAGGCTCCAGACCAAGGGCCATGGTTAGAACAAACTGCAAACACGCCCGTCAAGGACGCCGCAAAATCTCCCACAAAATTAACCCGGCTTAAGCAGGGCGCAGGCCATTGATACGGAAAAGGTTCCGCGGATGGGATGGCCGGATAAATCGTTGGGACAGACTGAGCCGCGCGACGGCCTGGTCGGCGCGTTCCTGCATTGGCTCGGGGGCTTCGAGATCGAGGACGGCCTGACCGCCGGGCTCAGCGAGCGCGAGCTGCGCCGGATCCGCGCCAAGCAGATCGACGCGGTGGCGCGGGCCATCCCGGTGACGATGGCCGTCACCATGCTCAAAGTCGCCATCGTGCTGATCCTGTTCTGGGGCAGGGGCTGGAACGATTTCCTCGCGATCTGGGGCACGACCCTTGCCGTCACCGCCTCGCTGGCCGTGCGCGCCTGGCGCCGCTCGCACCAGAACCCGCCGCAGGAGGCCTCGCCGCGCGCCGCGCGTCAGATGCTGCGGCAGGCGTTCTTCCTCGCCGCGATCTGGGGCACGCTGCCGCTGGCGCTGTTCAGCCGCATCGAGCCGACCAGCCAGCTCCTCCTGGCCTGCCTGATGGTGGGCATGATGTCGGGCGGCGCCTTCACATTGTCGACCTTCCCGCGCGCCGGCCTCGTCTATCTCGCCACCATGACGGTCGCCTGCGCCGGCGCGCTGCTGCTCTGCGGCACTGGGCCGTATCTGGTGACCGCCGTGTTCTTGCTGCTGTTCGCGTTCTTCATGGCGCGCAACATCGTCTCGCATGGCAATCTGTTCCTCGACAACCTCAAGGCCCGGCTCGAGCTCGAGCGACAGACCGAGATCATTTCGCTGCTGCTGAAAGACTTTCAGGAGACCGCCAGCGACTGGCTGTGGCAGACCGACGCCGAAGGCCATCTGGTCGACGTGCCTGAGCGCTTCGCCGACGTCGCGCAGCTACCGCTTCCGCTGCTGAAAGGATCGCTGTTCGCCGACGTGCTCGACATGCTGTGCCCAGAAGACAAGGCGGCCGCCTACAACGTCGTCGGCCTGATGGAGCATGCCGAGCCTCTGCACGAGATGAACCTCAAGGTCGTCGCCGGCGGCGAGGCGCGACTGTGGTCGCTGACCGCGAAGCCGGCCTATGACCGCGACGGGCAATTTTTGGGCTATCGCGGTTTCGGCCGCGACGTCACCGAGCGCTGGCGCGCCGAAAAGGCCGAGGCCGAGAGCCGCGCCAAGTCGGATTTCCTTGCAGTCATGAGCCACGAGATCCGCACGCCGATGAACGGTGTGCTCGGCCTCGCCAGCATGCTGCTCGAAACCAAGCTCGATCCGGAGCAGCGCGAGGCGGTCACCACGATCCGCGAGTCCGGCGACAATCTCCAGCGCATCCTCAACGACATCCTCGACCTCTCCAAGCTCGAGGCGGGCCGCTTCCAGTTCGAGGCGATCGACTTCGCGCCGCAGGCGTTGGTCGAAACCGTTGCGACGGTCGCGCGCGCGAGCGCCAAGGGCAAAGGGATCGCGGTCAAGGTCGAGCTCGATCCGAACCTGCCGCCGACATTGCGCGGCGACATCGCGCGCATCCGCCAGGTGCTGCTCAACCTTGCCTCCAACGCGGTGAAGTTCACCGATGAAGGCGAGGTGACGATCGCTGCGACCTGCCAGGCGCGCCGCGACCTGCTCGCCACGGTCGAATGGACCGTGACCGACAGCGGCATCGGTATCGCGCCCGAGAAGGTCGGCCAGCTGTTCAGCGACTTCGCCCAGGCCGACGCCTCGATCAGCCGCCGCTTCGGCGGCACCGGGCTGGGGCTTGCGATCTCGCGACGCATCATCGAGCAGATGGGCGGCACCATCGGCGTCACCTCGATGCCGGGCGAGGGCTCGACCTTCCGTTTCACGCTGGTGCTGCCATGGAGCCAGGCGCAGGCATCCGACCAGGCGGCCGGCGCCGACGAGGCCGAAGCACTCAAGGCGCGCATCGTTGGGCTCGACCGGCCGCTCAAGGTGCTGGTCGCCGAGGACGATGCGGTCAACCGCATGGTCGTGAGCAAGATGCTGGGTGCCTTCGATGTCGAGCTGAAGGTCGTGACCGACGGTGTCCAGGCCGTCGCGGCGGCCTCAGAGGGCGATTACGATGTCGTGCTGATGGACGTCCGCATGCCCGACATGGACGGCCTTGCAGCCACCCGCGCGATCCGCGCGCAAGGCGGCCGCTTCGACGCCTTACCGATCGTTGCGCTGACCGCCAATGCCTTCCCCGAGGACGTCAAGATCTGCCGCGAGGCGGGCATGTCGGACTTTCTGGCAAAGCCCTTGCGCAAGCCGGCGCTGGTCGCAGCCTTGCTGCGGGCGCTGGACGGCCACACGATGTCGGAAGACGCGCCGCTTCAGCCGGAGCTCATGCCGGTTGACGTGGAATGGACGGACGAGGAAAGGCAGATGACGGGCGCTTGAAGCCCGTCAGATCGAGAAGCTGGTCCCGCAGCCGCAGGATGCCGTCGCGTTCGGATTGTTGACGCGGAACGAGGCGCCGATCAGGTCATCGACGAAATCGACCTGCGAGCCCGCCAGGAACGGCTGGGAGGCGGAATCGACCAGCACCACCGCATTGTCCTGCTCGATCACGAGATCGTCGTCGGTGCGGTCGCGGTCGATGTCGAACTTGTACTGGAAGCCGGAGCAGCCGCCACCCTCGACGGAGATGCGCAGCATCGCACCTGTGCCTTCGCCCTTGAGGATCTCCCCAATCCGGCGTGCGGCGCGGTCGCTGATGGTCACGGCAGTGGTCATTGCTGGTCTCCGATAGTCCCGCGTCATACCAGGTTCACTTGCCCAATTCAGTTGGTATCCCGCGTCCGACATAGTTAAGTGCCACCATACGCAGAATCAAATGGATCGGGACTAAATTCGCCGTGTCCGTCGGAATGGCAGCCCCCCGCGCGCCCTATGCCTGCGATCCCGATCGCAGCCGCGGCCGGCTGGTCGCGGAGCCACCGAGCCGGACCCGCAGCCCGTTCCGGAGGGATTGCGACCGGGTGATCCATTCCACCGCGTTCCGCCGCCTCAAGTACAAGACCCAGGTGTTCGTGTTCCATGAGGGCGACCATTACCGCACCCGCCTGACCCATTCGCTGGAGGTGGCGCAGATCGCCCGGGCGCTGGCGCGACAGCTCGGGCTGGACGAAGACCTCACGGAAACCCTGGCGCTCGCCCATGATCTCGGCCATCCGCCGTTCGGCCATGCCGGCGAGCGGGCCCTGGATGCCTGCCTGAAGGCGTTCGGCGGCTTCGACCACAACGCCCAGACGCTTCGCGTTGTCGCCGCGCTGGAGCACCGCTATCCCGAATTCGACGGCCTGAACCTGACCTGGGAGGCGCTGGAGGGCATCGTCAAGCACAACGGCCCACTGACCGACCGCAGCGGCGCGCCGGTCGGGCGCTATCGCGAGCACGGCGTCCCCGTCGGCATCGCCGACTACATCAAGACCTACGATCTCGAATTGTGGAGCTTCGCCTCGTTGGAGGCGCAGGTTGCCGCGATCGCCGATGACATCGCCTATGACGCCCACGACATCGACGATGGCCTGCGCGCCGGCCTGTTCCATCTCGACGACCTCAAGGTGATGCCGCTCACCGCGGAGATCATCACTGAGACCTCGGCCCATTATCCCGATCTCGAAGACGTCAGGCGCGGCGCTGAGCTGGTACGCGAGCTGATCTCGCACCTGATCGGCGCGGTGTTTGCGGAGGCGCAGAAGAACCTCAATGCCGTCAAGCCGCAATCGGCCCAGGACGTGCGCCAGCAGAGCAGGGCGCTGATCGCGTTCCCGGCCGCGGTCGCCGAGGAGGAAGCCGCCATCAAGCGCTTTCTCTATCAGCACATGTACCGCCACAAGCGGGTGATGCGGGTGATGGGGGAGGCGGAGCAGATCCTGTTTGACCTGTTCGCCAAATACCTGACATCGCCGGCCGAGCTGCCGCCGGAATGGCTCACGGGGGCGGAGGCGGACAATGAGGGCGACCGGGCCCGGCGGATCGGCAATTTCATTGCCGGAATGACCGACCGTTTCGCCCTGACCGAGCACCAGCGGCTTTTTGACTCGACCCCGGATTTGCGTTAGGCGGCGCCCATGCCCCAGACATCCTCATCCCTGCATTTGTTCGCCGACGTGCTCGCACGCGTGCACGCCGCCTGCCGCGCGCTCGCGGCGGACGCCAACTGGCCCGAGGGCATCGATTTCTCGCGCGTGGTGGTCGAGCCGCCCCGCGATGCCTCCCATGGCGACATGGCGACCAACGCCGCAATGGTGCTTGCGAAAGAGGCAAAGGCAAAGCCGCGCGATCTCGCCGAGCAGATCGCCGAGCGGCTCCGCGCCGATGAACTGATCGCCAAGGTCGACGTCGCCGGCCCCGGCTTCATCAATCTGACGCTCAAGCCGGTGGCCTGGGCCGAGGCGCTGCGCACCGTTCTGCGAGAGGGGAGCGACTACGGCCGCGTCCGCGGCGGCTCCAAGGTCAATGTCGAGTACGTCTCGGCCAATCCGACCGGGCCGATGCATGTCGGCCATTGCCGCGGCGCCGTGTTCGGCGATGCGCTGGCGAGCCTGCTCCAGTTCGGCGGCCATGACGTCACGCGCGAGTACTACATCAACGATGCCGGCGCTCAGGTCGACGTGCTCGCGCGCTCTGCGTTTCTCCGGTATCGCGAAGCGCTCAGTGAGGACATCGGCGCGATCCCGGAAGGGCTGTATCCCGGCGACTATCTGAAGCCGGTCGGGCAGGCGCTGGCGAAGGAGCACGGCGACAAGCTGCTCGCGATGAGCGAGACGCAGTGGCTGCCGACGGTGCGCGCCAAGGCGATCGCGATGATGATGGACGAGATCAAGGACGATCTCGCCGCGCTCAACATCCGCCACGATGTCTTCTTCTCCGAGCGCTCGCTGATCGAGACCGGCAACAACCGGGTTGCCGAGACCATCGATTTCCTGAAGGCCAAGGGCGACATCTACGAGGGCCGCCTGCCGCCGCCGAAGGGCGCGCCGGTCGAGGATTGGGAAGACCGCGAGCAGTTGCTGTTCAAGGCGACCGCCTACGGCGACGACGTCGATCGTCCGCTGATCAAGTCGGACAATTCCTACACCTACTTCGCCTCCGACATCGCCTACCACAAGAACAAGTTCGACCGCGGCTTTGCCGAGATGATCGACGTCTGGGGCGCCGACCACGGCGGCTACATCAAACGCATGCATGCGGCGGTGAAGGCGACGACGTCAGGCAAGGGCGAGCTCGACGTCAAGATCGTCCAGCTCGTGAAGTTGCTGCGCAACGGCGAGCCCGTGAAAATGTCCAAGCGTAGCGGGGACTTCGTCACTCTGCGTGAGGTGGTGGATGAGGTCGGCCAGGACGCCGTCCGCTTCATGATGCTCTATCGCAAGAACGACGCGGTGCTCGACTTCGACCTCGCCAAGGTCATGGAACAGTCGCGCGACAACCCGGTGTTCTACGTCCAGTACGGCCACGCCCGCGGCCATTCGATCTTCCGCAACGCCCGGGCGGAGGTGTTCCCGGAACTGCCGGAGGACACTGAAAAGCGCATCGCCTGGCTCAGTGAGTCGGCGGTGGAACGGCTGTCCGACCCCGTCGAGCTCGATCTTCTCAAGCGCCTCGCAATTTATCCGCGCATGCTGGAAGCCGCCGCCGCGGCCCATGAGCCGCACCGAATTGCCTTTTATCTCTATGATTTAGCCAGCGAATTTCACGCACTTTGGACGAAGGGGCGCGATTTGCCCTATTTACGCTTCATTATCAATAATGATGCAGATCTTACAAAGGCGCGACTGGCAATGGTCCAGGGCGTCGTCTCTGTCCTGGCATCGGGCCTTGCCATCCTCGGCGTCCATGCTCCGGACGAGATGCGGTAGTTTGGGGCGAACTACTTAAGGGGAATTCGGGGGTAACCGGCAGAAGCCGGACCGCTTAGACTTGGTTGACAGCCTTGTGGGTCGAAAGCCGTGCCTTGGTCGAGGGGCGCGCGGTTTTCCCGAAGGGACGCATCATCACGATGGCCGAACGATATCACGACAGACCGTTTCCTTCCGATGACTATGGTCGCGGCGGCGACCATCATGGGAAGACGGAAAGCGATCCCTTGGCCGAGCTCGCCCGCCTGATCGGTCAGACCGATCCGTTCGCTGCGCAGTCGCCGCCCAGTGTCCGTCCGCAGGCAGCGCCGGCGTCCACCAAGAGCTATCAGGACGACAATTATTCGCAGGACGGCTATCAGCAGGACTATGCCGAGCAGGCTCCGCCGCTTCCGTCCGGGCCGCCATCATGGATTCGGCGCGCCAACGTGCAGCCGCAGCAGGCTCCCGAGCCCGATTATCCCGTCTCTGTGAGCCCGGTTCATCCGCTGCATCGCTATTCAGCCCAGCCGGCCGCGCCTGCGCCTGATTACCATCCGCCGCAGGCCTATCCCGATCACGGTTACCAGGATCACGCTCATCAGGCTCAAGCCTACCAGGATCAGGCCTACCAGCAGCCGGGTCAGGCCCACCACGAGCAAGCCTATCAGGAGCCGTATCAGCAGCCCGATCCGTCGCGTTACGACGATGCGCTCTACGGACGGCTGGAGGCGGGCGAGCAGGACTATCAGCGCGATCCCGCCTATCCTGATGATCCCTACGCATTCCAGAGCGACTATCCCGAAGCCGACCTCGACGAGGATGCACCGAAGAAGCAGCGCGGCGGCATGATGACGGTCGCGGCGATCCTCGCGCTCGCTGTCGTCGGCACGGGCGCGGCCTTCGCCTACAAGACCTATGTCGGTTCGCCCCGCAGCGGCGAGCCGCCGGTCATCCGGGCCGATAACACGCCGACCAAGATCGTGCCTGCGCCGGCGGACTCCTCGGCCAAGGTGCCGGATCGGATGGCGAGCGGCGACGGCTCCGAGAAGATCGTGCCGCGCGAAGAGGCGCCGGTCGACGTCAACGCCAAGGCCAGCGGTCCCCGCGTGGTGTTCCCGCCGCTGAACCAGAACGCCAATCCGCCGTCGGTAGCGAGCGTCTCGCCCTCCGCGGTGCCGCCGAGCGCTGGTCCAGTGCCGAGCAACGGTACGATGCCGAACAATTCGCCGCGCGCGATCAGGACCGTGGCCGTGCGGGGCGATCAGACCGATAGCGCGGCGCCGCAAGCCGCGGCCGCCAAGTCTGCGGCAACGGCGCCGAAGCCCGTCGCAGCGCCCGCGGCACCTGCCGTGCCGCGCAATCCGCCGACCTCGGCCAATGCCAGCGCCAATCAGCCGATGTCACTGGCCCCGCAGGCAGCGCCTGCCGAGCCGCCGCAGAGGATGGCTGCGACCACCCCGACACAAATCGCGCCCGCCAGCAGCAGCGGTGGCGGCTACGTCGTACAGGTCTCTTCGCAGCAGACTGAGGAGAGCGCTCACGCCTCCTACCGGGTGCTTCAGAGCAAGTATGGCAGCGTGCTGGGCTCCCGCGCCCCGGTGGTCAAGCGGGTCGACCTCACCGACAAGGGCAAGGGCATCGTCTACCGCGCCTTCGCTGGTCCCTATGGATCGGCCGAGGAAGCGACGCAGGCCTGCAACAGCCTGAAGTCCGCAGGCCTGTCCGCCTGCTTCGTCCAGAGGAATTAACGGCCGTTTCCTTGACCCCCTCGCGGGGCAGGGTTAATCGGCCCTTATGAGCACGCGGGCCTTCATTACCGGCGTTTCCGGAACGGAACTGACCGCCGCCGAGCGGGAGTTTATCCGCAGCGAACGCCCATGGGGTTTCATCCTCTTCAAGCGCAATGTCGCGACACCTGCGCAAGTCACTGCGCTGGTTGGGGAATTGCGAGCTGTTGCAGGCACCGCTGATGCTCCCGTCCTGATCGACCAGGAGGGCGGACGGGTGCAGCGACTGGGGCCGCCGCACTGGCCGGTCTATCCGCCCGGCGCCGTATTCTCCACCCTGTACGACACTGATTCGGCGCTCGGGCTCACCGCTGCACGGCTCAGCGCCCGCCTGATCGCGGCCGATCTGGCCGATCTCGGCATCACCGTCGACTGCCTGCCGCTAGCCGACGTGCCGGTGTCCGGGGCCGATGCCGTGATCGGAAACCGGGCCTACGGCACCTCGCCCGACAAGGTCGCGGCGATCGCGCGCGCGGTCACCGACGGCCTGGAGCAGGGCGGCGTGCTGCCGGTCCTCAAGCACATCCCCGGCCATGGGCGGGCCACCGCCGACACCCATTTCAAGCTGCCGACCGTCGACACGTCCCGGGACGAACTCGAACGGACCGACTTCGCGGCGTTCGGGCCGCTCGCGGACCTGCCGATGGCCATGACTGCACATGTTGTGTTTAGCGCCATCGACCCTGCCCATCCGGCGACGACTTCTGCGACAATGATTGCTCAGGTGATTCGTGGCGCAATCGGGTTCCAGGGTTTGTTAATGAGTGATGACGTGTCGATGAACGCGCTGGCGGGCACGATCGCCGAGCGGACCCGCGCCATCTTCGCGGCTGGATGCGACATGGCCCTGCATTGCAACGGCAACATCGAGGAGATGCGCGAGGTTGCCGCTCAGACGTCCGAATTGTCGGGCAGGGCGCTGGAGCGGGCGAAAGCCGCGCTTGCGGCGCGCAAGCCGCCGCAGCCGTTCGATCGTGCGGCCGCGCGCACTGAGCTGGACGCATTGATCGCACGGGCAAACACGGCATCCGCATGACCGCAGAAATCCTATCGTTTGAAACCGGGCGGCCCGCAGAGCTCGCCGAGGGCGAGCCGGCGCTCGTGGTGGACGTCGAGGGCTATGAGGGCCCGCTCGACCTGCTGCTCGCGCTGGCGCGGCAGCAGAAGGTCGATCTCGCCAAGATCTCGATCCTGGCGCTGGCGGATCAGTACCTCCATTTCATCGAGGCGGCGCGAAAGATCCGGCTGGAGCTTGCCGCCGACTACCTCGTGATGGCGGCCTGGCTCGCCTTCCTGAAGTCGCGCCTGCTGCTGCCGGAGCCGCCGAGTGCGGAAGGGCCGAGCGCGGAGCAGATGGCGACTGCGCTCGCCAACCGTCTGCGCCGTCTGGAAGCCATTCGCGAAGCCGCCAACCGGCTGATGAACAGGCCGCAATTGCAGCGCGACATCTTCCCGCGCGGCGAGCCCGAGCAGATCGCCGAGATCAAGCATCCGAAATACACCGCAACGCTCTACGACCTGCTCACCGCCTATGCCGCACAGCGCCAGTCGCGCGTGCTGGCGAGCGTGCATCTGGCCAAGCGCACGGTGTGGTCGCTCGCGGAAGCGCGCGCCACGCTGGAGCGGCTGGTCGGCAGCATCACCGAGCAGGATGATTGGGGTGTTCTCGACGACTTCCTGATCCGGCACGTCGCCGATCCGACGCAGCGCGCCACCGTGTTCGCCTCGAGCTTCGCCGCCGCGCTCGAGCTCGTGCGTGAAGGTCAGCTCGAGCTGAACCAGAAAGAGGCGTTTGCGCCCATCTATTTCCGGAAGGGGCGTCCTAAACCGGTTCCGGACGCAGCTCCTGCGCCCGACGCGCCGGTCGCTTAAGTGCAAGAAGGAGAATTTGCCATGGCAAGCCTGGCTGAAGTGCGGGTAGAAGAGGCCGAGCCGATGGAGAACGAATCCCAGGCACGTCCCGAAGAATTGCGGCTGCTCGAAGCGCTGCTGTTCGCCTCGAGTGAACCGCTGGACACCGCGACGCTGGCCAAGCGCATGCCGGAGGGCGTCGACGTCAAGGCCGCGCTTGAGCAGCTCCAGGCCGACTACGCCCTGCGCGGCGTGAACCTCGTCCGCGTCGCCAACAAATGGACCTTCCGTACCGCCGGCGATCTCGCCTGGTTGATGACGCGCGAGAGCCACGAGACCCGCCGCCTGTCGCGCGCCGCGATCGAGGTGCTGGCGATCATCGCCTATCACCAGCCGGTGACGCGCGCCGAGATCGAGGAGATCCGCGGCGTCGTCACGTCGAAGGGGACGCTCGACGTGCTCCTGGAGACCGGCTGGATCAAGCCGCGCGGCCGTCGCAAGACGCCCGGCCGCCCGCTGACCTTCGGAACCACCGAGGACTTCCTGTCGCAGTTCACCCTGGAACAGCTCGGCGATCTGCCAGGCTTGGAAGAGCTGAAGGGCACGGGCCTGCTGGATTCGCGTCTGCCGACCGGATTCAGCGTGCCGACGCCGTCGGACGACCCGGCACTGCGTGAGGACGAGGATCCGCTGGAACCGGGCGAGGACCTTGATCTCGCATTGGCGCCCGCGGTCGAGCCCGAAGCGCCGGAAGGCGGCAATGAGGGTGGTGGCGAAGGCGGCGCTGAAGAGTGACGTCCCGGCCCGTCACGGGCTACCTGCGACCAGTTAACACTAGCAAGATTACGTAGCGCCAACAGAGAATTGGCGCTGCCTTGGTCCTTGTTTTTGACACCCGCCAAGCCTAGGTTTCGGTAAAGATCGGCCGGGTCCCCGGCCATGCGCGTTTGGAGGGTTGCAGGATGGGTTCACTCAGCATTTGGCACTGGATCTTGGTGATCGCAGTGGTCCTGCTGCTGTTCGGCCGCGGCAAGATTTCGGATCTGATGGGCGACGTGGCGCAGGGCATCAAGGCGTTCAAGAAGGGCATGCAGGACGACGACAAGCCCGCCGACAAGCCCGCCGAGCCGGCCAAGTCCATCGAGCACAATGCCGCGCCGACCGCGGCGCGCTCCGACGTCGGCAGCAAGGCCGTCTGAGCCAGAGAGCACGCGAGACGCGGGTAGCGGCCCGATCCTGCGCGCAAGGGATTGGGCCGGCAGCGGCCTCGCGTGAACGGAAGACCTCATGTTCGACATCGGGTGGAGTGAACTGGTCCTGATCGGGGTCGTGGCCCTGATCGCCATCGGCCCGAAAGAGCTGCCGGGCGTGCTGCGCATGGTCGGGCAGTGGATGGGCAAGGCGCGCAAGATGGCCGCCGAATTCCAGGGCCAGTTCCAGGAAGCGATGCGCGAGGCCGAGGTGGCCGACCTCAAGAAGAGCTTTGACGAGGTCAAGGAAGCCGCCACCGGGTTCAATCCGCTGACCTCGCTCCAGAAGGATGTCAGCGACGCGCTCCGTGTCGATGCGCTCGACAAGCCTGCCGAGACACCGACGACGACCGCTGTCGAGCCGCCGGCGACTTCAAGTGAAACGCCGGCGACGCCAACCACACCGGAAGTCCCGACGCCGGAAACTTTCTTGGAAGCCGAGGCGCATGCGGCCGTGAACGAACCGCTCGCCATCACCCGTGAGGTCGAGCAGGCACAGACCCCGGTCACTCAGGACACCGCGCCATCCGAGGCGATCAAGGACGCCAAAGCGTCATGACCGACGCCGATATCGAGGCCAGCAAAGCCCCGCTGATGGACCATCTGATCGAGCTGCGCTCGCGGCTGATCAAGGCGCTGCTCGGCTTTGGCGTGGCCTTCATCTTCTGCTTCTTCTTCGCCAAGCAGATCTACAACGTGCTGGTCTGGCCGTTCGTGTGGGTCGCAGGGCCCGAGAATTCCAAGTTCATCTACACGGCGCTCCTGGAATATTTCATCACGCAGTTGAAGCTTGCGCTGTTCGGCGCGGGCTTCATCTCGTTCCCGATCGTGGCGACGCAGATCTACAAGTTCGTGGCGCCAGGGCTTTACAAGCACGAGAAGCAGGCCTTCCTGCCGTATCTGGTCGCGACCCCGTTCTTCTTCGTGCTGGGCGCGGCGCTCGTCTATTTCGTGGTGCTGCCGATGCTGGTCCGCTTCTCGCTCGGCATGCAGCAGGCCGGCAGCGACGAGACCGCGCAGATCCAGCTCTTGCCCAAGGTCGGCGAATATCTGTCGCTGATGATGTCGCTGATCTTCGCCTTCGGCATCGCCTTCCAGCTTCCGGTGATCCTGACGCTGCTCGGCCGCATCGGCATCATCACCTCGAAGATGCTGCGCGAGAAGCGCCGCTATTTCATCGTCATCGCCTTCGTCATTGCGGCCGTGCTGACCCCGCCCGACGTGCTCAGCCAGTGCTCGCTCGCGATTCCCCTGCTGGCGCTCTACGAGGGCTCGATCATCGCGGTGGCGATGGTGGAGAAGAAGGCGGCGGCCTCGTCGCAAGCCACCGGTACCGACGTGTCGACACCGGCTAATCCGGCCGAGTAGGACGGCTAGCTCCGCTGTCATTCCCCGCGAAGGCGGGGAATCCAGTACGCCGCGGCCTTTCGAGGAATCACTCTCGTCTCTGGAATACTGGATCATCCGCCTTCGCGGATGATGACAGCTGTGCTAGGGGAGGCGCGCCAAGTTAAACTGTCAACATTCGAAGTTGTACGTTTACGCGCTGATCCAGGACCACGGCCCATGCACGACATCAAATCGATCCGCGACAATCCGCAAGCCTTCGACGCCGGCCTTGCCCGGCGTGGGCTGAAGCCGTTGTCGGCCTCGCTGCTCGCGATCGATGAGCGGCGGCGTGCCGCGATCCTGGCTTCGGAGCAGGCGCAGGCGCGGCGCAATGCGGCCTCCAAGGAAATCGGCGACGCCAAGAAAGCCAAGGACGAGGCGCGCGCGGCCACGCTGATGGCCGAGGTCGCCGAGCTCAAGACCACGATGCCGGAGCTCGAAGCCGCCGCGAAGGCGGCCGACGAGGAGCTGACGAAAGAGCTGTCCGCGATCCCGAACATTCCGTTCGACGAAGTGCCCGATGGCGTCGACGAGCATGGCAACGTGCAGCACCACGTGTTCGGCAACAAGCGCAGCTATGGCTTTACACCGAAGCTGCATGACGATCTCGGCACCGCGCTCGGCTACATGGATTTCGAGGCGGCGGCAAAGCTCTCCGGCGCGCGCTTCGTCGTGCTGAAGAAAGGGCTGGCGCGGCTCGAACGCGCGATCGGCCAGTTCATGCTCGACCTGCACACCAATGAGCACGGTTACACCGAGATCAATCCGCCGCTGCTGGTGCGCAACGAGGTGATGTTCGGTACCGGGCAATTGCCGAAATTCGAGGACGATCAGTTCTGGGCGATCAAGGGCGAGCTGCTCGCATCGCCCGATCACGAGCGGCTGAAGACCGAGCGCCTCGGCCTCATCCCGACCGCGGAGGTCTCGCTCACCAATCTCGTGCGCGAATCCATTCTCGACGAGAAGCAGCTGCCGATGCGCCTCACCGCGTTGACGCCGTGCTTCCGCGCCGAGGCGGGTGCGGCCGGGCGCGACACCCGCGGCATGATCCGGCAGCACCAGTTCACCAAGGTCGAGCTGGTCTCGATCACGACGCCCGAGACCAGCAAGGACGAGCTGGAGCGGATGCTGTCCTGCGCCGAGCAGGTGTTGCAGAAGCTCGGCCTGCACTACCGCGTGATGACGCTGTGCGCAGGGGATATGGGCTTCTCGTCGCAAAAAACCTACGACATCGAGGTCTGGATGCCCGGGCAGGGCGAGGGCGGCATGTTCCGCGAGATTTCGAGCTGCTCGGTCTGCGGCGATTTCCAGGCGCGGCGCATGGATGCGCGCTCGCGCGGGCCGGACGGCAAGCCGCGCTTCGTGCATACGTTGAACGGCTCCGGCACTGCGGTCGGCCGCGCGCTGATCGCCGTGATGGAGACCTATCAGCAGGAGGACGGCTCGATCGCCGTGCCTGATGTGCTGCAGCCCTATATGGGCGGCTTGAAAGTGGTCGGGCGCGACTAAAGCTCGTTTTTCTAGCGAAGTGGATACCAGTTCGCGCAAAGAAAACGCGTCAAGCAAGAATTGCGCGTTGCTCGCCTGAAACCAGAGAAACGTTTGGTTGCGAAGATCGGGCGGCCGGTTATCCTGCCGGCCACTCGACAATGCGAACCCGACTGTTCATGGCCTTGCACCGCGATATTTTCTGGGTCGGCAGACAATGGGCGGTGACGGGTGCCGGCATCCAAGCCGTCGACCAGCGGCTGCGCGGTGTGCTCGACATCGAGATCGTGCGGCTCTGGGACGACGATCTCGTGCAGAGCCGGCGGGCCAAGCCCGGGGTCAATGCCGGTGACTTCGACAAGGCGCTGGCGGTGGCACGCGAACGTTTTCCGCAGTCGCCGAGCGCGGACCCGATCGTCGCGCACCTGGAGGCGCTCGGCGTGATCGAGGCTCCCGTCGTGAGCGCGGTCGTGCCGGCGATGAAGCTGCGGGCTGAGGGGCGGCTCGCGCGCTTCCTGCCGCAATGGCGCATCCGCCGGTAGTTGGCGCTCCGGGAACCCGGCCGTGCTTCAAGCGGTCCGGTTTGCCTGATCGGCCATAGCCGGATAAGACGGCTCGGACCAAGCTTCAGGAAACGACCTTTCGCATGCGCATTCTCTGCACCAATGACGACGGTATCCATGCCCCCGGCCTCAAGGTCGTGGAGGAGATCGCGCAGGCGCTGTCCGACGACGTCTGGGTCGTCGCGCCCGAACTCGACCAGTCCGGGGTGTCACATTCGCTGTCGCTCAACGATCCCTTGCGCCTGCGCGAAGTCGGGCCGCGGCACTTCGCCGTGCGCGGCACACCGACCGACTGCGTCATCATGGGCGCGCGGCATATCCTCGGCACCAAGCTGCCGGACCTCGTGCTGTCGGGCGTCAACAAGGGCCGCAACGTCGCCGAGGACGTGGTCTATTCCGGCACCATCGCCGGCGCGCTCGAAGGCACCATCCTGGGGCTGCCGTCATTCGCGCTGTCGCAGGAGTTCAGCGTCGAGACCCGCGAACGGCCGCCGTGGGACACCGCTCGGAAGTTCGGCCCCGACATCCTGCGCAAAGTGATCGCTGCCGGCATCCCCAAGGATACCGTCATCAACGTCAATTTCCCGGCCTGCGCGCCGGAGGACGTGCTGGGCATCCGCGTCACCCGCCAGGGCAAGCGCAATCTCGGCTTCCTCAAGATCGACGAGCGCAGGGACGGCCGCGGCAATCCCTATTTCTGGATCGGCTTCGAGCGCGCGGCGATGATGGATACGCCGGCGGACGGCACGGATCTGGCGGCGCTGCGCGAGCGCTACGTCTCGGTCACGCCGCTGCGGCTCGACCGCACCAATGAGGCGTTTTCCGAAGCGCTGAGCGCGACGCTGAAATAGCAGCTAGCCGCCGCGAAGCGCGGCTTCGATTGTCTTGCCGAGCGCGTCGAGCTGGAACGGCTTCTGCAGCGCCGGCCGGTCGCGGTACTGTTCGGGCAGGCCGGAGGAGCCGTAGCCGGTGGCGAAGATGAACGGGCAGCCCTTCGCCTTGATGAGGTCGGCGACCGGCGAGATGACCTTGCCGTTGACGTTGACGTCGAGAATGGCGATGTCGAACTCGGTCGCCTGGGCGAGCCGCATGGCTTCGGTGATATCGCCGGCCTCGGCGGCGACCTTGTAACCGAGCTCTTCGAGCATGTCCGCGACCATCATCCTGATCATCACCTCGTCCTCGACGAGGAATACAGAGCGGCCCGAAAGCCCTGTCGCAGCCATTGTCGTTGAGTCCTTGCCCATTTGCGGAAAACGTTCGCAGATAACGCGAATCGACGCAATGCGCGTTTCGGCGGACGGACGCCTGAAAATGGCCTTTGCGCTCAGGCCGCTGCAAGCCAATTTGTGGTCAAATACCTCGGCAAAAAAGTTATCATGGGTTCCTGAGCAGGAACAAGATTCTTGGCGCGGGTCTTAGCAATGGGCGCGACGATCCGGATCTGACGAAACGACACAAGCAGCGATGACCCCCAATCAGCACCCACCGGAAAAGATGATGTTTCAGCTCACGCTGAGGCGTCGGGGCATCAGCGATCAGGCGGTGCTGCGGACCATGGAGGAGGTGCCGCGCGACGAATTCGTCGACGCGGCCGATCGCGACGGCGCCTATCGCGACAGTGCGCTGCCGATCGCCTGCGGGCAGACCATCAGCCAGCCCTTCGTCGTCGCCTACATGACCGAGCAGCTCCAGCTCCAGAAGCAGCACCGCGTCCTCGAGATCGGCACTGGCTCGGGCTATCAGGCCGCGGTGCTGTCGCGGCTTGCAGGGCAGGTGCTGACGGTCGAGCGTTATCGCAAGCTCGCGGATACGGCGCGCGCCAGGCTCGAAAAGCTCGGCTGTCACAATGTCGAGGTGATGCTCGGCGACGGTCTCAACCTGCCACCCAATATCGGCCCGTTCGATCGCATCATCGTCACCGCCGCGGTGGAGCAGTTGCCGGAGAACCTGGTCGAGCGGCTCGAGGTCGGTGGCATCCTGATCGCCCCGGTCGGCCCACATCAGGGCGTACAGACCTTGATCCGCCTGACCCGGACCGAAGCGGGGATCGAGCGCAAGGAACTCGTCGAGGTCCGCTTCGTGCCGGCGCTACCCGGCGTGGCGCGGGAGCTGTAGAATTCCGGATTGGCAGTGCTGCCAACGTCTTATTGGGAGGGTTAAGCGGTTATTTACTCGGCGCGTGTTTACTTAAAAGACCAGTTCTGTTGCGTACGAGTGAGTAACCATGTCTGTCGTCGCCGAGTTGCTTTACTCGCGCCGCGTGCCGCAGGTCGCGGCGCTGGCGCTGATTTCCTTCAGCTTCGCAGGGTGCAGCGCCGACATGTCGTCGCGGCTGTCCCAATCGAACTTCTCCAATCCCTTCTCGTCTGAGCAGACCGGATCGGTGCAGCAGGCCCCGCCGCCGCAGCGTGAGCTGCCGCAATATGCGCGGCCGCAGACCCAGCCCGGTTACTACCAGTCGCAGCCTTTGCCGCCGCCGGCAGTATCCGCGCCGCAATCCTATCCCGTCACCTCGGGCGGCGGCGTGTCCGGAGGCGGGCGCGGCGTCAGCTCCTATGCGCCCCCGGCGCAGCCGCACCTCGAGACCACCGCCACCGTGCCGCCGCGCTCGGTCGCCGCGGCCCAGCCGTCCGGGGGGACCAAGATCATCGTCGGCACCAGCGACACGCTCGACGTGCTCGCCAAGCGCTATCACGTCACCCCGCAGGCGATCCTCGCCGCCAACGGCTATAAGGGCCCGCGCGCGCTTTCGCCCGGCCAGCAGCTGATCATTCCGCATCCGGCGGCTGCGCCAGCGCCGGCTGCCATCGCAGCAGCTCCTGCGATGGTGCCTGCCGCAAAGCCCGTTGCGGCCGTTGCTGCACCGCCGCGCACCCACTTCGTCAACCGCGGCGACACGCTCGCCAGCATTGCCCGCAAGAACCACATCTCGGCGGCCGAGCTCGCCCGCGCCAACGGCATCGAGTCGTCGGCCAAGCTCAAGCTCGGCACCAAGCTGACCGTGCCCGGCGCCCGGGCCGCTGCAGCGGCCGCGCCGGTTGCTCCGGCCCCCGTCGCGGCTGCGCCGGTTGCGGGCACGCTCCAGCCCGTCGCGGCCGCTCCCGTTCCGGCGACCAAAATGGCGGCTGCCGCGCCAGTGCAGAGCGCGCGTCTGGCCCAGGCTAACAATGTCGAAGAGAAGCCCGTCGAGACCCCGGCGAAAGCTGCGGAAGCGACCGGCGCGCTGCCGACCTTCCGCTGGCCGGTGCGTGGCAAGGTGGTCACGACCTATGGCGCCAAGACCAACGGCAAGTCCAATGACGGCATCAATCTCGCGGTGCCCGAGGGCACCCCGGTCAAGGCGGCTGAAGACGGCGTCGTTGCCTATTCCGGCAACGAGCTGAAGGGTTACGGCAATTTGGTCCTGGTTCGGCACTCCAACGGCTACGTCACCGCATATGCCCATGCGAGTGAGCTGTTGGTGAAGCGCGGTGACACCATCAAGCGCGGTCAGGTCATTGCCAAGTCGGGTCAATCCGGTGAGGTGGCGTCGCCGCAGCTCCACTTCGAGATCCGCAAGGGATCGAGCCCGGTTGACCCGCTTCAATTCCTGAACGGAGCGTGAGGCGCGGGCCCACAGAGTCGGGCGCGCAATCACCACAAATATGCTGTCATCGCCCGTCTTGTGCGCTTTGCGCACTCGAGCGGGCGATCCAGTATTCCAGAGGCGGCGGTCGCCAAGCCGAGATGCTGCCTCGAACCATGGCGTACTGAGTCTTTTGCGAGCGGAAAATCAAATTTCGAAAAACAACCCCATGCAAAGTAGCCGATGGCTCTCGGTGCGATCGTCTAGTGTTTTGAATCCGCTTCGGTTTCGACGGCGCAACGGACATGACTGGGCTTGCCCGCGACCCAGCGCCGGCGTGAAAGACCTAACCCTGAACCCTTGATCTAGATCAACCTGGAAGAGTGGCGTTCCGTTTCCGTGGTGGCGCAGGCCAATGATGCACGGGTCCGGAGATCGGCATGAAGCTGGCTGACACGAAATCGTCGCCTGATCCCGGACAATCGTTCCAGCATCCAGCAGATGAGGGGATGCTGTACGTGCCGGGCGGCACGTTTCGCATGGGCTCGGATCGGCACTATCCGGAGGAAGCGCCGGTCCACCGCGTCACCGTAGATGCTTTCTGGATGGATCGCCATCCAGTGACGAACCGGCAATTCAAGGCATTCGCCAGAGCTACCGGCCACGTCACCGTTGCCGAGATCACGCCCGATCCAAAGGATTATCCCGGAATTCTCCCGCATATGATCTACGCGGGTTCTCTGATGTTCTCTCCGCCCGCGTATCCGGTCAATCTCCGAGACTTCAGCCAGTGGTGGACCTTCGCCAAAGGCGCGGACTGGCGGCATCCTTACGGACCCGGGAGCAATATCCGCGGGCTGGATGATCATCCCGTCGTGCATGTGGCGTTCAGCGACGTGATCGCCTACGCGAGATGGGCCGGCAAGGATTTGCCGACCGAGGCGGAATGGGAATTCGCGGCGCGCGGCGGGCTGGATGGCGCCGAGTTCGCTTGGGGAGATGAATTTGCGCCCGAGGGCCGTCACATGGCCAACACCTGGCAGGGCGAATTTCCACGCCAAAATACCGGCGACGACGGGTACGAACGGACATCGCCGGTCACCGCATTTCCGCCGAACGGATACGGGCTGTACGATATGATCGGCAACGTCTGGGAGTGGACGTCCGACTGGTACGCGCCTCGGCATGAGGCCGACGCCGCAAAAGCCTGCTGCATTCCAGAGAACCCGCGCGGCGGCCGCGAGGCCGATAGCTACGACCCCAGAACGACCAACGTCAAGATTCCACGCAAGGTCATCAAAGGCGGCTCGCATTTGTGCGCGCCGAACTACTGCAGGCGCTACCGGCCGGCTGCGCGACATGCGGAGCCGGTCGACACATCCACAAGTCATCTTGGATTTCGGTGCATCAGGCGAGGTGTCTCTAACGCATCATAACGGGAGAGCAATGCCATGTTGAATTGCATATTCAGTGACAAGCTGCCGTTTGCCGCAATTCCCCCCTGCAAGACATCCAGCTGCCACAAGAGGTCCTGTGCCTCGCTGCTTGCCGCGACGATGTTGATGTCGCTGTCCGGGCCGGCCAGCACGCCGGCGAATGCACAGCCGGCCCAGAAGCCCAATATCCTCTTCATCATGGGCGACGACATCGGCTGGATGCAGCCGAGCATCTACCACCGCGGCCTGATGGTCGGGGAAACGCCCAACATCGATCGCATCGGCAACGAAGGTGCGATCTTGATGCACTACTACGCTGAGCAGAGCTGCACGGCCGGCCGCAATGCCTTTTTCACCGGCATGAATCCGCTGCGCACCGGGATGATTCCTCCGCAACTGCCCGGCAGTCCGTCCTATCTGCGGCCCGGCACTCCATCGCTCGCCAAGTTCCTGCTCGATCTCGGCTACAACACCGGCGAGTTCGGCAAGAACCATCTCGGCGACCATACCGACGCGCTGCCGACCGCGCACGGCTTCCAGGAGTTCTGGGGTTATCTGTATCATCTAGATGCGATGCAGGGCGTGAGCTTCCCGGACATCAACAAGACCCCGACCCAGCAGACGGTCGTTCCGCCATGCAAGAATACGCCGATCCCCGGTATCCCGGAGGTACCGGGCGCGGTCGATCCGCAGACGACGGTTTGCCTGACGCCTCCGCGCAACGTGCTGGCGTGCAAGTCGGACGGTACATCCAGGACTCAGCAGTGCGTCGATCAGGGCCCGCTGACACTTGAGCGATCGAAGGGTGTCGACGAGGAAATCTCGGCCAAGGTCATCGACTTCATCGATCGCAACGACCCGAAGACGACGGGCAAGCCTTTCTTCGTCTGGTACAACCCTGCGCGCATGCACGTCACGACCGTGCTGAACGACAAGTACATGGCCATGGTCGGCGAGCCGGGCGGCAAGGACTGGGGCGTCAACGAAGCCGGCATGAAGCAGATGGACGACAACATTGGCTATGTGCTGAAGAAGCTCCAGGACATGGGCCAGCTCGACAACACGATCGTCGTGTTCACCACCGACAACGGCGCCGAGACGTTCACCTTCCCGGACGGCGGCATCACACCGTTCAAGGGCTCGAAGATGAACACCTGGGAAGGCGGCATGCGCGCTCCGTGCGTCATTCGCTGGCCGGGCGTCATCAAGCCCGGGACCGTCAAGAACGACATCTTCGCGTCGCTCGACTGGCTGCCCACGCTTGTCAACATTGCTGGCGGAGCCAAGGGCGATGCGCTGAACAAGCGGATCATGGCCGGCGCCTATCCGGGCATCGTCAAGACCAAGCTCGATGGCGTCGATCAGACCGAGTACCTCTCGGGACGTTCGGAGAAGTCGGCGCGCGATACCTTCTTCTACTATTCCAGCAGCCACCCGTCGGCGGTGCGCTACAAGAATTGGAAGATGTATTTCGCGATCGCGCCCGAAACCGCGACGGGCTTCCTCTCCCCGGGAGTCCAGACCCAGTTCGCAGCCGGCATGGTAAACCTCAAGCGCGATCCATTCGAGACGGGATGGGGCGATGAGAAAAAGGCGGCTTTCTGGTTCAGCGGCGCGCTCGCCGGGCCGGTCACGGCTTACATATACGACTGGAACCTGCTGCCGATCGGGCAGGTGCTGTGGCTGAAGGAGCTGGAATCCTACAAGGAGTTCCCCCCGCTGCAGGATCCCGCGAGCTACAACTTGGATCAGGTCATGGAACAGCTCAAGAAGGGTCAGGGGCACCCGAGCCAGTAGCTCGGATGCTTGCGGGTGATGCGGGCGCCCGACATGGGGCGCTCGCCGATCCACTGCGGTCAGAATCCAACTGCTCGCGAAGCAGCATATATCGGCAAGCGTGCGACGAACTGCAGCGATGCACCAGCCTCGCACGCACCTTCAATGTTGACCGGTAGTGACCGCACAATCGAAGCGGGTCGACAATGAAACAGATCATGCGATTTCCACGCCTTGACCGTCGCGTACTGCTCTCGTCTCTGGCGATGCTTCCGTTTCTATCTGCCGCCCTACGTTCCACGTCGGCCATGGCCCAGACGCAAACCGGTCCTCTGCCATCTTGGAATGAGGGCCCGACGAAAGCTTCGATCGTCGACTTCGTCGCACGGATCACGGAGAGTGGCGGGCCCTATTTCGTACCGCCCGATCAACGCATCGCGACCTTCGACAACGATGGGACGCTTTGGATCGAGCAGCCGATGTATGTGCAGCTCGCTTTTGCGCTGGATCGCGTGAAGGTTCTTGCGCCCATGCATCCGGAATGGAAGGAAAAGCAGCCCTTCGCGGCAGTGCTGAACGGCGACCTGAAGGCGCTCGCAGCTTTCGGAGAAAAGGGCGTGGCCGAGCTGGTGGCGGTGACTCACGCTGGCATGACGACAGCGGAGTTCGAGAAGATCGTCACAGAGTGGCTTGCGACCGCGCGTGATGGTCGCTTCAAACGCCCCTACACCGAACTCGTTTATCACCCTATGCTCGAATTGCTCGCTTACCTCCGCACCAACGGCTTCAAGACCTTCATCGTGTCAGGTGGCGGCATCGAATTCATGCGGCCATGGACCGAGACGACTTATGGAGTGCCTCCCGAGCAGGTCGTCGGATCGTCAATCAAGACTCGCTATGAAATGCGCGACAGCACGCCGGTTCTATTTCGCTTGCCCGAGGTCGATTTCATCGACGACAAGGCCGGCAAGCCGATCGGGATCAATAGCCATATTGGCCGGCGTCCGATCGCCGCCTTCGGGAACTCCGATGGCGACCTCGAAATGCTGCAATGGGCGACGCTGGGTGCCAGCGGCGCACGGTTCGGCCTGATCGTCCACCATACCGACGCGGAACGCGAATATGCCTACGATCGCCAATCACATTTCGGCAAGCTTGATGTCGCTCTCGATGCTGCAGCGCTGAACAGGTGGACCGTTGTGGACATGAAGAAGGACTGGAAGAGGATCTTTTCGTTTGATTAGAGGCGAGATCGTAGGGCTGCTTGCCGCGCGAATGCGGTGCGAATCAACCATCAAGCTAAATGCGCGCTATTGAGCAGAGCACGCCGACTAAGTTTCAGGTTGTGGCCAATTCACAACGGACATCGGGCCTGGAACATGGCCTCCGCATCCGTCGCTTCCGGTCTATCCCCATAAGCGGACAATTCTGTGCCAGTTGGTCTGTCTCAAACGGGCCAACAGCGGCCTCGTATGCGCAAAGCACCCAGCTGATCGATATTCTCGCCGAGTGTGTCCCGTAAGAGACAGTTAAAAATAACTAATTGTAGTTGAATGAGGGAGCGACGGGAAAATCTGGCAATATCGTTACCCCATATGGGAGCGTGCCATGAAGTCGTTCCTTGCGGCTCTGCTTGCTATCTTGATGAGCGTCACTGCGCGTGCTGCGGATATGCCGGTGAAGGCTCCGGCCGCTCTTCCGCCGCCATACAATTGGTCAGGGTTTTATCTTGGCGCAAATGTCGGTGGGGCCTGGACGAGCGGCAGCCTGAACATTCCAGGCAACAATTTATATGGCGGGCTCACGGAATTCATCGGTGGCGTTCAGGCCGGCTACAATTTCCAGGCCGGCCATCTTTTGTTGGGCGTGGAAGGTGATTTCGATGGGGCGACATTTGGTCATCCCGTGCTTCCGACTCCTACGCTCGGCTCGGTGAGCCAGAACTGGATCGGAACGGTGGCAGGCCGCGTCGGGCTCGTGGAAGACCGCTGGCTTTTTTACACCAAGCTTGGCGGTGGCTGGGTGCGCAGCAATGCCTCGCTGAACTTCCCCGGCGTCACTTGGCAGGGGTCCAACACCAGCTCTGGCTGGCTGGCTGGCGTCGGTATCGAATACGGCTTCAAGGCGAATTGGACGCTCAAACTCGAATACGATTACATTGGGCTCGGAAGCTGGACTTCGCCCACTGTCCCGTCGATCCCGCTGAACCGCGACCTTCAGATGGTCAAGCTTGGTGCGAACTACAAATTCGAGAGCGGGCTTCCCGATACGGTCGCGCCGGCAAGAACCGTGCATTCTGCCGAGCACTCCGAAGATGAAGACCTAGCCAAGAAATCACAAAATCCTATCGCTGATCTCGTCAGCGTTCCCTTCCAAAGCAATACGAATTTCAACGCCGCGCCGTTCAATCGCACCCAGGAAGTCCTCAACATTCAGCCAGTCATACCGCTGCGCATCAACGCGGACTGGAATGTGATCTCGCGCACCATCATGCCCGTGATCAGTCAACCTAGTCCGTTTTTTAACAACAACACGAATGGAATTGGCGACATTACCCAGCAGTTCTTTTTCACCCCCACCCATCCAGGCACTCTGATCTGGGGCGTCGGACCCGTCTTCACGGTTCCGTCCGCGAGCGATCCGATTCTCGGAACCGGTAAGGTGTTGTTCGGTCCGACCGCCGTTGCCCTCGTGACGCCGGGACATTGGGTGATCGGCGTGCTGGTCAACAATCAGTGGTCAGTTGGCGGCAATCCATTGCGGCCACCCGTAAACGCATTTCTCGCGCAGCCGTTCGTCAACTACAACATGGCGCACGGGTGGTACCTGACAAGCTCACCTGTGATCACCGCGAACTGGCTGGCGGCGCCGGGTCAGCAGTGGACCGTACCGATCGGTGGCGGTTTCGGCCGCATCTTCAAGATCGGCGACCAGCCAGTGAGCGCAAATATAGCCGGCTATTACAACGTCGTTCGTCCAATCGGCACGCCGAGTTGGCAGTTGCGGGCCGAATTGTCACTGCTCTTCCCCGAGAGGTGAGAGGTGTCTGCTTCGAGATTCGGAAATTTCTGGTCACGCAACGCCGCTCCGTTGCAGACCGTGAAAGGATGGGAGCTTCGCGATGAAGAGCAGGAAATTGATACCAAGGACTGGTTTCGTTTGTCGGCTGGGCGCGGCGGCAATTGCCACCTTACTCGCGCTCCCCAATGATGCGGCGCGAGCTGATGAAGGCGGCGCCAGCTTCTGGATACCCGGCTTCTTTGGCAGCCTCGCCGCCGCCCCCGCGCAGGCGCCCGGCTGGTCGGTGACCTCGATCTATTATCATACCTCGGTTTCCGCCGGCGGCGACGTGGCGCGGGCACGGGAGATCACGATCGGTCGCATTCCCGCGAATCTGAACGTCAACGTGAATGCGAACGTCAAAGCGAATGTGGATCTTGGCCTTCTAGTCGGGACCTACACCTTTGAGACACCGGTGCTGGGCGCGCAGGCGCAGGCCTCCCTGCTGGGTATCTACGGCTCCAACTCGACGTCGTTGGCGGGATCACTGGTGGGGACAGTGACGGGACCAGGCGGCGGAGTACTCCCATTCTCGCGCTTCGACAGCATCGACAGCTCGCTCATTGCATTTGGCGATCTGCTTCCGATGTTCCAGCTGAAATGGAACGCCGGTGTTCACAACTACATGACGTACATCACCGGGGACATCCCGGTTGGGGCCTATCAGTCGGATCGTCTTGCAAATTTAGGGCTCGGGCATTGGGTAATCGACGTTGGAGGTGGCTATACTTATTTCAATCCAAAGACCGGGCACGAGTTGTCAGGGGTGCTGGGATTTACATACAACTTCGTCAACCCCTCCACTCAATATCAAAGCGGCGTCGACATGCACTTCGACTGGGGCGCGTCGCAATTCCTCACCAAGCAGTGGCAGGTCGGCCTCGTGGGTTACGCCTATCAGCAGCTCGGCTGCGACAGCGGCTCCGGCGATCGCGTTGGCTGTTTCCGGTCGCGAGTGCTCGGCGCCGGACCGCAGGTCGGCTACATTTTCCCGGTCGGAGACATGCAGGGATATCTGAACCTGAAGGCCTACGGCGAATTCGCCAATGAAAATCGGCCAGCGGGCTGGAACGTCTGGCTGACGTTCAATCTTTCGCCCCCGGCGGCAACGCCGCCGACACCCTCGAGGCACATTTTTACTAAGTGAGAAGCGGCATCTCGTTCTGGGTCCCGGGGCCGAAGCGCAGTGTACAAACTCGGCGCCCCAGATCCCTACACGCCGCCAGAGCCGGGTTTGATGCGCGCGCGCCCTTGATTCCCCGTCTTCGGGGAAAGACACCCGTAACCGGGTTGCGATCCGACCGCTACGTCGCCGCCAGCTTCACACCCAGCCGGCCCGCCAGCTCCTGCACGAACTGCCAGGCGACGCGGCCCGAGCGAGAGCCGCGCGTGGTCGACCATTCCAGCGCCTCGCGCTCCAGGGCCTCGTCGTCGATCTTGATGCCGAAATGGCTGCAATAGCCGCGCACCATGGCGAGATATTCGTCCTGGCTGCAACGGTGGAAGCCGAGCCAGAGGCCGAAGCGATCCGACAGCGAGACCTTCTCCTCGACCGCTTCGCCGGGATTGATCGCGGTCGAGCGCTCGTTCTCGATCATGTCACGCGCCAGCAGATGGCGGCGGTTGGACGTGGCGTAGAGGATGACGTTCTCGGGCCGGCCCTCGATGCCGCCTTCGAGCACGGCCTTGAGCGATTTGTAGGACGCGTCGTTGCCGTCGAAGGAGAGGTCGTCGATGAACACGATGAAGCGGAAGCTGGCGTCGCGGAGCTTCTCCATCAGCATCGGCAGCGTTTCGATGTCCTCGCGGTGGATCTCGATCAGCTTCAGCCTGTCGGCGGGCTTGCGGTCCGCATTGATGCTGGCATGTGCCGCTTTCACCAGGGACGACTTGCCCATGCCGCGCGCGCCCCAGAGCAGGGCGTTGTTGGCGGGTAGGCCGCCCGCAAAGCGCTCGGTGTTCTCCATCAGGATGTCGCGCATCCGGTCGACGCCCTTGAGCAGGAACAGCTCCACGCGGCTGACCCGCGGCACCGCCGAAAGGCGGCCGTCGGGGTGCCAGACATAGGCGTCTGCCCGGTCGAACGAGGCGGGTTCGGCGATCGGCTTGCCCTGGGCGGCAAGGTGCGCGGCGATCGTCTCCAGCGCGAGGACGATGCGCTCCTGGGTGAGGTCCGGGGCTGCTGTGGCGGCTGCGTTAACCGCCCCCTTGGGGCGATTTGCCGCGAGGCGGGCAGGCTTCTTGGCAGGGGTACGGGGGCCTTTGCCGGCCGGGCTTTTGCTTGGTTTTTTGGGCATGTCCGAAGTTCCTGAGAACGCAGCCTTATCGGGCCTGACGGCGCGCCGCAAGGTGGCCAAATCGCCGGTCTGGCAGCGTTGCAATTGGGGCGGTGGCCGCTATAGTCCGCGCGAATTTGACCGAACCGGTCGCCTTTGAGGGCCTGACCGGCTGTCCCCCGTTCTCACGAGGATCGTCCGAAATGTTGATTACCCCTGCGTATGCCCAGGCTGCGGGCGCCGGTGACACCAACAGCATGTTGATGTCGCTGCTGCCGTTCGCCCTGATCTTCGTGATCATGTACTTCCTGATTCTGCGTCCGCAGCAGAAGAAGGTCCGCGACCATGCCGACCTCGTGAAGAACATCCGCCGCGGCGACACCGTCGTGACCTCGGGCGGCCTCGTCGGCAAGGTCACCAAGGTCGTCGATGACGACCAGATCGAATTCGAGATCTCCGATGGCGTGCGCGTGCGGCAGATGCGCCAGATGATCTCCGGCGTCCGCGCCAAGGGCGAGCCGGCCAAGGAAAGCTCGAAGGAAAGCGCGAAGGACGACACCGCGGCCAAGTGAGCGCTTTGCTGCGAGCATCTCAAGTCTCCTGATCTGACAGGTCCAGTCGATGTTGTATTTCACGCGGTGGAAGGCGCTCGGGATTATCCTGACGGCGCTGATCGTGTGCCTCTGCGCGGTCCCGAACTTCTTTCCCGAAGCGCAGGTCAAGACCTGGCCCGCCTGGGCGCAGCGCCGGCTCGTGCTCGGCCTCGACCTCCAGGGCGGCTCCTATCTGCTGCTCGAGGTCGATTCTGCCTATGTGAAGAAGGAGCGGCTCGATCAGATCCGTGACGACGTGCGCCGGACGCTGCGCGATGCCAAGATCGGCTTCACCGGCGGCGTCACCGTGCGCAACGACGCGGCCGAGGTGCGTATCACCAAGGAGACCGACGTGCAGCCGGCGCTCGCCAAGCTGCGCGAGCTGTCCCAGCCCTTGGGCGGCCTGATGGGGTCGAGCGGTCAGCGCGACCTCGAGGTGACCGACGCCGGCGGCGGCGTGATCCGCCTGACCATCCCGCAGGCCGCGATGCTCGACCGCATGCGCAAGACCATCGAGCAGTCGATCCAGATCGTCGAGCGCCGCGTCAACGAGCTCGGCACCGTCGAGCCCGTGATCCAGCGCCAGGGCAACGACCGCATCCTGGTACAGGTTCCCGGCCTTCAGGATCCGACCCGCCTGAAGGAATTGCTGGGCAAGACCGCGAAGATGGAATTCCGCATGGTCGACACCTCCGTGCCGCCGGATCAGGCGCAGCAGGGCAGGTTGCCGCCGGAATCGGAGCTCTTGATGAGCGCCTCGCCGCCGCCGACGCCTTACGTGGTCAAGAAGCAGGTGCTGGTCGCCGGTGGCGACCTCACCGATGCCCAGGCGAGCTTCGACCAGCGTACCGGCGAGCCGGTCGTCAGCTTCAAGTTCAACACGTCGGGCGCGCGCAAATTCGCGCAGGCGACGCAGGAAAACGTCGGGCTGCCGTTCGCGATCGTGCTCGACAACAAGGTGATCTCGGCGCCCGTGATCCGCGAGCCCATCACCGGCGGCCAGGGCCAGATCTCCGGCAATTTCACCGTGCAATCGGCCAACGATCTCGCCATCCTGCTGCGCGCCGGCGCGCTGCCGGCGCCGCTGACCGTGGTCGAGGAGCGCACTGTCGGCCCGGGCCTCGGCCAGGACTCGATCGAGAAGGGTGAGCTTGCGGCTTACGTCGGCTCGATCCTCGTTATTGTGTTCATGCTGCTAACCTATCGGCTGTTCGGCGTGTTCGCCAACATCGCGGTGGCGATCAACGTCGCCATGATCTTCGGCCTGTTGTCGCTGCTCAACGCCACGCTGACGCTGCCCGGCATCGCCGGCATCGTGCTCACCGTCGGCATTGCGGTCGATAGCAACGTGCTGATCTACGAGCGTATCCGCGAGGAATTGCGCGGCGGCCGCAACGCGATCTCGGCGATCGACGCCGGCTTCAAGCGCGCGCTCGCGACCATCCTCGATTCCAACATCACCACCTTCATTGCTGCCGCGGTGCTGTTCTACATCGGCACCGGCCCGGTGCGCGGCTTCGCCGTGACGCTCGGCATCGGCATCATCACCACGGTGTTCACCGCCTTCACCCTGACCCGGCTGATCGTCGCCTGGTGGGTGCGGTGGAAGCGGCCGCAGAGCGTGCCGATCTAGGAGCCTGATCGTGACTCACACCGTTCTCATCGGGCTCGGCGTCCTCATTGCCATTCTCACCGTGGTCGCGGCGCTTGGCCTGTTGCCGTCGCTGCGCATCGTTCCGGACAACACGCATTTCGACTTCACGCGCTTCCGCCGCATCAGCTTCCCGATCTCGGCGGCGCTGTCGATCGTCGCGATCACGCTGTTCTTCACCCACGGCTTGAACCTCGGTATCGACTTCAAGGGTGGCACGCTGCTTGAGGTGAAGGCGAAGTCCGGCACCGCCGACATCGCGGCGATGCGCACCACGCTCGACGCTCTGGGTCTCGGCGAAATCCAGTTGCAGCAGTTCGGCGGGCCCGAGAATGTCCTGATCCGTGTTGCGGAACAGCCGGGGGGCGATGCCGCCCAGCAGGCGGCCCTGCAGAAGCTTCGTGGCGCGCTCGGCGACAGCGTCGACATTCAGCGCACCGAAGTGCTCGGTCCGCGCGTCGCCGGTGAGCTCTTGGCCTACGGCATGCTCGGCCTGATGCTCGCGATCGTCGCGATCCTGATCTATCTCTGGTTCCGGTTCGAATGGCAGTTCGCGCTGGGCGCCATGATCGCCAACGTGCACGACATCGTGCTGACGATCGGGTTTATGTCGATCAGCCAGGTCGATTTCGACCTGACCAGCATCGCGGCGCTGCTGACGATTCTGGGCTATTCGCTCAACGACACCGTCGTGATCTACGACCGTATCCGCGAGATGCTGCGGCGCTACAAGAAGATGCCGATGCCGCAGCTGCTCAACGAGTCCATCAACTCGACCCTGTCGCGCTCGATCATCACCCACGTCACGGTGACGCTGGCACTGCTGGCGCTGCTGCTGTTCGGTGGTCATGCCATCCACAGCTTCACCGCGGTGATGATGTTCGGCGTGGTGCTTGTCGGCACCTACACCTCGATCTTCATCGCGGCTCCGATCCTGATCTATCTCGGCGTCGGCGAGCATCGCGAGGATGCGCCCGATACGGCTGCGCCGGCGAAGAAAAGCAAGGCGTGATCCGAACCCTATGCCCTCGCACGAGTTTGCGAGGGTAGTCAGCCCATTCGGACGAAGCTCATGGCCGGCGATCCCAACGCTCCGCATTTCCCGCGCTCGGCGCCGATCGAGGCCTATGGCAAGGGCGGCTTCGCCTTTGCCGGCATGTCGCATCGCGGCTCGCTGCTCTGCTTGCCCGACGCGATCTGGGCCTGGGACGTGACCGATCCGGCCAAGATCGACGGCTATTCGCTGGACCGGGTGTTCGCGGCCGCGAACGGCATCGACACGCTGCTGATCGGCACCGGAACCGGGCTCTGGCTGCCGCCGCCAGAGCTGCGCCAGGCGCTCAAGGCGGTGAGGGTGGTGCTGGACACGATGCAGACCGGCCCCGCCGTCCGCACCTACAACATCATGATCGGCGAACGGCGGCGTGTCGCGGCCGCGCTGATCGCCGTGCCATGAGCAGTGCCCCGCCGCCGGACACTGTGACTTACTGCGCCGATCTGCTGCGCAGCCATGACTTTCCGCGCTATGCCGCAACGCTGTTCGTGCCGGCCGCCGAGCGTCGTGCGCTGCTGGCGCTCTATGCCTTCAATGTCGAGATCGTCCGCGTCCGCGACCAGGTGAGCCAGCCCTTGCCCGGCGAGATCCGCTTCCAATGGTGGACCGATCTGCTCGCGGGCCACGCCCATGGCAGCGCCGAGGGCAATCCGGTGGCAGCGGAGCTGCTCCGCGCGATCCGCGATTTCGACCTGCCGGTCGAACCGCTGTCGCTGCTCGTCGACGAGCACCAGTTCGATCTCTACAACGATCCGATGCCGACCACGGCGGCGCTGGAAGGCTATCTGGCGGCGACCTCATCGGCGCTTTTTGCCCTCGCGGCCCGCATCATGGCGCCGCCCTTGGATGCGGCCGAGCATCTCGCCCGCCACGCCGGACTGGCGCAGGGCATGGTGCAGGTCATCGCGAATCTGCCGCGCGATGCGGCGCACCGGCAATTGTTCCTGCCGCAGCAGGTCCTGGCGCGTCACAATTGCAGCAGGGAGGACGTGTTCGCCGGCAAGGACACGCCGAACCTGCGTGCCGTGCTGGACCAGGTCACGGGCGAAGCGCAGCAGCATCTGGCGACGGCGCTCTCGCTGCTGGCGGAGGTGCCGGCCGCGGTTCGGCCGGCGTTTCTGCCGCTCGGACTGGTGCGGGCCGACCTCAAGCGCCTGTCGCAGCCAGCGCGCAATCCGTTCACGCCGCAGCCGGCCTCGCGGCTGCGCACGCTGTGGACGCTCTGGCGCGCCTCGCGCTCCCGGGAATTTACCAAATAGCGGTCGGCTTATCGCCTGGGCCTGTCAAATGCTCTATGCTGTCCCATGGCCGAGTTGTCCCAAAATACGTCTGTCGATCTCAGCGGCTTTCCGGTCGCACCTAAGGACATTCATGTCGCCGCCGAGACCATCCGCGGCGCCGTCGTCGAGACGCCCTGCAGCTACAGCCGCACGCTGAGCAACATCTGCGGCTGCGACATCTGGCTGAAATTCGAGAACCTCCAGTTCACCTCCTCGTTCAAGGAGCGCGGCGCGCTCAATCGGCTCACTGCGTTGACGCCGGAGGAGCGTGCGCGCGGCGTCATCGCGATGTCGGCGGGCAACCACGCGCAGGGCGTCGCCTATCACGCCAAGCGCCTCGGCATTCCCGCCACCATCGTGATGCCTGTGGGCACGCCGATGGTGAAGGTCGAGAACACCAGGCACCATGGCGCCGAGGTGGTGGTCACGGGCGCAACGCTGGAAGAGGCGGCCGCATTCGCGCGCAGCCGCGGCGAGGCCCGGGGCATGATCTTCGTCCATCCTTACGACGATCCGCTGGTCATCGCGGGGCAGGGCACCGTTGGCCTTGAGATGCTCAACGCCGTGCCGGACCTCGATACGCTGGTCGTCCCGATCGGCGGCGGCGGACTGATCAGCGGCATCGCCATCGCCGCCAAATCGATCAAGCCATCGCTGCGGATCCTGGGCGTCGAAGCCTGGCTCTATCCCTCGATGTACAACGCGATCCACGACGGCAATCTGCCGGCGCGCGGCGACACGCTCGCCGAAGGCATCGCGGTGAAGTCGCCCGGCAAGATCACCACCGAGATCGTCCGCCGTCTGGTCGATGACATCGCGCTCGTGAACGAAGCCGAGCTCGAGCGCGCGGTCGCAACCCTGATCTCGATCGAGAAGACGGTCGTCGAGGGCGCCGGCGCCGCCGGCCTCGCCGCGCTGATGTCCGATCCCTCCCGCTTTGCCGGCGACAAAGTCGGCCTGGTGCTGAGCGGCGGCAATATCGACACGCGGTTGATTGCGTCCGTCCTCACCCGCGAGCTCGCGCGTGAGGGGCGGCTGACCCAGTTGTCACTCGACATCCCTGACAGGCCCGGACAGCTTGCTGCGGTCGCGGCGCTGCTGGCCGAGGCCGGCGCCAACATCATCGAGGTCTCGCATCAGCGGACCTTCTCCGACCTGCCGGCCAAGGCGACGCTGCTGCAACTCGTCATCGAGACCCGCGACGCCGCGCATCTCGACGAGGTCATGGCGAGGCTCAGCGCATCCGGACTGAGCGCGCGCTGCACCTGAGCGGTGCGCGCCGCTACCGTGCCGCCAAGCCCGCCAGATGATCGATCAGCCGATCGATCTCGGCCTCCGTGTTGTAGTAGTGCGGGGATGCCCGCACGAGCGGCGGCAGCGCGCGGATTTCGGCGTCGATGCGGGTGCTCGCAGGATCTGAAGCGCCGATGGTGATGCCGGCCGCAGCGGCGCTGCGGACGACGGCATCCGCCTCATGCCCCTCCATCGTGAAGCTGACGATGGCGCCCGGCGTGCGTCCGAGGTCGCGAATTGTGACGCCACGAATGGATGCAAGGCCGCCGCGAAGATGATCCGCAAGCTCGCGGCAGCGCTGCTCGATCGGGCCCATTCCGATATCGAGGGCATAATCGACCGCGGCCCCAAGCCCGAGCCGGGCCGCGTAATTGTTCTCCCAGGTCTCGAAACGGCGTGCATCGTCGCGCAGCCGGTATTCATCTCGCGCGACCCAGGGTGCCGCGAAGTGGTCGATCATGGGCGGCTCGAGGCGTTGCAGCAGCGCCCGGCGGACGTAGAGAAACCCGGTGCCGCGCGGGCCGCGCAGGAATTTGCGCCCCGTTGCCGACAGCATGTCACAGCCAATGGCTTCCACGTCGACCGCCATCTGGCCGACGGCCTGGCAGGCATCGAGCAGATAGGGAATGCCGTGTTCCCGCGCGATCTTGCCGATCGCTGCCGCGGGATTGACCAGCCCGCCATTGGTCGGGACCCAGGTGATTGCGATCAGCTTCACGCGCGCGTCGATCATGCGTTCGAGCGCGGCGACATCGAGCTCTCCGCTGGCATCGCTCGGCACGATATCGATGGTCGCGCCGGTGCGCCTGACGATCTGAAGAAACGCGACATAGTTGGCGGCATATTCCGCCTCGGCGGTCAGGATGCGATCGCCCTTGCGAAACGGCAGCGAATAGAACGCCATCTGCCAGGCAACCGTCGCGTTCTCCACGAGAGCGATCTCGTCAGGCGCGGCGTTCAGCAACCGTGCGACCGAGCCGTAAACCGCATCGAGCCGATCGGTCTCGCGGTCGGCGGCGGCATAGCCTCCGATCTCGGCTTCTAGGTCGATATGCTGCTTCATCGCCGTGACAACGGAAGTCGGCATGAGAGCTGCGCCGGCGTTATGGAGGTAGGCTACTCGCGCGGCGGCGGGCGTGTCGGCGCGTATTCGGTCGAGGTCGATCAAGTGCGTCTCCGCCTTTCGCGATCTTCATGCATTAGACGCGGGGAGGACTGCGAGCAAGACGGCCCGGTTTGGCCTCAGATGCAGAGGCCGAGCAGCTTGATGTGGCAACCGCTGGATTTCGGCTTGCTCGCGGGCGCAGTCTCGCGCTTCACGGCGACCAGCGGCTCCTTATCTTTGTTCTTCTTGCCCTTGGGCTCGTAATCGCCGGCGATCACCATCGCCCAATAGGTGCGTTTGCCGCTGGCGTTCTTGGCACTGGCGATGCCGACGCGGGAAGCGTTGTGCAGCAACAGGTTCTTGCGATGCCCGGAGGAGTCGATCCACTGTCCGAGCGTCTTCTCGAAATTGTCGTAGCCGTAGGCGATGTTCTCGGCGGCGCGGCCCGCGCCGGCCGGGGCGACGCGCTTGTTGAATGGACCGAGAGCGTCATGGCTGAGGTCGTCCTTCGCCGCCATCGCGCGCGCCTGGTCCATGGCGATGCGGTCCAGCGTTGCGTCGCGGACGACGCGGACTTCACCGTGCTTGAGGCGGAAGCTCGAGATCTGCTCGACCGGAGACTCGGCCATGGCCGGGGCGGCCGCCAGCACCAGAAGGCCGGCGATCAGGCCGCCAACCACACCGTGCATCGTCGTCCCCCGCGTCCCCATGATTCCGCCAAAGCCTGCCTTCGTTTGACCGCTTCTCCATCGCCAATGTGGACGCTTCAAGGCACAGGGCCCCGCGCTAGGTGGTTGGCAGGTCCGCCTCGAAATTGAAGCGGTCGCGCAGGTTCTTGCGCTGCTCCAGGATGTCCTTGAGGAAGGCGCGGTCCTGGTCGTTCCTCATCATCGGCTCGATCAGGTCGAGCTGGTTCATGGCGACCAGCTGCAGGATCTCGGTGCGCGGCTTGCCGCTGGGATCGCGCGGCAGCGCGTGCACCACCTGGATGTGTTCCGGCGGCTTCGGGCCCTTCGCAGCAGTCAGCTCGGTGCGGATCTGGCCCTCGAGCGTGGCCTGATCGGCTTCGACGAAGGCATAGAGCCCGACGCCCGAGCGGCGGTCGGCAAAGGCGACGATGGCGGTGTCACGCACGGCCGGGTTCTTGCGGATCAGCTCGGCCAGCACCGGCGCGTCGTTGACCAGCCGGCGGCCGCCGCCCTCGCGGTCGGTGAAGTTGAACAGGCCGCGGGTGATGGCGCGATAGACCTTCTTGCCGGTGGCAAGCCACAGGCTCGCGGCGAACGACTTCTTCGCCAGAACCTTGCGCTCGCGCGGCGTCAGCGCCTCGGGTGCGTAGGAGCGCTTGTGCTTGAGCAGGTGCCGGAGGTCTTCATAGGCGAGGATGCGATAGAGCCGGCCGCGCCGGTTGAAGCATGCTGCGAGCTGGAAGTCGGTCACATAGGCGCGGCCGTCGCGGCCGACCAGCCAGTTCTGTTCCTTGGCAAGATCGTTGTGGCAGATGCCGGCGCGGCGCAGCCGGCGCAGCACCGCCTTGGCCGAACGGAAATAGGCGAGGTCGCCATGGGGCTTGGCCAGATGCAGCGCGACGCCGTCGACGAAGCCGCGCACCAGCGCGCGGCGTCCGGCCCACAGCAGCTCGGGGCCGACGTTCAGGCCCTTGGCGAGCGCCAGCGCATGCTTCTCGCGCGCGAACAGATGGCGCGCCAGCAGGAACGACCACCACGGCACTTCGTCGAGCCGGCGCAGCACCGCATCGACCTCGCCGGCATCGCCGCGGAAGCGGCCGCGCTCGACGGTCGAGAACACGTCGCGCTTGAGCAGCACGCCCTCGGTCCAGCGCGCCGACAGTGACGCGGCGTCGTCTTTAGGGAGGCTCATCGCAAACTCACGCGGCGGCAGCGATGCGCAGGTGATCGGCGATCCAGCGATCGAGATCGGCGAGCGCCAGCGCGCTCATCGCCTGCTTCTTGGCTACGGTCTTCTCGTTGCCGCGCAGTCGCGTGCCGTCGGGCTTTTTCGTCGGCACACTCGCGAGCGGCGGGAACAGGCCGAAATTGATGTTCATCGGCTGGAACGAGCGCGTGCCCGGCTCGATGGTCTCGATATGACCGCCGGTGATGTGGCCGAGCAGCGAGCCGAGCGCCGTCGTCGCCGGCGGGCTCGCCAGCCTCTCGCCGCGGGCGTCGGCTGCCGCATAGAGGCCGGCAATCAGGCCGACGCTGGCTGACTCCACATAACCCTCGCAGCCCGTCATCTGGCCGGCGAAGCGCAGCCGCGGCTGCGCGCGCAGGCGCAGCTGGCCGTCGAGCAGCTTTGGCGAGTTGAGGAAGGTGTTGCGATGCAGGCCGCCGAGACGGGCGAACTCGGCCTTCTCCAGCCCTGGAATGGTGCGGAAGATGCGCTGCTGCTCACCATATTTCAGCTTCGTCTGGAAGCCGACGATATTGTAGAGCGTGCCGAGCTTGTTGTCCTGGCGCAGCTGCACGATTGCGTAGGCCTTGGTGGCGGGATCGTGCGGGTTGGTGAGGCCGACCGGCTTCATCGGGCCGTGGCGCAAGGTCTCGGGGCCGCGCTCCGCCATCACCTCGATCGGCAGGCAGCCGTCGAAATAGGGGGTGTTGGTCTCCCACTCCTTGAACTCGGTCTTCTCGCCTGCGATCAGCGCGGCGACGAAGCCGTCATACTGCTCCTTGGTCATGGGGCAGTTGATGTAGTCGGCGCCGTTGCCGCCGGGACCGACCTTGTCGTAGCGCGACTGGAACCAGGCCACCGACATGTCGATGGACTCGCGATGCACGATCGGCGCGATCGCGTCGAAGAAGGCGAGCGCGTTCTCGTCGGTCAGCTCGCGGATGGCATCGGCGAGAGGAGCAGAGGTGAGGGGACCGGTCGCAACGATGACATTGCTCCAGTCGGCCGGCGGCAGGCCCGCGATCTCGCCGCGGGTGATCTCGATCAGGGGATGGTCGTTCAGCGCCTTGGTGACGGCGGCCGAGAAGCCGTCGCGATCGACCGCGAGCGCGCCGCCGGCGGGCACCTGGTTGGCATCGGCCGCGCGCATGATCAGCGAGTCGAGCCGGCGCATCTCCGCATGCAGCAGGCCGACGGCGTTGTTGGCGGCGTCGTCCGATCGGAACGAATTGGAGCAGACGAGCTCGGCAAGCCCGTCGGTGCGGTGGGCCTCGGTCATGCGGGCCGGCCGCATCTCGTGCAGCACGACGGGCACGCCTGATTTGGCCACCTGCCAGGCGGCCTCGGAACCGGCAAGGCCGGCACCGATCACGTGCACGATGTTGGATTGGGGTCCTGTCATGAGGCGGACAGGTAGCGCTTTTCGGCGAGGAGTGGAATCGCCGAGATCGAGTTTTCTGCCATTGGAAACGACAACGCCCGCACGAGGCGGGCGCTATCGGTTCGTCCGGTAGGGCTGAACGATATCAGCCCTGATACTGACCGGCGGCAACGCGCGGGATGTCCGAGCGATCGAGGCCGATGTCGGCCAGTTCGCGATCGCTGAGCTGGGACAGCTCGGCAACATTGCGCTGATAGTCCCGGAAAGCCTGGATCATGCGGATGAGCGAGAGCAGCATTGGTAGTCTCCTGTAGTTCGATTCAGCCTTTGCCGAGGCGTCATCGTTGAAATGAATATAGGTGAGAGTGGTGCAGTGCGAAAGTTCCGATGTTGCGATGCAGCTAAGCGTATGATGCATGGCGGCGGTAACGGACGATTAACTCGAAGGCAATCTCGCTTAATGCGTAGGCGAGAGAGCCGTCAGATTGTCATAAATGTCCGTGAATACACGGATTTATGATTACAATGGCGGTTCCCCTCGGTGCCGAAATAAGTCGTGTTCCCCTCCCACGCAAGGCGACCGTCCAGCTACTGCGCCCAAGTCTCGCATGCGCGAATCGCATGTGTCGCAGGCTATAAGTAATGAATATAAATTCACTTAAGTGAGCAGGCGGCTCGGAAGCGAACCACCGCTGGATCGGCGACAATCGCCGATTCGCTAGCCCTCGGGGGCCGACGAGGCCGAGCAGCCGGCAGGACAGAGGGGAGCTGATCCCGGCGTGGTTCGCGTCTCACCCGTCTCCTGGTGCGGTGCACACACGTCAAAGGTGTAGCTTCATTACCAAGTTGTAATGGAAATCAGAAATTTCGCATGCGCCTCTGCGCGGCGCGCAACATCACGCAATTCTCGCGGGGAATTTATTGCGGCAAGTTGCCGCGCCCGGAGGAAAGTCATGTCGCAGATTCCGGCAATGTCGCTGGGGCTGTCTCAAGAACAGAGAAGGAAAGTAACATCATGACGAAGTTACTCGGGGTTATCGCAATTGCCGCCGTCGCGTTCGCCGTCGCGCCTGCCCAGGCCGCCAAGCACGCCACGGGCGGCTGCAGCTCGGCCAATCTGGAGAAGACCGAAACCGCGATCGAAGCCATGGCCGACGGCGACAGCAAGTTCGTCGCGCAGAAGGAGATCGCGGCGGCGCAGGACGCGCTCCTCAACGGCAAAATGGGTGCATGCGGCATGCACCTCAACAAGGCGATGCACGCCACCATGGGCAAGTAAACGGGTAGGCAAACGCACCCAAGAGAGGGCCGGTCGCCTTACCGATCGGCCCTATGCGTTTTGCAGAGTGTTATTTTAAGGGGCGTGGGCCAGCTGGGCGGCGAAATAGGCCACCGTCTTGGAATAGACCTCGCTCTTGTTCCACTGCTGGAGCACCGCGAAGTTCGGGCTGCCGGGCTGCCAATCCTTACCCTTCTGCCAGCCATAGCCGGCGAGATAATTGGCAGTTGAGGCGAGCACGTCGGGCGCATTGTGCAGGAGATCGCGCTTGCCATTGCCGTCGAAGTCGACGGCGTATTTCATCCAGGACGACGGCATGAACTGGGTCTGGCCGAGCTCACCGGCCCAGGCGCCTTTCATGTCGCCTGGGGCCAGGTCGCCGCGCTGAACGATGCGCAGTGCATCCATCAACTCGGCGCGAAACTGCTCCGAACGCCGGCAGTCATACGCCAGCGTCGCCAGCGAGCGGATGGTGGCGAACTTGCCGGTGTTGACGCCGAAATCGGTCTCGAGCCCCCAGATCGCGACCAGCACCTCGCCGGGCACGCCATAGGTTTGCTCAATGCGCGACAGCACCGAGCCGTATTGCTTCATCATGTTGGAGCCGCGCGTCATTCGCGGCGGCACCATGCGGCCGGAAAACTCTTCAAACGTCTGGGTGAAGACCTTTTGCGACTTGTCGCGGTTGAGCACGCTCTGGTCGAGGGTCACACCGGCAAGCCCGGCGGCGATGGCCTGCTGCGAGATGCCCTTGGCCGCGGCGTCTGCTTTGAAGTCGGCAAGCCAAGCGTCGAAATTGCCGGAGCCGCAGGCGACCGCAGCGAGCGTTGGCTGGGCGGACAGGATGGATGCGGAGAGGGCGAGGGCTGCAAGAGCGAGACGAGAAACCGTCGGGGTCATCAGATGAAATGGATTCCGTGAAGTGATCTGACCGGCAGGCGCAATCTCGATTGTAACCGCGGCCAAAGCAAGGCGTATGACAGTTCGCGATCCTGCCCGAGCCGGGCTCGGGCAGGATCGCACGTCACGATGTCGTCAGGCGTCCGACCTGTTACGCCAGGGGAAGAGGTTGGCGGGGAAATCGGCGGCAGGCTTGCGCGGGCGATGCGGCGGGGGCGGCACCGGACGCGACCCGGGCTCCGAGGCGATCACCTTGCGATAGAGGTGCCAGGTGGCGTGGCCGAGCAGGGGGATCACCACGGCAAGGCCGAGGAAGGCCGGGATCGTGCCGAGCGCCAGCAGCACGGCCACGATCAGGCCCCAGGCCGCCATCGGCACCGGGTTCTTGGCGACGACGCGCAGCGAGGTGACCATCGCCTCGAACGCGCCGGCATGGCGGTCGAGCATGAGGGGGAACGACACGGCGCTGATGCAGAGCGCGGCGAGAGCGAACAGGAAGCCGGCGCCGCAGCCGACCACGATCAGCCACCAGCCTTGCGGGGTCGTCAGCACGCGCGTCATGAAATCGGAGATTCCGGTCACGCCTTCATAGCCGAACGCCGACACATAAATGGCCTGCGCGGTCGCAACCCAGGTCACGAACAGAGCGAGCAGCAACGTGCCGAGGCCGAGCATGGCGCCGAACGAGGGCGAGCGCAGGACCTCCATGGCATCCCAGGCACTCGCCTCTTCGCCGCGTTCGCGCCGGCTGGAGAGTTCATAGAGACCGAGCGCCGCGAACGGCCCGATCAGCGCGAAGCCGGCGGCCAGAGGAAACAGCAGCGGCAGCACCGAATAGCCCATCACCACGCGGGCGAGCACGAGGCCCAGCACCGGATAGATCACGCAGAGGATGATGGCGTGGCTCGGAACCGCCTTGAAATCTTCCCAGCCGCGCTTGAGCGCATCGTGCAGGTCGGAGAGTTGGATGGTTCGGATCACAGGTCCAGCCGCGTCAGTGGGCTGGGCCATCGTTGGGACATTGCCCCGGTAGAATGTGGCCATGGTCGCTAGCTCCCTTGCCGGGCAGCCGCATCCGGCGCCGGCAACGGCGCAAGCGGCCGCCATTCTCTGAGTTGCGCGATCCCTACCAGACGCGAATTCCGGAAGGCATCGCGAGCTGAACAGGAAGCGTACGCCCATTTCCGAGACCTGTCCCTCACGCTCGGGTGAAATTCGATGCCGCAATGCAACCTCGAACGTGTCATTCGGTCGTCATTTCGCCGCAGATAAGCTGATGCTGCTTGTTCGTTCGCAGGAACGCGGGCGCAACGCGGTAACTTCGTCTATAAGTGTGCCACTCAAGGCCCTTCTAACGGATCCTTTTCGGGGAGCAGACATGAGCATTTTCGGGAAAATCATGGGCGCGATCTTCGGCAGCCATCCGGCTGCCGCCGCACCCGCAGGCAGCGCACCGTCGTCCAGCGCGCCGTCGTCCGGCGCGCCCGCCAGCGCCGCGCCGGCTGGATCGGCGCCTGCTGCCGCGCCGGCGGCAACGGTCGACGTCGCTGCGATCGTCGACAAGGCTGCGGCCGCGCACAAGGGCGAGAAGCTGGAGTGGCGCACCTCCATCGTCGACCTCATGAAGGCGCTCGACATCGATTCCAGCCTCGCCGCCCGCAAGGACCTCGCCAAGGAGCTCGGCTATAGCGGCGACATGAACGACTCCGCCAGCATGAACGTCTGGCTGCACAAGCAGGTGATGTCCAAGCTCGCTGCCAATGGCGGCAAGCTGCCGCCGGAAATCAAGCACTGACCGCTCGATCGGTCATTGCCAAGGGATTGAGCCAAGGGATTGAGAAGGGCCCGCGATCTCGCGGGCCCTTTTGCTTTCAGGCGACGAGATCCGCATCCTCCGGATGCTTGTCGAGATAGTCGACGACGAAGCCGCAGCCGGCGATCACCTTCCGGCCGTCGCGACGGATCAGCTCTAGCGCGCCCTTCACCAGTTCGGACGCGATGCCGCGGCCGCGCAGCGCGCGCGGCGTCTCGGTATGGGTGATCATCACGGCCGACGGTGTCAGCCGGTAATTGGCGAAGGCGACCTCGCTGCCGACGTCGAGCTCGAAGCGGCTCCTGTCCTTGTTGTCGCGTACCGATGCCGCCATGCCAGATCCTTCCGAAGCGCTGCCTGTTTCCTGATCTAGGCGCCTGAACCGGCCCTTGCCAAGGTGCGACCAAGGGAGGTTGCCGCAGGGGAGATATCTCGAAATGCGTGTCGCACTCAGCTTTCCCGCGCTGCTCGCTGTCTTGCTTTCGACGGCGCCGCTGCCGGCTGCGGCCGAAGGCGGTCCGGTCTGGGACGCATGCGTCGGGCCGACCAGCACGCCGGAGGAGCGGGTCAAGGCCTGCTCGACCGTAATCGAGACCAGGAGCGAGAGCGGCCACCGGCTGGCGGGCGCCTATTGCAATCGCGGCCATGGTCTCACCGAGGAGCGCGAGCTCGACGCGGCGCTGTCGGATCTCGACGAGGCGGTCCGGCTCGCTCCCGACTATGCCTGCGCCTTCAACAATCGCGGCCGTGTCTACAGCTTCAAGCGCGACTATGATCGCGCCATCGCCGATTACGACCAGGCCATCAGGCTCGATCCCTCGCTGGCGCTGGCCTACAGCAACCGCGGCGAATCCCGCTACAACAAGGGTGATCTCGATGGCGCCTTTGCCGACTTCGACGCCGCGATCAAGCGCGATCCGAACTATGCCACGGCCTACACCAATCGCGCCCTGGTGTACTATCGCAGGCACGACATGGCGCATGCGCTCACCGACTACACCATGCGGATCAAGCTTGCGCCCAGCCTGCTCGCCTATATCGACCGCGGCAACGTCTATCGCGACAGCGAACAGCTCGACCGCGCCGCCGCCGATTATGGCGAGGCGATCCGCATCGCGCCGACCGACGCGCGCGGCTGGCGCAATCGCGGCATGATCCGGCTCTACCAGGGCGACAACAAGGGCGGTCTTGCCGACTACGACAAGGCGCTGCAATACGATCCCTCCGACGTGTTCTCCTGGAACAATCGCGGCCAGGCCAGGCTTCGGCTCGGCGACAAGCAGGGCGCGATCGCCGACTTCAGGAAGGCGTTGGGATTGAAGCCCGGCCTGCCGGTCGCGCGCGAGGCGCTGCAGAGGCTCGGGGCGCTGTAGCCGCAGTGCGATATGAGTTGGCGACCTGCGAAGATCGCGGCGGCCATCGAAATAATCCTCGCAGCCGCTCTTGCGCGGTCGCCGGCGGCTCCCACGTCTTTTGCAGGACATACGCCCGAATGCGGCAGGCAGGGTCGCTAGATATTCGGTGTGTCATGATCGCCAGCCGCAGACGTATGCCTCTGTTGTGGGAGGGTACGATGTCGGACTTTGGTTTCTTGAATACTCATCGAACATGGGAAGACTGGTGCGGGATGGTGCTGGGCGCACTGATCGTCGTCTCGCCGTGGTTTCCCATCCAGGATCAGCCCGGGCTCGCCGGAGACTCAATGGTCATCCTGAACGCGGTCGCAGTCGGCCTGATCGTGTTTGGCATCAGTCAGCTCGAATATGTCGCGCTGCAACGCTGGCAGGAGGTGGCAACGATCCTGCTCGGATTGTGGCTCATCGCCTCGCCCTATTTCCTCGGCTATTCCGCTGAAGGGTTCCTGCGCATCTACCACACCAGCCTCGGCGCGGTTGCGGTGCTGCTCGGCGTGCTGCTGCTGTGGCAGGACTGGGATCTGACTGATCAGGACCTGCTCAAGCACGGGCAATAGGCCGCAGATGTCGGCGGGCCCGCGCGGCTACGAGCGGCCCGTGCGCTCATCGCTTCACCAGGTCCTGATACTCCGGGTGCTTCTCGATCCACGCCTTCACGAACGGGCATTGCGGGATCAGCTTCAATCCGGCCGCGCGGACCTGGTCGAGCGCGCCTTGCACCAACCTTGAGCCGACGCCCTTGCCGCCGAGCTCCTTCGGCACGTCCGTATGCTCGAAGGTGATGACATCGTCATCGAGCTTGTAATGCTCCGTCGCGAGATGGCCCTCCACCTCGAGCTCATAGCGGTGATGGGCCTTGTTGTTGATGACGTCGCTCATGTCGTCTCCGGTCAGCTCTTCAGCGAGTCCGTCAGCATCTTGCGGATCGACCAGGCTTCGCCGTCGGAGGAGCCCCTGATGTCGTCGATCTTCCAGCTAGTGGCCTCACGCACGAAGTCGTAACGCACGATCTGGTCGGCCGGTTTCCGGTCGTTGCGGTGGCCGGTGATGGTCACCGCGACCGTCGCCTTGTCGGCCTCCATCTTCTCAGCGTCAACCTTGAACGACTTCACGTCCGGTTCCTGCGAATTGGTGACGGGATCGAAGTCGACCGGCCCGACGTCACCCTTCGGCGTGTGCGCATCCGCCTTGGCCCACAGCGCGACCAGCGATTTGGAGAGGTATTTTGACTTCGCCGCCTTGTTCTCGATGACGAAGGCGGCGCCACCGTCGCCCTTGCCCTTGGCGGCGCGGGTATAGATCGCGGTCAGGATGGCGACGGGATCGCGGGGAGCCGGGGTTTCGGCGAAGGCCGGGGCGATTCCGGCAAGCAGAGAGGCGGCGACGAAGGTCCGACGGGTGAGCATGAAATGTCCCTGAGATGATGGCGCGCGACAACAGGCCGGAGTGGCCGGCGCGTATCTCTGTAGACCGATGGAGCGGCTGTTCGGTTCAATCACTCGCCTTGGCGAGCCTGGAGACTTCCGGCTGCGGCTGTTGGCGGAGGCAGCCCTGGCAGATGACGAGGGAGCGGTTGACCTTGGCGTCCTGCTCGGCCTCGATGCCGTCCTGCGCCTGCCACCATTCCCTGGAATAGGGCTGAAGCCCGGCTTGCGATCTGGTGCGCTCGGAGCTGGCGGCGCGCGTTGCACGCAATGACGCAGAACGCGGCTGGTTGGGATCTGCGCCGGCGCCGTCCCAGGCGTAGCGCGCGGGCTTGAAGGCGGGGTCGGGTGCGAGATGGGCTTGCGGGGCGACGGCACATCCGGCAAGCGCCAGCGACAGCAGGAGGAGGGCGGGCGCTTTGACCATGATGCGGCACTCTGTACGCGAGAACTGAGCGAGGTTGCGCTGATCATGTTTAAAATTCCCTGAACGATCGTGCCCGCACCACCGACAAACGCGCATGCGCTATCTCATCCTCCTGCTCGTTCTCGTCGCCTCCGTTGCGCGCGCTGACGACGCGAAGCCGTTCAATCCCTCGGACTATCCGCCCGCCGTGCAGAAGGCGCTGCATTATGCTAACGAGGAATGCAGCGGCCAGGATGGCGGCGCCGTGACCTTCGCCCCGGATACCGTGCGCAAGGTCGATCTGACGGGCGATGGCCGTGAGGACTACATCGTCGATTTCCGCGACACCAAATGCGGCGACCGCGAGACCAACTATTGTGGAACCGGCGGCTGCGTCATGACCATCCTGGTGACGCTGCCGGATGGCAGCGTGCGCCAGGTGTTCGACGGCTATGTCCGCAGCTACAAGATCCTGGCACCGCCGATGAAGCGCGCCGCCGCGCGCACCATCCGGTTCGATCTGCACGGCAGCTATTGCGGCGGTTTTGGCGCGCAGGCCTGCGTCAAGGAGAGGGCGATCACGGCGACGCCGTTCGCATTCAAGCAGCCGTAGGGCAGGCGCGCGGCCGATGGTCTTGCGGCGGCGCCGACGATGGCGATAAATGGGCTCTGATGAGCGGGCGGCTTGCGCGCCGACCGCACTCGAAGAGGAAGCCCGATGCAGCCCCTGCGCATGTCCCGCCGCGTCATGAATCTCGCTTACATGCTGACCCAGAATGCCCGGCGGCATGGATCGCGTCCCGGTTTCGTCTGGGGGGACAGATCCTGGACCTGGCGCGAGATCGATGCGCAGGTCTCCGCGCTGGCCGCAGCGCTCGCTGCGCGCGGCATTGCCAAGGGCGACCGCATCCTCGTCCATTCCAAGAATGGCGGCGAGATGTTCTTCTCGATGTTCGCCGCGTTCCGGCTCGGTGCCGTCTGGGTCCCCACCAATTTCCGCCTGATGCCGGACGAGGTCAGCTACCTCGCCGAGGCCTCCGGCGCGAAGGCATTTTTGTGCCATGCCGATTTTCCCGAGCATGCCGCTGCGGTGAAGGGGGGCGCGCTGGAATTCACCTGGAGCGTCGACGGCAAGGCGTCGTTCGGCGAGACGTCGGTCGCGGAGGCCGTCGCGTCGAAGGCGGGTAACGCGGTCGAGAATGTCGCGGTCGAGCACGACGATCCCTGCTGGTTCTTCTTCACCTCCGGCACCACCGGCCGTTCCAAGGCGGCGGTGCTGACCCACGGCCAGATGGGTTTTGTCGTCACCAATCATCTCGCCGATCTCACCCCTGGCGTCACCGAAGCAGATGCCTCGCTGGTGGTGGCGCCGCTGTCGCATGGTGCCGGCGTGCATCAGCTGGTGCAGACCGCGCGTGGCGTGTGCACCGTGCTGCTGCCGACCGAGAGGTTCGACATCGACGAGGCCTTCCGCCTGATCGAGAAGCATCGGGTCGCCAATCTCTTCACCGTGCCGACCATTTTGAAGATGATGGTCGAGCACCCCGCCGTCGACAAATACGATCATTCCTCGCTGCGCCACGTGATCTATGCCGGCGCGCCGATGTATCGCGAGGATCAGAAGATGGCGCTGAGGAAGCTCGGCAAGGTCATCGTGCAGTATTTTGGATTGGGCGAGGTCACCGGCAACATCACGGTTCTGCCGGCGGCACTGCACGATCCAGAGGACGGCCCATATGCGAAGATCGGCACCTGCGGCTTCGAACGCACGGCCATGCAGGTCTCGATCCAGGACGACGAGGGCCGCGAGCTCGCAGCCAACCAGGGCGGCGAGATCTGCGTGATCGGGCCTGCGGTGCTCGCCGGCTACTACGACAACCCCGAGGCCAATGCGAAGGCGTTCCGCAACGGCTGGTTCCGCACCGGCGATCTCGGCCACATGGACGAGGAAGGCTTTATCTACATCACCGGCCGCGCCTCCGACATGTACATCTCCGGCGGATCCAACATCTATCCGCGCGAGATCGAGGAGAAGATCTTGACGCACCCCGCCGTTGGCGAGGTCGCCGTGCTCGGCGTGCCCGATGCGACCTGGGGCGAGGTCGGCGTCGCCGTCTGCGTCCCGCGTGAAGGCGCGAAGCCGGTGAGCGAAGCCGAGATGGCGGCGTTCCTGTCGCCGAAGGTCCCGCGCTACAAGATGCCGAAGCGCTTCTTCTTCTGGGAGGCGTTGCCGAAGTCCGGCTATGGCAAGGTGCCGAAGCGCATGGTGCGCGACGAGCTCGAGGCGCGTGGGTTGCTCGACCTCGACAAGACCTAGGCGGGCTGAGCGTAGGGGATGAGGAGTATCAAGCAGCCGGGCGCGCCGTTTCCCGAACGCATCCAGTGGGTGGAGGCGAGGGGGCGTGCCTTTTCGTTTACGCTTCAAGCCGGCCTGCCGTTGCTTGAAGCCGCGCGCCGCGGCTTTGCCGCGGAGGGATTTGCCGGTGGCGTGCTGAATTTCGGCCGCGGCGCGCTCGGCCCGTTCGCCTATGTCATGCCGGCGCTGTCGAAGAGCGGCGAGAACGCAGCGTTCTACAGCGATACATTTCGGCCCGGCGGCGTGGCGCGCACCAGGCTCGGCAGCATGACGCTCGGCACGCGCGACGGCGCGCCGTTCTTCCATTGCCACGGCCTGTGGACCGAGGCGGACGACAAGGCGAGCGGCGGCCACATGATGCCGGACGAGACCATTGTCGCCGAGCCGTTCGAGGTCGAGGCGTTCGGCCTCGATGGCGCAGCGTTCACGGCCGAGGTCGATCCGGAGACCAACTTTAGGCTGTTCGGACCGGTGGTCTCCACAAGTACCGACGCGGGCACGACGAGCCGCGCCTTCGCCTTGCGGCTGCGGCCTAACCAGGATTTTGCCGGCTGCCTCGAAGGCTTCTGCCGCGCGCACGGCATCGCCCGCGCGAAGATTCACGGCGGCGTCGGCTCCACCATCGGCGCGCGCTTCACCCATGGCGGCGTGACCCAGCCGTTCGCGACGGAGCTGGCGGTGACGGCGGGTACGATTGCGCCGGGCGCGTCGGGCGCACCCGAAGCGGCGCTCGACATTGCCCTGATCGACTACACCGGCGGCATCGCGGAGGGCCGCTTGATCCGTGGCGACAATCCCGTGCTGATGACCATGGAGCTGGTGCTCGAGGTTCTGGGCTAAAGCATGATCCGGAAAAGTGCGCAGGGTTTTCCCTCGCGACAAACGCGGAACGCGTTTGCGCGGAGATCATGCGCAAACAACAAGCTGAAGCGCGATGACTGATCTCATCGCGCTTTAGGATCGCCGAGCGATCATCAGTGCGAACGTAGCTTGGCAATGGCCAGGTACGTCGAGTCGCTCAACCCCGAGTTCGATCCCTGAAAGAGGTTGAGCAGAGGAGATTGAGCCTGACCGGTGCTCTGGCTGTTTCTGATGTCATACATCGCGGAGAAACGGTTCAACAGCTTTGCAACCTTGGTGGGATCGGACAGATCCGTGATCTTCATGAATCTGTCCACGAACTTGGCCTGCTGATCGATCGGCATCGCTGCCATCGAGTCCGGCAGATCGAAGGTGGTCCTGAACACCTCCGAGAGAGCCTTGTCGGCGAGGATGTCGTATGCGGAGGTGATTTCGCCCGCCTTGCGCTGGAAATAGAGCGCGAGGCGCACGCCGGGATTCGTCTCACCCTGCTGCTGCTCCAGGCTTTGCTGAAGATAGTTCGCCTGTGTTTCCCGGAATTGATCCCGCTTCTGGGGGCCCATCATCGGCAGGCGCGCGACGTTGCCTTTGCTGTCGAAATTGAACGATGCCACGATTTCAGCGAAGCGAGGATCCTTCTCGGTGTTGGCGAAGCTCTTTGGATTGTTCAGATCGGAGGCGAAGATCTTCTTGAGATATTCGGTGCTGACCTTCTTGGGATCCAGGCCTTTTGCGGCGAGAATGAAATCGACCATCTTCCGGTTATCAAGCAGCTCGGAAACGCTGTCGATGCCAGCGATGGCTTCCTGATAGGACGTCGCGTCTTTCTGGGCTTGTGCCCGAACGGCCTTCTGCTGATCGGGGCTAGCCTGCTTCACCGCTTGAATGACGTAGTCCCTCGCAATATCGAGGACTTCAGCCGGGTCCTGAGCCACCAGGGGCGTCGTCAGGTTGCCCTTTGCGTCGAAGTTGAAGGCGCGCGCAAGCTCGACGTAGCGATTGTCCTTGAGCGTATAGACGTAGCTCTTGGGATCGCTGAGGTCGCTTTCGAGCACCTTCTTGACGGTGTCCTGCGAGACCTCTGCGGGATCGAGCCCGACGGCGCCCAGCGCGAAGTCATACACCGCTGGAGTCGATACGAACGTCTGGAGCGAATTGATGGTGAGGACGGCCGTCCTGAATTGCCTGATGGCGAAAGCTTCGTTCAGCGGGCTTGCCGCCGCATAGACCGCGGACTTGCTGTCGTCGAACGCCTTTGTCGTGAGCGTGACGTTTGCGGCAGTCTGGGCGGACGCACCTGACGGAAGCGACCCGTCAGGCGAAAACTCGAACGCGCCGGCCAGGTCTACGAAGTTGCCGATCGTCGCGATCTGGTCGCCGAGGTCGGATACGCTCTTCGTGTATGATTCCAGGTGATATTTCTCGACCAGGATCTGGACCTTCAACTGGGACACGTCTGCGCCCGGCTGCGAGAGTTGGGCAGTGTAGTCGGCGATCTTCGTATTGGTGGCGCTCACGTCCGATTTGGCTTGAGCGAGCTGGGCGTTGAGGCCAGTTAGTTGAGATGCGAAGGTGGTGTTGACGTAGCTGTTGGGATCGGATGGATCGCTGCGCAGGACCTGGCTTATCGTGTCACGCGGCCACTTGCTTTCATCGATCCCGAACGCCGAATAGACGTAGTTGCGAAGACGATCGTCGTTCAGGAGCTGGTCTGCACTGGTGATGTTGCCGATTTTGGCGTTGTAGTATTTCGTGTCGTCGGCAAGCGCGTCGACCTGGCTCTTCTTGGTCGCCGTGTACAGACCGATCATCTCGTCGGTCTGATCGTCCGATTGCGCGACCGGCGTTGCCGCGCCGTTGAAGGAAAATGCCGCGGCAAACTCCCGGTAGCGCTTGTCGACCAGCTTGTTGACGAAGCTCTTGGAGTCGTTGAGATCGCTCTCCAGCACCTTTTTCATGAAAGCCTTGGCGTAGGCCATGTCCTCCAGGCCATATGCCTTCATCGCATAAGGATAGAGGCGATAGTCCTTCATGAAATCGTCGACGGTCTTCACCTTGCCGATGTTGGCCTTGTAATAGGCGGCCTCCCGCGCGACGTCCGTTTGCTGTTCGACCCGCGTCAGCGACTGCTTGAGATTGCGCGTGATGTAGCTGTAGCTGAAATAGGTTGTGACCATCGCGCATTCCTCGCGGCTTTAGTGTCCCGGACGTCCGTCAATCATTGCCGGGGTCGCGAGGTGGGAGCCGGCCTCATGCCAGCAAACTGTTTTACGTCGTCTCGGGGCGTTGCTGGCCTGCAATCTCAAGTGTTAGTTCGTGCCCAGTAACGCTTGCCGGGTCGATTTCTGTTTATTTCTAAATGTTTCTCAGATGCAGCTTTCGCGAGGGTTGCGTTCCCGTTATGTTCCGGTCGAGCGCTCTCCGTAGACGGACTGAGGTGACATGCTTTGTCTTCATTTGGCATTTAAACTCGCGGATACACTTTCGCATTCTCGCGGCACGTCGTGCCCGAGCTTTGCGGCCGCCCCCAAAAATGCCGAGGGCGCAGGGAAGGCCGGGTGCCGGCTGGGCACCCACGGTCCGCTGTGCGCGAAATGCGCTGGAAGATGATGCACAGCGGCATACAGGTGAAGCCAAACATCCGGCCTTCCCTGCGCAGTAGTTTGACGGCTTATGTCGCGCTCTCCCCGGGGAGCGATGCACTATTGCCCCCGTCGCCTTGCGGATGGCTGACGCGCGGACCCGGTCGGGCACCACGCATCACCGCAAGATTTGGCGCACAGACCCCCGGGCGCCAGGACCACACGATTTTGCCGTACGCAGGCTGCACCGGTCGTGTGCGCGCTAGCCGTTGCTCCCGGTGTGACCCGCCCTGCAAACCGCCTTCGCGCCGACGCCGCCTGCGCCCACCACGTCCCACCCCGCATGTCGTGACGATCGCGATACGCCCCTCGGCCCCGGGCTGGGATGGCCGAAATATATGCGGTACTTCCGAATTCGCGTAAAGCGAATTGTTTTCGCGCCGATACATTGACCCTGCTCTTGCGTGTGTTGCCTGTCGGGCAACGCAACGGATGGTGTGGATGGGCGAGCGCCTCCGCCACAGCCGTGCCGCGAACCGGTCTCGCCACGGTCCAAAAATGCGCTACCATGGCCTCAGCGCGCCTCAAGTCGCGCAGATGAAGAGTGAGGAAACGGTATGAGGACGAGAAGCGGAACGGCGATCGCCGGGGTGGCGGCGCTGGCGGTGGCGGGGATGGCTCTGACGGCTGCGCTCGAGCCGGTCTGGGCCCACGGGCCGACCCGGCAGAAGGTGCGGGAATCCATCGAGATCAACGCGGCCCCGGCCAAGGTGTGGGCGGTGATCGGCAATTTCCAGGACATGAGCTGGCTTCCGCCCGTGACCAAAACCGAGGGCGACAAGGGCAACGAGATCGGCGCGACGCGGAAGCTGACGCTGGCCGGCGGCGCCACGGTTGACGAGGAGCTCTACAAGTTCGACGCGGCCGCGATGACCTATTCCTACCGGATCACCACCGTTGACGTGAAGGTGCTGCCGGTGACCAATTATTCCTCGACGTTGACGGTCACGCCCGGCGCCGACGGCAAGGGTTCGACGCTGGAATGGGCTGGTGCGTTCTACCGCGGCTATCCCAACAACGATCCGCCGCCAGAGCTGAGCGACGAAGCCGCCAAGACCGCGGTGAGCGGCCTCTACAAGACCGGCCTCGAGGCGCTGAAGAAGAAGATCGAGAGCGGAAGCTGAGCGTGCGCACCCTGGTTCTGGCGGCACTCGCCGCCAGTATCTGCATCGTGGGTCTCGGCTGCGCGTCCGCCGAAGAGGCGTTCGTCACCAACCAGCTCAGCGACGATCTGATGGTCGTGGACCTCGCGACATCACGCAGCGTTGCGACCATCCCGATCGGCGGCAAGCCGGCCGGCATCGCCGTCAGCCCGGACGGGCGCTTTGCCTATGTCACGAGCCCCGACGCCAAGGCGGTGACGGTGGTCGACGCCGCAACGCGGCAGGTTGCTGCCCGCATCGAGGTCGGCGGCGGCCCGCTCGGCATTGCGGTGGCGCCCGACGGCCGCACCGTCTATGTCGCCGACTGGTATGCGGCGGCGGTGCGGGTGATCGATGCGGCCTCGCGGCGCCTCACCGCCAGCATCTCGGTCGGCGCTTCGCCCTCGGGGCTCGCGGTGACGCCCGACGGCAAGCTGCTGCTCTCGGCAGACCGTGACGACGACAGCGTTTCGGTCGTGGCTACCGCGACGGGCGAGCGCAAGGCGAGCATCAAGGTTGGCACCCGTCCATTCGGCGTGACCATCGATGCCGAGGGCAAGCGCGCCTACACCGCCAATGTCGGCTCCGACGACGTCTCCGTGATCGACATCGCTGAGGGGCGTGAGATCGCCCGCGTGCCGGTCGGGATGCGCCCCTACGCGGTCGCGCTGACGCTTGGGCGCGGCTTCGTCACCGACCAATATGGCGGCACCGTCAGCGTGTTCGATCTCGCGAGTTTGAAGCCGGTCAAGCGCATCAATGTCGGCGACTATCCCGAGGGCATCAACGCGACCGCCGACGGCAAGCGCGTCATCGTCGCCTGCTGGGAGAGCAACACGCTAAGCATCATTGACGCGGCTGAGCTGAAGGTGATCGGCGAGGTCAAGACCGGCGACGGGCCGCGGGCGTTCGGGGCGTTTTTGCGGAAGACGGAGTAGGGCGTCTACGGCATTGCATCGAACCGGATGTTGCGCTGAGCCGACAGATGCTCTCCAGGATCGATGAGCGCCGGGCGGGCGGACGTGGAGATTTTGCGATGGACAAATGGGCTGAGCTTGCGGTGTCGTGGCTGCCGTTCCTGCTGCTGATCGGGCTGTGGTTCTGGTTCTCGCGGCGAGCCGGAATGCAGGCACGCGGCAAGTCGGGCGTGACCATGATCGAGCTCTACGAGCAGCAGGTCGCCGAGACCCGGCGGATGAACGGCTTTCTGGAACGGATCGCGCTGTCGCTGGAGAAGCACGAGCCGCCGCGCGGCGGTTCGTAGGGTGGGGTTAGACTTGGGGCTGCGCGAAGCGGAGCCGCGTGCTAACCCACCCTACGAGTCCGGCATAGCGCCGACGCAATCTCATCCATCCGCTCAAACGTATAATCCGGCCCGTGGGCCCGCAGCGCCGCCGGTGCCGCGTAGCCCCAGTTCACCGCACCGCAGGTAATTCCCACCGCGCGCGCCGCCTCGATGTCGCGGACCTCGTCGCCGATCGCGATGACACGGCCCGGCTCCACGCCGGCGCGGCGGATGACCCGGCGGAATTTCGCGGGCTTGCCGAACAGCGACGCCGCGCAGTCGTAATGCGCAAACAGCGCGGCGGCATCGCCGAGCTTTTCGCGCGCATTGGCTTCGCTGTCGGAGGTCACCAGCGCGAGCTGCACGCCGTTCTCGGTCAGCGTCCGCAGCATCGCCTCGACGCCTGCAAACAGCGGAATCTCGCTAGCCGCCTCCGCCTTAAGCCGCCGCGCATGCCGCGCGATCGCCGGCAGCTTCCACAAGGGCACCTCGAGCCGGGCGAGGATCTCCCGTGACGAGGCATGCCGCAGCCCCTCGACGTCCTCATCGGCGACGCGGCGAAAGCCGAAGCGATCGGCGACGTCGTTGATGGTGCGCAGGAACCAGGGGAAGCTGTCGACGAGCGTGCCGTCGAGGTCGAAGATGGCGAGGGCGTAGGGAGGCATCGGGGGAGCTGACGACGGGTATCAAGGGCAGGCGAACGCTGTCCGGTTCATCCCCTATGATATCCAAACGGTGCTCTCGGTCCAGCCGAGGTCGGCAAACTCGGCGGCCCGGAGCGGTGCTTCTCCCTCCGCGAAGAATTCATCGAGTTGAGGCGGTGCGACGGCCGTTGCGGACAGCATGGCGTTCGCCTGCCCGCGATGATGGATCTGATGCTGAAAGAGATGCATGAGCAGCCGATCGCGGCGTTCGGTCTGAATCCGCGAATCGCGGTTGATCCTGACGACCCCGTCGAGAAGGTCGGCCGTCAGCGCATCGCAGACTGCGATCAACCGCCTGTCGATCGCGGCTTGGGCGGGCTTCAACGCGGCCAGCGTTGGGTACGGGACTTCGTTCTTCCAGGCCGCAGGTCCGAGCCATCCACCCTCCAGCGCATCGACATAGAAGAGGTCGATGACATAGATATGGTTCAGCGTGCGCTGCAGGCTCGGGAAAAAGCCGGTTCGCTCGGCTTCAAAATCGCCCTGGCTCAAAGCGGTGCAGGCAGTCAGCAGCCGGTGGTTCGCCCAGGCATTGTTGTGGGCGAAGGCGCGGTAGGTTTGCACAAAGCCAGCGGACAAGCTTGATCTCCCTTGGACCAATCGTCGGCGGATTTCGCTCGGTTCGCTTACTCCGCCGCCTCGCTCGTGCTCCTTCGCTTCGGCTTCCGTGCCTTCTTCAGCACCGGCTCCAGGAACTTCCCCGTGTAGCTCCGCGGCGCCTTGGCGATATCCTCCGGCGGACCCCAGGCCACGATCTCGCCGCCGCCGTCGCCGCCTTCGGGGCCGAGGTCGATGACCCAGTCGGCGGTCTTGATGACCTCGAGATTGTGCTCGATCACCACGACCGTGTTGCCCTGCGCGACCAGCTCGTGCAGCACCTCCAGCAGCTTCTTGACGTCGTGGAAGTGCAGGCCGGTGGTCGGCTCGTCCAGGATGTAGAGCGTGCGGCCGGTGGCGCGCTTTGACAGCTCCTTTGCCAGCTTGACGCGCTGGGCTTCGCCGCCGGAGAGCGTCGTGGCCTGCTGGCCGACATGGATGTAGTCGAGGCCGACGCGGTGCAGGGTCTGGAAGGTCTCGCGCACGCGCGGCACCGCCTTGAAGAACTCGGCGGCTTCCTCGACGGTCATGTCGAGCACGTCGGCGATGGACTTGCCCTTGAACAGGACCTCCAGCGTCTCGCGGTTGTAGCGCTTGCCCTTGCAGACGTCGCAGGTGACGTAGACGTCGGGCAGGAAGTGCATCTCGATCTTGATGACGCCGTCGCCCTGGCAGGCCTCGCAGCGGCCGCCCTTGACGTTGAAGGAGAAGCGGCCGGGTTCATAGCCGCGCGCTTTCGCTTCGGGGAGGCCGGCGAACCATTCGCGGATCGGCGTGAAGGCGCCGGTATAGGTCGCCGGGTTCGAGCGCGGGGTGCGGCCGATCGGCGACTGGTCGATGTCGATGATCTTGTCGATGTGCTCGAGGCCCTCGATGCGGTCGTGCGGCGCCGCGCCCTCGCTGGCATTGTTCAGCTTGCGGGCGATGGCGCGGTAGAGCGTGTCGATCAGCAGCGTCGACTTGCCGCCGCCGGAGACGCCGGTGACGCAGGTGAACAGGCCGAGCGGAATCTCGGCGGTGACGTTCTTGAGGTTATTGCCGCGCGCGTTCACCACCTTGATGGTCCGGCGGTGGTTGGGCGGACGCCGCTCCGGCACCTCGACCTCGAGCTCGCCGGTGAGGTACTTGCCGGTCAGTGATTTCGGGTTGCGCATGATCTCGGCGGGCGTGCCTTCGGCGACGATGTGGCCGCCATGCATGCCGGCGCCGGGGCCGATGTCGAGCACGTAGTCGGCGAGGCGAATGGCGTCCTCGTCATGCTCGACCACGACCACGGTGTTGCCGAGGTCGCGAAGCCTCTTGAGAGTATCGAGCAGGCGCGCGTTGTCGCGCTGGTGCAGGCCGATCGAGGGCTCGTCCAGCACGTAGAGCACGCCCGTCAGGCCCGAGCCGATCTGCGAGGCCAGGCGGATGCGCTGGCTCTCGCCGCCGGACAGCGTGCCGGAGGAGCGGGACAGAGTGAGGTAGTTGAGGCCGACGTCGAGCAGGAAGGTGAGGCGCTCGCGGATCTCCTTGAGGATGCGGCCGGCGATCTCCTTCTGCTGCGCGTTCAGCGCGTCCGGCACGGTCTCGAACCAATCTCCGGCCTTCTTGACCGACAGCTCCGAGATCTCGCCGATATGCTTAGCCCCGACCTTGACGCAGAGCGCCTCGGGTTTGAGCCGGAAACCGTTGCAGGCGCCGCAGGGCACGTCGTGGAAATACTTTGCGAGCTCCTCGCGCGCCCACTCGCTCTCGGTTTCCCGATAGCGGCGGTTGATGTTGGTGATCACGCCCTCGAACGGCTTCTTGGTGTCGTAGGAACGGACGCCATCCTCGTAGGAGAACTTGATCTCGTCCTCGCCGGAGCCGTGGAGGATCGCGTTCTGCGTCTTCTTCGGCAGATCCTTCCATTTGGTGGTCAGCGTGAACTTGTAGTGCTTGCCGAGCGCGGTCAGCGTCTGCGTGTAGTAGGGTGACGACGACTTAGCCCAGGGCGCGATCGCGCCCTTGCCGATGGCGAGCTCCTTGTCGGGGATGACGAGGTCCTCGTCGACATGCTGCTCGACGCCGAGGCCGCCGCAGGCCGGGCAGGCGCCATAGGGATTGTTGAACGAGAACAGGCGCGGCTCGATCTCGGGGATGGTGAAGCCGGAGACGGGGCAGGCGAACTTTTCCGAGAACAGGATGCGCTCGGGGCCGCTCTTGTCGTGGATCTTTGCGGTCTTCTTCTTCTCCTCCGCGGGCGCGGCCGCTGCGGGCGCGTCGGCGAACTCGACGACGGCGAGGCCCTCGGCGAGCTTCAGCGCGGTCTCGAAGCTTTCAGCGAGGCGCTGGCCGATGTCGGCGCGGACCACGATGCGGTCGACCACGACGTCGATGTCGTGCGGGAATTTCTTGTCGAGGCTAGGGGCTTCGGCCAGCTCGTAGAAGGTGCCGTCGATCTTGACGCGCTGAAAGCCCTTCTTGAGCCATTCGGCGAGCTCCTTGCGGTACTCGCCCTTGCGGCCGCGCACGACTGGGGCGAGCAGATAGAGGCGGGTGCCTTCCGGCAGCGCCAGCACGCGGTCGACCATCTGCGAGACGGTCTGGCTCTCGATCGGCAGGCCCGTGGCCGGCGAATAGGGCACGCCGACGCGCGCCCAGAGCAGGCGCATGTAGTCGTAGATCTCGGTGACGGTGCCGACGGTCGAGCGCGGATTCTTCGAGGTCGTCTTCTGCTCGATCGAGATCGCCGGCGACAGGCCGTCGATCTGGTCGACGTCAGGCTTCTGCATCATCTCCAGGAACTGGCGGGCATAGGCCGAGAGCGACTCGACGTAGCGCCGCTGGCCCTCGGCATAGATGGTGTCGAAGGCGAGCGAGGATTTGCCGGAGCCGGAGAGGCCCGTGAACACCACGAGCTTGTCGCGGGGAATCTCGACGTCGATGTTCTTGAGGTTGTGCTCGCGCGCGCCACGGATCGTAATTGCGCGCAGGCTCGAGCCCGCGTTCTGTTGTTGGCGCTTCGCCTTGATCACTTCATCCATCCGAGTTGCCCTCAAGGAATCCCATGGGTGCGCGACCGCGCCAACGCTGGAGGCGCGCTTCGCCCGGAACCGGGATCGGCGCCGATGGGTATGGCAGCGAACGTAGGAAGAACGAGAGCGGATTTCCAGTGGACTTTGCGAATCGTCAACGGATTGTTTGCGCGCTGGCGGCATCTGGCAGGAGCAAGGGCCTCCGGAACAGGCGAAGGGCCGGCGCGAGGCCGGCCCTTCGTTCGCGGTTGAGTGCGGAGCTGGGGAATCCGCGCTGGAGCAGGACTGGCAGTGTCGGACTCGGAATTCGGACTTGGAGTATTGGGGAGTTCCTGCGGGCCTGCCTCAGTATTTGGCGACGACCGGACCGCCCCAGCGGTAGTTGACGCGGATCAGGCCGATATCGATGTCCTGGCCGATCCGGTCGGTGTGCGCCGCCAGGCCGCCGACCAGCGTGGCGAAAGCGGCGCCATGGTGGCCGAGGAAGATGTGGTTGTATTCGCCGCCGACCGTCCAATTTTCGGTAAATCCGTACTCGATGCCGAAGCCGGCGGAGTAGCCCCAGCGGGTCTGGTTGACACTGTTGAATGCTGGCGCGCCCGCGCCCGGAACGAAAGTATCGTACTGGTCGTGGGCCACCGCCGCGCCGGCCTTGCCGTAGAACAGCAGGCTGTTCACGGCGTAGCCGAGCTGACCGGTGAACAGGCCGAAGCTGTTGATCTTGGTCTGGTTGGTCAGCGGCGCCAGCACCACGCTGACATTGCTGCCCTTGAAGTCGGCCCAGTTGCCCTGGCCTTCCACACCGAGAACCCAGTGGCCCTTCTGCCAGCGATAGCCGATCTGGCCGCCGACGGTGCCGCCGCTCGCGTTGTGACAGCCTTCGCCGATCGGCGGGTCGACCGCGACGCGGCCCGCATTGGAGATGCCCCAGCAGGAATGGGCGAGGCCGCCGCCGCCATTGATGCCGACATAGGCGCCGGTCCAGTCATAGGCGAGCACGGGCGCCGCCGGCGCCTTGTACAGCGGCAGATCGGCAGCACCGGCCGGTGCGAGCGCGCCGAGCGCGAGCAAGCTGACCGAGGCTAGCACCAACGTCTTCATGTCAATTCCCCAACGGACCAGAGCCAATCAGCGGCGCGCTATGCACACCGCACTCTCGATTCCATGACGGTTGGGCGCGAGGTCGCGCGAAAACAAAAAGGCCGGCGCGAGGCCGGCCTTCCGTGACGATGTGACGTCGGTCGTGAGACGAAGCTCAGTACTTCGCGACGACCGGGCCGCCGAAGTGATAGTTCACGCCGACCTGGACGGTATGAAGGTTGAGCGTGCCCGTGGGCACGATGCCCGAGAAGTAGGTCTCGCCGCCGAGGCTGCGATAGAGGTACTCGCCCTTGACCGACCACTGCGGAGCGAAGAACGCCTCGACACCCGCACCGACGGTCCAGCCGGAGTGGAACTTGCTGTCGGAGACCGAGAGGGCACCCAGGCTGGCGGTGAGCTTGTTGTCGATCCAGGCGTAACCACCGGTGCCATAGAACAGGACGTTGTTGACGGCCCAGCCGATGCGGCCGCGCACGGTGCCCATCGCGTCGGTCTTGGAGCTCAGCGAGGCGGGGATGCCACCGACGCCGGCGACGAAAACCGTACCAGCGGCCGAGGCGCTGACGTCAGCCCAGGCGCCGTCGGCTTCAACGCCGAACACGACGTTGCCGGTCTGCCAGTTGTAGCCGGCGGTGCCGCCGACGAAGCCACCCTTCATCTTTGGGTCGCCCGAGCCGTTTTCCCAGGCGCCGCCGCCGACGATACCGAGGTAGAAGCCGGTCCAGTTGTAGACCGAGGCCACAGCCACCGGAGCCTTGGTGTAGGGGCGGGCCGCGAGATCAGCCGCCGACGCGGGGGCAGCGAGAGCGAACAAACAGGCCGAAGCCAACAAAACTTTCTTCATTTCAACCAAAATCCCAGTCCCAGTTTCTGTTGTTGCCTTCCGCGCGCAGAAGGGTATCGGACGCCGTGGTCCAACTGGCGGCGTGCTTACACCACCAAATCCGCAAGTTGTGTCTCTCAAAAGCCACAACAGTCACAAAACGTAACGATTGCTGACACATTGTCGCGTCGCGTGCACCCAGCAAAAAAGGCCGGCGCGAGGCCGGCCTTTGATCTCTAAATGATATCAGATGGATATCAGTATCGCCCGATGACCGGGCCACCCCAGCGGTAGTTCACGCGGATGAGGCCGATATCGACGTCCTGGCTGATGCGATCAGAGCGTGTAGCGACGCCAAGCGGGCCGAGGAAGAAGTTGCCGGAGCCGCTGAAGCCGATGGTACGGGTGCCGAGGAAGAGGTGATCGTACTCGAAGCCGACGGTCCAGTTCGGCGCGAATCCGAACTCGACGCCGGCCCCCACGGCGCCACCCCAGCGGGTCTCGCTGGCCCGGTCGAATTCGAGACCGGTCGGGACATCGTAGCTGCGATAGCGATCGCTGACGACCGCGCCGCCGCCCTTCACGTAGAACAGCACGTTATTCCAGGCATAGCCCATCTGGCCGGTGATCAGGCCGAAGGCGTCGATCTTGGAGCGATCGCGCAGGCCGCTGACCGCACTGATGTTGTCGCCGGAGAAATCCGCCCAGTTGCCCTGGCCTTCCAGTCCGAACACCCAGTTGGCCGACTGCCAGCGATAGCCGATCTGGCCACCGGCCGTCCCGCCGGTCGCACTATGGCAGCCCTCGCCGAAGAGAGCGCCGCCAACGCCGACGAAGTCCCAGCACTTGCGGGCCGAGCCGCCGCCGCCGTTGATGCCGATGTAGAAGCCGCTCCAGTCGTAAACGGTCGCCACGACCGGCGGCGGGGCCTTCGTGTAGGGACGCGCTGCGAGATCCGCCGCGCTTGCGGGAGCCGACAGGCTCAACGCCATGGCACCGATTGCACCAATCAAAATCTTATTCATTGCAGTCTCCCCAGTTTCGTCCGCTTCTTTGAAGTCCCCGAAGCGGTTGATCAGGCGCGACGCCCATATGAACTCAATTCCAAGGCGAGCGTAGCTTAACGGGGAGGCAGAGTCCGTCTCCGAAATGCAACAGCCAGAGACCTTATGAAGCGCTTCTAACTTGATGAATGTTAACCGCTTTTGCCCGTTACCGGGAACTCGAAAAAGTTCCATTCGACCTTCGCGATTTTTGACGCCATCTCAGCGCGCTCCTGCCACGCGTTCACTGTGGCCTGCATAAGAACAAATCTGGAACAAGTTGAGGGCGGATGCTATATGTGGGGATAACCCCGGGGGTGACGGACTGATCGCCTCGCGCGAGCGTATAGGGTCGGCTCAACGGGGCGGCGGAGCTTCGCGGCGCGCGGGTTCGGCCTTTTGAAATTCAGTGGCATTTGGAGTGGAGAGCGGCGATGGCGGGAAGCGTCAACAAGGTCATTCTGGTTGGAAATCTCGGCAAGGATCCTGAAATCCGCCGCACCCAGGACGGGCGGCCGATCGCGAATTTGAGCATCGCCACCTCGGAGACCTGGCGCGACAAGAACAGCGGCGAGCGCAAGGAAAAGACCGAGTGGCACCGCGTCGTGATCTTCAATGAAGGTCTCTGCAAGGTCGCCGAGCAGTATCTGAAGAAGGGCGCCAAGGTTTACATCGAGGGCGCGCTCCAGACCCGCAAATGGACCGACCAGAGCGGCGCCGAGAAGTACTCCACCGAGGTCGTGCTGCAGGGCTTCAACTCGACGCTGACGATGCTCGACGGCCGCGGCGGCGGCGGAGGAGGCGGCAGCTTCGGCGACGAGCCGGGCGGCGATTTCGGCTCCTCGGGTCCCGTCAGCAGCGCACCGCGCCGTCCCGTGGCCGCCGGCGGCGGTGGCCGCAACAGCGACATGGACGACGATATCCCGTTCTGAGGCTCACGGGCGTCTCGCCGCGAACGCCGGCCGCTCGCGTAAAGTGACAGGATTCCTTACCAATTGACGGGCAAAGCTCGGTTTTTCCGGGCTCGCCTCAGGTGCTGCCTCAAGCCTTTGACCGGTGGCGATGTGAATGGTATTAACTTGATGTTAATCCTGTTTACATAGCTGTTCCGCCGGAGGATGCTCCGCATGAGCCTTGCGCCGCTGCTTGAGGCCGCTCCAGCGATCCCGCTGCATGCTTTCGCCGCGATGGCCGCCTTCGTGCTCGGCCTCGTCCAGTTCGCCGCGCCCAAGGGAACGTTGCCGCACCGGACGTTCGGCTGGATCTGGGTGGTGCTGATGACCGTAGTGGCGGCGTCGTCGTTCTGGATCCACCAGATCCGTCTGGTCGGGCCGTTCAGCCCGATCCATCTCTTGTCGATCTTCACGCTCGTCGTGCTGCCGCTCGCGGTTTGGCGGGCGCACACCCATCGCGTCGCCGATCACCGGCGAATGATGATCTTCATTTTCGCCGGCGCGCTGGTGATCGCGGGCCTGTTCACCCTGGTGCCCGGGCGCATCATGCACCGGGTGATTTTCGGGGCTTAAGGGGCGGTTCCACCCCGCTCATTCCGGCGCCGTCCTAGGCCATGCCGGGAAGGGCGTAAGTCTCTGGAAAAACAGTCGGAAAAAGCGCTTTCCTAACCCTTGCAAGGGTGGTTATCGGGGCGTCGATGCGCTATATGATTCCCAGATAAAACCTCACCGGATTTCCCCTTGGCTGACGACGACAACAAGCCCGGCGACCAGCCGGCGCAACCCTCGGACATTCGCCCCGTCTCGATCTACGAGGAGATGAAGAAGTCCTACCTCGATTACGCCATGAGCGTGATCGTGTCGCGTGCGCTCCCCGATGCGCGCGACGGGTTGAAGCCGGTCCATCGCCGCATCCTCTTCGCGATGAACAATCGCGGCGACACCCCGGACAAGAAGCACAAGAAGTCCGCCGGTGCCGTCGGTGAGGTCATGGGTAAGTACCACCCCCATGGCGACCAGGCGATCTACGACGCGTTGGTGCGCATGGCGCAGGACTTCTCGATGCGCGCGCCCCTGATCGACGGACAGGGCAATTTCGGCTCGGTCGACGGCGATCCGCCGGCGGCGATGCGCTACACCGAATCCCGCCTGACCAAGATCGCTCTGAAACTGCTCGAGGACATCGACGACGACACGGTCGATTTCCAGGACAACTATGACGGCTCCGAGCGCGAGCCGGTGGTTCTGCCGGCGCGGTTCCCGAACCTGCTCGTCAACGGCGCCGGCGGTATCGCGGTCGGCATGGCCACCAACATCCCGCCGCACAATCTCGGCGAGGTGATCGACGCCTGCGTGGCGCTGATCGACAATCCGTCCCTGACCATCGACGAGCTCAACAACATCATCCCGGGCCCGGATTTCCCGACCGGCGGCATCATCCTCGGACGCCAGGGCATCCGCAGCGCCTATCATCTCGGCCGCGGCTCGATCGTGATGCGCGGCAAGGTCACCTTCGAGACCATCCGCAAAGAACGCGAGGCGATCGTCATCACCGAGATCCCGTATCAGGTGAACAAGGCGACGATGGTCGAGCGCATCGCCGAGCTCTACAAGGAAAAGAAGATCGAGGGCATCTCCGATCTGCGCGACGAATCCGACCGCGACGGCTACCGCGTCGTCGTCGAGCTCAAGCGCGACGCCGTGCCCGACGTGGTGCTGAACCAGCTCTACAAGTTCACGCCGCTGCAGACGAGCTTCGGCGTCAACGCTGTTGCGCTCGATAGCGGCCGTCCGCAGACGATGAACCTGAAGGATATGCTGACGATCTTCGTCGGCTTCCGCGAGCAGGTCGTCACCCGCCGCACCAAGTACAAGCTGCGCAAGGCGCGCGAGCGCGCGCATGAGCAGGTCGGCCTTGCGATTGCGGTCGCCAATATCGACGAGATCATCCGCGTGATCCGGCATTCGCCAACGCCGGCTGCCGCGCGCGAGACCCTGATGACGCGCGACTGGCCCGCGCGCGACGTCGAGGACATCATCACGCTGATCGACGATCCCCGCCATCGCATCAACGAGGACGGCACCATCCGCCTGTCGCTGGAGCAGGCGAGGGCGATCCTCGAGCTGCGGCTGGCGCGCCTCACCGCACTCGGCCGCGACGAGATCGGCGAAGAGCTGGCCAAGCTCGCCGGCGAGATCGAGGACTATCTCGCGATTCTGCGCTCGCGCGCCCGCATCCTCGACATCATCAAGACCGAGCTCGCCGAGGTGAAGGCCGAGTTCGCCACCCCGCGCCGCACCGTGATCATGGAGCAGGAAGGCGAGGTCGAGGACGAGGACCTGATCCAGCGCGAGGACATGGTCGTGACCGTCTCGCACGCCGGCTATGTCAAGCGCGTGCCGCTGTCGGCCTATCGGGCGCAGCGCCGCGGCGGCAAGGGCCGCGCCGGCATGCAGACCCGCGACGAGGACTTCGTAAGCCGCCTGTTCGTGGCCTCCACGCATACGCCGGTGCTGTTCTTCTCGTCTCGCGGCCAGGTCTACAAGGAGAAGGTCTGGCGGCTGCCGATGGCCGCGCCAAACGCGCGCGGCAAGGCGCTGATCAACATCCTGCCGCTGGAGCAGGGCGAGCGCATCACCACCATCATGCCGCTGCCGGAGGATGAATCCACCTGGGCCCAGCTGGACGTGATGTTCGCCACGACCGGCGGCAATGTCCGGCGCAACAAGCTGTCCGACTTCGTCGACGTCCGCCGCTCCGGCATCATCGCCATGAAGCTCGATGACGGCGAAGCGATCGTCGACGTCCAGATCTGCACCGAGCGCGACGACGTGCTGCTGACCGCTGCCGGCGGCCAGTGCATCCGCTTCCCGGTTCCCGATGTGCGCGTGTTCACCGGGCGCACCTCGATGGGCGTGCGCGGCATTGCACTTGGCGAGGGCGACAAGGTGATCTCGCTGGCGATCCTGCGCCATGTCGAGACCACCTCCGACGAGCGCTCGGCTTACCTGAAGATGCGCCGCGCGGTCGCCGGCGAAGCCGCGGCTGACGAGGCGCCGGCCGATGCCGAGGCCGAGGAGACCTCCGGCAGCTTCCAGCTTCCGCAGGAGCGCTATGTCGAGATGTCGGCGGCCGAGCAGGTCGTGCTCACCGTCTCCGTGAACGGCTACGGCAAGCGGACCTCGTCCTACGAGTACCGCACGACGGGGCGCGGCGGCAAAGGCATCGTCGCCATGAGCGTCAACAACCGCAACGGCAACCTCGTCGCGTCCTTCCCCGTGGAGGATGCCGACCAGATCATGCTCGTCACCGACAAGGGCCAGCTGATCCGCTGCCCGGTCGAAGGCATCCGCATCGCCGGCCGCTCGACCCAGGGCGTCATCGTGTTCGACACCGCCGAGGACGAGCACGTCGTCTCGGTCGAGCACATCACGGAAGAGGCCGAGAGCGGGAATGGCGAGAACGGCAACGGGGCGTAAGGCCCCGTTCTAGGCGGTGTTCGCAAGCTCTCTCGTGAGATCGGCAAGGGCCTCGTGCTTGCCGATCTGTGCCATCCAGCACCAGAGCTCCAGCGTGCAATACATGCGGTAAAGGTCGAGCGTCTGCTGCCAGTCGGGGCGCGCGATCGTGCCATAGCCGGCGAGCAAGCCGTCGCGCTTCGGCGCATCCTTCGGCGTGAAATAGTACAGCGCTTTCGCGATATCCATCAGCGGATCGCCCGATGTTGCATTCTCAAAGTCGACGATGCCCGTCAGATGCGGCTCGTCTTCCGGCGTCACCAGCACGTTGCCGGCATGGAAATCGTAGTGGCACAGGCGAGGGTGAGACGCTGCCTCGAACAAATGCTGCCGTGCCGTGACGCTATCGCGCAAGCGCGCCGCTAGTGCGGGATCACCGCCGCGTGTGCAGAATTCCGTCAGCTTCCTCTCGAATTGCGCGGACATGTAGGCATGGTTGCTCGGATGCGCCGTCCAGACGCCGTTGGGGCCGATATAGCCAAAGCTATCGAGGGTGACGTCGTTGATCCGGCGCAGCGCCGCGCCCATCTCGGCATAGACCGCAAACAGCTGGGTCTCCGACAGTGTCGCCTCGCGTCGGCCGAGTACCGTGCCGTCGAGCCGGGTCATGAGCAGATAGTTCAGGTCGATCGCCGTTCGCGTGTCGTCGGCGAGCAGGATTTTTGGAATGGCCGCGCCGACCCCCCGCAGGAGACCCAGCACGTAGACCTCCTTCGCCATCTTCCACTGTAGCGATTCCGGATAGACCTTGAGGATGCAGGCGGGCGCATCCGCGAGCGTTAGCTCGAGGACGGTGCTGATCTCGCCGCCGTGCAGCTCGGTGACGCCGCGCACCGAGGCGCGCGGAGACATCCGGCGGATGATCGATTGCGCCTGATCGACCGAGATCGTCAGCCGGGGTTTCAGACGCAGAGGCGTGTCGCCAGTCATGGGTATTCTCTCCGAGCCGCCCGAGGCGGTCGCCTGCCACTGGACGATCGACGCAAACCTAGCGACGTTCGCCTTTGAGGACCTGTCCTCGCTGTTTCAACGTCAGCGCGACGACCTTGTCGTTGGCGTCACGCTCGAAATCGATTTCGGCGGCAACGGATTCGGCCACAAAGACATCCCGTTCGACGGATGCGAGTTCGAGCGGCCGCTGATTGGTGCCTTGCACGAATAGCTTTGTGTCGGTGGAGAAAATCCGGAGCGCGAAACCGGGTGTCAGTGGATAGTTGCCGATATAGTCCTTGAGCTGGTCTTCGGAGGGCGACCATTTGGCCGCAGCCGGACGGGTGCCGATTTGCTCGGCGTCGGCGACGCCCCCAAGTTGAAACCAGGTGAAGGTATAGGTGCCGTCCGCCTTGCGCTTGGGCCGCAGCAGGGCATCGAATTCGCGCGGATAGAAGTCGCCGGCGCTGTCGTAGCCCATCTCGAATTCCGGCTGTCCATCCGCCTGGATGGTCAAGCTGCTGCCCTTGTGGCGCAATTCCATGCCGAGCCCGCCCTTGAGGCGATATTTGCCAACGAGTGCGTCGATCAATTTGGCGTCCGCTGTGGCGACCACGCGCGGTGCGCCGGCCGACGCCGACGGATCGAGCAGATGCGTCCCGAGCTGTCCCAGGCCGCCGGTGGACGTCAATGCGGTATCGCAGAGCAGAACAACGGCCCGTTTGGTCGCGCGATCGACTCCTGCGTAGGACGAGAAGCCGCCGGTGCCACCTTCGTGCACGATGATGGTCCGCCCGTTTCGGGTGAACAGGCTCCAGTTCATGCCCATCCTGTGTCCGTCGACGTCTGCGATCTGCGCCTGGGTTTGGGCCAAGGCAGGCGTAATCGTGCTCTCACGCGTGCCCAGCTGGCCCTCGAGGTACCGGAGCATGTCCGGCAACGTCGCGCGAACGCCCCCGACCCCGGCCATGTCAGGCGGAAAATCCCAGGGACTGGTGGGCGTTGTGTTCGGGAGGTGCCCCTGAGCGGCGCGAACCTGCGCAGGGCGGTGGGCCACATAGGTCTCGGTCATGCCGAGCGGAACGAGCAGACGTTCGTGAAGGAGCGTCTCGGAGTCCTTGCCTGCGCGCTTGGCGAGCGCGTAGGACAACATCATCATGGCAAAATTCGAATATTCCCACTTCGCGCCGGGCTCGCGTGTCAGCTTGGTTTCGGCCAAGGCGTCGAGCAAGTCGCGCTCGGTTACGGCGGCATAGGGATTGTTGATGTCGGGCGGGCGATAGTGCGCTGGAATGCCCGGCAGGCCAGACATATGCGTCACGATTTGTCCGATGGTGATGTCGTGGCCGTTGAACGCGGGTACGTGCGTCCCCGGCGGCAGCAGCCTGGCGATGGGATCGCTGAGGGCGACTTCACCGCGCGCGATGAGCTCAGCGAGCAGCGCCGCCGTCATCGTCTTGCTGATCGAGCCGATCTCGAAGGCAGTGTGGTCGTCGTAGGGACGCTGTGAACTCGGGTCGGCGCAGTAATAGGCTGTCGCGATCGTGCCGGCGTCGATCACCCCGGCTGCGATGCAGGCGCCGGTGCGGTCGCCCTTGAAACGCAGCTCGAGCGCCGCGCGCACATCGTCATTGCTGATGGCAAGGCCAGGCGTCGCGTAGAGCATGATGGTCGAAACAAGAAAGAGCAGCGCTCTCATCGTCTCTCGCAATCCGTCGTTCGGCGCGACCCTGCCGGTTCATCGGGCCCTGAACGAACCGACGCCCTAAATCTCCAGCTCCGTCCCGAACTCCACCACCTGCTTGGTCGGCACGCCGAAGAACGCGGCCGAGCGTTCGGCGTTGCGCTGCAGGAAGGCGAACAGGCCTTCGCGCCAGACCCACATGCCCGGGACATCCTCGCGCGGGATGATGGTCTCGCGGCCGACGTAATAGGTGATGTCGGCGAGGTCGATGCCGGGCAGCTTGCCCTGCCGGCACGTGAGGGTCAGCCCTTCGTAGATGGTCGGGTTCTGCATGAAGCCGTAATGCAGGACCACGCGGGTGATACCGGGGATGATCTCGATCACCTCGGCGCGTTCCTCATCGGGAATGTGCGGGGATTCCTCGATCAGCACGGTGACCAGCAGCACGCGTTCATGCAGCACGCGATTGTGCTTGACGAACTGGGTCAGCGCGAGCGGCACGCCGCGCGCCGCCGACGCCAGGAACACGGCGGTGCCGGGGAGCCTTGCGCTGCATTTGTTGACGGCGGTCTCAATCAGGTCCTCCTCGGGCTGGCGCAGCCGGGCGCGGGCCGCCTCGACCAGCTTCACGCCGGCGCGCCAGGTCAGCATCAGGAAGGCGACGAGGGCCGCGAGCAGCAGCGGAAACCAGCCGCCCTCGAACAGCTTGATCGAATTCGCGGAGAAGAAGATCACGTCGATGATGAAGAAGAAGCCGTTCACGGCGACCACGAGCCAGGGCGAATAGCCCCACTGGATCGCGACCAGGGCCGCGAGCAGCGTCGTGATCGCCATCAGCAGCGAGACCGCGATGCCATAGGCGCCGGCGAGCGCGTCGGAGGTGCCGAAGCTCAGCACCGCGCCGAGCGTGGCGGCGGCGAGCAGCCAGTTCACCAGCGGCACGTAGATCTGGCCGATCGCATCGCTGGTGGTGTGGCGGATCTGCATGCGCGGCAGGAAGCCGAGCTGGATCGACTGCTGGGTCAGCGAGAACACGCCGGAGATGATCGCCTGCGAGGCGATCACGGTCGCGACCGCCGAGAACGCGACCAGCGGATAGTGCAGGAAATCAGGGCAGAGCTGGAAGAACGGATTCTCGATCATGCTGGGGTCGGTGATCAGCAGCGCGGCCTGGCCGAAATAGTTCAGCACCAGCGCCGGCAGGCAGATCGCGAACCAGGCAAGCCGGATCGGGAAGCGGCCGAAATGCCCCATGTCGGCATACATGGCTTCGCCGCCGGTCACCGCGAGGAAGGCGGCGCCGAGGATAGCGAACGAGATATGAAAATCCTGGTGGATCAGGAAGTCGAAGGCATAGAACGGGCTGAGCGCGGCCAGCACCGCCGGCGCCTTGACGATGCCGTGGATGCCGAGCGCGGCCAGCGCGACGAACCAGGCCAGCATCACCGGTCCGAAAATGCGGCCGATGAAGCCGGTGCCCTGCTTCTGCATCATGAACAGCCCGATCAGGATGGCCACGGTGATGGGCACCACGACGGGCGCGAGCGAGGGCGCGTCGACCTTGAGGCCCTCGATGGCTGAGAGCACCGAGATCGCCGGCGTGATCGCGCCGTCGCCATAGAGCAGGGCGGCGCCGACGAGACCGACGACGAGCAGATGCGCGCGCCAGGTGCCGGCCTGGGCGTGGCGGGCATGGAGCAGGGCCAGCAGCGCAACGATGCCGCCTTCGCCGCGATTGTCGGCGCGCAGGATCAGCAGCGCGTATTTGAGCGAGATGATCAGCAGCAGCGCCCAGAGGATCAGCGAGGCAACCCCCAGGACAGCGTCGTGACTTAGGGTGCCGCCATGGGCCGCCGCCTTGGCGGCTTCCTTCAGGGCGTAAAGGGGGCTGGTGCCGATATCGCCATAGACCACCCCGAGGGCGCCCATGGTCATGGCAAGTGGCAGCGGATCAGGATGATGGTGGCCGGAGGCGACTGCGGGCGTACTGGACAATGGCGACCCCCCGATGGGATCGCGCCCGGCGGGCCATTCCGACGGGCGCGAACATCAGACAGTCTGCGACGAGACGTCGCAAATTTCCATGAAATTTATATCAGTAAGCTTTTCTGACGCGAAGCTGACAACCGCAACTACGGCGTGCGATCGGCGGTCACGAGGCGCGCCTCGCGGACGTCGGCCTTGGTGCCGGCGCGGCGCAGGCAGGAGGCTTCGAAATTCGGCCAGGTCTGCTGCGAACAGTCCTTGCCGATGGTGCGGATGTCGAGACGGTCGCTCTTGGCGAGCGGCTGCGGGACGCTGGCCTCGACCTTCGGGGCAAAGCCTGGCAGGAGGGTGAGGGCGGCAGCAACACACGCAGAGATGGCGATGGCCGAGAGAGCCTTGATCATTGACAGTCCCCTGTGATGCGGCCGCGACGCCCAGTGTGCGGCCCGTCGTTTGTTGGGCGGATTAGTAACCATGGCCAGTTTCCGGACGTCTTCGCGGATGTCGGAAATGGTTTCGTTCGCGCTCCGTTTTGTTTCGTGGCCGCCCCGAGGACGAAACAAACGGGCCGCAGCCGACAGGATAGGCCGCAGAATCCGCGCTGAACGGGCAGGGAACCTGTCCGGCTTGCCGGGCCGGGCCGGGCGCGGTAGGACGTGGCCATGCCGCGCATTGCCTTCTACCCAGGTTCCTTCGACCCCATCACCAACGGCCATCTGGACGTGGTCCGGAGCAGCGCCCCGCTGTGCGACCGGCTGGTGGTCGCGGTCGGGATCCACCCCGGCAAGAAGCCGCTGTTTTCGACCGAGGAGCGGCTCAAGATGCTCCATGACGTCTGCGGGCCGGTGGCAGCCCAAGGCGGCTGCACGCTCGAGGCTGTGACCTACGACGATCTCGCGGTCACCGCGGCGCGCAAATACGGTGCGACCATCATGATCCGGGGTCTGCGCGACGGCACCGATCTCGACTACGAGATGCAGCTCGCCGGCATGAACGGCACCATGGCGCCCGAGGTGCAAACCGTCTTCCTGCCGGCCTCTCCGCTGGTCCGCCCGATTACCGGCACATTGGTGCGTCAGATCGCCGGCATGGGCGGAGATGTCTCGGCCTTCGTACCGCCGCTCGTCGCAAACCTGCTCAAGGCCAAATTCGCCGGATAACGGCGCGCTGTTTCATCTCACCTGATCCGGAGTTTTCATGATCCGTCGTCTCGCAATTCTTGCCACGATGTTCGTCGCGCTCTTCAGTGCAGCGCCGGCGATGGCGCAGCAGCTGCCGGCGAACCTCGACAAGGCCAATGCGCTCGTCATCGACACCACCAAGGGCCGCATCGTCATCAAGCTGCGCACCGACATCGCGCCCCAGCACGCCGAGCGCCTCAAGCAGCTCGCGCGCGAGGGCTTCTACAACAACGTGCCGTTCCACCGCGTCATGGACGGCTTCATGGCCCAGACCGGCGACGGCCAGAACGGCAACGGCACCGGCGGCTCGAAATATCCGAACCTGAAGCAGGAATTCTCCAAGGTGCACTTCGCGCGCGGCATCGTCGGCATGGCCCGGCGCGGCGACAGCGTCGACAGCGCCAACTCGCAGTTCTTCATCATGTTCGCCGACGGCGGCAGCCTCGATAACCAGTACACCGTGATCGGCGAGGTCGTGCAGGGCATGGACGTCGTCGACAAGCTGAAGAAGGCTCCGCCCGGCTCCCCCGGCGGCACCGTCACCGATCCCGACAAGATGGTGAAGGTGCAGGTCGCCTCCGACATCAAATAGGACACAGGAGAACGCCATGGCGCGCTGCGGCAACAGGCTTGTGCTGATTGCCGCGGCGCTGCTCCTCGGCGTCTCCAGCGCGGCTGCCGAGGACGCGAAGGTCAATACCATCGCTGATATCTCCAGGTATCTGCAAACCTGCTGGAAACCGCCGCCGCCGGCCAAGGCCCGCCCTATCGACATCACCGTCATCGTGAGCTTTAACCGGGCCGGAAACATTTTGGGCCATCCGCGAATTTCCTATGAGTCCGCGGAGGCCTCCGACGAGGACCGGCTGCAGTACCGCATTGCGGTGATGGAGACATTGCAACGCTGCACGCCGTTGCCATTTACCGATGCAATGGCTGGCGCCGCCGCGGGGCGTCCCTTCGTAATCCCGATCCGCAGACGGAAGACTTCACCCCCAACGCAAGAGAGACGAGCATGAGCGTCACCGAAAACACATTGATCCTCGAGACCACGCAGGGCCCCGTCACCATCGAGATGCGGCCTGACCTCGCGCCCGGCCATGTCGCGCGCATCAAGGAGCTGGTCCGCGAGGGATTCTATGATGGCATCGTGTTCCACCGCGTCATCGAGGGCTTCATGGCGCAGACCGGCTGCCCGCACGGCACCGGCACCGGCGGCTCCGGCAAGAAGCTGAAGGCCGAGTTCAACAAGGAGCCGCACGTGCGCGGCACCGCCTCGATGGCCCGCGCCGCCAACCCCGATTCCGGCGACAGCCAGTTCTTCATCTGCTTCGACGATGCTCGCTTCCTCGACAACCAGTACACGGTGTGGGGCAAGGTCACCGAGGGCATGGAGAACGTCGACAAGATCAAGCGCGGCGAGCCGGTGCAGAACCCCGACAAGATCGTCAAGGCGCGCATGGCGGCGGATAAGGAATAAGCGGTTTTGCCGGTGTCATGCCCCGCGCAGGCGGGGCATCCAGTAATCACCGGCGGTGGTTACGACTGAGATAGTGAGTACTGGATCGCCCGCCTGCGCGGGCGATGACAAGTTCGAGGGCATGCGCACCGATCTCTTCGATTTCGACCTGCCGCCCGAGCGCATCGCCTTGCGCCCGGCGAGCCCGCGCGACTCCGCGAGGATGCTGGTCGTGGAGAACGGCGCGTTGCGCGACCAGACCATCGCCGACCTCGCACAATGGCTGAGGCCGGGCGACCAGCTCGTCGTCAACGACACCAAGGTCATCGCGGCGCAGTTGAAGGGCCGCCGCATCGGCCGCGAGACCGAGCCGAAGATCGAGGCGACGCTGATCAAGCGGCTCGACGGCTCGCGCTGGCAGGCGCTGGTGAAGCCGGCGAAGAAGCTCACTGCCGGCGACCGCATCCGCTTCGGCAATGAGGGCAAGGTCTGCCTGCTCGGCCATCTCGATGCCGAGGTCGAGGCCAAGGGTACCGAAGGCGAGGTGACGCTGTCGTTCTCGTTCCACGGCCCCGCGCTGGATCAGGCGATCGCCGATCTCGGCAGCCCGCCGCTGCCGCCCTACATCGCCTCGAAGCGTACGCCCGACGATCAAGACCTCGCCGACTACCAGACCATGTTCGCGGTCAACGAAGGCGCGGTCGCAGCGCCCACTGCGGGCCTGCATTTCACGGCGGCACTGGAACAGGCGCTGCGCGAGCGCGGCGTCGGCATCAACCGGATCACGCTGCATGTCGGGGCAGGGACGTTCCTCCCCGTGAAGGTGGACGACACCGAAGGCCACAAGATGCATGCCGAGTGGGGCACCATCTCGGCCGAGACGGCCGAGCGGCTCAACAGCGTGCGGAGGAACGGCGGCCGCATCGTTGCGGTCGGCACAACGTCGCTAAGGCTGCTGGAGAGCGCGGCCAGCGAGGACGGCACAATTCAGCCGTTCGCGGCGGAAACCTCGATCTTCATCACGCCCGGATACCGCTTCCGCGCCGTCGACGTGCTGATGACGAACTTCCACCTGCCGAAGTCGACCCTGTTCATGCTGGTGTCGGCATTCGCCGGCCTGGACACGATGAAGCAGGCCTACGCGCACGCGATCGCGAGCGAGTACCGGTTCTACTCGTATGGAGATGCGTGCCTGCTGTTTCGGGCGGTGCCGTAGGGTGGGCAAAGGCGCACAGCGCCGTGCCCACCATCAAGAGTGCACGGGACGTAAAGGTGGGCACGCTTCGCTTTGCCCACCCTACGATACCGGTCGCTGCGATGCTGATTACGCCATCACCCGCTGCGGCAGCAGCTCGGCGATCTGCACGGCATTCAGCGCGGCGCCCTTGAGCAGCTGGTCGGCCGCGACGAACATCGAGATCGAATGGCCGCTAGGATCGCTGAGGTCCTTGCGGATGCGGCCGACCAGGACGTCGTCCTGGCCCGAGGCGTCGATCGGCATCGGGAAGTAATTCTTCGCGCGGTCATCGACGATCTTCACGCCGGGCGCCTGCGCCATGATGGCGCGGACCTGGTCCTCGGTGATCTCCTTCTCGCATTCGAAGGTGATGGCCTCGCAATGCGCGCGCAGCACCGGCACGCGGACGCAGGTGACGCCGATGGCGATCTTCTCGTCCTCGAAGATCTTGCGGGTCTCCTTGATGACCTTGGTCTCTTCGTCGTTGTAGCCGGTCTCGGGGTCGACCGCGGTGTTGTGGTTGAAGAGATTGAAGGCGTAGGGGTGCGGCATCACCTTGGGCGTATAGACCTGCCCGTTGAGATTGGCGCGGGTGGATTCGACGAGTTCCTCCATCGCGGCAGCGCCGGCGCCTGAGGCCGCCTGGTACGTCGAGATGATGACGCGCTTGATGCGGTTCTTCTGGTGGATCGGCCAGAGCGGCACCAGCGCGGTGATCGCGGCGCAGTTCGGGTTGGCGATGATGCCCTTGTGGTCGCGGATGCGGTTGCCGTTCACCTCGGGGATCACCAGCGGCACGTTCGGATCCATGCGGAAGGCCGAGGAATTGTCGACGACGACGGCGCCGGCCTTGACCGCGATCGGCGCGAACTTCTTCGAGATGCCGCTGCCGGCGGAGAACAGCGCGATATCGACGCCCTCGAAGGCGCGCTCGGTCAGCTCCTCGATGACGACGGTCTGGCCGCGGAACGACACCGTCTTGCCGGCGGAGCGGGCGCTCGCCAGCGCCTTGAGCTTGCCGACACGAAAACCGCGCTTGTCCATGGTGGCGATGAATTCGGCGCCCACCGCACCGGTGACGCCGACAATCGCGACGACGGGATCGTTACTCACTGTGTCCTCCATTGAGATCGATTGAGACAACAAAAAAGCCCCTGACCATCGAGGGCGGGGCTTCGGTAGAGCTGATGCGTTTTAGTCGACGACTACGCGCGCACGCCTCCCCGGGCCCCGAAGGCCGTGGTGGTTTTGGTCGTGCGTTTGGTGGTCGTGAACATGGCGGCGACTTATGCGGGAGAGTCTTGCGCCCGTCAATGGCTTTTCGGCGGGATTGTGGCGGAGTTATTTGGCCCGGGCGCCGGGCGGCTCGAGGGTGACCTCCTTGAGGTCGTCGCCGCTGACGACGACGATCGAAAAATTCAGCCGGCCGCGTTCGCGCACGAGGCCGCCGCTGATCGCCTTGCCTGAGGCCGCGCGCTCGGCGACGCGTACGGCGTCGGCGAGGCGGTGCCTGATCGCGCCGAGCGCTGCGAGGTTGTCGCGGTCCTCGAGGTCCAGCTCGGCAAGGGGGAGGGCAGCCTCGCCGCCGACGAGCTCGCCGGTCCTGGCGTTGATGGTATGGCGCCAGATCCGGTCGTTGTGCAGGGTCTTCACCCGATACACTGGCACGCCGGAGCCGCCGTCGAAGCTCACATCGGCGGTGGTGGCGCCGGCGTGACGGGCCTCCGCGATCGCCATGGCCTGGCTGATCGAGATCGACGAGCTGCGGAAGCGTTCGATCTCGCGGCTGACCGCTTGGCGGTCGGCCTCGGCATCACCATCTGTGTCGCTGGGAAGGGCGGTCGGCGTCCCAGTGGTCACGATCGCGCGCGCGGGCGCGGCAAGAAGGAGCGCGGACAGGCTGATCGCCAGTAGCGGCAAGGTCCATCGTGTGGCTGTCGTCATGCTCGAAACCTTTGGTCGGCGAGCGGGCTTGGTCACTCAGAGAAGACGCGGCCGACCTTGGGCATCGGTCGGCCGCTGAACGTCGTGGCGGGCTGTACCCGTCGCGGCGATCAAAGCGCGGCGGACCCCTTTGGGGCTGGTGAAAAAGTGGTCCGCATCGCCTTATAATTAAACCATACCGTATCGTTTTGTTTTGGTCAATGGCGAGAGCGCGGCCCCGTTGGGGATAGATCGCGAGCTCACGGAATTGTCAGCGGGAGGGGCGGCGCCGTTGCGGGCTCTTAGCGGCGTCCTTGGCACCATCCTTGGCACCATCTTTGGCCGCGTCGTGGACGCGATCCGCAGGTCCGAGCGCACCGGCCAGGAACAGCTTGATCGCGGCGCGCATGCGTTTCTCGGCGGCCTTCAGTTCCAGCGACATTCCGAACGTCGCCATGCGGTGGGTGTGACCGGCAACGACGTCGAGGAACACTTCCGCTGCGATCGTGGTGTCTTCGACGTCCAGCGCGCCCTGCGCCACCAGATGGTCGAAGAAGCGCGCCGTGGTGGCGACCGCCTTGAGCCAGCCTTCCTCCTTGCCGAGCTTGGCGACGTCGGGGAAGTTGATGGCCTGTGACGTCATCATGCGGCTGAAGGCGACGGCATCGGATCCGCAGGTGAAGGTCAGCATCTCGCGCCCGATCTCGACCAGGCGCTGCTCGACAGAGATATCCGAGGCGCTGGAGAGCTGGGTCTCCGCCGCTGCCGACAGCGGCGCCAGCCAGCGCTCGATCTCACGCCTCAGCACGGCGGCAAACAGGCCGCGCTTGTCGCCGTAACGGGAATAGACGGTGGGCTTGCTGACCCGCGCCGCTTCTGCGACCGCATCGAGCGAGGTCGCATCAAAACCGCGGTCCAGGAACAGGCGGGTGGCGACCTCGATCAGCCGCTGGTCGCGCTCGATCGCGGCGGTTTTGGTCGGCCGGCCGCCGCGCGATTTCGGCACCTCGCGCCGTTGCGCTGCCGATCTGGTCCTGGTCGCAGTCAATCCCATGCCCAATGATTCCTGCGCGTTGCCTGTCATTCGCTCTATATCGCGCGGGAGCGAGGGCGTCATCGCGAATCTGGCCGAATTGGCCGTATCGTCAACGGTCTCGATACGACCTCGTTCCGTCACGGCGTGCTCATGGGAGCGTCGAGGTCCAGGCCTCGCCCGCCGCCGCCTTCTCATATCCGTACTGGTACAGTGCCCGCATATAGGCGGTGTCGAACCCTTCGGAAGGAGGCGCGGGATAATCGCGCGCGATGTAGGAGAGATGGAAGCCGAGGCGATTGCGCTTGGCGAAATCATAGGTGGAGAAGATAATCGAACGCGTCTGCGACTGTGTGATCGCCGACAGGCTGCGCGAGGCGACGTCGATGGTGCCGTTGGACACCAGCTCGAAATTGCGTTCGATCTTCTTGTTGACGAGGATGTAGATGTCCATCTTCGCGGTGCCCGGCAAGCGGCTGCCCTGGAACAGCAGGGCCTCCGGCAGCGTCAGCACCGGGGCGGTCACGCCGCCGTCGACATGCATCTCCTGAAATTTGCGGCCCTGGCCTTCGGCGTCGATCATGATCGGCGGAAACACCAGCGGAATGCTGGCGGAGGCCGCCATCACGTCGCGAAACAGCTTGAGCGCCTCGGGCGTGCCGACCGCGGCGATCTTGCCCATGTCCCAGATGGCGGTCCGCTGGGTGTCGAGATCGGTAGTGACCACCAGCAGCCTTCGGCCCTTGGCATTCTCGCGCGCGACCTGCGCCAGGATTTCCGGCCCGACATAGCGGGCGACCAGCTCGCGCAGCCGCGTGTTGCCGAACAGGCCGGATCCGAACAGCACGCGTATGATGCTGGGATCGTTCAGGAGGCTCTCCGCGATGCCGCTGGTGTAGACCTCTTTCAGCGTGTCGTCGTATTGCGACCCCAGAAACGCAAACGGCGCGATCAGGCCGCCGGTGCTCACGCCCGAGACGACCGAGAAGGTCGGACGGGTTCGGGCCGCGGTCCAGCCGTTGAGCACGCCGACGCCATAGGCGCCGTCGGCGCCGCCGCCGGAGAGCGCCAGATAGGTTTTCGCCGCGGTGCTGGTGTCCTTCTCGAAACTGAATTTCGTGACCGGCTCGTCGGCGTAGCGCCTGAGGCCGTCGATATCGAGCACACGCGATGCGCTCGCCTCGGCTGCCGTATAGGGCGTGCGGGGCAGGGAGGTGCAGGCTCCGAGCGCCAGGCTGCACGCCAGGGCCAGGATTCCAGTCAGGCGGGCACCTTGCTGCCTGATCCAGCCGCGCGCGGGGCCGAACATCTCGGTCGAACATGAAGCGGGGGACATTGTCGGTGGCTGGCGATCACGCATCTATGGCCGCCGGCAATTTTGCCGCGGCATCCCGTCCAGCCCCAGGGTAAAACTACACTGTATCGTTTTATTTAACAAGCGCGGCGGACGGTAATATCCGCGTCGATTGTGTCCCAGTCTGGCGCATAGCGCGGCCTGAGCGGTTGATCGGCCTCGTCCGACACGCAATAAGCACGGCCATGACTCTACCCAATCATTTCGAACTGCTCGCCACCGATGGCTCCGCCCGCACCGGGCGCCTGACCACGCCGCATGGTGTGGTGCGCACGCCCGCCTTCATGCCGGTCGGAACCGCCGGCGCCATGAAGGGCATGCACTGGCGCGAGGTGCGCGATGCCGGCGCCGACATCGTGCTCGGCAACACCTATCACCTGATGCTGCGTCCCGGCGCCGAGCGGATCGCGGCGCTCGGCGGCTTGCAGAAATTCACCGGATGGAACGGGCCGATGCTGACGGATTCCGGCGGCTTCCAGGTGATGTCGCTGGCCGACTTACGCAAGGTCAGCGAGCACGCCGTGACCTTCCGCTCGCATATCGACGGCGCCAAGGTCGAATTGTCGCCGGAGCGCTCGATCGAGGTGCAGCGCTTCCTCGGCTCCGACATCGCCATGCAGATGGACGAATGCGTGCGGCTGCCGGCCGAGCGTGACGACATCGACCGCGCGATGCGGCTGTCGCTGCGCTGGGCCGAGCGCTCAAAGCGCGCCTTCGAAAGCGCACCCGACGGCTACATGCTGTTCGGCATCGTCCAGGGCGGCGACATCCCGCAGCTTCGTCACGCCAGCGCGCAGGGCCTCGTCGAGATGGGGTTTCACGGCTATGCGATCGGCGGCCTCGCCGTCGGCGAGCCTCAGGCGGTGATGCTGGCGATGATCGACGAGACCGCGCCGGCGCTGCCGACCGAGCGGCCGCGCTATCTGATGGGTGTCGGCACGCCCGACGACATTCTCGAGGCGGTGAAGCGCGGCGTCGACATGTTCGATTGCGTGATGCCGACGCGCAATGGCCGCCACGGCGTCGCCTTCACGCGTTTCGGCCAGGTCAATCTGCGCAACGCGCGCCACGCCGACGATCCGCGCCCGCTCGATGAGGAGAGCACGTGGCCGTCGGCGCGCAACTACGCACGCGCCTATCTGCATCATCTCGTCAAGGCCGGCGAGACGCTGGGGGCGATGCTGCTGTCCGAAATCAACATCGCCTACTACCAGTTCCTGATGCAGGGCATCAGGGACGCGATCGCACATGGAACGTTCGAGGCGTTCTATCAGCGTACGCGCGAGGACTGGGCGAGGGGCGACATCGCCCCGCGCTGATCAATGGCGCAACGTCAGTTGCAGACAATCCGCTGCTTGACGGCGTGCTTGGTCACGAAGCCGTAGCCGCAATTGTCGCAGGTCCAGAGATAGGAGATCATTTGGTCCGAGACGTAGGCAGATGCTTCGGCGGCGACCATGGAGTCAGCGCAGACGGGACAGGTGGGCAATTCGCTACAACGCGGATCGCGATGATGCGCGACGGTCGACAACACTTCAGCAACTGCTGACATCGTGGTGACCTCCCTGCTTTGAGACCTAAGTCTAACATAAGCAGAATCAGTTGACGAGGTCGCAACACAAATGCGTTGGTTTTCTGCTAATTACAGCTCACGCGATTTTGCGATGCAGCGTATTTAACATGTGCCGCATTGCCGCTTGCGTGCCGTCGCAAGCTGTCCGTAATTGCGCAAGAGCCGTGAAAGAAGCGCGAATTGTCGCCACAGGGAGTTCATCATGGACGCATCGTCCCAGACGGGTGCAGCGCACCAACCCGGCCGCGGCCGGATCTATTCTTCGATCGTCGAGGCCTTTGGCGACACGCCGATCGTGCGCTTGCGCCGCCTGCCGGGCATGCATGGCGTGAACGCGACCATTTTGGCAAAACTTGAATATTTCAACCCTGCCGCGAGCGTGAAGGACCGCATCGGCGCGGCCATGATCATCGCGATGGAGAAGGCCGGCATCGTCAAGCCCGACACCGTGCTGATCGAGCCGACCTCCGGCAACACCGGCATCGCGCTCGCTTTCGTCGCGGCGTCGCGCGGCTACCGGCTCAAGCTGGTGATGCCGGAATCGATGTCGATCGAGCGGCGCAAGATGCTGGCCTTCCTCGGCGCCGAGCTGGTGCTGACGCCGGCCGCGCAGGGCATGAAGGGCGCGATCGCGACCGCCGAGGAGCTCTTGAAGACGACGCCGAACTCGGTGATGCCGCAGCAGTTCAAGAACCTCGCCAATCCCGAGGTGCATCGCCGCACCACCGCGGAGGAGATTTGGAACGACACCGCGGGCGACATCGATTTCTTCGTCGCCGGGGTCGGCACCGGCGGCACCATCACCGGCGTCGGTCAGGTGCTGAAGCCGCGCAAGCCTTCGCTGCGTGTCGTTGCGGTCGAGCCTGAGGAAAGTCCTGTGCTGTCGGGCGGCCAGCACACGCCGCACAAGATCCAGGGCATCGGCGCGGGCTTCGTCCCTGACATTCTCGACCGCTCCGTGATCGACGAGATCGTGAAGATCAATTCGACCAGCGCAATCGAGACCTCGCGCGCGCTGGCGCGGCATGAGGGGATTCCGGGCGGCATCTCCTCGGGCGCGGCGATTGCGGCGGCGCTTCAGATCGGCAAGCGGCCGGAAGCAGCGGGAAAAACCATCCTTGCGGTGGTGCCGTCGTTCTCCGAACGTTATCTTTCGACGGCTCTGTTTGAGGGAATCTAGGACATGGCGGATCAACCGAGGCGGCCGCGCACATTGGGTGACGCGCGAACCGAGGCCGAAGCGGCATTCAAGAAGGTGACGGCCAAGGTCGCCGCGGCGCCACCGAAGCAGAACGTGGCGCCGGGGGTCAGGGAGCAGGTCACACTGCGTATCGACCAAGACGTGCTGGAGTTCTTCCAGGCGGGCGGGCCGGGCTGGCAGGACCGCATCAACGAGGCGCTGCGCAAGGCGGCGGGGAAGTAAGGCTCGCTCGGTTGCCCGCCCGCCCGCGGGCTGAGGCGTCCGCGAGCGGCGCATCTCTGTCCTCGTCATTGCGAGGAGCCCTTGCGACGAAGCAATCCAGACTGTTGGCGCCGAGAGAATCTGGATTGCTTCGCTGCGCTCGCAATGACGGAGGTTGCTGAGTGCGACCAAAAGAAAAAAGCCCGGCGCGAGCCGGGCTTTTGTGTTTCGCGAACTGGCCTGCCTCAGCGGCGGAACATGCCGCCCATCATGCCGCCGACGACACCGCCGACGAAGGCTGCGCCGGCCGCATCACCGGGGCTGCTGCGTTGGGGCGCCGGTGCCGGCGCGCTGCTGCCCGCGGGGGCGCTGGCACGGCGGGCCGCCTTCTGGCTGTTATCGCTTGCGGTCGGCGGCGCGGCCACGACCTCGGCGAGCAGGGCCTTATGCTGGGGCCTGTTGAGATAGCCCGACGAAGGATAGCCGCGCGCGGCCTGCCAGCGCTTGATGACGGACCGGGTCTCCTCGCTGAACACGCCGGTCTGCTTGGTGTCGAAGCCAAGCCCGGTGAGGCGACGCTGCACGTCGCGGCGCTGGTTCTTGTCGAGGCCCATCTGGTCCTCGGTGAGCTGAGAGGCCTCATCGGTGAAGGCTGCGGGATCGACGCCAGCATTGAGGGTGCGGGTCGCCGTCGACGGGCCGCTCTTGATCGCGGCGAGCCGCGCCAGCGCGAGCGCTTTGAACTGGCCGTTCGGATAGGCCGCGAGATAGGCGTTGAGCTCTTCCGGCTTGTTGCTCTCCTTCACCGAGCGCCAGTATTCGAGCTCGACACCGTCATTGCTGCCGCTTGCCGCCGGTACGACGCCGGAAGCGGTGGGGGCCGCGTTCGCAACCTGGGTGGTCGGAGCCTGGTTGAGATAGACCGCGCCGATCAGATTGGTATGGCCCCAGGGCAGCTGGCCCTTGTGGGTCTCTTCGTTGACCTGGGCGCGCACCGACGTCATCGCCTGCTGGATCTCGACGCCGGGCCTGGTGATGTTGTCGATCAGCGCGCGGGTGAACGGGCTGTTGTTTCCTTCCTGGCCGTCGAGCGCGGTCTGGCCCGGACCGGTGGCGAACGCGATCAGCGTGCCTTCGCCGGACTTCATCTCGGCCAGGCCGCTCTGCACGTTGACGCTGCGGGTTGCCGAGTTCGATTTGATCTTGGCGGCGAACGGATTGTCGCGGCAGGCATCGAGGAACACGAGCTTGACCTTGGCATCGCCCATGGTCTGCTCGAGCGTCAGGTCGATGTTGATGGCGGCGCCAAGCTTGACGTCCATCTCCGACTTGATGTCGGCGTCGACCGGCAGGAGATAGTTGGTGCCGCCGACGGCGATGCCGTGGCCGGCATAGTAGAACAGCGCGATGTCGGAGCCCTGCGCCTTGCGGCCGAAATCGAGCAGCTTCTCCGTCATCTGGTCGCGGCTGAGGTTGGATCCTTCGATCACGTCGAAGCCGACATTGCGCAGCGTCGCCGCCATCGCCTTGGCGTCGATCGGCGGGTTCGGCAATTGCGCGACGTTCTTGTAGGAGCCGTTGCCGACGACAAAGGCGACGCGGCGGTCCGCTTTCGCGGCGCTGACCGACAAGGCCATGCACATCAGCGACGCGAGGAGGGTGAGATAGCGCATCTGAAATCCCCAGAATCGAATTGCAGGCAGCAACAAATCGACAACGAACCTACACGAAGTGCCCGACTTCGCGCCACCAGAACGGCGGTACGGTCCACTCAACCCATTGCTGTGTGGCCGAATGTGCACGATGGAGTGCCCCTCCAAAGTGATCCAAATCACGCTCGACCACTTTGTTTGGTCGCGCGAGGCGGCGCTGGGTTCACTGCGCGCGGGCGGGAACCGGCGAAGCCGGCTTTAAATTCAGGAGATTGCCGCAGAGGATCAGCGTTGCGCCGAGGACGGTCCAGGCATCGAGCCGTTCGGAATAGAGCAGCCAGCCAGCGGTGGCGGTCAGCGGAACCCGCAGGAAGTCCATGGGAACCACGATCGTCGCGTCGGCGTAGCGGAGCGCGCTGGGGAGGCAGTAGTGCGAGAATGTGCCGCAGACCCCGATGACGAAGAGCCAGCCCCAAAGGGTGGCTGACGGCCAGGTCCAGACATAGAGCGTCGGCAGCAGGCCTACGACAAACTGCACCACGGTCATCCAGAACAGGATCGACAATGCGCTCTCGGTCCTGGTCAGCGATTTCGCCAGGATCATGGAGATGCTGAAGCCGATTGCGGCTCCGAGCGCAATCAGCTGGCCCGGATTGATCTCGCTGGTGGCGGGACGCACGATCATGACGACGCCGACGACACCCAGCGCGACCGCGGCGATCTTCCAGACGGTCATGCGCTCGGACAGGAAGGTTGCGGCCATCAGCGCGGTCCAGATCGGCATGGTGAATTCGATCGCCACCACCTGGCCGATCCCGATCAGCGTCAGGGCATAGAACCAGCCGAGCTGTGCGAAATAGTGGACGCCGTTGCGGGCGAGGTGCTGGGGCAGGCGTTTGGTCGCGACCGCCTTGAAGCCACCGCTCCGGTAGATCATCGGCAGCAGCAGCGCGAACCCGATCACCGAGCGCACTTCTATGATTTGGAAGACGTTGAGATCGCGCGTGGCCTCGCGCCCGGCCACCGCCAGGACCAGCATCAGCGCCAGCCAGCCGGCCATCCAGAGTGCAGCCATCGATTTGGACGGTGTCGGGGGCATTGGCGGCGCGGGAGATCGAACGTGAGGGGACGGCCGGTATCGGCGACATCGGCGCGGTTTGCAACGGCCAAAACTGCGGATGCAGCGATGCAGGATGGCGTGCTAAGGCTTGGGTGAACAACGACAAAAAACGGGAGAATTTCGCTCATGCGCATCTTGCAGCCGGCCGAATGGAAAAAACCGCGCGGCTTTTCTCATGGCGTGGAGGTGGAGGGGCCTGGCCGATGGGTAGTGCTGGCCGGCCAGACCGGCGGCGACGAGGCCGGCAATTACGCGCCCGACATGGCAGCACAGGTTGCGATCGCGCTGAAGCGGATCGTCAAGCTCCTGGGCGAGGCCGGTGCCGGTCCCGAGCACATCGTCCGCCTGACCTGGTACCTGACCAGCCGCAGCGAATATGAAGCTGCGGGCGCCGGCATCGGCGCAGCCTGGAAGGAAACGCTCGGGCGCAACTTCCCGCCCTCGACACTCCTCTATATCGGCGGTCTCGTCGACGAGCGCGCCAAGGTCGAGATCGAGGTCACCGCGTTCGTGCCTGTCGCATAAAAAAATCGACCCGGCGCGGACGCCGGGTCGATTGTCGTATCACTGACAGTCCTACTTCGACAGCGAGATGTTGGCGCCGCGGAACTGGCTGTCGGCGCGCATCGCGACGCTCTGCTTGTTGCCACTCGTCTTCAGCGAGATGTTGGCGTTGAAGCCGGCGGTGGAGGCGACCAGCTCGTAATTGCCGCCGGCGCCACGGCCCTGCAGCGATCCCGAGATGTTGCGGCTGGCCTCGGACCAGCTGCCGGCGATGGCGCCGCCTTCAGCCCTGACGTTGGCGCCGAGGTTGAACTTGTAGGCGTCGCTGGCGCAGGTCAGCGACATCTCCATGGTGGGGCCGATCGGGGCGTATTTGGCCCGGCAGCGGATCCGCTCGGTCGAGCCGTCGTCCAGCGTCACGGTGCCGCTACCGTTCCACGTACCCGCCAGTGGAGCAAACGGGCCGGACTGGGCCTTGCCTTCAGAGTGGGCGAGCCCTGCCGCAAACAAAACGGCGGCCGCGATCAGCAGCCGCCGGTTTCGGGCGCGAGCCTCGATAGGTTTATTGGCGCGATGCTTCCCACCGCCCACTGCACGGTATGCCTGCAGATGCTCCATTCCACTTCCCCGATCCGGCGTTGCCGTTGAGTTGACCGTTGGCATATGCACCATTGATCGAAACTTTCACAAGTCCCCCGCTGCCGATGGTGCCGGAAACGTTAGCGCCGGGCGCGGTGATCTTGCCGTCGGCGACGGTGAGCATGGAGCTTGCGGTGGGCTCGCAGGAGCCGGTCTTGGTCACGATGGTGACGTGCCAGTTGCCGTCATAGGGGCTCTGGGCGAAAGCGGGAGCGGCAAGGGTGCCGGCGACAACTGAAGCGGCACAGAACGCCGCGATGCGACCAAAACGCATGAATTCCGTCCTTGAATGTGTCTGAGATGCTGACGCTTATTCGGACGAAATGTGACGGAAATTTGTTGCAATGCCAAAGCGAAAATTGTTCCAGTGGAAACAATAGTTTATTTGCGTTTTCGGCTCCAATTTTCGAAGCAAAATCAATGCGGCCTCACGTTAATTGTAAACGTGAGGCGAGAGACTCAGGGGTGGGACTTAGGAAAGGCCTGCTTAGGAAAGGCTTGGCGCCGAAGTCGCGAACTGCTCGTCCTGGACCTTGGCCGGCAGCGCCTTGTGGACCTTGGCATAGTCGATCACGTCGGCCAGCAGCTTGAGGCCCAGGGGGGCGAGGGCGCGCTCCCAAAGTTCGCGAGGGGTCTCGCCCTTTTTCACGAAGCACCAGTCCTGGGCGGCGATGGCGCCGGCGTCCATGCGGTCGGCGAGATGATAGATCGTGCCGCCGGCGATCGGATCGCCCTCCTTGATGGTCCATTCCACCGCAGCCTTGCCACGATGTCGCGGCAGCAGCGAGGGATGATAGCCGATCCCGCCGAGCTTCGCGGCGGCGAGGGCGTCCTTGCCGATCCGGGCGTGGCTGTGTGCGGTGATGATCAGATCGGTGTCGGGGGCGATTTCGGAGGCGACCACCAGCTTGGGATTGGTCTGCACCGCCACCTCGATCCCGGCCGCCTTGGCGGCCGCAGCGAGGCGATCCTCGGCGTCGGCCACCACGACCCGCACAACCGGAAAGCCGTGCTCCCGGAGCATGTTCAGGGTGGTCACGCCGAAATGGCGGGAGCCGACAAGGGTAATGCGCATGGGTGTCCGATCTCTCTCGCAACTGCGTCATACTCCCGATAACACGCTGGAGCATCCTGTCACCACCCACGAGGCATTACGGCCGGTTATCAACAATGCTTCGGGCGGGGACTGCGCCGAACTCGGCGATTGCGCGGCCGTCCGCACCGGTGTTTCCATTGGCGCGTTTCCATGGGCGCACCTTGAGGGCCAGGAGCGAGCGAATGCGAAGCGCGTGGTTTGTTGGTCTCGCCGCACTGATCGTGGCGGCTCCGGCGCAGGCCGGCGGGCCGTACCCGGCGATACCGCCCGAAATCGGCATCGCGCCGTTCATCGGCCCGACCTGGGACGTTTACCGTTGCGCCGAAGGGCTGCCCTATAATTTCTACCACGGCGCCTATTACGGCGAGGAGCCACCGGCGATCTATCGCGGCTACGCCTACCGGCCGTATTACCGCTACAGCGCCTATCGCAAATGGCCGCGCAAGTATTTTTGCGTGGTCGATTGAGCGTTGCCGTGCGGCCACGATCGGACGGCAAATGCGGATGCGCCGGTTCCTGTGTTTCTTTTCAGACAGAAGGCCACCCGGCGCGCCGCTAGACTAGCGTCCACCGGGGCTGGCGACATTTCAATCCGGATCCCTTTTCGAACCCGGCTTAAGCCGCTGGCGTGATCGCCAGCGGCTTTTTCATGCCGCGCACCACGAAATCATACAACGGTAACACGTTCTCAACCTGGCTGTCGTATCGACGAATCCGTCGCGGATTTGTATTGCGTACCGCGACACCAAGAATGTCCCGCCGGCGTGGGTGCGCCGCGCGGGCATTTTTGCCGGGATCGATTTCATGCCGAGCGCAATTGAGCAGATCGTGGACGCCTATGTGCGGCTGAAGAACCGCCGTGGGCTCGACCAGCTCATGATGCACAGGCAGCGGCTTGCGGTCGATCTGAAGAGTAGGTCGGGCTACGATTTCAGCGAGCCGATCGAAAAGATCGACGAGGAGATCGCCGTCATCGAGGCGGGTCTCAGCCGGCTGAAGGCCGGCGATTCCGCCACATCGGGCGGCCGCCAGCCAATCTGACGGAGCAAAGCATGATCCGGAAAAGTGCGCAGCGGTTTTCCGAAAGATCATGCGCAAAAAAGACAGGCTAAAGCGCGATGACGATTCATCCTGATCTCATTGCGCTTTAGTCGCGCCGGCCGCCGTCGATGACGGTGAACAGCGGCCGTGCCGGGGTCGGCTCGACCAGCAATTCCTCCACCAGCGCGGTGGCCGCATCGACATATTTGCGCGTCGGCTTGTCGAGCTCACGCTTGGCCTCGTCGTCGAGCGCGACCTTGGCGGCCTCGACCAGCTTGCGCATCCGCGCCGCGTGGTCGTCGCCTGCCGTCAGCGTCGCGCGCGCCAGGCGAGCGCAGCACGAACAGCTCCCCCTCGAGGCGGAGCAGGCGGTCGTTGAGCCTGGTGAGGACGGCGTTGAGGTCGGCCATGGCAAAATATTCGTTGCAGAGATCCATCCTGATCTAGCGGCGATCGGTGAACGGACTCCAAACGCGGTCGGCGCAATTGGGCCGATCTTTCGAGCCGGCGGCACGGTCGATGCCGTCGATGTGACCGATTGTGAGCCGCGGAGCCCGTGGGGCGCAGCATGGTCAGCAACGACATGACGTTGCGGGTGGACGTCTGGAGCACCGATCGATGCGCTCTGTCCTGATCCTGGTTCTGGTGACCGCAACGGCGGCGCCGGCTGTCGCTGCGCCGGCCCGTCACGCCCACTCGCGCCAGCATGTCGTGGTTCGTCCGGCCGAGGACGCACCGGTGCCGCCAGGCTGGTACAAGTTTCCCGGCTATCCACCGATCCCGCCATCGGAGAACAGGAATTTGGATCCGTCCAACTTCGGCGGCGGCTGAAGCATGATCCGGAAAAGTGCGCAGCGGTTATCCGAAAAGATCATGCGCCAACAACAAGCTCAAGCGCGATGACGATCCCGATCGCATCGCGCTTCAGGCGGCTCATGCCGCGGTCCGCGCGAGATATTTGCGCGCGAATTCCAGATACCAGTCGAGGCAGGCGGGATTGGCCATCGCCTCCTTGTTGATGACCTTCTCGAGGGGCTGGCCGAGCAGCAGCTTCTTGATCGGCAGCTCCTGCTTCTTGCCGGAGAGCGTGCGCGGGATCTCGGATACGGCAAAGATCTCGTTCGGAAGGAAGCGCCGCGAAAGGCTGGCTTCGATGGCCTTGTTGATCTTGGCCTGCATCGCGCCGTCGAAGGTGACACCTTCGCGCAGCACGACGAACAGCGGCATGTAGCTGTCGCGGCCGAGATATTCGAGGTCGACGACGAGGCTATCGAGCACTTCGGGCAGCACCTCGATCGCGGAATAGAGCTCGCTGGTGCCCATGCGCAGGCCGTGCCGGTTGATGGTCGCATCGCTGCGGCCGTAGATGATGCAGGAGCCGTCCGGATTGATCTTGAGCCAGTCGCCGTGCCGCCACACCGGCCCGCGGCCACTGCCGTCAAAGTTGTCCGGATAGGTCTCGAAATAGCTGGAGCGATAGCGCGCACCGTCCTTGTCGTTCCAGAAATAGAGCGGCATCGACGGCATCGGCTCGGTGCAGACGAGCTCGCCGACCTCGTCGATCACGGCGCGGCCCTGTTCGCTGAAGGCTTCGACGGCAGCACCGAGCAGGCGGCACTGCATCGCGCCCGGCGTCTGCGGCAGCTCGCGATTGCCGCCGATGAAGGCGCCGGCGAAATCGGTGCCGCCGGAGATGTTGGCCCACCAGATATCGGCCTGCGCCTTGCTGCCGTTGGTCTTCGACAGCGCCGCGAAGCAATCGTTGAACCAGGCTTGCGTATCGGCGCTGAGCGGCGAGCCGGTCGAGCCGAGGCAGCGCAACCGCGACAGATCGCCGGCGGCGGCAAGATCGACCTCGGCCTTGACGCAATTGGCGAAGAACGCCGCGCCGGCACCGAAGAAGGTCGCTTTCGACTGCGCCACGAAGCGCCACAGCGTGCCCCAGTCCGGCTTGTCCTTGGTGCCGCCGGGGCTGCCGTCGAAAATGCAGCAGGTGGTGCCGCTGAGCAGGCCGCCGACCTGACTGTTCCACATGATCCAGCCGGTCGATGAGTACCAGTGATAGCGCTCGCCGAAAGAATTCTCGTGGTAGGAGCAGCCGAGGTCATTGTGCAGGCCGAGCAGCGCCAGCACCACGATGACGATGCCGCCATGGCCGTGCACGATCGGTTTCGGCAGGCCTGTGGTGCCGCTGGAGTAGACGATCCAGAGCGGATGATCGAACGGCAGCCACATCGGCTCGAACGCGTCGACCGCCGCGCCCGTCCTGGCGAGGAGATCGGACAGCAGGGCGTCAGGCGCGGCGCCACCGCCGGTTTCGGTGTGCAGGATCACGTGCTCGACCGTCGGTAGCGATTGCCGCAGCTCGGCCACCACATCGCGCCGGTCGTGCCGCCGCCCGGCATAGGTGACGGCATCGCAGGCGATCAGCACCTTCGGCTCGATCTGCTTGAAGCGGTCGATCACGGCGGGCGCGGCCATGTCGGGCGCGCAGACGCTCCAGACCGCGCCGATGCTCGCGCTGGCGAGAAACGCGATGATGGTCTCGGGAATGTTGGGAAGGTACGCCGCAACGCGATCACCCGGCTTGACGCCTTTTTCCCTCAGATGCAGCGCGAGCGCGGCCGCCTTGCGTCGCAGCTCCGGCCAGCTCGTCTCTGTGAGCTTGCCGTCCTCGCCGCTGCTGACGATCGCGGGCAGGCCGGCGGCTTGCGCCGCATCGACATGCCGGAACACCTGCCGCGCGTAGTTGACCTGCGCGCCGGGAAACCAGACCGAGCCTGGCATCTTGCGCTCGGCGATCACGGCCTCAAACGGCGTCGGCGATTGCAGATCGTAATAGTCCCAGATGCTGCGCCAGAACGCATCGAGATCGCGCACCGACCACTGCCGCATCTCCTCATAGCTTGCGAAGGTGAGGCTGCGCTGCTCGGCGAGCCAGTTGCGGTAGAGGGCGATCTGGGGAACGAAGGGAGCGGTCATTGCATATCGGCTTCAATTGCGGGGAGGGGAATCTAACCCGTGCCGCAGAGTAGCAGAAGCCGCAGTTCGCGCAGGCCGTAATGACGGCATGGAGGTGTCGTCGCCTCAATCGGTAGCCTGGATTTCGCTGCGCTCCATCCGCGCTACGCGACCGAGAGCGTCGTCTCAGCCTACCACTGCACGCCGGCCCAGCGCCGTCCGAACACGGGGGGCTTGGTCTTCACAGCTTGCCACCCGAAGAAGTGATGCTTGCCGGACCAGCTGTGCACCACGCCGCTGCAGATGCTGCATTTGAAGCTGCCGGAGTGCGCTTCGGCGTGCTCCTCGCGTGTCGCAGTGTAGTTCATGCTGCAACCCGCACAGGTGAATTCTTCGATCGTCCAGATGCTGTTGGCCATTTGCACGGAATGTTTTTGGGACCTCGATCCACGGTAGCCACGGGCCTTTGCGGCGGCGTAAACCGGGCGTGGGAAATCCGGTTAACGGGCGTTAGCCAAGCCCGGACGCCGTGCTGCCGCCGCAAGGTCATTCGTTGGTCTGACCATTCCGCATGTCCCGGTCGATGCGCATCTGCACGCGCCTGATGGCGAGCAGCGCCAGCCTGCCTTGCACCCGGCCGGAATGGATCTTCTCGCCAATGGCGTAGGCGTAGCGCCAATAGCCGGGCGCGCCGTTCCGTCTCAGCGAATAGTGGATGCCGCGGTGGATTCCCGCATGTTCATCGGGCTGTCTGGGAGCGGACGCCATCACCGCGGAATGCAGATGGGCCCGATGCGTTCCTAATCACCGAGGCGCGGGACAGGCCAGTTGTCTTGACGCCGGTGGCCGGGCTGGCAATAACGCCAAGGTTGCGCAAGTCTGGGAACCCCGCGTTGATACCGCAAGGAAGGTCGTGCCAGTGAAAAGCCTCCGTCAGCTCCTGACGGGAGAGGACATCATCCAGCTCCTGATCCGGGTCGTCCTGCTCGGCCTGCTGATCATCTGGACCTTCCTGATCATTCGCCCGTTCGTGCCGATCCTGGCCTGGAGCGGCGTACTCGCGGTCGCGTTCTATCCGGCGTTCAGCTGGGTCGCCAAAGTCCTGGGCGGCCGGCCCAAGACCGCGGCTGCGATCCTCACCTTGATCACGCTCGGCATCGTCATTGGACCGGCGACCTGGCTCGGCATCAGCGCCGTGGATGGCGTGCGCGAACTGGCACGACAGCTCGGCACCGGCGATCTCGCGCTCCAGTCGGCGCCGGAGCAGCTCAAATCCTGGCCGGTCGTCGGCCCGTGGCTCTATGAGCTCTGGGAGCAGGCCTACAACAACATCCGCGCTGTGCTGCGCGAGGTGGCGCCGTATCTCCAGCCGCTGGCGGGACCGCTGCTGTCGCTCGCCGGCGATGCCGGTGTCGGCACCCTCCAGTTCCTGGTCTCGGTGTTCGTGGCCGGCTTCCTGTTTCCGCATGGGCCGCGGCTGGTCGCGGCCGGCCGCGGCTTCCTGTTTCGCATCGTGCCCGAGCAGAGCGAGCATTTCCTGGGGCTGGCGGGCGCGACCATCCGCGCCGTGGCACAGGGCGTGATCGGTGTCGCGATCGTGCAGGCGCTGCTCGCCGGCATCGGCTTCAAGCTCGCGGCGGTGCCGAGCGCGGGCCTGCTTGCCTTCATCGTGCTGCTGCTCTCGATCGTGCAGATCGGCGCCTTCCTCGTGCTGCTGCCGGTCATCATCTGGATCTGGACTGCCAAGGACGTCACCACGGCGCTGCTGCTCACCGTGTTTCTCGTCCTGGTCGGCTTCATCGACACCATGCTGAAGCCGCTCGTCATGGGGCGCGGCCTGACCACGCCGACCATCGTGATCTTCGTCGGCGTGATCGGCGGCACGCTCGCCCACGGCATCGTCGGCCTGTTCATCGGGCCGATCATCCTGTCGGTCGCCTGGGAGATGATGATGGCCTGGATCAGGACCGAGGACCGCGCGGAGACGGGCGAGGGCTGAGCGTCCCGCAAGGCTGTGATCAACGGTCCCGCCGAACTTGTCTAATCAGCTAGACAAGTTACGATATGCGAGATTCTGTTTCGAGCCTGCAATAGTCTACGAAAGTAATGGCGAAGTCTTCCAAGCTCGTCGCCGCCAAGCGCGGCAAGGTTTTGTTGGTCAGACGGCGATCGGACGGCCTTTGGATGTTCCCGGGCGGCCGCAAGCGTGCGCGCGAGTCCGACAAGGACTGTCTGCGGCGGGAGATCAAGGAGGAGCTGCCCAAGCTCAAGCTCGGCAGGATCAGCCTCTGGAAGGAAGTGACGGCCAGGAACAAGCGCTCGGGCCGCAAGATGAGCGATGCGATCTTCATCGCCAAGAACGCCAAGGGCAGGCTGGCGATCGGCGACAAGAACGAGATCGACCGCGCCGCCTGGCAGAAGCCGCGCGGTATCCGCCTGACCGCGACCTCGCGCTACATCCGCGATCGCCTGTTTCCGCGGAAGCGGTCGCGCCGGTAGCGGCGCGGCTGCGACAAATCGCCTGCGCCAGGGCGGATTCTAATCCGATCTGCCCGCCGACCGCTTGCGGCCTTCGAACGACCGTGGCGACGCTGCTTGCGTCTCCGGCGCGAGGAGCCTGGCCGCTTCGGCCTCGCGCAGCTCCTTGCGAACCTGGCGCGCGCTACGCATCGCACGCTTGATGAACGGGTGCTGGGAGTCCTCGGCGAAGAACAGCACCACCTCGCAGCTCGGACATTGCCTGGAATAGCCATCCTGCAACCGCCCAGCACGATCGCGGAATACGCTCTTGCACCGCGTGCACTGAATCTGAACCGAACTCATGCGCGGACAACAATGACTGACGGAAATGGATCGTCAGCTGATCCCAAATGTCTGAAGAAAGTTTGAACGCGCTCCAGAACTCATCGCGCGCGTCGTCTGTCAGCGCGGCATGCGCTCGCGCCGCCAAAGCCCGCCATCCGCGAACGCGCGACATCATCGGCCGCTATTGCTTGGCCGCCATCATGTCCAGGCAATGATTGAGATAGGCGGTGCGATCCCTCGGCAGCACCTTCTCGAGATCCGCCTTGATGGCGCATTCGCGCTGTCGCAACTGCTCGGCGCGACGCTTCTCGGCGGCTTCGCGGTATCCGGGGGCAACCTTGTTGGGATCGACCAGCGGCTGTGTCCGCGCAGGAGCCGCAAAAGACAGTGCAATGGCCGCAATGATAATGATCTGTTTCAAATGAGCCCCCATGAAAAAGCGCGATCCTAGCGCCGCTCGCGCGAACGCTCAAACGGGGGGGCTCCGGTACCCCGTTCCGCCATAATGGCCGGCCCAAGCCAAGCGAACTTCCGGCACTCCGGCTTTGGAACGACTGCGCGCGCAAAGCGTAGACTCTGGGCTCCCGGCCCATCCCCAAGCCCCCCAAGCCCCCGGGCCGCGAGAAAACCTTCCCACAAGGTTGGCGACCTCAGTAGCCCCCCGCACTGGGGTCGTTTGCTTTGCCGCGCCAGATGTGAACCAGTTCACAAGCGCCGAGCGAAATCGCTGCTATGAGGGTGTCGTTGCTTGACCAATTCATTTTGAACGAAACGCCCCAGCGTGGCTCCAAGCGCTGGGGTTTTTTGTGCGTGCCATGCGCGCCTTCGATCGCACCCTGAGCAAGGGGGCGAGTTCCCGGCTGGGCTTGGTCAACAGCTAAATATTTAGCAGCGCGACGGCGGCCCGAACGTTGCCAGGAGGCGTGCGTTCGCAGGACAAATCCCATATGCAGGGCGGCGCGCCGCCGAATCGACATGCGGACCGCGCGCGTTCAGTTGACGACCAGAGACGGGTTCAAGTGAGGCTTGCCAAAAAAGCGCGGGTGACCAAGACATCGCCCAAGAAGAGCAAAGGATCGCAGCGCGCCACGATCTCGTCCTCGTCGCCTCTCGGTTTGCTGGCGCTGCATCTGCTTGCACAATGGAAACAGTCCGGGCAGAGCGGCATCGTCTTTCTCGCCGAGAGCGAGACCAGGGCGGAGCGGCTCGGCAGCATCATCCACGCGCTCGATCCGTCCTGCGAGGTCCTGGTGTTTCCGCGCCTGAACACCTTGCCGTTCGATCAGCTCGAGCCGTCCCACGAGCTCGCGGGGCGCAGAGCCTCCGTGCTGCGACGCCTCACCAAATCCAGGAAGCCAGTATTTCTCGTCGCGACGGCGGAAGCCGTGATGGAGCGCCTGCCGCCGCCTGCGAGCCTGTCGCGCCTGAGCGTGAGCCTGAAGGTGGGCGGCGCGTTTTCCGAGCCCGAGCTCGAGGCGCGGCTTCAGTCACTCGGATATGATCTCGACGACGAACCGGACTATCCGGGCGGGGCGCTGTTTCACGGCCAGACCTTCGAGATCTTCCCTGCCGGCGCGCTCGGCCCGTTCCGGATCGAGCATTCGGATCGCACCATCGACCGCATCGTGGCGTTCGACCCGAAGGAGCACGAGATCATCTTCGAGACGAAAGAGCTGCTCGTCGATCCCATGTCGGAGCGGCTCGCCTTCGCCGGCAAACGCGGCAAGCGCGCGAGCCTGTTCGACTATTGCGGTCGCGCCAAATGGATCGCCGACGCCGGCGTCCCGACGCATGCCGACGGCTGGCTGAGCACGATCGAGGAGGCGGCGCCGCGCGCGGAGCGGGAGCGCGAATATCTCGGACAGCGTGACTGGAAGCAGCTTTCGAAGGGCATGAAGGTGCTGCCGCGAACGGCCGCCCTCCAGACCGTGCCGGACTTCTCGAAGGTCACGTCCGCGCGGAAGGTGCTGCGCGCCTTCGTCGAGGACGTGCAACGGGCCGGCTCGCGGCTGATCTTCGTCGCAGCGCAAGAGGACGATCTGCGCGTGATGGAGCGGATGAGCGGCGTCAAGACGGAGCGCTGCGACGACTGGGACGAGGCCGCGAGCGGGCGGGGCGGCGAAGCCTCGCTCCTGGCCGATCTCGATGCGGGCTTCATCGTGCCCGGGAAAAAGCCTCTCGTCGTCGTGACCGCGTCCGACGTGCTCGGCAGCCGGGCGCATCACGCACAGCCGATGGCGCGCGCCTGGAGCGCGGCGTTCGACCATGCCGACGTGCCGGAGCAGGGCACCGTGGTCGTGCATCTCCAGCGCGGTCTCGCCGTGCTTGACGGCTTGCAGACGGTGAACACCGGCGGCGGCGCGCTGCGGGAGATGGTCAGGCTGTCCTTTGCCGGCGACAATGCGGTTCTGGTCCCGCCGCCGGATCTGGCGCTGATGTGGCCTTATTCAGCCGAGCTCGGCAAGCTGGCGCTCGACAAGGCGGACGGCAGCACCTGGTGGGCCCGCCGCACCGAAGCCGAGCGCGAAATCCAGATCGCCGGCAAGGCGCTTGCCAAGCACATCAGCCAGCGCCGCCGGCGGCGCGGAGAAAAGCTGGTTCCGCCGGGATCGGCCTACGAGAAGTTCGTCGCGCGCTTCCCTTACTTCACGACCGTCGATCAGGCCAACGCGATCCGCGACGTGCTGGATGATCTCGCCTCGGGTCACCCGATGGACCGGGTGGTCTGCGGCGATGTCGGGTTCGGCAAGACCGAGGTGGCGCTGCGTGCGGCCGCCGCCGTGGTGCTTTCGGGCAGGCAGGTGGCGGTCGCGGTGCCGACGACCGTGCTGGCACGGCAGCACACCGCAACGTTCCAGAAGCGCTTCGCTCCATTCGACATCGACGTCGGCAACCTGTCGCGGGCCACATCAGGCGCGGCGCTGCGCGAGACCAGGGAGGGCCTGCGCAGCGGCCGCATCAAGGTCGTGATCGGCACGCAGGCGCTGACCGGCAAGGACGTGAGGTTCGACGATCTCGGCCTCGTCATCATCGACGAGGAGCAGCATTTTGGCGCGGCCGAGAAGGCGAAGCTCGCCGGGCTCGCCAAGAACGTCCATGTGCTGATGATGAGCGCGACGCCGATCCCGCGCACGCTCGCCGCCGGCCTTGCCGGCTTCCGCGACCTCAGCGTGATCGCTTCGCCCCCGGTGCACCGGCTGCCGGTCGCAACCAGGATCGCGCCGCTGTCGGATGCGGCCATTGCGTCTGCGCTGCTGCGCGAGCAGCGGCGCCATGGGCAGAGCTTCCTGATCTGCCCGCGCATCCAGGACCTCGAGCCGATGCTGGCGCGGGTGCAGGCGGTGGCGCCGGACCTGCGCATCGTCTGTCTGCACGGCAGACTGCCGGCCGAGGAGATCGACGACCGCATGATGAGCTTCGTCGAGGGCGAAGCCGACGTCCTGCTCGCCACCAACATCGTCGAGAGCGGCCTCGACATTCCCCGCGCCAACACCATCGTGGTGTGCTGGCCGGAAAAATTCGGCCTCGCCCAGCTGCACCAGCTCCGCGGCCGGGTCGGCCGCAGCGGTATCCGCGCCTTCGCCCATCTCTTGACCGAGACGGCGTCCGGGCAGTCCGAGAAGCGGCTCGCCGTGCTCGAGGAGTTCAGCCGGCCCGGCGCGGGCTTTGCCATCAGCGAGCGCGACCTCGATCTGCGTGGCGCCGGCGACCTGTTCTCGGAGCAGCAGTCCGGCCATGTCCAGGTGTTCGGGCCCGTGCTCTACAGCCACCTTCTGAAAATGGCCTCGGAGAAGGTCGACGAGGAGCGTGCCGCGGTCTGGGTGCCCGACCTGAACCTGCCGGTCGGAGACATGCTGCCCGAGACCTATGTGCAGTCCGAGCCGGTGCGGCTCGAGCTCTATGCGCGCGCCGCACGATGCGGCAGCGAGGACGAGATCGACGACCTCGAGGAGGAAACCTCCCGCCGCTTCGGGCCGCTGCCGAAGGCCGCGCGCGATTTCTTCGCCGCGGCCGGGCTCAGGATCGAGTGCAAGCGCAGAGGCATCATTCGCCTCGACGTCGGCCCCGAAGCGGTCGCCGCGACGTTCCTGCCGGGGCGGCTGCGCAAGTCGCGCGGAAAGTCACTGCAACGCGACGGCGATCGCGTAGTGTATCACGCCAAGATGCAGGACGCGCCGTTCGAGCGGGTCGAGGAGTTGTTCGAGGTGCTGGACGAGGGGTAGGGCGCCTCAAAACGCGAAAACAACCCCATGCACAGTAGCAAACTACAGCCGGCACAATGACTTGTGCAATCCGGCTAAAAGATCGGTTTGACACGTCGGGCAAAACAGTGGCATTCTGGCAATATTCGGAAAATCCGTTGTAGCTCTGCGAGGCCGCAGGAGCGCATTTTCGGCGCAGCTCATTCCATCGCATGGACCCCGTAATCGGCCGGGGGTGGCGAGGCCCGTCAGACGGCTACGCCGCTAACGTGGAATTAATCAAAAAAGCCCACAATTTTAGGCAGTTGTGTAAGTGGGTGCTGCGTAAAGGACTCGTCGCGAGGACGTTCCAGCGTCGGCTTCCTTTTGCTCGCTCATTTGAGGTCAATGCCAGTGACCACGACACCCGAAGCGCAAGGCCTTGTCGAACAACTCGATCCCGAAGCGCTCGCGCTCGCCGCAGCGCCCGAACCCGCAAGCCTGGAAGCCGAAGTCCCGATCAGGCCTTCCAGCCGGAAGTCGGCGGTGGCCCTGGCCGTGTGTGCCCTGGCCATCAATGGCGCGGCGGCGATCTATACGCTGCCGTCCGATCTGCCGTCGCTAGATGTCGGCCGTCTGGCCGAACTGCTTCCGCGCCCGAAAGCTTCCGCACCGAAACCGGATCCGGTCGTCGCGGCCTTGAAGGACATTCAATCGGCCCAGCAGCAACACACGGCTTCGCTGCAGGCGAACAACGATCTGGTGCAGCAAAATGCGGCTCTGCTCCAGCAGGACTCGATGGTGCTGCTGTCCCTGCGCCAGAGCATCACGGACGAGCGGGTCGATGTGAGGAAGATATCGTCGCAGCTCTCCACGCTGATCGCGAAGGTCGATACGCTGCAAAACACGATGATGTCGGACGTCACGTCGTCCATTCGACACGCGAATGCCCGCTATGGGCTGTCCGCCGCGATGCGCAAGCGGCTGGTGCGGCAGTCGAAGCCAGTCGGGCCTGTCGGGCCACTCGGACCTGTTTCCGTCGGAGGAGCTCCGCTGAGCACGCCGGCTGCGTCTTCGGCTCCGGAGAGCTGAGGGCAGATCGCGGCACCATGTCCGCATCAAGCTGGCCGTCGCCCCTGTCGACTAGGGATCGCCGGTTCGTGTTGGCGCGCCGCTTCTGAGATCAAATCTTTCAATTGTCCTCCGCTGAATTCAGAGAGCACCCGGTATGCTTCGTCTGCTTGCTCCCTGGTCAAACTGGCTGCCCAGTCCGTTCCGATCAGCGCCGGCCCCTTGCGCTCTCGATCGTAGACCATCCAGCCGACGCCTCCCGTCCGAACCAAAAATCTGGCCTGCGCCAGCACTCTGTCACTCACTGTTAGCCTCCCACTTACCTGCCGCACCAAGTAAGCCGCATCATTTTCTCGAATGCATTTGTGCATGTGAATCGAGTCGGGAAAAACTGGCAATTTCTATCGCGCCGAGTTCCTGCCCGGAACACGTCTCGAATGTGCTGAAACGAACAGAGCGCGGCTTCGATCTCAGGGTAAGCTCCCAGCTGCTTGGGCCTTCCCCTAAGGCCGAGCACCTCCAGCGGCCCCGGCCTTACACCCCCAAAAGCCCCCATGGCCGGGGCCGTCTTGCGGCTCTGATTCGTTAACGGTGAGGCCTTCCCAGGTCTTGCCCCGCGAACCCGATTGACTCTGCAGTTTCCCTGTCAAATTATTCGGGAAAATATGGCAACTAGGGCGAGCCATGAAAGATTACGAGGCTCAGCTGGAGAAGTTGCGCACGGACGCGGCCGAGTGCGCACTGATCCGTGATCTTGCGACCGACAAAGCCAAGCGCGAGCTGTTTGATCGGCTGGCCAATCATCTGACCGTGCTCGCGCAACAAGTCGAGATGGCGATGCTGGAGCGGCGCAAAGGCGCTGGACAGTAAGGCCGCCTGAGGTGCTGACGGCTTACAACCCGTCTACGAGGACGGTCGCCGGATCATTGCGGCGGAGGTCGAGCGCGAGGGGTTAGCGGGTCGGAGGCGCCTTCCAGTCGTAGGACTGACGCGCGATCTGGCCAGTGACCTCGAGCTCCTTCTCGTCAGAGAGGCGCCAGGCTGCCACACCGAAGCAGACGGTCAGAACCACGGCGGCAACTAGCAGCAGCATCGATAGAAACTGGCTCACGCCTACACCTCTGAACGCGACCCATCAGTGGAGCGACCACAGAACCTCGATTCGGAAAATGCAGACGCGCTGACCCATCCCCGATTGTCCCCATCAAGTCACACCGGACCCAAGTCACGTGGGGCCAAAGGCGCTCACGAGTCCGATCGTGATTGGGACCAGCGCCACGATGGTCCACAGGGCAGGCGAGCTGGAGGAAAGGCCAACGACCAGTATCCAGGCACCGAAGCCCACGAGGAGCGCCGAGATGGCGTAGGCAAGGGCTTTTTCCATCGTTCGATCTACGCGCAACACAGGATCGATTTGCGCCTGTAAGATTCCCCACTCAAGGAAACGTTCCTATGCCCGTGGTTCGATCGGCGGTTGAGCCGCATGAGCGCAACGTCCATCGCCAAGCCGTGATGCCGCCTCATGTTGCGGTGGGATCGTCGGCACATCAGATCAGCCCGGGCGGTAGCCCGATAGGAGCTGATACGATGCGCTCTGTCCTCGCCAAGGGGCTGTTGATGGGTCTGTTGATTGTCCTGTGCACCGCTGCGAACGCTGCGCCGGCGCATCGCTCCCGTGCACATCACCCGCGCGATCCCGCGGTCGATCGTTCCGGCCCGGACGTGAATCCTCGGGCGCGCTTCGCAGTTCCGGGCTGGAGCGACGAAGCAACGCAGCGCTGGCTGGACAATGCCTCGTCCAATGTCGGCCGAGGGGGATAGCGATCGATTGCGCTGTCAGCCCGCACCCGCGATCCGATGGGGAGCAGATCTGTGGATGGCGAAGGCGGAGCGGCTGAAACGCGATGAGATTTGGATCGTCATCGCGCTTTAGGTTGTTGTTTACGCATGATCTTTCCGGAAAACCGCTTCGCACTTTGCGCTCGCGCGCCCTTCGGGTCCGGATCGCGCTTTAGGCGGCTTGCTCTTCAAACGAGGTGTAGATCCGGCCGGTTGGATCAACGATCTGAACGTCCCAGCAGCCGTCCGCGACTAGCTCTCTGGCCTTCTTGAGGGCCGCCGCGAGTGACAGCCGCTTGAGGCTGACGACGCCTGCCGTGTCGAAACCGCTGATTTCAAACATGCCGCTCCCTCCTGATTTTCTTGAATCCTACACCCTTCCGGCGCGTTGTCTCCCGGCTTTTTTGGGGGCAGGCTGTTGGAACCGACGAGGGTGAGGGCAGTCACCGTAATTCCGGAGCAACCGGTATGGACTTCGTTCAGAGAGTAAAGCGTAAGCTGTTTCGGCCGCGGGAGGTCATTGAGGGGTACGAAAACCCAGAGTTGGTGGAGACGATCTTCCTTAAGACAATCAACTACGAGCCGAGTGGGGACTGGCCGCTCGTCATGGGCGTGAACACCGTTCTCGATTTCGGCGGCGGGGCTGGCTTGCATTACAAGCTTGCCCGCCAGCAGCGCCCGGACATCCGTTGGGCTGTGGTCGAGACGCCGGCCATGGTGCATCGCGCTCGGGAGCTCGCCACTGACCGGTTGATGTTTTTCGAGCGCATCGAGCAGGCCGCGAATTGGCTTGGGATCGTCGATCTCGTCCATTCGAACGGAGCCATACAGTATGTCCGCGACCCGATCGAAACCATCAGAAGCCTCTGTCTGGTGCGGCCGGCGGCGCTTGCTTGGCACCGCGTGCCGCTCAGCGATGAGAGCAGGCGTGAGATGCAGACTTCATACCTGAGTGACAACGGTCCAGGCACATTACGCGCTTCGTCGGAGAAGCTCGTAAGATACGATCGGACTTGGATTTCCGAACAAGCCTTCATTGAGGCGCACAAGAGCTATCGCGTTGCTGAGCGCGGCCCAGATCCTGCCGAGCGGGGAACACAGCAATTCAAGTTCGAACGCTGTTGATTGCGAATTCGACGACATCCCGCCGACCGGAGTTGATCGGCCGCATGGGGCGGGATCAGCAGGACATCGACGAGCTCGCGCATGGAGCGCATCTGCCTGGATCTGGCGGCCACTTCGCCAGAGGAGCGGGCGGGCCTTGCGATCATGACCGGCAACTATCGCGCGGCCATCCTCGATCGCCGTAATCGATCTGCAGACACAGAGCCTTTTCTATCGGCTGGAGTTTCGGCCTAAGTCTTTAATCTTGTTTGGTGAGCGCGCTGGGGCTCGAACCCAGGACCCCGTGATTAAAAGTCACGTGCTCTACCGGCTGAGCTACGCGCTCCCATGGCCGCGGATGGCTTCGAAGAAATCACCATCGCCTTCGGACATTTGAGAAGCATGTCTTGCCGCGACGTCTGACTTGGCGCTGCGGGGAAAACCGGCTGTTTCCGGATCATGCTTTCGGCCCGCGCTGTGTAGGGGCAGTGGCTGCGGAGGTCAATAGTGCGGGTGGCTGCCGAAACTGGCGGCAGAGGCGGGGATTTGCCCGCGGTGTCCGTGACTTAAGGCGGATTTTTCAACCCGATTGGCGGGCCGTCATCCACGCCGAAGAGCACGTGACTTTTAATCACGGGCTCTTGGATGACCGGGCCGCTCCGTCAGTTCGCCTCCCGCCGGACCTCGCTCGGCACCGGCTGCGGCGTTCCGGCCGGGGTCGGCAGGGCGACGGGGCGCAGGCCAATCAGCTCGGCGGTGCGGATCGCGCTGTCGCGCCAGAACTGGAACGAGTTGATGCGGCTGAGCTCGAGGATGGCGATCGCCACCGCCGCGAGGAACGGCAGGCTCTGCAGCACCAGCACGCCGGCGAAGATGTAGATCTCGGTGATCTGGCGGAAGCTGTTGGAGGCGACCAGCACGCCGGCGCCGACCAGCAGAAGGATGCCGATCACGGCTTCCCAGAACGCCTGGAACTCGATCGACATCCGCGACAGGCCGCCCTTGGAGGTGCGCGCGAAGGCGATGTGCTCGGTGATCAGGCCTTGCGCCACCGCGCGCGACACCGTCCATTGCACGCTCATCGCCGCGATCATGGCGCCCAGCATCTGGCCGGGTTTGATCGCGACGCGGGCGCGGTACATCGACAGGAAGTGGGCCAGCGAGACGATGAAGGCGCCGATGATCGGCAGCGTCAGGATCTTGTCGGGGATGGCGATGTCGGCAAAGGCGACGATCGGCACCCAGACGAGGTTGAGCAGCGCCACGACCACGCCGAGGCTTTCAGCACCCAGCCAGTTCAGCCAGCCGAGGCCGTATTCGCGCTTCTGATCGGGCGTCAGCCGGCTCTTGCCGGGCAGGAAGTGCCGCCAGTGCTTCTTGACGATCTGGAGGCCGCCATAGGCCCAGCGGTGACGCTGCTTCTTGAAGGCCTCATAGGTGTCGGGGAGCAGGCCGCGGCCATAGCGGTGATTGGTGTAGTGCGAGACCCAGCCGAGCTCCTGGATCGCAAGGCCGAGATCAGAGTCCTCGCAGATCGTGTCGGACGACCAGCCGCCGGCCATGTCCATCGCGGCGCGGCGGATCAGGCACATCGTGCCGTGCACGATGACGGCGTTGACCTCGTTGCGCTGGACCATGCCGATGTCGAAGAAGCCGGCATATTCGCCGTTCATGATGTAGTGCATGATCGACAGGTCGCCGTCGCGATGCTCCTGCGGCGCCTGCACGAGGCCGACGCGCGGGTCGGCGAAAGCCGGCACGAGGTCCTTCAGCCAGTCGGGATCGACGACATAGTCGGCATCGATGATGCCGATGATCTCGGCATCGACGGCAGTGCGGTCCATCGCGATGCGCAGCGCACCGGCCTTGAAGCCCTGCACCTTCTCGGCGTTGATGAACTTGAAGCGTTCACCGAGCGCGCGGCAATGGTCCTGGATTGGCTGCCAGAAGGCGGGATCCGGCGTGTTGTTGATGATGACGACGCATTCGTAGTTCGGATAGTTCAGCCGCGACAGCGCATCGAGCGTCTGCTTCATCATCTCGACCGGCTCGAAATAGGCCGGAATGTGGATCGAGACCTTCGGGTAGTAATTCTCCGGCACGTTCTCGGCCGGCTTGCCCTTGGTGAGCAGCCGTTGCGGCGGCCGGCCGAAAGCGACGGCCGCGATCTCGTCGATGCGCGCCATCGCGATGAGGACGAGCGGAACGAGGAGGATCATGCCGAGCGTCAGCGCGAAGGCCGAGCCGAAGATGAAATAGTGGCTGTTCCAGAACGCGAACACGGTCGCGGTCCAGGCACCGACGCCGTTGGCGGTCGCCGACAGCAGGAAGGCCTGCTTCGCGGTCGGCTTTTCAAGCCGCAGGATCGGCAGCGACAGCAGGATGCCGACCAGTAGCGCGATTCCCATCAGCTTCCAGTAGTCGGGATTCTCGACCGGGCCGGTCCAGGCGAATTTCGGCTCGCGGCTGGCGTCGAGGATGCCCCAGTACGGACCGACGCCGCCTTCGAAGTATTTCCAGGGCTGATCGATGGCTTCGACGATGTTGTATTCCATGCCGATGGCTTCGGCGCGGCTGACGAAGTTGCGCAAGGTCAGCGCCTGCTGGAACGGACCCGGATCGGCGTTGCGCAAATTGTAGCCCTGACTCGGCCAGCCGAACTCGGCGATCACGATGCGCTTGCCGGGGAACAGGTTGCGCAAGAGATTGTAGCGATCGACGGCCTGGTCGACCGCCTGGTCGGAGCGGAAGTTTTCCCAATAGGGCAGCACGTGGGCGGCGATGAAATCGACGTTGGAGGCAAGGTCGGGATTGTCGCGCCAGATGTTCCAGATCTCGCCTGTCGTGACGGGCACGCGGACGGCGCCCTTCACCTTCTTGATCATGTCGATGAGGTCTTCGACCTTCTGCTCGCCGCGGTAGATCACCTCGTTGCCGACCACGACGCCGACGACGTTACTGTTCTTGCGGGCGAGCTCGATCGCGGCCTTGATCTCGCGCTCGTTGCGGTCCTTGTCCTTGTCGATCCAGGCGCCGACCGTGACCTTGAGGCCGAACTCGGCCGCGATCGGCGGCACCAGTTCCACGCCGCCGGTGGACGAATAGAGACGGATCGCGCGCGTCATGGTCGACAGCGTCTTCAGGTCGGCGCGGATTTTCTCGATGGTCGGGATGTTGTCGATATCGGGGTGAGCCGAGCCCTCGAACGGCGCATAAGACACGCTCGGCAGGAGGCCTTTGAAGTCGGGTGCGGGCTCCCTGTCGCGCAAGACTCCCCACAGCCCCGCGTGAAGCACGGACACAAGCAACAGAACGGCGGCGACAACGCGCATCGCGGCTAAACCAAAAGGGGCTGAGATGGCAGGGAAGCGGATCCGACCCCGAGATCCGACCGAGTCCGCGGCAAATGGAGCATACCTCTGCCGCGCGGTTTCACAACTGTCATGGCCTCATGTCCTTATGAGGGCATGGCCTTTTCAGGAAATGCGCGGCAGTGCCAACCGTTTCTCTGGACGATCGTTCCTGAACGGCGGCTGAAGGTGCCTTCCGACTATTTCTGCGGCGCCGGTGCCGGGCTTGCCGCAGGCGAGGGGCTCGCGGCTGGCTGCGGAGCCTGCGAATTGCCTGACGTCGCCGCCGCCGGCTGGGAGGCCGCGGCCGCCGCCTGTTGCGGCTGGGACGCCGGGTTGATCCAGCAGGCATGCACGCGGCTGTCCAGGGTCTCGGCGACCTTGGGATCGATCTGTCCCCCGAACCGGGTCAGGCAGCGGAAGGCGGCCTGGATGTGGCCGCCGGGGCAGCCGAAGCGGTCGTAGAGGTCGAGATGGCGGAATGCGGTATCGAGGTCATCCCGCCACATCAGCCGCACCACGCGCCGGCCAAGCCAGACGCATTCGGGATTGCCGGCCGGGCCGTTGATGACCTGGGCGGCTTCGGCGAACTCGTCGGTGCGGCGCTGGTTCTGGGCGGCGTCCTTGGCGGCTGCGTCGGCGGGCTGGGCGGCGGCTTTGCCCTGGTCCGGAGCCGGCGCGCCGCTCTGGGCGAAGGCGCCACCGAAACCGACCATGACGACCAGGGAGGAAGCGGCCAAGGTGGCGGCGAACTGCCGCAGGACCGCATTTCGTAACTGACGCACCCGTTGCCGCATGAATTCCCCAATTTCTCCGCTGACCGCCCGCGTCAGGATCCCGCGGACGCGCCGGTCATGGCGTCCAAATGGGTCTCCAATGCGGCGGAAAAGTCCCGCCGAGTCCCATGACCTGTATTTGGAATTTTGTCCAGCAAAGTCACGATCCTAGGCCTCTGTCGAACGGCCGCAGGTAAATTCCTTGGGGGCGCGGGGGATCCACCTGGAGTGCCCCCTTGGCAGATGGCGTGCGAGCAGGTAATCGACGGCCCTTCGCGGAGGACGGAACAAATTTCTCTTCGTACGCCACTGGCGCTTCTGCTCGTTTCACTGGGTGTGATTGCTGCCGTGTGGTGGTGGCTGGCCACGCCGATCACGCTCGCGCGCGCGCCGATCGATCCCGCCGAGAAGGTTCAATGCGTCTCCTACGCGCCGTTCCGCGGCGAGCAGTCGCCACTGAACGCCTGGACCCATATCGAGGCCGATCAGATCGAGCAGGACCTGCGCCAGCTCAAGGAGATCACCGACTGCGTCCGCACCTATTCGATGGAGAACGGGCTCGACCAGGTGCCGGCGATCGCCGCCAAGGTCGGCGGCATCAAGGTGCTGCAGGGCATCTGGCTGTCCAGCAACCGCACCAAGAATTTCGAGCAGGCATCGCTCGCCGTCCGTCTCACCAAGCAATTCCCTGAGGTCATCACCGCGGTCATCGTCGGCAACGAGGTGCTGCTGCGCGGCGAGATGACGACGGCGGACCTCGTCTCCATCATCCGTGCGGTGAAGGCGCAGGTCAGCGTGCCCGTCACTTATGCCGACGTCTGGGAGTTCTGGCTGAAGAACCGCGAGGTCTATGACGCCGTGGATTTCGTCACGATCCACATCCTGCCCTATTGGGAGGATTTCCCGGTCAAGGCGAAATTCGCAGCCGCCCATGTCGAGACGATCCGCGAGCGCATGGCGGTGGCGTTTCCGGGCAAGGAAATCCTGATCGGCGAGACCGGCTGGCCGAGCGAAGGCCGCATGCGCGACGGCGCGCTGCCCTCGCGCACCAACCAGGCGCGCGTCGTCTCGGAAATCCTCAGCCTCGCAAAGGCGCAGAAATTCCGCGTCAATCTGATCGAGTCCTACGACCAGCCCTGGAAGCGCAAGCTGGAAGGCACCGTCGGCGGCTATTGGGGCCTCTATGACTCGGTGCGGAGGAACCTGAAATATCCGCCGGGCCAGCCGATCAGCAATTTCCCGTACTGGAAATGGTACATGGGCGCGGGCATGGGCCTGTCCGTGCTGGTGTTCGCGGTGGCGTTGATCACGCTGCGGCGGCGGCCGTGGACGCCGCGCTTCTCGGCCTGGCTCGGCGTCGCCATCTCGGCCACATCTGCGGGCATCCTGCTCGGGATCGGCGCCGACAAGATGTATTACGAGAGTTACGGCATCGGCGGCTGGCTGCATTGGGGTGCGCTGCTGCTCGCCGGCATCCTGTCGCCGATCTTCTGCGCGCAGGCGATGGTGATCGGCCGGAGCCTGCCGACCTTCCTCGATCTGCTCGGCCCGCGCGAGGGGCGGAAATGGTCGAAGCTGACGGCGGTGCTGGGTCTCACGCTGGCGCTGACGGCGGTGATCGCGGCGCAGACCGCGCTCGCCTTCGTGTTCGACCCGCGCTACCACGACTTCCCTTACGCCTCGCTGACGATGGCGGTGGTGCCGTTCGCGCTGTTGATGCTGAACCGGCCGCAGATCGGCCAGCGTCCGATCGCGGAAGCGGTGTTCGCAGGCGTGCTCGCGCTCTCGGCGGTCTATGTGCTGTTCAACGAGGGCCGCGAGAACTGGCAGTCGCTGTGGACCTGCGCGATCTATCTCTTGTTCGCGCTCACGCTGTGGCGGGCGCGGGCCGAGCAAATCCAAGAATGAGCAGGCCGATCGCAAGGCCCGACAGCACGACATTGTAGAGCACGATGCCGAGCCCGGCGGCGATGATGCCGACGGTGAGCAGCACGATCGACGGTCGCATCAGGTTCAGCGTCGCCGCCACCAGCGCGACGATCCCGAACACCGAATTCTTGAACAGCACGGTCGCGACCGAACGCGCCTTGCAGATCAGCGTCTGCAGGCCGGCGTCGCAGGCAAGCCCGACGGTCGAGAGCTCGATCCCGAGATAGCGCAGATAGAGCGCGTAGCCGACCGATGCGAAGCCGACCACGATCAGGAACTGGACCTGGTAGGGCGTGAGGCGAAAAGGCTTTTTTGTCATGGGCGCAATATGGTCGGGATGAAGGGAGGGGGCAACAGGGGAGAGCCGGGTTTCCTGCGAATTGACGCAAGGATCTCCGGCCAAATCAATTGGCGAGATGCCTACCGCCTGAAGAACGACGACAATGTCGATCCTGCCGACGCGGTCTCCGGCTTTGCCTGAGCCGTTGGCTGGGGCGCCGCAGGCGCAGGCGTGGGCTCCTCGCGCTTCGACGAGCGTTTTGAGGAGTAACTGCGGCGGTGCTTCTCCGGTTTGGCGGCCGGTGCGGGAGCAGGGGCGGTCTCGGCTTGGGGGACGCCCTCCTGGTTCTTCTCGGAGTTTTTCTCCTGGACCCGGTCCTGAGATTTCTCCTGTCCCTTTTCTTGTCCCTTCTCTTGCCCTTTGTCCGAACCGCCGCGCATCGACAGCCGCTGGCCGTCGAACACGGTGGTCTCGCAATGACGGTCGTTTTCGGTGAGGCCCGCGCAGAGCTTTGCGGCGGCGGCGGCGTTGATCAGCGGGCCGGCCCCGAGGCGAAGCTGCATTCCGAGGCCGCTGCTGCCTTCCTTGATCATGATGATCGGTCGCAGGCCCGCCACTTCCGGGTTGGTCTTGGTCACGCCGCGCCAGAGCGCGCGCAGGCCGTCGATCGAATTGGCGCCGCCGAGGTCGATCGCAAAGCGCGTCTGCTGGACCGCGATCGCCGGCGCCTCGCTCTCGGTGGCTTCCGGCGGCTTGGCTGACGCGGCCGCGACCTCGGTCGGGACGGGCGCTGGCTCGGTCTTCTTCTCGGCGGCCTTCTCGGTCGCCTCGGGCTGCATCAATTTCGATGCAGCCGGATCGGGCGGCGCCATGATCGACTTGGACGGCACCAGCGGAATCGCCGGCAACGCCGAATTCGCCGGCGCCTGCTGGACCAGCGAGGCGGCGGCCGCGGTCTGCGGCGGCGGGCTTGCCGGTTCCTTGGCAGCTTCCTTCTGAGTGTCCTTCGAGGTGTCCCTGGACGCCTCGGTGCGCGGCTTGTCACTGCCGGGGGCCGGCGTCGAGGCAACCGGCGCGACGCTCGGGGCCGCGGGTGCGGCGTCCTGGGGCTTTGCCGCCTGCGGCGTCGCGGCGGTCTGCCTGGCGATGGCGCCGGTGACGGAATCGAGCCCTTGCTCGAGCACGGTGACGCGTGAATAGAGCCGGTCGCGATCGGTGTTCAGCGTCTCGATGGCGGCGGCGAGCCGGCGCGCCTCGTTCTGGCTCTCCTTGGTCAGCAGCTTGAGCCGGTCGGCCTGGCGGGCGAGATCGGCGGAGGCGACCTGATCGCGCCGCCAGCCGAGCTGGGCCTGATTGGCCATCACCGCCACCACGACGGCGCCGACGGCCGCCACGCCCCACGTGCCCAGCCGCCACATCGTGCTGCGATCGACTGTGCTTTCCTCGGCCAGAAGTGCGGAGAACAGCCCGCCGGTCTCCTTGGTGCCGAAGGCATCCGCCAGTGGGTCGGAATCCTTTGCCATGAACGTTAAGTGCCCAGCCCCATCGGGCATCCCCGAATCAATGGGGAACATTAACAGGAAAACCCCGTCGCACTTGAATTCCGGGCGTTTGCGGAGGTAGCAAGGCGCCCATGAGGGCGGCTCGCCACCCGTCGCGCAATTGATTCGGCCATATCTGACAGGATTTCGATGACCGCCCGCTCAAGCCTCACGATCGTGCTCGCCGCCGGCGAGGGCACGCGCATGCGATCGAGCCTGCCGAAAGTGCTGCATCCGGTCGCACATCAGACGCTGCTCGCCCACGTGCTCGCCGCCGCGCCCAAGGGAACCGGCACGTCGCTCGCCGTCGTGATCGGCCCCGACCATCAGGCGGTCGCGGACGAGGCGAGGCGCATCAGGCCCGATGCGCTCACCTTCGTGCAGGCCGAGCGCCTCGGCACCGCGCATGCGGTGCTGGCGGCACGCGAGGCGATCGCGCGGGGCGTCGACGATCTCCTGATCGCGTTCGGCGACACGCCGCTGATCTCGGCCGAGACGTTTGCGCGGCTGCGCGCGCCGCTGGCCAAGGGCGCTGCGATTGCCGGCCTCGGCTTCCGCGCCGCCGATCCCACCGGCTATGGCCGCTTCATCGTCGAGGGTGACCGCCTGGTCGCGATCCGCGAGCAGGCCGACGCCAGCGAGGAAGAACGCAAGATCGACCTGTGCAATGCCGGGCTGATGGCGATCGACGGACGCCGCGCGCTCGATATCCTCGGGCAGATCGGCAATGCCAATTCCAAGGGCGAATATTATCTCACCGACGCGGTCGACATCGTCCGCAAGCAGGGATGGGAGTCCGTCGTGATCGAGACCAGCGAAGACGAAGTGCGCGGCATCAACACCAAGGCGCAGCTCGCCGAGGCCGAAGCCGTGATGCAGGCGCGGCTGCGCAAGGCCGCGATGGAGGCGGGCGTGACACTGATCGCGCCGGAGACCGTTTATCTCTCCGCCGATACCGTGTTCGGCAAGGACGTGACCATCGAGCCGTTCGTGGTGATCGGCCCGGGCGTGTCGATTGCCGACGGCACGGTGATCCACTCGTTCTCGCACATCGTCGAGACCACGCTCGGCAAGAAGGTCTCGATCGGCCCCTATGCGCGGCTTCGGCCCGGCACCTCGCTCGGCGACGGCGCGCGCATCGGCAATTTCGTGGAGACCAAGGCCGCGACGCTGGAGGCCGGCGTCAAGGTCAATCACCTCTCCTACATTGGCGATGCCACCGTCGGCGCCAATTCCAACATCGGCGCCGGCACCATCACCTGCAACTACGATGGCTTCAAGAAGCACAAGACGGTCATCGGGCAGGGCGCCTTCGTCGGCACCAATTCCTCGCTGGTCGCGCCGGTCAAGATCGGCAACGGCGCCTATATCGGCTCGGGCTCGGTGATCACGCGCGATGTGCCCGACGACGCCATGGCGCTGGAGCGCAATCAGCAGACCATCCGGGAAGGCGGCGCGACGCGCTATCGCGAGATGAAGACCGGCAAGAAACCGGAGAAGTGAGCGGCGGAGGTCCGCGCCCCTTCCGGGGGCGTTGGGAGTGCGCGCTCATGGTCGAGTTCATCGGCAGTCTGATCGATTTTCTCGTCGAGGCCTTCATTACGGCGATGGGACGAGGCGTGCTGAAGCTGTTCGGCGTGCGGCGCCCGCAGGAAATCGCCTCGCTGTTCGCAGGCATGGCGCTCTGGGCGCTCGTCGCCATCCTCGTGTTTGCCGCGGTCCTGAGATGGTGAGGCGCGCCGCTATTCGTCGTCGGCGAATTCGGAGAAGATCGCGCGGGTCAGGCGCCAGCCGCGCGGCTTGGCGCGCTTGGCCGGCTCGCCTTGCACATGCTTGACGAAGACCGGCTTGCTTTCCTTGCCGCGCATGGGGGGCGGCCAATGCGCAAGGTGCGTGCCCGAGGTCTCGCTGGCACGCAGATACAGGGACGACAGACCTTTGCGGTCGGATGAGCCTTTCATGGCCTTGTTCTCCTGGCCGGAATCGTTGGTCAAACTTGTTGACAAGGAGTTAACGCGCGCGGTTAAAGGCCGGCCACATCGACGCAGGCGGACGACGCGCCGTCATCCGCTGCTGTCGCAATCCGTCATAATTATTGAGTATCTGGTTCCTTAGGAACTTCGCTAGAAAACGGGCGCGTCGTTTAGGCGATTTTTCGACGATTTGGGGGAGAGTGATCCGCATGTGCGGGATTGTCGGCATTCTCGGGCGCGAGCCGGTTGCAGAGCAATTGGTGGATTCGCTCAAACGTCTCGAATATCGCGGTTATGACTCCGCGGGCGTCGCCACGCTCGAAGGCAAGCATCTCGAGCGCCGCCGCGCCGAGGGTAAGCTGAAGAACCTGGAGAAGCGGCTCGAAGCCGAGCCGCTGAAGGGCACGACCGGCATCGGCCACACCCGCTGGGCCACCCACGGCAAGCCGACCGTCAACAATGCCCATCCGCACGCGACCGATCGCGTCGCCGTGGTCCACAACGGCATCATCGAGAATTTCCGCGAGCTGCGCGAGGAGCTCGAGGCCAAGGGCACGGTGTTCCACACCGAGACCGACACCGAGATCGTGCTGCACCTCGTCGACGACCTCTTGACCCGCGGCAACAAGCCCGTGGAGGCGGTGAAGCTGACGCTGGCGCGTCTGCGCGGCGCCTTCGCGCTCGGCTTCATCTTCGCCGGTGACGACGATCTCTTGATCGGCGCGCGCAACGGCCCGCCGCTCGCGATCGGTTATGGCGATGGCGAGATGTATCTCGGCTCCGACGCCATCGCGCTCGGCCCGTTCACCGACACGATCAGCTATCTCGAGGACGGTGACTGGGTCGTGCTGACCCGCAAGAGCGCCACCATCTTCGACAAGGACGGAAACGCCGTCCAGCGCGAGAAGATCAAGCACGCCGCCTCGACCTCGCTGGTCGACAAGGCCAATTACCGCCACTTCATGGCGAAGGAGATCCACGAGCAGCCGGAAGTGGTCGGCCACACCCTCGCGCGCTATGTCGACATGGCGACCGAGCGCGTCGCGCTGCCGGTCAAGCTGCCGTTCGACTTCAAGACCATCCAGCGCATCAACATCACCGCGTGCGGCACCGCGAGCTATGCCGGCTTCGTCGCGAAATACTGGTTCGAGCGTTTTGCGCGCGTGCCGGTCGAGGTCGATGTCGCCTCCGAATTCCGCTACCGCGAGGCGCCGCTGCGCAAGGGCGATCTCGCCATCTTCATCTCGCAATCCGGCGAGACCGCCGACACGCTGGCGGCGCTGCGCTATGCCAAGGCCGAGGGCGTGCACACCGTGGCCGTCGTCAACGTGCCGACCTCGACCATCGCGCGCGAGAGCGAGACCGTGCTGCAGACGCTGGCCGGGCCCGAGATCGGCGTCGCCTCGACCAAGGCCTTCACCTGCCAGCTCATGGTGCTGGCAAACCTTGCGATCGCGGCCGGCAAGGCTCGCGGTGAGCTGTCCGAGGAGGACGAGATCAAGCTCGTCCATGGTTTGGTCGAGATCCCGCGCCTGATGGCGGACGCGCTCACCAACGAGCTGCAGATCGAGAAGCTCGCGCACAGGATCGCCAAGTCGCGCGACGTGCTCTATCTCGGCCGCGGCACCAGCTTCCCGCTCGCGCTCGAAGGCGCGCTGAAGCTGAAGGAGATCTCCTACATCCACGCCGAGGGCTATGCCGCCGGTGAGCTCAAGCACGGGCCGATCGCGCTGATCGACGAGACCATGCCGGTCGTCGTCATCGCGCCCTATGACCGCGTGTTCGAGAAGACCGTGTCCAACATGCAGGAGGTCGCCGCCCGGGGCGGCAACATCATCCTGATGACGGACGCCAAGGGTGCGGCGGAGGCGACTGTGGACTCGCTCGTCACCATCGTCATGCCGGATATGGCCGCGGCGTTCACGCCGATGGTCTATTCCATTCCCGTGCAGCTGCTCGCCTACCATACGGCGGTGGTGATGGGGACCGACGTCGACCAGCCGCGCAACCTCGCGAAATCGGTGACGGTGGAATAGGCTGAAGGGATCAGGCCGCACTCTTCCAAAACCTGCTAGAAGCCCCTAGCTTGTGTGCTGCGACCGACCTGGAACCCGAATGACCACCCGCGACGACGCGCCTGCGCCACTTGATCCCCTGCCGGAACCGCATACCGGCCTGATGGGCCGCTTCCGCAACTATTTCCTGACCGGCCTCGTGGTGACGGGGCCGATCGCCATCACGCTCTATCTGGTCTGGTGGTTCGTCACCTGGGTCGACGGCGTGGTGCGGCCGTTTGTCCCGCTGGCCTATCGCCCCGAAACCTATCTGCCGTATGGCGTGCCGGGCTGGGGACTGATTGTCGCATTCTTCACGCTGACGCTGGTCGGCTTCCTCGCGGCCAACCTGATCGGCCGGACGCTGGTCGATGTCGGCGAGACCTTCCTCGGCCGCATCCCGGCGGTGCGCGCCATCTATCGCGGCCTGAAGCAGGTGTTCGAGACGCTGTTCTCGGGCAAGGGATCGAGCTTCCGGAAAGTGGGCCTGGTCGAGTTTCCCTCGCCGGGCATGTGGTCGATCGTGCTGATCTCGCAGTCGCCGAACGAGGACATTTCGCGCAGCCTGCCGGGACAGGAGGAGCATGTCTCGGTGTTTCTGCCGTGCTCGCCGAACCCGACCACCGGGTTCTTCTTCTATGTGCCGAAGAGCAAGATCATCGAGGTCGATCTCAGTGCCGAGGACGCCGCGACGCTGATCATGTCGGCCGGCGTGGTGCAGCCGGGCTCGGCGCCCGATCCGAAGAAGGCCGCCGCGCTCGCGGGCATGGCGAATGCGGCGCGCATCGCCAACGCTTCGCTCCAGCCAGAGCCTGCGAAGGCGGAGTAGGGCCATTCCCGCGCGGGATGGCCGCGTTCACGCAGGCATTCGCATCCTCTGTTATGCTCCGATCGAACTGAGCGCCTCGCTCGGAATTCGATCTGGAGTGCACGATGTCAAAGACCATTGCGATCCTCGCGCCCGGTGCCATGGGCAGCGCCGTGGCCCGCCGTCTCAGCGAGAACGGCGCGCGCGTGCTGACGTCGTTGAAGGGGCGCAGCGAAGCGACGCTGAAACGGGCGGCCGAGGCCGGCATGATCGGCGCCGAGGACGATGCGATTGCGGACGCCGACATCATCCTCTCGATCGTGCCGCCGGGCGAGGCGGTTGCACTCGCCGAGCGCTTGGCCGCGCTGATCGTCCGGCGCGCGAAGAAGCCGGTCGTGGTCGACTGCAACGCCGTCAATGTCGATACCGTGCAACGGATCGAGGAGATCATCGGCTCGGCGCAGGCGCCGTTCGTGGACGGCGGCATCATCGGCTTTCCGCCGCAGCCGGGCGGCAAGAGCCCGGCCTTCTACATGTCCGGCGAGCATGCCAAGGACGTCGCGGTGCTGAAGGACCTCGGCCTCGACGTGCGGATCGTCGAGGGGCCGGTCGGCGCGGCCTCGGCGCTGAAAATGTCCTATGCCGGCATCGTCAAGGGCCTCGCCGGCATCGGCTCGGCCATGGTGGTTGCAGCAACGAAGGCGGGCGCTGCGGATGCGCTGCGCGACGAGCTCGCGCTGAGCCAGCCCGCGATCCTGGCCCGGCTCGAAGTGGCGCTTCCGGACATGATCCCGAAAGCCTATCGCTGGGTCGCGGAGATGCGGGAGATTTCCGGCTTTCTCGGAGCCGATCATCCCGCGAGTCAGATCTACGAGGGCTTTGCGCGCTGGTTCGAGCATCTCGCCGCAGACGCGAATGGGGAGGCGGTCGATGCGGAATTGCTGAAGGCGTTCGCCGCGCGTGTTGCCCAGAAGAAGTCCTGACCGGCCGGCTTCACTCGCCGTGCACTGAGACGGACTCCAGAAAGCCCTGGATGTCCCTGTCGCGCCTCAGCCGCACGACCGGGACCTCAGGGCCGTATTGCATGCGTTCGGCCTCGATGACCGGCACGCGCTCGACGTCGTAGCGCCACGCTTCCTTCATCAGTTTCCAGTCGAACTGTTCCGGGCACCCTTCCGGCAAGTCGGGCCGTGTTGTGTCGCGATGGAAAGCGGAGCGCCAGAGAATGCGCCACTGGCAGACCCAGCGCGGGCGGTCGATGACGACAAGAACATCTGCGCGAGCGATCGTGAGATCGAACGCCAGCCCCGAGAAGCTTCCGTCGATCACCCACGCTTCGCCCGCGATAGCATCCGCGACTCGCATGCGAAAGCTGGCCTTGTCGGAGGGTTTCCAGCCCGGCTGCCAGTACAGCACGTCGAGATGCACCACCGGCAGCTCAAGCTTTCGCCCGAGATTGCGGGCGAGCCGCGTCTTTCCGCTTCCCTGGGAGCCAACCACGATGATCCGGCGCATCGCTGCAAGGTTCCATAAAGTCAGCCGCGGCGAAAGGGGCGCCTGCTGAACCGGCTGTACTCACACCGTCCTCAATGACGATGAGGAGACGTCGCAGGGGCCATCTGTTATTGTTTCTACGCAATCCCTCGGCAATGGGAGTTCGAATGAAGGTGCTTGTCATCGGCGCGGGCGCGCTTGGCGGCTATTACGGAGCTTGCCTGGTCCGAGCGGGTAGCGACGTGACCTTTCTGGTGCGCGAGAAGCGGGCCGAGCAATTGCAGCGGAATGGATTGCAGGTCGTGAGCCCACACGGCGACTTCGCCGTGCAGCCGAAGCTTCTTGTGGCTGGCGATCTCAAGGACCCGTTCGACGTCGTCCTCGTCGGCGTGAAAGCCTACTCGCTCGACGATGCGATGAGCCAGTTTGCGCCCGCCGTCGGCCCCAACACGATGATTTTGCCGATCCTCAACGGGTTGAAACATATCGATGCCCTGAGCGCCAGGTTCGGCGGTGCTTGCGTTCTCGGCGGGCTCGCGAACGTCAGTGCCGGACTCGATGCGGATGGTCGTGTCGTCCAGTTCATGGCCAATCAGACGATTGTCTTCGGTGAGATCGAGGGGACGCTGAGCGAGCGTGCGTCCGCGCTGGAGGCACTGCTTCAGGTTCCCGGTATCGACGTGCGCGCCAGCGAAGCGATCATGCAGGACATGTGGGAGAAATTCGTCCAGCTCAGCACGCTCGCCGGCATCACCTGCCTGATGCGCGCGAGTATCGGAGACATCCTGGCCGTGCCCAACGGCGAGCAGTCCATTTTCCGCCTGTTCGCGGAATGCTGTGCCGTCGCGAACGCCTCCGGCTTTGAGCCGCGCGCGCCGTTCATCGAGTTCGACCGGAAGCTGTTCACCACCCTGGACTCACCGCTCAAGGCCTCGATGCTCCGCGATATCGAGCGCGGCTCGATCACCGAGGCGGAGCACATCCTCGGCGATATGGCCAATCGCGCCCGTGCGCTCGGCATCGACACCCCGCTGCTCGACCTCGCCAGAGCGCATGTGGCGGCCTACGAGATCGGGCGACGGCGAGCAGGGGGTTAACCAGCCCCGATCAGCGGGATCGCCTCGTCCCGCTCGTAGAGATACAGCAGGCAGCGCAGCGCCTCGCCGCGCTCGCCCTTCAGCTTCGGATCCTCTTTGAGGATGCGGAGCGCCTCGTCTCTCGCCTGGGTGATGAGCTGGCCGTGCACCTCCGAGCGCGCGATGCGATAGCCGGGCAGGCCGCTCTGGCGCACGCCGAGGACATCGCCTTCGCCGCGCAGCTTCAGATCCTCCTCGGCGATGCGAAAGCCGTCCGTGGTCTCGCGGATCACTTTCAGGCGCGCCTTCGACATCTCGCCGAGCGGTTCGCCGTAGAGCAGGATACAAGTCGAGGCTTCCGAGCCGCGTCCGATGCGCCCGCGCAACTGGTGGAGCTGGGCGAGGCCAAAGCGCTCGGCATTCTCGATCACCATGATGGTTGCGGCGGGGACGTCGACGCCGACCTCGACCACGGTGGTCGCGACCAGAAGGCCGATCTCGTGGGCGGCGAACTGACCCATGACGCCGTCCTTCTCGGTCCCTTTCATCTGGCCGTGGACGAGGCCGACGCGGTCGCCGAAACGTTTTTGCAGGCTCTCGAAGCGCTTGGTCGCATTCGTCAGGTGCTCGGTGCCCTCGGCCTCGGATTCCTCGACCAGGGGACAGATCCAGTAGACCAGCTTGCCGGATTCGAGCGCGCGGCCGACCCCCTCCATGACCTCGCTGATCCGGCTCATCGGCACCGCGCGGGTGTCGATCGGCTGGCGGCCGGCGGGCTTTTCGCGCAGCTCGGAGATGTCCATGTCGCCGAAATAGGTCAGCACCAGCGTGCGCGGGATCGGGGTGGCGCTCAGCACCAGCACGTCGACGGCTTCGCCCTTGGACGTCAGCGCCAGCCGCTCGCGCACGCCGAAACGATGCTGCTCGTCGACGATGGCGAGGGCTAGATCGCGGAAGATCACGTCGTCCTGGATCAGCGCATGGGTGCCGACGAGCAGGTCGATCTCGCCGGCGGCGAGCTGGGCGATGATCTCACGTCGCTCCTTGCCCTTTTCCCGGCCGGTGAGGATGGCGACCCGCATCCCCGCGCGCTCGGCGAGCGGCGCGATAGTCTTGATGTGCTGACGCGCCAGGATTTCGGTCGGGGCCATCAAAGCGGCTTGCTTGCCGACCTCGGCCACGGCCGCGGCCGCCAGCAGCGCCACCACGGTCTTGCCAGAGCCGACATCGCCCTGGAGCAGGCGCAGCATGCGCACCGGCTGCTTGAGGTCCTCGGCGATGGCTGCTGCGGCGCTGCGCTGGGACGGCGTCAGCGCGTAAGGAAGGGCGTCGATGATCTTGTTGCGCAGATGGCCGTCGCCGGCATTGCGCACGCCGGCGGGCCGTCGCAGTTGCGCGCGGATCAGCGCAAGCGCGAGCTGGCCGGCGAGCAGCTCGTCGAAGGCGAGGCGGGACCAGAAGCGCTGATCCGGCAAGATGTGCGTCAGCTCGACCGGCTGGTGCACGCGATTGAGCGCTTCCGTAACCGACGGAAAATTGCAGCGGCGCATCACCTCCGGGCTGATCCATTCGGGCAGGGCCGGCAGCTTCTGCAGCGCCTGCGCGATCGCGCGGCGCAGCGAGCCGAGCGCGAGGCCCTCCGTCAGCGGATAGACCGGATCTATCCCTGAGAGCTTCGAGATCGCCTCCTCGTCGAGCACGCGGTCGGGATGCACGATCTGCGGGATGCCGTCATACATCTGCAACGTGCCGGAGACGAAGCGCTTCTCGCCAACCGGCAGCAGTTTTTCGACATAGCCGGGCTTGGCGCGGAAGAAGGTCAGCACGACGTCGCCGGTGTCGTCGCTGGCATAGACCAGATACGGCGCGCGCGAGTTGCGCGGCGGGGGCGGGCGGTGGCGATCGACGGTGACCTCCAGCGTCACCATGGTTCCCTGGGCCGCGTCGCGGATTTTCGGTCGGGCGCGACGGTCGATGACCTGGCTCGGCAGATGCAGCAGCAGATCGACCAGCCGCGGCGTCTCGCTCCGGCTGAGCAGATACTGCAGCAGCTTGTCCTGCTTCGGACCGACGCCGGGCAGGCTGGTCACGGGAGCAAACAGCGGATTGAGCAGGCTGGGGCGCATTCTCGCAACATTCGTCATGCGCGGGCCTGACCCGCGCATCCATCTTTTCAAGGACGATGGATTGCCGGGTCAAGCCCGGCAATGACGGTCCCCAAACAATTGCAATAACAAAGGGCTGACACAGGCGGTCCCAATGGCTATATCACCCCGGCCCGGCACGTCCGGGCTTTTGGCGTTTGACTGGATTTGAGACATGACGGGAACGACACGATCGAGCAACGGTCTGGACGACCGCCGCAAGCGGCTTCTGTTCCGCTGCTGGCACCGCGGCACGCGCGAGATGGACCTGATCCTCGGCCGCTTCGCGGACGCCGAGATCGGCAACCTGTCGGACGCCGAGCTGACCGAGCTCGAAACCCTGCTCGAGGTCAATGATCCCGATCTCTATGCCGCCATCACGGGTGACAAGGTGCTGCCAGCCGATGTCACCGGCGCGATCTTCGCGCGCATCAAGGCGTTCCCGATCGCGGACGGCAACGTATGAAACAGGGCATGAAATCTCCGGCCGAGCTGCTCACGCCCGGCCGCGCGGTGACGCTTGCCAATGTCGCCGAGGGTGCCGAAGGCCTGGTCGTCTCCGACCTGGCGCGGGCCATCGCGGCGCGGCCGAAGAAGCCGGCCGTCAGCCTTGCCGTGGTCTGCCGCGACGGCGGACGCATGCAGCAGCTCGAACGCGCGCTGAGATTCTTCGCGCCCGATCTGCCGGTGCTGACCTTTCCGGCCTGGGACTGCCAGCCCTATGATCGCGTCTCGCCGCATGGCGGCATCCTGGCGCAACGCCTGACCACGCTGGCGCGGCTCGCTTCGCTCACCGGCAGCGACAAGCCGCTGATCGTGCTGACCACGGTGAACGCGGTGGTCCAGCGCGTGCCCGCGCGCGAGCTCGTCGCGGCCCAGGCGCTGTCGGTCGCGCCCGGCAACGTCGTGCCGATGGACACCATCGTCGCCTGGCTCGAGCACAACGGCTACAACCGCTCCTCGACCGTGCGCGAGCCCGGCGAATATGCGGTGCGCGGCGGCATCCTCGATCTGTTTCCGGCCGGCCTCGAACAGCCGGTGCGGTTCGACTTCTTCGGCGACAGCCTGGAGTCGATCCGCTCATTCGATGCCGAGACCCAGCGCACGCTGCTCGACATGCGCTCGCTCGACCTCGTGCCGATCTCGGAATTCCAGCTCGTCACCGACACCATCCGCCGCTTTCGCATGGGCTATGTCGCCGAGTTCGGCGCGCCCGAGCGCGACGATGCGCTGTACGAGGCGGTCAGCGAAGGCCGCCGCCATCCCGGCATGGAGCACTGGCTGCCGCTGTTCCAGGACCGCATGGACACGCTGTTCGACTACCTGCAAGGGGCCGCCGTTGCGATCGAGCCGCAGGCCGAGGACGCGGTGCGCGAGCGCTTCAAGCAGATCCTCGACTATTACGAGGCCCGCCGCGAGGCGATGGAGCATCCCGGCGGCGGCGCGATCTACAAGCCGATGCCGCCCGACCGGCTCTATCTGACCGAGGAGGAGTGGGGCAAACGCCTCGGCGATATCCCGCTGGCGCGGCTGACGCCGTTCTCCGTGCCGACCGACGGCACTTCGGTCGTCGACGCCGGCGCGCGCAAGGGCCGCGATTTCGCGCCGGAGCGCAACGACACCACGGTCAACGTGTTCGAATCCGTGGTCAGTCACGTCATGGCGCTGCAAGCGCAACGCAAGAAGGTCGTGATCGCGCTGTGGACCGAAGGCTCGCGTGATCGCATGACGTCGATGCTGCGCGACCACAAGCTCGCCCACACCACCAGCGTCAATAGCTGGCGCACCGTGCAGGCGACCCCGCGCAACGAGACCATGCTCGCCGTGCTCGGCCTGGAAAGCGGTTTCGAGACCGACGAGATCGCGCTCATCAGCGAGCAGGACATTTTGGGCGACCGCCTGGTGCGGCCGCGCAAGGCGAGCCGCAAGCTCGACAGTTTCATCTCTGAGGTGACGAGCCTCACCGCCGGCGACATCGTCGTCCACGTCGACCACGGCATTGGCCGCTTCATCGGCCTGCAGACCCTCGACGTCGCCGGAGCGCCGCATGACTGCCTCGAGCTGCACTATGCCGCCGAGACGAAACTGTTCCTGCCGGTCGAGAACATCGAGCTGTTGTCGCGCTACGGCTCGGACCAGACCACGGTCGAGCTCGACCGCCTCGGCGGCTCCGGCTGGCAGAGCCGCAAGGCCAAGCTGAAGAACCGCATCCGTGAGATCGCGGGCGAGCTGATCAAGATCGCGGCCGAACGCATGCTGCACGAGGCGCCGAAGCTGCCGGTGCAGCAGGGCGTCTACGACGAGTTCTGCGCCCGCTTCCCCTATGACGAGACCGAGGACCAGCTGGGCGCGATCGAGTCCACGCTGAAGGATCTCGAAAAGGGCCGGCCGATGGACCGGCTGATCTGCGGCGACGTCGGCTTCGGCAAGACCGAGGTGGCGCTGCGTGCCGCTTTCGCGGTCGCGCTCGATGGCAAGCAGGTCGCGGTCGTGGTGCCGACCACGCTGCTGGCGCGCCAGCACTACCGGACGTTCAGCGAGCGCTTCAAGGGCTTCCCGGTCAACGTCGCGCAGGCTTCGCGCCTGGTCGCGACCAAACAGCTCAACGAGGTCAAGAAGGGCATTGCCGATGGCTCGGTCGACATCGTGGTGGGCACCCACGCGCTGCTCGGCAAGGCCATCAAGTTCCGCGATCTCGGCCTGCTCATCGTCGACGAGGAGCAGCATTTTGGTGTCAGCCACAAGGAGCGGCTGAAGGCGTTGCGCGCTGAGGTGCATGTGTTGACGCTGTCGGCGACGCCGATCCCGCGCACGCTGCAACTGGCGCTCACAGGCGTCCGCGAGCTCTCGATCATCGCCTCGCCCCCGGTCGACCGCCTCGCGGTCCGCACCTTCGTCGCCCCGCACGATCCCCTGATGATCCGCGAAGCCTTGCTGCGCGAGCGCTATCGCGGCGGCCAGGCGTTCTACGTCGTGCCGCGCATCGACGACCTCGCCGAGGTCAAGGACTTCCTGGACAAGAACGTGCCGGAGATGAAGGTCGCGGTCGCGCACGGCCAGATGCCGCCCGCCGTGATCGAGGACATCATGACCGCGTTCTACGACGGCAAGTTCGACATCCTCTTGTCGACCACGATCGTCGAGTCCGGCCTCGACATCCCCAATGCCAACACGCTGATCGTGCACCGCGCCGACATGTTCGGTCTTGCCCAGCTCTACCAGCTCCGCGGCCGTGTCGGCCGCTCCAAGCTGCGCGCTTACGCGCTGTTCACGCTGCCGGCGCAGCAGAAGATCACGGCGCAGGCCGAGCGCCGGCTCACCGTGCTGCAATCGCTGGAGACGCTGGGTGCAGGCTTCCAGCTTGCCTCGCACGACCTCGACATCCGCGGCGCCGGCAATCTGCTCGGCGAGGAGCAGTCCGGCCACATCAAGGAGGTCGGCTTCGAGCTCTATCAGTCGATGCTGGAGGAGGCGATCGTCAATCTCAAGGCCGGCGTCGCCGAGCCCGCCGCCGACCGCTGGTCGCCGCAGATCACCATCGGCATGCCCGTGCTCATCCCGGAGGACTACGTCGGCGATCTCTCGGTACGGCTGTCGCTGTACCGGCGCCTTGCCGATCTCGACACCGAGGAGGAGATCGAGAATTTCGGCGCCGAGTTGCGCGACCGCTTCGGGGTGCTGCCGGACGAGGTGCGCTACCTGTTCAAGGTCGCCGCGATCAAGGCGTTCTGCCGCCGGGCCAATGTCGAGAAGATCGACGCAGGTCCCAAGGGTGCCGTCATCGTCTTCCGTGACAATTCCTTCGCCTATCCCGACCGCCTCGTCACCTTCATCCGCAGCTACGGCCAGGCCGCCAAGGTGCGGCCCGACATGAAGGTGGTGTTCCTGCAGGACTGGGAGACGCCGGAAGAGCGCCTCGTCGGCACCACGGAGATCATGCGGCAATTGGCGCAGCTGGCGGAGGCTAAGAAGGCGGCGTAGCAACAGGCGCCGTAGTGCCGTAGCGTGGGCAAAGCGTGCCCACCACCTCTATCCACCTTGAAAAATGGTGGGCACGGCGCTGCGCGCCTTTGCCCACCCTACGGCATCGCAATCGGAGCTACGACGCCGCCCTTGACGCGTCGGCCGACAGCCGGGCCAGCAGCGACCTTGCGGTATCCGACGACGACAGCGAGTCCACGCTGACCACGGGATCGCTGCGCATCTCGTGCTTGCCGTTGGACGTATGCCGCATCACCGCCGATAGACGGCGCGCGATCATATGCGCGGTGCGGAAGTCAGTCTCCGCGAACACCACGATCACCGATCCATCCTTCTGTGCCACGCCGAAATCCATCTGCCGCATCAGGCGGCTGAGGATGCGCGCGGCGTCGAGCTGGGCGCGGGAATTGCCGGGGTCGAAGGCGAAGCGGGCGACGGAGAGGCCGCCGCCGCGGGCCAGCGCCTGCTCGACCGCCTTGGCAAAATCGCGCGCGAAAGCTTCGACCGTAAGCAGGCCGCTGCGCGGATCGAGCCAGCCGCCGGCATCGATCGAGCGGAGCGTGCGGCTCGCTTGCGCTTCCATCGCGTGCTGGCGGATCAGGGGCAGCGCGTTGGCGGCGATCTTGGCCGGCTCGCCCGGGATCAATTCGAGATTGGGCAGGTCGTAGCTCTGCGTCAGCTGGTGCGCGGTGACGACGACAGGCAGGCTGCGGAATCGGGTATCCTCGGCGAGCACGGTCAGGAAGGCATCGGTGACGCGCGCGGTAAAACCTTCGGCCAGCACGACGCCGTCGAGGTCGCGGGTGTTGAGATGCTTGGCCGCAGCCTCGATCGAGAGCGCGCCGACGACGCCGACGCGTTCGCCGAGCGCAACGGAGAGCGCCGGGTAAGCCGCGCCGCGGCCGATCAGCAGCACCGTGGCATCGCGTGCGGGATCGCCGTCCGGCAGCGACACCTTGGCTTCCGGCAGCCGGCGCAGCACGGTGGCATGAAGTGTGCGCACGCGCAGCGCGGCGCGCAGCCGCGCGACCAGGCGATTGGAATTGCCGCCGCGCGCGAAGAAGGGCAGGGCGTTGTGCGGCAGCATGCCCGCGGGATCAAGGGCCACGAAAGGCAGGTAGGGCAATTGCTCGGCGATCTTCCTGGCGAGCGGTGCCAGATACGGCTCGTGTCCGGCATGCATCGCAGCGAGGACCGCGGCCGGCTGCACCTGCTCGACCGCGCGCGCCGCGCTGGCCCAGTCGGTATCGATCACGGGAAACAGCCGGGCCTCGTCCAGCGCCGCAATGTACGGCGGCCGCTCGGCATTGGACACAAACAGGATCGGGCCCGCCTGGGACATTCGGAAACTCTGATCACGCAACAGATGCTGCGCAATCTAGTCCGGCCGCCTTAATGCAGCGTCAATGGTTCGGTCGAAACTGTGCTCAAGTCGGTCCGGAGCGGTCGCGAAAAGCCTCGACCATCAAGGGGTTAAGCCCGAGCTGGCTGAGCGCCTCGCGGGCCCTCGCATTGTCCTGGGCCCGTCCTGCCAGCCGGTGGCCGGAAAGGCGGTCGGGCAGCGCGGTGAGCAGGGCGCCCTGGCCGAGCCGGCGCGCCCATTCCTGGAGGTCATTGGAGAGGAAGCGGTAGCCGCCGACGGCCATGATGCCGGAGGGCGGGGCCGTGATGCAGATCGCGCCGCTGGGACGGTCGAGCCGTGCGGCATAGCCGGTGTCGACATAATCGCGCGGCGGCTGCGCCGTCAGCGTCTCGCCGACCGGCTGCGGCGGGGCATAGGCCGCGATCGGCACCATCGCCCCGCGCAGGCCGAGCGTGCCCTTCGGCGTCAGCAGGATCTCGCCGGCGATGGAGGAGCCGGACTGCTCGCGCGGGGCGCCGTGCGGTCCGGGCATGACCGGCACCGGCATGCCATCCTCGCCGCGCCGGGCGCCGAACAGCCCGGCCTCGCCGAACAGATAGACGTCGGTCAGCGGCGCGTGCGGAGCGATCCAGGCGTCGCTCGTCGCCACCTGCTCGGGTGCGCGCCACAGGCCGATGACGTTGCGTAAAGTGGGCATCCGCGCCGCGAGATCGGAATCGCCGAGCCGCAGCGCGAGCTGCGCCGGCGCGATCAGCACCTCGCATTCATGCTCGTTGATCTGCTGCTCCAGCACGTCGTTCTCGAACGGATGATGCAGCGCCAGCGTGCCGCCTGAGAGCAGCCACACCGCGAGCGAGGAGGCGAGGCCCGCAAACGACATCGGCGCGAACGCCGCCATCACGGTCGCACCCTGCTTGACGTCCGCCTCCAGCGACATCGCAAGGCCGCCGGCGATCAGGCTGAAATGCGGCCGCGGCACCGGGCGGAAACCTTCCGCGGTGACGTCGAACGAGATCATCGCCGCCTTGCGGCCGTCCTGGATCACGGCGCGCGTCATGCCGGGCGGGCGGGCCAGCACGTCGTCGAGCGAGGCCATGCCTTCGGGCAGGTCGGTGCCAAAGCCGCAGACGTGACGGATCGAGAAGGCTTCGGCCGCAGCATGCATCGCGAAGTCGGCATAGCTGACGCCGTCGACCTTGCTCATGGTGACGATGGCGCGCGCCGCGGTGCGGTTGAGCGCGGCGGTCAGTTCCGCATGCCGCCACAGCAGCGGCAGCACGGCGACGACGAGCCCGGCGCGATGTGCGGCGAGCACAGTGAGTACGAACTCGACCGTATTCGGGAGCTGGATCGCGATGACGGAATTGGCCGGCAGGCCCGATTCGACGAAATGCGCCGACAGTGCCTCGATGGCGGTATCGGCCTCGGTATAGGTCATCCGCCGCGGCTGGTGGCCGGTGACGCGGGCCTTGTTGAGGGGATCGAGCAGAGCGAGCGTGTGCGGCTGCCGCATCAGCGTGCGCTGAAACAGCGTGTCGAGCGTCGGCGATACGGCTGGCTGGTTCACGGCGTCACTTTGCTTGACTGGCTCTAAGGCGGCCCCTTCGACCACCAGGTCTCCGGCAGATAGCCGGACAGCGCGGTGGCCTTGGGCCGTTCTATCCGATTCCAGCGCGCGATCCATTGCTCGGATACGTTAAACAGGGGGATTGTGTAGAAGCCCGCGATCAGGGCGCGGTCGAGCGCCCGCACCGCCGCGACGAATTCCGTATGATCCCGGGCCTCCAGCAGCGCGGCGATCATGGCGTCGACGGCGGGATCCCTCGCGCCCATGTAGTTGCGCGTCCCCGGATTGTCGGCCGCGGCGCTGCCCCAATAGAAATACTGCTCGTTGCCGGGCGAGAGCGACTGGTCCCAGCGGTTCTGGATCATGTCGAACTCGTAGCCGAGCCGACGCTGGTCGAACTGCACGGGATCGACCGTGCGCACGCTTGCCGCGATGCCGGCGCGCTTGAGGTCGCGCTGGAACGCGAGTGCGATGCGCTCCTGGTCGCGGGTCGTCACCAGCATCTCGAAGGTGAAGGGCGCTTTCGTCGCGCGGTTGCGCAGCACGGTGCCGTCGAGATCCCAGCCGGCCTCCGACAACAGCTTCAGCGCAGCGCGCAATGTCGTGCGGTCGCGCCCGGAACCGTCGGTTACTGGCAGGCGGTAGCTGCCGTCCATGACGTCGGGCGGGATCCGCGCGGCGAAGGGTTTGAGCAACTCGCGCTCGCGCGCATCCGCAGGCCGGCCATAGGCGGAGAGGTCGGAGCCGGCGAAGTAGCCGGCGACGCGCGAATAGAGGTTGAAGAAATAGTTGCGATTGACCAGCTCGAAATCGAACAAAAGTGTCAGCGCCTGGCGCACCCGGATGTCGGCGAAGATCGACCTCCTCGTATTGAACACCAGGAATTCCGAGGGCTGCGGCACGCCCGGCTTGATGGTGTCGCGGATCACCTCGCCGCTTCTGGCGGCGGGAAAATCGTAGCCGTCGTGCCAGCGCAGCGGCTCGTGCTCGATGCGGAAATCGTAGAGGCCGCGCTTGAAGGCTTCGAACTGGCCATTGGCCTCGCGAAAATAGTCGAGCCGGATCTCGTCGAAATTGAAGAGCCCGCGATTGATCGGAAGATCGCGGCCCCAATAATCGGGATTGCGCGTCAGCGTGACGCTGGCGCCGGGCTTCACCGCCGTGACGCGATAGGGGCCTGAGGCGATCGGTCCCGATAGCGTCGTCTCCTCGAAGGTCGCGACGTCGACGGCATGCTTCGGCAGGATCGGCATCAGGCCGAGGATCAACGGCAGCTCGCGGTCATTGGCACCGGTGAGGTCGAAGCGAACGGTGAGGGGATCGGATGCCTCGGCCTTGGCGACCTTGGCGTAATACTGCCGAAGGTTGGGACGGCCATGGTCGCGCAGGAGCTGCCAGGAGAACAACACGTCCTCGGCAGCTACCTGCTTGCCGTCAGAGAAACGGGCGCGGGGATCGAGACGGAACGTGACGTAGCTGCGCTCGTCGTCGGTCTCGACGGTCTTGGCGAGCAGGCCGTACAGTGTGAACGGCTCGTCCTGGCCGCGCGCCATTAGGCTCTCGACCACGTAGGCGCGGATCGGCTGCACGGCCAATCCCTTCACGATGAAAGGATTGAGGCTGTCGAAGGTGCCGAGAATGCCCCAGGTCAGCCGGCCGCCCTTGGGCGCATCGGGATTGACGTAGGGCATGTGGGTGAAATCGGCCGGCATTGCCGGCTTGCCGTGCATGGCGATCGCATGGGCTTCCTCGGCGCGCCCGCCGGTTGCCGACAGGCTGACGATGAGCGCGAGGGCGAGGCTGCAAAGGCGGACGCCGGGGCCCTCGAACAGGCGGTGGAACATGAACATTCGGGCACGTTGATTCGAGGACCGGTAGCCTTGAATCCTATCACAGGGATTTTCCCCCGGCGCAGGCCAAAGGCGGGGTTCTCAGTGCAGTCAAAGACGCTTGTCGGCATTGATCTTTTCGTCGGCCACGTTAAGAAGGCACGCAATCGCGCAAGAGCGTCGAGCCCGTCACTTATCCGCCTCAATTGACGGGGAGAGAGCCGCGCCCAAGGCGGCTAGGTTCGGCGCTTCGGAGCGGTTCGGGCGCTTCCCGTTCAGAAAGGGTTTTCCGCAATGAATTTCCGTTACTTGGCCGCGTGCATCCGGCCGCGCGGGCGGCTTCTCGCCCTGTTGACGGCGACGGCGTTGGTCGTTCCGTTTGCCGCCGAGGCCCAGACCCCGGCGCCGGCCCCCGGTGCACCCGCCGCGCCCAAGGCGGCTCCGAAGGCCGCTCCGAAGGCTGCTCCCAAGGCGCCGGCACCGGCGGCCCAGGCACCCGCGCAGCAGGCTCCCGCCCAGGGCGCTCCGGCGCAGCAGGGCGCGGCCCAGCCGGCGGACCAGCAGATCCAGCTGATCTACGCCCCCTGGACCAAGTTCTGCCTGAAGGGCCAGGACGCCAACGCCAAGCAGGTCTGCTTCACCGGCAAGGACGGCCGGATCGAGTCGGGCCAGCCGGTTATCGCGGCCGTGATCATCGAGCCGGAAGGCGAGCCCAAGAAGATCCTGCGCGTGACGCTGCCGCTCGGCATGCAGCTCGTGCACGGCACCCGCATCATCGTCGACAGCAACGCGCCGCTGCAGAGCCCGTATGTGATCTGCTTCCAGAACGGCTGCATGTCCGATTACGAGGCGACGCCCGAGCTCATCAACAGCATGAAGAAGGGCCAGAATCTCGTTGTCCAGGCGATCAATGCCAACGGCGCGCCGCTGACGCTGCCGCTGCCGCTCGCCGGCGAATTCCAGAAGGCTTATGACGGTCCGCCGACCGATCCGAAGGTGTTCGAGGAAAACCAGAAGAAGCTCCAGGAAGAGCTTCAGAAGAAGGCCGACGAGCAGCGCAAGAAGCTCGAGCAAGGCGGTGGCGTCCCCGGCGCCGCGGCGGCCGGCCAGAAATAATCGGGAGCAAATCCCTGATATGAAAAAGGCGCTCACACGAGCGCCTTTTTTATTGGCCGGTTGCGGCGGCGAAACTCAGTTTAGGGACGGATTGCGCGGGCGGTAGCCGCCATCCTTGCTCTTGATGAAGATCTCGGCGACCTGGGAATGCCGGATCGGCTCACCGGAATCATCCGGCAACAGGTTCTGCTCCGAGACGTAGGCGACGTACTCGGACTCCGCGTTCTCCGCGAGCAGGTGATAGAACGGCTGATCCTTGTGGGGCCGCACCTCCTCGGGGATCGACAGCCACCACTCCTCGGTGTTGTTGAATTCCGGATCGATGTCGAAGATCACGCCCCGGAACGAGAAGATCCGGTGGCGCACGACCTGTCCGATCTGGAATTTGGCGGTCCTCGCTTTAATCATCCCCCGTCGATAGACCAGGATTGTGGCCGATGCTAGTGCCCTGATCCGGAATTAACCTTCGGTTCAGGGGCGGATAGACCCCAAGTCCTCAGAAAACACTTCATCAATGGTCGATATCCTCAATCTGGCGCTACCTTATTTTGGCTTGATCTTCGTTGGATTTGCTTGCGGCAAGGTCAAATCCCTGCCGGAATCAGGCCTCGCCTGGATGAACTTCTTCCTGCTCTACGTGTCGTTGCCGGCGCTGCTGTTCGCGATCATGTCGAAGACGCCATTCGCGGAGCTGAACAACCCGCCGTTCCTGGTCGCGACGACGCTGTCGACGGTTGCGGCGTTCACGCTGGCACTTGTCGTCGGCAAGGTCTTGGGTCGGCTCACGCTGCGCGAGGCGACGCTCGCGGGGCTCTCGGGCGGCTACGGCAATATCGGCTACATGGGCCCGGGGCTTGCGCTGGCGGTGCTCGGGACCAAGGCGGCGGCGCCGACCGCGCTGATCTTCTGCTGCGACAGCATCTTCCTGTTCACGATCGTGCCGCTGTTGATCGAGCTCTCCGACCGCGACCATCCCTCGATCGTGCATGCCTTCGGCGTCGTGCTGAAGCAGATCGTGCTCAACCCGCTGATCATGTCGGCCTGTTTTGGCGCGGCCGTTGCGGCTCTCCATATCGAGCTGCCGGTCGCGCTCGACCGCACCATCATCTTCCTCCAGAACGCAGCCGCGCCGACCGCGCTGTTCGTGCTCGGCGTGACGGTGGCGCTGCGCCCATTCGACCGCGTGCCCTGGGAGGTGCCCGGCGTGATCGCGGTCAAACTCCTGATCCATCCGCTCGCAGCGTTCGGCCTGATGCTGGCATTCGGTCCGTTCGCGCAGCCCTGGGCTGCGACCGCCGTGCTCATGGCCTCGCTGCCGCCAGCGCTGAACGTGTTCGTCATTGCCCGCCAGAACGATGCCTGGATCGAATCCGCCTCCGTCGCGGTGCTGCTCGGCACTTTCGCCTCTGTGGTTACGCTGACCAGCGTGATGTGGTTGCTCCAGACCGGACGGCTGGCGTTTCCTTAAGCCGTGGCTACCGCCGCCAATCTACCTGCGCCACGTCGGCGTCAGGCCCTCGCGCATCGCAAAGCGGCGGAGCGGGCCGATGGCACTTAACAGGTGCATGCCGACGGCGCGCACCGGCTGCAGCGGCAGGAAGTCGTTGAGCAAGGAGCGGTTGGCGATGTCGATCGCAAATGTCCGGCTCAAGATGTCCGGGCGCCGGGCCCTGTCGTAGCGCTTGAGCACCTCGTCCGCGCCGGGGTCCTCGCCCGATGCGATCGCCTCGCCGGCGAGCCTTGCAATGTCGGCGGCATCGCGCAGGCCAAGGTTGAGGCCCTGGGCGCCGATCGGGGGAACCACGTGAGCGGCTTCGCCGACCAGCGCGATGCGGTCGCGGCCAAAGGATCTTGGACGCTCGATTGCCAGCGGGAACAGGTTGCGGCCGGGCTCGACCGTCATGCGGCCCAGAATGGAATGCGACTGCTTCTCGATCGCGGCGGACAATTCGTCATCGCTGAGGCCACGAAGCCGCTCGGCGTCCGCCGGCGCCGAGACCCAGACGATGCTGGAGCGGTTGCCGGGCAGGGGCACGAACACGCAAGGCCCGTGCGGTGTGTGGAACTCGGTCGAGACGTTGCGGTGCGGGCGGGCATGGCCGACGTTGAAGGTCAGCGCGGTCTGGTTCAGCTCGCGCCGGGTCACCTCGATGCCGGCTGCTCCGCGGCACAGCGAATGCCGGCCATCCGCGCCGACCACGAGGCGGGCCGAAAGGAATTGCGCGGAGGCGGTACGGATCGCGACAGCATCGGCTTCGATGACGATGCTCTCCGCCTCGTCGTCAAACCGGACGAGATTGGGCAATTCGCCCGCGCGCGCTTCCAGCGCCAGCATCAGCGAGCGGTTGTCGATGTTGTAGCCGAAGGCGTCCAGCCCGATCTCATGGCAGGAGAACCGGACCTCCGGTGCGCGGAACAGCCGGCCGGTGTCGTCGACGAGACGCATCACTTCGAGTCCGGCCGCCTTGTCCTTGCAGCGCGGCCAGACATCGAGCGTCTCCAGAAGCTCAATGGAGGCACCTAACAGGGCGGTGGTGCGGTTGTCGGCATAGGGCACGTGCCGCGCCACCAGCGCGGTCCGCGCGCCCGCCTGCGCCAATGCGATTGCCGCCGCGAGCCCGGCCGGTCCGCCGCCGATCACGGCTGCGTCAAACAGTGTCGATGCGTCTGTCATGGACTGACAATTGACACGCCCCGCGGTAAATTCAAGCCCACCTATTTTTCCCTGATTTTATGACGAATTGCGCGGCCGAACGCCGCAATGGCTTATGTGCAAATCGGTCCCATTCTGATAGCAGAAGCCATGGATACCCAGCAGGACTCCCTGAAGCCGAGACCGGCGATGCGCGCCGCGGCCTTCTCGGTGCACATCTTCACCGCCTTCGGCGCGGCCATCGCGCTGCTGGCGATGCTCGAGGCCGTGCGCGAGCACTGGGCGGCGATGTTTCAGTGGCTGGGCGTCGCCCTCGTCATCGACGCGATCGACGGTCCGATCGCGCGCCGGCTCGACGTCAAGAACGTGCAGCCGAACTGGTCGGGCGACGTGCTCGATCTCGTGGTCGATTTCGTCACCTACGTCTTCGTGCCGGCCTATGCGATCGTCGCCAGCGGGCTGCTGCTGCCGGTCGCGGCGCCCTTGCTCGGCGTCGCCATCATCGTCACCAGCGCATTATATTTCGCCGATCTGCGCATGAAGGCCGACGACAATCATTTCCGCGGCTTTCCGGCGCTGTGGAATGCGGCGGCGTTCTATCTGTTCCTGCTGCACTGGTCGCCGCTGTGGTCGACGCTGCTGGTCGCGGCTCTGGTGGTGCTGACCTTCGTGCCGTTCCACGTGCTGCATCCGGTGCGTGTCGTGCGGCTGCGCTGGTTGACGATGTCGCTGATTGCGATCTGGGCCGTGCTCGGCCTCTACGTGCTGGACATGGACTTTCGCGTCGGCACCGGCGTGACGGTCGCGATGTGCGCCATCGCGCTCTGGATCAGCTTCAGCGACGCCATGATCCGCCTGGTCCGATCCTTCGCATGATGCACCTCATCACCAGCCCCGAAGCCTGGGCCGCGCTGCTGACCTTGACTGCGCTCGAGATCGTGCTCGGCATCGACAACGTCATCTTCCTGTCGGTGATCGTCTCGCGCATCCCCGAGCCGCAGGCGCTCCGCGCCCGCCAGATCGGCCTCGCGCTGGCGCTGGTCTTCCGCATCATCCTGCTCAGCGTACTGGTCTGGCTGATCGGCCTGACCGCGCCGGTGTTCTCGCTCGCCGGTTACGACTTCTCCTGGCGCGACCTCATCCTGATCGGCGGCGGCCTGTTCCTGATTGCGAAAGCGACGCACGAGATCCACGCCGAGGTCGAAGCCGATGACGGCGAGGGCGATCAAAAGTCCGTAGGCAGCGCTTTCTTCTGGGTGATCGTCCAGATCATCGTCATCGACATCGTGTTCTCGCTGGACTCGATCATCACCGCGATCGGCATGGCGCAGGACATCGAGATCATGATCGCCGCCGTCGTGATCGCCTGCCTGATCATGTACATTTCGTCGGGGCCGGTGTCGCGATTCGTCGCGGAGCATCCGACCACCAAGATGCTGGCGCTGGCCTTCCTGGTGCTGATCGGCGTCGCGCTGGTCGCGGACGGATTCCATTTCCACATTCCACGCGGCTACATCTATTTCGCAATAGCGTTCTCGGCGGCAGTCGAATTCTTCAACGTGCTGGCGAAGAGCAACCGCAGGAAGGCCGGCAAGCCGTCCGCCTAGCCGCTTGGGCTAGCGTCGAGTTGACAAGGCGGGCGCGATGTCTTTCGCTGGCCTTGGAGAAGAGGAGGTCAGGTGATGACCAAAGCCGTCCGTGTGCACAAGGTCGGAGGCCCCGAAGCTCTGGTCTATGAGAGCATCGACGTGCCGGCGCCGGGACCCGGCGAGGTGCGCATCCGCCAGCATGCGGTCGGGCTCAACTTCATCGACGTCTATTACCGCACCGGCCTCTACAAGGCGCCGGGGCTGCCCTTCATCGCCGGCAACGAGGCCTCGGGCGAGGTCGTTGCGGTCGGGCCGGGCGTGACGCATTTCCATCCCGGCGACCGCGTTGCCTATTACTACAATCTCGGCGCCTACACCGGCGAGCGCAACATTCCCTGGGAGAAGCTGGTCAAGCTGCCCGACCACATCACCCACGAGCAGGGCGCCGTGCTGATGCTGAAGGGGCTGACGGTCTGGTACCTCCTGCACAAGACTTTTCGAGTCGAGCCGCATCATCGCGTGCTGATCCATGCCGCCGCCGGCGGCATCGGCCTCTTGGCCTGCCAATGGGCGAGAGCGTTAGGGGCCCACGTCATCGGCACCGTCGGCTCGCGCGAGAAGGCCGAGCTTGCGGAGGCCAATGGCTGCGATCACGTCATCCTCTACAACGAGGAAGACTTCGTCGCGCGCGTGAAGCAGATCAGCCGCAACGAGGGCTGCGACGTCGTCTATGACGGCGTCGGCAAGGCGACCTTTCCGGGCTCGCTGTCCTGCCTGAAACCGCGCGGCATGTTCGTCTCATTCGGCAATGCATCGGGTCCGGTGCCGCCATTCTCTATCGCCGAGCTCAACAATCACGGCTCGCTGTTTGCGACCAGGCCGAAGCTCAACGACTACGTCGGCACGCGCAAGGAATTGCTGGAAGGCGCCGACACGCTGTTCGCCGCCGTCATCAACGGCAAGCTGCACGTGCCGATCAACCACGCCTACGCACTCAAGGACGCTGCGAAGGCGCATATCGATCTCGAAAGCCGCAAGACCACGGGCGCGTCGATCTTGAAGCCGTAGCAAGCTACCTCCGAGCGCCGCTTGATTGTCGTGCTGAAACGATGCTACTTTCATCGGCAGAGGTGTCCGCAGTGAAGTCTGCCAACGCACGGGTTTTGAATCGAATGCCCCGGCCCGACCGCAAGGAGGTTTGCCGGAGGGGATAGCGCGCTTGGCGCGTCGAATGTGAGCTGAATCCAGCCCTTCCGGTCCATGCGGGAGGGCTTTTTCGTTTCATCGGATTCAGCGCCACTTCAACGCGAAAGAGCGCTTCCCATGACCAAGATTCTCATCACCAGTGCGTTGCCTTACGTCAACGGCATCAAACATCTCGGCAATCTCATCGGCTCACTGCTTCCTGCCGACGTGCATGCGCGGTTCAGGCGACAAATCGGCGACGAGGTTCTCTTCATCTGTGCGACCGACGAGCACGGGACGCCGGCTGAGCTCGCCGCGCTCAAAGCAGGTGAGGAGGTCGGCGAATTCTGCGCCCGGCAGCACGCGATTCAGGCCGACATCTATCGCCGCTTCGGCCTTTCGTTCGATCATTTCGGCCGGACCTCATCGCCGGAAAATGCGGCGCTGACCCAACACTTCTATCGCCGGCTCGATGCCGGCGGGTTGATCGATGAACGCGAATTGCGGCAGGTCTGGTCGCCGGTCGATCAGCGATTTCTTGCCGACCGCTATGTGCTGGGGACCTGCCCGCATTGCGGGCACCGTGAGGCGAGGGGCGATCAATGCGACGGCTGCGGCGCGCTACTCGATCCCTACGAATTGGTTGCGCCGCGCTCGGCGCTGTCTGGCGATACGGCGCTCGAGATCCGTCCGACGCGGCATCTGTTCCTGCGTCAGTCTCGTCTGGTCGAAACGCTGCGGAGCTGGATCGACCAACGCTCCGGCTGGCCACCCTTCGTGGTATCGACGGCGAAAAGCTGGCTGACAGCAGAGCTCAGGGATCGCTGCATTACCCGCGATCTGACCTGGGGCATTCCGGTTCCGCGCGCGGGCTTCGAGACCAAGGTGTTTTACGTCTGGTTCGATTCGCCGATCGGCTACATCGCCGCCACGCAGGAATGGGCGGCGGCCGCGCCCGGCCGTGATTGGCAACGCTGGTGGTGGCAGGCCGACGACGTCAGATACATCCAGTTCCTCGGCAAGGACAACGTGCCGTTCCATGCCGTCAGCTTTCCGGCGACGCTGCTTGGATCGGGCGAATCCTGGAAGACTGTGGACGTCATCAAGGGCTTCCACTGGCTCACTTATGAAGGCGGCAAGTTCTCGACCAGCGCCCAGCGTGGCGTTTTTGCCGACGCAGCTTTGGAAGAACTGCCGGCCGACCTTTGGCGATGGTGGCTGATCGCCAACGCGCCGGAGAGCGCAGACACCGATTTTTCCGTGCGGCGCTTTGTAGCCGACGTGAACAAGGACCTCGCCGACGTCTTCGGCAATCTCGCCAACCGGATCATCAGCTTTGCGCATGCCGTTTTCGACGGCCGTATTCCCGAGGGCGGCGAGCCTTCGGATCTGGAGCTTGAGCTGGCAGCCGAGCTCGACAAGCGCATCGTCTCGCTGCGTCGTCATCACGAAGACCTGGAATTTCGTGCTGCCGCTGCAGAAACGCGGGCGATCTGGAGTGCGGCGAACGCCTATCTTCAGCAGGCAGCGCCCTGGACTGCAATCAAATCCGACCGTGTCAGGGCTGCGGTTGCAACACGCACCGGCCTGAACCTTGTGCGTCTGTCGGCGGTGCTTGCATGGAGCATCATCCCTGAACTGTCGGGGAAGGTCTTGGATGCCTTCGGCGTTGATGGCGTCGTCCCGGATTGGCCAACGAAGCCGTGTCTCGAATTGCTCGATAGCCATGCCGGCAGTCCGGTCGCGAAGCTTGCCCCGATCGTCACAAAGATTGACCCCGACAGGGCCGCGCATCTCGCGAAACGTTTTGGCGCTGCGTGAACCGTGGCGGCATGGCGGAGGGAAGTTCCGCCATGCCGATCGCGAAGCCTAGGCGACGCGCCGTGCCGCGCCGGCCCTGGTCAAAATCCCGTCGAGACAGTCGATCATCTCGGCGATCTCGGCGCGCGTGACGTTCAGCGCCGGCATGAAGCGCAAGCTGTCGACCTGCGGCGCATTCATGAGCACGCCGGCATCGAATGCCTGCGCGACGATGCCGGGCGCGATCGGCAGCTTGAGGTCGAGCGCAAGCAGCAGCCCGCGTCCCCGCACGCCGCCGAGCCCGTGCCGGGCCGAGACCTTCTGCAACTCGCTTTCGAGCAGCAAGCCGGTCTCGGTGACCGTCTTCAGGAAGTCCGCCTTGGAGACCTCCTCGAGCACGGCGAGCCCGGCCGCGCACATGATCGGGTTGCCGTTGAACGTGCCGCCCTGATCGCCGTGCTCGAAGCAGGAGGCGCGTTCGGTCGCGAGCAGCGCGGCAAGCGGCACGCCGCCGCCAATACCCTTGCCGAGCGTCATGATGTCGGGCGCAATCCCTGTGTGCTCATAGTGGAAGAGCTTTCCGGTCCGGCCCATGCCGGTCTGGATCTCGTCGAAAATGAGCAGCAGGCCGCGCTCTTCAGTGAGCGCGCGCAGCTCTTGCAGGAACTGATCGGTCGCCGGCCACACGCCGGATTCACCCTGGATCGGCTCGAGCATCACCGCGACCGTATTGCCGCCGATCAGCTTTTCGACCGAGGCGATGTCGTTCAGCTTCGCCTTCTTGAAGCCGGCGACTTTCGGCTCGAACAGCGGCTCGAATGCTTTTTTGCCCGAGGCCGACATCGTCGCCAGCGTGCGGCCGTGGAAGCCGCCCTCGAAGCTGATGATCTCGAACGCGCCGTTCCTGTGCAGGCTGCCATATTTGCGCGCGAGCTTGATTGCGCCCTCATTGGCCTCCGCGCCCGAATTGGCAAAGAACACCTGATCGAACGCGCTGTTTTCGACCAGCGCCGCGGCGAGCTTCAGGCTCGGCTCGTTGTAGAATGCCGGGCTCGGCGTGAGTAGCCGCTTGGCCTGCGACGCGAGCGCGTCGGCGATCGCGGGCGGGGAGTGGCCGAGGCAGTTCACGGCCCAGCCCTGCACGAAATCGAGATAGCGCTTGCGGCTGTCGTCCCAGAGGTAGGAGCCCGCGCCGCGGACGAACACGGCTTTTGGCCGTGCGGTGATGTCCATCAGCGCGTCGTAGGGATGCGTCGTCATATCGAACTCCTCTGGAGGCGGTGAAAAAGAGGCGCAAAAAGCAGAAAGGCCGCACCTTGCGGGTGCGGCCTTCGAAAACTCGGCTGAATTTAGTGGTTCAGCGGCGTCGTCGGACAAGGCGCACCCTCTCATCGTCGCGGAAGCGACGACGGAGCATTTCGGTGCGCTGATGGGTCCGAGCGTTGATCATGGGGCGCGTCCGTACAGCCGAATGGCAGGGCTTGTCAAGCGGCTCGTTTGCGCGATGCTCGCCGAGCGTGCATCGATCAGGCCGAATGCGCCGCTTCCTCGCCGTCCTCGTCGCCCCAGTCCGCATCCGCAATCGAGGTGTCGATCAGCTCGCCGCGCATCAGCTTGAGCGGCGATGACCAGTACAGCGCGATGTTGTGGAAGGGATCGGTCAGCACCTTGAACACCCAGACCAGCCCGGTCGCGCCGTCGCGCGTCGCGAACAGCTGGAGCATGCGGGCAAGTCCGCCACTGACGCCGATCGCAAGCCAGAGCGCGCCGACATGGCGGATGAAGTCGACGCGGCCGGCGGGAGGATCGAACAGCCCGAACAGCGTCGGATAGGCATAGAGCGCGATCGGCGCGCTGCCCCAGACCAGCAGCAGGATGATCTTGCGGGTCTGGTTGTAGCCGACCTTGACCGCTTCCTTGTATTCGTTGCTGACATCGTTGACGGCGTCGTAGCCGTTCGGCTCGAAGAAGAAATGCCCGGTCTGCCGCGTCAGCATCGCGAGCCAGCCGACCAGTCCCGCGAGCGCGGGGTCCTTGAAAAGCAGCGCGTAGCAGCCGAGGAAGATGATCGCGCTGACGAGGTGCAGTGTCTGGTTGACGGTGCTCTGGTGGTAGAATCGGTAATCGTCGAAGCGCTGCGTGCGCAGCATGTGTGAGAGGCGGCTCATCAAAGATCCTCGCTCGCGTTGAAAGCGCGGGCAGAGTTAGGACGAGTCGGTGACCTCTGCGTGAATGCATTATAGTGTCACATCGCACGCGAGTGCCGCCCGGCATGCTTGCGGTAGAGGGTTACTTGACGCCGTAACGGACGAACGCATCGGCGATGTCGGCATTGATCGCCTTGGCCGCCGCGATGTCGCGCTCCGCACCCTCGTTGTCGCCCTTCATGCGCTTCGCGAGTCCGCGGCCGTAGAGCGAGCTGTCGTAGGCAGGCTTGGTGCTCAGCGCCGCGTCGTAGTCCGCGATCGCCGCGTCGAGATTGCCGAGCTTGAGATAGGTGAGGGCGCGGCTGTCGAGCGTATCAGGGTCGTTCGGCCGCATCCGCAGCGACTGCTCGCAATCCGCCAGCGCCTCCTGCAACCGGCCGAGGATCGCGCGGGTCATGCAGCGGTCGTTGAACACGGCGGAATAGCTCGCGTTCGCCTTGATGGCGCGGTCGTAGTCCTCCAGCGCCCGCGCATAGTCGTGCCCTTCGAAATACATGTTCGCGCGCGCATAGTAATCGAGGTCGTTATTCGGAGAGAGTTGCAGCGACCTGTCGAAATCGGCCAGCGCGCGGGCAAGGTCGCCGCGGTCACGATAGACGCGCGCGCGGTTGCCATAGGCCGGGCCATAATTCGGATCGAGCTGGATCGATCTGTCGAAATCGGCGAGAGCGCGATCGGCCTCGTCGTGCTCACGCAAGGCGGTACCGCGATTGTAATAGGCGAGTGCGAATTTCGGATCGAGCTTGATCGCCCGATTGTAGTCGGCGAGTGCATGCTCGTAGTCGTCCTTGCCGCTATAGGAATTGCCGCGGTTGTTGTAATAGAGGGCGTCATTGGGGGCGAGCCGGATCGCGCTGGTATAGTCGGCGATGGCGTGATCGCGATCGCCGAGGTCGTCATAGGCGATGCCGCGATTGTACCAGGCGATGGCGTCCTTCGGATCGAAATCGATGGCGCGATTGAGGTCGGCCACGGCCCGCTCGGCCTCGCCCTTGCGGCGGAACGTCTCGCCGCGGTTGGCCGGCGCCCGTGCATGGGAAGGGTTGGTTTTCAGCACAGCCGTGCAGCCGGCGAGGCGCTCGTCGTCGCTGACCTGGTCGGTGCCGAAGCACCATTGCCGGGCCTGCGCGGGCGATGGGGATTGTGCGGCGGCCGGAAGCGCAAGCAGGATCAATGCGGTGCTGATCGCGCACAGCGCGGTCGGGGTAGCGGTCTTGGGGTTGCATGTCATTTGATTGCCGGGCAGAAACAAAGGAGCCTCTAGCGCGTTTGTGATCGAGGGACGCGAATTGGTTCGAACCGGACGTGCGCCGGAACCGACCAAGAGGGGCGGGACCAACCAGACAGTTTTCAGCCTTGTCCGACACGCTTTACCCGATCGACCTCGACAGCATTCGCGGCGCGTTTCCGCCGGGCATCGACGCGTTGCCCCTGCTGGTCGAGTTCGCCGGCTGGCTGCAGGGGCGGCCGTGGGGCAGCGTCGGCTGCTTCTCCTTGCAAGGCCAGTTCTCCGATCATGCGCCCATCATCGACGGCAGTCCCTTGCGCGACCGGTTCTCGCTGTTCATGCGGCTGCCGGACGGCTCGGCCGTCGGCGGCTGGTATGGCGCGGGGCTCGACCGGGACAACCCGCCGATCGTGGGGCTGGGATCGGAAGGCGACTACGAGCTGCTCGCGCCGAGCCTTGACGCCCTGCTGGCGAAGCTGACGTCGCAGCAGTTCGACAAGGCCTGGAGCGATCTCAAGCCACGCGACGAGGTCGAGTCCCAGACGGTCGAGCTTGCGCGCTGGCTCGCCGAGCGGCCGGCCGGCGAGCCCGCGGCGACCGAGGATATGCCTTCCGAATTGCCCGACTTCCGCGGCTTCGTCGAAAAATGGAGCCGCGACCGCGAGGACTATTGGGCCAATCACCGCCTGATGGCCGAGCTCGGCTGGCGACTGGCCGCGCATCTGCCCAAGGGCAAGAAGCCCTGGGACAAGACCCATTTCGAGGTCGCGATCGTCGGCAAGCAGTATGAGGCGCGCGTGCTGTCGCGCGGGCCGCAGCCGTTCGAGGAGGCCGCCTCGATCGAATCCCTGCTGCGCGATTTGCGCGAGGAGATGCGCCGCGCCCAGCCCGAGCTTGGGCTGTGGTACGCGATGAAGTTCGGCCTCTATGCCGACGGCCGCGTCATGCCGAATTTCGAATACGACGTGCGGCCGACGATAGATGGCGAGCCGGCGCTGCTATCCGAGGCGAAGGCCGACCTCACCCGCGCCCCGCGCCCGGAGCGCTGGGTGCCGAAATGGCTGGCGGCATCCTGAAGCTCGGAATCCCGCGACGCTGCCGCCCAGCCGTCGCGCCGAAATGCTCTGCTGTCGTGCGATCTTGACCTCGCGGAAACGGCACCTTCGATCCCCTTGACTTAGAGTGCGCTCGAAGGGGTATCTGTACGTGCGTCAGTACGAGAACGGGCACACATGAAGATCGGCGACCTCGCAAAACGAACCGGCTTGTCGACCCACACGTTGCGTTATTATGAGCGCATCGGGCTGCTGCCATACGCAGACCGGGATCGTTCCGGCCAGCGTGACTTTGACGCATCGATCCTCAGATGGATCGAATTCCTCGGCCGGCTCAAGACCACGGGAATGCCGATCCGGGACATGTTGCGTTATGCGGCGCTTCGTGATGAAGGCGAAGCCACCGGGCCAGCCCGGCGGCAGCTGCTGGAAATCCACCGGGAACAGGTTCGCACGCAGATAGCTGAACTCCAGGAATGCCTGCTCGTCCTTGATACCAAGATTGCCGGCTATGCCAGCGGCGAACAGAGGACGAAGGAAAATGACGCACGCCCAAACACAAGCCGAAAGCCGCTTCGATCGCGGCCAGCGGGCCCTGTCGCGCATTGACGGCAGAGCCGGCGAAAAGGTCGTCGCCTCGCTCGCCGACATCGCTCCGGATTTCGCACGCTACGTGATCGAGTTTCCCTTCGGCGACATTTACAGCCGCCCGGACCTTGGCCTGCGCGATCGAGAGATCGCGACGATCGCCGCGCTGACGGCGCTCGGAAATGCCGCGCCTCAGCTCAAAGTGCATATCGAGGCGGGTCTGAACGTCGGGCTGTCTCGCGACGAGATCGTGGAGATCATCATGCAGATGGCCGTCTATGCGGGCTTCCCGGCGGCGGTGAACGGGCTGTTCGCAGCCAAGGAGGTGTTTTCCGCGCATGACGGACGGCAGGCGTCGGGAGAAGCGACGTGATGAACTTGTGTGACGGAGCTGTAGCTTAGCGACACGCCATCGCATGCGAACATTCACACGTGGTCGTCATGCCCGGGCTTGTCCCGCCTGCGCGGCCGAAGCCGCTTCGGCGAGGCGAAGGCCCGGGCCTCCACGTACTTCGTACCGTGCGTCAAGGCGTGGATGGCCGGGACAAGCCCGGCCATGACGCTGTGGAAACGCCTGCGCGCCGTCAGCACCCCGCGACGCTGCCGTGCAGGTCGTATTGGTCGGCGCGCTCGATCTTCGCGGTGACGATCTCGCCGACGCGCAAGGGGCGGCGGCTCGACAGGTACACCGCACCGTCGATCTCCGGCGCATCGGCTTTCGAGCGGCCCTTCGCAACCGTCGGGCCGACCTCGTCGATGATGATCTGCTGGCGCGTGCCGACCTTGCGTTTCAGCCTACGCGCCGAGATCTTCTGCTGACGGGCCATCAGCGCGTTGTAACGCTCCTGCTTGACCTCTTCCGGCACCGGGTTCTCGATCGCGTTCGCCGTCGCGCCCGCGACCGGCTCGTATTTGAAGCAGCCGAGGCGGTCGATCTCGGCTTCATCGAGCCAGTCGAGCAGATAGGCGAAATCCGCATCGGTCTCGCCGGGGAAGCCGACGATGAAGGTCGAGCGCAAGGCAAGATCCGGACATTCCTCGCGCCAGCGCTTGATGCGCGCCAGCGTCTTGTCCTGCGCCGCCGGGCGCTTCATCGCTTTGAGGACCTCGGGGCTTGCATGCTGGAACGGGATGTCGAGATAGGGCAGCACCGTGCCTTGCGTCATCAGCGCGATGACCTCGTCGACATGCGGGTAGGGGTAGACATATTGCAGCCGGACCCAGGCGCCGAGCTCACCGAGCTCGCGCGCGAGGTCCAGAAACTTGGCGCGGACCTGGCGGTCCTTCCACGGGCTCTCGGCATATTTGAGATCGACGCCGTAGGCCGAGGTGTCCTGCGAGATCACCAGCAGCTCTTTCACGCCGGCGCCGACCAGGCGCTCGGCCTCGCGCAGCACGTCATTGGCCGGGCGCGAGACAAGATCGCCGCGCAGCTTCGGGATGATGCAGAAGGTGCAGCGGTTGTTGCAGCCTTCGGAGATCTTCAAATACGCATAGTGCCGCGGCGTCAGCTTGATGCCCTGCGGCGGCACCAGATCGAGATGCGGATTATGGGCGGGCGGCAGCGCGCGATGCACGGCATCGAGCACACTCTCATATTGCTGCGGGCCGGTGATGGAGAGCACGCCGGGATAGGCCTGCTCGATCGCTTCCGGCTCGGCGCCCATGCAGCCCGTCACGATCACCTTGCCGTTCTCGGCCATGGCCTCGCCGATCGCCGAGAGCGATTCCTGCTTGGCGCTGTCGAGGAAGCCACAGGTGTTGACGATGACGATGTCGGCCCCGTCATGCTTGCGGGCGAGCTCGTAGCCCTCGGCGCGGAGGCGCGTGATGATGCGCTCGGAATCCACCAATGCCTTGGGACACCCGAGTGACGTGAATGAAATGCGGGGCGCTCTGTCCATATCGCCTGGAGCCTAAAAATCTGAACTGTCCGGATTTAGCGATCCAAGTAATTGAACCGATGGCGAAATTCAACAACTAACCTATGCGGTGCGATGCTAAAGCAGTACTCGCGCGTATATGACCCTGATCGGCCGGTCACAAGGGAGGTATGGACTGACTGAGGGCTCCTGATGTGGGAGGCCGGTTCCGATTGTGTGAGTGGAGGAGCCGAGCTGAATTGCTCCAGCGCACACGTTTTAGTTGTTATTTTCTTTCTCGCATAATTCCACGGAGCTAAACTGCGATGCGCCGTTTCATCTTCGGCATGGCTTTCGTTACCGCCGCCTGCGGCGCGATGTTTCCGGTACGGGCTGAAGTCGACAAGATCATCCATGTCTGCGATCGGCAAGAACGAGTGTGTCCGGAATTCAGGCCGCGCGTGAAGGCACCCGATGGGTGGACGAGGGACGAGGCCGCGAGTCTCAAGTACGGCGCCTCGATGTTCGTGCCCAATGGGAAGAAATTCGGTAAAGCCGAGGCAATCATCTATGCCGAAGGCCGCTACAACAAAGATCGGACCGAATTGGTTCAATGGATCGCAACGAGCGATAGGGATTGGGCGACGACATCCGGCGAGAATGCCAAGATCACCACGCTTCCCTCGGTGAACCCCGAGGTCATTATCAACCGCTATGACAATCCGTCCCTGAAGGACCAGCCGATTGAAGTGATCGCGCATTACGCCGATCTCGACAAGGACGGCAACTTCTACGTCGTGCGGCTAGCGGTCTCCGGCCTCAACGAGACGGCGGTGATGGCTGCCGTGCCACTTCTCGACAAGATGATCGTCGGCGCCAAGATTCCGTGATACGCGGCGCTCTGTCCATGTGGTCGCCCGGAACCTGCATCTGAATTGTTCGGATATGCGAACTAACTGATTGCTCCGATAGCGAAATTCAATAACAAAAGCGCGCATTGCGATACTCGAGTCATGCTCGCGCGTAGAGAAGTGCGGCAATCAGTGGACGGACTGAAGGTTCCCGATTGGTAGGAGTCCGGTCCGATCGAGTTCTCCGAATCTCCATTCGATCACTTCGTTGGCGCGCCGATCGCCGAAGCGTGATTGCGCCACCCCTGCGCGAGGGGAATGCCAACGCCTAGGTGTCGGTCATGTCGATGGATCGCGCGCGCATGGGTTGCGCACCAACAACAAGAGGAAAGCATGACCAGCTTCAAAGTTTTGGGCGCGACGCTCGTTCTTTCCGCGCTCCTTGCAACGCCGGCCTCGGCATGGCAGTCGGCCTCGGAGCCCGCCGCGGCCGCAGCCGCGGACCCGACCTTCTCCATCTATTCGAACGATAACCGCGGATATTCTGCGTACGGGATGGCCCCGCAGGCACCGCTCGGCGACGCGACGGGACTGCAAAGGTTGGTACGGCCGCATCACCGAAATCACACCGCCCGCGTCAGGCGCTACTGAACACGGACTTCGAATCGCCAGCCTCCCTGATTGAGGGCCAAGCTGATTGAGGGCCAAGCTGATTGAGGGCCAAGGCACGACGTGCGTAGGCCAATGCCTCGTCGTGATTTCCGACGAATGCGAGCGACCGACTGCGTAGAGACCTTGACTGAGATTGATCGCCAGGACCGAGAGATGTCGACAGCCGTCTTCGGGCGGCATTTTTCTTTTCGTAGCGCGCCGCTCAAAAAGCTTACCTTCGTTGTCTCAGGGACACCCGAGCGACACGAAGCTGACCTCAGGCGTAGCCGTCTGATCCATATCTGATCTGCCTGATTGACGGGCCTCGGCTAGTCCCAATTGCCATAATTACAACCCTTTGCATCGGCGTCCGGCATGCTATGGATGAATCGCCTGCCGTGAGTGAGCCATGAGCGCCGAACAGTCGCCGAAAATCGTGATTGTCGACGAAAGCCCGATCCGGGCTGCGATCCTCGAGGAAGGGTTGCGGGAGGCTGGATTCACGCAAGTGGTCCATATCCGCGAGATGCAGAGCCTGCTGGCCCGTATTTATGCGGTAGACCCCGAAATCATCCTGATCGATCTGGAAAACCCCAGCCGCGACGTGCTGGAGGCGATGTTCCAGGTCAGCCGCGCCGTGAAGCGGCCGATCGCGATGTTCGTGGACCAGAGCGATTCCGCCTCGATCCAAGCCTCCGTGGAGGCGGGGGTCTCCGCGTACATCGTCGACGGGCTCAAGAAGGAGCGCATCAAGCCGATCCTCGACCTCTGCGTGTCCCGCTTCAACGCCTTCGCAAAACTCCAGGAGGAGCTGGAGCGCACCAAGTCGCAGCTCGAAGACCGCAAGATCATCGAGAGGGCAAAGGGCATCCTGATGAAGGTGAAGGGCCTCACCGAGGATGAGGCCTATGTGCTGCTGCGCTCCACCGCGATGCGCGAGAAGAAGAAAATCGGCGAGATCGCCCAGTCGATCATCACCGCGTCGGAGATGCTGAAATGACCGCTCCCCTCCGCATCGGGTTCATACCGCTGGTCGATGCCGCAGCCCTGATCGTCGCCGTCGACAAGGGCTTTGCCGCCGCCGAGGGTCTTGAGGTCGAGCTGGTGCGCGAGGTGTCCTGGTCCAATGTCCGCGACAAGCTCAATATCGGCCTGTTCGACGCCGCGCATCTGCTCGCACCGGTCGCGATCGCATCCTCGCTCGGGCTCGGCCACGTCAAGGTGCCGATCGCCGCTCCCTTCAATCTCGGCGTCAACGGTAATGCGATCACGGTCTCGCCGGCGTTGCATGGCGCGCTGATGGAGGAGATCGACGGCGACCGTTTTGATCCGATGGCCACGGCGAAAGCGCTGGCGAAGGTCGTCGCCATCAGGCGCAAGGCAGGGGCCGAGCCGCTGACCTTCGGCATGACCTTCCCGTTCTCGACCCACAATTACCAGCTGCGGTTCTGGATGGCAGCGGCCGGCGTCGATCCCGACGAGGACGTGCGCCTCGTCGTGCTGCCGCCGCCCTTCATGGTCGACAGCCTCAGGAACGGCCATGTCGATGCGTTCTGCGTCGGCGCGCCCTGGAATTCGATCGCGGTCGATCTCGGCATCGGCCACATCCTGCATTTCTCCTCCGATATCCTGGCCCGCGCCGCGGAGAAGGTGCTGGCGCTTCGCCAGGTCTGGGCCGACAAGAATCCGGACGTGGTCGCCGCCCTGGTGCGCGCGGCGGTGAAGGCAGCCGCGTTCATCGAGGAGCCGGCGAACCTGACCGAGGCGGCGCAGATCCTGGCGCAGCCCGAGCGGATCGGCGTCGATGTCGAGGTGATCCAGCGGACGCTGGTAGGACGCCTGAAGATTTCGCCTGACGGCACCATCCGCGAAAGTGGCCGCTATCTCCTGGTCGGACGTGAAGGGGCAGGGCGTCCGGATCCGGTTCAGGCCGCCTGGCTCTATGCGCAGATGGTGCGCTGGGGGCAGACGGCGCTGACGCCGGATGGCGTCAAGACGGCGATGGCCGTGTTCAGGCCCGACCTCTACGACGCAGCCGTCGGCCGCCGGCCGCCCGATGAAGCTCCCGCAGGGCTCGGTGCCTTCGCCGGCCCGGCGTTCGATCCCGGCAACATCTTGGGGCACCTGAAGGCCTTCGACGTGGGGCGCTGGACGGCCTGATTCGGCTTTGCTTATATTTTGGGCGGTCACCTTAATCGACTAAATTTTAGGCCGACTGCTCGAATTTCGTGAGGGTGCCGAGGGCGGCACTTCTGCGGACGCTTCCGCAATCCTGTGAAATCACTTCAGTTTTCGTTTCGTTGAAGCTGGCACGCAACTTGTATGTTGCACTGCGGCCAGCTTGTCACAGGTGCCTGCTGAGCCGAGTCCCACAGCAACGAAGCTGATCGGACCGTTGGGCAGCAAAGCCGGCTCCAGGGCCAGCCGAGTGCCCCACGGGTCGCGCCAATGTCCGTCGATGCCACCGAGGTGGCCGCAGGAGCTTCGTACCCGATCATGAAACTCGATACCGTCTCAGTCGACTTTACCGACGAGCAGAAGCGCTATCTCGAAGGTTTTACGACCGGCCTCCAGATCAGCCGCGTCGGTCGCGGTCTCGGCGGCGGCACCGGCAAAGCGAACGCAGAGCCTGTTGGTCCCGACGCCGTGCACATCAAGGCGCAGGACAAGGTGATCGCGTCGGGCAAGAAGCTTGCCGACCAGGAGAAGTTCAAGCGCGACGAGCATCCCTTCGACGCCTATCCGCGGCTGCGCCAGCAGGCGCTCGACAACGCCCCGCCAAGCCCGGCGGACAATTTCCGCTGGCGCTATTACGGCATCTTCTACGTCGCGCCGACGCAGGACTCCTACATGAGCCGCCTGCGCATCCCGAACGGCATCATGAAGCACTGGCAGCTGTCGGGCCTTGCCGATCTCGCCGATGAGCTCTGCGGGCCCTACAGCCACGTCACGACCCGCGCCAATCTCCAGCTGCGCGAGATCCCGCCGAAGCACGCGATCAAGCTGATCGAGGGCATCCAGGATCTCGGCCTGTGCTCGCGCGGCTCCGGCGCCGACAACATCCGCAACGTGACCGGAACGCCGACCGCCGGCATCGATCCGCAGGAAATCATCGACACGCGGCCCTATGCGCGCGAGTGGCACTACCACATTCTCAACGACCGCTCGCTCTACGGATTGCCGCGCAAGTTCAACGTCGCCTTCGACGGCGCCGGCAGGATCGCGGTGCTGGAAGAGACCAACGACATCGCCTTCACGGCGTATGAGGTGAAGGACGGTTTCGGCGTCGAGCCCGGCGTCTGGTTCCGGCTCGGCCTCGGCGGCATCACCGGCCACAAGGATTTTGCAAAATACTCCGGCATCATCGTCAAGCCAGAGCAGGCGACCGCCGTCGCGGACGCCATCGTGCGCGTCTTCATCGACCATGGCGATCGCACCAACCGCAACAAGGCACGGCTGAAATACGTGCTCGACGCCATGGGCCATGACGGCTTCCTCAAGCTGGTCGAGGAGCGGCTGAAGACGCCTTTCGCGCGGGTGCCAGAGGAGGCATTTGCGCCGCGACCTGCCGCGGACCGAATGGCGCATGTCGGCGTGCACAAGCAGAAGCAGGCCGGCCTCAACTGGATCGGCGTGTCGCTGACGCTCGGCAAGCTCAGCTGCGACCAGATGCGGGGCCTCGCAAAAGTTTCGCGGGACCTCGGCGACGGCGAGATCCGCCTGACTGTTTGGCAGAACCTGCTGATATCAGGGGTGCGCGACGAGAATGTCGATCTCGCCATCGCCGCGATCAAGCAGATCGGGCTCGCGGTCGAAGCCTCCCACATCCGCGCCGGCCTGATCGCCTGCACCGGCAATGCCGGCTGCCGCTTCGCGGCGTCCAACACCAAGCGGAACGCCGCCGAGATCGGCGACTGGTGCGAACCTCGCGTCGCGATGGACAAGCCGGTCAACATCCACGTCACCGGCTGCCACCATTCCTGCGCGCAGCACTATATCAGCGACATCGGACTGATCGGTGCACGCGTGCCCGTGAACGAGGAGGACACCGTCGAGGGCTACCACCTCTTCACCGGCGGCGGGTTCGGCCCTGACGCCGATGTCGGGCAGGAGGTCTATCACGACCTCAAGGCCGAGGACGCGCCGAAGACCGTCGAGGCGCTGCTCAAGGCCTATCTCGCCCATCGCGCCTCGCCCGACGAGACCTTCCTCTCCTTCGCGCGCCGCCATGACGGCGAAACGCTGCGCAAGCTTGCCGATGCACAGGTGTCCGCATGAACCAGATCACGCCTCCGCCGAAGCTCGACATCATTCCCGCCAGCGCGCCGTTTTCCGACGCGCAGCGCTCCTGGCTGAACGGCTTCTTTGCCGGCCTGCTGTCTCCTGATGTGGCAACGCCGCTGTCGGCGGAGCAGGGTGCCGCCGTCATGCAAAGTGGGGACGGCGACGATGGCGAAGCGCCATGGCACGACCAGACCATGCCGATCGCCGACCGGATGAAGCTCGCCGAAGGCCGTCCCGTGCGCCGCAAGATGATGGCGGCGATGGCGCAGCAGGATTGCGGCCAGTGCGGCTACAATTGCCACGACTATTCCGAGGCGATCGCGAGCCGTAGCGAAGCGCGGCTCAATCTCTGCGTCCCCGGCGGCAAGGAAACCGCGCGGATGCTGAAATCGCTGTACGAGGAGCTGGACAAGGCCCCCGCGGCGAAAGCACCCGAGAAGACGGACGCGGTGGCCGCGCCCGCCGTGACCGTGACCATCGCCGAGCCCGGCCGCTCGCGCGACAATCCGACCGAGGCGACCTTCCTGTCGCGCCGCCTTCTCAACAAGGGCAAGTCGGAGAAGGAGACCTATCACATCGAGTTCGATCTCTCCGCGAGCAAGCTCGACTACGTGGTCGGCGACAGTTTTGGCGTGTTCGCGCGCAACGATGTCGGCCTCGTCGACCAGATCATCGCACTGCTCGGCGCCTCCCACACCACCAAGGTCAACGGCAAGACGCTGCGTGAAGTGCTGATCGACGACGTCTCGCTGTCGCCGGCGCCGGACTCGCTGTTCGAGCTGATCTCCTTCATCACCGGCGGTGCGCAGCGCGAGAAGGCGCGAGCGCTGGCGCAGGGCGAGGACCCCGATGGCGATGCCGCAACGCTCGACGTCATGGCGGCGCTGCAGAAATTCTCGGGCACGCGGCCGCATCCCGAAGCCTTCGTCGAGGCGCTGGAGCCGCTGCAGCCGCGGCTCTACTCGATCTCGTCGTCGCACAATGCGACGCCGGGAAAACTGTCGCTGACGGTGGATTCCGTGCGCTACATCATCGGCAAGCGCAAGCGCGTTGGTGTTGCCTCGACCTTCCTCGGCGAGCGCATCGCCGAAGGCGACAAGCTCAAGGTCTATGTGCAGAAGGCGCATGGCTTCGGCCTGCCGCAGGACCCGAAGACGCCTGTCATCATGATCGGCCCAGGCACCGGCATCGCGCCGTTCCGCGCCTTCCTGCTCGACCGCAAGGCGACTGGCGCGCCCGGCAAGAACTGGCTGTTCTTCGGCCACCAGCGCAGCGATTGCGACTTCTTCTACCAGGAGGAGCTCAATGCGATGAAGACGTCGGGCCAACTGACGCGGTTGTCGCTGGCCTGGTCGCGCGACGGCGAGAAGAAGTTTTATGTGCAGGACCGCATGCGCGAGGTCGGCCGCGAATTATGGACCTGGCTCGCCGAGGGCGCCCATCTCTACATCTGCGGCGATGCCAAGCGCATGGCCAAGGACGTCGAGCGCGCCCTGGTCGATATCGTCGCCCAGTTCGGCGCACGCTCGACCGACGAGGCCGTCAGCTTCGTCGCCGAGCTCAAGAAGACCGGCCGCTTCCAGGCCGACGTGTACTAAGCTTCAGCTCGATCAAGACGAGGAAACTCGTTTCGATTTTGCTCGGTGCTGTAGGGTGGGCAAAGGCGTGCCCTTCGCGCGCCGTGCCCACTATCCCTAAGTGGTGGGCACGCTTTGCTTTGCCTACCCTACGAGAGCTGTCATCCCAGCGTCATCCAGCGGGTTCCATCTAGCTTGGATCTTAACGAATATGATTCTCGGAACCGCGCGGTGAAGAGAATTTGCGCCTGCGGCGCGGGGCTTTCAGAGAAGGCGCATCGCTATTTCCGCCGCCGTCTTGTCACCCGCCAGGGTTGATCCTTCATACTCCCGCAAATGGGGCGTTGGAGATCGACCATGCGCGAACTATCGGCTGAAGCCAGGCTGCACCTCTACGCGCGCTCGCTCTCGCGTCGGAGCGGGGCGAGCATGCACCATGTCGCGCTCTACAGTGCGTTTGCCGTCATCGCGGCCATCGTGTTCGGCACGCTGTCGGTGCATCCGTTTTGACGATCTCGTAGGGTGGGCAAAGGCGCGCAGCGCGGTGCCCACCATCTCTCATACAAAATCGATATCGTGGGCACGCTCCGCTTTGCCCACCCTACGGCACCTGATGTGCCTCACGTCCCGCGCTTGAACGGCGCGACCTCGATCCCTGCTTCCTTCAACGCCTGACGCAAGGTGCGTGCGATCTCGACGGCGCCGTGCGTGTCGCCGTGGATGCACACCGTGTCCGTGCGCATCTTGATGACCTTGCCGGTCACCGACACCACCGCGCCGTCCTGCACCATGCGCACCACGCGGTCGGCGATCACTTTCGCATCGTGCAGCACCGCGCCGGGCTTCTTGCGCGAGACGAGGTTGCCGTCGTCCTCATAGGCGCGGTCGGCGAACACCTCGTGCACCAGCGGCAAATTGGCGTCCTCGCCGGCCTTCACCAGCTTCGAATTGGCGAGCACGACGAAGATCAGATTGGGATCGACCGCCCTGATGCCGGCGGCGATCGCCTTGGCCGTCATGTCGTCCTCGCAGGCGACGTTGGAGAGCGCGCCATGCGCCTTCACATGCGTCACCTTGTGGCCAGCCGCGGTCGCGATCGCCTGCAATGCGCCGATCTGATAGGCGACGAGGTTCTCGATCTCGGAGGCCTTCAGGCCGGCGATCGGATGCCGGCCGAAGCCGTGCAGGTCGCGATAGCCGGGATGCGCGCCTACCGAGACGCCGCGGGCCTTCGCCAGCTCAACCGTTCGCCGCATGATGTCGGGGTCGCCGGCATGGAAGCCGCAGGCGACGTTGACCGAGCTTGCGAGCTCGATCATGGCTGCGTCGTTGCCCATCTCCCACGCGCCAAAACCTTCGCCGAGATCGCAATTGAGATCGATCGTCTTCATGGGGGGCTCCTCTGGTTTTCTTGTCGTTTACGGCTCGGCCGTGACCTGCCAGGTCCCGGCATCCATGGCGCTCACCGCATAGCCCGCGACATTAGCATCGCTGAGCGCCTCGATGTTGAGCGCGACGGTGTCGGAGGAGCGCAGCCGATCCGGAAGGTTTTTGATCAGCAGCGCGAACTTGCGCGCTTCGTCCTGCGCCTCCGCCATGGTGACCTCAAGGAAGCGGAACGCGGTTCCAGCGGAGGTCTGCGCGAGGCGGCCGACATCGGCCGTGATCACGGTTGCGATCTTCGGATAGCCGCCGGAGGTGCCGCGGTCCATCATCAGCGCGATCGGCGCGCCGTTGCCGGGCACCTGGATGCTGCCGTTGACGGTGCCATCGGAGACGATGTTGTGGCCGTGCAGGTGCTTGATGGCGGGGCCTTCGAGCCGGTAGCCCATGCGGTCGGAGGTCGCCGAGATCTTCCACTCGCTCTCCAGAAACAACGCCTTGTTGGCATCGTCGAACTCGTCGTCCTGCGGACCGAGCAGAACGCGGATCGGGCCGCTTACGGGCTTCGGCAGCTCGATGCGCAATTCGGGCGCGCCGCTCGCGGCATCGACCGTGAACTCGTCGCCGTCCTGGAGCGGGCGCGGGTAGGGGCTGCCGAGCCCGGCGCGCGCATTCACGGCGAGACTGCCGAACACCTGCTCGCCTTTGATCGCGCCTTCGATCGCGAGATATGTGAACGCGCCGCCGCGGGCAAAGCCGAGCGTCAGCGTCTCGCCGTCCTTGAGCGTCACCGAGGTGTCCATCGCCACCGGCTTCCCGGCGATATCTGCGTTGCGCGGCGCGCCTGATATGGCGAGGCGCACCGCGCCGTCCCTGGCGGTGAACGTGGCACCGAACGGGCCGATCTCGACGGCGGCTGCAAACGGATCATTGCCGACCAGCGTGTTCGCCGCGGCCAGCGACAGGCGGTCCATGGCGCCGCTGACCGTCAGGCCGTAGCGCTGAGCGCCGTGGCGGCCGCCGTCCTGGACGGAGCTTGCGGGACCGATGCTGGCGACGATGAGCCGGCTCATGCGTCGACCCGCTCGGCGACGATCTCGCCGGCCTCGGCGGCGCGGTCCAGCTCCTCGAACGTCTTGTGGTCGATGGCGAAAAACGTCACGCGATCACCGGGTTCGGTGAGGAAGGTCGGATTGCGGTGGAGCTGATAGGTTCGCACAGGCGTGCGGCCGAGCAGGTGCCAGCCGCTGGGCGCGGCCAGGCACTGGATGCCGGCCTGGATGCCGCCGATCGAGATGGTGCCGGCCGGAGTCAGCACCCGCGGCGACTGCCGCCGCGACATGTGCAGGGATTTGTCGAGCCCGCTGAGATAGGACCAGCCCGGCGTGAAGCCGATCATCGCAACCTTGTAGTCGCCGCCGGCGTGCCGGGCGACGATGTCGTCGGGCGTCGTGTTCAGCGCTTTCGCGACATCCTCGAGGTCGATGCCATGCTCGCCGCCATAGGCGACCGGAATGCGCCAGCGCCGGGCCTTGGTGACGGGCGGCAGCGGCCGGGTGGCGATCGGCAGGATGTTTTCGCCGAGCGCCTCGAAGCCGATCTTGCCGGGATCGTAGTGCACCAGCAGCGAGCGATAGGTCGGCACGGTCTCGGTGATGCCGTCGATGGGGCTTGCGGCGAGCGCCTTGTCGAGCGCCAACACGCGCTGGTTGGCGTCGTCGTCGATGGTGCGGCTGAACTCGACCGTGACGGCGCTGTCGCCACTGGGCAGAAGGCGGGGCGGGGGAAGCGTCGCGGCCATGAGCTGTCGAAGAGCTGTCGAAATCGGGCTTCTGAGAGAACGCGGGCTCGCCCTTGAGTTCCGCGTCCCCCTGCTTCGCGTAAATGCGCCCGCAAGTCCAATAAATTAATGCAAGGGGAGGCGATAAAGCCTTGTTATCGCATCGCATAACGGCCCTGCCGCCCTGCATTCCTGTGGGTCTTTTGGCCCTTGACGGAAGGGCTGCACCTCGCAAGATGCGCGCGTTCTTTCCCGCACCTCGGAGCTCGTTCTCGTCCATGTCGCTGTCCCCCGAAGCCCGCAAGACCCTCGCCGGCATCACCACTGCCACCATCACCACGGTCCTGCTGAAGAAGGGCCTGCGCAATGTGTGGATGCGCGGCGCGCGTCCGCTGCGTCCGGGCCTGCCGCGCCTGGTGGGCCCGGCCTTCACGCTGCGCTTCGTGCCGGCGCGCGAGGATCTGGCGACGCCGGAATCCTGGTCCTCGCCGATCTCGACCCGCACCGCGATCGAGGCGATGCCCGAGGGCTGCATCGCCGTGGTCGACGCCATGGGCATCACCGATGCCGGCATCTTCGGCGACATCCTCTGCGCCCGCATGATGAAGCGCGGCGTCACCGCGCTGGTCACCGACGGCGTGGTACGTGACGTCGAGGGCGTGCTGGGCACCAACCTGCCGGTGTGGTGCGACGGCTATGCCGCTCCGCCGTCGGTCGCGGGCCTGACCTTCGTCGGCTGGGGCGAGCCGATCGGCTGCGGCGGCGTCGCCGTGTTCCCGAACGACATCGTGGTCGCCGACCAGGACGGCTGCGTGCTGATCCCGCAGGCGATGCTCGACCACGTCCTCGCCGAGGGCGTCGAGCAGGAGCGGATGGAAGCCTGGATCGTCAACGAGGTGAACAACGGCGCGGTGCTGCCGGGCCTCTATCCCATGAACGCCGAGACCAAGGCGCGCTACGCCGCCAGCAAGAAGTAACAGGAAACGAGGTATCCCATGGACATCACGCTCGCCGGCACGCGGCCGACCCGCCGCGCGCCGAAGGAAAACTTCACCGGCACCGTGTTGCAGGACCCCATCAACATGGCGCCCGCACCGGCGCGGCTGAACGTCTCGCGCGTCTCGTTCGAGCCGGGCGCCCGCACCAACTGGCACCACCATCCGCTCGGGCAGACGCTGTATGTGATTTCGGGCGTCGGCCGCGTCCAGACCAAGGGCGGCCCGGTCCAAGAGATCCGTCCGGGTGACACCGTCTGGATTCCGCCGGGTGAAGTGCACTGGCACGGCGCCTCGCCAAACAACAGCATGTGCCACATCGCCATGCAGGAAGCGCTCGACGGCGTCTATTCGACCTGGCTGGAGCCGGTGACGGACGCGGAATACGGCGCACCGCTCGGCTAGCCCTCTTTCAAGATTTCTCTGTCCCGGTTCAGCGGTGCAGCGTTACGCGCCGCACCGCGTCCGGGACACACGACCTACATCCGCTCCGCCGTCCACGTGCCCGTGCACATGGCGCCGCGCCAGGTGCCGGAGCCGGAGGTGCGGTTGAGGCGGCCGAAGCCGACCGCGCGCTTGATGCCGGTGCTCAAGGTGACGTTGATGTTGCCGGCATCGGCCACGCGGCCCGAAGCCGTCACGGCTGCGCTACTCGAGGCGATCTGGCCGTTGCTGATGCCGATCGCGACCGTCGCGCCATTGCCGCACGTCTGGCTCGAGGACGAGATGCGGACATTCCACGTGCCGTCGAAGGTGGAGCCCGCAGCATCAGCCTGCGCGAGCGGGAAGGCGATGGCGATGATGCTGACGAAGAGACCTCTGCGAAATCCGTTCATGACACGCCCCTTGGGGTTGACCATGCGGGGATCGTGTCACCGGTGCTGAACCCGTGATGTGAGGGCTGTCACGCGCGCAAGACGCTGCGTGAGGTGGCGCACGTCGCAATGATGCAGGCCAAAAGCAAAGGGGCCCTTGCGGGCCCCTTGTCTCAGTCAGAGCGCGACGCTCGAGTTCAGTTCACTCGCGTCCAGGTCTGGCCGCCGCAGAACATGCCGCCGAAGGCGCAGCCCTGCACGCGTAGCCGGTCGGTGCCCTTCATCGCGATCGTTGAATCGTAGGTCGAGCCGGAGTTCGGGTCGAGGATGCGCCCGGACCATTTCTGGTCCTTGCCGGGCTTCATGTTGATCAGGACCTGCTCGCCGTTCTGGTTCGATTTTGAATCGACCGAATAGCCGCAGAGATTGTTGCCGCATTGCTCGATGCGGACCTTGCCTTCCTTCTCCTCGGTGAGCCAGACGCCGAGCGGCGAATTGAGATCGCGCGCGTGCGCTGCCGCGGGAGCCGGCGGGGCAACGGCGGCGGACTGAGTGGGGGCGGGCGCAGGCGCGGGGGGCGGAGGCGGCGCCGGAGGTGCAGCGGCCACGGTCGGAGCCGCGGCCGGAGCGGCCTGCTGCTCGACCGGCGCGGGGGCCGGAGGCGGTGCGGGCGGCGGCAGCACGGCCGTCTCGGCCGGAGCGGTGCTGGCGGTCGCTGCCGGAGGCGGAGCAGGTGGGGGCGGCGCCGGCGGCGGTGCTGCGGCGGCCGGCGCAGATGCCGGCGCTTGCTCCGCGGGCGGCGCTGTGACTGGAGCGGGGGCTGGGGCAGGCGCGGCTGGCGGTTGCGGATCGACCTTGGTCTGCTGCGGCGGCTGTTTGTCCGCGGGCGTCTCGTTCTTCTTCGCCTTCTTGGCCTTGCCCTGGCCGGTGTTGTCGTACACGCCGGGGATCTGCACCGTGCCGCGGTCGGGATCGATGCGGATGGTGCGCCCGCCATATTCGAAAGTGTACTGCGCCTGGGCAGCGGTGCTCGCCAAAAGGAACGCGGCCGTGGCCAACAGCTTCCTCATTTCCATCTCCTGAACAGGTGGTCCCCGCACCGACCCTTACGCGCCGGCTTCATTCCAAAACGTGATCTACATCACTGTCTCGGTATGAGTCGTCGTCCCGCTGTTCCGGGTTCAATAGGCCTGGGGCCGGTCCAAAGTTTGGCAGAGGCCGGCGACAGGAGGACGCGGCCTGGAGCGCCGTTCCGACGGAATCGGAACGGGGACCGAGATCGAAACGCTCGAAAACGCTCTAGTCGAACCAGGCGGCGTAGATCTTCTTGTAGCTGCCGTCTTCCATGGAGATGTGCAGCCACTGGTCGACAAAGGCTTTGAGCGCCATGTCGCGCTGGAGCCAGTAGGCCTTCTCGGAGAAGTCGAACGGCTTGTCCGGATGCACCGCGCAGAGCACGCCCGAATGCTGCTTCTGCTGGTAGCGCGTCTCGGAGGCGTCCGTCATCATCAGATCGGCATTGCCCTTGGCGATCTCGTCGAAGATCACGGTGTTGTCGGAGAAGACCGTGATCTCTGCGTCCTTGATGTTGGCACGCGCGAAGCGCTCGTTGGTGCCGCCGGGATTGACGATGACGCGGGTGCCCTTCTTGTCGATGTCGGCGATGCTTTGATACTTGCCGACGTCGGCGCAGCGGGTGATCGGCGTCTTGCCATCGCGCATGATCGGCGTCGAGAAGAAGCCCTTCCTCTGCCGGTCGAGCGTGACCGAGACGCCGCCCATGGCGATGTCGAACTGGTCGGCCTCGAAGTCCTTCATCAGCTTCGGCCAGGCGGTCGGTACGAACTCGACCTTGACGCCGAGTGCCTTGCCGAGCGCCTCGGCCATGTCGACGTCGAAGCCGGAGAACTGCTGCGTGGCCTTGTCGAGATAGGTGAACGGCTTGTAGTCGCCGGTCATGCCGACGCGCAACGTGCCGCGCTTGACGATCTCGTCGAGGCGCGAGGGCGTCGCCTGCTGCGCGTGCGCCGAAAGATTTGCCAGCACGACCACGGCCAGAGCCGCCACTATACGAACGATCATCTCTTTTCCACCCATGCCCGAGCTGTCATTGTGCAGCCCTCGACGTGTGGATTTAGACCAGATGCCAGTTGCTGGCGAGCCGGAATTGAAGGGAATCTTGTCGTGACGATCTCGATGTACGAGGCCTCTGTCGGCCTCTTCGTGCCGTATTTGCGCAACCTGTCCGTCCTGCTCGACAAGGGCGTCGCCTATGCCGAGACGCGCAAGTTCAATCCGGCGGTCCTGCTCGGCATGCGCATGGCGCCGAACATGTACGATCTGGCTCAGCAGGTCGGCGAGGCCTGCCGCCACGCCACGGTCACCTCAGCCTTGCTGGCAGGTCGCGAACCGGTCGCGCTGCCGGCGCTGGAGCACGACATGGCCGGCCTACAGGCGCGGATCGCAACGTCGCTTGAATTCATCGAGAGCCTGCCGCATGCCGAGATCGAAGCGGCTGCGGAACTAGAGGTCGTCTGGAGGCTGAAGAACGGGACCGAGCTGCCCTTTACCGGGCGGACGCTGCTGCTCGTCAACTGCATTCCGCAGTTCTTCTTCCACGTCACGACCGCCTACGACCTGCTGCGGCACGCCGGCGTCGAGCTCGTGAAGAAGGATTTTTTGGGAAGGAAGTAGGAGCCTGGTGCTCACCTCTCCCCAGCGGGGAGAGGTCGGATTGCGCCTGGCGATGCGGAGCATCGTTCAGTGCAATCCGGGTGAGGGGCAACCGCGCGCAGTAAGACCTTAACCCCTCACCCGGATCGCATCTTCGATGCGCTCCGACCTCTCCCTTCGGGAGAGGTGCATGGAGACCTCCGGCCGGAGCGCTAGGCTTCGCCCTTGCGCTCGAACTCGGCGAGCGCGCTGCGGCCGGCGATCTCGCTGCGCAACAGCTCGAAGCGGCGGTGTGCCTCGTCCTCGTGCTCGTCGACGAAGCGCACGGCGGCTTCGCTGGTCATCGGGCCGCTGACCACAGGCGCGGACTGCTCGCCGATGGTCTCGTGGACATAGTACTGTCCGTCGTCGCCGCGATGCACCGTCCATTTCAGGCGGATCGCCACCATCGGGCCGGGACCGACCTTGCTGTAGCCGTCGGCATCGGTGTGATCAGGCACCAAGGGCTGCTCGTCGACCACCGGATGCTCGTCGACCGCATGATGTTCTTCAGCATGTTCTTCTTCGGCGGTCGGCTGCTCACCGACGACGACCTCGGTCTCGCTGATGATCTCGATTTCGCGGACGACGAGGCCCGGCTCCGGGTGCTCCAAGATGCTTGCGATGGTCGCCAGCGCGTGGTCGGTCGGGTCGATCTCTGACAAGGGTCCATCCTCCAGCTCGACGCGGCCGGCATGTCTGTCCCACTGCCGCCGCGGCCGGATATATTACGCGGGTTCGATTAAGGCTGAGTTGGGGCCCGATCTGCACCAAAATGGGACGCATTCTGGCCTTCCGAAGGCGGGCGGATCACCCGCCCGCCTTTCGGTTTTTCAGCCGAGCACGTCCTGATTGATGACGTTCTGCCGGATCGGGTCGCCGTCCAGCACACTCAGGATGTTGCGCGCGGTCTGCTCGCTCATGCGCTGGACCGCCTCGACCGTGACGCCCGCGACATGCGGGGCCATGATGACGTTGGGCAGCGCGAACAGCGCGTTGCTGACCGGCGGCGGCTCCGCCTCGAACACGTCGATGCCGGCCCCGGCGATCTTGCCGGAGACGAGCGCGTCATACAGCGCCGCTTCCTTCACGATGCCGCCGCGGGCGGTGTTGATGAGGTAGGATTTCGGCTTCATCCGGCCGATCCGCGCCGCATCGAACAGGCCGACGGTCTCCGGCGTCTTCGGGCAGTGGATGCTGACGAAATCGGCGCTCGGCAGCGCGGCGTCGAGGTCAGTGACCGGCTCGCAGCCGGCGGCCTTGATGTCGGCGGCAGGCTTGTAGGGATCGTAGACCTGCACGTTCATTTCCATCGCCAGGCAGCGTTTGGCGGTGCGGCTGCCGATGCGACCGAAGCCGATGATCAGCACGGTCTTGCCGTAGAGGTCGAATGGCAGCATGCCGAGCCGGTCAGCCCATTTGCCGTCCTTGACGCAGGCGTGCATCTCATTGGCGCGCTTGGCGAGCGTCAGCATCATGAACAGCGCCGCTTCCGCGACCGAGGGCGAGTTCGCGCTGCCTGCGATCATCAGCGGCACCTTGCGGCGGGAGAGGGCGGGCACATCGACGGCGTCGTAGCCGACGCCGATGCGGGTCACCACCTTCATGTCCCTGGACGCCTCGAGCTCGGTCTCACCGAAGGCGGTGGCGCCGAGCGCCACGCCATGGACTGGCGCATGGCTCTTCAGCAGGGCCTCGAAATCCTTGGCCGAGATCAGGTTGGCAAACTCGACGAGCTCGATATCGTCCCGTTGGGTGAGGAGGGCACGTGCCCCTTGCGACAAAGTTTGTGTAACGAAAATCTTCTTCTTGTTGGTCGCCATTGCTCCCCGCCTGCTCGCGTTTCTTGAGCCGGCGTCACAGCACGACGCCGGTCTCCTCGTTTAGCAGGTGCATGTTGTTGAGGTCCATCGCCAAACGCATGGGAGCCCCGTCCGTAGCGCCGGCATTGGGATCGACGCGGCCGCACACGGGCGTGCCGTCGAGCCCGAAATAGACCAGAGTCTCCATGCCCATCGGCTCGGTGACGTCGAGCACCGTGTCGAAGGTCTCGATGCCCGGCCCGAGATGCGCATGCGCCTCGGTGAGATGCTCGGGCCGGAGGCCGAGCAGCAGCTTGTCGGTGCGGGGCAGCGCGTTGTAGCGCGCTGCGCGGGCCGGCGGCAGCGCGAAGGCGACGCGGTCGGTCAGGCGGATCTGGAGCGTGCCGCCGGAATCCTCGAGCCGGCACGGGATGAAGTTCATCGCGGGCGAGCCGATGAAGCCCGCAACGAAGCGCGTCGCCGGCTTGTGATAGAGCTCGTTCGGCGTGCCGATCTGCTCGATGCGGCCCTTGTTCATGACCACGACGCGGTCGGCCAAGGTCATTGCCTCGACCTGGTCGTGGGTGACGTAGACTGTCGTGGTGCGCACCTTCTGGTGCACCTTCTTGATCTCGATCCGCATCTGCACGCGGAGTTTCGCATCGAGATTGGACAGCGGCTCGTCGAACAGGAACACCTTCGGATTGCGCACGATGGCGCGGCCCATCGCGACGCGCTGGCGCTGGCCGCCGGAGAGCTGTTTCGGCTTGCGGTCGATCAGATCGGTGATGTCGAGCAGGCGCGCGGCCTCCGTCACCCGCGCCTTGATCTCGGCCTTGGGATAGTGCTTCAGGCGCAGCCCGAACGACATGTTCTCCGCGACCGTCATGTGCGGGTAGAGCGCGTAGTTCTGGAACACCATGGCGATGTCGCGGTCCTTGGGCGGCACGTCGTTGACGACATCGCCGCCGATCATGATGTCGCCGTCGCTGATGTCCTCGAGGCCTGCGATCATGCGCAGCGTCGTCGACTTGCCGCAGCCGGAGGGGCCGACCAGCACGATGAACTCGTGGTCGGCGATATCGAGGTCGATGCCGCGCACCGCTTCGACGTCGTCGTAACGCTTGATCACCTTACGCAGGGAAACCTCGGCCATTGCGCTTCAACCTCTCGCTCTCAACCCTTGGTCGCGCCGGCGGTCAGGCCGGCAATGTAATAGTCCATCAGGAAGGCGTAGATGATCAGCGGCGGCGCCGCGCCAAGCAGCGCGCCGGTCATGATCTGCCCCCAGTTGAACACGTCGCCCTTGATCAGCGTCGTGGTGATGCCGACCGGCAGCACGAGCTGGTCCACTGACGTCGTGAACACCAGCGGATAGAGGAACTGCGCCCAGGACACCGTGAAGGCAAAGATGGTCGCCGCGATCAGCCCGGGCAGCGCGACGGGGATGAAGATCCGCGTCAGGGTCTGCAGCCAGGAGGCGCCGTCGATGAGCGCGGCCTCGTCAAGCTCCTTCGGGATCGAGGCGAAATAGCCGATCATGATCCAGGTGCAGAACGGCACCGTCAGCGTCGGATAGATGAATACCAGCACGTACCATCTGTTGAGGAGGGTGATGCCGGTCAGGTCCTGGACCACGGCGAGCATCTTGAACAGCGGGATGAACAACAGGCTGTCCGGGATGAGATAGGTCAGGAACACGCCAGTCGCGAGCGTCGCCGAACCCCAGAACTTCATCCGCGCCAACGCGAACGCCGCGGGGATGCTGATCAGCATCGTGACGATCACGACCGTGATCGAGATGATCGACGAATTCCAGAAGAACCGCAAAAACTGGTTCGAGGTCAGGAGCTCGGCATAGTTGGACAGTGTCGGGTGAAACACCCACCACGGGTTGGTGGCCGCCGAGATCTCCGCGCTGCTCTTGAGCGAGGTGATCAGCATGTAGACCGGCGGCGTCAGGAAGAAGATCGCAAACAGCACGAGGAAGAAGTAGGACCAGCGCAGCGCCCAGGCGCGGTCCCGGCTCATGCTGCCATACTTGACCTTGCGGGAAGGCCCGGCCTTGTCGATTGCGAGGGTGCTCATCAGGCTTCGTTCCCCCGTTTGGAGACATCACGCAGGATGAAGATCGCTGCGACGGCGAGGATGGGCACCATGAACAACGAGACACAGGCGCCGAGCGGAATGTCGCTGCTCTGGATGCCGACCTGGAACGCCCAGGTGGCGAACAGATGCGTCGTATCGAGCGGTCCGCCGGAGGTCAGGATGCGCACGATGTCGAAATTGGCGAAGGTGACGATCAGCGAGAACAGGGTGGTGATGGCGATGATGTTGCGCATCATCGGCAACGTGACGTACCAGATCCGCTGCCACCAATTGGCGCCGTCGATCGCCGCCGCTTCATAGAGCTGGTCGGGCACGGATTTCAGCGCCGCCAGATACATGATCAGGAAGAACGGCGCGCCGTACCAGACGTTGACGAGGATGACCGAGAAGCGCGCCCAGAAGGTGTCGCCGAGCCAGGGGATCGGCCCGACACCGAAGAAGGAGAGCGTGTAGTTGAAGGCGCTGTAGGAGGGGTCGAACAGCCACAGCCAAGCGAGCGTGCTCATCGCCGGCGGGATCACCCAAGGCACCAGCAGCATGCCGCGCCATTTGCGCTGCTTCTTGCCGGGAATGTTATGGACGAAATGCGCGACGATGAAGCCGATCAGCGCCTTGAAGATCACGGCGGTGATCGCAAAGATGCAGGACTGCTTCACCACCATCCAGAACGTCTCGCGCTTGAACAGGAAGGTGAAGTTGCCAAGGCCGACGAATTTCGTCATCGCCTTGTTCAGCGTCGCCAGATAGAGCGAATAGAAGGCGGGATAGAGCACGAGCAGCACGATCAGGAGGATCAGCGGCAGCGTCAGGAAGAACGCGACCGTCGATTTTCGGCCCAGCGCGTTGCGCAGGCCCGATCCCTTGCGCGCGCCCGCACGTGCGACGCGACCTTGCTCAACGACGACATCGGCCATGTCAGAGTCCTTGGGTCAGCTTTTCGTAAACTGTCCAGCCGCGAAGCCAGCCATACCGGTCGGCTCCACGGTCGCGCGGATGGGGATGCCGAGGCGATATACGCGTGTGGCGTGAATCGCCTCGGCGCAGTCCCGGTCTAGCTCCGCATGAAGCCTTCGCATTCACCTTCGGCCCAGGCGAGCGCCTGATCCATCGTCTCACCCCGCGCATAACGCAGCGCCATCTTGGTCAGCGTCGCCTGGAAGTAGATCTGCTGCGCGATCTTGGGCGGCGCCGGCGACGCTGCGATCGACAGCGTCTGGTGGTTGTGCGGATTGGGATAGTGATAAAGCGTTCCCTTGGGCGGGCCTTCCTCGGCCCAGGTCTTCAGCGTCGTCATGTTCGCGTAGGCGGGCAGGTCGTAGCCACCGCTCGCTGCGACGAACTTTTCGATTGAGGACGGCTGGGACAAATAGGCGAGCAGGCTCTTGCCGGCCTCCTTGTTCTTGCCGAAGCTCCAGATGCCCCAGAAGTAAGGCAGGTACGGTGCGAACCGGCCCTTGGGCCCAGCGGGGAAGCCGTGCGTCCAGCATTGCTCGGCAACCTGGGGCGCATCGCGCTTGGCAACCGCCCAGGCGCTCGGCGGATTGAGGATCATCGCACCGCGGCCGGAGATCAGCCATTTGTTGTTCGAGGCATCGTCCCAGGACGGCGCGTCCGGCGGCAGCACCGCGATCAGCTTCTTGTAGAACTCCATGGCCTGGCGAACCTGATCGGTCTTCACCGTGATGTCGCCTTTAGCGTTGACGAGCTCGGCACCGAACGACTGGAAGATGGCGCCGGCCGTGTCGACGCTGTCGGTGGTCTCGCCGAGGCCGATGCCGAACGCAAAGCCAGCCTTCTGGCAGGCCTCGGCCGCCTTCAGGAACGTCTCCATGGTCCAGTTGTCGGCCTTCGGCGGGCTGCCGGCCGGATACATCTCCTGCACGTCGATGCCGGCATGCTTCTTCATCAGATCGATGCGCGAGCAGGGGCCCTTGATCTGGCTGCCGATCGTCGAGGGCACCGCAAGCCATTTGCCGCCGGCCTGGCCGAGATATTTGACGGTGCCGTTGACTTCGCCGTTCTGCTTGAGGATCGGCTCCATGACGTCGTTGACCGGCTCGAGATTCTCCGCATAGGCGTGCGGCCACCAGGTCGGCATCTGCAGGACGTCGTGACCGGACTTGGCCTGGGCTTCGGCGGCGACGGTCAATTCCAGCTTCTTGTTGTTGCTGGTGATGTAGTCGATGGAGACCTCGACCTTCTCCTTGGCCGCCCACTCGTTGACGAGGTCGGTGGAGGTCTTGTTGGCACCCGGTACCCAATGGTCCCAGAAGCCGATCGAGAGTTTGCCGGCGGCGTAAGCGCCCCGGACATAGGGCGCCGTGATCAGCGCCGCGGAGGACATTGCAGTGGCAGCCACAAATTGACGTCGCGTCAGTTTCTTGCGTGACATCTCGTTTCCTCGCTTGGGTGTTTTATTGTTCTGGTGTTTCCTCTGAACTCTTCCGAGCTCTTCTTGAATTCTTTTGGGAGTTTGTCGTTCGACGTTTCTTATTGATGCCGTCAGCTCGACGGCAAATTGGTAGCGCGATCAGATCATGATTGATCGCGTCTGTCGAGAAAACCGAACGGCTCGCGCCTAGAACTAACGTTGCGTCCGAACGCGCCGCAATGCTTAGCGCCCTTCTGCGCCGGACTTGAACCGCGGTCGATCCTATTGCGACGCACACATCGCACGAGCCCGCCTGGAACGCTCCGTGCGCAATTACGCCGCAGTTTCCGATAAGCCTGCGTAACCGCTTCGCGCGAAAGACTTTTCGGGCGTGGACAGCGATCGGCTGCGTCTGGACCTCGAAGCGGTGGAAACGATAGAGTTGCAACCGGCGGGTGGCTCCCACCCCGAGAGATCGACGATGGAGACGAGAATGATCAACCCGGCGCTGCCCGCGCGGCTTCACTTGCGGCGATGGTTCGCGCTGGGGTCCGTGCTCGCGCTGCTGCTCGGCGCCGCCGCGGTGGCGAATGCTCAAGGTTTGGTCAAGGGCGTTCAGGACGGCGCGGCGGCCGGGAACAAGGCCGCGGGTCCGGTCGGTGGCGTGCTCGGTGGCGCGATCGGCGGCGTGGTCGGCGTCTTCACCGGCGTGCTCGGCGTCGGCAACAACGGCAATCAGGCGCCGGCCGCCAAGGATGCCAATAAGGATGCCAGCAAGGACGCCAAGCAGCAGGGCGCGGCCAAGGATGCCAAGAGCGCCAAGGCGGGCAAGGGCGCCAAGGCGACCAAGGAAGCCAGGAATGCGCCGCAGGACGCCAAGGACAATAAGGATGTCACGGTTCTCACGCAGACTGGGGCGCCGCAGCTGACCGCCGATCAGATCGTCTCCAACAGCGATTCCTATATCGAGCGGATCAAGACCGAGCTGAACCTCACGCCCGACCAGGAGAAGCACTGGTACGGCTTCTCCAGCGCCATGCACTACCTCGGGCATAATGGTGCGGAGCGGCTCAACCTGCGGGTTGCGCGGGCCAAGCGGGATCCCCCTGACGACATCATCGAGCAGATGCGCAACGAGGCCCAATTCCTGATCGACCGCGCCGCTGACCAGCGCAACGTCGCCGACGCCGCCGAGCCGCTCTATTCGAGCCTCGATGACAAGCAGAAGCAGGTCTTCATCCAGGAGATGGTGCGCCTCAGCCACGAGCGCGGACTGGATTGATCAAGTTGAATCGGATCGGGCGCGCCTGAATTAACGGCGCCCGCCACGAATTCGTGAATCCTCTCCGCAATTCGGTTATGATTAGCTTCGCAAGCTGACTGCGGGGTTGATATGGCGGACGGACTCTCCGTTTTCCTGGTCGAAGACGAGGCGTTGATCCGGATGATGATCGCCGACATGGTGGAGGAGCTCGGCCACCACGTCGTCGCGGAAGCGGACAATGTCCGCGACGCCAGCGCCTTTGCCATGACCGCGCAGTACGATATGGCCATCCTCGACATCAACCTGATGGGCGTCTACGTCGATCCCGTCGCCGACCTGATCGAGCGCCGCGGAAAGCCGTTCCTGTTCGCCACCGGCTACGGGCCGGAGCTGCTGCCGTCCTTGCTCCGGCGCAGGCCGATCCTGCGCAAGCCGATCTCGATCGATCAGCTCAAGGCGATGATCGATTCGATGTTTCCGGAAGCAACAGTGAAGGCGCCGCACTGAGCGACGGCGAAGGCGCCGCGCTGGCGACGGCGAACGCGCCGCCAACGAAAATGGCCGCCCGGGAGAGGGCGGCCATTCCGCGCAATAATCTCATTCCAATAATCTAATTCCAATAGTCTAATTCAACGTCACATCAGGCCGGCGCTGAGGTCGATGCCGCGCGCCATCAGGCTGAACGAGGCGACGAGGCCCATGCAGCAGAACAGCAGGATAGCTTTGAAGGCAGAATCGGCAATACGCGTTTCGGTGGCAGCCGGCATCGCGGTGAGCGATATCATGCTCATGTTCATTCCCCCCTTGTGTTGATCCTGAATTGCATCAGGTGAGGGGAACTCTTAGAGCAAAAAGTTTGACGCGAGCTTTCGAGGGATCGTTAACGGAATCGCAATCCGATCGCGCATTCGACCGCCGCTACGGGATCGCCGAGCCTCAGCTGCGGCCGTTCTTCAGCACGGTGGCGATGGTGTGAGCCGTCATGGCGGCCCGGTCCGAGGCACGCTGCGCCGCAAGCCGGTCGCGGGCCTTTTCCTCGATCAGGAGCTCGATCAGGGCGAGCCGCTTGTCCTCGTCGTCCGCCTCGGTCAGCAGGCGGTGATAGCGGTGATGGTCGAAGCCTAGGTCCTGCTTGCGCATGTCACGCCCCCGCAACTACGCTACACACTGCGCGAATTGTTTCTCATCGGAAACGAAGGGGCAAGCACGATCCTGCGTGGAACCGCGTGTGAATTGCAATCAGCTGTGAATTACTGGAACCGGAAGAGGTCGCGCGTCCCTCAATCCGGATTGTGGTCGGCGAACATCCTCAGGCCGAGGAAGCTTGCATCGGGCTTGGTGACCAGCCGCGTCGGGATGTTGCGCAAGTAGTCCTGGAAGCGGCCCTTGGCCTCGAAGCGCGCCCGGAAGGCGGAGGCTGCGAGGAACTCCGGAAAGCGCGGCACGATTCCGCCGGCGATGTAGACGCCGCCGCGGGCGCCGAAGGTCACCGCGAGATTGCCCGCGACCGAGCCGAGGATGGCGCAGAACATCTCCAGCGTCGCGCGGCTGACGGGACAGCTGCCCTCGAGCGCCGCCTTGGTGATGGCGGCGGCATCGCGATGCGGCACCTGGGCGCCGTCGACCTCGGCCAGCGCCCCGTAGAGGCTTTGGAGGCCGGAGCCGGACAGCGCGCCGCGCTCGATGGAGACATGACCGAGGCGTCGCCGCAGGCAGGCGATCACGCGCTCCTCGCGCTCGTTCTCCGCCGGCAGGGTGGCGTGTCCCGCCTCGGTCACGACGGCCAGCCGTGCGCCGTGGCGCTCGACCAGGCAGGAGACGCCGAAGCCGGTTCCAGGCCCGACCACCAGCAACGGCTCTCCGGGCAGGCCGTCCTGTCCGCCGAGCGGGATCAGGTCGGCAGGCTCCAGGGCGGGCAGGGACCAGGCCACCACCTCGAAATCATTGAGCACATGCACGCTGCCCATGCCGAGGGCGGGCTGGAGCTCGTTGCCGTCGATGACCCAGGGGCTGTTGGTCATGACGCAGCGGTTGTTGGTGACGGGACCCGCCACGGCCAGCACCGCGCGTTGCGGCGGCACGCCGCCGGTCCTGCGCGCGAGAACATCGACAATGGCTTCCCGGACGGTCGGAAAATCAGCCACCTTCACATAGTCGATCGGTCCAGCGCCCTGGCTTCCGCTGTCCTGGCTCAGCGCGAAGCGCGCATTGGTGCCGCCGATATCGGCGAGAAGAATCTGTCCTGTCCTGCCGATCGTCATGACCATCCGGCCTCCGCAGCCTTGGCAGCTGCGGGAAACCTCTTCCTCCGCTCCATCGACGCAAGTCCGCATGCTGCGGATATCAGAGAATCCGCCCTTGGGTGCGGCTAGTCAACACGGACGCGGGCAAAGCGTTTCATTTCGGGCCCGATCGGCCGCCAATTTGAACCGAACGCGCTACGCTTGGTTGGTTGCGAAGCAGCGCGGGAAGATCGACATTGGGCGTGCCGCACCCCCAGTGCCGGGCAGATGGAATGAGACCCTGCAATGAAGATTACAGACCGCGACGTGCTGCTGGTGATCGACGTGCAGAACGACTTCTGCACCGGCGGAGCGCTTGCTGTTCCCGGCGGCGAGAAGGTCGTCCCGGCGATCAACCGGATTGCCCAAAAGTTCGCCAATGTGGTGCTGACCCAGGACTGGCATCCGCGCGACCATGTCTCTTTTGCGCCGAACCATGCGGGCAAGCAGCCGTTCCAGACCGTCGCGCTCGGCTACGGCACCCAGGTGCTGTGGCCGACGCATTGCGTGCAGGGCACGGCGGGCGCCGAATTTCATCGCGACCTCGACGTCGCCTGCGCGAGTCTCGTCGTGCGCAAGGGCTTTCGCCGCGGCATCGATTCCTATTCGGCGCTGTTCGAGAACGACCATTGCACGCCGACCGGCCTGCTCGGCTATTTGCGCGAACGCGAGCTGAAGACCGTGTTCGTCGCAGGTCTCGCGCTCGACTTCTGTGTCCGCTTCTCGGCGGAGGATGCCCGCAAGGCCGGGTTCGAGGTCGCCGTCATCGAGGACGCCTGCCGCGGCATCGATCTCGGCGGCTCCGTGGCCGCGACCCATCATAGTTTCAGGGAGCTCGGCATTTCGGTCGTCAGCCTCGAGGCGTTCCTGTAAGGCCCGTGAGATAGCCATGGTGGAGACGACAGGTAAACAGAAGGGCGGACCGGGACCGGTCCCGGACGAGGCGCTGCAGTGGCCGTTCACGGCGGCACGGCTCGCCATGGACGCCTGTTTCTGGTGGCTGGAGCGGGCCTCGCCGGAGCAGAACGACAGCAGCCTGCCATGGACGACACCCAACTCCGTCGCGCTGGAGCTTGCGACCATGCGCCTGCGCGATTGTTCGCGAACGCGCTCCGGCCAGCCGGCTCTGGTCTGTGCGCCCTATGCGCTGCATCGCGCCCTGATCGCCGACTTCGCGCCCGGCCACAGCGTGGTGCAGTCCCTGCAAAGCGGCGGCATCGACCGCGTCTATCTCACTGACTGGCGTTCGGCTACGCCCGACATGCGCTATCTCTCGATCGACAGCTATCTGTCCGATCTCAACCTCGCCATCGACGAGATCGGCGCGCCGGTCGATCTGATCGGCCTGTGCCAGGGCGGCTGGCTGTCGCTGCTGTATGCGGCGCGCTTTCCGGCCAAGGTGCGGCGGCTGGTGCTGGCAGGCGCGCCGGTTGATCTTGCGATCGACTCGGAGCTGTCGCGCCTCGCCCGCAATGCGCCCGAGCTGGTCTACGAGCAGCTCGTCGCGCGCGGCGGCGGCAATGTCAGCGGCGAGGAGATGCTGCGGTTCTGGTCCAAGGCGCCGAGCCGCGAGGACATCGCAGCCGCCTTGCAGAAGGACCTCACCGACGAGGAGGGCGGGGCGCTGCTCGCACGCTTCGATCATTGGAATAGTGAGACGCTCAACCTGCCCGGCAGGTATTATCTCGAGATCGTCAACTGGATATTCCGCGAAAACCGGATTGCCGCCGGCAGCTTCACCGCTCTCGGCCGTGCGGTCGATCTGAAGAACGTCAGGGCGCCGCTCTTCCTGCTGGCCGGGCTCGACGACGATGTGGTGCCGGCATCACAGGCGCTCGCCACCGCCAACCTCGTCGGCACGCCGCCAGCCTTCATCGCGGCGGCCTCCGAGCCCAGCGATCATCTCGGCCTGTTCATGGGTGCGCGGACCCACGCCCATGCCTGGCCGCGGATCGCCGAATGGCTGCTCGACGACCTCTCGGGCGTGCTGGCCCGCAGCGCCTGACCGCGCCAGGCGCCGGCCGGGCCGGCGCGCAAATCCGTTATGCATGATGGCGGATGGCCTGCACGGAGCGGGGTCGATGGGTTACATAGAGTCCAGAGCCGTCGGCACCGGCCGTGACGAGATTTAAGGGTACGCGATGACTTTCCATTCGATCTACGCCCACGGATTTGCGCGCGTGGCGGCCTGCGTCACCACCTCCCATGTCGCTGATCCCTCGGCCAACGCCAAGGCCGTGCTGGAGGCGGCGAATGCTTGCCACGAGCAGTCGGTGGCGGTCGCCGTGTTTCCCGAGCTGTGCCTGTCCGGCTACGCGATCGAGGATCTCGTGAAGCAGGATCCGCTGCTCGATGCGGTCGAGCGCGGGCTCGCCGCGATCGTCGAGGCCTCCTCGGCGCTGATGACCGTCCTGATCGTCGGCGCGCCGCTGCGGTTCGGCAACCGCATCTATAATTGCGCCGTCGTCATCCATCGCGGCAATGTCCTCGGCGTCGTGCCGAAGAGCTATTTGCCGACCTACCGCGAATTCTACGAGGGACGGCATTTCGCCTCCGGCGCCGGTCTCGCCGGAGAGACGATCACCTTCGGCGGGCTGCACGCACCGTTCGGCGCCGACCTGTTGTTTGCGGCCGAGGACGTGCCGGGCCTGACTATCGGCGTCGAGATCTGCGAGGACATGTGGATCCCGGTGACGCCGGCCTCGGAGCTGGCGCTCGCCGGCGCGAGCGTGCTGATCAATCTGTCGGGCAGCCCGATCACGATCGGCCGGGCGCGCTCGCGCGCGCTGCTATGCCAGTCGACCTCGGCGCGCTGCCTTGCGGCCTACGTCTATTCCGCCGCGGGGGCCGGCGAATCCACCACGGATCTGGCCTGGGACGGCCAGACCTCGATCTACGAGAACGGTGTGCTGCTGGCCGAGGGCGAGCGGTTCCGCCAGGGCGGCCAGATCACCACGGCCGACGTCGATCTCGACCTGCTGAGGCAGGAACGTGCCCTCATGGGCACGTTCGACGACAACCGCCGCCAGCGCGAAGGCTTCTATCGCAGGATCACCTTTGCCCTGAAGCCGCCGGCGGCCGACATCGGCTTCCAGCGCAGGATCGAGCGCTTTCCATTCGTGCCGAGCGACGAGAGCCTGCTCGAGCAGGATTGCTACGAGGCCTATAACATCCAGGTCGCAGGTCTCGTGCAGCGCATGCGCGCCACCGGCACCAAGCGCGTCGTGATCGGCGTCTCCGGCGGCCTCGATTCCACCCACGCGCTGATCGTCGCCGCCAAGGCGGTCGATCTGCTCGGCCTGCCGCGCGAAAACATCCTGGCCTACACCATGCCGGGCTTTGCCACCGGCAGCGAGAGCAAGACCAACGCGCTGGCGCTCATGAAGGCGCTCAAAACGACCTGGCAGGAACTCGACATCCGCACCACGGCGACGCAGATGCTGAAGGACATCGGTCATCCCTTCGGCAAGGGCGAGAAGGTCTACGACATCACCTTCGAGAACGTGCAGGCGGGCCTGCGCACCGACTATCTGTTCCGGCTCGCCAATCATCACGGCGGCATCGTCATCGGCACCGGCGATCTCTCCGAGCTCGCGCTCGGCTGGTGCACTTACGGCGTCGGTGACCAGATGGCGCATTATAATGTCAATGCGGGGGTGCCGAAGACGCTGATCCAGCATCTGATCCGCTGGGTGATCGCCTCAGAACAGTTCTCAGGCGACGTCAACAAGACGCTGGCGTCGATCCTGTCGGCCGAGATCTCGCCTGAGCTGGTTCCGGTCAAGCCCGGCGAGACGCCGCAGAGCACGGAAGCGTCCGTCGGCCCCTACGAGCTGCAGGACTTCAACCTGTTCTACACGCTGCGCTTCGGCCTGCGGCCGTCCAAGATCGCCTTCATGGCGCAGCACGCCTGGAAGGATGTCGCCAGCGGCGAATGGCCGCCGGCATTCCCGGCCGACAAGCGCAGGGCCTACGATCTTCCCGAGATCCGGCGATGGCTGGAGGTGTTCTTGCGCCGCTTCTTCGCCTTCAGCCAGTTCAAGCGATCGGCGATGCCGAACGGACCGAAGGTCTCGTCCGGCGGCTCATTGTCGCCGCGCGGCGACTGGCGCGCGCCATCGGATTCGAGTGCGGCGGCCTGGCTCGAGGATCTCGAGCGGAACGTGCCGAAATGATCCGATCGGGCAAATACTGATCGGATAGGGCAGCCTGAAACGATTTCGCGCCGCGCGGCTGATCAAGCCGGCGGCGCGAAACTGCATTCGATGCTGAAAGTTCCGAGGTCCGGAGTGCCTAGGAGTCCGGACCTCGTCACCTTGCCCCAGCCTTCAATCCCCCGCTCCATGTGGTCCCCCAACCCCATGTTGCGCGATCAGAGGGTGATGCCCCTGGAAGTGGCCGCCGATCGATGTCCCGCGATGTACGCGACATCGAAATAGGATTCCATTCCGGATCACTACGGACACGATTCAACTTGCTTCTGTGGCAAGTTGCACGTGCCTGCATCGGCCCCAGCGCCGCTGCACAACATCGATGCTGGCGATGCGCGGGATGTCCACATCTGCTCGACGCTGCGGAATCTCGGTTTCACGGGCCTGTCATTGAACTGGTCTAGCGCTGCTCCCGTCATCGCCGACGGTCAAGGGAGCAAGCCATGTCGAAGCCGGTGCTGGGCGCTGCGTTGTCCATCAAATCGATCCCCGCCCACCGCGACTGGCTTCTGGAACGGCAGCGCGATCTCGAAATCCAGGATTTCTTCCGCGCCGACCTGCTCGACAGCGACTGGCGCAGCACCGCGACCGAGATCAAGCAGATGCTGTCGGGCCACACCGGCCGTCTCGGCATTCATGGCCCGTTCTGGGGTTTCAAGATCGACAGCCACGATCCGATGATCCGCCAGGCCGTGACGAAGCGCCTGCTTCAGGGCCTCGATGCCGCCGAGTTCCTCGGCGCGACACAGATGGTGATCCATTCGCCGTTCACGACCTGGGATTACAACAATCTCGATCTCTCTCCCGACAACCGCAGCAATCTCGTCGAGCGCGTCAAGGCGACGCTCGCCGAGGTGATCGCACGCGCCGAGACGACCGGCTGCGAGATCGTGATCGAGAACATCGAGGACAAGGATCCGCGCGACCGCGTGCGGCTCGCCAAGGCGCTCGAAAGCAGCAAGGTCCGCGTCTCGCTCGACACCGGCCACGCCAACTACGCCCACATCTCCACCGGCGCGCCGCCGGTCGACTACTACGTCGAAACCGCCGGTGACATGTTGACGCATGTCCATCTCCAGGACACCGACGGCTTTGCCGACCGCCACTGGGCGCCGGGCGAAGGCAACATCCCGTGGGTCGCCGTGTTCCGCGCACTTGGCCGGCTGACGTCCAATCCGCGGCTGATCCTCGAGCTGCGCAACCACGACCACGTTCGCGCTGGCGCCGCGCATCTCGCCGCGCTCGGTCTCGCGGAATAGCCGATCCCACAAAGGGCAGGGGTTATCGTCATGAGCAAGTTCACCCGTCGCACCATCCTGAAATCCGGCGGCGCGGCCGCTGGCACACTGCTGCTGCCGCGCTTTGCGATCGCGCAGGGCGACAATCGTCCCTCGGTCACGATCGCCGTGCAGAAAGTGACCAACGCCAACGTGCTCGACGTGCTGCGCGAGCAGTCCAATGTCGGCGAGCGCGTGTTCTTCTCCTCGATCTGGGAAGGCCTGATCTCGAAGAACTGGCGCGGCAACCTCGAGGCCGTGCCGGGTCTTGCGACCGAATGGCGCCGCATCGACGACCAGACGGTCGAGCTGAAGCTGCGCCAGGGCGTCAAGTTCCACAATGGCGACGAGCTGACGGCCGAGGACGTCGTCTTCACCTTCAGCCGCGAGCGCATGTTCGGCGAGACCGAGGCCAAGAGCCGCACCACCATCCAGGCCTTCGAGAAGATTCCGACGCCGCGCCCGGGCAAGGAATTGCCGCCGGACGTGCCCGCCGTCGCCCGCCGCATCTGGCCGGACCTCGTGCGCGTCGATGCCGTCGATAAATACACCGTGCGCTTCTACAACGCGACGCCCGACGTCACGATCGAAGGCCGGCTCCAGCGCTACGGTCCGGACATCATGAACCGCCGCGCCTGGGAAGAATCCGCAAGCTATCTCGACTGGGCGCGCAAGCCTGTTACGACCGGCCCGTACAAGGTGGTCGAGCTCAGGCCCGACGTGTCGCTGACGCTGGAAGCGCACGACGAATATTGGGGCGGCCGTCCGCCGCTCAAGCGCATCCGCTTCCTCGAAGTCCCTGAAGTCGCAAGCCGCATCAACGGCCTGCTCTCGGGCGAATACCAGTTCGCCTGCGACATCCCGCCGGACCAGATCGCCGGTATCGAGAAGAACGCGGCGTTCGAAGTGCAGGGCGGCACCATCCTCAATCACCGCCTGACCGTGTTCGACAAGAACCACGCCGTGCTCGCCAATCCGCTGGTGCGGCGCGCCTTCACCCACGCCATCGAGCGCCAGGCGATTGTCGACAGCCTGTGGGCCGGCCGCACCCGCGTGCCGAAGGGCCTGCAGTGGGAGTTCTACGGCGACATGTTCAACGCCGACTGGAGCGTGCCGGCCTACGATCCCAAGCTCGCGCAGGATCTGCTCAAGCAGGCCAATTACAAGGGCGATCCGATTCCGTACCGCCTGCTCAACAATTACTACACCAATCAGGTCGCGACCGCGCAGATCCTGGTCGAGATGTGGAAGTCGGTCGGCCTCAACGTGCAAATCGAGACCAAGGAGAACTGGTCGCAGATCATGGAGCGTGCGCCGACCCGCGCCGTGCGCGACTGGTCGAACTCGGCCGCCTTCAACGATCCCGTCTCCTCACTGGTCGCCCAGCACGGACCGAACGGCCAGCAGCAGCAGATCGGCGAATGGACCAACGTCGAGCTGAACAAGCTGTCGGAGTTCCTGGAAACCTCGACGGACCGCGCTGCGCGCAAGAAGGCATTCCATCGCATGCTCGAGATCGCTGAGCGCGAGGACCCCGCCTATACGGTGCTGCACCAGAACGCGACCTTCACCGCCAAGCCGAAATCGATCAAGTGGAAGGCGTCGCCGGCTTTCGCGATGGATTTCCGCGCCGGCAATTTCGAGGCCTAAGCGGTGTCGCCGCTGGTCAGCATCCGGGACCTCGGCGTCGCCTTCAACGGCGTCGCGGTGTTACGCGGCGTCGATCTCACTCTTGGCAAGGGTGAGGCCCTCGGCCTCGTCGGCGAATCCGGCTCCGGCAAGTCGGTAACCTGGCTAGCCGCGCTTGGCCTGTTGCCGCCGCACGCGAAGGTCTCGGGCTCGGTGCGGCTCGACGGGCGCGAGATCCTCGGGGCGCCGGCCTCAGAGCTCGATCAGGTCAGGGGCGGGCGGGTCGCCATGATCTTCCAGGATCCGGCGAGCGCGCTCAATCCGGTGCTCACCATCCGCAAGCAGCTCTGCGAGGCCCTGGCGCTGCATCGCGATCTCCAGGGCGAAGCGGTCAGAGCGGAAGCGCTGCGGCTGCTCAATCTGGTCGGCATCCCCGATGCGGCGCGGCGGCTGTCCGCCTATCCGCACGAATTTTCCGGCGGCCAGGTCCAGCGCATCATGATCGCGATGGCGCTCGCAGGAAATCCCGATCTCTTGATCGCGGACGAGCCGACCACGGCGCTGGATGCCACCATCCAGGCGCAGATTCTGGAGCTGCTTTCCACCATCCGCCGCGAGATGGGCATGGCGATGGTGCTGATCAGCCACGACCTCGGCGTCGTCGCCGAGAACTGCGATCGCGTCGCGGTGATGTATGCCGGCCGCATCGTCGAGCAGGCGCCGAGCAACCAGCTCTTTGCCGATCCCGTGCATCCCTATGCTCAGGGCCTCATCGGCGCGCTGCCGCCGCTCGACGGGCCGCGCCGCCGTCTCACCGCCATTCCCGGCACCGTGCCCGATCCAGCGCACATGCCTGATGGCTGCGCCTTCGCGCCGCGCTGTGCGCTGTCAGCCGAGGCGTGCGGCCTTGGCGTGCCGACGCTCGCGCCGATCGCGGAGGATCGCGCGGTCGCCTGCATCCGGGCCGAAGCCTCGCGCCGCGCGCTGCTCGGGATCGCCGCCGAATGAGCGCGCCGCTCGTCGAGGTGTCCTCGATCTCGCGCAGCTATTCCATGCGCTCCGGAATGTTCGGCCGAGCTACCGCCGTGCATGCCGTGGACGGCGTGTCGCTGACCATTCCCAGGGGCGAGACGCTCGGCCTCGTCGGCGAGTCCGGCTCGGGCAAATCGACCACCGGCCGCATCGTGCTCGGCCTCGAGCCGCCTGATCGCGGCGAAGTGCGGTTCGGCGGCAAGCCGATGGCCGCGCCGGGAACGGCTGCGTGGCGCGCGCAGCGGGCGCGCATGCAGATGATCTTCCAGGATCCGCTGGGCGCACTGGACCGCCGCCTTCCGGTCGCCACCCAGATCCGCGAGCCCTTGGACATTCACGGCCTCGGCACACTCGCTGAGCGCGAGGATCGCGTGCGCGAACTATTGCGCGCGGTCGAGCTGACACCCGCGCATGGCGCGCGCTATCCGGGCGCGCTCTCCGGCGGGCAGCGCCAGCGCATCGTGCTGGCGCGGGCGCTGGCGACCAAGCCGGATTTCCTGGTCTGCGACGAGCCGGTCAGCGCGCTCGATGTCTCGATCCAGGCGCAGGTGGTGAACCTTTTGTGCGACCTCCAGGCGCAACTTGGGCTCACACTGCTGTTCATCAGCCACGATCTGCGCGTCGTCCGCCAGATCAGCAATGTCGTCGCCGTGATGTATCTCGGCCGCATCGTCGAGATCGGCAGCGCCGACGATCTCTTTGCGCGCCCCGAACATCCCTACACACAGGCACTGGTCTCGGCATCACCCGCACCCGGCCGCCGCAGTGCGGGCCGCATCGTGCTTTCAGGCGATCCGCCGAACCCGGCCGCGCGGCCTCACGGTTGCGCCTTCCACCCGCGCTGCCCGCGCGCTATTGCGCGATGCAAGAGCGAGGTGCCGGCGCTCTCAGCGGTCGGCAGTGACAGGCAGGTCGCCTGCCATCTCGTCACGGGGCCGCAGGCCGAAACGCGGGACGCGGCCTGATGGGACGCTATTTCGCCATTCGCATTGGACGCGCGGCCCTGACGATCGTTCTCGTCGTCACCTTCGCCTTCGTCGTGCTGCGGCTATCCGGCGATCCCGCGCTGATGATTTTGGGTCCGGAGGCGCCGCCGGAAGTCCTCGCGGCCTTCCGCAAGGCCTGGGGCCTCGATGATCCCATCTGGTTCCAGTATCTCGATTACTTCGGCGCCATTGCCAAGGGCGAGCTCGGTCGCTCCATGCGCGACGGTCGGCCCGCGATCGAGCTGGTGCTGGAGCGCATCCCGGCCACGCTTGCGCTGACGCTGCCGGCCTTCGTGTTCAAGGTCGCGCTCGGCATTCCCGCCGGCATCTATGCCGCGCTGCATCGGGGCTCCGCCATCGACCGCGCCGTGATGATCACGGCGGTCGCCGGCTTCACCGTGCCGAGCTTCGTCCTGGCGCTGCTGCTCGTGCTCGTCTTCGCCGTGCAGCTGGGCTGGCTGCCCTCGGGCGGACAGGATAGCTGGCGCCACGCCATCCTGCCGATCACGACACTCAGCCTCGGCGGCGCCGCCGTGCTGGCGCGCTTCACCCGCAGCGCCATGCTGGAGGTGCTCGGCCAGTCCTATATCCGCACGGCGTCGGCCAAGGGCGTGCCGTGGCGCAAGGTGGTGACGTCGCACGCGCTGCCGAACGCGGCGATCCCGACCGTCACCATCCTCGGCTTCATGGTGGGCACGCTGATCGCGGGCGCGGTCGTGGTCGAAAGCGTGTTTGCCTGGCCGGGAGTGGGGCGCCTGCTCGTCGTCGCCGTCGCCAACCGCGACCTCGCCGTCGTGCAATGCATCCTGCTGCTGGTCGCACTGACCATGGTGACGTCCAACCTGATCGTCGACTTCCTCTACGGCTTCCTCGATCCGCGCCTGCGCGCCAAGGGAGCGCACGCATGACCGACGCCACGCTGAAGGACAGCGCCGTTCGCCGCCGCATCAGCCTGCCGGCGATCCCGGTCTCGGTCGCGCTCGCGATCATCTGGATCGTCGCGATGCTGGTGATCGCGGCCTTCGCCGAGAAGATCGCGCCTTACGGCTTCACCCAGCTCGACCTGCGCAACCGGCTCTCCGCGCCCGGCAATATCGCGCATTGGCTCGGCACCGACGAACTCGGCCGCGACGTGCTGTCGCGCCTCCTGGTCTCGATCCGCATCTCGCTGCTGATCGCCTTCGGCGCGACCGCGATCTCGGCCGTGGTCGGCACCACGCTCGGCTTCTTCGCCGCGCATTTCCGCGGGGTGGTCGAGCAGCTCGTGCTGATGCTGACCGACTTCCAGGCCAGCATGCCGTTCCTGATCATGGCGCTGGCCGTGCTCGCCTTCTTCGGCAATTCGCTGCCGCTGCTGATCGGCCTGATGGGCCTCTTCGGCTGGGAGCGCTATGCCCGCATCGCGCGCGGCCTTGCCATCTCCGCCAATGCGCAAGGTTACGCCGCAGCCGTCCGCCAGCTAGGGGCGACGCCGGCGCGGATCTACTTGCGGCACATCCTGCCCAACATCGCCTCCACCCTGATCGTCTCGACCACGCTGGTGTTCCCCGAGGTGATCCTGATGGAATCGGGCCTGTCCTTCCTCGGCCTCGGCGTGCAGCCGCCGATGACCAGCCTCGGCAACATGGTCGGCTACGGGCGCGAATACCTGACCCGGGCGCCCTGGATCATGCTGGCGCCAGCCACGACCATTGTGGTCACGACGCTGGCGGTCTCCGTCATCGGCGACTGGCTGCGCGACCGGCTCGATCCGACGCTGCAATAGCGCGACTGGCTTGAGCCGTTCGCCGTTTTGCCGCCGCTTCTAGCCTTCGACCTCCGGCGTCCTGCCGCGCCCGAGCGCGAATTGACCGACCGGGCCCTCGATATGGAATTCCAACTCCGTCATTTTCGCGAACAGATCGATGTTCGTGCTGCCAATGGCGCAGCCGCCGAGGCCCATATCGGTCGCCGCCAGGTAAAGCGTCTGAATCAGGCTGCCGACATCCTTCAGGATCAACGAATATGCGATTGAGCTGTATTTCCAGGAGACCCGCGCAAAACGCGCAGCGATCGTGATGAGGATTTGTGGCTGACCCGGAGCGTCCATGGCGAACTGGGCGGCCGCCAAATGCGCCTGGAGTTGTTGGGCGGAAGCGCTGATCGCGACCAGCGCGTGGCTCCCTGCATCATAGTGGTAGAGTCCGCGCGCAAGCCCGTCGCAGTTGGCGACGGTAAGGTACAATTCCAGCTCGTACGCGCTGCCCGCCGACGGATAAGGCCTTGTGCTGTAGGTGACCTCGGGACCGCCCTCGAAATACGGCCCGCTCTTCCATTCGGACACGACGCGCGCGGTGGTGTCGAGAAACTGCGCGAGTTCGCCGAGCGTGACCGGATTCTTGTCGTCGAAATCCCGTGTTGAATGGCGTTCGCGCAACAGCTCCGGGAAGCGTGAGTGCGGTTCCGGGGAGGAGAATTCGCGCAGGTCAATCTTGCTGCCGGCCCAGGGCGCACGCACCGCCGGCGACGGCGGAACGACGTTCGCATAAGTGAAGGCGGCGCCGACCGGGTTGGCTTGCCGACCCTCCGTGCTCCGCGTGTGAAACACCAGATCGTGGAAATCCCAGAGTACGAGGTTGCCGTCGCCTTCGTTCACCCGCAGGCCTTGTCCGTCTTTCGCATCGAGCTTGAGCAGGATCTGGCTGTCGAGCAACAGTTCGAGCAGAGGGACGGTGGAGGACGCTATCTTCCGGTTGAGCTTGCCGATCTTCTGAGGCCGCGACAGCGCAGCAAGGGTGGCGGCGATGGCGGGATCGCCAATCCGGAACAGCGCGCCGGCGCGCGGCGATTCCAGCACCATTTCATTGCCGCGCCGGCGCAGAAAGGCAAAGCGCGACAACACAACGGTGTCCCGATTGCCCAGCTTCGCGCGCCGCGGCCAGTAGTCGGGGACTTGAGGCTCGATGACCACGAAGTCCTGCGTGTTACGCGAAGAGGAGAGGCGGTATTCCAGAAGCCCCTGCCGCGCCAGGCGATGCACCAGGGCGTCGATTTCCCTGGCGACGATGCTCTTGCCCGCAAACGAAGCGAGCGGAAGCCCGGTGTTCAGATCTCGCGCGCGGTCCATCGCGGCGGCGCTGAATTGTCCGAGGTTGACGGAATAGTCGTCCAGAAAGGCGGCGATGTTTCCGTCCGGCTGCATCTGGAGGGAGAAGCGATGGCTCAATCGGGCGGCGATGTCTGGCGCGATCTTCCTGGTCGGCTTTTTCCGGGGAGCGCGCACGAAGAGCAACCCTTCAGGTGTGTGGAAGGAATGAAGTCAGATCGCTTTCCGGTCGCGGCCGGTCCAACAATCCGAGCTTCACCGGCACATCGTAAAGGCGGCCCGGTGCGAAGCGGCGATAGAAATGACGCAGGCCGGGAACGAGCACTCTGACGACCGGAACCTCGACGTCGGGACGTGTCTGGTCGAGGACCAGGAAATCGTAGCCCGCACGGGCGGCGATCTCGACGCAGGCGATGACCTGGTCTCGTGTATTGTCGTGAAGCTTGAGGCTCGGCGCCGGGGGGACGATAGGGCGATCGCTCGGTATCAGGAACGGGTAGTCTTCCAGGCGCAGCGGTGTGACACCGTCGAGGGTCGGCTTCTCGCCGCTCGCGCCGCCCATCATGCCGACCGACATGAATTGGGTCAGCTCGGTGAGGGAGCGCAGCAGCGCTATACGGCGGTCGAAATGCGCGCCGGAACCGAACTCGATATTCTCGTGTCCATTCTGCATCCAGTGCATGATCGCCACGTAAGTCGGAATGCCGAGATCGGTGGTGATGTCGAGCACCCAAAGCTTGCGACCGGCTTCTGCAAATTGAGTTTGGAGATCCCGGACATAGAAATCGTCGAACTGCTCGAGATCGACCTCGGCGCGCTGCACCCGGTTGTACCACCAGATCGCGTAGGCATCGCGCTCGATCAGTTCGAGGAAGCCCTGGACAATCGCTTCGTCGCGGGTGTTGCCGGCCGCGCAGCCGTTGGAATCCGTATGAAAGCCGCCATAAAAGAAATACAGGAGGCCCGTCGGCAGATATCTGAAGCGTTTGTCGCGCAGCGATGAGACCGGCGACCACTCGGTCCTCGTCGATGGATCGAACGGCTCGGGCACCGGATGAGGATCGTCCGGTCGCTGGAGAAACCTGTTCTTGAACTGCGTTTCGCTGAAGAGCTGGACATCGTTGGGAAGAAGCGCCTCGCCAGGCGCGAAATCGGCAAATCGACGCGTCGTCCTGATCTCATCGCCCTGGAAAATGCCCGAATAGCGCTCGATCGATTCCATCAGCGCGCTGGCTTCGCCCTGCTCGGCGGTCGAGCCCTTGCCAAAGCTGCCGCCGCTCAATCCGGACCTGAGCTGGTCGATGCTGTGGGCCGGTGCGGAGAAATTATGCTGGGCGAAATAGTTGGTGTTCATCGGCAGGTCGACGTCGATTCGTTCGAGCCTGGACACCACGCCCGTCAATGGGCTCACATGCTTGCGGAAGCGCGACACGGTCGAGCGCGATGTCACGGTGCGGTATCCACCGCTGGTCATGACGAGCCTCTTGCCCTCGGCAATCTCGACCAGGGCCGGAGATCGGCGCGGGTTGTTCAGCTTCCTGCTGCCGCAGGTCGGACATTGCGGACGTCGCGTCACGTAGTGCTTGGCGATGGCGGCGCCGGTCAGGTCGAAGCTGGCGATGTGGTCACGCAGATCGGTGCGAAAGCCCGAGGCAATTGCCTTGGCGATCTCGACGGCTGCAAAATGGATTCCAGTCTGGCCGACGCTTTCTCTGACGAGCGGCGATGTGGCAACCGCGCGCGCCGGTCCCCGGTCGAGAAACCCCTTGATCTCCCGGTTGCGGATCATGCGATCGAACAGGCAGGTCCAGCAGGCGCTCTCGCCCGGTTTGAACACAGGCCCGACCAGCGGAAACGGGCCGGATGGCTGGACCAGCAACCAGGGCGTCTTGCCGGCCACACGTTCCTGGTTCAGTTCGGCGAGTCGCCGATCGAGATAGTCGTTCGCCAGCGTGATCGTGAGCTTCGGCGCTCGCTTGGCGATTTGAACACCGAGCTTGCTCAACGCTGCGGTCAGTTCCTTGGCGCCTTTGACGTCAATTGCCTCGACCTGCACCGGGCAATCGCGAAGATTTTGCTCCGCGATCTCCAGGGGCATGCCGAGGCTTGCCAGGAAACCGCCGACGGCATCGTCAAACGCTTTCGAGGTCCGCGCAACGATATATCGGCGATCGAGGAGCCGCTTGATCGCTTCCTCGATCTTGTCGGCCGGAAAGTGCCTCGAGAGCTGGCGAATGATCTCCGGCCAAGCCTTGCCATGTTTTCCGATCGCGGAGGCCAAGGCACAGTAGAGCTCGCCGTGCAGGAAGAACTTGCGATCCTCGGAATAGAGGCAAACCGCATCGGGAAGCAGGACGTAAGCGGTGAAGTTCGGTGCAAATCGGAGAACGTCTTTGCGGGTCTGCCGCGCAACGCGGGTCTTGCGAGTTGCAGTCATTGAGTCAGCACGCTGATCCTGTTGCCGTCACGCGGGATCCTCGGCGCAAGACCGATCGTCGCGACCGCGCGCCGGGCATTTTCCCAGAGAATTGAAACGAATTCAGCTGTCACCCGCAAGCCGCCGATGCAACCATCGTAGCGAAATCAAGCAATTGGCCGGCCCCTTTCCCGAGGCCGGCCAATGATCCATCAACCCGTGAATTTGACATTCGGAGCGCGCCGCGATTTAGCACCAGCGGCAGCGGCCCCACGATGCGCAGCAACCTGCGCATGATACGGCGCATCCGATCACACCAACGCCACAGCCGACTGCACAACCTGCACATCGGCAACCGACGCCACATCGGCAAGCACGGCAACCCCGACAGCCTCCGCAGCCGCGGCAACCGCCGCATCCGCGCCATGCCAGCTGCACGCGGCTGCCGGCGTTTTCCTTGTCGAAGAGATGGAAGGTGGCGAGGCTGACGTCAGCCATTTCCTCTTCATCGAGCGTGATTGCCTGACCTGTTCCAAGGTGCGGCAATTGTTGTACGTCGGGTGTCGGCACGGCGGACGCCGATGCGCCTCCCGCCAGCGAGAACGTCAACCCTGCGGCTCCGAACGCCGGCACGGCGACTTTGGTGACTCGCTTCTTCCCTTTAGACGTCCTCTTCGCCTGCCGCATGGTCAAACCTCCGAGCATTGCAAGAAGCATCCCAGCCGCGGTAAGTCTACGCTCAGGAAATAACACGAGCAAGAATTACGCGCACAAAAGCGCGGCGTTGCGCGTTCAGAATGTATTCATCTTCATGAACGGCATCGGCACGGCCAGTTGACGCAAGGCATCAACGATCGGCGCTCTTGGTGCGCGTGCAGCTTGGTGCAGTGCCGCAAGCGCATCGAATCCTAAACGGAGAGATCCGCGTGGCAGATCAATCAGGGCGTTTCGCTTGGTATGAACTCCTGACCACGGATGTCGCGGCGGCAGGCGCATTTTATCGCAAGGCTCTCGGCTGGGGCGTCAAGGATGAGTCGACCCCGGAACTGCCTTACATGGTGTTTCGTAGCGGCGGCGCTCCGCTGGGCGGACTTATGGATATCCCGGAAGAGGGGCGGAGATTGGGGGCGACGCCGAGATGGATGGGATACGTCGCCGTCGACGACCTGGACGCAACCGCCGCGCAGATCAGGCGTCTCGGAGGCACGATCCTTGTGCCGCCGACCGACACCAATATTGGCCGCATCGCAGTCGTTGCCGATCCGCAGAAGGCGACGTTCGGGCTGATCAAAGAACCAACCTATGGCCGACGGAAACCGGGCCGGCTGGACGAGCCGGGGCGCGTAGGCTGGCATGAGTTACTGGCCGCCGACCGGGCCGTGATCTTCGACTTCTACAGAGAACTATTCGGCTGGCAGAAGGCCGACGCTCAAAGCGAACCAGCGGCCTGGTATCAATTGTTTTCGGCGGGTGGGCAGACGGTCGGCGGCATGCTCACCAAACTTCCGAGCGTAGCGCAGCCGAGCTGGCTGCATTACTTCAATGTCGACGACATCGGTGCTGCCACGAAACATGTGAATGCTGGCGGAGGCCGGATCCTCCAGGGTCCGATCGAATTGCCCGATGGCTGCTGGATCGCACGATGTGTCGATCCTCAGGGTGCCCTGTTTGCGCTGCAGGGCGCTCGAGGTCAGACAAGCATTGAGCCATCCTCGGCCTCGGAAATCGGCTGGTCCGCCAAGTGGGGTGGCATTGCCTCCCAGGGGAGAATTGTGCTGCCCAAGCCGAAGCGCTAGCTACAGCGTCTGTCCGGCGCTGACGCGACCTTGCGATAGCCCGCGCCGGGAGCAGGGGAGGCCTGCGAAAGGCCGATCCGGCCCTGTCCGGCCCAAGTTCCCGTTGCACCGGCCCAGCCCGTGCGCTATCCGGCCGGAAAGGCCTGAGGCGGCTCCATATTTTCCCGCTGAGGCACCCAAACCCGAGGACGGAAACCGCCATGCCAGCCTATCGCTCCCGCACCACCACCCACGGCCGCAACATGGCGGGTGCCCGCGGCCTCTGGCGCGCGACCGGCATGAAGGACGCGGATTTCGGCAAGCCGATCATCGCGGTCGTCAACTCCTTCACCCAGTTCGTGCCCGGCCACGTCCACCTCAAGGACCTCGGCCAGCTCATTGCGCGCGAGATCGAGCAGGCCGGCGGCGTGGCGAAAGAGTTCAACACCATCGCGGTCGACGACGGCATCGCCATGGGCCATGACGGCATGCTCTACAGCCTGCCGTCGCGCGAGCTGATCGCCGACAGCGTCGAGTACATGGCCAACGCGCACTGTGCCGATGGCCTCGTCTGCATCTCCAACTGCGACAAGATCACGCCCGGCATGCTAATGGCGGCGCTGCGGCTCAACATCCCCGCCGTGTTCGTCTCGGGTGGCCCGATGGAGGCCGGCAAGGTCAAGCTGCAGGGCAAGACCAAGGCCGTTGACCTCATCGACGCCATGGTTGCCGCGGCCGACTCCAAGGTCAGCGACGAGGACGTCAAGGTGATCGAGCGCTCCGCGTGCCCGACCTGCGGCTCCTGCTCGGGCATGTTCACCGCCAATTCCATGAACTGCCTGACCGAGGCGCTTGGCCTTGCGCTGCCCGGCAACGGCTCGGTGGTCGCGACCCACGCCGACCGCAAGCGCCTGTTCGTCGAGGCCGGCCACACCATCGTCGATCTTGTCCGCCGCTATTACGAGCAGGACGACGCCTCGGTGCTGCCGCGCAACATCGCGAATTTCAAGGCGTTCGAGAACGCGATGACCCTCGACATCGCGATGGGCGGCTCGACCAACACCGTGCTGCATCTGCTCGCCGCCGCCCATGAAGGGCAGGTGGCCTTCACCATGCAGGACATCGACCGCCTGTCGCGCCGCGTGCCCGTGCTGTGCAAGGTCGCGCCGTCGGTCGCCGACGTGCATGTCGAGGACGTGCATCGCGCCGGCGGCATCATGGGCATTCTCGGCGAGCTCGACCGTGCCGGCCTGATCGACACCTCGGTCTCGACCGTGCACGCGCCGACCATGAACGATGCGCTGGAGCGTTGGGACATCAAGCGCTCCAAGAGCGAGGCGGTGCGCACCTTCTATCGTGCCTCGCCCGGCGGCATCCCCACGCAAGTCGCCTTCAGCCAGGAGCGTCGCTATGACGAGCTCGATGCCGACCGCGAGAAGGGCGTCGTGCGCGATCTCGAGCACGCCTTCAGCAAGGACGGCGGCCTTGCCGTGCTCTACGGCAACCTCGCGCAGGACGGCTGCATCGTGAAGACTGCCGGCGTCGACGCCTCGATCCTGAAGTTCTCCGGCCCCGCGCGCGTGTTCGAGAGCCAGGACGCGGCCGTCGAAGGCATCCTGGGCGGCAAGGTCGTGGCCGGCGAGGTCGTGGTCATCATCTACGAAGGCCCGCGCGGCGGCCCCGGCATGCAGGAGATGCTGTATCCGACCAGCTATTTGAAATCGATGGGCCTCGGAAAGGCTTGCGCGCTCGTCACCGACGGCCGCTTCTCGGGCGGCTCGTCCGGCCTGTCGATCGGCCATCTGTCGCCGGAAGCCGCCGAAGGCGGCAACATCGGTCTGGTGCGCACCGGCGACATCATCGCCATCGACATCCCGAACCGCAGCATCACGCTGGAGGTCTCCGACGAGGAGCTCGCCAGCCGCCGCGCAGCGGAAGAGGCGAAGGGCGATGCCGCCTGGCAGGCGACCGGCCGCAAGCGCAACGTCTCCACCGCGCTGCAGGCTTACGCCGCACTCACCACCAGCGCCGCGCGCGGCGCGGTGCGCGAGGTGAAGCGTCGCTCGAACTGAGCATTGCGCCGTTCGCACAGCGTGCGCATAGTCAATAAGTTCTGAACGGCCGGCGAAAGCCGGCCGTTCGTATTAAGGATGCCCCGACGAACTTCGGCGGCCCGGGATTTTGCGGCGTATAGTGCGCGCGACCTTCGCAAATCCATTTCGGGCAACTGGGGCGCCACCACAATGTCTCGTACTCTCGCTGTTGTTTTCTCCACGGCCGTCGCCGCGATTTCGATGACGGGCGCAGCCTCGGCCGGCTGCTACAATTGCTACGCGCCGCCGCCGTGCCAGACCTGCTACCAGCAGCAATACGTCGCGCCGCAATACCGCACATTCGACGAGACCGTGATGGTGTCGCCGGGCGCCGTGGTCGCGCATCGCACGCCGGCGCAGTACCGCACCGTGATGGTGCCGCAGACCGTGATGGTCGCGCCGCCGGGTGTCCAGTACGAGCGCATCCCGCCGCAATATGCGACGCGCCAGCGCGTCGAGATGGTCTCGCCCGGCTATTCCTATTACGCCCCGGTGCAGATGGGCTGCGCGTCCTGCGGCTACTGAGCCAAGGCAGCAACGAAGAATTTGATGCGGCACTCCCCCGGGGCGCCGCATTGCTTTTGGGCGCAGCGAACGAGGCCCGGAAACGGAGGCGAATCCAAACCGGGCCTCGCAACCAGCGACGCCCTGGGAGATGTCGCCAGCGTCCGGGATTGCTGAGCGGCCGACCTGTGTCGGTGGCCGACGCGTTGCCTGAAGCTAAAGGAACAGCCTGACGCTCGCCTGACAGAGGACTGGGTGGAGGGGCTCGAGGCGAGGGCGCCAACTTCGCGTTGCCTTGCGCCACCGACTGCGTTAAGCGACAGCCATTCCGGGTTTGGAAGGGTGGCCGAGTGGTTTAAGGCACCGGTCTTGAAAACCGGCGTGCCCGCAAGGGTACCGTGGGTTCGAATCCCACCCCTTCCGCCAGTATATTGTTCTCCTCTGTTCGCAATCGTTCGAACTCCACAGCGAAATCAGTGACTTGCGCCGAAAAGCTGTACTTCGCAGTTCTCCGGTGTTCTCTCTAGTCGGGACGCTGACCGTAGCTTTAGACCGTGGGTTCGGAGGACGGTTTTCCTGGAGGAATAATGGCTGGAAGGCTCAAACCACTCGACGTTGATCGCCAAACCAAGCCCGGCAAATACGCCGACGGCGGTGGGCTTTATTTGATCGTCACAGGACCAACTTCGAAAAGCTGGTCGTACCGATTCTGGAAGGACGGCAAGGAGCGTTGGCACGGCCTCGGCTCCTTGAAGGATGTGTCGCTAAAGGACGCGCGACTCGCACGCGATGCTGCGCGGCTGCGCGTGAAGGGCGATCGCAGCACCGCCGGCGTGGACATTGTCCAGGAGCGGCGACAGGCGCGACAAGAGGCGAAAGCCGTCGAGGCCAAGGTCGTCATGCCAACGTTCGAGGAGTGCGCGGAAGCCTACATCCGGGCGAACTGGTCGACCTGGAGCGAGAAGCATCGCGATCAATGGCCATCATCCCTCAAGCGCTACGCCTATTCCACCATCGGCAACCTGACGATCCGAGAGATCAAGCCGAGCCACATCCACGATCTGCTGAAGCCAATCTGGGTGGAAAAGCGGGAGACCGCGAACCGTGTCCGCGGCCGGATCGAAACGATCATCGCGAAGAACGTCGATATCGACGATCCGGACTTCCGCAATCCGGCTGAATTGACAAGGCAGCTGCGTGAAAAGTTGCCAAAGCGCTCCAAACGGGTTGTCCGCCATCATCCTGCCTTGCCGTACAGCGAGGCGCCGGCCTTCATGAAGCTCCTTGCCGGTGCGCCCGGGACGGCTGCCGCCATGCTGCGTTTCCTGATCTTCACAGCTTGCCGCACGAACGAGGCCGTCGACGGGCGGTGGTGTGAAATCGATCGTCCGGCCGCCACCTGGAAAATCCCCGGTGAGCGGATGAAGATGGACCAAGACCACCACGTTCCCTTGACAGATCCCGCGCTGGCGGTGCTCGACGAGATGGGCGATGGCAGCCAAGGTGAACTGATCTTTATTAATCCCGATGGCGGAGCATTCTCCGAAAATGCGATGCTCGCGGTACTTAATCGTCTCGGCTACGGACACGTCACGGTGCATGGCTTCCGGTCTACCTTTGCCACCTGGGCCGAGGAATGCACCGACTATCCTGATGGAGTCCGCGAGGCTGCGCTTGCCCATAAATACAAGAGCGAGACTACTGCGGCCTATCAACGTGGCCAGAAGCTGGAAAAGCGACGAGCGCTGATGAAAGATTGGGCCGCATTCTTGACCGGTGCCAAGGTGGTCTCATTGGAGGATCGGAGGGTAGGATAGCCTTCGAGCTGAGCCAAACATAGGCGAAGGAACTACAAGGTGATTCGATGAGACGATCCAATGTCCGCTAGTCTTCATACAGCGACGAAATAGTGGGAGTTCGGATAACGCCCGCTAAGGGCCCACAAGCGGTCCTGAGCCATGGCGAAGGTCTGGTCTTCGGTGGGCGTGGGGTCGGCATCGGTTTTTCCGGCACCTATACGGCGCGGAGTGCGAAGCCACCGCGCTGGCAGGCAAGCGGAGCATTCGGTTTCGGGCGGTGCTTCGGAAGCTGGTAACGGCGTAAGCGCGCGTCAGACCCGTCCGTTGACCGGCAGCAGCGCGCCGGTGACGGCACTGGCGGCGTCGCTCGCCAGGAAAAGGATAACATCGGCGAGTTCCTCCGGTGCGACCCATTTGGCGGGATCGGCCTTCGGCATGCTGGCGCGGTTTGCCGCGGTATCGATGATCGAGGGCAGCACTGCGTTCACTGTGATCTTGCCTTTCAATTCGGCAGCGAGTGACTCTGTCAGCTTGTGCACGCCCGCCTTCGACGCCGCATAAGGACCCATGCCGGAGCCGGCCTGCAGTGCGCCCATCGCGCCGATATTGACGATGCGGGCTGCGTGCGAATTGAGAAGATGCGGGATCGCGGCGCGGGTAGCGTTCAGCGCCGTCTCGACATTGAGAGCGTACATGCGCTGCCAGGCTTTGGGATCGCCGTCGGCAATGGTCTCGAAGGTAAACCCGCCGGCAATATTGATCAGCGCATCGATTGCGCCGAAATGCGCCGCCGCGGCATCGACCGCCTTTTTCGCCTGGGCGGCGTCGGTCAAGTCAACGCCGCCGAGTTCGATCCGCTCGGCGGTTGCGGCGAACGGCGGCGCCGCATGATCGATGCCCGCGACGCGCGCGCCCCGCGAATGTGCTTCCTCGGCGACCACCTTGCCAAGCGCGCCCAGCGCGCCGGTGATAACAACGACTTTACCCTTCATGATGGTCTCCGCGCGAATGAGAATGAAGCCGGGCCGCAGCCAATTGGTTAGGAGGATCAAGCGCGCACATCACGTCTTCCACTTGATCATCGTCCGCAGGATGCTCATTGGGCGGCCGGAGTAGGGCGGCTGAAATAGCATTTGGATCGGCGAGAGAGGGCCTTGGTAGAAGACCGGGCGCAATTTTGAAAAGGTGTTGAACCCCTCGCGCGCGTGGTAATGGCCCATGCCGCTCGCCCCGACCCCACCGAATGGCAGGTCGTGCTGGCCGACGTGCAGCAGAGCTTCATTGACCGATACGCCACCCGACATGACCCGCGAGATGTAGAAGTCGCGCAGCTCGGCATTGTGAGTGAATGGATAGATTGCCAACGGGCGGTCGTGACTATTGATATAATCGGCGACCTCCTGCCGATCTGCATAGGTCTTGATCGGCAAGATCGGACCAAAGATCTCGCGCTGCATGACAAGCATGTCTTCGGTCGGATTTAACACGAGATGCGGCGCAAATTTGCGACGCTTCGCGTCCGGAATCTGCTGTTCCGCAAGATTGACCAGGACCGCGCCCTTTGTACGGGCATCCTCCAGCGTCGCCTGCAGCCGCGTGAAAGACCGTTCATCGATGATCGACGTGTAGTCCTGCCCATTGATGTCCGGGAAGCGGTCGTCAAACAGTCGCCGGCAATGGCGGACGAACTCGTCCTCACTTCCTTTGGGCAGAAACATGTAGTCGACATTCGTACAGATCTGACCGGCATTGAACATCTTCGCCCAGAGAATGCGCTCCGCCGCTGTTTTGACCGGGAAGTCAGGCCCAACAATCGCAGGTGCCTTGCCGCCCAGTTCAAGCGTGACAGGGGTGAGGTTGCGGGCCGCGTTGGTCATGACCGAGCGCCCGGTGGCACCGGATCCCGTGAACAGCAGATGGTCGAAGGGCAATGACGAGAATCCCGGTCCTCGTCCGCCGCCATCGTCGAAAAAGGCAAGCTTCTCTCTCGGAAAATACTTTGGGGAAATGCGCATCAGAACCTGGGCGAGCGCTTTCGAATTTTCCGACATCTTGACCATCGCTCGATTGCCGGCCGCCAGAATCGCTGCGAGTGGGCAAAAGCTGAGATTGAGCGGAAAATTCCAGGGAACGATGACCCCGACGACGCCGAGCGGCTGCGGGATGACACGATTGCGCGCGAGCGGATAGGTCATGAAATCGACGTGTCTGCGCTGCGGCTTCATCCACTTCTTCAAATTTTTGGCGGCATCGGCGATCGTTTCGAGGACGACGAAGTATTCGGCGAACAGGGTCTCGAATTCAGACCGGTTGCCGTAGTCGGCGTTGATCGCCGCGACCAACTCGTCCTTGTTGTCCTTCAGGAGCTGAGCGAGCGCTTTCAAATCGGCCTTGCGCTGAGCGTAGGACGGCTCCGACGCCGCCAGATAGGCCGCACGCTGTTTGTCAAAGCAGGACTGAAATTCAGTGGCAATGGCGATCGAACGGAAATTGACAGGCACGTTCATGATGTATCAACTCCAGGTTAGTGCACGCTTGCGTCCGCACGACGGAGCCGGGTCTTTCATCCATGATCCGCTTGATGGCGTGAGTGCAGCGGCCGCACTGGGCGCTGCATCCGAGGCAGGCATACACCTCGCTCATCCGAGGCCGTCGCTCCTCTTTTGCGACCACTGACCGCACCTGATGGTCGCTGAACACGTTGCAAGAACAGACGATCATCGCCTTCTCCTAAACAATACCGATGAGGTGCGGTCGTTCATGCGGCCTACTTTTTGGCTTCGGTTTGCAGGTCGGCTTCGGTGAAGCCATAGCCGCCGGGGCGCAGCGCCGAATGCTCGCGCTTGGAGTGGACCAGCGGGTAGAACATCTGCGTCGTCCAGCGCTCCGGGCCAAACAGGATGTCGTCCTGCAGGCCGACCTTGGCCGGATATTTGCGCGTGATATGCGCGGTGCCGAACAACACGTCCCAGAAGAATAGCAGGTTGCCGAAATTGCCCTTGTAGTGGCCGATGCCATCTTCGTTGGTGAGCGCGTGATGCGCCTGGTGCGTGGCCGGCGTGGAGATGGTGCGCTCCAGCACCCACATCAGCGGATGCAGCACGCGGATGCGGTACAGCGGCGCGTCCCACGCCCAGGCGCAGTGCGCGCCCAGGATGACCGCCAGCTTGACCACCAAATACGCCGCATAGATCGGGCCGAAGCCAAGATAAACCGCCACGCCGCCGATCCACAGGCCCGGCATCATCAGGTAGTAGAAGAAGTTGTTGCGGTAGGTAATGCGCACGCTCATGTAGGCCGCGCTGTGGTGCGCGCGGTGCAGCGGCCAAAGCAGCGGCGTGTGCGAGGCGCGGTGCCAGAGGTACTGCGTGAGGTCATCGCCGATCAGCAGCAGGCCGGCCATGGCCCACCACGGCAGGTTGGCCCAGGCGTTGTGCTGCGCGGGCATGAGCCAGTTGCACAGCGCGTTGCTGCCCAACAGTGCGATCGGCTGGGTGATGGCGATCAGGCTGACGAACATCAGCACCTCCAGCCAGGTGTCGTTGGCTGTCGCGTTGTCTCGCACGGTGGTCTGGTAGCGACGGGTGATGACCTCCATGGCGGCAAAGCCCAGGATGAAGGCGCCGATCAGGAGGTATTGCAGTTGCGAGCTCATGTGGGGTCTCCTCTCGCTCACATGTTTTTTTATCGTGGGAACGATTTTAGGAGTGCCAACCCGATGCGTCTAATGCATAGTTCTCATTATCTTGATGCAAGGAGCGCATTACCATGGATCTGCGCCGCCTCAACCACGTCGTCGCCCTTGCCGACACCCTGCATTTCGCCCGCGCCGCCGAAGCTGTCCACCTGAGTCAGCCGGCCTTCAGCCGCAGCATCCAGGCCATCGAGAGCGACTTGGGTATCCGCCTGTTCGACCGCGACGTGGGTGATGTCCGCCCAACCCCGGCCGGCGAATTCGTCATCGAGCGGGCGCGCAAGCTGCTCTTCGAGGCACGCTGCCTGCAGCGTGACGTGGATCTTTACCGCGGCAGCCAGCTAGGCGACACGGCGTTCGGTGTAGGGCCGCTGTTGACGGCCACCCTTATGCCACGTGCGCTTGTGGCGCTTCGCCGCCAGCACCCGCAGTTGGCGTTGCGCATGGAGGTCGGCAACTCGGTGCAGTTGCTGGAGAGTCTGCGTACCGAGAGCATCGAGTTCTTTGCCGCCGATGTGCGCGACATGCCCAGGGAGGCCGCGCTGGAAATCCAGCTGATCGGGGGGCAACCGGCCAACCTGTATGTGCGGGCAGGCCATCCGCTGGCTGGGCGCGAGCACACGCTGCAGGAAGTCTGGGCGTACGGTCTTGCGGTACCTAAGCTGCTGAGCCCCTCAACGGTTGAACTGGCCGCTTTGCTGGGCCTGCCTGAGGGCCAGGATGCCACCATTGCGCTCGAGTGCGACAACTATGGCATGCTCAAGACTGTCGCGCTCACCACCGATACCGTTCTGGGTGCGACGGACGCGGCGGTACGAGAGGAGCTGGAGTCCGGCGCGCTCGTTCGTCTTGTCGTGCAGGGCTGGCTGTCGCCGCCGTCGAGCACGGGCATCGTCCGTTTACGAGGGAGAACCTCGTCGCCGGCAGCCAAGGCAGCGATTGCAGCGATTGTGCGGGCCGCCGGCGAGATCAACGTGTAGGCGCCTTACATCACCCGACGCATGGTCCGTGCGGAATACCGACCTCTTGAAGCGGTCAAATAAGCAACGGTGCTTGGAGCCAGCAAACTTCCGGTTGGGGTCACAAGCCGGCATCCAGTCGCTCTAAGACCTGCGTCTGCTTCCTACCCCAAAAGCCGACACCTCCGCGCTCCGTGATTGCGAGACCCTGCTTCGAAGCCATGACCGTAGATTTCAACCGTAGCTATCAAGCAAAGCCGCAAAAGAGCGAACACAAACAAAGCGATTTGGAGGAGGGAGTATCCTCGAAGAGTGGCATCACATCGATACGGCATCGACGCGGGTCGATCACCTTCAAGGAAGTAGGCCTGCCGCCCAACGTGGCGTCCGCTTGCTGTTTCTGTTGGACGGCGAGTGGAACAGTGAGACATCTCTGCTGAGGCGACTGGTACCTTGGACACTGTCACTGCGCAGCCGAACGTGACATTGTCAGCGGCCGCTGTGTTGGCGTCGGCAGAGGTGATCGCCAATGGGCATCGCCCAGTTGTCCGGTCGAAGCCGCAAGCCCAACGACATCGCTCGAGAAGCTCGCTTCACAGCACCTCTCTATCCCCAACAATTTACGCGATGAGCGCCTGATCAAGGTGAGCCGGCTGAAGCACAGGCAGAGGCAACAGCGCAATCGTATGACCTAAATTACTAGTTGGCAGGCAACGCGCTTTCGACGCCCGATATCCGCGTTTGCGCAAAGGGATGCGCAAAAAGATCATATAGATCAATCCGAGAGCAACTTGCACGGCAGCATTAGGTCACGTCCGGCAATCTATCGACCCGGCACTCGTCCCGTACCGGTTCTCTATCGGTACCGAACCGGTACGGGACTGGTACTGAACCGGTACGGTACGGTCTTCGCGCATCAGCTCGGCACCCGGTACTAGCGAGACGCTCGCTCAGCATCTCCTCCTCTTTCTGCCTCATTCGCTTGTGTTCTTTGGTGTTCGTTTGGACCAACGATAGCCAAGAAAGTACATTCAATGTCATCTCATGTAGCCGAAGCGATGAACACAACCTACGGCAACAAGCGCTCGATTGTGGCGAGCGTGAACGAAGCAATGATCGCCCTGAAGATCGGGCGCGCTAAGATCTATCAGCTTCTCAATTCGGGAGAGTTGGAAAGCTACCGCGAGGGCGGTTCGCGCAAGATCTTGTGGCGTAGCATTGAGTGCTACGTTGAGCGCCGGCTCGCCGAAGAGATTAAGCGTCGCACGGGCGCTGCGTAGGCTAGAAAACGAACCGATGCGCTTGGCGATCCAATCTGAACAGCCGGCGGACGTGCCGGCGTTTGAGCCGCAACATCATGATCAAGCCACGCCAATCATGATCGAATCGGCAGATGTTTCCGACTGTTGCGGCGCCGCGGAAGGCGCAGCAGCGTCGAATATTGAGGCGATCCTTTTTAATCAAATTCCTTCTAACGACGACCGTCCTGGTATTTCCGTCGAGATGGACGCCAATGATCTCCCGTTGGAGATAAAAAGCGTGCTCCAGAGTTGGATGCGGACGCTGGCGGGGACCGATCGGAACGTTCTAGCGAGGCAGTTTGTCCGTGCGGCAACTGAGATTCTGCGGCTTGCATCGATCGGTGAACAGTCGAATGTCCGCCTGCAGCTTGTTGATTACCTGCATGTGATGGGCGCACAGCACGGTCTCTCGCAAGAGGCCGTAGTTACTCTCATTGACTCGGCAGTCCTTGCGTCGTCCGACCGTCGCTCGGACGAAACGTCGCTGGCCGCAGTATCTGAACTCGATGCGTCGCTGCCTTTTGAATTGAGCAACACCCGTGCTCTCAAGTTCACCCATTTCGACGATTGCGGCGACTTCGCCAACAAGCAATGGCTTCTGAAGGGGATCGTTGCACTGGGGGAGACGTCTGCCTGGATCGCGCCTCCGGGCGCCGGTAAATCGGCGCTTTTGACAGAGATCGCAATTCACTGCGCCGCGAAAATTGACTGGCAGGGGCATCGTGCAAGGGCCAGCTGCGGGGTGGTGGTGTTCGCATTGGAGCGGGGCGACCTCTTCAAGCGCAGGCTGTACGTCTACCACCAACGGGACGGGCTAACGGGTCTGCCAATTGTCGTAGTCGACTCCGTCATCGACTTGATCGATCCAGGTTGCGTCGAAACCATCGTTTCCACAGTGAAGGCCGCTGAACAGCGGTTCGGTCGCGAAGTGGGACTTATCATCCTTGACACCTACGCCAAGGCTATTGCGGCGGGCGGAGGTGACGAAGACAAGGCGCGGGACCAAAACAGGGCCGCCGCCAATCTGCGACGTGTACACGCGCTTCTGAACGTACATGTTGCCCTGGTCGGGCATACAGGTAGGGACGAGAGGCGCGGGGCGCGGGGTAGCAATGCCCACGTGGGCGATGTCGACGTCATGGTGCAGATCAGCGGGAAGATCACCAAGACTGCACAGGTCGTCAAGGGTAATGATCAGCCCGAGCGTGTGATCGCGCGGTTTAAGCTCGAAGCCTTCGAACTCGGCCGGGATGAGGATGGGGATTCCATTACCACTGCAATCGTCGCCGGCGAAGGTGCTGAGGGGCCTATCCACGCTAACAATCGCAGGACAAAAACAAAGGCTGAGGAAGCTTTGCGCGTCCTGTTTGAGTGCATATCCGATAGCGCAACTCCGCGATCGGGTGACGATCGAATACCGGCAGAGGCTAGCGTTGTCACAATGGACGTTTGGCGGGATCGCCTCAAGCGGCACTCGATCATTAATCCGGCGGGCAACTGGCGCGAGCAATTCAAGCGCGTCCATGTGACGCTGAAAAAGTCAGGTCTTATAAGCATTTGTGGCGACTTTGTTTGGCCATCACAAAGCATCACAACTCGTCACAGCGAAGGTCTGTGACGCCGTCCATCACGTGTCACGTCACACTTGCCCCCTTTAAAGGGGGCAAGTGAGGTGACGTAGCCCCATAGTTCGGGGCGGGACAATTCGAAAAAAGGGCGGTGAGACATTGCGTGTCCATCCCATTCTAGGCGGTACATCGAGAGGGGGCGTAGGCTTTCCTCGCTTGGCTCTCCGAAATGGGGTCTCCCTCCGGTGAGGGCCGCCTTGTCGGGTTAATACCAGTGCTGTGTAACAGCCCTTATGGACAGCAATAAGTTCAGTGCTCAGATTGAACGGTTCGAGGTTGTCGAGACTGGCCGTCGCCGTCGCTGGACCGATGATGAGAAACTCAAGATCGTTCTGGAGAGTTTGCAGGCCCCGCGCGCGGTCTCGTCGACAGCACGACGATACGGCATCTCGCGCTCGCTCCTGTTGACTTGGCGACGATCGTTTGGGACGCGGACGAGCAATACTGAACAACCTCAGCCAGCGTTTGTGCCAGCGATGGTGATGCCGGACCAACCGCCGGCGCCGCCAGTAACTTTAGCGGGGCCAGCGAGCGGACGCATGGAGATTGTCGTCGGCAAGGCCTGTCGGGTGATCGTGGACGCCGGCGTTGATATGACCGCGTTGTCTCGCGTATTGGATCTGCTGGAGCGGCGATGATCCCGATCGCGGCAGGGGCGAGGATCTGGATCGCAACCGGTCACACTGACATGCGCAAAGGCATGCAGGGTCTGGCATTGCTGGTGCAGGAGGGGCTGGGGCGGGATCCTTTTGCCGGCGACGTCTTTGTGTTCCGTGGTCGTGCTGGCACCCTGATCAAAGCCCTTTGGCACGACGGGATCGGGCTGTCGCTCTACGCCAAGCGACTGGACCGTGGCCGCTTCATCTGGCCGGCGACGGTGGATGGCGTGGTATCGCTGACCGCAGCTCAGATGGGCTATTTGCTGGAGGCGATCGACTGGCGCAATCCCCAACACAGCTGGCGGCCGCAGAGCGCAGGATAGGTTGCGCAATAGTCCCGTGAGATTGCAAAAAGCGCACGCCAAATCGTCGCTTTTGTGATTCCATCGGTGCATGGGTGACGGTCCCCAGAAGCTGCCGGAAGACATTGAGGCGCTGCAAGCGGCGTTGCTGGCGACGCGCGCCGAACTCGCCAGCGTTCGCGCCCAGCAGTCCGACGACCATGCTCTGATCGCTCACCTGAAGCTGCAGATCGAAAAGCTGAACCGTGATCGTTATGGCCCTCGCTCGGAGCGTACCGCAAGGCTGCTGGATCAGCTCGAACTGACGCTGGAGGAGCTCGAGGCCTCAGCGACTGAGGACGAACTCGCTGCCGAAATGGCCGCGGCCAAGACGACGAAGGTGGCCTCGTTCACGCGCAAGAGGCCGTCGCGCCAGCCGTTCCCGGACCATCTGCCTCGCGAGCGGGTGCTCGTGCCGGGACCTGTGGCGTGCGCCTGCTGCGGCGGAGCGAGGTTGTCCAAGCTCGGGGAGGACATCACCGAGACGCTGGAGGTGATCCCGAAGTCCTGGAAGGTGATCCAGCACGTCCGGGAGAAGTTCAGCTGCCGTGATTGCGAGAAGATCAGCCAGTCCCCGGCGCCGTTCCACGTCATCGACCGTGGTTGGGCCGGCCCCAGCTTACTGGCGATGGTGCTGTTCGAGAAGTTCGGCCAGCACCAGCCGCTGAACCGTCAGGCCGAACGCTATGGCAAGGAAGGCGTGCCGATCAGCCTGTCGACCCTCGCCGACCAGGTTGGTGGCTGCACTGTTGCGCTGACGCCCTTGTTCCGGCGCCTCGAGGCCCATGTGCTGAGTGCCGAGCGATTGCACGGGGATGACACGACGGTGCCGGTCCTGGCCAAAGGCAAGACCGACACCGGCCGCATCTGGGTCTATGTACGCGACGACAAGCCTTTTGGCGGGCAGGCCCCGCCGGGAGCAGTGTTTTATTACTCGCGCGATCGCGCGGGCGAGCATCCCCAGGCCCATCTGGCCGGCTACAACGGCATCTTCCAGGCCGATGCCTATGGCGGCTATGGCAAGCTTTACGACCCGAGCCGCAACGTAGGTCCGATCCTGGAAGCGGCGTGTTGGGTCCATGCCCGACGACCGTTCTTCGTGATGGCTGATCTGGCGGAGAATGCGCGCCGCAAGGTACAAGGCAAAAAGCCAGCGGTGATCTCGCCTCTGGCACTGGAAGCAGTCCGTCGGATCGACGCCTTGTTCGAGATCGAGCGAGGCATCAACGGCGAGACGCCCGAACGGCGCCGGGCCGTCCGCCAGGAGCTGAGCGCGCCGCTGATGGCCGATCTGAAAGTCTGGATGCGTGAACAACGCGCCAAGCTCTCCCGGCGCAACGACGTTGCCAAGGCGATGGACTACATGCTCAAGCGCTGGGATGCGTTTACCCGCTTCCTCGACGATGGCCGCATCTGCCTGTCGAACAACGCCGCCGAGCGAGCCCTGCGCGGCATCGCCCTGGGGCGGAAGTCTTGGCTGTTCTGTGGCTCCGACCGCGGCGGCGACCGTGCCGCGATGATGTACAGCCTGATCGTCACAGCCAAAATGAACGACGTGGATCCACAAGCTTGGCTCGCCGACGTCCTGGCACGCATCGCTGCACATCCCGTACAACGGCTCGACGAACTTTTGCCCTGGAATTGGCGCGACCGAAATAAGCAAGTCAACCAAGCAGCCTGAGTGACCGCTACGCGGTCCTCACCGGATGCTTACGAAATGGGCGCTACAGCCGATATAGATGTTCGGCGAAGATATGAAACAATGCTGCTTTTGTGGAACAGCAAATGGGACAGTGAAACATCTCGACGGCACCGAGACGCTCAAGGAAGCAGCGCGGAGGTCACCGCTCGAGCGTCTCCGGACTCCTCCGAGATAATGGAGAAGAGGCTGGCCTGACGCCGCTTCCGAAATTGGACGCGTATTAAAGATTGGAGGCTTTGCCGACCTAAGTACCATTGCGCAAATGACTCCGGAGCCTCTCTAGGCACTGGATGGCCGCAGGAGCATTCGAAGCCTCCTCTGCAAGATCGTAGATCAGGCCGATGAGCATTCCGGTATGTGATGTAGGTTCTGGCGACCACACTTGGAATCGTTTCTGGCCCGCCGGCGTCCGACAGTCGACCTTGATCGTGATGCCGTCCAAACCCATTCTCCCGTTGATATCGAACGGCCCAGCCATGATGGCGTTCAGTTCGGCCCAGAATCGCGCGGCCTCATCTGGCGCAACGATTTCTCGGCAAGTGAACGGGTGCTCGAATAGGCTTGCGGCTGAACTCAACTCCACGATCGTACAGTTCGGTTCAGCGATCACCCGCAGCAAGGTTTCAGCATCGAACGAGGGACGAAGTAGGGCTTCTGCAATCCAAAGCGTCTCGACTCGACGACTTTGATGTTGGGACGGGCACGGGTAGCTGCCGAGGATCGGCGGGTTTTTGAGCATTTTTGCGGGGATCGCCAACACTTCCTCCGCTAGATCAATATCCTTATCGGGTACCTCTAGCACTTCGGCAATATTCTGAAGCGGTGAACCTGTCGCCTGCTGGCTATCGCGCCCCAGCACCTCGCGCCGGCTTGGTGTCTGGCGATTGATCATGTCTTTGGTAAATCGCTTCACATAAGGTTTGCAGTGTAGAATTTCTTCCTCATCCAGGCCCATGCTGGCCAAATGTCCGACTATAGCTTTCACGATGGTGCGCGGATCGGTACAGCCTGGAGGCAGATGGGCTACTGCAGCATTCAGATAGGGGACTGCTTGGCGATATTTATCGGCGTCGAGTTCCGGTTCTTCCAAACTGAGGCGCTCTTGCTCTATCGCTTTCTCAGCGAGAAGTCGGCCCACAGCCGCAAGTCCCGAGAGCCGGGCCTTCTTTTCGCCGGTAGCTAGGCTGGCTTTCGCATCCAGGTGCTTGGCCATTTCTAGATGTTGGCGGGAAGTCCATCGCATCAAAGTAGGACCCGACGAGCGTGCCATCTGGTGAATGGGTGGCGATCGCAATGGCGACCGAGTGGTTTTCATCGGCAAGTAGTGGATGACATGCCGCCTCCCAATCGATTGGTGAGGCAATTCAGCGGTCCGGGCGGGACAGGAAGCTCCGGCTACGACGCGGGTTGGGGGACCTGCACTACTATTGGTTGCTGAGGACGGGAAGCAGCACGCCGCGCTGCAGCCATGTTGTCCTCGTAGTCACCCTGCGCTTTCCGCTGCACGTTCTCGAGAATGGCTTGGTCTGCAGCGATCTTCTTGGAAACGTCGATGCCGCAATGGAGCTGCTCCAGCATCAACAGCCCGATCCGTGTCATTGCCCTATCAGCCGGGAGAGCGCCTGAAATAACGGTCCTCTCCACTCGTTGGATTTCGGCGCACACCGGAGCCGTCCAACGCCCATCTGCGGCCTCGGTTGCCGGCGCAACCGGACGTACCGGCCCCGTCGTCTCGACCCGTACGCCGAACGACGATAGGTCCTCCGTCCCCTTTGCAGGGGCGAGACATACCAAAGCCAAGACTATCGCCGTCGCCGCTTCTCTGCTTTTGACGATCATTTCCAACCCTATCGACCCGCCAAATACGATTGTAACTTAAAAGCGGTCGTCTTAAAAGCAACAAGGCGCCGAAATGGGTCTTGTGAAAAGGACTCACAAGGGGCCGCTGCGAGACACTTTGGCGCGAAATATGCGCCGGCTTCGGGCTGTCCGTGGGCTTAGCCAGGAGGCCTTGGCCCACGATTGTGGAATCAACCGAACATATCTGAGCGGCGTTGAGCGATCCGAGCGCAACGTTTCAATCGACAATATTGCCCGCATTGCGAAAGGCCTCCGCGTTCCAGCGTCAGAGCTGCTGGAGGACTAAGGCACAGACCGTGTGATTTGCATCGGCCCTGATACAGCGGAACGGGGCTCCTCCACACCATATATGTTACGCACTGGATTGTTTGGTATTTCGGTCCGGAGCTAGCCAGCGGGCCTAAACAACTACGGTTGTAAGCTACAAATGGCGGCCAGATCGGCCTTCGCTGGGGTAGCGCGCGCATCGGATGTCGCGTCACGTTGCAGAAGTCGGCCCCGTCTTCCGACAATGCAGCCAACTTCGGCGCGGGGCGTCGCCCTTTTCGTCTGCTAATAAAGGTGAATGCATTGCGCCGACGTTGCGTTTTTCCACCAGTTTCTGACGAAAACATCGCTTCGCCTGGCCCCGTTTTTCGAGACAAAGCGTAGCATTATCAATTCGGTGCCGAAACGCGCAGCGGATGGATCTGTCCAGCACTCGGCCAATGGAACTATAGACTTCTTGCCCTCGAGAGTTGTAAGAGTGCATATTCTTTGAGCAAATAAGCAATGGGGGGCTATATGACTGAGAAGTCAAAAGTTGTGCTTTCGCTTGGTGCTGCGCTCGCATCACTTACCGGAATGTCAGTTCAGGGAGTCGAGGCCAAGGCAGTAGTTGCCAACGAAACGACCGCGGTGGCGGCCGAAAACGCTGGCACCAACCTTCAGGCAAACGCCCACTATCAGGTGGGTGAAGACCTTCTTGGGTTCGTCATGACGAAGCAGGCCGACGGCACCATCGTCGCCCAGCATGCCTCCCACGCGTCGCATGCTTCACATGCCTCTCATGCGTCCCATGCCTCCAGCCGCTAAACTTCCTGCGGCGTCTCAGGTCGAGGTAGCTGTCGATTTCGATTCAAGCATCCAAAGCCTCAGTGCTTTGGATGCGGCAGCGTATCGCCTGATCGGAACGGCGACCTGTCAGGTTGACCGGGCGGGCGACCGCTACGTTTGCCGCCTGGTTTCTGCGCAAAAGGGAGCCGTGCTCAGTTCGGACGAACTGAAGGAGCGGTTTCTGCACCTTGTTGCCGACGAAAACCTGCGGGCTCGCGTCGCGGACAAAACCGAAGGCGTTCGGAATGTAATCCTTGCACTTGCCTTTGGGGCCCTGGCCGCCAACAAAAATGATGCCGGATAAAGTCCTGCCGGAGGACCATGGCGCGGTTTCTACGTCCTGAGAGCTTCAGCGCGGCAACGGAAGACCTTTCGTTGTTGCCGTTCAATTTTGAGCGCGCCGGAGCAAACCAATATCTCGTCGCCAACATGGTTGGCGATTTCGTCCGCCTGTCTGAAGATGAACTGAGCCGGCTTGTCGACCTTCAGGTCAGGCCCGGCGACGGCCTATACGAAAAGGCTTATGCCGCTCATCTGGTCACCGGAGCGAACCAGAAGGCACAGCGGCAGCTTTTGGCGGCGCGACTGAGAAGCCGGATGTCGTTCCTGCAGCAGACGACCCCGCTCCACATTTTTGTCGTGACGCTGCGGTGCGAGCACTCTTGCCCTTATTGCCAGGTTTCGCGTCAAAGCACCGACCGCTCACGTTTCGACATGAACGAACAGACCGCGATGCGTGCCCTCGACATAGCGTTCGCCAGCCCAACGGCACGGATCAAGATTGAGTTTCAGGGCGGGGAGCCACTTCTCAATTTTCCGCTGATCAGGAAGATTGTTGCCGCTGCGAAGGCTCGGTCCGGGAAGAAGCTCGACTTCGTCATCGCCTCAAACTTGGCCTTGTTGGACAACACCGTTCTCGAATTTTGCAAAGAGAACAAGGTCCTGCTCTCAACTTCGCTCGACGGTCCAGCCGACCTGCACAACAAAAACCGTCCCCGACCCGGTGCAAACAGTCATGAACTAGCTGTTGCTGGAATCCGGCGAGCCAGGGAGATTCTAGGTCCCGACAGGGTCGGGGCCTTGATGACTACCACGGAGGCGAGCCTCGACCGCGTCGATGAGATCATCGACGAATATCTCCAACTAGGGCTGGATGGCATCTTCCTGCGCCCGCTTTCGCCGTTCGGATTTGCGATCAAAACAAAGCAGTTCGTCAAGTACGACGCGCAGAAGTGGCTTGCGTTCTACGAGCGAGGATTGCGCCGGGTTCTGGAGATCAACCGACAGGGGACCCCGTTCCGGGAGTTCTACGCGGCGCTGCTTCTCACACGGATGCTCTCGGACCGACCCATCGGTTACGTTGATTTGCGCAGCCCCGCCGGCGCCGGTCTCGGCGCGCTGGTCTACAACTATGACGGCAGTGTTTTCGCTTCGGATGAAGGCAGGATGCTGGCCGAGACCGGTGACAACGCTTTCCGGCTCGGTCATGTCGAACACGACAGCTACAATTCGCTCATCCTGTCGGATAAGCTGATCGGAGCGATTTCGTCGTCGCTGACGCAGTGCGCCCCCGAATGCTCGACCTGTGTGTATGAGAGCCACTGCGGTGCGGACCCCGTCTATCATCACGCGACGCAGGGTGACGCCCTGGGAATCAAACCTCTGTCGGCATTTTGCGCTCGGCAAAAAGGCATCATGGGCCTTTTGCTGGACATTCTGGAGAACTCTCCAGAAGATGCTGCCATCTTGCGACGATGGGCCGCCGCATGATCCTTCCTCTCTATGGCACGGCCTCGCAGAGCGCTGGATTTTCCTCGGACAAGGCCCGATCGGTCCTCAGGCTCCGGTCGGTCGACAGTGCCGCCGAACGTCAAGTGGCTGATTTCGCGCTCGCCAGAACGCCAGGCGACATCCGGCGCGCAATAGAAGCCGATTTCCCGTCCATCCTTGTCGTCTCCGACGGCGCAATCGATCTACCCGGTACGTTCACAGGACGGCTCGTCGCCGTTCCCCCGAAGTATGACTATCTCGCGGACGGCGATGTCATCGGTTTCGATCATGCATCGAGGAGATTCCGCACGCTGTATCGCCGGAATTCGGCGCACAACTCGTTTCTGGTCACGGAACGGTGCAACAACTATTGCCTGATGTGCTCGCAACCACCGAAAGATGTCGATGACCGGTGGATACTCAACGAAATAAAGGAAAGCCTGCCTCTTATTGATCGGGCCACCCGTGCGCTGACGTTCACCGGCGGAGAGACCTTGTCGGATTGGGAAGATTTCACCGGCGTCCTGAAGGAGTGCCGCGACCGGCTGCCGGCGACCGCCATCCAGGTCCTCACCAACGGCCGCGCTTTCTCCGACTCGCGGATTGTCGATGCTTGGAAGGAGATCGGCCACCCGAACCTGATGGCTGCCATTCCGGTCTATGCTTCGGTCGATCATGTCCATGATCACGTCGTGCAGGCCAAGGGTGCGTTCGACGAGACGATCCTGGGCATTCTGAAGCTCAAGGACCGGGGACAACGGGTCGAAATCCGCGTCGTCCTGCATGCATTGACCGCGCCGATCATCGAGGACACGGGTCGGTGGATTGCCCGCAATCTGCCGTTCGTCGACCACGTCGCGTTGATGGGCCTTGAAAACACGGGCTTTGCAATTGCAAACGATGCTATGCTCTGGATGGATCCGGTGGACTATGGCGACGGACTCGCGAGGGCCGTCGATCACTTGAGCGCCGCTGGCGTCAACGTGTCGGTGTACAATCTTCCCAAGTGTGTTCTTCCAAAATCTGTCTGGCCGCACGCGCTCCAGTCGATCTCGGACTGGAAAAACGGCTTCGTGGAAGAATGCGATCGCTGCGACGCGAAAACCACGTGCAGCGGCTTTTTTACAACCGGCCGTCCGCGGTTCAGTCGCGGCGTACGCGCGATCACTGCCCAACGAGACGAAGTGACCACTTTGGCGGATTAGCAGGCCACGGAACCAGGAGAACGAACATGAAGATCGGTAATGGTCTCATCGCTGCTGCGGTTGTATGCAGCATCTTGGCGGCTCCGGCTTTCGCAAAGACTGCAAAGGAATGCACAGCGGAGTGGCGCGCCGACAAGGCCGGCATGCAAGCTCGCGGCGTGACCGAAAAAGCGTACGTTGAAACATGCAGGGCTGGGGCGGAACCGACCGCTGCCGCGCCGGTGGCGAAGCCGACAGAGGCGCCGCCGCCGGCGGTGACAGCCACTGGATCAAAAACCGCAAAAGAGTGCACCGCCGAGTGGCGCGCCGATAAGGCCGGCATGCAAGCCCGCGGTGTGACCGAAAAAGCGTATGTTGAACAGTGTAGGGCAGGCACGGCGCCTTCGGCTTCCGCCCCTCCGCAGCGGCCGAGCGCTGCAACGCCTCCACCCGCTGCGGCGCCGTCACCGTCAACCAGCACGTCGGCTTCCCAGAAGACCGCAAAGGAATGCGTAGCCGAATGGCGGGCCGACAAGGCCGGCATGCAAGCCCGCGGCGTCACCGAGAAGGCCTATGTCGAGCAGTGCAGGGCCGGCGGCACAATGCCGACTGCGACTGCCCCCGAACCCAAGCCAACCCCCGCGGCGCCCCCGCCAAGTCGGCCGGCACCGACCGCCACGCAAGCTGCACCAGCCCCCGCGCCGCAAAAGCCGGCCCCCACGACGACCGCGGCACCTGCGCCGGCTCGGCAAGCCTCCACGCCGAAAGACCAGACAACGCTGGAGGCCGGGCAGTTTGCAGACGAAGCTTCCGCAAAAGCGCGCTGCCCGACCGACACCGTCGTCTGGGTTAACTTGCCGTCGAAGGTCTATCACTTTGCGGGAACGAAGAGCTACGGCACTACGAAACGCGGCGCCTACATGTGCGAGAAGGAGGCAATAGCCGCCGAAGATCGCGCCTCAAAAACCGAAAAACATCCCTGAGTTCCAACGCGGGTCTAGTGTAAGGAGACATTTTAAATGTTTCGGTTTGCCGTCCTCATCGCAGCTTCTCTCGCCGGCGCTACCTGGGCGGCGGCAGAGACGGTCGACGTAAAGTACTACGGCAAGCTTGATCTTGCGCCCTTTGCCTGCACCGATGTCTCGCGGAGCAGCTTCATCAATCGCGCGTGCTACGACAAATCTCAGCAGTTCATGGTCGTGCAATTGAGGTCGGCGTACTACCCGTATTGCGAGATGCCGGCAGCGACCTTTGAAGCCTTTCTGACCGCACCGTCGATGGGGCAATACTACAATGCCAACATCAAGGGCTCTGGCTCAGACGGGCCGTTCGACTGTCGGACGCACCGAGTTCCTAGGTATTAGATCTTCCGGAATAGCATCGCTGCCAAGAATAGACCCTGCCGTCAGATGGCACAAACGAGGCTTTCCTGAGCTTCGTTTACTAGCGGAAACTTCTTCGATGAATGCGCAGCCAACACGCCGCCGAACGGCTTGGCACGAAGCGGGGCACGCTGTTGCTTCCTGGGCGATGGGATTCACCGTCACACTCGTGTCGATCCGCCGGGAAGGCGAAAGCTATGGGCGCTCGCAGCATGCGCCCGCGGGTGACTGCAGCGTTTTGTCTGAGCGCAAGCGCGAAAGCATTGTGGCGATGGCGGGCTGGGCAGCGGAGCTTGCGTCTGGCGAGGTCGGAGACGGTCCAACCTACGATTCCGGAGACCTTAGTTGGGTGGTGAGCACGATCGATCAGCATGCTCCGGCAATGCTTGTTGCTGAACTAGGCTGGGCAGAGTCCGAGGCTCATCGCATCGTCATCGAAAACATAGACCGCGTCAGCCGACTGGCCAGCCAATTGCTCATACAGGAGGAACTTTCGAACGCTGCCGACATCAAAAAGGTGATCGAAGGACACTGACGTTTAGTGCAGCCGTTCTGGCGTTGCTCATCGTCTCTGCCTTCTGATACGCCGCGAGGATCACCGCTCCTCCAAACAGCATTGGCCAAGCCGTTGAACTCCTTGCAAATGCCGACGATTCACCCGAAGCTAGTGTGAAAAGCTACGGTGACGAGCTACGAATGGTTCCGCGCTATTCGGCACTGCATCGAGTTTGCGGAAGGGGACTTCGTCTCGACCGCGTAGGCTCGGCGCGATTGGGCGAGCGGCCGTGCGCGCCAAGTCACCAATCCAGGGAAGATTTGGCGTGATCCGTGATCGAGCCATCATTTGCCTCCGATGATAATGAGACAGAATTAGGCTGAACAGCGAAGATCATTTCTGACACGATCGCAGCGGCAGGAGCGTCCCATGAGCGTCTCCCAACTCACGAAGCGCGTTCGGCGCGAGCTGACTTATTTGGACTATCCGGCTCGGGAATGGACAGTCCCGCGATTTATAGACGGCGTGAAGGTTCTGGACGTTCTGATTGTCGGCGCTGGACAGAGCGGGCTGGGAATAGCCTTCGGTTTGAGGCTTGAGCGTATAGTAAACTTCAGGATCATCGATCGTCGCCAAAATGGCTTTGAAGGGCCTTGGCGAAGTTTTGCTCGGATGAAACAGTTGCGCACGCCGAAAGAGGTGACTGGCATTGATTTCGGCATCCCGAGTCTGACGGTGCGGGCGTGGTACGAAGAAAAATTTGGGCGTCGAGCATGGGATCGGATAGATACCCTCCCTCAGGAGATCTGGCGATCTTATCTGGATTGGTATCGGGACGTCTTGGATCTCCCGGTCGAAAACGACGTCGAATTAACATCGATTGAGCCTGTAGGTGATCTCCTTCTTGCTCATATCCGTCGTGCCGACGGGATTGAGCGCGTACATGCAAGAAAGATCGTTCTCGCAACGGGCTTTGAGGGAAGCGGTAGCTGGCGCGTTCCTAAGTCTCTGGTTATGTGTTTGTCAGCAGATCTTTATGCGCATTCGGCAGATGACATCGATTTTCGCAAGCTCGCGGGAAAACGCATTGGCATCCTTGGTGCAGGGGCATCCGCTTTTGACAATGCAGCTCTTGCACTTGAGATGGGCGCCGCGCGAGTAGACCTCTGCTTCCGCCGTTCGGAGATACCACGAGTCAACCCACTTACCTGGATGAATTTCGCCGGCATGTTGGGCCACTTCGGGGAGCTGACGGACCTGGACCGCTGGCGATTCATGCGCCACATTCTTGTGGAGCTTCCTGTCCCGCCCACACAGGACGCCTATTGGCGATGCCTCAAGTTTGAGAATTTTGCCTGGCATCCCAACTGCGACTGGAGCTTCGTTGAGGAGGCATGCGGTGTTGCGAGGGTCCGAAGCATCGATCGCAGCTTCGAATTCGACTTCCTGATCTTCGCGAGCGGAGCCGAGACGGATCTCTCGGCACGTCCGGAGCTCGCTCTATTCTTTGAGCAAATAGCCCTTTGGCGCGACCGCTTCACGCCTCCACGCGGCGAGGAGAGCGAGCTACTCGCGCGCTATCCCTATTTGGGCCAAGCCTTTGAATTCACAGAGCGGCACCGGGGGGCCGCTCCGTTCCTGCGGAGATTACACAACTTCACGTTCGGAGCGATCTTGAGCAATGGTATATCGGGAGCGGCCATCACGGGAATAAAGTATGGAGTGCGGCGGCTCGTAAACGGTATCGCACGTGATCTGTTTTGCGAGGACTCGGCCACCTACTATCGCGATCTACTGTCATACCGGACGCCCGAGCTACGCACCCTGGACAATGCGTTTGTTTGGTTAAGCCAGATCGGCAGTGAGGCGACCAATTTTGAGAGCTTTGCCAAACAGCTGGATCAACACCAGTTTGCCATGCTTCGCTTGTTGCAGCGAAGGCCCGAGCATGACCCTCCGGCTGTTCGGATCGCCCGAACCGGTCGCACGAAGCGCACCTCACGACCGAAGTAGCAAAAAAAGAATCGGAATTGAAAGCTATGTCGGTGCTCGTGAGATGGGTAACGTTGCCGTTGGTTCTCGCGCGCCACGACACCACTGCGCAGCAGGAGGGCCGATCGAGTTGAAGAATGCCGTTTGACTACAGGCCCGTGATATTGGAGAATATTACATTCCACCGTTGCACATCGTGATCACCGCCTGACGACCTCTACCAACGGGAGCGTAAGCAATGGCTTTCATCGCATTTGCGAAGTTGATCAAATCTGCCCCATTGACCCCCGAGCAGCGAAAAGAACTCAAGAGTATTCTTTTAAATCGCGAGAAGCAGCTCAAGAAGGCAATCAAAGATGTCGAGAGCGCCCTTGCCAGGCTTGAACGAACGGGCAGTAGGGCTCGAGAGGGGTCGAAGGGGAGGCGGTGATTGGAAGCTGGTCAGTTGACGGGAGTAATGTTGAGAGGCGTGGCTAGCAGTTGCTATGATCTGGCTCCTCTTTCAGTCCTGAAACTGCGCTCAGTTCGTTCACGAGAGTCCTAGCGTCTGCCAGATCGGGTGTATCTCGACCTTCTGTGAACCAATTGTATATTGGCTTTACGAGGGACCTAGCTTCGAAATATCTGCCTTCCTTACTCCAATGCCGCGCTAGACAGATCGAGGCACGCAACTCCCACCAGCGGGCTTGTTGTTGCCGCGCAATCGCCACGGCCTTCTGCAGCTCGGCCTCTGCTTGGTCATGCCTGCCGAGCTTTAGGTTGATGCTGCCGCGAAGACGATGCAACTCGGCCTCAAAGAACCTCTCGCCTGTTGACTGCACCATCTGAACGCCTTCTTCGAGCAGACGAAGTCCAACTTCCGGTTCTCCGAGTTTGGAATGAGCGAGGGCGAGATGGCCCAAGTAGAGAGTGCGACGGCCTCGTTCAGAATTGCGGTAAGTTGCCGCCAAGGCGCTGCGCATCAGGTCGATTCCGGCTTGAAGTTCTCCTGCTTGGGCTAATAGTGCTCCACGGAAAAAACGTGCTCTTCGTTCGATCGCCGCGAATTCATGCTCAACGCTGAGTGATATCGCCTCGTCGGCGTGCGCCAAGGCACGCTGTGCGTCGCCCCCGATTATTCCCAAAATGACTACGTTCCCCAGAGCAAGCGCGGTTGTGAAGCTTTGTTGCCTCGTTCGAGCAAGAGTTTCGGTCTGCTCGAGGATCCTTGCAGATTGGTCAGGATAACCAAGCACCAATAGGGTCGACGAGAGCCAAGCTAGGCTGTTCACCGCGTCATCGACTCCAAAGCGGCGATAGGTCGATATCGTGACTGGATTGGTTGAGCACAACGAGAGCGCACGCTCCAGGTGGTTGCGCGCGTCGGCGAACACGCCTGTGCAATGCAGCGTCTGTCCGATGAAGCGTGTGGCTAAGACAGAGACGCCAGGATGATCATACTCTCCGGCCAGCGCAAGGCATTGGTGGGCATCCTCGAGTGCTGTGCTATACTCTGCGCGCATGCTGTGAGCTAGGTAATTGCCCCATAGGATCGTCATTCGCTCTTCGAGGCTCGCACATTCGCCAAGCAGCGCGCGAGCTCGCGAGAAGACCCGTAATGTTTCAGGCGCAGCGTCGCCCTCAGTCGCGGCGACTGCTGGCCCAAGAGACAGATAGAAATCCAGTTCCTTGCGGTCGCGTTGTGGTGAACTCCGCAGCTGTCGGATCAGCTCCAGCCCTCGCGCCAGATGCTTTACGGCCTCGGCATTGGAGGACCGGCCGAGCGCACGCTTTCCGGCCTTGAGCCAATAATCAGTAGCCTGTTCAAGTAGGCCGGCTTCGGTGAAATGATGCGCAAGAATTTCAGGGTCGTTCACGGCGGCTGTCTGGAATTCTTCCTCCAGGGCGCGCCCAATTTGAGCATGGAGCTGCCGCCGTCGTGTTTTCAGTAGGCTTTGATAAGCCGCATCTCGCACTAATGCGTGCTTGAATGTGTACACCGCATCCGGCAAGTCACCTTGTCGGAAAATGAGTCCGGCCTGTTCGAGTTCAGAGAGGGATTGCTGCAAACGCGTCTCCTCTCGAGCGACCACAGCTCGTATCAAGCAATAGGGAAATTCACGACCGATGGTAGCGCCGATTTGGGCAATCTCCTTAACTGAGTGCAGGCGGTCGAGCCGCGCCATGAGGGAATCGTGAAGGGTTTCTGGGATCGCGAAAGGCGGCAACGGACTGCCGAGTTGATAGCGATCTTGATCTTCAACCAGAATTCCCGCTTCGAGGACAGCCTTTGTGAGTTCCTCGACGAAAAGTGGATTTCCATCCGTCTTGGTTATGATCTGTTTCATCACGTCGGTCGGAAGCGCACGGCCATTGGCCACCTGGGTGGCCACGCCTTTAACATCGTCGGGATTGAGCCGTCCTAACGTCAGGCTTCCAACATTTGCAAGTCCTGTCCAAGCAGGCTCAAACTCTGGTCGAAAGGTAACCAGCACAAGGATAGGCAGCAGACGGGCTCGTTCGACGATGAGGTCGAGCAGTTCGAGGGTGGTGTCGTCGGCCCAGTGAACATCTTCGAAGAGCAAGAGGATCGGCTGTTTGCGCGATCGGCTCTCGAAATGATCGAGCAGCGCGGCAAGTGTGCGTCGACGCTGCTGTGCGGGACTTAGCTGCAGTGCCGGATAGCGGCCTTCGAAGGGGATTGATAGCAATCCAGCGAAAAGTGGTGCCACGGCCTCAAGTTCCGGCGCTTTCAAAGCGAGCAGCGCCTCCAGCTTATCGAGCCGCTTCTCGGCCGCATCCTCCGCTTTGATCCCAGCGCTCCTCTCCAATTGCTCTACCACGGGATGAAGTGCACTGTTGGCGTGATAAGGCGAACACTGATAGCGACATTGCACTTCTGATAGATGGCTACCTGCACATTCCGTCAGAGCGGTTGCAAGCCGTGATTTGCCGATACCTGGCTCACCGGAGATGAGGATGATCTGGCCTTCGCCCGCCCGAGCCAAATGCTGGCGTTCCAACAGGAATTTCAATTCGGAATCGCGGCCGACGAGATAGCTGAGCTCTGCCGGTCGTACCGCCTCAAAGCGGCTCTTGGAGGCCGAGAGGCCCTTAACGACCCAAGCGCTGACGGGCGTGCTAATGCCTTTGAGATGGTGTGCGCCCAAATCGCGAAGATCAAAGATATCGGCGAGAAGACGGCGCGTAGACTCGGCGACGACCACCGTATTCGGCTCGACCAAGGCTTGGACTCGAGCCGCGACATTAGGAGCGCCTCCAACTACGGAATGCTCACGAAGTTTGCCTTCACCGCCGAGGTCGCCCACGACCACCATTCCCGTAGCGATGCCGATGCGTACTGCAAGAGGTTCACCTGCGCGCGTTTCAAGCCGTGCGACAGCAGCAATGATGTCTAGTGCTGCTCTAACTGTTCGTTCGGGATCGTCCTCATGTGCAATGGGATAGCCGAAATAGGCAAGTATGCCGTCTCCACGAAAGTCCGCGAGAAAGCCGTCATAGGAGCGCGTTATACGAGCACAAGCGGCGTGATAAGCATCGATAACGGCACCCATATCTTCCGGGTCAAGCCGGGCCGCCAAGGCGGTCGAATCAACCAAATCACAAATCATCACTGTGAGATGACGCCGTTCCGCGAAGGGCGCAACTGCAGCGTTCGGGACAAGTGAGGGAGGGCGAGAGGGAAGTGCATTTATCCCGCTCATGAGGCGCTTCCGATCGCCGAGCGGGATACCGATCTTTTCGAAGTCCAGTTCCGTCAATTGCGGTAGCACATCGCAATCTATGGCGTTCGCGATGAACAGGGACTCATGCCGTCCGAGGCCCAGCCCTCTCAGCCACGTCCTGATTTCCATGCCAGGATCCTTGTGAGTAGCAGGTGGTTCAGCATCTCAGAGCCTGATCTTAGTTCAGGCAGTCCAATCCTACTTCATTAAAAGACTGATTCAATGATCATACCGCGCCGCACGGTAGCATGCCGTCGTGGCTGGAGATGTGAACAGCCTCGCAATTCGTCGCGTCTGAATACCTGTGAAACGGGGTGAGTGTTTTCTGCACGGGAGACTGGCGCGCGTCGGTTGCAATTCTTGAATTACTGCGAAGAAGGTTGGTTATATTGGGCTCAAGCCGCACACGCACGGATATTCCGTTCGAAGACCAATCGACATCGACTAATGGCCAACTATATTCGTTGGCAAAGCTGGCGGATAACTGAGGGGCTTTTCCCGATGCTCAGCGGAGACAGTCCGCGATGGGCGCAGACGCCACTTCAGATATCATCGCCTTTGCGCAACACCGAACTCGCCTGAAATCCCTATCGCGTCGTCCTTCCAGCCAGTCAGCCACAGTTCGATCATCGGGCGGAGCCAAAGAGTTCAGTTGCGTCCAAGTCTTTGGATAGGGGAGAGCGCTGCATCAACAACAAAGGCCGCAGTGGCAAGCCACCGCGGCCTGCCGGTTAAAATGTGTAGGTGAAATATGGGATCCAGCCCTGGCACGCAGATTAAGCACGCAGCCTTTGATCGGGCGGCCGCGCACTACAAGGTCCTCGCCTCCGTGCTGGAAAGCGCGATTGAGCAAGAAGAGGCCGCGAACATGAAGGTCGCTGGTTAGGACAGATTCCTCGCCCAATATTGCCCGCCGATTCACATAGACTAACGCAACTGATGAAAAGGATGCGGCCTACTCGCACTACGCGGAGCGAATGGCCGAGGCAACATGGCGAGCGAGAGAGGGGCGAGAGCGAGCAGTTTTTTTGTTCGGATGGGAGGCGCTGGTTGGATGGTTTACGATCGGGAGCGCAAGGGACCGGCGCTGATCGGAACTGACTGGGCGGCCAATCTGACGAAGGAGCAGGCAGAACGGGCGTACCAAGCGCTCTCCCGCTCAGACGGGGGCCCTTCTCCTAGCGTCCGGCGGGTTCTCATAGCGAAGTCCCGATCGTCGCTGGGTTTTCCCTATCGAAGCTTTGGCACAAACAGCATAGCCAGCCCGATCTAACTTAAGTTAAGACTGGGCATGGGCAAAGAACTCCTCGTGCGTGTGCTTGCCATCGGCGCCGGCGTTTTCACCGTCGCCGCCGCAACGGCGCTCATCTTCAGCCTTTGATCTATCTCAAATAGCGCACGCAATCGGCGTGCATCCTCCCATCCTGACGGGAGGCGACCATGACCATGCGACCGTGGATGTTGCATGCGCTTGCGTGGGGCACAGCTGCTGCAGGCTTGATAGCCATTGTTTCGATGAGCATGTAGGGCGGCCAATGCGCAGGCTCAAAGCCGACGCGCGCCTCAGTCAATCTTGACGCCGCACGCAGGGCAGAAACTGTGATCGCTCAGCGCTCCCCCGGCCACCAGACAGATGGCGGGTTAGTGGCTGAGATTCGTGTGGTCCGCAAGGCGACCAAATGACTGCTCTTGAATGGCCGTCCTTGGCGCTCGGAGCACTGCCGGCAGCGCATGTACCGTTCCAGCTCGTGGATCGGGGTGGTCTTCGCGCGCCTGACGATGTCCAGCGCGACCGTCTGGTGGGTGTCGCAGCCGAGGCACTTCACCTCCAGATAGCGGTAGCCGGCATTGAGGGCCTCCCCGAGGGTGGGGGAGGGCGCCTCGGAAACCGAGCATGCGGGCATTCCAGGCCTGGCAGGCGAGGATGTCCGCGTCCTTGCGGGCGTCGCACGCGCGTTCGGCCAGAACGCGCACGGTTGTCCCGAACAGGTATTCGCGCGACTTCGTGCTCATTGCAGATTGATTCCGCCGGAAGGGTCCGGAAGCAAGCCGCTAGCCGTAGATGCACCGCTGCGCGCATTGCCAGTGCTTGGTCAAGCGTGTCGTGCGCTGAACGGCGCATGAGCGGAAACCAGGAAAGGATGGCACAGCCGGGGCTTTAAGGGGGACTCTCGCGCTATCGGCTCTCTGCGATAACGCGCAGGACAAATAAAGTATTTTGGAATTCGTCGGTGAGCCGCCATTCCCGACCGGGCACCAGATCGCCGTCAATGCCCTGCAAAATCTGACCGGCCATCACCGTGGCCTCCTTCCAGGCGGCGTCTCGGTCAGCCAATTCCTCGCCGACGTGATCGGTGGCGGTATGACCGTAAAAAACATGGAAGAAGTAGCGCGGCATCTTCGGCGTGCGAAATAGAAAATGGCAATGCGGCAGTAACGCCGCCAAGTTTGGATCGGTTCCGCGTCAAGCCTTGCCCAGCAATTCCGCGATGCAGCGTTCGAGTTGGTCTATCCGAAACGGCTTTCTGAGCATCGGGCGCTGACGGTAGGCTTCCGGGACGCCGTCGGAGCCGTAGCCGCTGGCGAATGCGAACGGGACGTTACGTTTGGCAAGGGCCTGGGCCACCGGTTCGACGCTGCAGCTCCCCAGCGACACGTCGAGGAGGGCCATGTCAAAGGCCGAGTCGTTGGCGTGCTTCATCGCCGATGCCACATCGTTGGCTTCGGCTGCGATGTTATGGCCAAGGTCGGCCAACATGTCAGCAACCATCATGCGGATGAGGGCTTCATCTTCCACTAACAATATCGAAGCCAACGGCTTTGCTCCCCTACGCCCCTCTATGCTTATTGCCGTGTGATTTTGGTCGCGTTTACGAATGCTTGGAGTGCAACAGCACGAAGCTCGCCTAAACTCCCTTGGCCTGCTTCCGCCGCCTGCAAGAGCTGCTCGGCGATCAAGCGGCGGCCTTGATGATCGCCGCCGTGTGGAAGCTCGCGCAGGTCTCCTCGAGCACAAACTCCATATTCGACTTTACGCGGTCGGACACAATCATCCAACTTTCTCCGGTTTCAATGTCGGGAAGTTCTCGCAATTATGGATTTCGGCCAGAGGTGCGTCAATATTGCCGCGCTAGGCGACGGCAGACCGTGCCCGCCAATGCGGGCGGCTCGGCAGCCGGCCGATCTTCCAGCCCACGATGACCACGCGCACGGTGTCGTCAAAAAAACGGCCCCGACTCTTCGCATCCAAAGTTGGGGCCGAACGCACAGGGGCCAGCAGAGGGCTCATCGCCAGCCCAAGGTCAGCATGCATTTGCGCCGGGTCGCTGGCGATAAACCAAGTTAGCTAAGCCAGGAGGCTGATTTGCCAATGGGTGTCCTCACCAGGACATGATCACCATGCCGTCTGATGGTCGGCGCTCGGGGGCACGTCCTGACACTCCGACGCCCGGTGACCGCAGCACCAATGCCAAGGCTTTGCAGGATGGCGACGGAACATATGCCGTTCATTGACCCAACCCGCCTCGACGACGAAGGCCGCAGCGAACTCAATCGCTGCGGCCCCGGGACGACCGTTATAAACACCGTAGCTATTCTTCCGAGGCGCAAGAAAAGTCCCGTTGAATCAACAAGCTTGACAGGACACCCCTTCCGCCAGTCAAGGCTAAAAACCCAATATTTTCAATATTTGTCGGTTTTAACTCACCAAACGCGACTAACCAGTCGATGAAAAGTTGTGACTGTTCTCCCTGCCCAGTGGGCGCGAATTTAAGGCGAGAACGGGCCAATCGCGGGCAGCCCGTTGCTCTCCCCATCTACGCATTCCCTTCGCAGGATAGGCTGGCAGCATATTGCCGCTTTCTTCGAGCGGTCGGTGTAAAGTTCGAAGAAAGCGGCGCCGGACAGGCCGGGGCTTTTCGCCCACAATAACGCGCGGCTTTTTAGAGTTACCTTGGCTCCCGCCACGTTGCCGGTTCGCAGGGAGGTTGTTTGTACGGACCTCCGGCATACTGGCCCTCGTCTGGAGCCCGGACGCAGTGAACGACGCGGGAGGGATCGATGACTGCGCCGTTACTGTCGCGCCAACCTCGGTTTAAACCTGCACCCAGGGTTGCCGGTTCGCAGGGAGGTTGATTGTACGGACCTCCGGCATACTGGCCAACGTCTGGAGCCCGGATGCAGTGAACGACGCGGGATTCGTGGATGACTACGCCGTTTTTGTCTACCCAATCTGCCATGGCCGGAGTAGCGAGCATGGTTGCGGCGATCAATCCTACCGAAACATATTTGCTCATTTGCGCATCTCCATGGTTGTCGACTGATTGAAATGCAATTTATTTCTAGCGACGACGCGCTTCATCAAGTGTTGATCTACATCAAGCTCGTTTCCAAACACGGCGGCGGATGACCGCTCTGGGTCAAGAGCGGGCGTCAGCTTATCTGTGGAGCGGCGTCCGGCTTCCCTCAGACAGCAGACGTCGCGACGGCTCTCGTGGTGTTCAGCTTGGGGCCATACGCGGACATCGCCAACCAAAGCGCGCCTTGACCAAATCTGTGGCTATGCGTGAGAGTACCGAAGACTTGGGTACCGGATTGGAGCAATGTCATGGTCCAAGCAACTCGATTGGCTGTGGGTAGCCTAATCTTGCTGACAACGATGGTTAGGCCCGGCGGTGCAGCGGAGCAACAGTTCGCTTGCAAAGGACAGGTCGTTCAAGAAATGACCAATCCAGCCGTTCAACCAAGACCAATCGATCTGAACGTGACGTTGGGCGACAAGAACAAGCTGTCCATAACGACCGGCGACGGGAAAATCCTTGCTCCCCGCATTACCAGCAACAACAAGATCCAACTTAAGTTTGCGACTAAGGAGTTTGCTGGAGAATATTTTCACTATACCGGCGATTTATTCCTCATCTACAACTCTGGGCCACTCGCGCGGCTCAATTGTTCGCGCTCCTGATCCCGTTGGCATGCGAGCGAATGTCCGCCATTGCGCATTGGCGGCTTCCGCTTTGGGTCTTGGCCGTGTAAAAACGATCTCAAAGGGCCTCGGTCCCGGAAGCGGGGAGCCGCGTGTGTCTCAGGCCCCGATCGCAGCGATCAGCGGCTTGATCCCGACGATGTTCATGACCCGTGTCAGATTATAGGCCAGCACCGAGAGTGCCATTTCGGCGGCTACTTTTGGAAGCGTTTTGGTGAGGAAGTGTGTCGCTCCCATGCGGGCCTTCATCGTGCCGAACGGATGCTCGACTGTCTCTCGACGCTGGCGCATGGCTTGTGGGTTTGCATCGAGACGCTGCTGCACAGCCTCGAGCAGATGCTCATGCTCCCATCGTGGAATCCGCCGCTCTGGCCCTGTCGTGCACTGCGATTTAAGCGAACAATTTTGACAGGCCGTGGTCCAGTAGCGCCGTAGCCGCTTCCCGTCTTCCTCGCTCGTGAAGCGATAAGGCAGTTGCTCTCCAGCTGGGCAGCGATAGGCGTCCTCTTCAGGCAAATAGACAAAATCCTGCTTGCCGAAGCGCCCATCCGACTTGGCACCCGACGTCTGTGGCTTGGGCAGAGTTACCGTGATGCCGGCCTCGTGGCACGCGAGGATCTCCACGCTGCTGAAGTAGCCGCGATCGGCAACGGCCTCGAGCGCATCGGTCTGGAGCACTTCTTTCGCCTGCTTTGCCATATTGGCCAGTTGAGCCCGATCTGAGCCGCTGTTCGTTACCTCATGGGTCACAATCAGATGGTGCTCGGTATCCACGGCGACCTGCACATTGTAGCCGACGACGCCGGAGCCGCGGCCGCTCGTCGCCATCGAGCGGCTATCGGGATCAGTCAAGGAGATTTGCTGGTCAGGCGATGCAAGCATCTGCTTCTCGTAAGCGGCAAGCTTGCCCATTTCCTCCTTCAGCTTCGTCAGCTTTTCGGTAAGCCTCGTCACCTTCGTGGCCAGGGCCTCCGTCGGCTCCTGCCGGTCGGCCGTGTCAAGTTGGCCTAGATACCGCGCGACGCTCTCCTCCAGCTGGGAGCGTCGCCGCTCCACCTTCGCCCGGGTGAAGTTCCTGTCCCGGTTGTTCACCGCTTTGAACTTGCTGCCGTCGATGGCAACGCTCGCCGTCGTCAGGAGACCCATCCCACGGCAGAGTTCAACGAAGCGCGCACACACCCTGCGCAGCGCCAGGCCATTGTCCTTGCGGAAGTCGGCAATCGTCTTGTGATCGGGAGTGAGCCGACCCAGCAGCCACATCAGTTCGACATTGCGTCCGGCTTCTCGTTCGAGCCGCCGACTCGACTGCACCCGGTTCAGATAGCCATAGATGTAGAGCTTCAAGAGAACCGAGGGATGGTACGATGGCCGACCGGTCGCCGCCGGCTCAACCTCGAAGCTCATCTCGGCCAAATCGAGCGCATCGACAAACGCATCGATCACACGGACAGGATTACTCTCGTCAATGAAATCATCGAGGCATTCCGGCAACAGCGTGCATTGCCCACGATCCGCCTCCTCAACGAAGCGCCTCATCGATTCCCCCAAAAAGAATCACCGGAGAATCATAGCAGCGGCACAGCGTTTTCACACAGCCAGGGTCATAAGCCGCCGATGATCGACCGAACTGGCAGCTTCCGCTTGATAACCGAAAGGTCGAGAGCAGCTAGGTTCACGTAGGCGGTCTTCAGCGCATCGACTGCGCTGGCGTATGCTGCACCGGCGGCGACTCGCTGGGTCATCAGTTGTGACAGTGTGCTCATTTGGGAGCTCTCCTATGCGGCTGCACAACATCGACGGTTCGAGCCGGACCGTCAAAAATAGCCGATCGAGATCAGAAGGCGCTACAAGGCGTCACGAGCGGTCATGAATGGTCATCGGACGGATGTCGCGTCACGATTTCCACAGCCATATAAACCGCGATGGTTAGACAGTTTGTTGGGTGCGCGAAGTCCATGAGCGATGACAATGCTCCGGGAGGAGGGCACGTCCGTCGTCCTAGACTTTCGATTGATCTGCTGTCGCCACGCTGCACGGAGTTCTGCGAATTCGGCCGGGTGCGCCTCTCGGACCTTTTTGGTCGGCACCATGAAGCGGACCTTTTCGTCCGCGCGCCATCTTTCGATTACGTGAATATGTCGGGAAGCGGCAATCCATCGCCGAAATCCATTTGCTGCGCATCGCCAGCATTGTGATTTGTCGACGCTGTATAGTAGCGAATCGCCATCCACGGCGTTGGGATTAGCTTCGATCGAGAATGCACGCACGCTCCGATATGGCCCAATCGATATCGATTGGTTCGGGCCAACGCTAATGGTTCGGTTTGAAGCAAGACTTCGCACGACACCACTCACATGGTCCGATTTCGACCGGACGATAACAATGTCGCCGGGCTGCAACCCCGTTGTGTCCGACCGGCCGCTTCTCACGGCATCGACTATCGACACATGAATTCCCCCGGCGATGCGTTGCGAAGCAGGCAGAATCACCTAGTTCGGTAGCGGAGGTCAAATAACCGCGCGCTTCACCTCACCGCATCTGTCTGCGCGTCAACGCTCGGCTGTTGGGTCTTGCCGCCAGGCCAAGGCTACAGTTCTCTGACTCCATCGCAACAGCCGAACTGGTTCGTTACGAACAGCGGCATGTCGGCTTCGGGCGCGATGCTGTCCTTCAATTCACCAGCGCGACCGCAACCCTCGATGGGGCCTGGCGTCAAGCCTTGCGGCCTTCCGCGCGGTCGCAAGGATCCACAGCCAATGAGCTGACAGCGCTCCCTGAGGGAGTGGATGAATATGACGAAACTGAGCCGCTTGCGGCGCCGCGCTCCACCTGTTTAAGTTGCGAGGGCTTGGAGTAGGCGATTATGAAATGGCATTTATCCACTTCAGCGCTCATCGTTTTGGTGCTGATCTTCACCAGCAATTGCGCAGCCGCATTCAACTATAAGTACGTTGGCGACCGTAGCGCCGGGTACGACAAGAAGATCAACGGCGGCAAAGGCTGCTTCATGGGTGATTGCAGTAAACGGCAAGAGCGGCTCAATGCTCAGCGGCCTGCTATTAGCTGCTCTTCTCGTGCCGATTCTTGCCGCAGGAAGAACAGCCTCAATCCAAACATGGCTTCACGATGTGAGCCTGCCCGCCTAGCTTGCCTCAAAACCGGTACTTTCGTCACGCTATCCGGTGAACAAAGAACCGTTGATCTGAGGGAATGAGCGAGGCGACTTAACAGGAGCTTGCCGGTCGTTTTCGGATGCAATCCGGCAACTGATCGAGATCGGATTGAAAGCGCCGCGGGAGAAGGGCAGGGACTAAAGCGAGCGATTTTCATCGGCCGCGAGTTTTGCCACGCCGCCGAGAGCTGCTGATGCTTGCAGTGCTGCTACTGGTCGGGACACCCATCGACTGGATCATCGTCGAACTGTGGGTGCAAATGCCGAAAGACTGAGTGTCTTCCCCACCCACGACCGGCAGTAGCTCGCGCGCGTTCAAGAGGATTGTGTTCGAAGACATGTTCCTCTCCTGGTCCGTGGTTCACGTCAGCGGAGCCGAGCCTCCCAGGAATGCCTCCAGGGCAACCAAGGTCAGTGGCGTCATCTCCGCGCGAAATTTGTCTAGTTCTGTTGGATGGATGGCGACTAGCTTGCCTTCGCTCACGAGCAGATCCGAGCTCGGAATATTGCGGGCCACAAAGACTTCACCACAGAGACGCTTTGCGATTTTCTCGGGATCGGCGCCGTTCAAACTGACGAAGAACTCGAAGTCCGCAGCAGATCCCTTGTAGCCAATCTCCTCGGCTACTTCCCTTACAATGCATTCGAGAGGACTTTCGGCCGGCTCCCGACGTCCGCCGAACAGGGCGATCTTGCCGGGATGCACGATTCCCGGAACCTCGTCCCTAAGCTGAAGCAACAAACAGCCTGCCGTGTCGATGAGAATTGCGGCCGCGAAATCTCGAATTTCCTGCTTCAAAAGTAACGGTCCTTATCATACTGACCACCCGTCAATTCCTCAGGTGGAGGCCCGCCAGCGTGAACCGGCGGGCCCGATTTGCTCAGCGAGTCTTTCGAGGGGGCTCATTGGCTGTCGGGAGTTCTCTTTGAGCCGTGGGTCATGCTGGCCTAGTAGGGATACCATTGACCGCGATAGCCGCTGCCGGCGAAGGCGTGGAGCGGGTTTATACCGCAATAGGCGTTCGTACCTGATGCGGTTGCCATGCACTGCTCGTAGGTTGCGAATTGGCAATTGCCCGGGTAGCCCCAGATCCGCCCCTGCAAGCAGTAGAGATCAGCTGGGCCGCTCTGGGAAACGTAGCCTTGGCGATATTGCCGGGCGGTCGTAGGCGAGATCGAACCCGCCGACACCAGAATTAAGCCAGCTGATACAATCGCGAGAAGCAGGCGATTCATGCTCATGTTCACCTCCTGATTTCGTTCTCGCCAATCGAATTTGAGTGGCGCCTTCGGATAATGTCTACAGTGTCGCAGCTCACTCCCCGTTGGAGAATGTCTCCGGTTCTCGGTTCAACCGGTGCCGAGAAAGCGGGCGCACGCGCATGTCTTCCCGGATGACCAATATGAGCTAGCGGTCGCGCCTTGCTTCGCAAGAGCACTCCGGCTCTGAAGAGACCTGCTCGCCGGCGGTCGCGAGGCAGCGGTCAGGCGAGAGACGGGAAGGCAAGTGCGCAACGTGAGGCGGTGCCGGCAATGCCGTGACGGATTTTCCGAAGTTGGCAGAATGCCACTGTTTTGCCCGACGTGTCAAACGGCTTTCCGCGGCGCATCAAAAAAGGGCTTGTACCAGCACGACTTGGCTACTGTGCATGGGGTTGTTTTCGATATTTGTTTGAGCGTCCGCCGACAAGGCTGATGGCTTCGAGTCCAAGTCGGTTTGCTACCGCTAAGGTCCTGAATAGGCGGACGTTTCGGTTGAGCTAGGGCCCCGGAGGGGGTGAGGGTGCGGAACTCTTTCCTCACCTCCACGTTATCTCGGCATGACTGAAGACCTGTCCTATCGACGCAAACCCCTGACCCCTGAACAGCGCCAGGCGCGCGATGCGGCGCGCCGGATCGAGGCCGAAAAGGCCATGCGCGATCACGAAGAGGCGCAGAAGGCGTTTTACGCCAACAAGGAACGGCTCAAGGCAGAACGCCTCGCGCGGGAGGCCGCAGCCGCGAAGGCCTGACGGATCCCACGCGTCGCGCCGAAATAGCTCTCGACGAGATCTTGCGACCGCGGCCGGCCCTAGGGCCGGCCGGAGACCCGCGCCACGCTCAAAGCAAGCTCGAGCACTTGCACGGCCCCTGCAAAGAGGCCGCGGGCGAAGCGGCCTCGATGGCTTCGGCTGCGATGCGGCAATCGTTGGCGACCTCGATCAGCTCGCTGCCCGCGAGGTCCACGGTGGAGAGGACCGCCTGCTAGGGGCTACCCGTTCAAGCCGTCGAAACTCTCGCAAGGTCGCTGTTCAAGCGTCAGCGCTCTCCCGCCACACAGGGAGAGGCTTGACGGCGTTTGGCTTCCGCCGGAAGCTTCAGATGATCCCAAACTGACGCGACCCCACGGAGACGATTGCTCCCAGCCAGTTTCGATCCTCTTGAAGCGAAAACGAGATGGAGCTGACCATGACCACGTTCGACAAGCGCGAGCAGGGCTTCGAAGCCAAATTCGCTCACGACGAGGAGCTCATGTTCAAGGCCGCGGCGCGGTCAAACAAGCTGCTCGGGCTGTGGGCCGCGGGCCAGCTCGGGCTCAGCGGCGATGCGGCTTCGAATTATGCGACGGCGCTGGTGACGGACAGTCTGGCGAGCCAGACGATCGACGAGGTCGTGACCAAGGTCTCGGGCGATCTCGCCGCCAGAGGCGTGACGCGCGAGCAGGTCGCGGCCAAGCTACAGGAGTGCCTGCACCAGGCGCTCGCGCAGCTCGAAGCAGACAAGCAATAGGGCCGGCCTTGGTGCCTCGGTCTTGGCACCTGGTCTTGGCGCCTCACTCGGCATGCCTGCGCATGCCGGAATCGCTGAGCTTGTCGACATAGGCAATGCCGAGCGCCGAGACGATGAAGGTGATGTGAATCAGCACCTGCCACATCACGCCGGTCTCGGTGAAGCCGGCGCGGCTGGAGCCGAGATTGCCGGCCTCGATGAAGGTGCGCAGCAGTGCGATCGAGGAGATGCCGATGATGGCCATGGCGAGCTTGATCTTCAGGACGCTCGCATTGACGTGGCCGAGCCATTCCGGCTCGTCGGGATGGCCCTGGAGGTCGAGCCGCGAGACGAAGGTCTCGTAGCCGCCGACGATCACCATCACCAGCAGGTTCGAGATCATCACGACGTCGATGAGCGCGAGCACGCTCATCATGATCTGCTGTTCGGTGAGGTCGAGCGCGTGCCAGGACAGATGCCAGAGCTCCTTCAGGAACAGCGCGATATAGACGCACTGCGCCACGATCAGTCCGAGATAGAGCGGCAGTTGCAGCCAGCGCGAGCCGAAGATGATCATCGGCAGGATGCCGAGACGCGGCGCGGGCAGGCGGGGCAGGGAATGTGGGCCAGTGTTGGGCTCGAGCTCAACCGACATTCAGGCAGCATCCTCGCGAGCGAAATGATCTTGCATTCTGTACCCCGGCAAGATGGCGGGTGGAAGACGCGGGCCGCGCTCGGCCTTTCGCGGGTGGTGCCGTCTCGTGTTACTCTGCGGGCGGCCGCGGCACGGCGGCCTGGATGGGGAGGCGGGTGTGTCCTGGAGTGGGTTGGGCAAAGCGGTGGGCGGGGTTGCGCTCGCTGTCGCGATCTTCGTTGGCGCCGGCAGCACGGACGCTGCGGCGACGCCGCTGACGCCGTTTCGCTACGAGGCGCAGGCGCAGCGCCATTGCCCGCATGACCAGGTGGTCTGGCTCGATTTCCGGAAGGGCGTCTACTACGGCAAGGGCCAGAAGCGTTACGGCCAGGGTTTCGATGGCAGCTTCGTCTGCCGGAGCGAGGCCCGCGATAGCTTCTATCGCCGCTCGCTGCTCGGCCTGCGCTGAGCGGCCGGTGATTCGGAGGTTCGGCTGACGCCGGTTATTTCTGGTTCGGCAGCTTCACCGGCACGTGCGGGGAGGAGCTGACGGTCCGGGGGCTGCCGTCGGGGTAAGTGCGGTCGCCGCGGATCAGGGATTCCAGAACAAGAAAGAATTTCTCTGCGAGCATTTGCGTCACCCTCGTTGGTGATGGCCTCTTGAAATTACGTCGAGGCGCCGAACGCGAAAATTCAATCAACTAAACGGGAACAGGCCAATGGCGGGCAGGAACGCATGCTGCGTCGCAGTGTAGCCCTGGTCGGAAAAAGCGAAACTGCCGATCGTGCTCAGCCGAAGGCGAGGGCCACGAGGCTCGAGCAGAGAAGGACCAAGCCACCGGCAGTCAGCGCCAGGAAGCTATCCGATACGAAGTCATGGTTGCGCATGGGACACCTGCCACTCTCGTTTTTGATGCTCGGTCGGATTGATTAAAAATGTCCGAACGTGCTGCCTTGAAAGAGGTGATGCTTGCCAACCGTACGAGTGCCTCAGGCCCTCGTGCGGTAACCTTCAAACGCATGGGCCAGGAAGATCCCCGCGCTTACCAGACCCATCAGTGCCGAAACCGTCTCGATCATCGTTAAATTCCAATTCGCCCCTGCCAGCCGAGAAGACGCGTGCGGCCTTGCACAGTCAAAAGAATTCCAGGGCGGCGGGCGACAATGGGGGTGGAGTGAGGTTTTGGCGCAACAGAGTGTCCGGCCGTGGCACAGCGCAGGGCGCCAGCGGTCCGTAGATCAACGGGGAGAAGCGAACGCCCCGTTTACCATTCCGCTGTGATCGCCGTGGGCTCCCCATTTCCGCCGTGTTCGGGTTGCGTTATCCTTACTGCTTCCGAGCGGTGGTGGGCCGCTTCGGATTTGAACGACCGGACAGCGCTCCCCCGTAGCCAAAGCGGGTTGGGGTACGCCTCCGGCGAAGTGGTATTTGGGGCACATGGGGATCCGACGGTCAGATTCGGTTTTGCGGGCCGCGCGCGGTGTTGCGGCAGTCGCAACCTGCCTTGCGCTCGCCAATTGCGCCTCGTCCAACAAGTTCGCCAGCCGCGTCGATCCGAAATATGGCGTGTCCTCGAGCCCGCGCGTCGTGGCCTGGGGCGACCCGGTCCCGAAGGGCGGCGGCACCTACCGCGTCGGCAAGCCCTATGTCGTGGCGGGCAGGACCTACGTGCCGGAGGAGGACGTCAACTACCGCGCCGAGGGCATGGCGTCCTGGTACGGCGATGACTTCCATGGCCGCCTGACCGCCAACGGCGAAGTGTTCGACATGGGCTCGCTGACGGCGGCGCATCCGACCCTGCCGATGCCGTCCTATGCGCGTGTGACCAACGTCTCGAACGGCAAATCGCTGATCGTCCGCGTCAATGACCGCGGCCCCTATCACGGCAACCGGCTCATCGACGTCTCGAACAAGGCTGCCGAACTGCTTGAATTCAAAGGCAATGGCGTCGCCAAGGTGCGTGTCGAATATGTCGGCCGGGCGCCGCTCGAAGGCTCCGACGACCGCCAGCTGATGGCGACCTTGCGCACCGGCATTCCGGCGCCGTCGCCCTCGATGGTGCGGGTCGCGTCGGCAAGGCCGTTCGTGCCGGAATTGCCGTCATCGAGCCGCGGCGCGATTCGCGGCGAGGTTCCGATGCCGGAGGGGCGGCCCTACAATCTCGGCAACACCTCCGCCGACATGGCCTCGCTCAACGCGACCTCGGAGATGTCGGCCTCGAGTCGCAGCCGGGGCCGGGCGCTCCAGAACGCGCGCGCGGTGTCCTATGACGCGAACGGCCGCTACGCGACCGAGAGCGCTGCCGATACCTCGGACGGCGCCGCCGAGGCCCGCAGCATCCTGAGCGGCCGCGGCCTCTACTGAGCCGCGCTCTCCCTCAAGAACTTCACCAGCGCGGCGTTGACCTCGTCGGGGCGCTCCTGCTGCACCCAGTGGCCGGCGCCGTCGATGATCAGCTTGCGGGTCAGATTTGGCAGCACGCGCTCGAGTTCATTGACGCGTTTGGCGCCGATCAGGCCGGTGATGACGGCGTCCTTCGAGCCGGCAATGAAGAGCGAGGGTTGGCGGATCTGCGCATCCTGCCAGGGCGCCGTCAGCTCCCAATTGCGGTCGAGGTTGCGATACCAGTTCAGCCCGCCGCGGAAGCCCGACTCGCGGAAGCTCTCGGTGAAGGCGGCGAGATCGGCCTCGCTGAGCCAGTCCGGCAGCGGCTCCTCGCCGGTGGCGTGGCCGAGAAAGCCCTTGCCCTCCTGCACGAACATGGCGGCGCTGGGATCGGCAAGGCCACGGCCGCCGAGCACGATACGCATGGTGCGGGCGACGTCGCGCTCGAGCTCGGCCTCGGCGACGCCGGGGGGCTGGAAATACTGCCAGTAGAAATTGGTGACGCCGGCCTGGCGCAAGAGATCGAGCGGCCTGTCGCGGCCACGGAACGGCGGCGGCACGCTCAGGCCCGCCACCGCCGTGAAGATGTCGGGCCGAAACAGCGCCGCATGCCAGGCGACCGGCGCCCCCCAGTCGTGGCCAACCACCATCGCCCTGGTCTCGCCCAGCGCCTGCACGAGGCCGACGATGTCACCGACGGTGTCGAAGATCGAATAGGCGCCGATATCGGCCGGCGCGGCGCTCTTGCCGTAGCCGCGCATATCGGGGGCGACGACGTGAAACCCGGCGGCTGCCAGCGCCGGGATCTGGTGGCGCCAGGAATGGGAGAGCTCCGGCCAGCCATGGCACAGCACCACCAGCGGACCCTGGCCGGCTTCGCGGATGAAGAGGTCGATCCCGTTGGCCTTGATCACGCGGGTGGAGGACATCGCTTTTCCGCCTTGTTTCAGGGGTTTGGTCGCCGAACATGAGGTGCCACGATAGGGGCGTGGCGCGAATCGTGCAAACTCGGGTGCCGGCACCCAGCCGCGTGTTGTTCGCGCCGGTTCCAACTGTTAGAACGCCGCTCTCAGGGCTTGGCCATGGCATTTCGTCTCATTCCGCTCCGTCGCAGCCGGTGCACCGCCGGAGCGCTGGTGCGTGGGCTGATCGCGACAGTTTTGGCGGCGAGCGTGGGCTGGGGCGGGATACTCCACGCCGCCAACCAGAGTGTTCAGGGCGCCAAGAAGACGGAAGAGGCCGGCTTCGACGGCGATGCGCCGACCGCGATCCTGATCGAAGCCTCCAGCGGCAGTGTGCTGTTCGAGAAGAATGCCGACGAGCTGCGCGCACCCTCCAGCATGATGAAGCTGATGACGGCGGAGGTCGTCTTCAACGCGATCAAGAAGGGCGACATGAAGCTGACCGACGAATACCGGATCAGCGAGAATGCCTGGCGCAGGGGCGGGGCGCCCTCCGGCGGCTCGACCATGTTCGCTGCGATCAACAGCAAGGTCTCGGTCGACGATCTTCTGCATGGCGCGATCATCCAGAGCGGCAACGACGCCTGCATCGCGCTCGCCGAAGGCATCGCCGCCAACGAGAAGATCTTTGCCGCCGACTTCATGACCAAGCGCGCCCGCGAGCTCGGCATGACCAGATCGACCTTCGGCAACTCCAACGGTCTGCCCGACCCCGGCAACAAGATGACCGTGCGCGAGCTCGGTATCCTCGCCCGGCACATCATTCTGGACTTCCCCGAATTCTACAAACTGTTCGGCGAGAAGGAGTTCACCTGGAACAAGATCCGCCAGCCCAACCGCAATCCGCTGCTCAATTCGATGGAAGGCGCTGACGGCCTCAAGACCGGCTACACCAAGGAAGGCGGCTACGGCATGGTCGGCTCTGCCGTGCAGAACGGCACGCGGCTGATCGTCGTCGTCAACGGGCTGGAAGACCCCGAGGATCGCGCCACCGAAGCCAAGAAGATGCTGGAATGGGGCTTTCGCAATTTCGAAACGCGGACCCTGATCGCGGCCGACCAGCCGGTCGGCTACGCAAAGGTGTTCGGCGGCGAGAGCCGCTCGGTGAAGCTGGTCGCCAAGACGCCCGTCAAGGTGATGGTGCACAAGAACGGCAGCGACAAGCTGATCGCGCGCATCGTCTATAGCGGCCCGGTGCGCGCGCCCGTGCAGGAAGGCCAGCAGGTCGGCGTGGTCAGGGTCTGGCGCAGCGGCAACATCGCGGTGGAGACGCCGGTCTATGCGGCGGAAGCGATCGGCACCGGCTCGACCATGCGCCGCGCGATCGACGGTGCCAGCGAGCTGGTGATCGGCATGTTCCGCGCAGGCGCCGAGAAGCTCTGATCATGAGTGAGAGCGCGGTCAAGCGGCCGTCTGGACGGGGACGCTTCATCACCTTTGAAGGCGGCGAGGGGACAGGCAAGTCGACCCAGATCAAGAAGCTCGCCGACCGCCTCAAGGCGGCGAGGATGCGGATCCTCGTCACGCGCGAGCCGGGCGGCTCGCCGGGCGCCGAGATCATGCGCCATCTGGTGCTGTCGGGGATGGGCAAGCTGCTCGGCCCCGAGGCCGAGACGCTGCTGTTTGCGGCGGCGCGTGACGACCATGTCCGCACCGTGATCGAGCCCGCGCTCAACCAGGGGGCCTGGGTGCTGTGCGATCGCTTCGCCGACTCGACGCGCGCCTATCAGGGCAGCCTCGGCCGCGTGCCGACCGCGCTGATCAACGCGATGGAGCGGGTCACGATCGGCGACCTCAAGCCGGACCTCACCATCATCCTCGATTTGCCGGTCGAGATCGGCCTCGAGCGCGCAGCCGCGCGCCGCGGCAGCGGCACGCCCGACAGGTTCGAGGGCGAGAAGCTCGCTTTCCATCAAGGCCTGCGCGAGGCCTATCGCAAGATCGCCGCGGACGAGCCCGGACGCTGCGTGCTGATCGACGCCAATTCCGACCCCGACACGGTCGCTGGAAGAGTCTGGACCGCGGTCCGCGAGCGCCTCCTTCCCACGCCCGCCTCGGTGATTTCAGCATGAGCCCGCGCCAGGCCGAGCGGGAGACGGCTATTCCACATCCGCGCGAGACATTTAGGCTGTTCGGCCATCGCGAGGCTGAGACCGCGCTGCTGACGGCCTATCGCAGCGGTCGCATCCCGCATGCCTGGCTGATCGGCGGGTCGCAAGGCATCGGCAAGGCGACGCTGGCTTATCGCATGGCGCGCTTCGTGCTGGCGCACGGCCAGCCGCTGGCGCCATCCGTGCAGCACGCCGAGGATCTCGCGATCGATCCCGACGATCCCGTGGCGCGTCAGGTCGCCGCGAGCTCCCATGGCGGCCTGCTGACACTGGAGCGCACCGCCAACGATCGCGGCGTGATGCGCACCGTCATCACCGTCGACGAGACGCGCGAGACCATCGGCTTCTTCGGCTCCACCGCGGCGGCCGAAGGCTGGCGCGTCTGCATCGTCGACACCGTCGACGAGCTCAATCCGAACGCGGCCAACGCGCTTCTGAAAATCCTGGAGGAGCCGCCGCAGCAATCGCTGTTCCTGCTGGTGAGCCACGCGCCGGCACGCGTGCTTGCCACCATCCAGTCGCGATGCCGCAAGCTGCGTCTGCGGCCGCTGGCAACGGATGACGTGATCGGCGCGGCGGCTGTCGCGGCTGACCTCGATGCGAACGATCGAGCGCTGCGCGAGGCGGCGGAGGCTTCGGAGGGCAGTGTTGCGCGCGCGCTGACGCTGCTCGGTGGCGACGCGCTCAAGCTCCAGCAGCGCACGGCGGCGCTGCTTGCGCGTCTGCCGCAGGTCGATCCGCGCGAATTGCACACGCTCGGCGATTCCCTCGGCACCAGCGACCGCGTCGCGCTCGCGGCCTTCGTCGACGGCATCGATCGCTGGATCGCGGAACGCCTGCGTGCGGATGAGGCCAATGCGAACCAGAACCTGCCGCGCCTTGCGCGCCTAGCTGAGGTATGGGAAAAGATCGTCCGCGCCGCGCGCGACACCGAAACCTACAATCTGGAGCGCAAGCCCTTGGTTTTCTCGGTGTTCGGCTGGCTGGCGGACGCAACGCGCTAGAGCATGATGCGGCAAAGTGTGCAGCGGTTTTCCGAAAGGATCATGCTCAAGACAATAATCGAACGCAGGTTCGTTTCCAGATTTTGAGAAGCCGGTAAAGGAATTCGTCGTGGCAACGCGAGCTAAGAAAACTGCCGAGGGCAAAAGCAGCAAGAAGGCTGCGAAGAAAGCCACGAAAAAGGCTGCGAAAGCGCTTGCGCGCAAAGGTGCCAAGAAGGTCAAGAAGACCAAGAAGGCTGCCGCCAAAAAGGGTGTGAAGAAGACGGCGAAGAAGGCCGGAAAGAAAGCTGCGAAGCAGCAGGTCGTCGCCAAGAAGGCAGTGACGAAGGCGGCTAAAAAGCCAGCCAAAAAAGCAGCCAAGTCTCCGGTGACGAACAAGGCTCCGGCGAAGAAGGTGGCCAAGAAGGCGGCGGTGACTGCGCCTGTCGCGATGGCCGCACCGGCTCCCGTCGCCACGCCGCCGAAGGCTGTGAAGCCCAAGGCGTCGAAGCCCAAGGTATCGAAGCCGAAGGCACCGCCCGCGCCAAAGCCCATTGCAGCTCCGCAAGCCGCGTCCGCAGTCGCCCCCGCGCGCGACAACGTCTTCTACATCACGACCGCGATCGCCTATCCCAATGGCCAACCGCATATCGGCCACGCCTATGAAGCGATCGCCACTGACGTGCTGGCGCGCTTTGCGCGGCTCGACGGCAAGGACGTATTCTTCCTGACCGGCACCGACGAGCACGGTCTGAAGATGGTCCAGACCGCTCAGAACGAAGGCCTGACACCAGCAGCGCTCGCGACCCGCAACGCCGGCCGCTTCAGGGAGATGGACGAGCGGCTGAACGTGTCGTTCGACCGCTTCATCCGCACCACCGAAGAACAGCACCATCGCTCGACCCAGGAGATCTGGCGGCGCATGGAAGCGAACGGCGACATCTACGCCGACACCTATGCCGGCTGGTACTCCGTGCGTGACGAGGCCTATTACGCCGAGGACGAGACGCGCCTGAACGACGACGGCGTGCGGCTCGGGCCGCAGGGCAGCCCGGTCGAATGGGTCGAGGAGAAGAGCTATTTCTTCCGCCTGTCCGCCTATCAGGACAAGCTGCTGAAGCTCTACACGGACAATCCCGATTTCATCGGCCCGGATGCGCGCCGCAACGAGGTGATGAGCTTCGTCAGGAGCGGCCTGCGCGACCTCTCGATCTCGCGCACGACGTTCGACTGGGGCGTCAAGGTGCCCGGCGACGAAGAGCACGTGATGTATGTCTGGGTCGATGCGCTGACCAACTACATCACCGGCGTCGGCTTCCCCGATGAGAGCGACAAGAACTGGCGCTACTGGCCGGCGGACGTCCACATCATCGGCAAGGACATCATCCGCTTCCATGCGGTCTACTGGCCTGCATTCCTGATGTCGGCCGGCATTCCCGTGCAGAAGCGGGTCTATGCCCACGGCTTCCTGTTCAACAGGGGCGAGAAGATGTCGAAGTCGGTGGGCAATGTGGTCGACCCCTTCAACCTCGCCGACCAATATGGCGTCGACCAGATGCGCTATTTCTTCCTGCGCGAGGTGCCGTTCGGACAGGACGGCAACTACAACCATGAGGCCATCGTCGCGCGCATCAATGCCGATCTCGCTAACGATCTCGGCAATCTCGCGCAGCGCTCGCTGTCGATGATTGCAAAACAGCTCGGCGGCGTGCTGCCGGAGCCCGGCGAGTTCAGCGACAACGACAAGGCGATCCTGGCGATGGCCGACGGCATGGTCGCCGCGTCACGTGAGGCGATGGCGACGCAGCAGATCCATCAATGGCTCAATGCCGTGTGGGCGGTGGTTGCGGAAGCCAACCGCTATTTCGCGGGCGAGGCGCCGTGGGCGCTCGCCAAGACCGATCCTGCGCGGCAGAAAACGGTGCTGTACGTTACCGCCGAAGTCGTGCGCCAGATCGCGATCCTGGCCCAGCCAGCGATGCCGACCGCGTCCAGCTTGTTGCTCGACAGCCTCGGCATCCCCGCTGGTGAGCGCGATTTTACGATGCTCGGCGGCGACAAGCGCATCGCGCCCGGCTCGACGCTGCCCGCGCCGACGCCGGCGTTCCCGCGCTACATCGAGCCGGCGGCGTAAGGCGTTCCGACGATGCTGGTCGACAGCCATTGCCATCTGGATTTTCCGGACTTTGCGGAAGATCTCGACGGGATCGTGTCGCGAGCCCGTGCGGCCGGCGTCACGCGGATGGTCACGATCTCGACGCGGGTGAAGAAGCTCGACCAGCTTCTCGCCATCGCCGAGCGGTTCGACGACGTCTACTGCTCGGTCGGCACCCATCCGCACAACGCGGATGAGGAGGACGGCATCACGCCCGACGAGCTGATCGCGCTGACGCAGCATCCACGGGTCGTCGCGCTCGGTGAAGCCGGGCTCGACTATTTCTACGACAATGGCTCGCCGGAGGCACAGGCGAGGGGCTTTCGTGCCCACATCGCCGCCGCGCGCGCGACCGGCCTGCCGCTGGTCATCCATACCCGCGAAGCGGATGAGGATTGCGCGCGCATCCTGGAGGAGGAGGCGGCCAAGGGATCGTTTCGGGCCGTGCTGCATTGTTACACCGGCGGGCGTGATCTGGCGCTGAAGGCGGTGTCGCTCGGGCTGTATATCGGCTTCACGGGCATCCTGACCTTCAAGAAGTCGGAGGCCCTGCGCGCGCTCGCGGCCGAACTGCCGTCCGACCGTATTCTGGTTGAAACAGACTCGCCCTATCTTGCGCCCGGCAAGTTCCGGGGCAAACGCAACGAACCGGCTTATGTGGTCGAGGTCGCCAAGGTACTCGCCGAGACGCGCGGCGTGTCGCTCGAAGAGATCTCGCGCCAGACCACCGACAATTTCTTCCGCCTGTTCTCCAAGGTGAAAGCGTAAGATTGGGAGCCGCATGACGCTGACGCTGACGATCCTGGGTTGCGGCTCCTCCGCCGGCGTGCCGCGCCCGGCGCTCGGCTGGGGCGCCTGCGATCGCAACAACCCCAAGAACCGCCGCCGCCGTTGCTCGCTGCTGGTTGAGCATGCCGGCGAGCACGGCACCACGCGGATCGTCATCGACACCTCGCCTGACCTGCGCGAACAGCTCATCGACGCCAATGTCGATCACATCGATGCGGTCTTCCTGACCCACGAGCATGCCGACCAGACCCACGGCATGGACGATCTGCGCTCGGTCGTGTTGCATATGCGCAAGCGCATTCCGACCTATTTCAATCAGTCGACCGCGAAAGACATCATGGCGCGGTTCTCCTATTGCTTCATCTCGCCGGAGGGCAGCGACTATCCGCCGATCCTGACGCGGCATTCCATCGAGGCCGGCGAGAGCCAGACCATCTTGGGGAAGGGCGGTGCGGTGAAGATGACGGCCTTCCTGGTGCAGCATGGCCAAATCCCGGCGCTCGGCTATCGCATCGGCAACGCGGCCTATACACCTGACCTCAACGACATCCCGCGCGAGAGCTGGGGGGCGCTGGAGAACCTCGATCTCTGGATCGTCGACGGCTTGCGCTACACCCCCCATTCCAGTCATTTCAGCATCAATGATGCGCTGTCCTGGATCGAACGCTTCAAGCCGAAGCGCGCCGTCATCACCAACATGACCGCCGATGTCGATTACGAGGTCATCAGGCAATCGCTGCCCGCGGGCGTGGTGCCGGCCTATGACGGCATGCGGCTGGAGACGCATTGATGGGGCGTGGTCACCAAGCGTAGCGCAGCACGGCCTTGCCGTATAGCGCGCATCAGGTTCTTTCGAATCGCGTCGAAGTGAGGAGACACGGCGTCAATTCACGTTTGGATGTGGGCTGAACCGGCCCGTGTCATCTCGCGATAGTCGGCCCCGTAAGGATCAGCCTTTGCGAACCAATCGCCAGCGTCCTGGCGTGGCGCCCATTGCCGCTGAGAATGCTCTGGTAAAGTGGCTCTGATCCGCGAAGCCACATTTGATCGCAATCTCGGTGAGTGACAACGTCGAGTCCGCCAGCAGAACCTTGCTTTGCTCGATACGCTGATTCATCAACCATCGGTGCGGTGGTGTTCCCGTGCTGACCCTGAACGCGCGGGCAAAGTGGGCGGCTGACACGCCGCACTCGCTGGCGATTCGCGCCAACGCGATCTCGCCATCGAGATTCGCGCGGATGAGTGCCTTCGCCGTCCGAAGTTGCCATGGCGCCAATCCGCTGCGGCAGGAGCGATTGCGAGGGTGGCTGACGGCATATCTCTTGAGGAAATGAATATTGAGCGCCATCGCGACGTGGCCCACGAACAGCTCGTTGGCCTCATGCGGTCTTTCCAGCATCGGCAGAAGGCAACCGCCCAGATGAGCCAGTATTGGATCGAGGAAGCTCGCACCCGCGACAACGTCATATTCGACGCGGCCAACGTCAAGCTCGTTCGCCAGCTCATTCAGCGCGTTGTGCGGCAGATACAGGTAAAGGAAGTCAAAGGGATCCTGGAAGTGAACGATCGTTTCACATCGCAAATCGTAGATGCTCGTCTCGTCCTTCAATGCGCCCTTGGGCGCGTAGCGACCATCCACCCACGTCTCGGCTCTTTGATGTTGCAGTCGAAGGCAAAGCGCAAAGGCCTCGTCGGGAGGGGACGGCAGGGTCGGATCGCCGACCGGTCCGGAATATGCCATCCGCACCGCGGCGAACGTTCCCTTCTGTAGCGACTTGACGAGGCCCGAGTTCGGCTTGCGGATCATTGGAAATAGCTTCGCAAGCCGAACGCCGTAGAGACCGTCATCGGTCATCATCTGCTCCCAATGCACGGTCGGAGGCGATTGGTCCAATCTGCATTCAGTCCTGTTGCCGCGTCTCCTCGCAGGCTGGTTTTGATCAATCGTGGCTCAAGACGTTCAAGCGCCAAGGGGCGGCCGTCCTTAAAGTTAGGTTCGCATCGGGTTGCCACCGGAGCAGTTAAATGCATTTGATAACGATCTATCTATAGTTGCAAGTTTGCATGATTGCAAATGAGCAGAGCTACCCGAAAGAGCCACACGAGAAAGATAATTCATCATCGATCGATCAATTTAATCGAGGCTCTCTCAAGCTGTCGTCATGGCCTGCTCCCAATGCGAGGCCGGAGACGACTGGTCCAATCTGCATTCGACCCTGTTGCTGCGTCTCCTTGCAGGCTGGTTTTGATCAATCGTGGCTCAGGACGTTCAAGCGCCACCGGTCGGGTGCTCCTAGAGTTCGGCAGCACGTCCCTTTCACGCCGGCCGCCTTTGGAGCATTGATGTATTTCACAACGATCAAACCGCACGTCATGTCGGCGTCGGCGCAGACCAATCTGTCTTCCCTGGAAGATCTCGTCCGCGCTGCCCGCTCTCGGTTCGCCGCGCTTGCGGACAAACTTACTAAATTGCAAGCCAGTCCGTTATCGAAGATTCCGAGCGAGTGGAGTTCACGTGACAACAATCCGGGCGGCGGTGCACACGGTCTGGCGGGCGTGACCGAGGATCTGATCGATATCGTCACCGTCATGGATCGGATGGCCGGCGAGCTCTTGCTGGAATCTAGGCAGTTATGGGAATCCGTCGGATTTGTCTCCGGTAACGTCCACAAGATCAGCTTTGGACGATGGCGATTGCTGGGTAGCCGGAAGCGGAACGATCTGTTCGCCGTCGCGGTCGACGAAAGGCTCAGGCGGACGCCGCGCTTGGTGATCTCGCTGCTGGAGGTGGCAACTATATTGGATGGAGCGGTTGCAGACCTACAACCAGTCACGACCGGAAAGGGGGTTGGCAACCCGTAGCAACGCCTCCACGGATCACCGGGACGCCATACCGCGCAAGAACACCTCAATACGTAGACAGGTCCATGGAGTCAGCTCAGGTCGAGATCGCCTTCGCCGATCCCACCTCGTTGCGCAGCAGGAATTTCTGGATCTTGCCTGTGGAGGTTTTCGGGATCGGTCCGAACACGACGGTCTTCGGCGTCTTGAAGCCGCTCATATGCGTGCGGCAGAACGCGATGATGTCGGCCTCGGTTGCGCTCGCGCCGTCCTTCAGCTCGATGAAGGCGCACGGCACTTCGCCCCATTTCGGATCGGGCTTGGCGACCACGGCGGCGAACAGCACGGCCGGATGCTTGTAGAGGACGTCCTCGACCTCGACGGAGGAAACATTCTCGCCGCCGGAGATGATGATGTCCTTGGAACGATCTTTGATCGTGACGTAGCCGTGCTCGTCGAGCACGCCGAGATCGCCGGTGTGAAACCAGCCGCCCTCGAACGCTTCCTTCGTCGCCTTCTCGTTCTTCAGGTAGCCCTTCATCACGATGTTGCCGCGGAACATGACCTCGCCGATGGTCTCGCCGTCGCGCGGGACCTCCTGCATCGTCTGCGGATTGATGACGGTGACGGCTTCCTCGAGCGGGTAGGGCACGCCCTGGCGCCGCTTCATGCGGGCCCGCTCGGCGGCAGAAAGGTCGTCCCAGCCGGGCTGCTCGGCGCAGACGGAGGCGGGGCCGTAGACCTCGGTCAGGCCGTAGACGTGCGTCAGCTTGATCCCGATGTTTTCCGCGCCTTCGAGCACAGCGACCGGCGGCGCAGCACCGGCGATCAGGCCGACGACGCGGCGCGCGGCATTGCCTTTGGGCGCGTCGGGCGCGTTGATCAGCGTGTTGTAGACGATCGGCGCGCCGCACATGTGGGTGACGCCGTGCTGCTTGATCAGCTCGAAGATTTTTGTCGGCTCGACCTTGCGCAGGCAGACATTGATGCCGGCGGCCGCCGCGATGGTCCAGGGGAAGCACCAGCCGTTGCAGTGGAACATCGGCAGTGTCCAGAGATAGACCGGATGCTGGCCGAGATTGCCGGCCAGGATATTGCTGACGGCGTTGAGGTACGCGCCGCGATGATGGGTGACGACCCCCTTGGGATTGCCCGTCGTGCCCGAGGTGTAGCTCAGCGCGATCGCATTCCATTCGTCGCCCGGAGAGATCATCGTGAAGTTCGGATCGCCTTGCGCGACGGCAGCCTCGTATTCGATCTCGCCGATGCGCTTGCCGCCCTTGAAGGCGGCATCGTCGACGTCGATTACGAACGGCTTCGGTCCGCTCATTTGCGCCAGCGCATCGGTGATCACGCCGGAAAATTCGGGATCGACCAGGATGATCCTGGCGCCGCCATGATCGAGCTGAAATGCGATCGAGGGCGCATCGAGGCGGATGTTGAGCGCGTTGAGCACGGCGCCAGTCATCGGCACCGCGAAATGCGCCTCGTTCATCGCCGGGATGTTCGGTAGCATCGCCGCGACGGTGTCGCCGACGCCGATGCCCTTGCCGGCGAGATATGAGGCAAAGCGCTTGCAGCGCTCAAAGGTCTGCGCCCAGGTGAAGCTGCGGCCTTCATAGACCGTGCTGACGTGGTCGGGATAGACGGCGGCGCTGCGCGCAAGGAAGCTGAGCGGGCTCAGCGGCACGTAATTGGCGGGTGTCTTGTCGAGTCCGATATCGTACTGGTTCTGCCGTCCACTCATCGACACCCTCCTCAAACCGCCTCAAAGGAATCCGATCGAGATCCAGGGGAAGATCGCGACGATGATCAATCCCACCAGCAGCGCCAGCAGATAGCCCCAGATCGGCCTGATGCCTTCGGCCGGATCGACGCGTCCGATGGCGCAGGCGGCATAATAGCCGACGCCGAAGGGCGGGGCGAATAGCCCGATGCCCATGGCGAGGATGATCACCATGGCATAGTGCACCTCGTGCACGCCGACGGCGCGGGCGATCGGAAACAAGAGCGGCCCGAACAACACGATCGCCGGAATGCCCTCTAGCACGCTGCCGAGAATGGTGAAGGCGAGGATCGAGACGGCGATGAAGGTCGCAGCCCCCCCTGGCAAGCCGGTCATTGCGGATGCCAGCGAGCGCGAGAAGCCGGATTGGGTCAGGCCCCAGGCCATGCCGGTGGCCGTGCCGATGATCAGCAGGATCGCGCCCGACAGCGCTGCGGTCTCGATCAGCATCGGAAACAGCCGCCGCCAGTCGAAGCGGCGGTAGACGAGCAGGCCGACCAGGGCGCCATAGACGATGCCGATGGTGGAGACCTCGGTCGCCGTCGCAATGCCCTCGACCACGGCGTAGCGGATCACGAAGGGCAGCGCGAGCGCGGGCAGGGCGACGATGAAGCTCCTGCCGATCTCGCTGCCCGTGGCGCGGCGGACATGGCTCATGTCTTCGTGGCGGTAGCGCCACCACACCAGCATGCAGAGCGTGACCGCGAGCACGACGCCGGGCAAGAGGCCGCCGGTGAAGAGGGCGGCGATCGAGACGCCGGTGACCGAGCCGATGGTGATCAGTACGAGGCTCGGCGGGATGGTCTCGGTCTGCGCGCCGGTCGCCGCCAGCAGCGCGACCAGATCGCCGGGCTTGGCACCACGCTGCTTCATCTCCGGGAACAGCACCGGCGCGACGGCCGCCATGTCGGCGGCCTTGGCGCCTGATATGCCGGAGACCAGGTACATGGCGCCGACCAGCACATAATGCAGGCCGCCGCGGACATGGCCGAGCAGGCTCGCCAGGAACGCCACCATGGCCCGCGCCATGCCGGTCATCTCGATCAGCAACCCCAGGAACACGAACAGCGGTACCGAGAGCAGGATGAGGTGGCTCATGCCCTCATCCATCCGTCCAACCAGCACCATCACGGGCGTGCGCGTGGTCAGCGCCAGATAGCCGAAGATGGCGAGGCCAAACCCGAACGCAATGGGAACGCCGGCGAACACGCAGAAGCCGGCAACGCCGACGAAGAAGATGACGAGGTTGAGATTGCCGAGCGGCCGCAAGTATGGCTGTGCCAGCCAGAACAGGCCGACGACGACAGCGACGGACAGCGCGGCCATCAGCACCATCCGGTAATCGGCCGCGCGCGCGAGCCGCAGCAGCGCGAACGCCGCCATCAGGCCGATGCCGGCTGGCAGCGCCGCGGCGCGCCAGATGTTCGAGATCTGGAGCGCCGGCGTGGTGATGAAGCTTTCTTCGTAGGCATATTCCCAGGACGGCCAGACGATCAGCACCAGGAACGCCAGCGCGGCGCAGACAGCGACCAGATCGAGCCACGCCCGCATCGCCTGGCCCGCGCTGGCGACGACGGCAGTCATCCGCATGTGCTCGGAACGGCGGAACGCCGCCGCCGCGCCCAGCATCGCGAGCCACAGGAACAGGATCGAGGCGAGCTCGTCCGACCAGATCAGCGGCCGGTGCAGGCCGTAGCGCGCGACCACGCCCGCGAACAGGATCGCGATCTCGGCGACGACCAGGATCGCCGCCGGGATTTCAACGAGGAGGCCGAGCAAGCGCTCGAGCGATGCCAGCAGCGAAGGTCGGCGAGGGGACTGAACAGCCGCCTCGCCCGCCACTTCGTTCGCTTCGACCTCGACACGAGCCATGACGGCTCCCAACGCGTTACGACAGCTTGCCGACGGCCTTTTCCAGGAGGTCCCAGGCCTGGTCGCCATACTTGCCCTTCCACTCGGCATAGAAGCCGGCGGAGCGCAGCTTGTCGCGGAACGGCGCCACGGCGGGCTGGTTGAAGGTCAGGCCCTTGCCCGCGAGTTCCTGCTGGAGATTGGCATTGAGCTTGGCGGTGTCCTCGCGCTCCTTCACCGCGGCGGCATTGATGTGCTTGGCGACGATGGTGCGCACGTCTTCCGGCAGCGCGCTCCAGGCTCTGCGGTTGGCCAGGAACCAGAAGCCGTCCCACATGTGGTTGGTCAGCGAGCAGTACTTCTGCACCTCGTACAGCTTGGCGGTCGAGATGATCGCCAGCGGGTTCTCCTGGCCCTCGACGATCTTGGTCTGGAGCGCGGAATAGACCTCGCTGAAATTGATCGAGGCGGGCGCGGCGTCGAACGCCTTGAACATCGAGGTCCACAGCGGCGACACCGGGACGCGGATCTTGAAGCCCTTGAGGTCGTCAGGACCGTTGATCGGCTTGCTCGAGGACGTGGTCTGGCGGAAGCCGTTGTCCCAGATCTTGTCCATGACCTCGAGGCCGGCCTTCTTGATCTCGCCGCGGACATGGGCGCCGAGATCGCCGTCCATGGCCTTCCAGACCGTGTCGTAGTCCGGGAACGCGAAGCCGATGCCGTTGATCGAAGCGGCTGGCACCAGGGTCGACAGGATCAGGCCCGACAGCGTGAAGAACTCGACGCCGCCGGAGCGGATCTGGCTCAGCATGTCGGTATCGGACCCGAGCTGGTTGTTCGGGAAGATCTGGAGGTCGAACTTGCCGTTGGTCGCGCTCTTGATCGCCGCCGCCATCTCGCGGGCGCGGACGTTCAGCGGATGGGTGTCCGGCAGGTTGTTGGCGTATTTGTAGGTGAACTCGGCGCTCTGGGCGCGGGCCACATGGGGCGCACTGAGGCCGCCCAGGACCGCGGTCGCGGCGGAGGCCTTGAGAAGCGTGCGTCGGGAAAAACTCATGGGTCTGCTTCCTCGGAAGGTTTGTTGTTGTTCTGAGATGCAAACCTATACGGACGTCAGGTCAGAAGGTCATCTGCGATCTCGCGAGGTCTCGCTTATTGCAGCCGGGCACCATCACGGCAATATCGGCTTTCGGCACAGGCGCCGGATTCAAAATCTGAAAAACAACCCCATGCACAGTAGCCGTCAAGCGCTGAGGCGATGGTCCGAGCCGGAAGTCCGAAAACGCGTCGAAGCGAAGACGTCATGGCAGGAATTCCGCCTAAATATTTGATCTAATTGCGTATAAATATATTCCATAATATACCTTATGCGAATTATGGATATGGCTGTTCGGACCTGTGCCGCTCGGCCGTTGGTCGCCCGAAATCCCTCCTCGATGGTCATGTCTGGCGGTCTTGCAGCTTGTCGCCGTCGCGACGGATCGCCGCCGCGTGGACTCGGCTGGGCCTTCTTCACATCGGGTGACGCTTGCGGGCGGCGTCACCCGGGATCGTCCGGCCGTCCGTCAGGACGGCGCTGCGAAGTCATACGAGATGCGTCCGGCGGGTAGATAGAACAGCGCGATGACGGCGCCGCCGCGGACCTCGGGATAGTGCCGGCTGCCGGGGTCGGGCGCCGTCCAGCCGGGCCCCTGCCAGCCCTGCAGCCCCTTCAGCTGGGCGCCCTTGTTCAGCGGCACGACCAGGTTCAGCTCGCCATAGGGGTGACCATGATACTGCCCGCGCAGCACGTCGTGCTCGTCCTCGTCCTTGAAGCGGCGCGGATCGGTGCTGTTCATGTAGACGGCCGTGATGCTGAACTGGAACGTCTCTGGCACCGGCTCCAGAATGCGGCTGCGCCGGTAGTTCGGACCATCGACCTCCTGGTTCGCCGCCCAGCCTTCGGCGACCCCGAGCTTAATGAGGCGGGCCAGGTCCTGATAGAGCTGGCTGCCCTCACCGTATTTGTCATTGAGCCACTGCTCCATCTCCGCGCCGGGCGTCATGTCCTTGACCTCGCGCAGAAACGGAATGCTGCACGCAATCAGTTCGTCTCGGCTTCCCATGGCCTTGTCCTTTCCATTTGGGTTGCACTTTGTTCTTCGAAGCCCGCGAAAGAAGCGAACTCCGCAAGGTCCGCGCGCGGCATCAGCCTGCCCAGGGGCTCGTTCCTGGCGCGGCCGATCGAGATGCCGCACACCACCATCTGCTCTGCCGGGATCGACAGCAGCGGACGCAGGATCCGGTGATATTTCGAGAACGTCTCCTGCGGACAGGACTGAAGCCCCTGGCCTGCCGCGGCCAGCAATACGTTCTGGACGAACATGCCGAGGTCGAGCCAGCTCCCGACCTCCAGGCGCCGGTCGATGGTGACGATCAGCCCGACGGGCGCGCCGAAGAACGCATAGTTCTTTGCGGTTTGGGCGGCCCTCGCCTCGATATCGGTCTGGGCGATGCCGAGCGAGCCGTAGAACAATCGGCCGAACTGCTGTCGTCGCTGCCGGTAGGGTTCGGGCAGGTCGCTGGCGTAATAGCTGTACTCGGACACGTGCGCGTCGCGCGCGGTTTCGTGCGCCTTGCGAAGTGCGGCCGACACGTTGTCCTTGGCGGCGCCCGCCAGCACATGGACGTGCCAGGGCTGGATATTGGCGCCGCTTGGCGCAAACCGCGCCACGCGGAGAATCTGCTCGATGGTCCCTCGCCCGACCGGCTCGCCCGAGAAGTCGCGGCAAGCGAAGCGGCCTGCGATGATCTCGTCGATACGGTTCGGCGCAGCCGCGCCCGCGCCGGTCATGGCTGCTTCAGGAGCGGACATCCACCCTGCTCCATCGGCCGGAATGCTTCGTCACCCGGGATCGTCGCCAGCAGGTCGTAATAGTCGAACTTGTATTTGGACTGCTCGGGCGACTTGACGCGAAACAGATACATGTCGCGGACCAGCCGGCCGTCCTCGCGGATCCGGCCATTCTTCGTCATGAAATCGTTCACGGGCAGCTCGCGCATCTTGGCGGCGACGGCCGGCCCATCCAGCGTGCCGGCCGCCTGAACTGCCCTGAGGTAGTGCATCACCGCGCCGTATGTGCCGGCGTGGATCATGGTCGGGACTTTCTGGGTCTTTGCGATGAAGCGCTTCGACCACGCCCGCGTGTCCTCGTTCAGATCCCAATAGAACGCCGAGCTCAGCATCAGGCCCTGGGCGCTCGGGAGTCCAAGACTGTGAATGTCGGCAATGAACACCAGCAGCCCGACAAGCTTCTGACGCTGCGTGATGCCAAATTCGCCGGCCTGCTTGACGGCGTTGATGAAGTCGCCGCCGGAATCGGCCAGCGCGATCACGTCGGCCTTCGAGGACTGCGCCTGGAGCAGAAAGGAGGAGAAGTCCGGCGTGTTGATCGGATGTTTCGCGGCGCCGAGCACCTTGCCGCCCATGGCGTGGATGACCTTGCGGCTGTCGGCCTCGAGCTGTGCGCCGAGGGAATAGTCGACCGAAATGAAGTACCAGGACTTTGCGCCGAGACGCGACATCGCCCGCGTCGTTCCCTGTGACAGCGCATAGGTGTCGTAGGTCCAGTGAATGCCGGTCGGCGAGCATTCGTCGCCGGTGAGGCGGGATGTGGCAGCGCCGGTGGCGAGGAACAGCTTCTTCTTGTCGCGCGTGATGCCCTGCACCGCCAGCGCGACCGCGGAGTTCGGCACGTCGAGAATGACCTCGACGTTTTCGTTTTCGAGCCAGCGCCGGGCGATGGTCGCGCCAACATCGGCCTTGTTCTGATGGTCGCCCGCGACGATCTGGATGCTGCGCCCCAGCACCTGACCACCGAAATCGTCGACGGCCATTTGCGCGGCGACGACCGAGCCCTGGCCGCCATTGTCGGCGTAGAGCGAGGACATGTCGGTGAGGACGCCGAGCTTGACCGGACCATCCTGCGCAACGGCTGGCGCCGCAAACAGCGCCAGTGCTATTCTGAAAGCTCCGATCGACATTCCGCAGGATTGCATTGCCCGTCTCCTCCAAATCCGGCGCGGGGATCATGACGGGATCGAGCAATTGCGGAAGTGAAACTCTTGCAGAGTGATCCTGAACGACCTTCAGATTGGTGAGGCGCTCGGTTGCGTCGGCTGCATGTATGGCCTTAACTGGACGCGATCGCAGGTGCGTAACGGGCGCGCGATCCGCCTTGAGACGGTGTGCTGCTCGTGGCTGTTTCCTTCAAGACCCTGGACCTGAACCTGCTCAAGGTCTTCGACGCCGTCATGGAGGAGCGCAGCGTGCTGCGGGCAAGCCAGAGGGTTGCCCTCAGTCAATCCGCCGTGAGCCATTCGCTCGCCCGGCTGCGCGAGATGCTGGAAGACGATCTGTTCGTGCGCACGGCGACCGGCATGCAGCCGACGGCGCGCGCATTGACAATGGCTCCACAGGTTCGCGAAGCCCTGCGGTCTCTCGAGGCGGCGGTCGAGCGGCCGCGCTTCGTTCCGGCGGCCTCCACCCGGCAGTTCACCCTCGCCGCCAACGACTTCACCACGATGGTGCTGGCCTCACCGCTCCTGAAGATACTGAAGGCCGAGGCGCCGGCGATCGACCTCATCATCAAGCCGGTGACGCGGATCGACCTCGCCGAGCAGATCGACCTTGGCCGCATCGACGTTGCGATCGGCGTCTTCTCGGATCCGCCGAACCGCTTCCGCACCTCGCTGTTGTTCGAATATGACGACGTGCTGATCGTCGGCGGAAAGCGCAAGCTCGGCCGGATCGACAACGCGGCCCTGGCACGCATGCCATTGGTCGTCGTCTCGTTCGGCGGCGAGCAGGAGGGAGCAATCGGAGGCTTCATCTCCGAGCGCGGCCTTGCCAGGCGATCGGAAATGTATGACCGCCCGGCGCTGGAACGCGCCCTGTCGGAAAGCGACCGGCCGCCGCGCATAGCCGTATCGCTGCCGCATTTCCTCGCCGTGCCCGCCCTGCTCGCGGACTCCGAGTTCGCAGCCATCGTTCCGCGTCCATTGGCGCGGGCCTTCCAGCGCGCGCATGCGATCACGACATACGAGCTGCCTTACGCCACAACTTCTGTCGAGGTCCGGCTGTTGTGGCATGAACGTATCGCGGGTGAGCCATCGCATGACTGGCTTCACGAGACCTTGAGGCGCGCGACCGAAGACCTCAGGCGTGGACGCTAGCTGAACACGCTCTTGGCCTGGTTCCATTTTTCATGAATGCGACCAGACGAGCGCGCGGGCGTGGAGGTTGTGCTAGACTGGGCACCGCATTCCTAACAGAGATCAACAAGGCGGCCTGAACCGCCGCTCAGGGAGTTCGTCATGCAGGAGAACGTCGCCCAGGCAGGCCGCTCGCGCGCCATTCCCTTCGATGCAGCCAAGCTCGACCGCCTGATGGAAGCCGCCGGCCTCGACGTGCTGGTCGCAACCTCCAAGCACAATGTGCAGTACCTGCTGGGCGCCGAGCGCGCGATCTTCTTCGACTACATGGATGCCATGGGCGTCAGCCGCTATCTGCCGGTCCTGGTCTATCCCAAGGGCGCGCCGGAGAAGTCCGTCTATATCGGCCACCGCCTGGAGACCCATCAGCGTGCCGTGGCGCCGCCATGGGTGCCGCAGCTGCGGACCGAGTCCAACGGCTCGGTCGATGCGGTGACGCGGGCCGTCGGCCTGATCAAGGACGCCAGCGTGCCTTTGAAGCGGGTTGGGGTCGAGATGGCATTCCTGCCGATGGACGCCGGCAAGGCGTTGGCCGACGCCCTGCCCGGCGCAGAGCTCAAGGACGCGCTGCTGGTGCTGGAGCGGCTGCGCGCGGTGAAGTCGTCGGAGGAGCTGGCAACACTCAAGACGGCGTCCGAGCTCGTCATCGCCTCCATGCTGGAGGTGATCGGGAAGCACGGCTCCGGCACGACCAAGCAGCAATTGTCGGACGCCTTGCGCGTCGCCGAAGCCAATCGCGGCCTGACCTTCGAATACTGCCTGCTCGCCTGCGGCAGCAGCCACAACCGGGCACCGTCATCGCAGCGCTGGGAGCAAGGCGACGTACTGTCGCTCGATTCCGGCGGCAATTATCACGGCTATATCGGCGACCTCGCGCGCATGGCCGTGCTCGGTGAACCCGATGGCGAGCTGAAGGATTGCCTCGCCGAGATCGAAGCGGTGCAGCGCGCCGCCTTTGCCGCGGTCCGGCCCGGCGCCATGGGCGGCGACATCTACGTCGCTGCCGAGCGGGAGCTCGCAAAAATCACCCAGCGCGAGTGCACGGACTTCCTGGCCCACGGCATGGGTCTCGTCAGCCATGAGGCCCCTCGCCTGACCGCCAAGGGCCCGGTTCCCTACGACGACACGGATGCCCGCCTGCCGCTCGAACCCGGCATGGTGGTCTCGATCGAGACCACGATGAAGCATCCGAAGCGCGGCTTCATCAAGCTCGAGGACACCGTCGCGGTGACGGCGAGTGGGTACGAGATATTTGGCGAGGGGGGCCGCGGGTGGAATTTGGGCGCGAGCGGGCTCTAATTAGGCACGGCTCTTCAGCAAAACTGCTAGTGCTTACGATTGAGCTGCTGCATGATTCCACATCACGAGAGTCCCGTCGCTTCCGACATAGTACGTCTTGCTCGGATCTTTGAATATTGAGGCGTTGTGATTGTAAGTGAACGAGCCATTCATGGATGCACCGGTTTCACCGCCTTGCAGTATGGTCGTGTTGTGGAAGTTCAAGTCGGGAATATCTTGGGCGCTTACAACCGTAACTTGCCGATCTCGAACAGCCTGCAAGTAAGCCTCTGCCTGGGTTTTGAGCGTGGAGTCAGGCTCGTCCGCCGCTGCCTGCGCCGCTCGCGCTTCTTCATTCTTATACCAGTCGTTGATCTCTTGTGGCGTAGACGGCGGCGCGTTGAAGACGTCATTAACGGTCTCGGTAAAGTTGCTCACCGTCCCATCAGGGCGCCTATGGTCGTTTATTAGCTTCTGAAGATGATCCGAGAGGGCGGCAAAGCCATTTGGTGAGGCGCTGGAATTGCCTTTCCTGTTTCCGTCGGCAGACGAACGTTGCGCCGCGAGTTTATCCGCCGCGGCTTGTTCAACTTTTGCCCGAGCCAGAATAGCTTGCGCTCGATCCGAGAGATCCACGGTATCGACGGGAGTCCGAGAAGCAGAAGATGACTGGCTTGAAGAGACGGTTCCACTCCTCCCCACGTCACTCTGTGAGCTCTGACGCAAAAGCGATAGCAACGCGTCGTTCGCGTTAGAATTTGCAGTGGAAATGGTGCTCATGTGATCCGCCCCTACCTCTGATAAAATTCGAGAGTGAGGATTCCAAGAGTCGCTGTGTTCTGCAATCTGCGGAAATGCAAGGATTCGGGCTGATTTCGTCAATAATCGGTTAAATGTTCGCCGTCCGAAGCCCAGCAGAGCCGCCTTGATCGTCCGCTAGAGAGATTCCCTGAGGGAAGACCGCCCTCACCCGGCGCTTCGCGCCGACCTCTCCCGCAAGCGGGCGAGGTTCATGAGCCAGCCGCCGGCGCGTCGACCAAAGTGAGCTGATCTACCGCGCCAGCAGCATCTCCAGTTGGCTCTGCGCCTTCTTCACGGCGTCCGCGAACCAGCCCTGGCTGGGCGCTTCCTTCGCAAAGCACTTGGTGTAGGCGTCCATCGCCTGGTTTTCCTTGGCGATGGTGTCCTGCGGAGCCTTCCTGGCCATCATCTGTTTCCAGACTTTTTCGCAAGTCGGGATCTCCGCCGTCTTCACGGCTTCGCTTGCGGCGAGGAAGTAGACCTTGTCGCCCTGGATCGCGACGACATCGATTTCATGCGGCGCTCCCTTGAGGTCGCCATTGCCGCGGATGCCGAGCACGGCGACCGCAGCGCTCGCGCCGGCGGGCTTGGTGACCGGCAGCTCGGCATATTTGGCGAAGGCTGCGTCCTGGATCGCTTGATAGTAGAAGTTGTCCGACTCGAAGGCCGCGCCCGCCTCCTGCGGCATGCCGTCCGCGCGGTGCTCGGCGAGCCAGTGCTTGAGCAACCCGACCGTGGTCACGACGGCTTGCAGCTTGTCGCCCTCGGTGGCGAAGCCGAGCCCGTCGAGATGGCCGAAGCCGATGTCGCCCTTGAACAGCGTGTCGACGTTCGACGTCCCCTCCGCCGGCAGCCCCTTGATCGCGATCGGTCCGACCAGGCCGCGCAGCACGCCTGCCAATTCCTTGAGCGCCGCATCATGCTGCTTGGAGGTCTCGTCGTTCTCCTTGGCCTTCGAGAATTTTGTGATGTAGCGGTCGCGCAGGTCGAGATAGTGCTGCTCGGGCGCGGCCGCATGGTCGGGCGCAGCCAGGGCGAGCAGGCAGAGCAAGGCAAGCGATCTCATGACGAATTCCGGACGACTGGGCGCGATCTCCCGTCTTTGTGCCGGTGCCGGGTGCGAAGGTTCATCCGCAGGAGCGGAAACGCCGCTTCCGGCGCGCCCTACCCTTGCGACGGCACGTCCCGATATCGTAATGCGTCAGCGATGCCGCAGCCGGCGGTTGACCCGGCGCGCGAGATAATCGCCTGCGCTCTGCACCAGCTGCACCAGCGCGATCAGCACGACGACGACGGCGAGCATCATCTCCGGCATGAAGCGCTGGTAGCCGTAGCGGATGCCGAGATCGCCAAGTCCGCCGCCGCCGACCGCGCCGACCATGGCGGAGTAGCCGAGCAGGCTGACCACGGCGAGGGTCAGTGCCAGCAGCAGGCCCGGCAGCGCTTCGGGGATCAGCACCTTGAGCACGATCTGGATCGGCGATGCGCCGAACGAGGATGCGGTCTCGATCAGGCCGCCGTCGACCTCGCGGATCGCGCCTTCCACGAGGCGCGCGATGAAAGGTGCGGATGCGATGGTCAGCGGCACGATGGCCGCGGTCGAGCCGATCGAAGTGCCGGCAATGAGTCGTGTGAACGGGATGATCGCGACCACAAGGATGATGAAGGGCGTCGAGCGCGTCGCGTTGACGATGATGCCGAGCACGCGGTTGACCAGGGGCGCGGCGAACAGCTCGCCCTTCCGGCTGGTCGCGAGAAAAACGCCGAGCGGCAGGCCGAAGACGGTGCCGAGCAGCGCCGCGATGCCGACCATGTACAGGCTCTCGAAGGTGGCCTGGAGGATCAGGTTGAGGAGTTCAGGCGACATAGCCGAGACGCTCCGCTGCGAATTGATGTTGAGAGAGCCAGGCGAGCGTCCGCGCGACCGCGTCCTCGCCACCGGGAATACCTAATGTCAGCGCGCCCACATGCTGGCCGCCGATCTCGTCGATGCGGGCCGACAGCAGCGCCACGTCGAGGCCGAGTTCGCGCGCAAGCCGCGCCACCAGCGTGTCGCCGGCCCCTGCCCCGCGCACCTGGACGCGGATCACGGCCTGCCCGCCGGCAGACGGCTCCGCCACGATCCGGCTCGCCAGCGAGACCGGCAGACTGTCGCCGATCACCTCGGCGAGGAAGGACTGCGTGATCGGATGTTTTGGACGGGTGAAGATGTCGGCGACATGGCCGCGCTCGACGACGTGGCCGGCATCGAGCACCACGACTTCCTTGGCGAGCTGGCGCACCACGGACATCTCGTGGGTGATCAGCACGATGGTCACCCCGAGCTCGCGGTTGATGTTCGCAAGCAGGTCGAGGATGGCGCGTGTGGTCTGTGGATCCAGCGCCGAGGTCGCCTCGTCCGACAAGAGCACGTCCGGCCGCGTCGCCAGCGCGCGGGCAATGCCGACGCGCTGCTTCTGGCCGCCGGAGAGTTCTGAGGGATAACGATCGTGCTTGTCGGCGATGCCGACGAGAGCGAGCAGGTCAGTGATGCGGGCCTTGATGTCGGCCTTGGCCCAGCCGGCGATCTCGAGCGGCAGCGCGATGTTGTCGGCTGCGGTGCGCGACGACAGCAGGTTGAAGTGCTGGAAGATCATCCCGATCGAGCGCTGCGCCAGCCGCAGCTCGCGCCCGGCCAGCGCGGAGATGTCCCTGTTGTCGACGATGACGCGGCCCGTGGTCGGCTTCTCCAGCCCGTTGATGAGCCGCACCAGGCTCGATTTGCCCGCACCAGAGCGGCCGATCACGCCGGTAATGGAGCCGCGCGGGATCGCGAAGTCGATGTCGCGCAGCGCGTTGACGCCGGGCTTACCGCGATAGGCCGGATAGGTCTTCGAGATACCTTCGAAGCGGACCATTGCGTCCGGCGCGGCGGCGGATGAAATCGCTTCGGGCGGCGCGATCGGTTGTCCGATCGCAAGCGATTGGTGGGCATTCATGGAAGTGGCCTTCATGCACAATAATTCGCTTGCTCGCAGGCCGTTCAGACGTGCGGCAAGCCGGGTCGCAGCGAGCGACGAGAAATGGAACCGCGAGCCAGCGCTGGGAAGAAACACGCTGCACCGCAGCACGCACCATTGCCCGTTCGGCTCCTGCTTGCAATGTCAGATATTTGCGGGGAGTTAGAGGAAATTTTCTAGAATCCTCCCCGGCGGAGAAAATTCATCTGCCGGGGCTGCGGCCGCCAAGCCGGCTCATCAGACCTGCAGCCACGGCAACACGATCAATAGAAGCCCCGCGAAATAGAGCAGCCCGAAGATCAGGCCAAAGCCCCAGAACTGGCCCTTCCCGATATAGCCGCTGCCGAAATACATCGGGGCCGGCCCCGTCGCGTAAGGCGAGATCACGCCCATCAGGCCGAGCGAATACATGCAGAGCATGGCGAGCGTCACGACCGGCAGGCCGGGAATGCCGGAGCCGACCGCGAGCACCACCGGCAGCACGGCGGCGGCATGCGAGGTGATGCTCGAGAAGAAATAGTGGATCCAGAAGAACAGCGCGACCAGGAGGATCATCGCGGTCGACGGCGACAGCCCCGCGAGCGGTTTTGCGTATTCGGTCGCGAACCATTTGATGAAGCCGATCTCGTTGAGGCCCGAGGCCAGCGTCAGGAGCGAGGTGAAATAGAAGAACACCTCCCAGGCGCTCTTCTCGCTGACGATGTCGGCAAACTCGATCACGCCCGTCACCAGCATCAGGGAGATCACGATGAACACGACGGTGGTGGCGTTGACGAAGTTCGAGCCGATCCCGGGAACGTGGATGTCGGGGCTCGAGCCCGCGATCCACAGGAACATCGCGAGCAGGATCAGCGCCAGCATGATCCATTCGTTGCGCGACATCGGTCCCATCTCGGCGAGCTCCTTCGCCGCCCATTCGGAGATCTCCGGGCTGCGCTTCACTTCGGGGCGACACACCACGTAGCTGAGCAGCGGCACCACGATCATCAGCAGGAGGCCGAGCGGCGCAAAGCCGATGAACCACTGCGCCCAGCTCACCTCGACCCCGGCGGTTTTCTTGGCGATGGCGAGCGCGGCGGCATTGGGCGCGAGTGCAGTGAAGAACAGCGAGCTGGTGATCGCGGTTGCCGCGAACGCGGTCCACATCACATAGGTGCCGATCTTTCCGGCGGTCGGCCCGGGCTCGGAGCCGTAGATGCGCGGGATGTTGCTGATGATGGGATAGACGATGCCGCCGCTGCGCGCGGTGTTGGAGGGCGTCGCCGGCGCGAGCAGGAAGTCCGACATCGCGACCGCATAGCCGAGGCCGAGCGTGTTGCGGCCGAGCCGCTGCACCAGCACCAGCGCGATGCGGCGGCCGAGCTGGCTCTTGCGATAGCCGATCGAGAACACGAACGCGCCGACGATCAGCCACACCGTGCTCTCGGCGAAGCCCGCCAGCATCCAGCGCAGCGACTTGCCGGGATCGGGATCGATATAGCCGGCAACGCCCGCCACCGTGAGGCCGATAAAGCCGACTGCGCCGACCGGCATCGATTCCAGGATGAGCCCGGTGATGACGGCGGCGAACACGGCGAAATAGTGCCACTGATTGGCGTTGAGCCCTGACGGCACCGGCCACAGATAGATCGCCAGCCACACCACGAGCGGCGCGACCAGCCTCCAGCGAAACCCTTTTGCTTCAGGCGCCTGCGAGCCAGCGGCCATGGGCCCTCCCCTCGATCATCGTTGCATGATGCGGACCGTTGGCCGGGCCGTCATTGTCCCCTCAAGGCCGTATACGGCAGACGCCGTGGGGCGACAATGGCCGTTTCCGGCTCTGCTCGTCGTCGCGCAAAGCGGCGTCACGAACACGTGGGCGGATTGCGCCGCAACGACGGCTCGACAGCCGGGGACCATTGCGCCTATCTTCGGCTCATGAGCCAAAATCACGACCACCATCATCACCACGATCACGATCATTCGGAGCTGTCCGAGACCGAGCTGCGCGTGCGCGCGCTCGAGACGATCCTGACCGAAAAGGGCTATGTCGAGCCGGCCGCGCTCGATGCGATCATCCAGGCCTATGAGACCAAGATCGGTCCGCATAATGGCGCGCGCGTCGTCGCCAAGGCCTGGACCGATCCGGCGTTCAAGCAGGCGCTGCTGGAGGACGGCAGCAAGGCGATCGGCACGCTCGGCCATGTCAGCCGCGTCGGCGATCATCTCGTCGTGGTCGAGAACACGCCCGCGCGCCACAACATGGTCGTGTGCACGCTGTGCTCCTGCTATCCCTGGGAAATGCTGGGGCTGCCGCCGGTCTGGTACAAGGCCGCGCCCTACCGCTCGCGTGCCGTGAAGGACCCGCGCGGCGTGCTCGCCGATTTCGGCGTCGGCCTGCCAAAGGACATGGAGATCCGTGTCTGGGACTCCACGGCCGAGACGCGCTTCCTGGTGCTGCCGATGCGGCCCGAGGGTACCGAGGGCTGGAGCGAGGAACAGCTCGCTGAACTCGTGACCCGCGATTCCATGATCGGCACCGGCTTTCCGAGCAAGCCCGGAGCGCCGTCGTGAACGGCGTCCACGACATGGGCGGCATGGACGGCTTCGGCAAGGTCGAGCCCGAGCCGAACGAGCCGATGTTTCATGAGGAATGGGAGTCGCGCGTGTTGGCCATGGTGCGCGCGATGGGCGCAGCCGGTGCCTTCAACATCGACACCTCGCGCTTCTACCGCGAGACGCTGCCGCCGCATGTGTATCTGTCGAGCTCCTACTACAAGAAATGGTTTTTGGGCCTCGAGGAGATGCTGATCGAGAAGGGCTACCTGACGCGGGAGGAGGTCGCTGCCGGTCACGCCATGCAGCCCGGAAAGGCGCTCAAGCACGGCAAGTTCGATCTCGCCAATGTCGAGCGCGTGATGGTGCGCGGCAAGTTCGCCCGCCCTGCCCCGGCGCCGGCGAAATTCAAGATCGGCGATCGCGTCCGCGCGAAGAACATCCATCCGACCACGCACACACGGCTGCCGCGCTATGTCCGCGGCCATGTCGGTGTCGTCGAGCTCAACCACGGCTGCCACGTGTTTCCGGACTCGGCGGCGATGGAGCTCGGCGAGAATCCGCAATGGCTCTACACCGTGGTGTTCGACGGCAACGATCTCTGGGGCGCAGACGGCGATCCGACGCTGAAGGTCTCGATCGACGCGTTCGAGCCCTATCTGGATCCGGCGTGATGAGCAGCACCGCTGCTGTCGCCGCGACGGCGGCAATCCCGAGCATCCCGCGCGATGACGACGGTCCGGTGTTCCGCGCACCCTGGGAGGCGCATGCCTTCGCGATGGCATTGACCCTCCACGAGCGCGGCGTGTTCACCTGGCCCGAATGGGCCGCAGCGCTCGCCGACGAGATCAAGCGCGCGCAGGCCGCCGGCGACCCTGATACGGGCGAGACCTACTATCTGCACTGGCTCGCCACACTGGAAGGCCTCGTCGCGCGCAAGGGCGTGGCGTCGATGGAGACCCTCCATCGCTATCGCGACGCCTGGGACCACGCGGCGGACCGCACGCCACACGGCAAGCCGATCGAGCTGCGGCCGGAGGATTTTGCGGGGTAGTTGCCTCACCCGTCATTGCGAGCGCAGCGAAGCAATCCAGAATCCCTCCGCGGCGGCAGTCTGGATTGCTTCGTCGCTTCGCTCCTCGCAATGACGGCGGAACTACCGCCCCGCCGCAAACTCCCGCCACCCCTTCGCCCGCAGGCTGCACGCCGGGCACTCGCCGCACCCAAAACCCCAATCATGCTGCGCGCCGCGTTCGCCGAGATAGCAGGTGTGGGACTGCTCGCGGATGAGGTCGACCAGCCCCGCGCCGCCGAGATCGTGCGCCAGCTTCCAGGTCGCGGCCTTGTCGATCCACATCAGCGGCGTGTGCAGCTCGAACTTGCGGGCCATGCCGAGTGAGAGCGCGGCCTGCATGGCGCGGATGGTGTTGTCGCGGCAATCGGGATAGCCGGAATAGTCGGTCTCGCACATGCCGCCGACGATGTCAGTGATGCCGCGCCGGTAGGCCAGCGCCGCGGCAAACGTCAGGAACACCAGATTGCGGCCGGGCACGAAGGTGTTGGGCAGGCCGTCGGCGCCCATCGCGATCGCGACGTCGCGCGTCAGCGCGGTTTCGGACACGGCCGCCAGGGTCGGGATCGACAGCGTATGGCTCTTGCCGAGCTTAGCGGCCCAGTCCGCGCGCAGGCCCTTGAGACCGTCGAGCAGACGGTCGCGGCAGGCAAGCTCAATGGCGTGGCGCTGGCCGTACTCGAAGCCGAGCGTCTCGACGCGCGCGAAGCGGCTCAGCGCCCAGGCGAGACAGGTGGTGGAATCCTGGCCGCCGGAGAACAGCACGAGCGCGGTTTGTGATGAAAATGCGTCACTCATGGCCCGCGCTTTAGCATTGCGCGCGCGGCCCGCCAATCGGTGGAAATCGGCCTGTTTCGCCGCGCCGCGCTGGGAACGGCGGCCCGCTTTTGGCATAAGTCTCTGGACCCAGGAGAACGGCCCGCAATGACCCCTTCCCGCGACATTTCCCGCCTGATCGAGATCATGGCGGCGCTCCGCACGCCGGTGACCGGGTGCCCCTGGGACCTCGAACAGGATTTTTCGACGATCGCGCCCTACACGATCGAGGAAGCCTATGAGGTGGTCGACGCCATCACCCGCGGTGATCTCGATGATCTCAGAGAGGAGCTCGGTGATCTCCTGCTCCAGGTCGTGTTCCACGCCCAGATGGCGTCGGAGCAGAATGCCTTTGCGTTCGGCGACGTCGTCGAGGCCATCACGCGAAAGATGATCCGGCGCCATCCCCATGTCTTCGCCGACAAGGAGGGCAATCTCGCCCCGCACCACGTCAAGGAAATCTGGGACCGCATCAAGGCCGAGGAGAAAGCCGAGCGCGCAGCGCGAAGGCCGCCGGAAGACGTGCCGCCGCACAAATCGCTGCTGTCGGGCGTGAAGGCCGGCCAGCCGGCGCTGACCCGCGCGATGGAGCTTCAGCGCAAGGCCTCCACCGTCGGCTTCGACTGGAACGATCCGCGCGCGGTCTTGCAAAAGATCCGCGAGGAAGCCGACGAGATCGAAGCCGCGCTCGATCGCAACGACAAGCAGGAGATCGCCGAAGAGACCGGCGATTTGATGTTCGCCCTCGTCAACCTCGCCCGCCACGTCGATGCCGATCCGGAAGCCGCGCTGCGCGCGACCAACGCGAAGTTCGAGCGGCGGTTTGCGTTCATCGAGCGGGCGCTGGAGGCGCAGGGACGCACGCTGGAGCAGGCGTCGCTGGAAGAGATGGACGCGCTGTGGAATTCAGCGAAGGGTGACGAGAAGCCGGCGTCAGAGCGGCGCAAGGAAGCGCGCCGTTAGCTCAGCTGTCGTCCCGGCGAAGGCCAATTCGTAGGGTGGGCAAGGCGAAGCTTGCCCACGACATCGAACTCATGCGGAGGAGAGACATGGTGGGCACGGCGCTCGCGCGCCTTTGCCCACCCTACGAGGGCTACGCTTGTCCGGGACGACTGCGGATTACGCCGACAGACGCGGCACGGCGTCGAACCGGTTCACCACGATATCCCGCTTGGTCTCGTCCACCCGTACGGTCATGTCGAAGCGGCCGTCATGCAGCTCCTTCGCCAGCACCTCGGAATTGCGGTGCAGCCACGAGATGCCGGCGCCGTCGGCGGCGTCGATGGAGAGATCGAGCGTGGTGCGCTTGGCGGCAAGGCGCTCTTCGATTGCGGCGAGTAGTGCATCGATGCCCTCGCCCGACACCGCGGAGACCAGCATCGCCGGATGATCCTCCGGCCTGCGCGCGGCGATGTTCAGAAGCTCCTCGCGCTGCTCGGGATCGTAACGATCGATCTTGTTCCAGACCTCGATGATGCGGCCGGAGTCATCAGGGTTGATGCCGAGCTGGCGCAGCACGGCGTCGACGTCGCTCTGCTGGGCCTCGGCGTCCTCGTGCGAGATGTCGCGCACATGCAGGATGACGTCGGCCTCCAGCACCTCCTCCAGCGTTGCGCGGAAGGCGGCGACGAGCTGGGTCGGCAAATTGGAGATGAAGCCGACGGTGTCGGACAGCATCGCCTTGCCGCCATGCGGCAGGTTGAGCGCGCGCAAGGTTGGATCGAGCGTGGCGAACAGCATGTCCGCGGCTTGCACGTCGGCGCGGGTCAGGCGGTTGAACAGCGTCGACTTGCCAGCATTGGTGTAGCCGACCAGGGCGACCACGCGGTACGGCACGCGCTGGCGGCCGGCGCGGTGCAGTCGCCGCGTGGCTTGTACCTTCTTCAGCTCGCTTTCGAGCTTGGTGATGCGCTCCTGGATCAGGCGGCGGTCGGCCTCGATCTGGGTCTCGCCGGGGCCGCCCATGAATCCGAAGCCGCCGCGCTGGCGCTCCAGATGGGTCCAGGACCGCACCAGGCGCGAGCGCTGGTAGTTGAGATGCGCCAGCTCGACCTGGAGCGCGCCCTCCTTGGTCTTGGCACGGCGGCCGAAGATTTCGAGGATCAGCCCGGTGCGGTCGAGCACCTTGGCGTGCAATTCCTTCTCGAGATTGCGCTGCTGGATCGGCGCCAATGCGCAATCCATCACCACGAGCTCGACGTCGAGGCTCTTGGCCAGCGCGGCGATCTCCTCGACCTTGCCCTTGCCGATATAGGTCGCGGGCCGGATCTGGCTGATCGGCGCGATGATGGCGTCGGCAATGACGAGGTCGATCGCGCGCGCGAGGCCCGCGGCTTCGTCGAGCCGGGCCTCGGCGTCACGCTGAACATGATTAGGAAGGACATGGCTTTCCGATTGCGCGTCGGCACTTCCCGCGCGCGCTCGCAAGTAGGGGCCAATGACAAGCACCCGCCCCGTCTGCTTAGCCCCTGCCGACCGCGGACGGTCGGCATCCCCGTCGAAATTCCGGGGTTCCAATCAGATCACTCTCAAGCCGGCTGATCCTCACCGCCTTCGAACAACTGAATCGGAGCGCCCGGCATGATGGTCGAGATCGCATGCTTGTAGACGAGCTGCGAATGACCGTCGCGCCGAAGCAGCAAACAGAAATTGTCGAACCAGGTCACGATGCCCTGGAGCTTCACTCCGTTGACCAGAAAGATCGTCAGTGGCGTCTTCGTTTTGCGAACGTGATTAAGGAAGGTGTCCTGTAGGTTTTGTGCGCGGTCTGCCGCCATTGTTTTTTTCTCGCTTTGAGTTTCTTTTTATTGCGCCGGTTGCGCCCCGCTTTTCAAAATATGGGGTCTCATCCGGTTGCCGCTCCTCATGAGATCCCCCTCGGAGGAACAGCGGTTCGATTAGAGGGCAGGACGGGTTATTAGGCAAGCCGCTTCACGCGGCAGACCCCGTCCGTTTTCTCCGAAAAACTACGGAAATAGATGATTTTCCTCGCTAATCTCTAAGGTGTGGCCGCAACGTCGCGCCACCAGAGCCATTCCCGACAGAAACTGAAGGGAGGCGCTGGATTCCTGCTTTTGACGCGCCCTCTGTATGCTGACCAGTATCCCGCATCGTCAGCCGACGCCGAGCGCCTTCAACTTCCGGTGCAAAGCCGACCGTTCCATGCCAACGAACTCGGCCGTACGAGAAATATTTCCTGAAAAACGGCTGATCTGTGCAATCAAATAGTCGCGCTCGAACACTTCGCGCGCCTCGCGCAGCGGCAGGCCCATGATGTGCTCGCCATTGTTGCTGGTCGGCATCGCCGGTACCATGGAGCCGACGTCCTGCGGCAGCATGTCGGCGGTGATGATCACCTCAGGGCCGCCCGCGGCCAGAATCATGACCCTCTCAACGTTGTTGCGGAGCTGGCGCACATTGCCGGGCCAGACATGCGATTGCAGCACCGCCATCGCGTCCTGTCCGATCTGCCGCTTGGGCAGGCCGCTGCCGGCCGAGATCTGCTCCATGAAATAGTCGATCAACTCCGGGATGTCCTCGCGCCGCTCCGACAGCGCGGGCACGCGGATCGGCACCACCGAGAGGCGATGATAGAGGTCCTCGCGGAAATGGCCGGCCGCGATCTCCTCCTCGAGATTGCGTGCGGTCGAGGAGATGATGCGCACGTCGACCTGCACCTTGGCGGTGCCGCCGACGCGCTGGAACGACTGCTCGACCAGGACGCGAAGGATCTTGTTCTGGGTCTCGCGCGGCATGTCCGCGATCTCGTCGATGAACAGCGTGCCGCCATGGGCCTCTTCGAGTGCGCCGGGCTTGCGCGGCTGCTCGCCATTGGACTGCTCGACGCCGAACAGTTCGTGCTCCATGCGCTCGGGCGTGATCGCGGCGGCGTTGATGACGACGAAGGGACCATCGGCGCGGCCCGAGGCGGTGTGCAGCGTGCGCGCGGTCAGCTCCTTGCCGGCGCCGGCGGGTCCGACGATCAGGATGCGGCTGTTGGCCTTGGCCGCGCGCTCGATGGTCTGGCGCAGCTGGTTCATGCTCGGCGAGCGGCCGACGAGCGAGCTTGCGCTCGGCGCGAGCTGCTTCAGCTCCTTGACCTCGCGCTTGAGCCGCGAATTCTCCAGCGCACGGGTTGCGACCAGGATCAGCCGGTCGGCCTTGAAAGGCTTCTCGATGAAGTCGTAGGCTCCGCGCTTGATCGCGGCAACCGCGGTCTCGATGTTGCCGTGGCCGGAGATCATCACGACCGGCAGATCGGCGTTGTCCTTCTTGACCTGCTCCAGCAGCTGCAAGCCGTCGAGCTTGGAGCCCTGGAGCCAGATGTCGAGGAACACCAGGTGCGGCCTGCGGTTGGCGATCTCGGCGAGCGCCGTATCGCTGTCGCGCGCGGTCCTTGTGACGAACCCCTCGTCTTCGAGAATGCCCGCAACGAGATCCCGAATATCGGCCTCATCATCGACAATCAGAATTTCACTAGCCATGGGTCGCGCCTGTCTTCTCAGCTGCCTGTTGAGGCTTCGATTTTCGTTGAATCATTGGTCTTTTCTGCCGGCTCTTTGGTTTGGGCCGACGGTCGTTTTGTTTCTTGCGCCTGGTCCTTGACAGCGGCGCTGGCCGGCTCACTGGCAACGTCCTTGCCCGCCGGTGCGGCCTCGGCTGCTTCGGACTTCGCGGGCTGGCCGGAGATCGCAAAGCGCAGGCGCATCCACGCGCCACGCTGGCCCTCGCGGAAGTCGGAGGCGTCCTTCAATTCGATGCGCCCGCCATGGTCCTCCAGCACGCGTCCGACGATGGCAAGGCCAAGGCCGGTGCCTTTGGCGCGCGTGGTCACGTAGGGTTCAAGCAGCCGCGAGCGCGCGACCTTGGGCAGGCCGATGCCGTTGTCGATGACGTCGATCAGCACGTCCGCGCCCTCGCGCGAGACCACGACGTCGATACGACCCTTTCCGCCGTCCTTGCCGAGCTCCTCCGGCGGGACCTGCTCGATCGCCTCGGTGGCGTTCTTCACGATGTTGGTGACCGCCTGCGAGATCAGCCGCCGGTCGAACTGGGCGCGCAGCGGGTCTTCCTTGAACTCGGCCTCGATATCGAGCTCGGGATGGGCGACCTTCATCAGGAACACCGCCTGCCGCACGGTGTCGGCGACGTCCTCGCCTTCCATCACCGGTTTCGGCATCCGCGCGAAGCGCGAGAACTCGTCGACCATGCGCCTAATGTCGTCGACCTGGCGCACGATGGTGTCGGTGCACTGGTCGAAGATCTGCTTGTCCTTGTCTTCTGTGATGGTCTTGCCGAACTTGCGGCGGATGCGCTCGGCCGACAGCTGAATCGGCGTCAGCGGGTTCTTGATCTCGTGGGCGATGCGGCGCGCCACGTCGCCCCAGGCCGAGGTGCGCTGCGCCGAGACCAGCTCGGTGATGTCGTCGAGCGTGATGATGTAGCTGTCGTGCGGCTGGTTCTTCTCGGCGCTGACGCGGACCGAGAGATTGCGCTCGGTGCCGTCGCGGGTGATCGTGATCTGGCCCTGCACCAGGCGCTGGGTCCCTTCCCGCGCCGTCTTCATCATCTCGTCGAGCTCGGGCAGCACGTCGGAGAGCGGATGGCCGAGCGTCTCCGCTTCGGAGTGCCCGATCAGCTTCTCAGCGGAGCGGTTGAGGATGCCGACGCTGCCGGAGGTATCGACGCCAATGATGCCGGCGCTCGCCGAGGACAGCACGGCCTCGATGAAGCGGCGGCGGCTGTCGATGAGGTCGCTGGCGTTGACGAGCTCGTCGCGCTGGCTGCGCAACTCCTGCGTCATCTTGTTGAAGGTCTCCCCGAGCTGCGCGAGGTCGCCCTCCGACTGGTGCACCGGCACCTGGACATGCAGGTCGCCGGTCGAGACCCTGTGGGCCGCGTTCATCAGCCGCCGGATCGGCGAGACCAGCGAGTTGGCGAAGTTGAGGCCGATCAGCACCGAGGCCATCAGAATCGTCAGCGCGATCACCGCGAACATCAGCGCAAAGGCGACCTGGATGCCGAGCCGCCGCGACTCGATCTGGGCGTATTCGGCGACGCTGACCTCGGTCTGCTTGAGCTGGGCCACCACATTGGGATCAAGCGGCCGCGCGACGTAGAGGAAGGTGTCGTTGAAGGCGCGCAGGCGGATCACCGCCGCGACGAAGCTCGCATCCGGCAGCACCGCAATCTCGGGCTCGGATTCGTTGACATTGCTGAGGAAGTCCGGGGCCGGCGGCGAATAAGCCAGCCGCATGCCGGTGTCGGCGGATTCCAGGATGTTGGTGTTCTTGTCGATGATCATCGCGCCCGGCAGATTGCGGGAGCCGGCACTCGCGGTCAGCAGCTCGCGGAACGAGCGGCGATCCTGGTCATAGAGCGGCCGCGCATGGGCGATGTCGTTGGCCATGCCGATAATGTCGCCGCGGATCAGTTGCGCGTGGTCCTGCATGTAGGCCCGCGCGATCGTCAGCGAATTCTGGATCACCTCCTTGGTCGGGCCGGAGAACAGCCGGTCGAGGCCGCGCTCGATGGTGACATTGGCGACGACGGCGACCAGCACCGCCGGCAGCACCGCCACGATCGAGAACAGGCTGACGATCTGGACATGGAGGCGTGCCGCCGCCCGTCCGCGGCGTCGCGCCAGGATCAACTGCCAGAGTTCCCGGACGATGATGCCGACCAGGAACAGGATGGTGGCGGCATTGATCAGGTAGAATGAGCGGACCACCTCCGGCGTCGGCTCGATCTGAGTGAGGCCGGTCAGGACCAGGAAGGTCAGCAGGGCCGACAGCAGCGCCATGGCCACGGCCAGCGGGGCCAGCCAGCGCCGTACCGACCAACGCCGCGGCTCTTCCGGTGGGGCCGTGTCGAAGTGTGCGGCCGAGGTCTCTGCGCTGATCATTCCGGCAATGGTGCTGAAAACGGGGGTCCGCGGCGGGGCGGATACTGATGTATTCGTACCACATTGTTGCCGAATTGCGACAATTCCGCGGCGTCTCAGCCGTGGCGGGCCGGCGCATCCACAGGCCTGTGCTAAAGCGCGATGGCATGAAGGTGAATTACCATCGCGCTTTAGGCTATTGTTTGAGCATGATCTTTTCGGAAAACCGCTACGCACTTTTCCGGATCATGCTCGAGCTGGCCGGAACGGATTGCCGCCCTTCCGGCTTGACCGGCATGGATAGGTTCTTTCTCGCAATCATGGTGTCGGCCGTTCTGCTGCTGATCGTGGCCGCCGATTTGCTGGTCAATGGCCCGGCCAGGCAGGACCACACGGCGGAGATGGCCAATATGCAGCCGGTCGTCGCGCGCCTGATCAGATAGCGGCGACAACTGCGCTCAGCGGCCGCATAACTATTCGAACGTTCCTGCGGAACATTCCGGCCCGATCCGGACTTCTGCTCACCGCGCCAGCCACAACGGCCAGCGCGATCCGGACAGGCTCAGCTCCGCTGTGGTAGGGGGAGCTGAGCCACCTCCGCGCAAACGCGTCCAGCGTTTGTCGCGAAGACTAAAGCGCGATGAGATTTGGATGAATAGTCATCGCGCTTTAGGTTGTTGTTTACGCATGATCTTTCCGGAAAACCGCTTCGCACTTTTCCGGATCATGCTTTAGCCCCCGCTCCGGTAGACCTGGATATCGAGGTCCCGGATCTTCTTGCGCAGCGTGTTGCGGTTGAGGCCGAGCAGGTCCGCGGCGCGGATCTGGTTGCCGCGGGTCGCCGCGAGCGCGGCCGTGAGCAGCGGGACCTCGATCTCCTTGAGGATGCGGTGATACAAGCCGGGCGGCGGCATGCCGTTCGGAAAGCCCTGGAAGTGCGAGGAGAGATACGCCTCTACCGCGCCGCCGAGATTGTCGACGCCCTGCTGGACCGCAGCCCCCGGACTGACCGACGGCGGGGCCAGCTCGCCGTCGATGACGGAGGCGGTGATCACGTCCTGCGGATAGAGCGCGGCGAGGCGCCGGGCGAGGTTTTCGAGCTCACGCACGTTGCCGGGCCAGCGGTGCTGCTTCATCCGTTCCAGCGCCAGGGCATCCAGCTTCTTCGGCGGCAGGCCGTCCTTTTCGGCCAGCGTGAAGAAGTGCCGCACCAGATCCGGCAGGTCCTCGATGCGCTCGCGCAAGGGCGGCAGACGCAGCGGCACGACGTTGAGGCGGAAGAACAGATCTTCGCGGAACAGACCCTGCTGGATCAGGACGCGCAGATCCTTGTTCGAGGCCGCGACGATGCGCACGTCGGTCTTGATCGGGGTGCGGCCGCCCACGGTGGTGTATTCACCCTGCTGGAGCACGCGCAGCAATCGCGTCTGCGCCTCCATCGGCATGTCGCCGATCTCGTCCAGGAACAGCGTGCCGCCCTCGGCCTGCTCGAACCGGCCGGAGGCGCGGGTGTTGGCACCGGTGAAGGCGCCACGCTCGTGGCCGAACAGCTCGGATTCGATGAGGTCGCGCGGGATTGCGGCCATGTTGACGGCGACGAACGGGCCGTTGCGGCGCTTGCCGTAATCGTGCAGCGCGCGCGCTACCAGCTCCTTGCCGGTGCCGGACTCGCCCGTGATCATCACGGTGAGGTCGGTCTGCATCAGCCGCGCCAGCACGCGGTAGATTTCCTGCATCGCCGGCGAGCGGCCGACCAGCGGGATCGCCTCCATCTCGGCGTCCTCGTCCGGCGTCGAGACCCGTTCCTTCGGCTCGGCCAGCGCACGGCCGACGATGGCGATCAGCTCCTTCAGGTCGAAAGGCTTGGGCAGATATTCGTAGGCGCCGCGCTCGGAGGCGCGGATCGCGGTCATGAAGGTGTTTTGCGCGCTCATGACGATGACGGGCAGGTTCGGCCGCATCTTCTTGATCCGCGGCAACAGGTCGAAGGCGTTTTCGTCCGGCATCACCACGTCGGTGATGACGAGATCGCCCTCCCCCTGGCTGACCCAGCGCCACAGCGTGGCGGCGTTGCCGGTGAGCCTGACTTCATAGCCGGCGCGGGAAAGTGCCTGATTGAGAACCGTGCGAATGGCGGTGTCGTCATCAGCAACGAGAATGCTACCTGCGGGCATTGTTAATCCTCATTTTGCCCCCTGTGACGCAGACGACGACTTCCCGGCAGAGCCGTCGCGACTGCTGTGATCGGCATGTTTCACCGATGTGGAATACATCGGCATCAGCACGCGGAAGGTGGTTTTGCGCGGCTGAGATTCGCATTCGATGATGCCCCCGTGATCGCCGACGATCTTCGCGACCAGCGCCAGGCCAAGGCCCGAGCCGGTCTGCTTGGTGGTCACGAAGGGGTCGAACAGGTTGGGCAGAAGATCGTCCGGCACGCCTGGTCCATTGTCCCTCACGCAGAATTCGAGCGGCAGGGATACCCGGGATTTTTGACCGGGGACTGACAGGCGCACGCCGGGGCGGAATGCGGTGGTGAGCTGGATCTCGGCGTCGGGCACGTCGATCAGGGCTTCGGCGGCGTTCTTCACCAGGTTGAGGAACACCTGGATCAGCTGGTCCTGGTTCGCCAGCACCGGCGGCAGAGAGGGATCGTAATCCTCGATGAAGCGGATGTTGCGGGCAAAGCCCGACTGCGCCAGCCGCTTCACGTGGTCGAGCACGGAATGGATGTTGACGGGCCCGCGCACCACGGGGCGCTCGTCGCCGAACACCTCCATGCGGTCGACCAGCGTCACGATGCGGTCGGCTTCGTCGCAGATCAGCCGCGTCAACATGCGGTCCTCGGACGAGGCCTGCTGCTCCAGCAGCTGCGCCGCGCCGCGGATGCCCGAGAGCGGATTCTTGATCTCATGCGCGAGCATGGCTGCTAGCGCTATCACCGAGCGCGCGGCGCTGCGGTGGGTGAGCTGGCGATCCATCTTGTCGGCGATGGTGCGCTCCTGGAGCATCACCACGATATGGCCGGGCCGCTCCGTCAGCGGGGCGACATGCAAGTCGACCTGGCGGTCGCCGCCGCCCATGCGCGGCGTGCCGAGATCCACCTTGTATTCGTTGACCGGCGAGTTCGAGGAGCGCACCTGGTCGATCAGCGCCAGCAAGGGACTGCCGAACGGCACCAGCTCTTTCAGCGACTGCCGCCTCAGGAACTGCGTCGAGATCTCGAAGAAGGCCTCGGTCGCGATATTGGCGCCGACGATCTTGCCGTCCGGCCCGATCAGCAGCACGGGGTTGGGCAAGGCATCGAGGATCGCGTCGCTGTCGGACGGCGGCCGGCGATGTTCAGCGGCTGAGCTCATGCAGCAGCGCTCCATGCGAAGTCGTCGAAGGCATCCTGCAGCGACTGGTGGACGAGGCGCGGATCCTCGGAGGTGAGGATTGTCTGGCGCCAGGCCTTCAGTTTCTCCGCCGGCGCGCGGCTCGCTTGCGCTGCGACATCGAGCGCCCAGCCGAGATGTTTGCGTGCGTGCCTGAGGCCGATGCGCAGACCGTAGAGCGCGCAGACGCCTTCATAGAGGGTGCGGACGTAATGCAGCTGCGTTGCGAGCGACGGCGTGGCTTCGGCCGGGCCGCCCTTCAGGCGGCGGCCGATCTGGCCGGGCAGCCAGGGCTGCCCTTGCGCGCCGCGGCCGATCATCACGGCATCGGCGCCGGAGGCCTCGAGCGCGGCCAGCGCTGTCTCGTAGGTCGTGATGTCGCCATTGACGACGAGCGGAATGGAGATGGCCTCGCGCACGGCGCGGATCGCATCCCAATCGGCCTCGCCCTTGTAGAACTGGCAGCGGGTGCGGCCATGCACGGTGACGAGCTTGACGCCGGCGGCCTCCGCGCGGCGCGCCAGCTCAGGCGCGTTCCGGGTGCGGTCGTCCCAGCCGAGCCGCATCTTCAGCGTCACCGGCACCTTCACCGCGGCGATGGTTGCCTCGATCAGGCTAACGGCATGGTCGAGGTCGCGCATCAGGGCCGAGCCGGACTGGCCGCCGGTGACGTGACGGGCCGGGCAGCCCATGTTGATGTCGATGATGTCGGCGCCTTCGGCTTCGGCGATGCGGGCGCCTTCCGCCATCCAATGCGCCTCGCAGCCGGCGAGCTGGACCACATGCGGGCCGATTCCGGTCGCTTCGCAGCGCAAACGGGACATCCGGTGGCCATTCGCGAGCTCATCGCTGGCCGTCATTTCGGAGACGACGAGCCCTGCCCCCAGCTCGGCGGTCAGCTTGCGGACGGGCGAGTCGGTTACCCCCGACATCGGCGCCAGGAAGACCGGGGTGGCGACATCGATATCGCCTATTTTCAACGGCTTAGAGCCTGATACTGCCGAGCCGGTCACTGGGGTCTCGTTGACTTGGCAGGGCCTCATCGCACCTGCCACGACCTATCTTGCGCACAATTCTTGTGCAGTCAAGCGTCATGCCTACAGTTTAGACAGTTCTGCAAATCTTTCAAGTGCAGTGCAGCAAAATGCTGTTTCCCACAATCCGGGAAACCCCCTTTTATTGCGGGCCTGCCGTGCTAGAGGCATTCCAACAATCACCCTTCCCGACTCCATTCATTAGCAACTGAGTATTTGAGTCCTATGGCGAAATCACAGCGCACCGCAGTCGTCCTCGTCGCGGCCGGACGCGGCCTGCGCGCAGGCGCCGGCGGGCCGAAGCAGTATCGGACGATCGGCGGCGTGCCGGTGATTCATCGCGCCATGGAAGCCTTCAGCCGCCACCCCGATGTGTTCGTGGTGCAGCCCGTCGTGAACCCCGATGACAGCGCCATGTTCACGGCAGCGGTCGCAGGTCTCAGGCATGAGCCGCCGACCAATGGCGGCGCGACGCGGCAGGCCTCGGTGCTCGCAGGTCTCGAAGCGCTGGCGAAGCACGAGCCTGACATCGTCCTGATCCACGACGCCGCGCGGCCCTTCGTCTCGGCAGGCGTGATCTCGCGCGCGATCGAGGCGGCGAGCCGCACCGGCGCTGCGATCCCCGTCGTTCCCGTCACCGACACCATCAAGCTCACCGGCGCGAGCGGCGATGTCGAGGACACGCCGGACCGCTCAGCCTTGCGAATCGCGCAGACGCCGCAATCCTTTCGTTTCGATGTCATCCTCGAAGCGCATCGTCGCGCGGCAAAGGACGGACGCAGCGATTTCACCGACGATGCCGCGATTGCCGAATGGGCGGGATTGACGGTTGCAACCTTTGAAGGCGATGTTGCCAATATGAAGCTCACCACCCCCGAGGATTTCGTGCGCGAGGAAGCGCGCCTGGCCAGCCTGCTCGGCGACATCAGGACCGGCACCGGCTACGACGTGCATGCCTTCGGCGAAGGCGACCACGTCATGCTGTGCGGCGTGCGCGTGCCGCACAGCAAGGGCTTTCTGGCGCATTCCGACGGCGATGTCGGCCTGCATGCGCTGGTGGATGCCATCCTCGGCGCGCTCGCCGACGGCGACATCGGCTCGCACTTTCCGCCGAGCGATGCGAAGTGGAAGGGCGCCTCCTCCGACCAGTTCCTGAAATACGCCATCGAGCGCGTTACGGCGCGCGGCGGCCGCGTCGCCAATCTCGAGGTCACCATGATCTGCGAGCGACCGAAGATCGGTCCGCTTCGCGACACCATGCGCGCGCGCATCGCGGAGATCTCGGGCGTCGACATCTCGCGCGTCGCGGTGAAGGCGACCACCAGCGAGCGGCTCGGCTTCACCGGCCGTGAGGAAGGCATCGCGGCCACCGCGAGCGCCACCATCCGCCTGCCCTGGAGCATCTAGGCCATGGCCGGCAGCGACGCACGCGCCCTCTCCCGCTCGCTGCTCGACCTCTGCCGGATGCGCAAGCTGACGATCGCGACCGCCGAATCCTGCACCGGCGGCCTCGTCGCCGGCGCGCTGACCGACATTCCCGGCTCCTCGGATGTGATCGACCGCGGCTTCGTCACCTATTCCAACGACGCCAAGCGCGCGATGCTGGGTGTGGAAGCCGGCACGCTGACGAATTTCGGTGCCGTCAGCAAGGAGACCGCGACCGCGATGGCGGTCGGCGCACTGGAGCGCGCCGACGTCGATCTCGCGGTCGCCATCACCGGCATTGCCGGCCCAGGTGGCGCTACGCCCGGCAAGCCGGTCGGCCTCGTGCACTTTGCCGCCGCCGCCCGCGACGGCCGCATCATCCACCGCGAGCATCGTTTTGGCGCGATCGGCCGTAGCGCTGTGCGGCAGCGCTCGGTGGTCGAGGCGCTACGCATGCTGATGGATCTCGCTCGCGGCCCGCAGGTCCAGGCCAAGCCGCAACGCGCCGCCGCAAGCCGCCTGCGGCCGCGTGTGACCCGCTCGCCGCGACGCCATGCCGTGAAGCGCAGGTCGCCACGGTCACCGAGAGGCTGAAGCACCTCACGCCGCAAGCAGCGCGCTCGCATGATCGAGCACGCACTGCTTGACCGCGTCGGCCTCCGACGGTTTCGCCCTCGCGCTGACCGTCAATTCCAGGATCGGCGCCGCGGGATTGGCGACATCGAGGACCTTGGTGACGGAGACGGCAGGCGCGGCCTGATCGTCGATGCGCGAGTCGTTGCGCAGTTCCTGCAGAATCCGATCCGCCAGGATTGCGCGGAGCCTGTCATCGGGCGGCGCGCTGCGTCGGCCCGTTGGCTCCATCCGGCTACGAGGCTGCCCGCGACCGGCGCTCGGTCCGATGAATGACGGGGAGTTTCTGCTCGATCGCTTTCGCCAGCACCGTCCCTGTGGTCCGGCCGAGCTCCTTGGCGATCACGGTGATCGGCTTGGTGCCTGCGAGTGTCTTCAGCCTGCTAAGATCCTGCTCACTCCACGATTGCTTCCAGCGTGCCATGTCCCTCGGTCCAACTACAAAAGCCCCCGCGCCTATCTCGCATTCTGGTTGAGTCTATTGAGGAGTGCTGCTGAATCAGGTGTGCCGCGGACAGCAAGGGGTGTTCCGTCAGCTCGAAGCGTTTTGGCACAAACTGCACTTGTCGCCCCTGGGGGGCGGAGTTTGAGTCATGGGTTGCGTGCCGGACCGAAGCGCCTCGGGCGGCACAAGCACTTGGGTTGCCCAGCCGGCAAGACAGACCAGCGCCGGGTCAATTGCCGCGGGAAAATATTCCGCTTTACCGAACTTCGGAATTGTCGCGTCTTCCACCTGCCGCATCCCTGTCGGAGAGGCGTATCGCGATCGTCACGGCGTTATGTCCGGTTTTCAAAAAGCACGCAAACTTTGTTGAATTCGATCGGGATCGCGCATGGGAACGACGCGACCAAACGTCACCACTCGCGTCCGATCTTGCGCCGGAAAATATTGGCGCAATAATGCCGTTCTACGTTGTGATCCGGAATCAACCGGACCAACATTATGGAGGGCGACGAAAGTGTTCGCTCGCGCCGCGGCCTCGGCCGCCGTGATCATCACCTTGGTCGCCATTGATGGTGCGGCCGCACAATCGACCAACCAGCCGCCGGATACCATGGCGGCGCGGGTGGAGGCGTGCACACCCTGCCACGGCAACAAGGGCGAAGGCACCAGCGACGTCTATTTCCCGCGCCTTGCCGGCAAGCCCGCCGGCTATCTCTACAATCAGCTGCTCGCCTTCCGCAGCGGCCGGCGCAAATACCCGCCGATGAACTATCTGTTGGAGTTTCTGCCCGATCCGTATCTCGAAGCGATGGCTGAATATTTTGCCGGCGAGCATCCGCCGCTGCCGCAGCCCGTGCCGAGCGAGGTCAGCAAGGACGTGCTGGCGCAGGGCGAGCTGCTGGCCACCAGCGGAGATGCCGGTCGCAACATACCGGCGTGCGTGAGCTGTCACGGCCCGGGCCTCACCGGCATGCAGCCTGGCATCCCCGGCCTGCTCGGCCTGCGCGCCGCCTATGTCAGCGCGCAGCTCGGCGCCTGGCGCTACGGCACGCGCACGGCGAAGTCCCCCGACTGCATGCAGATCGTCGCCGGACACCTGACGGAAGCAGATGTTACCGCCGTCGCAGCCTGGCTTGCGACGCGGCCGGCACCCGCCAATCCGGCTCCCGTGCCGAAAGGCACCTACGCGCTGCCGTTCGGCTGCGGCAGCCAGCCCAACTGACGAGGCGGATGATGGGCTCGAAACTGTCGATCGCATTCCTCGCCCTCGCCGCGCTCACGACAGTCGCGCAGGCGCAGGACAAGAGCACCGACATCATTGCGCGCGGCGAATATCTCGCCCGTGCCGGCGATTGCACCGCCTGCCACACCGCGCCTGAGGGACAGCTGTTCGCCGGCGGCCGCGCCATGCCGACGCCGTTCGGCACGCTCTACACCTCCAACATCACGCCGGACCCCGATACCGGGATCGGCAAATGGAGCGCCGACGATTTCTACAAGACCATGCACAGCGGCCGCTTCCCGGACGGCGGGCTGATCTATCCGGCGATGCCGTTCGCGTCCTACACCAAGGTCACGCGCGCCGACAGCGACGCGATCTTCGCTTACTTGCGCTCGATCCCGCCGGTGAATCAGAGGAACCGGCAGCACGAGCTGCGCTTTCCCTATGACAACCGCCAGCTCATCCTCGGCTGGCGCACGCTGTTCTTCCGCGAGGGCGAGTTCAAGCCCGATCCGACCAAATCGGCGGAATGGAATCGCGGCGCTTATCTCGTCGAGGGCCTCGGCCATTGCAGCATGTGCCATTCGCCGATCAACGCGCTCGGCGGCACCTCGCAATCGGACGCCTTCAAGGGCGGCCTGATCCCGATGCAGAACTGGTACGCGCCCTCACTCACCTCCAACCGCGAAGCGGGGCTCGGCGACTGGAGCATCAAGGACATCACTGACCTGCTCCAGACCGGCGTCTCCGCGCGCGGCGTGGTCTACGGGCCGATGGCCGAGGTCGTGCACAACAGCCTGCAATATCTGAGCGACGAGGATACCAGGGCGATGGCGGTCTACCTCAAGGGCATCGCGGAAGGCTCCTCGTCGCCGCCGGCAAGCTCGGCGCTGCCGACGACCGAGAGCAGCCTGCTGATCAGCCTCGGCAAGACCGTCTACGACAAGAACTGCGCGAGCTGTCACGGCACGCAGGGCGAAGGCAAGCCGCCGCACTGGCCGCCGCTCGCCAACAACCAGTCGATCGAGATGCAGTCGGCGGTCAACCCGATCCGCATGGTGCTCAATGGCGGCTATCCGCCGGGCACCAAAGGCAACCCGATGCCGTACGGCATGCCGCCCTTCGCGGGGCTCCTCTCCGACAACGAGGTGGCCGCCGTCGTCTCCTACATCCGCACCGCCTGGGGCAATCGCGGCACGCCGGTCTCGGCGCGCGACGCCAACGAGCTGCGCTCCGCACCGCTGAACTGAGAGACGTCATGATCAATTCCGATCCGCCGACCAGCCCAGCCGCCGCCGACCAGGCCGTCGAGGAGGTCGTGGCGCAAGGCCCCTCCGGTGCGATCGTGCTTGCCGGCATCGCGACCGCTTGCGTCGTCGCGATGTGGCTCGCCTTCTACCTGTTCGTGTTCCTGCCGCGCGGGCCGCTGCAATGAGTGCAGAAGAAACCCATGAAAACGGCAGCGCCAGCGCTGAGGTCGCGGCCCGCGTCGAGCGGCGCTGGGCCACCATCGCGGTGATCATCATCGTGGCAATGGCGCTGCTGGCGGCCTTCGCCGGCATCCATCGTGCGACCATGCCACAGCCGCGCGTCGAGACCACCGATCCCTCGCGGATCCATCTGTCCGGCGAATTCGTCGAGAGCAATCTCGGCAGCGTGCTGGAGGCCAATGGCAATGTCACCGTGCGCGCGATCGGCCAGCAATATTCCTTCACGCCGGCCTGCATCGTGGTCCCCGTCGATACGCCGATCACGCTGCGCGCCACCAGCGCCGACGTCGTCCACGGCATCCTGGTCCAGGGCACCAACATCAACACCATGCTGGTGCCGGGCTACGTCTCCGAGCAGCTGATGCGCTTTACGAGGACCGGTGACTATCTAATGCCCTGCCAGGAGTTTTGCTCCTTCGGCCACGAGGGCATGTGGGGCAAGGTCAGGGTGATCGACAAGACCGAATTCGCTGATCGTGCGAAGGGCGGCGGGAGGCTGAGCTGTGTTGGCCAATAGGAAGCTCATTCTCGCTCATTTCTGGCTGGCCTTCGGCGTGTTCGGCGTCGCGCTCACGCTCGGCGCCTGGCAGATGTTCATCCGCAGCCCGATCGGCACCTGGCTGTCCAACCCCGAGCTCTATTACCGCTCGCTGACCGCGCACGGCACGGTGATGGGCTATGTGTTCCCGACCCTGGTCGCGATGGGGTTTGGCTATGCCATCAGCGAATCCGCGCTGGAGCAGCGCCTCGTTGGCGTGCGCTGGGCCTGGACCGGCTTCTGGCTGATCGTCATCGGCAGCATCATGGCGGTGATCCCGATCGCGCTTGGCCGCGCCTCGGTGCTCTACACGTTCTATCCGCCGCTGATCGGCAACGTCTTCTACTATCTCGGCGTCGTGCTGGTCGTGGTCGGCTCCTGGATCTGGGTCGCGCTGATGTCGATCAACCTGCGCGTCTGGCGCAAGGCCCATCCCGGCGCGCCGGTGCCGCTGGCGATGTTCGCCAATGTCGCAGGCTCCTATTTGTGGGCCTGGACCGCGGTCGGCGCTGCGCTCGAGCTGCTGCTCCAGATCATTCCGGTCGCGGCGGGGCTGAAGAACACGATCGATGCCGGCCTCGCCCGCGTCTTCTTCTCCTGGACGCTGCACGCTATCGTCTATTTCTGGCTGGTGCCGACCTACATCGCCTATTACACCCTCGTGCCGCGCGCGATCGGCGGCCGGATCTATTCCGACACCATGGCGCGGATCTCCTTCATCCTATTCCTGGTGGTGGCGATGCCGATCGGCATGCACCACACCTTCGCCGATCCGCAGGTCGGCGCCGGCTTCAAGTTCATCCATTCGGCCTTCACGGCGCTGGTCGCGCTTCCGACGCTGCTGACCGTGTTCACGATCTGCGCCTCGATCGAGATCGCGGCGCGCCTGCGCGGCGGCCGCGGGATGTTCGGTTGGATCAGGGCCCTGCCCTGGGACAATCCGATGTTGCTGGCGCTGGCATTCTCCTTCGTCATGCTCGGCTTTGGCGGCGCCGGCGGCCTCATCAACATGAGCTATCAGCTCGACGCCTCCATCCACAACACGCAGTGGATCACGGGCCATTTCCACCTGATCTTCGGCGGCGCCATCGTGATCATGTATTTCGCGATCGCCTATGATCTGTGGCCGCACCTTACGGGCCGCGAGCTGATCGATGTCCGCCTGATCCGCACCCAACTCTGGCTGTGGTTCATCGGCATGATCGTGACGACCTTCCCGTGGCACTGGGTCGGCATCCTCGGCATGCCGCGCCGCATGGCCTATTTCGACTTCGGCGACCCCGCGATCGCGCCGCAGGCGCTGTCCGTAACCTTCTCCGCGATCGGCGGCTTCATCCTGCTCACGTCAGGCATTCTGTTCCTGGTGGTCCTGGCGCGCGGCATGCGGGCGCCGCAGGCCGATGCGGGGCCCTATCGCTTTGCGCTGGCAGTGCATCAGCCGACCATCGTGCCGGTCGCGCTCAACACCTACGCACTCTGGGTGGCACTGATGATCGGTCTCACGCTCACCAATTACGGCTATCCGATCGTGACGCTAGCGCTGACCGAGGGCACGTCGGTGCCGGCCGTCTATGTGGGAGCGCAGTGATGAGCGCGCGCGACCTCTTCACCTTCAGCAACTGGCATTTCACAAGAAGCGTCGGCATCACCGCCGTGATTCTGGTCGTGACGGCGATTGTGGGCTTCATCGTGCTGCCCTTCGCGCAGCCCTGGGTGCAGTTCGCCAACGTCTGGGATGCGATCTGCAGCGCTGCCGGCGTCCCACAGCGCTCGGCTAGTGTCGCAGCGCCCGAGCAGGCAAAGCGCCTGTCGGAGGTCGTGCTGACCTCGCACACGCTGGCGCGCCCGAGCCAGGAGGCGATCGGCCGTGGCGCCACGCTGGCGCAGCGCTGCGCCATTTGTCACGGTCCGACCGGCATCAGCCGCGCGGATTCGCCCAACCTTGCCGGCCAGTATGCGGCCGTGATCTACAAGGAGCTGCACGATTTCCGCTCGGGCGCGCGCACCAATGCCGTGATGTCGCCGTTCGCCGTCAATCTGACGGACCAGGAGATCGCCGATCTCTCGAACTATTATGCGTACCTGCCGCGGCTGCCGGCCTATCACCCGACGCCGCAATTGCCGAAGCCGAACATCGTCATCTACGGCGCGCCGATGCGCGGCATCGCGCCCTGTGGCTCCTGCCACGGCAGCCTCGACAACAAGACCGGAAGCCCGTGGCTCGAGGGACAGTCCGAGGCCTATATGAAGGCCCAGCTCCAGGCCTTCGCCTCCGGCGAGCGCCGCAACGACATCAGCCAGCAGATGCGCAACATCGCCCGCGCCATGACGCCGCAGGAGATCGAGCAGGCTGCGGCGTACTACGCCTCGCAGCCGCCGGATGTGGTGAAGGCGGTGGATTGATCAGGACGACGCCAGCTTCGGCCGGCCGTAGATCGCGTCGGCGCGCTTTTCGAACGCCATCGAAAACCGCGCAAACGCCGCGTCGAACATCGAGCCCATCAGCATCGCCAGCATGCGGCTCTTGAATTCGTAGGAAAGGAAGAAGCCGACGTCGCAGACGTCTTTGCCGTCCTGTTGGCCTTTGGGCTCGAACGTCCAGCGGTTTTCCAGATTACTGAACGGGCCTTGCAGATATTCGACCAGGATCTTCAAGTTCGCGCGGTCGAGCGTAACGCGGCTGGTGAAGGACTCCTTGACCAGCTTGAACGACACCGTCATGTCCGCAATCAGCAACTCGGTGCCATCGGGCTTGGCCATGCGCTGGCGCACCTTCAGCGCGCTGCACAGCGGCACGAATTCCGGATAGCGCTCGACGTCGGCGACCAGATCGAACATCTCGGACGCGCTGTGATTGACACGGCGCTTGCTCGAAAATTTAGGCATGGCGGTTCAGCGGGCGCTAGCTGCCCGTGCGGCCTTTAGTTTGGCAAAGTCCTCGCCGGCGTGATGGGACGAGCGGGTGAGCGGGCTCGCCGACACCATCAGGAAGCCCTTGGTGTAGGCGACCTTCTCGTAGGACACGAACTCGTCCGGCGGCACGTAGCGCATCACGGCGTGGTGCTTGCGGGTCGGCTGGAGATATTGCCCGATGGTCAGGAAGTCGACGTCGGCCGAGCGCAGATCGTCCATCACCTGCTGCACCTCGTGGCGCTCCTCGCCGAGGCCGACCATGATGCCTGATTTGGTGAAGATGGTGGGATCGAGCTCCTTGACCCGTTGCAGCAGCCGGATCGAGTGGAAATAGCGCGCGCCCGGCCGCACCGTGAGATAGCGCGACGGCACGGTCTCGAGATTGTGGTTGAAGACGTCGGGCTTCGCCGCGACGACGACCTCGAGCGCCCCCTCCTTGCGCAGGAAGTCCGGCGTCAGGATCTCGATCGTGGTCGAGGGGCACGCGGCGCGAATCGCGCGAATGGTCTCGGCGAAATGCTGGGCGCCGCCGTCCGTGAGATCGTCGCGGTCGACCGAGGTGATGACGACGTGGGCGAGACCGAGCTTGGCCACGGCCTCGGCGACGTTCTGCGGCTCGGCCGCATCCAGCGCGTTGGGTAGCCCGGTCTTGACGTTGCAGAAGGCGCAGGCCCGGGTGCAGGTGTCACCCATGATCATGAAGGTCGCGTGCTTCTTGTCCCAGCACTCGCCGATGTTCGGGCAGCCCGCCTCCTCGCACACCGTGTGCAGGCCGTTCGCCCGCACGATGTTGCGGGTGTCGGCATAGCCGCGGGTGTTGGGCGCGCGCACGCGGATCCACTCCGGCTTCGGCGGCGAAGCGGAATCAGGGCGATTCACCTTTTCGGGGTGACGTGGGCGCAACGGGTTCGAGATGGTATCGACAATAACGACCATGGGCTGTCCGGTCTGTTCAGGTCCTACCTAGTCGGTCTGGCTGCCTGCCGCAACCCGGCTCGCCCTGCTTCAGGGAACATGGCAGATATGGGCAATATCCTGCTCTGTTCTCTGGCGATTCTGACCTCGAATGGCTCCAGTCTCGAAGACCTCTATCCCACGGCTCGGCAAACCGCTGAAGCGGGCCTTTTTCGACCGCGACGTCCGCGAGGTCGCGCCCGACCTGATCGGCGCGACCATGCTGGTCGACGGCGTCGGCGGGATTATCGTCGAGGTCGAGGCCTATCATCATACCGAGCCGGCAGCGCACTCCTACAACGGCCCGACGCCACGGAACCAGGTGATGTTCGGCCCGCCCGGCTTTGCCTATGTGTACCGCTCCTACGGCATCCACTGGTGCGTCAACTTCGTCTGCGAGGAGGAAGGCTCGGCCAGCGCCGTGCTGATCCGCGCGCTTGAGCCGACCCACGGTCTCGCCGCGATGCGCCGCCGCCGCCATCTCCAGGACGTCCACGCACTGTGCTCGGGCCCGGGCAAGCTGACCGAGGCGCTCGGCATCACCGTCGCGCACAACACCCTGCCGCTGGACCGCCCGCCGATCGCGCTGCATGCGCGGACGGAGGATGTAGAGGTCGCGACCGGCATCCGGATCGGCATCACCAAGGCGGTCGAGCTGCCCTGGCGCTATGGCGTCAGGGGCTCGAAGTTTTTGAGCAAGCCCTTCCCGAAGTGATCATCGTCATTCCGAGGCGATGCGTAGCATCGAACTACGGCGCGCGCTTGCGCACCTGAGAATCTCGAGATTCCCCGGTGCGCAATTGCGCACCTGAGGTCTGGTCCTTCGGACCATCCCGGAATGACAGCGAGGCTACGTCGCCTGCTTCAGCCGCTCCAGCGCCTCCAGCAGCTTGGCCTTGCGGGCCAGCGCCGCCTCGCGCTTCTCGCGTTCCTCCTCGACGACCTCCTCGGCGGCGTTGGCGACGAACTTCTCGTTCGCGAGCTTCGACTCGGCGCGCTTGATGTCGGCGTCGGCCTTGCCGATCTCCTTGTCGAGGCGCGTGCGCTCGGCGGCGACGTCGATGACGCCCTTGAGCGGCAGCGCGGCCACTTCGCCGCGGACGAGAAGCTGAACCGCGCCATCAGGCGCGCGGTCGGCGAAGGAGATGTCCGACAGGCGTGCCATGCGCTTGATAACGTCGGTCCAGCGCGGCGCGCGTTCCCTGGTCTCGGCCGAGGCGCCCGCGAGCACCAGCGCAGTCAGCGTTGCCGGCGGGATGTTCATCTCGGCGCGCACCGAGCGGATCTGCGTGACGAGGTCGATCACCCAGCCGATCTCGGCTTCCGCCTTGGGGTCGGTGAAGTCGGCATGGTCGAAGATCGGCATGACCAGGGCCGGCGAGATCAGCGGATCGGTCGGCCCGGCCGCTGCGGCGAGCATCGCGAGCTGCTCCGGTGTCGGCGCGGCCGGCTTCAGCGGCCACGGCGCCAATGCGAGCAAGCCGTCGCGCTTGGCCGTCACCTCCCAAAGCTCTTCGGTAATGAAGGGCATGAAGGGGTGCAGCAGCTTCAGGATCTCGTCGCGCGCCCAGGCCACCATGGCGCGGGTCTCGTCCTTGGCGGGGCTGTCCGGACCAAGCAACACTGGTTTTGCGAGCTCGACATACCAGTCGCAATAGACGTTCCAGACGAAGCGATAGATGCTGCCTGCGGCATCGTTGAAGCGATAGGCCTCGATCGCCTCGGTCACCTCGCGTGTGGTGTGCGCGCTCTCATGCGCGATCCAGCGGTTCAACGTTTCCTTCGCCTTGGCCGGCTCGAAGCCCTCGGGCACGGCGCAATGGTTCATCTCGGCAAAGCGCGAGGCGTTCCAGAGCTTGGTCGCAAAATTGCGATAGCCTTCGACGCGGCTGGTGGCGAGCTTGATGTCGCGCCCCTGCGCCGCCATCGCCGCCAGCGTAAAGCGCAGCGCGTCCGCGCCATATTCGTCGATCAGGTTGAGGGGATCGATGACGTTGCCCTTCGACTTCGACATCTTGGCGCCCTTCTCGTCGCGGACGAGGGCGTGGATGTAGATGGTCGAGAACGGGATCTCCTTCATGAAGTGAAGGCCCATCATCATCATCCGGGCGACCCAGAAGAAGATGATGTCGAAGCCGGTCACCAACGCGTTGGTCGGATAGTAGCGCTGCACCTCCGGTGCATCCTCGGGCCAGCCGAGCGTCGAGAACGGCCACAGCGCCGAGGAGAACCAGGTGTCGAGCACATCCTCGTCACGCGTGATGAAGCCTTCGCGCTTGTTGCGGTCGAGCGCCATCTCGCGGCCCTGCTCGGCCGTGATGACCTCCTGCTCGACGTAATAGCCGAGCGCGTGGCTGACGGCCTCCTCCTCGGTCTCGGCGACGAACACCTTGCCGTCAGGCCCGTACCAGGCCGGGATCTGATGGCCCCACCAGAGCTGGCGCGAGATGCACCAGGGCTGGATGTTCTCCATCCACTCGTAATAGGTCTTTTCCCAGTTCTTCGGCACGAACGAGGTCTCGCCCGAACGCACCGCCGCGATCGCGGGTTTTGCCAGCGTCTTGGCGTCGACGTACCACTGGTCAGTCAGATACGGCTCGATCACGCTGTTGGACCGATCGCCGTGCGGGACCATGTGGGTGTGCGGCTCGATGCGCTCGACGAAGCCGAACGATTCCAGCCGCTCGACGATGCGCTTGCGCGCGACGAAGCGGTCGACCTTGTTGAACTCCTCGGCGAACTGCGAGGCACCTTCCGGCAGGCCCTTCAGATAATCCTCGTTGTCGAGGAGGTCGAGGGAGCCTTCCTTGTCGAGCACGCTGATACGGCGCAGGCCGTGGCGATTGCCGACCTCGAAATCGTTGAAGTCGTGCGCCGGCGTCACCTTGACCGCGCCCGAGCCCTTTTCCGGATCGGAATACTCATCGGCGACGATCTTGATCTTGCGCCCGACCAGCGGCAGGACGACGTTCTTGCCGATCAGCTTCTGATAGCGCTCATCCTCGGGATGCACGGCCACGCCGGTGTCGCCGAGCATGGTCTCCGGACGTGTCGTGGCGACGACGATGAAGGTCGAGGGATCCTCGGGGCTGAACGTCTTGCCCTCGATCGGATAGCGCAGATACCAGAGGTGGCCCTTCACCTCGGTCTGCTGCACTTCGAGATCGGAGATCGCGGTCAGCAGCTTGGTGTCCCAGTTCACCAGCCGCTTGTCCTTGTAGATCAGGCCGTCGCGGTGCAATTCGACGAACACCTTGACGACGGCCTTCGACAGGCCCTCGTCCATGGTGAAACGCTCGCGCGACCAGTCGCAGGAAGCGCCGAGCCGCTTGAGCTGGTTGATGATGGTGTCGCCGCTCTCGGCCTTCCACTGCCAGACCCGCTCAAGGAACTTCTCGCGGCCCATCTCGCGGCGGCCGGGCTGCTGGCGCTCCATCAGCTGCCGCTCGACCACCATCTGGGTGGCGATGCCGGCATGGTCGGTGCCGGGCTGCCACAGCACGTCGCGGCCGCGCATGCGCTCGAACCGGCACAGGATGTCCTGGAGCGTGTTGTTGAGGGCATGGCCCATATGCAGCGAGCCCGTCACGTTCGGCGGCGGGATCACGATGGTGAAGGGCACGGCATCGCGGCGGTCGGGGCGACCGGCCTTGAAGGCTCGGCTGTCCTCCCACACCACGGACATGCGGGCTTCGATATCGGCGGGCTGGTAATTTTTCTCGATCATGGGGCTGCTAGAAAGCCGCGCGCGGGGGCCAAGTCAACGAAAACAAGTCCAGGGAAGGCCGGGCGGCAACGGGGCTTCCAGGCCGTCGGCAGGCCGAACATGGCGCACAAGCCGGGCTTTATGAGGGCTACGGGCCGGCTGCTACCGGCCGCCGCGCGAGACCCGCTCGATTTCGGCCTTCACGATGCGTTCCACGAGGCCCGGCAAATTGTCATCGAGCCAGGATTTCAGCATCGGACGCAGCATCTCCTTGACCAGGTCCTCCAGTGTCCGCGCATTGCTGCTCAGCACCGTGTGGGCCAGGGAGTTGAAGGCGGACTCGACCGCCGAGACCGTCGATTGCGCCAGGATCGGCTGCTGCGGCGGCAGCGGCTGCGCGTCGAAATCCACCGGCGCGTAGGACGGCGAAGGCGCCGGGCGCGGCGGCGGCGATTCGGCGAATTCGAGATCGTCGCGCGGCTCGACCTTGCGGAAGCTCGGCGGTGGTGGGGGCGGTGTCGCCTCAACCGCCATCTCGTCGGTCAATTCGAGCACGTCGGGCTCAGGCTCGGGCTCCGGCTCCGGCTCCGGCTCCGGAGCACGAACCTCGGGCGCAGGCGTCGCCGCATCGAGCCCCGCCAGCAGCGCGTCGATATCGTCCTGGCTGTTCGGTCCGGCATCCGCTGCGGGCGGGGGGGGCGGCGGCGCTGGAGCCGGCTTCGCAACCGGCGGCGGCGCGGGCTTCTCAGCGGCAGGCTTTGCAGGCGCGACCTTGGATGGCGGAATGTCGTTGATCGCCTGCGGCTTCGGCGGCGTGGCGGGTGCCGCGGCCTTCTCGGGCTTTGCAGCGTCTGCGGGCGGCGGCTTCGCCTCATCGTCGGCAATGATGCGCCGGATCGAGGCCAGAATCTCCTCCATCGAGGGTTCTGTGACCTTTGCAGGCTGCGTCATCTCCGACTCCACATCATCAACGCCCTCGCATGCGTTGTTTTACACCAAGCACGACAGGATTGGCCGGTTCCGGACGAACGCCCCGACATTTTCGTCGCGAGAGCCCGACTTGTCCCCAGTTCACGGCTCAACGTGCGACGGTGCGCCCCTGCCCTCGGCACTCAAGCTTACGCACGCGACATCGGTGCGGGGCGAATCGACCCGCATCTTCTTGGCAAGGCTATGTCAGGGATTTTGATGATTGCAAGCAAAGCGCCGGTCGGCCTCAATTGTTTGCGAGGCCGACCGGATGCTTACGGGAAATCAGCGTCCGTCAGGCGTGCGCACGCCGGACCAGCTGTCGCGGACCTGCTGGTAGTGAACGCTCGGATCGTAGACCGTGGTCGAAAGGCCGAGGACCTGCGGCGCCAGACGGCCGACGGCGTTGAGCACCGAATAGGACGCCACGACGCGGTCATGCTGGGCAGTGACGAGCGCAACGCGCGCGTTCACCAGCGCTTGCTGCGCGTTCAGCACGTCGAGCGTGGTGCGCTGTCCGGCCTTTGCCTCTTCGCGCACGCCGTTCAGCGCGATCTCGGACGCCGTGACCTGCGCCTGCGCGGACTTCACCTGCGCCTTGCCGGCTTCCAGCTGGCCCCAGGCCTGCACGACGTTGGCGCGGGTCTGATCGCGGGTGGTTTCAAGATTCAGGCGCTGCTGCGCCAGGTTCTCTTTCGACTGGCGGATCAGCGAATATTCCGTGCCGCCCTGATAGATCGGCACGGACGCTGTCGCGATGGCGGAAGCCGTATTCGTGCGGAAAACCTGGAGGGTCTGCTGGTAGGCTGTGCTGACCGCAGCCTGAAGCGTGACCGTGGGCAGCAGCGCGCCTTCGTTGATCTTGACCTGGAGAAAGTTGACGTCGATGCCGTACATCGCGGCCGTGACGTTGGGGTTCTCCACCAGGCTGAGATTGACCGCCGAGGCGATTGTCGAGGGCAGGAAACGATCGACCGGGGAGCCCGGGGCAAGATTCGTCGGTTCGTTGCCGATGATGCGGCGGAAGTTCGCGCGCGTCGTCGTGAGATTCGATTCGGCAGTCAGGGCCTGGGTCCTGCCGGCAGCCAGCTGCGCTTCGGATTGCGCGACGTCTGTGCGCGTGACTTCGCCGACATTGAAGCGATCGCGCGTTTGCTTGAGCGTCTGTTCGAGCACACGCACGTTGCTGCGCTGAACCTCGAGCGTTGCCGCGTCACGCAGGTAGTCCATGTAAGTCGTGGCGGCCTGCAGCAGGACCGACTGCTCGAGCACGCGCAACGCCTCGCGCGAGCCCGAGACCTGGCTCTCCGCCGCGCGCGTCCTGTTGGCGGTCTGGTTGCCGTTGTAGAGAGTCTGGTTGACGGTCAGGCTGGCGCTGTTCGGCTGCAGGACGCCATGGAAAGGCTCTCCCCTCTGCGCTGCCTGGGTATCCTGATATTGATAACCGGTGCTGAGGTTGAGCCCGACCCTCGGGCGATAACCCGACAAGGCCTGCGGCACGTTTTCGTCGGTCGAGCGCACCTGGGCGCGTTGTGCGTTGAGCTGCGGATTGTTCTGATAGGCGCGCACCAAGGCGGCCTCGATCGTGTCCGCCAAGGCAGGCGCCGGCCCTGCGAGCGCCAGCAGCAGGACCGAAACCGCAGCTCCGGTGAAGAGCTTCACCCCATGCATCCCAAAAATTCCGTTCATCTTAACGCCCGACTCGTGCCCGCGAGCTGGGTTACCGTCTACCGAGTGGAGTCGTTGCCCCGCCGCAACATAGGACGCGGATTGGCGCAACGGAACTACCTCAAGGCAGTTCCCGGTGGAAACTCTTCACGTGCAGCATCCCGGCCACACTTCTGATTCAGAACGGTATTTTAACGCGCTTGGGCCGTCAGAAGACGAAGCTGGCGGTCCGCTCCAGCCCGGGAAGCACCGGGGCTGCGGCATCGAACAGCGCCCGATGGCCGAATTCACCGTGGGTACGGGTCACGATCATGGCCCGCGGCGGCTTGGACTGGGCCGAAACGCCGAGCAGATGGCCCCCCTCCCTCAGCTGCTCGAGCAGCCCTTCCGGCGTCACTTCGGTGGCACCGTTGAGGATGATGACGTCATAGGGAGCGGCAGACGCATCACCCTCGGTGCAGGCCGCAGCCTTGCAGGTGACATTGGCGAAGCCAGAAAGGGCGTCCTTGGCCTTCGCGGCCAGGGCCGAATCGCATTCCGTCGCGGTGACCTGGCGGGCAAGCTTTGCGGCCAGCGCGGCGAGGTATCCGGTGGCGCAGCCGACGACCAGAACGTTGTCGCCCTCGCCGATCTCGGCGGCCTGGAGCAGCTTGCCGGTCAGCGCGGGCTTGATCAGGAAGCGCTTGGCGTCACCCTCGCTCACGTCGAGATCGACGTCGAGATAAGCCAACGCCTGCCGCGCCGCCGGCACGAACGCTTCGCGTGGAACCGTGAGCATGGCGTCGAGGACGCGGCGATCGGTGACGTCATTGGTGCGCACCTGGCCATCGACCATTTTGAGGCGCGCGGTCGAGAAACCGGACATTTGCGGACCCTGCAATGCGGACGATGCCGCGGACGGAAGTTGGCGGCATCTTTGGAACAGGCTCCGCGAAAACGCAACACGTCCGTGCGCCCGGGCAAGCCGCGGGCTGCGCAAGTCACGGCATGAGCGGACGCTGGACTATTCGATCGTGACTGCGAGCCGGCCGATCAGCGCGGCGACCTCGTCGAGCCGGGCCGAATCGGGCGTCTCGACCGCATGCGCCAGACGGGCAAGGCATTCATCGTCGCTGAGCTCGGGAAGGTCGGCCGGCAGAATCGAGGGGGCCACGTGGGCACGGTCGATCTGGATGTCGGGCATGGGAATCAGCTCCGTATGAGTCCGGCCCTGGGAAACTCGATTTGAATTGAGTCGATTTGGCGCCGCCCCCGTGGCGCGACGGCGAGCGTCCACACAAAAGCTTGAGCGATTCTGCGCCGGATCGAGGCGATCGGTGTTGAGACAGCGCTGAAGCAATGTCGCTCACCGCATCAGGATGCGGATGTAACTTATTGCAAATGCGATGAAATTTGGCTCCCCGGGCTGGATTCGAACCAGCGACCATCCGATTAACAGTCGGATGCTCTACCGCTGAGCTACCGAGGAAAAGGGCGAACCAGTCGTTCGCGCGGGGTGCGTATAACAAAGCCGCTTGCGCTTGCAAAGGACGAATTCGTCGTCATCCGCAACGCGCCCGAGGAAGGGCCGCCGGGGGCCCCTCCTCCGCGGCATGCGAGGTCACTCGGCGACGAACGAGGTCGTCTTGGTGCCGGGGTCGTAGCGCAGCCGCAACGCGGTGAACTTGCAGAGATTGACGTTCTTCCACAGCACCGACTCGTCATAGTTCTGCCAGTCGACGCGGATGTTCCAGACACATCCCTCGTCATCGTCGTCGAACTCGACATAGGTGCTCGCCTGGTTCTGCAAAACCTTGTCGAGCTCGTTGTCCCATTCGTCCAGGCCATCGTCCGGCGCATTGAAGCCCAGGAATTTGATGGCATAGCCGGTCTCGTTGACGACGGTGACGTTGCGGGCGTCGGCCGCGAAGGCCGTCGTGGCGGCAAGCATAAGACCAGCGGCGATCAGTCCAGACAGAAAATGCTTCATATGAAATCCCCCGATCGAAAAAGGCTCCAGTGCCTACGTCGATCGGCGCAGGCGCCGCGGCAACCAATGGCGTTGCCTCAGGAAATTCGTCCGGAGTGCGATCGAAAGGCTCAACACGCGATCGATCCGCACTTCGGCACGTTGCGCGACGCGAGACGCGCAAGGGGTTCATATCTTTTCGAATTCTCCGCAGCAATGAATGAGCATTCATAGATCGGCGTTGTTTGTTTTCTCCGGTGCGGGCGCCGGCACCGCGGCGCCGTTGCTCTTTCCGGTGACCGCGCCGACCAGCGCTTTCACGGGATCGTCCCCCGGCGCAAAGCCGCTCTGGCGCAGGATCTCGTCGATCATCGGCCGCAGCGCGTGCACCTTGAGCAACTCGCCGGCAAGCCCTTCGCCGAAGCCGACGCTGCCGCCGCCCACGCCGCTACCATTGCCGCCAAAGGCGCCGCCGGTATGCAGGATGCGGACGTCCTTGAGGTTGGCGATCGGCTTCACCATCTCGGCCAGCGCCGACGGCATGGTCTCGATCCGCTTCTTGGCGATCTCGAAATCGATGACATTGTTGCCGAGCTTGTTCTGCGCCTCGTTCTTCATGGTGATGACGGCGGCCTCGGCTTCGCCGATGTTGCGAACACCGACCGCCTTGATCTTGTTGGACTCGGCTTCGGCCGTCGCCAGCGTCTTGGTGGCCTCGGCGCGATCAAGCGCGGCCTTCTTCTCGGCTTCGGCCGCGACGATCACCTCGGTCGACTTGCGTTCCGCCTCGGTGCGTGCGGCAAGCACCTGGGTGAGACGGGCGCGATCGGCGACCTCGACCGCGCGCGCAGTGACCACCTTTTCCTCCGCCGAGACGGCCACCGCTTCGGCCGTCTTGGCCTCGGCCACGGCCTCCGAGGTCTGCTTGCTCTTGGCCGCGATCTGGATTTCGTTCTCCTGCGTGGCGATCTGGATCTCGCGCTGCGCATCGGTCCTGCGCTTGTTGATCGCCAGATCCGACTCGATCACCGCGGTCTCCTTGACCTGCTTGGCGCCCGCCTCCTTCTCGGCAACCGCCCTGTCGGTGTCGATGCGGGCATTCTCCTCGGTCAGGCGCGCGGTCTGCGTCGCGGTCGCGACCTCGGCGCGGGTGCTCGCGGTCTTGTTGGCGATGTCGCGCTCCTGCGACAGCTCGGCCTCCTTCTTGGTCCGCTCGATGCCGAGGGTCTGCTGCCGCGCCTCGAGGTCCTTCTGTGCGATCGCGACCTCGTTGTCGCGCACGATGGCGTTGCGGTCCCGGCGGCGGGTCTCGGTGATGGTCTTGAGCTGGGTCAGGCCTTCGGCGTCGAAGAAGTTTTCCGGGTTGAAGAACTTGACGTCGGTCTGGTCCAGTTTGGTCAGTGAGACCGACTCCAGCTCGAGGCCGTTCGATTTCACGTCGGACTCAACGGTCGCCTGCACGTGCTTGACGAAATCCGAGCGCTTTTCCTGGAGCTCCAGGATGGTCATGGTCGCTGCCACCGACCTCAGACCGTCGACGAATTTTGCCTCGACCTGGTTGCGCAGCGCCTCGGCATCGTTGGTCAGTGCACCCAGGGTCTGGCTGGCGAGCGCAATGCTCTCGTCGTCGGGACGGACGCGGACGTAGAATTCGGCGACGATGTCGACGCGCAGGCGGTCCTTGGTGATCAGCGATTCCCGCTCCTTGCGTTCGACGGTGAGCCGCAGCGTCTTCAGATTGACGCTGGCATAAGAGTGGAAGATCGGCAGGATCATGGCGCCGCCGTCGAGCACGACTTTCTTGCCACCTAGGCCGGTGCGCACGAACGCCTCGTCGCGGGTGGCCCGCTTGTAGAGGATGGTGAAGACGATCCCGAGGACGACGATCAGCGCGACGCCGATCATGGCCGGGACTGCGATGTCGAACATGACTTTCTCCGCTAATGAGCTTGCTTGCTAGCTGCTTAGAGTGGATTTGGACGGCTTGAGTTCATCGTCGGCCTTCACCGCCACGAAGCGGGTGCCGTCGCGATCGACCAGCAGGACCATGGTCCCCTGCGGCAATGGTCCCGATGCGGGCGCCGCAACCGCCCAGACGAAGTGCCTGTTGCCGTGAACGTCGGCGACGCTGACGCGGCCGGGCGGTCCCTGGTCGAGCGGACCGATGACGACCTCGCCAACGCGGCCGACGAGATCGCCGAGACCGACGGCATAGCTTTCATCCTTGGGAATGAGGCGCGCGATGGCACCGCTGGCGGCGCGGACCAGCGGCACCGACACCACCACGGCGCCGACTGACGCGACCGTCGCCGGCAAGGGACCGGCGACCATCCGCGCGATGTCCTGGATCAGGAAGCCGGTGATGGAGAAGGCGCCGAGGGCCAGCAGCAGGAAGATCAGCAGCGGCACGCCACCGACATTGACCCACGAGATCGCGTTGATCACGCCATTGTCGCTGGGGTGACTGAAATCGATGCTGGTGCCGAGCATCTCGCTCAGCGAGGCTCCGACCAGCATCGTGACCACTTCGATCGAGCCGACGATAAGGATCATGGCCGCCGCAACCGCGAACGGCCTGACCTCCGGCGCCATGACGTGTTCGAGCAGTGCGCTCATGACACGGCACTCAAGAGCGCGACTTCAGCCGCGCCAGCCTCGCTGCAATCTCCTTGTCGCGATGGAGCGCACTGAGCTCGTCGATGTCGCTCGAATAGGGGATGCTGGCGGGCACGCCGGTGGCCCGCGCCACCGCCCTGCCCGCGCGCAGCGCCTTAGCCGCCGCGGAACTGCCGCCGGATTTGCGCGGCGACGCCGAAGCCTGGTGGCTGGCGTGCGCCTCGCTTTTTTCGAGGTCGGCGCGGCGCTGCTCGGCATCCTGGAGCGCCGACAGCACCGCGCGCAGCGAGGTCACGCATTGCTCGATCTTCTCGTTGTTCTCGTCGATGGCGCGGGAGAGCACCTCGAACTGCGCCTCCAGATCCATCTGCCGCGCGATGCCGGCGCGGGCGAGATCGTCGCGGCTGTCGGCGATCGCCCCCTCGATCTTGGCGGCGAGATCGGTCATCTCGCGCTCGATCTCGGTGCGGCGGGCGTTGAGGCGGTATTCCTCGGCGCGTGCGGAGGCGAGCGCATCGCGCGCCTCGCTCTCGGCGCGCTCGATCTCGCGGATGGCCTGTCCAACCACCTTGATCTTGTTCTTGCCTTCCGCCTGCTCGATCGCGTCGTAAGCGATCCCGGCGATCAGGCGCCCGACCCGGGACAGGAAGTTGTCGGGGGCGGCAGCGATGGTATCCATAGCGTTCTCCTCCTCTGGCAGACTGTTCGGCGTGACGCCGTAGTGAACTTCGAAACCGTCGTCGGTGCGGATCAGGTGCGCGGGCACGCTCTGGCCCCAGCCCTCGGCATAGCCGGCGTAGTCAAAGGGCACGCTGAAGCGCCCTTGCACGGTCGAAATCGAAATGGTGGCGGGCCCCTTGATCTTGGCGAGCTTGTCGTCGAGCGGCAGCCGCCGGCCCTGAGCGGCGCGATAATCGGCGCGGTCGCGCAGGCCGAGCGTCACCAGCCGCGAGGGCAGCGCGGTCTCTTTGCGGATCGGCTCATAGGCATGGGCGTGCAGCAGCACGACGTTGGAGCCGACATTATGGGTCCGGGCGACTTCGTCCAGGATCTCCATCATGCGGTCATAGGCCTGGAATGTCGCCTCAATGGCGGCCTTGGCGGCCGGGTCAGGGGCAAGCCTGTAACGCAGCGCAGACGGCGCGTTTCGGGACGACGGGCTCATGGAAAGCACTAAAGCACCATTTTGGTGCTTTAGGAAGAGGAGGTGCAATCACGTTCCACTGATCCTTATGCGCTCTGTCGATTAGTCGCTGGCCGCCATCGGGGCGTTCAAGGGCGCGGGATCACTCCTAGATCCCTGCCGATCAAGACTTCTTGCACGCGCGGGTTGCAATTTGAGGCGAAATGCAGGGAGCGTTCGGCAACGCTTTGTGCCGTCGTTCCCGTCTCGCCTCCTGGACGCGCAGCAACGGGTGTTTGCTCGTCGGGCAACACAGGACTTGCGGATGGAGCGAAGCGGAATCCGGCTACGACGGCCGCCGGCACACCAGGTCGATCTCGATCAGCGCATCATAGGCCAGGCCGGTAACGCCGACGCAGGTGCGGGCCGGCAGCCGATCTGACGGGAAGAACGTGCGGTAGGTCTCGTTCATCGCAGCGTAGTCTTCCTTGAAGCGCGTCAGATAGATGCGCGTCATCACGACGTGCTCGAGGCCAAGATCGAGGCCGGCGAGAACCACCTTCAAATTCTCCATCACCGCACGGGTCTGCGCGACGATGCCGTCGGGCAGCACGCCCGGCGTCTGCGGCGTGTCCGGCATCTGGCCGGTGACGAAGACAAAGCCATCGGTCTCCACCGCGTGGCTGAAGGGCGCGACCGGCTTCGGTCCGCCGCTGATCATGTGGAATTTCACCTGCGATGTCCTTGTTAAGTCGCGTCCTGAAACAGACGCTTGCTGAGGATAGCGTGCACGCCCCAATTGCCGTCGACGACTTGCGTGACGCCGAAATCGACGGCCGCCGACATCAGCGCGATCGCCTCGTCCTCGCTGAGCCCTTTGACGTTCATCAGGAAGCGCCGCATCTTGCGGAAGGCATCCTTCATGGCGAGGTCGAGAGAGGATTTTGCGTAAACCTCGCTCTGCCCCTGCGCGCCGAACTCGGCGAGGTAGTTGGGGTGGCTGAAGCCGGTCAGCACCCAGTCGGTCGCGGTCTCGATCAGGGGATAGGAGAGATCGGCATAGGGCTGACCGGCGAGATCGGCCTTCTTGTGCAGGATCACCTCGAAGGTGCCAGTCATTGAGCATTCGATCGCGGTACCGCTGAGTTCGCCGTCGCCTTGAGCTGCGTGGGGATCGCCGACCGATAGCAGCGCGCCGGGCACGGAGACCGGAAGATAGACGGTCGCCCCCTTCCCCAGCCGCCAATTGTCGAGATTGCCGCCGAAATAGGACGGCGGCACCGAATCGACGAAATCGACCTCGCGCGGCGCCACCGCGATGACGCCGAAATGCGGCCGCAGCGGAATGCGGATGCCGTCGAGCACGGCATGTCGGCGCTTGATCGTGCCCGAGATGACGGGAACGCCGGGATAGTCGTAGGTGGTGTGGACGACGCCGAACGGATCGGTCTGCGGTTCCCAGCGGTAAGAATAGAGCGCGCGAGCGTGCGGCGCTTTCGCGTCGTCGAATATCTCGTAGATCGTGACGGCTTCGCGCGGCTTGGGGCCGCCGAGAAACTCGTTGTAGTGATAGCCCCACCATGCCGCGACGGAGGAGCCGAACACTCGACCGGCGTGGCCGGGATTGCGGCTCGCGCGCGGTACGATGTCCAGGATACGCACCTCCAGCACATCGCCGGGCTGGGCGTCCTTCACCGCAACGGGCCCAGTGCAGATGTGCACGCCAAACCCCTCGCCGGCACCGCGGCCGAACACGCTGGCATCCATTGGCCCGGCGCCGCGGCGATCGACGTTCTTCCTGTCGCGGGTCCAGCCGAACACGCTTTCGGCGCCGGCATCGCCTGCGATCATCATGTCGGGAGCGTCGGAGGCATGCTGCGTCAGCGTCTCGATGGTGATGGTATCGCCGGAAGCAATCTCGATCTGCGGCGGCAGCGAGCGGCTGAAATAACCCCAATGAACACGGCTGGCCTCGACCGGGAGATGGTGGTGCTTGCGCTCAGTGGTCGTCCGTTCTTCGGTGCCGGGACGCGCAACGCTACTTCGGGCCTCCACGCTCTGATGCGCGCGCAATTGTGCCAGCGCCTGCTGCGGCCAGCCGCGCTGTCCCGCCGCGCCATGCTGTGAGGTCGCCCGCTCCGCCTCCTGCTGGCGGAACTCGCGCGGCGGAAGGCCGAAACGATGGCGAAAGGCTCGGCTGAAATGCGCGGAATCGCCAAAGCCGTAAGCGTAAGCGATCTCCGAGATCGAGCGATGGGCCTCGGTCGGGTTGGACAGGTCCGCCCAGGCCCGCTGGAGCCTGCGCTCGCGGACATAGTGGGTAAAATTGTCGCCAACCGTCTCGAACAGTTTTTGCAAGTACCGCTCGGAAATCCCCTCGGCCTGCGCCACGCGTGCCGGCACCAGATCGGGATCGTCGAGCCGGCGCTCGATGGTCTGGCAGATCCGGTGCAGCAGCGCAGCCTGGGTCGCGCTCGATCCGGCGTCGGAGGCCGAGGCCGCGAGTTGATGCGCGAGTGTCAGCAGGAGATCGACGAGGGACTGCGCGACCGAATTCCATTCGGCATCGCTTAACGCGTCGAGCGTGCGCGCGGTGGCGTCCAACAGGCGTGAGAACACATCGGCAAAGCCGCTGGGCGAGACGACGCGGGGCTCGCCGAGCCGCGGCTTGCCCGAGAGCCGTCCGTGCAGTGCTTCTGAGGTCACCGACAGCACGACCGCGCGCATGTCACGCTGGAACACGATGCTCCAGTCGCCGCTGCGCGGCAGCAGCACGAGATGGCCGACGGGAACGATGCGATGGCCGCCAGCGCTCTTCAGCACCATGCCGTCCTCGACCGGCATCAGCGCGATCGGAAGGTCTTCATTCGCTTGCACGAGCGGCGCGACGCTCTGCGCGCCCGCGGCCATGCGCGTCAGCGCGACGCCGGCGGCGTGACGATGCGAGGCGGTCGCGTGTCCGTCATAAAAGGAATGGCTGCCCGCCGGTTGCAGCCCGACCGCCGCCAGCACGTCCCGCCAGGCTTCGGGGCGGTCGTCTTGCGCGTAGGACTCGCTCGTGAACGGGCGGAAGCTCATCGGATCGACCCAGATTGCGGTCGATCGAAGCAACCTCCGTGCCAGCCGCACGCGATCATCCGTCGCCGTGACGGGCCACAGACGGGGCTTGTCCTTCACGCGTTCATTCCAAAATCCGAATGTGTGTCAATGCATTAGTCGCACCGAAAAATGTTCTTGCGGATCGTGCCGTGGACGCCCCAATTGGCGTCGACGACCTGGGTGACGCCGAAATCGGCGCCGACCGACATCAGCGAGATCGCCTCGTCCTCGCTGAGGCGATGCACCGTCATCAGGAATCTCCGGAGCTTGCGGAACGCATCGCGCATCGCGCGGTCGAGGCTCGAATGATTGGCGATCTCGGTTTGCGCATCGGCACCGAGCGCGGCGAGATAGTTCGGATAGGTGAAGCCGTAGAACGACCAGGCGTGATCGGTCTCGAGCATGGGATGGTCGAGACCTTCGAGATGGGTGCCGGCCAGATCAGCTTTCTTGTGCAGGATGAACTCGAAATCGCCGGTGAGCGAGGTCTCGATTGCGGTGCCGCCGAGCTCGCTGTCACCTTGGGCCGCATGGGGATCGCCGACCGAGAAATAGGCGCCTGGCACCGCGACCGGATAGAACATCCGCGCGCCCTTGCCGATCCGCCAGTCGTCGATGTTGCCGCCGGTGTAGCTCGGCGGGATCGAGCTGACGAAATCGGCTTCCGACGGCGCGAGGCCCATGGTGCCGAAATGCAGCCGCGCGGGCACCTTCACGCTGGAGAGGATGTTCTCGCGCTTTTTGATGGTGCCGTGGTCGACGCGCACGCCGGGATAGTCGATGGTCGGGTGCACGATGCCGTCGGGGTCGGTCTGCGGCGTCCAGACGTAATTGTAGACGGCCTTTGCGTAGGGCTCGCCCGAGGTGTCGAGCTCGAAGATGGTCACGACCTCGCGCGGCTTCGGCTCTTCGATCAGGTCGTGATAGTGAAAGCCCCAGTTCGCCGCGACATTGGAGCCGAAGCAGCGGCCGGCGTGGCAGGCGCTGCAACTCGGCCGCGGCCGGACGTCGAGGATGCGCACCTCCAGAATGTCGCCGGGTTCGGCGCCCTCGATTGCGACCGGGCCGGTGAGGAGATGCACGCCGATGCCCTCGCCCGCGCCGCGGATGAACGGGCCTTGTGTCGGGCCGGAGCCGCGGCGCGCCACCGCTTTATGCTCGCGGGTCCACTGGAATACGCTTTCGGCGCCGGGATCGCCCTGGATCATGCGGTCGTAATCGTCATTGGCATGATGCGTCAGCGTCTCGATGGTGGCGCGATCTCCCGAGCGTAGCGTCAGAGCCGGCGCGACCTTCTTGGAGAAATAGCCCCAGTGGACGGTCTTGGGCGAAACCGGCAGCGTCACATGCTTCATGAGGTGGCCTCTTCGGGGGGCTTGAACATGGTGGAGAGAGCGCTCATCGCGCTGCCTCCGGAGTCTTGTCGGCTTCCATCACGCTGAGGAAACGCGCCGTCAGCGGATTGCGGGGATTGGAGAGCACCTCGTGCGCAGGTCCCTCCTCGATGATCGCGCCGCCGCTCAAGAACGCGACACGGTCGGCGACCTCGTCGGCAAAGCGGATCTGGTGCGTCGAGATGATCATGGTGAGGCCGTCATCGATGGCCAGGCGGCGGATCACCTCCAGCACCTCGTTGACGAGTTCGGGATCGAGCGCCGAGGTCGGCTCGTCCAAGAGCAGCACACTTGGGTTCGGTGCCAGCGCCCGCGCGATGGCGACGCGCTGCTGCTGGCCGCCGGACAGATGTCGCGGCAACGCATCGGCGCGATGCGAGAGCCCGACACGGTCGAGCAACTCGGTGGCGCGGCGTTCGGCATCGATGCGGGTCATGCCGTGGACCCAGCGCAAGGGACCGGCGATGTTCTCCTTGGCCGAGAGATGGGCGAACAGATTGAACTGCTGGAACACCATGCCGACGCCGACGCTGGCGCGCTCATTGGCAATGGCGCGCGGCGACAGCGGCTTGCCATCCTCGCCAAAGCCGAGGCGGCGGCCGCCGACGCGGACGGTGCCAGCGTCCCAATTCTCGAGATGGTTGATACAGCGGAGCAGCGTGCTCTTGCCGGAGCCGCTGGGCCCGAGCAGCGCGACGACCTCGCCGACGCGCACCGTGAGGTCGAGGCCATCGAGCACCCTGTGCGGGCCGTAGCTCTTGGTGAGGTCCTTGGCTTCGACCGCGATATTGTTGCGCGCGATCGTCGCGGCGCGGCGGGCGCGTTCCTCGCGGGTCAGGGCCAGCGGCGGGGTGTCGGCCAGCTCTGCCGGCGCGGCCTCGGGATCGGCGCCAGCCGCATCGGCAAGGTCGAGCTTGGTAGCGAGTTCAACGCGGCGCCAGGGGAGATAGTCGGCGAGCTTGCGCTCGCGGCGCGTGGTGCGGTCGAGGTCGAGCAGCCACTCGGCGAAGAGCTGGATGCCGCTGATGGTGGCTGTCAGCACGAGATACAGCAGTCCCGAGGCAAAGAAGATCGAGAAGAAGTCGAAGGTCGAAGACGCCAGCTGGGTCGAGCGCAAGGTCAGCTCCTGCACCGCGACGACGGACGCGAGCGAGGAGTTTTTCAGCGCGCTGACGGCCTCGTTGCCGAAGGCCGGGATCATGGTGCGGATCGCCTGCGGCGCGATCACCCGGCGCATCAGGATGGACGGCGTCATGCCGAGCGCCTGGCCGGCCGTCAACTGTCCACGATCGACGCCGAGCACGCCGGCACGCAGCATTTCCGCGATGAACGGCGCCTCGTTGCAGGCGAGCGCAAGGCCGGCGGCCAGCACCGCTGGCAGCTTGATGCCGATATGCGGCAGCGCGTCGTAGGCGAACACCATCTGGAGGATCAGCGGCGTGCCGCGGAAGATCACGGTGTAGCCCCGGGCGATCGCCGCCAGGGGCCAGAAGCGCGAGAGCTGCATGCCGGCGAGGATCAATCCAAGGATCAATCCGCCGCCGAGCCCGAGGGCGGTCACCTCGAGGGTGAGCTCGATGCCCTCGAGCAGATACGGCATGCTCAGGTAATGGAGGAACAGCGACATCAGTCAGCCGTCAGAATGTCCGGCTCCTTGAAGTTGTTCACGTCTAACCCATGCTTCTTCAGAAGCTCCATATGCGTACCGGCCTTCTGCACTTCGATCAGCGCGGCGAGCACGGCGTCGCGGAATTTCGGCTTGTCCTTGGGCACGGCGATGCCGACCGAATACGGGATCGTCACCGCGATCGCCTTCTCCAGATTGTCGGGATAGGCCTTCACGGCGCTGTCGACGGTGTTGACGTCGTTGACATAGGTGTCGGCGCGGCCGGCGAGGATCGCCTGGATGCAGTTGGCGTTGTTGTCGTAGAGCTGGATCGTCGGCTCGGGCTTGCCGGCCTTCTTGCATTCCGGGATCAAGGCCTGGATCAGGGGCACCTCGACATAGCCGGTGTTTTCGGCAGCAGCGGCGCCGCACATCGACATGTTGATGCCGTTGATGCCCTTTGGATTGCCCTTGGCGACCAGCACGCCGTCGAACACTTTCGAATAGGTGATGAAGTCGGCAGCCTTCGCGCGTTCCTTGGTGGCATAGATGTCGGAGATGACGATGTCGGCCTGGCCGGCGGCGAGCGTCGTCAGCAGCGCTGCGAACACCACGGGCTTGTAGGTCAGCTTGAAGCCGAGACATTCCCCGATGGCTTCGCCGAGATCGATGTCGAAGCCGATATATTTGCTGGGGTCCTTTGGATCGATGGTCTCGTAGTCCGGTGTGTGCGGGTTGATGGCGTTGACGAGTGTCTTGCCTTTCCAGTCCGGATATTTCTCCTGGAGCGCGGCGCAGGCGGCCGGTGCAGCAGCTTGCGCGCTCAGCGGCGTTGCGACGACCACGCCGAAAGCGAGCACGGCACCAAGCGCGGCCTTGCGCCACGGCTGCGATGCGCGCGCGATCCCCCGCGCATGGGGCAATAGCCGTCTCTCCATCTCCTGCTCCTTCGAATTGTCATGGCACTGGCCATGTTCCAGATCCCGGAAGGAAGCCTAGGTGGAGTGGACGGGGAAAAGCTTGTCCGCGGCCGTACAAAAAATTGGATGAACGGGGCCCGCGATTTGGGCAAGCGGCTGCACAAAAACTGTTCGTGCGCGATGCACGCTAGAGCACGCAATTCCGAATTCGGGCGACCCACATTATCCTGAATGGCGCATCAATTGGCGCGACCCGAGAATCAGATGATGAAGTTATTTGACATAGATATGACGGCGGACGACAGGAACGCGGCGTGCGGCCGACACATCTATGTCTGTATCCACAGTACTCCACAGGCTGTCCGCAGCATATCCACAGGCTGATCATGCCGGATTCGCGAGCTCGCGCAGGCCACTTGCTGCGCACAAAACCACAGGTCAGCTATGTCAGCCGCCAGCCTGATCGAACACGCTGCGGCAAGCCTCGCTCAAGCTTGACCGGTTACGGCGCAGGCAGGCCGTGATGGCGCGGACATTGGGGATTTCGCCGGCGCAGAGCCGGTAGACGTCGGGCGTGCAGGCCCGGCGCTGCTCGGGTGTCCCCTGCGCCTGGGCGGCGGAGGCAAACAGTGTCAGGAACCGTCCGACGGTCGAGGCGCGACGCGCCCGGCTCTTCACACCCGCAAACCGCAAGAACCTCGCCTTCATGACCGGTCTCCCGCTCTGCCCTGCCCGACCGGCCTGCGTTGGCCGGTGTGTGAAGGGGTAGGAGAAATAAACCGCCGAGAATGTGATCTCTTTCACACTGGCGACGAGCCCCGGCTGCCTAGATTTGCGCGGGGATTTTTCAGGAATCGCTAACCAATCGGGCCGTGATCGTCGGATCGTTAAAATTCGAACGATCGGCTCAATTTGGAAACAAACCGGCTTTGCGACATTCGCCCTTCGAATTGCCGGAGGGTGCGATGAGCGAAGCCGAATTCAACTTGCTGCTGGATGCCGTCCGGGACGCCATGGTCCATCAGGATTTTGCGCCCGCGCCGGAGGAGGAATTCGTGCCCCGCTCGTGGAGCTTCAACGCGATGCCCAAGGCCGCGAATGACAATGAGGGCGCCTGGCCCCTGCTGCCGTTTCCGGACGGCTGGTACGCGGCCGGCTGAGGCCACTTTCATCATGAGCCAATGCGCCCGCGATTAGCGGGCGTTTTGCTTTTGGCCATGCGCCGAGCCCGGCGCGGCCGCGATCAGGTCTTGACGCGCTCCTCGCCGTCCTGCGGCACCCTGTCGGGCACAGCCGGCGGGAAGATGCTGTCATAGATCGCGCGGGCCTCGCGAATGAGACGGGCCCGCTCCAGCTCGGATTTCGGGACAAATCGGACGATGTCGCCCACGGCTGCTCCAGCGCTCGGGTGATGGGAATGCATCACTTCGCAGATGCGAAGTCTATGCCATCGGGCCTGAATCGCTGGTGTTCGCCAAGCCCCGGGCGAATCCGGTGGCGCAGCCCTGCCCGCCCGGCGGGGCCTACACGCGCGGCAGGCGGAACCCGCGCCGAAATGCATTTTATGCTGGAAGATCAGAAGCTTGTGATGGAGGCCACGACCAGAATTGAACTGGTGTACACGGTTTTGCAGACCGTTGCGTAACCACTCCGCCACGTGGCCCCGTAAGGGCGGACCAATATAGGGGATCAATGGCTTAGGCAACCCCGACCGGGTGCCTACGTCCTGGCCCCGCCGAGATAGCAGCCAAGAATCTCCTCGGCCGCGCCGGAAGCCGCGATCCGCCCCTCCTCCAGCAGATTCGCGCAATTGCAGGTCGCCTTGATGAGATCGACATCATGCGAGGCCAGCACCAACCGCGGTTGCGACCGCGAAGATCAGGCGCAGCATCATGCCACTGGAATAGGTGCGCAGCGGCAGGTCGAGCCGGTCGCCGAGCTCGGTGAACTCGGCGATCTCCGCTCCCCGCCTGGCACGGTGCAATCAATCGTACGGTGGATGTGAGCTGGAGTCAGGCTCGTTTGCGACGCCTGAAGTCGCGCCGGCGGCCCTTTGGTGCAGGCTTGGGCGCCAGTTCCGGCATCTCGGCCTGGACCTCGCGGTAGCGCGTTAACAGCCGCTCAAAACTCGCGTGCAGGGTCTCGGCGATATCGGGACGCCGCTCGATGCCGGCCAGGATCGTCGCCGCGGCCTCGATGGTCGACAGGCCATCGCTGCGCGGCTCGCGGCGCAGACGCCCGTAGCGCGAGGGATGTGCCGGGTTGAGGATCACGCGCTGGCATTTGAGCATCCAGGGATTGCGCCACCACAGCGCCTTGGCCTGGCTCCAGGTGCCGTCGAGCAGCACCACGCCTTCGAGCTTGCCAAGGATGGCACGCTGATTTTCGGCGACCTCGCCCTTGCGGTTGAGCGCCACGATCTCGCCCTCGGCGTCGAGATCGGCGGCGCGGGCCGAGCCGAGATAGAGCACGGCCCAGCGCGCGGCGTTCTCGACCGGCCGGCCCAGCGCCTTGGACAGGCTGGGCCAGGACAGGCCGACGCGCACGGTGGCATCGGCAAAATGCTTCGCCAGCAGGCGCGCGGTGCCGAGCGCCCTGTCCTGCTCCTGCGGATGCTGGAGGATCAGGAGTGAGAGCCGGTTCTCAATCGGCGTGACGCTGTCGCAGATGCACAGCGGCATCGGCTTCTGGCAATGCGGGCATTCGGGGATCGGCTCGGCCGGGGCTGCGGCTGTAGGGTTCGACATGAGCGCCGCTATACGCTCCGCGCGGCGCTTCAACAACCTATTCCGCCGGCGCAGGCAGCGGGCGCGGCTCGGAGCGGCGGCGCAGGCGGTCGATCAGGAGATAGATCACCGGCGTGGTGTAGAGCGTCAGGATCTGCGAGACGAACAGGCCGCCGATGATGGTGATGCCGAGCGGACGGCGCAGCTCGGTGCCCGGGCCGGTCGCGACAACAAGCGGAATGCCGGCGAACAGCGCCGCCATCGTCGTCATCAGGATCGGACGGAAGCGCGCCTGGCAGGCCTCGAAGATTGCTTCTGCCGAGGACAGCCCGCGCTGGCGCTCGGCATCCAACGCGAAGTCGACCATCATGATGCCGTTCTTCTTGACGATGCCGATCAGGAGGATGATGCCGACGAAGGCAATCACCGTCAGCGGCGTGTTGGTGATCTGCAAGGCCAGCAGCGCGCCGAGGCCAGCCGAGGGCAGCGTCGAGATGATCGTCAGCGGATGGGCGAGACTCTCGTAGAGCACGCCCAGCACGATATACATCGCGACCAGCGCGCCGAGGATCAGAAGTGGCTGGCGGCCGCTGGTCCTGGCGAAGTCGCCGGCATTGCCGTCGAAGCTGCCGCGGATGCCCTCCGGCATGTGCAGCTCCTCGACGGCGCGCTGGATGTTCTGCGTCGCGCCCTGGAGCGGCACATTGGGCAAGAGGTTGAACGACACTGTGGTCGAGGGGAACGACTGCGAATGATAGACCGCGAGCGCAGCGAGCCCGCGCGTCGCATGCACCACCGCCGAGAGCGGCACCTGAGCGTCACCCGCGCCGGCGACGTAGATGCGGTCGAGGTTGGACGGATCGACCTGGAATTTGGGGTCGATCTCCAGCACCACCATGTACTGGTTGCGCTGGGTGTAGATGATCGAGATCTGCCGCTGCGAGAAGGCGTTGTTCAGGGCATTGTCGATGTCCTGGACGCGGACGCCGAGCGCCGAGGCTTTTTGCCGGTCGATCGACAAGGTGAGCTGAAGCCCGCCGGGATCGCGGTCGCTGGAGATGTCGGTGATGCCCTCGACGCTCTCCATGCGCTTGGCGACGATCGGCGCCCATTTCTGCAGCAGGCCGAGATCGGTGCTGCTCAGCGTGTACTGGTAGTCGGAATCGCTCTGCCGCCCGCCGGCGCGTACGTCCTGGGCGGCGAACATGAAGAGGCGGATGCCGGGCACGGGAAACAGAGCGCGCCTGAGGCGATCGATCACGACCTCGGTCGAGACGTGGTTGCGTTCCTCCGGCGGCTTCAGGCTGATGAACATGGTGCCGCGGTTCGAGGTCGCAGCACCCGGCCCCCCTCCGCTACCGACGGTCGAGCCGATGCCGGCGACCGCCGGATCCTGCATCACGATGTCGGCGAGCCGCTGCTGCAGGCTGAGCATCGATTGGAACGAGATGTCGGCCGAGGCGCGCGTCGCGCCGATGACGAAGCCGGAATCGTCGGTCGGGAAATAGCCCTTGGGGACCTTGATGTAGAGCGTCACCGTCAGCGCGATGGTGGCGAAGAACACCAGCAACGTCAGCAGCGGGAATTCCAGCACCGTGCGCAAGGTGCGGGCATAGAAGGCGACGATGCGCGACAGCGAGCCCTCGATCAGCCGGTCGAACAGCGTCGCGGTACCGGAGGTGGTCTGCCGGATGTAATGGGCGCAGATCATCGGCGTCACCGTCAGCGACACCAGCGTCGAGACTAGGATGGCGAAGGTCAGCGTCAGCGAGAATTCGCGCAGGAGACGGCCGACGATACCGTCCATGAAGATCAGCGGGGTGAAGGCGGCGATCAGCGACAGGCTGATCGAGACCACGGTGAAGCCGATCTGCTTCGCGCCCTCCAGCGCCGCCTGCATCGGCCGCATGCCGTGCTCGAGGTTGCGGAACATGTTCTCGATCATGACAATGGCGTCGTCGACGACGAAGCCGACCGAAATCGCGAGCGCCATCAGCGACAGATTGTCGATCGAGAAGCCCGCGACCCACATGCCGGCGCAGGTGCCGGCCAGCGCCAGCGGCACCGAGATGCCGGCGGCGATCGTCGGCGTCAGCCGGCGCAGGAACACGAACACCACGACCATCACGAGGATGGCGGTCGCGAGCAACGTCCACTGCATGTCCAGCACGCTGGCCCGGATCGTGCTGGTGCGGTCGACCAGCGTGGAGATGTCGACGCCGGCCGGGATCCATTGCTTCAGCTCGGGGATCAGCGCCTTTACCCGGTCGACGGTGTCGATGACGTTGGCATCACCCTGCTTGGTGATCTGGATCAGCACCGCCGGCTGCTTGTTGAACCAGGCGATGGAGCGAGCGTTGCGGACGGAATCCTCGATGTCGGCGACGTCGGAGAGCCGGACGAAATTGCCGTTCGAGCTCTTGATGACGATGTCGCGGAACTCCTTCGCCGTGCGCATCTGCTTGTTCAGCGACAGCGTCTCGCTCTGACGCTCGCCGTTGAAGATGCCGACCGGGCCAAGCGGATTGGCGTTGATGATCGCGGTCCGCACGTCGTCAGTGGCGATGCCGGCATTCGACAGCGCCACGGGGTTGAGCTGCACCCGGACCGCCGGCTGGTCGGCGCCCGACACGGTCACGTCGCCGACGCCGGGCACCTGCGAGATGCGCTGCGCCAGCACCGTGTCGGCGACGTCGTAGATGGCGCTGGCCGACAGCGTCTTCGAGGTCAGCGCCAGAACGAACACGGGCGCGCCGGCCGTGTTGGCTTTGCGGAAGCGCGGCAGCGTCGGCAGGTCGCTCGGCAGGTCGACCAGCGCGGCGTTGATCGCCGCCTGCACGTCGCGGGCCGCCTTGTCGATGTTGCGGCCGATGTCGAACTGGAGCTGGATGTTGGTGACGCCGAGCGACGACGTCGAGGTGATCTGGTTGATGCCGGCGATCTCGCCCAGCCGCCGCTCCAGCGGCGAGGCCACCGTCGCCGCCATCACCGACGGATCGGCGCCCGGCCGACTGGCCGAGACGAAGATGGCGGGAAAATCGACGTTCGGGACCGAGGCGACGGGAAGGAACTCGTAGGCGACGACACCCAGCAGGAACAACCCGATCGACAGCAGCGTGGTCGCGACCGGGCGGCGGATGAAGGGCTCCGAGATCGATGCCATCACTGCATCCCCTCGGTGGCGCCTGCGACCGGCGGCCCGCCGGATTCGGCCGGCGGCAGCGCCTGCTCGAGGCGGCGGTTGATGCGGTCGAGCGCGAGGTAGATCACCGGCGTGGTGTAGAGCGTGAGCAACTGGCTCAGCAGCAGGCCGCCGATGATGGAGATGCCGAGCGGGAAGCGCAGCTCGGCGCCGGTGCCGCTCTCGATGGCGAGCGGCAGCGCGCCGAACAGGGCTGCCAGTGTCGTCATCATGATCGGCCGGAAGCGCAGCAGGCACGCCTGCACGATGGCCTCGTTGGGCGACATCCCCTGCCCGCGCTCGGCTTCGAGCGCGAAGTCGATCATCATGATCGCATTCTTCTTGACGATGCCCATCAGGAGGATGATGCCGATCAGGCCGATCACCGAGAGATCCTGCCCGCACAAGATCAGCGCCAGGATGGCGCCGACGCCGGCCGAGGGCAGCGTCGACAGGATGGTGATCGGATGGATGTAGCTCTCATAGAGCACGCCGAGCACGATGTAGATCGTGATCACCGCCGCAAGCAGCAGCCAGGGTTGGCCGGCGAGTGCCTTGGAGAATTCGGCGGCATCGCCGGCATAGACGCCGACGATGCTGTTGGGCATGCCGATCCGGGTCTCGATCGTCGTCACCGCCTCGACCGCATCGCCGAGCGCCGCGCCCGGGGCGAGGTTGAAGCTGAGCGAGATCGACGGGAATTGCGCCTGGTGCGAGATCGCGAGCGGTGCCGTGGTGCGCTTCAGTGTCGCCACCGCCGACAGCGGCACCTGGGCGTTGGGCGCGCCGGCGATCGCGCTCGCCGCGCCTGGCAGATACAGCTTCGACAGGATCGAGGGATCGCGCTGGTACATCGGCAGCGCCTCCAGCACCACGCGGTACTGGTTGGCCTGGCCGTAGATGGTCGAGATCTGCCTTTGTGCAAAGGCATCGTTCAGTGTGTCGGTGATGCCTTGCAGGCTCACGCCCAGCTGGCCGGCGCGGGTGCGGTCGACATCGAGCTGCGCGCGCAGACCGCCCTCCTGCGCCTCGGAGGAGACGTCGCGGAACAAGGGATCGCGCCGCATCTCCGTAACGAGCTTGCGCGCCCATTCCGACACCAGCGCCGCATCGGTGCCGGTCAGCGTGTACTGGTATTGCGAGCGGCTCGACTGGGTCGAGATCTGCACGTCCTGCACCGGCTGGAAATAGACCGTCATGCCAGGGATGGCGGAGACCCGCTCCTTCAGCCGGTTCACGACCACGCTGACATCGTCGCGCCGCTCGCCGCGCGGCTTCAAGGTCATGACGAGCCGTCCGACATTGGTGGTCGGGTTGACCGAGCCCGCGCCGATCACCGAGACGACGCCGACCACGTCAGGGTCGGCCTTGATGGCGTCGGCGGCTTCAGCCTGCCGCTTCTGCATCTCCGCGAACGACACGTCCGGCCCCGCCTCCGTCACCGCCGTGATCGAGGCGGTGTCCTGGAGCGGCAAAAAGCCCTTTGGCGCGACGATGTAGAGAACGAGGGTTGCGGCCAGCGTCGCGAAGGTCACGACCAGCGTGGCGCGCTGGCGCTCCAGCACCCAGAGCAGCGTGCGGTGATAGAACTCGACCGTGCGGTCGATGAAGCGGCTGATCGCGGCGAGGCCCGGCACCGCGAGCTCCTCATGCGCATGCCGCAGCAGCCGCGAGCACATCATCGGCGTCAGCGTCAGCGAGACCACGGCCGAGGTTACCACCGCGATGGTCAGCGTCAGCGCGAACTCGCGGAACATGCGGCCCACCAGGCCCGACATGAACAGCAGCGGGATGAACACCGCGATCAGCGACACCGTCAGCGAGATCACCGTGAAGCCGATCTCGCTGGCGCCCTTCAGTGAGGCCTCCATCGCGCTCTCGCCGTTCTCCATGTGGCGGACGATGTTCTCGATCATGACGATGGCGTCGTCGACGACGAAGCCGGTGCCGATCGTCAGCGCCATCAGCGACAGATTGTCGAGGCTGAACCCGGCGAAATACATGATGCCGAAGCTCGTGATCAGCGACAGCGGCAGCGCGACGCCGGCGATCAGCGTGGCCCGCAGCGAGCGCAGGAACAGCAGCACGACGAGCGTCACCAGCACGACGCTGAGGATCAGCGTGAACTGCACATCGCGCACAGAGGCGCGGATGGTGACGGTACGGTCGGAGACAATGGTGAGGTTCACACCGGCCGGGATCGCGCGCTGCACCTTGGGGATCTCGGCGCGGATCTGGCTGACCACGTCGATGACGTTGGCGCCGGGCTGGCGCTGGATGTCGATGATGACGGCCGGCGAGCCCTGGTACCAGCCGCCGGTGCGGTCGTTTTCGAGCCCGTCGACGATCTGCGCAACGTCGGCGATCGTGACCGGCGAGCCGTTGCGATAGGCGATGATGACAGGCTTGTAGGCTTCGGCAGCGGCGATCTGGTCGTTGGCGGCGATGATGTAGGATTGCTGCGCGCCGTCGAGCGAGCCCTTCGGCCCGGAGACGTTGGCATTGGCGATCGCGGTGCGCAAATCCTCCATGGCGATGCCATAGGCGGCAAGCCGAGCCAGATCAGCCTGGATGCGCACGGCCGGCTTCAGCCCGCCGAGCACGGAGACGCGCCCGACGCCAGAGATCTGGCTCAGCCGCTGCGCCAGCAGCGTATCGGCGATGTCGCTCATCGCCCGCAGCGAGATGGTGTCCGAGCGCAGCGCCAGGGTCATCACCGGCGCATCCGCCGGGTTCACCTTGGCGTAGGTCGGCGGGTAAGGCAGCGTCTTGGGCAGCACGCCGGCGGCCGCGTTGATCGCGGCCTGCACGTCCTGGGTGGCGCCGTCGATGTCGCGGTTGAGATCGAACTGGAGCGAGATCTGGCTGACGCCGAACGAGCTCGTCGAGTTCATCGCCGACAACGATGGGATCTGGCCGAGCTGTCGCTCCAGGGGCGCCGTGATCAGCGAGGCGATCACGTCGGGGCTCGCGCCCGGCAGCTGCGTCGTCACCTGCACGGTCGGGAAATCGACCTGCGGCAGCGCGGAGACCGGCAGCGCGAAATAGCCGAGGGCGCCGCCGATCAGGAGCGCGATGCCGAGCAGCGAGGTCGCGATCGGACGTCGGATGAAGGGTTCGGAGACACCCATGGGTTACGCCTGCCGCTTCACGCGGCTGTTGTCGGGATCATGGCTGCTTGGCTCCAGCTCCCGATGAGGCCCCCGGCCCCGGTGCAGGTCCTGTCTGGCCCTTCTGGTCGCCTTCGCTGCTCTTGCGCTTGGCGTGGAACTCGCCGTCCTTGGCTTGTCCGTCCTTTTGCGAGTCCTTCTGACCGTCGGTCTGGCTGTTCTTGGCACCGTCTTTCTTCTGCGCATCGCCCTGCGGCCCGCGCGAGCGCTTGCGCGGAGCGAGATCGGCCGACGGGGTCTGGTCGTCGCGGCCGATGACGACCTTGGAGCCGTCGGACAGATTGGCAAAGCCTGTCGTGACGACCTTATCGGTCGGCGACAGGCCGCTCGCGATCACGGCGTCATGCTCGTTCTGCTGCGTCACCGTCACGGGCTTGGCCGAGACCACATTGTCCTCGCCGATGACGTAGCTGAAGGTGCCGATCGGGCCGCGCTGCACCGCCGAGGTCGGCACCACGAGCGCTTGCATCAAGGTCTCGACCTTGAGGCGGACATTGACGAACTGGCCTGGCCAGAGCTGGTAGTTGGCGTTGGGGAACTCAGCCTTGAGCCTCAGTGTGCCGGTGGTCTGGTCGACCTGGTTGTCGATGCCGGTGAGTTTGCCGGTGTCGATCACGGTGACGCCGTCATTGCCGAACACGTCGACAGCGAGCGTGCCCTTTGCGGCGGCCGCGTTGACGCGCATGATCTGCTGCTGCGGAAGGCTGAACCACACCGCGATCGGCTGCAACTGCGTGATCACCACGAGGCCCGTGGTGTCGGCGGCGTGGATGATGTTGCCCTGGTCGACCTGGCGCAGGCCGGCGCGGCCCGACAGTGGCGCCACGATCTTGGTGTAGCTCAGCGTCGCCGCAGCGTTGTCGATCGCTGCCTGGTCCGCCTTGACCAGCGCCTCTGTCTGCGCGACCAGCGCGCGCTGGGTGTCTGCCTGCTGCTTGGAGCCGGCATTGGAGGCAGCGAGCTGCTCGTAGCGCGTCAGGTCGATGCGCTGGTTGGCGAGCTGGGCCTGGTCCTGCGCCTTCTTGGCAACCGCCTGGTCGTAGGTCGCCTGATAGAGCGCGGGATCGATCTCGCCGAGCACGTCGCCCTTCTTGACGTCCTGGCCTTCGGTGAAATTGACCGCGATCAGCTTGCCGTCGACCTGCGAGCGCACGGTCACGGTGTTGAGTGCGCGGATCGCGCCGACGCCGTCGAGAAAGACCGGGACGTCCTGGATACGTGGGGTCGCAGCCAATACCGGCACGGGCAGATCGGGCCGCTGGTTGCGGTTGTTCGCCTGCTGCTGCTGGTGCATCGCGCTCCAGCCGATATAGCCAAGGCCGCCAAGGATCGCGAGCGTGACCAGGGTCATGACGAAGCCGCGGCCGCGCGACTTTTTCGCCGTCCCCTCTTTCGCGCTTTCCTTCTTATCCGGCTTAAAGAGCATTGACCGGTTTCTCCATGCGCGGCTCCCAGCCGCCGCCGAGCGCCTGATATAGGCTGACGATGGCAAGAAGCCGTGCGAGTTGGGCCTGCCACAGCGCGTCTTCCGCCTGAAATAGTGTCTGCTGGACGTTCAGCACGGTCACGATGTCGGCGGTGCCGGCGCGCAATTGCTGCTCGGCGAGATCGAAGGCGCGCCGGGACGAGGTGACGACATCGCGCTGCAATTGCAGCTTGATCGTGGTCTGCTTGATCGAGTACAGCGCATTGTCCACGTCGGCAAAAGACTGGACGATGGTCTTGCGGTAGGTCTGGAGCAATTCATCCTGCCGCGCCTTCGCGAATTCGAAATTGCCGAGGATCTTGCCACCGTCGAAGATCGGCTGCGTCGCGCTGCCGACGAGCTGGAAGAACGCCGCATGCGGCTGGAACAGCGACACCAGCGCCGAGCTCTGATAGCCGCCATTGCCGGTGAGCTGGATGGTCGGAAAGAACTGCGCGCGGGCATTGCCGATGTTCGCGGTGGCAGATGCAAGCTGCGCCTCCTGCCGGCGGATGTCCGGCCGCTGCGTCAAAATCTCCGACGGCAGGCCCGGCGTGACCTTGGGGATGCCGATGTTGTTCAGCGAGCCGCCGCGCACGCGCACGCTCTCCGGCGGCCGCGACACCAGCACGGCGAGCGCATTCACATTCTGGTCGAGCGTCTGGCGCAGCGGCGGCACCGACGCCTTCTGGTTGCCCAGCACGCTCTCCTGCTGCGCGACGTCCAGATCGGTGCTGGTGCCGGCCTTGCGGCGCTCCTTGATGGCATCGAGGATGCGCTGTGCGCTCGCAATGTTGTTCTGCGCGGTCCGCAGGCGGTCCTGCGAGGCCAGCACCTGGAAATAGGCGTTGGCGACGGCTGCAAGCGTCGTCAGCGCGACGACGTCACGATCGAAGCGGTTGGCGTTCGCCGTCTCTTCCGCCGTCTGCAGCGCATCGCGATTCTGGCCCCAGAAATCGAGCTGATAGCTGGCGCTGAGGGAGGCCGAATAGTTGACGACTTCGCGCCCGCCGATGGACAGGCCCGAGGCGCTCGAGCCCGAGGTGCGCGAATAGGTCTCCTGCCCGGTGCCGGACAGGCTCGGCAGCAGTGCCGCACCCGCCTGCCGCGCCTGGGCATCCGCCTGGACGATACGCGCGACGGCGGCGGCGATGTCGAGGTTGACGGTCTGCGCCTCCTCCATCAGTTGCGTGAGCTCGGTGGAGCGGAAGCCGCGCCACCAATCCAGTGACGGCGGCGCATCGCCCTTGCCCGCATATTTGTACTGCGTGGGAACGTCGAGCGCGGGATCCGGGAGATCCTGGGTCAGCACGCAAGCCCCGGAACTGGCGGCGAGGCACAGCACCGCAAGCCAGCGCGCGGCATGCCGCATCCGGGGTGCAGACTCTGGGGACCGCCGCACGGCGATCGCAGAAACATCCTGTGTCACATCCACCCCCCGCCGGGCAGATCGAACCGCCACCGCCGAGCCGGATTAACCGATTCGCGGCGGAACAGTCGGGGGGCGTTGGATAACTCGCTCACAGGTGATGCTTCCTCGGAACCGTGGGATTCATACTAGCCGGGTGCGGAACACCGGGACAGTCCCGCAGGTGCGAGATGGTTGGCCGAGCCCATCGATATTGGAGCTGCGAAAATGCAAGATATGCCTGTCTTGCACAGACTTTTTGTATTTTCGAGCCGCAGCAAAGCGTGCTCAAGCTTACTAAGATTTCATGTGATATTGGCGCCACACCTGCGCGGAAGCCGTTTGATCCGGCTGCACCAGCAACAACCTGCAACATGCTGCTTTGGCTCCGTCTCAAGCGCGCATGGGCGGTTCTCGCAAGGCCATCGATGATCGCAACTGAACGCGTCGCTGCCGCACATGTAGGTCCTCCGTCCTCCGCGCGCCGCAGCGCAAAAGCCTTCCCCTTTGGCCTCCCAAGCACTAGGTTCTGGCCAACCAGATCAACCCCTTGCCAGTGATTTCCCCCGATATGACCACTCGAAACGACGTTGTCGAAGCCATCGGCAACACCCCGCTGATCAAGCTCAAGCGCGCCTCGGAGTTGACCGGCTGCACCATCCTCGGCAAGGCCGAGTTCATGAATCCCGGGCAGTCGGTGAAGGACCGCGCAGGCAAATGGATGATTCTGGAGGCCGAGAAGCGCGGCGAGCTCAAGCCGGGCGGTCTCGTGGTGGAAGCGACCGCCGGCAACACCGGCATCGGCCTTGCGGTCGTGGCGAGCGCGCGCGGCTACCGCACGCTGATCGTGATCCCGGAGACGCAGAGCCAGGAGAAGAAGGATTTTCTGAAGCTCTGCGGCGCCGAGCTGATCGAGGTGCCGGCCCTGCCCTATGCCAATCCCAACAACTACCAGCATGTCGGCCGCAGGCTGGCCGACGAGCTGCGCAAGACCGAGCCCAATGGCGTGCTGTTCGCCGACCAGTGGAACAATCTCGACAATGCCAAGGCGCATTACGAGTCCACCGGACCGGAGATCTGGGAGCAGACCGGCGGCAAGGTCGACGGCTTCGTCTGCTCGGTCGGCAGCGGCGGCACGCTCGCCGGCGTCAGCCGCTATCTGAAAGAGAAGAACAAGGACGTCCGCATCGCCTGCGCCGATCCGCACGGCGCCGGCATGTACGAATATTTCCGGACCGGCGATGCCAAGGCGACGTCCGGCGGCTCGATCACCGAGGGCATCGGCCTCAACCGCGCGACCGCGATCGTCGAGACCGCGAAGGTCGATGACGCCTATCTCATTCCCGATACCGAGGCGGTCACCGTCATCTATGAGCTGCTCCAGCACGAGGGGCTCTGCCTCGGCGGCTCGACCGGCATCAACATCGCCGGCGCGATGCGGCTCGCAAAACAGCTCGGACCCTGCAAAACGATCGTGACCGTGCTGTGCGATTCCGGCAGCCGCTATCAGTCCAAGTTGTTCAACGCGGACTTCATGCGCGCCAAGAACCTGCCCGTGCCGGAGTGGCTCGAGAAGCGCAGCAACATCAAGCCGCCGTTCGTCTAGGGGCCGCTGGTTGCGGCCGCCGGCGTTGTTGTTTTGAGCATGATCTCTTCGGAAAACCGCTTCACGCTTTTCCGGATCATGCTCTAAGCGTGGCGGTCGCCAGGCCAGAACAGCAGCACCAGTGTCAGCGCGAGATTGACGATGCCGCCGACGACCGTGCCAATATGCTCGGCGCCGACCGCATAAGCCGGAAATTTTAGCGCGACGACGTAATCTACGGCCATTAGCGCGAACCAGGCCGGGACCACGCAGACCGGATCCCAGCCGATATCGCGGAAGCGCATCGAGTACAGCGTGATGGTCGCCAGCACGAAGACCACGATCGCCGCGATCATTCCTGGGCCCTTCAGGAGATCTTCCGTGCGAACACTCGCCGGGCTGACATTGCGCAGCGCCGATGTCGCGACCGCAAAGCAGAGCGCAGCCATCACGACCGCGAGCGCGAGCGTGGCGAGGAAGAACTTCAACCGTCCCAGGCGGGTATTGAAGCCAAATACGAGGTCGAGCACAGGCGCCCCCTTTTTGCGCCATAGGCGCAGAAAGAGCTTTCGAACGGGTGAAGTGGCCGAGGTGCAACCTTGGATATGGTTGCGGGGAGGTTATGGGACCCGGGACAAGTTGAGCCGAGCCGCGGTGCCATAGGGTGGGCAAAGCGCAAGCGTGCCCACCCTTTGTTGCGGCCGCGAGAGATGGTGGGCGCGGCGCAAGGGCGCCTTTGCCCACCCTACGGCGGCTACGGCAGCGCGCTTCACCGCAAGATCTGGCTCAAAAACAGCTTCGTCCTGGCATGCTGCGGGGCCGCAAAAAACTCGTTCGGCGTGTTGGCCTCGATGATCTGGCCGGCGTCCATGAACACGACGCGGTTGGCGACCTCGCGGGCAAAGCCCATCTCGTGGGTGACTACCAGCATGGTCATGCCTTCCTCGGCGAGGTCGACCATGGTGTCGAGCACCTCCTTCACCATTTCAGGATCGAGGGCCGAAGTCGGCTCGTCGAACAGCATCACCTTCGGATTCATGGTCAGCGCGCGGGCGATGGCGACGCGTTGCTGCTGGCCGCCGGACATCTGGCCCGGAAACTTGTTGGCCTGGTGCGGGATCTTGACCCGCTCCAGGAATTTCATCGCGGTCGCCTCGGCGTCCCTCTTGGGAATGTTGCGCACCCAGATCGGCGCCAGCGTGCAATTGTCCAGCACAGTCAGATGCGGGAACAGATTGAAGCTCTGGAACACCATGCCGACCTCGCGGCGCACGGCGTCGATGTGCTTGAGGTTCGGCCCGAGCTCGATGCCGTCGACGACGATCTCGCCCTCCTGGAACTCCTCCAGCGCGTTGATGCAGCGGATCAGGGTCGACTTGCCCGAGCCCGAGGGCCCGCAGATCACGATGCGCTCGCCCTTTTGGACCTCGAGGTCGATGTCACGCAGCACGTGGAAGTCGCCGTACCATTTGTTCAGGCCGGAAATCTTGACGATGGGCTCGGACATGGTGACCTCGATCAGTTGCGACGGTGGGCGTTGAGACGGTGCTCGACGAAGAGCGAGTAGCGCGACATTCCAAAGCAGAACAGGAAATAGATGATACCGGCGAAGGCAAAGCCGGTGAACAAGGTCGACGGCGTCGACCACTTCGGATCCGCGAACGAAGCGCGCAGCGACCCCAGCAGATCGAACAGCGCGACGATGGAGACCAGCGAGGTATCCTTGAACAGCGAGATGAAGCTGTTGACGAGGTTCGGGATGACGTGGCGCAGCGCCTGCGGCAGCACGATCAGCGACGTCGTCTTCCACCAGGACAGCCCGAGCGCCGCCGCCGCCTCGCCCTGCCCGCGCGGGATCGCGGCGAGGCCCCCGCGGACGTTCTCGGCCTGGTAGGCGCCCGTGAACAGCGCGATCCCGATCAGCGCACGGACGAGGCCGTCGACGGTGAAATTGCCCGGCAGGAACAGCGGCAGCATGTAGGTGGCGAAGAACAGCACGGTGATCAGCGGCACGCCGCGCCAGAACTCGATGAAGGCGATCGAGAAGATCCGGATCAGCGGAATGCTGGACCGGCGGCCGAGCGCCAGCGCAATGCCGATCGGCAATGACGTGACGATGCCGGCGACGGAGACCACCAGCGTCACCAGCAGACCGCCCCAGAGCCTCGTCTGCACGACCGCCAGTCCGCCGTGATCGAGCCCCATCAGCTTGATCACGATGGCGACGGCGATGAACGTCACGATGCTCCACGCCAGGGGGCGCCATCCCGTCCGCACGCCGCCGCCGAGGACAAAGGCGATCAGCGAGACGACGGCCGTGGTGATCGCAAAATCGGTCCAGACCGATTGGCCCGAACCCTCGAGCTGGTCACGCAGCGAGGTCAGTGGAAAGATCAGCCAGTAGATTGCCTTGCCGACCAGCAGGATGAGGTTGCCGACGGCCCACAACAGCGGGGCGATGGCCGAGGTCTTGCTGAGATTGAGCAGGACCTGCCCGGCGCCGATGATGCTGTCGTCGAACAATTGCAGCAGGCCCGCCGTCCAGCTCACGCCGAAGCCCGAGATGCCGCCGCCATGCAGCAGGAAGAATGCGACGACGGGAAAGGCGAAGAAGAACAGGCTGGCGTTCACCCCCTTCGCTGGCAGGCGCGGAACGAGCATCGGCACCAGCAGGACCGCCGCCAGGGCAAAGGTGAGGTTGACGCGCCAGCGCTCGGCCTCGGGATAGAAGCCATAGATCAATTGCGGCAGCTTGGCCTGGATGTACGGCCAGCAGGCGCCGACCACAAACCCCGCGTTCTCGGTCAGGCACGCCGCGCGGTCACTGCCGGTCCAGACCGCGTCGACGAACAGGAATCTCACTGAGGGAACGATGGTGAACCAGAGCAACAGGGCACTGATGATGGTAATCAGGATGTTGGTCGGCGAGTTGAGCAGGCGCGTGCGCACGAGGCCAATGAAGCCTGTCGTCTTCATCGGGGCAGGACGCTCGGTGAGCAGATCCTGCCGGACATAGGCGGATGAGGTGATATCGGTCATGCGCCGAGGCTCCGGCTGACGCGCCAACCGTAGACGCTCATGATAGCGCTGGTGAGCAGCGAGATCAGAAGATAGACACCCATCGTCATGGCGATGATCTCGATCGCCTGCCCGGTCTGGCTCAGCGACGTGCCGGCCCATACCGAGACGAGGTCAGGATAGCCGATCGCGACGGCAAGCGAGGAATTTTTGGTGAGATTGAGATACTGGTTGGTCAGGGGCGGAACGATCACGCGCATCGCCTGCGGCACGACGATCAGCCGCAGCGTGGCGCCGCGGCTGAGGCCGAGCGAGGACCCCGCCTCCATCTGGCCCTTGTGGACGGACAGGATGCCGGCGCGGACGATCTCGGCGATGAAGGCGGCGGTATAGGTCGACAGCGCCAGCGTCAGCGCCACGAACTCCGGAATGATGCGCGAGCCACCGGCGAAATTGAACCCCTTGAGCTGCGGCAGCTCGACGGTGAAAGGCAAACCGAACACCAGTATGGTGGCAAGCGGCAGGCCGAACAGCAGGCCCAGCACATAGGGCCAGATGCGGATCACCTGTCCGCGTTGGAACAGGGCGCGCCGCGCGTGGATGCGCAAGGCCAGCGACGCGACGATGCCGAGGGCCAGCACCGCAAGGAACGGGACCAGGCCGCTTCCGCCGATCGGTGATGGAATGACGAGGCCACGATTGCTGATGAAGGCGATGCCCAGCAGCGAAATGCTTTGCCTGGGATTGGGCAGCGCCGCGAGCACCGCCAGGTACCAGAACAGGATCTGGAACAGCAGCGGCAGGTTCCGGATGATCTCGACGTAGATCTCGCCGACGCGCGACAAGAGCCAGTTCGGCGACAGCCGGCACAGCGCGACGATGAAGCCGATCACGGTGGCGAAGAAGATGCCAACCACCGAGACCACGAGCGTGTTGAGGAGCCCGACCACGAACACGCGCAGGAACGTGTCCGAGCCGGTGTAGGAGATCAGGGTCTGGTTGACGTCGAAGCCGGCATTGTTGCGGAGGAAGCCGAAGCCGGCGGCGATGTGCTGGTTCTCGAGGTTGGCGCGGGTGTTGGAGACGATCTCGTAGCCGATCCAGCCCAGGATCGCCGCGAAGGCAAACTGGACGACGACGCCGTTCCAGCCTGCCTTGCCGCCCAGAATGCGCCTGATCTTCAGCGCGATCTGGGCCGGCGGTTTTCGAGCCTCGGTGCTCATCGCCGCGGATCAGGCGGGATCAGCGGATCGGCGGCGCGTACTGGAGACCCCCCTTGTTCCAGAGATTGTTGAGACCGCGATTGATGGCGAGCGGCGAGCCCGAGCCGACATTGCGGTCGAACACCTCGCCGTAATTGCCGACCGCCTTCACGATCCGGACCACCCAGTCCTTGGTGAGGCCGAGCTGTTCGCCAAAATTGCCGTCGGTGCCGAGCACGCGCTTCAGCTCCGGATTTTCCATCTTGGCCTTCTCGTCGACGTTCTTCGAGGTGATGCCGAGCTCTTCGGCGGTGACCATCGCGAACAGCGTCCACTTCACGATGTCGAACCACTGGTCGTCGCCGTGGCGCACCATCGGTCCGAGCGGCTCCTTCGAGATGATCTCGGGCAGCACCATGTGGTCGTTGGGATTGGCGAGCTTGAGGCGGTTGGCGTAGAGGCCCGACTGGTCGGTGGTGAAGACGTCGCAGCGACCGGCCTCATAGGCCTTGACCGTCTCGTCGTTGGTGCCGAACGCGATCACCTCGTACTTCATGTTGTTGGCCTTGAAGTAGTCGGCGAGATTCTGCTCGGTCGTGGTGCCGGTCTGCACGCAGACCGAGGCGCTGTTCAGTTCCAGTGCGGAATTCACTTTGAGCGACTTCTTCACCATGAAGCCCTGCCCGTCATAATAGGTCACGCCGGTGAAGTTGGCGCCGAGCGAGGTGTCGCGCGAGATGGTCCAGGTGGTGTTGCGCGAGAGCACGTCGATCTCGCCGGATTGCAGTGCCGTGAAGCGATCCTTGGCGGACAGCGGCACGAACTTGATCTTGGTCGGATCGTTGAAGATGGCGGCGGCGACGGCCCGGCAGAGGTCGACGTCGATCCCCGTCCAGTTGCCCTTGTCGTCGGGCGAGGAGAAGCCCGGCAGGCCCTGGCTGACACCACAGGACAGCGTGCCACGGTCCTTGACGGTCTTGAGCGTTTGCGCACCGGCGGTCTGGGCAGTCAGGCCGGCGGCGAGAGCGAGAGTGAGAGCCAGGGTTACGCGTTTCATGGGCTGAAGGCCTTTCAAGGTCGTCTCAAGGAACATTGTCTCAGGAATCGTCTCTGCCAGGACTAGGCGTCGCAGGACTAGCCCTGCAAGAGTCATGCTGGAAAAGCTTGCCGAACACCCACCCATCCCGAGAGGCCATAACCTAATCCCCGCCGCAGGCGCCCGCCTTTGTGGCTGTGGCGCAAGGTCCGGTCAGACGATGGATCGAAGGTCGCGGCTGCCCCTCAACATGCGGCGACTGAATAGCACCTGCGCATAGGAGAGCGGCTGGCGGGCCGGGTCAAGGGGTTGACGGGACTCTTCTGTGTTCTGTTATTAACGACAGCGGCCTTTCGGCCAGCCCGCAGGCGCGACGCGCGCCAGCGGAAACGCTTTTTTGAAAGCAGACGCATGGATTCCTCGCATCCCCTTCAGCAGCAGGCCGAGACCCGGCTGGTGACCTCCGGCCGCGACACCAAGGCGCAGAAGGGCTTCGTCAATCCGCCGGTGTTCCACGGCTCGACCGTGCTCTATCCGACCGCCGAGGATCTGCACGCCCATCGCGGCGAGTTCACCTATGGCCGCCACGGCTCGCCCACCACCAAGGCGTTCCAGGAGACGCTGATGGCGCTGGAGGGGCCGCAATGTGCCGGCGTCGGCATCGTTCCGTCGGGACTGTCGGCGATCTCCACCACCCTGCTCTCGGTGCTGAAGACCGGCGACCACATCCTGGTCTGCGACAACGTCTATCGGCCCTCGCGCAATTTCTGCAACGGCATGCTGACCCGATACGGCGTCGAGACCACCTATTTCGATCCGCTGATCGGCGCCGGCATCGAAAAGCTGTTCAAGCCGAACACGCGCGCGGTGTTGGTCGAGGCGCCGGGCTCGCAGTCGTTCGAGATGCCGGACATTCGCGCCATCGCCGAGGTCGCGCATGCCAAGAGCGCGCTCGTCATCGACGACAACACGTGGGCGACGCCGCTCTATCACTGTTCGCTCGAGCAGGGCGTCGACATCAGCATGCAGGCGGCCACCAAATATATCGGCGGCCATTCCGACATCATGTTCGGCACCATCTCGGCCAATGCCAAGGCGTGGCCGATAGTTTCAGAAGGAATCCGCCTGCTCGGCGTCTGCGCCGGTCCGGATGACGTCTTCCTCGCGCTGCGCGGCCTGCGCACGCTGTCGGTGCGGCTCGCGCAGCATCATCGTTCCGGGCTCGATATGGCACGCTGGCTCGCTGATCGGCCCGAGGTCGCGCGCGTGCTGCATCCGGGGCTGGAGACCGATCCCGGTCACGCGATCTGGAGGCGTGACTTCACCGGCGCCTCGGGCCTGTTCAGCATCGTCCTGAAGCCGGCCCCTCAGAAGGCCGTCGACACCATGCTCAACACGCTAAAACTGTTCGGCATGGGTTTTTCCTGGGGCGGCTTCGAGAGCCTTGCGATTCCCTTCGACTGCGACGCCTATCGCACCGCCACCAAGTGGGCGCCGGGCGGCCCGACTCTCCGTCTCCACATCGGGCTCGAGAGCACCGACGATCTCAAGGCCGATCTCGATCGCGGCTTCGCTGCCCTCAAAGCGGCAATGTGAGCCTCGTCACAAGGCATCGCGCCGCGGGAACGAGCAACCTACGCAGGTGTTAACGCCGATGCGCCAACAAATGGTTTGAACCTCAAGCGTTTGGCGCTAGCCTCACCAATCGACTCTCGATCCGGACACGGAGAATGGGAACGTTGGTTCTGCTCGATCTGATGGGCGGCGTTGCGCTGCTGCTGTGGGGCCTGCACATGGTCCACAGCGGGATCCTGCGCGCGTTCGGCCCGGACCTGCGGCGGCTGCTCGGCAAGGCGCTCGGCAACCGCTTCAACGCGTTTGCCGCCGGCCTCGGGCTCACCGCACTGCTCCAGAGCAGCACGGCGACCGCGCTGATCACGAGCTCTTTCGCGGCCGAAGGGCTCGTCAGCCTCGCCGCAGCGCTCGCCATCATGTTAGGGGCCAATGTCGGCACGACGCTGATCGTGCAGGTGCTTTCGTTCAATATCGCGGCGGTCGCGCCGGTGCTGTTCGTGCTGGGGCTCGTCGCCTTCCGCTCGGGCCCACGCTCGCGGATCAAGGACATCGGCCGTGTCTGCATCGGCCTCGGCTTGATGCTGCTGTCGCTGCATATCCTGCTCGACACGTTGGCGCCGGCGGAGAACGCGCCCGGCATGCGCGTCATGATGTCGGCCATCACGGGCGATCCCGTCCTGTGCATCGTCATCGCCGCACTCATCACTTGGGCGGTGCATTCGAGCGTCGCCAGCGTGCTCTTGATCATGTCGCTGGCCTATTCGCAGTTCATCACGCCTGACGCGGCGCTCGCACTCGTGCTCGGGGCCAATCTCGGTAGTGCCATCAATCCGGTGTTCGAAGGCGCGAGGCGCGACGATCCCGCGAGCTACCGCCTGCCGGTCGGCAATCTTATCAATCGCATCGCCGGAATCGCGCTCGCCCTGCCATTCCTGAACGTGATCGCCGGGCACATGCATGCCTGGCAGCCCGATCTCGCCAAAATGACGGCGGCCTTCCATGTTGCCTTCAACGCCGGTACGGCCGTCATCTTCATCGGGCTGCTCGATGTCATGTCGCGCGTCCTGACCCGGCTCTTGCCTGATCGCATCCAGGAGGCCGACCCGGCCCGGCCGCGCTATCTGGACGAGAGCGCGCTGGAGACGCCCTCACTGGCGCTCGCCGACGCCGCCCGCGAAACCCTGCGCATGGGCGACCTCGTCGAGGTCATGCTGCGCAAGGTGATGGCCGCGATGATGACGGGCGACCGGGCGCTGGTCGACCAGGTGACGAAGACCGACAATGCCGTCGACGGCCTCGACGAGGCGATCAAGCTCTACTTGACGAAACTGACGCGCGGCAGCCTCGACGAGAGCGAGGGCCGGCGCGCAATGGAGATCATCTCCTTCGCCATCAACCTCGAGCATATCGGCGACATCATCGACAAGAATTTGAGCGAGCTTGCCACCAAGAAGATCAAGCGGCGCCTGCAATTCTCGGTCGAGGGCGCCGAGGAGCTCGCCGCCTTCCACAAGCGCACGATGGACTCGCTGCGCATCGCCTTCGGCGTGTTCATGTCGGGCGACGCCAACGAGGCGCGCAAGCTGCTGGTGGAGAAGACCACGCTTAGGAACACCGAGCTCGCCGCCGTCGAACGCCATCTCGACCGCCTGCGCGAAGGCCGCCCCGAGACCATCGAGACCACCTCGCTGCATCTGGACGTGTTGCGCGATCTGCGCCGGATCCATTCGCATATCTGCTCGGTCGCCTATCCCGTGCTGGAGGCGGCCGGCGAGCCCTATCGCCGGACCGACGCGGAAGCCGCCGCCCTGCCCGCCTCAGGCGCGGCTTCGGCATTGCCGCGCTAGGACCTCGGAGATGCTCGGATCAGCGATCCAGCGTCTTTGACGCGCGGCCGCGGTTCTTGATGATCAGCATGATGTTGCGGACATAGATGATGGTCGCGAGCGCCTGGCCGAGGATGATCACGGGTTCGCGCTTCACGACGCCGTAGACCAGCGTCATCAAGCCGCCGCCCATCGAGCAGAACCAGAACGCCATCGGCACCACGCTGTTGCCGGCGCGCTCGCTCGCGATCCACTGCACCAGGAATCGCGCGGTGAAGAACAGCTGCGCGACGAGGCCGAACGCCAGCCAGAAGTCGAACTTGGCGACGAAGACGTCGTAGAGATAATTGCTCAGCGCCTGACCGTATTGAATGATCATGCGTTCACCTCAGTCACATCTGGTGTCGGCTTCTTGCGGCGGATCAGCCACCACACGCCGGCGAGATCCATGATGCCGATCCACAGCCGGTCGAAGAAACCATAGTTCGACACGCCGGAGTGGCGCGGCCGGTCGATCACGTCGACATAGGCAATATCAAAGCCTTCGCGGCGGACCAGCGCCGGCAGGAAGCGATGCAGCCCGTCGAAATAAGGCATCATCAGGAAGATCTCGCGCCGAAACGCCTTCAAGCCGCAGCCGGTATCACGCGTGCCGTCCTTGAGGATCGCGTTGCGGACGCCATTGGCGACGCGCGACTGGAGTTTCTTGAAGCCGGTGTCCTTGCGGCCGACGCGTTGTCCCGCGGCGAGCCCGACCTTGCTGTCCTTTTCGACCGCCGCGATCAGATCCGGCAGGAACGCCGGGTTGTTCTGGCCGTCGCCGTCGAGCGTCGCCACGATCGACCCGCGCGCCGCGCGGACGCCGCTGCGCACCGCCGCCGACTGGCCGCCCGACCTGGCGTGGCGGAGCTGTCGCAGATTGTCCCGCTGCTTCATCATCGCCATCAGGCGCTCGCCGGTGGCGTCCGTCGAGCCGTCATTGACGTAGATGATCTCATAGGCCCAGCGGCCATCGAGCGCCGTGCCGATCTCGGCGATCAGCGGCGCGATGTTGTCGGCTTCGTTGCGCACGGGAACGACGATGGAAACCGAAGGCTGGGACGTCGACAAAGGAGGCTCGTGGTTGGAATGGGGCCTGCCCTCAAGGAACCTGCGGTCCCAGGAAGCAGCCGCTTTTATGGGGCGGATGCCCCGCGGGCAACCCTTTTGAGACGGCCCGAATCTGCCCCGGGAAGAGGCACAATGGTGCCGTCGGCCCGAATGGCGAAGGCGAGCCTGCGGGCCGCGAACCAGTAGCGGACCGCCATGGCGCCGACCATGCCCAGCAGGGCCCCGGCCGTGACGTCGCTCGGGTGGTGCGCGAGCAGCACGAGACGCGTCAGCAGGATCACGATTGCGTAGGTGAACATGAACACGCGCAGCCGTGGCCACAGTGCCGAGACCGCAAACGCCAGCGCAAATGCCGTGATCGCGTGCCCGGACGGTAGACTGGCATGAGCCCCCGTTCCCTCGAACGGGACGAAATTGAACGGATCGGCCGTGCCACCGACGAATGGGCGCCCCCGGCCGATGATGTATTTCAGAACCTCCCCGGCGAACACGGACAGGGCAACAGACAGAAACAGGAACTGGAGCCGCGTGCCAAAGCCGAGCAGCAGCGCGCGGCGTGTTCCGTGAAGCCCGGCCGCAACGAGCGCCACGCCCACCAGCGCAGCGCCGAGCACCGAGAGCACATACTCGTCCTTGCCGAAATCGGTGAGGATGCGGATCGACCAAAGGCTTGGCGTGCCGCGCGCCGGCATCAGCAGGATTTCGGTCCGGTCGAACGCGACCATCAGCACGACGATCAAGGCCGCGCCCACCGCGCTCAGCCACAGCGAATGCCGCGCCAGTTTGCGTGCGGCAGCGGCGCGGCGCGAATGCGAGGGGGTTCGCACGAGCTGCGCCAGCGCGCGCCCGGAGACGGCGAGCAATTGCGCCGGATAGCCCGCACGCGGCGCGATGTCGGTCGTCCCAGGCATCCTACTCAGTGCCTTCCGAGCGGAAGATCGAGATCGAAATCGGCCGCCCTTGCGAGAAATTATAACCGTCGATGCGCGCGCCGACCTTGTAGCGCAGCCCGATCGCCTCGGCGCGCTGCACAAAGCTGCGCTCCGAGCGCTGCTCGATCAGCGCGAAGCGGCAGCTCCCCTGCCGCAGGAAATCCGCCGCCCCCGAGCCGTCGGTGAGCAGCGTCTGCGTGCCCGTGAGGAACACGAGGCTCGGCTCGTGATAGCCGGCAGCCGCCGCCTTCGGCCCGACACAGCTGACGTTGCGCAGCGCGCGCGCCACCTCGATGCTCGGAAACAGCGGGGTCAGCGATGGCAGCACGATGCCCCAGACCACGACTGCCAGCATCAGGGCGGCGACCAGCGCATTGAGCACCGAGCGCTCGGCGCGATTGGCGTCGAACAGCCACCAGGCGAACAGGCCGAAGATCAGCGAGGCCGCGATGAACGGCCAGGCGACAAAGGCCGGCTGCCGCGTCAGCATGACCGCACCGACCACCGCGATGATCGAGCCGGCCACGGGGATCGCGAACCACCAGGCCGAGCCGCGCGCGAGCCAGGAGCGCGACAGCACGTTCCGCTCCAGCGCGCCGACGGTGAGGATCGCGATCGCGGGATACAGCGGCAGCACGTAATGCGGCAGCTTGGTCAGCACCGCCTCGAACACGATCCATGACGGGATCAACCAGGCCAGCAGGAACTGCGCGCCGGGCTCGCGCCGCGCCCGCCACACCGCAGGCGCCGCCATCGCCGCGAGTGGCGCGCCCGGCCAGAACGTGATCCAGAACAGCGCGAGGTAAAGCCCGGGCGGCGCGCCATGGGATTCCTGGGCGCCGATCTTGCTCAACATGTCGCCGCCGACGGAGTCCGCAAAGAAGGCCTCGCCCGCGCGCCAGAAGATCGCGATGAACCAGGGCAGCACCAGCACCAGCATCCACATCAGCCCCCAGACGGGGCGCAAGCGCCACAGCCAGGAGGAATCGCGGTCCAGGATCGCGAGCGCGACGATGGTCAGGCCGGCGAACATCAGGATCAGCGGGCCCTTGATCAGGATGCCGACCGCAAGCGCGGTCCAGAAGATCGCGGGCCAGCTCCACGGCGGATGCGTCTGGTCCTCGGCGCGCTGCCAGGACAGATAGGCGCGCGACATCGCGCCCATCGCGGCGGTCACGCACAACAGCAGCATCGCGTCGGTCTTCGCCAGCCGCGCCTCGACGCCGAGCAGCACGGAGGCGCACAACAACAGCGCAGCGAGCACCGCGGCGCGCCGCGTGACGAAGCCGAGCGCCGCCCAATAGGTCATGAGCACCGCGCCGATCGCGCCCAACAGCGAAGGAATGCGGTAGACCCAGATCCGCAACTCGGCCTTCGGCAATTTGAGTGCCGTGGCAATTTCAACCGCGGCCGATTGCAACCAGTAGATGCCGACCGGCTTCTTGTAGCGGACGTCCTCCTGGAAGCGGATGTCGACATAGTCGCCGCTCTCGACCATCTGCTTGGTCGCTTGGGCAAAGCGCGCTTCGTCGCGATCGACCGGCGGGATGGTGAAGAAGCCCGGCAGGAACAGCAGCAGCGCGCACAGCACCAGGAAGCCGGCCGCGCGGGCATGGCTGGACGTGACGACGTCGAGCATCGACACCAGCCGGCTGCCCGGATTGACGGGCGTTTTCGGCTCGCGGGGCGCTCCAAAACGGGGAGTTGGATAGGTCTCGGCCATTGGTTCCGCTTACGCTGAAACCGCCATCGCTACAACCGCTTAAGCCAGGGTCATTGAATTCGAATGACAACTGTGTCCGCGGCGCCCGTGGCATCGATCACAGTGAGCCGTGCAAAGCCCGGGCCGGGCGGATCGATCAGGCGCTGGCGGCGGCCGTCGATCTCGCCGCGCCAGGTTCCGTTCACCATCACCGTCATGGGCAGGACACCGCCGGCGACCTTTACGGGCATGGCGGCGGCCTCCGAACCGCCGGAACGATCGACATCGATGCGCGAGCCGTTCAGCGGAAACTGGATGTGCAGCGCCTGCTCGCCGCCGGTGCGAACGAGTTCCCCGATCGGGCGGAACCGCCGCAGCGGCAGCGGCAACTTGGCGTTGCTGGCCACCAGGGTTCCCTTGGGCGGCTTCGGCAGCGGGGTCAGCGTCTTGCCGGTGCGGGCGAAAGCGTCGAACAGGATCGGCGCGGCGGCGACGCGCCCGATCAGCCCGGGAACCGGAGCGCCGTCGGGCCGGCCGACCCAGACGCCGATGGTCATGCGCCCGTCGAAGCCGACCGACCAGGCATCGCGATAGCCGTAGGAGGTGCCGGTCTTGAACGCGATGCGGTTGTGGGCGGCATTCTCAGGCGGCGGCGTGCCGAGCAGCACGTTGCCGACCTGCCAGGCCGCGGCCTGGTCCAACAGTCGCATCGGCTCGCGGTCGTCCTTGGCCGCGATGACCTCGCGCAGCGGCTTGGTGGTGCCAAGCCGGGCGAAACCGGTGTAGAGCTGGGCAAGGTCCTGGAGCGTCACGCCGACGCCGCCGAGGCCCATCGCTAGTCCCGGCGCCTCGTCCTTGGGCAGAACGAGATTGCCGCCGGCCTGGCGCAGCCGCGAGGCCAGCCGGCTCGCGCCGACGCGATCGAGCAGCACGATCGCCGGGACGTTCAGCGACAATTGCAGCGCCTTCTTCACCGGCACCGTGCCCTGGAACGTCATGTCGAAATTTTCCGGCGCGTAGGAGCCGAAGCGAACCGGACGGTCGTCGATCAGGCTGTCGGGATGAACAAAGCCGTCTTCGAAGGCGAGGCCATAGATGAACGGTTTCAGCGTCGAGCCCGGCGAGCGGACGGCGCGGGTTATGTCGACCTGCCCTGCCCGGCTGTCGTCGAAATAATCGGCTGATCCAACTCGCGCGAGCACGTCGCCGCTCTCATTGTCGACCACGATGATACCGACCGAGATGTTCGGTCCCAGCGCAATGGCGCGGTCGCGCGCCAGCGGCTCCAGCACCTTCTGCAAGCTCGCATCCAGCGTCAGCTTGATGATCGGCGTGTCCTTGACGGTCGCGAGCGCGGAGTCGGAGGCGTGCGGCGCCAGGATCGGCATCGGCTTGCGCAGTTTTGGCACGGGCGCGGCCTTGGCTTGCGCCGCGTCCTCGGAGCTGACGACATGCTCCGCGACCATGCGATCGAGCACCCGATCGCGCGCCTTGCGCGCGGCCTCGGGATAGCGGTCGAGCCGGCGCGTCTCCGGCGATTGCGGCAGCGCGACCAGCAGCGCAGCTTCGGCGAGCGAGAGCCGCTTTGGCTCCTTGCCGAGATAGGCGATCGAGGCGGCGCGGATGCCTTCGAGATTGCCGCCGTAAGGCGCCAGCGCGAGATAGAGGTCGAGGATCTCAGCCTTGCTCATGCTGCGCTCGATCTCGATCGCGCGCACGATCTGGCGAAGCTTGGCATAGAGCGAGCGCTGCCGCCGCGGCTCCATCAGGCGGGCGAGCTGCATCGAGATGGTCGAGCCGCCGGACACGATTTGGCCGCGCGTTCCCAGCTGCAACGCGGCGCGGCCGAGAGCGAGCGGGTCGAGGCCGTTATGGGCGTAGAAGCGCTGGTCCTCATAGGCGAACAGCAGTTTCAGGTAGGTCGGATCGACGTTCGTTTTGGCATCGACCGGCAGCCGCCAACGGCCGTCGGTCATGGCGTAAGCGCGCAGCAATTTTCCATTGCGATCAACGACCGTGGTGGAGACCTGCCGCGCTTCGTCGAGCGGCAGTGGGCCAAGGGAATAGACCCATGCGACGAACGCACCGATGCAGAGGATGAGCGTGAGCGCGAGCGCAGAGAGGATACGAAGGCCCCAACCCCTCGCTCCGTCATGGCCGGGCTTGTCCCGGCCATCCACGTGCTTGCCCGTGCTCCCAAAGTCCGTGGATGCCCGGGACGTCTGCGCGAAGACGCGCTTCGCGCTCTTGCCCGGGCATGACGACGGAGTTTGAGGCCGGTTCGGAGCGTCAGTCATCCCACCACTCACTTCGCCGCTCGCACCTCAACCGTTCCCGTGCCCGTCCGGCCGTAGCGCGAGGGGTTGTACATGTCCTCGACATAGGCCTGCGGCAGCACGTATTTGCCCGGCGAGACCGCGCGCACGACATAGGCGACCGTGAACACCGCCTTGGAATCCGAGGCGCGGTCCACCGCCGCGGTGAAGCGGTCGTCGCGGAACTCGGTATCCTCGGGCTCCTCGCCGTCCTCGATCCAGTCCAGCGTGCCGCTGTCGCCCGACGACACGAGCTTCGGATTGTCGATCTCGAGACCCGCCGGCAGATAGTCGGACACCATGATGTGGCCGTACTCTGGCTTCGCTTCCGTGATCTTCAACACCACGGCGAAGCGATCGTTCTGCTTGACCTTGCTGATATCGGCGGGCTTGCCGTCGAGGGTGAAGTAGTTGCGCTCGATCTTGAACCCGGCCGAGGCGGCCGGCTCCGGCGTGACCGGCGAGCCCGACACCGAGACCACCGCCTGCACCGGTGCGTCGCCGGTGTTGGTGATCTTCAGCGGCTTGCCGCTCAGCGTGTCCGCCTTGTAGCTGCGATACAGCGCGGTCTTGACCGGCTGGCCGTCGACCTCGATAGACAGGTTCTCCTTGGCAAGCGCCCTCGCCGCCAGCACCAGCCACGCATTCTCCTGCGTGGAGGTGTACGGCGTCAGCCCGCGCGCGGTCTCGACCCGCGACACCGCCTGCGTCAGCGTCGCCTTCGGCGCGTTGCCTTCGCTCGCGAGCGAGACAAGAGCCGCGGCATCGCGGAGCTGCGAGCCGTAGTCGGTGCGGCCGAATTCGAGCACCGGCTTCGGCGCCAACGAGTCCAGAGCCGCGCCATACACCCGCTCCGCGCGGTTGCGGTCGCCGACCAGCGCCAGCGCTGCCGCGAGCTGCGACTTCGCGATCGGCGTTGCGAGATTGGAGAGCTTGGCGTCGGCGAGATAGCGGAGATCGCCGATGGGCGCTGCGCCATTGCGGGCGAGCACGTAGAGGCCATAGGCGAGATCGCGGCCGCCGTCCTTCTCCGGCTCGTTGCCGTTGACGACCGAGTTGCGGATACGGTCGAGCGCGTTCTTGAACAGCACATCCGGCACCACAAACCCCTTCTCGCGGGCACGGGTGAGGAAGTCCGTCACGTACGCATCGAGCCAGGCATCGTCGCCGCCCGCCGACCACAGGCCGAACGAGCCGTTGGAGCCCTGGCGGGCCAGCAGCCGCTCGATGGCGTCGCGGATGCGCTGGTCGACCTCGGTGTCCATGGCGAGATGCGCGCCGGCCGCGAGCTCGTTGACGTAAAGCAGCGGCATGGCACGGCTCGTGATCTGCTCCGAGCAGCCATAGGGATAGCGATCGAGCGCTTTCAGGATCGTTGCCGCATCGAGTGCGGTCGACAGGCTGGCCGAGACCGAGACGCTGCCGGTACCCGGCACGAGGTCGGAGAACATGTCCGAGGTCAGCGTCAGGCTCTCGCCCTTCGCCAGCGTACGGATCGAGCGCCGTGCCAGCACCTGCGTCGCTGCCTTGACATCGAACGCATAGTGGCGCGCCAGCGCAAGGCCGTTCGGTCCCTTGATGTCGACGTCGAGCGTCGCCTGCCCCGCCGCGGTCGCATCGAGCGCGAGCGAGAACGAGTTGCGCTGCTTGGCGGCGAGTTTCACCGTAGTCGCGGGATTGCCGGTCATCTTCACCGGGCCGCCGGTCTTGACGTTGATGACGTAGTCACCGGCCTGGCCCTCGACATTGTCGATCTCGAGGTTGACCGTCCCGTGGTCGCCATTGAGCAGGAAGCGCGGAAGGGTCGTGGTCAGCACCACGGGATCGCGGATCACGACGTCGGTGTTGGCGCGGCCGAGTTTGGTCGCGGTCCACGCCACCGCCATGACGCGCGCGGTACCGGCGAACTCCGGAATGTCGAAGCTTACCTCCGCAGTGCCGTCGGCGCCGACCGTCACGATGCCCGAATAGAGCGCCAGCGGCTTCTGCGCAGGCGGCGAGCCCTGGAGCTCGGCGGCCCCGGCATCGCCGCCGGATTTGATCTGGCCGCGCGTGCCCGACATGCCGTCGATCAGCTGCCCATAGAGATCGCGGATCTCCGCGGTCAGGCGGCGCTGGCCGAGATAGTAATCGTCCGGTGCCGGCGGCTTGTAATTGGTGAGGTTGAGGATGCCGACATCGACCGCTGATATCACCACCTTGGCATCCTCGCCGGGATTGAGTCCGTCGAGCCTGACCGGGATCTTCAGCGTCGCATTGGGGCGGATCAGCGCCGGCGGCGTCAGCTTCACCTGCAGCGTGCGGGTCTGCTTGTCGATGCCGAACCATTTCAGGCCGATCGCGCGGCCCGGCATGCGCTGGGCCGCCGCATCGAGCGGACGGCGCAGCGTTGCCACCACATAGGCGCCGGTGCCCCAGTCCTTGCCGACCGGGAGCTTCACCTGCGCGGTGCCTTCCCTAACGTCGATGGTCTGCGTCGTCAGCAGGCGGTCGCCGAGCACGTTGACGGTGAGCTTGCCGGCGGAGCGGACATTGACCGAGACCGTCATGGTGTCGCCGGAAGCGTATTGCGGCTTGTCGATCGAGGTCTCCAAAAGGTCCGGCGTGTCGGCGCTGCCGTCGGAATACCAGCCGACGTCGAACTGCACCGAGGTCACCGGGCCGTCGGTGTCGTTCGACTTCACATCCAGCCGATAGCGACCGGGCTGCGGGCTGAGCGAGATCCGCGCCGGCTTGTCAGCTGCGATGATCACGTCACCGTCGGCGACGCGCGAGGTCGACTTGACCGGCTCATACTCCCAGTAATTGTTCTGGCGATACCATTGGTAGCGCGACTCCATCTTCAAGAGCTCGTAGCGCAGGCCGTCGCGGCGCAGCCTCTCGCCCTCGGGCGAGACGAACACGACGTCGAACTCGGCCTTGTCGCCCTCGGCGACGTTCTTGTCTGCGAATAGCGGCTTGATGCCGATCTGCGCGGCGGTGGGCGCGACCGGCAGTACCAGCTTGCGCTCGACGGCGCGGCCCCCCGTCTCAACCATGCGGACGAAGATCTGCGCCTCCTGCGGACGCGTCGAGGCCGGTTGCTTGTCCAGCGTCACCGGGAAGGTGGCGACGCCGTTGCCGTCGGCCTCGGGCAGGTTCTCCAGCGGCGTGCGCTCGTTCGAGGTGGTCTCCTCGTCGGCGACGCCGAACTGGTAGCCCGCGAAGCCCGGACGCTCGCTCGCGGGCGCGATCAGCATGTCGCCCTCGAGCGCAAGGCCCGAGGCCGGCGCGCCATAGAGGAAATGACCGTTCGCCTTAAGCTCCACCGGAGCGTTAGCTTTGATCAGTTTGTCCTTGGCGGACAAGTCGAATTCGATCCGGTCAGGGACGTAATCCTCGACCATGAAGGTGGTCTCGCCGACCGACGAGCCCTTCGGATCGGTGAAAGCGCGCACGCGCCAGGTCCCGGTCGGCACGGCCGAGTTGAGCGGCACGGACAGCGTGCGCCCACCGGCGCCCTGGTCGGCCAGCACGGCGCGGCGGTATTCGACGCCGTCGGGGCGCTCGATCACCAGGGTCAGCGGCCCGCCGCTGACGGCATTGCCCTGCCCGTCGCGCAGCAGCGCTGTCAGGAACACGGTCTCGCTGGAGCGGTAGACGCCGCGCTCGGCATAGACGAAGGCGTCGGCGCCAACGGGCACCGCGCGGCCCGCAACGCCGCGATCGGACAGGTCGAAGGCCGAGGTCTTCAGGCTCAGGAAGGCATAGTCCGCCTTCTCGCCGGTGACGGTGAGCAGCGCAGGCGACAGACCGCCCTCGCCGCGCGCGAGGCCCGCCTCGAACAGCACATGGCCGGAATCGTCGGTCTTGCGGGTCGCCAGGATCTCGTTGTTGCGCGCGACCAGCCGCACCTCGGCCCTGCCGACCGGATCGGTCGAGGCCAGCGAGTTCACGAAGACATGGATGCCGTCATTGCCGGAATAGGCTGTCACCCCGAGATCGGAGACGATGAACCATTGCGTGGCGAGCTGGTACTCGTCATCCGAGCCCGGGCCCTTGGCCGCAGCCGTCATCACATAGACGCCCGGCTGGAGCTCGCCGAGGGCCTGGTCGACCGGGAATGCGGTGGTGACGTCCTGGTTCAAGGTCATCGCGGTGGCGAGCTCGCCGGACCAGACCTTGACGCCGCGTTCGTCGCCGAGGTCGCCGAGCTGATATTTGGTCAGCGTCTTCTGGAAATCGCTGTCCACCACCGTGTTGATCAGGTTGCGGTCGCCGATCCGGAACACGTTGATGTTGACCGCGGGCGTGTTGACGCTGACCACGGGAATGCCGCGCTGGCCGGTCCTGGGCAGTACATAAGCGCGGCTGGTGAAGCGCACGAACGGCTTGCGGTCGCGCACATAGATGTTGAACTCGGCCGATTTCGGCAGGCCTTCCTTGACGGTGGACGGCAGGCCGGCGCGCAGATTGACGTTGTAACGCTCGCCGTGCTTGAGCCCGTCGACGCAGAGCTGCTTGCCCTCGGCCGACAGCGCCGGCTTGTCCTGCCCCGCCAGCGCCAGGAACGGCGCGAAATCAGTGCGTTTTGCCAATTCCTCCGAGAACTGGAAGCAGGCGCGCGGGCTCGCCGAATCCGAGTCCACGGTGTAGTCGAGCAGCCGGAATCCGTGCTCGTCGCGCAGCTTCTCATACTGGCCGCGGACATCGGCGACCTCGCGCGCCTCGAGCGACAGCCGCAGCGCATCCAGCGCCGGCCGCCACAGCTTGCGTTCGGCGAGCGACTTGCCGAGCACGGCGAGCGCATCGGCCTCCTCGCCCGGATTGCCGGCGCGCTGGTAGGCGATGTAGGCGGCGGTCGAGGCGCGCTCCAAAAGGAACGTCTGCTCGCTCGAGTTCTTGGGCCAGATCTGGGGGATCACCTTGGCGAGCCGCAGCCAGTTGCCGGCATCTTCCGGCGAGGTTGCGGCGATCTGGCCGAGGACCGACAGACCGGTGCGGTAGTCATTGCGGCGGAAGGCGGCGTCGGCGTCCGTCTTGAGCGTCGCATTGGTCTTGGCGACCGGCCCTGCCTCGCTCTTGATCTGGGCCTCCAGCTTGATGGCGGAATCGGCGAGATCGTCGCGTTTGAACGCCTTGTCGGCGGCCTGCGCGGCCGAAAGGCCGAGCGCCAGCGTGGCGCAAAGTGTGACGGCGCGAACAAGACCGATCATGATGGACTCCCGGAAAGCGCGGACGAACGCCGCGGCAAATGAAATGCGCGGAAAGGTGACGGACTCAAGGCGATGGAACCGAAGGTGCAAATCGTCGCATTCGCCATGACAAGGCAGGCCCAGAGGAGACCGGCCGCGATATCGCCGCACACGCCGTCCTGATGGCGCAGCAACACCTAGCCAGTCGACCGGCAGCCGTGTCCCGGAAGCTCCTCAGCGCTTCCCGGCGATGTGAACCATCGTCCGTTGCGCTGCCGCTCAACCCGGCACCCTGACACCCCGCCGTTCCGCTTTGTCGCGGCTCGGGGGAAATCGGTTCGGTTCAGACTTGGCGAAACACCAGATTTTTCATATTGGCATGTTAGATGAACAGCCGGCCCCGAACCGGGGCGGCTCGAGACGGTCCCGTAGCTCAACTGGATAGAGTAGCGGATTTCTACTCCGCGGGTTGCAGGTTCGAGTCCTGCCGGGATCGCCAGTCTTTCCACAATCCACACGCCACGATGCGCGCTCGTTGTTGCAGGTCGCAAAAAAACGGCCCCAGCACGAATTGCCGGAGCCGCTGGAGGCCTCGACGGTAATGGGGGCCGCCAAGGCGCACGCAGGTCTAGGATGATTCGCTCATAGGGTCTGTATACCTTTGGAGATAAGCGGCACAATTGTCCCGCTGTCTGAGTGACCGAAACGCACCTTGGCTTTTTCACACCTACGACAGGAAGTAGCTCGCCATCGTTTGGCGCCGCTAGGAATCGATAATTTGCGGGTTGCTGGCAATGTCGCTTTGATCACGGCATGCCCCGCCCGATCAGACGACACACACCGACGCACGCCGACGGCCGGCCACTCAAGATCACGTTCGGCGAGATGCGCGAGATGGGCTTGTGCGGTGTCCTGGTCTACTGCCATTGCGGGCACCACGTTGAACTGGATGCGGGCCGCTGGCCGGACGAAATGCGGCTGTCCGACCTCGAGCTGCGGCTTGTGTGTCAGGGCTGCGGATCACGCGGCGCCGACGTGCGGCCGGACTTCGAGCGGGGTGATAGCCGGCTGGCCATCATTGGCCCATCGATCTCGATAGAGCCTGGGAGGCCGCCAATTGTAAGGCGACCTTACTGTTAGAGGTCGATCTTTAGTTTCACCATCGCAAAGGCAAACAGCCCTTCAAAACTCACGAAGGCAGCAACGATCAAGGCAGCGAAAAAAATCTGATTCATGGTGGGTCTTCCCCCAAGGTGGCACGGATCCTAAGGATTTATGGTTAACGAAGCCTTGAGCTCGCAACCGGAGCCAATCTTCCCTGCAAGACCCGAATTCCCGGAACGTCGTCCCTAAGCTGAAGCAACAAGCGAGGACCGGTCACACCTCGCCAAGATCAACCTGATGCGCCCGCCACCACCGGGCGATCGCTGCGGCCAGCTCATTCCACAGCTCCGTCGGCAGATCAGGCACCGCCACCCGGACGCTGTACTCATCCGTGGTCGCATTGTGAAACCACTCGGTCGCGGCGAAATCGAACCCGAAGCTGCCGGCGTGACGGATCGGAAAACCGGCCCGGCTGAGATCGCGGCTCATGGCCTCGGCGGCTTGCCGCGCGCCCGCCTCATCGAAGGGATGCCTGGGACGGAGCGTGACATAGAGCCCGTGGGTGAAGTGGAGCTCGGCCGAGAGCGAGGCGAGCTCGCGTGCGAAATGCCGCGCCGCATGACGGCCGTTGCGCAGGATGGCTGCGACGCGCCGCTTCGTCAGGCTCCAATAGGCCGAGGTGCCCACAAACGGGGGGAAATGCGCCGGCAGCGCCGCGCCGCCGAGAAGCCTCACGGCCTCGCGCATCTCCGCCGCGAGGCGTTCGGAGTTCAGGCGTCTTGCCTGCGCACCCGCCTCGCTTTCGGCGACGAACACCGCGGAGCCGAGGCGCCCGTATTCCGCGCCGAGCGAATCCAGCTTGGTATGGCTTCGCACCATCACGACCGGGATTTGATATCGCCGCGCCCAGCGCAGGACGCGCCGGATGCGGCCCGACCGGCCGGCAAAGCAGGTCGTGTCGAAGATCAGGAGATCGAGCCCCGAACCGTCGCAGCGCAGCGCCGCTTCGAACACGCCGGCGGAAACGCAGGAATCGAGCAGGAGAATTCGCGGCGCGCCCGCGCCTGCCAGGGCATCGCCCGGCGGCAAGCTCAACGTGACGAGCCGCAAATGCGGGACAAAGCGCTCGATCAGCTCCAGCGTCTCGCCGTAGGAGCCCGGCAGCACCACGATGTTGCCCGTGGTGACGAGCCTTGCCGAGGCGAGCAGCAGCGCCGCGATCGCGGCCATGCCGGACGCGGTGTAGATGGCCTCGCTGGTGCCACCGCGCTCGGCTTCATAGAACGAGGGGCCGCTCACCTTCAGATCCGCGCGCTGGTAGTCGTAGCTGAATGCGAACGGGCCGCTGGTCGGACGGGCGCTCGCCGACCAGGATGTCTCGGTCGCCTTCCAGTCCGCCAGTTCGTGCTCGGCACGCAGTGCGGCGGCCAGCTGGAATTTCGCCGCGATGACCTCGTCCACCGAGCGCGGACAGGGCACGTTTCGTGGGCCTCTCAGGCAGCCGTTCAGGAGCCTGATCTCCTCGTGCTTCCGCCCCAGATAGGCCTCGATGGTCTCCATGCGACGCTTGATACGATCCCTGATGCGACACTCGATACGACACTTGGCAAACTTCGATCATGTTCAACGTCCGGCGCGGACCTGAGGTCCAACGCGCCGCTCTTGCAACGAAGACGCACCCGCGTCGTTGGGATCGTGCAAGGAGGACATCATGAGCCAGATCAGAGAACACATGAAAATCATCGGCAAGGACGGTGCAGATGTCGGCACTGTCGATCGCGTCGAGAGCAACCGGATCAAGCTGACGAAGAAAGACAGCCCGGAGGGTCACAAGGACCATCATCACTACATCGACATGAAATATGTCGGCGCCGTCGAGGGCGACATCGTGAAGCTGTCGGTCAATGCCGATGCGGTCCCGAAGACGGAAGCCGCATGACGGCAAGCCTCGGGCCTCCTGTCTGTTCACGGTCCGACTCCGCTTCGTTCGCGCAAAACGAATCGCGATCGCGAAATCAGCTCTTCGCAGGTCTTAACATCGGATTGCCGCGATCCTCATGCGGAGCCGCTCACCAGCACGGGTCGCAACCGGTAGGCATCGATCGCGGCGTTCGACAGCAGCAGTCTGCGCCGTTCTCCGCGCAGCATCATGCGGTCGATCTTGTTCAGGATGAAGCGGGCTGACTCCTTGTGCTCGCCCGTGAGCAGGCCGGACTGGTCGAGATATCTCCAGGCGATCTCGAAGCACTGTGCACGCAATTGAAGGTCGGTCATGGCCGCTCAACGTCGGCGCGGAACGAATGTTCCTGCGCCAGTCGAGCGCGCCGCTTGCGCAGCAGCGTACGCAACGATCGGCACTGCGGTTATTGGCAAGGGATCGCGGAACGAGATCGCGACCACGGCGTTGCCTGCAACGAAATCGAGTGGTGCCGACCTGCCTGCCCCGGTCGGCTTTGAAGGACCCCGTGCTTGTCCCCCGAGCACGGGGTTTTTCTCATGACGGGCCCTCGCGCGGCGCCCCGGCCGCGGTCATCCGCCCAAATGCAATCAGTCCGTCTCTTCGTCGCGCCGCTCGCGGGCGAGCTGGTGCCAGGCCAAGGCGAGCTGGATCAGACGTTGCCGGTCGTCGCCTTCGGAGGCGGCGGCCTGCTTCATCGCGGCCTCGGCTTCGTGCTGTGGATCGTACTTGGTACACATGCGCCCCACCCTAGCCGACCGATCTGGACAAGCGGATGGCAATTTCGTCCGTATCATTGCGGGTTGACGCTCTGGTCGCTCGGACTTGCTCCGACTCTCGGTCGGATGACGAAGCCGTGAAGCCCGGGATCATTCGGACCGATCTGTGAATTGCGTCACAGCGTGGATCCGCCATCTCCGCTAAACAGCCCTTCGACGCTTCCAGAAGCGTAACGAGGGCATGGTGTGTTTCCCGTCATGACACAAGAGACAGCATCCGAAGCTGACGTCCCGGCGCCGCGACAACGCTCCGACCTGCTGGGCATCGCTTATCTCGGGACCATCGGCATCGTGATGCTGGCCTGGATCTGCGGCCTGGTCTGGGCCGCCATGGCGTTCTTCAGCTGGCTGGTGTCTTGATCCAGCGCGCGATGACGCGCTCCTAAAGCGCGATGAGATCAGGATGAATCGTCATCGCGCTTTAGCTTGTTGTTTGCGCATGATCTTTTCGGAAGACCGCTGCGCACTTTTCCGGATCATGCTTTAGAACAGCCAGTGCGCGAACTGCGCCAGCTTGATCCCGCCGCACACGATCATGGCCCAGAGCGCCAGACTGATCTGGATTGCATCCAGCATGTCCACATTCCCCCGCGAATCACGTCCCGACTTTTTTCTTTCGAGAATGCGCGAAGCGGCGAGGCGCGCCAGTGATAATTTCGGGGTCATTGGTGTGCGCCGCCGAACCGGCGGTGACAGGCCGCGGCGAGATGATCCCCAAAACAAAAGAGGCGGGCCTTAAGCCCGCCTCTTCGATTCAAAGGCCGTTTGACCGTCAGTAACAGGCGCGGGGATCGGCCTGTACGTACTGGCCGTTCGGATAGCGGTAGTAGCAATTGCCCTCGGCCAGATAGTAGCCCGGGCGCGAGGCCGCCGTGGCGCCGGCGATCGCGCCGGTGGCGCCGCCGATCACGGCGCCTGCGGCCGCACCGGAGGCATTGCCCGAGATCAGGCCGCCGAGCACGCCGCCGACGATGGCGCCGCCGAGCGCGCTTGCGCCGGGATCAGCCGGCGGCGGAGGCGGAGGTGGCGGCTCATAGGCGACCGGCGGCGGAGCATAGGCCACCGGCACGTCGTCGTAATATTCTTCCGAGATGTAGGCGGGCGGACCGGCCATCCGCTGCGGATAATAATACCAGACGCCGCCGACGTCCCACCACCAGCCGGAGCGGCCGTTGTGGACCTCGTGGCGCCAGCGCCCGCCGTCCCAGGCGAGATTGCCGCGATAGGCGTGTCCGCCCCAGTCGCGCGCCGGAGCGGGCCCCCGGGCGTAATTGCGGCCGGGCCCCGGGCCGCCGGCGTGAGGCGGGCCGCCAGGCTGTCCGGGGGGCCGCGCGGCCTGCTGCGGCGGCGGCCCCTTGCGCATGTTCTGGGGCGGCGCACCTGCGCCGGGGGCCGCCTGCGGCTGGGCTTGCGGTCTCGGCGGCAATGAGTCCTGAGCCTGCGCCGAAAGCGCGACAAGGGACATGGCCGAAACCACGGGAATGATGATCTTCATGCGGCTGGACGCACTCATGCGTGCTTGACCCCCTACTCTGTCGATTGCCGTGGTCCCTGGCGCGATAGACGATTCGGCTCGCGCCCGGCTGATGCCGGCTGACATAACTGATCTGCTTTGATCGGCTAAGTCCCGTTACAAATGTTTAAGATCAGGGCAATTTTTGGCCCTGCGGACCGTTGCGGACCGCTTCTAGCGGGCCGGCTCGATCACATTGCAATTGGTCCGCCCGGACATCAGGCAATCCTGCATCTTGCTGGCTGAGGTCAGATCGCGGGCGAGCCACCAGCCGATGCCGAGGATCAGAAGCGCGATGATCAGGCCGGCGATGGCGCCGCGGCGGTTGTCGCCGGATGGGGAGCGTGGCGGGGTTCTGGGTTTCTCGCCCGGTTCGGGCTTGGAGTCGGACATGGTGACCTGATTGCACGGGCGAGCCGGCTTTATCACCTCTGCGGCGTGGCGTCACATGCCGGCAAGCCCTTGCTGCTCAACCGCGGGTCTGGCGGATCGCATCCTTGCGTGAGGTCTCGACAGCCGGGATCGCCTGGTGCGCGCGGGGCGCACAGGTCGTGAGCACGAAGGCCGTCTGGCTGCACTCCCAGCCGGCGCCCAGGACGGCGTTCTCGATCGGCTGCGGACGGGCAAACAGCAATGCGCCCCCCGCCAGCGCCGCCACCACGAAGGTGAGCGCAAGCGCCTTGAGGGTCAGCCGGAAGATGGTCATGCCCGTGCTCCATCTCGTACCGGGGCGGACGCTAGGCGTGGCGTCGTGCGCCCACTATGAGGGACATCACAATTCGGCAGTTTTTCCGGGCTACGAGAGATCGTCGGGCTGGCGATTTTTCGTCTACCTGATCGGCTGCGATTATGGGTGGCTTCGCGACGCGCGCCGATGTACACGCTTCTGCGTCGCGTGGCGCCTGCTATGCCCAGCCGACGTACCAACAGGTATTGATGTAGGATTGAAAGCGAGGAAGACAAGGCTCGTTCATGAGTGGATTCAGGGAACCCGGCTTCGCAGACCGGCAAAAGGCGGCGCAGGACGCACGCAAAAATCTTTTGAACAAATTCAAGTCGCAGCCGGGCCACGACGATCCGGCGGTCGCGGCACGACGCGCCGAGCGCGAGGCACTCGCAGCCAAGCGCGCCGAGGCAAAAGCTACGCGGGAGGCCGAAAAGGCCGAGCAGAAGCGCCTCGAGGAAGAGGCCAAGGCCGCTGAAGCCGCGCGGATCGCACGCGAGGCTGAAGAAGCGATCGCGAGGCAGGCTGAACTCGAGGCCGAGCAAAAGGCCAAGCGCGACGCCCGCTACGCCGCCCGCAAGGCCAAGCGCAAGTAACGTTCACAACTCACGTTTGCTTGAGCTGAGACCAGTCCGGGGCGGTCCAAACGACCGCCTCCGGACATTCAAGAGGACGCGTTTGCCTTCGCAGACGCGACGACGGCGGAAGATCAGTTCTTCTTCATCATCCCGTCGTCTTTCTTCATCCCGTCCTTGGACATGTGGTCCTTCTTCATGCCGTCGTCCTTGGACATGGTATCCTTCTTCATGCCGTCCTTCGACATCGTGTCCTTCTTCATCATGCCGTCGTCCTTGCCCATCTTGTCCTGGGCGAAGGCGGCCGGCGACAGCGCAAGGCCGAGCGAGAGAGCGGCAGCCGAGATGCCGAGCGCGATGCGGGTACGAATGGTCATGGGTCATCTTCCTTCGAGCTGATGTTGGCCAGCGACGGATGCCGCTACCTCAAGCTCGACGGATCGGGGCCCGCGCCTGTTACGTGCGGCGCTATTTTTTTTCGCCGATGCCAAACCTGACCGCGGGACCACCGGTTCGACACAATTTCGCCTGCGTGACCCCCGCTAGTGCCGCCGACCGCCGAAGGGTGAGTGTGCGGCGCAGCAATGCCCGCGACTTGCCGCCGCATTCGGTCTCGAACTATCAGACTAGAGAATATCGGGTGGAAGACCGGCTAGGATGGGCCCAAGCCGGCCTCAAGACCCGATCACGTCAAGAACCGTCCAAGGGGATACATTTATGTTCACGCGTCGTCACCTGCTCGCGACTGCCGTCGCAGCACCCGCCATTCTTCGCTTCGGCACCGGTACCGCGCATGCCGCGACCACGCTGAAGATCTCGCATCAATTCCCGGGCGGCACCGTCGACAAAGGCGATTTCCGCGACCGGCTCTGCCGCGTGTTCGCCGCCGAGGTCAGCAAGCGCAGCAATGGCGACATCGCTGCCGAGATCTATCCGAACTCCTCGCTGATCAAGACCAACGCGCAGTTCTCCGCGATGCGCAAGGGCGCGCTCGACATCAGCCTCTATCCGATGCCCTATGCCGGCGGCGAGCTGCCGGAGACCAATATCGGCCTGATGCCCGGCCTCGTGACCACCTATGACCAGGGCATGCGCTGGAAGAAGGAGCCGGTCGGCAAGGCGCTGACCGACTTCCTCGCCGACAAGGGCATCATCCTGCTCACCTGGGTCTGGCAGGCGGGCGGCCTCGCCAGCCGCTCCAAGCCGATCGTCGCCCCCGAAGACGCCAAGGGCATGAAGGTGCGCGGCGGCTCCCGCGAGATGGACATGGTGCTCCAGACCGCCGGCGCCTCGGTGCTGTCGGTGCCTTCGAACGAAATCTACGCGGCGATGCAGACCGGCGCGTGCGACGCCGCTCTCACCTCCTCCACCAGCCTGATCTCGTTCCGGCTCGAAGAGGTCGCGAAGTCGCTGACCTCGGGCGCCGGTGCCTCCTATTGGTTCATGCTCGAGCCGCTGATGATGTCGAAGACGATCTTTGACAAGCTGCCGAAGAATCAGCAGGACGTCCTGCTCGCGGTCGGCGCCGAGCTCGAAGCCTTCGGCCGCAAGGGCGCGCAGGACGACGACGTCGAGGTCGCCAAGGTCTACGAGAAGGCCGGCGCCAAGGTCTCGGCGCTCGATGCCGCGACCGTCGGCAAGTGGCGCGACATCGCCCGCGACACCGCCTGGAAGGACTATGGCGCCAAGACCGCAACCTCGGCGAAGCTGCTCAAGCTCGCCACCGATGTCTCGGCATGAGCCACGGTCCGCTTCCGGATCGTGACGACCAGGCGAGCGCTGCCGCAAGGACTGGCCCTGCGGCAGCGGTCGATCGCGGTCTCGCCGTCCTCAACAGCATCATCGTCGTGCTCGCCGCGATCGCGCTGGTCGCCGCCTGCGCCATCCTGAGCTACAGCGTGCTCAGCCGCGCGCTGTTCAAGGCCGCCAATTACTGGCAGGACGAGGCTGCGGTGTTCCTCCTGGTCGGCGCGACCTTCATGACGGCGGCCTATGTGCAACAGCACCGCGGCCATATCGGCATCGAGGCCTTCGTCGGCCTGCTGTCGCCGCTGGCGAACAGAGTTCGACTCTGGCTGGTCGATGTCGCGACGTTTTTGTTCTGCGCTTTCTTCACCTGGAAGTCCTGGACGCTCGCCCATGAGGCCTATGTCGACGGCCAGGTCTCGAACTCGATGTGGTCGCCGCCGCTCGCCATTCCCTATTCGCTGATGGCGCTCGGCATGAGCCTGCTCTGCGTCCAGATCCTCGTGCAGCTTGCGCTGCCTTTCGCTGGAGCGAGGCGTTCATGAGCGTTTTCGGTATCGGCGTTGCCTACGGGATAGCAACGCTGCTCGTGATGTTTTCAGGGATGCCCATCGCGTTCGCGCTCGGCGCGGTCGCGGTCGTGTTCATGGGCATCTACATGCCCGCCGCCTCGCTCGATACGGTGACGCAGAACGTCTACGAGGAGATGGCCTCGATCACGCTGCTGTCGATCCCGCTGTTCATCCTGAAGGGCGCGGCGATCGGCAAGTCGCGCGCGGGCCAGGATCTCTATTCGGCCCTGCATGCCTGGCTGCACCGCGTGCCCGGCGGCCTCGGTGTCGCCAATGTGTTCGCCTGCGCGCTGTTCGCGGCGATGGCGGGCTCCTCGCCCGCCACCTGCTCGGCGATCGGCTCGGCCGGCATCCCCGAGATGCGCAAGCGCGGCTATTCCGGCGGCTTTGCCGCCGGCATCATCGCCGCCGGCGGCACGCTCGGCATCCTGCTGCCGCCCTCGATCACCATGATCCTGTTCGCGGTCGCGGCCGAGAAGTCGCTCGGACGGCTGTTCCTCGCCGGCATCGGTCCGGGTCTGCTGCTGGTCTCGCTGTTCGGCGCCTATGCCGTGATCCGCTTCCGTCAGGAATATGCCGCCGCTGCCGCGATCTACGAGAAAGGTGGCCCGGAAGCTCCGATCCTGCAGCGCGACGAGTACACGCTCGCCGAACGCTTCAGTGTGCTGCCGCGCGTGATCCCGTTCGTGCTGCTGCTGACCGGCGTCATGATCGCGCTCTATGGCGGCTTCGCCACGCCCTCGGAAACGGCAGGCCTCGGCGGCCTGCTGGCGCTGGCGCTGATCGCCGCGATCTACAGCGTGTGGCGGCCGGGCGATCTTGCCCCGATCATGAGATCGACGATCCGGGAATCGACCATGCTGATGATGATCATCGGCATGTCGCTGCTCTATTCCTACGTGATGAGCTATCTGCACATCTCGCAATCGGTCGCCGAATCCATCGTCGCGATGCACCTGCCGCGCTGGGAGCTGCTGTTCGCGATCCTCGTCATGGTCGTCGTGCTCGGCTTCTTCCTGCCGCCGGTTTCGATTATCCTGATGACGGCACCGATCATTCTGCCTCCCTTACGCGCCGCCAATTTCGACATCATCTGGTTCGGTGTCGTCATGACCATCGTGATGGAGATGGGGCTGATCCACCCGCCCGTCGGATTGAACATCTTCGTCATCCGCAACGTCGCGCCCGACATCCCCTTGAGCGAGGTGATCTGGGGCACCCTGCCCTTCGTGCTCTTGATGATGCTCGCAGTGCTGCTGCTCTGCTTCGTGCCGGAGATCTCGACCTGGTTGCCGGATCTCGTGATGGGGCCAGACGGGAGCAGGTAACGGCAATCACCGCTGCCTTAGCAGGTGCCCACCACTTCTGAATGGTGGGCACGCTGCGCTTTGCCCACCCTACGATTTTTCCTTCCGCCGCGACCGCGGCGCGATCGCCACCACCTGCAAGAGATCCTTGCGCACGGCCTCGATGTGCCGCTCCAGGAAGCGGCAGGCTTCCTCGACCTTCTGCGTGCGGCACAGCGCGATCAGATGAGCGTGCTCCTTCTCCGCAATACCCATCGCCTTGGTGTTGGAGAGCTGCAACCGTGTGTAGCGGTCGCTGGTCTGTAGCAGTGACAGCACGATCGCGCGGGTGCGCGGCTGCGGCGCGTGGACGTAGAGCGCCATGTGGAAGTCGGCGTTGAGCTGGCCCCATTCACTGACATTGCGCGCCTTGATCGCCTTCTCGAACTGCTTGTGGATGTCGTCGAGGCCCTCGAAATCCTCCGCGCTGAAACGTGGCGCCGATTGCGCCAGCAACCGCGGCTCAAGGATGCGCCGCAGGTCGAAGACGTCGTTGATCTCGTCCAGTGACAGTTCCGAGACGATCGCGCCCTTCTGCGGCACGATCCGCACCAGCCCTTCCGCCTCGAGCTGGAACAATGCCTCGCGCACGGGGATGCGGCTGACGCCATAGGCCTCGCCGAGCGCGTCCTGGCGGAGCTGCGAGCCGGCCGGATAGGTGCCGTCGAGGATCGCCTGCCTGAGCTGGTCGACGATCGCGGCCGACAGGGTGCGATGCTTCAGAGGCTGTTTCATCTGACCTTCTGTCTTTCCCGACTCATCGGCGCGCAGCGGTCCCTCTCTTGCATGTTGGGGCACTCAGCAAAAGCCGGTGCCCAGCAAAAGCGCGCCCTGCCGCTGAAATGACCGCAATCTCCGTTTGACACCCAAATTGTATAAATTATACATTTGGCAATCGCACGACAAATCTTCGGGGGTTGGGGCCTCTTCCATGATCGAGCAGACGATGCCGGCCACGCGCGCGCTCAGCGTCCGACGTACGATCGTCCGGATGTCGAGCGCCCTGCTCGCCTTCGAGCGTCTGGCGCTGATGGGGCTGATGTACCTGCTCACCGGCCTGATCCTGGTGAACGTCGTCACCCGCTATGCGCGTTTCCCGATCTACTGGATCGATGAATCCGCGGTTTATTGCGTGGTCTGGCTGACCTTCATCGGCGCCTCCGCGATGACGCGGCTGCGGCTCGACTTCGCGGTGACGATGCTGACGGAGCGGCTTTCGCCGCAGCACCAGAAGATCGCCAAGGTGATCTCGACCGGCCTCGTCGTCGTCTTCGGCATCGCCTTGACCATCACCTGCGCGCTCTGGATGGATCCGATTGGCCTCGCCCGCGCCGGCTTCGACGGGCGCAAGCTCGCCGCCGAGACCTTCAACTTCCTCTACACCGAGCACACCCAGACGCTGAACTGGCCGACCTGGGTGCTCTATCTGACGCTGCCGATCTTCGCAGTGTCGATGACCGTGCACGGCCTCGCCAATCTCCTGGAAGATCTCGAGCTGGTGCCGCGCACGCCGCCGAAAGGCTTCGAGCTCTCCGAGCTCGACGGAGTCAACTGATGATCACGTCGGCCGCCTTCGTCGCGATCATGCTGGTCGGCGTGCCGATCGGTCTGTGCCTGTGCCTCGCCGGCCTCGTCTATATCGCGGCGTCCGGCAATCCCGTGCTGTTCCAGTCCTATCCGCTGCAGCTGTTCGGCGGCGTCGACAGCTACGGCCTGATCGCGATTCCGCTGTTCATCCTGATCGGCGAGATCATGAACGGCGGCGGCATCACACGGCGCATCGTCGACATGGCGATGGCGTTCGTCGGCTCGCTCAAGGGCGGGCTCGCCTACGTCAACATCCTCGCCAACATGTTCATCTCCTCCATCCTGGGATCGGCGACCGCGCAGGTCGCGATCATGGCCCAGATCATGGTGCCGGAGATGGAGAAGAAGGGCTACGACAAGACCTTTGCCGCGGGCCTCACCGCCTATGGCGGCATGCTCGGGCCGATCATTCCGCCCTCGGTGATGTTCGTGGTCTACAGCGTGCTGGCACAGGTCTCCGTCAGCGACATGCTGATCGCCGGCATCGTGCCGGGTGTCATCCTCACGGTGATGTTCTGCCTGGTCATCGCGCTGATGGGATACATGTACAACTATCCCCGCGCCGACTATCAGACGCCGCGCCAACGCCTTATGACGATCCTGCGGACCTCGCCGACGCTGCTGATCCCGATCGTCATCGTCGGCACGATTCTGAGCGGCCTCGCCAATGCGACGGAATCCGCGGCCGTCGGCGCCGTCGCCGCGGCGCTGGTCGGCAAGTACTGGACCAAGGAATTCAAGTTCTCGCAGTTGCCGCAGATGATGCTGCGCAGCGGCATCTACTCGGCGATCGTGCTGTTCCTGGTCGCCGCCGCGGCCGTGTTCTCCTGGGTCCTGATCTTCGGCAAGGTGCCGCAGGAAACCGCCGGCTGGATCCAGTCCGCCGCGAAGGACCCGATCAGCTTCATGCTGATCTGCAACGTCATCCTGCTGATCATCGGCACTGTCATCGACGGCATTCCCGGCCTGATCATGACCGTGCCGATCCTGCTGCCGGTCGCAACCGACGTCTATCACATCGATCCCCGGCATTTCGGCGTGGTGGTGGTGATCAACCTCGTGCTCGGCCTTTTGTCGCCGCCGGTCGGGCTCTGCTTCTTCGTCGCGGCTGCCGTCACCGGCGCCAAGCCCGGCAAGATGTTCATGGTGACGCTGCCGTTCTTCGTCATCTCCTGCGTCCTCCTCGTGCTGCTCTCGCTCTATCCCTCGCTCTCGCTGATCCTCGTCAAATAGGCCCGTTCAAAAGGAAGCCCGACCATGCCGCTTTCACGCCGCCGCTTTCTCGCAGCCAGTGCCGCCGCATCGGTGTTTGCGCCCTCGCTGGCGCTCGCCCAGGCCAAGGAATTCCGCCTCGGCCTGATCACGCCGAACGGCCATTCCTGGAACAAGGCCGCGCTCAAGTTCGGCGATGAGCTGAAGGCCGCCACCAACGGCCGCCTGACCCTGACCGTGTTCCACTCCGGCCAGCTCGGCAACGAGCCCGCGATGATGCAGCAATTGCAGTCCGGCGCGCTCGACATGGGCTTCATTCAGGCCGCCGAGCTCGGCTCGCGCGTGCCGCACATCGCCGCGATCAACGCGCCCTACATCGTCCGCTCGACGCCGGCGGTGGCGAAATTCGTGCGGCATCCGGCGGCGGTGAAACTGTTCGAGGTGCTGCCGCAGGAGACCGGCACGATCGGCCTCGGCTGGGGCATCACCGGCATGCGCGCGGTGTTCTCCTCCAAGGACCTGAATTCGCTGGCCGACATCAAGGGCATGAAGCTGCGCATCAACCCGACCCCGGTCTATCGCGACTTCTATTCCTCGCTCGGCGCAGCCCCAACGCCGATCCCGACGCCGCAGGTGTTCGACGCCATGGCCAACGGCCAGGTCGACGGCCTCGAGGCCGACCTCGAATTCTCCTGGAACCAGCGCTTCGACAAGGTGTCGAAGGTGATCCTGCAGATGAACGCCGTCTTCATGCCGATGGCGGCGGTCGTCTCCGGCCGGGTCTGGCAGTCACTCCCCGCAGCCGACCGCGAGCTGATCGCCAAGACCATCAAGACGACGCTGGACGCGCAGATCGACGAGCTCGCCGGCAACGAGCCGGCGCTGATCGAGAACTTCAAGAACGCGCCGATCCCGATCCGTCAGGTCCCCGCCGGCGACACCGAGGCCGTGATCGCCGAGTTCGACAAGATCTGGCTGCCCAAGGCGCCCGTCCTCGCCGAGCTGCGCAAGGTCGGCGCCACGCTCTGATCCCGCCCGCCATCATCTTCACCACAGCCGGCGGCCCCAGCCCCCCGCCGGCAATACACTTGTCAGAACTCACTTGGAGTGAACTCATGAGCCGCCGCGTTTCCTGGGAAGGCGTCTTCCCGGCCGTTACCACGCAATTCCACGACGATCTCTCGCTCGACATCGATGCGACCGCCAAGGTGATGGACGGACTGATCCGCGACGGCGTCTCCGGACTGATCGTCTGCGGCTCGGTCGGCGAGAACACCTCGCTCGAGCGCAAGGAGAAGGTTGCGATCATGGAGACGGCGAAGTCGGTCGCGGCCGGCCGCGTGCCCGTGCTGTGCGGCATCGCCGAATTCACCACGGCCTTCGCGGTCGAGACCGCAAAGGAAGCCGCGCGCGTCGGCATCGACGGCGTGATGGTGATGCCGGCGCTGGTCTACTCGTCCAAGCCGCATGAGACCGCCGCGCATTTCCGGGCCGTCGCCAGCGCGACCGACCTGCCGGTGATGCTCTACAACAATCCGCCGATCTACAAGAACGACGTCACCCCCGACATCCTCGCCTCGCTCGCCGACGTCGAGACCGTGGTCTGCTTCAAGGATTCCTCGGGTGACACGCGCCGTTTCATCGACACCAGGAACATGGTCGGCGACCGCTTCGTGCTGTTCGCAGGCCTCGACGACGTCATCGTCGAGAGCGTCGCCATGGGCGCGGTGGGCTGGGTCTCCGGCATGTCGAACGCCTTCCCGCGCGAAGGCGAGACGCTGTTCCGCCTCGCCAGGGCCGGCCGCTTGGCCGAGGCCATGCCGCTCTACGAATGGTTCATGCCGCTGTTGCACCTCGATGCCCGCCCGGACCTCGTCCAGTGCATCAAGCTGTGCGAGCACATCATGGGCCGCGGCACCGCACTGACCCGCCCGCCGCGCCTCGCACTGCTGCCGCAGGAGAAGGCCGAGGTCGAAGCCATGATGGTCAAGGCGCTCAAGAACCGGCCGCGCCTGCCGGATGTCGGGCTGAAGGCGGCTTAGGCGGGTTTCGTAGGGTGGGCAAAGCGAAAGCGTGCCCACCTTCTGCCAGTGATTGAGAAAGATGGCGGGCACGGCGCTACGCGCCTTTGCCCACCCTACGGCACCTGTGCGCGCCGCAAGCGGCCTTACGTCGCCGCCCGCTTCTTCTTCGCATTCAGCGCGGATGCCACCCGGCTCACCGGCGGCTTGCCGAGCACGCCGCTCATCGCGTTCGTCGCCGCGAGCAGCTTCTCCATATCGACGCCGGTCCTGACGCCCATGCCTTCGAGCATGTAGACCACATCCTCTGTCGCAACGTTACCCGTGGCGCCCGGCGCGTAGGGACAGCCGCCGAGGCCGCCGGCGGCGGCGTCGATGACGCGGACGCCCTCCTCCAGGCCGGCATAGAGATTGGCGAGCGCCTGGCCATAGGTGTCGTGGAAATGCATCCCGAGTTTTGCGGGCGGGATGTTGGCGCTGACCGCGCGCAGCATTTCTTTCGCCTTGGCTGGGGTGCCGACGCCGATGGTGTCGCCGAGCGAGATCTCGTAGCAGCCGAGGTCCCACAGCGTATTGGCGAGATCGGCGACCGCCTTCGGCTTGATCTCACCGTCGAACGGACAGCCGAGCACACACGATATATAGCCGCGCACGGGCACGCCGTCGGCCTTGGCCCGCGCCAGCACCGGCTTGAACCGCTGGATGGACTCCGCGACCGTGCAATTGATGTTGGCGCGGGAGAAGCCTTCAGAGGCCGCAGCGAACACGGAGACGACCTTGGCGCCTGCAGCGCGGGCGGCGTCATACCCCTTCTCGTTCGGTACCAGCACGTGGAATTCGGCGCCCTTGACGTGGGCGACGCCGCGCAGCACGGCATCGGAGCTCGCCATCTGCGGGATCGCCTTGGGCGAGACGAACGCGCCGACCTCGACCGTATGGAGGCCGGCCGCAACCAGCGCCTCGATGAAGGCGATGCGGGCCTCGACGCTGACCGGCGTCTTCTCGTTCTGGAGGCCGTCGCGCGGCCCCATCTCGATGATGCGGACGGGATCGCTCATCTCATTCCCCCGAAGGTTCGACCACGGCGAGCTCGACGCCTTCCTGCACGATGTCGCCGACCTTGCATTTGATCGACTTCAGCACGCCGGCATAGGGCGCCCGCAGCGTCTGCTCCATCTTCATCACTTCGAGGGTCAGGATCGGCGCGCCCTTGTCGAGCTTGGCGCCCTCCTCGGCCAGCACGGCGACGACCGTGCCGGGCAAGGGCGCGGCGATCTTGTCCTCGCCGACATGCTCCTCGCTCTCGCCGCCGAACGGATCGACCCAGTGCAGGTCGAACCGGCCATTGCGCGTGCGCAAATACAGCTCGTGGCCGTCGATCACGGCGGCGACGGAGGATTTGACGCCGTCGAGCGTCAGGTCGAAGCCGCCATCCTTCGGCGCGGTCGCAAACGCCAGCTCGCGGTCGCCGATCACCAGCGTGGACGGGCCGCTGCCATAGTTCAGCGTGATCTCCTGCTCCGGACCATGTCCGACGCGAAAGGCAAAGCTGCGCTGGCGGCGGCCGACCGGCTGCCAGCCAAAGGTCTGCCACGGAGAATTCGCCTCGCCTTGCGCGACCTGCCGCTCCTCGTTGACGATCGCGGCGACCGCAGCGCACAGCTCGAGCTCCCCGGGTGCCGGCGCCGCCGACGTCAGCACCGCCAGCTCGCGCTCGATGAAGCCGGTGTCGATCGCATTGGTCCGTACCTTCGGGTGCGTGATCAGCGCCGACAGGAACGGAATGTTCGTGACGATGCCGCGGACGTCGGATTCTTCCAGCCCACGGTTCAGCCGGTCGATCGCGACATCGCGCGTCGGCGCCCATGCGATCATTTTTGCCAGCATCGCATCATAGTAAGGCGAGACCGCATCGCCCTCGCGATAGCCGAAATCGATGCGCAAGCCGCCCGTCTCCGCAGGCAACCGCCAGGTCGAGATCTTTCCGACCGACGGCATGAAATTCTTGGTCGGATTCTCGGCGTAGACGCGCGCTTCGATCGCGTGGCCGTTGAGCTTGATCTCGTCCTGCTTGAGCGGCAGCGCCTCGCCGAAGGCGACGCGCAGCTGCCATTCGACGAGATCGACGCCTGATATCAGCTCGGTCACGGGATGCTCGACCTGCAGGCGCGTGTTCATCTCGATGAAGAACACGTCCTTGCCGTCGGAGACGAACTCGATGGTGCCGGCGCCGACATAGTTCACCGCGCCCGCCGCTTTTCGCGCAGCGGCGCAGACGGTTTCGCGCTGGGCGGCATTGAGCGTCGGCGACGGCGCCTCCTCGATCACCTTCTGGTGCCGGCGTTGCAGCGTGCATTCGCGTTCGAACAGCGAAAGCAGATTGCCGTGGCTGTCGCCGATGATCTGCACCTCGATATGCCGGGGATTGTCGACATATTTCTCGATCAGCATGCGGTCGTCGCCGAACGCGGCCAGCGCCTCGCGCTTGGCGCTGACGATCGCGGGGCCAAGCTCGGCCGCCGAGCGCACGATGCGCATGCCGCGCCCGCCGCCGCCGGCGGAGGCCTTCACGAGAACAGGGAAACCGACCTTCTCGGCCGCCTTCGCCAGGGTCGCATCATCCTGCGCCTCGCCGTGATAGCCAGGCACCAGCGGCACGCCGGCCTTCTCCATCAGCGCCTTCGAGCCGGACTTCGAGCCCATCGCCGTCATCATCTCGGCGGTCGGGCCGACGAAGACGAGGCCCGCGTCGTAGCAGGCCTGCGCGAATTCGGCATTTTCGGACAGGAAGCCGTAGCCGGGGTGCACGGCCTCGGCGCCGGTCTTCTTCGCGGCCTCGATCAGCCGCTCGACATTGAGATAGCTGTCGCGGGCGCGCGCCGGCCCGAGCAGCACGGCTTCGTCCGCGAGCGCGACATGCATGCCGTCGCGGTCGGCCTCGGAATAGACCGCGACCGTGCGCAGGCCCATGGCGCGCGCGGTGCGGATGACGCGGCAGGCGATCTCGCCGCGGTTGGCGATCAGGAGCGTGCGAAAACGGCGGTAGAGCTTTGAGCGGTCCATCGCATCACATCCTGAACAGGCCGAACTTCGTCGGCTCGATCGGCGCATTCGAGGCGGCCGAGAGGCCAAGGCCGAGCACGAGGCGGGTGTCGGCCGGGTCAATCACGCCGTCGTCCCAGAGCCGCGCGGTCGCGTAATAGGGATGCCCCTGATGCTCATATTGCGCGCGGATGGGCTCGCGGAACTTATCTTCCGCCTCCTTCGACCAGCTGTCGCCCTTGGCCTCGATATTGTCACGCCGGACCTGGCTCAGCACCATTGAAGCCTGCTCGCCGCCCATCACCGAGATGCGCGCGTTCGGCCACATCCAGAGGAAGCGCGGAGAATAGGCGCGGCCGCACATGCCGTAATTGCCGGCGCCATAGGAGCCGCCGATCACCACGGTGAATTTTGGTACCGAAGCGGTCGCAACCGCCGTCACGAGCTTGGCGCCGTCGCGCGCAATGCCGCCGGCCTCGTATTTCTTGCCGACCATGAAGCCGGTGATGTTCTGCAGGAACACCAGGGGAATGCCGCGCTGGCAGCACAGCTCGATGAAGTGCGCGCCTTTCAGCGAGCTTTCGCTGAACAGAATTCCGTTGTTGGCGATGATGCCGACTGGAAAACCCCAGATATGGGCGAAGCCGCACACCAGCGTCGTGCCGTAGAGCTTCTTGAACTCGTCGAACTCGGAGCCGTCGACCAGCCGGGCGATGATATCGCGCACATCGAACGGCTTTCTGCCGTCGACCGGCACCACGCCGTAAATCTCCTCCGCCGCAAACAGCGGATCGCGCGCCGGATTCATGTTGAGGTTGGGCCGCACCGACGGCTTCAGCGTGCCGACGATGCGGCGGGCGATGCCGATCGCGTGCGCGTCGTTCTGCGCATAGTGGTCCGTCACGCCCGACTGCCGCGAATGCACGTCGGCGCCGCCGAGCTCTTCCGCGCTGACGACCTCGCCGGTCGCGGCCTTCACCAGCGGCGGGCCGCCGAGGAAGATGGTGCCTTGATTTCGCACAATGATGCTCTCGTCCGACATCGCCGGCACATAGGCGCCGCCGGCGGTGCAGGAGCCCATCACGATCGCGATCTGCGGAATGCCCTGTGAGGACATCTGGGCCTGGTTGTAGAAGATGCGGCCAAAATGCCGCTCGTCCGGAAAGATCTCGTCCTGCAGCGGGAGGAAGGCGCCGCCGGAATCGACCATGTAGACGCAAGGCAGATTGTTCTGCCGCGCGATGTCCTGCGCGCGCAGATGCTTCTTCACGGTCATCGGATAGTAGGTGCCGCCCTTGATGGTGGCATCGTTGGCGACAACAACGCATTCGCGACCAGCGATGCGCCCAACGCCGGTGACGACGCTCGCCGAGTGCACGTCGCCGCCATAGAGGCCGTAGGCCGCGAGCGGCGACAGCTCCAGGAACGACGTCCCGGCATCGACCAGCAGGTCGACGCGTTCGCGCGCCAGCATCTTGCCGCGCGACGTGTGGCGGTTGCGGGAGGCCTCGCCGCCGCCGCCGGCAACCTGGCTCAGCTTTTCACGCAAGTCGGCGACGAGCGCGCGCATGGCATCCGAATTGCGCGCAAAGTCCGATGAAGACGTATCGATGCTGGAATGGAGCGGCATGTGATCCCGCGGTCTGGTGTGACGTGGTGAGAGGCCGCGGGCAAGGCGTCGCGGCCATTTCATGGTGGAGGGTTTAGGCCGTCTCGGACATCAATTCGCGGCCGATCAGCATGCGGCGCACTTCGGATGTCCCCGCGCCGATCTCGTACAGCTTGGCATCGCGCCAGAGCCGTCCGACCGGAAACTCGGACGTATAGCCGACGCCGCCGAGCGCCTGGATCGCCTCGCCTGCCATCCACGTCGCCTTTTCCGCGGAATAGAGGATCGCCGCCGCCGCATCCTTGCGAAGCGTGCGGGCGTGGCCACCGCGGTCGCAGGCTCGCCCCACGGCGTAGACATAGGCGCGCGTCGCCTGCCAGGTCGAATACATGTCGGCGAGCTTGCCCTGCATCAGCTGGAAGTCGCCGATCGGCTGGCCGAACTGTTTTCGCTCGTGCATGTAGGGCACCACCGCGTCCATGCACGCCGCCATGATGCCGAGCGGGCCGCCCGAGAGCACGGCGCGCTCGTAGTCGAGACCGGACATCAGCACCTTGACGCCCTCGCCCACGCTGCCCAGCACGTTCTCCTCGGGCACCTCGCACTCGTCGAAGAACAAGGGATAGGTGTTGGAGCCGCGCATGCCGAGCTTGTCGAGATGCTGGCCGTGGGTGAAGCCTTTAAAACCTTTCTCGATCAGGAAGGCGGTCATGCCGCGCGGGCCGGCCTCCGGATCGGTCTTGGCGTAGACCACCAGCACGTCGGCATCGCCGCCATTGGTGATCCACATTTTCGAGCCGTTGAGCACGTAGCGGTCGCCGCGCTTGTCGGCGCGCAGCTTCATCGAGACGACGTCGGAGCCGGCGCCGGGCTCGGACATCGCCAGCGCGCCGACATATTCACCTGAGATCAGCTTCGGCAGATAGCGCTGTCGCTGCGCATCGGTGCCGTTGCGGCGGATCTGGTTGACGCAGAGATTGGAGTGCGCGCCGTAGGACAGGCCCACGGCGGCCGAGCCTCGCGAAATCTCCTCCATGGCGACGATGTGGGCGAGATAGCCCATGTTCGAGCCGCCATATTGCTCCGGCGCGGTCATCCCGAGCAGACCGAGGTCGCCGAAGCGCTTCCAGAGGTCGGCCGGGAACAGATTGGCTTTCTCGACCTCGGCAGCGCGCGGGGCGACCTCCGCTTCCACGAAGGCGCGAACGGTGTCGCGCAGCATGCCGATGTCTTCGCCCAGATCGAAGTCGATGCTCGGGATGTTCAAGGCGATTCCTCCGTCTTCTTGTCGAGCCCGAACCTACCCCCGCCCGGGCGCCGCTTCGGTCGAAAAGGTTGCATTTTCCGCCAAGTTTGGCGAGGATTTTTCATGCCCTTTCAAGCCGCGACAGCGATGCCCCGCCGCGCCATGACCCCCGCCGCCTTTGTCCGCGGCGTGGTCGCCGCCTATGGTCGCTACGGGCGGGATCCTGCCGGCGCGCTGGCCAAGGGACAGGTCACCGATGACTTGGTTCGGTCCGGCGACGGGCGGGTGACCGCCGCCCAGTTCGAGGCGCTGGCGGGCCATGCCATGCGCGAGCTCGACGACGAGGCGCTCGGCTGGTTCTCGCGCCGGCTGCCATGGGGCACCTATGGCATGCTGTGCCGCGCCTCGATCACGGCGCCCAATCTCGAGGTCGCCCTCAAGCGCTGGTGCCGCCATCACCGCCTGCTCACCGAGGACGTGCTGTTCGAGCTCTCGGTCAGTGGCGAGATCGCGACCATCGCCATCCGCGAGCAGCGTGATCTCGGACCGTTGCGCGAATTCTGCCTGGTCACCCTGCTCCGCTATATCCTCGGCTTCTCCTGCTGGGCGATCGATTCCGCGATCGCGCTGCGCGCGGCGGAATTCCCTTACTCCGAGCCCGGCCACGTCTCGGTCTACCCGACCATTTTCTGCCGGACCTTGAGCTTCGATGCGGATGGCGCGCGCATCGTCTTCGACAAGCACTATCTGTCGTTGCCGCTGACGCGCAGCGCCGCCGATCTCGACAGCATGCTCAAGGGCGCGCTGCGGCTGACCGTGCTGCCCTATCGGCGCGACCGCCTGCTGGTCGAGCGCGTCCGCCGCGTGCTCCGCCATGCGCGCGGCCGCAGTCTCGGCGCCGAGGATGTCGCAAGCGAACTCGCGCTCTCCACCCGCACCATGCACCGCCGCCTGCGCGAGGAAGCAACCTCGCTGCGCGATCTTAAGGAAGAAGCAAAGTTTGAGCTCGCCAAGCAGGAACTGATGCGCGGCCGCACGCCAATCAAGCGGATCGCGGAGATCGCGGGCTTCCGCAACGAGAAGAGCTTTTCCCGCGCCTTCCGCACCTGGACCGGCGCCTCGCCGCGCGAGTTTCGCGGAAGATATCGATGAGGCGGACCATCATCTGCCTGTCATGAATTGACGGCCTCCGAGATCGCTCCCGGAGGCCGCAATGTCCTGGATCGGGTCTCGATGTCAGGCGTTAATTCTGCGCGCCCTGGCGAGCCTTGGGCTGTTTCGTCTGCTTCGGCTGGAAGGCGAGCGCGTCGTTGCTGGCCTTCGACGAGCCACCGGCCTGCGAGCACGAGCCGCCGATGCCGCCGGCCGCCTGACGGCAGGCTTCCATCGTCGGATAGCCGCAGCCATGCGCGGCCTGGGCGCCGTTGGTGATGCAGTAGTCGTCGGCCTTCGCCGCCGGCGCGGTCATCATCAAAAACGCAGATGCAAACAGCGTCGCGGCGGACGCGACGAACGTCTTCGAGGTCGGAGTCATGCTGTCTTTTCCTGCTTAAAGGGTCCCACAAAAGCGCCCCCGGCATGCGACGCAGGCCGGGGTTCACACCTTGCATCTAGGCCGCGCCCGGGCGCCGGCAATCGCGCCCCGGCGCATTGCAGGGCTTCGTAAATAACATGTCACAGTTAGGTGAGTTACTAAACTATATGACAGGATCGCAGCTTCCTCTTTATGAAATCCTCGCCGGAAAGTGAGATGTCCCCTAGCCCGCTGAGGCGACCGCCAGCTCCTGCACCGGCAGCGGCACGTCCTTGGCGACGCCCAGCACCGGGAAGCTGCGGACGTTCTTCACGTCGGGCATCGCGGCAAAGTGAAGGAGCTGCTGGCGCATGCTCTCGACGCTCGGCGCGACGCATTTCAGGAGGTAGTCGGTGTCGCCCGAGATGCGCCAGCACTGCTGGATGCGCGGGATCGCGGCGATCGAGTTCTCGAACGCCTCCAGCACTGGCTGAGCCTGGCTGCCGAGCTGGATCGAGACGAACGACACCACCTCATAGCCGAGCAGCCGCTCGTCGATGACCGCGCGCACCGCCCGGATCACGCCGCGGCTGAACAGCGATTTCAGCCGCCGCAGGCAGTTTGGTGCGGACACGCCGACGCGCAGCGCCAGCTCGTTGTTGCGCACCCGCCCGTCCTGCTGCAGCTCGGAAAGAATTTTCAGATCGACGCCGTCGAGCTGGTCACGCCCGGCCATCCCCCCACCTCGTCATGGTCCCGTCATCGGAGGCAGCGAAGCACGGGGCGAGATTGGTGCCAAGAGCTTGGGGCTGGACACGCTCTTTCGTCATGGCCGGGCTTGTCCCGGCCATCCACGTTCTTTCCCGCTCCCCCAAAAACGTGGATGCCCGGGACGAGCCCGGGCATGACGTGCCGATAGAGTTTGCCTCGGATCAATGCGTCCAGGGCTCGCCGCGGCGGAACGAGAAATTATCGGCATAGGCGACCGGGCGGCGGATCGAATCCTGGGGCTCGATCACCTGGTAGGCGATGCCCTTGCGCTCGCAATAGGCGACCGCCTCTTCCTTGGTGTGGAAGCGCAGCGTGATCTGCTGCTTCATGTCGCCGGACGAGGTCCAGCCCATCAGCGGCTCGACCGAGCGCGGCTGCTCGGGCTCGTAGTCGAGCTGCCATTCCTTGGTCTTGGACCGGCCGGATTGCATCGCGTTCTTGGCGGGCTTGAAAATGCGTGCGGTCATGGGTGGTCCGGCCTCTTGGTCTTTTCGTTCGATTTCGATGCGTCAGGGTGGCAGTTGGTGGAAACTTCAGGGATAGTATAGAGACACCGATCGGGAACTGTTCGGTGATTCCAGTCCCTTGGGTGCCCGTCACCGACGGGTATAGTCATTATGCTGCACCGTGACAATTGTGTACCCGCCGTCCGCCCCGGGACCCCGCCCGGTGCCCCCGCCTCGCCGACCTCAGCGTATCCGCCCCCTACGAAAGCTCCCGTCGCATGGCCTTCCTGAACGTCAGCGCAACGCTCCCCGAGAAAGGCCGTGACCTCAGGCTCGACCTGTTTCGCGGCGTCGCGAATTGGGCGATCTTCCTCGATCACATCCCCGACAACGTCGTGAACTGGATCACGACGCGCAACTACGGCTTTTCCGACGCCGCGGACCTGTTCGTCTTCATCTCCGGCTACACCGCCTCCTTCGTCTATGCACGGATGATGCTGGAACGCGGCTTCATCGTCGGCGCCACGCGCCTGACCAAGCGGGTCTGGCAGCTCTACGTCGCCCACATCATCCTGTTCGTGATCTACATCGCCTCGATCAGCTATCTCGCGCTGCGCTTCGGCGATTCCGATATGATCAACGAGTTCAACGTCGCCGGCCTCGTCGACAACGCCACCGAGACGCTGCGCCAGGGCCTGTTCCTGCGCTTCAAGCCGCTCAATCTCGATGTGCTGCCGCTCTACATCGTGCTGATGGGGCTGTTTCCGCCGGTGCTGTGGTTCATGCTGCGCAAGCCCGACCTGACGATGGGGCTCTCCATCGCGCTGTGGCTGGCCGCGCGTCACTTCGGCTGGAATCTGACCGCCTATCCGGCCGGCCAGTGGTACTTCAACCCCTATTGCTGGCAAGTGCTGTTCGTGTTCGGCGCCTGGTGCGCCATGGGCGGCGCGCGGCGCTCGGGCGCGCTGATCAACTCGCAGATCACGCTGTGGCTCTGCCTCGCCTATCTCGCCTTCGCGCTGGTCATGACCATGGCCGGCCGCTTTCCGAGCCTCGGCGGCATGTTTCCGGAATGGCTGTTCTCGGCCTTCAACCCAAACGACAAGACCAACCTCGCGCCCTATCGTTTCATCCACTTCGTCGTGATCGTGATCCTGGTGATCCGCTTCGTGCCGAAGGACTGGCCGGGCCTCGAATGGAAGATCTTCGATCCGGTCATCGTCTGCGGCCAGCAGTCGCTCGCCGTGTTCTGCGTCGGCGTGTTCCTGTCCTTCGTCGGCCATTTCGAGCTGTCGATGAGCTCGGGCTCGCTGTTCGCACAGCTCTTCGTCAGCATCGCCGGCATCGCGATCATGACGACGGTGGCCTACTATATTTCCTGGTCGAAGAAGCAGGACAAGCCGCTGAAGCCGCCGCCGCCGGCCAAGCCTGCGGCCGCTTCGCCGGCAAAGGCTGCCTGAGCTCGCGGCAGCGATACTGCGCCTGATGGCGGCGATGCCGCCTCAGGCCGCCTCTTCGCCGTCGAACTCGGTGAACTTCTTGTAGATCCAGTCGCGGCCGTCGTGGCGGCGCCACACCTTGCCGTACACGAGCTGCCCGTTGATCGAGCGGCGCGGCACGATCACGGTCCAGAGGTGCCAGATCTCGGTCCAGTTCGACTGCGAACCGACGGTTTGGACGTTGCGATCGAAAGACATGACGCAGAACTCACGCGATACGAGCGCCGCGACGAACTGTGATCTTGTGTGAGCACCCATTGGAGGTACCCCCGTCGCGAGCCAGGGACCAATTTGATAGTGATCGCCGGGACTTCCGCAACAACCGCTCTGTCTTAACCTAACTGGTCAACCTTACTACAGCCGTCCGGACTGGTTGAAAGCGGATGCCGATTTTTCTAGAATGCGTGCACCATTTGAGAATGAGCGCGCCATTTTGGACGCGTGGTGATTTCTAAACGACGTTGACTTTTGAGCGTGCTGGAATTCTGAAAAGTATTGATCGGGCGGGACGACCACAATGAATTTGCAATGTGCATGTCTGCGCTTGGCGGTGCGCTCGACGCCGCCTGCTCCGCTGATCAAGATATCCATCCAGGTGCCGCCGAAGGCCGCCAACGACAACCATCTGGTCTGGCCATTGCTGCCGTTTCCGCTCGGCTGGTACGCCTCGAACTGATCGCGGACCATGCTTTGAAAAGCGCAACGCCGCGCAAGCGGAGTATTATCGCTTGGCGGCGTCCGTTTAGGCATTGGGCGCTGAAATCCCCAACACCCATATGTCTATGGCGACGAGCAAAGGTTCGATGAAGCTTTGGTAATTCGCCGCCGCGCGCCTCATCGCAATCCCCTGAAATATCGTGCAGAAGTCGCCACGCGCGACAAACACGCGCCCCGGCGTGAGAGCGCTTCGGGCAGCGATCGCGCAGCTTCTTCAGGATACGATGGGCCGCATTGCCTGGATCATCTGGCGCCGCATCGATCGGCAGCTGTTCTGATGCCCTAGCGGCCGACCGCTCCCGATCACGTCAGTAGTGATAGTTCAAACCGACCGTCGCGGCATGGATCGTGTCCTTGAGGTGGGCCACGGTGATGCTTTCGGACGGGCTGATCAGCTGTATCGGGCTCTTCGTGCCGAAGTCGTAGTAATTATATTCGACATTGGCCGATCAACTTGACGCGAACGCCCATTCCACACCGGCGCCCAAGGTCCAGCCGGTCCGCATGACCGACGCGCTGGGATCGATCGCGAAGCCGGTGGCCGGACTGGTATACGCATCATCGATCTTCTCGTGCGTCCAGGCGACGCCACCCCGCGCATAGATCAGCCAGCCCAAGCCATAGGCATAGCCGAGCCGTGCTGTGGCCGAGGCGAGAAAATCGTTCTTGAGGCCGAACCGCGATGGCACGGCGAGGTTGCCGAACGTGGGAAATCTGACACTGCTCGCATGATGGCTCGAAAGGCTCGACCATGCGGCGCGGCCTTCAGCGCCGACGACCCAGTTGGATGCGAATTGATGGTCGCAGCCGGCCTGCCCGCCACCGACAAGACCGGCGGCGCCAAAGTCGACCGTCCCCCCGGCGCTGTTGATCGTGCGATCGCCGCTCGCGACGCCGCCGACATGACCGCCGACTTAGCACCCGGTCCAGTTGAAGACGACGGACGCCGTGGGAGGTGCTTGCAGCGCAAGATCGGCCGCAGATGCGGCGGTGGCCGAAAGAGCGGCGAGCGCCGCGCCGGCGAAAGCTTTCAACATGTCCCGACATTCCTCATTGCCCATGCAGCGGTCCTAGCAGGCCGAGCTGTCGCGGAGGTTGCGTGATGCCCGCATCTCCCGTGCGGGGCGGCGCAGGCCGCGTTCCGCCGGCAATACCCAAACGGGGCCGGTTGGTTGGGATCTCGAGGGAAATGAAGGAGGTTCAACCTCGGGACTGGTCGGGGCAGCTGGATTCGAACCAACGACCTGCAGTACCCAAAACTGCCGCGCTACCAGGCTGCGCTATACCCCGAATGTCCGGTGAGCCCCGTCGATACACGCTTCCAAAGGCGCCAGCAAGCTTACAAACCGGCGCCAGCAAGGCTGGCAACGGCCCCCCGCCGGGCGGTGCTATTTGCTGCCGAACAGCGGGTGACCGACGCGGTCACCGGGGCGGATGCCGTATTTCTGCGCCGTTCCCGCCACCACCTCCAGCACGGCCCGGGCGGGCCCTCCCGACGAGATGATCTTGGTCGACAGCGGCTCGGTGTTCTCGGCTATGCGCAGGATGCGGCCGTCGGCGCGGATGAAGATCATGTCGAGCGGGACATAAGTGTTCTTCATCCACATCGACACTTCCTGCTCGGGATTGAAGTCGAACAGCATGCCTTTGCCGTCGGCCAGTTCCTTGCGGTACATCAGGCCGGTCTGCTTCTCCTCCTCGGTCGTCGCCATCTCGACCGAGAACACCTGCACGCCGTTCTTGGTGACGATCTCGAGCGGCTGGAAGCTGGCGGCATTGGCGGCGGCGAGGCTGGCGATGACGAGAATGGCGGCAAGGCTTTTGGCAAAACCCATGGCGAGACGCATGGGAAAAGACATGGCAAAAGTCATGAAATGGCACTCGGAGCGGGTAGGACTGGGACAGTCCTTACGCGGCGATCATGACAAAAGCCAGAGGCGCGCCGGTCCGCCGGCGCGCCTCTTGTCACGATTCCGGGAATGGAAGAGCTAAAGCATGATCCGGAAAAGTGCGAAGCGGTTTTCCGGAAAGATCATGCTCAAACAACAACCTAAAGCGCGATGACGATTCATCCCTCATCGCGCTTTAGTGCGACTGCAATCCCGGCGAGCCGGTTTCGGGATGGATCTCGGCCGCCATCATGCCCTTGGAGCCGGGCCCGAAGCGGACCAGCACATATTGGCCGGGCCGCAGCTCAGTCATGCCGAAGCGGCGCAGCGTCTCCATGTGCACGAAGATGTCGGGCGTACCCTCGCCGCAGGTGAGGAAGCCGAAGCCGCGCAGCCGATTGAACCATTTGACCTGGGCCCGCTCCAGCCCGCTTGTCGGGGTGACCGTGACGTGGGTGCGCGGCGGCAGCATCTGCGCCGGATGGATCGCGGTCGATTCGTCCATCGAGACCACGCGGAAGGCCTGATAGCCCTTGGCGCGCTGGATGCACTCGACGACGATGCGGGCGCCCTCATAGGCGGTCTGGAAGCCGTCGCGCCTGAGCACGGTAACGTGCAGGAGCACGTCGGGCCAGCCATTGTCCGGAACGATGAAGCCGTAGCCCTTTGAGGCATCGAACCATTTGATGACGCCGTGAACCTCGACGAGGTTGGCGCTGCCCTCACCAAGTCCGGTGAAGGGATTGAGCGCGCTGTCGCGACCGGCGCCGCCGTGCTCGCCGACCGCGGGAACTCCGACCTTCTTGGACTCAAATCCGTCCGACGACCCCATAACCCCGGACCCCACACATGCCATGCAACCCGCCACATTGGCGGCGCTCGAATCACGCGTCTTAAGAGAATATTCTCAATTCGACGCGACGCGAATCTTCCGACTCAAAAGATAACACTCCCGGTTGCGAGGCATAGACAAAAAAGAGATTCGCCGGAACCTATGAACAGCTTGCACAGGCACGAATCAAATCTTTGCCTCAATTACCGACAAAGGGCCCGAAGGTTTCGCCGATGGGTGGATCACGAGGTCGGCGATGTCATCCTGCTCCGTCGGCTCGCGATTGATGATCACGAGACGCGCGCCGGCGTTCTTCGCCATCATCGGAAAGCCCGCCGCAGGCCACACCACGAGCGAGGAACCGATCGCGATGAAGAGGTCGCAGGCCCGCGACAGCTCGGTTGCCCGCTGCATTTCGTCCTCGGGCATCATCTGGCCGAATGAAATCGTGGCGGTTTTCACCGGCTCGTCGCACGCGGTGCAATTGGGTGCGGCGCCGTCGTCGTCGAAGCGGCGTTTCACCCAGTCGAGCGGATAGGCCTGCCCGCATCCGATGCAACGCGCATAAGTGGTATTTCCGTGAAGTTCAATCACATGCTCTGGCGCGAAGCCCGAGGCCTGGTGCAGATTGTCGATGTTCTGGGTGATCACGGCGGGAATCTTGCCGGCGCGGTAGAGCGAGGCGAGCGCGCGATGGCCGCGGCCTGGCCTCGCCGCCGCGAACACCTCCTCCATCGCAAAGCGGCGGCGCCAGGATTCGTCGCGCGCCTCCTGGCTCGCGACGAACTCACCGAACTCGATCGGTCGGTAGCGGGTCCAGAGCCCGCCCGGCGAGCGGAAGTCGGGGATGCCGGATTCGGTCGAGATGCCGGCGCCGGTGAACGGCACGATGGTTTTGGCTTCGGCGATCATGTTGCCGAGCCGCTCGACGCCGCTGCGAAGATCCGATGCAATCATGAGCGGCCTTCCCGAATCCATTTTTGCCTAGCTGCAGCAGGCGCAAGCGACAAGATCGCTGACACTCTTATCAAGCGCGAACGCGACGCGCTCGGCAATTTCTTCCGACCTTCGCATATCACAATCCTGCAATGCCTCCTCCCCATTGACGCCCCAATCAGAAGCGCCAATGCATGTGTTTACGCGACTCAAGATGATGCGGCGGCAGTGCTTGAGTCCAGCAGTGCACTCATACTCAGGTGTAGAGGGGATTTGACAATGACCGAGGACGAGCAACGCAAAATCCGCGAACGTGAAGAGATCGCCGCCCGTGTCGCCGCCTTCCGTGCCACGCAGGAAAAATTCAAGCGCGAGCGTGAAGAGTATTTCGTGTCGACGCTCGACAATGCCCGCAAGGCGGAACGGCCCTCGCTCTGGCCGTAATCACGCCTGATACCGCGCATGAAAAAAAGCCCGGAGCATGGCTCCGGGCTTTTCGTTTGTTAAGACGCTACCAGTGACGGTAGTAGTGGTGCCGGTAATACGGTCCACCGTAATAGGCGTACGGGCCAGGGCCGTAGTCGTAATAGCCGTAGCCCGGTCCATAATAGCCGTAGGGGTGGGACGCGGCGACGGCGCCCGCGGTGATCGCGCCGGCGGCGAGGCCGAATGCGAGGCCCGGTCCGATGCCGCGGCCGCGCGCCTCGGCGGGCGCAGGCGCCGCGATCGCAGTTACGCCGACGGCCGCGACGGTGGCCAGAACTGCCAGTGTCTTCTTCATGCTCTCCTCCTTCGCGTACTCCCGACGATAACGACCAGCGCCTGCGATGGTTGCGTGCAGTGCGGAACCGGCGGCGGTCAAAAAAAAATCGAGACAACGGGAACGAAAGCGCCTGACGCGGATTGACCTCACAAGTGCGGGAGCCTCCGCCATCCGGGTTGAGGCGACAGCACGAAGAACCCCGTCAGCATCCTCCGCGGTGCTGGCGGGGTTTTCAGTTTCACGGGAGCCCATGGCAGCAGACGCAAGCTTCTGCCAGCGGGGCGGACGATCAAGGAGGAGAGAGTGCCGATATCCGCTTTGCTGGCGCGCATTCGCAGGCTGGTTCCCAGATCCGGCGATCAGCACTACGACGAGATCGTCCGCAGCTTCGGGGTCGGCACGCTGCGCCCGCCGCCGACGCCGATGAGCGACGGCGAGCTCGCGCGCGCCATCGCCGAGTTCCTGAAGGAGCAGCCCTCGAGCGAATCCGTTGCGACCCTCGGCCGGCGGCTCGACCCCTCCTCCCCGCTCTGACGCAACTATCCCGGGAACCCGCGCCAGCGGCGCACGTTGGGCTAGCGTCAAGAGAAGAAGAGGCCAGTCATGCCCGCATGGCTTGAAATTCTGCTCAACCTGACCGGCTATGCCGGCTTCGTGGCGCTCGCGACGGCGGGCGTCGGGTGCTCCGACGAATCCGCCGAGGATCACATCATTGGCGGCGAGCGTTAGTTCGCGTGCGGCGCCTGGCCGGCGGTGCGCACCAGGCGGTCGGCCTTGACCGCGACACGCGTGTCCTCGGCTTGCGGCCGCAGCGAGAAGCTGATCACCACGAAAGCGAGGCAGAACAGCGAGCCGACGATTGCGACGCGGCGGTAGGTGTGCCGGTCGCCTTGATGAAATGACGGTTCTGAAAATGGCCTCATGTCGAAATCCGCTTCTTGGCAAAGTCGTTCTTGTCCTTGCAAGAACACCTACTCTAGGCAGCGGCGCGCGCAACGCGATTGGGCTTTTAACCTAACCAAATAGGGTTATCCCCTTTGGCGCAAGCTTTCGTTAGGAGCTTGCGCGCGCGGTTCAGATGTCGGCGAGCCGCTTCAGCGTCGCGCGAAAGCTCAGGCTGCGATTGCCGCCGACCAGCACGGTGCCGAACACCTCGGCCTCGTCGTCGCGATACGTCCCGGAAAAGCCGCTCGTGGCCTCCTGCCCGCCGAACAGCGGCCGCACGAAGGCATCCTCGAACGGCGTATGCTGGTTGGTGGCAAGCTCGCCCTTCCAGGTCCCGCTGTTCGAACCGCCCTCGCCCACTCTGTACGACCCACGCGACCAGAAGTAAGGCCCGCCGCCGAGCAGCGCGCCGTCACGCAGGATCAGGATGCCGCTGTCGCGGCCCTTCACGCCGTCGAGCATGTGGATGTGGATGGAATAAAGTCCGTTCTTCATGGCTGGCGCCCGCGCATCCGGACGATAGCTCCGGACATGACCAGCGTCGAGGCGAAAGGACGGCGGCTCGGAGAGTGCAGCGACCGGTTTTGTTCCAGCTTCGCTTACATTTCGTTCTCGAAGAACGAATCGGAATCGCAGAAATCGGCGTGGAGCAGGTCTTAACGATTCGTTTGCACGCAAACGAGCATGCCCTCTCTGCCGCCGATCACCTCGCCTCTTCGAACCTTCGTGATGGCGGCGGCATCTGCGGCACCGATGGCCTGCGTTTGCGCAACCGCGGATGCCGGTCGTACCAGAACAGCTTTGCGATCTCGACGAACATCTCGACAAACCAGCAGGCATCCATGTCGCTCTCCCTCGCGCATGTTTCTACGCGAGGCATTGAGGACGCGACCGTGCGAAGCATCACGCTGCTTCGTTCTGAGACACGCGCGCCGGCAGGCACGAGATGTTCTGCATCCGACTCCATTTCGTTCGCAAAGAACGAATCGGAATCGAGAAAATCCGTGCGGAGCGACTCCTAACGATCGGTGAAGCACGCATCACCACACCGCAATCGACAGCAGTTCTCTGTCGACAGGAATTCCACGACGATCGCGTCATCGCGATCGCAAATCGCGCCTCATCGACGGGCCCGTCAGGCGCGTAACCGAAACGAGATCGCGCCTGACGGATGTCGCGGCTTTCGCCGACGCCGAATCAAGCCGCCCGCTTGCCTTTGCCCTTCTCGGAAAAGCATTCCAGGATCTGGATGCGGAGCTCTTCTGCCGCGGGGCCCTCGACCTTCCGCAGCTCGTTCCAGAGCCTGATCACTTCGCGCTGTTTTTCGACGGTCATGAGTCACCTCCAAAGCTGATGACTCGACTAGAACAAAATGAGAACAAAAAGTCCAGTCCCCCGCGCGCGATTTCGGTGGACGTCGCATTGAACCTTTTGGCGGTCACGCGCACCCATGAAGACTGGGGATTTCAGCGCCCAGTCAATATGGCAGCGCCGCCTGACGAAGATACTCCGTCGACGCGGCGCTGTTGCTTTTTGGATTTTCAACCTTAAGTTAAAGGTACGGCTGACGGCCAGGCGCTGAAATCCCATCGCCGTCGGCGAGAAGGCCCCGTGCGAAAGCGCGGGGTTTTTCTTGTGGAGCGCCTAGAGCATTTTCGGTTCTGATTGAATCAGAACCGAAGCTCTAGATTCTTGTTTTGACGCGTTTTCTTCACGCGAACCGGCATCCACTTCGCTCGAAAACGCTCTAGGGCATGATCCGGACCCGGAGGGCCGCGTCAGCGCAAAGTGCGCAGCGGCTTTCCGAAAAGATCATGCTCAAACAAGAATCCAAGGGGTGGCCGGATCAGACCGCGTCCTTGGCGACCTTCAGCGGCGAGGCCTTCACCGACTTGCTGGCCGGCTTGGCGGCAAACTGCATCGGCTCCTTGGTGAAGGGATTGACGCCCATCCGCGCTTCGGTGGCGGGCTTGTTCACGACCGACATCTTCACGAAGCCGGGAATGACGAACTCGCCGGACTCGTTGAGCTCCTTGTAGCCGACCGTCGCCATGTACTCGATCACCGACTTCACGTCGTTCTTCGAGATCTGCGTGCCTTCCGCAATTGCATCGATCAATTGGGTCTTGGTCATCTTCGCCATATTTGAATTCCTTCTGTGCGCGCGAGCAAACCCTGCTCAAGGACGCGGTCGAACCCGCGGGTCGCGCGCTTCTGATTCATGCCGGTGGTCATGAAGTGACGCGGCTTAGACCGCATCGGGGCCCAAAACGCAAGCCGGGGCTCTCCGGGATGAGGCCTCGCTTTGCGGCAAAATCTGGGCCGTCGGAGCCCGTCGAATGCGGGTGCACATCAAATGCGGCGCGTCGAGTCGATCCCGCCGCCGGGCCGCATCTTGCGATGGGCGAGCTGTCAGACCCGACTACTCTCGTTCATCGTAGCGGTCGCAGCGTGCATCGCCCCGCTTGACGTCGCTCGCGAGCTCGTCGAGCGGCGGGGTGCATCGAAGCAGCGAATATTTGTCGTTATAGGGCGCGGGTTGACGCCGACACACACTCGCGCCGATCGGGACCTGGATCGCCTGGGTCCCGACGGTGTAGAAGCAATTGTCCGATTTCGGATCAGGCTTTTTCTCATCAGGCGCTTTCGCAGCGTCCTGCGCCAACGCCGGCGTCAGACCGAGCGCCAGGAACGCAATCACGACAGCTTTTCGCACGGCCGCTCTCCGCTATTTGCCAGTTGAAAGGATATCCCAAGTTCGATGGGCGAGATATTCAATTCGCACGCCGTCCCCGCGAGGGCTCACCTCATCGTGAAACCTGTGACTCGAATAAAATTGTTCAGACTTCAGTAACCTAACGGCTCCAAGCTCCGCGTCAGTATCGTTGCGTTGGAGTACCCCCAAAGTGCTGGATTTTCACGAGCTGCGTGAACTCGCGGCTGACGTTCGTATTTTCGTCGACGTCGCCGAAGACAAGGCCGAAGCCCTCAGAGCCGTCATCGCCGCCTATGACGTGGTGCTGGCGATTTTCCCCACCCGGGAGGGCATGGGCCTGCACGTCATCAAGGGCAAGGAGATCCTCGACAGGATCGCAACATCGCGGACGAGCGCGATGTACAGCCACACCGCCATCGCGGTCCCCGACCTCGAGCATGCCGAAGTGCTCAAGCACCTGACGGCTCCGGACGAGCAGCGGATTGCGGCCTAACTTTCGCAAGACCGCCGCTCGAGGTGACGAGCGGCGGTCTCGCATTTTTTCGCGGTAAGCTCGAAAGATCAGCCGCCCGGCGGCTTGTAGGACGAACGCAGCTTGGCCGCGTTCTGCCGCACCTGCTTGATCTCGTCCTGGGTGAACAGCCGCATCAGCTTCACGTTCTGCAACGTGCCCGCCGTGACGGTCAGGCCGGAGATGGCCGGTGCCGCAGTCGGATCAGGCACGTCGAAAATCACGAGAACGCCGGGTCCGTCGGCGGCGACGCTGTACATCGAGACCAGCTTGCCGCCGGCCGCCTCGATCAGCTTGGCTGCCGCCTCCTGACGATTGGTCGTCGGGTTTTCAAGAATGGCATTGAGAGCGCGTTGCGTGTATTGCCCCGTAAGACAGAAATGCATGGCTGTCGTCCTTCTGAAATCATGAAAACGCGCATCGTGACGAGCTAGATCGTCACGACGGTGGGGTCTGAAAATGATGGAGTCATTGCCCGCCGTGGGCACAAACGCCGTCAGGTACTGACGCTTTTCGGCACACCGCGTTGGCGGCTCAGCGTGCAAGCTACATCAGCGGGCGGGCGTGTAAAAGACGGTTTCGCTCGTCGGCCGGTTGCAACGCGGCACCATCGCACCTTCGCAAGTCGCCTCCGACATTCACGCAGGGCAATCGCATATGGCTTGCACGATGCGGCGGCATCGGCACTGGGCTCCCTCTCCCGCTTGCGGGAGAGGGTTGGGGAGAGGGTGTCTCCGCAACGGGATAATCCCCAAGAGGAAAGAGCCCTCACCCGCCGCGCTCGGGACGATGCTTCGCATCGCCCGGGGCGCGTCGGCCTCTCCCGCAAGCGGGAGAGGCGGAGCAAGCCCGCAGACAATCCTCGTGAAATCCATATGCGATCGCCCTACCCATTCACGGGGCTTCGGTGCGATGTCCGGAAGAGATGCGCGCTAGGATCGTGCGCTGGCTGCCGGAATTGCACCTGCAAGCCCGAGCTGCAAGGCCCCGACGACACTCACGTCACGCATCAAGAGGCCCGCGCCGCTCGCAAGCACGTAGCCGGACAGTGCCGTCAGAAGCACGCGGGACAAATGACTCTTCCGCCTGAGCAGCCAGTCCACGAGAGCTGTCGCTAGCGCCGGCGTGATGCCGACCAGATATCCTCTCAAGATCATGCCGGGCAACATGTCGGCAACCAGCGTGTCGTCGTCGAATGCGTCCAGGAGCAGCATCGCGATCGACGGGAACATCAAGACGAAAACAAGAAGCCGCCGCATGGAAGCTCGTGGGACTTTCTGAAGATGCGCTTTGGTCGACTCGCATTCGATGCCGGTTCATGTTGGGCGATGTCGGCCACGTTGAGGGACGGCGTCGATGGTGTGCACTGTCACGGTAGTTCCGTCACGACTTCGGTTCCTCGCAAGCGCATCGCTGCAATGATCTGTTCGCGGGAACAGTCCGTGTTCGCGCGAATTGACTCCCCATAAGATGAGGAGATCGCGATGAGCGTTGAAGGTAAAGCGAAGGAAGCGGCCGGTTACGTCAAGGAAGAGCTGCACGAGCACGGCAAGTCCCCCGAGAGCCAGAAGAAGGCGCAGGAGGGGCGTGACCTCAGGAATGAAGGCCGCGTCGAGGACGGAAAGCTGCCGAAGACGACGAAGCCCGGCACCGGTCACTAAAGCATGATCCGGAAAAGTGCTTTTCCGGAAAGATCATGCGTAAACAACAACCCAAAGCGCGATGACGCTTCATCCAAATCTCATCGCGCTTTAGACTGTTTTTCGAAGGCCGCTCCCGCAATGTCGGGGGCGGCTTTTTCCTTGTCAAGCCTTCTCGTCGCTCGCAGCGGGATCCATGATCCCAGCACGACAAGGATCGCAGTGGCTGCGACCAGGACATACTTCACCGGATGCTCCGACGAGTCGATCGAGCCTTCGATCGGAAGGAACGGAAGCATCATGTCGATGGCGAACGAGATGAAGATCAGCGCAGCCAGGCCGCCGATGACCGAGGCGATGATGCTGACGATCCAGTTCACCACACCGCGCGGGCCCGACCTCGCCTCGTGAGCCGCCACGGCCCACGCGATCAGGACCAGGATCGCCATCACGGTCGTCACGCCGCCGACGCCGGACGCCGGCCCGAAGCGCTCCTCCAGCAGCATGGCCGCAATCGCGTGCAGGATGATCGACGTCACGGCGCTCCCTCCTCAGTGACCCAGCAAACAGGCGGTGAAGCCGATCGCGATGAAGCCGAGGCCGATGATGACGGTTGCGATTTCGACGGCGTTTTCCAGACCGAAGAATTTAATGACGGCGCCCGCTGCGGCAGACAGGAGCATTTCCAGGATCGCGCTGATCAGGCTTTGAATCATTCTGAGCGCCGCTACATCCCACCGCGCCTGTCGCTGGTCGCGAAGCGGCACCCGAGCGCAACCAGGGCCAGCACGAAGTTCGAGCCGAGCAGGATTTGGAGCGCCAGGTCCGTCCCCGCGCTCACATACCGGACCTCGTGCCGGTGCGCGTAACGTTCGGGATGAGCGGCATCGGGCTGCTGAGGAGAGCTCGCCAAAAGCACGAGCCACGCGACGGTCCCGCAAATCCCCGCGACCGTCGCAATCCTGCCGAGCCTTTCAAGCCAGCGCTTCATGCCGCCCTCGTCATGGCCTGGATCTCCGCTACGCCTTTGCCGGGATCAGCAGCTTGAGAACACTCAGAACGGCGAAAGCACCGAGACCATAGCAGAGCGCATTCACGAGCCAGGAAATGGCGATGCCTGCGGCGGCGGAGCCTCCGACCGCTCCCCAGAACAAATAGGCCGCGGAGACGCCCGGCCACTCCAGCGACAGAAACGCGTAGTCGGTGGACTGTTCGAGAGCAAGGAGCGTCGCCGAGATCAGCGCCCCGACGGCCAATTCGATGATGAGATTCGTCTTCGCCGAGGGCATCACAATCCCAATAGCCCCGTGACAACAGGAATGAGGAAATAAGCGGCGATCCCGAGAAGTATTCCCACGACGAAGCGTGCCGTGCGGCCCTGAATCTTCGTCTCGAGCCAGGCACCAACAGCCAGTACGGCCTGCCTCAGCCAGTCACCAATGAGGCTTCTGGCGAGATCAAACAGGAGTTCTGCAACGAGCGCGGCCATGGCGTTTGGTCGCCACCACCTCCGGCGGGGTTCAACCGGCCGGCCATCGCCGGCGAGACATCAGCAAGACCTCTGGAAGCGGTTGCAGACGGTCGCGCATGCGCGCTGTGCGCTTGCCTTCACGGCCGGACGGGCTAGCATCCCCTGCAACCACAAGGCGTCAACCCAACCGGCGCCGATCAAGGGGGGTCCCCATGACGACACGCTGCGCCTTGCGCCTTCTGCTGCTGCCGCTCGCCCTCGCCGGCACCCTGAGCATCTGCTCCGCCGCCGAACTCAACCCCGCCGCCGTCACCTATAAACTGCCGGACAAGATCCCCTGGGGCCCGGTCGACGCGCGCGGCGCGCAAACGGCGGTGGTGGTCGGCGACCCCAGCAAGGCGGGCTTCTACATGGTCTACAACAAGTGGACCAAGGGCAATCACTTCAGCCGCCCGCACTTCCATCCCAACGACCGCTACATCGTGGTGCTGCAAGGCACCTGGTGGGTCGGCTCAGGTCCGAAATTCGACCCCGACCACGGCACCGTGCCGATGCCGCCCGGCAGCTTCGTCACCCACACCGGCAAGCAGGTGCACTGGGACGGCGCCAAGGACGAGGACGCCGTGCTGCTGATCATGGGCGAAGGCCCGGCGACGGCTACGGCGGCGGAGGAGAAGTAGAGGAAGAGCTGTTGATTTTGTGGCGGCAATTACCGTGCCTCACTTCAGGATGCAGTCCAGCACTGTCACGGTAATTCGAGTGACTTGTCAGCGTAATTCGCTACGGCAATTGAATTGGCAATTCATCTCGGCTGCGTGCATCGCCGTCTTGGTCCGGACTACGTCATTACGACACCTCAGTCCGTAATGCGCCTCAAAGACCGTGGAAGCGAACGATTACAGCGATCAGCACAACGACCAACACGGCAGCAGACAGTGCGGCACAATAAAGATAAACCCGGGTCAGAGCTCGTGTGGTCTCGTCTATGTCTGGTTTTCCGTCAAAACGAGCGGCTCGCGCGTGCTCGAACTGAAAGACCCGTGCAACATAAGCGATCACGGCCAGAAGAAAGCCGATGGCAAAACAGTCAATGAAAAAGCCAATGCCCTTCAGCTGCAATGGGGGCGTCATGTCTTTCAAGGTCGAGAGACACGCGGCCAGTCCGGCGCCATGTGCCGCGAAGAGATATGCAACTATCTGCCTATGGCGCTCTATCGACTCCAGCCTGTCTGCGATCAGAATGTTTTCCGGGGCCTTCGACTGTTCCATGCCTCACTCCTCCGAGGAGCATCTCCCGCCATTTTACCACCATAAATAGAACCAAGCTACTTTTGATGTCAGGCACCAAGCCTTCGCTTCGACGTGCTCTGATCACTCGCCGAACCAGGAATTACGGTGACAGTGCAGAATTACGGTGACAGTGCACGAAACTCATCGAGAGTCGTCGCCATTTGGGCTTCGCGGAAAGCGCCAATTGAGTGCACCCGCGATCGCAAACTGAAGAAGTCCCCCTATCGACCACCCACTCGGGAACACCCACGCCCATCCCACGTTTCCCCTGATCGGAAAGGCACCCCCATGCTTCGATCATTCCTCGCGATCTCTCTCCTCTTGTGCGCGACCGCTGCCTTCGCCCAGTCGCAGCAGCAACGGCGACCCCGCCCTGCGAACGGCGCGTACTGCTGCGCCGTGGCGACGCAGCCCAGCAACAATCCGTTCAGCAATCCGATCGGGCAAGGCGTGCCGCCGGCCGCCTCGGCTCAACCCTATTGGAACGGACAGCCGCAGCGACGGCGCTAGCCCCTCGACGAACCGCGCCAAACTAAATCGGACAGCGTGGGGCTGAACGTGTTAACGGCAGGGATGAAGATATCCCTCACGATGCTGCTCATCGTCTGGTCGGCGGCCGTCACGGCGCAGACCCCAGTTTCTCAAGCCCCGCAAAGCGACTTGTCCGTTCGCGACCAGATCAAGGCCGCGCGCGCAAAGGACAAGGCCGACGAGGAAGCCGACCAGACCAAACGCGCCTGGGACCGCAACAGCGACGGGCGGCGGCCGTGGGAGACGTCGGTTGCGCCGGAGCGGAAGCCGAAGCCCTGAGAGCGGCCCCCTGCCCTTTGTCGCATTTTGCTGCTAATTGATGCTCCCGCCGGTCCGGCCCAAAGCAAAACCCAGCGAATGCCAGGGAGCAACAACCATGCGATACCTCCACACCATGCTGCGCGTGCGCAATCTCGATGTCGCGCTGAAATTCTACCAGGATGCGCTGGGGCTGAAGGAGGTGCGGCGGATCGAGAACGACAAGGGGCGCTTCACGCTGGTGTTCCTGTGCTCGGCGGACGATCTCGACGCGCTGAACAACCAGCCCAAGACGCGCGGTGCGCCGCTGGTCGAGCTCACCTACAATTGGGACGAGGAGACATACGGCGAGGATCGCTTCTTCGGCCATCTCGCCTATGAGGTCGACGACATCTACGCGACCTGCGAGAAGCTGCAAAAGGCCGGCGTCACCATCAACCGTCCGCCGCGCGACGGCAACATGGCCTTCGTCCGCTCACCGGACCTGCACTCGATCGAGCTCTTGCAGAAGGGCGAGCCGAAGCCGCCGCAGGAACCCTGGGCCTCGATGCCCAACACCGGCCATTGGTAAGGCACCTCGCTTAGGAACAAGCCCTCCCATCCGGGATTGTCCCTCCGACAAAGCAATCGGAGGAGAACGCGATGGGACGAGGAATCCTGCTGTGGCTGCTGGGCGTGCCGATCCCGGTGATCATCCTGTTGTGGCTGTTCTTCGGCCATTAAAGCGCGATGAGATATTACCAACGAAAGCTCCGCCCATGGCGGAGCTTTTTGCATGAGGGGCGCGCCGCAATCGCCATCCTCCGCGATCCGGAATTCCGCTATCACCCGCACCAAATCGACCACGCCGCGGGAGGAGCTTGATGCCGGACCAACAGCTGACGATCTGGGGCCGCGCTAATTCGGTCAACGTGCAGAAGGTGCTGTGGTGCCTCGCCGAGCTCGGCCTGCCCTTCGAGCGCATCGACGCCGGCATGGCGTTCGGCAAGACCCGCGAGGCTGACTATCTCGCGATGAATCCCAATGCGCGGATCCCGACGCTGGTCGAAGGCGATTTCGTGCTGTGGGAGTCCAATTCGATCCTGCGCTATCTCTGCCTCGCGCATGGGCGCGGCACGCCTCTCTATCCCGAGGCGCCGAAGAGCCGCGCCAGCGTCGACCGCTGGCTCGACTGGACGCTGTCGACCGTGCAGCCGGTCGACCGCCCGGTGTTCTGGGGCATTGTGCGCACCCCGCCCGCCGAGCGCGATATGATCCAGGTGCAGCGGGATGCCGATGCCGCCGCCGAGGTCTGGATCATCGCCGACCGCCACCTCGCCACGCGCCGCTTCATGGAGGGCGATCAGTTCACGATCGCCGATATCGCGATCGGCTGCTATGCGCGGCGCTGGCTCGGCGTCGAGGGCATCACCCGCCCGGCCCAGCCGCACCTGACGCGCTGGCTCGCCGAGCTCGGCAAGCGCAGCGGATTTGCGCAATTCGTCGCACCGCCGATGTCGTGAGCCGGCGGCGCGGCTCAACGCCTGCTGGGGCCGCGTTGAATCGGCATTCCGGCGCAAGCGGGCGGCGTCACGCCGGAGGCTTGACGGCTACTGTGCATGGGGTTGTTTCCGCGGTTTTGTTTGCCGTCTAGCGCCAGCCGCGCTCGACCAGCACCACGCAGATGATCAGCGCCAGCGTCACCACTGCTATGGCAAGCTTCGCCGGCCAGCTGACGCCGCGGCCGACCCACCACAACAGCGCGCAGTACATCACGAACGGGAAGATGATCTCGGGCCGCAGCAGATCCGGCACCATGCCGCTTACCGCCGGACCGCGGTCTCGACGCTGATCGCGCCGCCGATCTTCACGCAGGTCCCGGTCGCCTCGACCATATGGAAGCCGCGGCCATAGGAGGCGCATGAGCCCGCCTTCGCGGTCCCGCCGGTGCCCTTCAGAGGCAAGGTCTTGCCGGCTTGCGGCGGCTCGGCGGGCGGCAGGCGCAAGCCCTCCGCCGCGGCTGCGGACGAGACCAGAAATGAGATCACGAACGAGATCAGGACGAGGAGCGGCGTGCACATGGCCAAGTTCTAGCCCGGACCGGCGCGGCGCGCCATCCGAGTCAGAGGAACCTGACGCCCGCCGACTTGCCCCGCTGCCAGACCACTTGGCAGCTCCGCCCGGTGCGCGCATCGCGTGCGAACGCCATCCGGATCACGCCCGGCAGCTGGCTTGCATCGTCGTCCAGCGTGATCTTCGCGCCGGACTCCGAGATATCCTGGACCAGGCAGTGCCGGGCGGCGAATCCGCCGTCGAGCGTGATCCAGGCGTGCTGCGACAGCAGCTTGCGGGCGGCGCGCTTCTTCGGCTGAGGCATCGGCTTTAAGATCTCCCATTCCAGCGCTATCTCAGGGAACCCTAAGAAACCGTTGAAATCGGCCCCGAATGATCCCGGGGCAGCACTATCCACCGCCCCCGACGTCCCGTTCCCGAACGGCTTGCCCGGAGGCGCAAAGGCCACTATACGTTCGCCCGCTGCATGCCGCCGGGCCTGACTCGGGCGGCCAGCGGCCGTGCCGCGAAAAGCGGCGGGGCACTTTGCTCCCTTCGTCTATCGGTTAGGACGCCACCCTTTCACGGTGGAGAGAGCGGTTCGATTCCGCTAGGGAGCGCCACCGGGCCACGCCCGGGACATCCGATCGCTGCCGTGCATTTCCTGGTCTGGTGCCTGCGTCCGCTGGTGCGCGGCATGAACCTGCCCGCTGGTCGCGAGCGACCAATGCTGGAACCGCGAGACGATGCAGGTCATGGAGTCCCCCCTATCCACGCCGGAAGATCAATCCGGCACCGCCCCGGCAAACCCGGCGCCGCCGCCCTGGATGCACCGCGCGAGGCCATATGCGCCGGAGCGGCGCGCCAGGATGCTGGAACACATGGCCCGCGCCAGATCGCTTCCGCAGCGCCAGGCCGCCGCTGCGCCGGAGCTGCCCGGCAAGAGCGGTCAGGACCTCCTCCACGATCTCCTCGGCCACATCGTCCTGTCCGGCTTGCTCGCGCTGATCTTCATGTCGCGCGTTCCCCTCTATGTCGGCGCCTTTCTCTTCCTCACCGACGGTGAGCGCATCGAGGGCCTGCTCGCAACGCTCGGCATCCGGCTCGAGCCGAATACAATCGGCCCTGATATCATCAAGGGCTCGGCGTCCTGGTTCGGATGGTTCGCATTGCTTGCCGTCCTGAAGGGCTCGGCTCCCGCCTGGCTCCTGCCGTGGATGCCCTCATCCGAGTCATGGTCGTTCTTCGCCGGCGTCGCCCTTCTGCTCGCGACGATCGAAGCCTGCGGAGCGCTCGCGATGCGGCGCGCCTCGCAATGGTTCGGATGGGGAAGCTGGCCGGATAGCCTGACCTCCGCGACGATCAAGTTCGTGATCGTCATCGCCGTCCTCGCGCTGCTGGTGCTGCTCGGATCGCTCTGAGCGATGACGCGGTTGTGAATTCACTCACTACCTCGGCGACCCCGTGCGTTTACCGGAAATTTACCCCTGCTCGCGAGTGCCGGTATCATTTGCTTAGAATTTGATGGCTACCGTGAATCTACGGAAGCCCTCCCCAATCACGATCATCGCTCATGTCCGTCGCAGAGTTCCTCAGGCAACGCGCAGTGGAAGTCGCCGTGAGCGGCAGCTACTCGCTGCCGCGCTGGTACGATTGCGAGGGCAAGCTGCGCACCTTCGCCTGCCGCACCAAGCGCGTCTCGCCATTCCGCATGATCGTGGACGTGCCGGTCGTCGGCAAAGTCGGCGAGCGCGTGACCTCCTATTTCCAGGACTTTGGCGAATTCCAATGCACCATCAGCGCGACGCTGAAATCGGGCTTCCTGATGGAGCTCGACATGACGCGGGCGCGGCGCGCCTGGATGTCGGAAAAGCTGACCTGGCTGGAGAAGAAACAGAAGGACGCCAGCATTCAGGAGCTGCGGAATGATGCGCGCTTCGTCCCGCAGGTCTCGCACACCTTTCTGACGCTCGCCGACGGGAGCATCCATCCCTGCTTCATCATCGACGTCTCCACCGCCGGCGTTGCGATCTCCTGCGAGTACGACCCGCCGGTCGGAACCGCGCTGGCGGTCGGCGCCTGCGTCGGGCGCGTGATCCGCAAATTCGGTCACGGCTTTGCGGTCAAGTTCGCCGAGAAGCAGCAGCGGGACGACCTCGTCCGGCTGATCGTGCGTTCGCCCTTGCAGCAATCGGCCTGAGCGCCAGGTTACGGCTACGGCTGCCCTAGAGCGGCCCCAATGCGGGCTCAGCTTTTGTCGGTCTGCGCCTTGGGCCGGACGACATTTGCGGACTTGCGATCGGGGGACCGGATGGCAGTCAACAAGATCACCTGGGACAGGGTCGGCCGGGTCACCGAGCCGGGCCGCTACATGTACACCTTCGGCTGGCTCACCATCACCGCCGACGATCTCGAGATCTGGCAGCAATATCCGCAGGCCGCGTTCACGCTGCTCGCGCAACCGTCCGAGCCTGCCGATGCCGTCGGCCACGAATTCCATCTCGGCGCCTTCGACATCGCGCCCGACGCGCCGCCGTTCACCACGCATTGAGTGCGGAGAACGCCTGCTGCGGATTCGCGCGTCCGCAAGCGCATGCGGACCGGAGCGGGAACGCCTGGCATGGGCGTTGCTTTATCATGGTCATGATCCACATCCCCGCCGTCGACCAGGCCTTCCTGTTGCTGCTCATTGTCTCCTGCCTCGGCACGTGCCTCGTACGCGCCTTCTGGGAGCTGGAGCAGGTGCGCGCGCGCCGGATTGCGCCCCCCTCCCGCAAGCGCGACTAGGCCGGCCTGCCGGCCGCCTGTCCTCCGAAGGCGGACAAACCTCTTGCCGTAGATGACGAACAGGCTCTGTCATGCAATTGATTACGCTTGCATTCTAAACCTTCGCCGCGGCACGTATGAACGTAAGCTGCAGCTGTCGTTAAGCGAGGCGACAGCAAGCGCATGACACATGGTCGCATCGGTGGACGTAGCTAAGCGGATCAAGGGAACCTATTTTCGGCGCCGATGTACCTGATTGAAGCGTTACCCACCGTCATCGGAACGGCCGCCATCGCCCCGGCGCTGCTGATGCTATGGCTCGTCATTGCCGCCGAGGAGCGCCCGGGACCGCCGGCTCAGGTCTGGACTGCGTTCCTGCTTGGCGCGGCCAGCATCTCGCTGCTCGGCCTTGCCCGCGCGCCCTTCGCTAAGATGGTCGCTGCCCCCGACAATCCCTGGGCGGCGCTGGCCATGCATTCGGTCTTCAGCGTGGCACTGCCCGAGGAGGCCGTCAAGGTCATCGCCATCGTGCTGGTGTCCTCGACGAAGCGGCGGACCTTTGCCAATCCGATGGACACGGTGGTCTATGGTGCTGCGGTCGGCCTTGGCTTTGCCGCCTACGAGAACCTCGCGTACCTCGTGCAGCATGCCGAGATGTGGCGCTCGCTCGCCGCCTTGCGCAGCGTGCTGACGGTGCCATTCCACGGCGCGCTCGGCATCATCGCCGGCGCCTATCTCACGATTGCCCGGGCCGGCACGGCGCTCGGCGCAAACCGCCACCATCGCGACTGGGCCCGCCTCTCCAGCCGCCTCTTGATCTTCGCTGGGCCCCTGGCGCTGCATTCGGCCTTCGACTTCCCGCTGCTCACGCTCCAGCGCATGCCCGACCTTGATCCCACCTTGCGGATGTGGCTAGGCGGCGCGAGCCTTTTGATCGGCTTCAGCTCGATCGCCTTTGCCATCCGCCTCGTCCGTCGGGTTGCACGCCATCATGCCCCCCGAACCGACATTGCGCGGGAGCGGCTCAGCCAGTTGCGGCGGATGTGGGCGCTGCTGCTCGCCGGCGGCGGCGTGGGCTTCCTTGGCCTCGCCTTCGTGCTGACCTCGATCCACCACTGGCTGATCAACCCCGAGCGCAATCTGACGCTGGCGCTGATCCCGATCGGCTTCGTTTCGATCCTGCTGGGCCTTGCGCTTCTGGTTGTCACAACGGCGATCTACATTCTCGGCCGCAACCGCATCCGCACCAGTGGCGAGGGCTTTTCGTCAGCGCACGGCGGCGGGTAAGCCGCGGGATGGCAAGCATGGTATGCGCATCCTAAATTGAGCGCACAGCTTTCGATCTGGAGCCTGCCGATGACATCGCCCGAAGACCTTTCCCGGCTGCAATCCGCCATGAGCCGGACGGTAAAGGCCCATTGGAAGGCCTTCCTGTTCGAAGGCATCCTGCTCGCCGTCCTCGGTATCGCCGCGCTGATCGTGCCGCCGCTCGCGAGCCTTGCGATCGCGATTGTCCTCGGCTGGATGTTCCTGGTCAGCGGCATCGGCGGGCTGATCGTGACCTATTGGGCGCGCGCCACGCCGGGCTTCTGGTGGTCGTTGATCTCCGCCGCCCTCGCCTGCCTCGCCGGCATGCTACTGCTGGCCCGCCCGATGCAGGCCGTGCTGACGCTGACCATCGTGCTCGGCGCCTATTTCCTCGCCGAAGGCGTCGCCACCATCATGTACGCGCTGGAGCACCGCCGCGAGCCCGGCGGCCGCTGGTCATGGCTGCTGATCTCCGGCCTCGTCGACATCGCGATCTCGTTCATGGTGATCACGGGACTGCCGAGCTCGGCGGAATGGGCGATCGGCATCCTCGTCGGTATCAATTTGCTGTTCGGCGGCGCCACCCTGATCGGCATGGCGCTGGCGGCGCGCAACAGCAACACCTGAGGCGCCTCGTCAGGCAGCGCGCCGTTTTGGGGGGGTGACAACCCGCCAATGGCGCGCTATATGGCCTGCCATGATCACCGTCGCCACCAGCTATTTTTGGTACTTTAGCTACGACAGCTCGCTGGCGGCAGGAGGATCGCGCTCAATCTGAATATTGAAGCAAACGTCCGAACAAGCCGCCAGACCTGGCGGCTTTTTTATTGGCCGGCAGGTTCTAAAACAGACAGGAGCCCGCCGTGCTGAGCACGACCGACGATCTTCGTATCCGTGAACTGAAAGAGCTGAGCACGCCGGAAGAGGTGATGCGGGAAGTCCCGCGCACGCTCACCGCGACGCGTGTGGTGATGGCGGCGCGCAACGCCATCCATGCCATCCTCACCGGCCAGGACGACCGCCTGCTGGTCGTGGTCGGCCCCTGCTCGGTCCATGATCCCAGGGCCGCGCTCGACTACGCCGAGCGCCTGGCCAAGCTGCGTGAGGACCTTGCCGACCAGCTCGAAATCGTGATGCGGGTCTATTTCGAGAAGCCGCGCACCACCGTCGGCTGGAAGGGCCTGATCAACGATCCCGATCTCGACGGCAGCTTCGACATCAACAAGGGCCTGCGCCTCGCCCGCAACGTGCTGTCGGCCGTCAACAATCTCGGCCTGCCGGCCGGCGCCGAATTCCTCGACATGACGACGCCGCAATACATTGCCGACCTCGTGTCCTGGGCCGCCATCGGCGCGCGCACGACCGAGAGCCAGATCCATCGCGAGCTGGCCTCGGGGCTGTCCTGCCCAGTCGGCTTCAAGAACGGCACCGACGGCAATGTGCGGATCGCGGCGGACGCGGTGAAGTCGGCCTCGCATCCGCATCATTTCATGGCGGTGACGAAGCTCGGCCGCTCGGCGATCGCCTCGACCGCGGGCAACGAGGACTGCCACATCATCCTGCGCGGCGGAGCTAAGCCGAACTATGACGCCGCGAGCGTCGCGGCCGCCTGCAACGAGCTGGCGAAGTCAGGCGTCGCGCCGCTGGTGATGGTGGATGCGAGCCACGCCAATTCGAGCAAGAAGCCGGAGAACCAGCCGCTGGTGATGGCCGACATCGCCGGCCAGATTTCCGGCGGCGAAGACCGCATCATGGGCGTCATGATCGAGAGCAATCTCGTCGCCGGACGTCAGGACGTCGTGCCGGGCAAGCCGCTCACCTATGGCCAGAGCATCACCGATGGCTGCATCGACTGGGCGACCACGGCAACCGTGCTCGAGCAGCTCGCCGACGCCGTCGAGATCCGCCGCAACTCCCAGCGCGCGGGCCTGCACGAACGGACGGCGTAAGAAATCGAGGCTAGGTTGGTTCGCTCCTCACCTCTCCCCGACGGGGAGAGGTGAAAGCAATCAGCAGCCGCGGCAGATGCTCTTGATCTTCTTGTCGAGCGCCGCGTCTTCCTTGTTCACGGGATTGTTCGGATCGCTCAGATTCTTCTCATTCGGAACTTCGCTGGCGCGCGGCTGCCTGTGACCGACCGGCGCAGGCAGTACGCCGGAGCCTGCCGATTGTCCCGACGTCCCGGTACCCTTGCTCCCGGTCTGCGCAAAGCCTGCGCTGCCGAACGCCACCAGGAGCGACATTGCCACGACGATCTTTCTCATTTCCGCCTCCAATCCTAAAGTCCCGCGCGGCTCGCATCTCACCTGCTCAGGTTTCGGGCGGATAGAGATGAACGTCGCCACAATAGTCCACGATACGATAGCGCGTTTCGGCCTCCGCATCACGCGCATCGGGTGCGGTATTTTGTGCCGCCAACACGTAATTCGGTCCGACCGGAGACTTGCCCGCGCCGCCCGGAATATCGATGACATAGTCGGGCTGACACAGTCCCGACACACGTCCGCGCAACTGCCGCATCAAAGCCTGCCCCTCGGCCAGCGTCGTTCGCAAATGCACGGTGCCCGGCGCGAGATCGCCGTGATGCAGGTAGTAAGGCTTGATCCGGCATTCGACAAAAGCTCGCATCAAATCCGACAAGGCGGCCACGTTGTCGTTGACGCCGCGCAAAAGCACGGACTGGCTGACCATGGGAATTCCGGCGTCGACGAGCCGCGCGCAGGCGGCACGGGCTTCTTCCGTGAGCTCGCGCGCATGATTGGCATGGAGCGCAACCCAGGTGGTCGCCCCCGGAACCTTCAGCGCCGCGACCATCTCATCGCTGATCCGCGCCGGGTCGGCCACGGGCACGCGGGTGTGAAGGCGGATGATCTTGACGTGATCGATGGCGGCAAGATCGGCCATGATCTCGCTCATCCGGCGCGGCGACAGCATCAAGGGGTCGCCGCCGGTCAGGATCACCTCCCAGATCTCCGTATGCGAACGGATGTAGTCGATTGCGGTGCGATAGGCGCTGTCCGAGAGCGCGTTCTCCTTGCCCGGCCCAACCATCTCTCGGCGGAAGCAGAAGCGGCAATAGACCGCGCAGACGTGGACGAGCTTGAACAACACGCGGTCGGGATAGCGATGCACGATGCCAGGAACTGGCGAATGCGGGTGATCGCCGATCGGATCGGCGTTCTCGCCGGGCTGCATCTCGAGCTCTGCGGCCGTCGGAACGAACTGCCGCGCAATGGGATCGTCGGGATCGGCCGGGTCGATCAGCTCGACCAACGCCGGTGTGATCGCGACCGCATAGCGCGCGGCGACGCGCTCGAGCGCGGGCAGCGCGGCTGCGGGCGCGAGGCCCTCGGCCACGAGCTCGGCCGGCTCGCGCAAGGTTCGTGCAAGACTGGTCTTCGTCATCTCTCGTTTAACGCTTCTTCTGCGGGCGGCGTCCACACCACCTGATCAATCCGTGTTGCGCCGCTCGCCAGCATCACCAGCCGGTCGAAGCCGAGCGCGACGCCGCTCGCCTCCGGCATTGCGGCAACCGCTGCCAGAAAATCCTCATCCAGCGGATAGGCCTCGCCGTAGCGGCGCTGCTTCTCCGCCATCGACTCCGTGAAGCGCTTGCGCTGCTCCTCGGCGTCGGTCAGCTCGCCAAAACCGTTGGCGAGCTCGACGCCGCAGGCATAGACCTCGAACCGTTCCGCGACCCGCGGATCTTCCGCTTTCACCCGCGCCAGTGCCGCCTCTGGAGATGGGTATTCGAACAGGATGGTCAAACGGCCCTGCCCAAGATGCGGCTCGACGTGCTCGACCAGGACCTTGCTGAAGATGTCCGACCAGGTGTCGTCCTCGGCGACGCGGACCTTGCCGGCCGCCGCCTGGGCGAGCGCGGCACGGTTACCCTCGGCGCCCGAGATTGTCGACAGCAGGTCGACGCCGGCGAAGCGCTCGAAGGCGGCCGCAACCGTCAGAAGCTCCGGCTCGGAAAAGGGATCGGCGGTCCGGCCGCGGAACGAGAAGGTCCCGATCCCGGTGGCCTGGGCCGCGCGGGCGATGACGACCACGGTGTCGGCGATGATGGCGTCATAGGGGGCGCCGGCCCGGTACCATTCCAGCATGGTGAATTCGGGCAAATGGAGGTCGCCGCGCTCCCGGTCGCGGAAGACCCGGGCGAGCTCGAAGATTCGGGGCTCCCCGGCCGCCAGGAGCTTCTTGCAGGCAAATTCCGGCGAGGTCCGCAAATATCGCCTGGCCCGGCCGCCGTCGGGGCGCATGATCTCGGTCCGGGGGGCATGCAGATGGGTCTCATTACCCGGAGAGACCTGGAGGACCGAGGTTTCGACCTCGACGAAGCCCTGCTCGGCGAAAAAGCCCCGTATTGCTCCGGTAATGGCGCCCCGTGCCTGGAGGAAGGGTCGCCGGTCGAGGTGCCGCTCGGGCGACCAAAATGGCGAAATCGGCTTGTCCCCAGCCATCAGCTGGCCGCCTTGGCCGTCAGCAAAAGGCTGGCATCGAACGGCAAAATCAGTATGTTGCGGCCCGAAACGGGCGCCGAGGTCCGATTTGAGGCCCCAAGTCCCCCATCGATTTGACCACGTCCTGGCCGATGCCGGGCCAAGCAAGCAGGAAATACAGCTTTGAGAGTCATCGCCAGTTCTATTCGCAAGGGCAACGTGATCGAGCAAGACGGCAAGCTTTATGTCGTCGTGAGCGCCGAGAACATCCATCCCGGCAAGGGCACACCGGTCAGCCAGATCGAAATGCGCCGAATCTCGGACGGGGTAAAGATCTCCGAACGGTACAAGACCACCGACCAGGTCGAGAAGGCCACCATCGAAGAGCGCAACTACACCTTCCTGTATGAAGACGGCGACGGCTTCCACTTCATGAACCCGGAAACCTACGACCAGGTCCAAGTGTCCAAGGACGTCGTCGGCGATGCCGCCGCGTATCTTCAACCGGACATGACCGTCAAGCTGTCAACCCACGATGTCAACGTGGTCTCGCTCGCGCTGCCGCAGCGCGTGACGCTGGAAGTGGTCGAGACCGAGCCCGTGACCAAGGGCCAGACCGCCTCGTCGTCCTACAAGCCCGCGGTGCTGTCCAACGGCGTGCGCACCACCGTGCCGCCGCACATCTCGGTCGGCACCCGTATCGTGGTGATGACCGAAGACGGCTCCTACTCCGAGCGCGCCAAGGACTAAGCGACGGGCTGGGGATCGGATCGGATACCGCCGGGGGGCGAGGCAGTGGGTAGGAAGAGCTTCCGCTTCGTCTCGCTTCTTCTGGCGCTGCTTTCGCTCCCCATCGCTTCTCCGCTCGCGGCGGACGAATTCCGCAGCCCCTCGCTCACGGCCCTGCGCGTCGACTGGCGCGCAGCGCTCGACCAGCTCCGCACCGAGATCAACAGTCGCCCCCAGATCGCGGGCGACTTCATCTTCGCACCTCGCCGCTCGGTGCCGCGCTACGACCCGCGCACGATGCCGGCGCTGGTGCAGCTCAACGCGGTCTCCTCGCAATTCTTCACTGGCATCGCCCGCAGCTCCGTGCCCGTGCTGTTGCCGTTCGATGCGGCGGCCTACCTCGAGGCCCAGCGCAGCGGGGCGCCCGCGAGCCTGTCGCCGGCGCGCTTCCAGGCCGATTTCAACCCCGTCGATGTGTTCGATGCCGGCCCCGCCGGCTACAGCGCGACGTTCTCGCTCGAGCCCGGCGCCGGCGACGGCATGCCGAGCCGCGTGTTCGCAAGGCCGGTCGAGGTGCAGATCACGGGCTCGGCCCTGATCTACGACATCTCCGATCCCTCGGGCGGCAAGGGCGAGCCGGTCAAGCCGCTCGCAGCAACCTATCCGGACCTGCGCAGGTTCATCCGGGAAGGCTACGTGCGTTACGCCTTCACGCGCTTCGGCGTCGCCTATGTGGTGTCGATCCAGTGCCTGGACAGCGTCGCCAAGCCGCGGCGGCTGGCCTGCAAGGAAGCCTATCCGGTCGCCGAGCGTTTCCTGAAGGCACTGCGGATCGCCGGCGGCCAGCGCCTGCGGCCGCTGACGGACATGGCCTCCGGCATCATCGACCGTCCCGTGGAGCGTTCGGCGGACTTCAGCTATCGGCCAAGCGGCGACATCATCCCGAACACAGGCTATCGCAACAGGGGTGGCCATCCCGACGTGATGGCCTATGCGCAGATCCGTTTTCCGCTGGAGAAGGTGCCCGCCATCGTGCGCTCGCAATCCTACGCCAAGCGCGACAGGAACGAAGGTGCGACCACTTATCCCTGGCGCGACAATTTCTGCGAGTCCCGCAGTTTCGAGGTCTGGCAATGCGCCGGCGGTTACGGCCATCAAGGCGAGGACATCCGCGCGGCGAACTGCCCGCCGCCCGGCGAAGGTCGCGCGCCCTGCGATCCCAAGCAGCGCGGCGTCGTCGCGGTACGCGACGCCATCGTGATCCGCGGCGCCAAGGATCAGGCCGTAACGCTCGAGGTCAACAGCCGAACCGAGCATATCCGCTTCCGCTACATGCACATGAACCCGCAGGTGCTGACCGCGGACGGCGTACTCAATGGGCGCATCGTCATCGAAGGCGAGAAGATTGGCGTGGTCTCGAACTATCTCGACCATCCCGCCGGCACCTCGATGCATTTGCATTTCGATGTGCAGCTGTTCACCCGCGACGGCTGGATCTGGGTCAGCCCCTACGTCACGCTGGTCTCGGCGTATGAACGCCTGATCCACGCTCGCGGCCGCGAGGTCGGCCCGGAGATCGCGGGCGCGCCGCAGCCGGTGGCCCATGCGCTGCCGGAGGACGTGGTCAAGCCGGACCTGCGCGAGGGCTCGAGCGGCGAGGAGAATTGAGCGGCCGGGTCCTTACAAATCACTCCAGATACGTCGTCAGCTGCGCTCCCTCGTCCGCAACGAACACCGCGATCAATTCCGCCGGCTCCGTGGCGCTGGCATTGGCCGAGACCAGATGCGTCGAGCCTGGCGGCTCGAAGAAGGACTGGCCGACGCCGAACGTCTCGACCGGGCCGCCGCCGAGTTGGGAGCGGATCTCGCCCTTGGTGATGTAGGCCGTCACCGAACCGGCATGCCGGTGCGGCCGCGAGAAGCCGCCGGGGCCGTAGAACACGCGCACGATGGTGACGCGCTTGCCCGGCACGTCGGGCAGCGCGTAAGAGCCGATCGGCTCGACCTTGTCGAGCGGAGAGCTCTCCGCCGCGGTGGCGCAGAGCGGCGCCAGCGCGCCGGAAACGGTGTCCATCGTCACCGGCAGCGCTCTGCCGATCGCAAGCGCGCAGGCAAGTCCGCCGACGACGGCCAGCGCCGTCGCGCGCGATGGCACCGGGCGCAGCGTGGTGGCCAAATCCATTGCTGTCATGACAATCTCCCCTTGTTGCGATCAGGATGCCGCGGCATGCGCCGCGCCCGGCCGCTTCGCCGGCGTCCAGCGAAATGCCGCGCCAAAACGGTTCCAGACGTTGATCGAGGCGACCGCCGAGGTCAGATACGTCAACTCCGTCTCGGAGAACTCGCGGCTCGCCTCCGCGTAGACGTCTTCGCCGACGCCGTCCGGCAGCAGGGTCAGCGCTTCCGCCCAGGCGAGCGCCGCCCGCTCACGCGCGGAAAAGATCGGCGCCTCGCGCCAGACCGCGACCAGATGGAGCTTGTCGGCGGGCACGCCAATCCGCTCCGACAACAGGACATGATGCTGCACGCAAAAGGCACAGCCATTGATCTGCGAGGCGCGCAGCTTGACCAGCTCGAGCAGCTGCTTGTCGAGGCCAGCCTTGGCCGCCACCTGGCCCAGGGCGAGCACCAAGTCGTACGCATCGGGCGCGATCCGCTTGAAATCCTCGTATTCACTGCGGGCGTGTGACATTGCCGTTCACCTCGTGCTATTGTAAGTGCGCTTACATCTTATAAGAGCTCTTACATGCCACGCAAGTCTGCCGACATCACAAGATCGAAAACCGCGCGCAAGAGTCCGGCGGACGCCGTGCGCGTGCCTGCTCCCGGCGAGGGCAAGCGCGGCGAAGAAGGCTATCTCGGCTATCTCCTGCGCCAAGCCCATGCCGCGGTCCGGCTGACGATGGAGCGGACGCTCGCCGATCTGGGCGTGACGTCGCCGCAATTTGCGGTGCTGACCATGCTCAAGGCCTATCCGGGTCTGTCTGGAGCCGATGTCGCCCGCCTCACCTTCCTGACCCCGCAGACGGTCGGCGTGATCATCCGCAATCTCGAACGCGACGGCGCCATTGAGATGACGCCTCATCCCGTCCACGGCCGCATCCAGCAATGGACGCTGACGCCGCGTGGCACGAAGTTGCTGACGGCATGCAGGGAGCGCGTGATCGCGCTGGAGAAGCGCCTCGCTCGAAATCTGGATGGCGACGCTGAAACCATGGTCCGGCGCTGGCTCGCCGGCATCGCAGCCGATTTGCAGGAAGATCAGGACGAGGCCTAGTCGCCCCCGCCTCCTCCGTCGCCACCGCCGCTGTCACACCCGCCGAGATCTGGGAAGTCGCCGCCGGAGGCGCCGTCACCATGGATGCCGCGGCCAAAATTCTCGGCGATGATCATCAGAATCACGACGAACAAGCCGGCCCCGAAGGGCCAGGGATTGGCACGGATGATGTCGAACAGCTCCCGCATGCGCGCATTCTGCGCAGAGGGAAACGAACCGACCGTAAAGCGCCGGCTAAAATTTGGGAGATATGCAGCGATGCGGATGGATGACCTATCCGCCCTTCAACGATTTCTTAACCTCGCCGTCGGGCCAGGTCTCGCCTGCGGCGATCACCCGGACGCGGCTTTGGTCGGCGGCATTCACCAGCACATGCGAACTCACCCGGTCGCGGCATCGCTCCAGGTGCAAATCCGTCTCGGGCTTCCAGCTCAGCGTCGTCGCGAGATCGCCAGGGAAAATCTGCCACTGCGATCCGTCATCCAATTGGACGACATGGCTTTCCGCATGCGCGCGTATCTTCATTTCACCCCGAATGCTCGATGAACAGATTGTGGCCCCGGCGATCCGCCGGGGCCGTGCGCCGTCAGTCGTTGTCGTGATGAATCACGGTCTTGCTGCGATTGCCGAATTCATCTTCCTTCTTGATGACAGTGGTGCGGTCTGCGGGCGCACGCTCCTTGATGACGGTCGTGCGGTCGCGATCACGGTCGCGGTATTCATGGGACTGGCCCACCGTCACGCCGGCGCCAACCGGACCGACGTGAACGCCGACTTCGTCCGCAAATGCGGGGGCCGCGATCGCAGTGACCATGGCGGCGGCAAACAGATATTTCCTCATCTTCTCCTCCTCATTGTCGTGTAGGGAATGCGATAGTGCGACAGTTTGTTCCGGGCGAACGGGCTGTTCCCGGCGTTCCGGGAACCGAGTCACATGCGCGATTTTCCGGCTAGAATGGCATCATGAAACAAGCTGATTCCTCGTCCCCTCGCAGCCGCCGCACCCTACTGAAATCCGCGCTCGGCGGAGCCGCCCTGCTCGCCTCGCCTGCGCATGTGCTCGCGGCGCCTCCGGGCTTCGACGAGTGGCGCGAGAGCTTTCGCGCCCGCGCGATGGCCAAGGGCATTTCGGCCGCGACATGGCAGCGCGCGATGGGACGGGTCGAGCCGGACATGAGCGTGTTCAAGCAGATGCGCAACCAGCCCGAATTCCACGAGCAGGTCTGGCAATACATCAATCGCCGCGTCTCGGATTGGCGTATCATCAACGGCAAGATCGCGCTGAAGAACAACGAGGCGCTGCTCGCGCGCATCGAGCGCGACTTCGGCGTCGAGCGCGGCACGCTGCTGGCGCTGTGGGGCGTCGAGTCCGCCTATGGCGATCCCTTGGTGCAGCAGAACCACATGACGCCGGTGTTTCCCTCGCTCGCCGCGCTTGCCTGGAACGAGCCGCGCCGGAAGGCCTATTGGGAGACTGAGCTGATCAACGCGCTGCGCATCGTCGACAAGGGCTGGAGCACGCCCGAGGAGATGAAGGGCTCGTGGGCCGGCGCGATGGGGCATTCGCAATGGATGCCGGAGGTCTGGCTCAATGTCGGCATCGACTATGACGGCGACGGCAAGGTCTCGCCGTTCGGCAAGCCCGACGATGCGCTGGGCTCGACCGCAAAATATCTCGTCAATCGCGGCAAATGGCATCGCGGCGAGCATTGGGGCTACGAGGTCCGCGCGTCCGGCGAGGCAAGCGGCAGCCGTACCTATGCGGCGTGGCAGGCGGCCGGTGTCTCCCGTGCCGATGGCCAGCCGTTCCCGCAGCCCAATGCGTCGGCGCAGATGTGGACACCGGTTGCCGGCGGACCGACCTTCCTCCTCGGACCGAACTTCTATTCGGTGAAGAGCTACAATCCCTCGATGAATTATGCGCTGGCGATCTGCCATCTCGGCGACCGCTGTCTCGGCGCGCCGCCCTTCATCCAGCCCTTCCCCGGCTCCGAGCGCGCGCTGACGCTCGCCGAGGTGCAGGAGATGCAGACGCGGCTAACCAAGGCCGGGTTCGACACCGGCGGCACCGACGGCCGCGTCGGCAACGACACCATGAAGGCGATCAAGGATTTTCAGCAGCGCGCCGGGATCATGCCGGCCGATGGATATGGCGGGCTCAAGGTGCTGGCGAAGCTGCGGCAGGGGTCGTAGGCACCCCGTCATTCCGGGGCGCGCCGCTTGGCGCGAGCCCGGAATGACGCCGAGAGTTCAGTGCCGGTACTGCGGCTCTTCCGCATCGAGCTGCCGCCGGATCGCGGCGAGGTGCAGCCGCGCGGATTCGGAATCGCCCTCGCGCATCTGCCTGTAGGTCTCGGCCGCAATCGTGGGGTCGACCGGCAGAACCTTGCGCCCCGTCGACATCGCCAGCACCTGCACCTCGGCGGCGCGCTCGAGATAATAGAGATCGTCCCAGGCTTCCGCGATGGTCGGCGCCAGCACCATCACGCCGTGATGCTTCATGAAGACGATGTCGGCTTCCCCAACGGCGGAGGCGATGCGCGCGCCCTCGCGGTTGTCGAGGGCAAGGCCGTTATAGTCGCGGTCGACCGCGGTGCGGCCGTAGAACTTCAGCGCGGTCTGGCCGGCCCAGATCAGCGGATCGCCCTCGGTCATCGACAGCGCGGTGGCATAGGGCATGTGGGTGTGGAACGCGACCTTGGCGCGCGGCAGGCGCTTGTGCATCTCGGCATGGATGTAGAAGGCGGTTGCCTCCGGAACGCCTTCGCCGTCGAGCACGTTGCCGTGAAAGTCGCAGATCAAGAGCTTTGACGCGGTCAGCTCGCGGAAGGCGTAACCATAGGGGTTGACGAGGAAGAGATCGTCATGGCCCGGCACGACGGCCGAGAAATGATTGCAGATGCCTTCCTCAAAGCCGTTGCGTGCGGCCATGCGGAAGCAGGCGGCGAGGTCCTCGCGCGCAGTGCGGATCGCGTCGGTGGCAAGGTCCGGCCGGTTCGAGCGGACGGGCTCAGGCGCGGAAGACGGCGAATGAAGGCTGTGCGCCATGGCGAAGGACACCTCTGTCGGTCGGAAGCTCCCAGCGTTCTACAGGGGCCGCGCCTGCACGTCAGCCCCTGCGACCGCCACCCTGCCCTGCGCGTCTCACGCTCGACGCGGCACTCCGCCGGCATTCATGCCGCCGTCGATGACGAGCTCGCTGCCGGTGACGTAGCACGAGGCATCGGAAGCCAGATACAGCACGCCAGACGCGATCTCCGCAGCCTGGCCGGCGCGGCCGAGCGGGGTTGCGACCCTGGCCCGTTCCTCCGGATCGATCGGCGCATTGCCCTGGTTGCCGGTCGCGCCGGTCGGAATCTTACCCCAGATCGGCGTGTCGATGATGCCGGGGTGCACGGAGTTGACGCGGATGCCGTCACCTACTGCGGCGCACTCCATCGCGATCGACTTGGCGAACAGCCGCACGCCGCCCTTGGTCAGCGAATAGGCTGACAGCCCGGGCGCACCGCGCAGGCCCGCGAGCGATGACATCATCACGATCGAGCCGCCGCCGGTCTTGCGCATCAGGGGCAGGCAGTGCTTGACCGAGAGAAACACGCCGTCGAGGTTGATCGCGTTCTGCTTGCGCCAATCGCCGAGCGTCATGTCGACGATCGAGGGCACGGCAATGCCGATGCCGGCATTGGAGACCATGATGTCGAGCCGGCCGTAGCGCCTCGCGATCTCGGCGACGATCTCGATCCAGCGCTCCTCGCTGGTCACGTCCTGCTCCAGGAAGATCGCCTTGCCGCCGGCCTTGGTGATGCGCTTTTCGAGCTCGGGGCCTCTGAGTTCGTCGATGTCGGTGATGACGACTGTGGCGCCCTCGCGCGCGAACAGCTCGACAATGGCCTCGCCAATACCTGACGCGCCGCCCGTCACCAGCGCGACCTTGCCCTCAACCTGCCCTGCCATGTTCACTCCCTTTCTTTTTTGTTGTTTGAGCGATCTATTTTTGACGCATGGGCCCCGCCGGATCTTGCGTTATCTGATCACGGATGGGCCCTGGTCCGGTAGCGCGACGTCGAGGACGCGGAATTGCACGCGCTCGGCGCCCTGGTAGCGGTCGACCGACAGTGAGCCTGCGACATGCAGTTGCTGGCCGCGATTGGCGAGCAGCGCATTGCCGAGCTTCTGGCCGACCGCACGGAATGCGATGCCGTTGACGATCGAACCGTCGCCCGACTTGAAGCGCAGCCTCAAGTGCGCCTGCCCGACCTCGTCGGCAAAGACGAGCTGATGCCCCGGCAGCGCCAGCACCGGCTCCGGGTTGCCGCTGCCGAACGGCCCCGCGCGGTTGAGCGTCGTCGCCAGCTCCGTCGTCACCGCGCGCGCGGAGACCGCGCCGTCGATATCGAGCTCGTTGACGTGGCGTGCTTCGGCGACATCCGGCCCCAGCGCACCTTCGAGATAGGCACGGAATTCGGCGAGCTTCTCCTTGCGCAGTGTCACGCCCGCAGCCATCGCGTGGCCGCCGCCCTTCAGCAAAATGCCGTCGGTCACGGCCTGCCGCACCGCCTTGCCGAGATCAACGCCCGCGATCGAGCGGCCCGAACCAGTGCCGATGCCGCCGGGCTCGAGCGCAATGGCAAAGGCGGGGCGCAAGAATTTCTCCTTCAGGCGCGAGGCGACGAGCCCGACCACGCCCGGATGCCAGCCTTCGGACGCCGTGACGACGACGCCGAGCTTGTCCTCCAGCCCGATCGAAGCCAGCGCCTCCGCTTCGGCCTGCGCTTCCGCGGCCTGCTCGATGATGCGGCGCTCGCTGTTGAGGCGGTCGAGCTCGGCCGCGATCCGCGCCGCCTCGACGCTGTCCCCTTCCAGCAAAAGCCGCACGCCGAGATCGGCGCGGCCGATGCGGCCGCCGGCATTGACGCGCGGACCCAGCATGAAGCCGAGATGCCAGGCCTCCGGCGGGCCGTTGAGCCGCGCGACGTCCATCAGCGCGGTGTGCCCGACATGGTCGCGCCGCCGCATCGCGATCAGGCCTTTGGCGACGAAGGCGCGGTTCAGACCAATGAGCGGCGCGACATCAGCGACCGTGCCGAGCGCGACGTGATGCAGCATGCCCAATAGATCGGGCTCGGGCATCTCGGCATTCCAGAAGCCGCGCTGGCGCAGCTCGCGATTGACCGCGACCAGCGTCACCAGCACGAGGCCGACGGCGGCGAGATGGCCAAGACCCGAGAGATCGTCGAGCCGGTTCGGATTGACCAACGCATCGACCTCCGGCAGTTCGTCACCGGCTTGGTGATGGTCGATCACGACCACGGACATGCCGAGGCGCTTTGCTTCGGCGAGCGGCTCGATGCTGGTGGTGCCGCAATCGACGGTGACGAGCAGCGTGGCACCCTTGGCCGCCAGTCCGCGAACCGCTTCGACGTTGGGGCCGTAGCCCTCAAAAATGCGGTCAGGGATGTGGATCAGCGGATCTAGTCCGCAATGGCGCAGGTGCCAGGCCAGCAGCGCCGCCGAGGTCGCGCCGTCGACGTCGTAGTCGCCGAAGATCGCGACCTTCTCGCCCCTCGCCGCCGCGTCCGCGATCCGCTTCGCGGCCGCCTCCATCTCCGTGACCGTGAACGGATCCGGCATGAGCTTCCGGATGGTCGGATCGAGGAAGTCGGCGACCGCGTCGATATCCACCCCGCGGCCCGCCAGCACCCGCGCCAGCAGTTCCGGCAATTGATGCCGCTGCACGATGGCGAGCGCCTTGGCCGCCCCGCGCGCGTCCAGCCGGTCGCGCCAGAGCTTGTCGGTGAGCGAGCGCGCGACACCCAGGAACGCGTGGGGCGTCTCGACGGGCAAGGCGGTGGCGGGCGGTGTCATGGATCGAAATTGGCTTGAGGAACCCGGAGCCGGACACAGGGCGATACGGTGATCGGCTGACAATGACGATTGACCGGGAATTCCCTGGTGTTTGCAATGTCCCCGCCGCACAAAGCGGTGGATTGCCGCTTTGCTGCGCCGACTGACTATCATTTGGGCAATCCGCGGAACAGCAAATTAAGCAGGCGTTAGGCGGAATCCTCGAAAAAGAATTGTATTAGATCTGTGAGTTGTTGTTCCGGGTTCATTGCAGATCAGGCCTCATTGCCAAGGGAAGTCCCCGATGTCTGCTGCGCTGGGTCTCAAAGCCAAGCCGATCGCCACCGAACCCGCCGACGACGATTCCGACATCTCCGCGCTGATCAACCGCCTCACTGCGGAGGTCAACCAGATCGCGGTCGACAAGACCAAGGCGATCCAGCAGATCACCAACCAGATGAAGATGCTGGCGCTGAACGCGCTGATCGAGAGCTCGCGCGCCGGCGCGCAAGGTGCCGGCTTTGCCGTGGTGGCGCAGGAGGTGCGCGGCGTCGGCCAGCAGGTCGAGACCATCGCACGCGAGCTCGAGACCCAGCTGACGAAACGCACCGGCGATCTCGTCGCCTCGATCGACCGCATGAGCCAGCGCTCGCGCGGCGAGCGCATGGTCGACCTGTCGCTCAACGCGGTCGAACTGATCGACCGCAACCTCTATGAGCGCACCTGCGACGTGCGCTGGTGGGCAACCGACTCCGCCGTGGTCGATTGCGCGGCCACGCCTGCTCCGGCGGCGGTCACCCACGCCTCGCAGCGGCTCGGCGTCATCCTCGGCGCTTACACCGTCTATCTCGACCTCTGGCTCTGCGACCTCGACGGCAACGTCGTCGCCAACGGCCGCGCCGACCGCTTTCGTGTCGTCGGCCAGAACGTCGCCCATACCAAATGGTTTCGCGAGGCGCGAACCCTTCGCTCTGGTGACGACTATGTCGCCGGCGACGTCGAGAACCAGCCGCTGCTCGGCAACGCGCAGGTCGCGACCTACTGCGCCAGCGTGCGTGCCGGCGGAGAGGCCCACGGTGAGCCGATCGGCGTGCTCGCCATCCATTTCGACTGGGAGCCGCAGGCGCGTGCTATCGTGCAAGGAGTCCGCGTCGGCGACAGCGACAAGGCCCGCGTGCTGCTGGTCGATTCGAACCTCCGCGTGATCGCCGCCTCCGACGGCCAGGGCATTTTAAGCGAACGCATTGCGCTGTCTCTCAACGGCCAGCGCTCCGGCTTTTACCACGACCGCACCGGCACGATGATCGCCTTCCACGCGACGCCGGGCTATGAGACCTATCGTGGGCTCGGCTGGTACGGCGTGATCGTCTGCGGGGCGTGAGCGAACGCCGGCGAAATGGCCGGCCCAAACAAAAACCGCGAAAACAACCCCATGCACAGTAGCGAGCGCGTTGCTTTCGTTGGTGTTCTACGCGCCATCGACACGTCAGAGCGCTAGGCTCGGGCGATGCCGGCTCGTTGTGCCGGCAACGCGGCAACTCCGAGTGTCTGCGACGGGCGCTCCCCAAACACTGCAAAGTAATATTGCGCGAACCGGCCGAGTTCGTAAAAGCCCTGCTCCATCGCGACGGCCGCCACGGTGGTTGAGCCGGGCGCGCTCTCGCGCAGGATGGAATGAACGGCGCAGAGCCGCTTGTGCCGGAGGAAACTGACCGGGCCGAGGCCGAACACCTCCTGAAAGGCGCGGTGCAAGGTGCGCCGCGACACGCCCAGCGCCGCGCAAATTTCCGACACGTGCACCGGGCGTGTGCCGGCTTCGTCGAGATAATCCTCAACCCTGCGGATCATCCGTCGCGCCGAAGGCAGCCAGCCGCTGTGGTCAGGCGGCAGCGACGACATGACGTTGGCCGCCATGCATTCGACGATCGCTCGTTTCCAGAACTCGGCGGTCGAGGGCGTCAAGCCGTCCTGGTTCGTCCGCAGATGCGACATGATCCGGACCAGGCGACGCGAGGCAATCGTACCGGTCTCGGGATCCGCCCGAAAATGGCCGCGGCTGCGCCAGGTGTCGGGATCGCTCAGTCGCGCCTCGCCGCCGAACAGCGAGGCAACCCCATCGAGGTCGAAGCGCATCGCGGCGTAAGCGGACGCGCCGTGGAAGACGCCGTCATGCTCGAGCAGCGGCGGGATCACGAGCACGTCGTTGAGCTGCATGTCGAACGACCAGTGCGCAACGCGCTCCTCAGCCGCGAGCAGCATGCCGATGATCAGCTTGTCGTCGCTGGAGACGCGCTGCGTGCGCATGCCGACGTTGAAGGCGCCGATGCTGAGAGAGAAGTCTCCGATACCAACATGCGACAACGTCCCGCGCAGCCGTCCGCGTCCGAGCTGCATCACGTCGACATGCGAGCCGTGAACGGCCTGGTGAAGTCCTTCGAAACCGTCGAGCTTGCGCGAATCAACCAGAAGGAACTGCCCCATGGCCGCACCCTGTGACTCAAGCGCGACAATTCTGCGGCATGCAGCGGTGCGATACCACCACAACGCGAGATGGATGCGACAACCCGCCTGCGCGTTTTGATACAAACGCTATCGAAATCCGGCGAGCGAAATTGCTGCGTCCGACGCTAGTTGCTGCGATTTGTAACATGGGGCGTTAAGTCTCACCCACTGCTTCAGCGTACTGGCACAAACTGCACATCACAGCCTCCCATTCTTCGGATACCGTTTGCAACCTCAGCGATATCAATCGGAAGCGCTCTGTCGATGGCGGAGCGCACGCGGTGGGGTTTTTGCCGCGTGGTGGAAGCCGTGCGTAAAGGAAAGAGCGGTTGACGCAATACCGCGTCTTCCTCTCCAAGAGCGCCGAGAATAAGGGGGCCAGACAATGCGTCCAGCGTACAGGACCACGCGCCGTCGTCGGCATCTGCCACCTACGCCGTAGCGTCGGGTCCACCATGCTGCGGGCGGACCTCGATCATTGTGAGTGGTTGCCGGACGATGCGAAGACCGGCGAGATGGTCTTCATTCCCGGCGGAACCTTTCGCATGGGATCCGACCATCATTATCCCGAGGAGGCGCCGAGCCATCGCGTTTCGGTCGACGGCTTCTGGATCGATCGCACACCCGTCACCAACCGGCAGTTCAAGCAGTTCGTCAACGCGACCGGCCATGTCACGGAAGCGCAGATCGTTCCAGACCCCAAGGACTATCCCGGCGCCCTGAAAGAGATGCTCTACGCGGGATCATTGGTGTTCTCGCCGCTGCCGCGCATCACCGATCTCGCCGACTGGAGCCAGTGGTGGTCTTTCATGCGCGGCGCCAACTGGCGCCATCCTTACGGTCCCGGCAGCAACATCAAGGGCCTCGACGATCATCCGGTCGTGCACGTCTCCTACAGTGATGCGGCAGCCTATGCCCATTGGGCCGGCAAGGAGCTGCCGACGGAAGCCGAATGGGAGTTTGCCGCGCGGGGGGGCCTCGAAGGCGAGGAGTTCGCCTGGGGCGATGCTCTGATGCCGGGCGGCAAGCACATGGCCAATATCTGGCAGGGGAACTTCCCCGTCCAGAATCTCGGCGAGGATGGGTTCAAGCGTACCTCGCCGGTCATGGCCTTTCCGCCGAACGGCTACGGTCTCCACGACATGATCGGCAATGTCTGGGAGTGGACATCCGACTGGTGGTCGGCCCGACACATCGCCGAGGCTGCAAAACCCTGCTGCATCCCGAAGAATCCGCGCGGCGGCCCCGAGGATGCGAGCTTTGATCCATGTCAACCCGACATCCGCATCCCGCGCAAAGTCTTGAAGGGCGGCTCGCATCTGTGCGCGCCGAACTATTGCCGCCGGTACCGCCCCGCGGCGCGCCATGCCGAGCCGGTCGATACCTCGACCAGCCATGTGGGATTCAGGTGCGTGGTGCGGCTACCGGTTGGCGTTCGTCACGAGCAGGAAGGACGTGCCGCAACGTAGGGAGTATCGCATGAGCAGCGAGTCGAAGAACAAGAACAACCAGTCCCGTCAACCGATCGATCGCAGACATCTGCTGCTTGGAACATCCTCCATCGTCGCCGCCGCGGCCCTGACGTCCGAGGCCATGGCGCAGGCCCAGAAAGCAGCCCCTGCCCCCGCCCCGTCGCCGACGTCGTCCGGCCGCAAGCCGAACATCCTCGTGATCTTCGGCGACGACATCGGCCAGACCAATATCTCCGCCTATTCCTTCGGCGTGATGGGATATCGCACCCCGAACATCGATCGCATTGCCAAAGAAGGCATGATGTTCACCGACTATTATGCAGAGCAGAGCTGCACCGCCGGGCGATCCTCGTTCATCACCGGCCAGTGCACGCTACGGACGGGATTGTCGAAGGTCGGCATTCCCGGTGCCGCCGTCGGCCTCCAGTCACGCGACGTGACGATCGCCGAATTGCTCAAACCGCTTGGCTATGCAACCGGCCAGTTCGGCAAGAACCATCTCGGCGATCGCAACGAATACCTGCCGACCGTTCACGGTTTCGACGAGTTCTTTGGCAATCTGTATCATCTCAACGCCGAGGAGGATCCGGAGAACCGGTTCTATCCGCGCGACCCCGGCTTCCTGGAGAAATTCGGACCACGCGGCGTCCTGCGCTGCAAGGCCAGCGATCGCGACGATCCGACCGAGCACCCGCGCTTCGGACGGGTCGGCAAGCAGACCATCGAGGATACCGGGTCCCTAAACAAGAAGCGGATGGAGACGATCGACGACGAGACCTCGGCTGCGGCGATCGATTTCATCAAGCGGCAGGTGCAGGCCAACACGCCGTTCTTCTGCTGGTTCAACTCCACCCGCATGCATTTCCGCACGCATGTCCGGCCCGAGCATCGCGACAAGCCTGGGCTGACGTCCCGGACCGAATATGCGGACGGTATGATCGAGCACGATGCGACGATCGGAACGATCCTGAAGGCGCTCGACGATCTCGGCATCGCCAATGACACCATCCTGATCTACACGACCGACAACGGACCGCACCAGAATTCCTGGCCCGATGCGGGCACGACCCCGTTCCGCAGCGAGAAGAACACCAATTGGGAAGGCGCATTCCGCGTTCCCTGCATGATCCGATGGCCTGGCCGCGTCGCAGCCGGCTCTGTCTCGAACGAGCTCGTCAGCGGTCTTGACTGGATGCCGACGCTGCTCGCCGCCGCAGGAGATGCCGACGTCAAGCAGAAGCTCCTGAACGGTTATCAGATCGGCGGCAAGACCTTCAAGGTCCATCTCGATGGCTACGACCAGCTTGCCTATCTCACGGGACAGCAGCCCAACGGCGCGCGCAAGGAGTTCGTCTATTTCAACGACGACGGCGATGTCGTTGCGGCGCGTATCGAGAATTGGAAGATCGTGTTCGAGGAGCAGCGTGCAAACGGAACGCTGCGCATCTGGGCCGAGCCGTTCACGAAGCTTCGCGTCCCGAAATTCTTCAACCTGCGCTCGGATCCCTATGAGCGCGCCGACGTCACGTCCAATGTCTACTACGACTGGCTCATGTCGGACGCGGCGGGCGTCATGATCGCGGGGCCAACGATCCTGTCGCAGTTCCTGCTGACATTCAAAGCGTACCCGCCGAGCCAGCGGCCATCGAGCTTCAGCATCGACCAGATGGTCGAGAAGATGCAGCAGAGTTTTGACGCGGTGCAGAGTAACTGACGGTGGCGCCAGGGCAGACGCAGACGTCGCGCACGGCCGTCATGCCGAAGGCGATCGAGGCCGTGCCGTTCGCCGTTCGCGTCAGGCTCGACAACGCGGAGTTCGTCAGGCGACTGCCGACCGGCAGCGCCGGAACGGCGGCGATCTACACCGACCACGTCAGGCCGACCCACATCGTCCACCGCCTGCGCCTGCGGCAGGTCGCGATCCTGAACTACGTCAATCCGTTCTAGCTGAGAGGACACATGAAAAGAACAGTGCTGACGGTCCCGTTCCTTCTCTTCATGTCGAGCGCGCAAGCGCAGTCGCCGGTCCCGGTGACCGTCGATAATTTCGGGCGTGCGGAGTCCGACCTCTACTTCGGTAACGGGGTCAAGGAGGCCGGCGGGATCGGCAAGCTGTTTCACCACCGCGAGCCCATGGCGATGGACAAGCAGGGCGTTATCCGCTCGAACCGCGATACGCTGTATTCGCTGGCCGTGGTCGATCTCGATGCCGGACCGGTGACGATTACCTTGCCCGACGCTGGCAACCGGTTCCGGTCGTTGATGGTGATCAACGAGGACCACTACATCGTCGGCGACATCGAGTATCGCGCCGGCAAATACAGCTATGACCGGAACAGGGTCGGCACCCGCTATGGGCTGATCGGACTGAGGACCCTCGTCGATCCCAGTGATCCCAAGGATGTCGAGAAGGTCCGCGCCGTCCAGGACGCCGTCACGATCAGCCAGAAAGCGCCTGGCAAGTTCGAGATACCGAACTGGGATCCGGCAAGCCGGAAGAAGGTGCGCGACGCCCTCCTCGTGCTTGCCTCGACCGCAGGCGGCTTCAAGAATGCGTTTGGCGCCAAGGGACAGGTCGATCCGGTCAGGCATCTGATCGCAACCGCAGCAGGATGGGGCGGAAATCCCGACAAGGACGCAACCTATCTCAGCTTCACCCCCGAGAAGAACGACGGCAGCATGGTCTACAAATTGACCGTTCCCGGCAACGTGCCGGTCGATGGCTTCTGGTCCATCAGCCTCTACAACGCCGAGGGCTATTTCGAGAAGAACCCGTACGACGCCTACTCGCTCAACAATCTGACCGCGGCGAAATCGGCTGACGGCTCAACGACCGTCCAGTTCGGCGGCTGCGACGGCAGGATCCCGAACTGCCTGCCGACCATGAAAGGTTGGAATTACACGGTCCGGCTCTATCGGCCGCGCCCTGAAATATTGAACGGCAAGTGGAAATTCCCCGAGCCGCAGCCGGTGGGCTGAGCATGCACACAGGGAGCCTGCCATGAGGACGTTGCTTTCCGGAGTTGTTGCCATGATGCTGACGGCTACGGGGACATCCGCGCAGACCGCCTCGCTGGACGAGCTCGCCGCGCGCCAGGTCCAGCGCCGCGCCGTCGAGGCGGTTGTCTGGGGCATGCCGATCGTCAATTACGATCTCATGCTGCAGGAGATGCTGACCAAGACACCAGGCAAGGTGAACGAGGTGATCTACTGGGGCAAGCCGCTGGACTGGAAGAACCAGACGCTGACGCCCAATCCCGACACGCTCTACTTCATGGCATTTCTGAATACGAAGGACGTCGGTCCCATTGCCATCGAAATTCCGCCGGCGGGGCCCGCTGGCTCCCTCAACGCCAACATCGTCAACGCCTGGCAGCAGCCGCTGGAAGACGCAGGCCTGCTCGGCGTGGACAAGGGCGCCGGCGTCAAGCTCGTGATGCTGCCGCCCGGCTACACGGGCCAGACGCCGGCCGGATTCGAGCCGCTCCAGCCCAACACGTTCGGCAGCTACGTGCTGTTCCGCTCCAACATGAAGAGCCACGGCGATGCCGATGTCGCCAATTCCATCGCTTACGGCAAGCAGATCAAGGTTTATCCAATTTCGCAGGCATCGAATCCCCAGGCGACGGTCTTTACCGACGTCAAGGACGTCCTGTTCGACTCGACGATCCGCTACGACGACAGCTTCTTCGTCAATCTCGATCGCGCCGTGCAAAGCGAGCCATGGCTGATGCGCGACCGGGCGATGATCGATCAGCTACGCACGATCGGCATCGAGAAGGGCAAGGCGTTCGCACCGGATGCGAAGCTGAGGCAGGCGCTGAAGGATGGCATTCGCGAAGCCCACGCACTGATAGGAGCGAGATACGACGCCGGTCTGCCCGCATTTTTCGACGGCACGCACTGGACGCTCCCTGCGCATCCGGAGGTGCTGAACGCGGCCGCGGCCAATTTCGAGGAGCCGAATGCCTATCCGGTCGACTGGCGGGGTCTCGCCTACACCTATGCCTATGTCGGCATCAAGCGACTCGGCGCCGGCCAGTTCTACCTGATCAACATCAAGGATAGGGATGGCCAGAGCTACGACGGCGGAACGACGTATCGCCTCCACGTTCCGCCGAACGTACCAGTGGACCAGTATTGGTCACTGACGGCCTATGACCGCGATACGCACGCGCTGATCAAGAATGTCGACCGTGCCAGTCGGGCTTCGAACAACGCCGACGTGAAGAAGAATGCCGACGGCTCGGTCGATGTCTACCTTGGACCCAAGCCGCCCACAGGCCAGGAGGCGAACTGGATCCCGACCGATCCCGCCCGCAAATTCGAAATGATGTTCCGCCTCTATGGGCCGAAGCAGGAGCTGTTCGCAAAGAGCTGGAAGCTGCCTGATGTCGAGCCTCTCGCCACGACGGTCGGCGGCGCGACGAAGTAGCGGGAGCCGCGTTTGGGAAGCCCGGCCTGGTGGGTGCAACGACAAGAACGAGAAAACGACATGACGGGACACATGCGAAGCGCCGCGCTGGCATCTGCGTTGATGGTGACGGCCTTCCCCCCTCAACCCGCCCTCGCCGCTGCCGGCGGCGTCAGCTTCTGGCTTCCAGGCATCTTCGGCAGCTTTGCAGCCGTGCCGGTGACGCCGGGATGGGCCTATTCGACGATCTACATTCATCTCAGCGACAAGGCCGGGACCGGGCAGAACTTCGTCACCAGCGGCGGCATCCCGGGATCGGTGACTGCCGGCCTCAATGCACATGCCGACGTGCTCGCGATGGGTATCACCTACACCTCGCCGACGCCGGTGCTGGGCGGCCAGGCCGGATTCAGCGTGCTCACCGCGCCCGGCAATATCGGGGCCGGCATCGACGCGACGCTGACCGGCCCGCGCGGCAACACCATCTCGGGCAGCGCCACGGACAATCGCACCACGCTGACCGACGTGTTCTACCAGGGCACGCTGAAATGGAACCAGGGCGTCCACAACGAGCTGATCTACATCACCGGCAACATCCCGAGCGGCACCTACGATTCCAGCCGGCTCGCGAATCTGAGCTTCGGCTTTCCCGCGATCGATGCGGGCGCCGGCTACACCTATCTCGATCCGAAGACCGGACACGAATTCTCCGTCGTCGGCGGCCTCACCTACAGTTTCATGAACGGCGCGCTGCAGTACCAGAACGGCATCGACTTCCATCTCGACTGGGCCGCCTCGCAGTTCGTCAGCAAGAACGTCCATGTCGGTCTCGCCGGCTATTACTTCCAGCAGATCACCGATGACAGCGGCCCCGGCGCCAAGCTCGGCGGATTCAGAGGCATGTCGGTCGGCATCGGCCCGCAGATCGGCTTCATGATCCCGATGTCCGACGACTATCAGGGCTATCTCAACATCCGCGGCTACAAGGACCTCGAGACCGAGAACCGGCCGAACAGCTGGTCGACCTGGGTCACCTTCTCGGTCTCGCCGGCAGCGCCCGCAGCGGCCGCGACGAAGCCGATCGTTCGAAAATACTGACGGAGGCGTCACGCAGCTCCGATGACGGGAGAGACGACAAAGCGGCAGTTTCGCATCGGCTTCCAGACATCGATCATCACGGTGTTCGTGGGCGTGGTGCTGCTTGTGGGTCTGACGCTGGTCTATCTCAGCTTCGCGCGCGTGACATCGATCACGCGGACCGCTGCCTCCGGCTTCATCGAGAAGGTGGCGCAGCTCGGCGCCGACCACGTCGACGAGCAGTTCCAGAATGTCCGCGACAATCTCGACATCCTGTCCGGCCTGCCGGCGATCCAGGAGGCCGACATCGCGGACAATTCGCGGCTGTACAGCCTGATGGCGGCGATGCTGCGCAACAACCCGCAGCTCTTCAATCTCTATGTCGGCTATGAAGACGGCTCGTTCATCGAGATGGACGTGATCGACCGCGCCAAGCCGGCGTTCAGGTCGGGCCTGAAGGTCGATGAGGATGCGAAGTTCCGGCTGGTCGTCATCTCGCGCACGGCCGGCAGCGCGCCGGTCACGCAATATCTGTCCGAAAATCTCATCGAGGTCGCGGAGGTCCCCGGCCCCACCGGCTACGACCCGCGGCAGCGGCCCTGGTATGTCGAGGCGTTCAGGACCGACAAGACACTGCTGACGGGGCCTTACGTCTTCTACGCCACCGGCGAGCCCGGCTACACGCTGCGGACGCCGCTGAAGGAAGGCCGCCGCGGCGTCGTCGCCGGCGACGTGCTGCTGAACCGGTTCGAGGACATGCTGGCGGAGCAGAAGCTCGGCCAATCCGGGCTCGCCTTCCTCTTCAACGATGCCGAGCGCATCGTCGGCCATCCCGAGATGAGCCGCCTGATGGCGGAAATCCCGGAGCGGCAGGACGACCTGCCGCAGATCGGCGGGCTCAAGATGCCGGCGCTGGTGCCGATCATCCGGTCCTGGCGCAACGGCGGGCCGGCCCAGCAGTTCTTCGCGGATGGCGCGGGCCGGACCTATATCGCTGCGGTTCACCGGCTCGATACGACCGGCTCCGCCAATGTCCGGCTCGCGATGTTCGCGCCACTCGATGAATTCTACGCCCGGATCATCGATGAGCGGCGCACGCTGTTCGCGCTGGCGCTGGCCTTCGTCGGCGCCACGCTTCCGTTCGCGTTCTGGCTGGGGTCGCTGATGGCGCAGCCGCTGCGCAAGCTGGTCGAGGAGACCGATGCGATCCAGCGTTTCGACATCGCGGAACGGCCGCGCATCCATTCCGCCATCGGCGAGATCGAGGAGCTCGGCCGCTCGGTCTTCACCATGCGCAGCGTGGTCCGCAGCTTTGCGAGCTTCATCCCGCGCCCGATCGTGCGGCAGCTGATCGAGACCGGCTCGTCACTCCGCCTCGGCGGCTCCCGGCGCGAGGTCACGGTGCTGTTCACCGATGTCGCCGACTTCACCGCCAAGACCGAACGCGCCGACCCGTCGCAGGTGATGATCTACACCTCGCGCTATTTCGCGGCGCTGTCGGACGAGATCATGCGGCACCAGGGCACGGTCGACAAATATATCGGCGATGCCGTGATGGCGTTCTGGAATGCACCCGCGGATGACCCTGATCATACCGCCAACGCGTGCCGCGCGGTTCTCGCATGTCTCGCCGCGAACGAGGCCCTCAACAAAGACTTCCGGCGCGACGGCTGGCCGCCCTATGACACGCGCTTCGGCCTACATGTCGGCGACGCCGTGGTCGGCAATATCGGCTCGAGCGACCGGATGAACTACACCGCGCTCGGCGCCACCGTGAACCTGGCATCGCGGCTGGAAGGCCTCAACAAGAGCTACGGCACACGCGTGCTCGTTAGCGCAGCGGTGCGCGCCCGAGCCGGGCACGCGTTCCTGTTCCGCAGCGTCGACAACATCACCCCGAAGGGGTTTGCCGAGCCGATCGAGGTCAGCGAGCTGCGCGGCGAGCTGGCGCAGGCCGGCGAGGCCGAGATCGCGATGTGCCGGCGCTGGGACGAGATCTTTGCGTTGATCGCCCAGGATGGTTCCGCCGAGACGGCCCGGGTCCGGCTCTCCGGATTCTTGCACGACCATCCCAAGGATTCCGTCGCACTGCTTCATGCCCAGCGATTGCGGTCCTCGGCCCAGGGGGCGGCGGCATGAGCATTCGCGCCCCCAGTCGCCGGCAATTGCTGCGCCGGGGCGCGGCGCTGGCGGCCGCGTCGGTCGTGCTCGCGGCACCGGCCATTGCGCAGGCCCGCACCAAACTCCGGCTCGGCTATCTCCACGTAGTCGCGGTGGACGGTCACATCTGGACCGGGCTCGATCGCGGCGCGTTCGACCGCGAAGGCATCGATTTCGAGCTGCACGAGTTCAACACCGGCCCCGAGGTCTTCGAGGCGATGACGCGCGGAGAGCTCGACGTCGTCTCGGCCGGCGGTGTCATCTCCAATTATCTGGCGCTCGGCCGCGGCCGGGGTTTTCTCATCAACGACATCGAGGTTGCGACCGCGCAACTCTGGGTTCGGCCGTCGCTCGGGGTGACCAGGCTCGCCGATCTCAGGGGCAAGCGGATCGCGACGACCAAGAAGACCACGGCGCACATCTTCCTCGACCGGGCGCTGCGCGCCAACGGCATCAATCCGTCCGAGGTGGAGATCGTCAACTCGAGCATGCCGGATGCGGTCAAGGCATTCATCGCCGGCGAAGTGCCGGCCGTCGCGCTCTGGGTGCCGTTCAACGTCGCCGTGCGCGAGGCGCTGCCAGACGCGGTCAAGCTGGTGGATGCCTCTGCCTTCTATCCGCAATCGGCCGTGCTCGGCGGCTGGGCGACGCGGACGGATTATTACGCCGAAAACAAGGGGGTTCTGAGCCGGATCATCCGTGGCTGGTTCGATGCGAACGACCACATGGTGCGCAACCCGGCCGCGGCGGCCGAGGCGCTCCAGGCGCACTACGGGCGGTCGCGTCCCGCCGACATCGTCGAGGCCTTCAAGGCGCAAAAACTCTATTCCGCGCGTGAATGGCGCCGGCTCTACGCGGACGGCACCGTCGCAAAATGGTTGCAGCAGGTCAGCGACTTCTTCATGACGGACGCCGGCGTCACCAATGCCCTGCGCGCGACCGATTATTTCGATACGCAGCTCTACCTGGCAGCCGTCGGATAGCGATCGTCCACGAACACGACCGGCGTTCCTTTCGCGACACGGCCCGCAACGCGCTCGGCGTCCCAATTGGTGAGACGCACGCAGCCGTGGGATTCGGCCTTGGAGATCTTGTCCGGCGACGGCGTGCCGTGAATGCCGTAACCCTCGGCGGAGAGGTTGATCCAGACCGTGCCGACCGGGTTGTTCGGACCGGGCTTGATGGTGAAGGGCTTGCGGGAATGGACGCCCTTGAAGCGGTAGGCGGGATTGTAGCGATAGAACGGATTCTTGCTGACTTCCGTCACCTTGAGCGTACCTGAAGGCGACGGCTTCTCCTCGCTCCCGACGGTTGCCGGATAGAACCCGATCAGCGCATTCGACTTGTCGAACAGCTTGACGGTCTGCCTGACCTTGTCGATCTCGACCCTGTCGGCTTTGGCAGGTGCCTCCTCGCCTGCGCTCGCTGTGTCGACGACGACGATGGTGTCGCCGGCACGATCGAACTGGCGCCCGGGATTGAGCGCGGCCAGGAGCCGCTCGCTCATGTGGAACTTCTCGGCCAGGGCTTCGCGCGGACTGGTGTAGCCAAGCTTCGGAATGTCCTTCATGTCCTCCATCTTCGACGGCAGCTTGTTCAGGAACGGTCCCGCCACGTCCTGCCCGGTGATGGTGTAGGTCAGCGTCACCGGCCGGTCGTCCGCCCGCAGTGCCTTCCAGACATCCTCGGTCGGGGTGTCCGTACTCGGCAGTTGCCGGGCTTCGGCATAGGCCCGCAGCGCCTTCTTCGCGTTCTCGCCGAACCTGCCGTCGATCTCGCCTGGCGAGAAATGGGCCCTGTCGAGCAGGACCTGCAGACGCACGCCGGCCGGCGTCGGCTTCTCGTTCGAGAGAGTCTTCTTCGAGGGCTCGGCAGAATCGATGGCAGCGGGGTTGATCTCGGCCGCGAATGCGGGCGCTGCGCTCAGCGCAAGAGCCAGAACAAGGCAGATTTCGCGGGCGCGCCCAATCGACCACGCGCTATTCACCGTCCTCCGTCGCACGCCGTCGTCGCCCATGTGCCAGCTCCGGGATGGAGACATTCACCGAAATGGCAACTCGGCGCGAGGGCAGAAGTTTCCAGTTCTTCCCGGAAGACGACTGGCGCAGCACCTTGATCGGGCGCCACTCAGGATGAGGTCGCCATCTCGGCCGCGAGCAGCAATGCGGCGCGGCTCGCGCCGATCGAGGCGATGCCCTGGCCTGCGATGTCGTAGGCGGTGCCGTGCGCGGGCGTGCAGATCGGGAACGGGAAGCCGCCGAGCAAGGTCACGCCGCGATCGAACCCCATCAGCTTCATCGCGATCTGGCCCTGGTCGTGATACATCGTCAGCACCGCGTCGAACACGCCGGCCTTGGCGCGCAGGAACACGGTATCGGCCGGAAACGGCCCCTCCGCGGCAATGCCCTCGGTCTGCCCCGCCGCGACCACGGGCGCGATCACGTCGATCTCCTCGCGGCCGAAATTACCGCCGTCGCCGGCATGCGGATTGAGACCGGCGACTGCAATGCGCGGCCGCGCAAAACCGGCATTGCGCATGCAGGCATCGGTCAGCTTGAGCGCGCGGTGGATGCGCTCGCCGGACAGCTTTGCAGCGACGTCCTTCAGCGGAATGTGGGAGGTGACGCGCGCGTTCCAGAGCCGGTCCAGCACGTTGAATTCGCTTGCGGGTGTCTTGAGCCCGACGACTTCCGCGGAAAACGCGATCTCGTCGTCATACTCGGCGCGGGCAAGCCGCATCGCCTGCTTGTTGAACGGCGTGAAGCAGACCGCATCGACGCGGCCGTCGCGGCCAAGCTCGAGCGCGTGGCGATAATTGGCCAGCGCGAACTTGCCGCCGGCAAGGGTCGCGGTCTTCGGCTCGACATCCCGGGGATCGAGGTGGCGGAGATCGACGAACAGCGCATCGCCCTGGGTCGCGCGAAAATCAGCGCCCTGCTCCGCCATGGTCAGCTCCGGCATGACGCCAGCGACGCGCGCGCCCTCGTCGAAGATGCGGCGGTCGCCGATCACGACGAGGCGGCAGCGGGCGCGGATGTCGTCCTGCGCCACGAGCTTTGCGGTCAGCTCCGGGCTGATGCCGGCGGGATCTCCCATTGCCAGTGCAATGAGCGGCTTTGCGGTCATATGATTACCTTCTCTGGGGCTCTCTCTTGGGTCGACGGCGCAGGCTTGCGAAAGAGGCGCACGAGCTGCAAGGCGAGCGGAAGCAGCAGCAGCGCGATGCCACCCACGATCAGGCAGGTCACCAGCTTGTTGGCGAAGAAGATCCCGAGCGAGCCCTTCGACATCAGCATCGACTGCCGGAACGCATCCTCGGCCTTGTCGCCGATGACGATCGCGAGCACCAGCGGCGCCAAGGGATAGAACAGCTTCTTGAAGAGATAGCCGACGATGCCGAAGCCGAGCATCATGACCACGTCGAGATAGGAGTTCGACACCGAATAGGCGCCGACGACGCAGATGATGACGATCAGCGGTGCGATCACCACGAACGGAATTCGCATCAAGGCGGCGAACACCGGCACGGTCAGCAGCACCAGCGCGACGGCGACGATGTTGCCGACATACATCGAGGCGATCAAGCCCCAGACGAAATCTTTCTGGTCCACGAACAGCATCGGCCCGGGATTGAGGCCCCAGATCATCAGTCCGCCCATCATCACGGCCGCGGTCGCCGAGCCGGGAATGCCGAGCGAGAGCATCGGCAGCAGCGCGCTGGTGCCGGCGGCGTGATCGGCCGTCTCCGGCGAGATGATGCCTTCGACCTCGCCCGTGCCGAAATAGCGGCCGCGGCGCGAGAAGCGACGGGCGATGCCGTAGCTCATGAAGGAGGCCGCGGTCGGACCGCCCGGCGTGATCCCCATCCAGCAGCCGATCGCGGCGCTGCGCAGCAGCGCAACGCTGTGCCGCGGCAGGCGGCCGACCGAGCGAAACACCTCGCGCCAGTCGATCTTCGAGGAGACCGCGCGGGTGTGAAACTCCTCCTCGACCGCGACCAAGAGCTCGCCGATGCCGAACAGGCCCATGACAGCAACGACGAAGTTCACGCCCTTCACGAGCTCGTCCACGCCCATGGTGAGGCGGACGCTGCCGGAGACGGTGTCGATGCCGATGGCCGCGATGGCAAAGCCGATGGCCAGCGCCACGACGGTCTTGATTGGCGCCGCGCCACCCATGCCGACGAAGCTGGCGAAGGCCAGGAAGTAGACTGCGAAATATTCCGGCGGCCCGAAGGCGAGCGCGACCTGCGCTACCCAGGACGCGAGGAAGGTGATCAGGATGACGCCGATCAGCGCGCCGAACGCGGCCGAACCGAAGGCGGTCGCGAGTGCCGTCGTCGGCCGGCCGTCGCGCGCCATCGGGTAACCGTCGAAGGTGGTGGCGACGGAGGACGGCTCGCCCGGGATGTTGAACAGGATCGAGGTCACGGAGCCCCCGAACAGCGCGCCCCAATACATGCTGGAGAGCAGGATGATCGCCGAGACAGGCTGCATGCCGAAGGTGAGCGGCAAGAGCAACGACACGCCGTTCGGAGCACCCAGCCCCGGAAGAACGCCGACGAGAATCCCGAGCAGCACGCCGACCGCCATCAAGGCCAGATGCGGCACTGTGACTGCGATGGTGAAGCCGTGGAGGAGTTCCTGGAGATTGTCCATCCGCCTCTCCGTCAGAAGCCGAACGCGGCGGCAAGCGCGCCGTGCGGCAGGCTGACCTGGAACATGCGCTCGAATACGACGTAAAGGGCGAGCGCCGTGGCCGCCGCCATGGCGAGCGCGCGCGGCACGGACTGGTGTTTTGGGATCGCCAGCACGGCGAAGACGTAACCCGCCGAGGCGAGGTACATGCCGAGCAGCGGGATCGCGGCGACGAAGATCGCGGCCGGCACGAACAGGCCGGCGAGCCGGCGCAGCTCGATCGGCGTGATCGCGATCGGCACGTTTGCCAGCGACGCAGCCGGCAGCACGCCCCGCACCAGATTGTAGAGGCTTCCAGCGAGGATGATGATGCCGGTCAGGAACGGGAACGTGCCGGCGTCCACGCCTGAGCTCGACCAGCCGATGCCGTTGTCGAGGCTGGAGACGACGACGGCGACACCGAAGCTGCCGGTGAGAGCGGCGGTCGCAAGCTCAAGCGCGCGGCGCGAGATCATGGGCGGGACCTTCCGCTTTACTTCACCAGCCAGCCCTGCTCGCCGGCGACCTGTTTGACGTGCTCAAGGTCCTGCTTGATGAACTTGTCGAAATCGGCGCCGGTCAGGAACGTGTCCACCTGCGAGGTCTTCTCGATGTAGTCCTTCCATTCCGGCGTCGCCTGCACCTTCTTCATGAGGTCGACATAGTACGCGGCCTGGTCCGGCGTGATCTTGCCAGGCAGCCACACGGTGCGCGGCTGCTCATATTGCTTGATGTCGAGGCCCTGCTCGACGCAGGTCGGAACGTCGCTCCAGCCTTCGCTCGCGGTGACCTTCGGCCCCTGCGGCAGGCGCTTCGGGCTGAACACGCACAGCGGGCGCTGCGTGCCGCCGCGCCATTGTCCGACGCTTTCGCTCGGGTTGTTGACGTGGGAGTCGAGGTGTCCGCCAGCGAGCTGCACGGCGGTCTCGGCACCGCTCTTGAAGGGGATGTAGGTCAGCTTGACCTTGCCGGCCTTCTCGATCATGCGCGTCAGCACCTCGTCGGTGTCTTTGGACTGGGCACCACCCATCTTGAATTCGCCTGACGCGGCCGCCTTGAGGTAGTCGCCCGCATTCTTGTAGGGCGCGTCCTGCTTGACCCAGAGCAGGAACTCGTCCTGCGCCATCGCCGCGATCGGAGTGAGATCGGTGTAGTTGAAGGCGACCTTGGAGACGAGCGGCTGCTGCCAGGCGTTCGAAGTGCCGAAGATCACCTTGTAGGGATCGCCGGCGGAGGCCTTGCCGTAGACATAGCCTTCGGCCCCGCTGCCGCCGCCCTTGTTGACGACGACGATGGGCTGCTCCGTCAGCTTGTACTTGGTAATGATGTTCTGCACCGCGCGGGCGAGATTGTCGGTGCCGCCGCCGGGGCCGGCGGTGGCGACGAACTCGATCGGCTTCTGCGGCTGCCAGGCGCTAAGCGCCGGCATAGTGCCGGCAAGGACGGCGGCAGCCGTAGACAGCAGAAGTGTTGACGTCCGACCCATGGTTTCCTCCAGATTCTTTTGTTTTGTTTGATCTGTCGTATCGACGTCCGGTCAGGCGACGCGTTCCTCGCGCCTCCCTGATGCCAGAACGATCGCGCCTTCTTTTTCGAGCGCTTCAATCTGTTTTGTGTCGAACCCGTATTCAGCCAGCACATCGCGCGTATGCTCACCATAGACCGGCGCGCCCGACATCACTTTGCCTGGGGTCTCCGAAAACTTCACGGGAAGACCGATCGTCTTGACGGGGCCCAGCGTGGAGTGCTCGACCTCGACCACCATCTCGCGCGCCAGCGTCTGCGGATCGCTGAGCGCCTCCAGCATGTCGTGCACGGGGCCGCAGGGCACGCCTTTCTCGTCCAGCGCGGCCAGCCAATGCGCCCGCGATTTGGTGCGGAAGCGCTCGCTGAGGACGGCTTCGAGCTCCTTCAAATTCGCCATACGGTCGGAACCGTTGACGAAGCGCGGATCGGCGGCGAGCTCGCTCGCGCCGAGCGCTTCCAGCATCAGCAGCCAGTGCTTCTTGTTGGCGCCACCGACCACGAGCCAGCCGTCGGAGGCTTCGAAGGCCTGATACGGCGCGTTGAGCGGATGGGCCGAGCCCATCGCGCGCGGCGCGGTGCCGGCGGCGAGCGCGATGGTCGACTGCCAATAGGTCTGCACCAGTGCAGCCTCGTAGAGCGAAGTCTCAACCCACTGCCCTTCGCCGGTCTTGAGCCGATGCGTATAGGCGGCGAGGATACCCATGCTCGCGAGCAGGCCGGCAGTGATGTCGGAGAGCGGCGGGCCGCATTTGACGGGCGGTCCATCCGGGCGTTCGCCGGTAAAGCTCATGATGCCGCTCATGGCCTGCGCGACGAGGTCAAAGCCGCGCCGATGCTTGTAGGGACCGGTGCGGCCAAAACCCGATAGAGAGCAATAGATCAGCGAGGGATGCTGCCTGTGCAGATCCTCGTAGCCGAAGCCGAGGCGCTCCATCGCGCCGGGCGCAAAATTCTCGACCAGCACGTCGGCAGTTGCGATCAGCCGCCGCAGCACCGCTTTGCCGCCGTCGGTCTTGAGGTCCAGCACGATGCCGCGCTTGTTGCGGTTCATCATCAGGAAGGAGGCCGCCTCGTCGCCGATCTTCGGCGGCACCGAATGACGGGTGTCGTCGCCATTCGGCGATTTCTCGATCTTGATGACGTCGGCGCCCATGTCGGCGAGCATCAGGGTGCAGGTCGGCCCCGCCATGACGTGGGTGAGATCGATGACCTTGAGGCCGGCGAGCGGCCCGGAACGGCGGGCGGTGGATTGCGAGCTTTGCATCGGGCGTCCTATTGGCCGCGCCATTGCGGCGCGCGCTTGTTGAGGAAAGCATCGAGCCCTTCGCGAAAGTCCTGACTCGTGTAGCACATCAGGATGAGGTCTTCGCCCTCGTCCCGCGTCAGCCGCTTCTGCAGGCGGGCGACCGCCTGCTTGGTCGCAGTGAGCGTCAGCGGCGCGTGGCTGGCGAGCAGCCGGGCCACCTCGTCGGCGCGCCTGTCGAGCGCCGCGATGTCCTCGACGACCTCGCCGAGCAAGCCGACGCTCGCAGCCTCCGCGGCGTCGACGAGACGCGCGGTGAAGATCAGATCCTTGACGCGGGCGGCGCCAATCAGCGCGGTGAGACGGCTGACATTGGACATCGACAGGCAATTGCCGAGCGTTCGGGCGATCGGAAATCCGATCTTGGTGCTTCTCGTCCCAATGCGCAGGTCGCAGGCGGCGGCAATGCCCGCGCCACCGCCGGTGCAGAACCCGTTGATCGCGGCGATGGTCGGCACGCGGCACTGCTCGAGCGTGGTGAGCACCCGGTCGATCCGGTGCTCGTAGTCGATCGCGTCCTGCGGCGTCTTGAATTCGCGGAACTGGTTGATGTCCGTGCCCGAGGCAAAAGCCTTGTCGCCGGCGCCGCGCAGCACCAGCACCTTGATGGCGCGATCGTCGTTGGCCTCATCGCAGATCGCCGCAAGGCGCTCGTACATGGCGAAGGTGAAGGCATTGCGGGCCTGCGGACGGTTGAAGGTGATCCGCCCGATGCCGTCCTTGCATTCAAAAACGAGGTCGTTTGCCTCAACTGCCTGGTCCATTTCCTCATGTCCCCTTGTTTTTTACATTTTTGAATGCAAAATTCGCGATTATCAAGCTGGAACTTCCAGATTTCGACGTATAATTGCATTTTTGCATTCAAACCGGAGAGCAGGTCCTATGCTGCATGAGGAGGTCGTCGGCCGCATCCGCGCCATCCTGCTCGATGGCGAGATCCCGCCGGGCGCGCGGATTCCCGAGCGCGAGCTGTGCGAGCGGCTCCAGATCTCGCGCACGCCGCTGCGCGAAGCGCTCAAGGTGCTCGCTGCCGAGGGGCTGGTGCAGCTGCTGCCGCATCGCGGCTCGCGCGCGGCAAAGCTGACCGACAAGGACATGCGCGACCTGTTCGAGGTCTGCCAGGGCCTGGAGGCGCTCGCCGGCGAGCTTGCCTGCGAGCGCATCAGCGAGGCCGGGATCGAGGAGATCGCCGCCGCGCATGAGGAGATGGTGCGGCATTATCGCGAGGGCGATCTGATCCAGTACTATCGCGGCAACCGGGCCATTCACGAGGCCATCGTCAACGCGGCGGAAAATCCCGCGCTTGCGGCGGTCTATGCCTCCGTGACCGCGCGCATCCGCCGCGCACGCTACGTCACGCCGATGACGCCGCAGCGCTGGGCGCTCGCGGTGAAGGAGCACGAAGCGATCCTGAACGCGTTGCAGCGGCGCGACGGCGCCGGGCTCTCCCACATCCTGCGTGCGCATCTGCGCCACAAGCGCGAGGAGGTGTTGGAGGCGGGCTTTGCCGAAACCGACACAAGCGAGCCCGCGCTGAAGATCGCGTGAGCCGCCTCCTCCTCAGGCGAGATAGCCGGAGACGCCGTCCCACAACAGCTTGAGCGCAGTGACCACGAGCAGACCGTAGCAAGCGCGAAAAATCTGCTGCTGATCGAGCTTTCCGTGCAGGCGCCAGCCGAGCCAGACACCGGCGGGAATGGCGAACAGGCAGATCGCCATCACGATCCAGACGTTGCCACTGGGGCGCACCAGCAGCAGCCACGGCACTGCCTTGGTGGCGTTGCCGACGGTGAAGAACAGGCTCGTTGTCCCCGCATAGACCTCCTTGCTGAGGCCGAGCGGCAGCAGATACATCGCCAGCGGCGGTCCGCCTGAATGCGCCACCATGGTGGTGACTCCAGAGGCAAGGCCGGCGGCGACCGCCTTCGGCTTCGAGCGCGGGCGGATGATCACCTTTGGATCGCTGAAGAACCACAGCCCGACGAAGACCAGGGTGACGAGCGCCATCACAATGGCGACGGCGCGATGGTCGAGCACGCGGAACAGGCCATAGCCGAGACCGACGCCGAGCAGCAGCCCGGGCAGCAGCAACGCGAGGTCCGGCTTCGACCAAGTCGAGGGCTTCCAGTAGCGCAGCGCGAACAGATCCATCGCGATGAACAAAGGCGCGAGCAGGCCGCCGGCGGTCACCGGGTCCATTACGAAGGACAACAGGGGAATGCCGACGATGGAGAAGCCGCCGCCGAACGCACCCTTCATGAAGCAGATCAGGAACACGCCCGCGAAGGCGATCAGGATGGTGGTGACCGTCAATTCCATATCGGCATCTCCGACCCGATCTGGCTTACCCCACCTCCGATTTCTCTATGAAGCCCGCCGGCGCGAGGCGTCCTCACTCCGGAAAAACAGGCCGGGCAGCGCCGAGGGCAAGCCAAACACCAATCCGAGGAATCCGAGAAACAGGTCGAGATAACTAACGGTCATTTTCGTGAGCTCCGTAGTCCCGGGCGAACCCGGTGCAATGTACTGATTGCTCTGAACTATTAGCGGATACATATCTCAGTACAATAAGAACATTGTACTCGGTGCAATTCAGTCGGGGGCTTTGACTAAACGGCGACTCTTCCGAAGCGAAAGGGAAATGACGTTCCGGCTTTCGATCTCTTGGACTCGAACGCTTGTTCGAGAACGCTTCTGCCGATGGTCCCGAGGTGGTTCGATGAAGACGGATCGTGGACATCGCCGCTCCCGGAATTCAGTTCGAGATCGCGTTCGGAAATGCGGATGATCAGACGATCGGCCGGTCCGGCTGAAAAACGGTCTGGAGCATTTTTGTGCAAGTCTGGCCCGTTCCAGGCAAGAGCTCCGGCCGCATCAGGCGTAAGGTACCCCTCGCATCATTTGCTTGAGAGCGTCAGGCCAACTGACCTGATCCTCTCGCACGCACGAATGCCGAGGAGACATGCCATGAAGATCGTCGTGATCGGTGGGACCGGATTGATCGGATCCAAGCTCGTGGCGAAGCTCAAGCAGAAGGGCCATGAGGCCGTCGCGGCCTCGCCGAAATCGGGCGTGAACGCCGTCACCGGAGAAGGTCTCGCCGCAGTGCTGGCGGGCGCGGACGTCGTCGTTGATGTCGCCAATGCGCCGTCCTGGGAGCCTGCCGCCGTGCTCGAATTCTTCGAGCGATCGAGCAAGAACCTCGGGACGACAGAGGCCGCAGCGGGCGTCAAGCATCACGTCGCGCTGTCGATCGTCGGCACCGATCGCTCGCCCGACATCGCCTATTTCCGCGCCAAGCTCGCGCAGGAGAAGATCGTCAAGGCATCCCCGGTGCCCTACTCGATCGTGCGCGCCACCCAGTTCTTCGAATTCCTCGGCGCCATCGCGGAGTCGGGCGCGGCCGACGGGCGGGTCGTCGTCCCATCGGCGTCGTTTCAGCCGATCGCATCCGACGACGTGGCCGCTGCCCTCGCCGAGGTCGCAACGGGCCGGCCGCTGAACGGCACGATCGATATCGCAGGACCCGAAAAGGCGCCATTCAACGAGTTCGTTGCGCGCCGTCTGAAAGCGGCCGGCGACAGCCGTCCGGTGGTGGGAGATGCCAAGGCGCCGTATTACGGCTCGCCCATCGAGGACACCTCGCTGGTGCCGCTCGGCGAGGTGCGGCTTGGGAAGATACCGCTCGCAACCTGGCTCGCGACGGCTTGAGCACTCGCGATCCCGGCGTCACGGCAATCACAATGAAGGACATCCCATGCGCAGATGGCTGATCGCAGCCGCGGTTTATGCCGCGACTTTCATGGCGGCCCATGCAGCGGAGACGGCAGCGTCGCCGGCGAAGATCACGGTCGTTTTCGACCAGACGCTGCCCAACGTCCCGGGCAAGAGCATGAAGGGCGTGCTGGTCGAATATGGTCCCGGCGGCTCCTCGCCGGCCCACATGCACCCGCGCTCCGCGTTCATCTATGCCACGGTACTGGAAGGCGCGATCCGCAGCCAGGTCAATGACGGCCCCGCCAAGGTCTATCGCCAGGGCGAGAATTTTTCCGAACGGCCCGGCGACCGTCATGCCATCAGCGCCAATGCCAGTGATAGCGAGCCCGCGAAGCTGCTCGCGGTGTTCGTGGTGGATACGGCCGACACGGAACTGGTGATGCCGATCGCGAAGTAGAGCGCGGGCCGAGGGCCGGCACGCCTGCTCGGCCCGCAATTTCGCATTCGCCCGATTATCCTTAGCCCCCTCTGTCGGCTGAATTGATGGCGCGTTAGCGTGAAGCTCCCCTGCTCCACGCGTCACGCGCACATGCGCTCGCCCTCAAGCAGCCAACGGAGATCATCATGACCAAACCCGGCATCGTCTTCGCACACGGCCTCTGGGCTGACGGATCGTGCTTCGGCAAGCTGATCCCGACATTGCAGGCCGAAGGTCATGAGGTCATGGCGAGCCAGCACGGCCTCGATTCACTCGCGACCGACGTCGCCGCGGTGACGGCATGTCTTGGCCGCGTTGCCGGACCAGTCGTCCTCGTCGGCCACTCCTATGGCGGCACGCTGATCACGCACGCCGGAACCGATCCGCGGGTGGCTGCGCTGGTCTACATCGCGGCGCTCGCTCCCGATGCCGACGAAACCTCGCAGAGCCAGCTTGCAAAATTTCCGACGACTGAAGTGTTCAGCCATCTCGATGCGCCGCAGGGGCGCATCTGGCTCAAGCCAAGCGGCGTCAAGTATTTTGCCGGAGACCTGCCCGAGGCCGAGCAGAAGCTGGTGTACGCGACGCAGGGCGCGCCGGTGGCAGACCTCTTCAACCAGAAGGTCGACGGCACGGCGTGGAAATCCAAGCCGAGCTGGTATGTCCTCGCGACCCAGGACCAGACGGTTCACCCGGAGCTGCAGCGCTCCGTCTCGAAGCGCATGAACGCCACCGTCACCGAAGTCGCCTCGTCCCACGTCCCCATGCTGTCGAAGCCGGATGTCGTCCTGGACGTGATCCGCAAGGCCGTGAGCGCGGTCTCCAAAAGCTGATATCAAAAGCTGATATCGGCGCATCTGGCTCGCTATCGACTCCAGACGGGGCATGCGCCGTCCGCGGTTTGGCAGCGTGACACCGGCGCGATCCTGAACCGCGACTGCATCGGCCTCTCTTCTCTCCCGTCAGGCGCGACCACCGAACAGGTCGAGCGTGATCGACCGTAGCCAGCGGTGGGCGGGATCGCGATGGTAGCGCTCGTGCCAATATTGCGCGATCTCGATCCGCGGTAGCGCAATCGGCGTCCTGAACACGGTCATTCCGAGCGGCTCGGCGACGATGGCGGCGAGGTTGGCCGGCAAGGTCGCGACCCCATCGGTCTGCGAGGCCACGATCGCGCCCGCGATGAAGCTCGGCACCTGCAACAGGATATTCGTGTGCGCGATCGCGCGCGTTAGCACGCGCTGCGTCTCGAGATGGGCGGCATGCCCGGTCTCGGACGCCGTGATCACGATATGCTTCTCGTCGAGAAATCCCCGCCGCGTGCGCGCCTCTGCCGGCCTTGGATGGCCTCGCCTCACGACGCTTGCGTAGCCGTCCGAATAGAGCCGCTGCGAGCGAAGATGCCCCGCCGCGCGCGGCAAGGCGCCGAGTGCAAGGTCAGCCTCCCCCGCCTCCAGCTTGAGCGCGAAGTGCCGGGAATCGAGCGGCATTGCGCGGAGCTGAACCCGCGGTGCGAGTTCGGAGAGGCGCGCGACCAAAGGCGGCAGGAACCGTACCATGCCGACGTCGGTCAAAAGCAGGCTGAAAGTCTTCTCGGATTTCCCGGGATCGAACGGCAGCCGCTCCTGCCATAACCGGTCGGCCATCTCGAGCAGGGCGCGGACCTGGGCGGCCATCTCGACGGCGCGTGTCGTCGGCTGCACGCCGCTGCCACGTCGCACGAACAGCGGATCGTCGAAGCGCAGCCGTAATCTCGCCAGGAGTTTGCTGATCGCCGGCTGCGTGGTCTCGAGGCTCACGGCCGCGCGCGTGATGCTGCCCTCGCGGATCAATGCATCGAGCACGCGCAAGTCGCGGAAGTCGATCCCGGAAGATTCCATTTTTGACATATGAAACATTCCCTCGTGGCCATGGATCGAGCTTCGCCGTTTGCTATCCTGCAGTCAATCGAACGGCCGCGCGAACATGGAGGACGCCATGACCAAATTCGTGATCGAGTCACATTTTCGCCTGCAGGAATGGGTCGCCGAGGAGAAAGGCTATTTACGCGACGAAGGGCTCGACTACGAATTTCGCGAGCTGATCCGCTCGACCGAGGGCCGGCACCACAACAAGGTCAATGAAGGCGCCTTCCAGAGCATCGAGAAGGGGCGCAAGGCCGACGTCAGCTGCGCCTGCCACTGGACCGTCAATGTCGCGGCCTCGAACGGCCACGCCAAGCTCTACGCCGACGTCTACTCGGTCGCGCCTTCGGGAATCTTCGTTCCGGCCGATTCAAGGATCCGCACACCATCGGATCTCGCCGGCGTGCCGATCTCGGTCGGCTTCCAGTCAGGCAGCCATTATTCGACGATCCAGGCGCTCGAACCGTATCTCGCGCCCGGCGAGATCAATCTGACCTTCGAGGATGGCATGCTGTTCCGCCGCATGGAGCTGTTGTTCGAGGGCAAGAGCGAGGCGGCCGCGCTGTTCAACGGCCCCTATTACTTTGCCGAGCAGCTCGGCTATCGCAAGATCATCGACACGACGTTCATGATCGCGTCCATGATCAACGGCGATCCGGCGCCCGACGACATCAAGCGCTATTTCCGCGCCCTGAAGAAGGCCCAGCGCGACATCGACCTTCGTCCGGAACTCTACACCCGCTACTACAAGAACGAATTTCCGGAGCGCTTTCACGCAGCCATGGACACCAGACGCTGGGGGCCGGGCGAGCGGATCGTGTTCGAGCCCTATTCTCGCGAGATCTACGAGCAGTCGTTCGACTGGATCGCGAAGCACGGCATCTTCAAGGACGGCACGATGGGCGATGGCACTTACGACAAGGCCACGGTCGCGTTCGGGAGAATTTGAGCGCCGGCGCCGGAGCGCCTCAGGCGAGATCGCCGGACAGCGTTGTCACGACCAGCGGCCGCACGTGAGTGCTCGTCGCTCGGCGAGGATGATCGCGCTGTTCATTGCCGATCGCCAAGGAAGCGCGCGATCGGCCGCAAGGCGTCAATGGCTGGAACGGTCTCGCAAGCCTGGAGGGCCGGGCACCATGGATAGGGCAAAGCCGCCAGCCACCGCATGATGGGCTCGGAGTCCTCGGACGGAAGCACGCACATCACCTCGATGTCGATCGCGAGCCTCTTCACGCGCCCGTCGTCGGAGGCAAATTGCCAGTCATAATGTCCGCATCCGACGCGGACGGCGCCGCCCTGCCGCGCCGACATCCCGACCAGCCAGTCGCAACGGAACTGCGGCAGGAGGCCCGCATCGGGATGGGAGAGGCAGAATGTGCGCACATTCTCGTACTGGTCACTGAAGCCGGTGACCAGTACCTGGGTGATTTGCGCGAGCCCCTGGGCCGAACTCGGAAATGAGATGGCGTCGGTCTTGACTGCCATTTCGAGCTCGCAGTCGTCCACGAAAGCGCGCGTCATCAATTCAGGACGGTTGCCGTCCTTCGCCACGATATACGTGCTGATCGCATCGGCAGCGTCGATGGCCGTAACTCGGCTCATTTGGTCGCCCTCAACACGCTCAGGCCGCCTCTAGCACCCCAGCCTATCGGCGATCCCGCCAAAATCCCTGGCGACAATGTCCCACTTGCCGGTGGCTTCGAAATCGACCTTCTGAAGCGGGCCATACTCGGTCGGCCGCGCCACGAAGGCGGTCTTCAAGCCGTGCTTCTGCGCAGCCGCGAGATCGCCGTTGTGAGCGGCGACCATCATCACCTCCTCCGGCTTGAGGCAGAGCAGCTTTGCAGCGCCGAGATAGGTCTCGGGATCTGGCTTGTAGTGCTCGAACAGCTCGGCCGACATGATGAGGTCCCACGGCAGACCGGCGTACTTCGCCATGTTGGTGAGCAGCGCGACGTTGCCGTTCGACAACGGCGAGATCACGAACTTGGTCTTGAGACGGGCCAGGCCGGCGACGCTGTCGGGCCAGGGATTGAGGCGATGCCAGCCCCTGGTGAGATAGTCGAGATCGGCGTCGGTGAGACCCTTGATCCCGAACTGCTCGACCAGGTTTTCCAGCGAACGGCGATGCAGATCATCGAGCATGACATAGCCGCGCTCGGGATGTTTGCGCACGTCGTCCATCGACGCCATGTACATGCCGCGCCAGCCGTCGACCAGAGCGGTCCAGTCGGCGCTGATGCCGCGGCCCTTCGCCCACCACATGAAATCGGTGATGAGGCTGGTGCGCCAGTCCACGACCGTGCCGAACACGTCGAAGACCAGGGCTTTGACGGCGGTGAGATCGGACATGTGCGCTTCCTCCACATTCGTCATTCCGGGATGGCCCGCAGGGCCAGGCCCGGAATCCATAACTCCGACTTGTGGTTATGGATTCCGGGCTCTCGCTTCGCGAGCTCCGGAATGACGGCAGTTGTTACTGCATTGCTTAGTCCAAATGGAACTTCGCGAGTTCGCGGTGCTCGGCCTTGATGTAGCGCACGGTGCCGGTGACGGAGCGCATCACGACCGTCTCGGTCTCGATCACGCCGTCCTTGCGGAATTTCACCCCTGACAGCAGCGAGCCCGTGGTGACGCCGGTGGCGGCGAACAGGCAGTCGCCGCGCGCCATGTCCTCGATGCCGTAGATCATCTTGGGATCGTTGACGCCCATCTTGGCGGCGCGCTCGCGCTTCTCGTCGGAATCAAGGATCAGGCGGCACTGCATCTGGCCGCCGATGCAGCGCAGCGCCACCGCCGCGAGCACGCCTTCCGGCGCACCGCCGGTGCCGAGATACATGTCGACGCCGGTGTTATCGGGGTCGGCGCAGTGGATCACGCCGGCGACGTCGCCGTCGGTGATCAGGCGCACGGCAGCGCCGGTCGAACGCACGCTCGAGATGATGTCGGCATGGCGCGGACGGTCGAGCACGAGAACGGTGATGCCTTCCGGCTTGACGCCCTTGGCCTTGGCGAGACGGAGCACATTGTCGGCAGGGCTCGCATCGAGATCGACGACGCCCTTGTCGTATCCCGGACCGATCGCGAGCTTCTGCATGTAGACGTCGGGGGCGTGCAGCAGCGTGCCACCGTCGGCCATCGCCATGGTGGCGATCGAGCCCGGCATGTTCTTGGCGCACAGCGTGGTGCCTTCGAGCGGATCGACCGCGATATCGACTTCGGGGCCGGCCTTGAGGCCGACCTGCTCGCCGATGTAGAGCATCGGCGCCTCGTCGCGCTCACCCTCGCCGATCACGATGGTGCCCTGGATCGGCAGCTTGTTGAGCTCGCGCCGCATCGCGTCCACCGCGGCCTGGTCGGCCGCCTTTTCGTTGCCGTGGCCACGCAACCGGGCCGACGACACCGCCGCCCGCTCCGTCACGCGCACGATCTCCAGCGTAAGAATGCGCTCGAGCAATGCGTGCGGAGGGACTTCAATATGGGTCGACATCGGCTAACTCCTTCGAAACAGTTTTGGACAGGACGCCCTATCCGCATCAACTCGTAACACCCACAGTTCGTTCGAACGGTGTCAGTTCTTCTCAATCCTGATGACCTGCGGCCGTCCGCTGATCACCTTGTCCTTCTGCACGGCGGCGAGCGCGCGGCGCACCGCGTCCTCATGCGTGGCATAGGTGATCAGGATGACGGGCACGGGGACCGCCTTGCCGTCGCTCGGCGCAGCGCCGCCATTGGGATGGCGCTGCACGATCGACTCGATCGAAATCTTCTGCTCTGCGAGCCGGGTCGCGATCGCAGCCGCAGTCCCCGGGAAATCGCGCGCGAGAAGGCGGATGTAATAGCCGCCCTCGTGGCGCTCCATCGGCGCCTTCTTGGTGTCGTGGAGCTGCGCGATCGGCCGGCCGAACGGATTGGCGCGGATGCCGCGCGCGACATCGGCGATGTCGGCGACCACGGCGGATGCGGTGGCCGCGCCGCCAGCACCCGGGCCGACCAGCGTGATCGGGGGAATGCCCTCGCCATCGATCGTGACCGCATTGGTGACACCCATCACCTGCGCGATCGAGGAGGACTTTGGAACCATGGTCGGATGCACGCGCTGCTCGATGCCCTTGGCAGTGCGAACCGCAACGCCGAGCAGCTTGACGCGGTAGCCGAGATCAGCGGCGGCGCGAAGATCTTCCGGCGCGATGGAGGAGATGCCTTCGACATACACCGCGCTTTGAGCAACTTTCGTGCCGAAAGCGAGGCTGGCGAGAATGGCGAGCTTCTGCGCGGTATCATGGCCGTCGACGTCGAAGGACGGATCGGCCTCGGCATAGCCGAGCCGCTGCGCGTCCTTCAGGCACTCGGCGAAGGACAGGCCTTCCTGCTCCATCCGGGTCAGGATGTAATTGCAGGTGCCGTTGAGGATGCCGTAGACGCGGTTGATGCCGGTTCCGGCAAGACCTTCGCGCAGCGTCTTGATGACAGGGATCGCAGCGCCGACCGCTGCCTCGAAATTCAGCGCACCGCCGTGCGTTTCAGCGGCTTTCGCCAGCTTGATGCCGTGCTTGGCGAGCAGCGCCTTGTTGGCGGTGACGACCGACTTGCCGGCACTCAGCGCGGCCTCGACCGCGGACAGCGCGGGATCGCCGGCGCCGCCCATCAGCTCGACGAAGCAGTCGACCTCGGGATGGGTGGCGAGCGCCATCGGATCCTTGGCCCATTCGACGCCGCGCAGATCGACGCCGCGCTTCTTCGCCTTCGAGCGCGCGGTGACGGCGACGACGCGAATGCCGCGGCCGCTGCGGCCCGTGAGCACGCGCGCTTGCGTTTCGATCAAACGGACAACTTCGGCGCCCACGGTGCCGAGCCCCGCTATGCCCACTTTCAGGGGTGCAACCATGATATCTTAGAAAACCTGCGGAAGAGAAGCTTAGCGCCGATTGGCGAGCGGAACCACGTTGTGCAACGTTTCGATGCCGCTTTCAAGGAAGCGGCGCACGCCGCGCGCGGCCTGCCTGATCCGTTGCTCGTTTTCCACCATGGCGATGCGGACATATCCTTCGCCATGCTCGCCGAAGCCGACGCCGGGCGAGACCGCGACGCCGCTTTTCTCCACCATCAGGGTCGCGAACTGCATGCTGCCGACGCTGCGGAAGGCCTCCGGCAGCGGCACCCAGGCGAACATCGAGGCCTCCGGCGGCGGGATCTCCCAGCCGGCGCGGCCGAACGATTCCACCAGCGCATCGCGGCGCTTGCGGTAGGTGTCGCGCATCTCCTTGATGCAATCGTCAGGGCCGTTCAGCGCGGCGGTCGCGGCGACCTGCACCGGCGTGAAGGCGCCGTAGTCGAGGTAGGATTTGACGCGGGCGAGCGCCGCAATCACGCGGTCGTTGCCGACCGCAAAGCCCATGCGCCAGCCGGCCATGGAATAGGTCTTCGACATCGAGGTGAACTCGACGGTGACGTCGATCGCGCCGGGCACCTGGAGCACCGAGGGCGGCGGGTTGTTCTCGTCGAAATAGACCTCGGCATAAGCGAGGTCGGACAGGATCAGGATCTCGTGCTTCTTCGCGAAGGCGACGAGGTCCTTGTAGAAGTCGAGGCTCGCGACATAGGCGGTCGGGTTCGACGGATAGCAGACGACGAGCGCCAGCGGCTTCGGGATCGAATGCACGATCGCCCGCTCCACCGCCTCGAAGAATTGCGGCGTCGGCTCCGAGGGCACCGAGCGGATCACGCCGCCCGCCATCAAAAAGCCGAAGGCGTGAATCGGATAGCTCGGGTTCGGACAGAGGATGACGTCGCCCGGCGCGGTGATCGCCTGGGCCACGTTGGCAAAGCCCTCCTTCGAGCCGAGCGTCGCCACGATCTGCGTGTCGGGGTTGAGCTTCACGCCGAAGCGGCGGGCGTAATAGGCGGCCTGGGCCCGGCGCAGGCCGGGGATGCCGCGCGAGGCCGAGTAGCGGTCGGTGCGCGGCTTGCCGAGGGTCTCCTTGAGCTTCTCCAGCACATGGGGCGGTGCCGGCAGGTCCGGATTGCCCATGCCGAGGTCGATGATGTCGGCGCCGGCATTCCGCGCGGCCGCCTTGGCCCGGTTGACCTGCTCGAACACGTAAGGCGGAAGGCGGCGGATGCGGTAAAATTCTTCCATGGCTCTCTGGGCTCCAGGCAACCGGTCAGGACAGAATCGACAGGCCATGACGGCCGCCCTCGAAAGGCGCCCCGCCCCTCTCGCGCAAATCGCTCAAAATCAAATACTTAGAGCAATTTTCGACGACGGTGGCTGAAGTCGTTCGCCCTGACTCTCGGCTGAACTGAGGTCTTTTAGCACGGCACGACGGGGGCGCCAGCGATTACCTTGCGCTGCGTTATTTCGCATCCTTGGCGGCAATGGCCTGGCGTTCGCGGGCGGCGGCGAGCTCGGCCTCGATCTTGGCGCGCTGCTCCGGCGGAATGACCGCCTGGTCGCGATCCGGCGGCAGATCGTGGACCGGCAGATAGGTGCCGGGCTCCTTGGGATGCGCCTGCGCATCCGCAGGCGTGAGATCGGCAAGCTGGCTCGAGCAGCCGCCAAGCACAAACACCGCGCCCAGAAGCGCGCCGCAGATCAGCAGCGATTTTTGCAGGTCCCTCAACGCCAACACTTGGGAAATCCCCTACTCGTCCCAAAGCACGGCCCCGGGCAAACCTACCCGACACCGCGCCCAAGCTCAAACCATTGCTGCCCGAAATGGTGCGAGCGAGAAAACAGCCCGGAATTACCAAGACGAGCGGTGCGGCTCGATTGTGACGGAACCAAGAAAATTTGTCGCACCGCAACACATCTTCGAGAGGGTTTAACGCCAAACATGCGAGCTTCGCGGTGACGAATACGGAATGAATCGTTACTGTTCTGGCCATGAGTACCGCCACGACCAAACCCGAGACCAAGTTCGATGCGGAGGCCTTCGCGATGAATGTCGCGCGGGCGATGGAGAGCGGCGGCAAGGCGCTCGCGGCCTACCTCAAGCCGCGCGAGAGCGGTGAGGTGCAGGATCGCCCGCCGGCCGAGCTGACGGAAGTGGTCAAGACCTTCACCTCGGTCGCGGAATACTGGCTGTCGGATACGTCGCGGTCCTCTGATCTCCAGACCAAGCTAGCCAAGGACTATCTCGATCTCTGGGGCTCGGCGGCGCGCCGCATGGCCGGCCAGGACACGGTGCCCGCAATCGCGCCCTCGCCGCGCGACAAGCGCTTCGCCGATCCGGAATGGAAGTCGAACCAGTTCTTCGATTTCATGATGCAGCTCTATTTGCTCACGAGCAAATGGGCACAGGAGCTGGTGCGCGATGCGGAAGGGCTCGATCCGCAGACCCGCCGCAAGGCGGAGTTCTACGTCCAGCAGGTCACCAACGCGATCTCGCCGTCGAATTTCGTGCTGACCAATCCGGAAGTGCTGCGCGAGACGGTGGCGAGCAGCGGCGAAAATCTCGCGCGCGGCCTGAAGATGCTGGCCGAGGACATCGCGGCCGGCAAGGGCATGCTGAAGATCCGCCAGTCCAACCCGGACAACCTCGTCGTCGGCGTCAACATGGCGACGACGCCGGGCAAGGTGATCTACCAGAACGAGATGATGCAGCTGATCCAGTATTCGCCGACCACGGAGAAGGTGCTGCGCACCCCGCTCCTGATCGTGCCGCCCTGGATTAACAAGTTCTACATCCTCGATCTCAAGCCGGAGAAATCCTACATCAAGTGGTGCGTCGACCAGGGCATCACCGTGTTCGTGATCTCATGGGTCAATCCCGACAAGCGGCTCGGCAAAAAGAGCTGGGAAGACTACATGAAGGAAGGCCCGCTCACGGCGATGGACGTGATCGAGAAGGTCACCGGCGAGATGAAGGTGCACACCGCCGGCTATTGCGTCGGCGGTACCATGCTCGCAACCACCCTCGCCTGGCTCGCCGAGAAGCGCCGCCAGCGGGTCTCGTCGGCGACGTTCTTTGCCGCGCAAGTCGACTTCACCCACGCCGGCGACCTCCTCGTCTTCGTCGACGAGGAGCAGATCGCAGCCCTCGAGCACGACATGAAGGTATCAGGCGTGCTCGAAGGCTCGAAGATGGCGATGGCCTTCAACATGCTGCGCTCCAACGACCTGATCTGGTCCTACGTCGTCAGCAACTATCTGAAGGGCCAGCAGCCGAGCGCGTTCGACCTGTTGCACTGGAATTCCGACGCGACACGGATGACGCAGGCGAACCATTCCTACTACCTGCGCAATTGCTATCTGGAGAACCGGCTCTCGACCGGCACCATGGTGCTCGACAACACCCTGCTCGATCTCTCCAAGGTCAAGGTGCCCGTCTACAACCTCGCCACCCGCGAGGACCACATCGCACCGGCGGAATCGGTGCTGTACGGCTCGCAGTTCTTCGGCGGACCGGTGAAGTATGTGCTGTCGGGCTCGGGACACATCGCCGGCGTCGTCAACCCGCCCGCCTCGAACAAGTACCAGTACTGGACCAACGACAACATCAAGGACATCACGGTCGCGGACTGGATGAAGGGCGCGGTCGAGCACAAGGGCTCGTGGTGGCCGGACTGGCGCGAATGGCTGGGCAGCCTCGATCCTGAGGAAGTGCCCGCGCGCAGCGTCGGCAGCGATGCCCTGCCGCCGATCGAGGACGCGCCCGGCAGCTATGTCAGGGTTCGCGCGTAGCGCAGGATCCGGAAAAGTGCCAAGCGGTTTTCCGGAGAGATCATGCGCAAACAAATACGAGGCGCATGGCGCAATCTTTCTCGTTTGTATAAGCTCGCCTCAAGCACAGCGACGACAGAGGGGACCGGGTTATGACGCGCGAATTGTTCTGGCTTACCTGTACGGTGATCCTGACCGGGATCCTCTGGATTCCCTACACCATCAACCGCTGCCAGGTTCGGGGGCTGAGCGGCGCCATGGCCAACCCCTCGCGCGGCGACAAGCCGCAAGCCGAATGGGCGAACCGCCTGATGTTCGCCCATGACAACGCGGTCGAGAACCTCGTGCTGTTCGCACCGCTGGTGCTGATCCTGAACGCGATCGACTATTCCACGAAATGGACCGTGCTCGCCTGCGCGGTCTATTTCTGGTCGCGCGTCGCGCATCTGATTGTCTATGCGCTCGGCATCCCGGTGTTCCGCACCCTCTTCTTCACCGTCGGCTTCCTGGCGCAGGCCGTGCTGGCGCTGGCGATCTTCAAGGTCTTCTGACCGGCGGACGCGCGGCAACGCGTAGCGATGCATCACGAAGCCAACCGCGACTTTCTCCAGTTCCAGGACCTCGGCGCGGACACGATCAAGTCGATCGTCGACCGCGCACAGGTTTTGGCGGCGGCCTGGCACGACCGCGCGATGCCGCAGACCCTCGCCGGCAAGCGCGTCGGGCTCATCGTCGACGACGGCGGATGGCGTAATACCACCGCCTTCGACCTCGGCATCCAGGCGATGGGCGGCACCTGCGTCCGTTCGCCGGTCAGGTTCAATGCCGCCGAGGCCACTGCGGACCTCGCGAAATATCTCGACAATTGGTTCGATGTCCTGGTCGTGCGCACCCGGGAGCTGTCGGCTCTGCGAGAGCTCGCAGCCAGCGCCGATGCTCCGGTCATCAATGCCAGAACGCGGTCGAACCATCCTTGCGAGACGCTCGGCGATCTCGCCTATGCCAGGAGCAAGAGAGCGCGTCTCGACGATCTCAAGGTCGTCGGCGTGGCGCCCGATGCCAACATCCTGCGGTCCTGGGTTGAAGCTTCGATCGCGCTGCCGATCAAGGTGACCCAGGCCTATCCAGCGGATTGGCATGTCAAGGACCTCGCCAGCCCGAACTTCGCTGCCACAACCGACCTCGACGCCTTGTTCGACGCGGACGTCATCGTCACCGACTGCTGGCCCGACCGTGGGCGCGACGATCAACTGGCGAGCTACCGGATATCGGCCGCGATCCTGGACCGGTGCCGCTCCGACGTGATTTTCCTGCCCTGCCCGCCCGTGACCAGAGGTCAAGAGGTCAGCGCCGATGCGATGTCGCATCCGGCTTGCCAGAGCCCGCCCGCAAAGGCCTATCTCCTGCACGCGCAGAATGCGCTGCTCGAATGGACGGTCGCATAGAGGCCGGGGAAGGCTCGCGGCCAATGCAAGCCGGGTCTTCGAACGTCGGCCAGCGCCGCCGTGTTGCCGAGCCCTCACCGCCAACGGCGCGCTGGCCCCTGTCGGCACGTTCTCTCGCACGGAGATTATCGGCCAGGACGTCGACCTGATCACCGCCCGCATCAACTACCGGTTGGGCGGCCCGATCATCGCCAAGTACTGAGCGCACCAACCTCGCAGTCGTCATGGCCGGGCTTGTCCCGCCTGCGCGGCCGAAGCCGCTTCGGCGAGGCGAAGGCCCGGGCATCCACGTTCTTCCTTGATCGCGGCAACGCGTGGATGGCCGGGACAAGCCCGGCCATAACGCGCGGCACGAGACTGCCCTACTCCTCCGGCAATCCCAGCATCAGCCGCATGTTCTGCACGGCGGCACCCGAGGCACCTTTGCCGAGATTGTCGAGCCGCGCGACCAGCACCGCCTGGTGGTACTTGTCGCTGGCGAAGACGTAGAGCTCGAGCATGTTGGTCTCGTTGAGCGCCTCCGGCTCGAGCCGGCCGCCCTTGGTCGCCTCGTTCTGGAGCGGCATCACCTTGACGTATTTCGACCCGGCATAGCGCTTGGCCATCGCGGCCTGGAGGTCGGCACCGCTGGGCTTGCCCGGCAGCGTGTCGAGCTGGAGCGGGATCGAGACCAGCATGCCCTGCCGGTAGTTGCCGACCGAGGGAATGAAGATCGGCCGCCGCGTCAGGTTCGAATAGAGCTGGAGCTCGGGCAGATGCTTGTGCTCGAAGCCGAGGCCGTAGAGCTCGAAGGACGGAGCGCTGCCATCCTCGAAGCTTGCAATCATCGACTTGCCGCCGCCGGAATAGCCGCTCACCGCGTTGACGGTGACGGGATAATCGGGCGGCAGCAGACCGGCGTCGACGATCGGCCGCAGCAGCGCGATGCCGCCGGTCGGATAGCAGCCGGGATTGGAGACCTTGCTCGCGGCCTTGATCTTGCCGGCCTGGTCCGGCGTCAGCTCGGGGAAGCCATAGGCCCAGTCGGGCGCGACCCGGTATGCGGTCGAAGCGTCCAGCACCTTCGGCGCCGAGGCGCCCATGCTGTCGACCAGCGCGACCGTTTCCTTGGCGGCATCGTCGGGCAGGCAGAGGATGACGAGGTCCACCTCCTCCATCAGCGCCTTCTTGGCCGCGGGGTCCTTGCGCTTGTCGTCGGCAATGGTCTTCACCACGACATCGCTCTGGAGCTTCAGCCGCTCGTTGATGCCGAGGCCGGTGGTGCCGGAGCCGCCGTCGACGAAGACGGTGGCCGGCTTCTTCGGTGCGCCGGCGGTCGGGGCTTTGGTGGTTTCCGTGAGGCTCATGGCGCGCTCCTTTCGAGCATGTTGGTTTCGTTCACGAAGGCCTCCGGCCTCACGTCCTGCATCAATTGTGCGATCTCTCTGGCGTCGGCGGCGGGCTGTGCCCCGAGCGCATTGGCGATCGCCGTATAGTCGGCGTCCGACTTGTGCTGGTTGAGCTTGAAGCTGCCTTCAACCTCTTCAACCGACATGACCAGACCCACGATCCCCTTCTTCAGCGCCTCAAGCCGGCCCGCCGTCATCTTGGCCGATGTCCAGGGCTTCTTCGGCAGCAGCCAGTTCTCGAACTTGTCGCTGAGCGTATCGATCTGCACCGACAGCTCGTCCTCCGACAACGGCCGCACCGGCCCGCTCAGATGCACCGACTGGTACAGCCAAGTCGGCACCTGGTCCGGCGAGACGTACCAGTCCGGCGATACATAGGCATCGGGGCCGTTGACCGCGAGCAGCCAGGACGCACCGCCGCCCGCAAGCTTTAGCAGCGGATTGTGACGGGCGACATGAAAGGCGGCCTGCGGCGTGCCGTCGGCGGCGTAGGTCAGATAGAACGGCAGCGGCGAGGCCACCGGCTTGTGGCCGTCGAAGGCGCACATCGTGCCGAAGCCGCGCTCCTCGGCGAATTTCAGGCTCGCGGCGCGGTCCTGTCTAAAAAAGGGTGGCGTGTACATCGTGGTCTCCTGCTGGGTCTCCTTGGGGGAGCCGCCGGATCAGATCGCGCTGACAGGAGAGAGAGTGTGCCGCGGATCGGGTCCAGCGGCAAAGACGATGATCTCAAACGCGATCGACCGCCCGAACCGCTAAAGCGCGGCGGCGGCGACGGGCGAACAGGGTGGTCGCGGCGTTGATCATGGCGCGCGGCTATAAGGCCACCGGGTTCCATGGTCAAGTCCAAATGCGTGGCGCATCAGGACGGGATGCCGCGGAATTTCCTTTAAGCGTGGGGGTTCCGGAGACAGACCGACACGCCACAGCCTGCCGGTCCTTAGTCTTTCGAAAACCCAGCCCAGGACATCGCCATGACCGAAATTACCCGTCGCGCAACGCTGGCCGGTGCCGCCGCCTCGGCGCTCCTGCCCTTCGTGAAGACCTCGCCCGCGAGCGCCGCCGCGCCCCCGGCCGCGACCCAGAACGCGAGTTTCTATCGCTACAATGTCGGCACCCACCAGATCACCGTGGTCTGCGACGGCGTCGCCACCGTCAACCTGACTGACAATTACGCGGCCGGCGCCAGCAAGGACGACATCAACAAGGTGTTCGCCGAACATCACCTGCCGACCGACAAGGTCACCCACACCTTCAACCCCGTCGTCGTCAACACCGGACCGAAGCTCGTCGTCATCGACACCGGTCTCGGGCCCGACCAGTTCACGCAGACCAAGGGCAAGGTCGGTCAGTTCCACAACAACCTCGCGGCCGCCAGCATCGACCGTGCGGCGGTCGACACCGTCATCATCTCCCACTTCCACGGTGATCACATCAACGGCCTGCTCGCGGCCGAGAACAAGCCCGCCTTCCCCAATGCCGAAATCATGGTGCCGGCGGCGGAATGGAAATTCTGGATGGACGACGGCGAGATGAGCAAGGGGACGGGTAATCCGATCCTCGAGAGCAACTTCAAGAACATCCGCCGCGTGTTCGACGCGCTCGGCCGCAAGGTCACGCAATACGAGCCCGACAAGGAGGTTGCGCCCGGCATCACCTCGGTGGCGAGCCCCGGCCACACGCCGGGCCACAACTCCTTCATCGTCGCCTCCGGCGCGGAGAAGGTGCTGGTGCAGGTCGACATCACCGCAGGCGCGGCGTTCCTGTTCGTGAGGCATCCCGAATGGAACATCGCCTCCGACGTCGACAAGCCGCTGGCGCAGGAGACGCGGCGCAAGCTCTACGACATGGCGATCGCCGAGAAGATGCCGATCCAGGCCTTCCACGCCGCCTTCCCCGGTCTCGTCCGCGTCGAGAAGGACAAGGACGGCTCAGGCTATCGCTGGATCCCGTCGATCTGGAACGCCTCGCTCTAGGCTCGCCGACACGCTGACCGGCGGCCTTCGCCGTCCGGTCAGATCAGGCTCCAGATCCATTCCATCAGCTTGGCCATCACATCGCCGAACAGCAGCAGCGCCGCCGCCCAGACCAGCGCGGAGATGAAATTGGCGGCCTGAAAGCTCCAATAAGGCATCTCGAAGATGCCGGCTGCGAGCGGCACCGAGGCGCGCAAGGGCCCGAAGAAGCGGCCGATGAAGATGCTCGGCACGCCCCAGCTGCGCACGAAGGCCTCGCCCTTCGGCAAGAGTTCCGGATAGCGCGAGAGCGGCCACATCTGCGCGACCTGCTCCTTGTAGCGATAACCGAACCAGTAAGAGACCCAGTCGCCGAGCGCCGCGCCAAGGCCGCCGGCGATCCAGACCGGATAGAAGCTGATCCCGCTCGCCCCAATCAACGCGCCGATTGCTACCAGAGCGCCCCAGGCCGGGATCAGCAACGAGATGAAGGCGAGCGACTCGCCGAAGGCGAGCAGGAACACGATCGGGGCAGCCCAGACCTGGTGAGCGCGCACGAAGTCGGCCAGGGCGTGCGCAAACTGCTCCATTCAAAAATAGCCTTCCCGCCCTGCCTCAAGGTGCTGCTCGATGAAAATGACTGGTAAGCCAAGGGCTTGTGTGACATCAAGTCACAAAACCGGCGCCCAACCGTACCGGAACGTCAAATTGCCGGGAATTACTGGGGCTGCGGCGTAAAATCGCCGGGATTGGCTCCCACCCACACCCCCTTGGCCGGCATGCGGTGACCTCTATAGGTGAGCCGTGGCATAGTCGCCCGAACCGATTCGCCGCCTGCGCGGCCCTCAAAACGCATCAAGATATATGTCCAAGCAGTTGAAAACAAAAGGCAAAGACGATTTGTTTGACGGCAATGAGCCGAAAGCGCGTGCGAGCGCCGCGAAGGCGGCACCGCGCGCGAGCGGTGGCGAGGCCGATTACACCGCCGCCGACATCGAGGTGCTCGAAGGCCTGGAGCCGGTGCGGCGCCGGCCCGGCATGTATATCGGCGGCACCGACGAGAAGGCACTGCATCACCTCTTCGCCGAAGTCATCGACAACTCGATGGACGAGGCGCTGGCGGGACATGCGACCTTCATCGGCGTCGAGCTCAGTGCCGACGGGTTCCTGACCGTCACCGACAACGGCCGCGGCATCCCGATCGATCCGCATCCGAAGTTCCCGAAGAAGTCGGCGCTCGAAGTCATCATGTGCACGCTGCATTCGGGCGGCAAGTTCGACAGCAAGGTCTACGAGACTTCGGGCGGTTTGCACGGCGTCGGTATCTCCGTGGTGAACGCCCTCTCCTCGCGTCTCGAGGTCGAGGTCGCGCGCAGCCAGAAACTCTACCGCATGAGTTTCGAGCGCGGCCATCCCAAGGGCAAGCTCGAGGATCTCGGCAAGGTCAACAACCGCCGCGGCACGCGCGTGCGCTTCAAGCCTGATACCGACATCTTCGGCGCCAAGGCCGCGTTCAAGCCGCAGCGCCTGTTCAAGATGACACGCTCCAAGGCCTATCTGTTCGGCGGCGTCGAGATTCGCTGGAACTGCGCACCCGAGCTGCTCAAGGGTATCGAGGACGTTCCGGCGGAAGCCACATTCCACTTCCCCGGCGGCCTCAAGGACTATCTCGCCGCCGCGATCCACGCCGACACGCTGGTGCATCCCGACATCTTCTCCGGCAAGTCGGGCCGCAACGGCGCGCATGGCGCCTGCGAATGGGCCGTGGCCTGGACCGCCGATGCCGACGGCTTCCTGTCGTCCTACACCAACACGGTGCCGACACCGGACGGCGGCACGCACGAATCCGGCCTGCGCAGCGCGCTGCTGCGCGGCCTGAAGGATCACGCCGAGCGCGTCGGCCAGGGCAAGCGCGCCTCGTCCATCACGTCGGAAGACGTGATGGTGGGCGCGGCCGTGATGCTCTCGGTGTTCGTGCGCGAGCCTGAATTCCAGGGCCAGACCAAGGATCGTCTTGCCACCGCCGAGGCGCAGCGCATCGTCGAGCAGGCGATGAAGGATCCGTTCGACCATTGGCTGTCGGGCAATCCGAACATGGCCAACCGGCTGCTCGACTTCGTGATCGACCGCGCCGAGGAGCGGCTGCGCCGGCGACAGGAGAAAGAGACCGCGCGGAAAACCGCCGGCAAGAAGCTGCGCCTGCCCGGCAAGCTCGCCGACTGCACCGATGCCGGCACCGAGGGATCCGAGCTCTTCATCGTCGAGGGCGACTCGGCAGGCGGCAGCGCCAAGCAGGCGCGCGACCGCAAGACCCAGGCGGTGCTGCCGCTGCGCGGCAAGATCCTCAACGTCGCCTCCGCCGGCAAGGATAAGCTGACGGCGAATGCGCAGCTCTCCGATCTCGTGCAGGCGATCGGCTGCGGCCAGCTCTTGCATTATCGCGAAGAGGATCTGCGCTATCAGCGCATCATCATCATGACCGACGCCGACGTCGACGGAGCCCACATCGCTTCGCTGCTGATCACTTTCTTCTACCGGCAGATGCCCCGGCTGATCGACGAAGGCCATCTCTTCCTCGCGGTGCCGCCGCTCTACAAGCTGACGCACGGCTCGAAGTCGGTCTACGCCCGCGACGACGCGCACAAGGAAGCGCTGCTCAAAAGCGAGTTCAACGCCAACGCCAAGGTCGAGGTGAACCGCTTCAAAGGCCTCGGCGAGATGATGCCGGCGCAGCTCAAGGAAACCACCATGGATCCGAGCAAGCGGACGCTGCTGAAAGTGGTGCTGCTCGCCGACGACCGCGATACCACGGCGGATTCGGTGGAGCGCCTGATGGGCACCAAGGCCGAGGCGCGCTTCGCCTTCATCTCCGACAAGGCCGAATTCGCCAGCGAAGAGCTGCTGGACGTCTGAGGCAGGCTCCGATGCGCTGCAAAAGCCCCGGCCATCGGCCGGGGCTTTTTTGTTGCAGCCAGGCCTCAGAGTTCCCGCGAGAGCGCGACTCGGTCAACGACTCAGGGGTCGCCGAGGGCTGAGGCAGGGCTGCCTCCATTTCGGACAAGGGCGATGTGCTAACGAAAACTTACTCCAGGCACGAAGTCCAAAACATGATATAAAGCTTTGTGATTGCTTCGTTTTTCAAGTTTCTGCCAATCGCGTTTCAAAACCCGATCGAAGGGTGTTTTCCGGCGACTGTGCCTGTGCAGCAACAGCATTTCCGGGAGAACCGTCTATAGTCCGGGCATCAGATGACACGGACTTCAGTGCGCTCGCGCCTGCTGCGACAGACAAAGGTTGGGGATTTTAACATGAAGAAGATTTTGCTCGCTCTGACCGCTGTTGCGGCAATGACCGGTTCGGCCTCGGCGGCCGACCTGGCTGCCCGCCCCTACGTGAAGGCCCCGGTTGCGGCGCCCGTCGCCAACTGGACCGGCTTCTACATCTTCGGCGGCGGCGGCGGCGGCCTCTCGAACTCCGACCAGCGCGTCCAGACCACGGTCGGCGCCGTTCCGCTGACGATTGATCAGCGCCAGGGCGGTTCGGGCTGGTTCGGCACCGTCGGCCTCGGCTACGACTGGCAGTTCAACAGCACCTGGGTTGCCGGCGTGTTCGCCGATGGTCAGTTCGGCAGCATCCGCGGCACGGTGCAGGATCCGCTCCTGTTCGGTGGCATCACCGGCAGCCAGAAGCTGGAAGACTCCTGGGCCGCTGGCGTGCGCCTCGGCTGGCTGGTTGCTCCGAACGTTCTCACCTATGTCAACGGCGGCTACTCAGGCGCTCACTTCGGCAGCACGAACTTCCTGACGCTGGCTGGTGTCCCCGCGGGTGTTCATCTCAATGGTTACAACCGCAACGGCTGGTTCGTCGGCGGTGGCGTCGAGAACAGCCTGAACTTCTTCGGCATCTCCTCGCCCGGCTGGTTCATGAAGACCGAGTACCGTTCGGCCTTCTACAATGCCAAGACCCAGGACATCCTGTCGGACGTCAGCAATCTTCCGGTCGGTGGTCAGAGCATCCGCGCCAACAGCTGGAACCAGACGATCTCGACCTCGCTGGTCTATCGCTTCAACTGGACCGGTCCGGTCGTCGCCAAGTACTGAGCGACCAAGTACTGATCCGAACGCAAGTTCAGACGTCAAAGCCCCGGCATCGCCCGGGGCTTTTTCGTTGCGTGTGCATCACCGGCTGACGCTCGCCTTGAGCGATCGGTACGCCTCTCCAAGCCGCCCTTCGATCGTGGCCCAATCCGCCACCGCGATCCCCTCGCCGCGCGAATCGCGAAACGCCATCGCCTCCGCCCGCGCGATGCCGAACTGCTGGATGCCGGAATCGTCCGCACTCTTGCCGTAGGTCAGCGCGGTGACGCGGGCGATGGTGAGGCCATAGTCGCGCGGCGCTACCGCCTCGCGCCGCGCCTGCCACCAGTCGAGCTCGAGGCGCGCGGCCTCGGCCACGTCGAATGCCACGGGCGCGGCCGGCGCAAAATCACGGTAATATGCCGCGAGGGCCGGCAGCGCCGCATCGGCCTCCCGGCGCGAGCGCGTCGGCTGGAACGTTCTGGCGGCCTCGGCTGCGCTGAACGCAATGTGCAGGCTGCGCAGCGGCGAGAAGCCGAACTGCGTCCGCGTCGATTCGTAGAGATGGTAGAACAGCGCGCCATAGCGCTTGTCGTAATAGTCGCGCCACATCGCGGTCTCCAGCCGCGCCATCTCGGCCGGATCGAAAGCGCGCAGATCCGCCTGGCGCGGAACGGCGGCATAGGCGGCAACCAGCGCGAGCCCGGCCGCGGCGCCGAGCGCCATCTTCCGCAGGGGCATGCATCCTCCCTCCCTGCCGCGTTGCGTCCGCGGCCATTGTATCCGAACCGAAGCTACGGCTAGTCTGGCGGGAAGTTTTCGCGGCCCGCGGCAATCGTTCATGCCGTGCGCCGCGACAGAAGCAGACCGATGGGGAGGAATGCATGCGCAGATTTCTGCTTGTCGCAGGCCTGTTTGCCCTCGCCGTCGGGCTGCTCTGGATCGGACAGGGCACGGGCACCGTTCCCTGGCCGCGATCGAGCTTCATGGTCAACCAGTTGCAATGGGCCGGCTATGGCGCCGCCATGGCCGGCTTCGGGCTGGTGCTGATCTGGCAGAGCAACCAATAGAAGAAACCAGGGAATACAAGCATGACATCCAACCGGTTCGATCTTCGCGGCAAGGTCGCGATCGTGACGGGAGGCAATGGCGGCATCGGCCTCGGCCTCGCCCACGGCTTGGCCGACGCCGGCGCCGACATCGCCGTCGTCGGACGCAATGAGACCAAGTCAGCCGCAGCCGTCGCCGACCTCAGGGCGCGCGGCGTGAAGGCAATCGCCGTCGCCACCGACGTGACCGACAAGGCGGCGGTCGCTGCCATGATCGACCGCGTGGTGAAGGAGCTCGGCCGGATCGACATCCTCATCAACAATGCCGGCATGAGCATCCGCAAGCCGCCGCACGAACTCGAGCTGGACGAGTGGAGCAAGGTGATCGACACCAACCTCACCAGCGCCTTCGTGTGCTCGAAGCTGGCCTATCCGGCGCTGAAGGCATCCGGCAACGGCAAGGTGATCAACATCGGTTCAATGATGTCGATCTTCGGCGCGAGCTTCGCGACCGCCTATGCGGCGAGCAAGGGCGGCATCGTGCAGTACACGCGCGCCTGCGCCAATGCCTGGGCACCCGACAACATCCAGGTCAACGCCATCCTGCCGGGCTGGATCGACACCGACCTCACCCGCGGCGCGCGGCAGCAGGTCTCGGGGCTGCACGAACGAGTGCTGGCACGTACGCCCGCGGGGCGCTGGGGCGACATCGACGATTTCGCCGGCATTGCTGTGTTCCTGGCCTCGTCCGCGTCGAACTTCGTCACGGGCACCGCGATCCCCGTCGACGGTGGGTTCTCGGTGATGGCGTAAGCCTGTCCCATACGCAGGATAACTGCACGCAAAAAAGAAGCCCCGGCAATGCCGGGGCTTTAAATTTGGGTCGTGATTTTCTTGTCGCTTGCTTGGTCGTTTCGTTGACGCGCTCAGTAGCGCGCGATGACCGGGGCGTCGAACTTGTAGCTCGCGCGCACGACGGCCCACTGGATGTCGCGCGGCTTGGCATCGAAGGTGTAGTTCCCCGAGGTGCCGCCGAGCTGATAGGTCTGGCCGCCGAAGGCCGCGTAATTGTATTCGAGGCCGACGATCCAGTTGCGGGTGATGCCGTATTCCCAGCCAGCGCCGACGGTCCAGCCGTTGGCCCAGTGGGTCTGACCGCCCGAGCCCGTCGCCGGGGGAACGGTGTCGCTGACGTTGAGACGGTTGTTCACGCCGGCATAGCCGCCCTTGATGTAGAACAGGTTGTTCTGCACGGCGAAGCCGGCGCGGCCCACGACCGTCGCAAGCACGTTGGCGCGCCAGGTGAAGATGTCGTCGCCAGCACCGAAGGCGGTGTTCACGACCGTGCCCTTGTTATCGAGGCCGGAGATCGTGCCTTCCATGCCGAACACGTAGTTGTTGGCCTGCCAGTTGTAGCCGATCTGGGCGCCGCCCATGATGCCCGAACCGCGCTGACGATAACCCTGTCCCGGAAGGAGATCGCCGAACGGTGCGCCGGTCCCGTTGTTGATGAACTGCTCGTTGGTCCAGGCGCCACCGATGTGGCCGCCGACATAGAAACCGGTCCAGTTGAACAGCGGCTCGACATAGGCGGGCGCCTTCGTGTAGCGCGCACCGAGATCGGCGGCGGAGGCAGTGCCGGTCGAAACCAGAGCGGTCGTGCAGGCGAAGGCGGCAATCAATTTGTTACGCATGGTACACCCCGTGTCCCCGTGTCCTTTGATGGGTGCACGCTCACACGCAGGTCTTACTCAAATTTGAATCAAGAAAGTTAAGACGCCGGATTGGCACACAGCGCGTCGTGAATCCGTTTGCGCTGTTGCACGCACGCAACGCGCCGCGCGCGATTTAACGCGGCATTATCCCTACCGCCTGCTTGCATTACGGTGCCGGCGCGGCCTTCGGCTGCACATGCTCGGGTCGCACGCCGATGGCGAGGAAGCGCGCGGGGATGCCTTGCAGCCACGGCACGGCGGTGAGGAGGCGCAGGACCAGCGGCACCTTCAGCGGCCGATCGCCGCTCTGCAACGCGCCGCTGATGATGTTGTTCTGCACGATGACCTGCATCGCCTGCGTCATCCGCACCGGAAACGCGCGCCGGCGCCGCACCGCATCGAGTTCATCCTCGGAGGGGCAGCCGCGCTGAAGCTTGTCGGCGAGCAGGTTTGCGGTCGCGACCGCGTCCTGCACGGCGAGATTGACGCCGACGCCGCCGACAGGCGACATCGCATGTGCGGCATCGCCGATGCAGAGCAATCCGGGCCGCGTCCAGCGGCTCAGGCGATTGATTGCGACGGTGAGAAGCTTGAGGTCGTCAAAACTCTTCACGTCGGCGATGCCGGACCTGAGGATCGGCGCCATACGCACGACGTCGTCGAGCAGCGCCTGCAATCCCCTCGCCTTCACCACCTCATATTGCCCCTTGGCGATGACATAGGCGCATTGCCAATAGTCGCCGCGGTCGAAGGTGACCATCATCTTGCCGGGCTCGATGCGCGCGAACAGGTTCTCGGTCTCGTTCGCCCTGCGGCCGACACGGAACCACAGCACGTCCATCGGCGCGCCGATCTCCTCGACCTCGAGACCCGCGCGCTCGCGCACCGTCGAATGCCGGCCATCGCAGGCGATGGTGAGATCGGCCTCGATGTCGATCGGCCCATCCGGCGTGTTCGCGCGCACGCCCGCCATGGTGTCGCCGCGGCGGATCAGGTCGACGGCTTCCGTATTCATCATCACCTTGAGCGATGCGAACCGTTTGCCGGCCTCGCGCAGGAAATTGAGGAAGTCCCATTGCGGCATGAAGGCGATGAAGGGATATTTCGTATGGAGCCGGCTGAGATCGGCGATGCGCACCTTTGTGCCGCCGAACAGGCCGTCCATCTTCTGCAAGCGCTGATGCGGCAGCTTCAGGAAGTCGTCGATCAGGCCGAGTTCGTCCATCACCTGGAGCGTCGAGGGATGCACCGTGTCGCCGCGAAAGTCGCGGAAGAAATCGGCATGCTTCTCCAGCACCGCGACGTCGATGCCGGCGCGTCCGAACAGATAGCCCAGCATCATGCCGGCCGGCCCGCCGCCGACGATGCAGCATCGGACTTTTGTCGTTCGGTTCGGCGCTTGATCCGATGTCATTGTTGCCACAACGTGCGCTGTCGCTCGGAGACGGGCTAAGCTTAGCTCAGTTCAGCTCGGCCGCAGTCGCAATTCGAGGTCACCTGAGGCTTGCGGCATCGGTGGGCCGCCGAAGGTCCGGTTCCACCAGCCCTAGCGCGGACCCGATCCACAAGGAACCTCTTGGAGCCGTAGCCATACGGATTTTCCCGCTATCCGGACTTGCCTAAGATTCGACTTAAATCATTGGCGAGATCATAAGTTGTATCGCCATAAAAGATCGCGTCGCTCAATGAACGCGGCATTCGAACGAACCAGGTGGGGAAATGCCAATGGCCGAGGCGTTGCAGATCAATTTCGCATTGTGGGGCATGATCGTCTGCGCGGCGATCAAGATCAGTCAGTTCCTGGCGGTAGGTTAGCCGAACACCATCCAGCTGATCGCGGCAAGCGCAGCGCGGGTGATGACGTAGAGCCAGCAGATCATCGCGACGTCGACTGCGGTTAGATAGGCGCCAGCAAAGGCACGCTCGCGCATCGGCGTCTTGCTGCCAGCGAATTTCTCGGCGTCGATGTCCGCGCCCAAGCTGGCCTGATTAGCAGTACCCGACATGTCTCACCTCCGGCGACGGAGTATGGCGCAGGAATGTTGCGTCCAGCCGACAGCAACGTGGAAAGCGCGGGGGCGGTAGCCTGGCAAAAGCGAGATGCCCTGAAATATCTGGCGCGCATTCCGCTGCCGGAACTTGCAAAAAACATAACCTTGCAGGTTCTTCCCAGCCCCGCCACCATTCTAAGGTTGCGCGCGTCACGACGCGGCCGATGATCGGGCGGCGCTAATTGTTGCTGCGGTTCGCGGTGCGAAAACTCTTGATCTCCGAGACGCTGCCGTCGCGGTAGGTCAGCTCCACCGAGACGAACTGCGTGGCGGGGGCGAGCTTCATGTAGAGCGGCATGCCGGCGCTGATCGCGCTGGGGTCACGCATGTCGCAATTCGGCATCTTCAGCACCTGATTGGGCACGGCGGTGTCGATGCCGATGCGCACCTCGCGGATCGCGCAGCGATACGAGACCAGATGCGTGTAGTAGACCAGCAGCCCGTTGAACTCGCGGAACGACAGCCAGCTCGTCGAGGTCATGTCGAGGATCTTGCGCTGGTCGCGGATCAGCGCGGCCTCGGGATCGAACTTGATCGGGAACGGGCCCTGCATGTCGCCGGACTGGTCGACATAGCGGACCTCGATGGTGCCAGCCTGCGCATCCGGCGGCAGCTCGATCGAGGGGTTCGGCATCCGCTTGCGCGTGCGCGGATCGAGCGTGTCGATGAAGCCGGTCTCGCGGAAATCGCCCTGGCCGGCCATCCGCCAGGAAATGCCGAGCGTCGGATCGGCGAAGGAGAACACCACGCTCCAGCCGCCATTGTGGCGCGAGAAGCTCGCGATCGGCGCGTTGGTGGTTTCCTCCTTCGGCACGCGCGGCACCGACACCGGCGGCAGCGCGGCGACCTTCTGCGGCGGCTGCTCGGCGGGGCGCGCGGCGGCGTCCTTGGCCAAGCCGCTGAGGAAAACGTCGTCGACCATCTGGTCGAAATAAACCGGCACCTGCTTGTGCCTGACGGTGTCGGCCATCTCGCTGACCAGGCGGCGGGTGCGCTGAGCCACCTGCACGAGGTTCTCGCCGGGCTGGAGCAGCTCCTTGGCGAAGGTGCGCGTGAACACCGAATTGGGGTTGGCGTCGTCGTTGGACAGACGGTCGAGCGCGGTCTGGCGGGGACCTGCCGAGAACACCGAGAACACGCCTTCGGGCAGCTGCGTCATCGGCGCCAGCCCGCCGCCGCCGGCGACAGCGCGTGTGCCGGCGCGTTCGAACGGATTGTTGCGGCAAGCGTCGAACACCAGGATCGAGGTGCGCGCTTTCTTGTTCTGGAGCCGCTCGACGATGCGGTCGGCGAGGACGGAAGCGTCGCGCACCAGCTCTTCCTGACCTTCGGTCGCCGCCGGCACGTCGGTCGGCAGCAGATAGTTCTGGCCCGCGATCTCGAAGCCGTGGCCAGCGTAGAAGAAGAACGCGGTGTCGCCAGGCTCGATCGCCCGGTCGAAGGCGAGCAGCGTCTCGGAGAATTGCTGACGGTTCTGGTTCTCGGCGACCATCACCTGGAAGCCGAGCTGCTTCAGCGTATCGCCCATGGTGCGGGCGTCGTTGACCGCCTTGAGCAGCTTCGGGACGTTGCGGTAGTCGTTGTTGCCGACGACGAGCGCGACGCGCTTCTCGGCATGCGCGGGCAGCGCCAAGCTGCTCAGGCTCACCGCCAGACCAAGGGCCGCCAGAATTCTGAAAAGCCGACGCGTCATCGAATAAATCTCGTTGCAGAACGGCCGGTCCCCGGCTCCCTCGAACGCTCGTTCATTGAAGCCTCCGCCGCTGATGTGATAGTCGGCCGAGCCATACCGGCGGTTCAAGGGCGCCCGGCTTCGAGCGCCCCGGTTCCGTCATCTGGCCTATGGCAGATTCGGCCGGAATCTGCTTTTTCTAGGGCGTCGCGCTGCAAGCGGGGGCTGCCGTGTATCGCTGGTGTACTGACGAAGTCGAACCGCATGACCGCTTCGACTATTGGCGCGAGGTGCGGGCCAAGGGATTGTTCGGCGTCACCGCCGAGCTCGAGCGCGAACGGCGTGCGGACTTCTTCGGCGAATTCTCGCTGCGCCAGCTCGGCGGCGCCGGGCTCGTCGAGCTGAAGGCCTCGCCCTACACGGTCGAGCGCAGCGCATCCGACATCGCCTACGCCCCTGGCGATTCCATCTGCGTCTACCAGCAACTCGGCAGCGGCGGCTGGTTCGGCGGCATGCGCGCCAGCGAGTTCGCGATTGCCAATGGCAGCTTCGCCACCAGCCATACCGACCTCCCCTACCGCACCACGCCGCTCGGCACCGGAGGCTTCCACCTGCGAATCGTGAAGATCCCGATGAGCAGCATCCCGGCCCAGGACAGGCGCATGCGCGAGCTCGCGCCGAAGACCTTCAACGACCACGCTTTGGCGCCCTTGCTCGCGGCCTGCTTCACCGATCTCGGCGAGGCCGCCGCGGACGAGAGCGCGACCGACGCGACCTCCCTCGTCCAGGCCCTCGCGCATCTGGCACTGATCGAGCGTGGCATCGTGCGGTCCGGCAGCCGCCGCGGACAGGCCGCGCTGCGAACCGCCCGCCTCTCGCAGGCGCGGCACCTGATCGCGCGCCATCTGCAAAACCCCGATCTGACGCCGGCCATGGTGTCCGACCAGCTCGGCGTGTCCGTGCGCCACCTGCACATGCTGTTCGAGGCGGCCGAGAAGAGCTTCTCGCAGACCGTGACCGACGAGCGTCTGAAGCAGAGCCGCCGCCTGATGCGCGAGGCGCCGGAACGGCTGATCGCCGACATCGCGACCTCCTGCGGCTTCGAGAGCCTTGCAACCTATTACCGGGTCTTCAACGCCGCCTACGGCATGGCTCCGGGCGACTTCCGGGCCCAGGGGCCGGAGGGGCGCTAAGCGCGGGTCCTGGCGGTTCCGGCCGGGGCGGAAAACCCCAGACGCACCCGGTATTTGGCTAAAAACCTCAGGTTTTTTAGGGTCTTCCCGCGCCCGCTCCATTGACTTTGGCTGATTCCTGCCTATGTTCCGGGGCGACGCGGCTCAGGTCGAAGACCGATTCCTGATCCTGGCGCTTTGTTCGCGTGAGTCAGCACCCCCAGCTTCTTTGAGAGCGCGCCGTTTCGGGGTGGAGCGCGACAGCCTTATTACCCTCGATTCCGAACGGCGGTTTCGACCAGAGGCTCAATGTCCTTTTCAAATCTCGGACTGTCCGAAAAAGTCCTCGCCGCAGTGGCGGCCACCGGTTACACCAACCCCACCCCCATTCAGGAACAGGCGATCCCCCACGTCCTCGCACGCAAGGACGTGCTCGGCATCGCCCAGACCGGCACCGGCAAGACCGCGGCCTTCGTGCTGCCGATGCTCACCATCCTCGAAAAGGGCCGTGCCCGGGCGCGCATGCCGCGCACGCTGATCCTGGAGCCGACCCGCGAACTCGCGGCGCAAGTGAAGGAAAACTTCGACCGCTACGGCGCCGGCCAGAAACTCAACGTTGCGCTGCTGATCGGCGGCGTCTCGTTCGGCGACCAGGATGCCAAGCTGATGCGCGGCGTCGACGTGCTGATCGCCACCCCCGGCCGCCTGCTCGACCACACCGAGCGCGGCGGCCTGCTGCTCACCGGCGTCGAGCTGCTCGTCATCGACGAAGCCGACCGCATGCTGGACATGGGCTTCATTCCCGACATCGAGCGCATCTGCAAGCTCGTCCCCTTCACGCGGCAGACCCTGTTCTTCACCGCGACCATGCCGCCGGAAATCCGGCGCATCACCGAGGCCTTCCTGCACAATCCGCAGAAGGTCGAAGTCTCCCGCCCCGCCACCACTGCCGTGACCGTGACGCAGGCCCAGGTGCCCGCCGGACGCGAGGCGCACGAGAAGCGTGAGCTGCTGCGCCGCCTGCTGCGCGAGGCCAAGGACCTCAAGAACGCGATCATCTTCTGCAATCGCAAACGCGAGGTCGCGATCGTCCACAAGTCGCTTCAGAAGCACGGCTTCAGTGTCGGCGCGCTGCACGGCGACATGGACCAGCCGGCCCGCATGGCCGCGCTCGACCAGTTCCGCAAGGGCGAGCTGCCGCTGCTCGTCGCCTCCGACGTCGCGGCGCGCGGCCTCGACATTCCCGAGGTCAGCCACGTCTTCAATTTCGACGTCCCCCACCACGCCGACGATTATGTTCACCGCATCGGCCGCACCGGCCGCGCCGGCCGCACCGGCACCGCGATCTCGATCGTGACGCCGCTCGACCAGAAGTCGATGGCGGCGATCGAGAAGCTGATCGGCCAGAGCATTCCGCGCGCCGAGGGCGACTACGAAGTCCACACTGAGGCGACGGACGCGACCGAGCGTCCGCGCGAGCAGCGCGGCCGTGAGCGTTCACGCGGCGGACGCGGCAAGCAGCGGGGTCGCGACCGTGAGCGCAGCCAGGAGCCGCGCGAGGCGCGTGGCGAGGCACGGCACGCCTCCGAAGCACGGCATTCCCCCGAACCGCGAAACGGATCCGAGCCGAGGCATGCGCCCGAGCCGCGCCGCGGTTCGCGCCAACAGGCCCCGACCTCGCATGTGCCGTCGATCGGCCGGCCCGAGCCGCGCCGCCAGCGCGAGGTCGACACCGAGCCGGGCGATCACTCGCATCTTCCGGCATTCCTGTTGCGGCCGGTTCGCTCGCCCGCCGGCGCTTGAGGCGCGATGCTTCAGGTTGGTTGAGACAGACGTCTACACACTTTTTCAGATGCATTCGTGAACGTATATTTACGGGTCGTTCACGATCGTCCGTTAGCCTACGAACATAATTTAAGCATTGCAGCGATCGGCGGCGTACCGATCGCCGTGGGGAATGTTCCGTGGTCAAGGTGCTCGACGAACACGAACGCACGATGGCGTTCGCCGAGGTAGCGCTCGGTCAGATCCGATCGCTTCGGCAGACGGCAATCCCCCGCAATTACGAGATCTGGTACGTCTACGCCACCGGCTACAACGCGCCGCTCAACAAGATCATCAACGAGACGCTGGCGCGCAACGGCAAGCTGACCGAAGCCGATCTCGAGCAGATCTACGAGACCTATCTCTCCCACATCAAGACCACCGACCGCATCGACAAGGTCGGCGCGCGCGTCATCGGCGAGATCGACGACGTGATGAAAGTGCTGGGCGAAGCGCTCGGAATGACCGGCTCCTACGACGCCAGCCTGTCGGGCGCGACCGCGAAGCTGGCTTCGGCCAAGAACCGCGACCAGATCAAGGCGATCGTCGAGACGCTGCTGCGCTCGACCAGCGAGATGCGCGAGACCAACAAGGTGCTGGAAGACCGGCTGACGCTGTCGAAGAACGAGATCAGCAACCTCCAGCAGAGCCTGGAAGCGATCCGCGCCGAGAGCCTGACCGATCCGCTCACGGGTCTCGGCAACCGCAAATATTTCGACCGCATGATCGGCATGGCCGTGCAGAGCGCGCTGGCGAGCGGCGAGCCGCTGTCGCTGCTGCTGTTCGACATCGACCACTTCAAGTCGTTCAACGATTCCTACGGCCATCTCACCGGTGACCAGGTGCTGCGGCTGGTCGGGCTGTCCTTGAAGCAGACCATCAAGGGCCAGGACATCACCGCGCGCTATGGCGGCGAGGAATTCGCGGTCGTGCTGCCCAACACGGCGCTGCGCCAGGCCCTGACCGTGGCCGATCACATCCGCCGCGCGGTGATGGCGAAGGAATTGAAGAAGAAGTCCACTGGCGAGATCCTCGGCCGCGTCACGATCTCCGTCGGCGTCTCCATGCTCAAGGAAGGCGACGACACCGACGCGCTGATCGAGCGCGCGGATGCCTGCCTCTACGCCGCCAAGCGCAACGGGCGCAACCGCGTGATCTGCGAAGCCGATCCGGAGTTCGCGGTCGAGAGCCACAGCCGCGTGGCCTGAGGCGGCTCGTCGCGCGCTTGACTTTCCAATCTGCCGAACGACATCTTCCTCGCTGCCTGAGCATCGAGGATTTGTCGTCGTGCCCCACAATCCGCATGACTTTCACACGCCGCAGCCGTCCTACACCAAGGACGAGCTGCTGAGATCGAGCGAAGGCGGCTATTTCGGTCCGGGCAACGCGCAACTGCCGGCTCCGCCGATGCTCATGATGGACCGCATCACCGAGATCAGCCTGGACGGCGGCACATACGGCAAGGGCCACATCGTCGGCGAGCTCGACATCGTCCCGGGCCACTGGTTCTTCGACTGCCACTATCGCGGTGACGCGATGATGCCGGGAAGTCTCGGCCTGGACGCGATGTGGCAGATGATCGGCTACTGGCTCGGCTGGTCGGGCTCACCGGGCAAGGGCCGCGCCATCGGTGTCGGCGAAGTCGAGGTCACGGGAGCCATCACGCCGCAGACGCGCTCCGTGCGCTACGAGGTCGCCATGCGCATGGTCCGGCGCGGCAAGCTGGTGCTGGGCATTGCCGATGGCCGTGTGCTCGCCGACGGCGTCTGCGTCTTCGTGGCGAAGGATATGCGGGTCGGGCTGACCAAGGCCGTGGATTAGTCCTCAGGTCCCGTAGGGTGGGCAAAGGCGCGTAGCGCCGTGCCCACGATCTCGGCGTAATTATTTCGAGCGGTGGGCACGCTTCGCTTTGCCCACCCTACGCACTGTCTTCTTGGCGGCCTTCTTCGCAACCAGCTTCTTCGGCGCGACCTTCTTCACAGGCTTCACCACCGCTTTCTTCCCCTTCGGCCGCTTCTTCACCTTGGCACGCTGGGCGGCGGCGAGCGCCGCCCTTGCCCATTGTGCAAGCTCGGCGGAATCGTCGAACAGGCGCGCCGGCAGCTCCCAATAGGAGTTGACCGTCACGGTCTTGGCGCGGGTCGAGTACTGGAACGGCTTTGATCCCTCGGCCTCAAACTCCGGAATGGTCACCTCGTCGGCGCGGAAGAACAGGCCGGCGCGCAAGGACAGCGCGAAGTTGGTGCCGTCGGCGGAAATGCCGTAGCCGGAAAACATCTTTCGGATGGTGACGGGGCCGAAATCGGCGAACAGGTCGATCAGGAATTCGCGGTCCATGGCCCAGCTCTCTGCCCGAGGTCGTCCCCGCCTAGTGCGCAATTGCGCACGGGGAGCGGGGACCCATACTCCGAGGCAGGAGTTTAGCGAAGACTGGAAGTTACGCCACGCGGTACGGACACCTCCCACGATTGAGGCATCACGCCGTATGGGTCCTGGCTTTCGCCAGGACGACGGCTGAGTAAACCGCGAAAGCCGGGCTTACCCGTCGATCTTCGCCGGGCGCAGCTCGACCGACTCGCCGCAGCCGCAGGCAGAGATCTGGTTGGGGTTGTTGAAGACGAACTGGGCCTGCATCTTGTCGGCCTTGTAGTCCATCTCGGTGCCGAGCAGGAACAGCACAGCCTTGGGGTCGACCAGGATCTTGACGCCCTTGTCCTCGACCACCTCGTCGGTCGGGCGGATCTCATGGGCGTATTCGACCGTGTAGGACTGGCCGGCGCAGCCGCCGTTCTTCACGCCGACGCGCAAGCCCACGATCTCGGAATCGGCGCGCTGGGTCAGCTCGGTGATGCGCTGGGCAGCGGCATCGGTCAGTCGCATCACCTGCGGGCGGGGCCGCCGGGGCTTGGGTGTCGAAGCTGGTATCGCCTGGGTCATGTTATTTATGTGGTCCGTTGCAGAGCGAATTCAATGCGAGCCGAGACCGTCACCACATGTTGAGCACGAGGCGGGCCTCGTCGCTCATGCGTTCGGGCGACCAGGCCGGCTCCCAGACCACCTTGACGTCGACCACGCCGACGCCGGGGACGCTGGCAACCGCGTTCTCGACCATGGTCGGCAGCTCGCCGGCGGCCGGACAGTTCGGCGTCGTCAGCGTCATCAGCACGTCGACCGAGCGGTCGTCCTTGATCTCGACCTTGTAGATCAGGCCGAGCTCGTAGATGTCGGCCGGGATTTCCGGATCGAACACGGTCTTGAGGCCGGCGATGATCTCGGTGGTCAGGCGCTCGGTCTCCTCCGGCGGCAGCGCCGAGAGGGTCTCCATCGGATTGGCTTTGATTTCGGCCGTGTCACTCATGCGAACAAATCCCGCGCCTTGAGCAGCGCCTGTGCCAGATGATCGACTTCTTCCCGCGTATTATACATGCCGAACGAGGCCCGGCAGGTGGCAGTCACATTGAACCGCTCTAAAAGCGGCATCACGCAATGGGTGCCGGCCCGCACCGCGATGCCCTGGCGGTCGATCACGGTCGCGACGTCATGGGCGTGTGCGCCCTTGAGCTCGAACGAGATCACCGGGCCCTTGCCGCGGGCCGTTCCGATCAGCCGCAGCGAATTGATCTCGCGCAGCTTCTCCTGGGCGTAGGCAGTCAGGTCGGCTTCGTGCGCGGCGATGCGCTCCTTGCCGATCGAATTGACGTAATCGATGGCGGCGCCAAGCCCGACGGCCTCGACGATCGCGGGCGTACCCGCCTCGAACTTGTGCGGGGGATCGCCATAGGTGACGACATCACGCGAGACCTCGCGGATCATCTCGCCACCACCATTGTAAGGGCGCATCGCGACGAGGTGGTCGTACTTGGCCCAGAGCACGCCGATGCCGGTCGGCCCGTACACCTTGTGGCCCGTGAAGACGTAGAAGTCGCAGCCGAGATCCTGGACGTCGACGGGCAGATGCACCGCACCCTGGCTGCCGTCGACCAGCACGGGAATGCCGCGCGCGTGGGCGATTTTGACGACGTCCTTGATCGGCACGATGGTGCCGAGCGCATTCGACATCTGCGTGATCGCGACCAGCTTGGTCTTCGACGTCAGCAGCTTCTCGAACTCGTCGATGAGGAAATTGCCCTCGTCGTCGACCGGCGCCCACTTGATCACGGCACCCTGCCGCTCCCTGAGGAAATGCCAGGGAACGATGTTGGAGTGGTGCTCCATGATCGAAAGGACGATCTCGTCGCCGTCCTTGATGTTCGGGCCACCCCACGACGACGCCACCAGATTGATCGCCTCGGTCGCGTTGCGGGTGAAGATCACTTCCTCAGTCCGGGACGCGTTGATGAACTGCGCCACCTTGGCGCGGCCGCCCTCATAGGCTTCGGTCGCAGCGTTGGCGAGGTAATGCAGGCCGCGATGCACGTTGGCGTATTCGCTCGTATAGGCCTGCGTCATCCGGTCGAGCACGGACTTCGGCTTCTGCGCCGAGGCCGCGTTGTCGAGATAGACCAGCTTCTTGCCGTAGACCTGCATGGCCAGCGCCGGAAAGTCCTCGCGCACGCGCGCAACGTCATAGGCGCCGTTCTTGACTGCGGGATGGGTGCTCATGACCGCCGCTCCAGCCAGCGCTCGGCGATGCCGATCACGTGCTCGCGCAATCCGTCATCGGCGATCTGCTCGATCGCCTCACCGACGAAGGCCTGGATCAGCAGCGCCTGGGCCTGCTTCTCCGGCAGGCCGCGGGCCTTCAGATAGAACAGCAGGCTGTCGTCCAGCGCGCCGGCGGTCGCGCCGTGGCCGCAGGAGACATCGTCGGCAAAGATCTCGAGCTCGGGCTTGTTGTCGGCCTCGGCTTCGTCCGAGAGCAGCAGTGCGCGAGTCATCATCTTGCCGTCGGTCTTCTGCGCGTCGGGACGAACGATGATGCGGCCCTGGAACACCGAATGGGCGCGATCGTCGATCACGGCACGGAAGACCTCGCGGCTGACGCAGTTCGGCACGGCATGATCAACCACCAGCGTGGTGTCGCCATGTTCGGTCTTCTGCAACAGGTTCACGCCATTGGCGGAGAGCTCGCTGCCCTCGCCTGCCAGCGTGATGAAGCCCTGCAGGCGGCTGACGGCCGCGCCTGTGGTCATGTTGAAGAAATTCAGCTTCACATTCGCACCGACCGTGACGAACTGCGAGGTCACGTTCACCGCATCAGGCGCATCGTCCATCAGGCGGATATGCGCGACGTCGGCGTCATCGCCGATCCAGAGGATCACCGCATCGTTGACCTGATAGCTGCTCGCCTTCCCGGCTGCGACGAAGCTCTCGACGACTGTGGCGCGCACGCCTTTGCCGATCCTCAGATGCGAGCGGGTGAACGCGGACGCACGAGCCGCGGTCGCGATGTGGATGACCTGGATAGGCGCAGACAGCTGCGTACCGTCGGCCACCGAGACCACGACGCCATCCGTCGCCATGGCCGCATTGAGCGAGATCACGGCATCGGTCGCGGCAGTCTGGAGGAGGTCACCGGCCGCAGGATTGGCCTCGTTCGCCAGGACCTCGCGCAACGTCTTGAGGCTCACTTCGGACGCGAGCGCCTTGACGTCGGAGAGATCGGCAATAAACACGCCATCGACCAGCACCAGCTTGCGGGCGCCCGCGATCGCGTGCGCCTTCACAGCCTCGGCGGCGCGCTTCAGTGCGGCGGCATCGGGGCTCGCCGCTAGCGGCAGCACCTCGCCGACCAGAGCGCGCAAATCGGTGTATTTCCATTCCTCGATCCGGCGATGCGGCAGGCCGAGACGCTCATAGGTCTCGAACGCCTCGCGGCGCACCGCAACGACCGCCGGCGAACCCGGCAAGCGGCCTTCGGCGCTGGCGAAGAGATCGCTCACCGCACGGCCGTTCCCGGTCTTTGCCACAGCAACGTTCATCACAAAAATCCTTACGCGTCCTCGAACTGGGCGTAGCCGGACGCCTCCAGCTCCAGCGCCAGATCCTTGGCACCGCTCTTCACGACCCGACCGCGCGACATCACGTGCACGAAATCAGGCACGATGTAGTTCAGAAGCCGCTGATAGTGGGTGATGACGACCATCGCGCGCCCCGGCGAGCGCAGCGCGTTGACGCCGTCGGCGGCGATGCGCAGCGCGTCGATGTCGAGGCCGGAATCCATCTCGTCGAGGATGCACAGGCTCGGCTCGAACAGCGCCATCTGAAGCACCTCGTTGCGCTTCTTCTCGCCGCCGGAGAAGCCGACATTGACGCCGCGCTTGAGCATGTCCTGCGGGATGTTCAGCGACTTCGAGACCTCGCGCACCTTCTTCAGGAAGTCCGGGGTGGAATATTCGCTCTCGCCGCGCGCCTTGCGCTGAGCATTCAGCGCGGTGCGCAGGAAGGTCATGGTGGCGACGCCGGGGATTTCGACCGGATACTGGAACGCCAGGAAAACGCCCTTGGCGGCGCGTTCCTCGGGAGCCATCTCCAGGAGATCCTCGCCCTTGAACAGGATCTGGCCGTCGGTGACCTCGTAGCCGGGCTTGCCGGCGATGACGTGCGAGAGCGTCGACTTGCCGGAGCCGTTCGGCCCCATGATCGCGTGCACCTCGCCCTCGTTCACGGTCAGCGTCAGCCCGTGGAGGATCTCACGCTCCTCGACACGAACCTTGAGGTCTTTCACTTCAAGCAAAGCCATCTTGGTATCCAGTCTATTCAATTGATTTTGGAGCGCCGCAGCGCGCCGCGAGGATCGGCGATCAGCCGACCGACCCTTCAAGCGAGATCGAGATCAGCTTCTGCGCTTCCACCGCGAATTCCATCGGCAGTTGCTGCAGCACGTCCTTGACGAAGCCGTTGACGACGAGGCCGACGGCCTCTTCCTGCGATAGGCCGCGCTGGATGCAGTAGAACAGCACGTCCTCGGAGATCTTCGAGGTCGTTGCTTCGTGCTCGAACGTTGCCGACGAGTTCTTGGCCTCGATGTACGGCACGGTGTGCGCGCCGCATTTGTCGCCGATCAGCAGCGAATCGCAGGCGGTGAAGTTGCGCGCGCCGGTCGCTTTCCGGTGCGCGGTGACGAGACCGCGATAGGTATTCTGCGACTTGCCCGCGGCGATGCCCTTGGAGATGATGCGGCTCGAGGTGTTCTTGCCGAGATGGATCATCTTGGTGCCCGAATCGACCTGCTGGAAGCCGTTCGAGATCGCGATCGAGTAGAACTCGCCGCTCGAATTGTCGCCACGCAGGATACAGCTCGGGTACTTCCAGGTGATCGCCGAGCCGGTTTCGACCTGGGTCCAGGAGATCTTGGAACGATCACCGCGGCAGTCGCCACGCTTGGTGACGAAGTTGTAGATGCCGCCCTTGCCTTCCGAATTGCCGGGATACCAGTTCTGCACCGTCGAATATTTGATCTCGGCGTCATCGAGCGCCACGAGCTCGACCACGGCCGCGTGCAGCTGATTCTCGTCGCGCTGCGGCGCAGTGCAGCCCTCGAGATAGGAGACGTAGGAGCCCTTGTCGGCGATGATCAGCGTGCGCTCGAACTGGCCGGTGTTGCGCTCGTTGATGCGGAAATAGGTCGACAGCTCCATCGGGCAGCGCACGCCCGGCGGCACGTAGACGAACGAGCCGTCGGAGAACACCGCCGAGTTCAGCGTTGCGTAGAAATTGTCCGAGGTCGGAACCACCGATCCCAGATATTTCTGCACCAGCTCGGGATGCTCGCGGATCGCCTCCGAGATCGGCATGAAGATCACGCCGGCCTTCTTCAGCTCCGCCTTGAACGTGGTCGCAACCGAGACCGAATCGAAGACCGCGTCGACCGCGATCTTGCGGCGGGCGGGATCTTCCTCGCCCACCTTGGGCTCGACGCCTTCGAGCATGGCGACTTCCCGCAAGGGGATGCCGAGCTTCTCGTAGGTCTTCAGGATCTCCGGATCGATCTCGTCGAGCGAGGTCACCGTCTTCTTCGGCTTCGGCGCCGCGTAATAGTAGATGTCCTGGAAGTCGATCTTGGGATACTCGACGCGCGCCCAGGTCGGCTCGGTCATGGTCAGCCAGCGCCGATAGGCCTCCAGCCGCCACTGGAGCATCCAGGCGGGCTCGTTCTTTTTCTGCGAGATGAATTTTACGATCTCTTCCGACAGCCCCTTGGGGGCCTTCTCGGAGTCGATCAGGGTCTCAAACCCATAACGATACTGGTCGACGTCGATGCGCTTCACGCGCTCGACCGTCTCTTGTACGGCTGGCATTCCATCCTCCGCTCGCGGTTTCAAGGACCGCGGTGGATCAAACTCGGACGAGTATTACGATGTTTTCTGGCCGAAAGCACGCGCTTAGAACCGTTCAAGCCGTGTTTCGTCGCTTACGCTCTAAGTAGGGTATTACCCAGCTTTCGCCAAGCCTCTAACGCCCTATTGATGTCATCTGGTTCTGTGGACCAGCCCAGACTGAGACGCACCGCTCCCTGGGCGACGGTGGCATCATACCCCATCGCCGACAGCACGTGCGACGGCTGGACCTTGCCCGAGGAGCAGGCCGAGCCGGAGGACACGGCGACCCCTTCGAGGTCGAAGCCGATCACGGCAGTCTCGGCCTTCAGGCCGGGTGCGGTAAAAAGAACCGTGTTCGGCAATCGCTCCACGTCGTCCGCGAAGATGGTGCCTCCGGCGACGCCGCGAAGTCCATTTTCCAAGCAATTCCTGAGGGTTATCATCCGCTCCACATCTTCCGGGAGAGTCTGAAGCGCCGCCCTCACCGCTGCACCGAACCCGGCAATGCCTGCGACATTCTCGGTTCCCGCGCGGCGGTTCAGCTCCTGGCCGCCGCCCCGCAGCACCGGCTCCAGCCCGGCGATTCCCTCAGCGACAACCAGTGCGCCGACGCCCTTGGGACCGCCGATCTTGTGCGCAGAAAAGGTCGCAAGGTCCGCGCCTACCGCGTTAATATTGAAAGCAATTTTGCCGAGCGCCTGGATCGCGTCGACATGCAGGAGGCCGCCGACCTCGCGGACGATCCGCGCGGCTTCGGTGACCGGCTGGACCGCGCCGGTCTCGTTATTGGCCGCCATGATCGAGACCAGCGCCGGCGGACCGTCGCCAAGCAGTGCCTTCAGGTGATCGAGATCGATTACGCCCGAGCGCGTGACCCGGATCTGACCGATCCTGTCGGCCGGGAACCGGCCGCCTGCCAGCACCGAGGCATGCTCGATAGAAGAGACCAGCAGCCGTTCGACAGGGCCGCCAGAGGGACCGCGCAGGCCTGGCGACAGCGCCAGCGCATTGGCCTCGGTTCCAGCGGATGTGAAGACAACGTTCCGCGGCAGCGCACCGGTGGCCGCCGCAAGCGCGGCGCGGGCCTCCTCGACCAGCCGTCGCGCCTCGCGCCCCTCGGCATGAACCGAGGATGGATTGCCGACCAGGTCCCAGGCAGCGAGCATCGCGTTCCGCGCTTCAGTGCGGAGCGGTGTGGTCGCATTCCAGTCGAGATAGACGCGGCGCGGCATTGAGTATTATGTTACCTTGCATTGCGGGACCTGGTCGGCCCGCCTCGCTGCCCGACATGGGCCGCCGCCGCTTACTTGGCAACCGTGATTCCGAAACCGCGGCCGGCGATGACGCCGCCATGACGCGCTAACACCTTGCGCCCATTGAGTGATGTTCAAGATGCTTGCTTTTTGCCCCGCAGCCTATGTTAGAACGCGGCCGTCGAGTCACCGCGCGCCATTCGCGCATCACCGCGAGGCGCACGCCTTCTCATCCTTCATTCGCGCTTTCGTCGGCATCAAAGTCGACGAAGCCACAATCGGTTGATTGCCGAGGAACCTCGCTCCAGCACATCAATCAAGAGATCATCGATGCCTGAAGTCATTTTCGCCGGCCCCGCTGGCCGTCTCGAAGGCCGCTATCACCCGGCCAAGCAGAAGAACGCGCCGATCGCGATGATCCTGCATCCGCATCCGCAGTTTCACGGCACGATGAATCATCAGATCGTGTACCAGTGCTACTACGCCTTCGCGCATCGCGGCTTCTCGGTGCTGCGCTTCAATTTCCGCGGCGTCGGCCGCAGCCAGGGCTCGTTCGACCATGGCACCGGCGAACTGTCCGATGCCGCCGCCGCGCTCGACTGGGCGCAGACCATCAATCCCGAAGCGCGTGCCTGCTGGGTCGCTGGCTTCTCGTTCGGCGCCTGGATCGGCATGCAGCTTCTGATGCGCCGCCCCGAGGTCGAGGGTTTCATCTCGATCGCGCCGCCGGCCAATCTCTACGACTTCTCGTTCCTCGCGCCCTGTCCCTCGTCCGGCCTGATCGTGCATGGCGAGAAGGACGCGGTGGTGCCGCCGAAGGACGTCAACACCCTGGTCGAGAAGCTGAAGACGCAGAAGGGCATCGTGATCGACCAGCAGATCATCCCCGGCGCCAACCACTTCTTCGACGCCAAGCTCGAGCCGCTGATGGAGACCATTACGGCCTATCTCGACATGCGTCTCGCCAACGTCCGGTAAGACTCTTATTTGAGCATGATCTATTCGGAAAACCGCTTCACACTTTTCCGGATCATGCTCTGATGGCCGCGTTCGTAGCCCTGCTGCGCGCGGTCAATGTCGGAGGCACCGGCAAGCTGCCGATGACCGAGCTCAAGGCAATGTGCGAAGAGCTCGGTTTTGGAGCCGTGCGCACCTACATCGCCAGCGGCAATGTGGTCTTCACCAGCCGCAAATCGGAATCCGCAATCAAGGCCGCGCTGGAAAAGCGCTTGCACGCCTTCGCCGGCGCGCCGGTCGGCGTGCTCGTGCGCAGCGCTGCCGAGATGGCAGAGGTTCTGGCTGGTAACCCGTTCTCCAATGGCGCCCAACCGCACGGTAGCGATCTTCCTCGACAAGGCGCCGCCCGCGGACACGCTCGCCGGAATTCGCGGTCAGAAAGACGAAGAGGTCGAGCTCGGCCGCCGCGAGATCTACGTGCATTACGGCGACGGCATGGGGACGTCAAAACTCGCGATCCCCGCCGCCAAGACCGGCACCGCGCGCAACATGAACACCATCGCCACCCTGGCGAAGATGGCCGCCGAGCTTTAGGCCAGCTTGAGCGCGGTAATCCCCATCAGTACCAGCACGATACCTACGAGCTTCATCACGCTGAGCGTTTCCCCGAACAGCACGACTCCCATCAGGAACGTGCCGGCAGCCCCGATTCCGGTCCACACCGAATAGGCGACGCCGACCTCTAGCACCTTCAGCGCGCGCCCGAGCAGGAACACGAAGGCTGCGAGCAGCACGAGCGAAGCGATGCTCCACCCCGCCCGCGTGTAGCCTTCTGCGTACTTCATCGAGATCGCCCAGCCCACGTCGAGTGCGCCGGCGATCACCAGCATCAGCCAGGCGAGGGATGACGACACGGCTCAGGCCGCGAGCTTGAGGAGATGCGCATCGTGCCGGACGAGGAAGGCGCGTAGCAGTTGCGGATAGTCCGCCCCGACCGCGGTACGGACGCTCGGGCGCTTCGCGAGCTCGGCGCGCCAGGCGCGGACCTTCGGCACATCCTTGAAGATGCCATGCTCGGTCAGTTCGTCGAACAGATCGAAATAGCGAAAGACCGGCGCGAACACCGCATCGACCAGGCTAAACGCCTCGCCGGCGAAATAAGGCCCGGCGCCGAGCGCGGCTTCCACGCGCGCGAACTTCGCGACAAGCGCCTGACGCTTGCTTTCGAAGGTCGCCGGAACCGTCGTGGTCTCGAGGCCCCAGAGATCACCGAGGATCGCCGAGCCGAACTCCATCCAGGCGCGATGCTCGGCACGCTTCAAGGCATCGGCCGGATGCAGCTTGGCGCCGGTTTGCGTCTCCTCGATGTATTCGCAGATCACGTTGCTCTCGAACAAGGCCACCTCGCCCTTGTCCGTCGTCACCACCAGCACCGGCACCTTGCCGAGCGGCGAGATCTTCAAGAACCAGTCGGGCTTGTTGGCGAGATCGATGTCGATCCGCTCGAACGGAACGCCCTTCTCCTTCAGCGCGATCACGGCGCGCTGCACATAGGGACAAAGCTTGTGGCTGATCAGTTTCAGTGAAGCGGTCATGGCAACGATCCCGGGCGGTTAAATGCAACTGCATCCAAGATAGATGCATTTGCATTCTCCTGTCAAGATCAATGCATTTGCATTAATCGGCTGTAACCTTTGCCCACTCAGGGCCGCGCGATCACCCCGCCCGTCATGGGCATCGGAACGCCCGTGGTGGCCGGATAAGACAGTGGCAGACCCTTGAGGCCGCGGACGGCGAGGAAGCCGAAGGCCTGCGCCTCGATGGCGTCGGAGGCCCAGCCGAGGGTCTCGGCGGCCTCGACCGTGGCGGAGCCCACCCTCTCCCGCAGCATCCGCAACATGGTGAGGTTGCGGGCGCCGCCGCCGCAGACGATCCAGCTCCGCGGCCGCCGCGGCAGCAGCGGGATGACACGGGCGATCGCGGCAGCGGTGAAGGCCGTGAGCGTCGCCGCGCCGTCGGCCGGCGCGACCTCGCCGAGCTTGAGGGTGGCGAAATCGTTTCGATCGAGCGATTTCGGCGGCGGGCTTGTGAAGAACGGCAGCTCCAGCGCCCGTGCGATCCAGGCGTCGTCGACCTTGCCGAGCGCAGCGAACTTGCCCTCCGCGTCGAACGCCTGGTTCATGGTGCGGTACATGAAATCGTCGAGCAGCGCATTGCCGGGCCCGGTGTCGCAGGCGATCAGCGTGTCGTTGCCGTCGATATAGGTGACATTGGAGACCCCGCCGATATTGACCACGACGATCGGCCCTTCGCGCTCCAGCGAATTGGCGAGCGCGCGGTGGTAGACCGGCACGAACGGCGCACCCTGCCCGCCCGCCTCGACGTCGGCAGCGCGGAAATCATGCATCACGGGGATATGGATCGCCCTGGCGAGCGCCGGCCCGTCGCCGATCTGAACCGTCATCCGCTTCTCGGGCCGGTGCAGCACGGTCTGGCCGTGGAAGCCGACGATGTCGATGTCCTCCGGTCGCATCCGATTCTGGGCGACGAAGGCGGCGACCGCCTCGGCATGGGCCAGCGTCACCGCGCGCTCGGCCTCGGCCAGGACGCCGGGGCGGGCATCGCGCCGCGGCAGGTGCACGGCCTCGGACAGCGCCTGGCGCAGCAGATTGCGCTCCGCCGGGCTATAGGGCCGGTAGCTGGACGGTCCGAATGCCTTCACCTGTTTTCCGTCGGTCTCGATCAGCGCGACATCCACCCCGTCCAGCGAGGTGCCGCTCATCAAGCCGAGTGCCGTCAACATCATCTCAAGCGGGCCTCGACGTCCCCTGCCCCGACGCCTGACTTGTATCAAACAAGTACATCTTATAATGCCACAGCGCGCATTTTTGCGGCAGCCCGGCTGACGCTGGTTCCGCAACTTGCCGCAATGATCGTAAAATAAGAATGATCAGGCACGCCGACAGATGACTGCATTTAAATCGGATTTCCTCAACACCCTGCAAGAGCGTGGATTCATCCACCAATGCTCCGATTTCGAGGGGCTGGACGCGCTCGCCGCCAAGGGCGAGGCGACCACCTATGTCGGCTACGATTGCACCGCCCGCTCGCTGCACATCGGCAACTACCTGACCATGATGATGCTGTACTGGCTCCAGCAGTCCGGCAACAAGCCGATCACGCTGATGGGCGGCGGCACCACCATGGTGGGAGATCCCTCCGGCAAGGACGAAACGCGCGCGATGCGCACCGTCGCCGAGATCGAGGCCAACAAGGAATCGATCCGCGGCGTGTTCGCAAAGGTACTGCGCTATGGCGAGGGCAAGAGCGACGCCATCATGCTCGACAATGCGGAGTGGCTGACCAAGCTGAACTGGATCGAGATGCTGCGCGACGTCGGCCGGCACTTCTCGGTCAACCGCATGCTGACCATGGACTCCGTGCGGCTGCGCCTCGAGCGCGAGCAGGAGATGAGCTTCATCGAGTTCAACTACATGGTCTGCCAGGCCTACGACTTCGTCGAGCTCGCCAAGCGCACCGGCTGCCGTCTCCAGATGGGCGGCTCGGACCAGTGGGGCAACATCATCATGGGCGTCGATCTCGGCCGCCGCATGGGCACCCACCAACTGTTCGCGCTGACGACCCCGCTCTTGACCACCGCCTCCGGCGCCAAGATGGGCAAGACCGCGCAAGGCGCGGTGTGGCTCAATGCCGACCAGTTCTCGCCCTATGATTTCTGGCAGTATTGGCGCAACACCGAGGATGCCGACGTCGGCAAGTTCCTGAAGCTGTTCACGACGCTGCCGATGAGCGAGATCAAAAAGCTCGAGGCGCTCGGCGGCTCCGAGATCAACGAGGCCAAGAAGGTGCTCGCGACCGAAGCGACCGCGCTGCTGCACGGCCGCGACGCCGCGAACGAGGCGGCCGAGACCGCACGCCGCACTTTCGAGGAAGGCGCGCTGGCCGAAAGTCTGCCGACGGTGGAAATTCCGCGCGGCGAATTGGACGCCGGCCTCGGTGTGCTCAATGCCTTCGTCAAGGCGGGCCTGGTTGCCTCCAACGGCGAGGCGCGGCGCCAGATCAAGGGCGGCGGCCTGCGCGTCAACGACGAGCCCGTGACCGACGAGAAGATGGCGCTGTCGGCCGGCAATCTGACGCCGGAAGGCGTGATCAAGCTGTCCTTCGGCAAGAAGAAGCACGTCTTGATCAGGCCTGCATAGGCTTATGAGCTTTTGATGCTTGTCAGGGCGCGCCGAAGCGCGCTCCCTGACGGGCAATGGATCAGAACACGCCCAAGCAAGCGACGGCGGAAACCAGCAAGGATAGCGTTGCGACAACGCCGCAAGGCGCCGTGCGCATCGCGCTCACCGTGCTGGCGCTCTGCTTCACGCTCGCGGTTCTCGGCCGCGGGCTCGGCGACAGCTTCACGGTGTTCCTGAAGCCAATCTCGGAAAGCTTCGGCTGGGATCGCGGGCAGATCGTGTCGGTCTATTCCCTCACCTGGCTCGCAAGCGGCCTCACCGCCCCCTTCGTCGGCCGCCTGTTCGACCATTCCGGACCGCGCATCGTCTATGCGCTCGGCCTGCTGCTGCTCGGTGCGGCGTTCCTGATCGCGGCGCACGCCCAGCATCTCTGGCAGTTCCAGCTCTCGATCGGCCTGTGCGTCGGCATCGGCGTCGCTTTCATCGGCATCGTGCCGAACTCGATCCTGCTCGGCCGCTGGTTCGGGCCGCGTCTGCCGACCGCGATGTCGGTGGTGTATTCGGCGATGGGCGGCGGCGTGCTGGCGCTGCTGCCGGCCTCGCAGCTCCTGATCGACCACATCGGCTGGCGCGACACCTACCAGTTGTTCGGTTTCGCAGCGTTGGGCCTGCTGGTGCCGCTGTTGCTGCTGCCGTGGCGCATGTTCGCCGCGGGCTCGCCGCATGTCGTGAAGAAGACCGATCCGAACTTTGTCGACAATGGCTGGACGCTGCTCGGCGCCATGCGCCATCACGCCTTCTGGGCGCTGTTCTCGACCTTCTTCTTCACCGCCGTCGGCATGTATGCGATTGCCGCCCAGATCGTGGCCTATCTGATCGATGCCGGTTTCCCGCCGCTCCAGGCCGCGACAGCCTGGGGTTTTTCCGGCGTCGTGCTGGTGTTTGGAATGCTCGGCGTGTCCGCGCTCGACGGGCTGATCGGGCGCCGGCCCTCGGTGCTGCTGAGCTACGCGATCTCGATCCTCGGCATCGTCCTGCTCTGGCTGTTGCAGTACACTCCGAACATCCTACTGCTGACCGGCTTCGTCGTCTGCTTCGGCAGCATGATGGGCTCGCGCGGCCCGCTGATCAGCGCAACCGCGATGCGGATCTTCCAGGGCAAGCGCGTCGGCACCATCTACGGCACCATCTCGATCGGCAGCGGGCTCGGCTCGGCGTTCGGCTCCTGGAGCGGCGGCCTGATCCACGATGCGACGCACGGCTACAACGCGTTGCTCGCCTTCGCACTTGCGAGCGTGGTGCTCGGGATGATCCCGTTCCTGATCGTGCCCGCCTTGCGGCGCTAGGTTTCGCAGGAGTAACCTAAGCGCATTCGTGTCACCGGAAAATTACGGACGGATGCGATACGAACACGCGCAAAAAATGCGGGCCGCACCTGGCTGAAAGCACATCCTGTGGTGTTTTGTCCGACATGACAAAAATGTCAGCGCAAATTGGGCTTGGGCGCTTGCAGGCTGGAACCGAATGCGGTCCAAGTCGCGCATTGGATGGAGGGCACAAACCAATGGACTTTCCCTATCTCGTTCGCTTTCAACCGGTTCTCTTGAGCCTGTTTCGCTTCATCACCGGCTTGCTGCTGTTCCAGTACGGCGTCGCCAAGCTGTTCAAGTTTCCGGTGCTTCCCTACTTCGCGAACATCCCGCCGCTGATCTATGTGGCCGGTACGCTCGAGCTCGTGCTCGGCGCGCTGCTCATGATCGGCCTGTTCACGCGCCTCAGCGCTTTCATCCTCGCGGGTGAGATGGCCTTCGCTTACTTCATGGGCCACATGTTCAAGGGCGAGACGCCGGTGTTCCTGCCGCTGCTCAATGGCGGCACCGCGGCGATCCTGTTCTGCTTCGCCTGCCTCTATCTCTCGTCGGCCGGCGGCGGCTCGGTCAGCGCCGATGCGGCGATGGGCAAGAAATAACGGCCCGATCGGCGACACGTTCGCGCGGCGCTGACGGACGTGCAGTCGAGGCGCAAATAAACGACGGCACCGGCAGCTTCGCCGGTGCCGCCTACCGCGAGCCCAGCACGTTCCAGATCAGAACGAGGGCCGCGACCAGCAGCACGGACATGATGAGGCGGTGAGCGAATCGGTTCATTGCCACTCCGGCTAAGCCCAATCAGGACCAAAGTCTGAGAACGACGTCCTCCCGCAAAAAAGCGGGAGCGCGGCGATGCATGGCGATTTACCTGCACACTTGCGCATAAGGCGGCAAATGCCGTCCGCGCGATGGGCCGTCGCATGCCTACGTTCATGATTGGTAAGAACTTCATGCTACCGATGCGAGCAATAACAACCGTTCCGTAGAGGCCGCGATGAAGCTGCTCAGTCACCTGAAGATCCGCACCAAGCTGACCAGCATGGTCTGCCTCGCGGCACTCACGGTCACGGCCATCATCGGGGTCTCGGCGGTGCTCAGCAAGAGCCGCATGATGGAGGACCGTGTCCAGCAGATGCGGACTGCGGTGGAACTCCTCTACAACTACGCACAATCGCTCCAGGACGAGGTCACTGCCGGCAAGCTGACGCAGGCCGAGGCGAAAGCCCAGTTCCACCAGCGCGGCCGCCGCATGAGCTTCAACGGCGGCCAGGGCTATCCTGTCGTCTACAATCCCGACACCTCGCTGTTCGTAAACGGCGCCAACCAGCAGCTCGAAGGCAAGATCACAGGTGCCATCGACTCCAATGGCGTCCTGATCGCCGACGCGATCATGAACACCGCCAATCAGAATGCCCAGGGCGGCGTGGCCTCCTACCTGTATCCTCGTCCCGGCCAGACCGAGCCGGTCCGCAAGACCGTGTTCACGCGCAAATTCGCGCCCTGGAACGTCACCATCAGCTACGGCCTTTATGTCGACGACATCGACGCCGACGTCCGTGCCTTGACGCTGGAGCTTGCCGCGATCGGCATCGGCCTGATGCTGCTGATGGCGACCTTGTCCTGGCTGATCGCTCGCGACGTGCTCGGCGCGCTCGACCGCCAGAAGAACCGCATGCAGGAGATCGCCGACGGCGCCATCGACAAGCCGGTCGAGGAGACCGATCGCGGCGATGAGATCGGCCGCATGGCCGAGACGCTCGAAGTGCTGAGACAGACCGCGCTGACGGCACGGAATCTGGAGGCCGAGCAGGTCGCCGCCAAGAGCCGCGGCGAGCAGGAGAAGCGCGAGGCCCTGATCGCGCTCGCCGACCGCTTCGATGCCTCCGTCGGCCAGCTCGTCGGCCTGATGGCCTCGGGCTCCGGCGAACTCGAGACCACCGCCAAGTCGATGTCGTCAACGGCCGAGGGCACCAACCGCCGCGCCGCCGTGGTCGGCTCGGCCGCGACTGAAGCCAGCCAGCGCGTCCAGACCGTCGCGGCCGCCGCCGAGGAGCTCTCCTCCTCCATCACCGAGATCAGCCGTCAGGTCGCGCAATCCGCCGAAGTGACCGGCCGCGCCGTCGACAGCGCGCGCCGCACCGACACCATCGTGCGCGCGCTCTCGGACGGTGCCCAGCAGATCGAGCACGTCGCCGAGCTGATCTCCAGCATCGCGGCACAGACCAATCTGCTCGCGCTCAATGCCACCATCGAGGCGGCGCGCGCCGGTGACGCCGGCCGCGGCTTTGCCGTCGTCGCCTCCGAGGTCAAGTCGCTGGCGAGCCAGACCGCGGAGGCCACCCGCGAGATCGGCGACAAGATCGCCCAGATCCAGGGCGCCACCAGGGAAGCCGTCGACGCCATCGGCGGCATCACCGCCACCATCGAGGAGGTCAGCCGCATCGCCACCTCGATTGGCGCTGCCATCGAGGAGCAAGGCGCCGCCACCGCCGAGATCGCCCGCAGTGTCTCCCAGACCGCGGAGGCGACCAAGGAGGTCACCACCAATATCGGCGGCGTCTCTACGGCAGCCAACGAGACCGGCAACGCCGCCGGCATGGTGCTCGCGGCGGCCAGCAATCTCTCCAAGCAGGCCGAGCAGCTCTCGGGTGAAGTCGGAACGTTCCTCGCAGGCGTGCGCGCGGCGTAAGCTGCGCGACTTCTGTACTGGTCCGAGCGCGACGACGCCTCGGCGAATCGATGCGTCGATCGCACCACCTGAGCACGCACGCGATCCAGCTTTTCTTGGACACGTCGCCGCAGGCGTTGACCTTGCGCCTGCATATGTGTGTCCACGGCTGCGCGAATTGCATCGCGCCTGAACGCGTCATCTCATGCGTTCACGAATGGTAAGAATTTCCTGATACCGCTGCGCGAGAACAAACATTCTACAACCGTTCTCGAGGCCGTCATGACGCTGCTCAGTCACCTGAAGATCCGCACCAAGCTCACCAGCATGGTTGCACTCGCAGCGCTCACCGTGACCGCCCTCATTGTCGCCTCAAGCTATCTCAGCAAGACTCGCATGCTCGACGATCGCGCGCGCCAGATGCAGACCGCGGTCGACCTGCTGCACGGCTTCGCGCAGTCGCTCCAGGACGAGGTCACCGCCGGCAAGATGACGCTCGCCGACGCGCAAGCCGAGTTCAAGCTGCGCGGCCGGCGGATGAAGTTTGGCGGCGGCCAGGGTTATCCCGTCGTCTACACCGCCGACTCAACCGTCATGATGAACGGCGGTGCGCCTCAGCTCGAAGGCAAGAACAACGGCATCAAGGATGCCAATGGCATCGTGATCGGCGATGCCACGGTGAACGTGGCCAAGCAAGCACCTGAAGGCGCCATCCTGTCCTATCTCTTCCCGCGTCCGGGCGAAACCGTTCCGGTTCGCAAGCTGGTATTCGCTCGCCACTTTGCGCCCTGGAACGTCGCGATTGCCTACGGCCTTTATGTCGACGACATCGACGCCGACGTCCGTGCCTTGACGCTGGAGCTTGCCGCGATCGGCATCGGCCTGATGCTGCTGATGGCGACCTTGTCCTGGCTGATCGCACGCGACGTGCTCGGTGCGCTCGACCGCCAGAAGAACCGCATGCAGGAGATCGCCGACGGCGCCATCGACAAGCCGGTCGAGGAGACCGATCGCGGCGATGAGATCGGCCGCATGGCCGAGACGCTCGAAGTGCTGAGACAGACCGCGCTGACGGCACGGAATCTGGAGGCCGAGCAGGTCGCCGCCAAGAGCCGCAGCGAGCAGGAGAAGCGCGAAGCCCTGATCGCGCTCGCCGACCGTTTCGATGCTTCCGTCGGCCAGCTCGTCGGCCTGATGGCCTCGGGCTCCGGCGAGCTCGAGACCACCGCCAAGTCGATGTCGTCCACCGCCGAGGGCACCAACCGCCGCGCCGCCGTGGTCGGCTCGGCCGCGACTGAAGCCAGCCAGCGCGTCCAGACCGTCGCGGCCGCCGCCGAGGAGCTCTCCTCCTCCATCACCGAGATCAGCCGTCAGGTCGCGCAATCCGCCGAAGTGACGGGCCGCGCCGTGGACAGCGCCCGCCGCACCGACACCATCGTGCGCGCGCTCTCGGACGGTGCCCAGCAGATCGAGCACGTCGCCGAGCTGATTTCCAGCATCGCGGCACAGACCAATCTGCTCGCGCTCAATGCCACCATCGAGGCGGCGCGCGCCGGTGACGCCGGCCGCGGCTTTGCCGTCGTCGCCTCCGAGGTGAAGTCGCTGGCGAGCCAGACCGCGGAGGCCACCCGCGAGATCGGCGACAAGATCGCGCAGATCCAGGGCGCCACCAGGGAAGCCGTCGACGCCATCGGCGGCATCACCGCCACCATCGAGGAGGTCAGCCGCATCGCCACCTCGATTGGAGCTGCCATCGAGGAGCAAGGCGCCGCCACCGCCGAGATCGCCCGCAGCGTCTCACAGACCGCGGAGGCGACCAAGGAGGTCACCACCAATATCGGCGGCGTCTCTACGGCAGCCAACGAGACCGGCAACGCCGCCGGCATGGTGCTCGCGGCGGCCAGCAACCTCTCCAAACAGGCCGAGCAGCTCTCCGGGGAAGTCGGCACGTTCCTGGCCGGCGTGCGCGCGGCGTAGCGCGCCACTCAGAACACGAGACATTTGGCACGAAAGCGTCGCCACATTCGTCATGGCCGGGCTTGTCCCGGCCATCCACGTTTTGGCCGAGCTGCACGAAGAACGTGGATGCCCGGGACAAGCCCGGGCATGACGAGCACTTGGGAAAGTAGGTGGCTTACCGCCGCGTGAGGCTGCAACCGTTCGAGAGCTGCCGCGTCGATCCGGTCGAGCCGTCGTTCGATTGCGACGGGAATTCCTCGAACGGCGAGTTCTGCTTGCCGGTGTTGAACTCCATGATCTTCCGCGTCACGCCGGGAAAGATCGCGGAGATCGGATTGACGCGCATGACGGGGGCGGCCGGCGTACCGACGACCTCGTAGGTCACGCCGATCAGTCCCTCCTTGTCGCCGGCCCCCAGGATCAACCCCAGCACCGGAATCTGTCCGAACATGTTGTTCAACCCGTACATCGGCACGAAGGTGCCGCTCATGCACACCTGGTTGCCGGGGTAGTCGATCGAGCCTTCGATGGTGGCGCCGATCATCGGGCCCTTGACCACGCCGTCGCGGATCGTAAGCGCACCGTTCTGCCGGGTGAATTCGGCGCGGAGCGCACTGAACGAGACGCCATTCCCGGTGCCGTTGGGCGCACCGGCGGCGACGCGCTCGAGCTGCGCCTCGCCCTTCACCGTGAAGTCGCGCACGTTGATGAGGCCCTCGCGCGAGGTGTTCGGCTCCGACGTCGGCGGCTCCATCGCCACCACCATCTGGCCGCCGACCGCCTTGGTGTAGGTGTCGGTGAAGCGCAGCAGCGCGCCGGCATTGTTGGTCTGGAGGTAGATCACCTCGCGGTTGCCCTGGGCGCGGCCACCGCGCAGGTCGGCCGCGACCGGCGAGTCGTTGCCGATCTTGCCGCTCAGCGTGACCGCCTTGATGGCCCCGCTGCGCTTCGACATCTTGGCATCGACGCTGCGCATCGCCTCGCCGTTGAAACCCATGACGGCGCCGAGTTTCAGGTCAATGTCGAAATCGACGTTCTTCAGCTTGTTCTTGGAATCGTCCTTGGAATTGCCTGAGATCGCCGATTTCAGGAAGCCGCGGCCGTCGAAGATGTCGCCGCGCATCGTGCCCTTGACCACGCCGTCCTGGCTCCGCTCGACCTTCAGCGATGCCTTGTCGCCGTCGGACGGCGAGTAGGTCGGGAAATTCGCATTCATGAGGTCGCCGTTGGGATCGAGCTCGAGCGAGCCCTTGATCGAAGCGCCGCCGCCATCAATGACGATGTCCTCGAAACGGGTCGACTGCGCCGTCGGCACCACTTTGAAGCTGGCCTTGCCCGACTTGCCCGGCAGCTTGACCCAACCGGGCAGGATGTTGTCGAGCTTGACCGACGTCAGGTCGGCCTCGACGCCGAGCTTGGTGGTCTGGTCGGGACCGCCGGCAATCTTGCCCGACACCTTGATCGGCAGCGAGCCGCTGACGGCCGGGCTCAGATCGAAGCCGAGGCGCGCCCGGCTCGCATCATCCAGCGTCGCCTGCAAGCGGACGTCCGCGTCGCCCTCGGCCGGCTTGCGGTAGTCGAGCGAGGCCGTCTGCCCGTTGATCTTGACGTCGCCCTTGACCTGATAGCCCTGGTTGTTGGCGGTGATCTTGAGGTTGTTGGCCTCCAGCTTCTGGTTCATCACCAGCTTGTCGGCGGAGAAGCCGTTGAGATCGGCGGTGACGGCATAGACGGTGTCGGCCTTGGTCAGCTCGCCCTTGACCGGCAAGCCGAGCTGAATGTTCGCCGTGAACGTCCCCTTGCTGGTGTTGGGATCGACGACCGTCGCGGACAGGTCGCTGAGGCGATCATTGGCGAGCATTTCGGCCGCCGCCGGCACCGGACCGTCGACGCGGAACCTGGTGCGCGACGGCGAAGGCTTGGGCGCCATGTCGGGCACCTCGAAGACGAAATCGGAGATCGTGACCTTGCGGCCCGCAGGCGTATCGGCAATGCCCTGCCCGATATTCACGGTCGCGGTGCGCCCGGTGACGCGCGCCTTCAGATCGGCGTCGTGCACGACAGGCATGCCGTCCACGGGGCGGACCGCGACGCCGCTCGCCACGATGTTGACCGAGAGGCCGTCGTCCGGAATCGGCGGGCCCTTGCGCGGCAGGTTCCTGGTCGGCGAATTGATGCCGATCTCGATGCGCTGAAGCGTGCCGTGCTCGATCCGCTCGATCACCCATTCGCGCAGCTCGGGCACCACGAGCGTCGGCCACATCCGCTTGAGCGCGGAGGCCGACATCGGCGTGCCGGCAAAGCCCAGCGTCAGCCGCGGCTCGCCGGAATAGTCGATGGCGCCGGTGCCGGCGACGCCGATCTCGCCATTGCTGATGTCGGCTTGCGTCAGCAGCATGCGCTTGTGGTCGGTGTCGAAGCGAAAGCCGATCGCAATGCGGTTGAAGACCAGCGGCGGCTCGTTGTCGATGCCGCCGAGCAGGATCGACCCGCCGCTGAAGCCAAGCTGCCAGTCGTTGACGGTGCCGTTCGGCGGCTCGAGATGGGCCAGCAGGGTCAGACGGTTCGCGCCCGAGAGGATCTTGAAAGGTGCGACCAGCACCCGCCGATTGGCGTCCCACTCGATGTTGATCTCGGCCTGGTCGATCGCCATCGGGTAGTCGGGCGTATCGGTGTCGATGATGTTGCCGGTGCCGACCGCGATCTTGCCGCGGAAGAAGGTCGGCACACCGTCGCGGCCGAGCTCGCCTTTGAGCTCGCCGGTCAGCGGCAGATCGGCGGTGTAGGTGAGGTCCTTGACCCGCAGCGCCAGCAGGATGTTGGAGGTCGAGACCTTGTCGGCCTTGATGTCGATCGAGCGCACGCCGTTCTCGGCGGGGCCGATCGTGGCCCGCAGCATCCACGGACGCGCGCCCTCCTCGCCGAGGCTGAGCGTGACGCCGCCACGGCTCGGCCGGCGCAGGCTCAGCGTGATGTTCTCAAAGGTCCATTTGCTGCCGCGCTGCTGATCGTCGACGATCAGGTTGCCGTTCTTCAGGCCGATCTCGTTGAGGTTCTGACCGTCGAGGCCGGTCATGCTCAGGCTGTCGAGCCAGTCGAGGCCCTGAAGGATGCCACTCTGCGCGGTCGCCTGAGGGACCGATTGCGATGCGGCTTGGGATGGGTCTTGGCCCGCAGGCGCGGTCGCAAAGGGCGGCGGCGGAACGCCATTGCGCGGGAAGGTCGGCGGCAGGCCCGCGTCCTTCTTGGACGCAACACCGGTTGCGAGCGGTTTGGCGGTGTCGCCGGCGGAGACGGTGACGGTGCCGTCCGGCGCAATGCGGATCGCGAGCTCGGCGTCCACGAGGTTGAGGCTCTCGGCGCGCAAATGGCCCATCAGGAGACCGGCGCCCGACAGCTTCACCTCGGCCTTCGGCGCGGTGGCAACGATGGCATGATCGTGGTCGCGGACGACGATGTCGCGGATGCGGACGGCGATGCGGACCCGGCCGGCCCGCTCGATCTGGGTGCCGCCGACCTCGACCGTATTGCCGTGACCGATATTGTCCTCGATCGCCGCAGCCAGCCAGGGCGTTGCGATGTCGAGATTGATCGGACCGGCGCCAAGCCGCCACCACAGCGCGCCGAAACAGCCGACGAAGACGACGACGAGGGTGCCTACGACGACGGCGATCCGGCGAAGCCAGCGTCCACGCGGCAGCGCCCGTCGAACCGACGAGAAGCTGTCACCGAACCGAAAGCGCGAACTGGAGCGCGACAGCAGGCGGCGCGCGCGATGGCCCGCCTCCTCCTCCTGATCCTGATCCCAATCGGCCTCGTCCCATTCCGGCGGCTCTTGATAGCCGCCGCGCCGATCGAAGTCCCGATTGTGATCCTGGGGCGACGTATTCCTTGCCATTGCCTCTCGATACAGGCGCCCATCATAGGATTGAGCGCCGCCCGGACCGCAGCCGTCGACGGGGATCGAAGCGCCCCGCCCCGGCGTTGCCGCCATACCTCGAATATTCCTGCTGTTCGTCATTTCGCCCCGGGAGCGCGTTCAACGAGCAGTGGGGTGGTGCGTGGAAATCCTTGTAACCATATTCCGGCGCCGTCAGACTTGCCCAGCCAAGGGCACGAATCCGGCGTGCCGGACGAGAGCTGCAATACCGCTTTGGTTGACCCGCCGAAAGCGTCGAAAGGAAGGCGTATGTCCAAGAAATCCCGAAAGAAATCGTCCAAAACGCCCTCCGGCAGTCCGACGGCCAAAAAGAAGACCCTGAAAACGCGGGCATCCAGTCAAACAAAGCTCGCCAAAACCCGGCGGGCACCGGCCAGCAAATCAACCGCGAGCATAGCAAAGACAGCATCGCATGGGGCCGCATCGAAACAGTTAAATTCCTCCAGATCGGCCGCGGCGGCGAAGGTGGCCCTGGCAGAGGGCGCGAAAGCCCCCGCCTTCCGCCTGCCCCGCGACGGCGGCGATGTGGTCACGCTGTCCGACTATGCCGGCAGCAAGCTCGTCCTGTTCTTCTACCCCCGCGCCGACACGCCCGGCTGCACCAGGGAGGCGATCGACTTCACCCGGCTTGCCGACGACTTCGCCAAGGCGGGCACGGCCGTGCTCGGCATCTCCGCCGATCCGTTAAAGGCCCAGGAGAAGTTCCGCGACAAGCACAAGCTTGGCGTTCCTCTCATCTCGGATGAGAGGCACGAGATGCTCGAGGCCTATGGCGCCTGGGGCGAAAAATCCATGTATGGCAAGAGCTTCCTCGGAATTCTTCGGACCACGATTTTGGTCGGAAGCGACGGCAAGATCGCCAGGATCTGGCGCAATGTCCGGGTCGACGGCCATGCCGATCAAGTGCTCGAAGCGGCAAGAAGTCTTTAACCAGCCCGTTAAGTTCTAACGGTTCCGTTTCCGGAAAATTAACCATGACCGGCCCAGATTGCTGCGGCAATTGAGCCGCAAGGAACCCATCCGACCGGCGCGGGAGTGCCGATGTCGAAAAGTTCTGCCCAATACTCGCAGTACCCCCAGCATCATCCTCACGACCACGGACGGGCCTTCCAGCGCCGTCCTGCCGCCGCAGTGGCGGCGGCGATTCCGCTTCCCGCGACCGACGACGCCTACACCATCGTGCATCACGGCAAGCAGGTCCGGCTCGGGCCCGTGGTGTTCTGGATTGTCGTCGGTACCGTCGTGCTGCTCGGCCTGTGGTCGGCGGCAACCGCCACCTATTTTGCGTTTCGCGACGACGTCCTGACCCGCCTGATCGCCCGCCAGGCCGAGATGCAATACGCCTATGAGGACCGCATCGCCGAGCTGCGCGCTAAGGTCGACCGCACCACCAGCCGGCAATTGCTCGACCAGGAACAGTTCGACCAAAAGCTCGACCAGATCATGAAGCGCCAGACGGCGCTGGAGTCCCGTGCAACGGCGCTCGGCGCCATGCCCGACGTGACCGGATCGATCCCGCGCTCGGCGCCGCAGCGCGGCGATGCCGGTCAGAGCTCGACGCAGGGCACATCCAAACCCTCGCCGATCAGCGACACCGTGATCTTCGTGGCGCCGCCTGATCGCGAGGCGCGGCTCGAGTCGCGCGCGCCGACCGTGGCGGCTGCGCCGACCAGCCAGTTCGCCAAGAACCAGGGCTTTGACAACGTCCTGGTCCGGCTCACGAGCTCTCTCGACCAGGTCGAGCGTCGCCAGATGGCGGCGCTCAGCGCCGTCGAGGACGGCATGGATTCGCGGATGCGCCGGATGCGCGGGGTCGTCAGCGATCTCGGTTTGAACCTCGCCAATCTCGAAGCCGCCGTGCCGCGCTCCGCGATGGGCGGGCCCTTCGTACCCGTCAAACTGACCGGCAATGTCGGGCCGTTCGAGAAGCAGCTCTCTCGCATCAACACCACCCGCGCCGAGATGGACCGGCTCAATCGCACGCTGGCGCTGGTGCCCTATCGCAAGCCCGTCATCGGCGAGGTCGAGTTCACCTCCGGCTTCGGCGTGCGCAGCGATCCCTTCCTCGGCCGACCCGCGATGCATACCGGGCTCGACTTCCGCGCTGCGACGGGCGATCCCGTCCGCGCCACCGCCTATGGTAAGGTGGTCTCCGCCGGCTGGTCCGGCGGTTATGGCCGCATGATCGAGGTCGATCACGGCAATGGGCTTTCGACCCGCTACGGCCATCTCTCCGAGATCAGCGTCAAGGTCGGCGAGATCGTCAAGATCGGCCAGGTCGTCGGTCTCGTCGGCTCGACCGGCCGTTCCACCGGTCCGCATCTGCATTACGAAACCCGCATCGACGGCGAAGCGGTCGACCCGCAGAAATTCCTGCGCGCCGGCGTGCGCCTCAGCGCGGGCTAAAGCACGATCCGGACCCGAAGGGCCGCCCGAGCGCAAAGTGCGCAGCGGTTTTCCCTCGCGACAAACGCGGAACGCGTTTGCGCGGAGATCATGCCCAGCATGGTGCTGCAGGCAAAGACCGAACGCAACGAGATCAGCCGGCCGTGACTACTGGCTGCGCTCGTGGCCGACCTCGCCGGTGATGACCTCGCCGAACAGCTCCCAGGCCTGCCCGTTGAAGCGCATCAGCTGCATCTGCTCGATCGGGAAATAATCGTCCGGCGAGGTGTTGACCATGATGCCCGGCAGCATCAGGTCGGTGTGAAAACCCTTCAGGTTCGCGGCCTGCTTGATGACGTTCTCGCGCGTGAGATTGTCGCCGCACTGCTTCAGCACCTGCGCCATCGCCTCGGCCTGCACATAGCCATAGACGTTGTTGGCATTGGCCTTGTCGCCATCGGCGTAATACTTGTCCATGAACGCGCGCCAGTTCACCACGGCGGGATCCTTGTCCCAGGTCGGATCGGTCGGATCCTTCAGATAGACCGTCGAGATGATGTCCCTGGAATACTCCAGCCCGGCCGGCTTCAGCACCGATGCGACCGAGGTCGCAGTGTTGGCCAGGAAAAATTTCGGCTTCCAGCCGAGCTCGCCCACTTTCCGGATCGCCTGTGCCGAACCTTTCGGCGCGGCCCATGAGAAGAAGATGTCGGCGCCGGAATCGTGCAGGGCCACGATCTGCGAGTCGATCGAGGGATCGCTCACCTCGTAGGATTTGTCGGCGATGATCATGCCGGCCTTGTCACCGAGCCCGTCCTTCAGGCCCTTGAACTGGTCCTTGCCGGCATCGTCGTTCTGCCAGAACACCGCGATCTTGCTGTTCGGAAAATGGTCGCGGATTATTTTGCGTAGATCCTCCCCTCGCTCTGGTAGTTGGGCTGGAAGCCCATGGTCCAGGGGAAGTTCTTGGGATCGCCGAATTTGGTGCCGCCCGAGGCGACGAACAGCTGCGGCACCTTCTTCGCATTCATGTATTTCATGATCGCGGAATTGGAGGGCGTGCCGAGCGGCTGGAAGATCAACAGCACCTCATCGCTCTCGACCAGCTTGCGCGCCTGCTCGATCGCCTTCGGCGGCGAATAGGCGTCGTCATAGCTGATGAAGTTGACCTTGCGGCCGTTGATGCCGCCCTGCTCGTTGATCATCTTGAAGAATGCGGCTTCGGTCTTGCCGATCACCCCATACGACGACGCCGGCCCGCTATAGGGCATGATGTTGCCGATCTTGATTTCGGTGTCGCTGGCGCCGGGATCGTATTTCTTCTGCGCCGAGGCCGGCGTCGCGGCGATCACGCCGGCGACGAGAATGGCGAGGGCAGCAAGGTTTTCGCGACGACCCGGCATTGGTCTCTCCCCTGTTTTGTAGTCTTGTTTTGCTGGGAGTGTCGCAAGCAGGCTTGACGCTGGCAAGCGATACGATTTTCCGCGGCATGAAACGCTGGATCGGGAACTTAAGCGATATGACGCAGCAGGCCGAGCGCGCGTCCGTCAATCACCAGCAACGCGCTGCCGATGATGATCGCGCCCGCGATCTCCCGCGCAGAGATCGGCTCGCCCAGCACCAGCCATCCCAGCAGGATGGCGGTGACGGGAATGAGCAGCGTCACCAGCATCACATTGGTTGCCCCCGAGCGCTGAATGATTTGAAAGAAGACGATGTAAGCGAGCGCCGTTGAAAGCGCGGCGAGACCAAGAATCGCCAGCCAGGTCGCGACGCCCGGCATTGCCAGATGCCATGGCTGCTCCACCGCGCCGGCAACGACCGCCATCATCACCGTGGACGCCATCAGCTGAAACGTCGCCGTTCCAAGCGGCGGCGAGTCCTTGAGCAGCCGCCGCGCCGCCAGCGCCGCGAAGCCGTAACTGAGGGCACCTGCGAGGCAAAGCAGGATGCCGAGCCCCTGCCCCGGTCTCGTCTCGATGCCCCATCCGCGCAGGATGACCACTCCGACGACGCCCAGCGCCACGCCGGCCACCCGTCGCATCTGCAAGGCCTCCTCGCCGGCCGCTGCCATCACGATCACCGTGAATAGCGGCGTCGTGGCATTCAGGATCGAGGCGAGTCCGCTCGGAATGAAGGTCTGGCCAATCACGATCAGCGAGAACGGAATGACATTGTTGAGCAGCCCGATCGCGATGAACGGCTTCCAGCCGGCGGTGTCCTTGGGAAAACTGATGCCCTGCATGCGAAGGAGTGGCAGCAGAATGGCTGCCCCAAGCGCGACGCGCAAAAACACCAGCGTCAGCGGCGGCAACTCCCGCAGCGCCGCGCCGTTGAAGAAGAACGAGCCGCCCCAGAGGATCGAGAGCACTGCGAGCAGCGACCAGTCTCGCGCGTCGATCCGGTTGTCGTTCGGGGGCATACGTCTCGCCTCAGTGGCCGAGCCTGTCGCCTAGAGCATGATCCGGAAAAGTGCGCAGCGGTTTTCCGAAAAGATCATGCGCAAACAACAAACTAAAGCGCGATGACGATTCATCCTGATCTCATCGTGCTTTAGGACGGCACAGCCAACTTTCCCACCCGATTTCCGAGAACGTTATGAGGTCCGTCGCGTCCGGGCATCGCCGGCGATGTCGGCGACCACCGCGCCGATCACCAAAGCTCCGCCAATGAGCGCGTGCACGGCCGGCACTTCGCGAAACGCAGCCCAGATCCAGAACGGCATCAGCGGCGTTTCCAGAGTCGCGATCAGCGAGGCTTGCCCTGACGGCAAGAGGCGCGAGCCGAGCATGTAGAAGGTCAGGCCGAGCGCGACCTGGAGGCACCCGAACATCGCGAGGATCGCAAGGCCGTTGCTGCCGACATGGGCGATGTCGTGGGCGAACGGCAGGCTGACGAGGCTTCCCAGGAAGTTCGAAAGCGCAGCCGCCGCCACCATCGACGTCTCGCGGTGGCGCCGGACCACCACCGTCATGGCGGAGATGGCGATCACCATCAGGCAGCTCAGGGCCAGGCCGCCAATATCAGCGCCGGCTTGCACGCCGCCGACCGTGATGACGACGCCGGCAAAGGCGATCAGGCTCGCAATGAGCGTGCGCCACGTCGCGGCTTCGCCAAGCCAAAGCCAGGCCAGCGCCGCGGCGACAAAGGGCTGGGTTGCGATCAGTACCGCGACATTCATCACCTTGGTCATCTGAAGTGCGGGGATGAACGAGACCATGCCGATGGTGGACAAGGAGGCGACGAGCAAACCACCCCTCCCCGGCACCACCAATTGCCACAGAGCCGCACGGCCCTGCATCGCGACGAGAAACACGCTGATCAGGCTGCCCGCGAACACGCCGCGCCAAAACAGAATGGTCCAGGGGGCGAACGGCAGCAGGCGGGTGAAGAACGGTGCCGTGCTCCAGGCAACCGCAGCGGCGATGACGAGGGCAATGCCGAGACCGCGTTCCGAACGAGGCTGCCCCATGTCGATGTGTCCGGCTAGGACGGCTTCTTCGGCCGCGACACCAGCTCGATCATCCTGCCCTCGTCGTCATCCGGCATGGCGGCCTTCGCCTGCGCGTAGGACTCGACCGCGGCGCGTGACACCAGCGGCTTGTCGGCAAGCAGGCTTTCCGCGAGCCTCACCGCGTAGGCTGCATCCTTGTGCCGCAGCGCTGCGGTGAAGGTCGCCCCGGAGAAATCGCGGGCGACCATGCGCCTGGAGTGACGCTGCACCTGGGGGCTCGCGGCGACGCCCGCCTGGATCGAGTCCAGCACGAGGTTCATGTCGAGCCCGGCCTGCTCGGCGATCGCCAGCCCTTCTGCGAGCCCGGCGATCTGGATCGCGCCCATGAGATTGTTGATCAGCTTGTAGACCGTGCCGGAGCCGACCGCGCCGAAATGACGGATGGTCGAGCCGATCGGTTCGAGGAACGGCCGCGCGCGTTCGAGATCAGCCGCGTCCGCACCGACAAGCAACGTCAGCTTCCCGGCGGCCGCCGCGTCCGGCAATCCCGTCACGGGGCAATCGATATAGATCAGCCCGCGCGCATTGAACTCGCGGCCCATCTCGCGGGCGTGGTCATAGGAGACGGTGGAGCATTCGATCGCGATGGTGCCGGCCTTCGCCGTCTTGGCCGCGCCGTCAGGACCGAGCCAGACCGCGCGCGAGGCCTCGTCGTCGGCAACCATGGTCACGACTGCGTCGGCATCGATCGCGGCATCCTCCGGCGAGGTCGCCCAGTGCGCACCGCGCGCGATCAAATCTTCCGCCTTGGCCTTGCTGCGATTCCAAAGCGTCACCGTGAAGCCGGCATCGAGATAGCGGCCGGCCATGCCATGGCCCATCCGCCCAAGCCCGATGAAGGCGACGCGGGTCATCGCTAATCCACGTCCTCGATTTCGCCGCTCGTGGTGCCGAAGGCGCGCTGCGCCAGCGTCGCGGCCATGAACTCGTCGAGATCGCCGCCGAGCACGCCCGATGTGTCGGAGGTCTGCACGCCCGTGCGCAGGTCCTTCACCATCTGGTAGGGCTGGAGCACGTAGGAGCGGATCTGGTGACCCCAGCCGATGTCGGTCTTGGCGGCTTGGTCGGCGGCGGCCTTCTCCTCGCGCTTCTTCAGCTCGATTTCATAAAGGCGGGCGCGCAGCATGTCCCAGGCCTGCGCGCGGTTCTTGTGCTGGGAGCGGCCGGCCTGGCAGACCACGGCGACGCCGGTCGGAATGTGCGTCAGGCGCACCGCGGATTCGGTCTTGTTGACGTGCTGGCCGCCGGCGCCGCCCGAGCGCATGGTGTCGACGCGGACGTCGGATTCCTTGATGTCGATTTTGATGCTGTCGTCGATGACGGGAAACACCTGCACGCTCGAAAACGAGGTGTGCCGCCGCGCGTTGGAATCGAACGGCGAGATGCGCACCAGGCGGTGCACGCCGGCTTCCGTCTTCAGCCAGCCATAGGCGTTGTGGCCGGAGACCTGGATGGTCGCGGACTTGATGCCGGCCTCTTCGCCCTCGGACTCCTCTAGCACCTCGACCTTAAAGCCGTGGGTGTCCGCCCAGCGCGTGTACATGCGCAGCAGCATCTGCGCCCAGTCCTGGCTCTCGGTGCCGCCGGCGCCGGCATGGACCTCGAGATAGGAATCGAAGCGGTCGGCCTCGCCCGAGAGCAGCGCCTCGAGCTCGCGCCGCGCGACTTCCTTCTTGAGGTTCTTCAGCGCCACTTCGGCCTCGGCCACGACGCCGTCATCGCCCTCGGCCTCGCCGAGCTCGATCATGCCGATGTCGTCTTCGAGCTCCTGCTCGACCTTGCCGATACCGGAGAGCGAATCCTCAAGCGAGGTGCGCTCCTGCATCAGCTTCTGGGCTTTCTGGGGATCGTTCCAGAGGTTGGGATCTTCTGCGAGCTTGTTCAGCTCAGCGAGGCGCGCCGTCGATTTCTCGACGTCAAAGATGCCTCCTCAGCAGCCCGACTGACTGCTTGATCTCTTCTACCAACCGTTCGATTTCGGCGCGCATGTGGCTCTCTGGTCTCGCGGAATCCCGCGTGCATTTCGAGATGGGGATGTAGCGGCGGCGGCTGCAAAGCGCAACCGCCGGAACCGCGATCGTCAGCCTTATCCGCGGCTACCACAGCCCGCCGGTGCCCGGCCGCATGAGGAAGCCGGAATCCGGCTGCTGCTGCTGCGAGGCCGGCATGCCGCCGCGCGCGTCGGCGTCGGCCACACCGATGACCGCATAATTATCCGGCGGCGCCGTGCCCGGCTTGAAGGCTTCGAGGATGGTTCCGCCGGTCTCGCCGGGGCCGGCGCGCATGCCGGTCTTGGCGACGACGCGCACCAGCTTGATGCCGGCCGGCACCTTGAACGGAACGGCGGGCTTGTCGGCGAGCGCGAGCTTGAGGAAATCGCGCGCGATGGGCGCGGCCAGATGGCCGCCGGTCGCGGCGTTGCCCTTACCGAGCGCGCGCGGCTTGTCGTAGCCCATATAGATGGCGACGGCGACGTCGGGCGAGAAGCCGACGAACCAGGCGTCCTTGGCCTCGTTGGTCGTGCCGGTCTTGCCGGCGATCGGCTTGCCGACCTCCTTGACCACGGTCGCGGTACCGGCCTGCACCACGCCTTCCATCAGCTCGGTGATCTGATAGGCGGTCATGGAATCCAGCACCTGCTCGCGGCGGTCGATCAGCTGCGGCTCGGGCTGGTTCTTCCAGCCGCCGGGTGCGTCGCAGCCGCGGCATTCGCGCTGGTCGTGCTTGAAGATGGTGTGGCCGTAACGGTCCTGGATACGGTCGATCAGGGTCGGCTTCACGCGGCGGCCGCCATTGGCGAGCATCGAATAGGCGGTCACCATTCGCATCGCAGTGGTCTCGCCGGCGCCGAGCGCGTAGGACAGATAGTTCGGCAGCTCGTCATAGACGCCGAAGCGGCGGGCATATTCGCCGATCAGGGGCATGCCGATGTCCTGCGCAAGGCGCACCGTCACGGTGTTGAGCGACTGCCGTAGCGCGTTGCGCAGCGTCACCGGCCCCTGGAACTTGCCCGAGGAGAAGTTCTCCGGCCGCCACACGCCGGCGCCCTGGCCCTGGTCGATTTCGATGGGCGCGTCGAGCACGACGGTCGAGGGCGTGTAGCCGTTGTCGAGCGCGGCCGAATAGACGATCGGCTTGAACGACGAGCCCGGCTGCCGGTAGGCCTGCGTGGCACGGTTGAACTGGCTCTGGTCGAACGAGAAGCCGCCGACCATCGCGAGCACGCGGCCGGTCCAGGGATCCATCACCACCATCGCGCCGGACACTTCGGGGATCTGGCGCAAACGGTACTGGCCTTCGACCGGCTGTCCTTCCTTGCTGTAGAGCGGATCGGCATAGATCACATCGCCGGGCGCCAGCACCTGCGCCACGGACGTCGGCGTCTTGCCCTTGGCATTGCCCTGGGCCGCCCTCGCCCAGCGCACGCCGTCGAGGGTGACGAGGCCGGTCTCGCGTTGCTTGCTCACGGCGCCGCCGAGCTCACGGCTCGGCTGGAAGCCGATGCGCGCCGACTGATCGCTGGTCTCCAGCACCACCGCCATGCGCCACGGCGAGATGTCGGACAGCGACTTGATCTCGGCGAGCTTCACGCCCCAGTCGCCGGAGATATCGAGCTTGCTCATGGCGCCGCGATAGCCCTGCTGCTCGTCATAGTTCACGAGACCCGAGACCATGGTCTTGCGCGCCATGACCTGGATCTTCGGATCGAGCGTGGTGCGGACCGAGAGACCGCCCTCGTAGAGTTTCTTCTCGCCGTAACGCTCGAAGATGTCGCGGCGGACTTCTTCGGCAAAGTATTCACCGGCGAAGGTGTGGGCGCCGCCCGAACGGTTGGTGACGGCCAGCGGCTCCTTGCGCGCCTTGTCAGCGTCGGCCTGCTTGATCCAGCCGTTCTCCAGCAGACGGTCGATGACGTAGTTGCGGCGCTCGACGGCGCGATCACGGTTGCGGACCGGGTGCAGCGTCGCCGGCATCTTCGGCAGGGCCGCCAGATAGGAGGCTTCCGCCACGGTCAGCTCGTTCACCGACTTGTCGAAATAGACCAGCGAGGCAGCCGCGATGCCGTAGGCGCCGAGGCCGAGATAGATCTCGTTCAGGTACAGTTCGAGGATCTTGTCCTTCGAATAGGTCTTCTCGATGCGCATCGCCAGCAAGGCTTCCTTGATCTTGCGCGAGAAGGAGACCTCATTGGTCAGCAGGAAGTTCTTGGCGACCTGCTGGGTGATCGTGGAAGCACCCTGCGGACGGCGGTTGGAGCCGAAGTTCTGCAGATAGAGCACGCCGGCGCGCGCCATGCCGGTGTAATCGATGCCGCCATGCTCGTAGAAATTCTTGTCCTCGGCCGCGAGGAAGGCGTTGATCACGAGCTTCGGCACCGCCTGGATCGGCAGATACAGCCGCCGCTCCTTGGCGTATTCGCCGAGCAGAGAACCGTCGACCGCATGCACGCGGGTCATCACCGGCGGCTCGTAATCCTGAAGCTGAGAGTAGTCGGGCAAGTCCTTGGAGAAATGCCAGATCAGGCCTGCCACGGCTCCGACACCGACAAGGAACACCACCGTTCCCGCGGCGAACAGGAAGCCCATGAACCGCACCAGCAAGCGCATTATCTGTTTATCCGTTCAAACCCTGGATCAGTCCAGTATCAGCCCCATAGGACCTAAAAACTGGCACCTAAAACTGGTGCCAACCTCACGTCGCGAATTCACCGGCCTACGCAATCACATGAAGGCCGAGCCTAAAGACGCTTGCCGAGCGGGATTCTCTCCGATTCCGGAACCCCCTGCGGCATTTTTATAAAGCGCCCGCTGTGGCCAAACTAGGGCTTTTGCGGCGGGACGGAAAAACCCTTTCAATTCGAGGGACCTGCCGTGGCCAGTCGCTTGGCCAGGAACCCGTCGATCGCCTGTGCCATCGCGCCTACAGCCTTGGAGCGCCAGCCCTCGGACACCAGGTGCCCGAGATCGCCCTTGTTGGAGACGTAGCCGATCTCGACCAGGACGGACGGGACGTCGGGTGCTTTCAGGACCCGGAATCCGGCCGACTTTAGGGGATGCTTGTGCATCCGTACGCTCGACTTCATTTCGCTCATCAATAGGCGGGCGAAACGGTTTGAAAACGTGCGGGTTTCCCGCTGGGTGAGGTCGATCAGGATGTCGGCGACATCGGTCGGCTCTTCCGCCAGATTGAACCCCGCGATGGCATCCGCCCGGTTTTCCGCATCCGCCAGCCGCTGCGCCTCGGCGTCGGAGGCCTTGTCGGACAGCGTGTAGATGGTGGCGCCCTGCGCGTCACCCTCGGCCTTGGGCAGCGCGTCGGCGTGGATCGAGACGAACAAGGCCGCTTTCAGGTTACGGGCGATTTTGGTTCGGTCATTGAGCGGGATGAACGTGTCGTCGTCCCGCGTCATCACCACACGATATTTACCGGCCTTTTCGAGCCTGTCGCGGAGCGCCAGGCCGAAGGCCAGCACCAGATTCTTCTCGCTCTCGCCGCTCGACTGGGTGCCGTTGTCGATGCCGCCATGGCCGGGATCGATCACGACCACCGGACGGCCATCGGCCTTCTGCTGCGCCGTTTCCGGCGCGGGGGCAGCCGGAACCGTCGCCGGCGGCGCATCGGCGATCGCGGGCCGCAGCTCCGGACGCTTTTCCGCAGGAATCGTCGGCACGAAAGCGGTGCGGTCGACCTCCTCGAGCTCGAGCACGAGCCGCGCCGGCTGACCGTTGGCCGCCTCCAGCACGTAGGAATTGGCGATCTTGGCGGGTCCCGTCAGGTCGAACACGATTCGCGAGCCGCCGGGCATGACGAGGCCGTAACGGAAGGCCTTGACCAGCCCCCGCCCCCCAGTCCCGGTGCCGGCGGGCAGCTGAAAATTGAGCTGGGGCACGTCGACCACGACCCGATACGGGTCGGCCAGGGTCACGGTGCGGAAGGTGACGGTCTGATCGAGGTCGAGGACGAAGCGGGTCTGCTTGGCATCACCGGCGAGGCGCGCGGCCGAGGCGATCGGAAAATTCGCCGCTGCTATAGCGGGTTGCGGCTGGCTTTCCGCCGCCCTCAGACGCCAGGAATCAGCGCCCGCCAATAGTGCAGTGCACAGCAGCGCGCCACCCAGCAAAACCCTTTGATTTGTGCGGCTCGCCACCGATTCCGTGCCTCCGAGCGGCCCTTTTAACGCAATAGAACCACAGGGTTAATCGAACCTTAATGACAAAAATGCGAAACTCGCCGACTGTGACCGCCGTGCGACGCTCCCTTGCACGGTTGGCCCATTCCACGTATGTACGGAATGCTGACGGCCGATATTTCCGGTTGTGTCGCATTCAGCCTCCCGGTGCAGCGCCGGAGCTCCCAAGGTTTTGGGAATTCCTGCGTTTTCCGTTCCCCTCTAAGACCAGCGCGGTGCGCGGCAGCGAGGTGGAATGGGCTAAAGCCCCGGTGGCGGACGGTCCCTGGTTACCTCAGCGTGTCCGGGACGGTTCTGACAGCGGCGTGACCATTTACCCGGTCCCTTAATCCCAAGGGAGCGGTTCGTAATCCCAAGGCGAGCGCGCTCGCGCCATGCCTGGCCAGCAGCAACTGATTGAGGGGCGGCCCCGCCGCCCAATGCTTCATACGGGCCGACGCTTGATGCGCCAGACTGTGCCGACGAATTCTGAAGGACCGTTCGCGACGCTGCGGAGTGACAATCCCGCGCGCCGCCTCGGTCCCGAAGCTTCCGGTTCGGCAAGGCGCGAGAGACGGCGTTTCGGCCTTCCCCTCACCCCCGAATCAGGTGGACCGTCGCGTCACCCGGCAGCGCAATTCGCGCCCACGGTCGATCGCGCCCGCCGCCGCCAAGAGTTAAGACATGCCCAACAAGATGTTGATCGATGCCACCCACCCGGAAGAGACCCGGGTCGTCGTGGTCCGCGGCAATCGCGTCGAAGAGTTTGATTTCGAGACCGCGCAACGCAAGCAACTGCGCGGGAATATCTATCTCGCAAAGGTCACAAGGGTCGAACCCTCGCTCCAGGCCGCTTTCGTCGAGTATGGCGGCAACCGCCACGGCTTCCTCGCCTTCAGCGAAATCCATCCCGACTACTACCAGATCCCGGTCGCCGACCGGCAGGCGCTGATCGAGGCCGAGGAACAGGCCCATCGCGAGGCCGAGGAAGAGAGCGAGAACCGCTCCCACGGCCGCCGCCGCTCGCGCCATCGCAACGCCCGTCGCCGCGGCCACGGCGAGCGCGTCCGCAGCGACATCGTCGAAGGCCTCGAGGCCGGTGCCGATCCCGCGGCACAGCCGGTCGAGGGCGAAGCCCTGCACACCGAGGGCGCATCGCACGAGGGCGAGCACCTGCACGCAGACGCGGAGCATCACGGCGAGCACGAGGGCCACGAGCATCACGACCATGGCGATCATGATCACCACGACCATGACCATGAAGCCCATGGGCACGACGACCACCATCATGCCCATGATGACGATCACGCGCACGATCATGACGACCACCATCATGACGACGAGCACGACCATCACGGCCATGATTATGCCGCCGAGACGCCAGCGCTCGGCGCCGAGCCCGTGGTCGCAACCGAGACCGCTCCCGAGCCGCAGGAAGCCCAGACCTTCGAAGCTCACGCGTCCGAAGCACATGCCGAGGCTCTGGCCGAAGCCGTGACGGCCGCCACGGAACCGGCCGATGCCGTCTACGCCGCCGGCGATGTCGCCGAGGCACCGCACGCGGAGGCCGCGGACGGTGAAGACGACGAGGACGAGGACGGCGAGGAAGCCGAAGAGGAAGTCGTCGAATCCGTCGGCGGCGACGACGTGCTGGAGGAAGTGCCCGAACGCACCTTCCGCCCGCGCCGTCAGTACAAGATCCAGGAAGTCATCAAGCGCCGCCAGGTCATGCTGGTGCAGGTGGTCAAGGAAGAGCGCGGCAACAAGGGCGCTGCGCTGACCACCTACCTCTCGCTCGCCGGCCGCTACGCCGTGCTGATGCCGAACACCGCGCGCGGCGGCGGCATCAGCCGCAAGATCACCAGCGCCCAGGACCGCTCGCGCCTGAAGGAAGTGGTGCAGGACCTCGACGTGCCCGAGGGCATGGGCATCATCCTGCGGACCGCGGGCGCCTCCCGCACCAAGCCGGAGATCAAGCGCGACTTCGAGTACCTGATCCGGATGTGGGAGACGGTGCGTGACCTGACGCTGAAGTCGCAGGCCCCGACCCTCGTCTACGAGGAAGGCTCGCTGATCAAGCGCTCGCTGCGCGACCTCTACAACAAGGAGATCGACGAGATTCAGGTCGCCGGCGAATCCGGCTACCGCGAAGCGCGCGACTTCATGAAGATGCTGATGCCCGCCAATGTCAGCGCGGTGAAGCAGTATCGCGACGGCCAGCCACTGTTCTCACGGATGGGCGTCGAAAGCCAACTGGATGCGATGTTCTCGCCGACCGTGCAGCTTCGCTCCGGCGGCTATGTCGTGATCAACCAGACCGAGGCGCTGGTCTCGATCGACGTCAACTCCGGCCGCTCGACCCGCGAGCACCATATCGAGGACACCGCGCTCAAGACCAATCTGGAGGCGGCCGAAGAGGTCGCCCGCCAGCTCCGCCTGCGCGACCTCGCCGGCCTGATCGTCATCGACTTCATCGACATGGACGAGAAGCGCAACAACCGTGCGGTCGAGCGCAAGCTGTCCGATTGCCTGAGGCAGGATCGCGCCCGCATCCAGGTCGGCCGCATCTCGCATTTCGGCCTGCTCGAGATGTCGCGCCAGCGCATCCGCGCCAGCGTGCTGGAATCTTCGACCGACCCGTGCCCGCATTGCGGCGGCACCGGCCATGTCCGCTCGGTGTCCTCGGTGGCGCTCCAGCTGCTGCGCGGCCTCGAAGAGATCCTGATGAAGGGCGCGACCCATAATCTCGTGGTCCGCACCCGCACCGACGTCGCGCTCTATGTGCTGAACCACAAGCGCGGCCATCTGCGCGACCTCGAAAACAGCTTCAAGGTCACGCTGTCGATCATCGCCGATCCCAGCGTCAGCGGCCCGCAGGCCTATCTGATCGACCGCGGCGAGCAGGTGCATACGCTCGAAGCCGCGAAGGCGCTGCTCGCAGCGCAGGCAGCCGCGAGCCCGCCGCCGCTGGCTGAAGACGCCTATGACGACGAGGAGTTCGATCCGGAGCTGGAATCCGAGGTCGAAACCGAGGAGAGCGAAGGTCTCACTGAAGAACAGGCTGCCGGCGAGGCCGGCTCCGAGCAGGACGGCCAGCGCCGCAAGCGCCGCCGTCGCCGGCGCGGCCGCGGTGGCCAGCGCGACGGCGAGCTGCGCGAGGACAGCCCGCCCACCCTTCCCGAGGCGGCCGTGGCTGCCGGCGAAGGCGAGGACGATTCCGAATCCGAGCAGGACGGCGAGGAAGGCGAGGAGCAGGCGGCCCGTGGCGAGCAGCAGGGCGGCGGCGAGCGCCGGCGCCGGCGTGGTCGCCGCGGCGGACGCCGTCGGCGTGGCGGTGGCGAGGAAGGTCTCGCCGGCTCCATCGGCGACGAGCTCGCGGCCAATGTGCCGCCGGAAGCGAGCGACGCAGTCGCCGATTTCGACAGCTTCGGCAACGAAGCTGCGCCCTCGATCGCACAGGCCGAGCACGTTGCCGAGCCGCAAGCTGCTCAGCCTGAACCGCTTGTCGAGGTGCAGCCCGAGGTGCCGGCCCAGCAGGAACCCGCTCCGAGTACAGCGGCCGAAGAGTCCGCCGACGACAAGGCCGCGCGACGTCGCTCCACGGTCCGGGAGAAGGTGAGCTTCCTGACGAGCAGCCAGAGCGAGCCCACAACGCCGGTTGCGCAGGCGAGCGAACCGGTCGCTCCGCCCGCGCCGGCCCCTGAGCCCGCGCCGGAAACGACGATCGAGACTCCGGCCGCGCCGCGCCGCGCCGGCTGGTGGTCACGGCGCTTCGGCGGCGGCGAGTAACAGGAACATCCAGATGAAACCGCCCGGCCAAACCGGGCGGTTTTGATTTGGCGAGGTCAGTGTCGATGCAAAGTGCGATCGTTCTCGGCGGCGGCATGATTGGAGTCAGCGCCGCGCTGCACCTGCGGCAGCGCGGCTGGGCTGTCACGCTCGTCGACCGCAGGGAGCCCGGCCGCGAGACCAGCTACGGCAATGCCGGGATGATCCAGGCCGAAGCGGTGCGCCCCTATCCGATGCCGCGCGACCTCGCCTCGCTGCTCAAGATCGCGACCGGCCGCACCAACGACGTGCGCTACAGCCTGTCGTCGCTTCATCTCCATATCGAGCCCCTGCTCCGCTATTGGTGGCATTCCGCGCCGAAGCGGCACCGCGAGGCCATCGACGCCTGGGCGCGGCTGATCGCCTACGCGACGAGCGAGCACGACATCCTCATTCGCGAGGCGCACGCGGACAATCTCATTCGTCGCGCCGGATACCGGCATCTGCATCGTGACGCAGCTTCGTTCGATCAGGCCGTTAAGGCCGCGGAAGACGACGCGCGCGAATTCGGCGTGAGGTTTCGCGCGCTCTCGGGAGCCGAGCTCGCCAAGGCCGAGCCGATCCTGCGCGACGACCTCCCCGGCGCAATCCACTGGCTCGACACCTGGACCGTGTCCGATCCCGGCGCGCTGGTCACCGCCTATGCCGAGCTGTTCGAGCGCCTCGGCGGCAACATTGTGCTCGGAGACGCCCAGAGCCTGCAGCAGACCGCGACCGGCTGGTCGGTCAATACCGACAAGGGACGCATCGACGCCCCCCACGCCGTCGTGACGCTCGGACCATGGTCGCCCGATCTGCTGCACAAGTTCGGCTACCGCATTCCGCTGGTGCGCAAGCGCGGCTACCACATGCACTATGCCGGCGGCGCGTCGCTCGATTTGCCGCTCGTCGACAAGGGCCGCGGCTATGCCATGGGACCGATGGCCAAGGGTATCCGCATCACCACCGGCGCGGAATTGACCGGCATGGATGCGCTCGCAACGCCGGTGCAGCTCGCCAGCGCCGAGGCCTCCGCGCGCGAGCTGATCGATCTCGGCCAGCGCGTCGAGCCGGATCCGTGGTTCGGCACGCGGCCCTGCACACCCGACATGCTGCCGGTGCTCGGGCAGGCTCCGCGCCATCCCGGCCTCTGGATGAACTTTGGCCACGGCCACCAGGGCTTTACGCTCGGACCCGCGACCGGACGCCTGCTCGCGGAGATCATGAGCGGCGAGCCGCCGGCGATTGATCCCGCGCCTTACCGGCCGGAACGGTTCTAGCCCACTGCGTTCGCGGCAAGCACCGCGAAGCGCGGACGAAATCCGCATCAGCGGTTCGTGCCATTCGCGGGGCCGTCAGTCAGCGCGCGCGGTGAGCAGCTTTTTGATCCGTTCGGCGTCTTCCGCCGTCGCCGGGTTGTAGACGATCATGCTGAGATCGGAGCGGCCCTCGACGTTGAAGCTCGAATATTCGAACGACATCACGCCGTGAAGGGGATGCCGCAGCCGCTTGATGCCGTCACCGTGGTGGCGGACGTCATTGTCGCGCCACAGCGCCGCGAATTCCGGGCTGGTGCGGCAGAGTTCGTCGACGAAATCGGCGACATGCGAGACCGCGCCTGCGCGCGCGGCGTCGGCCCTGAACGCCGCCACCACGAAACGGGCCACGCTGTCCCAATCGTACTGCGCAGCGCGCACACGCGGATCGCAGAAGATGAAGCGCAGGATGTTGCGCTGGCCCGGCGGGATCGCACCATAGTCCGTCAGCACGACGCTTGCGGCGCGATTCCAGGCAACAACGTCCCAGGTCGCGGTCCGCACTAAGGCCGGGCTGAATTCGAGCGCGTCGAGCACGCGCTGAAGCCGCGGCGAGACGCCTTCAGTGGCCTGGTAACGCACCTCGGGCGGCCGGCCGAGCCCGATCAGGAACAGATGCTCGCGCTCGACATCGGTCAGCATCAAGGCGCGGGCGATGCGACGAGCACGTCGGCCGAGGGCGCCCCGCCCCGACCCTGCTCCAGCCATGTGTACCAGGTCGGGCTGATATTGGCGCGCTGCGCCACCTCCTCGCGGCGTAGCCCGGGCGTGCGCCTGCGGCTGCCGGAAAAGCCGAACGCTGTGGCATCGAGCCGGGTGCGGCGGTCCTTCAGGTAGGCGCCGAGCAGGTTTTCAGCGGTGGCGGTCTCGCTCATCCTGTTAGCCATTATACCCTGATAAAGTCACTACTTTACCCGGATAATCCTAGCGCGGATGGTCGTCTCCACCAACCCTCGACCGCTCTCTGGAGATTGCTCATGCATGTTTTCGTCACCGGCGCCACCGGTTTCGTCGGCTCCGCCGTCGTTGCCGACCTGATCGCCGCCGGCCACCGCGTCACCGGCCTTGCCCGGAACCGTGAAGGTGCAGCCGCCGTCGCTGCGATGGGCGCCGAGGTCCATCGCGGCTCGCTGGAGGACCATGCCTCCTTGCGCAGCGGCGCGGCTGCTTCCGACGGCGTGCTTCACCTTGCCTTCAACCACGACTTCTCGAAGTTCGCCGAGAATTGCGAGCTCGACCGCCGCGCCATCCTCGCGCTTGGCGAGGAGCTGAAGGGCTCCGAACGTCCGCTCATCGTCACCTCGGGCGTGGCGTTGCTCGCGCCCGGACGCGTTGCGACCGAGGACGATGCGGCGGCGCGCCACTTCCCACGCGTCTCGGAAGCCACGGCCGAAGAGCTCGCCGAACGCGGCGTGCGCGCCGGCATCGTGCGGCTGCCGCCCACGACCCATGGCGAGGGGGACCACGGTTTTGTGCCACGCCTGATCGCGATCGCGCGCGAGAAAGGCACTGCCGCCTATCTCGGCGATGGCAGCAACCGCTGGCCAGCCGCGCAGCGCTTCGATGCCGCGCGCGTCTACCGGCTCGCGCTGGAGCGAGGCGCATCTAGCGGCCGCTATCACGCCATCGCCGAGGAAGGCGTGCCGTTCAAGGTGATCGCGGAGGTGATCGGCAAGAGGCTCGGCGTGCCCGTGGTCTCGAAGACGCCGGATGAAGCGGCGGCCCATTTCGGCTGGTTCGCGCGGTTCGCCGGCATCGACGTTCCGACCTCCAGCGCGAAGACCCGCGCCGCACTCGGCTGGGAGCCGAAAGAGAAAGGGCTGATCGAGGATCTCGACCAGCCCTATTACTTCAAGGTTTGACGGCGCGCAGCGCCATCGCGCTCAACTGGCAGATCAGTCCGTCGTGACGGCCGTTTCCATGTCGGTCGGATCGATCTGCCGGGCGAGGTTCGCGTTGAGCTTGTCGCGGTCGAGCTCGCCTTCCCACCAGGCGACGATCACGCAGGCAACGCCGTTGCCGCACAGATTGGTCAGCGCGCGGCATTCGCTCATGAACTTGTCGATGCCGAGCACGATCGCCATGCCCGGCACCAGGCGCGGATCGACCACCGCCAGCGTCGCGGCCAGCGTGATGAAGCCCGCGCCGGTGATGCCGGAGGCGCCCTTCGAGGTCAGCATCGCCACCACCAGGATGGTGAGCTGCTGGCCGAAGGTGAGATCGAAGCCGAGCGCCTGGGCGATGAAGAGCGTCGCCAGCGTCATGTAGATGTTGGTGCCGTCGAGGTTGAACGAATAGCCCGTAGGCACCACGAGGCCGACCACCGACTTCGAGCAGCCGAGCCGTTCCAGCTTCTCCATCAAGGACGGCAGCGCGCTTTCGGACGACGAGGTGCCGAGCACGATCAAGAGCTCGTCCTTGATGTAGGCCAGGAACCTGAAGATCGAGAAGCCCGCAATCCGCGCGATGATGCCGAGCACCACGAACACGAACAGCGCCGCGGTCAGGTAGAACGTCGCGATCAGGCCGACCAGGTTGAGGATTGCGCCCGTGCCGAACTTGCCGATGGTGTAGGCCATCGCGCCGAAGGCGCCGATGGGAGCTGCGCGCATCACGATGGAGATGACGCCGAACACGGCATGCGCGGCGTCGTCGATGAAGCTGCGGATAGTGTGGCCGCGCTCACCAAGGCTCATGATGGCGAAGCCGAACAACACCGAGAACAGCAGCACCTGGAGGATCTCGCCCTGCGCGAAGGCGCCGACCACGGTGTCGGGAATGATGTGCAGGACGAAGTCGACCGACCTCTGCGCCTCGGCCTGCTTGGCGTAGTTGGCAACCGCCTGCGCGTTGGCGGCGGCATTGCCGAAGCCCGCGCCCGGCCTGACGACATTGCCGACAATGAGGCCGATCACCAGCGCGAAGGTCGAGACCACCTCGAAATAGACCAGCGCCTTGACGCCGATGCGGCCGACCTTCTTGGCGTCCTGGATGTGCGCAATGCCGGATACGACGGTGCAGAAGATGATCGGCGCGATCACCATCTTGATCAGCTTGATGAAGCCGTCGCCCATCGCTTTGATCCACTCATTGGTGGCGAGCGACGGCCAGAGCCAGCCGACGATGGCGCCGAGCACGATGGCGATCAGCACCTGGACGTAGAGAACCTTGTACCACGGCTTGGATGCGGTCGGCGCGACCGGCGCCCCCGCCATCGTTGTTGTCGTCATTGTTTCACTCCCCCTCAAAAATCAGAGCCAGCCAAGATCAACTTGGCCGGCTCTGTCAATTGGAACTGCTCGTTTTGGCGCGCTTTACCCGCGGCGATCGACGAGCCGGCGTGCCGCCGGCATCAGCGTCGCGCCCAGCGCGTTCTTGACCAGTGAGGCCGCGATGAACGGCGCAAGGCCGACCTGCCAGGCCTTCGCGGCGCCGAGACCGAGGCCAAAGGCGAGCCAACCGAACCCGGCCGCCAGTATGACGATATGACCGACGGCCATGGCCGCAAACAGCAGCACGACGCTGCGATCCCAGCCGCGCTCGGCGAGCCAGCCGGTGACGAAGGCGGCGCCGATGAAGCCGAACAGATAGCCGGCGGTCGGGCCGACCAGCGGTGCAATTCCACCGACCGGGCCGGCGAACACCGGCAGCCCCATCGCGCCTTCGGCGAGGTAGGCAATCATGGTTGCGCTGCCAAGACGCCAGCCATAGGCGGCGCCGATCATCAGCACGACCAGCGTCTGCAGGGTCATGGGCACGTAGGGCAGCGGCAGGTTCACCTTGGCTGACAGCGCCATCAGGGCGGTGCCGAGCGCGATCAGCACGACGGCGCGCAATGCGCCGACGCTTTCGCCCGGCCGGGTCGGCCACATCAAGGCGGCGAGAGGAGAATGCGTGGCAGTGGTCGGGATCGAACGGTCAGACAAGTTGAACTCCGCAAAAGGCTGTCGAAAACTGGCGCGATCATTTAAGCCACTCAGCAATCCGGTCAACTGCCTCCCGCATCTCGTCCGGCGAGCGCGCATAGGAAAAACGAATGAATGAGCGGCCGTGGATGGGATCGAAATCGAGCCCTGGCGTCGTGGCAACGTTCGCCTGCTCCAGCATCTGCTTGGCGAACTCGAAACTGTCGGAGGTGAAGTCCGAGACGTCGGCATAGAGGTAGAAGGCGCCGTCGGCCGGCAGGAACTTGCGTAGGCCCGCCTTGGGCAATCCCTCGATCAGGATGCGCCGGTTCTCCTGATAGCCGTGCTTGATCTCCTCCATCTCCGCTGCGCCGTCGAACGCCGCCTCTGCCGCGATCTGCGACAGCGCCGGCACCGAGATCGACAGGTTCTGCTGGAGACGCTCGATCGGGCGCGCCAGGATCTCCGGCACCACCATCCAGCCGACGCGCCAGCCGGTCATGCAAAAATACTTCGATAACGAGTTGATCACGAGTGCGTGCTCCGACAGCGCCGCCGCGGTCACCGCAGGAAACGCATAGTCGAGCCCGTGATAGATCTCGTCGGAGATGAAGCGGATGCCGGCGCCTTCCGCCGCCGCGATCAGGCTGGCGAGCGCCTCGCGGGACATCATCGTGCCCGTCGGATTGGCGGGACTGCCGACCAGCACGCCCTTCAGCGGCGCCTTGCGATGGGCGGCGAGCAATGCCTCCCCGGTCAGCGCATGGCGCGTCTCGTCCGTGGTCTCGATCAGCACCGGCTCGCAGCCGAGCGCGGTGAGGATGTGGCGGTACGGCGGATAGCCCGGCACCGTCACGGCGACGCGGTCGCCCGGCTCGAACATCGACAGGAACGCCAGGATGAACCCGCCGGACGAGCCGGTCGTCACCACGATCCTGTCAGGGCTGACGTCACAGCCATAGGCGTCGCGATAATGCCGCGCGATGCGGGCGCGCAACGACGGGATGCCGAGCGCCGAAGTATAGTCGATCCGCCCCGCTTCCAGCGCCGCATGGGCGGCCGCGATCGCCGTCTTTGGCGCGCCGGCCGCGGGCTGGCCGACCTCCATGTGGATGACATGGCCGCCGGCGGCCTCGATTCGGGCCGCCGCGGCCATCACGTCCATCACCATGAACGGGGGAACATCGCTGCGGCGGGAGGGCTCGAGCCACTGCCCCAACCGGTTCCTCAATGTCGCATCGTGCATCGATTTCTGCTATTTCGCTGGCGGACCGGTCCGTCCGGTCCGGGAAACGGGGCGCTTGCGCCCCAGACTGGCCGCATTGTACGGCTCATAAGGGGGTACGGCTCACAAGGGCATATCGCGTATCCGGTCCGCCGCCAATCGCCAAAAACCAATCACCAAACTGCTTTGCTAGACCGTTTGACCCAGACCGCCTGATGTTGCTCCAGATCGCATTGCGCAGGAAGGCCTCCGCCCTCACCGCCATCGTCACGGCCGCAGCGATCGCGCTGTTGCCGGTCCCGGCCGCGCACGCGCAGGCCAAGGGGCCGCAGGTCCTGCGCGACACCGAGACCGAGCAGCTCCTGCGCGAATATACCCGCCCGATCCTGCGCGTCGCCGGTCTGGAGAAGCAGAACATCCAGATGGTGATCCTCAACGAAGCCTCGTTCAACGCGTTCGTCGCGGACGGCCGCCGCATCTTCGTCAATTACGGCGCGATCCTCCAGTCGGAGACGCCGAACCAGATCATCGGCGTGCTCGCGCACGAGACCGGGCATCTGGCCGGCGGCCATCTGTCCAAGCTGCGCGAGCAGCTCGCCACCGCGCAGACCCAGATGATCATCGCGATGCTGCTCGGCGCCGGCGCAATCGCCGCGGGCAGCACCCGCGGCAGCAGCAGCGCCGGCAATAACGGTCTTGCCAATGCCGGCGCGGCGGCAATCGCCGGCCCGCAGGAGATGATCCGCCGCTCGCTCTTGTCCTACCAGCGCCAGCAGGAGGAGAACGCCGACCGCGCCGGCGTGAAATTCCTGACCGCGACCCAGCAGTCGCCCAAGGGCATGTACGAGACCTTCAAGCGCTTCACCAGCGAGAGTCTGTTCGCCGCGCGCGGCGCCGACCCCTATCTGCAGTCGCACCCGATGCCCGCCGAGCGCGTCGCCGCGCTCCAGGAGTTCGCCAGCTCCAGCCCCTATTGGGACAAGAAGGACGATCCGGCGCTCCAGCTCCGCCACGACATGGTGCGCGCCAAGATCTCCGCCTTCATGGAGCGCCCGGAGACGGTGTATCGCCGCTATCCGCAGACCAACGACAGCCTCCCGGCGCGCTATGCCCGCGCCATCAGCACCTATCTGCACGGCGATCTGCGCAGCGCGCTCGCCCAGATCGACGCGCTGATCCAGGTCCAGCCCAACAACCCGTACTTCTACGAGGTGCGCGGCCAGGCCCTGCTCGAGAGCGGCAAGCCGGCCGACGCCATCGCTCCCCTGCGCAAGGCTGTCGCACTCTCCAACAACGCCCCCCTCATCGAGATGTTACTTGGGCAGGCTCTGGTTGGAACCGATAATAAGGCCTACACGGACGATGCCGTTCGGATTCTCCGTGCCGCGGTGGCACGGGAGCCCGAGGCCCCGCTCGGTTACACCCAGCTCGCGATGGCCTATGGCCGGAAGGGCGACTATGCCGAGGCCGATCTCGCTTCGGCGCAGGCCGCTTACCTGCGCGGCGACAACAAGACCGCCCGCGAGCTTGCCACGCGCGCGAAAACCCGTTTCGCCGTCGGCACGCCCGGATGGGTCAAGGCCGACGACATCGTGGCGTCAAAGCCGCCGCGCAACTAGGTCGAACGCAACTAGGTCAAACTAAGTAAGACGACGCCTGCTACCACGACGTCACGACACCACAATCAGTCCGCCGGGACGTTTTCCGAAACCTGCTTTGGATAAGAGGATTTGCCTATGCCTTCGCTGCGCCTGCTTGCTCCCGCGCTGTTTGCGCTCGCCATGTTCGGCGCAGCCGCGCCCGCGTCGGCCGACAGCTTCTCCGATGCCCAGCGCACCGACATCGAGGCGATCATCAAGAACTACCTCGTCACCCATCCCGAGGTGCTCGAGGAGGCCATGACCGAGCTCAGCAAGCGGCAGGCCGATGCCGAAACCAAGAAGCACGAGGCCAGCATCGCACAGAATTCGGATGCGATCTTCAACTCGCCGCGCCAGGTCGTGCTCGGCAACAAGGACGGCGACGTCACCTTCGTCGAGTTCTTCGATTACAATTGCGGCTACTGCAAGCGCGCCATGGGCGACATGCTCGACCTCATGAAGAGCGATCCGAAGCTGAAGGTCGTGCTGAAGGAATTTCCGGTGCTGAGCCAGGGCTCGGTCGAAGCGGCGCAGGTCGCGGTCGCCGTGCGCATGCAGGATCCCACCGGCAAGAAATATCTCGACTTCCACCAGAAGCTGCTCGGCGGCCGCGGCGCGGCCGACAAGGCGCGCGCGATGCAGGCGGCCAAGGAAGCCGGGCTCGACACCGCAAAAATCGAGAAAGACATCGCCAGCCCCGAAGTGCGCGCCACCATCGAGGAGAACTTCAAGCTTGCGGAGGCGATGGGCATGAACGGCACGCCGAGCTACGTGATCGGCAAGCAGATCGTGATCGGCGCCGTCGGCCTCGAAGGCCTCAAGGAGAAGATCGGCGTCGCCCGCTGCGGCAAGGCGACTTGCTGACAAAGCGATCGCGCGTCTCACAACTCACGCATGCGTCGAGGCCGGCTGAAAAGCCGGCCTTTTTCGTTGGCCGATAGCGGCGCGAATCCGGCGCGCGCATTCATCTCGCGTTTAGGAAACAAATGCCCCGGAACAGGCGAAGTTCCGGAACAACTCAAATCTCCTTTCGTTGTCGGCGCGGGCAATGACGCAAATGAACACGTGAGGAGAATTCGATGTTGAACCGCTTTATGATCTCGGTTGCCACACTCGCGCTGGTCGCGGGCACCGGTCTGGCGAACGCACAGGACAAGGGCCGCGACGCTGGCGGCGCTGGCTCGCAACAGCAGATGCAGCATTCACAGCCGTCTGGCGGCGCCGCAGAGCGCGGCTCGATGGGCAAGGAATCTACCCATGAGAAGGGCACCGTCGGCCAGGCCGGCGGCGCTATGAAGCAGGGCGGAGCCGAAGAGAAGTCGGGTGCAATGGAGAAGTCCGGCACCGCCGAAAAGTCAGGCGGAATGGACAAGTCCGGCGCGATGAACAAGAACGCGGCCGACGAGAAGGCTGGAGCGAAGGGTGAGCACGCCCAAGGTGCGCAGGATAAGGCCGCGCAGGACAAGTCGAAGAGCATGAGCTCCGAGTCCTCGACCACCAAGTCCGACTCCACCAAATCGGGCACTAAGGACATGAAGGCCGAGGACAACAAGGCCGGCGGCGCCGCCAAGAGCAACAATGCCGAGAGCCGTCCGGCTGCGACCGACAAGTCCCAGACCACGACCGGCGCCGCTTCGGCGACCGCGACCGCCGCGCCGCCGCCCGAGAAGCGGACCGAGATCTCGACGGCGATCAAGTCGACCAAGATCGAGGAGACCACGAACGTCAACTTCAACATCTCGGTCGGCGCCGCGGTCCCAGCGTCCGTCCGCTTCCATCCGCTGCCGCCCCGGATCGTCGAGATCTACCCGGAGTGGCGCGGTTATGAAGTGATCTTCGTGCACGGCCAGTACGTGATCGTCCGTCCGCAGACGCGCGAGATCGTGTACATCATCGAAGGCTAAGGCCGGACAGCGGCAAGCTCAGGGGGCGGGCAGCGATGCCCGCCCCCTTTGCATTCGGCCGGCAGCCATGCTTTGGACTGGTTAACAAGCAATTTCCGTAGTTTCCGCACAGGTTTTTGCGCAACGGATGAGGTGCCTGAACCCGCCTCGGAGGTCCTTCAAGGCTTCCCCTCACGCGCTTTGTTACCTATAACCCCCGCCACGCCGAAGCACCTCTTTTCCGGGATTTGAATGGCTGAACCTGCAACCGACACGATCCTCGTCCTGAACGGGCCGAACCTCAACATGCTGGGGACGCGCGAGCCCGAAAAGTATGGCCATGCGACGCTGGCCGACGTCGAGGCGCTGTGCCGGGAGACGGCAGCACACTTCGGCCTCAAGGCCGACTGCCGGCAGTCCAACCGCGAAGGCGAGCTGATCGACTTCATCCACGAGGCGCATGCGCGCAAGATGAAGGGCATCATCATCAATGCCGGCGGCTATTCGCACACCTCGATCGCCCTGCACGACGCGCTGCTCGCGGTGCAGATCCCGACGGTCGAGGTGCATGTGACCAACATCCACGCCCGCGAGAGCTTCCGTCACCATTCCTACACCGCGCGCGCGGCCTTCGCCTCGCTGTGCGGTTTCGGCATCGAGGGCTACCGCCTCGCCATCCAGGGCCTTGCCGCCAAGCTCGGCATCAAGCCCAACGCCTGACGCTCCCTCATCACACAGAACATTCGGATCAAACAACATGGCGCGCCAGCCAGACGACAAAGCAGCCGCAAAGTTTTCCAGCGAGGATTCCGCGCTCGTCCGCGAGCTCGCTCTTCTGCTCGATGAGACCAGCCTCACCGAGATCGAGATCGAACGCGCGGGCCTGCGCCTGCGCGTCGCCCGCAACATCAGCGTCGCCGCGACCATGCCGATGCCGATCGCGGCCGCTTCCGCCGCGCTGCCGATGGCGGCAAGCGTCGCCGCTGCGCCCGCTGCGGCCGCAGCCGACCTGTCGAAGCATCCGGGTGCGGTGACCTCGCCGATGGTCGGCACCGCCTATTGGGCGCCGGAGCCAGGCGCAAAGCCGTTCATCGAGGTCGGCAACAAGGTCTCGGTCGGCCAGACCCTGCTGATCATCGAAGCCATGAAGACCATGAACCAGATCCCCTCGCCGCGATCAGGCACGGTGACGCAGATCCTCGTCGAAGACGGCCAGCCGGTCGAGTACGGCGAGCCGCTGGTCATTATTGAATAAGCGAATGGCGAATGGCGAATAGCGAATGGTGCCCGTCTTGCCCCTCGCTATTCGCTACTCCCTATTCGCCCGCTGAGGCACCATGTTCGACAAGATCCTCATAGCCAATCGCGGCGAGATCGCACTTCGCATCCTCAGGGCCTGCAAGGAGCTCGGGATCGCGACCGTCGCCGTGCACTCCACCGCCGACGCCGATGCGATGCATGTGCGACTGTCGGACGAGAGCGTCTGCATCGGACCGCCGCCGTCCAAGGACAGCTATCTCAACGTGCCCGCCCTGCTCGCGGCCTGCGAGATCACCGGCGCCGATGCCGTGCATCCCGGCTACGGCTTCCTGTCGGAGAACGCGCGGTTTGCGGAAATCCTCGCCGAGCACAATCTGCAATTCATCGGCCCCAAGGCCGAGCACATCCGCCTGATGGGCGACAAGATCGAGGCCAAGAAAACCGCCAAGCGGCTCGGCATTCCCGTGGTGCCCGGCTCCGACGGCGCGGTCGGCCCTGATGACGACGCGATGGCGATCGCGAGGAAGATCGGCTTCCCGGTGCTGGTCAAGGCCGCGGCCGGCGGCGGCGGGCGCGGCATGAAGGTCGCGCAGAGCGAGGCCGACCTCCAGGTCGCACTCTCCACGGCAGCCAATGAGGCCAAATCCGCCTTCGGCGATGCCTCCGTCTATCTCGAAAAATACCTCCAGAAGCCGCGCCACATCGAGATCCAGATCCTCGGCGACGGCCGCGGCGGCGCGATCCATCTCGGCGAGCGCGACTGCTCTCTGCAGCGCCGCCACCAGAAGGTCTGGGAAGAAGGCCCCTCGCCGGTGCTGGCCGCCGCTGCGCGCGCCAAGATCGGCGAGACCTGCGCCAAGGCGATGCGCGAGATGAAATATCTCGGCGTCGGCACCATCGAGTTCCTGTTCGAGGACGGCGAGTTCTACTTCATCGAGATGAACACCCGCATTCAGGTCGAGCATCCCGTCACCGAGAGCATCACCGACATCGACCTCGTGCTGGAGCAGATCCGCATCGCCGCCGGCGGCGATCTGCCCGCGAAGCAGGAAGAGGTGCAGATCATCGGCCACGCCATCGAGTGCCGCATCAACGCCGAGAATCCGCAGACCTTCCGGCCCTCACCGGGCCGGATCACGCAATATCACCCGCCCGGTGGGCTAGGCGTGCGGATCGATTCCGCGGTCTATCAGGGCTACCAGATCCCGCCTTATTACGACTCCCTGGTCGGCAAGCTGATCGTCCACGGCAAGACCCGGACCGAGTGCCTGATGCGCTTACGCCGGGCGCTGGACGAGATGGTCGTGGAGGGCATCGAGACGACGCTGCCGCTGTTCCGCGACCTGGTGCGCCAGGACGATATCATCGACGGCGACTATCACATCCACTGGCTGGAACAGTACCTCGCCGGCAAGGCGGAACCCGGCGCGAAATAATCCCTTCTCCTCTTGGAACCCATTGGCCCCAATCGAGTTCTCGACGGTGGGGCCAGTTCCCGAGGGGCGTTTTGAATTCCGTTGAACCTGAGCGAGTGAAACCGTCGTGACGGCCGAGGGCCAACGACGGCGCGCATTCTGGCAGATCCTGCTGTTCGCGGCGGGCCTTTTGGTGCTGACCGTGATCAGCGCCGGCTCGGTCTACCTCGTCAACAAGGCGCGCGACGACGCCAAATGGGTGCTTCACACCATCGAGGCGGAGAACCAGATCAACGCCCTCCTGCTCGAAGTCCGGCGCGCCGAAAGCGGCGCCCGCGGTTTCCTCCTGACGCAGGGACCGGATTTCCTGTCGGATCACCAGAAGGCCGTCGCGGCGATCATTCCCGCGCTCGACAAGCTCACGCGCCAGATCGGCGACAATCCGGCGCAACGGGAGAGCCTCGAGAAGCTGAGCGCGGCGATCGAGACCCGGCTCGACCAGTTCTCGCGCGAGATGAATTTCGTGAAGCAAGGCCGACCCGACGATGCCACCGCGCTCGTCCGCGAGGCCGCTGCCGGCAATACCACGACCACGATCAGCAACCTCGCCAACGCGATGATCCGCGAGGAGGAACGGCTGTTCCGGATCCGCAGCGCCAACTCCGACCGGAGCCAGACGCTGGCCGCGTCGATGACCGGCATCGGCTCCGGCCTCGTCGTGCTGCTGACCCTGATCTCGATCTGGCTGGTGCGGCGCTCGGCCCGTGCCCGTGACGAGGCCGAAACGCGGCTGCGCGATGCGAACGTCAACCTGGAGGCCGTGGTCGACGAACGCACGGCCGACTTGCGCGAAGCCAATGACGAGATCCAGCGCTTTGCCTATATCGTGAGCCACGATCTGCGCTCGCCCCTCGTCAACATCATGGGCTTCACCAGCGAGCTCGAAGAGCTCGGCGGCGACATTTTCCGCCGTATCAGCGGCCTCGCCCATATCCCCGCCGACGGGCCGCCGCTGCCGGCCGGCGAGATCGCGCTCGAAGGCCCCGACAAGCAATTATCGGCGGATTTTTCCGAGGCGCTCGGATTCATCAAATCGTCGATTGCCAAGATGGACCGGCTGATCTCGGCCATCCTCAACCTGACCCGCGAGGGTCGCCGCGAATTCCAGCCGGAGAAGATCGACACGCGCGAGCTGATCGAGGCCATCGTGTCGACGCTGGCGCACCAGGCCGCCGAGGCGCATGCCGAGATCCATGTCGAGCCCCTGCCGAATCTCGTCAGCGACCGCCTTGCGCTGGAGCAGATCTTCTCCAATCTGATCGACAACGCGATCAAATATCTCAAAACTGGCGTTCCCGGCGAGATCAGAATCCGCGGGCGCACCAAGCTCGGCTACGCTATCTTCGAAATCAGCGATAACGGCCGCGGCATCGACCCCAGGGATCACCAGCGGATCTTCGACCTGTTCCGCCGTGCGGGAACCCAGGACAAGCCCGGCCAGGGCATAGGTCTTGCACATGTGCGTGCACTTGTGCGCCGCCTCGGGGGCACGATGTCGGTATCATCGGAACTGAATGCGGGCAGCACCTTCACGATCACGCTGCCCATCACCTGGAACGTCACCAACCGGAACGCAGATCGATGACCCAGCCTGTCACCATCATCATGATCGAGGACGACGAGGGACACGCCCGGCTGATCGAGCGCAATATCCGCCGCTCAGGGGTCAACAACGAGATCGTCTCGTTCCCGAATGGCACCGACGCGATGAAGCACCTGTTCGGCGCGGACGGAAGCGGTCTCGTGCAGAAGGGCAACGCGCTTCTGATCCTGCTCGATCTCAACCTGCCCGACATGACCGGTATCGACATCCTGAGGCAGATCAAGGAGAACAAATATCTGAAGGCCTCCCCCGTGGTGGTGCTGACCACCACCGACGACAGCCAGGAAATCAAGCGCTGCTACGAGCTCGGCTGCAACGTCTACATCACCAAGCCCGTCAACTACGAGAATTTCGCCAATGCCATCCGGCAGCTCGGCCTGTTCTTCTCGGTCATCCAGGTCCCGCCCGCCGCCTCATGAACCAGCGCACGCCAACACTACTCTATATCGACGACGACGACGCGCTGGCGCGCCTGGTCGATCGCGGCCTGACGCGGCGCGGCTACAAGGTCGTTCATGCCGCAAGCGGCGAGGAAGGCCTCGAGCGCATCCGCCGCGCGGAGACCGAGGGCGGCATCGACGTCGTGGCGCTCGACCAGTACATGCCGGGCCTCGATGGCCTGGAGACGCTCGAGCAGATCATGGCGATAGCGGGCGCGCCGCCGGTGGTGTTCGTCACGGCGTCGCAGGACTCCACCATCGCGGTGACCGCGCTGAAGGCGGGCGCGGCCGATTACCTCGTCAAGGACGTCAAGGGCGACTTCATCCCCCTGCTTCACGTCGCGGCCGAGGGCGCGCTGCGCCAGGCCGAGATGCAGCGGGCGCGCGAGGAAGCCGAAGCCGAGATCCACGCCTCGCGCGACCGCTACGCCGCGCTCGCCGCCGAGCGCGAGCTGCTGCTCCGCGAGGTCAACCATCGCGTCGGCAATTCGCTCCAGATCATCGCTTCGCTCTTGCACCTCCAGGCGAGCTCCGCCGCGCAGGAAGAGGTCAAGGCGGCGCTGACCAATGCGATGGGCCGCGTCGCCGCGGTCGCGCAGGTGCACCGCCGCCTCTACACCTCGCAGGATCTCAAGAGCGTGGTGCTGAACCAGTATCTGGACTCGCTGCTCGAGGACCTCCGCCGCTCGGCCGAAGGCAACCGGATGTCGCGCCTGACGCTGAAGGCCGAGCCGATCGAGATCGACCCGGACCGTGCGGTCGCCGTCGGCATCATCGTCAACGAGCTGGTGATGAACGCGGTGAAATACGCCTACCCCGATGGCGCCGGCCCGATCCATGTCGAGCTGACCTCGCAGGGCGACGACGTGCTGCTCTCGATCAGCGATGACGGCGTCGGCGACAAGGCCGAGGCCGATCCGCGCTCGACCGGCATGGGCCAGCGCATCGTCGCGGCGATGGCCTCCAAGCTGGATGCCTCCGTCGAGCGCGACCCTGCGCATTCCGGAACCCGCATCGTGCTGCGGTTCCGCCGCGTGCCTGACGCGCCCGGCAAATCCAGCAGCGCCGCCGCGAGCTGACCTGCCCGCCACCCATCGCAACCGAATTGCGATCCTGCTATTGTTGCCTCATGACTTCGCGCGACTCCGCCTCGTCTGAAATCACGCCGGCCGTGCTGCTGCGCGCCTATGCCTGCGGCATCTTCCCGATGGCGGAAAGCGCCGACGATCCGACCCTGTTCTGGGTCGAGCCGGAATTGCGCGGCGTCATCCCGCTCGATGGTTTTCGCGTCGCCTCGCGCCTTGCCCGCACCGTGCGCTCGGACGGGTTACGCGTTACCGTCAACACGGCGTTCAAGGCGACGATCGCCGGCTGCGCCGCGCCGCAGGCGGGCCGCGAAGACACCTGGATCAACAAGCGCATCCGCGACCTCTATGGCGGCCTCTACGAGCTCGGCCATTGCCACAGCGTCGAGGCCTGGCAGGGCGACGACCTCGTCGGCGGTCTCTACGGCGTGAGCCTCGGGCGCGCCTTCTTCGGCGAGAGCATGTTCCACACCGCGCGCGATGCCTCGAAGGTAGCGCTGGTGCATCTTGTCGCGCGGCTGATCCATGGCGGCTTCGAGCTGCTCGACACGCAATATGTCACCGACCATCTGAAGAGCTTTGGCGCGGTCGAGATCTCACGGCGGCGCTACACCGGCCTGCTCGACAAGGCGCTCGCCGGCGAGCCCGGCGACTTCTTGAGGCTGTCCCCGGGTGAGGCGATCCCGGGCGCACGTGCGCTCGAGATCATCGCCTCACGGCAATAATCAGACGATGGACTAGCGGCCGAAGCCCGGCAAACCGAACAGGCCTGGCCGCTGCTCCGGCGGCGGAGGCGGCGGTGCCGGTTGCTGCACCGGCGGCAGAGGCTGCGGCGGACGCTGCTGCACCTGCTTGGGCGCGGCCTTCTTCTGCGCGGGCGGCGGCGGTGGCGGGGCCGGCTTGCTCGCGGGATCGGGCGCCGCCGTTGCGATGGTCTGTTGCGGCTCTTTGCAGTCGGTCAGCCAGATGTCGTAGATCGGGTGCTCGACGCCGTGCAGGCCGGGGCTTGCCGCGTACATCCAGCCCGAGAAGATACGCTTCACCTCGCCCTGCAAGGTGATCTCGTCGACCTCGACGAAGGCGTCGGTGTTGGCGGCTTCCGTCGCCGGCCGCGTGTAGCAGGCGTTGGTCTTGACCCTGAGCGCGCCGAACTGGACGGTCTCGCCGATATCCTCGTCGAAATTGATGATGCGTCCGGTGATCTTGTCGAGGCCGGAGAAGGTCGCCTTCTTGTTCACGATCTTCTGGGCGGGCGGCTCGGTCACGACCTCGTCGCCCGGCTGGAGGCTCGCCGGCGTCTGCGGCACCGCACCGCCTGGCGCGCCCTTCTGCTGCGGTTGGCGCTGACCGGGCGCACCCGGGGCGGCTCCCGGCGCATTGGGCGGCGCGACCGCCACGGACGGCGGCTGGTTCGGCGGGGCAACGGTGGAGCCCGGTGGCGGCGCCAGCGGCTGGCTCTCGACCGGCCCCGGCATCACGTTCCCCTGCCGGCCCGGCGGCGGCGGCATCGGACGCGACGGCAGAACGCGGCCCTGCGGCGGCAGCGCGGGGACCTCTTCATCGTCGTCTTCGGGCATCGGAGGCTGCGGCTGGCCGCGCGGAATCGCCCCCGGCGGCCGCGGCGGCGGATCGGAGAAGATCGTGCCGATCTGCGCCTTAGCGGGCGTCGCAACCGTCAGCGCGGTGGCAGCCAGCAGCGCCGCAAGGCCTGTCAGGGTAAAGGTTTTGAACATCTCGCGCGGCTTCAACAGCGAATCGGGCTTGTTGGACATTCTACAGGTGATACCGCCGCTCGCAGGCTACCGGGTTAACACGCCGAATACGGCGGGGAAAGGGCGGCAACCCTGCCCTGCCCGCCGCCCGCTGGCCAGACCCGCCACCGGATGGGATAGTTCGGTCGCCTCTCCCGGGGCCGAGCGGGCACCCCCCGATACCCGACGTCCGACCATAACCAGAACCTCCCGAGGTCCACTCCCCATGCCCGTCGTGCTCGATCCCGATGCCGCCGCCGTCTACAGGGCTTTTCGGGAGGCCGGGCGCCCCGCCTACGAGACCCTGACCGCGCCGCAGGCTCGCGCCTATTACGCGCAGGCCCGCTTTGCCACCAACCCCGAGCCGCCCGAGCTTGCCCACATCACGCAGCTCGCGATCCCGGCGCCGCACGGCGCGATCCCGGCCCGCCTCTACGTGCCGCCGCAACGACGGGCTGTCGCCGGCCCTTGTGTTCTTCCATGGCGGCGGCTGGGTGATCGGCGACCTCGAGTCCCACGACGTCGTCTGCCGCCAGCTTGCTGAGGCCGGCGCCCTCATCGTGATCTCGGTCGACTATCGCCTTGCGCCCGAGCACAAGTTTCCCGCCGCGGCCGAGGACGCGATCGCCGCGACCCAATGGATTGCCGCGAATGCGCGCGAGCTCGGCGTCGACGCCTCGCGCCTCGCGATCGGCGGCGACAGCGCCGGCGGCAACCTCGCCGCGGTCGTCGCGCTCGCCGCGCGCGAGGCCGGCGGCCTGGCGATCGCAGGCCAGGTCTTGATCTACCCCGCGACCGATTTCGCCATGACGCACGGCTCGCACAGCGAGCCCGAGACCAGCGTTCTGCTGACCCATTCGGTGATCCGCTGGTTCCGCGATCATTATCTGAATGGCGCCGCCGACATCCACGATTGGCGCGCTTCGCCCGCACGCGCGCAAAATCTTGCCGGCCTGCCGCCCGCTTTTGTGCTGACCGCCGGCGCCGATCCCTTACGCGACGAGGGCGATGAATATGCTGCGCGGCTGAAACAAGCCGGCGTGCCCGTCACCACCAAGCACTATGCCGGCCAGTTCCACGGCTTCTTCACCATGGGCAAACTGCTGCCGCAGGCCAATGTCGCCGTGAGCGAGATCGGCGCGTGGCTCAAGGCTTTGGGGTAGAGCGAATGCCGTAGGCCCGTAGCACGACGCACCAACGACGCCGATGTCCTCGCTCCTCAAATCTCTCCTCGCCGTCCCCCTGCACGCCCTCACCTGGCTTGGCAGCCAGGGCACGCGTGCGGTGGCTGCCGTCGTCTTCATCGCGGCCGCGGTGCCGCCGCTCGGAGCGCTGCTGCGGCCCTACGTCACCGAGGCGATCTTCGTTCTGCTCTGCATCTCCTTCATGCGGGTCGACCTTGCCGCGCTGTACGGCCATCTGCGACGGCCAGCGCTGGTCGCGACCGCCACCGCCTGGACCACGATCGGCGTGCCATTGATCGTCGGGCTGATTGCCCATGCAACCGGGCTGACCGCGCGCGTCCCCGGCCTTTCGCTCGCCTTGATGCTCCAGAGCATGGCCTCGCCGATGATGGCTTCGCCTGCCCTCGCCGCGCTGATGGGTCTCGATGCCACGCTCGTGCTGATCACGCTGGTGACCTCCACCGCGCTCGTGCCCTTCACGGCGTCATTGTTCGCCGGCCTCTTCCTCGGCGACATGCTCACCATCTCGCCGCTCACACTGGGCCTGAAGCTGCTCGGCATCCTCACGGCATCGCTGCTGGCCGCCACCGTCATCCGATGGGGCTTCGGCGTGGAGGCGATCCAGCGTCACAAGAAGCCGATCGACGGCTTCAACATCATCATCCTCTGGATCTTCGCAACAGCGGTCATGAGCGATGTCGTCAGCGACCTCCTGGCGCAGCCCGTGTTCACGATCGGCCTTGCAGCTCTGTCCTTCGCGATCTACTTCACGCTGCTCGCCGTCACCACGCTGCTGTTCCGCCGCGTCGGCTATGAGCGCGCGCTGGCGCTCGGGCTGATGGTGTCACAGCGCAACCTCGGCCTGATGCTGGCGGCGACCGCCGGCGCCCTGCCGCCCGCCACCTGGCTCTATTTCGCGATGACGCAGTTTCCGATTCATCTGGCGCCGTACATGCTGACGCCGATCGCGCGGCGATTGACGGCGCGCGGACGCACGTCCGGGGCGACGGCGGCCGGCAGCACGAGCTAGCACGCGCTCATGTCGCCGTCGCAGCCGGCTTCGAGGCCCTGAAGAGATAGCGGTTGGTGCTGAAGAAGTAGTGTCCCGCAGCGCCGAGACGCTCGAACTCGCTGTGCCATGCTGAGAGATCATCGGCAGGAACGTCGCTCCTGCCGGCGACGAAATCCCGAATGCCTTGGGCCAGCCCCTTGCTGTAGCTGTCGTCGTCGTATCGCAAATTCAGGATGGGAAAGATCGACGCGCCGTCGAGGTGAAATCCGGCCTCAACCAGTCTGCGGGCCATCGATCTCGGCAGACGCGGGTGGGCGCAGTGCGCTTCCCATGACGTCATGACCGCGGCCATTCGTTCCGGGCATTCGGAATGCCACACCACTGCGTCCCAATCGGTTGCGACAAAAATCGTGCGGCCACCCGGCTTGAGGACGCGAAACGTCTCGGCAAGGACGCGGTCGACATCGGGCACGTACTCGGCAACCTGGGTGCACACGACGACATCGAACGATGCATCGGCTTGATCCAATGCCGTCGCGTTGCCGATGGCATATGAAATCCAGGCGGAAGCCTTCTGCCGGTTGCAGGCCGCGATCAGGTCGGTGGACACATCGATACCGACGACGGCGCCACCGGGCCCGACGATCTGCGCCATGCTTTCGCAGAGATAGCCGGGACCGCATCCGATATCGAGAACGCGCTCGCCGGCAGACAGATCGAGCTGCCGGATTGTCTCCGCACGCTGGGCGGTCACATCAGGCTTGAGATAGATTCTTTGCAGTCGCCTCGCGTTCTCGTTGCTGTACTCCATCCCGCTCATCGTCGCCTCCACGCTCGAGTGCCAGGTGAGTTTCCCTACCCCGCCCGCGCCGCGCGGCGCAGCGCCTGCGGCGGCTGGCCGAAGGCCCGGATGAAGGCGCGCCGCATCCGCTCGGGATCGCGGAAGCCGGTCACCTCCGCGACGAGCTCGATCGCCTCGCGCGAGGACTGCACGCGCTCGCGCGCGACCTCGAGCCGCAACCGCTCGATCGCTTTCGACGGCGTCGTGCCGGTCTCCGCGGCAAAGGCGCGGGCAAAATGCCGCGCGCTCATGCCGGCGCGATCGGCGAGGTCTTCCACCGTCAATGGCGCGTCGAGGTTTTCCCGAGCCCAGGACAGCAGCGCGCCGAAGCGGCCGTTCGGCGTCTTCAATTCCAGCAGCGAGGAGAATTGCGACTGGCCGCCGCTGCGACGATGATAGAGCACGAGCTGCCGCGCGGTCGCTTGCGCGATCTCCTCGCCATGGTCCTCGGTGACCATCGCGAGCGCGAGATCGATGCCGGCGCTGATGCCCGCCGAGGTCCAGACATTGCCGTCGCGGGTGAAGATCTGGTCCGGCTCGAACTTGACCTTGGGATAGCGCGCGACGAATTCGCGGGTGCGGCCCCAATGCGTGGTGGCGCGGCGGTTGTCGAGCAGGCCGGCCTCCGCAAGCACATAGGCGCCGGAGCAGACGCTGGCGACCCGAACGCCGCGCTTGGCGAGCCGCCGCACGAAAGCGAGCGTCGCTGGACAGCCCGCCGGAGCCGACACGCCCGCGCCGCCCGCCACGACTAGCGTCGTGATCGCATTCGCCGATTTGAAATCGCGCGCCATCATCTCGACGCCCGATGAGCTGCGCACCGGCCCAGCATTCAGCGCCAGCACCCGAAGCGCGAGCGGCTTGCCGGTGGCACGTGCGGCGATCTCGAACACCGAGATCGGGCCGGCCGCATCGAGCAGTTGGAAGTCGGGGAAGATCAGGATGCCGATCATGGTTCATGTCCGAAAGCGAGGGAAATACGCCATTTTGGACGGAAGGGCATCATGAGAGGCTGCGTCCGTCAAGCTTATCTTTGGAGGACCTGCCCATGTCGTCTCCGCTCCAGATCGGTCTGCTGGTGTTTCCGCACGTCACCCAGCTCGACTTCACCGGTCCGCTGCAGGTGTTTTCGTCCGTCCCCGGCGCGACCGTGCACCTGATCTGGAAGACGCTGGCCCCGGTGCCGAGCGATTCCGTGCTGATGCTGACCCCGACCATCACCTTCGCCGACTGCCCGCAACTGGATGTGATCTGCATTCCCGGCGGCTTCGGCACCGACGCGCTCCTCAACGACGAGGAGACTCTCGACTTCGTGCGCAAGCAGGCCGCCAGCGCCAAATTCGTCACCTCGGTCTGCACGGGATCGCTGGTGCTGGGCGCGGCCGGGCTCCTGAAGGGCTACAACGCCGCGACCCATTGGAGTGCGATGGAGATGCTGGCGCTGTTCGGCGCGACGCCCACCAAGACGCGCGTCTGCGTCGATCGCAACCGCGTCACCGGCGGCGGCGTCACCGCAGGAATTGATTTCGCCTTGAAGCTGGTATCGCTGCTGGTCGATCGCACCACCGCGGAAGCCGTGCAGCTCCGCCTCGAATACAATCCCGCGCCCCCCTTCAACGCCGGCTCGCCGGATACGGCTCCGGCCGAGGTGCTCGCGCTCATGAAGGAGCGGGTCGCACCATGGCAGGCGCGGCGGCTCGAAGCCGCGAAGCGCGCAGCCGAAAGGGTGATGTAGCCCTTGGTCTTGCGTCCCGGACATTGTGCAGCACGTTCGAGCGATGCGAAGCATCGCCCGAACTGACGCTGCTGACACGACGCTGTCAGGAGCCTGTCGCGACACTCCGGCTGCGGCCGCCACGCCCTTTGGCAGTTTCCGGTCGGTGCGCACAGGAGGACCTGACCATGGCGCGATACCGGCTGCACTGTGTGGGAGCTTCGGGCAATTCGTTCAAGGTCGCGCTATTCCTCAACTGCGCCGGGCTCGACTGGGAGCCGGTCGGCGTCGATTTCGCCGGCGGTGAGACCCGCAGCCCCGACTGGCGGGCCGCAACCAACGTCATGGGCGAAGTCCCGGTGCTGGAGATCGACGGCCGGCAGATGAGCCAGTCGGGTGCGATCCTGCTGTGGCTCGCCGAAACTCACGGCGTGTTCGCTCCGACGCACGAAGAGAGGTTCGAGACGGCGCGCTGGCTGCTGTTCGACAACCACAAATTCACGGGGAATTTTGCGCCGCACCGGTATCAGCGCTGCTTCATGCCGGAGCCGGCCCATCCGGCCGTGCTCGCTTTTCTGCGCGCGCGGACCGAGAGCGCGTTCTCGATTGTCGACAGACATCTCTCAGACCGCCGCTTCATGCTGGGCGACCGGCCCACGATCGTCGATTTCTCGCTGCTCGGCTATTTGTACTATCCGAGGGAGGAGACAGGTTTCGATCTCGCCGCGGCCTTCCCGGCCATTGATGCCTGGCGCCGACGCATCGCCGAACTGCCAGGCTGGAAGCCGCCTTACGAGATGATGCCCGTCGGCAACTCACCACCCCTGCATCTCCATTTCTGAGAAGCGAGCAACGAACAGGAAATCAGATCAAAGAAAAAAGCCGCTCGATTTCCCGAGCGGCCTTTCCTGTTTCACGGCGGCGACACATCCACATGGGGCGCAGGCGTTCCACCTTCGGTGGTGGAACTGAGGTTTTGGGGGGCGAGTTATGTCCTCACGAAACTTACAGCATCCGGAGCGCAATCATGGAGCATCTCGACTACCCCAACGAAAGCACCGAGTATCGTGCCGCGCGAAACGCGTTGCTGGATGAGGAGATTGCCCTCCGGGCTCAGATTGAGGCCGTTTCCGCCAGGCGTCGCGCGCTGCCGCTCGGCGGCGAGGTGCCCCAAGATTACGTCTTCGAACGCATCGGCAAAACGAGCATGCCGGAACAGGTCAGGATGTCGGAGTTGTTCGGCCCGCATGACACGCTGATCCTGTACAGCTTCATGTATGGGCCGGAGCGCGAGCTGCCCTGCCCCGGCTGCACCCATTTGCTTGACGGGCTCGACGGCGCCGCACGGCATGTCGGGGAGCGCGCCGCGCTTCACATCGTTGCGAAATCACCGATCGCGCGCCTCGCCGCCTGGGCCCACGAACGCGGTTGGGAACATCTGTCGCTGCTGTCCACTGCCGGCAACAGCTTTGATGCGGACTACTTCGGCGACACCTCGAAATTCCCCAAGGGCATGCGCGCGCAGCACAACGTTCCCGAGGGGCAGAATTGGGATGAGACGATCTTCAATGTCTTCAGGAAAGCGAATGGCAAGATTAGGCACTTCTGGGGCTCGGAGATGAGCTTCGCGCCGTCCGCGCCAAAGCAGCATCATCGCGCCGGTGATCTGGTCGATCCGCTCTGGGGCCTGCTCGACATGACGCCTGAAGGCCGCGGCGACTTCTTCCCGAAGGTGCGTTACGACTGAGGCGCACAAACCGGCTGAAGAATTGCCATCAAAGAAAAAGGCCGCCCGGTTTCCCAGGCGGCCTTTCCTTTCTTACGGCGGCGCACATTCACATCGGGCGATTTCGGAACTTCCAGACCGGGGGCCTATCTCCCGATCGAGTCCTTACTCGGCGGCCGCTGCATCTCGGGACAGTCGCGAACTGTTGCCCGAACCGAACGCGATGGTTTCCCATCTCCGTAAGATGGGACCATTGAGCCGCATCGCTCGCGCCGGTGCAACGACGGCGCAACCACCATCCCCGCTGTTCCCGTTGTCCACAGCGGCGTGAGGCGGATGCTGATGCATCCACCCTTGATGATGAAGATTCGCGTCGGGGCGGACGACTAGCCGGGGGTCCAGGGCTGGTAGTCGCCGGTCGCCTTCGGCCGGCGGCCGCTGGCAAGCGTCGAACCCGAGGGCCGGTAGGCCTTGGCCGTGCCGGTGAGATTCGGCTGGTGCGGCTTCTCCCACTCGCGCGGCTGGTAATTGGTCGCGGTCGGCGGGGTGTCGACGACGTGATGGATCCAGCCGTGCCAGGACGGCGGGATGCGGCTCGCCTCGGCATAGCCGTTATAGATCACCCAGCGCCGCTCGAAGCCCAGTGTCGGATCGATCGCCCCGCCGCGGGTGCGATAGTAGCGGTTGCCCTGCTCGTCCTCACCGACCAGCTCGCCGTACCGGCTGGTCCAGAGCTGGGTGCCAAAGGTCTGGCCATTCCACCAGGTAAAGAACTTCAGAAGGAATTGTTTCATGCGGCAAGGGCCCTGCTTCGTGGGGCCCTGATGCCATCCGGACGCCGAAATGTCCAGTTCGGCCGGCGGGGGCCGTCCCCTCCACAAATGCGGGGTGCTCCGGCCCGCCGGCCCCGCCGCAAATCGGTCGTGATCCGTTCATGCCGGGTACAGCGCCGAGGTGAGAGGCTCGCTGCACACACGCACACCAGCGTGATCCCTGGAACCAGCGCTGTTTCATCGGGTTGGCTTTTCCGGGAAAGGAGTTTGATCATGAACAGTCTGAAGGTTTTGAGTGCCGCTGCGGCAGTGGCGTTGATGCTTCCGTTGGCGAGCCCGAGCTTCGCCCAGGGCCGCCCGGCCGCGGGTGGGGGCGGAGGAGCCCATTTCGGCGGTGGTGGCGGTGCTCACTTCGGTGGTGGTGGTGGCCCCCGCATGGGCGGCGGCTTCGCCGCTGGTCCACGGGTCGCCGGCGGTGGCGCCGGTTTCGCGGCTGGCGCAGCCATGCGCCCGAGCGCCGGCGTCGCCATGCGTCCAGGCGCAGGAGCCACGTTTGGCGGCGGCCGTCCGGTCGCAGCTGCGGGCGGCAATTGGCACGGCGGCGGCGGCAATTGGAGCGGTAACCGCTGGCATCATCGTGGCGGCGGCTTCTGGCCGGGGTTCGCGGCCGGCGCCGCGATCGGCGGCCTAGGCTCCTACGCCTATTACGGCGGCGGCTATTACGATGACCCCTATTACTACGGCGACTCCTACTATGATGAGCCGTCAGTCGCGGTGGTGCCCGACACCGGCGGCGACTCCTCCGCTTATTGCGCGCAGCGCTACAAGTCTTACGATCCGGCCTCGGGCACGTATCTTGGCTATGATGGCCAGCGTCATCCCTGCCCGTAAGGCGACCTGAACGACGCGATGAGTGGGCGGTGCCGGTGAACGACCGGCGCCGCCCACGCTTTTCCGAGCCGGTCGGACTCCGCAAGCTCATCCGGCGCCGAAGCCGTCACTGTCCGTGGTCCGTTTCCCCGATCCGCACGCTGCCGATTGCCGCGATCAAGCCGGCAAGCTCAGCCTGGCGGCCGGTGCCCGTCTTGGCGAAGACGCGACGCAGATGCGTCTTGATGGTGTTGGGCGACAGCTTCAGCGATTGCGCGGTCTCCAGGACCGTATTCCCTGACGAGGCCGCAAGGGCCACCCGCGCCTCGGCATGCGTCAGGCCATAGGCGTCCATGATCTGCCCGAGCGGGATCGATCGCCGGTTGGCGGGATCGATGACGAACAGCAGTACGGCGGCATCCTTCACACCGGCATCCGATAGCCGACCGAGATCCTTGCTCCGGATCGCGGAGACCAGAATGGTCAGCAGGCGGCCGTCGAGAGGGCGCGGCAGGCTCATGGTGCCGCCGGCCCCGCCCTGGAGCGCGGCGCGGATCAGCTCGCTCAGCCGCTGCGAAGGTGCGGGCGAATGCGTCCCGACTGATTGATGCAGACGCAGCACGCCCTCCTCCGCCATGCGGCGGGCGGCACCGTTGGCAAACAGCACCCGCGCCCTGCGGTCGAGCACGGCGACGCCGTCGGCAAGCCGGTCGAGGACATTGAATGCAGCTTGCTGCATGGCCAGATAGCCGTCGATCCGGAATCCGAGCGTCACCGACCGGCACAGATGCGGAGCCAGCCATTCCAGCAGCCGCTGCTCGTCGGGATCGAACGGCCCCAGCCGCGCGCTGCGACACATATTGAAGGCGGCACGAAAATCGTCGCGCGCCGCAAGCGCCATCATTCCGTTGTGGCCGATCTCCTGCGGCCGCAGGACCTCGTCATAGAACGCGGACGACTGCAGCTCTCCTAGCGAGATGGCTTCGTCGGACAGCACCAGCCGGCCAACGGGCTGGTTTTCCATGTATTGGGACCACGGATTCTGCATATGCCGCTCCTGATAGGTGCGGTTGCATTCCTCGTTGAGGCGGCCGTTGAAATCGAAATAGACCCGCTCTGCGGTGAGGGACTGACCGAACAGAATGCCGCCCTCGCTGCGCGTCAGATCGGCGATCGCCGTGAGCACATGCGGCCAGAGCGCGTTCTCCGCCGCAGCGTCGTAAATGAGGTCGAGGATCTTCTCGATCTTGCCACTGGAGAAATTCACAGTACCCCCCGCCCGAGGGCCGCCGGGTGCCAACAACTGCTCGTGCAATCTAAGGAAGCAATATGATGATATGGCGACTCGCGGCAGGATGCCTCACCCAATGAGGTGAGCGACGCTCGACGTCGGTCAAATCTCCGTTTTCAAACGGATATCGAAGTCGCTGCCTACTAATCAGGCGAAGAGCTGCTCCATGGGTACAAGCTCAACCAAGGTTGCTTGCACCTCCTCTGCAAATCCATATCGCGGGCGGATCATTCGCCAACATTGAACGCGGAGGTCGCGAAGGAAGGCCTCGGAGTGCGCCTCGAGGCGGGCTTGAATGGAATCTGCGGTTTGTACGCGGCGTGACAGGTCCCGACACCTTGCCTCAAGCTTTCGTCGAACCTTGTCACAATTCGCGTCCCGAATTGCCTCCGGTCGACGGACGTCAGTGAAACGCCGATGCCCGGTGTCGACCCGATGGAACCCGCTGGACTGCCTATGCACCACGCCGTGCATATCTACATCGCTCCAATCCAAAATTGACCCGACCCACGATTCGCGGATATCACAAATACCGATGGGGACTTCGATTTGCTGGGAAGTGTCATGCCGCGTATCCTCGTGGTAGATGACGATCCGATGGTCGGCGCGACCATCGAGGTCCTCCTCCAACGTCAGGGCTTCGACGTCACGCTGGCCGACGGCGGCGAAACGGGACTGGCCGCGCTGGAAGCGCAGGCCTATGACGTGATGCTGGTCGACATCTTCATGCCGCATATGCGCGGCTTCGAGTCCATCCGCATCTTTCACGAGCGCGCGCCGTCCGTGCCGCTGATCGCGATGTCCGGCTACGCCTTCGCATCGTCCGCCTCGCCCTCGCCCGATTTCCTCCGCATGGCGCTGGAGCTCGGTGCGACGCGCTGCCTGCGCAAGCCGTTCACGCCCGACGCGCTGCTGACCACGATCCGGGAATGCCTCGGCGCGGCGGCCTTGCCGAAGGATCAGAAAGAAGCACCTTGATCCCAACGCAACGCGTCATTCTCGGTGCTGGACTCGCCATCCTCCTGATCATCACCGCCGCCTCGATCGCCCTCGACGTCAAGTCGCGGTCCGATACCATCTGGGTCAGTCACACCGTCCAGGTCCTGAAGAAGATCTCCGACCTGCGCGTGCTGCTGCGCCGCGCCGAGAGCGCCGCGCGCGGCTACGAAATCTATCGCAACCAGGCCTTCAGCGACGAGTTCGAGGCCGCCCACGCCCAGATCGCGCCGGCGCTCGCGAGCCTCAAGCGCGACGTGCGCGACAACCCGGACCAGGTCGCGCTGCTGGAGGGCACCGAGCCGCTGGCGCTGCGCCGGATGGAGGTCGCCGCCGCGGCGATGCGGCTGCGCGCAGCGAACGACGAGGCCGGCATTGCCGCGCTCCAGGGCAAGGGTGAGGGCCGCGGCCTCATGGACACGGTGATGGGCAATCTCGACCAGCTGAGCGCGGAAGAAGAACGGCTGCTGACCGCGCGCTCCCAGGATTCGCGCCGCACCGGCATCGTGCTGCTCGGCATCGACGTCGCCGGTGCGCTGGTGATCCTGCTCCTCGTGCTGATGGTGATGCGCGAGAGCCACCGCGCCCAGAGCGCGCTCAAGAGCACGCTCGACGAAGCCACCGCCGCCAACGAACAGCTCGAGGCGGCGGTCGCCGAGCGCACCGAGCATCTGGTCACCGCGCATGACGAGCTGCGCCTGTCGGTCAACGTGCTCCAGAGCACCTTTCGCAGCATGGCGGAGGCGGTGCTGGTCATAGACACCGAGGGCAATGTCCTGTTGTCCAATCCGGCGGCCGAGCACATGCTGCTGCACCGGGCCGGCATGAACCTGCGCAATCTACGCGCGCTGTCGGATGTGTTTCACGGCGACGGCATCACGCCGCTGCAGGCCGACGAGCTGCCGTCGAGGCGCGTGCTGCGCGGCGAGCATTTCGAGGCCATCGAGATGATCGTCCGCCCGCACAACGGCAGTCCATCGCGCCACCTCATGATCAGCGGCCGGCCGATGCTGGACGGGCAAGGCGACATTTCCGGCGCGGTGCTGGTCTATCACGACGCGACCACCACGCGCGACACCGAACGGCAGCTGCACCAGTCGCAGAAGCTGGACGCCATCGGCAAGCTGACCGGCGGCGTCGCGCACGACTTCAACAACATGCTGACCGTGATCTCCGGCAACACCGAGACGTTGGTGGCGAGCCTGAAGCAACAGCCGGAGCTCCAGCGCGTGGCGCGCCTGATCGACGATGCCGCCGAGCGCTGCGCCGAGCTGATCCAGCACCTGCTCGCCTTCGCGCGCAAGCAGCCGCTCCAGCCGCGCAACGTCGAGATCAACGCGGCGATCACCGACATCGCCAAGCTCTTGCGCCCCACCCTCGGCGAGCAAATCCAGATCGAGACCGTGCTGGAACAGGGACAGATGACCGCACATATCGATCCGTCCCGGCTCACCAACGCCGTGCTCAACATGGCGATCAACGCCCGCGACGCCATGCCGAACGGCGGCAAATTGCTGCTGGAGACCCATCGCGTCGTGCTGGACGAGGCCTATGCGCAGGCCAATGCCGAGGTCGTGCCCGGCCCTTACGTGATGCTCGCGGTCAGCGACACCGGCACCGGCATGTCATCCGACATCCAGCAGAAGGCATTCGAGCCGTTCTTCACCACCAAGGAGGTCGGCAAAGGCTCTGGCCTCGGCCTCTCCATGGTCTATGGCTTCGTCAAGCAGTCCGGCGGCCACATCAAGATCTACAGCGAGCCGGGCCACGGCACCACGATCAAGCTCTATCTACCGCCGGGTGACGGCACGAGCGATGCGGCCGCCGCCGCGGTGCCGCAAGCCGAAGGCGGCGCCGAGACCATTTTCGTGGTCGAGGACGATCCGCTGGTGCGCAACTTCGTCACCGCGCAATTGCAGAGCCTCGGCTACAAGACCGTCGCCGCTGCGGACAGCAAGGCCGCACTGGAATTGATCGAGGCCGGCCAGGCCTTCGACCTCCTTTTCACCGACGTCGTCATCCCCGGCGGCATCAGCGGGCGCGAGCTCGCCGAGAAGGTGGCAACGCTACGCCCTGGCGTGAAAGTGCTCTACACCTCCGGCTACACCGACAACGCCATCGTCCACCACGGCAAGCTCGACGACGGCGTGCTGCTGCTGACAAAACCCTATCGGCGAAACACGCTCGCCGAGATGATCCGGAAGGCACTGAACGGCGGGATGACGGCGAGTTGATTTGTAGGATGGGTAGAGCGAAGCGAAACCCATCAATGAATGTAACGGCGACGATGATGGGTTTCGCTTCGCTCTACCCATCCTACATGCCACGGCGCCCTAGCGCGTCGCCAGTAGCACCGCGGCCAGCGTGAAGATCAACCCGGCGATCTGCCCTGCCCCGAGCGGCTCGTGCAGCGCGATCGCAGAGGCGACGACGCCGATCACCGGCACCGCCATCGTCCCGATCGCGGCGACCGACGCCGGCAATCGTGCGAGCGCGGCGAACCAGCTGACATAGGCGATGCAGAACTGCACCACGGTCGAATAGAGCAGCAGCCACCAGCCGACCGGCGTCACCTTGTCCAGATGCGAGGTCTCGACCAGGAGGCCGATGACCGAGATCGGCAGGCAGCCGATCCCGATCTGCCAGGCCGCAGCCGTGATCGGCGGCAGATGGATCGGATACTTCTTCGAGAATACCGTGCCGACGGCAAAGCCGAACGCGCCGGCGAGCGCCATGACGATGCCGGGCAGCTTCTCCGCGCTCGCGGCGATGCCGTTGCCGCCCATGATCGAGGCAAGGCCGGCAAAGGCCATCACCAGCCCCAGCGTGCGCAGCACCGTCGGCCGCTCGCCCAGCACCGGCCAGGCGATGATCGAGGCCCACACCGGCATGGTGTAGGCGATCAGCGCCGCCTCGCTCGCCGGCAGCCAGAGCAGCGCGAGGCCCATCAGCACCATCCAGCCGGTGACGTTGAGCACGGCGGCCGTGAGCAGGCGCGGCCAGATCGCGGGCTCGACCTTCAGGCGCTGCCGGCGGATCAGCGCCAGCGCCGCGAGCAGCAGCGCGCCCAGCACGCCGGTCACCCCGCGCAGGGTCAGTGGCGGCAGCTCGGCGAGGAGGAATTTCGTCACCGGCCAATTGAAGCCCCAGCCGATCGAGGTGATCGCGAGGAACATCAGGCCGGCCGGGGCGATACGCGGCCGCGTATCCCGGCGAGTCGAATCAAGCATGTGGGCAATCCGGCAAAATCGAGGTCAGCTTGGCCCGGATTCGCCCCCTCCACCACCACCTCGGCGGGCATGCCTGCCCTCACCTTCCGTAACGATACGTGAGTCCTGCTGACGCAATCCCGGTCCCGAAAAATATACCTGCCCTGTGAACAGCGGGATGAAGGGTCCGTATCGCCACGGAAGACAAATTTTTTCGGTTGGGAATCCCTGAGGACTCACTGATACTTGGCTCAACAACAGGCGCGGGCTTGCCCCCTGTTATCCCCCGCAATCCACCATATTTAGTATTTGATTCAGGAACTCGCACTAGTTCTTGACGGGCGCAACGGAGAGTCCTAGCTTTCGGCCCGTTCGGCGCGAGTGAGTTTGCGTCCCGCCGGCACTCCCCCAAAGGGTCTCGCAAATCTTAGCTCCGCCAGCCGGCCAAAGGCTGCGGAATGAGGGCTTGTCTGCCCTCAAGAAGCGGACTTTTCGGGCGCCAGAACGGGCCGGCAAAAGGCTCGGATGGCATCGGTTGAAGAAGTGACGTTGTGGGGCGTTGAACGCATGTCGGGCTCATCCCGTTGGGGCGGATGGGCCTGGACATGCCGGCGGGATGATCGATGCACGCATCGAGCCATCGCGCCGGGAGAAACTGGGCCGGACTCCACCGGCTGAACTGCGAAGCCTTTGGGCCGGTGGCCCTGTGAGGAAGCGCGAGAGAGAAATGACGACCCGGCACGCTTCCAACGAGGAGCGGATCCGGTCAAAGATAAGGACGGGGCAAGACAATGCGGATTGAGCGGCGCCACACCACTTCGGGACAGTCACCTTACGCCGGGATCGAGTTCCGGCTGACCACGTCGGAGATTCGCAATCCCGACGGCTCGGTCGTGTTCAAGCTGGATAACGTCGAGATCCCGACCGAATGGTCGCAGGTCGCCTCCGACGTGCTGGCCCAGAAATATTTCCGGAAAGCGGGCGTCGCCGCGCGCCTGAAGAAGGTCGAGGAGGAGTCCGTCCCCTCCTTCCTGTGGCGCTCCGTGCCCGACACTGAGGCCCTTAGCCAGCTGCCCGAGAAAGAGCGCTTCGTCAGCGAGCTCAGCGCCAAGCAGGTGTTCGACCGCCTCGCCGGCTGCTGGACCTATTGGGGCTGGAAGGGCGGCTACTTCACCTCGGACGAGGACGCTCAGGCCTTCTACGACGAGCTCCGCTACATGCTCGCCATGCAGATGGTCGCGCCGAACTCGCCGCAATGGTTCAACACCGGTCTGCATTGGGCCTATGGCATCGACGGCCCCGGCCAGGGCCACTATTACGTCGACCCCTTCACCGGCAAGCTGACCAAGTCCAAGTCGGCCTATGAGCACCCGCAGCCGCATGCCTGCTTCATCCAGGGCGTCGGTGACGACCTCGTCAACGAGGGCGGCATCATGGACCTCTGGGTCCGCGAAGCCCGCCTGTTCAAATACGGCTCCGGCACCGGCTCCAACTTCTCGCGCCTGCGCGGCGAGGGTGAGAAGCTGTCGGGCGGCGGCCGCTCGTCCGGCCTGATGAGCTTCCTCAAGATCGGCGACCGCGCCGCCGGCGCGATCAAGTCGGGCGGCACCACGCGCCGCGCGGCCAAGATGGTCGTCGTCGACGTCGATCACCCCGATATCGAGACCTATATCGACTGGAAGGTGAAGGAGGAGCAGAAGGTCGCAGCGCTCGTCACGGGATCCAAGATCAACCAGAAGCACCTCAAGGCGGTGCTGAAGGCCTGCGTGAACTGCGAAGGCTCGGGCGACGATTGCTTCGACCCCGAGAAGAACCCGGCGCTCCGCCGCGAGATCAAGCTCGCGCGCCGCAGCCTCGTGCCCGACAATTACATCAAGCGCGTCATCCAGTTTGCCAAGCAAGGCTACAAGGACATCCAGTTCGACACCTACGACACCGACTGGGATAGCGAAGCCTACCTCACCGTCTCCGGCCAGAACTCCAACAACTCGGTCTCGCTGAAGGACGACTTCCTGCGCGCCGTGGAAACGGATGGCGACTGGAATCTCAATGCCCGCACCTCGAAGAAGGTGACGAAGACGCTGAAGGCGCGCGACCTCTGGGAGAAGATCGGCTACGCCGCCTGGGCGTCGGCCGACCCGGGCCTGCACTTCAACACCACCATGAACGACTGGCACACCTGCAAGGCATCCGGCGACATCCGCGCGTCCAATCCGTGCTCGGAATACATGTTCCTGGACGACACGGCGTGCAACCTCGCCTCGGCGAACCTGCTCACCTTCTACAATACCACGACCAAGCAGTTCGACGTCGCCGGCTACGAGCACCTCTGCCAGCTCTGGACCATCGTGCTCGAAATCTCCGTCATGATGGCGCAGTTCCCCTCGCGCGCGATCGCCGAGCTCTCCTACGAGTTCCGCACGCTTGGCCTCGGCTACGCCAATATCGGCGGCCTCCTGATGACCATGGGTCTGTCTTATGACTCCAAGGAAGGCCGTGCCCTCTGCGGCGCGCTGACCGCTGTGATGACCGGCATCACCTACAAGACCTCCGCCGAGATCGCGGCTGAGCTCGGCACCTTCCCGGGCTACAAGAAGAACGCCGCGCACATGCTACGCGTCATCCGCAACCACCGCCGTGCCGCCCATGGCGAAGCCTCCGGCTACGAGGCGCTCAGCGTCAACCCGGTGCCGCTCGACCACGCCTCGTGCCCGCAAGCCGACATCGTCACACGTGCGATGGCGGCCTGGGATGCGGCGCTCGAACTCGGCGAGAAGCACGGCTATCGCAACGCCCAGACCACGGTGATCGCGCCCACGGGTACGATCGGCCTGGTGATGGATTGCGACACCACCGGCATCGAGCCCGACTTCGCGCTGGTGAAGTTCAAGAAGCTGGCCGGCGGCGGCTACTTCAAGATCATCAACCGTGCGGTGCCGTCCGCGCTGCGCGCGCTCGGCTATCGCGAGAGCGAGATCGCGGAGATCGAGGCCTACGCCGTCGGCCACGGCTCGCTCTCCAACGCGCCCGGCATCAACGCCTCGACGCTGAAGGCCAAGGGCTTCACCGATGAAGCCATCGCCAAGGTCGAGAAGGCCCTGCCGACCGCCTTCGACATCAAGTTCGCCTTCAACAAGTGGACCTTTGGCGAAGATTTCATCCGCGACCAGCTCGGCATCGGCGCTGAAGCCATTGCCGCCCCCGGCTTCGACCTGCTCCAGGCCGTCGGCTTCACCAAGCGCGAGATCGAGGCGGCCAACGTCCACATCTGCGGCGCGATGACGGTCGAAGGTGCCCCGCACCTCAAGGCCGAGCACTATCCGGTGTTCGATTGCGCCAACCCCTGCGGCAAGATCGGCAAGCGCTACCTGTCGGTCGAGAGCCACATCCGCATGATGGCGGCGGCGCAGCCCTTCATCTCGGGTGCGATCTCCAAGACCATCAACATGCCGAACGACGCCACGGTGGAGGACTGCAAGTCCGCCTACATGCTGTCGTGGAAGCTGGCGCTGAAGGCCAACGCGCTCTATCGCGACGGCTCGAAGCTGTCCCAGCCGCTCAACTCGCAGCTCATCAGCGACGATGAGGACGAGGACGATGCGGTCGAGACGCTCTACGAGAAGCCGATGGCCGCACGCGCGACCCAGGTCTCGGAGAAGATCGTCGAGAAGCTGGTCGAGCGCATCATCGTGATGCGCGAGCGCGAGAAGATGCCTGACCGACGCAAGGGCTACACCCAGAAGGCGGTCGTCGGCGGCCACAAGGTCTACCTGCGCACCGGCGAGTATGACGACGGCCGTCTCGGCGAGATCTTCATCGACATGCACAAGGAAGGCGCAGCGCTCCGCTCCTTCATCAACAATTTTGCGATCGCGGTCTCCCTCGGTCTGCAATACGGCGTGCCGCTGGACGAGTATGTCGACGCCTTCACCTTCACCCGCTTCGAGCCGGCGGGCCCCGTGCAGGGCAACGACAGCATCAAGTACGCGACCTCGATCCTCGACTACGTCTTCCGCGAGCTGGCGGTGAGCTACATGTCGCGCTTCGATCTCGCCCACGTCGATCCGACCGAGTCGAACTTCGACGCGCTCGGCAAGGGCGTCGAGGAAGGCAAGGAGCCAGACGAGACCCAGCACGCGACCAAGCTGGTCTCGCGCGGCCTCACCCGCTCGCGGACCGACAACCTCGTCGTGATGCGCGGCGGCAGCGCCGCAGTCGCCCAAGGCAACGACAGCGCGCCATCCGGCGGCAGCAAGGTCACCGCCCTCGCCGCTCACGGCGCAAGCGCCCGCGCCGGCGACGCCATCGAAGGCGCCGTCGCCCTGAAGCAGGAAGCCAGCCACGACCTCTCGCCAACCGAGAAGCTCGAGGCACTGCAGTGGAGCAAGGCCGGCAGCGCCGCGACGATCGCGGCTCCTAGCAAGGCCGAGCGCCGCGCGGAAGCCAAGGCCAAGGGCTACGAGGGCGAGATGTGCTCGGAATGCGGCAACTTCACGCTGGTGCGGAATGGCACCTGCATGAAGTGCGATACTTGCGGGTCCACGACGGGGTGTTCGTGAGCGTGACAAACTAGGATCACCACACAAACAACTGACATTTCGATGGGCGGAGGGTTAAATCCTCCGCCCACAATATTTTCGGTGTTAGCTTCAGGTCTGCCAACCAGATGCAGCCGGAAGAGCTGGCGGCGGAACCAATCGCCCACCATTGTTTTGAGATACGCTGACTCAGGTAGTGGGCGGCATTGACGAGTTGAGAGGCGAAAATGTTCCTGACGGGACTTGGCGCACTGCTCATCTTTGGCGGACTTCTGTACATGGCACGCGCCACGATTTGGCGGGGACCACTGAGCGGTCGGGATTCGCCTCGGAAGGTTCGCGACACGCTGGAACCGCCGCGCCGGGGCTTGGGATTCCTTGGAATCGGATCGAACTGGCCGGGGATTCTTCTGATGGCCAGCGGCGCAATACTGATTGCGTCAGGCGCCAGCTTCTAGGCTTAGTCCGATGGCCAACATGCAACTCGCAGAATGGGTGAAGCGACCTGTCCGCCGTAGCTCGACGAGAAGGCGGAAGCCCGTAGGCTGGGTTGAGCCCTTGCGAAACCCATCATGACACCACAACTGTTGACGAATTTTGCTCCGCTCTACCCATCCTACGCGCTCATCGCTCTTTGGTTGAGCTTTGACTAGCCCTCGATCTGGGTCGACGACGAGGCGATGACGGATCATCGACAGCAGTATGGACGTACGTTTTATCGGCTCCATCTCCCTGAGGTCCCAGCAAGCGTAGCCCGGATGTCGCTCACACTCCATCCGGGCCACTCGCTTCTCACCCCTCATCATTCGCCACCGCATCTCGACGCGCTTGTCGTGCAGCTCGCCTCGCCGCTTTCCTCGCAACCCAGCGCGCGCGAAACTGCTTTGCGGCACGAAAGGTCCGCGGTGCGACGACCTGAAATGCCAACGAGGCGATTCCAGCGACCACCCCCTTGACCACGTCGAAAGCGAAATCGGGTCCAAAATACTCCCACACGACCCTGCCTCCTTCTCGCGAAGGCGCCGCCGGGCGGAATGGGTAGCTTGCGAACATGAAAAAGCCCCGTCTGTCACCGGCGGGGCCTCGGGAAAATCTCTGTGCGCCCAGTTCAACGCACACGAAATCTCTCGGTACACCCGCTCATGGTGGACTCGATGAACCAGCTGCAAAGCATGGCGGTGCGATGAAAAACGCCCATAGCGATCACCCAGAAATTTCGAAATGCGAAGGCGCCAGATGCGCAATGCCAAACGCGCGCACGAGAGGCCGGTTAGCGGCAGATAAACAGACTGAACGGCCGCCGTCTGTGGCGTAATTCACATCTGCGATATGACATTTTTTGGGCGCAGTGCGGTTAGCCCTGCCGCTGCGCCAGCCCAGAACCCGCACAGTCAGCCAGAATGTCCGCTTCCAATCGTCCACTCCTCCCTCGCCTGCGCAGGGTTAGGCGACGCGCCCGGTGGGCACGAAAGACGTTCTCGCGCGCACCACGGATGGTTCGGATCGCAGCCGGCCTGGCTATCCTGCTCGCGTCTCTCGCCCTCCTAAACATCGCCTACCACATCATCCGCAAGCCCACCGAACTCTTCGTCTTCGTCGGCAATTCCCTCGACAAGGATCCATCCGAGACCTGGCGTCACTACGGCCCCCTCTTCCGCACCTACTCCACGGCAACGATCACGCCGGAATTACTGGCCGCGCTGGCGCAAGTCGAGAGCTCCGGCAATCCGGTGGCGCGCACCTACTGGCGCTGGCGGTGGAGTTTCAATCCGCTGGCGATCTACCGGCCCGCCTCCAGCGCGGTCGGCCTCTTCCAGATGACCGATCCGGCCCTCGGCGAAGCCGCACGGTTCTGTGTCCGCGGCAACGCGGTCATGGAGACCGGTTGCGGGTCCGCGTCCCTCTACATTCGCGCGATCCCGAGCCACGCCATCGAGCTGGCGTCGGTGTATCTGGACCGCAATGTTGCGCTGGTTCTCGCCCTCGCGGGCGATGTGAAGGCAAGCGCCCGGCAGAAGCAGGATCTGGCCGCCTTCATTCATCTTTGCGGCGCAGGACCCGCCACGGCCTATGCGCGCCGCAGGTTTCAGATTCTGCCCGGCGAGCGGTGCGGCGATCACCTCGCCGCAAGCTATGTCGCCAGGGTCAGCGCGATGAGGCGGCAGTTTTTGCGGCTTGCGGCGGATGACGGCGGTTAGTGCCGTAGGATGGGTAGAGCGAAGCGAAACCCATCAGTCCACGGACGGCTATCGATGGGTTTCAGGCTGTTGCTTCCGTATCCGGCATCGAACTCTTTCCGCCGTCCGAACCTCGCGTCTTGCTTCCCGCTGAAAAAATATCCTGCACCAGCCCAAGCTTCCCCAGCCCCAAAATGATCAACCCGTTGATGTCCACCTCGTACCACGCGTGCGACAGGTACGCGTCACGCGGGAAGCGGTGGTGGTTGTTGTGCAGGCCTTCGCCGAAGGTGAGGATCGTGGTGACTAGCTCGTTCGTGGTGCCGTCATTGGTGTCGAAGCGGCGGTAGCCCCAGCGGCCGTCGCTGTGGCAGACCGAGTTGACCAGCGAGGTGGCCATGGTCATGACGTAGCTGCGGAACAGGCCGGAGAACAGGATGCAGCCGATCATCGTGCGCACGCCGCCAAAGGCGTAGCCGAGGGCGGCGGGGATGATCAGCGCGGAGAGCGCGTACCAGTACCAGCGCGTCCTTGTGAAGAACATCGCGATCGGGTCGGCCAGGATGTCCTTGGCGTAGTATTCGGCGTCGGTGGTCTCCTTGTCCCACACCCAGCCGCCCTGCGCGTGGCCCATCCCCTTTGCAAAACTCTCGATGCGATTGCCGGAGCCGTCATAATAAGGGCTGTGGACGTCGCCGGGCCGGTCGGAGTGGAGATGGTGACGGCGATGGTTGCTCACCCATTTCAGGATCGAGCCCTGCACCGCCATCGTGGCGATCGCGGCGAGGATCGTCCGCATCACCGGACCGCAGCGGTAGCTGCGGTGGACGAAGTAGCGATGCATGAAGCCGATCCCCATCGTGGTCAGCACGAACATGCCGGCGAAGACCGCGATCTCCACCCAACCGATGCCGTAGGTGAAGGCCCAGATCAGCGCCCCGATCGTGCCTCCGATCATCAGGGCGAACGAGATGTAGGAATCCCGAAATTTGGCGTCGACCACCGGGCCTTCGAACAGCAGGCCCGGCGGCATTTTCGCCTCCGCGCCCTGCTCCGGCGCCACGCCCTCGATTACGGTCATTTCAAACGGCCCACTTCCAAAGCACTTCTGCAACGTAGGGTACAGACGCGGATAATTTCTAGCAAGAACCCCATCGGCCGCTCGACTACCGAGGGAACCTGTCGGGTGGGTCAGCCCTGCGGACTGCGCGTAGCGCAGACCGCTTGGCGTAACCCACCCCACCCACTGCCGGCATCCGGCCAAATCTCATCACATGGCCGCCACGCAAGTGACAACCCACAATCGCGATTTCAGCGCAAACGCGACGGAGGTTGGCGGCTTCAGCGATATTCAGGAGCCATTTGCAATGTTGAGTTCGGTAGAAAATAAGCCAACGGGAAAATCCGGCCGGCGCGGCGGCAAGAAGAAGGCCGGGCAACGGACCAAAGCCGGCGAGCACCACGCAACTGCAGCGCATCCATCGCCGGATGCCTCGGCGGAGATCAGCCAAGAGAATAAGCAAGAGAACGAGCAAGAGAACAGGCAAGAAAACAGGCAAGAGACCGAGCAAGAGACCAAGCAAGAGGCAGAGACGAGCCGACTGATCGGTGCGCAGGTTCCCTCGGCTGTAACCTTGCCGTCCGGGATAGAGATCGCTGCAAGCGCGCCCGTCGCACCAAGGGAACCCTCCCAGGTCAGCCCGCAGGCGATTGCCGATGCCTATGGCGACTACATCAGGACGTCGCTTGAGCAAGCCTGGGCCTTCCTGGGACGGCTCGCGACGGCGCGCTCACCCGTCGAGGCCGTTGAGCTTCAGATGGCGTACGCGAAACAGGCGTGCGAATCCTTCGTCGCCAAATCCCAAGAGATCGCCGAGCTGCATGAACAAATGACCAGACAAAGGGTCATGCATTTTGAGGGGTTCGTGGCCAGGCTCACCCAGACGACGCTCGAAATCCGCGCAACACATCACTAAAGCTGAATGGCGTTAGGTTGAATCGAGTGCCGCAGGCTCGGTTCACCTCGCCCGCTTGCGGGAGGGGTCGGCGCGAAGCGCCGGGTGAGGGCTTTCTCCTCTAGGAGAGTGTCCCATTGCGGATGCACCCTCACCCCAACCCTCTCCCGCAAGCGGGAGAGGGAGCGCACCTCCCGTTGCAGCGATCAAGCCTGATCTCATCGCGCTTTAGCAGCGGCTGCGCATTTCGAGCCGCGTGGCCGGAAGCCCTCAGGGGTAGAACCCTTGCGAAACCCATCATACGATCTTCGACGTTGATGGGCTTCGCTCCGCTCGGCCCATCCTACGAACCGCGCTTGCGCAGTCGCGGAGCCAACCCACCTTACGCTCATTCCGCCCCGCTCCCGCGCTCGCCATAATTTTACCTTTGCACACGCGTTGTGTCGGACAACGGCGAGACCTATCCTTCCAGCGATCGGACTGCCTCCCATTGACGCCCGACCGGATGGAGAGCGCATCGGTGCCTGAGACGAACGACCCCAAACCTGAGACCGACAGGCCGGATAACGCCAAGCCTGATAACGCCAAACCTGACGCCGCCAAGCCGGACGAGGCGCGCGTCGACGGCGGGCTGGCGCGGGCCTATGACCGGATCAAGAGCGCCGAGGAAGACCTTGCTCGGTTGGACCGGCTGGTTTCCGGAATGGAACGCGACAGCGAAAGCCCTGGGGCCTCGCACGCAAGCGCCGCTGCGACGGCAGCCGCGACCTCCGCAAACAAGGCGCCGACGCCGGATGCCAACGTTCCGAATGCCAGGGGCCTGAAGGGAGACCGGACCATGATGCGCGCCCTGGCCGGCCTCGTGCTGGCTATCGGCCTTCTCGGTGCGGCCTTCGCTTCGCAATATCGCGATGAGGCCAAATCGATCAGCAAGTCGATCATGGCACGATGGAGTCCGCCGGCCGCGAGCACACCCTCGCAAGCCTCCGCTGTGGCAAGTCCGGCGCAGCCGCCCGCCATGCTGCTGGCTGCGGCCGATGAGACGAGCCCGGTGCCCGCGCCGCCGGTCGCCAAGGACACCCAAGCCAAGGACACGCCAGCCAAGGACACGCAAGCCAAGGACACGGAAAGCGTCCCCAAGCCCGGCGCTACGGCGCCTGAGGCGTCATCGGCCGATCTCGCGCAATCGCTCAAGGCCATCACGAGCGAGCTTGCGAGCATCAACGGCAAGCTCGAGCAACTGAAAAGCCGCAACGAGCAGACCCTGCGCGAGCAGGCCGACACCATTCAACAGCTCAAGGCGGCGCAGGAGAAGGATGCGGCGGAGACTGCGCGCCTCGCCGCGCAGGTCCAGACGTTGCAAACGCCGCCGACCGCGTCATCGGCGTCCACAGCCGCAAAGCCCGTCGTGCGCAGTGTGAACAGCGATATGGCTGCGCGTGCCCGGCCGCACGTACCAGACGCCGCGCCCCGGCGGCCCAGGCCGCCGCCGCGAGGCCGCTGGATGCCTCCGCCCTATATGGATCCCTATTACGGCGATCCGGATTGGTGAGCTCGCAAGGCAGGCTGCAGTGCCGTAGGGTGGGCAAAGGCGCACTTGCGCCGTGCCCACGAGCAAGTTCTACGGACGGGAATGGTGGGCACGCTTCCGCCTTCGCTCTTCGAGCTACGGCGGACAAGTCGCTTTGCCCACCCTACGAGAGCCGGGCGCTACCACCAATACGGCCAGCGCCATCCCTCATAACGAACATATGACGACACGAACGGCGGGCCATAGGGATCGACGCGGTCGTCTTCAGGCCGATAACGATAGCGCGGAACGATATAGTAGTCCCACGGCGTCGGCCGGAGCACGGGCGCCGTCACGATGAGCCTCTCCTGTGGTGCGCGGACGACGACAGCCTTTCGCGTCCTGGCTTCAACACCTGTCGTTGCCAGGCTGCACAGCGCCACGGCCGTTCCGAGCGCACACGCGAGGGTCATTTTCTTCATGCGTTGATCTCCTTCGCGGGAAGAGTGCTCAAGGTTGCAAAGCAAGGCAAGCCAATTCGCTGTCAACTTGGTTGAATGAACGCTGTCGGCTCTGGCTCGCCGCCCGCTCCACGCACCCATCCGGGCCGCAACCTCGCGGGCATCGGCAGCGCGCCAGCGCTAGGCTCAACCGGCGCACCCCCTTGGATTGCAGGGGCCAATTAGACACGCTAGACGTTTGGCCATTGGTCAAAACGATTCGTATCTTTGGGGGATAGATGAACAAGTTGATGACCGCTTTCGTCGTGACGGTCTTGTCGGTGGGCATCTCGGCGGCCGGGGCTGCTCCCCTTTACGAGTGCGGCGGCAACCCCGCCTGCCAGGCCAAGCGCGATCGCATGTCCCGCGAGACCTATGATCGCAACATCAATCGGTGCCTCGCCGCTGCCGGGGCCACGCGCGAGCAGTGGCGCGCCCATGCCGTCCCACGCCCGCAGGCGGACAAGGTCCGCGCCTGCCTGGAGGCGCACGGCTAATTCACCAAGTCGTGCGGCGGGCGAAGCCCTACGCCGCGTCGGCGTCCTCGGGCTCAGGCCCATAGGATGGGTAGAGCGTAGCGAAACCCATCCTATGCAGTCGCACTTGCCAAGCCGCGCTTCAGGCTGCCTGGCCGGTGCTTTGGGGCAGGTCGATATCCTTCCAGCTCGCATCGCTCTGATGGACGGCGAGAATGTTGATGCCGAGCGCCACCGCGTGATAGCCGTTGTCCTTCAGCCATTGCTCGAGTTGCCGGGTGTCCGTCTTGATCTTTTCGATCAGCAGGATCGGACGATACTTCCTGATCGTCGCCTGGGCACCGCTGAGGGCTTCCATCTCCATGCCCTCGATGTCGATCTTGATGAAATCGACCCGCGGCAAATCGAGTTCGTCCAGAGTCATTTTCCGGACCATGACGGTGTTCTCGGCGTAGTCGATCGCCTGACCGATGAATTCGGTGCTCGGGCGTGGCCGCAGCTCCAGGCTGCCGAAGCTGGACGGCGTGAAATAGTTGGGATTCGGAATTTGCATCGTGCCGGATTCGGACGACACGGCCGCATGCACCGCATGCGCATTGAAGCAGTTGTTGATGGCGATGTTGCCGGCCAGCGCGTAGAAGATCCGCTCCTGGGCCTCGACCGCAAGCACCGTGCCCCATCCCGTCATCGACGAGGCCCATTCGATCGTGTGCACGCCGATATTCGCGCCGCAGTCGATCGCGATCACTCCGTCACCGTGGTACTTTCGTCGCAGGGCTAGCAGTTCGAGCGCGACCTTGACTTCGAGCGGATCGAAGGCCGCCCCCTCCAGGATCTGATACCCCACGCCGTAGCCGCGGTCAGGCGCGAGCATGCGATAGTCGAAGCGATTGACGATCATCGTGCCGTGGTTGGACGAGGCCATGACAAAGGCCAGTTTTTGCCCCGCGATAGGCATAGCAGAATCTCCCCTTCACCCAGAGTAGACACCACTATCCCAGTGCGTGCTTATGCGAAGCTTGCCCGGAATCGGCGACCGGACGAGCACGCCTCCCCCGGATGAGCGCAGCGATGTCCGGGGAAATGTTCCACGGCAAAGGTCCCGGATGTCGCGGAGCCTGTCATCGGGCGACGCGTTGCGCCGACCCGGTGGCTCATGCGGGCTACGGCTCCCTCACGCCGCGTCGGCGTCCTCGGGCGCAGGCCCTGTCACGAGCCCGTCGAGACTGACCATCAGCAAATCGGCGATGTGCATCAGCTGGTAGAGCGGAATGTCCGCCTCGCCCGCCTCGGCCTGCAACACGAACGCGGGCGACACGCCGATGCGCTCCGCGAGCTGGGTTTCGGTGTAGCCGCGGCTCTCGCGTGCGGCTTTCACACGCGCGCCGATGCCGAGCCGGTGCCGGGACTGCTCGTCCGCGGTCATCATGGCGGCCTGCTCCTCCGGGCTCGCATAACCGTCCGCGAACGCGGTGCCGATCAGCCGCTCCTTCCGCCAGGCGAGCCGGCAGGCCTTGCGCAGTCCGCTCGAGAAGATCACCGAAAACTGCTCCGGCACCCATGCCGAGCTGTTGAGCTGCAGGCGCGCGCCGGTGCCGGAGACATCGCGGATCGTGCAGGGCACGCTGATGACGCTGCCGGCGCCGTTGTCGAACTCGACAATGCCGGTCCGCAGCGTGTGATGCCTGACGGCGGCGCGATGATCGCTCATGACAGCTCCCGTAAGCTCGCGGCAGCGCCGGACGAGGCATCTGACGCGGCCGCAAATTCCGGACCGGAACCTAGCGCAGAGTTTTTCGCAAAACTCCTAATGTTCCACCGCCGCGCCCGCGACCGGCCGCGATGGTAAAGGATTTGCTCCCAAGCCGCGGCGGGCGGGTCGCACAAGAACATTGACGAGAAGACCGACATGCCCGGGACAAGCCCGGCCATGACGATGTGGAAGCGACCGCGTCTCTCTCCGCCGTCATTCCGGGGCGCGACGAAGTCGCGAGCCCGGAATCCATAGCCACGAGCGGAAGGGATGACCCGTCACTATCGGCGTGCCCGTCTCGACGTCCTGTGGTTATGGATTCCGGGCTCGGCGCTGCGCGCCGCCCCGGAATGACGGCGGGGAGAGTTCGGTGCACAGAGATACAATCTGTCCGTCATGCCCGGGCTTGTCCCGGGCATCCACGTTCTTTGTGCCGGCTTTGTGCCGGCAAGGCGTGGATGGCCGGGACGAGCCCGGCCATGACGCTGTGGAACCTTCGGTGCCCAAATCGTTGGGCCACATACGCCCCACCATCCGTGCCCGCCTACTCGCGCGCGCGGCGCAGCGCGTCCTCCAGCTTCCGCCTTTGCTTGTCCCAGCGGGTCTGCTCGGCCTCAGCGCGCTCGTCGATTGCGGCGCGCTCGGCCTCGATCGCCTCGATGCGCGCTGCGTGCACCCGCCTCGCCTCCTCCAGTGCCGCTTCGGCCGCGGCGACGGCCTTGTCCCGGCGCGCACGCGCCTTGGCGTGGGCCGCCTCCTCCTTGCGGCGCTCGGCTTCGCGCCGCCGCTCCTCTTTCTCAAACGCCGCGGCGGCCTTGCGCGCGGCCTCGTCGTCGGCCTTGCGCGATATCTTGTGTGCGGTCCTGACGGGACGCTTCTTCGACTCCGCCTTGGGCTTGCGTTTGGGCCTGCGTTTGGGCTTGGCCTCGTCGTCGGCGAGATCGGTCGGCAGCTGCGCGTTCTCGGTGAACGGATCGTCCGAGCCGACCGGGCGTCTCAGCACGACGCCGGGACTTGCCATCGTCGCCGCGACGACATCGGGGTCGTCGGTCTCCTTCGCAACGCCCTGATGGAAGAGATTGGAGCTCGCGCCCCAGGCCTGAAGCGCCGCCTTCATCGAGGGTGCGGCGACCGCCTGGTCGTAGAAGCCGAGCGAGGTCTGGTACGTCCTCAGTTTTCTCTGCGGTTTTGTCTTCTGCTTGTCTGGCATGTCGCTCCGCGGCCCTGGCGAGGCTCCCGTCGCACCGGCGCCACCCTGGCATCATGCCCCTGTTTTGCCCGACGGGTCAAACCATATTTCGGTATCGCCGAAGTCGGTCCGCTCTCAATGCCGCGACCCAGTCAATCGCATATGACATCGGAGCTTTGGGCAGCCTGTCCCCCACGCCGTCATGGCCGGGCTCGTCCCGGCCATCCACGCCTTGCTCGGCGTTGAAATCCCTGTTGTTTTCTACTGTGCATGGGGTTGTTTTCGAACTTTTGCCGGACTGGCCTCGCGACGACGCTACGATCCCGCATCGAGCAGCGCGTCATATCCCTTGGCGCTGAACGCCAAGAGACAAAACCCGTGCCCGAACGGATCGGCCAGCATCGCGATCCGCCCATAGGGCGCATCGCGCGCAGGCACCTCCAGCACCGCGCCGGCTGCGAGCGCACGCGCGACCGCGGCATCGACATCGTCGACGACGACGTCGACATGCAGCGGCGTCCAGTGCCGCTCGTAGCGGCGGCGGTCACCGCCCGCGCCGATCGTGCCGGCCGCTTTGCTGAGCAGATACACCGGCGCCGGCCAGCCGTTGAGCTCGACGAAGTCGGTGCCGAAGCGGCGGCCAACCGTCAGGCCGAAGGCTGAGGTGTAGAAGGTCGTGGCGGCGGCGACGTCGGGAACGTCGATGTTGAGGAGGATACTCATCGGGGCAGCGTAGCCCGGATGGCGCAACGCGCAATCCAGGATGGTGCCGCACCTGTCCCGGGATTACGCTTGCGCTCCATCCGGGCTACGTCGGCCTTTATGGAATCTCGTACACCGACACCCGCTCCGCGATGCCGCTCAGCGCGACGCTGCGGCGGGTCGGGACGAGGCCGCCGGCCTCAAGCAGGCTGCGCGCCTCGGCATTCTCCACCACCTGCTCCGTCACCACGATTGAGCGCGAGGCGGCGAGGCCCTGGACGCGCGAGGCGATGTTGACGGTCTGGCCGAAATAATCCTGCTGGCCGTTGAGCGTGACCGCAAGGCACGATCCCTCGTGGATGCCCATCTTCAAGAGCAGGCCCTGCTGCTGGCGCTGCGCCCCGAGCTCGCTCATGGCCTCGCGCATGCGGATCGCGGCAGCGATCGCCCGGTCGGGAGTCTCGAACGTCGCCATCACGGCATCGCCGATGGTCTTGACCACGGCGCCGCGCTCGGCGGCGATGATCTCCTGGAGCAGCCGGAAATGCTCGTTGACCAGATCGAAGGCGACGAGGTCGCCGACATGCTCGTAGAGGCCGGTGGAATCCTTGAGGTCGGAGAACAGGAAGGTCAGGCTCAAAATCTTCAGGCGCTGGCCGATGGCGAGCGTCTCGGTGCGGTAGAGATCGCGGAAGGTCTGGTTGGTGAGCAGCCGCTTTGCGGTGAGGCTGGGCCTCCGCCGCGTCAGGACGGCATCGAGTCGCCCGTCCGCGACCCACACCGCCGGCAGCACGCGCGTATCGGTGCGGTTCTCCAAGGTGAGCCTGAGCGCGCCGGGCCGCAGCGTGACCGCGTCGACGGGCACGTCGGCCTTGCTGAAGATCAGCGCGAGGTTCTGGCGCTCGCTGGTCTCCTCGCCCTTGACCTCGATGAACTGCGCCGTGTGCGTCACCGGATCGAACAGGATCAGCATGCCCGCTCGAATCTGGAGCGACAGGATCGCCCGCTCGCCCGGCGGCAGGTCGACGGCTTCGAGCGTGAGCTCACGCATGAGCGCATCGACATCCGTGGGCAGGTCGATCGCCGAGCTCCAGAACACTTGGCGATAATATTCGGCGAGCGACAGCTCGTCGGCATTGTGGGCGGCGATCTTGCGCACGCGCGGGCTGACCGTGAAGGTCACCTCGACCAGATTGTCCAGCGTCGTCTCATAGCCCGCCGCGCAGAACGCGCAGTGATACTGCGCGCTGTTGACGGTCTTCAGACTCTTGTTGGCGGAGAGCACGCCGGCGCAGCTCGGGCACATCACGCTCCAGGTCATCTCGAGGATGCCGAGGTTGACCGCGCGCAAGAGGCCGCCGATCACCTCTTCCTCGTCGAGGCTGGCCTCGCTGGCCAGATGCAGCGGGTTGATCTTGGAGAGTGCATGGTCCGGCGCCTCCCGCACTACGCGCTCGATGAGGTCGACGACGTCCTCGTCGACCGACTGGCGCAGCACACCGAACAGCGTTTCGATCTCGCTCATGCAATGATTTTACCTGAAAGGGGGCGGCGCGGAAATCCGCGTTCCCCATAGCTATGCCGGCGGTGGCGGGGCACAAGCACTAGCAGCCAATTGCCGCCTCACGATGACGGGAGGTTGATCCCTCGACGGGAATCAGCGCTGCCGTTGCGCCAGGTAAAATCCGCACAGCACCGTGCCAAGTCCCGCCAGTTGCAACGTGGTCGGGGCCTCGCCGAGCAGCAGCCAGCCGACCAGCAGCGTCAGGGCCGGCACGATCGCCGGGAACACGGCAGCGCGGGCAACGCCGAGACGCTGGACCGAGACCGCGTAGAGATAGAGCGCGGCGGGCCCGGCGAGCACGCCCTGCGCCAGCGCCTGGATCGCGTTCTCGCTGATGCCAATTGCTGCCAGCCTGGCGAGGCCCCCGGTGGCGAGGTAGACCGGCAGCAGCAGCAGCGACAGCACGTTGATGACCAGCGCGGCGGAGACCGCGGAGACGCGCCAGTGCCGTAGCAGCGCGCCGAAGCCGGCGAACATCAGCCCGGTCAGCACGAAGATCAGATCGCCCTGCACCCCGTCGGCCCCGATATGGCCGATCGATTCGGCGCCGATCACGCCGAGCCCGCCGACGATGACCAGCGCGCCAACGAGGCGTGAGGCGGAGATCCTCTCTTTGAGGAACAATGCCGCCAGCAGCAGGCCGCCGAGCGTCGCGCAGGAGGGCTGGATCACGCTGCCATGGCCGAGCGGCACGAACATGAAACCGGCATAGGAGATCAGCGCCATCACGGGGCCGCCGAGCACCATCAGCGCAAGGCCCCTGCCCCAGCCGATGCCGCAGAGATCGGAGATTCCGGCGCGCAGCACCAGCGGGAGGAACGCGATGCCCGACCAGACATAGCGATGCACGAGCAGATCGACCGGCGTGAAGCCGACCTTCAGCCCATGCCGCGTGCCGGCAAAGCCCAGCGCCCAGAACAGCGCTGCCGACAGGCCGCAGACGACGCCGAGCAGCGCCGGTGTCGCATCATTGTTGTGAGTGAGAGCGTCAGCGCCGCTCGTCCGCTGATCCATGGCGCATGCCTTATGTCAGGGTGCCGCGATGCTCAACCCACGTGGCTGCAGGGCTGGCACGCAGCCATGATGCGATGCTTCGCAGCCCGGATCAGCGCGCTTCTAGGCTGTCACGCGCCGCGGCGCGCTCGACGAGGACTCGGTGGTGACGCTCGCAATGCGGCTCGGAATCTCCTCGCGCCATCTGGCGCGGTTGTTCGAGCGCCATATCGGCGCGACGCCGCTTCAACGCCGACTTCGCCGAGCTCTACGGGAGATCGCCATCGAGCCTGCGTTCATCGAACAATGCGCAGCAGGCTTTAGAAAAACCCGGGGCTGAGATCGAGCCCGTAGGTCAGGCTCAGCACGAACACGAACAGAGCGGCGGCTGCGAACAAGGCGAGATGCTTGAGAATGAACGCACGCGGCGAAGCGGTGGCAATAACGGCTTTCTGCGCAACAGGCATGACAAACTCCATTATGAAAACGATTCTTGGCCGCCAATGAGCAGCGCCCGCATCAAGCACCGCGACCTGCAAAGCAACTATTAAAGAGATCACACTCGTTTTGAACGGCGGTACACAACGCGCATGTTGCGAAGAACTTTTCCGCCGACGAATTCTCAGTGAGCGCATCGACACGCAACGTGCGATGGATCACGCGCGCAAAAAAATAATGGCCGGGACGAGCCCGGCCATGATGTCGTGGAAAGTTTCGGAACCAAGCTCTCGGCTCGGTGTGACGTCGACTTAACGGGCCGAACCCGTCGTCACGGTCGCGGTCTTCACCTTGCGCGGGGTCAGGACGCTGACCTGGAGCGCCGTCACGCTCGTGGCGGGCGCCGCGACCTGCTGCTCGACATTCTTGGCGCCGAGCACGCTCACCTGCACCGGCGACGCCGGAATGCCATTGGCCTCATAGGCCGGCAGTTCGCCGGCGAAGGTGGCAGTCGAGCCCGCGATGGCGAGGGCGGCAACTGCGATCGACAAAGTCTTCTTGTTCATGGTGATGCTCCTGGAAGAAGTGCGGAGCACATGTAAGCCTGATTTGCTGCATTGCGATATGCATTGCTGCAACGCAATATCGCGCACCATGCATGGCGATATGCCTAACGCGCCCAACTCCCTGGACGCGTTCCCTTTCTAGCCGAAGGCTCAACCGCCCATCACGTTGCCCCAGCCGTCAAAAACATAGGCCTTCCAGACCACCGTTCCATCGCCGCGCAACCGGCTGGCCCGGCGATAATCGTCGGCCTGATCGGCGGTCCAGGTGATGATCGCGCCGGAAACGCGATCGTGCAGGATGGCGGGCTCGGTGGGATCGAAGGCGTCCATGGGACGAAGCGAGGAATGCGTCATGACCGATCAACGCACCTGCGACAACAAGGTTGCCGCAAGGCGCCCGGGCAAAACGCCGCGCATCCTCCGCTTCGTCATTTGCGAGCGCAATGACGAAGGGAGTCCGCGTAACGCCCTATTTCAAGGCCGTTGCCAGCGCTTGCAGCTTTGCGACGAGATTGGTCCCGAGTGCATAAATCACTTCGATGATGGCGAGCGCGATGCCCGCTGCGATCAGGCCGTATTCGATTGCGGTGGCGCCGGATTCATCGGCGGCGAAAGCGGCCAGCGTGGATCTCAATTTCACTATTGCATCCTTCCCAACTCTACCGGACGTTGCCGGCGTGGGAGAGATGCACGTGATCAATCCAAGATTGAGTAAATCCAGCCCCTTCAATTTGTCGACAAAGAACCTTGAATTTGCGGACCTTTTCCGGTGTCCCAGCCCTGGAACCGCGATGGAACCCGCGTTGCTGTTGTGCAACACCCACGCGAAAAGCCCAAACTAGGCCATTTGCGCCATTGCGCCGCCACATCGTCCCCCGAACAATCGACGCTGCTACATGCCTTTCCGTGCAAGACTGTTTGCATCAAGACTGTTCGGACAAGACGGGTTTTGAACAGAACCGTTTGGAGGCAGGGATCATGAACGATCGGCGGTCTCTTCTTGTGGCTGTCGCGTGCCCTTCGGCCGTGATGGTCGGCTGGCTGGCGCTCTCCCTCTCCGCCTACGCTCCGGCGCTCATCGAGAACAGCGGCGCCGACGCGGCCTCGGTGTCCCGTACGAAAGATCTTACTCGTCTCGAACTCGCCGATGTTCCGCGCGCAGCCACCATTGAGGATGGCATCGCGCTGACGGCCGACATCGCAGCGGCCGCCGCGGTGGCCCCACAAATCGCGGAAGCAGCGGCGCCCGCGGAGCCCGCCCCCGCCGTCAAGCTCGCTTCGGCTGATCCGGCGCTGATCCTGCCGGCGGAACCGCCGCCCACCCCGCAGATTTCGCCTGAACCGGAGCCCGTGGTCAGCGAGGCTCCGCCTGCACCGGCGCCGGAGCCCGTCAAGATTGCATCCGCCGATCCCACCGAGATCGTGACCACCGACGAACCGTCGCCCGCGGAAATTGCGGGCGGTCCCGCCCCGGCGCCAAGCAAGGCATCGCCGCCGGCCGACACCGTCGCCGTGCTCGACGAATGCTTCGTCATCGATGTCTGCATCGACCGCTATCTCTGGACCCTCTACCAGCGCACGCCCAAGGAAGACTCCATCAAGGTGCAGGAGCGCCGCGCCGTCACCATCAAGCGCAGGGGGAAGACGGTCACCGTGATGCGCAGCTTCACCAAGCTGGTCGACGAGGATTTCGGCTGGAAGGACCCGAAGGCGGCCGAGCACGCCGGCATGTCGATGATGGACTATGTCATCGGCGGCATGGACAAGAGCTTCAAGCGAAAACTGTTCCGCGCGCTGCTCGCCGCCGAAGCCGCCGGCCTCTCCCCCGGCATCACCAGTGCGTTCCGCGACGACTATCGCCAGTCGATCGCGAGCGGCCTGAAGGCCGCCTCCGACCGCTCCTACCACGGCGGCAGCACGCGCGGCGGCTACGGCCACGGCATGGCGGCCGACATCGTCAGCACCCAGGGCAACAATCGCGCGCAGCGCTGGGTCTCCACTGAAATCCTGTGGAAGTGGGTCGACGCCAACGGCAAGGCGCTCGGCATCGGCCGGCCCTATCTCGACCGCGATCCGCCGCATGTCGGCCCGATCGACGGCAAGGAGTACATCTCGAAGCGTGGCGGCGCGAGCGACCGCAAGGAAGCCGCGAACACCAGGTCCAAGAAGGCGCGGGCTGTGGCCAGCACCAAGCCGTCGAAGTCGAAGGCGCATGCTGCGCGCGAGCAGAAGAGCCCGGCCAAGCCGCAGAAGTCGGCGCAATCCGCCGGCAAGCGCACGACCTGATCCGTTACGATTTGGGCTCCGGAATCGGCAGCGGCACGAGACGCATCTCGGCAGTGCCGGATTCCTGCGTGCGCACCAGCACCGCAAAGATGGTGTCGACGGCGAGCCGCACCGCTGCCTCCATCGCTTGGCCCTTGGCCAGATGCGCCGCGATCAGGCCGGTGAGGAGATCGCCGGTGCCGTAGGGACGGATCGGCAGACGCGGCGTCGCAAAGCGCGACAATTGCCCGTCCGCGCACAAGATCGTCTCTACCTGCCCCGCCGGCGTGTCGGCGAGCGCGCAGCCGGTGGCGACGACGTCGATGCGGCCGGTCCCTGCGAGCGCCGCACATGCCGCGCGCAGGCCTTTCGCATCCGCAATCGTGATGCCCGACAGCAGTTCGAGCTCGAACTGGTTCGGCGTGGCGATCTTCGCGGCCGGCAGCAGCCGGTGTTGCACCACATCCAGAATGCCGTCGGCGACATAGACGCGGCCATCGTCGCCGATCACGGGATCGCAGAGATAGACCAGCTTCGAATTGCGCGTGAGCGCCCGCTCGACAAAATCGGCGATCACAGCGGCATTGCCGACCGAGCCGAGATAGCCGGTGACGAGCACGGCCGCCTCATCGACGAGACCGCGCTCCTCGACGCCCATCAGGAGATCGGCGACGAGCTCGGTCTCCAGCACACGTCCGCGCAGGGTCGGATAGCGCGGATGGTTCGACAGCAGCGTCGTCGGCACCGCCGCGACGTTCACGCCCTCCGCCTGCATGGCATAGGCGGCCGCGCTGTTGCCGACATGGCCGTGGACCACCTGACTTTGAATGGAGATCACGAGCATGCGGAGGTCCGTACGGTCAAAAGCTGGATGTGGCAAGCTATGGGACCTCATACCCGAGCTCCGGCCGCAGCGCCCGCATCTTCCGTGCCAGCCGCCGGTGTCCGCTCTCCTCCGACCGCGCCAGCCGGTTTGCCACCGCGACATGGTCCGCATCGGGTTTGTGCTGATTGAGCTTGGCCTGTCCCTCGATCTGGTCCACCACGAGATCGACGACGCGGATCGTAGCCAGCATGCTCTCGCGCTTGCCACCTTCCATCTGAGCGAGGTCCCAGGGCTGTTTCGGAAGCCGCGCCTCGGAGACCGCCAGCAGCGCATCGCCATGTCCGCGGTTCTCATCGAGCCCGCGCAACTGCGCCACGCCCGACAGGTGCACGGCCTCGTAGAGCCAGGTCGAGACGTTGTCGCGCGAAGCATACCAGTCGTTCGAGATGTAGGCGTCGTCGCCGGCAACGATCAGCAGGAAGCGCCGCGAGCCATCCGCCAGCGCGACCAGCGGATTCTTCGCCGTAAAGTGAATCTGTACGATCGCGCGCCCCTCGCGCCGATGCAGCACGAACGGCACGTGCGAGGCGCGTGGTCCGCGCTCATCCGCCGCCACGATCATACCGAAGCCGCGCTCCCCGGCAAATTCCAGCGCGCGCTGCTCCTCGATGCGGAATTGGGGACGGAGGACATGCATGGCGGCGCTCGGACTGGACGAAGGACGATGCGAGGCTAACCCATCATGCCCCGGACTCCGAAACGATATTGGTCCGCAAATGCGGATGTCAGGAATGATCCCGGCCGCGTGCGAGCTCCGCGAGATAGGCGCAGAACATGTCGGCCAGCCCGTCGGCATGATGCGCGATCTCCGCCTCGCTGCGCAGTGTCTCCGAAAACCGCTTGCCGACCTCGCTCAATGTCGTCTTGATCAGCGCGCCAGCGAGGATACGCGTCGCATCCGAGGCCTTGGGCAGCGCCTCCCGCATGAAGGCCGCGACGATGCCCTCGCCCGCGGCCCGCGCGTCCTGCGCCTCGGGCGCGTCGCGATAGAGCGGCGCGGCATCGCTGAGCGCCGTGCGGATCGCAGCCTCCTCGCACTCGGAGCGGATGAAGGCATGGACCAGCGCACGCAGCCGCGCCAGAGGTGGCCTCGCCCGGTCTTCGAGAATGCCGCGCAGCATTTCGCTCGTGCGCCGCCACTCGTCGCTCTGAAGGCGAAACAGGATCGCCGCCTTGTTCGGAAAGTATTGGTAGAGCGACCCGACGCTCACCCCGGCCCGCTCCGCCACCCGCGCCGTGGTGAAACGCTGCGCCCCTTCCTTCGCCAGGACCTGAACAGCGGCATCCAGAATGGCCGCCACGAGCTCGTTGGAACGGGCCTGTTGTGGCTGTTTTCGTGAGGAAACTGAACGGCTTCGACGATCGGCCATGACATGCCCGGGCAATGCGAATAGGAAATGCGACGAATTAGTCGTATTTCAGGCGCCGCGCAAGCATGCGCTTTCCCACCGATCCCGGAGACCTCGAATGACCACCCCGATCATCACATCGCTTGCGCCGCTGCTGGACCGCCTGTTCCTCGAGGCCGACGCCGCAAGCGGCACGACGCAAGCCGCTTTCGCCGACCTGTCTGATGCCGACCGGGCGCGGATGATGCGGAGCAAGACCGATTACGCCGAGCTCTATGGCCGGCTGAAGGACGCACCGCTCGCGGTGTCGCGCGAGACCGGCATGCTGCTCTACATGCTGACGCGCAGCTCCCGCGCCAAGGCGATCGTCGAGTTCGGCACCTCGTTCGGACTCTCGACCCTGCACCTTGCCGCGGGCTTGCGCGACAATGGCGGCGGCCGCCTCATCACCAGCGAGTTCGAGCCCTCCAAGGCTGCGCGGGCACGGGAGAACCTGTCGGCCGGCGGGCTGATCGATCTCGTCGAAATCCGCGAGGGCGATGCGCTGAAGACGCTTCGCACGGATCTGCCCGAGACGATCGATCTCGTGCTGCTCGACGGCGCCAAGGCGCTCTACCCGGAGATCCTGGATCTGGTCGAAGGCCATCTCAGGCCGGGCGCGATCGTCGTCGCCGACAATGCCGACTTCAGCCCCGACTACCTCGCACGCGTGCGCAGGTCCGGCAGCGGCTACATGTCCACGGCCTTTGCCGACGACGTCGAACTCTCCGTGCGGATCAACTAGCGCGAGCCGGAGCCGCTACGACCATCCGAAGCCGCCGCACGATCACCGTGCGGCGGCTTCGTGCCGTGATCCACGCCTGTCGCAGGCGCGTCACTCACACGTGATAAGTCGTGCAGCCAAAAGCTACGTCCCGCGTGCTAAACATACCTACCGCGCGGTATCTTTCGACCGGAAACCACCCGATTGCCCATGACCTCCGCCTTCAATGCCTACGCAGCGCTTGCCCTCGCCATCGTGTTCGAGGTCACGGCGTCCGCCTTCCTCCAGCAGTCCGCGCAGTTCACGCGACCCTGGCCGACGCTGGCCATGGTGCTGTTCTACGTGGCCTCGTTCTACGCGCTGTCGGTGGCGATCCGGGTCATTCCCCTCAGCATCGCCTATGCGATCTGGGGCGGCGTCGGCATCATCCTGACCGCCACCGTCTCGTTCGTGCTGTTCCGCCAGATGCTGGATGCCGCGGCCTTTGTCGGCATCGCGCTGATCGTATCGGGGGTCGTGGTCATCAACCTGTTCTCGGAGACCACGGTGCATTGATGGCGGAAAGCGCCTACACCCGCGCCAAGCAGCCCGAGCAGGTGCGGCGCGCCCTGCTCGACTGCGCTGCGGCGATCGCCATGGACCATGGCGTGCCGGGCGTCACTGTGCAGGCGGTGGCGGCGGCGGCCGGCGTCACCAAGGGCGGGCTGTTTCATCATTTCGGCAGCAAGCAGGCGCTGATCGAGGGGCTGTTCGCCGACCTCCTCTCCCGCGTCGATGCCGAGATCGACGCCGCCATCGAGGCCGATCCCAAGGCGCGCGGCAGCTTCACGCGGGCCTATGTCAATGCGGTGTTCACCGGCAAGGCGTTCGGCTTCGCAACGCCCTGGGCCGCGCTGAGCATGGTCGTCGTCACCGATCCGTCATTGCGCCGGCTCTGGAACGACTGGATGAAGGCGCGCCTGAGGCGCCATCGCGCGACTGACGCAACACCCGAGCTCCATGTCGTCCGCCTCGCCGCCGACGGCGCCTGGCTGTCCTATGTCACGACGGGACAAACGCGGATGAACGCCGACCTTCGCGCCGTGCACGATCGTCTGATCGCGCAGACCTATCGGCGCATCTAGCGCACTCCAGCCGGGCTACGGGCTCTGAACCGGCTTTGGCGGACGCGACACCAACCTGGAAGGCTTTGCGCGATGCTTGCCCGCGGCGCTTGGCGGCGGTTCATCGACGGACTGCAGATAGGCAGCGAGCGCCTTGGCGGAGTCCGGGCTGGTTGCGTAATGGTCCTTCAGGAACCAGGCGAGAGTCACGCTGAAGCGTCCCTTCGCCAATCCCCGCGGGCTGCGGTGACAGGTCGCGCAGCCGTCCGCGAAGAGTTTTGCGGGCGGTTTGCCGGCGTCGAGATTCTGTGCGGACGCGACTGTCGCCGTCAGTGCCGCAGCGGCTGCGAGAGTCATCAAGGGCGCGATCATCTCGCGCCCCAGTCGGAATAGCGAAATCAAGACTGGTCCCCTAGCCCCGTCGCGCGGTCACGCCGCCAACAACTGATCGAATTCGGGCGGAGTATACGACTTGCCGTCCTGGTCGGTGATGACAACCTGCCATCCCTCGCTCGCCCACACCTTCGCCTTCGCCACGATCAACAACCGGCTCTCGCGGGCAAAACTGCACTTTTCGTTGTCGCGTTCTGCGACCATCTTATAGGCCAATGCGCATCCCCTTGCGTTGCCCTGCCACCCGTTCCCCTCGTGGCAGCGGGCTTTGGCGGCAATTCGCCGGGAGCGTGGCAATTTGGTGCCAACCACGGCAGCATTGTGCCTGGGTCCTGCCTGAACGAAGAAGGTTGATCATGTCAGGCGTCAAAAACGCGATTCTGCTTGTCGCGAGCTTGCTTGTCGTGAGCCTGCTTGGCGCGGGATTGCCGGCCGAGGCGCAGACCTACGATCCGCGTTATCCGGTCTGCATCGAGGTCTATACCCTCGACGGCAGTTCCATCGCTTGCAGTTTCATGTCGATGGCACAATGCGCGGCGACCGCATCCGGGCAGTCCGCCCAGTGCTACGCCAATCCCTATGCTATGCAAAATCGCCAGCCGGGCCCGGGCCCATCGCCGCCGCGACGGAACCGCTAAGCGCCTGCAATCCGCTCAGTGCACGCGGATCACGTGAGGGCGGCCGAGATCGATCAGCCCCTGCACCGCCGAGAGGCGATCATCCAGGGCTGCGATGGTGAGCAGCAGATTGTTGCGACGCTCGTCGAGCATGCCGATTTCGGCGCCAGTGAGCTTGGAGCTCGCCCGCTCCTTGTGAATCCCGTCAAGGGATTTGCGCAGTCCGGCGATCAGGCCGGCCAGCTGCTTGGCCTCCTTGGTCATCGAACGCTTCGCGACATTTTGGCGGCGCGTTTCCGCCTGGCTCTGTCTCATCGTCATCCTCCCGTGCCCCGCTGCCCCGAGTGGATGCCGACATCTTTGGGTACACATCTTACGATCGATGAAATCTGCCCGCGAAGAACTTTCTTAAATTGTACGCGCAGGGAACTCGCCCCAATCCAAACGGAAAGCCCGGCGCGAGGGCCGGGCTTTCGTCGCAATGCTAATGCTTTTGATGACCGCCACCGGGGCCGCCGGCCGGCGCGCCACCGCCATGCGGAGCAGGAGCAGCATTGATGTGCGGGGCACCGCCGCCGCCGGCATGCGGCATCGCAGGCGCTGCCGCGCGCGGCGCCGGCATCTGCGCATGGGCATTCATCGGCGCGCCATGACTGACGTTCGGCTGAGCCACGTGCGGCATCGCCGGCCGGGCCGACGGCGCCGCCGACACGCGCGGCGCTTCATGCGCGCGTGCCATCGGCTGCGCATGCACCGCGGCGCGGCCCGCCGCCTGCTCATGCATCATGCGCGCCTGCGCATCGCGCGGATTGCGGCTCGGCATATTGGCCCGCTCATGCGCGAAGCGCTCGCTTCGCCCGGCGCGAGCCCGGTCCGTCGTCACCGCCGCGTCGCGTCTGCCGATGGCGGCATCATGGCGTGTGGTTGCGGCGTCGCGCCCGGAGACCGCGGCATCGCTCCTGGCACTAGCCCTGGCGTGCACACCCTCACGTCCCAGCGCGACCGCGGTATCGCGCGTCGCCGCGCGGCCGATGCGGGCCGCACGCGGATCGATCGTCATCCGTGTCGCGAGGCGCTGGTGCGAGGTCCAGTAACTATTCCAGTAGGCGTGGCGGCGATACCACGGCCGCCCCTCATAATAGCTCGACCAGTACGAGGTCAGCACGAAGGGGACGACGGGCACGTCGATCTCGTCGACATAATCGGGGAGATAGACGTAATGATTGCGGTAGAGATATTCGAGATATTGCGACGACACCCAGCCGCGATCGTCCGAGAAGCTCACGTCGCACCAGGCATTGCCGCGCAGGCAGCCATGGATGTTGACGCGGGCACCCTCGGGGATGCGATCGACCAGGGGAAAGCCCGAACCCGGACCGGCGCGCAGGCCGGTCGAGACGGTGACGATGCCCGGTGCGGCCAGCGCGGCCGTCGGGGCGAGCAGCAATGCTGCAACCAAAACGCTTTTCAGTCTCATGGCGTGTTCCTCCTCCCAAGGCCGAACGCGCCATCGAAACGAGCGTTCCGCGCGCGGTCGCTGCATCATCGAAAAGATTGAGATGCACGCCGCGCACGGTTCAATATTCATTCGCCGTTCATCGGCACGGCGCTGAAAGCGCTGTTTGCCCTCAGCTCGCCTGCAGCATGAAGCCGTCGAAGTACGACGCAAGCGCAGCAAAATCGTCGAGCGGCAGCACGGTCGCGACGTACTGGTCCGGTCGCACCACCACCGTGCAGCCGGCCTTCCGGTCGATGCCACGCATGGCGAACACGTCCTGGCCACTCTTGAGGTCCGGACAGAACATCTTCTCGTAGTCGATCAGACCATAGCGGCCTTTGCGCGGGAGCAGCAGCGGCGGCATCGCTTCGATCGCGAGCGCGCGATGATCTTGCTGAAACACCGCGCGCAGATCGATCACGCTGTCGATGTCGGCGCCAGCAGGCGTATAGCGCCGCACTGGCGACTCTTTCGCGCTGGTGAGGAAATTGCACAGCGCGCGGATGGCTGAGCCCGCGGCCGCCGGATCTTCCGCGGGAGAAAACGCGTAGATTCGGAAGCGGCCATCCGCCTGCCCGGCATGGCCGAGATGCACCGGCTTGGCGTCTCCCAGCCGGATCACCGGCGCAGAGTGAAAACGCTTGCCGATGACGAGGCCTTCGGCGAGACGCTGATGCGACGCCGCGCCGGTGAGGATCGATGGTTTGTAATGCGTCGCCGTGCCCGCGGTGTAGCGGCCGTGCCGGACAAAATAGTCCTGCGTCTTGGCTGCATCGGCTCCGCCGGCTTTCGCAGCGGACGCCAGGATCCCCGCCCATTCGCGGTCGAAGTCGATCAGCTCCTTCGCAACGGCTTGCCGTTCCGCCGAATAGGAATGTAGCAGGTGTGGCGCACATTGCTTCCGCAGCACGGCGGCGAGCTTCCAGCCGAGATTGAAGGCGTCCTGCATCGAGACGTTCATGCCCTGCCCGGCCTTCGGGCTGTGGGTGTGGCAGGCATCGCCGGCGATGAAGATGCGCGGCAGGCGGCTCTCGATCTCTGCCTCCGGCACGTCGTCGAACTTGTCGGTGAGGCGCTGGCCGATCTCGTAGACCGACCACCACGCGATCTCCTTCACCTCGAGCGTATGCGGCTTCAGGATCCGCTGCGCTTTCGCGATCACGTCATCGGCGGTGATATTGCGGTTGGCGACACGTTCGCCGATGTCGAGCTTGGCAAGCTCGACATAGAGGCGCACCATGTAACCGCCCTCGCGCGGAATGATCAGCAGGCTGCCGTCCTTCGCCGACTGGATCAGCGCCTTGAAGCGGATATCGGGAAAGTCGGTCACCGCCAGCACATCCATCACGCCCCAGGCGTGATTGGCGGAATCGCCATGCAGCTCGCGACCGATCGACTTGCGCACCGTGCTGCGCGCGCCGTCGCAGCCGACGACGTAGCGCGCCTTGATGGTCTCGATCGTCCCTTCGTTCGCGGCATCGACGCGTTCGAGGCGCACGGTCACGGCATGATCGGCCGGGCCCGCGGCCAGATCGACCGCGAGATCGAGCAGGCGGCGGCTGTAGTGCGGCTCGAGCTTGGCCGGCGATCTGCGCATGACGTCGAGAAAGCCGTCATGGATGCGCGCCTGGTTGAGGATGACGTGCGGGAATTCGGACAGGCCGTCCTCGACGTCCTGGACCCTGCCGCTGCGGACGATCTTTTCCGGCGCCCGCTTGTCGGGCTTCCAGAACGTGGTCTCGTTGACCCAATAGGCCTCCTTCAGCACGCGCTCGCTAAAGCCGTAGGCATGGAACATCTCCATGGTGCGGCAGGCGACGCCGTCGGCCTGCCCGACCAGCAGGCGTCCCGGCTTCTGCTCGACGATGCAGGTCTTGATGTCAGGGAATTGCGCGAGCTGCGCGGCGAGCGTGAGGCCCGCAGGGCCGCAGCCGACGATGAGCACATCGACCTCGTCAGGCACAGCGCCCAGCGCGCCCGAAGCCTGAATGCGCTCGGCGGGATCGGCGATCTCAGGATCGCCCGGCCGAAATCCATTGAGATGGAATTGCATGAGCACCTCTCCCGTCAACGTCTTCTTCGATATTGATCAGTATACTGACTATCAGTATACTCGTCAACGATCCTGCTCCTCCCTGCGCTCAAGGAGAATACGGTGAAAGACCACAACGACATGCCCGGGCATCTGGCGCGCCGGTTCCAGCAGATCGCGGTGGCGGTGTTCCTGGCGGAGGTCGGCGATGCCGGCTTCGACCTCACGCCGGTGCAATACGCCGCACTCGCGACCATCAAGGCCAATCCGGGGCTCGACCAGGTGACGCTCGCCGGCCTCATCGCCTACGACCGCACCACCATCACCGGCGTGATCGACCGCTTGGTGCAGAAGGGTCTTGCCGAGCGCCGCGCCAGTCCGCGCGATCGCCGCGCCCGCGAGCTCGAGATCACGGACGAGGGCCGGCGCACGCTGCGCAGGATCACGCCGGCGGTGGAGGAGGCCCAGCGCATCATGCTGCGGGGCCTCACCGCGAAAGAAGGCGACGAGCTGGTGCGACTGCTGCGCAAGGCCATCGCGGCCGGCAACGAGCTCAGCCGCGCCCCGCTGCGCGAGACCCACGCATAATCCGGGGTTTTTGGTCCCGTCGTTTGTCCGTAATTGCCGCAGGCGTGCGAAACCTGGAACTAACCTTCGGCTGCTACCGTCGGCAACATTCGGCGCTTTACGCGCGATTAACTTTGCCGGTTGGGAGCTTGGAATGCGCAGATTGGTCATTTTTGCCGCGGCGGTTGCGCTCTCGACCGTCCCTGCGCTCGCGAACGGCCATGGCGGCGGCGATGCCCCTTCTCCGCCGAAGCCCGAGGCGACCAGCGCACCAGCGAAGGTGGTCCTGACCAAGCAGGGTCCCAAGCTCGTCGATCTCAAGGGCATGACGCTCTACACGTACGAGCGCGACACCACCGGGAAGACCTCGAACTGCAACGGCAAGTGCACCGAGAGCTGGGTGCCGCTGCAGGCAACGGCCGACGCCAAGGCCGTCGGGGACTTCACCGTGATCAGCCGCAACGACGGCAGCAAGATGTGGGCGTACCGCTATCGCCCGCTCTATACGTCACCCGCCGACAAGGCGCCGGGCGATGCCAACGGCAACGCCACGACGCTGCAATGGCGCATCGCGCGGCCTGACGAGTAAGGAGCGGCGGCAGACGGATCAGCGCCCCGGCGTGCTGACCGTTTTCGCGTGCACGCTGGAATCGACCGAGGCGTAATTCACCTCCGCATTCCAATGCATGGCCACAAAGAGCGCCATGCCGGCCAGGAGCGATCCATAAAAGCCGAGTGTCGCGAGCCGCCACTTCCGGACAACACGGCGGTCAGTCTCATTCAATGGATGAAAGAATTTCTGCATGATGCCTCCGATGGCAACGAGCCATCGGGGCATAACGCAACCGCAGCAAAAAGACTGTGAGGTATTTCACTCTGGACGAAGCGCCGATCGCGCGCGCCTTCACGCTTGAGTGAGCGCCGCGACCGCTACGCGCAGAATCCCGCGCCTTACCCGTGCCAGCTGGGCCCCGCCTCGACCCTCGCGTTCTGGCCCGGCGGCAACACCACGACGGTCGAATTGAGCTTCACCCGGTCGTAGAGATCGATCACGTCCTCATTGCGCATCCGGATGCAGCCGGACGAGATCGCCTGCCCGATATATTCGGGCTGGTTGGTGCCGTGGATTCGGTAGAGCGTGTCCTTGTTGCCGACATAGAGATAGATGCCGCGCGCGCCCAGCGGATTGGCGGGCCCGCCGCGAACGCGCGCCGGATACGGCCCGAGCCGCGCCTGGATTTCTGCGGTCGGCACCCAGTCCGGCCATTCCGCGAGACGCCCGACGCGCGCGACGCCGGAGAAGGCCATCGCCTCCTCGCCGACCGCGACGCCGTAGCGGATCGCCTTGCCGTCGGGCAGCACGTAATAGAGATAGCGCGCGTCGGTATCGACCAGGATCGTGCCCGGCTGCTCCTTGCGTGGATAGTCGACGATGTGACGCAGATATTGCTCAGGCACGCTCGCCTGCGCGTAAGGCGTATGCGCGAGCAACTGCCGGTCGCGCAACGTCATGCTCGCATCCGTCGATGGCGAGAGCGTCGTCTGCACGCAGCCGCCAAGCGGCAGCAAGGCAACGATGAGCAAAGTGATCAGAGATTTTGGCACCACCGGCCCCCCGATAGCAGATAGCAGCAGCGCCCCCAGCCCCTCCAGATGCTGCCCAAATCGTGCTGAAAACAAGGCAGACCGGGAACAATTGCGCGTGTTCAATCGACCGGGTTCCATCACCACAAACGGCGGAAGAGCGCCGCATCATCTCCACCGCCTCGCCTTGCTTTGGTCAAACCCGGCTGGACTCGTGCGTCATGGGACTTGGGAATGGGCTCACCTCAACGAATCGGCTCGCGCCAATGCGGACGAAGAGCGCTTCAAAGGAGCTGCGATGCTCGCGACGCTGAACAGCAAGCAAATCGTCGATGAGATCGTGAAGGACACGATCAAGGACAACGATCCGCACGATGCGGTTCAGATTTCGCCGGATATGGTGCTGGCTTCACGCCCCATCAGCGTTTCTCCGGCGCTGGCGCCTGACATCGCGACTCGCCCGGAGCCGAAGTTCGCGCCGGAGCAAAAGATCAGCATCGTCTACGGGCCCCCAGCTGCGGCCCCGTCGGTCGACGCCACGGTGCGAGTCGAGGCCGGCGATGGTCACGGCCGGCGGAAGCGATCCGCAGTCGGCACGTGGCTGCGCGGCGCATCTGTCGCATTTCTGTTTGCGGGCGGCAGCGCGGCGGCCGCGATCGCCTGGGAGCAGCACGGCGACACCGCAAGGCAGATGCTCGCGCAATGGACGCCGGTATTGGCCTCGCTGCTGCCTGCGACATCACAGCTGCTGCCTTCGACACCGCAGACGGCGCCGGTCGCCGCTGCACAGGCCGCCCCGCCCGCGGCAGCTGATGCCCCGCCTGCGGCGATCGATCAAACCGCCGATCAATCTGCCTCGCCGCCTCCGGCTCAACCTGCGGCCGCCACCGCAGCAACGCAGCCCGATGCGACGCAATCGATGGAGTCGATGACGCGCGACATGGCCGCGATGGCGCAGCAGATCGAGCAGCTCAAGACGACCATCGCCGAGTTGAAGGCCGGCCAGGAGCAGCTGGCCCGCGAGATGACCAAGCCGCCAGTGCCGAAGCCCGTGGCCGAGGTCAAGCCAGTCGATCCGCGCGCGCGCGTGTCTGCGATTCCGCCGCGACCCGCACCGCCGCCGGTTCGCAAACCGAAGCCGGTCGTGTCGCGCACCTACATGCCGGCCTACTCGCCCGCACCGCTCGCGCCACCGCCGCCGCCATCACAGGCAGCCGCGGCACCGCCGCCGGTCGCGCCCGTGACGACGACGCAGGCTGTTGCCGATGACGACGGACCAGTCGTGCGTCCGCCGATGCCGGTGCACTAGACGAACACCAGTCAGCGTCTCTGCACGCTGTCCGAGTCGATGCGATGCGTTGAGTCCGGGTGATTACGGGAAGCGATGCTGACTCGTCTTCGCCAAGGACGCTCTCGTGAAGCAAGTTCGCGACGAAAGCTTCAAGAGAAAAGGCCGTCGGGATCTATGCCGCCGGCCTTCTCTTGCAGCTGCCGGTTCCCGGAGCCCGGTTCTGCTGCAATTCCATGCTTCATGATCACGCGGACATATTTAATAAAATCTTAACGATGCCGTTCATTGCTCATCATTTCTGCGCCTTAGGCACAGAGATTGTGCGGCTTGTTCATCCGATAAATATCGACTCAGTGGTACGATCCAGCATGTTGTGAAGACTTCCGTCGAAGGCTTCCTTTTGGGAATTTGGGTCGTCACACCGGAGAATTCGGATGCCATACTACTCCTTCGATCTCGTGGTTGGTGAAGAGTTCAAGAACCAGGGCGGAATCATCCTCGAAGACATCGAGGTCGCTTCGGATCGCGCCGTTCAGCTCGCATGCGAGCTGTCGCAGGTGAAGCCGGAGCTGCAGCAGAGGGGCTGCGCGGTGCGCGTCACCGATCGCGACCACAACGAGGTCTATCGCACGCCGCTCGATCCTGTGCCGGCCTGGCAGCGCTAATCTTCCAGCACCGGCGCTTCGAACCAGTTCGTCAGCGACAATCCGCCGTCGACGACGAACGCTGCGCCGGTGACATAGGCTGACAGCTTGTTCGGGAGCACTGTGAGCGCCATCGGCGCGAGGTCGTTTGCTTCGCCGAGGCGCCCAAGCGGAATGTGTTTCGCCAGCGAGGCATCGGCAACGAACCCGCCTGCCGCGATCGCGCCGGGCACCAGCGCGTTGACGCGGATGTTGTGACGACCAAAGGTCTTCGCGAGCTCCTTCACCAGCATCGCCATCCCCGCCTTCGTCGTCGAATAATGCGGCAGGTTGCGCGGCGTGCCTGCATGCAGCGAGGTGAGGAACAGGAACGAGCCGGGCCGCTTCGCCGCGATCAGCCGTTTTGCAAGTTCGCGCGCCAGATGAAAGCCGGCGTCGAGATTGACGGCGTGCATCTCCTGCCACGTCCTGCGGTCGACCGCGAGCGCATGATCGGCCTCGCGCCGCGGCGGCGAGGCGCTGTGCACGAAATGCGTGACATCGCCCAGCGCGGCATGCGCTGAGGCCAGCAGCTCGTCGCAAGCCTCGAGCTTCGCGAGATCGCCGACCCAGGGCACCGCCAGCTCAGGCGAGCTGCTCGCGCCGATCGCGGCACTCACCCGCTCCGCGCTCACATCGGCGAATATGGTCCGGACGCCCTCGCCGACCAGGGCCAGCGCGATCGCGCGGCCGATGCCGTTACCGGCGCCGGTGACGAGCGCGATATCGTGGGCGGGATCGAACGGGGTGCTGAACAGGCTCATGTCGCTCTCCGTGGCCGGGATATCCGCTACGATAGCGCACCACATCGGGGCGCCACAATTACGTCCCGGCACCATTGCGAAGCGGCCCGCCTGACGCTAGCCTCCCAAAAAAATCGAGGAGGATACCCAAGAATGCGCACCGGTTTTCTGATCGCAGGCCTGTTGTTGATCGCCGCGCCGGCCCAAGCGGGCGATGCGCCAGTCCGCTCGACCTATGTGACGATGGTCCTGCAGGCCTTCGCCGCCAAGGTCGAATGCCCAGGCACGGATCTCGTTTATCAGGACCTCGTGCAGAAGGCACAGCAGATGCAGCTGCCCGACGGCACCACCGAGAAGGTGCGCAAGGCGATCGCCTGGATGCACACTGGCGGCAAGATGGGCGAGAAGCAGGACGACGATCTAATGGCCGAGGTCGCGGTGGCGACGCAGGCAACCGACATGGATCAGCGCCGCCTCGGCATGCCCGGCTGGTGCGAGGCACAGAAGACCAATCTCGCCGGCCTGATCCGCAGCAAGGGCGGCTAGCCGCCCTCGGCGGCCCGGCTTTGCCGGTGAACCTTGGCGCGCCCCTCCGAGTCCAATGCTTCGAGCTGAGGACAATGCGAGAGGGGCCATGTCTGCCGATATGCTTTGGACGCGCCGGATGGCGGCGCTTGCGCTGATCGTCGCCGCCAATTTGGCCCTCCCCGCTTTTGCCGCGACCGCGGACAATCCGGTCGCCGGCAAGCAAGTGCGCTTTCCGCAAGGGGTATGGAGCGCCCTGCCCCAGGTCGGCCCTGACGGCAAGGTGAGGCAATGCGTGCTGATTGCGCCGAGGCAACGCAGCAAGGCGGGCGGCAAGGTCGACACCGCCTTCGCCCTCAACATCAGCCGCGGCTTGGGCCTCTCCCTCATGTTGATGGATGACGGCATGCCGAGCGAACGCGTGCTGGACGACCAGGCCGAGATCGTCATCGACGGCCGCAGCTTCCCCGCGATCGGCTTCCCGGTCGGCAACGCCTTCGCGCTGCATCCGGGCGATGCCGAGGGCATGCTGGCGGCACTCGGCAAGGCGCGGGACGTCACGCTGCGCTCGGACGGGGCCGGCGTCGATTCCGGACCGATCGCACTCAATCTGCCGGCGGATGCGCTGAGCTGGCTGAAGCAATGCGGCAAGACCTTTGACATCGCGATCGACAAGCCGACCGATCCCGATGCGCCGGAGCTGCCGGCGGCGCGCCCGCGCTCGCCGAAGATCTCGGTGACCCCGCCGACGCCGGCCGGCCCGCCCGGGATCGAGGACAAGCAGAAGATCGAAGGCTGGGATGCATCCGAGCTGCGCAACGGCGACGGGGCGATCGTCGCCTGCTTCATCCGCCGGCGCTATCTCATCGGCACGGACGCGCCCGCGCCGCAGCGCCGTCTCGGAATTTTCCTGATCGTCAGCCGCGCGAAGGGGCTGACCATGATGCTGAAGGATTCCAAGCTCAACCGGCCGGAAGGCCAGGCCATCGAGGCGACGCTGAGAATCGGCAATGCGCCGTTCGAGGCGTTCTCCGCGCAGGTCGAGGGCCCCGACGAGATCGGTCTATTCCCGCAGCATGGGGCCGCGTTGGCCGAAGCGATCGAGACGGGTTCGGTCCTGGCGATCAAGGCCAAGACGATCGAGGACAATTACGAGTTCTCGGTGCACCCGGGCGTGATCGGCTGGCTGCGCGCCTGCGCCAGACGCAACGCCATTGCCATCGAGCCCGCCGGACGATGAGGCGCCGTTAAGCATCGCGGCGTGGAACCGCCGCGTTGGCAAATATTCGTCACAATCATCACCAGCATGCGGCCTGCTTCGAACAGGAGACCCCCCATGCGAATTGCCAACCTCGTTTTCGCCGGAGCTCTCATGGCCGGCTCCGTGCTGACTGCCCCGGCACCGGCGAAGAATTCCGAAGCCCAGAAAGGCGAGGACAAATCGGCCCCGTCGTCATCGTGCAGCGCCTATCAGCAGGCAGCGGACGGATCGTGGGAGCAGCTGCCCTGCAAGGAAACCGGCGAGCGCGCCCAGCCGCAGACGCAACACCGCGCCCCGGCACAAGGACCGGATCACGAGGAGCGCTGACCGGACATTTCCGCGGTCAGCCCTGGGTAGGGCCGCGCATGATCTTCATGGCTGCCTCGATGTGGCGCCATTCGTTGGCCTCATCGGCCTCGCCGCGGCCCTCGCAGGCCTGGGCCTGCTCGGCGGCCTTCGCAATCGCAGCGAAGCCGTGCTTTTCCAGCATCTGGCGCGCGATGGTGTGGACCTGGACCTCGGACATCATGGGCGCTCTCCTATTTCAGGAAACCGCGGCGCCCGGCTCGGCGCTCCGCGGTCTCTGACAACGATCGAGCCGCCGCCCTCGTTCCGCGCCGGTCCACATCCACACAACAACAAAGGCGGCCCGCCATGCCCGGCGGACCGCCTGTTCACCCACCCCAAGTACGCCAAGGTTGGCAGCCTTCGTCAGGTCCCCTACCCGACGGCGACCCTCTTGCGCTCGATATCGTTGGGCACCTCGATATCGACCTCCAGGGTCGAGACCTCGTCGCCGCGCTCGAGCCGGACGATGACCTTGGTCGGATCCAGCGTGACATGCCTGGAAACGACGGCGAGGATTTCCTCACGCAGCACACCGAGCAGATCGGGCTGGCCGCGCAGTCCGCGTTCATGCGCAAGCAGGATCTGCAACCGTTCGCGGGCGACCGGTGCGGAGGCTTTCTTGCCGCGAAGAAGTCGAAGCAGACCCATGCTCATGCAGCCCTCCGTCGCAGCAGGCGATCCATCAGACGCCTGCGCTCGGCGGGAACATGCATCGTCACGCTCTCACCGCAGAGGCGCTTGGCCGCGTCCATATAGGCCCGCGCCGGCGCACCATCCGCGTTCGAGAGCGTCACCGGCGTGCCGACGTTGGAGGCCTTCAACACGTCCTGGCTCTCGGGGATGATGCCGAGCAAGGGCGTTGCGAGGATTTCCAGGATGTCGTCGATCGTCAGCATCTCGCCGCGCGCGGCGCGGGAGGCATCGTAGCGCGTGATGAGAATGTGCTTCTCGACGCGCTCGCCCTTCTCGGCCCGCACGGTCTTGGAATCGAGCATGCCGATGATGCGGTCGGAATCGCGCACCGAGGAGACTTCCGGATTGGTCACGATCACGGCCTCGTCCGCGAAGCGCATCGCCATGGAGGCGCCGCGCTCGATGCCGGCCGGGCTGTCGCAGATCACCCAGTCGAAGCGGCTGCGCAGCTCGGCGATGACCTTGCCCACCCCCTCTTCCGTCAGCGCGTCCTTGTCGCGCGTCTGCGAGGCCGGCAGCAGCCAGAGGTTATCGAGCCGCTTGTCCTTGATCAGCGCCTGGGGGAGTTTCGCGACGCCCTGCACCACGTTGATGAGGTCGAACACCACGCGGCGTTCGGCGCCCATCACAAGGTCGAGGTTGCGCAGGCCGACGTCGAAATCGACGACGACGACCTTGTCGCCCCGTTGCGCGAGCGCAGCCCCTAGCGCGGCGGTCGTCGTAGTCTTGCCGACCCCGCCCTTGCCTGACGTCACGACCAGTACCTTACTCATCTGAAATGTCTCCTTTGCTGGTCAGTTCAGTGCTGTAATTCGCATGGTATTCCCCTGCAGCCAGGCCTGCGCCGGCTTGCCGCGCAAGGCGGCATCGATGTCGTCCGCAGTCTGGTAAAACCCATCAATTGCAAGCAGTTCGGCCTCGATCTTCTGACAATAAATCCGCGCGCTCTTGTGCCCATTGACGCCCGCCATGGCGCGGCCGCGCAGCGCGCCATAGACGTGAATGGAGCCGCCGGCGACGACCTCGGCACCGGAACCGACCGAGCCGAGAATGGTGACGTCGCCTTCGGGAAAGATCACGGTCTGGCCGGAGCGCACGGGCGCCTCGAGCAGCAGCGAGGTCGGCTTGGCATCGGCCTTCGCCTCAGGCTTCTTCGGCGCGCTCGGCTCGACCACGCAGCTTCGCCCGCCCGAGAGCAGCGGCGGCATCGCCGGTGTCAGCCGCGATTCGTCCACGCCCTCGATGCCGAGCACGCGGATGTTGCGGTCCTGAAGGCTGGTGAGCAGATGACCGATGCCGGACTGGCTAAGGTCGACCGAGGACAGGTCCACCACCACGGGCCGGCCGACGAAGAAGCCCGGCGAGCGGGCGATCGTGGTATCGATCTCCTGGAGCCAGTCCTGAATCGGAACCGTCGGCACGAATACGAAGGCCACATAGGAGCGCCCGCGCAGGCGCACCATTTGGCGTTGGACTTTTGCTGCAGCCTCCATGACGGCCGACTCGATCCCCGTTATTGAATAGTTAACGATGCGGCCGATTTGGTTAATGGCTGGTTAATTCCGCTGTGGGGTTACGTGGGGGCGAGCTGCGCTGCGATGACCGGCAGGGCCCCGGGCGAGCGTTGGACGGACGCCCTCGCCCAGCACGCCACTGTCATCGCCCGGCTCGACCGGGCGATCCAGTACTCCGAGACGGTTGTGGGTCAGTTGAGAAGCCGCGGCGTATTGGATGCCTCGGTCAAGCCGGGGCATGACACCGGTGTGTGGGGCGGGCGCTGCCCCCTCTTCCTTCACCTTTGCTCGCGTCCATTTTGATCGCAACGTCAATCATCCCGCATTGACATGCCAATGGCATCTGGCTTCGATCCGCCTCCCCCCGGATATGGAGCCCGAGCATGTCAGTTCAGTCGTCCATCAGGCGGAAGACCGCGCCGGACATTCGGGCCCGCAAGCGTGGCGAGCCGATCGTCATGCTGACGTCCTACCATGCGCATACGGCAGCGCTGGTGGACCGGCATTGCGACGTCATTCTGGTCGGAGACTCCCTTGGCAACGTCATGCACGGCTTCGAGACCACGGTGCCTGTTACGCTCGACATGATGATCCTCCAGGGCGCAGCCGTGATGCGCGGGTCCAGGCAGGCGCTGGTCGTGGTCGATATGCCGTTCGGATCGTATGAGGCCTCCAAAGAGCAGGCGTTCAACTCCGCGGTCCGGATCATGAAGGAAACCCAATGCGGCGCGGTGAAGCTCGAAGGCGGCGTCCGCATGGCCGAGACGATCGCATTCCTGTCCGGGCGCGGCATCCCGGTGATGGGACATATTGGCCTCACCCCGCAATCCATCAACACGCTCGGCTCGTTCCGGGCTCAGGGGCGCAGCGAAACGGATTGGGGGCCGATCGAGGACGATGCCAAGGCGGTCACCGATGCCGGTGCATTCTCGGTCGTCGTCGAGGCCGTGGCCGAACCGCTGGCGCGCAAGATCACCGAGGCGATTGCAATCCCGACGGTCGGCATCGGCGCGAGCGCGGCGTGCGACGGCCAGGTGCTCGTGCTCGAGGACATGCTGGGGCTATCGCCGCGAACGCCGAAATTCGTCCGGCGCTACGGCAATCTCGGTCCGGCCATCGAAGCCGCGATCGAGGCGTATGCCGCCGACGTGCGCTCGCGCGCCTTTCCCGGGCCCGAACACGTGTACGACATGAAAAAAAGTTGACGACGCGCGGCCGCCATCAGGCCGCGTGCCCTACTTCTTCACCTTGCTCGCATCCATCTTGATGCTCGGATCCAGCATCTTGGTCGAAAACGCCGTCGTCACGTCGAACGGCTTCTCCATGCCGAGATAGGTCTGGACCAGCTCGTAGTCCTTCTTCATCCTTTCGCCGTCGATCCAGCCGAGGCCCTTGGTGGTGGTGAACTCGTCGGTCATCAGGAACTTGATGCGCTCCCACTGGCGCTCCTGGTTCTCCTTGTCGAGGCCGGAGACCTGATCGAGCAGCGCCTTCAGGCACGGCGTCACGTCGGCGACGCAGGCCGCAAAGGCCTTCTGCGAGATGCGCACGAAATCTTCGACGAGCTTGGGATTCTTCTGAAGATAGGCGCCGTTGACGATCAGCGAATTGCCGTACGGGTTGAGCCCGATGTCCTTCCAGTTGACGTAGCCGAGGTCCTGTCCGAACTCGATCACCTTCAGATCGTGCTCGTTGTAGAAGTCGCTGATGATGTCGACGGTGTGGCTCTTGAGCCCGGCGATCTTCGCGGTCGGCCCGATATTGACGAAGCTGACGGAGTCAGGGGCGATGCCCGCGGCCTTGGCAAAGGCCGGCCACATCACGCGCGAGGCATCGCCGGGCGGATTGCCGATCTTGTGGTTCGGAAAGTCCTTCACGCCGTTCACGCCATAGCTCTTCAGCCAGTAGAAGGTCTGCCCGGTGTTGGCGTAGATGCTCATCAGCGCGACGTCGTCGGCGCCCTTGCTCTTGGCGACCAGCATGGTGGCGAGATCGGCGATGCCGAAGGGCGAGCCGCCGGAGCCGACCTTGGCGGCGGAGACGCCGGAGCCCTTGCCGACCTCGATGGTGAGGTCAATGCCGGCCTTCTCGTACCAGCCCTGCGCCTTGGCGTAATAGAACGGCGAGTGGTCGGCCGTCGGCGTCCAGTTCAGGATCAGATTGACCGCTTCGCCCGCGCTGGCCGGCACCGCCGGCAGACCGAGCACCAGCGCCACAACAGCCGCCTGCAAACGCTTCATCGCATCTCTCCCTGTGCCCGCGACCCGGCTTGTCGCTCTCCCCATGTGAGGATACCAATGCAACAAGGCCGCCCTCAACTTGTCAACTGTTTGGTTGGAAATGCCCGCAAAACGTTCAGGCGACACCGTGCCGCAGCGGCGCGACCCCGTCGCCACCCGCAACAAGCTGCTCACGGCGGCCCGCCTGGAGTTCGCCAAGCACGGCTTTGCGGGCGCCCGCGTCGACGAGATCGCCGAGCGCGCCGGCGTCAACAAGCAGCTGGTCTACCACTATTTCGGCGACAAGGACGCGCTATATCTCGCCGTGCTCGAATGGGTTTACGCTGATATCCGCGAGCAGGAGCGCCAGCTCAATCTCGAAGGCCTGCCGCCGGAAAAGGCGATCCGGAAGCTGATCGAAGCCTCGTTCGATTACCTCGCCACCAACCCTGATTTCATCGTACTGCTGAACGACGAGAACCGCGGCGGCGCCCGCCACGTCCGCGGCTCGACGCGGCTCGAGGCGATGCACTCGCCGCTGGTCCGGAGCGTGTCCCACATCCTGCACGAGGGCGTCCGCGCCGGGGTGTTCCGCAAAGGGATCGACCCGATCCAGCTCTACATCTCCATCGCCGGCCTCAGCTATTTCTATCTCTCCAACACGCCGACGCTGTCGGCGATCTTCGGCAAGGACCTGTCGAGCCGGGCTGCGCGGCGCGCCCGCCGCCGCCACGTCGCCGACCTCGTGCTGCATTCGCTCCGGCCGTAATCAACCAACTGGTTGAAACTTACCCCAGGGACGTTTAAGCTCACCACCAGCGGCATCGTCGCTGCTAGCAACAGGGAGCAAACGGTGGCAGGAGACGCAGCCCGCACCTCGCGCAGCTTTGCGGTCATCCTGATCGTGCACCTCGCCGTGCTCGTGCTGTGGCAGGTTGCGGTCGACGCTTTCCACGTGCCGAAATTCATCCTGCCGTCCCCGCTGGCGACGGTTCAGACGCTGGGAACCGCAAGCTATGCCTGGGGCGCCAACACGCTGGTCACGGCGATCGAGATCCTCGGCGGCTTCGTGCTCGGCGCTTTCGTCGGCGTCGCGCTCGCGGTGATCTTCAGCTGGGCGCCGCTGGTCAGCCTCGTGCTGCTGCCGCTGTTCGTGACGCTGAACATGATCCCGAAGGTCGCGCTCGGCCCGCTCTTCATCGTCTGGTTCTCCTACGGCATCGTGCCGAACATCCTGATCGCCTTCAGCATCTGCTTCTTCCCGATCCTGCTCACCACCGCGCGTGGGCTGCGCGAGGTCGAGCCTGATCTGCTCGATCTCGTCAAATCGCTGCGCGGCTCGCGCTGGACGCTGTTCCGCAAGATCCAGCTGCCGGGATCGCTGCCTTACGTGTTCTCCGGCATGAAGGTCGGCGCCATCCTCGCGGTCGCCGGCGCCATCGTCGGCGAGTTCATCGCCTCCGAGCGCGGGCTCGGCTACCTCATGATCCAGGTGCAGTCCTCACTCGACACGCCCGCGATGGTGATGGCGGTCGTGCTGCTGACCCTGCTCGGCGTCGCCCTCTACGGCCTAGTCCTCGCCCTCGAACGCGCGTTCGTGGTCGGCGACGCCAGGCAAGCCTAACTGAAGGACCGCCCCCATGCTGCTCACCCGCGAGAACCTGCCGAAGACCATCCCTGATATCGCCGCACTGGACGATCTCCTGTGCCGGCCGACGCAGGCGCTGATCGACGATCTCAGGAAGGTCCAGGGCGATATCATGGTCCTCGGCGTCGGCGGCAAGATGGGCCCGACACTGGCGGGGCTCGCGAAGGCCGCTGCCCCGGATCGCCGCGTCATCGGCGTCGCCCGCTTCAGCGAAGCCGGTGTGAAGGACTGGCTGCACGCGCGCGGCGTCGAGACCATCAATTGCGATCTGATGAACGAGAAGGCGATTCATTCGCTGCCGAAGGCGCCGAACATCATCTTCATGGCCGGCCGCAAATTCGGCGCCGAGGGCGATCTGTCGCTGACCTGGGCGATGAACGCGCATGTGCCGGCGCTGGTCGCGCAGGCGTTTCCCTCGTCGCGTATCGTGGCGTTCTCGACCGGCTGCATCTATCCCTTCGTCCCCGTCGACGGCCAAGGCTCGACCGAGGAGATGGCGCCGAACCCGCCCGGCGAATACGCCCAATCCTGCGTCGGCCGCGAGCGCATGTTCGAGTATTTTTCCCGCAAATTTTCGACGCCCGGCCGGCTGTTCCGCCTCAACTACGCGATCGACATGCGCTACGGCGTGCTGCACGACATCGCCACGAAAGTCCTGAGCGGCACCCCGATCGACGTCAGCCTCGGTCACGTCAATTTCATCTGGCAGGGCGATGCGTCCGCGCAGGCGCTGCGGTGCCTTGCGCATTGCACGGCGCCGACCTCGCCGATCAATGTCAGCGGCCACGAAATTCTGGCCGTGCGCGATCTCGCGCAAAAGTTCGGCGCGCGCTTCGGCCGCGCGCCGGTGCTGACGGGCAAGGAAGAGCCGACGGCCTGGCTCACCGACACGTCCAAGGCGGTCGAGCTGTTCGGCCTGCCGGTTGTCGATACCGAGCAGCTGATCGCATGGACCGCGGACTGGGTGTCCCGCGCCATGCCGAGCCTCGGCAAGCCGACCAAATACGAGGTGCGCGATGGACGCTACTGACGCTCCGCCCATCCTCAAGCTCGGCGTCGCCGACGCGATCGCCGGGCTCGCGCTGTCGACGGAGGCGCACTGGAACCAGACCGAGGAGGACTGGCGCATCTTCCTGCGCGACGGCATCGTGTTCGGCATTCGCGACGGCATGCGGCTGGTCGCAACCGCAGCCCTGCTGCCCTATTCCAGCAACAACGCCTGGATCAGCATGGTGCTGGTATCAGCCACGCACCGCCGCCGCGGTCTCGCAACGCGCCTCGTCGATGCTTGCCTCCAGACCGCGCGCAAGAACGGCCTGACCAGCTGGCTCGACGCCACCCCCGACGGTGCGGCCGTCTATGGCCCGCTCGGCTTCACGCCGACGCTGCAATTGCGCCGGCTGAAGCTGGTGAAGCCGACGCAGGCCTCCGTGCCGTCGCTGTCGGCCGCCACGCTCGAGGCGTTTTGCGTGCGCGACCGGCGGGTCACCGGGTTCGACCGGACCGCGCTCCTCACCGCCTTTGCCCAACGCTCCGGTTCGCGCATCGTCGCAGCGAATGGATGCATCGCGCTGGTCCGCGACGGCCGAACCGCGCGCCACATCGGCCCATTATTCGCTGACAATGCCGCTGACGCGCTGGCCCTTGTCCACGCGATCGCCAGCTCCGAACCCCGCCCCCTCCTGATCGACGCCGTCGCCTCGCAAGCTGCGTTCCTGGAAGGATTGACCGCCTCTAGCTGGACCATCGAGCGGCCGTTCCAGCGCATGCGGTTCGGCCCTGCCACATCAGCGGGCGACGAAATGCCATTCGCCGTCGCCGGCCCCGAATTCGGATAGGACATCATGCACCACAGCCAGATCAACGCAGACGTCCGCAAGCTGATCGCCGAGGGCACCGTGCTGCCGGCGCATCCGCTCGCCCTCACCGCCGAGCGCCAGCTCGACAAGCAGCATCAGCGCGCGCTGACGCGCTATTACATCGACGCCGGCTCCGGCGGCCTTGCCGTCGGCGTGCACACCACGCAGTTCGCGATCCGCGATGTCGGCCTCTACCGCCCCGTGCTCGAGCTCGCCGCCGAGACTGCCGCCAACTGGACCAAGCGTCCGCTGGCGATGGTCGCGGGCCTTGCTGGCCCCACCACGCAGGCCGTCACGGAGGCCCGCACCGCCCGCGACATCGGCTATCACGCCGGCCTGCTCAGCCTCGCCGCGATGAAGAGCGCCTCCGAGGACGAGATCATCGCGCACTGCACCGCCGTCGCGGCGGAAATCCCGCTGGTCGGCTTCTACCTCCAGCCCGCCGTCGGCGGTGTTGTCCTGTCGAGCCGGTTCTGGCAGCGCTTTGCCTCGATCGACAATGTCATCGCCATCAAGATCGCGCCGTTCAATCGCTACCGCACGCTCGACGTGCTGCGCGGCGTCGCAGCGGCCGGCGCGCTCGACCGCGTCGCGCTCTACACCGGCAATGACGATCACATCCTGCTCGACTTGATGCTGCCGTTCGATCTCCGCGACAAGGGCGTCACCACGCGCACCTACTTCAAAGGCGGCCTGCTCGGCCATTGGTCGGTCTGGACCGCGAGCGCGATAAAACAGTTCGAGCGCTGCAAGGCGGCGCGGCACAAGGACAGCGTGCCAGCCGACCTGCTCGCGCTCGATGCCCGCGTCACCGATTGCAACAGCGCCTTCTTCGACGTCGCCAACAATTTCCACGGCTGCATCGCCGGCTGCCACGAGATCCTGCGCCGTCAGGGCCTGATGCAGGGCCTGTGGTGCCTCGATCCGAACGAGGGCCTCAGCCCCGGCCAGAAGGACGAGATCGACCGCGTCTGCCGCGAGCATGCCGACCTCAGCGACGATGCTTTCGTTGCGGCAAACCTCAGCAAATGGCTGGCATGAGCTCCGAGGCCTTCATCAGCCTGCAAGGCGTCCGAAAAGTCTATCGGACCGGCGGCGCCGAGTTTTTGGCGGTGTCCGACGTCACCATGGACGTGCAGGAAGGTGAGCTGGTCTCGCTGGTCGGCCCCTCCGGCTGCGGCAAGACCACGGTGATGAAGATTCTTGCGGGCCTGCACAGCGCCGACGGCGGCCGCGTCAGCATCGGCAACGCCAAAACCCCGTTCGATCCCACGTGCGACATCGGCATGGTGTTCCAGCAGGCGTTGCTCCTGAAGTGGCGCACCATCCTGGACAACGTGCTCTTGCCGGCCGAGATCGTCGGCCTGCCCATGAAGGCTGCGCGCGAGCGGGCGCGCGACCTGCTCGACCTCGTGGGCCTTGCCGGCTACGAGCAGAAATATCCGCAGCAGCTGTCCGGCGGCATGCAGCAGCGCACCGCGATTGCACGCGCGTTCATCCACGATCCAAAACTGATCCTGATGGACGAGCCGTTCGGCGCGCTGGATGCGCTGACGCGCGAGCAGATGAACCTGGAGATGCTGCGGATCTGGCGCGAGAGCGGCAAGACCATCATCTTCGTCACGCACTCGATCCAGGAAGCGGTGTTCCTGTCCTCGCACTGCGCGGTGCTGACCGCGGGCCCGGCCAGGATGGCCGATTACTTCCCGATCGACCTGCCCTTCCCCCGCGACCTGCCGCTGAAGACCACGGACGCGTTCGGCGCCTATGCAAGGCGGATTTACGCGAAGCTGGGACTGGGCGCGGCTTAGACCGCTCGCTCGGACCTCGTAGGGTGGGCAAAGCGAAGCGTGCCCACCACCTCGATCGCACTCGCGGACAGATGGTGGGCACGGCGCAAGGACGCCTTTGCCCACCCTACGGGAGCGCGGTGCAATCGCGGCGCCGCACTCGCCTGACGATCACGTCTTGTTGCGCATCTTGCTGAGCAGATAGTTGTCGTAAAAATTCTCAGCGATCTGCGTGTAGAACAGCAGTTCCTTCTGATACGCGTCGTGGCTGTCCTTGGTGCGCTTGAACAGGTCGCTCTTGGCGGCGAGCTCGTTCAGGTGCTCCTGGGTGGCGTTGTAGCAGGCCTCCAGCACCGGCTGCGGGAATGCCTTCAGCTCCGCGCCGTTGGCGATCAGCCGCTTCAAGGCCGCCGGATTCACGCTGTCGTACTTCTCGAGCATCCAGGCACCGGCCGCCGAGGCGGCCTGGTTGACGATCGCCTGATAGTGCTTCGGCAGGCTCGCCCATTTCTCGTCGTTGACGATCATGTGCAGCATGGCGCCGCCTTCCCACCAGCCGGGGAAGTAGTAGTATTTTGCGACCTTCTGGAAGCCGAGCTTCTCGTCGTCATAGGGACCGACGAATTCGGCCGCATCGATCGAGCCCTTCTCCAGCGCCGCGTAGACGTCGCCGCCGGCGAGCTGCTGCGGCACGATGCCGAGCCTGGCCAGCACATGGCCGCCCATGCCGGCGATGCGGAATTTGAGGCCCTTGAGATCGTCGACGGTCTTGATCTCCTTGCGGAACCAGCCGCCCATCTGGGTGCCGGAATTGCCGCAGAGGATGGCGTGGGCCTTGAAGGGCTTGAGCGCCTCGTTGGCGAGATCGGCGCCGCCGCCGAAAAACCACCAGGACTCCTGATGGCGATGGTTCATGCCGAACGGTGCGCCCGTGGCGTAAGCCAGCGCCGGCTCCTTGCCGATGTAGAAATAGAGCGGCGTCTGCGCCATCTCGACCGAGGCGACGCTGACGGCGTCAAGCGCCTGCAGGCCGGGCACGAGCTCGCCGGCCGCAAAGGTCTGGATTTGGAATTTGTTGTCGGTGGCGTCGGCCACGTATTTCGCAAAGGTCTGTGCCGTGCCGTAGATGGTGTCGAGCGACTTCGGAAAGCTCGAGGTCAGGCGCCATTTGATCTCGGGCGCGCTCTGCGCAATCGCAGGTGCAGCCACCAGCGTCGTCGCGCCGGCGACTGCGCCGCCCTTGAGAAATGTACGGCGTTTCATGATGAGCTTTCTCCCTGAATCAAGGTTTGAAATGGATGGCTCCGGTCAGCCCAGGGCTGCGGTCTTGGCGGACCGTTTGCCTGTTCCTGAGGCAGAGTTCAAGCCGCGAGAACGCATGGCGCCGCACCGGCCGCCAAAACAGCGCACCGAACCAAGGGCTTGCCGCGAACGCCTCAGGCGTCCCTGGATCAGGTCTCCTGGAGGAAGACCGATAGCGCCCGCTGCAGTTCCTTGAACGCGCGGCACCCGGCCGCTCTGCGTCTACCCGAAGATCGCGTCCTACAAGGGCAGCGGCACGAGCAACGACGCCGGCAACTTCGCCTGCATCGACCCCGGCTTCAGGCACGGCGGCGACCACGACTTCCACGATGACGACGACGGTCGCGGCGACGACAGGCATTGAGGCGCTGTCCACGTCCTGACCAGCGAAACGAGCACGGCGCGCGGTTCGACCGCGCGCCGTATGCGTAAGACGGCGTACGGTCGCGCCGCAATTTGTGGAATGAGCATACCGCTCAGAGCAGCTTCGCGCTCACGAACAGCGCCCGCACGGCGTTGGTTGCCTGCACCGCGAGCATGGCGTTCTCGGCGGCGCCTTCGAGGGCCGCGACCGCGTCTTCGTGCAGCGCGCGGAATTCCATCCACTCGACAGATTTGAAGTTGGTGAGGAACTGATAGGCTTGGCCGACGGTCGCGATCGCCAGCGTGTCACCGTTCAGGCGGATCTTGAACGTCGTACGCAACGGGGTTTCGGACTTTGATGGATCACTCATGGGCTGCTTCTGGACGATGACGGCTTAACGAAGGGAAAACGGCAGCCCCGCCGTCCGGCGAATATCAGGAAGCGGTGCTGGCGCGTTGCGACGCCGTCGCCGATCCGCCCAGGCTCGGCACCACGACGAGGCGGTTGAACTCGCCATTGTCCCAGGCCTTGAGGAAGCGGTCATAGTCCCTGATCGAGACGCAGCCGTTGGAATCGCCGCGCGGCCCCAGCATGTAGCTGTGGGTGAGCAGGCCCACGCGGCCGAGCGCGCTTGTGCCCTCGGTCGGCGTCAGGCGCAGCGCGCGGATGCCGTGGAACAGCTTTTCACGCGGCTTGAGATCGTAGATCGCGGGCGGGGTCGCGCCCACCATGCGCTGGTCGACATGGTCGGGGTCGTCCATCAGCGCGCCCATGCCCGAATGCGCTTCCAGCGCGACGCCGCTCGGCAGGTAAAGCGCCTTGGCCTTGATGTCGTAGACCGCGGTGCGCGAATCGTAGCCGAGGGCGGCGAGATCAGGCCCCTTGGCGAACAGACCATCGCCGGGGGTCAGCGAGGCGAGCTTGATCTTGTCGGTGAATTTTTCGAAGAAGCTCCGGTTATCGACCTTGGGACTGGTGTCGGCATAGGACTGGCTGGAGGCGACCTGGGAGGCGAAATCGGCCTGCACCGGACGCGAGCGCGGCATCGGGACGGCGTCGGCGCGCTGCGCGGGTCTCTGCTCCTCGACGGCATGCCGGTCGTCATCGGTCAGCGTCGAGCGCCACTCGTCGCCCTGAAGCTTCTGGGCGAGCATCGCCTTGGCGTCGCGGAGCTTGAGCTGGACCGCGTTCAGGGCGGAGCGCTCGATCGTCCGCAGGCCCAGATCACGAGCAGGCGGGTTGCCCGACAGCGATGCGAAGCGGTCGTCAAACGAAGGGGTATTGGCGGGCGGCAAGGACGCGGTGACCAACGGGGCCGAGTCGCCGATATCCGCAACCCAGGCGGCGGCACCCAGCGCCAGCGCGACGGCGGCCAGAGACAGCAGTATCGTTTCGGTCCGCCCAATACGGCGGCGCGACGACAACAGCCTCTCGGCGCGTACGCGGTCGGAAACCATCAGATCCCCAAATCGACCCCCGGGGGACCCACCCCCACCCGGAGATTCTCTATACCAGCTACCACATTGGGAGCCAAAAGTTAGGCATAATCGCGGCCGGCAACGGCCCGTCTAGGCGTCCCAAGGTATCCTATGACCGATCCTTTCGATCTAGATCGCTTCATCCGGGCCCAGGACCCGGTTTTTCACGCCGTCCGGGAGGAGCTGGCCCGGGGACGGAAGCAGAGCCACTGGATGTGGTTCGTCTTCCCGCAAATCACCGGCCTCGGCTTCAGCGCCATGTCGCAGCGCTACGCCATCGGCTCGCGGGCGGAGGCTGAGGCCTATCTCGCCCACCCCACGCTCGGCCCGCGCCTGACCGACTGCACGCGCCTCGTCCTCGCCGTCGAGGGGCGTACCATCAACGCCATCCTCGGCGCGCCGGATGACGCCAAATTCCGCTCCTCGATGACGCTGTTCGGCGCGGTGTCCGACCAGCCCGTCTTCGGCGAGGCGCTCACCCGGTATTTCGCAGGCGAGCGCGACGGCGCGACGCTGGAGATCCTGTCGAAGCTCGACCGGCCGGCGTAGCCGCCTGCGATCAGCGGCCCTGGAAGAGCGCCGCGCGACGCTCGATGAAGGACTGGATGCCCTCCATCGCGTCGGCGCTGCCGAGCACGCGATCGCGGATTTTCGGGATGTAGGCGATCGCAGCCGCCTCGCCGCCTTCGATGTATTTCGCCGCCGCTTCCTTGGTCACCTGAATGCCGAGCGGCGCGTTGCGCGCGATGATGGCGGCGAGCGCCATCGCCCGCTCGACCTGCTCTCCCGGCGCCACGATCTCCTGGACGAGGCCGATCGCATGGGCGCGCTCGGCCGAAAACTCGTCGCACAGGAACAGGTGATACATCGCATCACCCCAGCCGGCGCGCGAGAGAAAGCGGAAATGCGCGCCGCCGAGCGGCGCGATGCCGCGCTTCGCCTCCATCTGGCAGAAGCGCGCATCGTCGGCCGCAACCACAATGTCGCCGGCGAGCATCAGCTCGATGCCGATGGTGAAGACGATGCCCTGCACGGCTGTGACGATCGGCTTGCGGCAGCGCTTGCTAAGCCCGAACGGATCGACGTTGCCGTCCTTGATGTTGCGCTTCTCCGCGGTGGGACCGAAGAACTTCGGCATATCCAGTCCCGCAGTAAAATCCCTGCCGTCGGCGCAGATCACGCCGACGCGGTAGGCCTCGTTGTCGTGCAGCTCGGTGAGCGCATCGGACAATTGCTCCATCATCACCGGGGTGAACGCGTTCTTCTTCGCGGCGTTGTCGATGATGATCTTGAAGACGTGGCCGTGCACCTCGGTGCGGATCTGACCTTCGCTCATGTGCTTCTCTCCAGATTGTTGGTGTTGGCAGCAGATCAGGCCGGCGCCTGAATCGCCGCGCAGATCGCCTCGATCCGCGCCGGCGTGAACACGCCGGAGTCGAGGAGCTGGAGGATCGAGAGCACCCCGCCCCGCGATCCCCAGCTGCCCTCGTCGATGATCTCGAAATTGACCCACCATGTCGGCGACGGCGCCGGCATCCCGCAGGCTTCCGCAAGCCGCGCCAGCATGTTGCGGATCACCTCCGCGCGCACCGCCGCAGGCCAGGCCGCGTTCATCACCGCGATATTGACGGTGATGATGTCGCGCGGTGCGTCCTGGTCGGACAGCAGCCGTCCGCCGATCGCCATGCTGTCGGGCGGCAGGTCGTGGAAATGCACCTGAAAACCCATTCGCGCCGCTGGCGCGTGCTGACCGACTTCGGGCTCAAGCACGGCGTCGGTCAGACTTTCCGCAAGAAGCCGGCGCTGCGGTAGGCCAAGCCGTCCGGCCGGCGCAGTCACGGTGATGATGGTCAAGCTGGCACCTCCGCATGACTATGACACGCGTCATATTTCAGCATAGCTTGCCTATGTCAAGCGTCATAGTCTAGATGGAGGGCAGCCAATTGTGGAACTCCCGATGACCACCGCCACCACACGCGACAAGATGATCGCCGGCGCCGCCGACCTGATGAGCCGCCGCGGCGTCAATGCCACCAGCATGCGTGACGTCGTCCGCCATACCGCGACGCCGCGCGGCTCGATCAGCCACCACTTCCCGGATGGCAAACGGCAATTGATCGCCGAGGCCGTGACCTTCGCCGGCAAGCAGGTGGCCGTTCCCCTGGAGAAATCCATGAACCAGCACGGCGTGATCGGCGGCCTCGAGGCTTTCGTCGCTTCGTGGCGTCGCAGGCTGGAAGCGACTGGCTTCGAGGCCGGCTGTCCGGTGCTGGCCGTCGCCGTCGACCGCTATGTCGGTGAAGGCTCCGACAAGGACGACGAGACGGCGCAGCAGCATCTGCTCGATCTCGCCGACGGAGTGTTCGCCGATTGGCGGCAGATCATGCGCGCTGCCTTGCTGCGCGAAGGGCTGGCTGCGGAGCGCGCGGAGCGGCTTGCCACGCTCGTCGTGGCCTCGATCGAAGGCACGGTCGCGATGTGCCGCGCCAATCGCAGCGCTGATGCGCTCGATCAGGTTCAGGACGAACTGGAGGCGGTGCTGTCCACCGCCCTCGCCCGCACGGCCGGATAGAATGGGAGACGCTCCGATGGACCTGTCCCGACAACGCGAGCTCGCCCGCCATCTCGCCAGTCTGCGGCGCGAGAGCCGCCAGCAAAGCGGCCTCGATGCGCATCTTGTGCCGCCGGACCCCGACACGGCGTACCGCGTCGCGCAGATGGTGGAAGAGGAATTGGGCTGGGCCGTCGTCGGCTGGAAGATTGCCGGCATGAAGCCCGGGCTGCAGCGCCAGCTTCGCACCTCCTCGCCGATCTACGGGCGGGTGTTCGCGCCGCTGATCAAGACCTCGCCCGCGAGCGTCGAGCATGCGAGGCAATGCAGCCCGATCCCGGAGGTCGAGTATCAGGCACGCCTCGGCGCGGACCTGCCGCCACGCGCCAAGCCGTACACCGTCGAAGAGATTGGCGATGCTGTCGCCTCGCTGCATCCCGGCATCGAGCTTGCCGAATGCCGCTTCGTCCACGACGCGGCGTTTCCACCGATGCCGGCCATCCTGGCCGACGGCGCAGGATCGGGGACGATCGTCCTTGGCGAGGCGATCGCCGACTGGCGCAGCCGCGACATCGCGAATCAGGAGGTCGTGCTGAATTGCAATGGTGTGGAAAGGCGCCGCGGCAGCGCGGCGGAGGCGATCGATCATCCGCTGGTGCCGCTGACCTGGCTCGCCAACGAGCTGTGGCGAACCGGAATTGGTCTCAAGGGCGGACAGACCATCAGCACCGGCACGCTCACCGGCATGCTGCGGCCGAAGGCGGGCGAGACGTACATTGCCGACTTCGGCCCGTTCGGGACCGTGAGCGCGACCTACGCCTAGTTTCATCGGAACGGCGTCTTGGACGAATGGACGCATGCGGACCAAGCATAGCGGCCGCCAGCGTAAACCGGCGATTAAGATGGTCCGCCTATTTTTACGAGAATATCTTTCTCCTCTCCCGCGCCAATTGCCGGACTGCACATGAAAATCGGTACTCTGCTGACCACTGCGATCGTCTCGCTCTCGACCGTCGGCGGCGGCCTCGCCGTCTACGTTGCGGTGACCAAATACCAGACGATGGAGCGGATCACCGAGGCGCAAGGCCGGCTTGCGATCGTCCGGGCCGTCAGCGACATCCCGCGCTATCTCAACCCCGAACGGGGCTATTCCACCAACATCCTCTACGGACCCGCTAGCATCGATCCCGCGCTGCTGGCCGAGCAGGACAAGCTGCGCAAGCAGACCGATGGGGCGCGCGACAAGATGAACGCGCTGCGCAAGGAGCTGCCCGGCCCGTTCGACGACGGCACCACCATCGGCAGCAATATCGACGGCATCGATGCAAAGTTCACGGCGCTGCGCGAGGCCATCAACAAGGCGCTGGCCGGGCCGGCCGAGGCGCGCAAGGACGCTGCCAAGAAGATCGTCGCCGACAACGCCGTGCTCAACGGCGGCGTGACCGCGCTGCTCAACGAACAGGTCCGCCGCATGGCGATCCTCAACGGCGACGCCTACCGGCAGGCCAGCTACGCCAACATCGCCATGACGCTGCGCGACGTCGGCGGCTTCAATTCCAGCCTGCACAAGAATCTCGTCGGCGGCAAGAAGCCGGCGACCGATGCCGAGAAGGCAGATATCAGCCGCTCGCAAGGGCGCAACGACCAGATCGTGATGTCGCTGCTGGAACTGCGCGGCAATCCGGCAACGCCGGCGAACGTCGCCGCTGCGCTGGAGAAGTTCAACACGATCTATGTCGAGGAGTTCGGCCGCGAGCTCAAGCTGGCCAAGGACGGTGCGGTCACCGGCAAGTACGAACACGACGTGGACACCTATTACACCGCCACGCAGCGCGGCCTCAGCACCATCATCGAGGTCCGCGATGCCTTCTACGACAATGCCGAGCAGATCCTCGCCGGCGCCTCCTCCGCGGCGCGCACCAGCTTCACGATCGCACTCGTCGGCCTCCTCGCCGTACTGATCGCCAGCGCCGGCCTCATCGTGATCGTCCACCGCCGCGTCTGCGCGCCGATCGTGAGCCTGACGAATCGGATGTCGCGGCTCGCCGATGGCGAGGTTGCCGAAGAGATCCCGGGCGCCGCGCGTTCCGACGAGGTCGGGGCGATGGCCGCGGCCGTCCAGGTCTTCAAGGACAACATGATCCGCGCCGACCGCCTCGCCGCCGAGAAACAGGCCGAGAACGACGGCAAGATGCGCCGCGCGCAGGCGCTCGACGAGCTCACCCGCGCCTTCGAGGCCAAGGTCACCGAGCTCGTCGGCGGCCTGTCCCGGGCCTCCTCCACCATGGAAAGCACGGCGCAGTCGATGACCTCGACCGCAGCCCAGACCAACAGCCAGGCCGCCGTCGTCGCCGCCGCGTCGCAGCAGACCTCGACCAACGTGCAGACGGTCGCCAGCGCCACCGAAGAGCTGACCTCCTCGATCACCGAGATCGGCCGCCAGGTCGCGCAGAGCACGGAGATCGCGGCTCGCGCCGTCGACAATGCCCGCCGCACCGGCGACACCGCGCGTGCACTCGCCGAGGGTGCGCAGAAGATCGGCGACGTCGTCACTCTGATCCAGAGCATTGCCGAGCAGACCAATCTTCTCGCTCTCAACGCCACGATCGAGGCCGCCCGCGCCGGCGATGCGGGCCGCGGCTTTGCCGTGGTGGCGTCCGAGGTGAAATCGCTGGCCGGCCAGACCGCCAAGGCGACGACCGAGATCTCCGAGCAGATCACGGCGATCCAGACCGCGAGCGACGAGACCGTGGCCGCGATCCGCAACGTCGCCGACGTCATCGCCGAGATCGACCAGATCGGCACCGCGATTGCGGCGGCGATCGAGGAACAGGGCTCTGCGACCAAGGAGATCGCCCGCAGCGTCCAGGAGGCCGCCCGCGGCACCCAGGAGGTCAACACCAACATTTCAGGCGTGCAGCGCGCCGCCGACGACACGGGCGCGGCCGCCAGCGAGGTGCTGGGCGCAGCCGAGCAGCTCTCGACCCAGTCGCGCGACCTCGCCGGCCAGTTCGACCGCTTCCTCAGCGAAGTCAGGGCGGCTTAGTAAGGCGGCGCCTTGCGCGCCCGCTGCGCTTTCGCCGCCTCGATCCACCAGGCGAGATCGTCGGCAAAGCGCGGGAACGACCGTTCCAGCGCCTTGCCGCCCTCGCCGATCGGCTCGCTCTCGGCCGACAATGTCTGCGCGATCGGGCCGACGCCGATGGTGCTCGAGATCACCACCATGCCCATCTCCGACAGCGTGCCGTGCCAGGCGGTCGATGCGCGCGCGCCGGACAATCGGCCGGCGGAGTAGCTCACGATCGCGGCCGGCCGCCAGAACCACTCCTCCAGGAAATGGTCGGTGAGGTTCTTCAGCCCGGGCTGGATGCCCCAATTATACTCGCCGGTGACGAAGACGAAGCCGTCGGCGCCGCGGATCTGCCCGGCCAGCTTCTCCAGCGCCTCGGGCGCCGAGCCCTTGGGATATTCCTTGTACATGCGGTCGAGCATCGGCAGGCCGATCGCCTTGGCGTCGATGAACTCGACCTCCTCGCCGCGCCCGCGCAGCCGCTCGATGACGAAATTCGCAAGGCGGATGCCCATGCGGTCGGAACGGTAGGAACCGTAGAGGACGAGGATGCGATTGCTCATAGCCGGCACGTTAGCACGAAACGGCGGGCTGGCCGCACTAACGTTTTCGTCTGAGCTCCAGCGTCTGTGACGGCGTCTCGCCGAACTGGTCGCGATAGCTTCTGGAGAAGTCGCTGAGATGCCAGAAGCCGAAGGCGAGCGCGACGGCCTTGACGCTGTCCGCTCCTCCGCCCAGCAGCCGCTGGCGCACCAGCCACAGCCGGCGCAGGCGCAAATAACGGTGCAGGCTCATGCCGCGATAGCGGCGGACGACGTCATGCATGGTGCGGACCGGCACGCCGAGCTTGCGTGCGAGGTCCTCGCTGTAGATGGGCTGAGACAGATCGCCGGAGAGCAGCGCGCGGATGTCCTGGAAGATCTTGAAGTTGCGCGCGTCATTCGGCCACACCGTCCATCGTGCCGGAACGATGTCGGCGATGGCCGCATCGACGACAGCGAGCAGGGACTCCCGCATCGCGGCCGCCTTCATCGGCACCTCGGCGGCCTCGACGGGCTCCGATGCGGCGGCGACCACCTCCGTGACGGTTCGCCGCAACCGATGCAGGGCGTGGTCGCTGGTCTCGAACAGCTTGAAGTTCGACTTCGCTTCCGGCCAGCCACGATCCTTCACCTCCGGCCTGAACACGACGGAGCCGACCTGACGCTGAACCTCCTCGATCGCGTTGTAGGCCGCACCGCTGCTGCCGACGACGATGACCGAGCGATCCCGCTGCGCGCCGTTGAAACGAACGGGCACCTCGAGATCGTCCATCGCGAAACCGATCGCGGTGCAATCGTCAACAAGCTGCCCATCCACGACGCGCGGGAATGCGCGCGTGACGTTCACGTCGCAGCCGGGCAGATGCAGGATGATCTGCTCGGTCGCAATCCTACGCACGAACGGCGTGAACTCGATGTTCAGCCCGCGTATCGAACTGCGAAACTCGTCGACGTCGAAAAACCGAAATCTCTTTGGCGCCAGCAATGGCGCACCATCAATGCTGCTCATGACAAATGAAAAATCGCGTCCTGAACGACGCGCGTACGGCAATACCGCCGATCTGAACTCCCCCCTTTCGGTGCCCCCGATAGAGCGAAAGAATCATCCTACCCGTTACGCATCAATTGGCGAGTGTCCCATCTCAAAGGACAAGTCGTCGCAACTCGCCTCGCCGAATTTCGATAGCGATTCCGGTTGTATCGGCGGTGCATTAATACCCCAGCGTTCAATACCTAAATTTCAAATTAACCGCGGTGCGGCGCAATCAGGGGCGTTGAATAGTCGATATATATTTTGAGCACAGGCCACTGCCATGATGGCAAATTCGCCTGCAGATATTCTGGTTGAATTGGAACAGGCGGCCGCAACGTGTCCGCTTGACCGCTGCGACCGCATCCTCGCCGGCATTGTGCAGTTGCTCACTGGCAGCCGCGACCGGTCACAGGAACTGCTTGCCAGCGTGGTCGACGGCGTTCTGCTCCGATTGACGGAGCGGGTCGAGGCCCGCGCACTGGCTCAGCTCAGCACCACGCTCGCCGAGCTGAAGGTGGCTCCGCCGCAGACGTTGCGGCGTCTCGCAGCGCACGATGATCCGGACGTCGCATGTCCCGTCCTGCTCAAATCACAGATACTCGGCGCGGCCGACCTTGCGGCCGTCGCGGCTTCCAGCGGCGAGCGGCAGCAACGCGCGATCGCCGCCCGGGACGACATCGAGCCGGTCGTGACCGAGGCGCTTGTGCAGTGCGGCAGCCCGATCTGCCTCGCGCTGATCAAGAACCCCGGAACCAAATTCTCCGATGCGGCCTACGCCGCGCTGATCGCGAAGGCTGACGAGGACGGCGAAATTGCAAAGGCGCTGGTGCTGCGGCCCGGCACGCCCGACCTCGTCGTGCGGAAGCTGCTCTCCGCCCCACCCGGCCAGAAGGCGTCGGCCAAGCCCAACGCCTCCGCCGTGCCGCCCGCCCAAACAGCCGCGCCAGCGCGCCCTTGCCCGGCCGACTATGCCGGCGCACGGCCGGAGATCGTCGCGCTCAATCGCGTCGGCAAGCTCAACGATTCCACGGTGAACCGCTTCGCGATCCGCGGCGAGACCGCCAGCCTGTTCACGGCGCTGTCGGTGCTGTCAGGCGCTCCGATCGAGGTCGTCGAGCAGATCATGGCCGACGGCGATTGCGAGGGCCTGGTGATGGCCTGCCGGGCGTCGCGGCTGAACTGGACGACCACGCTCGCGATCCTGAGCAACCGCCGCGGCACGCGGCTCTCCTTCGCCGAGCGCGAGCGCGCACACCACATCTACGAGACCCTGCTTCTGTCGACCAGCCAATGGACGGTGCGCTGGGGGGAAATTGCGGCAAGCGCCAAAACGAACGATCGGTGACATCGCGGCGCGACAATGGGGGATAGAAAATGAGGTTCGACGGTCGAAAGGCGGCTCGCGTAAGGATGGATCACAAGCAACCCGTCAACCTGATGGGCTCGGACGGCACGTGGCGGCGCAGCTGCGTCCTGCTCGACGTCTCGCAAACCGGCGCGAAGCTCGAGGTCGAAGGCACGCTCGACGTGCTCCAGGCCAAGGAGTTCTTCATGCTGCTGTCGTCGACCGGATTGGCTTACCGGCGCTGCGAGCTGGTCTGGATCGACGGCACTACGGCCGGCGTTCACTTCATCACCTCAGATGGCAAGAAGAAGCCGAAGGCCAAGGCCGAGAGCGCGGCCCAGAGCAAGTAACCCGATCATGCATCCAGCGAATTGAACGCAAGTGCGGTAACATCCAGGTCAGACCGTGCAGAACGCGGGAACCATACAAGACCCCGTCAATCGAGACGGCGGTATCCGGGAGACGGAGGCCGCGCGCCCTCTCGTGCAAGTGCTGGCCGACACGTCCGACAAACTGTCGCGCATTCACTCGATCCTCGAAGAGAGATTTACCGTTGCCGGCGAACGGCTCGATGCCGATGCCAAGCTGGCGCAGGTACCGTCCGCCGTCATCATCCGCGCGGAGCTGCGCGACGTCGACAATATCGCCGCCATCAAGAAGCGCGCCGGCAAGCTCGCCAAGGCGAAGAAGCGCATCTTCCTGCTCGAGCACACCTCTCACGTCGGCATTTCACAAGCCTACGCGCTCGGCGCGACTCTCGTGCTTCCGGCGATGCTCACCCGGACCAGACTGCTGGCGGCGCTGTCCGATCCTGCCGACCCGGCGTCGGCCTCGTCGAATGATCCGGCCGAGCCCGACAACGCGGTCGAGACCGCGGCGACCGCCATCGCCTCGATGTTCACCGCCGTCATGCTTGGCGAGCCGCTCGACGTGGACGGCACCAGGCGAGCCGGTCGCCAGATCGCCGATCGCATCACCCAGCACGGCCTGTCCGAATGGCTCTCGACGGTACGGCGCCACCACGAGGGAACCTACCAGCATTGCCTGCTGGTCACCGGCGTCGCCATCGACTTCGGCTTGAGCCTCGGCGTCCGACCCGCAGACCTGGAGCGCCTGTACACGGCGGCGATGTTCCACGACATCGGCAAGGCCCAGATCCCCCTTGCCATCCTCGACAAGCCCGGCCGGCTCGATCCGCAGGAGCGCGCAATGATCGAGACCCATCCGGCCGCTGGCTACGATTTTCTGAAAAACCACGACAAGATTACGCCGGAGATCCTCGATGCCGTCAGGCACCATCACGAATATCTCGACGGCAGCGGCTATCCGGACGCGCTCTGCGCCGAGAACATCAGCGACATCGTTCGCATCCTCACCATCTCCGACATCTTTGCGGCGTTGATCGAGCACCGTCACTACAAGCCGACCATGCCACGCACGGAGGCCTACAACATTCTCTGCGGAATGAATGGAAAGCTGGAGAAGGTGCTGGTGAGATCATTCAAGCAGGTCGCGCTCACGCGGTGAGCACGTCGACCTCGTCTTCGCGATGGCGCTTCATCGCGCTCTAGTGCGTGGCCCGGAATTTGGCCCGCTGCGGCATCGATCGGCGAGCCAGGCCTTCCGCAAGCAGCCTCATGTCCTCGCGTCTTCCGCTGCGTATGAGCCTGCCGAACTCTTCAGGTGTGAAGGGAAGACTTGGATCCTCATCGATCGGGCGCCGCAATCGCGGACCGAAGAACCACCGAACCAGGCTAGCCAGCCGCCGCATATCAATTCCCTCGCGCCAGCAACAAACCTTTTAGCCCGCATATTGTTCCTCCTGCACGATCGAGATTGCAAGAGGCCGTAACAACTCCGCACCAAAAATTTCCGCGAGAGAATATTCTCCTCCTCATGAATCGTCGTGCTAATCGGCAAAACCGACGTAGCGCACGAACTCCGCATTGTGCTCGCGATCCGAGCGCACCGCGTTCGCGGCAAAGTTGTCGTCGGGATAGCCCATCGCCACACAGGTGATGATGACCTCGTCCTCTGGAATTCTGGCGACTTCGCGCACGATGTCGGAACGCATGATGCCCTGCCCGTTGATGACGGAGCCGAGACCGCGGTCCCAGGCCGCGAGCACGATGCCGTAGCAGAGCGCGCCGAGATCGAAATGGCAGACCGCGCCGGGGTCGAGCACGCGGTCATAGGTGAGGACCAGCGAGACTGGCGCGTCGAACTGGCGGAAGCCGCGCAGCACCCAGTCCTGGCGCATCGGCTTGTCGTCGCGCGCTATTCCCATCGCCCCGAACAGCTTCTTGGCGATGTCGACCTGCCGGCTGCGGTGCACGCCCTGGTACTCTCCATGGCTGACGATGTCGCGCTTGACCTTGGCGCCGCCGACCATCTCCTCCATGTTGCGGCGGCGCACTTCTTCCAGCGGCGCGCCTGTCAGCACGTGGACGTGCCAGGGCTGGGTATTCATCGACGACGGCGCGCGCTTGGCGCTCTCGATGATCGCCTCGATCACGGCCCGATCTACCTGCTGCTGCTTGAAACCGCGCACGCTGCGGCGCGACTGGATCAGCGTCTCGAATTCCACCCTAGAACCTCCCTACCCGTATATTCGCGCGCATTGCAATCGTAACGCCTCTCCGGTTGCCGATGCGGCGCGCCAAATCTATGCTAGGCCGCAAGCAAGACCAAGAACCAAGACCAAGAACCCTTGTGAGGATCATCATGCCTGCACCGCTCGATCCCGTCATCGCCCAGATCATTCCGCTGCTGCCGCTGCGCGATCCCACCACGATGACGCCACAGAGCGCTCGCGATTCCTTGCGCGAACTGGCTGCCTCGCGCTCGGCGGTGCCGCCGCCGCCTGTCGACAGCGTGCAGGATATCAAGGTGAAGGGCGGCGCCGGGCCGCTCGATGCGCGTGTCTACCGGGCCGGCACCAATCCTGCGCCGACGGTGGTGTTCTTCCATGGCGGCGGCTGGGTCGCGGGCGATCTCGAAACGCATGACCGCCAGGCGCGCAATCTCGCGATCGACACCGGCGCGGTCGTCGTCTCCGTCGATTATCGCCGTCCGCCGGAAACCCGCTTTCCCGGCGCCTTCGAGGACGCCTTCGCGGCCATCAGCGACGTGTTTGGCCGCCTCGCGGAATTCGGCGGCGATGCCAAGCGCTTCGGCGTTGCCGGCGACAGCGCCGGCGGCAATCTCGCGGCCAGCACCGCGATCGCCTGCCGCGATGCCGGCATCAGGCTTGCCGCGCAACTGCTGGTCTATCCCGTGACCGACGCCGTCGGCCTCTACGGCAACGCCACCGAGAACGCGCGCTTTCCCTCGCGCGCGGAGAATGCCGAAGGCTACTTCCTCACGCGCGCCACCATGCAATGGTTTTGCGGCCACTACCTCGCCGATCCCGCTCACGCCGCCGACTGGCGCGTCTCCCCGCTCCGCGCTGCCTCGCTCAAAGGCCTCGCGCCGGCGGTCGTGACCACCGCCTGGTTCGATCCGCTGCGTGACGAAGGCACCGCCTATGCGCGGGCGCTGGAAGCTGCCGGCGTGCCCGTCAGGCATCATGAGGGTGCCGGCCTGATCCACGGCTATTTCGGCCTCGGTGATGCCTCCGAGGTGGCGCGCGCCGAGGCGCAGCGCTCGCGGGCCGATTTCAAGGCGTTGCTGGCGCGCGGAATCTGAACCACAGATGAATGGAAACAGCTGCGATTGAGCATGTTGCGCGCGATCCTGCTTGATTGCGCCACGATTCGCGGCTCCAATCCGCTCGCCATGTCTGGTTTAGGGAGACACCCATGATGAAGCGGATTTTCCTCGCAGCGATCGTTGCCACCTTTGCGGCCGGCTCGGCCTTCGCGGATGACACCTGCGAGAGCAAGGCCGTCGGCAAGGACGGCAAGCCCCTGGCCGGCGCCGCCAAGACCTCGTTCCTGAAGAAGTGCAAGGCGGACGCCTGCGCGCCCAAGGCCCTCAGCGCCGATGGCAAGCCGCTCGCCGGCGCCGCCAAGAGCAGCTTCATGAAGAAGTGCGAAGTCAGCGCGTAACGCCTGCGCAGCCGGGGCTTCCTTGAATTTGCTGCTGCCTTAGCGAGCAATCGCCCGCTCCCCCGAACTCACGATGCCCGGGCTTGTCCCGCCTGCGAGGCTGAAGCCTCTTCGGCGAGGCGAAGGCCCGGGCATTCGCGTTCTTGTACCCGACTATAGAGCGGGAGAGCCTTCGCCGCCTCCCCGCGGGCGCCGCGCATCCGAACCAACCCATCCGACGCTATCACAACCCTAGACAGAAAGCTCCGGCTGACGGATCATGCAGTGCTGAGCGAAACGGGGCGCATCGACGAGGCTTTCCAGGAAGGGGACGTCAAGATGTGGCAACTGCGAGTGCGTCATCAGATCATGGCGACAGTGAGTGTGCTGTTCGCGCTGCTCATCAGTCTCGAGGCTGCGAACGCGAGGGGCCCCGGTCTGCCCAACGTCATGGTTCTGGCCACCGGCGGCACGATCGCCGGCAGCGGCGCGAGCAGCACCACCGTGGTCGGCTACACCGCAGCCACGGTGGGCATAGAGACCCTCCTGAACGCCGTCCCCGAACTGAAAACGGTGGCTAACGTCAAGGGCGAGCAGGTCTTCCAGATCGCCAGCGAGAACATGAACAATGACTACTGGCTCAAGCTTGCGAAGCGCGTCAACGCGCTCCTCGCGCAGGATGACGTGGACGGGATCGTGATCACGCACGGGACCGATACGATCGAGGAGACCAGCTATTTCCTGAACCTGGTCGTCAAGAGCAAAAAACCCGTCGTCATCGTCGGCGCGATGCGGCCATCGACGGCGATCAGCGCCGACGGGCCGATCAACCTCTTCAATGCGGTGATCCTCGCAGGCAGTGACGAGGCCGTCGGCAAGGGCGTGCTCGTGGCTCTCAACGATCAGATCAACGCGGCGCGCGACGTCACCAAGAACAACACATCGACGGCAGACACCTTCCGCACCCCGGAACTCGGCTTCCTCGGCTACATGCAGGGCAACAAGCCGTACTTCTATCGTCAATCGACGCGCCGGCACACGGCGGACTCCGAATTCGACGTTTCCAGCCTCGATGCTCTGCCGCAAGTCGATATCGTCTACGGCTACGCCAACATGAACCGGGTTGCGATTGACGCTTTCATCGCCGCCGGGGCCAAGGGGATCGTGCATGCCGGCGTCGGTGACGGCAGTCTCGCCCGGCCCGCGGTCGAGCCGGCGCTCGACGAGGCCCGTAAGAAGAATGTCGTCATCGTGCGGAGCAGCCGCGTCGGCAACGGCATTGTCGCGCGCAACGGGGAAGCCAAGGACGACGAACACGACTTCGTCGTCTCGGATACGCTCAATCCGCAGAAGGCGCGGATCCTCCTGATGCTGGCGCTGACCAAGACGACCGACACCAAGGAAATCCAGCGGATGTTCTATACGTATTAGACTGCCGGACACACGGCACGACCGTCCGTACGGCATGAACCCGGATTGCGCTTTGCTCCATCCGGGCTACCTCTACGACTACGACCGCAACCCCGGCGCGCCTCCTGCCCCGCCCTCGCGACATATTCCGTGTAGCCGAGCACGTCGAGGTAAGTAAGCCGCATCAGTATGGAGCGGAAGAACGCAGCCGGCCCCCTGACAACCTCGGCTGCGGTCGCCGCCAGTAAGGGTTCTCCAGGCACATCGCTGCAAGGCCGATCGCCGCCACCCGGCACTGATCCCATGTTGTATAGGCGCATTCGAAATAGGTGCTGCCACCCCACTCCCATTTCTGAAGGCAGACAGGGTTCCTGGGATCGTAAGTTTGAGCAGTAGCTGAGGTGATCACCAGGATCGTCGCACTGCTCAGGATTAGCCAACGGAGCATCCGCATCGCCACCTCCTCGAATGGGTCATCCAAGTTATCCGGTTCGACCGCCGCTCGTGTGGACACAGGGGACGCTTTGCCGCGTTTCCATCCTCCTGCATTGCTCGCAAAATCACGTGAGAGCATCACGATGGCCGGGTTTTGGCTCATCAGCGAATTAGCGATGCCTCTCAATTAGATGCGCCGGATGGGGAACTCGTCACAGTTGACCCGCACCGCAAGACCATTGATCTGGATCAAAGTGTCGGGCGATCAGTGCAATCTCAGCTTGCGTGATAGGCGAGGTTCGGAACCATCGAAGTCTGTCACATCAAATTATGGGGGCATCAACACACCTGCAACGTAGTGGAGAGACCGCCATGGCCGTCAATCTCATTTCAGCTGCACAACAGCTCTTGACCCCTGAAGTCATCGCGAAGATCGCCTCCTTTCTCGGCATGGACCAAAGCGCGGTGCAGAAGGCCGCGCTAGCGACCATCCCGGCGATACTCGCCGGCCTGTCCGATCTGGTCGGAACCCCGGCTGGCGCCAATCAACTGTCAAAACTGCTGTCCCAACAGCAAAGCAGCAATCCCATCGATCTGCTGCACAGCTCCGGCGCTCCGGGCCTTGCTCAGATGGGTTCGAGCATGTTGTCCGGACTGCTTGGAGGCCGAACCATGGATACTATGGGCCAAGCGATCGGCAACTTCGCGGGAATGGGCGATGCCGGCGGCAAGTCGTTGCTCGCCGTGGTGGGCCCGTTGGTCCTTGGCATGCTCGGCCGGCAGCAGCATGAGGCCGGAGTAGATGCAAACGGACTGGCATCACTTCTGCGCTCGCAGAAAGATCAATTCATGGCGGCGATCCCTAGGGGACTCGGTGATCAACTCAGCGCCTCGGGCCTGATCGACCAAACGCGCAGCGGAATGGCGACGGCTGCCGCCGCAGGGAGCCGGATCGCCGGCGCTTCCGGCGCCACTGCCGCGAGCCAGGCCGCCATCGCCGCCGGCCGGACGCAATGGCCGTATTGGCTTGTCGCGCTGGTTATCCTTGGCGGTTTTCTCTTCTATGCGCTTCAACGTCCGACCGAGCAGACGGTCGCTCAGAGTACAACTGCCACGCGGCCCTCAACCGCAACTGTGGGCATGGCGCCCGCGGATTTGACCGTTGACGGGGTGAACCTCGCGAACCAGGTCAATTCGTCCCTTGGTACGCTGAAGGCCCAACTGCCAACCATCACCGATGAAGCCAGCGCGCAGGCGGCCATGCCGAAGATCAACGACGCCATCTCACAACTGGATGGCATCACGGCGCGGGCGGCCAAACTTTCTCCAGAGGCACGACGCACGCTTGCCAAGCTGATCGTCGCGGCGGCACCGGCCATCAACGAGATGTGCGACAAGGTCTCGGCGACGCCGGCCGGCACGATCGCAAAGCCTGTGATCGACAATCTTCGTGCCAAGCTCGACGAGCTGGCGAAAGTCTGAGACGCCACACGCCGCAAAACTCGCCACACCTCAAGCGACGGGAGGTGTTTCGCAGCCTCCCGTCCGGCAGGTGGAAAGGAGAAGACTCATGGCCGACAAGACCAATTTCACCAAGGATGAATGGGCGCTGCTCTTGAGAAGCCCGATGAATGCGGGCATGGCGATCACGGCTGCCGCACCGAGCGGATTGTTTGGCCTTCTGAAGGAATCGTTTGCTGGCGGCACCGCGCTCGCCCAGGCGGCCACCGATCCCAATGCCAACCCTTTGGTAAAGGCGGTGGTCGCCGACTTCCAGACGAGCGACGGCCGGGCCGCCGCTCATGACGGGTTGAAAGCAGAACTCGGCCAGAGCGCACCGGCCGAGATCAAGAGCAAGACGATCAACTCGTTGCGCGAAGTTGCCACGCTGCTGGCTGCAAAAGCGCCGGATGATGCCGCGGCCTTCAAGGGCTGGCTGCAGCAAATCAGTCAGAAGACGGCTGAGGCCGCTTCGGAAGGCGGAGGCTTGTTCGGTGGAGGCGTTCAGGTCAGCGACGCGGAGAAAGCAACCCTCGGCGAAATCTCCAGCGCGCTTGGCATCTGATCTCGGCGGACCGCACGGCCTACCCCTCCGCGCTCTGCGCGGTGGGGTAGCTGGATGACGGACCGATCGAGTTCCGGACCAGCAACTACGACCGCAAGCCCGGCGCTTCCTGCCCGGTCCGCGCGACATATTCCGTGTAGCCGCCGCCGTACTGGTGGATGCCCTCCGGCGTCAGCTCCAGCACGCGGTTCGACAGCGTCGCCAGGAAATGCCGGTCGTGCGAGACGAACAGCATGGTGCCCTCGAAATCCGACAGCGCCGTGATCAGCATTTCCTTGGTGGCGAGGTCGAGATGGTTGGTCGGCTCGTCCAGCACCAGGAAGTTGGGCGGATCGAACAGCATCTTGGCCATCACGAGCCGCGCCTTCTCGCCGCCCGATAGCACGCGGCAGCGCTTCTCGACGTCGTCGCCGGAGAAACCGAAGCAGCCGGCGAGCGCGCGCAAGCTCCCCTGCCCCGCGGTCGGAAACTGGTCTTCCAGCGACTGGAACACGGTGCGCTCGCCATCGAGCAGGTCCATCGCATGCTGGGCGAAATAGCCCATCTTGACGCTGCCGCCGAGCGCCACGGTGCCCTGGTCCGGTTCGCTCGCACCGGCGACGAGCTTGAGCAGCGTCGACTTGCCGGCGCCGTTGACGCCCATCACGCACCAGCGCTCCCTGCGGCGGATCATGAAATCGAGTCCGTCATAGATGCGCCTGGCGCCATAGCCCTTGTGGACGTTCTTCAAGGCGACGACGTCCTCGCCCGAGCGCGGCGCCGGCGGGAAGTCGAAGGCGACGCTCTGGCGGCGGCGCGGCGGCTCGACCCGCTCGATCTTGTCGAGCTTCTTCACCCGGCTCTGCACCTGCGCGGCATGCGATGCGCGCGCCTTGAAGCGCTCGATGAACTTAATCTCCTTGGCAAGCATCGCCTGCTGGCGCTCGAACTGGGCCTGCTGCTGCTTCTCGTTCTGCGCGCGCTGCTGCTCGTAGAACTCGTAATCGCCGGTGTAGGTGGTGAGCGAGCCGGAGTCGATCTCGATCACCTTGGAGATCACGCGATTGATGAACTCGCGGTCATGCGAGGTCATCAGCAGCGTGCCTTCGTAATCGTGCAGGAACTTCTCCAGCCAGATCAGGCTTTCGAGGTCGAGATGGTTGCTCGGCTCGTCGAGCAGCATGACGTCGGGACGCATCAGGAGAATACGCGCCAGCGCCACGCGCATCTTCCAGCCGCCGGAGAGTTTTCCGACGTCGCCGTCCATCATCTCCTGACTGAAGCCGAGACCGGACAGCGCTTCGCGCGCACGGCCGTCCAGCGCATAGCCGTCGAGCTCCTCGAAGCGGTGCTGCACCTCGCCGTAGCGCGCGATGATCTCCTCCATCTGATCGGCCTTGTCAGGATCGGCCATGTCGGCCTCGAGCTCGCGCAGCTCGGCTGCGACCTCACTGACGGGACCCGCGCCATTCATGACCTCGGCCACGGCGCTATGGCCGCTCATCTCGCCGACGTCCTGGTTGAAATAGCCGATGGTGATGCCGCGATCGGTCGAGACCTGCCCCTCATCGGGCAGTTCCTCGCCCGCAATCATGCGGAACAGGGTGGTCTTGCCGGCGCCGTTGGGGCCGACGAGGCCGATCTTCTCGCCCTTGTTGAGGGCGGCGGAGGCTTCGATGAACAGGATCTGGTGGCCGGCTTGCTTGCTGACGTTGTCGAGGCGGATCATGGGGTCTTTTGGAGGGATTTTTGCGTTGCAGCGTGATAGTCCATGCTGGGCCCCAGGGGAAGCCCGGCGGGGTACGGATTTTCGCGCTTGCCAGACACCAACCTCCGGCAAACGGTCCCGACGCTGCCAGGCGCCGCTCTCGCCGGGCTGACTGTCAGCCCGGCGTCCGCTTCAGCCCTGAAGCGTGCCGTCGTCCCTGTCGCCACCAGCAAACATCAGCGTCGAGCGCTGCAATCAAGATCGCTCGATCATCGCGCGATATGGCCGCCACGACGGCGGCGGGAATTCATCACGGGCATCGTTTCAGGGTTGCAGCAGCGAGAGGAGACGTTGCCGGTCCTGATCGCGGCATCGTTGCTCTGTCCGCATGCGTTCGAGTTCGGCTTCTGCTTTGGCCGTCTCCTCATTCTGCTGCTTCATCTCGACAATGAGCGCCTCTTGCTCTGCGAGCCGCCGTTCGCCTTCGACGACTTCGCGCTCCACCTGCTGCAGTTCATCGTATATCGCAGTCCTGTACATCATGATCCCCGAGCGGCTGCGCTGCGAATCCGCCGCAGAGTGGTTTCCGTCAGGCCATCAGCCGTGCCGCAACGTGCATGATTTTCAACTCAATCATCTTCGCGAACGTTCCGGCTGATGCCACTTTTTCCCGTTCATGGCGGAGCGCAGGGAGCAATCAGCTCGCGGATAACCGCTCCAGCCGATCGCTCGCTCCCTGATGGGCTTCGGGCGGATAATACTTCCGGTCCTGCTCCTCATGCGGCAATCGGAAGCCCTTGACCAACCCGAAGATCGCCGGGATCACGATCAGAGTGAGCAAGGTCGACGAGATCATCCCGCCGATCATGGGAACGGCGATGCGCTGCATGATCTCGGAGCCGGTGCCGGTGCTCCACATGATCGGCAGCAATCCCGCCATGATGGCGACGACCGTCATCATCTTCGGCCGGACCCGTTCAACCGCACCCACCATGATCGCCTCCCGCAGGTCGGCCCGGCTCACGCTCCGCGCCTCGGCGGCGCGGCGCTGTTCGATCTCCGCGAGCGCGTGATTGAGGTAGATCAGCATCACGACGCCGGTCTCGGCGGCGACGCCGGCGAGCGCGATGAATCCGACGGCAACCGCGACCGAGAGATTGAACCCCAGCCACCACATCAGCCAGAGCCCGCCCACCAGCGCGAATGGCAGCGACAGCATGACGATCAGCGTCTCGGTGACCGACCTGAAATTCAGGTACAGCAGCAGGAAGATGATCAGCAGCGTCACCGGCACGACGATCTTCAGACGTGCGGCGGCCCGCTCCAGATATTCGTACTGACCGCTCCAGACCAGATAGTAGCCCGGCGGAAATTGGATGCTGGCCTGGACGACGCGCTGCGCGTCGGCAACATAGCCGCCGAGGTCGCGATCGCGGATGTCGACGTAGACATAGGTGGCGAGCTGGGCGTTCTCGGTCCGGATCGACGTCGGGCCGCGGGCGATCTGCACGGTGGCGACCTCCGCGAGCGGTACGGCACCGCCTGCCGGCATGGGAACGAGGATGTCGCCGGCGATCTTGTTCGGGTTGTCCCTGAGATCGCGCGGGTAGCGCATGTTGACGGTGAAGCGCTGCCGACCCTCGACGGTCGTGGTGACGGTCTGACCGCCGAGCGCGGCGGCGATGGTGTCCTGAACGTCCTGGACCATGATCCCGTAGCGCGCGAGCGCCGATCGGTCGGGCGTGATCTCCAGGTAATAGCCGCCGATGCCACGTTCCGCGTAGGCGGACGAGGTCCCGGGCACCGCCCGCAGCACCTGCTCGACCTGTTTGGCGAGCCTGTCGATCTCGACAAGGTCGGTGCCGATGACCTTGACGCCCACCGGCGTCCGGATGCCGGTCGACAGCATGTCGATGCGCGCCTTGATCGGCATCGTCCAGGCGTTCGACACGCCGGGAAACTGCAGCGCCCTGTCCATCTCGGCGATCAGTCCGTCGATGGTGATCCCTGCCCGCCACTGCTCCTTCGGTTTGAGATTGACCACGGTCTCGAACATCTCGGTCGGCGCCGGATCGGTCGACGTCGAGGCGCGGCCGGCCTTGCCATAGACCGACGCCACTTCCGGAAACGACTTGATGATCCGGTCCTGCGTCTGTATCAGCTCGGCCGCCTTGGTGACCGAGATGCCCGGCAGCGTCGTCGGCATGTAGAGCAACGTGCCCTCGTTGAGATTAGGCATGAATTCGGTGCCGAGCTGGCGCGCGGGCCAGATCGTCACCGCGAGCGCCGCAATGGCGAGCAGCACGACGAGTGTTTTCGCCCGCAGCACGCCCTTGATGACGGGGCGATAGATCCAAATCAGGACGCGGTTGATCGGGTTTCGGTGCTCCGGAACGATCCGCCCCCGCACGAAGATCACCATTAGCGCCGGCACCAGGGTCACCGAGAGCAGCGCGGCGGCCGCCATGGCGAAGGTCTTGGTGAAGGCAAGCGGGCTGAACAGCCGCCCTTCCTGCGATTCCAGCGTGAAGATCGGCATGAACGACACGGTGATGATCAACAGGCTGAAGAACAGTGCCGGTCCCACCTCCGAGGCCGCCTCGACCAGGATGGCGATGCGAGACTTGCCCAGCCCCGCGCGTTCGAGGTGCTTGTGGGCGTTCTCGATCATCACGATCGCCGCGTCCACCATGGCACCGATCGCGATGGCGATGCCGCCGAGGCTCATGATGTTGGAGCCGATCCCGAGCAGCTTCATCGCCCCGAACGCCATCAGCACGCCGACCGGCAGCATCAGGATGGCGACGAGCGCGCTGCGGACATGCAGCAGGAACACGACGCACACCAGCGCGACGACGAGACTTTCCTCGACCAACGTGTGCTTGAGCGTGTCGATGGCCGCGTAGATCAGGTTCGACCGGTCGTAGACCGGAACGATCTCGACCGACTTCGGCAGGCTGGTCGCGATCTCCTTGAACCGCTTCTTGACATTCTCGATGACGTCGAGCGCATTCATGCCGAAGCGTTGGAGCACGATGCCGCTGGCGACCTCTCCCTCGCCGTTCAGCTCGGTGATGCCGCGCCGCTCGTCGGGGCCCAGCTCGACCCGTGAGACGTCCCGCAACAGCACGGGCGTGCCCTTGTCCGTCTTCAGGACGATGTTGCCGAGATCGTCGATGCTTTTGAGATAGCCGCGCCCCCTGATCACGTATTCGAACTCGGACAGCTCGACGGTCCGCCCGCCGACGTCGGCATTGCTGGCGCGGATCGCATCCCGCACCTTCTGCATGGTGATGCCAAGGTCGCGCATCCGCTGCGCATCGAGAACGACGTTGTACTGCTTCACGAAACCGCCGACGCTCGCCACCTCCGCGACGCCCTCCGCCTTGGCGAGCGCGAATTTGAGATTCCAGTCCTGAATGGTCCGCGTGTCGGCGAGATTGAGCTCCTTGGAGATCACCGCGTATTGGTAGACCCATCCCACGCCGGTCGCATCCGGACCGATGCCGGGGGTCACGCCTGCCGGCAGCCGCGACGCCGCGCCGTTCAGGAACTCGAGCACCCGCGACCGCGCCCAGTAGATGTCGGTGCCGTCCTCGAAGATCACGTAGACGAACGAGACCCCGAAGAAGGAGAAGCCGCGGACGACCTTGGATTTCGGGACCGTCAGCATCGCGGTCGCGAGCGGATATGTGACCTGGTCTTCGATCACCTGCGGCGCCTGCCCCGGATATTCGGTGTAGACGATCACCTGTGTGTCGGAGAGGTCCGGAACGGCATCGAGCGGCAGGTGGACCAGCGCGTAGAGTCCGGCCGCAGCCGCGAAGCCCGTGCCGAACAGCACCAGCAGCAGGTTGCGCGCCGACCAGGCGATGATGCGGGCGATCATGGGCGCGCTCCCATGCCGCCGGCCGCCGGCTCGGTCGATTGCGACCCCTGAGCCTCGGCAAAACCCTTCAAAGCCGCTTTCAAGTTGCTTTCGGCATCGATCAGGAAGTTGGCGGAGGTCACGACCGCGTCGCCTTCCGCAAGGCCGTCCCTGATCTCGACGTAGCCGGCACCACGGCGGCCGAGCTTCACTTGCCGCGGCTCGTAGCGGCCGTCGCCCCTATCGATCAGGACCGCCTGCCGGCTGCCGGTGTCGAGCACGGAGCTGTCGGGAACGGCGAGCACGGCAGCGGAACCGCCCGTGTCGATTTCGGCATCGACATACATGTCCGGCAGTAGCGCCAGATCGGGATTGGCAAGTTCGACGCGGACGCGCGCGGTGCGCGTCTCGCGGTTCACCTGCGGATAGATCACGGCAATGACGCCCGTGAAGCTGCGGCCCGGAAAACCGCGGGCACGGATGGTGACGCTCTGGCCCAGCGCGATATTGCCGAGGTCGCGCTCGGCGACATCGACCAGCGCCCAGACCAGCGATATGTCAGCGATGCGGAACAAGACGTCGCCGGGATTGGCGCGCATGCCTTCGATGGCATTGCGCTCGAGCACGATGCCGTCGCGCGGCGCCGACCACTGCACCGTAACGGGCGCGATGCGCGAGCTCTCCATCGCCGCGATCACGCCTTCCGGCACGGCGAGGTTGACGAGCCGCTGGCGCGAGCCGCGGCCGTAGACCTCGTTGCTGCCGATCGTCTTCGAGCTGATGGTCGCGAGATAGTCCGCCGCCGCGGATGCGATCGCGGAGCTGTAGATCTCCATCAGCGGCTGACCGGCCTTCACGCGCGTGCCGGTTGTGACGTCGGCGACCTTCTGCACGAAGCTTTCGGCGCGCATCGCGATCACCGAGACGCGGCGCTCGTCGAGCTGGATCGTGCCCGGCGCCTTCACGGTCACACTAATGGCGCGGCGTTCGGCCGGCTCGGACCTGACACCGGTACGCTGGATCTTGCCCGGCGACAGTTTGATGCTGCCGTCGTCGCTGTCCTCACCCTCGTAGACTGGGATGTAGTCCATCCCCATGGAGTCTTTCTTCGGCACAGGCGAGGTGTCTGGCAGTCCCATCGGGTTGCGGTAGTATTTGATCTTGCGGTCGGCCTTCGCGTCGGCAGCCCTGGTTTCCGCCGGCGCGTCCTCGGGATCGTCGAAGCTGACGTCCGCTCCCGCCGGCACAGCGCGCCAGGCGCGGCCGTCGGCCGTCGTCTTCGGCGTGAGCGAGTAGAATGGTTTCCCGTCCGGATCCTGGTAATAGATCGGCTCGCCGCGCTCGGCGGCTGCCACGGCTGATACGACTGGCTGGGCGGCGAACGAGCCCCCTCGCGGCATTCCGCCGACGAGAAAGGCGGCGCCGGCCGCTGCGCAAATCGCAGCGGCCGCGCCCGTCGCGATGGCGCGGTTCATTTCTGCGCCGTGACGACGAGCTTGCTTTCGACCGTGCCGGTCTCGCCCTGCACCTTGGCGCCAAGCGAGAGCTGCCAGCGACCCGCCATGCCAAAGGTGGCCTTGAAGCGGTACGTCCCCGGCTCCGTGCCCGGCATGGCGGTCACCTTGGTGGCCATCTCCTGCATGCCGTCCGGCGCCATGTCGAGGCGGGAGGCAAAGATGACGGCGTCCGGCACCGCCTTCCCCGTCGTCTTGTTCACCAGCCTGACCGTGACGATCCTGTCGGCGCCGGCCTGGACGGACGGCTCAACGAGCTGGAATTCGTAGTCCTTGATGTTGGCAAAGGCGAGCTGCGGCGCTCCCATGATGGTGAGGCCGAGCAGCGCGGCGGCAAACGCACGCGCAGCACTGGTAGTCTTCATGATGTCATGTCCTCGAAACGTCTGATGGACCGCCGAAGCGGCGAGCTTCGTCGCGCGCCCTCAACGGGCGCGCGTCAACACTCCGGCGCCGGGGCGCCGGTCAGACGTTGGTTCGAGGTGGGTGATCCGGCGGATGTTCGCCGAGCCCATCGATCAGCAGATCGTCGGGCAGAGTGAAAGTGCCTCGCGAGACCATGCGGTCGACCAGCGCGCCGGCTTCGCGAGGCGGCATGGTGATCGTCAGCATGCAAAGGGCGAGGAAGGGACAGGACCCGCAGTCCTTCGCCTTCTGGTCCTGCTGGTCGGCGCAGCACGGCATATCGTCCGCCATCGCCTGCATCTCGTCGGCGACGGCCGCCATCTGCGATGCGGCCATCGCCGGCGCCGACAGGGGCGCCACAAGGAGCCCTGCCGCCACGGCGAATGCGATCAGCCAGTTGAAGACCTTCCTCGGATGCATAGCCCCTTTTCTCACAGCAACAGCAACCGTGCAAATCGTCCGGCCATCACGATTGCGCCAGATTCGAAGGGGGATGTCGGCAATTTATTTCCACGGCAGGCCGTGGGCGCGGGTTTCCGCAAGTGCACGGTCCCGGATGACCTGATCTGCACCCCGAACTCGCCCTCACCTCGCGCGGGTAGCGAGGTGCTGCTGAAGCAAGACCACAACCGCCGACATTCTCTCCAACTCCCCGCATCCCGGATTGGGGCCCGACTGGAGCATCCCATCAGGCCGCACGACCAACTCGGAATGTGGTGACACGGCAGATCGCTCGAGCAGCTCGCGCAGCTTCGGATCCAGGCCATCGCCCCGCGCGGCCGCAATCGCATTGAAATCTCTCAGCGACATCGGTCCTCGACTCCTTTGCTGGATGTCATGAGGTTCATGGTGTCGCTCCTTATCTGTCCTCATGATCGACGCTACGCGCACGCGCTCCTGCTCAAACTCCGATGCTTGCTTTCAAATTGAGAAAAGCTCTGGCCGCGCGGCAGGTTCAGCTGGCGCGCGAGGCTTCCCTGTCGAGCAGGGCCTGCTTGCGCTCCACGCCCCAGGCATATCCAGAGGTCGACCCGTCGTTGCGGATCACGCGGTGGCACGGAATGGCAACCGCGATCTTGTTGGCTGCACAGGCGCCGGCAACGGCCCGCACAGCGTTGGACGCCCCGATCCGCCGTGCGAGCTCCGCATAACAGAGCGTGCCACCTGCAGGAATCTCCCGAAGCGCCTGCCAAACTCGCTGCTGGAACGCGGTGCCCCGGATGTCGAGCGGCAGATCGAGACCGATCTCCGGCGCTTCCACGAGGCCGACCACGCGCGCGACCATCGCCTCATAGTCCCGGTCGGCGCCGATCAGGCGCGCCTTGGGGAAGCGATCTTGGAGATCGCGGACCAGCTCCTCCGCGTCATGACCAAGAAGAATCGCAACGACGCCCTTCCTGCTCGACGCGACCAGGATAGGCCCGAGAGAACTCTGGCCGACCGCGAACCTGATCTCCTCGTTCGCCCCTCCGGCGCGATATTGCGACGGCGTCATGCCGAGTATCCCCGTCGACTTTTCGTAGAACCTCCCGCTCGAATTGAAGCCGGCGTCGTACATCGCCTCGGTGACGGAATTGCACGACACCAGACCGTCACGAACCTTCCGGGCGCGGAATTCAGCGGCGTAGGTCTTCGGGGTCAGTCCGGTGGCGGCCTTGAAGATTCGATGAAAATAACCAGAGCTCAAGCCGGCTGCCGCCGCATGCGGCAAACCCTGGCGACCAGCGCGGCATTCCCGGCTTCGACCGAAGGCCCGTCCGGATTGCAACGCCTGCACGGCCGAAATCCGGTCGCCTTGGCATCCGCCAGGCTGTCGTGAAGCTGGACATTCTCAGGGTTCGCCGCGCGCGAGGGGCAGGACGGCCGGCAATAGACCCCCGTCGTCGAAACCGAATACCAGAAATGACCATCTGCGGCCTTGTCTCGCGCAAGGACGCGGGCCCATCGCGGATCATCCGCGACCAGTACGGGCGACTGCTTTCGGAACTGAACGGACGCTGCGGTCATCGGCTTTAGTTTCCACGATACCGGAGACGTCGCCACCCGATTTCCGACGATGTGAAAGACATCATATGCGCCCGGCGCGTAAGAGCAGACGAGGCCCGCACAACGTGCGAGCCTCGTTCAACGACATCGGATATGCCGATGGTGCGGAAGCGTTGCGATCAGGCCGCCGCCTTGAGCAACCCAAGCTGGGTCAGTGCGGTGACGCCGTCATCGAGACCGATTTCCTCGACGATCTTGCCGTCGATGACCTTGAGCACCGTGGTACCCGTGAAGCGCATCTTGCGGCCCGTCGCAGCCGGAAGGCCACCGACGAGGAAATCGTTGAAGGCCGGGCCGGTGTGGGTACCACCGCCCTCCCATTGACCGACGACATAGTCGCCCTCGGCGATCAGCTCCGCGGTGCCCCAGAAGTTGAGATCGGGGAACGCGGCGCGGAAGTCGGTCATGAACGCCTTGATGTCGGCGCGGCCACGCCTCGGCTCATGCAGCGAATATTTGAGCAGCATGTCGGGAGCCGCGATCTCGTCGATGACGCCGAGATTGACCGACTCGCCCCAGAACTCGGTGAACCAACGGCCGACGACGGCCTTGTTATCATCTAGCTTGCTCATCGAAAAGCACCCTTCATTTGCAGGACTCATGGATCGACTGGCGATCGCCGCAATGTCTAGGCCTCGCCTCCGTGCATCGAACTCCGGTTCTTGTCCTGAAATTGGAGAAATGCTCGATCAAGCCCGCAGCATCAGCTTGAACGAGGTCACGAGGCGCAGGCTGCGCTTGCGGTTCCCCGAATGACGGCCAAAGCAGCCTTCTCCGCGTCGTAAGGAAAGATCCACTCCGCGGCCGACATCCAACCGCGCATCCTCTGCGCCTGCTCCGCGGGATCGCCGCCGGCGGATCGGTAGAATCGGCCGGCAAGGCGTGAGGCTGCCTGCACGCGGCTGGTCCGCTCCAGCCTCAGATCCTGGTAAGCTTTCAGTCGCGCCGGGATCTCGCCGCGTCCGGCGTGCTCCAGCAGGACGGCGAGTGCGAAGCCGTCCTCGATGGCTTGTCCCGCGCCTTGGCCGAAATGCGGCACCATCGGATGGGCGGCGTCACCGAGCAGCGTGACATGCCCGCGCGACCAATACGGCAATTGCGGCCGATCGTAGATGCCCCAGCGGAAGGTGTGATCGAGCGCCGTGATCAGGTCCTGGACCGGCGCATCCCAGCCCTCGTACTCACCCGCGAGCGCCCTGACATCGCCCGGCGCAAACCAGGTCTCCTCCATGTCACGCATGCTCGGGACGAACGCGACGATGTTGATCAATCGCCCTTGCGACACCGGAAAGCAGATGAAGCTGCGACCATCCCCCATCCACATGTTGAGGCCTCGCAGCTCCAGGCCCGACGCGAGTTTTTCCGCTGGCACCAGGCCGCGATACGCCACGACGCCTTCGCTGGTCGGGCGCGCCACGAGGCCGATCTGCCGCTGGACCACAGAATGGATGCCGTCAGCACCGATCACCACGTCCGCATCGCAGACCACGCCATTGGCAAAGGTCAATCGCGCTCCGCGCTGCGTGTCAGCGACGGCGATACAGCGATGTCCGAACCGGACGGGTCCTTTCACCGCACCGAGCAGCATTTCGAGCAGCTCGACGCGGTGAATCTGACAGCTCAGCGCCATGGGCGCACCCGGCCTTGACACGGGCTGTCCCTGCGACATTCGCAGCGTCAGCCCGTGGCTCCTCGTGGTGATCTGCTCGATCGCCTCGCAAAGCGAGGTACGCTTGAGCAAGGTCAGCGCGTTCGGAGGGATGGAGAGCCCTGCCCCGGCCTCACGCGGCGACTCTGCTCCCTCGAAGACGGTGACGTTCAGGCCCCGCGCGCTCAGCGCGAGCGCCGCAGACAATCCGCCGATCCCCGCGCCGACAATCGCGACATTCAGCCGGCCGGTCATGGCCGGATCCCGTCGAACAGTGTCATTTCAGGATTCGATCTGTGGTCAGTTGCCGACGAAATCATCCAGCAGCACCCATCGGGTGCCGTTGAAACGCGCCATCCTGGCCTTTGTCCAGCCGATCCGGCTCGACGGGGTGACGTTGATGGTCAGGCCGGGCAGAAATGTCGGCAGCTGGAGCCCTTGGACGCTAGTGGCCTGCCTGATGAGATTTTCCCGCGACAGGTCGTCGCCGCACCTTTTCAGGACCTCGACGATCATTTGAGCGGTCGCATACGGGAAGATCGACTCCTCGATATCGTCGTTCGGTGCCCACTGCTTCATGAAGGCCCGAAACTCCCGCATGCCGGCATCGTCATCCCACATGGGATCCTCTGACGTCTTCAGCCAGAACGCGCTGACCGCCCCCGTCGATGCTGTAAGTCCGGCCGGACGCAGGACGGCCGAAATGCTGCTGACGCCAGACAGCAGCACATGCTGGACCTTCCAGTTGAGCTCATGCGCCTTGCGGATCGCTTGCGCGGCGAAGCGTGCATTGGAGGCATGGAATAAGGTATCGGCGCCGGACGCCTTGAGGACCACCACTTGTGAATCGACCGTGGGCTCCATGATGTCGTAGGCCGCCTCTGCCACCACCATGGTCGAGGCTCTCGATCCCAGGGCAGCCTTGAAGCCAGCCAAATTGCCTTTCCCGAGATCGTCGTTCTGATAGATCACGGCGACCTTCGCGTCAGGCTTGGTCTTCAGCAAATAGTCGGCATAGATCCTGGTCTCGACCGGCTGTGGCATCATGAACGTGGTCGTCCACGGCAGGTTCTCGGGATCGTCGAGCTTCGGAGTGCTGGCGAGCACCAATATCTGCGGAACCTGCTTGCTGTTGAGATATTTCGTCACGGCGAGATTGGTCGGCGTGCCGATCGATCCAACGATCGCGAGCACATTGTCGTCCTCGACGAGCTTTCGCGTCTGCTGCACCGTCTTGGTCGGCGAAAAGGCGTCGTCGAGCGAAACGAGCGTCACCTTGCGGCCGTTGATGCCGCCAGCCGCGTTCATCATGTTGAGATACGCGGCTTCGATCCGGCCGAATCGGCTCAGCGACGAGAGCGGGCCGCTGTAGGGAGCGGTCTGCCCGATCCTGATCTCGGTGTCGCTGACGCCGGGGCCGTACTTCTTGTCGGCCGCCGTGACGGGGGAAAGGCCGACGATCGAGAAGCTTAACGCAGCAAGGATCAGAGGCCGGATCATGGGGTACCTCATACTGACGGCCGTAGGGCGTTTTGCCACCCCGAGCTGCAACATAATGCTGTACAATCATCCGAGCGTCCCGAAACTCCGCCGAAATTTTCCGAAAGCAAGTTCCACGAGGCGTTCTTGTTGAGCTCGTCGCAGCCCCCGATCCTCGTCGGCGACCGGATGGTGGATCTGGCCCGTGAAACCTTGCGCGACGGACGCGGCGACATCGTCCCCTTGCGGCCACGCGCCTGGGCGGTGCTGCGGCTGCTTGCGACACGGCCTGGGCAACTGATCAGCAAGGACGAAATCATGGACGAGGTCTGGTCGGACTGCGAGGTCACGGAGGATTCTCTCGTCCAGGCGATCGGCGACGTCAGGCGCGCTTTGGGAGACGCCGGCCGCTCGGCTCTGAAGACGATGCCTCGCCGCGGCTACATGCTGGTCGTCGATGAAAAGCCGATCACGTGTCCGGCGACACACCGCGGCCATCCGATACCGCAGAGCCGCCGGCGGCTTCGATGCCGCATTTGTCGATCGTCGTTCTGCCTTTCGCCAACATCGGCGGCGATCCCGCGCAGGACTATTTCGTCGATGGTGTGACCGAAAGCCTGACGACGGACTTGTCGCGCATCGCCGGCTCGTTCGTGATCGGCCGCAACACCGCGTTCACCTTCAAGGGAAAGGCCGTCGACGCCAGGCAAATCGGCCGCGATCTCAACGTGCGCTACGTGCTGGAAGGCTCGGTGCAGCGCGGCGGCAACCGCTTTCGGCTGAATGCGCAGCTGACCGACACCGAGACCGGAAGCCACGTCTGGGCCGACCGCTTCGACAAGCCCGCGGCCGAACTGCTGGACATGCAGGACGAGATCGTGTCGCGCCTCGCCAACACCCTGAATGCAGAGCTCATCGCCGCCGAAGCGCGACGCGCGGAAAGATCGCCCCGTCCGGACGCGATGGATCTGTATTTCCAGGGCCGAGCGCTCCAGAACAGAGGCGTCACTCGCGCACTCCTGACGGAGGCCAGGGATTTCTTCGCGCGATCCCTGGCGCTCGATCCCGGCAACATCGAAGCAGCGGTCGCTGCGGCCCAGGTCGAGGTGTCCGTGGGATCGGCGTTCATGGCCGACGACGTCAACACTCATTTTCAAGCCGCGGAGACGGCCTTGAACGGCGTGTTGCTCCATGCCCCCGATCACCCCAGAGCCCACATGCTGCTCGGCGCCGTGCAGATTCAGACGAACCGTATCGAGAACGGCATCGCCCAATGCCGCAGGTCTCTGGCGCTCGACCGGAATCTGGCCGATGCCCACGGGTTCATCGGCCTCGGCAAATATCAATCCGCCCGTTGCGAGGAAGTCGAGGGTCACATTCAGGAGGCGCTTCGGCTGTCCCCACGCGATACGCGTGCCTTTCTGTGGTACATGTTTGTCGGGCTGGCCAAGCTGGGTATCAAGCAAGACCATGAAGCCATCGGCTGGTTTCGCCGCAGCCTCGAACTCAACCGCAATCACGCGCTCTCGCACTTCCACTTTGCGACCGCCCTGGCGCTGGTGGGCGAATTGAACGAGGCGCGATCGATCGCCGAAGCGGGACTTGCCCTCGATCCCGGCTTCACGATCCGCCGCTACCGCATCAACGCCAAGGGTGACAATCCGGTCTATCTCGCCCGGCGCCAACGCTACTTCGAGGGCTTGCGCCTCGCCGGCGTGCCGGAGGGATGACTCGAAGCGCGCGACAGGATCGGCGGCGTCGTGTGCGCGCGAGGTCGGGCCAAGCGATGACTACCGGCCTTGTTTCGAAGGGCCAGTCTGGCTGCCAGAACCAGTCGTCTGCTCACTCCCCGGTTGGCCCGGGGGATGCGCAGAGGCGCCCGGCTTGTCTTGGTCGGCAACGTATCCGGACGCGCCTGAATTGCGTGTCTTGGCCCCTTTATCTGCCTCGCGCTGCATCTCCTCATTGGGCTCGCTCGTCTTGAGCCCTTTGTCTACGTCAGTGCGCATCTCGTCTTTGGTCTGCTCGCTAGGCGCGGCCTTTTGCTGTTGCGCCGTTGCTTGGAAGGCAACCGCGCTTGCGGCAACTACAATCATCGCGAGAGTTACGGTTCGCATGCTTCTTCTCCAGTGCGGTGCCCCATCCCGCTAAACGCGCCACTTTTCCCAACGTTCGTGGTCCCGATCGCTATTTTCGAAGGAGCTGGCGATCAGACAGGAATGGGCTCCTGACATGCCTGACCTAACGATTAAACGTCATCTTTTGGGCCCAAGACCGACGGATGCACGACTTCAACGTCGCCTCGTGACAGCACAGCTGACACGACGAGACTACCTCCTCTACTGGTCCGCTCGGGCTCGAAGGCGGCCTCCGCGACCGGCCGAAGCTCTCGTCAATCGTTCCTTCCCGCAGATACCTGTCGAGCGACTGACGACACCACCATCTCCCTCCGACACTGCGGGCAGCGCGCGCTCACCCCCACAATCTCGCAAGTGGCGTCACTTGAGGCGATGTTCCGGCGGCATTTGGGGCAAGAATATCCATTGGGTTGCAGCCCGAAGTCGTACTCCGGTCCGACATAGGCGCAGATCATGTGATGCATCACTGGAAAAGTCTGCAAACCTTCGGCACCACACGCCGGACACACCGTTTGGCTGCTTTCGATCTGCATGCTTTGCCGCTTTGGTTGCTGGGCGGGGTTTTCCGTTCAGTAAAGTCCAAAGACACGGACCAGCGCGCTGGCCACCCAAGCAGCGAGCCTGCTGTAATGCATGTGTACATAGACGGTGGAGTTGAGCGGCGGCGCCGAAGTGCCTGGATCAAACCGGATGCGCGCAATCTGCGTCGCAGGCCGGTCTCTTAGTTGCATTTGCGTTCCGGCGTACACGGCCGAGACCGGGAGTATCTGCGCGATCTTCCCGGGGATGCGCCGGTTCCCGAACACGACAAAGACATCTTTGCCGACCTTCGGCTCGATCAGGCGCTCGTTCGGGATGTACCAGTCGACGAAGGTGTCGGCCGGATCGAGGATTTCGGCGATCGAAACGCCTGCCGTCAAGGACTGACCGACTTGCGCGATTCCGGTCGAAACGACGCCGGCGGTGGGGGCGAAGACTTTCCCTTGGCCGAAGTGGCGCTGTACCTCGTCCAGGCGGCCGCGCAGTTGCTGAATGAAATCATCCAGCGAAGCGAGTTGCACGGCCGATTCCGCCACTTCGGCCTCATGGGAGACCACTGCTTTGCCGGCAGAAGCGCGTTCTCGCAGAACTTCCATACGGAACGTTACCGTTGCGGAGGTCATGGCGTTCACTTGCTTCGCTGCCTCTTCGGTCACTTGCAAATATGCGCGCGCTGCGGTGAGCGATTCTTGCGCAATGCGAGCCTTGATCCGCAACTCCGCCGTGCGGCCGTTGATGTCCGCCAGCGCGCGCATATAGGTTGCGACAATGCTGTCTTGTTCCGGCGAAACCACCTCCGCAATCTCCTCGCCTGCCTTCACGACCGCGCCAGGCTCCATGTCGATTTTGGTGACCTGCACGGTATAAGGCAGTGACACGAGTTGGCGCGGCGAGGTGACGGTGCCGGGCCCACCGAGATAGACAACGGGCGCGCCAAAATAGATGACGAAGAATGCGAGGACCCCGAACACGATCGCAGCATAGACGAACCGTACCACTCGTCCCGCCGCGCGCCGGCGGCTTTCGACAGGATCGGGTACGCTGGGATCGAGGCGGTTGATTTTGATGTCCATTGCGCGGTGCCCTCAAACCGGGGCTTCCAGCAGGGCTCGACGAACACGCGGTGGCACGAAGTCGTCGTGGCGCGACGTGGCGAAGATGATCTCCGACGAGTAGGAGAAGAACCGGGCGCATTTCAGATACACACCCTGATAGAAGGGGAAGATTAGCGACGCACCAAGAGCAAAGAAGCCAATAGTTCGATTGAACATGACGAACGCAAGCGCCATGTTGAAAAAAGAGATCCAGAGCAGCAACACGTAGATCGCACCGAGAAATGAGGCCGCGCTCGAGCCGAACAGCAGAACGATGTAAGCCAGGTAGAACGGCAATGCTAGCGTCGGGACGAGGTCAAAGACGATGAAGTCCAGCCTCTGTAGCGTGTCCGGCAAGCGTTCGAACGGATGAAAGAAGCTCAATTCACCGTACATCATGAATCGGATTCTCAACGCATCGCGATCCCAGCGCGCGCGCTGGCGCAACAAGCCTATGCCGCTTGCCGGGCCGTCCGTTTCCGCCCAGGCGTCGGGAACGAAGCGAATGAGATAACCGAGGCGGCGCAGCCGCAAACTGTACTCCAAGTCCTCGCCGGGCCCGACATCGAGTCCGCCGTGCCGCAGGAACGCATCGCGACGATACATTGAGCAGGCGCCAGACAGGCACGCGATCGCGCCGGCGACGTCCAATATGGAACGGCCGGCGCTGATCGACATCAGGTACTCGACGCTTTGCAGTCCGGTCCAGAGCGAGTCGCGTTCGTTGCTGAGCGCGATATTGCCACTCGCGCCTGCAACGCATGGATCACGGAACACGGCCGCAAGCCGCGCTACGGCGGTAGGCTCGAAAACCGTATCCGCATCGACGGTCAGAATGAGATCGCCGCTGGCAAATCGGGCGCCGGCATTGATCGCCGGGCTGCGGCCGCAACGCGTGCCATGACAGATGAGCATATCCACCAGGCCGAGCGCGCGTGCCCGCTCCGCTACGGCACGAGTCTGATCGGTCGAGCCATCGTCCACGACGATAATTTCGACCGGCCGCAATGTCTGCCGGTGAAGTGATGCAATTGTTGGTTCGAGACCGGCCCCGCCGTTGAAGGTCGGAATGATGACGCTGACCGTGGTGCCCTCGGCAGGCAGCCCGGCGGTCGATCGACGCATGCCGAAGAATGCCAGCGACAACAGCGACAGCGTGAAACGGGGAATGTCGAATATCAGCACCGCCAGGAAGAGCTGCAACGGGTCGGTCCGGGCGACGAGTTGCAACATCTCGAACATGGAGCCTCCCATAAGCGGCTGACCAGACGCTTGGGCGAGAGGTAGCCCGATGGACTCACCGATGTTTGAGCTGGATCAATGCCCGGTCATGTCCGGCGCATGCATGTCATCGGCGGCTTGGCTCCTTGAAGCCGACCTTGTTGTTGATTCAATTCTTATCGTTTGGCTGAACCTGTGACCGACCTGGTGAGTGTCGCCGACGACCCTCTTGACCCTTGGCAATATCCGGCCGGTTCAAACCAGTTCCGCCAAGGTCGAACGACCTGTCCAATGCACAAGGTGCATTCACGAACCGCTCAGGGTCCTTACGCCCCTCGCATCAGCGAGACAGAGGCCGCAAGGCGCAGGCTGCGCTTGTCGGCGAGCGCGCGATCAATCACGCTGAAGAGGCCGGCCCGACTTCAAGAAGGCCGTGCGCAGTATTGATCTTGATCAATGGCCTGCCAGGCGATCGCTGAACTCGATGACTTTCCAACCCATGAAGTCCTGTTGCGGCGCAGCAGGTTTGCAGCGAACGTCACAGCGGATGCAACGTGGCCTGCCGGGAGGGAGCATTGATGAAGCACTGGCTGCCCGGACTCGAGACAATTCGCCGGTATCAGGCAGCCTGGCTTCCACACGACGTCTTCGCAGGTCTCGTCCTTGCAACAATGCTGGTCCCGGTCGGCATTGCCTATGCAACCGCATCGGGCCTGCCTGGCATCTATGGCCTTTACGCAACCATCGTGCCGCTGCTCGCCTACGCGTTGTTCGGCCCAAGCCGCATTCTCGTCCTCGGACCGGACTCGGCACTGGCAGCAATCCTCCTGGGCGTCATTGCTCCGCTGGCTCAGGGCGATCCTATGCGCGCCGTGACGCTCGCCGGCATGATGGCGATCGTCTCGGGCACGGCTTGCATCCTGGCAGGCATCGCGCGTCTCGGCTTCGTCACCGAGCTTCTCTCCAAGCCGATCCGCTACGGGTACATGAACGGAATTGCGTTGACGGTATTGATCAGCCAACTGCCGAAGCTGCTCGGCTTTTCCATCGACAGCCAAGGACCGTTGCGGAGCCTGTGGGCGATCGCCAGCGCGATCCTTGCCGGAGAGATAAACTGGGTCGCGTTCGCGATCGGGTTCGCCACGTTGATCGTGATCCTGCTTCTCAAGAACAGCAAGCTGCCGGGCATCCTGATTGCGGTGGTCGGGGCCACGATCATCGTTGGAGCGCTGGATCTCGGAACGCTGCATGGCGTCAAGGTGCTGGGCCCTCTTCCTCAGGGGCTGCCGGCCTTCGTCATCCCGTGGATCACCACCAGCGACATCGTTTCAGTGGTGGTCGGTGGCTGCGCAATAGCGATGGTCTCGTTTGCCGATACCAGCGTGCTTTCACGTGCTTACGCTGCGCGATTGGGAGACCGGGTCGATTCCAACCAGGAAATGGTCGGGCTTGGTGCCGCCAATCTGGCGGCCGGATTTTTCCAGGGGTTTCCGATCAGCAGCAGCAGTTCGCGGACCCCTGTCGCCGAAGCCGCCGGCGCCCGTACGCAACTCACCAGCGTCGTAGGCGCACTTGCCATCGCCTTGCTGCTTTTGCTCGCGCCAAATCTCCTCCAGCATTTGCCGACCGCCGCATTGGCCGCCGTCGTCATTGCGGCGGCGCTTAGCCTTTTTGAGATTGCCGACCTCAGGCGGATCTATCGCATCCAACGCTGGGAATTCTGGCTGGCGGTCGTCTGCTTTGTCGGTGTCGCCGTGTTCGGAGTGATCCAGGGAATTGGTCTTGCGATCGTCCTCGCGATTATCGAATTCCTGTGGGATGGTTGGCGCCCTCATTCCGCAATATTGGGGCGCGCCCAGGGCGTGAAGGGTTATCACGACATCACGCGATATCCGGATGCACGGCGGATCCCGGGGCTCGTGCTGTTTCGCTGGGATGCGCCGTTGTTTTTCGCCAACGCCGAGTTCTTCAGGGAACGCATCCTGCATGCCGTGGCGACCTCACCGACGCCGGTGCGCTGGCTGGTTGTCGCCGCAGAACCGGTGACCAGCGTCGATGTAACCGCCTGCGACGTGGTGGCTGAACTGGACCAGACGCTACACGCGGATGGTATCGAGCTCTGCTTCGCCGAACTGAAGGATCCCGTGAAGGACAAACTGAAGAGATTTGGCTTGTTCGCACAATTGGGAGAGCATTACTTCTTCCCAACCATCGGCGTCGCCGTCTCCCGCTATCTCGAGATCAACAACGTGGAGTGGGAGGACTGGGAAGACCATGCTGTGCAAGCCTCGGAGCCAGTCGCGAGCCGAAATGCCAAATCCGGCTCTTAGCCGAGATTTGAGCCCTTTCGTGCGGCGATGTGCAGACGAATGGGTTTCGATGTCGTCCTCCAAAAACAAGGCGGACGCGACGAGTCCATCCGTACACCCCCTACGCCCGTCGCATCAGCTTGAGCGAGGGGAAGCCCGACGAGGCCCGGATTCGCCCGCCAGCCACGCTGGCCGGATGCCAGCTCGCTGTCGGCTGTTGCCTCGAAAACGCGTAACGAGGCGTAACGTTCGCCAATGCGGCCGTAGCGGACTTGCGGCTGCGGACCGTCAAGCGTCGGCTTGTGGGGCCCTTAGCGGACCAATCGAGGCAGTGTGCCCGACGGCAGCTTTTGACCCGCAACGGACGTCGTGGAGGGACGCCTAGCAAGCGGCATAGGCCCGTCACAATCGGTGTCTTGATCCAAATCAAACAACTGCGCGTTGAAGACGCTCTGGCGTAGAGCTAAAACACGACTGCGACGTAACCATCGTTTGGCACACGTGACCGACCTTTGAAATCGGAGGAAGCAGTCATGAGTATCCGAAAGAGTGTTGCGCACGGCATGTTCGCGCTGCTCGGCGCGATGGTGGTTGCGGCCCCTCAAGCGACCGCGCAGCAGCAGAAGGGGCCGAATGTCGTCGTGCTAATGACGGATGACACTGGATGGAATGATTTCGGCGCCTATAGCGGGGGTGGCGCCGCGCTCGGCCATCCAACGCCAAACATCGACCGGATCGCTAAGGAAGGCGCGACGTTCACGAACTGGTATGGGCAAGCAAGCTGCACGGCAGGCCGCGCCTCGTTTATTACCGGACGCATTCCGATCCGTTCGGCGCTCTCCATCGTGGTCGCTCCGGGCGATGAGAATGCGCTCAAAAAGGAGACGCCGACCATAGCCGAATTTTTTCAAAAGAACGGCTACTCCACCTACTTTTCCGGCAAGTGGCATCTCGGTGATAAGCCGGAGTCCTATCCGATTGAGCACGGGTTCGACGAGATGAAGGCGTTCGCCGCATACTATCCGGGCGTCTACACCTATGCCGACACGTCCAAGTGGTTTCATCCATGGTTTCCCTCGTACAACCCAGAGATCGCGAAGGCCTATTTTGAAGTCGTAAACATGTACGAGTGGGAGGGAGTTGCCGGACAACCGGCGAAGAGAGGCGAGTACATTACGTACGATTACCTCGCCAACTTTGACGTCCGGCAGGCTGATTACGCAATCGACTACATCAAGAAGCACGCCAAGGACGCTAAGCCGTTCTTCATGGACGTCAATTTCATGAAGATGCACAACCCGACCAACGCATCATCAAAATTCGCCGGGAAGTCCCGGTTGGGAGATTACTCGGATTCGGTGATGGAACTCGATGACGACATCGGCCGGATCATGGACGCGATCCGTGCCGAAGCGCCGAATACGATTGTGATCGTAACGGCAGACAACGGTGCGTGGCAGGATGCTTATCCTGATGCGGGCACCACGCCTTTCCGCGGCGAAAAGGGTTCAGCATTTGAAGGAGGCTGGCGCGTACCCGGGTTAATGTGGTGGCCCGAACACATTCCCGCCGGTGCAAACTACCATGAAATGATGTCCCATATCGACTGTTGGGCAACGCTCGCCAAGATGGTCGGCCTGACCCCGCCGCCGCACGGCGCATGGACCGACGATAATGGCAGGCCAATCTACTTCGACAGCATCGACAACAGCGAGTACATCCTCGGCCGTACGAAGCACTCGGCACGAAGGTCGTGGATCTACATCGACGGCGAAAACTTCATGGGAGCGCGGGCGGATGTCGGCGGTGATTCAACTAACGCCGATCTCAGCATCGCGTGGAAGTATCTCTGGACGGCCAAGGACACTTGGCTCGGTCCGGAACAAAATCTCGGCTCGATTGGCTCGGTCTACAATCTGACGATGGATCCATTCGAGAAATACGACATGGTTTTCAACGGCGCGATGTCGGCACGTATGCCATTACAGTCGCCGGGCAAGTACACCGGACAGGACAACGGCTGGGTCTTGGCGCTGATCTTCCCCGTCGTGATGGAGTTCAACAAATCGATCGTCGATTATCCAAGCATCAAGCGTAAGCCGGGCGGAGCCTCGAACGATTGGAGACCGGATCTGCAGCGCCCGGAAAACCCGGTCCCGATGCTGGATATGAAGCACCTGCCGAATATCAAGGGGAGCGGTGGATAATATCGCTACGTCCCGTGAAGCCATTGGATGACGGGCTGTATCAAGCGGCATACGGCGGGTCGGCCTTCAGGAGCGGCCCGCCGTCGTGCATCGAGTGCTAGCGCGGCGAGAGCCAACGTCGCCTACTGGCCCAAAGACCGACATCCGGATGCACGACTTCAACGTCGCCTTGTGACAGCACAGCGGACGCGACGAAACCACCCGTAGCCTACGCCCTTCGCATCAGCTTGAGCGAGGCTGCAAGGCGCAGGCTGCGCTTGCCGGCGAGCGCGATGCCTTCGAGCTCGCCGCTGTCGGCGGTGCAGGTCCCGGAGAAGCCGATCCCGACCTCAAGACCGCCAAACACCGGGTTGTCGTCTTTCGCCGGCGTGTGCTCCTGGTTCAGCATCTCGCCTTTCCAGCGGCCGTCCGCCGACGAGTAAGAGCCGAGATAGTAGAAGAACGCATCGCCGCCGAGGATGCGGCCGTCCATCAGCAGCATCACGCCGGAGAGCCCGGCATCGACGCCGTCGAGCGCGCGGATGTGGATGGCGTAAAGCCCGTTGACGATGCCGTCGGGACCGACCGTGCCGCGCGGCGGCAGCGCCTCGTCGTCGAGCGGCGCGAGATTGGCCCAGAACACGTTGCCCGGCATCGGTTCCGCCTCGCCCTCGAACAGGATCGTCGATCCTTCCGTCCGGCCGCGCACCTTGATCGCGGCAAAGTCGGTGCCCATCAGCGGCTTGTAATTGGGATCATCGTTGTGGCGCTCGGTGATGACCTCGCCTTCGATCACGCCGTCCCTGACCTCGTAGGAGCCGAGATGGGCGAAGGCGGAATTGCCGCCGAGCAACTTGCCCTTGTGCATGCACATGATGCTGCGGCCGAAGGCACCGCCAACGCCGTATTCAACCTTGTAGAGCCCGTCCAGCAACGTCGTCGATCCGCAAAATCAGAAAAGAATCGCAGGCTACCTAGCATCGTCGCCGGACCAAGGCCATCCGGCTTTTCCGCGCAGGGCCGCTCGCGCAACCCATCCGTGCATGGCGCCATCATGCCCTTGTTTTGCCCGACGGGTCAAGTTCTACTTCGGTAAATCAGCATCACGCGATTTCAACCACTTGGCTACTGTGCATGGGGTTGTTTTTCGACTTTTTGTTTGCGCGGCTGGTCGCGCCTCAATGACGCTTGAAATATTGCACCTCACGCTCGTGCTTCTCGGCCGCCGCGCGGCTCTTGAACGTGCCGAGGTTGCGGCGCTTGCCGGTCTTGGGATTCACCTTGCGTGAATAGAGACGATATTCGCCGGATGCGAGTTTGCGGATCATGGCTGCACCTCCCGCTCGTTGCGACGTCAACGGCCCGCACCGGTGCTGGTTCCTCCCGTTCGAGGCTCGATCGAACCGGTTGGCGCAAGCGTGCGACGAAGAGGCATGAACCGGGCAGAACCATCGGCCGAACAGCAGATCGCGGAATTCATCGACAGCGCGGCGAAGCAACCGCTGCTCGATGCCGCCTTCGAACTCTGGCGCTGGCGCTACCGGTTGAACTCGATCGAGGGGCGCCCGACCGCCGAAGAGGTCCGCATCAATCGTACCCTCACGCCGCAGCAGATGGCCGAGAAATACCGCTACGACCGCGACCACGCCCATGAAGGGCCGATGTTCGGCTATCTCAAGCGTGCCCATCCGCGCGCCGCTGACGACGGGATCCGGCAAGCCATCATCACCGCCGTGAAGTTCGAGGGCGCGACCGAAGCGCATTTCAAATGGGACGGCGATTTCTGGGACTGCGTCGTGCGCGCGGTGGCGCAGGCCGCCGCGGAGTATCCCGATTTCCTCGAGACCACCTATCGCGACGCCCGCAACAATCTCGCCTACTACATGAAGTGAGTCAGAAGCACAGGGTGGTGACGAGCTTGCCCTGCTTGTCCTTGATCGCATAGGGACAGCGCAGCCGCTCCAGCGCCTTCTTGGCGTCCTCGTCGCCGAGGGCTGCGGCGCGCTCGTAATAGGCCTTGGCGGCGTCCTTGTCCTTCGGCCCGCCACGCCCCTCCTGCGCGAAGGCGCCCATCCGCTCCAGCGCGCCGGGATGGTTTTGCGCGGCCGCCTTCTCGAACAGCGCGCGTGCCGCAACGTCGTCCTTCTCACCGCCGTTGCCGTTGGCGAGCATCAGGCCGAGCTGGTACTGCGCCTCCGCGTTAGTCTCGGCGGCCTTGCCGAGCAGCGCGCGGGCCTGGGCGGGGTCGGCCGGCGCCGCGCCACCTGCGCCGCCGAGCGCGGCAAGGTTGGAGACACCGCGAGGATTGCCTGATTGCGCCGCCTTCTCGAACAGCTTTCGTGCCTGCGCCTCGTCCTTGGCGACGCCCGAGCCGGTGCCATAGGCGACGCCAAGCTCGACCATCGCTGCACTCGATCCCTTCTCGGCCGCCTTGCGCCAGGCGGCGATCGCCTCGTTCGTCTGCCGGTTGGCCGCATAGGCGCGGCCGAGCGCGAACATCGCGCGCCGCGAGGATGACGCCGCCTGCTTGCAGAACTTGATCGCTGTCGCGACGTCGGCGGCCGCGATGTCACTCACGCCCTTCACGTCAGTCGGCTTGTCGGGATCGCTGGGATCGGCGGCGACCCTGTCGCACAGGACGAGATCGGCCGATTGCGCATGCGCCGCCAGCGGCGCGGCGAGCGTGAAGAGGATGGCAAGGAGATAGGTTCGCATGAATGCCACGTTGCGTTGTCGCCCGGGCAAATTCAAGGCTCGAGTCCCGATTGGCGCAGCACGGGCACGACCCCAGGGGAGGACAGATAGCGCAGCAGCCGATCCGCGGCCTCGGCATGCTTCGCGCTGGCGACGCGGCCGGCGGAAAACGCGGCCGGCGTTTGCAGCTCGTGCGGGATCGGGCCGACCACCTCGATGCCGTCAACTTGCGTGAGCTCGCTGATCTGCTGCACGGCGAGATCCGCCTCGCCGCTGACGAGCCGCTCCGCCGTAAAGCCCTGCTCGACGATGGTGGCCTTGCCATTGATTTCGGCCGCGATCCCCATCCGCACGATGAGCTGGGCGAAGTACACGCCGCTCGCGCCTAGCCGCGAATAGGCGACGGACCGCGCCGCGAGCAGCGTCGTGCGCAGCGCGGCTTCGGTCGCGATGTCGGGATGCGCCTGCCCTGCCCGCACCGCGATGCCGACGAAAGAGCGCGCCAGATCGGCTGCGGTCTCGGCGACCACACGGCCCTCGCCGATCATCTCGTCGAGCCCTTCGCGCGTGAGGATCACGAGATCGGCGGCCTCGCCGTCACGCAGGCGCTTGAGCAGCGCCAGCGTTGGCGCGAAGTCGGCATCGACATGGATGCCGTGAGCTGCCTCGAAGGCGGAGGACAGGCTGCGCATCGCGCCCATCAGGCCGAGCGTCGAGAGCATGCGAATTGTTTCCATGGGTACTTCCTGGGGTGTGATCAGGCGCGGTGCATCAGCTTGAGCGCGGCGGTGAGGCGCAGGCTGCGTTTGCCGGCAAGGGCGGTCGCCTCCAGCACCGCCTCTTGGCCATCATAGCGGCCGGAGAAGCCGATGCCGACCTCGTGGCCGCCGAAGATCGGATCGTCCTTCGCCGGCGTATGCTCCTGATTGAGGATCTGGCCCTTCCAGCGGCCATTCGCGGCGGTGTAGCTGCCGAGATAATAGAACGCCGCATCGCCGCCGAGGATGCGGCCCCCCTTGAGCAGCATCACGCCGGTGAGGCCGCCGTCGACGCCGTCGAGCATGCGCAGATGCACCGAATAGAGCCCGTCGATGATGCCGCCCTCCCCGACACCGCCGGCGATCGGGACCTCGTCCTCGGTGATCGGCGTCATCACCGACTGGAACGGCACGCCGGGCAGCTCCTTGAGCTCGCCCTTGAAGCGATAGAGATCGCCATCGGCCCAGCCCTTCGCGAGCAAGGTCGCATCGTCGGTGCCGGCCATGGCGCGGTAATTGGGATCGGGGTTGTGACGGACGGTCTTGATCACGACGTCGACGCCGCCTTCGGTCTTCTCGTAGGTGCCGATATGGGCGAAGGCCGAATTGCCGCCGAGCATCTTGCCGTTGCCGGCATGCATCACGCTCCGGCCGACCGAGTCGCCGAGCTGAAACCGAACCTTGTAGAAGCCTTCAAACACCAGCCGTGTCCCCGGCTCTCGCGCGCATCCCGCCGGTACTCTATCCCGGTTTCGGCGGAGGTAGACAGATTTCGAGCCGGCATGGCCGGCAGACCGCAAATGATGGACGTCATCAAAACGAAAAATCCGCCGGAGCGTACCTGCTCCGGCGGATTGAGGACCAATCCGGGCCAGCCCCTAGCCCGGGCCGGGAGGATGTTAGGCCGCGGCCTTCTTGTCGGTCGGCACGGACGCGATCGTCTTCAGGATCTGCGAAGCGATCTGGTAGGGGTCGCCTTGCGAGTTCGGACGGCGGTCTTCCAGATAGCCCTTGTAGCCGTTGTTGACGAAGGAGTGCGGAACGCGGATCGAGGCGCCGCGGTCGGCCACGCCGTAGCTGAACTTGTTCCAGGGCGCGGTCTCGTGCTTGCCGGTCAGACGCTTGTCGTTGTCCGGGCCGTAGACGGCGATGTGGTCCATCAGGTTCTTCTCGAACGCGCCCATCAGCGCCTCGAAATACTCCTTACCGCCGACTTCGCGCATATAGGCGGTCGAGAAATTGGCGTGCATGCCCGAGCCGTTCCAGTCGGTGTCACCGAGCGGCTTGCAGTGGAACTCGATGTCGATGCCGTACTTCTCGGTGAGGCGCAGCATCAGGTAGCGGGCCATCCACATCTGGTCGGCAGCGGTCTTGGAGCCCTTGCCGAAGATCTGGAATTCCCACTGGCCCTTGGCGACTTCCGCGTTGATGCCCTCATGGTTGATGCCGGCGGCCAGGCAGAGGTCGAGATGCTCCTCGACGATCTTGCGGGCGACGTCGCCGACGTTCGAAAAGCCGACGCCGGTATAGTACGGGCCCTGCGGCGCCGGATAGCCGGCGGTCGGGAAGCCGAGCGGACGGCCGTCCTTGTAGAAGAAGTACTCCTGCTCGAAGCCGAACCAGGCGCCGGCGTCATCGAGGATGGTGGCGCGCTTGTTGGACGCATGCGGGGTCTTGCCATCGGGCATCATGACTTCGCACATCACGAGCACGCCGTTGGTGCGCGCGGCATCCGGGAAGACGGCGACCGGCTTCAGCACGCAATCGGAGCTGTGGCCTTCGGCCTGCTGGGTGGAGGAGCCATCGAAGCCCCAGAGCGGAAGCTGCTCGAGCGTCGGGAACGACGCAAATTCCTTGATCTGGGTTTTGCCGCGCAAGTTCGGAGTCGGCGTATATCCGTCGAGCCAGATGTACTCGAGCTTATACTTGGTCATTGAGCCTCTCTGTAGATGATGCGAAAGGTGGGGTTGAGAGCCCCCGCACGTTTGTACCCGGCCATCATCGGCCGCCGCCTTATAAGCACGTTGCGTGCCAAATGGCCGCAGCCCTGGAGGTTATCCACCACCGTCGGGCTCGACCCGCCGGTGGTGCACTGTCCACAGCGACGTGCGTCATAGGCGCGCACCTTCGCGTGAAGCTGCACTGCAAAAATCCCGCGGAAAACGCCCGTTTCTGAAGCATGCCGGCCGTTGCCGGAGGTTGCCGATCAAACGCGCATCAACGTCCGGCAATTTTCGTAAAGCGACCGGCCCCTGCCTAGCAACCTTTGGAATGGCACAGGCGTTGGTCATCCCGACGATGCCTTAGGGGATGCAGAGGGTCGCCTGCCTATAAATTAGGCTGCAACTGATTTCCTCTTGAGCACTTTTCATTTCGGGGAGCGCGGCCGATATGGGGATTCCAGTAACCACAATCGAACGAGTCGGGCGCACCATGGAGGCCAAGGCGCTTTGACCAAGGAGAAATCGCAATGATGAACAATGGTCTGAGTCAGGGATCTGCAAAGATCTACCAGTTTCCCGTCGGGGGCCGCGCAGCTCTCGCCGGACGCCGCTATGGCGAGACCCGCCTTCCCGCCGATCAGGCTTCGCTTCCCGCGAACGTCTCGATCTGCAGCGACAGCTGGTATCACCAGGACGCGGTCGACGAAGCCAAGCCAAAATGGGACCGCTAATGCCTGTGGCAGGGTTGATACCGCCGCGCTCTCTCGAGCGGCCGGCGGCAGTTTGAAAAAGGGTCGAAACAACGGTGTTTCGGCCCTTTTTGATTCTTACCAAACTCCCGACTAGAGCGCGGGTTTCTCGACGACCACGCAGGCCGTGACTGGCCGCTTCAAATGCTTGACCGTGGTCACTCCGGTCTTGCCAATCCTCAGCGTGATCCCCGCCCCCGAATAGCGCGCGCCAGACAGCGTCAGCCGCTTCGCCAGCGTGACTGGTTCGCCGTCGATCTGGAGGAAGGCGCGCTTGTCGTGGTCATAAAACCCCACGATGAATTGCGTACCATCGGCGCAACGGTAGGTCCGGAACGTCTGCGCGTCGGCCTGCCGCGCGCCGGAAATTCCGCCCGCCAGCATGGTGATCGCCAAAACAATGGCCTTGTGCCGGTCCATGATCGCCCCCGTAATAGACTTGAAGGACGCCAGCCGTGCGTCCAGTGGAACCATAACCCAAGCCGATCTTATGCAAGACTCCTCCTTAACTGACTCCCCTGCCCGTCACCTCGCCTTGCAAGGAGCGAGCAATTTCCGCGATCTCGGCGGCTATTCGACCACCGACGGCCGCACCACGCGCTGGCGCCACATCTTCCGCTCGAACCATCTCGGCCAGCTCACGGCCGCCGACGTCGAGATCGTCCGCGCGCTGGGCGTGCGCAGCGCGTTCGACTTTCGCGGCGTCGAGGAGCGCGCAGCCGGCATCTGTGTGGTGGAGGAGATCGCCGTGCATTCGCTACCGATCGAGCCGACGGTGGTCGCCGCGCTCCGCGCCGAACTCGTCGCAGGCAGACTGACCGCGCCGGTCGCCAGCGAGATCATGCGCGACTCCTACCGCAACTATGTCCGCCACAACACGCACAGCTTCCGCACGCTGTTCGGCCATCTGCTGGAAGACCGCGCGCCGCTCGTCATCCACTGCACCGCCGGCAAGGATCGCACCGGCTTTGCCAGCGCGCTGATCCTGCATGCGCTGGGCGTGTCCGATGACGTCATTGCCGAGGACTACTTGCTGACCAACCAGCACTACAAGCGCGATGCGCTGGCTGCCATCGACCTGCCCGAGGACGTGCGCAACGCGATCGGCAGCGTCGAGGCGTCGTATCTTGCTGCGGCTTTCGAAGCCGTCGGCAAGGAATATGGCGACCTCGAAACCTATTTGCGCGAGGGGCTCAAGCTCGGCACGGCCCAGCGTGATGCGCTGAAGGAGCGCTATCTGCAAGCGTGATCCACACTAGGCGCGTCAAGCGGTCAACCCGATCGCCTTGATGATGGTGTTCTTGAGAGCCAAGGAGATCTGTTGGGTGCTCCAATCGTTCTGGTGCAGCTTGTCAGGATCACTCGTATCTATCAATTGGTCGAGCGGCACGTTGTTTTGCACGTGCCAATGCCGCATCAGCGCCCAGCGCTGAAACAGATTCACTTCGGCTTCATTGGCAGCATCGCGGATCAGCCGGACCATCTTGTCCGAGAGCTCGGCACGATCGTCCCAGAGCATCTTGGTCACATACTGGGGATCAATCACCAGAACCTCGAAGCCGCGAGCGCGCAACTGCGCCAACCCCTTCCTGACGTTTCCGGCAACGACATCCACGTCGTACTTGTCGTTGTGAAAGACTGCGTTCGTTCCAACCTGCCAGATGACCAGCGCCGGATCGTCGTGAAAAATATCTGCCTCGAAGCGCGCGAGCTCTTCGTTCGCCTCTTCTCCGCCCCTGCCCCGATTCAGCACGTCAATGCGGACGTCCGGCCGGTGGACGACGTCCTTGAAGTATTGCCGCAGATACATCTCCAAACGATAGGGATACGGCACGACATCGCCTCGCCCCGCCGTTGACGACGACCCCATGGCCACGATGCGCACCGGTCCCTTTCCGTCCAACGCCTGTCGGAGCCGCATCAATGGGTATTTCAGGTCAACGATAGCAGCGGGAAACTCGATGGTCGGCAAATTGTCGGTCATGAGACAACCTCCTCAACGATCTAGAGTTGTATCTATAAGTCAGCCTTGAAGCGGCCGCCATTGCAAGTCCAATTCGAGCGGAGCAATAGTCGGCATGACGCGAAACGACGGAGAGTCTCGTGCAGGGAAAAGTCATTGTCGTGACCGGCGCGCTCGGCGCGCTCGGCAAGGTGGTCGCCGAGACCGCGCAGTCGCGCGGCGCGCGCATTGCCGGCATCGACTATGCGCCCTCGCAAGTCCCGGCAACGCCTGAGCGCATCGAGATCGGCGGCGTCGACCTGTCCGACGCGGCCCAGGCGAAGACGGCGATCGAGGCCGCTGCGGAACATTTCGGCCGGCTGGACGCGCTGATCAACATCGCCGGCGGCTTCGCCTTCGAGACGGTCGGCGACGGCGACATCAAGACCTGGCAGCGCATGCACGCGCTCAACGTGCTGACGGCGCTGAACGCCTCGCACACGGCGCTGCCGCATCTTGCCGCCTCGAAGGCCGGCCGCATCGTCAACATCGGCGCGATGGGCGCGCTCCAGGCCGGCTCCGGCATGGGCCCCTACGCCGCGTCGAAGGCCGGCGTGCATCGCCTGACCGAGGCGCTGGCGAACGAATGGAAGGGCAAGGTCACCGTGAACGCGGTGCTGCCCTCGATCATCGACACCAAAGCAAACCGCGCCGACATGCCCAAAGCGGACTTTTCGAAATGGGTGACGCCGCAGGAACTCGCCGAGGTAATCCTGTTCCTCGCCAGCGACGCGGCGAGCGGCGTTACGGGTGCGCTGATCCCGGTCGGCGGTCGGGTCTGATCAATCCGGCACCAGCAGCCGCAGATCGCCCTTGAAGCGGATGCTTTGCTTGCCGGCGAGCGCGATGCCCTCGCCATAAGCGGTCTCATCGGTATAGGTGCCGCTGAAGCCGATGGTGACGACCTTGCGGCCCCACACCGGCCGCTCGTCAAACGAGGGTGAATGCTCCTCGTTGGTCAGCTCGCCCTTCCACTTGCCGTTGGCCGAGGTGTAGCTGCCAAAGGCGAAAAAGAATGAATCGCCGCCGCGCATGGTGCCGTCGCGCAGCACCATGACGCCCTGATTGCCGCCCTCGACGCTATCGAGGAATTTGATCCGGATGTGATAGAGCCCGTTCCTGATCGTCATGTCGCAAGCCGCCCACCTGTCCCTGTCCGCAGCATAATCGCACCTTCTGTTCCCGATCAAATGACGCGGAGGGCGAGTCTGATCCGGGCTAGACTGCCCGCAACTGATTCTCCGATCGGACGTCCTGTGGAAACCGCGCTCTATCTCCCCGTCAAACGCTTCCTCGAGGAGCTCGGCTTCACCGTGAAGGGCGAGATCGGCGGCTGCGATCTCGTGGGCCTCAGCGCCGGCGATCCGCCCGTCGTCGTGATCGGCGAGCTCAAGCTCGCGTTCAATCTCGAGCTGATCCTGCAAGCGGTCGATCGTGCATCGGCGGCCGATGAGGTCTGGATCGCCGCCAAGATGTCGATCCGTGGCAAGGGACGCGAGAGCGATGCGCGCTATCGCAATCTCTGCCGCCGGCTCGGCTTCGGCATGCTCGGGGTGACCGATCGCGGCCAGGTCGAGGTGCTGGTGAAGCCGCCGACGGCGGCGCCGCGCCGCGAACCGAAGGTACGCTCACGTCTCGTCGCCGAGCATCAGCGCCGCCAGGGCGATCCCGTGCTCGGCGGCAGCACGCGCGCGCCGATCATGACAGCCTATCGCCAGCAGGCGCTCGCCTGCGCCTCGGCGCTCGCCGATGGTCCGCGGCGCGTGCGCGAATTGCGCGAGCGCTGTCCCGACGCCGGCAAGATATTGCTTAACAATGTGTATGGCTGGTTCGAACGTGCCGACCGGGGAATCTACGGGCTGACCGAGGCCGGGCACGCAGCGCTGAAACGCTGGCCACAGCAGCGTGTTGGGGCCGACGCCGGTGCCGCGTCACCGCCCTGACACCCGAGCGGCGCATAGCTGTGATGCCACACGGATTCCATATTGCAATGCAACATCGGTGGCACTAGGTATCCCGGCATCAAGATGAGGCCGTTATGAGCGCAGACTGGAATACCAAATATGGCACGCGGCGCGTGCGCCACGATCCGCCTACCCTGGACGAGGCGATCTTCGCCGCCGTCGGCATTACCGACGACCAGGAGCAGCAGGCCGAGATCGCAGCAGCGCTGATGGGCATGCCGCTCGAAATCGTTCAGGCCGAAGTGAAGAAGCAGGCCCGCACCAACAGCCGCATCACCGCCACGCGCGTGATCGCCGGCGAACAGGGTGCGCAGCGCTCCGTCGTGGTCGAGCGCCGCGTCGTTCGCCGCTTCGGCAACGACAAGCGCACCGGCACCTAGGCGCTTATTTCACATTCCCCAAATACAAAAGCGGACCGGTTTTGCCGGTCCGCTTTTGATTCGTGTCCGCTGTTCGAGCTAGGCGGCGCGATTGCCGTACATGCTGGAGATGATCTTCCAGCAGGTCGAGTTGAAGCTGAGAAGCGCGCGCCCGGCCTTGAATGGCGCGGCGGCGAGATCGGCGAGCTCGTCTTCGGTCGTCTTGGTGAGATCGATCGTTCCGGTCGATTCGCCATGGCGGAATTGCAGATGCGCGCCGAACTTCCGGGCGAGCGCCCGCATCGCGTGATTCTCGGCGCCGGTGGTGATGCGCAGGCGCTTGAAACCCTTCCAGCGCGCTTCGGCGATCAGGCGGCTGAACAGGATGGTGCCGACGTTCTGGCGGCGCACCGATGCTTCCACGCTGAAGGCCACTTCGGGCAGCGAATCACCTTCCGGCGGATGCAGCTCGGCCGCGCCGCGCACCACGCCATCGACGATGTAGGCCACAATCACGGTGCCGTCCTCGGCGCAGCGGGCGGCGTAACGCTCGATGAAGCTGTCGTCGAGGAAACCGTTGAAGCGATCGTGCCGGCTTGCGGCATCGAGCCTGAGCAGGTGATCGCGCAGAAGCGGCAATTCTTCCTGCTGGCTCAGGGTCCGCACATAGCCCGGAACGGACGTCGTGCGGGCGGTGTCTTCAAGTACCACGTCAAAACTCCTCTTGGTGTCCCTCGAGGAGGCGTTCGAATCCCTAGGCCTCCAATATTGTGCGCCGCAACAAATTTTTCAAGGCGAGAACCTGCCCAACTTAAAGGCACCGGAAACGACTAATTCGTTAACAAAATCAAGGCCCCGTAATCTTACAGGACCAGCTGGGTCTGGGTCACGATCGCGACCAGTTTGCCGTCCTCGGTCTCCAGCCGGGTGGTCCAAACCTGGGTTCGCCGGCCCCGGTGCACGGGGGTCGCCGTGGCGATAACCGTGGTTCCCTCCTTGGCGCCACCGATGAAGTTGGTCTTGCTCTCCAGCGTGGTCGTGCCCTTGGCGTCCTCGGGCAGGTTGATCACAGTCGCGGCCGCGCCGACGGAATCGGCCAGCGCCATTACCGCGCCGCCGTGGATGGTATGGTGAAGCGTGCAGAGTTCGGGCCGGACGACCATCCGAGCGACGACGCGGTCCTTCTCGGCCTCGACGAACTCGACGCCCTTGAGCTCGGCGAACGGCATCTTCATCGCTTTAAGTTTCTCGAGCGGCGTCATCGGATCCCCTCCCAATTCATTGTTGTCCCAACGTGAATGGCTTCGCGCGGCAAAGCAATGACGTCCGAGGTAATGGCCGCCGTGACATCGGAGCCCGCATTTGCGCATATGCTCCTCCCATGCGCGACTTCCCGCCCCGCCGCATCGTCTGCCTGACCGAAGAGACGGTCGAAACGCTGTACCTGCTCGGCGAGCAGGACCGCATCGTCGGCGTCTCCGGCTACGCCGTCCGCCCGCCCAAGGTGCGGCGGGAGAAGCCGCGGGTGTCGGCCTTCATCTCCGCGGACATCCCAAAAGGTCCTCGCACTGGAACCGGACCTCGTGCTGGCATTCTCCGACCTCCAGGCCGGCATCGTCGCCGACCTCGTGCGCGCCGGCATCAATGTCCACGTCTTCAATCAGCGCGACATCGCCGGAATTCTCGCGATGATCCGCACGCTCGGCGCGCTGGTCGGCGCGGCCGCGCGCGCAGAGGACCTCGCGCAAGGTTTCGAGCGCCGCCTCGCCGCGATCGCCGCAACGCCCCGCCCTTCGCCGCGACCAAAAGTCTATTTCGAGGAGTGGGACGATCCGCTGATCTCGGGCATCGGCTGGGTCTCCGAGTTGATCGAGGTCGCCGACGGCGTGGACGTGTTTCCAGAGCTGCGGCATCGGCAGGCCGCGAAGGATCGGATCGTGACGGCCGAGGCAGTGCGCGAGGCCGCGCCCGACGTAATCCTTGCTTCTTGGTGCGGCAAGAAGGTTGTCCCTGCCCGCATCAGGCAGCGCGATGGCTGGAGCGAAATTCCAGCGGTACGAGACGACCGCATCGTCGAGATCAAGTCGACGATCATTTTGCAGCCGGGCCCGGCGGCTCTGACAGACGGACTCGATGCGATCGTGGCGGCGCTGTGGGGGGAGCGCGGATAGCACATCCGCCACCGCTATCGTGTCCCGGACGCGATGCAACGCGTCAGCGTTGCTGCGCAGGGCCGGGACCCATCTCACGCCGAATTCGGTGCAGCATAGGCCCCGGCTCTGCAGCGCACCGCCAAGAGGCGCTGCGCTGCAGAGCCGGGGCACGAGACCGTCTTCACGTCACCGCGTTGACGACCTGGTACTCCGGCCGCCGCCACACCTCGCCTGCGATCACCTCCTCGATGATCTCGGCTGCGCGGATGATCTCGCTTTCGCCGATATAGAGCGGCGTAATCCCGAACCGCATGATGTCGGGCGCGCGGAAGTCTCCGATCACACCACGGGCAATCAGGGCCTGCATCGCGGCGTAGCCTCCGTCGAAGGCAAACGACACCTGCGAGCCGCGGTGCACGTGCGCGCGCGGCGTCACCAGCTTCAGAGATGGGCAGCGGCGCTCGACTTCGGCAATCAGCAAATCACCGAGCGCCAGCGAACGCGCGCGGACCTCGTCAATATCAACCCGATCCCAGATATCGAGCGAAGCCTCCAGCGCCGCCATCGCCAGCACCGGCGGCGTGCCGACGCGCATACGCTCGACGCCGCCGGCGGCCGCATAGCCAAGCTCGAATGCGAAGGGTTTTGCGTGCCCCATCCAGCCCGACAGCGCAGCGCGTGCGTCGTCGGCATGGCGCGGCGCGACATAAAGGAAGGCCGGCGCGCCAGGCCCGGCGTTGATATATTTGTAGGTGCAGCCTGCGGCGAAATCGGCGCCGCAGCCAGCGAGATCGACCGGCAGAGCGCCGGCCGAGTGCGCGAGGTCCCACACCGTGACGATGCCGAGCGCATGCGCCTTCGCGGTCAGCCTGGCCATGTCGTGGCGGCGGCCGGTGCGATAATCGACCTCGGTGATGTAGAGCACCGCGATGTCCTCCGACAGCGCGGCCTCGATCTGCTCCGGCGTCACCAGGCGCAATTGATGGCCGCGTCCGAGCGTCGCGATCAGGCCCTCGGCCATGTAGAGATCGGTCGGAAAATTGCCGGTGTCTGACAGGACGATTTTGCGCGACGCGTTCAGATCGAGCGCGGCCGCGAGCGCCTGATAGACCTTCAGCGACAGCGTGTCGCCGACCATCACCGAGCCGGCCTCCGCGCCGATCAGCCGCGCGATGCGATCGCCAACATGGCGCGGCTGGGCATACCAGCCCGCCGTGTTCCAGGCGCGGATCAGCTCATGGCCCCACTCGTCCGTGATGACGCGATTGACGCGCTCGGCGACGCCCAGCGGCAGCGCGCCGAGCGAGTTGCCGTCGAGATAGATCACGCCGTCGGGCAGATGAAACAGGGCTTTGGTGTCGTCATAGACGCGATATCTGGTCATGGGGATTTCTACAGAATGGTACGGACACGCCAGAGTTCGGGAAACAGCTCGACCTCCAGCATGCGCTTGAGGTAGCTGACGCCGCCGGTACCGCCGGTGCCGCGCTTGAAGCCGATGACGCGCTCGACCGTCGTGACATGGTTGAAGCGCCAGCGGCGAAAGTAATCCTCGAAGTCGACTAGCTTTTCGGCGAGCTCGTAGAGCATCCAGTGCGTCTCTGGCGCCTGATAGACGATACGCCAGGCCTGCAGCACGCCTTCGTTGAAGCTGTGGGTCTCGCGGACGTCGCGGGCCAGCACGGCCACCGGCATTTTCAGCCCGTGGCGGTCGGCGAGCCGCAGCACCTCGTCATAGAGGCTGGGCGTGGCGAGCTCCGCCTCCAGGAGTTTCGTCGTCTCGGCATCGTGCGCGTGCGGCTTCAGCATGGCGTGATTGCGGTTGCCGAGCAGATATTCGATCAGCCGGTACTGGCGCGACTGAAAGCCCGAGGACTGGCCGAGCTGGGAGCGGAAGCGCGTGTACTCGCTCGGTGTCATCGTGCGCAGCACGTCCCAGGCGTTGTTGAGCTGCTCGAAGATGCGCGACATCCGCGCCAGCATCTTCATCGCGGGCTGCACCTCGTCTTTGGCGATGGCGCGGCGCGCGGCGCTGAGCTCGTGGATGGCAAGGCGCATCCACAGCTCGGTGGTCTGATGCTGGATGATGAACAGCATCTCGTCATGCGCTTCCGAGAGCGGATGCTGCGCACCGAGGATCGCATCCAGCGCCAGATAGTCGCCGTAAGACATGCGCCGGGCGAAATCGGTCTCGGCGCCTTCGTTTGTGGGATCGTAATCGCTGGACGTCATGGCAGTCCCTCCCGATCGATCATCCCTGCCCTTGCTCAGTCGAGCCCAATCAGGCGCGCGGTGATCGGCGACGACGGATCCTTCAATCCGTCGATCACGGTGAAATGGTTCAGCCCGGGATCGACGACGAGGCGGGTCGGCACGTCGAACCCGGTCCAGACATTGGCCATCAGATCGGACTGGCGGATGAACTCCGGCCGCTCGCCGCCGCCGACCCAGGCGGTCACGGGCGAATGTCCGCGCGGCAGATGCAGCGCGGCGCTTTCGAGGCTCGCCTCCTCCATGGTCATGCGCAGCGTCTCGTTCATCTTGGTCTTCAGCAGCGGACGCAGATCGTGCAGGCCGCTGATCGAGAGCGTGCCGGCGATGCGGTTGTAGATTGCGCCTTCGAGCCGGCTGTCGTCGCACAGCATGCGGGTGACGAGATGGCCGCCGGCGGAATGGCCGGCGAGCCGGATCGGGCCGGCGACAAGCGAAGCCGCTTTCGCAATCGCAGCGGTGATTTCCGCGGTGATGTCGGAGATGCGTGCCGCCGGCGTCAGCGTGTAGCTCGGCAAGCAGACCGTCCAGCCGTGGTGCCGTGCGCCTTCGGCCAGATCCGTCCAGGTCGATTTGTCGAAGCGCATCCAGTAGCCGCCATGGACGAACACGACGAGGCCCTTGCTGTCGCCGTCGGGCTGGATCAAGTCGAGGCGCTGGCGCTCGCCGGAGCCGTAAGCGATGTCAGGGCGAAAATGCTTCAGGCCGGCGCGGTAGGCCGCCGCCCGCTCCGCCCATTGTGCCGGCATTTTGTCCGAGCCCGGGATATGGGCCGAATTGGCGTAAGCGTCATCCCAATCGCGCATCGTGTCTCCCGAGGACTCGTTCAGCGAACAGGGCCGCAGTCTGCCACTGGTCAGTGCGGCATCCTAGTCTTTCTTTTAAGCTTAAAGGATTTGGTGCGCCATTGTTTCGGGCAAGTGGGCGCTCCAGCCAAGATGTCGTAGGGTGGGCAAAGCGAAGCGTGCCCACGTCCTGGTCGTGTCGGATACAACTGGTGGACACGGCGCTAGCGCGCCTTTGCCCACCCTACGAGAGCTGTGCCTGAGGCAACGCTACGCCTTCTCCACCCCGCACCATTCCGCGATGAACAGCGCCATCGCCTTGGTGGTCTTCTTCAGCGAGTCCAGATCGACGAATTCGTTGAAGCCGTGCATCTCCCCGCCGCTGGCGCCAAAGCACAGGCTGGGAATGCCGTAATTGAGGCCGTAGAAGCGCGTGTCGGTGAGCGCGGTGAAGACGAGGTCTTCGACGGCGCCGCCATAGACCTTGTTGAAGGCTTTGCCGAACGCGGCCTCCGGCGCGGCGGCGTCGGTCAGCTCATAGCCTTCCGACAGGAAGCCCGACCATTGGACCTCCGGCGGATTGTTGGCAAGGAAGCGGTGATTGCGCGCCGCGGCGGCGACGCAGGCCATGATCTCCTTCTGGTGATCGGCGACCGACCAGCCCGGCAGGATGGCGATGCGGCAGTCGACGTCGCACCAGGCCGGCACGCTGGAGGCCCAATCGCCGCCCTTGATGATGCCGGGGTTGAAGTTGATGGGATGGTTGAGCGTCTTGAAGTGCCGATCGGCCTTGGCGCGCTCGTTCCATTCGATCTCGAGCTTTTGCAGCGCCTGGACCAGGTGATAGGCCGCCATGATCGCGTTCGAGCCCGAGCCGGCAAAGGCGACATGGGTCGGATGCCCCTTCACGCGCAGGCGAAACCAGATCACGCCGACCTGGGAGCGCACCATCTTGCCGCTGGTCGGCTCCGGGATGAAGCAGGCATCGGCGCGATAGCCACGCTGCAATGTCGAGAGCGCGCCGACGCCGGTGCTCTCCTCCTCGATCACCGACTGGAAATGGATTCGCGCCGTCGGCTTGAAGCCTGCAGCCTTGATCGCATCCAGCGCATAGAGCGCGCCAATCGTGCCGGACTTCATGTCGCAAGCGCCGCGGCCGAACATCTTGCCGTCCTTGATGACCGGCGAGAATGGCGGGGTGTCCCACAGTTCTAGGGGGCCAGCCGGCACCACGTCGCAATGGCCCTGGAGGATCAGCGATTTGCCGGCCTCGGTCGTGGGACGATAGGTGCCGACCACGCTCCGCGCCTTGGAAAAATCATGCTCGATCGGGCCGAAGCCGCGCAGATCCCTGAGATCGTCGACATTGATGTGCCAATCATCGACCTCATAGCCGCGCGCGCGCAGGAGGTCGCCGATCATGTCCTGGCACGGCCCCTCCGCCCCGCGGGTTGAAGGGATCGCGACGAAATCGCGGGTGGTCGCAAGCTGGGCTTCGAAGCCGGCGTCGACGGCATCGAGAATCCTCTGCTGCGTTTCGGCATTCATCAGGCAACTCCGGGCATCCAATGGTCCATGGTGCGCGCAAGCTAGCCGATTTCAGCCGTTCGGGTACTCCACAAAATAAGCATCCCGCAATGCATCTTCGAGCAACCGGCCTTCCGAATAGCCATTGAGCGTCGCAGGCCGGCTCACGCCATCGAGGAGGCGCGGGCAAGGTTCCGGCGCGCCGAGCACGGTGCGGACCGGAATGCGCTCGGCATAGATCGGCAATTCGTAGTCCTCATCGTCATCGGCCACACCCTTGGCGCGGATCTTGGCCGAGGCTTCCTCGATCTCCATCGCGATGAAAGACGTCGCCTTGATCTCCTGGGTGTTGCTCGGCCGCAGGCTCGCGGTGCGATCGGGGAAGAAGCGATCGACCATGGCGACCACCGCCTGCTCCTTCTCATCAGGGTCGGTGACGAGATAAGCGGTGCCGAACGCCATCACCGCGCGATAGTCGGCGGAATGGTTGAAGCCGCAGCGCGCCAGCACGAGGCTGTCGAGATGGGCGACCGTGAGGCAGACGCGCTCGCCTTTGGTCTGGTTGCGCAGCATGCGGCTGGCGCTCGAGCCGTGCCAATAGAGCTTCGTGCCCTCGCGCCAGAAGAAGGTCGGCGTGCAATAGGGCTGGCCGTCGATGATGTAGGAGACGTGGCACAGCATTGAGGAATCCAGGATGCGGTGAACCGTCTCGTGATCGTAGAAGCCGCGGTCGTGACGGCGTTTGACCTGGTTGCGCGCCGACGTCGGGTAGGAATTTTGACTTTCGGTCTGGCTCACAGCCGCTCCTGTCGGGATTGGAACAATTCCAGGAGAGTTGTAGCGGCCAATTTGGTCTGCGATAGTGCCAATTCCATGCGAAAGATTCCGACCAATTCTCTGCCGCCCGCCAAGGCGGAGCTACCGCTCGACCTCACCGGGCCACACATCACGCCAGGTGCCTCCGCCGCGCACCGGCTGTATCAGGCGCTTTGCGAGATGATCGTCTCCGGTCTGGTCAAGCCCGGCGAGCCGTTGCCGCCGTCGCGGACGCTGGCCAAGCAGACCGGTTTTCGCCGCAACGCCGTCGTCACTGCCTATGAGCGCCTGATCGCCGACGGCTTTGCCGACGCGACCGTCGGCTCCGGCACCTTCGTTGCGGCGCGCATTCCCGCGCGCGCGACTGAACCGAACAAGCCGAAGATCGTGGTCGAGGCGCCCCGGCAAGGCGCGTTCGCGCTCGGCTGCACCCATATCGACGAGCGCGCGGTGCAGCGTTTTCGCGCCTTCGTCGGCCGGCGCATGCGCGCCTTCGGATCCGAGCATCTGCACTATGGCGATCCCCGCGGCAGCCGCGAGCTGCGCGCGGCGATCGCCGATCATCTGCTGTCGGCGCGCGGGCTGCGCTGCGACCCTGATCAGATCATGCTCACGTCAGGCACGCTGCATGCGCTCCGCATCGTGCTGAGCGCGATCCTGAAGGCGGGCGATCAGGTCTGGTGCGAGGACCCCGGCTACCCGGCGGCGCGAAAGACCATCGCGCATTGCGGCTATCGCGCCGTGCCCGTCCCCGTCGACGAGCATGGGATGCGTGTCGCCAAGGGCCGCACCGCGGCGCCGTCTGCGCGCGCGGCCTATGTGACGCCGTCGCACCAGTTTCCGCTGGGCGTGCAGATGTCGATGCCGCGGCGGCTAGAGCTGCTGGATTGGGCGAAGCAGGCCGGCTCCTTCGTGCTGGAGGACGATTACGACAGCGAGTTCCGGTATGACGGCGCGCCGCTGATGTCGCTCGCCGGCATCGATCACCTTCAGCGCGTGATCTACATGGGCACCTTCGCCAAGACGCTGTTTCCGGGCCTGCGCATCGGCTATTGCGCCCTGCCCGAGCGTTTGATCTCCGACGTCACCGCCGCGCGCGCGGCACTCGACCGCTTTCCCGGCACGCTGATGGAAGGCGCAGTCGCAGACATGCTCAATTCCGGCGCCTTCGCCGCGAACCTGAAGCGGGTCCGGAAACTCTATCGCGAAGCGCGCGACGCGCTGGCCGAGACGCTGGAAGCCGCATCCGAGGGCGCGCTGTCGGTGCCGGTGCCCTCGCAAGGGCTGCACCTTGTCGCCCGGTTCGATCCGGCGGTCGACCTGTCGGTCGCTGCAGAGGCCAAGCAGACCGCAAGTGCGGAAGGCTGGCTCCTCGCCGACACCTATTCTCGCGCGCGTCCCCTGCCCGGCTTCGTGCTGGGATTTTCGGGGCATGCGGTTCCTGAGCTCGTGGCCTCCGCCCGGCGGCTCGCGCGGGAATCGCGCGCAGCCCTGCGCACCAGAACCAAATCGGCCCAGCGGGCGTGACGAAGGTTCACTATCAGAATCGCCGGCCCGTCCCTACATTGCGGCTTCAATGCAGGGACCTCTCATCATGCTTCTGCGCCGTGCAGCCTGCCTCTCGCTCCTGATCTCCGCCGCGCTCGTGACGACGGCGCATGCCGTCACCGTCGGACGCGAGCAGGACATCCCCGATCTCAAGCTCGGTCAGCGCGTGCAGGTGGACGACGGAACCTGCCCCGCCGGACAGGTCAAGGAGGTGCGGGGCTCGAAGATGACCGACAAGGGCGTGGCGCGGACCGCCACCTGCGTGCCGCGCTACGGTCCGAAATCGAAATAGCGGATCAGGATTTCGCGGGATCGAACATGCACTGAAGGGTCGGCTTGGCGATCTTGGTGAAGGTCGGGCCGATCTCGCTCTGCTTGGACGCCGGCACCCAGTCGGTTTCGATGGTCGGCACGCCGGTTTCGCTGATGCCGCGCAGCAGCGCCTCACGCAAATCGCGGTCCTCGACGGCGGCGGCGGCGTGATCATGCAGGCAGCCGCACACCTCCTCCGGATGCTCCCAGCGTCCGAGCATGCGCGGCGCGCACTGGCGCACGAATTCGCTGCGAGGATCCGGTAGCCGCGAGGGAGCGCGGACCTGTGCCTGGGCGGCGCTGATCATCAGAACAGCTACGAATGCGGCGACACAGAAGCGAACGATCATGACGGCCTTCATCGGCTGATGTTCTTGAAGGCGATCAGAAGCGCGCAGCGACCACGATCGGCTGCTGCGCCGGAGTAACGGGCGAGCCGCTGTACTGGAAGGTGCCGACGCCGGGGATATTGCCATCAGGCGCGCCCGCAAACGAGGAACCCGCGAGCACGAAACCGAAAGCAAGGATGAAGCTGAGTGCGCGCATGATCGTGTGTCCCATTCCGTGGCCGGCGGTCCGCCGTCGTCGTCGTGACGCTGATAACCATGCGTCGTTTCGCGCGTGATGCGCCAAAAGCCGAAAATGGTTTCGTCTTTGTGAGAATTGTTTCGTCGCAGCCGGAGCGACGAAACATTCGGCGGAAAATCTCAATCTTTTCAGATGGCTCGCCCGGCAGCTCAAAGCCTCTTCGCAAGTGCGTCCAAGCTGGCAGGGGGGCCGCGCACGGCACTCCGTCACGCCCGTGCCTTCCATACTTCACATGCATTTTACGTTTTTCTGCTGAAGAAGAGCCCGAACGAAGGCTGGGCCCGATCGAACGCGAGACGCTTCGGCCGCGACCCAAGCCATCGAAACCAGGACGCCCGGCACACCGGGCGCAATCACGTGAGGGATGGCCATCATGATGGCGCAAGATCGCGCAGCGGCGCGCGACGCGGAGGCGGGCCGCGTCGAGCAACAATCCGTTCGCAGCCGCGTCGCCTCTGCCGGCGCGATGTCGCTACAGTCGAGCCGCGGCTATGAAGCTTCGCCACAAGCCTTCGTGCGGCTGACCGGCTCGCATCTGGCAAAGCCACGCAGTCGCGTCGTGGCTGGGTGAACACAAGTGCGTCACTGAGTGAAGAATTCGCCGCACTTCTGGATGCTGGCGTCTGCCGGTCCCCACGGCATGATCGGCACGGTCGAGGTCGAGTTCTTCGGCGAGCCCTCGATCAGCTTGTCCGAATAAACCATGTAGACCAGCACGTTGCGCTTGGCGTCGCAGCCGCGCACGATTTGCATCTTCTTGAAGAACAGCGAGCGGCGATGGCGAAACATGTCGTCGCCCTGCTCCATCTTGTTCTTGAACTTGATCGGGCCGACCTGGCGGCAGGCCAGCGAGATGTCCGAGACCTCCTCGGCAAGGCCCAGCCAACCCTTGAAGCCGCCCTTCTCCGGCACGGTAAAGTGACAGGCCACGCCCTCGACTTCGGGGTCGTCCAGGCCATAGGTCGCGAGCTTGTCGTTCGGGCTCATCCATTTGAACACGGTGGAGCGGCGGAAGATCAGATCGGGCTCGTCGGCGGCGGATGCGGAAGCTGTCGGCACAGCCAGAGCCAAGAGGAATAAAGCGAGGCCTTTCAAGCGGATGCTGGAAAGACCGGGGAAACGAGATGACATGAAGTTCTCCGGTAACAAGTCCCCGCAATGTAGAGAGGTGCAAGCCGGACAGGAAGACGACGGGCCGCCAAGCCCGGCTGCCATTTACCGCTCCGTGAGGCTTTTTTGCTACGTCCTGGACAAAAGTAGCGGACCATGGAACCGCCGTGCTGGTGAACGCATGACCCCTCTGCGAGACTAATGTCTGATTTGGATTGTGGATTCGAGGATGAACAGCGTGAACGGGTCCGGTTTCTCTACCAAGCCGGCGCGGCTGTGGCAGGTCGCCATTTTGACGGCGGCGGGTGCGATCGGCACGACCAGCCGGGCCGACGCAGCGTTTTATTATTGGACGGATTATTCCGACGGATCCTATTACGCCCGGCAGGAGCGGCATCCCGAAATCCCGCGCCAGAAGCCGCCAAAGCATGGCCTCTCCGGCAAGAAAAAAGAAGTCGTCGCCGAGAAGGAAGCCGGCACGAAGCCGCAAGGGCCGCTCGTCATCGTCGTCTCGATCGAACGGCAGAAGGTGACGATCTACGACGGCAATGGCGTGTTCGCGGAATCGCCCGTGTCGACCGGCATGAAGGGCCACTCGACGCCGATGGGTGTGTTCAGCGTCATCCAGAAGCACAAATTCCACCACTCCAACATCTATAGCGGCGCGCCGATGCCGTACATGCAGCGGATCACCTGGTCCGGTGTCGCCATGCATGCCGGCGTGCTGCCGGGTTATCCGGCCTCGCATGGCTGCATCCGCATGCCGATGGCATTTGCGGTGAAGATGTGGAACTGGACCAAGATGGGCGCGCGCGTCATCGTCGCCCCCGGCCAGATGTCGCCGCAAAGCTTCTCGCATCCGCTGCTCGCCTCCGTGCGCGTGCCGCCGCAGCCCGCCGCCAGCCTCGAGCCGCAGACCAATGTCGGCGACAAGGCCGACAAGGGCGCGGCCGATGTCAAGGCGGCTGAAGCAAAGCCGGTCGAAACGAAGACTGCGAGCGCCGATGGCGTGCTTGAGCTCCGCTCCTCGGTCGGTCACAACGTGATGTCGGACGTGACGACCGGCAATGCGCCGGCACGCGACGAGGCCACCGCGCCGGCCGACAAGATCGAAGGGCCCGCCCCATCCGAGACGAAGATGGCCGAGGCCTCTGATGCGGCCAAGCCAGCGGCTTCCGCCAACGAAAAGCCCGCCGATAAGGTCGAGGCTGCAAAGACCGAGCCGGCGAGCGCACCGAAATCCGAACCGGCGAAGTCCGAAGCGACCAAGGCCGAATCCGCCGACAGCGCCAAGAAGCCCGACGCGGCCGTGACCGCGACGGCGCCCGCGCCGGATGCCAAGAAGGACGAGACCCGGATCGCAGACCCTGCGCCGGCGGCAAAGCCGGAAGCGCCCAAGCGCGCCGGCCAGATCGCGGTCTTCATCAGCCGCAAGGATTCCAAGCTCTACGTGCGGCAGAACTTTGCGCCGCTGTTCGAGGTGCCGATCACGATCGCCGCGAGCGACCGGCCGCTCGGCACCCATGTCTTCACCGCCGAGGTCGACAAGACCGATGCCAATGCACTGCATTGGTCGGTGGTGTCGCTGCCGGTCTCGGTCCGCGCCGCCGCGCGCGAGGACGACGGACGCGTGTCGCGCCGCAAGGGTGGCGCCGTCGTGATCCCGGTCGCCGCCAAGCCCGTGGTCACACCGGACAGCCCGGCGGAAGCGCTCGACCGCATCACGATCCCCGCCGACACCATGGCGAAGATCAACGAGATGCTGACATCGGGCGGCTCGATCATCGTCTCCGACCAGGGCATCAACCAGGGCGAGACCGGCGAAGGCACCGACTTCATCGTTCGCCTGTATTAGCCCGCGCGTCGCCACGTCCGATAACGCGGTGTTGAGCGGCCCGATCGCGCCGGCGGAGTAACATCCACCCCGGATCATTTCGGGGACGCCGTCATGATGAACCGCAGGACCATGCTGATCGCGACGCTTGCAGGCACGCTCGCGCCGGCGGGCCGCGCGCTCGCCGACGGCGGCATGAGCCGGATTTCGGCCTACGCCTTTTCCTTCCCCGCCTTGTCAGGCGACGACATCCGCCTTGCCGCCTTCACCGGCAAACCGCTGCTGGTGGTCAACACCGCCTCGCTGTGCGGCTACACCCCGCAATATGCCGGCCTGCAGGAGCTCTGGAGCGAGTTTCGCGAGCGCGGACTGACCGTGATCGGTGTGCCCTCCAACGATTTCGGCGGTCAGGAGCCCGGCGGCACCAGCGAGATCACGGAGACCGCGCATCACCAATATGGCGTGACCTTCCCGATCACCGCCAAGTCCGTCGTGGTCGGGGTAAAGGCCCACCCGTTCTATAAATGGGCGGCCGAGGCTCGCCCCCGGGAAGTTCCTCGCTGGAACTTCCACAAATACCTGATCGGCCGAGACGGCTATATCGCCGAGGTATTTTCATCCGCGGTCGAGCCGGCCGACACCCGGGTCAAGACGGCCATCGCCAAGGCGCTGGCCGACAGTTGAGGCGCTCAACCGCAATCCGGCTGGGCACAATTGTGGCGGGGCGCCAAACAGCCGTTGCAATGGCGAGGGCCCACCATCTAGGCTAGGATCGTTTGGGGCAGGATGGGTTTTGCCGCAGGCGAAAAGCCGCGGCGGAACAACGGGATCAATCTCGAGGACAACACCATGCGTGTGGCGGCAGGACTGATTTTGGCAAGTGCGATGTCTCTTGCAATGACGGGCGCGGCATGGTCGCAGACCCCGGCCGCGAAGCCCGCAGCCGCGACGCAAGCCGCACCGGCGGCGGCGCCCGCTGCTGCAGCTCCGGCAGCGGCTCCCGCGGCAGCGGCTGCACCCGCGGGCTTCGTCAATCCGCCCCCGCCGCAACAGGCGCCGCAGCCGGCGCGCGCCGCCTGCAACACGCCGGGCGCGCTAGGCGTTGCCCGCACCGTCGAGATCGACACCACCGGCGGTCCCGGCTTCGGCTTCGAGCACTTCAAGGAGCTCGACTTCCTGCGCGACCACGAGGTGGTCCTGACCTTCGACGACGGCCCCTGGCCGAAGAACACGCCCGCCGTGCTGAAGGCGCTCGCCGATGAATGCACCACCGGCATCTTCTTCTCGATCGGCAAGCACGCGACCTACGAGCCGGAGATCCTCAAGCAGGTCTATGCGGCCGGCCACACCGTGGGCAGCCACACCTGGTCGCACGCCAACCTCAACAACAAGAAGCTCAACGAAGCGCAGCGCAAGGAAGAGATCGAGAAGGGCCTGTCCGCGGTCAAGTGGGCGCTCGGCGGCATCTCGCCCTCGCCCTTCTTCCGCTTCCCGGCGCTGCAGCATCCGCCGGAGATGGTCACCTATCTCGGCAACCGCAACATCGGGATCTTCTCCTGCGACATCGACTCCTTCGACTTCAAGGCATCCAAGCCCGAGAAGGTGATCGAGACCGTGATGAAAAAGCTCGAGAACAAGGGCAAGGGCATCATCCTGATGCACGACTTCCAGAAGCACACCGCGGAAGCCCTGCCCGAGCTGCTCAAGCGCCTGAAGGCCGGCGGCTACAAGGTGGTGGCGATGCGCGCCAAATTCCCGGCCTCGACGCTGCCGGAATACGACCAGGAGTTGCTCAAGGACGTTAAGCTGCCGACGGTGAGCCAGCGTCCGGTGAATTCCGTGGTGACGACAGTTTCCGAATAGAAATTGTCTTTCCGGTTCGAAGGCTACGTCATCGTCTCAGCGGACGGCATGCTCGCCGACGCTGCGCATGTGATGCCGGACAGTCTGAAGTTCGAAGGCGACAAGCTGTTCTTCGAGCAGGCGCTCGATCGCGCCGCGCTGATCGTGCACGGCCGCCACTCGCACGAGCAGCAGCCGAACTCGCCGAAGCGAAAGCGCCTGATCCTGACCCGCAAGATCAAGGCACTCACCGTCGATCCGGAGACGCCGCACGCGTCGCTGTGGAATCCGGAGCATGCCAGCTTCGAGGAGGCCTGCGCCTTCGCCGACGTCCCTTCCGGTACCGTCGCGATCATCGGCGGCCCCGTCGTGTTCGACAAGTTCATGGACCACTACGACACCTTCTGGCTGTCGGAGGCTCCGCATGTGCGGCTGCCCGGCGGCGAAGGCTGTTTTGTCGGCGTGCCGGCGCGGACGCCGCATGAGGTGCTCGCCTCGCACGGGATGAAACCCGACGCGCCGTATTTGCTCGACGCGGCCCATGAGGTGACCGTGACTCCGTGGCGGCGGGCCAGAGGCGCCAACTAAAATTCAAAAACAACCCCATGCACAGTACCGGTGTCTTGATACCGGCACCTATCGCATATTGCTGCCACGCAAATAGGGCTCCGCGCGTGGCGCTACTCGACGCTTGATCGGGTCAAATTGGATTTCTGGAGTTCAGCGCGCACGTCCTCGAGAACGCTGCCCCAATCGCCTGGCTGAGGCTGCCGGAATTGCCGCAGCGTCGGATACCAGGGGCTGTCGTCGCGGTTCAGCAGCCAGCGCCAGCACCGATCGAAGCGATTGAGCAGCCAGACAGGGCGGCCAAGCGCGCCTGCAAGATGCACCACGGCGGTGTCGACGCCGATGACCAGATCGAGTGCCTCGATCAGCGCGGCGGTTTCGCCGAAGTCGTGGAGATCATCCGTCCAATCGTGCAGGACCAGACCAGGCGGCGGCGACTGGCTCGCCGCCGGCCCCTTCTGCAGCGAGACGAAACTCACCCCCGGCAGATCTGCCAGCTCTGAAAAGCGGTCGAGCGAAACCGATCGGCGCCGGTCGCCGCTCATCGTCTGATTGCCTGCCCAGACGAGGCCGACCCTGAGGCCATCGAGCTGCCCGACCCGCTGACGCCAGGCCGCCACGTGCTGCGGGTCGGCCCGCAGATAGGGTACCTCTCGCGGAATGGTGTCCAGGGTGGTGCCAAGGGCGCGCGGCAAGCTCAACAGCGGGCAATGCAGATCGAACGGCGGCAGCGGATCGCCGAGCGCGACGATGCTTTGAAGTCCCGGCAGCTCCGCCAAGAGCGGCGCAAGGAGTGGCAGCAGCGCCCGCTGAACCTCGAGGACGACCCGCCGCCCCGCCGCGATGGCCGGCACGAAGCGAACGAACTGCAGCGTGTCGCCCATGCCCTGCTCGGCATGCAGCAGCAGGACGCGATCACCGATATCTTCTCCACCCCAGAGCGGCTGGCTGAAGCCGCGCAGATGCGGCTTCTTCTTCGCCTGCTTCCACCGCCACTCATATTCTCGCCAACCTTCATCGAACTGGCCGGCCAGCAACAGCGAGGCCGCCAGGTTGAAATGCGCGTCGGCATAGTCCGGCCTTTGCGACACCGCAGTTCGCAAGGTCTGAATGGATTCATCGGGTCGCCCAAGATCGAACAGCACGGCACCGAGATTGTTGAGCGCCTCCGGCAAGGCCGGATCGTGAGCGAGAGCGCCCCGATAGCACGGCTCTGCGTCGTGGAAACGACCGGCCTCGCGAAGGGCATTGCCGAGGGTCAGTTGCGCGGGAAAATAGTCCGGCTCCAGACGCAAAGCTTCCCTGCTGTAGGCTTCCGCCTCTTCCAGCCTCCCCTGGAGTCGCAGCAAGTCACCGAGATTGTTCAAGGCCCCAGCAAAAGCTGGCTTGAGCTTGCAGGCTTCGCGAAGATTCACCTCCGCCTCGTCGAGACGGCCCAACTTGATGAGAAGACCACCAAGATTGTTATGGACGTCCGCAAATGCCGGGTCGAGGCGCAGGGCCTCGCGATAGCAACGCTCGCATTCCTCGAAAGCGGACAGATCGAACAGCACTACCCCAAGGTTGCAATGGGCCGCCGCAAAATCCGGCCGCTGCCGCAGCACATGGCGAAACTCGCCGATCGCATCGTCGAACTGCTTCCGCCTGGCCAGCAGATTGGCGAGATTGAAACGGGCATCGACTTGAGCGCGGGCGACGTTGAGGTCGAGTCCGGCGGGACGTCGCAGCACGAGCCGATAATGGGCCTCCGCGCCCGTGAGGTCCCCGCACTCAACCATCAGGGCGCCGAGCTGATTATGCACATCCAGATTGTCGGGTTTGTGCAGCAGCGCTTGCCGGTAGCTCGCGATGGCCTCGTCCCTTCGTCCGAGAGCGCGCAGAGCGGCGGCCATGTTGCCATGATGGACGCTGTTGGAGGGCTGAAGCTTGACGACGCGGGTGATGACTTCGAGCGCCCTGTCGGGCTGGTCTGCCTGGAGCAAGGCAACTCCCAGGAGATGCAGACAGTCGGCATGATCCGGCTGGGATGTCAGTATCTGCCGATAGATCGCCTCCGCTTGCGGCAGGCGGCCTGCGCGATGGTGCGCCAGAGCGGCCTCGAATGAAAGGGAACCCGACGACGCTTCAGCATACATTGCGATGAGCCCCTCATCGATCCGACTACGAGAGGTGCGAGGCGGGATGCCCCTTCACGCATTCGAATGCTGAGGACTCCTCGAATCTGCCTCACACCTCGCTCCCCGCCATTCTGCGGCAGCGACCTTGCGCGAAGCTGGGCCCGTCCCGTGCGACGTATGAGCCTACACGTCCCCGTAGGCGGACTCGGCCGGGCGCGTGGTGCGGCCGTAGCCGATGATCATGCAGAGCGCGCCGATGATCGCGAGATTCTTCAACGCGTCGACCACCATCTTGGCGTTGTCGGGCGCTGCCAGATTCCAGAAATCGGCGAACAGGAAGGTCGAGACCGCGATGTAGATGATCATCAGCATCGCGAAGAAGCGCGCGCCGAAATTCAGCGCGATCATCAGGCCTGCGATGATCTCGAGCCCACCCACCGCGATCGCCAGCAGTTGCGGCGTGGTCATCGCGGTCGCCGTCTCGATCTGCTTGGCATAGGGCTCGATCGCTTCAGGCACCACGATCTTGCCGGCGATGAAATCCGCCGTTGCCTGGATCGCAAAGAGCTTGGTCGCGCCCGTGTAGATGAACAGCACGGCGAACAGGATCCGTCCGAAAGTCACGAACGCTGGCATGATCGGCCTCTTGGCTCAGGCTTATTGAAATCGGAATTTGGACGAAAGCGCCCGGCGATTATGAAGAGTCGTGCGCCGGTTTACAAACGGGGAAATGGAAAACTGCAAGTAATTCAAAGTTGGCGGCGCGGGCGACTTCCCCTCTCCCCTTGTGGGAGAGGGTGGCTCGCCGCGAAGCGGCGAGACGGGTGAGGGGTATCCATCGGCACGGACAACTCTCGCGATCTCGACGCGCGGAGAGATACCCCTCATCCGGCGCTTTGCGCCACCTTCTCCCACAAGGGGGGAAGGGATTGCACCTCCCGCGCAGTTACATCGCGCCCTTACGTAAACAACGTCGGCTGCTGGCGCGAGGCGCGCTCCTGCGCTTCCACCACGGCGACCGCGGTCATGTTCAGGATGCCGCGCGCCGTCACCGAGGGGGTGAGGATATGCGCGGGGCGCGCCGGGCCGATCAGGATCGGTCCGACGGGCAGCGCATCCGCCAGCGACTTGATCATCTGATAGGCGACGTTGGCGGTATCCAGGCTCGGCATGATCATGATGTTGGCCTCGCCCTCGAGCTTGGAGTGCGGCAGCACCATTTTCCGCGCCGCAGCCGAGAGTGCCGTGTCGCCCTGCATCTCGCCGTCGGCCTCAATCTCCGGGTGCTTCTCCTTCAAGAGCTGGGTCGCCCGGCGCATCTTGCGCGAGGAGTCGGTGTCGTAGCTGCCGAAATCCGAATGCGAGACGAAGGCGATCTTCGGCTTGATGTTGAAGCGCTGGACGTGGACCGCCGCAAGCGAGGCGATCTCGGCCAGCTCCTCAGCGCCCGGATTGGGACGCACCTGGGTGTCGGCGATGAAGAACGCGCCCTTGGTGGTGATCAGCAGCGCCAGCGCCGCATAGTCGCTGACCCCGGCCGAGAAGCCGACGATCTCGCGGACGTGACGCAGATGGTGCATGTAGCGGCCCTCGACGCCGCAGAGCATGGCATCGGCCTCGCCGCGCGTCACCGCGAGCGCGGCGATGACCGTGTTGTTGGTGCGCACCACCGTGCGCGCCGCATCCGGCGTCACGCCGCGGCGGCCGGCGACCTCGACATAGGATTGCACGTAGGAGCGGTAGCGCGGATCGTCCTCGGGATTGACGAGGTCGAAATCCTTGCCGGCCTTGATCGACAGGCCGAAGCGCTTGATGCGCGCCTCCACCACCGAGGGACGTCCGACCAGGATCGGCCGCGCCAGCTTCTCCTCCAGCACCACTTGCGTGGCGCGCAGCACGCGCTCGTCCTCGCCTTCGGCGTAGATCACACGCACGGGCTGGGTCTTGGCCTTGGCGAACATCGGCTTCATGACGAGGCCGGAGCGGAAAGCGAAGCGCTCGAGCAGCGCGGTGTATTCGTCGAAATTGGTGATGGGGCGCGTCGCGACGCCCGACTCCATCGCCGCCTTCGCCACCGCCGGCGCGATGCGGAGAATCAACCTGGGATCGAAGGGGCTCGGGATCAGCGAGCCCGGGCCGAACCCTTGCGTCTCGCCGGTGTCAAAGCCCTGCGCGACCGCGTCCGACGGCGCCTCGCGCGCCAGTTGCGCGATGGCTTCGACCGCGGCGTGCTTCATCTCCTCGTTGATCGCGCTGGCGCCGACGTCGAGCGCGCCGCGGAAGATGAAGGGAAAGCACAGGACGTTGTTGACCTGGTTCGGATAGTCCGAGCGGCCGGTGCAGATCATCGCGTCCGGGCGTACCTTGCGCGCCTCCTCCGGCATGATCTCCGGCGTCGGGTTGGCGAGCGCCATGATCAGCGGCTTGTCGCCCATCGCCTGCGCCATCTCCGGCTTGAGCACGCCGGGCGCCGAGAGGCCGATGAAGATGTCCGCGCCACCGATGACGTCACCCAGCGTGCGCTTGTCGGTCTTCTGGGCATAGACCGCCTTCCAGCGGTCCATCTGCGTGTTGCGGCCGTCATAGACCAGGCCGTCGATGTCGCAGACCCAGATGTTCTTGCGCTGCGCGCCCATCGACACCAGCAGGTTGAGCGTCGCGAGCGCGGCCGCCCCTGCCCCCGATGCCACGATCTTGACGTCGGACAGCTTCTTGCCGTTCAGGCGGAGACCGTTGGTGATGGCGGCGGCGACGATGATGGCGGTGCCGTGCTGGTCGTCATGGAAGACCGGGATCTTCATGCGCTCCTTCAGCCGGCTCTCGATCTCGAAGCATTCCGGTCCGCGGATGTCTTCCAGATTGATGCCGCCGAAGGTCGGCTCGAGCGCGGCCACGGTCTCGACCACGCGGTCGATGGTGTCGGCGGCGATCTCGATGTCGAACACGTCGATGCCGGCGAATTTCTTGAACAGGACCGCCTTGCCTTCCATCACCGGCTTGGAGGCCAGCGGGCCGATATTGCCGAGGCCGAGCACCGCGGTGCCGTTCGAGACCACGGCGACCAGGTTGGCGCGGGTGGTGAGCGAGGCGGCTTCGGCCGGGTTCTTGGCGATCTCGGTGCAGGCGGCAGCGACGCCCGGAGAGTAGGCGAGCGCGAGATCGCGCTGGTTGGCAAGCGGCTTACTTGCCTGGATCTCGAGCTTTCCGGGGCGCGGCAGACGATGGTAGGCGAGCGCCGCCTGGTGGAGATCATCAGAATAGGACGACATGCGGTGTCTCGCCTCGCGTTACCGGCCTCAGAATGCACGATCTGGAGCTGCCGCCCAAGCGGACGATATTTCCGGGCCGTGGAAACGGGATGAAGCACGCCGGGCGGCCCGGTGGCAACATCGGAATGCGTCCCCATCAACAGGCCCCGCTGTCAAATATTTGAAAACCATAGCTTTCCCTGGACCGGGCGACGTTTCGCGAATATGGCAGGTTGCGCGCTGCAACACGAGCAACTGGAGCTGGGAATGAAGCGAATCCTGATCGGCCTGTTCGTGGCAGCCGTGCTCGCGGCGGGCGGATGGTTCGGCTTCAACCTCTATGCCAAGCACCAGGCGACAGCCGAGATCGAGGCGGCGTTCGAGCAGATCCGCGCAAGCGGCGGCAAGGCGAGCCACGGCAAGATCGGGTTCGATCTGATGAGCCGAACGCTGACGATCGAGGACATCGCGGTCGTTCCGGGCAACGAGCCGCAGGCGCAGATCAAGATCGCCGGAATCCAGGGCACCGGCGTCCGACAGATCGACGAGACCCGGTTCTCGGCCGACGGTATCGACATCACGGGCCTCGAAGTCGCGCTGGATCGGATCGGCCCGGCCAAGCTGAAGGCTTCCTACAAGGTCCCGCAACTGACCATGCGCGACTACGCCGGTCGCATTCGCTCCGGCGAGACGCCGGTGGGCGGCTCCCTGGCGGACGTCTACCGCTACGTGCTCGGTCAATATGCGAGCATCACGGCAACCTCGCTCACCGCCCCGACCTTGACGATGGACTTCGATTCCGGCAGCGCCGCGGGCGGCAGCGGCGAGCTCACCTATTCCGGGCTGACGATGCAGAACCTGAAGCATGGCAAGGTCGATGCGATGAAGGCGGACCGCGCCGCGATCTCGATTGACGTGAAGCAGCCAGGCAGGGCGGACAAGCTGACAGGCGAGCTGTCCAACATCATCGTCAACGATTTCGATGCGACCGCGATCATCGCCGCGCTCGATCCAAAGACCAGCAGTGACGAGACCTATCATCGCGTCTACCGGCAAATCTTGGCCGGTCCCTACGCGCTCAAATCGGCGCAGGGGGTGCGTGTCGATATCGACGGCTTCGTGATGGAGGACATCGACGTGCAACCGTCGAAATTCCGGCTGGCCGAGCGATTTGACGCGCTGCCGCAGGATCAATCGGCTGTTCCGACGCCCGCACAGTCGCGCGAAATGCTGGAGAAGATCGTCGGAATCTATGAGGGTGTTCGCATCGGCAAGGCCGAGGTCAGCAAGATCTCGATCGGCACGCCGCAGGGGACCGGCAAGGTCAACACGATCAGATACCGCGAGGGCGAATTCGCGATCGAGGGCGTCGATACGCCGACCCCGCAAGGGCAGTTCAAGATGGAGCGCTTCGCGCTGAAGTCGTTCAGCGCTGCAAATCTGATGCGCTGGGGGGCGGGCCTCAGCAATCCCGGCGAGGCCCCCTCTCCCGACCAGATGCTGGGCCTGTTCCGGGTGTTCGCAGGCGCCGAGATCAAGGGCGTTGTCTCACCGTTCAAGAACACGCGGCAGTTCGTCACCATCGATACGATCAGCCTGGACTGGGGCCAGCTGATCGGATCGATCCCAAGCAAGGCCAATCTGGTCGTGAAGATGGTGACGCCCACCGATCCCACCAGTCCGTCGCAGCGTGCCCTGGTCATTGCCGGCGTCGACAAGCTCGCGATCGATCTCGATCTCGGCGCGGCCTGGACGGAATCCTCCGGCGCGTTTGCGCTGGCACCGGCCACGATCGATCTCGGCAATCTCGCCCGGGCACAGGCGCGCCTCGCGCTCGCCAACGTGCCGCGCACGGTGTTCACGGCCGATCCGGTGCAGGCCATGAGCGGGGCCCGCCAGATCGAGGCCGGCGCGATCGAGCTCACCTTGCGCGACAGCGGCGTCGTCGACCTGATCGTGGCGCAGTTCTCGCGGATCCAGAATGTCAGCCGCGACGCTGCGCGCAGCGCCATCGTCGAGATGATCAAGGCGCAGGGCGAGAAGTTCGCGGCGTCCAATCTCGATGCCAAGGCGGCGGCAGACGCGCTCGCGGATTTCGTCGCGACCTCGGGGCAGACGCTCACCATCAAGCTGACCCCGCTCGGCAAGGTGCCGCTGGTGCAACTCATGGACGCGCTGAACCATGAGCCGGTCCTCGCGCTGGCGCAGTTTCGGATCGAGGCCTCGACGGGATTGTAGGGCGCGGCGGGAACGCACGATCCCACCACCGTCATGGCCGGGCTTGTCCCGGCCATCCACGTTCTTTCCAGCGGCAGCCCAAAAACGTGGATGCCCGGGACAAGCCCGGGCATGACGAATTCGTGGCCCTCTCCCCGCGTGCGGGGAGAGGCGAAGGAGGCTCACTTCTGCGGCAAGTTCACCCGCACATGCAGCTCGCGGAGCTGCTTGGTCGTGGCTTCCGACGGCGCGCCCATCAGCAGGTCCATGGCCTGCTGGTTCATCGGGAACAGCGAGATCTCGCGCAGATTGGTGGTGCCGCAGAGCAGCATCACGATGCGGTCGACGCCGGCGGCCATGCCGCCGTGCGGCGGCGCGCCGTACTGGAAGGCGCGGTACATGCCGCCGAAGCGGTCGACCACTTCCTGCTCGCCGTAACCTGCGATCTCGAACGCCTTCACCATGGCTTCCGGCACGTGGTTGCGGATGCCGCCCGAGGCGATCTCGTAGCCGTTGCAGGTGATGTCGTACTGGAACGCCTTGATGGTCAGCGGATCCTGGCCCTTCAGCGCGTCGAGACCACCCTGCGGCATCGAGAACGGGTTGTGCGAGAAGTCGACCTTCTTGTCATCCTCGTTGTACTCGTACATCGGGAAGTCGACGATCCAGGCGAGCTCGAACCGCTCCTTGTCGGTGAGGTTCAACTCCTCGCCGACCTTATTGCGGGCAAGACCTGAGAACTTCCAGAACTTGTCGGGGTCACCGGCGACGAAGAAGGCGGCATCGCCTTCCTTGGTGCCGAGCTGGGCGCGGATCGCAGCGGTGCGCTCAGGCCCGATGTTGTTGGCAAGGGGACCTGCGCCCTCGCCGCCCTCGCGCCACATGATGTAGCCGAGGCCGGGCTGGCCCTCGCCCTGCGCCCACGAGTTCATGCGGTCGCAGAACGCGCGGCTGCCGCCGCCCGCGGCCGGGATCGCCCAGACCTGGTTCTTGGGGTCTTCGAGCATGCGCGCGAAGACTTTGAAGCCGCTTCCGCGGAAATGCTCGGAGACGTCCTGCATCTCGATGGGATTGCGCAGGTCCGGCTTGTCGCTGCCGTATTTGCGCAAGGCTTCCGCGAACGGGATGCGGCGCCAGTTCTTGCTGACCGGCTTGCCCTTGGCGAACTCCTCGAACACGCCGGTGATCACAGGCTCCATCGCCGCGAACACGTCTTCCTGCGTGACAAAGCTCATTTCGACGTCGAGCTGGTAGAACTCGCCCGGCAGACGGTCGGCGCGCGGGTCCTCATCGCGGAAGCACGGCGCGATCTGGAAGTAACGGTCGAAGCCCGACATCATCAAGAGCTGCTTGTACTGCTGCGGGGCCTGCGGCAGCGCGTAGAACTTGCCGGGATGGATGCGCGAGGGCACCAGGAAGTCGCGCGCGCCTTCCGGTGAGGACGCGGTCAGGATCGGGGTGTTGAACTCGAAGAAGCCCTGCCCCTCCATGCGCCGGCGCATCGACTTGATGATCTCGACGCGCGTCATGATGTTCTGGTGCAGCTTTTCGCGGCGCAGATCGAGGAAGCGGTACTTCAGGCGGATGTCTTCAGGATATTCCTGGTCGCCGAACACCGGCAGCGGCAGGTCACCGGCCGGGCCCAGCACCTCGATCTCGCTGACATAGACCTCGACCTTGCCGGTCGGCAGGTCGTCATTGTCGGTGCCTTCGGGGCGGCGGCGGACCTTGCCGTCCATCTTGACCACGAATTCCGAGCGCAGCTTTTCGGCCAGCGAGAACGCCGGCGAGTCCGGATCGACCACGCACTGGGTCAGGCCGTAATGGTCGCGCAGGTCGATGAACAGCACGCCGCCATGGTCGCGAACGCGATGGACCCAGCCCGAGAGGCGGATGGTCTCGCCGATGTTGCTCTCGCGGAGCGCGCCGCATGTATGTGACCGGTAGCGATGCATGGTCGTCCCAAAATCAATGTCGGAGGAAGCGAATCGGACCGCCGAAACGGCCGGTCCGAAGTTGCGGCAGGGTTTACCCGACGAGGCCCAAAGCAGCAACCCGAGCCGGCAACCAAGGGAACGGCCTGATTTGGCGCCGAAACGGCCATTTTTGACCTATCGGGGCTCGAGCCTTTGCCATCAGGCGTTCCCCGCCTATCTTTATGGCCATGACCGTCCATTTCCCCTTCCAGAACTCCTATTCGGCGCTGCCGGACAGCTTCTTTGCCCGCGTCGCGCCGACCCCGGTGGCCGCGCCCCGGCTGATCAAGCTGAACCGGCCGCTGGCGGTCCAGCTCGGGCTCGATCCCGATATGCTGGAGACGGCCGAAGGTGCCGAGATCCTGGCCGGAAAGACGGTTCCCCCCGGGGCCGATCCGATCGCCATGGCCTATGCCGGCCACCAGTTCGGGCAATTCGTGCCCCAGCTCGGCGACGGAAGGGCGATCCTGCTCGGCGAGGTCATCGACAAGGACGGCATCCGCCGCGACATCCAGCTCAAGGGATCTGGCCCCACCCCGTTCTCCCGCCGCGGCGACGGCCGCGCCGCGCTCGGGCCGGTCCTGCGCGAATACATCGTCAGCGAGGCGATGTTCGCCCTGGGCATCCCGACCACGCGCTCGCTTGCAGCCGTCGTCACCGGCGAGCATGTCATCCGCGAGACCGCACTGCCCGGCGCGGTGCTGACGCGCATTGCCGCGAGCCACATTCGCGTCGGCACCTTCCAGTTCTTCGCGGTCCGCCGCGACACCGATGCAATCCGCCGGCTCGCCGATCATGTCATCACGCGGCACTATCCGGACCTGCTTCATGCTGAGCGGCCCTATCACGCCCTGCTCGCGGCCGTCGTCGCGCGCCAGGCCGAGCTTGTCGCGCGCTGGCTGCTGGTCGGCTTCATCCATGGCGTCATGAACACCGACAACACCTCCATCTCCGGCGAGACCATCGACTACGGCCCCTGCGCCTTCATGGACGCCTACAATCCCGCACAGGTGTTCTCGTCGATCGACGAGATGGGCCGCTATGCCTATGCCAACCAGCCGCGCATCGCGTTGTGGAATCTGACGCGCCTCGCCGAATGCCTGCTGCCGTTGTTCTCGGACGAGCAGGAGAAGGCGGTCGCGGAGGCCCAGGACATTCTCGGCGCCTTTGCCGAGACGTTCAGCGCGGCCTATCAGACCGGCCTGCGCAAGAAGGTCGGCCTGTTCACGGACCGCGACGGCGACGAAGCCCTGATCCAGGACCTGCTCGAGGCCATGGCCAGGAACCAGGCCGACTTCACCCTGACCTTCCGCAAGCTCGGCGAGGCCGCAGGCGATGACGCCGCCGACGCCCGCGCGCAGTTCATGGATCCCACGGCGTTCGACGAGTGGGCCAAACGCTGGCGCGAGCGCACCGCGCTGGAGCCGCAGAGCGCCGCCGAGCGGCAAGCGGCCATGCACGCCGTCAACCCGGTCTTCATCCCGCGCAACCACCGCGTCGAGGCCGTGATCCAGGCGGCCGTGAATGACGACAACTACGCGCCGTTCGAAGAATTGGTGAAGGTGCTGGCCAAGCCGTTCGAGGACCAGCCGGAGTATGCGGCCTACGCCGATCCGCCGCTGCCGGATCAGCGGGTGTTGCAGACGTTCTGCGGGACGTAGCGAAAAGCTTCAATGGGACCGTCGTGATCACGCAACTCCCAGACGACTTTCGGTTCGGCGGCCCCGAAATGCAGCTCTGCACCCTCGCAATTCGGATCGCAGCCCTCGCCGAACGCTTCGGGTTTACGTTGATCCACTACGACGACGACGGTCTCGGTCTGGCCGCCTCGATGTTCGTGAGGCTGGAATCCGGGCGGGCCCTTTTTCTGACTGAGCACGCGCATGCAGTCGAGCACCTCGGTTCAAAGGGCCCTGTTGTCGAGGTTGACGCGCGGGATATCGCCGAGATCGATGTCGAACCGTTTGTCGACGAAGTGGTGGAGGCATTCCAGCTGTCCCGCGAGGATGTTGACTGGATCGCTCCGATCGACAAAGCCCGTGCGCTCGATTGGATCCGACATTGGGCCGACTATTTCGCGAAGCGAGATCGAGCCGGCAACGGAGAGCCACCATCGTGACGCCATACAGGGGGACCGCTTCGGTCGCTCTGCGGATTTTCCGATATTGGCAATATGCCCCTGTTTTGCCCGACGTGTCAACTTTTATCGAAAGACGCGTAAGCCATCGTTTCGGCAATCACTGGCTACTGTGCATGGGGTTGTTTTCGGATTTTTGGACGGCATGCGCCTTGGCGCCCTTGCTTCCTGTGGAATTCGGAGCGAGCGGAACCGCTGTCATCAAACTGAAACACATGCGCTCTAACGGGCTGGCAGGCCGTCTTGCCGGAGGCGACCATCCTCCAACAAGTCCCGACAAAGCGCGCCATGCCCTTCAAATTCATCCACATCACCGACACGCATCTCGCGAATCCCGGGCTGAAGCTCTATGGGCTCGATCCGCGCGCCCGGCTCGATGCCGCCGTCGCCGACATCAACAAGCATCAATCCGATGCTGCGTTTGCGGTTGTGACCGGCGACCTCACCCATTGGGGCGAGCCTGAATCCTACGCCAATTTTGCCGAGGCGATGGCCGCGCTGAAGATGCCGTACATCGCCATGGTCGGCAATCACGACAAGCGCGTCGCCTGCCTCGACGGCCTTCGGTCCGCGCCGCGCGATCCCAACGGCTTCGTGCAGGGCACGCGCACCACCGAGCACGGCCTGTTCGTTTTCCTCGACACCCTCGACGAGACCAGCCACGCCGGCGAGATGTGCGCAAAACGCTTCGACTGGCTCGCCGGCACGCTGGCGGCGGCGCCCGACGACATGCCGTTCGTCGTGTTCATGCACCATCCGCCGTTCCCGGTCGGCGTCCACGCCATGGACGAGATCGCGCTGAAGCAGAGCACCGAATTCGCCGAGGTGATCGCGCCGTATCGTTCGCGCATCCGCCACCTGTTCTTCGGCCATGTGCACCGGCCGATCTTCGGCAGCTACGGCAAGATCCCGTTCTCGACGCTGCGCGGCACCAACCACCAGGTCTGGTTCGAGCTTGATGCTGCCGCCACCGACCATCTCGCCAGCCACGAGCCGCCGGCTTACGGCGTCGTGCTGATCGACCACGAGAACCTCGTCGTGCACAGCCACGACTTCCTCGACCAGAGTCTGTGCTTCCCCTTCGAGCCGCCCGCGGGCGTGGACGGCCGCGACTATGCGCTCAACTTTCCGGCGCGGTGAGATGAGCCTCGCTGAACCCGCGGCTCTCCCGGTCGCGGCATCGGCGCCGCCGCGCCTCAACGTCCTGAAGCGGTTCTCTCACCGCTTCAAAGCCTCGCTGCCGGCCTATCTGCTGCTGCTGCCCTCGCTCGTCTTCCTCGCGCTGTTCACCTATGGCGCGATGGGCCGCGTCATCATCGACGCGCTGTATCAGCGGGCGACGCCGAAGGCGCCGGTGCGCTTCGTCGGCCTCGACAACATCCACGCGGTGCTGGCCGATCCCTCCTTCACCGGCGCCGTCGTCAACAATCTGATCTACGCCATCGGCACGGCGGTCCCGGGCATCGCGCTTGCGCTCCTGTTCGCGCTGGCGCTGGCGCGCACCAATGCCGTGACCAGCGCGCTGCGCGCTGCGCTGTTCCTCCCCGTGCTGATCCCGATGGTCGCGGCCTCCGCGCTGTTCCTGTTCATCTTCCTGCCGAACGTTGGTTTGCTCGATTACTACATCGGCCGGCTGCTGCCGGTGCTGCCGAACTGGCTCGGCGATCCCGATATCGCGCTGTACGCGATCATGATCATCACGATCTGGAAGAACGCCGGCTATTACATGCTGTTCTTCCTCGCAGGCCTGCAGTCCGTGCCCGAGGATGTCATGGAGGCCGCGCATCTCGATGGCGCGGGGCCTTGGCAGCGCTTCCGGCACATTACTCTGCCGGAGCTCAAGCCCACCTTCCTGTTCGTGATCGTGATCGCCACGCTCAACGCGGTGACGCAGGTCGACCACGTCTTCGTCATGACCAAGGGCGGACCGTCGAACGCCACCAATCTCGTGCTGTTCTACGTCTACCAGCAGGCGGTCGAGCATTACGACGTCGGCAAGGCCTCGGCAGCGACGCTGCTGACGCTCGCCGCGCTGATGGGCCTCACCGCGCTCTCGTTCCGCACCATGGCGAACCGCGAGGGCGGGCCATGAAGCTGATCGACGCGCTGTGGAAGGACGCCCCGCTCGCGACCCGCCGCGAGATCACGCCCAAGCTCGGCTTCCTGCTGACCGTGCTGCTCGCGCTGGTCTGGCTGATCCCGTTCCTGTGGATGGGCGTGGCGACGCTGCGCCCGGCCTCCGACGGCATCAACCTGATGGCCGAGCTGGTGCCGAGCCTGAAGCCCACGCTCGACAACATCAGGGATGCCTGGGAGATCGGTGATTTCCCGCGCTACTTCCTCAACACCACGATCATCTGCAGCGGCATCCTCCTGGTGCAGTTCATCACGATCACGCTGGCAGGCTTCGCCTTCGCCCGGCTCGACTTCGCCGGCAAGACGCTGATCTTCTATTTGTTCCTGATGCAGCTGATGCTGGTGCCGGTGCTGCTGATCGTGCCGAATTTGCGCATCGTCGCGCAGTTCGGCCTCTACGACACGCTCGCGGGCGTGATGATGCCGTTCTTCGCCTCCGCCTTCGGCACCTTCCTGATGCGGCAGGCCTTCGAGGCCATCCCCACCCAGCTCGAAGACGCCGCCCTGATCGACGGCGCGAGCCTGTTCCAGCGCATCCGCCACATCTACGTGCCGCTGTCGCTGCCGAGCTTCTCGGCCTTTGCGATCATCTCCGTGACCAGCCACTGGAACGACTTCCTGTGGCCACTGATGGTGATCAATTCGCCGGACAAGCGGCCGCTCACGGTTGGCCTGTCCGTCTTCACCGCGACCGCGGAAGGCACGCAGGCCTGGGGCACCATCGCCGCCGGCACGCTGATGGTGATCGCGCCCCTGCTCATCACCTTCCTGATCTTCCAGAAGCGCTTCATCAGCTCTTTCGTCACCTCAGGCATCAAATAGGAGATTTCTCGATGCTGTTTACCCGCAGGCTCATGCTGGGCCTTGCCATGGCAGGTTCTATGGCTGGCGCCCTCGCCGTCCCGGCGATGGCCGAAGGTCCGACCGAGATCGACCTGTTCTTTCCCGTGCCCGTCGACGGCAAGCTCGCCCGCGACATGGGCACCTTGATCAAGGAGTTCAACGAGACCCATCCCGCGGTCAAGGCGACCGCCGTCTACACCGGCTCCTATGACGACACGCTGATCAAGACGCGCGCCGCGATCAAGGCCGGCAAGCCGCCGGCCGCCGTGATCATGTCGGCGAACTTCCTGCTCGACATGCAGATCGAGAACGAGCTCACCAACCTCGATCCCCTGATCGCCGCCGACGGCACCACCAAGGACCAGTTCCTTGGCCAGTTCTTCCCGGCGCTGCAGGGCAACGCGGTGATCAACCGCTCGGTCTACGGCGTGCCCTTCCACAATTCGACGCCGCTGCTCTACATCAACGCCGACAAGGCCAAGGAAGCGGGCCTCGATCCGAACAAGCCGCCGCAGACCTGGGCCGAGCTCACCGACTGGGCGAAGAAGCTCACCAAGCGCGAGGGCGACAAGGTGACCCAGTGGGGCATCGCGATCCCCTGCGCCTACGACTATTGCGGCTGGATGATGGAAACGCTCACCATGACCAATGGCGGGCGCTACTACAACGAGGAGTTCGGCGGCGAAGTCTATTACGACACGCCCTCGATGCTGGGCGCACTGACCTGGTGGAACGACCTCGTCTACAAGCACAAGGTCCACGCCCCCGGCGCCACGCCCGGCCCCGCCGTCAGCACCTCCTTCATCTCCGGCAACGCCGCAATGATGATGCTCTCGACGGGCTCGCTCACCTACGTGCGCGACAACGCCAAGTTCGCCTACAAGGTCGCGTTCATCCCGCGCAACGTTCGCAACGCTGTGCCGATCGGCGGCGCTTCGCTGATCGTCCCGGCCGGCCTCGAAGCCGACAAGCAGAAGGCCGCCTGGACGCTGATCAAGTGGATGACCTCGCCCGAGAAGAGCGCCTGGTGGAGTCGCGCCACCGGCTATTTCGCGCCCAACATGGCCGCCTACAAAACGCCCGACATGGTCGACTTCCTCAACAAGAACCCGGACGCCAAGACCGCCGTCGAGCAGCTCGACGTCGCAAAACCCTGGTTCGCGACCTACAAGACCGTCCCCGTCCGCAAGAACCTCGAGGACGAGGTCATGCTGGTCCTCAACGGCAAGAAGCAGCCGAAGGAAGCCCTCGCCGCCGCCCAGAAGGCCGCGGATGAGACGCTCAAGCCGTACAATGCGGAGACCTCGCTGAAGCTGCCGTAAGGCCGCCGTTCGCAAACGAATGTCGGCGCTCCGCCCCGCGGGGCGCCGACATCATTTCGAGGCCTCGATCGCGTCAGTTACGCTTGCCGTCGAGCCTGAACACCATCTGCGTCGGACGCACGAACCGCAATGCGACCAGGAGCACGGCCATCACCGTGCACATGTAGATGACCGCCATCGCGTCGATGGAATAGACCGGCCGGACGCCGCCCGCGAAGACGTTGTAGTACAGCGCGACGACCAGGGTCTGCGAGCCGCCTCCGGCGAGCAGGAATGCCAGCTCGAAGTTCGAGATGGTGTTGACGAGAACGAGCAGGCCCGCCGTCAGAATGCCCGGCAGCATCAACGGCAGCAGAATGCGGCGGAAAATCTGCATCCGGCTCGCTCCGAGCATCTGCGCCGACCATTCCAGGTTCAAGCTGATCTGCTCGAAGAACGGCAGCAGGATGAACACGGCCAGCGGAACCATGGGGACGAGCACGGCGAGAATGACGCCCAACACGGTGCCGCCCACGCCGAACCCATAGAGCGTCGTGGCGAGCGGAATGCCGTAGGTCATCTGCGGGATCAGCAGCGGCAGGAAATAGAGCAGCAGCAGGACCGGCTTGGCGTTGAAATTCCGTCGGGCCAGGACGTAAGCCGCCGGAAAGCCGATCGCCAGCGCGATGAACACGACGGCCAGCGCGATGAACAGCGTGATGAAGAGAACGTGCGAGAGCTCGAACTCCCGCCAGGCGTAGGTGAACCAGTCGGTCGTGAAGGCCGGCGGCAGCGGCTTGCCGAACCAGCGCTTGGCGAACGAGCTCACGACGACATGCGTCACGATTCCGAGCAGGTTGAGGATGAACCCGAGCAGGAACAGGTAAATCGCCAGTTTCCACATCCGTCCACGCATTGGCGCCCCCTCAGCGTTTGCCGACGCCCATGGTCGTCGCGATGGTCATGCGACGGCGCACCAGCACGATGACCACCAGCGCCGCGAGCTGGCAGAGCCCCATGATGACCGCGATCGCGGACGCGTAGGACATGTCATATTGCTCGAACGCCTGCTGGTACGCCGCGATCGAGATCGTCCGGGTCGAACCGGCCGGCTGGCCCACCATCACCGCCGATGGAAACACGGCAAAGCTCATCACGAAGACAAGCGCGAACGCGATGATCAGGCCCGGCGCGATCAGCGGGAACATGACGCGGCGGAAGATGGTCCAGGGCCCTGCGCCCAGCATGCGGGCGGAGCTTTCCAGGCTGGGGTCGATGCCGGAGATGTAGCCGAGCAGCATCAGGAAGCAAAACGGGAAGTTCTGCATGAACAGCGAGAAGGTGACGCCGATGGAATTATGCGTCAGCTCGAGCGGATTCTGGATCAACCCGACGGCAAGCAGCAACTGGTTGAGCCAGCCATTGTGACCGTAAAAGCCGAGGATGCCTTCCGACAGGAAGACGACACCGAGCGAGATCGGCAGCACGAGGATGGTCGTGATGGTGCGCTCGAACCAGATGCCACGCCGCATCCCGTAGGCGAGGAACAGCGCGACCAGGACGACAGCGATTGTCGTCGGCAACGCCAGCATGAAGGTCGTCTTGATCGTATTGTACTGGTAGGCGTCGTTGAAGAACGCGACATAATTCGAGAACATGCCGGCATCGCGCTTCTTCGGCTGCAGGCTGATGTAGATCCCGTACAGGAACGGGTAGACGAACATCGCGAGCACATAGAGCAGCGACGGCACAAGGCAGAGGATGGCGACGAGGTCGAGCTCGCTGCGGGAATCGGAGCGGATGCGTGCCACGATCTCTCCCCCTCACTCGCGCCGCAGCAGCACGAACTTGTCCGCCGGCAAAGTCAGATCCAGCGTCTCGCCCAGGGTGAGCTTCTCCAGCGAGCGAATCCAGAGCCGCGCGCCGCCATCGAGCGCGATCTCGGCCTCCTGCTCGCGGCCGAGATATTCGACCAGCTCGACCTTGCCGCGCACGGCATTGATGCCGTCGGCAACCTTGCCGAGACGCACGTCCTCCGGCCGGATCGCCAGCACGGCGTCCCCACCTGGGCGAAAGCCGTCCCTGGCCCGGGCCTGCAAGGTCTGGCCTCTGAAACCCGCATCGATCATGCCGCCGGCTTCCGAACCGAGCGTCACATCGAAGAAGTTTCGAAACCCCATGAAGTCGGCCACGAACACATTGCTGGGATGGTCATGGATCTCTTGCGGCGTGCCCACCTGCATGAGCACGCCTTCGCGCAGCACGACGATCCGGTCGGAGAGCGACAGCGCTTCAGCCTGATCATGGGTGACGTAGATCGAGGTCAGGCCAAGCCGTGCGTGCAGCTGCTTGATCTCGGCACGCATCTCGACGCGGAGCTTTGCATCGAGGTTGGACAGCGGCTCGTCGAACAGCATCAGGCGCGGATGCAGCACCAGCGCGCGCGCGATGGCGACGCGCTGCTGCTGCCCACCGGAGAGCTGGCCGGGATAGCGGTCTTCATAGCCGGCAAGACGCACCAGACCCAGCATTTCACGCACGCGCCGGTCTATTTCCGCAGAGGGGCGCTTCTGCAACGAGAGGCCGAACGCGACGTTGCCGAACACCGTCAGATGCGGAAACAGCGCGTAATTCTGGAACACCATGCCGAAGCCGCGCTTTTCAGGCGGCACGTCATCGATCCGGCGTCCGTTAAGGTGGATCTCGCCGTCGCTTGGCGGCACGAGCCCCGCGATGATGCCGAGCGCCGTGGACTTTCCGCACCCGCTTGGCCCGAGAAAGGTGACGAATTCGCCGCCACCGATCGCCAGCGGAAAGCGGTCGAGCACGACCTTGCCGCCATAGCGCTTGGTGATCGACATCACGAGCTTATCAATGGAATCGGCCATTCCCTGCCCCGCATACGCGCGCGAGGGCCGCGCTTCGCGTGCCCCTCGCGTCCTGGTCCCGGTTCTTGTTATTTCTTGACCTGGTCGGCACCGACCTCGCGGTCCCACCGTTCCATCGCGTAGCTCAGCTCGGTCACGCCGAGCGGAGGCGACACTTTCCACTTGGTCCCGATCTGATCGTACTCGGGACGCCAAAACTCCTTCACCTCGTCCTGGATGTCCTTGGGCGCCGATGCCAGGGTCGCGGCCTTCACGACCGGCCCGATGAAAGCCTTCCAGGTGAGCGCCTGCTGCTCCGGCTTCCACATGAACTTCATGAGGTCGACGATGATGTCGACCTGCTCCTGCGGAACACCCTTCGGGATGCACCAATAATGACCGTCGACCACGAACGTGGTGTTCTCCAGGATCGCGATCTTCGAATCCGGCGGGATCACGCTCTGCGCGCGGGGCTTCATGTCCCACTCCATGATCCCCGCGATCATCCAGCGCTGTCCCTGCGCGAATTCCTTCAGGGTGATCGCGGTGCCGGTCGGATAATATTCGACGGACTTGCCGAGCTCCTTCAGGAAATCCCAGCTCTTGTCCCAGCCCTTCTCGGGATCGAGCGGCTTGGAGTCCCCGAGAATGAAGGCAAAGCCCTGCAACATCGCGCGGCCCGGCCCGCTGTTCGCCGGGCGTGCATACATGAACTTACCCGGGTTCGCCTTCACCCACGACAGCAAGTCCTGTGCGGTCTTCGGCGGGCTCGGCACCTTGGCGGGATTGTAGATCAGCACGGGACCGCCGGCATTGCCGACGGACGGAATGAGAAAACCCTTGCCCTCGTCGTAAAGCGCCTTGCCCGCATCGGTGAGACCATCGCGCGGAAAGCTCTTCTGATAGTCGGGGATGGCGATGAGCTGTCCGTTCTGGGCGAGCAGCGAGCCGCCGTCCTGCCCGGTCAGCACCAGATTGATATCGAGGCGTCCGGCATCCTGCTGCGCCTTGATCTTGGCCGGAAGCTCCGGCGCCGGCGCGCGCTGGATCTTGATCTCGCTGACCTTGTCCGGATTGGCCTTCTTGTAGTTCTCGATGATGGTCTGCACCGAGGCGAGATCGCCGCCGGTATCGATGATCGAAAGACTGATCGGAGCGGCAAGGGCTCCGCTGCAAAAAGCCGATCCCATCAAGGCGGCGGCCATCAAGGTCGCGGACCTCATCCTCATTCTCGCCTCCCACGCGCTTTATTTCTTGTTTGACTTGTTATTTATTTGTAAGGCGAGCATCGACGAAATTATTGCTGGTTGTCAAGTCGCCTGTTCCGCAGCGGCTTCGAACTGCGGCCAAGCGCCTCGATGGCGAACTGAGATGTCAAAAACTTGTCTGGCGGAGCCGGAGTTGAAAAAGCCTGCGATGAAATCCGCGGAGTTGCCGCTCTCCTCCTCGACCGGACGATTGAGCGACCGGATCTACGACCACGTGCTGGGCCAGATCGCGATCGGCATCCTTCCCGTGAACTGCCGGCTGCCGCCGGAAAACGGCCTTGCTGAACTTCTCGGCGTCTCGCGTCCCGTCGTTCGCGAGGCGCTGACGCGACTGCGCGATGACGGGCTGATCGCATCGCGCCAGGGCGCGGGCTGGTTCGTGACCCGGCGCCCGGCCGCCAATGCCTTCGAATTCGCGCCTGTGAGCAGTATTCCTGACATCCAGCGTTGTTTCGTCTTCCGCATGGCCGTCGAGGGCGATGCTGCCGCCCTCGCCGCGCGCAACCGCGACAGGCAAGGTCTCCGCCGGATCCAGCAGGTCCTGACCAAGCTCGACACCATGGTCGCGCAGGGTCGCGAGGGCGGCCTCGGCGTCGAGGAGGACCTGCTGTTCCACCGCACGATCGCCGAGGCGAGCGGCAACCGGTTCTTTGTCGAGACGCTGACCTCGCTACGGGAGCAGATCGCCATCGGCGTCAACCTGAACCGCAACCTCTCGCTCATTCAGCCGCGCGGCCGCATCCTCAGAGGCCAGCAGGAGCACCGCCGCGTGTTCGAGGCCATCGAGGCTGAAGACGAAGAAGGCGCGCGTCGTGCCATGCGCACGCATATTGAAAACGCGCGAAAGAGGATCTTCGAGGGAGGCTGATCGCCGCGCGAATTCAGATCGTCACCACGATCTCAGATCGTCACCACGATCTCAGATCGTCACTACGATCTCAGATCGTCACTACGATCTTGCCGAATTGCTCGTTCGACTCCAGGAAGCGATGCGCCTCGACGATCTCCTCGAAGCGGAACGTTCTGGCGATGATCGGGTTCAGCGAGCCATCCGACAGCCCGTCGAGAATGAACGCCTTTGCCCGCGCAAGGCGCACCGGGTCTCGGATGATCTCGTGGACGAGATAGCCGCGTAACACCAGGCTCTTGGTCAACACGTTGACGAGCGGAAACGGCGTCGGCTCGGGGCTCAGCCCGCCGTACTCGATCAGCACGCCGCCCGGCGACATCGCCGCGGTCAGCGGCTCGAACGCGGGCCCGCCGACAGCGTCAAAGACCGCGCGGACGCAGTTTGGACCGGCGATCGCCGCCAGCTGTGCTTCGATGTCCTCCTCGTCCGAGGCGATCACGTGCGCGGCGCCGGCATCGCGCAAAGCAACCCGCTTGGCCGAGGTCCGCGTCAGCGCGACCGGGATAGCGCCGATCCGGTTCGCGATCTGAATGGCCCCGAGGGCGACACTGCTCGATGCCGCCGTGATGGCGACGACGTCGCCTCGCAAGAGTCCGGCGATGTCGACCAGCGCGCCGTAAGCCGTCAGATACTGCATCCACATCGCGGCGGCCGTCTCGAAGCCGAGCTCGGGCGGATGCTTCACGACGAGCTCGGCTGGAAACGTTGCGAGCTCGGCATAGGCCGGCCATCGCACCATCGACAACGGCGGCACGATGCTGACGATGTCGCCCGGCACGAAGCCGGTGACGTCGTCCCCGATCGCCTCGACGATGCCGGCCGCCTCCAGACCAAGGCCGGACGGAAATATCGCGCTCTCGATATAGGTGCCCCTCCGCAACAGCGCTTCCGCGCGGTTGAGGCCAAGCGCCCTGACCCGGATCTGAACTTCACCCCTTGCCGGCGGCGGAACGTCGACAGTCTCGATGCGCAGCACCTCAGGGCCGCCATGATGATGAAAGCGAACGACGCGAGCCATGGGCACACTCCAAAACAGTTGAACTGAATGGAGCTATGCCGACCCCGCGGAAGCAGATAAATCGCCTGAACAAGCGAACAGTCGAAACCAGGAGTTTTCAATCATGGACCGCCTGACCAGCATGGCCGTGTTCGTTCGGGCCGTCGATCTCGGCTCGTTCGCCGCCGCGGCCGACGCCCTGGAGATATCGGGGCCGATGGTCGGCAAGCATTTGCGATTCCTCGAGGAGCGCCTCGGCACGCGCCTGCTCAACCGCACCACGCGGCGCCAGAGCCTGACCGACGCGGGCCAGGCCTATTACGAGCGCTGCCGTGCCGTGCTCAGCGAGGCGGAGGCAGCCGATGCCGCCGTTGCCGATGACTTGTCCGAGCCGCGCGGCAGGCTGCGCGTGACCATGCCTGCCCTGCTGGGACGGCACTGCATCGCGCCGCTGTTGATGAAGCTCGCGCGGAAATATCCGCGTCTCGAGCTCGACCTCTCCTTTGGCGATCCGATCGCAGATATCATCGAGGCCGGCTATGATCTTGCGATCCGGACCGGCGATCTCGACGACCAGTCCGGGCTGATCACGCGTCGCATCGGGGGCCAGCGCATGGTGGTGTGCGGCGCGCGCTCGTATTTGCGCAACAACGGCAAGCCGAAATCGATCGACGATCTCGCCGCGCACCAGGCGATCATCTACCGCCGCTCCGGACGCGTCCGGCCGTGGTTGTTTCCGCAACAGGGCCAGCCGCCACGCGAGATCATGCCGTCAGGCCGGCTGAGGCTCGATGACATGGAAGCGATTGCCGATGCCGCCGCGCAGGGCATGGGGCTCGCCTGGCTGCCCTATTGGCTGGTCCGTGAACGCCTCAACACTGGCGCGCTGGTCACTCTGTTCGCCGGCCAGGGCGAGTTTCTTTACGACTGCCACGCCGTGTGGCCCCGTTCGCCCCGCCTGTCCCCAAAAGTCCGCGTCGCCGTGGACGCGCTCGCCGCGGCCTTGCCGAAACTCATGGCGTGAAGCGAGCTGAAGGCCCCCGTTAACCTCTCGTCCACCATCCGGCCCGGCCCGCCGCCGGTAACCACGAGAATTAACAGACCGTCAACGCACCCCCGACAAATCTATCAATGTTTCTGGAGATTTCGCCGTGGATCTGTTGGTTTTCGAGTTCCTGGGGCTGGCGCTGGTCGCCATGTGCGTGGTCGTGGTGGCACTGCCCTGCGCCCGCAAATCCTCGCACCGGATCCGCTACGAATAGGAATTTTCCGCGAAAGGGCCGATTTCGGCCCGATGCAAGGCTCGAATTCGCTTAGAGCCCCTTGACATCACAGCACTTTCGGCAGAACGGCTGATGGCACGTGTCATGGGCCGTTCATGGATTTAATTACCACCACCGCTGACCTCGCGGCTGCCTGCAGCCGCCTCGCCAAGCACCCCGTTATAACCGTCGATACCGAGTTCCTGCGCGAGACCACCTATTACCCGCTGCTGTGCGTGGTGCAGATGGCCAGCGCCGAGGAGGCCGTGGTCATCGACACCCTGGCCGAGGGCATCGACCTCAAGCCGTTCTTCGAGCTGATGGCCAATGAGAGCGTGCTGAAGGTATTCCACGCCGCTCGCCAGGACATCGAGATCATCTGGCATCAGGCCAATATCATCCCGCATCCGGTGTTCGACACCCAGGTCGCCGCCATGGTGCTCGGCTACGGCGACAGCATCGCCTACGACCAGCTGGTCGAGAAGGTCACCGGTCACCGCCCGGACAAGACCCACCGCTTCACCGACTGGTCGCGCCGGCCGCTCAGCAAGGAGCAGATGCACTACGCGGTGTCCGACGTCACGCATTTGCGCGACGTCTTCGCCGCGCTCGACGCCGACCTGAAGAAGCGCCGCCGCAGCGAATGGGTCTCGATCGAGATGGAAGTCTTGACCTCGCCCCGCACCTACGACTTCCACCCCGAGCGCGCCTGGGAGCGGCTGAAGACGCGCGTGCGCAAGCCGAAGGACCTCGCCGTCCTGATGGAGGTCGCGGCCTGGCGCGAGCAGGAGGCGCAGAGCCGCGACGTGCCGCGCGGCCGCGTGCTGCGGGATGAAGCCATCAGCGACATTGCCACCCACGCGCCGAACTCGCTGGAGAAGCTCGCCCATCTGCGCTCGGTGCCGAAGGGTTTTGAGAAATCCAAATGGGGCGCGGACATCGTCGCCGCGGTCGAGCGTGGCCTGGCGCGGGATTTCTCGGCGCTGCCGAAGCTGGAGAAACCGCGCAACAACAACAACGGCGCGGCGATCGTCGAGCTGTTGAAGGTGCTGCTGCGCATGACCGCGGAGCGCCATGCGGTCGCCAGCAAGGTGATCGCCACCGTCGACGATCTCGAGGAGATCGCAGCCAGCGACGAGGCCGACGTCCCCGCCTTGCGCGGCTGGCGCCGCGAGCTGTTCGGCGAGGCCGCCTTGAAGCTCAAGCGCGGCGAGCTGGCGCTCGCGATCGAGAAGGGTCGCGTGGTCGGGGTTCAGCGGGCTTAGGCAGCCCGCCCCGCTCTCTCCATCGTCATGGCGAGGAGCTCTTGCGACGAAGCAATCCAGGCTGTTTCCGAGGAGAGATTCTGGATTGCTTCGCTGCGCTCGCAATGACGGAATTTGACGCAGCAGCGAGCCCTACGCCGGCGTCAGCTTGGCCACTTCCGCCTGCATGTCATTCAGCACGCCTGATATCGCAGCGACCAGCTCGTCGATCTGGCCCTTCGTGGTGATCAGCGGCGGGCAGATGGCGATGGCGTCGAGCATGTTGCGGGAGATCACGCCGCGCTCCTGGAGCATGCGGCTGGCAATGCCGCCGACCGCGCCGGGCGTCGCCGCTGCCGTCTTGCGGCCCTTGTCGAGCACGAGCTCGAGCGCTGCGATCATGCCGACGCCACGGACCTCGCCGACCAGCGGGTGGCTCGCGAGCTCGCGTAAGCGGCCCTGCATGTAGCCGCCGAGCTCAGCGGCATGCGCGACCAGGCCACGCTCCTCGATGATCTTGAGGTTTTCAAGCGCGATCGCCGAGCCGACCGGATGACCGCCTGCGGTGAAGCCGTGGCCGAGCACGCCGATCTTGTTGCTCTCGTCCGCGATCGGCTCGAACATGCGGTCGTTGAGGATGATCGCCGACAACGGAAAGTAGCTCGAGGTGATCTGCTTGGAGACCACGATCGCATCCGGCTTGATGCCGTAGGTCTCGCAGCCGAACATCTTGCCGGTGCGGCCGAAGCCGCAGATCACTTCATCTGCGACCAGCAGGATGTCGTACTTCTTGAGAACGGCCTGGATCTTGTCCCAATAGGTCGCCGGCGGAACGATGACGCCGCCCGCGCCCATCACCGGCTCGCCGAAGAAGGCTGCGATCGTGTCCGGCCCTTCCTTCTGGATCAGCGCGTCGAGTTCCTCGGCCCGGCGCGTGGCGAACGCTTCCTCGCTCTCGCCGGGCGCGCCGTCCTTGTAGAAATGCGGCGAGCCGGTGTGCAGGATGTTCGGCAGCGGCAGGTCGAACGAGCGGTGGTTGTTCGGCAGGCCCGTGAGACTGGCCGACGCAATGGTGACGCCGTGATAGGCGCGCATCCGGCTGATCACCTTCTTGCGCTGCGGCTGGCCGAGCGCGTTGGAGCGATAGGCGATCAGCTTCAGGACGGTGTCGTTGGCCTCCGAGCCGGAATTGGTGAAGAACACCTTGCTCATCGGCACAGGCGCGAGTGCGACCAGCTTCTCGGCGAGGTCGATCGAGGGTCCGTGCGATTTGGCGGAGAAGGTGTGGTAGAACGGCAGCGCCTGCATCTGCTTGTGCGCGGCCTCGACCAGCCGCTTCTCGTTGAAGCCGAGCCCGACGCTCCACAGGCCGGCCATCGCCTCGAAATAGCGCTTGCCCGCCGCATCGAACACGTAAGGCCCCTCGCCGCGTTCGATCACCAGGGGACCGGCCTGCTGATGGGTGCGCGCATTGGTGTAGGGATGGAGCTGGTAGGCCACATCCCGGGCCTCTTGCGAATTCGGCAGCATGGACATTTGCGTGCTTCCTCAACGGTGCGTCACTGGCGTCATGACGCAGACCAGTCCAAGCGAGCTTGTCCAAAGAAAGCGTCGACATCTTGGCTATTGCGGCAGGCCGCAACTTGCAACGTCATTTCGTTGGCAACTTGCGCACATGAGCGTTGCAGGAAAGCAGGCGCATCGGCAGCCGGCGCGCCCCTCGCCTAGCCCCGCCGCGCCAGGACGAAAGCCGCAGCTGCCGCGATCAGCGCCGGGACGGCTGCGGCGCCGAACAGCGGCTGCGGTCCCATGTCGCGGGCCAGCATCAGGCCGCCGATCAGAGGCCCCAGGATTGAACCAATGCGGCCGATGCCGAGCGCCCATCCGACGCCGGTCGATCTGATCGCCGTCGGATAGAAGGTCGCCGTGAGCGCGTTCGAGGCGATCTGTCCCCCCACGATGCAGAAGCCAGACGCGAAGATGGCGATCGTGACCAGAACGATCGAATGACTTGCCATGCCGACGGCCGCGACCGCGACCGCGGCGACCAAATAGGTCAGCGCCAACGCGCGAAACGAAAAGCGATCGATGAAATGGCCGAGCGTGAAAGTGCCGACGACGCCACCGACCTGCAGCATCGAGCCGATCGCGGCCGCCGCCGAAACCGAGACTCCGAGGTCGTTCAGCACCATGGGGAGCCAGTTCGACAGGAGGTAAAGGTCGAGCAGGCTCATGAAGAAGACGATCCAGAGCAGAAGCGTCACCGATCCACGCCCCTCTGCAAACAGATGCGCAACAGGCAGTCCCGTGAGCCTGGGCTCCTGCACGACGAAGCTGGCACTCGCCGGGAACGAGGCGCCCGGGACCACCTTCTGGAGCAGGTCGGCCACCTCCCGGTCGCGGCCGCCGATCATCGCCAGGAAGCGGATCGACTCCGGCAAAGCCTTGAACAGGAAAGGAAGCAGCAGCAGCGGCCCGAGGCCCCCGACGAGAAACACCGAACGCCAGCCGAAGGCCGGAATCAGTGCGGCCGCCAGCAACCCGCCCAGCGCCGCACCAATCGAAAAGCCTGCGAACATGATCATCACGAGCGTGGCGCGGCGGCGATGCGGGCTGAATTCGGAGGTCAGGGCAACGGCGTTGGGCATCGCACCGCCAAGCCCGAGGCCGGTCAGGACGCGCAACGCGATCAGCCAGGTCGTGTCCGTCACAAACACCGTGAGCAACGTCCCGATGCCGAACACCAGCGTACTCGCAAGGATGATGCGCCGGCGGCCGATCCTGTCGGCCATTGGCCCGAAGACGAGGGCACCGATCATGAGGCCCAAAAGCCCCGCGCTGAACACCGGTCCAAGGCTCCCGCGTGCCAGCTTCCATTCCTGCGCGACCGCAGGGGCGACGTAGCCGATGGCCTGGGTGTCGAAGCCGTCGATGAACAGCACGGCGGCGCAGACCAGCAGAACCCGGATCTGAAAGGCTCCAACCGGCTGAGCATCGACAAAGGCCGGAACGTTGATCGCGTCGATCGTGCCTGGCACGACCTCATCTGCAGCTGTCACAGCCATGCCAAACCCCTCCCCGGCAGCCCCTGCACTATTTTTCTTCTCAAAATCTCTTATAATGAGATTACTATGAAGGCAAGTCGTGCAGCTGCCGCCGTTTTGCGGCCCGCACGAATGCGCTAACACGGCGAACACGCGAAGCTGGATCTAGCCCCACTTGGTCAAAGCAAACAGTCAGGATCGAGTCCTTGCCGTGCTCGATCTCTTCACGGAGGCACGGCCGCAATGGTCGCCGGACGAGCTCATGAAGGAGCTCGGCTACTCCAGGCCGACATTGTACCGATATCTGAAGAGCCTGAAGGAGAGCGGGTTCGTCATGCCGATGCGCGGCGGGCGGTTCGCACTCGGCCCGCGCGTGGTCGAGATGGATTATCTCAGCCGCCGTTCCGATCCGCTGATCGCGGCCGCCACGCCGCATTTGGAACGCCTGTCGGCCATGCATCCCTGCACCGCCCTGGTCGTGCGGTGGTATGGCGAAAAGATGCTGTGCGTAGCCTCGATCGCGTCCGCGGTGAATCCCGTGAGCAGCTATCCGCGCGGCCGGCCGATGGCGATGGGACGCGGCGCGATCGCACGCTCGATCATGGCCTTCCTGCCCAGGCAACGCGTGATGCCGCTCGTGACACGCTACGCGGCCGATCTGCGCAGCGTCGGTGCCGGCGGCACGCCTGACGAAATTCTGGCAACCCTGAAGCGTGTGCGCCGCGCCGGCGTCGCTGTCGCCTTCGGTGAAGTGACGCCGGGCGCGATTGGGATAGCGGCTCCGATCCTCGATGCAAGTTACCCGGTCGCCAGCCTGTGCATCACGATCGCGGGCCAGGATACCAAAGGCGAGTTGATCGATCGCATCAGCGCCGAGGTCCGGGAAGCCGCCCGCCAGATATCCTCGATGACCGACAGTGACCCAGAATAATCTCATATAACGAGATTTTACTTGACGCGTTTCCTGGGGCGTCCCATGAGGACGGACGATCGCGCCTCGCGCGATGACAACCTGGGGAAACGATTGTGAGGCAGGCTTCAGCGGACAGTGATGCGCCCGTCGTAATCGTCGGCGGCGGACCAGTCGGGATGGGTCTGGCGATCGGCCTCGGCCTGCGCGGCATCAAGACCATCGTGGTCGAGCGCCACGAACAGCCGCAACCGATCCCAAAGGGTCAAAACCTCACCCAGCGAACGATGGAGCATTTCCATTTCTGGGGCGCCGAAAGCGCCCTGCGCGAAGCTCGCACCATTCCTCCCGATTACGGCATCGGCGGAATGACCAGCTATGGCACGTTGCTCAGCGGCTACAATTACGATTGGCTGCAGCGCGAACTCGTGCGCCCGTTCTATTTCACCGACAACGAACGCCTGCCGCAATACGCGACCGAAGCCGTGCTGCGGCAACGCGCGGCACAGCTCTCCTCCATCGACCTGCGATACGGCTGGACCTGCCGGGACGTCCGGCCCGACGCCGGCGGCGTAAGTCTCGACATCGAGCATCGCGACGGCGCGAAACAGAGCCTGCGCGCCGACTACGTCGTCGGCTGTGATGGCAGCCGATCGATCGTGCGCGAACGCGCAGGCATTACGCAGACCCGCTCCGACCACGATCGGCTGATGGTGCTGCTGGTGTTTCGCTCCGTCGAATTGCATCGGCTGCTCGCGGCCTTTCCCGGCAAGTCGTTTTACAGCGTGCTGCATCCGGAGCTCGAGGGCTATTGGAAGTTCTTCGGCCGGGTCGATCTCGGGAGCACCTGGTTCTTTCACGCCCCCGTTCCCGCAGAGACCACGGCCGACAATTTCGATTTCCGCCGCCTCCTGCACGAGGCCGCCGGAGCTGAATTCGACGTCGAATTCGAGCACATCGGATTCTGGGATCTACGCTTCACGCTCGCCGACAGCTATCGTGCGGGCCGCGTCTTCGTCGCGGGAGACGCAGCGCACAGCCATCCGCCCTATGGCGGCTACGGGATCAATACCGGCTTCGAAGACGCCGTGAATCTGGCGTGGAAGCTCGCCGCCATGTTGCAAGGCTGGGCGCCCGCCGGTCTGCTCGACAGCTATGATGCGGAGCGGCGGCCGGTGTTTGCGTCCACCGCGCGTGACTTCATCGAGACGCCGATCTTCCGCGACCGTGATTTTCTTCGCCGGCATGATCCGGCGCGAGATCGCAGCGATTTCGAGGTCGCCTGGCACGGGCGCCACTCCGGCGCGCGCGCCGAGGTCAACGCCTTCGAGCCGAACTACGAGGGGTCATCGATCGTCTTCGGCCCGGCTGGAGCCATCTGCAGCGCGATCGGCTCGCATGCCTATCCCGCGCGCGCAGGTCACCATCTCACCCCGCAGCCCCTGTCGTCAGGCAAGAACGTGTTCGAGGAACTGGGCAACGGGTTCACCCTGATTGACCTCGCGGACGGCACAGCTGCGACAGCATTCGAGCAAGCCGCAGGACGACTTCATATTCCGCTGAAGGTGATCAAGGACACTGCCTCTGGCGGACGGGAGAAATACGCGGCGCGGCAAATCCTGGTCCGCCCCGACCAGTTCGTCGCCTATGCGGGCGACGGCGACGGCACCGACGCGTCTTACATCCTGCAACGCGCAATCGGCGGCGCGTGAGGAGGTAAACCTCAAGCCGCGTTGTCGTCATCCCCGTCATCGGCGACAGCGGCCTCCCTCACCTCGACGACTGCCATCGAGAGCAGATAGACAGTCGTCGGCAGGCCAAGCCGGCGCGCCCGCTCGGCGGCACGCGACAGGTCGCTCGCCAGCTCCTTGAGCTCGTCTCCCCGTGACAATGTCTCACCCCATCCGCCGATCGCGGCCGCCTACACCGCGACGGCGCCGCTGGCTCTGATCAGGTCGGCGCTGGAATGAACTGTAGCAAAATTTCCGACGACATTCACCACCGCATGCTTGTAGGCGGCGGCATCGCCCGTGCCCGCCTGTCGGCAGGCCACGGCATCGCCGATCACCTGATAGCGATGGCTGCGGTGAAACCCGTCGATGGCGGTGGCCAGGATGGTTTCGTCGAACGAAAAGCCGATCAGGATGCAGCGCACATTGCGGATATTGGACATGTAGTCCACGAACCGCGAGGAGCTGTAGGCCGAGGGCAGCGGATGCTCGAACGTCATCTCGCCCGGCCGCGGCTTCGCTTCCTCGATCCAATCGGTCAGCCTCGATGCCGGATTGAACCAGGCCGCCTGCGCGATCCGCTTCAGATGCATCACCGGCTTGAGATTGTTGCGCCACAATGTGAGCAGTTCCAGGCAGCGCGCAGTGGCGGCATCGCCGTCACGGATGAGATGGCGTCGCCCGGGGGTCAGATATTCGACCTGGAGATCCGCGCAGATCAGGATCGGCGGATCATCGTCAACAGAGACCAGCATATTGTTGCGCACAGCTGCACCAGTTTCAGCGATCAGCGAGTGCGAGGTCCCGCAGCGGCGAGGTCACTGCCCGCCCCGCGGATGCATCGAGCACGCCCGGCCGGTCCCAATCGCCCTCGGGGCGGATGATCACATAGGGATCGCTGTCCAGCGTGATGGCATCCGGGCCCGGCTCGATCTCCAGCAGCATCTCCGTGTAGGAGAAATCGGAGAACGTGATCTTGCGGTTATGGCCGAGCGGCTTGGCGCCGAAATGGGCCCAGAAATCGACCAGCCGGTCCTGCGCCTGGCCGTAAATCTTGCGGAACCCCTTGCGCTTCACATAGTCCACGCTCGCCTGCACCAGCTTGAACGAGACGCGCGAGCGCCGATATTGGTGCCGCACCGCGAGCCGCTCCACCTTGGCGAAATCGCCGAAGAAGCGAACCCGCAGGCAGCCCGCAGGCTCGTTGCCGATATAGCCGATGAAATGCGCGGCAACCATGTCGTTGCCGTCGAACTCCTCCTCGAACGGACAATCCTGCTCGGCGAGATAAACCGCGGAGCGGATGGCGGTGACCAGCATGAGATCGTTCGGGTCACGCGCGAGACGGATGGTGATGGCGCGGGAGTCGGGCTTGGCGAGAGGAATCCTAGTACCGTGCATGTGCAAAACTCCTTGCGTGAACGATCGCGCCCGGCATGCGCATCGGCTGCCTGTTCCAGGGGCGCTGGTAGCACCAGAGGTCGGGTTGGAAGCTCGGGACGGGCTCGAATCCTGTCGCCCTCATGATGTCGCGGCCGGCCACGGTTGACGGCTGCGCATAGCAATCGGCGCTGCGAAACCTTAGCTGTCGCAGATGAGCCGCGGCCTTGCCGAGACCAGCGATGCCACGGCCACTCGCCGCGATCGCCCAGATGTAGATGGCAGCAACGTCTTGCCTTGGTGAGGCGAGATAGTGGGTCTCGGGCGCGGTCAGGCAAATCTCGTCGAGCAGCAGAGCATCGTGCCCGCGCTCATTGAGAAACAGGAAGGCCATGCCGCCGAGCAATTTGCCCTTGCGGCTGAACGTCAGGATGCTCTGGGGATCGAAGGTGAGATATCTCGCAAGCTCCGCCGCGCCGATCTCTACACCCGGCACCAGCCGATGCGCCATCTCCGAAAGCGTCGCAATTTCGGAAAATTGCGCGCACCGGACATCCACGTCCGGGCTTTGCGGCAGCGCATCGAAATCATGCCTTGCGGCAAACGAGCCCCTTTCCATACTCATGTCGTCCCACTATCGTTCGAAGCCTTCAGCGCCCCGCTACGACATTGAGCTTAGCGGTTGGGGATCAGGAGTATGCAGCAGTTATTGCACCGGGGTGCTGCGATGATGCAGCACCGTGAAGAAGCCCTGGATGCATCCTGGGACGATTTGAAGCTGTTTTTAGCGTGCGCGAAATATAAAAGTTTTCGCAACGCGGCCGAGGAGCTCGGCCTCACGTCCACCACCTTGATGCGCAGGATCGACCGGCTCGAGGAGAGCATCGGCTGCAAGCTGTTCCTGCGCGACCAGAGCGGACTGACGCTCAGCGACGAAGGCACCGCGATGATCGCCGACGTCGCGCACATGGAGCGCCACGCCTTCAACGTCTTCCGCCGCGCCTCGCGCTCGTCGAACGACACCGCGGGCACCGTGCGCGTCGCGGTGACGGAAGGCCCCGGCAATTTCTGGATCCTGCCGCGGCTGATCGATTTCCAGAAGACCTATCACAAGATCACGGTCGACTTGCGCTGTGCGATGGAGCAGGCCGACGTGGCGCGGCTTGAATCCGATATCGCGATCCAGCTCGAGCCGCCGACCAATCCCGATCTGATCGTCACCAAGCTCGGCCGTCTGCACATCTATCCCTTCGTCTCCAGGGAATACGAGAACCTCTACGGCGTGCCGGCAACGCTCGCCGACTTGAAGAACCATCGCATCGTCAAGCAGACCGCTCCACAAATCGACGACAGCGCTTATGCCCGCATTCTCGGACTGACCTCGCTCGAAGGCATCGTCGGCATCAAGACCAATTCATCCGTCGGCGCGCTCTATGCGGTCGAACGCGGCGCCGGCATCGGCTTCCTGCCGACCGTCTCGATCGCGCTCGGCGCACCGCTCGTTGCCGTCGATCTCGGCGTCAGCCACCACGCCGATCTCTGGCTCACCTATCACCGGGAATTCCGCAGCTCCGAGCGCCACAAGATCGTGGTCGACTGGCTGAAGAGGATCTTCGATCCGAGGACCTATCCCTGCTTCCGCGACGAGTTCATCCACCCGAACGCGCTGGTGCCGATGATGACCGCGGTGCGCGAGGGGTTTGGGTTGAGCGGTTACGTCGCGGCGACGCCGACGTAACGCCAGCGGGATCCAGCTTACCAGCGATATTCGAAGCCGGCCGTGCCCTGGTGCGACGTCAGCTCGTTGCGGAACTTGCCGTCGTAATTGACATAGAGCCGCGCCGTGTTGGTCAGGCTGAGTGAGGCCGAGGCGCCGGCGTCCATGCCGTAACGGCTCTCGCCGATACCGGGGACGACGATGCTCTGTGTGCCCAGGCTGACCTGGATCGATCCAAGGTCCTGGTGGAAATTGTCGACGAACTTGCCGTAGGCGGACAGGTCCAGGATCTTCTGGTCGAAGATGAAGTAGCGGCCGATCTCGGCGCCGACCAACACACGCGCGCGTGAGAGCGTGGTGGAACCGACACTGAGCGGATCGAGCCCGCCGGCCTCCTGGAACGACGCACTGGTCGCGCGTACATATTCGACCGCGCCCTTGGGCACGATGCGCATCTGGTCCTTGGTCCAGTAATAGCTGATCTCGGTCAGCGCGCCATCGACGGCTGCGCGATAGCCCGCGGTCGCAAAGCCGAAGCCGGTATCACGGCTGGAGTGGACCTTGCCGAAGCCGTGCACCAACGCGAAGGCCCAGGTCCATGGTCCCTTGTCGACCGAGCCGTTGAAGCCGAGTTGCGTCAGGTCCAGCGTTGCGGACTGGAGCGCGAGCGGCACGTCGATATCGGTGTGGCTCTGGTCGACGGAGAAGCCGAGATTGACGCCCGGCGCAACCCGCGCGCCGAAGCCGGCAACGCCTCCGAAGGTCTTGCGCTTGTCGCCGACGAAGTCGCCTTGCGCATCGGTGCGGACGGAAATGCCGTAGCCCTCGACCCAGGTGCGGTAGCGCGGATCTTCCGTGCTCACGGATGCGCCGCCACCACCGGGATTGGTGCGGAACGCGCGGTCAAAGCCATTGGAGGCCTGGTTGCCCAGTCGCTCCAGAAATCCCGAACCAAGATTGAGCATGCTGTTGCCGGCCGACTGATCGTAGTTGATCGAGGTGGGCATCGGGACAGGGGTCGGCGACGGCGTAGGCGTAGGCGTCGGGGTCGGAGTGGGTGTCGGACTTTGCGCGAAGACGGGCGCCGCCGACATCGTCATGACCAGCGCAACAGCCATGGCCGCAAGGGTCTTGGCTAGGATCTTGGCAAGGGCCTTGGAGACCGCCGCAGCGACCCGGCGGACACGGTTCACGCTGAGTGTCTGCCGTGTCCCGGAGGGCTGCGAGATGCAGCGCATGACGGTTCATCCCAAAAGCAAAATGACAGCGCGCAAATATGCAACACGATGTGCGGCGCATCGCACGATTTGCGCCGAACTGCCGCGGAGGGTCAACCGAAAGGCAACGTCGTCGCGAGGCATTGCTCTCAATTGTGGTTCCGCTGCCACAGGTTCGAAATAGCGGCTGCCGATAGCGGGACCGCTCTTGAAAATCGCACGCGGCTTGCTAACGGGCGATTTTCATGTTGCAATATTGGACACAATCGGAATTGGCCGCTCGGCTGTGCGTTTCGCGACATTGAGACTCAAGACTCGAACAGACTTCCGGAAGCCCGTTTGTGGCGTGGCACGCGAAACAGCGGCCGCGTCTTTTTTGTATCTAGTGGAGGAGACTGAGGATGCCGCAAAAGGGCACCGTCAAATGGTTCAACCCGACCAAGGGCTATGGGTTCATCAAGCCGAACGGCGGCGATAAGGACGTGTTCGTCCACATCTCCGCCGTCGAGCGCGCCGGACTCTCGACCCTCAACGAAAACCAGGTGGTTGAATACGACCTCGTGGAGAACCGCGGCAAGTCATCCGCGGAGAACCTCAAGGTCTCCTGATGTCTCTCAAAGCCTAGCGCGAGAGATCATGACGTTGCCCCCGGCTCTGCCGGGGGATTTTATTTGGGGCGACAAAACGCGACTCGCGCTTCAGCCCACCACCGGCGCAACCAAAAAATTCTCCGACGCAGAGCTTCCCGCGGTCTTGCAGACATCGCCCTCGATCCGGACCTTGCCGGTTGCGAGCAGCCGCAGCGCTTCGGGATAGATGCGGTGCTCGACCTCGAGGATGCGCTCCGACAGCGTGTCAGCCGTGTCGTGGTCGCTGACGGGCACCGCGCCCTGCATCACGATCGGGCCGGCATCGGTCTCGGGGATCACGAAATGCACCGTCGCGCCAGACAGTTTTACGCCGGCGCGCAGGGCCTGACCGTGCGGGTCGAGGCCCGGGAACGACGGCAGCAGCGAGGGATGGATGTTGAGCATCCGCCCGTACCAGGCCTTGGTGAACTCGGCCGTGAACAGGCGCATGAAGCCGCCGAGACAGATCAGCTCGATGCCGTGCTGGTCGAGCGCGGCCTGCATGACCTTCTCGAAGCCGGCGCGGTCCTTGCCGAACGGCTTGCTCTCGATCACCAGCGTGTTCACGCCGGCCGCCTTGGCCCGTTCGAGCCCGAGGGCGTCGGCCTTGTTCGAGATCACGAGCGCGATCTCCGCGGGGAAATCCGGCGCGCTGGCGGCCCTGATCAGCGCGGCCATGTTGGAGCCGCGGCCGGAGATCAGGATGGCGACACGGCGCTTCATCACAGTGCCAGGTCGAGATGGCCGTTATAGACGACGCGATGCTCGCCCTCGGCCGGGATCACGGTGCCGAGCTGCGCCACGGTCTCGCCGGCATCGGTGAAGACCCGCACGACCTCGTCGACCTTGTCAGGCTCGACGATCGCGATCATGCCGATGCCGCAATTGAAGGTGCGCAGCATTTCGAGCTCGGCGATGCCGGCCTGTGCGGCCAGCCATTTGAACACCGGTAGTACCGGCAGGCGCGCGAGGTCGATGCCGACGCCAAGATCCTTCGGCAGCACGCGCGGAATGTTGTCGGTGAAACCGCCGCCGGTGATGTGGGCAAGCCCCTTCACCGCGCCGGTCTCGCGGATCGCGCGCAGACAGGATTTGACGTAGAGCTTCGTTGGCGTCAGCAGCGCGCCGCCGAGCGTCATCACGGGCGCGAACGGCGCCGGCGTCTCGAAGCCGAGGCCGGATTGTTCCACGATCTTGCGCACCAGCGAAAAGCCGTTGGAGTGCACGCCCGACGAGGCAAGGCCAATCACCGCGTCCCCCGCCGTAATGTCCTTGCGCGGCAGCAGCGTGCCGCGCTCGGCGGCGCCGACGGCAAAGCCGCCGAGGTCGTAATCGCCGTCCTTGTAGAGGCCGGGCATCTCGGCGGTCTCACCGCCGATCAGGGCGCAGCCGGACTCCCGGCAGCCTTCGGCGACACCGGCGACGATCGAGGCCGTGGCCTCCGGATCGAGCTTGCCGCAGGCGAAATAGTCGAGGAAGAACAGGGGCTCGGCGCCCTGCACCACGAGGTCGTTGACGCTCATGGCGACGAGGTCGATGCCGATGCCGCCATGCAGGCCGGTCTCGATCGCGATCTTGACCTTGGTTCCGACGCCGTCGGTGGCGGCGACCAGGACCGGGTCCTTGAAACCGGCCGCCTTGAGGTCGAACAGGCCGCCGAAGCCGCCGATCTCGGCGTCGGCGCCGGGCCGCGCGGTGGCGCGCACCATCGGCTTGATCAGGTCGACCAAGCGGTTGCCCGCGTCGATATCGACGCCTGAATCGGCGTAAGTGAGGCCGTTTTTGCGGTCGGTCATGCCCGATTTCCAGTGGGTTTGCGGCTGGTTACGTCGAATTCCGGGGACGCGCAATGGCAAGCGTAGCGCCCCGCCCTATACTATGTAGAGATATCAACCGGTTCAGCCTCCCTGGGGGCCGGATTCGAGGTCAGACCGGGTGCCGGGAAGCGCCGCGTGAGTATTCCGAACATCATTACCCTGGGCCGCATCATGCTGGTCCCGATCATCGTCTGGGCCATCGTGTCGAGCCAAATGGAGGTGGCATTCGCCGTCTTCCTGATTGCCGGCATCAGCGACGCCGTCGACGGCTTCCTGGCCAAGCGCTTCAACATGACGAGCGAGCTCGGTGCCCTGCTCGACCCGCTCGCCGACAAGGCGCTGCTGGTGTCGATCTACCTCGCGCTCGGCATCTGGGGCGACATCCCGCGCTGGATCGTGATCCTGGTGGTGTCGCGCGACATCATGATCGTCGCGGCCGTGATCGTATCCTGGCTGTTCGACAAGCCCGTCGAGATGAAGCCGTCGAAAGTATCCAAGCTAAACACAGCGGCCCAGGTCTCCTACGCAGCCCTGGTGCTGGCCGCCCTTGCCTTCGGCTTCAAGCCGGCGCCCTATGACATCGTCCTGATGGGCCTCGTCACGGTCTTCACGCTCTCCTCGGTGTCGCTCTACCTCGTCGAGTGGCTGCGGCACATGAGCACGATCGAGGCCAAGTGAGTTGGGAGACGGCCCCGCAAAAGGCCAACTCCCACCCGATGAAGTCGAATCTCGTCAAACACAGCCGGCGCGCCGGCATGGAGCAAAGCAAGCGTGGCAGGCCGCGTTCATCCCCGACAATTGGCGTTTTCGCTTCCGCATGCGGAGAGCCTTAGCCGGGACAATTTCCTCGAAGGCCCTGCGAATGCCGCCGGTCTCGCCTTGATCGACAGCTGGCCGGAATGGTCAAACCGGATCATGTGGCTGGCAGGTCCCGAAGGCAGCGGCAAGAGCCACCTCGCCGCGATCTGGGCCGAGGTATCAGGCGCCCGCTCGACCACGGCCAATGCGCTGACCGCCGCGGGCGTCCCGGGCGCGCTCGCCACCGGCGCGCTGGTGGTCGAGGATCTCAAGGCCGGGGAGTTTGACGAGCGCGCCCTCTTCCATCTGATGAACCTCGCCCGCGAGGACGGCGCCTACGTCCTAATCACCGGACGCGAGGTGCCGGCATCGCTCGAGATCGAGCTGCGCGACCTGCGCTCGCGCCTGCGCGCCGTTCCCGTCATCTCGCTGTTCCCTCCCGACGACCAGCTCTTCCGCGGCCTGCTCGTCAAATTCTGCGCCGATCGCCAGCTCACCGTGGACGAGAGCGTGGTCGGCTATCTCGCCACTCGTCTGGAGCGGTCCTCGGCCGCCGCCCGGCAGGCCGTAGAGCTGCTCGACAGCGAGGCCCTGCGGCTCGGCCGTCCCGTCACAAGGGCGCTGGCCGCCGAGCTGCTGCGGGACGCCTGAGGACCGCCGGCCGCCCTTGACCGCCCTTGACCGCCCTTGGCCGCCCTTGGCCGCCCTTGGCCGCCCTTGGCCGCCCTTGGCCGCCCACCCACCCTTGGCCGCTTGACGCGGCGCGGCGGCGGAACATCAATGTCATCGAAACGTCATCGCACTAACACATGCTCCCGCCGGTTTTTGCGCATAAGTCGCAAGGTAGGGCGAACTGGATGGACCGACTTCTCATGGAATCAGCGCAAGCCGTTGAAATTAAAGAAAAAGCATCCGAGGTCGACGGCCTGCCGGCGATCGCCACCAGCCCCGAGCGGTTCATCAATCGCGAGCTGTCCTGGCTGCATTTCAACCGCCGCGTCCTGGAGGAATCGGTCAATCCCAGCCACCCCGTGCTGGAGCGGGTGCGATTCCTGTCGATATCGGCGAATAACCTCGACGAGTTCTTCATGGTCCGCGTCGCCGGCATCAAGGCCCAGGTGCGCGAGGGCATTGCCGAACGCGCTCCTGACGGCCTGACGCCGTCCGAACAGCTCGCGCTGATCAACCGCACCGTCTCCCGGCTCGCCTCCGACCAGCAGGCGATCTGGCGCGACCTGCGCGGCACGCTGGCCGATGTCGGAATCGTGCTGGTCGACGGCAAGGACGTCACCAAGGCGGAACGGACCTGGATCGAGGACTACTTCCTCAACAACGTGTTCCCGCTGTTGACGCCGCTCGCGATCGACCCGGCCCACCCCTTCCCGTTCATTCCGAGCCTCGGCTTCACCATCGCGCTCCAGCTGACGCGCGAGGCCGACGGCAAGCAGATGAACGCGCTGATCCGCATGCCCGGCAAGATCGACCGCTTCATCCGGCTGCCGGCCGAGGGCAAGATGCGGCTGATCTCGCTGGAGCAGGCGACCGGCCTGTTCATCAACCGCCTGTTCCCCGGCTACAATCTGCACGGCCAGGGCGCCTTCCGCATCATCCGCGACTCCGAGCTCGAAATCGAGGAAGAGGCCGAAGACCTCGTCCGCCTGTTCGAGACCGCGCTGAAGCGCCGCCGCCGCGGATCGGTGATCCGGCTCGAGATCGACGCCAAGATGCCCGAGGAGCTGCGCAGCTTCGTGCAGCACGCGCTGTCGGCTGCCGATGACGAGGTGTTCCTCGTCGACGGCGTGCTCGCCATGAACGAGCTCTCGCAGCTCACCCGCCTCGACCGGCCCGACCTCGAATTCACCCCTTACGTGCCGCGCCATCCCGAGCGCGTACGCGAGCATGGCGGCGACATCTTCGCGGCGATCCGCCAGAAAGACCTCATCGTCCACCACCCTTACGAATCTTTCGATGTCGTCGTGCAGTTCCTGCAGCAGGCCGCGCGCGATCCTGACGTCGTCGCGATCAAGCAGACGCTGTACCGCACCTCCAACAATTCGCCGATCGTGCGCGCGCTTGCCGAGGCCGCCGAAGCCGGCAAGTCCGTCACCGCGCTGATCGAATTGAAGGCGCGGTTCGACGAGGAAGCCAACATCCGCTGGGCGCGCGACCTCGAGCGCGCTGGCGTGCAGGTCGTCTACGGCTTCCTCGAATTGAAGACGCACGCAAAACTCTCGATGGTGGTCCGCCGCGAGGGCGGCAGCCTCACCACCTACGTCCACACCGGCACCGGCAACTACCATCCGGTCACCGCGCGTATTTACACCGACCTCTCCTACTTCACCTCCGATCCGACCATCGGCCGTGACGCCGCGCGCGTGTTCAACTTCATCACCGGCTATGCCGCGCCGAGCGATCTGGAGAAGATGGCGGTATCGCCGCTGACCTTGCGCAAGCGCATCATCGAGCACATCCAGGGCGAGACCGCGCATGCCCAGCACGGCCGTCCCGGCGCGGTCTGGATGAAGATGAATGCGCTGGTCGACCCCGACATCATCGACGCGCTCTATGAGGCGTCACAGGCCGGCGTGCAGGTCGAGCTCGTGGTGCGCGGCATCTGCTGCCTCAGGCCCGGCATCCCCGGCCTGTCCGAGAACATCCGCGTCAAGTCGATCATCGGACGCTTCCTGGAACACGGCCGAATCTACTGCTTCGGCATGGGCCAGGGCCTGCCGAGCGCCAAAGCTGCTGTGTATATCTCGTCCGCCGACATGATGCCGCGCAACCTCGACCGCCGCGTCGAGGTGCTGTGTCCGCTGCAAAATCCCACGGTGCATCAGCAGGTTCTCGAACAGATCATGGTCGCCAACCTGAAGGACAATGAGCAAAGCTGGCAGTTGTTGCCGGACGGGTCCTCAACGCGTATGAAGGCCGCGAAGGGCGAGGAGCCTTTCAACGTGCACAACTACTTCATGACAAATCCGAGTCTGTCTGGCCGTGGAAAGTCGCTCAAGGAATCCTCGCCGCGCCGCCTCACGCGCCGTAATGAACGTCATCAGTCCTGATCCGGGACCGTCGACGTGAAGCGGCCGCGCAAGCGCGGCTCGAGCGTCGCGGTCATCGACATCGGCTCCAACTCGGTCCGTCTCGTCGTCTACGAGGGGCTGACGCGGAGCCTCCTCCCGATCTTCAACGAGAAGACGCTGTGCGGCCTCGGGCGCGAGGTGCAGAGCACCGGCCTGCTCGCGCCCGACGCCGTCGACAAGGCGCTGACCTCGCTGAAGCGGTTCCGCGCTCTCTGCCGGGTGATGCAGGTCGGCCGCGTGTTCGCGATCGCGACCGCGGCCTGCCGCGACGCCTCCAACGGCCCCGACTTCATCGCGAAAGCCGAACGCATCTGCGCGGTGAAGATCGAGATCCTGTCCGGCCCGCGCGAGGCGCGGCTGTCGGCGCTCGGCGTGATCTCGGGCATCCATCATCCCGACGGCATCGTCGGCGATCTCGGCGGCGGCTCGCTCGAACTGATCGACGTGCGCCGGAACAGCGTGCGCAGCGGCGTGACACTGCCGCTCGGCGGTCTCGCGCTCCAGGACCTCGCGCACAAATCGCTCAAGCGCGCCGACCGGATCGTGCGCGAGGAGATCGACGATGTGCCGCAGCTCACCGCCGGCCGCGGCCGCACCTTCTACGCCGTCGGCGGCACCTGGCGCGCGCTCGCGCGCATCCACATCATCCAGAGCGGCTATCCGCTTCAGGTGATGCACGGCTATTCGATTCCCGCGGCTGAAGCGCTCGACTTCTCGCGCCGTCTGCGCCGCCTTGCCGCCACCGGCATGCTCGCCGACATCGAGGTCGTTGCCGACGCTCGCCGTCCGCTCCTCACCTATGCGGCGCTGGTGCTCGAGCACATCATCCGCGTTGCAAAGCCCAAGACCATCGTGTTCTCGACCTTCGGCGTGCGCGAGGGCCTGTTGCACGAGAAGCTGACGGAAACCGAGCGCAACAAGGACGGGCTGATCTGCGCGGCCGAGGAGCTGAACCAGCTGCTGTCACGTTCGGCGAAGCATGCCCGCGAGCTGATCGCCTGGACCGATATCCTGGTGCGGGTGGTGAAGCTGCGCGAGACGCCGGAGGACCGCCGCCTGCGCCACACCGCGTGCCTGCTCTCCGACATCGGCTGGCGGGTGCATCCGGACCATCGCGGCGAGCAGACGCTCAGCCTCGTCGTCAACGCCAATTTCGGCGCCGTCACCCACACCGAGCGCGCCTTCGTCGGCCTGTCCGTGTTCTATCGCTATGCGGGCCTCAGCGAAGAGAACCAGCCTCCGGCCACCATGCAGGAGCTGCTCACGCCGGCCCAGCTCGAACGCGCCCGCCTGCTCGGCGCGGCGTTCCGCGTCGCCCATCTGATCTCCGCGGCCCGGCCCGGCGTGCTGCCGGCCACGCATTTCCGCAGCCAGGGCCGCAACCTGATGCTGGTGTTCGAGCACCGGCTCGTCGACCTCGTCGCCGACCGCGTCGGCAGCCGCTTCCGCCAGCTCGCCCGCCTGATCGGCCGCAACGGCTCGATTGTGCGGCGGTGACGGACTAAAGCGCGATGTGGGGCCTCAAAAGCTCACATCCAATTTAGCCGGTCCTCATCTCCCGGAACGTCGTTTGAGCCACATGATCAAGCCGCTGACGAACAGCGCGAGAGGCGCGAATCCGGCTGCGAAAACCAGCAGGCGCCCCGCGAGTCCAAACGTCGCGCCATTGTGGAGCCAGAGCTGTTCGGCCACATAGCGGTCGCCCAGCGACATGGCATCGAACGTGCGATCGTGCACCACCGCGCCACTCCATGGATCGAGCCAGATCGCCCCTCGTGTCCGCACGGCGGGATCAGCTCCCTCCGGGCGGAACTGCACGCGCCACGTGTTGCGCGCTTCGCTCGGCGGGGACAGCATGGCGACCGCCATGCCCGGCTTGGCCTCCTGTGCGCGTCGCATGATCGCATCGGGAGAGAGCAGCGGTGTCCCGGCGGAAGGTGGCGCTGCGATCCGTGGCGAGTGATCAGGCGTCGGCTGCGACAGAACGCCGACGATGGGACGCACCACGTCCGGAAAAACGAGGCCGATGCCGGTGACCGAGAGTCCCAGGAGCACGAACAGCGCCCAAAAGCCGGCAGCGCCATGAACGTCGAAGACAAATCGCAGCAGCGACACGTCCCTGCGGACCGATATCGATCGCCAGAACCGACCCGGCTTCGGCCACCACAGGAATAAGCCCGACGCCGTCAAGCCCAGCAGCATGAATCCGGCCACGCCGACCAATTCCCTGCCCCACCACTCGTAGAGCAGCAGCGTATAGTGGAGACGATAGACCTTGAGCGCGAACGCGTTGATATAGTCACGCCGCCCCAGCACCTTCCCGTTTGATGGATCGACCATGGTCGTCCAACGATTTGGATAATGACCTCTCTGGGTTTCGTGCGCATGTATGACGATCCATACCGGCCAGGTCCGATCCGGAACGAGGATCGTGGAAATCGGCGCGGCATCCGCCGCCGCGGCAGCGCGGATCACCTCGCTCAACACAACGCTTTGTTCGGGGGTCGCGGGCGTGTAAAGCGCCGGGTTCAGAGCGGCGTCGATTTCGCGATAGAAGACGACGAAGCTTCCCGTGAGGCCGATCAGCACGACGACGATGCCGCCGGCCAGTCCGAGCCACCGATGAGTCCACAGAAGCCCCCGCCGCGCGCGTCCGGCGAGGTTCCGGCCCCGCAACATCGTCATTGTACGCGTCAAGCCGAGCCGGCTCAGAAATCGGTCGACATCGACAACAGCAGGGTTCGCGGATTGCCCTGCGACACTGCGGAGAAGCTCGCAACGCCGGCCCAGTAGTTGGTGTCGAACACGTTCTGGACCAGGGCCCGGAACGTCACCGGCCGGTCGTTGATACGCGTGCTGTAGCGAGCCCCCAGATCGAGCCTCGTCCAGGCCGGAACGACCTGCGTATTCGCCGCATCGAGATACTGGTATCCGGTATAGACGGTGTTTGCGACCAGCGTCAGACCAGGCGCGAACGGCGTATCCCATTCAGCAGACAGGTTCGCTTGCACCTGAGGCACACCGATCGGCGTCTTGCCAAGATTGACTGGCGCGCTCGTCTTCGTCAGTTCGGGGTCGATCAGCGTCACGCCGCCAAGAACGCGAATGCCCGGCTGCAGCTCTCCGAACACGGTCAATTCCAGGCCGCGATTGCGCTGCTCGGCGTCGGCGCGGAAGACCCTGTCGACGCCCAGCTGTCCCGATGGCTTGGTGATCTCGAACAGGCTGATCGTGGTGGCCAGCATGCCGAAATCGATCTTGACGCCTGCTTCCGTCTGCTTGCTGAAATAGGGCGCCAGGACCTCTCCGGAATTGCTCGCCGTCGTCGGTGCGATGTCGCCTTTGCTTAGCCCTTCGATGTAGTTGGCGTAGAGCGAAACGTTGCTCCAGGGCTTGACGATCACGCCGACCATCGGCGTGAACGCCGTCTGGTCGTAGGAGGCGGTCACGGCGCCCGTCGTGGTGTTGTAATTGTTCGACTTGACGCCCTGCTGCCGAACTCCGACGGTCAGCTGAAGACGCTCCTGGAAAACTGACAACGTGTCGGCCAGCGCAAGGCCGGTCAATTCGGTGTCCGACAGCTTCGGAACGGTCGCGGGCGCCGGAACGAGTTGCTCGGGGCGGGCGATCGGCGCATAGATATTGGACAGCACGGGCGTCCCGGACACAGAGCCCCGTCCGATCTGGTCTGTGTAATAGCTTCCCTGGAAAGTCACGGCGTGACTGATCGCGGCGGTGTCGAACCGGGCGCGCACGCCTGCGTCGGCCACGTCCCTGTCGATGTCGAATTTGAAGCGCCCCGGTGTCGACGTGGTGTTGCCGGCCGCGTTCAGGATCGTCGGCGTGCCGAACAAGCGATCGACCTGGGTCCGGCCACCACCGCCGTCGGCGAACACCGTCACGGAATCCGTCACATCGTATTCGGCGCGCGCCAGCAGCGAGTTGTCGTGAACCTTGGCCCATTCCCAGGCCTGCGTGACATTGCGCCTGCCAACTGGCGCGGTCGGGACGGCCACGCCTGTTGCGACCAGAAACGGCCTAGTGGGCGCGTCGAACTTTTCTTCCTGGTCGATGAAGTCGAGCGACGCCCTGAATCTCTCACCGCGATAGTCGAACGCGGCGGAGCCGACATGTGCCTCCCGGCTCTGATTGTCCAGTGGCGTATCGCCATTGTGATAGCTGCCGTTAACGCGAATTCCGAATTCGCGGTTCTCGCCGAACCGGCGGCTGACGTCGAGATGCGTACCGAACTGGGAGCTCGTCGCGTAGTCGGTGGTCACGCGCGTGAGATCGACATCCCCGGCACGCTTCGGAACGATGTTGATGGTGCCGCCGACGCTGCTGTTTGGAGCCATGCCATAAAGCAGCGCGGTCGGCCCCTTGATGATCTCGATCCGTTCGACGTAGTCGGTGAACACACGGTAGTTCGGCGCGACACCATAGACGCCGTTGAAGGCTATTTCTCCGACATTGCCCTCGCCGATCGGAAATCCGCGGATGAAGAAGGAATCGAGAATGCCGCCGGTCTGCCCCGTGAAGCGAACCGAGGGGTCGTTGCTGACGACGTCGGCGACCGTCGTGGCCTGTTGATCTTCGATCTTCCTGGCCGTGTAACTCGTGATGTTGAACGGTGTATCCATGAAGTCCTTGTTGCCGAGCAGGCCGACCTGGCCCCCGCGCGCGACCTGCGCGCCTGCGTAGGACTGCGGAAGTGCGCCCGGTTTCGGCGCGGCGGGATTTCCTTCCGCCTGAACCGCTGGCCGCTCAGCCGCGCGTGAACTGGCGCGAGCCGCCGTTCGGCCGCGATTGGAGCGGGGACGCGCGCGCTGCTTCTGCGCATCGCCGACAACGGTCACCGCCGGTAGCGCGGTCTCGCGCTCCGCCGCGGGCGCAGCGCCCTGAGCGTTGACGGGCTGCGGCAGGCCGGCGCTGAACAAAGCGATGGCGGCGACTGAGCCCGCGAAGGCTGTGGCTCTGGAGAGCCTCGGAAGCGTCGTGACGGTGGACGCAAGAACAGCAACGGGACGGCAAATGACTCGCGACGGCATCGCACCAGCTTCCGATTTCATGAACATGAACGACGGAGCGACGTGCCGCGGGCAGTGTTATCGAGTCAACGAAAGTGGCCTTTGATTTCAGCAGTTTATAATGAGATAAACTCTAGATCGCCCGGAGGTTGCGAACGTTGTGCGTCACGCTGCGACATGTCGAAGCGCGTCACGCGCGACCGCTTGACGGGAGAGTTTGCAGTCAGCTGCAACACTCGCCGGCGCGTGGGCCGGCAAGACTGATCAGGCTGGCTGACTACGCTTGGGGAATTATTCAGCCGACGCCTTGGCGTGGCGCTCGGAGGATTCGAGCGCGGCCTGGCCGAGGCTGCGCCGGCGCCAGATGGTGCCGACGACCAGCACGACGACGACGCCGAGCGCCGCGCAGAGATATTCACCGCCCGACCCGCCATGGCCGAATTGCAGCGGGATGCGCATGCTAGTGAGCATCTTGTCCAGAGAGGCGCCGAGCGGCCCGTCGAACAGCGTGTGCAGCCTGGGCGCGATGCCGGGATCGGTCGCGATCACCTCGCCCGCGATCCAGCCGAGCAGCGCAGCACCAGCCCACACCAGCACCGGCAGCTTGGCAAGCAGCGCCATGATCAGCGCCGCACCGGCGACGATCAAGGGAACGCTGATGGCAAGGCCGAGGATCAGCAGCGGCACGCTGCCATTGGCGGCAGCCGCGACCGCGATGACGTTGTCGAGGCTCATGACGATGTCGGCGACGACCACGATCTGCACGGCCTGCCACAGATGCGAGGCGGACTCGACGCCCTCCTCGTCCTCGTTTTCAGGCACCAGCAACTTGGCCGCGATCACGATCAGCGCGAGACCGCCGACCAGCTTGAGATAGGGCAGCTCCATCAGGCTGGCGACGATGCCCGTGAAGATGATCCGCAGCAGCACGGCCGCGCCGGCGCCGAGGATCATGCCCCACAGCCGGTGCCGCGGCTTCAGGCCGCGGCAGGCAAGCGCGATCACCAGCGCGTTGTCGCCGGAGAGCAGGATGTTGATCCAGATGATCTTGCCGACCGCAATCCAGAAGGTCGGCTCGGCCATCTCATTGCGGAACTGGGTGAAGAATGCCCCGATCGTAGCGGGATCGAAGATCTGCCAGAGCCAGTTCACAATGAGTCCTTTCGCCCCGTCGCCTTGTTAACGCGCCAGCCGAGAGATCAGCCGACGATCTCGTTGCCCGAGAAGAACTGCGCGATCTCGATCGCGGCGGTCTCCGCGGCGTCCGAGCCGTGGGCCGAGTTCTCGCCGATCGACTTTGCGTAGAGCTTGCGGATGGTGCCGTCGGCGGCCTTGGACGGATCCGTCGCACCCATCGCGTCGCGGTACTTGGCGATCGCGTTCTCGCCTTCCAGCACCTGCACGACCACCGGGCCCGAGGTCATGAACTCAACGAGCTCGCCGAAGAACGGGCGGGCCTTGTGGACGGCATAGAAGGTCTCGGCCTGTTCCTTGGTCATGCGGATGCGCTTCTGCGCGACGATGCGCAGGCCCGCTTTTTCGATCACGGCGTTGACCGCACCGGTCAGGTTACGCGCGGTCGCATCGGGCTTGATGATCGAGAAAGTGCGTTCGATGGCCATAATCTTGTCCTTGAGAAGAAAGCGGTGGTTTTCGAGTTGCGGGGCTTATATCGGCGCCTTTGCGTTACGGCAAGCGACCGCCCAAACGGCCGCACAGGCGCTTCGCCGCAGGGCCCGGCCCCCGGGATTAAGCATGGATTACAACAATTTCACCCAGATGAACCCAATCTGAAACCCCCGTCAGGATTGGGTTCAGCTTCACCGGGGTAAGGTCAGGCCCATCGAAACCGAAGCCAATCCAAAGGCAGACCGTTTCGGCGGCCCTTTCATCGACGCGATAGCCCCGCGCCGGCAGTCTTTGAGGAGATCACCATGTTGAGGAAACTTTCGCTTGCCGCCGTCGCCGCGGTCGCGCTGGGTGCCGCGCTGGCACCGACCTCCGCCTCCGCTCACTGGCATGGCGGGTGGGGCTGGCACGGCGGTGGTGGCGGCTGGCACCACGGCTACGGCTGGGGCGGCCCGCGCTTCTATGCCCCCGTCTCTTACGGTTATGGCGGCTGCTACGTGCGCCGGCTGGTCCCGACCCCCTGGGGACCCCGCTGGCGGCTGATCAACCGCTGCTACTGAGCCCGACAGCACCTTGAGCCCCAGGTACCTTCCCCCAGGTACCTTCCATGCGAAGCCCCGGCGTTCCCCCCTGCGCCGGGGCTTCGTATTTGCGCGGATATCGCGAATTCATACAATTTTTACTAGAATGTCGGGCATGCCCCGCGGCCGGCGAAACAATTTGGGGGGCCAAGGACTTGGTACCGTGTCGTTACTCTGAGAACACGGAACCTGCGCGATGGCTGGCCCTTCTGCCAATGACAGCGAACAGATCGACCGGCGCACCAGCCGCTCGATTTGTGATGCCGTGGGCGAACGGCTCCAGCAGAGCATCCGCCCCGAACCGCGACTGCCGACCCATCTCGAGCAGCTCCTCGACGAGCTGCGGCGGCGCGACCGCGATCCGCATTGATTTGATTCGGACCGCTTACGGTCACGGAAAAACGGGTTGCGTTCGCGGCGCCTTGCGGTGACAAGGCCCCATGCTTTCCATCACCGACCTTTCCATCCGCCTCGCTGGACGCCTCCTGATTGACCAGAGTTCCGTGCAGATCACGCCGGGCTCGCGCGTCGGCATGGTTGGACGCAACGGCACCGGCAAGTCGACCCTGTTCAAGGTGATCCGCGGCGAGCTCGCGGCCGAGCACGGCACCGTGACGCTACCGCCGCGCTGGCGCGTCGGCAGCCTCGCGCAGGAAGCGCCGAACGGCCCGGAGAGCCTGATCTCCGTCGTGCTCAAGGCCGATCTCGAACGCGACGCGCTGCTTCACGAAGCCGAAAGCGCGACCGACCCGCACCGCATCGCGGAGATCCAGACACGGCTCGTCGACATCGACGCCCATTCGGCGCCCGCGCGCGCCGCCGCGATCCTCTCCGGTCTCGGCTTCTCCGCCGCCGACCAGCTGCGCCCCTGCGCCGAATTCTCCGGCGGCTGGCGCATGCGCGTCGCACTTGCCGCAACGCTGTTCGCCGCCCCTGACTTGCTGCTGCTCGACGAGCCCACCAACTATCTCGACCTCGAAGGCACGTTGTGGCTGGAGGATCACCTCGCGCATTATCCGCGCACGGTGATCGTGATCAGCCATGACCGCGACCTGCTCGATAGCTCGGTCGACCAGATCCTGCATCTGGAGCGCGGCAAGCTCACGCTCTACAAGGGCACCTATTCCTCCTTCGAGGAGCAACGCGCCGCGCGCGAGCTGCTCGATGCCAAGGCCGTCAAGCGCCAGGAAGCCGAACGTGCGCGCTTGCAAGCCTTCGTCGACCGCTTCAAGGCCAAGGCCTCGAAAGCCCGGCAGGCACAGTCTCGCGTCAAGATGCTGGAGCGGCTGAAGCCGATCACGGCGCTGGTCACCGAGGACGTGCGCGAGATCACTTTCCCCGCGCCGGAGAAGATCCTGTCGCCGCCGATCATCGCGGTGGACAACGCCTCCGTCGGTTACGACCCGGCAGCGCCCGTGCTCGGCCGAGTCACCTTGCGCATCGACAACGACGACCGCATCGCCCTCCTCGGCGCCAACGGCAACGGCAAGTCGACACTTGTAAAACTGCTCGCCGGACGCCTTGCGCCCTTCTCCGGCAAGGTGACGCGCGCGGACAAGCTGTCGATCGCCTATTTCGCGCAGCACCAGCTCGACGAATTGAATGAGGATGCTTCCGCCTACGATCATGTCCGCAAGCTGATGGGCGATGCGCCCGAGGCAAAGGTGCGGGCGCGCGCCGGCGCGATCGGCTTCTCCGGCAAGGCCGCCGACACCAAGGCCGGCAAATTATCGGGCGGCGAGAAGGCGCGCCTGCTGCTGGGGCTTGCGACCTTCTTCGGCCCGAACATGATCATCCTGGACGAGCCGACCAACCATCTCGACATCGACAGCCGCGCGGCGCTCGCCGAAGCCATCAACGAATTCCCCGGCGCGGTGATCATGGTCTCGCATGACCGCTATCTGATCGAGGCCTGCGCCGAGCGGCTCTGGATCGTCGCCGACCGCACCGTCACCAATTACGACGGCGATCTCGACGAGTACCGCCGCCTGGTGCTGTCCACGCGCAACGCCGAAGCGCCGGCACGCGAGCGTGGTGCGCCGAGCGAGAAGCCGCAGCGGCCCAGATCGGACAATCGCGGCTCGCTGAAGAAGCGCATTGCCGACGCCGAATCCGAGATCGCGCGCGTCACCGACATCATCGCCAAGATCGACACCGCGCTGGCCCTGCCCGACATCTTTACGCGCGATCCCAAGCAGGCCGCGCAACTCTCAAAGGCCCGCGCCAACGCCGCCGACGCGCTCGCGCGCGCGGAGGAGCAATGGCTCGAGGCAAGCGCGCAGTTCGACGAAGCCGCCAGCTGACTTCAAGATCCGCAAAACAACCCCATGCACAGTAGCGAAGCCATTGAATAGGCTCAGCTAACCGGAAAGGCCTAGCGTTCCCGCATGATCTCGTGCCCGTAGCGCTGCAATGGCGACAAAAGGTAACTGAGTATGGTGCGTGAGCCGGTCCGGATTTCCACCGTCACGGCCATTCCCGGCGACAGGCTGACGAGGCGGTCGTCCACCTGCATCTGGGTGCGATCGAGCGAGATGCGGGCGCTATAGCTGAGCTCCTGCCCGGTGGGCTCGCTGCTGTCATGCTGCTGCCCGAGCGCGCGGTCGCCGCGCTCCGGCGGGCGGTCGCGGATGATGGCGTCCTGCGAGACACTCAGCACGCGGCCTTCCAGCAGGCCGTAGCGGGTGAAATTGAAGGTGTCGATCTTGATCGCGGCGCCCTGCCCGGCCTCGACGAAGCCGATGTCGCGATTGGAGATCATTGCCTCGACCTCTAGGCGCGTATCCGACGGCACGATCACCAGCAGCGATTGCGCTGGCGTGACCACACCGCCGACGGTGTGGACAGCTAGCTGCTGCACGACACCGTCAACCGGTGACGTCAGTTGCTGCAAGCTGGTCCGCTGCTCCGCCTTGATCAGGTCGCGCGCAACGCTATTGGCCTTCTGCTCGCTCTTGGCGAGCTCGTCGGAGATGCTCTTCCTGTACTCGGCCACAGCTTGCGTGCGGGTCTCGCGGATCGCGGCGACGGCGGACTCTGCTTCCTTCAAGCGGCTGTTCTGGACGCGAAGCTCCTCCTGCTGCTCGATCTGAAGCTGAAGCGTCTCGTAATAGGTCAACTTCGAGCCGATCTCCTTCTCCATCAGCGTCTTGCGGATATCGACGCGCTGCTGCGTGACCGGGAGCAACGCATCGAGCTTGTGGATCGTCGCCGCAATGGTCTGATGCTCGGCATCCTTCTGCGCCTCCTGGCGCGCAAGCGCCGCGAGCTTGGCACGATGCTCGCCGACCTGGCTCGCGAGCAACTGCCGCTGCGTCGTCACCAGCACGGGGTCGGCATCCGCGGGTGCAACGAGATCAACCGAAGCATCTTCGCCAGCCATCAGCGCGGCGCGGAGACGCACGATATTGAGACGCTCGGCCATGAGATCGTCATGCAGGCGATCGCGCTCGGCGGCATTCACGGTTGGATCGAGCTCGATCAGCACATCGCCGGATTTGACCGCCTGCCCGTCCTGCACGCGGATCGCACGCACCACGCCGGTCTCGAACGGCTGGACCACCTTGCTGCGCCCGCTCGACACGACCTTCCCGGTCGCGGACGCCACGATGTCGATCGTGCCCCAGGCGGACCACGCCAGCGCCGCGCAGACCAGAAGCATCAGGGCGATCGCGATGGCGCGGCCGATCGGCGACGGCGGTGTCTCGGTGATTTCCAACGCCGCCGGCAGGAACGCGATTTCCTCGGCGCGCCGGGTATTTGCGTTCCTGAAGGGAACGACGGTCTGTTCCGGCTTTCGGGCCGGCACGGTGCTAGCCGACCTCATAGAGGCCTCCCTGAAGGCGGTGCAGGGCCGCATAGCGGCCGCCGGTCTTGATCAAGGCGTCATGCGTGCCGTCCTCGACCAGACGTCCCCGCTCCAGCGTGAAGATGCGGTCGGCGCCGCGCACGGTGGACAGACGATGCGCGATGATCAGAACCGTGCGGCCCTTCGCGATCTCCTTCATGTTGTCGTGGATGATCCGCTCGCTCTCATAGTCGAGCGCGCTGGTGGCCTCATCGAAGATCAGGATGCGGGGATTGCTCACCAGTGCGCGGGCGATCGCAATGCGCTGGCGCTGCCCGCCCGACAGCGTCGAGCCGCGCTCACCCACCACGGTGTCGTAGCCTTCGGGGAGCTCCAGAATGAAATCGTGCGCGCCCGCAAGCCTTGCCGCCGCCATGATGCGCTCCATCGGCAGGGCTGGATCGGCCAGCGCGATGTTGTCGCGCACCGAACGGTTGAACAGCATGTTCTCCTGCAGCACGACGCCGATCTGCCGCCGCAGCCAGGCCGGATCGGTCATGACGAGGTCCATGCCGTCGATCAGCACGCGGCCGCCCTGCGGCACGTAGAGCCGCTGCACCAGCTTTGCGAAGGTGCTCTTGCCCGAGCCCGACGAACCGACGATGCCGACAGTCTGGCCCGCCGGAATGTCGAACGAGACGTCTTGCAGGATTTCGGGTCCATCGAGCCGGTACCGGAACGCGACGTGCTCGAAGCGGATGTTGCCCCGAAGCGGCGGGAGCCCGGCGCGGCCGGCGGAGTAAGCCGGCTCCGCCGCGCTGTTGAGGATGTCGCCGAGCCGCGCGATCGAGAGCCGCGCCTGGTGGAAATCCTGCCAGACCTGCGCCAGTCGCAGCACCGGCGCCGAGACTCTGCCTGCAAAGATGTTGAAGGCGACGAGCTCGCCGACGGTCAAGGCGTCACCGATCACGAGCCGCGCACCGACATAGAGGATGGCGGCGGTGACGACCTTGCTGACGAACTGCACGAGCTGGCTCGCGGTGTTGCCGAGGCTGCTGACGCCAAAGCTCGCGGAGACGTAAGCAGCGAGCTGCTCTTCCCAGCGCCGCTGCATCTGCGGCTCGACCGCCATCGCCTTCAACGTCTCGATGCCGCTGACGCTTTCGACCAGGAATGCCTGGTTCTCGGCGCCGCGGCGGAATTTCTCCTCCAGCCTGCGGCGGAACAACGGCGTCGCCACTGCCGAGATCGCGATGTAGAACGGGAAAGAGCCCAGCACGATGCAGGTCATGGCAGGCGAATAGGCGAACATCACCGCCAGAAACACCGAGGTGAAGACCAGGTCGATGAGCAAGGTCAGCGACGATGAGGTGATGAAGTTGCGGATATTCTCGAGCTCGCGCACCCGTGCCACGGAATCGCCGACGCGCCTTGCTTGGAACCAGGCCATCGGCAGCGCCAACAGATGGTGGAACAGCCGCGCGCCGAGCTCGACGTCGATGCGGTTGGTGGTGTGCGCGAACAGATAGTTGCGCAGGATCCCGAGCACCGTGTCGAACAGCGAGACGACGACGAGGCCGATCACCAGCACGTCGAGCGTGGACAACGAGCGGTGCACCAGCACCTTGTCGATCACGACCTGGAAGAACAGCGGCGAGACCAGCGCGAACAGCTGAAGGAAGAACGAGGCGGCCACCACCTCGCCCAGCAGCCGCCGATACTTGCCGATCGCACCGATGAACCAGGTGATGTCGAAGCGGCGTCCAAGGTCGGAGAGCCCGGCGCGCCGGGCCATCAGGATCAAGCTGCCGTCCCAGAGCGCGACAAGCTCGTCGCGCTCCATGAACACCGGCCGCTGCGCCTGCGGCGACTGCACCAGCACCTTGTCGGTCGTGGCTTTGGCGATGACCATGAAGCTGCCGTCACGCAGCATCGCGATCGCCGGCAGCGGGGTATCCGACAGACGCTTCCATTCCGTTCGATAGGTTCGTGCCTTCAGTCCGAGCGACCTGGCGCAGCGGACGATGTCCGCTGCGCCGAAACGGGTCGTGCCCAGCCGGTGCCTCAGCTGGTCGCGGTCGGCCGCGACACCCTGCAGATGCAGCAGGGTAAGCAGCGCGTCGAGACCCGTGTCAGGCAAGACCACGTTCGTCGTCATGGGTGTTCTCCGGAGCGGAGCAGCTAGAGCGGGATGTCGATCTCTCCCGCTTGCGGGAGAGGCAGCGGCCGCCGTGGGGCGGCCCTTTTTCTCGAAGGACACCGAGGCGAAGCCTCGACTTTGGTGCAGCGGCGGGTGAGCGCTTTCTCCTCTTGCTCCTCTTGGGGTTCTCGATTGCGGAGACACCCCCACCCCGGCCCTCCCCCGCAAGCGGGAGAGGGAGCGCACCTACGTCGTTGCAACGGCAGCTTTCATCAAGCTCAGGCGTGCTGCGGCGGGGCGAGCGTCTGGGTCTGCGCCGTGTGCGGATCGGCCAGCGGCATCTCGCCGTGGCCGTCGCCTGCGGGAGCGAAGCTTGCCGCCATGGCCTGGTTGAGCAGCATCGCGGCGGCGAACGCTCCGCCCTGGATCACGACGTTGCTACCGCTGCCGCCGTCGAGGACGTCAGCACCTCCGCCGCCGATCAGGACGTCATCGCCTGCCCCGCCGCTCAGCGTGTCGTTGCCGGAACCGCCGATCAGGACGTCGTCGCCGTTGCCGCCATTGGCGACGAGCTGGATGCCGCCGTGCAGGCCCGAGGCCGTGATGACATCGTCGCCATCGAGACCGTTGATGACGATCCTGTCGCCCGCGCCGGCATCGGTGATGTTGATGTCCTGGCCGAGCCCCGACACCGTGATGATGCCGTCGTGCTCGGTTACCGTGATGACATCACTGCCGCTGGTGCCGTTGATGTTCACCGTATCGGCGGCACCGTCATTGGCGCCGAGGTCGAGATTGATCTGGTTCACGCCGGTCCCGGAGAGATCGCCGACCGTGATGTTGTCGGCGCCACCCAGGGCGTTGAAGTTGATGTGCTCGACGCCGTTGAGATCCATCGCGATGGCGGCGACGTCGCGGGTGAACAGCACGCGGCCGCCATTGGCCGAGATGTTGATGTTCTCGCTGATATTGGCACCGTTGAACTGCAGGGTGTCGGTGCCCTTGCCGCCTTCGACGACGTCGCTGCCGTCGCCGGGATTCCAGACGAAGGTGTCGTCGCCGGCTCCGAGATTGGCGACATCGTTGCCGCGGCCGCCGTTCACGATGTCATTGCCGGCGCTGCCGGTGATGGTGTCGTTGCCGTCGCCGCCGTTGATGTCGAGGCTGAACGGCTGCCCTGCCTTGATCGTGGACGCGTTGATGACGTCGTTGCCGCCACCGCCGTTGACGCTGAGCACGTCACCGGCATCGGAGTGAGCGATCGTCACCTGCGCCGCAAGGCCGTTGACCACGATCGAGCTGCCGGAGGTCGTCACCGAGATGTTGTCGTCTCCGGCACTGCCGTTCACCGTGACGCGGTCCGCAGCTCCATCGCCGCTCGTGCCGCCGGGGCCGGCGCTGAGGTCGATGGCGACCTGCGTCACCCCGGCCCCGGTCAGGTCGTTGACGGTGATATTGTCGGCCCCGCCGGCAGCCGCGATCTGCACGTGCTCGACGCCATCGAGATCCATGACGATGGCACCGACGTCGCGGGTGAGCAGCGCACGGGTTCCGTTCGCCGAGATCGACATGTTCTCGGCCACATTGGAGCCGTTGAAAACCAGCGTATCCGTACCCGCGCCGCCCTCGACGGTGTCGCTGCCATCGCCAGGATTCCACGTGAAGAGATCGTCACCCGCACCGAGATCGGCGACGTCGTTGCCGCGGCCGCCGGTGACCTTGTCGTTGCCGTCACCGCCGATCAGGAGATCGGCGCCCTGACTGCCGGTGATGGTGTCGTTGCCCGCACCGCCGTCGAGGGTCAGTCCGATCACCGCGGGAAGCGCGGACGCGTCGATGACGTCGTTGCCGCCGAGCGCCTGGATCACCAGACGGTCGTTGGCCGCTTCCGCATTCGCGATCGTCACGACTTCCGGCAGGCCTGTCACCGTGGCCGTGGTGCCCACGGCCGTGACCGTGATGTGCTGGTTGCCGTTGGTGCCGTTGACGGTCACTGTATCGGCCGCGCCGTCGCCTTGCGTGCCCCCTGGCGTGGCTCCGAGATCGACCAGCACCTGCTTGACGCCGGTGCCGGTGAGATCGCCGACGTTGATGTTGTCGGCACCGCCGCGCGCATCGAATTCGATCTGCTCGACGCTGTTGAGGTCCATCGTGATGTTGGCGACGTCGCGGGTGAAACGCACCCTTCCGCCATTCGCCGAAATGTCGATCTTCTCGTTGATGTTGGCACCGTTGAACAGCAGCTTGTCGTTGCCCGATCCGCCTTCGACCGTGTCGCTGCCGTCGCCGGGATTCCAGATGAAGGTGTCGTCGCCCGATCCGAGCTGGGCGACATCGTTACCGCGTCCGCCATTGACGATGTCGTCGCCGGAGCCGCCGATCAGCAGGTCGTTGCCGTCGCCGCCGGTGATCCTGTCGTTGCCTGCGCCGCCGTCGAGCGTCAGCGAGATCAGGGGAGCGAGCCCGTTGCCCGCGGTGATGACGTCGTCGCCGCCGCCGGCGTGCAGCACCAGATTCTCCGTCGTGCCGATGTCGAGCGAAAACGGTGCAGCACCCGTGCCGTCGAATCGCACGCGCGTGCCGTTCGCCACGATCGTGAACGTCTCGGAATCATTGCTGCCGTTGACCTGCGCCGTGTCGCTGCCGTCACCACCCTCGAACAGATTGGTGCCGCCGCCGGGATTCCAGATCATGAGGTCGTTGCCAGCTTCGCCGAACAACTGGTTGTCACCGCTGCCGCCGTCGAGCGTGTCGTTGCCCGCGCCGCCGAACAGCAGATCGTTGCCGCCGCCGCCCTTGATCGTATCGTTACCGGCCTGGCCGAACAGCAGGTCGGCACCCGAGCCGCCCGTGATCTTGTCGTTGCCGTCGCCGCCGAAGACGTGCACCGCGGGCATCGGGCCGTTGGATTCGTTGACGGTGATCGTGTCGTCGCCGCCTTGACCGAAGACGTCAATCTCGTTGGTGTTGGTGACGGTGGGATCGCCGCCGACAGTTTTCACAGAGCCGTTGTTGACCAGGATGCGACCGGACTTGTCGCGGCCGATCACGACGCCGTTATTCGTAGCGTCTCCGAAGATGCTGAGCTGGCCCGTAACCGGGGAAAAAACAGAGGTAATAGACATCCAAATGATCCTTCGATCGATCTAGCCCCTCATCTCAACCCGTAGCAGCCGCGCACGTGACAATCTTGAAGCGTCGCTTGAGACGCGCGTGATTATTCTGGAGATTTCCTTCAGTTTTGCTTCGGGCTACGTTTCCACGGCGGATGCAATGACTCTCACGTGAGAGTCGCGCGATCACGCGTAACGACCGCGTGATTTTCACGAGCGCGTTCGACGAGGCTGGCGTCTCGCGCGCGAGCGCGCCGCCCGAACGAAATTGCACCTGTGGTCTCGGAGAGCGCGGAGTTGAAGCACCGATTGCAAGCGCGACTGCCGGCGAGCGCGACCGGGGAGATCACGGTTCACTCCAGCGCAACTGCGATCAAGGGACGCAAGGCCGGTTGACGGTCGAGACGAGCATGCGCGGCCGATCGCATTGATCGCCGCAAACGGCTTCAGATCAGAAAGCCGACGACGTGTTACGTCGCCGACTTTTTCTTCGGCTTCGGCTTGGCCGCCTTCGGCACGACCGGCGCTTCCGGCGTGCCCTCGATCGAGGACAGGCGGCCGGAGGTGAACGTGTAGATGCCGGCCCGCGGACCGGTGGTCCAGGTCACCGCCGCAACGCGGCGGCCGGCGGCATCGTTGGAGAGATTGACGCTGGAGGGCGCGCCGATGCCGCGCACGACGTCGCATTCGGTGTGGCCGAGCGCGACCGTGCCGCCCACGGGCGCGGGTGCCGTCGTCGACGCATTGGCATCGGCAGGTCCCGGAGGTGGCGTCATGCCGGCACAGGCGCCGTCGGCGCTGACCAGATCCTCTGCCGTCACCGGCTTGTCGGGCGTCAGCGGCGGCGATTCGATCGAGATGCTCTTGATGAAGAGGCGGCCGGGCCGTTGGAACCACTCGGCATCCTTCGACAGCAGGTCGGTCCCGCCCGAACAGCCAGCGACCAGCGGTGCGAGGACTGCGAGCGCAATTATGAGCGAGCTGGGAAGCTTTTGATGTCGCACGATAAACTAAATTCCCCGCGTGAAGGACGAGCCCTAAGCGCTTGTCCCAACATCACTTTGCGGCACGAAATTGACCAAAGCCAGCATCGCCCGAAAAGTGCAAATTATCATTAATTGCGATCGACCGCTAATTCCGGCGCTGCCACCGGCCCCGCTCGTCGGCCTGCCAATAGGTGACATCAAATCCCCGCGCCTTGCAATCCGTCCAAGTACTGCGTGCCAAAGCGAGCGCATCCGGATCGTCACCGTTGAACAGCAGCACCATGCGCTCATAGCCCTGCGCGTCCTCGGGCAATGCGGCGTTGTCGACCAGGAAGCGGACATTGGCGCCGTTCGGATTGTCCTCCGCGATCGCCAGCAGGATCGGCTGATCGGCGGCATCGTCCACGCGCCATGTCGCGTGCGGCAGGAAGGAATCGTCGCGATAGGTCCATAAATGCGCGTCGAGTGCATCGGCGCGCTCCTCCGAGGTCGACTGCACGACCACGCGCCAGCCGCGCTCGAGCGATTTCTCGAGAAGCGGCGGCAACACGTTCTCCACCGTCATGTTTTGCAGATGGTAGAACAGCACTTCAGTCATCGTGGATCATTTGCGCTCGTAGTGATCTGCCACCAGCCGATCCAGCAGGCGGACGCCATAGCCGCTTCCCCAGCTCTGGTTGATGTCGGTCTTCGGCGCGCCCATCGCGGTGCCGGCGATGTCGAGATGCGCCCACGGGGTGCCATCGACGAAGCGCTGGAGGAACTGCGCCGCGGTGATCGAGCCGCCGTGACGGCCGCCGGTGTTCTTCATGTCGGCGAACTGGGAATCGATCAGCTTGTCGTATTCCGGACCGAGCGGCATGCGCCAGACCTTCTCGCCGCTCTCGATGCCGGCCGCGAGCAGGCGCTCGGCCAGTTCGTCATTGTTGGAGAACATGCCGGCATGCTCGGTCCCGAGCGCGACCATGATCGCGCCAGTGAGTGTGGCGAGATCCACCATGAATTTCGGCTTCACCTTTTTCGCGACGTACCAGAGCACGTCGGCCAGCACGAGGCGGCCTTCGGCGTCGGTGTTGATGATCTCGATGGTCTGGCCCGACATCGAGGTCACGATGTCGCCCGGCCGCTGCGCATTGCCGTCGGGCATGTTCTCGACGAGGCCAATGGCGCCGACCACGTTGGCCTTCGCTTTACGCGCCGCCAGCGCATGCATCAGGCCGACGACGCAGGCAGCTCCCCCCATGTCGCCCTTCATGTCCTCCATGCTGCCGGCGGGCTTGATCGAGATGCCGCCGGTGTCGAAGCAGACGCCCTTGCCGACGAAGGCGACCGGCGCATCGCCCTTCTTGCCTCCGTCCCAGCGCATGATCACGGTGCGGCTCGGCCGCGCCGAGCCCTGGCCGACGCCGAGCAGCGCGCCCATGCCGAGCTTCTGCATCGCCTTGACGTCGAGCACCTCGACCTTGACGCCGAGCTTGCGGAGCTGGGCCGCGCGGCGCGCGAATTCCTCGGGGTAGAGCACGTTCGGCGGCTCGTTGACGAGGTCGCGCGCGATGACGACGCCGTCGACGACGTGGCCGGCCGAGGCGAACGCCTTCTTGGCCGCACCTGCATCGTCGACCGCGAGCGAGATTTCGGCGCGCAAGCCGCCCTCCTCGCCCTCCTTCTTCTTGGTCTTGTAGCGGTCGAACTTGTAGGCCCGCAGCCGCAGGCCCGAGGCAATCGCGACCGCCTGCTCGCTTGTCATGCCGCCACCTGGCAATTCCGCCATGATCGTCATGGCCGAGGCCTCGGCAGAGAGCTTGCTGGCGGCAACGCCGCCGAATTTGAGGAAATCGTTCGCCTTCAGGCTTGCCGCCTTGCCGCCGCCGATCACGACCAGCCGGGTGGCCTTCACCCCCTCCGGCGCCAGGATGTCGAGCGCCGCGCCGCTTTTGCCCTTGAAGCCGGCCGTGGACGCCGCCCGCTTGACCAGATCGGTCGCGCCGCCGAGCGCCTTCGCCGTGGCCGGGCCGAGCTTCAAGCCGTCGTCGCAGAACACCACCAGGATGCCACGGGGGGCGGCAGACAACGGGACAAAGCCGACCTTGATGGCATCGGACATGAGTAACTCCTTCAAAACATCAGGCTTTTCGCCCTTCCTCGGTTCCGGCAGGGGGCCGGAGCTGAACGGCGATTCACTGGACTTTGCGCACTATGGGCCAGCGGCCCGGCAGATGCCAAGCACCGCCGTGGCCGCCAGGCCACAACGAGCGAAATATTAACCATATGTGGAGGGTGCCACGGGGCAGCCATTTTGTTGACGGATCAAAGGGATGGTAGTGAGAAAGTAAGCCGACGGAAGAACTGTTGGTCCGACCTTGGGGATCCCCTTGTGGGATTGGTTGGACGGGTGGCATTCCGGGGCTGCGTCGGGGGCTTGGTGGGATTCGTGCGGTAGCGCATGGGGTCAATTGATAGGTATATTTTCCGCACGACGCTGGCGTCGTTTGCGCTGGTCCTGGTCAGCCTCACCGGCGTGATCTGGATTACGCAGGCGTTGCGCGGCATCGACCTGATGACGAGCCAGGGTCAGACCATCCTGACCTTCCTCGGCATCACCAGCCTCGTCGTGCCGGCGCTCGTGCTGATCATCTCGCCGATCTCGCTGATGATCGCGATCTCGCACACGCTGAACAAGCTCGCGACCGATTCCGAGATCATCGTGATGAATGCCGCCGGCTTCTCGCCGTTCCGGCTGTTCTTTCCGTTCTTCTACGCCACCTGCGTGGTGGCGGCGCTCGTCGCCTTCATCGCGGCCTATCTCGCCCCCGACGGCATGCGGCGGATCAAGCAGTGGGACGCCGAGATCACCGCCGACGTGCTCACCAACATCCTGCAGCCCGGCCGCTTCGCCCAGCTCGACAAGAACCTGACGATCCGGATCCGCGAGCGCCAGCCCGGCGGCATCCTCGCCGGCATCTTCATCGACGACCGCCGCGATCCGAACGAGCGCGTCTCGATCGTCGCCGAGCATGGGGAGGTCGTGAAGAACGAAAACGGCTCGTTCCTTGTGCTCAAGGACGGCAATCTCCAGCGCTTCGAGGCCGGCAAGCGCGATCCCGCGCTGGTGGCGTTCGGCCGCTACGGCTTCGACATGTCGAAATTCGGCAACCAGGGCCGCGACGTCACCCTCGGCATCCGCGAGCGCTATCTCTGGGAGCTGTTATCGCCGTCCGAGGATGACCCCGTCTACAAGCAGATTCCAGGGCAGTTCCGCTCGGCCCTGCATGACAGCCTCTTGGCTCCGATTTATCCGTTTGCCTTTGCCGTGCTGACCTTCGCCTTCCTCGGCGCACCTCGCACCACCCGCCAGAGCCGCAATTTCTCGATCGGCTCCTCGATCCTCGCGGTGTTCGGCCTGCGCATGGCGGGCTTTGCCTGTTCGGTGATGGCGGTGAAATCGCCGGGCCCGGTGCTGGTCCAATACGCGATGATTTTCGGCGCCATCGGCGTCGGGCTGTGGATGATCATTGGCGGCATCGTCGTCGAACCGCCGCCCGGCCTCATGGAAGCCATCAACAGATCGAACGCCCGCATCGCGCGGCTGTTTGGACGACCGGCCACCGCATGAGCATGCTCACCAACACGCTCGGGCGCTATTTCGCCGGACGCTTTGTCGTCGCGGCGCTCGGCGTGTTCGCGAGCATCTTTTTGCTGCTGGTGCTGGTCGACTACATCGAGATGGTGCGCAAGACCTCCGGCCTTGCCTCCGCCTCCGCGCTCATGGTGGCCGAGACATCGCTGTTCCGGGTGCCGCAGCTCCTGGAGAAGCTGACGCCGTTCTGCATGCTGATCGGCGCCATGACCTGCTATCTCGCCCTCTCCCGCCGGCTCGAGCTCGTGGTCGCGCGCGCCGCCGGCATCTCGGCCTGGCAGTTCATCTCGCCCGCGCTCGGCAGCGCGCTGCTGATCGGGGTGATCGCCACCGTCGCCTACAATCCGATGTCGGCGAATCTGCGCGAGCTCTCCAAGCGCATGGAGGCGGAGCTGTTCGGCTCGGCGCCGGGCGGCGGCATCCAGGACGCCTCCGGCTTCTGGCTCAACCAGGTGACCAGCGACGGCCAGACCATCATCAATGCGGCGCGCAGCGAGCAGCAGGGCGTGCGGCTCACCGGGCTCACGCTGTTCCGATTCGACACAGATCAGCACTTCAAGGAGCGGATCGAGGCGCGTGAAGCCACGCTCGAGTCCGGTCATTGGCTGTTCAGGGGCGTCCGCCGCTTCACGCTGGACTCACCGCCGGTCGACCAGGCCACGTTGGAGATTCCGACGACTCTGACCGAGGCGCAGGTCCGCAACAGCTTTTCCACACCCGAGACTGTGTCCTTTTGGCAACTACCGAGCTACATCCGCTCATCGGAAAGCTCGGGCTTCGCGACAGCCGGATACCGACTCCAGTATCAAAAGCTTCTGGCGCAGCCGTTTTTGCTGGCTGCCATGGTGATGCTCGCGGCCTCCGTGTCGTTGCGTTTCTTCCGGATGGGCGGCGTGCAGAAGATGGTTTTGAGTGGCGTGGGCGCAGGCTTTCTGCTCTACGTTCTATCGAAAGTGACTGAAGACTTGAGCAAGGCTGAGTTGATGCATCCGATCGCTGCGGCGTGGTTGCCCGTGGTGGTGGGCGGCCTCACCGGCTTTTTGGCCTTGTTGTACCAGGAGGACGGTTAGTGACTGCCGTCCGTCGAGGACCCGTGTCTCGTTTGACGCGGCGCACGGTGGTGCGCGCGAACGGATGCGGCTTGTCCATTCGCAGGCTCCTCCTCGCCGTCGTCACGGCTGCCTCGCTCGGCGGCCTGATCGACGTCGCCGCGGTGACGCCGGCCGCGGCCCAGAGCTTCACCTACAATCCGCTACCGCCGCGTCCGAAGCCGCCGAAGGTCGCCAACGACAACCAGATGCTGGTTCAGGCGACCGAGGTCGATTACGACTACAACAATTCGCGCGTCTCCGCGGTCGGCAACGTCCAGCTGTTCTACAACGGCACCAGCGTCGAGGCCGACAGGGTCATCTACGACCAGAAGACCAAGCGGCTGCATGCCGAAGGCAACATCCGCATGACGGATGCCGACGGCAAGATCACCTATGCCGAGATCATGGATCTCTCCGACGACTACCGCGACGGTTTCGTCGATTCGCTGCGCGTGGACACCGCCGACCAGACCCGCATGGCCGCGAGCCGCGCCGACCGCTCCAGCGGCAATTACACGGTGTTCGAGAACGGCGTCTACACGGCCTGCGCGCCGTGTAAGGACGATCCGAAGAAGCCGCCGCTCTGGCAGGTCAAGGGTGCCCGCATCATCCACGACCAGCAGGAGAAGATGCTGTATTTCGAGACGGCGCAGCTCGAATTCTTCGGCGTGCCGCTCGCCTACATGCCCTATTTCTCGACGCCCGACCCGACCGTGAAGCGCAAGACCGGCTTCCTGATGCCGGGCTTCACGTCGAACACGCCGTTCGGCTACGGCGTCGAAATCCCGTTCTACTGGGCGATCGCGCCCGACATGGACCTGACCTTCAACCCGCGCTTCACGACCAAGCAGGGCGTGCTGTTCCAGGCCGAATACCGCCAGCGCCTGATGGACGGCGCCTATCAGGTCCGCGTCTACGGCATCGACCAGCTCGACCCGGGCGCGCTTGCCGGTCAGCCCGGCGACCGCCAGTTCCGCGGCGCCGTCGACACCAAGGGCCAGTTCGCGCTGAACGACAAGTGGGTCTGGGGTTGGGACGGCGTCCTGATGTCCGACTACTATTTCTTCTCGGACTACCGGTTGTCGCAGTACCGCGACCCGCTGGGCTCGTTCCTCTATCTGCCGACCGACGCGCTGTCGCAGCTCTATCTGACCGGCGTTGGCAATCGCAGCTTCTTCGACGCGCGCACGATGTACTGGCTGAGCTACTCGGGCAACCAGAGCCAGGTGCCGATCGTCTATCCCGTGATCGACTATTCGAACGTGCTGAACTATCCGGTGTTCGGCGGCGAGTTCAGCTACAGGACCAATTTCACGAACCTGTCGCGTGACTCGGCCGTGTTCGATCCGATCACGACGTTGGCCAACACCAACAGCCTGTGCACGACGGCGTCGGCCGATCCGCTCGCCCGCACGCCGTCGCAGTGCCTGCTGCGCGGCTTCCCCGGCACCTACACGCGCCTCACGGCCGAAGCGCAGTGGCGCAAGTCCTACACCGATCCGTTCGGCGAGATCTGGACGCCGTTCGCGATTCTGCGCGCCGACGCGGTCAACTCCTCGGTCTCCAACCAGCCCGGCGTGTCGAACTTCCTGCCGGTCGGCGACACCCAGGCGTTCCGCCTGATGCCGACCGTGGGTCTCGAATACCGCTACCCCTTCATCAACGTTCAGCCCTGGGGTTCGACCACCATCGAGCCGATCGCGCAGATCATCATCCGCCCGAACGAGACCTATGCCGGCAGGTTCCCCAACGAGGATGCCCAGAGCATGGTGTTCGACGCCTCGAACCTGTTCAGCGTCGACAAGTTCTCCGGCTACGACCGCGTCGAGGGCGGCGGCCGCGCCAATGTCGGCGTGCAGGCCACCACCCAGTTCGACAGGGGCGGTGCCGTCAAGGTGCTGTTCGGGCAGTCCTACCAGCTGTTCGGCCTGAACTCCTACGCGGTCCAGGACTCCATCAACACCGGTCTTGATTCCGGCCTCGACAAGCCGCGGTCCGACTATGTGGCGAGCGCCGCCTACTCGCCCAACAGCACCTATACGTTCAGCGTCCGCTCGCGCATGGACGAGCAGACCTGGAACGTGGAGCGCTTCGAGGCCGAAGGCCGCGCCAACTTCAATCGCTGGTCGATGAGCGTGATGTACGGCAATTACGCGGCACAGCCGGAGCTCGGCTATCTGAACCGCCGCGAGGGCATCCTGACCTCGGGCTCGATCAAGGTCGCGGCCAACTGGGTGGTGACGGGCTCGGCGCGCTGGGACCTCGAGGCCAACAAGATCAACCAATATGTGCTCGGCGCCGGCTATGTCGACGATTGCTTCGTGCTGGCGGCGAACTATGTAACTTCGTATAGCTACTCCGCGGGCACCGCGCCGCCCGTGCTGAGCCACGCGTTCATGTTCCAGATCGGCCTGCGCACGCTGGCGACGTCGACAGGCAGCAGCAGCAGTTCCGCGGGCCTCCAGTGAACGGTTTGAAGTCCCGGCCGCGTTTGCCTCTTCGCAGGCTTACGACGGCGGGCATGCGAGCGACACTCATGACGACCCCATTGCCTGTCTTCCGCTTCCTCCTCGCCATCAGTGCCGGGCTGGTCCTGGCCGGCCTCCCCTCGCCGTCGCGGGCGCAGAACATCGTCGTCATGGTCAACGGCGATCCGATCACCGATTTCGACATCGAGCAGCGCTCCAAGCTCGACCAGCTGACGACGCAGAAGACCCCGAGCCGGCAGGAGGTCATCAACGAGCTGATCGACGACAAGGTGAAGATCAAGGAAGGCAAGAAGTACGGCGTCGACCCTGGTGTCTCCGACCTCAACCAGTCCTATGACGGCATGGCGCAGCGCATGCGCATCTCGCCGGAGGCGCTCACCAAGTCGCTCGAGTCCAAGGGGGTCCGCCCCGAGACGCTGAAGGGCCGCATGAAGGCCGAGATGGTCTGGACCAGCCTCGTGCGCGGCCGCTTCAAGGAGAAGCTGATGGTCGGCGAGAAGGACGTCGCCGACAAGGTGCGCGAGGGCGGCAACGAGAAGCTCCAGATCGAGGGCACCGAATACAAGATGCAGCCGATCGTGCTGATCGTGCCGCGCGGCTCCTCCCCTGCGTTCCAGGAGACGCGGATGAAGGAAGCCGAGCAATATCGCTCGCGCGTCGGAAGCTGCGAGGAAGCCAATTCGCTGTTCCGCTCGACGCCGAACGCCACCATCCGCGAGAGCGTCACCAAGACCACGGCGGACCTGCCGGAGGCGCTGCGCAAGGTGCTCGACGACACGCCGATCGGCCATCTGACCGCGCCGGAAGTGACGAGGGCCGGCATCGAGATGGTGGTGCTGTGCTCGCGCAAGCCGACCACGATCGACACGCCGAAGAAGCGCGAAATCCGCGAGAAGATGTATCAGGAGAAGTACGAGAAGACCCAGAAGGCCTATCTCGATGAGCTCCGCAAGGCGGCGATGATCGAATATCGCAACCGCTGATGGCCAGCGCTCCGATAAAGCCCCTCGCCCTGACCCTGGGAGAGCCCGCCGGCATCGGCCCCGACATCACCATTGCCGCCTGGCTCCGGCGAGCCGAGCTGAACCTGCCCCCGTTCTATCTGCTCGGCGACGAGGCCTTCCTCGCCCGCCGCGCCAAGGCGCTCGGCGTCGATCTCAGGATCGCTGCGGTAAGCCCCGCTGAGGCCGCGGCCGCCTTCACCAACGCCCTGCCCGTCGTCGCGACCGGCGAGCGCGCGAGCGCCGAGCCCGGCACGCCCGACGCATCGAGCGCGCCGGCCGCGCTCGCCTCGATCCGCCAGGCGGTCGCGGATGTCCGCGCGGGCCGCGCCGGTGCCGTCGTCACCAACCCGATCGCCAAGAGCGTGCTGTACCGCGCCGGCTTCCGTCATCCCGGCCACACCGAATTCCTCGCCGAGCTTGCCGCGGAGAACGGCCGCGTGCCGCAGCCGGTGATGATGCTGTGGTCGCCACGGCTCGCCGTGGTGCCCGTGACCATCCACGTCTCCTTGCGCGAGGCGCTCACCCAGCTGACGAGCGAGCTGATCGTCTCCACCGTGCGCATCGTCGCGAGCGAGCTGAAATCGCATTTCGGCACCGAACGGCCGCGGATCGCGATCTCCGGCCTCAATCCGCATGCCGGCGAGGACGGCTCGCTCGGCCATGAGGAGCAGACCGTGATTGCGCCGGCGCTCAAGGTTCTGCGCAACGACGGCATCGAGGCCAGGGGCCCGCTGCCCGCCGACACCATGTTCCACGACGCCGCGCGCAACACCTATGACTGCGCGGTCTGCATGTATCACGACCAGGCGCTGATCCCGATCAAGACGGTCGCGTTCGACGACGCCGTCAATGTCACGCTCGGCCTGCCCTTCATCCGCACCTCGCCCGATCACGGCACCGCCTTCGACATCGCCGGCACCGGCAAGGCCAATCCGGCCAGCCTGATCGCGGCGCTTCAGCTCGCAGGCCGCATGGCGGCTGCAAAACCCTGATGAGCGCGATCGACGACCTCCCGCCGCTGCGCGAGGTCATTCGCCGGCACGCGCTGTCGGCCCGCAAATCGCTCGGTCAGAATTTCCTGCTCGACCTCAACCTCACCGCGCGCATCGCGCGTGCGGCCGCGCCGCTCGAAGACTCCACCATCGTCGAGATCGGCCCCGGGCCCGGCGGGCTGACCCGCGCGCTGCTCGCGCTCGGCGCCCGGCGCGTCATCGCCATCGAGCATGACGAGCGCGCGATCCCGGCGCTGGAAGATATTTCCGCGCGCTATCCCGGCCGGCTCGAGATCGTGCATGGCGATGCCATGACCTTCGACCCGCGACCGCTG